>OY969695.1:0-5116566 GCA_963701965.1 uncultured Gemmatimonadales bacterium
TCGTGCGCTCCCAGATCTGCAGCAGCTCGGTCTGCAGGACGACGCGCGTCTGCGCGTCGATTGCGCCGAAGGGCTCGTCCATAAGCAGGATGTCAGGGTCCATGATCAGCGTGCGCGCGAGCGCCACCCGCTGCTTCATGCCGCCCGAGAGCTCCTTGGGGAGTGCTTCTCGAAGCCGCTCAGGTGAACCATGTCGATGAAAGCCTGAGCCCGCTCGCGGCGCTCGCGGCGCGGCACGCCGCGCTCGGCGAGCCCGTACATCACGTTGCCCAGCACAGTTTTCCAGGGGAAGAGCACGAACTCCTGGAAGACGATGCCGCGCGAAGGATCGGGACGCTGCACCGGCGCGCCGTCGACCGTCAGCGTGCCGCCGCTCGCTTTGACAAAGCCGCCGACGATGTACAGGAAGGTCGACTTGCCGCAGCCCGACGGACCGACGATGGAGATGAATTCGCCGGCCCGCGCCACGAGATCGATGCCGTCGATCGCCCGCACCTGGCCGCGCGGACTCTCGAACAGCTTGCAGACGCCGCGGGCCTCGATCTTGAGCGACGCCGCCGGCTGCGCTTCGGTCAACTCAGCGTCCGATGATGCTGAGTGGCGACAGGTAGTCGCGCACCTTGTAATCGTTCTTGATGCCGTCCTGCTTGCGGAAGAACTCCCACTCTTTCTGCAACGCGTCGACGCTGATCGCGCCGTCCTTCGGACGAAAGAAGTCCTGCCGGGTGAGCAGGAAGGGGTCCATGACCTTGACCGGGATCTTCGTCGCGGCGGAGTCCGCGGCGACGACCTGTCGCGGTTGGCCGGATCGGCCATCCAGCGCGCGACCGTGACCCAGTCCTCCTGGAACTTCCTGATCGTCTCCTGGTTGCCGTCGACGAACTCCTTGCGGCAGGCGTTGAGCAACTGCACGAACGGGTCGATCTCGTCGGTGAGGCGAAACATCGGCTTCACCTTGCCGGTCGCGTTGATCGCGTTGTAGAACGGCTGCGGGTACAGGCCCATGTCGGCGCGCCCGGACAGCAGCGTCTCGACCATCTGACCGAAGGGAACCTCGACCTTCTTGTAATCCTTGTTGGGAAGGAGGCCGGTCTTTTGCTTGATGTAGAAATCCTGCACGTAGTCGGTCGAGCCGCCGATCGCGGAGGTGGCCACGATCTTGCCCTTCAGGTCGGCGAGCGAGTTGATGCCCGAATCCGTCTTCACCATCCAGGCGGTGGAGAAGTTGGGCTGGCGTTCCTCGATGAATTCGCCCAGGAGCGTGATGTTCGCCCCCTGGTCGATGCCGTTGGCGACCGACAAGCCGCCCACGGTCGCGCAGTCGAGCGTGCCTGCGGCCAAACCCTGCACGCCGAGCGCCGTGCCGGGGAACTGCTGCCACTGGACCCGGTACCACTTGTCCAGGTTCGGGGCGACCTCCGGGAACTTCATCATCACGTACTTGATGTCTTCTGCGGGAATCCCCCAGCCCATCCGGATCGTCACCGGATTCGCGGGGGGCTCGCCGACGACCCGCCAGGCGCATCAGCAGCCAACGCGACCGAGCTCGCGCCGCTCCAGCCAATGACCAGACCCGCCAACACCGCGACCCTCCCCGCTTCGCTGCGTCGTAGCACTCGCATTCGTCCTCCTTGAAGAGACATTGTCGACATTCAACTTTATGAAGTAATGTACGGCCCCGACCCAGCTCCTGTCAGATGAGAATCGCCATTCGGGAGGCGGCAACGGCTGCTACGCCGCCGCTGCCGACCTCGCCGAAGCAGGGCACCGCGTGTCGCTGTGGCGGCGCGACGCCGTCGCGCTGCAGCCGGTGATCGACACCGGGTCCATCATCTTGAAGGACGGCGAGGGCCGCCGCGAGGTGCCCCTGGCGCGGGCGACGGCCGACATCGGCGCAGCGATCGCGGGTGCGGAGCTCGTCGTCATTCCGTCGCCGGCGATCGCCCAGGCCGATATCGCGCGCCGCATGGCGCCGCACCTGTCCGACGGTCAGGTGATATTCCTGCCGCCGGGCACCTTCGGCAGCTTCGTCATGGCGCGCATCGCTCGCGAGGCGGGGAGCTCCGCCGACGTGGCCTGGGCCGAGACCGGCACCTTGCCCTATCTGGCGCGCAAGCACGGCGAGCGCGAGGTCAACGTGACGGTGCGCGCCGTGCGCCTGCCGACCGGCGTCTATCCGTCGCGACGTGCCGAGCAGGCCCTTGCCGTGATCCAGCGAGCGTTCCCTGGCGTGCACGGCTGTGGCGATGCGCTGTCGGGTGCGTTGATGAATGCCGGGCCCGTCATCCACCCGCCGCTGGTGGTAATGAATGCGGCGCCGCTGCAGCACTTCGAACGCTGGGACATTCACAACGAGGGCACGCAGCCGGCGGTTCGCCAGGTCACCGACCGTCTCGACCGCGAACGCATCGCCGTGCGCGAGGCGCTCGGCTACGGCGCGCCGCATTACCCCCTGGCCGATCACTACCTGAACGACCGCTGGATGTATGGCGACGCCCACAAGAAGCTGATCAAGTCGGGCGACTGGCGCGAGCACATCGACCTGCTTCACCACCGCTATATCAGCGAGGACACCGAGCTCGGGCTCGCCTTTCTCGCCTCGGTGGCCCGCTGGACGGGCGTCGACGCCTCGATTGCGCACGGCCTGCTGGCCGTCGTCGGCGCCTTCCTCGGCCGCGATCTGCGCCAGGGCCCACGCACGCTCGAGGCCCTCGGTCTTGCCGACCTCGATCGCGATGCGCTGAAGCAGCTGCTGCACGACGGCGAATGACCATGGCACGCTTCGCCGCAGTGGGTGCCGGCCGGATGGGTCGCGGCATTGCCATCGCTTTCGCGTATGCCGGACACCGCATCTCGCTCGTCGACCTGCGCCCGCGCACGCCGGCGACCTGGGCGCGCCTGTGCGAGGAGGCCAGGGGCGAGATCCGCGGCGCGCTGGAAGGCCTCGCCGCGCTCGGCGCGGTAGCCCCGTCGCAGGTCGGCGCGATCGCCGATCGCGTGGCGCTTATCGACGCGGCGGGCGCTCCGGAGGCGCTGCGGGCTGCCGACCTCGTCTTCGAAGGAGTGCCGGAGACGCTCGAGGCCAAGCGCGAGGCCTTCGCGCAAATCGACCGCCATTGCCGCGACGACGCGATCCTCACTTCCACGACTAGCAGCATCCTCGTCACGCAGCTTGCGACGTTCGTGCGCCGGCCCGAGCGATTCTTGAACATGCACTGGCTCAACCCCGCCTACCTGATTCCGGTCGTCGAGCTGAGCACGCACCCGGGCACGAATGCCGAGGTGCTCGCGCGCGTTCGCGAGCTCATGCAGTCGATTGGCAAGTTGCCCGTGGTGTGCGGGCCGGCGCCAGGCTACATCGTGCCGAGACTGCAGGCGCTGATCATGAACGAGGCGGCGCGCATGGTGGAGGAGGGCATCGCCAGCGCCGAGGAGATCGATAAGGCGACGCGCTACGGGCTCGGGCTGCGCTTTGCGGCACTCGGCGTCGTCGAGTTCATCGACGTCGGCGGCTGCGACATTCTCCATCACGCCAGCCGCGAGATGGCGGGCTCGATCGACGCCGGCCGCTACCGAGCGCCGGCGATCATCGAGAGGATGGTCGCCGAGGGCCGGCTCGGACTGAAGAGCGGTGGCGGCTTCTACGACTACGCATCGCGCGACGTTGGCGCCTACCGGCGCGATGTGCTGTCGCGTACCCTCGGCATGCTGCGCCACGTCGGTCTCTGGCGCGCACCGGTCGACGAGACGCTATCGTGATCTGCTGTGGTAAGCCGGAGTCGTGACGTCGTGATGGCGCGCGTCCGTCGCTCGTTCTCCGCCTGCCACCGGCAAATGCACTGGGCCGCGTGCGGGGGATGGGGCGCCACGTCCCGGCTTCTGGTCACGGACCCAGCCGTGGCCAGTCAACTCTCATGGTCGAACGTCAGTTGCTGTTCGGCCGACGCTGTTGATCGGGCGAGCGTCTGCTCCTTGGAGCGGCCAACCGGCGCTGTCGACCCGCTGCTGTCGGTCGTCTCGGCGAAATGCTAGGCGCGAAGCCGACATTGACGCCGCGTCGCCATTCCTCCCCCCGTGTCGGCCCTTCATCAACCATTCGATCAGTGTTTCGCGCTAAGCGACGCGAGGATGTCATTGCCGCGCGATGCGAACTCAGGGCAGTCGCGCCGCTCTTGGCGCTGCGACCGGCTTCGACGAACCGGCGCAATAGACCCATGACCAGCGCGGTGCCCATTTACGCCGCCCTAATTTCGGCAGCATGTTCATGGGCAACAGCCGGCGGCAAGATGAACGGCGTCGGTCGAGAAATACGGAAGCCCTGCGCATAGTCGACGCCGATTGCCTGCAGGATGGCCAGTGTTTCGACGGTTTCCACGGATTCCGCAATCGTGGCGATGCCCATGATTTGGCCGACCTTGTTGATGGCCTCAACCATCGCACGATCGACCGGATCGTCTGCGATATCGCGGATAAACACGCCGTCGATCTTCAGATAGTCGACGGGCAGGTGTTTGAGATAGCCGAACGACGAAAAGCCGCTGCCGAAATCATCCAAGGCAAAGCCGCAGCCGAGCCGCTTCAGCTCTTGAATGAAGTGCGTCGCTCTCGCGAAGCTAGCGATTGCTGCCGTTTCGGTGATCTCGAAACAGACGGCCGCATGGGGGACGCCGAACGTATCGAACTGCGAACGGACGAAGCCTAGAAAATCGTCCTCGCCGAGCGAGGCGCCCGACAGGTTGATGGCCCATCGGTGCGTTACGACCGGACCTTCCCGCGCAATGATGCTCGCGATTTCCTCGAAGCTGGTGGAGATGACGAATCGATCGATCGCGGGCATCATGCCGAATCGCTCAGCGATCGGGATGAACGCCATCGGTTCCACAATGGCACCGTCTTCGTCGATCATGCGTACCAGCAGTTCCTGGCGGCGTTCGGGTTTGCGGGCCGCCGAGACGACGATGATTTCCTGGGCGTACAGGCAGAACCGGCGTTCATGCACGGCCCGCCGCAGTCGTCCGACCCAATCGAGTTCTCCCTGCCGCGCGGCGACCTCGGTATCCGCGGGCTGGTAGACCTGGACGCGATTGCGCCCCTTCTTCTTGGCGACGTAGCAGGCGTCGTCCGCCGCGCGCATCAACTCGAGCAATTCAAGGCTGTCGTCGCAGAATGTGATGAGACCGATGCTGCCACCAATCTTGAAGATGTTTTCACCCGAAGCGAAACTGAAGCCCTGAATCGCATTGAGCAAGTCCTGCGCAATTCGCTGTGCCGACTGCGGCGGGCAGTCGTCCAGCAGCATCGCGAATTCGTCTCCCCCAAGACGCGCAACGCTATCGCGATTGCGAACGGCGGCGCGCAGTACGCCGGTGATTTGGCGCAGCAAATCGTCGCCGGCGGAATGGCCGCAAGTGTCGTTGACGATCTTGAAGTGATCGAGGTCCAGGTACAGCAGAGCGTACCAGCGCTGCCCGGCATGGGTCTTTGCCAGCGCAGCATCTAGTCGGCGCTCGAACTCCCGGCGCGTGATGAGTCCGGTCAGCGCGTCGTGGCGCGCCACCCGCAGTTCCTCGCGTGCACGATCCAGACTCGCCGCCGCGCGTGCGATGTCCTCCTGCAGCAGATTGATGCTCGCCGCCATGGCACCGACTTCATCGCCAGACCGCACTTGGACAGGCACTACATCGACGCGAGCGTGTGCGGCGTCGAGGTCGCCGCGCCCCAAGGCGAGCAGCGCGTTGGAGAAGTTCGCCATCGCTCCCTTGGACATGGCGGTTGCCGCGTCCGAGACCTGCACCATGGCGTGAGCCAGGATCCCCGGCAATACCAGTCCGACGCTGATGCTCAAGATCGCAACGGCGACGAAGATGTCCTCGAGGATGCTGACGAGCGCGCCGCCTTGATTGGGGACATTGCTCACCGCTAGCAGGTAGCCGGCGCCGTCAAGGGCGAGCACGAGGAGCATCGCGCCCGTGAGCTTGATATGCAGGGTATTGGCCACACCGGGCAATCCCTGGCGTCGCCGATCACTGAACCGCCGCCACGCGTACAACGCCGATCCCGAGTAGGCAAACAGGACCCCGACCAATACAGTCGTCATCCCGAACTGCTGGAAGCCCAGCACCGCGGCGATGAACCAGATTGCGGTCGCTCCGAGCCCCGCGGCGATCAGCCCGCGCGGCGCACGATAGGGTCGTTGCGCCTCCGGATGGTTGCGTCGCAGTAGCCAGACCGCCACGTTGGGTAGGCAGATCGCGATGAGATAGGTGAAGTTCGCTGCCGCGATGAGCCAGATTGGATCGCCAAGCAGCAGGAAGAACACGGCCATGCCTGCTGTCAGACAGGTCGACACCCAAGGCACGTCGGTGCGCGATCGCTTCGCGAGCGCCCGCGGCAGCAATCCGTCTTCGGCGAGTTGCGAAATCGTCCGCGTCGCGCCCGCCAGGGGTTGCAACGTCCCGTGGAACATGTTGAACATCATGAACCAGATGGCCGCAGCCTTGGCAAAGCTGCCGAAGACCGGCGCGAACGTCGGCCCCAGGACCAGCATGAGGTCCTTGCCCAACTGCTCGGGGCCCAGCACGCCGAGCCAGACAAGGGGCAGTACGATGAAATAGAGCGACGCCATCGCGGCACTGGCCAGCATCGCACGCGGCACGTTCCTGCGGGGGTTGGCCATTTCGCCGACATGGCAGACGGCGGCCTCGAAGGCCGGCGCGGCAAAGCCGATCAGGTAAAGCCCCGCCATGAAACCGGTCAATTGACCGAACCATCCCTCGAAAGGCACCGTCAGGCGAAACGATGTCGCTTGTTGCCAGTCCACCTTGCCGGCAGCAATTGGCGCGAACGCAGAGATGAAAGCCAAAAGTCCCGACGCTGTCGCGATCGGAATCGCGAGTCGGCCGGCCCATTTGACGCCACACAGATTGACTGCCGCGAAGAAGACGACCAGAGCGCAAGAAATGGCGGTGATGGGAATGTCCGGCAAGTACCATTCATGGATTGCTGCGCCCGAGAAGATCGCGGTCAGGCCACAGGTCGGCACCCAGCCCCACCAGTAGCAAACGCCAGTGAGATTGGCCAATACCGGGTTGTAGGGACGAAAGGCCTCTGCGCAGGTCGCCGCGATGCCGCCAACCCGCTTCGGATACATGAGGACCAGTTCTGTCCACCCTGGCGCAGCGACCCAGGCCAGCAGGAGTCCGATGATTAGCAGTGGTACTGCGGCGCTTCCTTGACCAGCGATATCGCCTTGTCCTGCGAAGAGAGCCGCGATCAGGAAGAGGCTTTGGTTGCTGCCGCCCATGGCAAGCGCTGCGGCAGCGACCCAACCGAGCGTGCGAGGATGATCAGCCGCTTGTGTGCCCCCAGCATCCCCCGTCGACTCCATAACAGAGCGATCTCCGCTGATTGTTCGCTGCCATTCTATTGGGGGGTTGGGCGAAGGAGGTTGTCTGCTTTGCGGCGTTGAATCGGCCGCCCCGACGGTCAGCTCGGGGTCGGTACTTCGAGTTCGAGCGGCTGTGAAGCGGTCGCCCGCACGGCGCGAATCGCCTCCTGAGGAGGCCTACGGCAGCAGTACCTCGTATAGCAGCCGTTCGAGCCCTCGTCGGTCGCCAAGGCCCATCGACTGCTTAATGCCGGCGAACTCAACCGGTCAACGCAACGGTTTGACTAAACATCTCAGCCGGGGTCTTGAAGCCGAGTGTCTTTCTTGGCCTCTCATTCAATTGTCTCGCGACCGCATTGAGCTTGGCTTGTGAGTAGCTCGAGATGTCGATGCCCATGGGCATGTACTGCCTGAGCAGGCCGTTCGTGTTCTCGTTGCTACCGCGCTGCCAAGGGCTGCGCGGGTCGCAGAAGTAGACCTGGATGTCGGTGGCGAGCGTGAAGCGCCTGTGACCGGCCATCTCCTTGCCTCGATCCCAAGTCAGTGACTTGTTGAGCTCCTGGGGCAGCTTGCGGGTGGTCTTGATCAATGCGTCGACGACCGTCTCCGTGTCCTTGGCTGCAAGCTTGACGAGCATGAGGTAGCGCGTTTGGCGCTCCACCAGCGTCGCAATCTGGCTGTTGTTGGTGCCGAACAGCAGATCGCCTTCCCAGTGACCAGGCACAGCGCGATCCTCGACCGAAGCAGGGCGTTCGCTGATCGATACGGCGCCCAGGATCTGGCCATGGTTGTCAGTCTTTTGCGTGTGATGCCGAGACCGACGCATGGCGCGAGTGCGCCTCAGGTGCTGGAGGAGTTCCTTCTTCAGGGCGCCGCGCGCCTGGATGAAGAGACTTCGATAGATCGTCTCGTGTGACACGCGACAGCTCTCGTCGTGCGGATAGGCGCTGTTTGAGCCACCCGGCGATCTGTTCAGGTGACCACAGCAGCCGAAGCTTGTCGGTCACGATCGTCGCCAAGGCTCTGTCCTTAGCTAGTTTGCAGCACTTGGGACGCAGCGCTCGGGTCCACGCCGCCCGGTCTGCTTCGCTGGCGCGGTAGGCCGCTGGACCTCCATTGCGCCTGAGCTCGCGACTGACCGTCGATGGCGCTCGCCCGAGCTGCGTAGCGATCGAGCGGATCGATTCCCCCTCGGCCATTGCGCGGGAGATCTCCTCACGCTCCGAGAGCGTCAATGCGATCGCCGCACGAGTCCGTCGCGGTGGCTGGATGCCGCCGGTGCGCGACAAGATGCCCCGAACCGAGGTAGCAGCGCGATCGAACAGGTGCGCGATCTGGTGCAGCGTCCAGCCCTGCCTCCATCGCTCCCACATCACCGCCTTCTGAGCCTCTGTGTAATAGGTGCGCGTGCGGTACTTCATCGGCAACACTCCTGCTGCTCTCGCAGCGATCAGTGTGTTGCATCGACCGGTTGAGTTCGCCGCCAGTAAGCGTGAGTACCGCCGCCCGCCACGACCGGCCGTAGTCGCTGCCAAGCCGCCGTCCAAGCTGACGGGAATACGATCTGCGACGGCTCGAAAGCAGTTCTCCGCCAATCGCGTCAGCCGTCCCTCCACCAATAAGGTATGCGGCAGCGTCCCCTGGGAGGGTGGTGGGTGACGGCCACCAAATCGCCCAGCGCTGTCGAGAAAGTCGGCGGAGAGCGCTCCCGGCGCAGCCGGCGCGATCAGTCCGGTAGTTCGCGTGTAGACGCGGGGCGCGTGGCAATCGGCGTGCGCGCGAGGCTCCTGATTCGCCCTGATGACCGGGGCGCACTTCCATTACTAGACTGGTTGCGTGTGCCGCTCAACTGCCACACAGCCGCGGTGGTTTCTTTGGCGTCGGCTGCACATTCAAAGAGGCTTGTGAACGCAAGCGACCTCTTCGAACGCCAAGTCATGACGCACAAAGAGACGTTGCCGTTGTCTTTTGGTGACGCGCGGCGCGGCAGCATTTCGGTCCACATCGTGAATGCGCGCGATCGAAGGTCAACACAACAGAAGGAGACAGCATGATTCATCGAATTCGCTTTGTTCAACCACCCGACTTCGCATGGGCCGTGCTGGGCAGGGCCCGCCGGTTGTATCGCGACCGCCTGCGCAGCTGGCTGCGAACGTCCTTCGCCATCGCGCTGGCCGCCTTGCTTGCACCCGCGTTCGCCGCCGTACCCAGCCCGCTTGTGACCGGCCCGATCGCCTCCGCGGGCACGCCCGGCGATACGGCCCACGACTACATCTTTTTCGCGACCACGCACGATCTGTCGACCCAGGGCTACATCGAGCAGGAGTTTTTCATCGAAGGTACGGCGAACCGCTACACCACGCCCGCCGGTGCGACCGGCGCCATTGTCGACAGTGGCCACCCGTATCGCACCCGCGTTGTCGTGCGCCGGCCACTCAACGACAAGGACTTCAACGGCACGGTGCTTGTCGAATGGACCAACGTGACCAACGGCTTCGACGCCGAGAACGTCTGGTTCTTCGGCTGGGAGCACATGCTGCGGGCGGGCTATGCGTGGGTCGGCGTCTCGGCCCAGCACGTCGGCGTAGACGAGCTCAAGAGCTGGAGTCCCGCTCGCTACGGCGCGCTCGACGTGACTCAGGGAGGCACCATCACTGACGACTCGCTGTCGTACGACATCATGTCGCAGGCCGGTCAGGCGCTGCGCAACCCGCGCGGCATCGACATGCTCGGCAACCTCAAGGCCAAGCGTTACGTCGCGATCGGAGAATCGCAATCGGCAGCCCGGCTCGCCACGTACATCAATTCCGTGATGCCGCTGGGCAACGTGTGGGACGGCGTGTTCCTGCAGTCGACCTTCGGCACTGCGATCCGCACCGACCTGCCCGTGCCGGTTTTCAAGGTCCTGTTCGAGTGGGACATCCAGACTGGCGAGGCCGCGGTGCGCCAGCCCGACACCCGCAAGTTCCATCGCTGGGAGGTCGCCGGCACGGCCCACGTCGATCATCACCTGCGGCTGAGCCGTGAACCACTCGAACTGCGCGATCTCGCGGTCTCGTCGGAAGCGGTACTGGCACCGCAGTGCGGGGTGCCGACGATCGGCTCGCGAGTTCCCAACCACTACGTCGTCGACGCCGCGCTCGATTCGCTAAACAAGTGGATCAAAAATGGCAAGGAGCCCGCGACCTCGCCGCTGTTCCAGATCGCGTCGTTCGGCCCGGGCCAGTCGGCGAAGATCGCGCGCGACAGCTACGGCATGGCGCTGGGAGGCATCAGGTTGTCGCAGATCGCGGTGCCCGCGGCGATCAATGTCGGCGAGAACACCGGCCCGTCAGCGTGTGCACGCTGGGGATATCACATTCCATTCGATATCCCGACGCTGGAATCCCTGTACCCGACCCACTCGGGCTACGTGCGCGACGTTATTCGCGTGACCAACGACAACCAGCGCGCCGGCTTCATCCTCGCGCCGGATGCGAACGCTACCGTGGGCGAAGCGCGCGAGTCGCGCGTCGGTAGCGGGCCATCGGACTCGGCACCACCGCAGTTCCCGGACGACTAACTATCCGGTCTAACTCAACGGGGCGAGGCGGGCGCTGCCATCAGAGATGTGGAGCGCCCGTGGCCCAGCTTAGGGCAGCCTCCACGCGGTCGCGCCTGGCGCGGCAGCGAACTCACCCAGTCGGCCACAAGCCGTGCGCCTATCGAAGACGGCGAGGGCCTGGTAAAGACTAACTGCTGTCGGTCAGGTTTGGCCCGCGAATGACCGCTGGTGCCAAGACCGGCCAATCAGCAGAGCGATGTGCTGGATGCCTTCGCCGTTGAACTGCATCAGGAACTCTTCGATTTGGCCGGCGCCCTTCGACGATTCCTCGTTCAGGGGAATGCGGATCTTTCCGTCGGGCGCGGTCATCGCCTTCGACGTCAGACCGGTGTACTCGCCCTGGATGTCGAAGTAGCGAATCTCGCGGAAATTGAACAGCCGCTCGTAGAAATTTGCCCAGAACGCCATGCGGCCGCGATAGACGTTGTGGGTCATGTGGTCCACGAGCTTCAGGCCGTGCCCCACCGGATGGCGGTCGATGCCTTCCAGGTAGTTGAAGTCGATGTCGTAGATCGACTTGCCTTCCTCGAAGCGGTCGATCAGGTAGAGCGGCGCGCCGCCGATGCCCTTGATCGCCGGCAGGCGGAGCTCCATCGGCCCGGTGGGCATGTCGATCGGCTGCGCACCCAGCGAGAGCGCGCGCTCGTGGGCCTTGTGGGAGTCGCGGACCCGGAAATCCAGCCCGCAGGCCGCCGGCCCGTGCTCGGCTGCGAAATACGCCGCGGCGCTTTTAGGCTCGCGATTGACGATGAAATTGACGTCGCCTTGGCGATAAAGCCGCCCGTCCTTGCTGCAGTGGTTCGCGACGTGGCTGAAGCCGAGTTTCTCGAAGAGGGGCTCCAGCACGTTGGGCGTGGGCGATGCGAATTCGACGAACTCGAATCCCATGAGTCCCATCGGGTTTTCGAAAAGGTCGGCCATGTCAGTCTTCTCAAGTTCAGTGGTGCGCTTCGCCGAGCGCAATCTCATTCGAGCTTGACGCCTGCCTTCTGCACGAGCAGCGCGCAACCCTCTTCCTCGCTCTTCAAGAAAGCAGCCGCCGCCTCGGGCGTGGTGGGGGCGATGAAGTTGTCCTGCTTGGCCATCGCCGCCTTGACTTCGGCGGTGTCGAAGGCGGCGACGAACGCGTCGTGGAGCTTCTTCACCTTCTCGGCCGGCAAGCCCTTGGAACCGGCGACCATGAACCTAGCCGGCGACGTCCGCTCCCGGAAAGCGCTGCTCGGCGATGGTCGGCAGGTCGGCACGTCGGGCAGCGTCGGGACGCGGCTCTTGCCCATGACGCCAATGGCGCGCAGGGAGCCGTTCTTGATCTGACCCTGCACCGCTGGCCCACGACGCTCAAATCCGCGGGGTTGAAGACATCGAAGCGGGCCTCCGACTGGGCGGAGCACCGAGTCGGTCCGATCACGTTGAGCGCGCGGATGAGGTCCGGGCGTTGCAGCTCGAGCGAGTGGTTCATGGCGGAGTGGCTTTCTGGGGCAAGGCGTTCAACGAGAACGGCGGAATGATCTCGGCAAGGTGGCAGGCCGCGGACACGCCTTGACCGAGTTCGCGCAACAGCGGCCGTTCACTGCGGCAGCGTTCGACCGCGTAAGGACAGCGCGGATGAAAGTGGCAACCGGAAGGCGGCGCCAACGGCGAAGGCACTTCACCGCGAATCGGCGCGCCGGCAGGCTTGGGCATGCCGATGCGCGGCACCTCGGCCAGCAGCGCCTGGGTATAGGGATGGCGCGGCCGTTCGAACAGCGTGTCCGTGCTGGCGGATTCGACGATGCGGCCCAGATACATCACGGCCACCCGGTCGCACAAATGATTCACCACGCCCAGGTCGTGGCTCACGAAGAGGTAGGTCAGCTTCAGACGCTCGCGCAGCTCGCTGAAGAGGTTGAGCACCTGCGCTTGCACCGACACGTCGAGCGAGGCCACTGGTTCGTCGCAGACCAGGAGCTCGGGTTTCATCGCCAGGGCGCGCGCGAGGGCAATGCGCTGGCGCTGGCCGCCGGAGAACTGGTGCGGATAGCGTTGCGCGGCCGCGGCCGGCAGGCCCACGGCTTCGAGCGCCTGCTGCGCATATTCCGGCAGCTCGCGCCGGCTGACCAGGCTATGGAAGCGCGGCCCCTGGGCGATGATCTGCGCCACGCGCATGCGCGGATTCAGCGACGCGAAAGGATCCTGGAACACCATCTGCACGCGCGGCCGCCAGGCTCGCCGTTCCGCGGGCCCGTACTGCGCAATATCGGCGCCGCGGTACAGCACTTCGCCACTGGAGGGCGCGATCAGCCCCGCCACCAGCCGCGCCAACGTCGACTTGCCGCAGCCCGACTCGCCGACCAAACCCAGCACTTCGCCCGCGCGCAATTCCAGGTCGACGCTGTCGACCGCATGCACCGTACTGCCCGCTGCCTTCTTGCCGAACACGGCCATCACGCGCTCGGCCGCTGTCTTCGGGCGCTCGAAGCGCCGGGTCAGCCGGCGCAGCTGCAGCAGGGGCGTTCCTGACGTCATAGCGGATGGAAGCAGCGCACCTGGTGCGTCGCACCCACGGCAGTCAGCGGTGGATGCGCGCGGCACGCTGTGGTGGCGCGCCCGCAGCGCGGCGCGAACGCGCAGCCGCCGGTCGGCGATGCGGTGGTAGGCGAGCCGGCCATCTGGTAGAGCCGTGCGCCGCGCCGCTGCTGGCCAGGAATCGACTTCAGCAGGCCGACCGTGTAGGGGTGGCGCGGCCGCTGCAGCACGTCGGCCGCCAGCCCATGCTCCATGATGCGGCCCGCGTACATCACGCTCACGCGGTCGGCCAATCGGGCCACCAGGCCGAGGTCGTGCGTCACCCACAGCAGTGCGGTCCCGGTCTCATGGCACAGGCGTTCCATCTCGTACACGATCTGCGCCTGGATCGTCACGTCGAGCGCGGTTGTGGGTTCGTCGGCAATGATCAGGTCCGGCCGGTGCAGCAGCGCAATCGCCATCGCCACGCGCTGGCGCATGCCGCCTGAGAATTCGTGCGGGTAGGAATTCAACCGGGCCTTCGGATCGGCAATGCCCACCAGCGCCAGCTTGTCGCAGCAGAGCGACCGCACCTGCGCCGCCGGCCAGTCTTCATGCGCCCGTACTGCCGCCGCCATCTGCGTGCCGACGCGCAGCACCGGGTTCAGCGTCATCATCGGATCCTGGAACACCATCGCCATCCGCTTTCCGCGCAGGCTGCGCATCGCAGGCTCCGGCAAGGGCAGCAGGTCGGTGCCGGCAAAGCGTAGACGCTTTGCGGAGACCGCGGCGGTTTGGTCCAGCAACCGCATGATCGAGAGGCCCGTGACGCTCTTGCCTGAACCCGATTCACCGACCAGACCCAGGATTTCGCCGCGGCGGATGGTCATGTCGACGTCCGCCACCGCCGTCACCGTGCCGGCGTTCGTGGCGAATTCGCTGCGCAGGCCAACGACCTCCAGAACGATGCCGGGCTCGTCGACGTGCGTCACGGTGCAGTGGCAACCAGAACCGGCCTAGGACCGCGGATCGAACACATCACGCAACCGGTCGCCCACGATGTTCAGGCTGGCAATGGCCAGCAGCAGCGCGAATCCCGGAAAAACACTGAGCCAGTACTTCCCGCTCAGCAGCTGCTGGTAGCCATTCGCGATCAGCAGGCCGATCGAAGGCTCGGTCACCGGCAACCCCAGACCCAGGAAAGAGAGCGTGGCCTCGAGCGAAATCGCGAACGCCACTTCCACCGCCGCCAGCACCAGGATCGGTGGCAGGCAGTTGCGCAGCAGCTGGCTGCCGATGATGGTCAGCGGCGACAGACCTGCGCAGCGCGCCGCCTCGATGTACTCCTTGCGGCATTCGACCAGTGCCGCTGCACGCGCCGTTCGCGCGTAGCGCGCCCATTGCGCCGCCACGATAGCCAGGATCACCTTGTCGACGCCGCGGCCCAGGACCGCGAGGAGGATCACCGCCAACAGGAACACCGGAAAGCCCAGCTGCAGATCGACCACCCGCATGAGGAACGATTCGGTGCGGCCGCCGACATAGGCCGCGAAGATGCCAACCAGGGTTCCGATCGTGCAGGCCAGAATTCCGCTCACCAGGCCCACCGCAATGCTGATGCGCAGGCCGTAGAAGATCGCGCTCAACAAGTCGCGGCCCTGCCCATCGGTGCCGAGAAGATAGATTCGGTCGCCCGCGCCGGCGTGCGACAGGGGCGGCAGGTCGCTGTCCAGGATGTCCAGTTGCCGTAGGTCGTAGGGATTCTGCGAACTGATCCAGGGAGCCAGCAAGGCAATGAGCACGAGCAGCCCGAAGACGGCGGCGGCCACCAATGCGGTCCTGTCGCGCGCAAAGCGCCGCGCCGACTGAACCAGCAGCGATGGCTCTTGGGAGGGAACCTGGGCTAGCGAGATGGATGGCATCAGGCGACTTTCGAACCCAGGCGCACGCGCGGATCGAGCGCAGCGTAGGCGATGTCGACCAACAGGTTGATCACCGCGAAGATCACCACCGTCACCATGATGTAGGCGACCACGACGGGCCGGTCCAGGGTGCCGATGGCGTCGACGATGAGCTTGCCCATGCCCGGCCAGGCGAAGATTGTTTCGGTCACCACGGCAAACGCCAGCAGCGAGCCGAAGCTCAAGCCTGTGATGGTGACGATCGGCACCGAGATGTTCTTCAGCACGTGGGTGAAGACGATCCCGGCCGGCGACAGCCCTTGCGCGCGCGCAAAGCGCACGTAGTCCAGACGCATGTTCTCGATCACACCCGCTCGCGTCAAGCGGATGATCAATGCCAGCGGAAACAGCGCCAGGTTGACGGCGGGCAGCAACAGGTGACGCCAGCCGTCCAGCGTCAGCACGCTCAACGGAACCGACAGCACACTCACCGTCGGTCCGCGGCCGGACGTTGGAAACCAGCCGAGCTTGACCGCGAAGACGATGATGAGCAGCAGCGCAACCCAGAAGCCGGGCAGGCTGAAGCCGAGCACCGACAAGCCGGTGATGGCGCGCGAGAGGCGGCGCTTCGGATGGAGCCCCGAATACAGACCCAGCGGCAGGCCGACGCCCAGGGCGATCAGCATCGCAACGCCGGCCAGCTCGAGGGTGGCCGGCAATCGTTCCAGGATGACCTTGATCGCGGGCTCGTTGTAGGTGAACGAATCGCCGAGCTGGCCCTGCAGGGCGCCTCCCATGAACCTGAAGTACTGCACATACAGGGGCTGATCGAAGCCGAACTCGTGCCGCATCTTCTCGACCATCTCGCCCGGCACGTTCGGCCCGATGAACGTGGCCATCGGATCGCCGATGAGGTAGACGCCGGCGAACACGATCGCCGACATCACCAAGATCATCAGCAGCGTCTGGGCCAGTCGCGAAACGAGAAAGAGGAGCATGCGAGCGCCGCAGGACCTATTTGGCCGGCGTGGCGTCCATGGCCAGCATCCATTCGTCGGCCCGCGGCTTGTAGGCAATGCTCCGCTTCGATGCCGTCACGACCGACCCGCCGTAAAGGGCCACATAGGGCAGGTCTTTGGCGAGGGTGGCGTGGAGCGCGCGCTCGATGTCATGGCGCTTGTCGACGTTGGGCTCCGCGCTCAGCAGGTCGAGCTGCTTGTCGACCTCCGGATTCGAATAGCCCGAGACGTTGTAGACGCCGGCCTTCTTGGCCGCATCGTAGCTGCGTGCAAATCCGTTCAGGCCGCCGCTGGCGTCGCCCGTCGGATCGCCCCAGCCGAGCAGGCCGAAGGCGTATTCGCTCTTGGGCGGAAACACCTTGCTGAAGAAGATGGCCTTCGGCTGGGTCTCGACCTTGATCGTCAGGCCCAGCCGCGCCAGCATCTGGCCGACGGTCTGGCAGACGCGGCCGTCGTTGGGATAGCGGTCGTTGGAGCAATGCACGGTGAGCCCGAAGCCGTCCGGATAGCCGGCATCGGCGAGCAGCTTCTTGGCCTTGGGCAGGTCGTAGGGAATCGCTGGCGAGGTGGTGTTGAAGGCCGGCATGTCCGGCGTGGCGATCTGGTTGATGACCACGGCGGCGCCGTCGAACACCCGGTCCACGATCGCCTTGCGATCGATGGCCAGCGAGAACGCCTCGCGCACGCGGAGGTCCTTGAAGGGGTTCTTTCCCAGCGGTGCGCCCTTGGCATCGGTGATGAAGGGGTTGCTGTCCTGGAACAGGTTGAAGAACATGAAGAAGAAGCGCAGGCTGGGCGCGGTCTGCACCGCCACGTTCTGGTTCTCGCGCAATTTCGCCGCGTCGGCCGGCGGCACCGATTCGATCAGGTCCACCTCACCCGAAAGCAGTGCGGCGATGCGGCTCGAGTCCTGGGTGATGATGCGGAACACCACCTTCTGCCACGCCGGCTTGGGGCCGAAGTAGTCTTCATTGCGCACCAGCTCGTAGCGCTCGCCGGGAACGTAGGCGGAGAAGCGAAACGGCCCCGTGCCCACGGCCGCGCGCCCGGTATTGAAGTCTGCCGTGGTGGCCGACTCTGCAACCTTCTTCGAGACGATGAAGACGGTGGCGATGCGCATCGGCAGGAGCGGCTCCGGCGCCGCCGTGAGAACGCGGAGGGTCAATGGATCGAGCACCTTGGTCTCGGTGATAGAGCCCACGTAGTTGGCGTAGGAGATCGGATTGTTGGGCACCTTGGAGATGCGCGCGATCGAGAATGCCACGTCATCGGCGCTCAGCACCGAGCCGTCATGGAACTTGACGTTCGGGCGCAGCTTGAACTCCCACTCCTGCGGGCCGATCGCCCGCCACGAGAGGGCGAGTTCCGGCACGACCTTCGCGCCTTCGACGCGGGTCAACGTGCTGAACACGTGCTTGGCGTAGGCGACGTTCGAGGTCAGGAACAGGAAATGCGGATCGACCGACGGCGTCGTGGCGGTCGCGATCGTCAGGGTCTGCGCCTGCGCCGTCGGCGCGGCCAGGCCGAGCAACAAGGCCGATGTCAGGGCAAAGATCCCGAAGGCAGATTTCATGGCGGCGCTCCTCAGCAAGAATGGGTCGATGGGAAACAAGGGGATCTAGAGGCTC
This sequence comes from uncultured Gemmatimonadales bacterium, assembly GCA_963701965.1. Lineage (GTDB taxonomy): Bacteria > Gemmatimonadota > Gemmatimonadetes > Gemmatimonadales > Gemmatimonadaceae > DASRDS01. Next base: position 18,024 of record OY969695.1, read on the forward strand.
TGGGCCAGGCTCTCGTTGGCGTCGCTCGACCCGGCCAGGGCGGGGTATTCCGCCACCAGCTCATCGAACAGTTCTCCGATGACGTCCGGGCCGCTCGATGCCCGACCGTTCGCGATGCGCAGTTCGAGCTTCTCGAAGGCCTTGTGTTTGAGGAAGAAGCGCCAGCTCACCGGCATGGCGGCCAGCCGCTCGGTCAGTACGGCGTAGCGGGCACGCGTCCAGATGTGCTCGTGCGCACGACGGCCGGCGCCATGGTGGAAGTGGCTGGCAGCCGCACGCCCTTCGTTGCCGTTGCGCAGCCTCGAGGTGGCTTCTTCATCCACCGCATCGCCAGAGACAACGACGCCGTAGTCGGCGCGCGCCGCGTCGTCGTCGATCACGCCGCGCCGAAGGTCCTCGAGCACCTTGCGGGGTTCCCGTTCGTATGGATGCCCATAGCCGCCGCCGCCGCCGCCTCGGCAGCTGACCACATCGCCGGGATCGCAGGTGACGAGATCGGTGTTGCCCAGCTGCTCCTCGTGCGCCGTTCCCGGGTTGCGCACGAAGACGGACGTGCCGCCCGGCCCGCCTCCGACCACGCCCCAGGAGCCGAAGACGGTGCCGTTGCGATTGCGCGCCGTGACCAGCGTGTTCGGCGAAAAAACCTTGAACTCCATCAGCGTACCGAGCCCGCCGCGGAACCTGCCGGCACCCGCGCTGCCGCGCGCCATGCCGTAGCGCCGGATCTGAATCGGCACCTCGGCCTCGTTGATCTCGACCGGCGTGTTGCGCAGGAAGGCGAGATTGGCGCCCGAGCCGTCCGATCCATCGCCGTGCGCCGAACCGCCTGCACCGCCGCCGATCGGCCCGATCGACGCCATCACGGTCTTGCCGTGGCGGTCGATCGTCTTCACATTGAGGATGGTGATGCCGGTGCAAGGGCAGGCAGGCATGCGCTCGGGTACGGCCAGCGAAAAGGCGCCGAACGTCACCTGCTGGCAGACGGCGGAAGTCAGGCTGCGCATGCCCACCGCCGCCGGATGCTGCGCGTTCACCACCGTGCCTTCAGGCAGGATGCAGCGCGCGATGCGCAGCATGCCGGCATTGAGCAGCAGGCTGGGGTTCAGCGAGTACAGCACGTAGTTCAGCCCGACCAGGGGCAGGATGTGCCGCTCCCTGCCGCCGGTAGGCATGTTCAACGACGACATGAGCTGCGGATCGCTGCCCGTGAAGTCGAATTCGAGCAGGCCGTCGCTCACGGTCAAAGTCAACGCGACCCGCATCGGCCGACCGCCGACTGAATCCTCGTCGGCGTAGTCGTCGAAGAAATACTCACCATCGGGAATCGTGCGGCCGATGGCCCGGGCTTGCTGCTCCGAGTAGTCGAACAAGGCTTCGAGCCCTGCGCTGAACTTGCCGGGGCCGAAGCGCTCGATGATCTCCAGCATCTTGCGTTCGCCCGTGGCCAGGCAGGCCAGCTGGGCCTGCAGGTCGCCGCGGTTCTGCTCCGGCGCGCGCACGTTGACGGACATGATGGACAGCAAGCCCTCGTCGATGACACCGGCCCGCACGACCTTGGTCGGCGGGAAGCGGATGCCTTCCTGGTGCACTTCGGTCAGCGAGCGCGAGAGGGACGCGGGCACGGCACCGCCCATGTCGGTGTTGTGGATGTGGCCCCCGACGAAGCACATCAGCCGGCCCTCATGGAACACGGGTTTCCACATCATCACGTCCGGCGTATGCGTGGCCACGTAGCCGCTGTACGGATCGTTGGTCAGGCAGACGTCGCCCGGAGCGTAGTGGTCGATGGCGCTCAGCACCGGCGCGAAATCCAGGCCGATGTTCCAGGTGGCCCCGAGCGTCTTCGGCGACGCCACGGCCAGGCCGTCGGGCGCGATGATCACGCACGAGAAATCTTCGGTCTCCTTGACGAAGGTCGAGTGCGCGGTGCGCATCAGCGTGTACGCCATGCTTTCGGCGGCGGCGACGCAGTAGTTCGCGAAGATCTGCAGTTCGGCCTTGTCAAAGCCCATGGGCCGGCTCCTTCTTGGGATCGTTCGCTGCAAGCGAGAGCATCAGGTTGCCGTACCGGTCGACTCGTGCCGAAAAGCCGGGCAGGATGCAGGTCGTCGTGTCGTCCTGCACGACGATGGCCGGCCCCTGAAAGATCTGCTCCGCCTTGAGGTCGGCGCGCCGGTACAGCGCAACTTCGCGCAGCGCGCCATCCATGTAGGCGCTGACGGTCCTGGCCCGCGCCGGCAGGGTGTCGTTCGGCTCCAGCAGGCGCAGCTGCGGCTTCGGTGTGGGTGCCGTGATGACGAGTCGCAGCGCAATGACCTGCAGCTCGGCGGCCGCATCGCTGTGGCCGTACAGGCGCGCGTGCTCGTGATGGAACGCCGCACACACCGCGCCGATGTCGCCCTGCGCCAGGGCCGCGGGGTCCAGCGGCGTGTCGATCTCGAACGACTGGCCGCGGTAGCGCATGTCGGCGGAGATGCGTATCGCCGCACGGTCGGCTCTGCCGATCTGTTCGGTCATCCAGCGCCGGGCCGCCTGTTCGAGCTCCGCGCGGTCGACGTCCAGCTGTCGCAGGGTCTCTGCGCTGAGGTCGTAGTAGGTGGTCTTGACGAAATCGTTCTTGGTGTCGGCGATCAATCCGCCAAGGGCGCTGAGCACGCCGGGCGTGGTCGGCACGACGATCTGCTCCATGTTGAGCGCGCGCGCGACATAAGAGGCCAGCATCGGCCCCGCACCGCCGAACGGCATCAGCGTGAACGTGCGCGGGTCGATGCCGAAGCGAGAGACCAGCCGGCTCACGCCCGCATACATGCCCGAGATCGAAACGTTGATGATGGCCTCGGCCGTGCGGTAGACATCCATCTCCAGGCGCGCGGCGATCTCGCCCACGGCGCGCACAGCCGCTTCCTTGTCCACCCGGACGGCGTTGTAGCCGAGCTCGGCCTGGCCCAGCACACCCATCACCGCGAACGCGTCGGTGATGGTGGCGCGCGTACCGCCGCGGCCGTAGCAGGCCGGGCCCGGCGTCGAGCCTGCGCTTTCGGGCCCGACCTTCAGGACACCGAACTCGTCGACCCAGGCCACCGAGCCGCCGCCGTCACCGATCGAGGTGACCGAGACCGAGGGAATGTGGATCTGGAATTCGCCGATGTACTCACCGGTCGCGTATTGCGGCTGGCCGTCGATGATCAGTGCCACATCGGCGCTGGTGCCGCCGATGTCCAGGCTCATGCAGCGCGACAGCTCGCACTGCTGCGCGATGTAGGCCGCGCCGATCACACCCGAGGCGGTGCCGGACAGGATCATCTGCACGCAGTTTGACTTGCCGACCTCGGCGCTCATGACGCCGCCGTTGGACTTGGTCACCTTGAGCTCGCACGGCACGCCCGCCTCGGCCAGCGCACCCTGCAGGCTGGTCAGGTAGTGGGCCACCTTGGGCTGCACGTAGCCGCCGATGACGGCGGTGATGCTCCGCTCGTATTCACGGATGATCGGCCAGACCTGGTGCGAGCACGAGACGAAGAGATCGGGCCGCCGCTTGTTGATGATCTCCTTCACGCGCAGCTCGTGCGCCGGGTTGCGGTAGCAGTGCAGCAGGGAGACGATCACGCCTTCGCAGTCGGCCTTCTCGATCGCGGCCAGCGCGGCCAGCACGCTCTGTTCGTCCACCGGCGTATCGACCTCGCCGTCGTAGTTCAGGCGTTCGCGTACGCCGAACACGCGGTCGCGCGGAATCAGCGGTACCGGGCGCGACGACATCAGGTGGTACATGTCGGGGATCTTCAGGCGCGCCAGCTCCAGTACATCCTCGAAGTTCTCGGTGGTGATCAGCGCCAGCCGCAAGCCCTTGCGCTGGATGATGGCGTTCACTCCCACCGTGGTGCCGTGCGTGAAGTAGGCAACGTCGGTCGCATCGATGCCGTGGCGCTGCTTCAGCGTCCCCATGCCGGTGAGCACTTCGCTGCCGGGGCTGTCCGGCCGGGAGAACACCTTCAGCGACCGCAATGTGCCGGTGTCTTCATCCAGCACCGCGAAGTCGGCGAACGAGCCGCCGATGTCCACGCCGATTCTCAGTGCCATGTCATTGATCCCTTGCGGTGTGCCCGGTCGACCGTCATCGCGCCGGTCCCTCCGTGCCGCAAGATCGGCCGATGTTGAACGCTCACGCTCTCGGCCGACAAGCGCTAATTCCTTGGGCTTCCATGCGCTTCCCTCATGCTGGCGGTGGGCCTCGGGCCGTCGCGATCTGCGCAGCAGTCGCGGTGATCTCGATGTCGATGCCCGCGCCCAGCACAGCCTGCACGCAGGCCCGGGCCGCGGGGTTGCCCGGGGCCACCCATTCATCCCACACCGCGTTCATTTCCGCTGCCTTCGACAGGTCGGACAGGAAGATCTGGGCACCCAGGATCGCTTCCTTGCTGCTACCCATTTCCGCCAGCGTCAGGTCCAGCAGCTTCAGCACCTCGGCGGTCTGCAGAGCCAGCGCCTGGCCACGGGTTTCACGCGGCGCGTGCCCGCCGACGAAGACGAAGCCGTTGAAGCTGGCGGCAGCGCACCAGCGTTTTGCAACGCCGAAGCGTTCGATCTTGCTCATGCTGTAGGTTCCTGGTCTGAAAGCGAGCGCCTTCGGAGCGCGTTCATTGCGGCTTCAGCCGTGTCCCGTCGACGAGGCGGCTGTATCGGAAAGGATGCGGATCCACACCCGGCGTGTGGCCTGCCACGAGGTCGGCGGCGAGCTCTCCGGCGCCGAGCCCGATGCCGAAGCCATGACCGCTGTACCCGGTCGAGAGAAAGAGTCCCGGCAGCGCGGGCACGGCCGAGATCACAGGAATCGCATCGGGCAGCGAATCGATCGAGGCACCCCACGACGAGGCGCCGCGCGCCGCCTGCATGCCGGGCATGCCGGCCCGGAACTCGGCCAGCGCCCGCGCCAGCAGCTCCGGATCGGGGGCCGGGTCGAGCACGCGGGTCGTTTCGAACGGCGAGACCGTGTCGGCATTCCAATCCGGGGCGAACAGCTCATCGAAGAAGGCCTTGCCCAGGCGCACCTTCAAGCCCTTGCGCCGCACGCGGTACAGCGGCAGGAATTTCCATGCGTGGCGCAGCAGCGAGGGGGTGATGTGCACGGTGCCACGCCCGCTCATGGCCACGGTGTAGCCATCGTCGCTGCGGCGGCGCGCACAGAAGGTGGGCGTGGCGACGGAAACGTCGAATACCGGTGCGCCCGGCTCGGTGCGAAGCACGGAACCGTGGACCAAGCCTTGCGGCAGGTCGACACCGTGCTTGCGCGCGAAGAGGGCAGTCCAAACGCCGCCTGCGCACAGCACGGCGTTCGACTTGATCAGGCCGCGCTCGGTGGCAACACCGCGCACGCGTCCGTCGTGCAGGCGGAGCACGCGCGCGGCGCATTGTTCGTAGATGCGCACGCCCAGCGCCTGGCAGGCCTTGGCCAATTCGGGCACCGCCTTGGCCGGCTCGGCGCGGCCGTCGACCGCCGAATACAGGCCACCGACCCAGCGCTTCGTGCCGGTGGGAAGGCGTTGCTTCACGTCGTCCTGCGTCAGCAGGTCGCATTCCACGCCGTGTGTCCTGGCCATGGTGCGCCAGCGGCTCCAGCTGTTGAGCTCAGTGGCGCTGTCGGTGACGAACAGCACGCCGCAGGCCTCGAAGCCGAAGTCCTTGCCGGCTTCCTGCGGCACCCGATGCCACAGCGCCATGCTGCGCGCCATCAGGTCCAGCTCGGCCTCATCGCGGCCGACCTGGCGCACCCAGCCCCAGTTGCGGCTCGATTGCTCGGCGCCGACCCAGCCCTTTTCCAGCACCACGACCGAGAGCCCCTTCCTGGCCAGGAAGTAAGCCGCGGAGATGCCGGCGATGCCGCCGCCGATGACGACCACGTCGGCGCTGTCGACGAACACCACATCGGGTCGAATACGTTCCAGGGGTTGCTGCATAGGTGGTGCTGGTGGTCGGCGTGCGTGGGCCTCAGAAGCGCGTGGCGCTGAAGGGCGAGAGATCGATAGAGGGCTGGCGGCCCGCTACCAGTTCGGCGACCAGCTGCCCGGTCATCGGCCCGCCGGTCATGCCCGTGTGGCCATGGCCGAACGCGAAGACCAGGCCCGGATGCTTGGCCGCACAGGCAATGACCGGCAGACTGTCGGGGAACGAAGGGCGGTGCCCCATCCACATGGCGTAGTGCTCGGTCTCGAGCTCGGGCAGCATGGCCTGCGTGCGCTCCACCATCACCCTGGCGCGTGCCTCGTTCATCGGCGCGTCGAGGCCGGCGAACTCGATCGATCCCGCGCAGCGGATGCCGTCGTCGAGCGGCGATGCGCTGGCCGGCCGGTTCGAGCACAACACCGGCATCGGCGGCGGCGCCACGTTAGGCCGTGCAATGGTGATGTGGTAGCCACGCTCGGTTTCCAGCGGCAGGCGGTAGCCCAGCGGCCGCACCAACCGTTCGGACCAGGCGCCCGCGGCCACCACGACCTGGTCGAACACGTGGTTCGCGATGCCCGTCACCAGGCGAAAACCGGTGCCTTCGGGCAGGATCTTCAGCACGTTTTCCTGACGCAGCGCGCCGCCCTCTGCAGAGAACACTTCGACCAGCGTCTGCACCAGGCGCTGCGGGTTGACCGTGTGGCCGGCATGCGGGCGAAAGATGGCGTGACCGGCGCGCGGCGTGAGCGCGGGGAACATGCGGCGCAGCTCGCGCACGTCGAGCGGCTCGGCCACGACGCGATGGCGTTGCCAGATGGCGTCCTTGATCGGCTCGTCGACCGGCGCTTCATCGCCTTCCCAGTAGTAGATCTGGCCGGCGGTCCGGATCAGCGCCGCGAAATGCTCCGGCCCCAACAGTTCGCGGTAGATGTCGAAGGCACGGCCATGCAGTGCGCGCAACGCGTCCGAGCCGGCCAGCACCCGGTCGAGCCGGCCGGCCCGGGCCCAGCGAAGCAGCCAGGGCAAAGCGGTCGGCAGGTAAGCGGGCCGGATCGCCAGCGGACCCAGAGGATCCAGCAGCCAGCCCGGCACCTTGCGCAGCATGCCGGGCACCGACATCGGCACGCAGAAGTCCGGGCTGATCATGCCGGCGTTGCCGAACGAGGCGCCGCTGCCCGGCGGCTGACCGTCGATCAACGTGACCCACTGACCGGCGCGCTGCAGGCTCAGCGCCGCGCAGGCGCCGACGATGCCGGCGCCGATGACCGCCACCGCGCGGCCCGTTGCCTGAGAGGTGGGCAGGCTCACTCAATAGCCCCGGGCACGGTCGACCAGGCCGACCATGGGTTCGCCGCGCGCATGGCGTAGCAGGTTCTGCAGCACGCTGCGCACGGCAGTCTCGGGCTGCGTCATGCTCGCGATGTGCGGCGTGACGACGACGCGCGCGTCGGCCCACAGCCAATGGCCATGCGGCAGCGGCTCCGGGTCGGTGACGTCGAGGATGGCGCCCGCCAGCTGGCCGTCATCCAAGGCTGCGCGCAAGTCGTCCAGTACCAGATGCTGGCCACGTGCCACGTTGATCAGCATCGCGCCGCGTGGCAAGCGGGCGAACACGCTGGCGTTCAGCATGCCCCGGGTCTGCTCGGTCAGGGGCAGCAGGAAAACCAGGGCCTCGCAGGAGGCCAGGAATCCTGACAGTTCGGCATCGCCGGCATGGCACAGCACACCGGGAATCTCGCGCCGGTTGCGGCTCCATCCGTGCATCTCGAATCCGAATCCCGCGAGCTTGCGCGCTACCGCCTCGCCGAGCATGCCCAGGCCCAGCACGCCGACCTTGCGGCTCGCCGCCGTCCGCACCAGGATCGGCTCCCAAGACGCCCTGCGCTGGCGGGCAGCGTAGGCGAACAGATCGCGGTGCCAGGCCAGTACCGACATCGTCACGTACTCCACCATGCCATCGACGATGCCGGGCTCCACCATGCGGACGACTCGCACATGTTCGGGAATGCGGGAGAGATCGAACTGGTCCACGCCGGCGCCGGTGGAAAACAGCAGCTCGAGGTTCGGCAGCGCCGTCGCCATATCGGGCTCCAGGGTCCATGTCGCAAGGAAACGCACCTGGGCCGGATCGCCGATGTCCGGCCAGAGGCGAAACGCGATCTCGGGCGCCGATTCCGCGAAGTGGCGCGACCACTCGAACGCGCGCTGCGCATCAGTCTTCAGAACGAAGGTCGTGGGCATTCGCAGGCGAAGGCACTCAACCGGCGAGGCGCCGGGAGACGGTCGCGTGGCGCCGGCGATTGATCCAGTCGAGCAGCATCAGCGCGGCACTGAGGGCGATGATCAGCGTGCTCACCGCCGCGATCGTGGGTTCGATTTCCAGGAAGATGCTGTTGTAGATGCGGACCGGCAGCACCTCCTTCGTCCCCATCAGGAACAGCGAGATGATGAATTCGTCGAACGAGCCGAGAAACGCCACGAAGGCGGACGACACCAGCCCGGGCAGCGCCAGGGGAATGACGACGCGCCGAAAGACCTCGAGGCGGTTGCAGCCGAGGCTGAAGGCCGCGCGCTCCAGGTTCACGTCGATGCCGTGAAAGGTGGTCAGCAGGATCAGCAGCACCGAGGGCACGCAGACCGTCGCGTGGCAGACGGCTACCCACAGCACGTTGCCCACCAGATCCAGCCGCAGCGAGATGAAATACATGCCGACGGCAGCCACCACCGTCGGCGCGATCATGGGCAACAGCAGGAATGACAGCGCGAGGTTCTTTGCCTTGAAGCGCCCACGCGACAAGCCGTAGGCCGCCATGCCCGCAGCCAGCACCGTGACCACGGTCGAGAGCAGGGCCACGACCGTGCTGAGCCAGGCAGCCCGCTTCCACGCCGCGTTGGTGAAGATCTTGGCGTACCACTGCAGCGAAAGCGAATCCGGCGGAAAGCGCATGTAGCCGTTGCCGCTGAACGAGATCACGATGACCACCACGATCGGCAACAGCAACGCCACGGCCAGCGCATTCACGATGATGGACAGGGTTTTCTGTCGGATGTCGTTCACGCCTGTGCTCCGAGCAGGCGCCGCACATCGGTGACCCAGCAGTAGATGCCGTAGAGCAGCAGCGTGACCACTACCAGCACCAGCGACATGAAGGCGGCGCTCGACCAGTCCAGCGCTTGCTCGATGGTGCGTTGGATCAGTTGCGCGAACATCACGTCGCGCTGTCCACCGATCAGCGCCGGCGTCAGGTAGTAGCCGAGCGCGAAAATGAACACCATCAGCGAGCCGGAGACCACGCCGTGCATGCTGAGAGGCAGGAACACGCGAAAGAACACTTGCGGCTCGCTGGCGCCGAGGCTGCGTGCCGCGCGTAGCAGGTTGCCGTCCACCGACTTCATTGCCGCGTACAGCGTGAGCACCATGTAGGGCAGCAGCACATAGGCCATCGCCACGACCACGGCCGGCCGGGTATACAGCAGCTGCAGCGGCACGCTCAGCAGACCCAGCCGGTCGACCAGCACATCGTTGACCAGCCCATGCCGGCCTCCCATGACCATCAGGGCGAACGTGCGCACGATGGTGCCGGTGAGCGTGGGGGCGACAACGCAGAACATCACGAACATGAACCGCATGCCGCTCACGCGGGTGAGGTACAACGCGATCGGATAGGCCAGCAGCAGCACCAGCACCGTGACCTGCAGCGCGATGGTGTTGGTTGTCAGCAAGGCGGCTTCGACCGGGGCCGAGCCGAGCACGGCCTGACCCTGAGCTGCAACTTGCGCCAGATCGCGGCCACGGAACGCCTCGACAAAGAAGCGCGCGATCGGCAGCACGAAGAGCAGGCTGAGCAAGGCCAGAGCCGGCAGCACGAACAGCCCGATGTGACGATCGTTGCGGGCCAGCGTCATCACGCGCCGCCCAGGACCTGCGTGTCAGCGCAGGCCCAGCCCAGCGTGACCTCGGCGCCGGACTCCAGCTGCGGCACGGCTCCGATGTTCTGCAGGTCGACCGAGATCTCGCTGGCGCGCAGCGCATCGAAGGTGTAGCGAACGATGTTGCCGAGAAACGAAATTCGGCGCAGGCGAGCCGGAAGGCGGTTCAGCGATGCCGAGGGTTGCGCGGCGTAGCTCTGGGCGAGGATGGCGACCTTTTCGGGCCGGACGAAGATCGAGGCCGGCGCGCCCTGGGACAGCGGCACGCTGGCCGTGCCGCGCAGCAGCGTTCCATCTTCGAGACGCAGACTGGTCAAGCCGTCGACCGAAGCATCGACGCTGCCCGCGATCAGGTTGGCCTGGCCCAGGAAACGGGCCACGAAGCTGTTGCAGGGCCGCTCGTAGATCTCGCGCGGTGCGGCGACCTGATCGATGCGGCCCTTGTTCATGATGGCCAGGCGGTCCGACATGTTCATCGCCTCCTCCTGGTCGTGGGTGACGTAGACCACGGTCATGCCCAGGCGCCGCTGGATCTCCTTGATCTCGGTCTGCATCTCGTAGCGCAGGTTCTTGTCCAGCGCGCCGAGCGGCTCGTCCATCAGCACGATCTTGGGATGGAAGACGATGGCGCGCGCCAGCGCCACGCGCTGCAGTTGCCCGCCCGACAGTTGCCTGGAGGAGCGCTGGCCAAATGCCCCGAGCCGAACCAGCTCGAGCGCCCAGGCCACGCGGCGCTTGATCTCGTCGAACGGCAGGCGCCGTACCTTGAGCGAAAACGCCACGTTCTCCCACACGTTGAGGTGGGGGAAGATCGCGTAGTTCTGGAACACCATGCCGAAGCCGCGCTGCTGCGGCGACAGCTCGACCACGTTGCGCCCGCCCACCGCGATGCCGCCCGAGTCCGGCGCCTCGAAGCCCGCCAGCATCATCAAGGTGGTGGTCTTGCCTGATCCCGAGGGCCCGAGCAGCGAGAAGAACTCGCCCGGCGCTACCGTGGCACTGATGTTGTCGACGACGGCGGTGCCGTCGTAACGCTTGACCAACGCCTGGATCTCGATGCCGGGCGCGGTCAGGGCTTCATCCGGCCTCAGCGGATGATCCACTTCGACCAGCGGTCCACCACCGTGCCGATGTTCTGCGCCCAGTAGTCAGCATCCATGATGAAGCCACGCGATACGCTCCAGGGCGTGTTGGTGGCGGGGTCGATCAGCCACTTGGGCATGGCGGACTGCGCCTTGTCGTTCGACGGCACGACGCCCATCTTCTGCACGATGCGCTTTTGCATGTCGGCGCTCGATGCGTAGTCGACGAACTTCTTGGCGCCCGCCATGTTCCTGGCACCTTTCAGGATGCCGTAGGACTGGATCTCGACGCGGCACTGGTTCCAGTTGGCGGCGAGTGGGGCACCCTTTTCCAGGGCGAGCGAAAGGCGTGAGCTCCAGATCGAAGTCAGGACCACTTCGCGGTCCGTCAGCATCTGCGTCGACATCGCGCCCGACTCCCAGAACTTCACGATATCCGGGCGAATGCGCGTCAGCGATTTGAAGGCGCGGTCCAGATCCAACGGATACAGCTTGTCCATCGCGACCCCGTCGGCCAGCAGTGCCATTTCGAGGTCGCCCGCATTGGCCTCCAAACCGCCCAGCGCGCGACGCCCGGGGAAGGCCTTGACGTCCCAGAACTCGGCCCAGGACCTGGGTGTCTTGGCGCCTGTAAACGCGTTCACGTCGTAGCCGATGACCGTCGCATAGGTCGAACTGGCCAGACTGAACTTGGTGCGCAGCGGTGCGGCGATGTCCTCGGGGTTGGTGTACTTGAATTCGCTGTAGGGAATCGGCTCCACGCCGTTGATCTGTTCCAGCCGCTTGATCGTGATCGGCGTGATGTCCACCACGTCGATCTCGGGCCGGCCCGAGTTGACCATGGCGACCAGCTTCGACGAATTGGCGGTCGCCGTCACGATTTCGAAGCCGGTGTCCTTCTTGAACGGCTCGTACAGCACCTCGCGCAATACGTCGTCGCGTGCGCCGCCCGGCGTGCGCACGACCAGCGGCTCGGCAGCGGCCGCCGATTTCACGAAGAAGGTCGGCATTGCCAGTGCCGCGCCGGCGGCATGGACGAGACGGCGACGATCGAGGTCCGGGCCAGGGGTCGATTTCATGGGCTTCACCCTGCAGTGGGATCGGCCGATGTTGAATGCTCACGTCCCCGGCCGACAAACGCTAATTCCTTGGGCTTCCATGCGCTTCCCTCATGCTGGCGGCAGGCCCTCATTTGCCTAGCCTCACATGAATGCATCGAGGGCCTGCATCCATGCGGTGGCCACTCGCATCGCCGGCGTGCGCAGCGCATACAGCGGAACGCGTGGCAGCGGAGAGCGCAGAAGACCAAGCTCGGGCGCCTGGCCTTGCACCATCATCGCCAGGTACTTGCCCATCAGGTTGCTCATCGACACGCCGGTGCCGTTGTAGCCAAGCGCGAAATACACGTCGTCACCCAGCTGCCCTATGTGGGGCAGTTGGTCCAGCGTCATGGCCACCAGGCCCGACCAGCGGAAGTCGATCGCCGCGCCCTGCAATTGCGGAAAGGTCTGGACCATCTGCCGGCGCAGGCGCTCATAGCTGGCCGCACCGGGCTCGTTGCCGATGGCGCCGCGGCCACCGAACACCAGCCGGTCGTCGACGACACGAGACCAGCGAAGCACGCGGCGCGTATCGCTCAGCATGTGGCCCTGGCCGAGAACGCTGGCGCGAAGCGCCGCACTCAGGCGCGCGGTCGCGATCACGGCGGACTGGAAAGGCACGACTGAATGCTTCAGCCGCGGTGCGATGCCGGTCAGGCCCGAGTAGGCGTTGGTCGCGATCACGGCTTTCCTGGCGCGCACCACGCCACGCGCGGTGACCACGACCACGCCGCCGGGCTCGATGCGGATCTCGGTGGCGGGCGATTGCGCGAACAGCCGCACGTTGCGGGCGGCGAGCGAGGCGGCCAGCCCGCGCACGTAGTTCAGCGGGTGGATGCCGCCAGCGGAGCGCACCAGCGTACCTCCTGCGAACGAGGGTGAGCCCGTGAGGCTGCCGACTCTGGCGCGGTCGATTGGCTCGGAAGAATCGTCGCCGAACTCGGTGCGCATGTAGTCGGCGGTCTTGTGCAAGCCGTCGAGCGCGGCCTGGTTGTGGGCCGCGACCACCACGCCGCAGCGTTCGAAGGCGCAGGGAATGTTCAGCTCCGCGACGATCTGTTCGAGGTTGTCGATGGCCTCGAAGCCGATCGCGCGCATGCGTTCGGCGGTGGGCTTGCCGTGTGCCGACACCATGCCGGCAAAGGAGGTGCGAAAGCGCGGTGAAACGAAGCCGCCGGTGCGCCCGCTCGCGCCCCAGCCCATGTCGTTGGCGTCGAGCACGGCGCAGTCAAAACCCGCTTTGGTGAGGAAGTGGGCGGTGGAAAGACCGGTGAAGCCGCCACCGATGATGGCCACCTCGGCTACGGCATCGTGGTCGAGTTGCGGCAATGCCTGCGCGGCCATCGCGGTGGCCGCCCACACGGAGTCGGCGCTGTCAGCGCGCGGGCTGTGGGCTTGTTGATCCAGCATCCAGAGTCGCCCTCGAGTGCCACTTGCTCAAGTAAATCTTCTGCGGGTTCACGGCCGGCACGCGCATGGTCCTTTGACGGGAGTCACAAGACAAACGAGAATTTCTTGATCTTCCATGCCATTTCCGCATGCAAGCCCCATGCAGCGCGCCCCCTCCACCATGTCCTTGCTGTGCTTCGAGGCCAGCGCACGCCTGCACTCGTTCACAACGGCGGCCCACGAGCTGCATCTCACGCAGAGTGCAGTCAGCCGGCAGATCAAGGAACTGGAGCGCCGGCTGTCGTTCAGCCTGTTCGTGCGTCGCCGTGATGCCCTCGTACTGACGGAAGGCGGCCGTTTCTACCTGAAGGAGATCGTGCCGATCCTGCAGCGCCTGGAGCGCGCGACGACCGAGGCGGTGGCCTTTCAAGGCCGTGGCGGATCGCTTTCGCTTTCCGTAGGCACCTCGCTGGGCAACTACTGGTTGATTCCACGCCTGCCGGACTTCACCAAGGAACACGGCGAGATCACGCTGAATCTGTTCACCAGTGTCGGACCGGTGAATTTCGGCGCGACATCGGTCGACGCTTCGCTCGAATTCGGAACGGGCCCGCGCGCCGGCTTGTGCAGCGACTACGTGATGCCCCTGGTGCTGGCTCCCTACGCCGCCCCGTCATGGATTGCAAAGCACGGCAACTCGCTAACGCAGGAAACGCCACCCGCGTCGCTGATCCGGCTCTACACCTTCCCCGATGGTTGGAAAGATTGGTTCCAATTCGCGGGTGTTCATCCGGCACCCGAATCAACGGGGGCGCGCTACGAGCTTTTGTCCATGGCCCTGAACGCGACCATCGCGGGTCTGGGCACCGTGCTGCTTCCTCCTTTCATGGCCGACGATGCCGTGAGCGATGGCCGGTTGCGACGCCTCTCGCGAAAGAACTGGGGCTATCCCGGCGGCTACTACCTGGTGTACCCACGCGAATCCGCGGACATGAAAGCGCTTGGCGTCTTCAGGGAATGGGTGCTGGACCGGGTCAAGGAGCGACACACGACATGAACCCACCCTTCCTGCGAAACACCTGGTACGTGGTCGCATGGGACCACGAGATTCCGGCCGAAGGCTTGTTCAGCCGCACTGTCATCGGCGAACCCTTGCTGCTATATCGGACCAGCGACGGCCAGATCACGGCGCTGGAAGACCGCTGCTGCCACCGCCAGGCTCCGCTTTCGCTTGGCCGGCGCGAGGGCGACTGCGTGCGCTGTGGCTACCATGGCCTGAAGTTCGCCCCCGACGGCCGCTGCGTGGAAGTGCCCGGGCAGGACAGCGTGCCGCCCAAGGCGCATGTGCGCGCCTTTCCCGTGGTGCTGCAGCACCGCTGGGTCATGGTGTGGATGGGCGATCCGGCTCTGGCAGACCCGGCGCTGCTGCCGGACAACTTCAGCAACGATCATCCCGCTTGGCGCTGCGAGCCTGGCTACCTGCACTACGCCACGCCCTGGCAGCTGATCGCCGACAACCTGCTGGATTTCTCTCACCTGAGCTATGTGCATGCGGCCACCCTGGGCGGCAGCGAGCGGATCGCGCACCTGCGGCCGACGGTCGAGGTCATTGAGCGCGGCATCCGCGTCAAGCGACGCGTGCCCGGCGTGCCCTCGCCCAGCTACTACAAGCCCTTGTGGGACTACGCCGGGCCGATCGACCGCTGGATTGACTACGAGTTTCTGCTGCCGGCCACGCTGCTGATGCACTCTGGCGCGCGGCCGGCGGGTGCGGCCGAGACTGATGACGGCGAAGGTGTCCGCTTTCACAGCTGCCAAGCCCTGACTCCCGAGACCGAACACAGCACGCACTACTTCTTCCAGGAGGCACACCGCGCCGGCCAAGGAGATATGCAGACGACGCGACACCTGCACGCGGGGCTGCTGGCCGCGTTCGAGGAAGACCGCGCGATGATCACCGCGCAATCGCGCAATATCGCACTGCGCCCCGACCGGCCCATGCTGCCGTTGGCCATGGACCGGGCACTGACGCAGTTTCGGCACCTGATGGCGCAGGCCTTGCAAGCAGAAGCGGAAATCCCCAATGAGGAAGTTGTGCCGGGGTGATGAAGCAGCGGATCGACCGGGTTCGCACGGTCCTGATCGATCGACTCAATGAAGGATCGGCTGTGCCGAGTCGGGGGCAACGCGTTTACTGATTGCTTTCCGCGCTTCCCACAATATTCCTCACGTCCATTCGTCTACCCAACATGGACGCCCTAGCCGGCCTGACTTAGCGGCCTCGATCTCGACGGACTTTATTTGTCGTGATCAGTTTGTGCCGCGCGAACTCACTTGAGCGAGCAGCGATTCAATCCTGTTGCAAAGAGCGTCGGCCTGATCGACAAGCGATCTGCCGACGCTTGCGCTCGCAGGCTTGCGAGTTGCGGCCTTGGCCGGAACGCGTCGAGCCTTCAACGTTGCAACCGTGGTTCGGGTGATTGCCGATTCCTTCCGGCAAGGGCCTTCTCCGGTCGCCGGCAGATTGCGTCCGATGACTGCAGACATGATCGCCGCCGTCAGGGCGCTGTGGAGATCGGCCGCTCGGCAGCGGCATTGCACCAAGGTCCATTGTCCCTAAGCGAGGGATTGGTCTATGGCACAGTCCGCCAAGATCCGAGGAGGTCCGGGACTGTCCAGGACGCTCTCAGCCCGTCGCACTCTATTTCAACTTTCTGCGTAGAGAGCCTAGAGGAGGCGACACGATTGCTTCTAGGGTCGCGGACAGCGCGGCGTTCCAGCCGCATTCAAGAGCTGGACCGGCAGCGCACCTCTGGGCGTCCCGCTGCGGCGGGGTGCGAATCAGCAGGGCATTGAAGTGGTTCAGCGCAGGTAATGCGCGAGGTGCGTGGCCGAATAGATCGCCAGGCCAACGAGCCCACCCACGACCGTGCCGTTGATCCGGATGAATTGCAGGTCGCGACCGATGTTGCGCTCGAGCTCGTTCGTCATCTCCGCCGCGTTCCACTCACTGACGCCAAGCGCGATCTGTCCCATTCATCGACCATGCAGCGAGGGAAGGCCGTCCGGGTGACCGGGGCACCTCCTCCTACCAAACCAGCGAGGCGACCCAGTGATCAAGCTATTGACCACGGTGCTGTTCGGCCTTGTCTTGGCGTCATCCGCAATCTATGTGCTGCAACCGGTAAAGGCCGCCTCGCCGATGCCGACGGAGGTCAACTTCCCGGCGAGTGCAAGGGCGTGGTCGCAGCCGCTGTGGCCCGCTCCCACGGCACCTTTCGACGAGACGCCGATTACGCCTTTCGAGACTGTCGGCGCGAGCCTACTTGAGTCGTGAAACCCTGTGTCGTCGCCGCGAGACCCAGTCTTGAGCCGACTGCATCTCCGCCTGATCGTCCTACCAGGTCCTCACAAAGCTCGCAGCCTTCAACAGGAGTCGTTCATGATTTCACTGCAATCGATCGAGGGCTCGCCCGTGATCCAGGATTACGGAAGCTTGGTGCAAGTGCGGCGGGGACTGTCGAGTGAAGTCCGCCACCGGAGCGTCGCCGCCGCGAACCGGCTCCGCGCGCATTCCATGGCGCTACGCGATCTTTACAAGAAGGCGCATTGGCAGACCTCGGGCGCGACCTTCTACGATCTTCACCGGCTCTTCGACAAGCACTTCACGGAGCAGCTGGCAATCATCGACGCCCTGGCGGAGCGGGTGCAGACGCTGGGTGGTGTCGCTCTAGCGCTGGCGCACGACGTCGTCGAGGAGTCGCGGATCTCGCGCGCTCCTCGCGGTCGGGAGGAGCCTCTGAATCAACTGAGCCGGTTGCTCGCAGCGCACGAGATGGTTCTCCTCGAGGCCCGCCCTCTGGCTCGTCAGGCGACCGCCGATGGGGACGAGGGCACAAACGATCTGCTCGTCAGCCGGGTCGTTCGTACGAATGAACTGCAGAGCTGGTTGGTCGGTGAGCACCTGGCGGGCGCGAGCGGCGCCGAGCGTTGAACTCCTCGACTCGCGGGTGTCGGCTCCGGCAGCTCAATCAACGGTGCCTACGTCCGCAATGGTCGGACGGCGCCGATTGGCTCGCTGATCTCGGTGGACGCAACCAGTCGTCCGAGTTGAACAGCATTCTAAAGCTGACCCTCGACAGCGCTGTGTTCGGCCAGAACCGGTCATCCTCAACGGCCGCTCTGGAGCGTGGTCTCACCTAGCCTGCGCGTCGGCGCCGTGTTCGGAGAGTTGCGAGCCGAACCAGCGGTGGATCACGGGCGTGTGAGCGACCTGAAGATGACGTGTATCGCCTCGTCTAGGTGCCGGGAGGGGCCCTAGCGGAATGCCCCCACCACCGCGCTCAAGACGTGCCCCGGTGCCTGCCAGCTCGTCTCCTCGTTGTACTGGCCGGCCGTAACTACCACGACGAGGTCGAGCGACGGAACGAGAAAGATTCGCTGGCCGCCGTTGCCGAACGCACCGACGTACGAAAACCACGCCGTCCCGGCGCGCACGCGTCCATGCCACCACTGCCAGCCATAGCGCAGGTTTCCGGCGGGAAGACGATCACGAAGCATCTCTTCCACCCATGCAGCCGAGACGATCTGCCGGCCTTCCCACTGCCCGTGGTCGAGCACAAGGCGTCCGATCTTGGCCATGTCGCGTGGGCGCAGCCTGAGGCCGCCAAACGGCGTCACGCGGCCCGGCCGGTCGCGCCGCCACTCGGTACTGCGGATGTCGAGCGGCTTGAACAGCACCGCGTCCGCGAACACGTCGAGCGGGCGCTTGACCGCGCGGGAGACAACTTCGCCGAGCAGCGCTGTGCCGCCGCCGTTGTAGTTGAAGCGGGTGCCCGGTTCAGCGACAACGTCGCGATCGAGCACGTAGCGAAGGGGATCCGTGGCGAATCGCATGCGCGTTTCGCTATTGCCCCAACGGATGTAGCTGCCCGACTCGTCCCAGTCGAGGCCGGACGCCATGCCCAGGAGATGGGCGAGGGTGATGCGCGACTTCGCCGTGCCCTGCAGATCCGCGTACTCGGGGAAGTAGTCGAGCACGGGCACGTCGACCCCCGGAATGGCGCCCTGATCGACGGCGATGCCGAACAGGATGGCCGTGACGCTCTTGGTCACCGAGCGCAGGTCGTGCAGCCCGTCTGCGTTGAAGCTGGCGGCCCGGGAAAAAAGCGAGGCACCCGGGTGATCGGTGCCGTTGAAGTACGCCTCCAGCTGCACTTGCCCTGCGTGGTCGACGACGACACCGTGCAGGTTGGCTTGCGGTGTGGCGATGCTCGCCAGCGTTGCGCAGAGTGCGTCGACGTCGATCGAGACCTCGGCCGCCGCTGTTGTCAGGGCCGGCGCGCCGCACGCATTTGCCGCCAGCGCCGATTCGCCAGCGATCGCAGTGGCGAGGGCCATGAAAGCCCGAGCCAACAGGCAGTTCAGCCAAGGCATCGTCTCGCTCCGCGCACCTGAATCGCGGAAACTATAAGGCGCGCGTCGCGGCTTTTGAAAAGCAGTCGATAGACCGAAAAAGCACCGAATCGATGTGCACCAGCGACGCGATCGGCCAAGACCGGCCGTCCCGCGAGCGACTCCTTAGGTCACGCGCGGCTCTCGCCACCAGCAACCGCGCTTGAAAAGCTCGGCGCGCGCGACGTTCGGTGACGAAGCTGCGCGTATTCGACGCTACAGTGCAAAGCTGCGAGCCCGAGGCTGGCCCCGTCGCCGAATTGAACAAGGAGCGTGCGATGAACAAGCGGCTCGAGGGCAAACGCGTTCTGATTACCCAGGCGCGCGACTTCATGGGCCCGGCTCTCTGCGACGTGCTGGTTGAGCACGGTGCGATCGTGCTGGCAGACGAATCGCCCTTGTCGGCGCCGGATGCAGCCGAGCGCGTCGTCCGCGCGGCCGGCACCGTTGATATCTTGGTGGCCAACTTGGCCATCCCGGTGCTGGTTGCGCCCGCCGCGGAGGTCGGCGACGAGGGCTGGCGCGCCACCTTTGCCGCAATCGTCGACCCCTTGCCGCGCTTGGCGCGCGCGCTGTTGCCGGCGATGATTGCGCGCCGCTCCGGCAAGTTTCTGGTGATGAGCAGCGCCACGGCGTTGCGTGGGCAGAGCCTGACTTCGACCTACTGCTCGGCGCGTGGCGCGCAGCTCGCCTGGGTGCAATCCGTGGGTGTGGAACTGGCGCAGCACAACGTGCAGGTCAATGCCATCGCGTTCAACTTCCTGGACAACCCGACCTACTTCCCGGCCGAAAAGCAAGCCGACCCACGCTTTCAGGAAAAGCTGAAGCGCGAGGTGCCGCTCGGCCGCATGGTCAGCGCCCGCGAGGGCGCCGAATTCGCTGCCTATCTGTGCAGTGCGACAGCGGACTGCTTCGTTGGCCAGGTGTTCCCGGTGTGTGGCGGCTGGCTACAGCGCTGAGGCACGCGCTTCACGGGTAGGTGCGTTGTCGGGGCGGGAGCAACGCGATGAAGCGCGCGGTTCCAATGACGGCGGCTTTGTCGACATGACGCAGCCGCCTGTCGACCTCTCGCTTAAATCTTCAGCCGTTCGTTCTGGGGGAACATGGCGCGCCGTGCCTCGTCGTCCATCTCGGCCTTGAACGTATATCGGTCCTTCAGCGCTGCGGCACGCTGCGCTGCGGGGCGTTCGCTGATCGTGTCAAGGAGGCGCTTGACGTGGGGCAGTTGGGCCCAGGCCTCGGGTCCCAGCGCAAACGGCACGGCTCGCGCCCAGCCCCACACGGCAACGTCGAGCACCGAGTAGCCGCTTCCCACCATCCACGGCCGGTCCGCCAGATGCGCATCCAGGATCTTCCAGTGACGCCAAGCCTCGAAGTCATAGCGGTTGAGAGCATATGGGTTTGGCTCGGCCGCGTAATGCCTGAAGTGCACGCACTGTCCGGTGAACGGCCCGACGCCCGAAGCGACGAACATCAGCCACGAGAGCATCGCACCGCGCTCTCGCCCTGCAGGCAGGAGGTGCCCGGTCTTCTCGGCGAGGTAGAGAAGGATCGCGTTGCTGTCGAACACGGTGGTGTCGCCGTCTGTGATCACCGGAACCTTGGCGTTCGGGTTGAGCGCTGTGAAAGCCGGTGCGTGTTGTTCGCCCTTGCGCGTGTCCACGGGTATTGCCTCGTAAGGCAGGCCACATTCCTCCAGGAACAACGCCACCTTCATGGGGTTCGGCGCGAGCGAGTAGTAGAACTTCAGCATGGTGAGCGACACCCGTGATTGCGATGTCCTATTCTGGGCCTGGCTCAGCGCAGGTGGCACAGAACATAGCTTGGGACACGGGTGCAGCTCTGTGTGCTGCCCCTTTCGGTCGACCGGCGACCCCGGGTGGCTGGCAGGAAGCGGCCACAAACAGTCGCCCGCGAATGTCGGCTTTCGGGCACCTGCCTTCTTCACTCAAATGCCATTCAGCGGGCTCTGCGCACCGCGTCCGCCCCTTCTTTTAGGACGTGCGCGTAGACCTGGTCGAGGAGCCGGACGCCCCGCGCAGCACCTAGGCGGACTGGACGGCAGTCAAGTTCGATCACTGCTGCGGCACTGTGGCCCACAGGCGCCGTTCAGGTTGCAGCCATGATCCAGCAACTGCTGCGCAGCAGTCGAGCCGATCGCGAGGACATCAAACGGCCCCTCGCCCAGGTTCGCCGTCGTATCGACTGCCTCAGGCAAGTTCAGCTCGAATCCGGTCGCATAGGGCTTCGTGTCGATGCCGATGCGAGGCTCAATCACAGGCTACCGCTAACGCATACCCGCCGCGGCGGCGTGAAGGTTAAAGGTTGCCACGCGCACCAAGCCCGCTCGTGGGCTGTCGATGTCAGCGATCATGAAGAATGACATCGAGACGACGATCGGCAACACGAACATCAACTGCTTGATCCCCGCTGAATTCACATCGTCGCAATGTCGGATAGGTGCGACAACTCCACACAACGACGATTTGTCTCGGACGGCGCAAGCCTTGAGTAGCGTCGAAGCCGCGCTTCGGCTAGAGATCAACCCGCTCCTCGACGCGATTGATCATTTAATTTGTCGAGGTGAGCTCCTGCGTGCGGTGCACAGGCGTGACCTCCACGTCGACGAGGATCCCCGCCCGCACGTCGCGGTGACGCCGCGCTTGATCTTTGGTAGTGCTCGTGGCGACGGCCAGCGGCCTGGAACTCGTGGAAGATCGAACTGATACATCGGTTGCTGGAGGGATCAGCGCTCGCCGCACGGCCCCTTCGCTACCCTCGCAGGCAGGAACTGCACCGCCTCTTCCGCTGTCAGATTACGCCCCGCCGTCCTGCATGCGACTTCGACCAGGTCGTCGCGTCGTAGTCGCCATCTGCGTATCGTCCCGTCGTAAGCGCCGCTCACGAGCCAGCGGCTGTCCGGTGTGAATCCCAGATGCTGCACGCTGGCTTCGTGTCCGCGCAGGACCACCGGTGCCGCGGTCGGCGCGGCCGGGCTCCAGAGCCGGATGGTGCGGTCTTCCGATGCCGTCGCAAGCCATTTACTGTCGGGGCTGAACGCGATGGCGCCAAGGCGCCCGACGTGGCCACGCAGGACCACCGGCGCTGCGGCCGCGGCGTTGCCCAATGCGAGAAGCGCCGCAGTGTTGTCCCACGCGCCGAAGGCCACCCAGCGGCCGTCCGCGCTGAACGCGGCCTGCAACACGCGGTCGCTGAACGCGACTTCGCGTGCGAGCTTCGGCGTGGTGCCTTGCAGGTCCCAGAGCCTGCCCTTTTGATCAAAGCTCGCTGTAGCCGCCCAGTGTCCGTCGGGGCTGAACGCCACCTGATAGACGACGTTGCCGTGAGGCAACTCGCGCGCGTCGGCACAGGGGGTCGGCGATGCCATGTTCCAGATCCGAACCGGGCCGCCATGCGCGCCTGCGGCGAGCCCGCGGCCGTCGGCCGTGAACGTCAGCTCGCGAAGGGGGGCGTTGACCGCACAGCGGTGCCGCGGCTCAAGCGACGGGTTGTCGCCCGAGACGTCCCAAAGATTCAGACTGGCTTGCCGCGCCCACGTACCGCTCGCCAGCCAGCGCCCGTCGGGGCTGAAGCGCAATGTCCGCACCTCGCCGTGCACACGCTCGACCAGCAACCGCGGCTCGCTCGAAGCGTCTTTGAGATTCCAGAGGCTGATGACGTTTTTGCCCTGGCTCTTGGCTGCGAGCCAGCGTCCGTCCGGGCTGATTGCGACCGCGTGCGACGACGACGGCAGCGGCAATTCGCGCGCCGGTTTGTGGCCATCTGCGACGGACCACAGCCGCAACACGTTTTCGCCCTCGGCCGACGTCGCCACCTGGTCGCCGCCCGCGCTGAGGGCCATGCCTATGATCTTCGGCGCGCCGGGACTGCGCAGCACCATCGGGTCAGCAAGGGCGTCGGGAATCGGCCAGAGCCGAGCGTTCGCGTCGCCGCTCCAGCTCACCAGATGGCCGGGTCGCTCGCCGGGCACGAAGGTGGTCCGGACAATGCCACTATCGTGACCGCGCAGTAGCTTTGACGGTGCGGTCGGCGTAGACAAATCCCATAAGCGCGCTGATGCGTCGACAGCGCCGGACGCAAGCCAGCGGCCGTCGTCACTGAAGCCAAGGCTCCCAACTGGGGCGCCGTGCCCTTTGAGGAGCAGCGACGCTGCCGACGTGCGGTCCCGAAGATCCCATAGCTGCACGTCCGCCGAGGAGCCACTGGCCACCGCCAGCCAACGCTGGTCGGCACTCAAAGCCACGGCGCTGATCCATCCTCCGCCGCCTGCGAACGAGCCCACCGGCTGCTCGGGCGGATTGGGCAGCATCAGATCCCAGAGCTCGACGGCGTAGCCATAGGCCACGGCGAGCCGCGAATCGTCGCCGTTGAACGCCATCGCCAAAAGCGAATCTTCGAGCAGCCGCTTCTGGTGCACCAGCTCACGCGGCTCGGCGCCGGCCGCTGCGCTCGAGAGGTCCCAAAGCCGCACCGGGGCGCCGAACGCCTTGCAGCCGCCCGTGCAGGTGGTGGCCAGCCAGCGCCCGCCCCGGCTGAACAGCACCTGCATCACCGGGTCGTTGCTCTTGCCGCGCTCGCAGGGCGCCTGCACCGGCCCTTGGGCGGCCATTCGCCACAGGCACACATGGCCGGCCTCCGTGCCGAAGGCGAGCCACTGGCCGTCGCCGCTGATCGCCAGCGCATGCACTGGGCCGAGCGAGCCGAGCGCGAATACGGTCGACGCCTGCGCTAGGGTGTCATCGACACGCCACACCCGCACGCTGCCGTCGCCGCCGCCGCTCACGAGCCAGCGCCCATCGCCGCTGAAAGCCATGCCGGCGACCGTTCCCGTGTGACCGTCCAAATTCTGCGCGTGCGTGCTCGGCTCGGCTGAATCCAGGTTCCACAGCCGTATCGCGCCCGATTCGTCGCCCGTCGCCAGCAAGCGCCGGTCCGGCGAGAATGCAGTCGCCGTCACGGGCTTAGCATGCTGCGCGAGCGGCTGGCCGCCAATGGTCAGCAACTGTTGCCGCAACCCGTCGATAGCGGTCAGCGTGCCCACCGCATCGTTCTTGCCCAGCGCCGCGGCACGCACGGCGAGCAGCA
Source organism: uncultured Gemmatimonadales bacterium (assembly GCA_963701965.1). Lineage (GTDB taxonomy): Bacteria > Gemmatimonadota > Gemmatimonadetes > Gemmatimonadales > Gemmatimonadaceae > DASRDS01. The sequence goes on from OY969695.1 coordinate 42,022, forward strand.
AGCTGCGCTGCGGTCGGCTGTCGGGGTCGCCCGTGTGGCGGGTGAGTTGCTGCACCTCACCCACGCGCTCGTTGGCGGCCGACGCTTCCCAGTACTGTTGCGTGGCCACCCAGGCACCGACGAGCGCGACAACGAAAAGGAATGTGGCGACGATGCTGAAGCGGCGCGCCGCCGTGGCCCGACGGCGCTCGGCGTGCGCGGCCCAGGGTCTGTTCCTCGGCGATGCGCTCGGCGTCGCGAAGCTTGCGTTCCTGTTCGGCGCGCTCGGCAGCTTCGCGCGCCTGCTGCGCGGCGCGGCAGGCGTCGAGATAGCGCTGTTCAACCGAAGCTTCGGGCAATTTGAAACGCGGGCTGGCGAGCAACGCGTCGAGCTCGCCCAACCGACCGTTGCGGTGAACGAGCAGGTCCTCGCGGCGTGCGCCCTGCTCCCATTCCAAAGCTGCGCTGTGCAAACCTTCGAGAAGCCGCAGGTTGTCCTTGTCCGCGCTCAGCCAGTCGCTCAGTTGCGGCCACGTGCGCAACAGCGCCTCATGGGCGACCTCGTGGGTCTCGCGCCCCTGCGCGTCGCGGTCGCTGACCAGCAGCCGCGCGTCAATGAAACGCCGCAGCAGCGCGAGCACGCGCCTCGGCAACTGCTCGACTAATGCACGTCGGCGCACGTAGGCACCCTCGGCCGTAATCCGTACCAGCGTTGGCACGAACGCGGCATGCAGCGCTTCCAGGTCCTCGGTGCTTGGCTGCGCCTCGCCAACGATGCGCTCGGCCTCCTGCCGCACGGCGCCGTCGAGTCGGCCCACCGCTTCGTAGGCGGCCAGGGTAAGCCGGCCGTCGGCGCCGGTGCGCTCGTAGATGCGGCGCAGCGTGAAGGCCAGCAGCGGCAGCGCGTCCTGCGTGCCCATGTCGCCGACCATCGCGTCAATCAAGCCGGGGTCAAGTTGCAAGCCAGCTAGGACCGCTGGCCCGCGAATGATCTCGGCGACGCTCGCCTGCCGCATCGGGTCCAGCGTCAGCGCGCGGTAGCGCAGGTGGTGACCGTAGTGCTTGTCCTGCAGCGTCGGCTGATTCTGGAACTCGGCTAGGAACTCCGAGCGCAGCGTCGCCACCGCCATGAGTCGCCGATCCCCGCTTTCCAGCGCGGCGCGAAGCAGACCCAGAAAACGCTCCGCAGCGGACTTCGGCGTGTACCCGAACAGTTCTTCGGCTTGATCGATGGTGAGCAGCACCGTGGACTCGGTCTGCCGCGCGGCGAGGCCGAGGTCACGCGCCATGCCGAGCAGTGCCGCGCCGTCGGGCGGTGTCGCGTCTGCCGCCTGAACGAGCGTGTCGCGCAGACTGCGCCAATCGCGGGGGCGCCCGTGCGCTTCGAAAGCCGTGGCCAGCGCTAGGGCCATTTCGTCCAGTGGCTCGACCTGCGGCCGCAGCGGCGGTATTGGCAGCCATTCCATGGGACGCTTCTTCAAGCGTGGAATCACGCCGGCGCGCGCCAGCGAAGACTTGCCGCTGCCCGAGGCACCCAGCAGCAGCACGAAGCGCGGAGCTTCGCCGCTTTCTCGCCTCAGCGCGTCGAGCGCCTCGAGGGTCTTGGCCAAAGCCTCGCCCCGGCCGAAGAAGATTGCCGCGTCCGCTTCGTCGAATGCGAGCAGGCCGGGGTAGGGAGGACGATTCGGGTCCCAGTCGAAGGCGTCCAATGGGTCGAGCCCACGCTCCAGTAAACCCAGGCGCAGCCGCTCGTAGCCTTCGTCTGCGCGCTGGGTCAGGTCGACGTGCTGCACGTCGCTGAACAGGCCGCCCAAGTCAACCGCCTCAACTTTGACAAAGAACACCGGCTTGCCGCGCTCGCGCGCTTGCACCAGTTCTGCGAAACACCAGCGCGACGCCAGCCATCCGGGCGACAGCAGCGCGATCACTGCCTGGCATTGGCGCAGCTTGCGGTAGAGGGTCTGCTCCCAACTCGCGCCGGCCTGGATGCCGGCACCGGGATCGAAATCCAAGAACAGCGACGTGTGGCCATTCGCCTCAAGCCATGCCTTCATGCGCGTGGCGGCATCGTTGTCGATGCTGCTGTGGCTTATGAAGATGGCAGTCATGGACGGAGCTTAGCCGGGATGTCTTACGAAAAATAGGTCGCCAGACGTCAACGCCGCATCGCGGACTGTGGCGGCCGGCGGGAATTGCCGGACCCGGCACATGAGCCGCGACAAGGCCTAGGGCGAGCTCGCACGCATATCGGACGATATTGAGCGACCCTGATCAGCGGGTACAACAGGGCGTCCTCGACGCGAAGGTCGCGAGGAGACACGGATCCCGCATTTGCTCGACAGGCAAGCGGCCAGGCGTGGAACGAAACCTCAAACGCGTACGGCACCAGCGCGAACGACGCGACTCGCCTGTCGTGGGACGCCACTCCAGCGCGCCATATGTGCGACCACCGGCTTGTCGCCGAGGCCGGCAAGCTCTAGAACTGCATGTCAGCAATACAGTGCGTTTGCGGGACCCTTGAGCAGAAGTACTGGCCGAACCTTGCTCGATCTGGCCCGAACGGACCTGTTTGAGCCTCTCGGACTGTCCTTGGAAATTGCGCAGCCTCGCAGCGCAAGCCGCTCGCATATAAGGGCTTGTTTATCACGCCGCAGGGTGCGGGCCAGTTCTATTCGTTGCCTAAGAAACATAAGCGCGTAGCAAGGCAAGCACACACTGCGACAAGCGCGTCATCGATGGCAAGGACACGCGGCGCAAGTCCCATATATTCATCGAGGCGTTCTGTTGTGCCGCGAGAGCGCTCACCCTATCATGTCTATCGAAGTGCTGAATGCAAACCTTCCTTGATTGCCTCTAATCACGCGCGCTGCTTTTCTGGGTAGCGCGTTTGTGCCACGGGAAACTTCTTGTGTCCTACCCAGCCATTCGCAGAATCTCATAGGGGGAGTCCAAGTCATGGGAGATGCATTTTCTTTTGGTCGGCCATCTTCGCGCTGCTATCTGACGCGGCTCTTTATTGGGGTACTAATTGCTGGCGCCGCCGGGATTGCCTTGCTTGTCCCTAAGGATGCCGTCGCGCAAGGATCGTACTATCGGCTCCAGTTGAAACAAGGTGGAACGTACCTTGATGCGGCGAACTGCTCCGACGACGTCGCGCTGCGTCCGGGGTCGACTTACGCGAATGGTGCCTGCCAACTCTGGCGCTTTGTCCCTGCTGGCGATGGCTGGGGCCGGCTCCAATTGCAACAGGGTGGAAAGTACCTTGACGCGGTGAACTGTTCGGACCGTGTCGCTCTGACTGCGGGATCGACCTACGCGAATGGTGGCTGCCAGCTCTGGCGCTTTGTCCCCGCCGGCGATGGCTGGGGGCGACTCCAGTTGAAACAGGGTGGAAAGTACCTTGACGCGGTGAACTGTTCGGACCGCGTCGCTCTGACTGCGGGATCGACCTACGCGAATGGTGCCTGCCAGCTCTGGCGCTTTGCCGCAGCCGGCAACCCTCCCGCAGCAGCCAACCCTCCGGCAGCAGCCCGCCCGACCGCGGCAGCCAACCTTCCCGTAGCAGCTCGCCCGACCGCAGCGGCCCCCTTGCCCGTCGTCAAGGTGGACGAGCAGTGCCGTTTTTATGCGAACAGCGCCGTGCAGCAGTTCAGGCTGACCGAAGGTCGGCGCGAATGCGGAGTTCGCCCGGAGGGCCGCTGGCAGCCCAACTACGACACCCACTACAACTGGTGCCTGACGATGGCGCAGAACGCTCGCACCGCGGAAACGGACGCACGCGACGCGTGGCTTTTCCGCTGCGGCGCAAAGGGGAAGCTCTGATACTGACTCGTGTCGTGAGGGCGGTCCTGTAGTGCAAGCTCAAGTTGCTGCTTCGCGGACCCGTCAAAGGGTCGAATGACTGAGGCGTTCGCTGGAGCACCGCTGTGAGCGACCGCCGCGCTGTCGACCACTGCCGCAACAGACCGTTTGTGTTCTCGTTGCTGCTACGCTGCCATGGGCTCTGCGGATCGCAGAAGTAGACCTGGATGCCGTTCGCATTGGCCCACCTGCTAGCGGACGGTCATGTGCGCCCGCACTCGGCCAGACCTCGGCCGCAAGCGGTCGCCGCGCTCTTCTTCAGGCGCTCGACAGAGTCTATTTCGCTCTAGTTCACAGGACGCCGGTTGCGGCTGGTCCTGGTGGACTTTGGCGGCCCAACGGGATCGAGCGAAATCAACGACTTAGCGGCCTCGATCTCGACGGACTTTATTTGTCGTGATCAGTTTGTGCCGCGCGAACTCACTTGAGCGAGCAGCGATTCAATCCTGTTGCAAAGAGCGTCGGCCTGATCGACAAGCGATCTGCCGACGCTTGCGCTCGCAGGCTTGCGAGTTGCGGCCTTGGCCGGAACGCGTCGAGCCTTCAACGTTGCAACCGTGGTTCGGGTGATTGCCGATTCCTTCCGGCAAGGGCCTTCTCCGGTCGCCGGCAGATTGCGTCCGATGACTGCAGACATGATCGCCGCCGTCAGGGCGCTGTGGAGATCGGCCGCTCGGCAGCGGCATTGCACCAAGGTCCATTGTCCCTAAGCGAGGGATTGGTCTATGGCACAGTCCGCCAAGATCCGAGGAGGTCCGGGACTGTCCAGGACGCTCTCAGCCCGTCGCACTCTATTTCAACTTTCTGCGTAGAGAGCCTAGAGGAGGCGACACGATTGCTTCTAGGGTCGCGGACAGCGCGGCGTTCCAGCCGCATTCAAGAGCTGGACCGGCAGCGCACCTCTGGGCGTCCCGCTGCGGCGGGGTGCGAATCAGCAGGGCATTGAAGTGGTTCAGCGCAGGTAATGCGCGAGGTGCGTGGCCGAATAGATCGCCAGGCCGACGAGCCCACCCACGACCGTGCCGTTGATCCGGATGAATTGCAGGTCGCGACCGATGTTGTGCTCGAGCTCGTTCGTCATCTCCGCCGCGTTCCACTCACTGACGCGAGCGATGATGTACTGGCGGATGTCCTCGCGGTAGCGCTCGATCCAGCGCGGGGCCGCCGTCCGGATCTGCTCGTTGATCCAGCCCTGCATCGCAGCGTCGGCGCCGAGCTTTTCACCCAGCGAGCGCGTGCCAAGCGCAACCTGGCGGCGAAGACTCGATTCTGAGGCAGCCAGATCACTCTGCATCCACACGATCATCTGGCTCCACAGCCCATGCAGGTAGTCCGACAGCGCCGGGTGCGTGAGCAGCTCTCGCTTGAGCGCCTCGCCCTTCATGCGCAGCTCCGGATCGTGCTGCAGGCGGCCGATGAACTCGGCGACGAACTCGTCGAAGCGCAGACGCAGGGGATGCGCAGGATCGCTTCCCATCTCGCCGACGAGCCGGACGACTCCACTGACCATCATTTCGGTGGCGTAGCGGCCGGCGACTGCTGTCGAGGCCGACGAAGCGCAGGTACTTCACCTCCGCGGCGACGACCTCGGCGACCTCGGCCTTGATCGTTTCATCATCGAGCATGCGCGCGAGCTGCGACAGCATGGCGTCGAGGAGACGCTGATGCCGCCGGTCCGCGGTGAGCACATCGAGGAGCTGACCGGCCAGGCGCGACATGTCGACCAGCTCGAGGCGGGCGACGACGGTGGCGCGGAAGAAAGCGCGGACCCGTTCGTCGTCGAGTACGCCGATCGCGTAGCGCATCGCCGCAGCGGCGTGCGACGCGAGGGTCTCCGCGTGGAGCGGGTCGGCGAGCCATGCGGCGAGGCGAGCTGCCGGATCGAAATGCGACAGCTTGGCGAGCACTTGCTCGGTGCTGAGAAAATTCGCGCAGATGAAGGTCGCGAGGTTCTCGCCGATCCGATCCTTGTTGCTCGGGATGATCGCCGTGTGCGGGATCGGGAGTCCGAGCGGGTGCCGGAACAGCGCCACCACCGCGAACCAGTCGGCGATCGCCCCCACCATCGCGGCCTCCGCGAATGCGGCCACATAGCCCCAGGCCGGATGGAGTGGAAGCAGCTCCGACGCCGCGACATAGACAAAACCGGCCGCAACGAGCAGGCCGAGCGCGATGGCCTTCATGCGGGCGAGGTCGCCCGGGGGCACCCGCGTCCCTGCGGTCACTGCCCGCGACCTCTGTCGCCGCCAATCAGCATGAGAGTTGTATGCATAGCGCTCTATCTTGATGACGTGGCTCAGTTGGGCGACGCTCACGTCGACTGTCCAACGCGCGCGCGCTCCTTGCGGATGGGTGAGACGTTGGTGGTGGCGTGCGACGGCCGATCCAGGAATTGGGCCCAAGCGCGCATGGCCTTGACCCGTTTCTCGAACAGGTCACCGCGCCAATAAGCTTCCTCTGTCTTGTTTTCGAGTGTGTGTGCGAGCGCCATCTCTATGACTTCACGCGGGAAACCGGTGCACTCCGTGGCCCAGGTCTTGAACGTAGCGCGAGCCAGGCCGTGCGGCACGGCATCGACCTGCAAGCGGCGCACCGTCGCGGTCATCGCCATGTCGGACAACTGCCGACCGTTGCGCGAGCTCGGGAAGATGAGATCGTCGAGTTCACCTCTGGGCCTTGCGCGCAGCAGCCGGACGGCCGCCTCCGAGAGCGGCACGCGATGAGGCTTCTTCGCCTTCATGCGTTCGGCCGGGACAGTCCATGCCTTGGCGTCGAAGTCGACCTCTCGCCACCTCGCGCCGCGGACCTCGCCAGATCGTGCCGCCGTCAAAATTGCGAACTCGAGCGCCTGAGCGCTTTCGCCTTCGACGGCACGCAATCGCGCCATGAAATCCGGCATCTCGGAGTAGGGGAGAGCGGCGTGATGTTCTGCGTTCGCGACCTTGCTCGGCGCCGGCAGCATTACTGCGAGATGACCCTTCCAGCGCGCCGGATTCGGCCCGGCGCGATAGCCGCGGACCGTCGCCCAATCGAGGATGGATTCAAGCCGGCCGCGCAGGCGCACCGCGGTTTCGGTCTTCGTCTTCCAGATTGGCTCGAGGATCGCCATGAGGTGCGGCGTGTCGACGTCCTGCACGAAAAGCTTGCCGATGACCGGGTTCGCGAACGTCTCGATCGTTGTCCGCCATTGGCTCAGATGCTTGACATTGGCCCATTCGGGAGACCTTGATCTCGATGTAGTTCGCGGCGCATTCGGCGAACGTCTTGGACGCCGCGCGTGCGGCGACTGCAGCGCTCCTTGCGGCGTCCTTGGCGTCGATCGGATTGATGCCCTGGCGGACGAGTTCTCGTGCGTCTCTTGCCTTCTGGCGGGCCAGCGCGAGCGGGACTTCCGGGAAGCTTCCCAGACCCATCTCGGGACGCTTTCCGGCGAACGAAAAGCGGAGCAACCAGCTGCGCGCTTCGCCAGCAATGTGCAGGCCGAGCCCTGGCACTTCGCCGACGGAATGAAACCCGTCGCGACGCAGTTTCGAGACCGCGAGCGCCGAAAGCGCCTTAGCCCGCCTAGGCATTGCTATCCCACCAACGCACCAATTATCCCACCAACCTACCCTCCAATCGGAGGCGGATTGAAATATACGGCTTCAAACGCCTTCGGACAAGTGATTCCTTGATTTACCGGGCGTAGAGGAGGGAATTCGGGACGTAGACGGACGTCTCTGGACTTGCTTGGACAGTCGTTTTGGCGGAGACGGTGAGATTCGAACTCACGGAGGGGTTGCCCCCTCGGCAGTTTTCAAGACTGCTGCCTTAGACCGCTCGGCCACGTCTCCTTGTCGCCGCCATCTTCGCACGATGGCGCCGACCCGCAGGCCGCCCGGCGTGCCTTAGAAGTTGGCCGTCAACGTCAGGCGCAGGCTGCGCGGCTCGACCGGATGGAAGTGGATGTCGTTCACGCCTCCGGCCGGCTCGCCTTTCAGGCGCGACGCGTAGTAGTAGTCGATGTCGCTCGCCTGGCGGTCGAACAGGTTGTAGACGTCGAGCGCGACCTTCACGTTCGGCGCGACCTTGTAGCCGAGACGCAGGTAGGCGAGCGTGGTCGCCCTCGAGCGCTGCGAGTCGTCCTCGATCAGCGGCCGCGGCCCGAAGTAGCGCAGCTGGAAATGGCCGAACCACGGGCCCGCGGTCGATCACGCTGACGCCGAACGAGACGACCTTGTCGACCGAGCCGGGAATGTAGCGGCCCGGCGTGTCGGGATCGTCGGTCGTGAAGCGCGCGTGCGATGCGGCGAGGTCGAGATCGACGAGCAGCCAGGGCGCGGCGGTGTAGTGGTTGTTCAATTCGATGCCGTAGCGCTGGCTCGGCCGGCTCGGCTCGGTGTCGCCGGCATCGCCCGAGAAGACGAGCTCCGAGCCGAGCTTGAGCTGCCAGAGCGCGAGCGAGCTCTGCAACCCGGGAACGGCCTCCGTGCGCAGGCCGAGCTCGCCGCCTTTCGAGCGGACGAGCAGCGGCGACGGCGTCGCGATCGCGTTCGGATCGGTCGGGTCGGCGGCGAATTCTTTCGGTTTGACGCGCTCGGTCGCGCCGCGCGCGTCGTTGCTGTGGAAGCCCCAGCCGTAGTTGACGAAGGTCTCGGTCTTCTGCCACGGGCCGAAGATCAGCGAGAGCTTGGGCGAGGCGAGGGTCGCGTGAGCTCTTGCCGGTGTTCTCCGGGATCGAGCTCGTGACGTCGACGTCGAAGCGATCGGCGCGCACGCCGGCGACGCTGCGCAGCCACGAGCGTCCACTCGAGCTGGTTGTCGGCGTAGACGGCGACGCCGGTCTCGCGCACCCGGCTCTCCTGCGTCGTCGCTGCGAACTGGCGCGCGACCGTGCTGTACAGGCCGACCGGATCGAGCCGGTCGTGGCGCAGCTGCAGGCCGAGCGTGGTCGTCGACTCGTGGCCGCCGAGCTTCATGTTCCAGCTGCGACTCGTCGCCAGGCCGAAGACCTTGCGTTGCTCGGCCTGCTGGAACTGGTCGCCGTCGATCGCTGCCGGATCGAGATCGATCGGCTGCTCGAGGAAGAAGGTGAAGTTCGAGAAGAGGTCCAGCCTGGACTGGATCGCATAGGCGTTGAGGCGGAACTCGCCGTCGGCGAGGCGATGCGCGGTCTGCAGCGAGAGGCTGTAGCGCTCGGTGTTGCCGCCATCGCTCGGATCGATCGCGCCGAAGCGGCCGATCAGCCCCGAGTCGACGGCGCGCTGCGGGATCTGGTCGGTCGCGTTCCAGCCCGCCGAGTAGCCCATTGCGGTGAGCGACGAGCGATGGTCCGTCGCCGCCGAAGCTGTAGCGCAAGACGCCGTTCAGGCGATGGAACTTCTCCGGGTTATCCCACGGGCCGTCGTCGTGCGCAGCCTCGATCGCGTAGAGCAGGTTGCCGTTGCCGACTGCGTTCGAGTTGGCGAGGAGGGCGCGGGCGTAGCGCCACTCGCCGAGCGTCGCCGAGGCAATCCCGCGCGGCAGCGTGTCGAAGAGATCGATGCGCGCCGTTCCGGCCGACGCGAAGTCGCCCTCTTCGGCGTAGTAGGGCCCCTTGCGATAGCGCAGGCGATCGACGAGCTCGGGCATCAGCCAGTTGAGGTCGCTGTAGCCCTGGCCGTGCGCGTGCGTCGGCATGTTGACGGGCATGCCGTCGACGAAGGTGGCGAAGTCGGTGCCGTGGTCGAGATTGAAGCCGCGCAGGTAGTACTGGTTCGCCTTGCCGTCGCCGCTGTGCTGCGTGACGATCACGCCGGGAACGAACTCGAGCACCTCGGCCGGCCGCAGCGTCGGCCGGCTCTCGATGAGCTTGGAGGTGACGCTGCCGGCGCTCGCGGCATCGGAACTGCCGACCGAGTTGTTGTAGTTGCCGTTGATCTGCACCGGCGGCAATTGCTCGACGGGCGCCTGCGGCGACAACGCTCGATTCAGGCGTGAGCGCTGGATCGGCGGCGCCCGCGACGGCGGGGGCGGCGAGGATGGCCGCGATCGCGACCGAGGTTCGCGCGAGAGCGGCGCAAGCAAGATTGGTTGCGAGTCACAGGGATCCATCGCGATGACGTCGAAGACGCGTGCGCCGGGAACGGCGCCACGCGCAGGTCGCTTCGTTCAGCCGCGGATTGCGGCTGCGTCAGGCGGAGCGGGGCGGTCGCTGCAGCGGTTCGGGGAAATGGCTCTGCGGCACCCAGGCACGTCGCGCCGCGAGGACGTCGTTCGGTGCCTGCGGCAGCCAGCCGGGCGCCTCGGGCAACAGCGCGACCAGAGCGGCCAGGCTCGCGCCGAGGCCGCCCTGGTCGGCGTCGAGGCCCTGTACGGCTTCTCCCGGCGCGAGATTCACGCTCGCGTCGCCGACAGCGTGGTGATGGCGCAGGGTCGAGGCGATGCCGTGGGCATGGCCATGGCGCTCGACGGCGCGCTCGCTTGTCGCAACACGCGACGGGCCGCGCCGGAAATCGTCGAGGACGACGATCGTCGCGGTTGCCTTGTGGCTGTGCAGCGGGCCGAGGGTGGCGAAGACCGAGCTGCCGATGCCTTGCAGGCCGATCAGGAGCGCCAGAGCGCCGAGGATGAGACGGCGCGAGCCGACACTCGGTGTGCGAAAGAGAAGAGGTAGCACGCGTCGAATATCTCGAGCCGATGCGTCATCTACGCGACAAGGCGTCGGGCGGATGCACCTAGCCGTGGCGCTGCGCGGCTTCGCAATCGACCTGGATCAGCTCGCGCCGTCCGCCGTCGATGCGCACCGCGCTGAGCTTGCCACCCCAGACACAGCCGGTGTCGAGGCCAAGCAGGTCGCTGCGCTCGACCAGGCCGAGCGCAGACCAGTGGCCGAACGCGATCGGCGTTGCCGGCGGTCTTTCGCCCTGGCGCGTCGAACCAGGGGAAAAAGCCCGGCGGCGCCGCGTCGGCGCCATCCTTGGTGCGGAACTCGAGCGTCCCGTCGGCGGCGACGAACCGCGCGCGGGTGAGGGTGTTGAGCGTGAACCGGAGCCGGTCGTCGCCGCTCAGCGACTCGCTCCAGCGCAACGGCTCGTTGCCGAACATCGCCGCCAGAAACTCGCGGCCCGGACGCTGGCGCAATTGCGTCTCGAGCTCGGCCGCGAGCGCGAGCGTCGTGGCGAGATCCCACTGCGGCACGACGCCGGCGTGGAGCATCAGCCAGCCCTGCTCGTGAACGGCCATCCGGCGCTGGCGCACCCAGTCGAGCCAGGCCTCGCGATCGGGCGCGTCGAGGATGTCGTCGAGGGTATCGCTGCGATGGCGCGGTCGGACGCCGGCGGCGACGGCAAGGAGGTGCCAGTCGTGGTTGCCGAGAACGCAGGTCGCGGCGCTGCCGAGGCCGCGCAGCTGGCGCAGGGTGCCGAGCGAGTCGGGGCCGCGGTTGACCAGGTCGCCGAGGACGTACAGATGGTCGCGCGACGGCGAGAAGGCGATCGCTGCCAGCAGCCGTTCGAGCGCCCCGGCGCAGCCCTGGATGTCGCCGACCAGGTAGTTCATGCGGTGCCTGCGCGGGCAGCGAGCGGAGTCGGCGACGGGGCGGGCATGAACGCGATTCTGCTACGCTGACCCCCCGACTACGCCCGCGCCCGCGCATGGACGTTGCCATCCTCCTTGCCCTCGTCTTTCTCAACGCGCTGTTCGCCATGTCGGAGACGGCGCTGACCGCGAGCCGCAAGGCGAGGCTGCAAGTGATGGTCGAAGCGGGCGACTCCGGGGCCAGCCACGCGATGGCCTTGCACGACAACCCGACCAAGTGGCTGTCGGTGGTGCAGATCGGCATCACCTCGATCACGCTGTTGAACGGCATCGTCGGCGAGGCCGCTTTCTCGACGCCGCTGGCGGCCTGGCTGCGCGAGCATTTCCCGGTCAGCGTGCGGACCGCGGAGATTTCGGCGCTCGCGCTGGTCGTCTTGATCATCACCTTCGTCAGCATCGTCTTCGGCGAACTGGTGCCGAAGCGGATCGGCCTGATGTACCCGGAGACGATCGCCCGCCTCGTCGCCCGGCCGATGGAGTGGCTGTCGGCCGCGACCCGGCCGTTCATCAAGCTGCTCACCCTGAGCACCGACACGGTCTTGCGCCTGATGGGACTGCGTCGGCCGCCCGACCGCAGCGTCACCGAGGAGGAGATCGCCGCCAGCCTCGAGGAAGGCCTCGACGCCGGCGTGATCGAGGCCCAGGAGCACCAGATGGTGCGCAACGTCTTTCGCCTCGACGACCGCCAGGTCGGCTCGATGATGATTCCGCGCGCCGAGATCGTCTGGCTCGACGCCACAGCGACAGCCGACGACGTGCTGCATGCGATCGGCGACGCCGAGCATTCGCGCTATCCGGTCTGCCGCGGCGGCCTCGACGACGTGCTCGGCGTCATCAGCGCGCAAAGACTGCTGCAGCAGGCGATCGAGGGCAAGGCGTTCGCGGTCGACCAGCGGCCTCGAGCCGCCGGTGTTCGTTCCCGAGACGCTTTCGGGCATGGAGCTGCTCGAGCACTTCCGCGCCTCGAGCGCGCAGATCGTCTTCGTCGTCGACGAATACGGCGAGGTGCAGGGGATGATCACCGTGCGCGACGTGCTCGAGGCGATCACCGGCGAGTTCAGCACCGAGACCGACGCCGATTCGTGGGCGGTGCAGCGCGGCGACGGCAGCTGGCTGTTCGACGGCCTGATCCCGACGCCGGAGCTGAAGGACCGCCTCGGCCTGAAGGAGCTGCCGGAGGAAGACCGCGGCCGCTACAACACACTCGCCGGGATGATCATGCTGCTCCTCGGCCGGCTGCCCGAGACCGCCGACTCGGTCGACTGGGAAGGCTGGCGCTTCGAGGTCATCGACCTCGACGGCAAGCGCGTCGACAAGGTCCTGGCGAGCGCGCTCGCGCCCGAGACCGTGGCGCACGACGCGGCCGACACGTGAGGGCGACGTCGCGATGAGCGCCTCGATCTTCGCCCGTACGCTGGCGAGCGCGGCGATGGCCGATGTCTTCGCCGACGGCGCCGTGGTCGAGGCGATGCTCGCGTTCGAGGCGGCGCTGGCCGAGGCCGAGGCGGCCGAAGGCGTGATCCCAGCGAGTGCGGCCGCGCCGATCGGCGCCGCCTGCCGCGGTTCGTTCGACGTCGAGGCGCTGGTCGCCGACGCGCGCCGTGCCGGCAGCCTGGCGATCCCGCTGGTCAAGCGGCCTGACCGCGCGCGTTGCCGAGCGCGACCCGAGCGCGGCCGGATTCGTCCATTGGGGCAGCACCAGCCAGGACGTGATCGACAGCGCGATGGTGCTGGTGACGCGACGCGCGCTGGCGCTGGTCGACGCCGATCTCGCGCGCCTGACCGGGTCGCTGCTCGCGCTCGCCCGCGCGCACGCGACCACGCCGATGCTCGCGCGCACGCTGCTCCAGCCGGCGCAGGTGATCAGCTTCGGCTTCAAGCTCGTCGCCTGGGTCGCGCCGCTGGTGCGGGCGCGCGAGCGCCTGGCGCGCGCACGCGCGGGCGGCGCTGCAGCTCCAGTTCGGCGGCGCGGTCGGCACGCTCGCCTCGCTCGGCGCCAAGGGCCCGGCGGTCGCGCGGCGCCTGGCCGAGCGGCTCGCGCTGCCGCCGCCCGAAGGCGCGTGGCACGTCCAGCGCGACGCCTGGATCGCGCTCGGCTGCGAGCTCGCGCTGCTGTGCGGCTCGCTCGGCAAGATCGGCCGCGATCTGGCGCTGCTCGCGCAGGGCGAGGTCGGCGAGGTCGCCGAGCCCGCAGGCGGCCGGCCGCGGCGGCTCGTCGGCGATGCCGAACAAGCGCAATCCGGTCGCGGCGATGACCGCGATCGCCGCGGCGACGCGCGCGCCGCACCACGCCGCCGCCTTGCTGGCGGCGATGGCGACACGAGCACGAGCGCGGCCTCGGCGGCTGGCAGGCCGAGCTCGCCGAGTGGCCGGCGCTGTTCCTCGCCACGCACGGCAGCCTGGTCGCGCTGGCCGATGCGAGCGCGGGGCTGGTCGTCGATCCGGCGCGAATGCGCGCCAACATCGAGCGTCAGCGCGGCACCGTGTTCGCCGAAGCCGCCGCGGCGCGTGCTCGCGCCGACCCTCGGCAAGGCCGAGGCACAGGCGCTGCTGGCCCGGCTCTCGGCGCGCGCGATCGCCGACGACATCGACCTGCGCACGCTGCTGCGTCGCCGATCCGGCGCTGCGCCGCGATCGACGCCGGCGCGATCGATGCGGTGTTCGACATCGACGCCGCTGCTCGCGCGGCCGGCGTCGTCGCTACGGCGCAGCTCGACCGTCTCGCCCGACGAGCCGCCGCTACGGAGACCCCCGATGAGCACTGACCACGACCTTCCCGACGAGCGCGCCGACGACTTCAGCCGCGGCCTCGCCAATCGCCGCGCCGTCCTCGGCGATGCCTGGGTCGACAAGTCGCTCGGCGGCGCGACCGATTTCAACGCCGAGTTCCAGAGCCTGATCACGCGCTACGCCTGGCACGACATCTGGGGCCGGCCCGGCCTCGACCACGAGACGCGGCGCCTGCTCGTGCTCGGCATGACGATGGCGCTGGCGCGCTGGGAGGAGTTCGAGCTCCATTGCCGCGCCGCCGTGCGCGGCGGCGTGCCGATCGCGAAGATCAAGGAAACGCTGATGCAGGGAGCGATCTATTGCGGCGTTCCGGCCGCCAACACCGCGTTCAAGATCGCCGGCGAGATCCTGCACGCCGAAGGCCGCGCGCCCGCGCCGAGCTCGCTCGCCGCCGCGGTGCGCGTGGCGACGCACCACACGTTCAGCGCGCCGCAGCTGAAGGTCGCGTTGCAGGGCGAGGGCCCGCCGGTGATGCTGAGCCACGCGCTCGGCCTCGACCTGCACATGTGGGACGACTTCGCCGCCCGCCTGGCGGGCGCTCGCACCGTGCTGCGCTACGACCAGCGCGGCCACGGCGGCTCGGCGCGGCCGCCGGGCCCGTATGCGCTGGACGACCTCGTCGACGACGCGGCACGCCTGATCCGCGAGTGGGGCCGCGGCCCGGTCGTCTTCATCGGCCTGTCGATGGGCGGCATGGTGGGGCAAGGGCTTGCGGTGCGCCATCCGGAGCTGCTGCGCGGCGTCGTCCTCGCCAACACGACAGCGCGCTATCCCGAAGCGGCGCGCCCGGTCTGGGCGACGCGGATCGCGGCGGTCGAGCAGGGCGGCATGGCGGCGGTGGCCGATGCCGTCGTCGAGCGCTACCTGCACGCCGACTATCGCGCGACGCATCCGGCCGAGGCGGCAGCGCTGCGCGCCAAGCTGCTGCGCGCCGATCCGGCCGGCTACGTCGCCGCGTGCCACGCGGTCGCCGGCGTCGACTGGCTCGAGCGGCTCTCGACCGTGCGCACGCCCGCGCTCGTCATCGCCGGCGCGCGCGATGCCGGCGCGACGCCCGAGATGGCGAAGGCGATCGCCGAGCGCATTGCGGGCGCAGAGCTGGCGGTGCTCGAAGATGCGTCGCATCTCAGCGTCGCCGAGCAGCCGGAGCGCTTTGCCGCGCTGGTGCAGCGCTTCCTGGCGAAGCTGCCGGCCTGAGCGGTAGCGACCGTGCCGGCCGACCCAAAGACGACGAAGACGAGACCCATGAACGCAGACGACACTCCCTCCCGATTCGGCAGCGGCCGCGCCATCCCTCGCGTCGAAGACGGCGAGCTGCTCGTCGGTCGCGGTCGCTTCGTCGACAACATCGCCGGCGCCGGCGCGGCGACGATCGCCTTCCAGCGCTCGCCGCACGCGCACGCGCGCATCGTCGCGATCGACGCCGACGCAGCGCGCGCGATTGCCCGGCGTGCTCGCGGTCTACACCGGCGCCGAGCTGGCCGCGGCCGGCATCCAGCCGATGGCGACGACGCCCGACTTCAGGCGCGCCGACGGCCGCCGCACCGTCACCCCGCCGCGGCGCGCCCTCGCGCACGAGTTCGCGCGCTATGTGGGCGAGGCGGTCGTCGCCGTCGTCGCCGAATCGCGCGAGGCGGCGCGCGACGCGATCGACAGCGTCGTCGTCGAGTACGAGGAGCTGCCGGCGGTCGCCGACGTCGTCGCCGCGACGGCGCCAGGCGCGCCCGCGGTCACGCCCGACGCGGCCGACAACATCGCCGCCGAGATGAGCCACGGCGATGCCGAGAAGGCCGCGGCGTTGTTCGCGTCCGCCGCGGTCCGCATCGAGCTCGACCTCGTCAACCAGCGCGTCTCGCCGGTGGCGATGGAGCCGCGCAGCATCGTCGCCCGGTTCGACGCGGCGAGCGGGCGGCTGACGGTGCGGATCAGCAACCAGATGCCGACGGCGGTCGCGGCCGGCCTCGCCGGCGCGCTGCCCGGTATCAAGCAGGAGCAGATCCACGTCCTCGTCGGCGACGTCGGCGGCGGCTTCGGCATGAAGACCGGCATGTACCCGGAGGACATCGTCGTCGCCCACGCGGCGCGCGCGCTCGGCCGGCCGGTCGCGCTGGCAGGCCGATCGCAGCGAGGAGTTCCTCTCCGGATCGGCCGGCCGCGACGTCCGCAGCCGCGCCGAGCTCGCGCTCGACGCCGACGGCAAGGCGCTGGCGCTGCGCGTGCGCTCGCTCGCCAACGTCGGCGCCTACGCGACGCCGGCGGGCGTCGCGATCCAGCTGCTGATCGGCCCGTGGGTCTCGACCAGCATCTACGACATCGCTGCCGTCGACCTGCACTACAAGGCGGTGCTGACCAACACGACGCCGACCGGCGCCTACCGCGGCGCCGGGCGGCCCGAGGCGATCTACATCATCGAGCGGCTGTTCGATGCCGCCGCGCGCGAGATGAAGCTCGATCCCGCCGAGCTGCGCCGCCGCAACATGATCCTGCCCGGGCAGATGCCGTACAAGAACCTGCTCGGCCAGACCTACGACAGCGGCATGTTCGAGAAGATCCTCGACCAGGGCCTGGCGCTCGCCGACTGGAACGGCTTCGCCGCGCGCCGCGCCGAGTCGAAGGCGCGCGGCCTGCTGCGCGGCCGCGGCATCGCCTCGTTTCTCGAATGGACCGGCGGCAACGCCCTCGAGGAGAAGGTCAGCGTCGACGTCACGCCCGACGGCATCATCGAGATCTTCTCGGCGACGCAGGCGATGGGCCAGGGG
Organism: uncultured Gemmatimonadales bacterium; assembly: GCA_963701965.1. Classification (GTDB taxonomy): domain Bacteria; phylum Gemmatimonadota; class Gemmatimonadetes; order Gemmatimonadales; family Gemmatimonadaceae; genus DASRDS01. The sequence continues at coordinate 58,968 of OY969695.1, forward strand.
ATCGCGACGAGCTACGCGCAGCTCGCGGTCGACGTCTTCGGCGTGCCGATCGAGAAGATCCGAATCGTCCAGGGCGACACCGATCGCGGCAACGGCTTCGGCAGCGCCGGCTCGCGCTCGCTCTTCACCGGCGGCTCGGCGGTTCGGGTCGCCTCCGAGCGCACGATCGACCATGCGAAGGCGCTCGCCGGCGAGGCGCTCGAGGCCGCCGCCGGCGACATCGAGTACCGCGCCGGGCGCTTGACCGTCGTCGGCACCGATCTCGGCATCGATCTGTTCGCGCTCGCCGGCAAGCAGCCGGGGCAGCGGATCCACCTCGAGGCGTCGGCCGTCGCCGGCGGGCCGACCTGGCCGAACGCGTGCCACGTCTGCGAGGTCGAGGTCGATCCGGAGACGGGCGACGTTCGGGTCGTCGCCTATTCGTCAGTGAACGACATCGGCCGCGTCGTCAGCCCGACGATCGCGCGCGGCCAGGTCGACGGCGGCGCGGTCCAGGGCCTCGGCCAGGCGCTCTGCGAGCGGGTCGTCTACGACGAAGGCAGCAGCCAGCTCGTCACCGGCAGCTTCATGGACTACGCCGTGCCGCGCGCCGACATCGGCGTCGCCTTCCGAACCGAGTTCGACACCTCCGATTCCGTGCCTGCTCAATCCGCTCGGCGTCAAGGGCGTCGGCGAGCTCGGCACGATCGGCGCGACGCCGGCGGTGATGAACGCGATCGTCGACGCGCTCGACCACGCCGGCCTCGGCCGCGCCGCCGAGAAGATCCAGATGCCGGCCACGCCGGAACGCGTCTGGCAGGCGCTGCGCGGCATCGGCGCGGTACGCTTCGTAGCCGCGTTCTTCAGCCCGGATCGGGAACGAACGACGGGAACGCGTCGGGCTGGCGCGGCATCGGCCGCGGGCGCGGAATGACGCCGCTCGCCAGCAGGTTGGCGTAGCTGTCGTAGCGAAGCTGGACGATCTCGGACGGCGACGAGCTCGCGCGCTCGAACGCGGTCTGGCTGGTCGGCGAATATTCGCGCTCGCCGTGGCCGGTGCCGAGCTTCTTCTCGTCCTTCGGCGGCCAACGAGTCGGCGCGGGCACGCGGCCGCCGACTGCGCCGCCGGCGCCGCGGCGTCCACGCTCGCGCCGTCGCGCTGCCGCTCCGCTTCGAGACGGCCACTGCCGTCAGCTTCCTTGGCGACCGACGGCGCCGGCTCGCGCCAGCGCGATACCGGCTCGGGAACGCGCTCGCGAAAGACCGCCGCGCCGATCACGCCGACGTTGTCGGGCCGATTGGTGCGCGCTGCGTACGAGTCGGGCAATGCCGTGAAGTAGAACGCGGCCGCTTCCGAGTAGCTCTTGCGCCAGCCGGTGATCTCGGCCGACTGGTAGGGCGCGAGGACGTAGCCGGTCTGGCCGACCGCGGCGGTCTCGCCGCTCACCGCATTGACGCCGTCGACCGAGAGGACGACCAGGACGCGGCCCGACGAGCGATTGGTCAGGCGCACGGCATAGCGGTCGCCCGGGCCGGCCGGCGACGTAGCTCGCGCCGCGGTAGGGCCACGACGGCAGTTGCTCGCCGCGACTGCGGTCGACGATCTGCACGTCGACGAGCGAGCCGACGGCGAAGGCCGGCGGCGAGCCGCAGGCGCTCAGCGCGGCGGTGGCGATTGCGGTGAGAAGGAGGCGGCGGGTCGGCATGACGGTTCTCCGAACAGGTGGTGGGACCTGTCGTTGAACGGCCGGGCCGCGCAAACGGGGTGATCGGCTCAGGGCGCTGTCTTCGGCACGCGCCGAGCGCTCCTCGTGCGAGCCGTCGGCGCCGAGGCCAGAAGCAGCACTTCGTCCACGCCAGGCTGATCAGCTCGCCGAGCACGGTCTTGGCTCCCTCGCTCGTTCGCCACCAGCGGTCGATGTCATAGCGGCGCGGCGCCGTCGCGATCACGCCGACCTCGACGGCGCTACCGAACGCCATGCGATAGGCCAGGCGCGAGCGGCGCGCGTGGACGCCCGCGGAGAGGAGATCGATCGAGTCGAGCCCCGGCTGCTCGCGGCGCAGCCACTCGCGAACGACGACGGCACTGAGGAACGTTCGGTCCCGCGCCGACCGCCGGCGCGGGAAGGGCGATGACCGGGATTCCGACCGGCGCGCGGCGCAGATAGTCCGCCGCGCGCTCGGCGTAGCTCGCCCAGACGACGCCCTCGCGCCAGCTCTCGATCGGCCCGCCGGTGGTGATGACGCGCTGGTAGCGGCCGCGCGCGCGCGGTCGCGATCGCATCGTCGAGCTCGCGCTCGTCGAGCCAGCCTTCGACGACGAGCGTGCGTGCGCCGTGGCCGTCGCGGCCACCGGCGGGATCGCTGCTGCGCGAGATAGCCGCCGACAGATCGCGCCGCGACCAGCACTGCGAGAACGGCGACACCGCACAGCAGCAAGGCGCCCCACAGCGTGGGCAGCCAGACCTGGCGGCGGCGAATGAGCGCGGGCAACTCGATGGCTCGGTGGCGATGGGGCAGTGGATTTTTTCACGACCGGCGCGAGGGCTCGCGCCGAACCGCGTTGCTGCGGATTTTCACCGTGACGTTCACACGTCCCGCGGCTCGGCCAGGGGCTCGAACCGCGCACGCGCGGTAACCGGTCGTGACAATGAGCCCGTCCGGCGAAAGCCGCCATGTTGGGCCCGAAGTGGGTCCTGAAGGATCGAAATGTTGAGCCTCCCGTTACTCTTGCGCAGGACCAGCGCCGCGGTCGTCGTGACCGTCGCCGCCGTCGCGCCCGCAAGCGCCATGACCATCGGCACCGGCTCCTATGCGAACAGCGGCATGGGCGCCGAGTTCGCGACGCCGTATGACAACCTCTTCATCGACGGCGCGACGCTCGATGTCGCGCTGAGCGCGGCACCGGTCAACATCTCGCTGGGCAGCTACACCTTCGAGGTCGGCCCGAACTGCTACAGCTGCACGCTCACGCCGACGTTCGACGCCCTGGTCGACGTCACCGTCGACGGCCTCACGCTTCAGCTGGATCTGCCCTATGCCTGGAGCTCGTCGGGCCCGAACGACTACCTCACCTTCGCCACGCCCGCGCCGCTGCTGTTCGATTTCGGCGCGATGGGCCAGGTGACGATCGCCGTTGAAAACATCGGCGTCTTGTCGAGCCCGATCGGCACGGTCCACGGCAACGTCAACGCCATCGCGTCTGTGAGCCCCGTGCCGGAGCCGAGCAGCTACGCGTTCCTGCTCGCCGGCCTGGGCGTGATCGGCTTCGTCGCGAAGCGGCGCGCCTAGGCGCCCTCGGGCAACTCCATCGGGCCACGGTATTCCGCCGGACCGCGCAACGGCGCGTGGCGGGTCGGACGCCGCCGGGCGTCGGTTTCGAACTCGATCTGCAGGCATGAGCACGGCGAGGCCGCGCCGACGCGAACCGGCCGGTCGAACGCATGCACCTTGCCGCACGAAACGCAGCGCCAGGTGAAGCTGCGGGTCGCGAACGCGGCCCGCTGCGCCGGAGTCATCACCAGGCCCGGCTCGCCGAAGAGGGTGTCGATCGTGAACGCCTGGGTCTGGCGCGAGCGCAACTGCGATGAGTCGGGATTGCGCCTGTGCCCAGCCGCGCGCATGCGAAACAACCAGAAAAGACTGGCTCGCGACGCTGCGAACATGGCCGTGACGATCGATCCCATCGTTGTCCTCCCGTGGCCCGAACGATAAAGCCAACGTCCGTTTTTGCGCCGCCGCCGGTCTCCCCATCCCCGCGATCAAGGGGGCGCGCGGGTCCCGCGATGCCGGGCACGTCGCAGCCCGGAGAGGCCTGTCCGGCACCATGCGGCGAGGCCGTCGAGAACGGCTCGCACCGAGCGGCGACGCCTGCCGCGGCGCGCGGCCGCGTCGTCCGCGGTGTACACGCCGGGGACGGTCTCGGCGAACGCCGCGGGTCGCCAGCCTGTGCCGTTCATCTCGATCCGGACCTATTCCGTCACTTCGAAAGGCCAAGTCAGCAGGACGGCGTCTGCTGCGGCAATCGGATTCCAGTGCCCGCGCATGACGTGAACCGCCCGCGCCAAGTCGAGCAGCTGCGCCTGCGACGCCGGGGCCTCGCGGTAGATCAGATAGGCGTAGAACGAGTACTCCCAAGTGCAACGGTCGGTCGCCGCCCGGGATTCGCTTTGCTTGTTGGCCATGGCCGGCCAAGGCAAGGTCCATACCGGCGCCAATGTGACGAATTGCGCACTCGGGTAGGGCCGGACGGTAAAAGACGGATTGCTTGGCGACGACTTCGCCATGCGTTATGCTGCACCGCAACATCGAGGTTTCTAATGGATCGGCGCGAGGCATACGGCTTGCATTTGAGACTCCAGCAGGAGTTGATCCAGGCCTACACGGAACGGACCTGTGCCCCGGGGCACATCGAGCGATTGATGGACGACCTCGCGTCCATTCGCCGATTCGTCGAGAACGCCCCGCCACTGCGTGACGAGCAGACGAACGATCCCCTGGTTCCGGGGATGCTCGACGAATAGCGGTCGTGCTGAACGCGAGGTTCGCAAGTCGATCGGTTACGTGGTCGAAGCTCCGACTCGGCGGTCTTGACTGGGCGATCCCGAATGTCGCCGTCAAATGCCATCAATTCCGTGACTGCCGTGAACATGGCCCGGCTGCCGTCGATCAGCCAAGTGTCGGGCGGGTTCAGGGTGACCTGGGCGCAGTCCTCCGCCGAGGCCAGGACGGTGGTACTGGGCACGGGTGTGAGCGACATCGAGCCGAACGTGCCTCATCTGGCCGAGGCGTTGCGTGACGGCGCGCTCAGGTACTGCCCCGTATGCGACGCCTTTGAAGTGACGGGGCAAAGAGTGGGGTGCTGGTCGGCGGCATTGCCGGCATCCACGAAGCGATCTGTCTTCGGCGTTACACCGACCGGGTGACGATGTTCAGGATGGGTCGCGATCCCCTCCCGCGGATGAGCGGAAGAGTGCGGAGAATGCGGGAGTCGCGCTCGCGCCCGGAACGTTCAAAAGCGTTCGCGTCTGGGACGGTCGCGTCACGGTCGAGCATGGCGAGCAGTCGACGGAATGCGACACCCTCTGCTGTGCTTTTGGCTTGCAGGTTCACTCCGGTTTGGCGTCGTCGCTGAGTGCGGCGGTCGACAAGGACGGGTATCTTGCCGTTGACCGACATCAGGAGACGACGGTGCCGGGTCTCTATGCGGCGGGCGACGTTGCCTCGGGCCTGAACCAGATCAGCGTCGCGTACGGTGCTGCCGCGATCGCCGCCGCAGCCATCAACGTCGCTCTGTCCGCCGCACGCTGAGCAGCCTTAAAGGCTGGGCATGATGAATGCATTGGCGAGCGTGATGCAGAACCAAGCTTCTGCGCTGCCGGGCGTCATCACAGAAGGAAGCTTCCTGCGAGGGCGATTGCCGCGGCCAAGAGGAACACGGCGGAGGCGCCGAGATGAACGTTCCATCCGCGCTCGCGACGCAGCCCATGCTCTCTGCAAGGGAGTCGTTATTGGATTTCATGGTGGGAGTCGTGGAATCGCGCCGCAGCCCGTCGGCATTGCGAGCACTTCGGCAACGCTCGTGCCGGCCGATCATCAAGGACGCTCGCGCCGTCATCGCACCGTCATCGCGCCGGCGATGCGCGTGCTGCCACTCAGGCGGTCGAGCTCACCTGACGATCAACCGAGATCGCTCGGCAGCGTCGAATCGCGCTCTGCCTCGGCTCGGGCACGCGCCAGGGTCACGGTGAACACTGTCGTCCCGGCACCTGAAACGACCTCCACACCACCGCCGTGGGCGACCGCGACTTCTTGCACGATGAAGAGTCCGAGACCCATATTCGAACGACCGGGTGACTCGGTGGTTGGCTCGCTATGGCCGCGCCGCAGGGGCTCAAAGAGAGAAGGCAGAAGGGCGTCCGGTATGGGCGCGCCCTGGTTGGTCACCGACAGAGCGACCTTGCCTTCGGTCCCGGAAAGCTTGACCGAGATCGCGGTTCCCTCAGCACCGTAGCGCGCCGCGTTGAACACAAGATTGGCGAGCGACTCGCGCACGCGCGAGGCATCGAACTCCCCTTCGGTGACGCCTGACACGACGAGGTCAATCTGACGGCCCGGAAGGGCGGCGCGCACCACCGCGAGCTCCTCCTCACACTCGGCGGCCAAGTCGACCTGCGACCGGCGAATGGCAATGCCCTGCCCGAGCGAGGAGCGGCTGTAGTCCAGCAAGCTGTCGAGCAGGTCCTGCATCCGCTTGCCGCTACGGATCAAGCGCTCGGTGTACGCGCTAGTCGGTCCGTCCGATGACAGTCGCGACAGAATCTCGGCAGTCAGCAGCACGGCGTTCAGCGGCCCGCGCAGGTCGTGTCCAAGCACTGCCAGGAAGATGTGACGCCAGCGATCCGCCTCGGCGGCGAACTGGACCACCGATTCGGCCAAGGCCTGATCGATGGCCTCGTTGAACCGCTCAATGTCGACGAAGGAGTCTTCATCGAGCACCTGACCGGGCGTCAGCCAAAGTCGAAGCACGGAAGAACGCAACGCTCGGTATTCCGAAACCGTCTGCGAGATAGAGAACCCACCCTTGGCCCGGAGCAGGGCGTGGGTCTGGGAGGCCGTTTCGGCACCCCCTCCCGCTGGAGGCGCTTTTCCCAATGACTTCACGCGCGACTCCGTCGGCGTTTGCGGAGTCCTCAGGTCCTTGACGATCGCATCCAGAATCTTCGGCAGGTGACCGCGGAGTGCCGCCGCATCCAGGTGTCGGGCGGCGGGTTGCAGCGTCCTGGAGAAGTCTTCGGCAGCGGAAACGATCGGTTCCGCGTTGGACTCGATGAAGGAAGCGAGGCGCATTGGTATCTCGCCTGGGTGCAGTTGGCAACACTTGTTCCGCCGCGTGCCCTGAGCACGGTCTTGATTGTCGGCGACGCCCGCGTCCCCGGCAAACTCTGGAGGACTACCGGACATTGGCTTGCTTCACCCGGACTCTTTCGCGGCAGACGGCGAGGTCGGCGGTGAGGATCCGACGGTTCCGGTTCCGGCCCGCCCGAGCGCCTTGCAATTGCTCGGTACGCCGGCCACGAATCAGCTCTACGACTTACGATTTGTCGCCGGTACTGAAGTGGTTCCCCTGTTGGCGTCGTCGATCCTCGGCCTCCCAGCCTTCCCACCACGCGTCCATCTGGACTCGCCAGAGTTTGGGATCGCCGGCGACGAAACTCGCTGCGGTCGGCAGAAGCAGCGGATTGTCGCGATGCGTCTGCCCGGCCCGGCGAGCTTCGACGCCGAGTTCATACCAGTGGGATGGGTTCATGATCGCCTCCGTCGACCACTTGTTTTGACGGCGGAAAATCTAGAGCCGCCCGTTCGCTTTTCAAGTCCGGAGTCGTCGCGTGATCCGGCGAACGAGACCCTTGAAACTGTTCGGCTAGCTCCTAATTCGAGGCCGCAGGCAGGATGCCTGCGCTTTTCGCGAAAGGAGTGAACGATGTACCCATCCATGCTGAAGCCGTCTGGCGACCTGTTCGCCGATTTCGCGGCGCTGCAGGATCGTGTCGACGAGCTGCTCGGAACTGGCCGCAGCTCATCGAGTATCCGAGCAGTGGCGCGCGCGGGCGCCTTTCCCGCGCTCAACATCGGTACCTGGGCCGAGGCGCTTGAAATCTATGCCTTTGCGCCAGGCGTCGATCCCGGGTCAGTCGAGGTATCGGTCGAAAAGGGCCTGCTGACCCTTTCCGGCACCCGCGCGACGCAGGTGGCGACCAGCAAGGACGCCTCCATCTACGCCAACGAGCGGTTCGATGGCCGCTTTCGCCGCGTCGTTTCCCTGCCCGACGATTCGGACCCGGCGCGGGTCGAGGCGAGCTATCGCAATGGCGTCCTCAAGGTCGTCGTGCCTCGTCTCGAATCCGCCAAGCCGCGGCAAATCGCCATCACGTCCTGACCCACTGGGAACATCGGAGGCCCATCATGCAAACCAACAGCAATAGCCAAGGCACCGAGCCGGCGCTGCTGCCGCCGGTCGACATCGTCGAAGACTCCACCGGGATCACGCTCACGGCCGACCTGCCGGGAATCGCGAAGGAGGACCTGTCCATCGGCGTCGACGGCCGAACGCTGACCGTCGAGGCACCGCTTCGCCTGGGCGAGGCCAACGCACTCGTTTCGGTCTACGCCGAGTTTCGTGCCAACCACTACCGGCGCAGCTTCGAGCTCAGCAGCGAGCTGGATACCGGCTCGATCGATGCCACGCTGAAGGATGGCGTGCTCACCTTGCGGCTGCCGAAGCAGGAACGCGCCAAGCCACGACGGATCGAGGTTCAGGTCGCGAAGTAAGCCAATCGGGGTAAGGGTGAAGGTTCGTCGCGTCGGCCTTCGGCCTCGTCAAGCGAAACCGATCGGGGCGAGACCGCCGACGAGGTGTATCGCCGCGCCCTGCGTGGCAACACGCCGGGACGCGAGCGCGACGCCAAACCTGGCAAGGCTTGGCTTCTCGCGTCGGATCCTCCGCGGGCGGCTCCTAGAGCGCGTGACGGCATAGCGTGGGCGGAGAGATGACCCAGCGACCGGTCGTCGTCGGCCGGTGATGCCGTGTCCTGCCCGACGTCATCGGTCGCCTGTTCAGGGGCGTGCTTCCGATCACGCCTCTCGCGGGGACGGGTGGCCGAGGTCGTCGGACTCCTTGATGGGGCGTTGTCATCGCGCCGGATCGGTCGCTTGTCGCCGTTGGGAGCGATCTGTTCGCGCTTGGCCGCAGAACATCCGCGCCTGCCTTCGCGCGCCGTGCGCCTGTGCGAGTCCGAAAGCATCGAGCGATTCACCCCTGGAAGCCGGGGCGATCTATCGAGGCCGCGCGAGATGCCCCTCAACCGCCTCGACGAGCGGCCCCGAATGCCTGACAGCCGCACGGAGTTGAGCCTCGTCGCAGTCGAGCGTGCTGCACCATTTCCGCACCGCGGCTTCATCCTCGAGGTCGATCCGGGCTTGGGAAATGGCAGTCGGAAAGGGAAATGCATCCGGCGTCGTGCCGAATGAGCGCCGGCCACGCCCCGCTTTTGCCAGATGGCTGTAGGCCGTCCAGCCGAGGACGGCGGCCAGTGCATAAACGAGACTCTTCATCATTGGGTCTTTCGGGGCTTGAGAGAACTAAGGCCTTCGCGAGGCTCGCCGTTATGGCAACTCGCATGCCGGCCTCGCGCATCTAAACATCCACAGCGAGCGCCGTCGCGGTACACGGTGCGATGCATTGCTGCGCCGCAAGGCTTGGCCTCTCCTTTGCCGAAGTCGCTCCATGAACTCCTCGGCAGCACCCGGTGAACGACGTCGCCTCCTCGAACAGAGGCTCATGGAAGTGGTGGTGGCTCTACGGAAGGACCACGGCGAGGGCAACATGACGCTTCGGGTGCCCGACACGGGCGATTTCATCGCGATCTTGCAAATCGACGATGACGACGCTCGCGGCTTGGCAGACTTGCTCGGTCGCCCGTGGTAGCGCCGGTCCTCGGCCCAGTCCGCCACTAACTGGTCGACAGCAGTCGATCGTGGCCGGGACGGTTCTTGAACGAGCCCGGCGCGAGGGTGGTGTTTGTCAGCTCTTTGGTTTGGCGTTCGCCCTGTCGCAAGCCTCGCCGCGATTCTTGCTGTTGCCGCCGTCTATGTCGTCTTCGCCGCGGAATACCGTCGAAAGGGTCATCGACTCGATTCCGATCGGGAGCGGCTATTGCCGACGGCCTGCAGCGAGCCTTCGGTCCACCCAAGGAAATCATGTCCATCCTAGACAAAATCATCGCCGCCGTCGTACCCGAGCCGACTCCCCAGGAGCGCGCCGAATGCCGCAGGAAGGCCCGCGCCCTCAGCGGTGGCAGCGGCTGGCTGGCCCAGGTCCTCGATCATCATGAGCAGGTCGAGACGGCTTTCCAAGCCGTCAGGGACGCATCCACCGCGGCGGCGAGGCGCAAGGCGCAAAAGTGGCTCGGTATTCAGGTTCGCACAACACGAGCCCAGGACCGCCGACTAGCGCCGAACACCGTCGCTCGCCGGGGCTGATATCAATCGCGGTACGCGTCGTGCCATGGCTTCGCTTCAAGGAAAGACGCGAATCGGCATCTCGGGCTGGCGCTACGAGCCTTGGCGCGGCGCGTTCTATCCACCGGGTCTGAGACAGCGAAGCGAGCTGGCCTTCGCCTCCCGGATGCTGCCGACGATCGAAATCAACGGCTCGTTCTATTCCCTCCAGCGACCGGAGTCGTACGCGGCTTGGCACGACGAGACTCCCCCAGGATTCATGTTCTCCGTAAAGGGATCACGCTACATCACCCACATGCTAAAGCTGCACAACGTGGAAACGCCGCTTGCCAACTTCTTCGCCTCGGGCGTGCTGCGCCTCGGCGCAAAACTCGGCCCGATCCTCTGGCAGTTCCCGCCGCAGCTCGGCTTCGACGAGGAGCGCTTTGAATCCTTCTTCGCGCTGCTGCCACGAGATACCGAACGGGCCTCGACGCTGGCGCGAGCTCATGACGAGCGGCTCCAAGGGCGCGCGTGGCTCGCCGTAAACGCGAACCGGGTCCTCCGCCACGCCGTCGAGGTGCGTCATGCCACGTTTGCCGATCCGCGTTTCATTGCGATGCTTCGCCGCCATCGCATCGCCTTGGTGGTTGCCGACACGGCCGGTCGATGGCCGCTCCTGGAGGACCTCACTGCCGACTTCGTCTATGTACGCTTGCACGGTGACAAGGAGCTTTATGCCAGCGGCTACAGCGATTCTGCGCTCGACGACTGGGCGCGGCGCATCGAAGCTTGGCGCCGCGGGTCCGAGGTCGTCGATGCCCGGCTGGTTACGACCAAGCGGGCGCGCACACGCGCCTGCCGTGACGTGTATTGCTATTTCGACAACGACGTGAAAGTGCACGCGCCATACGATGCGGCGCATCTGGCCGCTCGTTTAGGCGTGGCCGTCGGTCTGGATTCGAACGGTCGGTCCATGCCACCAAAGGGAATGGCACTCCCGCGCGCGCGTTCGCCTTCTTTTTCTTCCGCGCGTCAGCGACGGGCGGCAGCCGATGGCTAAGGCCTTGAGATCGCTCGTCGCTCGCCTATAAATGCGAAGGCTCAAGCGAGGTCCACCCACACGGGTGCATGGTCGCTCGGCTTCTCCCGACTCCGGTATTCGGAGTCCACGCCGGCACGGACGAGGCGTCGTGCCAAGAGGGGACTGAGCAACAGAAAATCCATGCGAAAGCCGGCGTTGCGGCGGAATGCATGGGTGTTGACCCAAAACGTATAGATTCGTTCGTGCGGAAAAAGGTGCCGGCTCGCATCGACCCAGCCCTGAGCCAGCAATCGACGATAGGCAGCGCGAGTCTCCGGCTGCAACACCGCGTCCAGCTGCCATATCCACGCGTTATAGATGTCGGCGTCCGTCGGCACAACGTTGAAGTCCCCGGCGAGCACGACCCCGGATTCTTCGGCAAGCAGCCCGCGGGCGTGCGCGATCAGCCGTTCGAACCAAGCCAGTTTGTAGTCAAACTTGGGGCCAGGCTGAGGGTTGCCGTTCGGCAGGTAGACCGACGCCACCCGCACACCGTAGACCTCGGCCTCGAGGTATCGGGCCTGCAAGTCAAAGTCGTCTCCCGGCAGCCCGCGTCGGATCTCGCGCGGCACGCTCTGGCGCGCGAGGATGGCAACGCCGTGATGCGCCCGCTGACCGTGCGACAAGACGCCGTAACCCGCCGCCTCGATCGCCTTGATGGGGAACCGCTCGTCCCCGGTCTTGATTTCCTGAAGGCACGCTATATCCGGCTGAGTCTCCTCGAGCCACTCGACGAGGACAGGAAGACGTCCATTGACGCCGTTCACATTGAAGGTCGCGATCTTCATGAATCGACGAATTTCAATGTCGAATGCATGCGCAACTCAACCGCGTGATTGGACGTTCACTCTTCCGCGACCCTGCGGGCCGGTCTGTCCGGCGATACAGGGTAGGCACTCGCCCGTTCTGGTGGTGTTCTGCGATCGAGCCAAGCCACACTTCAAACAGAAGTGCGTTGTAGGTCCTGCACCAGTCTGGCGAAGACGCACTCCGCGTCGAACGCTGACGTCTTCGTGCCGTCTTGCGACCCGAGTCGGTCACCTTCGGGCGATTCACATGCCGTATCGCTCGCGAGGCGGCGCCGGCGAGCGTGTGTTGCCGCACGTGCCGCGATCAGGCGATTCGATTCGGCGATCACCGCTTGGCGGGTCCCTGGGGTCATGTAGTAGCGATGCATGAAAGCGAATCGATAGTGACGATGGAGAGACGCTACCGAGAAGCGAAGTCGTGGGCCGTCCGCCTTGAGCGCTGGTCGCTGTCAGACAAGAACGCGTGGATATGTCCCCCAAGCAGGGGGGCGAGAAATAGCTAACACGCGAGTCGCGCTCGGAATTCGGAGTGGGTGGCTGAGGGCGTCTCCCTTCGGCCATCATCTTCCTCGCGCCCTAGAAGCCGGAATGAACAACTCATCGGTGCTCGAGGAACACGGCGTCGAGCCCAGGAGAGCAGAATCCGACCGTCACGCTTTTCGTGAGGTGGATGCCACAAGTGGCTACCGTCCTGGACAAAGAACTCAAGCGGCAAGTCACGGTCGACGGTGCCGCGTACACGGTTGCTGTCGACCCCGAAGGCATTCGGTTGACTGGCAAAGGCAAGAGAAGGTCGGAAGTGGAGTTGCGCTGGCACGATCTCTTGAGCGGTGAAGCTGCCATGGCTGTTGCCCTAAACGCTTCTCTCGCGAAGCGACAGATACCCACCAAACCCGAAACCGAACAGTCACCCGATCTAGCCAGCAAGCGCGTGCCAAGGAAGCGAAACGCCCTAGCAGCGTGGCTCTGCGTGGTCCGGCGGTCGCGACGCAAGCTCGTTTGTGGTTTGCAAGGAGACGGCCATGCCGGCAGGACCGATTACCGTCAACATCCCTCACCAGCTCGGCCGCGCTGAGGCGCACCGCCGCATCGAGACCGGTTTCGGGAAGATCATTAACGGGTTGCCCGGCGGCGCCGGCACCTGCAGCAAACGCTGGGACGGCGACCGTCTGATCTTCAATGTCAGGGCGATGGGTCAGACCGTTGCCGGTGTCATCAATGTCCTCGACGCCGCGGTCGCGATGGAGATTGAGCTTCCTGGCGTGTTCGGCATGATCGCTAGCGGCCTCAAGGACCGGCTTCAGAAGCTGGGACAACGGCTCCTGACGAAGGAGTAGCCGGCCGGTTCGCGCGTGGGCTCAGAACGCCGCGATGGCGATCTTGCCTGAGCCTCATGCCGGTTCGCTGGATCGTTTTCCTGCCGAAGTTTGGGTTTCGCGAGGGCTTGCTCTGCTGCGGATCGTTGCTGGCTACCTATTCCTGCCGCACGGCAGTGCCAAGTTCTTGGGTTTCCCCATGTCGCGTCCGAGGGACGACCAGCGTTGGCAGCGCGAACCCGCCTCGTCACAATGCGTGATGCCGATAAGCGTCGAACACGAACGGCTCCGTCAGGCAGCCGTGGATCTGCTCGAACCGGATGTCTTCGAGAGCACGTCCTACGACGACATCACAAGGCGGGCGGCCGAGCGTGTGCGGCTCCCGTAGCCATCATTACCGTCATCGATGGCAACAGCCAGCTTTTCAGGTCGCGCGTCGGAACCGAGCTCATGAGCCGGCCGCGCAAACTGACCTTTTGCACGCACGCTCTGCGAAACCCCGAGCAGGTCACACTGGTCGAAGACGCTTCGATGGACCCGCGATTCGCCGACACTCGGTCGTGACCGATGCTCCAGGGATCCGCTTCTATGCAGGTGTACCTCTCATGTATCACGGGCAGGCGATTGGCACGCTCTGCGTCTTCGACGTCAAGCCGAGGACGCTCGAGCCGAAGCAAGTCGACGAACTCCGTTTTCTGGCCAACCAGGTAATGGAAGCTTTGCAAGCCCGCCAGGCGCCTGAGCCTCGGTAGTTTCGAGCAGGCCACCAGTTCAGTTGCCGCATGGACAAGGCGTGGTGGATCGATCAGTTCGTATTGCACATGGCCGAGCTCGGCAACACATCGGCCCGGCTTGGCGAGATGGCTGAGAGGCTCTGGCCTCATCTTGGCGACCTCGATCCCGTGAAGGTCGCTCAAGGGCAGCATGCCATCGGCGATTCGCGGCCCGGTGTCTTCCCGGACACCGAGCCCGAGCGGCGCGAACGGTGAGGTAGGTCTGATTCACCGAACAGTGTCTCCTCGAAGTCACGCATCCGACCGTTGCCGTCGGCCACTTCAGAACGGGGAGCGGCACCAAGGCAGAGGGTGCCGACCCTCCTGTTATCGCCGCCCCAGAGTTGATCTCCACCGCAGCGCCCCAAGAACTCCCGCAGAACCGCGTCCTTGCGTGCGCTTAGTTCAACTCCGCCTGTTGTCCTACTGCGGCTCTCGAGGCAACTCCCTACCCTTTGCACTTTACCTCCAGGGGTTTGCAATGAAGTACTTGGTCAATTCCGTTTTCCTCTTCGGCTCGCTCGCCGTTTCGAGCGCGTTCGCCGCGGCCCCCGCCGACGCTCCGGCCGGAAGCATGGGGATGTGCAAGGACGGCACTTACTCGACGGCGACCGACAAGAAAGGCGCTTGTAGTGGGCACAAGGGGGTGAAGGAGTGGTACGCCGACGCCCCGCAAACGAAGGCTCCCGTCAGTGAAAGGGCTCCAACAGCGCAGCCTTCCACGACCTCGACGTCAGTGAGCGCCGCGCCCACAACGCCGGCAGTCACCAGTCACACTTCCGGCTCACCCGCCGAGGTAGCTGCTGGTGGTGGGCCTGGCAAGGTCTGGGCAAACACGAGCACCAAGGTCTATCACTGCCAAGGTGCCAAGTACTACGGCACGACCAAGCACGGTGAGTACATGTCCGAAGCTGACGCTAAGTCCAAGGGCTACCACGCTGACCACGGCAAGGCGTGCGCTTAGCCATGACTTCGTCCCGACGGATTCTTTGCTCATAGCGACACTGCCGTCTTCTCTGCCGCGCCAAGCGAACCGGAGCGCCGTTCGGCGCGACTCCGCCAGGAGCTAGCGGCCCGCGCTGAGGCGAGGGCGGCCGGTACCACGGTGTTGCGCGCACGCTGCAGGGGCTGAGCCAATGTCGCGAGTCCCGGTCGAATGCCCGCGTGGTCAGAGCCAGCCGGCGATTCCGACCAAGCCGAGCACGAAGTAGCCGGCGAGCGCGACGATCAAGGTTGCCTCGATGCGTCGCAGCCAGCGGCCTGTCGGCGGCAGCCAGGTCGGCGCCTCATGTCACCCGTTGGCTATCGACTGCCGGCTCGGCGGCGCGGAGCAGCTCCGGCTCGAGTTGCGGCGCGACGACGACAGCGGGAGCCTTTGCCGTCTTGCGCCGGACTTCAGCCTCGCAGGTGCCGCCGCTGTCGAATGCGACGAAGACGCTGGCTTGCGGAAGGGAGAGCGATGATTTGAGAAACATGAGCCTCTTTCATTGTCGTGACAGACGAATGGAAAGAGAAAGGTCGGCGTGTGATGCGTGAGCGATCGGCTCGGCGTGTCTCTAACACCATCCCTGGGCAGCGCCGATCGGTGCGGCCCGTCGATGTGCTTCCAGCTCGCGCCGGGTGCCCATCTCCTGGTGGTCGCCGCACCCTGCGAGTCGACCGTCGCGGCACAGTTGTGTCGCAACGAAGACGATTCTGGAGAGGCCGCGCCAATTGCGTCGGCAAACATTCGTGAGCGAAAGTACGCGCGGAACGCGAGCCATCGAGAGGCGCGCAATGCACCACGCGGCGCAATCAACAAGACCTCGCAGGTACACCAACGATGAGGCCAGCCCTTGGCCATCGCGTGCTACGCAGGCATGGGAGGGTGATCGGCGGCTTGCGCGGTTCTATGGTCCATGCCACGCGCCGGTGTTTAAGGTGTTCCTACCCCAGAGGCGGTGGCCGCCGCCGACGATGGCATCGGCATCCCCGCTGGAGCGGATGCCAGAGCCTCGGCCGGCGTGGGCGGCGCGCTCGCGACAACCGACGCGGAGGGCAGCGACGGATCTGAAGCCGGCGTCGCGAGGGCGCTGGCAGGCGCCGGAGTCGAGACGGAAGGTCCACCTTCCTGCGGCTGCTTGGAGCAGGCGGCCAGCGCCAACAACACAGCAAATGACAGAAGGAGCGGAGGGGACTTCATGGTTCGGCTTTCTCGAAGTCCTCAACGTTACTCCATCGCCGTCTCGCATGCAGCATCCCGCTAGTCGTCGTGTGTCGGGCGCCGGTGCGGCCGCTCTAGGGTTTTCACAAGCCCGCGTCGAGGGCATTCAGGGAACGAACGAGCACGCCGATTGCCAAGACGATTTCGAGCGGCGGGCAACGCTTCTTGACGATCCGGTTCTCGGCGATCGGTAGCACGCTCGACTCCGACGCCATGACGCCCAAACCCTCGTCGGTGACGATGTAGCGCGCCGGCCTGAGCCCTTGGAGCTCACTCGGCGTGCGGATGCGGATCGGAGACTAACTTTGAACCGTCTGCTGCTGTCGTGCACTCGTCGACCTGCTCGAAGGGGCCATCTTCCGTTTCACGCCACGACAGGGTGCCGGCGATGCGTTCGGCCTCCGCATAGGCAGCGGCTTCCTGCTCGGTCAATCCGACTGTCGTCCGACGGATGCAGCCGAGCTGGACGTCCCGGTAGCGCCAGCGCCAGCACTCAACTCTTTTCATTCGGTGCCTGCGGAAAATCGAAAGTCGACCGGCACCGGCAAGCGTTGTGCCGAGATCCGTCGGCCGGTAGCCGAGCGGCGTGTAGGCGGTGATCCACAGCGATGTGCCGAACTGGACGCGCTGGTCGGCGATCGGCGTTCGCGATAAATCGACCGACCCTCCGTACCGTCAAAGCCCATCCCACATGACGATGGAACAAATGCAACGCGCTTGTCAAACGACAAGCGTCGAACTTATCGACCGCGGTTATTTGCGGACGGCGGCTTCTGCCGAGGTCGCCAGCCTCAGGTGCTCTCGCAGCGTCGGCAGAGTCTTCGCCGCGAATGCCTTGAGGTCGGCGTCCTGGCCCGACGAGGCTTCCCTTTCGAACTCGGCGATGTCCTTCTTGTGGCCAGTGACCATGTGCGTCATGTAGGCGCGGTCGAAGTCGGCGGCCGAGAGCTTGTCGAGCATGTCCATCTCGCGCTTGTCTTCGGCGCTCGGCGCCTGGGGCAGTGTCAGGCCTTTGCTGACAGCGATCTGCTTCAGCTCGTCACCGGCCTTCGCGTGATCCTGCGCCATGCGTGCACCGAACTGCTTCACTTGGCTGTTCATGCCTTTCTGTTCCGCCATGCGGCCCGACTGGACTTCTGCCACACCGCCCATCGCCGCCTTTTCCGCGAATGCCCGATCGGTGGCCGGAACCGCGGTCTCGGCTCCGGCGAGGGCCGCAATTGCTAGCGCGGCCGCGGCCAAGGGGAAGCGAAGTCGTGCAATGCGGCGAGCTGACATGTCGTTCTCCGGGTGATGGGATGTGCCCTGGTCGGCAACCGACGTGCCATCGGACCGTGACGTGGCGCTGTTTTCGCGGGCTCAGGTGCCCGGCTTCAGGACGACCTTGGTCCAGCCCTTCTTGCGCTGGTCGAAGTTCTCATAGGCGTCGGCCGCTTTCTCGAGCGGCAGTTCGTGCGAAACGATCCACGACGGCTTGACCTTGTCCTTCTCGATCAGCCTGCTGAGAAGCCGGTTGTAGGCTTTGACGTTGGCCTGCCCGGTTCCCATGCTCTGGCCCTTGAACCAGAAAGCGCCGAAGTCGAACGCCAGCTGGCCGCGCTTCTCCAGCCTGTCCTTCGCGTTCGGGTCTTCGGGAACGAACACGCCGACAACGCCGATCCGGCCGGTGGCCTTCACGGTCGCGACCAGGTTGTTCATGGTCAGGTTGGGCACCTCTTCGCGATGCATGTTGCAGCACTGGTAGCCAACGCACTCGCAGCCGCGGTCGGCGCCTTTGCCGCCGGTCAGCTCCATGATCTTTTCGACCCCGTCGCCCTCGGTGTCGTCGATGGCGATCGCGCCGGCCTTTTCCGCCAGCGCCAGACGATCCTTGTGGGTGTCGACGACCATCACCTGGCTCGCTCCCTTGATAGCCGAAGACATCGCCGCCATCAGGCCGACCGGCCCGGCGCCGTAGATCACGACGCTTTCGCCGGGCTGCACCCCCGCAAGCTCGGTGGCGTGGTAGCCGGTCGGAAAGATGTCGGCCAGCATGACGTAGTCGCTTTCTTTTTCCTCGGCGTCCCGTGGCAGGACCAGGCAATTGAAATCGCCGTAGGGCACGCGCAGGAACTCAGCCTGGCCGCCGCTGTACGGGCCCATGCCGGCGAAACCGTAGGCCGCGCCCGCCATCCCCGGATTGCAGGTGAGACAGAAGCCGCTCAAGCCTTTCTCGCAGTTTTCGCAGAAGCCGCAGCCGACGTTGAACGGCAGGCAGACCCGGTCGCCGACCTTGACACGATCGACGGCGGGGCCGACCTCGATGACGACGCCCAAGTTTTCGTGGCCGAGGATGCGGCCCGGCTCCATGTCGGTCCTTCCCTCGTACATGTGCAGGTCCGAGCCGCAGATGTTGGTGCTGGTGATCTGCACCAGAACGTCGGTCGCGCGCTCGATCGCCGCGTCAGGCATGTTCTGGACCGCGACGTTGCGCGGTCCGTTGTAGACGAGCGCTCTCATGCTTTCTCCTTGGCCGGCTTAGGCGAAGCGGCCATCAGTTGCTTCTTGCGTTGGTAGAGCGGCGCGGCCAGCGCGCGCAGATCGAGCGGCGCCTGCATCGCCTGGAGAAACATCTGCTCCCGCTCTTCGAGCACGTGCGTGTCGATGAGCTTGGCAAGCCGCTTCACGGCGACGTCGAAGTTGTCGGACGTCGCCTTCATGCCCCGTATTTGGGCGATGACTTCCTTCGCTTCGGAGTGCTCGTGGAGGGAGTCATCCATGAGCGCGTCGTCGCCGATGGCCTTGCGCACCGCCGGATAAAAGATTTCTTCCTCGATCTGGGTGTGGACGGTCAGCGCCTGGCAGATGCGCTCGGCGAGGAGGCGTCTGGCCGCGGCCGGCGCGTCTTCTTCGGCAAGCGCGCCGTAGTCGATGAACATCTTCTTGACGGCCTTGTGGTCGGCGTCGAGAAGGTCGACTGCGTTTTCGAACGGTGTGTTGTCTTTCATGGGGTCCTTGGGTCGCGTCTGGCTGACGCACTCGCTTGGTCGGCAAGCGGTGTGCCGATGGAACCGCGCCGCGGATCCGAACCGTTGGACGACGACTGCGCTGTTGCTCGGGCTCGACCCGTCAGGCCCGAGCTACGTTACGCCGGTAGCGGCGGCAGGCGATCGAGCAGCTTGTCGAGGGTGATCGGGTAGTCGCGCACCCGCACACCGGTGGCGTTGCCGGCAAGGTCATGGTTGACGAAGAAGCCGCGGCGCTTGTCGATCGCCAAAGTGATCGCAAATCCATGGCTGACCTGCTCGACGAGATGCGTCAATGCCGATCGGTACGGGCGTGCATCGAGCTTGCCCTTACTGATGCCTACGGCGAAGAGGAACAGGCCACGGCCTGGCTGACCTGCATCGAAACGATGTTCGGCCAGTGCAAGCAAGTCCGGCTGATGGGCAACGACGTGGCGCTCGTCGGCTTCGACCTGCGCCATCATGACGTCGTTGCCGTGTGTCAGCAGGGCAAGCGCAGAGCGCGCGTGACCCTGCACTCCATCGAGTTCCCTGAACTCACCCCGAGCGAGCAGCTTTGGATGAAGGCTTGGCAACGGTTCTCGGCAAGGAACGCCTGATCAGTTGCTCAGCTTCGGCTCCGTCCGGCAAGATGGCGCCGCCAGACGCTTACCTCGCTACTACCGAGGACCTCAATGTTAGCGGTGAGGCCGCTTGTTCGGTCGGACAGCAACAGTGGGTGGGTATGCCCGCGTCGGGCCGCTGTCGGCCCACAGGCTGTCATTCGCACTTGAGCAGGATTCGGCTCGACGATCCCTTGTGACGCAGGGCGAACCGCGACCGCACGTAACGCTTGGTCAAAACAGGCGGTGCTTGGGCTCAGGATCGCTTGGGGCGCCGCACGACGGAGCCGAGCACGCCCAGACCCGCCAGAATCAGTGCATAGCTCGACGGCTCGGGAATCGCCGCGACGCCACCGTCGACGAAGTCAAGAGCCGCATCGGCGGTCGCCACCGCGACGCCATAGTTGACGGGGCCTGGTGCGCCCCCGCTGAAATTGCCGTTGCTCCAGAAATCGACCACCTTGCCGCCGCCGATGTTGAACATCAGACCGTGGATGTCCAGAAATCCGCCGTGGAAGGGATAGTCCGAAGCGGTTTTTCGCCAGGATATTGCTGAACCTCGCGCTGGCGCGCCACGGCGCGAACCACGCAGACTTCGCCGTCGGGGCGCCAAGCCGCGCGCAGCAGCCCCAGGCTCATGAGCTTCTGCAGCCACTGGCAGTCCTGCACGTCGCTCTTGCGACCGGGCACGTACTTCATCTGCCGCGCGTCCACCAAGCCAGACCTTCAGCCCGCGTTGCTCCAGCACCTCGTACACCGGGATCCAGTACACCCCCGCGGACTCCAGCGCCACCGTGTCCACGCCGCACGCCAGCAGCCAGTCGGCCAGGGCGTTCAGGTCGTCGGTCATTGCACCGACCTCGCGCACCGGCTCGCAGCCAGCCTGCTCGGCCAGATACCGCGGCACCGCCACCCGGTGGCTGGATGCACCGATATCGATCCCCGCCGCGTTCGGGAATACCTCGTCGTCTCGCTTGCGCATTGCCATGGCTTGCTCCACCATCGTTGATGAACGGCAGCGCCATGGGAAGCGTCGAATTCGACTCGATCTCTCAAACGGGATGCGGCTCGCGCCGCTCTGATCACGGACCAGGCGACCTGGGTGCAGCGCATGCAGAAAGCGCTGGTGCAGATGAACATCCAGCTCTCCTGACCGGGAATGTCCTGTGGTGAGCTTCGGACGCGAGACCCGGGACCGTTTGTTCGCGCGACGCCGATAGCAAGCTCGTCCCGAGGTATGTTGTTTTGCCGGACCGCTCTGACGGCGGCTCCTTAGACACCCGGCGTTGTAAACGTCGGGTCGCCTGGCCGAGCGCCCGACTGGCAAGGCCCGGAATGCGCGGTTTCCCGGCGCAAAATCAGGTGACGCGTCAGGAAGTTCTTGCCCTATCGCAGCGACTCAGGACGCTCCCCACGCGTCGGCATGTCGCTTGCCTCGCCGATGGCATGAGACAAGAATTTGAAAAGCCAAGGTCCAAAGCTGCTGCGATCGCCTTCGACCTGCTCGATCCGATTCCGTACGGATTCTTCGTCGGCGCGCTCGTCTTTGACGCGATCTATGAGAGGAGCGCCGAGGTTCTGTGGTTCAAGGCCGCGGCATGGCTGATCGCATTCGGCCTGCTCTTTGCGATTCTGCCGCGCCTGATCAACCTGGTGCGAGTCTGGCTTCCCGGTGATAGGCGGCGAGCGTCCGCCGATATGGCCCCCTTTTGGCTGAATCTCTCGGCAATCGTGGCTGCGATCCTGAATGCGTTCGTTCACAGCCGCGACGCTTACGGTGTGATGCCCGAAGGCCTGTGGCTCTCGTGCCTGACCGTCGTCCTGCTCGTGCTTGCGAAAGTCGCTCCAACTCTGCAGCAGACCACTGCGAGGCCCCGATCATGAACAAGAAGACATGGACGACGGGGGCCGCGGTGGCGTGCATGGTCGCCCTGACCGCCTGCGGCGACCGTGCCCAACTCGATCCCAGATCGCAGATGGGCAACGAACCGCAGTTGCCGAACCCTCATAACTTCCTCGTGCCGCCGATGCAGGTGCCGAACGGAGTCGGATGGCAGGGCGACGCG
Source organism: uncultured Gemmatimonadales bacterium (assembly GCA_963701965.1). Taxonomy (GTDB): domain Bacteria; phylum Gemmatimonadota; class Gemmatimonadetes; order Gemmatimonadales; family Gemmatimonadaceae; genus DASRDS01. Next base: position 80,804 of record OY969695.1, read on the forward strand.
CATCCTGTTGTTGCCAGCGGCTTAAGCATCGAGAAGATCGCCAGCGGACTGATGCATCCGCGTCAATTGTTGGCGCTGCCTAACGGCGATGTGCTCGTTGTCGAGTCGAACGGACCAGGCACCGAAGCAGTCACGACACCCAAGCAACTCATCGCCGGATTTATCAAGAACCGTTCCGGCAAGGGCGAAAAGGGCGGCAACCGGATCACGCTGCTACGCAAGGAGGTCGGAACGGGGAAATGGGAGGCGCACGTCCTGCTCGAGCATCTGCACTCGCCGTTCGGTATCCAGCTGATCGGCCGTACGCTCTATGTGGCAGACACCGACAAGATCATGAAGTACAGCTACGAGCCGGGCCAGCTTCAGATCTCCGACCCGGGCTCCGAGCTGACGGACCTGCCGAGCACCGTGAATCACCATTGGACGAAATCCATGGTCGCGAGCGCCGACGGGAAAAAGCTCTACGTCGGCGTGGGATCGAACAGCAACATCACCGAGAACGGCTTGGAGGTCGAATACCGTCGCGCAGCGGTCCTGGAGGTCGACGTTGCGACTGGAGCCAGTCGGGTGTACGCATCCGGCCTTCGCAATCCGACCGGGCTTCAGTGGGAGCCACAGACGGGCAAGCTCTGGGCGATCGTCAATGAGCGCGATGAGATCGGAGCAGATTTGGTTCCTGATTACCTCACGTCCGTCAAGGAGGGAGGGTTCTACGGCTGGCCGTACAGCTACTACGGCCAGCATGTCGACGAGCGCGTCAAGCAGCAAAGGCCTGACCTGGTTGCGAAGGCCATCAAGCCCGACTACGCCATCGCTTCGCATGTCGCGCCACTCGGGCTGCTCTTCTACACGGGCAGCAACCTGCCCAGTTCCTACCGGGGCGGCGCCTTTATCGGCGAGCATGGCAGTTGGGACCGGTCTCCCCTGAGCGGCTACAAGGTGAGCTTTGTCCGATTCGTCGACGGTCGACCGACCGGTCCCGTTGAGTCGATCGTCACTGGCTTCTATTCCAAGGATGAATCGTCCCTGTATGGCGCTCCGGTGGGGCTCGCGCAGAGTGCGGACGGAGCGCTTCTGATCGCTGACGATGTCGGCAATACGGTTTGGTCTGTCACCGCGAGCAAATAACGGCGGTCGGTTTCCATGGGATCGAAGCCGCGGCTTCGGCATCACCAAGCAATGGAACATGCGGCTGACGACCGAGCGAGACGCCCGGTTGGCGGCGATGAAAGGTTTCGGTGACAAAGTCGCGAACAGGCGATTCGGCAAGTAGAAGCGGCCCGGCGTCAACCCAGTGCTCGCATTCGTAATGCGTAGGTCGGGAGTGCGACTCTTCTCGCCGGCACCATAGGTGAAACCAGGGCCGGCGCACCAACCGCTCGTCGAGCCGCCATGCCTCATGTAGCCACCATGTAGCCACCGGTACACAAATCGCAGCCCTTTTGCCGCCCCTAAGGCCGGAACCTTTGCGATTCCTGCGAAAACCCGCGCCAGGCCTCGTTCTTCGGGCCGCGCAAGGCTTTGCAAATGCTGCGAATTTCTGCGAACGGATCTGAATAGCGTTGCTGGCCCTAGTGACGCAGGCCTCGGCATACCCGCGTTACGTCACCGACCGACGGCTGTACGCGCTCCAGGACGAAGCGCAATCCACGCATAAGGGTGGAAGCCGAGTAAGCCCGCGCCGGGTTGGCACGGGGCTTGTGGGACAAGTTGATCCGGTAGCTTGCTCGCGCGGCGATCTCTGGCCGCGCGAGCAGCATCGATTCAACGATTGCCGGCGACGAGCAACAAATCCGATCGCGCCGAGTCCGGCGAGGAGGAGTGCGTAGGACTCAGGCTCTGGCACCGGCGAGGTGAAATTCACCGAGCCGCCGCCCTGCGTGATCTTGAAGCCGCTCGCAAAGCCACCGGTCACGGGCGAGATCTCCGACGGGCCGTTGATGAAGGACGACATCGCGACGTTGTAAAACGGCGTCGGGTCGAGGAAGAAGGCCCCCGCCGCCGCGGTCGGAACGAACGAGAGATTCCCGCTCCTTCTCGTGCTCGGACTCGGCACCCGCTGGGCAGCGCTCGCCTTGCTCGGCATGACCCTGGTCATCGAGGTCTTCGTCTATCCCGACGCCTGGCCGACGCATCTGTCGTGGGCGGCGCCGCTGTTGCTGCTGGCGGCGCGCGGCGCAGGGAACCTGGTCGCTCGATCGGGTCCTCAGGCTGCGCTGAAGGGCAAGGGGTTTCCCGGGTCGTACGGTGAGTGGAGCGATGGGGACCTCTTGTCTCCTATAGATTTGTACAAATGTGTTGCAACGCAACAATGCGGGTCGCGCACGCTTCTTGCCAAAGGCGGTCCAGGACGTCGTCGGCGTCCGCAGATCGCGCTGCTGCGCAGCCAAGGCAAGGAGACGACATCATGGTCAACGGTATGCCCCTCAGGGCGAAGTCGACAACCGCAGCGCTGATCATCTGCGGGGCCGTGGGCGGCGCAGCCGTCGGCCCGGCGCAGGCAGCCGATCCCCTGCGCATCGCCGTCATCTCCGAAGCGCAGGCGGTCGCCGGTTCGTCAATCGGGCCGGCGGCCCAGCTTGCCGCCGAAGAGATCAATGCCAAAGGCGGCGTCGACGGGCGCAAGATCGAGATCGTCGTCTACGACGACCATTCGTCGTCGGCAGAGGCGGTGCGCGCCTTCCAGCGCGCCGTGAGCGAAGACAAGGCCAACGCCGTCATCGCCAGCTACATCTCGGAGGTCGTGCTCGCGCTGGAGCCGTGGGCGGCGCGCCTGAAGACCGTGATGATCACGCCCGGCGCCGCTTCCGACGTGATCACCCAAAACATCGCCAAAGATTACGAGCACAACAAGTACACCTTCCATGGCTACCTCACCTCGAGCGCGCTCGCCGGACTGGTGTGCGATGCCGCCAAGGATCTGCTGGTGACGCCGTACAAAATGAAGACCGCGGTGATCGTCAGCGAGGACGCTGCATGGACGACGCCCCTCGATGCGGGCTACGAAAGCTGCCTGCCCAAGGTGGGCCTGAAGGTGCTCGACCATGTCCGGTTTTCCCCGGACACGACCGACTTCACGCCGATCTTCAACAAGATCGAGGGCCAGAAGCCGGACGTGATGATCACCGGCATCTCGCACGTCGGCACGCAGCCGACGGTGCAGTGGGCGAGCCAGCAGGTGCCGATCCCGATGTTCGGCATTTCGTCGCAGGCGACCAACTCGACGTTCTGGAAGGACACCAACGGCGCGACCGAGGGGGTGCTCTTCAATGCCGTGTCCGGGCCGGGCGTGGCGGTCACGCCCAAGACGCTGCCGTTCGTCGCCGCTTTCCAGAAGAAGTACGGCAACGTCCCAGCCTATTCCGGCTACACGGCGTACGACGAGGTCTACATGATCGCCGACGCCTTTCATCGCGCCAAGTCGGTCGACAGCGACAAGCTGGTCGAGGCAATGGAGCAGACCGATTACGTCGGCACGATCGGCCGGGTCGCGTTCCTGCCCAAGGGCGATCCGCACGTCCATGGCCTGCGCACCGGCAGCGGCTACATCACCGGCCTGATGCTGCAATGGCAAGACGGCAAGCAGCTCAACCTGTGGCCGAGCAACCTCGCCGACGGGAAGCTGCGCTTCCCGGCCTTCGTCAAGGTCGCGTCGCACTGAGTTTCGCAGCAAGGGTCGGCGTCGCCGGCCCGCTCTTCATCACCACCGCCCGAGAGGGATCGGCGGCAGGCTAACGCATGGTCTTCTGGCAGATCCTCATCGACGGTTTCGCCATCAGCGCCCTGTATGCCCTGGGCGCCACCGGCTTCACGCTCATCTTCGGTGTCTCCGGCGTGCTGAACCTTTCGCACGGCGCCATCATGGTCGGTGCCGCCGTAGCCGCCTGGGCCGCGGCGGGACTGCTCCACGTCGGCCCCTACGCGGCGGCGGTGATCGGCATCGGCGTCGGCGTGCTGCTGGCCTTCGCTACCTACTTCATCGCCGTGCGGCCGATCCAGCGGTCGCGGCGGATCGCCGAGTCGGAGCGTGAGATCTTCATCCTGACGGCGACCCTGCTGTGGGGGATCATCATCCAGGAGTTGGTCGCCTGGCTCTTCACCAACAACGCCAAGACCGTGCTGCCGATCGTCGAGGGCGTCGTCACGGTGCTGGGCGTGCGCACTCCGAGCAACGAGTTCTTCACCGCTGCGATCTGCTGGATCGTGATCGGACTGCTCTGGCTGCTCGTCAATCGCACCCGTCGCGGCAAGGCGGTCCTGGCGGCGTCGATGAATCCGCGCGGCGTGACGCTGCTCGGCTACGAGCTTTCCAACATCTACCTCACGGTCTGGGCGGTGTACGGGCTGCTCGCCGGTGTTGCCGGCATCCTGCTCGGCATGTTCCTGGGCGTCAGCTCATACAGCGTCGGGCCGCTGACCGCCAGCGCGTTCTCGATCGTCGTCCTTGGCGGCCTGGGCAGCGTGTCCGGATCGTTGATTGCCGCCTACGTTGTCGGCTACCTCGAAACGATCACTGCCTACACGATCTCGCCGGCGTACCGCACCGTGCCGGCGTTGCTGTTGTTGGTGCTGGTCATGTACGTCCGGCCGCAAGGCCTGTTCGGCAGGCGATGAACACGCGGACCGCCTTCTCCTCGCGCCTGGTCTGGATCGGCCTGGCGACCCTCGTCGCCGGATTGGCGCTGCCGCTATTCGCCTCCGGATACGTGTTGGGGCTGCTGACGGTGGCGTGCTACACGGCGGTGTTCGCGATGTCCTGGGACCTCCTGTTCGGCTTCGCCGGCGAAGTCAACTTCGGGCCGACGTTCCTCATCGGCCTCGGTGCCTATACCGCCGGCATCCTCGACGCCCGGCTCTCTCCGGCGATCCCGATCTGGCTCTGCGTGGCCGCGGGCGCCGCCGCAGCCGTGATCGGCGGCGTCGTTCTCGCCCTGCCGGCGTTGCGACTGCGCGGGCCTTACTTCGGCCTGACGACGCTGGTGGCGGTGCTGCTGCTGCAGAACTTCGTCGTCGTCTTCGCCGAGCTGACCGGCGGTGAGATCGGCCTGGCCGTGCCCGACGTGATCTCGGTCGACGCACACGTCAACTACTGGATCGCCTTCGCCTTCATGGCCATCAGCGGCGCCATTCTGTTCGGACTGTCGCGCTCGGCAATCGGCCTCATCCTGCAGGCAAGCGGCCAGGATTCGGTGCAGGCGAGCGCGCTCGGCTTCAACGTCGCCAAGCACAAGCTGGCGGCGTTCATCGTCAGTGCCTTCTTCTCCGGCCTGGCCGGTGCGTTGATGGTGTTCTACATGGGGACGGCGTCGGTCGGCACCTTCGTCGACATCTCGGTCGGCGTGCAGGTCATCATCGCCGCGGTGCTGGGCGGCCGGCGCACGGTCGTGGGCGCTGCCATCGGGGCCGTGTTCCTGATCGGTATGGGCGAGCTGCTGCGTCCGCTCGGCGAACTGGCCACGCTGGTCGTCTCGGTCCTGGCGCTGATCGTGATCCTGCTTTTTCCGGACGGCTTTCTCGGCATGCTGCGCGGCCGTTCCCGGGCATGAGCCAGCCTGCGATTCTCGAGGTCTCGGGTCTGACCAAGCGCTACGGTGGCCTGGTCGCAGTCAAGGACCTGAGCCTGTCGATCCGACCCGGCGAGATCCTCGGTCTGATCGGCCCGAACGGTTCGGGCAAGTCGACGGCGATGAAGACGATCCTCGGCATCGAGCCGCCCAGCGCCGGCTCCGTCCGATTCGATGGCGTAGAGATCGCCGGACTGCCGGCGCACAAGATCGCCCGCCTGGGTGTGGGCCTGGTTTTTCAGCACTCGCGTCCGTTGCAGCGACAGACGGTGCTCGAAAACATCAAGGTTGCCCTGCTGCCTGATCGTCTCTCGCAACTGGTTGCCGGAGCGGAGGTGGATGCCAAGGCGCGAGCGATCGCCGAGCGCGTCGGTCTCGGGACGGTGCTCGAGCGCAGGCCGCCCACCCTGGCGTTCGCCGACCTGCGCCGGCTCGAGTTGGCGAAGGCGATCGCGCGCAGCCCGAAGCTGGTGATGGTCGACGAGCCGTTCGCGGGGCTGACCGCGTCCGAGGTCGCAGCGTTCTCCGATCTGATCCGCGAGTTTCGTGCCGAAGGACGCGCCGTCCTCCTCGTCGACCACAACGTCAAGGGCGTGTCAGCCCTGGTTGACCGAGTGCTTGCCATGTACCTCGGCGAGCGCATCGCCGAAGGCGCTGCCGCCGAGGTCATGCGCGATGAGACGGTGCGCCGCGTCTACCTCGGCGGAGCGCTCGTCAGCGCAGCGCGGCCGCACGCCAGCTTCGCCGGCAAGGTGCCCGCGCTCCGTCTCGAGGCGGTCGGAGTCCACTACGGAAAGGCAATCGCCCTGCACGATGTCTCTCTGCATGTGCACGAGGGCGAATTCGTCTCGGTGGTCGGGCTCAACGGCGCGGGCAAGTCGACGCTCTTCAACGCGGTGTCCGGCCTGGTGCCGCACTCTGGAGCGATCCGCTGGCGCGACGAGGACCTGCGTGGCGCCAGTGCGGCCGCTATTGCTCGCCGCGGCATCGTCCAGTGCCCGGAAACGCGCGAGCTGTTCGGCGACATGAGCGTGCGAGAGAACCTCGACCTCGGCGGCAATACGCTCGACACCGAAGAGCGCCGCTCTCGCTTGCAATGGCTGTTCGAGCTTTTTCCGATCCTCGAGAGCCGGCAAGGGCAGATCGCGCGCACGCTGAGCGGCGGCGAGCAGCAGATGCTGGCCATCGCCCGAGCGCTGATGATGAAGCCACACCTGCTGATCCTCGACGAGCCGACGCTCGGGCTTGCGCCGGTGATCCTCGAGACCTTGTCGAAGGCCTTGGAGCGGCTGCGCGCGACCACGTCCATCAGTGTGCTGCTAGGCGAGCAGAACGTCACCTTCGCGCTGCCTCATGCCGACCGCGTCTACGTGCTCGACCACGCACGCATCGCATGGGAAGGGCCGCCCGGTCGCTTCGGTGAAGAGGCTGCCGAAACCTACCTCTAGCGCGAAGCTTGCTCAAGCGGCGCCGACTGGCCAGAGAGGCGCGTAAACGTTCGCTCGCTGCGGCACATTCCAGGCTTCTCTGCGTGCGAAGGGTTGTAGGGCAACTGCCGTCGCTGAGGTTGCTGTTGGGGATCTCAGATCCTGCCAACAGGCTCAAAGATCGTGCCAATGCGGCTTTTGCAAGGGTGATCGGCGTCAAGCCGACCGAGCTCGCGCCGCTCGAGCCCTTGTCGGCCAACCTTCTTGAGCAGACCAACCATGTTGTGCGACTCGCGCACAAGCCAACCTCTAAGCGTGGCGAAGGGCAGTCGATGAATCTGGCAGGCAGGCTCAGCCAGGTCTCCTGCTGTTGAGTTCAGCAAACCGCGCTAATGGCGTCCACGAACCCTGCTAGCGTACGTCATCGAGCGTGTTTACCGCTTCGCCTTCGACGTCATGTCCCATGCCGATGTCTTGCGTACGGGGGAAACAGCGCCGGCGGCGCTAGCACGGTGTACGGAAAGCTCGTTTGGCAGTAGCGCGGTTCGATGAAATGGAGACTGTCCTCAATGGCGAGAAGGCAACTGGACCGCAACACCCCCCAAGCGGCCCTAAACGCTGTGAAATCAACAGCTTGCTGGCACTCCGGCTAGCAAGGTTCGTTGAAAACGGCTAGCGACGTTCGCTGAACTCAACACGAGCCCTAAGCGCGGACACCAGCAGCCGTTCGCGGTGGCCGCCCGCCCAAGGCGAAGCGGCCGCGCTCACTGGCCTACCGCTGAGCCGCCCGAATCTGGATCAGCGCGGTGACATGCAGCATCAGCAGGATCGGCACCCCAAAGGCAGGGATCAGGACCACCGGCAAGCGGGCCAGGAGATCTGCTTGCGTCCCTCCAGAAAGCGCCGGCACGATGCCGCCTGCCAAGGCTCCGGTGACCAGAGCCACGACCAGGTCCAGCATCCCGAACCGGTTCCACCACAGAAACGCTTTGCTGGTCACGAATCCAGGGCGGTCGATGAGACGGATCACCATCCAGGGCGCCGCCAACGCGACCGTCATGTCCCCAAGTCCAGCCGGCAAGGCGAAAGCTCCTGGCACCAGCCCCTGCGCGAGCAGGGCGATGAAGGTAAAGCCGATGAAGCGCCAGGCATGGATCGCGGTCACCACGCGCAAGTCGAGGGAGGCGAGGTAGCTGCGCAGCGGCGGCCACGTCTGCAGCGCGACGAAGAAGGCGATCATCGGTCCCGCAAAGGCAATCAGCATCGACAGCGGGGGTTGGCCTGGCGGCGCGACGAAGCTGCCCCGCGCTCCGAGCGCCACGATCACTGCCAGCCACGCGAGCAGCGTCAGCCAGACCGCTGTGGGCCGTATGGCGTAGTCCCGAGGACCGGGGATGGAGGTGGACAGAGTTGACATGGCAGGCTCCTGAATGTGGCTTGCGAATCGCAAGTAACCCACGGTACCGCATATACTTGTGATTCGCAAGTCACAAACGGGGATCTCTTTGGTAAAGAACGTCGCAATGACCGAGCGAAGGTCCGACTGCGCCATCGCCTGCTCGCTCGACATCGTGGGCGACAAGTGGACGCTGCTCGTGGTGCGCGATCTGATGCACGGAAGGTCGACGTTCGGAGAACTTCTCGAGTCACCCGAACGCATCCAGACCAGCATCCTGGCCGACAGGCTCAAGCGGCTGCAGGAGGCGGGACTCGTTTCTGGGACGCCCTACCAGGAACGGCCGGTCCGCTACGCTTATTCGCTCACCCCGCAGGGGATGGCCCTCGGCGAGGTGCTGCGGGCGCTCCTCCAGTGGGGCAAGCAAAACTTCCCGGGGACGAAGGCGTTGAAGCGCTAGGCATCGCCCGGTAGTCCGGACGTAAGCGTCCCAAGGCCATTGGCCGTTGGCGCGCCTCGTCCGCAACGTGATCCGGCAGACCCGGAAGCCTTCGTCGGCCTCGAAGGTCAGAAAAGCTTGCGCCCGATCTCCTGCCTGAGCGTCTCGTTGCGGCTCAGCTCTTCCATCTTGACCATCGCCTGTTCGGCCCACTCCTCGAACGTTTGCGGGTCCGTCGACGTTTTGCGTGCGGTGGCATCGGTCGACGACGGCTCCGCCGGCTCCGGCCAGTTCGGCGTCGGGGCGCCGCGGGACTTACGGATCATTGCCTCCGATTCGAATACAGGACTATTGTCGGAGCGACCCGTGCGAAGCTGGAGGGCACGGAGGACATGATCGATGAGAGTTCGGGGCAGGGGACTTGGCCAGCACCGCTTTAACGATTCCCGCCGAGATCTGGCGCTGGACCCGGCACGTCAACGAGCTCGTCGGAGCCACGGGAGCAAAGACTCGTGGCCGCCCGTTCGCCCAACCACTCGTCCAGCTCGGCACCCTTGAGCTTAGCTTGGTCTTCAGCGGCGCAACGGCCGAAAGCGTCCTCAAGCGCGGAGTTTGTTCCGCTGTCGTTGCCGAACTCGCTTTGGAGGGCGCGATCTCCGTCGAACACGTTGCCGAGTACATCGGGCTGTCGCCGCGCGCCCTGACGCGTCGCGTCGCAAGAGGCGCAACGCTGCCGCCCATGGCGGCAGAAAAAGCCATGTTGCTGATCGAATTGATGGCCCTGGCGCTGGACGTGTTCCGGACGATTGAGCACGCCTTTGGATGGCTCACTGCGCGTCACCCGATGCTCGATGGAAAGACGCCGCTGCAGTACGCGCGTACGCCCTGGGGTCTGGATCGAGTCAGGGCGCTTCTGGGCAGTCTGAAGTGGGGCTTTGCCGCGTAGGGTGTTATGCCTCAGCCGTCCCGCGGCGTCTCGGGTGAGCTGCGACCAATCTGCACGGCGGCACCCCGGGGCGGTCGCTACCGCATCGCACGTGCGTTAGGGCAGCGCGGTTGAGATCTAGCGCGACCTCGTGGAGCGCGCCGAAGGTACAGCTGAGGCTGTGCGTTGCGAGTTTCTGCGGTCCAGATACGAATCGTGCGAAGGTCGAAAACTCAGATGGGCCGCATGGGCCGCATTTGCGGCCCATGCGGCCCAAAAGGGAAGGGCCCGCTCACCGGCGGGCCCTTGATTTCGTTGGTGCCGGCGAGAAGAGTCGAACTCCCGACCTTCGCATTACGAATGCGCTGCTCTACCAACTGAGCTACGCCGGCGTCGCGGTGGCAGCGGAGAGCCGCCGCGCGAGGGGCGCATTCTAGCGGAGCCGCCTCAGGCCAAAGCGAATGGCGCGAGGCGCGGCGGCACGGCGACGTTTTTCAGCGTCGCGTAAACCGGCAGGCCGGCGCGGTACGCGGGGTAGTCCTCGCCGGCAACGAGCGGACGCAGGTAGCGGCGGCACTTGTCGGTGATCGAGAAGCCGTCGGCGCTGATGAAATCGCGTGGCATGAACTTCTCGACGTTGGCGACCTTGGCGAGGTCGGCGACGCCGATGCGATAGCGGTACGGGACGTCGGAGGTGCGCTCGATCGTCGGCATCACCGCGTTGTGGCCCTTCAGCGCCAGCTCGACCGCGCGCTTGCCGAGCTCGTAGGCCTGGCGCACGTCGGTCTTCGAGGCGATGTGGCGCGCCGCGCGCTGCAGGTAGTCGGCGACCGCCCAGTGGAACTTGTGGCCGAGCGCCTGCTTGATCATGTTCGCGACCACCGGCGCGGCGCCGCCGAGCTGGGCGTGGCCGAAGGCGTCGCGCGTGCCCTGCTCGGCGAGGAACGTGCCGTCGGCGCGATGCGCGCCCTCCGAGACCACCACCGTGCAGTAGCCGTGCTTCTTGACCAGCGCGTCGACGCGGGCGATGAACTTCTTCTCGTCGAACTCGATCTCCGGAAAGAGGATCACGACCGGGATGCCGTGCTCCTCGATCAGCCCGCCGGCGGCGGCGATCCAGCCGGCGTGTCGGCCCATCACCTCGAGCACGAACACCTTGGTCGAGGTGCGCGCCATCGAGCGGACGTCGAACGACGCCTCGAGCGCCGACACCGCGACGTACTTGGCGACCGAGCCGAAGCCGGGGCAGCAGTCGGTGAGCGGCAGGTCGTTGTCGACCGTCTTCGGCACGTGGATCGCCTGCAGCGGATAGCCCATCGACTGCGACAGCTGGCTCACCTTGAAGCACGTGTCGGCCGAGTCGCCGCCGCCGTTGTAGAAGAACCAGGCGATGTCGTGGGCGCGGAAGACCTCGATCAGGCGCTCGTACTCGCGCCGGTTCGCTTCGAGCGACTTGAGCTTGTAGCGGCACGAGCCGAACGCGCCGGCCGGCGTCGTGCGCAGCGCGCGGATCATGCTCGCCGATTCCTGGCTGGTGTCGATCAGGTCTTCGGTGAGGGCGCCGATGATGCCGTTGCGGCCGGCGTAGACGTTGCCGATCACGTCGCGATGCGCGCGCGCGGTCTCGATCACGCCGCACGCCGAGGCGTTGATGACGGCGGTGACGCCGCCCGACTGCGCGTAGAACGCGTTCTTCCTGCCTTTGGTCTTGGTGGCCATGATGGCGTCCTCAGGCGATTGCCAGCGCGCGCGTCACGATCTCGCTCGTGTCGCTCGACAGTCCCGGCGCCGCCGCGACGCGGGCGATCGCCGCGCGCGCGGCGCTGCGGTACGGCTCGGCGAGCTGGCTCCAGCGATCGAGGGCGCGGGCGATGCGCGACGCCAGCTGCGGGTTGATGCGGTCGAGCTCGAGCACGCGCTCGGCCCAGAACGCGTAGCCGCCGGCATCGGCGCGGTGAAAGCCGGCCGGGTTGCCGAGGACGAAGGCGCCGATCAGGCTGCGCGCCCGGTTCGGGTTGGCGAGGCTGAAGTCGCGATGCCGAAGCAGCGCCTTGACGCGCTCGAACACCTTGCCGTCGCGCTCGGGCGCCATCGCCTGCAAGCGCGAACCACTTGTCGACGACCAGCGCATCGCCCTTGAACATCGCCATGAAGCGCTCGAGCGCCTCGTCGGCGAGCGGCGAGCCGGCGAAGAGCAGCGCGGCGAGCGCACCCTGCCGGTCGGTCATGTTCGAGGCGTCCTTGAAGCGCTGGTAGGCGCGGCCCGGCCAGACCGTGTCCGACCGCTCGACGGCGTCGAGGCACAGCATCGCCAGGGCGAGGTTGGCGAGCGCGCGCCGTCCGGCCGAGGCCGGGTCGGGCGAGTAGCCGCCGCTCACCTGGTGGCTCTCGAAGGCCCATTCCCAGTCGGCGCGCAAGGCGCTCGCGAGCCCGCGCTTCATCGCTTCGCGCGCGACGTGGATGCGCTGCGGATCGACGCTCGCGAGCTGCTCGCCGATGTACGGCTCGCTCGGCAGGGTGAGGACGAGCTCCTTGAACGCCGGGTCGAGCCGTCGGGTCGCGCAGCACGCCGCGCATGCCGGCGACGAAGTCCGCGTCGACCGGCGCCGGCTCGGCGCTCGAGCGCACGCTGGCGAGCAGGCGGTTCATCGCCAGTCGCTGGCCGGCTTCCCAGCGGTTGAACGGGTCGGTGTCGTGGCCGAGCAGGATCAGCAGGTCGGCATCGCTCAGGCCGTCGACCAGGATCACCGGCGCCGAGAAGCCGCGCAGGAGCGAGAGCACCGGCGGCTGGTCGACGTCGACGAAGGTGAAGAACATCCTCGCTTCGTCGAGGACGAGCACGCGCGAGGTCGCCGCGGCGCTCTCCGGCTCGTCCTCGAGGCGCATCGTCATCGCCTGGCCGTCGCGACCGACCAGGCCGATCGCGAGCGGGATCACGAACGGCTCCCGCGCCGTCGTCGCCGCGGGCGCCGGCGCCTGCTCGAGGCCGAGGGTGTAGGTGCGCGAAGGCGCGTCGTAGCGGCCGCGCGCCGTCACCCGCGGCGTTCCGGCCTGTGCGTACCAGCGCTTGAACTGCGGCAGCAGGCGCGCCAGCGAGCTCGCCGGGTTGGCATCGGCGATCGCCTGGGCGAAGTCGTCGCAGGTCACGGCCTGGCCGTCGAAGCGCTCGAAGTAGAGCTTCATGCCGCGCGCGAAGCCGTCGCGGCCGACCAGCGTCTGCATCATGCGCACGACCTCGGCGCCCTTGTCGTAGACGGTCGGGGTGTAGAAGTTGTTGATCTCGACGTAGCTGTCGGGCCGCACCGGATGCGCCATCGGTCCGGCGTCTTCGGCGAACTGGACCTGACGCAGGCTCCTCACGTCGCTGATCCGCTTGACCGCGCGCGCGGTCGCGCTCGCGACCATGTCCATGCTGAATTCCTGGTCGCGAAAGACCGTCAGGCCTTCCTTCAGGCTCAGCTGGAACCAGTCGCGGCAGGTGATGCGGTTGCCGGTCCAGTTGTGGAAGTACTCGTGGCCGACCACCGATTCGATCGCCTCGAAGTCGGCGTCGGTCGCGGTCGCCGCGTTGGCCAGGACGTACTTGGTGTTGAAGATGTTGAGGCCCTTGTTCTCCATCGCGCCCATGTTGAAGTCGCCGACCGCGACGATCATGAAGCGCTCGAGATCGAGCGCCAGGCCGAAGCGGGCCTCGTCCCACACGACCGAGGCGACCAGCGAGTTCATCGCGTGCTCGGTCTTGTCGAGGTCGCCGCGGCGCACGTAGACCTGCAGCAGATGGTCCTTGCCGGCGCGCGAGCGGATGTGCTGCTCGCGCGCGACCAGGTCGGCGGCGACGAGCGCGAACAGGTAGCTCGGCTTGGGGAACGGGTCGTGCCACTTGGCGAAGTGGCGGCCGTTGTCGAGATCGCCCTGCTCGACCAGGTTGCCGTTCGACAGCAGCACCGGGTACGCCGCCTTGTTCGCCTTCATCGTCACGCGTGTACTCGGCCATCACGTCGGGACGGTCGAGGAAGTAGGTGATGCGGCGGAAGCCCTCGGCCTCGCACTGCGTGAAGAAGCCGCCGCCCGACGTGTAGAGGCCCGACAGGCGCGTGTTCCGCTCGGGCGCGCAGGTGTTCCTGATCTCCAGCGTGAAGCTGCCTTCGGGCAGGTTGTCGATGACGAGCAGGCTGTCCTCGTGGCGAAACGAGACCGACTCGCCGTTCGCGAGGCAGCGCGTCAGCGTGATGTCTTCGCCGTGCAACTTCAGCGGCCCGGCGGCGACGGCGCCGTTCCTCTCGATCTGCATCTTGTTGATGACCATCGTCTTGGCCGGGTCGAGCTCGAAGGTGAGATCGACCTTCCTGATCCAGAACGGCGGCGCCGCGTAGTCTTCGCGGCGTACGAGCGGGGCGTTGCCTTCACGCATGGGACGGTTCCTTGCCTCTGATGTCTCTTGTCTTGGGAGCGCTCACACGCCTTGCTTGAGGCTGGCCTCGATGAACGGATCGAGATCGCCGTCGAGCACCTTCTGCGTGTTGCTGATCTCGACGTTGGTGCGCAGGTCCTTGATCCGGCTCTGGTCGAGGACGTAGCTCCGGATCTGGTGACCCCAGCCGACGTCGGTCTTGGTGTCCTCGAGCTTCTGCTGCGCCGCCATCCGGATTCGCATCTCGTGCTCGTAGAGGCGCGAGCGCAGCATCTGCCAGGCTTCGTCGCGGTTGCGATGCTGCGAGCGGTCGTTCTGGCACTGGACGACGATGCCGGTCGGGATGTGCGTCAGGCGCACCGCCGAGTCGGTCTTGTTGATGTGCTGGCCGCCCGCGCCCGAGGCGCGGAAGGTGTCGGTGCGGACGTCGGCCGGGTTGATCTCGATCTCGATCGAGTCGTCGACCTCGGGATAGACGAACAGGCTGGCGAAGCTGGTGTGGCGCCCGCCCGCCGAATCGAACGGGCTCTTTCGCACCAGCCGGTGCACGCCGGTCTCGGTGCGCAGCAGGCCGAACGCATACTCACCCTCGACCTTGATCGTCGCGCTGCGGATGCCGGCGACGTCGCCGGCGGTCTCCTCCATCACCTCGGTCTTGAAACCTTTTCGCTCGCAGTACTTGAGGTACTGACGCAGCAGCATCGCCGCCCAGTCGCACGCCTCGGTGCCGCCGGCGCCGGCCTGGATGTCGATGAAGCAGTTGCTCGGGTCGAGCGGGTTGTTGAACATGCGCCGGAACTCGAGCTCGGCGATCGTCGCCTCGAGCTTGGCGGCGTCGGCCTCGATCGCGACGAGGCCGTCGAAGTCCGACTCCTCCTTCGACATCTCGTAGAGCTCGCTGTTGTCGGCGAGGTTGGAGGTGAGGTGGTCGATCGTCGTGACCACCGTGTCGAGCGTTCGCTTCTCGCGGCCGAGTTCCTGGGCGCGCTTCGGCTCGTTCCAGACGTTCGGATTCTCGAGGGCGGCGTTGACCTCGTTCAGGCGCAGCGCTTTGCGGTCGTAGTCAAAGATACCCCCGGAGGTCGACCGTGCGCTTCGTCAGGTCGGCCAGGCGGTTGCCGATGGCATTGATGTGTTCGACGTCCATGGTGTTGCTCGGTCAGGTCGCTGCGCGGAGGCGCGATTCTGACAGGAACGATTCGACCAGCGCCGCGATCTCCTCGGGCCGGTCATGGTGCAGCATGTGGCCGGCCGGCGCGACGACGTGGCGGCGCACGTCGGCGACGAGGTCGAGCCGCTGGTGGAACTCGGCCTTGCTGTAGCGGTCGCCCCACCAGATGCTCGGGTCGGAGCGGTCGCCCTCGACCCAGAGCAGCGGCGCCGTGATCCGCTTCCAGCATTCGAGCCATTCGTCGACCTGTGCCAGCAGCGGGCTCATCCGCTTGTGATTGACGTCCGCGAGGAGGGCGCGCTCGCCGGCGGCGTCGCTGCCGGTCGGCCGCGACCAGTGCGCCGCCAGCCACTCGGCGCGGTCGCCGCGCAGCAGCGGATTGGTCCTGCGCAGGCGCGCGGCGACGGCAGCGAGGTCGGGGTAGGGCTTGAGCTGCATCGGCGTCTTCAGCTGGTCGAGCCAGCGCGCCGATCCGCGCCGGCGCCAACGTCGGCGGCGAGCGCGGCATGCCGAAGCCTTCGAGGTTGACCAGGCGGCGGATCTTGTCGGGACGCACGCCCGAATAGAGCATCGCGACGTTGCCGCCCATGCTGTGGCCGAGCAGGTCGATCGGACCGCGGTCGGCGCCGAAGAGCGCGTCCAGGACGAGCTCGAGGTCGCCGAGGTACTCGGTGAAGTAGTAGGTGTCGACCGCCGGCGTGTCGCTTGCGCCGAAGCCGCGCCAGTCGAGCGCGAGCACGTGGCGGTCGTCGCGCAGGGCATCGACGACGAACTGGAACGACGCGGCGACGTCCATCCAGCCGTGCAGCATGACGAGCGTCGGCCGGTCGGCGCTCGCCATGGCCGGGTCGCCCCATTCGAGCAGATGCTGGCGCAGGCCGCGCGCGGCGACGTAGACGCTGCGCGCCGGCCGCCGCGGGCGATAGGGCTCTGCACTCATCGCCTCACTGTAAGCGCGATGCCAGAATCGGCGCCATGTCCGCCGTAGCCTCGCCCCCGCCGCCTTCGGGCGCAAGCTTCGCGATCCGTCCCGCCGCCCCCGGCGACGTCGCCGCGATCGTTCGCCTGATCCACGGGCTGGCCGAGTTCGAGCAGCTCAGCCACCTGGTCGAGGTCACCCCGGCCTCGCTTGCGCCGCATCTCTTCGGGCCGCGACCAGTCGCCGAGGCGATCGTCGCCGAGAGCGAAGGCCGGGTCGTCGCCTTCGCGCTCTTCTTCACCAACTTCTCGACCTTTCTCGCCCGGCCCGGCCTCTATCTCGAGGACCTGTTCGTCGAGCCCGAGCAGCGCGGGCGTGGCATCGGCCAAGGCTTGCTCGCGCATCTCGCCCGGCTCGCCGCGACGCGCGGCTGCGGCCGCTTCGAGTGGAGCGTGCTCGACTGGAACGCCGGCGCGATCCGCTTCTACGAGCGCATGGGCGCGACGGTGATGCCGGACTGGCGCATCTGCCGCATCGCCGGCCGGCGCTCGGCCGCGTTCGCCGGACCGGCGCGCGTGGCTGAGCGCGCGACGCGCTACGCCGAGGCTGCACGCCGGCTTTCGCTGGCACGTGCCGGCCGCTTCAACATCGCCGAGGTCTGCTGCACGCGCTGGGCGCGCGAACGGCCCGACGCGGTCGCGATCCGCTTCGAGGACGAGCGCGGCGCGCGCAGCGACTTCAGCTACGGCGAGCTCGATCGCGCCGCCGACCGGCTCGCGGCCGCGCTGCGCGGCCTCGGCGTCGGTCGCGGCGACCGCGTCGCGCTGGTCCTGCCGCAGCGCTTCGAGACCGCGGTCGCGCACATCGCGCTCTATCGCCTCGGCGCGGTCGCGATGCCGCTGTCGATGCTGTTCGGCCCCGACGCGCTCGAGTACCGCATCAACGACAGCGAGGCGCGGCTGGCGATCGTCGACGAGAGCGGCATCGCCAACGTCGTCGCGGCGCGGCCGCTGCTGTCCGAAGCTCGCGACGGTGATCGCCGTCGGCAAGGCCGAAGGGCAGGGCGACGTCGACTGGTCGCGCGCGCTCGCCAGCGCGAGCGGCGGCGCTCGCTGCCGCGAAGACGCGCGCCGACGATGCCGCCGTGCTGATCTACACCAGCGGCACGACCGGCCCGCCGAAGGGCACGCTGATCCCGCACCGCGCGCTGATCGGCAACCTGCCCGGGTTCGTCTGCAGCCAGAACTGGTTCTCCGCAGGACGACGCGCGTGTTCTGGTCGCCCGGCCGACTGGGCCTGGACCGGCGGGCTTGATGGATGCGCTCCTGCCGACGCTCTACTTCGGCCGCGAGATCGTCGCCCTGCAGCGCCGCTTCGCGCCCGAGCTCGCGTTCGAGGTGATGGCGCGCCACCGCGTCACCCACACCTTCCTCTTTCCGACCGCGCTGAAGGCGATGATGAAGGCGGTGCCGGCGCCGCGCGAGCGCTTCGACGCTTTCGCTGCGCGCGATCATGAGCGCCGGCGAGGCGGTCGGCGACGCCGTCTTCGCCTGGTGCCGCGACCAGCTCGGCATCGTCCCGAACGAGATGTTCGGCCAGACCGAGATCAACTACATCGTCGGCAACTGCGCCGTGCGCTGGCCGGCGCGCGCCGGCAGCATGGGCCGGCCCTACCCGGGCCACCGCGTCGCCGTGATCGACGACGACGGCCGCGAGTGCCCGCGCGGCACGCCCGGCGACGTCGCCCTGCACCGGCGCGACGTCCACGGCGACCGCGATCCGATCTTCTTCCTCGGCTACTGGAAGCGCGACGACGCGACCCGCGCCAAGTTCACCGGCGACCCCGACGACAGCTGGTGCCGCACCGGCGACACCGCGGTCATGGACGACGACGGCTACCTCTGGTACCAGGGCCGCAGCGACGACGTCTTCAAGGCCGCCGGCTATCGCATCGGCCCGAGCGAGATCGAGAACTGCCTGGTCAAGCACGCGGCGGTCGCGAACGCCGCCGTCGTCCCCAAGCCCGATGCCGAGCGCGGCGCGCTGGTCAAGGCCTTCGTCGTCCTCGCGCCCGGGTTCGCGCGCGTCGCCCGAGCTCGCCGAGCGAGCTGCAGGCGCACGTGCGCGGCAAGCTCGCGCCCTACGAGTACCCGAAGGAGATCGAGTTCATCGACGCCTTGCCGATGACCACGACCGGCAAGGTGCAGCGGCGCGTGCTGCGCCTGCGCGAGGAGGAAAAAGCAAAGGCGCCGCGGTCGCTGTGACCGGCGGCGCCTCGGCGGGGCGAGGGCGGGCTGCTTACTTGACCTGGCCGCGGATCTCGCCGCCGGGGTTGGCCGCGGTGTGCAGGTTGATGTACCACATGCCCGACTTGAGCTGGTCGACCTGGGCCGAGGTCAGCGTCGCCGAGCCGATGATCGGGCTGGCGAGCGGGCCGGCGAACGGCACCACGACACCGGCGTTCGAGCCGGCCGGTGCCGGGCCGTGGAAGTGGCCGGCGGTGACCGGACCGGTCATTCCCGAATAGTTGACGGTCCACTTGACGACGTTGCCGTCGAGCTCGACCTTGGCGCTGCCCGAGCCGGAGCTCGCGTTCGGCGGCACTTCGTTGCTCGGCCGAGAGCGGCACGGTCATCGCGCCGGCCATCTTGTTGTCGGACATCATGCCGCAGCCGGCGAAGGCGAACGCAGCGGCGGCGGCAAGGGTACCCAAGGCGAAACGGCGAGCGATCATCGGTTGTCTCCTGATGTTGAGGCGGCCACGACGGCGCGAGATGGCGCCGTTCGTGTCCTGGCGGGCGATGATAGAGCGTTCTCCGCCGCTCCGCCTGCCACGCGATGCCCTTCAACCTGTCGCAGCTCATCGGCCTCTTGCGCGCCGCCATCGGCAGCGTGGCTCGACGACTACGCGCCGAGCATGGGCGCGGCGCTCGCCTACTACACGCTGTTCTCGATCGCGCCGCTGCTGCTGATCGTCATCTCGATCGCCGGTCTCGTCTTCGGCCCCGACGCGGCGCGCGGCGAGATCTTCGCCGAGCTGCGCGAGCTGATGGGCGAAGCCGGCGCGGCGACCGTGCAGAGCCTGCTGCAGAACGTCAACAGGCCGGCCCAGGGCGTGCTCGGCACGGTCGTCGGCGGCGCGGTGCTGCTGATCGGCGCGATGTCGGTGTTCGGCGAGCTGCAGAACTCGCTCGACCGCATCTGGCGCGCGCCGCACCGCGCCGATCCCGGGCTCTGGGCGCTGGTCCGCTCGCGCCTGCTGTCGTTCGGGATGGTCCTGGGCGTCGGCTTCCTGCTGATCGTCTCGCTCGTCGCGAGCGCCGGCGTCGCGGCGCTGGCCAAGTTCACCGGCCATCTGATGGGGCCGTGGGCGCTCCTCGTCGAGCTCCTCAACTTCGGCGTCACGTTCGCCTTCGTCACCGCGACCTTCGCGATGATCTACAAGATCATCCCGCACGTGCGCATCGGTTGGGCCGACGTCTGGCTCGGTGCCGGCGTGACGGCGCTGCTGTTCGCGGTCGGCAAGTCGCTGATCGGCCTGTACCTCGGCCGGAGCAGCTTCGCCTCGGGCTTCGGCGCCGCCGGATCGCTGATCCTGCTCTTGGTGTGGATGTACTACTCGGCGCAGATCTTCCTGCTCGGCGCGGAGTTCACGCGCGTCTATGCCCGCACCTTCGGCTCGCTGCGCGATTCGCCGCAGGGTCTCGCGGCGGCGCCCGGCGCCGACGCGCCCGCGGCAAGCGAAGCCGTCGAGCGTTCGCGCCACGTCCTCGCCGAGGCGCTGCGCCGGCGCCGCGGCGGCCGCCGCAAGTGATCGGTTGGCGCGGCGATGCGGATATCCTCGAGCGAATGAAGCGGCCGAACATCGTCTTCATCGTCGCCGACGACCTCGGCTTCGCCGACCTCGGCTGCTACGGCGGCCGGGTGCCGGTCTCGCCGGTGCTCGACCGGCTCGCCGCGAGCGGCCTGCGCCTGACCCAGGGCTACGCCAATTCGCCGGTCTGCTCGCCGACCCGATTCGCGCTCATGACCGGGCGCTACCAGTACCGCCTGCGCGGCGCCGCCGAGGAGCCGATCAACAGCAGGAGCCGCGGCAGCGCGACGCTCGGCCTGCCGCCCGATCATCCGACGCTGCCGTCGCTGCTCAAGGACGCCGGCTACCGCACCGCGCTCGCCGGCAAGTGGCACCTCGGCTATCCGCCCGCGTTCAGCCCGCTGCGCTCGGGCTACGACGAATTTTTCGGGCCGATGTCGGGCGGAGTCGACTACTTCAGCCACTGCGACTCGCGCGGCACACATGACCTCTGGCAGGGCGAGGCCGAGCACCGCGAGGACGGCTATCTCACCGACCTGATCTCGCGTCGCGCGGTCGACTTCATCGAGCGCGCGGCGACGAAGAACGGCGCGCCGTTCTTCCTCAGCGTCCACTACACCGCGCCGCACTGGCCGTGGGAAACGCGCGACGACGCCGCGCTCGCCGCCGAGGTCAAGGACAACCTGTTCCACCTGCACGGCGGCAATATCCACACCTACCGCCGCATGATCGGCCAGATGGACGAAGGCATCGGCTGGATCATGGCGGCGCTCGTCGCCAAGGGCGTCGCCGACGACACGCTCGTCGTCTTCACGAGCGACAACGGCGGCGAGCGCTTCAGCGACAACTGGCCGCTGGTCGGCGGCAAGATGGATCTCACCGAGGGCGGGATCCGCGTGCCCTGGATCGCCCACTGGCCGGCGCGCATCGGCGCCGGCGCGACCAGCGAGCAGCTGTGCATGACGATGGACTGGACGACGACGATGCTCGACGCCGCCGGCGTCGCCGCCGATCCGGCGTATCCGCTCGACGGCGTCTCGCTGATGCGAGTCCTCGCCGATCCGGGCGCGACTTTCGAGCGGCCGTTGCACTGGCGCATGAACCATCGCGGCCAGCGCGCGCTGCGCCGCGGCGCCTGGAAGTATCTGCGCGTCGACGAGCACGACTACCTCTTCGACCTGAGCGCCGACGAGCGCGAGCGCGCCAACCGCGGCGGTCGCGAGCCGGCGCGGCTGGCGGCGCTGCGCGCCGACTGGGAGACGTGGAACGCCACCATGCCGCCGATCCCGCCCGACGCGACCGTCAGTCTCGGCTACGGCGCCAAGGACATGCCGCAACGCTGAACGGAAACGGCGATGAGCGACGGGCAGGGCGATTCGGCCGATCCGCACGACCTGCAGCGCTTCGTCGAAGCGCAGGCGGCGGTCTACGCGCAGGCGCGCGACGAGCTCGCGCGCGGTCGGAAGCAAAGCCACTGGATGTGGTTCGTCTTTCCGCAGCTGAAGGAGCTCGGCCGCAGCGCGACGGCGCGCCGCTACGGCATCGCCTCGCGCGCCGAGGCCGTCGCCTACCTCGCCCACCCGCTGCTCGGCGCGCGCCTGGTCGAGTGCACGAGGCTGATGCTCGCGGTCGAGGGCCGGAGCGCGCTCGATGTCCTCGGCCCGCCCGACGATCTCAAGTTCTGCTCGTCGATGACCTTGTTCGCCGCCGTCGCCGGGCCGGCTTCGGTCTTCGTTCAGGCGCTCGAGCGATTCTTCGCTGGCGTCGCCGATGCCCGAACCCTGGCACTGCTCGCCGCGTCCTGATGCGGCGAGCGCCTACAGACGAACAACCGGTCGGTGTCCATGCTGTCCGGCTTCGATCACGAAAAGGAAACGCCATGGGACTCCTCGACATCCTCAAGCAGTACGCCGATCCGACCGGCGTCCAGCCCGATCGCGTCGGCGGGCACTTCGACGAGGTCGCGCAGCAGAGCAATCCGAACGACCTCGGCGACGGCGTCGCCGCCGCGTTCCGCTCCGACGCGACGCCGCCGTTCGGGCAGATGGTCGGCGACCTGTTCGGCCGCTCCGATCCGCAGCAGCGCGCGGGCATCCTGAACCAGATCCTGCAGTCGGTCGGCCCGAGCGTGCTCGCGGGACTCGGCGGCGGCGTGCTCGGCCGCGTCCTCGGCGGCGGCGCGGCTCCCGCCGGTGCGGCGCCGACGATCACGCCGGAACAGGCGTCGCAGGTCTCGCCCGCCGATGCCGCCGCGATTGCCGCGCACGCCGAGCAGCACGATGGCTCGATCGTCGACAAGGCGGGCGCGTTCTACGCCCAGCATCCGGCGCTGGTGAAGTCGCTCGGCGCGGCGGCGCTGGCGATCGTTCTCGGCCGCATGCACAGCGGCCCGCGCTGAGGGCGGCCGCGCCGGCGCGCGGCTCAGGCGGTGCGCAGCATGCTGATGTGCTCGGTGCCGCTCTCCGGCAGCCAGACCTCGCCCGGGCGGCCGAGGATCTGGCGCACGCCGGCGGCCTCGTTGGCGAGCGCGAAGCGCTCGAAGGTCTCGCTGCCGGGATCGAAGCGGACGATCGCGTTGCTGCCCCAGTCGCTCAGCCACACCATGTCGCGCTCGTCGACGTAGACCGCGTAGGGACGCGGCGACGTGCCCGGCAGGCGCCAGGTGCGCCAGCTCGCCTTGGCCGGGTCGTACATCGAGACGTTGCCGCTCACCCATTCGCTCACCCAGACGCGCGACTTGCTGTCGCTCCAGACGCGACGCGCTCCCTGCTTGGGCGTCGGCGGCTCGACGATCGTCGAGTCGCCGCTGGCGCGATCGATCCGGGCGATGAACGAGCCGGCGAGCGAGCACCACCAGACGTCGCCGCGCGGCGTCGTGCAGATGCCGTAGGGCCCGTTGCCGCGCGGCGCTTCCTTGACGCTGACCTGGCCGCTCCTGACGGCGAGCTTGCCGACGAAGCCGCACTGACCGGTGAACCAGAGGTCGCCGTCGCCATCGAAGGTCGCCGTGTTGAGGTTGGCCGAGCGCGCGCTCGCGGGCAGCGGGAAGGTTCTGCACCGTGCGGTCGGGCCAGCCGACGCGGACGATCGCGTTCAGGCCGCCGTCGGTCAGCCACGCCGCCTTGTCGGGTCCCTGGATCACGCCGTGCGGCGCCGAGCCGTTGCCGAGGGCGACCAGATCGACGCGTCCGGTCTGCGGATCGAACCAGCCGAGATGGCCGCTGCGCTGCGCCGTGAACCAGACGCCGCCGTCGGGGGCGGGTGCGACGTCGTGGATGCCGGTGAGCTGCGGCGTCGCCAGCGGCCAGCTGCGCAGGCGCGGCGGCTTCGCCGTGGCCGATGCCGGGCCAGCCCGCGGCGACGGCGCCCGAGGCGAGCAGCGCCAGCGCTTCGCGTCGCGATCGATTGCCCATGACGTGCCTCCGCGAGTTTCGTGGCCGCGGCCACCGCCGGCACACTATATTCAACGCCGATGAAGCACGCTGTCTTCCGGCTCTTTTCGACACGAGCCCTTGCATGACCCGTTGGCGTCGCCGGTTCCCGGCGCCACGGTCGAGGTGAAGACCACCACGTGCTACATGTGCGCCTGCCGCTGCGGCATCCGCGTCCACCTGCGCGACGGCGAGCTGCGCTACATCGACGGCAACCCGAACCACCCGATCAACAAGGGCGTGATCTGCGCCAAGGGCGCCTCGGGAATCATGAAGCAGTCGTCGCCGGCGCGCCTGACGCGGCCGCTGCTGCGCAAGGCCGGCAGCGAGCGCGGCGCCGGCGAGTTCGAGCCGATCTCGTGGGAGCGCGCGTTCGAGATCCTCGAGACGCGCCTGGCGAAGATCCGCGCCAGCGATCCGAAGCGGTTCGCGCT
Source organism: uncultured Gemmatimonadales bacterium (assembly GCA_963701965.1). Classification (GTDB taxonomy): domain Bacteria; phylum Gemmatimonadota; class Gemmatimonadetes; order Gemmatimonadales; family Gemmatimonadaceae; genus DASRDS01. Next base: position 104,735 of record OY969695.1, read on the forward strand.
CTTCACCGGGCCGCGACCAGATGCAGGCGCTGACGAGCATGTTCGCGCGCCAGTTCGGCACGCCGAACTACGCCGCGCACGGCGGCTTCTGCTCGGTCAACATGGCCGCCGGAATGATCTACACGATCGGCGGCAGCTTCTGGGAATTCGGCGGCCCCGACCTCGACCGCGCCAAGCTGTTCGTGATGATCGGCACCGCCGAGGACCACCACTCGAACCCGCTCAAGATCGCGATCGCCAAGTTCAAGCGCGGCGGCGGCCGCTTCATCTCGATCAACCCGGTGCGCACCGGCTACTCGGCGATCGCCGACGAGTGGATCCCGATCCGGCCGGGCACCGACGGCGCGCTCTTCATGGCGCTGCTGCACGAGCTGATCGCGAGCGACCTGATCGACCACGCGTTTCTGAAGCGCTACACCAACGCGCCGCAGCTCGTCGTGCTCGATCCCGGCGAGCGCGAGGGCATGTTCGCCCACGATCCCGATCCCGCGAAGGGTCCGCCGGGCGACGGCCGCGAGCCGCACAACAAGCTCGTCTTCGACAGCGCGTCGGCGACGATCAAGGCGGCGTATCCCGAAGGCATCGCCGACGGCTGCGACCCGGCGCTCGAAGGCCGCTATCGGCTGGCCGACGGCACGAATGTCGCGCCCTCGTTCCAGCTCCTGCGCGAGCGCGTCCAGCCGTGCACGCCCGAGTGGGCGAGCGCGATCACCGGCATCGCGCCCGAGCGCATCCGAAAGCTCGCGCGCGAGCTCGGCACGACCGCGCTGCAGCAGGCGTTCGAGCTGCCGATCGCCTGGACCGACGCCTGGGGCAAGGAGCACGCGACGACCCAGGCGCGGCCGGTCGCGTTCCACGCCATGCGCGGCCTGGCGGCGCACTCGAACGGCTTTCAGACGGTGCGCGCGCTGGCGGTGCTGATGAGCGTTCTCGGCACGATCGACCGGCCCGGCGGCTTTCGCCACAAGGCGCCTTATCCGCGCCACATCGTGCCGAACTTCCGCGCCTTCAACTCGCCCGACATGATCAAGCCGAACACGCCGCTCAACGCGGCGCCGCTCGGCTTTCCGGCGAGCCCCGACGAGCTCGCGATCGAAAGCGACGGAACGCCGATGCGCATCGACCATGCGTTCTCGTGGCAGCACCCGCTCTCGGCGCACGGCCTGATGCACACGGTGATCACCAACGCGACCCGAGGCGATCCGTACCGGCTCGACACGCTGCTGATCTTCATGTCGAACATGGCCTGGAACTCGACCATGAACACGGTCGCGGTGCGCGAGATGCTGAACCGCAGGAACGCCGACGGCGAGCACGAGATCCCGTTCCTGGTCGTCTGCGACGCGTTCCAGAGCGAGACCGTCGCCTTCGCCGATCTCGTCCTGCCCGACACGACCTACCTCGAGCGCCACGACGTGATGAGCATGCTCGACCGGCCGATCTCCGAGTTCGACGGCCCGGCCGATTCGGTCCGCGTGCCGGTGATCGCGCCCACCGGCGAGTGCAAGCCGTTCCAGGAGGTGCTGGTCGAGCTGGCGTCGCGCCTGAAGCTGCCGGCGTTCACCACCGCCGAGGGAACGCGCAAGTTCAAGGACTACCCGGACTTCGTCGTCAACTACGAGCCGCAGCCGGGGATCGGCTTTCTCATGGGCTGGCGCGGCAAGGACGGCGATCAGCACCTGCGTGGCGCGCCGAACCCGAAGCAGTGGGAGATGTACGCTAACAACGACTGCGTCTTCCACTACCCGCTGCCCGAGACGATGCACTACATGCGCAACTGGAACCGCGCCTATCTCGATTTCGCCAAGGACAAGGGCTGGCGGCAGAAGAACGACGTCGTCCAGCTCGCGCTCTACAGCGACACGCTGCAGACCTTTCGCCTCGCCGCGCAGGGCAAGACGGCGGGCCGTCAGCCGCCGGCGCATCTGCGCGAGCGGATCGCGACCTACTTCGATCCGCTGCCGTTCTGGTATCCGCCGCTCGAGGACGCCGCGGTCGACCTGGCGCGCTTCCCGCTCAACGCGATCACGCAGCGGCCGATGGCGATGTACCACGCGTGGGACTCGCAGAACGCCTGGCTGCGCCAGATCCACAGCCACAACTACCTGCACGTCAATCCGCGCACGGCCGAAGCGGCCGGCATCGCCGACGGCGGCTGGTGCTGGGTCGAAAGCGAATGGGGGCAGGTGCGCTGCATGGTCCGCTACAGCGAGGCGGTCGAGCCGGGAACGGTGTGGACCTGGAACGCGATCGGCAAGGCCGACGGCGCGTGGCAGCTCGCGCCCGGCGCCGACGAAGCGAGGAAGGGCTTTCTCCTCAATCACCTGATCAGCGACGAGCTGCCCTATCGGCGCGGCGGAACGATCAGCAACTCCGATCCGATCACCGGCCAGGCCGGCTGGTACGACGTCCGCGTTCGCATCCGCCCCGCCGGCGCCGACGAAGCCGAAGCGACGGCGCCCGGGTTCGCGGCGACGCCGGCGGTGCCAGGCGTCTTTGGCGCGAGGCTCGCATGATCGAGGCCTTGAAGGCGCTGTTTCGCGCCGGACGCCGCCGAGGAGCCGACGCCGCCGGCGAAGCAGCTCGCGCTGGTCATCGACCTCAACGTCTGCGTCGGCTGCCATGCCTGCGTGACCTCGTGCAAGGAATGGAACACGTCGGGGTCGGCGGGTCCGCTCACCGACCAGAACGCCTACGGCGCGAACCCGACCGGCACCTTCTTCAACCGCGTCCAGACCTACGAAGCCGGCGTCTTTCCCGACACCGACACGGTCCACTTCCCGAAGAGCTGCCTGCACTGCGAGGAGCCGCCGTGCGTTCCGGTCTGCCCGACCGGCGCGAGCTACAAGAGGAAGGAAGACGGCATCGTCCTGGTCGACTACGACAAGTGCATCGGGTGCAAGTACTGCGCCTGGGCTTGCCCGTACGGCGCGCGCGAGATCGACGAAGAGCGCCAGGTGATGACCAAGTGCACGCTCTGCGTCGACCGCATCTACGACCCGCTGCTCGCTGCCGAAGACCGAAAGCCCGCCTGCGTCAAGGCGTGCCCGACCGGCGCACGCCTGTTCGGCGACGTCAAGGATCCCGACTCCGAAGTCTCGCGCGCGATCCGCGAGCGCGGCGGCTATTCGCTGATGCCCGAATGGCAGACGTCGCCCGCAAACCAGTACCTGCCGCGGCGCATCACCGCGGCGGCCGGCGAAGCCGCGCACGAGGCGCGCGAGCTCGGCGCCGGTCGCGCCGAGTGATGCCCTTGTCGTCGGCGGCGGCAGACGATGAACCCGGCGTTCTCGGTCGTCGCCTTCACGACGCTCGCCGGCGCCGCGCAGGGCCTGGTCGTCGCGCTCGCCCTCGCCGTGCTGGCGCGGCTGCCGATGGCGCCGGCGTTTCTCGCGCACGGTCTCGTCGTTGCAATCGTTCTGCTCGGTGCCGCGCTGGCGGCGTCGTTCCTGCACCTCGGCCGGCCGGAGCGCGCCTGGCGTGCGGCGACGATGTGGCGCACCTCGTGGCTGTCGCGCGAGGTGATCGTGCTGCCGACGTTCATCGCTCTCGTCGCGCTGTGGTGGCTGGTGCTGGCGCCGGCAGCGCCGCAGGCCGTGACCGACGCTGCTCCTGCCGCTCGCCGCGATCGCCGTCGCGATCCTGCTCTGGTACTGCACGGCGATGATCTACGCCTGCCTGCGCTTCATCGAGGAATGGGCGCAGCCGCTCACCGTCGTCAACTTCGTCCTGCTCGGACTCGCGTCGGGTTTCGTTCTCGCCAGCGCGCTCGCCGCGCTCGCCGACGCGCGCGCGTTCCTCGCCGTGAGCGGGCCGGCGGCGGTCGTCGTGACGCTGGTCGCATGGGCGACGCGAATGGCGGCGTTGCGCCGCAATGCCGCGATCCGCCATCGCTCGACGCTGCAGAGCGCGACCGGCATCCGCGCGGCGCGGCTGGTGCAGACGTCGATGGGCATGTCGGCGGGATCGTTCAACACGCGCGAGTTCTTCCACCGCGCATCGCTGCTGGCGATGCGGCGCGTCAGGCTGGCGGTGATCGTGCTCGCGTTCGCCGGGCCCGCTCGCGCTCATGCTGCTCGCCTGGACGACGGCATCGTCGTCGCTCTGGGTCGTCGCCGCGCTGCTGCAGGCGCCGGGGCTGCTCGCCGACCGCTGGTACTTCTTCGCCCAGGCGAAGCACCCGCAGAACCTGTACTACCAGGTCGTCTCGTAGATCTTCGATGCTTCATGCCGGATCGTTGTCGGCGGCGACGACGTGCAATCCTAGCCGCGACGCGCGGCCGCGGCGGCTCCGGTCGATGGGATACTTCGGCGCCGTGATCCGCATTTTTTCCGGCTCGTTTCCTCATCCTTCGAACCTGGAGTTTCCCGAATGACCGAACTTCTGCCCTCGCTCCGCAGACGTCAGCTTCTCGCCGGCAGTGCCGGCGCCCTGGCCGGCACCGGCCTGATCGGCCTCGCCGCGGACGCCGCGGCGCAGGCGTCGGCACCTGCGGCGACGACGCCGCGGGCGCTTCCGGCCTATGTCGGCTGGAAGGATGGCGACGCGGTCATCGTCCACAACCCGAACGAGCTCGAGACCAAGCGAAGCGCGTTCGGCAGCAGCGCCATCACGTCGAGCGACCGTCTCTACGTGCGCAACAACGTCACCCCGCCCAATCCGTCGATCCTCGCCGACCGCGAAGGCTGGCAGGTCGCGATCGACGGCGTTCGCAATCCGCGCACCTTCTCGGTCGCCGAATTGAAAACCATCGGCATCGAGACGATCGCGACGGTCCTGCAATGTTCCGGCAACGGCCGCGCGTTCTTTCCGCACAAGCCGAGCGGCGCGAAGTGGACCGTCGGCGCATCGGGTTGCGTCATCTGGAGCGGCGTTCCGGTGCGCTATGTCGTCGAGGCGCTGGGCGGACGCTGCGCCGGGAATGCGCTACCTCACCGGCACCGGCGGCGAAACATTCCCCGCCGGCATCGACCCGCTGACGGTGATGGTCGAGCGCTCGCTGCCGATCGAAGTCTTGAACGACGCGGTCCTTGCCTGGGAGATGAACGGCGAGCCGATCTCGCTCGCCCACGGCGGCCCGCTGCGTCTCATCGTCCCGGGCTATCAGGGCGTCAACAACATCAAATACGTCAAGCACGTCGCACTGACCGCGGCCGAATCGTCGGCGGCGATCCAGAAGACGCGCTACCGGCTGAACGCGATCGGCACCGAAGCCTAGCCCGGCCGATCCGTCCGTGCTCGCCATGTCGGTGAAGTCGTTCGTCACTTCGCCGAGCGGCGGCGAGCCGGTCAAGGCCGGCGTCGTGTACGTCACCGGCGTGGCGTTCTCGGGCGGCACGCCGATCAAGCGCGTCGAAGTGTCGAGCGATGGCGGCAAGAACTGGGTCGACGCTCCCTTCATCGGCCCCGACCTCGGCCGCTTCGCCTGGCGCCAGTTCGCGGTGCCGCTGCGCATGGCCGCGGGCAGCTACGTCGTGACCAGCCGGGCGACCGACGCCAGCGGCCGCGTCCAGCCCGAGCAGCGCAGCGAAAACGCCGGCGGCTACGCCAACACCAGCTGGGCCGATCACGCCGTCAAGGTGATCGTCGCCTGAGGTGTGGCGCCTTCTCGTCCGCGCCGGCATCTGCGCCGCGGTCGCGGGCCTCGCCGGTCTTGCGCCGCTTTCCGCTGCCGCACAAGCGGCGGGCGGTGACGCGCAACTCGCCGAAGGCCGCGCCCTCTTCGTTGGCGGCGCGACGCCGGCATGCGCGATTTGCCATACCTTGAAGGACGCCGGCGCGACCGGCAGCGTCGGACCGGTGCTCGATGAGCTGCGGCCCGACGAAGACCGTGTCGCTGCCGCGGTCCGCGGCGGCATCGGCGCGATGCCTTCCTTTTCGGCTTCCCTGACCGCGGCGCAGATCCGCGCGCTCGCACGCTACGTCGCGAAGGCGAGCGGAGGCGCTCGCTAGCCGAGCGACTCCGACCTGGCCTCTGCGCCGCCGCACGCCGCGATAATCGCGACCAGTGAACCAGCTTGCCGCGCGCGTCTTCGGGCTCTGGGTTCGCCGCGTCGACCGGGCGACGCTGCGCGCCGATGCCATCGCCGGGATGCTCGGCGCCTTGCTCGTCCTGCCGCAAGGCTTCGCCTTCGCCACCCTGGCCGGTCTGCCACCTGAGTACGGGCTCTACACGGCGATCGTTCCGTGCGTCGTCGCTGCGCTCTTCGGCTCGAGCTGGCACGTCGTCTCGGGACCGACCAACGCCAATTCGCTCGCCCTGTTCGCGACTCTCGCGCCGCTCGCCGTGGTCGGCTCGCCGGCCTACATCGCGCTCGCCCTCACGGTCACCGTGCTCGTCGGCGCGATGCAGCTCCTGATCGGCCTGCTGCGCCTCGGCTCGCTCGCCAACTTCATCTCGCCGGCAGCGCTGCGCGGCTTCACGAGCGGCGCCGCGGCGCTGATCGCGCTCTATTCGCTGCCCGAGCTGCTCGGGCTCGGCAGCGCCTTCGGCGCATCGGCTTGGCACCCTGGCGACGCATCTCGCTGCGAACATCGGCAGCACGCAATGGCCTGCGCTCGCGGTCGGCCTGTTCACGATCTTCGCCGCGCTGTTGCTCAAGCGACTGGCACCGCGCTCGCCGTCGATGCTGCTCGCGCTTGCCGCCGCCAGCGCGCTCGCGTTCGCGCTCGACCGCTGGTGGCTCGGTTCCGGCGAGCAGGTCAAGATCGTCGGGCCGATCCCGTCGATCTGGCCGCGCTTCGCGCTGCCCGCGGTCGACCTGCGCACGCTGCCCGATCTGGTCGGCATCGCCTTCGCGCTCACGATCGTCGCCCTGGGCCAGTCGATCTCGATCGCCAAGGCGATCGCCGAGCGCTCGGGCCAGCACATCGACGCCAACCGCGAGTTCCGCGGCCAGGGCCTGTCGAACATCGTCGGCGGCATGTTCTCGTCGTACGTCTCGTGCGGCTCGCTCAACCGCTCGCTGCCGAACCTCGAGGCCGGGGCACGAACGCCGCTCGCCGCCGTGTTCGCGTCGCTCTGGCTGCTCGCCCTGGCGGCGCTCAGCGCGCCGCTGCTGGCGCTGATTCCGCTGCCGGCGATCGCCGCCTTGCTGCTGCTGATCTCGTGGTCGCTGTTCGACCTCGCGAGCTGGCAGCGCCTCTGGCGCTTCAGCCGCCAGGACTTCGCCGTCGCCGCCGCGACCTTCGTCGCGACGGTCTCGATCCGGCTCGAGGTGGCGATCCTGCTCGGCACGATCCTCTCGCTCGTGACCTACCTGCATCGGACGTCGAAGCCGGCGATCCGGATCATGGGCTTCGACAGCGTCGCCGCGGCGCGGCCGTTCGTCGTCCGTGCCGACGTGCCCGACGCCGCTGCCCGAATGTCCGCAACTGAAGATGATCCGGATGGAAGGCGAGGTCTACTTCGGCGCGGTCTCGCACGTCGGCGACCTGCTGCGCGACCTGCGCGCGCCGGCCGCCGCGCCCAGGCATCTGCTGGTGATGGCCAAGAGCATGAACTTCATCGACCTGGCCGCGGCCGAGATGTGGCGCGCCGAGCTGCTGACGCGGCGCGCCATCGGCGGCGACCTCTATTTCCACCGGCCGCGCGCGCCGGTGCTCGAGCTCTGGCAGCGGATCGGCTTCATGAACGAGCTCGGCGCGGACCACATCTTCCCGGCCAAGCGCGTCGCCATCGCCACCATCTTCGACCGCCTCGACCGCGGCATCTGCGCCCACTGCACGATCCGCGTCTTCGAAGAGTGCCAGGCGCTGCCGCCGCCGATCGACGACGCGGCAAGCGCTGCGTCGCCCGGGTCGCGCGCGCCCGTGCCGGCGCCCTGAGGGCCGCGAGAAATCCACAGTTTTGTGGGTGACGCGGCGTTCGCGCTGGCGTCTGATCGCTTGTCGCAGACAAGATCCGAAGGAGCCCGTCATGGAAGCGAATTCACGTCGAACCTCAGAGTCGCGCCGGACCAGTGCCGCCGTCGCGATCGCGCTCGTTGCGGCGACGGTTACTGCCGGGGTCGCGTTCGGCCATCACCCGCAAGCCGGAATGGCGCTGCATAGCGCGGCCGCCGTCGTACCGGCGCCGGCGGCGGCCGATGCGCCGATCCACGATCCGTCGCTTCCGGATGCGGCGGAGATGCACGCAGATCCGCGTGCGACCGCGGAGGACTCGACGCCGACGTTCTGAGACGTCGGCGCGCCGGATCGGCGCGACCGATCCGGCGCGCCCGGCATCTGCGCGGCAGAATCGCCGGCCAGAGGCCATGGCGAAGAAGAACGCGCACGTCAGCGAGACCCCGGCGACGCAATCGCTGCGCCGCGCCGGCGTCGCCTTCAGCGAGCACATCTACGACTACGTCGCGCACGGCGGCACGGCCGAGTCGGCGCGCCAGCTCGGCGTCGACGAGCACGCGGTGGTGAAGACGCTCGTCATGCAGAACGAGAAGGGCGAGCCGCTGATCGTGCTGATGCACGGCGACAAGGAGGTGAGCACGAAGAGCCTGGCGCGCGCGATCGGCACCAAGAGCGTCGCGCCGTGCACGCCCGAGGCGGCCGAGCGCGCGAGCGGCTACCAGGTCGGCGGCACCTCGCCGTTCGCGACCCGCAAGGCGATGCCGGTGTATGTCGAGGCGACGATCCTCGAACTCGATCGGATCTGCATCAACGGCGGCCGGCGCGGCTATCTGATCGGCATCGCGCCGCGCGTCCTGACGGAGCAGTTGCGCGCGACGCCGGTGGCATGCGCGCTCTGAGCCGGCCGGGCGCAGAATCGATCGTCTTCGCCATCGGACCCGCATCGAACGATGAACTATCTGCTGCCGCTCGTCGCCGTGGTCGCGAGCTACCTCGTCGGCTCGCTGTCGTTCGCCGTCATCGTCAGCCGCCTGATGGGGCTGAGCGACCCGCGCACCTACGGCTCGGGCAACCCGGGCGCGACCAACGTGCTGCGCACGGGCAACAAGGCGGCGGCGATCCTCACGCTCGTGCTCGATGCGCTCAAGGGCTGGCTGCCGGTGGCGCTGGTGGTTCGCTTCGGCCCCGCTTACGGCCTCGGCGAATGGACGATCGCCGGGGTCGCGCTCGCCGCCTTCCTCGGCCACCTCTGGCCGGTGTTCTTCAGGTTCAAGGGCGGCAAGGGCGTCGCCACGGCGGCCGGGGCGCTGTTCGGCATCGACCCGCTGCTCGGCGCGGCGACGCTGGCGACCTGGCTCGTCATCGCCGCGTTCTTCCGCTACTCGTCGCTCGCCTCGATCGTCGCCGCGCTGTTCGCGCCGTTCTGGTACCTGCTCACCGAGGGCCCGGACGCGATCGCGATGGCGGTGTTCGTGATGGGCGTGCTCCTGGTCTGGCGCCACAGCGCCAACATCAAGCGACTGTTCGCCGGCACCGAGAGCCGGCTCGGCAAGAAGGCCGGCGCCGCGCCGCTGCGCGCCAAGGGCCGCCGCGCCGCGCGCCACTGAGCGCGCGCCATCGCGCGCGGCTTTAGTAGGCGAGGCCCATCGCCTGGCGCACGTCCTTCATCGTCTCGCGCGCCACCGTTCGCGCCCGCTCGGTGCCGACCTCGACGATCCAGTGCACCCGCTTCGGGTTCGTCAGGTACGGCTCGGCGCGCTCGCGCCACGGCGCCTGCTCCTTCAGGATCGCCTCGATCACCGGCTGCTTGCAGTCGAGGCAGCCGATCGCCGCGGTAGTGCAGCCGTGCACGACCCAGGCCTTGGTCTCGGCGTCCGAGTAGACCTGGTGGAACTGCCAGACCGGGCACTTCTCGGGGTTGCCGGGATCGCTGCGGTGCACGCGCGCCGGGTCGGTCGGCATGCGCCGGATCTTCTTCGTGACCTCGGCCGGCTCCTCGCGCATCGCGATCGCGTTGCCGTAGCTCTTGCTCATCTTCTCGCCGTCGAGGCCGACCAGCTTCGAGGTCTCGGTCAGGAGCACCTCGGGCTCGACCAGGATCGTCTTGCCACTGCCGCGCAGATAGCCTTCGAGGTGCTCGCGATCGCTCGCGCTGAGCGCGCCGCTGGCCGCGACGATCGCCCGGCCGCGCTCGAGCAGCGCGACGTCGCCGCCCTCGCGGTAGGCGTGGCGCGCCGCCTCGAACTCGCGCGCGCGGTCCTTGCCCATCTTCTTCGCGGCGGCGCGCGCGCGCTCCTCGAAGTCGGGCTCGCGGCCGTAGAGATGGTTGAAGCGGCGCGCGACCTCGCGCGTGATCTCGACGTGCGGCGCCTGGTCGACGCCGACCGGAACGAACTGCGCGCGGTAGATCAGGATGTCGGCCGCCTGCAGCAGCGGGTAGCCGAGGAAGCCATAGGTCGCGAGGTCGCGTTCCTTGAGCTTTTCGATCTGGTCCTTGTAGGTCGGCATGCGCTCGAGCCAGCTGAGCGGCGTTCCCATCGCCAGCAGCGTGAACAGCTCGGCGTGCTCGGGCAGGCGGCTCTGGATGAAGAGCGTCACCTTGTCGGGGTCGATGCCGGCGGCGAGCCAGTCGGTCACCATCTCGTAGACCGAGGTCTCGATCACCTCGCGCTCTTCGTAGTGCGTCGTCAGCGCATGCCAGTCGGCGGCGAAGTAGAAGCACTCGTACTGGTCCTGCAGGCGGACCCAGTTCTTGAGCGCGCCGTGCCAGTGGCCGATGTGCATCGCGCCGGTCGGGCGCATGCCGGAGAGAACGGGCGCGGGGCGTTGCGGCGGCGCTCGGCGCCGGCAGGCGCGGCGTCGCTCGGCGGGACGGGAAGATCGCTCATCTGCGCGGGGCCGGCAAAAGGCGCTGATTGTAGGTTTGCGCCCGCTCGGCGCCGATACACTTCGGCCGCCGATGAAGAACATCGTCATCCTCATCTCGGGCCGCGGCTCGAACATGGAAGCGATCGTGCGGGCGTGCACGAGCGAAGGCTGGGACGCGCGCGTCGCGGCGGTGGTGAGCAACCGCGGCGATGCTGCCGGTCTGGCATTCGCGCGCGAGCATGGCATCGCCACCGAGGTGGTCGAGCACCGCGCCTTCGCGAGCCGCGACGCGTTCGACGCCGAGCTCGCGCGGCGGATCGAGGCGCATTCGGCCGACATCGTCGCGCTCGCCGGCTTCATGCGAATCGTCGGTGCCGACTTCGTGCGTCGCTTCGAAGGCCGGCTGGTCAACATCCATCCCTCGCTCCTGCCGGCGTTCCCGGGCCTCGAGACGCACCGGCGCGCGCTCGCGGCCGGCTGCAAGGTGGCCGGCGCGAGCGTCCATTTCGTCACCACCGAGCTCGACCACGGACCGATCATCGGCCAGGCGATCGTTCCGGTCCTGGCCGACGACAGCGAAGGATCGCTCGCCGAGCGCGTGCTCGCCGAGGAGCACCGGCTCTATCCGCTGGCGATCCGCTGGCTGGTCGACGAACAACTGGTCTGTCGCGACGGCGTCGTTCACCACCTCGACGGCGAGCCGCAATTGCTGGCCGACGCCGGCCGCCGACGCTAGAGGAAGCTCGCGGCGGCGTTGATCGCGAACGCCAGGATCGTCGTGTTGAAGACGAACGACAGCACCGACTGGCCGAGCACGAGGCGGCGCATCGCGCGCGAGGTGACGCCGACGTCGGACGTCTGCGCCGTCACCGCGATGGTGAAGGAGAAGTAGAGAAAGTCGGTGTGGTCGGGCTCGAACTTCGGCGTCGCGCCGGGGAAGGCGAGACCGCAGTCGGGCTCGGCGCCGTAGTACGCGCTGGCGTAGGTCAGGCCGAACAGCATCGGCAGCAGCAGCCACGAGCCGATCACCGTGACGAAGCCGAAGACGGCGTGCGGCAGCATGTGCTGCGGTCCGGCGGCCTTGGCGCTGATCAGCTCGAAGATGACCGCCACCAGGCTCATCACGACGGCGACGACGACGATCGCGAGCACGACCGGCGCGCTTTCGGCCTGGGCCAGCGCCAGGCGCTTGATGTGACCCGAATCGGCGAGCATCAGCGTGATCCCGACCCACACGAGGTAGACCCAGATCAAGGCGTTCCAGCCGAGCAGCGCGCGCGTCAGCAGCGAGTCGACGCCGGGCCATGCCATGGCGACGATGACGCCCACGATCGCACTGACCAGGAGACGCTGGTGCGCGAGCAGGTGGGTGGTTGGCATCGGCATCGGCCTCGGTGCGGGACAGGGGGCGGGCAAGCGCTCGCGGCGCGTCGCCGGGATGGCGCGCCAATCCGCCTAGGATAATCGCGGCGATGCCACCGACCGCCTTGCTCGAGGCCGCCACCGAGCTCGCGCACCGCGTGTTGCGCTTCGAGCATCCGGCCGACCGCGTCGTCGCCGATTTCTTTCGCGAGCAGCGCTCGCTCGGCTCGCGCGAGCGCCATGTGCTCACCGACGGCGTCTTCGCGCTGCTGCGCAAGCTCCCCTTGTTGCGCCATCTCGCGAACTCGGCCAACGGCGGCCGCGGCGAGATCGATCGGCGGCTGGCGATCCTTTCCTGGCAGGGCAACGCCGGCGTGCTGCGCGCTGCCCTCGACGAGCGCGAGCGTGCCTGGCTCGAGCGCTGCCAGGCGTTCGACCTCGAGGCGCTGCCCGAGCGCCTTCGCCACAACCTGCCCGACTGGCTCGCTGCAGCCGCTCGAGGCGCGTCTTGGCGCGGAGTTCTGGCCCTGGGTCACGGCGATCGACACGCCGGCGCCGCTCGACCTGCGCGTCAACGCGCTCAAGGCCGACCGCGACGAGATCCTCGGCTCGGCTGCGCGAGGCAGGCATCGAGGCCGCGCCGACGCCGTACTCGCCGCTCGGCTTGCGCGTCGTCGGCAAGCCGGCACTGCAAAGGCTCGACATCTTCGCGCACGGCCTGGTCGAAGCGCAGGACGAAGGCAGCCAGCTCCTGGCCCTGATCACCGGTGCGAGGCGCGGCGAGATGGTGGTCGACTTCTGCGCCGGTGCCGGCGGCAAGACGCTCGCCCTCGGCGCGCAGATGCGAAATACCGGTCGCCTGTACGCGTTCGACATCTCCGGTCACCGGCTTGCGGCGCTGAAGCCGCGTCTGGCGCGCAGCGGCCTCGGCAATGTTCACCCGGCGCAGATCGCGCACGAGCGCGACGATCGCGTCAAGCGCCTGGCCGGCAAGGTCGACCGTGTCCTCGTCGACGCGCCGTGCAGCGGCACGGGCACGCTGCGGCGCCACCCCGACCTCAAGTGGCGCCAGTCAGCCGAGGGCGTCGCGGCCCTGGCGCCGAGCCAGCGCGCCATCCTGGGGGCCGCGGCAGCGGCTGGTGAAGCCCGGCGGGCGGCTGGTTTACGCCACCTGCAGCGTGCTCGATTCCGAAAACCAGGCGGTGGCCGGCGAGTTCGACGCGAGCCACGGCGCCGACTTCGTTCGCCTGCCCGCTTCTGCGGTCCTGGAGCGAGCCCATGTCGCGAACGCGGGGACGCTCGTCGCCGGCAACGACCTGCAACTGTGGAGTCATCGGCACGGAACGGACGGCTTCTTCGCCGCAGATCTGGGAGCGCCGTTGACCTGCCCCCTATCACGCCATATTTCGCTCCGGCGTGATATCCGTCGATTTCAAAGGGTATCTCCGGAGGCCGGTCGAATAGAATCGACGTCTTCTGTGTTACGAGTGCTAAAGGGCCCTGGATGGACGTGCTGACCTCAGTTTTCAATGCGCTGCTCGACTGGCTGGGCCACGGCTTTTCGGGTTTTAGCGGCTGGGAGATCGTCGCCTACACGCTGGTCACGACTCACATCACGATCGCCGCGGTGACGATCTTCCTGCACCGCGCCCAGGCGCACCGCGCCCTCGATCTGCACGGCATTCCGGCGCATTTCTTCCGCTTCTGGCTCTGGCTCGGCTCGGGGATGGTCACCAAGGAATGGGTGGCGATTCACCGCAAGCATCACGCCAAGTGCGAGACCGAGGACGATCCGCACAGCCCGCAGACGCGCGGCATCAAGACCGTCCTGCTGACCGGCAGCGAGCTCTATCGCACCGAAGCCAAGAACCAGCAAACCCTCGCCAAGTTCGGCCACGGCACGCCCGATGACTGGCTAGAGAGGAATCTCTACTCTCGCTATAGCTGGCAGGGCGTCGGCCTGATGCTGATTCTCGACGTGGCCCTGTTCGGTGCCATCGGCGCCACCGTTTGGGCGGTGCAGATGCTCTGGATCCCGATCACCGCCGCCGGCATCGTCAACGGCATCGGCCACTGGTGGGGCTATCGCAACTTCGAGGCGCCCGATGCCAGCCGCAACGTCGTGCCCTGGGGCGTGATCATTGGCGGCGAAGAGCTGCACAACAACCACCACACCTATCCGACGTCGGCCAAGCTGTCGGTGAAGCCGTACGAGTTCGACATCGGCTGGGCCTACATCCGTGCCCTCGAGACGCTCGGCCTGGCGAAGGTCCGCAAGACGGCTCCCCAGCTCAAGCTCGGCGCCGTCCGTCCGGTCGCCGACGACAAGACGCTCGAGGCGTTGATCGCCAATCGCTACGAGGTGATGGCCAATTACGCGCGAAGCCTGCGCCGGGCCAGCCACGCCGAGGTGCAACGCCTGAAGGGCGAGGGCGAAGCGGCCAATCGGTTGGCCGAGATGCGGATCGCACGCCGCTGGCTGCACCGCGACGACGACAAGATCCCGCACAGCGTCAAGGCGCAAATCGCCAGCGCGCTCGCGTCGAGCCCGTACCTCGCCAAGCTCGTAGCGATGCGCGAAGAGCTGCGACTCCTGTGGACCCGTACCAACGTCTCGGCAGAGCAGCTGGTCGCAGACCTGCAGGCATGGCTGCGCAAGGCCGAGGAGAGCGGCATCGCCGCGCTGCAGGAATTCGCACTGCGCCTGCGAGCTGCCCACGCATAGGGTCGGCCTCGCGGCAAACAAAAAGGGTCGCCGTGGCGACCCTTTTGCGTTTGGCTGAATCAGAAGGGGTCGCACAGCGACCCCGCTTGAATTCAGCGAAGCGTCCCTGTTACTTCAGCTTCGTTTCCTTGTAGGTGACGTGCTTGCGCGCCACCGGATCGAACTTCATCAGCTCGATCTTTTCCGGCGTCGTCTTCTTGTTCTTGTCGGTCGTGTAGAAGTGACCGGTCCCGGCGCTCGATTCGAGCTTGATCTTCTCGCGTCCACCCTTGGCCATGGCTGGTGCTCCTTAGATTTCGCCGCGCGCGCGCAGATCGGCGACGACCTGCTCGATGCCGACCTTGTCGATCAGCCTGAGCGCAGCGTTGGTGATGCGCAGGCGAACCCAGCGGTTCTCGCCCTCGACCCAGAACCGGCGGTAGTGCAGGTTGGGCAGGAAGCGGCGCTTCGTTTTGTTGTTGGCGTGGGAAACGTTGTTCCCGACCATCGGGCGCTTGCCCGTTACCTGACAGACGCGTGCCATGACGCTTCTCCGTGACTAGCTGGGTGAGAGGGTGCCTGCGCGGCGCGAAGGCGCGGCGCGGCAAAGCCCGGCATTATAGCCGGCGGATCGGTCCGGCGCAGCCCGCTAGGTCGCCTGCTCGAGGAAGCGCTGGGCGTCGAGCGCGGCCATGCAGCCGGTGCCGGCGCTGGTGACGGCCTGCCGATAGACGTGGTCCTGGACGTCGCCGGCGGCGAAGACGCCGGCAACGCTGGTCATGGTCGCGAAGCCGTCGAGGCCGCTCTTGGTCAGGATGTAGCCGTCGCGCATCTCCAGCTGGCCCTTGAAGATGTCGGTGTTGGGCGAGTGGCCGATGGCGATGAAGCAGCCCGTGACGGCGAGCTCCGACGTCGCGCCGTCACGCGTGCCGCGGATGCGAACGCCGTTGACGCCGCGCTCGTCGCCGAGCACCTCGTCCAGCGTCGACCAGAGGTGCAGCTGCATCTTGCCGTCGGCGACCTTGGCCATCATCTTGTCGACCAGGATCGCCTCGGCGCGAAACTTGTCGCGGCGATGGATGACGTGCACCTTCGAGGCGATGTTCGACAGGTAGAGCGCCTCCTCGACCGCGGTGTTGCCGCCGCCGACGACGCACACCTCCTGGCCGCGATAGAAGAAGCCGTCGCAGGTGGCGCAGCCGCTGACGCCGCGGCCCATGAACGCCTGCTCCGAGGGCAGCCCGAGGTACTTGGCCGAGGCGCCGGTGGCGATGATCAGGGCGTCGCAGGTGTAGCTGGCCGAGTCGCCGCGCAGGATGAACGGCCGCTGGCCGAAATCGACCTCGTTGATGTGGTCGAACACGACCTTGGTGTCGAAGCGCTCGGCGTGCTTCAGGAAGCGCTGCATCAGGTCGGGGCCCATGACGCCGTCGACGTCGGCGGGCCAGTTGTCGACGTCGGTCGTCGTCATGAGCTGGCCGCCCTGGGCGATGCCGGTGACCAGCATCGGCTTCAGGTTGGCGCGCGCGGCGTAGACGGCGGCGGTGTAGCCGGCCGGGCCGGAGCCGAGGATGAGGACGCCGGCGTGGTGAGTGGGCAAGGACATGGCAGCGAGTGCGAGCGAAAAAAAGGGGCCGGTGTGGCCGCGACGCCGCAAGTCTGACATGGGGTTGAATCCTCATGGCATCAACGCGCGTAATGGTGACAATAGCCCCGTCCTGCGAGGCGTGCGTTTTTCCACGTCCCGTGGGCGTCGCGCCCGCAACCAGAAAGGCTTTACCGATGGCGATGCTCTCGAACCTCGATCTCATCCGGCGAGTCCCGCTCTTTTCGTTGCTGACGAACGATCAGGCGCAAGGCATCGCCGACAGCGTCGTCAAGCGGCGCTTCAGGCGCGGCGAGATCGTCGTCGAACATGGCAAGAAGTCGAATGCCCTCTTCATCCTGCTGACCGGCCGGGCGCGCGTGCTGACCGCCGACTCGCGCGGCCGCGAGGTCATCCTCGCCGTGCTCCAGTCGGGCGACTACGTCGGCGAGATGAGCCTGATCGACAACGAGCCGCATTCGGCGACGGTGCGCGCCGAGGTCCAGACCGACATGCTGATCCTCGGCCGCGCCGAGTTCGCGCGCTGCCTGCCCGAGAACTCGAGCCTGTCGTACGCGATCATGCGCGGCCTGGTGCAGCGCCTGCGCAGCGCCGACCGGCAGATCGAGTCGCTCGCGCTGCTCGACGTCTACGGCCGGGTCGCGCGCACGCTGCTCGACATGTCGGAGATGGAAGGCGAGGTCAAGATCATCCGCAACAAGGTCTCGCGCCAGGACCTGGCCAAGGTCGTCGGCGCTTCGCGCGAGATGGTGAGCCGGGTGATGAAGGACCTCGAAGGCCGCGGCATGGTGCAGACGCAGGAGAACGGCTGGGTCATCATCAAGGAGCAGCTCACGGGCTGAGCGCGCTCTGCCGCTCGGCGACAATCGAGCGATGACTTTTCCCCTTGGTTCGCTGCGCGGCGAAGGCGCTGAATCCGCGCCGCGCCACGGCCTCTCGCATGCCGCCGCGCCGAGCTGGCGCGAGCAGGTTCTGCTGCTCGTCGGCGCCGTCGCCTGGCTGCTCGCGGTGCTCGCGCTGGCGACGCACAACGCCGCCGACCCGGGCTTTTCGACCTCGGGCAGCGGCGCGCCGATCCAGAACCGGGTCGGCTCGCTCGGCGCGTGGCTCTCCGACGCCGCCTTCTTCCTGGTCGGCTACTCGGTCTGGTGGGCGGTGCTGGTCGGCGCGCGCGCCTGGCTCGGCGCGCTCGCCCATGCCCTGCGCAGCCACGACGCCGTCGCCGCCGACGGCATCGCCGCCAAGCCGCCGGCGTGGCCGATGTGGCTCGGCCTCGCGCTCCTGCTCGTCGCCAGCGCCTCGCTCGAGTGGACGCGCCTCTACCAATGGGAGGCGCAGGTCGCGGGCGGCAATGCCGGCGGCGTGCTCGGCGCCGTCCTCGGCAAGGCGAGCCAGAGCCTGCTCGGCTTCGCCGGCTCGGGCGTGCTCTGGATCGCCGTGCTGGTCGCCGCCGCGTCGATGGCGCTGCGCTTCTCCTGGCTGCGCGTTGCCGACGCGCTCGGCGCGGCGATCGAGTCGCTGCGCAATCGCCGCGTCGAGCGGATCGAGCGCGCCGAGGACGCGCGCCTCGGCGCCGCGGCCGTGCGCGAGCGCGACGAGGTGCTCGAAGTCGCGCACGAGCTGAGCGAGCAGCACCTGCCGCTGGTGATCGAGCCGACGCTGGTCGACGTGCCGAAGAGCACGCGCGTCGTCAAGGAGCGGCAGAAGCCGCTCTTCAGCGAGCTGGTCGACACCAAGCTGCCGCAGGTCGACCTGCTCGACTCGGCGCCGCAGCGCGTCGAGAGCGTCAGCGCCGAATCGATCGAGATGACCTCGCGCCTGATCGAGAAGCGCCTCAAGGACTTCGGCGTCGAGGTGCGCGTCGTCGCCGCCTCGCCCGGGCCGGTGATCACGCGCTACGAGATCGAGCCGGCCGCTCGGCGTCAAGGGCGCGCAGGTCGTGAGCCTGGCCAAGGACCTGGCGCGCTCGCTCGGCCTGGTGTCGATCCGCGTCGTCGAGACGATTCCCGGCAAGACGACGATGGCGCTCGAGCTGCCGAACGCGAAGCGGCAGACGATCCGTCTTTCCGAGGTGCTCGGCTCGCAGGCCTATGCCGATTCCGGCTCGCAGCTCACGCTCGGCCTCGGCAAGGACATCGTCGGCCTGCCGGTCGTCGCCGACCTGCAGAAGATGCCGCACTGCCTGGTCGCCGGCACCACCGGCGCGGGCAAGTCGGTCGGCATCAACGCGATGATCCTGTCGCTGCTCTACAAGGCCGAGGCGCGCGACGTCCGGCTGATCCTGATCGACCCGAAGATGCTCGAGATGAGCGTCTACGAAGGCATCCCGCATCTGCTCTGCCCGGTCGTCACCGACATGAAGCAGGCCGCCAACGCGCTCAGCTGGGGCGTCGGCGAGATGGAGCGGCGCTACAAGCTGATGAGCAGCCTCGGCGTTCGCAACCTCGCGAGCTACAACAAGAAGATCGCCGAGGCGGCCGCGAGCGGCACGCCGATCACCAATCCGTTCAGCCTCACGCCCGAGCAGCCCGAGCCGCTCGAGCGGCTGCCGTTCATCGTCATCGTCATCGACGAGCTCGCCGACCTGATGATGGTCGTCGGCAAGAAGATCGAGGAGCTGATCGCGCGCCTGGCGCAGAAGGCGCGCGCCTCGGGCGTGCACCTGATCCTGGCGACGCAGCGGCCGAGCGTCGACGTCATCACCGGCCTGATCAAGGCCAACATCCCGACCCGGCTCTCGTTCCAGGTCTCGAGCAAGATCGACTCGCGAACGATCCTCGACCAGATGGGCGCCGAGGCGCTGCTCGGCATGGGCGACATGCTCTACCTGACCTCGGGCAGCGGCATGCCGGTGCGCGTGCACGGCGCCTTCGTCAGCGACGACGAGGTGCATCGCGTCGTCGCCTACCTGAAGAGCCAGGGCGAGCCGAACTACATCGAGGGCATCCTCGAAGGCGGCACGCTCGACGGCGACGCGGGCGACGCCGAAGGCCCGGCCGGCGCCGGCAGCGGCGAGAGCGACCCGATGTACGACCAGGCGGTCGGCATCGTGCTGCAGCACCGCCGCGCCTCGATCTCGCTGGTGCAGCGCCACTTGCGCATCGGCTACAACCGCGCCGCGCGATTGCTGGAACAAATGGAGAAATCCGGGCTCGTATCGGGCATGGCGACCAACGGCAACCGCGACATCCTCGTCCCGGCACGCGCGGAGTGAAGCGTTCCCTCAGGCTCGGCCTGGCGCTCGCGGCCGCGCTCGCGGCACTGCCGCTTGCGCTCGCCGATCCGGTCGAGACGCTGCGCGGCTTCGTCCGCGACGTGAAGAGCGGCCGCGCCACCTTCATCCAGACCGTCACTTCGCCCGACGGCGCCAAGAAGAAGACCTCGTCGGGCAGCTTCGACTTCGCGCGCCCGAACCGCTTTCGCTTCGCCTACGCCAAGCCGTTCGAGCAGACCATCGTCGGCGACGGCGAGAAGGTCTGGATCTACGACGCCGACCTGAACCAGGTGAGCGTGAGAAAGCTCGGCCAGGCGCTCGGCGCGACGCCGGCGGCACTGCTCGCCGGCGGCTCGCTCGAGCGCGATTTCGATCTCGCGAACCTGCCGGCGCGCGACGGCCTCGATTGGGCCGAGGCGAAGCCGAAAGCCAAGGACGGCGCCTTCCAGGCGGTCCGCGTCGGCTTCAAGGGCAAGGACCTGGCGGCGCTCGAGATCATCGACAGCTTCGGCCAGAAGTCGCTGCTCCAGTTCAGCGGCTTCGCCGCCAACACGGCGATTGCGCCGGAGACTTTCCGCTTCGCGGTGCCGCCCGGCGCCGACGTGATCGAGCAGTAGATTCAGGCGAGCGAGGCGACGAGCACGGCGTTGGTTCCGCCGAAGGCGAACGAGTTCGACATCGCGTGGCGCAGGTCGGCGCGTGCCGCGCGCGGCGCCGATGACGAGATCGATCGCGAACGCCGGATCGGCGGCGCCCGTGTGGGCAGTCGGCGGCAGTCGGCCCGACGCCAGGGCGCGCAACGCCGCCAACAGCTCGATCGCGCCGCCGGCGCCGAGCAGGTGGCCGTGGATCGCCTTGGTCGAGCTGACCGGCACGCCGTGGGCGCCGAACACGGCGGCGATCGATTCGGCTTCGGCGGCATCGCCGGGAATCGTCGCCGTGCCGTGGGCATTGAGGTAGCCGACGGCGTCGGCTTCGAGCCCGGCGTCGGCGAGCGCGGCGCGCATCGCCCGCGCCTGACCGGCGCGCGTCGGGATTGGTGATGTGGACGCCATCGCAGTTGGTCGCGTAGCCGGTCAGTGCGAGCTGCGGCCGCACGCCGCGCGCGCGCGCATGCTCGGCCGACTCGAGAACGAACGCCGCCGCCGCTTCGCCGAGCGCGAAGCCGGCGCGGTCGGCGGCGAACGGCCGGCACGATGCCGCGACCGCCGCGGCGTCGCCGGCCGACGTGCCGAGCGGCACCAGCACGCGCATCGCCTGCCAGCTCGCGAGCACGCCCGGCGTCAGCATCGACTCGCTGCCGCCGGCGATGGCGACGTCGATCCAGCCGGCGCGGATGGCACGCATCGCCTCGCCGATCGCGACCGCCGACGAGGCGCAGGCGCAGGCATAGCCGAGCGCGGCGCCGCGGGCGCCGAAGAGGAGGGCGATCTCGGCCAGCGGCGCGTTCGGCATCGTCGTCACGACGCTGGTGGGCCGCATCCGGCGGCGATCGGCATAGACCGTGCGGCAGGTGGCCTCGAAGGTCGCCGCGCCGGCCATGCCGCTGCCCCAGAAGATGCCGAGCCGGTCGCGATCGAAGTCGCCGGGGGCGAGACGCGCGGCCGCCGCGGCAGAGCGCGCTGCGGCGAGGGCCATCGCCGTCGGCGCGATCGAGCGGCACCCGCGACGGCGCGACCTCGGCGGCGGCATCGAAGTCAGCCGGCGCCACCGGCACCGGCGGCAGCTCGATGCCCGGCAGGTCGAGCGCCTGCGCGCGCACCGCCGAGCGGCCGGCGAAGAGCGCCGCATCGAACGCCGCGAGCGTGTTGCCGAGCGGGCTGATGACGCCGGCGCCCGAGACGACGACCGGCGCGCCGGCCCGGGCGCTAGGCGGCCGCGGCATCGCGCGACGGCTTCGCCGCGACCGCCTCGTCGAGCAGCAGCGCCAGATGCTCGAGCGTGACGCCGGCCTGGCGCGGGTCGAGCCGGTCCTCGGGGATGCGCACGTCGAAGCGATCCTCGACCGCGAACACGAACTCCATCAGCGCGAGCGAATCGAGGCCGAGCTGGTCGAGCGTGGCCTGCGGCCGGACCGCATCCGCGTCGACGTGGAACTGCTCGACCAGCACGGAGGTGAGGGTGGCGAAGGTCGACGATGTCATGGAGCGGGCAGCGGCCGATGGCTGACGATGGCGCGATCTTATGTCCCGTCTCCGATGCCCCGCCTCGCCGGGCGCCGACGGCGACGCGGCAGAATCGGCTCGCGCCGCGCCGGCGCCCGCCTTGACCCGTGCCCCAAACCTCGCTCGAGCTCGGCTTCGCCGACCCCGCCGCCGCGCCGCTCGCCGAACGGCTGCGGCCGAAGACGCTCGACGAGGTGATCGGCCAGCGCCACCTGCTCGGTCCCGGCAAGCCGCTGCGCGCCGCCTTCGAGTCTGGGCGGCTGCACTCGATGATCCTCTGGGGTCCGCCCGGCACCGGCAAGACGACGCTGGCGCGCCTGATGGCCGACGCCTTCGACGCCCAGTTCATCGCCATGTCGGCGGTGCTCGGCGGCGTCAAGGACATCCGCGAGGCGGTCGAGCGGGCACAGGCGGCGCGAAGTTCGGGTCGGGCGACGGTCATCTTCGTCGACGAGGTGCACCGCTTCAACAAGAGCCAGCAGGATGCCTTCCTGCCGCATGTCGAGTCGGGCCTCTTGACCTTCATCGGCGCGACCACGGAGAACCCGTCGTTCGAGGTCAACTCCGCGCTGCTGTCGCGCGCGACGGTGCACGTGCTGAAGCCGCTCGACGACGACGACCTGAAGACGCTGCTCGATCGCGCCCATGCGCTGCTCGAGGCTCCACCGCTGGCCGAAGCGGCGAGGACACGGCTCATCGGCTATGCCGACGGCGATGCGCGGCGGCTGCTCAACGCCTACGAGAACCTGGTCGCGACGGTCGCGTCGCAGCATCCGGCGGTCATCGACGAGGCGATGCTGGAGCACGCGCTCGGCGAGCAGCTGCGCCGCTACGACAAGGGCGGCGAGCAGTTCTACGACACGATCTCGGCGCTGCACAAGGCGGTGCGCGGCAGCGACCCCGACGCCTCGCTGTACTGGTTCGTGCGCATGGTCGACGGCGGCGTCGATCCGCGCTATGCGGCGCGCCGGCTGGTGCGGATGGCGAGCGAGGACATCGGCCTGGCCGATCCGCGCGCGCTCCGGATCGCCCTCGACGCCGCCGAGACCTACGAGCGGCTCGGCTCGCCCGAGGGCGAGCTGGCGCTGGCCGAGGCGGTCGTCTACCTCGCCATGGCGCCCAAGAGCAACGCCGTCTACAGCGCCTACAACGCGGCGCGCGCCTATATCAAGGCCGATCGGACCCGGCCGGTGCCGCTGCGCCTGCGCAACGCGCCGACGCCGCTGATGAAGGGCCTCGACTACGGCAAGGGCTATCGCTACGCCCACGACGAAGCGGGCGCGTTCGCCGCCGGCGAGCGCTACTGGCCCGACGACATGGAAGCGCAGAGCTTCTATCGCCCGGTCGAGCGCGGCCTCGAGATCTCGATCGGCGAGCGCCTCGCCGAGTTGCGGCGCCTGAACGACGAAGCCAAGGATCAGTAGCCGCGCTTGAGCCGCGTCGGCGTGCGCTTCAGCACCGCATCGGGGATGAAGAAGTCGGCCTGCAGCGGCTTGTCGCCGGCACCCGGCGCATAGGCGGAAAAATCGGTCATCCCCTCCTCGCGCAGCACCTCCTCGTCGATGAAGAAGTTGCCGCTGCACGTGCTGGCTGGCCGGGCGAGGATCGCGTAGGCGGCGTCGGCCATGATCTCGGCGCTGCGGCAGTCGGCGGCCATCGCGTCGCCGCCGAGGGCGAAGCGGACTGCGGCGGTGTCGATCGCGGTCAGCGGCCAGAGCGAGTTGACGCCGACCTTGCCCTTGAACTCCGCCGCCATGCCGAGCGTGCACAGGCTCATGCCGAACTTGGCCATCGTGTAGGCGACGTGCGGCGCGAACCACTTCGGATCCATGTCGAGCGGCGGCGCGAGGTTGAGGATGTGCGGGTTGGCCGCCTCGAGCAGGTGCGGCAGGGTCAGCTTCGAGCACAGGAACGTGCCACGCGCGTTGACCTGGCTCATCAGGTCGTAGCGCTTCATGTCGGTCACGAGCGTGCCGGTGAGCGAGATCGCGCTGGCGTTGTTGACGCAGACGTCGATGCCGCCGAACGCCGCAACGCCCTGGGCGACGGCCGCCTTGACCTGCTCCTCGTCGCGGATGTCGCAGACCACCGGCAGCGCCTTGCCGCCGGCGGCCTCGACCGCGGCGGCCGCGCTGTAGATCGTTCCCGGCAGCTTCGGATGCGGCTCGGCCGTCTTGGCAGCGAGGATGATGCGGGCGCCGTCCTTCGCCAGCCGGCAGGCGATGGCCAGGCCGATGCCGCGGCTAGCGCCCGAGATGAAGATCGTCTTCCCCTGGAGTGTCATCGCCGTCTCCCCCGGTCGCTCGGCGCCGAGCGTTGTCCAGTTCGCCGCCAAAGTCAACTCGGCGCGGCGCCGTCCATCGGGCCAGTCCCTAGGCAATGGCAGGGGAATTGCTAATAGAGTCGGCGCGCATGGAGACCTTCGTCCAGCAGATCATCAACGGCCTGGTGCTGGGCAGCGTCTACGCGCTGGTGGCGCTCGGCTACACGATGGTCTACGGGATCATCAACCTGATCAACTTCGCCCACGGCGAGGTGCTGATGGTCGGTGCGCTGACGAGCTGGACCGTCGTCACCGCGCTCGCCGACTTCGGCCTGCCGGGCTGGGCGCTGCTCCTGATCGGCCTGGTGGCCGCGGTGATCGTCTGCTCGGTGCTCAACTTCACGATCGAGAAGATCGCCTACCGGCCACTGCGGAACGCGCCGCGCCTGGCGCCCCTGATCACCGCGATGGGGATGAGTCTCCTGCTGCAGACGCTGGCGATGATCATCTGGAAGCCGAACTACAAGTCGTTCCCGATCCTGCTTCCCGGCGATCCGCACGTGGTCTTCGGCGCGGTCATCAACAACGTCCAGATCCTGATCCTGGTGATGACGGTCGTGACCCTGAGCGGGCTGATGTACCTGGTCAACCGCACCAAGCTCGGCCGGGCGATGCGCGCCACCGCCGAGAACCCGCGCGTCGCCGCGCTCATGGGCGTCAAGCCCGACACCGTCATCTCGGCCACGTTCGTCATCGGCGCCGCGCTCGCCGCGCTCGCCGGCGTCATGTACGCGGCGAACTACGGCTCGGTGCAGCACACGATGGGCTTCCTGCCAGGCCTGAAGGCGTTCACGGCGGCGGTCTTCGGCGGCATCGGCAACCTTGCCGGGGCGATGGTCGGCGGCGTCCTGCTCGGCCTGATCGAATCGCTCGGCGCCGGCTACATCGGCGCCCTGACCGGCGGCGTCCTCGGCAGTCACTACCAGGACATCTTCGCTTTCATCGTCCTGATCCTCGTGCTCACGCTGCGTCCGCAAGGGTTGCTCGGCGAGCGGGTGGCCGATCGCGCATGAGGTCCCCCGCATGACTCGATTCAGCGAAGCGACCCGTCAACAGAAGCTGGTGCGTCCTGATCGGCGCCGCGGTGCTGCTGTGCATCCTGCCGTTCGTGGTGCAGACGGCCGGCAACGCCTGGGTGCGGATCATCGACATCGCGCTCCTCTACGTGCTGCTCGCGCTCGGCCTGAACATCGTCGTCGGCTACGCCGGCCTGCTCGACCTCGGCTACGTCGCCTTCTACGCGGTCGGCGCCTACATGCTGGGCCTGCTCGCCTCGCCGCAGCTCACCGACACCTTCGCGACCTTCAAGGACGCCTTCCAGAACGGCCTGCACACGCCGTGGTGGGTCGTGATTCCGCTCGGCGCGCTGGTCGCCGGCGGGGCCGGCGTTCTGCTCGGCGCGCCGACGCTGAAGCTGCGCGGCGACTACCTCGCGATCGTCACGCTCGGCTTCGGCGAGATCGTGCGCGTCTTCCTGAACAACCTCGACGCGCCGGTCAACATCACCAACGGTCCGAAGGGCATCACCGGCATCGACGAGATCTCGATCTTCGGCGTCTCGCTCGGCAAGACGCAGCACTTCTTCGGCCTCGAATGGCCCAAGGTCACCAACTACTACTTCCTGTTCCTGCTCCTGGTCCTGTTCGCAGTGCTCATCTGCTATCGCCTCGAGCGCAGCCGGATCGGCCGCGCCTGGATGGCGATCCGCGAGGACGAGGTCGCGGCCAAGGCGATGGGCATCAACACGCGCAACCTGAAGCTGCTCGCGTTCGGCATGGGCGCCACCTTCGGCGGCGTCTCGGGGACGATGTTCGCGAGCTTCCAGGGCTTCATCTCGCCCGAGTCGTTCAGCCTGCAGGAGTCGATCATGATCGTGGCGATGGTCGTCCTCGGCGGCATCGGCCACCTGCCCGGCGTCATCGTCGGTTCCCTGTTGCTCGCCGCGCTGCCCGAGGTGCTGCGCTACGTCGCCGGGCCGCTGCAGCAGATGACCGACGGCCGGCTCGACGCGTCGATCCTGCGCCAGCTGCTGGTCGCGCTGGCGATGATCGGCATCATGCTGTCGCGGCCGCGCGGCCTCTGGCCTTCGCCCGAGCACGGCCGGATGCGCACCGGCGCCGACACGCCGGCGCCGCTGGCCTCGGTGGGCGAGCTGCCGGTCAAGCTGCCGCACGACCAGCCGCCGTCGACGCAGATCCCGCCGACTCACCGGCCACATCGTGCCGACCGATCGATGAGCGAGCCGATCCTGCGCGTGAGCGGCGTGTCGAAGCGATTCGGCGGCCTGCAGGCGCTCTCCGACGTCGGCATCACGATCGACGCCGGGCCAGGTCTACGGCCTGATCGGCCCGAACGGCGCCGGCAAGACGACCTTCTTCAACGTCCTCACCGGCCTCTACATGCCCGACTCGGGCAGCTTCGAGCTCGGCGGCAAGCCCTACCAGCCGAGCGCGGTGCACGAGGTCGCCAAGGCCGGCATCGCGCGCACGTTCCAGAACATCCGCCTGTTCGCCGACATGACGGCGCTCGAGAACGTCATGGTCGGCCGCCACGTGCGCACGCATTCGGGCCTGGTCGGCGCGGTCTTTCGCACGCCGAAGTTCAAGGCCGAGGAAGCGGCGATCGCGGCGCGCGCGCAGGAGCTGCTCGACTACGTCGGCATCGGCGGCTTCGCCGAGTACAAGGCGCGCACGCTCAGCTATGGCGACCAGCGCCGGCTCGAGGTGGCGCGCGCGCTCGCCACCGACCCGAAGCTGATCGCCCTCGACGAGCCGGCGGCCGGCATGAACACGACCGAGAAGGTGACGCTGCGCGAGCTGATCGACCGCATCCGGAACGACGGCCGCACGATCCTGCTGATCGAGCACGACGTGAAGCTGGTGATGGGCCTGTGCGACCGCGTCACCGTGCTCGACTACGGCAAGCAGATCGCCGAAGGCACGCCGGCCGAGGTGCAGCGCAACGCCAAGGTGATCGAGGCCTATCTCGGAGCCGACCATGTCACCCACTGAGGCCGGATCGGCGGTCACGCCGGCGGCGGCCGCGCCGGGCATGAAGACGCTCCTGCGCGTCAGCGCGCTGAAGGTCGCGTACGGCGGCATCCAGGCGGTCAAGGGCGTCTCGTTCGAGGTCCACGAGGGCGAGCTGGTCAGCCTGATCGGCGCCAACGGCGCCGGCAAGACGACGACGCTGAAGGCGATCACCGGCACCCAGGCGGCGGCCAGCGGCGAGATCGAGTTCATGGGCCGGAGCATCCGCGGCCAGGGGCCGTGGGAGCTGGTCAAGCAGGGCCTGGTGATGGTTCCCGAGGGCCGCGGCGTGTTCGCGCGCATGACGATCGTCGAGAACCTGCAGATGGGCGCCTTCGTGCGCGACGACATCAAGGAGATCGCGAGCGACATCGAGCGCGTGTTCACGATCTTTCCGCGCCTGAAGGAGCGCCGCAACCAGCTCGCCGGGACGATGAGCGGCGGCGAGCAGCAGATGCTCGCCATGGGTCGGGCGCTGATGGCGCGGCCGAAGGTGCTGCTGATGGACGAGCCGTCGATGGGCCTGTCGCCGATCATGGTCGACAAGATCTTCGAGGTCGTGAGCGAGATCCACGGCCAGGGGACGACGATCCTGCTGGTCGAGCAGAACGCGAGCCGCGCCTTGCAGCTCGCCTCGCGCGGCTACGTCATGGACAGCGGCGAGGTGACGATGAGCGGCGACGCGAAGGCGCTGCTCGCCGATCCGAAGGTTCGCGCCGCCTACCTCGGCGAGTGAGTCCGCTCCGGCGCCGCCTTTAGAATCGCGCCCGCTCCAGCAGCCGCGGCGAGTCGAGATCGGCACTTCGCGCAGACGAGCGCCGACTGGAGAATCCGGCCCGTGCAGCCCGCTACAACCCGCGCCGACTCTGTCATCGCCGACGCCGCACGCGAGTGCGACGTGCTCGTCGTCGGCGGCGGCCCGGCCGGCTCGACCATCGCCACGCTGCTGGCCGAGCGCGGCAAGGATGTCGTCCTGCTCGAGAAGGCGCACCACCCGCGCTTTCACATCGGCGAGTCGCTCCTGCCGGCCAATGCCGCGCTGTTCGACCGGCTCGGCCTGCGCGAGCAGGTCGAGGCGATCGGGATGCAGAAGTACGGGGTCGAGTTCGTCTCGCCCGATCACGACAGGCGCCAGTTCATCGAGTTCGCCGAGGCCTGGGACAAATCGATGCCCTACGCCTGGCAGGTGCGGCGCTCGCAGCTCGACGAGCTGCTCTTTCGCCACGCCGGCTGCTCGCGGCGCGCGCATCTTCGAAGGCCAGCGCGTGCGCGAGATCGCGTTCGACGACGACGGCGCGACGGCACAGGCAGAGCTCGACGACGGCACCCGGCGCAGCTGGCGCGCCCGCTTCGTCGTCGACGCGTCGGGCCGGGACACGCTGCTCGCCAACCAGCTGCGCTGCAAGGAGAAGAACCCGCGCCACAACAGCTCGGCGCTCTACGGCCACTTCACCGGCGCCGAGCGCCTGCCCGGCAAGCTCGAGGGCAACATCACCATCTTCTGGTTCGAGCACGGCTGGTTCTGGTTCATCCCGCTGGTCGACGGCTCGACCAGCATCGGCGCGGTCTGCTGGCCGTACTACCTGAAGTCGCGCACCAAGCCCTTGCCCGAGTTCTTCCGCGACACGATCGCGCTCTGTCCTGACCTCGAGGCGCGCCTGGCCGGCGCGACGCTGATCGACGAGCGCGTCTACGCCACCGGCAACTACTCGTACACGAGCGCGAAGAGCAGCGGCGATCGCTACCTGATGATCGGTGACGCCTACGCCTTCGTCGATCCGGTGTTCTCGTCGGGCGTCTACCTGGCGATGCAGAGCGCGTTCGACGGCGCCGAGGTCGTCGCCGCCGTGCTCGAGCGGCGTCGCGATGCGAAGGCGCTCCGGCGCGCGTTCGACCGCAGCATCCAGCATGGCCCGCGCGAGTTCTCGTGGTTCATCTTCCGCGTCACCAATCCGACGATGCGCGAGTTCTTCATGGCGCCGCAGAACCCGTTCCGGGTCAAGGAAGCGCTGATCTCGCTGCTCGCCGGCGACATCTACGGGCGGACACCGATCTGGCGTTCGATCTTGATCCTGAAGACGCTCTATTACCTGGTCTCGATCGGCAATCTCGGCCGCACGGTGCGCGCCTGGCGGCGCCGGCGAGTCAACATCCGCGACGTCGAGGTCCAGGCATCGTGAGGCGCCTCGCCGGCCGGCGGCGGGGCCTGGTCCTGTCGCTCGCTCTGCTCGGCGCGCTGACGTTCGCCACGCGCGCGCGCGCCGACGAGCTGCCGACGCCCGGGCCGGTGGTCGAGGGACCGGTGACGCCGGCCGCGCCGGACGCCGTCGGCACCGAGCCGCTCTGGGAGCTCGGCGTCGGCGTCGGCGGCATTCCGCTTCGACGACTATCGCGGCTCGGACCACACCAACACCTATGTCTTGCCGCTGCCGTTCTTCGCCTACCGCGGCCCGATCCTGCGCGCCGACCGCGACGGCGCGCGCGCCGTGCTGTTCGAAGGGCGCCGGTTCACCGTCGACGTCAGTCTGGGCGCATCGGTCCCGACCAAGAGCAAGGACGACGAGGCGCGTCACGGCATGCCCGACCTGGCCGGCACCTTCGAGATCGGTCCCAACCTCGTCGCCGAGCTCTGGCAGTCGAGCGATCGCAAGCTGAAGCTCGAGCTGCGCATGCCGGTGCGCGAGGCGATCACGCTCGAGCGCTCGCCACAGGCGATCGGGCTCACGTTCTCGCCCAACCTGAACCTCGACATCAGCGGCCTGCCCGGCAAAGGGAACCTGGGGCTGCTCGCCGGCCCGCTGTTCGCCGACCACCGGTACCACCAGTACTTCTACAGCGTCTCGCCGGAGTTCGCGACCGCAACGCGGCCGGCCTATGACGCGCCGGGCGGCTACGCGGGCTGGCGCGCCACGGCCGCCTTCTCGCGCCGCTTCGGCAATGCCTGGCTGGGCGCATTCGTCCGCTACGACGACCTGCATGGCGCGACGTTTGCCCCGAGTCCTCTCGTGCGCAAGGAAACCACCGTTACGGCGGGCTTCGGCATCTCATGGATCTTCGCGACTTCGAGTCAGCGCGTGCGGACCGACGACTGAGCGACGACGCCGAGCTGGCGCCGTCGCTCCGTCATCGCCTCCTGTTCGCGGCGGTCATCGTCCAGCTGGGCGCGATGTCGCTCGTCTGGGCCCTGCTCGCGCCGCTGCTGGCGCTGCTGCTGCCGCGTCAGGCCGCCGGGCGCCTCGGCCGCTCGGCGGTGTCGTTTCTCTACCGCTGCTGCTGGGCCAGCGCGGAGCGGCTCGGCCTGATGAGCGTCGACTCGAGCGCGCTCGACGCGCTGCGCGACGAGCCGGGCGGTCTGATCGTCGCCGCCAACCATCCGACCATGCTCGATGCCTTGCTCGTGGTGGCGCGGCTGCCGCGCGGCGTCTGCGTCATGAAGGCCGAGCTGATGCACAACATCTTCCTCGGCGGCGGTGCGCGCCTGGCGCAGTACATCAGGAACGACGTCGGCCGCGGCATGGTGCGCGATGCCGTGACGACCCTGCGCGAAGGCAACCAGCTGATCCTCTTTCCCGAGGGCACGCGCACCGTCGGCGCGACGGTCAACGCCTTCAAGCCCGGCATCACGCTGATCGCCCAGCTGGCGCAGGTGCCGATCCAGACGGTGGTGGTCGAGTCGTTCTCGCCCTACC
The DNA here is from genome assembly GCA_963701965.1 of uncultured Gemmatimonadales bacterium. GTDB lineage: Bacteria > Gemmatimonadota > Gemmatimonadetes > Gemmatimonadales > Gemmatimonadaceae > DASRDS01. Next base: position 135,541 of record OY969695.1, read on the forward strand.
TCACCAAGGGCTGGCCGCTGCTCAAGGCGCCGCCGGTGCCGGTCCGGATCCGGCTCACGCTCGGCCCGCGCTTCGCGCCCGATGCCGACCACCGCGCCCAGCTGCGCCGTCTCGAGATCTACTTCGCCGAGGCGCTGCGCCGGTGAGCGCCGCCGCGGGCGTGGCCGCGTCGACCAGCCACGTGGTCGTCATCCCGAGCTACGACAGCGGCGCGCTGGTCTACGCGACGGTGCGCGCGGCGCGCGCCGTCTGGGCGCCCGTGTGGGTGGTCGTCGACGGCAGCGGCGACGGCACCGCCGCCGGACTGCGCGAGCTGGCTGCCGGCGACCCGCAGCTGCGGGTCGAGGTGCTCGCGCGCAACCGGGGCAAGGGCGCGGCGGTCCTGCATGCGCTCGAGCTGGCGCAGGCGGCCGGCTTCACGCATGCGCTGACGATGGACGCCGACGGCCAGCATCCGGCCGATCTGATCCCGACCTTCATGGCGGCGTCGGCGCGAAACGCCGAGGCGATGATCCTCGGCCGACCGGTGTTCGACGCCTCGGCGCCGCTGCTGCGCGTGCGCGGCCGGCAGATCTCGAACGGCCTGGCCCGGCTCGAGACGCTCGGTGCCGGCATCGACGATGCGCTCTACGGCTTTCGCGTCTATCCGATCGCGCCGCTGGTCGCGGTGATGCGCGGCCAGGCCTGGATGCGCCGCTTCGACTTCGACCCCGAGGCGGTGGTTCGCCTCGCCTGGCGCGGCGTGGCGCCGATCAACATCGCCGCGCCGGTCAAGTACCTGCGCGCCGAAGACGGCGGCGTCTCCCACTTCCGCTACGGACGCGACAACGTGCTGCTCACCTGGATGAACCTGCGCCTGCTGCTCGGCTTCGTCGTGCGCTTGCCGATGCTGCTGCTGCGCCGGGCGCGGCGCCGACCGCCGTTCGGCCGCGCCTGACAGCGCGGCGCCGTGCCGCTCAGATCATCGCGCCGTTGATCGACACGATCTGGCCGCTGATGTAGGCGGCCTCGTCGGAGGCGAGGAAGGCGACCAGCGCCGCGACCTCGTCGGCGGTGCCGGCGCGCTTCATCGGCACGAGCTTGTCGATCGTCGCGCGGTCGAACACGCTGCCGCCATGCCGGCGTCGATGATTCCCGGCGCGACCGCGTTGACGGTGATGCCGCGGCTCGCCAGCTCGAGCGCGAGCGCCTTGGTCGCGCTGTTGAGCGCGCCCTTGGCGGCGGCGTAGTTGACCTGGCCGCGGTTGCCGGTGAGCGCCGCGATCGACGAGACGTTGACGATCCGGCCCCAGCGGGTGCGGATCATCGCCATCACCAGCGGCTGGGTGACGTTGAAGAAGCCGCCGACCGAGACGTCGATGACGCGCTGCCACTGCTCGCGCCGCATCGCCGGAAAGACCGCGTCGTCGTGGACGCCGGCGTTGTTGACGATCACCTGGACCGCGCCGCCGGCGAGCATGCGCGCGCACGCCGCGTCGGTGCTCGCGCCATCGGTGACGTCGAAGGCGATCGCCTCGCCGCTGCCGCCGGCGGCGACGATGCGCTCGACCACGGCCGCGGCCGATTCGATCCGGCCGTTGGCATGGGCGATCACGTGCAGGCCGGCGCGGCCGAGGCGCTCGGCGATCGCCGCGCCGATGCCGCCGCTCGCGCCGGTGACGAGGGCGCGCCGGCGCGCGTTCGGGGCGTCGTTCATGGCGCGCGCGCCAGGACGCGTGTCGAGCACGACCGCGACCCGGCCCGAGGCGAGCTCGCGGCCGCCGTGATGGAGGCGAAAGGTGCAGAGCAGCCGCGTCGCGTCGGCAGCCTGGCGCTCGCTCGTCACGACCAGCTCGTCAGGCGTCGTCCGGCGGCAGGTCGTCGAGGCGCCAGCGCGCGAGGCGGACGTCGCGCGCGCTGGCGAGAAAGCCCGGCGCCGCGCTCGCTCCGGCAGCGTCGGCGCAGAGCGCGCCGTGCACCGCCATCGCCTGCGCCGCGTACTCGATCGCCGTGCTCGCCAGCAGGCCGCTCGCGCTGCGCAGCGGGTGGCGCGGGTCGCGGTGGTTGACGGCGACGCACTCGATCCGCGTCGCGTCCCAGGCGACGACCCGATCGAGCAGGCACATCGGCCCCTGATGCGGGATCAACGCGGCGATCGCGGCGTGGTCAAGCGTCGCCGGCGCCATCGGGGGCTCGCGGTTCAGGACCCGGCGCGCGCACGACGGTGCCGACGAGGAGGACGTTCGCGAACGGCGTGCCGCGGTGCATCGGCTCGCTCGCGACCGCGAAGCCGAGCTCGTCCAGGCGCGCCATCCAGGCCGCGAGCGTGCGAGTGGCGGCGTGATCGACGCGCTGGCCGCGCGCGAAGCTGACGATGCGATCGACCCAGCGGGTCGCCGTGGAGCGGTGCCGCGAGGCGGCATCGCCGACGCGCAGGACCAGCCGGCCGCCGTCGGGCAGCGCGGCGCGGACCCGCGCCAGCACGGCGTCCTGCTCGACGATGCTGACGTAGTGCAGGACATCGAGGATGACCACCGTGTCGACCGCGGCGAAGGCGGTGGTTCGCATGTCGGCGCAGACGAAGTCGGCGCTGTCGCCGAGGGCGTCGCGGGCGCGCGCGACGTCGCGCGCGCGCAGGTCGATGCCGCTGACGTGGGCGTCGACCGGCGCCTCGGCCCAGGCGCTCGGCCACCGGCCCTGGCGCGCCGCCTGGCCGGCGGCGCGAACCAGGCTGGCGAGCAGCCCCTGGCCGCAGCCGATGTCGAGCACGCGCGTTCGCGGCGCGATCAATCCGTGGGCGAGCAGATGGCCGAAGACCGGATCCCAGCGCAGCTTGCCGCGTGCGAAGTGCCAGGCGAAGCGGCCGGCGCGCTGGTAGGGCGCGCTCGCCGTCTCGACCAGCGAGCGCCAGGCGAGCGCCGGCGTGGCCGTGCTCATGCCGCTGCCGCGATCGTGTCCGCTGCGGCCAGCAAGGTCACCGGACGAAGGCGCGCTGCCCGCACCCGCTCGAGCAGCGCCGGCAGGACGACGAGCGCGAGGGCACGGCCCTCGGCGTCGCGCGCGGCATGGCCGTCGTGGAGCAGCAGGATGTCGCCGCCGCCGAGGCGCCGGACGAGGCGCGCCAGGACCGCGCCGGCGTCGCTGCCGACGGTGTCGAAGCCGCGCCGGGTCCAGCTGACGAGCTGCAGGTCGAGGCGTTGCAGCACCGGCGCCAGGAACGGGTTGCGCAACCCGGCCGGAGCGCGAAAGAAACGCGGCGCGGTTCCCGTGATCTCGGCCAGGCTCGCCTGCGCCGCCGCGACCTCGCGCGCCATCGCCCGCGGTCCGAGCAGCGAGAAGCGATGCGAGTGGCGATCGCTGTGGTTCTGGACGCTGTGCCCGCGCGCGACGATCGCGCGGCAGAGCGCGGGATGCGCGCGTGCCCGCTCGGCGATGCAGAAGAACGTCGCCTGCACGCCGTGCCGGTCGAGCAGGTCGAGGACCGCAGGAGTCACCTCGGGATCGGGGCCGTCGTCGATCGTGATCGCGATCTCGCCGCGTGCGGCCGCCGCCCGCCGGCAAGCTGCGTCCAGTTGCTGCCGAGCCAGCGCGAGCGCGGCCAGAGGCCGCCGGCGGTGAGGACAAGATGATTGGCGGCGACCGCACCCAGTGCCCACGGCCAGCTCGAGGGCACGAGCGCGGCGCCGGCGCCCGCCGCCAGGTGCCAGGCGAGGCTCGCCTTGGCATAGGCCGGCCACGCCGTCGCAGCCGCAGCCGGGCGGCGTGCCGGAGGCCGGGAGCAGGCCCTCGCCGGGAGTTGTCGTCACGCGGCGATTTTCCCATGCGTCCCGGTGGCCTGATCGCGCTCGCGCCGGCCGAGCCATGCCGCCGAAAAGACGCAGGCAGAGCAACGCTCCCGGCGCGACCACGATGCCGACCGCCTGAAGCACCGGAATGGGCGACGTGGCGAGCAGCGCGAACGACGCGACCGTCGTCAGATTGGCGAGCAGCAGCGAAGCGAGCGTGTCTTCGTCGACCGCTCGCTGCGTGCGCAGGTGATCGAAGAAGAGGGCGTAGTTCGAGCCGATCGCGACCGTCAGCAGCAGGCCGACCAGGTGCAGGATGCCGAGGGCGACGCCGGTCAGCGCCAGCGCCGCGAGCACGAGCAGCGTCGCCGCGGCGATCGGCAGCGCGACGGCGACGAGGCGCGAGAAGCGCCTCAGCCGCAGCGCGAGCAAGCCGAGGACCGCGAGCGCGCCGAGCGCCGCCTGCCACTCGGCGGCGCCGAGGAAGCGCGCGTAGATCGCATCGAGCTCGGCCTTGATGGCGACGACGCGGGCACCTGGAACGTCGGCGACCGCGTGGCGGATGGCTTCGGCGTCGAGCGGCCGGCCGCTCGCCCGGCTGCAGGTTGATGAGCGCGCGCCAGGGCCGGGTCGCGTCGCCCGTGACGCGCAGGGCATCGACGGCGACGCCGAGCGCGCTGCCGTCGAGGTCGCGGCGTTCGATCGGCGGCTCGCTTCGCGCGGCTGCGACATCGGCGATGAAGGGTGCTAGCCGCGCCGCGGGCAGCGGTCCGTCGACGGTCGCCTCGGCGAGCCGGCCGCGCAGGCTCTCGGCTGTCGGGCAGCGCGTCGCGCCGTCGCATCTGCGTCGCGATGCTCGGCAGGAGCCGCGCCGGCGAGTCGTAGCCTTGCAGGGCGCCGGCTGGCGACGAGCGTGTCGAGGCGTGTGCCGACGGCCTCGGCGGCCGCCAGCGCGCCTTGCTCGCTCGCCGCCGAGACGGCGACCAGCGTTCCCGCGTCGGCGGCGCCGAGGTCGGCACGCAGGGCCGCGTCGAGCGCGAGATCGGCGGCCGGAACCGGGCTGAGCGACGCCAGCTCGCCGCGCCAGGGCGAGGGCACGACGGCGAGCGCGCCGACCGCCAGCGCTGCGAGCAGGACCACGGCGACCCGAGCGCGCGGCAGCAGCGCCGCGGCCGCGGCCATGAAGCGGCCGAGCTGGCGGCGAAAGCCGGCGCCCGGCGCGCCGTTCGGCGCGATCACCGGGAAGACGAAGCGCGTCGTCGCCGCCGCAGCGGCGAGGCCGGCGATCGAGAACACGCCGAGCTGCGCCAGCCCGGGAAAGCCGGTGAAGAGGAGCGCGGCGAAGCCGATCAGCGAGGTGAAGAGGCCGAGCCGAACGGTCGGCCAGCTCTCGCGGCGCCAGCGCTCGCTCGAATCCCGGGCCGCCGCGCGCCTGGACCAGGAAGTAGATCGCGTAGTCGACCGCCTCGCCGATCAGCGTCGTGCCGAAGCCGAGCGTCATGCCGTGCACCTGGTCGAACGCCAGGCTGACCGCGGCGATGCCGGCGACGACCCCGGTCGCGACCGGCACCAGCGCGACCAGCAGTGCGCGCAGCGACGCGAAGGCGAGCAGCAACAGAACGACGATGACCACCGAGCCGAGGAGGGCGAGCCGCTCGACCTCGGCCTTGATGCGCTCGCGCGATTCGACGGCGAAGCGGCCCGCGCCCGAGACCCGCAGGCGCAGGCCGGGCGAAGCGACCGCATCGAATGTCGAGCGGATCGCCGCCAGGGCGCGCTGCTGGCCGTCGAGGTCGGCGCCGTCGGCGCGGGTCGTCGCGAGCAGCAGCGCGCGCGGCGTCGTTCGCGCGACCCAGACGCCGTTCTCGATCTTCGGCGCGCGCGCCGGCGTCAGCGCCTCGGCGATGCGCACCGTCTCGCCGGTCGGGTCGCGAAAGAGGATCGGCTTGAGCAGCGAGCCTGCCGGCGTGCCGAGCAGCGCCACGGTCTCGTCGATCGCAGCGCGCAGGCCGGTGACGCTGAAGCGCGCCGCGTCGACCGCCGGGCTCAGCAGATAACGGTGCTCGAACACGAAGTTGCCGGCGTCGGCCCAGGCGGCGCGCTCGCCGTTCTCGACCGAGGCGAACAGCCCGCTGGCGCGCAGCGCGGCGGCAAGCCGGCGCGATGTGTCGGCGCGCGCGGGAGCGGCGCCGCATCGCGTCGCCGTTCACGTCGGCGTTTGCCGGCGCGCCATCGATCGCGATCAGGATCAGGCGCGCGGTCGCGCCGTTCTTCAGCTGATCGAGCAGCACGGCCTGCTCGGGAGTAGGCGCGGCGGGGAGAAAGGCGGAGAGATCGGCGACGTAGTGGGCGCGCCAGGCGATCGCCAGACCGGCGACGAGCGCGCCGAGCCAGAGCGCCAGCGTCAGCGCGGCGCGCCGGCCGATCGGGGACGGCGCGGCCATCGGCTCAGGGCGTGCCGGTGACCGGACTCGATCGTCATCACCGAGCGATCGCCGTCGGCGAGCAGGACCTGGACCTCGCGCACCGTCGCCTCGCGCCCGGAGAGTCGCAGCGACTGGACCTGGCCGCGCAGACGCAGGTCGCGCGGCACGAGCTCGAGCGTCCAGCGCTCGGGCGTGCCCGAGACCGTCGCCTCGAACAGGCGCTCGAGCGTGCCGCGGTTGCCGGTGAGCGTGCCGCGCACCGCCTCGACGATCACCGACGCTTCGGGCGACGCGTCGAGCTGCATCGTCCGGCTGCGCTCGCCGAGCGTCATCGTCATGCGTGTTGCCGTCGACGGCGAGCTTCTCGTGGCGCGGCTTCAGCGTCTCGCGGATGAACGTGGTCGGGGGCGCGAAACGACAGTCGCCCCGACGACATCAGCGTCCGGTCGAGCATCTCGACGCGGCGTGTTTCGGTGAAGGTGGCCTCGCCGGATCGCGCCTGGCCGAGCAGCGCCATCAGCGCGCCGAGATCGAGCCCGGGCGCGGCAGCGGTCGCGCCGGCGAGCGCCAGCGTCGCGCCGGCGATCAGCCAGGCGCGGCGCAGGGCGCCGCGGCGCCGCTCAGGCCGGCCCTGGCAGGAGCTCGCGGGCGCTTCGGCATCGGCCCAGAAGTCGTAGAAGTTGAACCAGTTGTAGGGCGCCTCGCGGCACAGGCCTTCGAGCGTCGCGACGTAGCGCTCGAGCGCGGCCCGGATCGCGAGGTCGCGCGCCGCCGGCGGCGGACGCTTGCGTCTCGGCCGCGACGCCGAAGTCGGCGATCTCGATGAAGCGCAGGTCGTAGTCACGGCCGCCGCGATAGAGGCCGGCCATGAACACGACCTTCTGGCGCAGCATCGCCGCGAGCCGGAACGGGCCGTCGGAGAAGACCGCCGGCGCGCCGAGGAACGGCAGCGCGACCGACTTCGAGCGCTGCGAGTTGCCCGGCAGGGTGCGATCGGCGAGCAGGCCGGCGATGCCGCCGTCGTCGAGCCAGCGCCGGATCGCGAGCATGGCGTCGACGCGTCCGAGGCCGATCGTGTGCAGCTTGGCGCGCGGCGCCAGCGCCGCCAGCGTCTCGTTGATCAGGCGCGCGTTGTCTTCGTACATGATCATCGCCACCGCCAGGCCGCGCTCGTGGCCGATCATGCGCAGCGCCTCGAAGCTGCCGAGGTGGGCGCCGAAGGCGAGCACGCCGCGGCCCTCGGCCAGGCGCCGGTGCATCGCCTCGACGCCGCTGGCCGTGAAGGTGAACTCGTCGAAGCGCTCCTGCAGCAGGTAGACGCGATCGAGCACCATCGCGGCGAAGGTGAAGAGGTGGGTGTAGACGTCGCCCCAGGTCGCGGCTGCGGCCGAGCGCGCGCGAGAGATAGCGCGCCGAGTGATGCCGGGTCGACCGGTCGAGGCAGAAGAAGCAGACGATCGGATGAAGCATCAGCCGCGCCGCGCGCCGCCCGGCGGTGACCGCGATCCAGCGCATGAGGCGCAGCTGCCACAGGCTGCTGCGCTCGCGCTGGCGCGCCCACGCGGTCGGCGGCGCGGTGCCGCTGCCGGCCTTCACGATGCGCTCCTCGGTGACGTCGGCGCGTGCGATCTCGCCGCTCGCGACAACGCGACCGGCCTCGTCGACGCGCCAGGCGAGCGAGCGAGCGCCGACGACGAACTCGAGCGCGAGCGTCGCGCCCGGACGGACGGCGCCGCTGAACTTGACCACCGACAGGCGTGGCGCATCGCCGAGCGACGCGCACAGAACCGGCTCGACACGCGCCGCTTCGAGCACTTCGGCGAGAAGGGCGACGCCGGGCAGGATCGGCTGCCCGGGGAAATGGCCGGCGAATGCCGGATGGTCGGGCGCGACCACGAACGTTCGCCGGAACGCCGCACCGTTCATCGCCGGATCGCGCCGCTCTGCTGCGCCAGCTCGGCAAGGCGCGCCGCCGTCAGCTTGCCGGTGGTCTCGCGCGGCAGGGCCGGCGACGCGGACGATCCGGCGCGGCAGGAACGCGGCGTCGACGCGCTCGCGCAGCGCGGCGCCGATCTGCTCGTTCGACAGGCCCGGCGCGACGACGAAAGCCACCAGGCGGACGATGCCGAGCGCGTCGCCGCTCGTCTCGGGCGGCATCCAGAACGCGCCGTCGACGACGCCGTCGATCGAGTTGAGCTGGAAGTCGAGATGGCCGATCGAGCTGCGCTTGCCGGCGATGTTGATCAGGTCGTGGGTCCGGCCGAGCAGGCGGAAGGTATCGCCGCCGGTGACCTCGAGCACGTCGGCGAGCAGCGTCGGCTGCGGCACGTGGCCGCCGCTCACCGTGACCGCGTCGCCGTCGCCGGCGAGGCGGACGCCGTCGAGGGTCTGCCACTCGGCCCGGCAGTGGTTCGCCGCGACGCCACCTGGCCGGCCTCGGTGCAGCCGTAGATCTCGAGCAGCGGCGCGCCGAGGCGCGCCTCGGCCTCGGCCGCGAGCTGCGGCGCAAGCGGCGCGGTCGCGCACAGCACCAGCGTCAGCGGCGGCAGCGCCAGCTTCGCGTCGAGCACCGTCCTGAGGTGAAACGGCGTCGTCACCAGCATGCGCGGCGCCGGCACGCGGCGCAGCGCCGCGGCGATGTCGGCGGGGAAGAACGGCCGGCTGGCGTCGAGGACGGCGCCGCCGTGAAGGGCGAGCAGCACGCTCGACTCGAAGCCGTACATGTGCTGCGGCGGCACGGTCGCGACCAGCGAGATGCCGGCCACGTCGGCGCGGCCCAGCGCCTCGGCCAGGCGACGCGCTTCGCTGCGGGCGTTGCTGGATCAGGAGGCCCCAGGGCTTGGCATGCGGCACCGGATCGCCGGTCGAGCCCGAGGTCAGCACATAGGCGGCGACGAAGTCGGGATCGATCTCGGGGATGGTGTCGATGCCGGCAACCTCGCCGTCGCGGTCGGCGTGCGTCACCGTCGTCAGGCCGTGACCGTCGTCGCCGTCCTCGACCAGCGCATAGACGCCGGCAAAGCGCGCGCGCAGGCGCGTCACCGTGTCGGCAACGTGGTTCGGCGGCAGCAGGCTGGTGTGGCCGCGCAGCAGCGCCGCGGCGAATCCGACCGCGAAGCGGTAGCGGTCGCTCGAGAGATTGAGCATCGCGCCGCTGGCGGGCAGCCGCTCGGCGAGCGCAACGGCGTCGGCAAGGAAGCGCCGGCGCGAGATCGCCCGTCCGGCACGGGTCGCGAACGCGGCGTCGAGGTCGCCCTCGGCGATGAGCGCGCTTTCAGTCATGGGGCACGCCGCGGTCGGCATAGGCGCGCAACGCCTGGCTCAGCGTCGCCCGCTCGAACTCCGGGTGCAGTCGATAGCGCAGCAGGTATTCGCCGACGAAGAGGGCGAGCATCGCCAGCGGCGTCGCCAGGTTCGCGAACGCCGCCCAGGTGGCGAAAGGCGCGAGCGCATAGAGGGCGAGCGACAGCGCGCCCATGGCGACGAAGTAGACCGTCCAGACGACGGTGACCTTGCGCGAATAGGCCGCCATCGCCGGCGTCAGCCCGCCGTGGACGCGGCGCGCCAGCGCGGTGATGAGCGACTCGCGGCCGCCGACCAGCGTCAGGCCGAACACGAACGCCAGCAGGACATGGATCGCGACGTGCTGGGCGACGAAGACCGTGCCCGGCGCAAGGCCGCCGCCTTGCCAAGCTTGCCACGCCAGCGCTGCCACCGCGAGGGCGGCCAGCGTCGCGAGCGGTCGCTGGCCGCGTTGCCAGGCGAGGAAGGCGGCCAGCGCCAGCATCGGCCCGACGATCGCGAGCGCGCTCCACGACGAGGTCGGCGCCCGCGTCATCAGCCAGTGCGAGGCGAGCACGTAGGCGATGCCTGCCGCTCCCGCTGCGAGGAGGCGGATGCGCATGGGCAGCTACCCCTGTCGGTTCGCGGCGATGTGGTCGGTCAGGCTCGCCAGCGACTTGAAGATGCGCACGTTGTCTTGGTCGTCCGAGCGAAGCTGGAAGCCGTAGCGCTGCGAGACGACGAGCGCGACCTCGAGGATGTCGATCGAGTCGAGGCCGAGGCCTTCGCCGTAGAGCGGCGCGTCGGGGTCGATCGATTCGGGAGCGATGTCGAGGTTGAGGGCCTCGACCAGGAGCGCGGCGATCTCGCTCTGCAGGGCGGTGTGGACGGAGGTCATGTCGGAGCGACGGGAAGCGGGAAGGCGGCGCGGAAAAGCCGGTCGAGTCTAGCAAACGGCCCTCGGCGCAGGCCTGCGCCGCCTACTCATTCGACGCGTGCGCCGGAGGCCTTCACGAGTGGCTCGTACTTGGCGTGCTCGCCCTTGACGAAAGCGGCGAAGCGCTCGGGCGACATCGGCATCGCCTCGGCGTAGAGGCCCGCCAGGCGGGCGCGCAGCTCGGCCGAGGCGAGGGCGTCGACGAACGCCTTGTTGAGCCGCGCCGTCGCCTCGGCTGGCAGGTGCGCCGGGGCGAAGATGCCGAACCAGGTGTCGATGTCGAACCGCGCCAGGCCGAGCCTGGCGCCGGCTTCGGCGATCGTCGGCACGTCGGGCATCGCGCTCGAGCGCTTGGCGGTCGTCACCGCCAGCGCCTTCAGCTTGCCGGCCTTGATGTTGGCCGATGCCGCGGCCAGGTTGTCGAAGTTGAGATCGACCTGGCCGGCGAGCAGCGCCAGCTGCGCCGGGTTGCCGCCGCCGTACGGGATGTGGACCATGTAGACCCCGGCCTGGGCCTTGAACATCTCGCCGGCGAGGTGGCCCGCGCTGCCGTTGCCGCCCGAGCCGTAGTTGAGCTTGCCCGGGTTCTTCTTCGCGTAGGCGACCAGGTCGGCGACGCTGGCGACGCCCAGCCGTCTCGCCGTCTCGGGGCTCATCACGAGCACGTTCGGGACGCGGGCGACGCCGGTGATCGGCGTGAAGTCGCGCAGCGGGTCGTAGGGCAGCTTCGCGTACAGCCAGGGGTTGATCGCGTGCGTCGCGACCGCGCCCATGACGATCGTCGTGCCGTCGGGCGCGGCCTTGGCGACGATGTCGGCACCGAGGTTGCCGCCCGCGCCGGCGCGGTTGTCGACGATGACGACGCCGAGGCTGTCCTTGACGCGCTCGGCCAGCGCCCGGGCGACGATGTCGAGCGGGCCGCCGGGCGGATACGGGACGACGAAGCGGATCGGCCTGCGCCTGCGCCCAGGCCGGCATGAGCGCGCCGAGCGTGGCCGCGGCGATCGTGCCGAGCGCACCGCGCCGCCCCGAGGCGCTCAGAACTTCGGCTCCGGCACGCTGTCGTTGTCGCTCGGCGTGCAGTGCATCTTGAGGCGTCCGATCGAGCGATCGTTCACGTCCCGCATGTCGCCATCGAGCAAGGCCGTCTGCCGGTCGACCGAAATCCGCACCGTCTGCAGCTCGCGCAGGCCAGGACCCCAGACCAGGAGTGAGCCTCTGAGCCAATCGTAGTAGACGGCGCTGTTGGGCAGCGGCGCATGAAAGACCATCGAATAGAGCGCAGGCGTGATCTCCAGCTTCATCTTGTCGCCGACCGGCAAGATGTCGGAGCGCTGGATCAGCGCGAGCGAGCTGTTGCGCCGCAGGGCCAGATCGAGCTTGGCGTTCTTCGATTTGCCGCCGGCCTGGACCTGGCCGCTGCAATTCAGGTACACGCCGTACTCCTGCGCCACACCCGGCGCGACCACCAGCGCGGCCGTCGCGAAGACGGCCAGCCGGACAGACGCGGGAAGCACCTTCACTGCGAACGGCCTACTTTCCGACCTTCTTCGACGCAGCGGTTGTTCCGCCCTGCACCCCGAGCCCGCCACCCTCGCCGAGGCCGCCCTCGACGGTCTGCGCCTTGTACTGGCGCACCGCGATGACCAGCTTGTTGTAGGCGTCGAAGAAGGCGGCGCTGGCGAGCTTGCCTTCATCGGTGGTGGTGTAGGCGCTGCCGGCGAGCGCGCCGCTGCTGCCCAGGCCGATGCCGCCGAAGCCAAAGCTCGTGTTCTTCGAGTAGCCCTCGGCCGCGGCGAGTCGTACGGTCGATCGGATGTCGACCAGGGTCAGCACTGTGCCGACCTCGCTCGACTTCACGTTCAGGTTGCCGAGGACCGCGCCGGCCTTGCCGAACAGGCTACCGAGGCCCGCGCCACCCATCCGCGCCCCCTCGTTGTCCTTGTTCGCCATCACTATCTCGGGCTTGAGCAGATAGTCGGCGACCACCTGCTGACCCTTGCCGCGCGTTCCGCTCTCGCGCGCCTCGTCGCTGCGGGCGCGCCGCGTCTCGTCGTTCAGGCTTTGCTCACCGGTTCCGCGCTCGACGACGACGAAGCAGTTGGACTGCAGGATCATCATGCTGAGCAGCGGGGCGCTCGAGCCGAGTCGGGGCCCGTAGTAGCGATACCACGGAGCCGTCGTGTCTTCCTGGATGCGCAACACGCCGAGCGTCTTGTTGCAGTGTTCCAGCGTGTCGCTGGCGCCTCCGCTGGCAGTGCCGGCCTGGCCGAAGGCGGCGGTCGTCGTGCCGAGGCAAAGGGTCAGGACGGCCGCGATCGAACCTCTGGATGCGTTCTTCCTCATGGCGGGTCTCCCAGGAATCGCTCCATGTGGGGCCCAACGATGTTGCCAGAGAAGCCCTGCCAAAGCCATCTTTTGCCGCTTGCAAACTGGCGCTCTTCCGGGGGAGCGACGCTGCTCGGGTGCTAGCCCAACGGTCCGTGCTTGTCGGCCTCGGAGGTGAACGAATCGGCATAGAACTCGTCGTCCGGCAGGCCGCAACGGGCGACGAAGTCGCGCTGCGCCGATTCGATCATGATCGGCGCGCCGCAGGCATAGACCTGGTGCTCCATCAGGCTCGGCAGGTCGTGCATCACCGCCTGGTGGACCAGGCCGGTGCGACCATGCCAGTCGTCCTCGGCCTTGGGCTCGGAGAGCACCGGGATGTAGCGCAGGTGCGCCATGCGCTTGGTCGCTTCCTCGGCCCACTCGTTCATGTAGAGATCGGCCCTGCTCCGGCAGCCCCAGTACAGGACGGCCTTTTTCTCGCTGCCCTTCCAGATCATGTGCTCGATGATTGCCTTGATCGGCGCGAAGCCGGTGCCCGACGCGAGCAGGACGATCGGCTTGGCGGAGTCCTCGTCGCGCAGGAAGAAGCTGCCGAACGGACCCTCGACGCGCAGGATGTCCTTTTCCTTCATCGCCGTGAAGACGTGGTCGGTGAACTTGCCGCCGGGCAGATGGCGCAGGTGCAGCTCGATCTGCGGCTTGTCGACGATCGTGTGCGGCGCGTTGGCCATCGAGTAGCTGCGCCGCGCGCCGTCGCGCAGGATGAACTCGACGTACTGGCCGGCGCGGTACTGGAACAGGTCGTTCGCCGGCAGCTGCAGCCGGAGCACGGCGACGTCGGGCGCGGGCTTGTCGATCGAGATGACGCGGCTCGGCAGCTTCCTGATCGCAAACTCGCCGGCGCCAGGCACAGTTCGCGCCTCGAGCACGACGTCGCTCTGCGGCGCCGCCTGGCAGCAGAGGATCAGGCCGGCGACTTCTTCCTCGTGGCTGAGCGCCTTCTGCTGATGTGCGCCATGGATGACGCGGCCTTCGAGCATCCGGCACTTGCACGAGCCGCAGGCGCCGTCGCGGCAGCCATAGGGCAGGCCGATGCCCTGGCGGATCGCGGCGTGCAGGATCGGCTCGTCGCGGTCGACGGTGAAGGTCTTGCCGCTCGGCTGGACGGTGACGGTGAAAGGCATGGGGGTCGGGACGAGGGCGTCGCGGGGCGCGTCGCCTAGACTCGGCCCGCGATTTTGCCCCGCGCCGGCGCCGACACGACCGGCGTGTCATTCGCAGCCGAGATTCACCCCGCTTCGCCGTGCCCGATCGATCGACCCGAGCCAAGAGACCGGTGCTGCTGATCGTCGGCTGCGGCGACGTCGGCCTGCGCGTCGCGCGCCTCGTCGTCGGCCGCTGGCGCGTGCTCGCGCTGACGTCGAGCCCGGCGCGCGTCGCCGCGCTTCGCGGCCGCGGGGATCGTGCCGCTGCTGGGCGACCTCGACCGGCCGGCGACGCTGGCGCGGCTGGCCGATCTCGCCGACGCCGTGCTCCATCTCGCACCGCCGGCGCCCGCAGGCGACGCCGATCGGCGCACCGCCCACCTTCTCGCCGCGCTCGCCCGCTCGGCGCGGGTTCGCCGTGTCGTCTACGGCTCGACCAGCGGCGTCTATGGCGATTGCGCCGGCGCCCGCGTCGACGAGACGCGCACGCTCGCGCCGTCGACCGCGCGCGCGCGCCGACGCGCCGACGCCGAAGCCCGCGTGCGCGTCTTCGGCCGAAGCAGCGGCGTCGCGCGTGACGATCTTGCGCATCCCCGGCATCTATGCGCTCGACCGCAAGGGCGGCGACCCGCGCGAGCGCTTGGCGCGCGGCAGCCCGGTCCTTGCCGCCGGCGACGACGTCTATACCAGCCACATCCACGCCGATGACCTCGCGCGCGCGTGCGTTGCGGCGCTGCTGCGCGGCGGGCGCCAGCGCGTGCTCAACGTCGCCGACGACAGCGCGCTTCTGATGGGCGACTACTTCGACCTTGTCGCCGATCGCTTCGCCCTGGCGCGGCCGCAGCGCGTCACGCGGAGCGAGGCGGCGGCGCTGCTCTCGCCGACGCAGCTGAGCTTTCTCGGCGAGTCGCGCCGGCTCGTCAACACGCGAATGAAGCGCGAGCTCCGTGTCGCGCTGCGTTATCCGACCGTCGCCGACGGGATCCATGCGCCGGACCGACCGGTGACAATCGGCCCGCCATCGATTCCCTCGGAGGAGACTCGAATGATTCGCAAGTCGATGCTGGTCGCCGCCGCCGTTGCGCTCGGTGCCGGCGGGCCGTTCGGTGCCGCGGCGCAGAGTGCCGCCTGGCCGGCCAAGCCGATCCGCGCTGGTTTCGCCGTTCAATCCCGGCGGCGCGATCGACGTCCTCAACCGGATCATTGCCGAGAAGCTCGCGCAGCGCCTCGGCCAGCCGGTCATCGTCGACGCGATCCCGGGCGCCAACACGATCAAGGGCGCCGACGTCGTCGCCAAGGCGCCTGCCGACGGCTACACGTTCATGATCACGACGATGTCGACGCACGTGAACAACACCGTGCTGTTCGCCAAGCTGCCGTTCGATCCGGTCAAGGACTTCGCGCCGATCACGCAGGTGTCGCTCGGCAGCGTGCTGCTGACCGCGCCGGGCAACGCGCCGTATTCGGACCTGAAGGGCTTCCTCGCCTGGGCCAAGGCGCAGAACCGGCCGATCAGCTACGGCTCGTGGGGCGTCGGCTCGTCGGCCAACGTCTACGGCGAGATCCTGGCCAAGGACTATGGCGTCAGCCTCACCCACGTGCCCTACAAGGGCGAGCAGCCGGCGATCACCGACGTCATCGGCGGCAGCCTCGACGTCACCTTCGCCAGCCCGGTCGGCGCCAAGCCGCAGGTGCAGGCAGGCAAGCTCAAGGCGCTCGGCATGACCGGCCCGGCGCGCTCGGCGGCGATGCCCGACGTGCCGACCTTCGCCGAGCAGGGAATGAAAGGCTTCGAGCTGCCGATCTGGGTCGCCGCGTATGCGCCGGCGGGGACGCCGAAGGCGATCGTCGATCGCCTGCAGAAGGAGATCGCCGCCGTGATCCGCCTTCCCGACGTGCTGCCGAAGATGGTCGACCAGGGCCAGACGCCGCTCGGCAACACGCCCGAGGAATTCGCGGCGGCGTTCGCGAAGGACGCGCCGACGTGGATCGACTACATCAAGGCCTCCGGAGCGAAGCCGCAATGAGCGTGGATCAAGGCACCGCCTACGGCCTCGCGCCGGCGACGCACGACCGCGAGCTCACCGAGGTCGGCGCCGGCACGCCGATGGGCGAGCTGCTGCGTCGCTACTGGCATCCGATCGGGCTCACGGCCGACGCCGGCGGCGTGCCGCGCCAGGTGCGCGTGCTCGGCGAGGACCTGATCCTCTTTCGCGACGGCCAGGGCCGCGCCGGGCTGGTCCATCCGCGCTGCGCCCATCGCGGCGCCTCGCTCTACTACGGTCGCGTCGAGCACGAAGGAATCCGCTGCTGCTATCACGGCTGGATGTTCTCGGTCGACGGCCACTGCCTCGATCAGCCGTGCGAGCCCGAGGGCGGTGCGCTCAAGGGCAACGTCCGCCAGCCATGGTATCCGCTCGAGGAGCGATACGGCCTGGTCTTCGCGTACCTCGGCCCGCCCGATCGGAAGCCGCTCCTGCCGCGCATCGACGTGCTCGACGATCTCGCTCTCGGCGAGACGCTCGAGGCCGACGACTCGAGCGTCGGCGGCGGCGGGCCGCAGATCATTCCATGCAACTGGCTGCAGCACTTCGAGAATGTCGTCGACAGCTTGCATGTGCCGATCCTGCACGGCGTGTTTTCGGGCCACCAGTTCGTGCCGGCGATGGCGCAGATGCCGAAGGTCGAGTGGAGCGCGACCGAGCGCGGCGTCCGGGTCGAGAGCTGGCGCGACCTCGACGACGGACAAAAGCTCCGCCGCGTCACCGAGGCGGCGATGCCGACGCTGCGCGTCGTGCCGAGCCCGCGCCTCGGCAAGAGCGGCCCGGTCGAATCGATCGGCTGGGTGCTGCCGATCGACGACGGCCACTTTCGCATCTACGTCGCCGGCCGGGTCGAGCAGCCGGGCGACATCGGCCGCATGCGCTCGAAGATGAACGGCAAGCTCTGGTGGGAGCTGAGCGAGGCCGAGCATCGCGAATTTCCGGGCGACTACGAAGCGCAGGTCAGCCAGGGCAGGATCGCCGCCCATTCGGCCGAGCACCTGCGAACGAGCGACCGCGGCGTGGCGCTGCTGCGCCGCTTCCTGCGCGAGCAGCTGCGTGTCGTCGCCGAAGGCGGCGACCCGGCGTGCGTCGTCCGCAGCGAAGGTGATGCGACCTTGTGCTTCGCCAACTGCGGCAACTTCATGGCATGAAGGTCCTGCTCGTCACCCAGCCGATGCCGGCGGCGGTGTTCATCGCTGCGATCCGTGCCCGCGCGCCCGAGCTCGAGCTGGTCGAGTACCGCTCGGCGTTGAGCGATGCCGAGCTGGCCGATGTCGACGTCGTCCTCGGCTGGCAGATGCCGCCCGGCCTGCCGGCGCGCCTGCCGCGCGTCGACTGGGTCTGCTCGATCGCGGCCGGGGTCGAGAAGCTGCTTGCTCCGGATCTCGCGCCGCACGTTCGCGTCTCGCGCATCGTCGACCGCGAGCAGGCCGCCGGAATCGCCCAGTTCGTGGTCGCGATGGCGCTCCGTCACGCGCGCGACCTCGAGCGCTACGAGGCGCAGCAGCGCGCACGCGACTGGTCGCGTCAGCCCGTGCCGATGGCGCGCCACTCGGTCGGCGTGCTCGGCACCGGTGCCATGGGCGGCGAGATCGCGGCCTGGCTCGAGCGCTGCGGCCTGCTCGTTCGCGGCTGGAACCGGCGCTCGGGCGAAAGCTTCGAGGCCGTTCTCGGCGCGAGCGAGATCGTCGTCTGCGCGCTGCCCCTCACGGCCGAGACCGAAGGCATCCTCGACGCGCGCGCGTTCGCACTGATGCCGCGCGGCGCCTATGTCATCAACGTCGCCCGTGGCGCGCACGTCGTCGAGCCCGATCTGATCGCCGCCGTGCGCTCGGGCCATCTGAGCGGCGCCGCGCTCGACGTGCAGCGCAAGGAGCCACTGCCGGCCGACGATCCGCTCTGGAGCGTCCCCGGCATCACGATCACGCCGCACATCGCGGCCCAGCCATCGACCGAGACCATCGCCGATCAGTTCGTCGCCAGCGTTCGCGCGCTCGAGCGCAGCGAGGCGTTGCCGAACCAGATCGATCGCAGCCGCGGCTACTGAGGCCGCGGCGTAGCGCTCCGGTCAGACGCCCTGCGGCCGGCTCAGCGTCTGCATCCGGTCGATCGCATGCACCGGCAGGCGCATGGTCATGCCGTCGCGCTGGATCTCGAGGATGACGTCGCGTTCCGGACGCTCGCCGCGCCAGAGTACGCGGTAGAACGACGCCAGGTCCTTGACCGCCGTGCCATCGACCGCGACCACGACGTCGCCGGGCATCAGGCCCGCGGCTTCGGCCGGGCTTTCCGGCGAGAAGCGCATCACGCGCAACCGACCGTCGATCTCGACGCAATTGAGGCCGAGCCAAGCGCGGCGGCTGTCGCTCGAGCTGCCGCGCGCCTTCAGCTCGGGCAGGATCGGCTTGAGCAGATCGACCGGGACGAACATGTTGCCGCGCAGCGCCGGGCCTTCGCCACGGGCGTTGCCGACGACCAGCGAGCCGACGCCGACGAGCTCGCCGTCGGCGTTGAAGAGAGCCGCGCCGCTGTGGTCGGTGCGCGCCGGCACGGTGAAGAGCGCGCCCTCGATGTGGTATTCCCAGTAGCCGGAAAAGGCACGCCGCGAGACCATCCGGGCGATGCTGAGATCGGCGTCGTCGCCACCGCTTGCGATCAGAAGCGGCTCGTCGTCGGCGATCGCCGCGGAGACGCCGAGACGCACCGGCGCCAGACCGAGCGGTGCAAGCGCCTGGACCAGGCCGAAGCCAGACGCCAGGTCGTAGGCGACGACGCGTGCCGGCACGTGCCGCCCGGGCGAGGGCACGAGATCGACGTGATCGGCCTCGAGGATCAGGTAGCCGATCGTCAGGACCAGGCCGTCGTCGCCGATCAGGACGCCTGAACCCTGTCGCTCGCGCCCGAGCGTGGCGATCGAGCGCGCGTCTTCGATCGCCGTGACCTCGACGCCGACGACCGCGGCGTTGGCGCGTGCCAGCGCCTCCTTGTGGGCCTCGATGCGCTCGGCGACCGAGCGCAGGGTCGCCGGCATCGCCGGCGGCGGCTCGGCCGCCGCGGCGGCAACGCAGAGAACGAGGCAGGCGGCGAGGCCGAGCATCCAGCTCAGCCGGCGCGAGCCGAAGCGGCGCGAAGGACGGTGCGCCATGCGCCGAGCGAACGACGGCTGGACCATACGAGCTCCCACGATCTGGGCATCAAGCATGAGCGCTCACCGACGCCGTGCGCGCCGCAGGGGCTTTATGCGGACGATCGGGCGGTCAGCGCCGCCCGAACGGCGCCTGGCCGCGCCAGTAGCGGATCGTCAGCAGGCCGCCGAGCATTCCGCCGAGATGCGCGAAGTGGGCGACGCCCGAGTTCATCACGTAGACCCCTTGATAGAGCTCGATCAGCCCGTACAGCGCGACCAGGTACTTCGCCTTCATCGGAATGACGAAGAAGAGCAGGATGATCCGGTTCGGAAAGATCATCGCGAACGCCAGCAGCAGGCCGAAGAGGCCGCCCGAAGCGCCGATCGTCGGCGCCTGCGCGCCGAGCACGTAGTTGACGATCAGCTGGCTCAGCGCCGCGGCGACGACGCTCGCGGTGTAGAACTGGATAAAGCGCTTCTGGCCCCAGACCTGCTCGAGCTCGCCGCCGAACATCCACAGGCCCAGCATGTTGAAGAACAGATGGTTGAAGTCGAAGTGCAGAAATGAATAGGTGACGATCTGCCAGGGCCAGAAGCCGCCGCCGATCGGCCACAGCGCGAACAGCTGCACGAGGCTGTGGCCGAGCAGCTGGTCGAGAAAGAAGATCGCGACGTTGGCGAGAAGAAGCGCCTGCGTGACAGGTGGAAGCGGCAACATGCAAGCGTCCGGCGAGTGAAGGTTGGCAGCTAGTCTACGGCCCGTGTGGCAAACTGACTGTCTGCTGCAAGCACCGGCCTCGGTGGCGAAATTGGTAGACGCGCGGGACTCAAAATCCCGTTCCGCGAGGAGTGTCGGTTCGATTCCGACCCGAGGCACCAGGCGCGGCGGCAACCTTCCATGAGCGACTTCCCGCCGACCTATCCCACGATCGAAGACGTGATCGGCGCCACGCCGATGGTCCGCCTGGTGCGCTTGCCGGGCGCCGACAATGCGGCGCGCGGCAACGTCATTCTCGGCAAGCTCGAGGGCAACAATCCCGCCGGCTCGGTCAAGGACCGGCCCGCGATCAGCATGATCCGGCGCGCCGAGGAGCGCGGCACGATCAAGCCCGGCGACACCCTGATCGAGGCGACCTCGGGCAACACCGGCATCGCCCTGGCGATGGCGGCGGCGATCCGCGGCTATCGCATGCTGCTGGTCATGCCCGAAGACCTGAGCGTCGAACGCGCGCAGACGATGAAGGCATTCGGCGCCGAGCTGATCCTGACGCCGCGTTCCGGTGGAATGGAATACGCGCGCGACCTGGCGACGCAGATGGAAAAGGACGGGAAGGGGCGCGTCCTCGACCAGTTCGCCAACGCCGACAACCCACGCATCCACTACGAGACGACCGGGCCCGAGATCTGGAAAGACACCGGCGGGCGGATCACCCATTTCGTCAGCGCGATGGGAACCACCGGAACGATCACCGGCGTGTCGCGCTTCCTGCGCGAGAAGAATCCCGCGGTCCGGATCATCGGCGCGCAGCCGAGCGAGGGCTCGCGCATCCCCGGCATCCGCAAGTGGCCGCAGGAATACCTGCCCAAGATCTACGACCCCAAGGCGGTCGACGAGCTGGTGCTGGTGAGCCAGAGCGACGCCGAGGAGGTGACCCGGCGGCTCGCGCGCGAAGAGGGCATCTTCGCCGGCATCTCCGCCGCGGGCGCGTGCTGGGTCGCGCTGCAGATCGCCGCGAACGTCGAGAACGCGACGATCGTTTTCGTCGTCTGCGATCGCGGCGACCGCTATCTCTCGACCGGCGTCTTCCCCGCATGACGCTTCGAGACCCGGTTCTGCGTCAATTGCGCGACCGCGCTGGCGCCGGTCGCGACCCTGGAAGACGGCGGCACCAAGACCCGGCTGCGCTGCCCGGCATGCGGCTGGACGCACTGGAACAACCCGACGCCGGTGCTTGCCGCGGTGATCGAGCTGCTCGACCGCGACGGCCAGGTGCTGCTCGCCCGCAACGCCGCCTGGCCGGGCAAGTTCTACGGCCTGATCACCGGCTTCATGGAAGCGGGCGAGACGCCCGAGGAAGGGATCGCGCGCGAGGTCGCGGAAGAGACTTCGCTCACGGTCGAATCGCTGTCGCTGATCGGCGTCTACGAGTTCTTGCGCATGAATCAGGTCATCATTGCCTACCATGCGGCAGCGCGCGGCGAGATCGTGCTCTCGCCCGAGCTCGTCGCCTACCGCTTGTTCGCGCCGGCCGAGATCCAATGCTGGCCGGCGGGCACCGGGCGCGCGGTCGCCGACTGGCTGCGCTCGCGCGGCATCGAGCCGCGCTGGATGGAACTGCCGCCCGGCAAGCGGGCAACCGAAGTCGATGTGGATTGAGGCCTGACGATGGAAGCGCAAAAGGAAATCGATACCCGCGGCTTGAACTGCCCTTTGCCGATCCTGAAGGCGAAGAAGGCGCTCGCCGACATGTCGAGCGGCGACGTACTCAAGGTCGTCGCCACCGATCCCGGCTCGGTGCGCGACTTCCAGGCGTTCGCGCGCCAGACCGGCAACGAGCTGCTCGAGCAATCGAGCGCCAACGACGAATTCGTCCACTATCTGCGGCGCAGGTAGCGACGACGCGCGCTTCAGCGCGCAGTTCGTGATGGCGCACCATATGGACCTCTTGCGCCCCCGAATTGCCCGGCGTGCCGCCGCCCGGATCGTTGCTGTCGGACAGGAGCACGTCGACGTTGAAGAAGTTGCCGCCTACTTGTAGCCGCTTGCGCGGGTCAGGCCGAAGATCTTCTTCTTGATGTCGATCGCCGAGCCGTCGGGATTGTTGTCGCAGGGCTCGTGGAATTTCGTTCCGTAGCGAACGCTGAGCGAGGAGTCGCTCCAGTCGGCGCCATGGCGAGCGGCGCGGCCGCCAGACCGAGGAGAAGACCGAGCGCCGGAACGGGCGTGCGCGAACCCGCCTTGCGGCGAACCCTACCTGCCATGCCTGCCCCTGTTTGTAATTGCGGGGGGACGTTCAGCACGATCTATGCCAAATCGATGGCACCTGCAGCGCGCGTTCCGCGCGCGTTGCTAGAGCGACAGCGAGCGCAGGTAGGCGCGGAAGTCGGCGCCGAGCGCCGGATCGGCGAGGGCGAGCTCGACGTTGGCCTGAAGGAATCCTTCCTTGCTGCCGCAATCGAAGCGCTTGCCTTGGTAGCGGTAGGCGAATACCTTCTCGCTCTTCAGCAGGCCGGCGATGCCGTCGGTGAGCTGGATCTCGCCGCCGACGCCGCGCGGCTGGCGCTCGATCTCGGCGAAGACGCGCGGCGTGAGCACGTAGCGGCCGGCGACCCCCAGGCGTGATGGCGCGACCTCGGGTTCGGGCTTCTCGACGATCTTCTCGACCTCGACCAGTCGCTCGCCGACGGCGCGGCCGGCGACGATGCCGTAGCGCCGCGTCTGCGCTGCGGGCACTTCCTGCACCGCGACGATCGACGCCTGGCGCGCGCCGAACTGCTCGACCATCTGTGCCAGCACCGGCGGCGTGCCGATCATCAGGTCGTCGGGCAGCAGCACGGCGAAGGGACGGTCGCCGACGAGCTGGCGCGCACACAGAACGGCATGGCCGAGGCCGAGTGCCTGTGCCTGGCGCACGAAGACGCATTCCATGTCGTCGGGCTTGACCGCGCGGATGGCGGCGAGCAGCTCGGCCTTGTGTGCCTTCTCGAGCGCGTCTTCGAGCTCGAAGGTACGGTCGAAGTGATCCTCGATCGCGCGCTTGTGGCGGCTGGTGACGAAGATCATCTCGCGCACGCCGGCGGCATAGGCCTCTTCGACGGCGTATTGCACGAGCGGCTTGTCGAGCACCGGCAGCATCTCCTTCGGGCAGCACCTTGGTCGCTGGAAGGAAGCGTGTGCCGAGCCCGGCCACCGGGAAAATCGCGTGTCTGACCAACATTTATTTACAATGCCCAAAAAGTCGCCACGATTCTTGCACGCAGGATCGCATCGGCAGGGAAAGGAACGCTTCCGTGGACCTGCTCGTCATCGATCCGATCGACGCCGACGTGATGCGTTGGCTCGGGTCCCGGCATCAGCTCCGCTTCGCGCCCGAGCTCGCGTTCGCTCCGCGCGACTTTCGCCGTGCGCTCTACAACGTCAGGGCAGTCATCGTGCCGGCGTCGGTCGGCATCGACGCCGAGACACTCGACTTCGCGCCGGTGCTGCGCGCCGTCGGCCGGGTCAGCGCCGGCTCGGAGAACATCGACCTGGAAGCGTGCGAGAAACGCAAGGTCGAGGTCGTTCGCAGCCTGACGGCGAGCGCCCGCGCCGAGGCCGAATTCGTGGTCGGCGCGATGCTCGCCCTGTTCCGACGTGTGCCGGTGCGCGCCTCCGACGGCTCGATCGCCGGCCGCGAGCTCGGCGGCGCGACCATCGGCCTGGTCGGCATGCCGCCGGCGGCGCGAATGATCGTCCAGCTGCTCGCCGGATTCGGCGTCCGCATCCTCGGCTACGACCCGGCGCTGCACGCGCGCGATCCGTCGTGGGTGCATTGGCAGGTCGCGCACGCCGGCCTGCGCGAGCTGGTCGAGCGCGCCGACGTCCTCTGCGTCCAGCTCGACTACTTCAGCCGCTACCACGGCCTGCTCGGCGAGCGGTTCCTGCCGCACAGCAAGATCAACCAGGTGGTCGTGAGCACGGCGCATTCGGGTCTGTTCGACGAGCATGCGCTGGCGACGGCGCTGAGGAGCGGCCGGATCGCCGCCGCCTGGCTCGACAGCGTCGAGCCTGGCGCCCTCGACCCGCACCGCCCGCTGCACGGCATCGAGACGCTGCAGGTGACGCCGCGGGTCGCGGCAACGACGCGCGAGTCGCGTCAGCGCAGCGTCTGGGCGGTGGCGCGCCGGATCGACGAGCTGCTGCTCGAGACGGCGACGACCGTGCCGGGCGAGTTCACCCTGACGACGCCCGGAGAGCTCAACCCGACGTCGACTCCAGGCGAGCTCGCTGGTCTCGAAGCCGAGTGACCGTCGCCGTGAAGTCGGCGACGCGCTTCCTCTCCTGATCGACGACCGCGGCCGGGGCACGGCCGACGAAGCTCTCGTTGCCGAGCTTGGCGTTGGCCTTGCCGATCTCGCCGCCGAGGCGATCGATCTCCTTGGCCAGGCGCGCGATCTCGGCGCCCCGGTCGATCTTGACGTGCAGGGCGATCCGGGTCGCGCCGATCACCGCGACCGGCGAGTCGCGCGAGGCATCGGCGAAGCCTGAGTCGTCGTCGAAGATCGTCACCTCGGAGAGGCGCGCCAGCGACTTGAGCAGCGGCGTCGCGCCGCGCACGAAGTCGGCGTCGCCGATCGTGTTCAGCGGCACGCGTTCGCCTGGTGCCAGGTTCATCTCGCTGCGCAGGTTGCGGCAGCTGCCGACGATCGCCTTCAGCCGCGCCATCCAGTCGTCGGCGACCGGATCGATGCGGTCGAGCTGCGCCTTCGGGTAGGGCGCGCGGACGATGCCGTGCTCCGTGCCGTCGACCTTGCGCCCGGCGACGACGGCGACCCGCTCCCAGAGCTCGGCGGTGATGAACGGCGTGATCGGATGCATCAGCCGCAGCACCGTTTCGAGCACGCGCAGCAAGGTGCGCCGCGTCGCGCGCTGCTCGGCCTCGTTCGTCGACTGCAGCTGGACCTTGGCGATCTCGAGGTACCAGTCGCAGTACTCGTCCCAGACGAACGAGTAGATCGCCTGCGCGACAGCGTCGAGCCGGTATTCGGCGAAGCCCTGCTCGACTGCGGCTTCAACGCGCTGCAGCTCGCCAGTGATCCAGCGGTCGGCTTGCGAGAAGACGAGGTATTTGTGGAACGGCTGACCCGGGGCGCACTCGGCCTTGGTGTGCTCGGCGAGGCCGCAGTCCTTGCCCTCGCAGTTCATGAGGACGAAGCGGGTCGCGTTCCAGAGCTTGTTGCAGAAGTTGCGGTAGCCCTCGCAGCGCTTGGAATCGAAGTTGACGTTGCGGCCAAGGCTGGCGAGCGATGCGAAGGTGAAGCGCAGCGCGTCGGCGCCGAAGCCGGGAATGCCGTTCGGGAATTCGGCGGCGGTGTCCTTGCGCACGCGCGGCGCTGTCTCCGGCCGACGCAGGCCGGTCGAGCGCTTCTCGAGCAGCGGCTCGAGGGCGATGCCGTCGATCAGGTCGACCGGATCGAGCACGTTGCCCTCCGACTTGCTCATCCGCTTGCCTTGGGCATCGCGCACCAGGCCGTGGATGTAGACGTCGCGGAAGGGCACGCGGCCGGTGAAGTGCAGCGTCATCATGATCATCCGGGCGACCCAGAAGAAGATGATGTCGTAGCCGGTGACGAGCACCGACGACGGCAGGAACAGCTCGAGCTCCTCGGTCTTCTTCGGCCAGCCGAGCGACGAGAACGGCACCAGCGCCGACGAATACCAGGTGTCGAGGACGTCGGGATCGCGCACCAGCGTGCCGCTGTAGCCGGCGGCCTCGGCCTTTGCCCGCGCCTCGTCTTCGCTGCGGGCGACGAATATCTGGCCGTCGTCGCCGTACCAGGCCGGGATCTGGTGTCCCCACCAGAGCTGGCGCGAGATCGTCCAGTCCTGGATGTTCCTCATCCACTGGTTGTAGGTGTTGACCCACTGCTCGGGAAAGAACTTGACCGCGCCGGTGTCGACCGCGTCGATCGCCTTGCCGGCGAGGCTGGTGCCGTCGGCGCCGGGCTTGGTCATCGCCACGAACCACTGGTCGGTGAGCATCGGCTCGACCACCTGGCCGGTGCGCTCGCACACTGGCACCGCGTGCTTGTGCGGCACCGCTTTCTCGAGGAAGTCCTGCGCCTCGAGGTCGCGCAGCACCGCCTTCCGCGCGTCGTAGCGATCGAGGCCCTGGTAGGCAGCGGGTCCGTTCTCGTTGATCTTCGCGTCGAGGGTGAAGATCGTGATCAGCGGAATGCCGTGACGCAGCGCGCAGGCGTAGTCGTTGAAGTCGTGCGCGCCGGTGATCTTGACGCAGCCCGAGCCGAACTCGCGGTCGACGAAGTCGTCGGCGATGATCGGGATCCGCCGATCGCAGAGCGGCAGGTCGACCAGCTTGCCGATCAGGTGCTTGTAGCGCTCGTCGTCGGGATGAACCGCGAGCGCGCCGTCGGCGAGCATCGTCTCGGGGCGGGTCGTCGCGATGTGCATGCCCTTCATCGGCGCGCCGTTCGCGTCGGGCTGCGGTCCGTCGCTGAACGGGTAGAGGATGTGCCACATCGTCCCGTCGCGCTCCTCGCTCTCGACCTCGAGGTCGGAGACCGCCGAGAGCAGCACCGGATCCCAGTTGACGAGGCGCTTGCCGCGATAGATCAGCCCTTCCTCGTAGAGCGAGACGAAGGTGTCGGTGACGACGGCCGATAGCCGCTCGTCCATGGTGAAGTACTCGTACTTCCACGCCACCGAGTCGCCCATGCGGCGCATCTGGCGCGTGATCGTCGAGCCGCTCGTCTCCTTCCAGTCCCAGACCTGGTCGATGAATTTCTTGCGCCCGAGGTCGTGGCGGCCCAGGCCGGACTCCTGCAGCTGGCGCTCGACCACGATCTGGGTGGCGATGCCGGCGTGGTCGGTGCCCGGAACCCAGAGCGTGTTGTCGCCCTTCATGCGCTGATGGCGAATCAGTGCGTCCATGATCGTGTGCTGGAACGCGTGCCCCATGTGCAGCGTGCCGGTGACGTTGGGCGGCGGCAGCTGGATCGCGTACGACGCGCGCGTCGGGTCGAGGGTCGGCTCGTAGACGCCGCTTTCTTCCCAGAGCGGCCCCCAGTGCTCCTCGATGGCGGCGGGGTCGAATGACTTGGCGAGATCGGTCATCGTCCGCTCACATCAGCAGATGCTCGCCGGCATTGTCGCCGCCGAGGATCACGTAGTTCACCTTGCGGATGTCGGCCAGACGGGTTCCGCCGGCGTACGAGATCGAGCTCTGCACGTCTTCCTTCATCTCGCGCAGCGTGTCCTCGAGCTTGCCCTTGATCGGCTCGAGGATGCGCTTGCCCTCGACGTGCTTGTACTCGCCCTTGTTGAAGTCGGAGGCCGAGCCGTAGTACTCCTTGAACAGCTTGCCGTCGACCTCGACCGTCTTGCCCGGCGACTCCTCGTGGCCGGCGAAGAGCGAGCCGATCATCACCATGCTGGCGCCGAAGCGCACGCTCTTGGCGATGTCGCCATGGTCGCGGATGCCGCCGTCGGCGATGATCGGCTTGGTCGCGACCCGCGCGCACCACTTGAGCGCCGAGAGCTGCCAGCCGCCGGTGCCGAAGCCGGTCTTGAGCTTGGTGATGCAGACCTTGCCCGGGCCGACACCGACCTTGGTCGCGTCGGCGCCCCAGTTCTCGAGGTCGATCACCGCCTCGGGCGTCGCGACGTTGCCGGCGATGACGAAGGCCTCGGGCAGCTTGGTCTTGATGTGCTCGATCATCCCGTGCACGGTGTCGGCGTGGCCGTGGGCGATGTCGATCGTGATGTAGTCGGCGCCGACACCGTCGCTCGCGAGGCGGTCGATCACCGCGTAGTCGGGCGGCTTGACCCCCGAGCTGAGCGAGACGTAGAGGTTCTTGGCCCGCATCCGCTTGGCGAAGGCGACGTTGTCGACGTCGAAGCGGTGCATGACGTAGAAGAAGCCGTTCGCCGCCAGCCACTCGACGATCGGCTCGTCGACGACGGTCTTCATGTTCGCGGGCACGACCGGCAGCTCGAAGCGGCGCGGCCCGAATTCCTGCGACGCGTCGCATTCCGAACGGCTCTCGACCCGGCACTTGCGCGGCAGCAGCAAGACGTTGTCGTAGTCGAAGATTTCCATGGTCTCGATCCAGCTAAAACGGGCGCCTCGAAGAGCGCCCGTGACGGCATTCTACGGAAGGGGATGAAGGTCCTCGCTCCTAGAATGGACAAGTGAATCAGCCTCTGGTCGTCGATCGTCCTTTGCGCCTGCTCGAGGGCCTCAATCCCGAGCAGCTCGCCGCGGTGACGCTGCCGCCCGAGCCGGCGCTCATCCTCGCCGGCGCCGGATCGGGCAAGACCCGCGTGCTGACGACGCGGATCGCCTGGCTGATCCAGACCGGCCAGCTTTCGCCCGGCGGCGTCCTCGCCGTGACCTTCACCAACAAGGCCGCCAAGGAGATGCTGACGCGGCTCGACGCGATGCTCGCGATCCCCGTGCGCGGCATGTGGGTCGGCACCTTCCACGGCCTGTGCAACCGCTTCCTGCGCGCCCACTGGAAGCTCGCGGCGTTGCCGCAGGGGTTTCAGATCCTCGATTCGAGCGACCAGCTCTCGGCCGTCAAGCGCGTCGTCAAGGCGATGAACCTCGACGAGGAGCGCCATCCGCCGAAGCCGCTGACCTGGGCGATCGCCGCGGCCAAGGACGACGGCCGTCGGCCGAAGGACATCGAAGTCAAGGACGAGCAGAGCCGGGTCCTGGCCCAGGTCTACGCGGCCTACGACGCGCAGTGCCAGCGCGAGGGCGTGGTCGACTTCGCCGAGCTGATGCTGCGCACGTACGAGCTGATGCGCGACAACGGGCCGCTGCGCGAGCACTATCAGCGGCGCTTTCGCCACATCCTGGTCGACGAGTTCCAGGACACGAACCGGCTCCAGTACGCCTGGCTGAAGATGTTCGCCGGGCCGCCCGAGCACGGCTGTGCCCTGTTCTGTGTCGGCGACGACGACCAGAGCATCTACGCCTTTCGCGGCGCCCAGGTCGGCAACATGGCCCTCTTCGAGCGCGAGTACCGGGTGCGCGCGGTGGTCAAGCTCGAGCGCAACTACCGCTCGTTCGGCAACATCCTGGACGCCGCCAACGAGCTGATCTCGCGCAACTCGCGCCGCCTCGGCAAGAACCTGCGCACCGAGGCCGGGCCGGGCGAGCCGGTGCGGGTGCACGAGGCGCCGAGCGATTTCGCCGAGGCGCAGTGGTTCATCGAGGAGGCGCAGTCGCTGCACCGCGAGGGAACGGCGCGTCACGAGATCGCGCTGCTCTATCGCAGCAACGCGCAGAGCCGGGTGATGGAGAGCGCGCTCTTCAACGCGCACATCCCGTACAAGGTCTACGGGGGCCTGCGCTTCTTCGAGCGCGCCGAGGTCAAGCATGCGCTCTCGTACCTGCGCCTGATCGAGAACCCGAACGACGACACCAGCTTCCTGCGCGTCGTCAACTTTCCGGCGCGTGGCATCGGCGCGCGAACGATCGAGCAGCTCCAGGACGCCGGCAAGGCGAGCGGCAGGAGCCTTTGGCAGAGCGTCGGCTCGGTGGCGGGCAAGGGCGGCCACAACCTCGCGGCCTTCACCCAGCGGATCGACGCGATGCGCGAGCAGACGCGCGGCCTGACCCTGCGCGAGATCATCGTCCACATGCTCGAGGCCTCGGGCCTGGTCGACTTCTACAAGATGGACCGCGAAGGCAAGGAGCGCCTCGAGAACCTCGAGGAGCTCGTCAACGCCGCCGAGGCGTTCGTCACGCAGGAAGGCTTCGGCAAGGACGCGGTCGCGCTGCCGGTCGACGAGACCGGGGCGAGCGGGCTCGGGCTCTATCGGGGCGAGGCGGGCAAGGCGGAGTTCAATCTCCCCGGCGCCGAGGTCGTCACCAGCGGCGAGATCATCGCTCCGCCGCGCCTCGTGCCCGACGCCGAGACCGGCGAGATCCTGTCGCCGCTCGCCGCGTTTCTCACCCACGCGGCGCTGGAAGCCGGCGACAACCAGGCGCAGGCCGGCCAGGACGCGGTCCAGCTGATGACGATCCACTCGGCCAAGGGGCTCGAGTTCGACTGCGTCTTCATCAGCGGCCTCGAGGAGGGCCTGTTCCCGCACGAGAACTCGTCGAGCGACCTCGACAGCCTCGAGGAGGAACGGCGCCTGATGTACGTCGCGATCACGCGCGCGAGGAGGCGCCTCTACCTGAGCTTCTCGCAGACGCGGATGCTGCACGGCCAGACGCGCTACAACGTCAAGAGCCGCTTCGTCGACGAGCTGCCGGAAGCGGCGCTGCGCTGGATCACGCCGAGGAACCAGTCGTTCGGCTCGGGCTTCGCGCGCGAGTACAGCCGTGCCTGGGAGCGCGGCACGGGGCTGCACTCGATCGTCGGCACCGGCCGCGTCGAGCCGCGCTACAACGTGGCGCCGATCGTGCCGAAGGCGCCGTCGCATGGCCTGCGGCCGGGCCAGGGCGTGTTCCACACCAAGTTCGGCGAAGGGGTCGTCTTGACGATCGAAGGCGGCGGCGACGACGCCCGCGCGCAGGTCAATTTCGGGCGCCACGGCATGAAGTGGTTGGCGCTCAGCGTCGCCAAGCTGACGCCGGTCGACTGACGCTCGGGCGACCGAGGCACGACGCTTGCCTCCTTCCGACAGACCGTGCGCCGCCACGCCGGCGACGATGTTTTCATCCGCAAGGAGAAACGACATGACTGCTTCGATCACGCCATCGCAGCGCGCGTTGCGCGGCGGCGCGATCGCCGCGCTCGTCGCGCTCGCCGGCTGTGCTTCGACCCAGCTCGACGCCGAGTGGCGCGACCCGCAGCTGAGCGCCGGGTCGTTGCGCGGTGCGCGCGTGCTCGTCGCCTGCGACGCGTTCGAGGTGGTCGTCGTCCAGCTGTGCCGCGACCAGATCGCGAGCGCGGTCGGGGCCCAGGGCGCGACCCCGGTGTTCGTGCCGACGAACTTCCCGATCTCGCCGGCACGCGCGATCGATCCGCAACTCCTGCTCGCGGCGCGCGACGCCGGCGCGAAGGCGATGACTGGTGGTGACCGTCGCGGTCGCCTCGAGCAATGTCAGCCAGGGCATGTCGATCGGCATCGGCGGCTTCGGCTTCGGCTCGAGCGGCGGCGCCGGCATCGGCGTGTCCGCGCCGGTCGGCGGCGGCAACCTGAGCTCGGGCTACACCGCCAACGGCCGCCTCACGGATGTCGCGAGCGAACGGCTGCTCTGGACCGCGAAGGCGACGTGCGCCGCCCTCGAGCGACGTCAACGCGCAGATGGGCGAGCTCTCGAAGACGCTCGTTCGACGGCGGCAACCAAGGCCGGCGCGTTCTGAGCCCGGCCGGGCTCGACCGGGAGTCCCGCCGATCAGGCCGCGATCGGGCCCGCGCGACCGGCGTCGACGACGAAGCGGGCCGCGGTCGTGACGGCGCTCTCCGGATCGAGTCGGCCGCTCGACCACCTGCAGCGCCGCGCGCAGCTGCTTCGCATCGAGCTCGAAGCTGCATGTAGCCGCGCTGGTCGCTGCGGCTGTAGTGGATGTGCGGGTTGAAGGGCCGCGCCGCGTCGAGGCGAGACTGCGGCAGCGAGAGGCTGGTGATCGAGGTGCCGCAGAACTCGCTCGCGACGACCGGCGCCGCCGGGTCGTCGTAGTCGGGCTTGAGGTCGGCGACGTAGTTGCTGTGGACGTCGCCGCCGAGGACGACCACGCCGGGCACCTTCTTCGCCGCGACCGTGCCGAGCAGGCGGTTGCGGGCCGGCGCGTAGCCGTCCCAGCCGTCGGTCCAGTAGACGCCGCCGCCGTCGGCCGGGTCGTGCCACGCGGCGCGCGCCATCAGCGTCTGCTGGCGCGACCAGATTCCACGGGCGCGCCAGGTCCCAGCCATCGGCAAGCCAGCGCTCCTGCTCGAATCCGAGCAGGGTTCGGGCCGGGTCGATGAGGCTCGGGCACTGCGCGAGCGCGACCGTGTTCGAGCCGCCACGGCCCGGCGCCGGGCAGACCTGCGGATCGCGGTACTGGCGGTCGTCGAGGAGATGGATCCGCGCCAGCGTGCCCCAATCGAGCCGGCCGACGATGCGCATGTCCGCGCCGGTCGGTCGCTGCGCCTTCGCGAACGGCATGTGCTCCCAGTAGGCGCGGTAGGCGGCGGCGCGGCGCGCGCGCATGTCGACCGCGAGGTCCTGGCCTTGCAGGTTGGCGTAGTCGTTCGAGACCTCGTGGTCGTCCCAGACCAGCAGCCACGGCGCCGCAGCGTGCGCGGCCTGCAGCAGCGGATCGCTCTTGTGGGTCGCGTAGCGCGCGCGGTACTGCGCCAGCGTGAAGATCTCGCCGCCCTCGAGCGGGCGCACCGCGTCGCGGCGGGTCGCGTATTCGTAGATGTAGTCGCCGAGGAACAGCACCAGGTCGAGATTCGCGCCGGCGACGTGGCGCCACGCGGCGTAGTGGCCGACGTCGTAGCGCTGGCAGCTGGCGATCGCGAAGCGCAGCGTCGCCGCGGCGTCGGCGGCCGGCGCGGTGCGCGTCCGGCCGACCGGGCTTTGCTGGCCGAGGGCGCTGAAGCGATAGAAGTACCAGCGATCCGGGGCCAGGCCGCGCGGCTCGGCATGGACGCTGTGCGCCCACTCGGCTTCGGCGCTCTCTTCGCCGC
This sequence comes from uncultured Gemmatimonadales bacterium, assembly GCA_963701965.1. Classification (GTDB taxonomy): domain Bacteria; phylum Gemmatimonadota; class Gemmatimonadetes; order Gemmatimonadales; family Gemmatimonadaceae; genus DASRDS01. Next base: position 168,018 of record OY969695.1, read on the forward strand.
GAGCGACGACGCGCGCGAACTGCTCGTCGTCGGCCATCTCCCAGCGGACCGCGACGCGCTCGGGCAGCGCCGCGCCCATCAGCCGGGTCCAGAGCACCATGCCGTCGGCGCGCGGCTGGCCCGAGGCGATACCGAGCGCGAAGCGCGGCACGTCGGCGGCGCGCGGCCCGCTCGCCAACCAGGGCATCGCGACCAGGGCGGTCGCGCCGTTGACGAACCGCCTGCGCTTCATGGGAGCCCGTGACGGCTCGTGACGTCAGACGCCGACTTCGTCGATCTCGCGGTAGACGTCGCGCAGCCACATCTTGACGCGCTGCCGGTCCATCAGGCCGAGACCGGTCGGGTCCCGGTCCGAGGCCTTCGCCTTCCAGAACGTGCTGCTCGCGCTGTCGATCTTCTGGATCGCGTGCTCGTTGAGCTTCTTGACCGAGACGACGTGCGCGCCCATGGCGATCGCGCGCGCCTGCTCGCCCGACTGCTCGAGGCCGCTGAAGTCGGCGCCGCGCACCTGGTTGCGAACCAGGACGTACGCCAGCCCGGTGCCGAAGCGATCGAGCAGGCGGCGCAGCAGGTCGACCGAGTCCTTGCCCGAGTCCATCACGTGCCAGTAGAAGAGCTTCATGCCGAGCTCGTCGGCCAGGCCGATGACGCCGGCGTCCTCCATCCAGGTGGCGAGCGGGTCGTGCGTCTGCGCGGCGAGGTCGACCAGGATGCGCCGGCCCGGCTGATCGACCGCCGCCTCGACGATCGCGTCGAGCGACTCGACCTTGTCGATCGCCACCGGCGACGCATAAGCCGAATAGAAGCGCATCAGCGCGCCGTGCGAGCGGTCGGTGTCGAAGCCGAGAAAGGGCAGCTCCTTGTCGATCAGGTACTGGGCCAGCACGCGGGCCATCAGGGATTTGCCGACGCCGCCTTTTTCGCCGCCGATGAAATGGATGTTGGTCGTCATCGAGGAAGGGTTCATTTCGCGGGCGCCGCGGGCGCGCCGCTTGGAGTGACAAGATCGATCGTCTTCTCGACCGCCTTGCCGGCGACCTTGACGGTGCTGCTCACGACCGCGCCGCCGACCGAGACCACGGCACCGGCGGCTGCGCCGGCGACGCTGACGACGGCGCAGCCGGGCAGCAGCAGCGCGGCGACGAGAACGGGAGCGACGAGAACGGCGCGCTCACGCCGGCAGGGGCGAAGGTTCGAGGCCATGCCGAAGATTGTCGCCGAAGGCTCGCGCCGCGACGGCGCCTTTGCATCCGTTGGTGACGGCGCACCGGCCCAACTTCGTCGCGCGTCGGCGTTCAGCCGCGGCCGACGAAGGGCATCTTCGTCGCCATGATGGTCATGAACTGGACGTTGGCGTCGAGCGGCAGGCTGGCCATGTGAACGACGGCGTCGGCGACGTGCTGGACGTTCATCGTCGGCTCGACCGCGAGCGAGCCGTCGGCCTGCGGCACGCCCTTCTTCATTCGCTCGGTCATCTCGGTGGCGGCGTTGCCGATGTCGATCTGGCCGCAGGCGATGTCGAAGGCGCGGCCGTCGAGCGCGGTCGCCTTGGTCAGGCCGGTGATCGCGTGCTTGGTCGCGGTGTAGGGCGAGCTGAACGGGCGCGGCGTGTGCGCCGAGATCGAGCCGTTGTTGATGATCCGGCCGCCGCGCGGCGACTGGCTCTTCATCAGCACGAACGCCTGCTGCGTGCACAGGAAGACGGCGGTCAGGTTGATGTCGACGACCGTGCGCCACTGCTCGACCGTCAGCTCCTCGAGCGGGATCGGCGGCGCGCCGGTGCCGGCGTTGTTGAACAGCACGTCGAGGCGGCCGAACGTCTCCTTGACCGCGCCGAACAGCGCCTTCACCGCCGCCGGATCGGTGGCGTCGGTCGGCACGACCAGGGCGCGGTCGGCGGCGCCGACGGCGGCCGCGCGGGTCGCTTCGAGCGCGTCGGCGCGGCGGCCGGCGAGGGCGACGTGAAATCCGGCCTTGAGCAGGGCGAGCGCGGACGCGCGGCCGATGCCGCTGCCGGCGCCGGTGACGATGGCGACTTTCTTCATGGCGAGCCTTTCGGTGAGTGAGTCGGTCGTTCCGGAATCGTCGCGCGGCGCGGCGACGTCGCTGTCCGGCGCGAAGCAATCGGCGAACGTGAACCAGAGGCTGGCGTAGTACACGGTCAGGAAGATCAGCGTCAGCGGCGTCGCGACGAGCGTGAAGCGCTGCGGCCCGAACAGGCCGACGCCGATGCTGACGACGGCGAACAGGATCAGCCAGAGCACGAGCCAGCCGAGGCCGTAGAGCGTGAACGCGCCCTTGTTGCGCCAGAGCGCGACGCTGCTGAAGAAGAGCGACTTGGCCCAGCCCTGGCCGCCCGCGTAGACGAGCGCCGGCGCCTGCCAGAACGGAACCGAGAGCGCGGCGGCGAAGGCCAGGCGCAGCAGGATGCCGAACTGCACGCGCGGATCGGCGACGTGCGTCGCCGCGGTCTCGGTCGTCGGTCTTGGCGTCGGGCAGCGACTCGAGGAAGGCCTCGAGCGCGCCGCCGTCGAGAACGCCGGCGAGCCAGAAGACGAAGAAGCTGGCCGCGGCGTAGGCGATGCCGAGCTTGAGCAAGGCCACGAGGCGCGGCCGTCCGGCGTGCGCGAGCTCGACGATGGCGGCCGGGATCGGTGCCTTGCCTTCGGTCGCGAGCCGGGTCGCGATCATGAACAGGAGCGTGCCGGCCGGCGGCAGGACGAGCAGCAGGATCGTGCCGACGAACGGAATCAGGCCGAGCAGCAGGAACACGAACAGGCACGCGGCGAACAGCGCCGCGAAGCCGAGCGGCTGGCGCGCGAAGATCTGGAAGCCCTTCCTCACCCAGGCCAGGCCGCGCCGCGCTGGCACGAGCTGCAGCTTCATGACGCCGCCGCTCCCGCCGGCCGCGGATGCCACGGCGTCTCGCGCCGCGCGCCGAGGACACGCTCGAAGTGGCCCGGATCGTGCGCGGTCAGGACGACGGCGTCGCGCGGCAGGTGCATGTCCCAGACGCGCGAGAGCCAGAACCGGAACGCGGCCGCGCGCATCAAGGCCGGCAGCAGCCGCACCTCGGCGCTCTCGAGCGGACGCAGTGCCGCGTAGGCCGCCGACCAGCGCCTCGGCGCGGTCTTCGTCGAGCTCACCCGAGGCGAGGTCGATGCACCAGTCGTTGAGAGCGACGGCGAGGTCGAAGAGCAGCGTGTCGACGCCGGCGAAATAGAAGTCGAACACGCCGGTAAGCGCGCCGTCCTGGAACATGACGTTGTCGCGGAACAGGTCGCCGTGGATGGCGCCGCGCGGCAGCGTCGCGTACGCCGGCGCCGCGGCCAGGTGGCGCTGGTAGGCGAGCTCGTCCTCCATCATCGCCGCGGCGGCCGGCTCGAGGCTGGCCGAGGACCACCGGCACGGTCGCGTTCCACCAGTCGAGGCCGCGCAGGTTCGGCTGCGCCGGAACGAAGTCGCGCGTCGCCAGGTGCATGCGCGCGAGCACGCGGCCGACGCTCGCGCAGTCGGCCGCGTCGGGCGCGAGATGGTGCTCGCCCGGCAGGCGGTCGACGACCGCGGCAGGCTTGCCCTTGAGCGCGAGCAGCAGCGAGCCGTCGCTGCCCGCATGCGGGCGCGGCACGGGCAGGGCGTGATCGGCGAGGTGCTTCATCAGCTGCAGGTAGAACGGCAGCTCGTCGGCGCCGAGCCGCTCGAACACGGTGAGCACGTAGCGGCCCGATGCCGTGTCGGCGAAGTAGTTGGTGTTCTCGATGCCGCCGGCGCACGGCGCGAGCGCCTGCAGGGCGCCGATTCCCAGGCCGTCGATCAGCGCTGCCGCCTCGTCGAACGACACCTCGGTGTAGACCGCCATCCGCCCGGGCAGGTCAGAAGCGTAGGAGGTTCCAGACGCTCTTGCCGGTCGCGCCGCGCGGCGTGCCGGGCCCTTCGCCGCCGGAATGGGCGCTGTCGCCGAGCAGGACCTCGTAGCCGGGGACGTCGCCTCTCGGGCTGACGGTGACCTTCTGCAGCTGGCCGCGGACGCGCAGCTCGTCGATGCGCGCCGTGCGGTCCTCGATGACGGTGCGCTTGACCGCCGGCTCCGGGAAGCGGCTCGGCTTCGGCTCGGCGTCCTCGAGCGGCAGTGCCGCGCTCGCAGCCGTCGCGGCGGGCGCGGCCTGCGCTGGCGCGGGCAGCGCCGGCGGCGCGTCGGCGGCGCTTGCGAACGACGTCGCCAACGCCGCGGCGCAGGCGGCAATAGCGGCGACGAGAGTGCGTTTCATGGCGCCGATTCTAGGCCGCCGGCCGCCGCGACGAGCGTGGCCCTTCCTTCACAATGGGCTGCATGTCGGACCGGACCCTGTTGCTCGTCGACGGCTCGAGCTACCTCTATCGCGCCTATCACGCCCTGCCGGACCTGCGCGGCCCGGGCGGCGTTCCGACCGGAGCGATCCGCGGCGTCGTCTCGATGATGAAGCTGCTGCGCGAGCAGTACCCGGCGGCGCACGGCGCGTGCGTCTTCGACGACAAGGGCAAGACCTTTCGCGACGACTGGTACCCCGAATACAAGGCGACGCGAACGGCGATGCCCGACGACCTGGCGCTGCAGATCGAGCCGATTCACGAAGCCGTCAAGCTGCTCGGCTGGCCAGTGCTCACGGTGCCCGGCATCGAGGCCGACGACGCGATCGGCACGATCTCGTGCATGGCCGCCAAGGGCGGCTTCCAGGTCGTGATCTCGACCGGCGACAAGGACCTGGCGCAGCTCGTCAACGAGAACGTCGTGCTGATCAACACGATGAGCAACGAGCGGCTCGACGTCGAAGGCGTCGCCGCCAAGTTCGGCGTCGCGCCCGAGCGGATCGTCGACTACCTCGCCCTCATCGGCGACTCGGTCGACAACATCCCGGGGGTCGAGAAGGTCGGTCCGAAGACGGCGGTGAAGTGGCTCGCCGAGCATGGCTCGCTCGAAGGCGTGATGGCCGCGGCCGGCGGGGATCAAGGGCGTCGTCGGCGAGAACCTGAGGAAGGCGCTCGACTGGCTGCCGCAGGGACGGCGCCTGGTCACCGTCGCCACCGACTGCGACCTTTCCGGCCACGTCATGGGCTGGCCCGAGTTCGACGGCCTCGCGCTGCGGCCGATCGAGGTCGATGCCTTGCTCGCGTTCTACGACCGCTACGGCTTCGCCTCGATGCGGAAGGAGCTCGAGGTCTCGCTCGGCCGCGCGCCGACCGCGGCGGCGCCGCCGGCGCGCGCGTCCGCGGCCGCGGCGACGATCGACGTTGCCGACGCCGTGCCCTCGGAAGACATCGTCAAGAACTACGAGACGGTGACGACGCTCGATGCGCTCGACGCCTGGGTCGCGCGCATCGAAGGCGCCGAGCTGACCGCGCTCGACCTCGAGACCGACTCGCTCGATCCGATCCGCGCCCGCCTGATCGGCATCTCGCTCTCGGTGGCCGTCGGCGAGGCGTGCTACGTCCCGATCGGCCACAGCTACGCCGGTGCGCCCGATCAGTTGCCGCTCGAGACGGTGCTCGCGCGCCTCGGGCCCTGGCTCGAAAGCCCGGCCGCCGCCAAGGTCGGCCACAACACCAAGTACGACGCGCAGGTCCTCGCCGGCGCCGGCATCGCCGTGCGCGGCTACGCCCACGACACGATGCTCGAGAGCTACGTCTGGGAAGCGCACAAGGCGCACACCCTCGAGAGCCTGGCGTTTCGCCATGTCGGCCGGACCGCGCTGACCTACGAGGACGTGTGCGGCAAGGGCGCGAACCAGATCCCGTTCGCGCAGGTCGAGGTCGGCCGCGCCGCCGCCTACTCGTGCGAGGACGCCGACATGGCGCTGCACGTGCATCAGTCGCTCTGGCCGCGGATCGAGGCCGACCCGGGCCTGGCCGACGTCTATCGCCGGATCGAGATGCCGACCTCGGAGGTGCTCGGCCGGATCGAGCGCACCGGCGTGCTGATCGATTCGGCGCAGCTCGCGGCGCAGAGCCAGGAACTCGCCGAGCGCATGGCCGCGCTCGAGCAGGAGGCGTTCGCGATCGCCGGCCAGCCGTTCAACCTCGGCAGCCCGAAGCAGATCGGCGAGATCCTGTTCGGCAAGCTCGGCCTGCCGGTCGGCCGAAAGACGGCGAGCGGCGCGCCGTCGACCGACGAGGACGTGCTGCAGGAGCTCGCCGCCGACTATCCGCTGCCCGGGAAGCTGCTCGAGCACCGCAGCCTGTCGAAGCTGAAGGGCACCTACACCGACAAGCTGCCGCTGATGGTGAACCCGGCGACCGGGCGCGTCCACACCACGTACGCGCAGGCGGTGGCGGTGACCGGGCGGCTGTCGAGCAACGACCCGAACCTGCAGAACATCCCGATTCGCACGGTCGAAGGCCGGCGCATCCGCGAGGCGTTCGTCGCGCCCGAAGGGTCGGTGATCCTCTCGGCCGACTACTCGCAGATCGAGCTGCGCATCATGGCGCACATCTCCGCCGATGCCGGCCTGCTGAGCGCCTTCGGCGGCAACATCGACATCCATCGCGCGACCGCCGCCGAGGTCTTCGCGGGCGGCGATCTCGAAGCCGTGACCGCCGAGCAGCGGCGCTTCGCCAAGGTGATCAATTTCGGCCTGATCTACGGCATGAGCGCGTTCGGCCTGGCCGCCAATCTCGGCATCGAGCGCAGCGCCGCGACCGCCTACATCGAGCGCTATTTCGCGCGCTATCCGGCGGTCAAGCGCTACATGGACGAGACGCGCGCGTCGGCGGCCGAGAAGGGCTACGTCGCGACGCTGTTCGGCCGGCGCGTCTATCTGCCCGAGATCAACAAGCCCGGGCCGCGCAAGTCGGCCGCCGAGCGCCAGGCGATCAACGCGCCGATGCAGGGCACGGCGGCCGACCTGATCAAGCTGGCGATGATCGCGGTGCAGGAGATGATCGACCGCGAGCAGCGCCGGACGCGGATGATCATGCAGGTCCACGACGAGCTCGTCTTCGAGGTGCCCGAAGGCGAGCTGGCGTGGGCGCAGCGAAGCGGTGCCGCGGGTGATGGCGAGCGTCGCGACGCTGGCGGTGCCGCTGGTCGCCGAGGTCGGCGTCGGCGCCAACTGGGACGAAGCGCACTAGGTCGCGACAGGCGACCGGTCCAGCCCGGGGACAAACCCGGAGACCTAGGGCAAGACCTGTTCCATTCGGATCGGCGGCCCCTATGGTGCGGCATCGCATTTCCGGTCGCGCCCGGCGCCGCCGTCGCCTGATGTCCGAACCGCTCCTCCTGGTCGAGAACGTGTCGGTCCGCTTCGGCGGCATCGTCGCGCTCGACCGGGTCTCGTTCGCCGTCGCGCGCGGCCACATCGTCGGCCTGATCGGCCCGAACGGCGCCGGCAAGACGACGATGTTCAACTGCCTGTCGCGCCTGTATGCCTTCAGCGAAGGCCGGATCGCGTTCGAGGGCCGGTCGCTGCTCGAGACGCCGCCGCACGGCATCGCCGCGCTCGGCATCGGCCGGACGTTCCAGAACCTGGCGCTGTTCCGGACCATGAGCGTGCGCCAGAACGTGCTGCTCGGCGGCCACGCGCGCAGCCGGAGCGGCTACGTCGCCAATGCCTTGCGCCTGCCGAGCGTGCGACGCGAGGAAGCGCGCCTCGGCAGCGCCGTCGATCGCCTGCTCGCGCTGCTCGACCTCGGCGCGCTCGCCGACGTGCCGGTGATGGACCTGCCGTTCGGCACCCAGAAGCGGGTCGAGCTCGGCCGCGCGCTGGCGAGCGAGCCGAAGCTGCTGCTGCTCGACGAGCCCGCGGGCGGCCTCAACCACGAGGAGGTCGAGACGCTGATGGAGCTGCTGCGCCGGATCCGCGTCCGAGCTCGACCTGACGATGCTGCTGGTCGAGCACCACATGAACATGGTGATGCGCATCTCCGACCGGGTCGTCGCGCTCGACTTCGGCAGGAAGATCGCCGACGGCACGCCGGCCGAGGTGCAGGCCAACGACGACGTCATCCGCGCCTATCTCGGGGCCGCCGCGTGAACGCGCGGCGGTCCCGCTCCTCGACGTGCGCGGCCTGGCGGCGCAGTACGGGCCGACGCGGGTGCTGCACGGCATCGACTTCGCCGTCGCGCGAGGGCGGCATCACGGCCATCCTCGGCGCCAACGGCGCCGGCAAGACGACGCTGCTGCGCGCCGTCTGCGACATGATCAGGACCAGCGGCGAGGTGCGCTTCGCCGGCACGCGGATCGACGGCCAGGCGACCGAGACGATCGTGCGCCTCGGCATCGCCCACGTTCCCGATGGCCGCGGCACGTTCATGAACCTGTCGGTCGAGGAGAACCTGCGCCTCGGCGCGCTACTCGCGCCGCGACCGGGCCGCGGTCGGCGTCGATTTCGAGCGCATGTACGCGCTACTTCCCGCGCCTGAAGGAGCGGCGCCGCCAGCAGGCCGGAACGCTCTCGGGCGGCGAGCAGCAGATGCTCGCGGTCTCGCGCGCGCTGATGCTGCAGGCCGCGCCTGCTGCTGCTCGACGAGCCGTCGTTCGGCCTGGCGCCGCTGATCGTGCAGCAGCTGTTCGAGATCCTGCGCGAGATCAACCAGAGCGAGAAGATCGGCATGCTGCTGGTCGAGCAGAACGCGGCGATGGCGCTCGCTCTCGCCGACACGGCCTACCTGCTCGAGACCGGCCGGGTCGTGATGTCGGGCCCGGCCGAGACGATCCGCAGCGACGAGTCGGTGCGCCGCTCGTACCTCGGCTACTGAACGGCGCGCCGCGATGGATCAGTTCCTGCACCAGGTCCTGTCGGGCCTCGCCACCGGCGGCATCTACGCCAGCGTCGCGCTGGCGCTGGTGATGATCTACCAGGCGACGCACCTCGTGAACTTCGCGCAGGGCGAGATGGCGATGTTCACGACCTATCTGGCCTGGGCCCTGCTGCAGGCCGGGGTGCCGTACTGGGGCGCGTTCGCGATCACCGTCGTCGGCGCGTTCGTGCTCGGCGTCGCGATCGAGCGGATCGTCATCCGACCGGTCGAGAACGCGCCGATCCTGGCCGTCGTCATCGTCTTCATCGGTCTCCTGGTGATCTTCAACAGCGTCGCCGGCTGGATCTTCAGCTACACGATCAAGCCGTTCCCGAGCCCGTTCCCGACCGAGCCGCTGTTCGGCAACTCGTACGTCTCGTCGCACGAGCTCGGCTCGACGGCGATCACGCTGGTCGTGCTGCTGCTGCTGTTCGCCTTCTTCCGCTTCACGCCGCTCGGCCTGGCGATGCGCGCGGCGGCGCAGAACCCGGTCTCGAGCCGGCTGGTCGGCATCCGCGTCGGCTGGATGCTGGCGCTCGGCTGGGGCCTGGCGGCGGCGATCGGCGCGATCGCCGGAATGATGGTCGCGCCGATCGTCTTCCTCGAGCCCAACATGATGGGCGGGATCCTGCTCTACGCCTTCGCCGGCGCGCTGCTCGGCGGCATCGACAGCCCGGGCGGCGCGGTCGTCGGCGGCTTCATCGTCGGCGTGCTCGAGAACGTCGTCGGCGCCTACGTCGGCACCGAGCTCAAGCTGACGCTGGCGCTGGTCGTGATCATCGGCGTGCTCGTGGTCCGGCCGTCGGGCATGTTCGGCAAGGTCCACGTGGTGCGGGTATGAGGCAGCATCCGCATGCCGACCGTCAGGCTGCATCGGCGTCGCGCTGCTGCTGGTCGCCGCCTGCGCTGCTTGCCGTTCGTGCTCGGCAGCAACTACCGCGTCTTCCAGCTGACGCTGGTCCTGGTCTACGCGATCGCGCTCCTCGGGCTCAACATGCTGACCGGCTACAACGGCCAGATCTCGCTCGGCCACGGCGCGTTCTACGCCATCGGCGCGTACAGCGCGGCGATCCTGATGGACAAGCTCGGCGTGCCCTATTGGGCGACGATTCCGGTCGCCGGCGCGCTCTGCTTCGTCGCCGGCTTCCTGTTCGGCCTGCCGGCGCTGCGCCTCGAAGGCCTCTACCTCGCGCTGGCGACGTTCGCGCTCGGCGTCGCGATGCCGCAGATCCTGAAGCACGAAGCCCTCGACAAGTGGACCGGCGGCGTCGCAGGGCATCGTCATCGTCAAGCCCGACGCACCCGAATGGAGCGGCCTGTCGCAGGACCAGTGGCTCTACTTCTTCACCCTCGCGTGGGTCGTGATCTTCTTCGTGCTCGGCTGGAACCTCCTGCGCGGTCGGATCGGCCGGGCGCATGGTCGCGATCCGCGATCAACCCATTGCGGCCCAGGCGATGGGCGTCAATACTTCGCTGGTCAAGTCGCTGACCTTCGGCGTCACCGCCCTGTACACCGGCGCGGCCGGCGCGCTCGGCGCGATCGCGGTCCAGTTCGTGGCGCCCGATTCGTTCGACATTTTCCTGTCGATCACCTTGCTGGTCGGCGTCGTCATCGGCGGGCTCGCGTCGATCTCGGGCGCGTTCTTCGGCGCCTTGTTCATCCAGTTCATCCCCAACATCGCCGATCAGATCTCGAAGGCGGCGCCCTGGGCGATCTACGGCGTCGTCCTGATCGCCTTCATGTACCTGATGCCGAGCGGCGTCGCCGGGCTCTTGCGTCTGGCGCGGGCGCGCTGGGCGCGCCGACGGCGGTCGGTGCGCCGCACCGATCCGGTTTCCCCAGTCACTCAACGGAGCGAGACATGAACCACACCTTCAACCGCATCACCCGTCGCGCCGCCTTGGCGCTGGCAATCGGCGCCGCATTGGCGGCGCAGGACGCGACGGCGCAGGCCGCCAAGTACGGGCCGGGCGCCTCGGCGACCGAGATCAAGCTCGGCCAGACGATGCCGTACAGCGGCCCGGCTTCGGCCTACGGCACGATCGGCAAGGTCGAGCAGGCCTACTTCAAGATGATCAACGACAACGGCGGCATCAACGGCCGCAAGATCAACCTGATCAGCCTCGACGACGGCTACAGCCCGCCGAAGGCGGTCGAGCAGGTGCGCCGCCTGGTCGAGCAGGAGGAGGTGCTGGCGCTGTTCCAGACGCTCGGCACGCCGAGCAACTCGGCGATCCACAAGTACGTCAACGCCAAGAAGGTGCCGCAGCTCTTGCTCGCCACCGGCGCGACCAAGTGGGGCGACCCGAAGGACTTCCCGTGGACGATGGGCTTCAACCTGAGCTACCAGTCCGAGGGCCAGATCTACGCCAAGTGGCTGCTGAAGAACAAGCCCGACGCGAAGATCGCGGTCCTTTACCAGAACGACGACTACGGCAAGGACGTGCTGAAGGGCGTCAAGGACGGGCTCGGCGCCGCCGGCGCGAAGATGATCGTCAAGGAGGCGACCTACGAGGTCACCGACCCGACCATCGACTCGCAGATCCTGACGCTGCAGGGCTCGGGCGCCGACACCTTCATCAACATCACGACGCCCAAGTTCGGCGCCCAGGCGATCCGCAAGGCGTTCGACTCGGCTGGAAGCCGCTGCACTTCCTCAACAACGTCAGCGCCTCGATCGGCTCGGTGCTGGTGCCGGCGGGCGTCGAGAAGGCGGTCGGCGCGATCACCGTCGCCTACTACAAGGACCCGAACGACCCGCAGTGGAAGGACGACCCGGCGATGCTCGAATGGCGCGCCTTCATGGGCAGCTACTACCGCGAGGGCGACCCGAAGGACGCGAGCAACCTCTACGGCTACCTCGCGGCGCAGATCATGGTGCAGATCCTGAAGCAGTGCGGCAACGACCTGACGCGCGAGAACGTGATGCGCCAGGCCGCGAACCTGAAGAACTTCAAGCTGCCGCTGCTCCTGCCCGGGATGACGCTCAACACCAGCCCGACCGACTTCTTCCCGGTCCAGCAGGCGCAGCTGCAGAAGTTCACCGGAACGCAGTGGCAGCTCTTCGGCGAGCTGATGAGCACCGACGCGCGCTGAGCGCGCGGGCGCCGGGGGTCGGCGGCGGCGCCGGACCCCTGTCATGAAGCTGTCGCGAAAAACATCCTAGACTCGCAGGGATGACTTCTTCAGTCGCCACGCCAGCCGTGGCGATGCCGCGGCTTCTCAACCGCGAGCGCGCAATCCTCGAGTTCAACCGGCGCGTCCTGGCCCAGGCGCGCCGCGACGACGTACCGCTGCTCGAGCGGCTGCGCTACGTCTGCATCGTCTCGTCGAACCTCGACGAGTTCTTCGAGGTCCGCTTCGCCGACTGCCTCGAGGCCTCGCGCCAGCCCAATACCGGCACGACCGCGGCCGACATCGAGGCGCTCGCCGCGGCGGCGCACGCGCTGATCGACGACCAGTACGCGGTCTTCAACGACGAGGTGATGCCGGCGCTGGCCGCGAACGGCATCCGGATCGTCAACCACGCCGACCGCGACGAGGCCGAGCGGCGCTGGGTCGGCCGCTTCTTCGAGACCCAGGTGCGGCCGCTGCTGGTGCCGGTCGGGCTCGATCCCTCGCATCCATTCCCGCAGGTCGCCAACAAGTCGCTCAACTTCATCGCCCGCCTCGCCGGCAAGGATGCCTTCGGCCGGCGCAACACGGTGGCCATCGTCAAGGTGCCGCGCGTCCTGCCCCGGGTGATCCAGTTGCCGCGCTCGCGCCGGCGCGGCGGCCAGTCGTTCGTGCTCCTGACGAGCGTGATCCGGGCCCATCTCGGCTCGCTCTTCCCGGGCCGCGAGGTCGAGGCGTTCTCGCAGTTCCGGATCACGCGCGACTCCGACCTCGAGGTCGACGCCGACGTCACCAACCTGCGCCAGGCGCTGCGCCTCGGGCTGACGACGCGCCACTTCGGCCAGGCGGTCCGGCTCGAGGTCGTCAACACCTGCCCGAGCGAGCTGTCGCAGTTTCTGCTGCAGCAGTTCGGCCTCGCCGAGCCGGCGCTGTTTCGCGTCAACGGGCCGGTCAACCTGGTGCGCATGAACGAGCTGATCGACCTCGCCGTTGCGCCGGCCCTGCGCTTTGCGCCGTACACGCCGGCGTGGCCGGCGACGCTGTCGCGCCAGGAGACGATGTTCGAGCGCATCAGGAAGGGCGTGCTGCTGCTGCATCAGCCATTCGAGTCGTTCGATCCGGTGATCGAATTCCTGCGCGAGGCCATGCTCGACCCGTCGGTGCTGGCGATCAAGCAGACGATCTATCGCGCCGGCAGCGTCTCGCCGCTGATGGATCTGCTGATCGAGGCGGCCAAGCGCGGCAAGGAAGTGATGGCCGTGGTCGAGCTGAAGGCGCGCTTCGACGAGGAGGCCAACATCAACTGGGCCGAGCGGCTCGAGGCGGTCGGCGCGCAGGTGGTCTACGGCGTGGTCGGCCTGAAGACGCACGCCAAGCTGCTGCTGGTGACGCGGCGCGAGCGCAACGGCCTGAAGCGCTACGCGCATCTCTCGACCGGCAACTACAACCAGAACACCGCCCGGCTCTACACCGACCTCGGCTACTTCAGCGACGACGCCGACCTCACCGCCGACGTCGACGCCGTGTTCCAGCAGCTCGCCAGCCTCGGCCGCACCCGGCCGCTGAAGGCGCTGCTGCAGGCGCCGTTCACGCTGCACAAGCAGACGCTCGCCAGCGTCTCGCGCGTCGCCGAGGCCGCGGCGGCGGGCAAGACGGCGCGCATCGTCGTCAAGATCAATGCCTTGACCGACAACGCCCTCATCGAAGCGCTGGTTCGCGCCGGCCAGGCCGGTGCGCAGATCGACCTGATCGTGCGCGGCGCCTGCATGCTGCCGCCGGGAATCGAAGGCGTCACCGATCGCATCCGGGTGCGCTCGATCGTCGGCCGCTTTCTCGAGCACTCGCGCGTCGCCTATTTCCGCTGGGGCGACGAGCGACGACGACGAGGCGGTCTATCTGTCGAGCGCCGACTGGATGGGCCGCAACATGTTCGGCCGGATCGAGATCGCCTGGCCGGTGCCCGACCGGGCCCTGCGCCAGCGCATCATCGACGAATGCCTGGTGCCGTATCTGCTCGACACCAAGGACGCCTGGTTGCTGCGCAGCGACGGCACTTACGAGCCGAGGACCGGCGGCGACCACTCGGCGCAGAAATCGCTGATGGGCCTGTACGCGCACTAGGAGCCAGCAACGTGGACCTCATCCTCTGGCGCCATGCCGAAGCCGAAGAAGCCGATTCCGGCGAAGACGACCTGAAGCGCTCGCTGACGAGCAAGGGCGGGCGCCAGGCCGAGCGCATGGCCGAGTGGCTGAACCATCGCCTCACGCACTCGACCCGCGTGCTCGTCAGTCCGGCGCTGCGCTGCCAGCAAACCGCGAAGGCGCTCGGGCGCAAGTTCCGCACCGCCGATCGCGATCGGCCCGGGCGCGAGCGCGGAAGAGCTGGTGGCGATCGCCGGCTGGCCCGACGCCAGCCAGCCGGTGCTGGTCGTCGGCCATCAGCCGACGCTCGGCATGGCCGCGGCCTTGCTCCTCGCTGGCGCGCCGCAACCCTGGGCGATGAAGAAGGGCGCGGTCTGGTGGCTGCGCCATCGGCCGCGCAGCGACGACGGCGACATCGTCCTGCAGGCGGTGCAGTCGCCGGACAGCCTCTAGCGGCGGCTCTCGCCGCCGCAGCGATCAGGCGGCAGCGAGCCGCGGTGCGAGCACGCCGGTCTTGGCCCAGGCGTCGATCTCGTCGCGCAGCAGGTGCAGCGCGCGCGGATGCGACTCGGCCCACGACGGCGCGAGCGTGACCGCCGGCGCGCCGCCCTCGCTGCGGAGCGCGATCGCCGAGCGATCGACGTCGTCGCGGGCGTGGCAGACGATCACCGCCAGGCGCAGGCAGAGCAGGTGCAGCGCGAAGCCCGTGCTTTGCAGCGACGTCTCCATCTTGCGCAGCCCGCCGCGCTGGCCGAGGACGAGTTCGCCGATGCGCCTGAGCTGGCTCTGCGAGAAGCCGGGAGCATCGACGTGGCCGAGCAGGTAGGCGCTGTGGCGGTGGTGGTCGTGGTGCGAGATCATCATCCCGGCCTCGTGCAGCGCCGCCGCCCAGGCGAGCTCGCGCGCAGCCTCGCGGCCGGTATCGGGACTGGCGCTGCGCAGCAGTGCAGCGGCGATGCGAGCGACGCGCTCGGCCTGCGCGACGTCGACCTGGAAGCGCCGCTGCAGCTCGCGCACCGAGGCTTCGCGCAGGTCCTCGCCGCCGGCGCGGCGCTCGGCCGCCTGGCGCGCGGCGAGGTCGAAGATCACGCCTTGGCGCAACGCGCCGCGCGCCGGCTTGAGCTCGGCGATGCCGAAGTGCGTCGCCAGTGTGTAGAGGATCGACAGGCCGCCGGCGATGACGACGCGGCGCTCGCTCTTCAGGCCGGGCAGGGCGAGGCGCTCGCGCTGCCGGCCTCGAGGCAGCGCTCCATCAGCCAGCGCAGGCCGGCGGGCGTGATGCGGCCGTCGCTGACGCCGCTGGCGGCGAGCACGCTCGAGACCGCGCCGACCGTTCCCGACGAGCCGAGCGCTTCCTTCCAGTGGCTCGGCGCGAACGGCGCCAGGGCTTCCTCGAGCTCGGCGCCGGCGGCGATCTGGGCCTCGCGGAAGGCGCGCTCGCTGAAGCGGCCGTCGGGGAAGTACTTCATCGACAGGCTGACGCTGCCGACCTGGAACGATTCAGCCTGGCGCGGCCGCGTGCCGCGGCCGACGATCATCTCGGTCGAGCGGCCGCCGATGTCGATCACCAGGCGCGACACCGTCGATGGCTGGAGCCGGGCGACGCCGGCAAAGATCAGGCGCGCTTCCTCGCGTCCCGAGATGATCTCGATCGAGTGGCCGAGGACGGTCTGCGCGCGCAGCAGGAAGGCGTCACGATTGCGCGCCTCGCGCAGCGTCTGGGTCGCGACGGCGCGCACCTGCGTCGGCAGGAAGCCGTCGAGCCGGCGGGCGAAGCGCGCCAGGCAATCGAGGCCGCGCCCGGCCGCCTCCTCGCTCAGGAAGCCGGCGGCGTCGAGGCCGCCGCCGAGGCGAACGGTTTCCTTCAGGTAGTCGATGCGCCGGTAGCGTCCGCCGGCGAGCTGGCCGACCTCGAGGCGGAAGCTGTTCGAGCCCATGTCGACGGCGGCGAGCTGTCCGGGCCAGCGCGTTTCGACGGCGGCGCTTGGCGAGGAAGCAAGAGGCATGCGCCGATTGTCGCGGCACGCCGTCGCACTCGGGTCGGCGCGAAGCTTCCTAGAATGCCTGTCCGGCGCCCGCCGCTACGACTTTCGCGCCATGCCGCGTTCCGACCTCGACGCCGTCGCTTTCGCGTTCTCCGTGTGACGCTCGCCTGGATCGTCGTCGCCACCGGCGTCGGCGGCGTACTGTCGGTGCTGGTCGCCGCGGCGCTGACGCTGGCCGTGCTGTCGAAGGTCGTGCATCACCTGGTGAGCCTTTCGGCGGGCGTGCTGCTCGCGACCGCGCTGCTCGACATCCTGCCCGAGGCGTTCTCGGCCAAGGCGCCGCCGCAGGCGCTGTTCGCGACGCTGCTCGGCGGCCTGCTGTTCTTCTTCCTGCTCGAAAAGGCCGAGCTCTACCGCCACAGCCACCACCACGAGGGCGACGAGCACCACCATCATCACGGCTTCGACCGGCAGCAGGCCGGGCGCGGCGGCTGGAGCGTGATCCTCGGCGACAGCATCCACAACTTCTGCGACGGCATCATCATCGCCGCCGCCTTCCTCGCCGACACGCGGATCGGCATCGTCACCTCTCTGGCGATCATCGCCCACGAGATTCCGCAGGAGGTCGGCGACTACATCGTCCTTCTCAACGCGGGCTTCTCGCGCGCCCGGGCGCTGTTCTTCAACGCCGTCTCGGGCTGGCGGCGGTCGTCGGCGGCGTCATCGGCTACTACATCGTCGGCCCATGGCACGGCTACTTCCCGTACCTGCTCGTGATCGCCTCGAGCAGCTTCATCTATGTCGCCGTCGCCGACCTGATCCCGCAGCTGCAGCATCGATTGACGCTGGGCGAGACGGCGGCGCAGCTGTTCTGGCTCGCCGCTGGCCTGGCGATCGTCCTCGTCGCGACGACGCAGCTGCGCTAGCCGTTTCAGCCGAGGCGCTCGCTCGGTCGCGCGGTAAGGAACATCATCTGCGGCGACGTGATGCCGCGCAGGAACTTGACCGCGCAGTCCTTGTGGATCCGGCTTTCGCCGAGCGTCTGGTGCAGCGCGTCGACCGAGTCGATCAGCGCGCCGTCGACGCCGAGCAGGATGTCGCCCTGGCGCAATCCGGCGAGCGCGGCCGGGCTCTGCGGATCGATCGAGACGACGCGCACGCCGTGCGTCTGCTCGAGCCCGTGATGGACGACGACGCGGCGATCGAGCGCGACCGACTGGCCGCCGAGGCCGAGGTAGCCGCGCCGGACGCGGCCGTGGCGCAGCAGCTGCGGGATCACCCAGGCGGCGGTGTCGACCGCGACCGCGAAGCAGATCGACTGCGCGCCGCGGATGATCGCGGTGTTGACGCCGACGACCTCGCCGCGCGAATTGAGCAGCGGGCCGCCCGAGTTGCCGGGGTTGAGCGCGGCGTCGGTCTGGATCACGTCGGGGATGAGCCGGCCGGTGCTGGCGCGCATGCTGCGCCCGAGGGCGCTGACGATTCCCGCGGTCACGGTGTGCTCGAAGCCGAGCGGGTTGCCGATGGCGATCGCGATCTCGCCGCGCTTGAGCAAAGCCGAGCGACCGAGCAGCGCCGGCGCGAGGCTAAGGCGCGAGGCGTTGCCGATGCGCAGGAGCGCGAGGTCGGTGTCGGGGTCGTCGCCGACCCATTCGGCGGCCGACTCGGTGCCGTCGCCGAGCGCCACCGCGTAGCGCAGCGCCGGCCGCGTCGACGTCGGCGGCCGGCCGGCGCGAACCACGTGCGAGTTGGTGAGCAGGTAGCCGTCGGAGGTGAAGACGAAGCCCGAGCCGCTGCCGCCCTCGCCCTCGCTGACGTCGCCGCTGCCGCCGATCCGGACCGCGGCGACGCTCGGGCCGACGCGCTCGACGATCGCGCTCACGGTCTGCGAGTACGCGTCGAGCAGAAACGAATCGGTCGCGCCCATGGGATCTCCTGAGCACGCAGCTAAGGTCGCGCCAGGCCCGGCACAAGGCCGTGTGCCGGGCGACCCGGCCGATCGGCCAGGGAAGGGTGTCGGCCGCCGACGGCCTCAGCGCACGACGAGCACCGGCAGCGTCGTGTGCTTGAGCACGTCCTGGGTCTCGCTGCCGAGGAAGAGCGAGGCCAGGCCGCTCCGGCCGTGCGAGCCCATGACGAGCAGGTCGCAGCGCTGCTCGGCGGCGTGCGCGACGATCGCCTCCCACGGCTGCAGGCCCTCGATCGTCTGCGCGTGGCAGACGATGCCGGCAGCATCGCAGGCGGCGATCACGTGCGCCGACGTTCTTCGCCGCGGTGCGCTCCTGGGCATCGAAGAACTCCTGCGGCGGCGTCGGCTGCATCTCGGCGACCGCGCCGTAGGGGAACGGCTCCTTGACGCAGAGCGTGAAGATCTCGGCGCCGACCGCCTTGGCCAGGCCGAGCGCGGTGGCGACGGCGTGGCCGGTGATCTCGGAGCCGTCGGTCGGAACGAGGATTCGCTTGAACATCGGGACACCTCCGCGGGTCGGCGCGATCTTCGCATCCGCGCCGCCTGCGCGGCAACCGGAATGTCGCGGACTCAGCCGCGGGCGATCGGCCGATCCGGGTCGGCGGACCACTCGCTCCACGAGCCGGGGTAGAGCAGCGAGCCGTGCAGGCCGGCGTGCTCCATCGCCAGCAGGTTGTGGCACGCGGTGACGCCCGAGCCGCACGAGTGGATCACCTGGTCCGGCGTGCGGTCGCCGAGGGCGGCGACGAACTCGGCGCGCAGCTCGGCCGGCGACTTGAACGAGCCGCCGGCGTCGAGGTTGGCCTTGTGAAAGCGATTGAGCGCGCCTGGGATGTGCCCGGCGACCGCATCGATCGGCTCGACCTCGCCGCGAAAGCGCTCGCCGGCCCTCGCGTCGAGCAGCGCCTGGCGCGCGCGGCTCGGGTTGCGACGCCGACCGCGTCGACGGTCTGCGCGAGCGAGGGCCGCTCGGGATACGCCGGCCCGTTCGGCTGCGGCGTCGGCTCGTTCGTCAGCGCGCCGCCGGCGCTTTGCCACGCCTGCACGCCGCCGTCGAGGACGGCGACGTCGCCGTGGCCGAGCCAGCGCAGCATCCACCACAGGCGCGCCGCGTAGACGCCGCCGTGCGCGTCGACGGCGACGACCTGGGTGCCGGGCGCGACGCCGAGCGCGCCGATCGTGCGCGCGAAGTCGGCGCGCGCCGGCAGCGGATGGCGGCCGTTGCGGCCGGTCTTGGCGCCGCTCAGGTCGCGGTCGAGGTGCAGGTAGTGGGCGCCGGGGAGATGCGCGTCGCGGTAGCGGCGCTCGCCGGCGGTGGTGTCGGCGAGGTCGAAGCCGACGTCGATCACGACCGGCGCGGCGGCGGTCGGCCTGCAGGGCCGCGAGCTCGGCGCCGTGATCAGGGTCGTGTGCGCGGTCGGATTCATCGCGGTCGGGCCTCGGCAACGCTCAGCGCATCGCCTTCTGGTACCACTCGTGGAACTGCTGCATGCCGTCTTCCATCGGGCTCTGGTACGGCCCGAAGTCGTCGTCGCCGCGTTCCATCAGGGCGCGTCGGCCGGCGTCCATGCGCAGCGCGATCTCGTCGTCTTCGGCGCAGGTTTCCCAGTACGCGGCCTGCTCGGCCTCGACGAACTCGCGCTCGAAGGCGTGGATGTCCTCGGGGTAGTAGAACTCGACCACGTTGAGCGTCTTCTGCGGCCCTTTGGGCACCAGCGTCGAGACCACCAGGACGTGCGGATACCACTCGACCATCGTCGCCGGGTAGTAGGTGAGCCAGATCGCGCCGTGGCGCGGCACCGGGTCGGCGAAGCGACCTTCGCGGTAGGCGAGGACGGCGTCGTGCCACTTGCGGTACGCGGGCGACCCCGGCTTGGCGAGCTCGTTCTTCGGGCCGACGGTCTGCACCGAGTGGTGCGGGCCGAACTCCCAGCGCAGGTCCTCGCAGGTGACGAACTGGCCGAGGCCGGGGTGGAACGGCGCGACGTGGTAGTCCTCGAGGTAGACCTCGATGAAGGTCTTCCAGTTGTAGTCGCACTCGTGCAGCTTGACGCTGTCGAAGACGTAGCCGGTGAAGTCGAGGTCGGCGCCCGGGCCGATCCGCGCCAGCTCGGCGGCGACGTCCCGGCCGCCGCGCGCTGGCGCCGTCGAACAGCATGCCGTTCCAGGTCTGCAGCGGGTAGTTGGCGAGGTCGCGGCACGGGTCGTCGGCGAAGTGCGGCGCACCGACGAGCTGGCCGCCCAGGTCGTAGGTCCAGCGGTGCAGCGGGCAGACGATCTGGCTGCCGGTGTTGCCGCGACCACGCAGCATCACCGCCTGGCGATGGCGGCACACGTTCGAGACCACCTGCAGGCCGGCCGGCGTTCGCAGCAGGGCGCGGCCTTCGCCTTCCTGGGGCAGCGCGTAGTAGTCGCCGAGCTCAGGGACGGCGAGCTCGTGGCCGAGGTAGCGCGGGCCGCCTTTGAACAGCGTCGCCTGCTCGCGGGCGAAGAGGGTCGAATCGAAGTAGCTGCGAACCGGCAGCTGCGACAGCGCAGGCGCGAGCGCCTCGCGGGTAACTCGCAGGTCGGACATGGCTCGGGAAATCCTCCAAAGGGGGCGTCGGCCAGCGTGCGGGAATGGCTGGCGAGTGGCTCGCCCGCCGCGTCGATCGAAGGGTCGCGGATTGTACCCAGCAGGCCTCGGCAAACCGCCGGCCCGGTCCGCGCTGGCAAGGGCGGCGCCGGGCGGCGCTTCCGGGCTGCCAGCGCGCGAGAGATGGAGCTCGATCGGCTGACTACAATCAGCTCTTTTCAGCGTTCAATGACGACCGACCCGAGTTCCGGCCAGCCAGCCTCAGCGCCCGCGAGCTACGAAGTGGCCCTGAGCGAGCTCGAAGCCTTGGTCGCTTCGATGGAAGCGGGGCAACTCCCGCTCGAAGGCCTGCTCGCGAGCTATCGCCGCGGCACCGAGCTGCTCCAGTACTGCCGCTCGCGGCTCGAGGCGGTCGAGCAGCAGGTCAAGGTGCTCGAAGGCGGCCAGCTGAAGGCCTGGCCGCAGACATGAAACGCGACGCTTTCGATACCTGGGCCTTGGCCGAGCTCGATCGGGTCGAGTCGGCGCTCGACGCCTGCGTTCCCGCCGACGCGCCGGCCGGCCTCGGCGACGCGATGCGCTACGCCGTTCTCGACGGCGGCAAGCGCCTGCGGCCGCTGCTCGTCCTCGCCGCCGCCGACGCGGTCCATGGCGACCACGGCGCGGCGCTCCGTGCCGCCTGCGCGGTCGAGCTGATCCACGCCTATTCGCTCGTCCACGACGACCTGCCGTGCATGGACGACGACGTCCTCAGGCGCGGCAAGCCGACCGTCCACGTCCGCTTCGGCGTCGCCCAGGCGATGCTCGCGGGCGACGCGATGCAGGCGCTCGCGTTCGAGGTCCTGACGCCCGACGACGGCAGCGTCGCCCCGGCCCTGCAGGCACGCCTGTGCGGCCTGCTGGCGCGCGCCGCCGGCGGTGCCGGCATGGCCGGCGGCCAGGCGATCGACCTGGCGAGCGTCGGCCAGCCGCTCGACGAGCGCGCCCTGTCCGACATGCATCGGCGCAAGACCGGCGCCTTGCTGCGTGCCAGCGTCCTCATGGGCGCGGCGTGCGGCCGCACCAGCGAGCGCGAGTGGAGCGCGCTGGCCGAATACGGCGCCGCGATCGGCCTCGCGTTCCAGGTCGTCGACGACATCCTCGACGTCACCCAGGCCTCGGCCACGCTCGGCAAGACGGCCGGCAAGGATCTAGACAACAACAAGCCGACCTACGTCACCGTCCTCGGCCTCGCCGCCGCGCGCGCCCATGCCGAGGAGCTGCGGCGCGCCGCGCATGCGGCGCTCGACGGCAGCAGCATGGCCGACAGCGACCAGCTGCGCGAGCTCGCCGACCGTGTCGTCGAGCGCGACTCCTGAACAAGCAACAACATGACCAAGCTGCTCGACAAGATCGATGTCCCCGCCGACGTGCGCCGCCTGTCGCGCAGCGAATTGCCGCAGCTCGCCAAGGAGCTGCGCGAGTTCGTGGTCCAGATGGTGTCGCAGACCGGCGGCCACTTCTCGTCGAACCTCGGCACGGTCGAGCTGACGATCGCGCTGCACTACGTCTTCGACACGCCGCACGACCGGCTGGTCTGGGACGTCGGCCACCAGACCTATCCGCACAAGATGATCACCGGCCGCAAGGACCGGATGGCCACCTTGCGCCAGCTCGGCGGCATCTCCGGCTTTCCGCGCCGCGACGAGAGCGAGTACGACACCTTCGGCACGGCGCACTCGTCGACCTCGATCTCGGCCGCGCTCGGCATGGCGGTGGCGGCGAAGATGAAGGGCGAGAGCCGAAAGTGCGTCGCCATCATCGGCGACGGCGCGATGAGCGCCGGCATGGCGTTCGAGGCGCTCAACAACGCCGGCGTCTCGCTCGCCGACATGCTGGTCGTCCTCAACGACAACGACATGTCGATCTCGCCGCCGGTCGGCGCGCTGAACCGCTACCTGGCGCGCCTCATGAGCGGCAAGTTCTACGCCGCCGCGCGCGACACCGCCAAGACGGTGCTCAAGAACGCGCCGCCGCTGCTCGAGCTCGCCCGCCGCTTCGAGGAGCACGCCAAGGGCATGGTCGTTCCGGGAACGATCTTCGAGGAGTTCGGCTTCAACTACGTCGGCCCGATCGACGGCCACGACCTCGACTCGCTGATCCCGACGCTCGAGAACCTGCGCGACCTGAAGGGCCCGCAGTTCCTGCACGTCGTCACCAAGAAGGGCTACGGCTACAAGCTGGCCGAGGCCGATCCGGTCGGCTACCACGCCGCCTCCGGCAAGTTCGATCCGGCGGTCGGCTTCGTCAAGCCGAGCGCGCCGGCGAAGACCACCTTCACGCAGGTGTTCGGCCAGTGGCTGTGCGACATGGCGGCCAAGGACGAGCGCCTGGTCGCGATCACGCCGGCGATGCGCGAGGGCTCGGGCATGGTCGAGTTCGAGAAGCGCTTCCCGAAGCGCTTCTTCGACGTCGGCATCGCCGAGCAGCACGCCGTCACCTTCGCCGCCGGCCTCGCCTGCGAGGGCCTGAAGCCGGTGGTCGCGATCTACTCGACCTTCCTGCAGCGCGCCTACGACCAGCTGATCCACGACGTCGCGATCCAGAACCTGCCGGTCGTGTTCGCGCTCGACCGCGGCGGCCTGGTCGGCGCCGACGGCGCGACCCACGCCGGCTCGTTCGACATCGCCTACCTGCGCTGCATCCCGAACGTCAGCGTGCTGACGCCGGCCGACGAGAACGAATGCCGCCAGGCGCTGTACACCGCGTTCCTGCAGGACCACCCGGTCGCCGTGCGCTACCCGCGCGGCAGCCGGCGCCGGCGTCGCCCAGCAGGCCGAGATGACGGCGATCCCGTTCGGCAGCGGCGAGATCCGGCGCGAGAGCAGGCGCACCGCGGCGCAGCCGGGCAGGCGCATCGCGATCCTGGCCTTCGGCACGCTCCTCTATCCGGCGCTCGCCGCGGCCGAGCGGCTCGACGCGACGGTCGCCAACATGCGCTTCGCCAAGCCGCTCGATGTCGCGCTGGTGACTGATCTGGCGCGCCGCCATGATGCAATCGTCACCGTGGAAGAAGGGACGATCCTGGGCGGCGCCGGCAGCGCGGTGCTCGAGGCGCTGGCCGAGGCGCGCATCGAGATCCCGGTGCTCACGCTCGGCCTGCCCGACGCGTTCATCGAGCACGGCGACCCGGCCAAGCTGCTGGCGCAGTGCGGCCTCGACGCCGCCGGCATCGAGCAGTCGATCCAGCGCCGCTTCGGCGCGCCGCCGGCGCTGCTGCGCACCGCCGTCGGGCAATAGCGCCGGTCGTCGCGACAAGGCCGGTGGCCGCACGCGCGCGCCGGCATCGGTTTGCTGGCATGCTTGCGGCGCTTTCCGGGAAGAGCAAGACGAACCACCAATGACCAACCTGATCGACGCCCTCCACATCCCCGACACGCAATCGGCGCGCGACGATCGCCAGCTCGCGATCCAGCGCGTCGGCATTCGCGCCGTGCGCTATCCGCTGCAGCTGCGGATCGAAGGCGCAGTCGTGCCGACGGTCGCCGAGTGGGCGCTCGACGTCGCCCTGCCGGCCGAGCAGAAGGGCACGCACATGTCGCGCTTCGTCGCCTGGCTCGACGCCATCGACGCGCCGCTCGACATCGCGACGCTGCGCGCGCGAGGCGGCGCGGATGCTGGCCCTGCTCGGCGCCGACGCCGGCCGCATCGAGGCCTCGTTCCCGTTCTTCCTGAGGAAGCGTGCGCCGGTCTCCGGCGTCGAGAGCCTGCTCGAGTACCAGGGCCGGCTGATCGCCGAGGCGAAGTGCCGGTGCGACGCACGGTCTGGCTCGAGGTCGTGGTTCCGGTCAAGTCGCTCTGCCCGTGCTCGAAGGAGATCTCCGACTACGGCGCGCACAACCAGCGCTCGCACGTGACGATCCGGGTCGAGGCGCTGGCCGAGCTGTCGTGGCGCGAGCTGGTGCGCTTCGCCGAAGACTCGGCGTCGGCCGAGATCTGGTCGTCGCTCAAGCGCGCCGACGAGAAATGGATCACCGAGCGCGCCTACGAGAATCCCGAAGTTCGTCGAGGACATGGTGCGCGACGTCGCGCTGCTGCTCAACGCCGATGCGCGGATCGGCCGTTACTGCGTCGACGTCGAGAACTTCGAGTCGATTCACGCCCACAGCGCGGTCGCCCGCATCGAGCGCTGAGCGCCGTTCGCCGCGGCGACGGCCGCTTGCCGAGGCGCAGGCCGAGGCGGATCAGGCCACCCACAATCCGGGCGCGAAAAGGGGCGCGCGCCACCGAAGTGCGGCTCGAGCCGATCGGCGGGCCGGCCGGTCGCGCTCTGGCTGTCCTGGCGCCGGTACGAAAGAAAGAAGTCGGCGATCTCAGCGCTTGGTGCGCGTGGCCGTGGTCGTCGCCCGGCGTGCGCGCAGCGCGGCGCCGCCGTTGCGCGCGGCGATCGCGTCGCGCAGCAGGTACTCGACCTGCGCGTTGACGCTGCGCAGCTCGGCGGCGGCGAGACGCTCGATCTCGGTCCAGAGCGCCGGATCGACGCGCAGCAGGAACGACTTCTTGTCGGGGCTCGCCATGCCGGCCGTTCGCTGCCCGGTCTCAGGCGTACAAGGTGCCCGTGTTGATCACCGGCGTCGCGTCGTGATCGGAGCAGAGGACGACGAGCAGGTTGCTCACCATCGCCGCGCGCCGCTCGTCGTCGAGCTGCATCAGGCCGCGCTCGGCCAGCCCGTTCAGCGCCAGCTCGACCATGCCGACCGCGCCCTGGACGATCTTGGTCCGCGCCGCGATCACCGCCTCGGCCTGCTGCCGGCGCAGCATCGTCCCGGCGATCTCGGGCGCGTAGGCGAGGTGGGTGAGCTTGGCGTCGACGACGACCAGCCCGGCCTGGTCGAAGCGCTGCTGAAGCTCGCTCCGCAGCGCCTGCGAGACCTCCTCGGTGCCCGAGCGCAGCGTCACCTCGGTCTTGGCCGTCGCCGTCGCCGTCGACTCATCTAGGTTGTCGTAGGCGTAACTGAGCGCCAGATGGCGCAGCGCCGACTCGGCCTGGGTCAGCACATAGGCCTCGTAGTTCTCGACGTCGAAGGTGGCGCGCGCGGTGTCGTCGACGCGCCAGACAACGGTGGCGGCGATCTCGATCGGGTTGCCACGCAGGTCGTTGACCTTGAGCTTCTCGCTGTTGAAGTTGTGCGCCCGGACCGAGATCTTGTCCTTGGCGTAGAACGGATTGGCCCAGCGCAGACCGCTCTGGCGATCGGTGCCGCGGTAGCTGCCGAAGAAGAGCAGCAGCGCCGCCTGGTTCGGCTGCAGCATGTAGAGACCGCCCAGGCACCAGATCGCGACCAGCACGGCGGCGATGAACGCGACCAGGGTCGCGCCCATCGGCCGGTTGGCCAGGATCGCCCCGGCGCCGAGCAGGACGATGATGCCGACGGTGATGTAGACGAAGCCGCTGCTCGTCGCCGCGGGCCGCTCTTCTGCGGGCTGGATGGCCATGACACGCTCCCTGGTGAAGTTCGCCTCGACATCGGCCGGGTTTCGCCGGGACGATGTCAAAGTGATATCACATTAGTAGCATGCGCCGGCGCTGTCAAGGCCGCCAGTCGCGCTCGTCAGGCGCCTTCCTCGAGCGCCAGCCCGAGCAGCGCCGGGTCGCCGCGACCGAGGCGGACAACGACCGGCGTCTCGCCGCTCAGGTCGATCACGGTCGTCGGCGCCATCGGGCAGGCACCGCCGTCGACGATCGCCTGCACCGTCTTCTCGAAGCGCTCGCGGATCAGCGCCGGGTCGTTCATCGGCTCGCTCTCGCCCGGCGCGATCAGCGTCGTTGCCAGCAGCGGCTGGCCCATGAGCGCGAGCAGGGCGCTCGTCACCGGATGGTCGGGAACGCGCAGGCCGACGGTCCGTCGCGATGGATGCGAGACGCGCCGCGGCACTTCCTTGGTCGCCTCGAGGATGAAGGTGAACGGACCCGGCGTCGCGAGCTTGAGCAGCCGGTACTGCTTGTTGTCGACGCGCGCATAGCTCGCGAGCTCGGAGAGGTCGCGGCAGAGGAGGGTCAGGTGATGGCGCTCGTCGACGGCGCGGATCCGGCGCAGCTTCTCGGCCGCCGCCTTGTCGTCGAGGTGGCAGGCGAAGGCGTAGCTCGAGTCGGTCGGGATCGCGGCGATGCCGCCGTCCTCGAGGATCTGCGCCGCCTGCTTGAGGAGCCGCGGCTGCGGGTTGACCGGGTGGACTTCGAAGTACTGGGACATGCGCCGATTGTCGGCGGGCGCACGAAACTCAGCCGGGGCTGGTGGATTCGCGACCCGAGCGCGTCCCACACGGGAGTCAGTCCGGCCGGCAGCGGCGGCAGGCCGCCGAGGTCGATCCGGCTCTCGTCGGGGCTGTGGAAATCGCTGCCGCGCGAGGCGAGCAGGTCGTACTCGCGCGCCGCGTCGGCATAGCGGACGGCTTCGGCCGCGGTGTGGCTGCCGGTCACGACTTCGACGCCGCGCCCGCCGTGCGCCTTGAATTCGGTGAAGAGCGCGTACTCCTCGTTGGCGCTGAACTTGTAGCGCGCCGGATGGGCGATCACGGCGACGCCGCCGGCGGCGCCGATCCACGTGACCGCGTTCTTCAGCGTCGCCCAGCGGTGAGGCACGAAGCCCGGCTTGCCTTCGATCAGGAAACGCCGGAACACCTCCTGGGTATCGGCACAGACGCCACTTTCGACCAGGTGACGCGCGAAGTGGGTGCGCGAGATCAGGTCGGGGTTGCCGACGAAGCGCAGCGCCCCTTCGTAGCAGCCGGCGATGCCGACCTTGGCCAGCTCGTCGGCCATCTCCCGGGCGCGCGCCTCGCGGCCGCCGCGCGTCGCCGCCAGGCCTTGCTTCAGCGCCTCATCGGTGCTGTCGATGCCGAGGCCGACGATGTGCACCGTCGTGTCAGCGAAGGTGACCGAGATCTCGACGCCGGTGAGATACGGCAGGCCGGCGGCGTGCGCCGCGGCGCTCGCGCGCTCCTGGCCACCGAGCTCGTCATGATCGGTGAGCGCCCAGAGCTCGACGCCGTTGGCCTTGGCGCGCGCGGCGAGCGCTTCGGGCTCGAGCGTGCCGTCGGAGACGGACGAATGGCAGTGCAGGTCGGCGTTCCATGCGATGGCGATGTCGCTGCATCATAGTGGCCTGCTCGTGTGCGCGCGGCCGCCTGACGTCAGCGGTTGCCGGCGCCGTGACGGCGTCCGCGAGAATCCCGGTCGATGCGTCCCCGTCTTGTCTCCGTCCTGGCCGTCGTCGTCGCGCTGACCGCGCTCCTCGGTTCGTGCGCCGACTACTTCGACGCCCGCGCCGAGGGCGCGCTGCGCGAGGCGCTGGCTCGCGTCGTCGGTCCCGCGGCGTCGTACGAGGTCAGCGTCTCGGGCGCGAGCGTCGATGCGACGCGTTTCGAGCGCGTCCGCTTCGTCGGCACGCGGATCGTCCGCGAGCGCGCGCCAGTGCTCGACCGGCTCGAGCTTGAGCTGCGCGGCGTCGCCATCAACCGCCAGGAAAAGCGCCTCACCGCCCTCGCCGGAGCGAGCGGCGTGCTGCGCATCCGCGCCGACGACCTCGCCGACTATCTGCGCGAGCGTGGCTGGTTCGAAGACGCCCGCGTCGTCGTCGCGCCGCCCGATCGGATCACGATCAGCGGTGTGCCGAAGATCGGCGGCGCCGTGATCCAGGTGCGCGACGGCGCCGAGCTGCAAGGCCGGCTGGTCGCCCAGGGCGCACAGCTGCGCCTCGCCGTCGAGGCGGTTCGCATCGGCGAGCTGCAGGGGGCGCCGCTGGTTCGCACGCTGCTCGAGCGTGCCGTCAATCCGCTGCTCGACGCCGGCGGCTTTCCGGTCGCGGCGCGCATCGACGCGGTCGCGGTCGAGGGCGACGCCGTCGTCATCACCGCCTCGGGGAGCCGACTCGACAGCGGGCTCGTCACGCCATAGCTTCGATCGCGACGACGATCATCTGCACCCGTTCGACGCCGTTGTAGGCGTCGAGGCCGAGCCGCCAGGCCATGCGCACGCGGCCTTCGACCGGGTCGCTCCGGCCGAACCAGATCGCGTCGCGGACGACGCCGCCGACGCGCACCGCGAGCTTCAGGTGCTTCTCGCCGACCAGGCGCTGCGAGACGATCTCGACCACGTCGCTGAACACCGGCGCATCGAACGCGGCGCCCCAGACCTGGTCGTCGATCAGGCGCGCGGTCGCGGGTCGAAGAGCTCGGCTGCCGAGCGGGCCGTCGCTGAAGATCGTGCGCTCGGCGCCGCTCGCGCCGAGGCTTTCGACGGCGACCTGCTGCAGCGCGCCGCGGAAGGTCTCGAAGTCGGCCCGGGCGATCGTGCAGCCGGCCGCCATCGCATGGCCGCCGAAGCGCACCAGCAGTCCGGGATGGCGCTTGCTCACGAGGTCGAGCGCGTCGCGCAGGTGAAAGCCGTCGATCGAGCGGCCCGAGCCCTTGAGCGCGCCGTCCTGGCCGAGCGCGAACACGAAGCTCGGCCGATGCAGCCGGTCCTTCAGGCGCGCGGCGATGATGCCGACGACGCCTTCGTGGAACGACGGATCGAATACCGCGAGCGCCGGCTCGATCTCGCCGGTGAGCGCGAACGCGCGGTCGACCTCGGCCTCGGCGTCCTCGCGCATGCCGGCCTCGAGCGCGCGCCGCTCGCGGTTGATCGTGTCGAGCAGGGTCGCGAGCTCGTTGGCTCGCGCGGGATCGTCGGTGAGCAAACACTCGATGCCGAGCGTCATGTCGGCGAGCCGGCCGGCGGCGTTCAGGCGCGGCCCGATGGCGAAGCCGAAGTCGCCGGCGCTCGCCTGGCGCGGATCGCGTCCGGCGACCGCGAACAGCGCGGCGACGCCGGGCTGCATGCGACCGGCGCGGACGCGCTTCAGCCCTTGCGCCACCAGGCAGCGGTTGTTGCGGTCGAGGCGGACGACGTCGGCGACCGTGCCGAGCGCGACCAGGTCGAGCAGGGCGTCGAGCCGCGGCTGCTGGGCGACCTCGAACTCGCCGCGCGCGCGCAGCTCGGCGCGCAGGGCGAGCAGCACGTAGAAGGCGACGCCGACGCCGGCGAGGTGCTTGCTCGCGAAGCCGCAGTCCGGCTGGTTCGGATTGACGATCACGTCGGCGCTCGGGCAGCGCGACTTCGCCGTCGACCCGCACCGGCAGGTGGTGATCGGTGACGACGACCGCGAGTCCCGCCGCCTGCGCGTAGGCGACGCCTTCGAGGCTGGCGATGCCGTTGTCGACCGTCATCAGGATCTCGGCCGACTGGGCCAGCGCGAGGTCGACGATCTGCGGCGTCAGGCCGTAGCCGTGGACACGGCGGTCGGGGACGACGTAGCAGAGCGATTCGGGCGCCGCGCCGAGCAGGCGCAGGCCGCGCAGCGCCACCGCGCAGGCGGTCGCGCCGTCGCAGTCGTAGTCGGCGACGACGCAGATGCGGCTGCCGGCGCCGATGGCATCGGCGAGCAGCGTCGCCGCGTCGGTCGCGCCGCGCAGTCCGGCCGGCGGCAGCAGGCGCGCCAGCGCGTCGTCGAGCTCGTCGGCCGAGCGCACGCCGCGTGCCGCAAACAGGCGCGCCAGCAGCGGATGCAGGCCGGCCTGCTCGAGGGCCCAGGCGGTGCGCGGCGGGACGTCGCGGGTGACGAAGCGGATCGGCGTCATCGCGATCAGAGCTCCGGCGAGCAGCTCGTGCGCCGCGCCCTTCGCGCCGGCGCCGCGCAGGCGCTGCCAGAGCGTGCGCGGCTGCAGCTCGAAGCGCGCCGCGCTGCGCTCGCCGCAGAGCGTCAGCGTGGTCGCGCCGCCGGCACGCGGCGTGCACGAGCAGGCGCGCGACGGCGTCGCGATCGAGGCCGTGCCAGGCCTCGGCCCACGCCGCCCAGTCGTTCGCCAGCAGCGGCGCGCGCAAGGCGGTCGCGATCTCGGGCGTCGCCGCTGCCTCGGCGGCCTGGCGTCGGCCGCAGCCGCTGAGCCAGAACGAGTTCACCGCGAGCGCGCCGCGCTCTTCGCGCGCCGCGTTGACGGCGTGGGTGTAGAAAACGAGCTGCGCTTCGCTCTGCAGGCGACGCAGCAGGCGTGCCACGGCGCGGCTGCCGTCGTCGCCGGCTGCGGCCGATTCGCGCAGCCAGCGGTCGACGCCGCGGCCGATGACGCGGTCGAGCGACGCGGTCGCGAAGCCCTGGAGATCGTCGCGCGCCGCATACCAGCGGTCGGCGCCGCCCCACGCGGTGGCGAAGCCTTCGCTCGCGAGCAGGGCCTCGGCGCTCGGCGAACAAGGCGCGCGATTCGGTCTCGCCGAGATCGAGCTGGCCGGGATCGAGCAGGACGACGTCGTCGCGCCCGAGCTGCCAGTGGCTCGGCGTGAGCAGCGCCCAGGCGGCGTCGCCGGTGGCGATGCCGTCGGCGGCAGCGGCGTGGGCGGCGAACGGCAGCATGCCGTCGCCGCCGCGCCAGCCCCATGCTGCGGCCAGCGCGCGCTCGTGCGGCGGCGAGAAACTGAGGGCGTCGGCGGCGTCGCTGCCTGCCGGCGCGAGCAGGCCGAGCAGGCGTTCGAGGTTCGGCAGCGCCAGGTCATGCAGCACGTGCCGACAGGCCTCCGACGTGTCGGAAGCGAACGGTACGAGCAGGTGCATGCGGCGATTATCGGAGCGCCCTCGCGAGCGCGGTGGCGTGCCCCGTCGGGTAGCATCGCCCCGGCATGAACTGGCCCTATGAACTGCAGATCGGCTGGCGCTACACGCGGGCCGGCCGGGCCGGGCGCAGGAACGGCTTCATCTCGTTCATCTCCGGCGTGTCGATGCTCGGCATCGCCCTCGGCGTCGCCGCGCTGATCATCGTCCTCTCGGTCATGAACGGCTTCCAGAAGGAAGTGCGCGACCGGATGCTTTCGGTGATCGCCCACGTCGAGCTGAGCGACGCCGGCGGCGCCGGCTTCGTCGACTGGCGCCGGATCGCCGAGCAGGCGCGGCGCAATCCCGAGGTCGTCGGCGCCGCGCCGTTCGTCGCCTCGCAGGCGCTGATCGCGCGCGGCGACGACATGCGCGGCATCATCGTCCGCGGCATCTCGCCGCAGGAAGAGGCGACCGTCACCGACCTCGCCGCCAAGCTGCGCGACACGACGCTGGCGCGGCTCGTCCCCGGCTCGTGGAGCGTCGTCCTCGGCCGCGAGCTGGCGCGCTCGCTCTCGGTCCGCGAGGGCGACAAGGTGACGATCATCCTGCCCGGCGGCCAGGTCACGCCGGCCGGCATCGTGCCGCGCCTGCGCACGCTCACCGTCGTCGGCACCTTCGACGCCGGCCACTACGAGTACGACAGCGGCCTGGCGCTGGTCGCGCTCGAGGACGCGGCCAAGCTCTTTCGCGTCGAAGGACCGACCGGCGTCCAGCTGCGCCTGAAGGACCTGAACCGCGCTCCAGCTCGTCGCCGCCGAGCTCGAGCAAACGCTCGGGCCGCAGGTCATGGTGCGCGACTGGACCAACACCAACCGCAACTGGTTCTCGGCGGTGCAGGTGGAAAAGCGCCTGATGTTCATCATCCTGACGCTGATCGTCGCCGTCGCCGCGTTCAACCTGGTCTCGACGCTGGTCATGACGGTCACCGACAAGCGCGCCGACATCGCCATCCTGCGCACCCTCGGCGCGAGCCCGCGCTCGGTGATGGGAATCTTCATCGTCCAGGGCGCCGCATCGGGCGTGATCGGCACGCTCGCCGGCGTCGCGCTCGGCCTGGTCATCGCCTACAACATCGACGTCATCGTGCCGGCGATCGAAGGCCTGCTGCACATGAGCTTCCTGCCGAGCAGCGTCTACCTCATCAGCCGCATGCCGAGCGATCCGCAGCAGGGCGACATCGTTCCGGTGGCGATCATCTCGCTCGTGCTCGCCTTCCTGGCGACGCTCTATCCGAGCTGGCGCGCGAGCCGGCTGCAGCCGGCCGAGGCTCTGCGCTATGAGTGAGGTGCGCGTGGCGCCGGCAGCGCCAGCGACCGTCGCGCGCGCCGAGCCGGTGATCGTCGCGACCGGGCTGCACAAGCGCTTCACCGAAGGCAACGGCGCGTCGCGGATCGACGTCCACGTGCTGCGCGGCGTCGACCTCGAGGTCCGCCGCGGCGAGGCGCTCGCCATCGTCGGCGCGTCGGGATCGGGCAAGAGCACGCTGCTGCATCTGCTCGGCGGCCTCGAGGCGCCGACAGCGGGCCGGGTCGATCTCTGCGGCCGCGACTTCACCAGCCTCGACGCGACCGAGCAGGGCGAGTGGCGCAACCGCCACCTCGGCTTCGTCTACCAGTTCCACCACCTGCTGCCCGAGTTCACGGCGCTCGACAACGTCGCGATGCCGCTGCGCATCCGCCGCCTCGCCACGGCCGAGGCGCGCGCGCGCGCTGCCGAAGCGCTCGCGCCAGGTCGGCCTCGGCGAGCGGCTGCAGCACCGGCCGTCGCAGCTGTCGGGCGGCGAGCGCCAGCGGGTCGCGATCGCGCGCTCGCTCGCCGGCGCGCCCGACTGCGTCCTCGCCGACGAGCCGACCGGCAACCTCGATCGCGGCAGCGCCGACGCGGTGTTCGCGCTCATGCTGGATCTGACGCGGCGGCGCGGCATGGCGCTGGTGCTCGTCACCCACGACGAGAGCCTGGCGCTGCGCTGCGACCGGCGCCTGCACCTCGCCAACGGCAAGCTCGTTGCCTGATCCGCGCTGCGCCCGCGCGCTGAGACCGTCAGCGCCAGTCGATCGCGCCGAAGCGTTCCTGGCCGAGCAGCGTATAGAAGATGCCGATGGTGTTGCGCACCTGCTTGCCGGTCGGCGATCCGTCGAAGCTGGCGTCGCGGCGGTTGCCGAGGTAGCGGATCGAGATCGCGTGCTGGCGGTAGACGCGCACCGTGAGCGCGGCGTCGAGGCGCAGGATGTTGTCGTGGCCGCCGCTCGTTCCCGAGGCGACGCTGCTGACGAAGTACTCGCGCCCGGTCAGGTCGAGCGACGCCTTGTCGCTGTGCGTCAGGCGCAGCGCGAGCAGCGCCTGCGGCGTGACGCCGTAGTTGTAGTCGCGATCGCTCGCCGCGCTGTTGGCGGTGCCGACGGCGCTGTAGCCGAGCCCGCCGAGCGCCGTGCCTTCGAGCGAGAGATCTTTGTTGAGCCACCAGTGGCCGGTCGTTCCGAGCGAGAGACCGGTGGTCGAAATGCGGAAGGTCTGCGGCGAGATGTAGTCGTAGTTGCCGTAGATGCCCCAGACGCCGCGGTAGTCGGGGCCGGCGTCGTACGACTTGCCGACCAGCAGGCCGCGCGTCAGCACGTTCTCGAAGCCGTTCGCGCTCGACGCCGTCGCCTGGAAGTTGAAGTAGTCGAACGGCCGCGTGTACTGGTAGCCCGACTTGCCGGGCAGGCCGTAGTCGAGCGAGAAGTCGAGCTGCGCCTCGTTCGGCTGGAACTTGGTCGACGTGATGCCGGTCTCCTCGCGCAGGCTGTGCACGTAGCCGAGCTGCATCCGGCTGTAGTAGGCCGCGTCGTGGCTCGAGAAGATGCCGCCGAAGCGCTCGGGGAAGACGAGCCGGTTGAAGCCGGCCGAGGGAGAGACCAGCGCCGCCGCCGCCTCGCGCCAGGGCCGCGACAGCCCGCCGCCCTGCTCGAGCAGCAGGTTCGACATCCGAAACAGCGCTTCGCCGAGGAAGGCGCCGCCGATGCCGCTCGCGACCTGGTCGTTGCGCGAGGGCTGGGTCGTCTCGCCGGCGATCTCCCACACGGCGCTGCCGGCGAAGGTGTAGCCCGCCGACTCCCAGAAGTTGAAGCCGGCCGAGCGCGCGAAGCCGTGGTACATCGCGCCCTGGTACGGATGGCCGAGCTGGTTGATCTTGAACGGATCGTCGTCGGTGCCCCAGCTGCTGTGCAGGTTGCGCCGGATCGAGTCCATGGTGACCGCGTAGTCGTCGCGGCTGCTGCTGTCGCCGAACTTGTAGTTGAGGCGATTGACCAGGAAGTCGAAGCCGATGATCTCGGCCATCGGCAGCGCGTAGTCGCTCCAGCGCCGATCCGCTGCCGGCGAAGGCGGCGCGCTCGCGGCAACGCTCATGACCGGCGCGGCGGCGGCAGTCTCGTTGGCGTCGGCCGCGGCCGCAGCCAGCGGGATCGCAACCGCGCCGAGCAGCACCAGCCGCAGTGCGGTCGCGGCGCGGCGAAGGCGGGCAGCTCGAACGATCGAAGACGGCATGTCGGCTCGCATAAAAGCGAGCGCAGCCTAGCCGCTCCGACGTTGCGCCTGCGCACCGTCGGAGCGGGACGCGGCGCAGTCCTACGCGCCGACGTGCCGTTCGCGCGTCGTGCCGAAGCGCGCCGCCGAGCGCGCGCGTGCGCGCTCGGCCTCGACCTCCCGGTCGCGCGGCTCCGCGGTCGTGACCAGCGAATCGATGAGCGCTCGCGCCGCGCTCGCGACCTGCTCGACGGCGGCGTCGAACGCCTCCTGATTGGCCTTCGACGGCACGCTGAAGCCGCTCAGCTTGCGAACGAACTGGAGCGACGCGTCACGAATCTCGAGCTCGGTCGCCGGCGGCTCGAAGTTGAAGAGGGTCTTGATGTTCCTGCACATCGCGGTACTGCTCCCTCAATCGGTCGGTGAATGGAGCGCGACCCGGTTGCCCTCGCTGTCGAGGACGATCGCGCGATAGCCGTGCGGGCCGATCTGATGCATCGCCTGGACGATGCGGCCGCCGTTCGCGGCGACGGCGCGCACGGCGTCGCCGAGGCGCCCGTCGGTATTGAGATAGACGAGCGGACCGCGCTCGCAGGGCGCGTTGTCGTCGTCGGGCGTGTAGAGGCAGCCGCCGACGTCGTCGTGGCTGTGGGAAAAGACGCCGAAGGCGAAGCCCGGGCCGCCTTCGCGCGTCACCGGGCCGTCGAGCACCGCCGAATAGAACCTGATCGCGCGATCGAGGTCATGCACCGGAATGTCGACCCAGACAAAGCTGTG
Organism: uncultured Gemmatimonadales bacterium; assembly: GCA_963701965.1. GTDB lineage: Bacteria > Gemmatimonadota > Gemmatimonadetes > Gemmatimonadales > Gemmatimonadaceae > DASRDS01. The sequence goes on from OY969695.1 coordinate 203,525, forward strand.
GCTCATGGCGAATCGTCCTCAGTGTTGGGCGAGGCAGGTGCCGCTGCCGTGCGGCGCGGCGCGAAACTCGGGCAGTGTCTCGGCGTGTGCCGACCACTGCGCCAAGGCCGGACAGCGCCCGGCCGGAACCCGCTCGGCGATCGTCTGCTGAATGAAATGCCAAGCGACGGCCGCGCTCACGCCGTCCTGGCCGATGGTCGCGCTGTCGCCCGCCAGCGGCGCGCGCGCAACCAGGTCGGCCTCGAGCGCGTCGCAGGCGGCGATCAGCTGGCCGCTGACGCGCTCGATCCAGGCGTCATGCCGCTTCTCGGCCGGGCGCATGTTCTCGTAGATGATCTGAACGCTCTTCTCGCACGCGGCGAGGGCGAGGCCGATCGTGCCGCAGGGCGCGTCGGCGCGGCGCCAGCTCGGCCGGCAGCAGCCGCCGTGTGCCGGTCGCAAGGACCTCCGCGTACTCGAGGATGAGGCTCGAGTCCATCAGCACCGTGCCGTCGTCGCAGACCAGGGTCGGCGCCTTGACGATCGGATTGATCGCGGCGAACTGCTCGAAGGTGCGAAACACCGAGAGCGGCTCGTGCACGAAGCGCAGGCCGAGCAGCTGCAGCGAGACGGCGACTCGCCGCACGTACGGTGAATCGAGCATGCCGATCAGTCGCATCGCGCTCTCTGCCATGGCGAGGAGGATAGCGAAGATGGTCTCAGGGCGCGCTCGCGCCGAGATGGACCGCCGCGATCAGCCAGAGGAACACGAGCGCGAAGTTGCTCAGCGTGAACGCCGCGAGGCGATGGAGGACATGGTTGTAGGTGAGGTGGATCGCGCTGTGGATGACGCGCAGGGCGACATAGGCCGAGGCGATCCCGATCGTCAGCGAAGAGGCGCCGGCGGTGACGTAGAGCAGCAGGCAGACGACATAGAAGAGGATCGGCAGCTCGAGCAGGTTCATGTAGTTGCGATTCGGGATGCTGACGTACCCTGGCACCGCGGCCGACTCGCCGAGCTTGAAATCGTTGGGACGGATCTCGCGCTTGCGCACCGCGCGGACGCGCGCCATCGGTATGAGCAGCAGCACCACCAGCGTCCAGAACGCCAGGGCGAACATCGGATAGAGGATTGCCGGATTGCGCATCGCGGCTCAACGCAGCTTGGTCCGGGCGAGCCGCTTGGCGTTGGCGACCGCCTTGCGATGAACCGGCGCGAGCCCCTTGCCGAAGACGCCGAGCGCGGCGTTGTGGAGCTCGACCGCGAGGGCGCTGGCGGCGGCCTTGTTGCTGCGCAGCGAGGGCGCGGTCCAGAGCGAGCGCGTGAGGGAGAGCGACAGCGCCTGGTGCGAGCGCATCGCCTGCAGCGCCATCGCGTTCCACGATTCGCTGAAGGCGCTGTTCTTCTCGGCCACCATGCGTGCGAACTCCTTGCGGTCACGCTCGGAAAGCTTCGGCCCTGCCAGCGCGATCCGCGTCATCCGGTGGGCCACGACCTGCGGCACCGCGGTCGCGAGCTCGCGCGCCTGGATCGCCAATTGGCGCGCGAGCCGCGAACGACGCGGGCTCATGACGCTACGGCGGCGCAGGTCGCGCAGACGCACGAAAAGCCGCCATCGAGCGCCGTCGCCCGCGCCAGGGCGGCCGAATCGAGGAGCGCGCTGACGCACCAGCACGGCGCCGCATCGTCGCCACCGCCCGATGCCATCACGCATCCGTTGGCGCGTTGGCAGAGCGGGCAGACGCTGCCGCGGACGATCGGCTCGGCCAACGCGCTCATCGGTCGGCGCCGCTCCGGACTAGGCCTTGGGCACACGCTGGAACTCTCCCCACAACCCGCGGCACTGCCGGTCGAGCGGGCTCGAAGCGGGCGGCGCCGACGCCTTGGCCGCGCTTTTGGCGACGCGCTGACGCTCGCTCTTGTAGGCGGCGCCGGCACGTGTCTCGGCCAGGCGGGCGGCCGACTTCGCATCGGGCCTGATGCGCCAGAGGCTCAGATAGGCTTCGTCGCGGTGCCCGGCCATCTCCGGATAGCGCGCCTCGCATTCGACATAGCTGACGTCGTAGTGCGCCAGCGATTTCGGGTCGTACGGATGGCTCTGCGCCAGCACCGGCGCGGTGGCGAGCGTGAGGACGACGGCGAGGAGAACAGGAGGGATGCGCATCGAGTGGACCGTTCGAAGTAGGAGAGCGGCAACGAGCATATGGCCCGCGCCGGCTCGCGACAAGCCCGGAGTCTAGGCGGCGGCGGAACGAATGCGCACGATGATCGTCGCCCGGCTTCGTCCACCGGCCTGCCGTCGCCGGCGCGATCGCAGCACATGCGTCGATCAGCCGAATTCCTGGTGTTGCGGCAGCCCGTCGACGATCTCGAACCACGGCGCCTTGGAGCCGACGAAGATGTGCGCGGATGGCCGGAGCGAGGGCGAATCGACCAGCGTGCCGAGGGTGACGTGGACGTAAGCGCCATCGCGAACGAGCGAGTACAGGAGCGAGCCGCAGACGGCGCAACGTGCATCGTGGGAGTTAGCGCTGCCGAAGAGCCGCAGACGGTCGCGGCCGTTGGCGATTTCGAGTCGATCGCGCTCGATGCCGGCGAACGGCTTGAACGCCGAGCCAGTGGCGCGGCGGCAGTTCGAGCAATGGCAGTTCAAGGCATAGCGGAAGTGGTCGTCGACCGTGTACTCGACCGCACCGCAGAGGCAGCGGCCGGCGAGCCGTCGCGCGGCGGAATGCGTCGGCATCAGCGACCGGCATAGTGCGCCGCCGCCATGACGAACGGAAGCACCAGTTCGGGGATCAGATAGCCGAGCCAGACCGCCGCGGGCCGGGGCAGCCCACCTTGCTGATCGAGAGCAGTCGGCCGCATCCGGCGAGCAGCACGCCGAGCGCGAGCAGGTAGACCAGCGTGTCCTGCTGGCGCACTGTGAGCCCGGCCCACAGGCAGATGACTCCGGTCCCGAGATAGACGCCGGCCATGAAGCGGTGGACGTTGTCGAGACGCGGCGAGGTATCGGGCTGGCCGAGGATCATCTGTAGCGAGCCGCCGAAGATCGCGATCGCGGCTGCGAGGAAAAGGCAGGCCTGGACGACGTGCTGGCTGAGCGTGAGTGGAAGGTCGGCGCTCATTCAGCGCCTTCGAGGACCAGCTGGGTTTGCGTGACGACGGCGCAGAGCTTGCCGTTGTCGTTCCTGACCGAGGTCTGCCAGACCATCGTCGTGCGGCCGCGGTGCAGGGCGATGCACTCGCCCGTGACCGTCGTGTCCAGGCGCGCCCCGGCGATGAACTTGGTGCTCGAATCGGTGGTCGCCGTGCGCTTTCCCGGCTTCAGGTTGAGCAGCGTTCCGACCGCGCCCAGGGTATCGGCGAACGCCATGTAGGCGCCGCCGTGAAGGATGCCGCCGGCGGTGCACAGGTCGGCGCGGACCTTCATCTCGGCGACGACCCGGTCGGGGGCGAGCTCGACCAGGCGCACGCCCATCAGGCCGGGGAAGAGCGGAGCGAGCAAGGTCTGGAGGGAAGCGAGTTCTGGCATCGGGGGCTCCTCGCGGCGGAAAGCGTCGGATCCGCAGGTCGGTTTTCGGCCGTTACCTGGACTTGCCGCCGAACGCCAGCAACAGGCCGCCGGCGACGACGGCGCCGACGCCGAGCCAGACCGGAACGTTGACCGTCTTCGTCTCCTTGACCGATAGCTCGAGCGGGCCGAGCTTGACCGCGGTCTTGTCGTCGGTGTAGCTGAAGCCGCCGTAGGCGAGCGCGAGCACGCCGAGGACGATCAGGACGACGGCGGCGATTTTCATGAGGCTCCTTGGCAGCGGTGGCGCGATTCTGCCGTTGCCGTCGATCGTCAGGGCGAGGGGTTCCCGGCAAGGAGCTCGACCTCGGCCTCGACCTCGACCGGGATGTCGAACGGCAGCTCGTACAGGCCGACGGCGCTGCGCGAATGCGCGCCGACCGAAGGGCCGTACAGCTCGACGATCAGCTCCGAGAAGCCGTTGATCACGCTCGGCTGTCGGTTGAACCCTGCCGCCGAGTTGACCATGCCAAGGACGCGGCACCAGGCCGCGACGCGATCGAGGTCGCCGATGGCGCGCTTCAGGCTGCCGAGCATCGACAACGCCACCAGGCGCGCGGCGGCATGGCCCTGCTCGAGCGACAACTCGCGACCGACCTTGCCGAGCGGCTCGGCAACCGAGCCGTCGACGTTCTGCGGACCGTGGCCGGAGATGAACGCGCGCGAGCCGACGATCCTGACGAACTGGAACGGCAGGACGACGCCGGGCGGCGGCTTGAGGGGTGCCGGCAACATGAGACCGAGCGCGGCGAGTTTGGCTTCGACAGCGGCCATGGTCAGACCTCCTTGTTGGTGACGGCACGGGTCAACGTGCCCGCGCCCAGAGTGACGTGGAGCATACGGCTCGGTGCGTGGACGCGGGCGGTGTGCCAGACGCCGCGCGGCACGACGACCGCGCCGCGCCCGGCAATGGCAAGCACGCGAACCCCGTCTTCGTGCTCGAGCAGCAAATCGATCGAGCCCGACAGCAGGTAGACGAACTCGTCGCCGTTCGGGTGCATTTCCCAGGTCGGCCAATCGGCGACGAACTCGTATTCGGACACGACCCAGTCGCTGCCGACGCGGTCTCGCTCGGCCTGCGCCAGCGACCAGAACGCGTCGCCTCCGGGCAGCGTCTCGGCGACGCCGTCGGCGCCGAGGCGAACGTAGCTGTCTTGCGGATTCAAGAGCATGGCGTATCGCCGCCGATCGGCGCTTCGAGCAGGCAACCGAACTCGCGCGCGAAGTCGACCGAGACCCGCGCGTGCACCGCGCCCTGCTGGTCGAAGAAGCGCTGGCTGCCGGCGAGGGCGAAGACGCCTTCGTGCCAGATGTCAGGATGGATGTAGAGGCCTTGGGCGCCGGCGAATCGAAAGCAGACGAAGCGCTCCGGCGTGACGTCGTCGCCGGGCAGCGCCAACGGCACGTAGAACGGCCGCTGATCGAGCGGAAAGAACAGCTGGCCGCCATCGGGGTGGTAGTTGGCGTGCCACAGGATCACGCGCCGCGGCGGATCGGCGTGATCGGTGCGCGCGAGCTCCGGCGCTTCGCCGTAGCCGAGGATGTAGTGGCCGCCGACGGCTTCGTTGCGGCCGTAGAGGATGTCGCCCTGCCATTCGCTCACGAACACGCCCTCGGTCGTGCCGCCCTGGTCGCCGGTATCGGCGTCGACCGGACGGCGGCCGCGCGCCGGCCAGCGAACGATCTCGACCCGGCACGCCGCGGGATCGTCGACCAGGCGCCCATAGCCGAGCAGGCTCTCGGGCGAGGCGTCGACGACCGGCATGCGCACGCGCTTCAGGCCCGCGGGCAGGTCGGGGAACAGGTAGTCGATCGGCGCCGCCGCGCTGCCGCGATCGCCGATCACGATCCGACTCCGCGCGCCATCAGGCTGGCGCACAGCGCCATCGCGAGCAGCAGGATCAGCTCGAAGCGCAGCATGACCACGATCCGACGATGCTCCGTGCCCGAAACGACCGGTGCCAGACCTTGCTTCGTCCGTGCGCCCCACTTGATGAAGCGGATTGTCGGGTAGATCGACAGCAGGCCGACGCCGATGAACAGCGTCAGCTTGGCGCGAAAGAACGGGTTGGACATGTAGAACGCCTGGCCCTTCTCGAAGTAGTAGACGCGCAGGAAGCCGACGACAAGGACCACCATGGCGAAGACGCCGAACCACCGGTCGGCGAGCTGGATGCGCCGCGCCTCGGCGAGCGTCGGCGCGCGGCTCATCGTCTGCCACTCGAGGAAGACGGTGGCGACGATCGCGAAGACCGCCAGGAAATGCAGGAACGCGAAGACGGCGCTGATCGTCATGGCGCAGAACGCTAGAGGCGGATGCCGAAGCGAGGCAACAGCCACAGCATCATCGCGTACGCGGCAGCGGTGGCCGCGCACGAAAGCGCCAGGCTCGGCCAGAAGCCAATGGCTGCGCGCAGCAACGCCGGGAACAGCGTGAACAGGACCAGCGAAGGCAGGACCAGCCAAAAGATGTTTTGCGAGAGCGCCGCGACGCGTTCCGCGCTCGCCGACTCGGCGTGCAGCCAGACGAAGGCGAGCAGCGACGTCAGCGGCAGCGATGCCAGCGCCGCAGCCCACAGCGAGTTGCGCTTGGCGAGCTCGGTGACGGCGACGATGACCAGCGCCGAGACGAGAACCTTGATGACGTAGTGGGTCACGGCGTTCGCATTCCTTCATCTCAGCGACAGCTTTCTTCGACCCACCGGCCATAAGGCTCGGACACCCGCTCGAGAGGCACGGCGTCGATCGCCGGCAACTCGTACTCGTGCAGCTCGCGAATCGCGCTTTCGACCGCCTGGTAGCGCTCGTCGGTCGTCTTGAAGAGGATCCGGAACTCCGGATCGTTTGCGATCTTCCCCTGCCAGCGCGTAGAAACTTTCGATCGCCGAGATTTCCGCGCACGCCGCCAATCGGCGCTCGACCAGCGTCCTGGCGACTCTTCGCGCGGACTCCAGGGTGGCCACGGTCGTGGTGACGGCGAGGAGCTTCATCTGCGCGTCGTGTGATCGGCCGGAAAGGATAAACCCGCGGCGGCGCCGTTCCGATGGTGTGCTGCGCCGGTTCACCGGCAACCGACGGCTTCGGCCACGCCCATCTCCCCGGCGATCAAGGCGAAGTCTGCGGCCGGGATGTTGGATGTAGCCGAAGCGGAACGCCGCACCCCAGTGCGTCTTGTTCGTGATGAACGACAGGCGCTCCACGAGCGGCTTGATGGCCGCCTCCACCGCCTCGCCGAAGAAGCCGATGTCGATGCGGTACGGCTCGAAGTCGTCGGCCATCTGTACCTGGTAGATCGTGCCGGTGGTAACGATGCCGATGGCCGTGAAGCGCTGCAGCGGCTGACCGTCCGGGTACGACGTTCGCGGCGAGTACATCACCAGCCCGTCGCCGGCATGCATGCGCCGCAGTGGCGCACGCTTGCCGTGGCTGAGCTGGATGAAGCCACCTTCGACGCCGACACGAACATGCTCGCGCGAGACGACGCCGACCCAGAATTGGCGTCGCGCCGTCGCCACTTCAAGCGTGGCGCCAGTTGTCGCCTTCCTGCGGGAGGTGCTCACCTGTCGCCCCGCGCTCACCAGCGCCACACCTCGGACGGGTTCAGCCAGGGGACGCGCTGCTTCGCCGAGCTCAGCGCTTCTTCACCCGATTCGAACCGCAGCTCGGAGAACCTGTTCAGCGATTGCCAGCGACTGCTGCCGTCGAGCTCGCTGCGATATTGCTCGAAGCCGAAGGTGCCGTCCGCTCGCGCGAAGACATCGACGCACCGGGCACCGTCAGCGTCTTCGAACGAAGCGAGAACTTGGTCGTGCCCAGGCCACATCGTCGCAACCCGCGAAAGGATGAATTGCGCCCTCGCCGACACCGGACCGCGCGGGACTTCGGCCAGGCGATAGCCCGCCGCTCGATACGCCGCCAGTTCGGCCTGGTGACCCGCGACGCCTTGTTCGTACGGGTGCCGCCTCTCGGCGTCGTTGACGTAGATCTCGGGCCAGGGCGCCGTGAAGAAGACGACCGGGTGGTAGCGATAGTCCGCGGCGGCCGCGACGAACGGCGCCTGCTCGATGGCGCTCAGTTCGTTCGCATGACCCAGGCATTCCGGGATGCCCCGGTCGAAGAACACCGGCCGCGAGCGCTCGGCGACGGATTCGAACGCCCGGATGTATCCCGCCAGAAGGAGCTCCATGAACTTGCGATGGTCCTGCCAGGGTGTCGCGTCCCCGCCGGTCGCAAGCTGGCCGCGAACGACCTGCCGGCCGACTTCTTCGACGCACGGGTATCGAAGCGACGACAGCGCTGCGAGGATCGACGACTTGCCCGAGCCCGAGGCGCCGGTCAGGACGAAGAAGTTGCGGCGCTCGGTCGTCATGGTCGCGAAGCGGGCCCTCGCGCCCGGCTCACCGCCCTCGCGCCGGGCGCCATTCGTCGCGAAGAAGGCCGTACATCTCGACGTCCTTGACTTCGCCCTTGGTCACCCAACGCTGGCGCAGCAGGCCTTCCTTGGTGAAGCCGAGTCTTTGCAGCAGGCGCGTAGACGGCCGGTTGCGCGGATCCACCTCCGCTTCGAGGCGGCGCAAGGCCAGGCCGGCGAACGCGCTGTCGATCAGGGCCTGAAGCGCTTCGTGCATCAGACCGGAACCCCAGTGGGGCCGCCCCAGCACATAGCCGAGCTCGGCGCGAGCGCTTCCTCCTTCGTACCGGAACAGCAGGCAGGTGCCGATCGCCAGGCCCGACGATTTGCTCACCACGACGAATTGAAGTGCCAGCCCGGTGGCCTGGATGCCTTCCATCCGCTTGAGCCATGCCTCGGCATCGGCCATCGACTGCCACCTGGCATAGGGCAGCAACGCAGTGACTTCTTCGTTCGAGTTGACCTCGAGCAGCGCGGGCAAATCCGACCTGGCGACGAGTCGAACGACGAGGCGCTCGGACTCGATCGGACCCGGCGCGGCCAGTGCGAGGCCTGGGTTCATGGGGTCAGCTGGAGCAGCGTCGCCGCGCACTTCTCCTGCAGCACCGACAACGGCGCAGCGGTCCATTGCTGAGAGATGGTGGCGATGACGGACTGGATGTCGCGTTCGAAAGGAACCCTGGTCCTCTCCGCGTCGGCGCGAAGAAACGCCTCCCCGGACGCCAGGCGGTCCTTGTTCGTCGCAAGCCAGGCGCGAAATGCCGGGTCGAACCGGGCCGAGTAGCCGGTGATGCGCTCGGAGCAGGCGGCCGCCTTCCTGGGCAAGACCTGCGAGTCCAGAAACAGCAGCGCGTCCTGCTCCGGGGTGGTGACGACCTGTGCCGATACGGGGGCTGAAGCCGCGATCCCGAGAGCGACCGCCAAGGCAAGCGAATTCCTGCGCATGGGTTCGATGATCCTATGGTGGTGAGATGCCTTTGTTGCGCAAGCGCCAGACCGAATGAAACGTCGTCATGCCGGCATTTCATTCGCGGTCGACGATAGCTCAGTAGGGCGTTCCGTCCTTGTGAATGAATCGCCGCTGGCCGTCGACGAGCACTCCCTGCAGACCGTCGTCCGGATAGCTGCCCTCGTCTCCCGGCGTTCTGTCACCGGCTTCGAGGTAAGTGACGTCTTGCGACGTCTGATTCAGGAGGCGGTGAGCATTTCCCGAGCCCGCCTTGAATCCCGCGCAGATGCCGGGCGCGAGCTGCACCTGACCTTCGTTGGTATAAAGCGTCGGGTTGCCGCGCAGATGTACACGAATTCATCTTGCATCGAGTGGGCATGGCGAAGGGTGGACACCGTGCCAGGCGCAAGTCGAGTGAGATTGACGCCGAAGCTCTTCAGGCCGAAGAGATCGCCGAGTGGTCGCTTTTCTCGGCCGGCCATCCAGGACGCGAACGGCTCCGGGTAGTTCGACGCGCGGGCCCGCACCGGGGCCTCGGCGGCGATGATTGCGTCAGGGTTGCGCGATTCGGGCATGGCGTCTTCTCGGGTTCATTGCTCTGTCGCCGGCCAGAGGCCGGAGACCGCCACCGCTTCTTCGTCTCCCGGCCAGGGCGGCATGGTGACTCCAAGCGCCGCGACGGCCTCCGTATCCGACGCGCGGAACTGAAATTGCGTGCCAGCGGGAATCGTCAGGCAGACGCCTGGCTCCAACACGACCACCTCTTCGCGTTCGGCCTGCCGGCGCCACATTTCGCCGCGCCCGGACACGACGAACCAGATCTCCTCGACGCTGCGATGGCTGACGGCGCGAGAAACCATCCCGGCCTTCAGCTCGAAGTGCGCCATGCTGCCCGACGCCAATGCCAGCAGGACCCGGACGTCCGAGCCATCCGGCGCGATCACGGTGGGTTTCGAAGGGAGCGATGACGTGGCGAAGGCGGTCATGCATTCATGACGGTCGAGGCGTCAGGCGCCGAGCTGCAGCGCCTCGCTCGAGAGCAGAGACACCCGCGGGCCGAAGCTCGAGATGTTGCTCAGCGTGGCGTTGTGGTGCTGAATCACCTGGCGCGGCGAGATGTGCTCGTTGCCCTCGGTCGTGTGTGCGTCCGCCACCAGAGTGACCGGATAACCGAGGGCGAGCGCCCTGCGCGTGGTCGTGTCGACACAGAACTCCGTATGCAGGCCGCAGATGATCAGGTCGGTGATGGCCCGCTCCTTCAGCACCGATTCGAGCGTGGTGTGCAAGAAGGAGTCCGGCGTGGTCTTGCGGATGCGCAGGTCGGAAGACTCGACATGCAATCCCCGCGCGAGCTGCCACCCGTGCGAGTCGTGCGCCAGGACTCCGGATCTCGACTCGTGCTGGATGAAGACGACCGGAACGTTCGCCGCGCGAGCCTTGCTCGAGACTTGATTGATTCGGCAAATGACTTCGGACGATTCGAAGGCCGCGTGCTCGCCCTCGCACAGACCTTGCTGAACGTCGATGACGAGAAGCGCCGTTGCCATGGCTGCAGATTTTGAGTCGTCGGAAAGAGGCGCCGCCACTAGCCCGGAATCTCGGGCTCGACCAGCGTCGCCAGCTGCATCAGCGACTCCTGCCAGCCGAGATAGCACATCTCGAGGGGAATCGCCTCGGGGATGCCTTCCTGGAGCACCGACAGCTCGGTGCCGCACGTTACCGCCTCGAGGGTGACGGTCACCTGGAGCAGGCCGGGCAAGTTGGGATCGTCGAACTTGTCGGTATAGCGGATGAGCCGGTTCGGGACCAGCTCGACGTAGTCGCCGCCGAACGAGTGCGAGTTGCCGGTCGAGAAGTTCCGGAACGACATCTTGAATGTTCCGCCGACGACGGCCTGCAGGTGATGAACCGTGCAGGTGAAGCCATGCGGCGGCAGCCACTTCGCCATGGCGTCCGCTTCGAGAAAGGCGCGATAGACCTTCTCGGGCTTGGCTCGAAGGACTCGATGGAGGCGGACACTGCGGGACGACATGACGAATCTCCTTGGCGTGATGGGTGATGAGAGCGGGCGATCCTCGTTACGCGCGCGCGAACTGCAATTCGCATGGGGACGGCGGTCATCGAGGTTTGATGCCGAAGTAGGCCTAGGCCGCCGCGACTGCCAGGCCGAGCCAGGCCTGGCCGAGGTTGGTGAGCGGAGGGAGCTCCTTCGGGTGATACAGGCCGACGAAGAAGGCGGTCAGGCCCGCGCCCATCCGGGCGAGCACATAGACCGCGCTGACGATCTTGAGAATCGATTTGGTTCTGTCGGACGCATCGTCGGCAAGCGCCCGGGCGGCGGGCGCGTCGCCCGGCTTCGTGGCAGCGAGTTCGGCGATGACCAGCGCCGACACGAGCCCGCCCACGATCGCGAGCGCTTGCGCCATTCCGTCGTTGAAGTACCCCTGCGGATAGCTGGTGCACCCCGGCCGCGTCGTGCAGCCCGCGACCAGGTAGGCGACGCGGATGAGATGCAGGTAGATGCCGAGCAGGATGACTGCGATGGCGCCGCCGAAGGTCGCTGGCATGTACGGTCTCCTCGCGATGCACCAATGCTAGCGAAGCGCTCCGCCGTCTTCCTCAGAGCCAGCGGCGCACGCGTCGCCTGTAGTTCGCGTACTCCGCGCCGAACAACGCCGCCAGCGCCCGCTCTTCCGGCTTGATCTGGAAAAAAGTGATGTAGACAGCGAAGACGACGGGGCCGAGCACGGCGACCGCCGACGATAGGGCAGCAGCCCATCCCAGAAGCACCAGCAACAGCCCGAGATACATCGGATTGCGGGAGAACTTGTAGGCGCCCGATTGCACCAGCGCAGACGATGCCTGTGGGCGAAGCGGGTTGCGCGTGGTCTTTGCCTGGCCGAACAGGACCGCGGCGGTACCGCTGAAGGCCACCCCCAGCAGGATGAGGATCGTCGCCAACGCCACGCGCGCGGACAGCGGCATGGCCAGCGGGGACGTCGCGCGGGCCGCGAACCACATCGCGAGCGCGACGATCAGGGCAACCACGGGTGGCGGAACCTTGAGCTCGAGCGACGACATGGGGAGGGTGCGGCGTCAGGTGCGCGACGAGGATTTGACGGGCACCCGTTGCGCCGGGTCGTAGAAGAACTGCTCCTCTGCGATGCGCTCGCCCTCCCAGCGCTGATAGGCGAGCTCTTCCATGCGGGTTTTGCTGCCGTCGAGCCACTCGAACTCGAAGATCCAGCGGATGACGACCACGGAACCGTGGACGAGCACCGGCCGAATGCACTGAGAGCTCACCGACCTGGCGCGCGCCAGAAGCGTTCGTTCGCCGGCGACCAGATTGGATCGTCCGACACGAGGGGGACCTTGGTTCTCCCGGATCGCGCCGCTTTCCAGGTAGAACTCCTCGATCGCCTCCGCGTGCGCGTTTTGCTCGACCCGCGCGATGAAGCGCTCCAGTGTGTCGCTTGAGGGCATGCCTAAGCCTCCGCGTTGCCGACGTCGCCTAGCGCCTGCCGACCAGTGCGACGCCGACCGCGAGCAACAGGCACAGCGGCGAATACAGCAGCGTGTCGAGCCGGGCGAACTTGCTGTCGCGCACGCGCTTGAAGAAGCCGACGTACTTGAACTCGCCGATGGCGCGGGCCAGCAGGCCGAGCGCTAGGGCATCGCAGAGCCAGGACAGAACACGCACCGGGATGCCGATCTCCACGAGCCCGGCGGTGGCCCCGACAAGGCAGGCAAACAGGAGAAGCACCACGCCGACCAGCCCGGTGGCCCATGGCGAGGGAACGAACAGCGGCTTGCCGCCCACGCTCGGGACCGCGCTGCTCGCGTCGGAGGTCGGCCAGAGCGCCATGCGCAAGTGCCAGAGCGCCAGGGTCACGAAGACAAGGCAGAGCACCGACGCCAGCGCGACGTTCATGGGTGGCTGGGCCGTCCGGCGCAAGGGTCAGAACTCACGGCGCTGCCTCATGCGAAGTCCGTTCAGCAAGGTCACAAGCTCTTCGGGATTCATGCCGTAGGACTCCGGCAGCGCGCCCTCGGCGCCGGCCAGCCGCGTCGCCAGCCTACGCGTTGAGGCGTGGGTCTTGTATCCCTCGCTGTACCTGAGGCCGACCATCGTCGTGGTCCCCATGCTGATCGGCAAGAATTCCGCCAGGTCGTTCCACGAATGAAACGTCTTGCGGAACATGGAGCACATCGTGAGCCCCCGGTCTTCCAGGAGGAGATACGAGCTGCCCGGCGGGAGATTGATGATCGCGACGACCGCACCAAGACCGAAAAAGACGATCGCCGAATAGCCGGCCCAGGGCGAGTCGTGCCGTATGAAGATTCCGCCTGCGACGAATGCCACGCAGCCAAGGAGAAGTCCCAGCGACCTCGTGCGCGCACCCTGAAGGCGTCGCGGAAGAGGCGGGGTTGCTTGCATGGGTGGATTCTGCGGTTCGACATGCGCGTTGCCAAAAGGCGCGTGCCTTATTTGACCGAGCGCCACGGCGCGGCCAACTTCGGCCAACCGAGCCGGCGAGCAAGGAACGCCACGCGCAGCCATGCAGCACCGTAGACGATGGCGACCGAGGCGAGCGCAGCCATGACCCAGCGCGAGTTCGCCAGTGCGATGTACAGCGCAGTGCACCCGGCCGACAACCATACGGCAGACAGGCCTGCCGCCAGGAGCCGCTCGAAGCGGGAGAGCTTGCCATTCCTGCGCATGATGCTGACTAGGCCGCGATGTCCTGGTTCATGGGTGCTCCCGGACCGGTTGAAGGGGGCTGGAGGGGTTAGACCTCACCGGGTTTGGGAACGACGCGCAGCGTGGCATTGAGGATCTCCCGGTCCTCCGGATCGGGAAGCGCCGCGATCAGCCGCTCGGCCTCGCGATAGCTGCTTGCATGGGCTTCCCGCTCGCCGGCTGCCGCCGCGACGCTGGCCTTGACAGCGAAGGCGCAAGCTCGTTCCCAAGGCTCGCAATCCTGTCCGAGGAAAAGCGGCTCGGACTGCGCCAGGTAGTGCTTGGCTGGATTCGGCAACTTCAGCAACGCGTAGACGTGCGCTACGAGTTGCGCCGCACGGGCCCGGTTTCCCGCGGTGCCGACGAGCTTCCAGAAGTACATCGACGCATGAGCCGCCTGAAGCATTTCCTCGTCCTCCTGCGGAGAGCGTTGCGACTCCGACAGTCGCCAGGCTCGATTGTTCGCCTGCGCGGCCAGTCGCCGCTGCCAGCGCGCGACTTCCTCGGGTGATGGGGAATCGGTCATAGGTGTTCCAACGGTGAGAAATCCGAGCCTGATGGATTAGACCTTGAGGTGCTTCGTGATGGCCGCATCGAGTTGCGCCACGGTGGGTTCAATCGCGAGCCCTCCGTTACCCGCGAGCTCTGGGCAAGCTTGTCTTGCATGAACGCCGACTCGGGCGACAAGCCCTCGGTGATCTGCGAGAGTTGTGCCTCGCGCGACATCGAACGTGCCGTCAGGCTCCTCGCGGCCCGGGCCCCGATGCGAACCTCTGCATAGAGGATGCGAGCCTGCACCGGGCCGCAGCCGCCGGCCCTGCAGGCATGGAAAGACATCACGTCGGCGGCCCTTCTCGGCACGCCCGACGTATTGCACGCGACGTCTTGAACTACCGACGCGCGCCGATAGTCGTCGGTATAGGGGCTTCCAACGCTTGACCAAAGCGGCTGGGGATGGCTCGCGCCGTTGACCACGGAGCCCTTTGGCGCGGGCCATCGGGTACCCACAGGATCGGTAAGGCTGAAGTCGCACAACAGTTCCATGTCGCGATCCGGGGCCACTGCGTCGACCAGCCACTCGGTCTTTGGGTTTCCGGAGAAAGAACCGTGATTCGCCATGGGCATCTCCTCGACCTCACGTTGGCGCTTGATCACGCGGAAGGGATGCTCGACCCGCGCTCGCACCTGGCCTTGAGCGTCTCGCGCTTGTGGATTGCACGCACTGGCGAGCGCCCCTCGGGCAGCTTGGCGCTGTCACTCGGCTTGCGCGGCGATGTGCCACCGCAGCTCCTCGCGCTCGGCCACGCTTATCTGCGCCGCTGTAGCCAGCATCGGCAAGCACCACTTCTTCCTTGCCGTGCAGCAGGTCATCGACTTGCTCGATGTCGGCTTCGTTGGCTGCCGTGGTGGTCACTGTGTGCACCAGGCCCGAGTCGGCATCGACTCCGATGTGCGCCTTCATGCCGAAGTGCCACTGGTTGCCCTTCTTGGTCTGGTGCATCTCGGGGTCGCGCTCGCCGTCTGCGTTCTTGGTCGAGCTCGGCGCGGCGATGATGGTGGCGTCGACGATGCTGCCGCGCTTGAGCAGCAGGCCCTTGCGCGTCAGATGCGCGTTGACCCGCCTTGAGGATCTCCGGGGCCAGCTCGTTGGTTTCGAGCAGGTGACGGAAGTTCAGGATCGTCGTCTCGTCCGGGATCGGCTCGCCCAGCTTCAATCGCGCGAACGCGCGCAGCGAAGCAATCTCGTAGAGCGCTTCTTCCATCGACGGATCGCTCAGTGCGACCAGCTAACGCTCGAACAGCATGCTCGTCCCCGTGGCCAGCACACCGATGCCGACGACGGCAGACACGGCGAGGAACAACGGGTCTTCCGACTGAAGATACAGGCCGACGAAGCCGACCAGCATCGCGGCGGGCATGAAGAAGCTCAGCGGATACAGAGCAGCGATGCGCAAGCGCACGATCTGGCCCACCAACGTTCCCATCGCCACGCTGAGCATGCCTACCCAACGAGGCATGACGTTACCGTAGTCGGTGTTCGAGAGCATTGCCGCAAGCGCGACGCGCGGTGAAATCAGAAGCGCCAAGCCGCTGAGGACGAGGTAGCCCGCCACGTACCAAATGCAAAGGCGGACTCGCCTTGCGGCTGATGCTTGATCCCGAGTTTCAAGCAGCATGCGAGCGCGCCCGCTCTATTCGGTTCGATCGCCCAGTTCCGGGATCGGTCGGCCCTGGCTGCGGAGATAGCCCACCATCGCCATCACGACCGTCCTGAGCGCCGGCCGACCGATCATTCGCTCTCGCCAGGCGAGCAGATTCGAATGGTCCGCAGTCATCGGTACCGTGTGGCGCGCCGCGAAGAACTGCGCCATGTAGAACGCGATGTCGGCGTAGCTGAATTGGTCCGCCAGGTATTCATGACCTAGGAGCCGCTGGTCGATCCAAAGGTAGTGCGCCTCGATGGCTGCTCTTGCCGTTTTCCACTCGGGCGCGTCAACCGGATCGGGATTTCCGCGCAGGCCCATCAGTCGAATAACAGGAGGAAAGAAGATTTCGTCGGAATAAAGCTCCAGTTGCCGTGCCTCTGCTCGCGCGGCGACGGAGCGCGGCCACAGTGGCGGCTCCGGCCAACGATCTTCGAGGTATTCGAAGATCTGCGTCGAGTCGAAAACCTGGACGTCGCCATCAACGAGGACGGGCACTTGATGTTTGGGATTGATGCGCAGCACGTCAGGATGCTTCGGTGTGTAGCCGCGTTCGAAGTCGAACGGCACCATCACCAGATCGAACTCGATTCCCTTCTCGCGCGCGGCGATCTCGACCTTCGCACCGAACATGCTCAGCGGACCGGAGTAGATCTGCAAGCGATCCATGGGAATTTCGCGAAGGGAGCCATTCACCGCTGCTGTCGCGCGGGCGTCACTTCGGTGCGGCCGGAACCAGCCCGTAGCGGGCCATGACAGACACCAGCGCCGCCTTGTCCGGAGGGCCTCCGCCGTTGACCACGGCGGCGACGTCTTTGAAGTATTGCGCTCCAACATCGGGAGACATCACGATCAGGGCGCGAGCGGTCTCGCCGAATGGATTCGAGAAGGCATGGACGACGCCCTTCGGGGTGCTCATGGTTTGGCCCGCCGTCAGGTCGCGGGTCTCGCCTCCGACCGAATAGCGAAGGGCGCCCGCGAGAACGTAAACGCATTCTTCGTTGTTCGAGTGGCTATGTGGCGGAGGGACGTTCGAGCTAGGGGGAACCGTCAGCTCGAACATCCCGAGACTCTTCGTATCGGAGCCATCGACGATGTAGTTGATGCCGAGCTGGCCTACCGTGATTTCGTTGCTGTCCATGCGATTTGTTGGTCAGTTGAGGTACTTGTTGTGCGCGCGTGTCGCGCCGCTAGGAAGTCAACACATTCTTGGTTCTGCCAGAGCTTAGCAAGTTGCATCGGTTCCTGAGGTTGTTCCGCGAAGACAGCGACTCCTTCCGGAAACACCACCCACGGCTGGGCGCTTCGCGTCCAGATATGCGCGACGGGAGGGAACTGCGACGGATGGTCCAAGGTGCCGGGCTGAAGAACACGAATGGCCTGATTGAGCCGAGGCTCGCCCCAAAGGCGCGTGCCACAGACTGCGCACAGCTGACCCCGCTTGACTCGGCCGTCCGCCAGCGTGGCGGAATAGGACGATGTGCTTCCATGCGTGACGACCAGGGCTTCAGCGGGAACGATGAGCGAGAGGGCGAACGCGCTGCCCGTACGGCGCTGGCAGTCCGTGCAGTGACAGACGTAGCTGGTGAGCGGTTCCGCGCCCAGCCGGTAGCGAACCGAACCGCACAAGCACCCGCCATCACAGGACTCCATGGGATCACTCCCGCTGCGCCGGCCCAAGCAGATTGGCATCGCGGGCGAGCGACCAGCGGCCGCCCTGGCGACGAAAGACGGTCAACGTGTGGCCGCTGCGGCGCGTTGGCGTGCCGCCATCCGGTGGCGTCGCCAGCACCGTGAGCTTGCTCCACATGAACGCCCAGTCGCCTGAAACTTCGACTTCCTGAATATCGCTTGTGGCGTCGAACCTCGGCGTGCCGCCGCTTGCCTGAGAACGCAGCGCCGCGGCGAACTCGTCCTTGCGCATGGCGGCCCTGCCGGGGACGAGGAAAACGACGTCATCCGTCACGAGACTCAGGACGGCTTCGACATCGCCGGATCGGCTTGCCGCCACCCATGTGGACACCAACTTGCGAATCTGTTTCTCGTCGTCCTTCATTTGTCGCTCCATGTCTGCACGAGCCCGCAAGGCATTCCTCATTCGGCATGCGAAGGGTCGTAGGGCAGACCGTCCACGCTGACGAACCGGGCGGAACTGAATTCCCTTCGAAGCGCAATGAGCCGTTGATAGTCAGAACCGTCGTAGAAATCATCAAGGGTTTGCCTGGACGGAAACTCCAGGATGCTGAGCCTCCGCGGCGACCAGTCGCCCTCATGGGTCTTGGGGACGCCGCCTCGCACAAGGTACTTCGCACCCGCAGCAGCGAGGAGTGGTCTCAACTGCACAGAGAAGTCTTTCCACCTCTCCGTGTCGCGAATCTCCACCTCAAAAATGACGTACGCGGGCATAGCGTCGCTCCGGATGCGTTCGACATGGAGTGGCCGCGAGCGGGCCGGAAGGGGGTCAGGCGTCACCGCTGGCTGGCGGCACTGGCTTCAAGGCTCAGCTCTCGTTGTGAGTAACGTTGATGCGCCGACGTGTTCGTGCGCCAACGTCGTAGATGTTGAAGTCGCTCATCGTGCGTCCGTAGAGGTGCAGGCTGACTGCCCGAGGCCGTTCCGACGGAACCCCGGTGACGTGAATGTGATCGGGGTTTGGAACGAAGCTCGTGACTGCGCCATGTCGCAGCAGCACGGTACCGCCGCGTGCAAGGTCGATATCCGCGTCAGCGCCTCGGTCCGGCGAGAGTCGTACGTAGCTGCGCTCTTCCAGAACTCCTTCGATCACGCCGACCACGCCCCAACTTCCGTGATCGTGAACAGGCGTCCATTGACCGGGAAGCCAGACGATCGAATACAGCGACAGGCTTTCGTCCGCAGCGTCGTAGACGAGGTTGCGCGTGTAGCTCTGAGGGTCGCTCCGGTAGTGTTGCGGCTTGAGAAAGGTACCGGCCTGTTCGATCAGATCGAGCATCAGTGGTGCGAGAGCGAGTACGCAGTCCGCGGGGTCGACCTGGGCGTGGCTTCGCGCGGCCGCTTGGGAAATGAAGCGCTCAAGAGCCGCG
Source organism: uncultured Gemmatimonadales bacterium (assembly GCA_963701965.1). Taxonomy (GTDB): domain Bacteria; phylum Gemmatimonadota; class Gemmatimonadetes; order Gemmatimonadales; family Gemmatimonadaceae; genus DASRDS01. The sequence goes on from OY969695.1 coordinate 222,446, forward strand.
GAGATCATGGGCACGATTGTGCTCGCAGACTCACGCGACGCGCGACGTGTGAGCAGTTAGGCATCAATGCGCCGCACGGCCTAGGTACGGACTTCCGCCTCGCACTCGATGATGACGGGTGCGTTGAGCGCCAACTCCGCGACGCCGACAACGGCACGAGGACATAGGGCGATCTCCTCACCGTAGAGGGCGATGATCAAGTCTGTAAAGCCGTCGATGACTTGTGGCTGGGCGTGAAACCCCGGGGCCGAGTTCACCATGCCGAAGACACGCACCCAACTGCCCACGCGGTCGAGATCCCCAGTTCGCGCTTTAGGTCAGCCAACACGGCAAGCGCCGTATTGCGCGCGGCAGCGTAGCCCTCCTCGATGGTCAGATCGGAGCCCACCTCGCCGGGCCTTCCAGCAAGGAGCCATCGGCCGCGCGTGGTCCGTGCCCCGCGATGACGGCGCGCGTGCCCAACAGGCGCACCTGCCGCCACTTGATGCGAAAACCCGGCGGAACCCTCATTTCGCCCGGAAGGACCAGCCTCATTTCGGACAACTTGGCTTCAATTTGCACGATCACCCCTTGATGACGCGAAGAGAGTCACGTGGAAGGCTGGAAGCAACCGGAGGGTAGGGTGTGCAGGAGGGACTGCGGCCCGGGCCGATCGAAGAGACAAACGGGTACTTCATCATGCGACTACGGGACCCTGACCAAACCCTGGTCGTGTTCGCGAGCGCCAAGAGGTCGTAGCCGTTCACACGCACCGGCCCCCGGGATTCGACGTTCGAGGGAGTGGTTCGGGCTCACGGTTGCTTGCGGCTGCAATCGAAGGATCGGTCATCGCTGTAGAGGCGACACCACAGGCCAATGATCTTGCTTTCTCGCTCGGGCGATGCGTCCGCAAGAAGTTTGAGCACCTCCGCTTTGGCTTGAATGATGTCAGGCCCGAACGCGGGAAGGTCGGTAGGGAACCGTCCGGAAAAATCGTCAGGCAACTGCTCTGGGAACAGCGCCTGCAGGGCGGCCGCGGACGCCCTGGCCTGGCCGACTGATTGCGCCGAAAGCACGATTTCAGCGGCCTTCAGCTGGAACTGCGCGCGAGCTTGAAAGTTCTGACTTAGAACACCCGCGATCAGCGTGGCACCCGCGGCCGCCGCCGTGACGGCTATGGAGATGGCCGTGTATTTCGCCTTCTTGGCCTCCAGCCTTTGCTTGACTCTCTCAAGCCGCGCCAGGCGCAACTGCAGCGCCAGCTTCTGACGTTCGATCCGAAGTTTTTCGCGCTCAACGGACAATTGCAGCATGACTACCTCCACGCAAGCACCGTGCTCCGCCGAGCGGCGGCCGCAAGCAAGCGAAGCTTGCTCGAGGACGTCCGCTCGACGGAAGGACTAGGGGACACGGAAGAACCGACGCAGCACAATAAGCATGCCGGCGAAGAGCGTCAGCAAGAACACCGCCAGGACGGCGATGAAGGGAGCTTGCTCCAGCCGCGGCGGATGCCCGATGTTGGCATGCACGACGAACCAGTGCGTGAAGCAGAGCACGCCGAGCGTTGCATAGGCCGCCCAAGCACCCAAGTTACCCAGTGAGGTCAGCGTATCTGCCCGGCGCTCCGGCGCCAGCCAGTACTGCTTGTTCGGCAAATTGACGAATTGCACTGGCAGGCGAGAAGCGAGCCGGCCCACGAAGAAGATGAGCGACGGCACGGTGAGCACGAGAACCAACATGAAGGTCACGTACTGACCGCGCGGCATGAAGCCATTGGCAGCGCCGCCCACGGCGAAATGCGAAGCAACCAGCTCCGGCAAAGCGCTCGAACTCCACCCCACGAAGCCAGCGCCAAGCGCGAGGACGAGGAAGAAGGGCTTGTGCATGCGATGGATGGGTTAGGCGTGCTTGCGGACAAGGCGAGTGACCGTATTCCAGCTTCGCGTGGTAGCCGGTAGCCCCGGGAGCTCCTCCAAGAGCATATTCGGACTGCCCGGAGTCTTACCGATCTTGCGGCTGAGACCGAAAGCCTCGCCTGCGGCGAATCGCAGAACGTCGACGGCTTGGCGCTTCGCATCCGCTGGCACCTCCGACGGAACAGTCGCGTTCGGATGCAAAAATGACGCGCAGCACTCGTGGATCAGACTCCTGTCGACGAGAGCAAACGGGTCGCCGGCGACGACGCTGGCCAAGTAAGGAACCGAACGTACGAAAGCAGGTTCAGCAGGCCACACTGTGCCGTCAGGAGCGCGCGTGCTGTCAGCAAGACTTTGCGATGGCCCAATCTCGTGCCCGTGGAGAAGACGAGCGTTCCATTGGCAAGGAACGACGCAGCTTCGCGTGCGCCGCATCCAAGAACGCCCTTTCGGAGTTGAACCTTGCTCGGGCAGTTCTTGCGCCCGAGGTTCAGGTTTCGAAAGAAGGCTGCGTACTTCACTCTACGAATTCAAGCGCGCCTAACCTTCAAGGACTCTCGAAGGAGCGTGCCGTGATCTCTTCCTCCGGAGTGAGCGGCATCGACCAGACGTCATTGGCATGCTGCGTGTCGAGATACTCCCTCACGGACGAGATCTGCCCGTTCCTGAAGGTCAGCAACACGTGGTACTGCTGCCGATAGAAGCGCCCGTTCTTGAGGTCGCCGCGGGATTCGACCTCGAGCGCTACGCGATCCGACTCGGCAATGCACGAAATGACGGTCATCGTCAGATTGCCCTTCAGCGCGCCGACCATCCGCCCGAATAGCCGACCGATCCTGTCTTTCGAATAGAGTCCCGCGGCCGGCGACCGCTCCTTCTCCCCCGGTATCCACCAGGTTGCATCCTCGGTCATAGTGTCCAGCGAGCCTGCAATATCGCCGGCGCTGAATCGCTCGAAGAACGCGAAGGCAACCGCCTTGTTCTCTTCCGGGCTCATGGCGTTCCTTTGTGTCCGAACTCGCATTGCACAGGTCCGCGGATGGAGCGGTTGGACAGCAGGCCGCGCGGCGCCAAATGGCGAGCCAGGTCACCGTCCGTTGCGATTCCGGTCACTCTCGATCCTCCTCGTACTGCTCGGCTTCCCCGACCGGTCGCAGCCACGGCTCGCGGCGTTTGATCCAAAGCTCATAGCTCGGCACAAGAGGCGTGGGGGCCTTTGACAGGATCCCGAGCTTGATTTCCGCCTCTCGCTCATCGGCGGAGAACAATCGCGACCCACAGCGAGGACAGAAGTTTCGACCGTTGAATTCGGATGTTTCACCCACGCGCTCAAACTGGTGGGCGGGCCAGACACCATAGAAGGTAAAGGCCGAACCACTTTCTTGTCGGCAGTCGGTGCAGTGGCAGATGCCGACGCGAAGGGGTTCGCCGCGAACGGAAATCTGCACCCCGCCGCAAAGGCATTGACCCGAAAGCACCGTCATGGCTGATCCCTGTCTTGTCTGGTGTTCCTTGCCAATATACGGCGCGGCCGCGCATCCGTTCCGCAATCGCTGCGCCTAGGCTGACCGAGCGCTACCGTTGTGCAAGCGGGCCGACGCCAAACAGGCGCAGAAAGCACGCCGCCGACCAGACCAGCCCGCCGAGCGCCACCTGGAGCTTCCTTGCAACGGATGCACGAAGCCCGCGAACGGGAGCCGCTTCGAAGAAGGCAGGGGTGTTTCGTTCGAAAGCGTAGTGACCCGCCCAGGAAATCAGAAAGCCACTCGCGATGAGCGCGAGGCCCAGGAGCGGACGCCAGAGCAGCAGGATGCCCGCCAGCGCAGTGGCGTGCGCCAAGTGATGCACGTATCGATTGGCGCGGTTCTGATGCGCCCGTTCGTAGTAGCTGAGAAATGCGGTGAGGCTCACTTTTGACTTGCGCCTTTGGGACTATGCCCGCTCGATGGAGCGGTCAGCATTGACTTTGCCGGCGAGCTCGTTGCATTGCAACAGGCGAGGCACGGAAGCCAAGTTTGGCGAAGAACTCCGCGGTACCTTCGCGGCCGGCGCGCAGCACCCAGGTGACCTCGGGCGAGCCTGCGGTCACGTGCGCGACCAAGGCCGAGCCGACACCCTTGCGCCGATGCTGGGGAGCCACCGCAACCATGGAAAGATAGCCGTTGCTCAGGCCATCCGTGATGGCACGTGCGAAGCCGATGATCTCCGAGCCAGCGACGGCAACCGCCGTACGCTGCGAGTTGCGAATCAGCGTGGCAAAGCGCCGCGAATCTCCGACCCGATGCGACCAACCGTTGGCCACGAGGAAGCCACGAACCGCTTCGACCTGCGAAGGATCGAGATCGACTACGTGCATGGGACCCAAGGTTTGACATGAGCGGCGGCCGGCAGCAAGCAACGCTTGCCGAACGTCCACTGGATGCAGGGGTCAGGCACCAGACCCACGGAGGCCGGCGCTGATTGCGCCGTGCTCGTACGAGGTGATCTCGAAGGGATTTCCATCGGGGTCTTCGAAGTACAGCGACCAAGAGAACTCATGGTCGACCGGTTCGAGCTTGCGACCGAGCGCCGACTCGAGATGCGTCAGCCACGAGAGGAACTCTACGCCGCTGGCCCCCAGGGCCACGACGGACCGGCAGCTCTGGCGCGGCCTCTCGAAGAGCGCCAGTTGGACTCGGTCCGATTTGTCGGCGACCGTCAGCGGTCCGCCGCCGGCGGCCCATGATTCGAGAGCAGAGGCGCGCACCAGCCCAAGGACCCGTGATACCAGGCTTCCGCGGCGAGGCGGTCAGGTACGAAGACGTGTACATGGTCGACGCCGGTGACCTTTGGAGTCATGGGGGGTCCTTGAATGGGTGCGGCCAACGCTCTCGCGCGAAACGAGACTACCGAGCACGCGCATATCGACACACCTGCGCGCCTGTGCCGGCCTTGACGCTCGACTCCAGCGTGAACGGCATCGCCTTTCCGTTTTCGGCGAAGATCGTTTTCCCTCCACCGAGAATGATCGGCTCAATCGTGAGCAGCAACTCGTCGACAAGGTCAGCGTCGAGCAATGACCGAACCATCGCCGAGCTGCCGTAAACGTAGATGTAGCCGCCCGGCCGCGCGCGCAGATCGGACACCGCTTTTACGCGATCATCGCCGCGGATGATCGTCGTCGGGTTCCACGAAACGTCCTTCTCGGTGAGCGTATTGGACACCACGTACTTCTGCACGCGGTTGATCCAGTCCGAGAATGAGTCTCCCGAGCGACCGGGCCAAGCGGCGGCCGAGGCTTGATAAGTGCGGCGTCCTTGCAAAAGTACGTCGCTGTGCTTGGCGAGTTCGGAATACGCGCCACCCATGACGACCGGGTCGAAGTACCTCATCGACCATCCGCCGTGATTGAAACCGCCGTCGGTATCCTCGCTCGCTCCGCCGGGAGCCTGCACGACACCGTCGAGGCTGATGAACTCGGTGATGAGCGTCTTCATGGATTCTCCGATCGCGAGGCCAGCTTGCCGGAGGACGTCCGCTCGATGGAATGGTCAGGCGTCACTCGTCGCTCGCCTGAGCGCCTCGGCGGCCCATGCCTTCGTGGCCTGACAGGTCTCCGTGGCGCGCTTGTAGGCTTCTCGCCCGCTGGTGCGGGCCACATAGGCCTGCTCTACCTCGCCGAGGACGGCGGCGCCACTTCTTCGCGCCAACTCCAAGGCGTAAGTCACAGAGATATCGGCCGCCGTGAATGCATCACCCGCAAGACATGGCGAGCTCGCGAGCCGCCGGGTCACCAACCCCAGCCGGCTCTCAAAGACTTCCAGCGCCTTGGCGGCGCCCCAGTTCTGCCGTTCGGATTCAGGCGCGAGGTTGCGGCTGACGACCACGAAGTAAATGGAGGCGGCGAGGCCGGCTTCTCCGAGGTGCAGGAACTGTTGATATGCGGGGAAGGTGGGATCGTGCGGGTCCGGCGCAAGCGGCGTCGGTCCGTAGCGAGCGATCAGGTACTCCATGATCGCAATCGATTCGACCATGGTGAGGTCGCCGTCCTGGATCGCCGGGATGAACCCGGCGGGGTTGACCGCCAGGAGCTCCGTGTCGTCCTCGACGCCGGCTATCAGGTCCACCGGCCTCAGCCGGTACGCAAGCCCCGTCTCCTCCAGCAGCCATACGACCCGGAACCCTCTCCCTTCGCCGAAAACGGTGATCATGTCCGCGGCTCCTTATGCGCCAGGGGTTAGACGTCGCCGCGTTCACTGACTGGATTTGAGCATTGCGGCCATTCGTTCATGAATGGCATTGATCGCCTTGAGCGGCCTGAGCATGACCTTGAATTCGACGATTTGCCCAGCACCGTTCCACTTGATGAGGTCGACTCCATTGACGAGCACTCCGTCGATCTCGGTTTCGAATTCCAGCATGGCATCCGAAGGACCGACGATCTCCCGTACATAGTGAAAGGTTGGGTTGAAGAACACTTGGAAGGCCGCACCCAGATACCAGGCTGCAAGCTTCCTCCCGCGCTGCGGTGTGTGGACGACGGGCGAATAGAAGATCGCGTCTTCCGCGAGTAGCGCGTTCAGCCCAGAGGGATCTTGGGTGCGCACCAGGCGATGCCAAGTGTCGAGAGCGTTATCGGTCATCGCGTACCTCTGCGATTCAAGTGTCGTCCGACGTTCTACATCATCGGCGGCCCAGAAGGCGTGAGGCGGTCTTTGCGAGTGCCGTGAAAGCAGAACTTGGTAGCTCTAGGCGTGACGGCCAGGCCGCTGACACTTCGGCTTGGTTCATCGCGACTTGTGCGAGCCGGGACGCGCCTGCTCACCGCAGAAGAACGACTTCAACCCGAGAAGGTACGAAACAGAACATAGCCGATCATGCCGAGGTTCATGTACGCCGTGGCGGCCATGCCGGGAGCGCGATAGAGCGGGTTGAGCCTGTAACCGATCCAGAAGCCGGCACGGGCAAGGACAAAGACGATTGCACAGGCCCAGACGACTTGCAGATGCTGCGACGGAACGACCGTGCTGAGCGCGAGCGACGCGATGGCGAACAAGAAGTTCTGCTGCAACGTGTTGTCGACTACGCGGCCATCGACCTCCATCGATCGACTTTCTGCATGCCGGGTGGGGTCTATCGCCTCGCTCAAGAAGCGGGAATTGCCGACGGTGGCAATCATGATGAAGAGGGGCAGCATGGCGAAGACATTGGCCCGCAGGGCATAGGCCAATCGTTCCGCAAGCATGTCTGCGACGCTTGGGGTCGGCAACGTCTTGGTGAGTATCCACACGCTCAACGCCATCAAGATGACCCCGCTCGCAGCACCGATCGCGACAACCCGTTGGTCGGATTTCATGACTAATCCGATCTCGCTTTGCACTTCGGGCTTCGAGCTGTCGGCCTCGGCGCACGGACTGGACTAGGCAGCAACGTCAATGCCGATGATCTCGTACACGTTCCCGTCAGGCGCGATGAAGTGCTGCCATACCTTGCCCGATGCGCGTTGTGGCTCCGGGTGACGAACTCGATGCTCGCGCCAAGCAATCGGGCGCGCGCAATTGCGAAGTCTTCGACTTCGAGGGCGACGACCGGACCGCCCCCAAAGAATTCATGATCTTGGTCAAGCGGACCATAGATGTGAACTTCGGTCCCATCGCCCAGCTTGAATCGGCCGGACTTGTCGTCCATCGACAGAGTGTCCAGATTCAACACGTCGCGGTAGAACGCGTTCATCTCGTCGAACTGTCGTGTCTTGACTCCCATCCAACCCAGCCGCGCTACTTTCATTCGAAACCTCGGGAGGGCCTAACGTTTGGGCGAATGTCTTCATTACTCGTCAAGGAGGCCTGCTTTGTAGAAGCTCCAAGCAGTTCCGTCGTGCAGGTAGAAGTGGCCGTCTGTGCAGAAGTCCTTGCCGGGGAAGAACTCGCGGTAGGCGCGGGGCACAAGACGCGCAAGCTGTTCGTCTGTGAGTTCGTCGAATTGTTCGGGGGCGATCGGTTGCCCAACCCTGAGTCTTCGTGATTCCATGGCTGATTCGGTGCTGAGGTTCTAACGTTCGGCATGCGAGGCGGCCGGGGGCCGGCGAAGCTGGCGGGAGGGCGTCCGCTCGATAGAGGGGCTAGGCATCGCGCCCGCTGGGCCCGCCAGAAGCTCTTCTTCGCGCGAACGCGGGCACCTCCGGATCTGGACGATCCCATGGTTGCGCACTTGCCAGCCAGACATTCGCGTTGGGCTTGTACCAGCTCGAATCGTCCAGGCTCGACGCCTTCACACCGATTCGCTCCACGCTGCCCGAGCTCACGGCGAACAGCGGTGTACCGCATACCGCCCAATAGCTCCGCCTGACAGTGTTGCCACTGTCGGCGAGCTTGTCGAAGACCGCCGGTGTCCCCTCTGTGAGTCGGACTGCCTCACGCGACGTGACGACGGTCGCTGAGAAGGCGCTGCCGCTTGCCATCTGGCAATCCCGGCAGTGGCAATTCACCATCCGAAGCGGCGTGGCGAGGCATTCGTAGCGCACCGCATCGCACGCACAGCCACCGGGAAATGGAACAGCGACGACTGCTGCCACGTGGCGCCTATCGTTCGACACGAGCGGCGGCCGGAAGCCAGCGTAGCTGGCCGGAGGACGTCCGCTCGACGGAGGCGTTAGGTTTCGCCGCGCGATTCCGGCACACGCCTGACCGAGCAAGAAAAGCAGCCACGCTTTGCATTGTGGAGATGAATGTAGCGACGAGCGGATTGCCGAATTGACGCTCGATCTCTGCTCCGACTTCCGAGCCGGCGCACACCTCGGCGCCGACCATCATGTGCGACCTGTCGTAAGCACGCACCGCGATTTGCCGGAGACTGACGTACTCGGGAATCCTGCCAGCAGCGAGGGCTCGTTGTGGCGCGCCCGCCCTGACGTAGAGGAGACCGGATGCGCGGTACGGCGAGTTCTCTGTCTGGTGCTCGAACGAAAGCAGCAGCCGCTCCTCACCAGGCTCAGCGTCGGCGAGGCTGACTCGGCAAGGAACCCCGGCTTGGTAGTCGCTTTGACGCGCACAGCTCCTTGCCGATTGAGCTCCTCGGGCGAAAGCGCGAACAGCGAAGCGAAGCGAGTGGGCGAGAGACCGACGAGCTGAAACGAAGGCATGGCTGAGACCCCGTGGGCGTGGTTTGCGCAACACCACATCTGCTGCTCGCCGAAACCGGACACGTCTTCTCTTCGGCGGTGGCCTGGTGCCGCCGGTTCCTGTTGCGTGGCGTGATCCTTGGCACGAGAGCCGGGGAGCGCAACTGCCAGAGCGGCGATTGCGAGCAAGACCGTCGCTACCGGAAGCGTGGCCAGAGCAACCCACGTTTCGAACACCATCCCGAAGCTGCCCGACGACGGAAAGGAAGGCCGTCGCCGCTGCTATCCAGCCGCGAAGCCGATTGCTAGCAGCGCGGCGTACACGAACGTCAGCATCGCTGCTCTGGCGGTCATCGGCTCGAGGGTCGGCTCGTCCTCGTGAGTCAGGACGATTGGCAGGATCCGCAACGCGAGGGGCAATGTCACGAGGGGAAGCAGGACCCATGCACCGTATCCCCCGAGGCTCCAGAGCACGAGGGGCGCGAGATAGGCAAGCAACGAGAAGAGGCAGTAGGCCAGCCGGCTTCCCGTGGGACCGAAGCGGACCGCCAGCGTGCGCCATCCCTTGCTCGCGTCGAACTGTCGGTCCTCGAGGTCGTCGATGAGGAGGATGTTGGTCACGAGCGCGCCTACCGGCAGCCCGGCGAAGAATGCCGCAGGAGGCAGCGCCGCCAGGCTGGGCACGGACTGCGAGGCCGCTGCCGCGAGCCACGCGATCTGCGCGTAGTAGGTTCCCGCGACGGCGACGATCCCGAACATCGCGAAGAATACTGGCTCGGCGATGCCGAGCTTTGTGTAGGGACGCGGGCCCGCCGAGTACCCGAAGCTTGCGACCACGCCAACGACGCCGAGCACGATCGCCGGCACTCCGCCCACGACCAGGAAGCACACCGCGATCGGGACCGTGAGCAGGAGGCACGCGGCGATCGCGACCTTCACCTGGCCGAGGGTGAGCGTGCCATCCTGCAGGGCGTTCGTGAGATCGGGATGCTCGACCGCTTGCGGATACCGGCGCAGCAGCTCGTGGGTGTCGGTGAAGAGGCCGGCGAGATGGATGAGCCAGCTACCCAGGAAAGCGAGCACGACCGCCATTGGCGCAAACACGTGATCGCGCGCCGCCAGTGCGGCTCCGACCATCACCGGCGCCGCCGCGATCGGCAACGTATGGGTCGGGTAGAGCAGCAGGTCGACCCAGATGTGCTTGCGCATCGGCGTCGCCCTGCTCATCGGATGCCTCATGCCCCGATTGGAGCAGTTGATGGAACATGCGGATTTGTCCTGAATCAACGCACCGCTTCGGCTTTGCATGTCCGATTGACGGAGGGGTTAGATACCTTTCGCTATCTCGCCGAGATCCAGGCGGCAATTTGCTGGACAACCTCGCGCTCTAAGCCGTTAAAGCCGTGGTACGCAAGGGCCTCGCAGGGATCGCCTCTGTTCTCGCCGCCCTTGAACGATAGCAACTGAGTCCTCGGTGCATTTCCTAGCTTCCCCATCAGGACAGGCACCTTCGAGAAAGAGCAATGCTCGCACTCGTCTTGTTCGTGGTGTACCACCAGTACGGGGACGCGGATCTTGTCCAGCGGCATAGCCGGTACCGGGCGGTTGCCTTTGGAGTCTGTGAGTATGGTTGACGTGAGAACTAGCCCATCCGGCCCGTCACGACCAGCAAGCTCAGTGGCGACGTAGGCCACCGACTGGGTGCCACGGCTGGTACCGACGAGCCACACAGGAGCCTTTGCGTTTTCTCGCAACCAACCGATGGCCGCCTTGACGTCTGCGGCGTGTTCCGGCCTCTGGCGGAACCCTGAAAGGAAAGGCGGAGACTGACGATCGGATGGGGCATCAATGACAGCAACCGTCAAGCCCGCGTCAGCGAACAGTTGGCGTGTTCGAACAAGGAAGTTTCCCTCACCCCACTTCATCGAGCCGTTCGGGAAGATCTGCAGACCTCCATGACCACCGGCGAAAAGGATGACCGCTGCTTTCGGCTCAGGAGACGAAAGCACGATCATGCGTTGCGTGACGCCGGGTCGAGTCGGAATATCTACCACCTTCTGCGTTGTCTGGGCTTGCCCGGAGGAAAGCAACGCGAACAGAGCCGCCGCGAAAAGGGGTTTGAGTTCGCGCATGAGTCTGGTACGCGGCGTCAGTACGGAGTGCCGTCCTTGTGGGCAAACTGAGCCTTGCCGTCAGCTCTGACGAATTGCAAATCGTCATCCGGGAATGTCACTTGCTCATCTGGTGTTCGATCCCCAATCTCCAGGTACAGCACTTCCTCTGTGGTCTCGTTGAGCAAGTGGTGGGAGTTCCCCGTTCCAGCTCTGAACCCGGCACACATCCCGGGGGCCAGTCGAACTCGACCTTGATCAGTGTGCAAAGTCGGGTGGCCAGAGACGACGTAGACGAGCTCGTCCTGCTTCGCGTGTGAATGGCGCAGCGAGGAAACGGCATTCGGAGCGAGGCGCGTCAGATTGACGCCGAAGTTCTTGAGGCCGAAGAACTCGCCGAGTTGACGCTTCTGTCTGCCATCCACGCGCGAGAGGAACGGTTCAGGATAGAACGAGACCGCCGCGCGGACAGGTATGTCAAGGGCACTGATCGCGATCGGCGGCAAGAAGGATGACATGGATACCTCCGGACACTGCATTCGTTGGGGCTAACGTTTGAATTCAGCGGCAGCCGACGGCGGTCCGCTGGAATGATGGGTTGGGCGGCACCAGTTGCATGCCAACCCACCGGGGTCACGCCGAGCCTCACAGAAAGAATACCTACCGTTTCGGCCCATACCGCATGGCCACCGCGCCCGTGCGAACTCCAGGCTACTTACAAGCTTCAAGTCAACATACCTCGACAGTCCGGCGAATAGCGTCGGGCCATGCCCAGCGGGCCTTGCCTGCACTACGAACTCGTATTCATCGACCAATCCCAGCGAAGGCGGAGCCTGAGACCAAGCAAGCGTGCCTCCGAGAAGTAGCAGACAAAGGATGACCGATCGCATGGTCTTCGTGGCACCTAACGTTCGACATGAGCGGCGAGCCAAAGGGCGCGAAGCGGCCTTTGGAGCGTCCGCTCGATGGAGCAACTGTGTCTCAAGTCAAGTGCTCCTGGATGAAGTGAGAACCGCATCGATGCGCCAGGGTGCCTGATCGCGACCGAATGCTTAGTGGGCTCTTTGAACGCCAAGAAATAACTCAACGATACCGATGGTGTCGATGAAGCCGTGAATCAACATCACGAAAGGCAAGCTCTTCTGGCTGAAGATGTACGTCATGGCAAGCGTGAACCCTACGGCTCCGGTGAGAAGCACACCTGCCGCCCCTTGGTAAAGGTGCGCGAAGCCAAATGCCATGGAACTGAAGAGGGCCAGTGGCCATTTGAACCTTTCTCCGAAGACTATGGTTCCATACCCGATCATGAATCCTCGGAAGACCGTCTCTTCAACGAGGGCTCCGATCAGCCAAGAGGCCACGAGGAAGAATGCCAGCTTGGGCCAATTGCCGGGAATAGCTTGAAATTGCGACGTGTCGAGGGGTCGCCGCGTGAGCCACTTTGCAACGGGCTCGAACGCATAGTCGGAAAGAAGACTCACCAGTGCTGCGACGACAAGTGCGTACCCGATGATCTTTATCCAGTTGGCTGGGCGCGCTAGCCCCAACAAGGCAACGGGTTGTCGCCCGAAGCCCATTAACGCGACAACCCACGCAAATGCCAAGATCGCACCAGCGCCTGGAAGCAAGAAGCACAGCACTGGGGCAATTGCCCACAGGACCACACGTGGCCAACCGCCGCTGCTCAGGACTCTTTCCGTGTGGTCTCGCAGCGACATGGATGCTTCCTAACGACATGAGGCAGGCGAAGTCTGCCGGAAACTGTCCGCTCGATGGAAGGGTTCGGCGGTACTGCGGTGGTGCCACTCAGTCGATGAATGCCCAAGTGTCTGCACCATCGAAATGGCGAACCTGAACAGACTCTTGAAGACGCGGATCAAAGTTGCTGAGGTTGATGCCATGCTTGCCACCTGGTTCCGGCGCGAGTGGCTCCCAATGCGTGACGCACCCGCAGGTCTTGCAACGCACATTACGCAGCGTCTTGTCGCCCCAGATGTACTCGGCGGTGTTCCCCGGATGTCCCTCTATCCGAACCGTCCCGAACTCGTAGTAAGCCCAGAGTCCGCCAAGGCGCCTGCAGAGGGAGCAGTTGCACTTGGTCGCCTTCTCGGGCGCTGACGGCAGCGTGAGGCGAACTGCACCGCAGTGACATGAACCTTGTAGCAGTTGATTCTCGCCCATGACGGACTCGCTTGGATTCGTGTGCCGCCCAACGTTCGACATGAGCGGCGGCCGGAAGCGGAGGGAGCCTGCTGAAGGGACGTCCGTTCGATGGAGGGTGGGGCGTCGCCCGCGCGAAATAAAAATAGACGTGCCGAGGAGGCCAGGCATAAGCTCTCCCCGCCTCATACACCCTGGGAGATTCCGATGACTAGGCATATTCGTTCGTTGTTTTGTGCTGGCTTCCTGCTCTTGCTCGGCGGGCAGATGCTCGCCCAAACGGCGCCGCCTGCCAAGAGGAACCTTGTGGAGTTGGCGCGTGCCGACCTCTCCGGCGCACCGAACATGGAGGTGATCACTTCTAGAGGCGAGTGGAAAACCGGCGAATCGATTCCGAGGCACCTGCATCACGGCATTGAGACTGGCTTCGTACTTCAGGGGGCGATGGTCCAAGAACCCGGTAAGGAGCCAATGATGCTCGCTACTGGCAGCCCGCTGATGAACCTGCGCGATGTTCCACATGCTGGATTCAAAGTCGTGGGTGAGGCATCACTCATTCTGCTTACTGTTCATATCGTGGACAAAGGCAAACCCGTCACTGAATTTCTGAACTGAGAAGTCGATCCCCGCACGGCGCCTGACGTTTGACATGAGCGGCGGCTGTACGCGAGCGAAGCTTGCCGGAGGACGTCCGCTCGACGGAGGGGTTCGGCCGATCACTCATTGGGACCGCGAAGTGAGCGAACGCCGGCGCGAAAGCCCTGGTGCTTTGCAAGTGGCGCGCTTGCAGGAGGTGGCTTTGCGCTGGGTGCGGGTGCCGCGGTGCCGCGAGTCGGCTGTCTCACTCAAGAGTGGCGCATCGAGGGGGTTAGGCGACAGCGACCGAACGGCAAGACCAACGGGATTGCCGGCGCCGGACACGAAGGATCCGTTAGCGGGAGGTCTCGCGCGCCCCAAGGTTAGAAGAGATTCGGATCAGGCGGTTTGCTGATTTCCGAGCGATTGGCCTCTATGAACTCGCGGAACGCTCCGGAATAAAGACGTTGCCCTTCCCGGTCGAACACCTCCTTCATCAACGGGTGCCGCAGTTTCTCAAAGATGTATTGATCCCAGCCTTCGCTTTCGAACTGCTTCGCAACCCAACTAGACCTTCGCGTTGTCTGGTACATCTCTTCAAAGACGCTCAGATGGAAATACACGAAGGTCTTTAGCTGGTAGTAGTCGTCGCATCTCGGCACTTCTGCCGATGGGGCATAGAAGTACGACGTCTTCCGTTCGACCTGCTCCATGAGCAAGCGGAGCATCTTCGGGTTAGAAATCGCGAGTTTGTCGATCTCATACATCCGATCCCAAAGTTTCGCCGTTGGCGTGAGCGGCAATAGCGCCCGAGATAAGACATAGGTAAGGAGGCCCAGCGCCGCAGCAAGCGCGGCCACCGCAACACCGAGCAAAGTGGCTTGAATCTGGGTCATGTAACGGTGTGCTGAGAGGCGTTCTATTCGGCCTAACGTTCGGCACGAGCGGCGGCGCAAAGGGCGCGAAGCGGGCTTTGCAACGTCCGCTCGACGGAGGGGTTAGAGGCCACGATTGGGAGCGGTGAGTAGCTTCTTCATAAAGAACTTGGAAAAGCCCACTGGATTGTTCGGAAGCTCCCCGAAACAGATGTAGCCGATACGCTCGTAGAACCCGCGCGCCTGAAATTCAATTGTGTCGAGCCACACCCCATGGCAGTTTCTCTGCCTGGCCTCCGCCTCGGCAAGCTCCATGATCTGGGCGCCGATGCCGCGACCCCGAAGATGCGTTGGCACTGCTAGGAGATGCACCATGAGCCAGTCGTAGGACGTGTTCCCCCACAGACCTCCGATCACGGAGCCCGAGCTGTCTCTGAGCAGCACGGCCAAGTGGCGATACTGGCTAGGCCCGGCCTGACTCGTGTTGTATTGGCCGAGCACGCCACCGATGGCCTGTCGGTTGTCAGCGTCCTCGACGTCGGTGAGAGAAAGCGTGTAGTCCATGCTAAAGCGAGACGGCGTGCGGGTGGGACCTAACGTTCGACATGAGCGGCAGCTGGAGGCAGGCAAACCCTGGCGGAAGCGGTCCCGCTCGATGGAGGGATTAGCGAAGTAATCGGCCTGCTGCCGCAAATCGCGCCGAAGAAACTCTGCGCGGCTTTGTTGTGGCAAGGTGGAATGCGGCGCTGCGGAAGACCGATGTGGCAGTGGTGCGTACTGCCCGCGGATTAGCGTGGTCCTGGGTGACGTCATCGACATTGGTGAACCGGCTCGACGGTTTGCAGCCGCCGGGTCGGTATCCCGTTTGAGAGAATGAGCAAGACGACGTACCCGATGCGGCGCCACATTCCACAACGGATGATGGAGCAAGCCATGGCCGGACGCAACGCAAGAGTCAGCCCCAAGCCGGATAAGTCCCGAGCAGCCCTGACGATCACCCACCCCAATGCCGCCGGAATCGACATCGACAGCGCGTCCCACTTCGTGGCCGTACCGCCGGACCGGGACGACGAACCCGTGCGCGAGTTCCCAAGCTTCACGGTCGATCTCAACGCCCTGGCCGATTGGCTCGACGCCTGCGGCGTCGATACCGTTGCGATGGAATCGACCGACGTGTACTGGATCCCTCTGTTCGAGCTGCTGGAGTCGCGCGGCTTCACCGTGCTGCTGGTCAACGCTCGCCACGTCAAGAACGTCTCCGGGCGCAAGTCCGACGTGCTGGACTGCCAGTGGCTGCAGCAGCTCATGACCTACGGCCTGCTCAGTGGGGCGTTTCGTCCGGCCGAGCAGATCTGCGTCCTGCGCTGCCTGTACCGCCAACGCGAGATGCTGCTAAAGAGCCAGGCCCGTCATGTCCAGCACATGCAAAAGGCGCTCACGCAGATGAACACCCAGCTGACCAATGTCCTGGCCGACATCGTCGGCGCCACGGGGCAGAAGATCTTGCGCGCCATCGTCGCCGGCGAGCGCGACGGCGCTACGCTGGGCGCGCTCAAGAATGTGCGCGTTCATGCCAGCGCCGACGAGATCGCCAAGAGCTTGCAGGGCAACTGGCGCGCAGAGCACCTGTTTGCACTCAAGCAGGCGCTGGCACTGTTCGACTTCATCGGCACGCAGCTCAGCGAGTGCGACGGCGAGATCGAAGCCCAACTGCAGAGCCTGCGCACTCACGATGGCGATCCCGCCAAAGGCAAGAAGCGCAGCCGCTCGCGTAACGCCCCGAAGTTCGATCTGCGCGTGCAGCTGTTCCAGATGTGCGGTGTCGACCTCACCCGTATCGACGGCGTCGACGTCACCACGGCGCTGGCGGTGGTCTCGGAGATCGGCGTGGACATGGCACGCTTCCCCACCGTCAAGCACTTCACCTCCTGGCTGGGCCTGTGCCCGGGTACCAAGATCACCGGCGGCAAGGTGATGAGCGGCAAGACCAAGCGAGTCGTCAATCGCGCTGCGCAGGCCCTGCGCCTGGCCGCCGCCGCGCTGCGCAGCAGCAAGTCAGCGCTCGGCGCGTATTTCAGAAGGCTCTGCTCGCGCATGGACAAGCCCAAGGCCGTCACCGCCGCCGCACACAAAATCGCTCGGCTCATCTACTTGATGCTGACCAAAGGCCAGGAGTACACCGATCAAGGCCAGGACTACTACGAGCAACGCTACCGCGAGCGCGTCCTGCGCGCCCTATCTCAGCGCGCCGCCAAGCTCGGTATGAAGATGGTCGCCATCGAGCAACCCGCCTGAAATCCACCCTCCAAATCAATCACTTGGAACGAGTTTCTTGAGAGACGCCAGCATGCCAGAGCCTGATACGAGCCTGCCGCAAAGCGAACCAGCCCGTAGAGACTGCAAGCGTGACGCCTGCGGCGGCCTCGAACCAGATGGTGAAGTTCATCGCAAGCGTGTGCTCAGAGCAGAGAGCCAGCGTGTAGTGCGCAAGCCCGTCGAGTCCAAACGCTCCATAAGCGGCGAAGAAGAGTGCGGCCGTTGTGCGCCAACCTGCCGCAACAAGAACGGCGCCGATGATGCCGACGCCGGTGATCATCAGCCAGGCGAGATAGACCTTTTCCCTTGTGAGCCAGGTTGGCATGTTCGGATAGAAAGCGATGTATTCCGCGTTGTGGCTGAAGTGAGCGAGGCTCGCGACGCCATACAGCGCGAGCACCGGCCACACGTGGCTTGGCAAATGCAACGAGCCGGGAAGCTCCTTCACTGCTGAGGCCTAACGTTCGACATGAGCAGCGGCGCAAAGGGCGCGAAGCGGCCTTTGGGACGTTCGCTCGATGGAGGGGCTAGAGCTCACTGGGCAGGCGACGGCTGATCCCTTTGCACGAGCGACAGATATTGCTCGAGAGTTCCGCACGAAAGCGGCTTGAACATGACGCGCAAGGTATTTGTGAGCTTCCCCATTTCGACGCCATGGCGCGTTCTGACTTCAATGTACCCGAGCGCTTCCCAAAACCGCTCGGCTCGACTGTTGCCCTGTACGACGCCGAGCCGAAGCCACTTGGCACCGTTGGAGGCGGCCCACGCTTCGAGTTCGCCATACAGCGCCTGGGCAAGCCCCGTCCCGTGATGCGAAGTGGCTATCACAAATAAACCAATGTGCCAGACGCTCGGGGCAAGAAGATCGGAGACGATGTTCGCCATCGCAACCATTCCTCCATCGGCGTTCAAGTAGCCCACCAACCACTTTCTCGTGAAGCTCCACCCTACCGGCAATTCGCCATGGATTTCTTGGTGCGCCTCGTTCGGTCCCGCGGGCACACCGTTAACCGCAAGAAAGTATTGCGGATTGGCTACGAAGAAGGCCTGCAGCAGCTGCTCATCTTCACCCGTGATCTCTATCGCACGCAAGCCCGGAACGAAGGAGACCGGGAGTGCGGCGACCGTCATCGTGGGCTCTAGCGTTCGACATGAGCGGCGGCCGCAGTCAAGTGCAGCTTGCCGAAGGACGTCCGCTCGATGGAGCAACTGTGTCTCAAGTCAAGTGCTCCTGGATGAAGTGAGAACCGCATCGGTGCGCCAGGGTGCCTGATCGCGGACGATAGCGTTGAGGATAGTGAGTAGCTTGCGCATGCAGGCCACGATGGCGACCTTCTTGGGCTTGCCGGCTTCAACCAGCCGGCCGTAGAAGGTCTTGATGACGGGGTTGTGACGGATCGCCGTCAGCGTGGCCATGTAGACCACGGCGCGAACCTCGCTGCGGCCTCCCCATGTGCGTCGAACTCCCTTGCGCTTGCCCGAGTCATCGGCCAGAGGCGCTACGCCCACCAGCTTGGCGATCTGACGACGCCCGAGACGACCCAGCTCCGGCAGCGCCGAGGTCAGTGTCAGGATCGTCACCGGCCCCACGCCTTGCACGCTGTCGAGCAGTTCCTTCTGCCGCTTGAAGTGCTGCTCAAGGTGTTGATCGATGTCACCGTCGATGTCCTGCAGCTGCTTGTCGAGCGTCTTGATCACGCTGCGGATGCTGCGCACCGTGCGCGCGGTGGCACCCTCGAGCCGGTTGGACTCGGCCACACGCATGTCTAGGAGCTGACGGCGTCGCGTCATCAGGGCCGCCAACAGCTCGCGCTCGGGATCGGCAGGCAGCGTGATGTACTTGTGCCGATCCTTGTGCCGCGCCAGCACGTCGGCGAAGTCGCGCAGGCAGCGGGCGTCGACTCGATCGGTCTTGGCCAGCACCCCCATCGACTTGGCGAACTCGCGGGCCTGGCGCGGGTTTACCCGCGCTACACTGAGCTGCGCTCGGTGCAGCGCCGTCACCAAGCCACGCTCGTAGCCGCCGGTGGCTTCGACAACCACGAGGTCTGCCTGGCTCTCCTTGGAGCTTCGCGATCAGCGCGTCCCATCCCGAAGCGTCGTTGTCGACCCGCAGATCAATGTCGAGAAGGTGCACATCAAGGTGCTCCTTGCTGACGTCGATACCTGCGTTCGGACGCGTCGCCTCGCTCGCTACCCTTCCTTGCGAATGCATGTTCATCATCGACAACTGTTCGGGCTACACGGTTGGATAAGAACGGGCCAATGCGTTGACCTAATGCTCCATCACGAGCTAGAACTCAGAGGGGTAACTGGTTTGGCGCATCGACCACGAAACTACGGCACTGCTGTGCCTACTTCGGAAGATACAAGGAGTTAGGTCGCACCTCGGCTGCCGCGATACGCTCTTGCCCGTGTGGCTACTACACGCCCTCAAGGGTAATGAGCATGTCCATTTCACTAGTGCATTGCTTCCGAAGAGCAATCAGCGGCGCATATTCGGGCGCGGTGTACCAGGCGTTAAGCGCTGTCATATCCGGGAACTCGATGATCACGACGCGCTCTGGGGTCCAGTGGCCTCCTTCGGGCATCCTATGGGCTCCTCCCTTGTTGAGATAGCGGCCTCCGTACTTGGCGATGAGTGGGCCAACCTTGACGCGGTAGTCCTCGAACTTGGACGCATCCGTGATGATGTGCTCAACGATCAAGTAAGCGGACATGGGTTGCCTCCGAATGCGAGCAGTCTCAGTGTTTGCGGCGCGACCTAACGTTTGAGATGAGAGGCGTGACCCGGCTCGCGGGGCAAGTCCTCTCGATTAAAGGGTTAGGCCACGCGTTCAAGTGCAGCGACAGGATAAATTTGTACTGAGCCTGGGTGAGATTCAGACTCGACGGCGTAGCCCTCAGGGGTCAGTTTTGTGCAATACCAGCCGACAACTTGACCCTGCCAAGCGGCGCCAGACTTCTTGCGTACACGATCTCCCAGGCCAAACGTGGCGCGCAGTCGCAATGCAAACGGACCAGCAACTGGAGTACTGATGTCGTTGCTACTTTGATCCATACCTAACCCTTTTCGTCAATGTTTTGAGATGCTCGGCTGATCCAGGTCTACTTTTTGATTGGGCGATGACCTTGAAATCCTTCGCCCATGACGAGCCTGCTGGAGGACGGGATCTTGCTCCGCTTTAGTTGACACATTGTTGTTAGGTCGTGCGTCGTTCGAAGGTAGCTGGCGGCGTGTGATCGAGAGACGAGTGCAGCCGCGTGTGGTTGTAGTACCGCAGGTAGGTGTGCAGAGTCTGCCTGAGCTCCTGGTCGCTGTCGAACCGCTTGCCCCAGAGGAACTCGCTCTTGAGTGAGTGGAAGAACGATTCCATGTGGGCGTTGTCGTTCATCTGACCGGGACGGTTCATGCTCTGCACGATGCCGTGGCGGCGCAACGCCGCCTGGTAATCGAAGGCGCCGTACTCGATGCCGCGGTCGGTGTGGAAGATCAGGCCCGGCTCGGGTCGCCGCTTACGCACAGCGTGCTGCAACGCTGTTCGGGTTAACTCGGCATCGCGTCTCTTGCTCAGGCTCCAGCCCACAAGCCTGCGTGAGTACTTGTCCATGACGACGGCCATGTAGCGCCATTGCTGCCTGACGCGCAGGTAAGTGACGTCACCCACCCAGACTTGGTTGGTGTCTTGAAGCTGCAGGTGGCGCTGCCGGTTGGGGATGCGCTTGTAGAAGGCCTTCTGGCCCACCCTTCGGCGGCGATAGAGCCGCGCGCTGCGGCCCTGGATGTGTGCGCCGCGCATGAGCCTGGCGACCCGCCGGCGGCCGATTGATAAGCCCGCCTGCCGCATGGCTTGAGTCACCCGCGGACTGCCGTAGGTGTTCAAGCTGCTCGCGTGGACGCTGCGGATCTGCTCGGTGATGGCAGCGTCATCGACCTGGTGTTGGCTGGCTCCGCGTGCCTGCCAGGCGTAGAAGCCGGCCCGCGTTACGCCCAGCTGCCTGCACATCATCGCGAGGGGCCACGCTTGCCGGTTTGTCCCGATGAAGGCGAAGACTTCGCCTTTCGTTCTGAGACAAACCGGATAGCTTTTTTTAGCAGGTCGTGCTCCATCTGCAGCTGCCGGTACTTGCCCTCGACTTCGCGCAGCCGCTGTAGCTCCGCTACAGCGGCTGCATCGAGCACCGGTGACTTGCCACTGAGCACGCCGTCTCTGACCTGCTTCCTCCACTTGGAGAGCATGAAGGGGTGGATGCACAGCGACTCGGCCACATCCTTGACGAGTACGCCGGGCTGCTCGCTCATGCGAACCGCGCGTAGCTTGAACTCAAGCCCGTAGCGGTTGATCTTCTTCGGGCCAGGCATGCCCATTTGAGAACTCCTTCCGTTAGGTCAGAGTGTCAATCAAACCGGTGCAAGCTCCACGTCCGCTCGATGGAGCGGTTAGGCCACATGTTGCGCTTGCTCGAGGACACTACCTGGTAACCAGCAAGCCATCCGAGTGGCGATCGCGCCTTTGCGCCGAAATGGCTTCGAGATGGGAAAGAAACCCAACGCTTGGTATGCGGCAATAGCGTACGGCGACGAGTTGAGTTCGACGGTTTTGACTTCCGGATAACTCTCTTCAAGGTGGGCGCGTGCGGCATTCCACAACGCCCGCCCGATGCCCTTGCGCAACTGACTGGGAGCGACAAAGAACAGTTGCACAAGCGTCAAGCGAGGCAAGAGGATGACTCCGACTACCTGAGCGTCGTGCTCGCACACCAAGCAAAGGGCTGCCTCGGAAAGCTTTAATGCGAGCTTGTCGGCCTGGGTTTCGGCGATGAACTCGTGCTGAGCCGACAACTCCCAATCTGGGGCAATGTGCGCGGCGAAGCCGGCTTGAACCAGCTGCGAAATGGCCACCGCATCATCAGCGTTCGGTTGGCGCAGATGCATGCTCGTGGGTCTAACGTTTGAGATGAGCGGCGGCCGCAGGCAAGCGCAGCTTGCCGGAGGACGTCCACTCGATGGAAGGGCTAGGCCTCAGTGGACAACACATGGCATTCGTCTACGCACTCGCCTTGGGCCACCCGACGTTTGCAGCACGACGAAGACTGGCTTTCACAACCTGGCGATGAAAGGGAGCAATGACCGATAGGTAGGCTCGGCCCAAGCGGTTGTGGCAGTAAACGACGGTTGATAGGGTCAGTTGGCTACCGGTAGTTGGCGGCGAGCCTGGCGTACAAAGAATTGACACTCTGAAGTCAAGATGCTTGTCGTTCTCGCCTAAGACGACCTCAGTTTCGCTGGTGCTGAAGACCCTGAAGATGCTGATGCGGGGGGCTGTGGCATCACTAGAGAGCGTTGCAAGGTGCTTGGCGGTCTTCAGACCAAATCCCGCAACGATTGCATCTCGGACTTGGATGAGCGCTCCGATCCAAGATGGCTGCTCCGCGAAGATGAATCGGGCCAAGACATCTGGATTTATAGAGGCGTCAGAAGGAAGTCGAATCGAAAACGCGTCTGCGAGGTTCACCGACTTGAATGCAGTAGCGACGGCAGACTGCGAGGGCAGGGCAACCTGCTCTACTAGCGTGAGTTTGCCTGGCATGGATGGACCTTCTGAGGCCTAACGAACAGCGTTTGTCTGACGCCGAGCCGATGTCTGTCGAAGGGCGTGACGGGACATGGCGTCAGATAAACCCCGTTGGACTGAACCGCCGATATGGCGGTGCGCTATGGGCAGTGTAAGTTTCGGCGCTGAGCTAAGGCAACGCCGTCGTGCTGCGGACGAACCCGATAGCGGTGATGGTTGCTCGAAGTTGTCTTCGAATGGCGCTCGGAGTCGAGTTTGCCGCCACGGCCCGTGGCTCGATGCCTGGTAGTAGCGAAGCAGACGCGATACGTTCCCGGCCTGCGTCGACGAGGCCTTGCAGGAGACAGCCGCGCGCCCGAGCCCATCAGGGCGGCCTCCGACATGCGGTCGACGCGGCGATCGAGGTCAGCGCCGGCCGATCAGCCGCCACGTGCTGCAGCACTCGCCAGCGTCCGATACTGCAATCAGGGGCCATCCCGGTCGGTGATGGCGAGGTAGGTCTCGTC
Source organism: uncultured Gemmatimonadales bacterium (assembly GCA_963701965.1). Taxonomy (GTDB): domain Bacteria; phylum Gemmatimonadota; class Gemmatimonadetes; order Gemmatimonadales; family Gemmatimonadaceae; genus DASRDS01. The sequence goes on from OY969695.1 coordinate 245,560, forward strand.
GAGCTCGACCATCCCCCAGACGATCGCGATCGGGCCGCACCATCGCCCGGCGAAACCGGTACAGCATCGCCCAGGCGGTCTGGTAACTGCCCAGCCCGAGCACCCGCTGCAGCCCCAAGGCGCTCAGGCCCTGCTTCTGGTTGGTCAGGTACAAGGCCGCAGCCGGCCAGACCCGCGGCGGGGTGCGGGTCTTGTCGAAGATCGTTCCCGCCGTCACGGTGCTCTGGTGGCGCGCAGTCCTTGCACATCATGCGGATGCGGCTGGCACGGTAGGACACGCTCGCCACGCCGCAGCTCGGGCAGATGAAGCCGTTCGGCCAGCGCAATCCCTCCAGGTAGGCAAGGCACGCGTCCTCGGTCGAGAACTGATCGAGGAACTCGGTCCAGGTGCGTGGATAAGGTTGACTGGACATGAGCGATAAGCTGTATATTTATCCAGTAGTGCGCCGGGAGGCCGGCAAGGAGTAGAGGGGTGAGAGTCCCCGACGACCAAGACGTAGCGAGTCATGTTGTCCCCGAGTCATGCGCAGCGCATCGCGAGGTGTGCGGCGAAGCGTTGACAGGGGTGCGTGTAGGCCAGCCATTGAGCCACGAAATGTTTATTCAGACCCGGGTGCCGACGCCGTTACTGTGGCGGAAGGCAACACGCGCGGGCGCGCCATCGCAAGTGCCCGTGCGACCCGGCGGGGTCAGAGACCCTGGCATGCACGTACGCTCCTTGCACGGGAACCGGGAGATCTGCGAACCGACCAAGCGCTGGAGCGATCCGGTGGAGGTCCGCGTCGGGAAGGCGAGGAGCCGAAGCCGATGATGAACGGGACGCAGAAGTCAGACTCGCCCATAGTAGCGATGAAGCCGGCGAACAAACCCGAACGCCTGATGGCAGGGGCGGGTGCGGAGTCGGTGGAGCCAAGGGGCGGGGCCAAGGGGAACGCGGACCAGTCACGCACGTGCCGGACGCAGGGCCGGGAAAGCGTGTTCCAGAGGCTGGATCGCGTGCGCCAAGCCGCAAGGCAGAGGAAGAAGGAGAAGTTCACCGCGCTGATGCACCTTGTCGATGTCGAACTGCTCAGAGAGTCGTACTTCTGGCTACAGCGGAAGGCGGCCGCCGGGGTGGATGGCGTCACATGGCAACAGTACGGCGAAGGCCTCGAAGAACGGCTCGAGCAACTGCACGGGCGCATCCACCGCAACGCCTACCTGGCGACGCCGTCCCGGCGCCAGTACATCCCCAAAGCAGACGGTCGCATGCGGCCGCTGGGGATCGCGGCGCTCGAAGACAAGATCGTCCAGCGGGCGCTGGTGGAAGTGCTCAACGCGGTCTATGAGCAAGACTTCTTGGGCTTCTCGTACGGGTTCAGGCCGCAACGCAGCCAGCATCAAGCGCTGGACGCGTTGGCGGTTGGCATCACGCGTACCAATGTGAGCTGGATCGTGGACGCCGACATCAAGAGCTTCTTCGACGCGGTCAGCCACGCGTGGTTGATCAAGTTCCTGGAGCACCGAATCGGCGACCCACGCATCATTCGCCTCATAGGCAAATGGCTGAAGGCCGGCACGCTGGAAGAAGGCAAGCTGGTGGCAAGCGAGGAGGGCACGCCGCAAGGCGCGGTCATCTCGCCGCTGCTGGCCAACATCTACCTGCACTACGTCTTCGATCTCTGGGCACATCAATGGCGCCAGCGCCATGCTCGGGGCAACGTGGTGATCGTGCGCTACGCCGACGATATCGTGGTCGGCGTGGACAAGGAGTCGGATGCCACGCGCTTCGTGCAGGCGATGCGATCGAGACTGGAGCAGTTCAAGCTAACGCTGCATCCCGAAAAGACCCAGGTGATCCGGTTCGGCCGCTTCGCGGCGGCCAACCGGGCCAAGCGAGGTCTGGGCAAACCGCAGACGTTCGACTTCCTCGGGTTCACGCACATCAGCGGGCACGACCGACGCGGCAAGTTCTTGCTGCAGCGGATCACCCGGCGCGACCGGATGGTTGCTACGCTGAAGCGGATCAAGGAAGAGTTGCGGCGGCGTTGGCACATCTCGGTCCACGAGCAAGGGAAGTGGCTGCGCAAGGTGGTGCAGGGTTACTTCGGCTACCACGCCGTGCCCGGCAACTACCCGCGCATGAAGGCGTTCCGAAACCACGTCACCGACCTCTGGCGAAAGGCGCTGCGGCGCCGGGGCCAGCGGGATCGGACGACGTGGAAGAAGGCGTTCCGGTTGGCCGCGGAGTGGTTGCCCCGAGCTCGTGTCCTTCACCCCTGGCCGAACCAGCGCTTCGACGCCACCCACCCAAGGCAGGAGCCCGGTGCGCGAATCGTGCACGCCGGGATCTGTGCGGGGGGCGCCCGGTAACGGGTGGCCCTATCGCGATTCAATTCGGGAGTGCAAGTGGACAACGCCAGCGGCCGCGTCGAGGCTGAATGTGGACGATCGGCGCCGTTTCGGTTGCTCGATGCCTTGCGCGAGCGCCTGCGGTACATGCACTACAGCTTACGGACCGAGGAAGCCTATGTCCATTGGGTGCGCGGCTTCGTACGGTGGTCGGGTCGACGCCATCCGCGCGACATGGGTGCGGCGGAGGTGCGCGATTTCCTGACCATGCTGGCGAGCGAGCGGCGCGTCGCCGCGGCCGCGCACCGGCAAGCCCTCAGCGCGCTGCTGTTCCTCTAGTGCTACCGCGCTACGCCGAGCTTCACTGTCGCAGCAACTTCAGCTTCCTGACGGGCGCGTCGCATCCCGAGGAGCTGGTCGAGCGCGCCGCCGCGCTCGGCTACGGCGCGATCGCGATCACCGACGAGTGCTCGCTCGCCGGCGTCGTGCGCGCGCACGTCGAGGCGCAGGCGCAAAAGCTGCCGCTCGTCATCGGCAGCGAGATCCGCCTCACCGATGCCGAGACCGGCGCGCCGCATGCGCGTCTGGTGCTGCTGGCGCAGTCGCGGCGCGGCTATGGCAACCTCGCCCACTGGATCACAGTCGCGCGTCGTCGAGTCGAGAAGGGCCACTACCGCGCCCATCCGGGCGACGTCGAAGGCAAGGTGCCCAATGCGCCGATGCTCGCCGGCCTCGGCGGCTGCTTCGCCTTGCTCGTGCCCGCGGCTTCGCAGGATCCTGCCGAGATCCTGGCCCACGCGACTTGGCTCAAGAGCTGGTTCCAGGAGCGTGCGGCGATCGCCATCGAGCTGCTCCATCGCGCCGCCGACGACGATCTCGTCGACCACGTCACCGAGGTCGCGGCGCGCACCGGCCTGCCGATCGTCGCCGCCGGCGACGTGCTGATGCACGTGCGCTCGCGAAAGCCCCTGCAGGACACGCTGACGGCGACGCGCCTCGCCAAGTCGGTGGCCGAGTGCGGCCTCGCGCTCGAGCCCAACGCCGAGCAGCACCTGCGCTCGAAGAGCCGCCTGGCCGCGCTCTACGAGCCGGCGTGGCTCGAGCAGACGATGGCGATCGTCGCGGACTGCAAGTTCTCGCTCAGCGAGCTGAAGTACGAGTACCCGCAGGAGATCGTGCCGCCGGGCGAGACGCCGGCGTCGCAGCTGCGAAAGCTCACCTACGCGGGCGCGCTGAAGCGCTTCCCGCAGGGCCTGCCCGACGAGCACCGCGCGACGATCGAGCACGAACTCGGAGTCATCGCCGAGCTGCAGTACGAGTCGTACTTCCTCACCGTCGCCGACATCGTCGACTGGGCGCGCGAGAAGAATATCCTGTGCCAGGGCCGCGGCAGCGCCGCCAACTCGCTGGTTTGCTACTGCCTGCACGTCACCGAGGTCGACCCGCGCCGCGCCAGCCTGCTGTTCGGCCGCTTCATCAGCGTCGAGCGCAAGGAGCCGCCCGACATCGACATCGACTTCGAGCACCAGCGGCGCGAGGAGGTGATCCAGTACATCTACGGCAAGTACGGCCGGCACCGCGCCGCGCTCGCCGCGGTGGTAATCAGCTACCGGCCGCGCTCGGCGCTGCGCGACGTCGGCCGCGCCCTCGGCATCGACCTGCAGCGGATCGAGGCGGTGTCGAAGAGCCAGCACTGGTTCGACGGCCGCGGCATCGCGCCCGAGCGGCTGCGCGAGAACGGCTTCGATCCGGAATCTCCGGTGGTCCAGCTCTGGATGGAGCTCACCGGCCAGCTGATCGGCTTCCCGCGCCACCTCTCGCAGCATCCGGGCGGCTTCGTCATCGGCAAGAACCAGATCGAGGAGCTGGTGCCGATCGAGAACGCGGCGATGGAAGACCGGAGCGTCATCCAGTGGGACAAGGACGACCTCGAATCGCTTGGGTTGCTGAAGGTCGACATCCTCGCCATCGGCATGCTGAGCGCGATCCGCCGCTCGCTCGAGTACATCGGCACCAAGCTCGGCCGCACGCCGCTCATGATGCAGGAGATCGGCGAGGGCGACGTGCCGACCTACGACATGATCTGCAAGGCCGACACCGTCGGCGTGTTCCAGATCGAGAGCCGGGCGCAGATGAGCATGCTGCCGCGCCTGAAGCCGCGCTGCTACTACGACCTAGTGGTCGAGGTGGCGATCGTCCGGCCGGGGCCGATCCAGGGCGGCATGGTTCATCCGTACCTGAAGAACCGCACGCTCGCCGACCGCGAGATCGACTGTCCCGAGGAGCTCAAGCCGGCGCTGCTGCGAACCAAGGGCGTGCCGATCTTCCAGGAGCAGGTGATGCAGATCGCCATGCTCGCCGCCGACTTCACCGCCGGCGAGGCCGATGCGCTGCGCCGCGCGATGGCGGCGTGGAAGCGGCGCGGCGGCCTGTCGCCGTTCCACAAGCGGCTGGTGGGCCGGATGGTCGAGAAGGGCTACACGCGCGAATACGCCGAGCGCATCTTCAAGCAGATCCAGGGCTTCGGCGAATACGGCTTTCCGGAAAGCCACGCCGCCGGCTTCGCGCTGCTCGCCTACGTCAGCAGCTGGATCAAGTGCCACCATCCCGACGCCTTCCTCTGCGGCCTGCTCAACGCCCAGCCGATGGGCTTCTACGCGCCGGCGCAGCTGGTGCGCGATGCGCGCGAGCACGGCGTCGAGGTGCTGCCGGTCGACGTCGCGGTGAGCGACTGGGAAAGCACGATGGCGGGCGAGGGCAGCGCGAGCGCCGGGGCCGGCCCGCTCGGCCAGGGTGGCGCCGCAGCAGCCGGTCCGGCTCGGCCTCAACCGCGTCAAGGGGCTCGCCGAAGAGGCCGGCCGGCGCGTCGTCGCTGCGCGCGCCGAGGCGGCCTTCGTCAGCGTCGAAGACCTGGCGCGGCGCGCCCTCCTCGACGCCCATGCCCTGGCGGTGCTCGCCGAATCGGGGGCACTGCAGGCGCTCACCGGCCATCGCTACCAGGCGGCGTGGGCGGTGGCGGGAATCGACACCCGGCCGACCGAGATGCTGCGCGCGACGCGTAGCCACGAAACCGGCGTGGCGCTGGCCGCGCCGAGCGAGGGCGAGGAAACGCTCGCCGACTACCGCGCCCTCGGACTGACGCTGCAACGCCATCCGCTCGCCCTGCTGCGGCCGCAGCTCGCCGCCTTCCGCATCGAGCCGGCGGCGCGCTTGCGCACTTTTCCGAACGGCCGGCTGGCGCGTGCGAGCGGCCTGGTGACGCACCGGCAGCGGCCCGAGACGGCCAAGGGAACGGTCTTCGTCACGCTCGAGGACGAGACCGGCGCGGTCAACGTCATCGTCTGGCCGCGCGTCGCCGAGGCGCAGAGGAAGCCGCTGCTCGGCGCGACCCTTCTTACCGTCTACGGCCAATGGCAGCGCCAGGGCGAGGGCGACGAGGCGGTGATGCACCTCGTCGCCGCGAAGATGATCGACCACACGTCGCTGCTCAAGGGCCTGGTCACGCGCAGCCGCGACTTCCGCTAGCGCCGTGCCGCAGCCGTGCCGACCGGCGTCGCGCCTCCGGCAAAATCGTCGCCATGACTGCGCAGCTGATCACTCCGGAGCTGAAGAGCTGGATCGTCGCCCAGGCGACGGCCGGCCATCCGCCTGACATCGTTCTCGACGCGATGAAGGCGAGCGGCTGGAACGAAGACATCGCCATCGACGCGCTCGAGACGACGATGCGCGAGCACCTCGCCGGCGTGGCCGTCGCGAACGTCGCCGCGATCGAGCCGGCGCGGCCCGTTCCGGGGCGTCAGATCGTCGCCGGCACGCCCTTCGTTCACGCCGCCGACCGCGAGGTCAAGGTCGTGATGGCGCTGACGCTGCCGCGGGTCGTCGTCTTCGCCGACCTGATCAGCGACGAAGAGTGTGCCGAGCTGATCGCGCTCGCGCGCACGCGCCTGGCGCGCTCCGAGACGGTCGAGACCGCGACCGGAAGCAACGCCGTCAACCCGGCGCGCACCAGCGACGGCATGTTCTTCCAGCCGGCCGAGTTCCCGGTCTGCGGACGGATCGAGCAGCGCATCGCGGCGCTCCTCGATTGGCCGCTCGAGAATGGCGAGGGCCTGCAGATCCTGCGCTATGGCCCGGGAACGCAGTATCAGCCGCACTACGACTACTTCGACCCCGCGGAGGCGGGAACGCCGACCATCCTCAAGCGCGGCGGCCAGCGCGTCGCCTCGATCGTCTGCTACCTGAACACGCCCGAGGCCGGCGGCGCGACCGTCTTTCCCGACGCCGGTCTCGAGGTCGCGCCGGTGCGCGGCAACGCCGTCTTCTTCAGCTACGACCGGCCGCATCCGGCGACGCGCACCCTGCACGGCGGCGCCGAGGTCAGCGCCGGCGAGAAGTGGGTGGCGACGAAATGGATGCGCGAGGGCCGATTCGAGTGATCTTGTGCGAGGAGCTGTCAACCGCGCGCTGCGGGGCGGCGTTGTCAGCGCGAGCAATCGGCTCTCATCCCACCCAAGGAAAATTCCAATGAAGACCCTCATCGCCGCCGTCATCGCCTCGGCAGTCAGCTTCGGCGCCTTTGCCCAGACCACCCCGGCCGCCTCGGCGCCGATGGCCAAGCCGACGGCGTCGGACAGCGGCCGCCAAGAAGAGCAGCACGAGCACCCACAAGTCGAGCTCGACGTCGAGCAAGAAGCACCACAGCAGCAGCAGCAAGAAGGCGTCGGCGCCAGCCGCCTGAGCGCTCCCGCGCGAACGAAAGCCCGGTCTCGACCGGGCTTTTTTTCGTGGTGCGCCCGGCACGGGCGCACTCTTGCGGGTGCAAGTCCCGCCGTAAGTTGATCACAGCGAACGAAGTGAAACGCAACTGCATGAGGGTGACCGAGTGTGGGGAGGAAGCGTGGATCGAAGCTGCGAGCCGATGAACAAGAACCGGATAGAAGGCGCTGCCAAGCAGGGCGAGCGGGCCATGAACCGCGAAGCTCTCGTGATCAAGGCGAGGTGGCGTAGATCCGGCGGTTGTGCAGCGAAGGAGTGCGTTCTTACCCGGGGAGATCTCGCCTTGCGCCTGAAAGGGCGACGGCCTATGCCGGAGCGAGAAGTCAGCAGAGGTCGTAGTAGTGCCGGTAGCCTGCCGCTGAGGCGAGAGTGAAAGCGCGAAGGGCCGAACGAGAGTAAGTGACCGAAGACATGGGGATGTCAGAAGGCCATGCGTCAGATGCCGGAGCAATCCGGGCGGGTGGGCGTAGCGCGCGGTGAAGCCGGGCGTGAAGCTGCCAGTGACGAAGCCTGCGGCCCGCCCAATGAGCACCCGGGCACGGGTCGGCAAGGCCGAAGGCGGGGGCTGGCACCCTGCTGGAGGCGGCGCTGACGAGAGAACCTGCAGGTGGCGTGGAAGCGGGTCAAGGCCAACAAGGGCGCAGCAGGGGTGGACGGGCTCGACATCGAGCAGACGGCTCAAACGCTGGCGCACGAGGTGGCCGCAGATACGCGAAGCGTTGCTGGCGGGCAAGTACCGGCCTGAGCCGGTGCGAAGGGTGATGCTCCAAGCCGGACGGGAGCGAGCGCGAGCTGGGCATCCCCACGGTGCTGGATCGGCTGATCCAGCAGGCACTGCTGCAAGTGCTGCAACCCTGATCGACCCCACCTTCAGCGAACACAGCCAGGGGTTTCGTCCGGGGCGGCGGGCGCACGACGCGGTCACGGCTGCGCGGGCGTACGTGCAAACGGGCAAGCGCGTGGTGGTGGACGTGGACCTGGCGAAGTTCTTCGACCGGGTCAACCACGACATCCTGATAGACCGGCTGCGCAAGCGCATCGACGATGCTGGAGTGATCCGGCTGGTGCGGGCGTACCTGAGCGCCGGGATCATGGATGGCGGGGTGGTGGTCGAGCGCCACATGGGCACGCCGCAAGGCGGGCCGCTGTCACCGTTGCTGGCCAACGTGTTGCTGGACGAAGTGGATAAGGTCTTGGAGGCGCGGGGCTACAGCTTCGCCCGCTATGCCGATGACTGCAACGTCTATGTGGGCAGCATGAAGGCTGGGCAGCGGGTGATGGCGCTGCTGGGAGGGCTGTACGCCGGGCTCAAGCTTCAGATCAACGCAGTCAAGAGCGCGGTGGGCAGTGCATTGGGGCGCAAGTTCCTGGGCTACGCGCTGTGGGGGGCCGAGGGCCGGGAGGTCAAATGCGCCGTGGCCGCCAAGCCACTGCGGGACTTCAAGGCCCGTATCCGGCAGCTCACACGCCGCTCGGGCGGGCGCAGCATGGAGCAAGTGGTGCAGGGATTGCGGCCGTACCTGCTGGGCTGGAAGGCGTACTTCGGGCTGGCGCAAACACCCGAAGGTCTGGCGCGGGCTGGACGAGTGGCTGCGTCACCGATTGCGAGCGATCCAGCTCAGACACTGGAAGCGGCCGGCGACGATGTACCGCGAGCTCAAGGCACTTGGCGCGGGGGAAACGGTTGCGCAGGCGAGTGGCGGTCAACAGTCGCCGCTGGTGGCGTAACAGTGATGGCCTGCTCAAGACCGTGCTGACCATTGCCTACTTCGACAGACTGGGCGTACCCAGGCTCTCATGACCTCAAGCTCTCGAACCGCCCGGTGCGGACCCGCATGCCGGGTGGTGTGGCAGGGGTGCCTCCTCTAATGGAGCGCCCCCTATGCCGATCCGATGAACCCGGCGCGACGTCGATCGGCTCAGGCGTGGGCGCCGTGGGCGTAGCCGAACGGCCGACTGCGTCGATACGTCGGTTCTTGCGCTCGGCCCAGGTCTGCGGCCCTTCGAGCTGCCAGCGCTCGACGCTCGCGACCAGCTCGTCCTTGGCCAGGCGTCGAAACGCCCGGCCCGCCGAGTCGCCGCGCCAGGCGGCAAAGCGCAGCCGCCAGGGCAGGGCGGCGACCGGCGCCGCGACCCAGTAGACGCAGCGGCGCTCGTTCCAGAACGACATGCGCTCGAAGTTGACCCGCCCGGCGAAGCCGGTGTTGGGCTCGAACAGCGCGTAGCCCGCGTCGTCTGCGAGCTCGACCACGCTATGGGCGATGTCGCCAGGCGTATTGCCGAGGCCGCGGTAGACGAAGTAGACGCGGCGGATGCTCTCGGCCGGCAAACGGTCGACCTCGACCTCGTCGCGGTAGACGACGATGTCGTTGTGCTGCCAGAGGGTTCGCCAGGTCGTCGTCTTCATGCCGCTCTCGCCGATCGTCTGTCGCAGGGGCCCGTCGCCGGGTCTGGCCGAGGATAGTCGCGGCGCCGGCTTTGATCTGTGACGATCGGCAAGCGTCGTTACGCGGGGCGCGGCGCGGCGTCGGCGGCGAGGTTGTCGATCGCCACCGGCTCGATCGCGCCGGCCGGCGTGAAGCCGAAGACGCGGCCGTAGAAGTAGAGCTCGGCCTCGAACGCGCGCCGGATCGTCGCCGCGCGGCGAAAGCCGTGCTGCTCGCCTTCGAACAGCAGGTACGCGACCGGCAGGCCCTTGGCGCGGACGGCGCGGTACATCGTCTCGGCCTGGCTCGGCGGCACCGCCTTGTCCTCGGCGCCCTGGAGGAGGATCAGCGCGCTCGTCATGCGCTCGGGGAAATGGATCGGCGAGCGCGCCCGGTAGACGTCGGCGCGCTGCCGGCCAGGGGCCGATCAGCGAGTCGAGATAGCGCGACTCGAACTTGTGCGTCTCGCGCGCCAGCGCCTCGAGGTCGCTGACGCCGAAGTGGCTCGCGCCGGCATGGAAGACGTCGCGGAAGGTCAGCGCCGCGAGCGTCGTGTAGCCGCCCGCGCTGCCGCCGCGGATCGCCAGGCGCGTGCCGTCGACATCGCCGCGCGCGACCAGGAAGCGCGCCGCGGCGACGACGTCGTCGACGTCGACGATGCCCCACTGGCCGGCGAGGCGTTCGCGGTAGGCGCGGCCGTAGCCGGTCGAGCCGCCGTAGTTGACGTCGACGACGGCAAAGCCGCGGCTGGTCCAGTACTGGCGCGCCAGCGCGAGCGCCGGGGTGGTCGCGCCGGTCGGTCCGCCGTGGCTCACGACCAGCAGCGGCGGCCGCGCCCCGGCCGGCCCGGTGAACGAGCGGTTGCGCGGCGGATAGTAGAAAGCGTGCGTGAGCGCGCCGCCGCTGCCGGGAACGCGATTGCCTCGGCGACCGAGACGTCGCCCGGGTCGAGCGCGATGTCGCTGGCGCGGCGCAGGACGCGCCAGGCGCCGCTCGCGAGGTCGAGGCGGACGATGGCTTCGACCTCGGTCTCGGCAGCGGCGATGCCGGCGACGAAGCCGTCGCCGACGCGCAGGTTCCTGATCGTGCAGAACGACGTCGCAAGCTCGCTGAAGACGTCGCCGTGCGCGGCGATCCGTGCCAGGTGCGAGCGGCCGTCCCGGTCGAAGACGCAGACGATGCTGGCGTCGGCGTCGAAGCCGTACATCGCCTGGCCGAAGACCCAATGCGGCTCGCCGAACTCGGCGTCTTCGGGATGGATCGCGTCGATCCGCCCGAGCGTTCGCGGTACAGGTTCCACCAGCCACTGCGGTCGGAGACGAAGTGCAGCTCGCCCGCGGGCGACCAGCGCGGCTCGCCGACCGACTCGTCGGCACCGCCCGCGACCCGGCGCGCGTCGCCTGGCACGCCGGCGGCGTCGAGCGCGGCGACCCAGAGCTCGCTTCCTTGCCACGGCATGCGCGGATGGTCCCAGCTGAGCCAGGCAAGGCGCGTCCCGTCGTCCGAGAGGCGCGGGCTCGAGAAGAAGTCGTGGCCGGACGCGAGCACCGTCTCGGCGCCGCTCGCCAGATCGATGGCGACGATCGCGTTCACCGCCTCGCTCGCGACACCGTGCTCTTCGCGGACGGCGATCAGGCGGCCGCGCGCGGCATCGACGACGAGGTCGGCGAAGCGCCGCTTCCCGGGCGCGGTGACCGGCTGCGGCAGCGTCGCTGCGGACGCGATAGACGCGTTGGTCGGCGTCATGGCAGAAGAAGAGCTCGCCGTCGGCCGCGACCGCGAAGGCGCCGCCGCCGTATTCGTGGACCCGCGTTCGTGCGTCGTAGGGCGCGGGATTGCGGTCGACGGCGCGGCCCGCACGGTCGCATTCGACGACGACGCTGCGGCCGCCTTCACCAGGGCGGCTTTCGCTCCAGTAGACGTTCTCGCCGACGACCGCGACCTGGCCGAAGCGGATCGTCGCCGCCGCGAGCAGCTCGGCGCCGAGCGGCGACGGCCAGCTGCCGAACGATGCCTGCTGCTTGCCTTCGCCGCGTGCCGCTTCGGTCACGGCACGCTCAGCACAGCGATCGCCGGGAACAGGGAGCGCCTGCTTTCCAGGCGACGGCGGCACGGGTCTTCATCTGGGTGTCCTCGAGGCGGTGGAAGTCGGGAACGGTCATCGTCGTCGGCTCGTCCGCCCGCGTCGACGCCTTGATCATCGCCGCCGCCTTCTCGGCGATCATGATCGTCGCCGCGTTGGTGTTGCCGCTGACGATCGTCGGCATGATCGACGCGTCGACGACGCGCAGGCCGTCGCTGCCGCGCACGCGCAGCTCGTCGTCGACGACGTCGAGCGGGCCCTTGCCCATGCGACAGGTGCCGACCGGGTGATAGATCGTGTCGGCGTGGCCGCGGATGAAGCGCTCGATCTCGACGTCGCTTTGCGCCGTTGCCGAAGCCGCAAGCTCGCGCGCGCCGTGCCCGGCGAGCGCCGGCTGCGCGAGGATGTGGCGCATCGCCTTGAAGCCGCGCACCAGACGGTCGACGTCGTCGCGCTCGGCGAGGAAGGCCGGATCGATCCGCGGCGCCGCGAACGGATCGGCGCTCGCCAGCTCGACCTGGCCGCGGCTCTTCGGCCGCATCAGGCAGACGTGGCATGAGTAGCCGTGGCCGAAGACGGTCTTGCGGCCATGGTCGAGCAGCTTGGCGACGATGAAGTGCAGTTGCAGGTCGGGCCGCGTCTCTTCCGGCCGGCTGCGCAGGAACGCTCCGCCTTCGGCGTAGTTGGTGGTGAGCGGGCCGCGCCGATGGCGGCGCCATTCGAGCACCGCCTTCAGCAGCGAGACCGCGCCGGACAGCGACAGGCCGAACAGATCCTTGAGGTGCGGCGCATCGAGCACGGCGACGACGTCGATGTGATCGTGCAGATGGCGGCCGACGCCGGGCAGATCGATCCGGGTCGTGATGCCGTGTCGGCGCAGGTGCTCGCCCGGGCCGATGCCCGACAGCATCAGCACCTGCGGCGACTGCAACGCGCCCGCGCAGACGACGACCTCGCGGCGGGCACGAAACGCCTGCAGCTCGCCGCCGACGCTGCGCTTCGACCGCGACCGCGCGCCGGCCTTCGAGCAGCACGCGGGTCGTGTGCGCGCCGGTGACGATGACGAGGTTGGGCCGATCGAGGTTCGGCGCGAGATAGGCCTTGGCGGCGCTGCAGCGCTCGCCGTTCTTCTGCGTCACCTGGATACAGGCCGGCGCCTTCCTGATGCGCGCCGTTGAAGTCGCGATTGGCGGCGAGGCCGGCCTGCACCGCGGCTTCGACGAACAGCCGGCCGAAGCGATGCGGGCTCGCCAGGTCCATCACGTTGAGCGGGCCGGCGCCGCCATGAAACGCGTCGGCGCCGCGCTCGTTGTGCTCGGCGTGCTTGAAGTAGGGCAGCACGTCGGCCCAGCCCCAGCCGCTGTTGCCTTCGGCCGCCCAGCCGTCGTAGTCCTCGCGCTGGCCGCGGACATAGATCATGGCGTTGATCGAGCTCGAGCCGCCGAGCACCTTGCCGCGCGGCTGGTAGCCGCGGCGGCCGTTCAGGCCGGCCTGCGGAACGGTCTCGAAGTCCCAGTTGGCGCCGCCGGTCCGGCCGAGCAGCGGAAAGCCCGCCGGGCAATGGATCAGCACGCTCTTGTCGACCGGCCCGGCCTCGAGCAGGCAGACGCGAACGAACGGGTTCTCGCTCAGCCGCGCCGCGAGCACGCAGCCGGCGGATCCGCCGCCGACCACGACGTAGTCGAAGTCGCCCATGCGGCTGGTCGTCGACAGTGCCATCGCGGCGATTGTGCCGTCGCTGAGGCAGGCGCTCGGTCTTGCGAACCGAACTACAGCAGCTGCTCGGGAACGAACCAGCCGAGCAGCATGTTGTGCACGCGCAGCCAGAGACTCGACTCGGGCTCGACCCCGAGGATGACTTCCTTGTCGTCGTCGAGCGTGAGCCACTCGAGCTGGTTCGTCTTCGGATCGAGGCGCAGCCGGTAGGCGCCCTCGAGCTTGCTGATGTTGATGACGCGCAGCAGCTCCTTGGCCAGCGCCGGGCTCTCGATGAACATGCCGAACTCGGTGTTGGTGCTGGCCGAGCGCGGGTCGAGGTTCATCGAGCCGATGAAGATTGTCTTCTTGTCGATCACCGCCGTCTTCGCGTGGAGCCGCCCGAGCGAGGCGCCGAACATGCCGAGCCGCTTGGTCTGCTGGGTGCGCGTCGGGCTCAGCTCGTAGAGGTCGACGCCGGCCTGGAGCATGGCCGTGCGATAGTGCGAATAGCCGTTGTGGACGAGCGGCTCGTCGGTCGCGGCGAGCGAGTTCGTGATCACCGTGACCTTGACCTTCTCCTTCTCGAGGTTGCGAAACGACTCCATCCCCTTTTCGCCCGGAATCATGTACGGCGAGGTCAGGACCAGGTCGCTCCTGGCCTGCCAGACCTGCATCATCACGTCGTTGGTGACGCTCATCTCGAACGCGACCTTGGGCGACATCGCGAGCAGCTTTTCGGGCGGGTCGGAGAAGGCGCGGGCGATGCCCCACTCGAGGCCGATCTGGCCGGCATCGAGCTCTTCGACGAGCGGGCCGTAGCCGAGCAGGTCGGTCGCGGGCGGATTGGTCGGCGGCGATGGCGGCAGGCTCGCGATCAGCGCGTCGAACGCCTTGGCGCGCGCCGGCCGGTCGCCGAGCGGCTCGCCGACCGCTTCGATCGGGTAGACGACCTCGCTGTTCCAGTAGCGGTCGAAGATGGCCGACATCGAACTTCACCACCGCGCCCATGACGAACGCGTCCATGTCGACGAAGTTGGCGTTCATCGCGCGCAGGAAGTACTCGTCGGCGATGTTGCGCCCGCCGGCCACCGCCATCACGCCGTCGGCGATGAAGAGCTTGTTGTGCATGCGGTGGTTGAGCCGGCCGAAGTCGAAGATCGACGCGGTGTAGCGGGCGCCGACGCCGCTGCCGCGGGCACAGCAGAACGGATTGAAGAGGCGCACCTCGATGTTCGGGAACGACGCCAGGCCGCGCAGCAGCGGGTCGGAGTGGGTCGTGTAGAGGTCGTCGACCAGCAGGCGGACGCGAACGCCGCGCACGCTCGCATCGCGCAGCGCCGTCATCAGGAGCCGGCCGGTCGGGTCGTCCTCGAGCACGTAGTACTGGACGTCGAGCGAGCTCGTCGCGCGCTGGGCCAGCTGGATCCGGGTGTCGAGCGAGTAGGCGCCGAGCGGCAACAGGCGCACGCCGGTCTGCTCGGGCGAGGGGATCGAGCTCGCCGCGATCTTGACCAGCGGGCTTTCGGGATTGGGCGGCAGCGCGCTCGAGTCGGTCTTGCCGACGTTGGTCGGCAGCGAGCCGCAGCCGGCGAGAAGCGCGCCGGCGAGGCCGAGCAACGAGCGCCGCCGCACGGCCGGCAAGGCTCCTCTTGCCGCGCCGCCGATCCGCTGCAGCCGGCTCGTCGTACGCCGCGAGGCGAGTGCCTTTCTCGTAAGATGAAGAGCGCGGCAGCGACCGACCGGAGCCCGTCATGAAGAAACTTCTCGCGTTCATGGTGCTGATGCTCACGTTGGCGACATCGTCATACGCAGCACTCGACGTCGGAGATGCGGCGCCAAACTTTACAGCGACGGCCGCGCTCGACGGCAAGCAGTTCAAGTTCACGCTCGCCGATTCGCTGGCCAAGGGACCGGTGGTCCTGTACTTTTTTCCGGCGGCGTTCTCGGTCGGCTGCTCGATCGAGGCGCACGAGTTCGCCGAGGCGATGTCGAAGTACGAGGCGCTCGGCGCGACCGTGATCGGCGTCTCGTCGGACGACATCGACACGCTCGGCAAGTTCTCGGTCCAGGCCTGCCAGGGCAAGTTCCCGGTCGCCTCCGACAACAGCCAGGTCGTGATGAAGTCGTACGACGCGGTGATGACGACGCGCCCCGACTACGCCAACCGCGTCTCGTACGTCATCGCCCCCAACGGCAAGGTGGTCTACAACTACCAGAGCCTGAATCCGAGCCGGCACGTCGAGAAGACGCTGGCCGCGCTCAAGGACTGGGTGCAGACCAAGGCGAAGTAGCGGCTGAGCGGTGCGCGCGTGTCGCGTCAGCGCCCGGTCGCGGTGACGCGCCAGACGACGTTGCCGACATCGTCGGCGACCAGCAGCGCGCCGCTCTTGTCGATCGCCACGCCCACCGGCCGGCCCTTGGCGTCGCCGTTGGCGTCGAGGAAGCCGGTGAGCACGTCGATCGGCATGCCCGACGGCTTGCCGTCGGCGAACGGCACGAACACGACCTTGTAGCCGCTCGGCGGGTTGCGGTTCCACGAGCCGTGCTGGCCGACGAACATGCCGTTCGTGAACGGCGCCGGCAAGGTGGCGCCGGTCGATGCGACGAGGCCGAGCGAGGCCGTGTGCGGGCCGAGCGCGTAGTCGGGCGCGACCGCCTTGGCGACGAGGTCGGGACGCTGCGGCTGCGCCCGATCGTCGACGTGCTGGCCGTAGTAGCTGTAGGGCCAGCCGTAGAAGGCGCCGTCGTGGACGGAGGTGAGGTAGTCGGGGACGAGGTCGCTGCCGAGCTCGTCGCGCTCGTTGGCGACCGTCCAGAGCGTGCCGTCGCTGCCCCAGGCCATGCCGTTCGGGTTGCGCAGGCCGGTGGCGAAGAGATGGCTCGCGCCGCTCTTGCGGTCGATCTCCCAGATCGCGGCGCGGCCCTCCTCGGCGGCCATGCCGTTCTCGGCGACGTTGCTGTTCGAGCCGACCGTCGCGTAGAGCTTGGCGCCGTCGGCGCTGGCGATCACGTTCTTGGTCCAGTGGTGGTTGATGGGTCCCGCGGGCAGGGGAGCGACGGTCGTCGGCGCCGCGTCGATATGGGTCGCGCCCTCGCTGTAGGGGTAGCGCACCACGCCGTCCGAGTTGGCGACGTAGAAGTCGTTGCCGACCAGCGTCATGCCGAACGGCGAGTGCAGGTGCTCGACGAAGACGCTGCGCGACTCGGCCGTGCCGTCGCCCTTGACGCCGCGCAGCAGCGTGATCCGGTCGGCGCTCGGCGTGCCGGCGCCGGCGCGCTTCATCAGCTGCTTCATCAACCAGCCCTTGACGCCCTTGTCGTCTTCCGGCTTGGGCGGTGCGTTGGTCTCGGCGACGAGCACGTCGCCGTTGGGCAGCACCGTGAGCCAGCGCGGATGATCGAGGCCGGTCGCGTAGGCGGTGACCGTGAGGCCGGTCGCGGCCACGGGCTTGTCGCCGTCGGGCCAGCCCTTGGCCAGGGCGACGTGGACGGTCGGGATCAAGGTCTTGTGCGGCTCGGGCAGCGCCGGATGCGGTCCCATGCCGGCGCTGTCGGGCAGGGTGGCGACGTCGCCGCAGGCGGCGACCGCGGCCACCGCGACGGCAAGCGGAACGAAGCGAAAGGAGCGCATGGCAAGGTCGGCGGAGAAGCAACCCGACGAATGTGGACGACGCTGCTGCGCCGACCTGTAGGTTGCTACCGCATCCCGCTGTCAGGCACGCACGATGCTTCGGGCGCACGCGGGATGTCGTGCCTCGCCAACAGTGCACGGTTTCGCGGCCTCGGGCAGGCGGGCGGCGCGCACCGGTTGCGTAGCTGCTGTCACACTGGGCCGATTCAGGGAGGTCGCCATGCCCAGGAAACTACCCGCCCGCCTCGCGCGGCCGCTCAAGCTCTACGCCACCGGCCACGCCACGCTCCTGGTCGGCGCCTGGGCGATGAGCGCCACCGGATCGATGCTGCCGATGGCGCTCGCCGCCTCGGCGTGCCTGATGCTCACCGTTCCGCTGGTGCGCCATTTCCTCACGCCGGCAGACGCCCGGCGCTGATCGGCTCGCTCCGAGCGCGGCGCTGTAGGAGCGCGCCGACGGTCGACTCGCCGCCCAGACGACTCGCGCGGGCGGTCGCTTCCGCTTCGCTGCGATCCCGCGCCGCTTCATCCTTCACCGTGGTTCAACCCAACCAGGAGTGACGCAGATGAACAGCAACGGACCCGTGCTCACCGGTCTCTTCCGCGATCGCGACAGCGCCGAGCGCGCCTATCAGTCGATCTCGGACCGCGGCTACCACCGTGACGACGTCAATGTCGTCATGTCCGACGACACCCGCAAGCGCCACTTCTCGGGCACCACCAGCGGTCGCGAGACCGAGCTCGGCTCCAAGGCGGCCGAGGGCGCGGGAATCGGCGGCGCGATCGGCGGCAGCCTGGGTGCGATCGCCGCGGCGATCGCTGCGGTCGGAACGACCATCGCCCTGCCGGGCCTCGGTCTGGTCATCGCCGGTCCGCTGGCCGCGGCGATTGCCGGTGCCGGCGCCGGCGCCGCGACCGGCGGCATCGTCGGCGCGCTGATCGGCTGGGGCATTCCGGAAGAGCGCGTCAAGGAATACGACAAGGGGATCCGCGAAGGCGGCATCCTGATGGCCGTCCGCCCGCGCAACGACGAGGACGCGAGCTTACTTCGAGAACTCATGGAAGTCGAACCGCGGCGAGCACGTCTACCGCTGACCCGCTGAACGCCCGACGCCGCCGCCTGCGCAAGCATCGCGGCGGCGTTGTCGCGCTCAGGGCGGATTGATTCCGAGCAGCTCGATCTCGAAGCGCAGCGTCGCGTTTGGCGGTATCACCCCGCCCGGCGCCGCGCGTGCCATAGGCCAGGTCGGGCGGGCAGACGAGCTCGGCCTTGCCGCCGACCTTCATCCGCTGCACGCCCTCGGTCCAGCACTTGATGACCCGGTTGAGCGGGAAGACCGCCGGGGCGTTGCGTGAATACGAGCTGTCGAACTCGCTGCCGTCGAGCAGCGTGCCGCGATAGTGGACCTTGACGGTGTCGGCTCGCGGTCGGGCTCGGGCCGGCGCCTTCGCGCAGCGACTTGTAGACCAGGCCGGATGACGCCGTGATCGCGGCGCTGGCTGGTTGCGCGACGACGTCGGCCGTGCCAGGCGAGCGCGACGAGCACGAATGGAAGAGCGGCGAGCGTTCGGGACAGGGTCGGCGTCATGGCCTCATTCTGGCCCATGCGCACGCCGTCTTCGGCTGCGGTACAACAGCCGCTTGCAACCACGGAGACGGCCCATGAGAAGAAGCCTGCTGGTCATGCTGGCCTTTTGCTCGGCGGCAGCGCTCGCCCAGCCGGCGGCGCCGACGATGCGCGTGCGCGGCGACAGTCCTGAAGGTCGACGCCGCCTCGCTCGTCGTCAGGGATCGCATCGGCGAGACCACGACCTTCGCGCTGGCCGACAACTTCTCGGTCAGCGAGGTGCTGCCGATCGACCCGACCGCGATCCAGCAAGGCAGCTTCGTCGGCATCGCATCGCTTCCCGAACCCGACGGCAAGCTCGCCGCGCTCGAGGTGCTGGTGTTCGCCGAGAGCATGCGCGGCACCGGCGAAGGCCATTCGCCATGGGATCTGCAGCCTGGCTCGCAGATGACCAACGCGACCGTCGCGGCGGTCGCCCCCGGCACCAAGGGACGGACGATGACGCTGCGCTACAAGGACGGCGAGAAGTCGATCTTCGTTCCCGACGGCGTTCCGGTCGTGACGCTGAAGCCGGGCGACCGATCGCTGCTCGTGCCCGGCGCCAAGGTGATCGTCACGGCCCAGGTCAGGAACGGCCAACCCACGGCGCTGCGCGTCACCGCCGGCCGCAACGGCTTCGAGCCGCCGATGTAAGGCGATTCGTCAGAACGTGACCGCCACCCTCGGCGTGAGCATGACGTCGGGGGAGGTCGAAACTTCGAAGCGTCGATGGGCGGCGCGCTGACCGATGCACTGCGCCGGAAGACAGGCCTGACCCGTCTTAGCGCGACCAGGTGTCGCGCAGCGTCGCCGTCCGGTTGAAGACCGGCCGCGCCGGATCGTGGTCGACGAGGTCGGCGACGAAGTAGCCGTGGCGCTCGAACTGGAAGCGATCGCCGCGCTTTGCGGTCGCCAGCGAGCGCTCGACGAAGCCGGCGACGACCTTCTTGCTGTCGGCATGCAGGCTCGCCTTGAAGTCCTTGCCGCCGGCGTCGGGATGCGGCTCGTTGAACAGGCGGTCGTAGAGGCGCACCTCGGCCGGCATCGCGTCGTCGACGGCGAGCCAGGTGAGCGTGCCCTTGACCTTGACCGCGTCGGCGCCGGGGGTGCCGCTGCGCGTGTCGGCGACGACCGTCGCGAGGACGCGCGGTGACGACGCCGTTCGCGTCCTTCTCGCAGCCGGTGCACTCGACGACGTAGCCGTACTTGAGGCGAACCCGGTTGCCGGGATAGAGGCGGAAGAAGCCCTTGGCCGGCACCTCGGCGAAGTCGTCGCGCTCGATCCAGAGCTCGGGCCCGAGCTTGAACTCGCGCATGCCGAGCTCGGGCCGCTGCGGATGCGCGGGCGCGTGGCACGGCTCGCGGTGCGCGGCGCTGCCGAAGATCTCGGCCCAGTTGGTGAGCACGAGGCGGATCGGATCGAGCACCGCCATCGCGCGCGGCGCCTTCGCCTCGAGGTCGTCGCGCAGCGCGATCTCGAGGCTCGCGTAGTCGGTCCAGCCGCCGGCCTTGCTGGTGCCGGCGCGCTCGCACATGACGCGGATCGACTCGGGCGTGTAGCCGCGCCGGCGCAGGCCCGCGATCGTCGGCATGCGCGGGTCGTCCCAGCCGTCGACGATGCCCTCGTCGACCAGCTGCCTGAGCTTGCGCTTGCTGGTGACGACGTAGGTGACGTTGAGGCGCGCGAACTCGTACTGGTGCGGCCGCGGCTGCGCCAGCAGGCCGAGCTTCGGCGAGCGTGTCGAGCAGCCAGTCGTAGAACGGCCGCTGGTCCTCGAACTCGAGCGTGCAGATCGAGTGCGTGACGTTCTCGAGCGCGTCCTCGATCGGATGCGCGTAGGTGTACATCGGATAGATGCACCAGGCGTCGCCGGTGTTGTGGTGGGTCGCGCGCTTGATCCGGTACAGCGCCGGGTCGCGCAGGTTGATGTTCGGGCTCGCCATGTCGATCTTGGCGCGCAGCACGGCGGCGCCGTCGGCGAGCTCGCCGTTCTTCATCTGGCGCAGGCGGATCAGGTTTTCTTCCGGCGTGCGTGCGCGGTAGACGCTGGCCCGGCCCGGCGTCGCGAAGTCGCCGCGGCTGGCGCGCATCTCCTCGGCGCTCTGCTCGTCGACGTAGGCGTGGCCGGCGCCGACGAGCGCCTCGGCGGCGCGGTACATGAAGTCGAAATAGTCGCTCGCGAAGTAGAGGTGGCCGGTCGGCGCGCCGCCGAGCGCGGGCTCGGGCGCGGTCCAGTCGAAGCCGAGCCAGTGCACCGCGTCGATGATCGCGTCGACGTACTCCTGCTCTTCCTTCTCCGGATTGGTGTCGTCGAAGCGCAGGTGGCAGATGCCGCCGTAGTCGCTGCGCCAGGCCGAAATTGAGGCAGATGCTCTTGGCGTGGCCGATGTGCAGGTAGCCGTTCGGCTCGGGCGGGAAGCGCGTGCGGATGCGCGCCGGATCGGGCGGGGCCGCGGCGTGATGGGTCGCGTCGCCCGGCGTGCCGGCGAAGCGGCGGCCGGCGTAGGTGCCCTCGGCGAGATCGCGTTCGATGATCTGGCGCAGAAAATTGCTTCCGGGCGCGACGGCTTCCTTGGGGCTGGTCATGGGATCCTGATGGCGAGCGGCAGATTCTAGGAGGCCGCTACATCGCCTTGAAGCGCGCCGCGTGCAGGCGGCTGACGACGAGTTTTTCGGGCCGGCCGCGCAGGCGCAGCGTGACGCGGCCGCTCTCCTCGCGCTCGGCCGCGGCGACCGCATCGGCGCGAACGACGGTGCCGCGATGGATCTGCCAGAAGCGGCCCGGATCGAGGCGCGGCAGCAGCTCGCGCAGCGCGACCCGGATCAGGTACTCGCGCGTTGCCGTCATGACGCGGATGTACTTGTCGGCCGCCTCGAAGTAGACGACCTCGTCGATCGGCACCATGTGGATCGCGTTGCCGATCCCGGCCTGGATGACTCGCAGCGGCTCGACCGGTGCCGGCGCCACGCCGGACGTTGCCAGGAGCGTGCGCAGTTGCTCGACCGCTGCGGCGAGCCCCGACGAGCCGGTGCTGGTCGCCGGCTCGCCGCTGGCCGCGACGCTCGTGGCAGCGCGTGCCGCGAGCGCGTTGCGCAAGCGCGCGCAGGTTTGCGCCAGCCGCGCCGCCTCGACCGGCTTCAGCACGTAGTCGAACGCGGCGCGCTCGAACGCCTGCAGCGCGTATTGGTCGTAGGCGGTGACGAAGACGATCAGCGGGAAAGGCGTGCCGTCGTCGGGCCAGTCCTCGGCGAGCGCCTGCGCCGCCTCGAGCCCGCTCATCTCGGGCATGCGGATGTCGAGGAAGCAGACGTCGGGCCGGAGCGCCAGCGTCTCGTCGACCGCGCTCTGGCCGTCGGCGACGACCGCCGCCAGCGCGAGCTCGGGCCAGAGGGCCGCGAGCTCGGCCTGCAGCGTCGCGGCGAGGAGCGGCTCGTCTTCGGCGATCAGGGCGCGTGGCGTCATCGGTCGGCGCTCAAGGTGTCAGCGTCGCGGCCGCCGTTGCCGCCGGCTCGATCGTGAAAGGCAGGCGCACCGTCGCGAGCATCCCGCCGTCGCCATCGTCGACCGGAACGAGCTCGAACGACGCCGCGCGCGCGCCGTACAAGGTCGCGAGCCGCTCGCGCACGTGGCCGAGGCCGAAGCCGCCGTTCCCCGGCGCGAGCGCAGTGGCAGCGCCGACGCCGCTGTCGCGGATGCGGATCACGAGCGCGTCGCCTTCGCGACCGGCGCTGACCTCGATTCGGCCGCCTTCGCGCTTCGGCTCGAGGCCGTGCTTGATGCTGTTCTCGACGATCGGCTGCAGCAGCAGCGGCGGCACCAGCGCCGCTGCCGCGTCGCCGGCAAGCGCGATGCGCGTCGTCAGGCGCGGGCCCATGCGCACTTCCATCAGCGCGAGGTAGTCGCGCAGGCGGTCGAGCTCGACGGCGAGCGTCTGCGCGCCGGCGCGCGAGCCGGCGAGCGACGCGCGCAGGAACGCGATCAGGCGATCGAGCATCGCCTGCGCCCGCACCGGGTCGACCGAAATCAGCGCGCGCAGGTTGGCGAGCGTGTTGAACAGCATGTGCGGCTCGAGCTGTGATTCGAGCAGCTTCAACTGCTGCTCGGCGGCCTGGCGCTCGGCGCGCTCGACCGCCGCGCGCTGCGCCGAGATCAGCTCGCGAGATTGGAAGAAATAGGTGATCGCGACCGCTGGAACGAGCGCCATCACGAGCAACGACAGGGTCTGGCGCGGGCCCGCATTGAACGGACCCGGCGCCTGCAGACCGGTCAGCCGGTTGGCGATCTCGTTGCCCGCCGCATAGCCGAGGATCGCGCCGACGGCGACGATGCCGAGCATCCAGATCCAGCCCGGCCACTGGCCGCCGCCGCCGCCGACCCACGACGGCCGATGTGCCGCGACGACGGCGCGGCCGATGTCGATCAGCAGCCAGCACATGGTCGAGATGCAGATCGAGTAGACCAGCGAGATGCCGAGGTCCTGGTGGAAAGTCGCCCACAGGCAGACGGCGATGACCAGCGCCAAGGCTTCGACCCGAACGCCGCGCAGCACGAAGCGCCGCCACAGCTCGCGCTTCGGCAGGCGGGGCGGTGCGGCCGCGATGTCCATGGCGCGATTCTGGGCGAGGCGCCGCGCCTGCCCGGGCGCGCTGCGACGGAATGCGCGCCGGCGGCGCCAAGCGACGCCCCTGCGGCGCAGGCTCACAGGCGCGCAGCTATATTGGCCACAGTGCGCCATCCGGTGCAAAGGAGGCTGACCGATGGCCGCGTGGGGTGGCTCGCTTGTTCGACGGCGCTTGGCGATCGCTTCGACAGGCTTGCTGCTGCTGGCCTGCAGCACGCCGTTCAAGCTGCCGCCACTGCCCGCAACGGCTCCGCCCGTCGCCGCGGCGCGGCCGGCGCCGAGCGCGCCGACGCGCGGCGCTGCCGAGTCCGCTTCGGGCGCGACCGCGGTCGCGGTGCCGGTGCCGACGCAGCCGCTGCCGCCGATCGTCGCCGCCGCGCCGCTGCCGCAAGCGAACGCCGTTCCGGCGGCCGTCGCCGCGCACTTTCCCGGAACCGGCGTTGACGTTCGCAACGCCGGCCTTCGAGCCGGGCCGCCAGGCGATGACGCGCGACGACGAGCTGCGCTCGATCCTGTTCGGCCTCGAGCGCGGAAGCGAGATCAAGGTGCTGAGCCTCGGCAGTCTCGCAGGCGGGCCGGCCGATCGAGGCGCTTGCCTTCACCCGGCCGGCGCCGGCCGCCGGCGGTCGCCGCATCGGGCGTCGCCGCGACGGCAACGCGCCGGCCGACGGTCGTCGTCATCGCCGGCCAGCACGGCGACGAGCCGGCCGGCAGCGAGGCGCTGATCGTGATCGCCCAGGAGCTCGCCGACGGCCGGCTCGCCAGCGTGCTCGACCGGGTCGACGTCGTTCTCGTGCCGCGCGCCAATCCCGACGGCGCCAGCGCGTTCACGCGCGCCGCCGCCGACGGCACCGACATCAACCGCGACCACCTGCTGCTGCGCACGCCCGAAGCGCGCGCGCTGACGCGCCTGGTCGGCGAGCTCGCGCCGGTCGTCGTCCTCGACCTGCACGAGTACCCGGTCGACGCCGGTTTCGAGGCCAAGTTCGGCGGCGTGCAGCGCTTCGATGCGCTGCTGCAGTACGCGACCGTCGCCAACCTGCCGCCGTTCGTCACGCGCGCGGCCGAGGAATGGTTTCGCCAGCCGCTGGTCGCGAGCCTGAAGAGGCGCCGGGCCTCAGCAGCGACTGGTACGCGACGACCTCGGACGATCCGGCCGATCGCCGGCTCGCGATGGGCGGCGTCGGGCCGCAGATCAGCCGCAACGCCAACGGCTTGCGCAACGCCGTCAGCCTGCTGGTCGAGACGCGCGGCGGCGGCCTCGGCCGAACCGATCTGAAGCGGCGCGTCCAGGCACAGGTGGTGGCGACGACGAGCGTGCTGGCGAGCGCCGCGAATCACGCCGCCGACCTCGTCAAGCTGCGCCAGTTCGTCGACCGCGAGACCGCGTCGCTGGCGTGCAAGGGCGAGGTCGTCCTCGACGCGGCGCCGACGCCGGGCGAATACGCGTATTCGATGATCGATCGCGACAGCGGCGAGATCCGGCGCCTGACCGTCGCCTGGGAATCGGCGCTGAAGCTGCGCACCGCTTAAGTCGCGGCCGCGGCCGTGCGGCTACTGGCTCGCTGCGGCCGAGAGCGACGCCGTGCAGCGCCTGCGCCTGCTCGGGATCGAGGTGCAGCAGCTGGCCGAGATCGCCGAGGTGCGCGGCGAGACCTATCGCGAGATCGGGCGCGAGACGCTCACCGCGCCGGCCAGCGTCGCCGCCAACGCCGGCGCGGCGACCCGCCTGCGCGTGCAGACGACGCCGGCGCTGCTCGACCTCGCCGCCGGCGGCTACTACGTCTCGCTCGAGCAGCCGCTCGCCAACCTGGCGGTCGCCGTGCTCGAGCCCGAGGCGCCATCGAGCTTCGCCGCCAACGGCGTCATCGCCAGCGTCGGCGGCGAAGCGCGTATTCTTCTGCGGCCCGAGATCCGGATGACCGCCGTGCCCTAGGCACGGTTGCCGGCCAGGCGTGTAAGGATCGCCTGCGGCCGCGCGACATCGAGCCAGGCCTTCAGGGAGAACGAGTCCATGGACATCGAAGCCGACGCGATCGTGCCCGCGTCCACGCCGGCGGCCGCCGCCGGCGCCGCACAGAGCATCTACCGCCATCGCCTGCCGGTGCGCGTGATGCACTGGATCAACGTCGTCTGCATGACGATCCTGCTCGGCAGCGGCCTCAACATCTTCAACGCCCACCCGACGCTCTACTGGGGCCACGACTCGGTCACCGGAACGCCCTGGCTCTCGATCCGCGGCGAGAACACGCCGCAGGGCCCGGTCGGCAAGACCCGGATCGGCAGCACCGACTTCCAGACCACCGGCGTGCTCGGCGTCTCGAAGGTCAACGGCGAGACGACGGCCCGCGGCTTTCCGAGCTGGGCGACGATCCCCGGGCCGCAGTGGCTGGCGATGGCGCGCCACTGGCACCTGTTCTTCGCCTGGCTGTTCGTCGTCAACGGCGTCGCCTACGTGCTCTACACGATCTTCAGCCGCCATCTGGTGAAGGACCTGGTGCCGACCCGCGATGAGCTGCGCAACATCGGCCGCTCGGTCGTCGACCACATCAAGTTCAAGCACCCGACCGGCGCCGCGGCGACGCGCTACAACGTGCTGCAGAGCCTGACCTACCTGATCGTCATCTTCGTCCTGCTGCCGTTGATCGTCTTCGCCGGGATGGCGCTCTCGCCGCGCATCGACACCGTCTTCACCGGCTGGGTCGACCTGCTCGGCGGGCGCCAGTCGGCGCGCTCGCTGCATTTCCTCGCCGCGGCGGGGCTGCTGCTGTTCGTCTTCATCCACGTCTTCGAGGTCATCGTCGCCGGCGTCTGGAACGAGATGCGCTCGATGATCACCGGCTGGTACCAGGTGCCGCCCGACCCGGCATCGAACGAGGTGCGCCCATGAGCAAGACCTTCACCCTGATGCGCGCGCGCCAGCGCGATCGCCGCCATCTGCTGCGCGGCGCGGTCGCCGCAGCCGGCGCGGCGGTGCTGAGCGGCTGCGACAAGCTTTCCAACAACCCGGCCTTCGTCGACACGCTGAAGGGCGCGCAGCGGCTCAGCCACGCCGCCGGCCGGCGTCGTCGCGCCGCGCCGGGCGATGGCGCAGGAGTTCGAGCCGTCGCAGGTGGCGCCGGTCTTTCGCGGCAACGGCACGCTCAGCCCCGGCGACGCCGACTACGTCGCGCTGCGCAACGAGCGGCTTCGCCGGCTACAGGCTCGACGGTCGGCGGCCTGGTCGCGAAGCCCGCCGAGTTCAGCCTCGACGAGCTGCGCGCGATGCCGGCGCGAACCCAGATCACGCGCCACGACTGCGTCGAGGGCTGGAGCTGCATCGGCAAGTGGAAGGGCGTGCAGCTCGGTCACATCCTGGCGCAGGTCGAGCCCGCGGCCGGAGGCGAAGTTCGTCCTCTTCCGCTGCTACGACTCGATGGACGGGCCGTCGCTCGACGGCCGCGACTCGCGCTACTACGAGAGCATCGACCTGGACGATGCGCATCACGCGCAGACGATCCTCGCCTACGAGCTCAACGACAAGCCGCTGCCGGTGACCAACGGCGCGCCGCTGCGCTGCCGGGTCGAGCGCCAGCTCGGCTACAAGCAGGCCAAGTACGTGCGCGCGATCGAGCTCGTCGCCGACTTCTCGAAGATCCGCGGCGGCAAGGGCGGCTACTGGGAAGACGAAGGCTACGAGTGGTACGGCGGGATCTGAGCCGGCACGACCGGCTAGCGTCGCTTCGGCGCCGCCGAGGATCGAGCCGAGCACGCCGCGAATGATCTCGCGGCCGACGCCCGAGCCGATCGAGCGCACGGCCGAACGCGCCGCCACTTCGGCCAGGCCCTCGTGCTTGCCGCCGCGCGGGCCGGTCGAGCCGAAGATCGCGTCCTTGAGGCCGTCGAGCATGCCGCCGGCGGGCGTCGCGCCGGTGCCGCAGATGCCGCGCCGCCCGGGCACCGCCGGCGCCGTCGTCGGCGCGGCGCCGGGGCTCGCCGCGACCCGGCTGGTCAGCTTCTCGTACGCCGACTCGCGGTCGACCGCCTTCTCGTAGACGCCGGCGACGAGCGAGCCCGCGATCAGGGCTTTGCCTTTCGTCGTCCGTGATCGGGGCCGATCCGGCTCGCCGGTGGCAGCACGAACGCGCGCTCGGTGACCGACGGGCGGCCCTTGTCGTCGAGCAGGCTGACCAGCGCCTCGCCGGTGGCGAGCTCGGTGATCGCGGTCTCGATGTCGAGCTTCGGGTTGGCGCGCATCGTCGTCGCCGCCGCCTTCACCGCCTTCTGGTCGCGCGGCGTGAACGCGCGCAGCGCATGCTGGACGCGGTTGCCGAGCTGGGCCAGGATCGGCGTCGGGAACGTCGAGCGGGTTCTGGGTCACGAAGAAGACGCCGACGCCCTTGCTGCGCACCAGCCGCACGACCAGCTCGATGCGATCGAGCAGCACCTTCGGCGCCTCGTCGAAGAGCAGGTGCGCCTCGTCGAAGAAGAAGACCAGCTTGGGCTTGTCGAGGTCGCCGACCTCGGGCAGGCGCTCGTACAGCTCGGAGAGCATCCAGAGCAGGAAGGTCGCGTACAGGCGCGGGCTGGTCATCAGCTTGTCGGCGGCGAGGATGTTGATCACGCCTTGCTGATGGCCGTTGATCGAGCGGTCTGCATGAAGTCGGCGATGTCGAGCATCGGCTCGCCGAAGAACTTGTCGCCGCCCTGGGCGTCGATCTGCAGCAGGCCGCGCTGGATCGCGCCGACGCTGGCGGCGCTGACGTTGCCGTAGTCGGTCTGGAACTGCGCGGCGTTGTCGGCGACGTACTGCAGCATCGCCCGCAGGTCCTTCAGGTCGAGCAGCAGCAGGCCGTTGTCGTCGGCGATCTTGAAGACGAGCTGGAGCACGCCCTGCTGGGTCTCGTTGAGGTCGAGCATGCGCGCGAGCAGGAGCGGGCCCATGTCGCTCACCGTCGCGCGCACCGGATGGCCGGCGGCCGACTTGGCGTCGGCGAACACGTCCCAGAGCGTCGCCGGGCAGGCGGCAGGCGGCGGCGGCTCGATGCCGCGCTCCTTCAGCAGCGCCGCCATCTTCGGGCTGACGCTGCCGGGCTGGGTGATGCCGGTGAGGTCGCCCTTGACGTCGGCCATGAACACCGGCACGCCCTGGCGGCTGAAGTTCTCGGCCAGCGTCTGCAGGGTCACGGTCTTGCCGGTGCCGGTGGCGCCGGTGACCAGGCCGTGCCGGTTCGCCATGCCGGGCAGGAGGAAGCACTCGATGTCGCCGTGCCGGGCCAGGAGGATCGGTTCGGCCATGGTGTCGCGCCCGAAGCAAGGTGGGAGTGTCAGTTTAGGGCCGCTTCCCGCGTCGCGCGCCGGCGACCACGGGGTTCCGGCGAGCGGCGTCTGCCGAGGCGCGACCTAAAATCGCGCTCTCTTGCAACGTCACAGCCGCCGCGGGCGCGCTCCGAGCACATGGCCGGTCATTCGAAGTGGGCCAACATCCAGCACCGGAAGGGCCGCCAGGACGAGAAGCGCGGCAAGGTCTGGACGCGCCTGATCCGCGAGATCGTCGTCGCCGCGCGCCAGGGCGGCGGCGACCTGTCGATGAACCCGCGCCTGCGCCTGGCGGTCGAGAAGGCCAAGGGCGCCAACATGCCGGCCGACACGATCAAGAAGAACATCGACAAGGCCACCGGCAACCTCGAGGGCATGCACTACGAGGAGATCCGCTACGAGGGCTACGGCATCGGCGGCGCGGCGATGATCGTCGACTGCATGACCGACAACCGCGTCCGCACCGTCGCCGAGGTGCGCCACGCCTTCAGCAAGTACGGCGGCAACCTCGGCGCCGAAGGCTCGGTCGCGTTCCAGTTCAAGCACGTCGGCCAGTTCGTGTTCGCGCCGGGAACGAGCGAGGACGCGGTGATGGCCGCGGCGCTCGACGCCGGCGCCGACGACGTGATCAGCGACGACGACGGCGCGATCGAGGTGCTGTCGTCGCCGCCCGAGTTCGAGGCGGTAAAGTCCGCGCTCGAGAAGGCGGGCCTGCACGCCGACGTCGCCGAGGTGACGATGCGCCCCGAGAACTCGGTCGCGCTCGCCGGCGACGACGCGCAGCGGATGCAGAAGCTGATCGACGTCATCGAGGACCTCGACGACGTCCAGGCGCTCTATCACAACGCCGAGATGGCCGATTGAAGGCGCTCGTCATCGGCGGCGGCGGGCGCGAGCACGCGCTGGCCTGGCGGCTGGCGCAGTCGGCGCGGGTGCAGAGCGTCTTCGTCGCGCCCGGCAACGCCGGCACGGCGGCCGAGCCGCACGTCAGCAACGTCGCCATCACCGATCTCGCCGAGCTCGCCGACTTCGCGCTGGCCGAGAAGATCGATCTCACCGTCGTCGGCCCGGAAGCGGCGCTCGCTGCCGGCGCGGTCGACCTCTTTCGCGCGCGCGGCCTGCGCATCTTCGGCCCGACCCGCGCCGCCGCCGAGCTGGAAAGCTCGAAGGCGTTCGCCAAGGCGTTCATGCAGCGCCACGCGATCCCGACCGCGGGCTACGAGGTGTTCGACGATGCCGCCGCGGCGCACGCGCACGTCGCCGCCGCGCCGCCGCCGATCGTCGTCAAGGCCGACGGGCTCGCCGCCGGCAAGGGCGTCGTCGTCGCGGCGACGCACGTCGAGGCGCACGCCGCGATCGAGACCATGCTCGGCGGCGCGGCGCCGGCCGGCAGCCGCGTCGTCATCGAGGAATTCCTCGACGGCGAGGAAGCGAGCTTCATGGTCCTGTGCGACGGCCGCAGCGTCCTCCCGCTCGCGACCAGCCAGGACCACAAGCGGCTCGGCGACGGCGACCGCGGCCCGAACACCGGCGGCATGGGCGCGTACTCGCCGGCGCCGGTGGTGACGCCGAACGTGCACGCGCGCGTCATGCACGAGATCGTCCTGCCGACGATCGCCGGCATGGCCGCCGAAGGTCGGCCGTTCAGCGGCTTCCTCTACGCCGGACTGATGATCGACGCGCAGGGGACGCCGAAGACGGTCGAGTTCAATTGCCGCCTCGGCGATCCGGAAGCGCAGGTGATCCTGATGCGTCTGAAGAGCGACCTGTTCGAGCTCCTCTGGCAGGCCACGGCGCCGAGCGTCGAGCATCCGCTCGACGAGGTCGAGCTCGACTGGGATCGGCGGGTCGCGCTCGGCGTCGTCATGGCCGCGGCGGGCTATCCGGCGGCGCCGCGCGGCGGCGACGCGATCGCCGGCCTCTTGGCGCGCGGCGATGACGTCACCGCAAGCGACGCGGTCAAGGTGTTCCACGCCGGCACGACGACCCGCGGCAACGACGTCGTCACCGCCGGCGGCCGCGTTCTTTGCGTCACCGCCCTCGGCGAGTCGACGCGCCTGGCGCAGCAGCATGCCTACGATGCGCTGCGCGGCATCACTTTCGCCGGCGCGCAGTGGCGCGGCGACATCGGCCAGCGCGCGATCGGGCGCTGACCTCTCGACACCGTCATGAACCCTGCCGCCGTTCGCGATTACCTGCTCGACCTGCAAGCACGCATCGTCGCCGCGCTCGAAGCCGAAGGCGGCGACGCCTTCGTCAGCGACGCCTGGCAGCGCGAGCCCGGCGGCAAGCTCGAGGGCGACGGCATCTCGCGCCTGGTCGAAGGCGGCGCGCTGCTCGAGCGCGGCGGCTGCGGCTTCTCGCACGTCAGGGGGCGCGCGCTGCCGGCGGCGGCGACGCAGCATCGTGTCGCCGACCTCGTCGACGCGCCGTTCGAGGCGATGGGCGTCTCGCTCGTGTTGCACCCGCGCAATCCCTACGTGCCGACGGTGCACATGAACGTGCGCATGCTCGCGGCGCTGCCGGCCGGGCGCGATCCGGTGGTCTGGTTCGGCGGCGGCATGGACCTGACGCCGTACTACGGCTTCGAGGAAGACGCGGTCCATTTCCACGTCGCCGCGCGCGACGCGCTGGCGCCGTTCGGCGCCGACAAGTACCCGCGCTTCAAGCGCTGGTGCGACGAGTACTTCTTCCTCAAGCACCGCAACGAGCCGCGCGGCATCGGCGGCATCTTCTTCGACGATTTCTCCGAAGGCGGGTTCGCCAACGGCTTCGCGCTGATGCGCGCCGTCGGCGACGCCTTCCTCGGTGCCTACCTGCCGATCGTGCAGCGGCGCCGGGCGCTGCCCTACGGCGAGCGCGAGCGCGAGTTCCAGCTCTACCGGCGCGGCCGCTACGTCGAGTTCAACCTCGTCTTCGACCGCGGCACGCTGTTCGGCCTGCAGTCGGGCGGCCGCACCGAGAGCATCCTGATGTCGATGCCGCCGCTCGTGACCTGGCGCTACGACTGGCAGCCCGCGCCGGGGACGGCCGAGGCGCGCCTCTACGACGAATTCCTGCGCCCACGCGACTGGGCCGATGAGGCCAGTGCCGCGTCGTCGCCGCTGGGGACGACGCCATGAAGCGCGTCGGCCTGTTCGGCGGCAGCTTCGACCCGGTGCACAACGCCCACGTCGCGCTCGCCCGGCTCGCGCTCGAGCAGCTGCAGCTCGACGAGGTGCGCTGGATCCCGGCCGGCCAGCCGTGGCAAAAGACGCGCGTTCTCACCAGCGGCGCCGACCGCGAGGCGATGGTGCGCCTGGCGATCGCCGGCGAGCCGCGCTTCACGCTCGACCGGATCGAGCTGCGCCGGCACGGCGTCACCTTCACCCTCGACACGGTTCGCTTGCTCGGCCGCCGCCGAGCCGGCAAGCGAGTGGTTCCTGATCCTCGGCCAGGACCAGTACGCGACGCTGCACACCTGGCGCGACTGGCGCGACCTGGTCGCGCTCGTGACGCTGGCGATCGCCAACCGCCCCGACGCCGAGCCGACGGTCAATGCCCACATCGCCAAGCGTGCCGCACCAGATCGTGACGCTGCCGATGATGGATGTCTCGTCGACCGAGGTGCGGCGCCGGGTCGCCGCGGGCGAGCCGATTGCCGGTCTCGTTCCCGACGCGGTCGCGCGCTATATTGAGCGCCGTCAGCTGTATCGCTGACTTCTCAACAGGAGCTGAATGGACATTCGCAAGCTGCAGCGCGTCATCGTCGATGGTCTGGAGGACGTCAAGGCCCAGAACATCGTTGTCTTCAATACCGAGCATCTGTCGCCGCTCTTCGAACGCGTGATCGTCGCGTCGGGAACGAGCAACCGGCAGACGAGGTCGCTGGCAGCCAGCGTTCGCGATGCGGTGAAATCGGCCGGCGAGCCGTCGCCGCGCACCGAAGGCGAAGACAACGGCGAATGGATCATCGTCGACTGCGGCGCTGCCGTCGTCCATGTCATGCAGCCTGCGATCCGCGAGTACTACCACCTCGAGGAGCTGTGGGGCGACAAGCCGGTGCGGATGAAGATCGGCGCCGCGGCGCCGACTCGGCTGGTCAAGGCCGCGCCGGCACCGAGCGAGCCCAAGCGCGCGCCGCTCCGGCGCGCGCCGAGCGCGCCGGCTCCGGCGAAGACGGCGAAGACAGCCAAGCGCCCGGTCGCCGCGCAAGACGGCGCCGAGCCGTCGCGTCGTGCGCACCGTCGGCGTCAAGAGCGCGGGCGCGTCGGCGCGGCCCGCTGCCGGTGCGCGGCGCGCGCCGGCCAAGAAGACGAGCGCCAAACGCTGAGCGGCAACGGCGTTGCGCTCGCGCCCGGGAGCGGGCGATGAAGCTCGTGCTGGTCGCGGTCGGCACGCGAATACCGGCGTGGGCCGACGCCGCGTTCGCCGAGTACGCGAAGCGATTCCCGGCCGAGATGCGGCTCGAGCTCAAGGCGGTCAAGGCGGAGCCGCGCGCCGGCCGCAGCGCGGCACAGCTGATGGCTGGCGAGGCGATGCGGATCGAGGCCGCGTTGCCGCGCGGCGCGCGCCGGATCGCGCTCGACGAGCACGGCGAGCGCGTCACCTCGGCGCAGCTCGCGGCGCGCCTCGTCGCCTGGCAGAACGACGGCCGTGACGCGGCGCTGATCGCCGGCGGACCGGACGGCCTCGATCGAGCGCTGAAGGCGAGCTGCGACGAGACGCTGCGCCTGTCGGATCTGACGCTGCCGCACGCGTTCGTCCGCGTCCTCGTCGCCGAGGCGCTGTATCGCGCCTGGTCGATCACCGTCAATCATCCCTATCACCGCGAATGAGCCCTGCGCCACGATGAAGCGCGTGTCGTTCGTCTATCTCGCTTCGCAGAGCCCGCGCCGGCGCCAGCTGCTCGAGCAGATCGGCGTGCGTTACGAGCTGCTGCTCGCCGGCGTCGACGAAGACGTCGAGGCACTCGAGACGGAGCAGCCGGGCGAGCTTCCCGCGGCCTACGTCGAGCGCGTGACCCGGGCCAAGCTGAAAGCGGCGATCGCTCGGCGAGCGGCGCGTCGCCTGCCCCCGCGCCGATCGTCTGCGCCGACACGACGGTCGCGCTCGGCCGGCGCATCCTCGGCAAGCCCGCCAACGCCGCGGACGCGAAGCGCATCCTGACGCTGCTCTCGGGTCGCACGCATCGCGTCATCAGCGCCGTCGCCGTTGCCGCCAACGGTCGGACCCGTCTCGTCGCCAGCATCTCGCGGGTTCACTTCGCGCCCTTGCCGCGACGTCCGCATCGAGCGCTATATCGCCAGCGGCGAGCCATTCGGCAAGGCGGGCGCGTACGCGATCCAGAGCGCGGCCGCGGCCTGGATCGAGCGGATCGAGGGCAGCTACACCGGTATCATGGGTTTGCCGCTGCACGAGACGGCCGCGCTGCTCGAGTGGGCGGGGGTCGACGTCCGGCCTTAGTCGACCGGAACTGCCAGATCCTCGATGCAAGACATCCTCATCAACTGGGCGCCGCAGGAAACGCGCGTCGCCGTGGTCGAGAACGGCGCGGTGCAGGAGCTGCACATCGAACGCGAGCTCGAGCGCGGCCGGGTCGGCAACATCTACATCGGCAAGGTCGCGCGCGTGCTGCCCGGGATGCAGTCTGCGTTCGTCGAGATCGGCCTCGAGCGCGCCGCGTTCCTGCACATCGCCGACGTCCACGTCAACGGCGGCACCTCGCGCGGCGACCATTCGCCCGGCGCGGTGCCACCGCCGCCGATCGAGCGGATCGTCTTCGAGGGCCAGACGCTCACGGTGCAGGTGATCAAGGACCCGATCGGCAGCAAGGGCGCGCGGCTGTCGACGCAGATCTCGATCGCCGGGCGCCTGCTGGTGTTCCTGCCGCAGGACGACCACATCGGCATCTCGCAGAAGATCGGCTCGCACGAGCTGCGCGACCAGCTGCGCGCGCGCATGGCGGCGCTGGTCGAGGCCGATGCCGCGGCGCGTGCCCGCGACGGCAGCGACAACGGCGCGAACGGCGGCTTCATCCTGCGCACCAACGCCGCCGAGGCGAGCGACGCCGAGCTCGCCGACGACATCGCCTATCTGCGAACCACCTGGGCCCGGGTCAAGGAGCGCGCCTTCAAGTCGCCGCCCGGAACGCTGCTGCACCAGGACCTGAGCCTGGCCGAGCGGGTGTTGCGCGACCTGGTCGACGAGCGCACGCAGACGATCCGGATCGATTCGCGGATGCAGTTCGACGAGCTGACGAAGTTCGGCCGCGAGTACACGCCCGGCGCCGTCGACAAGCTCCAGCACTACGCCGGCGAGCGGCCGATCTTCGACCTGTTCTCGATCGACGAGGAGATCGAGAAGGCGCTCCTCAAGCGCGTCGAGCTGAAGTCGGGCGGCTACCTGATCATCGACCAGACCGAGGCGCTGACGACGGTCGACGTCAACACCGGCGGCTTCGTCGGCGCGCGCAACTTCGACGACACGATCTTCAAGACCAACCTCGAGGCCGGCCACGCGATCGCGCGCCAGCTGCGGCTGCGCAACCTCGGCGGCATCATCATCATCGACTTCATCGACATGGCGCGCGAGGAGCACCAGGCGGCGGTGCTCGCCGAGCTGAAGAAGCAGCTGGCGCGCGACCGCACGCGCATCACGGTGAGCGGCTTCACCCAGCTCGGCCTGGTCGAGATGACGAGGAAGCGCACGCGCGAATCGCTCGCCCACATGCTGTGCGAGCCGTGCCCGACGTGCCAGGGGCGGGGCGAGGTGAAGACAGCGCGCAGCGTCTGCCACGACATCCTGCGCGAGATCCTGCGCGAGGCACGCCAGTTCAATCCGAAGGAGTTCCGGATCGTCGCCAGCGCGGCGGTCGTCGAGATGCTGCTCGACGAGGAGAGCCAGCACCTCGCCGGCCTCTCGGACTTCATCGGCAAGCCGATCTCGCTCCGCGCCGAGCCGTTCCCGTCGCCCGAGCAGTACGACATCGTCCTGCTCTAGAGGCCGCGCGCCGTGGCGAGCCCGCTCCGTGCCGACGACCGCTTCGCACGCATCATCGTCATCTGCACGCGCCAGATCGGCGACGTGCTCCTCACCACGCCGCTGATCGCGGCGGCCAAGGCGCGCTGGCCCGAGGCGACGATCGACGTCCTCGGCTTCGGCGGAACGCTCGGCATGCTGCGCGGCAATCCCGACGTCGCCGAGCTGATCGAGGTGCCCGCCGGCAGCGGCTGGGTCGCGTCGCGTCGGCTGATCCGCCGCTTGTGGCGGCGCTACGACCTGGCGCTGATCGCACAGTACTCGGACCGCGCGCACCTGTACGGCTTCGCCGCGGCGAAGCGGCGCGCTGGCCAGGTCACCGACGAGGCGAAGTCGTGGTGGAAACGGGCGCTGCTCGAGCACCGGGTGCGCATGAACAACGACCAGTCGCACTCGGTGGTCGAAAAGCTGCGCCTGCTCGCGCCGTGGGTCGAGCCGGGCGGCGCGCGCCTGGTCGCGCCAGCGGCGACGGCGCTGCCGTCCGAGGTCGCCGCGGCGCTTCGGCCGCCGTACGCGGTGCTGCAGGCGCCGGCGGCCGTCGCCTACAAGCTCTGGCCACTGGCGCACTGGCGCGAGCTCGTCGCGGCGCTGCTCGAGCGCGGTCTGCAGGTGGTGCTGACGGGCGCGTCGTCGGCCGGCGACAAGGCGCTGGTCGAATCGGTGCGCAGGGGCTTCGCCGCCGATCGCGTCCTCGACGGCGCCGGCCGCCTCGACTTGAACCAGGTCGCGACGCTTCTGCGCGGCGCCGCGCTCTACCTCGGCGGCGACACCTCGATCACCCACCTGGCGGCGGCGTGCGAGATCCCGGTCGTTGCGCTCTACGGGCCGATCAATCCGCGCTACTTCGGGCCGTGGCCGGCGAGTCCG
The DNA here is from genome assembly GCA_963701965.1 of uncultured Gemmatimonadales bacterium. GTDB lineage: Bacteria > Gemmatimonadota > Gemmatimonadetes > Gemmatimonadales > Gemmatimonadaceae > DASRDS01. Next base: position 281,920 of record OY969695.1, read on the forward strand.
ACACTCGACGTTCCGTACGTCGCGCATGCGCTCGTGCAGCGCGTCGGCAGCGTCAGCGTCCTCCAGGGAACGCCTGCCTGCGTGCCGTGCGACCGGGCCGGCTGCGAGGACCGCAACGAAAGCGCCAGCGTCTGCCTGCAGACGCTGATGCCGGCGCGGGTCATCGCCGAGGTCGATCGGATTCTCGGCCGCGCCGCTGAAGGACAATGAGGCGATGAGCGCAGGCGATCGCGATCGCAACCGGCAAGCCTCGACCGGGCGGCCCGGTCAAGGCCGTCATTCTCGCGGGCGGCTTCGGCAGTCGCATCGCCGAGGAGACCAGCCTCAAGCCCAAGCCGATGATCGAGATCGGCGGCCGGCCGATCCTCTGGCACATCCTGAAGATCTACTCGGCCGGCGGCGTCAACGACTTCGTGATCTGCTGCGGCTACAAGGGCTACGTGATCAAGGAGTACTTCGCCAACTACTTCCTGCACATGTCGGACGTCACCTTCGACATGGCCAAGAACACGATGGAAGTGCATCAGAAGAACGCCGAGCCGTGGCGCGTGACGCTCGTCGACACCGGCGAGGACTCGATGACCGGCGGGCGGCTGCGCCGCGTCGCCGACTATCTTCGCGACGAGGACTGCTTCTGCTTCACCTACGGCGACGGCGTCGCCGACATCGACATCGCCGCCGAGATCGCCTTCCACCGTTCGCACGGCAAGCAGGCGACGGTGACCGCGGTGCAGCCGCCCGGACGCTACGGCGCGCTTCGTCTCGACGGCCACGCGCGTCGACGGCTTCATCGAGAAGCCGCGCGGCGACGGCGGCCTCATCAACGGCGGCTTCTTCGTTCTCTCGCCGCGCGTTCTCGATCGGATCGACGGGCGATGCGACCAGCTGGGAGCACGAGCCGCTCGACCGGCCTGGCGAAGGACGGCGAGCTGATGGCCTACGTCCACAGCGGCTTCTGGCAGCCGATGGACACGCTGCGCGAAAGGAACCTGCTCGAGGAGCTGTGGCAGTCGGGGCGGGCGCCGTGGAAGCGCTGGTGAGCGGCGCGAGCGGCGCTGCCTTCTGGCGCGGCAAGCGCGTCCTGGTCACGGGCCATACCGGCTTCAAGGGCGCGTGGCTGGCGCTCTGGCTGCATCGGCTCGGCGCCGAGGTCACCGGGCTCGCGCTCGCGGCCGCGAGACAAAAGCCTGTACCGGCTCGCCGCCCTCGACGGCGCGGTCGCGAGCCGGATCGTCGACCTGCGCGACGCCGCCGCGACCGCCGCCGCGGTGCGCGCGGCCCGGCCGCAGATCGTGCTCCATCTCGCGGCGCAGGCGTTGGTGCGGGCGAGCTATCGCGATCCGCTCGCGACCTTCGCGACCAACACGATGGGCACGGCGCATCTGCTCGACGCCCTGCGCGATCTCGACGACGTCTGCGTCGCTGTCGTCGTCACCACCGACAAGGTCTATCGCAACAACGAGTGGCCGTATCCGTACCGCGAGGACGACGCCCTCGGCGGCCACGATCCCTACAGCGCCAGCAAGGCGGCGGCCGAGCTGGTCGCGGCGAGCTATCGCAGCGCGTTCCTGGAAGCGCAGCAGGTGGCCGTGGCGACGGCGCGTGCCGGCAACGTCATCGGCGGCGGCGACTGGAGCGAGGACCGGCTGATTCCCGACGCCGTGCGTGCCTGGCAAAGCGGCTCGGTGCTTGACGATCCGGCGGCCGCAGGCGATTCGCCCCTGGCAGCACGTGCTCGACCCGCTCGCCGGCTACCTGCGCCTGGCCGAGCGGCTCTGGCACGCGCCGAACCTCGCCGGCGCGTACAACTTCGGGCCGCGCACCGACGAGGCGGCGACCGTCGGCACGGTCGTCGCCCTGGCGCGCGCTGCGTATGGCTCGGGCGAGTGGCGCGCCGAGCTGGACGAAGCGGGCCCGCACGAGGCGGGACGGCTCGCGCTCGAAGTCGCGCGGGCACGCGCGGTGCTCGGCGTGGCGCCGCGCTGGGCGCTGCCGGAGGCTGTGCAGCGAACGATGCTCTGGTACCGGCGTCTCGCCGACGGCGCTTCGGCGCGGACGCTGTGCGAAGCCGACATCGCCGATCACGAAGCGGCCGGCGCTGGCCGCTCTTGCCGCCGATCACGCCGCCACGCTCGCAGGACGCGCGCCGTGAACCGATTCGAGGTCGAAGACACGAAGCTCGCCGGCCTGAAGCGCGTGCGCCGGTCGCGTCTCGGCGATGACCGCGGCTTCCTGGCGCGTCTCTTCTGCGCCGACGAGTTGCGCGATGCCGGCTGGAACGCGCCGGTCGCGCAGGTCAACCACACCCGCACGGCGCAGCGCGGCAGCGTCCGCGGCCTGCACTTCCAGCATCCGCCGCGGGCCGAGAAAAAGCTCGTCCATTGCCTGCGCGGCGAGGTCTTCGACGTCGCCGTCGACCTGCGTCGCGGCTCGCCGACCTTCCTGCAGTGGCACGGCGAACGGTTGAGCGGCGACAACGGCGTCGCCCTGCTGATCCCGGAAGGCTTCGCCCACGGCCTGCAGACGCTTGCCGACGACGTCGACATGCTCTATTGCCACTCGGTCGCCTACGCCGCCGATAGCGAAGGCGGCGTCCATCCGCGCGAGCCGCGCGTGGCGATCGACTGGCCGCTGCCGATCGCGCTGCTCTCGCCGCGCGACGAAGCGCGAGCGCTGGCTCTCGGCCGGGTTCGAAGGAATCGCGCTTTGAAGTGCCGCCACTGCGCCGCCGACGCTCGAGCGCGTCTGCCTCGATCTGGGCAGCGCGCCGCCGTCGAACGCCTACCTGAGCGAGGCGGCGCTGCGCGCGCCCGAGGTCTGGTATCCGCTGCGCCTGCTCGTCTGCGAGCGCTGCTGGCTCGTGCAGACCGAGGACCACGCCGGCCGCGAGGCCTTGTTCGGCGACGACTACGCCTACTTCAGCTCGTTCTCGTCGTCGTGGCTGGCGCACGCCGAAGCCTACGTGCAGGCGATGCGCAAGCGCTTCGCGCTGACGCGCGAGAGCCTTGTCAGCGAGGTCGCGGCCAACGACGGCTACCTCCTGCGCTACGTCCGCGACGCCGGCATCCCGTGCTACGGCATCGAGCCGACGGCGAGCACCGCGAAGGCGGCGCGCGCGCTCGGCCTCGACATCGTCGAGCGCTTCTTCGGCGTCGAGCTCGCGCGCGAGCTGGCGGCGGCAGGTCGGCAGGTCGACCTCGTCGCCGCCAACAACGTCCTCGCCCACGTTCCCGACATCAACGACTTCGTTCGCGGCTTCGCGACTGCTGCTCAAGCCCGACGGCGTGGCGACGTTCGAGTTCCCGCACCTGCTGCGCCTGTTGCGCGAGAACCAGTTCGACACCGTCTATCACGAGCACTATTCGTATCTCTCGCTGACGACGGTGCGGCGCATCTTCGACGACCCACGGCCTGGCCGTGTTCGACGTCGAAGAGCTTCCGACCCACGGCGGCAGCCTGCGCGTGTTCGCGCAGCGCAGCGACACGGGGCGGCGTGCCGCCGGCGACGCCGTCGCGCGCGTGCTGCGCGACGAAGCCGCCGCCGGCTTGGCGACGGCGGCCGGCTACGACGGCTTCCAGGCAACGCATCGACAAGGTCAAGGACGACTTCATGGCGTTCCTGATCGAGGCCCGGCGCGCCGGCCGAAACGTGGCCGCGTACGGCGCCGCGGCCAAGGGCAACACGCTGATGAACTACGCGGGCGTGCGCCCGGACCTGATCGCCTTCGTCGTCGACCGCAATCCGGCCAAGCAGGGCAAGTACATGCCCGGCAGCCGCATCCCGATCGTCGCCGAGGAGCGGCTGCGCGAGGCGCGGCCCGACGACATCGTCATCCTGCCCTGGAACCTGCGCGACGAGGTGATGCGCGCAGCTCGACTACGTGCGCGCCTGGGGCGGGCGCTTCGTCACGGCGGTGCCCGAGCTGAGGTGCGTGCCGTGAAGGTGGCGGTGAGCGGCGCGACGGGCTTCGTCGGCCGTCATGTCGTCGCCGCGCTCGAGCGCGCCGGCCACGAGCCGACGCTATGGGTGCGACCGTCTTCGTCGCCGTCGACGCTCGATTCCGCCATCGGATCGTGCGCATCGACATCGAGAATCCGCCGGATCGGCCCTTCGAGCAACTCGGCCGGCCCGATGCGCTGATCCATCTCGCGTGGGGCGGGCTGCCGAACTACGCATCGCTGCATCACTTCGAGCGCGAGCTGCCGGCGCACTATGCAATCTTGAAGCGCCTGGTGCGAGGAGGGCCTGTCGACCCTCGTCGCCGCCGGCACCTGCTTCGAGTACGGCATGCAATCAGGTCCGCTCGACGAGACGCGGCGCCGCTGCGCCGGCAAATCCGTACGCGCTCGCCAAGGACGCGCTGCGCCAGCAGCTGCAGCAACTGCAACGCCACCTGCCGTTCTCGCTCACGTGGGCGCGCCTTTTCTATCTCCACGGCGAAGGCCAGGCGACGAGCGCGCTCCTGCCGCAACTGCGCCAGGCGGTCGCCGCCGGCGTTGCCGTCGTTCGCGATGTCGGGAGGGGAGCAGCTGCGCGACTATCTTGCCGTCGAGCAGGCTGCCGACCATCTCGTCGCCCTCGCCGGCAAACGGCGCGAGCACGGCATCGTCAACGTCTGCTCGGGCCAGCCGGTGTCGATACGCGCCCTCGTCGAAGGCTGGATCGCCGCCAACGACTGGTCGATCAGGCTCGACCTCGGCCGCTATCCCTATCCGGAACACGAGCCGATGGCGTTCTGGGGCGATGCGAGGAAGCTGAAGCAATGTCTGCGAAGCGTCCTGAGCCTCACCGACAAGGGCGGGCGCGAGATCTACCGCGCCGAGCAGCTGCCGGTGCTGCAGAACCGAATGTTCGCGAGCACGCAGGCCGCGCGCGCGTGCCCCCGCGGCGACGTCGTCCTGGTTCAGTCGCGCGCCACCGGGCTCGTGTTCAATGCCGCCTTCCAGCCGGAGCTCGTCCAGTACGGCGCCGACTACCAGAACGAGCAGGGCTTGAGCGCCGCGTTCGCGCGCCACCTCGACGCCGTCGTCGACGGTGATGCGGCGGCACTTCGCGGGCCAGACCCTGATCGAGGTCGGCTGCGGCAAGGGCCTCTTCCTCGAGCGATTGCTCGCCGCGGCTTCGACGTCACCGGGCTCGACCCGACCTACGAGGGCGCGCAACCCGCGCGTGATCCGCAAGTTCTTCACGCCCGAGATCGGCCTCCTCGCCGACGGCATCGTCCTGCGCCACGTGCTCGAGCACGTCGTCGACCCGGTCGCGTTTCTTGCCGGGCTGCTCGAGTCGAACGGTGGCGAGGGCAAGATCTACATCGAGGTGCCATGCCTCGACTGGATCGTCCGCCACGACGCCTGGTTCGACATCTTCTACGAGCACGTCAACTACTTCCGCCTGGCCGACTTCGAGCGGATGTTCGGCACGCTGCACGAGGTCGGTCACGCGTTCGGCGGGCAGTACCTCTATGCCGTCGCCGACCTGGCAACGCTGCGCACGCCGCGAAGGCGGGCGGGCGACGACTTCGCATTCCCGCCCGGCTTCTTGTCGTCGCTCGATGCCTGCGAGGCGCGTCTCGCGGCGCAGCCGCCAGGCGCGCCGCGGGCGATCTGGGGCGGCGCATCGAAGGGCGTGATCTTCGCGCTCTTCATGGAGCGCGCGGGAACGCCGATCGATACCGTGATCGACATCAATCCCGCCAAGCAGGGCCGCTATCTCGCCGCCACCGGGCTGCGCGTTCAGTCGCCCGACGAGGCGATGGCGCACCTGCCGGCGGGCACCGACGTGTTCGTCATGAACAGCAACTATCTGGATGAGATCGAGGCGGCCACGGCGCATCGATACCACTGTCTGCTGATCGACCAGGGGAGCGAAACATGAACGAGTTCGAGCGCGAGGTCGCCGAGCGCATCGCGGCCAACGGTAGCGACGCGCCGCAACAGGCGGCGGCGGGCCAGTTCATGGCGACCTCGATCGCCGCAAAGTACTCGTACAACTTCTCGTGGCTCGGCCGGCCGATCATCCAGTACCCGCAGGACATCGTCGCGATGCAGGAGCTGATCTGGTCGCTGCAGCCCGAGCTGATCGTCGAGACCGGCATCGCCCATGGCGGCTCGCTGATCTTCTCGGCATCGATGCTCGAGCTGAACGCGGCCTGCGGCGGCCCGGCCGACGCGCGCGTCGTCGGCATCGACATCGACATCCGCGCTCACAACCGCGCCGCCATCGAGGCGCATCCGATGATGCGGCGGATCACGATGATCGAGGGCTCGAGCATCGCGCCTGAGGTGGTCGCGCGGGTGCGCGCGCTGGCCGCGGGCAAGAAGCGCGTTCTCGTCGCGCTCGACAGCAACCATACGCACGAGCACGTCCTCGCCGAGCTCGAGGCCTACGCGCCGCTGACGACCGTCGGCAGCTATTGCGTCGTCTTCGACACCATCGTCGAGAACCTGCCGAAGGAGCTCAGCTTCGATCGGCCCTGGGGTCCGGGCGACAACCCGATGACCGCGGCGCGGCGCTATCTGCGGGACCACCCCGAGTTCGAGATCGACGAGCGCATCGACCACAAGCTCCTGATCGGGGTCGCGCCGCGAGGGCTATCTGCGGCGCGTGCGCTGAGATGGCGGCGCCGGCCGACGCCGGACTTGTCTATGCGTGCCTAACGCACGTCCCGCTGACGCTCGAGCTGCCGCCCTACGTCGTGCCGATCTACCTCGGCGCGGCACAGCACGATCGGCGCGCTCAATCTGCGCGATCTCGCGCCCGAATGGCAGCCGCACCATCCGGTGCTGGGCTCGACCGCGGGCGCGTTCGCGCTCAAGAACCTGGTGCGCGAGCGCTTTCCGCAGGCGACCCGGATCGGCGTCTGCCAGTACCGCAAGTTCGTCTCGCGCGAGCGGATCAGCGGCGTGCGCGATCCGCGCTATCGCGTCATGGACGTGGTGCCGCGAGCGATGCTGGCGGGCGAGCGCTTCGCCGAGCTGCTCTGGCCGGGCGACGCGCAGTTCCTGGTCAGCCGGCCGCGCCGCTTCACGCGCGTGCCGTGGCACCGGCGCGGCTATCTCAAGGAGTACGCGCGCGACCATTGCGTCGAGGATTTGCTGCGCTTTACCGGCGAGGCGGTCGAGCAGGGCGTGCTGCCGCGCGGCGAGGCAGTGGCGTTCTTCCGCGAGGACGTGATCGTTCCCGGCGGCGTCGAGCTCGGCGTCTATCCGGCGTCGTTCTGGCTCGCGACCACCGAGAGCATCGAGCGCGTCGTTCGCGCCTGCGTCGACCAAGCATGCGACGGTGCGCGATGGCTACCAGGCACGGCTCTGGTCGTTCTGTTCGGAACGCCTCGGCAGCTACCTGCTGCTGAAGCGCTTGCGCGCCGAGGTCGCGGCGAGCCCGGGCAGCGCCATCGAATGGCTCGGTCGACGGCGCTGGCGCCCGCGCTTCTGCGGCCAGCTCAATCTCGTCACCGAGGGCGACTCGCACGCCGGCTATGCCGGCGGCATCTGACTCGTATCAGAGGTAGAGCGCGTCGCGCCAGGCGCCGCCTTCGCGCAGCATGTGCATCGCGTAGCCGTGCGCGACGTGCTCGGCCCGCACCCACTCGCGCGCCGAGCGCATGCGCTCGGCCTTGAAGCGCTTGCGCTGCCACCAGCTCATGCCGACCCGGGCATAGAAGTAGTCGCGGTCGCCGAGGTCCTTCTGGCCGGTCTCGAGCTTGATCGCCTTCTGCGTGATCGAGCCGAAGTGATGCAGCAGCGCGTCGCCGACGGTGCCGACCAGGACGCCGTTGCGCTGGCAGCGCACCAGGTACTCGACGTCCTCGCGGCCGCCGAGGCGACGATCGGTGTCGGGAAAGCCGATCGCCTCGAACACCTTCCGGCGCACCGCGAAGCAGACGCCGTGGAACCATCCCGGCCGCAGCGTGCCGGCCATGGCGCGGACGAACGCCGCGGCGTGTGCCTCGAAGTCGTAGTCGAGCGCGCCTTCGGCGAGCGCCGGGCTGACGACGTCGAGGTGGTGGCGATCGCCGGCGTCGAGCATCGCCGTCATCGCGTCGGCGCTGACGATGACGTCGTTGTTGAGCAGCACGACCCAGTCGCTTTCGGCGAGCAGCGAGCCCTGGGTCCAGGCGCCGCCGCAGCCGAGGTTGACGGCGTTGCGCACGCGAGCGGATGGCGGTCTGCGCCGCGAGCCACTCGGGCGTCGCGTCGCGGCTGCCGTTGTCGATCACCAGGATCGCCTCGGCGGGCGTGCCGTGGTCGAGCAGGCTCTGCACGCATTGCTGCGTGTAGTGGAGCTGATCGAGGACCGGGATGACGACGGTGTAGCGCATCCGGCTAGGTCTTGGCCCGCGGCACCCGCCCCATCAGGTAGAACTCGTCGTTCGGCCGCATCGACGTGACGTTGGCCATCCGGTTCGACAGGCCGAAGAGGGCGGTGATGCCGGCGATGTCCCAGACGTCGTCGTCGCTGAAGCCGTGCGCGCGCAAGACCTCGAAGTCGGCGTCGCCGACGGCGGCGGAGTCGAGCGCGACCTTCATCGCGAAGTCGAGCATCGCCCGCTGGCGCGGCGTGATGTCGGCCTTCCTGTGATTGACCGCGACCTGGTCGGCGACGAGCGGGTTCTTCTCGTAGATGCGCAAGAGCGCGCCGTGGGCGACGACGCAGTAGAGGCAACCGTTGGCGCCGCTGGTCGCGACGATGATCATCTCCTTCTCGCCCTTGCTGAGCCCCGACTCGCGCAGCAGCAGCGCGTCGTGATAGGCGAAGAAGGCGCGAAACTCGTCGGGCCGATGGGCGAAGGCGAGAAAGACGTTGGGGACGAAGCCGGCCTTTTCCTGGACCTCGAGGATCTTCTGGTGCACGTCGTCGGGCAGCCCCTCGAGCGCGGGAACCGGAAAGCGACTGATCGGCCGCGCGGGCGTCGCCGATCCGGCGGAGGAGGTCGCGGCCATGGTCAGCTCCTGAATTGCAAGGTGTGCAAGCGCGCGTAGAGGCCGCCGGCGGCGAGCAGCTCGGCGTGGCTGCCCGATTCGACGACCCGCCCGGCGTCGATGACGACGATCCGGTCGGCACGCTCGATCGTCGACAGGCGGTGGGCGATGACCAGGCTGGTGCGGCCCTTCATCAGCCGCTCGAGCGCCTGCTGGACGAGGCGCTCGGACTCCGAGTCGAGGGCCGACGTCGCTTCGTCGAGGATCAGGATCGGCGCGTCCTTGTAGATCGCGCGCGCGATCGCCAGGCGCTGGCGCTGGCCGCCGGAGAACTCGCTCGCGTTGTGGCCGACGACGGTGTCGAGGCCATTCGGCAGCGACTCGGCGAACTCGAGCAGGTTGGCGCTGGCGAGCGCGGCACGGATCTTCTCGCGGTCGCTTTCGCCGCTGGTGCCGAGCGAGACGTTGGCGGCGACGGTGTCGTTGAAGAGAACGACGTCCTGGCTGACGAGCGCGAACTGGCGCCTGAGCGCGGCGACGTTCCACTCGGCCAGCGGCTGGCCGTCGAGCAGCAGCGTTCCCGACGTCGGCGCGATGAAGCGCGGCAGCAGGTTGACGAGCGTCGTCTTGCCCGCGCCCGACGGGCCGACCAGCGCCACCGTCTCGCCGGCGCGCAGCTCGAGGTCGATCCGGTCGAGGGCCGGCGCCTGCGACGCGCGATAGCGCAGCGTTACCTGGCGCAGTTCGATGTGGCCGGCGCTGCGGCCGGGGTCGAAGCTGCCGCCGCGCTCGGGTCGGCTGCCGTCGATCAGGCCGATGCCCTTGTCGAGCGCCGCCAGGCCGCGCGTCACCGGGCCGGCGAGCTCGGACAGGTGCTTGATCGGTGGCACCAGCTGCAGCATGGCGACGATGAAGGCGACGAAGCTGCCGACCGAGGTGCCGCTGTGGCTGCTCTGCCAGAGCGCGGCGACGATCACCGCGGCGAGCGCACACGACGCGAGCAGCTGCGTGATCGGCGTCATCGTCGAAGCGGCGACGACCGACTTCATCGACAAGCGCCTCAGCTGCTGGCTGACACGCTCGAAGCGCGACGCCTGCGACGCTTCGGCGGCATGCAGGCGAACGCTGCGCCAGGCAAGGACGTTTTCCTCGACGACGTAGGCGAGCTCGTCGATCGAGTGCTGGCCCTGCACGGTCACGCGGTGCAGGCGACGGCTGAACTTGCGCATCACGAAGGCGAGGGCTGGCAGCAGGAGCGCGACGAACACCGTCAGCTGCCAGTTGAGCCAGACCAGGTAGCCGAGCAGCGCCAGGAAGCGAAGCGAATCGCCGACCAGGCTCTGCAACGAATAGACGAGCTGGGTCGCGCCGTTCTGGACCTCGAAGGTGAGGGTGTTGACGAGGTTGCTCGCCGTGTTGCGCGTGAAGAGCGCCGGCTCGGCGTCGAGGACGCGCTGGAACATCGTCTGGCGCAACGCCATCGTGCCGCGATTGGCGGCCCACGCCAGGCCGTATTGCGACAGGAAACCGGCGAGGCCGCGGATCGCGGTCAGGCCGACGACTGCGATCGGCACCGCCCAGAGCGGAAACGCGTTCTGCCGGATGCCGTCGTCGAGCAGCACCTTGAGCAGCGCCGGGATCGCCGGCTCGGTGGCGGCGGCGACGAGCGCACCGACGATGGCGAGGACGAAGCCGCGCCGGCTGCCGGCGAAAAACGGCGCGATCCGGCGCAGCCGCTCGCCCAGCCGCCGCCCCGAAAGATCGGGCGCGCCGTCGCCGGTCGCGCCGGTCGCGTCGGTCGCGGTGGCGGCAGGCCCTGTCAACGGCGGCGCGGGCATGGCCGTTGCCGAAGGCATGGACGACAAGTCTTTCTCGTCGCGCACCTGCTCGACCGGTGTTTCCACGCTCACGCAGGGAACTCCGGTCGCTGCCTTGGACTCTGCATGAACATCAGCTTCACGTACTTGTAGTAGGCATACTCCGCGTTGTAGATCGCAAGCATCAATCCGTGCCGACCATCGAGGAACCCGAGCTTCAGCAAGTACGTGCGCACGAAGGCGAACAGCCCGTGCCCGATCGCCTTGGCCAGGCTCGCGCTCCTTCCCCGCAACTGCATGTCGCGGGCGCTGCCGCTCGAGTAGCGATCGAGCTTTTCGAGCACGTCATGAAGATCCGGGTAGCTGTGGTGGATCAGGCTTGCCTGCAGCTCGCCGATCGAGCCGGCGACCGTCATGTGGGCATGGAGGAAATCATCGGTGAATCCCGAGACGGCGCGGCGGCCGAGACGAAGCGTTCGATCGGGGCGCCAGCCGCCGTGGTGCATGACGCGGCCGCAGAACTCGGACCAGCGCGGCACGCGATAGCCGTCGTGCTTGCCGCTGGTGATCGCGGCCCGGATCTCGGCCTGCAGCGCCGGCGGGATGCGCTCGTCGGCGTCGAGCGAGAACACCCAGTCGCTCTTGGCGAGCGAGAAGCCACGCGCCACCTGCGGTCCGTAGCCCGGCCAATCGGTCACCAGCACGCGCGCGCCCGCCGCCTCGGCGATCGCCGCCGTTCGGTCCGAGCTGCCCGAGTCGAGCACCAGCACTTCATCGGCGAACGCGGCGCTGGCGATGCAGTCGGCGATGCGCGCAGCCTCGTTCTTGGCGACCACGACCACGGCAAGCGAAACGTTCGGGCGCATGGCGGGGACGGTCGTGGGGCGGGGTCTTCTGTCTTTGCGGCGGCGTGACGCTGATGGCGCTGCTCTCTTACCATTGTCCCAGATTCAATTCGCGCGCCGCCTCGTCCTGGCCGCGTGCCTGGTTGCGGCGGCGCTGCCCGCCGCGGCGCAGTTCCGGGTCGAGATCTCAGGCGTCGGCGCGACCCAGCTGCCGATCGCGGTGGTGCGCTTTCGCGACGAGGACAAGAGCAACCAGTCGCCCTCGGCGATCATCCGCGCCGATCTCGAGCGCAGCGGCGCCTTCAAGATCGTCGACGCCGACGCCACGACGCTCGACGAGACCAGCCAGCCGAAGATGCCCGAGTGGCGCCAGCGCGCCGCCGACGCGCTCGTCGCCGGCTCGGTGACGCGCCTGGCCGACGGCCGCTACGACATCCGTTTCAAGCTCTGGGACGTGGTCAAGGGCAGCGAACTCGGCGGCCAGAGCAACGCCGTCGACGCGAGCGAGCTGCGCCTGGCGGCGCACCGCATCGCCGACTTCATCTACGAGAAGCTGACCGGCGAGAAGGGCGTGTTCTCGACCCGCATCGCCTACGTCACCCGGGCCGGAACGCGCTACACGCTGCGCGTCGCCGATGCCGACGGCGAAAACGGCCAGGTCGCGCTCAACAGCGGCCAGCCGATCATCTCGCCGGCCTGGTCGCCGAACGGCAAGGAGCTCGCCTACGTCTCATTCGAGCGTCAGAAGGCGGTCGTCTTCGTCCACAACGTCGCCAGCGGCGAGCGCCGCGCGATCGCCGATTTCCGCGGCTCGAACAGCGCCCCGGCGTGGGCGCCCGACGGCGAGCGGCTGGCGGTGACGCTCTCGCGCGAGGGCGGCTCGCAGCTCTATTCGATCGGCAAGAACGGCGGCGATCCGCGCCGGCTCGCCACCGAGCCCGGCGATCGACACCGAGTCCGAGTACAGCCGCCGACGGTCGCTATCTCTACTTCACCAGCGACCGCGGCGGCGCGCCGCAGATCTACCGCATGGCGGCAGGCGGCGGCAACGCCGAGCGCGTGACCTTCAGCGGCGCGTACAACATCAGCCCGACGGTCAGCCCCGACGGCCGCACGCTCGCCTACATCACGCGCGCGGGCAATGCCTTTCGCCTCGTCGTCCTCGATCTGGCGACCGCCGGCGCGCAACCGGTCACGATTTCCGACACCAACGACGACGAGCATCCGAGCTTCGCGCCCAATGGCAGGCTCATCATCTACGCGACCCGTGTGCAGGGGCGCAGCGTGTTGATGACCACCACGCTCGATGGCAAGATCAAGGCTCGCCTGCCGTCGCAGACGGCCGATCTGCGCGAGCCGGTATGGGGCCCGTACGGGCGCTAGCCGCATGGCAACGCGGCGTCAGCAGCAAGCAAAGCAAAGCAAAGGAAACAGACATGAACCAACTCCATCGCCACGTTCTCACGGTGCTCGCAGCGGCCGCGCTGGCCGCGTGCTCGAGCGTCAAGCTCGACGAGCCGCCGGTCGAATCGCGAACCGGCACACCGGTCGGCGGGGGCACCGGCAGCGGCGCCAATGCCGGCGGCACGGCGCAGACGCGGGTCGCGCCGGTCGACGTCACCAGCACCAGCAACGCCGCGTTCTCGAACCTGCCGCGCGTCGTCTACTTCGATTTCGACAGCTACGTCGTCAAGGACGACTCCCGCCCGGTGATCGAAGCCAACGGCAAGGCGCTCGCTGCCGACCGCAAGCGCCACATCACGGTCGAAGGCCACACCGACGACCGCGGCAGCAGCGAGTACAACCTCGCCCTCGGCCAGCGCCGCGCCGAGGCGGTCGTCAAGTCGCTGACGCTCATCGGCGCCGACCCGACCCAGCTCGAGGCGGTGAGCTTCGGCAAGGAGCGGCCGGCGGTGCAGGGCGAGGACGAGGCAGCGTGGGCGAAGAACCGTCGCGCCGAGCTGGCGAGCCGATGAGCATGATCACGCCGCGCGCCAGGTCGCTGCTGGCCGCAGGCCTGCTCGCGCTCGCTTCCGCCGCACCGGCGCACGCGGGCCTGTTCGACGACGACGAGGCGCGCCGCGCGATCCTCGACCTGAGAAAGCAGCTCGAGCAGAGCAACGAGCAGGCGCGCGCGCGTCAGAACGAGCAGATGCGCAGATGTCGGCGCAGATCGACCAGCTCAAGCGCAGCCTGCTCGATCTCAACGGCGCGATCGACGCGCAGCGCGCCGACAACGCCAAGCTGCGCGGCCAGATCGAGGAGCTCGCGCGCGTCGTCGCCGAGGTGCAGACGGAAGCAAGCCGACTTGGTGCAGGGCGTCGACGAGCGGATCCGCAAGGTCGAGCCGCAGAAGGTCACCGTCGACGACAAGGAATTCAGCGTCGATCCCGAGGAAAAGCGCAGCTACGACGATGCGCTCGCGGGCTTTCGCAAGGGCGAGTTCGACCGCGCCGCGACTGGCTTCGCGGGCTTGCTGAAGCGCTTTCCGAGCACCGGCTATCGCGCCTCGGCGCTGTTCTGGCTCGGCAACGCGCAGTACGCCAAGCGCGACTACAAGGAGGCGATCGCGAGCTTTCGCAGCCTCGTCGTCGCCGCGCCCGAGAGCCCGCGCGCGCCCGAGGCGCTGCTCGCGATCGCCAACTGCCAGGCCGAGCTGAAGGACCCGAAGGCAGCGCGAAAGACGATCGACGAGCTGGTCAAGACCTATCCGCGTTCGGAGGCCGCGCAGGCCGGGCGCGAGCGGCTGGCCATCGCTCAAGTGACGATGCTGGCGGCCGGCGCCGCGACCCTGCTCGGTCGCGGCCGACGGCGCCGACCTCGAGCGCCGCTTCGGCGGCCTGCGCCGGCTTGTACGGCGACAGCGCCTATGCCCGCATCCGCGGCCGCGCATGCGCCGTCGTCGGCGTCGGCGGCGTCGGCTCCTGGGCCGCGGAGGCGCTGGCGCGCAGCGGCGTCGCGGCGCTGACGCTGATCGACCTCGATCAGGTCGTCGGAGTCGAACGTCAACCGCCAGGTGCAGGCGCTCGGCAGCGACGCTCGGCATGGCCAAGGTCGACGCGCTTCGGGCGCGCATCGCCGACATCCATCCGGGCTGCTCGGTCGAGGCCGTCGAGGAGTTCGTCGACGAATCGAACTGGCCGGCGCTGCTCGCGCGGCCGGTCGCAGGCGGTGATCGATGCCTGCGACAGCGTGCGCGCAAAGGCCGTGCTCGCGGGCTGGTCGCGGCAGAGCGGCACGCCGCTGGTGATCGTCGGCGCCGCCGGCGGCAAGCGCGCCGCCGAGCGGGTCGAGGTCGGCGACCTCGCCGAGGTCACGCACGACCCGATGCTCGCCGCCTTGCGTCAGCGTCTGCGCAAGCTCCACGGGGCGCCGCGCGCGGGCAAGCTCGACCTCTGCTGCGTCTTCTCGCGCGAGCCTGTCGCGATGCCCGGCGGCGACGGCTGCGAGGTCGACGGCAGCCTCAACTGTCATGGCTACGGCTCGAGCGTCGCCGTGACCGCGACCTTCGGCATGGTCGCCGCAGCCCGGGCGCTAGAATTCGCGGCGCTGTCCGCATCGCCGGCCCACTCCATCCTCCACCTTATAATCATAGGCTCGGAGGGTTGTTAGCTCAGTTGGTAGAGCAGCGGACTTTTAATCCGTAGGTCGTGGGTTCGAGCCCCGCACAACCCACACGCGGCAACCTTCCGAAGCAGCACAGTTTTCGGGCTCTTAGCTCAGTTGGTAGAGCAGCGGACTCTTAATCCGTAGGTCGAGTGTTCGAGTCACTCAGGGCCCACCAAGTAAATCAAGGGGTTAGCTTATTCGAGCTAGCCCCTTGGTCGTTCTAGCGTAGCCAAATCTGGCTACGTTGCAGCTACGTTTTGGCTACGTTGCTGCTTAGCACGCTCCTGTCCCCCTCTGTCAGACGCTGGCCGACCCACGGATTCTTGGTCCATCTGTCGAGGCGTGGCCCTGGTCGGCGGGGTTTGTCAGCTAGTTAGATTGAACGTCCGTCGTGCGTTGCCCGCCGTAAGAGGTGGAGCACATCCTTCGGCAAGCCGAGCCTGTCGACGCCGGCGAGGCATCCCTGGAGTGAGCATCGGACAGCTGGTTCCAAACAAGATCTTGTGCTTGCCCGGGCCGTACACGTTCGGGTGCTTCATCATCTGCGAGATCATCTCGGCGACCCAAGGAACCCGATGAGGTCGCCGACGATGCGCAGCTCCGGAATCAAGGACGCTGACGCAGCTCGCGCTGGGCAATTCAATGCGAACGAGAACCGCGGTGCACCACGCACGATCTGGGACCTGCGATGTCCTCCTCCTTCGCTTCGGTGCGATAGCATCCTTTCTGGCAAGGGGAACGCGCATGACCGAATGGGCGTATCAAACCGCGACGTCAATGGCTCGCGCCATCCGAGAACGGCGTATCGGTTGCGGCGAGCTTCTCGAGCTTCATCTCGAGCGGGTGCGGCGTCATAACAAGACGCTCAACGCAATCATTGCGTTGGACGTGGATCGTGCGTTTTCCCGGGCGCGCGCGGCGGACGCAGCGATTGCACGCGGCGAATCCTGGGGTCCGCTGCACGGCGTGCCGATGACCGTGAAAGACTCTTTCGACGTGGCTGGCCTGCCGACGACCTGGGGGATTCCGGCGCTTCGCGACAACGTCGCCGACATTAACGCGGCGAGCGTCGACTCCCTTCTAAACGCCGGTGCGATCGTCTTCGGTAAAACGAACGTCCCTCTGCTGCTTGGTGACCGACAGACGTTCAACGCGATACACGGTACGACGAACAATCCGTGGGATCCTGCGCGCACACCTGGCGGCTCATCGGGAGGCGCAGCTGCGGCGTTGGCAGCGGGCATGAGCGCGCTCGAAATGGGAAGCGACATCGGCTCCTCGATCACCAATCCAGCGCATTGCTGCGGTGTCTACGGTCACAAGCCGAGCTTTGGCATCGTGCCTCAGCACGGGCATTGGATTCCGCAGGCGCGTGCGCCGCTTGACATGCAGGTGTGCGGTCCGCTCGCGCGCGGCGCCGAGGATCTCGCGCTCGCGCTCGATGTGATCTCCGGCCCGGAACCGCTCGATCGGCCGGCGCGGACGATCAAGCTGCCCGGGCCACGCAAGACGACCTTGGCCGAGTTTCGTGTGGCCCTGATTCTCGACGACCCGATCTGCGGGGTCGACCGCGAAGTCGTCGACCGCATCCAGGCTGTCGCCGATGCCGTGGCCCGGGCCGGCGCGCGTGTTCACGACAAGGCGCGGCCCCGGATCGACCCGCTGCGCGCACACGACCTGTTTGTGCAACTGCTGCGCGGTGCGACGGGGGCACTCCTTTCGGATGATGCCTATGCCCAGTCCCGCGCGAAGGCCGACCAGCTTGCGCCCGGCGACCAAAGCCCCGGCGCACGCGGTTTGCGCGCCCTCGTGCAGGATCATCGCGCCTGGTTTGCGGCCCATGCCGAGCGCGAGGCCGTGCGCCGGGCTTGGGCAGCGTTCTTCGAGGAATACGACGTGGTGCTTTGCCCTGTCGCCGCCACTGCTGCGTTCCCGCACGATCACCGCGAGCGACTCGATCGCCGGATCGTCGTGAACGGGCGCGAGGAAGACTACAACGCGCAGCTCTACTGGGCGAGCATGACGAACCTGCCCTACCTGCCCGGAACGGTCGCGCCGGCAGGGCGCACTTCAGGTGGCCTGCCCGTCGGCGTACAGATCGTGGGTCCATACCTGGAAGACCACACGAGCATCGAGTTCGCGCGGCTGCTCGGGCAGGTCACCGAAGGATTCGTTCCCCCGCCTGGCTATGAGTGAAGTGCTGCGGCGGAATCCAACTGCGGCCAGGGACCGCGGCAAGGAGTTCGCGCGTGTAGTCATGCTGCGGGTCGGCGAATACGTCGGCAGTTGCTCCGAATTCGACGATTTCGCCGTGGCGCATCACCGCGATGCGTCGCAGAGCTGTGCAGCGACACGCAGGTCATGAGTGATGAAGAGCATCGTCAGATGAGGCGATCGCGGATTCGGCGAGGAGCCGAGCACCTGCGCCTGCACTGACACATCGAGCGCCGAGACGGGCTCGTCGGCGACCAGCATTCCGGTCTCAACGCGAGCGCGCGCGCTATGCCGATGCGCTGGCGCTGGCCACCCGAGAATTCATGGGGAAACGCGATTCGCGCGCGCGGGGTCGAGGCGGACGAGATCGAGCAGTTCGCGCGCGATCACAGGCCTCGCCGCCGGGACGCCGTGCAGAAGGGGCCCGGGCGATCAGTCCGCACGCGGTCGTCGCGGGTTGAGCGACCCGAAAGGGTCCTGGAACACCATCTGGAGGTTCGGTAAGGGCGGAGCCGGCGCCGAGATAGAGCGCTAAGGTCGACATGGTCGAGGCGGACCGTGCCTGCTCCGGCTCGAGCAGCCGGATGATGCAGCGCGCGAGTGTCGATTTGCCCGATCCGGATTCGCCGACCAGACCGAACGTCTCGCCGCGCCTCATCGCCAAATTCGCCTGCCTTCACCGCGCTGAATCGTCGTCGCGCGCGCGAAACATGCCGGCGCTCGTCCGAAGGATTCATCAGGCCGCTGACCTCGAGCAGCACTGGTGAATCCCCGAAGGAACGCGGCGGCCGCGGCACGAGGCGGGTACCGCCGCGATGAGCGATTGGGTGTAGGCGTGGTGCGGCGCGTTCAGAACCTGGTTGCGCGGGCCGACTCGACGAGAAGGCCGTGCTCCATGACGGCGACGCGGTCGGCGATCTCGGCGACCACGCCGAAATCGTGGGTGATGAAGACGATGCCGGTGTCGTGCTCGCGGCTGCAGCTCCGTGATCAGCGAAAGGATCTGCGCCTGCGTCGTGACGTCGAGGGCGGTCGTCGGCTCGTCGGCGATGAGGATGCGGGCTCCAGCATCAGCGCCATGGCGATCATGGCGCGCTGGCGCTCCCCGCCCGAGAGCTCATGCGGGTAGGAGTGGATGATCGCGGCTCGGGGTCGGCGGGCGCACATCCTCGAACATCGCGACGATGCGCGTGCGGCGCTCGGCCGCCGAAAGGCGCGCATGGGTCCGGATGACCTCGTCGACCTGGCGGCCGATCGTCATCAGGGGGTTCAGCGCCGTCATCGGCTCCTGGAAGATCATGGCGATCGCCGAGCCGCGAATCGCACGCATCCGCTCGGGCGCGGCGTGCAGGAGGTCCTCGCCCTCGAGAGGACGCGGCCCGCGGTCACCTGCACGTGCGGGCTCGGCAGAGGCCGAGAATGCGCGCGCCAGCACGGATTTGCCGGAGCCCGATTCGCCAACGACGCAGAGGATCTCGTTGCGTTCAGCTGAAGGAGACGTCGCTCGAGGCGGAGGCCGATCGCGCCCAGACGGCAGCGCGACGTAAGCCTGCTATGCGAGCATCGCGACGCTCGCTCATACGGTCCGCAGCCGCGGGTTGACGGCATCGTTGACACCTTCGCCTACGAGGTTGATGTCAGCACGGTGGAAGGATCGCGATTCCGGGATGGCGCAGAGCCACCAGGCGCCGCGCAGGAAGGTCCGGCCAGAGCCGATCATGAAGCCCCAGCTCATGGCGTTCGGTCGCCAAGGCCGAGGAAGGCGAGCGACGCCTCAGTCAGGATCGCGGTCGCAACCATAAGGAGCCGGTGACGATGATGGGCGAGACGACAGTTGGGCAGGATCTGGCGGATGATGATTGCGGGTCGCTCATGCCCGGGCAGACGCAGCCTGCACGAATTCGCGCTCGCGCATCGCCAGGAATTCGCCGCGTACCAGCCGCGCGATCGGCGGCCAGCTGACGACCGCGATGGCGATGATGATGCTGCCTTCGACGGCGACATGATCGCCACCAGCACGATCGCGAAGAGAAGCGCGGGGATCGTCTGGAAGAACTCCGTGAAGCGCATCAACGCGTCGTCGATCCAGCCTCCATAGAAGCCGGCAAGCGCGCCCGGAGCGTGCCGACGAGGACGCGACATGGTCGCAAGCAGGCCGACCACCAGCGAGGCGCGCGCCGCCATGCGCGAGCCCGGCTCGCAATGTCGCGACCGAGGGAGTCCGTGCCGAAGAGGTAGCGCCGAACGGCGGCAAGAACGGCTTGGCGACGATGCGAAAAGGGTTGCCGGGAAGAAGAGCGGTGCGCACGGGCGACCAGCACTACGAAACAGAGGAATGCGAATCCGAGGCGGCTGGCGCGATTGCGGACGAAGCGGCGCCAGAATGACTGCTGCATGCGCTCAGCCGTGGTGATGCGCGGGTCTAGGGCCCGATAGATCAGGTCGACGATGAGGTTGACGAGTACCACCAGCATGCGGACAGGAAGAAGATTCCAAGCAGCAAGTTGAAGTCGCGGGCAAACAGGCACTGGAGGCGAGCTGGCCAAGGCCCGGCCATGCGAACACCGATTCGACAACAACCGATCCCCCGAGAAGGCTGCCGACCTGAACGCCTGCCATGGTGACCACCGGCAGCAAGCGTTGCGAAGTACATGGCGGTAGGTAATAGCCGCTCCGTCAGACCTTTGGAGCGCGCAGTCACCACGTAGTCCATGCCGCGCTGGTCGAGAATCGCTGCGCGCATCATCCGCGTGTAGAGTGCCATGTAGAAAAGCGACAGCGTGAGCGTCGGCAGCACGAGATGGCGCGCAATGTCGACGACGCGATCCCATCCTTCATTGAAGGCGATGACATCCTCCATCCCGGTCGTCGGCAGCCAGTCGAGCTTGATCGAGAACAGCAGGATAAGCATCAGGCCGACCCAGAACAGCGGCGTCGCATAGGCGAGACTGCGAGGACCGAGATAATCGGTCGGCGAAGTGTTGACGCCGGTCGCCGCCAGGAGCCGAGCAGCACGCCGCTCAGGCGGAGACCAGAAGCGTGGTCCCCATCAGCAGCAGCGTCGGCCAAGGCGCGCGAAAATCAATTGGGCCACCGGCGTGCCGTGGCGGAAGGAATAGCCGAGATCGAGGTAAGGCACGTTCTTCAAGTAGAGCAGCAGCTGGACGTGGAGCGGCTGGTCGAGCCCGAAGGTCTCGCGAAGGTGGCGACGTATTCGGGCGGCGCTCCGCCCGGACTTCCCGGCGAGCACATCGCCGCGTCGCCGGGCGCGAGATGCAGCATCAGGAAATTGAGCACGACGATGCCGATGAGGATCGGCACCACCTGGGAGTCAGCCGCGCCGCGAAACGCAATGTACATCGAGGCGATCCTCGTTCCGCTCAGCCCGCGCATGCGGGCATCCAGCAAGGTCAGGCGTTCTGGATCCCCGCTTTCGGGGGATGAGCGGAAAAGGCCCCTTCCCGCGACTGCGCGCGCGGACGAGGCGCTCGAATCGGCCCCGCCCAAATGTCAGCGTGATCGAGCCCATCGGCACTCCCCTCAGGCCTCGCTCACTTCTCGAGATGCGCATAGGCGAAGGAGCCGTAGATGCCCAGCGGTGTCACGATCAGGTCCTGATACGCTTGTTGAGGACCGTCGGGAAGTCACCTCGTGCGACCCAGACGATAGGCGCGGCCTCAACGGTGAGCTTCTGGAATTCGTGTAGTAGTCGATTCGCTTGGCATGGTCCGGCTCGACAGTGGCGCATGTCCATCAGTTCGTCCGTGCGCGGCGAGGACCAGCCGGCCGTTCACGAACACGGTCCCCTGCTGGATCAGTTGGAATGCTATTAGCGATGCACGCCGATCGCCGGATCGGCGAGGTTGAACAGCTAATTTGAGGTGAGCAAGAAATCGTAGTCCGTGTAGATGCGCTTCTGCCACGTCGCCAGATCCTCGAGCGCAAGGTCGCCTTGATGCCGACTTGCCGAGCTGCTGCTGCACATACTCGCCGAAACGCTGCCATTCCTCCCCGTACGGGGAGGACGTCGTGAACGATCTCGAAGCGGGTGCCGTCCGCCTTGCGCGGAAGGCCGGCTTCGTCGAGCAATATGTTCGCCATCTCGACGGCGTTGGGCACGTTGTAGTTGCTCACATCGGCGGAATAGAGCCCGGTGACCTCGAAATTGGAACTCATCGCGCCGGTCGCCGGCTTGCCGAAGCCGAAGAAGATGTTGTCGATCGCAAATTGCCGATCGACTGCGCACGACAGCGCCTGTCGCACCTTCACATTGTCGAAGGGCGGACGCTTGCGGTATTGATAATTGAGCTCGATCATCGGCGAGATCATCTCGAGGCCCGTGGTGGTCACCACGATGTTCGGCAATGCCGTGAGCCTCTTGACATCGCTGTAGGGGACGGCGCCAAAGCCCGAGACATCGGCCTCGCCTTTTTCCAGAGTGACGGTTCGCGTCGCGGAATCGGCGTATGAAACGAATGACGATGCGGTCGAGATAGGGCTGGCCATTTGCAGTAGTCGGGATTGCGGTCGAGCCGAATGAACTCGCCGCGCCGCCATTCGACGAAATTGAAGGGTCCCGTGCCGACCGGCTTGTTGGCGTATTCGTGATTGCGGATATCGCCGGTGCCGTAGATGTGCTTCGGGAGCATCGGCGTCTGGCGTCCCGAGAACGAGGACATCATATAAGGCGCGGGGTGCGCCAACTGAAGATGGCGGTCTCTGCGTCGGGCGTCTCGACCGCGGTCACTTCCTGGAAGCCAGGGATGCCGAGAGGATGAATTTTCTCAGCACCTCCATGACGGAGAATTGCACGTCGGCCAGGTGAACGGCATGCCATCATGGAACTTCACGTCGTCGCCGCAGCTTGAAGGTGATGGTCTTGCCGTCTGGTGAGACGGTCCAGGAGTTCCGCCAGGCTGGGCTGAGGCTTCTGGTCGAACCCGTATTCGAGCAGGCCGCCGAAGATCTTCCCTGTCACCTCGCCGATAGGCGTGGACGTGCTGAGGTAGCCGGCGAGCGAGGGTGGTTCCGGATTCGTGATCTGAACCAGAGTGCCGCCGCGCTTTTGTGCGAGAGCGGGCTCCGGCGCTGCGCACAACGCGATGGCCAGCAACGTGCCTGCAAGCACGCGACTCAAGATCACCAATGCAGACATGAACACCTCCTGAGTTCCTCCTCGCCCCTGGTTGGCACCCGGCTCGGCGGTCGGTGTGCTATCCAGATGATGGAACTGTGTTTCTGAAGTCTGGCACCTGGATTAGGGCCGTGTCAAAGGGGCGAATACCTAACAGAAGGGGCGCAGCGGGCTCGATTTGTTCGGCGTTCCACCTTTGAGAACGACCAGCTTGTCGTCTCTTTCACTCGAGCGCATTCGTTCAGTGCGCAGCCCGCCCGGGAACGAATTGGCCGCAACCGGGCTGAGCGGCGACGACACCATCTTTCATGATGGTTCGCCCCCGCACGATGGTGCGCACCGGCATGCCTCGGGTCCGGATGCCGTCCCAGGACGTGTGGCCGGAGCGGCTCGCCATGTGCTCCTTGCGGAACTCGTTCGGCTGGTTCATGTCCACGATCGTGAAATCGGCATCCGCGCCAATCTCGATCGCGCCCTTGCGTGGATAGACCCCGAATCGCCTGGCCGGCGCCAGCGCGCAGAGTCGGGCAACGTCCTCGAGCGAGAGTCTTCCTTCGTTGACCGCGTTGAGGACGAGGGGGATGAACTCCTGTGCGCCGGTGATGCCCAGAGGAACCGAGAAGTTGTCTTGCCAGCCAGGCTTCGTCTCCTCGAAGGTGTGTGGAGCGTGCTCGCCGACGAGCATGTCCGCCACTCCGTTGCGCACCGCCTGCCAATGAGAATCCGGGTTGTAGGCCCAAAGATAGGCGTTGGGGCCGACCTTGCCGGCCTGCTCGCGCGTCATGAACAGCGCGGCGGTTTCCATTTCGCCGGTCACATCCTGACCCAGGTCGAACTTTGCATGGCGGATGAGCTCATTGGTCGCGGCGGGCATCACGCCCATGTGCAGGACGTGCAACGGTGTCTTCGTCAACTGGGCGTAGTAGAGACTCGCTGCAAGACCGGCACCCATGCCGTGCCCGTACATGTAGCCTTTGGCATAGCAGTCGAAATAGTCCTCGACCGTGGTCTTGCCCTGGTCGATGTAGTCGCGGAACACGAGGCGCTTGCACCATTCACTGTCGTCGTGGTGGACCGAACAGACTAGCCCTTGGTCGGAAACAGCCTCGAAGATCTCGTAGAGGATGCCGTGATCGACGACGCCCAGCTCGCTGATGTAGGGGTACACCTCGCGCACATGACGCGTATTGAAGACCTTGATGGCGATCGCGCCCTCGCGAGCCAGGTCGGCAATCGTCTTGGGGTACAGGCCGCCTCCATAGAGCCCGAAATCAATTAACGCCTTGCTTCTGACGAGTTCGCGCTTTCGCACGAAAGTCTCCCGGGTCGTCGGATGCGGGTCGTTGTTGGTCATGTCCATGCAGAACGTGATGCCGCCCAGCGCGGCCGCCCGGGTGCCGGACTCGAAATCTTCCTTGTAGGTATGCCCCGGCTCGCGAAAGTGCACATGGACATGCCACAGGCCGGGCATGACGACCAGACCGCTCGCATCGATCACGGAGGCGCCAGCCACTTCCTCGCCCGGATCCATCACCGATACGATGCGCTCGCCGTTCACGCACACCGTGGCCGCACGCTTGGCCACGGGCAGCACGACCTCTCCGCCCCGAATCACCAGATCGTAGGTTCTCATAAGGCCCTCTCTGAGCAGTCGGTCGTCGCTCGCGGCAATGAGCGCGTTTCTCCGAGTGCCATCCACCAAACAGCATAATCGCCGAATGGAGAGTCGCGAAGAGGACGACGCCGGGATTTCCAAGCTTGGTGCGAAATGCGGCTGGTTGAAAAGATCTCTCGCATGTAGCCTCGCGCGAGACATTGCCGCCCCTGGTCGACTCCGCTGCAAGTCCGCTTGATGTGCGAAGTCTGCGCGGCCTTTGGGCGAGGCAACCACTGGACGGCGCGTGCGAGCGGGGTGCCGGATGCCATCGAATCCACCGATCTTCGCGGCTACCGCGGCGAACGCAGGAATGCGCTGCGGCTGATCAATGCACTACTGGCGCCAAAGGGATTGTGGGCCGATGACTGGGATGGCGATGCATATCTGGTGAGCGCGCCGAACGGCGCGGCAGTCAAGGCCGCGCATCTGGCCGAGATCTGGGCCGTCGCCAAGCGCCTGGGAGGTGTCGAGGTCGATCCCCTGGCCGATGATTTCCTGGATGCCGCGCGATGAGGCTTCGCTCGCGTGTCCGCCTACACGTACTGACCGGGTTTCTCGGTTCCGGCAAGTCGACGCTGTTGCGCGCGTACTTGCACGCGAAAGATCACGGTATCCGTACTGCGGTGCTGATCAACGAGTTCGGTGCAGTCGCGATCGACAATGCCTTGGTGAGGTCGGTATCGCCCTATGCGCAGACGCTGACCGGCGGGTGCGCCTGCTGCACCGTGGATCGGGCGCTGATCGAGGCGCTCATCGCCATCCTCACCCAGATCGAGTCCGGAGAGACGCCGAAGGTCACCGACATCGTCCTCGAGACCTCGGGCATGGCCGACCCGAGCCGCATCATCGGGACCATCGCCGACGAGATCAATCTCGCCGAATATCTGGAAATCGCGAACTGCGTCACGTGTGTCGAGGCCGGTACCGACGCGGCGCAGCCGAAGCGATATCCGGAAATCGGCAACCAGATCGCCTGCGCGAGCCGCTTGGTTCTCACGAAGACCGACCTGACCACGGCCGCCGCCGCGCTCGCGACTGCCAGACTGCTGAACGAGATGAACCCCTTGGCCGAAATCCGGTACGCCACCGATTTCAGGGTCGGAAGCGCGGATCTCTTCGCCCCATCGAAGGGGCCGAATCACTCGCCTCCCCTGCCGAGGACTCACGGTTCGCGCCTGAAGGCCTTCCAGATCGACCTGGACACCCGCATGGGCTGGACGGCCTTCTCGGTCTGGCTGACGGCATTGATGCACCGGCACGGCGACAAGATCCTGCGGTTCAAAGGAGTGGTGCCTCTGGAGCGCACCGGGCGTGCGCTGGTTCTTCAAAGCGTGCGGCATCGAGTCTCGGAACCCGAGCATCTCGACCTCGCCAGCGCCGACGACGGCATCGGTTTTGGCCTCGTGTTCATCTGCGACGGAGACTTCGAAATGCGCGTGCGGCTGTCGATGCAGAAGTTCCAGGATCTGGTCGACCGGATGGCGCAACCGCTAGTACTACAGCCCGTTCTGCGTAGTCTCGCGCAACGCGCTCACGCTGATTCGCCACGCGGGCATCGAGCCCACTAGATGGCGCTGGTCGGGTTGCGCCGGTAGAATCATTTCGTGGATCTCTCGTTCCATATTTGAGAACGTTACATGCCTCGCCTCCGCGAAGCCGCCTGGCCATGAGGTCGCCCACCCGCCATCTCGTGGCGACGCATTGGGGCACCTACCTCGCCTCCGCAGGCACGGCCTTGGGCGAAGCGCTTCGCCCGTTGCCGGAGGACTCCAACCCTTCGTCGATCGGGTTCGATCTTCCAGCGTCGCGACTCGCACCTGCACGCGTGCTGCGCCCGGCGGTTCGCGAGTCGTACCTTCGTTCCGGCCCCGATGCTCCTCGCGACGGGCGCGGCGGCGAGCCCTTCGTCGAGGTTTCCTGGGACACCGCGCTTGCCATCGTCGCCGCCGAGCTCGAACGCGTGCGGAGCACGGCGGGCAACGGCGCTATCTTCGGCGGCTCGTGCGGCTGGGCTAGCGCCGGGCGGTTCCATCATGCGCAGAGCCATGTGCACCGTTTCCTGAACTGCATCGGCGGTTATGTCCGCTCCGTCGGCAACTACAGCTATGGCGCCGCCGACGTGCTGCTGCCACACGTGATCGGCGACACGCGATCGCTCGCGGTCGGCCAGACAAGCTGGGAATCGCTCCGCCGGGGCCGTTCGCTGGTGCTGATGTTCGGCGGCATGCCGGCGAAGAACGGACAGGTAGGCTCCGGCGGCATCGTCCACCACCGCTTGCTCGAGGAGCTCGCCGCGTGCCGAGAGGCGGGCTGCCGGTTCGTCTGCGTGTCGCCGGTGAGAAGCGACGCGCCGGCCGACATCGACGCGCGATGGATATCGCTGCGCCCGAACACCGACGTCGCCTTGATGCTAGGGCTCGCCCATGTGCTCGTCGCCGAGTCGCTGTGCGACCAGGCGTTCCTCGATCGATGCACCGTCGGCTTCGACGTCCTGAAGGCCTACCTTCTTGGCGAATCCGATTCGGTGCCGAAGACGCCGGCGTGGGCCGAGGCGATCACGCAGGTGCCCGCCACCGAGATTCGGCAGCTGGCGCGCGAGCTCGCCGCGAGCAACGCCTTCGTCATGCTCACCTGGTCGCTGCAGCGCGCCCAGCACGGGGAGCAGACGTACTGGATGGCGATCGCCCTGGCCTCGATGCTCGGAGGCATCGGCCTGCCGGGCCGCGGCGTCGGCTTCGGTTATGGCTCGATGGGCGGGATGGGCTTCGCGCCGCCGAGCGTGCCGTGGGCGGCCTTGCCACAGGGCGAGAACCGGGTCGCCGCGATGATCCCAGTGGCGCGCATCGCCGACATGCTGCTCAGCCCGGGCATGCCGTTCGACTTCGACGGCACGACGAATACACGTATCCAGCGATCGACTGGTCTACTGGGCCGGCGGCAATCCGTTCCATCATCACCAAGACCTCAATCGGCTCCTGCAGGCATGGCGCGCGCCGTCGACGATCGTCGTCCACGAGGCTGGTGGAACGCGCATTCGCGCCATGCCGACATTGTGTTGCCAGTCACCACGTTCTTCGAGCGCGACGATCTCTGCGGCTCGAGTCGGGCGCGCAGCTCGTCGCCTCGCGGCGCGTGAAAGCGAGCCGCCAGGGCCGATTGCCTCGACGACTTCGCGATCTTCTCGCGGCTCGCCGTGCGGATGGAGTCGAGCTGCGCCTACACCGAAGGGCGCGATGCTGAGGGCTGGGTTCGCCACCTCTACGAGCGCACCGCTGAGGCGGCGCGCCGGCAGGGCCACGCGCTGCCCGACTTCCCCACCTTCTGGGAAACCGGTCTCGCCGAGGTGCCACCGCAGCCGGGCTACCTGGAGCACATGCAAGCGTTCCGCCAAGATCCGCTCGGCCATCCACTTGCCACGCCGTCGGGGCGCATCGAGCTGGCCTCATCGACCATCGAGGCTTCGGCTATGCCGACTGCCCCGGGCACCCAGCCTGGCTCGAGCCTTCGGAATGGCTCGGCTCGCCGCTGGCCGCGAGCTATCCGCTGCACCTGCTCGCCAACCAGCCCGCCGACAAGCTGCACAGCCAGTGGGACCACGGCAGCCTGTCCCGAGGCAACAAGATCCGGGAGCGTGCTCGGCTCGGCATGAGTCCGCTCGATGCACAGGGCCGCGGCCTCGCCCACGGGGACATGGTCCGCGTCTTCAACGCCCGCGGTTCGATCCTTGCAGGCGTGGCCGTCGACGCCGGCGTGCGCCAGGGGGTGGTGCAGATGTCGACGGGCGCCTGGTTCGACCCGCTCGTGCCGGGCGTGATCGGTAGCCTCGACAAGCACGGCAATCCGAACGTGCTCACGCCCGACATCGGCACCTCGTCGCTCGCCCAGGGGCCGAGCCCCAACACCTGCCTGGTGCAGGTTGAACGGTTCGACGGCGAGCTGCCGCCGATCACTTGCTTCCATCCCCCGGAGCTGAAGACGCAGTCCTAAGGGCGCCGCGCGCCAGCGTGGGGACTGCGCGGTGCTAGGACAAGAGCGGCATTTCTTCCGCCGACGGCAGGGCATGGCGGCGCTGTCCCGGGATCGCCGCGAGCAATTCGCGCGTGTAGGGATGCTGGGGGTTGCCGAAGATCGCCCGCGCCTCGCCCTGCTCGACCACCACGCCGCGCTGCATCACCAGGATGCGGTGGCAGAGCCGCGCCGCGACGCGCAGATCGTGGGTGATGAAGACGATGCTCAGGTTCAGGCGCTCGCGGATGTCCTCGAGCAGACTCAGGATCTGAGCCTGCACCGAGACGTCGAGCGCCGACACTGCCTCGTCAGCGATGAGTAGCTCGGGTTCCATCATCAGCGCCCGCGCGATCGACAGGCGCTGGCGCTGTCCGCCGGAGAACTCATGCGGATAGCGGTCGAGCGCGACTACGTCGATGCGCACGAGCTCGAGCATCTCGCACATGCGTTGAGGACCGCATCGGGCGGCTCGCCGAAGTTCGCGGGCCCTCGGCCAGTGCGCGGCGTACGGTGAGGCGCGGGTTGAAGGAGCGGAACGGGTCCTGGAAGACCATCTGCACCTTCTTACAGTTGCGCTGCCATTCGCTCATCGACATTCGCGCCAGGTCCTCGCCGCCGAGCAGGATCCTCCCGGAGGTCGGCGGCGTGAGCCGCGCCAGGCAGCGGCCGAGCGTCGTCTTGCCTGATCCCGATTCGCCGACCACACCGAGGGTCTCGCCGCGGGCGAGCTCGAGCGACACGCCTGCGACGGCATGCACGACCCGGCGTCGCGACTTCAGGATCGCGGCCGTCTCGAAGCGCACGTGCAGGTCGTCGACTACGAGCAGCGGCTCGGGCGCGACCTTGGCGGCGTCGGCGCCGAACGATCCGTTCGGCACCGAGGCGAGCAGCATCTTCGTGTACTCGTGCTTCGGGTTGCGCAGCACCTCGTCGGCGCTGCCGCTCTCAACGATGCGGCCCGACTGCATCACGACCACGCGGTCGGCGATCTCGGCGACGACGTCGAAGTCGTGGGTGATGAAGAGGACGCTCGCGTCATGCCGGCCGCGCAGCTCATGGAGCAGGCGCAGAACCTGCGCCTGCGAGGTGACGTCGAGGGCGGTGGTCGGCTCGTCGGCGATGAGAGGCGCGGCTCCATCGCGAGCGCCATGGCGATCATGACCCGCTGGCGCTGGCCGCCCGAAAGCTGGTGCGGATACGAGTGCCGCAGCGTTTCGGGGGAGGGAAGATGCACGTCGGCGAGTAGCGCCAGCACCTTGTCGGCGACCTCGCGCCGGCCCATCTTTGGCGCGTGGAACTCGAACGCCTCGGCGATCTGGTCGCCCACGCGCATAACAGGATTGAGCGCGGTCATCGGCTCCTGGAAGACCATCGCCATGCGGTTGCCGCGCAGGTCGCGCAGCTCCTGCAGCGGCGCATGCGTGATGTCCCGGCCGGAGAGCAGGATCTGCCCGCGCTCGAGCGTAAGCACGCCGGGCGGCAAGAGGCCCATCACCGCGCTCGCGGTGACCGACTTTCCCGAGCCCGATTCGCCGACGATGCACACCGTCTCGCGCGCACCGATCGTCAAGTTGACCGCTTCGACGGCGTAGGCGCGGTCGCTACCCTTGGGCAGGCGCACGTGCAGGTCGCGGACCTTGAGGACCGGCGCTGCGGCGGGGTCGTCGGCTGCAGACATCGTCGGTTCAGCCCCGAAGCCTGCGCGCCATGCGCGGATCGAGGCGGTCGCGCAGGGCGTCGCCGAACATGTTGAGCGAGAGAATGAGCAGCGCCAGGAAGATGCCCGGGGTACAGCACGACCCACGGCGCGCGCTGGAAGAAGGGCCGTCCCTCGGCGATGATGCTGCCGAGGCTCGGGATCTCGGGCGGAAAGCCGAGGCCGAGGAAGCCGAGCGCCGCCTCGGTGAGGATCCCGCCGCGGCGCAGACGAAGGTCGCCTGAACCACGAGCGGGTTGAGCGTGCTCGGCAGGATGTGCCGGGGATCGATCACTTTCCACGTCGGCGTTCCCATGCCGACCGAGACCTCGACGAAGGGCGCCTCACGCACCGAGAGCACGACGCTGCGCACCAGGCGCGCGATCCGCGGAATCTCGGGATGGAGATCGCGACGACCATCGAGGCGATGTTCGCCCCCGCGAGCGCCACTAGCGTCACCGCGAGCAGCAGCCCGGGGATCGCCATGATGCCGTCCATGATGCGCATCACGCCGCGATAGGGTCGAGGCGGCGGAAGTACCCCGCGACGAGGCCGATGAGAAGGCCGCAGCACACCGCCACCATGCTCACCAGCATGGCGAGGGTGACCGAAAGCCGCCCGCCGTAGAGCACGCGGGCGAGCAGGTCGCGGCCGAGCGAATCGGTGACGTCAGTAGTCACCGTGCGCTGGGCGAAGGCGCAGGCGCGGCGTGAGGACCGCCGGATCGTGCTGGACTATGAGCGGCGCACCGATCGAGACGAGGATCAGAAGCGCGAGCAGGCCGAAGGCGAGCAGCATCGTGCGGTCGCGGGCGACGGTGCGGAAGGCGAGGCGCAGCGGGTGAACGATCGCGGACACTCGTCGCTTCAGTAGCGGATCCGTGGGTCGAGCAGCACGTAGGCGATGTCGACCAGCAGGTTGACGAAGATGTAGGTGAACGAGAAGAAGAGGATCGTTCCCTGCACCACGGGATAGTCGCGGGCGAGCACCGAGTCGACGATCATCCGGCCGACGCCGGCGATGTTGAACACCGTCTCGGTCACGACCACGCCACTGATGAGCGCGGTGATGCCGACGCCGACAATGGTGACGATGGGCACCGCCGCGTTGCGCAGCGCATGGCGGAAAAGGACCACGCCCTCGGGCGCGCCCTTCGCGCGCGCGGTGCGCACGAAGTCCTCGCCGAGGATGTCGAGCATGCTCGCGCGAGTGATGCGCGAGATCAGCGCGATGTACACCGTCGCCAGCGCGAGCGTTGGCAGCACCAGATGGCGCAGGTATTCGCCGAGGCCCCGGTCCAGCGATGCGTAGCCCTGCACTGGCAGCCAGTTGAGTTTCACCGCGAAGGCGTAGATGAGGAGGTAGCCGATCACGAAGGAGGGCACCGAGAAGCCGAGCACCGAGCCCGCGCGGATGCCGCGGTCGATCCAGCCGCCGTGCCGCCACGAGGCGAGCACGCCGAGTGGCACCGCCACGAGGATGGTGACGAGGATCGCGGACGCCGCGAGCGAGAGCGTCGGCGGCAGGCGCGCGGCGATGAGCTCAGTGACGGGCTTCTTCGAGATTACCGAGTGGCCGAGGTCACCGGTGAGGACCGCACTCATCCAGCGCACGTATTGCGTGGTGATCGGCTTGTCGAGGCCCATGTCCTTGCGGATCGCCTCGACCTGCTCCGCGGTCGCGAGGTCGCCGGCGATCACGTGCGCCGGATCGCCCGGCGCGAAGCGCAGCAGCAGGAACACCACGGTCGCCACCACGACCATGATCGGAACGATCGCAACCAGGCGCTGCAGGAGGAGACGGAGCACGGGCCGGACCGTCCCGCCAGTACGTCAGCGCTTCGCCTGCCAGAACAGCGGCAGTGGCGCCTCGACCATGTTCGCCATCTTGCCGTCGTAGCCCTTGAACTTGGAGAAGCCGCCGAGCGGCACGTAGAAGACCTGATCGTAGTTGAGCTTCTGGATCTCCTTGACGATCGCCATCTTCTTGGCCCGGTCCGCCTCGACCGCGAACTGATCGCGAAGGCTTTCCATCTGCTCGCTCTTCGACCAGCCGACGTAGCCGATCTCGCCGCGCGCGTCGAGGTTCGGGTTGATCACCGGGCTCAGCAGGTCGAGCGCGCTCCATTGCGAATGGATCAGGCTCCAGCCGCCCTGCGCGACCGGATCCTTTTTGGTCCGGCGCGCCTGCATCGTGCTGTAGTCCATCGACTGCACCTCGACGTTCATGCCGATACTGCGCAGCGCCTGGCTCGTGACCGAGGCCATGCTGCCCAGCACCTGGATGTCGGTCGGATGCAAGATGACGACCTTCTCGCCCTTGTAGCTGCTCTCCGCGAGCATCGCCTTCGCCTTGGCGAGGTCGGGCGCCTTGAGCTGGGGCGCGAACTCGTCGGTCGCGTACGGCGAGGCGCACGACAGCACGGCGCCGCACGGCTGATAGACCTTCGGGTCGCCGAACTGCGCCTGCAGGTAGTCGACCTGGTTCAGCGCGGCGAGCGCGGCGCGCCGCACCTTGACGTCGTTGAACGGCGGCTGCAGCCAGTTCATCTTGAGCGTGAACATGTCGGTGTGCTTGCCGAACGACTTCACCGTGATGCCCTTGACGCCCTCGAGCTGCGACATCAAGTCGGGCTGCACGTCCTCGACGAAGTCCACCTCGCCGGCGCGCAGAGCCTGCACCGCGGTCTGCACGTCGGGGATCGAGATGACCTCGATGCGGTCGGCCATCGCGATCTTGCCGCCCGCGAAGGCGCTCGCCGGCTCCTTGCGCGGCACGTAGTCGGTGTTCTTCAGGTAGGTGGCCTTGACGCCGGGCTGGAAGTCGGCGGCGACGAACTTGTACGGACCCGAGCCGACCGCCTCCGTGATCGCCTGCGATGCCGGCACCGAAGCGATCCGCTTGGGCATGATGAAGGGCACAGGCGAGCCCTGCTTGGCGAGCGTTTCGATCGTCAGGCCGTAGGGGCGCTTGAGCTTGAAGATGAAGGTCGAGGGCGCGGGCGAGGTCAGGCTCTCGGTCGACGCCATCAGCCGCGCGCCCATCTGGTCGCGCTCGCTCCAGCGGCGCAGCGATGCGATCACGTCCTCGCCGGTAACCGGCGTGCCGTCGTGGAACTTGAGGCCGGGGCGTAGCTGGAAGGTATAGATGAGCTTGTCGGGCGAGACGGTGAAGGTGTCGACCATCTGCGGCTGCGGGTTGGACTTGTCGTCCATCGCGAACAGCGTGTCGTAGACGAGATAGCCGTGGTTGCGCGTGCTGTACGCGGGCGTCAGCACCGGGTCGAGGATCTTCAGCTGCGTCTGCAGCACGACCTTGATCGTTCCCGTGCCGCCCTGGGCCGAGGTCGTGGGGGCGAGGGCGACTCCGGCCGCGAGCGTCGCGGCGGCCACGAGAGCGCGGAGAGGGGGGCGCGGGAAGAGGGTCATCGTGTTCCCTGAAATGGAAAGGTGATTCCGAAGTCTGGCATTCGAATTTGCGCAATGTCAAACGGGCGAGTACGGATGCGGTCTTCGTCCGGGCCGGGCTGCTGCAAGATCAGGGCCAGCCGGAGGCGTTGACAAGGCGGCAGGGTCCTCCTAGACTTCAAAATATGGACCGCATGTTCCGATTTATGGAACAGAAAGAGACATGAACGACCCCGCGTCGATCGCCCTTCCCCTCGCCGGCGTGCGGGTGATCGAGTTCTGCTCGGTCGCCGCGGGACCCTTCTGCGGCATGCTGCTCGCCGACATGGGCGCCGACGTACTGAAGATCGAGCCGCCCTCGGGCGACGCGCTGCGCACCTGGCCGCCGATCAACGACGGCTTCAGCGAGAACTTCGCGTCGATCAACCGCAACAAGCGCTCGGCGGTCCTCGACCTCAAGCTGCCGGAGCATGCCGAGGCGGCGCGCAGGCTCTGCGCAGACGCCGACGTGGTGATCGAGAACAACCGGCCCGGCGTGATGGACCGGCTCGGCCTCGGCTACGAGCGGCTCTCGGGCGCGAACCCGAAGCTCGTCTACTGCTCGATCTCGGCCTTCGGCCAGAGCGGGCCGCGCGCCGCCGAGGGCGGCTTCGACTTGACGATCCAGGCCGCCGCGGGCGTGATGAGCGTCACCGGCGAGTCCGACGACGTGCCGGTGAAGTGCGGCGTGCCGTTGTCGGATTTCGCCTCGGGCTTATACGGCGCGTTTTCGATCGCGAGCGCGCTCCTCGCGGCGCGCGGCACGGGTGCCGGCGCGTGGCTCGACATCCCGATGTTCGGCTGCACGCTCGCGATCAGCGCGCTGCAGACGAGCGAGTACTTCGGCACCGGCCAGAGCCCGAAGAAGCTCGGCTCGGCGCATCCGCGAAACGCTCCGTACCAGGCGTTCCGCGCCGCGGACGGCTACTTCGTCGATCGCCGCGGGCAACGACGGTCTGTGGCGGGCCGTGCTGCGCGCGGTCGACAACGAACTGCTCGCCGACGATCCGCGCTTCCTTACGCCGACGCTGCGCGCGAAGAACCAGGTCGCGCTTAAGGAGATCCTCGAGCTGCGCTTCGTCGAGCGCGACGTCGCGCACTGGATCGAGACCTTCCGCGCCGCGGGCGTGCCGCATTCGCGGATCAACACCTACGCCGAGGCGCTCGCCGATCCGCAGGTCGAGGCGATGGGCTGGGTGCAGGAGATCGAGCTGCCGTCGGGCGCTCGCACGCGCACCTTCGCGTCGCCGATCCGCATCAACGGCAAGAACCTGCCGATCTTGCAGCGCCCGCCGGCGCTCGGCGAGCACTCCGACGACGTGTTGCGGCAGGCGGTCCGCGAGGCGGATTCGATCCTGCAGCCCTGAACTTCCGGAAGGATGGCTCCATGCGCAGCGACCCCTTGGCCGATTTCGTTCAGCGTCTCGAGGGGATAGTCTCGCGGGACGCGCGCAGCGAGGACGCCGTCCTCGGCGAGGTGCGCGAGGCGATGCGGGCGCTGGTCGCGATGGACGACTGGCTGCCCGAGCCGTTCACCCGGCCCGACGCGGAGCGCTACCGGCAGTATCTGCTCCATGCCGACCCGGACGACCGCTTCTGCGTCGTCAGCTTCGTCTGGGGCCCGGGCCAGCACACGCCGATCCACGACCACTGCGCCTGGGGTGTGATCGGCATGCTGCGCGGCGCCGAGGTGACGACGTCGTTCAGCGAGTCGGCGTCGGGGATGCAGCAGGGCGAGGAGCTGACCCTTCGGCCCGGCGACGTTGCGGTGGTCGGGCCGAGCGTCGGCGACATCCACAAGGTGCGCAACGCCTACGCCGACCGCGTCTCGATCAGCATCCACGCCTACGGCACGAACATCGGCAAGCAGGTCCGCCACGTCTTCGACGTGCAGTCGGGCGCACGCAAGGACTTCGTCTCCGGCTACTCGAACGCCGCCGCATGACGACGCCCGAGCTCGCGGTCGGCTGGAGCGACGACGGCGTCTGTACCGCCACGCTCAACCGTCCCGGCGCCGGCAACGCGCTCTCGGCCGGGCTCGTCGCCGCGCTCGGCTCCGTCGTCGACGCGGCGGCCGGGCGGCAGGCGCGCCTGCTCGTGCTGCGCGGCGAGGGTCGCCACTTCTGCACCGGCTTCGATCTTTCGCAGGTCGACGACGAGAGCGACGACTCGCTGCTCGCCCGCTTCTGCCGCGTCGAGATGATGCTGCAGAAGGTGCATCGCGCCCCTTTCCCGACACTCGCGCTCGCGCACGGCCGCACGATTGGCGCGGGCGCCGACCTGTTCGCCGCGTGCACGCACCGCCTCGCCGCCCCGGGGACGCAGTTCGCGTTTCCCGGCGCGTCGGGCTTCGGCCTCGTCCTCGGCACGCGCCGCCTGGTGCAGCGCGTCGGCGCCGAACGCGCGCGGCGCTGGGTCGAGCCGGGCGCAACGATCGGCTTCGACGAGGCGCTCACGGCGGGCCTCGCCACCGGCGCGCTTGCCGACGCGTCGGGCGCCGCAGACATCGTCCGCTGCCTCGGCGCTGACACGTCGGGCGCCGCCAACCCCTTCCTCGGCTCGGCGCTCGACGCCGCCGATCCGGTTCATGATCACGCCGACCTCGCAGTGCTCGTCCGCTCGGCGGCCGTGCCCGGGCTGAAGGCGCGGATCGCCGCGTACGTCGAGCGCGGCAGGCAGCAGCGTCATTCCACTTCTTCACCTTCGTAGAGATCGCCATGGCTTCGCAAACTTCCCTGAAAGACGACACCTTCACCCTGCTCGCGCGCCTCGGCGTGAGCGCGGGTCAACTCGAAGACGGCAGCCTCGCCGCAACGACGCCCATCACCGGCGAGACGATCGCCCGGCTGCCGGAGATGTCCGCCGCCGACGCGACCGCGCGCGATCGGCGCCGCGCACGCAGGCGTTCCTCGAGCCTGGCGCAAGGTCCCGGCGCCGCGCCGCGGCGAGCTGGTCCGCCTGCTCGGCGAGGAGCTGCGCGCCGCGAAGGCCGATCTCGGCCGCGCTGGTCACGCTCGAGGCCGGCAAGATCGTCTCCGAGGGCCTCGGCGAGGTGCAGGAGATGATCGACATCTGCGACTTCGCCGTCGGCCTGTCGCGCCAGCTCTACGGCCTGACGATCGCCACCGAGCGGCCGGACCACCGCATGATGGAGACCTGGCATCCGCTCGGCGTGGTCGGCGTCATCTCGCGCCTTCAACTTCCCGGTCGCGGTCTGGGCGTGGAACGCGGCGCTGGCGCTGGTCTGCGGCGACACCGTGGTCTGGAAGCCGTCGGAGAAGACGCCGCTGACCGCGCTCGCCGTGCCAGGCGCTGTTCGAGCGCGCGGCGGCGCAGCTTCGGCGACGCGCCGACGGGCCTCTCGGCCCTGCTGATCGGCGGCCGCGACGTCGGCGAGGCGCTGGTCGACGCATCCGCGGTCGCCGCTGGTCTCGGCGACCGGCTCGACCGCGATGGGCCGCGCGGTCGGCGCCGCGCGCTCGCCGCAGCGCTTCGCCCGCTCGCTCCTCGAGCTCGGCGGCAACAACGCCGCGATCGTCTGCCCGTCGGCCGACCTCGACCTGGCGCTGCGCGGCGTCGCCTTCGCCGCCATGGGCACCGCCGGCCAGCGCTGCACGACGCTGCGCCGCCTGTTCGTCCACGAGAGCGTCTACGACGAGCTTCTGCCGCGCGCTGAAGCGACGCCTATCGGCACGTGCAGGTCGGCGATCCGCGCGAGGCCGGCACGCTGGTCGGCCCGCTGATCGACGAAGGGCGCCTTCGACGCGATGCAGCGCGCGCTGGACGCAGGCGAAGGGCGCCGGCGGCCACGGTCACCGGCGGCGAGCGCGTCGCCGCCGACGGTGCCGCCGACGCCTTCTACGTCCGCCCGGCGCTGGTCGAGATGCCGGCGCAGGCCGAGGTCGTGCAGCGCGAGACCTTCGCGCCGATCCTCTACGTCATGCGCTACTCGCGACCTCGACGAGGCGATCGCGCCTGCACAACGACGTGCCGCAGGGCCTGTCGTCGTCGATCTTCACCAACGACCTGCGCGAGGCCGAGCTCTTCCTCTCGGCGCGCGGCTCCGACTGCGGCATCGCCAACGTCAACATCGGCCCCTCGGGCGCCGAGATCGGCGGCGCGTTCGGCGGCGAGAAGGAGACCGGCGGCGGCCGCGAGTCGGGCTCCGACAGCTGGAAGGCCTACATGCGCCGCGCCACCAACACGATCAACTACGGCCGCGACGCTGCCGCTGGCCCAGGGCGTCAAGTTCGACGTCGACTAAGCGGGCGATGAAGCTCGACACGCTGCTCGTCCACGCGGGTCGGGATCCCGATCGCTTCGAAGGATTGGTGAACGCGCCCGTGACGCGGGCGTCGACAATCCTGCATCCCGACATGGCGTCGTTCAACGCCGCCGCGTCGAACAAGCACGGGGTTCCCTACTACGGCCGATACGGCACCTCGATCTCGAAGCTGCTCGCCGAGGCGTGCGCCGAGTTGGACGGCGCCGCGGGCGCTGTGCTCTTCCCTCGGGCTTGGCGGCGATCGCCGGCACCCTCTCGGCTTTGCTCAAGCCCGGCGGCCACCTGCTGGTGGTCGACTCGGTTTACGCGCCGGTGCGCGACCTGTGCGAAAAGGTCCTGGAGCAGCAGCGCATCGCGGTCACCTTCTACCCGCCCGACGCCGGCGCCGGCATCGCTGCTCAAATCCGGCCCGAGACACAGGCAATCTATTGCGAAGCGCCCGGCTCGCACACCTTCGAGATGCAGGACGTGCCGGCGATTGGCCGGGTCGCCGCGGCGCGGGGCATTCCGGTCATCGTCGACAACACGTGGGCGACGCCCTACTACTTCAAGCCGCTCCAGCACGGCGCCGACATCGCGATCCAGGCGGGGACGAAGTACCTCGTCGGCCATTCCGACGCGATGCTCGGTGTCGCGACCTGCACAGGGGCGTGGCTGCCGCTGCTGCAGCGCTCGACCGCGCTCCACGGCAACTCGGTGAGCGCCGACGACTGCTACCTCGCTCTGCGCGGCATGCGCACGCTCGCGGTGCGGCTGCGTCAGCACTACGAGGGCGCGTTGAAAGTCGCGGGCTGGCTGCAGGGCCGGCCGCAGGTCAGGCGGGTGCTCTATCCGCCGCTTGAGCAGGGGACCGGCCGGGGGCTGTGGGAGCGCGACTTCACCGGCGCGTCGGGGCTGTTCGGCGTCGAACTCGATCCGGCGTGCGAGGCGCACGTCGATGCCTTCGTCGATGGGCTGCAGCTCTTCGGCATCGGCGTGAGCTGGGGCGGGTACGAGAGCCTCGTGCTACCCAGCCACGTGCGGCGCAGCCTCCCTTCGACGTCTTCGGGTCCGTTGGTCCGCTTCCACATCGGCCTCGAGGATCCCGACGACCTGATCGCCGACCTCGCAGCAGGTCTCGAGCGGATGCCAGCAGCACGCTGACGCGCGCTCGGTTGGAAAAGCGCGAGGGCGTCAGGCCGCCGCGGCCGCCAGGGCCGCGCGAGGCACCGTGCCTTCGAGCGACCGCTCGACGAGGCGCGCCGCGGCGATCACCTCGTCGGCGAGGCTCTTGATGTTTCCGGGCTTGATGCGCGCCGAAGGCCCGGAGACCCCGATCGCAGCGAGCACGTTGCCCTTGACGCTGCGGATCACAGCCGCGACGCCCCACACCGTCTCGCGCCATTCGCCGCGGTTGACCGCATAGCCGTTGGCGCGGATCCGGCCCATCTCGCGCAGGTACTCCTGCGGATCGATGATCGTGCGCGGCGTGTGCGCGCGCAGGTGCGAAGCCACCGACGCGAGCACGGGCGGGGGCTGCCACGCGAGCATCGCTTTTCCGGTGGCGACGCAGAACGCCGGCGCGCGGCCGCCGATCTCCGAATACGCGCGCACCGGCTCGGGGCTGTCGAGCTTGTGGACGTAGACAACCTCCTCGCCGTCGAGCACGGAGAGGTGCACCGTCTCGCGGGTGCGCGCGAGGAGGCGTCCCATCGCCTCGCTCGCTGCCGCCTTGATGCGGTAGCCCACCTCGACCGCGGCGCCGAGCTCCCAGAGACGGAGCGACACTTGGTATTGCGCGGTCGATTCGTCCCTCAGCACGTAGCCGAGCTCGACGAGCGCCTGCAGCAGCCGATGCACGTTGCTCTTGCCCAGTGAGAGCTGCGCCGCGAGGTCGCTCACCCCTTGCGGCTCGCGGCTTCGCGCCAGCACCTCCAGCAGCTGCAGCCCCTTTACCAGCGTGTTATTCATCGGGCGTCGTCGAGAAGAAGGTGGATCGACCGTTCCATTGTATGGACCGCCCTCATGCACCAACAGTCCGTAGGCTGCCGTCGGGCAGGCGGAAGCGGTAGGCGAGCGACGCGGTCGCGGCGGGCTCGAGCACGGCCACGAGGTCGACCACGCCGAGGCGCCGCAGCACGCCGCGCAGCGCCTCGGCCTCGGGATGGCGCATTTCGATCCCCTCGAGCTTCGGGCCGAGGAACTGCATTGCCTGCGAGGGATGCGGCCCGGGCGACCATTCGATGAAGCCCGGCACGAGCCCGTCGTACGGCATCGCGCCCGCCTCGGGCACGGTGAGCCGCCAGGTGCGCTCGCCGCGCGACATGCGCCGCGCTTCGCCGAGCTCGACCGGGCTCGTCGCGACGACGCGGTCGAGATCATCCGTGCGCACGACCCAGCCGACGCCGCGCGGCGCCGTCGCGATGCGCGCCTGCACGGCAGGATCGTCGAGCCCGAACCAGCGCTTGCGCGGCACCGGCGGCGCGTCGGGGTCGACCGCGATCAGCTCGAGGAAGCGCGCGTCGCCGACGTTGACCACGCGGTTGTGCGTGCTCATGTCGGGGTGCTTCCGCCCGGCGGGATGTCGATGCCGAGGGCATCGCGCAGCGCCGCGGCGCCGTCGGCGAGCGACGCCGTGCCGAGGGTGACGTGGTCGAGGGCGATCATCGTTCTTCTCCTGCGAAGTCGGGGCGCGGCACGAATGGCGGCGGCCGGTGCGCGGTGACCGGCGGCAGTGGCCCGTTCCAGCGCTCCACCTCGACCAGCGTGCTCTGCGCCGCGCAGCCCTGGCCGAGCCGCGAGCTGCCGCGGTCGGGCGTGAGCACGTTGGGGTTGCCGTGCTTGTCGAGCGTCCCGATCTCGCCCGGCACGAGCGGGTCGTACCAGGCGCCCGTGGCCAGTTGCACCACCCCCGGGCGGATCGTGTCGCTGACCTGCACGCCGACGAGGATCGCGCCGCGGTCGTTGAAGACGCGCGCGACGTCGCCGGCGCGGATGCCGCGCGCCGCGGCGTCCGCGCCACTCATCTTCATCGGCTCGCGGCCCTGGATCTTGTCGGCGAGGCTGACGCTGCCCTGGTCGTACTGGCTGTGCAGCCGGTTCGCGGGCTGCGGCGAGAGCATGTGTAGCGGGAAGCGCTGCGCGCGCTCGCTGCCGAGGAACTCTTGCGAAGGCTTCCAGACCGGATGGCCCGGGCACTCCGCATAGCCGAGGCTCGCGAGCTTCTCGGAGAAGAGCTCGATCCGGCCCGACGGCGTGGCGAGCGGATGCTTCACCGGGTCGTCGCGGAACGCGCGCAGCAGGACATTCGGGCGCTGGGGCAGCGGGTACTCGAGGACGCCGCGGGCCCAGAACTCGTCGAACGACGGAAGCGTCAGGCCCGACTCGGCGGCGCGCGGCAGCGACTCGAGATAGAGCTGGCGCAGCCACGCCATCACGTCGCGGCCTTCCGTGAACGCCTGCTCGACGCCGAGCTTCGCGGCGATCGCGGCGAAGATCGCGTAGTCGTCCTTCGCCTCGGCGTGCGGCTCGAGCACCCGCTTCATCGCGGTCATGAAGCCGTCGCCCGACGAGCTGCCGATGTCGTCGCGCTCGAGCATCACGGTGGCGGGCAGCACGACGTCGGAGAACTTTGCCTGCGCGGTCCAGTACGCCTCGTGGACGACGATCGTCTCGGGCCGGCGCCATGCGCCGATCAGCCGGTTGATGTCCTGGTGGTGGTGGAAGGCGTTGCCGCCCGCCCAGTAGACGAGGCGGATGTCGGGATAAGTGAGCGCCGCACCGTTGTAGTCGTAGGCGGCGCCCGGGTTCAGCAGCATGTCGGAGAGGCGCGCGACCGGGATGTAGGTCTCGATCGCGTTGTGGCCCTGCGGCAGGCGCGGGCCGGAGAAGCCGTTGCGGCCGGCGCCGATGTCGTTAAAGCAAGCGTAGCCGAGGCCGAGACCACCGCCCTCGGTGCCGATGTGGCCGAGCAGCGCGGCGAGCACGACGAGGGCGAAGAACGGCTGCTCGCCCTGCAGCGACCGCTGCAGCGACCAGGCCATGTTCACCATCGTGCGCTTGGCCGACATGCGTCGCGCCAGGGTCCGGATCCGCTCCGCGTCGCAGCCGACGATCGGCGCCGCCCATTCGCAGCTCTTCGGCTGGCCGTCGCCCGTGCCGCGCACGTAATCGGCGAAGCGGTCGAAGCCGCTGGTGTGGCTGGCGACGAAGGCGCGGTCGTACAGGTCCTCCTCGATCAGCACGTGGCAGAGCGCGAGGATGAAAGCGGTGTCGCTGCCCGGCCGGATCGACAGCCATTCGGCCTCGGGTATCTCGGCGAGGTCGTCCTTCACTGGCGAGACGTTGACGAACTCGACGCCGGCCTCGCGGAGCTTCCCGAGCCAAAACGGGATCGCGTGGTCGTTGGCGCCACCCGAATTCACCTGGGCATTGCGCGTCGGCAGGCCGCCGAAGGCGACGAACAGCTCGCAGTGCTCGGCGAGCAGCGACCAGCTCGTCTGCGTCGGCCGGAGCGTGTCGAGCTCGGCGATCACGTATGGCAGGACGCGCCGGCCGGCGGCGTTGCTGTACGTGTCCTTGAAGTAGACGTAACCGCCCGCGGCGTTGAGGAAACGGTGCACCTGGCTCTGCGCATGGTGGAAGCGCCCCGCGCTCGACCAGCCGTACGAGCCGCCGAAGATTGCTCCGTTGCCGTGCTCGCCGCGCACCCGCTCGATTTCCTTCGCGACGAGCGTGGTCGCCTCATCCCAGCTCACCTCGACGAAGGGCTCGCTGCCGCGCCGCTCGCGCGACGCCGCGCCCTTCTCGAGAAAGCCCGCGCGCACCGCGGGCCGGCGAACCCGCGTCGGGCCGTGCACCGTGTCGGGCAGCGAATGGCCGATCGGCGACGGATGGCGGTCCCACGGGACGGGCTTGACGCCGACGAGGCGGCCCTGATCGACGTCGAGGCGGTAGCTGCCCCAGTGGGTGGTGGTGAGGGGTTCCATGGTGGGGCTCTTTCAGGACGCGGGGGCGGCGGCGACGCGGTTCGGCGCCGGCGAGGACGCGGGCGGTGCGGCGCTCACCGGCGGTGCCCCGCTGCGTTGGGCGACCGTCGTCTCGACGCCCCATGCGGTGCGGATCCGGCCGTCGCCGGCGATCTCGACCCGGTGGCAGGCGACCGATTCGACATCGCTCACCGCGCGCAGCTCGGGATAGACGCTCCGGCAAAGGTCGATCGCGTACGGGCAGCGGGTCGAGAAGCGGCAGCCTGGCGGCGGGTCGAGCGCGCTCGGCACCTCGCCTTCGAGCAGCGTCGCCGGCTTCGCCTCACCGAGAAGCCCGTCCATCGTTGGCGTCGCGTCGCGCAGCGCGGCCACGTACGGATGCAGCGGCGCGGTCCAGAAGCTGCGATGGCTCGACTGGGCGACGACGCGGCCGAGGTACATCACGGCGATCCTGTGCGCGAGATGGCGACGACGCAGAGGTCGTGCGAGATGAAGAGGTAGGTGAGGTCGAGCTCGCGCTGGAGCCGCGCAGCAGGTTGACACCTGCGCCTGCACCGAGACGTCGAGCGCCGAGACCGGCTCGTCGCAGACGATAGCTTGGGGCCGGCGCGAGGGCGCGGGCGATCCCGATCCGCTGCCGCTGCCCGCCCGAGAACTGGTGCGGAAGCCGCTCGAAGGCGCGGCCCGAGGCCGACCATGCGTGAGCAGCTCGCGACCCGCGCGCGCCGCTCGGCGCGGCCCGACGCCGTGCACGAGCAGCGGCTCGTCGACGATGGGCGCCGCCGTGAGGCGCGGGTTGAGCGAGCCGAACGGGTCCTGGAAGACCATCTGCATCCGCGGGGCGCAGCGGCCGCACCCGGCGCGCGTGAGCCCGTGAGCGCTGCCTCGAGCGTGATCGCGGCCGGCGTGGGCTCCGCCGAGGCCCATGACGCGCGCGCCAGCGTCGACTTGCCGCATCCCGACTCGCCGACCAGGGCGACCGTCTCGCCGGCTCGATGTCGAGCGTCGACCCCGTCGACCGCGCGCAGCACCTTGCCGGCGACCGGGAATTCGACCGCGACGCCGCGGCAAGAGAGCACGAGCCCCTCGTTGCAGCGCTCGTCGTACGGTAGAAGCACGCCGCGGCGCGGGGATCGCCGTTCGATTCGAGCTCGGGCCGTTCCTCGGCGCAGCGCGCCTGGCGGCGCGGGCAGCGCGCGGCGAAGGCGCAGCCCTTGCCGAGCGGCCGGGCGCGGAGGTGCCGGAATCTCGACCAGGCGCGGAATCTCGCCGCCTCGCCGTCCATCGGCCGGTCGGGATCGCGGCGAGGAGGCCGACCGTGTACGGATGGCGCGGCGGCGAACACCGCGCGCACCGGGCCTGATTCGACGATGCGGCCGGCGTACATCACGGCGACGTCCTGCGCCGCCCGGCGGCACGGCGAGGTTGTGCGTGATCAGCACACCGCGGTGCCGTGTCCTGCTGCGCCTTCTTGAGAGCGCTGCATCACCTGCGCCTGCACCGTGATGTCGAGCGCGGTCGTCGGCTCGTCGGCGATCAGGATGCGCGGCTTCGACGCGAGCGCCATCGCGATCATCACGCGCTGGCACATGCCGCCCGAGAAGCGGTGCGGGTAATGGTCGATCCGCGTCTCGGGGTCGGGCAGGTGGACGTCTCAGCAGCTCGATCGCTACCTTGCGTGCCTCGGCCTTGCGCACGCCGCGGTGCGACGCGGATCGCCTCGACGTCTGCGCGCCGC
This sequence comes from uncultured Gemmatimonadales bacterium, assembly GCA_963701965.1. Lineage (GTDB taxonomy): Bacteria > Gemmatimonadota > Gemmatimonadetes > Gemmatimonadales > Gemmatimonadaceae > DASRDS01. Next base: position 326,258 of record OY969695.1, read on the forward strand.
GGTCTGCACCGGGTTGAGCGAGGCGTCGGGCCCTGGAAGATCATCGAGATCGCGCCGTTGCGCACTTGGCACATGCGCGATTCGCTCGCCTTCGCCAGGTCTTCGCCCGCGAGGCGGATGCTGCCGTCGCCGAGGCGCACCCCGGGCTCGGGCAGGATGCGCAGCGCAGCGAGGAGCGCGGTCAGCGACTTGCCGCGAGCCCGATTCGCCCACGAGTCGCGAGCGTGCCGCCGGCGTCGACCCTGAAGCTCACGTCGTCGACGGAGGCGCACAGGCGTGGGCGCCGGGCAGACCGACTCGACGGACGAGGTGGTCGACCTCGAGCAAGGGGGGGGCGGCGGGCGGCGTCTCGACGAGGCGAGGGTTGAGCGCGTCGTTCAGGCCTTCGCTGACGAGAGCTGATCGGCGAGCACCGTGAGCTGGATGGCGAGGAACCGGGAATCGCGGCGAGGTACCACGCGGTGCGCAGCGACTGGCGGGGCCGAAGCCGATCATCGCGCCCCAGCTCATCGAGTTCGGATCGCCGAGGCCGAGGAAGGACAGGCCCCGCCTCGATCAGGATCGCCGAGGCGACCATGATCGAGCCGGTGACGATGATCGGCGCGATGCAGTTCGGCAGGATTTGCGTGAAGATGATGCGCGGCGTGTCATGCCGATGACGACGCACGATTCGACGAAGGCGCGCTTGCGCAAGGTGAGGAACTGGCCGCGCACGAGTCGCGCCACCGGCGGCCACGAGACGACGGCGATCGCGGCGCAGATGATCTTCGTCGAGGGCTGGAGCAGGGCGACGAGCACGATCACGAGCAGGAAGTGCGGGATCGTCTGGAACACCTCGGTGAAGCGCATCAGCAGGTCGTCGATCATGCCGCGGAAGTAGCCCGCGACCGCGCCGACGACGACGCCGATGAAGACTGCCGCGCTCGCGGCGACGATGCCGATCGTGAGCGAGACGCGCGCGCCGTGTATCAGCCCGGCGAGCACGTCGCGGCCGGCGTTGTCGGAGCCGAGCGGATGCGTCGGGTCGTCGCCGGGCCACTGGAACGGCGTGGTCGCCATGGCGAACGGATCCATCGCATACAGGAACGGACCGACGATCGCCAGGACGACGATCGCCGCCAGGACGACAAGCCCGAACAGCGCGGTCGGGCTCCTCGCGAAGCGCGGCCAGAAGCCGAGCCGAGCGATCACTTGCCCACCTCGATGCGCGGGTCGAGCACGCTGTAGAGCAGGTCGACGCCGAGGTTGACGATGACCACGAGCACCGACGACATGAAGAGGATGCCCATCAGGAGGTTGTAGTCGCGCTGGAACAGGGCGTCGAACGCGAGCGTGCCCAGGCCGGGCCAGCCGAACACGACCTCGACGACGACCGAGCCGCCGAGCACCGCGCCGAGCTGCACGCCGAACAGGCTGACGAGCGGCAGGATCGCGTTGCGCAGCACGTGCCGGTACGCGACCTGGCGCTCGCTGAGGCCCTTAGCCTTGGCGGTACGCGCGAAGTCCATGCCGGCGATCTCGAGCATCGAGGCGCGCATCAGCCGGGTGTAGGTGGAGATGTAGAAGAGAGCGAGCGTGACGGCGGGCATCAGCAGGTGCTTGCCGACGTCGAAGGCGTTGCCGACCGGCCCGAAGTCCTCGCCGATCGTGCTCATGCCGCTGCTCGGCAAGAGGCCTAGCTTCACCGACATCAGCACCGTGAGCATGAGGCCGAACCAGAACAGCGGCGTCGAGTAGCCGAGTAGCGCGACGACCGAGATCACCGAGTCGCGCAGCGACCCGGGCCGGCGCGCCGCGGCGACGCCGAGGACGATGCCGCCGACGAGCGCGATCCCGAGCGCGCTGAACATCAGCAGCAGCGTTGCTGGAAAGCGCGACAGGATGAGCTTCACGACCGATTCGTTGTGGCGGAACGAATGGCCGAGGTCGAGCGTCGCGAGCGCGCCGAGGTAGCGGCCGAGGCGCACCGGCAGCGGCTTGTCGAGGCTGTATTTCTCGCGAAGCGCGGCGAGGTAGGCCGCATCGGCCGCGCCGGACTCGCCCGCCATCACGTCGACCATGTCCCCCGGCGCGGCGTTGACGATCAGGAAGTTGGTGCAGGCGATCAGCACCAGCTCCTCCTCGGACAACCGCTTCTGCACATCCTTGAGCAGAATGCCGACGATCTCGCCAATGTTCTCTTTGCTGAGCGGGTGGAACACGATCACATCGTCGAGCCGGTTCAGGAACTCGGGGTTGAAGACGTGGTTCAGCTCCTCCTTCACCTTCTCGGCAATCCGGTCGAAGCTCGTCCGCGAATCCGCGGCCGCGAAGCCCAGTGACTTGCCTTTGGTGATATCCTTGGCGCCGACGTTCGACGTCATGATCACCACCGTGTTCTTGAAGTCGATGACCCGGCCGTAGTTGTCCGTGAGAATGTCCCTCATCCAGCACCTGCAGCAGGATATTGAACACGTCCGGGTGCGCCTTCTCGATCTCATCGAGCAGGACGACACTGTACGGCTTTCTCCGCACCGCCTTCGTGAGCGTGCCCGAGTCCTCGTACCCGACATATCCCGGCGGGGCCCCAATGAGCCGCGACACGGAGAACTTCTCCATGTACTCGCTCATGTCGACCCGGATCAACGCCGAGGAATCCGCGAAGAGGAACTTCGCCAGCGCCCGCGCCAACTCCGTCTTGCCCACGCCCGTCGGACCGCAGAAGATGAACGAACCGATCGGCCGGTTCGGATCCTTGAGTCCGGCGCGCGACCGGCGGATCGACCGCGCCAACGCCTTGATGGCCTCTTCCTGCGCCACCACCGACCCGTGCAGCTCGTCCTCCATGCGCAGAAGCCGGGTCGTCTCGGCCTCCTGGAGTCGCGTCACGGGAATCCCCGTCCACCGGCTGACGATGAAGGAAATCTCCTCCTCGCCCAACACCGGACGGTGCGACTGCCGCCGCTTCTCCCACTCCTCCTGCTTCCGCCGGATGTCGGCCTGCAGCTCGCGCTCCTTGTCCCGCAGCGCCGCCGCCTTCTCGAAATTCTGATCGCGGACCGCCGCCTCTTTCTCGGCGATGTTGGCGTCCAGTTTCCCCTTGAGCTCGGCCACTTCCGGTGGCGGCACCTGGGCCGCCAAGCGCGCCCGCGCGCCGGCCTCGTCGATCACGTCGATGGCCTTGTCCGGCAGGAACCGGTCCGTGATGTAGCGCTCCGACAGCTTCGACGCCGCGACCAGCGTGGTGTCGGGAATCGTCACGCGGTGGTGATCCTCGTACTTCTTGCGCAGACCCTTGAGGATCTCGACCGTCTCCTCGACCGTGGGCGGGTCGACGATGACCGTCTGGAACCGCCGCTCCAACGCCCCGTCTTTTTCGATGTACTTGCGATACTCGTTCAACGTCGAGGCACCGACGCACTGGAGCTCTCCGCGCGCGAGCGCGGGCTTCAGCATGTTCGACGCGTCGATGGCGCCCTCGGCCGCGCCGGCGCCGACGAGCGTGTGCAGCTCGTCGATGAACAGGATGATGTTCTTGTTCTGCGCGATCTCGTTCATCACGGCCTTGAGCCGCTCCTCGAACTGGCCGCGATACTTCGTGCCGGCGATCACCGCCGCCATGTCCAGCGACAGGACCCGGTTGTCGCGGAGCGACTCCGGGCACTCGCTGTTCGCGATCAGCTGCGCCAGCCCCTCGACGATCGCCGTCTTACCGACGCCAGGCTCGCCGATCAGGACCGGATTGTTTTTCTTGCGGCGGGTCAGCACTTCCATGACCCGCTCGATCTCCTTCGCCCGCCCGATCGTCGGGTCGAGCTGACCCTCGGCGGCGAGCTGCGTGAGATCGCGGCAAAAGTGGTCGAGCGCGGGCGTCTTGGACTTTTTCTCGCCCTTGGGCTGCGCCGTCTGCGGCGTGCCCGCCCCCTGCTGCGCGGTCGCGGCGCCACCCTGCGGCATTTCGGTCCCGAGGAGACGCAGCGTCTCGCTCCGCGCCGCCTCCAGGTTCACGCCGGCGTCGGTCAGCACCTGGGCGGCGATGCCCTTTTCCTCGCGCACCAGGCCGAGCAGCAGATGCTCGGTGCCGACGTACGAGTGATTCAGCTCGCGCGCCTCGCTCATGGCCAGCTCGAGGACTTTCTTCGCCCGCGACGTGTACGGCAGATCGGGTCCGGTCGCCTGCGCGGCCTTCCCCTTCTTGACCGTCTCCTCGATTTTCTGCTGGATCTCCTCGAGGTCGACGCTCAGGTTCTGCAACACCGCCGCGGCGACGCCCTCACCCTCGCGAATCAGCCCGAGCAAGAATGTGCTCAGTCCCCACGTATTCGTGGTGCAACCGAGCCGCTTCCTCGCGCGCCATGGCGAGAACCTTTCGGACCCGCTCCGTGAAGTTGTAGCCGTTCATGTCGATCTTACCCCCTCAACTGTCGCAACCGCCGCCAGTGGTCGCCGTGTCTCGTTATTCCGGCGACCCGGCTTCGGTGGCGAGTGTCTGCCGCACGTACCGCGCGCGGGCTTGGCTCGCCTCGCTCTCCGTGAGCGCACGACCCTCCATGTGGGCCAGGTGCGCCAACTGACTGAAAATCAGGAGCTTGTTGAGGGTATATACACTGAGACCCGTGATCAGTTTCAGGCTGACCGCCAGCCTCACCCCACTCAGATAATTCATCGCCTCGTCGAACGTGAGGCTTCGGGCATAGCGCAACGTCCCATACGCGCGCCACACCTTGTCTTCAATAATATAACCGGCATCCCGAAGCAAGAGTCGGCGCGCCTCTTCTTCGCTGGCAATGACTTTCTTCACGACCTCGATGAGCTGCGACAGGAGCTCGTCCTCGGATTTCCCCAACGTCGTCTGGTTCGAGATCTGAAAGAAGTTCCCGACGACTTCACTGCCCTCACCGTACAAGCCGCGGTACGTTAGCCCCATCTGCTGGAGGCTGGCGAGGACCTTACTCATCTCTTTGGTCAGGACCAGACCCGGGAGATGAATCAGGACCGACGCGCGCATCCCGGTGCCGACGTTGGTCGGGCAAGCCGTGAGGAAACCAAACTCCGGATGAAACGCGAAGGGCACCCGCGACCCGAGCTCCTGATCGAGCTGTTGCACCGCGGCCCATGCCGTCTTGAGCGAAAATCCCGATCGCAGGGACTGCAGGCGCAGATGATCCTCTTCATTGATCATGACGCCCACATCGTCGCCGAGATACAGCGCCGCGCCGCTCCGGACCGGGTGCTGCGCGTCGAGGCCCGCCAGCTCTTTGCTGACCAAGTGCCGCTCATGGAGCAGCAACCGATCGCTGGACGGCAACTCGTCGACACGGACCAAGACCCCTCCCCGAAGGCTCGGCACCTCGCGCACCGCGTCCCGAATCTGGGCCAGCACCCGCAGCCGCTCGCCGTCCCGCGCGCGCCCGGTAAACGCGAACCCGTCGACGTTCCGCGCCAAACGAATCCGTGTCGAAAGCACGACATCCGAGTGCTCGCCGGACGCGTCCAGCCAGCTGACGCCTCCATCGGGCAACAATGACAGGTCCAATGCCATAACTATTCCAAGACTCGCAGCCGATCGCGAATATCGGCGGCCAACTCGAACTGCTCGGCTTCGATCGCCCGCTTGAGCTGCGCCCGCAGGTCGCCGACCTGGGTCTGTCGCTCCGACTCATCGTGGTGCGGCGGCTCGTACTGTCGCCCGGCGTGCCGGGCGCTCCCGTGGACGCGGCGCAGCAGGTCGCGGAGGGCAATCTCGAACGCACCGTAGCATTTGGGACATCCGAGACGACCCGTCGCCCGGAAGTCCCCCAGGGTCGCCGAGCAAAAGTCGCAGCGCCCTTGATCGCGCGCGCTCATGCCCCCGGTGGCCGGTTGGTGCAGCTTCTGGAGCAGTTGGCCAATCTGCGGGTGAGGGGTCGGATCAGACTGGACGCCCCGCTCCGCCGCGCATTTCTCGCACAGGCAGATCTCGCGCTTCTCGCCAGCCGCGACTGACGTCAGCTTGACGACCCCCTCGCGTTCTTTGCAGTTCTCGCAGAGCACTAGGCCACCCCCTCCCCGACGACCGTCGGCGCCAACTGGCCGTTCTCTAAGAGTAGGACGCGGTGGGCCCGGGCCGCTAGCGAACGGTTGTGCGTCACCACCACCATGCCGATTTCCATATCCCGCACGAGCTCGGCGAACAACTCGTGCAGCAGCTCCGCGTTGCCCTGGTCGAGGTTTCCCGACGGTTCATCGGCGAGCACGATCGCCGGATCCGTCGCCAGCGCCCGTGCCACCGCCGTCCGTTGCTGCTCGCCACCGGACAGTTCCGCCGGTCGATGATGCATCCGCCCACTCAACCCGACGCGCGCCAGGAGTTCCTCGGCCCGGCTGCGGGCCTGCCGGTTCGGGACGCCGGCGATGCGGAGCGGCATCATGACGTTTTCCAGGGCCGAGAACTCCCGCAACAAATGGTGGAACTGAAACACGAAGCCCACAGCGCGATTGCGGAGCGTCGCCAACGCCTCGTCATTCCGGCCGTGGATCGGCTCCCCGGCCAATATGACGTACCCCTTGGTCGGCGGGTCGAGCGCACCCAGGAGATGGAGGAGCGTACTCTTGCCCGCGCCGCTGGAGCCGACGACCGCCACCATCTCCCCGCGTTGCACGACGAGGTCGACCCCGGAGAGGATGTGGAGGAGTCCCCCATCCCCACCGCGGTACGTTTTCCACAAATCGCGCGCTTCGAGGACTGCCATCATTCGTGGTGTATGGCCTCGATCGGGTACAACCGGGCCGCTTGAATCGACGGGTACAACGTCGCGACCGCCGCGATCGCCAGACTGGCCAGGACTGTCAGAATGACGTCGAGCGGCTGCGTGTGCACGGGCATGTGATCAATGAAATACACCTGCTCATTCAGCTTGATCAATTTGTACTTGTCGAGCAGCACGGAGCCGACGAGGCCCAGCACCAGGCCGCCGGTAGTTCCGGTGACGCCGATGACGACCCCTTGCGCGAAAAATATGCGCTTGATGGAGCGGGCCGGCATGCCCATCGCCTTGAGAATCCCGATCTCGCGGGTCTTGTCCGTCACCACCATCGTGAGCGTGCTCACGATGTTGAATGCCGCGACCAGCACGACGAGCAGGAGAATGAAGCTCATCACCAACTTTTCCAGCGTCAGCGCCGAGAAGAGCGAGTGGTTTTGTTCCTGCCAGTCGACCGCGCGATAGGGGAATCCCAGCGTCGTCTCCAGCTCCTTGGCCAGCGCGTGCGCCTCCCATCGATTCGTGGAGCGCACTTCGATGCCGGTGACCGCGTCGTCGAGCGCCGCGAACTCCTGGGCGACCGCGATGGGCATGAAGACATAGGAGTTGTCGTACTCGTACATCCCAGTCTCGAACAGGCCGGTGACCTCGAATCGATACAGCTTTGGCACGAACCCGCCCGTGATGGCGTCGAGCTTGTTGCCCGGCGGCGGAGCCACGAGGCGGATCGTATCCCCGGGGACGACGTTGAGACGATCGGCCAGAAGCTTGCCGACGACGACGCCGCGCACCTTGCCGTCGCTCGACGCGAAGCGGAAATCCCCCATGCCCTTGATCGCGTGCTCGCGGATCGACGTCGGTTCCGAGACGTGGGGCGCCTGTGGATCGATGCCCTCGATTTGCGCCGCCTCCACGTAGTGGTGCCCGCTGGAAATGAGCCCCTGGCTCAACACGAACGGGCCGGCGGCGACGACCCCTTCGTGCGCCCGGATCTTGAGCAGGATCGGGTGCCACTTGGGGATCGTGAGGTCGTCGCCGTAGGTCAGGATCCGGATATCCGGGCTCCCCACGAGAATCTTTTCCTTGAGGTCGTCCTGGAGCCCGTTCATCACGCCGACCACGAGGATGAGCGCGCTCACGCCGACCACGACGCCGCCGATGGCGATCACCGTGATCAGGGACAGCAGGCGCGATCCCTTGCGGCTCCGGAGGTAGCGCCAGGCGATCGACAATTCGAGGCGGCTCATGTCTGGGAACCGCGGAGTGGTCGCATAACCGGAAACAGGATCACGTCGCGAATGTGCACGATGCCGGTGAGATACATGAGCAGGCGGTCCATGCCGATGCCGACGCCGCCCGTCGGCGGCATGCCGTACTCCAGCGCGCGCAGATAATCCTCATCCACCTCGACGGCTTCCTCGTCGCCCGCGGCGCGGAGCGCCGCCTGGGCCTCGAGGCGCCGGCGCTGATCGAGCGGGTCGTTCAGTTCGCTGAACGCGTTCGCCACCTCGCGCCCGCGCGCGAACAGCTCGAAGCGCTCGGTGAGGAGCGTGCCCTCGACGCCGGCCCCGCGTTTCGGCTTGGCCAACGGGGAGAGCTCGATCGGATAGTCGACGACGAACGTCGGCTCATCGATCTGCGATTCCACCAGCGCCTGGAACAACTCATCCATGAGTTTTGGCCGACTGAGCTTGCCTACGTCTGCAACCCCCAAGTTCGCGGCGCGGTTCCGCAGTTCCTCGACAGATAGGAACGCGGGATTGGCGCCGCCGAGGGCCTGCGTCAGGCTCGGGAGCCACTCGATGCGGCGGAACGGCGGGCGAAGATGCGGCACGACGGACGCGAAGGCCGGAACGGCGCTCACGGCGCTGGCCGCGGCCACCAGGATTCCCTCGACGCGATCCATCATCGCGTGATAGTCCGCGTACGCCTCGTAGAACTCGAGCATCGTGAACTCGGGGCTGTGCGTTCGGTCGATGCCCTCATTTCGGAAATCGTGCCCGATCTCGTAGACGCGATCGAATCCTCCGACGATGAGTCGTTTGAGATAGAGCTCGTCGGCGATGCGGAGGTACAGTTCCGTGTCCAGAGCGTGGTAGTGCGTCGTGAACGGCCGCGCGTACGCCCCGCCGTACTGCGGTTGCAGGATCGGCGTCTCGACCTCGATGTAGTCCGCGCCGTCGAGATAGCCGCGAATCGCCGAGATCATCCGGGCGCGGGCCTTGAACGTCTCGCGGACTTCGGGATGGACGGCCAGATCGGCATAGCGCTGCCGGTATCGCTGTTCCGTATCGGCGAATCCCGAGTGCCGGACCGTCACGCCATCGACTGTCTCTTCTTTCCCATACGGCAGGGGGCGCATTGACTTGGCCAGCATCGCCACCGACTGGACCCGCACGGTGACTTCGCCCGTCTTCGTCTTGAACAACGGCCCCGTGACGCCCACGATATCGCTCAGATCGTACAGCCTGAGGCGCTGAAACGCGTCGTCGCCCAGCGTGTCGCGCCGAAAATACAGCTGGATGCGTCCCGACCCATCGGCGAGGTGCGCGAACGCGGTCTTTCCCTGAGCGCGCCAGGCGACGAGTCGCCCAGCGAGGCGGACCGTCGGCCCCTCGTCATCGTGTCCCAGCGTGTCCCCCCGCGCGCGCGCGCCCGCCGCCGTGTCGGTGCGGTCGAACGTGTACGCGTACGGGCCGTCGCCGGCGGCCGCGAGCGCATCGAGCTTCTCGCGTCGCGCCCGCCGGATGAAGTCCAGCTCCGTGACGGTCTCGTCGGCCATTATGCCGCCGCCCGGCCGTCGCCGCTCGCCTGCTTCTTGAGATACGCCTCGATGAACGGATCGATGTCTCCGTCCATGACGCGCTGCACGTCGGGAATCTTGAGCTCTGTCCGGTGGTCGTTGACCATGGTGTAAGGTTGAAACACGTAGCTCCGGATCTGGCTGCCGAACGTGACGTCCTGCTTGCTCTCGTCCAGCTTCGCTTTTTGCGCCGCCTGACGCTCGGCTTCCAGTTGGTAGAGGCGATTCTTGAGCATCTTCATGGCGGTCGCCTTGTTCTTGAACTGCGACCGCTCCTGCTGCGAGGCCACGACGATCCCGCTCGGCTCGTGCGTGATGCGCACGGCGGAGCTGGTCTTGTTGACGTGCTGTCCACCGGCGCCGGAGGCGCGGTAGACATCGATGCGGAGATCCTCGGGACGAATCTCGATGTTGATCTCGTCGTCGACGACGGGATACACGAAGACCGACGCGAAGCTGGTGTGCCGGCGCGATTGGGCGTCGAATGGGGAGATGCGCACCAAGCGATGGACACCCGCCTCCGGCTTGAGAAAGCCGTAGGCGTATTGCCCGTGGATTTCCATGATGGCGCCCTTGATGCCCGCCTCTTCGCCCTCGCTCATGTCGAGGATGTCGACGGTGTAACCGCGACGCTCCGCCCAACGCGTGTACATCCGCATGAGCATCTGCGCCCAATCCTGGGCTTCCGTGCCGCCGGCGCCGGCGCTGATCTCGACCTGCGCGTCGCGGTGATCATCGGGGCCGCTCAACAGCGACCGCAACTCGAACGCGGCCACATCCTGGCCCAGCGACGCGACTTCTTGCGCCAACTCGGCGCTCATCCCCGCATCGGGTTCGGACTCGGCGTCGAGCAACTCCGCGAGCTCGCGCGCGCTCTGCCGGCGTCCATCGAGTCGCTCAAAGGGCTCGACGACGCTCCTCAGCGTCTTGACCTGCTGCACGACCTCCTGCGCGCGCTCCTGGTTGGACCAGAAACCCGCTTCCGCCATGCGCACATCGCGCTCGTCGAGCGCTTGGCGCTTGCCATCAATGTCAAAGGTACCTCCGGAGCTCGTCGAGCCGAGCTCCGAGGGTGTCGAGATCTCCGTTGCCGTCCGCCATGCCTCACCTCGCTACGAAGCGAGCCGTTGCTTCCGGAGGGGCAGCAACGGCTCGTACTCCAAGCAAGTATAGCGGCTTTCTAGAACAATTTCTTGCCGTTGGCGAGAAGCTCGTTGAGGGCGTCCTGGAAGTGCGCCGTGCTCTCGGCGAATTCTTTGCCGATCTGCTCCACGTACTCCTCGTAGCTCTTCTTGATCTCCTCGCGGAAGATCTGCTTGAGGGTCCCGTTGGCGAGCCCCTCTTCGCGCTTCCCCGGATGATACGCGAGAATGTCCGAGACCAGCGCGCGGGCCAACCGCTTGGCCTTTTGATTGGGGTCGTTGGCCAGGAACGGATTGATCGGCCGCCGCTCGCCGGGCGCGGCGCCCGGAACGGCGGGGAGTGCCGGTGACGTCACCGCCATCGACCCGGGGCTGGGCGGCGTGGGCGGTGCCGGCGGGATGATGCGCGGCTGCGGCGCCGCGGCTGGCCGTTGTCCGGTCACGGCGCCCGCCGCGGGGATCTGACTCGTGGGGCTTCCGCCCAACTTGGGGCCGGTGCCGGGCTCGCGCGGCGGGACCGGGACGGCGGGACGCGGCGCGGTCCCGGCTATAAGCGCCGGTGGAGCCGCCGGGCGGGGCGGCATCGGTGCGGCGGGTCGCGGAGCGGTCACGCCGGCGGCGGCCGCACCCGGGATGACTTGCCGCGGCGGCGGTGGCGGAACGACCGGCGCGCCGCCGGGCGCGGCTGGGCGCGGGGTCGATGTGGGGCGGGATGAGGATCCCGTGGTCGGTTCGCGCGGCGGCATTGGTGCCGCGGGGCGTGCGCCCGATGCCGATCCGCCGATGGAAGGCGGGGCACCTGGGGCTGCGGGACGCGTCGGTGGAGCGGGCGGCCGCGCTGGGACCGGTGCCGCCGGGCGCGCCGCCAACGGCGCTGGCGCGTTGGGCGCGGCCGGACGGATCGACGGCGAGCCGCGCGACGGGGTGAGCGCGGGGCGCGCGGGTGCGGCGGGCGCGGGAATCCCAGGCCCCGGCACGGCGGCAGCCGGGCGCGCCGGCGTTCCACCACGAAGCGACGGCGGGGGCGGCGGCGGTACGGCCGGCCGCGGCGCGGAAGGGGCGGACGGCGCTGCGGCCGCGTGCATCGCCATGGGAGCGGCGGCGACTTTGGGCGCGGAGGCCGCGTGCGCGGTGCCGTTGGCGACTCCATTGGCCGAGTCGGCGGCGATGCTGATCACGCCGCCGCAGACCGAGCATCGGGCCCGGACACCGGCGGACGGAATCTTCGCCGGGTCGACGCGGAAGACGGAGCGGCACTCCGGACAGGTGACGTTCATTCCTTCTCTCCCACCTCGAGCGCGCGGGCGCGCGGGAGGACGATGGGCGCCTCGGCGACTCCATCCTGGCGTCGGTCGACGGTAAAGAGCGAACCGTCGAGCGTCTTGGCGTAGCTTTTCATCTCGGTCGCGAGCTCGCTCATCTGCGCGGCGTGAGTGAATCGGCGGCGTTCATTGGTGACGACGCCGATCGAGACGGTCATGAGGGGGACGCGGTGGAGCTGGCCGCGCCGATCCTTCCCAAAAAAGTAGCCGGCCCGGCGGTCCTGCTCCGAATACTGGTACGGCACCAGCGCATCGAAGACGGCGATGACCTCGGCGCACGCATCGGTGATGGCGGTCGTCGGGATGTTGAAGATGAAGTCATCGCCACCAATGTGTCCAACGAAACCGGCTTCGCCGCAGATGCCTTTGACGACGTCGTGCAGGATCTTGGCGAGAATGCGAATGACGCGATCGCCGTCGTTGTAGCTGTAGCGATCGTTGAATTCCTTGAAGTGATCGAGGTCCGCGTAGCAGACGGCGAACGGTTCCTCGAGGACGAGGCGCCGCGAGATGTCGGCTTCGATCTCGTACGTCCCGGGGAGCCGGGTCGACGGGTGCACGAACGTGTCGCGATCCGACCGGCGCAGCACCACGCCCAGGCGGGCCAGCGCTTCCTGTCGACCGAGACCATCGCGGATGACCTCATCGGCGCCGGCGTCGAACGCGGCGTGGACGGCTTGTTCGGAGTCGGCGACGACGATGACGGCGGGAATGATTCCGGTGAAGGAGTCCCGCTTCATGCGGGCGCACGCGTCATACGCCTGTTCCTGGCCGCTCCGGGCATCGAACACGACGGCGCGGGGGCGCCCGCGCAGGCACATGGCCATGAGGTCGTCGGCGGCGGTCAATGTGGTGCTCGCCAGCTTAGCCCCGTCGAGCCAGTTCTTGACCACGTCCGGCGGCGCGGAGCCGCCGGGCGAGAACAAAATGGCAATCGTCGGGGAGGGATGGGCCACGGGCTCGAGTGAATGTGGGTGCGTACCAAGGACCGCTCAGCGGCCCATACGCAACTCGGTGCAGCAGAAAGCGCTGCACCCCGAGTTGCCGTCGGTTTCGCTCCGCTCGGCTGCGCCGAGCGTCAGTTGCAGCAAAAGGCTAATACGGCGTCGCCTCGTCAATCAGCATGATCGGGATATCGTCGCGGACCGGGTAGCGGAGGCGATCGGTGTGGCAGATCAGTACACCGTCGTGCTCCCGGTATTCCAGCTCCCCTTTGCATTTCGGGCAAACCAGGATGGCGAGGAGATTCTGGGGCAGGCTCATGGTCGTTCGCGCGGATTGAGTGTCGGGACCGTGAAGCCGAACCGGCGGAGCGATTGGGCATTGCGGCGCCAGTTCGGGAGCACCTTGATGCGGAGGTCCAGGTACACGGGCGCGCCGACCAGCGGTTCGATCTTCTCCCGCGCCGCCTTGCCGAGTTCGCGGATGCGGGAGCCTTTGTGGCCGATCAGGATACCCTTCTGGCTTTCGCGCTCGACGTACACCGTGGCTTGAATGTAGACCGGGTGGCTGTCTTCGCGGAACTCCTCGACCTCGGCGACAACGCTGTACGGCACCTCGTCCTGCAGCTGCTCCAGCGCGGCCTCACGGATGAGCTCACTGACGAAGAACCGCATGGACTGGGTGCTGACCTCGTCACCCGGATAGAGGAACGGGCTCTCCGGCAAACCAGCCTCGAGCGCGGCGACGAGTCGATCCACGCCACGACCATCCGCGGCCGAGATGAACCATGCCCCAGGATGCCGCGCGCGCAGGCCTTCGAGCGCCCCAGCCCCCAAGAGATCGATCTTGTTGAATGTGAGGAGTTGTTTCGCCCGCGGCTCGCGTTGCAGACCCGCCGCTGTCTCGAGCAGCACCGGCTCCCCAGCACTCGCGTCGACCAGATAAACGATGAGATCCGCGTCATTCAGCGCTTTGAGCGACTCGGCGCGCATGGCGCGCTGCAGCTCGTACGCCGGCTCGAGGAGCCCAGGCGTATCCACAAACACGATTTGGTTTTCACCTTCGGTATGAATCCCCACCACCGCCGACCGCGTCGATTGCGGTTTCGGACTAGTGATACTGAGCTTCTGCCCGATGACGCGGTTAAGCAGCGTCGATTTTCCCACGTTCGGCGTGCCGACAACCGCGACGATGCCCGCGCGAGTCACACCAACATCCTTCAGTTAGGGGGGTGTCGGGGGGAGCTTCATCCCCCCTGACTGCAATGGACGAGGCGGTTTTTGACGCAAATGCCCCTGGGCGCATGGCGCCCAGGGGCAAGGTCTTGCGTCAAAAACCGCCGGCGACGGCCTACTCTCCCGCGGTCTCTCGACCGGAGTACCATCGGCGCTGTAGGGCTTAACGATCGTGTTCGGAATGGGAACGAGTGTGGCCCCTACGCTCTAGTCGCCAGCGAATATGTGGTGACAGCAGTTTGCGGTAGTGATCGTGTGAAGATTTCTGAATAACAACGCACATGTAAATCGTGCAGTGCTCTGCGATTTGACTCATGAGATTGGCAAAGCCAATCTCTGTCCAACCGACCAGTCGAGCGCGCAAGCGCATCGACGATCGGCGGAGCCGAGTAGTCAAGCCGCACGGGCGATTAGGACCGCTTGGCTCGGAGGGCTTTACAGCCGTTCCACCTGCGGCCTATCGACGTGATGGTCTCTCACGGCCCTTCAGAGAGCTCAAGGCTCTAGGGAAGGTTCATCTTGGGGGCAGCTTCCCACTTAGATGCATTCAGCGGTTATCTGCGCCTGCCATCGCTACCCGGCGTTGCACCTGGCGGTACAGCCGGGACACGAGCGGGCAGTTCGACCCGGTCCTCTCGTACTAGGGTCCACGCCCCTCAACCTTCCAACGCCCACAGCGGATACAGACCGAACTGTCTCACGACGTTCTGAACCCAGCTCATGTACCACTTTAACCGGCGAACAGCCGGACCCTTGGGACCTTCTCCAGCCCCAGGATGTGATAAGCCGACATCGAGGTGCCAAACCGCGCCGTCAATGTGAACTCTCGGGCGCGATAAGCCTGTTATCCCCAGCGTACCTTTTATCCGTTGCGCGATAGCCGATCCACACCGGGCTACCGGATCACTACGGCCGTCTTTCGACCCGGTTCGAGCCGTCGCTCTCACCGTCAGGCTCCCTTCTGCCGTTACACTCTATAGGCGCGAGTACCGACCGCGCTGAGGGAACCATGCGCGCGCCTCCGTTACACTTTCGGAGGCGACCGCCCCAGTCAAACTGCCCACCTGCCACGGTCCTGGAGAGGGTTTGCCTCATCTCAGTGAGAGCATCACATAATGCAGGGTGGTATTTCACTGTTGCCTCCGCCCAAGCTAGCGCCTAGGCCTCCTCGGCTCCCACCTATGCTACACAGCACAATGCAATGCTCAATGACAAGTTACAGTAAAGGTGCATGGGGTCTTTTTGTCCTGCTGCGGGGACTCGGAATCCTCACCGAGACTGCAATTTCGCCGAGCACGTGGTCGAGACAGTGCCCAAGTCGTTACGCCATTCGTGCAGGTCGGAACTTACCCGACAAGGAATTTCGCTACCTTAGGACCGTTATAGTTACGGCCGCCGTTTACCGGGGCTTCGGCTCAAGGCTTCACCTTGCGGTTGACCTCTCCCCTTAACCTTCCGGCACCGGGCAGGCGTCAGTGTGTATACGGCGCCTTGTGCGGCTTGGCACACACCTGTGTTTTTGCTAAACAGTCGCTTGGGCCGATTCGCTGCGGCCGATCCAAGCGCATAGCGCGAAGCTATGTACCTAGACCGGCATCCCTTCTTCCGAAGTTACGGGATCATTATGCCGAGTTCCTTGACCACGTTTCACTCGTTCACCTTAGGCTACTCGCCTTGCCCACCTGTGTCGGTTTACGGTACGGACGTCGTACGAACTCCCCCTCAGGATTTTCTTGCCAGTCGACTCCATGAGACTCGGATCGGGTCGCCCCTCACCTCGCATTCCCCTCTCGGCTTGCGCCTACCGGGTTAGACGGCCTATTCCACAAAGCCGCCCCCACTTCGTTCCTGTGTCCCCTGATGGGTTATAACGCTCGTACGGCGGGGTGGGAATATTCGCCCACTGTCCATCGGCTACGCCTCTGGGGCCTCGCCTTAGGGTCCGCCTCACCCTGCGCTGATTGCCATGGCGCAGGAATCCTTGGGCTTACGGTGCGCGGGGTTTTCACCCGCGTTTGCGCGTACTCATTCCGGCATCCTCACTTCCCCTCGCTCCATGGGTTGGTTTCCACCCCCACTTCACAGCACGGGGAACGCTCCCCTACCCCTGTTTCAAAGAAACAAGGCCAAGCTTCGGTGGGCCGCTTAATCCCGACCATTCTCGGCGCACGCACGCTGGACTGGTGAGCTATTACGCACTCTTTAAAGGATGGCTGCTTCTAAGCCAACCTCCCAGTTGTCACAGCACGCGCACATCCTTCGCTATACTCAGCGGCCACTCTGGGACCTTAGCTGTGGCTCTGGGTTCTTTCCCTCTCGCCGTTGGACATTATCGCTCAACGACTGCCTCCCAAAGTCCATTCCTTAGGCATTCGGAGTTTGGTTGGGTTTGGTACCGCGCTCTGCGGCCCGCGCCCATCCAGTCGCTCTACCTCCTAGGAACACGCTTTGAGGCTCTACCTCAATAGATTTCGGGGAGAACCAGCTATCTCCAGGCTTGATTGGCCTTTCACCCCTACCCACAAGTCATCCGAGCGGTTTTCAACCCACACCGGTTCGGTCCTCCACTCGGTGTTACCCGAGCTTCAACCTGCTCATGGGTAGATCGCCCTGGCTTCGGGTCTACGCCCAGCAACTTCAGTCGCCCTCGTTACAGGACTCGCTTTCGCTGTGGCTCCGCCGTAGAACGGCTTAGCCTCGCTGCCGAGCAGTAACTCGCCGGATCATAATGCAAAAGGCACGCAGTCAGGCGCTCACGAATCCGAAGACCCGTGCCGCCCTCCTACCGCTTGTAAGCATGTGGTTTCAGGATCTTTTTCACTCCCCGCCCAGGGGTGCTTTTCACCTGTCCCTCACGGTACTCGTTCACTATCGGTCACAGGAGAGTCTTTAGCCTTGGAGGGTGGTCCCCCCAGCTTCACGCCCGACTTCTCGTAACGGGCGTTACTCAGGAACTCCACTACGATGCGCGTCTAGTGCCGCCTACCGGGCTGTCACCGTCTCTGGCGCCCCGTTCCAGGGGACTTCGACTACATACACGCATCGCGTCCGTGGGTCCTACAACCCCGAAGCGCCCGAAGGCCCCTCGGTTTGGGCTCGTCCCGTTTCGCTCGCCACTACTACGGGAATCTCGGTTGATTTCTCTTCCTCCGGGTACTGAGATGTTTCAGTTCCCCGGGTTCGCCTCCCTTTCGGGATGACGGCGGTCACCCGCCGCCGGGTTGCCCCATTCGGCCATCCAAGGATCACAGGGTGTGTGCCCCTCCCCTTGGCTTATCGCAGCTTACCGCGGCCTTCATCGCCTTCCTGTGCCCAGGCATCCCCCACATGCTTTCGCTCGCTTGACCACATGTTCTGTCAAGCAGAGCACGCGCGATCTACGATGTGTGAAAACGTCATTCTTTCACTCGAGGCAATTGCCGCCTCTCGCGTTGGATTCGTTTCCCACGATCACTACCACTAACTGTTGTCAAACAGCGTATTTGCGAAACTGATCGGAGCCAACTCTCCTCCCCGCCTTCGGCAGGGGGAGAGATTGGCGACCAAACAGCAACGCTAGTCGCGTTAGAAAATCAAAATCGAGATTGGGATGTGCCAGGCGTCGACTTCCGAGGACTTTCCGAGCCACGTCTCTTTCGAAACGGACCCTTACTCGTCGCTCCGGTAAGGAGGTGATCCAGCCGCAGGTTCCCCTACGGCTACCTTGTTACGACTTCGCCCCAGTCACGACGCTCGCCTTCGGCGGCTTGGTCCCTTGCGGGTTCCGACACCGACTTCGGGCGCTCGTCGCTTCCATGGCGTGACGGGCGGTGTGTACAAGGCCCGGGAACGTATTCACCGTGGCGATGCTGATCCACGATTACTAGCGATTCCAGCTTCATGCCGCCGGGTTGCAGGCGACAATCCGAACTGAGGACAGCTTTTGGGATTGGCTTGGCATTGCTACCTCGCAGCCCTCTGTACTGTCCATTGTAGCACGTGTGTAGCCCTAGACGTAAGGACCATGATGACTTGACGTCGTCCCCACCTTCCTCCGGTTTGGCACCGGCAGTCCCCCCCGAGTTCCCGGCCGCCTTACGGCGCCGCTGGCAACAGGGGGCAAGGGTTGCGCTCGTTGCGGGACTTAACCCAACATCTCACGACACGAGCTGACGACAGCCATGCAGCACCTGTGTACGTGCCCCGAAGGGACCCCTCCTTCTCTGGAGAGAATCACGTACATGTCAAGCCTAGGTAAGGTTCTTCGCGTTGCGTCGAATTAAACCACATGCTCCACCGCTTGTGCGGGCCCCCGTCAATTCCTTTGAGTTTCAGCCTTGCGGCCGTACTCCCCAGGCGGGGCACTTAATGCGTTAGCGACGGCACCCGAGGGGTCGCTCCCCCGGGCACCTAGTGCCCATCGTTTACGGCGTGGACTACCAGGGTATCTAATCCTGTTTGCTCCCCACGCTGTCGCGCATCAGCGTCACACAGACCCCAGCTCGCCGCCTTCGCCACCGGTGTTCTTCCGGATCTCTACGCATTCCACCGCTACACCCGGAATTCCACGAGCCCCTAGTCTGGTCAAGCTCCGCAGTCCGTTCGGCTGACCCGGGGTTGAGCCCCGGGCTTTCACCGCCCGCTTGCACGAGCCGCCTACGCGCCCTTTACGCCCAGTGATTCCGGACAACGCTCGCACCCTCCGTATTACCGCGGCTGCTGGCACGGAGTTAGCCGGTGCTTCCTCACCCGGTACCGTCACGCGGAATAAATTCCGCCGTTCGTCCCGGGCAACAGTGGTTTACACCCCGAAGAGCTTCATCCCACACGCGGCGTCGCTGCGTCAGCCTTGCGGCCATTGCGCAAGATTCCCCACTGCTGCCTCCCGTAGGAGTCTGGGCCGTTTCTCAGTCCCAATGTGGCTGGCCATCCTCTCAGACCAGCTACCCGTCGATGCCTTGGTGGGCCATTACCCCGCCAACTAGCTGATAGGCCGCGAGCCCCTCGATTCGCCCCGGAGGTTTCCCGAGCAAGCCATGCAGCTCGCTCGGCGTATGCGGTATTACCCGGCCGTTGGGCCGGCTATCCCCCACGAATCGGTAGGTCGCTCACGTGTTACGCACCCGTTCGCCGGTCACCATTGCTGGTGCCCTCGACTTGCATGTGTTAAGCACGCCGCCAGCGTTCGTCCTGAGCCAGGATCAAACTCTCCAATAGAGAATTCAACTAGCTCTCGAAGAACACTGCCACGCTGCCTCGCGTGGCAGCGTTTTCCGAATCACATAGAAAATGTTCGGTTCAACTCTCCCCAGCACCCCGAATGGCGCTGGATCAAAGAGTCGCCTCGCACATCCCTAATCTCGATTTCGATTGTCAATCAACACGATAATGTTATCAACTTGGTGCCGCTCCGCGGCAGCCTCATATCATAACCGGGGGTCACATATTGCGTCAACCCCGCTGCATTTAAATCTTTTTCTCTACTCTACGCGCCCGGCAGGAATCGAACCGACTTTTGCCGCTGCGCGGGAAAAGTCTCGTCGTTTCCCTCCGGGGGGCAAACCACAACCACGCCCCCCGGACCCCCCGGAATTCTCTCATAACCTACCAATGCGCCCGGCAGGAATCGAACCTGCAACCTGTCGATTAAGAGTCGAATGCTCTGCCAATTGAGCTACGGGCGCTCGCTCGACTCTGCCCTTCGGGGGGTCCGGGGGGGCCCTTGTAGTTCCCCCCGGAGTCCAACCGATAGCGCATTGGTCCCACGAAGTGGACCCATGCGCCAGGGCGGATTCGAACCGCCGACCCACAGCTTAGAAGGCTGTTGCTCTATCCACCTGAGCTACTGGCGCGCGTACCTTCCACTGTATCGGGGCGACCGGATTTGAACCGGTGACCTCCTGCTCCCAAAGCAGGCGCGATACCAGGCTACGCTACGCCCCGTCTCCTCATGCTATGAATCGAGCCGCCTAAAGTAGCCGAGCCGCGGAACGCAGTCAACTCGCTACCGCAACGCGTTATACCTCAGCGCCCTCACGTACCGCCGCCAACAGCGCCGCAAACGCGCGCGCCCGGTGACTCACACGGGCCTTCTCGGCGTCCGTCGCCTCGCCGAACGTCCGGCCAAGCTCAACCGATTCGAAATAAGAATCGTATCCGAACCCGCCTTTTCCACGCGGTGCATCGACGATCACCCCGTCGACCGACCCCACGCGCACGAGCTCCGTGCCGAGCCCAATATACGCCGCCGCACACACGAACTGAGCCGCACGATCCGCCACGCCGCCGAGCGACGCCACGAGCTTCGCATTGTTCGCCGCATCAGTCCCGGCCTCACTCCACCGACGACTGCGCACGCCAGGCGCCCCACCCAACGCCCGCACCACCAGCCCGGAATCGTCCGCGACCGTAGCGACCCCACCGCTCACTTCGTAGAAATACCGCGCCTTGGCCAGCGCATTCTCCTCGAACGTCGCAAACTGCTCGACGTCCGCCTCGCCGTCGTCCGCCTCGAGCTCGAACTCCTCGAGATCAGTCACGGGAATACCCGCCGCGCCGAACAACGCGCGCAACTCGCGCAACTTCCCCGCGCTCCGCGTCGCCAGCAATATCGGCCGCACCGTGTTCACCATCGCTAGCGCCCGCCCACGCCGAGCACGCGCCGTTGCGCGGTTTCGATCTCGGCGATACCCGCGCTCGCCAGATCCAACAGCGCCGTCAGCTGCGCCCTTGAAAACGTGCCGTGCTCACCCGTGCCCTGCACCTCGACGTACCCGCCCGTCGACTCCATCACGACGTTCATGTCCACGGCCGCCCGCACATCCTCGTCGTAGTCGAGATCGAGCCGCGGCTCGCCGTCGATGATGCCGACACTCACCGCCGCCACACCCCGCTTGACGGGCGTCTGCGCCACCCGACCGGACTGCGCCATCCACGCGAACGCGTCCATGACCGCCACGCACGCGCCAGTGATCGACGCGGTCCGCGTCCCACCGTCGGCCTGCACCACGTCGCAATCGATGCGCACGGTGTGCTCCCCAAACGCGTAATCGTCGAGCATGGCGCGCACACTCCGGCCGATGAGCCGCTGAATCTCCTGCGTCCGCCCACCAAGCTGCCCACGCTCCCGCGCCACGCGGGTCCGGGTCGCACGCGGCAGCATGGCGTACTCTGCCGTCATCCACCCTTGGCCGGTGCCTTTGCGCCACCCGGGCACACCGTCCTCTACCGTCGCCGCGCACAGTACGCGGGTCTCGCCGAACGCGACGAGACACGACCCTTCGGCATAAGGCACGACGCCGCGCTCGAGCAGGAGAGGCCGGAGCGCGTTGGCGGCCCGACCCTGTCGCGGGACTGCCGGCTTGACGTCAGGCTTACCGGCCACGAATGGTCTCCACGATGTCCGTGGTCGAGTGGCCTTCCACCAACGGCACGATCACCACGCGGCCGCCGCGCGCTTTGACTTCCCGTGCACCCACGATCGTCTCCTCGCGATAGTCCCCGCCCTTGACCAACACATTGGGCTCGAGCGTATTCACTAACGCGAGTGGCGTGTCCTCATCGAACACAACCACGGCATCCACGGCTTCGAGCGCCGCCAAAACATACGCCCGGGCAGCCTGGGGCCGCACCGGGCGCCCGGGCCCCTTGGCGAGTCGCCGAACGGACGCATCGCTGTTCACGCCGACAATGAGAGCGTCGCCCGCGCGACGGGCGGCGATCAGGAGATCGACGTGCCCCGGATGGAGGAGATCGAAGACGCCGTTGGTGAACACGACCGGGCCCGCCCGGCGCCGGCGCCAGTCACGAGCCTCGGGGAGCAACAACACCTTCGACTGGGGCGACCGAACGGTCAGAAATCCGCCTCGGCGTGCGGATTGAAGAAGAAATCGCGCGACATCGGACCCATGTTCACGTGCGCATAATACTGGTTGTCGATCACGATGTGATGCCGCCCGCGCTCGACGACGATCTCATACGCGTCGTCGGGCAACACCAGCGAGTCGGCCATCTCCCGCAGATGCTGCTTGATCTGCCGGTCCGTATAGTGCCCGGCGAACTTGGCCTCTTGCTTGAACGCGTCTGTGAACTGGTAATACTTCCAGTACGCCTCGCCGATGTAGGCGCCGCAATAGCCGATCACGCCGACGACGAGCATCAGAAACAGGCACCCGAGTTTCACACCGCCGAGTCGGCTTCGCCGGCTCAGCGGTACGTCGGTTTGAAGGCCCTCGCCGATGGCTCGGGCCCGGCTTCGAGCGGCCACGCCTCGGCGCGCTACCATTGCGACTGCGCCCCGTCGATCACGTCGTTCACGACTTTCTTGACGGCCTGCGCGCGCCCGTCCTTTTCGTTCCCCTCGGGATAGTCGCCGGCCTCCACGAGCCCTTTGCGCTGATACAGGACGCGCCCGGACGCCTGCTCGTCGATCTCGATGTCGACCTGGAGCTCCAGCCGCCGCTGGGTCGTCGACGTCGTGACCGACGTGGTCCGCCCGCCGCTATACCCGATCGGCACGTCGATGTCGTACCGCGTGATCGTGCCTTTGAGCACGGCGTCGGCGCGCTCCTCGCCAATCTCGCGCAGACCCAGCCGCGAGCCGACGACGGCCCGAAGACCGTCGAGCAGATCCTTCTGGAGCTCGGGGGTCGGCGTGTTGTTGTCGAAGGGGAGCACGGCGATCGTCTTCACGTTGGGGGGCAACCCGCCGCCGTGGAAGCCGTATTTCCAGAAGCACCCGGTCAGCGCGCCCGCCCAGAGAAGGGCGAGCCCGCACCTAATGCTGCCAGAGCTCAGGGTCGATCTCGGCCACCGTATCACTGCGCACATGGGTGAGAGTCAGAGACCGTCCCGCCGCCGGATTTTCGAAGCGAATGTCATCATTGCTCCGCCGCACCACAGTCTCTCGCACTCGTCCGTCACTCAATCGTTGGACACCAACCAGCTGCGATCCCGCGAACGCCACGCGCCACACATTGGTTCCACCGCCGCCCAAATCGGCCCGCAGCGTGTCGCCGTCGATCCGCATGGTCGTGTCCGGCGCCGGCTTGAGCGCGAGCCTGCCCAGCGCCGCCCACAATAATACAGAACTGGGGAGATAGCGCTTGATCCTATCTCCCCCGGGGGAGACGATCGTGTCCTCCAAAAGCCACGCCCGCCCCGACCCCATCCCGCCCGACACGGCGAAGTCCATCCGCGCGCTGTCGGGCGGCGCTACCAGCGCCCGCCCCTCGCCCCGGGCGGCCACGCTCCGATCGCGATACTCCCAGCGAAAGGTCACTTTCCGATGTCCCGCGGGCAACTCGGCCGACGGGACACGCACCGACACTGGCGCTGGTGCCCCACGCAACTCGCCGGCGCGCGGCGCCACGCACGCGGTGAGGCCGATCGCCATCAGCACCCCCCATCTCACGGCGTAACGACGCGCACGAGCGGCACGATGTTGTCGATCCCATCCCACTGCACGATCTGATCGAGCGCCGCGTCACCCGCGATCACCCGCCCAAAAGTCGTATAGTGCCCGTCGAGATGCGGCGCCGACGCTAACGCGATGAAATACTGGCTGCCGCCGGTATTGGGACCGTCGAGCGCCATCCCCACCGCGCCGCGGACATACCGTCGGCGGTTGAGCTCGTCACGAATATCGTAGCCGGGGCCGCCGAGCCCGTCGCCCCGCGGATCGCCATCCTGCGCGACGAATCCCGGGACGACGCGATGAAACGCGGTGTTCTTGTAGAAATCGCGCTTGGTGAGGGTCAGGAAATTGTCGACCGTCACGGGGGCGTCGGCGCCATACAACTCGATCGTGATGTTGCCGCGCACGGTCTGAATGTTGACCTGCGGCGCCTGGCCGCGCAGCGTCGGCTCGACGATCTCGTGCACGATGCGCAGGTACCAGTCGACCGGATGGAGATCCGAACGCCCGTTCTCGGGACGCCAGGTCGCGAACAACGACACGCCGCGCACCGCGTCCAAAATTCCCGCGTCATCGGGGACTGGCAGCGCCGTAACGGCGGCCTTGGCATCCGGCGCGACCGCGGCGCTGTCCCGCCGCCAGATGGCCACGAGACACCGGGCTGCGGCGAGCCGGACCTTGGGCGCCGAATCGGCGACGGCCGCCTGATAGGCGGCAGCGACCGCGGGGACATCCGCGGCCGTCGCGATCCCGGTCAGCCCATCGAGACCCACGGCCCGCACCGCGGCATCGTTGTCGTGCACGGCCGTGAGCATGTACTCCCGCCGCCACGGGTGCGGCGTCCCCCCGACGCTCAAACCGGCGGCGTCGGCGAAGACCTGATAGGCGGCGGCGCGGACCCGGGGGTCGGGGTCGCGCGTGAGCGGCAGCGCGAGGTCCACGATGCGCTCCATCGACGTGCCGCTGGCGGCACGCGCCGCGGCGGCTCGATAGCGCCAATCACCGCTCCGCTGCCAGCGGTCGGGGTTGTCCTTGTCGATGACCGGCAGGATGACGCCGGCCAACGTGGCGGAGGCCACGAGGGTGCTCCGGAACGCCAGCGACGTGTCGGCCGCGAACGCGTGATCCCAGTCCCCGCGCGGCGCGCCAACCAGCGTGGAGTCGAGCGCCCGCGCGGCCGCGATGCGCACGTTGGGATCGAAGTCGCGGAGAGCCACGACGACGGGCGCCCGGGCCGGCGCGCCGTACCCGCGCAGCGAGAGGAGCGCGCTGATGCGCACGGCCGCGACGCTGTCGTGGGCCATAGTGTCCAGCACGACCAGGGCGTATTTGCCCAGAGAATCGCCGGCGGCCGAGTGGGCCAGACCGCGCGCGACGTAGGCGCGGGTCTCGGGATCGGGCGAGCGGAACGCCGGGGGATTCATCAGGGACCGCGCGGCGGCCGGCGACCGGCTCCGCGTGAGCGAATACGTGGCCGCCCGCAACAGCGCGGCATTGCCCGGCGACACGTAGGTCGTGAGGAGGAACGCGGGCACGGGGTTGAGCTTGGCCGCGGCGTACACGACGATCGACGTCGAGAACCCGCCGCTCAACGCGCGCTCGATCGGCTTGCGCGCCGCCTCTCCGAGCTCGCTCAATGCCCACGCGGCCTCGCGGGCCACGGGGGACGCGACCACGGCGACCGTGACGGTGTTGGGGCGGCCGTTGGTCCGACCCGTCTGGTACCCGGGCGCCTGGCCCCTATTCTGGGGAAGTGGGGCGTAGATCGGCGGCGCGGTGATAGCGGTCGCCAGCAGGTTCACGCTCGGCGTATCGACCATGAGCCCGAGCGCGAACGCGGCACTGGCGGCGACGGCGGTGTCCTTTGCCTGCAGCAAGAGCCGCAACGTGCTGGCCACCGTCCGCGCCCGCACCTGGCCGGCGGCCCGCGCCGCCTCGGCCCGGAGCGGTGAGGCGAGCCCGGGCTTGAGCGACTCCTTGAGCAGCACCTCGTCCACGCGGTGGGCGTCGACCATCTGCAGCAACAACGCGTAGCGGCGGGCCTCGGAGTCCGCGAACGCGACGAATCCCGGCGCGGTCGGCGCCGCCTTGGTCTCGGGCGGCTTGTGGCCGCCGCACGCGGCGGCCGTCACCACGGCGGCCGCGACGATCAGGGCGGCGCGGTTACGCGACACCATTCGCCAGATAGTCGCGCACGCCGGAGGGCAGCGCCGTGACGCGGCCCGAGGGGTCGAGCGAGACGAGAGTCGTCCGGGCGGAGACGAGACGGGTGCGGCTGCCCGCGTGTGTGATGACATAGTCGAACGTGACGGTTCTGGATTTGACTTCCGTGAGGCGCGTTTCGACCAACACGACGTCATCGTAGCGTGCGGGGGCGTGGCATCGGAGCGACGCCTCGGACACGGCGAGGGCGACTCCGCTCTTTTCCAACGCCGCATAGGGTGTCCCTAACGCTCGGATATAGTCGGTTCGGCCGATCTCGCACCAGATGAGATAATTGGAGTGATACACGACACCCATTTGATCGGTTTCCGCATACCGGACGCGGAGCTCGGTAGTCGTCGGTCGGCCAGCCACGCCGGGCAAGTTAGCCCGGGCGCCGGCGGGACGCTAAACTCTTACGCGTCATGCCGACGACCGTCCTCGCGCCGCCCTGCTACGTGTTCTCCGACGCCCACCTGGGCGTTGGCGCGCCGTGGAACGCCGGGGAGCGCCCGCTCCTGGAGTTCCTCCGGGAGATCGCCCCGCATATGGGCAGTCTGGTCATCAACGGGGATTTGTTCGATTTCTGGTTCGAGTGGCGGACGGTCATCCCGCGCTCGAGCTTCCGCGTCCTCGCGGCGCTGGCCGCGCTCCGCGAGCGGGGCACGCCGATCCTTTGGATCGCCGGCAATCACGACTGCTGGGGGGGCGACGTGCTGCGCCAGGATGTCGGCGTGGACTACCACGTGGGTCCGTGGACCGGCATGCTCGGGGGTTGGCGGGCGCGGATCGAGCACGGCGATGGCCTGCGTGACCGCGAGGACCGGGGGTATCGCGCGCTGCGCCGGGTCATTCGCCACCCGGCGGCGGTCCGGGCCTATCGCTGGCTCCCGGCGGACGTGGCGACCTGGCTGGCCACGCGCAGCTCGCACGCGAGTCGCACATACAGCGCGCGCGACCACGGCGCGGGATTGCGCGCCGTGGCGGCGCGGACGTTGGCGGCCTCGCCGGACTTGGAGGTGCTGGTCCTGGCGCACTCGCACGTGCCGGCCCTGGAGCGGATGCCCGGCGGCGGCATTTATGCCAACGCGGGCGCGTGGATCAGCGGGCCGAATGAGCCGGGGCCGACGTTCCTGCGGTTCGACCCGGATCGCATCGCGCTCATGTCCTGGGCGTCACCCCAAGCTGTGGGTCTCAACGCGGTCGACCGTGCGCCCGTCCGCGCCGCCGTTCCCGAGGAACGCGCGGGCCGCGCGCAGGAATTGCCCGGGGGCGTCGGAGGCGATGAAGCGATAGGTCGGTGAGGCGCCGGAGGGGGCGGCCAGCCCACGGGCGGCGAGGATGGCGCCGGTCTCCACCGCGGTCTCCGCGGCGGCGTCGATGAGCGTGGCGCCGGGGACGGCTTCGGCGATCCGCTGGGCCAGCAAGGGATAGTGGGTGCAGCCGAGGACCAGCGTGTCGATGCCGGCAGCGGCGAGCGGGGCCAGGTAAGTGTGGGCGATGAGGCGCGTGGCCTCGGTGTCGACCCATCCCTCCTCGACCAAGGGCACGAACAAGGGACACGCGGTCGCTACGACGTTCACGCCGGGATCCATGGCGGCGATGGCGCGCTCGTAGGCGCCGGAGGCGATGGTGCCGGCGGTGCCAATGACACCGACGCGGCCGCGGGTGGCGCGGACGGCGGCGCGGGCGCCCGGGGCCACGACGCCGATGACCGGCACGTCGAGCGTGTCGCTCAGAATGGGCAGGGCGTGGGCGGTCGCGGTGTTGCAAGCGACGACGAGGGCTTTGATCCCCTCGCCCGCGAGATAGCCGGCGATCTCGCGACTGTAGCGGCGCACCGTGTCCGGACTTTTGGGACCGTAGGGCACGCGGGCGGTGTCGCCGTAGTAGATGATCGACTCGGCGGGCAGCCGATCCATCAAGGCGCGTACGACGGTCAAGCCGCCAAGTCCGGAGTCGAAGACGCCGATGGGCGCCGCGTTCACAGTGGAGGCGCTCGGATGGTCAGCGAGATGGCGATGACGGTCGAACCGTCCGGGGCGCGGAAGGCCTGCACACGGCTCGGGAGATCCCAGAGCTGGGCCTCGACGAAGGCGTCGGCGCCGGAGATCAAGTGGTTGAAGAGGATGACCGCGATCCAGTCCTCGACGTGGAGCTTGCGGGCGCCGATGCGGTCGGAGGTGTACGGGTTGTATTGAAAGACCTGGATGGGCTTTCCCGTTGCCGTGTCGAACTGCGGGACGCCGGCGATCACGGAGTCGTACAAGGCGATGCTGTCGTTGTGATGCTTCTGCGCGTACTTGAGGTCCCGCGCCGCCTGGGCCCACCGTGACAGCGCCAGCACTTCCACGCCGGCGAACAATGCCCCGGTCCACGCCCGGTCGAGCTTTGCCTGCCCGAGTCCGGGCAGCACGAGCGAGTACAAGAACGCCTTCCCCGGTGAGATCGGCGGACCCTTGACCGTGTCGACGCGCGCCGCGCGGTGCGGCGGCGCCGGCCTCTGTCCCACGCCCACGCGCGCGCTGTCCTGCTGCTGCGCCCGCGCCTCCGGCGCGAGGCTCGCCGCAAGAACCGCCATCGCAATAACGATCAGCGCCCCGATCGAGCACAGCCTCACGTCAATCCCACGGGCGCGCGACGCTAGCGGAAGCGCGCTGCCACTCGCCGAAGGCGAGTGCTTCAAATGGATGATTCCCCGCGACTCGCCGAAGGGGGGCGCTTCGCGCGCGACGTTGGCGGGAATGCGCTGCCACTCGCCGAAGGCGAGTGCTTCCAAAAAACGCGATTCCCAACGAACCCCGCCAGATTGGTGCGCGCAGCGCACGAATATGGCGGGAGTGAGTGGGAATCGAACCCACCCCACCCGACAGAGTCGGGTCGCAACGGTTTTGAAGACCGTGAGAGCCACCAGGCCCCATTCACTCCCCCAACGTCAGCACGATGGCCGCGACGCCGGCACGGGCGTCGACGACCTCACCGATATCCACAGCGCCGGGGACCCGCTGAACATACTCGGCGGCAGACGCCGGCGGCGCCGCGACCAAGAGTCCACCGGACGTCTGCGGGTCCACAAGCAGCGCGCGCTCGAAGTCAGTCCGCCCTACCCCCCAATCGACGAGGGGTTTCAGATACTCGCTATTCCGGTCTCCCCCGGCCGTCCGCGCGCCTCGCGCGAACGCTTCGGCGGCGCCGGCAAGCACCGGGACGCGATTGACGGCGATACGGAGTCCCACGTGACTGGCCCGGGCGATGTGGGACGCATGGCCGAGGAGGCCGAAGCCGGTGATGTCGGTGGCACAGTGAAGCCCGAGCGTCAGGGCCGCGCGGGAGGCGTCGCGATTGAGCGTGCACATGACCTCGATCATGCGCTGCTCCACCCCCGCCCTGATCTCCGCCCGCCAATTCTTCAACGCGGTGGCGAGAAGCCCGATCCCGATCGGCTTCGTCAGCACCAACCGGTCGCCGGGCCGCGCCCCCGCGTTGGTCAGGATGCGCCGGGGATCCACGCGGCCGGTCACGGCGAGCCCATACTTGAGCTCCTCGTCTTCGACTGTATGCCCACCGACGATGACCGCACCAGCCTCCTGCACCGCCGCCTGCCCGCCGCGCAGGATCTCCGTCAGCACTTCGAGCGGCAGCTTCTTGAGGGGGAACCCGACGATGTTGAGCGCCGTCAGCGGCTCCCCACCCATGGCGTACACGTCCGACAGCGCGTTCGTCGCCGCTACCCGCCCGAACGTGTACGGATCATCGACGATAGGCGCGAAGAAGTCGACGGTCTGCACCAGCGCCAGATCGTCCGACACGCGAAACACCCCCGCGTCGTCGAAGGTCTCACGACCAACGAGTAGACGGGGATCTTCGCTCGGCGCCAGCGGAGCGAGTGCGCGCGACAGGTCACCCGGACCCATTTTCGACGCTCACCCCGCGCACCGCGCGAACGCCGTCAGGCGAAACAGCTCTTCGCGACTGTGATTCGTGGAAACGCTCCTAGCGGAGAACCGCGACCGCGTCGATCTCGACCAACGCCCCGCGCGGCAGCCCCGCCACCTGTACCGTCGACCGCGCCGGCCGCGCGCCGCCGAGCGCCGCGCCATAGATCTCGTTGACGGTGGCGAAATCGTTCAGGCTCTGCAGGTACACGGTCGTCTTCACGACATCACCCCAGCCCAATCCCCGCGCCGCGAGCACCGCGGTCAAGTTCTGCATGGCCTGGGTCGTCTGCGCCACGATGCCGCCGTCGACGATCTGCGTCGTGGCGGGATCGAGCCCCACCTGGCCGGCCGTGAACAAGAACCCGTTGGCGACGACCGCCTGCGAGTACGGGCCGATGGCCGCCGGCGCGCCGGCGGTTTGTACTGTCTCCATTTAGAAAAGCCCCACGATAGAGCCGTCGGAGTGAACCGCCATGCGCTCGGCCGCCGGCTCCTTGGGCAGTCCGGGCATCGTCATGATGTCGCCCGCCTGGGCCACCACAAACCCGGCCCCGGCGGCGGGATACACCTCGTTGACCGTGATGCGGAATCCGGTCGGTCGCCCGAACACGGTCGCGTCATCGGTCAACGAGTACTGCGTCTTCGCCATACACACGGGCGTCTCGCCCAGTCCGATCGACTCCAGATAGTCGATCGACCGCTCCGCCTTCGTCGTGAAGTCGACGCCATCGCCGCCATACACTTTCTTCACAATGGTATCGACCTTCTGGCGAATCGGAAGATTCACGGCGTAGAGTGGCGCGTACTTCGCCGTCCGCCCGTCGAGGAGCTGCTGCACCGCCCGGGCCAGCTCTTCGCCCCCGGCCCCGCCTTTTTCCCACACCTCGTTGAGCGCCGCCGTCGCCCCGTGCTTCCGGGCCCGCTCGGCGACGATCTCGAGCTCGCGATCGGAGTCGGTCGTGAAGCGGTTGACGGCGACGACAACGGGCACGCCGAACTGCTGCACGTTCTCAATGTGTCGATCGAGATTCGGCAACCCGCGCTCCAACGCGGCCAGGTCTTCGTGCTTGAGATCGTTCTTGTTGGCGCCGCCGTTCAATTTGAGCGCGCGCACGGTCGCCACCAGGACAGCCGCCGCGGGCTCGAGTCCGCCGATCCGGCACTTGATGTCGAAGAACTTCTCGGCGCCCAGGTCCGACCCGAACCCGGCCTCTGTGATCGTGATATCGGAGAGCGAGAGCGCGGCGCGCGTCGCCAGGATGCTGTTGCAGCCGTGGGCGATGTTGCCGAACGGCCCCGCGTGCACGAACGCCGGGCCGCCTTCCAACGTCTGCACCAGATTGGGACGGATCGCGTCCTTGAGGAGGAGCGCCATGGCGCCCGCGGCTTTGAGATCGCCGGCTCGAATCGGCTTGCGGTCCGCGCCGGTGGTGCCACCCACGATAATCCGTGAAAGCCGCGCCTCGAGGTCGGTCGTGTCGGTGGCCAAGGCTACGATCGCCATCACTTCGCTGGCCGGAATGATGACCCAGCGCTCCTCGCGCACGACGCCGTTGGCCACGCCGCCGAGACCAATCACGCAGTCGCGCAGGGCCCGATCGTTCATGTCGATCGTGCGCGGCCAGGTAATGCGCCGGGGATCGATCTTGAGCGGGTTGCCCTGGTGCAGGTGATTGTCCAGCATCGCCGACAACAGGGCGTGCGCGCTGGAGATCGCGTGGAAGTCGCCCGTGAAGTGGAGGTTGATGTCCTCCATCGGAATCACTTGCGAATACCCGCCACCCGCGGCGCCGCCTTTGAGCCCAAACACGGGACCCAGGCTGGGCTCCCGGATGCACAACACCGCGTTGGTGCCGAGACGGCGAAAGGCCTGCGTGAGCCCGACCGCGGTCGTCGTCTTCCCCTCGCCCGCGGCCGTCGGATTGATGCCCGTGACCAGTACCAGCCGGCCGCGCGCGGGGCGCGCGGTCAGCGACAGCGGGATCTTGGCCTTGTACTTCCCGTACAGGTCGAGATCGTCAGCGCCGAGTCCGAGATCGGCGGCGACGTCGACGATCGGTCGGGGTTTGGCGCGCTGCGCGATCTCAATGTCCGAGGGAACGCTCACCGTTGCCACGCCTGGGCTCCGTGTCCTGAAAGAGTGGGCAATGTTACTCAGCCGCCGGGGGCCGTCGCCAGTCCAAACAAAGTACGGGTGTTGGCGATCGAACAGGCGCCGAGGTGCTCGGCCGTGACGCCGCGGATCGCGGCGACCCGCTCGAGCGTGTAGCGGACGAATCGGGGCTCGTTGCGGCGGCCGCGCACCGGCACCGGCGCCAGATAGGGCGCGTCCGTCTCCACGAGCAGCCGGTCATCCGGCACGAGTCGCACCAGCGCGTCGTCGGTCCACCGGGTGAACGTGACGATCCCGCTGAAGGAGATGGACCACCCCGCATCCAATGCCGTCCGCGCCAGCGCCGCGGAACCCGTGTAGCAGTGCAGCACGCCCCGGACGCCGGCCGCCGCCGCGTCCCGGACGGCCGCGCCGGTATCTTCCTCGGCCTCTCGCGTATGCACGACCAATGGGCGTCCGAGCGTCCGGGCTAGGCCGATCTGGTCACGAAAGACTTCGCGCTGCGCCTTGGGCGCGGCGTGATCGTAGTGATAGTCGAGACCGCACTCGCCAATCGCCACCGCGCCGCACCCCACGAGTTCATCGATCCATGAGAGATCATGGTCGTAGGTGTTGGCCTCCGACGGGTGGATCCCCGCGGTGAAGAAGACGTAGCCCGGGTTGGCGTCGGCGAGAGCGCGCGCCGCGCCGGCCGCCGCCCTGGACTCCCCGATGCAAACGATCGCCGCCACGCCCGCCTGCCGCGCCGCGGCGATCACCGCCTCGCGATCGCCGTCGAACGCCGCGTCCGCGAGATGAGCGTGACTGTCGATGACCTCAGTGATCGTGTCGATCAGCGGGCAGCGGTCTTCGCGGTGCGTCCGGCGGACGCGGGACTCCGCGGCAATGCCGGCTTGGCCCCGCTATCGGCGCCGCCGCCCTTGGCCGTCGACATCTCGCGCGGCCACCGCCGTTCGATCCACAGCAGCGTCGGTGCCGCGACGTAGATCGAGCTGAACGTGCCGGTGACGATACCGAACGCCATGACCCAGGCGAACGGCCGGATGACCTCACCCGCGAAGATGAGCAGGGCCAGCGTCGCGGCCAACGCCGTGGCGTGCGTCATGACCGACCGCGGCAAGGTCTCGTTGACGGACCGGTTGAGCGTGTCGTACAGGGGCTCCCGCCGGCGGCGCCGCAGATTCTCGCGGACGCGATCGAAAATGATGATCGTGTCGTTCAACGAGTAGCCGATGACGGTGAGGATCGCCGCGACGACGGTCAGGGAGACCTCCAGGTTCATCAGCTTGATGAACGCGATGGTGGTCAGGATGTCGTGCGCCGTGGCCGCGACCGCGGCCACGCCGAACCGCCATTCGAAACGCCAGGCCAAATAGAGAAGCGTCAGGACAAACGAGAACAAGATGGCCTTGATGGCGCCGGTCCGGAGCTCGCCGCCGACGCGGGGGCCGACGGCCTCGGTGCGCACGACCTGGTAGGCCTTGGGCCCGACCGCGCGGTCGAGCACGTCCCGCACTTGCTTGGCGACGGAGTCGGCGCCCGCCGCGGTCGCGACGTTCGAGTGCTCAAGGTCCTGGGCCCGCACCGTGAATTCCCGGTTCGAGCCGAACGACTGGATCTCGGCGTTCCGGACACCGCCTTGATCGAGGGCCGCGCGCAGCTTCGACACATCGGGCGGTGTCGGGAAGCGCAGCTGCATGATCGTGCCGCCGGTGAAGTCAATGCTGTACCGGAGGGGCGCGATCAGCAGCGACCCCAGGCCCAGCACGATGAAGGCCACGGTGGCGCCGACCATGATGCGCCACGGCTTGATGAAGTCGTAGGCGGTGTTGTGAAAGATGCGCAGCATCAGATGCTGATCGTTTGGGCGCCGCGGGCGCGTGTGAGCCAGATCATGTAGAACGTGCGCACGACGAAGATGGCCGAGATCATCGAGGCCAGAATGCCGGCGATGAGGGTCACCGCGAAGCCGCGCACGGGTCCACTGCCATATTGATAGAGCACGGCCGCCGTCAGCACCGTCGAGACGTTGGAGTCGACGATGGCGCTCATCGCATGCCGGAATCCTTCGTCAATGGCCGTGCGCACCGTCTTGCCGTGGTCGAGCTCTTCGCGGATGCGTTCGAAGATCAGCACGTTGGCGTCGACCGCGATACCGATCGACAACACGAATCCGGCGAGCCCCGGCAGGGTCAGCACGGCGTCGAATCCGGCCAGAGCGGCGAGCGTGTACAGGAGGTACAAGGTCAGGCCGCCGATCGCCAGCAGCCCGGAGAACCGGTAATAGACGAGCATGATGACGACGACGAGCGCGATGGCGATGACACCGGCCTGCAAGCCGTCGTGCACGGAGTCGGTGCCCAGGCTGGCGCCAATGGCGCGTTCCTCGACGATCCGAAGCGGGACGGGTAGCGCGCCGGCTCGCAGCACGAGCGCCAGGTCCTGCGCGGCTTGGAGATCGCGGCCGCCCATCGTGATCTGGCCGCGCGAGCCGATGGCGCCTTCGATGATCGGGGGGCGTCCCATGACCAGGGTGTCGAGCACGATGGCCATGTAGTCGCGGACGTGGCGCGCGGTCTCGGTCTGGAACCGGCGGCCGCCCTCGCGGCTCAAGGTGAACTCGACCTTGGTACCTTCGGTGGGGTCGCTGGCGGGTTTGGCGTCGGTGAGATACTCGCCGGTAATGATCGGTCGCGAGTCGACGACGTAGAGGGCGCGATAGCCCCGCCCGCCGAGCGACGTCGTGTCGCTCGACCACCGGATCACTTTGCCGGCCGGCAACGCCGCTTGGACGTCGGGCATCGCCAGATACCGGTTGACGACGCCGGCGTCGGTCTTGGCGACGTAGTACTCGCCGGGCATCTGGCCTTGCTGCACAAGCTTCGAGAACGCCCCGCCCTGGCCGCCGAGGTTGAGGGCCGCGGAGTCGGTGCCGGCCGAGTCTTTCTTGGCCTTGCCCTTTTTGCCGGTGTCGGACGGCGTGGTGAACAGACCTTGGATCCCCTTGTCGGGGGCCGCGGCCGGCGCGCCCGGCGTCGCCGCTGCCGGGTTTGCGCCGGCGTTGGTCTTGAGGAGCTGATCGATATGCGGCATCGCCTTCTGCAGCGCCTCGGTCTTGTCGACAATCTGGAACTGCAGGAACGCCGACTGCGAGACGATGTCGTGGGCGCGCTTGGGGTCGCTCACGCCGGGGAGCTCGACAATGATCCGGTCGTTGCCGGCTTTCTGCACGACGGGCTCCGCCACGCCGAACTGGTCAATGCGGGTGCGGACGACCGTGAGGGCGCGATCAATGGCGTCGCTCACATTGGGCACGGTGCCCTGGGTCTGGTTGACTTCCAGGGCCATATGAATGCCGCCCTGGAGGTCGAGGCCGCGCTTGATGGGAATACGGTACACGGTGTCGGTCACCGTCAGCCCGGTCGCCGAGTCGACCAGGACCTCCCCGTCCTTCGACAAGCGGCTCTCGGCCACCTTCCGGGGGAACAACACCCAGACGGACGCGGCGATGAGCGCGAGTACGGCGAGGATTCGGATCTTCAAATTCGACATAGCTTTGTAGGTTAGCGCCCCAGCGCGCCGCCTGCCAGTCTGGGCCGCCGGCACCCCGGGTTCGCTATCCCGTCGGCCGGCGACACTCCCGGATGGCTGCACGGAGCGCCTCGGCTACGGCCTCCGCGTGTTCTCGGGTGTCAACATAAAGCGCAAACTGGGGCAGCCGGCGCGTCAGTTGACGCGCGAAGTCGTGCATGACGACGGGAGCGGAGCCTTTCGTCTCCATCGTCGCGATCTCCCAGAACGGCGGATCGTACTGAAACGCCACCGCCGCGCCCAGGTTGACCACGACGCTGTCCTGACGGATCATGGTCACGCTGTCGCTCGCCAGGTCGGCCAGCGACACCGAGTCCTGGACGTCGCTGCTGGTATTGCTCCGCACCCTACCGTGGACGACAAGGGTGCACGAGGCGGCGCGAACATCGACGATCTGTCGCTCTGCACGCGCGATCGGCCTGGTGGTCACGATCGAATACTCGAAACTCGAGTATTGGGGCAACACACTGGCGAGCCACGCCAGCGAATCTGGCGCCGGCAAGACGCGCCCTGCCGCGAAAGCCGATGCTACCCAGAGGGGCCAGAGGATGCTCATGGTCGCCGCAGCTCCACGCGTCCGTCTGTTGTAACGACGAACTGCGATACATGCATCGAGTTCGATGCGGCCGCACCCACGGTGTAACAGCCGGGAGCAAGCTGCCGTGGCATCACGCCCATTACCCGCCAGGTGGTATCTGGGACAACGCCGAGCGTAACCACCGTCGGGCGAAAAACTCGATCGTATCTCCGTTCAGTGCGGTGTATTGACCAGAGTAACACTTCGGCAGCGCGGTCACATCCGGTTGCAATACTGACGTCCCACAAATTCGGGAGCGCCTCTGACGGATCTGTCGCTTCCCCAAGTCGTACCTGCACCCTCGACGGAGTCGATGTATCGAGAACCGAGAGCGAAAACAGGTTCTGGCACCCGGTCATCGCCAGGGTCCACGAGACGGAAGCTACGATCACCAAGGCTGGGCGCACCGGTCTATGGAACCACGTGGAACGAGATGGTATACGGTACAATACGAGTCGCGGCCGCGTGCATACTGTTAGACGGATTTTGAGCCGCGGCGACCAAATCGGCTTGTTGCTCGTAGTTGTATGACTGGAACGTCCGCGGCGAAGTCGCGACGGAGTTAATATCGTAGGGGTCCGACGCAAGGGTTGTCGAGACGCCTGAGAGGGAATTCTGCGCTTGCAGACCCAATTCAGTACCATAGAATCGCGCCTCACCCCATTTCGAACCTACCTGTTCGTCCTTCTCCCGCTGTTGTTCGACGTGTGTGAACTCGTGCGTTAGTGTTTCGTCGTTCGTTTGCGTGCCATCTTCCGGGACGAACACGATATCGCCCATAGTGACCGCTCGCTTGTTCAAATCGACCAATTTTTGCGTGAGCCAAGCGATGCCAACTCTCCCCGCATCGAGGTCGCGGAACGGACTGTTGATCTGCGCCGCGCCCCACGAGAATGGATCAGGATACGCCCCTTCGCCCGTCGGTGTCGCCGGGTCGCTCGCGCCATCTCCTCCACACACCAAGACGTCGAAGCTGTAGCTCTGGCCGTCTTTAGTCTGAACCGTCACACGGTACTTCGTGCAATCACCTTCGGCATCGATGTTGTTGATCGGGTTGTTGGCAGCGTACGTATATCCGTTGATGTCACCCGTGATCATCTTCGGGTCGGCGGACATGAACCGACCGAACCTCGGGTTGTAATATCTTGCGCCAAAGTAGTACAGCCCCGTCTCACTATCCACCTGTTGGCTGGCGAATCGACGCCAGTCGTTGAGGGCCACGGTCGACGTTTCTATGGAGCCGTACGGGTTGTACACGTACTTGTTCACGATAGAACCAGTCGAGTTGATCACGCCTACCATGTTGCCCGGCGGCTCCGTCACATAGTAATACATGGTTGTGCCGCCGTACCGGACCCCATGTAAGTGGGATCCGCTTGGGTACCACACGTACTCTCTTTGCCTCAGACCGATGCTGTCCGTCTCCGCGTACACGTTCTGCCCATCCCAGAAGTAGTCCGTCTGCGCGCCGGAGAATGTGGTCTTACGTACGCGTCGGCCGCGCCCATCGTATCCAAATGAGACTTTCCCCGAACCGCTAACGATCACACTGTCCAGCCCACCGAGCGAGTTCCAGTAGTACAGCCCGAGGGTGGTCCACACCCCAGCCACCTGCCGCATCCACGAGGTCACGTTGCCATCGAGGTCGTACACCAGCGAGTCTGATGCGAAACGTGTCAATCGATTTCCGGGCTGGACCACGGCGCCAGAGTCGGTCCGATTCCCGGCCAGATCGAAGGCGAAGGTGATTTTGTTGGATGTCGTCGTGTCGCCCTCTGTGTAGCAGGTTCGGCCGGTCTTGGGATCTACGCGGAATGCCGTGCCTGGCGCGCAGGTGTAGACCAGGCCCGTCGCCACGAAATCGTGGTAGGAGACCAAACGACTTGCGAGATCATAGACATATTTCCGCCCGGAGTAACCACTGCTGGTGATGGTCGAGACCGGAATGCGCTCGCTGTGATTACTCACCGAGTCGAAGGTGATGTTGATCCCAAACGCCGAGTTCATCGTGGGATCGCTGTAGGTGATCGAGCTTGGGCTGTGTGTGCTGGGGAAGCCCATCAGAACATTGATCCCCACTCCTGCCGTGTTGGGAATCGTTTCCTGGATCGGCTGAGCGTCCTGGTTATACAGAAACGTCGTCTTGAGCCCCGCCACATCCGTTAGGGTATCGAGCTCCAGGGCATGTCCGTACCCGTAGTGAACGGTAGACGCCCATGGCGCCACGATCGAGACGCTTTGCCGGAGATTTCGATTGTTGTACGAAGCATCGACTTCGAACCGATGACCTCGTCGCCACGAAATCTGTGCTGTCACACGGCCGGCGAGATCGTACTTCACGGTGTCGACGCTCTCACCATTGCTCCAGACGAGGAAGCGCCCGAGGGGGTCGTTCACGTAGGTGGACATTTGGCCGTCCGCGGTGCGCGACATGCGCTGGTCGAGCACATCGTAGGTTGCCGTAACACCCCCCCCTCGGCGATTGGTACGCGACAGCTGATTGCCGTCGGGGTCATATGTCATCTCGATCATCCGGCTACCAGGGTCGATGATCGTGTCGACCCAACCCAGAGCATTCGGAAAGAACTGCGTGACGTGACCGGCAGCATCCCGCACTGCCGTAGCATAGAGGTGGTTGTATGTGAACGTCGTCGTGTCGTGGAGCGGCCCAATCTC
Source organism: uncultured Gemmatimonadales bacterium (assembly GCA_963701965.1). Lineage (GTDB taxonomy): Bacteria > Gemmatimonadota > Gemmatimonadetes > Gemmatimonadales > Gemmatimonadaceae > DASRDS01. Next base: position 364,915 of record OY969695.1, read on the forward strand.
CGCCGTGAGGCGGTTGATGTTGTCGTAGCGCAAGAGCGTCAGAGCCCCGATCGCATTGACGACGGAGTCTCTGATGCCACATGAGTTGAAACCGTACGTCGTCGTAGATCCGGATTGCGTAACAGAGGCCTCGTTCTGAAAACCCAATGTCGCGTAGCTATAGCTCGTCACAAAGTGATCCGGATCCGAAATAGTCAGGATGCGCCCTCGACCGTCATACGTGAACGCCGCCGCGCTGTCTGCCGCTGATCCCGTCCGCGAACTATCCATCTTGCCGGCTGACCAGTAGAACCACGTGGTGTCGCTGGGACTCGTTGTCCTTTGGACTTGATTGTAGGTCGGCTCGTAGCTTGAAGAGACGGTGGCTCCCGTTTGGTGGTCAGACGTCGACGTGAGGTTCGGCCCGGTCCATGTGTTGTCGACTTGATCCCCCGCTGGCGTTATAGTCGATGTAATCTGCGACGCGGCGTTGCGGTGATAAATGGTGTTTCGGCCCAGCGGCGCGAAGACCTCCAACGATGCCCCGAACCGATCGAGCAGGTACAATGTCGTGTTGCCGCGGGGGTTCGTCGCCATCGCTTTCACCGTGGTCGGGTCGACGCGAGCAGCGGGACTCGCTGTCGTGCCATGGCCGGATGCCGGGTCGACGAGCTCGTTTGCCTCCAGCGAATGGAATGCATTGACGGGCCGCATGAGGACACCGTTCGCCGTCACCGACGGAAGCGTGTCAGTGGCCAAGTGGCCGGCAAAATCATAGGACCATGACCATGTGTTGCCTCCACGGTCGATGTTGCGAACCATGCGGTGGTTTGCATCGTAGGTGGCATTCAAGAAAAGGCCCAAAGTGAAGTTGAGCTCTGGATCCTCGACCTGCGCCAGATCATTGGACGCGGGAACGACACTGAACCAGCTGGAACGTCCGCATGGATCACCGATTCTTCGAATAGCACCTGCCTTCCAGCCGTCGGTCCCGTCGCCATAGAAGAACCCCGTCACCAAGCCAACGGGATCAGTAATGGTGAGGAGCCGGCTGCTCGCGTCGTACGCGTATTTCGTCGCATTGCCGAAACGATCGGCATTCCGAATCAGTCGACCATCGCTCCGGTAGCCCAGCGTGGTGCCATCGGGAAACCGCCGATCGTATTTGATACTGTCGGACCCAATCGTCGTCCGCGAGGTGACGACGGTGAAGTCGCCCGCCGGCGATACATAGGTACAGCCAGAGGCGCAGCCGATCACGAGGCTTTGAAAAAAGGCGAGGGAGCCCTGACCGTCGCTGATGACGAGTGAGCCATCGGATTGGGCATACACGCGTCCAACGTCCGCGACCGTCCATCCCGAACCAAAGACACTCCCGCGTTCGTTCTCGAGCAGCACCCGCACAGTGGCCGAATCCTGCACGGTCGTGCCACCGGGGAACGTCTTGATCACGTTCAATAGATAGTAATACGCTCCGGTCGCCGTGTCCGGAGCCGGCGGAACAAACTGTCCGGCCACCCGGGTGGCGCTGTTGACGACTCCATCCGCGAATACGATGGATGAGCTGCCGTTTGTAAACGTCACGAACGCACCGTTGGAACGCTTGACCTGCAGCGTCACAGTCGTTGGGGGCGTGGCAGAACTATCGCTCTCATCTGCGACCACGGTGACGAGGGGATTAGCGCGGTTCGATCGATACGCGAGGGTTGTCGATCGTGGGATGTCGAGCGACGTGTAGGCGGGCGTCGTGTACTTCGCGATCTCATCAAAGCAGTTGGCCACACAGAGCCGCACATCCCTACTGTCGCCGTTCGTGGCCGCGGTATTGAGATGCGGATTGCCGGGGGTGTAAGTCCACGTCGCGCTCGCACCTCCGACGACCGGGTTGAGGGAGATGAGCGCATGGGTAATCTCGGACAGCGTGTTCGCACCGGGCAGCAGCGCGATGGTCGCCGTGATGGCACGCGGGGTCGTGCAACCGGTCCCCGTAGTCGCCGTGAAGGCACTCGACACATTGTAACCGTCATACGTGACGGTGTCGGTCCCACCAGGCGCCCCACAGATCGTGATAGTGACGACCAATTTATTCACGTGGACCGTACCGGATGCCGGACTGATGGTCACCGTTGGTTGTGGAACCGGACATCCCGGGTCGCCTGGAGTACAAATGTTGGGTTGAAAGACCTGACCCAATAGCCGTCCGAGCGGCATCAAGAGACCGCACGTGGTCAGCACACCGGCCAAGCACCGCGCAAGCAACATGGAGAGGCTCCGGAAGTCGAACCGCTCAATGTCGCTCGTGCGATTGACGCGCACAGTGGACCAATGGGGCGTGCCCGTGGATCAATGGGGCGTGCCGCAGATAATAGCACGATCCATCCGCCCTTGCCCCATTCACGCCTTCCGTCTCATACCTTGTACCGACTCGACGCTCGGCACTGCGGTTGCGGTACGCCGACACCTGGCGACGTGGTAGGGTCTATTCGTCCCGACGCCCGCGGGATCACGTGGGGCGCGAGATCAATGTCGTAGGCGAAGTCGCCGGCGCTCGTCACGTTAGCGACCAGCTTGACCGCTGCCCCGCGTCATCGGCTACGTCGGCGGCACCTTTGGCTTCCGTCGTTTCGGCTCGACGCGTCCGGCCGCAGTCACGACAAATTGAGCCTGGGAGATGGAGTTCGAGGCCAATGCGTCCACGGTGTAGCAACCGGGCGTGAGCGTCCGCGGCATCGTCCCACTCGTCCGCCAGCTCGTATCGGGCGCCACGCCGAGCGTGTACACCGCCGGACTCTCGCGTCTGGCTGCACTGGGGGCGACGGACCAGAACAGCTTCTCGGTCGCCCGCTCGCACCCGGTGGCGATGCTAACAGACCACACGTCTCCGGGCGGTTCGGACGGACGCCCCAGCCACCCAAGTCGTACCTGCACCCTCGACGGAGTCAATGTATCGAGGAGCGTGACCGAGAACAGGTTCTGACATCCAACAAGTGCCAGCGTCAACGAGACGCAGGCCAGGCATTCGATAAGAATGCGAATGGGTTCGCATGTCGTGGTCAGTCGGCCAGCCGAAAGGCATCGGCCATGTGCTCCCGCTCTCGCGCAGAGACCGGGAGCTCGCCAGCAATCGTGCGCCATTGCCGCACGACCGCACGACTGCGCGTGATGATCTCGTTCGCGTCGCGCGCCGCAATGCGAAAGTATGGCGCGACCGATCGCGCCAGATCGAGATCGATCGCGTTGTCGACCTCACTGACGTTGAGTGTCAGGCTGCGCGCTTCCGGCACGGGATTCATGTCAAAAAGCTTCGGACAATCGCCAGCCCTTGCCGGGCACGAAAATGAACCCATGGTTGCGCAAATGATCATCCGAGTTGGATACGAGCATGTTGAATGCGATCCGCGTCCACAGCTGACGCAAATCCCCATCGGTCTGCGCCCCGTGGTCGGTCAGCACCCGAGCGATCTCCAGATAGCTCGTGCCAGTCGACGCATCGTCGCCATCGGTGCGCCCCGTGAGGGTCATGGCCGACGCGAAATGGAGTCGCCGTCCCTGCGGCGTCCGGTCGAACCGCTTGACCAGAAATGTGTGGTACGGTTTCGCGAAGCGCCGCGCCAGACTCTCCGGCACGTGCACGCCGCAAGCGCTGGCTAGCGTTTGGACGAGGAGCTCCCATGCGCCGACGTCGTGCGTGTCGCTGGCGCTGGGAAACTTGGCGATCCACAGGCGGCCGTCGGGATCGACAACGCTTGTCTTCGGTCGGGCGCCGCCGAGCGACCCTCCCGGCGCGATCAACAAGCGGAGCCAGTCATCGCCCGCCGGCGCCGTATTGTCCTCGTCGCGCTCCAGCGCGAGACTCGCTGCCTGCAGCTCGCGCAATCGAACGAACGGCGGCGCCGCCAGTCCGTCCTGATTGTCGAGAAAGTCGCCGGTGTCGTCGCGACGAAAGCGCAGCGCGCCGGCGCGGAAGGCGTCGTGTACGCCGAGAAGATAGTCGGCCTCGTGCAACCGAACGCTTTTCGCACTTGGCCGGCCCGCTGCTGGCGCTCCAACCGGCGGTGCATGATGAGACGTCCCCAGCGATCAGGCCTGGCATCGGCGAAAACGCCAAAGGTCGTGCGCCCCTGCGGTGGGTATTGCCGGCCACTGAACAGGCCGAGCCGAGGATCGAGCTGCAGGTTGACGACCGGCGGACTGGAGAGGACCGCGGCGTCGAACTCGAACTCGAACACATCGTGTCGAGGGCCGGGCCGGGCGTGGAAGCAGACCGAGGCGCAGCGGTGCCGGTAGCCCATGCCAGTCCGCATACACGCCGATCAGGACGCTCACGCGCTCAACGCCTCTGCTTCGACCCGGACGTGGCGGGCTCGATCAAGTGGGCCAGAGCGTTCGAGGAGACGAAGCCTTGCTTCTTGATCCAATCGCCGGCATCGGGCGCCGCCCGTCGCGGCGGTCGCCCCTCCCTGACCGCCGGAGCGGAGCGCGGCATCGCGGGCGAGGGTCGGCTCCCGGTCGGCTTCCGGCGGTGGGTTGACAGTCGGGCGTCTTGCAACTCACGGCCAACCGGATCGGCTTGCGCCAACACATCGAGATCGCGCTCGACTCCAAGAACCTGCATGACCGCCAAATAGGCTCCGATGGTCACCCCAGCGCCGCCGCGTTCGACGCTGCGCAGAGTCATCGCGGACATGCCAGCTCGCTCCGCCACCTGCTTGGCGGAAAGCCGGCGCCGCAAACGCGCGACACTGAGCCGCTGGCCGAATTGACGCAGGAGCTCGGCGGTTGCCGGAAGAACGGGAGCGGTCGTCTTGGCCATAGTGCCAATATTAATTAGAGCACTAATGCCGCAATGACGCCAGAATATTTACACTTTCTGTGGCTGTCGCCCGCGCGACCGGGACACCGGTCTATTCGCCCGACGCCCGCGGGATCACATGGGGCGCGAGATCGAGGTCGTAGGCGAAGTCACCGGCACTCGTCACGTTGACCACGAGCTTGACCAGCGAGGTCACCGTGGCATCGAGGTCCCACCCATGTTGCACGCTCCGCCCGATCGCCGAGTCCAGCGCGGTCTGGTGCGTCAGGTAGGGCTCGAAACGCAGGGGCTGCCGCGAGGCGACCAGCAGGATATAGGGCTTTTGACCTACGTTGTCTGAAAGCAGTGCGAGGCGGCGATCCTCGGAGCGAATGCTGGCGGGCCGTAGCGACTGCATGTGGGTCCCCGCGCGCTCGGCCTGGCTCGGCAAGTTGTACGGGTAGAGCAACGCGACGCCGCGACCGGGCAGGATCACGAACATGGCGACGTAGGCGCGATCGTTGAGCGAGTAGCCGAACTCGCGGTCGTTGAACGTCGGCTGCACGGGCAAGAATGCCGCCTCGAGTGGAGTGGCGGAAGGCTGCTGAGCGAGAGCGACCCCAGCGAGCATCGGCAACGCAAGGACCGCAAGTGCTGCGCGCATTGATTGTCTCCGTTTAGGGAATGACGTCAGGAGCGAGATCGAAGTCGTAGGGACAGAGCAGCGCGACGCCATGCTCGGGCGAAATCACGAACATCGCGACGTACGCGCGATCGTTGAGCAGGTACGAGAACTCCCGGTCGACCGAGGGCGGTGGCGGCAGCAGCGTGATCTCGAGAGGACGGGCCGGCGCTTGGGCCCCAAGCGGCGGCAGCCAACAATGGCAGAACGGAGACCGCGAGACCTGCGCGCATCCAACCGCCTCCACGAGAGACGTGCCTGATGTTTATACGTGCGCGGTCGTCACTTCGTTCCCGATCACGTATTGCAGAACGGCAATGCCGACGATTAGGGCCGCGCCAACGCGCGCCGCGCGTGCTCTTCGTCGCGTCCGAGTTGCGCCTTGAGCGCGTCGATGCCGTCGAACCGGCGCGTGTCGCGGAGCCGCGCGATGAACTCGACGCGGACGTGAACGCCGTACCAGTCGCCATCAGTGTCGAACAGGTGCGCTTCGAGCGTCACGTTCGTCTCGCCGAACGTAGGACGCGGCCCGAGGTTCATCATCCCGCCAAACGGTCCCTTCGGCGTCTGCACCCGGACCGCGTACACGCCCTCCGGCGGCAAGAGCTTGCGCGGTGAGGGGAGCGGCAGGTTGAGCGTGGGATAGCCGATCGTGCGCCCGCGCTGCGCCCCGCGCATCACGATGCCGCTCACGGCGTAGGGGCGGCCCAGCGCCGCGGTCGCGCTGCGCAGATCGCCGCCCGCCACCGCGCGGCGGATCGACGTCGACGAGATGGGCCGGCCGTCGTCCCCCGTCGTCGGCGGCACGATCTCCACCCGGAACCCGCGCCGCGCACCAATCGCGCGGACGGTCTCGACGTCGCCCTCCCGGCCCCGGCCGAACCCGTTGTCGTACCCGCTCAACATCTCCCGCATGCGGAACCGCCCCCGCAACACGACGTCGATGAACTGCTCGGCCGAGTAGCGCGCCAACGTCGGTGTGAAGGGCAACACGGCGCAGTAGTCGATGCCGCTCTCGGCCAGCACTTCGGTGCGCTCCTCGCCGACCGTGAGCAGCGGGCGCGCCGCCGCCGGGTTCACGACCTCCAGCGGATGCGGCTCGAACGTCACCAGCACGCTCTTGCAGCCGGTCTCGCGCGAGCGCGCCGCCAAGCGCGCCAACACCGCCTGATGCCCGCGATGCACGCCATCGAACGTACCGACCGTCACGACAGTGGCATCGACAGCCGGTGGAAGGCCCGACGCCGTACCGTCGTCCGACCAGCTCACGCCTCGTCTCCCAGCACCACCCGCGGCTGCCAGTCCGTCCCCTGCCGCTCGGCCACCGCGATGAGCCGACGGTCGCGATCGACGAGCGCGGCCCACTCACCGCCCGCCACCGCGCTCACCGTGAGACCGCGCCGCACGCGATCGATCCCCTCGGTGTCGATCGCCTCCACCGGCAACCCCACGAGCCCGTCGAGCGGCGGCCGAATATGCCGGTCCGGCTCGGCGGCGACCACGTCCAACGTCACGGCATCGTGGACATGAAATGGCCCGCTCGAGATACGGCGAAGCGCTACCAGGTGCGCGGCGCTGCGCGCCGCGCGACCGATATCTCGCGCCAAGGCGCGGATGTAGGTGCCGCCGCTGCAGGTAATTGACGCACGTAGCGTGGTGCCATCGTACGCCGAGACGTCCCAGGCGTGCACCGTCACCTGGGAAGGAGCCAGCGTCAGCGGCGCGCCACTCCGCGCCGCGGCGTAGGCCCGCCGCCCACCCACCTGCTTGGCCGAGTACGCCGGCGGCTCCTGCGCGATGACCCCGCTGAGCGCCGCCACCCCCGCGTCGAGCGCATCGCGGTCGGGCGGCGACGCCGTGCGCGTCGGCAGCCCCGTGAGATCGTCGGTGTCCGTCTCGTGACCGAACACGATCGTCGCGTCGTACACCTTGGGCTCGCCCGCCAAATAGGGCAACAGGCGCGTGGCGCGCCCCAAGAGCAACACCAGCAGCCCCGTCGCGAACGGATCGAGCGTCCCCGCATGACCGACGCGACGCTGCCGGGTCACGCGCCGCACGATCGCCACGACGTCGTGCGATGTGCGCCCGGCGGGTTTGTCGATCAGGAGCAACCCGTCAGGCAGTCCCGCTCCCATCATTGCTCGGGGTGTCGTCCCGCGCCTCGCGCTCTGGTGCCTCGCGCGCCAACCCTTCCAGCAACGACTCGATGCGCGCCGCATACGCGACACTCTTGTCCGGCCGGAACTCGATCTCCGGCGCCACGCGCAATCGGAGCGACCGCCCGATGCGCGTGCGCAGATGATGCGCCGCGCTGGCCAACCCCTCGAACGTCGCCGACTGCTCGGCTTCGCTCCCCATGACGGTCACGAAGACTTTGGCGTGCCGGAGATCGCGCGTCACCTCGGCGCCCGTGACCGTGACGAACCCGCGCACGCGCGGATCCTTCACGTCCTCGGCGAGGAACGTCGCCACCTCCTCCCGGATCGCCTCGGCCACGCGATCCGGCCGCCGCGTATGTACGGTCATGCCCACCCTCACCGTCAGGGCGCGGGAGCCAGCGTCCGCGCGCGCTCTTCGGTGCGATACGCCTCGATCACATCGCCGACCTTGAGATCGTTGAAGTTCTCGATCCCAATACCGCACTCGAACCCCGCCCGCACTTCCCGCACGTCGTCCTTGAACCGCCGCAGCGACGAGATGCGCCCGTCGTAGACCTGCGAGCCATTGCGAATGACCCGCACGCGCCCTTCGCGCGTGATGACCCCCGTCCGCACCGAGCACCCGGCGATGACGCCGATCTTCGCGACCTTGAACAGCTCGCGCACCTCGGCGTCCCCGTCGATGACCTCGCGCTGCTCCGGCCGGAGCATGCCTTCGAGCGCCGCCCGCACATCGGCCACAGCCTCGTAGATGATCCGGTACAGCTTGATCTCGACGCCCTCGCGCTCCGCCGTCGCCCGGGCGTTGTTGTCCGGACGCACGTGGAACCCGACGATGATCGCGCCCGACGCCTTGGCCAATAGCACGTCGCTCTCGCTGACGGCGCCGACGCCGCGATGGATGACCTGCACCTCGACCTCGCTGGTCGAGAGCTGCCCCAACGCGTCCGCCAACGCTTCCGCCGGACCGCCCTGGTCCGCCTTGATCACGATGCGCAACGACCGCCGCTCGCCGGCCGCCGTCTGCGCCATGAAATCTTCCAACGTGACGCCGGCCCGCGCCGACGTGCGGCGATTGCGCGCTTCGCGATCGAGGCGCTCGCGCTTCTGCGCCGTCTCCCGCGCGTCCGTCGCGTCCTCGACGACCACGAGCACGTCGCCGGCCGTCGGGACCTTTTGCAGACCCAACACCTGCACCGGGATCGCGGGACCCGCTTCCTTCACGTTCTTATTGCGCTCGTCGAGCAACGCGCGCACGCGGCCGGAGTACATGCCGCAGATGAAATCGTCCCCGACGCGCAGCGTGCCATTCTCCACGAGCACCGTGGCCACCGGCCCCTTGCCCGGGTCGAGCTGCGCCTCGATGACGGCGCCGGTCGCCCGACGGTCCGGGTTGGCGCGGAGATCCAGGATCTCGGCCTGCAGCAGAATCTGCTCCAGCAACGTGTCGACGGCTGTGCCCTTCTTGGCCGAGATCGGCGTCGCCAGGGTCTGTCCGCCGAACTCCTCGAGCACCACGCCTTGCTGCAAGAGATCCTGCTTCACCTTCATCACGTTGGCGGCCGGCAGGTCGATCTTGTTGATCGCCACGATCATCGGCACGCCGGCGTTCTTGGCGTGCGAGATGGCTTCGATCGTCTGCGGCATGACCCGATCGTCCGCGGCCACCACCAACACCACGATGTCCGTGACCTGCGCGCCCCGGGCGCGCATGGCGGTAAACGCCTCGTGGCCCGGGGTGTCGAGGAACGTGATCGACTTGCCCTTGGGCAGCGTGACGTGATACGCGCCAATGTGTTGCGTGATACCGCCCGCTTCACCCGCCACGACGTTCGCCTTGCGGATGTAGTCGAGCAACGACGTCTTCCCATGGTCGACGTGACCCATGATCGTCACCACCGGCGGCCGCGGCACCAACGTCGCCGGATCCTCCTCCACCTCGGGCACACCCGCCTCGGCGGCGTACTCCGCCTCCTTGACGGCGCGGAACCCGTACTCGCCCGCGATCAACTCGATCTGATCGAAGTCGAGCCGCTGGTTGATCGTCACCATGAAGCCGAGGTTCTTGAGGGCGAACGCGACGATCTGCGTCGCGGGCACCTTCAGGGTCTCCCCGAGCTCGCTCACCGTAATGAACTCGTTCACGCGCACGGTCTTGCGCTCGCGCTCGGCCTCGGCGGCGCGCGCCGCTTCCAACTCCTCGCGCGAGACAGCTTCGTCGAACCGCCGGCGCCCGCCCGTGCTGCGGCCCACCGGGCCGCGCATCGCGGTCATCGTGCGATTGATGTTCGCCGACACGGCTTCCTGGTCGACCATGCCGCGCTTGCCCTTCTTGCGACGGCCGGCGCCCGACATCGGACCCTGGCCCATCGGCGGGCCGCCGCCCGTACTCGGGCGCTTGTCGTCGCGGCGCGCCGGTGGTGCGGCGCTGCCGCCCGTCGCACCGCCAGGCGCGGCGGACGCCACCGGTCGCGGCGCGTTGTTTTGGTAGTTGCCGCCGCCGGACGACGGGCGATTCTGGCGCGGGGCGCCGGGTACGAACGGGCGCGGCGCGCCGGGCACCGCCGGACGCGGACGATTGCCCTCGGGCGCACTCGGCGCCGAGTCGGACCGCGTCGGCGCGGAGGTATACGGAGCGCTCGGGCGCGGCCGCTGCGCGGCCTCGCCACGCGCGTCGCCGTGCGATTCCGGACGACTCTCCGGACGGGCTCCGGGCGCGACTCCTGTCGCGTCTCCGATCGAGCGTCCGGTCGCGAGTCTGGTCTCGTCTCTGGACGGGTCTCCGACCGCCCATCAGCGCGATGCTCGGGGCGAGCCTCGACGCGGGGCGTCTCCGATCGCCCTTCCGTGCGACCCTCCGTCCGCACATCAGCAGGCTGACGCGGCGCCTGCTCCGTCTCCAGCGTCTCCGCGTCGTTGGCTTCCTCGGCCTCGAGCTCGACGGCGGCGGCCGCGGCTTCGGCCGCTTCCGCGGCGGCTTCGGCGGCTGCCTCGGCTGCTGCTTCAGCGGCCTCCGCGGCCGCTTGCTGCACGTCAGCCGCGCGGCGGCGGCGGACGCCGCCCGTCGGCGCGGCCGTCGCCGATCCGTTCGCCACGCTGGCGGCGGGGGTCGCCGTGGTCGTGGATGCCGGTGCGTCGGCGGACGGCCGTCGCGCCCGCGCTCGCCGCCGGGGCCGCGGCCGCACCACGGCGACGCCGCGCCGGCGCCGCCGGCTGGGTCGCGCGTACACGCTTCTCGCGCTCCCAGCGGGCTCGCACGCGCGCGACTTGCTCGTCCGTCAGCGGGCTCAGATGGCTGCGGACCGACACGTCCATCGCGCGCAGCAAATTCATCACCTCGTCCGGCGAGATGCCGAATTCGCCCGCCATATCGTGTACGCGAAGCTTGCTCACACCATCCTCCTAAAGGGCTCCACGAGAGCCCGAGTCCACTAGCGCGCGAATGCCCTTCGCCAACTGATGGTCCACGATCCCGACCGCCGCCGCCGTCTCCCGTCCCACCGCCGCGCCAAGCTGCGCCGCGCTTGGCACGTTCACGAACGGCACCCGCCGCGCATGGAGCAATGGTACCACTTTCTCCAGACTGTGCCGCGACGCATCGGGCGCGATGACCGCAAACGCGAGCCGCCCGCGGAACGCGGCTTCACGCACCTGCTGGATGCCAACGACGGCGAGCCGCCCGCGCACCCCCAGCCCGATCAAACCCAACAACTTCGGGACGATCTCCAGGCGCGCGTCAGGCAGTCGCTCCTCCTTCCCGTCCCGCCGCGGCATCCGCGCCTTCGTCCGTCGTCAACTCGTCGATGATCGACATGATCCGATCAGCTTCGGCCGGCGCGATGCCCGGCAAACGCAGCAGATCCTCACGCTCCAAGTCGATCACGTCGTTCAACGTGCGGTATCCTGCCTCCTCCAAGACCGCGACCGTCGCCGGCTCGAGGCCTTGGATTTCCGACAACTTCACATCGCCTTCGTCGGCCGTCGACGCCTCCTCGGGCAGCGGCGCGAAGAGCGGCGCCTCGCCGGCGCGCTCCAGCCATTCGCGGCTCGAGTACAGGTCGATCTTCCACTCGGTCAGCTCCGACGCCAACCGCACGTTCTGCCCGTTGCGTCCGATCGCCAGCGAGAGCTGGTCTTCGTCGACGACGGCTTGGATGGTCTTGGTCGACGGATCGGAGAACACCCGGGCCACGCGCGCCGGGGCCAGCGCCAGCTTGGCGAACCGCTCGGGGTCCGACGACCAGGGCACGATGTCGATGCGCTCGCCGCCCAACTCGTTCACGACGGCCTGCACCCGCGAGCCCTTGAGACCCACGCAGGCGCCAACGGGATCGATCGAGTCGTCGCGCGAAAAGACGGCGATCTTGGTCCGGCTGCCGACCTCGCGCGCCGAGGCGCGAATGTCGACGATGCCCTGCTGAATCTCGGGGACTTCGAGCTTGAACAGCGCCTTCACGAAGAGCGCGTCGGCGCGGCTCAGAATGAGGCGCGGCCCTTTGGGGGTCTCCTCGACGCGCTTGAGCACCGCGCGAATGGGTTCGCCCTGATGGAAATGCTCGCGATGGTTCTGCTCCCGATACGGAATGATCGCTTCCGCCTCGCGGAACTTGTTGAGCATCACGACGAGCTTGCCGCGCTCGATCTGCTGAATCTCACCCGACAACAGCTCACCCACCCGGCCCGTGAACTCATCGCGGATCTTCGACCGCTCGCCTTCGCGGACGCGCTGGATGATGCGCTGCTTCGCGGCCTGCACGGCCGTGCGGCCGAACTCCGCGAAATCCACCGGAATCTCCATGACGTCGCCGACCTGGAACTCGGGATCCTCGAACCGGGCGTCCTCGAGCGACGTCTCCTTGCTGGGATCCTCGACCGTCTCCACGACGTTCTTGAGCAGCGTGATGTTCAGCGTGCCGCGGTCGTCGTCGATCACGACCTCGGCCTGTACGTTGGCGCCATGCTTCTTCGCGAGCGCGGCCATGATGCCGTCCTTGAGGAGCTCCTGCAGCTCCTGGCGGCCGAGACTCTTCGAGTTCGAGAGCTCGCGGATCGCAGTGAGGATTTCAGCCGAGCCGACCATCCGTCACACCCCTGTCCCAAATGAACGTGAGCCGTGCCTCCTCGATCTGCGACAACGGCACTCGGTGTTCGGATCCGCCTCGTGGTTCCGAACCCCCCAACACATCGCGCACCGTGACGACGGCATCATCTCCCTCGCCGTCGACACCAACGATCTCGACTTCCCGGCGCCCACCGAGCGCCGCGCTCTTCACCGACGCCCGCCGGCCGACGAACCGCCGCCAATCCCGCTCGTACTTGAGTGGCCGATCCGCGCCCGGCGACGACACCTGCAACTCGTACCGCTCCGGCGTTCCCAGCGCCTCGATGCGCGGCTCCAGCACCCGCAATGCCCGCGCACAGTCTTCGACCGAAACCTTCAGTCCGTCCCGCCGATCAATGCGAACCTCGAACAGCGGACGGCTCCGACTGCCCAGGCGACGCACGTCGACCAGGTCGAGCCCAAGTTCGTCAAGTGCCGATTCGACAACAGCTTCCAGTTCTGATTTCACAACTGATGAGAATAAAAAAATGTGGGGAACCTCCCCCACATTGCCAGACTTCGAAACATAACGGGCGCGAGACCGGGGTCAACCCCGGCGGAGACCGGTCAGGTTTGCATGACCAACCGTCGCCTACACATCGGCGATGATCGCCGCGACCTGTCGGCCCACGTCGCCGGCGCGGTGGGAGAAGAACCGCTCGCCATCGCAGCGGGAGCAGTCGTCGCTCAGCGTCACCGCCCGCACACCTGCCGCGCTCGCCTGGCCGGCGAGCAACGCGCGCAGATCGACCGTCGTGGGCCGGTCGACCATGCGTCCCGTGAGTCTGGCGTACACGTCGGGACTCACCTCGTAGCAGGGCCCACAGACCGCCGGACCCAAGTGGACCCGGAGATCACCGGCACGGAGGCCGGCCTCGGCAAAGGCGGCCAAGGCGTGTCTGAGAATGCCGTCCGCGGTGCCCCGCCAACCGGCGTGTACCGCGGCCACGGCGCCCGACGGGTGCGCGATGAGCATCGGCACGCAATCGGCAACGGTCACCGCCAGGCCGATACCGCGCGTGACCGCGACATGGCCGTCGGCCGCCTCGCTGCGAAGCCACCCGGTCCAGGTATCGCTCACCGCGTCGCGCCCGGCGCCACCGTAGGTCAGAACGCGCGTCCCGTGCACCTGCTGCGCCGTCGCGAAGCGACGGGCGCGCAACACGTCCTGGCGCAGTTTCGCCCACCGCCCCATGACCGCGGACACGGGCTCCTCGGTCGCCGTGCTCAGCGACCCGAACACCCGCGTCGTCACATAGGCACGCACGCCGAACGAGGCGAAGACATCGATCATCTCGATGCTGGCCGTCGACAGGACGCCGGCCGTCATGCCGTCACGCGCCGCCCATCGACGATGCGCTCAATGCGCGCACCCAGGGCGTTCAACCGCTCGTCAATGCGCTCGTAGCCGCGATCGATCTGCCCGACGTTGTTGATGGTGCTGGTGCCGCGCGCACAGGAGGCGGCGAGCAGCATCGCCATGCCGGCGCGAATGTCGGGCGACTCGACGGTCGACCCGCGGAGCTCGGACGGACCGGCGACCAACGCCCGGTGGGGATCGCACAGCACGATCCGGGCGCCCATGCCCACGAGCTTGTCGACGAAGAACATGCGGGATTCGAACATCTTCTCATGCATCAGGATGAGCCCGTTACACTGCGTCGCCGTGACGATCGCGATCGACATGAGATCGGCGGGAAACGCCGGCCACGGCTGATCTTCGAGCTTGGGGACGTGCCCACCGAGATCGCTCTGGATCTGCCGAGCTTGCCGCTCGGGCACGATGAGATCCGCTCCATCAACTTCACACTCGATCCCGAGCCGCGCAAATCCCATGCGCACCGCGCGGAGGTGCTCGACGCCGGCATCGGCAATGCGCAGCGTGGAATGGGTGACGGCAGCGAGCCCTATGAAAGACCCGACCTCGATGTGATCGGGCCCGATCGCGTGACGGGCGCCACGCAGCGTGCGGGCGCCGTGGATCGTCAGAGTATTGGTGCCGATCCCCTCGATCTCGGCGCCCATGGCGACGAGAAAGTGGGCCAGATCCTGGACATGGGGCTCGCTGGCCGCGTTGCGAAGAATGGTCGTCCCGCTGGCAACCACTGCGGCCATGAGGGCGTTCTCGGTCGCGGTGACGCTGGGCTCATCGAGAAACACGTCGGCGCCGGTGAGGCGCGTGGCGCGAATCTCGAAACGGCCGTTGAGCGAGAACGTCGCGCCCAACTGCTCCAGGGCCATGAAATGCGTGTCCACCCGGCGCCGGCCAATGACATCCCCGCCCGGCGGCGGCAGTTCCACCGACCCGCAACGGGCCAGCAGAGGGCCGGCCAGCAGGATCGACGCGCGAATCCGGGCGCAGAGCGCCGGGTCGAGCGACGCCGCGCGCACCTCGCGGGCGTGGATCCGGAGGGCGTGGGGGCCGGTCCAGTCCACCTCGGCGCCCACGGATCGTAGCAGATCGAGTAGCGTCTCGATATCGCTGATCCGCGGGACGTTCGCGAGCTCGACCGGTTGATCGGTGAGCAGGGCGGCGGCCACGATGGGAAGGGCCGCGTTCTTGTTGCCCGAAGGCCGGACGGTCCCGGAGAGGCGGCGACCGCCTTCGACGAGGAATTGGACGGACATGAGGTGGGGGTAGGATGCCCGCACGCGACGACGGAGGTCAACTAGAGGTCACGGGGCGCTCCGCGCCCGTGACTCTTTGACCTGTCGGTTTGATTCGCGGCGGCCCTGGCCGCCGCACCGCTGGGACAAGGCGAACATCAGAGGCAGTACGGCCGCCAGGGCCGCGGTCAATCCAACCGACCAACACGTCATCAGAAGGCGAAGCCTTCTGCATGACCGGTTGCCGCACGTGGCCCTGGCCTTGCAAGTTGCTGAGATATGGGCACTACGGCCACGCTGCCACTGTGGCTCCAGCAGGTGACGGAGATCGCCGGCGCCATCGTGACGATCGCGCTCGCGATCGTCGTCTTGGCGGCCATCCCGGTGCTACTGGCCATTCGCCAGCAGATCCGCCGCGGCACCGAGGAAGTCACCCGGGCGGTGTCCGGCGCTGCGCCACTGATCGGCGAAGCGGTGGCGCTGCTCAACGACCTGCGGGCGATCGGCACGTCTTTACGCGCCAATGCCACGCTCATCCACGACAGCCTCTCCCACGCCGACGCCCGTTTCCGGAGTCGTGTGGCCGAGCTCGAATGCACTCGTGGGCGTTCTCCGGGACGGCCTGGAGGATGCGGTAGTCTCGGTGGCGGCTGTCGGACGTGGCATCCAAGCAGGGACAGCGGCACTGGGGTTGGGAGCCCAAGAGGACTCCCATGACGAATCATTGGAGGCGATGCGAAATGGCGACGACGGCGCGGGACGAGCTACACGAGCACCAGGACCACGAGTCAAATCGACGCGGCCGGCCGGGACTGAAGGGGCGGCTGGCCGATCGTGAAGTCCAGATAGACGTCGTGGCCGCGGCCCTGATCGGGGCGGCTATCGGCATTAGTGCGACCCTGTTGATGCGGCCCCGCCGCCGCAACCGGTTCGCGACCGCCGCGCGCCGGGCGGCGCGACGCGGCGAAACCCTATGGAACGGCCTGCCGGACAGCGATGAGCTGCGCGGCCGGTTTTCCGAATACGTGAACACGGCGCGCGACACCATCGACCGCGCCGTCGATCACGAGCTCAAGGCACTGCGCAAGCGACTCGAAAAAGAGCGCTCGCGTCTCCATCTCTAGGATCGAACGTCCGCTGCGAGTCGCCAGTCTCGCCGCGCTGATCCTGCTCGTCGCCGTCGCCGTCGTCGCCCTGACGCCGGCGACGGCGTACGCGTGGACCCCCGGCACGCACGTTTTCCTGGGCGAGGCGGTCATCCGCTCGGCCGGCATCCTCCCCGCCCTCGTCGCCGACCTCCTGCGCGCGTTCCCGTACGACTTTCTGTACGGGTCGATCGCCGCCGACACCAGCATGGCCAAGAAGTACGCGCCGGTCGGCCGCCACTGCCATTCCTGGCACGTGGGCTTCGAGATCTACGACGGCGCCGCTGACGGCCCGCTGCGCGCGTTCGGCCTGGGCTACCTGGCGCATCTCGCCGCCGACGTCGTCGCGCACAACTACTTCGTGCCCCGCCAACTGGCGCTGACGTCCACCACCACGGGCTTCGGCCACAGCTACTGGGAGAGCCGGTTCGAAGCCCACCTCGGCGAGCGCCCGGGACACCGGGCCGTGGAGCTGTTGCTGCTGGATCACTCGCGCTCCGACGAGCACCTGGATCGCATTCTGAGCCCGACGATATTCAGCACCCAGACCAACCGCCGGATATTCCGCGGAATGGTCTACGCCTCCGACACCGAGTCGTGGCAGCGCATCATGCAGCTCGTGTCCGAGAACAGCCGGTGGGATCTCGCCGAACACGATGTCGCGGCCTACGTGGCGCGTTCGTACGACTTCGTGATGGATCTGCTGCAGCGGCTGGACCACTCCGAGCCGTACGCGCTGGATCCGGCGGGGCACGAGCCGCTGCAACAAGCCAAGCGCGTGCGCCGCGCCGCCCTGCGCAAAGGCAGCGATCTCCACCTGATCGAGGACGCCGAGCGGCAGTTCGGCTTGCCCGCCTCGCCGCTCAAGTACGCGGCGGGGCTGCCGGCGCCGCTCTACTTGCCGCCGCCCGTCAAGAGCTGATTGACGCGCTGGGGGTCGGCCTTCCCCTTGGATTTTTTCATGACCAGGCCGACCAGCAATTTCTGGAGCTTCGTCTCGCCCGCATCGAACCGCGCCGCCTCCGCCGGGTTCTCCGCGCGCACCTCGGCGATCCACTGCTGGAGCGCGCTGTCGTCACTGACCTTGCGCACGCCAAGCCGCTCGGCGACGCGCTCCGCGCTGTCGCCGCTCGTGGCCATTTCCCCGAAGACCGCCTTCGCCGCCGTATGGCTGATGGTGCCAGCACTCACGAGCGTGAGCAGTTCAGCCGTGGCGGTCGGACGGACGGGATAGGTCGCCGGTGTGAACGCGCCCGCGTGCATCGCCGCCAGGAGCTCACCGCGCACCCAGTTCGCGGCGGCCTTGGAGTCGCCGAGGGTCCGCGCCGTCTCCTCGAAGTAGCCGGCCAGCGCGCTATCGGCGACCAGCTCGTCAATCTCCTGGTCGCCGAGCGCATAGTCGGTCCGGAAGCGCCGGCGCCGCGCATCGGGAAGCTCCGGCAGACTCCCGCGAATGCCGGCGATCCAGGCGTCGGTGAGCACGAGCGGCGGCAAGTCGGGCTCGGGAAAATACCGATAGTCGTGACTCTCCTCTTTTGAGCGGGCCGGGCGCACTTCCCCCTTCGCGCCATCCCAGAGCATGGTCTGCTGCCCGATGCGCCCACCCGCGTCGAGCACCGCGGTCTGCCGGGCGAACTCGGCCTCCAGCGCGCGCTCGACGCCCGAGAACGAGTTCATGTTCTTCACCTCGGTCTTCGTGCCCAGCCGCGTCTCGCCGCGCCGGCGGGCGCTCACGTTGGCGTCGACGCGCAGGCTGCCTTTCTCCATGTCGACGTCGCTGACGTCAATGTATTCCAGCACCTGCTTGAGCGTCTGGAGATACTGGCGGGCATCGGCCGCCGACCGGATGTCCGGCTCGCTCACGATCTCGATCAGCGGAACACCGGCCCGATTCAAGTCGATCGCGCTGGCGCCGGCGAACCGGTCGTGGATCGACTTGCCGGCGTCCTCCTCCATGTGCACGCGCGTGATGCGGACCGAGCGGTCGCCTACGGCAAGCGCACCACCGGTCGCCAACGGGCGGTCGAACTGCGAGATCTGATAGCCCTTGGGCAGATCGGGATAGAAGTAATTCTTCCGGGCAAAGACCGACACGGGATGCACCGTGCTCTCGAGCGCGAGCGCGGCGCGGGTCGCCAGCTCGACGGCGCGCGCATTGAGCACCGGCAACGTCCCCGGGAGCGCCAGGCACACCGGACAGGTGTTGACGTTCGGCTCGGCGCCGAACGTCGTCGGACAGTTGCAAAACGCCTTGGTGCGGGTCTTGAGCTGGACGTGCACCTCGAGTCCCACGACCATCTCGTAGTCAGTCGCGCTCATAGTCGGTCAGTGGGCCAGGCGTTCAATGGCGTAGGCCGCCGCGAACATCGCGGTCTCGCCGAAGTGGGGCGCGATGATCTGACCGCCGATCGGCAGCGCGCCAATGGCGCCGATGGGGACCGAGATCGCGGGCACGCCGGCGAGATTGGCGGTACACGTGAAGATGTCGTTGAGATACATCTCGTACGGATCGGACACGGCGCCAATGGGAAACGCGGGGGTCGGCGTGGTCGGCGTGAACAACACGTCGACGCCCGACGCGAACACCTTTCGGAAATCCTCGGCGATCAACGATCGGACCTGCTGCGCCCGTTTGTAGTACGCGTCGTAGTATCCGGCCGACAGGACGTAGGTGCCGAGCAAGAATGCGGCGCGTCACTTCGGCGCCAAAGCCGTCCGACCGCGTCGCCTCGTACATCGCGGTCAAGGCATCGCGGGAGACGCGGAGTCCGTATCGGACGCCGTCGAACCGGGCCAGGTTCGACGATGCTTCGGCGGGCGCGATGATATAGTAGACGGGAATGGCCAGATCGGTGTGGGGCAACGACACGTCCTTGATCGTCGCGCCCGCGCGGCGGAATCCTTCCAGCACGGCGTCGCAACGCTCCCGGATCGCGGGGTCCAGCTGCGACGGGAAGTATTCGACCGGCCGGCCGATGGTCATCGACGACAGGGGCCGCGCCGCGGCGGCGCGGTAGTCGGGCACCGGAACATCGACCAATGTGGCGTCCATGGGATCGCGCCCGGCAATGATCTGCAGGCCGAGCGCTGTCTCATCGACGCTTTTGGCCATCACGCCGACCTGGTCGAGCGACGAGGCGAAGGCGACGAGCCCGTAGCGGCTCACGCGGCCATAGGTCGGCTTGACGCCGACGATACCGCAAAAAGCGGCGGGCTGCCGCACGGACCCGCCGGTCTCCGAGCCCAGCGCGATCGGCGCCAACCCGGCTGCGACGGCGGCGGCCGATCCGCCCGACGACCCGCCGGGAACGCGCGTGGGGTCGATCGGGTTGCGCGTGGGGCCGAACGCGCTGTTCTCCGTCGAGGATCCCATCGCGAACTCGTCCATGTTCGTCTTGCACGTGATGCGCGCGCCCGCCGCCCGGAGCCGCGAGACGACCGTGGCTTCGTACGCGCTGACGTACCCCTCGAGAATGCGCGACCCGCAGGACGTCGGCATGCGCAGGGTCGCGATGTTGTCCTTGATGGCCACGGGTACGTCGAGCAACGGTCCCGTGCGTACCGAGGCCTCGGCGTCGGGATCGGTGGCCAACACGATGTTCAACCCGCTCGGACCCGGGTCCATCGTCATGCGTCGGCGTCCTCGTGCGTCGCCAACCGCGGCACGAGAAAGAACTTGTCGCGCATTTTGGGCGCGAACGCCTCGCGCGGTCGGGACAGGGGATACTGCTCGCCATCGTCGCCGCGGAGCGGCATGCCGCCGGACGCGCCGTCGACCGGCACTTGGCTGACGTCGACCCGCTGCAGCACGTCCATGTGGGCGAGGATCGCCGACAGCTCGGCCGCCAGGGCCGGCAGCCGCGGCTCGTCGACGCCCAGCCGGGCGAGCGCCGCGATATGCCGCACATCGTCGAACGTGACCGCCATCTAGTCATCCCCCCGTTGCAGACCGGCCTGCGCCGCGACGAGCGTCTTGCGACCGATCGCCGGATCGTCGAAATCGATCCTCACTTTCAACTCCCGTCCTACGCCGGTCAGCTCGGCAATGACGCCGGAGCCGAACGTCTTGTGCTTGACCTGCTCGCCGACCTTGAACGCCGGTGCGTCCTGCGAGACGTCTCCGTCCTCGGCGAACCGCGTCGGCCCGTAGCGCGCCAACGATACCGGCGTGCCGGGCCGCCGAACGCTCGGCCGATAGGTGCCGCGCTCGCCGCCGCCGAAGTGCGACTCATCGAACGTCGCGTACGCGGAGCGCCCTTCGCTCCGCGCCCGGACCGTCTCATGAGTGTCGAGCATGCCGCCGGGAATCGTGGAGACGAATGGCGACGGCCGACCCGGCAGCAATTCGCCGTTGCGCCGCCGCCGGTCGGCGTACGTGAGATACAGCTTCCGCTCCGCCCGCGTGATGCCGACATAGAACAGGCGCCGCTCCTCCTCCACTTGCTTTGGATCGTCGTACGCGCGGGACAGGGGGAGCAAGCCATCTTCCAACCCCGTGACGAAGACGACCGGAAACTCCAGGCCCTTGGCGTTGTGCAGCGTCATCATCGCAACGGCGTCGGCGTTCGGATCGAGTTGATCGATCCCGGCGACCAGCGACGTGCGCTGCAGAAAATGATCCAACGGCCGGAGCCCGACTTCGCCGCCTTCGTCGACAACGGTCTCTGTCGCGCTGGCGATCAGCTCGCGCACGTTGTCGAGACGATCGGCCGCGTCCGGCCCTTCGGCCCGGAGGTAATCCCCGTAGCGGATGGCCTGGACGATCGTCTCCAGCAGCTCGTCGACCCCCGCGTTGCTCGCCTGGTCGCGCAATGCGGCGATGAGCGCCGCGAACTCGCCGAGCGCCGCCCGGGGACCGGGACGCTGGCCCGCGACCAGATCCGCCCGCGCCGCCGCGTCCAGCATGGACACTCCGGCGGCCTGCGCCGCTTCGGCCAGGAGCGCCAGCGCCTGATCGCCGACGCCGCGGCGCGGAACGGCGACCGCCCGCCGAAACGCCTCGGCGTCGGCGGGATTGGCGACGAGCTTGAGATAGGCCATGACGTCCCGAATCTCGCGCCGATCATAGAAGCGCACGGCCCCGACAATGCGATACGGCAGCGCTTGCCGGCGCAGGGCTTCCTCGAACGCCCGACTTTGCGCGTTGGTCCGATACAGGATCGCCACGTCGCGTAGCGCCAACGCCCCATCGGTCCGTTGCCGCTTGACCAACTCGTCGACGACCCACGCCGCCTCGTCCCGCTCGTCCGCCGCGCGGACCATCTGCACGCGCTCTCCCCCACTCCGGCTCGTGAACAGCGTCTTGCCGAGCCGCTGGGTATTGCCGGCGATCACGATGTTCGCCAGATCGAGGATCTTCTGGGTGGAGCGATAGTTCTCTTCCAGCCGCACGACTTTCGCCTTCGGAAAATCCTTCTCGAAATCCAGAATGTTCCGGATGTCGGCGCCACGCCAGCCGTAGATCGAGTTGTGCGTGACGATACCGTTCGCGATGTAGTTGTGCGTCCGGTCGACGTCGAGATCGTAGACCGGGACGTCCAACGTCACGCGCTCGACCAATGCGACGACGTCGCACGAACCGTCGGCCGCGAACATGGCCATGCCCGGCATGACCAATGCGGCGGGTGTGAAGGGCAACGAGACGGGTCCGAGTCGGGCCATGTGAAACACGTTTACGTCGAAACGACCACGAAGATCACTGATCGTATCGGCGAGCACGTCGTAGCGTGGACTCGCGGTCTCATACCGCCAACTGGTCGAGTCCGCCTTGGCACGCCGCACCGAGAGACCCATCTCCCGCAGCGTCGCCGCGCCCTTGGCGTCGTTGCCGATCATCGAAATCCGGTGCATTGGCGAGGCGCCACGCGCATCGCCGCACAGGGTCAACACGACATTGCGCCGGTTCGCATTGCGCGATCGCGGCCGCACGTGGGGGCGATCGACCGCAAGCCCACGGTCGGCGAGTAGACGGAGCGCGCTGGCGCGCGTGTCGAGTGCTCCAAAGATGCGGTCGAGCGCCGCCTGGTCGTGCACCAGCCCACCGGTGGACGTCCGACGGGCCACGAACGGGAGCATGGGCAGCCCGTATCGCAGAGACGCCAGACATTCATCCTCGCGCGCCGCGCGCTCGGATCCATGGGTGGCGATCACCCACAGGGCGTCAGCATGCTCCTGGCGCAGGCGCAGGGCGAGGCCAACGACGGGTTGCTTCTGACCGCGCGTATAGACCCGTGTCGTCCCGACGCGATAGCCCTTGCCGCGGCGGTGCATCAGGTACGTGAAGTACGTCTGGGGTACCGCGCCGAGCCGGTATCCGGCGAAGTGCGTATGCTCTGGCGTCGACACGAGACGGCGCCCGGCCACCGTCGTGATGGATATCCCCTCCCGGACTCCGGAACGGACGTGCACCGCCGCCACGCACGCGGGACGGAATTGTGCCCTCCCGTATCCCGAGAGCACTTCGTCACCCGGCCGAACCGACTCAATCGGCTTCTGCCCGCCGTCCGCCATGGCGACCAGCGTACCTGCGACGAGACACTGATCATCGTCACCGACTACGGCCAGGTTGCCATGGGAGGCGAGCAGCTTGATGAACGCGTACTGGGCGCGGTTCGTGTCCTGATATTCGTCGACCAGGATGTACTGGAACCGATCCGTGTATGCCGCCAAGCGGTCCGGGTTTCCGCGGAGCGCCTGCACCGGTAGAACGAGAAGATCGTCGAAGTCGACCGCGTTCTGCTCGCGCATCACGCCCTCGAGATCGGCGTAGACGCGGGCCGCGGCTTTGCTCAGGGGGTCGGTGGCGAGACGCGCGTATTCGTCGGGAAGGACCAGCGAGTTCTTGGCGCTCGATATCACCGAATGGATGGTCTTGGGCGTCCAATCGCGCGTCGAGATCTTCTTGGACTCCATCACCCGCTTGACGGTGCCCAGCGTGTCTTCTTCGTCGTAGATGGTGAACGCCGACGTACGTCCGACGAGAATGGGCGTTCGCCCGGAGGAACCGCGCGCCGATCGCGTGGAACGTGCCGATCCACATGCCCGTCGGTTCAGCGCCGAGGAGCCGCGCCAGGCGGCTCCGCATCTCGCCGGCCGCTTTGTTGGTGAAGGTGACGGCCAGAATGCGCGACGGGTCGACCCCGTGCTCGCGCACCAGGTTGGCGATCCGCGTGGTCAACACGCGCGTCTTGCCCGAACCGGCGCCCGCCAAAACGAGCAGAGGCCCTTCAATGTGAAGTACGGCTTCGCGTTGGGCCGGATTGAGGCCGGCGAGGGGCTCGCCGGCCGCGCGCGGGAGTGCGGCGGACATCAGGGCAAAATAATGTCGAACGTCGCTCCCCGTTCCGAGGCGACCAACACCAGGCGCCCGCCGTGGTTCTCCTCGATGATGCGCCGGGCCAGGGAAAGCCCTATGCCCCAGCCCCGCTGCTTGGTCGAGAACCCCGGCGCGAAGATCTGTTTCCGGATCTCCCGCGGAATCCCCGGCCCATCGTCGCCGACCCGGATGCGCACGCCGCCCTCGGGGAATGCCAATGTCGCGAGGTCGACCCGGCCGCCCCGTCCGCCCAACGCGTCGATCGCGTTCTTGACCAGCGCCTCGAGCGCCCATTCGAGCAACACCGGGTCACCCTCGACCTTGAGACCGGGCTCGTGCTCCACGCAGATCGTCACCGTGTGGGCCAGCGACGGCACGCGCGCCCGGAAGTATGCCGCGACCTGGTCGACCAGCTCGGCCGCTACCAACGGCACGGCGCGCGGCGGCCGTCCGATACGCTCGAAGCAATGGGCGACGCGCTCCAGGCGTTCGAGATCGCTCTGCATGTGGTCGAGCACGGAGGACGGCCCGCCCTCCCGCTCGCGCAGCAACTCGACCCAGCCACTCAGGGACGACAGCGGCGTGCCGAGTTGATGCGCCGACTCGCGCGCCATGCCGGCCCAGACGCGTTCGCGGTCGGCATGCGCCCGCGTGCGCAGCGTGAAGATGCTGGCGGCGATGAGAAAGGCCAGTAGGATCAGCTGAAGAACCGGGATGACGCGGAGCCCCTCGACCAGCGGCGTATTCCCGAAATGCACGATGCCGATGCCCGGCTCGATCACCGGGGGATTCTGGGCGTCGAGCAGGCGCACGTACGCTTGCATGCGCGGCCCATCGAGCGGAGCCGTAAACGGAATGTTCGCCGTGTCCCGGGGGATCCCGTGAGGATCGGTGAAGATCACGGGCACGCCCATCTCGCGGATGTGCCGCGCCAGGTCGAACAGGGCCTCGGCGTTCGCCCCTTCCGCGGGATCGCTCAGCGCCTTGAAGACGCGGGCGTACATCTGCCCCGCGCGCGAGGCTTCGCGCCGCAGCTCGGCGATCACGCGCTGCGTGTACACCACGTACCAGCCGAGGAGCACGGCGAACCCCGCGACCAGCAGGATCGTGGGCAGGCGCCGTTTGATCGCGATCATCCGATCCGTGCGACGCCGCCGAGGTAGGGGCGTAGGACGTCAGGGACCCGAACGCTGCCGTCCGGCTCCTGATAGTGCTCCAAGATCGCGGCGATCGTCCGCGGGAACGCGAGGCCCGAGCCGTTGAGGGTGTGCACGAACTCGGGCTTCTTCTGCCCTGGGCCCCGGTAGCGAATGTTGGCCCGGCGGGCCTGAAAGTCGGTGAACGTGCTGCAGGAGGACACCTCGAGCCACTTCCCGACGCCCGGCGCCCAGACTTCCAGATCGTACGTCTTGGCGCTGGCGAACCCGGTATCGCCCGCCGCCAGAAGTACCACGCGATAGGGGAGCCCCAACTGTTGCAACACGGCCTCGGCGTGCGCGGTCAACCGCTCATGCTCGGCCGGCGAGTCCTCCGGCGCGGTCACGCGCACCAACTCCACCTTGTCGAACTGATGCACGCGCAAAAGCCCGCGCGTATCCTTCCCCGCCGCGCCGGCCTCGCGCCGAAAGCACGGCGTGTAGGCCACGACACCCAACGGTAGCGTCGCCCCATCCAGGATCTCGTCACGAAACAAGTTCGTGACGGGGACTTCGGCGGTCGGGATCAGGAAGAGATCGTCGCTGGCGACGTGATAGAGATCGTCCGCGAACTTGGGGAGCTGGCCCGTCCCCGTCATCGTCTGACGGTTCACCACGAATGGGACCCAGACCTCTTCGTATCCGTGCGTGCCGGTGTGCAGATCGACCATCCAGGACATCAGCGCCCGCACGAGTCGTGCGCCAAGCCCCCGAAAGACCACGAACCCGGATCCGCTGATCTTGGCGCCGCTCTGGAGATCGAGCAGGCCGAGCGCCGTGCCGACGTCCCAGTGCGGCTTCACGCCATCGGTCGAACGCGGCGTCCCCCACGTCCGGACCACGCAGTTGGCGTCTTCGCCCCCCGCGGGGACTTCCGGGAGCGTGGCGTTCGGAACCTGTAACAGCAGCTCGTCCCGCTCGCGCTTCGCTTCGCTCGCGCTCGAGTCGAGCGCCGTGATCGCCGAGCCGACGTCGCGGCTTTTGGCGACCAGTGCCGAGGCGTCTTCGCCGGCCCGCTTGGCACGCTGCACCTGTTCGGTCAGCGCGTTGCGCTCGGCCTTGAGTGACTCGGCCTGCGCCACATCATGGCGCCAGGTCTCATCGATCTCGGCCACGCGCGCGAGCGTAGCGAGCGCGTCTTCGCCGGCCGCGCCGCGACGGCGCAACGCGTCGCGCAGCGCCTCGGGCCGCTCGCGGAGCACTCGCAGATCGTGCACTGCCGCTCAGTGCGTGGGGATGATGCCGGGGACGAGCGTGTCGTAGTCGCAGTTCGGGTCGACGACGGCGCGGAAGAAAACGCGGCCGGTCGGCACGTCGACACTGTCGATGACGAACTTGCTGTACAACGCTTGTTGGGACGTGATCGACACTGCGACACAGGCCGTCCCATTCTGGGACACGACCTCGAACACCGTCCCGACCGACACCGTGTCCGGGTCATTGAAGTTATATCCGGAATGCTCCGCGATCGTGATCGACTCGAAGCTCTGGTCCATGTTCTGGATGCCCACGATGCGCGGCGACCCGAGGACCGTGCCGATGAGCTTGGCCGGAAAGATGATCGGCCGGCCGGCCGGGTCCAGGTCGAACACGATGTCGAACGCCAACGTCCCGTCCGGCACGACCAGCAGGTTCGTCGCGAGATCGAACGCACTCGGCTGCTGGGCCAGGCTATGGTTGATCGAAAACGCGACCAGCGTGTCCGACGGAATGGTGATCGTTGCCGCCGGCTTGGTAGGATCCCCGCACCCCAATGCGGCAATCACCACGGCGGACAGCAACAGGAACGCGGCGGGGAACGGACGGACGAATGTCATGGATGATGCACAATAGGTTAAGGGTACGCGCTACACTACTGCAAGCTGTTCGCATCGCTTGACTTCCCTCCTGTGCCCTCCTAGCTTCGCTCGTCCATTCCGCACGAGGAGATTCATGCCCACCATCAGAGATTTGGTCGCGGCCATCCGCCAGCGGGACGGCGTCGACGCGGCCGTGGTGCTGGGCCGCGACGGCTTGCTGATCGATAGCCAGGCGATCTCCAGCTTGGAGGCCGAGAACGTGGCCGCACACGTTCCCGCGGTTGTACACGCCGCCGATGAGTTTGGTGCCGCCGCCGACCGCGGATCGTTGGTGACCGCCGTGCTGGAGCACCCGAGCGGCCTGGCGATCATCTCCGTGCTGTCGTCGGACGCGATCCTGCTGGTGCTGGTCCAGGCAAAAGCCAACGTGGGTCAGCTGTTGTTCGAGCTGCGCCGGCACCGCGAACAAATCGCGTTGCTCGTCTAGTCGAGGCGGGGCCGATGGACACGATCCACGCCCTGGTCGCCGATGATGAGCCGCACATCGGCCGGATCATCAAGATGAAGCTCGAACAGGGTCCCTTTCGCGTGACGCTGGCCTACGACGGGCGCGAGGCACTCGAAGTCCTGCGCCGCGAGGCCGACATCCAGATCGTGCTGCTCGACCTCATGATGCCTCACCTGAGTGGCCTCGACGTCCTGGCCGCGATTCGCGCCGACCCGGCCCGGCGGGACATGCCGTGCATCATCCTGACCGCCGCCGGTCAAGAGCAGCAGCACCGCCTGGCCATGCGCCTGGGCGCCACGGAGTTTTTGACCAAGCCGTTCAGCCCAAAGAAGCTCTACGCGCGCACCGCGCAGCTCGCCGGCGTCGCCACCGAGGACGAATCCGGCGGGGAGGCCGGGTGACGACCTGGGCGGTCGTGCTGGCCGGTGGCATCGGCTCGCGCTTTTGGCCGCTCAGCACGCCGGAGCGGCCCAAGCAGCTCCTTCCGCTCGTCACCACCGAGCCGCTGCTCGCCGATACGCTCGCGCGCCTCGCGCCCCTGGTGCCGCCGGAGCGCACCCTGGTGCTGACCAACGCCGGCATCCGCGACGAAGTGCTCCGCCTCTCCGGCCTGGCCGAAGCCAATGTCGTCGCCGAGCCGCGCCCCGCGGGAACGGCGGCCGCCCTGGCCTACGCGGCGGCCGAGATCGCCCGGCGCGACTCCCGCGACGCGGGCATGGTCTGCGTGCACGCGGACTGGGCGGTGACCGATGCCGCGGCATTCCGCGACGCGCTCTCCGCGGCCGTCACCGCCGCTGCGCGCCATCGGAGCCTGGTCACCGTCGGCATTGTGCCCACGCGGCCCGATCCAGGGTTCGGGTACATCTGCCCCGGCGGCGAAGTCGAGCCCGGCGTCCTGCGCGTCGAGCGATTCGTGGAAAAGCCCGACCGGCTGCGCGCCGCCAAGATGTGCGCCGATGGCTATCTCTGGAACTCGGGCATCTTCGCCTGGCGCGTCGGCGACTTTCTGGACGAGGTGCGGGAGCACGCGCCGGAAGTGGCCCCGGCGCTGGCGCACGCGGATCTCGCGCACTTTTTCGCCGCCGTGCTCAAGCCGGTGTCCGTCGACGTCGGCGTCCTGGAGCGCAGCAGTCGCGTGCTGGTGATTCCGGGGCGGTTCGGGTGGGACGACGTGGGGACCTGGGGCGCGCTGGCGCGCGTGCGGACGCCCGATGGCGACGGCAACGCGATCTACGGACCGGTATTCGCGCGCGATGCACGCGGCAACGTCGTCCACGCCGAGGCGAACACGGTCGTCCTCGATGGCGTATCGGGACTGGTCGTCGTGACGTGCGACGGTGTCACCCTGGTCACCACGCTGGAGCGCTCGGCGGATCTCAAGGGACTGATCGAGTCGCTGCCGTCATCGATCCGCGACCGGTGAGCCTGTATCTCTACGACGATGCGCGGGCCCGGGCGTTCGAGCCGTTTGCGCTGACCCGGCCCGCCGGGGAGTTGCGCGCGGGGGCGCTCCTGACGCGCGAACGTTGGCAGATCGTCGTGAGCGAGGCCGCCGCGGGGCACATCGTCGCGCCGCACCTCGAGGCCTACGAGGAACCCGGCGCTCCGCCGGCCGCCGCCGGTGAGCTCCCTGCCGGCGCGATCGTCGCCAACTCCCGCTGCATCCCATCGCTGGGCGCGATCGATCGCGGCGCCACGGTCTGGCGTTGCGCCGGGCGCGTCGCGGCCGTGCGGCTCGGTCACGGGGTGACGCTGGAGTCGTTCGCCGACGGATCCCTGCCACTGGAAAAGGTCGCCGCCGACGGCCAGGTGGCCGAGATACCGGGGCGCTGGATCGACGATGTCTGGGACTACATTCGCGATCTCCAGGCCCAGCTCGTCGAGGACATCACGGCGCTGGGGCCCACGCTGGCCGTCGGCGAGGCCCGCGGTGCGCACGCGCTGTACGTCGAGCGCGGCGCCACGATCGATCCCATGGTCTCGATCGACTGCGCCAACGGACCGGTGCTCGTCCGGCGCCACTCCGTGGTGCACGCGTTCACGCGCCTGATCGGACCGTGTTATGTCGGCGAGCACGCGACCGTCACCACGGATCGGATCGAGGGCAGCGCCATCGGCGACCATTGCAAGGTCCATGGTGAGCTGAGCGCCTCGATCGTGCTCGGCTACGCCAACAAGTCGCACGACGGATTCGTGGGGCACTCGTACCTCGGCCGGTGGGTCAACCTGGGCGCCGGGACGATCACGAGTAATCTCAAGAACACCTACGGCAGCGTCCAACTGTGGACGCCCGAAGGGGTCCGTGACACCGGCATGCGGTTTCTGGGCACGCTGTTCGGCGACTACGCCAAGACGGGCATCGGCACGCGCCTGACCACGGGCGCGGTAGTCGGGGCCGGCGCCAACGTGGTGGGGGGCGACATCAGCCCGAAATACGTGCCGCCGTTTGCCTGGGACCACACCAGGAAGGCCGCCACCTATGCCTTGATCAAGTTCTACGAGACGGCGGAGCGGCAGATGTCGCGGCGGGCGGTGCCGTTGGGCGAGAATGCGAAGCGGCAGTTGGCCGCGGCGCACGCGCGGGCCGAGGCGGCAGGATCCAAGCTGTGAATACGCGGTTGCTCGGCAGCGGGAGCGGCGGCAACGCCGTCCTCATCGAGTCCGGCGACACGCGCGTGCTGATCGACGCCGGGTTCCCCCGCCGCGTGCTGGCGCGGCGGCTGGAGCGCGCCGGCGTCGCGCCGGAGTCCATCGTCGCGGTGCTCGTGACCCACGAGCATGTCGATCACGCCCGCGGGGTCGCGGCGTGCGCGTCGCGGTGGGGATGGCGGGTCATAGGTACCGCGGGCACGCTGGCCGCGTGCGGCGACCTGCCGGAGGCCACCGTCATTGGCGCCGGGGACACCGTCTCGGTGGGGTCGTTCGACTTGAGCGCGGTGCCGGTGCCGCACGACGCCGCGGAGCCGATCGCCGTGGTGGCGACGGATCGAGCCAGCGGGGTCCGCGTGGGGATCGCCTACGATCTTGGCCGCGTCACCGACGCGGTGCGCGCCGCGTTCACGGACCTCGATACGGTCGTCGTCGAATCCAACCACGACGAAGGCCTGCTCCGTGCCAGCCCCTACCCGCCCTCGGTCATGTTCCGCATCGCCGGGCCGCGCGGGCATCTCAGCAATCGCGCCGCCGCCGAGCTCGTACGGGCCATCGCGTGGCGGGGACTGCGGCATGTCGTGCTCGCGCACCTGAGCGAGACCTGCAACGATCCCGCGCTGGCGGTCACCGCTATGCGCGCCGTCTGGCGTGGGCCGCTGGTCGCGGCCACGCAGGACGGGCTGTGCGCCATTGGCGCGCCGGACCAACTGTCGCTGGGCCTATAAAAAGAAAACGGGGGTCGATTGCTCGACCCCCGCCTCTTGTGCGCCGGGCAGGCGTTGGCGCCGAACAGACGCCAACGCTTCAAACCGATCATGTACTCGAGCCGCGAAGCAGCTCTTGCCGTTGGCGTCGACAGACGCCAACGCTTCAAACCGACATGTACTGGACCTGCGAAGCAGCTCTTGCCGTTGGCGTCGACAGACGCCAACGCTTCAAACCGACATGTACTGGAGCTGCGTAGCAGCTCCTAGTACATCCCACCCATTCCGCCGCCCGGGGGACCACCCGCGGGTGCCGGCTTGTCCTCTTTCTTCTCCACGACCAGCGCTTCGGTCGTGAGGAGCAGTCCCGCGATCGACGCGGCGTTCTGCAACGCCGTGCGCGTGACCTTGGTCGGGTCGATGACGCCTGCCGCGACCAGGTTCTCGTACTTGTCGGTCAGCGCGTTGTAGCCGAAGCTGTTGTCCTTCGACTCCCGCACCCTCTCGACGACGATGGAGCCCTCACCACCCGCATTCTGCACGATCATGCGGATCGGCTCCTCGATGGCGCGCCGGATGATATCGACGCCAATCTGCTCATCCGCGTCACCCGCCTTGTAGCTCTTGAGCGCCGGCTGCACGCGAATGAACGCGACGCCGCCGCCGGGGACGATGCCTTCCTCGACCGCCGCACGCGTCGCGTGCAGCGCATCCTCGACACGCGCCTTCTTCTCCTTCATCTCCGACTCGGTCGCGGCGCCGACGTTGATCACCGCCACGCCACCCGCCAGCTTGGCGAGCCGCTCCTGGAGCTTCTCCTTGTCGTAGTCCGACGTCGACTTGTCGACCGCGGCGCGGATCTCCTTGATCCGCCCCTGGATGGCATCGGTCGAGCCATTGCCATCGATCAGGGTCGTGTTGTCCTTGTCGACGACGATCCGCTTGGCCTTGCCCAGATCGTTGAGGACCGCGTTCTCCAGCTTGAACCCGACTTCCTCGGAGATCACCTGGCCGCCGGTCAACACCGCGATGTCCTGCAGCATGGCCTTGCGCCGATCGCCAAAGCCCGGCGCCTTCACCGCGCAGACGCGCAGCGTGCCACGGAGCTTGTTGACCACCAACGTCGCCAGCGCCTCACCCTCGATGTCTTCGGCGATGATGAGCAGCGGTTTGCCAACCTGCGCGACCTTCTCGAGGATCGGCAGCAGGTCCTTCATCGACGAGACCTTCTTGTCGTGGATCAGAATGAGACCGTCCTCGAGGACCGCCTCCATCTTCTCCGGGTCGGTGACGAAGTACGGCGACAGGTAGCCGCGGTCGAACTGCATGCCTTCGACCGTCTCCAGCTCCGTCTGCAGGCCGCGCGCCTCTTCCACCGTGATGACGCCGTCCTTGCCCACCTTCTCCATCGCCTGCGCGATCAGGTCACCGATCTCCGAATCGTTGTTCGCCGAGATCGTACCAACCTGCGCGATCTCCTTTTTGCCGGCCGTCGGGACGCTGATCTTCTTCAGCTCCTCGACGACGACGGCCACCGCCTTGTCAATGCCGCGCTTGAGCGCCATCGGGTTCACGCCAGCCGTGACGTTCTTGAGGCCCTCGCGGAAAATCGCCTGGGCCAACACCGTCGCGGTCGTCGTGCCGTCACCGGCATTGTCCGAGGTCTTGGTCGCGACTTCCTTCACCATCTGCGCGCCCATGTTCTCGAGCGGATCGGCGAGCTCGATCTCCTTCGCTACGGTGACGCCGTCCTTGGTCACCGTCGGCGCGCCGAACTTCTTGTCGATGACGACGTTCCGTCCCTTCGGCCCGAGGGTGACTTTCACCGCCTCGGCCAACTGATCGACGCCGCGCTTGAGCGCCGCGCGCGCATCAGTGTTGAAATGCAGTTCTTTGGCAGCCATTCGTTAGTCCTCAGCCGATGACCGCGAGCACATCAGACTCGCGAAGAATGAGCAGTTGCTCGTTGTCGACGGTCACTTCCGTGCCGCTGTACTTCCCGTAGAGCACCTTGTCGCCGACTTTGACTTCCATCGGCACCCGCTTGCCATCGTCAAAGCGGCCCGGCCCGACGGCCACGATCTCACCCTGCTGCGGCTTTTCCTTGGCGGTATCGGGGATATAGAGCCCACCCCGCATCTGTTCCGCCTCTTCCAACGCCTTCACGACTACGCGGTCAGCCAGCGGGCTGACCTTCGCGCCCACGGCACCCTTAGCGGCCATACGTACTCCTCCCATTGTACCGGTGTTGATTAGCACTCTCTACAGGTGAGTGCTAACAGAACATGAAGCTACCCGGCCACGCTGCCGGGAGTCAAGTCAAAAGCTCGTAGGCGATCCGGAGCCCTTCGAGCGTCAGATAGGGCGCCACCAGATCGAAGCTCTGACAATAGGGCTTGAGCACCTCGGCGAGTCCGCCGGTGGCCACGACATACGGCACCGCCGCGTTTGGCCACTCGCGCTTGATGCGCCGGACCATGCCGTCGATCGCGTCCGCCGCCCCGAACACTACCCCCGCCCGGATACACTCCTCGGTGCGGGTCCCGATCACCCGCGACGGCGCAATGAGCTCCGTGGCCGGCAGCTTCGCCGTCCGCCGGACCAAACTGTCCGCGGCCGTCCGCACGCCCGGCGCGATGGCGCCGCCGAGGAACGTGCCGTCCGCCGTGATGCAGTCGAACGTCGTGGCCGTCCCCAAGTCCACCACGATCGTGTCCCGCCCATAGAGGCGGCTCGCCGCCAGTGTATTGATGAGCCGGTCGGCCCCGACGGTGAGCGGCTCGTCGACTTTGAGCTGGATGGGGAGCTTCAATGTGGCGTCGACGATCTTGGCCGCGCGTCCAAAGCTGAGTCGGCAGGCCTCGGCGAGCGGCCGGGTCACCGCGGGCACCACGGATCCGACCGCGCTCCCCACGACATCGGCCGGTGCCACTTTCCCCAGCTGCAACAGTTCGTGAATGAGCAGGACCAACTCATCTGGCGTGCGCTCGGGAATCGTCGTCAGCCGCCAATGCGATTGCAGCATGGCCCCGGCCCACAACCCGACGGTGGTCTCCGTGTTCCCGACATCGAAGACGAGGATCACGGGGGACTCACCATGACGAGAGACCCCGATCGATAGGCGCCCACCGCCGCGCCGGATCGCACCAGCAACTCGCCTGAGGACGAGATCCCGGCCACCGTGCCGATCGCCGGCTCGCGACACGGCTGTCCGATCGCCAGATCACGCAACGCGTATTCCGCCAGCTCGTCGGCCGTCAGCGCCCCGCGGGCCAATGCGGCCTCGCGCAACCGCGGCACCACGGCGAGCAACACGTCCAACCGGTTGGTCCCGTCCGGCAACCCCGCGGCGCCATCGACGTCGGCCGGCACGCGAACGTTGATCCCGATGCCGATGGCCGCCCACGCCGGCCGCTCGTCGTGCCACCGGGCTTCCGTGAGGATCCCTACGAGCTTGCCCCCGGCCACGTGCAGATCGTTGGGCCACTTGATGCGCACGGTCTCGCCCGCGAACCCGTCCAGCACGCGGGCCAGTTGCAGACCGAGGCGCAACGACAAGACATCGAGCGCGGCGGCGTCGTCCGGCCGCTCGACCATCGTCAGCCACAATCCGGCGCCCGCCGACGACGACCACCGGCGCCCGGCGCGCCCCCGCCCCACCGTCTGCCGGTCGGCCACGATCAACGTGCCCGCGGGTGCCCCCGCCTCGGCCGCTGAATGCGCGGCGTCCATCGTCGAGCCGACGCTGTCGTACACGTCGACCCGTGGAAGCGCGAGCCGCGCTTCCAACTCTGCCGCCGTCATCCCCTCATACGTGACCACGCACCATCCAGAGCGCGATGACGGCCGCCGCGACCACGACGCGATAGGCGGCGAACGCGCCATAGCTGTGTGATCGCACATAGCGCAGGACGATCTCGATCGCGAACCAACTGCTCACCGCCGCGGTGACGACGCCCACCACCACGGGCGCCGAGATCCCGTTCCGCAGGACGTGCGGCAGTTCCAACAGGCCGGCGCCGGCAATGAGCGGCATGCTGCACAGAAAGCTGAACACCGCCGCCGCCTCGCGATCGAGCTTGAGCGCCCGCCCCGCGGTAATGGTCGAGCCGGAGCGGGACACCCCGGGCACGAGCGCCAGCACCTGGGCCAGGCCCACGACGAGGGCGTCGGTCCACCGCAGGTCATCGAGCGGCCGCACCACCGGCGCCGCCCTGTCCACGGCCCACAGCACGATGCCCATTACGCCTAACGCGCAACCAATGAGCAACGGAGACCGGAACGTGCTCTCCGCGGCGTGCGCCAGCAGCTTCCCCGCAATGGCCCCCGGGATCGTGGCGATCAGGAGGAACACCACGCGCCACTCTTCGGTGCCTTGCGGGCGCCCGCCGCGCCGCAGAATGCCCACTGCCGCGGCGATCAATCGCGCCCACTCGGCGCGGAAGTACCACAGCACGGCCACCAAAGTCCCGATATGCAGCGCGACGTCGAACGCCAGCCCGGGATCTTCCCAGCCGAAGACCCACGGCACCAGGGTGAGATGGGCCGAACTGCTCACGGGAAGAAATTCGGCGAGGCCTTGCACCAATCCCAACACCAGGGCCTGAAAGACGGTCATGGCCGCATAACATAGCGGCGCTGGCCCCGAGCCGCGAGAGAGCGCTCACGCCCCCCGATACAACGCCTCGTAGCGGGCGACGATGTCCTCGAGCGCGAATCGCGCGCGCGCATCCGCCGTCGCGGCCGTACTCACCGCCTGCCAACGATCGCGATCCCGCAGGACGCTGATCGCGGCGGCAGCCATCCCCTCCACGTCGCCCACGGGTAACAGAAACCCGGTCTCGCCATCGCGCACGACCTCGCCCAGTCCACCCACCCGCGAGGCGACGACAGGCACGCCCGACGCCAGCGCCTCCAGCGCCGACAGACCGAACGACTCGGTTTCGCTCGGCAACAGAAAGACGTCGGCGCCCGCGAGGAGCGGGGCCACCGCTTCGAGCTTGCCGAGAAACGACACATCGTCCTCGACACCCAACGTCCGGGCCTCGTCCTGGGCATCGACCCGGTCGGGCCCATCGCCCACCATGATCAACACACTGGGCACCACCTGCCGCACGCGGGCGAAGATGCGAATGACGTCGCGCACCCGTTTGACCGGACGGAAGTTCGACACGTGCATCAGGACGCGGCGCCCGTTCACGATCGGCTCGTAGCGCGTGCGATCGTAGACCGTAGGATCGATGAAGTTGGGGATCACCACGACCTGGCACGCCGTGCAGCCGAACGCGTGGTAGGTCTCATCGCGCAGATACTGCGACACCGCGGTGAGCTGGTCGGACCGCTCGATCGAGAACTTGGTGATGGCGTGGAAGGACGGGTCCTGCCCGACGATCGTAATGTCCGTGCCGTGCAGCGTGGTCACCAGGCGAATGTCGTTCCCCGTCTGCCGCAGCATCTCCCGCGCGATCCAGGCGCTCGTGGCGTGCGGAATAGCGTAATGGAGATGGAGCAGATCGAGGTTGTGCCGGAGCACGACTTCGTGCATCCGGACGGCGAGCGCCAGATCATACGGCGGGTACTCGAACAACGGATACCGCCCGACATCCACTTCGTGAAAGAAGATGCGGGGCTGGAACATCGGCAGCCGGAACGGCTGCTGGTAGGTGATGAAGTGCACCTCGTGGCCGCGGGCCGCGAGGGCGATCCCCAGCTCGGTGGCGACGGCGCCCGATCCGCCATAGGTCGGATAGCACGTAATGCCGATCCTCACGTCTCGCCTCCTTCGGCCAGCCCGCGGGCCACGTCCACGGCGTCGCCGGCGCGGGGATCGATCCGCGTCACGTGTTCGCCGATCTGGTGACGAAACCAGGTGCGTTGCCGCTTGGCGTACTGTCGCGTGGCGATCACCACGCGCTCGCGCGTCGCCGGGAGGCTCGCGCCGCCGCGCACCAACGCGCGTACCGCTTCGTATCCGCTGGCCTGCCAGGCGGGAGCCTCAGGGGGAACCTCGCCATCCAACATTCCGCACCTCGTCCACCCATCCTCCCGTGAGCATCGTGTCGACGCGGTGCGCGATCCAGTCGCGCAGCACCGGTCCGGGATCCACGAGAAGATAGCGGGCGTCATACCGCGGCGTGGCGGGCTCCGGTGTCACGAGTGCGCGAAGATAGAACCCGGCCCCGCCAACAATCACCGGAATGCGTCCCTCCTGGCGGGCCTCGATGATGGCCGCCTCCGCGGCCGTCGACCAGGCGAATGACGAAAACCGCTGCGTGGGGTCCACCAGGTCCACGCCCCGGTGCGGCACGGCGGCCCGCTCGCCCGCCGTCGGCTTCGCGGTGCCAATGTCGAATCGGCGATAGATCTGCCGCGAGTCGGCGCTCACGATGGTAATGGGCAGCGCCCCCGCCAGCCGCAACGCCAGCGCGGATTTTCCGGCGGCGGTCGGCCCGCACACCACGAGCAGCCGGGGCAGCCTACTGCCGGCCGAAGCGCCGCTCGAGTTCATCCCAGGAGAGGCGCACAATGGTGGCGCGGCCGTGCACATCGTGGGCGGGCAGCGTGGTCTCGCGCAGCGACACGAACAAGGCGCGCATCTCGGCCGGTGACAAAGCGTCGCCGGCCTTCACCGCGGCCTTGCACGCGACCGTGGCCGCCAGACGCTCGTGGCGCGCCGCCGTGCCCGGCAGGCGGTCACCCGTCAGCGCATCCAGCGTGTCGCGGAGGCAGCGCTCGGCGTCGAAGCGCGGATGCGGCATCGGCACGCTGCGGACCAGCAACGTATGGCCGCCGAAGCCCTCGATCTCGAAACCGAGTCCTTCCAGCAACTCGCGGTGCGCCTCAAATGCATCGCCCTCGGCCGGTCCCAAGTGCATCGTGAGGGGAAACAGCAGCCGTTGCCCCGCCGGCCGCCCCTCGGTCAGCGCGCGCATGAACTGTTCGTACAGCACCCGCTCGTGCGCCGAATGCTGGTCGATGAGCACGACGCCCTCGTCCTGCTCGAACAGGAGATACGTGCGCCGGAGCTGCACCAACGGCGGAACGGCATCGAAGGTCTCCGCGTTTCGCGCGTCGACTCCCTGCGGGGCAGATTGCTCCGCGGGGGTACCCGAGAACAGTCCGCCGGCTGGCGCGGGACGAAGCACCGCGCGCTCGTCGAGCGGCGCGGGCGCCGACGAGAGATGCGTCGTGGTCCACGGCCCGGCCACGGCCGAGCTTTCCAGTGTACCGAGCGCGCGCCGCACGGCGGCTTCGACGGCCCGCTCGATGGCCCAGCGGTCCCGAAACCGCACTTCGGCCTTGGCCGGATGGACGTTGACGTCGACGACGTCCGCGCTCACCGTGATGTCGAGCAGAACCGACGGCCGCACGCCGGCGGGAATGGTCGACCGGTAGGCCGCCTCGGCGGCGCGCACCAGCCCGGCATCGCGGATCGCCCGTCCATTGACGATGAGAAAGACGCGGCGCGTCCGCGTCCCCACATCGCGCGGCCGCTCGACCAGACCGCCCACGTAGACGGCGCCGCTGACATCGTCGACCTCGACGAGCGCGTCCGCATACGCGCCTCCCCAGATCGCGCCCACACGCGCCCGCAGCGTGGACGCGGGCGGCAAGGTCATGGCCCGGGCGCCATCGTGGTCCAACGCGACATGCACGTGCCGCTGCGCCAGAGCCAACGCCGTGACGGCGTCGGCCACGGCGCGCCATTCCGACCGCCCGCTGCGCAAGAACTTGAGCCGGGCCGGCACGTTGTGGAACAAGCGGTCGACGGTGACCGTCGTGCCGCGCCGGCGGGCCTGCTCCGCGACCTCGGTTATCGCGCCGCCGACCACGCGGACGACCGTGCCCTCGCCATCCGCCGGTGCCGTCTCCATCGTCAGCGCCGACACGGATCCAATCGACGGCAGGGCTTCGCCGCGAAATCCCAAGGTGGCGATACCGACGAGATCACTCGCCGCGCGAATCTTGGACGTCGCGTGGCGTTCGAGCGCCAACAACGCATCCTCGCGCCCCATGCCGCAGCCATCATCGCTGACCCGGATCCCGGCGCGCCCGCCGTCGGCCACGGCGATCTCGATCGCCGTGGCGCCGGCGTCGACGGCGTTCTCGACCAGTTCCTTGACCGCCGAAGCGGGTCGTTCCACGACTTCGCCGGCCGCGATCTGGTCCGCCAGGGCGCTCGGCAAAATCGCGATCGTGGGCACGAGGTAAACTAGTCGCCGATGGGCGTCACCCGCTCCACCTCGATCCACCCATCCCGATCGCCGTCGAGACGCACGCGCAGCCACGCGCCCTCGCGTTCCTCGACGCGTCCGATGTCGCCCGCGTCGAGCGCCGCGACCCGCTCGGCGCCCAGCGCCGGCGACGCATAGAGACCGGTGCCCGATCCCAGGACCACGAGATGGCGCGCCGCGGCCGTCTCCGCGACCCACACCGCGGCCAGCGCGCTCACGAGCGCCAGGCCGCCGAGCGCGATGGCGAACGGGCGGCGCCGCGGCCCGCCCACGACCGGAATGAGCCAGGCGACGATCCAGCACCCCAGTGCGATCGACGCCACGATCTCCGCGCCGACGCGCGGCGGGGCCGCAATCGGGCCTTCTTGCGCCGCCCGCACCAGCGCCAGTCGCTCGCGCACGTCGGTGGCCAGCGCTTCCAGGCGCGCCGCGTGCTGCCAACCCACGACCGCGTCCGTCGTATCCGCCGCCGCCCAGGCCGCCGTGCCGGCGTTGGCCCAGGCGTCCGCGGCGCGCGGCTCCAGGTGTGCCGCGGCGGCGAACTCCAAGGCCGCCCGCCGATAGTCGTGCCGCGTGTACGCCGACAGGCCCTGGCGGAATTGCGCCGTTGCCTGCTCGGACAAGTCCGCGGCCAGGACCACCGCGGTGCTGCCCACGACCGCCAGCGCGCAGAGCAGGAGGATTGGCACGATGCGCGTGCGCGCCTCGCGCGCCACGCTCAGGAACGCCGCGTAAGCCTGCCGCCCGATGTCCGCCGGAAGCGACGCGCCCGGGCCGTAGGCCGTGCGGTCGAGCATCGCCAGCAATCCCTCGACGCGTTGGCCCGAGGCGCCAGTCACCCCTTCCCGCCGCAGCACGCGGGCGAGTCCCCCGCGCTCGGTGAGCGCCGCCGGCGGTAGCGCGAATCGTTCGGCGAGCGCCGCCACATACGCGCGCCGCAGCGCCGACGGGTCGACGGCAGCATCGCGCGAGATCGACCGGAGCCGTGTGGCGGCGGACACAGCGCGCCGGCGCCGCCGCCGCGCGCGCCGGACGGCGCCCAGCGCCAGCGCCGGCACGGGCACGATGAGCGCCGCGGCGAAGAACACGGGGCGGGAGTAGATCGGCGGCGGGAGATTGCCCCGGAACGTCGTCCGCACGGTCAACGGCGGCCCCGCGTCGGCCCGCACGGTGTCGAGCGGCGCCAGCGAGCCCGCGCCAACGCGCAGCGTGTCCGCGCGCGTCACCGCGATCTCGTAGCGCTCGGTGTATGGATTGAAGTACGGGTAGCCCACGGGCGGCAGGACGAGCACGCCCGTATCGCGCGGCGTCACGACCCAGTCGAACTCCTTGGTCCCGCGGACCTGCGCGGTGGACGTGTCCACCCGCACGCGCTCCTCGGCGCTCACCGCCGAGCCCCACGGGAGGGTGAGCGCCGGCCGTGGCAGCAGCTTGATGTTGCCCCGTCCCGCCACCGCCACCGTGAGCAAGACCGGGTCGCCCGCCCGCACCAGATGGCCGTCGAGATGCTCGGCGATGCTCAGCTCCCCCACGGCTCCCGAGTAATTCGCCGGTCGGCCCGCCGCGGGCGGCGCCAGGGCCACCACAGCCAGACTCTCCGCCGCCAGCGTGTGATTCTCCTCCCGGCTGAAGAAGCTGAGCGAGAGCGGCAGCGCGTATGTGAGCGACGCCGCCGGGATCACGTAGTGTCCCGGCTCCAACGGGAACAGGGCCCGCTCGAAGACGTGCACCTCGTACTCGTGATCCCCCACGCGGCGGGCGCCCGGCGCCGTCATGCCGGCGGGAATCTCGTACGCCAACATCGCCCGCGGCTCCGGAGGGACGAACTCCGGGTTGCGTCGCAAGCGGAGCCGCAGTTGGTCGTCGAGAAAGACACCGACCTCGTACGTCACCTGCTGCCCGACATACACCGTGTCGGGCACGACCATCGCGTGGAAATTGACGGGCTGCGCCGTATCGATTGGAGCGCGCGCGATGATCGCCAATTGCGCGAACGGCATCAGGACCGCGGTGAGCGCCGGCACGTCACCAATCCTTGCCGACGGGCGGCACGTCGACCGGCGCGTCGTGTTGGCGTTTCCCCTCGACGTCGCGCTCTTCCCGCGCCGCGCTCTTGAGGATCTCCTCGGCTTGCCGCCGCCCCAGCTGTCCCTCGGGTTGGTCGGTCGGACCCGGCTGCGGACGCGGACTGCCGGGCTTGGGCGCCGGC
Organism: uncultured Gemmatimonadales bacterium; assembly: GCA_963701965.1. Classification (GTDB taxonomy): domain Bacteria; phylum Gemmatimonadota; class Gemmatimonadetes; order Gemmatimonadales; family Gemmatimonadaceae; genus DASRDS01. The sequence goes on from OY969695.1 coordinate 405,997, forward strand.
GCGGCGCTGTTGTTGCTGCTACCGCCCCCGCCACCGCCGCCCGACTGGCGCGCCGCCAGCGCCAGCTCGTAGTTCCATTTCGCGTCGCCGTCCGCGGACCGCATGAGGAGGACGCGCTTGTACGCGGCCAGCGCCATGTCCAGTTCCGAACGACCGGCATCGCCCGGCGCCGCCAACCCGCGTTTGAGGTGCGCGAGCCCGATGTTGAACAACGACCGGTAGCGGACCTCTTGGTCGCGATCGCTGGCCACGAGCGACAGCGCCGAGACCGCGGCGTCGGAGGAATCCGCCGCCAGCAACGCCGTCCCGTAGTTGTACATGGTGCGCGGCGACCGGTCGCCCTTCTGCATCTGCTGGCGATACACATCGGGCACCGGCGTGCTGTCCGGCCGCGGCGCTTGCAGGAAGACAACGAACGCGGCAGCCGTGGCCGCGCGCCGCGCGCGTCCCCGCCGTCCGATCCGGTCGCTCAGCATTGTGTCGAGCAGCAGCAGAAGCAGTGCCGGCGCAAGAAAGAGCTGAAATCGTGGCGACAGCGACTGGCCGCGCTCGAGCGAGCGTTCCTGGACCCGCAGCCGGTTGAGTGCGTTCCGAACCTTGGCCGCCTTGTCGGTCTCTCCCGCCGCCACGAAGGTGCCATGCGCCGCGTCGGCGACGAGCTGCAGCATCTGCGGCGTATAGTGCGTCACGACGACGTCGCCGTTCATGTCCCGTTTGACCATCGTCGTATCTCCGGAGGGCGACGGAATCGTCGCCCCCGCCGCGGTGCCAAAGCCCACGGTCACGACGCTGATACCATTTTCCGCGGCGGCCGCCGCCGCGGCGCGCACATCGGCCTCGTCATCGAACCCTTCCCCGTCGCTCATGAGGACCAGCGCCCGGTCGCTCCCCGTCTTGGTCGCCAGCAGCAGATCCGTTCCCTGCCGGATGGCGCGGGCCAGCGCCGTCCCCGGCTGGCCGACGACCGAGGGGTCCAGATTCTCCAGGAAAAGGTCCAGGGCACCATCATCGACCGTGAGGGGCGTGAGGACGTAACTGCGTCCCGCGAACGCGATCAGCGCCGTCCGGTCCCCGGGGGACAAGTCGCGGAGTCGTCGCACCTCTTCTTTCATGCGGGCGAGACGGCTCGGATGCTCATCGCGCGCCAACATGGAGAGCGACGCGTCGAGCGCCAAGACCACATCGATGCCGGCGCCGTGTTCCAGCCGTTGCTCTTCACCCCACCGCGGACCGGCCAACGCCAGTCCCGCGCACAGCGCGGCGCCCCCTAGCAACACCCCCCGCACCCGCGGGTCCGTGGGCGACGGCACCAGCCGCGCCAGCATTTCCGGCCGCCCCAGCCGGCCCAGGCGCGACTGGCGGCGCGATTGGCGTAGGGCGAGCAATGCCACGGCGATCAGCGGCCCGAGGGCGGCTGCCAGGAGCAACAGGGGCTGGTCGAAGATCCCGAGGAGAGTGCTCACGGGAGAGGCCCTTTCCACGCGAAGAGCGCCAACTCGAACCCCAGGGCCAGAAGCGCCGCCGAGAGCGGCCACCGGAAGAGCTCATGGTAGTGCATGAACGACTGCGTCCGGACCGGCACGCGCTCGAGCTGGTCGATCTGTTGATAGATGCGCTGCAGCGCGTCCGCATCGCGCGCGCGAAAGAACCGGCCGTTGGTCGTCCGCGCGATGTCGTTCAGGAGATCATAGTCGATATGGACCGGCCGATTCTCGAAGCGCAGGCCGAAGAGCCCCCGCCCGACCGGGACCGGCGCCATGCCGTCCGTCCCAATGCCGATCGTGTAGATCTTGATCCGGAACGCCGCCGCGGCTTGGGCCGCTGTGCGCGGGTCGATCGAGCCCCGGTTGTTGTCCCCGTCGGTCAACAACACCATCACGCGCGACCGCCCGGGCGCCACCCGCAGGCGGTTCGCCGCGGTGGCGATGGCCGTCCCGATGGCCGTGCCATCGTCCAACTCGCCCGCCTGGAGATTGCCGACCGCGGCGTCGACGACGGGGTAGTCGAGTGTCAGCGGCACTTGAGTGAGCGCCTCGCCGGCGAAGGCGACGACGCCGATGCGATCGGACGTCCGGGCCGCGATGAACTTGCGCATCGTCTCCTTCGCCACTTCCAGCCGGTTCTGCGGCTGGAAATCGAGCGCCAGCATGGAACTCGAGAGGTCGACGACCAGCACGATGTTGATGCCTTCGCTGGTGATCATCTCGGCCCGCGCCCCGGTGCGCGGCCGGGCGAGTGCCACGATGCAGGCGGCCAACGCAATGTTGCGGAGGATGACGATGGTCCGGGCCACGCCGGACCCGATCCGGGGACCCGCGGCCAACGTCCCCACGCGGGAGAACGTGACCGCCGCCGGGCGTCGCCCGCGGCGGGCGAGCCACCACAGGGGAAGCGCCAGGAGCAGCAGGAGCACCCAGGGCTGCCCGAAGGCCACGCCCGGGAATCCGCCAGCGAATCCGGGGATCATGCCGCCTGCCCCGACGGCTGGGCGGCCGCTTCGGCGGCGCGCACGGCGCCTTCGGTCTCCTCGAGCACCGCGCGCGCGTCGCGCGCCACCGCCGCCGCACGCTCGGCCGTGACGGCGCGCTGCGCGAACTTGACCAGATCGCTCTCCTCCAGCACACCGCGCAATCGGACCAGCGGCACGCGCGCGTCATCACGGAGGGCGTCGAGCAGCTCGCCCGTCGTGAGCGACAGCCCGGCGCCGGCAACCCGGCCGTTCAGATAATCACGCACGATCTGCGTGACCAACGCGACGTAGCGCCCGCGCTCGCCGGCCTCGATAAGTCCGAGATGCTCCAGCCGCGTCAGGGCCTCGATGGACTCGACGTAGGGATCGGCCGGTCGCGCCGGCGTTCGGCCGCCGCGGCGGGCCAGCCACCAGAGAACGAGCAACAGCAGGAGCATGGCGCCGATGCCCACCGCGTAGCGCCACCACCACGGTTCCGCCGGCGTCAGCACGGGACGCGCGGGCCGCGGCGTCCGCCGCCCGGTATCCTTGGGCGCCGGCCCCACGCGCCGCACGATGACACTGAGCGCGCCCAGCGGCAGCTCGCGGTCGACCGGCGCGGCGCCGGCCGCGCCCCACATGCGGACGACCGCGCTGGGAATGCCGATCGACTGCCGTCCGACATCCCACGCCGCCAGCCGGTACGTGGCCGTCGCCTCGGCGAACGCCGTGTCCGGCGCGTCGACGACCTGGCGCGTATCGAGCGCCTGCACGGTGCCCGTGGAGTCAGGCTCCGCGGCGAACTGAATGCGGGCACCACGCGGCGCTCGCACGCGCACGATGACCCGGAAGGGCATGCCCACGGTCACGGTCTCGGGCACGACGCGGACCCCGAGCATGATCGAGTCGGGCATGGGCGCTTGGCCCAGCCAGAGGCCGGCGAGCGCGGCGAGCAACATCAGGCATGCCCGGCGACGCGACGGCGGTGCTGCCGCGTCGCCCGCGCGCGAAAGAACGCCAGCAGGGGCTCGACCACGCCGGCGTCGGTGCGGATGGCGACCTCGTCGATCGCCAGGCGTCGAAACAACTGCCGGCGCGCCGCGCGTTCGTCGGCGACCAGCTGCTCATAGCGGGAGCGCACCGCCGCGCGACTGGTGTCGACCACTATGGTCGCACCCGTCTCGGGATCGGCCAGCCGCACGGGCCCCAGGTCGGGCAACGTCCGCTCGCTCGGATCCTCGACGGTGACGGCCACGACGTCGTGCTGTCCCGCCAAGCGCTTCAAGGGCTGCTCCACGCCGCTGGCCTGGAAGTCGGAGATGAGAAACACGATCGCGTGGTGCGACAACAAGCGTCCCAGGTACTCAATGGCTCCAGCCAGGTCCGTGCCGCGCCCGACCGGCTCGAACGCCAGCATCTCCCGGATGACGCGGAGGACGTGCCGCCGTCCCTTCTTTGGCGGGACGACGAGCTCCACGCGATCCGTGAATAAGACCGTCCCGACGCGATCGTTGTTCCGCACGGCGGACATCGCCAACACGGCGCCCAGTTCCGTCGCGGCATCGCTCTTGAACCGGCGCGCCGTCCCGTATCGCTCCGAACCGGAGAGGTCGACGGCGAGAACGACCGTCAGCTCCCGCTCTTCGACATACCGCTTGACGAATGGCCGGCGCATGCGGGCCGTGACGTTCCAGTCGATGGACCGCACCTCATCGCCGGCCTGGTACTCGCGCACCTCGGAGAACTCCATCCCCTGCCCTTTGAACACCGAGCGGTACTCGCCCGTAAAGAGCGAGTTCACGAGGCCGCGCGTCCGGAGCTCGATGAGCTTGACCTGCTTGAGGACCTGGGCGACGCTGGGCGTCGCCAGATCCCGGGTCGGTTCGACTGATCTCGGCTGCGCCGAGATCCTCGGCGGGACGTTCACGGGCTTGCCCATCAGGGACTCTCGATCGCCGCCAGCACCCGTTGCACGATCGTGTCGCTGGTGACGGATTCGGCCTCGGCCTCGAACGTCGTGACGATGCGGTGCCGCAGGACGTCGGGCGCGATCGCCTTGACGTCGTCCGGCGTAACGAACGTGCGGCCGCGCAGGAAGGCATGCGCGCGGGAGGTCTGCGCCAGCGCGATCGTCGCCCGCGGCGAGGCGCCAAACTCGACCAGCGAGGCCAGCTCCTTGAGACCCACGGCTGCGGGGGTGCGGGTCGCGTGAACGATCTCGACGATGTACTCGACGATGCGGTCGTCCATGTACAGCTCGGCGATCCGGGCCCGGGCCTCGAGGATGGCGGCGGGCGTGGCCACGGCCTCCACCGGGATGGTCGCGCCCGTCGACATCCGGCGGAGAATCTCGCGCTCCTCTTCGCGCGTCGGATAGCCGACGCGCAACTTCATCATGAAGCGATCGACTTGCGCTTCGGGCAGCGGATAGGTCCCTTCCTGCTCGATCGGGTTCTGCGTCGCCAAGACCAGAAAGGGCTCGTCGAGCGGATAGGTGGTCCCCCCGATCGTCACCTGCTTCTCCTGCATGGCCTCGAGTAGCGCGGCCTGGACTTTGGCGGGCGCGCGGTTGATCTCGTCCGCCAACACGATGTTGGCGAAGATCGGACCTCGCTTCACGGAGAACTGTCCGTTCGACTGATCGTAGACCTGCGTCCCGACGACGTCGGCGGGCAGGAGATCGGGCGTGAACTGGATCCGTTGAAACGATGTGTGAATGGTCTCGGCGAGCGTCCGCACGGTGAGCGTCTTGGCGAGCCCCGGCACGCCTTCCAACAGCACGTGGCCACCCGTCAACAGGCTGATCAACAGCCGCTCGATCATGTAGTCCTGCCCCACGACGCGCCGCGCGACCTGTCGGGCAACGGCTTGCGCCAGTGGGGCGTCGGTCGTGGGCGCCGGCGGCACCACCGCCAGGGGCTTAGTCCCCGGCACTGACCAGCGCCTCGATCGCCCGTCGTTCGGTGGTAGTGAGGCCACGGCTCGTGCCGGGAGCCAGCGTCCCAAGCGCCACGGGTCCAAAGCGGGTGCGAACCAGCCTTTCCAGATCGAGCCCCAGCGCCACGCACAAGCGGCGGACTTCGTGATGGCGACCTTCCGTGATCGACACCTCGAATTCCCACCGCCGCTGGCCGATCGCCCGCGCCGCCACCTCGGTCGGCCGGACGATGGCGCCGTCGTCGAGCGCCACGCCGCCGCGGGCCGCCCGCACCGCGCCGGCCGCATCGCCCCGCACCGTGGCGACGTACGTGCGCTCCACGGCGCGGCTCGGATGCGTGAGCCGATGGGCCGCCTCGCCATCAGTCGTGAACAACAAGACGCCCTCGGTCATGTAGTCGAGCCGTCCAACGTATGTGAGCCCTGGGGTCGGCGGCACGAGATCGAATACGGTGCGCCGGTCATCCCCGTTGGCCCGCGAGCTGAGGACGCCCGGGGGCTTGTGCAAGACGATCCACGTGGCGTGCGCCGGCGGCGGCGCCACCGCGTTCCCGTCGACGGTGATCCGGTCGGTCGCGGGATCGACGGATTGACCAATGCGGGCAAGGCGGCCGTTGACCTGCACGCGGCCGGCGGCCACGAGCTCATCGGCCCGGCGACGGGACGCAATGCCAGAGCGCGCCAGCGCGCGCTGGATGCGCATCATGACGGCGCGAGGGGACGGAGGGCCACGGCCAATTCATCGGCCCGGGGCAGCTCGCCCAAGTGCCGCAGCGCGAACTGCTCCAGGAATACCGGCGTGGTGCCGTAGAGCAGCGGACGGCCCAACCCTTCGGCGCGCCCCACGACGTCTACGAGGCCCCGTTCGAGGAGGGTCTTGAGCAGGTTGCCGACGGACACGCCCCGGATCTCTTCGATCTCGGCACGCGCGACGGGTTGCCGATAGGCGACGAGCGCCAGTGTCTCCAGCGCCGCGGCCGACAACCGCTGCGGCCGCGTGGCCAACTGGGCCCGCTCGATGGCCGCGGTGAACTCGGCCCGAGTCAGGATCTGCCATCCGCCGCCCGCCTCCACCAGCTCCACCCCGTGCCCGCCTTCCTCGTGGGCGTAGTGATCGCGGAGTTCGGCGAGCGCGGCGGTGATCTCCGCGGTGGTCACGTTGGGGTCGAGGGCCGTCAGTTCCTCGAGGGGCACGGGCATGCCGCTCGTGAACAGCGCCGCCTCAAGCAGCTTCGCTAACGGGCTCACGCGAGATCTCCACATCGCCAAACGGGGCGGGCTGTCGAATCAGGCACTCGCCCAACCGGGCGAGCTCCAACAGGGCAAGCAACACGGACAACGCCCGCCACGGCTCGGCCTCGGCGGACACCAGGTCGCGCCACCGTCCGCGCGACCGCTCGGCCAACATCGCGCGGACGGCGATGAGCGCGCCTTCGACGTCCAGGGCGCGCGGCATGACGGAATGCACCGTCGGCCGCACGGCGGACCGCAGCACGCGATCGACGGCGGTCAGGAGCTCGCCCATGGAGACCGACAGCAGAGCCGGCGGGCGCGCGGGGTCGCTGGCCCGGGGCGGCACGGTGCGCGCGAACCGGTTCCGCCGCGCCTCGCCCAGCCGATCGAGCACGTCGACGAGCTCGCGCACCTGTTGGTATTCGAGCAACCGCCGCACCAACTCGGCGCGCGGGTCCTCCCACGCGTCATTGCCGTCCGGACGGGGCAACAACAACTGGGCTTTGATGCGCAACAGACGGGCCGCCATGTCGAGATAGTCGGCGGCCGCATTGAGGCCGAGGGTCGCGATGCGCGCCAGGAACTGCTCGGCGACGCGGGCGATGGGGATGTCCCAGATGTCGATCTGCTCGTCGCGGATCAGCGTCAACAAGAGATCGAGCGGTCCATTGAAGTGCGCCAGCTCGACTACGAAGGCGGACATATTCCCGTCTTGCACATCCAAATGTCGGCCCCCGGCAGCAGGAGTGAGCGCACCGCGCTCAGAAGACTATTGGCCAGCATGAAGCCCGGCGTCAACCAGTAGTACACGAGCGGCGTGGAGAGGAGCAGGAGCAGGATGAAGATGCCGAAGAATCCGACGCGTTGATACTGGACCGCCCACGCTGGCGGCAACAGGTACTTCATCACGTGCGAGCCGTCGAGCGGCGGAATCGGCAGCAGGTTGAAGAACAGCAGCTCGATGTTGATGGTGACACCCACGCCGAGCATTGCCTGCGCCACGGCCAAAGCGGCGCCCAGACTCGGGATCGCGCGACCGAGGACGCCGAGCAGGGCGACGACCACGGTAAACACCAACGCCAGCGCGAGATTCGTGGCCACGCCCGCCAACGAGACAATGATGTCGCCCTGCTTGAGGCGACGGTAGTTGCGGGGATCGACGGGAACGGGCTTGGCGCCGCCGAAGACCGGCAGGTGCAGCTTGAGCAGCACCAGCGGCAGCACGATGGTCATGAGCGGATCGATGTGCCGCAACGGATTGAGGCTGAGACGCCCGCGATCGCGGGCCGTCGTGTCGCCCTGGGCCAGCGCCGCATACCCGTGTGCGACTTCGTGCGCGATCACCGAGAGCAGGAGGACTGGCGCGATCAGCGCGATGACGAGAATGCTCTGGGAGTCCACCCCTCAAGCTACTGTGGCGCCTTGACATCCGCGATCAGGGCCGGTAGCTTCACGGACTTGTTTGCTCACTATCGTGGAGAGTTGCGTCGTGCCGAATATCGCGTCCGCGAAGAAGAATATGCGCAAGACCCGCGCGGCCACCGTACGAAACCGGGCCCAACGCTCGGCGTTGCGGACTGCGCTCAAGAGAGCGAAGGAGCCGACCTCCTCGGCGCAGGATCGTCTGGCCGCGACCAAACTGCTCGACCGCGCGGCGCGCAAAGGGCTCATTCACAAGAACGCCGCCGCCCGGCATAAGAGTCGTCTCGCCCGCCCGGCCGCGTAACGCCTGGGGCATCAAATAGGGAGGCCGGCCGCGAGGCCGGCCTTTTTCACATCGCGGCCAGCTCGCCGCCGCAGCGCTCGCAGTACCACTCCGTCGGGTAGTTCATACTCCCGCACTCCGAACACTTGAGCGATTTGACCTGCTCGATCGGGACGTCGCGGAGAAACACGGGCACCGATGCATCGCCGCGCGGCGTTGAATCCGTGCGCTTGTCGCGCAGGGAGATGTCGTTGAGCGTGCCCGCCTCGGGCGGCGTCGCGAATTTCCGCGCGGCGGCCGGCACACCCGCCATTGGCGTCCGCGGGCGCTCCGGGGCCGGCTTCGCCGCCGGGGTCCCCTGGCCTTCTGCCCGCGGATCGATGACCGACTTCAGAAATTCGAGCTCGTCGAACATGGTCGGCTCGGCTTTCGGCGCGCCGGGGTCGGCTCTTGGATCAGTTCTGGGCTCCGGCTTTGGGGCCGCGGCGGCCGGACGCTTGAGCGCTCCATCGGCGGTGCGCGGCTCGGGCGGGCGAATCCGCGGCGCCTCCGGCGCCAGCTCTGGTGCCGGCATCGGCGGCGGACCTGCGCTCACATTGGCGGCTGGTGCCGGAGCCAGAGCCGGTGGCAGCGACGCCGACGCGGCCCCCGTCGACGCGACCGCGGGCGGCAGCGGCTCGGGCCGGCGACTCTTGGCCATGTTCAGCAGCTGTTGGAGCTGCGCCAGCTCCGCGGTGGTCTCTGACCGCTCGGCGGTCAGCCGGGTGATCTCGGCGTCCGTGGTGTCACTGAGCTCCTGCCACTTCTCATGGGAGTATTCCCCCACGGCCGCGCGGAGCTCCGCTTCCGACCGCTCGTCGCGCCGCTGATTCTCCTCGGACTCCAGCGCGGAGAGCCGCTCGCCGAGCAGGTCGACCGACTGCTGCAGCTCGGTGGACCGGCCTCCGAGCTGATCGAGCACCCCGGACAAACGGGCCTGATAGTCCCCGTGCACGCGCGCGTACACGTGAGGCGGCGTGATCGCCCGGCGCGATTCCAGCGTCGCCAGCCACTGTTCGTAACGCCGCCGCTCGCTCAGGAGCGCGGTGATGACATCTGTCGGCTTCTCTGCGGTCCCCGTCACCATCTCTGCATAATTAGCTGTGACAACGTCCTACGCCAGCCCCACTAGCAAGGTGCTGAAAAACGCACCTGCTAGTGGCGTCGGTTGAACTGAGCTCCGTTGCGCGGAGCTCTACGACGCCACCCGGTGGACGATACGGCCCCCGACGATCGTACACACCGCCTGGCCGCGTAGCTCGCGGCCGGCATACGGCGTGTTCCGACCCTTGGAAAGGAACTTCGCCGGGTCGACCACCCAGCGCCGGCTCGGGTCGAAGATCGTGACGTCCGCCACTCCGCCGCGGGCCAGCGTCCCCCCGGGCAAATGAAAGAGCCGCGCGGGCGACACCGACATCCGTTCGATGAGATCGGCCCACGACAGGATGTCACCTCCGACCAGCGTCGTGACGACCACGCCGAGGGCGGTTTCCAGGCCGACGATGCCGTTCGGCGCGTCGGCGAACTCCCGCTCCTTCTCGTCATAGTGGTGCGGGGCGTGATCCGTCGCCACGAGATCGATCGTGCCATCGCGCACCGCGCCCTGCAACGCCTCGACATCCTCCGCCGTGCGGAGCGGCGGATTCATCTTGGCGTTGGTGTTGTACCCCTCAACCGCATCCTCGGTGAGCGAGAGATGGTGCGGGCAGACCTCGGCCGTCACCCGAATCCCGCGCTCCTTGCCCCAGCGAATCAGTTCGACCGACCCTTTCGTGCTCATGTGCGCCAGATGCACGTGGCCGCCCGTCCGCCGCGCCAGCAGGATGTCGCGGATGACCATGATCTCTTCGGCCTCGGCCGGAACGCCCTTCAATCCTAGACGCGCGCTGACCAAGCCCTCGTTCATGGCGCCACCCGCCGCCAACGTCGGCTCCTCGCAGTGATCGATGACCGGGATCTGGAACGTGCGCGCGTACTCGAGCGCCGTCCGCATGAGGTGCGCGCTGACGACGGGTCGCCCATCGTCGCTGATCGCGATCGCCCCCGCCCCCACCATCTCCCCGACTTCGGCTAACGCCTCACCTTTTTGTCGCACCGAGATCGCGCCGATCGGGTAGACCCGGGCGGCGTGCGCGGCGAGGCCCTGGCGCACCACGAATCCCACGGCCGCTTGATTGTCGGTCACGGGGTCCGTGTTGGGCATGGCACAGACCGCGGTGAAGCCGCCCGCCGCCGCGGCGCGCGCGCCGGACGCGATCGTCTCCACGTCCTCGCGGCCGGGCTCGCGCAGATGCGTGTGGACGTCGATGAATCCGGGCGCGACAATGCACCCCCCGCAGTCGATCACCTCGACGCCGTCCGGACCGGCCACCGATTCGCCAACGTGCTCGATCGTGCCATCGACCAGCAGCACATCGCCGATCGTATCCAGGTCCCGGGACGGATCGATGATCCGCCCACCGCGCAAAATGAGAGGCTTCATCCCTTCTTCGCCGCCTCGGCCAGCTCTGGCCGGCCACCGGCGAGGAGGTACAACACCGCCATGCGAATGGCCACGCCGTTCGTCACCTGGTCAAGGATCACGCTGTGGGGTCCGTCCGCGACGTTGGAGTCGATTTCGACACCGCGATTCATCGGACCGGGGTGCAAAATCACCAGGTCGCGCGGTGACCGCGCCACCCGCTCCGCTGTCACGCCGAACACGCGATTGTACTCGCGCAGCGAGGGGATGTATCCCGCCGTCATGCGCTCCAGCTGCAGGCGCAGGACGTTGAGCGCCTGGGCCCACTCGATGGCCCCCTCGATGCGATCGAAGACGATGACCCCGAGATCTTCGATGCCGTGGGGCAACAGGGATCGGGGCCCGCACACCGCGACCTCGGCGCCCATCTTCTTGAGGCCCCAGATGTTCGAGCGGGCCACACGGGAGTGGAGCACGTCGCCGCAGATGCAGACGCGCAACCCCTCGAGCGTCGTAAACCGGTCGCGCAGCGTCAACAGGTCGAGCAGCCCTTGCGTCGGATGCTCGTGGGTGCCGTCCCCGGCGTTGATGACGTTCGACTCGATGCGTTCGGCCAGAAACTGCGCCGCCCCCGACGCCCCGTGTCGGATCACGACCATGTCGATCCGCATCGCCTCGAGGTTGCGCGCCGTGTCGACCAACGTCTCGCCCTTGGACACACTGGAGCCGGAGGCGGCGACGTTCACGGTGTCGGCCGAGAGGCGTTTCTCGGCGAACTCGAACGAAACGCGCGTCCGGGTCGACGCCTCGAAGAACAGGTTGACGATCGTGGAGCCGCGCAGCGTCGGCACCTTCTTGATCGCGCGCTCGCTGATCTCCTTGAAGGGCTCGGCGGTATCGAGGATCAGTCGAATCTGATCGGCGCTCAGGTGCTCCAGCCCGAGCAGATCCTTGCCGAGCGGACTGCTCACTGCGCCACCAGGATCACCGCATCCTTGCCATCGAGCGCCTGGACCAGTACGTCCACGCGTTGCTCGCGCGGCAGGTCGACGCGCTTCCCGACGATATCGGCGTGAATGGGCAGCTCCCGACCCCCACGATCCACGAGCACGGCGAGCGCGATACGCGCCGGGCGGCCGAAATCCGCCAATTCGTCGAGCGCCGCGCGGACCGTCCGCCCCGTATACAGCACGTCGTCGACGATCACGATCTGCGCGCCATCGATGTCGCGCGGCAGATCGGTCGCGCCGACTACGGGTCGCGGGCCGATCGTCTGGAGGTCGTCGCGATAGAGCGTAATGTCCAGGGCGCCCCGGGCCGGCGTGTCGCCCTCCCGCTCGCCGATCAACGCCGCGATGCGGTCGGCCAACTGGACGCCGCGGCGTTGGATACCCACCAACATCAGGCCGTCCGTGCCGCCATTCAGCTCGACGATCTCGCCCGCCATGCGCTTGAGCGTGCGGTCGACGGCGCGGGCGTCCAGCAACGTTATGGATGTGGAATTCATGCCGCGGCCAAATATGTAGGCCGCCCCCGACTATTTCTACGTGCCGCGCTCATCCCGCTGCTGTTCGTCCGCCAGCCGGATGGTGAGGCCCGCCGGTTTGTTGTACCGCCGCAAGAATGCCCGGAATTTGACCGCGGCCATCCGGGCGTCGTCCTCGGCGCCGGTGATGATCACTCGGGCTTCGTATGTCACACGATGCGGCGGCGTCGGCGCAATCTCGATATGCGGCAAAGTCATGCCCACGGTTGAGCTCGGGTCGAGGGTTGAGGAGACAGAATCCCTCTACGGACCCGCTGATGGGCATCGACCCTACATCTGGTCACGTCCGCCCGCGGTGTCACTTACCGGAGACCACGACACCCGGATGCCGAGCGCCCGTGTGTCACTCACCCGTGAGCCATCAGCCCGTGGCCGCTTCCGATGTCGAACGTTAGAAAGTGAGCGTGCCCCGCCACCAACCCGCCGACCAGAAAGTCCTCGCCACCGTGCTCATCGCGATGCGCAAAGCCCGTGGCTTGTCCCAGGAACGCTTCGCCGCGGTCTCCAGCGTCGACCGGGCTTACGTCGGCGGCATCGAACGGGGCCAGCGGCGGCCGTCGTTTCTGGTGCTCGAGAAGCTGCTGACGGGTCTCGATCATACGTGGACGGAGTTCGGCCAGGCGCTGGATCGGGAAGCACGCCGTCGGTAACCTTCGGTCTTGTCCACCATATCGACGTTGGCGATGCTGCTGTTCGCGGCATCGACCGCCGCCGGGCAACCGGCGGCGTCAGCGCTTCTGGACACCGTTCGGGCCAACCTCCGGGCCCCCGTGACGATGGACCGCCTCAAGGCCGCCGAGCACGCCCGGGCCACGTTGGACGGTCTTCCGGACACGTTCGTCGCTCAGAAGGTCGAAGCGCACGCCGCGCTCGGCGCCCTGTTCCGGGATGTCGACTACGACGACGGCATCGCGTTCCACGCCAACGCCGTCATCGCGCTGGCCCCCCGCCTCGACTCGGCGGACCGCATCCGCCTGGCGCACTCGCTCATATACGCCTTTCGCAACCTCGCCGAGGTGGTCGCCGGCCATGGCGACACGCCGACGGCGCTCGAGCTTCTGCGCCACGCCCCCGCCGGTCTCCCCGGGGTGCCCGGCGTCGTCGATGGCCTCTCCGAGGAGGTCGCGCGTTATCGCATGGTCGGCCACGCCGCTCCGCCGATCTCCGCGTCGAATTGGTTCAACGCGCCTGCCGGAACGACGCGCCTCGATCCCGGCGCGGGCGGGCCGGTCACGGTCATCGAGCTCACGGCCTGGTGGTGCGCGGCCTGCACGCGGAGCTATCCCGCCCTTCTGGCCCTGCAAAAGAAGTACGGCGCGGACAAGGTGCATCTCGGTGCTGGCCACGAATCTCATGGGACAGTTCCGCGCCGACACGGGTCTCACCCCGTCCGCCGAGTTGGCCGAGCTTCGCACGTACTTCACCCAGGAGCACACGCTGGCCTGCCCCATCGCCGTGGCCGACAATCCGGGCGACGGCCTCGATCCGATCGCCCAGGCGTACCACGTCTACGCCATCCCCGAGACCCTGATCGTCGACCGCCATGGCCTGGTGCAGCGCATCCTCCTCGGCTGGGACGACGGCAACGACAAGCGCGTCGACGACGCGGTCGGCGCGGCGCTGGGCGCTACGCCCTGACCGTCCCGTATTGCTCGTCCAGCAACCCGGCCAGCGCCGACGCTACCGCGCTGACCGCGATCGAATCGACCGACGTGTCGTCGTCCGCGAACACCGCGCGTGAGGGCACGCGATACGGCGTCCACATCCACTTGTTGGGCGTGTGCCACGACACCGTCGGCCGCCCGAATGCCGCCGCCACGTGGATGACGCCCGTATCGGGCGTCAACACCGCGTCCGCGGTCGCCACCCGGGCGATCACCTCGCGCAGGGATCCCGTGCACCAGCTCACTCCCGCGGCTTCCGCGATCCGCTCCAGTCGCGGCACCTGGTCGGGGAGCCCCGTGACGAGCACCCGCAAATCGCCGCGCGCGGCCTGCACCTGGCGGATCACATCGACGAGACGCTCATCGCGCCACTCGTTCCGCGGATCGGCCGCGGAAATGTTCACGAACAGGCGGAGGCCCGCGCCCAGCGCGGACCATCGCCCATCCGCGGCCAGACGCTCTTCCGGCGAGATCGCCAGTTGCGGCCGGCAATCGGCGCCATCCCCGCCGAAAGGCGCCGCCAACTCCGCGCACTGCTCGGCGTGGTGCCGTGACTGGTCGCGGTCGACCGGCACGTTGTACAGGTAGTGGTTGCGCGTGCTCCGAAAGCCGATCCGGAATTTGGCCCCGGCGGCGAGCAGGAACAGGACCAATGCGGTCGGCGTGGCGTCCCGGATCGACATGCAATCGACCACGACATCGTAGCGTTGCTTGCGGATGTGCGCGAGGAGCGCGAGCGACGGCCATCGGCGCGTCCCGGTACAATCGAACGCGATGACCTGGCGCACATACGGCATCCCGTCGAGCACGGGCGCAACGGACGCGCGCACCAGCACGTCGACTTGGGTCCCCGGACGCGACGCGGCGATCTGCCGGATGAGACCGGTGGTCAGGACCAGATCCCCGATGACCTGGTAGCGTATGACCAGCACCCGGTGCGGTCCCGGCGGAATGCTGGCGACGGCACGCGGGCCGCCCAGCAGACGCGCCGCCCCACGCTGCACACGATCGCGTGCCCAGCGTTCGAGCCGGCGCATCAACCCGACGGGCAGTGGTCGGCGATTTCCACGCGCGCGATCGCGCCGCCCACGACGGCGAGGCGCACGCATTGGCTTTTGTGGAGTGGCGTCCCCGTCGCCTGGGTCGCGTGAAATCCCGACGACTGGTTCGGACGGATGATGAAGGTGTAGTGCGACGCGTCCGGCGCTTGAACGGTGAAGTGCTCGGGCGTATGGCGCGCGGCATCGGCGACCGTATAGTCCGTGATCATGCCCTCGACGGTCTGGTTGCTGCCGCTCTGCAGCGCGGAGCGCAGCTCCCTCCGGGAGGCTGGTTCATACGTCGCGGCGATGACCGCGCCCCCCGCACCGAGCAGGATGCACGCCCGGACCGCCCAGTGCCGCAGGGGCCCGTGTTGGGCGCGCATGGCGCGCCGCCAGAGGAGGAGCGCCACGGCGCAAAAGGCGAACGCGAGCCCGAGCTTCCAGGGCGGATTCGCGCCGCCGAGATCGTACACCGTATGGTAGGAAATCGGCATCGACAACCGTGAAATGTGTTCCCCGCGCTGGCCCCTCGCTAGCGTCGGCAGGCGTTGGCCGTTATCGTGGGGAGCCCTCATACCCCGGGATGCCGTCATGCTCGCGCTGCTTCTCGCTTTTCAGCAGGTCGCCGACACGTCGCACGCGGGCTTGCCACCCAGCCCGGTGGCGACGATCGCCGTCACGCCCGCGCACGCTGTCATCACCGTCGGCGATTCCCTGCGCCTGACGGCGACGCCGCAAGACGCCGCCGGTCACGCCGTGCCCGGCGCGCGCGTGCGCTTCTTCAAGTCGTTTGGATTCGAGGGTGGCGTCGACACGACCGGCATGGTGCACGCGGGGTCGCCCGGGCACTTCCATGTGTTCATGGTCGCGACCGTCCCTGGCACCCGGCCCGGGAAACCGGTCGACTTCCTCGCCGAGTTCGCTCCCGCGCCGCCCAAGCGTATCGAGGTGACTCCGGCGGTGCAGCGGTTGATGGTCGGCCAACGTCTCGCCTTGCAAGCGGCCGCGTACTCGGCGTTCGGCGATCGGGAGTCGGGCGCGATCGCCTGGCGGTCGAGCGACCCGTCCGTGGTCCGCGTGGCCAACGATGGCCGCCTCGCGGCGCTCGCGATCGGCTACGCGACGATCACCGCCACCGCCGGACCGGCGTCCCAAACCCTCGACGTCACGGTCCGCCCGAACACCGTCCGTTCCGTCGAGGTCACGGGGCCCACCGGACCGGTGCGGACCGGCGACGTGATCCACCTGCGCGCCGTCGCCCGCGATGCCTCGGGCCACGCCGTCGCGGACGTGACGCCCGAGTGGATGGTCGCGCCCGGTCAGGGCGTGATCGATCCGGACGGCAGCTTCGTGCCCTACGAAGCCGGCGTGTACACCGTGAGCGCGAGTGTCGGCGCGGCCACCGGCGAGACCGGCGTGGTCGTCCAGCATCGCGCCGTGCGGCGGGCCACGACGACGCTCGGGCGCATTCCGCTCGCCAAGGTGGGCACGACCGAGTTCTGGCCCCATCCCAACGGGAAAAACGCCTATCTGGCGACGCTCGCGGACCGCGTCTACGCACTGGATATCAGCGATCCGGCGCACCCGCGGATCACCGACTCCGTCGTCGTCGACGCGCGGATCGTCAACGACGTGATGAGCACCGCCGATGGCAAGTACGCGGTCTTGACGCGCGAGGGCGCGTCGAGCCGCCGGAACGGGATCGTCGTGCTCTCGCTGGCGGACCCGGCGCACCCCAAGGCCATTGCCGACTATACCGAGACCGTGACCGGCGGCGTGCACTCGACCTATGTCTACGAGCAGCCCAAGTACGGGACGTTCGTGTTTCTGACCGACGATGCGACCGGGTCGATGCGGGTCATCGATCTCAACGATCCGATGCATCCCAAGGAAGTGGCCCGCTGGCAGACCTCGCGCGGCGCCGGGCGGATGCTGCACGACATCGACATCACCGATGGTCTGGCCTACTTGTCGTACTGGAACGACGGGCTGGTCATCCTCAATGTCGGCAACGGCATCAAGGGCGGCTCGCCAACGCATCCGCAGTTCGTGAGCCAGTTCACGTACGACCTCAACGACCTGTATCGCAGCGTCGAGGCCGAGGGCGGCCCGGGATACATCCGGGGCACACATACGGCCTGGCGGCAGCGGAACGGGAAGTACGTCTTCGTGGGCGACGAGGTGTTCTCCTTCAAGCCGATCGGCATTGGCATGCCGGGCGACGAGCTCGGGAAAGCCAACGGCCGCATTCACGTGATCGACGTCAGCGACATCCTGCATCCGCGCGAGGTCGCGTACTATGAGCCGCCTGACGGCGGCTCGCACAACGTGTGGGTCGCGGGCGACACGCTCTACATGGGCGACTATCAGGGCGGTTTGCGGGTCGTCGACGTCTCCGGGGAGCTGAGAGGCGACCTGTTGGCCGAGGACCGCGAGATCGCGCACGTCCACACGGGCGACGCCCAGGGGTTTGTCCCCAACGCCGCCATGGCCTGGGGCGCGTTCTACCTGAATGGCAACGTCGTCGTCAACGACATCTTCTCAGGACTCTGGATCGTGCGCGTCGATCCCAAGCCCGACAGCAAGCCCGCCGCGGCTATTCAGTAGATCGCCATGCGCTGGACGTCGATCATGATGGCACTGGCGACTCTCGTCGCGCCGCCCGCCGGCCCGACGGCGTCGCGACCGTACACCATCTACGTCGCCAGCGAGTCCGGCGACATCGTGACGCGCATCGTCGTCGGCGCCGATGGGTGGCACAAGGTGCGCGAGATTCCCGTGGGCCTGAGCCCGGGCGACGTGGCGGGACCGCACAACGTCGCCGTGTCGCCGGACGGACGGTTCTGGTACGTGTCGATCGCACACGGACAGCCCTTCGGCTCCGTGTGGAAGTTCACGACCGGGAGCGACTCGCTCGTCGGGCGCGCGCCCGTCGGCATGTTCCCGACGACGGTGGGTTTGTCGCCGGACGGCGACTGGGCGTTCGTGCCGAACTCCGATTTTCATGGCGACCGCGGGCACCTGAACACGGTGTCCGTGATCTACACGCCGGACATGACATCGCTGGCCGAAGTGCCCACGTGCGACATGCCGCACGGATCGCGCGTGAGTCACCATGGGGCCACGGCGTACATCGCCTGCATGATGTCCGACGAGCTGGTCGCGATCGACGCGTCGACGTTCGGGATCAGCGGGCGCGCGCAGGTGGGGAGCGGCAAGCCGATGTCGATGACCATGGCCATGGAAGACGCGCCGCCGGGCGCGGCGTCGAGTACGATGCCGGGTCAAAACCCCGACTGTCTGACGACGTATGTGTCGGTCGCGCTCGACGATTCGACGGTCTACGTGGCCTGCAATCACGGCAATTCGCTGCAGATCCGGGACGCGCGGACGCTGGGCTTGATCAAGACGGTGCCGACCGGCGCCGGAGCCTACAACGTGGAGCCCTCCCCCGACGGCCGCTACGTCGTGGTCACGAACAAGAAGGCGCAGAGCGCCAGCATCTTCGATGCGAAGACGTTCGCCGAGTTGGCACGGGTCCCCACCAGCAAGAAAGTGCCACACGGCATCGCGTTTTCTCCGGACGGCCGCTACGCGTTCATCTCGTGCGAGTCAGTCGGCTCCGATCCGGGCGCCGTCGACGCCATCGACTTGACCGCGCGGACCCTCGTCGGGTCGTTCGCGGTCCCCCGGCAGCCCACCGGCATTGCCGTCTGGAGCGGGTCGTAGCGTCCAACGCACCGTGGCGACCAGCGCGACGAGCGCGACGATGACGAAGATGCTGCCTTCAGGACCTACACTTCCGCCGCTCATCCAGGACGCTCCCGCGGGATGCGACGTCAGGAGATGGCCGACCGAGGTGGTGCCGCTGTCTGAAGTGCCATAGAAGTACGACTCCGCCCAATCCCACGCGCCGTGGGCACCAATGGCCCACCACAGGGATGATGCGCGCCACAGGCTATAACAGAATACGAGGCCCCCGAGCACGGCGCCGACGGCACCGAATGCCTCCTCGCCGCTATTGCCCAGGTGGAGCGCACCGAAGACCGTCGACAAAAGCACGGCGGCAGGCCAGAAGCCGATACCGCGAGCCAGGGTCTGTTGCACGTAGCCGCGAAAGAGCAGCTCCTCGACCATACCGATCAGGAGACAGGCGAACGCCCACTCGGCACCAAACCGCAGCGCGTTCGCGCGCGTCAACGCCACGCCGTCGAAGACAATGTGGCCGGTGACCGCCAAGAGTCCGATGAGAAGCGACAGGATGGCAAACCCGGCGACCGCTCCAACAATGAGACGTCGCCACCAGTACGTATCCCGCAGACCGTACGACCAGACGCTCCGTTTCTCCAGCAGTGCCATGAGCGCGGTGGCGATGAGAATCGGGACAAGAAGGGCTGTCTCGCCGGTGATCACCGACACAGGCGACGACCCCGCAGACTCTGCGGCCCGCGGCAACAGACCCGAGAGCAGGCGCTGGAGCACGTACACCAGAGCCGCGAACACGCCGCCGAACAGGATAGTCCGACCAAAGGCGAATAGCGCCTTGCGACCTCGATTGATCATACTGGACAGTACGTCTCGCTGACGAAGAATGTTTCGCGGTACGGGTGGTGGTAGGATGCGATCGATGCGTATACACGCACGACGATCGGCCCTCGTCGGTTTCACGTTCTCGCTCGCCGCGAGCGCGTCGGCCCAGCAAAGCCTCACGGTGCGGATCACGGCGGCGGATGATAGCCAGCCGTTGCCGTACAGCACCGTCACCATCAACCCGCCCGGACAGTCGCGATTCACCAGCGTCGACGGCCGCATCATGTTTGGTGCGCTGGCTACCGGCACGTATCGACTGAGCGCCCGGGAGATCGGGTTCGCGCCGGCGGACACGACCATCGATCTGGCGGACGGCGTGCCCCCGAGTGTGACGCTCGCGCTGCGCCGGGTCCCGATCACGTTGGCGCGCATTGTCGTACATGGAGAGCGGTCAAAGGATTGCCTGGCGACCGGTATTCCCGACTCGGCGGCCGATCCGGATATCGCGGCGGTGTTTCGGGAGCTCCGCCTCAACGTCGATCGCGTGCGGCTCCTGACCCGCGAGTATCCGCTGCAGTACCGGTTGGAACGGCGGATGGTGCGCCGGCGGGCCGGCGACCGGGACTCGATCATCCGCCACGACACCGTGCAGTTCAGCGATTCCCACGAGCGCTACCGGCCGGGCAACGTCGTGTACTTCGACTTGGACCAGGGCCGGCGGACGCAGTTCGTGCGTCTGATCAGCTTCGCCGATCTCGCCGACTCGGTATTTCAGAGCACCCACTGCTTCGATTTCGACGGACAGGAGACCGTTGACGGCGTGCCATCGATCAAGATCGTGTTTCGCGCGGCGCGCGACGTGCGGACGCCGGACGTCGAGGGCACGATCTATCTCGACGCGAACCGGTACGTGGTGCGCCGCGCCGACTTTCATTTGTCCCACCCGGAGCGCGCCAAACCACCCATCGGCGGGATGGAAGTGACGACGACATTCCGGGAGGTCGCGCCCCTGATCACCATCTTCGAGACGGTCGAAGCAACGCAGCCGGCCGGGCAAGAACGGGCGATCGAGACCGACCGGCTCGTGTCGTTCGCGTACGTGGCCCGCGCCCCGGGACAGCAGTAGGCGCCACACCCTGGCGGAGGTCCCTCCGCACGTACATTCTCCGGACCAATGTCACGGTTCCGGTTGCCGCAACCGCTCACGCTTCTCGTGGGCTGTACGTTCCTGGCGGCGGTCCTGACTCATGTCCTGCCGGCGGGCCGCTACGACCGGCGCGATGACCCCGTGACCGGTCGATCCGTCGTCGTCGCGGGGACCTACCACACCATCGCGGCCAAACCCCTGGGGCCTTTCGCGGCCGTGGTCGCGATCCCCGGGGGCATCATCGACGCCGCTTCGGTCATCGCGTTCGTGTTCCTCGTCGGCGGGGCCTTCGGCGTTGTCGACAAGACCGGGGCCCTCAAGAGCGGCATCGAGTGGCTGGTGCAGCGCCTCGGCCGCCGGGGGTTCCTGGCCGTGCCGATCGTCTGTCTCGCGTTCGCCACCGGCGGCGCGCTCGAGAATCTGCAGGAAGAGATCATCGCGCTCGTGCCGGCCCTCCTGCTATTGACGGAAAGCCTCGGATTGGATCCCATGACGGCCGTGGCCATGAGCGTGGGTTCGGCGGCCGTGGGCAGCGCGTTCAGTCCGATCAACCCGTTCCAAGTCGGGATCGCCCAGAAGGTCGTGCACCTGCCGCAGCTCTCGGGGGCGGGATACCGCATGGTGTTCTTGGGGGTGGCTCTGGCCATCTGGATCGGCGGGACGATGCGCTACGCCCATCGCACGCGGCGTCCGGTCGCGGCGACGATCAGACCGCCGCAGGATCCGCGCGCCCGGGCCCGCGCCGGGGCCGTGATCGGCCTCGTGCTCCTGACGTTCGCGATCTTCGTGTACGGGGTGGCCCAGCTCCAGTGGGATTTCGACCAGGAAGCCGCGCTCTTCTTCATCATGGGCATCGCCGCCGGCCTGATCGGCGGCCTGGGGCTCCGTGGAACGGCGGACGCGTTCATCGACGGATTCCGCTCGATGGCCTACGCCGCGCTCCTCATCGGCTTCGCGCGGGCGATCTACGTGGCCATGGACCGCGGTCTCATCATCGACACCGTGGTGCATGGCTTGGCGGCGCCCTTGGCCGGACTGCCGGTCGCCGCCGCGGGCATCGCGATGATGGGCGTGCAGGCGGTGATTCATGTCCCGGTGCCCAGCGTCAGCGGGCAGGCCGTCTTGACGCTGCCGGTCTTCGCGCCGGTGGGCGACTTGATCCACCTGTCGCGGCAGACCGTGGTGCTGGCCTATCAATACGGCGCCGGCTTGTGCGAGCTGATCACACCGACGAACGGCGCCCTCATGGCGGTCCTGGCCGCGGCCGGCGTCCCCTACGATCAGTGGATGCGGGCCGCGATCAGGCTTGTCCTCGTCCTGGCGACGGTCGGCGCGCTGGCTATCGTCGCCGCCGTCGCCATCGGACTGCGTTAGGCGGTACCCGTCAGGGCGCGGCCGACGCGCTCGCCGCCGGTGTGCTGTACCGCTTGTACCAGCTCATCATGTAGAGCTGCGTCCGGAGGAAGTTGGTCGGCTTCATGCCGCCGGTGCCGTGGAACTCGCCCTCGAACCGGAGGAGCGTCGTCGGGACGTGCCGCATCTTGAGCGCGACGTAGTACTCCTCGCTCTGCGGCATGGGCGTCCGGCGGTCCAACTCGCCCGTCATGATGAGCGTCGGCGTCGTCACGTGCCCGACATACATGAGCGGCGACTCTTTGAGCCAGGCCTGGGGGTCTTCCCAGAACGGCTTGTCGAAGAACCCGTACGTGAAGAACGGGATATCGGTCTCGCCGGCCATGCTGATCCAGTCGATGACCGGACAGCGCACGGCGGCGGCGGCGAACCGTGTCGTGTGTCCGATGACCCAGCTCGTGAGCACGCCGCCCCCACTGCAGCCGCCGACGAACATCTGCCGGGAGTCGACGTACCCACGGCCGAGGACCGTATCGACACCGGCCATGAGATCATCGTAGTCCACGCTCGGATACGCCTTGCTGATGGCCGCGCCGAACGCGGTGCCGTACCCCGTGCTGCCGCGCGGATTGACGTAGAGGACCACGAAATTGTTCGCGGCGAAGTTCTGCTGCATGTAGGCGAACGCCGCGTTGTAGTTGCCGTGCGGGCCGCCGTGGATCTCCATGATCAGCGGGTACTTCTTCGATGGGTCGAAGCCGGGCGGCTTCATGATCCATCCCCTGGATGCGCGCGCCGCCAGTCGACGCGTAGTTGATCTCTTCCACGGCGCCAAGGTGGATGCGCGAGAGCGCGGCCTCGTTGACGTGCGTCAGCTGGACGATGTCGCCCTTGAGCTTGAGGTCGACGCGGGCGACCTCGGGCGGGCGCTGCGCCGTCGCCCGCGTGATCGCGGCCACACCCGCGTGGGAGATGGAGGCGAAGTTGACCACGATCGGTCCGGACGTGATGGCGCGTGGCGCGCCGCCGGCCACGGACGAGAACATCACGTTCTTGGCGCCGTGGTCCTCGATCGTGTAGAACAGGCCGGTGAGATCCGGCGCCCAGTGCACCTCGCCGACGTCGCGGTCGAGCGACTCCGTCAGCGGCTTCGCGTGGGACCCGTCGATATCCATCACGTACAGGCCGCCAGTCCGGTACGTCTGGTCCGTCGCCGGATAGCCGACGTAGGCGATCTTCTTCCCGTCGGTGGACACCACGGGCGAATGCCAATTTCCCCGCTCGGTGGTGAGCGCCTTCGCCTGGCCAGTGGCCACATCCACCGCGTACAGGTTCGCGTCGCGATAGACGTAATCGCCGTCCGGCGCCTTCCAGCCGTCGACGATGATCGTGCGTCCATCGGGTGTCCAATCCCACCCGACCGGATTCCCCGCCAAGCCGTCGAACCGCGCGCCAACGTTCCAGTCCCCGCTCGTGATCTGCCGGGCCGGACCGCCGTCGACGCTGATCACGAAGAGATGGCGGAAGCCCGGGTCCTGGAACCCGCGGCGATCTTCACGGAAATGCGTGGACTCGACGATGCGCGGCGCTTTGGTCCAGCGCGCCGAGTCGGGGGGCTTCGGCATGTCGATCGCCCACACGGCGGGTTTCGGCACGATGCTCGTGAAGCCGATCGACTTCCCGTCCGGGGACCAGCGAACGTCCGATGGCGCTTCGGTCAGGTGCGTCAGCTGCGTCGGCGCGGGATCGCCGTCCACGTAGCGCACGAAGATTTGGGCACCCTTGGGCTCGCCATCGGCGAGATACGCGATCCGCGTGCCGTCGGGTGACCACTGGGGGTTCGAGCCCTTGGTGAACACCCGATTGCGCGAGCCGTCGGCGCGCATGATCCAGAGCGATGTCTCGTACCGGTCCTCGATCTTGTTGACCCAACGCCGCGAGTACACGATCTGCGACCCGTCGGGCGAGATCTGCGGGTCTCCAACGCTCTCGAGGTCGAAGTAGTGTCCGACCGTCAGCAGGGTGTCCGACGGTGTCTCCTGTCCCGCGGCGACCCGCGCGGCCAGGAAGACGGCAGAAGCGAGAAAAAAGCGCGTACGCATCAGGGAGTCTCCGGGAAATCCAGGTGCGGTGATGCTACGCTCCCGGTGGCGCGCCGTCCAGCACCTGTCGGGCCGTCTCCAAGGCTTCCCGGAGCGCCGCGATCAGGGCGTGCAGGTCGTCGAGGTCCCGGCACGCTTGACCGATGGCGGACATATTTTGATCCCGTGACCGACATCGTGAGGGAGATCGAGGACGACACCGCGCCCGCGGTGGCGCAAGCGTTCGTCGCGCTGGCGACGGACTATCTGGCGGCGACGCGGGACCGCACGTCGCGGGTGTCGACGGCGTCGAGCCGGGAGGAGTTGGCGGCCCGCTTCGCCGAACCGCTGCCCCGCGATGGGCGGCCGGTCGGGGCGGTGATCGAGCGGCTGCGACGCGAGGTCATCCCGGACTCCAACCATCTGTACCACCCGCGGTACGTCGGGCATCAGGTGTCGCCGCCGCTTCCCGCGGCGATCTGGACCGAGACCGTGATCTCGGCGCTCAACCAATCGGTGGCCGTGTGGGAGATGTCGCCGGTGGGGACGGTGCTGGAGCACCAGGTCATGCGGTGGCTGCTCGACCTGGCGGGATTTGGCCCATCCGGAGCCGGGACGATGACCACCGGTGGGACGGAGGCGACGTTTACCGCCCTGCTGGCAGCGCGGGCCGCGGCCGTACCGGATGCCTGGGCCAAGGGCATCGGCGCGAACCCTCCGCTCATCTTCTGCGGCGAGCACGTTCATTACGCGGTGACGCGCGCCGCCGGGGCGCTGGGCCTGGGGCTGGAGAACGCGCGGCCGGTGGCATCCCGGGATTTCCGGATGGATCCCAAGGCCCTGCGGCGCGGCCTCGATGCCGCGCGACGCGAGGGGCGTGCGGTCATGGCCATTGTGGCGACCGCCGGATCGACGGCCACCGGGACGTTCGACGATCTCGAAGCGATCGGCGCCCTCGCCGAGGAGCGCGGGATCTGGCTGCACGTCAATGCGGCGCACGGAGGATCGGCGCTCCTCTCGGCAGCCCATCGCCATCGACTGCGGGGCATCGAGCAGGCGCGATCGATCGCCATCGATCCGCACAAGATGATGCTCCTGCCACTGCAGGCGGGCACGTTGTTGGTGCGCGAGTCCCAGGATCTGGATCGGGCGTTCGCGCAGCGCGCGCCGTACTTGTTTCATGGCGAGGGTGACGAAGGCATCACCGACCTGGGCGTGCGCAGTTTTCTGTGCTCGCGCCGCGCCGACGTGCTCAAGCTCTGGGTCGCATTCCAGCGCTACGGCGCCAATGGCATCGGCGCACTCTACGAGCGGCTGTGTGACACTACGCGCGCGCTATACGATGCCGTGGTGGCGCACCCGGCATTCGAACCGCTGCACGAGCCCGAGTGCAACATTCTGTGCTTCCGACACGTGTCGCGGAGCCCCGATCTCCGGGAGCGTTACAATCGAACCGGTGCGGGATGGCTCACGGCCACGACACTGAACGGTGAGCGGGTGTTGCGCGTCACTATTATGAACCCCCGCACAACGGCGGACGATGCGCGCGAAGTGCTCGAGGGCTTGAATCGCCTGTAAGTACGCCGGGAGGCGGCATGTCAAGAATTGCCGGCCCCGGCTTCGTCTTTCTCCCGATCTCGGCGCAAGGGTTCCAGCAGCCGTCTACGCGGCTCATGCTGGTGGCATCGCCAACACCGTTCTCGCCGACTGCGACCGAAGCGCGCCATGGAAGCCGTTGGTGCGGGATTCAGTTCGGGCGAGCCTCATGCTGGCATCGAGAAATCTCAGCTCTACGCACATATTGGATCGAGGCCCCTGGCGTGTTCGATCCATCCGGATATGGCGCAGCGCCCTACGTGCACAGCGAGGTCGCATCTCCGCCGTCCTCGCCACCGGCGAGCCCACCGGCGTATCGGCATCCGTAGCCGGCTACATGTACGGCGCGCCTACTCGCTCGAGGCCTCGAACGACGGCCGCTCCGCCCACAGCTTCGCCTCGGCCTGACGCTCCAACGCGCGCCCACCCGGACGCCGCGAATCACGCGCCACATCGACGTGCACCTCGCCCTCCGGCGTCGGCCCACCGAGCGTTTCCCCGCGCGTCTCCCGCGTGGCCCCGCCCTGCCCGGGATGCGTCAACGCCTCCCGGTACCGGTGCGCCTTCGTAGCGAGGTCGTCCAGGAACTGCTCCACAGCGACCTCGCCGAGCTCATCCACCAGGGTCGGGATCAACCCCTTGAGGAGGATAAGGCGTTCACCGACGGGAAGCGCGAGCGCCCGGTGGACGACATCACGAATCGTCGCGTGATCGAGCCATTCGTAGAACGGGCTGCGCGTCGTGTCGACCTGTGCGTCGGTCATCCGTTGGCATCTCCCAGTTAGCGCCCGCGCGCCAGCTTGAGCATCCAGTGCGCGACGGCGAACCCCCCAAATGTAGCGGCAACCCCCAGCGTCAAACTCAACGTCGCGTACCACGCCGCCTTGCCGTACAACCCCTCCCCAATGAGATCGGCCATCTCCAGACTGAACGTCGAAAACGTCGTGTATCCACCACAGAGACCCGTCGTAAGCAATGCCCGGACCGGCGGCGAGAAAGCACTCGTCTCCAAGGCCAACCGGACCAACAGCCCGAGCAGGAACGAGCCGCTCACGTTGATGAGCAACGTGCCCAGCGGAAACGTCAACCCGGCCCGACTCTGCACCGCGACGCCGACCAGCAGGCGGGCGACGCTTCCGACGGCTCCGCCGATCGCGACCGCCCAGATGATCGGCCCGTTCACGATCCCGACCCTTAGTGATGCAGACCGGCGGCCAGCGCGTCACTCAGCGCCTGGGCCATCGCGCCGGTCGGGTCCCGCGACGGATCGAATATCGTGACGTCGACACCCGCCACAGTGCGCGAGCCGACGAGACGCCGGACAATATCCGTCAGCTCCTTGTAGCTGAGCCCTCCCGGCTGGCGCGCGTCGACCGCCGGCATCACCGCGTCATCGAGCACGTCCGCGTCAATGTGCACCCAGATGCCATCGAGGTCCCGCAGCGGAAGGCGCTCGAGGATCGCGTCGACGGCGTAGTCGGCGCCGAGTTTGCGCACCGCATCGAGATCGAACACCCCGCCCAGTCCCGAGGCCGCCGGGTCCGGCGCCCCGGCCGTGATGCGTTCCTGCGCATCCCGGTGCCCGACCAACACCGCGTCCCCACGCTCGATCAGCGGCCGGCGCCCTTCGACGTTGGCGATCGCGGCCGGCTCGCCGCCGGTGGCGATCCACAGGTCCATCCCGGCCGCGCCACCCGTCGTCGAGAACTTGGGCGGGTAGAAATCGCTATGGCCATCGATGAACACGAGACCATAGCGCCCGATCCGCTTGAGCGCCAGCGCGATCCCGAACACCACGCTGCAATCCCCGCCGAGCACGACGGGCAGGCGGCCGCCGCGGACGACTTCCTCCACGCGATCGGCGAGAGCGACCGCATAGGTCGCCAGCTCATTGACATGGCGCACGCCGGATCCGACATCGCGGACGACGTCATACTGCGTCGGCGCCGGCACCTCGCCCGCGTCCTCGGCGCCGATCGCCTCCGCCAGGCCCGCCGCCTTGAGTGCCTGCGGCAGTTGCGCGGCGCCCGGGACAACCGCCGGGTCGGCCCGTTCGAGCCCCAGCGTAATCGGCGCCGACACCAGGGCCCACCGCTTCGCGGCGATGACCGGTCGCGACCGCCTCGGAGTGGCCACTAGGGAGTTGTCATTAGTGAGTCGCCATGACCTCTATGATGCACCCTGCCGGGCCGGGGCCGCCAGCCGCTCCACCACGGCGGCGACCTTCGGCAGCACATCTTCGATGTCGGCCAGCGACACGGCACCGACCGACAGTCGGAACCACCCGGTGTCCTCCGCCACCCCAAATGCCTGGAAGGGCACGACCGCGAAGTCCGCCTCGTTGAGCAGCTGGGTCCTGATCTCCTCGTTCGTTCTCCCTGGCAGCGCGAACCGGGCGCTGATGTAGATCGCGCCCTCCGGCCGCGACACGTCGACCGGAAGTCCCCGGTCCCGCATGGCGGCGAGGCCCCGGTGGAGCGCGTCCAGCCGTTGCCGCAGTCCTTCCTTCATGCCGCGATGATACTCGGCGATCGCCTGCGGCGCGGTCAGCAGCGCGGCCGTGGCCACCTGCTCCGGCCGCGGGGCCCAGGTGCCCACATCGGCCAGAAATTCACCGATCGCCTTGATGAGATCACCGGGGCCCAGGATCCAACCGACACGCAGGCCGGTCGAAGCGAACGACTTGGAGATCGCGTCGACCAACAACGTATAGGGCCGCATCTCCGGCCGGAGGCCCACGGGCGACACGTGGGGGACGTCGCCGTAGGTGAGCATCCAGTACACCTGGTCATAGAGGAGATACAGGGGCCGCTCCTGTCCGGCGCGCCGCGCGTTCTCCTCCAGCACCAGGTCGCAGATATCGGCGAGCGTGTCCGGCTCGAACATCGTGCCCGCCGGATTGAGCGGCGAATTGAGCACCAGCATCCGCGCCCCGCGAACCGCCGACTCCAGCGACCGCCGCGTGGGCAGAAATCCGGTCGCGGCGTCGGTCATCACCGGAACCCCTTCCGCTCCCACGAGACCGCAATAGTACATGTACTGCCAGCACGGGACCGAATAGACCACCCGGTCCCCCGGATCGACCAATCCGCGAAACGCACCGTAAATGGCGGGGCGCGCGCCCGACGTCACCAGAACCGACTCCACCGGATAATCGAGCCCGAGGCCGTCGCGGGTGAACGTGCGGATCGCCTCGCGCAAGACCGGCGTTCCCACATACGGTGGATAGGTGGTCTGCCCGTCGCGCAACGCGGCTTCAATGCCGTCGCGCAGCATCGCCGGAATCGGGAACTGCCGCGGATCGAAATCGCCAATGGTCAAGTTGCAAATGCGGCGGCCGCGCGCCGTGAGCGCGCGCACCTCGCCCGCGATCCGCAAGATGGTCGACCCGACCATGTGCTCGGCCATCGTCGAGATGCGCCGTGGTGTCATACGAGAGCCCCGTGTTAGCGCGATGCGAACGCGGCGATCGCGTTCCGCGTGAATGTCGAGAGCACGAGCGAACCGCTCATCGCGGCCCGCGCCTCCAGCAGCGCATCCCAGTGCCCGGTGCCTTCCCAGAAAACCGTTTTGAGCCTGGCCATCGCTTCCGGGTTGGACGCCGCGAGCCGGGACGCCAACGCGCCGAGCGCGTCGTCGAGCTCTGTCGTCACCTGCGCGAACAACCCGTGTCGCTCCGCCCACGCCGCGTCCCGCCATCCGGCGGCATCAATGCCCAGCGCTTGAAAAGCGCCGGGGCCGATCTTCCGCTCGATCACCGGTCCCACGACGAACGGTCCGAGCCCTAAGGCCAACTCGCTCAATCGCACCGCCGCGGACGGGGACGCAATGGCGTAGTCGGCGGCGGCCACCACTCCCACGCCGCCGCCCACGACTTTGCCGTGCACGCGCGCGAGGATGAACTTGGGGCAGCGGCGCATGGCGAGGATCAGGCGCGCGAAGCCCATGAAAAATTCCTTGCCGCTGGCGGCGTCCTGAATGCGCTTGAGCTCATCGAACGACGCGCCGGCGCAGAACGGCCCCGGTTCGCCGCCGCGCAGGACGACCACCCGCACCGCCGAGTCGGCCGCCAGACCGTCCACGGCATCGGCCATGGACCGCAGCAGGGTTCCGGGCAGTGAGTTCCCCTTGGGATGCGCGAACCGGATGGTGCCCACGCCGTCGCTGGCGCGTACGTCGATCTCGCCCGTGTCGTTCATCGTCTCTATCGCGTGAGCAGCTGGTCTATCGCGGCCGCGATGCGGTCCGCGTCGGGCAACACCGCGCCCAGCAAGTTTTCGTGGTACGGCATCGGCACATCCTCGACCGCCACTCGCTCCACGGGTGCATCGAGCCACCAGAAGGCGTCCCGGGCCACCGTCGCCGCGATCTCGGCTCCGAATCCCGCGGTCAGCGTGTCCTCGTGCACGATCAGGCACCGGCCCGTCGCCTCCACGCTCGCCAGCACCGCGCCGCGATCCCACGGCGCGATCGTGCGCAGGTCGAGCAGCGCGACGCGCCCGGCAAACCGGTCGGCGGCCGCGAGACACCGATGGACCATGGCGCCCCACGTGATCAACGTCAGGTCGTTCCCGGTGCGGAGCGTGTTGGCCCGGCCCAGCGGCAGCACGTAATCGTCACCGGGATACCGCGCGCTCCCGTCGCTGGTCATGAGCAGCGAGCGGTGCTCGAAGAAGATGCTGGGATTCCGGCTGCGCATCGCCGCGCGCAACAGTCCCACGGCATCGGCCGCGTTGGACGGCACGAGCACTTGCCACCCGATCGCGTGGGCCCAGGTGACTTCGCTGCTCAGCGAGTGCCACGGGTCGCCGACGTCCTTCCCAAATCCGCCCGGCATGCGGACCACGATCGGCGCGGCGAACTGGTTGTTCGTCCGCCAGCGCATCGTGCCGCAATTGTTGAGCTGCTCGGTCGCCGGGTCGGCGTACTTGCGGAACTGGATCTCGGCCACGGGCATGAGACCGGAAATAGCCATGCCCACCGCCCGGCCAATGATCCCTTCCTCCGACAGGCTGGTATCGAACACGCGTCGGCCGCCGAAGCGCTTCTGGAGCCCCTCGGTGACGAGGTGCACCCCGCCCTTCACCCCGACGTCTTCTCCAAACACGAGGAGCTTCGCGTTGACCTCCAGCTCGCGCGCCAAGGTCCGCTTGACCGCTTCCGCGAAGCGGATGATCGGCCCCTCGCCGCGCTCCGTCGCATTCCCGCCCAGCGCCGCGATCTCGGCGTCAGACAGGCCGCCGAGGGTGTCATGGTCCCTGGCATCGCGAGGCTCCGCATACACAAAGCGCTTGACGCCATCGGCGTCCGGCGCCGCGCGCGCCCGCGCGCCGGCCAGCGCCGCGGCGACGTCCCGTTCGACTTCGCGCTCCAGCGCGGACCAGTCGTTGGCCGAGAGTACCGAGGGCACCAGATACGACTCGAGCTTGGGCAGCGGATCGCGAGTCCAATCCGCGGCAATCTCGCTCTCCGTGCGATAGCCGAGCTGGTTGTCGGGCCCGGAGTGACCGGAGAGGCGCGGCACGCGCAGACGGATGAGCGCGGGACCACTACCGGCGCGCACGTGACGCACCACCTCGCCCAGGAGCCGCGACGCTTCGGCGGGATCGGTGCCATCGCCTTCCCGCACCAGGAGATTGCCAAACGACGCCAGGTTCCGCGCGATACTTCCGCCGGGCGTCTGCATGTCGCCGCGGACGGAGATGCCGAGACCGTTGTCCTCGATGTAGAACAGCATCGGCAGCGACAGCGTCGTGGCCAACGTCAGCGACGCCCAGAACCCGTTCGTGGCGACGGACGCCTCGCCTCCGAGCGCGACGCCAATGGCGCCCGCGTAGCTCGCGTCGCCCAATACGTCGCGGTGATACTGAACGGCCTGGGCCCAGCCCGCGGTCGGCGTGTACTGGCTGCCGACATCGCCGGACATTGGCAGCACGATCGGCCCGTCCGTCCTCGGCAGATTGCAGACGACGCCAATGTCCCGCCCCCCGCTGAATCCGCCGACGCGGCCCAGCGGGCTGGCCAGCGCATCCTCGATGCCCAGTCCCAGCGAGAGCAGCAGCGGCCGCGAACGGTAGTACGCGCCCGCGGCGTCATGCGGCCGGTCGATCAGCGACCCCAGGATGACCTGCGCCATCTCGTGTCCGCGCGCCGAAAACTGGTAGAGCACGAGATGTTCGCGCGGCACCCCGGTTTTGTTCTTGTTCGTCGTCTCTTCCACGTCGTCGAGCGCGCGCGACACGAGCGCGTGGTACGCGATGCGGCGCCACGTCGCGGCCGAGGGCGCGGCGCTGGGTTCGAGTTGCACGGCCACTAGATGGCCTTGAACAACTCGAACGGCTGCTGGCAGCCGTTGCAGTACATGACGGCCTTGCACGCCGTCGAACCGAACTCGCTGCGCGTGGTGGTCGCGCGCGATCCGCAGTAGGGACATGCCACGCTCGGCGTCCGCCGCGCCAGCGGGACCAGCGGCTCATCGCGTACGGAGGGCGACGGCGGCGCGATCCCGTAGGCCGCGAGTTTCTGCTTGGCGGTGTCGCCCAGCCAGTCCGTCGTCCAGGCGGGCGAGTAGACCGTGCGGATGTGCGAATGCCATCCGGCCTGGGACAACGCTTCGACAATGTCGTGCTCGATGGCCTGCATCGCCGGACAACCCGAGTACGTCGGGGTGACCGAGACCGTGACCGCGCCATCGCCGTCGACGGCGACATCCCGCACGATACCCAGCTCGACCACGCTCAGCACCGGCACCTCGGGGTCCGGGACCCGGTCCAGCACGGCCCAGATCTCCGCGACGCTACGCGTCGGGAGATCTCGAGTCGGTTGGACCGATCTCGGCTTCGCCGGGATCTTGTCCGTCACCACTGCGCTCCCGGGTACGACCGCTGGAGAATCTGCATCTCCGACAGCAGGTGCCCCAGCGCCTCCGTGTGGCGTCCCACCCGTCCGCCACGCTGCATGTATCCCGTCTCCGGCACCGTCAGCGTCGCGCGCCGCAGCACATCATCGACCTGCGCGCGCCAGCGGCCTTCGAGCGGACGCAGATCCGGCGCGATCCCCGCGCGCACGAGCGTCTCATCCACATCGTCGACGAGAAACATCTCGCCGGTATACCGCCACAATGCGTCGAGCGCATCCTGGGCCCGGCGGTGACTCTCGACCGTGCCGTCCCCCAGCTTGATCACCCACTCGCCCGCATGTCGGACGTGATAGCGCGTCTCTTTGAGCGCTTTCGCGGCGATGCCCGCGAGCGGCGGATTGGCACTCTGGGTCAGCGCCTCCAACTGATAGAAAGCGGCGGCGCTGAACAGGAATTGGCGGACGATCGTGAACCCAAAATCTCCCTTCGGCAGCTCCACGAGCAGCACATTGCGATAGTCGATCGCCTCGCGCAGGTACGCCAGCGCGTCGGCATCGCGTCCGACTTCCTCGGTCTCCCCGGCCAGTCCCAGGAACAGGTTCGCTTGGCCGATCAGATCGAGCGCGACGTTGGCCAGGGCGATGTCCTCTTCGAGGATCGGCGCATGCCCGCACCACTCGGACACCCGGTGTCCGAGCACCAGCCGATCATCGCCGAGTCGCAGCAGATACTGGACGAGGGCGGCGCGCGTCGCATCGTCCACCATCAGACGCGCACGCCGCGCGGCGACGTGTAGAACTGCGGATGTCGATACGGCTTGTCGTTCCCGGGCTCGAAAAACGGGCCCATATCTTCGGGCGTCGATGCCGTGATGGCGGCCGTGGGGACGACCCAGATGCCCACGGCCTCCCCGCGGCGCGCGTAGACGTCGCGCGCGTTCTGGAGCGCGCTCTCGGCATCGACCGCGTGCACGCTGCCGGCGTGCTCGAACGGCGCGCCGCCCGGCGGCTGCAGGAAGACTTCCCAGAGGGGCCACTGCCCGGCCATGGCCGTTCCCGCAGCCATTCCAGCGGCCATCTCAGGCCGCCGGCGCGACGCCTTGGGCTGCGCGCTTGGCGGCATACGCCTCCGCCGCCTCGCGGACCCACGCGCCGTCGTGATGCGCCGCATTGCGCGTCGCCAGCCGCTCGCGGTTGAGCGGACCGTCGCCGTGCACCACGCGCGAGAACTCGTCCCAGTCGATCGGTCCGAAGTTCCAGTTGCCCGTCTCCGCGTCATACGTGAGCGCGGGATCGGGCAGCGTGAGGTCGATCGCCTTGGCCTGCGCGACGGTCAGATTCACGAACCGTTGGCGCAACTCATCGTTGCCCTTGCGCTTGACTCCCCAGCGCGTGAGCTCCGCCGAATTGGGCGAATCCTTGTCCGACGGGCCGAACATCATGAGCGACGGCCACCACCACCGGTCCACGGCATCCTGCGCCATCCGGCGCTGGCCCGGCGCGCCAGCCGCCAGCGTCGCCATGATCTCGTAGCCCTGGCGTTTGTGAAAATTCTCTTCCTTGCAGATCCGGATCATCGCCCGGGCATAGGGCCCGTAGGACGCCTTGGCCAGCATGGTCTGGTTCACGATGGCGGCGCCATCCACGAACCACCCAATCGCGCCAATATCCGCCCAGGTCAGCGTCGGATAGTTGAAGATGCTGGAATACTTCGCCTTGCCCGACAACAGTTGGTCGACCAACTCCTCACGACCGACACCCAACGTCTCGGTGCCGCAATAGATGTAGAGCCCGTGCCCCGCCTCATCCTGCACTTTGGCGAGGAGACCCATCTTGCGGCGCAGGGTCGGAGCCCGCGTGATCCAGTTGCCCTCGGGCAGCATGCCGACGATCTCGGAGTGCGCGTGCTGCGACATCATCCGGATGAGCTGCTTCCGGTAGCGCTCCGGCATCCAATCTTTGGGCTCTATCGTCTCGCCCGCGGCGATCCGCGCCTCGAATTGGCTCTCGGTCATGCCGTAATTTACCACGTCACTCCTTGCGCCGCACGAGGGTCAGGATCGTGTAAACGGCGACCGGCTCGCTGTTCTGGTTCGTGACTTCCACGTCCCAGGCCACGACGCCCTGGGGGACCTGCCCCTCCTTGTCCTCTTTCGCCGTCTTTTGCTTGCAGGTGAGACGGACCTGGATCGTGTCGCCAATGTAGACGGGCTTCACGAAACGCAAGTTGTCCAAACCGTAGTTCGCCAGCACGGGCCCGGGCGCGGGGTCGACGAAGAGACCGGCGGCGGCCGACAGCACGAAGTACCCGTGCGCCACGCGGCGCTCGAAGATCGAGTCCTTGGCGGCGATGTCATCCATGTGGGCATAGAAGAAATCGCCGCTGATGCCGGCAAAATTCACGACGTCGCTCTCCGTCACCGTCCGCCGGTGCGTGTGCAGCGTCTCCCCGATCTCCAGCTCCTCGAAATACTTTCGGAACGGATGCACCCGATCGCCGGTCTCCTCGGCTTTCGGCAACCACTCCCGCGTCACTTTCGACAACACGGTCGGCGAGCCCTGGAGCGCGGTCCGCTGCATGTAGTGCAGGACGCCGCGCACGCCGCCCATTTCTTCCCCGCCGCCGGCCCGCCCCGGGCCGCCGTGCACCAGGTGCGGCAGCGGCGAACCGTGTCCGGTCGACTCCTTCGCGCTCGTCCGGTCGACGATCATGAGACGGCCGTGATAGGGGGCCGTTCCCAGCGCGACCGTGCGCGCCGTGTCCACGTCGGCCGTGAACAATGACCCCACCAGCGATCCCCGCCCCCGGTTCGCCAGGGCCACGGCTTGGTCCAGCGAGTCGTACGGCATCACGGTGTTCACCGGACCGAACGCTTCGACGTCGTGCGGCGCGGTCTTCTCGAATGGCCGATCGTCGTACAGCAACAACGTCGGAAAGAACGCGCCGGTCTTGGCGTCCGCTCCAATGACGTCCATCGCCTCGACACTGCCGTATACGAGCTCGGCGGCCTGCTTGAGCTTCTCGACGTTGTCCGACACTTCGCGCACTTGCGTCATGCCGGCCAACGGGCCCATGCGGACGCCGTCCCGGCTCGGATCACCGATGGTCACACCCGCCAGACGCTTTTTGAGCGCGGTGACCACGTCGTCGACCATGGCCGCGGGCACGATCGAGCGACGGATGGCGGTGCACTTCTGGCCCGCCTTGACGGTCATCTCGCGCACGACCTCTTTGACGAAGAGGTCGAACTCCTCGGTCCCGGGCCGGGCATCCGGACCCAGCATCGAGAAATTGAGGGAGTCGGCCTCCTGGTTGAATCGCACGGAGTGCTCGACCATCGCCTTGCCCGTCTTGAGCATCTGCCCCGTGCTCGCCGCGCCCGTGAACGCCACCGCATCCTGACAGGTCACGTGATCCAGGAGATCGCCCGCGCTGCCACACAGAAGCTGGAACGCGCCCGGGGGGAGAATGTTGGACTCGACCATCGCGCGGGCAACGGCCTCGGTGAGATACGAGGTCACCGTGGCGGGCTTCGCGATCACCGGCACCCCCGCCAGGATCGCCGTCGACATCTTCTCCAGCATGCCCCACACCGGGAAATTGAACGCGTTGATCAGGATCGCCGCGCCTTCCAACGGCACGCAGATGTGCCGCCCGACGAACGAGCCGCCCTTCGAGATCGTCTCGGCCGGCCCGTCGACATAGAAGCGCTCGTCGGGAAACTCCCGGCGCCCGCGGCTGGCGTAAGCGAACAGCGTGCCGAATCCGCCGTCGATATCGATCCAGCTGTCGGTCTTGGTCGCGCCCGTCCGCTTCGAGATCGCGTAGAACTCGTCTTTGCGCGCCGTGAGATACTGGGCCAATGCCTTGAGCATCCGCGCGCGCTCATGAAAGGTCATGGCCCGGAGGCGCGGACCGCCGACCGTGCGCGCATACTCGAGCACGCCCTTGAAGTCGAGCCCACTGGTGCTGGCCTCGGCGAACTGCTCGCCCGTGACCGCATCGAAGAGCGCCGTCGCCTTGCCCTGACATTCGACCCATTCGCCGTGCACGTAGTTCTTGAGCCGCATTACGAACCCCTCTGTTCGTGCCACGTCTGATAGACGGCGGCTTGGTCGCGCCGGTCCGCCGGGATTTCGCGCAGTGGTTCGCAGGGCTCGAGCGTCGCGTGCAACCGCGCCGGCAACTGTTGATAGAGGCGGGTGCCCTGTGTCTTCCAGTTCAACATCTCGTCACTTACGTCCTTCACGACCCGTCCGGGATTGCCGACGATGACCTTGCGCTCCTCGACGACGGTATCGGCCGGGACAAATGTCAGGGCGCCGACAATGCAGCCTGCGCCAACGCGGGCGCGGTCCATCACGACCGCATTCATGCCGACCAGGACGTTGCGGCCGATGTGGGCGCCGTGGATCACCGCGCCGTGTCCGATATGCGCTCCGGCCTCCAAGACGACCGTGACACCGGGGAACGAGTGAATGACACACGTCTCCTGGACGTTGCACCCGTCCTCGATGACGATGCCGCCCCAGTCGCCGCGGATCGCCGCGCTGGGGCCCACGTACACGTCGCGGCCAATGATCACGTTGCCGACGATCGTGGCATTGGGGTGCACGAACGCCGACTCGTGCACGACCGGCCGGTACCCGTCAAACGCAAAGCAATTCGCCACTAGACGCGCTCGATGATCGTCGCCATGCCCTGTCCCACGCCCACGCACATCGACGCCAACGCATAGCGCGCTTGCGTGGCTTCCAGCTCGCGCGCTGCCGTCAGGATGAGGCGCGTCCCCGACATGCCCAAGGGGTGCCCGATGGCGATCGCGCCGCCGTTGGGATTGATCCGCGGGTCTTCGGGCGCCAGGCCCAACTCGCGCGCGCAGGCGATGACCTGGGCGGCGAACGCTTCGTTGAACTCGATGACGTGCATGTCATCGAGTGACAACTTGGCGCGGGCGAGCGCCTTTTGACTGGACGGCACCGGCCCCATGCCCATGATGCGCGGCTCGACGCCGGCGGCGGCGCTGGACACGACTCTGGCGAGGGGTTTGAGATGAAATTCGCGGACCGCGGCTTCCGAGGCGATCAAGACCGCGGCGGCGCCGTCGTTGATGCCGGAGGCGTTGCCCGCCGTCACCGAGCCGCCCTGACGGAAGGCCGGCTTGAGCTTCGCCAGCTTGTCGAGGGATGTGTCCGGACGCAGGAACTCGTCCTGATCGAACTGCCTCGATTCGCCGCGCTTGTCGCCGGGGACATCGACCGGGGTGATCTCGCCCGTGAAGCGCCCGCGCGCGCGGGCCGCGGCGGCTTTGCTCTGGGACTGGCAGGCAAAACGATCCTGGTCCTCGCGGCTCACCTTGAACTGCTCGGCGACGTTCTCGGCGGTCTCGCCCATGGCGTCGATCCCGTACTGCTGCTGCATCGTCGGGTTCACGAAGCGCCAGCCCAGACTCGTGTCGAAAAGCTGCGCGTCGCGCGCAAAAGCCTTTGCGCTCTTCGAGAGTACGTAGGGGGCGCGCGTCATGCTTTCGACGCCACCGGCGATATAGAGATCGCCGTCGCCCAATTTGATGGCGCGGCTGGCGATCGCCACTGCGCTCATGCCGGAAGCACAGAGGCGATTGACCGTCTCGCCAGGCACTGACACCGGGAGGCCGGCGAGGAGCGCCGCCATCCGGGCGACGTTCCGATTGTCCTCGCCGGCCTGGTTGGCGCACCCGATGACGACATCGGCGATGCGCTCGGGATCGACCCGCTGGCGTTCCATGAGCCGACGAATGACGAGGGCCGCCATGTCGTCGGGTCTCACTTCGCTCAGACTGCCCCCAAACGACCCGATCGGGGTTCGTACGCCATCTATGATAAAGGCTTCAGCCATGATCTCGACTCGTTCGATAAACGGTTCCCCGAAAGATGGCGGCCTGTCACGAAAAGCGCCGACCCTCGCGCGCCATGCGGGCCAGGAGCACACTCGGTCGATACCGCTCCTCGTTGTACTCTCGCTGCAAGGCGGCAAGTCGGCTATGCACATGGTCGAGGCCCAGCTCGTCACCCCAGGCGAGCAATCCCTTGGGGTAGTTGACCCCTTTGGTGATGGCCAGGTCGATGTCGGCCGGCGACGCCACGCGCCAATGCACGGCGTCCACGGCCTCGTTGATCAACATGACGAGAATCCGCTCGACGATCGCCAGGCCCAGGGTCTTGTCGGCCATGGGCGGGGGCTTGGTGGCCCCTTCACGGTAGTCATAGAATCCCCGTCCGGTCTTGCGTCCGAGCATCCCCGCCTCGACAAGCCGCTGTTGCGTCAGCGACGGGCGATACCGGGGATCGTAGAACATGCCAGCGAACACCGCGCTGGTGACCGCGAAGTTGACGTCCAGCCCAATGAAATCCATCAACTCGAAGGGCCCCATGCGGAACCCGCCCAGCTCGCGCATGGCCCAGTCGATTGTCGGCGCCTCGGCGATGCCCTCGTCGTGAATGCGCAGGGCTTCGCCATAGAACGGCCGCGCCACGCGATTGACAATGAACCCGGGCGTGTCGCTGGCCACGACCGTCGTCTTGTTCCAGCTGTCGATCAGCGCGCGCGTGGGCGCAGTGACCGAGTCGGCCGTGCCGCGCCACGGGATGATCTCCACCAGCGGCATGACCGGCGCGGGATTGAAGAAGTGCACGCCAAGCACACGCTCGGCGCGCCGGCACGCCGCGGCGATACCGGCGACGGGCAACGACGATGTGTTCGTCGCCAGCACGCAGTCATCGGCGACGACGCGCTCGATACGGGCGAACGCGTCGCGCTTGGCGTCGAGCCGCTCGACGATCGCTTCGATGACGAGGACGCAGTCGCGGAATGAGGCCAGGTCCTCGGTCGCGCGCTCGAAGCGGATCCGCGCCACGATCTCGGCCGCCGTGCCCGCATGCTGCCGGCCGCGGTCGACTTCGCGTTGCAACTGCGCGGCGATGGCGGTCCGGGCGCGCGCCAACGCGCTATCGTCGGCATCGACTATCACCACGGCGTGGCCGCTGGTCGATGCCACTTGGGCAATACCGCTGCCCATGGCCCCGGCACCGAGGACGCCGACGGGCCCGGTCATCGCCCCGCGAACCGTGGCGCGCGCTTCTCCTGGAACGCCCGGACCCCTTCCATATAGTCGGCAGTCCGTCCGGCGGTCGACTGCAGCTGCGCCTCCAGCGCCAGCTGCGCCTCCAGATCGTTGGTCAGCGAAGCGTTCAGCGCCCGCTTGATGAGACCCAGCCCCCGCGTGGGTTGCGTGGCCAGCTCCCGGGCCAGGCCGCCGGCCACTTCCATGAGCGTGGCGCCGGGTACCACATCGTGGATCATGCCCCATTCCTTTGCCTGGGCCGCCGGCACCTTGCCGCCGAGCATCGCCAGGCTCGTGGCCCGCGCCAGGCCGACGAGACGCGGCAGGAAAAACGTGCCCGCGGTGTCGGGAATGAGCCCGATCTTGACGAACGCCTGGATGAACGACGCCTGTTCCGCGGCGATCACGATATCGCACGCCAGCGCGAGATTGGCGCCGGCGCCGGCCGCGACGCCGTTGACGGCGGCGACAACAGGCTTTTCCAGACGCCGGATGGCGAGAATGAGCGCGTTGTAGCCTCGGACGACATCGCCGATCTCTGGCCCCGTCGAGCCGTCAGGGGGGACGACTTCGGCGAGATCCTGGCCCGCGCAGAACGCGCGCCCCGCGCCGGTGAGCAACACGGCGCGCACGCCGTCGTCGGTGGCGGCGGCCTCGAACGCGCTGCGCAGCTCCGTCACCATCAGGCGGTTGCAGCTATTGAGCACTTCCGGGCGATGCAGCGTGATCGCCAGCACCCCCGCGTTCGTTTCGCGGAGGACGTGCTGAAACTCCATGAGACACCTCGGGTCGCGTGCCGAAGAATAGCGGGGCACGCGACCCGAGGACCACTTCCAGAACGACTGGCTAGTGCTTCGACAGCAGTTGGACGAGCTGCTGGTGGTTCACGACGGCGAGTTTCTGGCCACTGGCGGCCGACACGACGCCGCTGGGGTTCGTGAAGATGTCCGCACCGAACTCCGATAGGCCGGGTGCGCCCGCGAATCCCAACGGGTGCTGGCCGAACTTGCTCAGACGGAAGATGTCGAACACGCTCTTGAGCAACGAGTAGTGATTATAGGCATTCTCGCTGATCGTGCCGGGCTTGATGAAACGGGAGATCATGACGGCACCGACATCGCCACCACCAGGACCGTCGCCACCAGGCAGCGCTTCGTTCGGGCCGGGTTGCTCGCCGCAGCAGGCGATGGAACCGTTGACCCCTTCCGCTTCGTCAGTCGTAATGATCAGGAGACCGTCTTTCTTGTAGGCCGGCGAGTTCAGGATGAGCGGAATCCATTCTTTCAGCCAGAGATTCGCCGAGACGAGGCCGCCGGGCTCGCCGGTGATGCAGGGCGCATCGTGTCCGTCGTGACAGACGTTCGGCGTGATAAAGGTGTAGGCCGCGGTCGTGTTGATCGACTTCAGATCCTGCTGGAGCGGGGCCAAGGATACCACGCTGTCACACAGGGGCGTGTCGATGACCGAGTGGAACCACACGAACGGATTGTGGCGGGCGGCGTAGAGATCCTCCGGCTCCTCGTTGTCCGTGATGTCGACCGCG
Organism: uncultured Gemmatimonadales bacterium; assembly: GCA_963701965.1. Classification (GTDB taxonomy): domain Bacteria; phylum Gemmatimonadota; class Gemmatimonadetes; order Gemmatimonadales; family Gemmatimonadaceae; genus DASRDS01. The sequence continues at coordinate 447,285 of OY969695.1, forward strand.
CCGACCGGCACATGCCCGCAGACCGACGCCTCGCGCGTCGGATCGTTCCCCATATCCTCCATGTACGCCTTGAACGACAGGTGCGCCGCGGCGAGCTGGTTGAAGATTGTCCACACGCCCTTGGGGTACACGCAACCTTCGCCGGCGATCTGTCCGGTGGTGGTATTCCAGCCGCCGTTGGGCCCCTTCGGGACGAAGTCGGAGTTGATCCCGCAATCGGCGGAGGTCGAGCTGTCCGGCGCTTGGCCGCTCGCCAACGCCGTGTAGTTGTCGAGGCTCGAGTGCCCAATGGCGTAGTACTGGCTGAGGAACGCGCCCTGGGGAATCAGCGTGTCGACGAGAAACGTCGCCGGAGTGCCGGGACCAAACGTCGCCAGGACGTCCTCGTTCTCCAACAGAACGATGAAGACGTGGCCGAAGTTCGGAAGGGCGGCCGCGGCGGACGGGGCCGCGGCGGCGGCGAGGCGCGCATCGGTCGCGGCGCTGGTCGGCGACTTGCTGTCGCTGCACGCCGCCATCGCGGCAACCGTGACCGCGCAGGCGGCCGCGGTTCGGGTCCATCTGACAAGACGATAATCCGATCCCATCGCATGACTCCTGAAGTACGGGTAGGGTGCGAAGCGCGCGGTCTGCGCGCCGCCGATGGATGCCCTACGCGCGCACCACGCTCATGACGTGGAGGCATGCGTTGCGTCTCGACTATTTCACGATCACATGTCACCGAGCTCGTGCAAAGTTGTACGGATCACCCCGGCGTGACGCCGCATGGACCCAACCCGAAACCTTGTCTTCGCCATGTCACACGGCCGCGGCGTGCTCGTCGACGCCGGCGCGGTGTGGCTTGTGCGCCGCAATGATCTTCTCGGCCGTCTCCTGTGGCACGATGTCGTAGTGCGCGAGTTCCATCGAGTAGCTGCCGCGCCCTTGGGTCATGGAAACGAGATCGTTGGCGTAGCTCAGCATCTCGGACAGCGGGACGTGCGCCTTGATCACGACGCCGTGACCGCGCACCTCGCTGCCACTGATCCGCCCGCGCCGGGCGCTGATATCGCCCATGAGATGCCCCGAGTAGACATCCGGAGCCTGGACCTGCACCTGCATGATCGGCTCGAGGAGCGCGGGGCGCGCCTGCTTGAGCGCCTCCTTGAACGCGAGCGAGCCGGCGATCTTGAAGGCCATATCGGACGAATCGACGTCGTGATACTTGCCGTCATAGAGCCGCACGCGGAGATCGACGACGGGAAACCCCGCGAGAAATCCGCGATCCGCGGCCTCCCGAATGCCTTTCTCGACCGACGGGATCCAATTCCTCGGGATCGCGCCGCCGACGATCTCGTCGACGAACTCGAGACCCGACCCGCGCGGCAGGGGCTCGACCTTGATGCGGCACACAGCGAACTGCCCGTGCCCGCCGGTCTGCTTTTTATGCTTCCCTTCGGCGTCGCCCTGACCTCGGACCGTTTCACGATAGGGCACGCGCGGCGGCTTGAGCGTCAGCGCGACGTGATACCGGCGCCGCATCACCGCGATCACGACCTCGATGTGTTGCTGGCCCGCGCCCGACAGGAGAAACTCTTTCGTCTGTGGGTCGCGCCGAAACCGCACCGCCGGATCGGATTCCAGAATGCGCTGGATCGCCACGCCCATGCGATCCTCGTCGGCCCGCGTCTTGGGTTCGACCGCGAAGGTGAGCAACGGCTCCGGGAGCCGCGCCGGCGGGAAGACGACGGGCGTGTTTTTCTCGCCCAACGTGTCACCTGTCAGCGTGTCCTTGAGCTTGGCCACGGTGCCGAGATCGCCCGCGTGGAGCTCCGACACGGGCATCGCCGATTTTCCCTGCATCACCTGAAGGTGCTGGATCCGCTCGGGCACGCCGCGCGTGAAGTTCTGCACGGTCATCTCGTTGCGCAGCACGCCCGCCATCACCTTGAAGTAGCTGATGCGGCCGGCGAACGGATCGGACAGCGTCTTGTAGACAAACAGCGAGACGGGCGACGCGACGCTGGGTTTCGGCGGCGGGCACATGTCGACGATGAAATCGAGCATCGCGGCCGTGCCCACATTGTGGAGCGCGGAGTCGAGCAAGACCGGATGCAGGCGCTTGGCGGCGAACGCCGCGCGGAGCCCCCGTTTGAGATCCTCGACGGGCAGAGTCCCCTCGTCGAAAAACTCCTGCATGAGGTCATCGTCGCCCTCCGCCACCAGCTCGACCAACGCCTCGTGCGCCTTCCGCGCCGGCTCCCGTAGCTCGGCCGGGATTGGTCCGACGGTCGGCTGCCCCGTACCGTCGGGAGCATAGAGCTGCGACGTCATGCCCACGAGATCGACGACGCCGTGGAACTGCCGCTCCGTGCCAATGGGCAGTTGGAGCAGCACGACGCCCCGGCCAAACGCTTCGCGCACGGACTGCATGGCCCGCTCGATGCTGGCCAACTCGCGATCGACGCCGTTCAGAATGACGGCCCGGGGCAGCGCATAGTCGACCGCGTAATCCCACACGGTCTCGGTAACGACTTGGACGCCGGCGGCGGCATCGGCGACAATGAGCGCGGCGTCGGCCGCGAGCAACGACGCTTTGGTGTCGCTCAGGAAAGCGGAATAGCCTGGCGTATCGACGAAGTTGATCTTCGTCCGGTCGGTCCGGCCCGACGCCGGCCACTCGGCATATGCGGTGCCCGTCTGAATGGAGATGTGGCGGGCCGTCTCCTCTTCATCCCAGTCCGTCACCGCCGACCCGTCGGCGACCTTCCCGAGTCGGGGCGTCATCCCCGCGGTGTACAGGCACGCCGAGACGAGCTGCGTCTTGCCTGTCCCGCCGTGCCCTACAATGCCAACATTACGGATCCCTTCGGTCGCATATTGCCTCATGCCCCACCTCGTGTCTCCGGAGTCTCATTACTCGATATTAGAGCCTGAGACGACTCCCTGACAGAGCAGCGACCTCGACCGCGATGGCGCGGATCAGGCCGCCGGCATGATCACGCGGACGCACGTTTTCGACGCCAGGTCCGCCCAGTGCGACCGGACGAGTTGCAACACGCTCGGCGTCACCTCCTGGCCCCGGGCGATCAGCAACACTCCGTTCCCGCCGTGCACATCGGCGGCGAAGACCATGCCCTCGGCCACGTCGGCCAGCTTGACTTCGCGCGTGGACGGCTGCGCCGGCGTGTCGCCGGAGCCGAGTCGTGCCCGCAGCACCGCGAGCGCATCGGGATCGTAGCGATCAGCGTGCCGCTCGATCACCTCCAGCATCTGTAAGACCGACGCGCCGCGCGCTTCCAGCGCATCGAAATCGATCGCCAGTCGCAGGAGGCGCGCGCCGACCGGCATCGACGCCACGGGCGTGTCGCCGTCCAGCGCGCCCAAGAATGTCCCGAACGGCTTCCAGTCGCGGAATGCGGGCGATCAACTGCTGGGCTACCTGCGGCACCGGGTCTACGAGCTTTTTCTCCGGCGCCGTGAGCGGCCGCCCGTGATACAGCTTCTGGACCAACGCGGGGGCCAGCGTGATGCACCCGACCTGCGACAACATGGCCGCGACCTCGATCGGCCAGCGCTCGGCGATCTTGAGCTCTGCGGCCAGGGTCGCGACGTGCCGCTTGATGCGCGTGGCCCGGCCGAACGCCATCGGGTGCACGAGCGACAACACATCGGTCAACGCGGTGATGCTGCCTTGGAGCGTTTCCTCGAGGAGAACGCGCTCGCTCGTCACGAGGCGGTACTGCTCGGCGGCAGCGGCGACGGCCCGGGCCAAGGCCTCCGGCGCGATCGGCTTGGTGAGGAACTGAAAGATGTTCCCCAGGTTGACCGCCTCGATGACGAGGTCCATATCCGCAGCGCCGGTGAGCAACATCCGCACCGTGTCCGGCGCGATCTGGCGGACGTCCTGCAGAAAACTGATGCCATCGCGGACGGGCATGCGCAGATCGGAGATCACGACCGCGAACGGCGGTCCCTGGCCAATGGCGGCCAACCCCTCCGCCGCTCCTGGCGCCGTGACGATTTCCACGTCGCGCCGGAGGGAGCGGGTGATCGCGGAGAGCACGTACGGCTCGTCATCCACACACAGGACGCGCGTCGGTTCCATTCTAAGCGGCTCCCACGCGCTCGTGGACGAGCGCGTCAGCACGGTGCACCGCGATGGCCACATCGCGCGCTGCCGGCGGCGCAGACAACGGCAGGCGGTAATACGCGACAGCATCGACGACGGAACGCGGAATCCCCCACAGCGCCAGCAGATAGGCGCCGAGGGATGTCGTGTCGTCCTCGGACAGACGTTCGGGCGCGCCGCTGGCCAGCACCAGCTGGCCGATATCGTGAAACAACGCGGCGGTGTAGGTCTCGTCGGCTCGCGTCCGATCCGTGACCAGCTGGCTCGCCAAACTGGCGACCGCCGCGGCGTGCGCGGCGTGCGCCTCCAGGCAGAACCCGGGTGCCCGGTTGGTCGTCGGCTGATCCACCAGATCATGGGAGTCGGCCATCAACCGTGCCGTGTTGCCACCGAGCACGGTCAACGCCTCTCCCACGCTCATCGCCGTTCGCGATGGGCCGAAGAATGACGAGTTGGCCAGTTGGAGCAGCTTGGCCGCTATTGCCGCGTCGCGCTTGGCCAGGTCGAACAGATCGCCCGTTGCGTCCGCGAGCGCCTGGTGCGTGGCCCGACACGCCGGCAACCGGTGCATGCCGGCCGCCAGCGCGCGCGACGGGGCATCGAGTGCCAGCGCATGCGCCGCGGTCGCGCGCACGATCACCTGTTGCAAAGCACCCGCATCGCAGGGCTTGGCCAGGAACTGGTGGGCGGTATGGAGCGACCGGATCGCCGTGCCCCGCTCCGCGTAGCCCGAGAGCACCACGCGCACCGTCTGCGGCCAACGTTCGGCGATCCGGGCCAGCAAGGTGGCGCCGTCCATCTGCGGCATCCGGAGATCGCTGACGATGATGTCGAACGCGCCGGCCTCACACGCCAGGAGGGCGGCGTCGCCGCTGGTGACGAACGTGACGTCCCACTCCGTGCGCCAGGGGCGGAGCGTGCGCCGCACGCCATCGAGCACGCGCGGTTCGTCGTCGACGAACAGGATGCGCCACGTCACGCCGCGAGCGGCAAGCGCACGAGAAACGTCGTGCCCTGCCCCTCCCGCGTGTCGAACGTGATCGTCCCGCCGTGATGTTCGACGACCACGCTGCGCGCGACCGCGAGTCCCTGCCCGGCGCCGGTACCGACCGGCTTCGTTGTGAAGAACGGTTCGAACACGTGATCGCGCGCCGCGGCGGGAATGCCCGTGCCCGTGTCGCTGACGCGGAGCTCCACCCACCCGTCGACCCGGCGCGTGGCGATGGTGATGCGCCCTTTGCCGCCGTCGCGCGTCGCCGGCGCGTCGGCGATCGCATGGGCGGCATTGATGATCAAGTGCAGCAGCACCGGGCCGATCTCGCCCGCGACACACGGAATAGAAGGCAGGTCGCGGTCGAGCTCGAGCACGAGTTCGGCGACGTACTTCCACTCGTTCCGCGACACCGCGACCGTGCTCTCGATCTCGGCGTTCAGATCAATCGCGACGCGCTCGTCGACGTCCGGACCGGCGAGCGACTTGAGACCCCGAACGATGTTGGCGATCCGCTCCAATCCTTCCAAGGACTGCCGGAACGCGGCGGGGACCTCCACGTCGAGATACGCGAGATCGGCGCGCTCGGCCGCGTCCACCACCGGCTTCGTCACGTCGCCAAGCACATCCCGCGCGGTGGCCGCCGCGAGTAGCGCCTCGTACGCGCGCACCAGCGCGCTCATATCATTGAACGCGCGCTCCAGGAAACGCACGTTGTCCTGCACATACTGCATCGGCGTGTTCAGCTCGTGCGCGATACCGGCCGACAGCCGGCTGATCGCTTCGATCCTCTGCGCGCTCAACCGGTTCGGCATCGTGTATAAATGACGAACGCCTGAGCGGCCGCGTCACGCGATTTCACACGGATGGCGGGTCAATGTGACGGAATGGGATCTGAGCCGTCGATTATGTGCGTTAACAGGGACTCACATGACCCAGCAGTTGGGATTGGGAGCGCGCCGGGACGGTTCCTGGCTATCGGCGCTGATCGAAGAAGGGCCGGGGTTCATAGCAGTCGCGCGTGGGCCCGACCACATCTTCGAGTTCGCGAATCGCGCCTACTACCGTTTGGTCGGGAATCGCTCGATCATCGGCTTACCGGTGCGGGAAGCCATTCCCGAAGTCGTCGACCAGGGCGTGATCGGCGTCCTCGATCGCGTGCTCAAGACCGGCGAGCCGTTCGTCGGCGACGGCATCCCGATCACGCTCGCGCGTGCCGGCGGCAGCGAGGTACGGCGGTTCTGCGACTTCGCCTACCATCCCATCACCGAACCCAATGGCACGCGATCGGGTGTCGTCTGCTACGGGATCGACGTCACGGATCGGCAGAACGCGGTGCGCGCCGTGGAGTTGAACGAAGCGCGGCTGCGCAGCTTGGTCGAAGGGATCGCGCAGATCGTCTGGCGCATGGGCACCGATGGCCGCTTCATCGATGTGTCTCAATGGTGCGCGCTCAGCGGTCAGACGGCGGACTGTTTTCAGAATGGCGGGTGGAAAACGGTCGTGCACCCGGACGACACCGCATCGGTGGCGACGCTGTTCGCCCGCGGCCTCGATGACGCGCCCATGGCCGCGATCGAGTTCCGGCTCCGGTTGCGCGACGGCACGTACCATTGGTTCAGCGGCCAGAGCGTGCCGGTCCGCCGGCCCGACGGCTCCATTCGGGAGTGGGTGGGTCTGTGCACGGACATCGACACGGCGCGGCGGACGCAGGATGCCCTGCGCGAGAGCGAGGAACGCTTTCGCGAGCTGGCGCAGCACATCGGCGCGGCATTCTGGATGGTCGAGGCGCAGGACCACCGTCTCCTGTATGTCAGTCCCGAGTTCGAGAAGATCTGGGGTGGGCCGGCGAGTCAGCTCCAGACCGCCCCCGCTCTCGAGGTGAGCACGCTCCATCCCGACGATCGGGTCCGCGTCGCCGCGCGCTGGGCCGAGCCGACGACCGAGCCCTTCGCGATCGAATATCGGATTGTACGACCCTCGGGTGAGGTGCGCTGGATCTATGACCGGGTCTTCCCGGTGCGCGATGACAGCGGAACGGTGTACCGGCTGGCGGGGATCGCGGAAGACGCCACGGATTGGCATCAGATGGACGAGCAGCTACGGTCGGCCGAGCACCGGTTCCGTTCGATCATGGAGCACTCCGCCGACCTGGTGACGGTCGTCGATACCGAGTTGATCGTGCAGTATATGAGCCCGTCGTATACCCACGGCCTGGGCTATCCCACCAATGCCCTCGTCGGCCGCAGCGCCTTGGCCATCGTGCATCCTTCGGATGTCCCCGAGACTCAGGACCGCCTCGCCGAGCTCAGTCTCGTGCCCGGTGGGACCGCCCAGCTCCGGTTGCGGGCCCAGCACGCGAACGGCGAGTGGCGCACGCTCGATCTGGTCGCCAAGAATCTACTCGACGAGCCGGCGGTGCGCGGCATCGTCGTCTCCGGGCGTGACATCACCGAACGGCAGCAGCTGGAATCGCAGCTGCGGCAGGCCCAGAAGATGGAAGCGGTCGGCCAGCTCGCCGGCGGCGTCTCACACGATTTCAACAACGTATTGACGGTCATCCTGAGCTCCGTCGTGTTCGCGCTGGAGGGCCTGGAGACGCCCGCCGAGGTGGATCGCGCCGCCTTGCGGGACGACCTGTTGGAGGTCAAGAGCGCGGCGGAGCGCGCCGCGGCGCTCACGCGCCAGCTGTTGGCCTTTAGCCGGCGCCAGATCATCCAACCGCGCGTCCTCGATTTCAACGAAGTGATGTACGGGCTCCAGAAGATGTTGCAGCGGCTGATCGGGGAGGACATCGATTTGCGCGTGCTCGGCGCCGCCGATCTCTGGCGCGTGCGGGCCGACGCCGGGCAACTGGAGCAGGTCATCATCAATCTCGCCCTCAATGCCCGCGACGCCATGCCCAATGGCGGTCCGCTGGTCATCACGACGCAGAACGCGACACTGGATGCGGCATTCGTGCACGATCACCCCGGATCGAGCCCCGGCGAGTTCGCGTTGCTGGCAGTGACGGATACCGGCACGGGGATGGACGACCAGGTCAAGGCGCGCGTGTTCGAGCCATTCTTCACCACCAAGTCCCCGGGCAAAGGCACGGGACTCGGTCTGGCGATGGTGTATGGCGCGATCAAACAGTCGGGCGGGTACATCGACATTTTGAGCGCGCCGGGTCAGGGCACCACCCTGCGCATCTATCTCCCGCGGTACGCCGGCGCCGGCGCTGGCGCCGCCACGACCACCGAGATCACACCCGCGCGCCCAACTCCCCGGGGCACGGAAACGATTCTCGTCGTCGAGGACGACGTGGCGGTCCGCGCCACCACCGTGCGGCTGCTCCGATCCCAGGGCTACGTGGTCCTCCAGGCCGAGACGGGCGCCGAAGCCATGGCGCTCGTCCACGGCGGCGAACCGATCCACCTGGTGCTCACCGATGTCGTGATGCCGCAGATGGGCGGCCTGGAGCTGATCAAGGCTCTGGGTGTCTTGAGCGAGCGGACCACCGTGCTCTTCATGTCGGGGTACACCGCCGACGAGGTGATCCAGCGCGGCGCATTGCCGTCGGGGACGCGTTTTCTGGGTAAACCGTTCCGACCCCAAGGCCTCTACGAGGCCGTCCGGTCAGCGCTCGACGCCAACGCCTACGCGCCCTGAGGCGTTACGCGATCATCGCCAGGCCCTGACTGGGCTTGACCTCGCGGATGTGCGCGTCGTTCGTCAGGGCGAGCGAGACGAGCACGGACTCCGTCGCCAGGAAGGCGGCGAGCACCTCGGGGCGCCAGTGGTGCGCCAGCTCGCGGATGCGGTTCACCGCCTGCGTCGGCGGCATCGCTTTGGAGTAGTTCCGGTCGGACGTCATCGCGTCGAAGACGTCGGCAATGGCGACGATCTGCGAGTGAAACGGCACGGCGTCTCCCGCCAGGCCATCCGGATATCCGGTCCCGTCCAGCCGCTCGTGGTGGGAGCGGATGATGGGCATGATCGGCCACGGGAAATCGATCCCCGCGAGGATCTCGGTGCCCCACACCGGATGCTGTTTGATGATGTCGTACTCGGCGGAATCGAGCTTGCCGGGTTTGCGCAGGATCTCATGCGGCACGAGCAGCTTGCCCAGGTCGTGCAAGTAGGCGCCCACCTGGACCGTCATGAGATCGGCTTCCTCCAGGCGCAACGCCTTGGCGACCGTCATCGCGTAGGCCGCCACGCGGCCGGAGTGACCGAACGTATACGTGTCCGCCGCTTCGATCGACCGGCCCCAGCGGGCGACGACTTCGATGTAGATCCGCTCCAGCTTCGCAATGTTGCTCGCCACCTTGTGGTCATCGGCGCTGGCGCCGAGCGCGCCGAACAGCTTGCGCGAGGTGTTGAGCAGTCGGAGCGCGTCCTGGTTGCGTTCCTGATTGACGTAGAGAATCGCCAGCTCGCGCGTCGCCTCCGCTTCCGGGAGCTTCGCGCCCACAGATCGCGCCAGCGCGATCGCCGAATGAAAACGATTCTCGGCGAGTCCGACATCTCCCTGCTCCCGGTACACGACGCCCAGCCACCGATACGCGTCTGCCTTGCTGAGCGCATTGCCCAGTTGCGAGAACGTCGTGAGCGCTTCCTCGGCGCTGGCCAGCGCGCGCTCGAAGCGCCGGCAGGCGACGTCGACCTCGGTCCGATTGAGCAACGTGGTCGCGCGGAGTGCCACATCACCCAGGTGAACGGCCCGCTCCAGCGCGGCATCGAAGTACGCTTCGGCGTCGCGCCATTGCTCCCGGTCGGCGCTCAACATGCCGAGGTTGTGATAGGCCCGGGCGCAGCCCAGTTCGTTTCTCGCGCGATCAAAGGCCCGGAGCGAGCGCAGGTAGCGGCGGCGCGCTTCGTCGTAGTTGCCGCGAATGTTGGCGATCACGCCTAGGTTCTGCTCCACATGGCCTGTCAGCTCGCTGGCGCCGCCCAGCGAGAGGGCGCGATCGAGCTCGCGTTCGGCGTCCGTCCACTCGCAACGGTCGATGTGGATCCACGCCTTGCAATTGAGCGCCTCGGCGGCCAGCCCCGGCGCGTCGCCTTCCATTGCCGTCTCATAGCTGGCCCGCACCAGGGCCAGCGCCCGATCGAACTCCTGGCGACGCCGATGGATCGAGGCCTGGCGACGCAGCGCGATCGCCCGCGACTCGATGTCGCGGGGCTCGGCCGCCGCCAGCGCCGCGGCGTAGCAGTCGAGCGCGTCCGTGAGACGACCGTCTCGTTCATGCTTCTCGGCGGTCGCGATCCAATGTAGAGACTTGAAACCCATCGATCCCCTCGACTGGGTGCCTGCATCTCTCTGACGTGAGGATGGTCCCATAAGCAACCGGGGATCACAAATCACGGGGGTGATATGCCATTGTGGCCCCAATGCTTACCAAACGTTGCCGTGTGGTAACCATTTGGCTACGACAGCTACGTAACCAGATGGTTCCCAACTAGCAGGGGCGACGAATGGTTTCAGGGACTACTGGACCCTGAACCGCACGCTGGCCTGGGTCGTGTCCCACACCATCTGGATCTCACCGCCCTCACCCTGCGGTACGATGTTGATGGCGAACTTCTCGACCGACGCGGGAACGGGCGCGGTGGTCATCGGAATCCGCACCAGATCCTGATCCTCGTGATATTCGGTGCCCCACTGCTTGTTCTGCTTGTTGACGACGAGCAGCCACTGTCCCGTTTGTTGGGGCACCGAATACAGGGTGTAGGTGCCCGCCGGGACCGCGGAGCCACCGATGGACAGCGGCTTGTCGGTCACGAATGTCGTGGCCGCATTGGCTCCGGTGCGCCACACCTTCCCCCACGGCACCAATCCGCCCCAGATGACTCGCCCACGCATCGATGGCCGGCCGTAGTCGACCAGGAGGTGGGCACCGGCGATGGTCGCCCGCGTCGTATCACGCGGCGACGGAATGTTCTGCTGGGCCGAAGCGCCCCGCGCGCTCACCGCCAGGGCGAGGGCAAGAAGAAAAACTCTCATGGTTCAATCTGCGCCCCGTCACTTTCTGAGGACCAGTGGGGCGGTCGCTCGCTGCGAATCATGCAGGATCGCGAGATCCGCCCTGGCGAACTCGACCCATTTCGCCGGTGGCGTCTCCTGCTTGTTGACGATCGCGTATCCGGCGTCGATCTCACGTTCGGCCTCGGCGTACTTCCGCTCATGGATGAGCGCTCGCCCCAGCTTGAGCCGCCCGATGGCGATGGTCAGGTGATCCGCGGGCAGGGTCTCCGCGTACCGGGCCATCGCCTGGCGCAGGTAGCGCTCGGCATTGGCGTAGTCCTTTCGCGCGATGTAGACGCTGCCCAAGTTTGACCACGCGATCCCGATCAAGTAGTGCTTGCCCGAATACACGGTCTGATAGATAGCCGCCATGCGCCGGAAGTCCGACTCGGCGTCCGCCAGCTGACCGCGCGCGAGCGCGATCTGGCCGAGATCGTTCAACGTCGAGGCGACACGCGGATGCACGGGTCCGTAAACCCGTTGCTCGATCACGAGGGCCCGGCCAAGGATGTCGGTCGCCTCGTCCGTCTTCTTCTCGGCGACGAGTGCTCTCCCCAGTAACGTCATCGCCGATGCCGTCTCTTGGTTCTCCGACCCGAACCACCGCCCGATGATCTCCAGCGCTTGACGGTCGAACCGTTCGGCCTCGGCGTAGCGGCCCCATTCGTACTGCACCGCGCCCAAGTTGATGAGATCGTCGGCCACGTGCGGATGCCCCGCGCCGTAGAGCGCGCTGTCCATGGCGACGAGGCGCCGGTTCAGGCTGTCGGCCAACGCGTAATGGCCCGAGTAGAAATGCGTGTTCGCCAGCTCGGTGAGACTCGCCGACAGCTCGGATGTCGGCGGCCCGGACGCGGGCTGCAACCGGACCGCGGCAGTCAGCACGCGAATCGCCTCGTCATAGTTGCCGTGATCCTCGAGCATCTGACCGAGGGCGATCATCGCGCGCACCACCGCCGGATCGCGGGGCGGCAATGTGCGCTGACTCATCGCCAACCCGTCGCGGAGGAGCGGTTCGGCCTCGTCGTACCTGGCTTGCGCCTGCCGCAGACCGCCCAGCGCGATCAGACTGCCCGCGATATCCGGGTGATCGCCACCATACACGCCGCGTCGCTGCGCCAGCGACGCGCGGAGCAGCGTGTCCGCGGACGCGAGACGGCCCAGTCTCTGGTACAGACTGCCCAGCGTCTGGTACAACTCGGCCTGCACGGCCGGCTCCGCGTCCAAGGCGCGGGCGTCCCGGACGCCCCGCTCGAGCAACGAGACGACGCGCAGGCTGTCGGAGGGGCCGACATCGTCGTCGCCACCTTGGAACAGATCGAGCATGAACCGCTGGATGCGCTGGGTGCGGGCGGCTTCGGCGACGGCGGCGTTGCGGGCCCGCGTCAGACGCACCGTGTAGAACAGCGTCAACGCCACGACGGCCGTGAACACGAACATCGCGGCCGCTAGCGGCCGCCGATGCCGCGTGACGAATTTGGAAACGCGGTAGCGCACCGAGTCGGATCGCGCTTCCAATGGCTCACCGTTGAGAAAGCGATCGATGTCCCGGATCAGCGCCTCGGCCGATCCGTAGCGCCGTGTGGGGTCCTTGTGCATCGCGGTAAGACAGAGCACATCCAGGTCCGCCCACTCGGTGCCGCCAAGCGCCAGCACCCGCCCGCGGTCGCCGGCGCGTTCGGCGACCCGTCGGGCTACGGCCGAGGGTTTCACCGGCTCGTGCTCGAGGATGATCGTCTCGGCCTCGCCCGGCGTGCGATTGGCCAAGTCGAAGGGCAATCGGCCGGTCAGCAATTCATACAGCACCACGCCGAGGGAGTACACGTCCGTCTGCATCGCGGCCTGGTCGCCCCGCAGTTGCTCGGGCGCCGCGTACGCCGGCGTCAGGAATCGCAGTCCGGTACGCGTCTGGTCGACCGGAACATCGAGGCCTTCCAGCTGCTTCGAGATCCCGAAATCGAGCAGCACCACCGAACCATCGGTCCGTGCCAGTATGTTGGACGGCTTGAGGTCGCGATGGATGACGAGATGCCGGTGCGCGTACTCCACCGCCTCGCAGATCGCGCGAAACAGCCGCAGCCGCTCCGGGATCGAGCTGGCGTGCGTCTCGCAATAGTCCGTGAGCGGCACGCCTTCGACGTACTCCATGACGAACCATGGCGTGCCGTCCTCCAGGGTATTCGCATCGTAGATCCGCGCGATGGCCGGGTGATTGAGGCGCGCCAGCGTGCGCTGCTCGTTGGCGAAACGCTCGCGCCGCGCCGGCGACAGCCAGGCGTCCCGCAGGATCTTGATGGCGACCAGTCCCCCGAGATCGGTGCGCTCCGCGAGATAGACCACGCCCATCCCGCCCTCGCCCAGCATTTCCTTGATGCGATAGCGCCCAAACTGCTCGGCGGGGACGCCGGCTGATGCGCCGCCGAGCATCTCCCGGGCCGCGTAGGCGATGTCGCTATCGAGGAGCGACGATCCGCGCGCATCCTCCGCCAGCATCGCCAACACATCGGCGGCCAGGTCCGGGTCGACGCATTCGCGCTCCAAAAATGCCCGCTGTTCCTCGGCGGGCAGGTCGGCGGCGCCGTGAAAGAGGGCTTGGATGCGCTCCCAGCGGCCGGCGTCCATGGTCATCGCGCCCGCCTCAGCTCCCCGGCGAGCCACGCCTTGGCCGCGCGCCAATCGCGGAGGATGGTGGCTTCCGAGACCCCAATCAGGACCGCTGTCTCGCGGATGTCGAGACCGCCGAAGAAGCGGCACTCGACCATCATCGCTTGGCGCGGATGGATGCGCGCCAGTTCGTCGAGCGCGGCATCGAGCGCCACGAGATCGTCGGCTTGGGTCGCGGCGGTTTCCATCGCGTCGTCGAAGGTCACGGGCGTGACCCCTCCACCGCGTTTGAGCGCGTTCCGCCGGCGGGCCGCCTCGATGAGCACCTGGCGCATGGCACGGGCGGCGATGCGTTTGAAGTGCAACTGGGACGTCATGCCGAGCGGCGGCGAGTCCGCGAGCTTGAGCCACGCCTCGTTGACCAGCGCGGTCGGGCTGAGCGATGCGTTCGGATCATCGCGCCTCACGCTGGCCGCCAACCGGCGCAGCTCCTCGTAGGTCGCGCTGAACAGTTGATCGAGCGCGCTCTTGCCGCCCGGCGTCGTGCCAAGCTCCGCGAGGTCCAGCGGACACGTCTTCCCAGTGGTTCCGGACGCCATGACGATTATTGCCGCGGGTTCACGCACTGCACTGCAGAGCCCACCTACGGTATAACGACTATGGATCTGACGCAATTCACCCTGGGCGTGACGACATCCCAGGAAGTCTTGGGAAAGCTCAAGGCCACCCATTCCACGGACGCCAATGTCCTGTTCGCGGCCAAGAGCGAGATCGCCTCTCCATTCCGGTCGCAGCGGTTTCAGGGCGGCCTTTTGTGCGTCGTGGGGGCCGTGAGCTCGATCACGATCGTCCTGGCGATCATTGGCATTCCGGTCGCGATCTTCGGTTGGTGGGTCTGGCGCCGCGGCACCAGCAACCTGGCCATCGTCGAGAGTGCCTACGCCCAATTCATGGCTTCTCGCACCGCCGCCGCCGTCGGAGCCTAGCGCTCGTTTTCGTTCGCCTGCACACTTGAGGGAACCATTTTTCCCCCCTCAGGAGAAACGAAACACGTGCGCAACCACTTGTTGACACTCGCTGCCTGCGCGCTCGTCGCCGTCGCCGCGCCCGCGATGCTCAAGGCGCAGGACGCGCCGCGGCACGACGATCATCCGGACCCGGCGCACCACGAGGACCACGCCGCCCCGGCGCACGATGAGCATGCGGGCCCGGCGCATCATGACGATCACGCCGATCACCCGGATCACCCGGATCACCCCGAACACGCCGACCATCACGACGATGATGTCGTCGTGCGCTATCGCCATGACCACCCGGGCGCGACCGCCCATTGCCACGACGGCTTCTTCACGCGCACGACGGACCGCCGCCTCGCCTGCTCCAAGCACGGCGGCATCGAGGTGTGGATCGCGCTCTAGGAGCTCGAGGCTAGGGCCGCGATCTTGAGCACGGTGTTCCAATTGCGGCCCGTGCCTCGTGTTCCGAGCTTGCCATCCAAGAGCGCGCTGGTCAGTTTCGACTCACCGGCCCCATCCGGATACACGATGTATGCGTGCCGGCCATCGCCGTGCACGCGTTCGCGCCCGGGGATGGCCGCCTGCAACGCGGCGAGGGCCTCCGGCCCCGGCGCGCTCTTGAGTACCAGGACATAGAGACGGGCGGGGTCGCGCTTGGCTTCGTCGAGGAACGGGTTGTGGTCGACGATCGCTTGCCACTCCCGGGCCGTGCGCACGTGGAAATCGGTCGTGACGCCGAGGCGCTTCGTGCATTCGGCTTCGAGCTTTCGCTCCAGCCCCTGCGCGGTCGGCGCGCTGCTGCGGAACACCGCGTTGCCGCTCTGGAGGAGTGTCTGCACGTCGGTGTAGCCGAGCCCTGTGAGCAAGTCGCGCAGATCGGCCATCGCGACGCGCTTGTGCGGACCGAGGTTCACGCCCCGCAACAGCCCGATGTACGTCGTCACGGTGCGACCTTTCGCGCCCGGCGCACGCTCCCATCCGGACTGCCCTGCACATAGCCGACGACGCGGCCGCTGGCGTCCCGCTCGAACACCATGAGCGGGGCCACGCCGTCCGGCGAAAACGCGCTGGAGGAGACCGGGACGAGGTGCGCGCCCCCCGACTCCCCGGTGGCCGTCGCGACGAGCCCCTGCCCTTCCCAGTGCACGTTGTCGACAAAACCGGGGCCGATCTCGTAGTGTCCGACGAACGCCGCAAGCGCTGCCGAGTCGAGATGTAGCGGCGCCGGGGACGTGACGACCCAGGTCTGGGAATGCTGCGCCAGGACCCAGCGGCCGGCGCGCTGTACGAACACCTCGAGGGCGACCGTTGTCCATGCCAGTTCGAAGTCCCCGCCACCCCGGCGGTCGGTCCGGCGATACGTGACCGTCGCCGTGCCGCCCAGCGCGCGGGCGTGGACGCTGTCGATCGTGTACCGCGGCGGCGGCGTCTGGAGGTGGGAGATCGCCGCCAGGAAATCCTTGGTATGCAGCGTCTGGCCGGATGCCCCCACCACCCAATCGAGATCGTCGGTGATCGCCCGATGCACCGTCGCGGTGTCGGCCCGCGCCATCGCCTCGTACCGGGCGACGATCAGATCGTGAAATCGGACGTCCAGATCGGACGATGGGGGGCCGGACAGGGCGCACACCGCGACGAGCCCCGCGGACAGACGCACGCTCACTTCACCCCGAGCAGCTCCACGTCGAACACCAGCGTCGAGTTGGGAGGGATCGGTCCGGACCCGCCCGGGCCGTAGCCAAGGTCCGGCGGGATGACGAGCGTGCGGCGCCCGCCGATTTTCATGCCAGCGACGCCTTCATCCCAGCCCTTGATGACTTGGCCGGCGCCCAGCGCAAACTCGAACGGCTCGTTGCGGTCACGGCTGCTGTCGAACTTCGTGCCGTCCGGCAACCAACCCGTATACTGTACCGACACCGAGTGGCCCGCCTGGGCCACCGCGCCGGATCCCACTTTCACGTCGTGATAGGCCAGGCCCGAGGGCGTCTTGGTCATGGTCTTCATGTCGACCCCCAACGCCGGGGAAAAGGTTGGTGTACCGGACGTACCAGACGACAGAGACGGAGCGGCCTGCTGGTCGGACGGCTGCTGGGCAGATCCTTGCGAAGCAGAGGCTTGGTCGGCCGGGGCCTGCGCGGCACGATGCTCGCCACAGGCGAGGGTGGTGGCGGCAAGCGCCACGGCGATGAGAGTGCGTGACATGGGCCAAATCTGTGATCCGGGTGGAACGGGCGCGAGGGGAGGCGTACTCCTATGAGCATGAACGTGATGGACGATTGCCTCCCCTCGGGCGGCGCGGGTCCCCAGTCGGGCCTGCCCCCGCGGCCATCGGCGACGGTGGCCTCGCGCGTGACGGCGTTGATCCTGGTGTTCGCGGCGTTGTACTTCGCAAGGGCATTCTTCATTCCCGTCGCCATCGCGCTCCTCCTGAGCTTCTTGTTCGGGCCGGCCGTGCGCCGGTTGGCCCGCTGGCGGATTCCCCCGGCGGCGGGTGCCGGACTGGTGCTGTCGGTGGCGGCGACGGGATGTGCTATCGCTGCCTACGAACTCTCCGCGCCCATTGACCACCTGATCGCGACGGCGCCCGCGGCTACGCGCACCGCCGCGCGGAAATGGCGCGCGCTGGCGGTGCCGATCGAGCAGATCGCGAGCGTGGCCGATGAGATCGCCGACGCGGCGCGCGTGGAGCGCGTCCACGCGCCGCCGTCCACGGTCGTCGTCCAGGGGCCGAGCGTGAGCAGCCGCGTGTTCGGCACGACCGAGGTCTTGGTCGCCAGCACCGTGGAAGTGATCGTCCTCCTCTACTCGCTCCTGGCCGTCGGCGATGTCCTGCTCCTCCGGGTCGTGCACGCGATTCCCCAATGCCGGGATCGCGAGCGCATCATCGGCATCGCGCGCGCGGCCCAGCGATCGGTTTCGGCGTATCTCATTCTCACGGCGGTGATCAACGTGAGCGAGGGCTTGCTGGTCGCGGGTGCGCTGGCCGCCATTGGGATGCCGACGCCGCTGCTGTGGGGCACGTTGGTCGCTGTCGCCGAGTTCATTCCGTACATTGGGATGTTCGCCATGCTCGGTGTCCTGGCGATCGCGGGGGTCACGGCGTTTCCGAGCCTCCCCCATGCGCTGCTCGCCCCGGCCGCCTACCTCGCCATCAATTTCGTCCAAGGCAACATTGTCACGCCGATCGTCATGAGCCGGCGCCTGACGCTCAACCCCGTGGCCATCTTCATATCCCTGGGGCTCTGGTGGTGGCTGTGGGGCATCGCCGGCGCATTTCTGTCCGTGCCGATGTTGGCGGGGTTCAAGATCGTCTGCGACCACGTCGACGCCCTGGCCCCACTCGGAGCTTTGGTCGGCGACGCACGCGATGTCGAGGATCGGACGGCTGGCGTCCAACCCGCTCCCGCGCTCCGCGCGGAGCGCGTGGTGCCGTGATCCGCGTCCTGGGGCTGCACCACGTCACCACGATCGCCGGCGACCCGCAACGCAACATCGATTTCTATACGGGCATTCTTGGGCTCCGTCTCGTCAAGCGCACGGTCAACTTCGACGATCCGCAGACCTACCATTTGTACTACGGGGACGAGGCCGGGACTCCGGCCACCGGATCACCTCGGCGAACGGCTGATGTTGCCGCCCCAATACGAGCCCGACCGTGAGGGCATCGAGGCGGTGCGTCCACCGATCCATTACAATGCGGGATGACTTCCCCGATCTCGCGTGGCTTCCGGGGTCGCCGCCCGACGGTTGATCCGGGGCGCATTCCCCCGGGCCAGTACGTGACGCCCGATTCCCCCGTTCTATCTGCCGGGCCGACGCCGCGCACGCCGCTGCCCCAGTGGAGCTTCACGATCCGGGGCGCGGTGACATCGCCGGCATCCTGGACCTGGGAGCAGTTTCTCGCGCTGCCCAACGAGAAGATCACCGTCGACATTCATTGCGTGACGAAGTGGTCGAAGTTGGACACCAAGTGGATTGGCGTGTCGCTCGACGTACTGCTCGGCCACGTCGAGACGACCGCGGGGTACGCATTGGCATGGAGTGACGGCGGATACACGACCAACGTTCCCGTCGCCGACCTGACGGGCGGAAAAGCGTGGGTGGCGACGACCTACGACGAATCCCCGCTGCATCCCGAGCACGGCGGCCCCGCGCGTCTCTTGATCCCGCACCTGTACTTTTGGAAAAGCGCCAAGTGGGTGCGCGGGATCGAGCTCCGCGCGGATGATACGCCGGGCTTCTGGGAGACCTACGGCTACCATAACCGCGGCGACCCGTGGAAAGAGCAACGATATCGCGGCGACTGAGCTGGCAGCGCGCCACGGTTGCCGAAATCCGCAACGAAACGGCGCGCGTCCACAGCATCATCCTCGACGTCCCGAACTGGGCCGGCCATCTCGCTGGCCAACATGTCGACATTCGCTTGACGGCCGAGGACGGCTACCAGGCCGAGCGGAGCTATTCGATCGCGTCGGCGCCGGAGGACGAGCGTCTGATGCTCACCGTGGAGCGCCTCGCCAACGGCGAGGTGTCGCCCTATCTCTTCGACGACCTGCGCGTCGGCGACCCGCTGGAGCTGCGGGGGCCGATCGGTGAATACTTCGTGTGGACCGCGTCCCTCGGCGGACCGATCCTCCTCGTGGCCGGGGGCTCGGGGATTGTGCCCTTTCGGTCCATCCTCAGGCATCGGCAGGTCACGGGTAGCACGATTCCTGCGCGGCTCCTGTACTCCGCGCGCGCGCTCCCCGAAGTCATCTATGGCGACGAGTTGGCCGGGCTCGCCGACGTACGACTGACGTTGACCCGCCAGCAACCGGAGGGTTGGACAGGGTACCGCCGGCGCATCGACCACGCACTGCTCTCCGAGATCACGTGGCCGTTTAGCGAACGACCGCTGACCTACATCTGCGGTCCGAACGATTTCGTCGAGACAGCGGCGAGCACGCTCGTGCAGCTCGGGCACGACGCGACGCGCATCAGGACCGAGCGATTCGGGCCTACCGGCCAGACCGGTACGCTCCAGGAGGCACGATGAGCCCCAAGAATCACGCCATGATCGAGGTGTCGACGGATCTCAAAGGCGACGCGGTCGCCGATATCACCGACGCGCTGCGGCCGTTGCTGGCCGATGTGTTCGCCCTCTATGTCAAGACCAAGAATTTCCATTGGCATATGAGCGGACGCCATTTCCGCGATTACCATCTGCTGCTCGATGAGCAGAGCGACCAAATCTTCGCGATGACCGACCCCATCGCCGAGCGCGCGCGCAAGCTGGGAGGGACGACGATCCGGTCCATCGGCGACATCGCCAAGCACCAGCGGCTCAAGGACAACAACGAGGACAACGTCGCGCCCGGCGACATGCTGAGCGAGCTGCGCGACGACAATCTGGAGCTGACGCGATCCTTGCGCGCCGTCCACGAGGTCTGCGACCGGCATGATGACGTGGCGACGGCGAGCCTCATCGAGGTGTGGATCGACGAGACGGAGCGCCGGCACTGGTTCTTGTCGGAAACCGTGGGCGACCAATAAGACATATGGCAAGCCGTACCACGTGCCAGTTCTGGCAGCGCGCCCGCCCCGGCATGCCGGGCAATTGGCCCCATCCCACTGGTCGTTTACCCCACGTCCCTTGGGTGGACGGGCGGCGGGAACGCAAGATAGATCATGACTTATCTCGGCACCCGAGTGAAGACGTTACGCGATGCAAAGAAGTGGACGCAGCAGGAGCTGGCCGCCGAGAGCGGCATCTCGGTGACGACGATCTCGCGCTACGAGAACGAGCGCGTCACGATGTTCTCGGCCAAGGTCCTCGACCGACTCGCTTCCGCTTTGGACGTGGACCCTGGGCTCCTGCTCGTCAAGATGAGGTAGCGCGGGGTCGGTCCCTATGAGCCGGTGGAACGCGACCGGCGTCACCCAGCGGTTGGGGATCGACTACCCGATCATCCAGGGACCGTTTGGCGGGGGCGGCTCTACGCCAGCGCTCGCGGCGGCCGTGTCCAATGCCGGCGGCCTCGGCTCGTTCGGCGCATTGGCGAGCGCGCCGGACGAGATCGGGACGATCGCGCGCGACATTCGCGCCCTCACATCGAAGCCGTTCGCCATCAACCTGTGGGTGTCGACGTACGACGCCGCCGCCCTCACGGCCGACCGGGACGCGTATGCGCGCGCCGCGGATGCGCTCCGTCCGTTCTTCGATGAAGTCGGTGCCGTCCCGCCGGACTTTCCGACGGGCGTCGGCCTCGCGTTCGAGGATCAAGCGCGCGCGGTGATCGACGCCGCTCCCGCGGTGTTCAGCTTCATCGTCGGTGTCCCGTCCCGGGCGATCCTCAATGAGTGCCGGCGAAAAGGCATTGTCACGCTGGGCACGGCCACGACGCCCGCCGAGGCGGTGGCCTTGGAGACGGCCGGAGTGGATCTCATCGTGGCATCGGGCTTCGAGGCGGGCGGGCATCGCGGCTCGTTTTTGGCGGCGGCCGAGCAGTCGCTTACTGGCACATTCGCCCTGGTGCCACAGGTGGCGGACGCGGTCCGTGTCCCGGTCATCGCCGCCGGCGGCATCGGCGACGCGCGCGGGATCGTCGCCGCGTTGACCCTCGGCGCACAAGGCGTGCAAATGGGCACGGCGTTTCTGGCATGCGACGAGTCTGGCGCCTCGCCGTTGCACAGGGCCGCCCTCTTTGGCGATCTCGGTCGGCAGACGGGCCTCACGACCAAGTTCACCGGGCGGCTGGCGCGCGGCATCCGGAACCGCCTAATGGACGAGATGGCGGGCGATCGCTTCGTGGCGATGCCCTATCCGATTCAGCGGGGGCTCATGCGCCCGCTGGCGGTGGCTGCCGGGGCGCTTGGGCGCACGGATCTCATGACCTTGTGGGCCGGGCAGGCCGCGCATTTGGTGCGGCACCGCACGGTGGCGACCCTGATGGCGACCTTGGTCGCCGACGCCGACCGGCTTACGCGAGCGCGTTGAGGAGCGCGTCGATGTCGGCGTCGTCGTTGTACAACGACGGCGAGACGCGCATCATGTGCCCTTCGACTTTGACCACGACGTTGGCTTGCGTGAGTCGGCGCTCCGCGGTCTCCGGATCTTTCACGACGAACGAGACGATCTGCAATGTCGTCTCGGGCGGCGTCAGAGGGGGATAGCGGCGGGAGAGCGCCTGCTGCACGCGTCGCGCCAGCGCGAGATTGTGCGCGTGCACATTGGCGACGCCGTAGTCCTTCAAGAATGCGAGCGAGTGCGCCAGGGCCGCGGCGGTCGTCGACGAGACCGTGCCGACCTCGAAGTGCCCCGGCACGCCCGC
This sequence comes from uncultured Gemmatimonadales bacterium, assembly GCA_963701965.1. GTDB lineage: Bacteria > Gemmatimonadota > Gemmatimonadetes > Gemmatimonadales > Gemmatimonadaceae > DASRDS01. The sequence continues at coordinate 469,327 of OY969695.1, forward strand.
GATCGGCTTCCACGTGGCCGGCGTCTCGGCCGGTGTGTCGCCCGGCAAGAAGTGCGTCTCGAACTCGCTGTACTGGCGGAAGCTGTATTGCGTGCGGTGGACCACCGCATCGATCAGGTCTTCGCGTACGTACAGAAAGCCCAGGCCGAAATCCCCCATGAGCCACTTGTAGCTCGACGACGCCAGACAGTCGATCCCCGTCGCCCGGACATCGATCGGGATGGCCCCGGCGGCCTGCACGGCATCGGCGTAGACGATCGCGCCGTGCGCGTGGGCGAGATCGCAGATCGCCTTGAGGTCGTGTTGGAAGCCGTTGATGTAGGAGACGAGGGACAGGGCGACGAGCTTCGTGTTCTTGTCGATCAAGCGCTCCATGTCTTCGACGCGTATGCGCCAGTCGCGCGGCATCGCCATGCGGAAGTCGAGGCCTTGGGCCTGGAGGGACCGGTACAGATACGTCGATCCCTCGAAGTGCAGCCCGTCCGACACGACGTTGCCGCCGCTCTTGGGGAGGCCCAGGCCCGCGACGATCAGATTCTCGGCGGCCGTGGTGCTCGGCACGTAGCTGATCTCGGCCGGCTTCGCGTTGATCATCTCGGCGAACAGGCCGCGCACGCGCTCGTCGATGCCGTTGGCTGTCACGCCCAGACCCGGCGACGCGGTCGGCGCGGGTGGCGCCGGCGGGGATCCACGGACCCGGCGTTCCATGTAGGTCTCGATGGCGCGTTGGGCCGAGAGGCTCATGGGGTGGACCGCGGCGTTATTGAGATAGATGCGCGTGGCGGCCATCGGGAAGTCGTCGCGGACCGAGGCCGGCGTAAGGGCGTCCAAGCCTCGCGTAGGATCGATCGCTGACGCGACCAGGACACGACCGGCTCTCGCGAGCCAATCGCGTCGGGTGCTCATTGGGGGTCCACGTGCAGGACCGCCATCATGCCGGACCCAGAGATGCTCGGCGATGTGACAGTGGAGCATCCAGGCGCCGGGGTTCGACGCGTCGATCAGGAGATCGACCGTCGACCCACGGGGATGATCGCCGTGTCCTTCCACACGAGATTCTTCGTCGGGCACGCCGTCGCGCGACGACGACGAGCATCCGCTGGCCGTGCAGATGGATCGGGTGCTGCATCGGGTGGAACGACATCGGATCGTTGAAGATCCGGAGCTTGACCATCGACCCCCGCTTCACGTGCCAGTCGATGTCCATGTTCTCCTTGCCTGACGCCTCGTCGCGGATGATCCACGTGGACCTGATTGGCTCGTCGACAGCCAGTTCATGTCCGGCATCCCGTCGACCCATTCGACGGGTGCGAAGTACGCCGTATCGACGTTCATGAACTGCACCGTGGCCAGCGGCAGGCCTGCCGTCGCGCACCGTCAGCCTGAGCGTCTTGTCGGGCGGCCGATCGAATGCCGGGCGGAACGCTCGATGTCGCGTCGTGACCGCGGCGTTCTGCGCGGAGCGTCGCGAACTGCTTCGCGTAGTCCGGCGTGGCCGGCGCGGTGCCGACCGTCACGTGCCAAGCGTGTCGACCTCCGGCGCGAACTCGCCGCGTGAAGTGATTGATCGCCTGCACCGCGTTGACCAGCGCGTACCGGCCCGGCGTGCGGGAACCGCACCTCGACGATGTAGCGCTCGGCCGGCGCGAGGACGACGCTCGGCACCCGTTCTTCGCGCTCGAACCGGCTCACGTCCGACGCGACGACTTTGATCGGGCGCGTCGCCGAACGACACGTTGTACGTGCGCGAGCTCGAGACGTTGGTGAGGAAGAACCGGACGACGTCGCCCTTCGCCGCGTGCAGCGCATAGCGCGGCTCGCCGTTGACGAGCAGCATGTTGCCCGACGCGGCCCATCAGCGCGAAGTCCGGGCTCCTCCTTGCCGAACGGGATCAGCGTGTCCGCCGTTGACTGAGCAGATCGTCGAGCATCAGCACTTCCTCGCGGTTCACCGGCGAGTAGTAGTCCTTGTCCGGCGAGTCGACGAGCATGTTGCCGAAGAGGCCCATCGCCTGCTCGATGTCTTCGCGCACGTGCGGGTGATACCAGTAGATCCCCGCGTCCGGGAAAGTGCACGTGATAGACGTAGCTGCCGCCCGCCGGCACGGCCTCCTGCGTCAGCCCCGGCACGCCGTCGAGGCGTTGTTCTCCAGCCGCACGCCGTGCCAGTGCACGGCGCTCGGCAGATCGATCCGATTGTGAAAGCGAACGGTGATCGTCGCGTTCTGCGGCACGCGGATGAGCGGGCCCGGGACCTGGCCGTTGAACCCGTACATCGTGAACGCGTGCCCGTCGATCGTGCGCCGCACGAGCATCGCGGTGAGATCGAGCGTGTCGCCGTCGTGCATAGCGGCACGAGCTGCGGCGGCTTGGCGGCCGGGATCGCTGGCGGCGTCGACGCCCGCGCCCGGCATGAAGAGTCGTCCGCTGGCGGCGTCAAGCCGACGAGCCCCGGGATCATCGGCATGCCCGCCGGCATCGGGATCGGCATCGACATGCCGCATGTCGGTCGTGCGGACATGCCTTTCATCGCCCGACATTCCGTTCATGCCGGCCATGCCGGCATCTGCGCGGCGGCGTAGTGCGCTTGCGCCGCGGCAGATGCCGCCGCCGAGCGAATGCCATCGCCAACCGACCGCGTCATCATGGCGGGATGCCGCGAAACAGCGGGTGCGAGAGGAACGACTGCAAGCCAACCACTCGGCGACGTGCCGTGCAGCACCGTCGGTCCGGCGTGCGTCGCGACGTCGCCGATGATTCAGCGGCGACGACGAGCAGGAACTTGTTGAACGACGACCGGGCCGACGACGTTGCTGCCCGTTCTTCATCGGCCCCAGCCGGACCCACTGCGACAGGTCGGTGTGTCGTGGCCCAGGCGACGTACGCCGCGTACGGTCCCAAGGATGTGGGGGCTGGGCAGGCCGTTCGCCGTGATCTGGACGTCGTAGCTGCGCACGGCCGTCGGCGTGTCACGCCAACGCCGAACGGCGATGCCGAGAACACCAGACGCGCGTGCCCGTGCGCGTCCGGCGCTTTCGGCGTGGAGAAGAGCGGGATGTCGAACGGGCCGGCCGCGCACGGCAGGCGCGGGGACGCGCCGGCCGAGCACAGATGCTCACCAGCGCGGCTACGTCGTGCATCGGACTGCACGAAATCGGCGCTGTGGACTGGCCCGTGGTCGTAGTCCTGCACGCTCGAGATGTTCGGCATGCCGAAGTCGTTGCCGTTCCAGCCGTTGAAGCCATCCATCTTGAAGAGCCAGAGACCGGTGCGCATGTCGGAGATCACGATCAGTCCGTCGTGGTTGCGGACGTCGACGCCGAACGCGCCCTGCATCGACGCTGGTCGTGCTCTGCCACCCGTTGTCCTGCGTGCCGCCGAAGCCGTGCTCGTGCTCGCACTCGCACGTGAAGTAGTGGCCTTCGGTCTCGGGTGCTTCGGATCCTTGAGATTGAAGATCTGCAGGCCGTCCTCGTACGCCGACACGAACACGAACGGCCAGCGGACCTCGTGGTTGTGCGACAGGTCGCGCCAGTCGGCCGTCCACGCGCTGATCGGCGTGTCGATGTTCTGCGCTTGCCCGACTGTCCTCGGCTCAGAGTCCCAGATGCGGAGCGGCGTGTACTGGTACTCCGTCTCGGTCACCGCGTAGTTGCCGTCGGGCGACGGCGTGAACGTGTGGGCGACGTCCATGCCGAGGCTCGTGATCGTGAAGAGCTGCTTCGGGCGTCTCGGGCTTGGTGACGTCCCACACCGAGAAGCCGCCCAGGCCGGCACCGTAGAACTTGTCCTGGTGCGTGGCCGGATCGTAGCCGACGTAGAAGTCGTGGTAGCCGCCGCGCGCCGATCTGCTTGAACGGCGTGGGATTCGGGACATCGCCGACCATCGCCGTGCTGCGGGTCCGCGCCCGCGACGATCTTGTCCAGGTCATAGATCACCGCCTTCGACGTCGTTGACCGTCACGAAGTACAGGACGCGGCCATCGGAGTGCTTGTAGGCGAACGTGTTGTGGAAGCCGCCCGAGCGACTGCGGGTACTTGATGCGCGCGACGACCTTGACCTTGTTCGGGTCGGGCAGACCCGGTGACGTCGAAGATGACGGCGCCGAGGTCCTGCATCGGGGCTGCCCTGCATGAACTGGAACGACTGCGCGTAGTAGTAACTTGCCGCCTTGATCTTGAAGTACTTGCCGTCCATCGCGCCGATGCCGCGGTGCAGCTCGGGGTTCTCGATGGTCCAGTCGTAAGATCTTCTTCGGGCTCGCCGTGATTGCTGATGTCGTAGATCTGCGCGTCGTAGTTCACGAAGCCGCAGACGTACACGTACGGGCGATTCGGATCCTGCTCGATCTCGATATCCGCCGCTTTCCATGGCCCTGGGTGCGCCTCAATGTGGGCGAGGTTATGCATCTTTTCGCTCCCGCCGCGTTTCTGCGCGAAATCGACGACCGACGCGCCTGGGTCTTGCGCGCGGGCAATGGAGGCGACCCCGAAGAGCGCCAGTAAGACAGAGAGTCTACGCATGAAGCATCCGGTTATGAGTGGCGGCGAGTGAGACGCGGTCCCACTTTTTGATTGCCGGCGGGCCACAGGATCTCGACGGTCGAGTATAGTCCGCCCCAAAAGACCGGACAAGCCATTCGGGCAGCTTGCACCGCACGCTAACCCGGACGGTTTCGGATGTAGTCACTTGGCGTCAAGCCGTCCAGCCCTCCCATAAACATGGAGCGGCACCGCGAGTCTCCCCGCAGGCCGCTCCATGTTTAGTAAGGGGCAGCTTAGCGCGCTACGCTCGCGATCTCCCGCACTTCCGCCGCCAGCCGGCGCACCTTGGCAGGATCGCCCGCGCCTTGCGCATCGCCGTCAAGCTGCGTAGCCAACTGGTTCAGCGCTGCGCTCCGTTGGTCGCCGTGCAGACCTTCCGCGCTCTTGAGGCTGGCTGAGACAGCGATCGTGCGATCCGCCGGCAAGCCGTGGTTCCGCACCAACTGATCGACGTAGGCGCGGGCGACGACGAACGCCGCGGGCCAAACGAACTTCGGCTGGTCTTGGACGTTCAAGAAGTCGAAGTGCACGAGCTTGGCTGCGTCGATCTCGTTCTGCGACATGAGGGGGCTCGCCTTGAGCTCGAAGATGTCGAGGCCGCGCGAGATCTCGGAGCCGACGATGTAGCCGTTGTACCAGTACGTCGACCAATAGCCGGCATCCACGAGCTTGGTCGAGTCCATGGGGCCGCGGTCGAAATACGCGATCTCCTTCGGGTGCGACGGGTCGGTCCAGTCGAAGATCGAAACGCCGCCCTGATACCAGGCCTGCACCATGACGTCGCGGCCCGGGATGGGGATGAGCGAGCCGTTGTGCGCGACGCAATTTTCGTTCACGGTCTGCGGCGCGCTCATCTTGTAGTAGCTGGTGAACGTCATCTGGCCATCGTTCTTGAGCTGGAAGAGGGCGTCGGCCCCCCACTCGTGCTTGTCCGTCGCCCGGCAGCGCGGCTGGCTGCCACCGCCCCACTCGTCGGAGAACAGGACCTGGGTGCCGTCGTTGTTGAACGTCGCCGAGTGCCAGAAGGACATGTTGGAGTCGGCGACGGCGCCGATGCGCTTCGGGTGGGCCGGGTCGTGGATGTCGAGGATCAAGCCCATGCCGCCGCACGCGCCGCCGGCGAGACCGATCGCCGGGTAGACCGTGATGTCGTGACACTGATTGATGCTGCGCGGCATCTGCGGCCGGCGCGGACCGCCGGCGGCGTTGCGGGCCGCGGTGCGGGCCGCGGCGAGGGCCGAGTCTTCCGGCGACTCGCGGTGACGGGCGACGGTGCCGAGGCCGTTGGCGTCACCGTTCGACGCATTGGAGAAGATGCGCGGCGAGCTGACGATCGCGGCCTGCTCCGGATGGGCGAGCGGCACTTTGATGACTTCGATGCGGAACAATGCGCTGTTCGCGTCTTCTTCTGGCATCGCGCCGGAGCATCCGGTGAGCTCGTTCGGCGAGCGCACGGCGGCCATACCGGAGACGTAGATATAGACGTTCGACTTGTCGTTCGGATCATCGACCACGGTGTGCGTGTGCGAGCCGCGGCACGTCTGGACCATCGTCACCGCTTTCGGATTACTGATGTCGGTGATGTCGAAGATCCGGATCCCGCGGGCACGGTCGTGACTCACGCTGTCCGCCACACCGCCCAAGCCGCAGTCGGTCCGGCCGTTGTTGGCCTCGGCCGACACGAAGAGCAGGTGGCCGTAGACGGACACGTCGCTCTGAGAGCCCGGGCAGACGTATGATGTCTTGAGCGTGGGGTGGCTCGGGTTCGAGATATCCCACACTTGATAGCCGCTATAGTTGCCCTGCATCACGTAGTTGCCGAAGAACGCCAGGTCGGAGTTGGTGAGGCGCGCTTCGCCCGGCGTGCTGGGGCTCAGGAACTTCTCCGACGGCTTCGTATTCGAGACCAGCTTGAGGTTCCAAATCGCCTCCCCCGCGTCCCACCATCCGGCCTTGAGGCCGACGCGCGGATCCGGGCTTGGGGCGCTCGCGGACTCGGAGGGCGACGGCGCGCCGCCGGCCGACGTGGACGACGAGTGGGCGCACGCGGCGGACGCGAGCCCGACAGAGAACGCCAACAACGCTTTCGGTCTCATGGGTAATTCGGCTAAAGGAGGATGGGAGGACTACTGACCTTCGAGCATCTCGTGCATCCGGTCGATCTCGGTCGTCTGATCGGCCTGGACGTCGGTGGCGAACTTGAAGATGCGGTCGTCCTGACCGGCGCCATGCGCGCGGAAGAGCTTGTCGACCATGGTGATCGCGCCCGTATGATGCTGGATCATGAACGTGAGAAAGAGGCGATCGAACTCCGGGCCCCGGGCGTGATCCAGCTGGGCCATCTGCTCCGGGGTGAGCATCCCCGGCATCAAGGTCATGCCGGCCATTCCCGCCATGTTCATGTCGGCTTTGGGATCCGGGACGGTCTGATGACGGTCGCGTAGCCATCGCTGCATGCTCGCGATCTCGTCGCCTTGCCCAACGACAATGCGCTCGCAGAGGACCTGGACATCCCTCCGTGCGCCGTGGCTCGGCGCCCAGTTGGCCATGACGATGGCCTGGGCATGGTGGTGGATCATGCCCTGCATGAACTCGACGTCAGCCGGCGTGTAGGGCTCGATCCCCTTTTCGGCCGCCGCCGTGGCCGCTGGCGATGCGCCAGCCTCCTGGGCCTGGACTGTGGTGGCGCCCAAGCCGGCGATGGCGAGGATCGCGAGCATGTGGGGCGCACGCAAGCCGTTCTTCATGCTCCTGTCTCTCCGGATCTGACGGTCAACTGTCTTGAACGTTTGGCCCCAATGAATCGTTGACACATGGGCGGGAGGGTCGTTACACACCCGTTTGCCCACTCTTGCCATCCGTCCGGGATCGCGCACTATTCGGCGATACCGTCGAGAAGGTGACCTCATGCCGAACGGCTCCAGCGGCTGGCCAAACCTGTACTCCGTGAACGGGCCCCCCGCGGCCCTCGCGGCGCTCCTCGCTATTCCCGGCATCACGTTCGACGACCACGGGCAGTTCGTGCTCCCCGACGGCACGCTCGCGCTCACGGCCTATGCCACATCTGACGCCGTGACCGCCGCCCAGGCGGCACAACCCGGCGTGACGATCGAGTTGGTGCTCACCGGGGACCAACTGCAGCAACAACGGGAAGCCGAGATCGCCAGTCGAGAGGGAGGCGGGGGCGTTGCCTAGCTACCTCAGGGCCGACGACATCACGACCCGCCTGCAAGCCGCCGCGGCCCGGCCGGAGAACCTCTGCACGTTCGGCACGTGCCCGAACGCGACGCCCGGAGACCCGGCCAACAACATCGCCGGACGCAACCCGCCCTTCGTGGAGATTCACGCCACCACGACCCCGGCCACGCCACGAACCGTGGTCGTGGTGACCGGCGGGGTCCACGCGCGCGAGTGGGCACCACCCGACGCGCTGGTGAGCTTCGTCGAGAAAATGCTGGACACCAAGGGCACGGACCCCGCGTCGTACCCGTTGCTCACCCAGAATTCGCCGCCCTCTCTCCCTTTCCCGACATCCCCTGACACGCCGATCCTCTATCCGGCGTTCACCATGAATGCGCGGAGCGTGCAGCGCATTTTCAACAATATCGATCTCTACATCGCGCCCTTGATGAACCCCGACGGGCGGGAGTTCAGCCGAATGCCCCAGTCGATCGTGTCCTGGTGGCGCAAGAATCGGCGCGGGAATGCCGGGCAATGCCTCGACACGCTCGGCAACGACCAAGGAATCGGCGTCGACATCAATCGCAATTTCGATATCGGGTGGGAGTTCACCACCCTCTACGCGTCATCGTTCCAATCACAGATCAAGGCGGTCGCGACCGCCTGCCCGGGGCCACCAACCTCTAACGTACAGCACGACGCGGGCGAGACGTTCCGCGGATCGGTCAAAATGGACGAGCCCGAAGTCAAGAACATGGACTGGCTCCAGAAAAAGGGCGCGCGCGTGTTCTGCGACGTGCATTCGGCCGGACCGCGTATCGTCTATCCCTGGGGTCTGGCCAACGGCAATCAGTCGAAGTTTCCAAAACAGAACATCAAGAACCAGAGCCTGGACGGCACACGCGACGGGACGTACGCGGAGTTCGTCCCGACGGCCACCTTGGCCCGGATGTACGTGCTCGGCGGACGCATGCAGCACTGCGTTCGCGGCACGCAAACGCTGGATCCCCGTCTCGACTCGGCAAAGGATCCATCCCGGCAGCGATTCACGGGTGAGTACGACGTGAGCTCGTCGGGTCAGGGGCTCTACGTCGCGCCGGGCGCAGGCGAAGACTACCACTTCAGCCGGCAGTTCACGGTCAATGCCTCATCCACGGAGAAGGCCGCTCCGCCCGAGCTCTTCGCGTACACCATCGAGTGCGGCAGCCAGGCGCAGGGCAGTTTCTGGCCTGACCGTACCTTCGAATTTCCGAAAATCGAGCGCGAGGTCCACGCGGCCCTCTGGGGCATGCTCTCGTTCATCGCGTCCCCGGCGTTCACCCTTCCGATCACCTGGCCGATCGGCCCGTGAAATTGTCGCACCGTGGCCAATGATACCATAGGCGTCCTGGCAACCGAGCTGGCGCAAGTTTTTCAGCCGCTCGAGACACGCCTCGCGTCGGGAAATGTCATCAGCCTCTTCGCGGAGCTCGGACTCGCCTTTCCGCCCGCGCTCACGGCTCAGGCCGGCGTCTCCAACGCGCTGACGCAGGCGACGACCGCCGTCACCGCCCTCCCGGCGCTCATCACGCAGCTCGACACGGCGATCAGCGCCAATGACGTCGCCCAGATCGTCGCGGCCATCGGCAAGCTGCTGCAAGCCGCCGCCGAGGTCTTGACCGCGATCGACGCGATCGCCTCGGCGATCGACGCCGCGGCTTCTTCCCTCCCGGGCCTCACACCGGCCGACGTCAGCGCGTTCGCGGGCGAGCTGGCCGACGCGCTCCTGGGCTACGTCGTCGTCTCGTACCTGGAGAGCTACTACCCGCGACTGCGCGCCTGCCTCGCGCTGTTCGGCATCATCGAGGCGACACCACAGAACACGACGTCGACGGATCCGACGAAACCGCCCTACACCCAGCGCCGCGATCCATCTCGACGCCCTTCCCAATCTGCTCAAGAAGCCGCTCGACTTCCTCACGTCCGAGTATGGCTGGAACACACCGGGCTTCGACGGCACGCTCCTGCTGGACCGCGGCGCCGACGTCCTCTACGCGTTCGCTGTTCCGGCGAAGTACGCCAAAGCAACGGCGACGACGCCGCCGTCGATTCGCGTCTTGCTGCTGTCCCTCACCACCAACGCGGCGCTCTCGCCGCCCGGCCTCCGACTGGCGGTCGAGATTGGCCTCACCGACGGATTCACGATCACGGTGCCGTTCTTTATGGACGGGTGGTCGATCCAGATCGTCGGCAAGGGCGCGCTCGCCACGGGGCTCGCGGTCGACATCGCGCCGCCCAGCACGATCACGCTCGTGCCGCCGAGCGGAACGCTCGATGGCCAGCTGTGGTTCAATCTCGTCGGCGCACCGGTCGCCCCGGCGACGACCCTGCCGATCTTCGGCGCCGCGGGCAGCATCGCCGTCCAGGCCGGCGGCATTACCGCGGGAATCGGCGCCGACTTCTCCTGGGACGCGGCCAACAACCACGCCACCGGCGAGATGGCGATCCAGGCCGGTGTCTCGAAGGGCCAAGTCGTCATCAAGTCGTCCGACGTCGACAGCTTCCTTTCGTCGCTGCTGCCACCGGACGGCCTGACCGCCAATTTCGATTTCACCGTCGGGTGGTCCGGCTCGAAAGGCGTCTACTTCACGGGCAGCGCGGGCCTCGAGACCACGATCGCCCTCAACCTGTCGATTGGCCCGCTCACGATTCCCACGCTGTACGTGGCGATCGACATCTCGAGCGCCGGACAGCTCTCACTCGAAGCAAGCGTCGCCGCCGGAGCGACATTGGGACCCATCGCGGCCTCTGTCGATCGGATCGGCGCGTTGGCCACGCTCGCGTTCCAAAAAGGCAACCTGGGCCCCGTCGACCTGTCGATCGGCTTCAAGCCACCGACCGGACTGGGCATCAGCATCGACGCCGGCCCGATCACGGGCGGCGGATTCATCTCGTACGACCCGCCGAGCGGTCGTTACTCCGGCATCCTGTCGCTTTCGCTGTACGGGATCTCGATCACCGCGATCGGGCTCCTCGACACGAAGCTCCCCGACGGGCAGTCCGGCTACTCGTTCCTGATCATCATCAGCGCCACGTTCACGCCGATCCAACTCTCGTTCGGATTCACGCTGAACGGCGTCGGCGGGCTCTGTGGCGTCAATCGCTCGATGATCACCGATGCGATCCAGGCCGGCCTCAAGACCGGGTCGATCTCGGACATCCTGTTCCCGCCGGACCCTGTCGCCGACGCGCCGCAGATCATCTCGGAGCTGAGCACGATCTTCCCGCCGGCGACCGGTCAGTACGTCTTCGGCCCGATCCTCGAGCTGGGCTGGGGCACGCCGTCACTGATCACCGCCAAGCTGGGCGTGATCATCGAGCTGCCCAACCCGATCGTGATCGCGATTCTCGGCCAGTTGAGCATGGCGCTCCCCACCGAGGACGACGCGCTCGTCGAAATCCACGTCGACGTGCTCGGCGTCCTCGACGTCGCCAAGCAGCTCTTCGAGATCATCGCCGACATCTACGACTCGCGGATTGTCACGTTCACGATCTCGGGCGGCATGGCGCTCATGCTCACCTGGGGCGATGACGCGAACTTCATTTTCTCGGTGGGCGGATTCAATCCGCACTACCAGCCGCCCGCGGGTTTTCCCTCCGTCGATCGCATCACGCTCGCCCTGGGCTCGGGCGACGATCTCCGCCTCACGCTCCAGGCGTACCTCGCGGTCACCAGCAATTCGTTCCAGATCGGCGCCAAGCTCGAGCTGTACATGGGCTTGAGCTCGTTCAACATCGACGGCTGGCTCGGGTTCAATGCGCTGATCACGTACTCGCCATTCTCGTTTATCGTCGACTTCACGGCGGGATTGGCGCTGCGCAGCGGCACCAGCGTGCTGATGGGCATCTCCGTGAACGGCACGCTGTCGGGACCCACGCCGTGGCACGCCGAAGGCGAGGCGAGCATCTCGATCCTGTTCTTCTCGATCAGCGCCCACGTCAGCTTCACGATCGGGAATGCGCAGTCCAACCCGCTGCCGTCGATTAATGCCTGGACGCCACTGCAAGCGGCGATTCAACTCCCGGGCAACTGGACGGGCGCTCTCCCCGCTGACGTCCAACAGATCGCGACGCTATCGCCACCGGAGAAGAACGCCGCCCCCATTCTGATCGACCCCAGCGGGACGCTCACCTTTCAGCAGAAGGTACTGCCGCTCGACCAACCGCTCGACACGGTCGGGAACGCGATCCCCGAGCAGCAGAGTGAGTTCGACCTCGCCGGTGTCACCCTGGGTGGGGCCTCCGTGCCGTATACCGTCATCGAGGGCGAGTTCGCGCCGGGTCAGTACCGCAACCTGTCCGACGGCGACAAGCTCTCGCTCCCCTCGTTCGAGCCAATGGATGCGGGTTTCACCGTGGGCGGCGGGACGGTCGATTTCGGCAAGCAGTACGACGTCAACATCGTCTATGAGACGACCATCATCGATCGGACCCGCCCGATTCTCGCGCTCCCGTATCAAATCGCGCGCGATGACACGCTGGCCTGGGCGAAGGCCGGCGCCGCGGCCCACGCGCCGCTCCGTACGACGGGCTTGGCCGCGTCCATGCCGGATCCTCGCGCGCCCAAGCTGGTCACGATGCCCGCCGAGCAGTACGTGATCGTCAGCACGGTCGATCTCACCCCGCGTCCGGACATCGCCGCCGCCGGCACCAAAGGCGACACCTTCGCCGCCCTGTCGGCGCACGTGGCCCGGAACCCGGCGGACCAAGGCACGCTGCAGGTCATCCCACTCTACGAGCTCGCGGAGGTCGCATGAGCAACGGCAACGGCAACGGCGACTCCGAACTGGGCTATCATACCTTTCTGCCGTGGCTGCGCCGCGGGATCGGCATCGAGATCAGTCGCACTGACGATGATCCCACGCCGGCGCCACGCGCTACGCTCGACATTGGCGTCACCATCGGCCCCGGCCCGCTGTCCACGGGGGCGACCAATGTCTCACTCGCCCTCTACGGCCCGGGCAATGTCGCCACGCTGGATCCCCGCACGGTGATCCGCACCTGGCCGCGCCCCAATGTCTATCAGTCGGAGCCCAACTACTTCCCGTTGATCGAGCTCCAACCGGCTGACGTGCCGTGGCGCTTCACGCCGGCCCGCCGCAGCGCGGCCGACCGGTTGCGACCGTGGATCGTGCTCATCGTACTCGCCGACGGCGAGTACGCCAGCGCCGCGGGGTCGATCACCGTCAACTCGGCGGCTACGCTCCCGGCGCTCGACCAATCCTGGGCCTGGAGCCACGTGCAGATCACGGGCGAGCAGTCGGTGGACGCGGCGACCGTGCTGGATCTCTTGGACAACGACCCCGATCGCATCCTGGCGCGCCTCCTGTGTCCGCGACAGCTCGCCCCCGATACGGCGTACACGGCGTTCCTCGTGCCGGCGCTCGAGCGCGCGCGCCTCGCCGGGTTGTCGCAGAACGTGCCCGACACGATCGACGGGCTCGCGCCCGCTTGGACGAGCGGCGAGAGCAACGTCCAACTGCCGGTGTACTATCAGTGGCGGTTCCAGACGGGTGACGATGGCGATTTTGCGTCCCTCGTCGAGCGCGTCCAGCCCCGCCCCATGCCGGCGACCGTGGGATCGCGTCCGATGGACGTGAGTGCGGCGGGCTACATGCTGCCGCCCGCCGCGCCGGCGGCGCCGCTACAGGCGCTCAACGTCGAAGCCGCGCTCCGCGCCCTGGACAGCGCCAGCACGACGTGGGCCACCGGCGACCGCACGGCTTGGACGAACGCGCTCGCGACGTTGCTCGACACACCAGCCACGCTCCTGGCGTCGCCAGGGGCGGAGCGCGCCGTCGCTCCGCCCCTCTATGGCCAGTGGTACGCCGCCACCAACCAGCTTGGCGCCGCAGCGGATCCGACGCGCTGGTTTCCGGATCTCAACGCCGACCCCCGCCTCCGCGTGGCCGCCGGTCTCGGGACGGTCGCCATCCAGGAGAACCAGCAGCAATACCTCGCCGGCGCCTGGGCGCAGGTCGGCGCGATCCGGTCGATCAACGCCAGGCTCAAAGCCGCGCAACTGGCGCGCGAGACCGCGGTCAGCCTCTATCAGCGCCATCTCACTGTCCTGAGCGATTCGACGCTCATCGCGGTGACGGCTCCCGTCCACCCGCGCATCCTCGCCAGCCCGACCACCGTCGCTGCCGTGCTGGCGAATAGTCCGCTGCGTGCCGGGCTGCTGCGTCCAGCCTGGCGTCGCCTCATGCGGCCCGGCGGCCAGCTCGGCCGGCGCATCGCGAACGCCGGCCGACTCGCCGGCCCCACCGTCGTCGAGCGCGTCAATCTGGGCGCGTTGCGCGTCGCGCCGCCGCCCACCACGCCGGCGCAACTCACGACGTTGACCACCGCGACGCAGCATACCGTGCCATCCTGGGCGACACCGGGTTGGATGGCGCTCCTGAGCGCGTTCAGCCATCTGAGTCTCATCGAGTTGATCGTCGCGCTCCTGCTGGCCGTGATCCTGTTTCTCGTGGGCGGGGGCGCGATCGCCATGGTGTTGGGGATCATCGTGGTCGCTGGTCAGCTCCTGGGCAGCCAACTCATGGCGAGCGCGCCCATCGCCGATCTCCAGCGTCGCATGGCGCTCCACAACGGCACGCTGACATCCAGCCAGATCCAAGGGGCTCCGGCCCGCCCGGCGTTCGTTCCGCAGGAGTACAACGGCGCCGTGCCGACGCCGGCACCCGTCGCCGCGATCGGCGCGGCCGACTCGGCGAGTGGCGCCCGGTTCCGCTCCGCTGCCGCCGCAATGTTCGCCGAGGTTCAGACGGCGCCGGCCGCCGGCCCGGTGCTCGTGACCGCCGATCTGGCATCGATCCGATCGAAGGTTGTGGCGGCGCTCGACCCCAAGCTCACGGTGGCCGTGAGCTATCTCCAGCGGTTGACGCTGGCCACCGGAATCGTGTGGCAACCGAAGGATCCGATCGAGCCGATCATGGCGGCGCCGAGCTTCCCCGATCCCATGTACAAGCCCCTGTTAGCGGTCTCGCAAGATTGGCTATTGCCGGGACTCGATCAGGTGCCGGCCGACACGATTTCGCTCGTGCAGACGAACGAGCCGTTCATCGAGGCGTACATGGTGGGCGTCAACCACGAGATGACGCGCACGCTTCTCTTCAACGAATACCCGATCGATCAACGGGGCACGTATTTCCGGCAGTTCTGGGACTCGTCGACCGCGATCCCACCGGGACAGCCCGAGCCCGAGAGTCTCAAAGACCTTACGCCGATCAACACATGGGCCGCGGCATCGCTCCTCGGTACGCATTCGAGTCGGGCCACGCCGCCGGGCGGAAGCTATCTGGTGTTGCTGCTGCGCGCGGAGCTCCTGCGGCGCTACCCGAACACGATCGTGTACGCGAGCCATGCGAAGTGGAACCCGGACGGCTTCACGCGCTCCGTCGACGACACCAACCAATCCAAACCACTGTTCTCGGGGACGCTCGGCGCCGGCGTGGGATTCTGGGGGTTTGCGCTCACGGCGGACCAGGTGCGCGGCGCCGACAAGCCGCCCGGCGATCCGGGGTGGTTCTTCATTCTCCAGGAAGCGCCCACGGAGCCGCGTCTCGGTCTCGAACCCGCTGGCACGACCTTCGGAGGGCCCGTCGCCAGCTGGCCGGGCATGGCGTGGAGTGATCTCGCGGCCAGCCCGGCGTCGCTCGCCAGCGTCCAGTTCATCGACCTCTCCGCGGCGCTACCCAATACCTCGACGGTGACCGATCCGGATCACGCCGTGTGGCACGCGGGCGACGGGGCGCGGGCGTCGGATATCGCCTACATCACGTATCGCGTGCCGATGCGCGTCGCGGTCCACGGCTCGACCATGATCCCACCCGACGTCGCGCCATGAGCCCTGTCGAGCTCTCCAACGTCCAGCAGGCGCGGACGGCGCACGCCAGCGCGCAGGCCGCGGTCGACGCGGCGCGCGCGCGCGTCACGGCGGCAGCCGCCGGCTCCGACGCCTATGCGCAGGCCACCCGGACGTTGGGCGCCGCCCAAGCGACGCTGGCCAGCGCGCGCAACACGCTCAATCAGACGATCGGTCAACAACTCTCGACGAACAACCCCCCGGGAGACGTCCAACGGCTGGACGCCGACCATCCGATCGTGTTGTTTCCCGTGCGCGTCGAGACGCGATTTTCATCGGCGCAGTCGGCGTTGCTCATTCGGGTGTATCCCGACGAGATCCTGGCGAACAGCTTCGAGCCAGAGTTGACCGCCGATGAGCTGGCGTGTGGCCAACTGTACTGGACCGAAGCCGCGGGCACGGTGGGACCGAACAATGCCTGGCGTCACCTGTTGGGGACCTACCCGTCGCCGCGTGCGGCGTGGATCGTGCTGCAGACGAATCCGGCGAACCCGGCGCCACCGCTTCGCGCGACGTCGTGGACGAAGCCCGCGGTGGCTCCGCTGTTGCCGGACCGCTGGATCGCGGTCGCGTATCGGGGAGGCGCCGAGATCGCCCGCGCGTGGAGCAGCCCGGTTCTCGAACCGCTGCCACTCACCATCGCACCAGACACTCCGGCGGCGTCGTTGGTCGACATCTCCGGCGCCCTCAATTTGGGCGTCGACTATGACCCGGCGGTGCTCTGGACGGTCGACTACCCGACCGCCGTCGCGGCCGGTATGGCGTTCGCCCTGCCGCTGCAATCGGCCGACTTCACCGCCGGGATCGACCGACTGCTGGTGCTCGGGGTCAAAACCACGATCGCGCCCGCGGACGCCGCCACGGCGATCCGCTCCCTGATCGACGGTCATCACTATACGCGGGGGATCGCGTTCGTGCCGCAGGGCACGCCGACGCACGATTCGCGCGAGGTGCCGTCGGGCTATCCGCCGCCGGACCCTAACGGGGCGATCAGCTTCGCCGTGGAAGAAGGACCGGGCTTGGCGACGCCCGACGGCGATGGCGTCCTCTGGTCGCGCGCGCTTGGGCTGGCCGATGATACGGTCGCCCACATCGCCGGTGCCGACCGGACGGAGCAAGCGTCGGCCGCCGCGATGAACCGGGCGCTCTTCCCGGCGACGTGGGAGTACTTTCTGGAGACGATGATGGCGCCGATCGTGAGTGAAGGCACCATCGACGCCACGCGCGAGTACTTCGCGAACCGGGTGCGTGCCCGGGGGCACTTTCCGAATTTTCGCATCGGGAACGTGCCGTATGGACTGCTTCCCGTGTCGTCACTCGCCCTATGGAAAGCGATACCGACCCGACAACCGGGCGCATCGCCGATCACGAGCGTGTTGCCCGGGATCCTGCGCGCCGCGCAGCCGTTCTGGTCGGCGCAGATCGGCGCGGCCCCGCACTTGGGCCGGACGAACGACGGCGAAGGCGACGTGCTGGACGCCTTGAGTATGGACGCGAGTGCGCGCACGCTGCGTTTCCGACGGCTGTTGGGCGCCGAGACGCTCGCCAACCTGGTGGGGCTGCTGGGCGTCGACTGGGCGCTGGTGACGCTCTTCGGCGATATGACCGCGGCGAACCTGCTGCGCAGCATGGGGTGGTCGGGCGCCAACCCCCGGGCGTTGACGAACGTGTTCGCGGCCAATGCGCTGCCATTTCGCTTTCCGTTCGTCGCCACGACGTTGTCGGAGACCGACCCGCTCGCGCCGAACTTCATCACGTGGGTGCGCACGGCGTCGATCGACGATCTGCGCGCCGGCGCGACGCCGTTCCCTGCCCCATCGGTGCTGCTGTTCCGGCTCCTGAGCTACGCCGCGCTCACCGAGTCTTGGCGAGAAGGCCGGCGCATTCTCCTCGCGGCGGGCGCGGCGGTGGACGATCTCGCGGTCCGCGAGTTGACCGGTATCGTCGCGGGCACCGAGACGCGTCCCACCCCGTGGGATTATCTCGGGGCACCGGTGTCATCGGTCACGCACGCGTTGACGCTGGCGCATTTTCTGTCGCCGATTCAGCCGGGCGAGGCTACGCGGACGCTGCCGCCGGCGATCGTCGCCTATCGCGAGGCGCTGGGCGTGCTCGAGACACTCCCGACCGCCGAGCTGGATCGCTTCTGCACGGAGACGTTGGATCTGGCGTCGAACCGCATCGATGCGTGGACCTCGGCGCTCTACGCCGAGCGCTTGGACACGATGCGCTCGACCACGCCGACGGGCAGTCATGTGGGCGCGTACGCGTGGGTCGAGTCGCTCAAGCCGGGCGGACAGCCGGCCATCCGGCTGAGCGACCGGCGTGCGGCGCTCGACTCGACCGGCGGATACATCCAAGCGCCGTCCATGGCGCACGCCGCCGCGGCCGCCGTGCTCCGCAACGCGTATCTCAGTTACGCGGGGGACAGCGGCGCGAACCCTTACGCGGTCGACCTCTCGTCCGCCCGCGTGCGTGCCGCGCGGTTTGTGCTGGAAGCCGTCGCCGAGGGACAGCAAGTCGGCGCGGTGTTCGGCTATCAGATCGAGAGCGGTCTCCATGCCCGTCTAGCGGATGCGCTCATCGACCCGCTGCGCAACGTGTATCCGCTCGTGGCCAACAAAGCCTTCGACTCCGGGGAGCAAGCCGAAGCGATCGCGGCGCGCAACGTCGTCGACGGACTGGCCTTGCGCACCGCCTGGAAAGCGAACGCGATCCCGTGGGGCACGGCAGGCCTTCCGGCCGCGGCGTCCGGCGCATTGTACGATGCCCTCATCGCCGAGCTGGGAGCGCTGGACACGACCGTCGACTCCGTCGCCAATGTCCTGCTGGCCGACTCCGTGTATCAGCTCGTGCAGGGTAGCACGGCGGGAGCATCGGCGAGCCTGGACACGATGGCGCAGGGCGCGCGCCCACCGGACCCCGGCGTTGTGCATCCCGTGACTGGCGGCGTCAATGTCACCCATCGCGTGGCGATCGTCATCGGCGACCCCGCCGTCGCCATCAGCACGGGTTGGCCGTCGACCGCCACGCCGCGCGCTGCCGCCGAGCCCCGGCTCGACGCGTGGGTGGGCAGTCTTCTGGGCGATCCGGGCAACGTGCGCTGCATCGTGCGGGTGACCGACAACTCCGGCGCCTCGCCGGTCGTGACCGACCACACGGTGACGATGGACCAACTCGGCTTGCGGCCGATCGACATGCTGGCGCTGGCCGCATCGGTCACGGATCAACCCGCGGCGTCGGAGTTGGACCGGCGGTGCATCACCGCGGCGCTCGGCGACACGCCGGTGAGCGGGACGATCTCCGTCATCTATGCCCGTGATCCGGGCTGGGATCGCGACACCGTCCGCGCGGTGCCCGAGCTCCTGCAGGCGGCGCAAGCGCTGCTCCGACTCATCGGTGGCGCGCGGACCATGGCGTGGCAGGATCTCGTGCGCGCGGCGGACGTCTCGACGACGACGCTGGGAGTCTTGGCGGTCGCGGATGCGGAAGCGCGCGCGACCGCCGCCGAGGCCGGGTTGGCGGCGATCAAGACCCAGTTGGACGCTGCCGTAGCGCCCGGCGCCACGCGCGCGGCGCTCGTAGCGGCGCTGCGTGCGACGGCGGCGTACGGCGTCACCGGCGCGTACCCCGTACCGGGCGCGGGCGCGAACGAAGGGGACGTGGCGACGACGCTGATCGACCAGGCGCAGCGGACGCAGGCCGCGGTCAATGCGCGCATTGCCGCGGCCACAGCGGCGCATCTTCCCCCGACGCCGCCCCCGACGGATGCCGCGCGCGTGGCCGCGGCGGTGGAGATCGCACAGCAGATCTTCGGGCAGGGATTTGTGTTGGTGACGGGGTTTGCCCCGTCGCCTGCTGCGACGGTGGGGTCGGCGTTGGCGGCGGGGCCGGCATTGGTGGGCGACCCACACGCGCCGATCAAGTGGCTGCAGCAGGCGAGCCGGGTGCGAACGGCACTTGGCCGTTGGCGCCGCGTCCGATTGCTCACCGAGGCGATGGGTGCGCCGCCCGTCGCGTTGGACATCGCGCAGTTCCCCGTGGTCGCCGGCGCGCCGCCGCCGCACTGGGTGGGCTTGCCCTTCGCGTCCGAAGCCGATCGCGTGAGCGGACGCCTGTCGGTGGCGCTGGCGCGGCCCTCGACGCCGGCGGCGACCGCCACGTGGTACGGGCTCACCATCGATGAGTGGGTGGAGCTCATCCCGAACGCGACGGAGATGACCGGTCTCGCGTTCCACTACGACGTCGCGAAAGCCGAAGCGCCGCACGCCGTGTTGGTCGCCGTACCACCGGCGTCCGTGGAGCAGTGGGATTTCAATACGCTGGCCACGATCGTCGGCGAGACGCTGGATCTGGCCAAGATGCGGGGGGTGGACGGCCGTCTTCTCGGTAGCCTGTCACAGCTCATTCCCGCGATCTACTTCACCGCCAACGCCAATGACGACACGGTGACGTTCCCATGGCGGGGAACGCTCCGCGCCGAGACGACGATCACGGCGGCGACGATCGCCGCGGGAGCCACCGGGTGACCCTCTCCGTGCGAGCCGGCCCCACGTTCGTGTTGCGTCCGCCATCGATCACCTATTGGGTGCGCGGAGAGCCCGATGCCCGCGGCGAGACATTTGTCGATGCGATGTGCGCGCGGCTCCGCGATCCGCTGTGGACGCTGACGCGGCAGTGGCAGCTTGGCGAGTTCCTGGGAGGCGACGCCGGTTCGCCAGCCTTCGTGGAAATGGCGGAGCGTTTCGGCGCGCTGACCGCGTGGCAGGCCACGGGACAGGCGGTGGAGCCGCTGGGCGGCGGGCCGCTCGAGTACGAGAGCGAGCGCGAGCCATTGGACGCGGATCTGGCGACGGCGATCGAGCTCGGGCAGACCGCCGAGCGGTTGCTCACCGAGCGCGGGGTGGCCGCGCTCATTCCGGCATTTCGGACAGCGTATTCGGTGAGCGCGACACCCGTCGACGCCAGCGACCCGTCCGACGTCACGTTTCGCAGTGTGTGCGCGTCGCGCGCGATCAATGGGGTGGCGTTGGCCGCGGCGGCCCAAGCGGCGCAGCCCGCTCTGCCGGCGACGCCGGCGATCCCGACGGCGGACCAACCGCAGGCGCTGGCCGCGATCAACGACTTTCTGGCCTGGGTCGCGGCGACCGTCGGGACGCTGGGCACTAGCGATCCCGGTGCGTGGCAACCGGCGACGCTCGGGTACGGGTTGGGGATCACGGGAACCGCGCCCGACGGCAGCGCGATCACTCTGCAAGCCAGCCCGGCCGACGATGGGCTGCTGGAGTGGTCGGCGCTGGACCTCACGCCTCCAACGGCGCCTGGATCCGCCGCGGCGAAGGCGCGGGGCGTGATGCCGGCCCACCTGCGATTCCCGGGCATGCCGAACGCCCGCTTCTGGGATTTCGAGACGTCGGGGTCGGATATTGGGTCGGTCGTGCCCGACAAGCGCGATCTGGCGCGGCTGGCGGTGATGGATCTCATGCTGGTGCACGGGAACGACTGGTTCGTGATCCCGGTCTCGCTGGCGCCCGGCGCGCTATACGAGGTCACGCAGCTCTTGGTGCACGATGTCTTTGGCGTGATCACGCGGGTCACGCGTGCGGATCAAGAGGCGATCTCGGCGGGCGCGTGGGCGGCGTTCACCACCAACATCGTTGGCCAGACCGCGCGCGCGCCGTTTTTCGTCTTTCCGCCGAGCGTTGGGGTGGCGATGCAGCGCGGGGCGCCGGTGGAGGAGGTGCAGTTCGCGCGCGACGAGCAGGCGAACATGGTGTGGGCGCTGGAGCTCGCGACCCAGAACGCGATCGGCGAGGGGTGGTCGGGTCACGAGCGCGATATCGCGCGGAACGGCGGGGCGGCACCGCGGCCGCCCGCGCCCCAAGCGGCCGCGATCCCGCTCGTGTACGACATCCAGACTCGTGTTCCGGAGTACTGGATTCCGTTTCTGCCGGCGCGAGTCAATGCGGTGACCGGCGCCGCGGCCCTCGAACGCGCCGCGATGCTGCGGGCCGATGGGACGCCGATTGAACCTGTGGGACGCATCCTCCGGCCGTCGAGCATCACCGCCGGGTCGCCGTACCGCGTGCCGGAGGAGGAGGTCGCGCGCACCGGCGTCCGCATCGTGCGGTCGGTGTGTCGGAGCCGCTGGGTCGACGGCACGACCTGGCTGTGGGGCATGCGGCAGAGCGGCCCGTCGCGCGGCGAGGCGAACAGCGCGCTCCGGTTCGACGTCGCTCAGCCGAACAGCTCGTGACGCCTGGCGGCCGTTGGGGAACCCGCGTTGGCCTGGCGTGGGCGGTCGCGGCGTCCGCGGCGGGAGCTCAGGCGCCGCCCTCGCCCGGCCTCGACACGGGCGCGCTCCGGGCCGCGGACGACCCGACGCATACGATGCGGGCGGTGCTGGTCCAGCGGCACGGCCGGCTGGTCGCCGAGCAGTACTTCAACGGCGAGACGGCGGACTCCCTGCACGACATCCGCTCGGCCACCAAGACGATCACGTCGATGCTGATCGGGATCGCGATCGACCAAGGGCGCATCGCGAGCGTGCATAGCCGTCTCGCGACGCTCCTGTCGGTCCCGCAGGGTTGGCAGCCCGTGACGCTGGCCAATGTCTTGTCGATGAGCTCGGGGCTCGATGCGGACGATAACACCGCCGACTCGCCCGGCAACGAAAATCGCATGGACGGGCACGGCGATTGGCTGGCGTTCGCCCGGACGATTCCATTGGCGCGTCCGCCCGGCACCCGTTGGGCTTACGCCTCGCTCAACTACATGCTGCTCGGCGCCATACTTACCGAGGCCACGCACCAACCAGTCCCAGCATTCGCCCAGGCGTCGCTCTTCGATCCGCTGGGCATCCGCGACGTGCGCTGGACGGCCGATGCAGCCGGTCACACGTCGACGCAGGGCAACTTCCGCATCCGCGCCCGCGACCTGGTCGCGCTCGGACAGCTCGCGCTCGATCACGGCGTCTGGCACGGCCGCCGCGTGATCTCACGCGCGTGGTTGGACTCGGCCACCGTCCCCCGATTCCCCACACCGTTCGCGGGGTACGACGGGTACGGCTATGGGTGGTGGACCAACACGATGCCCGTCGCCGACCGCCGGATCTTCTACTACTTCATGTCGGGCAACGGCGGCCAGAAGGTCTACGTGGTGCCGTCCTTGGATCTGGTCGTCGTCGTGACGAGCGCCGGCTACAATCAGCGCTCGGCGCAGGACCGCTCGGAGCGGATCCTTCGCGACTATTCTGGGTGCGGTGCGCTAGGGATCGACTTACGCTGCTACGTCTACGTAGGCTGACGTCGAGACCGGACGCGGGATCGGCTGTCCGGCTTCCTGCAGTCCCTCGATGTGGAATGAAATGGCGTCACGCATGCTCTGCTCCACCTCGGCGCGATTGTGTCCCGTCGCAATGCAACCCGGCAGGTCGGGCGAATACGCCGAGTAACCCGTTGGGGTTTCCTCGATCACAATCAGGTAGCGGCTCATAGTCACAGGCTTGCCTGCCTCAGCACGCTGTTCAACGCCCCGAGCTAGATGATCGTCTTCGCGGCCAGCGACTGTTATCGCTCCCGATCTCGTTAGGGGCTTGACCTGCCGGTGACAGTCGCGCGTGCGAGCGGCCGTGCTCTTAGGCGGCCCGAAAGTCCATCTTCCTGGCGTCAGTGACGCGACGGGAGGCGTCGAGGATTTCCAGACTGACCAGGTTGCCCGCCTCGTCATAGTCCAGAATGATCCCGGGCTTGTCCTCGTCGCTCTCAGCGATCGGCCGACCCTCTTGCAAGAGTACCGATAATGTGTCGGTCCGTGAGTCGTAGGTCACTTTCATGTGCCCCCCTTCCAGTATTTCGCGATCTTGCTGCTACGGTATACCGTAACGACTTCCGCGGGTTGGCGCAGAACATCGACGAACACCCGAACGATATATCGACTCGGCGGGTCGCCGAAGTCAACCAGAGACTGGAGGACATCCCTGCCCGGCCGATGCGGGTGTCGCTCTCCGGGATCGCGAAGTACATCGCCAACCGTGTCGGCCGAAATCCCTCGTTGTGCCATCTCCTCCACAGCGTGCGGAGTAAGCAATACGACACGATCGGCTCGCCGGACACACAGCCAATTTACGTGGCCGTAGTGTGCCCGCCACGTGCGATTGCAACCGTCAGCTCGTTGGCCCTAGCGTAGCGAATTCTCGCGCGACACTGGCCAACACGGACAGACACGAACGTCCCGCGACCCGACGGCTATCGATCCCACCCAGGAGCGCCGGCCGACGTCGGCGTACCATCTCGCTCACAACCAACGGAGGGGGCGGGATTCGAACCCGCGAGACCCTTGCGAGCCCACACGCTTTCCAGGCGTGCGCCTTAAACCACTCGGCCACCCCTCCCTGGGACACGCGCAGGAGCGCGTGGACCGACAACGGATGGGGTGAGATTCGAACTCACGATACCGGGTTCACCGGTATGCCGGTTTTCGAGACCGGTGCCTTCAACCACTCGGCCACCCATCCAAGTACTACGGAGCGCGAAACTTAGACGATTCAGCCCCTGCCCCACAACCCAGCGTGGGGATCGCTGGTCGCGCTCCCTCTTTAATTTACGAGATGACGGATCTCGCTTCACACCCAGGTCACTTAGGATGGACCTCCCGCGGGGCCATCCTGCTTCATGCTAACTGGCCGATCTATCCCGCCGAGCACGGGCCGGAGACGGCACTATTGACTCTCGGTCGTGCGCCTGAGCGAGGTATTCGCTTGGGTTGATTCGATGGTACCGAAGTCGTAAGATCAACCCGTTTCTTCTAAGGCGACATAGGCCAGGGCGGCACGAACTCGAACGGTACGATGCGACGTAGCCGCCGGAAATCACTCTCGTTCTCGGTGACGACCGTCACACCGGCCTCTCGGCAAGAGAGTGCGATCATGATGTCGTTCACGGTGTGCTTCGGAACACGACGGAGTTCAAGACCATCTTCGGCCACCAATGTGGCGAGCACTCGGCCAGAGTCTCGCCACACGGCAAAACTGGGCGTGATCATTCGACCGCGTCGTTGAAACGGTTCGACGACAGTGCGATCAAATTGCTTCACGCCACCGGCGCTGCTGAGTCCCGCGCGTAACTCTTGAACGACTACCGCGCTGAGAAACTCGTACGGCGCGAAAACCGCGTGAAAATGCTTCAGCTGCTCAGCGCCCGCACGATCGCGATACCCGCGAATGAACAGGTTCGTGTCAAGCGCGTACTTCGTTGGAACTGACAACCGCGCAAATCCTAACGGTCAAACGCTGCGATCGGAGTGCCGACAAGCGCATCCACACCATCAACCAGTTCCTTACGAAACAGAACCAAGTCGAGAGCAGTTTCGATGGCTTCGGTTTCCGTACTAGCGCCGAGAGCTTCGCGAGCGGCATCGAGGCGCGCCTGATCGAGCCGGAAATTTTTTCGAACCGACTTGGGGCGCTTGGATTTGGGACGTCGGGTAGTAGGCATCAGATTCCGTTGTCGTATGTACAAATCAATGTATCGTCTGTACAAGAAGCGAGCAAGATGGCTATGGGCACATTTCTGGGCACATTTCGCTGCCGACGGGCGGCACCAGACGCAAAGCGGCGCTGACGATCAGCTGCGTCAGCGCCGCAATGGCTCCAACGACACCGCCGCTCCGTGGGATAGCAGCCGCTGCGGATGCTGACCACGGGGAACCATGCTGTTGGGCACCAGCCGGCGAGCAACACGAGTCACTTCCTGGGCGCCACTCTTGCCCAGCCGCATCGCGACTCGCTAGAGGATCGAGATGGCATCCAGTATCGCGTGCGCGATCATGTTGCCACGGAGGCCCTTGCGGAGCCACGCGGCGAGGCCGAGCACTACGCCCCACACGCCGATCAGTATCACGTTCTTCCAGCCTTGATACGTGTGGAAGCCGGCGAAGATAATGGCCTGTCCGATGATGCCTGCGCTCGTGAGGCCAGTCCATGCGGTGAGCTGCTGCTGGAGATAGCCACGAAAGATCGTCTCCTCGCAGACGCCGGCGGTGATCGCCATAAGGATCCAGCCCGCAACCTCGGCGCCGTTGTTGGGGATCATGCCGCGTGTCGATACCCAATCGGAGGGGCCCATCAATAGTATGATGAGCGGGGTGACGCCGAGGAGCACGGCGGCTAACACCAATGACGTCAGAATATCCCACGGAAGCGACCGTGGCTCTCGCAACACGCGAGCGATGGAGGCATTGAACACGGCGTCCGATCCCCAGAGCGTGAGTGCGAACGTCGCCCATTCGAACAGCATGACGATCGCGTACATCGGCAGGTGGGGCAGTCGAGAGTCGGCCGAGGCCAGCCGAAGATAGACGGCCAGCGTCGAGAGCGTCGCGAGGAGCAGCAGCACCGCCAGCGTGTGCCACGCCGGCGCGATCGGTCGCGGACGCTCAGAAAGCGAAAACGATAAGCTCATGTTGGCCCCATCCTGCCGTGTTATTCCCGTATGCCGACGAGATCAAACGTCCGCATTCGGTCGCCCGACAACAGTATAACTGCTTGGGGTCGCTTAGAGGCGAGCACAACGCGACACATCCGTGACGTTCCCCCCGATGTGAGCCCGCTTAGGTTCGCCTTTGGTTCCGCGGCTCGCGGGCTCTGTACGAGAGATCGCAAGTGCTCTTTGGCCAGGTGGGTTGATCGACAAGGCAAAGGCCACTTTGGCATCAACTGATCACTCGGCGCGCATCGCCGACATCGGGTCCACGGCTGCCGCCCGCAACGACGGCAGCAGTGTGGCCAGGAGTCCCATCGCGACGAGCGCCAGCGTTGCGACCAGCCAGGTTGGCGTGTCGAGTGGACTGAGCCCGTAGAGGTTCGCCGAGAGCACGCGGGTCACGAGCGCACTGCCAACCAGCCCGAAGGCTACCCCCACCAGAATCAGGCGGAACCCGCCATTCACGACCAAGCCGACCGTGCGGGCCGGTGTGCTCCCGAGCGCCGTTCTGATGCCCAGCTCGCGGGTGCGTTGCGCCACGACGTAGCTCAGCACGCCGTGCAATCCCGCGACGACCAACACGACCGCGATGCCGGCGAAGAGTGTGATCGACACCAGGAAAAATCGCTGGCGGCGCACACTGTCGAGAATGACGTCCTTCATCGGCATGACCCGCGTCACAGCGGCCTGGGGATCGATCGAGTGCACGGCGGCCGCGACGCTACGGTTCACGCTCAGCGGATCCCCACGCACGCGGACCATGATGTTATAGACCGAGGAGGAGGTGTACGGAGTATAGAACTCCGGCCGCGGCTCCATGAGAGGTCCCATGTTGCGGATCGTGCTCACGACTCCGACGATGGTCGCCAGTGAGGTGTCGTTCGCGTACCATCGCTTGCCGATCGGGTCCTCGTTGGGGAAGTCGCGCTTCACCAGCGCTTTGTTGACGACGACTACCTTCGGTGCTCCCTCCTGCACGTCCGCCTCCTGCAGCAAGCGTCCCTCGAGGAGACGCTGTTGGGTGACGGCGAAGAATCCGGGGGTGACGTCGCGCACTTCGACGACTGGGAGGCGCGTAGGGACCTCCTTTGGCCGGTTTTCGTACTGCGCACCCGTATTCATGCCCCAGCGTCGAAATGGGATCTCGGAGATGGCGCCGACCGCGACCACGCCCGGCACGCGGCCGATCGCATTGATCGTTGGGTTCAGAAACCGTTGCACCGATGTGCCCGGTGCGTACGCGACGGGCGAGATCGCGGTCTCCATGGTCAGCACGTGAGTCGGATCGAACCCCGGGTCACGATCGAGCAGCCGCGTGAACGCCTTTATGACGAGCCCGGCAGCGATCACGAGAATGAGTGAGAGCGCGACCTCGACGACGACGAGCGTGCCGAACGCGCGCCGAGCGCTCTGGCGCACCCCGCCGCCGCGTCCGCCGCGCAGCACGTCCTGCGGATCGACTCGTGTCCCACGCCAAGCCGGCAGCGCTCCAGCCACGACGGCCACGAGGCCAGAGAGCACGAGCGCGAAGGGGATCGCCCGGACGCCGACAAAGACATTGGAGAGTTGTGGCAGATCCTCGGACAGGTGCACGCCGGTCGCGCGGATGCCGATCCACGCGAGGAGCACGCCGCACGTCACGCCCGCGATCGCCAGTGCGAGGCTTTCGACGAGAACCGGACGCACGACATCCCACCGGGAGGCGCCGAGTGCGGTGCGGATCGCGTACTCCTGCTGGCGATGGACGCCGCGCGCGAGGAGCAGGCAAGCGACGTTGCTCGTCGCCACGAGAAGAACCAATGAGACGGCGCCGAAGAGGAGCATCAGGGGTCCGCGGACGTGGGCGATATCGTCGGCCTGCATCGGCACGGCGCGCACCGATTCCAGCCGGAAGTCCGGGTAGATTTTGGCGATGTCGGCGAAGCGCTGAGCCAATTCGCGATCGGCATCACTGGCGGAGGTCCCCGGTGCGAGCCGGCCGAACGCGCACAGGAAGTCCGACCCGCGCGTATTGAGCTCCCTCGGTGTGAACACCAGCGGGATCCAGACATCGGCTTCGAGACGGCGGTCACCGTGGGGCAGCCGAAATGCCGGCGGGAGCACGCCGATCACGGTCCGGGAGCGGCCATCC
Organism: uncultured Gemmatimonadales bacterium; assembly: GCA_963701965.1. GTDB lineage: Bacteria > Gemmatimonadota > Gemmatimonadetes > Gemmatimonadales > Gemmatimonadaceae > DASRDS01. Next base: position 497,573 of record OY969695.1, read on the forward strand.
AATTGGATCGAGCGTCCGATGAGCGTCGTGTCGCCTCCAAACCGTGTCTGCCACAGTTCGTGGCTCAGGACGACGACGGGCGCATCGGTCGCGGCGTCGGCGCTGTCGAGTAGCCGGCCATGGGATGCCGACACGCCCAACGCGGAGAACGTGTTGCCGCTCGCTCGCATGAGATTGAGACGCTCGGCGGCATCCGGCAGCGTCACCAGTCCCGATGTCTGATACACCGCCGCGAGATCACGCAGTGTGTGGACCGAGCGCCCGAGATCCACGAAGTTGGGTGCCGATATGGGGCTGGTATCGAACTTCAACGCTTTGCGATAGACGGTGACCAATTCGCGCGCGTGGGCGAACGGGAGCGGTTGGATCAGCGCCCGGTCGATGGCGCTGTAGACCGCGGTCATCGCGCCGGTGCCGAGCGCGAGGCAGATGAGCGCGTAGACGGTGACGCTCGGGCTGCGGATAAGACCGCGCAGGCCGCCACGGACGTCGGCGGCGGTGACGAACGTGCGCGGTGTGCTCAGCGCCTCGGGATCTTGAAGCACGCGCATGACATCGACCGCTGAGCGGGGACGCTGACTGGGCTCTTTGGCGAGGCACTGGAGCAGAATGCGCTCCACGCCGGGCGGTACGTCGGACCGTCGCTTGGCGATCGGCTGCGGCGCTTCGGTGAGGTGCGCCGCCATGAGCTTTCGGACCGTCGGTCCCGTGAACGGCGGGGTGCCGACCAGCATCTCGTATCCCACGACACCGAGCGCGTATAGGTCCGTTCGCGCGTCGACATCGCTGTCGCCGGCGATCTGCTCCGGCGCCATGTACACCGGCGTGCCAATGGACGTGCCTTCGCTGGTCATCGGCGCCCGCGTCCGCGATTTCGCGATACCGAAATCGGAGAGGACGGCGGAGTGCGCCGTGAGCAGAATGTTGTCGGGCTTGATGTCGCGATGGACGACGCCGTTTTGGTGGGCGAACGCCAGGGCGCGCGCGATGTCGATCAGGATGCTCGCGGTCTCGCGGACCGACATCGGGCCGCGGGCGAGTCGGGTCCGGAGCGATTCGCCTTCGACATACGCCATCACGAAGTACGGCAGGCCATCGAGCTCGCCGGACCCGATCACTGGAACGATCTGTGGGTGCGACAGCTTCGCGATGAGCGCGATCTCGGCTAGGAAACGGTCGGTCGCGAGCGGGTTGGCAAGGTCCCGTGGCAGAACCTTGATGACGACCCGGCGGTCGAGTGATTCGTCGTGCGCGAGGAAGACGGCGGACATGCCGCCGCCTTCCAGTCGCCGCGTGACGCGGTAGCGTCCTTCAATCAGCTGTTCTTCCATGCCTGCTGAGACAACGAAGAGCTCCTAAGGGTTTAGTCGGTACGCTCCACTACCTTCGCGTCCGAGGACCGCGGAGTTTCAAGACATCCCGCATCAATGCCGGTCCCAAACCGGCGATGCGGATCCAACATTGTAACGTCTCCGGTTTCAGTGCGCTTTGATCGCGATGGCGTGATCGACGGGGATCAGGGTGACGGTGAACGGTGTTGCCGCATCATGGGACACGAGCGGGGTGGGGCCAGCCCCTGCCCCACAACCCGCCCGAGGGTGCGCATCCCTGCCGCCGTTCGGCAAGGCCACCCACCCAAGTACCACTGCGCGCGACACTTGGACGATTCGCGCCTCGCCCCACCATTGACGCCGTGCCCCTGGACGCGCCCGTGCGAGCGTAATGCGCTGCGGCGGCGGGTCTCGTGCCGTACCAACGCGCGCGCCTGATCCCTGTAACGACGGCCGACCACTGGATTCATCGACGACGCGCGGCGACTCCGCGGCGGAGCCCGACCTCTGCACCTGGCGGCGTACGAACAGCGGGCTCGTATGCCGAACGCTGCGCCACTAAGTTTGACGAACTCCTGCGGCGTCGTTCCCGTCCTCCCTTGACATCATGAACCTGATTATCGGTATCGCGCTGCTCGCGCAGACGCAGCTCGTCTTTGGCATGGTTGGGCATCCCGGGACGCGGCGGCCGCCGGAGGCGAAGGCGCTCTGGGAAGATCCCGAGGTCCAGCTCACCACGCTTCAGGAACGTGGATTGCGGAGCTATCGGGTCAACATCATCCTCGACGACGACAGCCTCGCCGCGGCGGCGTACCTCCAACAGTTGGCCGACCTGGCGGATGCGCGTCACGTCACGCTGCATCCGATCTTGGTCGTCGCGGACCACGGATACGACCGCGTGCATCCGTTTGTGCGCCGTTTCGCCCATCGGATCAGGGATTGGGAGCTCGAGAACGAGGTCGATCACCGGCCAGGACTCAAGAGCATGACAGGGCCGCGCTCGGGTCTGTCCCCGGGCGACTACGACACCCCCCTGGCGCGTCAGTGGGCCGCTGTCATGCGCGACATGGCCCGCGCGGTCGCCGACGTTCGGACAGAGACAGGAGAGCCGCTCCGAACCGTCGTGGACTTCACGGCATTCGATTTTGGGTTGATCCCGTTTCTCGAACGAGAGGGCGTCACGATCGACGTCGTGGCGTACCACTACTACTTCGGACTCGGCGTCGATCCCTACCACGTCCGCGTCGTACCCGGGACGACGATCGACCTCTTCGCGAAACTCGGCGAGTTTCGCCGGCCCGTGATCATCAACGAGATGAACGCCGGCGAGATCCACGCGCCGAAACAGGGGAAACCGTACGACGACGAGCGAGCGCTCGCGAGCCTCGAGAAGCACATCGACTACATCGTCGGACAACGAGAAGCGCGCATCGAAGGCATTGAGTTCTATGAGCTCTACGACGAGCCGTGGAAGGACGCCGTGGAGTCGAACTTTGGATTCCTCGAAGCGCCTGGCCACACCAAGATCCAGATCCTGGTTGCGGCGGTCTATGCCTGCGGCCGGATCTCCAATGAGGAGCGGGCGACGCTGATCGCGCACCGTCTCTTTACCGAGCGGGAGCTTGCAACCCGGCGCGCCGCGTGCCGGGACTCGTCAGCGCACACCGGCTGACGGATCAACTCGCGGCATCAGGGGCCGTTCGGTCGCTAACCGAACGGCCCTTGTCGTTTTGGCGATTCTGTGGGTGCCCATAGCCCCGGGGGGCGAGGCGGCGAGGGTGGCTCCGATGCCTTCAACCACTCGGCCACCCATCCAAGTACCACGGAGCGCGAGATTTAGACGATTCAGCCCCTGCCCCACAACCCGCGCTCAGGCCCCGTCGCGTGCCACGTGGGGCGCCAGATCACCGAAGATGCACCGGAAATCACTGGGTAGTGTCATGCTGCCGGCGTGGAGTGGTCCGCCAGACGAGTGTGCTCGTATCCTGCCACATTCACTCGAACGAGGAGGAAAAAATGAAAGCGCTGGCGCCTGTCGTTGCCCTTTGTGTGCTCCTCGGCGCGCGGGCACGCGTCGCTCCGGGTGACAGTGTCTACACGCGACCTGGACAAATAGTGGCGGCCGCGGATGGAGCGCGGCTCAACTTTTACTGCATGGGCACCGGGTCGCCCACCGTCGTCTTCGAATCGGGCTGGGGGGACTGGGCACCGGCTTGGGCGACCGTTCAGCCGAGGATTGGGGCGTGGACCCGAGCATGTAGCTACGACCGTGCGGGCGCCGGGTTCAGTGGCCCCGGTCCGCTGCCCCGTACCAGTGTGCGCATCGCCGAGGAACTGCATAGCGCGCTCCGAAACGCCGGCATCGCTGGGCCGTACATCCTGGTCGGCCACGCATTCGGGGGCGATCCCGCCCGCACGTTTGCCGATCTCTACACGCCGGATGTTGCGGGGCTCGTGCTCGAAGAGGCGGATGCCGGCGACGTCGAGCCCAAGACACTGCAGGACGAGGATCACAGGGGTCAAGCCGCCTTCCTGCCCGACATCCGGGCCTGTCGCGATTCCGTAGCCGGTGGCAAGACCCTGCCGTCGGTGTCGCGGTACGGCGTGCGTCGCACGTGCGCGCAAAACACGTTCTTTCGCGGACTCCCCGAGAGCGAGTGGTCACCAGAGCTGAACGCCTCGCTGCTCCACATCGCGGAGACCAAGGCAGCGATGTACGACGCATTCTATTCCGAGATGGAGGAGGTCCCGTCGGACGAAGCCTGGCTCCAACAACACCGCCGCTCCCTGGGAGCGCGGCCAGTGCGCGTCCTGACCACCGGCAACCACGCGGTTGGGCATCTACCCGCGAGCAATGCGCGAGAGCCCAAGCACATAGAGTACGAGCACCAGATCGCGCTGGCGCAGGCGCGTTGGTTGACGCTGTCCTCGAACGCGAAGCAGATATTCGTGCCACAGAGCTCGGAATACATCCAGTTCGATCAGCCCGACGCGTTGATCAGTGCCATCCGCGAAGTATATGACCAGAGCAAATGACCTGGCGTCAGCGCTTCGTGGGCGAGGTCGTGGGACGCACGGGGCGTGACAGTGTCGGATGATCTCCCTCCGGACTCAATGTCGGCGACCGAATTTCACGTTGCAGTGAAAGGGACTCGAAGATGACCCAGGAGGCGCCCGCCAGGGCGAAGGTGAAAAGAAACTCGACCCAGTTTGACGGGAGCGACGGCTTCGTGATGACGGCGGGGATCCACACGAGCAGGGTGAAGAGACTCATCATCGACGCTTCCGACGCGGCCGCCAAACGCGGAAGGACCGAGAACACGACACCCAGTCCGGCCGCAATCTGTCCGGCCCCCGCCAGGTCGGCCCAGGCCGTCCGGTACGGCAGCCACGCCGGCACCAACGAAACCGTGCGGGCGGCAAACTCGAAAAAATGCGAGAGGCCGTAAGTCACCAGCGAGAGTCCGAAGACGATCTGCGCTACCCTCACGCCGCGCTCGAAGCGCGCCCCCGACCCGGAGAGCCAGACAAAGAGCACGGTGGCGGCCGCCGCGAGGACGGCGATCTCTCCAATCGCGAACCAGCTGATCTCCCGGGCGGGATCCAATACCGTGACCGGGACCCTCGACAGGGTCCACAAGAGCAGGAATGGGAGCAGGATGCGGATGGAAACTCGAGCCGTCTGGTCGAATAGCAGCCCGGCGCCCGTACCCAGCGTGATGATGACGGACAGGTAGCCGACCCACTTGAGTGCGGGAATCCACGCGGGCGCCGGCGGCCCAAACAGCAAGACCTGATAGCCGTAGACGAGCAGAAGGCCGCCAATGCTCATCATCCCCAGCGCGAACACAATTCGGACGATCCTCTGGTTGGTACCCATAGTCTTAACAACTTGTGGGCTCTGGACCGAACTGAGAAGCACCAAGTTCTTAGCACGCTATCATACCAAAAACGTCAGTGCTGCAGTGGCGGCGGTCGCATCAAGAACGAAATGCCGTCGCCCGCATCGTACGTGACCTTCCCATCGCCGGCCGGCTTGGCCTGTACGCGGCCCGCGCGGACCGCGCGGATGGCCGTCAGGAGCTCGGGAAGGATCGACGGTTCGGCGATAGGCGCGTTGTGCGACCCGAGCACCTGGTGCAGGTGCGGCGCCAGGGCGGCCAAGCGCGCGACCGAGCGTTCGTATGCGTCGATGTCGGTCTCCGGACGATACAGCCAGATGGGTCCCGGGTAATACGTATCGCCAGTCCACAAGAGTCCGGCCGCCTCGTCGATCAGCGAAATCGAGTCCGGGGTGTGGCCGGGCGTCGAAAGGATGCGAAGGACGCGACCGCCCAGGTCCACCGTGTCGCCATCGTGGATCCAACGCGTAATACGAAACGGCCGCGTCGCGTACAGCTTCGCATCGAAGCCCGGCGGCAGATGCCCGCAGATAGACCCCGGCGTCAACTCGCCCTGCGCATCCGCGACCGAGCCCCGCGCGTTCGCGCGCGTGAACGGGGTATCCATGCCGAGGATGGTCCCGAACTGCCAGTTGTCACCGACGTGATCGTCGTGCGTGTGGGAATTGAGCACCACGATCGGCAGCGCCGTGAGCGCGGTCACGACTTTCTTCAGGTTCCCGATCCCGAGCCCTGTATCGAACAGCGCCGCGCGATCGCGGCCGATGATGAGGTACGAGATGGCCTCTTCGGCCTGGTGCGGCTCGTAGACGGCGTACACGCCGGGCGCGACGGCGTAGACCTCGAACCATGGGTCCGCGGATGGGACGCGGTGAAGCAGCCGATACGCCGGCCGCGGGAGCTGCCGGCACCAGTCCGGCGTTTGCGCGTCGGCGCAGCCCGCCAGCCACAGCATGGCGATCGCGACCAGTCGCGAGCCAACTTTCAATGGGAACGGTCCGGGCCACATGAGCCGGGAAACCTACACGCGAAGGTGGCGCTTCCGGGATAATCTGGCTACCATGGGCGTCCATGACTACCGGGCCCAGCAGCCTCAATGCCTTCGTCCGCGACGCACTAACGATCGGACAGCCGCGGGCCGAGATCGCGCGCGTGCTCGCGGAGGCAGGCTGGTCCAAGGAGCAGGTGACGCTGGCCCTTGGCACTTATGCCGACGTCGCCTTCCCCATCGCAGTCCCCCGGCCTCGCGCCTCGCTTTCGGCCCGCGAAGCGTTTCTCTATCTCGTGCTGTTCACTGCGCTCTACCTCAGCGCGTTCAATCTGGGAACAGCACTCTACGATTTGATCGATCGCGCGCTGCCCGATCCTGCGATGCAGAGCTACGGCGCCGGCGCGTCGATTCGCTGGGCCCTCGCTGGACTCGTCGTCGCGTTCCCAATATTCCTCTGGATCAGCAACTACGTCGGCCGCGAGGTGGCGGCAAACCCGGCGGGCCGGCTGTCGCCCGTCCGGCGCTGGTGCACATACCTGACACTGTTCATCGCGGTCACGTTCCTGATCGGCGATGCGACGACGCTCGTGTACAACGTCCTGAGCGGAGAGCTCACGACACGGTTCCTGCTCAAGGCGCTCGTCGTCGCGGCCATCGCGGGAAGCGCACTCGCGTACTACTTGCGCGACCTTCGTCAGAGCGAGCGGGAGAGCTGATGGCGACGGGTGGCTTCTCTGTCGCGGCGATCGCCGCGACGGCAGTGGTGGCGGCCACGGTCATCGCCACGGTGGTCGTGACCGGCGGCCCATCGACGCAGCGCGAGATTCGCCTCGACGAGGGGCGGGCCAGGGATCTGACTCGGATCACGTCGGCAGTCAACGCCTATGCACTGCGCCACAACGTGCTTCCCACGTCGCTCGACTCAATGGTCCCCGACCATCAACTCAATGTCGTACCCAGCGACCCGATGACGCACAAGCCGTACACGTACACCACAACCGGTGTGACCACGTATCGACTCTGCGCGACGTTCCAGCGAGCCGTCGAGAAGGAAGACGACGGGATCGGTCGCTACGGGAAAGAATGGGACTATCACGGCCGCGGGCCCGCGTGCTACGATCTCCAGACGAATAAGCGCCCCCAGTAGCGGCGAACGCGCCCAGAGCAGCGGCCGCCGACTAGTCGTATCGCAACGCCTGTATGGGATCGATGCGGCTGGCGCGAATGGCCAGCACGAGGCCCGCACCCAGCGCGACCAGAGCGAGCAGGAGCGCCGACGTGGCGAAGACCACTGGGTCGGTGTTGGTAGAGCAATGCCGCGGCACAACGGCCCAGCACGAACGATCCCGGCATGCCGATCGATCCACCGATCGCCGTCATCAGGCCCACTTGGCCGAGCACCATCCGGCGCACCCGGGCACGGTCGGCGCCGAGTGCCATGCGGACGCCGATCTCGCGGGTGCGTTGTGCCACGGAGTACGCGAGCGCGGACGCGATCACCGATACGATCGTCGGCGTCGCGCGTCGCCCTGTCGTCTGAGTAAACGCCGGGAGGGAACGCTAAGGCTTCCGCGGCGTCACATTCTCGTAGAGGGCGTCCCGTTCGTGTTTCGATGCCTACACATTCCTCGGAAACGGGAGCGATTTCGACGAGGATCATCACGAGGATCATCATGTGTCGACGCCGAAGCGCCGCGAGATGCCGACGGAGAACCCGGTCGTCGGTTTCCCGTGAGGCATGCGAGCTGTCCCTCGGTCCTGCCCCCTTCCCCTAATTCGCGAAGAAGCCCGTAAACCTCGTCTTTGCGTTGAGCAGCGACTGGAACGCGTTCACCACGTCATCCCCGGACTTCCCTCCGATGACGAATACGTAGGTGGAGGGGAAGCGCTGAATGGCATACACCCAGGAGCTGCTTCTGTCGAATTGCCGCTTCATGACATCGAGATCGTTCGGCGATACCCATGTCGTTCGGTCCGCCAAGAGCGGCAGCGTGGCCGGCGACACAACGATCATGGCATTCATCTTGTGGTAGAGCTTGAGCATGGTCCACGACGCGTCGTTCGCGACTCCTGCGGAGGGATAGATACCTCCGCTGAGGCGACGCCTGATGGGGTTGTTGACGACGTCGCTGAACGCCGTGTCATGAATGATCACTAGCTCGGTCAAGAGCCTGGCCGGCATCTGAAGAAGAGGTCCCATCCTGTGCTCGAGGGCGCTCAGGTACGACGCAGCAAAGGCCTGATCATACAGCGTCTTGCCGGTCGCAAGCTGACTCTTCAGAAACGGCAGAATGGCTTTCGCGGCCGCATCAATGGCGGAGTCGTTATACAGACCCCGATCGGATTCCAGCTTTGCCTTGAAGGTGGCGGGATCGAGCAGAAGCTCGCCGGCGATCCCGTTTCCCAGAGCAGTGGCCAGGGCTTCATTCAGAATGTTCAGTCCGGCCAAGGACAGAGAGTCCGGCGAGTCCGCGAAAGACTGGGAGAGAGCGCGCTTGTCTGCCTCTGACCCGCTGGCGTGAAAGAAATGACATAGTTCGTGGATCACCACGCCCAACCGGAAATTGACATCTTCGTCTGGTAAGAACTCCACGACAGCGTGGTTTTCCAGTTGCGTCCCCTTGGTGTGGTTGTCAGTCCCCTTGGGGCGATAAAAGAGATTGAGATAGATGGGATATTCACCCGGTAGATCGACATCGTAGAACCGGGCGAACGATAGAATCGCGTCCTTGACGCTCTTTTGTGCCAGTCGGCTTTGCACGGTTCGCCGGTAGTGCTCGCAGGGGCCCTGCGCTTCCTCTTTCCACCACTTGGAAAAGCGTGGTTGGAAATGATCGATCACCGATTCAAGGGCCGGCAGGTCCGTCGGGGCGACGATTGCTTCCCAATGGCTGCGAAGCGCCAGCTCATCCCGGGCGTGGAACGTGGCGATGGCGAATTTGTCCTCCAACTCGATTCCGGTGGGGCCACTCCACGGAAGCGCCATCGGTTCGGCTCTCGACACATCCAGCACGATCTCGCCACGGTACTTCCGACGGAGGGCCCTCCAGCGGTCCAGGTGAACGTCGTCTTCTGCGGTCCAACCGATTCGCGTTTTCCAAAGATTCAGATAGGTCGCCTGACTGCAGTTGATAGTCCCGGCCAGGCAATCGAGTTGGTAGACCAGGTTACTGAGCGGTAAGACCTGCACGATAAAATTGAGACCTACCGTGTGCGCGGCGAACAGGTTGGGCGCGAGCAATGAGCCCAAGAGAGGCACAAGTGCGAGCCGACGCGTGGCGTTACCGCCGAGGGATCGCGTTGACCTGACCATTTCTGTCATCCGGCCTCCGTAGTGGGACGGCGTTCGCGCCGTGGTCGGAACCGATAGCCCACGAGGGTGGCCAGCACCGCCCTGTCGGGTTGGGCGGTCTGCGCGTGCGCCGCCGGGGCCACCGCAACGATTCCCGCAGCCAAGAGTGATCCACAAATGTGTCTCCTCACGTCGTTGCCGTACGAATCGGCATCGAAGGTGGTTTCACCCACGAACCAGATGGCCGGAAGCATCTGATATACGTCCTTGTGGCCATCCGCTCACCGCCGTATCGTGTCGATCGGATGACACAACCGAAGCGTATAGGCTTTCTCGGATTCGACGGCGTCACGGCGCTCGACCTGGTCGGGCCGCTCGAGGCCTTCTCCGTCGCCGCACAGGACGAGCACTTCTACGAACCGATCGTCATCGGACTGACCGCGCGGGCGTTCACCGCCGCGTCCGGGATCGTGTTCAAACCGCATCGGACGATCGACAACGCGCCGTCGCTCGATACGATCGTGATTCCCGGCGGGCCCGGTTTGCGCCAACCGGCGACGAACGCGCGCGCCGCCGCGTGGCTCGCCGTGCGGGCGCCGCGGTGCCGGCGGGTCGCCACGGTGTGCACCGGGATCTATGGCTTGGCGCCGACCGGGCTGCTCGACGGGCGGCGCGTCACGACGCACTGGCGCTATGCGCGCGACGTAGCCGCCAAGTTCCCCAAGCTCCGCGTCGACCCCACCCCCCTTTTCTTGAGTGATGGGCCGTTCTATACCGCGGCCGGCATCACCGCCGGCATCGATCTGGCGCTGGCGCTGATCGAGGAGGACCGCGGCCCGGCAATTTCGCTCAACGTGGCGCGCGAGCTCGTGGTGTTTTTGAAACGTCCCGGCGGGCAGGACCAATTCTCCGAGCCGTTGCACTTTCAGATGCAGGCAACGGACCGGTTCGCCGACATCGGCGCCTGGATCGCGACGCACTTGCATCAGGAGATCTCAGTCGACGATCTCGCCAAGCGCGTCCATCTGTCGCATCGCCACTTCCGACGGCGATTCAAGGAAGTGTTCGGCACGACGCCAGCCGCGTTCGTCGAGTCCCTGCGCCTCTCCGAGGCCCGCCGGCGACTCACAGCGCGCGCCACGAGCATCAAAAGTGTCGGCACCGCGGTCGGCTATTCCAGCGTCGACGTGTTTCGTAAAGCGTTCGAGCGCCGGTTTGGCGTGGCGCCGAGCGCCTATCGGAGCCGGTTCATGTCCACGACGCGGGGCTAACAGCATGCGCCTCCTTCTCGCCGCCATCCTGTGCCTACAGCAAGCGCCCGTGCGACAGACCCGGCCACAGCTTCGTCAGCAGTGCCGGGATCTCATTGTCTCCGTGTAACTCCCCCAGCAGGAAGAAGTCGTGTCGCTCCGCTTCGTGGACGAGGAAATCCTGTCCGGCACTATCAAGGTTGTACTGATGACTCACAAGAGCAGCGAGCACCGCACTATCGGGTTGGGCTGTCTGCGCCTGCGCGGCGGGCACCACCGCCACAATTCCAGAAGCCAGGAGCAATCGATAAGCGGGCCGCCGCATGCCTTGGTTACGAACGGGCGTTGGTCCTGGTTTCAATGAACCGGACACCATGGCACTATTGGCGGCGCCGTCGCCCTAACGCTAAGCGGCGACGGCGTCCATCTCCGGATAGTCCGTGTAGCCAGCCGCGCCGCCGCCGTACCATTTCGCCTTGTCGGTCTCCTCGAACAGCGGCGCTCCCTTGGCGAATCGCTCGACGAGATCGGGATTGGTGATGAACGGCCGCGCGAAGCTCGCGAGATCAATGTCGCCATTCGCGAGGGTCGCGTTCGCGGCGTCCAGCGTCAGACTGTCGTTGAGCGCGAGCGGCCCGTGGAATGTGCGCCGGATGAGATGCAGCATGTCGCGCCCGGCCGCGCTCGCGTCACCGACCGTCTGTGTGCGCAGCTCGAGGAAGGCCAGCTTGAACCGGTCGAGTCCGTCCGCGACCACACGGAACGTCTCGGCCGGGTGACTGTCGCCGATGCTGTACGGGCTATTGAGCGGCGAGATGCGGACACTCACGCGGTCACCGCCCCAAACACCGACGACGGCTTCCATGACCTCGAACAGGAAGCGCGCGCAATGAAGCGCCGAGCCGCCATAGGCGTCGGTGCGATGGTTCGCGCTGTCGCGCAGGAACTGGTCGATCAAGTAGCCGTTGGCACTGTGCACCTGGACGCCATCGAAGCCCGCCTCGCGCGCGTTCCGCGCGGCCTGCTCGAAGTCCCGAACAATGCCAGGGATCTCCTCGATGCCGAGCGCGCGCGGTGTGACGAACGGCTGCAGCCCAGTCCACGTCACCGCGTTGCCCTCGGGTTTGATCGCTGAAGGCGCGACGGGAAGCGCGCCGCCGGGCTGCACCGACGGATGCGAGACCCGCCCGGTATGCCAGATCTGCGTGATGATCCGGCCACCGCGCGCGTGCACCGCGTCAGTCACGAGCCGCCAGCCGGCGACTTGTTGGGGCGACCAAATGCCCGGCGCGCCGGCGTATCCCGCCGCTTGCGCCGAGATGTCGGTCGCTTCGGTAATGATCAGCCCCGCGCTCGCGCGCTGCGCGTAGTAGGTCGCGTTCAGCGCGGTCGGTGTCGCACCTTCCGCGGCGCGAAGCCGCGTCATCGGCGCCATCACAACCCTGTTCGGCAGGTCCAAAGGTCCAATTCGTACCGGACTCAGCACTGTATCAGCCAACGTTTCCTCATAGACGGTTTACACGTGTAGCTTCGGAGCGACCACAAAGTTCCGGGGTCATACGCCCAAGGCCAATGCAATCCGCCCTGCGATCCAGAAGAGCGCCGCGCCCGCGAACTGCGTGCGCCCGGAAACGGTGAGACCCAGGTAGCGCCTGAGGACGATCGCGGTGAGCGGGCAGGCCGAGAGTCCCGAGAAAAGCGCGAACCAGCCATTCGTGAGCGGCCAGGGGCCGCGCGTCACGAGAAGCCACAGGCCGCCGCCTCCGGCGACGATCGCGTAGAGCCAGCCCACGAGCCACCCAATGCGTCGCCAGCTCTGTGCGGTCAATGTCTCCATCTTGCTAGCGACTACGACGCATCCTCCTTCCGGTTTCAACGCAATGGCGACCCGTGCGGCACTGCCTCTGCATTGCCGCGCCATATGGCGCGGACCGGCGCACTGGTGCTGGCGGCCGTTGGCGTGGTGGTCGCCTGCTCGGAGGCGACCACCAGCCCGAATGCGCATGGCATCGCCGACGTCATCATGTCCCCGGACAGTCTGGCGATCGCCGTCGGCGACGTCGTCACCATCCAGGCACGCCCGGTAACCGCCAGCGGCGCAACCGTGGACAGTGCCCCGCTCTTCTGGTCGACCAGCGACTCCCTGATCGCCACCGTCGACCAGCACGGCGTCGTCACCGCCTTGGGGCTCGGCGCCGTCAACATCGACGCCAGCTCGGCCGGCGTGTCGCCCAAGCACCCGACGCGCCTGGTCGTCGGGCAGGTTCCCGTCGCGTCGATCGTGGTCGCGCCCACCGGGGCCACGCTCCGCGTCGGCGCCGCGTTCCAGTTCTCCGACACCACCAAGGACGCCGATGGGAACGTCATCACCGGACGCGTCGTCTCCTGGGCCACGAGCGACTCGGCCGTGGCCTCCGTCGATCAGTCCGGGTTCGTGCTGGCCAAAAAGACGGGATCGACGACGATCAGCGCCAGCGCCGGCAATGCAAAAGCGACCGCGACCGTGACCGTGAGCCGCACGCGCGTCGCCAAGGTCATCATCGCCCCGACCCAGCCGAACGTGGTCAATGGCGAACAGACCCAGCTGTCCGCGACAACCGAAGACTCGGCCGGCAATGTCCTGGTCGGGCGGGCGGTGAGCTGGGCGTCGTCGGAGGCCACGATCGCCACCATCGACCAGACCGGCACGGTGACCGGCAAGAAACCCGGCAGCGTCACCATCACCGCCACCAGCGAGAGCGCGTCGAGCGCGACCACCCTCACCGTCCAATCGGTACCCGTGGACGCCGTCGCCATCTCGCCAGGCGCGTCGACGCTCCACGTCGGGCAGACCATCACCCTGACCGCGGTCGTCACGGACAAAGCCGGCAAACCCGTCTCCGGCGCAACGGTGGCGTTCGCCAGCGCCGCGCCGGCCGTGGCGACGGTCGCGTCGACCGGCCCGCTGACCGCGACCGTCACCGCGGTCGCCAGCGGGCACGCGCAGATCACCGGTACCAACGGCACCAAGACCGGGACGGCGACGGTGACCGTCACTCCCGTCCCCGTGGGCTCGGTCACCGTGGCGCCCGCCAACGAGCGGATCACCGTCGGCGCCACGGTCCAACTGAACGCCACGATAAAAGACTCGACCGGCAAGGTCGAGAAGAACCCCACCGTGACGTGGTCGACCAGCAACGCGGCCGTGGCCGCCGTGTCGCCCGCGGGACTCGTCAACGCCTCCGGCGTGGGTAGCGCCGTCATCACGGCCACGAGCGGCGGCCAACTCGGGTTCGCCACTGTCACCGTCGCCCCGGTCCCCGTCGGTTCCGTCACCGTGACCCCCAAGCGCGACACCGTCGCCGTCCACGCCCAGCAGCAGCTCAACGTCCGCGTCGTCGACTCGCTCGGACGCGCCATCGCGAACCCGGCCGTCACTTGGTCGTCCACGAACAACGCGGTCGCCGTGGTCTCGAGCACGGGCCTCGTACTCGGGCTGGGCGCCGGCACGTCGCGCATCATCGCCCAGAGTGGCGCCAAGGCCGACACGAATACGACGGTCGTCATCGCGCCCGTCACCAGTGTCGTCGTCACGCCCGCTGCCGATACGCTCTTCGCCGCCGCCCCGGGCAATGCCGTGACACTGGCCGCGAAAACCACCCCCGCGGGCACCGCCGTCACGTGGTCCAACGGCGGCTCGCCGCTGGCGACCGTCGATCAAAACGGCCACGTCACCGCGACGGGATCGGGCGCCGGAGCGGCGACTATTACCGCGGCCGCCACAGGCGGCGCCTCCGGATCCTCCGCGGTCACCATCATCGGTCACGTCCGCACCGTCACCCCGCAGGCGGGTACCACGACCCTGGGCGGCGACGCCACCAGCACCTCGGCGACCGCCCAACTCCTCGACTCATTCGGCACCGACGTCTCGGCCACGCGGGCCGTGACCTGGACGACGTCCGACAAGAACACCGTGACCATCAACAACAGCGGGCAGCCCGTCGTCGCCAACCCCGCGACGACACCGGTCACCCTAACCCTCGTGTCGTCGATGGGCCCAATGGGGCCGGACAAGCAGCCCAAGACCGTGACGATCACGGCGACGAGCAGCGACGGCGCGAAGGGATCGATCGCGATCACTGTCAGTCCTTGAGCCTTGCTAGTTTTCTAGCATACCGCCATATCGCTCGCATGTCACGTCGTTACGCCGCCGCCGCCGCGGGCATCCTGGCGTTGCGCTCGCCATCGGGCGATTTCGCGCGGCGCCCATGGCGTCGGTGTTGGGACTCATCTTCACGGTGATGTTCGTGATGGTCGTCTCGCCAGCACGTTCTTCGGGCAGACGTGGCTCGACGGGCTCAACGGCAGCGCGTACTATCCGGTGGTCCTGATCGTAAACGCAATGCTGTTCGCGTGGTTCGTTCTCCAGGCACGAGGAGCCCTATGCGAAGTGCGGTCGGCCTCTCGACCGTCGCCCTGACGGTCGTCTCCTTCTCGGCGTGCGCGCCAACCAAAGACCCTGCCCCTGCATCCGCGCCGAAGAGCGCGGCAACGGGTTACGCCATCGTCGGGAGCGTCCCCGCCCCACCGGCCCTCAATACCGCGCGGATCGACAGCATGATCCGGAAGACGGTGAGCGACAAGCATCTCGTCGGCCTGTCGGTCAGCATCGCACAGGACGGCAAGATCGCGTTCGCCAAAGGCTACGGTCTCAAAACCCTCGGCGGCCACGACTCGGTGTCCACGGAGACGCAGTTCGCGATCGGCTCCGTGACCAAGCAGTTCACCTGTTCGGCGGTGCTGCTCCTGGCGCAGGATGGGAAGGTCGCGCTGACCGATCCGGTCGCCAAATACTTCCCCAAACTCACGCACGCCGCCGACATCACGCTCCTCGACCTCGGCCAGCACGTCTCCGGGTACCGCGACTTCTACCCGCTCGATTTCGTCGACCGGGAAATGCAGAAGCCGGCGACCGCGGATGCCATCATCGACGAGTACGCGACGCGACCGCTCGACTTCGATCCCGGGACCCGCTGGTCCTACAGTAACACCAATTTCCTGATCCTGGGCCGGGTCGTCGAGCAGGTGAGTGGCCAGCCGTTCGGCGCGTTTCTCACCCAGCGCATCTTCGCGCCGGTCGGCATGTCCCACACCCTGTTCGACCCCGAGCAGCACACCGGCGCCATGGCGACGGGGTATACCACGTTCGCCCTTGGGCCCCCGTATCCGGCCGAGCCGGAAGGACGCGGCTGGGCCGGGAGCGCGGGGGCCATCTGGTCCACGCCGACCGATCTCGCGACGTGGGATCTGGCGCTCATCGGCGGCAAGGTGCTCTCCGCGGACTCGTATCGCATGTTGACGACGCCACGCCATCTGAGCGATGGCCGGTCGACCGCCTATGGGTGCGGGGACGGCGTCCGGGAAGTCGGGCCCGCCGTGGTGTTCTCGCATGGCGGCGCCGTGGCTGGATTCGTCGCCGCGAACGTTGTCATCCCGGCCACGCGGTCGGCGATCGTGATGCTGGCGAACACCGACTTTGCGTCGCTCAACAACCTCGCCGAGAACATCGTCGCCACGCTGGTGCCCCACGTGGACGTCCCCGCCATCACGGGGGCCACGGCCGCCGACGCGGCACGGCGGTTTCTGGTCGCCCTCCGCCAAGGCAACGTCGACCGCTCGACACTGGCCGACGACTACAACGCCTTTCTCACTCCTGAGCTGGCAGCGGCCGCCCACGCGTCATTGACCGCGTTGGGCCCCATCACCGCCGTCGAAGTCGTGAGCACGCGAGAGCGCGGCGGCATGGAGGTCGCCGAGATTCACTTCCGCGCCGGCAGCACGCCGGCCGGGGCCTTCATGTATCGCACGCCGGACGGCAAGATTCAGGAAGTGCTCTTTCAGCGACAGTGAGGGCCGATCACGCGACCGCCGACTGCGCGGCCGGGCCGTAACGGCTGCGGTGCCCGCGATCACCCACCAGGTAGTAGCGCGGAGGCTCGTACAGGGCCTCCGCGCTGAACGGCCCGGCGAACTGATCGTCTACCAAGTCTTGGCGCACAAAGAACGCGTTCGTGCCACTCAGCTCGCAGGCCACCAGCACGTAGCCGAGCTCCCGGCCCAGGATCTCCAACCGCTTGAGACTCGCGCCGAAATAATTCGAGTCCTCCCACGCGGCGTCGGACCGGTACTCGACCTCCCATTCGTCGCTGGGGGGAATCGACGCATTGTACTCGATGACCACAATGCGAGGCGCGAACGTCCGGAGGGCGCGCCAGACGTGCGACGTGTTGAGGTCAATGTCCAGCGACAACAAGTCGAACGCGGACGGGACGTGGTGCTGCTGCAGGAGCGGCGCCACGTTCTCCGCCGTCAGCCGGGCCTCGACGACGCGGAGGCGCTGCGCCGCGATCTCCTTGGGGACGACCTGCCCAATGCGCCGCAGGTTACCGGGGTCGGCCTCGAACCAGTGACCCGACCACCCCAGCGACAGGCGATACAGCGTGTTGTTCTCACGCCCGCTCCCGGCTCCCATCTCGACGAAGTGCCGGTTCGTCTCCCCGACGCGCCGGAGGATCTCGGAGATGATCCCATCCTCGCCGTGTTGGGCGTACACTTGGGCCTCGAAATGGCACAGGTGTCGCGGGTCGCGATACCGGGGACTGGAGAGGACATTTGTGATCAGCAGCGCATTCTGCACGCGGTCAATGCGCGCCCGGAGATCGCGTCGCAGCTTACCGACGCGACGGTGCGTATCGACGGCGTAACCCAGGGCCACCGCGATCAGCAACACGACGCAAACCGAGATCAGAATCAGCATAGTCTTGGATGCTAGCGACCCCGCGCACTTTCATTAATACCAAGATACGCCTTTCGACTCAGACCATTTCCCGGCGCGCCGCGAAGAAATCCACCAGCAGCGCCGAGCACGCCGACTCCGAGACGCCGCTGGCGACTTCCGGCCGGTGGTTGAGACGCGGGTGGCGCAGGATGTCCCCGAGAGACCCACCCATGCCCGCCTTGTCATCCCAGGCACCAAAGACCACCCGGTCCAAGCGGGCCAAAACGATGGCGCCCGCGCACATGGCGCACGGCTCCAGCGTCACGTAGAGCGTCGCGCCGCCGAGCAGCGGACGCCCCAGCGCCGTGCACGCCGCGCGAATGGCCACGATCTCGGCGTGCGCGGTCGCATCGACGTCCCGGCGCGTCCGGTTGGCGGCGCGGGCAATGATCGCCCCGTCGTGCACGACGACGGCGCCGACGGGAACATCCCCCGCCGACGCCGCCTCGACCGCCTGCTCGATCGCCGCCGCCATATAGGCGATGTCGCTCACACGCTCGCCCCAATGGGCGCCGGCTCCGCCAATGACGCCACGGCAAACCGCAGCGTCCCATCGTCCCCGGCCGTGACGGCGATCGTGTCGCCCTCCTTGAATCGGCCGTCGAGCACCCCCAACGCCAGCGGATTCTGCACCAGCCGCTGCAACGCCCGCTTGAGCGGGCGCGCGCCATAGGCCGGGTCGTAGCCATCCGCGGCGATGACCCGCTTCGCTTCCGGGGTCAGATCCAACGTGAGCCGCCGGTCGGCCAAGAGTTTCTCCAGCCGCCCAACCTGGATATCGATGATGCGGCTGATGTCGTCAGCCGACAACGGCCGGAACACGATCACATCGTCGACCCGATTCAGGAACTCCGGACGGAAATGCTGCCGCAGCGCCCCCAGCACCTGCGCCTCGGTGACCTCCCAGTCCGCCGTCCCCCGGTCGAGGATGTACTGACTCCCGATGTTCGACGTCATGATGATCACCGCGTTGCGGAAATCCACGGTCCGGCCTTGCGAGTCCGTGAGGCGCCCGTCGTCCAGGATCTGGAGCAAGATGTTGAACACATCCGGGTGCGCCTTCTCGATCTCGTCGAACAGGATCACCGAATACGGGCGACGGCGCACCGCCTCCGTCAGCTGCCCGCCTTCCTCGAACCCGACGTAGCCCGGCGGCGCGCCAATGAGGCGGGCGACCGCATGCTTCTCCATGTACTCCGACATGTCGATCCGGACCATGGCCGTCTCATCGTCGAACAAGAACTCCGCCAACGCCCGCGCCGTCTCCGTCTTCCCCACGCCCGTGGGGCCCAGGAAGATGAACGAGCCAATCGGCCGGTTCGGGTCCTGGAGTCCCGCGCGCGAGCGCCGAACGGCGTTGGCGACGGCGGTCACCGCTTCCCGTTGGCCGATGACGCGCGCGGCCAACTCCGCTTCGAGCTTGGTCAGTCGCTCCTTCTCGCTTTCCAGCATGCGGGCGACGGGAATCCCCGTCCACTTCGCGACCACATCGGCGATGTCGTCGGCTGTCACCTCCTCGTGGAGGAACCGCACCCCGCCCTCCTGCCGGCTGGCGAGCTGCCGCTCCGCGTCCCGCATCTCGGCGCTCCAGCTCCGGGATCTTCCCATAGGTGATCTCGGCGGCGCGCCCCAGATCGCCGGCCCGTGTGGCCTGGTCGGCCTGCCCCCGCGCCTCGTCGATCTGTTGCTTGAGTTTGCCCACGGCGCCGAGCGTGTCCTTTTCGCGCTGCCACTGGGCTTTCATCACGGAGGAGCGTTCCCGCAAGTCGCCCAGCTCCCGCTCCAGCGCCTCGCGCCGCGCCTTCGACTCCGCGTCCTTCTCCTTCCGCAGCGCTTCCCGCTCGATCTCCAGCTGCATGATGCGGCGCTCGACCTCGTCGATCTCCTGCGGCATCGAGTCGATTTCGATTCTGAGGCGGGACGAGGCTTCATCGAGCAAATCGATGGCCTTGTCCGGCAGGAACCGGTCGCCGATGTAGCGGTTGGAGAGCGTCGCCGCCGCCACGACGGCGCCGTCCGTGATGCGCACGCCATGGTGCGCCTCGTACCGCGCCTTGAGTCCGCGCAGGATGGCGATCGTGTTCTCGACCGTCGGCTCCCCGACGTAGACCGGCTGGAATCGCCGCTCCAGCGCCGCGTCCTTCTCGACGTACTTGCGGTACTCATCGAGCGTCGTGGCGCCGATGACCCGAAGCTCGCCGCGCGCCAGCATGGGCTTGAGCATGTTGCCCGCGTCCATCGACCCCTCGGCCTTCCCGGCGCCGACGATGGTGTGCAACTCGTCGATGAACATGATGAACAGGCCCTGCCCGTCCGTGATCTCCTTGAGCACAGCCTTGAGGCGTTCCTCGAACTCTCCCCGGAACTTGGCGCCCGCGATCAGGGCACCCATGTCCAGCGCCAAGAGACGCCGGTTCCGGAGCCCTTCGGGGACATCGCCATTCACGATGCGCTGCGCCAGGCCCTCGGCGATCGCCGTCTTGCCGACCCCCGGCTCGCCGATGAGCACCGGGTTGTTCTTGGTGCGGCGCGACAGCACCTGCACCACGCGCCGAATCTCCTCGTCGCGGCCGATCACCGGATCCAGCTTGCCCCGCCGCGCGGCCTCGGTGAGATCGCGGGTATAGCGCTGCAACGCCTGATATTGGTTCTCGGGCGTCTGGTCGGTGACGCGGTGGGAACCCCGCACCGCCTGCAGCGCCTCGAGGAGCGCGCGCTTGTCGACGCCCATGCTCTTGAGCATCTCATGGCTCTCGGTCCCGCGGGTGTCCGCCAGGCCCAGCAGCATGTGCTCGGTCGACACGAATTCATCGCCAAGCGCCTTGGCCTCGGACTCGGCGCGATCGAGCACCATGTTCAGCTCGCGCGACAGCGAGGGCTGCGCGTTGCTCTGCCGGGGAAAGCGCGCCATCTCGCGCTGCACGCGCTCGCGCAGCGCTTCGACGCCCACGCCGAGCTTGTGCAGCAGCGGCGTCACGATGCCCTCGTCCTGGTCGAGCAGCGCGTTCAGCAGATGGGTATCGTACACGAGCGGATTCCCCGCCCGCCGCGCTTCATCGATCGCGGTGTTGAGCGCTTCGGCGCTCTTGACCGTGAGTTTGTCAGGGTTGATCATGCTCTCACCAATGCGCAATCCAGAGGCCCGCACCCCTACGCGGAAACGGCACCTTTCGCACCACGTGATATGCCGCATTGGCGCCGTGCTCGCCATGCTGGCGTGCCGACACCCTCCCGCCGACGGCGTCAGCGACTCGACCTTTGTGCAGATGATGACGAGTCTCCGGCTCGTCGCCTCCGATACCGGGCTCGACAGCGCGAAACGTGTGTTGGCGCGGGACTCCGTGCTGCGGCGCTATCGGGTCACGGCCGTGCAGTTGGAGAGCGCCGCCAGCCGGCTGGCCGAGCGACCCGATCACGCCGCGCAGTTGCTGCACGCCATAGATAACAAAGTGGCCGTCGCGCAGAATCGCGCACGGCCACCAGTGCCTGTGGTCAAGCCGCCGGCGAAGCCGGCTACTTGACGACGATCATCTTGCGGACGTCCTTCTGGCCGTCCACTTCCAACTGATACAGATACAACCCCGACGCGACCGGATGCTTGTCGGCCAACGACGCGCCATTCCAGTACGCGGTATACCTGCCACAGGTGAGTTGTACCTCTTCGAGCGGCTGCCCGCCGGCCAGCGTGATGGTGCCATTTTGGAGCACCGGGACCGCGACCAACTGGGCCAACAAGTTGTATATCCGGAGACTGACCTTGTACTGCCGCGCCGGTTCCGCACACGTCGAGTCACCGACCGTGAACGGGATCCGTGTCTCCGAAACGAAGGGGTTTGGGTAGTTCGGCCCCAGAAATAACCCAGTACCGCGCTTCCCCGGCGCCGCGGGCGGACCTGCCCCCTGCGCCGAGCTTTGCCGCGGTACCAACGCACCGAGAGCAAGCACGAATATCAGTGCCGCCCAACGGTTGACCATGTTGACGCTCCGACTGACGAAGAAAAGCTGCCCGAAGACTCCTGGATACGTTAGAGCAATGGTGGAGTGCTGCCTTGTGTAAAAGCTACGATAGAACTCCACCCATGGGACTGTCAAGCACGATAAACAGACGTTGACACGTAATTTACGCCGGTTGCACGATGCGACCCGATTCGCGCCGCACGGTCACCATCTGGCGATCACAATATTCCAACAAGGGAATCAAATACTTCCGCGAAACGCGCAACACGTCCCGTAATTCTGACGGCCCATAGGCCCGTCCGGTCTCAGTGCCCCGACGGAGATCGGCCACCACGGCCTCGAGAGCCGACACCGCATAATATCGGTCCGGCTCAACTTGAACGACGATTCCACGACGGTCGAGATAGCGTAGCACGAGCCCCACCTCCTGACCGAGCGTCGCCGCCAATTCGCTCACGCTCGGCGGCTCCCGACCCGACTCATGCAGGACCCGGTCCACCGCCGCAATGGTCGACTGCTGCGCCGCCGATGGGGTCGGCGACCACCCCCTCCGGTACACCAATCCCCGCTCCACGACCACGTCACCATGCTCCACCAGCTGGCGAACCGCCGCATCCGCCACCGCTACGGGCAGCCCAACCGCACTGCGCAATGACTGTAATGACAACCCATCCTCGAGCGGCTCCCGCTTGTGGAAATCGTTCACGTCCGCCTTGATGCGGTCGGCCGCATCGCGAATCAACATTATATCAAACAGCCTATCACCAATACAGACAACAGTATCGCTAGCCTGATGGAATGTTGATTGGATATCACGATTCGTGATACCCAGACGCACGGGCAGGCTCGTCGCGGCCACGCCCGCACCGCCCGCGTCCCCCACCAAGAGCGCGAGCCGCTCGCGGATACTCAATCCCGCACGCGACCACACCCGAACCCGACGGCCCGACGGAGCGGGATCCGTGATGGTACCGCCACCAAGAGTGGACACTGGAGAGACGGTTCGGAGGACAAAGCGATCCCCCGCCCTCCCTACCACCGGATCGTCCAACACTACCCGGACCGGACGAGGATCCTCGCCGATCTCGAGCGGACCACCCGCCGACACGACCCGCGCGCCCACGTCGCGCGTGCCGAGATGAAATCGCACGCGCGTCCGGGGACCGAGCGGCGGCCCGCCGCGCCGCACGACGTCGGCACGCAGGACGCGGGTCTCGACCCACCCCGCATCGTCCACCAGCGTCGAACCGCGCGGCACATCCGCGACCTCGACCCCACTGAGACCGATCGCGGCGCGCATACCCGACGTCACCCGGTCCACCGGCCGGCCGTGCGACTCGAGGCCGCGAACTCGCGCTTCGCGGTCACCCGGGAAAATGCGCACGACGGCGTCACGCTCCAGCGTCCCGCTCCACACCGTTCCGGTCACGACGGTGCCGGTGCCGCGGATGGTGAAGGCGCGGTCGACCGGCAGCCGAAAGAGATCGGCGCCATCCCGGGGCAGCGCCGCGCGCGCCGCATCGGCCAGCGCCACGCGCAGGTCGGCGAGACCGGCGCCGCTCGACGCCGACGTCGCGACAATGGGCGCGGCAGCCAATGGCGTCCCCTGGAGCATGACACGCACATCGTCCTCGACCAGCGCCAACCACTCCGCGTCGACGAGATCCATCTTGGTCAGGGCAATGGCCCCCCATTGGATCCCCAGCAGCTCCAGAATGGCCAGATGCTCGCGGGTCTGCGGCATCGGCCCCTCGTCGGCCGCGACCACCAGGAGCGCCAGGTCGATGCCGCTGGCGCCCGCCAACATCGTGCGCACGAAGGCCTCGTGGCCCGGTACATCGACGACGCCGACCGTGCCGACGCCGTCCAGCACCAAGGGCGCGAACCCGAGCTCGATCGTGATCCCGCGCCGCCGTTCCTCCGGCAGACGGTCGGTGTCGACTCCGGTCAGGGCTTTCACCAGGGCGGTCTTCCCGTGATCGATATGACCCGCGGTGCCGACGATCATGCGTCCCACCCGCCGTGCTCCCACACGGCGAACGCCTTGAGCTCGCGCCCCTCGGTCAGATGCTCGGCCACGAACTCGCGGAGCAGTCGCTGGTGGGCCCGGGCGTCCCCGTCCTCCACGCACGCCGTTCTCCGGCCCGCGATCCACTGTCCGAGCGCCGCGCGCGCGCGCGGAGGCAGCATGCGCGACACCGTCACCGATCGCTCACAGTTCCCACAAACCACGCCACCCGCTGGGTAGCTGAACGCCGCCGCCACCTCCGGCGGCAGCGACGCGTGGCACGCGCTGCAGGACTCCACGACAGGCGCGAACCCCAGCTCGGCGACCAACGCCCAGGCACCGGCCAGGGCAGCCTCGCGCACGGTCTCCCGCGTCGCGCCGGCGATGCCGTCGATCGCCATGATGAACGTGTCGTAGAGCGACGATCCCTCCGCCGCGTCCTCCCGGACAAACCGGAGGACCAGCTCCGCCAATGCGGTGGCCCCCGTGAACCGCCCCGGCACGTCGGCGAGCGCGGTGCGCGAGCGGGTCGGGTCGAACGCCGCCAGGAGCTGCAGGTCGCGCCCGGGCTTGAGGTAGAGTTGGATGGGCCCTTGGGCAAAGAGATCGACGGCGCTGCCGATCTTTCCCCGTGCCCGCCGCGCGCCCTTGGCGAGGACCGACTGCACGCCAAGATCCCGCGTCAACAGCCGGTAGATGCGCGAGGATTCGAGGTAGTCGAAGGCATGCAGGACAACGGCCTCGGTCGTGACGAGCGCCATTCCCCAAAGCTAACGGAGCGCGGCCTCCACCGACGCGAGCCGCCGCTCGAGAAAGCGCCGCTCAGGCACGAGACTGGTCAGCGCCAGGGCCCGGCGGTACGCGCGCGCCGCCTCCTGCCACCGCCCGAGACGCCGGTTGAGATCGGCCTGCGCCGACGGCAAGAGGTGGTGGGCGGCGAGCTCCCCGTCCCGCTCCAACGCCTCCAGCAGCTCGAGCCCGCGTTCCGGCCCATCGGCCATCGCCACCGCCACGGCGCGATTGAGCCCGACGACCGGCGTCGGCGTCAGGCGGTACAAGTGATCGTAGAGGGCCGCGATCTGCGGCCAGTCGGTGTCGGTGGCCCGCGCGGCGCGCGCGTGCAGCGCCGCGATGGCCGCCTGCAAGGCATAGGTGTCGGCCCGTCCCGCGCGCAACACGGCCTCGGTTCGGGCCAACCCCTCGGCGATCTCCGCGCCATCCCAGAGTGCCCGATTCTGCTCCTCCAGCAACACGATCTCGCCGTCCGATCCGATGCGCGCCGCCCGGCGGGAATCGTGCAACAGCATGAGCGCGAGCAATGCCTCGGCCTCGGTGACAGCCGGCAAGAGCTCCACGACGAGCCGCCCCAGCCTGATCGCTTCCGCGCACAGCTCCCGCCGGACCAGCGCGTCCCCGGCCGTCGCCGCGTAGCCCTCGCTGAAGACGAGATAGATGACGGCCAACACCACCGTCACGCGCTCCGGCAGCGCGTCGGCCGATGGCACGTGGTACGGGATCCCGGCCTCCCGGATCTTCGCCTTGGCCCGCACCAACCGCTGCGCCATCGTCGGCACCGGCACGAGGAAGAGCCGCGCGATCTCCTCGGTCCCCAGCCCGCAGACCGTCCGCAGCGTGAGCGCCACCTGGGCGTCCGGCGACAGCGCGGGGTGACAGCACGTGAAGATCAATCGCAACCGGTCGTCGGCGACAGTGGCGTCGATCGGGATGGCCTGCTCGGCATCATCAGTGGGACCCTCGGCGAGCAGCGCCATGAGCTCCGGCCTCTTCTCGGCGAACCGCGCTTCCCGCCGCATTCTGATCGATGGCCCGATGCCGCCCGGCGCTCACCAACCAGGCCCGCGGATTGTTGGGCACGCCGTCGCGGGGCCACCGTTCGGCAGCCGCGGCGACGGCATCTTGCAGCGCCTCCTCGGCGAGATCGAAATCGCCGAGGAGACGGATGAGCGTCGCCAGAATGCGCCGGGACTCGTCGCGATAGATGCGCCCGAGCGCCTCCGTCGCGACGGTCGCCCGATTCACATCTTGGGCGTCGGCCACAGCGGGCGCACCTCGATGGAACCGCCACGCGCCGAGGGCACCTTGGCCGCGACCTGCAGGGCGTCGTCCAGGTTCTGGGCCTCGATGATGTAGTAGCCGCCCAGCTGCTCGCGGGTCTCGGCAAATGGCCCGTCGGTCGACTGCACCTTGCCGTTCCGGACGCGCACCGTCGTCGCGGCCCGGACGGGATGGAGACGGCCGGAGGCGCGGTGCTGGCCCGTTTTGATGACGGCCTCGCTGAACGCCCGGTACTCCTTGACCATGCCGCCTTGCTGCTCCTCGGTCATGTTGTTCCAGTTGGCTTCGTTCTCGTAAATCATCAGCATGTATTCCATGATACGCTCCGTGAGAGTCACCCCTTAGTCGAACGGGACCCCCGGGGATCGACAGCCGTGCGTAACGGGACGAGCATCGGAGCCCCAACGGCCGGATCCCGGGTCACGACCAGGGGCCACTCGTAGACCGCCTCCAGAACGGCCCCCTGCATGACGTCGGCGACCCCGCCCGCCGCCGCCACGCGTCCGTGGTGCAACAGAACGACGGCGTCGGCGAACCGGGCCACGAGATTGAGCTGATGGCTCACCAGGAGGACGGCGAGACCGCCCCGCGCCAGCTCGGCCAGGAGCTCAAACAGCGCCATCTCGTGGGCGACGTCCAGGAATGTGGTCGGCTCGTCGAGCACGAGGGCGTCCCCGCCCTGCGCCAGCGCCCGGGCGATCCGGAGCCGCTGCCATTCGCCGCCGGAGAGTTGATCCGTGCGCCGCGTGAGGAGCGCCGCGACGCCCGCCCGCTCGGCAGCCGCGTCGATGGCGGGGTCGTCGGCGCGGGGCCCAAGAAAGAGCCCGCCGTGCGCATAGCGTCCCAGCGCGACGTACTCGCGGCCTACCAGCGGGAACGCGGGCTCGTCGCGCTGCGTCACCACCGCCACGCGTCGGGCCACCTCGCGGCGTGTGAGTTCCCTCACATCCGTCCCGTGCAATAGGATCGAGCCATCGGCGATGGCGACACGTCCGATGAGCGCGCGCACGAGCGTGCTCTTGCCGCTGCCATTCGGTCCCACGACGGCGGTGAGCGCGCCCCGGCCGGCGGTCAGGGTGACGCCGTCGAGCGCCGCGGTGACGGCGCCGGGATACCGCACGACGAGACGGTCGACGGCGATCATTCCCCGCGCCGGAGCCGGGTGAGAAAGAACGGCACACCGATGAGCGCCGTGATGGCGCCCAGTGGCAAATCCGCCGGCGGCCGGAGCGCGCGCGCCGCGATGTCCGCCGCGACGACGAGCGAGGCGCCGGTGAGCGCGGAGGCAGCCAGAATCGCGCGGTGCCGGCGCGCGCCGGCGCTGCGCGCGACGTGCGGCACGACGAGCCCCACAAAGCCGACGAGACCGGCCGCCGCGACCGTGGCGGCGGCGACCAACGCCGCGGCCAGAAAGATCCGGCGACTCGCGCGGTCGACGTCGACGCCGACCGCCGCGGCGGCGTCGGGCCCCAACGCCAATGCGTCGATCTCGGGCGCCCAGATGAGCAGCAGGACGGCGCCGACGCCGAGATAGCCGGCCAACCACGCGACGCGCGGCCAATCGGCGTCGGCCACCGACCCCATCATCCACCAAATCGCCCCGCGCACGGTGTCGGGCGGGGCCGAGGCGAGCGCCACCATGATGGCGGCATTGGCGAACGCGCCCACGATCACGCCGGCCATGAGCAGCACCCGGGGGTCGCCATGGCCGCCGCTGGCGCGGGCGATGCCCAACACCACGACGACCGCGACCACCGCGCCCAGGAGCGCGGCGACCGGCGTGGCGGCGGGGCTGGTCAGCCCGGCGGCGACGGCGACGACCGCGCCGACGGCGGCGCCGCCGGAGACGCCGAGCAGATACGGTTCGGCCAACCCATTTCTGAGGACGCCCTGCAGCGCGCCACCGCTCATGCCCAGCGCGGCCCCGACGAGCGCGGCCAGGACGGCGCGCGGCAGTCGCACGGTGCGCACAATCTCGCGGGTCGTCGTATCCCCTCCGCCCAAGAGGGCGAGCCAGACGGCATGGAGTGGAATCGCCACCGTGCCAACGACGATCGCCAGGGCGACCAACACGACGAGCACCACGATCGCCGCCACCCAGAGCCGGCGCGTCATTGGACGGCGCCCGGATGGAGCAGCGCGGCCAGCGACATCGCGGCCTCGCCGAGACGCACCGAGGGATGGCCGATCAACGTCGTATCGGGCACGAGCACGCGGGCAGCGCGGAAGCGCCGATCGGCGCGATACTGGTCGGCCGCCGTCGGAGAGACGAAGATCACGGATGGGCGCCGCTCCAACACATCCTCCACCGACACGACCGGGGACGGCTGCGGCAGCGGGCCATAGACGTTCCGTGCGCCCGCGATCGAGAGCAGCTCGTCGAGGTAGCTGCCGCCGCCGACTGCCATGAGCGGCGACTGCCAGAGAACCCAGAAGACCGTGGGATGCGGGAGGGGCGCGGTGGCGGCGCGGACCCGCGCCAACGTCCGGTCGACCGAGTCCACGACCGTCGCCGCGGCCGCCGAGTCGTCGAGCAGGCGGCCGAGGAGCGTCGCGGCTCGTCGGAAGTCGCTGATGTGATCGACCTTGAGGGAGAGCGTCGCGATCCCTAACGCGTGCAGGCGCTGCGCGACCGGGTGATTGTCGGCGCTGGCGTAGAGGAGCACCAGGTCCGGGTGCGCCGAAAGGATCGTCTCGACATTGGGCCGGAGACCGTCGCCGAGATCGGGGACGGCCCGCGCGGCATCCGGATACGTATCCCATCGGGTACGGCCCACCACGCGGGCACCGGCGCCCATCGTGAACAGCAGCTCGGTGGTCGTCGGGTTGAGCGACACAATGCGGGCGAACCGCCCTGCGGCCGGGACCGCGTCGCCAAAATCGTCGACCGCGCCGGCTCGGCCCGACGACTTGGCGCCGGCGCACGCGGTCGTTGCGGCAAGCACCGCGGCGAGCAGGAGGGTCGGGCGGCGCAGCACCGCGCGCGCTATGGCGCCGGCGCGCGAACGGGCAACATCGCGGTCAGCCGGGATTTGAGGGCGTCCCGCTCCGCGGCGTATGCGGCGCGCTCCTCCTCCGACGGGTTCACCTTCCCCGCGAACGCGTTGTCGAGCGCCACAATGGCGCCAGCGAGGCGCTCGGTCTCCGACGGCATCACGGCGGCGCCGGCCGCCGTGGCCAGGACCGGCCGCCGGGTGAAGGCGAGGGCGAGACCCACGAGCATCGCCGCGCCGAGACCGGCAATGAGCATGGCGATGACCAGCGGATGCGGATCCTGGGCCGCCGCCGGCACATCGACATCGAGCAAGGCGCTGGCCGGGGCGTTCTGCGCGAGAAACCTCCGGAACGTCCGGCCTTCGACGGCCACGGGATTGGTCTCGTGGAGCCCGGGCGCGCGCACCGTGACGGCGGGCTCCTCGACGAGCACCTCGAGGACGGATGCCGCCGCGCCGAGGGGCAGGCGCAGCGGAAACGACGTCGGCGGGAGACCGTAGGAGACCGAAAACTGTTTCACGCCGGGCGCGAACGGCGCGAACACGTCGGCCCGATGGTGGACCAGTGCGACGGCGTCGGCCGGTACGTCCCCCTGCCCGACGCGAAATCGCGTCACTTCGTCGGGGACGATCGTGGACCAGGTCGGCCGTTCCGCTTTCGCGCCTCCCGCGATCAAGGTCAACGACGTGTCGTTCGAGATCTCGAAGACCTCGACGATCGTGCGGAGCTGATCGGCGCCTGGCGCGGCGACAATGAGATGCCGGCCGCGCACGGAGAGCGGCAGCGGTCGCGACGTCGTGTCGAACACGGTGATCGCCGCGTCGTCGCCCGTCTCGTTGGCGGTGCGCAACGGCTGACTGAAGTAGGCGATCCCATCGTGTGATGACGACACGAAGTAGATCGCTTGGGCGCTCCCCACCCGGCGATACCGGAACGCATAGTGGCCGTCGGCGTTGGTCCGCATCGAATCGAGCGGCCCGGCGCTGTCCGGGCCGACGCAATGCAGGGTCACCCAGGCGCTGGCGACGGGGCGAAATTCCTTGCCGACCTGCCGCATGACCCGGCCGTCGACATGGTTGACGATCTGAAGGAGAAGAAAGCCGAGCACGACGGCGTTCAAATATTGAACTTGCCGAGATCCTCGGGCCGGAGGTTCTCCAACCGCTCCTTGAGCTGTTCCGCCGTCATCTTGAGCTCATCGAGTCGCGCCTGCGACTCGGCCGCCGGGACCGACTCGTCGCCGTCTTCCTCGACGACGGCCGTCAGGAGCGATTCCTGGGCGAAGATGGGTGCCGAAAGGCGCAGCGCGATGGCAATGCTGTCCGACGGCCGGGCATCGATCTGTACCAGCCCTTCGGGCCGCGCGACGTGCAACTCGGCGAAATAGGTGTTCTTCTGGACTTTCGTGATCTGCACGCGCCGCAGGGTGCCGCCCAGGCCCACGATCAGATTCTTGCACAGATCGTGGGTCAACGGCCGCTCCCGGCGCACGTTCTTCATCTCCATGACGATCGAATCAGCCTCCGGCTGCCCGATCCAGATCGGGAGCAGCCGGTGCCCGTCTTTTTCCTGAAGAATGACGACGTGGCTGTTCGTGGAACTGTCGAGTCCGAGCTTGGCGACGATGACCTCGACCATGTGCCCCTTCCCTCCTGCTGCTTCCCGTCAGGTGCCCATGTCCCACGAGGCGAGATACTTGGTCTGCTCGGCCGTCAGCGTGTCAATGCCTACGCCCGCCGCCGCCAATTTGAGACGCGCGATCTCGCGGTCGATCGCCTCGGGCACGCGGTGCACGTTCTTCGACAACTTCGCCGCGTGCTGTACGAGGTACTCCGCGCCGAGCGATTGGTTCGCGAAACTCATGTCCATCACCGACGCCGGGTGGCCTTCGGCCGCCGCCAGGTTGATCAACCGGCCCTCGCCGAGCACGAACACGCGCCGGCCGTTCACCACGAACTCCTCGACGAACTCCCGCACCGTGCGCGCCGGGCGCTCGGCGATCTTGGCCAGCGACTCCAGGTCGAGCTCGACGTTGAAGTGGCCCGAGTTACACACAATGGCGCCATCCTTCATGGCCCGGAAATGCTCGGCCCGAATGACGTGGATGTTTCCGGTCAGCGTGCAGAAGATGTCGCCGATCGGCGCCGCCTCGGCCATGGACAGGACGCGGAACCCGTCCATCGTCGCTTCCAGCGCCTTGAGCGGATCGATCTCGGTGACCACCACGTTCGCGCCCGCGCCGCGCGCGCGGCTCGCCACGCCACGGCCGCACCAGCCATAGCCGGCCACGACGAACGTCGATCCGGCGAGCAGGGCGTTGGTCGCGCGGATGATGCCGTCGACGGTCGACTGCCCCGTCCCATACCGGTTGTCGAACAAGTGCTTGGTGAACGAGTCGTTGACCGAGATCACGGGGAACTGCAGGATGCCGTCCTTGGCCATCGCCCGGAGGCGGATGACACCGGTCGTCGTTTCCTCGGTGCTCCCGATGACGTTCTTCAACAGCGCCTGACGGTCGGCGCGACCCAGACCCTCGACGTACTTCCGCACCGGTGGCGGGAGATCATCCAGCCGGTCGAGGGCGATCATGTGCAGCGCGCCCACGACGTCGGCGCCATCGTCCATCGTGATGTCCGGCCGATGCTCGATCACGGCGCGGATGTGCTCGTAATAGCGCGCGCTATCCTCGCCCTTGACCGCGTAGACCTTGATACCGTGGTCGCGCACCAAGTGCGCCGCGACATCGTCCTGCGTCGACAGCGGATTGGACGCGCACAGCGCCACGTCGGCGCCGGCCGCCTTGAGCGTGATGACCAGGTTCGCCGTTTCCGTGGTCACGTGGAGGCACGCCGAGACGCGCTTCCCCTTGAGCGGCTGCTCGCGCGCGAAGCGCTCGCGGATGAGCCGCAGCACGGGCATCGTGCGTTCCGCCCACTCCGTACGGTCCCGCCCCCCATCGGCCAGCGCGAGGCTCTTGACGTCGAACTCGGGAGAAACGGTCGTGGACTCAGCGACTGGCATGCGCGACTTCCCGTTTGGCGTTGTGTTTCGAGGACGACAGGGCTGTTTGGAGATCGGCGACGCGGTTCGTGCGCTCCCACGAGAATTGCGGACGGCCGAAGTGGCCGTACGCCGCCGTGTCGCGATAGATCGGCTTCCGGAGATCGAGCGCCGCGATGATCGCGAGCGGCCGCAAGTCGAACACATCGCGGATCACGCGCATGATCTCGGGTTCCGGCACCGTGGCGGTGCCGAACGTGTCGACCGTGATCGACACCGGCTCGGCGACCCCGATGGCATAGGCGACTTGCACTTCGCAGCGCTTGGCGAGGCCGGCGGCCACGACGTTCTTGGCCACCCAACGCGCCGCGTAGCATGCGGAACGATCGACTTTCGAGGGATCCTTGCCGCTGAACGCGCCGCCGCCGTGACGGCCCATGCCGCCGTAGGTGTCGACAATGATCTTGCGGCCGGTCAGCCCGGCATCGCCGTGCGGTCCGCCCAGGACGAAGCGGCCGGTGGGATTGATATGGAGCGTCAGCTTGCCGTCGCGGAGATTCTCGGGGATGGTCGGGAGGATGACCAGATCCCGGATCGTCTCGTGAATCTCGGCGTTGGAGACGTGGTCCGCGTGCTGCGTCGAGATCACCACCGTGTCGACGGCCACGGGACGGTGGTTCTCATAGACCACGGTGACTTGCGACTTGCCATCCGGGCGGAGCCACGCGATCTCACCGCTCTTGCGCGCTTCGGCGAGACGCTTGGTCAGACGGTGCGCCAGCGTGATCGGCAACGGCATGAGCTCGTCCGTCTCATCGCTCGCGTACCCGAACATCATGCCCTGGTCGCCGGCGCCGCCCGTGTTCACGCCCATGGCAATGTCCGGCGATTGCTTGTCGATGCTGCTGATCACCGCGCACGTGTTCGCGTCGAATCCCCAGGAGGCATCGACGTACCCGATGCGCTTCACGGTGTCGCGCACGATCTCGGCGATCGGCGCGTAGCACGTCGTGGTGACCTCGCCGACGCAAATGGCCATGCCGGTCGTGACCAGCGTCTCGCACGCCACGCGGGCGGCGGGATCCTCTCCGATGATGTGGTCGAGGACCGCGTCGGAGATCTGGTCGGCAACCTTGTCGGGATGGCCTTCGGTTACGGACTCGGACGTGAAAAGAATGGCGTGTGCTCATCTTGGGATTTTACGCCCCTACGCGGACCCCGGCAACCCGTTGTTGGTGTGTAGAAACGGATCGCCCGCGAGTGCGGCCAGCAGGCGGCGGCGCAAGCCACGTTCCGACGCCGACGCGGTGGACGCCGCGAGTGCCTCTTTCGCGGCCGCAGTGGCCGCATCGGCGTCAATGCCGCGGATGAGCCGCTTGACCAAAGCCACGGCGCGCGGCGCGACGCTCAGCTGGCGTAGCCCGAGGCCGATCAGCGCGAAGGCCATCAACGGCTCCGACGCCATCTCACCGCACACGCCGACTTCCAGTCCGTGGCTGTCTCCCACTTCGGCAATGCGCTGGATGAGGCGCAGGACGGCCGGATGCAAGGGCGTGAACCGCGACGCCATATTGGCGTTTCCGCGATCCACGGCCAGCGTGTACTGCACCAGGTCGTTGGTCCCAATGCTGAAAAACGTCACGTCGTGCGCGAAGGTGTCGGCGGCGACGGCCGCCGCCGGCGTTTCCATCATGACGCCCAGCGGGACGACTTCGCGGTACGGAACGCCGCGGCGGGCCAACTCCTCGCCGGCCTCGGCGATCAACGTGCGCGCTTGCCGCACTTCGTCCAGCGTCACGACCATGGGCAGCATGATGCGCACGTCGCCGTGCAGGGCCGCCCGCAGCACGGCGCGCAACTGCGTCTTGAACAACTCCGGCTCGTCGAGGCACATGCGAATGGCCCGCCACCCGAGGAACGGGTTGGCCTCGAGCGGATAGTTGCCCGCGGGCAGTTTGTCGCCGCCGACATCGAAGGTGCGAATGATGACCGGCCGCCCCTCGAATGCGGCGACGACGCGGGCATAGGCGCGATACTGCTCCTCTTCGTCCGGCATCACGGCGCGGCCGATCACGAGAAACTCCGTGCGCATGAGCCCGACACCTTCCGCGCCGCTGTTGGCGGCCAGGTCGGCTTCTTCGGGCAGATCGACGTTCGCCAGCACCGTGATCCGCACGCCATCCTTCGTGACCGGCACCGCGGTGGCGAAATGGCGCAACTCGGCCTGGCGCTCCACCTCGCGCCGGGCCCGCGCGCGATAGGCGTCGACCTCGGTCTCCGTGGGATTCACCACCAACGTGCCGGTGAAGCCGTCCAACACGACGCGTTCGTCGCCCGAGAGACGCGTCGTCGCGTCGCGCAATCCGAGCACGGCCGGGAGGCCCAACGAGCGCGCCAGAATGGCGACGTGCAATGTCGCCGTGCCGCCGTCGGTCGCGATCCCCACAATGGCTTCGCGATCCAGTTGGACCGTCAGGCTGGGCGTGAGATCGTGCGTGAGCAGGATCGCGTTGGCGCCCTTGGGGACGTCGACCGGGTCGTGGTCGGGCAACCCGAGCAACGCCGTCAACACGCGAATGTGCACGTCGGTGAGATCGGACACCCGCTCCCGCAGAAAAGGCTGCGCGTGTCGCGCGAAGTGCTGCCGGTGCTCCAGCATCACCAGGTCGAACGCCTTTTCCGCGCCGTAATTGCGCTGAATGACCGACTCGACTTCCTGGACCAGCGTCTCATCTTCCAGGATCATGAGCTGCGCGTCGAAGATGCGCGCTTCTTCGGGCCCCGCGTGCGCTTCGGCCCGCGCCCGGACGAGCCGCAGGCGCTCCTTGGCCCGCGCGAACGCCCCGTGCAGACGGGCGATCTCGGCCGGCACCACGTCATCGGCGATGATGCGGTACTCGACCTCCGGGACCTCCCACCGCAGGAGATACACGGGACCGACGACGATCCCGGGCGACGCGGGGAGTCCGGCGATCGTGTGCTCCATTCAGGCTTCGCCGAACTTGGCCGTGATCAGCTTCGCAATGGCGTCGACCGCCGCGCTCTCATCGGGACCGGAGGCGCGGAGAATGATGGTCGCTCCGCACTCGGCGGCCAACATCATGACTCCCATGATGCTTTTGCCGTTCACCTCCAACTCATCGCGCACGATGATGATATCGCTGGTGAACTTCGAGGCGGTCTTCACGATCTCGGCGGCCGGCCGGGCGTGAAGTCCGTTCTTGTTGACGATCCGCACGCTCCGCTCAGCCATGCCAGAATACCGCGTAAAGGACGAATGCCGCCAGGACTCCCAGTGCGATACGCCACCCATCGACGCGGCCGTGCATGCGAATCAGCACGACCCCGCCCAGAACGGTTCCGATGACGACACCCACATACAGCATGGTCGATCCTGGCGCTGGACCGTGCCGCACCACTCGGGCCAGCGCCGCCGGAATCGCCGCGCCGGCGAGGAGCGCGCCCGCCCGCGCGACATACTCCGGCCCCCGCCGGAACACCGGGCCGGCCAACGCCTTGGCCACGTGCATGCCCCGGTCGAGTCCCGTGGTCAGCCCCCACGCGCGAAGCGCCAGGTGCCCGGCGTTGTACATCCCGAGGAACACGACCACCACGACCCACGCCGGAGCGCCGATGCCAAAGATCACCAGCGCCAGCAACGAGCACACGGGGAGCCACCCGGCCCAGATCAGCCGGTCGCCGACGCTTCCCAGCGGTCCGCACAGGGCCGTGCGGAATCGCTCGATTTTCGGTCCGGGCACACCGTCGAGCTCCGCCCGCACGAGCGAGCCGACCGCGAGGGACGCCAGATAGGGGTGCGCGTTAAAATATCCCGCCTCCCGGGCCAGCGCCTCCCGGTACGCGGGCCCGCCACGGCCGCCCGGCAGCCGCCTGAGGGCGGGCTCGGCGCAGAACGCAATGCCCGTCCCCATCAAGCTCTCGTAGTTCCACGAGCCCTGAATCGCCAGCAACCGCAGGAACATCGCGCCGCGCGTGGAGGCCGGCACCGGCACCGGCAGGGGCTCGCTCATCGCCCCGCCGCCAGCACGGCGCCAATCGCGACGCCGACCACGAAGAACCACGTCGCGAAGCGCGTGGTGTGGAACACTTTCCAGGCCGCCGCCACCGCGACCGTCGCCGAGACGCCGACGACCACCGCGCGCGACTCGGCCGGCGCGACGCGCCACGCGCCGACCGCGCGGTCGACAATGGGCGTCAACACGAGGAGCGCGACGGCCGTAATCAGGGCGCCGCGCGCCAGATCCGCGCAGAGGCCGCGGAGCTGGAGCCCGACGACCGTCTCGGCCGACCCGCCGTCCAGCCGCGCGCGCGCCGCGCGCGCCCAGATGGCGTTCAACCGCCGCAGCTGCACCATCGTCCAACCGCCGGCCCACGAGGTGGCCAGGGTCGCGACGACGGCCAGGACCATAGCGCTCGACGTCGCCGCGGGCACGGTGGCGGCCGCCGGCGCGCCCGCGAGCAGCGCGCCGCCGACCACCGAGGCCGAACCCCACTCGGGGTAGCGCGAGGCCCCGAACGGCAGCATCTCGAGGGCGATCAGCTCCAACGTCGCGCCCAGGGCCAGCCCCAGACCGGCGTGTCCGCCGATCGCGCCGCTCGCCGTGGCCGCCACGATCGGCCGCGAGATCATGGCCTGCGGAAAACCCACCACGTCCAGACCGACCACGCCACCGAGCAAGACGAACGGAATCAGGTCGACGATCACCGGCCGGCGACTCCGTGCGCCGCCAGCACCTCCTCGAGGGGCACGGGCCGCGTCGCCGGCACATCTTGCGCGCTGATCGCGATCCCGCACGCCGCCAGGGCGCGGAGCGCCGCGGCCTCGGAGTCCTCCAGAAAGACGTAGCGGAGCTTGGGCGCGCGTCCCGGTCGATGATGAATGCCACCGAGGGTGATGGACCGGATGGGCACCTGCTTGGCCAGGCGCTGCATGGTCTCGATATCGCTGGTCAGCACAATCCCCGCCCGGGCATTGCCGCTGAAGCGCCCGAAGTCGGCGGCCACGGAGTCGACGCTCTCGAAGTACACGTCCATCTCCGGCGGCACCCCCATGCGATACAGCTCCTGCTCCCAGTCACTGTCGGCGATCTCGTCGTCGACCAACACGATGAAACCCAGATTGAGCGGCTGGCCCCAGCCGACGACGACCTGGCCGTGAATGCGGCGGTCGTCGATGCGAAATAGCTCAACGGGCACCGACCGCTCCGACCACGGCGAGGGCGCCGTGCCCCTTCTCCACGGCGTGGCGCGCGGCCTCCGCCGCCGCGACGTCGCCTTGAAACGCGAAGTCGAGCAAGACCGGCAAGCTGATCGCGGTCACGACCACGAGCGTGGGCCGATCGCGCTGCACGCGGCGGGCGGCGACCGTGGCACTCCCCGCGGGCAGGTCGGTGAACACCACCCCCGCGCCGGTGCGCTCGATGACCTCGCCGATGAGGCGCGCGATGTCATCGACGCCGAGATCCCGGTTGGTGAGCGCGATGAAGACGTCGCCGCGCCCGGTGATCTGATCGACGGCCGAGATCATGCCGGCGGCGAAGTCTCCGTGCCCCGCGACAATGGCGCGCGGATTACTCATCGTCATCCTGGAGATAGCGGCGGACCGACGTCGCGTCGCGCATCCGCGCAATGAGGCGCTCGTTGAACGCCTCGGCGGCGTCGACGCCCGAGTAGCGAAGCAAATGGTTCATGGCAATGACTTCCGCGACCACGGTGATGTTCTTTCCGGGGTTCAAGGGGACGGTGATCTTCGGAATGGCGACCCCCAGGATGTCCATCGTGACGCCGTCGAGGCCCGTGCGGTCGACGACCGCGTCGAAATTCCACTCCTCGAGCTGCACCACGACCTCGATGCGCTTTTGCTGCCGCACCGCGCGAATGCCGAAGATCGCCCGCACGTCCACCAACCCAATGCCCCGCACCTCCATGAA
This sequence comes from uncultured Gemmatimonadales bacterium, assembly GCA_963701965.1. GTDB lineage: Bacteria > Gemmatimonadota > Gemmatimonadetes > Gemmatimonadales > Gemmatimonadaceae > DASRDS01. The sequence continues at coordinate 535,142 of OY969695.1, forward strand.
GTGCCGTTGCAGCTCGTGCCCGCGACCGACGAGGACATCGGTGCCGCGGCGCGTGACCAGCACCAGATCATCCGCGACCAACCGGTGCCCGCGCTCGACCAGGTCCAGCACGCACTCCGATTTGCCGATGCCGCTCTTGCCGATGAACAGGAGTCCGACCCCGAACACATCGGCCAGCGATCCGTGGATCGTGGCCGACGGCGCGAACGCCTCCTCCAGCATGGGCCAGAGCCGCCGGTAAAACTCGTTCGTCTTGAGCGGCGACCGGAACACCGGCACGCCGGCACCGGCGGCGATCTCGCCCAGCCCCCTCGGCAACGACTGGGCCTTGGTCACGAACAACGCCGGGATGGGAAATTGGAAGAATCGCCGGAGGCTTGCCAGGCGCTCTTCGGTGGGAAGGGATTCCAGATAGGAAATCTCCGTCTCGCCCAGCACGAGCAACCGGTTGCCGGCGAACCGCTCGACGTACCCGGCCAGGACGAGGCCGGGGCTGGAGACTTCCGGATTGGTAATGGGTCGATCGAGACCCCTGGCATCGCCACCCGGGACGACCACCTGCTCGAGTTCCAGTACATCGTGGAGACGCTCGAACAGGTGGCCGACCGTGATCGTGGCGCTCACGTGCGCTCAGGCCGTCGCGCGCGCACGGGCTTTGGGTGTGCGTTTTATGCTACGCAATTGCGCTTCCAGGCACCGGACGGCATCGCCCAGTGCGGCGTTGAAGAATGGGGCTCGCCCCTCGGCAATGAGCCGTCAATGCCGGGGCGCGTGGAGGACAATCTCGACGCGTCGAGTTCGGCCGTCTCCTTCAAAGCGCACGACGGCGTCGACCGTCCTCTTGAGTCGCGAGGCCACGCGCTCGACGGCGCGTTCGGCTTTCGCGCGAACCCGATCGGACACGACGGCGTGGTGTGCATGAAAAATGACGTCCATAAGCCTACCCTCTCTGCTTGAGGTTGTTGAGGACGTGCGTGAGATGTGCTGCGGTCTCGGTAGCGGCGCGGTTCCAGGTGAAGGTTTCGGCGAAGCGGCGGCCGGATGCACCCATGGTGCGAACACGGCCGGGGTCGCCAGCGAATCGACCCAAGGCGTCAGCGAGGGTCTCAATGTCACCGTGCGGGACGAGGTATCCGGTCTGACCGTCGACAACGGATTCCCGAATGCCTGGCGAATTCGAAGCCACCACGGGAGTTCCGCACGCCGCCGCCTCCAGATTCGTGATCCCCCACCCCTCCTTCGGCGACGCGAAGGTCAGTGCCCACGACCGCCGCAGGAGTGCGAGCTTCTCCTGCTCGGACACTCGTCCAAGAAACCGTACGCTGTCCGCCAGGTCAAGCGAGCGCGTGAGGCGTTCCAAATTGGGCCGATAATTGCCAGCCCCGGCAATATCGAGTGTCGCCGTCGGGAATCGCCCCCTGAGACACGCAAACGCGCGGATCACCAGATGCACCCCCTTGTACTTCTTGAGACGACCCAGATAGGCAAATCGTGGCTCGGGCGTGCGATCGGTATCACAAGGGGTGTACCACTCGGTATCGACGCCCTGGAAGATGACCTTGACGTTCCGTCTCTGAATACCGCGCGCGACGAGATCATCCGCCGTGCTCTCGCTCACAGCCTGAAACGGGACCGACCGGTATATGTGCGGGAGCGGCCGCTCGGCCAGCCACACCGCTGCCGCCAGCGGTGGGGCGAGCTCGCGGAATGCTGTCAAGCCGAAGAGATGGTGCACGAGCCCCACGACCTGGGGGCCGCCCCAGCGCGGGGTGTTGAGCGGGATCTTATTGAGGTCCTCCACGAGGACATCGTACCTGGCGGGCGCGAACTGGGCGTGATAGGCGCGGCGGGCCAGGAGCGGGTACGTGTGGCGCGTGCCGACTCGATGCACGTCAATGCCGTCCAGCACGACCCGCGGGGCGCAGCCCGGCCAGCCGGCGCACAAGAGCGCCACCTGATGCCCGCGCTCGACCAGCCGCCCAAAGATCTCGTGCAGATGGGTCTCGGCGCCGCCCGCTTGGGGATTTTCGCGGTCCTGCCAATTGACGACGGCTATGCGCACACAAATGTTATGGAAGAGTTCGAGTCCGCCTGGAGCAGTCGGGAGTATCGCCGTTGCGTCACGCCATTGCCATTGTATTGCTGGTGTCGGTGGTCGCCTGTGGCGGCAGTACAGCGCCACGACCGCCAACCGCCGCGCGCGTGGCGCAGCACCTGGACAGTCTTTACGAGTCGGCCTGTGTCGCGGGGCAAGCGCAACGGTGCAACTTCCTGGCGTTCTTCGTCACACCGCCCGCCGCCGGGGCGCAACCCACGACAATCTCCCTCGGCGCCCCGGGCGGCACAGAATCGTGGCACGCCTTCGTTCGGGAGACGTACGACACCAACGCCAGCGGCCAGCCGATCGACTCGTCGTTCATCGTGATGGCGTACCGGGACGACGCGTTCACCACGGGCATCCTGGCGCTCGTCTCTCACGTCAACACATCGCCGCAAGTCATCGCCAATCTCCTCTCGGCCGACACGCTCGTCTCGCCCCAACTCTCGGGCAACGGCACGGTGTCGACGCAAACGGTGGGCGCGGCCTGCACATCGACCCCGGGACTGTACCAGGACGCCGGCGTGCCGTCCGCTCACTGCACCGTCGGCACCTTCGGGGTTCTGATCAACGTCGGGTTCGCTGATTCCACCTGGCGCTCCGTCGCCATCGGCCCCGCCACCATCAACGGCATCCGCGAGATCACGCCCTAGGCGCGATCACAGCCGCCCGCTGCGCCGCGCCAACGCGTCGACGACGCCGTTGACGAACGCGGCGCTTTTGGCGGACCCATACCGTTCGGCCAGACGAATGGCCTCCTGAATCACCACCCGCGGTGGCGTGTCGCCCCGCGACAGCTCGGCCGCGGCCAAACGCAGCACGGAGCGCTCGATCGCGCCCAGCCGGTCCAGTCGCCAGTTGGTGGTGACGTCGGCGAGCGCGGAATCGAGATCGGCGCCCTCGCGCGTCACGGTCCGCACCAGGTTCGCCGCCAACACGCGCTCGTCGGCCGGCACGGCCAGGTCGTCCCATACCGCCGCGGCAATGCGCGGCAAGTTCTCACGCGCGCTGGGCGCGCGCACGTCCCAAGCGTACAACGCTTGCAACGCGCGCGAACGGGCGCGGGTCTCGACGCGCGTGCGGCGCATCAGTCGACGTCCGCGCCTTCATCGACCGCCAAGCGCGCGAACAGGTCGGCCATCTCGACGGCGGCCCGCGCCGCATCGGCGCCCTTGTTGCCATGGAGTCCACCGGCCCGCGCCTCCGCCTGCTCCACGGTGTCGCACGTCAAGACCCCAAAGCCGATCGGCACATGGTATTCGGCGCTGGCGTCGGCGATCCCGCGCGACGCCTCGCCCGCGACGAAATCAAAATGGGGGGTGTCGCCCCGTATCACCGCACCGACCGCCACCAACGCATCGTAGCGGTCCGACGCCAGCAAGGCCCGGGCTGCCGCCGGTAGCTCCCAGGCGCCGGGGACCCAGACCAGATCGACATCCTCGTAGCGGGCGCCGGCATCGATCAATGCCGACACGGCGCCCTCGGCGAGCTTGTGCGTGATACTCTCATTGAAGCGGCTGGCCACCACGGCAAACCGCCGACCGTGGGCCTCGACCGCGCCCGTGAATTCGGCCACGCGGCTATGAGGCCAAGAGGTGACCGAGCTTGGCCCGCTTGGTCTCGAGATACGACGCGTTCTCTTCGGTCGCCGGCGCCTCAATGCGCACGCCGTCGACGATGCGGAGCCCATACCCCTCGAGACCAACCAACTTGCGCGGATTGTTGGTGAGGACACGGATCGACTTGAGCCCCAGGTCGAGCAGGATCTGGGCGCCGATGCCGTAGTCGCGGAGATCGGGCTTGAACCCCAGCCGCTCGTTGGCCTCGACCGTGTCCGCCCCCTGATCCTGCAACGCGTAGGCCTTGAGCTTGTTGAGCAGCCCGATGCCGCGCCCTTCCTGATCGAGGTACACCAAAACACCGCGGCCGGCCTCGGCGATCATCGCCATCGCCCGGTCCAACTGCCACCCGCAATCGCACCGCTGGGAGTGGAACACATCGCCCGTCAGACACTTGGAGTGCATCCGCACCAGAATGCTCTCGCCGCCCGCGACGTCGCCGTGGACGAGCGCCACGTGCTCGTGGGCGTCGACGTCATTGCGATATCCGACGATGCGCCATTCGCCGTGCCCGGTCGGCAGCCGCGCTTCCGCGACCCGATGCACCAGCCGTTCCGTGCGCAGCCGATACGACACGAGCTGGGCGATCGTGACGAACGTGATGCCGTGCGTCGCCGCGAACTGCTCCAGCTGCGGACGCTTGGCCATCGTGCCATCGGCGTTCATGACTTCGCAGATCACGCCCGCCGGCACGAGGCCGGCCAGCCGCGCCAGATCGATCGCCGCCTCCGTGTGCCCCACCCGCTCCAGCACGCCGCCCTGTCGGGCGCGCAGCGGATTGATATGTCCGGGGCGCGTCAGGTCGGACGGCAGCGTCTTGGGATCGACCGCGACGCGGATCGTGGTCGCGCGGTCGCTGGCACTGACGCCCGTGGTCACCCCGAAACGCGGCGCCGCGTCGACCGTGGTCGTGAACGCGGTGCGCATGGTCTCGGTGTTGACGTCGGACTGCGGCGCCAACCGCAAATGGTCGACGCGGTCCGGCGTCAGTGCCAGGCAAATCAACCCGCGGGCATTGAGCAGGAGAAAATTCACCATGTCCGGCGTCACGCGTTCCGCGGCGCAGATCAGATCGCCCTCGTTCTCGCGATCTTCGTCGTCGGCGACGAGCACGAACTTTCCGGCGCGGATGTCGGCGATCGCCTGCTCGATCGATCCGAAGCTCACGGTAGGACGCTCCCGGAATACGGCGCGACCAGACGCCGGACATACTTGCCGATGACGTCGGCCTCGACCTGCACCAGATCGCCGGGCTCGAGGGCACCGAGCGTGGTGTGCCGCATCGTGTACTCGATGATGGAAAGTTGCAGCTGATTCGCTGCTGGCAGCTCGTTCACCGTCAGGCTCACGCCATCCACGGCCACGGCGCCATGCGGGACCAGCAGCTCGGCAATGTCGTCCGGCACGACGACGTCGATCAGAAACGCGTCGCCCCGCATCTGGGTCGCCGCCACGCGTCCAACGCCGTCGACGTGCCCCTGCACGATATGGCCCCCAAACCGGTCCCCGGCCCGCATCGACCGCTCGAGATTGAGGCGCGTGCCCGCGCCCCACTGCCCGATCGTCGTGCGATCGAGCGTGGTGACGACGGCGGCCGCCGTGAACCAACCGGGTCCGCATTCCCGCACCGTGAGGCACGCGCCGTTGACGGCGATGCTCTCGCCCGCGGCCAGGTGCCCATAGCCGCACGCGATCCTGAGCTCGCGCCCCGCGGGTCCGTCGAGCACGCGCTCGATGGTCCCGAATGTCGTCGATCAATCCCGTGAACACTGATAAACCGTCATGGTGTCATCATCCAGCGTACGCCGCGCGAGTACCGGGAGCCGCACCGCATCCGCCGCCGCCCGCGGCGGCGCGAACGCGAATGCCCCCAATGCCCCAGCACCAAGAATGCGGGGTGACTGAAAGATAACGAGTCGGTCGACCAGTGACGCCGTGAGAAGCGCGCCGCCGAGCCGCGCGCCACCTTCGACCAGCAACCCCCGCACGCCGAGCTCGCGGAGCGATTGCAGCGCGTCGGCCGGAGTCGGCGCCTCGATGACGCTGACGCCGGCCGCGGTCAGCCGGGCCACGCGCCCTGGATCCGGATCATGCGCCATCACGATCACGGGCGCTTCGCGCCCCGTGTCGACCAACCGGCTATCCAGGGGGAGGCGCGCCTTCCGGTCGAAGACCACCCGGCGGGGCGCGACGCGCGGGGCGGCGGCGTCCCGGACCGTCAGCGAGGGATCATCGGCCAGCACGGTGCCGATGCCGACGGCGACGGCGTCGCTCCCGGCGCGCATCCGGTGCACCTCGCGCCGTGAGGCCGCATTCGTGATCCAGGCGCTTTGGCCCTCGGCGTCGGCGAGCGCGCCATCCAGCGAGAGGGCGAGCTTGAGCGTCACCCACGGCCGGTCGGAGACGAACGCATGAAAGAACGCGGCGTTCAGCTCCCGGGCGGCCCGTTCCTCGACGCCGAAAGTGATCTCCACGCCGGCGTCCCGGAGGCGTCCGGCGCCGCCCCGCGCGACCGGATTGGGGTCCGGGACGGCGATGACGACCCGGCGAACACCCGCCGCGAGAAGCGCATCGGCGCACGGCGGCGTCTGTCCGTGATGCGCGCATGGTTCGACCGTGACGTACACGGTCGCCCCGGCCGCGCGATCGCCCGCGGCGCGCAAGGCGACCACCTCGGCGTGATCCCCACCGTACCGCGCGTGGAAGCCCTCGCCGACGATCTCACCGTCACGCACGACAACGGCGCCGACCATCGGGTTCGGCGCCGTTTGTCCCCACCCCAGCTCCGCGAGCGCGAGCGCCCGCTGCATGAGCTCGTGATCCATGCCTCGAAATCAGAACTTGAACAGGAACCCCACCGAGCCGTAGAGGCGGCTGTCGCCGGCCATTTGGCCGTCGAACGTATTGAACGTCGAAATCGTCTTTCCCGCAACGTCGCCGACCTCGAACACGATGTGGAAGATCGCCATGTTGAGCGACAGGTCGCCGAAATAGTTGGTGCGGGTGATGTTGAACGCGGGGCTGGCGACCGTGCCGGAGCACGCGCCGACCTGGCCGCAGCCGGACGCCGGGGAGAGCGCCACGTCGACGGTGGTCGAGCCCCGATAGTTGTCCGAGCCCGCGCCCAACGCCAAGCCCAGAATGAGAAAGTTCTTGCTGGCCACGATGCGCCACGCGGTCGTCTTGAGGCTCAGGTCACGCACCGTCAACGTGTCGCTCTGGCCATCCGTCCCGGAGAGCGTCGTCGTCGGCAGGTCGCGCTCCATGAACGTCACCGACACCGCGGGGGAGACGGGCGTCTCCTGCACGATACCGAGCCGGCCGCCGTATCCGATCTGGACGGGCGTCTTGGGCTTGAGCGAGACGTTGTTGGTCGTCACGCTGGGGATGTAGATCGCGCTCACCATGGCGTCGAGCGACGCCACCTTCACAATGCCGAGCGGCAGACCGCCGAACAAACCGATCCCGGCGACCGCCGACGGCATGGGGACCGGAAAGACCGTGGTGTTGAAATCGGTCTGCTGCGCGCCGTTGATCGACGTCGAGATGTTGTCGAACTTGGGCACGTTGCCCTTCACGATGTTGGTCTGGACGCCGATCGCGAAGTGGCCGAGTCCACCGAGCGTCCCACCCTGGCCGAGGACGGCGTTGCCGCCGGCGACGGCGGTGGCGAGCTGGGGGACGAGATAGTTGAAGAGGTCGACGGTCTTCTGGCACCCGTCCTGAAGCTCGACAGCGGCCGTAGCGCAGGCGGCTGTTTGAGCGCGCGCGGACGTCGCAAGGAATGGCGCCGAGGCAAGGGCGAGAACTGCGAGCTGACAACGTACGCGGGCTGGCATTCCGATCTCCGTTACGTGAGTATGACCCGTCCCTCCCCCTGGACCACGCGTCCGAGAGGCCAACAGTCGATGCCGGCGCGGCGCGCGGATGCCGCAACGAGATCGGCCGACGACGGGTCGGCGAACACCACCATCCCCACACCCATGTTGAAGGCGCGGTACATCTCTTCTTCGCCAATGCCACCGGCCTCGGCGAGCACTCCGAACACGCGCGGCACCGGCCAACTCCCGCGCGCGATCTCCGCATCGAGCGACGGCGGCAACACCCGCCCCACGTTGCCCGGCAGTCCGCCGCCGGTCACGTGCGCCATCGCGTGGACGCGATCGAGAATCGGACGCATCACTGGCAAGTAGGAGCGGTGAACGGCCAGCAGGACATCGGCCACCGTGCCGGTGTCATCCGGGAACCGGTCCGTCGCGCGAAGATGCAGCCGATCGCTCACCACGCGCCGTGCCAGCGAATACCCGTTCGTGTGCAGCCCTGTGCTTGCCAGACCGAGCACCACATCGCCTTTCCGCACCCGCTCGGCGCCCAGCACTCGATCCTCGTCCACGATACCGACGATGAACCCGGCCAGGTCGTAATCGGGAGGCGTATAAACACCAGGCATTTCCGCGGTCTCGCCGCCAATGAGAGCGCACTCATTTTCGCGGCAGCCGGCCGCCACGCCGGAGACGATGGCCTCGGCCACGGTCGGATCCAACCGCCCGAACGCCACGTAGTCCAGGAAGAACAGCGGGAGCGCGCCCTGGACCAGAATGTCGTTGACGCAGTGGTTCACGAGATCGTGCCCGATCGTCTCGTGCCGGCCCGCCTCAATGGCGACTTTGACCTTGGTCCCCACCCCATCGGCGCTGGCCACCAAGAGCCGGGGTGTCTCGCCCGCCGGGACCTTGAACATGCCGCCAAAGCCACCGAACGCCCCGCGCGCTCCGGCCGTGAACGTCGACTCGACCAGGCGCTTGATCCGGCGTTTGGCGTCGTCGGCCGCGTCCAGGTTCACACCGGCCGCGCGATAGTCGATCACCGCGGCATCTCGGTCTGGAAGGCGACCAGCCGATGAAATTCCGCGACCCGGCGGTCAATGTCGGTGCGCGAGAGCTCGAGGAGGCGGGTGTTCGAGAACTGCTCGACCGCGAACGAACCGAGCGCCGACCCGTACACCACGGCCCGGCGCATGTTGGCTTCGCTCAGGTCGCCAGTCCGCGCCAGGTAGCCGATGAAGCCCCCCGCGAACGAATCCCCGGCCCCAGTCGGGTCGAAGATCTGCTCCAACGGATAGGCGGGAGCGTAGAAGACCGATTCCCGGGTGAACATGAACGCGCCGTGCTCGCCCTTCTTGATGATGACGTAGCGGGGGCCGTGGTCCAGGATCCATCGGGCGGCATGCACGAGATTCGCCTGCTCGGTCAGCTGCCGCGCCTCGCCGTCGTTGAGCGTGATGAGGTGCACCTTGCCCAGGAGACTCACCAGGTCGGCGCGGCGGCTCTCGATCCAGAAATTCATCGTGTCGCACGCCACGAGGGTCGGCGACTCGACCTGGCTCAGCACATCGTGCTGCAAGCGCGGATCGATGTTCCCGAGGAACACGAACGGCGCGCGGCGGAACTGCGGAGGAATCTTCGGCCGAAAATGCGAGAAGACTCCGAGTCGCGTCTCCAGCGTCTCGGCGGCATTGAGATCGTGGCGATAGCGCCCGCGCCACCGAAAGGACTCGCCCTCGGCCCGCTCCAGGCCGGCCAGGTCGACGCCCCGCGCCGTAAGCGGCTCCAGCAGCTCAATGGGAAAATCCGATCCGACCACGCCGACCACCTGGACGGTCGTGAGCAAAGACGCGGCCGACGCGAAAAACGTCGCCGAGCCGCCGAGCACGTTCTCGGCGCGTCCGAAGGGCGTCTCGACAGAGTCGAGGGCCACCGAGCCGACGACGAGAACGGTCACATGCGCTCCGGGGCGTGGATGCCGAGCAGGGTGAGAGCGTTGCGAATCACGAGTTGAGTGGCGCGGGCGAGGGTGAGGCGTGCGGTCTGGATGGGCTCCGGCTCGCCGAGCACGTGGTACTTATGGTACCAGTGGTGCGCGAGCTGGGCGGTCTCATGGATGTAGGACGTGACGCGTTGCGGCTCGAGGCTCTGGGCCGCGCTCTCGACGATGCCGGGGAAATCGAGCAGCGCCTTGATGAGCTCCAACTCTTCCGGCATCGTGAGCGCGTCGAGCGCCACGACGTCGACGGCCAGCGACTCCTTGTCGATGCCCCCCACGCGAAAAATGCCGCACATGCGCGCGTGGGCCATCTGCACGTAGTAGACCGGATTCTCATCGGACTGCGCGCGCGCCAGATCGACGTCGAAGCTGAGCTGCGACTCCGACCGACGCATGAGGAAGAAGTAGCGGACGGCGTCGCGGCCGACCCACTCGATCAGGTCCTGCAGCGTGACGTAGCTGCCGGCACGCTTGGAGATCTTGACCTCCTCGCCGGCGCGCAGCACGGTCACCAGCTGATGCAGGACGTACTCCGGATAGCCGGCGCTGATGCCGCGTCCGACGGCCTGAAGCCCCGCGCGAACCCGCGCCACGTTGCCGTGATGGTCGGACCCTTGGACGTCGATCGCCCGATAAAAACCGCGCTCCCACTTGGTGAGGTGATAGGCGACGTCGGGAACGAAGTACGTGTACGTCCCGTCGCTCTTCCGCATCACGCGATCCTTGTCATCCCCGAACGCGGTCGTCCGCAGCCACAGCGCGCCATCATTGGCGTAGGTGTAGCCGGACTCCTGGAGCGCCGCCACGACGCGCTCCACCGAGCCATCGGCATAGACCGAGGTCTCCAGAAAATACGTGTCGAAGTACACGCCGAACGCTTGCAGGTCCTGATCCTGCTCGGCGCGCAAGGCGCGTACGGCAAACCGCCGCACGCGCTCGGCATTGGCGCCCGATCCGTCCTCCGGATGCGCGGCGACATAGTCCTGGGCGATTTCCCGGATGTACTCGCCGTGATATCCGCCCTCGGGGATCTCGCGCGCGTCGATCCGGGCCCGGACGCTGTCGGCGAGCTTGTCGATCTGCACGCCGGCATCGTTGTAGTAGAACTCCCGCGAGACATCCCAACCGGTCCATTCCAGCAGCCGGGCAATCGCGTCGCCGATCGCGGCCTGTCGTCCATGGCCGACGTGCAGCGGGCCGGTCGGGTTCGCCGACACGAACTCGACGACGACCCGCTGCCCCGCTCCACCCGCGCTCCGGCCATAGGCTTCGCCCGCCGCCAGGATCCCGGCGATGCCACGCGCCAGAGCGGCCTGTTGCATCCGGAAGTTGATGAACCCGGGGCCGGCAATGTCGGCCGTCGCCACATGCGCGGCGGCCAGATCCAAGCGCGCGATCAGCGACGCGGCCACATCGCGCGGCGAGCGACCCAGCGGCTTCGCGAGCACGAGCGCCAGGTTCGTGGTCCAATCGCCGAACGCCGCATCGCGTGGGCGCTCCACGATCGGCACGACGGCGCCAGTAACGCCAAGCGAGCGCGACGCCTCAGTCAATGCGTCGCGCAGCAGATCCAGATCGGTCATTCCTTGGAGGTCGACCCGCTCTTGTTGGCGGCCCGCGCACCCGTGTCGCTCGCCGGCTTGCTCTCGGCCGGCTTGCTGTCGCTCGAGCCGCTGTCGCCCGACTTGCTGTCGGATGACTTGCTGTCGGCTGACTTGCTGTCGGCTGACTTGCTCACGGACGATTTTCCGTCATTCTTCCGCTGATCCTTTTTCCCATCCTTACCGTAGTCCGTGATGTAGAAACCGGAACCCTTGAAGACGAGACCAGCCCCACCGGACATTTGGCGCTCGGCAACCAACCCGCACGTCGGGCACGGAAGGGTTTGCTCGGACTCGCTCATTTTGCGGTAGAAATGGTCGAACTCGTGGCCGCTCGGGCAACGATACCCGTAAGTTGGCATGATCTTGGAACTTAGCCTGCTGTTGAGGGTGCCACCAAAAACTATCGATGACCGTCACGATACGCCACCATTGGCTCGTGCGCTTGACGCACTGGATCGCCGTCCTGGCGATCACGATCATGGTCGGGTCGGGGCTGCGCATCTTCAATGCCTACCCGGCCTTCGCCCGACGCGGTGACACGTTCTGCTGTTACCCGTTTGCGGGGCACCCCATCCCGGCCTGGCTGACGTTTGGTGGTTGGCTCGGCGGCGCCCGCCATTGGCACTTCGCCATGATGTGGCTCCTCGTCGTCGATGGCCTCGTCTATCTGACGTTCATCTATCTCCACGGCGAGTGGCGGGATCTGGTGCCCCGGCGCGGTGATCTGCGCGACGCGGTCGCCATGGTGCGGTTCTATCTCTTCCTCCGCGCCCACCATCCCAAGCAAGGCAAGCACAACGCGCTCCAGAAGGCGACATATTTCGCGCTCCCGTGGATCGGCGTCGTCCTCGTGTTGACCGGGCTCGCCATCTGGAAGCCCGTCCAACTGGCTCCGCTCACCACGCTCTTCGGCGGATACGTGTGGGCCCGCTACTGGCACTTCGTGGCCATGACGGCGCTCGTCGTCCTCGCCGTGGGCCATGTCTTCATGGTCTTCGCCGTCGATCCCTACTCGCTGCCGTCGATGATCACGGGGCGTTACAACGATCGCTTCTCTCCGGAGGCGCGCGACGCGCGCCCGTTCTATCATTTATGGCCGCGCCAATAGATCGTCGAGGGTTTCTGGGCGCCGCCGGCGCGGCGCTCCTCGCCGCCTGTAACTCCGACGGACCCAAGGCCGCCCAGGGCCTGTTGCGATTCGCCGAGCGGCGCAACACCAGCGTCGAGCGTTCGCTGTTCCGCCATACGTCCATGGACATGGCCGGCGCCCACGCGCGGGATGCCGGCGCGGCGTTTCCCTCGTACTTCGTGTCCGATACGGTGCCCATGTGGGATGAGGCCACGGCCGGCATTCTGGCGGCTCGAAGTCGGAGGGGATGGTCGCGGCGCCCCGGACGTTCACGCGCGACGATCTGGCGCGCCTGCCATCGACCACCGAGCGCGTCAACCACTACTGTGTCGAGGGCTGGACCGCGATCGCCTCGTGGACCGGTGTCCGGCTGCGCGACGTCGCGGCGCTGGTGCGTCCGGCTCCCGAGGCGCAGTACGTCGATTTTCAGTCGTTCGACAATGGCTATCACGAGTCGTGGGATTTGCCGAGTGCCATGCACCGGCAGACGCTGATCGCGTTCGGCATGGACGGGCATTGGCTCGGGCCGGCGCACGGTGGGCCGGCCCGGATCTACTCTCCCGTCAAACTCGGCTACAAGAACACCAAGTACTTGACCAAGATCCTGTTCTTGCCCGCCGCCAACGGCGGCTACTGGTCGGATCGCGGCTACGAGTGGTACGGCGGCGTTTAGGGTGCTCGCGCGAACGTGACAGAATAGACGACCGGCAACGGCAAGTGGGGACTGGTGATGCGCACATCTATCCGCGCGGTGGAGTCCGCGAGCGACAGGCGGCGCTCACTCTCGCCCCCGTGGGCCACCACGTGCTCGACCAACGTGTCGCCCGCGAGCCGCATGCTCACGCGGCACTCATTCCCCTCGAGATTATGCCACGTCGTCTCGCCGCCGTCGCGCGGGAGACGCGCGGGCTCTTCCTCGCCGACAAACAGCACGACCGTGTCCGCACCCGCCTCAATGCGCAAATGCGCAGGGACGGGATTCGTCGCCCGGAGCCGGCGTCGCGCGATCGGCCGCGAGATGAAGCTCATGTGCTCGACCGCGTGATCGATCGCGGCGTGAATGTCATCGCTGGCCGACAGGACATAGGCGTACGCGCCGGGCGCCGCCGCGCCTTGCGCCGAGACACCCCCGGCCAAGCACAGCGCGGCACCGATGCCCCCGCACCGGATCACGTGTCCCTGAATCGCCCCCATTCGCCCTGCAGCGTATCGGAAATCTCGCCGACGGATGCCCGCGCCCGGACCGCATTGATGATCAGGGACATGAGTGGGCCCTGCGCGCGCGCCGCGGTCCGGAGCGCCGCGAGCGCCGATTGAACGGCGGTGGCGTCGCGCTGCGCGCGGACCGCCGTCAGGCGCGCGACTTGGTCGCGTTCGAGCGCCGAAAAATCGGGAGCCGGGATCGGGGGAAAATCCGAATCGTCGGTGAAGACGTTCACGCCGACCACTGGGGCGTCGCCGCGCTCCACCCGAAGTTGATATTCGTAGGCGCTTCGGCCGATCTCGTCCTGGAAGAACCCGGCCGCAATGGCGGCGACGGCGCCGCCGAGCTCATCCACGCGGGCCATGAGCGCGACCGCCTGCCGCTCCAGCTCCGTCGTCAGATGCTCGACGTAATAACTGCCGGCCAAGGGGTCCACCGTCTGGGCGACGCCTGACTCGTACGCCACGATCTGCTGCGTGCGGAGCGCGAGCGTCGCCGCCTGCGCGGTGGGCAGGGCCAACGCCTCGTCATAGCCGTTGGTGTGCAACGACTGCGTCCCACCGAGGGTCGCGGCCAGCGTTTGCACCGCCACCCGCACGACGTTGTTGAGCGGCTGCTGCGCCGTCAGCGTCACACCGCCCGTCTGCGTGTGAAAGCGGAGCCGGCCGGCGGCGTCGCTCGCACGGAACCGCTCGCGCATCAGGCGGGCGTAGATCCGCCGGGCGGCGCGGAATTTGGCGACTTCCTCGAACAGGTCATTGTGGGCCGCAAAGAAAAACGACAGGCGCGGCGCGAACTTCTCGACGTCGACTCCGCTGGCGATGACCGTCGCGATATACGCGATGGCGTTGGCGAATGTGAACGCCAGCTCCTGAACAGCCGTCGCGCCGGCTTCCCGAATATGATAGCCCGAGATGGAGATCGGATTCCATCCCGGAACCTGGTCGGCGCAGAAGCGCACCACGTCGGCGACGAGCGCCAGGCTGGGTCGCGGCGGATAGATGTAGGTCCCGCGGGCGATGTACTCCTTCAGCACATCGTTCTGGACCGTCCCGCTGATCTTCGCCCGGGGCACGCCGCGCTCCTCGGCGGCGACGATGTACATGGCCAGCAGGGTGCTGGCCGTCGCGTTGATCGTCATCGAGGTCGAGACCGTGTCGAGCGGGACCTCGGCGAGCAGCGCGTGCATGTCCTCGACGGTGTCGATCGCCACACCGACCCGGCCGACTTCGCCCGCGGCGCGGGGCGAGTCGGAGTCGATGCCCATCTGCGTGGGCAGGTCAAACGCGACGGAGAGGCCGGTCTGGCCCGCGGCAAGCAACAGGCGGAAGCGGGCGTTCGTCTCGGCGGCGGTGCCGAAGCCGGCGTATTGGCGCATCGTCCACAACCGCCCGCGGTACATCGTCGGCTGGATGCCGCGGGTAAACGGAAACTGCCCCGGATCGGCTAGATCGTGCGCGTAGTCGAGGGGGGGATCCGCGGGTCGATAGACTGGCGCGATGGGCAGGCCGGACGGCGTCGTGTGGGTATCACGCACCGACGGCGCTCAAACGCGCGCCGAGCAACTCCCGGGCGATCGCGACCTCGTCTTTGCTGCCGATGAAGAGCGGCGTGCGTTGGTGCAGCTCGGTCGGGACAATGTCGAGGACCTCGCCCGTCCCGTCGAATGCGGCGCCCCCCGCCTGCTCGCAAATAAAGGCCAACGGGTTGGCCTCATAGAGGAGGCGCAGCTTGCCCCGCCGATACTGCGCGTTCGACGGATAGGCGAACAAGCCCCCGCCCAGCAAGTTCCGGTGAAAGTCGGCGACGAGCGATCCGACGTAGCGCCCGGACAACGGTTTCCGCTTGCCATCGAGACCGCGATAGCGGCGCATGAGCGCGCGCGTGGGTTCATCCCACTGTTGCTCGTACGAGTCGTTGACCGAGAGATAACGACCGCGCGCCGGAGTCGTGATGTCGGGATGGGATAGCAGGAACTCTCCAATCGATGGATCGAGCGTGAATCCGTGCACGCCCTGACCGGTGCTATAGACGAGCATCGTGCTCGACCCATAGATGACGTAGCCGGCCGCCACCTGGGACCGGCCGGTCTGCAACATGTCCGTGAGGTCGCCGCGGGCGCCGTGGGAAACCTTGCGCAACACCGAGAAGATGGTGCCCACGGGCACGTTGACGTCGATGTTCGACGATCCGTCGAGCGGATCGAACACGATGACGTACTTGCCGGCGGGAAACCCATTGGGGATGGGGATGATGTCCGGCTCCTCTTCCGAGGCCATGGCCGCCAACCGCCCACCGTGGTCCAGCGCCTTGATGAGAATGTCGTTCGCCAGCACGTCGAGCTTCTGCTGAGTCTCGCCTTGCACGTTGATCGCCGCCGTCGCGCCGAGCACGTCGGCCAGTCCCGCGCTCCGGACCTTGTTGGCGATCAACTTCGCGGCCAGCGCGAGGTCGTAGAGAATGCCCGACAGCTCGCCCGTCGCCTGCGGATACAGGCGCTCCTGCTCGATGATGTAGCGCTCGATCGTCACGACCGACGTATCGGTGTGGTGAACCACGGGCACCTCCGGTTAGCGAATCGCCCCGTGATGGGGCTTCCTGGCGATCCTCCGCATTGCGTCGAGCACGATCACGGCCAACTCGGCCTGCGCCTGATCACCACTGAGGGTGACCCGCGTGATCGCCGATCCTAGCGCGTCGCCCACAATGTAGCGCGGGCGGGCCTGATTCAAGGCGTAGGTGATGACATCGTCGCGGCAACGGTCGCAGGAGCAGAACTCCGGGTGCGACGGCCGCAGCGAATCATAGGCGGCACGCACGGCGTCTTCGAGCGCGTTGATCACGCGACCGGCAGGGCACGCGGTGAGCCGACGATCTCGCCGGTAAACGTCGAGCCGGTGGTGCCCGTCAGACGCACGCGATAGTAGTGCCCCAGCTCCGCGGCATCGGCGCGCAGCACGACGGTCTTGAAGTCGCGCGTCCGCGCCTGGATCGCCCCATCGCGGCGCGCGACCCGCTCGGCCAGCACTTCGTGCTCCGTCCCCAGCAATACCATATTCCGCCGCCGGCTGCCGCCCCGCACGACCCCGATCAAGCGCGTCAACCGGTCGCTGGCGACCGCGTCGGGCACGCTGTCCTCGGGCGGAAAGCGCGTGGCCGCGGTTCCCTCGCGGGGCGAGAACTTGAACGTGTACGCATCATCGAACCCGATCTCGCCGACCAGATCGAGCGTGTCCTGAAAATCCTGCTCCGTCTCACCCGGAAATCCGACGATCACGTCCGTGGTCAGCGCCAATCCGGGGATGGCGCGGCGCAGGCGCGCGACGCAATCCCGGTACGACACCGGGGTATACCGGCGCAGCATCCGGCGGAGCGTCCGCTCCGATCCCGACTGCATCGGCAGGTGCACATGCTCGCAGACCGCCGGCACGTCGGCCAGCGCATCGATCACGCGATCGCTGAAGTCGTTGGGGTGCGGGCTCGTGAACCGGAGCCGGCGCAGGCCAGGCACGGCACCCACCGCCCGCAGCAGATCGGCGAAATCGTGCGTGCCGTCGTGATAGGAATTGACGGTCTGGCCGAGCAGGACGATCTCCGACATCCCCTGGGCCACGATATCGTGGGCTTCGCGCACGACGTCGCTCAGGCGGCGGCTCCGCTCCGGGCCCCGCGTCGTGGGGACGATGCAGTACGTGCACCGGTAGTCGCAGCCGCGTTGCACGGGCACCCAGGCTTTGACGCCATCGGCGCGGCGCGGCGAAAAGTCTTCGTAATGCTCGTCGAGATCGAACTCCGTGGCCGTCGTCCGTATCCCGCGGCGGGCGCCGTCGAGGAGCTCGGGCAGCGCGCGATAGCCGTCGGGACCGATGACGAGACTCACATGCGGCGCCCGCTCCAACAGCACGGGGCCGAGGCGTTGGGCCATGCAACCCGTGACGCCGAGTATCGCGCCCGGCGCCATATGGCGCTTCAACTCGCCCAACCGCCCCACGACCCGCTGCTCCGCATGGTCGCGGATGGCGCACGTGTTGACGAGGATCACATCGGCGCCGTCGGGTCCGTCGACCGGACGATAGCCGGATGCCGCCAGCTTCCCGAGCATCAGCTCGGAGTCGCTCGCGTTCATCTGGCAACCGTATGTCTCGACGTAAACGGTGGGCCGCTCATCCATCATCAGCCCCAAACTTAAGGCAAACGCTACGCCGTCACCACGGGAAATTCCGCCGTCTGCGGCGCTTGGGGCAAGAGGATGTGGAAAGCGCTGCCCTGGCCCTCGGCGCTCTGGACCCAGATACGGCCACCGTGCTGCTCGACCACCAGGCGGCAAAACGTGAGACCGAGACCGGAGCTGCCCACGCGCGGCGCGTGGGGCACGCGGACCTGCTCGAACTTGCGAAAGATCAGCTCGTGATACTGCGGTGGAATCCCCGGGCCGTCATCGGCGACCGTGAACAGCACGCCCGACGGATCGCGGCGCGCCGTGAGCCGCAGCGTGACCGCGTGCGCCGAGTGGGTCAGCGCGTTTTGCACGAGATTGGCGAACACGCGCTTGAGGAGTCCCCGGTCGGCCTCGAACAGGGCCAGATCGTCGCTCACGTCGATCGTCGCCTTGGCGCCGTCCTGTTGGAAGCGCACCGCCCACTCGTTGAGCACCTCGGACAGGAGGTCGGCGGGCGAGATCGACTCCAGGGACAGCGGCACCGCGGCTTCCTCGATCTTGGCGATCTCCAGCAGATCCTCGATCAGCCGAAGGAGATCCTGCGCCTTGCCATCGGCGTCGGCGACCATCCCGCGCTGGTCGTCGCTCAACCGCCCCAGATCCCCGTCGAGCAACAACTCCAAGCTGGCCAGGATCGAAGTGAGCGGCGTCTTGAGATCGTGCACGATCATCTTCATGAGATCGTCGCGAATCTTCTCCAGCTCGCGCAGCTTGCGATAGCTGTCCTCGAGCGCGTCGGTCGCCGCTTTGAGCCGGAGCAGACTGCGGACGCGCGCGCCGAGGACGAGGCGGTTGTGGGGCTTGGTGAGAAAATCGTCCCCGCCCGCCTCGATCGCCTTCACGCGATCCGACGTGTCGTTGAGAGCCGTGACGAAGATCACCGGAATGCGCGCCGTGCGCGGGTCGCGCTTGAGGCGGCGGCACACCTCGAACCCCGTCGAGCGGTCATCCACACCGAGATCGCCGGCCGGCATGGACACGTCGAAGATGCAGAGATCGGGATGGTGCGTGAAGCATCCCGCCAGCGCCGACGGCCCATCGAGCGCGGCTACCGTCCGGTATCCGAGCGCGTGCAGCTGGTCGAACAGCAACTCGACATTGGCCGGCACGTCATCCGCGACGAGGATCAGCGGCGCGGGCGCTTCGGTCACGGGCGTAACGTCACGCCGACGCTCAAGATGAACCCGCTCTGCGAGACGCCGGCGGCCGGGGTGAGCGACTGATGCATGAGCGACACATCGATGTTCGAGCGATTGCCGAGCAGCGGGATGCCGAGACCCCCGCTCAAGTCCGTCTCCCGGATCACCGTCGCGTCGAGGACGTAGGGCAGCGGGCGGTTCCCGCCGCCGAGACGGATCGTCACATTGCGTTGCGCGCCCAACCGCGGCCCGACGAGATCCACGCCTACGCTCCAGCCCGTGCCGCTCTGCGCCACGAGATTGGTCTGTCCGATCTCGTTCAAGCGCGACCATCCCTCCCAATCGACGCGCCCCGAGACCAGGAGTCCCGTCACGGGGTTCAGGAGAATCGCGCCGCCCACGCGGTCCGGGACCCGACCGCGCGCCACCTCGGCCGAATCGCCCTCGCGCACGCCGATTTCGCCGCCATTCCGGAAGGAGCCGGCCAGACCCAGCCAGTGCGTGGGGCGCACGGTGATGCCGCCCGAATACCCAATACCACTGTAACTCAGAGAATTCTTGAATTGGGACTGCGTGGTCTGATTGAGCACGGTATCATCGAGCACGACGGTCTGCACCAGCCGGTTTTCGCCGGTAAAGAGGTCGAGTCCGGCGCCCACGGCCAGCCAGGAGCCGAACGCCCAGGCGCCGGCCAGACGGATGTCATTGATGGCGCCGGTCGACTGGACCGTCTCCGTCGCCGTGGTTGGCCTCGTCGGATCGGTGAAGTTGGCGACCGTGCTCGTCTGCGACACCTGGAACGTGCGATCAAGGAGCGTCGACCAGGACAGCGCCACCGCCCCGTGTCCCAAAATCGGACCGCTCAACAAAGCCAGCGGAAAACGCGAAATCGTCGAATTCTCGTGCGTCTTCCCCACCGTCACGGACTGGAACTCGGGATCGTACTGGAAATGCAGCTGGAGCGCGCGGTCCGAGGCCAGCGCGGCGGGGTTGATCGGGGACTGGGCATCGAACTCGCCAAACGCGCCCGCCGACCCGATCGACCGCGTGCTCAACTGGCCGGGCGGATACCCGAACCCTTGCGTGCTGAGATTGCCCTGCGCCGCGAGCGGAGCGGCGGCAACGACGACGAGGGCAGCGGTCACACGCAGCATCGCGAAGAGTCTCATGGGAGGGCGAACTTCGTGCGTCGGACGAACTGCAGGCGGACGTGCGGCCGCTTCGAGGTGTCCGCCGCGGACGACGACCAGTAGCTCGTTTCCAACGTCGTCGCCCCCTCGCTCAGGATCCGCAGCACCAGCGCGCGCGTATTGAGCGTGTCCGACACGTTCTGCCATTGCTTGGCGGCGTTGACGAAATCGAACGCCGCGACCTTGGCCGCGCTCGTCGGCACGTCCTTGACCGAGTCGAGTCCGTAGAGCGAGCTACTGACGGCGAAGTTCGCGGCGGCCGCGGGATCCATGACTTTGGACGACGACACGACCGGCTGGGGATAGATCACGGCCGTGTCCCCCGGCAGCTGCGGCGGCAGAGGGCGCGGCGTCAGCAGGAGCGTGGCCCGCACGATGTTGGCCGAATCGACGATGCGGGAGGGCAGCCGGAACTGCAGATACACCCGCCGGGCCGGCGCGCCACCGATGTTGAGTGCATCGGTGGAGTCGGTGATGGCCCCTTGCACGAAGAGCGGATAGTGAATGAGGCGCGCCAGAAGCCCGGAGTCGGCGACTGGGGTCGCGGAGCGCGGCGTCACCGACACCCGCCCGAACGTCGTGTCCTTGGTACTGCTGTCGCTCGTGAAGAACCGCACGAAGGGCAGCGTCACCGCGTAATTGATGGTCAGGCGAACGCCGTCCGTGGGACTGGAGGCGACGACGGCCTGAAATCCCAAGCGCAGATTGCGACGGCTCGACTTGAGCACCTGGTGCACGATGCCGGTGTCCAAGGGGACCAGCATCGTGTCTAGGGTCCGTGCGCCCGCGGTGTCGCCGAGCAACGACGCCGCGATGGGACGCGAGGAACCAATGAGCCGATCGTTGCGGAACAGGGGCGTCAGCGAGGAGACGACGGTATCGGTGCCCGCCGAGTCGATACTGAAGATGCGGAGCTGCACCAGATCGGCGCCGCGGGTGGCCCGCACGCTGGGAGCATCGATCAGGAACCACACCGCCGCATTCCGGACGGTGTCGACCGTGAACGACGAATCATTCCCGGAGGGCGCCTTACGTGAGTAGAAATTCTGGACGGAATCGAACCGAATGACCCCGCGCACGTCCGCACGCCCGGGGATATTCGCGACCAGCAGGGTCAATTCCTCGCCCAGCAGCGGATAGCTGGCGACGGTCGTATCGAGCAACACATTGTCGCGGTCGACACGGAACGTCGTATCAGTCACCTGCAGATCCTGCCCCGGACAGAGCGCCGGGCAGGCGGCCCCTCCGTTGAGGTGCTCGCTGCAGGCACCGGCCACCGCCGCTACGGCGACGATGCATATGATCGCGATATGCTTCATGTCTGACTATGTCGGCCCATTCATTGACGACGGCAAGAATGCGTTGGGGATGAGGTCGGTCAAGCGCCAGCGGAGCTCGAGCCCGCCCGCGATGCTGATAATCTCGGCCCTGGGCGCCAGTTCAACCAGCACCTGCCGGCACGCCCCACACGGCGGAGTGGGCGTCTCGGCGCTGGACACGATAGCCAACAGCACGAAATCACGCAGCCCCGCGCTGACAGCGGCCATGACCGCGCCGCGTTCGGCGCACAGCGTAGAACCGTAAGCGGCATTCTCGACGTTGCATCCGACAGCAATCGCCCCATGGGCATCGCAAAGCGCTGCCCCGACACGAAAATGGGAATAGGGTGCGTAGGCCCGCTCTCTGGCCTGTCGCGCGGCCGCGATGACGCGTTGTTCCAACTCAGGCGTCACCACTACCCCACCCGGAGCCCGATGTGCCGACGTAGACGCGAGGCGCGCGGAGCTGGAGCCCGACCAGGAGCTCATACGGCGAGATCCCTCCGGCGGCAGCCACGGTCACGGCGTCCAGCGCGCGGTCATCCGCCCGTCCCAGCAATGTCGCGGTATCGCCGACGCGGCAGGGACGCCCCGTGACATCGATCATCGTCATGTCCATGGTGACCGTCCCCACGACGGGAGCCAGGTGACCGTTGAGGATGACGTGTCCCCGGTTGCCGAAGGACCGACAATACCCGTCGCCGTAGCCAATGGCGAGCGTGGCGATGTGGCGCCGGTCCGGGGCGCGCCAGGTGGCGCCATAGCCGACCGACTCACCGGCCGCCACATCGCGAACTTCGACGACCGCGGCGCGGACGCTCGCTACGGGCTCGGGCCGCGCCGGAGTCGTCCCAACTCCGTAGAGAAACACACCAGGGCGCACCAGGTCCCAAGCTGACGGTCCAGCCAACCGCTCGATCGCCGCACTGTTCTCCGTGTGGACCAGCGGCGGTCGCGCGGGCAAAGCCCCGAGGGCTGCCGTGAACCGCGCGAGCTGCGTCTCGCGCGACCCATCGTCCAGGTCGGCCGAGTGAAAGTGGGTAAACGCTCCCTCGGGCGGTGACGCGAGGAGCGCGTCGCGGAGCGCGCCAACGGCCTCCCACGGCACGCCAGCGCGATGCATCCCGGTATCGATCGCGAGATGCCATGGCCTACCGGTCGCCGCCCACGCGGCGATGACCGCCGGATCGCCGAGCGCCGGACGGAGATCGGCTTGGGCGGTCGCATAGAGCTCCGACAGCAGGGGCGGCGTGAAGACGACCACCGGACGCCTGATGCCGGCGGCGCGCAGGGCCGACCCCTCGGCCACGGTCGCCACACCAAAACCCCACGGATCGAGCGCCTCCAACGCGCGGGTGACGGGCACCAGGCCAAGCCCGTAGGCATCGGCTTTCACCATCGGCAAAAGCGGCACCCGGGCCCGCGCGGCGACCGTGCGGGCGTTGCGGGCGAGGGCGCCCAGATCGACTTCGATCCAGGCGCGCATTAGGATTCACCAAATGACACAAAGTAAAGCATCACTTGAAGATACGCTTGCTCTGATGCGCGATCTGCGCGTGCGCTGCGACTGGGATGCCGCGCAGACCCACCACTCGCTGCGCCCATATCTGATCGAGGAATCCCACGAGGTCGACGACGCCCTCCGGCGCGAGGACGACCGGGCGCTCGAGGAGGAGTTGGGGGATCTCCTGCTCCAGATCCTCTTTCACTCGGTGATGGCCGAGGAGCGCGGGGCGTTCGACTTCCATGACGTGGCCGGTGGCCTCGTCGCGAAGATGCGGGCGCGCCATCCCCATCTGTATGCCGGCGGCGCCAAAGAGCCGTGGGAAAAGATGAAAGCGAAGAAGCGGGCGTCGCTGGGCGAGGGCTTGCCGTCGTCGCTGCCGGCGCTGCATCGCGCCCACCGGCTGCAGGACCGCGCCGCGGGCGTCGGATTCGATTGGCCGGACGCCAGTGGACCGGCGGCCAAGGTCACCGAAGAGTTGGACGAGGTGCGCGCGGAGCTGGCGGCGCCGGGACCGCACGCGCACGAGCGGCTCGAGGATGAGTTGGGAGACCTGCTGTTCGCTTGCGTCAATCTGTGCCGCAAGGCCGGCGTTCACGCGTCTCTCGCTCTCGACCGCGCCAACGCGAAGTTCGAGCGGCGATTCCAGGACGCCGAGCGACTGGCCGCGGAACGCGGCAGGCGATTGGCCGACGCGTCGCCGGCGGAGCTGGATGCGCTGTGGGAGGAGGTCAAGCGGGTCACGGCGTGAGCCGTTGCATCATCCGCGCGAAAGGAATCGTCTCGCGGACGTGCGGCAGGCCGCAGATCCAGGCCACCGTGCGCTCCAGCCCGAGCCCGAAGCCCGCGTGGGGGAACGTCCCGTACCGCCGGAGATCGAGGTACCACCCATAGGCATCGATCGGTAGGCCTTCCTCCCGGATCCGGCCCGCCAGCTTCTCGTAGTCGTCTTCGCGCTGCGAACCCCCGATGATCTCCCCATACCCTTCGGGCGCCAGACAATCGTCGCACAGCACGGTGCGCGGATCGTCCGGATTTTCCTTCATGTAGAAGGCTTTCGCCTCTTTCGGGTAGTTGTAGATGAAGACCGGCCGGTCGTAGCCCTCGACCAACAGCGACTCGTCTTCAGCGCCCAAGTCATCGCCCCATCGCACCGTGCTGCCCTTGCGGTGCAGGATGTCGACGGCTTCGGTGTAGCTGATACGGGGGAACGGCGCGGTCACGTTGGCGAGGAGACTGGTGTCCCGCTCCAGCTCCGCGAGGTGCGTGGCGCACCGATCGAGACAGCGGGCAACGACGGACGACAGCAGATCTTCCTGGAGCGTCATGTTGTCGTTCGAGTCGTTGAACGCGACCTCGGGCTCGATCATCCAGAACTCGGCGAGATGCCGCCGCGTCTTGGACTTCTCGGCCCGGAAGGTTGGGCCGAACGTGTAGATGCGCCCCAGTGCCGCCGCCGCTGCCTCGCCGTACAACTGGCCGGTCTGGGCCAGGTAGGCATTGCCCAGATCGAAATACTCGGTGGAGAAAAGCCCGCTGCGCTCCCCGATGGCCGCCGTCAAGATCGGCGTATCGACGCGCACGAAGTCCCGCGCATAGAAGAAATCGTGGATCGCCTGCTCGATCTCGCTCCGAATGCGAAGGATCGCCGCCTGGCGCGGACTCCGGAGCCAGAGGTGCCGGTGGTCCAACAGGAAATCGACGCCGTGCTCCTTGGGCTGGATCGGATAGTCGATGGGGCTCTCTCCGATGATACGGAGATCGGCCACGGTCAACTCATACCCCCCGGGCGCCCGGGGCTCGGCGCGGACCGATCCCTCGACGACGAGGCTCGTCTCCAGCGTCAGCCCGGCGAATCGCTCCCAAACGGCCGCATCGACCTGGGGTTTGGCGATGACCGCCTGCACGACACCCGTGCCATCGCGCATGACGACAAAAGCGACCTTCCCCGACGAACGAACATGTGTCGTCCATCCCCGCACGGTGACGGTGGAACCGACGTGGTCTCGAAGCTCCGAGATGCGGACCAAAACAGTTGCCATTGTTGGAGTTGACAAACGACAAGTTGCGGCGCGCAAACTACGCCTCACGCCAGCGGGTTGCAACGGTTAAGCTTCGGGCATGACGCTCCGCGCCCGGCTCCTCTTGGGCATTCTAGCGATTGCGTTCGTTCTCGTCATCCCGCTCATCGTCGCGCTGCGCTCGCTGGAAGGACTGCACGAGCACGCTGCGCAAATGCGCGATTACGAGTTCGCCGCATCCCTGCTCCTGGGGCGCATTCGCGTCAACACCGATGATCTCCGCCGCGCCGAAGATGCGCTGTTGTTCGTGCACGATGCGGCGAGCCGCGATCGCATGTCCCACGAAGTGGCCTCGCTCCGATCGCGCGCCGATTCGCTGGAACGGTACGCCTTGGACAGCGCCGCCGAGAATGCGCGCATCGCCGTCGCCGAGGTGACACACCTCGCGCCCGAAGAGTACCGCGCCGCGCTCGCCGGCCACACGAAACTGGCCGACAGTCTCTCGGCCCACGGCATCCGGCCCGCCATCGCGCGCCTCGAAGCGTCGACGGCCGTCGCCGAGCGCTCCCTCCGCGATCGCACACGCAGCCGCGTCGAGTCGGCGGCATCGGACGCCGAGCAAGCGCGCCGCGTGGCCATCAGCCTGCTCGGGTTCGCGGCGATCCTCGGCGCGGTCATGGCCCTGTGGCTCACCCGCTCCGTGAGCGGACCGGTGCGCGACCTGGAGACCGGCATGGAAGCGGTGGCCGGCGGCGAGTTCTCGTATCGTTTGTCGATCGCGCCCAGCCGGCGCGACGAGTTCGGACGGCTGTCGGCCAGTTTCTACTCCATGTCGAAGCAGCTCGCGGAGCTGGACAAACTCAAGGCCGAGTTCGTGTCCGTCGCATTGCACGAGCTCAAGACGCCGGTCAACGTGCTGCTCGGATACCTGCAGCTCTTGCAGGAAGGCGTCTACGGTGACCTCACCGAGCGCCAGCTCGAAGTGTGCCGCACGTTGGAGGCCCAGTGCTTGGCGCTCGGGCGAATGGTCAAGCAGCTGCTGGACGTGAGCCGGTTCGAGGCCGGCGGCGGGAAGCTGGAAGTGCGGCGGTTCGCGCTGGGGCCATTCCTGGACGAGCTGGAGACGGCGTTCCAGGTGTTGGCGCTGCAGCGGGGCGTGGAGTTCCAGATCGTGCGCGGTGCGTCGTTGCCCGACGGCGTGTTGTGGGACCCCGATCGCATCAACGAGGTGCTCGGGAACCTGCTGTCGAACGCGTTCAAGTTCACCCCACGCGGTGGGCGCGTGGAGTTGGCGCTCGACGCCCAGCGGGAGACGACCCGGGGTGAGATGATCCGTATGATCGTTCGCGATACGGGCGCCGGTATTCCCCCTGACCAACTGCCGCGCATATTCGATAAGTTCTATCAGGCCGACAACCAGGGTTCGGCCGACGCGGAGGGTACGGGTTTGGGACTGGCCATCGCCAAGGGCATCGTCGAGGCGCACAGCGGGACGATCAGCGTCGATAGCACGCCGGGCGTGGGCACGACGTTCACGATCGATCTGCCGATCGCGTTCCCGCTCGCCGCGCGACGCCATCGGATCGAGCCCACGACGGCCGACGACCCGGAGACCGTGCTCTCGCGCGCGCTGTCGTGATCCGATCGTCCGTCGCTGGGCTCTTCCCAGCGGCGCTTGCCCTCGGGGCGGTCGCCTTCGCCTGCACCGGCCGGTACGGCTACACGAACGCGGACCCCGCCCGCGGCTGGCCGGCCACGCTCGTCGTGGCCGAATCGCTGGCCACGGCCGGCCAATATGCGTCGGCCGATTCCGTCCTCGCCGCGTTCGGGGCCGACAACGACGGCAATGCGGCCGGCACGGAAAGCCTGTACTGGCGCGCGCTCTTCAAGCTCGACCCGTCGAATCTGGGCGCCAGTCCGGCGGACGCGCTGCAGGCGCTCGACGCGTATGCGCAGGCGCCGCACAGTGAGCCGCACCTGGCCGAGGTGCAGGTGCTGCGCCGGACGGCGGTCCTCGTAGGGTCCATCGAACGGCTCGCCGAGCAAGCGGCATCGCAGACCGATTCGGTCAGCGCCGCCGACTCGGCGGCCAAACGCGCGCGCGCCGCCGGCGATATCCGGGCCAAGTCGAAGGACGAGGAGATCGTGCGCCTCCGGACCGAGCTGGAAAAGGCGCTGGCCGAGCTGGCGCAAACGAACCAGGAGTTGGACCGCATCAAGAAGCGGCTCGTCGCTCCCAAGTCGGATACCGACCCTACCCCACCCTGAACAGGTCCATCGCCCGGCTATAGCGCTGCCCGAGCGCGCGGCGCAGGGGCGCATTGACGGTGGATTCGAGATCGGGATCGGCGGCCAGGATCCGTTCCGCGGCCGCCCGCGCCGATTCGTTGAGGGCCTCGTCGCGCAGTGGATCGGCGATCCGGAACGTCGCCATGCCGCTCTGCTGCTCGCCGAACAAGTCCCCCATCCCCCGCAGCGTGAGGTCGGCGCGGGCGATCGCGAATCCATCCTCGGTCCCCACGAAGATGTCGAGCCGTGTGGCGGCGTCGGGCGACACGTCGCCGAGCAATACGCAGTACGACGCATCGCCGCCGCGGCCCACCCGGCCCCGCAGCTGGTGGAGCTGCGAGAGGCCGAACCGTTCCGGATGCTCGATCAACATCACCGTGGCGTTGGGGACGTCGATCCCCACCTCGATCACCGTAGTCGCCACCAGGACATCGATCGCGCCATCGCGAAAGGCGCGCATCGTGCGATCGCGCTCGGCGCCGCTCAGCCGGCCGTGCAGCAGGGCCACGCGCCGCGCCGCGAACGCGCCTCCCGGCGCGGTGAGCGCGGCAAACATCGCCGTTGCCGATTTGAGATCGGTCTTCTCCGACTCCTCGATCACCGGATACACGACGTAGGCTTGCCGGCCCCGTCCGATCTCGCGGTCGACGAATTCCAGCACCCGCGCCCGGCCGGACTCGGGGCGGAGCACGGTGGTCACGGGCTGTCGCCCCGGAGGCCGTTCATCGACCACGCTGACGTCGAGATCTCCGTAGACCGTGAGGGCCAGGGACCGGGGAATCGGCGTGGCGCTCAGGAGCAGCACGTCGGGACTCTCGCCTTTCGCCGCCAGCGCCTTGCGCTGCTCGACGCCAAACCGGTGCTGCTCGTCGACGATCGCCAGGCCCAGACGGGCGAACTCCGTCGCTTCCTGCACCAGTGCGTGAGTACCAATGGCCAGTACAGGCTCGGTGCGCGCCAGCCGCTCCGCGGCGGCGCGCCGATCGGCGGCCGACAAGCTACCCGTGATCAGGACTGGCGAGAGCGACAGAGGGGCGAGCAAACGCGAGATCGAACCCACGTGCTGTTCGGCCAGGAGCTCGGTCGGCGCCATGAACGCGGCTTGGAACCCGTTCTCCATGGCCAGCAGCGCCGCGAACAGGGCCACGATGGTCTTGCCGCTGCCCACGTCCCCCTGCACCAACCGATGCATCCGCGTCGGGCTGCACATGTCGGCCACGATCTCGCGGAGCACGCGCGTCTGCGCGCCGGTGAGCGTGTACGGGAGGGCGCCGCGAAGGGCCAATGTCAGCGCCCGGCGATTGGCGAAGACGATGCCGGCGCGCTTGGCGCGGGCCGCGGCATTCGCCCGGCGATGCAGGACCTGTACGAAGAGCAGCTCTTCATACGCCAGCCGGGCCCGGCCGGCGGCGGCCTCGGCGAGCGTGGCGGGCCGGTGCACCATGCGGATGGCGTCCGGCAACAGCGGGAGATCGACGCCCTCGAGCGCGGACCGCGGAAGAAATTCGTGCACGTGCGGCAGCAAGGCGTCGAGGTGGCCATCGATCAACGCCCGAATGAGTTTGACGGACAGCCCTTCGGTCGCCGGGTACACGGCGAGGACGCGCCCATGCGCTGTCCCCTCCGATTCGTCGCCGAGATTGACGAACTCGCGCGGCTGCAACTGGCGCCCGTGAAAGAACCGCACGGGACCGCTCACCAACAACGCGTCGCCCTTGTTGATCTGGCGATCGAGGTACGGCTGACCCGGCCACGAGACCTCGATCATCCCCGTGTCATCGCGGATGACCGCCTGAAAGATCCGCAAACCCTTTCGCGTCGGCAGGACGCCTTTCGAGATCACGGTCCCGATCACCGTGGCGTCCATCCCCGGTGCGAGTGACACAATGGGCGAGACGGTGCTGGCGTCCTCGTAGCGATGGGGAATGTGATAGAGCAGATCGCCGGCGGTCAGGATGTGCAGCCGCCCCAGCGCCTCGGCACGGTGGGGCCCGACGCCCTTGAGATACGTCACGGGCGTCTCCAGCGTGACCGCCGGCCGCGCACGCGCCGAGGGAACGCTCATGCGCCGTCGAGCAGCTCGCGCGCAAACTCGGCCGCGTCGAACGGCGCGAGATCGTCGACCTGCTCTCCGGTCCCGATGAACTTCACCGGGACGTCGATCGCTTCGTGCACGGCGACGACGATGCCCCCCTTCGCCGTCCCGTCCACCTTGGTGACGACGAGTCCCGTGACCGGGACCGCGTCGGCGAACGTCCGCGCCTGCACGATCGCGTTCTGTCCGATCGTGCCATCGAGCACCAGCAGGGTCTCGTGCGGAGCCCCGGGGCGGCGCTTGCCGATCACGCGGACGACTTTGCGCAGCTCGTCCATCAGGTTCCCGCTCGTGTGCAAACGGCCCGCGGTGTCGATGATCACGACGTCGGCCTTGGCGCGCGTAGCGGCATCGAGCGCATCGACCGCGACAGCCGCCGGGTCCCGCCCCACCGTCGCGCCGACGAACTCGGCCTTCGAGCGCTCCGCCCACACGCGCAACTGATCGATGGCCCCGGCCCGGAACGTGTCGCCGGCGGCCACGACGACGCGCTTGCGGTCGCGCCGCAGGCGCTCCGCCAGCTTGCCAATGAACGTCGTCTTCCCCGCCCCGTTGACCCCGATCACCAGGATCACGGTGGGGATTTCAGGGGCGAGCACCAGCGACGCATCGTGGCGGCCCGTTTCGAGCGCGCGTTCCACGCCCGCGCGAAGCGCGGCGAGAAACTCATCCTGGGTGACGACCTCCCCCCGCCCCGCCAAATGCTCGACGTCGGCGACGAGCCGCATGGTCGTCGCCACGCCAAGGTCGGCGTCGAGCAGGACTTCCTCCAGTCGCTCCAACGACCCTTGATCGGGTCCGCCCCGCACGACGACGCCCACGTCGGCGAGCGCGATGTCCTTGATCCGTTGCCACAGCGAGCGCTTGGGCACGTCGCCCGCGCGCTGGAAAATACGTCCCATTCAACTCACCGAAGACCGAGAGACCGGCGGACGACCCATTCCCCGCAGAGAATCGCGACGACCACCAGATAGATCCACCACACCGTCCGCACCCGCACGGCCAACCCGGCGACCGCGCTGCCGCCAATGGCGCCGGCTCGCACGCGTTCGCGATTGGGTATCCACTCGCGCGACGGGTTCACGACCAACAACGACGCGCCGCCGGTCGTGCGCACGTCGTACACGCCGCGCGCCATTGGCGCCGACTCGGCGGTCGCCTCGGCTCCGAAATGCAGCGCCAGCGTGTCCACGAACCCGCTGCCGCGCTCCGTCAGGATGGCGGTCACGACCGAGTCGCTGCCCGAACCTCGGCGCCACTGCACGGGCTCGCCGGCCCGCACCGCGCCTTCGACGGGCAACGCGACGCGGACGTCGGGCCGCTCCGCCGACAACCAATCAAAGATACCCCCCCACAACGCGGCATAGGCCTGCGCGGTGACTCCCCCGCGAAACTGCCAGCGCCAGAGTCCGGTCGCGTTCACGATGACGACACGCCGCCCGGTCTCCGTGCCCATGACCGCCTCGCGCGGATCGAATCGCCGCGCACGTTTCGCCTCCAACCCCGCCCAGTACTGCCCTTGCCGGGCAGTACTGGGACTGTCGGTTTGAAGGTCTGGCTGCGCCGGCCCGCGACGCATGCTGCCTCGTGTGCCGGAAGGAGCGACCTCTATGGGCGGCAGGCTGTCCCACGGAACACCGGCGAGTGCGGCCGCCAGCGGCGAGGCCGGCGCGCCGGTCGCATACCACTCGCCGGCCTCTTCGCCAGTGGGACCGGGAAAAAGCACGAGCGACCCGCGCGTGGCCGTCCGCGGCACCCCGAACACCGACGTGTCTCCGTGCAGCACCACGAGCGGCGCCGTCGTCGCGGCCTTCCGCACATCCGCCTCGCTCACCGACGCCAGCGTGCCGTCGACGCGCCAATTTCCGGGCGCGACGCGAAAAAATCCGCGCGTCGGCAGGGAGACGGCGCCCCGCAGGACCGCCAGCGCGTAGCGCGCGTCGTAGTCCGGCGACGTCGACACGAACACCGCGCCCGCCGCGGGCGAGATCTCCAGGGGGCGCTCGAGGGTGTCGTTTCTCGCCTCGACATCTCCGGGCGCCGTCACCACGGCGCGCAAGAGACCAGCACCTTCCTGGGTCGGGACGATGACGTGCGCGGGGAGTACACGCTCCCCGTGGGCCTCCAGCGGAGCGATGGGGATCGTCGCCAACGGCTTACTGGCGAACGACACGACAAGCGTACCCGCGGGCGCTCCGCCAGCGCCCGCGGCGATGGTCACCTCCACGGGCACGGTATCACCGCCCACCGCCGCCCGCGGCGCGTCCATCCCCACGACCGCGAGATCGTTCGCCGCCGGCCGGGGGATCACATCGATCCGCGATCCCGCCGGCAGGTTGGCCAGCGCGTCGGGATCATCCAACTCCCCATCGGTGACAATGGTGATGGGCCGGCCCGCGGCCAGCGCCCGATCCACCACGGCTCGCGACGACGAGCGGGTGTCGACCGGCGTCGCCGGTGGCCCGGCCCGTCGGATCGAGTCGCCGAAGACGAAGGACGAGTCGGCCGTTCGCGCGAGGGCGCGAAAGTGCGCGAGGGCCTGGGCGTACGGCGCGCCGCCGCCGCGCTGCCAGCTCGCCGACACGTCGAGCGCCGCGAATGGCCGCGCCGCCGCGGCGCACCCGGCCGGCGCGTCCAGCAGCAGCGCGGCGAGGAGCGTGATGGCCAGCGCCCGCAGCACGGCGGCCGGCAGCTCGCGGCGCCGCCCCGCGACGCCATACTGCAGCGCCGCGACGCCGGCGCCCGCAAGTACGGCGACCAGCCATGGAATCATCCCTGTAGATTGTGCGCCTGTGGTAGGCGCGCGCTACTTGCCTAGCGTACGACCAGCCTGACTGGCCCGTCGTTCGCCGCCAACGCGGCGAGGTAGCGCGCGCGCAAGGCGTCGAACGCCGGCCGGTCGGCGGCGGCCAATGGCTCACCGCCGGTGGACTTGAGCGCCGACCGCGGATCGCGCTGCACGCCGTTGACCAACACCTCGAAATGCAGGTGGGGCGCGGTGGCCAGGCCTGTCATGCCCACGTACGCGATCGTCTTGCCAATGTCGACGTGCGCGCCCTCGCGAATGCCCTGGGCAAACCGCAGCAGATGCCCGTACCGCGTCACATATCCGTTCTTGTGCCGCAGATCGATGACGTTGCCGTATCCGTGCTTCTGCCCGGCAAAGATCACCCGGGCATCACCGATCGCGCGGACCGGCGTGCCTTGGGCCGCTGCGTAGTCCGTCCCTTTATGCTGGCGCCACACGCCGAGAATCGGATGCTTGCGCATGCCGAACACGCTGGAGATCCGGCGGAACTCGAGCGGCGCGCGGAGGAACGTATTGCGCAACGACCGGCCGGCCCGGTCGTAGTAGCCGTTTGGCTCGGCGCCGCCGGCGAACCAGATGGCCTCGGTCGTATCGCGGGAGAGCACGAAGGTCGTGGCCATGACGTGCCCGATGCGCACCACGCCCTGGGGCCCCGTCTGCCGCTCGAACAGCGCGCGGAACGTGTCGCCAGCCTGCAAATCGCGGCTCATGTCGACGCGATAGTCGAGGATGTCGGCCAGCGCCCACGCCAACTCGGCGCGCGCGGTCTTGGGCAGGATCTGCGCCGCGCCATCATCCAACGCTTGGTACAGATTCGCGCGAATCGTGCCCGCGACGACTACGGTGTCGGTGGTCCATGGCAAATGTTCATCCCGCCCTTCCCACGTTCCCGTCGTTGTCGGTCTCAGGTGAACGACGTGATCAATGGCGTACCTGAGCTGGATCTCGCCCGGCAGGCTGTCGCCTGCCTGGCGATCGATCTCCACCAGGAGCCCGGCGGGGACGCGACGCTCATCGAGCGACGGCACGGCGCGGAGCGCCGCTGCCGCCGTGGACGGCGCGACGTTGGCACGGGCGAAAAGCTGCGACAGCGTCTCACCCGGTCGCAGAGTGTCGGTGACGACGGTCGTGGGGGGATTGGCGGGTTGGACGGGATGGTCGGGTACAGCGACCAAAACGGCCGGAGTCTTCCGGCCGTCAACGGGTGGCGTCAGAGCGAGCGCCGCCGCAAGCAGAAGCGCGACCACCGAGTAGGTGACCGCGCGGGCAACCTTCGCCGTCAATCCATCTGTCTCCGGATGAATGTCGGGATCTCCATATCGGAGAGATCCTGATCGCCGGAGCGCTCCGCTCCGGCCGAGCGCCGCGGGAGATCCGCGACGACAGGCCGCGCCGCGCGCGGTTGCCGCTGGGTGGGAAAGGGCAGCACCGGCGGCCCGCTCCCCTTCGCCGTATGCGCCGCAATGCTCCCGGTCGCGGCGTGTGGCCGGTCGAACCCGGTGGCGATGACCGTCACCCGGATTTCGCCCTGCATCGCCGGCTCATGCACGGCGCCGAAAATGATCTCGGCGTCGTCACCCACCGCGTCATGGATGATCTCGTTGATCTGGTGGACTTCGCCCAAGGTCAGATCGGCCCCGCCCGTGATGTTGACGAGGACGCCGGTCGCGCCCGAGATCGAGATGTTGTCGAGCAGCGGCGACGAGATCGCCTGCTGCGCCGCTTCCATGGCGCGGTTCTCCCCGCGCCCGACCCCGGTGCCCATGAGCGCGCTACCGCCGGCCTGCATGACGGTGCGCACATCGGCGAAGTCGACGTTCACGAGTCCGGTGACGCTGATCAACGAGGAGATACCCTGCGTAGCGTGGAGGAGCACCTCGTCGGCTTTCTTGAGGGCATCCTGGAACGGAATGCCTTTGCCGACCACCGCGAGCAGGCGCTCATTCGGCACGACGATCATCGTGTCGACGTTGTTACGCATCTCGTTGATGCCGCTCTCGGCCTGTCGCATCCGTTTCTTGCCTTCAAACAAGAACGGCTTGGTGACGATGCCAACCGTGAGCGCCCCGGCGGCGCGGGCCAGCTCGCAGATCACAGGCGCCGCCCCGGTGCCGGTGCCGCCGCCCATGCCGCAGGTAATGAAGACGAGGTCGGCGCCAATGAGCGCCCGCTCCACGTCCTCTTTGCTCTCCTCGATCGCCTGGCGGCCGATCTCCGGCCGGGCGCCGGCTCCGAGTCCGCGTGTCAGTTTCTTGCCGATCTGAATCTTGACGTCGGATTTGGAGTTCAGTAGCGCCTGGGCGTCGGTGTTCACGGAGATGAACTCGACACCCTCCAGGTGCTCCTCGATCATGCGGTTGACGGCGTTACCGCCGCCGCCGCCCACGCCCACCACCTTCATGCGGGCGTTCTGAGACGCGCTCTCCTCGAACTCGAAAATCATAGGAGCGATTGTAGGAGCGAGCGAATGTGGAAAACTTTAGCCGAGGACATACCGGGCCGCGGCAATATAACAAGTTTTACGCCGGTGGGAGCAGCAATTTTTTACCGGCGAATGTTATCCACATTTTAGAAAAAATCTTGGAGCCAGGTCCGGACCCGTTCGATGAGTTTGTCGACGCCTGGACCGCCCAGGGCGCCCCGGCGGCTCGCCGAGCCCGCCCCGCCCAAGGCCAGGCGGTGCCCGCCGTACAGCGCGAGCCCGGTCACGGTGGCAAACCGCGGCGCCTGAACGGTCTCGGTGAGCCCGGTAAGCGAAGCGCCCGGCGCGCCAACCCGAACGCCGATACCGAACACGTCGGTCGCCAAATCGGTGATGCCCGGCAGCGCCGCGGCCCCGCCCGTCAGCACGACCCCGGAGCTCAGCCGCCGCGCGTAGCCGGCATTCGTGATGTCGCGCTGAACGAGGTCGAAGATTTCGTCGACCCGCTGATGGATGATGTGCGTCAGCGAACCGTGGTCGATCGTGCGCTCGCCCTGCGCGGCGGTGCCGGGGAGCGGAATCATGAGATCAGGATCGGCCGCGCCCTCGTAGGCGCACCCGTAGCGCTCCTTGAGCCGCTCGGCGTCGTCCGGCGTCACTTTGAGCCCGAGCACGAGATCGTTGGTGACGCTGTTGCCGCCAAACGCGATCGTGGCCAGATGCCGGATCTTGCCTTCGTGGAAGATCGCCAGGTCGGTGGATCCGGCACCCATCTCCACCAGAGCGACGCCGAGCTCCTTCTCATCGTCAGTGAGCACGCTCAGCGCTGATGCGAGCGGCTCCAACACCAGCTCGCGCACGCGGTAGCCCGCGCGCTCGACGGCCTTGCGCAGGTTCATCGCCGGCGAGGCGCCGATCGTGACCAGGTACATCTCGGTCTCGAGCCGCGTGCCGATCATGCCGACGGGATCGCGGATGCCTTGGTTGCGGTCGACGGTGTACTCCTGCGGGATGGCGTGCAGGAGCTCGCGATCGGCCGGCACCGCCTGGGCGCGCGCCACGTCGTTGGCGCGTTCCACGTCGGCCTTGGTGATCTCATCGCCGTTGACGGCGACAACCCCGGGCGACGTCATCGCCTGGACGTGTTCGCCCGTGATGCCGACGTAGAGATCGGTGACGTGCTGTCCCGCCATCCGCTCCGCGTCCTCCATGGCTTTGCGGATCGAACGCGTCGTCTCTTCGATGTCGGTGACGACCCCACGGCGCAAGCCCGTCGTGCGGGTCCGCCCCACGCCGAGGATCTTGATCTGCGGGCTGCGCGGAAGGTCGCCGACGACCTCGGCGATCACCGCCGTCGTCTTCGCCGAACCAATGTCGAGACCGGCCACCAGTCGGTCGACGTTCACTCGAGCCTCGCTACGACTTGATCGCGATACCGCAAATCGAGCTCCGTGAAACGCACGCCACGGCGCGCCAGATCGGCAGCCACCGGCAACGCATCGGCCAGCCGCGCCGGCGTCACGTCGGCGTGGGCGAGGACGACGCCGGCGTCCAGACGCACGATGAGATCATCGTGACCCCGGCGATGGATGGCATTGATGCGCGCGAACAGCGCCGGCGCCGCGGTCTCGATCCCGCCCAGGAGACGCGCCAGCAGGGCGTCGGGGCGATCGAGCACCGGGAGATCGACGTCGGCCGTCGCCGGGTCGATCGGCAACGCGGCGCCACGATCATCGTAGACCTTGAGGCCATCGGGTGTCGGTGCCAACGCCACCGGCACGGCCTCGGTCACCTGCACGACCAGGATGCCCGGCAGCTCGCGTTTCACCTCGGCATGTCGCACCAACGCCCGCGCGCCGATGCGCGCGGCCAGCGGCCGCAGATCATCCCACGTCGACATGGTGGTATCGACGCGCATGGCCGCGACGACGTCGCGCGGTGACAGATAGTGCGTGCCCACGACGCGGACCTGACGCACCCGAAAGAACGCCAGCTCGCGGAGCACGCGACGTCCCCACCAGGGACCGGTCACCAGCAGGGCCGCCGCGATCACCGCCAGCGCCACGGGCAACGGACGAATGCTCATGCCGCGGCTCCCTGGAGCGCCGCGAGCAACTCGGGCCCGGTCCGTGTGATGTCGCCGGCGCCAAGCGTGAGCACGACGTCGCCGGGCCGCACGGTTTCGGCGAGCGCTCGCGCCAGCGCGCCGCGCGCCCCACGCCAGGCCACCGGTCGCCCGGACGCGCGCGCCGCATTGGCGATGAGATCAGAAGAGACGCCGGGCAAAGGTTGTTCCCGCGCCGGGTAGATATCCGTGAGGAAAACGAGATCCGCGCGTCCGAGCGCGCGGCCAAACTCGCCGGCGAAATCCCGCGTGCGCGTAAAGAGATGCGGTTGAAAGGCCACGACCAGCCGCCGCTCCGGATACGCCGCGCGCGCGGCGTCGAGCGTCGCGGCGATCTCCGTGGGATGGTGGGCGTAGTCGTCGATGATCGCCACACCGGCGACTTCGCCGAGACGCTGGAAGCGGCGCTCGACACCACCAAATCGCCCCAACCCGGACGCCATGGCTTCGAGCGATACGCCCTGCGAAATGCCGACGGCTATCGCGGCCAGCGCGTTGCGGACGTTGTGCAGGCCCGGCACGCGAAGCGTGACCGGACCCAACGTCTCCCCATCGTATACCACGGTGAACCGGGATCCCGTGCCGACGAACGAGACATCACGGGCCGCGAGCCGCGCGTCCGGCGATGTCGTCCCGTAGCGGATCACTTCGCACCCACTGGGTGTGGGCAGGGCATTGGCGCCCGGGTCGTCGGCGCACAAAATGATCCAGCGCGCCGGCAGCACGAACTGGGCGAACGCCGCGCGAATGTCGGCGAGATCCCGATAGATGTCGAGGTGGTCGGCCTCCATGTTGGTGACCACCGCGATCGTCGGCGTCAAGGCCAGGAACGACCGGTCGTACTCGTCGGCCTCGACGACGAACACGGACTCGCCGCCCGCACGCAGGTTGCCGCCCCACTCGGCGACGCGTCCGCCGACGACACCGGTGGGCGACCGCCCCGCCGCGGCCAGCGCCTCGGTGGTCATCACGGTCGTCGTGGTCTTGCCGTGCGTTCCCGCAATGGCTACCACGGTCCCGCCGTGCACCGCCTCGGCCAACGCTTCCGCACGCCGGATGACCGGCAGCCCGGCCGCCCGCGCGGCCACGACCTCGGGGAGATCCGGGCGGATCGCGGACGAGACCACGACCGCGCGCACACCGGTGAGATGCGCGGGGTCATGCCCGGTCGCGACCGGGATGCCCAAGCGGCGCAGATCATCCGCCGCCTCGGGATGCGCGTCGCACCCGGTGACGCGCGCGCCGCGGCGGACGAACAGCTCGGCCAGCGCGCTCATTCCCGCGCCGGCAATGCCGATGAAGTGAATGGGCCGACTGTCGGAACCGCCGAGGAGAGACATGAGAGGCGCGCAAAATATAGACGCGCGCGCGCTGCCCATGCCACTCTTACCGGACGGCGATGACGCGCTGGGCTTGAGCCGGGTCGAGCAGCGCCAAGATGCGGCGCGCAATATGCTCCGCCGCATCGGGCCGTCCGCGCGCGCGCGCGGCGCGCGAGAGCGCCAATCGCCGGTCGCCGTTCAGCACGACATCGCCCACCACGCGCCGGAGGGCGGCGACGTCGAGCGTAGACTGGGGCAGATGGACCGCCGCCCCGGCCGCCGCCAGCGCGCGGGCGTTGGCGGTCTGATGATCGGCGGCCGCCGTCGGCAGCGGCACGAGGATCATCGGCAGCGCCCACGCGCAGAGCTCGGCCGTCGTCATGGCCCCCGCCCGCGCCATGACCACGTCACTCGCCGCATACGCGTCGGCGATCGGCGACAAATAGGGTCGCACACACACGCGCGCGCTGGCGCGCGCCGCGTGCGCGTCGAACAGCGCGCGCCCCGTGGCCCAGATGACGTAGAGATCATTCGGGAATCCCCGCCGCGACCCAGGCGTCCACGACGGCGTTGAGTCCCCGCGCGCCCTGACTGCCGCCGAAGATCAAGAGCACGGTCCCGCCCTCGGCGGGGAATCCCCACGCCAGGCGCGCCGCCCGGCGATCGGGCAGTGGATTGGGCGGTGGGTCAATCGGGTTTCCCGTGTCGAGAAACGGCGTCCCGGCGCGCCGCGGGAGGTACGGGATGGCTTCGGGATATCCCAGGTACACCTCGCGCGCGAAGCGGCTGAAGGCGCGCGCGGTGAGCCCCGGGTGACTGTCGGCAACCTGTTCCACGAACCGAATGCCGTGGGCCAGTGCATAGCCCAACGCCACACCGGACGCGTATCCGCCGGTACCGATGACGAGGCGCGGACGATCGAGGGTCGCCAGCTGCCGCCAGGCATCCGTGGCGCCGCGCACGGTTCGCCAGTTCTTCCACACGCGCGGACGATACAGGGGATGCAGATCGAGCAGCGCATACGGGTACGGCTGCTGCGGCAGCACGTCCCGTTCGATCCCGCGCCGGGCGCCGACGAAAAACGGCCGGGCGCGGGCGTCGGCATCGAGCCCAACGAGCGCGCGGGCGATGGCGAGACCCGGATACAAGTGGCCGCCGGTGCCGCCACCGGCGAACCACACCGTCACGGCGCCGCGCCCGCGACCGCGCCCGCGACCGCGCCCGCGACCGCGATGGGGTCGGTCGCGCCGGCGCCGATCACCCGCTCGCGATGACTGCCGATGTTCACGAGCAGCCCCGTCATGAACAGGGACAGAATCAGGTCGGATCGTCCGTAGGAGATGAAAGGCAGCGTCAATCCCGTCGTCGGCAGAAGCCCGATCACGACGCCCAGGTGCAGATAGGCCGTGATCAACATCGTGAACGTCAGCCCGACGGCCAGCAACTGCTGAAACGGACTGCGCGCCGTTCGTGCAATGCGAAATCCGAGCCAGCCCCACAATGCGAAGGCCAGCGTCACCCCGGTAATACCGACAAACCCCCACTCTTCCCCGATCGTGCTCCCGATGAAGTCGTCGTAGGGAAACGGCACGAAACCGGCCTGCTGATGCCCGTGGCCAAACCCGACGCCCAGCAAGCGGCCGGATCCGACCGCGATCAGGGACTGGCGCAGCTGGTAGTTGACCGTGGTCACCGCCGGGCCGCTGTTGGCAAACGAGACCAGGCGGGCAATCACATACTGGAGGTGCTGCGCTTCGTGCCACAGGAGCGGCACCGCGACAACGCCCAGCGTGAGGAAGAACCCCACGCGCAACCCGCCGGCAAAGAGGACGACGGCCATCAAGAGCGTATAGAGCATGGCCGTCGACAGGTCCGGCTCCAGCACGGCCAGGACGTCGAGCGCCCCCACGACGACGAGAAACGGCAGGAAGCCGGTCGTCAACCGGTGGAGCTGGGGGCCCTTCTTGGCGACCAACATGGCCGTCCACACGACGACGGCGAGCTTCCCCAACTCCGACGGCTGGATCGACGCGCCAATGAGAAAGCGCCGCGATCCGTGGATCACGGGCGCGATCGATCGCGTGAATGGCAGGATCGTCACCAACATCAAGACGAGCGTGAGCAGCATGAGCGGCCAGGCCCACCGATACCATCGCTCGGCATCGATCTTGGCGGCGATGGCGAAGGCGACGACACCGATCGCGACGCCCGACAGCTGGCGCACGAGATAAAATGCATTCGGCTTGTTCTGCTCGATCGCGTTGAGCGCGCTGGCGCTGTACAACACGGCGAGCCCGAACGCGAGCAGCGCGGCGGTGACCACCACGAGCGCGCGGGCCTCGACGTCCATGTGCCACCGGATGCGCTCGCTCATCCGGCGGCCAGCCGGGCGAAGGTGTCGCCGCGCTCGACGTAGTTCTTGAACATGTCGTAGCTCGAGCACGCCGGCGACAGCACGACCGCGTCTCCCGGCTGGGCCAGGGCGCGCGCGCGCGCGATCACCGCTTCGAAATCGTGGCCCAAGCGCTCGACGGGCACGACGCCGGCCAGGTCTCGCGCGATCAGGGGACCCGCCTCGCCGTAGGCGAGAACGGCCTTCCCGACGCGGCGGAGTGGAGCGGCGAGCGCGGTATAGGGCTCACCCTTGTGTCGGCCACCCGCGAGCAGGATCGTCGGACGCGTCATGCCCTCGAGCGCTACGAGCGTCGAGCTGACGTTGGTCGCCTTGGAGTCGTTGATCCATTGGACGCCTTGGTACTCCCCCACGATCTGCAAACGGTGCGGCAGAGCGCGAAACGTGCGCAGACCCTCGGCGAGGCGGCGCAGCGCGTCCGGCGCCCCATGCGCGGCGTCGGCGACGACGACAGCCAGTGCGGCGGCGAGGGCATTGGCGACGTTGTGATCGCCAATGAGGGCCAGGGCCGATCGCTCGAGGAGCGTGTCGGCGCCCAGCATCAAGAGGGCGCGGGCCCGATCGTAGGTCGCGGGTGCGGGGTGACCGGCCACCGAGAAGTGATAGTGCTTTCCCGGGACGCCGGCCACCAGGCCCAGCGAGGCGGGGTCGTCGGCATTGATGACCAACTCGGACCCGGCGCGGGCATTGGCGAAGAGCCGGCGCTTGTCGGCGTAGTAGTCCTCCACGCTCGCGTAGCGGTCGAGATGGTCGGGGCTCAAGTTCGTGAGCACGCCGACCATCGGGTCGATGGACGGCGTGTCGTGCAGTTGAAAGGACGACAGCTCGAGCGCGACCCAGTCCGGCGCCGTCCGGCGGAGCGCTACCTCGGTGAGGGGCAGGCCAATGTTGCCGGCGTCGACCGCGTCGTAACCCATCGCCCGCAGCAGGTGGCCGACGAGCGCCGTCGTCGTCGTCTTGCCGTTCGTCCCCGTGACGGCGATGTAGCGTTGGCCGGGCATCGCGCGGAGGGCGATTTCGATCTCGGAGACGATCGGCACGCCCGCGGCGCGGGCGGCCGCCAACGGCGGCGCGTCGGGCGGGATACCCGGGCTCGCGACGACTAAAGTCGCGCGAGCAATGCGCGGCAGGTCGTGCCTGCCGAGATCGACCGCGACGCCGGCCGGTGGAGACCAGACGATCGAACCGTCGGGGTCGGACGCGTACACGGGCCGCCCTTCGCGGGCCAGCAAGGCGGCCGCGGAGCGGCCGCTCTTGGCCAACCCGAGCACCGCGACTTCGCCCGTCACCGCAGTTTGAGGGTGCTCAGCGCCAGCGTGGCGAACAGGATGCCCACGATCCAGAACCGCACGACGATCTGGGGCTCGGGCCATCCGAGCATCTCGAAGTGATGATGGAGCGGCGCGCGCCGAAACACGCGATGGGCCTGCGCGTACTCCAGACCGTGCCGTCGCTTGCGATACTTGAACACGCTGCGCTGCACGATGACGGACAAGCTCTCGGCCACGAAGACGCCGCCGATGAGCAGCAGCAAGAACTCCGACTTGAGCAGAATGGCGATGGCGCCGAGCGCGCCGCCCAGCGCCAACGAGCCGGTGTCCCCCATGAACACCTCGGCGGGGTACGCGTTGTACCAGAGGAAGCCGATCGTCGCCCCGAGGATCGCCGTGCAGAAGACCGTCAGCTCGCCCGCGCCACGGAGATAATAGATCTGGAGATAGGCGCTGGTATCCACGCGGCCGATCACATACGCAAACAACGCGAACGTGAGAGCCGCGATGGCGCTCAAGCCCGCCGCCAGGCCGTCCAAGCCATCCGTGAAGTTGACCGCGTTCGACGTGCCGGTCAGCACGAAGGTGACGAATCCGACGTACAGCCACCCCAGCCACGCCGCGGCCGGCACCACGAGCACGTACTTGAAGAAGGGCAGCGTCGTCGACGCGCCGGGAAGCGTCGAGATCGGAAATCGCCACAGGTAGAGACCAAGGGCGAGCCCGATCGACACCTGGCCGATCAGCTTGTACTTCTCGACCAGTCCGGAATTCTTCTCGCCGCGCCGCTTCTGCAGGAGCTTGAGG
Organism: uncultured Gemmatimonadales bacterium; assembly: GCA_963701965.1. Taxonomy (GTDB): domain Bacteria; phylum Gemmatimonadota; class Gemmatimonadetes; order Gemmatimonadales; family Gemmatimonadaceae; genus DASRDS01. Next base: position 577,564 of record OY969695.1, read on the forward strand.
TAGTCGTCGAGAAATCCAATCATCCCCATCCACATCGTCACAATCAGCGCCAACACGACGTACCGATTGTCGAGCTTGGCCCACAGCAGAGTCGGGACAATGATCGCGCACAGAATAATGATGCCGCCCATCGTCGGCGTATTCTTCTTTCCGGCGTGGGTCGCGGGCGTTCCCTCGCGCACGACCTGGTTCACCGACATACGCCGCAGCCGCGCGATGATCGCCGGGCCGACGATGAACGCGACCACGAGCGACGTGACAAAAGCGCCCGCGGCGCGAAACGTGATGTAGTTGAAGAGGTTGAAGAGCTTGATCGAGCGCGATAGCGGCGCCAGGAAGTGGAAGAGCACTACGCGGTCGCTCCCGCCCAAGTGGTCAAGTGTGGTATCAGCCGCTCCAGTCGCACGCCCCGCGACGCCTTGATCAGGATCATGGCATCCGCCGCCAGCCGCGGCTCCAGCCTCGGCCACAACTCGTCGACATCCGCCGCGGTGACCACGCGCGCGTCGCCCGCGGCGACGGCGGCCAGCGCCGGGGCAAAGTCGCCGATGCCCGCGACGACATCGAACGGACGGGACACCGCATCTTGGGCAATCATTGTGTGGAGGGAGGGAGCCTCGGGGCCGAGCTCGCGCATCGTACCCAGGACGACCACGCGCTGGCGACCGGCACCGACGTGCGCCAAAAGATCGAGCGCCGCGCGCATCGAGGCCGGGTTGGCATTATAGGCGTCATTGATCAACGTGGCGCCGCGAGCGCCCAGGGGCGCCCACGCCGACCGCATGGCCGGCGCCGGCGTCGCCGCGAGTCCCGCCCCGGCGCGCTCGGCCGACACCCCGCACGCCTCGGCGGCGGCCAGGGCGAGCATGGCGTTCCGCAGGTTATGGGCGCCGCGCAACGGGACCGTGACGTCGACACCCCGAATCCGCAGCGCCCCTTCCCCGGTTTCCGTGATGCGCCAGGTCTCGGGCCGCACATCCCCGGCATCGAGGCCCGCGGACAGGACCCGCCGGGCTTTGGCGCGCGCCAATGCCGCGAGCTCCGGCTGTTCAGCCGGGATGAGGCCCAAGGGCACGCCGTCGAAGACCGCGCTCTCTTCGGCCAGCACACCCGCCAGATCGCGGAAACCCTCCAAGTGCTCTTCGCCGATCGACGTCACCAGGGCCACGTCCGGCTCCACAATCGCCCGCAGGAGGGCCACTTCGCCTGGGTAGTTCGTGCCGATCTCGATGACGGCGACATTGGCGGCGTCGGGCGTCGCCAGGAGCGTCAGCGGCACGCCGATCTGATTGTTCAGGTTTCCGGCGGTCGCGTGGACCTCGAGCGCGGCGCCGAGCGCCGACCGCAACATCTCTTTCGTCGACGTCTTCCCGTTCGAGCCGGCGACGGCGATGACCGGCTTGCCCCAGGCGCGGCGCCGATACCGGGCCAGGCGCCCGAGGGCCGCGACCGTGTCCGGGACCTCGTACACCGGCACGCCCAGACCGCGCACCTGGTCCAGTTTCGACACGATGACCGCCGCGCAGCCTCGATCGACCGCCGCGCGCAGGAAATCGTGCCCATCGAATTGATCGCCGGTGAGAGCCACGAAGACATCGCGGGGGTTGACCGAACGCGTGTCCGTCGACACGCCGGCCACCTCGGCGGAACCGCGCGGTCCCGTCCCCAGCGCCTGGGCGATCCGATCCAACGACCAGAAGGTATTCAACGAAGGATGCCCCGCACGATGGCGCGCTCGTCGAACGGATAGGCCGTCGTCCCGCGCACTTGATACGTCTCGTGCCCCTTGCCCGCCAGGACGATGACGTCGTCCGGGGCGGCCAACGCGATCGCCCGCGCGATCGCGCGCTCCCGATCCTCGATCCGCTCGTGCGGCCGCGACATGCCGGCCTCGATCTCATCGAGGATGCGCTCCGGATCCTCGGTCCGCGGGTTGTCGCTGGTGAGAATGACGGCATCGGCCAAGCGCTCGCTCACGGCGCCCATGGCCGGTCGCTTCCCCCGGTCCCGATCGCCACCGGCGCCGACGACGATGATCAACCGCCCGTGCGTAAACGGCCGCACGGCCTCGAGCGCGCGGACAATCGCATCGGGGGTGTGCGCGTAGTCGCGCAACACGGTCGGGCGCTCGTGCAGGATTTCCAGGCGGCCCGGGATCTGCGGAACGGTCTGGAGTCGTTCGGCAATGACGTCTGGGGGCCAGCCGAGCGCCCATGCGGCGCCCGCGGCGCCGAGGGCGTTCTCTACGTTGAATGCACCGATGAGTGGCAACGCGACGTCGAATTGCGCCGAGCCCAAGATCAGATCCCACGCGCTGCCGCGCGGCGCGAAGCGCACGCGGGTGGCGCGCACGTCGGCGGCGCCGCCTGCGGCCGAGAACGTGATCGTGCGGGGCGCCGGCGGCAGATGCGCCCAGGCCCTGTCGTCGGCGTTGACGATGGCCGCGCCGTCGCGGGTCAGATAGGAGACGAGACGCGCCTTGGCCGCGAAATACGCGTCCATGGTGCCGTGGTAGTCGAGATGGTCCTGCGTCAGGTTCGTGAACAGGGCGGCGTCGAATGGCATCCCGTCGATGCGGTGCTGATCGAGACTGTGCGATGAGGCCTCCATCGCCAGTGTGCGCACGCCGCGGTCGACCAGCTCCCGCAACAACTGCTGGAGCGCGATCGGTCCGGGCGTGGTGAGCCCCGTTTCCCCGATCGATTCCCCGTCGCCTGCACCGAGAAACACGCCGACAGTGCCGAGCGACGCGCTCCGCGCCTGCGGCTCGTCCAGCAGATGGCGCAGGAGGGCCACCGACGTACTCTTGCCGTTTGTTCCTGTCACGCCGACGGCCCGGAGCGCGCGCGCCGGAAACCCGTACGCCGCGGCCGCCGCCGCCGCGGCGGCCGGGCGCGTGTCGCGCACGACGAACGCCGGCAGCGACGTGCGCGCCGGATCATCGACGATCGCGCCTGTCGCCCCGGCGCGCTCGGCGGTCGCCAAATAGTCGTGGCCATCGCGCGCCGAGCCGCGGACGGCCACGAACAGCGCGCCCGTCTCCACCGCCCGACTGTCATCGGTCACCATGCGGAACTCGGCCGGCAACGCCGGCGATTCCGTCACCAGCACGCCCGCATCGGCGAGCGCGCGGGCCACGGCGCGGCGCGCCACCGGCGTCACGGCGCGCCCTCGCCGAGTCGAACCAGCGATCCGCCCGGCACCACCGTGTGCGCGGCGGGCATCGTCGTCCCGCCCGGCGCCTCGATGAGCGCCACCTCGAATCCCGCCCGATGCAGCGTCCGCACGGCCGCGCGCAGGCTGAGACCGTGCACATCCGGCACGGGCCGCGGCGCCGCCGCCCGCGCCGGCGGCGCGGGTGCCAACGGCAGCGCCACCGTGATCGCGCTCGGCGCCGACGTGTCGGCGATCACCTCGGCGGCGGCGAGCGTCGTCTCGCGCGCCGCCAGCACCGAGCGGTCGAGCGCCGCATCGCGGGCCGCGATCGCTGCCTCCAATACCATTCTTGGAGAGCGGGGCCGCCGTCTTGGCCGCAAAATATTCCTCGCCGCGCGCCGGCGGATCGTTGATTTTCACCAGGATAACGTACTGCGGATCGTGCGCCGGGAAGAGTCCGACGAACGTCGCCGTGTATGCGTGCGGGACGTAGCCCCGGCCGGGCGCCGTGCGCCGCGCCGTGCCGGTCTTGCCTGCCACCGCGAAGGTCGACAAATCCGCCGCGGCGCCGGTGCCGTGGGCGACCGTCTCGCTCAACATGTCGCGTACCGTGGCGGATACCCCCGATGGCATGACGCGGCGCACCACCCGGCGCGTGTGCCGGTAGACGACCGTCCCGTCGGCGCGCCGGATCTCGCGGATGAGCCCGGGCTCCAGCAACTCGCCGCCGTTGGCGATCGCGGCATAGGCCAACGCCAGCTGCAACGGCGTGACCGCGACCTCGTATCCGATCGCCAGCGACGCCGGCGACTGCTTGGACCAATCGACGGGTGGGCGCAGGGTGCCTGGCGACTCGGACGGATAGGGCGTCCCCGTCGGCATCCCGAACCCAATGTCGCGCAACGCCTGATACTCCTGGGCCGGCGTCAAGCGCTCGGCGAATTGCGCGATGCCGATGTTGCTCGACAACCGGATGACCTCCTGCAGGGTCATCCGGGCCGCCTTGTGCTCGTCGGTGAGGCGGCGCCCATTCAACTCGAACGAGCCGTTGTGCGTGTCGATCGTATCGGTCGGTCGGGCTTTGCCCAGAGCGAGGAGCGCCGCCGCGATGAACGGTTTGATCGTCGACCCCGGCTCGAACGGCTCGGTGAGCGCCGTGGGCACCGCGAGGCGCGGGTCGGCGCGGCGCGTGGCCATGGCCAGCACGGCGCCGTCGTGGGGATCGACGACGACGATGTCGCCGCCGCTGGCCCCTTGGCCTGTCACCGCTTCGGCGAGGGCGCGCTCGCAGATTTCCTGCAAGGCGTGATTGATGGTGAGCACGACGGTGTTCCCGTCGCGCGCCGGCGTCGCCGAGTCGCCCGGGGCCGCGAACTGCGTGCCGCGCGCATCGCGCGTGAGGGTCTCGCGCCCCGCGTCGCCGCGCAGGACCGTATCCAATGCCTCCTCGAGGCCATCGGGCGGGACGCCGTTGCTGCCGATGCGTCCGATCAGCGGTTGCAGACCGGCCGACACGTTCGGCTCGCGATCGATGAGCGGCTCCGGGTGCACCCCCGGGGTAGCGAGGATCGCCGCGACGTCGCTGGGCACGTAGTGCCCCGGGAGCTCCACCCACTTCTCGGCCGTGTCCGTCGCCCGGCGCACCCACGGCGCCGGAACTCCGGCGCGCGCCAGCGCCGCGCCGAGCGCGCGCCGGTCCTTGACCTCGCGCGGGGCGACGCGGATTTGGACGACACGGCGGCTCTCCACGAGCACGGCTCCGGTCGCATCGAGGATCGGGCCTCGGGGCACCAGCTCCGGCGTGCGCGCCAGATGCTGGCGTTCGGCTTTCGCCGCCCACGCCCGTCCTTCCCACAGCTGCACTTGTGCCGCCTTCGCGATGAGGGCCACGACGAACGCGACCAGGGACGCGTGGATGATCGCGACGCGGCTAATGCGGCGCATGGCTCAACACGATGACCTGGCTGTCGTCGGGCACCCGCATGTGCAACCGCTGCTCGGCGATGGCGCCGAGGCGTTCGCGGTCCGACATCATCCGAATGTCGCTCTCCAGTTTCGTCGCTTGTCCGTCCAACGTGGCGCGCTCGACCTGCAGCCGGCGCACTTCGGCGGCCTCACGGAGACCGATCGTGCGGCGCCAGATGACCGCCAATGCGATGACGACGAAACCCACGAGGATGAGGGCGACGCGCGTCCGCCCGCGCGCGGGCTTTCGAGCCGCCACCTAGGCCGCCCTCCACACGCGCAGCCGGGCGCTCCGCGCGCGCCCATTGCGCGCGATCTCGGTCTCCGTGGCGACCGCGGCTTTGCGGGTCACCAGGGTGCCGAGGGCGCGGGCACCGCACGTGCAGCGCGGCGCCAGCGGAGGGCAGGTGCAGGCGCGCGAAGCGGAGCTCCAGTCGCGAAAGGCATTCTTCACGATGCGGTCCTCGCCCGAATGGTAGGCGATGACGGCGAATCGTCCACCGCTCAGGAGCCGGTCCCTGAGCCGCACCAGGCCTTCGGCCAACCGCTCCAGCTCGTCGTTCACCGCGATCCGGACCGCCTGGAACAACCGGGCGAAGTCGCCCGGTCCACTGCGCGGTCCGAGGACCTCGCGAATGGCGCCCACGAGATCGTCGCTGGTCTCGAAGGGCCGCGTCTGGCGGCGCCGGACGATCGTGCGGGCCAGCCGCGCGCCGCGTGGCTCATCGCCGTACGATCGGAAGATCGTCGTCAGGGTCGGCTCGTCGCTCTCATTGAGGATCGCCCGCGCATCGGTCTCCACGTCCCGCATGCGCATGTCGAGGGGGACGCCCGGCCGAAACGAGAAGCCCCGCGCCGGGTCGTCGATCTGGTGGGACGAGATGCCGAGATCGAGCACGACGCCATCATAGCGCACCCCAGCCAGAACGGGGACGCTATCGATCTCGGCAAAGTTGGTCTCGAAGGCGCGAAACCGGCCGTCGGCTTCCGCGGCTGCCAGACGGCGCCGCGCCGCGGCGAGCGCTTCGGGGTCTTGATCGAGTCCGTCGACGATGGCCCCGGCATCGATCAGGGCGGCGGCGTGACCGCCGCCGCCCAGGGTCCCATCGAGCACGCGCGTGGCCCCGCGCAGGTGGTCAACGACGGCGTCGACCATGACCGGGGCGTGGTAGGGAGAATCCCACCGCGCCCCTGCGTCAGTCATACGGTCACTTACAGAAGGCTTTGGTCGCTTTCTGAACGAACGGATTCATCTGCTGCTGGAGAATCGTTAGCAGCTGCTTGGCCGGCTCCGGATACACCGGCAGGCCGGCGGGCAGGTTCGTTTGTGCTACCGTGAAGTAGTCCGAGGCCTGCTTGATCTGCGGGCAGCTCTTCTGCTTGCCCGCGTCCTGCGCGACGAGGTAGCCCGCGGTAAACGCCGAGGCGCCCATGAGGAACTTGGCCTGTGGCGTGGCATCGAGCGAATCCGAGTAGGACAGGAACCGGATGGCGAGATCGAGCGTGTCCTTGTTCTTGTTGTCGCCGTTCCCGCTCTTGTAGTACTTGTTGCCTTGACTGAGCGCAACTTTGGCGAGATCGGCGGGAGGGGCGCCCGCGCCGGCCGCGACGTGAATGGCCGCCAGTGTGCTATCCGGCTGTCCGGACGTGGCGTACAGATTCACCAGAATCAGCGCGGCATCTCGATGATTTCGGGTTCTTGGCCATGATTGCCTGCAGCGCCGCTTTGGCCTCGGGGATCTTGCCCGCCTTCACGAGCTCCTGCGCCTGAAGCGTGGCCAACGACATGTTGTTGGGGAACTTCTGCACGCCCTTGGTTATCGTCTCGAGGGCCCTTTGCGCCTGGCTGTCCGACTCATACGCGAACGTCTGGCGCTGGAAGAAGAGCGTATCCGCAAACGCCGTGTCTTCCTTGGTGACTTCCTCACCGATCGGCAACGCCTGCTTGAAGTGCTTCGTCACGATGTCGAGGCGATACTGCAGCTCGAGGAGCTTGGGGTCACCCTGGTTCGCCTTGACGACCGTATCCATGATCGGCAGCGCCGCCTCGGCGCGGCCGCTCTGCACGATACGGGTGACGATATTCTCGACCTGATCGGAGTTCGACGGATCGGCGGCGATCAGTTCCGTCCACGTCTTCACGGCGTTGTCGAAGTCCTTCTTGTCATAGTATGCCTGGCCGGCGAGCTCCAACGAGCGCTTGTTGTGCGGGTCGAGGGCCAGGATCTCCTTCGTCGCCGACAGGATCGAATCCGGAGGGAGTTTCTGGGAGGCGTAGACGTTGGCGATGCAGAGGCGGGCCAGCGTCGACTGCGGATACGCGACGATGGCTTGGCGCGCCGCGGCGATCGCATCCGGGTATTTCTGCTGGCCGGCATTCTGGTAGCACTTGGCTTCGCCAGGGACCTGCTTCAGCGCGGCTTCGACCGACTTGGAGACGAACTTGGCCGCGGCGCCGGGATCCTTGCCTTCCGCGGGCGGCAGCGGTTGGGCGAACACTTCGCCGCGGGCGAGGACCAGTCTCGGATTGAGACGGACGCCGGTCGGAGTCTTGGTGGCAATGCCGTCGACGTAGAAGTCGGCGCGCAGTTGGCTGGACAGCTGCTTGGCATCCGACGCGGTAATCGGCAGACACGGGTCGAAGCCCGAGGCCTTGAGCGTCTCCTCGATGTTGGTCTGCGAGAATGATCCAGAGCTTGCGCGAATCGAGGTCATCGTCGATGCGGCTCCGGACCTCCTGGGCGGCCTTGCAGCCGAGGGCCTTGTCGGGGGATGTGAACGCGGGGACGACGAGGAGTTTTTGGGCATCCGCGTCGTGCGGACGCGGCGCAGTTTGCGCGCCGACGACTCCGGCGCCCACCCCGACCGCGAACAATGCGAACGCGGCGCCAATGCCGAGGCGAGAACTTACCATCACGTGACCAACCTCCGAGATATGTACCTGCCGAAACATACGTTTACCATGGGCGAAGAGGGACTCGAACCCCCGACATCCTGCGTGTAAGGCAGGCGCTCTAACCAACTGAGCTATTCGCCCTGGCGAGGAACAGAGGGGTGTCCGGGCTACTGAAAGATTGCGATCGGAACGAGCACGCAATAGCCGATCACGAGGAGAATTGGAGCAATCGTCTCTCCTCCCCGCGCCAGATCGGCGAACCCCACGATGATCACGACGAGTGCGAGCGCCCACCAAAGGGCGCGACGACGCATCGGCGTCAGTGTATCGGTCGCGTTCGAGGCCATTAACGAAAGACTAGATCGAGTAGAAAACAGTGTCAAGAACTATAGAGATCGTGGAGGCACTGGCGGGATCGTCGCCAACAGTGCGTCGATGGCCGCCTGGCGCGCTTGAGACTCGCTGGCTTCCTCCGCCGCGCGCAACGCGGCCAGACGTTCCCGGTCGCGGCGCCGCCGGGCGATGTACAAGGGCGTCAGCAGTATCAACATCAACAGGGTGACGGCGCTGAGATCGGTCACGAGCGCCAGGGCGCCGTAGCGATGGCGGATGCGCGTGCGCCAATCCCGCTCGAATGTTTCCAAGGGCTCGCCATAGGCGCGGCGCATGGCCCGGTCGAGCGAGCCGGTCGTGCGCCAGTCGGCGAGAAAAAACGCGAGACCGTGGGCGGGGTCGGCCGCCGCGAGATCGGCGACCGCGCGATAGGCGAGCGCATAGCTGGCGTCCGCTTCCATCGCCGTGCCGGTCAGGCCGCTGTCGACCGCGGCCAGGGACGGGGTGCCGCGCAGTGCCAGCGCGACGTTCGCCGCCAGCGCGTCGTCCCGTCCCAATTCGCCGGACGCATACGAGGCGTAGCCTTCATCGAACCACCGCGGCACGGTCGCCGCGGTGTTCTCGCCGAAAAACTCGTGCAGCGCGAGATGCGCCAGCTCATGGCGCAGGGTGATCGACGGACTCCCCGCGGTCGACGGCGCCGACCGTCCCTGCAACACGATGCGATGCGTCTCCGGGAATGCCAGCGCCGCGCCCCACTCCGGCGCCGCCGGTCCCGCCCACTCGCGAAAACGCGCGCGATCGGGCGCGATCGCGATCACCACGTGCTCGCGCGGGAGCGGCAAGCCGGGAAAACTGTCGCGCCGCGCGGCCTCGGCGATGAGACGGTGCGCGAGGATGGTGTCGGCGCCGTAAGCGATCGCGGTGAAACGGCCCGCGTCGACGCGCACGGCGCGTCCGTCCTCCGCGGGCGCCGGAGCGACCGGGACGGGTTGTTGCGCGGGCGATGGACTTTGTGAAGCGAGACCGAGCGCTACGACGCGTGCGGAGGCTCGCCACCGGCGGCGACCGCTTCCAGCACCTCCGCGCAACGCTTGCCCCATGGATTGAACTTGTTCGCCGCGTGTCCGGCGCGCCACGCCTCGATCGCGCCGTCCGTCGCGCCCCCAAACCACCGCGCCCGGCCGAGCTCGTAGTAGGCTTCGATGAGGTTGGGCCCGAGCACCAGGGTCTTCTCGAAGAACGTCTGCGCATCTTCGTACATTCTCGCGCTCGAGATACACGAGGCCGAGATAAAAATGCGCGTAGAGCGTGGCCTTCTTGTCGTTGTCGAGCCGGATGGCCTTGGAGAGATGCTCGATGGCCTCGCCGAAGATGCGCTTCTTGAGGCAGATGTACCCGACGTTGATCCGGGCCAGCGCGTTGGACGGCTGCCGCATTAACACGCGCTGAAAGTTGAGCAGCGCGTCGTCGTATTTTTCCTGCAGCATCTGCGCCCAGCCCAACAACGATTCGGATTGCGGATCGTTGGGGGAGAGCTCCAGCGCTTTGGTCAGCGCCGCTTCCGCGCCCTCGTAGTCGCCGAGGGAGATGCGACTCCATCCCTTCTCGATGAAGGTGGAGGCCCCGATGTGATCGGCGTGCACCTGCGGCCGCTCGCCCGTGAACTGCGGGGCCACCGACGGCGCCACCGCTTGCTGCGCCGCCTTCCACTTGTCCACCAGCCGCTTGATGTCGTCCTTGAGCGACGACAGCTCGGCCACCCGCTGCTCGACATGCTTGTAGAGCGCGATGATCTCGCCCTTGAGCTGCTCCCGCGCTCCGTTCTGGGCTTCCGGCCCGTCGAGACGGGCATCGATCGCCGCGTAGCGCGACCTAAGTTCGGCGACGTCGTCGGGCATACGCCTACGCGGCGGCGTCGGCCAGCGTGAGCCGCTCGGTGGCGGTCAGCAGTTTGGTGACGTCGAGCAGCATGACCAACTTCTGGTCCCGCCGCACGATGCCTTTGAGGTACTCGCCCGCCAATCCGCGAAAGAGCGCCGGCGGCGGTTGGATCGCCGCGGCGTCCACGCCGCTGACGTCGAGCACGGCGTCGACCACGCCGGCCACCCATTGGTCGCCCGCATTGAACACCAACACGCGCGTCTCGCTGGTGGCGTCCTGCGGCTCCATGTCGAAGCGCGTCCGCATGTCGATGACCGGCACCACGCGCTTCTGATACTCGATCACGCCCACGATCCACTCCGGCACGTTCGGCACCGTCGTCGCATCCTGGCGGCGCAGCACCCGCTCCACGCCGTGGATGTCGGCCGCGAAGAAGTCGCCCCCCAGCCGGAACGTGACGATCTGCACCAGCGTCGCCGTGCTCATGCGCTCTCCCCGGCCCGGTCCGCTGTGCACGCCGCGACCAGCGCCTCGATGTCGACGACCGCCAGCAGATGCCCGCGCGACGCGATGCCCAACACCATGCCCTGACCAGGCGTCGGTGTCAGCGTCTCGAAGTCGAACGCCTGCACGCCCTCCGCCTCATCGACGGCCAGCCCGATCCGCCGCCCGTCGCGCGTGCGCGCGACGATGACCTTGCGTTGCTCGCGGAGCCGCACGCCGAGCGCGGGGCCAGGGGTATGCACCGGCATGAGCGCTCCACGCAGCTCCGATACGCCGAGCATCGTCCCGGGACTCTGGGGGAGCGCGGTAACCGGCGGGACGTCGATGACCTCTTCGACGGCGGCCAGACCGACCGCAAAGCGCTCGCCGCCGGCGCGGAAGATGAGCAGGTCGACCACACCCGAGCGACGGCGCACGGCTTCCCGCACGCCGTTCGCGTCGGCCAGGAGAAACGCCGCCGCGGTCATCCCGCCCGCCCCGCCCCGGCCATCCGGTGCGCCAACAGGTCGACGACCGCCTGCGCCACATCCGTGAGGGCACTGACGCGGTCCGCACCCGCGGTCGCCAAGGCCGCCTGGGGCATGCCGTAGATCGTCGAGGTCATCTGATCTTGGACGACGGCCTGCCCCCCGGCGTCTCGGATCGTCCGCAGCCCCTCGGCCCCGTCCCGGCCCATCCCCGTCAAAACGACCCCTACGACCGCCGAGCCGAAGATCTGGGCGGCCGACCGGAACAGCGGGTCGGCGGCCGGCCGGACCCCCCAGATCGGGGCGGCCGTATCCAACGTCAGTGTCGGGAGCCCGTGGCGGACCGCGACCCGCATATGATGCCCCCCGCGCGCCAGATAGACGCGGTTGTGCACGAGCCGGTCGCCGTCGCTGGCCTCCACCACGCGCAGCGCGCTCATGGCGTCCAACCGCGCCGCCAGACTGGCCGTGAACCCCCCCGGCATGTGCTGGACGACCAACACCGCGGCATCGAGCGTCGGCGGCAGGTTGGGGATGACCTCGGCCAGCGCCCGCGGTCCCCCGGTCGACGCGGCGATGGCCACGACGCGGGTCGCGCCACCGGTGCGCTCCTGCACGCGCACGGAGCCGGTGGACCGCCGCGGACGGGCCAGGACGTCGACGCCGGCGAGGTTCACGCACGCCGCGGCGCGCAACGCCTCCAGCAACCGGTCGCGCACCGAGGGCAGGTCGAGGCTCACCGGTCCCGATGGCTTGCGCACGAAGTCCACGGCGCCCAGCTCCAGCGCGCGCAGCGTCAACTCCCGCCCATCGTCTGTGCCGGCGGCGCTCAGCATCACCACGGGCCGCGGCGTCTCCGACATGATGTACCCGAGCGTCTGAATCCCATCCAGCTCGGGCATTTCGATGTCCAACGTGACGATGTCGGGCTCCAGCGTATGGATCTGCTTCAAGGCGTCGAAGCCGTTGCGCGCCGTCCCGATGACCCGAAACTCCCGCGAGGCGGAGATCAGCTCACCGATGACTTTTCGCATGAAGGCACTATCGTCGACGACCAGGACGGTCTTCACAGAATCTTTTCTGGCGACGACAGCGATTTGACCACCACCCGCCCATTGCGGATGTGCAAGTACACGCTGCGCCCGTACGATCCGCCGGTGTCCTGGGCCACGAGCGAGATCTGCGCCATCCCCAGCGCCCGCCGGCTCGCCTCGACGTTGCGGTCACCCATATTCACGCCGCCAGCGGGCAGGAGCGACGTGAACATGCTGGCGCCACCCACGAGCTTGGCCTGAAACGGCCCGCGCGCGCCCAGCTTGCGCATCTCCTCCAGCAGCAGGGGCACGGCGCTGGCGGGGAACTTGGCGCGGTTGTGCGTGTCGCGCGACATCCCTTCCGTCGGCAACAAGATGTGGGCGAGGCCGCCCACCTGCGCGACCATGTCGTAGACGGTGATGGCGACGCACGAGCCGAGGCCGATCGTGGCAATGATCGCATCGCCACGGGCCACGGCGTAGTCCGCCACTTTGACGCGAATGGTATCGATCACCGGCGGCGGAAGATGCGCTCGCGTGCGTCGACCGGCTCGAACAACGAGCGCGTGGCACCGAGCAGAGTTTCGACTTTGCCCAGCACCAAAAAGCCGCCGGGCACCAAGGCTTCGTGAAATCGGACGAACAACTGCTCCTGCGTGGCACGATCGAAATAGATGATCACGTTCCGGCAGGTGATGAGGTTCAGGTTCGACGGCGCCGGCCCCTGGATCAGATCGCGCCGCTCGAATCGCACCATGGGACGGAGATCGGGGCGCACCGCGTGGGGAGCCGTGGCGCCAAAGTAGGCGGCCCGGAGGTCGGCCGGCGTGTCGGTGAACGCATCTTCGTCGAACGTGGCTTCCGCCGCCGCCAGGAGACTGGCCCGGTCGATGTCGGTCCCCAGGATCTCCACGCGCCCCAGCCGGTGGAGCTCGCGCTGGGTCTCGGCATGACGGTGGACCATGACGGCCAACGAATAGGGCTCCTCGCCGGACGAGCATCCGGCGCTCCACACGCGAAGCTGGGCCGGCGCCTCCTGCCAGATGACGGGAATGACCTGCGCCGACAGCGCGTCCCACATCTCCCAGTTGCGGAACAACTTCGTGACGTTGATCGTGAGCGTATCGAGCAGTTTCTCGTACTCGCGCGCGTCCACGTCCAGGAGCCGCCCGTAGTCGGCATAGCTCACGAGTCCGCGCGCCCGGAGTCGCACGCCGATGCGGCGCCGCAAGCACTTTTCCTTGTAGTGCTGGCAGTGAAACGACCGTTCGGCGGCGATCTTGACCAAGAGGGCCTGGAACTCGGCGTCGTCGCTCATCCGGCCCGCCGCACCGTTTCGAGATTCTTGCGAATGATCGCGTTCGCCGGCTCCAGCTCCAGAGCCCGCTCCCAGGACTTCACGGCTTCGGCCGTCTCCCGCCGCCGGTAGCGAATGTTGCCGATCTTGAAGAAGACATCGTCGCCCAGCGATGGATTGATGCGCGTCGCGCGCTGATAGGCGTCCAGGGCCTCGTCGTACTGGCCCGACCGATAAGCATAGTCGCCCGAATTCTTGTGCAACTGGGCCAGCGCCGGATCCTCGGCGGTGCCCCGCTCCACGCTGGAGGCGGCGTCGGCCCACCCGCCCCGCCGCTCGTGCACGGCGGCGAGATTGTTGAACAGCGCCGCGGCGTGGGGATGGTGTCCGATTCCCTCCGCGAGCAAGTCCGCGGCGCGCGGCAAATCCCCGACCAACGCCGCGGCCAAACCCGCGTAGTGGAACCACGCCGCTGGCGGCGGCCGCTTGCCCCACAAGGGCCGGGTCGCCGACAGGACCGCATCGGCCTGGGCCACTTCGCCCGCGCGCAGCGCGAGCGCCCCGTACAATGTGCGCACCTGCGGCGTGTTCCCCGCGCCCCGCTTCACGGCCTCATCGAGTGCCTGACGCGCCTCCTCATAGGCACCCAGCCGTTCATAGGCATACGCGAGATTGTGAAAGACGGCGGCCCTGGCGCCAGGGGCGGCGGCCGCCTCCCGATACACGTCGGCGGCGGCCGGCCACTTGCCCTGCCGCATGAGGACCAGGCCCAGATAGAACGCGGCGCTGGCGTCGCTCGGTCGGAGCTCGGCCACCCGGCGGAACTCCCGCACGGCCTCCTCCAGCATCCCGGTCTTGTAGAACGCGATACCGAGATTGCGGTGTTCCTCCACCCGCGCTTCGGAGACCAGCGGCTCCGACTTGCTGGTCCCCACGCGATGCAGGAATCCGGCGGACGAGAGCGCGTACAGCGCTTTGCCGACGTCGAATTCCCCGAGTCCGCTGGCATCGACCAGGGTCGTCACGTCGCGCACGCCGTCGATGACGTCGAGGAGGATCTCCTGCTGCATGGTGAGCGACACGCCGCTCTGGCGAATGCGCTCCCGATCCACGTCGAAGACGAGATCGAAGCTGGGGATCTTCTTGCTGATCAGACTCCATTCATCGACGCGCCGCGCGCCTTCGAGGAGCAACGACTCGGGGTTGATCGAGACGATGAAATCCTGTTCCTCGGGGCGAATGTCCGCCTCGAAGTTGAACGTCCCCTGCGTCCACGTGAACAGGAAATAGACGGCGTCTTCGATCTGCGTGCGGACCTGCGCGTGGAGCTCGTCGCGCGAAACGAGCCCCTGGGCCACCAGGATGTCGCCGAGGCGCTTGTCCCGATACTCGGCCTGCGAACCCACGGCTTCGTCGATCTGCTCGCGCGTGATGAGTCCCGCTTTGATGAGCAACTCGCCCAGACGGTCGCGCCGGTTCACGATCGACGCGAAGGCGATGCGCCCGCGCTCGAAGTAGATGTAGCCGAAGTTGTTGCGATGCGTGACGCTCAGGCACCCGGTCTTCTTGCCCATGGCCAGGAGCTGCAGGACGTCCGGGAGACTGGCCTCTTTGAGGCTGCCTTTTATCGCCATCTCACCGCCACTCCTCGATTACCCGCCCCGAGAGCTCGGGCCAGTCCCAGATCACCTTCTCGTCGTCGAGGAAAAACGCGTCGACTTCGGCGGCCGCGGGCGGCGGCACCCGCGCCGCGCCGGGGCCCTCCAGCTCCGTCTGTGCCAGATCGAGCGTCACCGGGACGCCGGCCATATCGGCCGCCGCCACGAGTCGGCTCGTCAGCCCGGCGATCTCGCGAACGCTCGCGACGGGCCGATCGGCCAGATACATCACGAGCGCGGGCTCGGGCTCGATATCGACCCGCGCCAGATAGCGGGCGTATAACTTCTCGCGCAGTCCACGGTCCGGCGGCTGAATCACCACCACGAGCCCGCCCTCGAACCGCGAGCGCAACCGCTCTTCCAAATCCTCCAGCTCTTTGGGCGGACGGTCGCTGGACAGCACGACCTGCTTGCCCTGCGCGTACATATCGTTGAAGACGTGGAACAGCTCTTCCTGCGTGCGCTCCTTGCCCGCGAGAAAATGCACGTCGTCGATGAGCAACGCGCCCGCGGCCCGGAACCGGGCCCGCCAGCGGTCGACGGTGCCTTCCTGCAGCGCTTCGATCAGCCCGTCGACGAACTGTTGGGCGCCCAGGCAGGTCGCCAACGGCAGCCCGTTCCCAATGGCGTGCAACAAGTGCGTCTTGCCCACGCCGCTCGGGCCGTAGATGAAGAGCGGATTGTAGCGGCGGCCGGGATCGGCCACGATCGCGTCCGCCGCGCGCACGGCGAGTTGATTGGCGGCGCCCACTTCATACTCATCGCGCGTGAACTCCGGCGACGGGCTGGCCGGAGGCATGTCGCCGGCCTTGGCCTTGGCCACCAGCGCTTCGGCGGCGGCGACCGCCAGGGGATCGCGAAAGACCTCGTCCCCACCGAGGGCGGCGTCGACTTCGGTGGCTTCGGCTTCCAGCACCCGCAGCTGATCGACGGCGAGCGCATACTCGGCCAGCACCGCCTCGACATCGGGCGGCGTGGACGCGCCGAGGAGCCGCTCGAGCTGGACGACGCGATACCCTTCGCCGCGCCAGTAGGCGATACCCTCGGCCAAACGGACCCGCCACGCGTTCTCGCTCACGACGCGTTGCACGCCCGTCAGGAAGGCGTGATACCCCCCGCCCTCGGCGCCGCCATGCCGCCCGTTGACCGGGCCGCCGAGGACGAGCGCCACGTCGCCGACCGTCAGCTCGCCGGCCTCCAGCGATTGATGGGCGATGAGCCGGTTGAGCGCGCCCTGCAGCTCGCGGACGTTGGCGAACGTCATCCGGGCCAGCGCGTCGAGGACCCCGGCGGCGAACCGGACGTCGCGCTCCTCGCACTTGCCGCGGAGAATCGCGACGCGCGTCTCGTAGTCCGGTGAGCCGATGTCGACGATCAGGCCGCCGGAGAGGCGGGTCAGCAAGCGCTCGTCGACATCGGCGATGTCCGTGGGAGGCCGGTCGCTGGTCATCACGACCTGGCGGCCGCCACCCTGCAAGGCCATGAACAACCGGAGCATCTCGCTCTGGGTCTCGCGGCGTCCCGTGAGAAACTGGACGTCGTCCAGCAGCAGCAGATCGACGTGCTGGTAGCGTTGCCGGAAGGGATCGGCCTGCCCGGTGGACACGGCGGCGTGGAGCTGCCGCACGAATTCGTCGAGCGTGAGATAGTCGACGACGAGCGCCGGTTGCACGGCGAGGGCCTGATGGGCGATCGCGCTCATCAGGTGCGTCTTGCCCAGCCCCGACCCGCTGTAGATGAAGAGCGGGTTGTACGCGCTGCCGGGCGATTCGGCCACGGCGCGGGCCGCCGCCACGGCCAGCCGGTTGGCCGAGCCGACGACGAAGTTGTCGAACCGGTAGCGGGCCACGCCGGTCATGCGGTCAGGCCCGCGCCGGTGCCGGCGCGCTCAGGCGCTTGAGGACCAGCTCCGAGATGCCGCGCAGCGTCTCGAACACGCCGGCGCCGTGCATGGCATCGGCGGCGTAGTGCGGAACGCCGCGAAAGTTGAGCGCGTCCTCCAGCGTCTCCTCGTCGAGGATGAGATCGCGCGGCAGGTCCTGCTTGTTGTACTGCAGCACGAGGGGAATGCTGCGGGGATCGACGCCCTGCTCGGCGAGGTTGGCGTGCAGGTCCTGGAGACTCTCGACGTTTTCCTCGAGCTGCCGGGCCTGGCTGTCGGCCACGAACACGATGCCGTCGGCGCCCTGCAACACCAGCTTCCGCGTCGCCTGATAGTAGATCTGGCCGGGCACGGTATAGAGCTGGATCTTGGTCGTGAAACCCGAGATCGAACCGAGGTCGAGCGGCAGAAAGTCGAAGAACAGCGTGCGGTCGGTCTGCGTCGCCAACGACACCATCTTGCCTTTCCGGTCGCCCGGCACCTGCCCGTAGATGTAGTGCAAGTTCGACGTCTTCCCCGACCGTCCGGGGCCGTAGTAGACGATCTTGCAGGTGATCTCGCGGGTGGCGTAGTTGACGAGCGACACGGGCGTTACCGGCTGAACAGCAGCTTGAGGTTGCGATCGAGCTCGGACTCGAAATTCTCGGCGAGGACATCCAGCGCATCGCCGGTACTCGCCGGCGCCGCGTCGCCGAGGCGGGTGGTGAACTCGTCGTAATACAGCTGCACCAAGCCCAATGAGCTGGCCTGATCGAAGACCGTGAGGAAGACGTACGGACCGCGCGGCGTATCGGCGCGGGCCAGGAAAAGCTGCCGCCGGCGGCCGGCGTGATGCAGGCCCGCGAAGGGCCGGCCCTGCAGCAGCATGCCGAGCTCGGTCGACGAGGCGTGGATGGCCGCCGCCAAGGCGCACGCCGACATGACGTCGACGGCCCGCGCGAATCCGTGCTGCGCGAGCACTTGGCCACTCGGCGTCAGCAGCAGCGCCAGTACCGCCTGCGCGTCCTCGACGAAACGGCGCAACGGAGCCTCGACCCACCGCTCGACGACGGCCATCGTCATGTGGGGAGCCCGGCCACGGCCCGCAACAACTCCACGCGCAACCGCCCGACCCCGACGCGGGTGTCGGTCACCAGGACCACCACGAGGTCATCGCGGCCGGCCATGCACAGGCGGCCACTGTCGGCGATCAATTCCAGATAGCGCACGCTCCCCAGACCCGCGGCGTCGGACGATTGCCGCGCCCGCCGATACAGCGACGCGGCCAGGGCGGCGACGACCGGGGACTTCACGGACGTCTGCACGACCGCGTCCACGACGATGCCGTCGTTCTCGCTCACGATGAGACCGCCGAGCACGCCGCGTTGCCGCGTGAGGTGTTCGAGGCTGGCGATGTACGGGGACGGCGTCACGCCAGTCGCTCCATCCACAAGCGGGCCCGCTCCGCCACGCGCTCCAGCGCGCGGCGCACCAGTCCCGAGGGCACGCTGGGCGCCGCGGCGACCAACGCCAGCCCGTCGTGCGGCGCGGGCGTCATCGCCACGGTGGCCGCCTCGGTCTCGAAGACGATCGTGCGCCATTCGCCGAGCGGCAAATGCCGCATGGCCCGGCGGGCTTCGTCGCTCACACCCGTCAGCGCCGCACCCACCTCGGCCCCGACGTCGTGTCCGCCATCCACGACGTACTGTCCGGCCAAGACCAGTCCGTCCTCGTCGAGGAGCAGCGCCGCTTGGTCGGACGTGCCGATCACATCGGCGAAAAGCTGCCGCGGGTCGTCGGCAAACATGTCGACCGCCGGCGTCTCAGAGCCATCAGATCCGTCGTCATCCGGCCTCACGACCGGGAGCGCGACACCGGCCGGCGTCGGGACGCCCGCCGCAGGCGTGGTGTCGTCCACCGGGAGCGCCGCGGGCGGCGTCGCGTGCTTGCCATTGGTCGCTGGCGGCGCCAGCTGGTCCCGCACGCGCGCCAGCGCGGCGGCGAGCCCTTCGTCTTCGGCACCGGCCACCGCGGCCTGGGCGAGATAGTGCTCGGCGTCGGCGAGCCGACCTTGGCTGAAGCACACGAACCCCATGCCCTTGAGCGCCCCAACGTGCCCGGGCGCACAGCGCAGGGACACGTCCCACTCGTCGAGCGCGCGCTCGATCTCTCCGCGATCCACGCAGATGCGCGCCAACAAGTCGTGGGCATCGGCGTCGTACGGATGCCGCTCCAGCCCGCGCACCGCCACCCGGAGCGCCAGGTCGACCTGTCCGCTGGTGCGCAGCGCTTCACCGAGCGGCAAGAAGACCATGCTCGCCGGGTTTCCGGCCAGCTCGTCGCTCCAGCGACGGACGTCGTCAGGCGCCGACATAACCCTCGACGAACCGATCGAGCCTGAGCGCCGATGCGACGGCCTCCCGAATGTCCGGCGCCGTCGGCGCCGTGGGGGCGGTGTCGAGGAACTGCTGCCAGCTGGCCACGGCCCCGCGGAAGTCCCCCTGACACAATGCCGCGAGTCCCAGCTCCAGCTGGATGTTCGGATGCGCCGGATCGGCATCCGCCGCCCGCCGCAACTCGTCGCTGGCCTCGGCGTACCGCCGCATGCGCCGCAGGGCCCGCGCGGCCATGAGCCGGGGCGCCGGCGCCCGCGGGTCCATGGCGATCGCCGACCGTGCCGCGTGGAGTGCTTCGTCCAACATCCCGGCCCCCAAAGCCACTTCCGCCATCTCCAGATAGACTCCCGAGTCCGGCACGATGGCGGTATTGACCACCGGCGTGAGCGTGCCGCCGCGCAGCTCGACGACGCCGGTCGTCATCAATCCATAGACCACCTTCGCGATGTCGAACTCGCTGCGCCCCAGGGCGCCCGCGATGCCGCGCAGGTCATTCACCCCATCGATGATCGCCAGCACCTCCCACTCGCTCGGCAAGAGGTCGAGCTGCGTCGGATGGTCGTCGTGGATCGACGCCAGCACGGGCACGACGCCCAGGTGCGGGACCTTGTCGGCGATGCGGCTCCACTCGTCAATGCGCCGCGCGCCTTCCATGAGCAACGACTCGGTCGAGACGTGGACCGCCGCCTCCAGCTCCACGCTGCCGACGTCCCGCTCCTCGAAGGAGAAGAACCCCTCGCGCCAGGACATGAGCTCGAACACCACCGTCTCGATCTGGAGGCGCACCTGCCGCTCCAGCTCCCGCGTGCTGATGGCGCCGATGGCGACCAGGATGTCGCCAATGCGCCGGGCGCCGTTCTCCTGTTCCTGCATCTCCCGCGCCTTGCCCAGATCGCGTTCGCTGACGCGGCCCGCGCGCACCAGCATGGCGCCCAGGGGGTTGGGACTGGACCGGATCTGCGCCGAGATCACGCGGCCCCGGTCGAACTGCACCGCGCCCTCGTTGTCCCGGAACGCGGACGTCACGCGCAGCGCGCCCGTCTTCCGGCTCAGGTCGAGCAACTGGAAGACATCGTGGATGCTGAGTTCCCGGAGCGGTCCTTCGATCGCCATCGCTCAGCGCCCTCCCGCCGCGACCGCGGCGCCGCCGCTGGGGCGCCGGCCATTGGTGAAGATCTGCGCCAGATCGGCCGCGGTGCGGCCATCGCGCCGGGCCCGCCGGCCGTACGTTCCCTCCGGCTCCAGCGCCACCACCTGATCCCAACGCTCGATCGCTTCCCGGAACCGGTGCTGCTCGGCCAAGAGCGCGCCCTCGTAGTACAGCGCCGCCGGATGCGCCGGATCCATGCGCGTGAGCCGCGCGAAGGCCAGCGCCGCGTCCTTGCGGCGTCCCATTCTCGAAGAGCAGCTCCCCGAGCGCCAACAGCGCCGCGATCAACGTCGTATCGCGCTCCAGGAGCTCGATGATGACGCGGAGCGCCGCTTCGCCGCGTCCCGTGCGCCGCCACAAGCCCGCCAGCTCCAGCGACGCGTCGACATAGGTGGGGACGGCGTCCAGCGCCGCCAAGAGCTCGGACTCGGCATCGCTGTCGTGGCCTTCGGCCACGAGTAGCTTCGCCAGCTCGTATCGCACGATCGCCAAATCCCCGTCCAGGGCCAGCGCGTCGTAGTACGCCGTTTGCGCGCCTGCCCGGTCACCGCGCGCCCGCAAGACATCGCCGATGCGCTGCGCGATATCGGCGCGCTGCGGCGCGAAGCGCCGCGCGCGGGTGAGTGCTTCCAGCGCGGCGTCCGGGTCCCCAGCGGCGGAACGGGCGGCGCCGGCCAACAGCAGCGCCTCCGGGTCCTCGGGCGCTCCGGCCAGCACGTCCTCCGCCACGGGGCGGGCGTCCGCGGCACGGCCGAGCGCGATCAACGCCCGCGCCTCGCCCATCATGGCCCGGGCATGGCGCGCGTCGATCCGGCGCGCCTCCCGATAGCGCTCCAGCGCCTCGCCGTGCAGACCCTGACGGACGAAGACGTCGCCCATGAGGGTCAGGCCATCGCCGCGATCGCCGCCGCGGAGCAACGCGCGGCTCACTTCGGCCGCGGCGCGATCGTAGAGCCCCTTCGACAGATAGTCGGACGCCATCGCGTACGCGTGACCCCCGCTCGGCGCCGGCGCCGCGGCCGGCGTGTCGGACGGCGTCAGGGTTGTGAACAACGAGTCGAGCAGCGCCGCGTCGAACGCGAACTCCTCGATGGGCGCCGACGTTTGCCGCGCGCCGCCCAGGTCGGGCACGATCGACAGGTCGGGATCCTCGTACTGCAGATCGATCGCCAGCTCGAATTTCTGCGGCACGTAATACGGATCCAACTCCAACGCCCGTTTCGTCTCCCGCAGCGCGCTGTCGAAATCGCCCAGGTTGGAGAGGGCAAAGCTCAGATTGTAGTGCGCCTCGGCGAAGTTCGGCCGGCTCTGCGTCGCCCGCGCGAACGCGTTGCGCGCTTCCTCGAACTTGCGCAGGTCGGTCAGCACGAGCCCCACGCCGTTCCAGGCCACGGCGTGCTCCGGCGCGTCGAGCAGCACCTGACGAAACGCTTCCAGGCTCTGTTGGAGGCGTTTGCCCTTCATGAAGAGCAGCGCCAGGTTGAGCCGCGCCTTGACGAACGTCGGCGCGACGTCGAGGGCGCGGTGGAACGCCTCGGCGGCGGCTTCGGCATCGCCGGCGTGATAGTGGGAGACGCCCAGATTGTTCGACGCCAGCGCATACCGGGCATCGGCCTCCAACGCCCGCGCATAGCAGGACGCGGCATCCGCGTAGCGTCCGTCCTGGTGGAGCGCGACGCCCTTCTCGTTCCAGAGCTTCGGGCTGTCCGGTTGCCCCTCCAGCAGCTGGTCGTAGGTGGCGACCGCCGCGGCCACGTCTTTGCGGAGGAGATGCACTTCGGCGATCGCCTGCTGGACGAGGGCCGGATCCTCTCCGCGTTCGATCGCCAGTTGATACTCGCGCAGCGCCTCGACGTAGTACCCTTTCTGACGAAACGCCAGACCCAGGTTGAAGTGCGCCAGCTGCCCCTCTTCGGCGACCGTCATGCGCTCGACGTGGGTCGGCCCCGAGATGCGGCGCAGCGCGCTGCCGTTCTCCAGTGTCAGATTGGCTTGGGCCCGCGACAGCGTCGGGTTGAGCCGGACGGCGCGCTTGGTGGCTTCCCGCGCCTCATCGTGGCGGCCCATGTCCCCGAGGACAAATCCCATGAGATAATGGGCGTCGGGATTGTCCGGGTTGCGCTCGATCGCCCGATGGAGCGCCGCCAGCGCTTCATCGTTGAGACCCCGGTTATACAGGACCTCGCCGACGTAGAAGTGGATCACCGAGCTGTCGGGGTCCAGCGCGCGGGCCCGCTCGAACCACTGCTGCGCGTTTTCCAGATCGCCGCTGGCCTTCTCGGCGAGGCCGAGCTGCACGATCGCGCCCAGGTCGTCCGGATGGTGGCGGAGCAGCTCGTTGAATTCGGTGACCGCGTCGGCCAGCCGGCCCAGGAGCGCGTAGGCCCGGCCCAGTTCCCATCGGGCGTCGCGATCCTCGGGGGCCGCCCGCAAGCGCTCCCGCAGCTCCCCCACGCGACGGTCGTAGTACCCGGTGTTGAAGTAGGCGATTTCCAGGTTGCGCTGCGCGACCTGCATCTTGTGGTCGAGCTCCAGCGCCCGCGAAAACGCCTCCACGGCCTCCTCGTGCAGGCCTTTGTGGTAGTACAGCACGCCCAGATTGTTGTGCGCACCCGCATCCGATGGATCAATGCGGCGCGCGAACGAGCGCAGGACCTCGCGGTCCCGCTCGGACATCAGTGGGGGCGTGCCCACGGTCGGCTCCCGCCCCTACGCGACCTTGACGGCGCGCAGAATGGCGTGCAGCGAAGCGACGTCCGGCAGGAGGAGGAAGAAGCCCCGCAACCGCTCGTTGAAATCCTGCATGTAGAACTCGCTCTCCACGCAGAACACGTAGTCCCGGTCGGTGCCAAACTGCAGATACGCCGTCGAGAGCACGGCGCTCGACATGTCGACCGCCAGACTCGGTGGGCTCGGCAACAGCATCAGGCCCATAAAATCGCTGAGGGCGTTCATGTAGGCCCCACTCAGGATATTGCCCGCCTCTTTGATCGCCGATTGTTCCAGCTCGCCGAGATCGGCATCGGGTTTCGCCTGGCGGTTCAACATGAGATCCGACA
This sequence comes from uncultured Gemmatimonadales bacterium, assembly GCA_963701965.1. Taxonomy (GTDB): domain Bacteria; phylum Gemmatimonadota; class Gemmatimonadetes; order Gemmatimonadales; family Gemmatimonadaceae; genus DASRDS01. The sequence goes on from OY969695.1 coordinate 601,224, forward strand.
AGCGGAGCGCGGTCGGCCGCGGAAACACGAGCAGCGTACGCCCGGTCAGGTCGCCCAGCATGTTCATGAGCACGGCTGCCACCGGCTCCTCGGGGCCCGACACCTGCGGGGGCACGTCTTCGAGGCGGGCAATGTTGATCGTCGGCACGCTGATCATGATCGTGTTGCCGGTCATCTGCGACAACGCCGTGGCCGCGTGGCCCGCGCCGATGTTCGCGACCTCCCGGAGCGCGTCGAGCTGGATCGCCTTCAACGAGCGAATGTCTTCCATTGATGCCTCTATGCCTCAGAAAAGACTGCCCACATCGACGATCAAAGCCGGCGCGCCGTCGCCGAGGATCGTCGCGCCGGTGAACAACGTCAGACCGCCCCGCACCCCATCGAACTGCTTCACCACGATTTCCTGCTGCCCGGGGAGCTCGTCGACCACGACCGCGACCTCCCGATCGGCCAGCTCCACGACCACCGCCTGCTCGGCCTCGGCGCCAACCCGGTCGCCAAGGGCCGGCAAGCCGACCACGTCGCGCAGCCGGACGAGCGGCATCACCACATCCCGGAGCACCAACACCGGCTTCCCTTGCAGCGTCGACAGGGTCACCGCATCGAGCGAGATGGTCTCCCGCACGTGGGCCATCGGGATGGCGTAGACCTCATCGGCCACCTTCGCCAAGAGCGCCCGCATGATCGCCAGGGTCAACGGCAACCGCGCCGTGACCGTCGTGCCCCGCCCCGGCGCCGTCCGAATGTCCAGCGAGCCGCCGAGCGCCCGCACCCGGTTCTGCACCGCATCGATCCCGACGCCGCGCCCCGAGATCTCGGTCACGGCGTCGGCCGTGGAGAACCCGGGACGCGAGATGAGCCGCATGAGCTCATCGTCCGACAGCTCGGCGGCACTCGCCTCGACGAGACCCGACTCCCGGGCCTTGCGCAAGACTTTGTTCCGATCGATCCCACGGCCGTCATCGGACACGCGAATCAGCACGTTCGCCCGGTCCCGGGCCGCGCTGAGCGTGAGGCGCCCCATGGGCGGTTTGCCGCCAGCGGTCCGCTCGGCGGGCACCTCGATACCGTGGTCGACGGCGTTCCGGAGGAGATGGACGATCGGATCGCCAATCTCGTCGAGCATCGACCGATCGAGCTCGATCTCCTTGCCCTCGATCTCCAGCGTCACGTCCTTGCCCAGCAACCGGGCGGCGTCGCGCACCATCCGCGGGAACCGGTCGAAGACCTGCCACACCGGGACCATGCGGCACGTCATGATCTCGTCCTGCAGGTCGGTGATGAGGCGTGAGGCCTGGGCCAGCGCCTCGTCGAGCGCGGGATGCCCGATCTCGCGTCCCAGCTCGGACAAGCGGCCGCGGGTGATGACCAGCTCGCCGATCAGGTTCATGAGCGAGTCGAGGCGGCGGAGATCAATGCGCACGTGGCGCTGCTTCTGGACGCCGGTGGCCTCGTCCCCGATCGCCTGCAGGGCGACCGTTTGGCGCGCACTGGCGCCTGGCGCGGGCGTCGCGTCTGTGCCCAGATGCACCGTCCCCACGTCGCCCGCGCTGCGCAGGACCCGCTCGATCTCGGCCGGCGGCGCCGCCGTGACCACGGTGAACTCGAAGACGCCGTCGAACGCCTCCTCTCCGAACGCCGACTCGTCGGGCGTGATGCCGGCGACTTCGCCGAGCGTGCGGGCCTTCTGCAGGACCAACACCGCGCGGACGCCGGGCAGCGGCGCGCCATCGGCGATGGCGACGCGCACGACGACGCCCAGGGCGTGGGACACGCGCTTGGCGCGCGCCTTCGGGGCCTTGGCCGTCGGGGGAGACGGCGCATCGCCCGAGAGCGCGCGCAGACGTTCGATGATCTTGGCGACTTTGACGCCCGCTCCGCCGGCGACGGCGGCTTCGATCGCCGCCTCGAGGGTGTCGGCGGCTTTGAACATGGCGTCCATCACGCCCGACGTGATCGTGAGATCGCCGCGGCGGACCCGCTCCAGCAGCGTCTCCAGCACGTGGGAGAGGTCGGCGACCTCGGTGTAGCCCATCGTCGCGCTCATGCCCTTCACCGTATGTACGGCGCGGAACAACGCGCCTACGGTCTCGGCCGTCCCCCCGCTCCGCTCCATCTCGAGCAGCGCATGGTTGATGGCCGACAGGTGCTCACGGCTCTCCGTGAGAAAGAGCTCGGCGTAGCGCGACGTTTCCACGGGACGTCAGCCAAGCACCCGCTGCACGGCTTCGAGCACACGGCTGGGCTGGAAGGGCTTCACCACGAAGTCTTTGGCGCCCGCTTGAATGGCCTCGACCACCAAGGCCTGTTGCCCCATGGCGCTGCACATGAGGATCTTGGCGTTGGCGTCGAACTTCGTGATTTCGCGGACCGCGTCGATGCCGCCCATGTCCGGCATCACGATGTCCATCGTCACCAGGTCGGGCCGCAGCTGCTTGTACTTCTCGACCGCCTGCACGCCGGTCTCGGCTTCCCCGACGACCTCGAAGCCCGCTTGGCTCAGGATGTCGCCGACCATCGTGCGCATGAAGATCGCGTCATCGCAGATCAGTACCGAATGACTCACGAATTCCCCCCGAAGATTTGCTTGATGACTGCCCGGACATCGAGCAGCATCGCCACGCCGTCGCCGACGCGCAGGACGCCGCTGACGAGCCCTTCGCCGATCTCGCCATCCGACGCCTCGATGTCGGCACGGGCGACCCGCTGCACATCACGGAGCTCGTCGACGCCCAGCCCAATGACGCGTGTCCCGTGCTCGGCGAGCACGATCGACCCTTTGGCGGGATCGACGGGCGAGCCGCCCAGCCGCACGCCCAGATCGATGACCGTGAGAATGGAACCCCGGAGGTTGATCAGCCCCGTGACGAACGGCGGGGCGCCGGGCAAGCGCGTGGCGTGCCGGTAGGGCACGATCTCGCGGATGGCGTCCAGCTCGCAGGCGCACACGCGCCCGGCGACGCCGAACAACAGCAGCCGCGGCGCGTCGGCCGTACTGGCGAACGCGTCCTCAGTCGTCGACTCGGTAGAAGCCCACATCATCCAGCTCGGTGTCCTCGTGCGAGACTGCCGCCAGTGCTTGGCGGAGGTCGGGCGGCAGCGGCGATCTCAGATCAAGCTCGGCGCCCGTGATCGGATGACGAAGGCGAAGCCACGCGGCATGCAGGAAGTGCCGGTGTGGAGGGAGCGCCACCACGCGCCGTCCGACACCACCGCCATACGTGTCATCGCCCACCACCGGGTGCCCGATCGACGCGAGATGCACGCGAATCTGATGCGTGCGTCCTGTGTGCAGCCGGGCGCGGAGGAGGTCCACCGAGCCGTAGCGCGCCAACCGGGCGAAGTCCGTTCGCGCCGGTCGACCTGTAGTGACGACTGCCATGCGCTTTCGGTCTCGCGGATCGCGGCCAACCGGCCGATCTACGGTCACCTGGTCATCGGCCAAATGGCCGAACGCCAGGACCGCATACAAACGTCTCACGGAGCGTCGCGCCAAGGCGGCCGTCAGGAGCCGGTGCGCGCGGTCGGTTTTTGCCACCAGCACGAGTCCCGACGTCTGCTTGTCGAGCCGGTGGACCAATCCCGCCCGCTCGACCGTGTTGGGGGGCGCTTCGCGGCCCACCAATGCATTGACCAGCGTCCCGCTCCAATGCCCCGGCGCCGGGTGGACGACCATCCCGGCCGGCTTATCGACGACGAGGAGAGCCTCGTCTTCATAGACGATCGAAAGGGGGATGGTTTCCGGTGTGACCGACCGCCCAGGGGGCGGGGGGATGACCACCACGACGCCCGCACCGCCCGGAGGGCGGTAGCTGGCCCGCTCGACCCGGCCGTCCACCCACACGTGGCCGGTGGCGATCAGGGTCGCGGCTTGGGTCCGCGAGAGGCCGATCGCGGCGGCAATGACCAAGTCCAGCCGGACGTCGGAGCCCGGCCGCACGGTGAACTCATGGCGGGTGGCGCCGGCTTCCTCGCCGGCGCCGGTCACGACAGCTCGCGGGTCTCGGTCGGCGCGCTGACCGGCGTCGCGTGGTGCCGGTCCTCGTTCCAGAGAACCCACGCGAGCAGGATGGCCCCGGTGCTCACGGCCATGTCGGCCACGTTGAAGGTCGGCCACCGATGGTCATGGAACCCGACATCAATGAAGTCGACGACGCCGAGGGGCGATCGGATGCGGTCGATGAGATTGCCCACGGCGCCGCCGCAGACGAGCCCCAACGCCAACGCGCGCGGAATGTCGCCCGCCCGCGTCGCCCGGTACAGCCGCCCGAGGATGATCAGCGCCACGACGGTGGCCACCAGAAAGATCCACCGGGACAACGCGCCGAACGTCAATCCGAACGCCGCCCCTTGATTGAACACCAGCGTGAATCGCACCGCTTCGCCGAGGACGTCGTGCGGGAGCTGCCTCGGCATGAGCTGCGTGACGGCGAGCCGCTTGGTCACCACGTCCAACAGGACGACGGTGACCAGGGTGCCCCAGAACAGCCGCCCGTTGCCGCTATTTCTTTCCATCTTCCTCGCGTTGCTTGCACGAAAAGCAGAATCGCGCGTGAGGCAGCGCGTCCAACCGCTCGAACGCGATCTCCTCGCCGCACTGGTGACACTTCCCAAACGTCTCGGGCGATCGGTACAACCGTCTCAGCGCTTCATCAATGTGCCATAGAAAGCGCCCTTCCTGGCTGGCGAACAGAAACGCCTTCTCCCGCTCCATCGCATCGGTGCCCTGATCGGCCATGTGGAACGAGTACGAGCTGAGATCGCCGTCGGCGTTCTGCATCGTCGCGCCAAACGCTTCGCTGTAGTTCCCGAGCTCCTTCAGCACGCGCCGACGCTCCTCCAGCAGCCGCTTCTCGAAGTGCGTCAGCTGCTTCTTCGACATCGGCTTGGCCTTCTTTACACTCGGTGAGGTCATCGTTCGACTTCCCTGGTCAAGGCGAAGCGCACCGTGCGGCCATCGATCGGCACGTCGCGCTCCGCGTCAAATTCGCCGTTGCAATTCCCGATCACGATCTCCCGCGCCAGGACCTCGCCCGCGATCCATTCGCGGTGCCCCTGCACCGCCGCCTCGATCGCCGGATCCCCGGCGACGCACAGCCGAATGCGATCGCTCACCGCCAGTCCTGTATCCTTTCGCAGATTCTGGACCGCGCGGATCGTTTCGCGCGCCAGCCCTTCCCGTTCCAGGTCCGCTGTGATCGTGGGATCAACCGCCGCCAGATAGCCATCGCGCTCTTCCACGACGAGCTCGCCCGCCGTCTGGTGCGTGATCGTGAGATCCTCCGGATCGAGATGATGCGTCTGCCCATCCACCGTCACGTACAGCGGACCGGCCCCGTGCTGAAACGCCGCCAGCTCGCTGCTCGTGAAGGCCGCGACGGCCTGCGCCGCCAGGGGGGTGCCTTTGCCGAACTTCTTCCCCAACGTGCGATAGTTGGCCTTCGCGGTCAGGGTGACGAGGGCATCCGCCGACTGCAGGAACTCTACGCGCTTCACATTCAGCTCGCTGGCCAACAGCGAAGCCAGCCGTTCTACGCCCGCGCGCGACGCGGCGCGCGGGGTCACACAGACGAGCCGCGAGAGCGGCTGCCGGGTCTTCCGCCGCGCCGTCTCCCGCGCCGTGTGCCCCAGGCCCGCCAGCACGCGCACGTCATCCATCGCCATCTCCAGTGCGTCGTCGGTCGGTCCGGGATCGGCGCGCACGAACGATGACAGATGGACCGACGCACCGGTCAGCTCCCGGTGTATCCAGTCGGTCACGAAGGGCATGATGGGCGCGAGCAATCGGCAAACGACCACCAGGGTCTCGTGCAACGTGGCGAACGCGGCCCGGTCATCGGCCCAGAAGCGCGCGCGGGACAACCGCACGTACCACTTCGACACGTCGGTCTCGACGAAGTCCATCACCAGCCGGGCGGCATCGTAGGCATCGAACCGCGTCAGCCGCTCGTCAGCGGCGCGCTCCACCCGCGCGAGACGCGACAGCAGCCAACGATCGAGCGCGGGCCGGTCGGCGGGAGCCGGATCCTGCTCCGATGGGCTCCAACCCAGGTTGGCGAGATCGGCGAAGAACCGATACGTGTTGACCAGCGCGTTGAGAAACCCGCCCGACGTATCACGAATCTTCGCTTCGTCGAACCGGCGCGGCAGCCACACCTGGCTGGCCGACACGAGAAAGAGCCGCACGGCGTCGGCCCCGTGACGACCCACCACGTCCCAGGGATCGACCGCGTTGCCGCGGGACTTCGACATCTTCTGGCCCGTGGCGTCGAGGACCAGATCGTTGACCAACACGTGGCGATAGGGCGACGCAGTGCCCGCCGTGTTGTTGGGGAGCGCGTCACCGAGCGTGCTGGCAATCGCCAGCAGCGAGTAGAACCATCCCCGTGTCTGGTCGACGCCCTCGGCGATGTAGTCGGCCGGGAATTGCCGGCCGACGACGTCCCGGTGCTCGAACGGATAGTGCCACTGGGCGAACGACATCGACCCGGAATCGAACCAGGCATCGATGACCTCGGGCACGCGGCGCATGGTGCCGCCGCACGAACATCCCCACGCGTAGTCGTCGATAAAGGGCTTGTGCGGATCAAAATCGGCCGGCAGCGCGCGCCCCGCCTTCGCAGCGAGGTCGGCGTAGCTCCCAATGGCGTCCGTGTGCGCACGGTCGGCGTCGCAAACCCACAAGGGGAGCGGCGTGCCCCAGTACCGGTCGCGCGAGATCGCCCAATCGATGTTTCCCGCCAGCCACTCGCCAAATCGTCCCGACCCGACTTCCGGGGGATGCCAATCAATGCGGCCGTTGCGCGCCATCATCTCCGGCTGCACGGCCGTGGTCCGGATGAAGTACGACGTGCGCGCGTAGTACAGGAGCGGCGTGCCGCACCGCCAGCAATGGGGATACGAGTGCTCGAATTGCGCCGCCTTCCACAGGGCGCCGGTCTCCCGCAGATAGGCGATGATCCGCTCATTGGCGCGCTTCACGTTCATGCCACCGACCACCGGCAGGGCCGCGGTGAACTCTCCGCGCGCATTCACGGGCTGCAGGAACGCCAGGTCGTGCCGCTGCGCGGCGGCGAAGTCATCGGCGCCGAATGCCGGGGCCATATGCACAACGCCACTGCCGTCCTCCGCGGTGACGAAGCCCTCCCCGACAATGATCTCATGCCGTCCCTGCGCAGGGTACGGCACCCAATCGATCGGCCGCGCGTAGCGCAGGCCGACGAGCTCGGCGCCGCGGAAGCGGCGCGCCTCGGTCCAGTCGGGGCCGAGCAACGCGTCGACGCGAGCCGCCGCGAGCACCAGCGATGCGTTGCCCCGATGCATCTCGACGTACTCGAGATCGGGATTCACGGCGAGCGCGACGTTGGACACGAGCGTCCATGGGGTCGTCGTCCATACCAAGATCCGCCGTCCGTCCGCCAATGGCATCATCACGTAAACGCTGGGATCGGCGACATCCTTGTAGCCGAGGGCGACCTCGTGGCTGGACAGCGCGGTCTCGCAGCGCGGGCAGTACGGCAGCACCTTGTACCCGTGATACAGCAGTCCCTTGCGGTGGAGCTCGGCCAGAGCCCACCACACGCTCTCCACGTACTCGTTCGTGTAGGTGATATAGGGATGCTCGTAGTCGAGCCAGTAGCCAATGCGCTCGCTCAGCTTCTCCCAATCGCCCCGATACTGCCACACGCTCTCGCGGCAGAGGCGGTTGAACTCGGCCACGCCGAACTTTTCGATGTCGGGCTTCCCGGAGAGATGCAGCTTCTTCTCGATCTCGATCTCGACGGGGAGCCCGTGCGTGTCCCAACCGGCTTTGCGCGGCACGTGAAAGCCGTGCATGGACCGGTGCCGGCAGAACAGGTCTTTTAGCGTGCGCGAAAAGACGTGATGAATGCCGGGGCGCCCGTTGGCCGTCGGAGGACCTTCGTAAAACACGAATAGGGGCTTGCCTTCGGCGGCCGCCAACGTCTGCTCGAAGAGATGCTCGTCGCGCCAACGCGCGAGCATCTCGGTCTCGACCTCGAGCAGCGTCGACAGCCGCCGATACATTGTCCGGGGTCCGGGATCCACGAGGGTCACAGGCGCTCCATGACCCCCGACACCAACGCCGTCAGCGCGGGCTCGGCACGGCCGGCGACCGCCAGGATCTCCTCGATGCTGGTCGGGGTCAGCGTGTCCGGCAGACACAGATCGGTGACGATCGACAGACCGAGCACGCGCATCCCGCCGTGCACCGCGACGATCACTTCGGGCACCGTCGACATCCCCACGACATTGGCACCGATGGTGCGCAACGCCCGATACTCGGCGCGCGTTTCCAGGCTCGGTCCCGTCACCGCGACGTACACGCCCTCGCGCAGCGTGGTCCCCTGCTCCGCGGCGATCGCGCGGGCCATCGCCCGCAAGCGGGCATCATAGGGATCCGACATGTCCGGAAACCGGGGCCCGAGGGTTGGATCGTTGGGACCGATCAGCGGGTTGTCGCCCAGCAGATTGATGTGATCGGCGATCAGCATCAGATCGCCGGCCGACCACTCGGGGTTCAAGCCGCCGCAGGCGTTGGAGACGATGAGCGTCTCGGCCCCCAGCGCGCGCAGCACGCGCACCGGGAAGGTCACCTGCTGCAGTGAGTAGCCCTCGTAGCGGTGAAACCGCCCCTGCATCGCGATCACCGGGCGCCCCGCCAAAGTGCCGCACAGGAGACGGCCGGCGTGGGATTCGACGGTAGAGAGCGGAAAGTAGGGGATGTCGGCGTAGTCGATCGATGCGACCACATCGATCTCCCGCGCCAGGCCGCCAAGCCCGGTGCCGAGGATCACGGCCGCGGTGGGCGTCGGCGCGAAGCGCGCGCGCACCACGAACGCGGCGGCGGCAATGCGCTCCACCGCGTGGGCCGTGCCCCCGACGCCGTCCCGCATCGCGGCGGCGTATTCCTGCGTCGCGTGCAACGCAGCCGACGGTCGGGCGTGCGACGTCATTCGCCGCTCGGCACCGCTTTGAGCCACGCCGGTGTCTGCACCGAATGCCGCGGCCCTTCTTCGTCGACATGCTCATCGACCGCTTTCTCGGCTGTGGCTTTCTCGGCTGTGGCTTTCTCGGCTGTGGCTTTCTCGGCTGTGGCTTTCTCGGCTGTGGCTTTCTCGGCTGTGGCTTTCTCGGCTGTGGCTTTCTCGGCGCTGGCTTTCTCGGCGCTGGCTTTCTCGCCCGTCGCCGAGACGCCGCTCGCCGTCGTGCGTGCGACCACACCGGCAGGAGCCTCCGGCGGCGGAGGCGGCGGAGCCGTTGACGCGGCCCCCGCCGGCGCAGGCACTCCGCCCGATACCCGCCGCTCCGGCCCACTGACGGCCGCCTTCGGGGTTTCGGCGGCCGCAGTCCCCTCGCCCTCCGCATTCTCGACCGGCGCCCGCACGGCGTCATGCACAGGGATGGCGTCGATCTCGGCGAGCTGCCGGGCGACGAGCGCCCGCAGCTGCGCGAGATACGCGCGCCGCGCCCGCTCCAGGGACTCAATCTCGCCGGCCAAGCGCCGGATCTCGGCTCGCGCAGCGTCGACGAGCCGGCCGCCTTCGGCGCGCGCCTCGCGGAGGACGAGCTGGGCTTCCCGCTCCGCCTGCTCCCGCGTCTCCGCCCGCAGCTGCTGCGCCGATACCAGCGCTTCGTTCAGCGCTTTGTCCCGCTCCCGAAACGCCCGCAACTGCTCGTGAAAGCCCTTGGCTTTGTTGTCGAGCTCTTGATTGAGCCGGGTCAACCGCTCCAGTTCATTGGCGACCCGATCGCGAAATTCGTCGACGCGCGCCCGATCGTACCCGCGCAAAGCCGCGGGAAATTCGGCGCGCCGCACGTCGAGCGGCGTGAGATGAAAGGATTCGTCGATCACCGTGCGCGAGCCCCGAAGAGAATCGTCCCCAATCGCACCATTGTCGCACCTTCCTCGACCGCGATCTCGAAATCGTTCGACATGCCCATCGACAACTCGGTGGCCGGATGCCCGGCCGCCCGCACGATGTCCAACGCCTTGCGCGCTCCACGAAATGTGTCCCGCATGACCCGCTCCGACGCCTCGAGGGGCGCCATGGTCATGACGCCGCGCACCCGCACCCCACTCTTACCCGCGAGACGCTCGGCTTCCGCCGGGACATCCTCGGGCGCCCAGCCATACTTGGACGCTTCGCCGGACGTATTCACCTGCAACAGCGCGTCGACCGCCCGTCCCCGACTGACGCCGATCTGATCCAGGGCGTCCGCGAGCCGCGAGCTGTCGACCGAGTGCACCAACGCGAACCCCTCGACCGCTTTCACTTTGTTCGTCTGCAAGTGCCCTATGAGGTGCCACCGCACCGGCACGTCGACCGCCGCCATTTTTGCGACCGCTTCCTGCACGCGATTCTCTCCGACGTCTTCGAGCCCGGCTCGATACGCCGCCGCGACCGCCTCGGGGCCGTAGGTCTTCGTCACCGCGACAATCGTGACATCCTGACCCACGCGCCGCCGGACGTCCGCGAGGCGCGCCGGCAAGTCAGGAAACGGCATAACACGTGAAGATATCTGGAGTTAGCGCGCAGAGCAAGTGCTGGGCCGTCAGCCCGGGGCGGCGATAACCGGCTGTTCCGTGCTCCGACGGCGGCGCCCCTCCAGGACGTCCCGAACGTCGGCCGGGGTCAGGGACCGCGCGAGCCGCGCGTCGCGTGCCAGGGAGATCACGGCCGTCTCCTCCGAAACGACGAAGACGAGGGCGTCGGACTCCTCCGCCAATCCCAGCGCCGCCCGGTGCCTGGTGCCCAGCGAACGGTCGCTGATCGGGGCCTGCGACAGCGGCAAAATGCAGCCGGCCCCAATGATCGTGTCGCCCCGGATGATCACGGCCCCGTCATGCAATGGTGAGTACGGCGTGAAGATCGTCGTCAACAAGTCGGACGAGACCTTCGCGCTCAAGTCCGTACCGGATTCGACGTATTCGCCGAGCGGGACCTCGCGCTCGATGGCGACGATGGCACCGATCCCCGATTTGCTGAGGCGCTCCAAGGCATCGGTGATCGCCTCGGCGACTTCGACCTCGCCAAGTCCGCGAATGAGCCGGGTCATGCGGGACTGGCCCAGGTGTGCCAGGGCCTGCCGCAACTCGGGCTGAAAGATGACCAGTCCGGCAAACACGCCATACGTGAACACGAACCCCAAGAGCTCGGTGATCATCGACAACTTGAGCACGAGCGCCACGCCGTAGACGAACACCAGCACCACGATGCCGGTCAACATCTGCACGGCCCGCGTCCCATGGAGCAGCAGGAGGCCGCGGTACAGGATGTAGGCGACGAACGCGATCTCAATGACGTCGCGCGGACCGAACGTCAGCCCCTGCAGTTGCTCGAAGAGCTCCATCAGCGCCGGTCACGCCGCAGGATCGCCCATGCGGCATCGAGGGACCGGCGCGCGCCGCGCACGTCGTGCACGCGGAACAGGGCCGCGCCAAGCGTCAGGGCCACGACGTCGACGCCCAGGGTTCCTTCATCGCGATCGGCTGCGGTCGTCACGCCGGTAATCTCTCCGATAAATCGTTTTCGCGATACGCCCACCATTACCGGATAGCCCAACGCGCCGAGCCGGGGCAGATCGGCGAGCACACGCAGGGAGTGCTCGGTCCGCTTGGAGAATCCGATACCGGGATCAACGACCAGCGCCTCGCCGTCGATCCCCGCGACGAGCGCCTCATCGACGCGCTCCGCCAGCTCGGCAAGGACTTCGCTGGTCACATCCCCGTAAGTCGCGCCGGCGAACGACGCCATGGCGCTCACGTCGCCGCGGGAGTGCATCAGGACGACACCGGCGCCGGAGCGCGCGCAGACGCCGGCCATCTCGGGATCGAGCCGCATGGCCGAGACATCGTTGACGATCGCCGCGCCGGCGTCGAGCGCCGCGGCGGCGACGCTGGCTTTCACGGTGTCGATGGACAGGGGCGTCCCGGGCACCGCTTCCCGCAGGGCACGGATGACGGGCAGAACGCGCTCGAGCTCCTCGGACTCGGCGACCGGTTCGGCATTGGGACGGGTGGACTCCCCGCCCAGATCCAGCACATCGGCCCCCTCGGCCACGAGGCGGCGCCCGTGGGCGACGGCCGCCTCCGGGGCGAGGAACGCGCCCCCGTCGCTGAAGCTGTCGGGGGTGATGTTGATGATGCCGATGACGACCGGACGGTCGAGGGCAACGGTGCCGCCGCGGACGCGCCAGATCATGCGATCAGGACGCGCCGCGGCGGTTCGAGATTACGCCGGCGCGACTTCCGGACCACCCAGCAATGGGGGCGCGGCGCGGCGCGGCTCGCCGACGGGCACTGCCGGCACCGGTGCCGGCGGCACCTGCGGCAGCGCCGGCGGCCGGGGGGGCAGCGACTCGCCCCGAATGAGGTAGCCAATGTCCTCGCGCGTGAGCGTCTCGCGCTCGAGCAGGGCCGCCGCAACCTTGTGCAGCAGCTCGACGTGGGTGGTCAACGTCTCTTTGGCCCGGTTGTACGCCTGGCCGATCACCCGCGAGACCTCGGTATCGACCAGCTGCGCGGTCTTTTCCGAGACCTCGCGCCGGTGCTGCAGCTCGCGGCCGAGGAAGAGCTCCTGCTCGTTGTCGCCCACCAAAATCGGCCCGATCGCGTCCGACAACCCCCACTGGGAGACGTACCGGCGCGCGATACCCGTGGCCTGCTGAATGTCGCTGGCGGCTCCCGTGGTCACCCGGTCGCGACCAAAGATCAACTCCTCGGCCGTCCGGCCCCCATACGCCATGGCCAGTCGCGCCTCGATCTGTTGGCGCGTCACCGACACCCGGTCGTCTTCGGGCAACGTGAACGCGACCCCCAAGGCCCGACCACGAGGGACAATGGTCACCTTGTGCAGCGGATCGTTGCCCTCGACCATCATCGCGCACACGGCGTGTCCGGCTTCGTGGTACGCCGTCAACCGCCGCTCCTCGTCCTTCATGACCATGCTCTTGCGCTCGGCGCCGAGCATGACCTTGTCTTTCGCTTCCTCGAGATCGGCCATGTAGACTTTTTCGTGATTGCGACGGGCAGCCAGCAGTGCGCCCTCATTCACGAGGTTCGCCAGATCGGCGCCCGCCATTCCTGGTGTGCCACGGGCCAGCGTCGTCACGTTGACATCTTCGGCGACCGGCTTGTTCCGCAAGTGCACGCGCAGGATGCCTTCGCGCCCCCGTAGATCGGGCGCGTCGACGACGATCTGCCGGTCGAAGCGTCCGGGGCGCAGCAAGGCCGGATCCAGGACGTCCGGCCGGTTCGTCGCGGCGATCAGAATCACGCCGTCGTTGGACTCGAAGCCGTCCATCTCCACGAGCAGCTGATTCAGCGTCTGCTCGCGCTCATCGTGCCCACCGCCCAGGCCCGCCCCACGGTGCCGGCCGACGGCGTCGATCTCGTCGATGAAGATGATGCACGGTGCGTGGGCCTTGCCCTGCTCGAAGAGATCCCGGACGCGGCTGGCGCCGACGCCGACGAACATCTCGACGAAATCGGAACCCGACATGGAGAAGAAGGGTCGCCCGGCTTCGCCGGCGACGGCCCGCGCGAGCAGCGTCTTGCCCGTGCCGGGAGGGCCAACCAACAGCGCGCCTTTTGGCAGGCGGCCGCCGAGCTTCGTAAACTTTTGGGGGTCCTTCAGGAACTCGATGATCTCCTGCAGCTCGACCTTGGCTTCATCCGCGCCCGCGACATCGGCGAATGTGACTTTCGGCGTGTCCCCGGTGAGCAGCTTGGCCTTCGATTTCCCGAACGAAAACGCCTTGGCGCCCCCCGCCTGCATCTGCCGGAACAAGAAAATCCACAGGCCGATGATGAACAGGTAGGGCAGCAGGTTCATGATGTAGACGCTGATGCCCGGGCTGTCGCCTTTGGCCTCGATCTGGACGTTATGCGCCCGCAACCGGTCCAGCTCCTCATCCGAGTTCTCGACGGGGAGCTTGACGGTGAATTTCTGCATCTCGCGGTTGTTGTAGTCCACCTTGTTCTTGAACTCGCCCGTCAGCCGGCCGGCCTGCATGACCACCGACTTGATGTTGTCCTGCTGGAGCTGCTGATCATACTGCGAGTAGATGATCGGCGGCGCCGGGTCGTTCCGGGTGCTCGAGAACTGGATGAAGACGACCGGGATGAGAATGATGAGTATCCAAAAGGAGAGCGTCTTGGAGATGCTCGCCCAACTCACCTTTTTCTTGTTGTTGTTGTTCGACGGGGGTGTCGGCAGAACTGGCATGCAAAACCTCTGAGACTACAAGCTCGCGATATACGGCAAGTGGCGGAAATTCTCCGCGTGATCCAACCCGTACCCAACCAGGAACTCGTGCGGCGCGTTAAAACCGACGAATTTGACCGGCTCGTGCAACTCAGTGGCAATGTGCTTATGGAGCAATGCGCATACCTCCAACGAGCTGGGCCGCCGGGTCCTGAGTACGGCCATCAAACGACTCAACGTCCGGCCGGAATCGACAATGTCCTCGATCAGTAAAATGTGCTTTCCTTCGAGTTCCGTCTCCGGATCATACACTAAATGAACCGTCCCGCCGGACTCCGTGCCACTGCCATAGCTGGATGCTATGAGGAAGTCGACCTGGAGCGGGCGGGCGATCCGCCGGATGAGATCGCTGAAGAAAATTATGCTTCCCTTGAGCAGGCCCAAAAGGAGCAAATCCCCTTCGAGATATGAATCCGTGATCTGCCGTCCGAGTTCGCTTACGCGGGCCGCGATCGCCGCCTCGTCGAACACGACACGCTGCAGGGCGCGCCCGCCCAGCCGCGGATCAGCGGCGCCGCCCAACGTCCAACGACCGGAAGACGAAGAGAAGGCGCGTGCGCACAACTTCGACACCGCCGGAAAGCTGGATCGACGCGCCCAGTCTGCCCCCATTCGTAAACGCAACCAGGCGCGAAGTTCCGCGCCAGTCGAGTGTCACGCCGGCGCGCGCCGCGATCGCCGGCCACAGGACGGCCAGCGATTCGGGATCATATCCGGCGAGATCGGCCGCCGCAACGGCGCATCCGCGTTCGGTGCGGTGTACCGGACAACGCTCCCGCACCAGAGTCTCCACCCGGCGGCGCCAGTCGGCGGCCCGGCGCGCCACATCGAGCATCGCGTCCTCCAACCCGGGCTGCGCCCGCCGCAGCGCGGGCAGGAGGTCGAGGCGCAGCCGGTTGCGCAAATGGACCCGCGAGAGATTCGACGGGTCCTCGGCGATCGGAATCGACCGGTCGCGTACGTAGGCCGCGATGACGTCCCGCGGGACGTCGAGGAACGGCCGCACGATATCGGAGTCGGCGTAGAGCCCCGCCAGCCCGCGCGCGCCGGCGCCGCGCAGAACCCGGATGACCACGGTTTCGACTTGGTCGTCCCTGGTGTGTGCCGTCACGACCGACGCGCGCTTCTCGCGCGCGACGCCGCGAAGAAACGTCCAGCGCGCCGCGCGCCACGTCGCCTCGGTGCTCCCCGCCCCGGCACGGCCGATCGTGACGGGCAATCCAAGAGCGCTGGCGTGATCCGCCACCAGCGCCGCCGCGAAGCGGGCGGCGCCACCTGTTCCGTGATCGAATGTCGCGACCGCCGCGATGTGATCCCGCGCCGCATGAGCGGCGGCGTCGAGCAACGCCATCGAATCCGTTCCACCGGACACGGCGAGGACGTATCGCCGTCCAGGCGCGAGAGCTACCGCGGCGGCCCCTTGAACCATATTGTTTTAGCTTAACCGATCGCTCGGAGAGGAGCTGTGGAGAATCATGGTCCGCTTGGGACGCTGTGGGTGGGGTTGGGGCTGGGCGGTTTCTACCTGGCCTTGATCTGGGTCAACACCCTGCTGCCCGGCATTCTGGTGCCGCTCTTCCTGCTGCCCATCACGAAGGTGCTCGACAAGATCAAGCGGCGCACGACGTGACGTCCGCGTAAGCGCCGGCGTTGGCGCGCCGCTCCACCTTCCACCGGAGTCCGGTTCGATGCCTGTCCTGATCCTGTTAGCGGTGGTGGTCGTGGCCCTGCTGTTCTGGGTCATCGGCGCCTACAACGGTCTCGTTGCCCTCAAGAATCAGGTCGCGAACGCCTGGAAGCAGATCGACGTGCAGCTCAAGCGCCGCCACGATCTGATCCCGAACCTGGTCAATACCGTGAAGGGCGCGATGCAGTTCGAGAAGGACACGCTGGAAGCGGTCATCAGCGCGCGCAACAAAGCCATCGCCGTCCAGAGCGGCGGTGGACCGACCGGCCCCTCCGTCGGCCAGACCGCGGCGGCCGAGTCTCAGCTGTCCGGCGCCCTTGGCAAGCTGTTCGCCGTCGTCGAGGCCTATCCGGATCTCAAAGCGACCGGCAACGTCGCCCAGTTGCAAGAAGAGCTGACGTCGACCGAGAACAAGATCGCGTTCGCCCGCCAGCTCTACAACGACACGGCGACCGAGTACAACACCAAGCAGCAGCAATTTCCGACTTCGCTGGCCGCCGGGATCGCGGGCGCCAAGCCGGCCGAGCTCTGGGAGATCACGGACGCCGCCGAGCGGGAGAACGTCAACGTCGACCTTTCAATGACGCCTCCACCGGCAAAGTAAGTCCACCGTGAGCGACGCCAACCTCTTCGCGCAGCAGGAGGCCAACCGGCGCCGCTCGTGGTGGGTGGTCGCGGCGTTCGTCGTGTTTTTCGCCTGGCTCGGATTCGGCGGCGATTGGATCTGGTATTTGGCCTCGCGCGGCGCGCCGCCGGCGCACCAGCATGTCTTCCCGTGGCTCGGCCTCGGGACCATCGTGCTGGCCCTCGGCATGACCGGGTGGGCGTGGCTCACGGGTCCGTCCGCCGTGCTGTGGTCGACCGGCGCCCGCCTGATCGAGCAACCGTCGACGCCCGAGGAGAAGCAGCTCGTCAACGTCGTGGAGGAGATGGCGATCGCGTCGGGCCTGCCCAAGCCCGCCGTCTACGTCGTCGACGACGCCGACCCCAACGCGTTCGCCACCGGCCACGACCCGAAGTCCGCGAGTATCGCGGTCACGACCGGCCTGCTGGCCCTCTGCACGCGCGATGAGTTACAGGGCGTCGTGGCGCACGAGATGGGACACGTGCGCAATCTCGACATCCGCCTCATGACCATGCTCGCCGCCCTGGTCGGGGTCGTGGCCCTCGTGTCCAACGGCGCTTGGCGATTCATGCCCTGGGGCGGGTCGCGCGACAGCGACGAGGAGAAAGGCTCCAACAGCGCCCTGGTCGTCATTCTGTTCGCCGTCTGGGTCGTGAGTTGGATGCTGGCGCCGCTCGTCACCCGGCTCCTCGCCCTGGCCGTGAGCCGCGACCGGGAATATCTGGCCGACGCCTCCGGCGCGCAGTTCACCCGGAACCCCGCGGCGCTCGCGTCGGCGCTCGACAAGATCGCACACACCAACGCGCCGTCCACGGTCATCAAAGGGGGCGCCGCCCATCTTTGCATCGCGGATCCTTTGGGGCGCGCCGTCTCGTCCCGGGAAGGCAAGCTCGCCGACCTCCTGGCCACGCACCCTCCCATGCCCATTCGGATCGCCCGCCTCAAGGCCATGGCGTACCGCGCCGCTACCGCAGAACCCGCGGCGTCCTGAGGGCCCCGAGATCCCGCGCCCACTCGGCCGCGTGCAGCAGGGCGTCGAGCGCCGCCGAACGCGGGACGCGGATCTCGGTGCGTAGCACCAACGGCGTACCCGGCGAATAGCGGATCACGACATTGGCGTGGGCGCGCTGGGGCGCGATGTACTGCTCCGTATCCGGCGCCCGCCGCCGGAGGTGCTGCGCGACCTCGTCCGGCGTGTAGCCGCGCTTGGCGATGTCCCGGGCGATTTTCCATTGCACGCGCAGCGCCGGATCGGGATCGAGAAACACCGACAGATCGAACGCGGCGCGTAACGCCGGGGTGTGGAGACCCAGGAGACCGCGGACCACCACGACGTCGCGCGGCACTACGCGTTCGTCGGGCGCGAAAGTCCCGTTCGTGTGATCGTAGACGGGCTTCTCGATAGCGGCCCCCGCGCGCAACGCGTGGAGATGCTCGGCCATGAGATCGAGCCGATTGCACTCGGGAGAGAGGGCGGTCAGGTCCAACCGCATCCGCTCCGCGCGATCGTACTTGTGATAGTCGTCGAGGCAGATCGCGGTCACCCGGTCCGGTCCCAGGCACTGGGCCAGTGATGCCGACAGCGTCGTCTTGCCGGAGCCCGAATCGCCGATCACGCCAATGAGCAGAGGACTAGTTTTGTCGCCATGCCGCTTGCCGCCATGTCCCATCGCACGCTCGTCGCGTTGTGTTGCTGTGTGCCCGCGGTCCTCACCGCGCAATCCGTCGTGCGTCCCGCCCAACGATGGGAGACGGTACGAACCGAGCATTTCACGGTCCACTTCCCCGCGTCGTCGCGCGAGTGGACGCTGGAGATGGTCCGCCGGCTGGAATCCGTCCGCACCGCCGTCGATCGCGCCGTCGGCAATAGCCCGACGCGTCCGGTCACTATCGTGATCGACGACCCCTATAGCGACGCCAACGGATTCGCGCTCCCGTTTCTCGATGCGCCCATTATCGTCCTGTTCGCCGCACCGCCCAGCCCCGACGCCGACATCGGCACGTTTCGCGATTGGGGTCCGACGCTGATCACGCACGAGTATACGCACATTGCGCACCTGACGCGCCCCAGCCGCAACGCCTGGGAGCGTATCCTGGCGCGGCTGGGTCCCGCCGACTTGAGCCCGATCGCGGCGCGCACGCCCCGCTGGGTCATCGAGGGATACGCGACGCTCGTCGAGGGCCGGCTCACCGGCAGCGGACGGCCCAACAGCGCCACCCGGGCCGCGGTCATCCGCTCGCTGGCGGTCGAGGGCCGGTTGCCGACGTATTGGGCGCTGAATGGGTCCGGCGTGTTCGAGGGCGGCTCGATGGCCTACCTCACCGGATCCGCCTTTTTGGAATGGCTCGCGGCCAAGCACGGGGACTCGACGCTGCCGCATCTCTGGCGCCGCCTCACGGCGCGCCGGCCCCGCACGTTCGACGAAGCGTTTGCCGGCGTGTACGGATCGCGCCCCGAAGATCTCTATGGCCGCTTCACGGCCGAGGTGACGGGCAAAGCGCTGGCCGCGGTCGGTGCGCTGAACGCGACGGGCATCGACACGGGCGAGACCGTGGACCGGCTGACGTGGTATACCGGCGATCCGGCGGTCTCGCGCAACGGGCGGCTCCTGGCCGTACCCGAACGCGCGCGCGGCCGTGCCACGCGCATCGTCGTGTCGACGACCGCGCCGTCGCCGCACGCCGATTCCGCGGTCGCGCGGGCGCGCCGCGCGCTGCTGGCGCGCGACCCGGAAGATGTCCCGGCGATCGACTCCGGACCGCCGCGGCGCCGCGTGCTGGCGCAGCTGGTGTCGCGGCTCGGACGCGGCTACGACGAACCGCGGTTCATCGGATCAGACTCGACGTCCGGGGTGCTGCTCTCCCGCCTGGAGCCGCGACCCGACGGGGCGCTCCGGCGGGATCTTTTTCTGTGGTCGCTGCATACCGGCGCGGTGCGCCGCGTGACCCACGGCGCCGGCGTGCATTCCGCTGATCCGGCGCCCGATGGCCGCTCGGCCGTCGCCGTGCGCTGCCACGACGGCGTGTGCGACCTGGTCTCCGTCGGGATGACCGACGGCACGGTGCGCGTGCTGCGCCGGGGATCGATCGACACGACCTATGATCACCCGCGACTGGCGCGCGATGGACGCACGATAGTCGTGGCCGCGCACGACCGCAGCCACTGGCGCGTCGCATTGATTGGCGACTCCACCCGTTGGCTGGGACCGGCCGACGGCGCGAATCGCTACGATCCCGTCTGGACGTCCAATGGCCAATCGGTCGTCGTGGTCTCGGACGCGGGGGGCGTCGAGCACCTGGAGGTGATCGACGTCGCGTCGGGCACGATTCGCATGTTGGCCGCCGAGCCCGGGGTCATCGCGGCGCCGGACGCCGGAGATTCCGTCGTCTACTTCCTCACGACCCACGCGAATGGCCGTGCGTTGCAGCGCGTGCGCCTCTCGGCGGCGCGCGACATGGCGCCGCCGATCCTCAAGGACAGTTTGTTTCCCGTCGCCCTTCCAACGCCGCTAGCGGCCGACTCGTACGCGGTCGCACCCGCTCCGCCGGTCCGCCCCTACGGTCTTGGGCCCCGGGGCTATCGCATCCTCCCCGGTGGCGCCATTGCCACCGACGGGCGGTTTGCCACCCTCGCGCTCGCGAGCGCTGATCCAGCCGGCCGCCTGGGCTGGATGCTGAACGGCGCCCTCGGCGACCCCGCTGCGTGGCGCGGCGCGGCACTCTCGGGTGTTTGGCGCGGCTGGCCCGTCGCCCTCGACGCCCAGATCTTCGGCGTGTGGGACACGCCGTCCCGGCAAAGCGCCGGAACGTTCGCGACGCCTGCGCTGGATCTCGAGTACCACGGACTCGCCGTCGGCGCGACGCTGCCGTGGGTCTCGAGCTGGCACGCGGAAAGCTACCGTCTCGGATTTTCCACGGGGCGTCTCAACGGCGACGACCGCACACTGGGATTCGCGCGGGCATCGACGAACGTGGATCTCACCAGAGATGACATCTTCGCCGGCGTCTCCCTCGCCGCGTCCGGCGACGTCGGCCACACCGACGGCGCGGGCTGGCAACGCGCCACCGGCGCCGCGGCCGCCCATGTCGGGACGCGCGCGTTGGAGATAGCGGGGACCTTCATGGGAGGGGCGACGAGCAGCGGCGCTCCGGTGTTCGAACAGTTCGCCGTGGGCGGCATCGAGACGCCGATCACCGATCCCGCGCTGCTCGACCAACGCATCGCGTCCCCCGCCCTGCCGCTCGGCATCGCGGGCGGACGGTACCTGCTGCACTATCGCGCCGCACTCGACGGCGTCGTCCCGGTGTCGGTGTATTTCGAGGGCACGGCGGCGGGCGACGCACTGCACACCTGGCATCGGCTGTATGGGGCCGAGTGGCGGTTCGCCGTGCCGCCACTCGGGTTCGTACGCCTGCCAGCCGTCGAGGCGACGGCTGGCGCGGGCTACTCGATCGACGAGCCCTTCAAATACAAGCTCCGCGGATATCTCGCCCTGCGATTCGCGCCCTGATGGTTTAGCGCGCGAGCGCGACCTTCGCCTTGCCCGCGGGCTTGGCCGCCCGCGACGGGGTGTCGTGAAACTGTTCCTGTTCGGTCGATCCCGCGAGCGCGCCGGTCGACGCCGTGCCGCCAGTGACCGTGTGCAGAATGAGATCGAAGTAGCCGGTCCCCGCCTCGCGCTGGTGCTTGGTCGCGGTATATCCGTCCCGCTCGCGCTCGAACTCGCGCTCCTGCACGCGCACGTACGCGCTCATGCCTTCGTCGCGATAGGCCGAGGCCAGCTCGAACGTCTCGAGATTGATGAGGTGCCAGCCGGCCAGCGTGATGAACTGGAACTTGTACCCCATGTCGGCGAGCGACCGCTGGAATGAGGCGATCGTGTTGGCGTCCAAGTGCCGCTGCCAGTTGAACGACGGCGAGCAATTGTAGGCCAGGAGCTTGCCGGGGAACTTGGCGTGCACGCCCTCCGCGAAATGGCGCGCCTCTTCGAGGTCGGGAGTCGACGTCTCACACCACAGCATGTCGACGTACGGCGCGTAGGCGACGGCCCGGGCGATGGCGCTCTCGATGGACCCGCGTACGTTGTAGTACCCCTCTGCGGTGCGCTCGCCGGTCATGAATGGCGTGTCGCGCGAATCGATGTCGCTGGTCAGGAGCGTGGCCGACAACGCATCGGTCCGGGCAATCAGCACGGTGGGGATGCCCAGCACGTCGGCGGCGAGCCGGGCCGCGCTCAGCGTGCGGATGAATTGCGAGACGGGGACGAGCACTTTGCCACCCATGTGACCGCACTTCTTCTCCGAGGCCAGCTGATCCTCGAAGTGCACGCCCGCGGCCCCGGCCTCGATCATGGACTTCGTGAGCTCGAACGCGTGAATCGGTCCCCCGAAACCGGCCTCCGCATCGGCGACGATCGGCACCAGCCAATCCCGCTCCTGGCGCTCGTTCTCCGTCCACTCGATCTGATCAGCGCGCGACAGCGCGTTGTTCAAACGGCGCACGAGCGTGGGCACGCTGTTCGACGGATAGAGCGACTGGTCGGGATACGTCTGCGCGGCGAGGTTGGCGTCGGCCGCCACCTGCCAGCCGCTGAGATAGATCGCCTGGAGCCCGGCCTTCACCATCTGCACCGCCTGCGTGCCGGTGAGCGCGCCAAACGTGTGCACATAGTCGCCCGACGTCAGCATCGCCCACAGCTTCTCCGCGCCGTGCCGGGCCAACGTCTGTTCGACCAACAGCGATCCGCGCAGCCGCACGACGTCCTCGGCCGTGTAATCGCGACGGATCCCCTGCCACCGGGGATCCGTATCCCACTGACGTTGAAGCGCAGCAACCTGCACATCGAATGCGATGCGGCTCATCCACTACTCCTGATGTGATTTATTTTTTTTGCGAGAGCAACTTGAGCAGTGCAATGGTCGTGCCTCGCTCGTACCCTGCACCGGACGGGCAAATTAACCGCTCAAGCCCGCGCGCTGTAGCGCGCGTACGACGTGGTGTCGCGTCTCGTAATAGAGTTCGTGACTTGGATCACTTATCGCAAACGGGAACCGCTTCCTGCCCCGTGAGCCCCAGCGATTGCGTGCGCGGCGCCGGCACATTGCCGACGAAGATCACGCAGCTCTTACCGGGCGCCGCCGCTGTCGCGGCCGAGGCGGACCATCCCGTCGCCGTCGCCTGTCCGACGGAAACGGTTACACCCGGCGAGGGCTTGAATCCGGGTATCGCGCCGAGATCGCTGGCGTAGCGTTTGTTCTTCGCGTGGTAGACCTCGTTCTGACTCACGAGCCGCCGCAAATCCGCCTTGGCCGCGGCCAAAGGGTCCTGGGCCGCGGCGCGTTTCGCGAACCCGGTCATCGCCAACGCGCAACCACACCACAACAGTCGACGAGCTGTTCGCATTCGCGCCTCCTGAGCACGATACTTGTGTCCTCTGACGGAGTATAATGGCAATGCCGACCACAGCATGACCCCTCAGTATTCCACGGCAGAAGTTCCCGCCTTCGGTTCACCGTCTCCCAACGGCACCGGCGCGGCGTCCGACCCGACGTGGCGCGATCGCATGGCCGCGCTCCGCTACGTCCCCCAGCTGATCAAGTTGATCTGGGACACGGGGCCGTTGCTCTCCGTGCTCATGGTGCTCCTGCGGGCCGCCCGGTCGCTCACGCCGATCCTCGAGCTAGCCATCGGCCGCATGATCGTCGACACGGTCATCGCCTCGCGCCTCCACGGCGCCGACTGGCCCCGCCTGGTGCACCTCTTTCTGTTCGGCATCCTGGTCGCGGTCACCAGCGACCTGCTGGCGCGCGGGTCGATCCTGATCGAAAGCCTCATGGGGGACCTGTTCGCCAACAAGACGAGCGTGCGCATCATGGAGCACGCGTCGATCCTCGACCTGGCGCAGTTCGAGAACCCGGAGTTCTACGACCTCCTGGAGCGCGCCCGCCGCGAATCGCAGGGCCGCATCAGCCTGTTCTCCCAGGTCCTGGCCATGTCGCAGGATTTGATCACGCTCATCAGCCTGAGCGCGGCCATGATCGTCTTCAACCCCTGGCTCCTCCTGCTCCTGGCCGGCGCCGTCCTGCCCAGCTTCATCGGCGAGACCCATTTCGCTGGACTGGGATATTCCCTGCTCTTCAAGTGGACACCGCAACGCCGGCTCCTCGAGTACCTCCGCTTCGTGGGCGCCAGCGACCGCACGGCCAAAGAAGTACAGATGTTCGGCCTCGCGCCCTGGCTCACCGAGCGGTACCGGGTCCTGGCGCACCAGTTCTACGAAGAGAACCGGTCCCTCTCCCAGCGCCGGGCCATGGTCAGCGCCAGCCTGTCTCTGCTGGGGACGTTCGGCTACTACGCCGCCTATGGGCTCATTCTCTACGACACGGTCCGCGGCGCGGTGACGATCGGCACCATGACATTTCTGGCGGCGTCGTTCTCCCAGAGCCGCGATATCATCCAGCGGCTCATGCTGTCCGCGACCGAGGTCTACCAACAGATGCTCTATCTGAAGGACCTCTTTCGCTTCTTCGAGATCAAGCCGACCATCACGAACCCGGCCGAACCCAAACCGGTCCCGCGTCCGATGCGGACGGGGTTCGTGTTCGAGGATGTCGGGTTCCAGTATCCGGGGAGCGAGCGGTGGGCGGTCCGGCACATCAACCTGGTGCTCAGTCCGGGAGAGCGCATTGCGCTCGTCGGGGAGAACGGCGCCGGCAAGACAACGCTCACCAAGCTCTTCGCCCGCCTCTACGATCCGACCGAAGGCCGCGTGCTGCTCGACGGTGTGGATCTCCGGGAATACGATCTCGTCCAGCTGCGCCATGCCATCGGCGTCATCTTTCAGGATTTCGTGCGGTACGACATGCGTTTCGACGAGAACATCGGCGTCGGGAAGATCGACGAGAGCGCGTCGTACTTGAAGGAGGTCACGGACGCCACCAATGGCGCCACCCCAGCGGTTCCCGAGCCGATCGTCTCGGCCGCCCGGGACTCGCTCGCCGATACGCTCCTCCCCCGCCTGCCCCATGGGTACGCCCGAGATGCTGGGTCGCCGGTTCGAGGAGGGCGTGGATCTCTCCGGCGGAGAGTGGCAGAAGATCGCGCTGGCCCGCGCCTATCTCCGGGACGCGCAACTCCTCATTCTCGACGAGCCCACGGCCGCGCTCAATGCCCGCGCCGAGTTCGAGGTCTTCGAGCGCTTCTCCGAGCTGACGCGCGGGCGCGCCGCCGTGCTGATCTCGCATCGCTTCTCGACGGTCCGCATGGCCGACCGGATTCTGGTGCTCAAGCAGGCACACCTGATCGAGCAAGGCACCCACGAGGAGCTCTTGCAGCAGGGCGGCCTCTACGCCGAGCTGTTCGCGATGCAGGCCGCCGGCTATAGGTGATACACGGCCGCGTACAGATCGCGGCCCCGGATGATCGCCCGCACGTAGTCGCGCGTCTCGGCGAACGGAATGCGCTCCACGAACACCTCGGGATCGTCGGTGCCACGACGCGTGCTCCAGAGCGCGACGCGCGACGGGCCGGCGTTATAGGCGGCGAGTCCTCGCGCCAGCACGCCATGCTGTTCGGACAGAAAGCCCGCCAGGTGTGCCACGCCGAGCACCAGGTTCGTGTCGGGCTGGTCGAGCATCGCCGGGTCCCAGCCGGTGACGTTGCGGCGGCGCGCGATCTCGCGGCCCACCGCCGGCATCACTTGCATGAGACCGCGCGCGCCCACCGGAGACACGGCGTTGGCGGTGAAGTTCGATTCCTGCCGGATGACGGCGGCGACCAAGGCTGGATCCAGCGACGCGGCGCGAGACTCGGTCGTGAGACGGTCGGCATACAGCAACGGGTACAACAGGCGGTAGACGCGCGCGTCGGCGCGGGCGCTGTCGCCGCGGGCGAGGGCGCGCCAGCCGAGCGCGATGCCGCGGGACGGATCGCCGGCGCGGGCCAAAGCGGCGCCGAGGCCGAGCAGTTCGGCCAACGTGCCGGTGGTGGGGCGCGCCACGCGATCGGCCTCGAAGCGCGCCTCGACGTCCATCCCCAGGCTGGTCAGCAGCATCGCGCGACCCAGAGCGCTGTCGATCGCGGCGCCCACGGGCGGCGGCACGGTGTCGGCGCCCATGCGCGGCGTCACCGGCGCGCCATCGAGCCGCTGTCCGCTGAGTCCCGCATAGTACGAGAGCGGTTCGCCGGCGATGATCGCGCGCCAGCGCGTCCGCGCCGCGGTCGTGTCGCCGGCCGCCATCCACGCGCGCGCGCTCCAGTACTTGGCCGCCACCGCCTCATCCGACCGTCCGTCGCCGGTGAACGCATCCCACTCCCGCGCGGCGACGCGGAGGCGGCCGGCGACGAACGCGATCATGGCCGCGCGGAACCGCGCGCGGGCGGCGTGGAGAGACGCAGGGAAATGGCGCGTGACCGTGAGGTACGCGTCACGGGCCGCGTCATCGTGTCCCTCGTCCGTGGCCAGGTCGGCGAGCAGCATGAGCGCGCTCGCCGACGCCGTGTCGCGTGGGGCCGTGCGCAGTAACGCGCGGAGCACTTTTCGCGCGCCGGTCTTGTCCCCGCTGGCGAC
Source organism: uncultured Gemmatimonadales bacterium (assembly GCA_963701965.1). GTDB lineage: Bacteria > Gemmatimonadota > Gemmatimonadetes > Gemmatimonadales > Gemmatimonadaceae > DASRDS01. The sequence goes on from OY969695.1 coordinate 627,393, forward strand.
GAGCACGCGTCCGCGCTGATAGGCCGCGGCGTGGGCAAGGGCCGGGATAGTGGTGATGCGCGCGAACTGGCGCGCGGCGTCCGCCTCGCGGCGGACGCGGGCCAGAGCCATCGCGTAGGCGAAGCGTTCGTCGGGCGTCAAACGGCCTGCCGAGTCGAGGCGCGCGAAGCCCTGGGCGGCACGGGTAGCGGGGCCTGATATCGCGGCGCTCCTAGCGGCGGCGCGCTCCGCGTCGAGCGGCAGCGGCGCGCACACCCGATCGCCGATATCAATGGCGGCACGGGCATCGGGTCCGCCACTGTGCGCGACGACGAATTGTTCCACGTCGGCGCACAACGCCCGTCGCGCCGTACTGTCGGTGCCGAGGGACGCGGCTCGCGCCTGCAACGCATCGGCGTGGGCCCCGAGCGAATCGTACGCGCGGGCTGCGCCCGCGGCGTCGCCCGTGCGTTCGCGCGCCAGCGCCTCGGTCCACGGAATGCGGGCGCGAGCGACTGTAGTGCGAACCGCGGAGTAGTCTCGGGAGCGTACCGCCGAATCCGGCGTCACGCCGGCGGCCCGCAGCCAGAGCCAGTCCGAGAATGGTCGGGAGCAGCGCGGCGGCGGCCTCGTAGCCCGCGCGGGCGCTGTCCAGCGCATTGGCGCGGTCGAAGGCGCGGGAAGCGAATACCAGCGATGCAGCGGGGGTCCGCACCGGTTCAGGCACGGACTGGGCGGCAATACAAAAGACCGGCGCGACAGTGGCTAGCGCGATCGCTCGCGCCAGGTGGGACAAGATCAGGCTTTGTGTCGGTACGTGATGCGGCCGCGGGTCAGGTCGTAAGGAGAGACTTCGATCTTGACGCGATCGCCCGCCAACACGCGGATGCGGAAACGGCGCATGTTGCCGCCAAGTGTGGTCAGGACGTCGTGACCATTGTCCATCACGACTCGGAACGTCGCGTTCGGCAAGACTTCGGCCACGGTGCCTTCGAGCTCGATCGCTTCCTGTTTCGCCATAGAGTAGGGGTGTGTGGTATATGGTGCTGATGTGGGCAGTCAGATAGATCTGAAGGCTAACCGAACCAGGTCCAAGCCGCAACGTAACCCCTTGTCAGATCACGCTAATCGATATATTACGTCATGCCCACCTCTATGCGAACCCACACACGAGGAGGTGATCCTTTGTCTACTGACCATCTGGCGGATCGGATCGCCGGACACTGCTAGGCGGCCCGAACCGTCTGGTCTGAAATCGCTGAGCCTGGGCGCGATCCGCGCCCAGGCTCGGTGCCATCTGGGCTACGCCGCGCGGCGGCTTTCAGCCGGGACGACGGGGAGGGTTCGGACGGCACCACCACGGACAAGGGCCACGCGGGCCGGAACGCCGATCCGCTCTTCCGTGAGCACCCGATGCAGGTCGTCGACCGTGCCGATCGCCTGGTCGTTGAACCGCACGATCACGTCGCCGTCGGCCAACCCGGCCTGAGCGGCCGGGCTGTCGGCCTCGACCGCGGTCACCAGGACGCCCGTCTCACCCTTCCGCGGGAGCGCGATCGTTTGGCCGCTCAACCCGAGATAGCTGCGCCGCACGCGGCCGTCTCTGAGGAGCGCGCCGATCACGAACTTCGCCGTGTTGATGGGAATCGCGAAGCAGATCCCCTGCGCGGGAAGAATGACGGCGTTGTTGACGCCGACCACGCGGCCGCGCGAGTCGAGCAGCGGACCGCCCGAGTTGCCAGGGTTGAGCGCGGCATCGGTCTGCACGACGTTGTCGATCAGCCGGCCCGACGCCGAACGGAGGGACCGGCCAAGCGCGCTGACGACACCAGCCGTGACCGTGTATTGGAACCCATAGGGGTTGCCAATGGCGATGACGACCTGCCCGGGGCGCAACGAGGACGAGTCGCCCAACTCCACGGTCGGATACGGACCGTGGGCACCATCCAACCGCATGAGCGCCAAATCGGTCTCGGGATCGTCGCCGACCACGAGCGCCTCGTGGGAACGGCCGTCCTGCAGCGAGACCATCGTCCGCTCGGCGCCCTGCACGACATGGCTGTTGGTGACCACGAGGCCATCGGGCGCCACGACGAATCCGGAGCCCGAGCCGCCGCCCCGCCGCCGGCGACGGCTGTCGACCTTCACCACGGCCGGACTGGCGCGCTCGGCGGCGCCGGCGACCGCCTCCGAGTACGCATCGAGAAGTGTGTCCATCTTGGGATCGTATCCGGCGGCGCCGGACCACGACAATCGGGCGTTCGGCCGATCCGGGCCGTTAACGTTCGCGTCGCTCGACCGTCATCTCAGCACCAACTTTTCGAGAGAATTCATGACGCTCGCCAAGTCACTGTTCGTCATCGCCGTGTGCACGGGTGCCGTCGCCTGCGCGACGCACCGGCCGCCCCCACCCCCGCCTCCGGGCGCCGAGCGCGTCGTCTACGTGAGCGCCGCGCCGCCGGCCGAGATCGTGGAGGCCGTCCCCGCGCAGCCCTCACCCGATCATGTCTGGATCCGAGGGCACTATCGCTGGGACGCCAACCACGCCGCCTACATCTGGCTCCCCGGCCACTGGCAAGTGCACCCGGCCGGCTACGTGCGTTGGGTGCCCGGCCACTGGCAACAGGCCGATGGCCGGTGGTATTGGGTCGAGGGGCACTGGCGCGCCTGACTACATATTTTCGACCATCGCTTTCGCGAACTCGCTGGTCTTGAGCAAGGTCGACCCCGGCATCAGGCGCTCGAAGTCGTACGTCACGCGACGCTGCGCGATCGTCTTTTCGAGCGCCGCGATGATCTTGTCGGCGGCTTCGTCCCAACCCATGTAGCGGAGCATCATCTCGCCGGATAAGATCACCGAGCCGGGATTCACCATGTCCTTGCCCGCGTATTTGGGCGCCGTGCCGTGCGTGGCCTCGAACACCGCGTGGCCCGTCAGGTAGTTGATATTGGCCCCCGGTGCGATACCAATGCCGCCGACCTGGGCCGCCAGCGCATCGGAGATGTAGTCGCCATTCAAGTTCATGGTGGCGATGACATCGTATTCCGCCGGCCGGGTCAGGATCTGCTGCAGAAACGCGTCGGCGATGACGTCCTTGATGATCGTGCCGCCGGGCAGTTGAAGCCACGGGCCACCCTGATACTCGGTGGCGCCGTACACCTCGCGCGCCAGCTGGTATCCCCAGTCCCGGAACGCGCCTTCGGTGTACTTCATGATGTTGCCCTTGTGCACCAGCGTGACACTCTTCCGCCAATGCGTGACCGCATAATCAATGGCGGAACGCACCAGCCGCTTGCTGCCCTCCTCGGAGATCGGCTTGACCCCGATGCCACTGGTCTCGGGGAAGCGGATCGACGCGCCCAATTGATCTTGCACGAACGCGATCAGTCGCCGCGCTTCCTCGCTCTGGGCCTTGTACTCAATGCCGGCGTAAATGTCCTCCGTGTTCTCGCGGAAGATTATCATGTCCACGAGCTCCGGATGCTTGGTCGGCGACGGCACGCCGGTGAAGTACCGCACGGGACGGACGCAGGCGTACAGATCGAGTTGCTGGCGGAGCGCGACGTTCAGCGAACGGAATCCTCCGCCCACCGGCGTCGTCAGTGGTCCCTTGATCGCCACGAGATAGTGGCGGATCGCCGTCAGCGTGTCCTCCGGCAACCAGCTATCGAGGCGGTCCTTGGCTTTTTCGCCGGCCAGCACTTCCATCCACGCGATGCGCCGCGATGAGCCATAGGCCGCGGTGACGGCCCCATCGAAGGCGATGCGGCTGGCGCGCCAGATATCGGGGCCCGTGCCATCGCCTTCGATGAACGGGATGATCGGCGTGTTCGGCACGTGCAGACGTCCGCCGACCAGCGTGATGGCCTCGCCGGTCGCGGGAGCGGTAAGATTCTCGTATGCTGGCATACCCTCAAACATGAGCAGCACGCCCGGGCTCGCGCCAGCGCCCGCTTCGGCGCTGGCCGACGTCATCGCTGCCGCGTTCGACTCGTATCATGCCGGCTTCCGTTACATCACGCGGCGCGCCCGGGGCCACTTCGAGCAGCGGGAGTGGCCGGCGGCGCAAGCGGCCGCTGCCGCGCGGTTGGCGCTCTACGAGGAGCGGGTGGCGGCCACGGTCGCCGCGGTCCAAGCCTGGCATGTCGCGCCGGATTGGACGCTCGTCAAACGTTCCTATCGCGCCGCGGTCCGCGACCGCAATGACACCGAGATCGCCGAGTCGTTCTTCAACTCGGTCGTGCGTCGTCTGCGCGGGACGGTCGGGAGTGATCCCGTGATCGACTTCACGGCGCCGGACGAACCGCCGACGGGCGAACCCGCGTTCGTGACCATCCCCACCACGCGCCTCGACGCGGGCGCGGTGGAAGTGATGTTGGGCATGTTCCCCTGGGACGTGTCGTGGGTCGCCCGCCGGCGCGACGCCGAACGGGCCGCGGCGATCGCCGCTATCGCGGCGCCCCTGGCCGGGATCGACGTGGTGCCCGCGGTGTTCTTTCGCAACAAGGGCGCCTACATCGTCAGTCGTGTGCGCATGGCCGGCGGCGGCGCCCAGCCGTTCATTCTGGCGTTGGCCTCGACGCCGGCCGGACTCGCGGTCGACGCCGCGCTCACGACCGCCGACGACGCGGCCATCGTCTTTGGTTTCAGCTGGTCCTATTTCCATATCGACATCGAGCGACCGCGCGCGCTCGTGGCGTTCCTGGCGTCGGTCATGCCCAGCAAGCGCATCGACGAGCTCTATACGGCGATCGGGTACAACCGCCACGGGAAGACGGAGCTCTATCGGAGCCTCGTGCGGCATCTCGACCGCGCCGATGCCCGGTTCGAGCTGGCCGAGGGCGACCAGGGCACGGTCATGAGCGTGTTCACCCTGCCCTCGTTCAACGTCGTGTTCAAGATCATCAAGGACACGTTTGGCTTCCCGAAGCGGACCACGCGGCAGGCGGTCATGGATCGCTATCGGTTCGTCTTCGTGCGCGACCGCGTGGGACGCCTGGCCGACGCCCAGGAATTCGAGTCCATGGAGTTTCCGGCGGGTCGCTTCTCTCGGGCCCTCCTCGAGCATCTCCTGGCCACCTGCGCGCGCACCGTGCGGATCGACGGCGACCGGGTGATCGTCCGCCACCTATATACGGAGCGGCGCGTCACCCCGCTCAACCTCTATCTCAAGCTCGCCGGCGCCGACGACGCGCGCGACGCCGTGCTCGACTACGGGAACGCCATCAAAGATCTGGCCAACGCGGATATCTTTACCGGCGATATGCTGCTCAAGAACTTCGGCGTGACCCGCCACGGGCGCGTCATCTGCTATGACTACGACGAGCTGGCGCTCTTGTCCGAGTGCGCGGTGCGGGAGATCCCGCGGCCGGCTACGCTCGACGACGAGTGGGCCGCCGAGCCGCCATATTACGTCGGGGAGCACGATATCTTCCCCGAGGAATTCCGCGCCTTTCTGGTGCCGCCCGGGGCGCTGCGCGAGGCGTTCCTGTCCGCGCACGGCGACCTGCTGGACATTGATTGGTGGCGCGAGCGGCAGGCCCGCGTACGGGCCGGGGAGATGCTCGACATCTTCCCCTATCGGCCCGAGCGCCGCCTCCGGCCGTGACGCTGCGCGCCATCCGCGGGGCGATCACCGTGGATCACGACACACCGGCCCAGCTTCACGAGGCCACGCGCACGCTGCTGGCGGAGATCGTCGCCCGCAACGCCGTGACGACGGACAGCATCGTCAGCGTCATCTTCACGGTGACGCCGGACTTGACCAGCGCCTTTCCGGCAATGGCGGCCCGGGCCATGGGGTGGCTCGACGTCCCCCTGCTCTGCACCATGGAGATTCCGGTACCGGGCGCGCTGGGTCGGTGCATCCGCGTGCTGCTGCACGTCGAAAGCGACCGGCCGCGCGCTGGCATCCAACACGTCTATCTCCGGGACGCCGCCACCCTGCGTCCCAATGTCTCGGAGATCAGGCCGGGACCGGGGTGATGTCTTCGCCGGGGTTGGCGAACAGATCCGACTCCAGGCCGTATTGCCGGTTGTACAGCTGCCGATACCGTCCATTGAGCGCCAGCAGCTCCTCGTGCCGCCCGTGCTCGACAATGCGGCCTTCCTCCATCACTAGGATCTGATCGGCGCTCTCGATGGTCGACAGCCGGTGGGCGATGACGAACGTGGTCCGTCCGGAGCGGAGCGCCGTGAGGCCGTCCCTGATCGAGCGCCTCGGTCTCGCTATCCAGGCTGGACGTGGCTTCGTCGAGCACCAGGATGCGGGGATCCGCAATGATCGCCCGCGCGATCGCAACGCGCTGGCGTTGCCCACCCGAGAGCTTCACGCCCCGCTCGCCGACGATCGTGTCGTATCCGTTCGGGAAGCGCTCCACGAATTCGTCGCAGTGCGCGATCCGGCTGGCGGCGCGGACCTCGGCGTCGGTCGCGCCCGGCTTGGCGAACGCAATGTTGTCCCGTACCGTGCCGTCGAACAGGAAATTGTCCTGCATCACCACGCCGAGGTGGGCCCGGTAGTCGCGCAGGCGAAGCCCTTGGAGATCCCGGCCATCGACGAGGATGCGCCCGCGGTCCGGCGCCGCGAACGCCAACAGCAGCGAGAGCGTAGTACTCTTCCCCGACCCGCTGGACCCGACGAGCGCGGTCGTCGTTCCCGCGGCGGCGGCAAAGCTCACGTCGTGCAGGACGGGCGAGCCAGCGGTATAGGCAAAGCCCACGCGGTCGAACACGACGTCGCCGCGGATAACAGGCAACGAGGCTTTGGCCGCGTCCCGCTCGTCCTCGGTGGGCGTCTCGTTGATCTCGCGAATGCGATCCAGCCCGGCAAACGCCTCGCTGACCTGCGTGCCAATGGAAGCCATCTGGATGAGCGGCGCGGCCATGAGGCCGATGAAGAACACGTAGCTGAACAAGCCGCCCAGCGTCATGGCACCCGAGAGGACGGCGCGCCCCCCGCCGATGATGACGATGACACCAACGAGTCCGACGATCGCGGTGGCGCCCGCCGAGACGGCCGACGTGCCGGTGATCGTCGCCGCGACGTTCCGAAAGAGCCGGTGCACGCCGCGCGCGAACACCGTCTGCTCGCGCCGCTCGGCCACGTACACCTTGAGCGTCCGGATGCCGCCCAGGGACTCCGTCAGGCGCCCGGTGATCTCGGCCGTGATGATGCTCCGCTCGCGAAACAGGGGCCGGAGGCGCGCGAAGGCGTACGACATCATGCCGCCGAACGCCGCCAGCAGGACGAGCGTCGCCAGCGTCAGCGACCAGTTCAAGTAGAAGAGCATCACCAGCGCCAACACGGCGGTGACTATTCCGCCGACCAGCTGAATCAAACCTGTTCCGATGATGTTGCGGACGCCTTCGGCGTCGTTCATGATCCGCGCCACGAGCACGCCCGACTTGGTGGCGTCGAAATAGGCCACGGGCAGATGCAATACCCGGCGTTCGACTTGCTTCCGCAGATCGGTGATCGCGCGTTGCGCCGCGATGCTCACGATCTGGGAGAGCCCGAACAATGTGACGGCTTGGACGACGGTCGCGGCGCCGACGGCGATCGCCAGCGGAATCAGCCGGTCCGCCTGATGATGGCCGAGCACGCCATCGACCAGGTACTTCGTGGAGAGCGGCAGGACGAACCCCGCCAGGCGGCTCACCAACATGACGGCGAGTCCGATGGCCAACGACCCGCGGTGACGCCACGCCAACGTGCGCGCCTCGCGCCACGCGCGGGCGCGATCGAACTTGGCCTTCGCCTCTTTCGCCATGACCCGAAAGCTAGTCGATCTCGTCGATCGATCGCGGCCAGTCCTCACGGAGAAGCCGGGACAGCGCGCGATCCGCCAGCAGGCGCCCGCCGGTCTGGCAGCGCGCGCAGTAGTTTGTCTCGTTTTCGGCGTATACGATCCGTTGGACCGGCGCGCCGCAGGTGGGGCACGGCTTTCGGTAGCGGCCGTGGACGGCCATATCGTCGTGAAACGCCGTCACCGTCTCGGGGAAGCCCGCGCCGACCGCTTCGCGGAGGCGCGTGGTCCACTCGATCAATGTCTCGCGCACCGCCGCATACAGCCGGGCGATCCCGGCGGCGTCGAGACTCGTGGTCATCGTGAGCGGCGACATCCGGGCCCGATGCAGAATCTCGTCGGAGTACGCGTTGCCGATCCCGCTGAACAATCGCGGGTCGGTGAGCGCCCGCTTGACGGTGTGGCGCTCGCTCGTCAGGCGCGCGGCGAACGCCGCCAGGTCAATGTCGAGCGGCTCGATGCCGCCCCGGTCGATCTCCCGCAGGGCCGCCTCCCCGGCCACGAACGTCAGCGAGGCGCGCCGTTTCGATCCGGCTTCGGTCAGATACAGCGTGCCATCGGCGAAGTCGAAGGCGGCTTGGACCAGTTTCCCCCGCAGCGGCTTGGTGGGCGGCCGCCAGCGGAGCCGCCCGGCGATCATGAGATGGATGACGAGAAAGAGATCGCCCTCCAGCGCCAGCACGATCCGCTTGCCGATCCGCCGTACGCCGATGACCCGCCGCCCGTCGGCATCGGCGATCGGCGGGCTGACCGATCGCAGGACGAACGGATTCACGACGCGGACGCGCACGAGCGTCTGTCCAACGACGCGCGCCGTGAGCCGCTCGAGATAGACGACGACGTCAGGGAGCTCGGGCATGGGTCGTCGCGACCTGCAACGCCTGCACGACCTGGGCGAGGCGGGGATCGTCGACACCGTTCAGCGGCGGTGGCGGTGGCGGCGGGGCGGCCAGCGCGCGGCCCGCGAGCGCGCGCGCGGCCGCCTCGGCGCGAAATCGCACCAGATTGACCTCGTGCTCGGTGGCGAACGTTTCCGCCGCCGCGAACGCGGCCCGCGCGGCCGCGGGCCGGCGCAGCCGCTCCAACCCCTCGGCGATCATGAGGAGAAAATGGGCCTCGAGGCGGGGCGACAGCCGGTGGGCGGCAATGTCCCGCCGGTATTGCTGAAACACCGTCTCCTGTCCGTCGCGGGCCGCGATCTCCATGAGATTGAGCATCGCCATCACCCGCGTCTCGCGCTCGATGGCGGTCGCCGAGAGGATGAGAAAGGCGTTCCGGGCGGCGTCACGGAGTCCGAGATCGGCGAGCGCCACCGCAATGTCGGCCAGCGCGCGATCCTTGTTCACCGGCTCGGTGTAGGCTTGCCACACCTCGTACAACTGGGCCACGGCTTGCTGGGGTTGCCCGCGTTCGTAGGCGATGACGGCGCGGGCGTGCACGGCGTGGGCGCGGACCAACGGCAACCCGTGCTGCTCGGCGGCCGCGACGATCTCGACCAGCAACGCATCCGCGGTCGGCAGATTGCCGCGGTGTTTGATGATCGCCGCTTCGTCAATGCGGAGGCGGAGGCCCACGGCCACGTCGCCGAGCGACGTCGCGACCGCCCGCCCGGTGCGGCAGGCCGCGGCAGCGCCCTCGAGGTGCCCCTGCATCCGGAGCGCGTACGCCAGCCGCTGATAAGCTTCGGGCACGAGGAGGAAATCCTGCGGCGTCGCCGCGCGCGCGATGAACGTCTGATAGACGTCGGCGGCCTGCGCCCATCGCCCGTCGTTGAGCAACGTCCGCGCATAGGCGAGGAGCCGCGTCGCGGTGAATGCCCGGCCGGCGCACGCCTCGGCGAGAGCCTCGAGGACCCCGGCCAGCGTGTCCCGTAAACCTGCACCGTGTCCCATATCAGCGACCAGCAATCGCACCCGCCGAAACTCGGGTGCGGTGGGCCACTGCTCGCGCGACACGCCGACGCGGATGCGGTCGAGAAACCGGAGCACCGCCAGACCGGCCACGGCCTCGCGCCGCGCGGCCACCACATCCTCCGCGCCGTCATGCGCGTCGAGGAAGACGTGGTGGGCCTGGAGACCCGCCGCGGCGCCCGGCTTCCTGGCGCGACGCCTACCCGCCGCCACCTACCATCCCGAGCGCTGCCGCAAGTTCGTGATGTGCGCGACGTGGTGATCGCCGTGCCACGCGTACAGCATGACCAGCTGCTCCAAACGCCAGGCCCCGCTCTCCGGGTGATGCAAGGCGCGCCGGAATGCATCCGGCCCCAGCGCGCGCAACAGCACGACCCAACGCGCGTGCAGGGCCTCGAGCATCGCCAGCGACGTCTCCACCGGGGTCGCCGCCACGTCGGGCGTGAGGGCCCACTGCGTCTGGTCGTACGGCCGGATCGTCGGCATGTCTTCCGTGAGCGCCAGTTTGGTGCGCACGTACGCGTTGAGATGACTCTCGGGGACGTGGTGCACGAGTTGGCGCACCGTCCATCCGCCGTCGCGATATGGCGTGTCGAGCTGGGCGGGCGTGAGGCCGGTCACGGCGGCCCGCAGGCGGCCCGGCGTGGCGGCCATGCGCTCGATGGCTTTGGCCAAGGTGCTGGCGTCGACGTGCTCGGGCCGCGCGAATTTGCCAATGGGGTAGCGTGGGTCCATGCGCTCAACTTAGCGCGGTACCCGCTCCCACCGCAGTACTGACACGCGGGACCGCTCGGACGGCGTGGCCAAGTCCAGCCGCCCGCCAGCGAGTGTGACGAATCGCCGTTGGTCGGTCCCGACCAGATTGGGGAACAGGCTCACGGCCACATGGTGGATGACGACACGCTCCGTCTCATCCACGTCGTAGGTGCCCGCGTACGCAATGTATCCGGTCGCCGCGGCGCGGACCTCGGCGTCCGAGCCGCCCGGCATCGTCGGGGCGCTAAACCCGGGCCGACCGGCGCGCATGACTTGACCGGACATATGGCCATCCGCCGTGTAGATCAGCAGTCCCGAGATGTCCGGGCCGAACGGAAGGCGGACCGCGTCCCCGGGCCCGCGCGTCTCGAATCCCACCAGACGCCAGACCCCGATCAGGCGATTTGCGAGACTGTCACTCATCGACGCCCACGGTGTTGCGTCCGCGCCACAAAAAACGCGCTGGGTAAGTGAATTTTAAGGATCAACGGCCGGCCCCCGATTTGCCTCTATCCAGGGCATGACAACCGACCCGCTGACGGCCACCAATGACGCGTTGGAGAGAATCACCCGCTCGACGCTCCTCGACCGGCTCTCGTCAGCGCTCACGGCCGCGGTGCGCTTACCGGCCACCGAGTTGCCCGCCGTGGACACGGCCCTCTCGGCCTACGTGTCCACACTGAAGCGCCAAGGCGGACGCCCGGAGCACGCCATCGTCTACGTGCGCGACGCGGCGCGCCGCGCGGCGGAATGCGAGCGCGCGACGCATCATCCCGATTGGATGGACCCCGAGCTCTTCGTCATGCACGTGGAGCGTCGCTGCTTTCGGGCGTACTTTCGCGCGGACTGAGGGGCAACACGACGAGCATCGCCACGACCAGCGCGCCCCAGGCGCCGAGCGTCGCGGCCAGCGGGAAGAGGCCGAACCATCCCAGCGCCCGGGCGTATCGGATCAACGGCGCCGCCCGCATCCCAATGACGATCACGCCATAGAGGCCGAGCAAGATCGCCAGCGCGCGACCCGCGGTCGGCCGGTCGCGCACCAGCCAAAACGCCGCCAGCCCGCCGAAGATGGCCTGGGCCAGGAAGAGCAACCACGGGACGACGCTGGGTCCGTGCGGCGGCCAGGGCAGAAAGAGCGCCATGCCGAGCCCGGCGACGGCGGCGAAGAGATCGCCGGCGGCGGCGACCAGAGCGAGACGGCGGGTCAAGCGCATGCGTCGCGCACCTCGCGAAAGAGTCGCGCGAAGTCGCGCGCCTGGTAGTGGGCGTTGAGGCCGCTCGGGTTGGGCAGGACCCAGATGCGGGTTGAGCCGAACGTCCCGGTCTGAAGTCCGAGCATCGCCGCCGGCTGGTCGAACGCGGCGCGATAGGCTCCGACGCCGAGCACACAGAGACAGCGCGGCGCCAACCGACGCACGAGCGCGCGCAGCCGCTCGCCGCCGGCCCGATATTCCTCCGGCGTCAACTCCGACGCCGTCGCCGTGGCGCGCCGGACGACACCCGTTATCCCGATGCCCAGCCCCAACAGCTCGCGTTCCTCGCTGGGATCGAGGAGTCGCGGCGTGAATCCCGAGGCGTGGAGCGCGGGCCAGAAACGATTGCCTGGGCGGGCGAAGTGGTGTCCCGCCCAGGCGGTATACAACCCCGGATTGATGCCCGCGAACAACACGCGGAGCCCGGGAGCGACGAGATCAGGGACCGTGCGGCCGGCGGCGGCGAGAAGCGCCGCACGCGACGGCCTCACCCCCGCCACACGATCCGCCAAATCCGGCCATGCAGGTCATCCGTCACATAGAGCGACCCATCGGGTCCCTCGGCGATGCCCACGGGCCGGTGCGCGGCCTCACTGGGATCGTGGATCGGCTTGTCGCCGGCGAAGCCGTCGGCGAACGTCTCGAACTTGCCATCGGCCTTGCCATTCACCATGGGCACGAAGACGACACGGAACCCCGCTTGGGGGTCGGGCGCCCGATTCCACGATCCGTGGAACACGATGAACACGCCCTCGCTGTAGCGCTTCGGAAATGTGCCCTTGGTATAGAACATCGACGACATCGGGGCCCAGTGCCCGGGGAACGCCGCGACCGGCTCCTGTTTCGACGCGCACCGTCCGATCTTGTGGCCGCCGTCACCGCCGTATTCCGGCGCCAGCACCAGCTTCGAGTACCGCGTGTCGTAGTAGCAGTATGGCCACCCGAAGTCCGCGCCATCGGCCAGGCGCATGAACTCCTCGGCTGGTTCCTCGTGGCCATCGGCCGCCTGGTAGAACGCCGGCCAGTTCTCGAAGAGCTGATCGCGGCCATGCTGCGTCGAGTACATGTGGCCGTCCGTCGGATTGAACGACAATCCCTCGGCGTTCCGAATGCCGGTCACGACGTGCTCACCCGTGGCCTGGGTTTGCCCCGTCTTGTTGGCGTCGAACCGCCAGATCCCGGCGCGCGTCTCGAGCTCCACACAGGGGTCGACGCCCGGCGACGTGTTCTGCCGGTCGGCCTGCTGGCACGAGTTCGTGCGCGAGCCGACGTTCACATAGAGGCGGCCCTGGGCGTCGAACGCAATGTTGCGCGCGCTGTGCCCGCCCGTCGGCAACCCGCGGACGATCGTGTCCGGAGGGCTCGCTTGCTCGGCGCCGATCTTGTACCGGATGATCGCGGTGCGCGCGTCCACATACAGATATCCCGCGTGAATCGCGATGCCCGTCCCGCCAGGCGTGCCGAAGCCGAGGCGCGACGCGGCGTGCCCCGTTCCGCCCGGGTCCTTGAGCGCCAGGACGCCAACCGGTTGGGCCGCGGCGCCGCCGCCGATCAGCGTGACGTAGACGGTGCCATCCGAGCCGACGACAACTTGACGCGGCCCTCCCAGACTGTCGGCGAAGACGGTAGCGCAGAACCCCGAAGGTAGCGTGATGCCCCCGTTGCCGGGATCGCACGGCGGCGCGGGCGCGAGGCCGGCCACGAATGGCGCGGCGAGTGCGAGAATGATCATGGAGATAGCATAACGGCGCCGGCCGGTCCCGTGTATCTTCCCTGCCCATGCGCACCCGCCTTCTCGTTTTGGCGTTGCTCGCCGCGGCCCCGCTCCGCGCCCAGTCCGACCCGTACCGGGAGACGGCGCTCCGGGTGCTCCGCGAGACGCCCCTCATCGACGGACACAACGACCTGCCGTGGACCATCCGCGAATTCGCGGGTCGGGATGTCGACAAGTACGACCTGACCAAGACCACGCCGAGGATGACGGATCTCGACCGCCTGGGCAAAGGCATGCTGGGCGCCCAGTTCTGGTCGGTCTACATCCCCGGTGAGATCAAGGACTCCGGATACGCCCGCGTCCAACTGGAGCAGATCGAGCTGGCGCGGCGGATGATCGCCAAGTATCCGGACCGGCTGGCGTTCGCGACCGGGACCGCCGATATCCGCCGGGCGTTCCATGAGCACAAGATCGCCTCGCTGCTGGGCATGGAGGGCGGCCACGCCATCGAGAATTCGCTCGGCGCGCTTCGCGCCTACTACGAGCTCGGCGTCCGCTACATGACGCTCACGCACAACGTGACGCTCGACTGGGCCGACGCCGCGCTCGACTCGGCGAAACACGGTGGGCTGACGCCGTTCGGCAAGGAAGTCGTCCGGGAGATGAATCGCCTCGGCATGCTCGTCGACATCTCCCACGTGTCACCCGGCGTCATGAGCAATGCGCTCACGGTGAGCGCCGCCCCCGTCATCTTCTCCCACTCCGGCGCCCGGGCCCTCGTGGATCACCGGCGGAACGTGCCCGACTCGATCCTCCGGCGCGTCCCGGCCAACGGCGGGGTGGTGATGGTGCCGTTCGTCACGTCGTTCGTGTCCAAGGCGGTCTTCGACCACGATACGGCAGAAGCGCGTGTGGTGGCCCAGCATCCGAGCGACAGCGCCCTCAAGGCATGGCGGGCAACCCACCCCACCCCCAAAGCAACTCTGAAAGACGTGGCCGACGCCATTGACCACGTGCGCCAGGTCGCGGGGGTGGATCACGTGGGCATCGGCAGCGATTTCGACGGGATCACGGATGTGGTCGTCGGACTCGAGGACGTCTCGAAGTTCCCCGACCTGTTCACCGAACTGGCCCGCCGCGGGTGGACCGAGGCCGACTTGCGGAAATTGGCCGGCGAGAATCTCCTGCGGGCCTTCGCGCGGGCCGAGGCGGTCTCCGAGCGCCTGCGCCGGGAGCGGCCGCCCTCGACGGCCACCATCCAACAACTCGACGGCGCCGCGCGCGCGCAATAGACTCCCGGTATGACGCAGATTTGCGGCACACGCCTCACGGCGCTCGGGACCTATGTGCCGCGCCGCGTGGTGACCAACGAGGACCTGTCACGGCTCGTCGACACCAACGACGAATGGATCCGCCGGCGGACCGGCATCCGGGAACGGCGGGCCTCGGCCGATGATGAGTTCACGTCGGATCTCTGCGTCGCGGCCGTACAGGACCTGGAGGCCCGGTCACCCGGGGCGCTCGAAGGCACGGAGCTCATCATCGTTGGCACGACGACGCCGGATTACGCGTTTCCCAGTGTCGCGGCCTCCGTGCAAGTGCGCTTAGGGCTCCACGGCGCCGGCGCCGTCGACATCCAGGCGACGTGCGCGGGATTCATGTACGGATTGCATCTGGCCAACGGTCTGGTCGCGGGCGGCGTCCACCGCAAGGTGCTGGTGGTCAGCGGTGAAACGCTCACCAAGGTCACCGACTACACCGACCGCACCTCGTGCATTCTGTTCGGCGACGGCGCCGGCGCCGCGCTCGTCGAGGCCACGGACCGCCCCACGATCCGGGCGTCCCTTGTCGGCGCCGACGGCGACAAAGGGCCGTTCCTGTTTCGCACGGGACTCTCGACGCGCATCAACCAGGCCGGCGCGCGTCCGGGCATGATCTACCAGAACGGCCGCGAGGTCTACCGGTGGGCGGTGGAGACCGTCTCCACGGGCGTCTGCGAGTTGATGCGGCGCGCCGGCGTGGCGCCGGACGGTATCGACTGGTTCGTGCCCCACAGCGCCAACACCCGGATCACCGAGGCCGTCTGCGAACGCACGGGCATTCCCGTGGAACGGACCCTGTCGAGCATCGAATGGTACGGCAACACCTCGGCGGCCACGATCCCGTTGGCGCTCAAGCTGGGGGCCGATGCCGGCAAGATCCGGAACGGCGACACGATGTTGCTGTACGGGTTCGGTGGTGGGTTGGTGCACGCGGGTATGTTGCTCGAATGGCACCTGGGCGCGCACGACTAGCGCTTCTCGCGATCCTCGCCGGCTGCAGCGGCAGCGGCTCCAAGCCGGCGGCGCCCCGGTCACAAGACTCGACCGCGGCCGCGCCCGGGGTGCCGACCAGCAGTGTGGCGGTCGTCCACCGTTGGCCGCATGACGCGACCGCCTTCACGGAAGGGCTCGAGTTCCATCAGGGGCGGGTCTACGAGGGCACGGGCCTCAACGGCCAGTCGGGCGTTCGCATGAGCGATCTGGCGACGGCCACGGTCCAGCGCCGCGTGGCGCTCCCCCAGGTCGACTTCGGCGAAGGCATCACGATCTTCCGGGGACGGTTGTACGAGCTGACGTGGCAGAACGGCGTGGGATTCATCTACGACACCGCGACGTTCACCCGGAAGGGGACATTCACGTATTCCGGACAAGGCTGGGGCCTCACGCACGACAGCGCGTCGCTCATCATGAGCGATGGGACCGACGTGTTGCGCTATCTCGATCCGACGACCCTGCGCGTGACCAAAGCGCTGGCGGTGACGTCGGGCGGCCTGCCCGTGCAGCGACTCAACGAGTTGGAGTGGATCAAAGGGCAGATTTGGGCGAACATCTGGCAAACGCCGCAAATCGCGCGCATCGATCCGCATACGGGAGCGGTCGTCGGATGGATCGACCTCACCAATCTCGTGCCGACCGGCTCGCAATTCGATTCGGTCAATGTGGCCAATGGCATCGCCTACGACTCAGCCGGTGACAGAGTATTTGTCACCGGGAAGCGTTGGCCAGTGCTATTCGAGATCAAGCTGGAGCCGGCGAAATAGCGGAGTAACGTTCGCCGCGCTGGGCCCGTCAGCAGGGTGAACCTACTACCCGAGAGGCCCAGCTATGCTTCGACGCATTGCCATCCTGGCCGCCGTGCTCTTCGCCGCGGCCTGTGCGAGCGCCACCGCACCCACCAGCAGCTGCGGCGGTGGGATGAGCATGGGCAGTGACAGCCGGTGCTGATGCGGCTGATGCTAGAGTTCCGCGCAGCGGAACTCAGTTCAACCGACGCGGTCTAGCAGCGTGCGTTTTTCAGCACCTGCTAGAGTTCCGCGCAGCGGAACTCAGTTCAACCGACGCGGTCTAGCAGCGTGCGTTTTTCAGCACCTGCTAGAGCGCTGTACCGACACGCTCCCGTAATTCTCTGACCGCTTGAACGACGTGGGCCACCGACGCTGGGCTCTCGATGCTCGGCGCCGGTGGCTGCGGCTCCTCGTGCCGTCCCATGGCCTCCAACGCCTCCTCGGCCTGCACCAGGATCGCGTTCAGCTTGTGCCGCTGCGCCACCTCGATGGCGCGCTCGTAGGCGAGACGCGCCGGCTCCTCGCGCCCGAACCGCCGCAACCCTTCGCCCGCGTACAGGTGGTAGTGCGCGGCCCCGCGCGGCGGCAGCGCGCATGCCGCCAACTCCCGGCGACACTGCTCGAATTCCAACTCCCGGCCACCGAGCTGCGCCAGATGCATGAGATTGATGGCGGCGATGGCCCGGCCGTAGGGCTCGTGCGCCGACGTGTGCAGCACTTGGAACGCATCGCGCGCCGCGTCGTGGAGTCCGAGCGCCGTCAGGTTGTACGCGATGTCGACGAGCACCCGCTCGCGCCCCCGCTCGTCGCGGTACGCGTTCAACGCCTCGAAATAGAGTGTGACGGCCCGTTCGGGGTCCCCGCGATCGGTCGCGGCGACTCCGCGATCATGCTTGGCGCGGGCCAGCACGTCGGACAGATCGGCGGCCCCGGACTCCCGCATCCGCGCCGTCGCCTCGGCAATGACCGCGTCGAGCACCCGCTCGGCGGCGGGATAGTTGCCGCGATCCCTGAGCACGTGCGCCTCGCCCAGGCGCGCCAGCAACGCGGTCTGCGTGTCACCCGCCTCTTCCGCGCATCGGCCGCCCGCCTGATACGCGGACAGCGCCGCGTCGCTATCGCCCGCAATGCGCCGGCAGGCGCCCAGTCGCACGTAGGCCAGTGGGATGAACTGTTGCTCCTCGTCGGTCCGCGCATGGCGCACGAACGTCTGAAAGGCATCGGCGGCCAGCGTCCAGGCTTCGAGCTCGCGCAAATGTTGCGCGTAGGCCAGCAACGCCGCCGTGACTTCGGTCGCGCGGCGTCCCCAGAAGCGGCTCGCCGCCGTCACCAATGTGCCGAGCAACTCGCGGACGCGCGGGTCGTCCACCGAGGCGACCGCGCGCTGCACGGCGTGGACTTCGCGCAGCAGCGGGGCATGTTCTCCCTCGCTGGCGTCCGCCCATTTGTCGATGAACCGCAGCACCAGGAATCCCGCCAGCGTGCGATGCCAGCCTGGCGCCGCTTCAGTCAGCGTGCCGAGCGCCTCGATAAAGGCCAGGTGGGCGGTCGGTGGCACATCGTGCAGGGGTCCACCATCGACGGTCATTGCGGGATAACATTCAGCCGACTGGCGACCACCGCAAGCTAAGACCGCACGCTAACGCCTCACGACGATCTCTCCCGCCGGCACCTCGATCTTCGGTTGCTCGCGATCCACCGGCACGATGAGCGCCGACAAGTAGTAGCGACCCGCCGGAAGGTCGATACTGGGCCCGTAACGCCCGGTCTGCGCCGTATACGAAGCACCAGGCGCCAGTCGCTCGCGTACCGGCTTGACGTAGCACTCGGCGCCCGCCGACGCATCGTACACCGGCGCGCCCGCGCGGTCGGCGTGCGCGAAGATGCGCAGCAGTGCCGCGCAGTTCCCCCCCAGGACTTCGAGCGTGGCGGGATGGTCGCTGGCGTTGGTGACCGTGACGGTCACTTGCACTTCGAGCGGTCCAAAGAGGTTGGCGCCGCTGTTCGAGGCCGTGAGACGAAAATCACCCGACGTCACCGCCGCCGCGTTGGGCACGGGATGATGGTCGGGCGCTCGGGAATGACAGCCGAAGAAGAGCAACGCGAGGCAGGCACACCAACGCATCGCGTGAGTCTAGTCGGTGGACGCCTCCGCGCACCACCGGCCGATTTCTTCGCGGAGCAGATGCGTGCACCATTCCGGCGTTCCTGAAGGGACCGCGCCATCGACGGCGCGCAGGATGCGCCGGCGCGCCGCGTCGACGCCCATGCCTTCGCGCCGCCGCTCGGTGAGATGCAGGAGCACTTCGAGCCGCAAACGTTCAAGCGGCCCCAACCCTGGGAGCGGCGACCGCGCGACCGCGAGCGGGCGGAGCGGACTCGGCTCATCGCCGACGACGTCGGCCAATGCCGCCAGCACCGCCGGCGACACGCCTACACCCTCACGACGCCCGGCCTCGAACGCGATGGACATGGCGCCAACGTAGGTGGGCACAATGACCGACGCGGTGATAGAGGTCACACGCGGATTCCGGCCGCCGCAATAGACGCCGAACGTTTGCGTAACTCGTGGTCCCACTATTAGATACACCTCCAGACATCTGTCTCCTTCCCATACAGGACGTATCATGCGACATCAGTCGATAGTCCTTGCGGCGGTGGCCGCGGCAACGCTCGCGGGAGTTGGTACGGCGCGCGCACAAGGGGATCTCTCCACAATGTCCCAGGACCCGAAGCAATGGGTCATGACGGGGCGCACGTACGATCTCCAGCGCTATAGCCCCTTGGCACAGATCACCGCCGCCAACGTGGCCCACCTCCACGCGGCCTGGAGTTTCTCGACCGGCACGCTGCGCGGACACGAGGGCAACCCGCTCGTGATCGGCAGCGTCATGTACGTGCACTCCTCGTTCCCCAACAAGGTCTACGCGCTCGATCTCACCAAGCCCGGCGCGCCCCAGATCTGGCAGTACACGCCAGAGCAGGACGCCAACGTGATCCCGATCGCGTGCTGCGACGTGGTCAACCGCGGCCTGGCCTATCACCCCAGCGGCAAGCTGTACATCGAGCTGCTGCAGGGGGACTTGTTGGCCCTCGACGCCAAGACCGGGAAGAAGATCTTCCAGGTCAAGAGCGCCGATTTCCACAAGGGCGAGACGATGACCAACGCCCCGCTCGTGGTGAAGAACGTCGTGCTCACGGGGATCTCGGGCGGCGAGTTCGGCGTCCGGGGCCGCATCACGGCCTTCAATGCCATGGACGGCCATGAGCTGTGGCGCGGGTACTCGACCGGTCCCGACAAAGACGTGCTGATCACCGAGAACACGCTCAAGTCCCCGTACCCGTCCGCTCAAGGCAAAGACTTGGGTGTCTCGACGTGGCAGGGGGATGAGTGGCAGCGCGGCGGCGGCACGACGTGGGGATGGTACTCCTACGATCCGCAACTCAACCTGTTCTACTACGGCTCGGGCAATCCGGGCACGTGGAATCCCGATCAGCGGCCGGGCGACAACAAGTGGTCGATGACGATCTGGGCCCGGAGCCCGGAGACGGGCGAAGTGAAGTGGGCCTATCAGATGACCCCGCACGATGCGTGGGACTATGACGGCGTGAACGAGATGATCTTGAGCGACCAGACGATCGGCGGGAAGCCCGTCAAGGCGCTCACGCACTTCGATCGCAACGGGTTCGGCTACACGCTCGATCGGACGAATGGGAAAGTCTTGGTGGCCAACCCCTACGGGCCGACGAACTGGGCGAAGTCGGTCGATCTGACGACGGGACGGCCGGTGGAAGATGCCTCGAAGCGGACGACGGCCAAGGGGAACACGGAAGGGATTTGCCCGGCGGCGATCGGGTTCAAGGATCAGCAGCCGGCGGCGTACTCGCCGAAGACGCAGCTCTTCTACGTGCCGGTGAACAACATCTGCATGGACTACGAGGGCGTGGAAGTGAAGTACGCGGCGGGGCAGCCGTACGTGGGCGCGATCGTGCGGATGTTCCCGGGCCCGGGCGGCAACCGCGGGCGTTTCATCGCCTGGGATCCGCGCCTGGGGAAAGTGGTGTGGGAGGATAAGGAGAATCTCGCGGCCTACGGCGGGGTGCTGACGACTGGCGGCGATCTCGTCTTCTACGGGACAATGGAAGGGTGGTTGAAGGCGGTGGATCCGAAGACGGGCAAGCTCTTGTGGCAGTACAAGACGCCGTCGGGGATCATCGGGAACCCGATGACGTATGTGGGGCCCGATGGGAAGCAGTACGTGGCAGTGTTGTCGGGGATCGGCGGGTGGGCCGGGATCGGCGTGGCCGCCGGGATCGGGGCCGAGGATCCGACCGCGGGCTTGGGCGCGCTCGGCGCGTTCGGGGACGCCGGATCCTACACGACGCAAGGTGGTGTCCTGACCGTGTTCGCGCTCGACAACGCGGCAGCGACAGCCAAGTAACGGCGACGTTCGTCAGGGGGGCCGGCGCAAAGTCAGTGTTGTCGCCGGCCCCAGGCCCAACCCCCCATCGGTTCGCAGCGTCGCCGCGATATCGCCCTCCGCGCGCAACCGGCCGCTCAGCTGCGCCGACTCAATGTCAATGACACCCGATCGCCATGGCGCCAGCACCAGCGCAATGGTATCGCGGGCGAGGATCCCCCGCACCGCGATCGGGAACGACCGACCGTCGGTTTGTGCGACGCCCCACCCGCGGAGACTATCGCCGTGGGTCCGGAGTGTGAACGCCACGGCCACGGGTCCGGCGCTCGCCGGATCGTTGACCCCCTGCCACCGGCCGTCGACTCCCGTCCCCGCACAGGCCGTCAGTAGCGCCACGCATCCCACGCACGACAATCGCATCGGTCCAGTATATTCGCTCTATCATGCGACGCGCACATGCGGCATTGGCATTCGCGGTATTGGCATTCGCGGTATTGGCATTCGCGGTATTGGCCGTTCTCGCGTTGGCGCCGGGCAGCGCCGGCGCCCAGATGATCACGGCGAACCCCTGTTCGCTGCTGACCACGCGCGAAGTCCAGGCCGCGACTCGCGACACGGTCACGGTGGCTCCCGTGCTGTCACAGTTCCAGATCCCCGAGTGCGCCATCGCGACGGCGCCGCCGGGCGGCGGGCCATCCAATGGCGTCGTCAAGATCCGGATCGAGTCGACGCGCGACTACGACGACTTGTTCTGGGCCGCCGCGACCACGGACCGCCAGCCCATCCCGGGGCTCGGCGACCGCGCCGTGATCATGGGCATCCCGCCGGTCGTCAAAGTCCTGCACCGCGGACACGTCTACACCATCAGCTACGAGAACGCCACGCTCCAGCCGGACGAGATCAAGACGCGCGAGCGGGCGCTGGCCGCCTTCGCGATCGCCCGCGCCCCTTGACGATGCTGGCGAGCGACAACGAGCCGCTCGTCGAGCTCCGGGATCGCGCGGAGCGCCAACTCAATGCGGTGCGGGCCGTCATTCTCGGGCTGCTCACGATCGCGGCCCTGGCCTACGCGCCGACGCTGACGCCGGCGCTTCGCATGGTGAACGTGTCGATCCTCGTTCCCACGTTGGCCTGGACCTTCTTCCAGTACGCCCGGTGGTACGGACAGGGGCGGTTGCCGGCGTGGCTTACGATCGCCAACCCGGTCGTGGACGTCACCGCCGTCACGGCCAGCATGTTCGGGTACGGCATGACGCAGTCGGCGGGGTTGGCGCTCAAGGCGCCCATCTTCCTCGCCTACTTCGCGATTCTGGCGGCCCGCCCGGTGACGTCGTCCACCCGGATCGCGGCCGCCGTGTCGGCGCTCGTGGTCGGCGAGTACGCCGCGCTGGTGGCCTTCGTGATCATGACCGGCCGGGTGGCGGTGACGGCAAGCCCGCTCGCGGCGGCGGCCGGGAGCGCGGTCGCGCCGCTCAATGAGGGCGCGAAGCTGCTGCTGCTGGCCGTTGCCGGCGCCGCGTCCGCGTACGCCACGGCGTGGCACGAGCGCCTGGCCCTTCGCTACGCGGAAGCGGCGCGGGAGCAAGAGCGCCTCGCGGTCCGACTCGGGCGGGCCCAGTTCGAGAGTCTCAAGCAGCAGTTGCAGCCGCATTTCCTCTTCAACGCCTTGAATGCGATCACGGCGCTCATCGCGATCGACGCCCGCGCCGCGGAGCGCGCGGTGAACGGCCTCGGCGAGTTGCTCCGCCTCTCGCTCGAGGCCGGGGCCGAACACGAAGTGCGGATCGAGCGCGAGTTGGAGCTGCTCGGACACTACGTCGGCGTGCAGCGGTTGCGGTTTCAGGAACGCTTAGCCGTGCGCATCGACTTGGATCCGGCCGCGCGGGCGGCCATCGTGCCCAACCTCGTGCTGCAACCCCTGGTCGAGAACGCCATTCGCCACGGCATCCAGCCGCGCGCCTCGGGGGGCACCGTGAACGTCCGCGCCCTGCGCGACGGCGGGGTGCTCCGGCTGACGGTGACCGACGACGGGATCGGGGCCAGTCTCGACGGCTCGTACCGCGAGGGCATAGGTTTGGGCAACACACGCGCGCGCCTCCGGCACCTGTACGGAGACCGCCAGCGCCTGACCGTGTCGACCGCGCCGGGCGCCGGATTCACGGTCGACATCGAGCTACCGTATCGCACGTGACCACGCTTCGGGTCGTGATTGTCGATGATGAACCGCTGGCGCGCTCGCGCCTGCGGGAGCTCCTGGCCGACGACCCCGCGGTCGCGGTCGTGGCCGAGTGCGGCAATGGCCGCGACGCCGTGACGACGATCCAACACGAGTCGCCCGACGTCGTCCTGCTCGACATTCAGATGCCGGAGATGGACGGGTTCGGCGTCGTGCGCGCGGTGGGGGCCGACCACATGCCGGCCGTCGTGTTCGTCACCGCCTCGGACGCCCACGCCGTCGCCGCGTTCGAGGTGCACGCGGTCGACTACGTGCTCAAGCCCGTGGATCGCGAGCGGTTTGCCGAGGCCATGCGCCGGGCGAAGGAGCGCGTGACGTCGCCGGACGATCTGCGGGCGCGTTTGACGGCGCTCGTCGCCAATGTCTCGTCGGTCGCACGGGGCGCACCCGCGCCCGTGGCATCGCGCCTCGCCATCCGCACGGTGCGCGGCAACGGCCGCGTGTTGTTCATCCGGACGGCGGACATCGACTGGTGCGAGGCGATGGACAATCACTTGCGCCTACACGTCGGATCTGAGACGTACGTCATCCGCGAAACGTTGACCAACCTCGAGCAACGACTCCCCGCGGGCGCCTTCCTGCGCGTGCACCGTTCGTCGTTGGTGAACATCGAAAGAATTCGAGAAATTCAGCCGTGGTTTGGCGGCGATTATGTCCTGATTCTCTTGGATGGCACGAAAGTTACGACCGGCCGCCGGTACCGCGCGGCCGTCCAGACATTCCTCGATCGATCCTCCTAGTTCTTACCCCGCGCGGTTAGCTGTTCGCCCCAAACGCATCGCCCCCAGCGACACTCACAGCGACGTTGCGGCTTAGGCACGAATCGGTCAATTCGCTATCTGGGGGGTGTGCCATGAAGGTCCATTCTTACTCGTCCTTAGCCATCGCCGCCGCGGTCATGGCCGCCTGCGGCTCCAGCACTTCGCCAGGTTCCACGAGCCCGGGTGGTGGTGCCAGCAAGACGGTATCGATTTCGTGCACGAATTCGAACTACAACATGGCTGGCTCGTGCGCGTTCGGGCCGAACCCCGACACGGTTTCCGTGGGCGATACCGTCACGTTCGCTTTTCCTTCCAGCTCCTCTCACTCCGTGTCCTTCCAAGCCTCGGGCGCACCGGCTGACGTGCCGCCAGCCACCGGCGGGAACTTTCCCCGAACCTTCGCGACCGCTGGCACATTCCCGTACGTCTGCACCGTGCATCCGTACATGACCGGCACCGTCGTAGTCAAATGACGACTTGTCGGATCTGAGACCACCGCCGAGCGCGGCTACCCCGCACGGGTAGCCGTTTACCCCAAAGGCGTGACGTCAGAGGCGCCTAGCCGTGAATTTCCCCAGGACAACTCACACGGGAGTCCGAGGGATGAAGGCAACAGATTTGATGCTCATGGCTGTGGTCGTCGCGGCGAGCGCATGTGGCGGGTCATCGTCTCCGATGCAACCAGGGGGCGGGCAAGGCGGTGGGCATTCGGCCACCATCACAGCGAGTGGCCAGAACACGGCGCCGAACTATTTCTTCTCGCCCACACCGGACACGATCAAAGTCGGATCGACACTGACATTCACCGCCAGCGACGTGCTGCATGACGTCTTTTTCGACACGCCGGGCTCGCCCCAGAATATTGGCGACATCATGAACTCGTCGGTCAGCCGCGTCTTCCCGACCGCCGGCACTTTCAACTATCACTGCGCCATCCACCCGTTCATGACTGGGGTCGTGGTCGTCCAGTGAGAATACGCGCCGCGGGAGTCGCGATCGGTTGCGTGGCGCTCGGTTCGTCGGTTGCCCGCGGCCAATGCAAGCCGCCCTTGAACAGTAACGAAGCCAAGCTGCTTGCGTTTTACGAAGCGCCGGTCGTGTTCGCGCCCGCGGACGCGCCGGCGACATTGGCGCCGTGGCACGTGGGATTGGTGGGCGAGCTCACCTACGTGCCGACGGCCCCGTCCTCGATCACAACCACGGGCTTCTGCTTCGAGTCGAAGCAGCAAGACACGCATCTGTCGCCCATCTTGCCGCGGATTCGCGTGTCGCTCGGGCTCCCGATGGGATTTTCGATCGAGGGCAGTTACCTGCCCCCTATCACGGTGGCGAGTGCCACGCCGAACTTCGGCAGCCTGGCCGTCGCCTACACCCACGAGCTCTCGCCGTTCGTCGTCCTGCAAGGGCGCATCCATGGAACGGTCGGCACGGTGAAGGGGCCGATCACCTGTTCCAAGTCTGCGCTGCAGCAGTCCGACCCGACGCAGCCGTGCTACGGCACGCAGCCGTCCGATGACACCTTCAAGCCCAACTCGATCGGAGCGGATGTGGCCGCCGGCTTCACGCCCAATGGCGGACGCTTCACGGTCTACGGCGGGGTGGGGTACGCCTACCTGCCCGCCCGCTTCCAAGTCGACTTCACCGACTTGAACGGATTCACCGACCGGACGCCAGTCGAAGTCGGCATGAGCCGCGAGAGTATCTTCGGCGGGCTCGATGTCCGCATCATCGAGGGTCTCTCCGCCGGTGCGCAGGTGTACTCGGTGCCCGCCGACCTCACGACGTTCCGGGTGTCGGTCGGCTATCGGCTGTGAACCGGCGCGCGGTGATCACGGCGATGCGGTACGGAATCGCGATCGTGTTCATCGGCGCGGGCGGTGCCAAGCTGCTGAGCGTCCCGCCAATGGTGGCCGAATTCCGGGCCATCCCGGTCGGTCCGTGGTTCCGCTACGCGGTGGGCCTGTACGAAATCGCGAGCGCGATCCTGCTCGCGATGCCGGACGCCGCATGGCTTGGCACGCGGGCGCTCATCCTGCTCATGATCGGCGGCGCCGTCACCGAGGTCGTCGCGCTCCACCGGTTCCCGGTGGCTTCGGGCGCGATGCTCGCGGTGTGTGCGACGCTCCTTTCCCTTCAACGACGACCCCATTGACGTATGCTGCGCCTCTTGCTTCTGACATCGGTGTTGCTGATCGGCGCCCGGAGCCCTTCGCTCCCGCCCGCCAGCGCGACCTATACCTTGGTGCCCGACTCCAGCGATGACATCAAGGCCGCGGTGAACCAGACGGTCGAGCACATGAGCTTCATCACGCGGCCGGTGGCCCGCGGACGTCTCAACCGCACGAATCCCCTGCCCCAGAAGATGCGCGTGAACAGCAGCGCCGACACGCTCGCGGTGGCCTTCGACAATGGCAATCCCGTCGTCACGCCGTTCAATGGCGATACGGTGGCGTGGCGGAGCTCCCTGACCAACGAAGACTACAAGGCCCACGCCGAGCAGGCGGGCGATACGACCAGCCAGATCATCGTCGCGCCGGACGGCGTGCGCAAGAACTCGTATGTGTCGTCCGACGGCGGCGCCCGCCTCCAACTCCTCGTCACGGTCACCAGCCATCGCTTGCCGCAACCGTTGCACTACACACTTCTTTTCCGTCGCGACGGCGCCTAAGATGGGGGCCTATGCCCCCCCATATCGCCCGCGCCGGCCTGCTCGGCGCCTGCCTCCTCGGCGCCTGCCAGGCGCGTGATCGCGCCCCGGCGGCGCCGCCGACGGGATTCAGCCAATTCGTCGACGCGTACTTCGACTCGTCGTTCGCATTCACGCCGACCGCCGGTACCGCCGCCGGATTTCACCAGTATGATGACCGCCTCGACGACCGGTCGGCGGCGACCGTGGGCCGGCGCATCGGGACACTGCGGGCCCAATTGGCGGCGCTCGACGCCCTGCGCGCGGGATCGCTCCCGGCGGATGACGCGATCGACGCGTCGTTGATCGACGGCGCCATTCGCTCCGAGCTCCAGGATCTCGACGTGCTCGGGAATTGGCGCAAGAATCCGATCGGGTACGTGGGGCTGCCGGGCAACGCGGTCGATCTGCTCATGAAACGCAATTTCGCGCCGGCGGCCGACCGCCTCCGATCGGTCACCGCGCGCTTGCGCCAGGCGCCCACGGCGTTGGCGGCCATGCGCGTCAATGTCGACAACCCGCCCGTCGAGTTCACGGACCTCGCCATTCGTGTTGCGGGTGGGTCGGTTGGCTTCTTTCAGCATGACGTCGCGACGTGGGCCAAGGACGCCGCCGGCAGCGACAGCGGCGCCTGGCGGGCGTTCACGGCCGCCAACGACTCCGTGGTGGCCGCGATGCAGAGCGCCACGACCTGGCTCACCAACGACCTCAAGCCCAAATCCCACGGATCGTTCGCCATCGGCCCCAAGAACTTCTCCGACAAGCTCAAGTACGACGAGATGATCGACCTGCCGCTCGATCGCGTATTGGCGATCGGCGAGGCCAACCTGGACAAGGACTACAAGGATTTCGTGGCGACCGCCAAGCAAGTGGCGCCGGGCAAGTCGCCGCATGACGCGTACGTGTCGCTGGAGTCCGACCACCCGACGGCCGCGAATCTGATTCCCTCGGCGCGCGCCACCGTGGCCGGCGCCCGGCAGTTTTTGGTCGATCATCACATCGTCGATATTCCCTCGGCGACGATGCCGAGCGTCACTGAGACTCCGCCGTACGCGCGGGACGGATCGTTCGCGTCGATGGACTCCCCCGGGCCCTTCGAGACCAAGGCGACGGAGGCGTTTTACTACGTGACGCCGCCGGAGGCCGGTTGGGACGCGCAGCACGTGGAGGAGCACCTCCGGTCCTTCAACCAGTCCGCGATGAACATCATCACGGTACACGAGGTCTTTCCGGGGCATTTTCTGCAGTTCCTCTACGTCAAGCAGTTTCCCACCAAGACCCGGCGGCTGATCCAGGTCGGATCGAACAGCGAGGGATGGGCCCACTACAGCGAGCAAATGATCGTGGAGGAAGGGTTCGGGAACGGCGATCCGCGGACGCACCTGGCGCAGCTCGAGGAAGCGCTGCTGCGGGATTGTCGCTACGTCGTGGGGATCAAGGAGCACACGCAAGGGCTCTCGGTCGCCGACGGCGCCAAGCAGTACTTCGTCGACAAGTGCTTCCAGGAACCTGCCAACGGCTACGAGGAAGCCCGCCGCGGCGCCTACAATCCCACCTACCTGTACTATACACTCGGCAAGCTGGCGATCTACAAACTGCGGGCCGACTATCAACGGGCCAAGGGGGCCGCGTACTCCCTGCGGCAGTTTCACGACGACTTCGTGAAGCAGGGCAGCATCCCCATCCCGGTCGTGCGCCGCATCCTCATTCCCGGGGACACCGCGGCGCCTTTGTGACACGGTCCGGTCAGGCAAACGGACAGGCGCCGTCATCTCGGTACTGAGATAGTCGTTGGCCCCTGATATTCCGACCACGCGGTGCGGTCGTCTGTCCCGACCGCCGACGTCCAATCTGGCCTTCACCCACGCCACGGACGCGACGCTGCCGGATCTCGGCGGCGGGGCGCCAAAGGCGCAAATGCAACAGTTGTTCACTCCGTAGGGACAGGCCGTCTCCCCCAGGGGAGGCGGCCCGTTTTCTTTTGCGTCCGCGGATAAACATCTGAGGGCGCCACCGGGCGTCGCCGAATGGGCAACGCGGCTCGACTCCTGGAGACCCAACCATCGGCGTTCACCACGCCCACAGAGATTTTCACCCCCGATTAGCAGCGGTTCGTCCCTGCGATCTCAACTCAATGTCAACCTGCTTCTTGACAGAGTCTGGTTACGTGCGTGACAATTGGCCGCCTTTGTTTTTGTACGAGGTTCATAGTACGGCACTCATAGTACGACACTCATAGTAACGGAGGAGGAGGGATGAGCTCATGACATGTCAGTTGTGGGTGGATGGAATGGCGTTTGTCGCCGGAGCGCAATTCCGCGCTCGGCAGGCGGCGCGCGGGATCTCCTTGAAGGGGGCGGGTGGAGGGATGACACTATGCGTCAATTAGCACCGACGCTGCGGTGGCTGCTCGTGGCGGCCATGACGGCAGCACCAGCGGCACTCGTCGCCCAGAACGGGATCGTCACCGGTCGGGTCATCGACAAGGCCTCCGGTCTCGGCATTCCGGCGGTCCAGGTGACCGTGGCCGGCACCGCGATCCGGACGCAGAGCAATGACAGCGGCGTCTACCGGATGCGGAACGTCCCGGCAGGCACACAGCACATTCACGCCATTCGACTCGGCTACACCGCGAACGACGCGGTCGTCAGCGTTTCGGCACTTGGCACCGTGACTGCCGATATCACCTTGAACGCGGCGTCAGTGACCCTGACGACCGTCGAAGTCACAGGGACCGGACAGCAGAAGTCGGCGCGCGAGGTGGCGACCCTCACGCCGAGCATCACACCAGATTCGCTGAACCTCGCCGCCTCACCGAACTTCGCCAGCGTCCTCGAGGCCTCCACCCCTGGCGTGCAGGTCGTGCAGTCCAGCGGCACGACCGGGACCGGGGCCCGCATTCGCATTCGCGGCGCGAGCAGCGTGTCGCTCTCCAATGAGCCGCTGATCGTCATCGACGGGGTCGAGGTGGACAACAATGCCAACCCCCAGACGTTGACCGTCGGCGTCGGCGGACAAATGACGTCCCGCCTCAATGACATCAATCCGGACGAGATCGACAACATTCAGACCCTGCAGGGCCCCGCCGCGACAGGACTGTACGGGACGGCGGCCGCCAACGGCGTCATCGTGATCACCACGAAGCGCGGGCAGTCCGGAAAGGCCCACTGGGATGGCTTCATCGAGAACGGCGAGATTCACGACGACAACAACTACCCGAACGACATCGGCACGTTCTTCTCGATTCAGCCTGCAAAGGGTCCACCAATACATCTCACACCCAATAACGGCGGCTGCGCCCTGTGGAACCAGGCGGAAGGCGAGTGCACGATCGACAGCCTGGCCGTGTTCAACCCGCTCAACAGCGCGGTCAGCCCGCTGCGCGTCGGACGCCGGCAGGAGTACAACCTGTCGACCAGCGGCGGTTCGGACGTCAACCAGTACTTCGTCGCCGGCGACTACCAGCTCGAGAACGGCACGCTCCAGAACAACCAGCTCCAGAAGACGAATGCCCGCGCCAACTTCAGCACGCGGCCCACGTCGGATCCTGTCGCTGTCATTCAGCGGCGGCTACATCGCCAGTAACACGCGCCTCCCGCAGAACGACAACAACGTGCTGGGCGTGCTCTCGACGGGCTTGCTCGGCAACGGTCTGTCGGGCCCGGAAAACAATTTTGGATACTTCGCCGGCGGCGGCGTGAATCCGACGAACGTGCTCAATCTCCACACGTTCTCGGACATCCAGCGCTGGACACCGTCGCTCCAAGCCAACTATCAACCATTGCACTGGCTCACGGCGAACGTGACGGCCGGGTTCGACATCGTCAATCAGGACGATCAGGACGGCGCGCCGCCGAATACGGTCGATTTCGCCAGCGACGTGCTCGGCTTCCGCGTCCGCGACCGGATCGAGACCGAGACGTATACGATCAACGAGAACACAAACGCCGTGGCCCGCCTGCCGTTCGACATCACGTCGACGAGCACCGTGGGCGGCAGCTGGCGCCGGACGTTGTTCACCGGCAACTTCGCCCAGGGCTTCGGTCTCACCAGCGGATCGTTCTCGCTGGCCAGCGTTTCCCAGCAGCAAGCGGTCAGCGAAGTGCAGCAGGACGAGCGCACGCTGGGCGGATTCATGCAGCAGCAGTTCGGCTGGCGCGACAAGCTCTTCGTGTCAGGCGGCGTCCGGTTGGACAAGAATAGCTCGACCGGTTTCGCGGCGGGCACGACCGCGTACCCCACGGCCCAGGTGTCCTACGTCATCAGCGACGAGCCCTGGTTCCCCAAGAGCAGCATTCTCACGGCCCTCAAGCTCCGGGCCGCGGTCGGCCAGTCCGGATTGCACCCGGACTTCCTGAACGCGCTCGTATTCAAGAATCCGGCTCCGGCGGTCACGCCGGAGGGTGGCAGTACCGCCGCCTTCACGGCCGGCAATCCCGGAAACCCGGACCTCAAGCCGGAGCGGACCACAGAAGTAGAGACGGGCCTCGACCTCTCGCTCCTCAGAGACCGCCTCACCGTCGGCCTGACGTACTACGACAAGCATACGACGGATGCGCTGGTGCAGGAGCAGCTCGCCGGCTCGGTCGGCGATACCACCTTCCAATGGATCAACATCGGCAAGGTGCGGAACCGCGGGCTCGAGCTGCAGACGACCGCGATCCTCGTCGACATGCGGCGCGTGAACTTCACGGTCTCGGGCAACTTCTCGACGCTCGAGAATCGCCTGCAGGAACTGGGCACGATCAACAACACGCCGATCATCTTCGGCTTGGGTGGCGCGACGCAGGAACACGCGCAGGGCTTCCCACTGGGCGGCTACTGGGCGTTCCCCTACACGTTCAGCGACAAGAACCACGATGGCCTCATCGAGGAGAACGAAGTCACCGTCGGCACGACGCGCCAGTACATGGGGAGCACGCTGCCCACGGCGACGGCTTCGCTTAGCCCTCAGCTCACCCTGTTCAAGGTCATCCGACTGAGCTCGCTGTTCGACTTCCAGGGCGGCAACAAGCTGTACAACTCCACCGCCGAGTTCCGGTGCGCGCAGATCCTCAATTGCTCCGAGGACTTCCAGAAGTCCGCTTCGACGCTCGCCCTCCAGGCGCGCGACATCGCCGACCGGGACTTCGGCACACCTGCGGGCTTCTTCCAGGATGCGGGTTTCTGGAAGTGGCGTGAGGCGGCGGTTTCGCTGCTCCTGCCGGCCCAGTGGGCGCGAAGGATCGCCGCCCGGGGCGCTACGCTGACGTTCGCCGCGCGCAACCTGCGCACGTGGACCAACTACAAGGGGTTCGACCCGGAAGTCAGCACCGCCGGACAGAACAATTTCGTTCTGGCGGACTTCCTGACCCTTCCGCCCGTCCGCTACTACACGTTCCGCGTCACCCTGAACTACTGATGATATCCATGCGACCATACATCAAACTTGTCGCGGTCGTCGCGCTCCTCTCGGCGTGCGACAATCGTACGCTGCGGGTGACCGCGCCCGACGTGGTGCAGCCGTCGGCCCTCAACACCGTGGCGGCGCTCTCCACCGCCACGGCCGCCGTCTATGGTGACTTCGGGTATGCCTATGCGGGCAACGGGGGCAATGACGAAGGCGTCATTGAGCTCGGCGGTCTCCTGGGCGACGAGTTCCATTCGTCGGACACGTTCCCAACACGGAACCAGATCGATGAGCGAGCGACCACCAACGACAACGCGCAGGATGGCAGCATCTACAATCGCATCCAGCGCGCACGGGCCACGGCGGAATTCGCCGCGAATCAGTACCACACCCTCGCGCCGAAAGACGCCTTTGGGCCCGAAGCGTATAGCTTCGTGGGCTTCTCCTATCTGCTGATGGGAGAGAACTACTGCTCCGGGGTCCCCTTCAGCAATGAGACGTCGAGCGGCACGATCGTGTACGGCAAGCTGGAGTCAACCGCGCAGATCTGGCACGAAGCGATTCTCCGGTTCGACTCGGCGTTGACTCAGCTGCCAAGCGATAGCGGCGACACGGCGACCGGAATTGAACCTGGCCCGCGTCGGCCTGGGACGCGCACTCGTCGACTCCGGCGCCTACGCAGCGGCGGCAGCCGCGGTGGCGGCGGTACCGGACAAGTTTGTTTTCAATCAAGGATACTCCATCGCCAACAACCGCACCGTCAATGGCGTGTGGGAGTACACGTTCAACGAAGGGCGGTACACGATCCCCAACGCGGAGGGCGACGTCGGCATTCCGTGGATTGCGGCCGCCGATCCCCGCGTACCGACGCTGGACACGAAGGGCACGGGTTTCGACAACGGCACGGAGCTCGTGCTGCAGTTGCGGGATACGAATCAGAGCGTGCCGATCCCGTTGGCCAGTGGGATCGAGGCCCGGTTGATCGAGGCCGAGGCCGCCCTCGCCGCGAACAGCACGGCCAACTTCTTGAGCTTCATCAACAGAGCGCGGGCCGCGTACGCCGCCGTGTACAAGGTGAAGGTGCCGTCAGTCAGCGCGGTGCCGGCTGGCATGACACCGGTACAGTTCCTGTTCCAGGAACGCGCGTTCAATCTCTGGTTGACCGCACACCGCTTGGGGGACGAGCGTCGCGAGATGCGACAGTATGGCTTTACGGCCAATCAGGCTTTCCCGAACGGTCCCTATCCGAAGGGTGGCGTGTTCGGCAACGAAGTGGCTCTCCTGTTGCCGATCACGGAACAGCCCAATCCGAACTACGCGGCTTGTAACGGCAATCTTCCCTGACCCGACGCTCGCGTCGGCGTAGCACAGCGGGCGGCGACCACCACGGTCGCCGCCCGCTCTTTCTTTCCGGTTGATCGCGCTAGTTGCCATGCGACGTCGCCCGCGTCCAGATCACCACGACCGTGCACGCTGTCGGTGCCGTCCCGTTCATGGGCTTGGCGCTCCCGCTCTGAGGCGTCGAGTTTCGTCGCCGCGCGAGCGGTGCTGGTGGTCAACGGGTCCACGTTATTGAACTCGGCGGGGATCGCATCCTGCAAGATGTTCTGTGGCGCCGCCGCCGGATGGTACACTTCGATCCCGATGATATCCGGGAGCTGGACATAGTTGTCAATGGTGCCCGGGGGTTGGTCGGTATACGCCAGGCCATCGATCATATAGAGCACGCACGAGTGGCCACCCGTGAGCTCCCCGTCGGGCTGCGACACGACGGACTGTCCGTTCCGAAACACCACCCGGAGGCCACCGATCGTGCGCGCCAGATCGGAGAAGACGACCGCCGGCTGTCGTGCAATGTCCTCGCTCGTCATGAAAGCGCCCGCGCTCGAGCGGCGCCGCTCCCGAATCCGACCCGCTTGAGCGCGTTCTCACGACTCGCGGTCACGTTCACCGTCTCCAGGACCGGCGGCCCCGCGTGCAGCGTGACGTCGATCGCCGCGGGCGCCTGGCTGGAGAGCACGACCGCGGCATCCTGCGCCCGGAACCCGACCTTCCGAAACAGCACGGTCTCCGATCCCGGAGGCAAATTCCCGAGCACGAACGCCCCATCTTTTCCCGTCACGGTCTGGCTGGTCGAGTCGAAGATCACGTTGACACCCGGCAGGGGCGCCGCGTGCTCATCCGTGACCCGGCCCCGCACGACCGCGGACCGCACGGTGATGGCTGGCATCGCCTCGGGCACGTGCAGCGTCACGACCGCTATGGGCGCGCTCGACACCTCGACGGGCATCGCCGCGGTCGTGACCTTGCCCCGGACGGCCCGCACCGATCCCCCAATCCCGGTCGGAATACCGCAGAATGTGATACGAGCCATCCCGCCCGACCGCGACAGAGCGGCTGTTGAGGTTCCGCCGGAACCCGGCTTCCTTGCTCGCCGCAACCGAGACCCAGGAAAACTGCACTGTCGCGTCAGCCACCGGCTCATCGCTGTCGGCTTTGACGACGTGCCCAATGATCGCGGCCGGACCACGCTCCCGCTCCGCCGCCGGACAGTACACGCCGACGACGGTGGCCGCCGACGGAGTCGCCAGAACGAACGATGTGGTACCACCCGCTGGGAACACGATGTCGTTGCTGGCAACCGACACGCCGATCGAGTCGAGCAGTGGATCGAAAATGCCGACCCGGTGGGCACCGGGTGGAATGCCAGTAATCAGAAAGTGGCCAGTGGAGTCCACCTTCGCTTGCGCGGTCGTTCCCGTCACTGCGACTATCGCGCCGGCCAGCGGGCCACCGTGAATGCTATCCAACACCACGCCCGTCGCCGACGATGCTGGCGCGGCCGCCGGACCGGGTTCCTGGGCCCCCGCGGTCGCCGCACACAGGAGCACGGTAACAAATGGACCGCGCATACTACCCGATCATAACAATTCGACCATAGGAGCGCCACTCAGCGTGACCACTCGAAGACGCCGCCGAGCCTGCGGCCGTCGGATTGCCGCTCAACTGCTCGCGTCGACCAGCTCCCACTCGATCGGCGCAGACCGCCCGTCGCCGGTGACATCGCCGAACCGCGCGATGGCCTCGCGCAACGCGGCGCCCGATCGCTCGAGCGCGGCACCGGTGTGCCGGAGGTTGTCGGTCAGCTCGCGCTGCCGCGCCGTCGCTCCCGCCACGTGCGCCGTCTCGGCCGCGGTGCCTTCGGCGACCCGCGCCACCTGCGTCGTCGCCGTGCCCAGATCGCCGACGAGCGCTTCGGCCTCGGCGGACGCGGTCACCACGCCCTGCGCCAGCGTCACCGTGCGCAACAGCGCTTCGCGCACTATTTGCTGTTCTGGCGCCCGCAGGCTGGCGAGCCGGGCGACCGCATCCGCGGCGGCGAGCGCCTCGCGCGCCGTGGCGACGACTGCACCGGCCGCCACGGTCAGACGCTGGGCGGCCCCGCCAATGCGCCGCGCCGTCAGCGTGCTCTCATACGCACCGGCCGTGAGTCGCGCCAACGACGCCGTGACCTGCTCCGCGACATCAGCCACCGCTTCACTGATGCGCGTCACATCGGCGGCAGATTCCAGCACCACATCCCCCGTCCGGCGCGTCTGGCCCACCAGCCAAGCGACGTCGGGAGCCGGCGACGGTTCGCCGACCGGTTGGGCGCGCGCGATGATACCGTTGAGCCGGTGGACGACCCACCATAGCGCCAGCAACGACAGTGCCGCGGCGGCGACAACATCCAGTGGCCGAAATCCCCGGAAACCGACGACCGACGCGACGGTCCCGATGATCAGCAGCAAGACGCCGAGCGCGGATGTGACCTTCACGCGTCGAACCTACCGGCGGAGGATGGGGGATGCTACGGACGCGGGGTGATCGACCGAGGCAATGGGGTGAAAGAGGGCACCGCACGGTGACCGGCCACGGTGCGGTTCGTCACCTGTGGTGGACACTCATTTAGTGGCGCGGGATGTGATCAAGCGCGCGCCTTGGACGAGCATCGCCGCTGTGTACGCTGCCGCGTACATCCTCCTGACGGTGACGCACGCCCATGTCCTCGCGGTCCTGGGATCCGCGGCCTCGCCCGCCGCGTCGCTCCCGCTCAATCTCACAACCGTCGCGCTCTTCTGGACGGCCTCGCTGCGCACCGACATGGATGCCCGGCTGGCGCGCGCGCTCCGTTTGGCTGCGAGCGCGTCGGCCATCGTCGCGCTCGGCCAATGCGGCGGACTCTACGTGACGTTCGCGGAACGCAACGATCCGGACTTTTCGTGGGCGAACCTGCTGTACCTCCTGTACTACCCGTTCATGCTCGCCGCGCTACTCCAGTTGCCGCGCGCGGGGCGGGCGCACCTCGAGTGGTGGAAGTTCGCGCTCGACGCCGCCACCGTCGT
Organism: uncultured Gemmatimonadales bacterium; assembly: GCA_963701965.1. Lineage (GTDB taxonomy): Bacteria > Gemmatimonadota > Gemmatimonadetes > Gemmatimonadales > Gemmatimonadaceae > DASRDS01. The sequence continues at coordinate 663,801 of OY969695.1, forward strand.
CGTGGGCGGCGCCGTCGTCGTCTGGTTTTTCGTGTTGCACCCGACCACGTCGGGACCGCTCGACCCCCGGGCCGTGGCGCTCATCTTCGCGTTCCCGCTGGGCGATCTCCTGCTGCTCCTCGGCCTCACGACGATCATCCTCCGTCAGCCCGAAGGACGACAATCCGTCGCCTTCCGCCTGCTGCTGTTCGGCCAGTTCATCGGCATCTGCGCCGATCTCTGCGGCACCGTGCTGCTACCGGCAACCGGCACGCTCAACTCGCCGTTGCCAGATTGCTTGTACTTCGTGACGGCAGTCATCACCATCGCCAGCGGCGAGCAATACGTCCGCGGACCGCGCCACGCCGCGGCGCCGCGCGAAGCCGCCACCGGCCCGTCAATGGTCAACCGCTACCAGCTCGGCAGCCCGCTGCCCTATATCGCGGCCGGCGTCGTCTATCTGCTGGCGCTTGGCGTCGCCGTGTCGCAGTGGCCATCGCCCCTGAGCGGCTTGGTCATCGCCGCGGCGCCCGTCACGCTGCTCCTCACCGCGCGCGGCGTCGTGGCCGTGCGACAGAACGCCCAACTGTTGATCGAGCAGGGCGAACGCGCGGGCCAAGCCCGGCTGGTCGCCTTGCTCGAGGCGACGACGGACTTCGTCGGCGTCGCCGATGAGATGGGCAACGCCTCGTATATCAATCGCGCCGGCCGGCGGATGATCGGCGCCAGCGACGACGAAGATCTCCGCCTCCTGGGGTTCACCGGCTTTCATCCGCCGCACGCGGCGCGCGTGACGGCGGAGGTGGCGATCCCGCACGCCCTTCAGGAGGGCGTCTGGGAGGGCGAGTCGACGATTCGCACCCGGGATGGCCGCGAGGTCCCCGTCTCGCAGGTGATCGTCGCGCACGTGTCGGCCCACGGCGACCGGTCGGTGTCCACGATCATGCGGGACATCAGCGGCTGGAAACGCCTCGACCGCATGAAGAGTGAGTTCGTGTCGACGGTGTCCCATGAGCTGCGCACTCCGCTGACCGCCATCCGGGGATCACTCGGTCTCCTGGAAGGCGGACCGTTTGCCCAACTCCCGGTGCCCGCGACCAATCTGCTCCGGATCGCCCGCAGCAACTGCGATCGCTTGGTCCGTCTGCTCAACGACATGCTGGACCTGGACAAGATCGAGGCCGGCAAACTGGCGATCCGACCCGTCGCCCTGGAACCGCGCGATGTCGTCCGGGCGACGCTCGATGCGCTCCGACCGATGGCCGTGCAACGGAGCATCACGCTCGACGAACGCGTCGAAGCCCCCGGACGGGTCATGGGCGATCGCGATCGCATCATCCAGGTGCTCACCAATCTGGTGTCGAACGCGATCAAGTTCTCATCGCCGGGCGCCGCCGTGACCGTCTCGGCCGCGGGCGCGCCGACGGTACGGTTCACGGTGACCAATCCCGGTCCGGGGATCGCCGCGCACGATCTGCCGCGCCTCTTCGCGCGGTTCCAGCAACTCGACGGCTCGGATCGGCGCGAGCATAGCGGCACCGGTCTCGGTCTGGCGATCGCCAAAGCGATCGTGGAGCAACACGGCGGCACGATCGGCGTGGAGTCGGAACCTGGCGTGCTGACGACCTTCTGGTTCGAGCTTCCGGCGTCCGAGACGCCCGCATGACGGCCACGGTGCGACGCAATGCGTGGGCAGTCGCCGCGACGGTCTACGGCCTGGCAGATCTCGTCTGGATCGCGACGGGATGGCGGAGCGCGACGCCCCTGGCGATGCTCATCGACAATGGCGCGACGGTACCCATTAGCCTCGCCGCCGCCATCGCGTTCTATCTGGCCTCCCGGCATCACGCCAAGGACTCGCGCCTGGCCACGAGCCTGGGATTGCTGGCGCTCGGCATGGCCTTCGACGCCATCGGATCGACGTGGTTCACCGAAGTGGCGGTGGTACAGCACGTCAATCCGGGGCTCTCCTTGGCCCAGGTGCCGTTCCTGGCGTTCTATCCCCCCGTCTTCGCCGCGTTTCTGCTGCTCCCGCGAGCGCGGCGCGCGCGCCTCGAGTGGTGGAAGTTCACGATCGACGCGCTGACAGTGCTGGTCGCGAGCGCGGTGATCGTCTGGTATTTCACCATCGGTCCGTTGTTCACGACCGAGGTGTTGCACGACTCGTACGGGGCGGCACTCGCGATTCTGTTTCCCACCGGCGACATCCTGCTTCTGTTCGCGCTTACGACGATCGCGTTGCGGCAGCCGGCCGGCCGGCGCTCGAGCGCCTTTGTCCTGCTGTTCGTGGGATCCCTCGCCTTGATCGTGTCGGATCTCATGTACGCGATCCTGTTCGCCGAGACGGGGGCGGGATTGCCGCTGCCGGAGGCGGTGTCGACCATCGGCTTCGTCGCCATAGTCTGGAGCGCGACGCGCTACGTCGATGCGCCGCCGGGCATGCCCGAGCGCGTCGAAGAGCGCGCGACGAGAGCGGGGCTCCTCAATCCATATCAACTGGGCAGCCCGCTGCCCTATGCCGCCGCCGCGGCCGTGTACGTGCTCGCGCTGGTCGCCGCGCTCCGGGCCTGGCCCTCACCGCTTAGTGGGCTGGTGGTAGCCGCGGCGCCCGTGACGCTGCTCCTCACCGCGCGCGGGCTCGTCGCGGTGCGCCAGAATGCGCGCCTGCTCACGGAGCGGGCCGAGCGCGCGGGCGAAGCGCGGCTCGTCGCCCTGCTGGATGCGACCACCGATCTCGTGGCCGTATCGAATGCGCAGGGCCGCATCACCTATCTCAATCGCGGCGGCCGCCAGAATGCTCGGCATCGATGATCACGAGCCGCTCGTGACGATGGTCCTGAACGACATCTACGAGTCGGCGGCGCAACGCTACGCCAGGGACATCGCCGTGCCCGCCGCTCTGCGCGACGGGGTGTGGGAGGGGGAGTCGACCATCCGGACGCGCCGCGGCCAGGAGATTCCCGTTTCCCAGGTGATCGTGGCCCACCGGTCGCGGAACGGCGACCGGTCGGTGTCGACGATCATGCGGGACATCAGCGGTTGGAAGCGGCTCGATCGGATGAAGAGCGAGTTCGTGTCGACCGTCTCCCACGAGCTGCGCACGCCGCTCACGGCTATTCGGGGATCGCTGGGCCTGTTGGAGAGCGGCACCGCCGGCCAGCTGCCGCCAAAAGCGGTGCAGCTCCTGCGCATGGCGCGCGACAATTGCGACCGGTTGGTCCGCCTGCTCAACGACATGCTGGACCTGGACAAGATCGAGGCCGGCAAGCTCGAGCTGCGCCCGACGGTGGTCATCCCGGCCGATGTGGTGCGGGCCACGCTGGACGACTTGCGGGCCATCGCGGGGCAGCGCGGCATCCGGTGTGTGGAGAACATTCGAGCTGGAGGCCGAGGTCATCGCCGATCGCGACCGCATCGTGCAGGTGCTGACCAACCTGGTATCGAATGCCATCAAATTCTCGCCCGCCGACTCGATCGTCCGGGTGTCGATCTGCCGGGGCTCGGCGTCACCATCGAGCCAAGCGACGTTGCGCTTCGCGGTCGAGAATCCCGGTCGCGGCATCGACCCCCACGACCTGCCCCGGCTCTTCGGTCGATTCCAACAACTGGATGGCTCCGATCAACGCCATCACAGTGGGACCGGTCTGGGACTGGCGATCGCCAAGGCGATCGTCGAGCAACACGGGGGCACGATCGGGGTCGCGTCCGACCCCGGCGTGCGCACGACGTTCTGGTTCGAGCTCCCCGAGATGACTGCCGCGGCCGCCGCGCAACTGCGCGGCGACCCGGTGCTGGCTACGCGACAGTAATAGTCTCGTCGAGATAGACATCCTGCACGGTGTGCAGGAGTCGGACCCCGTCGTCCATCGGCCGTTGGAACGCTTTCCGCCCCGTGATGAGGCCCGTGCCGCCAGCCCGCTTGTTGATGACGGCGGTCTTCACGACCTCGGCGAAATCGTCCTCGCCCGACGCCCCGCCCGAATTGATGAGACCCGAGCGACCCATATAGCATCCCGCGAGCTGGTAGCGCGTGAGGTCGATCGGATGGTCGGTCGTCAGCGCCGAATACACGCGCTTGTCGGTCTTGCCATACGATGTCTTGTACGCGGCGGCGACGGCGCCGAAGCCGTTGTTGATCGTCGGCAGCTTCTGCTTGATGATGTCCGCTTCGATCGTCACGCCCAAGTGGTTCGCCTGCGACGTGAGGTCGGCAGCCAAGTGATAATCCTTCCCGTCGATGACGAAGGCCGGGTTGCGCAGGTAGCACCACAGGATCGTGGCCATGCCGAGCTCGCGCGCGTGTTGGAACGCATGGCTTACTTCGGTGATCTGGCGCGTGGACTCGTCGGATCCGAAGTAGATCGTCGCACCCACCGCCGCGGCACCCATATCCCAGGCTTGCCGCACGGTCCCGAACATCACTTGGTCGAACTTGTTCGGGTAGGTGAGCAGCTCGTTGTGGTTGAGTTTCGCGATAAACGGGATCCGGTGGGCATACTTGCGCGCCACGGCGCCGAGCACGCCGACGGTCGAAGCCACCGCGTTGCACTCGCCTTCGATCGCCAGTTGGACGATGGCCTCGGGATCGAAATAGGCCGGATTGCGGGCGAACGATGCGCCCGCCGAATGCTCGACCCCCTGGTCGACCGGCAGGATCGACAGGTAGCCCGTACCGGCCAGCCGCCCGTGATTGAACATTGCCCGCAGGTTCCGCAGGACCTGGATGGGGCGGTCGGTCTGCGCGTAGACCCGGTCCACGAAGTCCGGACCGGGCAGATGCAGCAAGGACTTGGAAATCGTGCGGGATTCGTGTGTCAGCAGGTCCTCGGCATCCTTCCCGAGGTACTGCTCGAGCGTAGATTGTACCGTAGTTGCCATAGTCTGAAATCTGCCACGTCGCGAGCCAAATCGCGATACGGTTGGGACTCAACAATATGCGCAGCATAGACGTCGTCGGCATCGGAAGCTGCGCCGTGGACTACGTGGCGCAGGTCCCGCGCCTCATCGGACCGGATGAGAAGATCAATGCCACCCGCCTGGAGTTGCACGGCGGCGGGGTGACCGCGAACAACCTCACGCAGGTCGCCCGGCTCGGAGCAACCGCGGGCTGGCTCGGCCTCATTGGCGACGACGATGCCGGGCGCTTTATTCTCGACGCGTTTATCGCCGATGGCCTCGACGCCAGTGGCATCGAGACGGTAGCGGGCGCCCGATCATCGATGACGTGGATCCCGGTCGATGCCGCGGGTGAGCGCTCGATCTACATGTTTCCCAATGTCACGGGAACCCTGACGCCGTCATACGTGGCTACCCGACTGGCGGGCCACATTCGGCAGGCCAAGCACTTTCACAGCGAAGCGTCCCAGCTGCCGCTGGCGCCGATCCTCGAAGCCATGGGCGAGGCCCGCGCGGCGCGAGTTCGGGTTCTCTTCGACCTGGATGTGCGCCCATCGTTTCTCGATCAGATGGGGCTCGGCAACGAGTCCGAGCTCCTGGCCGCTCTGGGCCTGGCCGAGACGCTCAAGCCCTGCAAAGCCGGCGCGCGGGAGCTCACGGGCGAGACAGACCCGGAAGCCATGGCCCGGCGCCTGCTGGCCCTCGGGCCCTCCCTGGTGGCGATCACGCTGGGCGGCGACGGGTGCCTGCTGGCCACGGCACGGCAGACGGTGCACGTCCCGGCGTTCGCCGTCGACGTGGTGGACACGACCGGCGCCGGCGACGCGTTCATGGGCGGGCTCTCGTACGGGTTGCTCCACGATTGGGACTTGGCCCGCATCGGCCGATTCGCCAACGCCTGCGCGGCGCTGTGTTGCACGAAGCTCGGCGCCCGCGCCAGCGCGACGCTCGATGTCGTGCAGCGCTTCCTGCAATCGCATTCCTGATCGTGTTCGCCCCGTCGAACTTCCCGGTCGCGCTCCTCATGATGATCGTGAGCACCATTCTGCTGGGGTTCGTGGGCGAATACGTACAAGGGCGTGAAGGGCTACCGGTTCGAGCTCTTCTACTGGGACTACGCGGCCGGCATCGTCCTCGTCTCGCTCGCGCTGGCCCTGACGATGGGCAGCCTGCGGCCTGACCCCTCCAGTTTTCTGCCCAATCTCCGCGCCGCCGACGCCGCGAACATCGCCGCGGCGGCATTCGCCGGCGTCATCTTCAACCTGGCGAACCTGCTCCTCGTGGCGGGTATCGAGTTGGCCGGACTGGCGATCGCTTTTCCCGTGGCGATCGGGCTCGCGCTGGTCGAAGGCGTCGTCCTGAGCTATGCCCTTTCGCCGAAGGGCAACGCGGGTCTGCTGGCGCTCGGCGTGGCCGCGGCCGTCGTGGCGGTGGCCCTCGATGGCAAAGCGTATGGACAGCTGACCGGTGCCCGGGCCGGCCGGCGAGGGATCCTGGTCTGCGTCGCCTCCGGGCTCCTCATGGGACTGTGGGCGCCTTTCGTGACGCGCGCGCTGACCACAGGCCGGGCGCTGGGTCCTTACGGCATTGCGGTCTGCTTCACGTCAGGGGCTTTCGTGTCGTGTTTTCTGTTCAACACGTATCTCATGAAGCGACCGATCGTGGGCGCCCCCGTGGGATTCGGTGATTTTCGGCGCGCGCCGCTGCGCGCGCACGCGCTGGGGCTGCTCGGCGGCGCCATCTGGGGCGTGGGCACCGTGTTCAATCTCGTGGCCGCCAGCTCCGTCGGCGTCGCGGTCGCCTATGCGATCGGCCAGGCCGCCCCGATGGTCGCGGCGCTCTGGGGCGTCCTGGCCTGGCGCGAGTTCGTCGGGGCGCCGCGCCGCGCGCGCGTCTACCTGGCGCTGATGTTCGCGTTCTACTGCGTCGCCATCGCTTTCGTCGCCGCGGCCCACCCGTAAAGGTCGGACAGCGCGACATTTCCTCCGCAGAGGAACAGCACGACGTGGTGCTGGGGCCCAAAGCACTCGCGGAGCCGCTCGGCCGCCGCGAGCGTGCACGCCGCGGCCGGCTCGGTCAGCATCTTGGTCCGTTCGAGCAGGAACTGCAGCGCGGCCAGCGCCTCGGCATCGCTCACGACGGTGACCCGCTCCAAAAGGCGCTGGGCCAGGGCCAACGTCTCCTCCGAGGCCGCGGGAGCGCCGAGCGTACGCGCGATCGACGTGATCGTCGGCACCGTCACGGGGTGGCCGGCCGCCAACGCGCGCGTCATGCAATCGGCCCCCTCGGTCTCCACGCCCCACACACGGGCCGTTGGCACCAAGGACTTGATCCCGACTCCGACGCCGCCCATCAAGCCGCCACCGCCGATGCTCAGAATGACGTCGGTCACCTGCGGCAAGTCTTCTACGATTTCGAGCGCGGCCGTGCCCTGCCCGGCCATGACCAGTGGATCGTCAAATGGATGGACCGGCACCCAGCCGCGCGCGGCATTGGCGTCCTGCGCCGTGAATCCGTCGAGATGGTTAGGCACGAAACAGACTTCCGCCCCATATCCCCGCGTGCCGTCGACGTAGTTGCGCGGCGTCGACTCGGCCATATAGATCCGCGTGCGCGTCGAGAGTTCGCGGCCGGCATAGGCGACGGCCTGGGCGTGATTACCGCCGCTCACCGCCACCACGCCCGCTCGCCGCTGCTCGGGTGTCAGCTCCAGCATCTTGTTGAAGGCCCCGCGCACCTTGAACGACCCGGTCTTCTGGAACAGCTCGGCCTTGAGATAGATGTTGGTGCCGAGGCGCCGGCTCAGCGTCTCACTGCGGACGAGTGGTGTCCGGGCGACGCGCGAGGCGATACGGACGCGCGCCGCTTGGATGTCAGCCAGCGTGATCGTCACGGCGCCATCTCTTCCATGTGCTCCGGTACGAAGACATTGGCCAGATCTTCGCGATACACGGCGTCAGCGGTGTCCACCGCCGGCCAGTGCGTGCCGCGATCCGGGACGAACAAGCCGCCCACGGCGCCCATGCCGGCGGCGCGGAGCGTGTGATCTGTCGGGTTGTTGTAGCGCACGGTGATACGATAGCGGTGTGATGGGACGATGTGGAGGCCCAGCCGGTACCACCGGTAAAATCGCTGGACCGGCATCGACAGGACGTGGCCGTCGCGGTCCTTGACCGGCACGGCGTGGAAAATCACCTCACCGGTGGTCGCGTCGGTGAGCGAAAGATCAATGGCATAGTCGTGGACGTGGCCGCCGGCGCCCAGCAAGTAGCCGGGGATCGCCGGGCTGCTCTCCCATGACCGTTCGCTTCGGCCCGGGGGGAGGTCGAACGCCTTGCTGCCACCAGGACGCTGGCCCAGCGGAAACATCGCGTCGAGGACCCACGGATAGGCCTTGAGCAGCGGAAAAGGAGAACCGCAATGCGTCGCCCGGTACCCGAGCGTCACGCGCACCCGGAGCCCGTGGTGCGCCGTACGGGTGGGATTATTGATCATCGCGTAGGCCAACAGGCGTTGACCCCGCTCCAGCGGCAGACCCAACACCAGCTCGGGGATGCTCACCGCCGGCGTCTCCTTGCTCGCCGCCAAGATGTGGAGTGAGCTCGAGAGAAACAGATCCCGATGACCCGGGTCGGTCAGGTTCACATGATGGAGAAACCCTCGCGGCAACGTCTGGCCGGCGCTGTCAACCACCTCGGTCTGCACGCTGTGCAGCGAACCCGATTCCGGAATGATTACCTGATGCACCGGCAGGCTGATCATGGCGTCCATGCCGTCCATGGAGGACGCCGGCAGGTCGGTCGGCGTGAACTCCACGGTGAGCTGATCCCGTGCCGGGCTCAGGGTCACGGTGGCCCGTGGCAGGACCGAGAAGTCCGGGACCGGCTGGTCGACGAACGGCCCCGCGAGCGACAGCACAGCCAGCATGCCGGGAATGCACATCGTTGGGCTCCCTTTTCCGCACGACGTGTCGTATGGCGCGAGTGGGTGCGAACCGCGCCACGCATATATCCCGGCCAAGTAGTTCTGTATCCCCGTCCGCTTCGCGGCCGGAAACGTGGCAAGGCCGAGGCCACGAGCCACAGGCTCGCGCGATTCTCGATGTCACATTTCTGATGCCGCCAATTCTACCAATGGCGCGCGTAAACGAATATGGCGATCCCGGCCACGACGACGAGAATGGCGACGACGGGCGCCACCAGCGTCAGGAGCGCGAGCGTGGGTTCGATCGGGCGACGGCGTCGGGGTTTGGTCATTTTCGTATGTCACGCTGGACGGCGCGCACCGGCTCCCACCTATTTACGACATGCGCTCCACCTATGACGATGCACTGCACCGTGGCGACACGATCGACACGGTCGCCCTCGCGTATCCGCCGACGCCGATCGAGGAGATGGCCCGGCTGCGTGCGGCACTGGGCGGCGGTCCCCGCCTGACCGTCAAGCGCGACGACGCGATCCCCTTCGGCTTCGGCGGCAACAAGGTCCGCAAGCTCGCGCTCGTCGTCGCGGAAGCGGCGACGGCGGGCGCGGACACCCTGATCACCGTCGGCGGGGTGCAGTCGAACCACATGCGCGCGACCGCGTCGATGGCCGCACGCGTCGGTCTCCATTGTCATCTGATCGCCAACGGCGCGCCTCCGGCGCGGCCGACGGGAAACGCCCTGCTCGACGACCTGTTGGGCGCCGAGGTCGAGTACATCGCCTCGCGGGCGGAGCGGAGCACCGCCATCGCGGCCGCCGTCGATCGCCTGTGCCGCGCCGGCCGCTCCCCGTACGTGGTCCCGCTCGGCGCCTCCACACCGCTCGGCGCCGTGGGCTTCGTGCGGGCGATCGGCGAGATGCTCACCCAAGGGCCGCCACCCGATGTCATCGTGCACGCCACGTCCTCCGGAGGGACACAAGCCGGACTGGTGGCGGGCTGCGCGCTCCACAATCTGCCGACGCGTGTCATCGGCGTCAGCGCCAATGATCCCGCGCCCTCGATCGCCGCCATCGTGCGCGACGTCATCGCGGGTATGGGCACGCTCCTCGGCGTGGACGGCGCCGCGCTCGCCGCGGCCCGCCCGATCGAAGTCGACGACGGACACATCGGACCAGGGTATGGCTTGCCAAGCCCGGAGTCACTCGAGGCACAGCGCCTCGCCGCCCGCACCGAGGCGGTGTTCGTCGATCACACGTACACGGCGAAAGCGCTCGGGGCGCTGATCGGCTGGGTCAGGGACGGCCGATTCCGGGACGACGAGACGATTCTCTTCTGGCACACCGGCGGCCAACCCGCGTTGTTCGCGTGAGGCCACCATCGACGGCCTTGCCACGGCGGCTCGGACTCATCGGCGCCTTGGCCGTCGTCATCGGTTCGACGATCGGGTCCGGCATCTTCCGTTCACCGGCCTCGATCGCGGGTCGCCTCCCGTCCCCGCTGGCGATCATGGCCGTCTGGGCAGCCGGCGGCGTCCTGGCTCTGTGCGGCGCGCTCACGATGGCCGAAGTCGCGGGCGCCCTCCCGGAAACCGGCGGCATCTACGTCATTGTCCGGGCGGGCTGGGGTCAGCTGGCGGCGTTTCTCTTTGGCTGGACGGAGCTCATCATCATCCGCGCCGCCGCCCTCGGCGCCGTGGCGACGACCTTCGCCGAGTACGCGCTCCGGATCCTCGGATACAACCCGACGGTCGCGCCCTACGTCGCGTGGGTGCACGATATCGCGGCGATCGCCATCGTCGTGCTGGCGGCCGTGAACATCATCGGGGTGCGGGCCAGCGCGTTGGTGTTGGAACTGACGACGATCGCCAAGTACGGCGCCTTGCTCTTCGTCGTGATCGCCGTCGTGCTCGCCGCGCCGGCGCACGGAGCGGTAACGGCCGCCGCGGCACTCCCCGGGGCGCCCATCACCACGGGGGCATTCGGTTTGGCGTTGGTGTCCGTGCTGTGGGCGTACGATCGATGGGCCGATCTCAGCTTCGTCGCCGGCGAGGTCAGCGACCCGGCGCGCAACATCCCGCGGGCGTTGATCGCTGGGACTGTGGCGGTGATCGCGATCTACTTGGCCGCCAATTTCGCCTACCTCGCGGTGTTGCCGCCGGATCGGATGCGCACGTCGGCCCTCGTGGCCGCGGACGTCGCGCAGATGGTCGTCGGCCACTGGGGCGTCGTCGTCATCGGCCTGGCCGTGGTGCTGGCGACGATCGGCACGCTCAACGGTTCCCTGCTCACGGCGCCGCGGATCTTTTTCGCCATGGCCAATGACGGGATGTTGTTCCGCCCGATCGCGGCGGTGCACCCCCGGTTTCAGACGCCGTACGCCGCGATCGCTCTCAGCGCGACGTTGGGCGTCCTGTTCGTGCTCCTGCGGACGTTCGAGCAGCTCGCCGACACGTTCATCACAGCCATTGTGCCGTTTTATGCGCTCGGTGTCGCCGCGGTGTTCCGGCTGCGACGCCAGCCGGGTTACCATCCGCCGTATCGCGTCCCCGGCTATCCGGTCGTGCCAGCGCTTTTCGTGCTCGCGGCGGCGTTTCTGCTGTTCAACGCCATCGCCGACCCGGCGGGCCGCTGGCCCACGCTGGCCGTGCTCGGCGTGACACTCGCCGGCATACCCGTTTACTACTTCGTGGTTCGACGGAAGTGATGCGGCAGTGATGTTCGCCCTGCTACTCGCGCTCGCCCCGGCGATCGCGTGTCCCGATACCGCGGTCGCCGAGCCGACCGCGCCCAACTACTGTACGCCGCTCGTGCCCACGCCGGACCTGGATACGGTGACGGCCACGCTGGAACTGGCGCCGGCCGACAGCCCGTTCGGCGTTGCCGTGACGGCCGACGGACGGCCGCGATACGTGTTGACGACTACGATCGCGGGTCTCCCCAAGCCGTCGGCGCTGGGACCGTACACGGTATACATCGCTTGGGTCGCCAGTCTGACCATGGACAGCGTCGTGAAGCTCGGCGTCGTGCGCGAAGGGCGCACGACGTTGGGTCCCGTAACCCGTAACCAATTTCGCGTGGTGGTGAGCGCCGAGGCGTCGGCGACGGTCACCGCGCGGCACGGGCGCCTCGTGCTGCGCGGCACGTCGCCGAGCACGCGGCTCCTGGCCCATCGTGATCTGGCCACGCCATTCGCACCCGGCGCGCAAGCCACCGGCATGCTCATGGACGAGAGTCGGCCGTTTGTGCCTGGCGCCGCCGTCGACGCCGCGACCCTGCCCGTGGCCCGCCCGACCGTGAGCACGGTCGCGCGCTCCGGCGACACCGTCGACCTCACCGCTACCCTCGTACGCCGCACGATCGCCGGGCGGTCCGTCGTCTTGTACGGGTACAACGGCCAGGTGCCCGGACCGTGCCTTCGGGTGGCCCAGGGCGCGCGCATCGTCGTGCGGTTTCGGAACGCCATCGACCTGCCGACCGCGGTCCACTGGCACGGGGTGCGGGTTGACAACCGGTCCGACGGCGCCGTCGGTCTCACTCAGAACGCGGTGCCGCCCGGCGGCTCGTTCTTCTACACGGTGGACTTCCCCGACGCCGGCATCTTCTGGTACCACGCCCACGAGCGGGAGGATATCGAACAAGCCTCCGGCCTGTACGGGAGCATCGTGGTAGCGCCGCGCTCGGACGCTTCCTACGGGCCGGCCAACGACACGGCGATGTTGGCGATTGAGGACATCACGCCCGGTGAACCTTACGGAGCGACGTCGCCGACCCACGCGTTGATGGGACGGTTCGGCACCACGTTTCTCGTCAATGGACAGGCGTCATATACGCGGACCGTGCGCCGCAATGCCGTCGTCCGTTTTTTCTTGACGAACGTCTCCAACGCCCGCACCTACAATCTGTCGTTCGCGGGGGCCCGCATGAAGGTGGTTGCGGCCGACATGGGGAAGTTCGCGCGCGAGGCCTGGGTGGAGAGCGTGGTGATCGGGCCGGCAGAACGGTACATCGTCGACGTGCAGTTCACGACTCCCGGGCGATCGATCCTTGCCAATCGCATTCAGGCCTTGGATCACCCATCGGGCACCATCTATCCCGAGGTCGACACGCTGGGGCGCGTTGACGTCGAGTCCGGCCCGGCAATGCCTGATTATTCGGCATCATTCGCGCGGCTGCGCGACAACCCCGAAGTCGAGCGCGACATCGCGCGCTACCGGCCGGCGTTCGATCGCGCTCCCGACTACGTGCTGGCGCTGCAAATGCGACCGGTTCGGCTGCCGGCGGCGATTACCAGCATGCTGACGGGCGTGTCGACGCCCGTCGATTGGAACGACGGGATGGGAGCCATGAATCGCGCCGTCACTGGGGACGCGCTGACCTGGATCCTCCGCGATGCCGCGAGCGGCGCCGAGAACATGGCGATCGGTTGGCATGTCGCCCAGGGGACAGTGCTGAAGGTGCGCGTCTACAACGATCCGATCGGCTTACACCCGATGGATCACCCCATCCACGTCCATGGCCAACGCCTGCTCGTCGTGAGCCGGAACGGCGCGCCCAACGCGCATCTCGTGTGGAAGGACACCGTTGTGATACCCGCCGGCCAGGTCGTCGATCTGCTCATCGATATGACGAATCCCGGACGGTGGATGATCCATTGCCATATCGCCGAGCATCGCGCCTCGGGGATGATGATGGCCTTTGTCGTCGACTCGTCGCGGGGAGGAACGTAGATGTCGCGTGTGCCGAAGATCATGACCATGGTCGCCCTTCTCGCGATGGCCACGGTGGCGGGCGCCCAGTCGCCCGGCCGGTCGCCATTCATCGCCGTCGACACCGCGGTTGTCGCCCTGACCCACGTGACCGTCATCGACGGCACCGGCACATCCGCGCGTCCCGATCAGACGATCGTGCTCGAACGCGGGCGCATCAGCGCGGTCGGCCCGACCGGCTCGGTCACGGTGCCGTCGAGCGCGCGCGTCTTCGACTGGCGCGGTCGGACGGTGATGCCGGGGATCGTGGGCCTCCACGATCACATGTACTACGGATCATCGGCCACCGGATCGCGCACGATGCTCGTCAGCTATCCGCGGCTCTTTCTGGCCTCGGGTGTCACGACGATTCGCACGACCGGCAGCATCGACCCCTACCAGGAGCTCAACCTCCGGCAGGCCATCCTGTCCGGCAAGACCGTGGGGCCCGAAGTCTTCGTGACCGGTCCGTACTTGCAGGGGACGGGCGGAGGCGTCGGGTGGATGCATCCGCTGAATAGCCCGGACGAGGCTCGGCGGCTCGTGCGCTATTGGTCGGAGGAAGGCATCTCGTGGTTCAAAGCGTACACCCAGATCACGCGCGCCGAGCTGGGCGCCGCGATCGACGAAGCGCACAAGCACGGGATGAAGGTGACCGCCCACCTGTGCTCGGTCGGTTTCCGGGAAGCCGTGGCGCTGGGCATCGATAATCTCGAGCACGGTCTGTTGACCGACACCGAGTTCTGGCCCGGCAAGCAGCCCGACGTGTGCCCGACCCCCGGCGATTCCGCCCAGTATGACAAGCTGGACATCGACGACGCCGACGTGCAGCGCACGATCCGCGAGATGGTGGCCCATCACGTGGCCATGACATTGACGCTGGCCGTCTTCGAGCTGTCGTCCCCGTCGCGCATCCCGCTCGATCCGCGGATCTACGACGCCTTCGCCCCGGCCGTGGCGACGACGGTGCGGGCGTGGTACGACACCGCACAGCACAAGGCGGATGGCGCCGAGCGGATCGCGCTGGGAAAGGCCATGGCGTTCGAGCGCGCGTTCGTGCGGGCCGGCGGGCTGCTGGGCGCCGGATCCGATCCCTGCTGTCTGACGGAGATCGCCGGATACGGCGACCAGCGCAACTTCGAGCTGCTGGTGGAGGCCGGGTTCACGCCCGAAGAAGCCGTTCAGGTCATGACGCTCAACGGCGCCCGAATCCTAGGGATCGCCGACCGTGTCGGCTCGATCGCGCCCGGGAAACAAGCCGATCTGGTGGTGATCGACGGTGATCCCGTGGCGCGGCCGGCCGACATTCGCAAGGTCTCGATGGTCTTCAAGTCCGGCGTCGGTTACGACTCCAACGCGTTGATCGCCTCCGTGCGCGGTTTGGTCGGGCTCAAGTGACCTGACCGCTCACGGCTTGGCTGGCGTCGTCGTCGCGGCCTTGGCCTGCGCCTTGGTCGTTTGGGCTGGCGCCGCGGCGGGTGTCGCCGGAGTGGCCGAGGCCGCGTTCGTCGACGTGCAGGGCGCGGGCGCGGTGGCCGCTCCCGCGACCGCGTTGGTGGGCGCCGCCTTCTTCTTGCCGAACAGGTTGCCAATGCTGGTGACGGCGGCCGACGCATTGTTCACGGCGGTCGTGGCGCCCGTGGTAGCGTTCTGCACCGTCTGGGAGTTCGTCGCGCCCGCGATCGCGGACGCCGTCCCCGCCGTTCCGCACGGCTGCGGCGCCGTCGCCGCGTTGGCGACGCCCGTGGCGCTGGCCAGCGTGCCGTTCGACGCCATGGCGACCTGGCCCGGCTGCGCGCCGGCGGCCCCGTTGGCGAGCCCCTTGAATTGCAGGGGGAACTCGCCGCCCAACGTGTGTTGGTTGCCCGTATAGGTGTTGATCTCGTCGACCGTCAGATCCAGCTCGAAGTTGAAACCAATGACCGGCGGGTTCCCCACCAGTCCCAGCTCGAAACGCGCGTCGCCGAAGCCTCCCGGCTGGATCGCGAACTTGGGGTCGAAGTTGTTCGGGCCGTACACGAGGCCGATGCCGCGATAGGCGTTCGCGCCGGCGACGATGTACCGGTTGCCGCGTTCGTCGGTCGCCGTGCCCGAATTCACGGCGTAGCCCAGCGTCACAAGTCCCGTCGTCTTGTTCACGAAATGGACGGTCGCATCAATGATCTTGTACGGACCCTGAACACTGGTGCGAAAGTCCGTGATCGTCGCGGCGAAGTCGGCCGTTTCGTAGCAGAACGCCGTATTTCCGCAAATCAGGACCGGCTGCGGGGCGGCCTGCGCCGCGGGTGCAGCGGCGGCTTGGGCGTGGCCGACGGCTGCCGTCCCGGCGAAAATGGCGAAAAATGTTACCGCGGTGAGACGCCGGGAAACCGATTGAGTCGACAGCATGCTCCACCCCTGGTTGGATGCACAGAACGTGGGCGACTACGAGCCGCCCACTACGCCTTGCGCATACAGTAGGAGAATCCCCTCACCTCGGCAATAACGCGTCCGCAACAGTACCGACATAATCAACCGGTCACGCTATTCATACAGTGCGCGGCCCAATGTATGCCACCCGGACGGGGAGCGACGAGACCCGGAGGTCGGCCATGGCCCGGTGTGAAGTGTGCGGAAACGATTACTACCTGTCGTTCGAAGTCATCGCCGCGGGCGCCCGGCATGTCTTTGACAGTTTCGAGTGCGCGATCCACCGTTTGGCTCCGATCTGCGACCATTGCGGTTGCAAGATCATTGGCCACGGCATCGAGGCGGACCAGGCGTTCTTTTGCTGCGCCCACTGTGCCCGCGAGAGCGGCGTCGCGCTGGCCGTCGATCACGTGGGCGCGGCGCCGGGGGCCAGCAGATAGTTTTGGAGCTTGTCGAAGCACTCGCCCCACCCGCCGGCGTGGCCGTTCCGGGCCTCGACGGACGCGAATCGCGCCTGCCGGAACGTCATCTCGGTCTTACCGTCCCGCTCGGCGAACGTCACCGTGATCACCGTCTCGTCGCCCGGCTTTCCATCGGCGCCCAGCCAGGCATGGGTGAACACCAGGCGCTCCGGCGGGACGATCTCCCGGTAAACACCGCCGAGCCATAGGTCCGCCCCCTCCGTGGGTCGCATGCAGGCGCGCCAGGCGCCCCCAGGACGGAGATCGGCCTCGCCGAACGGGAGCGTGAATCCCATGGGCGCCATCCACTGCGCGATCCGATCGCCCTCGGTCCACGCTTTGAACACCAGGATCCGGGGCGCGTCGAAGACGCGCTGGATCACCAATTCGCGGTCGTCGGCCATCATTTGGTCCTCGTCTGGGCTTCCCTGAGCATCGCGCAAGTACGCGTCCATCGATCGGACAAAGGGTTGCTTGCCACGCGATCACACTTCGTCTATGATCACACTATGGATGCAACGCGGATGGCAACGCGGATGGCAACGCACGACGACGGCGCCGCGCGGATCGCCGCCGCCATCGGCGAACCCGCCCGGGCGCGGATGCTGTACTGCCTGGTGGATGACCGGGCCCGCACCAGCACCGAGCTGGCGGGCATCGCCGACGTGACGCCCTCGACGGCGAGCGCGCACCTGAACCGCTTGCGGGCCGAAGGGTTGGTGCGCGTGGCCGTCCAGGGTAAACATCGCTACTACCGGCTACAGGGCCCCGATGTCGCCCGGGTCCTCGAGGGCCTGAGCGTCCTGGCCGGGGGCGCGCGGCCGCCGTTCATCCCCAACACGCCGCACCGGCTGCGGGGCGCGCGTACCTGCTACGATCACATGGCCGGCACGCTCGCCGTGGCACTCCACGATCGCCTGGCGGCCCTCGAATGGTTGTCGCCGGCCAGCGGCGATGCCTACGAGATCACGGCGCGGGGCGCCGCGGCCCTGGAAAAGCTCGGCGTGGACGTCAGCGGCGCGCGCGCGATGCGGCGCCGGTTTGCTTACGCCTGCCTCGACTGGAGTGAGCGGCGTGCGCACCTGGGCGGAGCCGTTGGCGCGGCGCTGCTCGCGCTCGCGCTGCGGCGCCGGTGGGTGGCGCCGGAGCGAGAGAGCCGGGCGCTCCGTGTGACGCCTCTCGGGCAGCGCGAACTCTTCGCGCAATTCGGGCTGGACGCGGCTGATCGTCCTCCCGCGCCCGTGCCGGATCACCAAGCCGCGGGGATCCAGCGTAGGGTGGAGTGAGGAGCCCTACTTCCGGCGCAGACGCTCGTCGGGCACGACGCCCAACGCGGTGGCGAGGTCGATCTGGTGGTCCTGCTCCTCGCGGATGATGCCCTTGATGATCTCGGCCATCGCGATCTCGCCGAGCGCTTCGGCTTGTTTGATGCGGTCGCGGTAGTTGCGGATCGTGGTGTCTTCGGCGCGCAGGTCCGCCCACAACATCTCTTTGTTGTCCTCCGACACCTCGACCTTCGCGGGGACGTGTACGGGGTAGGCTCCGAGATAGTCCAGCTGCTTGGCAATGGCGAGCGCGTGATTCAGCTCTTGGTGCGCGTGCTCGACGAGCTGATCCGCGATATTCATGTACGCAGCCGTGTCCAGCTTCTGGCTGAAAATGACGTATTGGATAATGGCCTGGTATTCGCGCGCGAGGTCGGCTTGCAGGCCGTCGACGAGCTGTTGTCGCGCGGCGGCTTCGTCGGATGACGGCTTGTTCGCCGGCGGAGTCTTGGTCGCCATTGGTTCTCCGAAAGTGGTGGACGGGAGTAGCCATTGATGATGGCCGCCCGGCCGCCGCGGCGCTACTCAGCCATTATCAGCGCACGATGTTCACGGCGATAGCCGGCGTGATACTGGCCGTCGTGTTGTGCCCGGCGGGCAGAATGCGGGTGCCGAGCAAGAGACCCACGCTGGACGTCCAGTTGTATTCGACGGCGGGCGCGAACCCGAACCCGTCGCTGGTTCCCGACTCGAACCCGCCCGTCAGGCGCGTCGAGCCGGCATGGCTGTACGTGACGTCGAGCGCCAGCACCCACGAGCGGGTCATGCTGTACTCGGCTGCCGCGTCGACGTACGACGTGTTGCCCGGCCACGCGTGACCGACGAACGTAGGACCCGTGCCGTAGACGCTGACGCCCTTGACGCCGACCTCGCTGGAGAACGACTGGGAGAGGTTCAAGCGCGTGCGCAGGATCCGACCATTCGGCATCCAAAAGTACGTCTGACTGTAGAGCGCGACGGTCGTGGTGTAGGCACCGGCGCCGAACCCGTTGCTCGGCCGAGCGCCCAACTCGTCGAACTTCCCCGTCGGGAACGCCTCCTGGACGATCAAAGATGTCGTCGGCACCCATCCGCCCGGATGAAATTGCGTCAGCCGATACTGGGCTTGGGCCGTCAGGTCGCCGATACCGACGCCGGAGCTGCTCGGCCCATTGCTGACCTGATTGAAGCCGAAGATCGGAATGAGGCCGACGGACAGTCGGTCGAGCAGGCCGTACACCAAATACGTGCGCGACGCGAACCCATTCGTGTGCGGTGCCGTCACGTCGTAGAGATAGGGCTCGATCAACACGTGGCCCTGCGGGAGTGTCCCCGCGGACGCGGCCAGCATTGGCCCGGTCCACCAGGCATCGCCCAGAGGTTGCCGGTGCGATGTGTCGGCCGGTGTTTGCGCCGACACCAGTGCGGGAATCGCCATCCCGAGCAACGCGTGCCACCGCATCACTGATTGATATCCTGTTTGGCTTCGAGGCGTTTGATGAGACCCGTGAGGTCGCTCTTCTGGCTCGCGGGCGCGGTCGCCACGGCGAGCTTCATCTCCTTTTCGGCATCGCCGAACTTGTGTTGGGCGCTGTAGGCCCGCGCGAGGCCATCGTGAACGAACCATTCGGCGCCACGCTGCGCGTTGGCGCGGAATATCGCGAACGCCTCGTCGCTGCGTTTCTGCGCGAGCAACTGGCGCGCGAACCCATCCGCCTCGGCCGGCGTGGCGAGGGCCAGAGCCTTTTTCTGCGCGGCCGCGGCGTCGTCCCGACGGTTGAGCGCCGTCAGCGCCTGTGACCGCGTCAACTCGTTGTCGAACCGGTCATCATTCAGGATCGACGTGTCGGCGTACGCCAGCGCGGTGCCCAGGTCTTCGTGTTGAGCGAGGATGTACGTGGCCGCTTCGTTCCAGCTCAACCAGTTGAAGCGGTTCAGGCTGCGGAGTTGCCGTTTCATGCTGGCGGCCACGACATCGTGGACATTGACGCCAACGGTGAACGGAACGGCGAGGCGGGCCCATTGCATGGTCACCACGGCCGATGTCGGCTGCACGTCGACGAAGTCATACGTCAGCGCTTCGTGCATCTCGGCCGGTGCGGGCTTGACCGTGATGCGCAGCGCGTCCTCCGCGGAGTCGTAGGTGAAGGAGCCCCACGACGTGGCATTGCGGGAGAAGATCACCGTCCACGTGTCGGCGCGGGGGATCATGTGCAAACCATAGGTGCCTTTGTCCAGCGGTTTCCCGTCGATGGTGACCGGGTCGCTGAAGGCGATCGTGGTATTGATGTTCGCGCCGGCGCGCCACACCTGGCCGTACGGAACCAGGCTATCCCAGACCTGTCGCCCCCCGACCAACGGGCGATGGTAGCTGATGGTGACATCGGTGAGGCCGATCGTTTGCGAGACCTGCGCGCCCTGGCTCTTGAGCGGCAGGTCCATCAGAAACGTTTGGGCCGGACTGGTGCCCGGCATGACGACCAACGACAGGACGAAACACGCGATCACGCGAGTGCGGCGCACGACGGATTCCCCGTATTTGAATTGGTATGGTACTGCAGGCCGAACTTGGTATGCTAGTTCTCTAGCATCGTGCAGGAGATCTAGCGTTCAGATCAGCCGCTGGCAACCCATACGTTTGCGCTCGAATTCCGTGCTGTCGCGACCATGGCTCAAGTCGGTATCGGCGCGACGACAGTAGTCACGGACACTAGTACCCATCGACTAGCGCGCATCGAGAGGGGCCTCCACGTTGGGCGCCTCGTGGCCCCATCCACCCTATTTGGAGGTTCTCGCGGATGACGGTGCTCACTCGATCCGCCACCCTGCTTCTCGCTGGTGGGCTTCTCGCCGGAACATCCTGTGCGCGCCGCGGCGCGCCCACGCGATTCACCGTCACCATCCCGTCATCGGCGCGCGCCAATGCGTTGACGGGACGCGTGTTTGTGGTGATCTCACGCGACTCGACGCCCGAGCCGCGGACCAACATGAGCGCCCGAACGATGACGACGCCGTATTTCGGCGTCGACGTCACGAACCTGGCGGCCGGCCAGGCCGCGGTCATCGACGATACGACGACCGGGTACATCGTCGACACGCCGCGCGACATCCCCGCGGGTGACTACTACGTCCAGGCGGTGGCCAACGTGTACACGGAGTTCAAACGCTCCGACGGACACACGATCTGGGCGCACATGGACCAGTGGGAGGGACAGCACCTGACGCGGTCCCCCGGGAACCTCTATAGCCCGGTGACCAAGGTGCACCTCGATCCGGCGAGTGGGTTCGACGTCCCGCTGGTCGCCAGCCAGGTGATCCCGGCGGTGGTGGTGCCGCCCGACACGAAATTTGTGAAGCGGGTCAAGATCCAGAGCGACATGCTGACCAAGTTCTGGGGACACCCGATCTTCATCGGAGCCACGATCCTCTTGCCGCAAGGGTACGACGAGCACCCGAACGTCCATTACCCGGTCCTCTACGAGCAGGGGCATTTTGGTCTGGCCGCGCCGATGGGCTTCACCACCGACAGCCTGCCGGCGCCGACGCAAGCCCAGTTGGACCGCAAGCGCGAGTACAACGTCGAGCCCGGGTACGAGTTCTATCACGAATGGACATCGCCCGGCTTCCCGCGGATGCTCGTCATCACGTTCCAACATCCCACGCCGTACTTCGACGACTCGTACGCGGTGAACTCGGCGAACAACGGGCCCTATGGCGACGCCATCATGCAGGAGCTGATCCCGTACCTCGAGTCGCACTACCGCATCATCGCCAAGCCGTACGCCCGCACCCTGAGCGGTGGCTCGACCGGCGGGTGGGAGTCGCTCGCGCTCCAGCTCTATCACCCGGACTTCTTCGGGGGCACGTGGACGCTGTATCCGGATCCCATCGACTTCCATCACTACGGTGAGGTCGACGCCTACGCGGATACCAACGCGTTCATCATGGGCGCCGCGCCGCTCTTCACCACCAAGAGCGACTGGCTCAACCCCCTCCGCTACTTCGCGCGGGGCATTGGCGGACAGGCGGTGCAGTCAATGCAGCAGCTGAGTCGCCTGGAGGACGTCAAGGCCAGTCACGGGCTGGCGGCGGAGCAGCTGGAGATCTGGGAGGCCGTGTATGGGCCGGTCGGCGCCGGCGGCTACACGAAGCCGCTGTGGGACAAGCGCACGGGGCACATCGATCACGATGTCGCCAACTACATGCGCACGCACGGCTACGATCTGACCGACTACGTCAAAACGAATTGGGCGACGCTGGGGCCCAAGCTGGTCGGGAAGATCCACATCGATTGCGGCGACATGGACAATTACTTCCTGAACCTCGCGGTCATGGACATGCAAGCGGTCTTCGACTCATCGAAGGCGCCGCACGTGACGGCCGACATCCGCTATGGTCGTCCGCTCAAGGGCCACGGGTGGCAGCACACGTCGAACGCGGGATTGCTGCGGGAGATGGCCACCGCCATCACGGCGCACGCTCCGGCGGGCGGGAATTCGGGGGCGTGGAAGTATTGAGCCGCTGCTCGATGCGGCGATCGGGCACGAGCCACGTGAGTGCCACGATGATGTAGAAGGCGCCGGCGATACCCGGGTGGATGAACGCCGCGGGTATCGCCAGCGCCGTCAGGACGGCGGATACCTTGCCCTTCACCTCCCGTCCAACCGCGTGGGCCAGGAGCGAGTTCGGTCCCTCGTGCACCACGATACGCCACTGCAAAATGATGTACGCGATGGCGGTCATGAGGAGCACCGCGCCGTACGCGGCCATCGGCAGCGCGGCGAAGTGGGTGTCGCCCATCCAGTTCGTGACGAAGGGAATGAGCGACAGCCAGAACAAGAAATACAGGTTCGCCCACAGAATGCCGCCGGTGACGTGCTCCGCGGCCTGGAACATGTGGTGGTGATTCGTCCAGTAGATGCCGACATAGATGAAGCTCAGGACATAACTGAGCGCCACGGGCACGAGCGGCCGTAGCGCCGAGATGTCGGCGCCCTGCGGGACGTGCAGTTCGAGCACCATGATCGTGATAATGATGGCGATTACGCCATCGCTGAATGCCTCGAGCCGGCCCGTCGTCATAGCGTCTCCCGGAATGGTTCAACAATTGAAACCATCGCGCGCTTCCGCGCGATGCCGACGGGAACGGCACGCCGCTTGCCCATATGCGTGTCCATGCGGAATCCAATCCTCGTATGCGTGCTGGCGGCCGCCGGTCTGTTGGGGTGCGGCAGTGCGACGACGCCAGGTGGGATCAGTATCGGCGGGCACTGGAGCGTGAAGATCACGAATCTCAACGCCGGGGCGCACGTCTGCAACGGCACCTTCGGCGCCGACTTCGCGCAGAGCTTCAACTCGTTCAACGGCACCTACAGTTCGAGCTCCGTGACGTGCGTCACCAACGGCGTGAGTGTGGTGATCGGTCAAGCGTCGGGGAACATCACCGGCGGGAGCGTCAACGGCCAGTCGATTCAGTTCGCGCTCGATAACACGGACAACACGTTCACCGGAACCGTGAACGAGTCGCAGATGTCGGGCGCGACGGCCTGGACGCACGATTTTGGCGACGGCGCCGGACCTGTCGCCTTGAGCGGAGCGTGGACGGCGACGAAGCAGTAGTCGCTAGCATCGTCGCCGCCATCGCCACCAGCCCCACGCCGCGACCGCCGTTCCCCACGCCAGACCCGCCCACGTGTCGCGGCGCCAATGGTGTGCGGGATCGACGGCGGCGAACGCCAGCGCCGCCAGGCCACACGCGATGGGAATGCCGAGGAGTGCCGGCACCCATCCGCAGCCGGCGTCCGCGACGAGGCGTTCGGCCCATTCATGGACGCTCCCGTCAGCGGTCCCCCGTGAGCGCGCAAAACCCCACCGCAGCAGGCTCATGGGCGCGCCGTTGACAGCCGTCCGCGGATGGCGCTACGTCTCGCCTATACGCTTGGAGATGGAGGGGTATCATGGCATCGAACGAGAGAGATCAAGAGCGCACGACGCCAGGCCGGACGCCGCGGGACGTTCCGGTCGAGGGACCTCGGGTCACGCGCGAGCCCGGGGAGGCGGTCGAGAATGCGCTCCTGGGTCGTAGACTGTACGAGGAACTCTGGAACGCCCGCGACTTCGACGGCATGCTCCGCCACGCCAGCGCCGATATCGAGTGCCTGGAAGTGGCGACCAACACGGCACGGCAGGGCCACGAGGGGTATCGCGCGTTCGCCGAGGGGTGGGCGACGGCCTTCCCCGATGCCCGCGTCGAGATCCGGCGCGTGATCGCCAACGACAACGGCGTCGTCGTCGAATTCGTCGGCCACGGAACGCACACCGGGCCACTCGTCGGGCCGGCCGGCACCATACCGCCCACCGGCCGCCGAGCCGAACTCTCGCTGTGCGATGTCCTCGAGATCGAGGAGGGTCAGGTCCGGCGTGTCCGCTCGTACTACGATATGGCGACGCTGATGCGGCAGCTCGGCCTCATGGGGTGACGCTCGGACGGGCGACGCTATACTTGGGGGCATGAAACGACGGGATGCGTTGGTTTCGATCGCCGCGTCCGGTGCCGGCATGCTCCTCGGCGCGTGCGCCGCGCCGCCGGCACCGGACGGCGATCTCTCCGATGAACAGCTGGGCGCATTGTTGCGGCTGGCCGGCTACCAGATGGCGCCGGGCGAAGGTGCCAAGATCCTGGCCTCCTTCAAGGGCAATCGATTCACGACCGACGTCGATCCGACGATTCAACCGCAGTCGGATTTTGATCCCGACGTCGACCCGCTCAGCCCGTGAGCGCCCCCTCGGCGTTCCAGTCGATCCGGCAACTGGCGACCGACATTCAACAGCGCCGGGTCTCCTGTGTCGAAGTCGTGCAAGCGGCGCTCGACCGCACGCACGCGCTCGATCCCACGCTCAATAGCTTCATCACGCTCGTGCCCGAGGCCGCATTGGCCCAGGCCAAAGCGGCGGACGCCGAGCTCGCGCAGGGGCGGTATCGCGGACCCCTGCATGGGGTGCCGATCGGCATCAAGGACCACATCGACACCGCCGGCGTCCGCACCACGGCGGGCGCCAAGTCGCGTCTCGGAAACATTCCGACGACCGACGCCGCGGTCGTGCGGCGCATGAAGAACGGCGGCGCGATCATGATCGGCAAGGCGAACATGAACAAGTTCGCCGACGGCGAGTCGGGCGATAACCCGGACTTCGGGCGCATCAAGAACCCCTGGAACACGGCGTACTCGCCCGGCGGGTCGAGCAGCGGCGCCGGCGCCCAGGTGGCGGCGGGACTCGTCCCGCTCTCGATCGGGTCCGACAACGGGGGATCGGTCCGCATTCCGGCGGCGCTGTGCGGCGTCGTGGGCCTCAAGCCGACGCACGGCCGCATCAGCCTCGAGGGCATATTCCCCCGCCTCTACACGCTCGACCATCCCGGACCCCTGACGCGCACCGTCGAGGACTGCGCGATCGCGCTTCAAGCCCTGGCGGGCCACGATGCCGGCGACACCACCGCCGCGCGCCGCCCGGTGCCCGACTACACCAAGGGCCTCCGCTCAGGAATCGCCGGCATGGCGATCGGGGTGGACCGGACGTACGCCAGCGTAGGCGAAGCCGCGGTCCTCGCCGCGTTCGAGCAAGCGGTGGCCGCCCTGCGCGCGCTGGGCGCCCGCATCGTCAATGTCACGATTCCCACGCCGGACCAGTGCCTCGCGGTCGGCAATACAATCGCCACCTGCGAATACGCCGTCGCCGCGGCCCATCTCTTCCGCGACCACCCCGACGACTTCGACAAAGCCGTGCCGCCGGCCGCCAGCGCCGCGGATATCAAAGCGGGCTCGCTCATCCCGGCCGTGGACTATATTCGTGCCACGCAACAGCGGCGCGTCTTGCAACTCGCGTACGCCCGGGCGACGCGCGCGGTCGAAGTGGTGGTGGCGCCGACGTACCCGCTGGCGCGGCGGCCATTCGGGGACTACCCGCGCGAGAACGGCCACCAGTTCACCGCCGACGACGCCGTGCGGTACACGTTCCCCTTCGATCTCCTCGGCGTCCCGGCGCTCTCGGTGCCGTGCGGCCTATCGCCCGACGGCGCGCCCATCGGCATGCAGTTCATCGGCCGCCCGTTCGACGAGGTGACCGTGCTGCGCGCCGCCTACGCCTACGAACAACTCGCCGGGTGGCATACGCGCCACCCGGCGATCGGAAGTCTCTCGCGCTAGTTGCCCGCCAATGCCACCGAGGCGGCCGCGAGATCGCGGACCGTCCCTTGGAGCTTGTGCACCTTCGCCGCATCGGCGCCGGACGCGTCACCATCTAGTTGCGTCGCCAGCAACGTGAGCGCGTCGCGGCGTCCCGCGCCCGACATCTTCTCCGCCGCGCCCAGTCCGCGCCGGATGGCGGCGATGCGATCGGCGTTCATGCTCTTGGCCCGCTCCAGCTGATCCAGGTACGCGCGCGCCAGCACGAACGTCGCCGGCCACACCAGCTTGGGCTGCCCCTGGACGTTGAGCTCACTCAGGTGCACCGTCTTCGCGGCGTCGATCTCGTTCTGGGTCAAATGCGCGTTCGGCGTCAGCTCCAGCACGTCGAGCCCGCGGCCGATCTCCGAACCGACGATGACGCCGTTGTACCAGTAGGCGGACCATTCGCCGGCGTCGCCCATCTGGGTCGAGTCGACCGGTCCGCGATCGAAGAACGCGATCTCGGTCGGATGCGCCGCATCGGTCCAGTCGAACACCGAGATCCCGCCCTGATACCACGCCTGCACCATCACATCGCGTCCGGGGATCGGAATCAGCGAGCCGTTGTGGGCGACGCAGTTTTCGAACTTGGTCTGCGGCGCGGGCAGCTTGTAGTAGCTCTGGAAATGCAATTTCCCGTCCGCGATCGTGAAGATCGCGTCGGCGCCCCAGTTGCGCGGATCCGTGGCCCGGCATTTCGGCTGGCTGCCACCGCCCCACTCGTCGGAGAACAGCAGCTTCGTGCCGTCGTTGTTGAACGTCGCCGAGTGCCAGTAGGAGAAGTTCGAGTCAGAGACCGCATCGAGACGCGTGGGATGCGTGACGTCGTGGATATCGAGCAACATCCCGTAGCCTTCGCAGGCGCCGCCGGCGAGACCGATCTGCGGATAGACGGTGATGTCGTGGCACTGGCGATTCGTGGAGTACGTGGTCCCGGCATCGTCGCCGAACCTCTTCTTCACGATCTCCGGGAGCGCGGCACGCAGCGCGGCGCTGTCGGCGGCGGTGGGTGCGCCGGTCCCGCCGCGCGATTTGACGATGCGGGCGAGCAATGCATTGGCGTTGTCGTCACTCACGACGAAGTCATCCCCCATGAAGTGGGCGACGAACTTGCCCTGGGCCCGCTCTTCGGCGGCGGCCTGTTTGTCGGCTTCCGCTTGACCGTGGTGCGGCGCGGCGGCCAGACCGCTGAAGATGCGCGGCGTGCTGACGATCGCCGCCTGCTCCGGGTGCGCCAACGGAATCTTCACGACCTCGATCCGGAAGAGGGCCGAGTTGGGGTCTTGGTCAGGCGCGGAGCTCACGCAGCCCGCGAGCTCGGTCGGGCTCCGCAGCGGCGCCGATCCCGAGATGTAGGCATAGATGTTCTCGTGGTCATTGGGATCGACCACCAGCGTGTGCGTGTGCGACCCGCGGCAGGTCTGGACGTTGACCACGGCCTTGGGATGCGCGATGTCGCTGATGTCATAGACGCGGATGCCGAGGAGGCGCTCGTGGCTCACCGTGTCTTTGACGCCCCCTGCACCGCAGTCAAGTCGTCCCGCCGTCCCTTCCCCGGACGTGATCAGCAGGTTCTTGTAGACGGAGACGTCGCTCTGCGATTGCGGACAGTAGTAGGTGGACGCGAGCGTGACGTGCTTCGGATCCGAGACGTTCCAGACCTGATAGCCGGCGTAGCTGCCTTGGATCGCGTACGGGCCGCTGAACGCGAGGTCGGAGTTGGTCTGATCGACGAACTTGGTCGGGGGCCGGTTCTCGGAGACGACCCGCATGTTCCACGTCGCTTCCGCGGCGTCGTATTTCCCGGCCCGGAGGCCAACGCGGGGATCGGGGTTTGGCGCGTCGGGCGACTGGTTGGCGTTGAGCGGCGCCGGGGATGTGGTGGCCAATGTGGTCGCCAATGTGGAGATCGAGCGGCCGCACCCGGCGGCGGTGATGGCAACGGTCAGGAGGACGATCTTGGACGACGGGTTCATCACGGGCTAGTTCCCTCGAATGTGAGGACGAAGAGCATCTTTTTCATCCGGGCGATCTCGGTGGTCTGATCGACATTCACGTCGGACGCGAACTTGAACACTTTTTCGTCTTGGCCGGCACCTGGTGTCTCGAACAGGTCGTGCACCATGGATACGGCACCGTTGTGGTGCTGTATCATGGACGTGAGAAACAGGCGGTCGAAGTCCCGACCCCGCGCGGCGTCGAGGGCTTTCATCTGCTCTTCGGACAGCATGCCCGGCATGAGCATCGGGTGACCGTCCATCATCATACTGGCGCCCGGCGTGGCATCGGGCACCGTCTGTCGCCGATTCCGCAGCCATTGCTGCATCGTCGCGATCTCGTCTTGCTGCGAATTGATGATCCGGGCGCAGAGCGTTTGTACGGAGGGACCGGCGTCATGGCTGGGCGCCCAGCGGGCCATCACGATGGCCTGGGCATGATGGTGGATCATGCCCTGCATGAATTGCACGTCGGCCGCGGTATACGGCAGCCGGGCGCTATCGACGCTGGCTTTGGCGATCGCCGCCGGGTCGGTCAGCGATTGTCCGCTGGCGGCTGAGCTGGCCACGCCCAGTAGCGTCGCCGTGGCGATGGGCCAGAACGTACGGTGTGGTATCGCGATCCCCCCTCCCGGAATGGCTCCATCCTAGCACCCGGTACCGACGGGAGCAACTCACCGGTTGTTAGCGGAATGTCATGTTCTTACGCATTCACCGGAGATGCCCATATTCGCCGGTATGAACGCCTTGCGCATTGGCCCGAACTTCGCAGTCAGCTTCGCTGATCGCGGCGTTTATAACGTCCAGCCGAGCGGGCGCGCAAGTCCCGGCCGCGATTCCGCATCCGGTCGGACCGTCGCGTGTCTTCGCCGCCAATGCCAGCGATGTCCGCCCGCTGGCCGAGCTTGCCGTCATGGCGTCCGGACAGCAATGAGGTCATCCTGCGCGCCTTCGTCGTCGGGAGTGACGGCTCACGCCGAGAGTTGCGGGGCACGGCCATCGGATTCGGCACGCCGTCCAGGGGACCGGACGTGCTTTTCACTGAGCGGGTGCCCCTGGACTCCGCGCTCAGAATCCAAAGCGTCGAGGTCTTCGCTAACGCGAGAACGTTCGACCGGGAATCCGGCGAAGCGAATCGTTTGGCCTTGACCGTCCACGGAGGGGCTGGCGGGCGGCGGCTCAGAGTCCAGGCAGCGATTCCGTGGACACCACGTTCGCCCCGGCGGCGGCGAACGCCGCATTGTGCCGCGCGATGAGTTGGTCGGCGGTCTCTCCGTCGAACTCCCACGTGCTGTGGGCGTCGGAGACCACGGTGACGCGGAGCCCGGCGTCCATGGCGCCCTTCACCGTGTCCGCCACGCACTGGTCGCTCTGCGCGCCGACGAGGATCACCTCGTCGGCGCCTTGACGCGCCACCCATTGGAGAAGGGCGGGATTGCTGAACGCATCGCCGGCCTGCTTCGCGAACGTGGGCTCGTCGGGCGCTTGGCCAAGCGCCGGCCACACCGGCCAACCTGGTGCGCCTGGCGCCAGCGGTTCGCCCGCGGCCGCATCGTGACGCACGAACGCGACCTTCCGTCCGGTGCGCCTCGCCCACTCCATCACGGCTCGGACGCGCGCGACCAGACCGGCTGCATCATGAATCGGCGGCACCACGGCGCCGTCGAACATCCCGCTTTGGAGGTCGATCACGATGATCGGAGCCGTGTCCGCCGGCCGGCGCGCAGTCATGTATTGAGCATATCGCGAGGGCGGCCCCTTGCGATAGCCCCTCGGCCGCGCGCAATGTAGGTCATCGATCGACGCACGCCAGTCCCCGGGAGAATGATCGTGAGCGCTGTCCAACGTCCCCGCCGCCGCGCGGCAGCTATTCGTACCCTGATCGCCGTTGTCGCCGTGTTGGCAATCCGAGGAGTCGCACGGGCACAGGTGGCGGCGCCTCCCACCCACGCCGACACGATGCTCTTGCGCGCGCTCAAGTGGCGGGAGATCGGCCCCTATCGCGGCGGCCGCTCCGTCGCCGTGGCGGGCTCCGCGGCCCGACCCAACGAGTACTGGTTCGGCACCACCGGCGGCGGCGTGTTCAAGACGACAGACGGCGGCATCCATTGGGCCGCCGCGAGCGACAAGTATTTCGGTGGCACTATTGGGGCAATCGGTGTCAGCGAGTCCAACCCTGACGTCGTGTACGTCGGGACGGGCGAGTACGATATCCGGGGCAACGTGTCCCACGGCGACGGGGTGTACAAGACGACGGACGGGGGGAAGACCTGGGTCAGCGTCGGCCTCGCCGACACGCGCCAGATCTCGCGCGTTCGGGTCGATCCGCGCAATCCCGACATCGTCTACGTGGGCGCTCTTGGGCACGTGTGGGCGCCCAATGCCGAGCGCGGCCTCTTCAAGTCGGTCGACGGTGGCAAGCAATGGACGAAGATCCTGTTCCGCAACGACTCGACGGGCATCTCGGACGTCGTCCTCGATCCCGACCATTCGGGCACGATCTACGCCGCGTTTTGGCAAGCGGGGCGGAAACCCTGGCTCCTGGTGAGCGGCGGCGCCGGCAGCGGCATCTTCAAGAGCAGCGACGCGGGCGCGACTTGGACGGAGCTGACGCGGAACACCGGGCTGCCGAGCGGCATCCTCGGCAACATCGGGCTGGCGGTCTCTCCGGCCAACCCGCGCCGGGTCTGGGCGCTGGTCGAAGCCGACTCCGGCGGCGTCTTCCGGTCCGACGACGGCGGCGCGACGTGGACGCGCACCAACAGCGAGCGCAAGCTCCGGCAGCGCGCGTGGTACTATACCCGCATCTTCGCTGATCCCAAGGATGCCAACACCGTCTATGCGCTGAACACGAACTTTTACCGGAGCACCGACGGCGGGAAGACGTTCAAGAACATCCCCGTCCCGCACGGCGACAACCACGATCTCTGGATCGCCGCGACGGACCCCGCGCGGATGATCGAGGCCAACGACGGCAGCGCCAACGTATCGGTGAATGGCGGGAAGTCGTGGTCGGAGCAAGACAACGCCTCGGGACAGTTCTATCACGTCACCACTACCACGGATTTCCCGTACAAGGTCTGCGGCGCGCAGCAGGACCTCTCGACGCTCTGCGGACCCAGTGCCGCGGACGGCGGGATCGACATCGCGGACTGGCAGGAAGTCGGCGGTGGAGAGAGTGGCTACATCCAGGTGCGTCCGGACGAAACGAACATCGTCTACGCCGGGAGCTACTCGTATCTGTCGCGCAAAGACATGCGGACGGGGCTCCAAAAAGAGATCACGCCCTGGCCGCAGGATCCCATGGGTCACTCGGCGGAAGATCTGCGCTATCGTTTCCAGTGGACGTTCCCGATCCTGATCTCCCCGCACGATCCGCACACGCTGTACGTCGGCGCCAACGTCCTCTTCAAGTCGACGACCAATGGACAGAGCTGGCAGGTCATCTCCCCCGATCTCACGCGCCACGATCCCGCGACGCTCGGGCCATCCGGTGGGCCGATCACCAAGGATCAGACATCGGTCGAGTACTATGCGACGATCTTTTCGATCGCCGAATCGCCGCGGCAGCAGGGACTGATTTGGACGGGCAGCGACGACGGGGTGATCCAGCTCACCCGGAATGGCGGCGCGACGTGGAATGCGGTGTCGCCGACGCAGTGGGGGGAGTGGATGCGCATCTCCAGCATCGAGCCTTCACACTACGATCCCGGCACCGTGTATGTGGCGGCCAATCGCTACCAGCTCGATGACATGCGGCCTTATCTCCTCAAGTCGACGGATTACGGCCATACCTGGACGCTGATCACGAACGGCATTCCGGCGACGGAGTTCACGCGTGTGGTGCGCGAGGATCCCGTCCGGCGCGGCCTCCTGTACGCGGGCACCGAGCGCGGCGTGTGGGTGAGCTTCGACGACGGTGGGCACTGGCAGTCCATGCAACGCAACCTGCCACCAGTTCCGGTCCACGATCTGGTGGTCAAGGACAACGATCTGGTCGTGGCCACGCATGGCCGCTCCTTTTGGATCCTGACCGACGTCGCGCCGCTCCGGCAGCTGTCGTCCACGATGACCGCGGCCAGCATGCACCTGTTCAAGCCATCGCCGGCCTATCGCGTGCGCTGGTCGACGCCTGGCGGCGAGTCGGGCGGTGCGCACCCCCGCGGCGCCAATCCGCCCAGCGGCGCCATGATCTACTACACGCTGGCGGACTCGACCGCCGCGGTCACCATGGAGTTCCTGGACTCCGCCGGTCATCTCGTGCGTCGTTTGAGCTCGCGGCTCGACAGCGCGGGCATGGCCGATAGTGTGGAGCACGCCGACAGTGTCCGCGAGGTCCGCCGCGATAGCTTGACCAGGGCCGGGATCCCGGCGGACAGCGTCGCGCGATTGTTGGCGGCGTCCGATACGGCACACAAGGACGGTGGTGACGACGCGGACGAGGAGTCGCATCACGTCCCGCGACCGCCCCGGGTGCCGGCCAAGGTTGGCCTCAACATGTTCGCGTGGAATATGCGCTATCCCGACGCCAGCGCGTTCGACGATCTCATCATGTGGTCGGGCAATGTGAGCGGGCCCATGGCGCCGCCGGGACGGTACACGGTGCGATTGACCGTCGGCAGTGAGACGCAATCGCAGCCGCTCATCATCAAGGCCGATCCGCGCAGCACGGCGACGCCCTCGGCGCTCGAGGCCCAGTTCGCGATGCTCCTGCGCATCCGGGATCGCTTGAGCGCGGCCAACGATGCCGTGAAGACCATCCGCTACGTGGCGTATCAGATCCGGGCGGACAGTGCCAATGCCCCGCCCGGCTTCATCGCCGCCACCGCGCCGTTCGTCGAGCAGCTGCACACGATCGAGGGCGCCCTGTATCAGGTCAAGAATCAGAGCTCGCAGGACCCGCTCAACTTTCCAATCAAGTTGAACAACGAGATCGCATCACTGGCCAACACCGTGGCCAGCGCCGACGGGCGTCCGACGGCGCCCGCCTACGCGGTATTCACCACGCTATCGGCGCGACTCGATACGCAACTCGGGCACCTCAAGGCGGCGCTGGCGACCGACCTGCCAAAGATCAACGCCATCCTGCGGACGGCGGGACGAGCGGAGATCGTGCCGCGCGCCGTGGAACCGCCGCCGGTCAAGAAACCGACGATCACTGCCGCGCGCACCGCCGAGGAGTAGCGCGCTGCGGTGCGGGCCGGCGTTACTGCTCTAACGGGCGGTTCGAGACGACGGCGTCGATGACGGCGCTGTCGACCGGCGAATCAATGTCCAAGATGCCCCAGGCCGCGTCGACCTCGGCCTTGGTCGGCGGGCGTCGAGCGGCCTGACCGCGCCGCGAGCGTGGGATCCGTTCAATGTCGTGGACGCTCAGTCGGTCAATGACGGCGACCGACGCGGTGTCGTCGAGTCGGACCGTGGTCATGGGGACGAGCACCCACTCATCCTCTTCGCCGACGCTGAACTCGCGGTTCACCTTGAGCTCCAGGTATTTCACGATCAGGTCGTTGGTGTCGACGACGAGGTCGTCGACCGTGCCGACCGCGCGACGATCGCGGAGCTGGACCGCCCAGCCGCGAATGTCCGGGGCGGGATCGGCGATCATGTAGCCTTTGAGCTCGCTGGCATGGGCCAGCGTCCCGGGCTCGACGCTGACGTCATCGTACTTGGGAATGAGGCGAATGCGATGCGTGCCGGCCATTTGGTCCCTCCTACTCGACACTGTGGAAGTTCCGGGCCAGCTCGCGAGCCCTAGCGGCGTGCGGCGGCGTTGAGGGCGGCCGCGTCTCGAACGAGCTTCTTGAACGCCTCGGCGTCGATGTCCTCGCCCTCGTGGATGTCGATCGCGCGCCTGATGTTGCCTTCGAGGCTGGAGTTGAAGAGCCGCGCCGGGTCCTTGAGAGCGGCACCCTTGGCGAAGGTGAGCTTGACGATGCTCTTGTACGTCTCACCCGTGCAGATGATTCCGTGGTGCTCCCACACGGGCACGCCTCTCCACTTCCACTCCTCGACGACTGCCGGCTCCGCTTGCTTGATCAGCAAGCGGAGCCGGGCCAACGTCGTGCCGCGCCAGTCATCGAGCTCCCGGATTCGCGCATCAATCAGCTTGGACGGGGACTCGCCTTTCGGCGCCTTTTGCTGACTCTTTTTCATGTTGCCGGAGCGTTGGGTGGCCAGCGGGGCGGCTCGACGCCAAACTGCTGGGCGTACTCGGCGTTCAACCGCTGCCAGCCGCTGAAGTGCATCGTGTTCATGCCGACCATCCGTCCAATGGGCTCACCGTCGAGCAGCCGCTCCAGTACATCGAAGCAAATGTGCCAGCCGGCGGCGCCCATTGAGATGAACCCGCGGGCGATGTTGTGCCACAGCTTGAGGCGGGTGCGATCGCTACCCAGCGGCTCCAGCTGCCAGCGAAGATCGAATTCGCCCCAGGTGAACTCGAGCGCCTTCGGCGCATCGGCCCGCTTGATGCGCGACTCGGACACGATCGGTTTCGGCGCTCCCACGGTCGTCAGCTTCGCGGTGCCCACGGCGCCGAGGCTCCGGTCAGCGTCGAACGGCGCCCATTCGCGCAGGTGCTCGGGTTCCGTGAGCGCCTGCCACACCCTGGTCGGCGGGTGGGCAATGTCGCGGACCATAACGAGCGTCCACTTCTCTCCGTCCTTCTCGATCTCGGCGCCAGCAGCGGCGCCCGGTGCGTATTGCTCGCGGGTCGTCATTTCTTTTTCCTCCCTTTCTGGGGCGGCATGGGCGGTAGGGTCTCAGGGGGCATGTTCTTCATCTTCTCCAAGTGTCTTTCCAGCGCATCGACGTGCTTGGACCAGAAGCGTCGGAAAGGATCGAGCCAGGCGTCGAGCTCCATGAGCGGCTCCGGTCTCAGTCGATAGAGCCGCCGTTGGGCTTCAATGCGTGATTCCACGAACCCGGCATCCCGCAGCACGCGGAGGTGCTTGGAGACGGACGGCTGCGGCAATCGCAGCTCGCGCTCGATCTCGCCCACGGAACGCTCGGACGCGAGCAGCAGGCTCAGGATGGCCCGTCGATTGGGCTCGGCGACAATGGCAAACGATGATTCCACGCCGGATATATAACCCTGCGTACATATTCCTGTCAAGCCATGTGCGACCCGATGTTTTTACGGCGCGAGATGCACCAGCGCTTGGCCGTGCTCGAGGTCGGCTGGGACTGACGCGTGATCGTGCACGACGAGCCACACGCCGTCGATACGCCGGAAGCACGCGGTCCAACGCAACCACAGGTCGGCGACGCGACCGCT
Source organism: uncultured Gemmatimonadales bacterium (assembly GCA_963701965.1). GTDB lineage: Bacteria > Gemmatimonadota > Gemmatimonadetes > Gemmatimonadales > Gemmatimonadaceae > DASRDS01. Next base: position 699,019 of record OY969695.1, read on the forward strand.
CGCCACCCTGCCCTGCACATGGTTGAGGCTATGCACGAAGGCCAACTCGCCGAGCGCGGTGACGGCCATGTCGTGGACATCATAGGTCATCGGACCCGTATACGTCGCGAAGGCGTCTTGCCACGCTCGCCGCTTGTTGTCGGCCCCGGCGTATCGCAGCGGCGGAACGATATCGCATGACACGATGGTGGGCGCATAGAGGGACATCACCCGGTCGATATCCTTGGCGCGAATCGCCTGCGCCCAATCCTCGACGCGCTGCCGAACGAGCGCTTCATCCACGGCGTCCTCCGCTAGATCGAATCGTGCTCCGTGTTGGCGTGGACGGGGATCGAGCTCGGTCATCTCCGTGAATGTGCGATCCCGCAGATAGGCGCCCACGCCCGACAGCCCCTCGGCGTGCGTCCGCGCATGGAGCGTGCCGTCCAGAATGCTGCGTGGTGTGATAGTGGCGCCCCCGGTTCGCCCACGCTCGCGCCAGCCTCTCGTATTCCGAGTCGGCCGTCGCAACGCCCAATGCATGGCATAGCTGCCGCCAACGACCGATCGAGGTCAGTTCCGGCGGCATCGGCGCCGCCTACCGCTGCTTCCACCGAAAGACCACGTACCCCACCCGACGCAACTTGGGAATGGATCCACGCCAGACCGAGTCGAGCTGCGTCTCCAGCGCCGGGTTGAAAACGTATTCCAACGTTTGCTGGACCGCTGGGCGATCGGCAAAGCGTCCGCGCACAACGGCCAGCTCCGTGAGGAATGCTTGCTCCCAGCGTGCATCATCGGCCGGCGACTGCGTGCCCGGTCTCTTGTGCGTCATCACCGATAGCTCGGCGAGCAGCGCCATATGCGCATCGTAGTCGGTCGAGTCGATGGCGATCGCCGCTCGAAATTGCTCCGCGGCTGCCTCGGTCTTGTACTCCTCGGAGAGACATCGTCCCAGAACATAGTGGCCGACGAATCGCTCGTCCGGCCTCGCCGCGGCCGGCACATTGCTCATCGCGGGCGTCAACACGGCGATGCACCGATCGACGGACGGCTTGTCTATGCTGTTCTCGCGCTTCCGGTATGCCCGAATACCGTCACGCAACCGCGCGAAGAAAGCCGGGGCTGCGCTGGAGGGCCACCCGGCCGTGTCGTAACGCCCGTCGAGCATCACTGCCGTCGGATATCCACGAGCCGGATCGTATCCAAAGACGACGTTGTCGATCTCCCCGACCGTCGACACCACATCGGGCTGGTTCAGCAGGATCCCGAGATACTGACCACCAACGGAATCGTACGCGATGATGCGGACCCACATGAGCTCGGGCCGCTTCCCGGCCGCCGAGTCGGGGTTGAGGAACAGAACCTGGACGTCGTCTTTGTATCCCGGCGCGAACCGGCCGCCGAGCCGCGGATCGGCGCGCCACGGCGCCGGCTGCCCCGTATACCACTCCCACAGCATGACATGCACACGCCACGGGGGCACACTCGCCGGTAGGGCATGCGCCGCGCCGACCGCGAGTGCCACACCACTGGCCCAACAGAGCGCCCGCGCGACTACTCTGGAACAACGTGCCAAGCCATCCCCCTCGTTTCTGTTGAAACCGCGATGGCGACGTGCCGAGCTCGCCCGCACTTCGCCACCATGATCGGCGCCAGACGGGACTCACAACAGGTCCGAGGACAAAAAAGCCGCGGTGCCACCGCCGCTCAGAGTGAGCGCAGCGCGGTGAGCGGATCCACTCCGGTTGCTCGCCGGGCCGGGATGGCGCTCGCGAGTGCGGCCACGAGGAGGAACAACGCCGCCGCGCCGCCGAACGTGCCCACATCATGCGGCGTCACGCCAAAAAGAAGGCTCGACAGCACACGCGTGAGCATGGCGGCGATCCCTAGACCAATGACCACGCCGACCCCGGCGAACGACACGGCTTCCCGCACCACGACCCAGCAAATGCTCCGCGCGTCGGCGCCAAGTGCCATGCGGATACCAAACTCCTGCGAGCGCTGGGCGACGGTATATGAGATGACGCCATAGATCCCGATCGTCGCCAGGATCACGGCCGTCACGCCGAGCGCGAGCATGAGAAACATTACGAACCGCGAGGGCGCCGTCGACACGTCGATGATGGCGTCCATCGTCGTGATGGTGGCCAGAGGAAGTAGCGGGTCGACGCCGGCGACAGCGTGCCGCATGGCCGGTGCCAGAGACGGAGCCGGGATCGCGCTCCGGATGACAATGGCCATCCGGCCGTCGATCGCTTGGGCGTACGGGATATACATCTCGTCCGTCACCCCTTGATCAAGCCCGCTGGCGTGAATGTCTCCAGTCACGCCAATGACCTGCCTCCAGTCCGGCGCCTCGGATGACCCGACGCAGGCGATTCGGCCGCCGATCGGGTCGGCCGCGCCAAAGAGGCGGCGCGCCAGCGCGCGGTTGATCATCACGACCGGCACGCTCCCGGGAACGTCGACGTTGCTGAATCCCCGTCCCCGCACGAGTGGGATGCCCATCGTCGCGAAATACTCGGCCGACGCGCTCCGCACGTTGGCACCAATGGTGCTCTCGCTCGACGATCCACTGGCCGCCGTGGCGACACGGCAATCCGTGCCCGCCGAGGCAATTGGCAACTTTGACGTGAGCGCGACCGACCGCACGCCGGGAATGGCGGCAAGGGACCGTTGGATGTCCCGCCAGGCAGAGGCGATCGCCGTGTCGGACGCGTACCGAGCGCGCGGCAACACGACAGCGGTGGTGATGAGATTGTCCGGCGCGAACCCCGGCGCCACCCGCTGAATGCGGATCGCACTCTGCACCAGCAGTCCCGCGCCCACGACCAGCGTCAACGCCAGCGTCACTTCGACGACGATCAGCGCCGCGCCTATCCTTTCGCGCGGCCCCTGCCCCGTTTGGCGGCCGGACGCGCGAAGCGACGCCTGCAGGTCGACGCGCGTCGCCCGGAGCGCCGGCGCGAGTCCGAAAGCCAGACTGCAGGCCACGGCGAGGCCCGCACTGAACAGGAGGACAGGGGCATTGATCGACGCCTCGCTCAGTCGCGGCACCCCCAGCATGCTCGCGGTGGTGAGAAATCGGATGCCCCCGGCGGCGACGGCCAGCCCCGACACCGCACTCGCGACGGCGAGCACGGCGCTCTCCGTCAGGAGCTGGGCGACAATGCGCCGCCGTCCGGCGCCGAGCGCGCCCCGTACGGCCAGCTCCTGATGGCGCATGGCCGACCGCGCCAGCAAGAGGTTGGTGACGTTCCCACAGGCGATGAGCAGCACCAACCCCACCGCCGTCGCGATGATGAGCAGGAGGGGCCGGACCCGCCCAACGACGTATTCCCCCAACGGGACCGCGACAATGCCTCCGTCGAAGTTCGAATGCGGATACTGGCGCGCCAGCTGCGCTTCGATGCCCGCCAGTTCCGCGAGCGCGGCCTGGGGCGCGACGCCCTGCTTCACCAACCCGACGACGGACAACTCGTGATCGGAATGTTCCTCGAGCGCGGATGGCGAAGGCGCGAGTGGCACCCAGACCATCGGGCCCCGCTGCGTCAGATTGTACTCCGGGGCCGCGACGCCAATGACCGCATACGACGTGTCGCTCAGCGTGACGCTCTGACCGACGATCCCGCGATCGCCACCAAACGCCGACTGCCACAAGCCATACGACAGGACGACCACGCGCGGCGCGCCCGCGCGATCCTCGTCCGCGTGAAAATATCGGCCGATCACCGGCGGGATGTATTCCGCGCGCCAGTACCCCTCCGACACCCGATAGGCCCAGAGGGGTTGCGGATCGCCGTGACCGGTGAGCGTGAGGTTGGCGTAGTCCACCCCTCCGATGGCCTCGAAGCTCCGCGCCCGCTGAATCCAGGTGGCGAAATTACCGAACGTGGCGAACATGCCTTGGGTATCCTGCGGCCCATTGCGCTCGCGCAGGCTGTATACCCGGTCCGCATTGGCGTATGGCAGCGGGCGCAGAATCACACTGTAGACGACACTGAAGATGGCGGTGTTGGCGCCGATGCCGAGCGCCAGCGTCAGGATCGCGGGGGCTGTGAAGCCTGGGTTCCGTATGAGCTGCCGCACGGCGTACGCGACGTTTTGTCGCAACGTGTCCATCCACGCCGACCGGCGCATCGTCGCCTCACGGTGTCGCGTGATATCGCGCAGCGTCTCCGCAATGCGCCGGGGATCCCCAAACCGTGCGCGGGCTTCCCGCTCGGCCACGTCGCGCGGCATGCCCGCGGCTTGAAACTCGTTGATGCGGGCATCGAGATGATGCCGCAGCTCGTCGTCAATGTCGGCGACCGGGTTGCGGCGCCAGAAGCGGAGATAGCGCCGCCACTTCGCTTCGACGGCATCAGGCCCGCTCAAGCGGGTTGCTCCGTGGCACTCATGATCTTGCCGAGCGCGGCGGCGAACGCGGACATGTTATGTGACTGCGTCGTCAGCTGGCGACGGCCGGCGGCGGTGAGCCGATAGTACTTGGCGCGCCGATTGTTCTCGCTCAGGCCCCACTCGGCGGTGACCCACCCGCGATCCTCCATCCGGTAGAGCGCCGGATAGAGGGAGCCTTCTTCGATGCGAAGCGCATCGTTCGTGACATCCTGCACCCAGCGAGCGATCGCGTACCCGTGCATGGGTTTCCAACTCAACGTCTTGAGCACGATGACGTCGAGCGTGCCCTGCAACAGCGGGGTGGTCGGACCGGCCACGGCTGTCTCCCCCTAGGTTTTCTAAGGGAGACGGTAGCGACTCTCCCTTAGGACTTCAAGGGGACGCGTGGCGCCCCTGGCGTCACGCCGGGAGATTCGGGGTGATGATGGCCTTCGTGACACGCTGCTGGGCGACGGCGTCGAGCGCCTCGCCGGCCTGATCGAGGCGATAGCGGCCCCCGATCATCTCGCGCCACGGCACGCGCGTGCCGAAGTGCGCGGTGAGCGCGACGGCGCGGTGAAAGTGCGAGTAGTCCGACCCCCAGCACCCCCGGATCTCGACATGCTTGCGATTGATCTGATAGTGGGGATGGAGCGCGATCGTGCCGTTGTCAGTGTAATGTCCGGCGATGATGACGCGCCCGCCATCGCGCACGAGGTCGAGGGCTTGCGAGACCGCGGCCGGGCTGCCGGAGGCTTCAATCACGACGTCGACGCCGTGACCGCCCGTCCACTCGCGCACGCGCGCCGCGCGATCGGCCGGCGGCACGTCGAGCCCCAGCGTATCGGTGGCGCCCATCCGCTGGGCGAAGGCGAGGCGGCTCGCGGGGTCACCGATGGCGACCACGCGCGATGCGCCGGACAAAGCCGCGAACGCCACCGCCGACTGGCCCACCGGGCCGACGCCCAAGACGGCCACCGTCTCGCCGAGGCGGAGATGGGCGAGGTCGATGGCGTGGAGCGATGTCACGAGGCCGCAGCCGCCGCCGATGAACGTCTCGGGATCGAGGGCCGCTGGCAGCTTGATCAGACGGACGCCGGGCTTGATCCACAGCTTCTCGGACCAGCCGCCCAGGAGGCCGTCGCGGGCGCCATAGGTGATCCCGTAGACCTTCCGGTGGGGGCATCGCGTCGATTGCTTGGCGACGAGGCATTGAAAGCACGCGCCGCAGGTCTCGTGGACATCGAGAAACGTCACGACATCACCCTCGCGGAGCGGCTGTCCTTCGACATCGGTGGTGGTCCCGCGAAGCTCGGCGATCGCGCCGACCGACACGTGCCCTGGGATGAGGGGATACGGGACGCCAGTCAGGCGCCCGTGGTGGAGGTGCACGTCGGTCCCGCACACTTCCGAGTACAGGACGTGCAGCAGGGCGGCGCCGGGCTCGAGGCTCGGGACCGGAAACTGCTCGAGCCTCACGGGTTCGTTCGGGCTCGGGATAATCGCGGCGGTGACAGGCATGCGTCGAATATACGAGCCGGCCGACGCCGCCTGGACTGACTAGCGACGCAATGCCAGCGGCGCGAGCCCGTCGAGCCAGGCGTCCAGGATGGGCTCCAGGTGCGTGCCGTCGTACTTGCGACTCAGTCCCGGCACCGGGTCGCTGAAGCTGGCCAACGGCGTCGCCTGATGGGAGAGATAGTGGTCCAACTCCGGGACGTCGGCGTACGTGGCATTTCCCGGATGCATCGCGTTGATCGCCTCCACGAGCTCCAGATGCTCGTCCCGGCTCGTGACGAAGTCCGACCCGCCGTGCATCACCAGCGCTGGTACCGCGACCTTCTTCCATGTCGTGGCCACGTTGATCGCCGCGACCTGCTGCATGTACGTCTCGGACGCCGGATAGCTGACGGAGGGTAGGCATCCCGGTTCCGCGGCCAGTACGGCGGCGCGGGACTGGCGTTCGACCAGGAAATGGAATCCGCAGCGAGCTTTGCGCGCCATCACGATCTCGATGCTGTCCGGCGGTAGGTTCTGGAGACGGAGCTGGCGGCGCAGGTTCGCCAACTCGTACTCGTACCAGTTGATGCCGACCGTCGACAGCACCGCGACCCCCCGCAACGGCGCCAGCGCCAGCGAGTCGGATCCCGCGAGCAGCGGTCCTTCTATGCCGCCGATGCTGTGGCCGAAGAGGAAGACGCGGGACGAATCGACCCACGGGAGGTGCCGCGCCGCGCTCAACGCGGCACGGTATCCGCCGACCTCGGTGTCGAGATCGGTCGCCATGCATGGTCCGCCCTCGCTGTCCCCGACGCCGGCTTTCTCGACCCGCACCGTGGTGTACCCCCGGCGGGTGAGATGGTACATCAGGTCGCGGTACGGATTCTCACCAGTAGGTTGGTCGATCGAATAGCACCCGATCCCGCCGACCAGCATCACCGTCGGGTGCGGGCCGCCCGCATGGGGATGCGTGACCAAGACCCGCCGCACCCCTCCCGGCGCCGCCACCGCCGTGTACACAACGTCGAAGTCGGCGCTGGTCTCCCGTGGCCGCTCGCGGGCCACGAACGTGATCGATCGCGCGGCGCCGGCACGCACGACACCGACGGGGACGTGCGTCCCGGAGGGGATCACCCGCAGCACGGCGAGAGCCGAAGGGACATCGGTGACGGTGTCATGGCCGATGCGGACGATGACATCCTGCGGCTGCATGCCAGCGTCCGCCGCCGGTGTTTGCGGGAGCACGGCCAGCACCCGGGCTCCGGGCGGTGCGCCTAGCGTGCGGAGGGAGTCGGTTACCGACGCGAGGCTCGCGCCAAACTGGATGCGTCGGGGGAGCGTGGCGTTAGCGGGCGTCTGGGCGGTGGCTCCGAGGGCCAACGCCGCGCCGAGCACGAGGAACCCGATCGAGGGCGTGAGGCGCATACGGTGAAGATAGCAAATCTCACGGGCGCGTGTCTGGTCGCGTTGCGTCGTGTGTGGATCGATTTGGCCCGAAACCAGCCATACACTCCGAGCACGACCTGCCAGGTCTGGTCGAACCACGCCGCGCGGCGCTCAGGTTACGTCGTCATCGAGCGATTTTCAGACGCCGCCCGAACTTCTCGAGGAGGCCAAGCGTAGCCGCCAGTCCCCGGCAGCTTCCCGGGGCTCGACGGTCGTGTCACGAATCGCCGTCGCGGACGGGGTATACTGGCGTCGCTCCGTGCTCAGGCACATCGCATGCAGGCTCTACCGCCGTCTCCCACCTGGACGGTTCTTGTGTCGCGTTTTGGCGTCGGCTTCGCGGGCGCATGCACCGCGCTCGTCGTCTCGTGCTCCCCCACCACGAACCTCACCAGCGCGTCACCGCTCGAGCAGCGCGCGCTGGCCGCCACGTCGGCGGTGACCCTGCCCTTCGTCACGGCCCACACGGCGGCGCTCCCCGGCCTCGATGGCGTGGACTACGCGATCGTCGGCATCAACGACATCGCCGAGATCATCGGCACATGGAGCGAGTTCCATTCGTCGCCGTTCGCCTTCAAGTATCAAACGACGCGCGGTATCACGGGCCTATTCCAATCCGACAGCTCGGCCCAGACCGTGGGGTACGGCGTCAACGACAAGGGGGACATTGTCGTGGGCGGCGTGGGACCGTGGGGTATCGGCATCTGGGATTGGTCCAACCAACTCCGTTCGCTCCGGAATCTCTCGACGACCGTCGGGTCGTCGTGCGTCCCGAGCGCGATCAACGATCGCGGGATAGTAGCCGGGACATGCGGGGTCGCCGGGCAATCGCATTTCTTGGCCACGGTCTGGACCACGGCTGGCACCCCCTGGGCTCTACGCACATCGAGCGGTGCGTTCGTCACCCAGAATCACCTCGGCGTCGGCCTATCGGACTCGGGCTACGTGAGCGGCGAGTACTCCGACGGATCGGGGTTCGTCCTCACGCCGGCGGGCCAACTGCGCCTTCTGCCGAAGCTCGTCCTCAATGGCGTGGCGTACCGGGTCCAGGCGCTTGACGTCAACAACTTCGGCCAGGCCGCCGGCAATGCCCTCAACGACAGCACATCGGGCTGCACTCATGCCGTCGTCTATCTGCCTACGAACGCGATCGTCGACCTCGGCTGCGGTACCGCGGACGGGATCAATGACAGCGGGATCGTGGCCGCGACGCTCACGGACAGCGCGGGCACGATGTCTGAGCCGGTAGTGTGGTCGCAGTCCACGGGGCTTCGGCGGCTCCCGGGACTGGAGGGCGGAGCCGCGCTGGCGGCGGAGACCGAATCGACCGTTGCCATGAACCACAAGCGGCAGATCATCGGATACATCACGATGTCCACGGGTGTCACCCATAAGGTCATGTGGACGCTGCAGAGCGGAGATCCGTCGACCGCGCTGGCGGCGGTGGCCATGAAATAGCGCGGCGAGACGGCCGTCGTCCGGAGCGTCCGCTGAGCCTGTCCGACAGACGCTCCTTGGCACCGAGGCAATACGCGCGCTGTCAGGCTGCGCGCCCGGCCTCGTGGTTTCGCGCTCACCAGAACAACCAGGCCGCGTCCTTCCGCCGCGGCCCCGGTAGCAATTCGTAGCGCGCGCTGTCGTACCGGGCCGTTGCCAGCAGATGTCGTACGCGGGCGCGGTACTGGCGCTCCAGCTGCCGCCGGAACCAACTGGGCACTCCCCAGGGGTGCCACGCACGCGGGCCGCGCAACCTTTCCTCGATCCGTCGCACTTCCCGGCAGCGACGGCACGAATCCCACAGGTTGGCTTGTCGCGCACATTCGGGGCAGTCGCGCCATGATCCCCATGGCGCGAGTGGACCGAGGACATCGTCACTCGTGCGGTGGCGGGAGCGTTTGAGACGGCGGGCGAGTCGCGCATTGATGGCGATGATCCACCGTTTCGATCCATGGGCCATCAGTTCTCCAAGTAAGGGCACTACGTCATGGCAGCCTCCTGGCAGGTGTGATTACAGCCCAACTTCGACGGGAATGTACGCGGATCACGCGCGCGGTTCTACGCGCAGACATTCACGGTGCAGCGCCTCGACGACGTAGCAGCCGCGGGACTAGGCGCACCGGTCATTCCTCGACCGTCTGTGCGCGGACCGGTGTGCTTGCACCCTTGGGGTGCAAGGGATTATATTATTGGCTGTGGTGTGTCGAGCTGGACCCACTGGCAAGCCCCGGTCTTCTCCTACGTGATTCAATCGTTCTATGATGATGCGACGGCTGATTTGTTCAATGGCAAGAATACCTCGGCCGCACGCCGGGCTTGTCCATTCGAGCTCTGGCCTGTCGCGCGACGTAAGCTCGATCAGCTCAATAACACGGTTTCGCTCGTCAGCCTGCGACTGCCACCAGGAAATAGGCTCGAGGCATTGCGTGGGGATCGCGACGGGCAACATTCGATCCGTATCAATCAGCAGTATCGAATATGTTTCGTGTGGACAAATCGAGGACCTGAGAACGTCGAGATTGTCGATTATCACTGAGGCACTGCAATGAGCATAGGCCTGCCCACCCACCGGGCGCCGACGACGCCAGGCGAGATGTTGCTCGAGGAGTTCTTGAAGCCGCTCGGGTTGACTCAGACCGAGGTCGCTGAGCGGATGCAGGTACCCCTCAAGCGGCTGAACGCCATCATTCGTGGCCGCAAGGCCGTCACCCCGGAAACCGCTCTTCGGCTTGAGCGGCTATTCGGGATGGAGGCGCAGTTCTGGCTGAATCTGCAATTGGGTGTCGACTTGTACCGCGCGATGCACTCACCGGCCGCAGCCGACATTCGCAAGCTTCGTCGCGTGCCCGGGATTGACGCGCACGCGGGCCGAGTCGCGTAGCCGGCTCCTCGGCCGTGGTAATGACTGACGTTGGCGTCTATGCAATCGGCGACATTCCCAGAATGGCGCCGATCGTTTACACCGCATCTAACGTAGCCGATCAACGACATCCCGGACTATCGCCTACTACGCGCGAGTGGTGACACTATCTATCCATGTCGCAGCTTCACAAAGGCACGTTAGTGCGCTAGGCGCGTAGAACGAGACCGCCACTCGATTCACCCAGCAATGCACCAGTAAGCAGGCGGTCAATCGCAGCGCCAATGGCAGCATTGAGTCGGGATCCGGTGCGATCAAAACCCAGAACCGCTCGCACCTCAGCGACGACATTGCTTCTCTCGAACGCGTGACCGTTGGCGAGCACCAAGCGAATAGCTGCCTCGTACTCCTCGGGAGCAATGTGATGAGCCGGAATGTGCGTGTCCGCGCGTGATCTCACGGGGCAATCGCCCTCCGGTGTCCAGATGTATTCACCGCGGCGACTCACCATTCCTGCTTGTTCGAGTTGCACGATTACTCGCGACACGCTTGCAGCGATGCGCCGGCCGGCGCGCGTGCCCCATACTCCTACTGTACGAGATATGAGCTCATTCCCGTGGATCGGAGACTCTACGTCGACGATGTTCATGATGACTCCCATCAGCGTCGTCAGCGGAGCAGCCAGAATATCCTGACCCGCGAACGTCCCTTGGCCACCCGCGACAACGTACCGCGTTACAATAGGTCGCTTGTACGCTCCGTTGTTCATCTTCGCGGGAACAGTGGAGTCCGTGCTCGCCGATGGTTGACCCCCATTCGATCTTGGTTCGGGCGGAAGCGTGATCCTTATGGCCGGCGAGTGTGATAGCGCAGGTTCCAACCGCTCTCGGCAACGATCAATGAGGCCAACTAGGCGTTCAATCTGACCCTTTCGGTCCTTGAAGAAATCCGTGCTCCACACCCTTATGATGGTCCAGCCGCGCCCTTCGAGAATCTGCTGACGCAAACGATCTCGATCGCGAGCACACTCGGAGCTGTGGTACGCGAGGCCGTCGCATTCGATCCCGCACAGGAACCGTCCGGGGTAGCGCTCATCCAAGACGCCAAGGTCGATCCGGTACCCTGCGACACCGACCTGGGGAACGACGTGGTAGCCTCGCCTCGTGAGTTCGCTCAACACGTCTTGCTCGAAAGGCGACTCCGTATCCGCCGAGAGACTTGCCGCAGCACTCCCTAAATGACCCCTCTCGGCATACAGCAAGAATTCACGCAGCAGTCGCGCGCCATTCGAGGTCGTTGAGCTCGCGCTGATCTCATCACCGCGCATGGACGAGAAGACACGCATTCGCCGGCGCGCCCGACTCACGAGGACGTTGAGTCGCCGCCATCCGTTCTCACCATTCAATGGCCCGAAATTCTGCCGCAGCTTGCCGTCGGAAGCTTTCGCGTAGGTGACGCTGAGGAAGATGACGTCGCGCTCGTCACCCTGAATGTTCTCCAGATTCTTCACGAAGAACCTCTCGGTTCGCGGAGCAAAGAACGGCTCAAGAGAGGGATCCCGGCGGCGACGTTGTTCGAGCTCGTCTTGGATTGCCAGCTGCTGTCGCATGTTAAAGGTGCCAACGCCAAGAGATAACTCCGGCTCCCCCGCGGTCCTGCGTGCCTCCTGTTCCTTGGCGAATTCCACCACTGCGTCCACGACGCGTTTGGCCTCCGCAGCGTTAAGTCCCTTCCCCTCGTACACCCCCTCGGGAATGAACTCGAACTGCAAACCTATCGTCTCGGTGCCCCTCTCAACGCTTGGAAATGTGTAGAGGTCGGAGTTGTAGAAACTCACGTTTGAGAAGTGGATCAGCGACTCATGAGCGCTCCGGTAGTGCCAGCGCAGTCGGGTAGACGACACACCAATGCCCAGAAAGTCTTCGAGAACACTCTCCGAGTCCTCGTACAGTGGGGTTCCGTCGTCTCCTAGCTCCTGTGAGTCCTGGCCTCCTAAGAGATGAAAGAAATTGGTGGGAGGTAGCTGCTTAGGATCACCGACGACAACAAGCTGCGCGCCACGCAGAATCGCTCCCGCCGCGTCTTCCGCCGGCAATTGCGACGCCTCATTGAATATGACAAGGTCGAACAACGAAGATTCGTCACCCAAGAACTGCGCCACTGACAAGGGACTCATCAACAGACAAGGCTTAATCGCCCGAATTGCCCGTCCCGCTTCCTGCATGGTTCGTCTCAATGAGGCGATATTGCGTTGCTTCGCCATCTGCCGGTGAAGAAACTGCATCGCGCGACTGGCCGCGGGCTGCCGGATGTGCTCTTGAACGCGTTGCCGAAGATCCAGGACGACAGTGCTGCGGTTCTCCATGAGGATGCGCCTATCCAGAATCCGGAATTCCTCGGCACGCTGCTCATGCGATATCGTGTGAAATTGCGCCAGTGGCTGCCGCCGCCCGACGACCCCTGTCAACCACTGCGTATAGAAGGCGCGCAGGAACGCATCGGGCAGATCACCGAAGGACACCTCGCCCCTTAGTGCGATCTGCACGAACCCAGCCGCCTCACTATTCTCCGCGATAGCACGGGCCGACTCGAAAGCCGCCCAGCGTGGACCTTCACCCAGGCGCTCGAGGACCGCGTGGATCCTTGTCGAGATTTCGTCGAATGACCTGTCCGCGAGGTACGCGCCTGGCCAACCAACACAATGGGCGAATCGGCCCAACACGGCCTCTACTCTTCGGCCCGCTTCCTGAAGCTGATGCAAGCCAAATACGTCGGGGCTGGGAGAGCCTACTACGGCAATAGCTCTCTCGGTCAATCCGCAGTCACGATATACTCTGCGGAAGTCTGCGACCCAGTTGACGTAGGCGTCCAAATCGTCCCACGACGACAGCTCGCCGCGCCACAATGCTCCAAAGAGCGCGTGGCCGATCTGTCCAGCTGCCCCTAGGGAACGACGCTCTGCGGACAGTCGGTCGACGTAGCGGAGTTCCGCCGCAAGCTGTGCGAGGGATGCCTGGGACGGTGCACGGCGATAGCGGAGCCAGCGCTTCTTGATTGCGCGGAAGCGGCGATCGAATATCGCCCCGATTGCGGCGAAACCGTGCAGACGGGCTTCGACATAGGTGATATCGTTTGCATGCGGCCTGGCAACGACATCGTCACTAAACTTCGTACCAATTCGGGACCGTAGATCGACCACCCCTCTGCCGCGAGTTATCAGCGCGACGGCTGATTGCGGTGGAGAATTCCACGCCTCGCTGCCGAGCACGGCGGCCGATACACCTGGCGAGCGCGAAAGAAGACCTGCGACGGTGCCGATGGCTCCCATCGCACCGAACGACCGCACACTTGGTAGACCAAATGATGCCTCGACCGAGTCGGAGCACGCCTGTAGCTCGGTCAGGCCAGCAATCAACTCCTGACCGTCATCACGGATCGCATCAAGATCGTCCTCGGAGTAGAACGCTTTCGACGCGTCACGCCAGGGGTGCTCTGATGCTTTGCCGATCCCAATAGCACTAGCGGCCAGATCGCGCAGCGTTCGCGAGATCCGTTCAAGATCGGAGCGGTCAAGAGTCTCCACAGGACCATCATATCTGAGCCGAGCAGCACTGCCTACACCCGCAAGCGCCCCGTATGCCGCGTATGGCGACATACGCAGTTGGCCGTGGGGCTCATGGAGCGCGCGTACATAGTCATTCAACGCGGACCGCACCGCGGGAATACGCTCCGCCGCCTTACGCTCGAAGGTGCCGACTCCCAGCGACGAATCGAGGCTGCGCCCCAGTTCAGCGATAACCGAGCGCTTATTAGCCTTTGTGGAATGCAACTCGAGGCAGAAATCTCCGAGGCCAGCCGCCGTGAGTCGGTCATGCACGACCTTGAGAGCCGCCATTTTCTCTGCCACGAAGAGGACGGACTTCCCCACGGCTAGAGCCTGCGCGATCAGATTCGTGATCGTTTGCGACTTTCCCGTTCCTGGCGGCCCCTCCAGCACAAGATCATGTCCGCGCGCCGCAGCAGCGATCGCTCGCAACTGACTCGAGTCCGCGTCGACAATCTGATGCGTCACCTCTGGCACGTAGTCGCGATCTAGATCCAACTCTCTAACATCGGATGGCAGTCCACCTGCGGCGTCTTCAAGTACAGTCTCTCGCGCTAGCAGTCGAATGAGACGATGTTCAGCAAGTGCATCGGCCTTGCTCTCGAGATCCTTGTACATCACGAATTTCTGGAACGAGAAGTGGCCGAGATATACGTCTGCCTTGACGGACCAGCGCTTCTTGACGCCAAGCGTCCTCGCCGCTTCGGTGAACCACGTGTTGAGGTCATATCCGTCCGGCATCGTCTCCGAGTCCGGCAGCTCGGGCAGAGCGAGACCGAATTGGTACCTCAAGTGCTCAACAAGCGCGACGTTGACCAATGGGTCATCGTCGGTGGTCGACAACGTATATCCTGTTCTCGCCGACCCCCGCTCCAGCGCCACCGGGAGCAAGATCAAAGGAGCACGCAGAACCCGGTCCGAGTCATCGGCCTCGAGGTAGTGCAACATCCCGAGTGAAACGAACAACGTGTTGACGCCTTGCTCGTCGATCGTGAGACGTGCCTGCTCATCAATTCGTCTGAGGCTCTTGTTGAGCGTCTCTCGCGGTAGGGCGGTCTGCAACCAGTTGTCCGGCTGTTCGCCATCGACTTCAGAGACATCGAACGGACTGAATTCTCGCCCAAGGCTCGGATCACCGTCTTCAACGGTGTCAAACCCGCCTAGGTCCGCTCCATCCCAGAGGGAAGCGACAGCGTCGGCCTTGCCGTTCCCAGCCGCATCCCTTTCGGATTCGTTGTCCTCCTCATCCACAGTCGGCTTGAACTTCATCGAACGATCGCCGATGTAGAGAACGCGGAACATCTCCGCGGGTTGCCGATCGACGATCGCAATGGTCGAAACCTTCGTCGGCTTAAAATTGAGCGCGCGATTGCGCTTGCTGAGGTCGAGGAGCTTGCGCTTCCAAGCATCGAGCGTCGCCGCGAGCTTGGGATGCGTCTGCCCATTCAACAGAACGACGCCCTTCCATAGTCGGCACGGTGTTGAACGTGACCCAGATGACCGCGAAGCGCCGACATGTTGTGGCATCGTATGTCGCGCTCACATCGCGCCGCCATACATCCGAATAGCGGCCTCTGCAGGCATCACGTTACGCCCAATCGAGCTAGGGCGCAAGATGTTTACTGCGAACGAGACGTGGGAACACTCGTGGTTCGACGGATCGGCCTTGGGAAGGAAAGTCGTGGCTTAACTGACCGCTCTCCGGTGATCGCCCGCGCAACTGATCTTGTACCATCCCCCTGAATCGAGATTGGTTACCAAGAATCAACCCTAGGAATAAGGTCGCGCAGATTGCGAGGGTTGGCGCGCTTGCACTAACAGGAGCTGGACTCGAACCCCCGATCTCGGCGCCCCCCATTCCCCTGACGCAAGCGCTCCGGAACCGGAGACTCGTGGCTTCGCGTCGCCCTGTTCCCTACATTTGGCAGCGTGCTCAATAGGAAAGCTCTCCGCGGTGGCCTAGCAGCACTGGTCACCGGTCTCACTCTGGCTGCGAGCGTCAGCGCTCGATCTAACGCCCAAGCCGGACTGGCACCGGTCGCCGCAGCCCGACTCGTCGTCTCGCCAATCGCCCTCCGCCTCGACGTCGGCGGCACCGGATCGGTCCACGCCACGGCCTACGACCCAAAAGGCGCCACGCTGGCCGCCGACTCGTACCAGACGACGTTCACCCTCGCGGATACGACGTTTGCGTCGGTCGACGCGCATGGGCTCGTGACCGGTCTCAAGGCCGGCTCGACCCGTCTGACTGTCCAGGTCCACGATCTCCTCCGCGACGTCATTGTGCGGGTGACGGCCGCCAAGCGCCGCATCGTTGTCCTCGAAATCGCCCCGAACCCGATCCTGCTCCTCCCGACCGAACGGGTGCACCCCACAGTCACGGCGCAGTACGACGATAGCTCGCACGAGGTCCTGTCGGCCGCCAGCTGGTCGGTCTTTGGGAAGGAGGCGATGTTCGACTCGGTCAGCGGCGACGTCGTCGGACTTGCCGCCGGGAAAGCCGTCCTGGGCGTGCGGTCGGCAGACGGGGTCTCCGCTTCCGTGCCCGTCGACGTCGCGCCGGCAGCGATCGAGAGCGTCCGCGACTCCGCGCTCATTGAGGAGGGGGCCGATGATACGGTGCGGATGGTCGTGCCCGCGCAAAAACGGCGTGCGCTCGCCGGTGGCCTGCGGTGGCACGCGACCGGCGACATCGTGCATGTCGCCGACTCGACGATCGGGATCGTCCACGCCGCCACGGCTGGCACATCCGAGATCGTCGTCGACGGCTTCGGACTCTCGAAGCACATCCCCGTACGCGTCTACCCGCGCGTCACGCTGGTCCGCTTTCGGCCCGACCCGTCGACTCCGGTGCGCCTCGCCGTGGGCGCCGCCATGATCATACGGGCGGAGCCGCTGGCGGCCGATTCGTCGCCGATCGCGGCGGCGCCTCCGCGCTGGAGCATCAGCGATACGACCGTGGCGACGTTCGACGCGCGCTCGGGCCGGCTGTTGGCGCATCGCCTGGGTCACGCGACTCTCGAATGCCGCTATCCGAACTTCGCGGCCACGAGCTGGCCGATCGACATCGTCGATGGAACGTTTGGCATTGATGGCAGCACCCCGCGGGTGGCGACCATGGGTATCGGGGCGCGCGTGTCGGCATCGTACCGCGATGCCCAGCATGGCCCGCTGGGAGCGCCAGCGACCGTGCATTGGGCATCGACCAACGATGCCGTGGTCACGGTCGATTCCGCGGGTACCCTGACCGCGCATCGGGTAGGACGCGCGGTGATCACCGCCGCCGGGCCGGCCGGCGCGCGCGATTCGGTGTTGGTGTACGCGACGGGCCGATTGCTCGCCACCCGATGGGTGAGCGCGCACCAGAGCCAGCTCGTCACGCTGTCGCTCGAGCATCCGAAGCCCGTGGCACTCGCCGATACGAACCAGATCACCCGCGACGGCGCGTGGTCGCCCGATCGGACGCGGATCGCCTACGTCTCGGACGCGGGCAGCCGAGGGGATAAATGGACGGTGTACGTCGCGGATGCGGACGGCGGACACGCGCACGCGATCACGGCATCGGGCGACGGATTCGAGCACCCGACATGGTCGCCGGATGGCACGACGATCGCCGTCGCGCAGGGACGCAGCGGGCACCGGATGCGGCTCGTCACGTTGAGCCCGGACTCCACGACGCAGACGCCGAAACCGCTGGGTCGCGACCGGCTGTCGCTCCGCTGGCCGGCGTACGACTCCGCGGGCGCCTCCGTCATCGCGCTGGGAGAACGGGGCGACGAGCGCCACATTTATCGGGTGCACGCCAATGACGAGACCGCGATCACGACCGGCCAGGGCGCCGAGTCGCATCCGATCGTGCTCAAAGACGGGTCGTTGGTGTATTTGGTGGACTCCGGTGGTACGGGTGTGGCCATACAGGTGCTGCGCACATCGGGAGGCGACGAGCGGTCGGTCATCCTCGGCGCGCACGCGCTACCGGGACTCACCGACCTGGCCGTCTCGCCGGATGGTCAGATACTCGTGGTCGTGGTGTCCAAGACCGAGACGGCCAAAGGCCGCTCCCGGAAGCGCTCCCTACTCTATATAGTCGCGAAGCCCGGCGCCGCCCCTGTCCCACTCTTACCCGACGACGAGACGGACGACTTCAGCGATCCGGCGTTGTAACCGTCGGGTCGGCGACGTGCACGGCGACGTCCGACCCTTGGAAGACCACGCTGAGGGCGACGGCGTCGCGGCCGGCGATGAGCGCGGCGGGCGGCGGTCCGAAGGTCGCAATGTTCTGGACTGCCGCGCCGAGGGCGTCGTCGTACGCCGCCACGTTCGAGAGCTCGACCGGCGTCACGTGGCGGACGCGCCCGTCCGCGCCAATGAGGAGCGCGAAGGTCGCGTGCTCTGATCCTTGCGGCTTGGCGTCTTGGAGCGCCGAGCGCGACGCGGTTCGCACGACCGACTCGACGCTCGCCAGGTACCCCGGGACATCGGTCGCGGCGCGGGTCGTCGTGGGTCGCGTGGTCGGCGTCTTGGGCGGTGTCGCCGGCGGCGGTGCCGCGGACGGTGCAGGCGGCGCGACCGCGGACGGTGTCGCGGGCGCCGGTGCGCGCGTCGCCGCGGCTAACGGCGCCGCGGTGACCTCGTGGCCCGCCCCGAGGCGCGCGCGTTGCATCACGAACATCCACGCGCCGCCGATCGCCGCCGCCGCGACCACGCCCGCGCCGATCCGGAGCGCGACGCGGTGCCGCCATATGCGTTGCTTCCGCTCGAGCGCACCCAGCAGGTGGTCGAGGGCCTGCCACATCTCCTGCGCAGTGTGATAGCGGTCCTCGGGCTCCGCACTTAGCGCGCGCTTGATGATCGCGTCCAGTGCGCGCGGCACGCCCTCCCGTGCCCGGCGCTCGCGGCGCTTGGGCTTCGTGGTGGTCGCGGACGCGAACGCGCGCCGTCCCGTAATGGCCTCGTACAGGACGCAGCCGAGTGAGTACACATTGCTCCGCGCATTGACGGGATCACCCGCCAGCTGCTCGGGGCTCATGTACTGTGGCGTACCGATCACGAAGCCCGTGCGGGTCACTCGCGAGTTGCTGCCCGCTTCCTCGGCGGCTTTGGAGATGCCGAAGTCGACCACCTTCACGAAATCGTCGCCTGCGGCCGTGCGCGTCAACATGATGTTGTCAGGCTTGAGGTCGCGGTGCACGATCCCGAGATCGTGCGCGGCCTGCAGCGCGGCGGCCGTATCCCGCGCAATCCGCACGGCACGCGGGATGTCGAGCCAGACTTCGCGGGCAATCACGGCACCCAGCGTCTCACCGTCGATGTACTCGAGGACGATGTAGACGAGACCGTCCGACGTCTCCTCGAAATCGTACACGACAGCGACGTTGGGATGCGCGATCCGGCTCGCGTTGCGTGCCTCGGCGTCGAACCGCCTGATCGACTCGGGGTGTCCGACGAGGCTGGGCGACAGCACTTTGAGCGCGCTCCGCCGCTTGATCCGCACATGCTCGGCGAGATACACGCGGCCCATGCCGCCCTCACCGAGCAGGCGCTGGACGCGGAACTTCCCGCCCACGATCCGGCCGGTGAGATCGACCGACGCAGCCGACGGATCGACTGCGCGCACTTCCGCCGAGGGACGCGGCTTCGGCGCCGGCTTGTCCGCAGCGCTCGTGACCAGGGCGCGGTCATTCGGCTGGAGGGGGCCGATTTCGCCACTATGCGGCGATGACCGGCGGTGGGTCGCCGTGACGCTGGGTCGCCGCAGCCGGCCGACGGGCACGGCTCGCATCGCGCCGTCACGTCCCTCGATCCGTTCGAACGCGAGCACGACGATCTCGCCCGTGGAATCTTCCCGGACGAAGGCCACGATGCTGCCGGCGGCGGTCGACAGTTCGCCCACGGGCGTGCAATCGGGCCCGAGCACCGCGGCCACCGCCGGTCGCGCGTTGGCCCGCGACCATGCGCCGCGGGGAACGTCCGTCAGCGCCGTACTGCGCCGACAATGAGGGCAGACCGCGCTCCACGTCGGGAGTCGGTGCGCGCACTGGCGGCACAGTAGGTCGCGCGCGGGGACGCTCTCGTCGAGCGTGTCGTGGTAGGTGACCTCGTACGAATCGAGCGCCGTCGTCCGAGTGCTATCGATGACACGGTCCACGACGACAAGCCGGAGCGCCTGTTCTGCGCCGCGCCGGACCGCGACGTACACGATCCGCTGCCCATCGTCCGAAACGCCGAGTTCGCCACACAGGTCGTGGTCGGCGGCCACCAGATCTTGCACGGCCGTCCAGAGCGCGCCTTCTGTGGATGTGGCAACGATCCGCTGGGTGCCGGACGAGCCGATCATGTCACCCTAATTTGCGCTCCGGGCTCGACTTGGGCCAGATCATCCGTGCAGCCACTCTTCACCGAATGTTTGTGCCGACACTTGGCCACCGAGTACGGCGA
Source organism: uncultured Gemmatimonadales bacterium (assembly GCA_963701965.1). Classification (GTDB taxonomy): domain Bacteria; phylum Gemmatimonadota; class Gemmatimonadetes; order Gemmatimonadales; family Gemmatimonadaceae; genus DASRDS01. The sequence continues at coordinate 719,226 of OY969695.1, forward strand.
GGAGCGTCGGGTCGCCCTTCGCCGCAGCGCAACTTGGGAGTACCGCAACTCTATCGCTGTAGCCATATTGACACACGATAGTGCCCCGATTACGCTTCGTTAGTTGCTACAGGAGTCCCGATGAAGCTCGTGAGTGTGCGCGATCTGCGGAACCGTCCCGGCGTTGTGCAAGACGTGGTTGCCGAACAGTCGGTGGCCCTGACGTCAAACGGAAAACCATTCGCGCTCGTGATTGGCATCGATGCCGACGAGGACCTCACTGAGGTCGAGGCGGCGGTGCGGGCCGCGCGGGCCCAGCTCGCCGTGTCCCGGCTCCGCCGCCGCGCCGCCCGCACGGGGTCCGATCGCCTGACCCTCGCCGAGATCAATGCGGAGATCGACGCGGCGCGCCGCGAGCGGAGGCAATAGCATCGGTGACTAGCGTTGGGCCCGTCCGCGTCGCCGTCGACACGAACGTCCTCGTCTCCGGCCTATTGCGGGCAGACGGGCCACCCGGGCGCATCGTTGAGCTGGTGGCGATCGGGCGCATCTCGACACTGTACGACGACCGGATCATCGACGAGTACCAAGACGTGCTGCGCCGTCCACGCTTCGACTTCGGCGCGAGGGCGGTTGACGCAATCGTTTCACAGATCCGCGGCGGCGGCGAACCCGTTGTGGCCGAACCGCTCGCGTTGGTGTTGCCCGATCCCGATGACATGCCATTTCTCGAGGTCGCGGCGACCGGCGCGGCCAGTGTCCTCATCACCGGCAACGCATCGCACTTCAAACCGTCCACAGGGACCCACCGCGTGCCGATCATTTCGCCCCGTGACTTTCTCGCGAAGTGGCCAGGTCAGGAGATCCGATAATGGCGATTGGGGTTGATCCACTCGACACGTGATCACACCCACTCCCGCCGTGGCAGCGGACCGCCCAATCGACGTCATGATCTCGTCGAACGCTTTCGGATCCGAGACGGGCACGGTCACACGCGCCGGACGTTGTGCCGGTCTCCGCCCGCCTCGACGACGACAATGGCCCGGAGATCGCTCTCCGGGCCATTGCGTTTTCAGGCCGAGACCGGCGCTATGAGCAAACCGGCGCGAAGTGCATATCCCGCTGCTGTTGTTCGATATGCGGGATGTTCTCTTGCAATGTATGCAGGTCCGTTCCGACGTCCGTATAGTGCTCCCAGGTCGTCAGGTCCACCATGATGAGACCATAGTCGCGGATCGCGGTGATCTGGTCGCCGGTGCCATCGTCCGTGAGTGAAGGGATCATTTCCTTCATCAGGAGATCGCGAACGTGCACATAGTCGGTCGCCGCGAGCGGCAGCGCGCTGGAGAGCCGACCGACGACCGTGCGCACGTTGTCCACGATCAATGCCGCCTTCGCGTAATTGCCGATGCCGAGATACGCCCGCGCGAGCAGGAACTGCAATTCGACATTGCGGATGATCGGTATCGGGGTCGACAAGCCGAGGTTGTTCAAGTATGCGTAGCTCGACGCGCTTTCGTGACCGGTCAATGTTGGCAGCGCCGGCGCCTGAGCGAACTTCGCCAGGAATCGCTGGTCATGCAGCGTATCGATCTGTTGCACCGCGGTTTCCATCGCGAAGTCCGCCGCCCCGATGTTGAAGATTGGATTCGGGAGATCGTTCGCGGCGCTCGAGTACGAGTGGAACACGCCAATATCGTTGAAGTTTACCGCTTCCGCGGCAGTGAGCGTCGGCGAGTACAGGCTGGATGCCGTGATATCAATGATCGCCGAGTCGAGCTGATTCATGTCCGGTGCGCCAGCGGACGTCGGCGTTGGGCGGGTCCCGCCGGGTCCATTCGCGACCGCGTATGCGAGCTCGACACGCGAGCGTCCGCGGAGCGCGAGCACAAAGTTCATCCAACCGCCGGCGGTATTGCCGATCGCGGCGAAGCCCGGCGGAACCTGCAACGCAGCGAAGGCCGAGCCGGGCATACCCATGACGGTATTCGGCCCGGCGGCCGTAAACTGTACTTGCGCCGTGTCGAGCATCGCGATGATCGCGCGCCAGGCATCCCTGGCGCAGACAATCGGTGCGAGATTACCGCCGGAGGTCGGTCCACCCACGTTGTCGATCGCAATGCCGACCGTGTCGTGCGACAACAAGACGTACATGTAGTTGACGGCTTTCCACGTTTCCATGGCGCCCTGGAGGGCCTTCATGTTCGCCGTCGGGATGGCGGCCCCCGCATTGGTGAGCGTCGGCAGCACGCCGATGACGGAGTCTGCATTTTTGATGGCCTCGTACTCCTCATTCCACGTATCCGCGCCGAAGTTGTCGTCATCGAGCGGGTTGACACCGGTGTACTCGGTGACGAAGCGCCCATCGGATGGCGTATAGTACGCCGAGTTCCGGGCGAACCCGTCCGTCTCCTCTTTGAAGAAAATCAGATTGGTTCGGGTTTGGCTGAACGCACCGGTGATCTCGTTTTGCAGCGCGGAGACAGAGTGCTGGAATCCCGTTGGGACGTTGAAGTCGGGCACGAGCGCTTCGTTGCAGGCTGCCAGCGCCGTACCCGCGGCGAGCACCGCCACTGTGTGATATATGCGCATGGATCAGAATCCCAGGTCGAGGGCGACGAAGTAGCTGCGGGTCGGCGGGAACGGTGTCACATCCTGTCCGCGCCCGAACTGTACGGTGCCGAAGTTCGAGACTTCGGGGTCGAGGCCCGGGTAGTTGGTCCACGTGATCAGGTTGCGGCCCGTCACGATGAGGCTCGCGTGCTGCAGATAGCCGTGCCCTATCCCACGGACGAACCGCTGCGGCAGGTCCCATTTCCCGGTCAGCTCGCGCAGCTTGAGGAACGACGCGTGCTGGACGTACGGGGACTGGCCATTTTGCGCCGCGTTGACACGCGCCTTCGAGGCTGCCGTATCCGCGAGGTTGCCTTGGATGCCGGCGATGCCAAAGGCGTAGTCCCAGTACTGCTGCGTCAGGTCATCGACCGCCATGCCGTCGCGCCAGTCGAAGAACACGTGGAGATGGAACGGCCCGTAATTCAGATCGTTGCCGAAACCGACCGTGAGCGCCGGCGCGACGTTGCCCACCTGCACCAGCGTCCCCGAGGCCGCCGACGACGCCGTGTAGCCGTAGATCGCGTTTGCTGACGCGCCCGGTTGAATGATGTAGCCTCCGAACGGCTGGTAGCCAAAGAAGCTGCCCGCCTCGAACGCCGGGATCGGAAGGTTGTCCACGCGGTCATAGACACGCGAGTACGCCGCGCTGGTGCTCCATGAGAACTTGCCTGCCTGAATTGGCGTCGCGTTCAGCGACAGCTCGAGACCCTGGTTGGTGATCTGGCCGCCGTTCACCCATGCCGAGGCATATCCAACGGAGGGAAGCACATTCTCTTGCAGCAGCAGGTTCGTGACGCGCTTCTGGAAGACCGTTGCGTTGAGCGCCATCCGCCCCCTGAACATGGTCAGATCGGCGCCGGTCTCGATGCTGGTGTTGGTCTCCGGACGAATGTTCGGATCGCCCAGGACTGTCCCGAACCCGGTACTCGGAATGGCGTCGTAGTTCGTCACCTTCGCCGCGTCGAATTTCGCGCCATAGATCGGCAGCGTACCAGCCTGGCCGTACGCCGCGCGGATCTTGAGCTCATTGTCGCCCGTCAACACGCGGAACGAGCCCGCGATCTTCGGATACAGATAGAACTTGTTGACGTTGCCGTTGTTCGAGCTCCGCTCGGCGTTGATGCCGCCGGTGAGGGCCAGTCGCTCGTTAAAGACCAACACCTGCTCCTGTGCGTAGTAGCCGGCGTCGTTCGATTCCGTCTGCTGATAGTACGGGGTGATCAGCGCCCCATTGGTGAACGCGTACGCGCCGGCCGGCAGGCCAGTGGCATTGTCGGCGGTTTGGTAGGTCGCGTCCTTGTCTCGCGTCAGACCGACCGACGTGGTCGCCGAGACCAGTGTGCTCGGCGTCCACGTGTGGATCACGCTGACCGACCAGTTCGAGAGCCGGTCGTAGCCCTGGTTACTCATGCTGACGCCGGGAGTCGGAACCAACGAGGAGTTCTCGACCTGGAGGTTCGGGGGTGCGAACAACTGCGTATGCTCGTTCACGAAGTCGGCGCCACCGACCGCCGCGATCTCGAGGCGTTGCTTCGTCGCGGTGAAGACGTTCCACGTCGCGGTTCCGCCGAGCGTGGTCCGGTTCACTTCGTCCGGCGTCTGCATGTATAGCGCATCCTGGAAAGCATTGGCCGGGGCCCCACGGATTATTCACGAATCCGCCGCCCTGATGGCAGCTCATGCAGAAGAACGATGGCGTATAGGACAGCACGTCATACCCCGCGATACCGAGGTTGTCGTTGCCGTTGACACCGGTGCGGGTCAGCGACGAGGTATAGGCGAGGTTCGCCGCCACGCTGATCGTCGAGAACAGGATCTGGTTCACACTGGCGCGGGCTGACTGCTTGTTGTATCCGGTGTTGAGCTGCGCGCCGTTGTCATATTTGGTGAGACCCGACAGGAAGTAGGTGGTCGTCGGCGTGCCTCCCCGCACGGTCAGATCGGTCTCGTTCGAGAGCTGCCTGTTCCCGTACAGCGACCCTTGCAAGTCGCAGTAGCCATTGCACGCATCATAGTTCGCCAATACCTCCGCCTTGCTCATCCCAATGGCGCCGCCCATGGCGTCTGCTTGGTCCAAGGTGAAGTGCCGCGCGTCGAACTCGTGTTCCAGCTCGTAGTGGCCGACCCTTTCGGTTGCATCGATCTCGGGCTTGGAGACGTTGCCCTTCTTGGTCGTGATCACCACCACGCCGGCGGCCGCGCGGCTGCCGTAGATCGAGGCCGCCGCCGCGCCTTCCAGTACCTGCATCGACTCGATGTCGTTCGGGTTCAGGTCTGCGATGCGGTTGATCGACTGGTCCTGCGTGCTCGGCTTTCCGTTTCTGCCGTTCGCGTTGGTCAGGTTGTTCAAGCCGGTCTGAAACACCGCGTCGGAGACCAAGACGCCGTCAACGACGAAGAGCGGTTCGGTATTGCCGTTGATCGACGTGACGCCGCGGACGTTGACCTGCAAGCCGCCACCAGGGGCGCCGGAGTTCTGATCGATCTGTACGCCCGGGACCTTCCCTTGGAGCGCGTTTTCAATGGTCGCGGCCGGTGCCCCATTGAGCTGTTCGCTGGTCACCACCGGGTCGTACGTCGCGGCGTTCTTGCTCTGCACCGTCGTCGCCACGCCCGTGATCACCTCTTGCTCGAGGTGCAGCACGTCCTGCTTGAGGGTGACCGCGTACTCCGTCTGGCCCCGTACCAGGGATATTGTGGCGGCGATGTAGCCGATCCGGCGGACTTCGATCGACTTGGCGTCGGCCGGAATGTTGCGGAGTGCGAATCGGCCGCTATCCGAGGTGATCGTGCCGAGGACGGTTCCCGTCACGGTAATCCGGACCGCGGGAATTGGAAACTTGCCGTCCAGATCAGTGACTTGTCCTGTGATACGCTGCGTTTCTTGGCCAGACGCGCTCCGCACAAGGGCAAGCGCAAGCGCTACGGCCGTCGCGATAGACGAACGTACTCTCAAGGTGCCTCCGGCAGATTGTGTGGTGAGGATCGTGCGGTGGCCGGCACGAGGCTCGGCGACTCTAGAACAACGGACGTTCGATGAGGATGTGGACCTCCGGCGTGAGGAACGCGACTCGTTCGATGCTTATAGTCGTCGGAGACAGCCGGGTTTGGACATCGAGGTCAGTGTGCATGCGGACAGGGGATGTGTATTCCAACCTTTTCGGCATCCGGGACTACCCACTTGTGAGAGGTAGTACGGACACTTGTCGAGGAGAGCGAGTGAAGTATTTGCGCATGGTCTATCTTGACGAGACCAAGGCGGACGCGTTGTCCGAGGAGCAAGTGCAGGCGTTGGACGCCGCCACCCACGCCTGCCAGTACGCCCTGCGGAAGATCGGCCAGCGCATGGCGGCGGAGGCACTGCAGTCCGTTCCGGTGGTGACGACCGTGCGCTTGCGACGCGGAAGGGTGTCAATGACGGACGGGCCATTTGCCGAGACCAACGAGCAGATTGGCGGGTCCTAAATGAGGCCATGCATGGCCTCGATCGCGGTGCCGCCCATCGAGCGAGACCACGTCCGGGCGATCGTGGAGGAGATTTATCGCGCGGACTCGCGTCGCGTCCTCGCGACACTCGTCGATCTCCTGGGCGACTTTGATCGCGCCGAAGAGGCGATGCACGATGCGTTCGCGGCGGCGGTCGAACAGTGGTCGGAAGCCGGCATGCCCGCGCACCCACGGGCGTGGCTGATATCGACGGGACGGTTCAAGGCCATCGATAGCCTCCGGCGCCGCGTGCGATTCAATGCGTCGCTCGGTGAGTTCCAGCGGCGGCTGGAGCAGGAGATGGTCGACCCGGCGGCCTGGGACGACGAAAGCATTCCGGACGACCGGTTACGGCTGATCTTCACCTGTTGCCACCCCGCGCTGCCGCCGGACGCCCAGATCGCGCTGACACTGCGAGAAGTCTGCGGCCTCACCACGGAGGAGATCGCGCGAGCTTTCCTCACGGCGGTCCCAACGGTGGCCAAGCGCATCGTGCGCGCCAAGGCGAAGATCCGCGACGCCCACATTCCCTTCGAAGGGCCGTCGCCCACCGATCTTTCCGAGCGGTTGCCTACGGTCCTCCATGTGGTCTATCTGATGTTCACGGAGGGATACGCCGCGTCGTCCGGTGCGTCACTGACGCGACCCGGTCTGACCGGCGAAGCCGTGCGCCTGGGACGGCTGTTGGCCGAATTGCTGCCGGAACCCGAAGTGTTGGGACTCCTCGCGCTGATGCTGCTCCAGGAATCGCGCCGCTGCGCACGGGTCTCGCCCGACGGCGATCTGGTCTTGCTTCAGGATCAGGATCGCTCGCTCTGGAACAGGGATCTCATTGATGAAGGCGTGGCCCTGGTGGACCGGGCGCTCGCGTCGGATCCGGTAGGCCCTTATACGTTGCAGGCTGCGATCGCCACGGTGCATGCGGCGGCACCTAGCGCGGCCGCCACAGACTGGGAACAGATCGTGGGACTGTACGATCTGTTGCAGCGGGCGAGTCCGTCGCCTGTCGTAGAATTGAACCGCGCGGTGGCGATCGCCACGCGCGACACCCCGATCGCCGGTCTCAGACTCATCGATGCGATTCTGGTGCGCCGGGAACTCAAAGGCTATTACCTCGCCCACGCGGCGCGGGCCGACCTGTGCCGGCGACTCGGAAGGAGAGCGGAGGCCCGCGCGTCGTACGCGACGGCGCTCCGCCTGGCACGGGCCGAACCAGTACGGCGGTGTCTGGCAAAACGATTGAGTGCCTTGGCGGAAGGGGACCCCAGCTGACCCGGTACCGACGCCGCGCGAGGACGAGAGGGCCCCGTTCCAACCATTTGGCGATCGAACGCTACTCACTATGATGGTTTACCGTCCATTCATGCCGTGGCGCTCGGACCCGAACAGGACTCCGTGACGGACGATCTCGCGCTCGTTCAGCGGTTTCTTCGGACGCGCGGCGAAGACGCATTTGACGCGCTGTATGAGGCACACACGCCGGCGCTGTATGCGCTGGCAATGCGCCTCACGGGCGGCGATCAGAGCGAAGCGGAGGATCTCGTGCAGGAAAGCTGGGTCCGCGCCGTGCGGGCCTTGTCATCGTTCCACGCGAAGGCCGCGCTGCGCTCCTGGTTGTGTGGAGTGCTGGTGAATGTCCGGGGGGCGCGTATGCGGGCCGACTGGCGCACGGTCGACGCACCCGGCCTGGACCCGGTCGCGCATAGCAATGGCCCCGATGACACGCTCGACCTGGAGCGCGCGATCGGCACGCTGCCGGAGGGGGCCCGGGACGTGTTCGTGCTCCACGATGTCTATGGGTATACGCACCGAGAGATCGCCGAGATGCTGAGCATTGTAGAGGGGACGTCGAAAAGCCAGCTCACCCGTGCGCGGGCCCTGCTCCGGAGGTGGTTGTCATGAGGGAGCTGCCGTGGGAACGACCGCTGGACCCCGCGCTGAAACAGCGCGTCGTGTCGACGCTCGTCGCAGCGGGTCTCGTCCGTCGCCGGCGCGCGTGGCGCGTCTGGGTGGCGGCGGCCGCCGCGGTGGTCGTGGTCACGATCGCTATGTCGGTCTTTCGCCCTCGGCATCCGCTGACGCCACGCAGCACATACGTGCTCCTGCTCGATGAAGACTCGACGTACCACCCTGCCCCGCAGGGCCGTAACGGCGAGCGGGTCGCCGAGTTGGCGCGCTGGGCGGACTCTCTCGACGCGGCCGGGAAGTTCGAGCGCGCCGGTCGGCTCGTCGGCCCTGGGTCGATCGGCGGGATGTTCATGGTACGGGCGGCTGACGACTCGGACGCGGAACGTATCGCGGCCACATGCCCCTTCACGCAGCATGGGGGGCGCATCGTGATCAAACGGTTCGAATGAGCTAGCGGCTCGGGCGCATGGCCCGCGCGCACCCGATGTCGGCGTACGATGTTGGACGTCGGTGAACCGTAGCGGTCCCTGCCACGCGAAGCGAAAGACGTATTGCAACCTTTTCCGCATTCGCGGGCACTCATTCCCGAGCGGCGCTCGTTACTGCGAAGGGCGCGCCGTGGGCGAAGTCGGATCACACAGGAGACACTCAATGCTCCGAAGCACAGCTAAAGCGATCGCATGGAGACCGGTGGTGTTGGTCGCCGCGTTCGGCGCCGCGTGGCCGATTCAGGCACAGGACACAAAGATGCAGGATACGAACTCACCCTACCCCAGCATGGCTCCGATCGCGCAATACCGGATGGACCGTGATGCAGAGATCGCGCTGGCGCGCACGGCGGCCCCGGCGTCGATCACGGGCGATGCCGAGATTTTCGTGATGGGACAGAAGAACTTCGAAGTCGCCGTCCAGGGCAAGAACGGTTTCGTCTGTCTGGTGGGCAGAGCGTTTGCGGGGCCAGTGAACAACCCGGAGTTTTGGAATCCGAAGAATCGGAGCCCCGTATGCCTCAATCCGCCTGCCGCGCGGTCCCTCATGCCTTATGCTATGAAACAGACCGGGATGGCATTGGCTGGCGCCTCGAAAGCCCAAATCACCGAGGCGATCAGGACCGCGGTCGCCAAGAAAGAGCTGGGTGCTCCGGAGTCGGGTTCCATGGAATACATGATGTCCAAGGAAGCGTACCTGACCGATCGGGCCGGCCATAATCTGGCCCACGTGATGTTTGAACTTCCACGCAACGGCGTATTGCAGGACGACCCGAACTTTTTTGTGTCCTGGGATCCAGCCCCAGTGATCGAGTTTAACGTTCCCGTGGGTCATTGGTCGGACGGATCGGATATCACCGCGTCGAATACCCACTGACGCGCGTTCTGCACACGGTTTCGCCCACCCGGACCCGGGTGGGCGTTTTCGTATCCATGCGCGCCGATGCCCCTTTCGTCGTGCAGTGGCCAGGTTCGGAGATCCGATCGTCGCTACTGGGATTGATAGACTCGATACGTGATCCCGCCTCATCCAGCCGCGGCCGCGGACCACCCAATCGACTACAGCATTGTGTCCAGCGCGTTCGGATCGGAGACCGGAGGTCGCCAAGCCGAACGGACAACCACTGTCACCATTCGACGGTGAAGCCTCTCCGGTGGGAACCGGAACGCGCGCCGCACGGCCGACCCGAATCTCGGTAACCACTCTCACCTGCGCGATGGTGCGGGTGGGACACAGCGCCGGAGTTCCGCGCCTCGCCCCGGCGAACGGACGCCCCTTCTCCGCTAGAAGGGTGATCAGCCGTTATCGTTCAACGTTATGGCTCCCGCGCTGGGCGCCGGACTTCGCAGGCGACAACTGACGTATGTACTAGAGCTCGTCGTACTGACGACAGTGTACGTCGTTGCGGCGCGTTTCGGCTTCGCCTTCAATCTGGTGTCGGGGTTCGCGGCGCTCGTCTGGCCAGCCACCGGGATTTCGCTCGCTGCGCTCCTGATCTTCGGCTACCGCCTCTGGCCCGCGGTGCTGCTCGGTGCGGCCATCGCCAACGTGCTCTTCGGCGCTCCGCTCGCGGTCGCGCTCTCTACCGGTGCCGGCAACGCACTGGAAGCGTTGATTGGGGCGTATGCCCTGCGCTCCGTCCCCGGTTTTCGCCGCGCGCTCGACCGTGTTTCCAATGTTCTGGCGCTCATACTCCTTGCAGGCATGGCAAGCACGACGGTCAGCGCCACCGTAGGGGTATTCGCACTGCATTTGGCCGGCCTGGTGGCCGCCGATGCGCTCGGTGATACGTGGCGCAACTGGTGGCTTGGCGATTTTAACGGTGTCTTGGTAGTCGCGCCGTTATTGCTCGTGTGGTCAACGCGGATCCGCCACCCATTGAGTGCTCGGCGCATCTCGGAGGCCGTTGTACTCGGGATCTGCATAGTCGCTGCAACCGCATTCATATTCGCTCGATCGCCTAGGACCTACTCGCCGCTCCATTCTCCGTATCTGCTGTTCACGCTCTTGATCTGGGCCGCGGTGCGATTCGGGCAGCGAGGAGTCGTCGCCGCCACACCGCTCATTGCCGCACTAGCCGTCTGGGCAACCGCGCTGGGCCACGGCCCATTCGTGCAGTCGGCACCCTACAACGGCCTGCTGGCCCTTCAGCTCTTCATGGCCGTCACCGCCGCGACATTTCTTCTGCTTGGTGCCGCCTTTTCCGAACAGCAGCACGTAACCGCTGCCTTGGAGGAATCGTTGGTCGAACAGAAACGCCTCTATGAGGCGGTCGCCGACGCCAACCAGGCCAAGACGCAATTCATGGCGGTGATGAGCCACGAGCTGCGAACACCGTTAAATGCGATCGCCGGCTACGTTGAGCTCATCGACGCCGGCATCCATGGTCCTGTCACGCCGCAACAAAAGGCGGATCTCGCCCGCATCCGACGGAGTGAGCGTCGCTTGCTCTCGGTCGTGAACGACATCCTCAACTTCACGAAGCTCGACGCGGGTCACCTCGACTATCATTTTGAGAACATCCCGTTGGAACGCATTCTGGGTACCCTCGATGATCTCATTCGTCCACAGCTCGAGGGGAAGCGTCTCAACTACCTGCTCGGCGATTTCGATCCCCATACGCTGGTACGCGCCGACTCGGAGAAGGTCGAGCAGATCCTCCTCAACCTCCTGTCCAACGCGATCAAGTTCACGCCGCCTGGTGGCTCGATCCATGTCTCGTGCGACGTCTTCGATGATCGCATCGTAATGTCAGTGCGCGACACCGGCCGCGGCATAGCTCCCGAGAAGCTCCTACGAATCTTCGATCCGTTCGTCCAGGTGGATCGACGTCTCGCCAATCCGCAGGACGGTGTGGGTCTGGGGCTCGCGATAAGCCGGGCGCTCGCCCATGCCATGCGAGGGGAGCTGTCGGTTCAGAGCGCACCTGGCGTCGGCTCCACCTTCAGCCTCTCGCTTCCGCGGGCCGAGGACGATCGGCAGTGAGCACTAGCGCGTAGACTGCCGAACCATCAAGTCATCTCCACACACCGTCGCGAACGTCGCGTACGGCTTCGTCTCCAAGAGTCTCGTCAGCCGCGAGAACAGCCAACCGCCAGCGGACCAAGCCGTGAGCCGGGTCTGGAATCAGGTCAACCAACGCGCACGGACCTGGCGGCTGACCCGGCCAAGGACGGCGCCGGGCGGTTGGCGATTCCCACCCGGCGCCGCTCCAGTGCGCCCTGCGGTGACATCGGACGCCTGGCGCCCTCAGCCAAAAGACGCGTCAGCGCTGCCGACGTCGATCCTTAAGTCGCACACGTCACTCCCGCGCGAGGAGCGCGATGGCCTCCCGATCCAGGTCGACGTACTGCTCGCCCGTCACATTCACCGTCACTTGCTGGATCGTACCTCCCTGGAAGTCGAACGGCGGCTCATACTCGCTGCTGACGGGGTCGGCCGAATCCCGGCCGATCATCAGGCCCTCGCCCGCGAGCGAGAACTTGCCCGGCTGCGTGCGCATCGACCCCTGGGCCACCACGTCGTCGCCGATGAACAGCTTCAACGTGCCGTTGGCCACGCCTTTCGGATCCTCCTTCGTCTTGTTGAACTCCATCCCCACCGTGACCTTGCCCTTCGGCACGGCTTTCGACGAGACGAACTTCTGCTCATCCATGCCCAGAAAGTTGTACGTGTAGTACAGCTTCCCCTGCTTCATGAACAACGTATGCCCGCCGAATCGCGACCCCTCGGCCAGGATCACGCCCTGGGCGTCGGGGGCATCGAGCGTCAGGTTGGCGATGATCGAGTACGAGCGATTGCGGATGTTGGCCGCCACGCCCTCGCCCACCTCGCTCGTGTGCGGATAGTACGTGTAGCTCGTGCGCGGCTTCGAGGTCGTGGGCCGCGGGGTCAGGATGAATTCCAACGCCGTGCGGTCGTCCAACGGGAAGACGTTGTTGCGCCCGGCGACCGCGTACCACCGCGCCACCATCTCCTGCGTCTTCGCCGGCTCCTGGGCCGCCAGATCCCGGGTTTCCGTCCGGTCCTCGGCAATATGGTACAGCTCCCACACGTCCGACATGAAATGACCTTTCCCCGATAGCGCGCCGTGCCGGGCGACGACCTTCCACCCATCGTAGTACAGCGCCCGCGTACCCAGCATCTCGTAGTATTGGGTCTTCCGCGTGCTCGCGACTTTCCCGTCCGCGAACGTGTATCGCATGCTCGCGCCTTGAATCGGGATCTGCGTGTAGCCCTTGACCACATCCGGGGGCTCGATCCCGGCGCAATCGTAGATCGTCGGGACGAGGTCGATGGCGTGGTGGTACTGATCGCGGACCCCGCCGCCCTGCTTCATTTCCTTTCGCCAGGAAATGATCAGCGGATCGGCGATCCCGCCCTCCAACGAGTAGCGCTTGAACATCTTGTATGGCGTGTTGAACGCCCACGCCCATCCGGTTGGATAATGATTGTACGTGTTCGGACTCCCCAGTTGATCGATCTGGGCCAGGTTGTCCTTGAGACTGTCGGGCCACCCGTTGAAGAACTTGTTCTCGTTGACTGACCCGTTCGGGCTGCCTTCCCCGCTCGCCCCGTTATCGGACATCGCGACGATAATCGTGTTGTCCATCTGGCCGGACGCCTCGAGATAGTCCAGTAGCCGCCCGAGCTCGTGATCCGTGTAGCTCGAAAACCCGGCATAGACCTCGGCCATCCGCGCGAAGAGCCGCTTCTGATCCGCCGACAGGCCGTTCCACGGCAGCACCTGGTCGGAATCGGCAATGACGTCGGGCCACGGCCAGGGGTTGATGGGCGATAGCTCGGTGCTGGCGGGGACGATCCCCATCTCTTTCTGCCGCGCCAACGTTTCCTCGCGGTACTTCTCGTACCCCGCGTCAAACTGACCCTTGTACTTGTCGGCCCACTCTTTCGGCGAATGATGCGGCGCGTGGTTGGCGCCGAACGCCAGATAGGTGAACCACGGTTTGTCCGGTGCGACCTGCTGGCCATCCTGGATGAACTGGATCGCCTTATCCACGAGGTCCTTGCTCAGGTGATACCCCTCCTCGGGCGACGCCGGCGGTTCGATGAAATGATTGTCGTAGACCAAGTCGGGATACCAGTTGTTCGTCTCACCGCCCAGAAATCCGTAATACCGCTCGAATCCGCGGCCCGTCGGCCAGGTCCGCTTGGACCCCGCCATGCTGGACTCCGTCTCGGGCGTCAGGTGCCACTTGCCGACGCAATACGTGTTGTAGCCGTTCTCGACCAGCACTTCGGCAATCGTCCCGCATTCCATCGGAATCACGCCACTGTGCCCGGGAAACCCTGAAGTCGCTTCGGTGATGACGGCCATGTTGTTCGTGTGACAATTCCGCCCAGTCATGAAGCACGACCGCGTCGGCGAACAGAGCGCCGTCGTGTGCCAGTTGGTAAAGCGCAATCCCGCATCGGCAATGCGTTTGAGATTGGGCATCCGGATCAGACCGCCGAACACATCCCAGGCGGCGATACCGGTGTCATCAATGATCACATAGAGAACATTGGGCGACCCGCCTTTCGCCGTCGGCGCCTCGAAGGGCCCCCAGTCCGGCGTCGACTCACGCGTGTCGAGGTCGATCGTACCCTTAAACGGCTTGGCCATACGGCACACTCTCGAGGGCGAAATGGGTAAGCACTGCAGAACGACGGCCGTACCCTGTGAGTATGCGGTCGTAGAACGAGTTCGCCGTATTGGACCTTGGTGGTTGGCGGGCACGTGCGCAGTCGAACGCCCGATCCGCGTCGTCCTGCTTTGGAAGTCCCTGACGAACGCCTGAGATCAGCGCGGCGCGAGCAATGCGTCGAGGCTCCGGGGATGATAGGATCAGGGCGACCGTCGCAAAAAGGCGACGCGAGGAACGTCGAGAAGCGGGTCGTCCCGACCCATTCTGTTACGTGCGCGCTCAACGATTCCACTTGGAACACGGGAGCCAGCGGGTCGAGCCTCGCGACCGCGCGTTGAAGCGTCGCGGTCAGCCCCTCGGGCTTGCCGTGGGTCCGCACGGCGATGACGACGGTGTTGAGACGGAACGCGCTCAGCCTGGACTCCGACTCCCAAGTGGGAGTTCGACCGTGAACGCCGAGCCGTTGGCTGCGACGCTACGGACACGCACGTCTCCGCCCATGCCGCGAGCCAGGTCGCGACTGATCGCCAGCCCCAATCCCGTGCCTTCGGTGACGGCGGTCAACTTTCGCTGCAACTGCACGAACGGGTCGAAAATCGTCTCCTGCTTGTCTCGCGGAATGCCGATGCCAGTGTCTGCGACCCGAATGAAGCCCACCCCGTGCCGAGGCGCGTCACGCCTCTCCCCGAGCACGGGCGTATCGATCGTGATCTGCCCGCCACGCCCGGTGAACTTGACCGCGTTCGAAAGCAGGTTCAGGAGGATTTGCTGCAGCTTATCGCGGTCGGCGCGTACAATAAGCTCCGTCGCGACCTGGATGCCGCAGGCGATGCCCTTTGCGGCCATCTGCGGCTCGATGATCCCGGCGATGTCCGCAACCACCTCGGCGACCGACACGTCCGCGGACGCGAACTCCACGCGTCCGGCCTCCAGTTTGGCGAAATTGAGCACGTCGTTGATCAAGGCCAGCAAGTACTGCTGGTTGCGCTGGATCCGTCCCAGCGCGTCACGTTGCAAATCCGTCAGTGGGCCATGGATTCCCAGTTCCATGAGCTGCGTGTGGCCGGCGATGGCGTTGAGCGGCGTCCGCAGCTCGTGGCTCATGACGGCGAGGAACTCCGCCTTGGCCGCGTTTGCCTCCTCGGCCCGCTGACGAGCGGCCTCGGCGTCACCCCAGGCCCGCTCGGCCTCGGAGCGCGCGCGCACCTGATCGGTCAAATCCACGCCGTGGACAAAGACACCCGACCGCGAGTGGTCCGCCTCGACGAGAGGCTGGTAGACGAACGTGACGAACCGCTGCTCGAACGGGCCTCCGGGTGTCCGCTGCAGCGCGATCGGCAGCTCGTGGCCGACGAACGACTCCCCCGTCGCGAGCACACGATCCAGCAGGGCGAAGTAATCCGTCGCTTCTGGGATCGCCTCGCGAACCGGCCGTCCGACGAGCTCTCGGAAACCCACGAGCTGATGGTAGGCATCATTCGCCATCTCGAACACGTGCTCGGGTCCGCGCAGCACACAGATGAACGTGGGTGCTTTGCGGAACACGTCCGCCAGCCGCACCTGCTCCACCTGCAGCCGGCTGTGCGCCTCGGCCAGCCGGGCGTGTGCGTCCATCACCTCGGCGGCCGCACGCGCGCGCGCCCGCGAGAGGGCGAGGTGCGCGCCGACGCGAGCGACGAGCTCGCGCGCGGAGAAGGGTTTGACCAGGTAGTCATCGGCCCCCGCCTTCAACCCCTCGACCCGCGATTCCTCGCCGGCTCGCGCCGAAACCAGAATGACGGGCACCGCGGCCGTTGCCACATCGCTCCGCAGCGCGCGGAGCAGCGCGAACCCGTCCCGTCCGGGCATCATGACATCCGTCAGTACGAGGTCGGGCGCGCACCCTGAGGCTGTCCGCTCCCGTACGGCGTCGAGCGCCGCATCACCGTCGGCGGCGGTCTCGACGAACCAGCCTTGCTCGCGCAACAGGCGCCCCATGTATTGGCGCATGTCGGCGTTGTCATCGACGACCAGGATAGCGGGCGGCGACCCCACGGGCGATGGGGACTCCGTCAACACCGGATCGGCACCAGTCGTGACGGTATCCGCGTGTCGCGGCTCGTCCTCATCGGGAAGCCAGCGCAGCGCCTCCGCGACAAACGGCGCCGCGCCGTGGGAGACAGGCCGGCGGTCGCCAGCAGCCGTCGACGCGTGGACGTGCTCCCGAGGCAGGTGCGCGGAGCCGAACGGCATGGTGACGGTGAATGTCGCACCGGCGCCGTGCTGACTCGCGGCGCTGATCGTGCCGCCGTGGAGTCGGACGAGCTCCTGCACGAGCGCAAGCCCAATGCCAGTGCCCTCGTGTGTCCGGCTGCGCGTGTTCGGCAGGCGGTGGAACCGCTCGAAGACGCGCGTCAATTCGGCCGCCGGGATCCCAATGCCCGTATCGCGCACCACGAGATCGACGTGGTCCCCCCGGGCGCGGATGCTCACCGCAATCTCACCCTCGAACGTGTGCTTGAACGCGTTCGACAGCAGGTTGAGGACGATCTTTTCCCACATTGTGCGGTCGACGTGCACCGCCCCGCGTTCCACGGGCAGTGGTGGCGTATCGACGACGAGGGAGAGCCCGGCGCTCTCGACCGCAGAGCGGAACGTGCTCGCCAACTCTGCCGTGTAGGCGGCGAGGTCCGTCGGTTCGAACCAGGCATCGGCGCGACCCGCCTCTACGCGCGCGAAATCGAGCAGCGAATTCACGAGCTTGAGGAGCCGCAGTCCGTTCCGATGGGCGAGCGCCAAGCCCTCCTCGCCCAAGACGCGGGTGTCGGAATTCAGCGCATCCTCGAGCGGGCCGAGCAGCAAGGTGAGTGGCGTGCGGAACTCGTGGCTGACGTTGGAAAAGAACGTCGTCTTGGCGCGATTCAGTTCGGCCAAGGCGTCGGCGCGCCGCTTCTCGTCTTCGTGCGCCCGGGCGTTCGCAACCGCTGTGGCGATCTGCGTGGCGACGAGTTGGAAGAACCCGCGATAGTCGTCGTCGAGCGCGCACCGCGGGCTGAATGCCGCGACCAGGATTCCCCACGGCCGGTCCTGTCTCGCGCCGGCGATTGGCAGCACCATGGCGCGCTCGGGCGGCTCGGTCCACGGCCCGCCGGTAGGCGTGCCGAACCGCACGCCGACGTCCTCTACCAGCTCGGGATCGCCGGTGCGAAGGACGCGACCGAGGGGCCATCCCGCGTCCCCGGAAACGGTGTGGGTGAGATCGATGCACCGCTGGCTCGCGAGCCCATCTTCTGTGAGCCCCGACGAACCGGCGAGGTGCGCCACTTCGCCCGTTTCGTCGATCAGATACAGCAGCGCACAGGGCACGTCGGCGGGATGCCGGGCCAGAACCGCCGCCGCTTGTCGACACGCGTCTTCGGCTGTCCGGCTTTCCGCGATCGTGCGCCCGCCGAGCTCGCGCAGCATCGCGTTCCGCCGCTCACCGAGCACGCGCGCGGTGGTCTCGACCACGGCGCAGAAGACGGCCCCGACGCCACCAGTCTCGACACGGATCGGGCTGTACGCGAAGGTGAAATACGCCTCCTCAGTGTAGCCGTAGCGATTCGTCGGCAGCATCTGGTCGTCGGACCAGGTTGCTTCGCCGCTCGCCATGACGCCCTTGAGCATCGGGCCGATGATGTGCCAGATCTCGGCCCACACCTCGTGCGCAGGTCGCCCTAATCCGGCGGGATGCTTGTCGCCGATAATCGAGGCGCAGGCATCGTTGTAGAGTTGGATGAGGTCCGATCCCCACCATACGAAGATCGGGAACCGCGAGGTGAGAAACGTGCTGACGGTCGTCTTGAGACTCTGCGGCCACTCATTGACGGGGCCGAGTGGTGTGCGAGACCAGTCGAAGGCGCGCATACGCGCACCCATCTCGCCGCCGCCAGCCAGGACGGCGCTTGCACTCAACACCAGAGGTCCGGTTTCCTTCGGCACCCGCTATGCCCTCTCGCCTCCGGCATCGTCTCTTGGCCGGGCGCATCCTGCCGAGGTCTTTCGGCGCTGGTGCGCGGCGACTTGTCAAATCTTGAGCGAGCAAACAACCAGGAGCAAGGTCACCGGATCTGCTGAGGTGCGCTTTGTGGGACACACCCCGAGGAGCGCACGACCGAACGCGGATCGGTCATCGGCAAGCTCGAGCGACGCGTCTCGTGGGGCGATGGAACGGTCCGCGCGATCACATCATACGGCGACCTCTTCCTTGCTACCATCAACGGTTTGCCAGAGCACCTGCGTGGCACGCGTTCGGGGTCCTGCGCAAGTCACCGTGATCACGCGTGCCCGATCGCTGGCCCTTGTCGTTCCAACACCGTCTTCATCCACTCCCGATTGCGGACAAGACGTTCGTCGTGCGAGACGAGCGGACAACTCGCGCACAGCGCGCCGTCCGGCACGAGATAGTAGCGGCAGCAGCTCGCGCGCCGTTGGTACAGGTGGACTGCCCCGCCATACTCCACCGCGTGCATCGTCGGGCGCATCTGGGCCACGACGTCGTCGCCTTCGAAAAAGCGATCCAGTACCGGTCCTACCGACCGCTGATCGCGGCGATCCAGCCAGAGGTTCGTAAACTGCGAGGCCCAGGACGACGTCAGCATGCCCCACGTCCCAAGGCGTGCGAACCCCGACCACTCGCAGAGCGCGTCGACCATAGGACCGCTCTGGGCCACGAGCAAGTCGCGGATCGTGCGCAGCAGCGCCGACGGATCGGGCACGACGGACATCGACGCATCGCGTCCCCGTGGATCACTGGCGACGACGAAGCCACGTGGTTCGTAGATCGCCGTCCGTTCGAAGAACGTCGATGCCCGAAACTTGAAGGACACGTTGTCGAGGCGGACGTCGGGAACGCACTGATACCGGAGGTAGGGCGCGACCGCCATCGCCGACGCCCACCCAAATCGCAGCGCGAAGGAGGCGGCGATGGTTCGCCGATCCGTCGTTCGCGCTCGCTCGCCGATCCGAAGAAGAAAATCGTGGAAGGGACCATGGGTCGCGTTTCGGAAGTCCGCCCCAGTGATCCACCCCTCTCCGGAGGGCTGCCCTACCACCACGTACCAACTGGGGTTGAGCTCCCGCAACGTATCAAACACTTGGGCGATAGGTGACAGCGCACTCGACACGTCAAGCCCGCCCGGTCACGGCCCGTGCGCCGGCAAGAGCCGCCAGCACGCCGGCAACGCGCCACATCCATCGATCTCGCGCGAACGGATCGGGGAGTGTCGACGAGTGTAGCGTCAGATGAGCAGGACGTGAAGAAGCAACGAAGCCGCGGAATGCCATGATCGACCCGGTATTCCGGAGCCCCGCATGCCCGCGCGTTGACCGAGCGGCACGGGTGCGCACGACGGCGCACCTATTCCCGTTGCCCCTCCCACGAGGGCATGCTGGGCTCCAGTGGCGTGGCAGGTCTTCTGGCTCGGGTGTCATCCGCCGGAGAGCGCCTTCCCACGAGCTCCTCGCTCGCAGTGGCACTGCTGCTCTTCGGCGTCGACCCTTACAGCGGCGGGGCCGCCCCGGATTCGCACCGGGTTCCCTTTTTCGACTTCGGGCCGCGCGAGGACGCGACCGCGAAGTACCATGCCTGGTTGTATTTTCGCATAAATACATCCCGTCAGGCTCGCAGGTCAAGGCACGCCGTACCGTCCGCCTCGCGACAGTCCCGGCCTTACCCGATCGGCATCAAGCACTTACGTCTACGAACGTGTTCTCAAAGACCCGTCTCTGTTTCGTTCGACACGGCCGAGCCATTGGGGTCGAGGGCCGTTGCATTGGCCAGACCGATGTCGCGCTGTCGACCGCGGGAGAACAAGCGATCCGCGACCTTGTGTCCGGCATCGGCATGCGCGCTGCCCACACGGTCGTATTCAGCAGCGACCTCCAACGAGCGCGTGCATCGGCTCGGATCATCGCGACGACACTCGGATGCGACGTCGGCTGCGATCCCCGACTGCGCGAAGCACACTTTGGCGTGTGGGACGGCCGCCTCTGGGATGACATCGAGCACAGTGACTCGGCGCGATTTTACGCATGGATGGACCGCTGGGCTGAGATAGCGCCGCCCGGCGGTGAGGCCGTCACTGACATCCGGTGCCGCGCCGTCGCGTGGATCGACGAAGTGCTTGCCGCGACCGTGACGGGACACCGCACTCTGTTCGTCGTGTCCCACGCGGGATGGATCCGGCTCGCCGTCGGCTACCTGCTTGGTCGACCGATCGCCACAATGTTTGAGGTGCCAATCGATCACGCTGCGGCCACCATCGTCGACGTTCACGGAACGGAGCGCTCCCTCGTTGCATCGAACGTTCGCCGTCTTTCCCCGTTGCTTGCATCGGATGGCGGGCCGATTTAGGTTCTGCCTCACAACTGACTAAGAGTGGGGTTTCCGGAAGTCCGGTGAAATGCCGGCGCGGCCCCGCCACTGTAAGAGCGTATTGGCGTGCTCGGAACAGCCACTGGTCAGCGGATCGATCCGCGGACTCGGAAGGCGAGCACGACAGCCTCGAGCCAGGAGACGTGCCTCACTCGCACCTGCGTAACATCACCCTCGAGGGAGGGGTGCGGGGGTGACGCGTCACCAGAATGTCTGACACTCGGGCTCGGAGTGAGCATTCGGTCGGCGATTTGACCCGTCCACTTTCTCGCTGAGGAAGGAGACGGGTTTCGTGTTCATGGTCGTCCGATGATCGTGGCAGTGGGAGTAGGACCCGGTGACCTCGGCTATCTCACGCGCCGTGGCGCCGATCTCATAGCGCAGGCCAACGCCGTCATCGGCTTCGAGACCGTCGTGAACATCGTACGGCCACTCGTGCCGCCCACGGCCGACGTCGTGCTCTTGACGTACAAGAACCAAGTCGAGCGCCTGGCCGACGCCGCCGACCTGCATCGAGCCGGACGCTCGTGCGTCGTCGTGTTCATGGGCGACGTCCACTTCTCGGGCTTCCAACTGCTCGAGCGTGTGGAGCAGGCCTGCAAGGAGCCCGTCTCCACAGTTCCCGGGATCTCGTCCGCCCAGATACTGGCCTCGCGAACCCGGGTGGCGTTCGACGACACGACCTTCGTCACGTTTCATCGACGCGGCGATCTGGCGCCGTTTCGTCGTCACCTGCAGCACGTCCTCGCCGACGGTAGGAACGCGATTGTGATCCCACGGCCGTGGGACTACATGCCGAAGCAGATCACCGCGGAGCTGCTCGCCGCCGGCGTCTCGCCGCGGCATCGCGTCGAGGTGTGGGAGCATCTCACGGCCACCGAAGCGGCGTGGCGCGGCAGCATCGATACGTGCACGTCGGATTTTAGCGACATGAGCATCATGCTGATCCGGTCGCTGCCCGATGTCTGAGCGGAAACGCGGGCCGCGCGTCCAGGTGCTCAGACCGGACGGGGGACTGGTGACGGTGGTGCGGAAGCGCGGCGACCGGTACCATGCGCACGCTCGTGGGATTCGCTCAGGCGACTCCTGAAGGACGGGAATCCGTGCTGTTCCGCGCGGAACACGGGTGCGATCGTGGGCCTGGTCGCGAGCTTTGTGAAGGCCGTCGCAGCGAAATCGGCATCTCGCAGGAGCGGTTGGCGGAGCTGGCAGAATGTCGATCGCACGTACGCCGCAATGATAGACCAGAGCCCAGTTCACGACACCGACATCGCGATCACCTCCTCCCTAGCCGGCGAGCGGGCGGTGCCGAAGTGTTCTCCGTTCGCGCCCATCGCCACCGGTCGTCCTCGGCGGCTGCACAACACGCGGAGCGGTCTGTCTCGTCGGCTACTGAAACACTTCCAAGAGGATTGGTGAGAAAGAAATCGACCCGGGATTGCGCACGGTCGGGTCGGCCGGACACGCGCTGTCCTTTATGACGTACACGCTGCCCCTGACCCTGGTGGCTGCGCTCCTCGACCATGGCGCGCGCTGGGTGAGCTTGCTACCGGTAGTCGCGATCCTCCTGCGACTGACGCTACATTATCGTATGCGAGCGTCGGCAGCCGGGGGCATGGCTGGTGCCGGTGCGCGACCTGACGTCATTTGGCGTGTGGGTTCATGGGCCATGCGTCACGTGGCGCGGCAACACGATGTGGGTCCGGCCCGATGGAGTGCTCCACGCGAACGAAGAGGAGATTGCTGCCTGATGCGAACGCTCTTTCTGCAAGCCCCTTCGTACGAGGGATTCGATGGTGGCGCCGGCTCGCGGTACCAGGCGAAGCGCGAGATCCGTACGAACTGGTACCCCACCTGGCTCGCCCAACCCGCGGCCCTCGTCGAAGACAGCAAGCTGGTCGACGCGCCGGCGGCGAGGCTCACGTTGTCCGACGTGTTGCCGCTCGCGAAGCAGTACGAGCTGATGGTGTTGCACACGAGCTCGCCATCGTTCCCGTACGACGTCAAGGTCGCCGAGGCGTTCAAGCGCGAGAACCCCAACCTCATGATCGGGTTCGTAGGCGCCAAGGTCGCCGTCGAACCGGAAAAGTCGCTGCTCGCTTCGGAGGCGATCGATTTCGTCTGCCGCGAGGAATTCGACTTCACCGTCAAGGAGGTCGCCGAAGGCCAGCCGCTCGGCACCGTCGACGGCTTGACGTTCCGGGACGATGCGGGACGGCCCGTCCACACCCCCGACCGGGCAATCCTCGAGGACATGGATCGCCTCCCGTTCGTGACCGAAGTCTACAAGCGCGACTTACGCGTCGAGGACTACTTCCAGGGGTACCTCAAGCATCCGTACGTGTCGTTCTATACCGGACGGGGCTGCCGGTCCAAGTGCACGTTCTGTCTCTGGCCGCAGACGGTGGGTGGGCATCGCTACCGGACGCGCAGTGTCCCGCACGTGCTGGAGGAGGTCGCGCTCGTCCCGAAGTACTTTCCGCAAGTACAGGAGCTGTACTTCGACGACGACACGTTCACCGACAACGGACCGCGCGCCGAGGAGATCGCGCGCGGCATCGGGAAGCTGGGCATCACGTGGTCGTGCACCGCCAAGCCGATCGTCCCGTACGACACGCTCAAAGTGTTGCGCGACAACGGCCTCCGGCTGCTGCTCGTCGGCTATGAATCGGGGAATCAGCAGATCCTGAACAACATCAAGAAGGGCGTGCGCATCGACATCGCCCGACGGTTCACGAAGGATTGCCGCGACTTGGGGATCACGATTCACGGGACCTTCATTCTGGGCCTCCCGGGCGAGACCACGGAGACGATTCAGGAGACGATCAACTACGCGCGCGAGATCAACCCGCACACGATCCAGGTGTCGATCGCCGCGCCGTATCCGGGCACGTATCTATACAAGCAGGCAATAGAGAACGGCTGGTTGCCGGCTGATGACGATGACGCGCATCTCGTCAACGACCGCGGCATGCAGACCGCGGCGCTCTCTTACGAGCACCTGGGCCGTACGGAGATCTTCGACTCGGTCGAGACGTTCTACAGGAAGTTCTATTTCCGCGCCGGCAAGATCGCCGAGCTCACCGCCGAGATGGTCAAAAGCCCGACGGTGGCCAAGCGACGGCTCCGCGAGGGAGTCGAGTTTTTCCAGTTCTTGAGCCGCCGGAAGGACGCCGCGGTCTAGCGCGACCCGCGTCACGTCGTCCGCCGTCGCTCGTCCACCCGCAGGGGATTTGCTGCCTGCCGACCGTCAGCGCCGCGCATCGGGTGACCGGGCATGAGACCGCTCCTTCCAAAGCGAGTAAATCGCCGGGATCACGACCAGCGTCAGCACGGTGCTCGTGACCATCCCACCGACCATCGGCGCGGCAATCCGCTTCATCACGTCCGCGCCGGTCCCCTGGCTCCAGAGGATTGGCACGAGACCGGCCATGATCGCCGTCACCGTCATCACCTTCGGCCGCGCCCGTTCGACCGCCCCATGCTCGACCGCGGCGTCCACATCGATCTGACTGTGGATATCGCGTGACGCGTAGGCGTGGTCCAGATAGATCAGCATGACGATCCCCGTCTCCGCGGCCACTCCGGCGAGCGCGAGAAACCCGATCGCGACCGCGACACTCAGGTTGTACCCGAGCCACCACATGAACCACACACCGCCGACAAGCGCAAAGGGCAGCGAGAGGAGCACGATCACGCTCTCCGCCCAGCTGCGGAAGTTGGCGTAAAGCAGCAGCACGATGATCACGAGCGTGATGGGGATGACGATCTTGAGCCGCGCGGTCGCCCGCTCCAGTGCCTCGAACTGACCGCTCCACTCGAGCCGGTACCCAGGCGGTAGCACGAGCCGTGACGCGACGGCCCGCTGCGCGTCATGCACGTACCCTCCGATGTCTCGACCCCGTACATCTACATACACGATCTCATTGAGCGCTGCGTTCTCTGACTTAATCATTGCCGGCCCACGAACGACGTCTACGTTCGCCAGTGCGGCAGTGGGACTTGCGCCCCGGACGGCGTCGCCACCAGCATCTTCCGCACCTGGTCAGGGACTGTCGCGGAAATCGCGGGGATAGCGGACAAGCACCCCATACCGCTCACGCCCGGCGATCACCTGCCCCGCGTCGGCGCCTCCCACGGCCGTACTAAGCGCCATTGGCATCTCATCGCCCGTCAACCCATAGCGCGCCGCGGCCGCGCGATCGATGTCGACGTCGAGGTAGTACCCGCCCATGATCCGTTCCGCGTATACCGAGTTAGTACCGCCCACTGCCGGCAACACCCGCTCGAGGTCGTGGCCAATGCGATCCAGGGTATCAATGTTCGGGCCGACGACCTTGATGCCCACTGGTGTCTTGATACCGGACGCCAACATGTCCAACCGATTCTTGATCGGCATCGACCACATGTTCGCGACTCCAGGCGTCCGGACCGTCGCGTTGGCCTCGCTCACGATCGAGTCGTAGGTCACCCCTGGCCGCCAGTCTTTCCTATCCTTGAGCACCGCGATCGTCTCGATCATGGAGAGCGGCGCCATGTCGGTCGCCGTCTCTGCTCTGCCGATCTTGCCCAGCACCACGCGCACCTCGGGGATCCGGGCGAGCGCCGCGTCGCGCTGCTGCACGATCCGCTTCGCCTCCCCGACCCCCACGGCCGGCGCCAGGGAGGGCATGTCCATGATGCTCCCCTCGTTCAGCGGCGGCATGAACTCGCTTCCCAGTTGCGCCCACGGGTACGCCGTCACCCCAAGCACCAGCACGGCGCCGCCGATCACGAGCCACCGATGCCGGAGCACGAACACGATCACGGGCCGATACAGAGCGATCAGCGCCCTGTTGACCGGGTTCGCTGCTTCGGGCTTGACGCCACGCCGGATGAGCAGGCCCATCATGACTGGCACGAGCGTCACCGAGAGCAGCGCGGCCGCGGCCATCGACAGCGTCTTGGTCCACGCCAGCGGCGAGAACAACCGCCCCTCTTGATCCTGCAATGCGAATACCGGCAGGAAGCTCGCCGTGACGATGAGCAACGAGACGAACAACGAGGGCCCGACCTCGTTCGACGCGTCGACCACCAGCGCCCAGTGTCCGCGCGGGCGTCCCTCGGCATCGTTCCGCTCGACGTGCTTGTGGAAGTTCTCGACCATGACGATGGCCCCGTCGATCATGACGCCGATCGCCAGCGCGATCCCACCCAGGCTCATGATGTTGGCGCTCAACCCCAACACCCGCATCGCTAGAAACGCCATCCCGATTCCGATCGGCAGCGTCAGGATCGCGACCAATGCGCTCTCGGCGTGAAGCAAGAAAAGCAACGCGACCAGCGCGACGATGATCGACTCTTCGACCAGCTTCCCCTTGAGGGTCGCCACCGCCCGATCGATGAGACCCGATCGGTCGTAGCCGTCGACGAAGGTCACGCCGGCCGGCAGCGCCCGTTCCAGGGCCGCCATCTTCGCCTTTACCCGCCCGATGACCGCCCGCGGGTTCTCTCCGAACCGCATGACGACCCAGCCGGTGACGATTTCGCCCCTGCCGTTCACGTCTGCGATTCCGCGGCGGATCTCCGGTCCCATCTGGACGGTCGCCACGTCGCCAACGGTGATCGGCGCGCCACCCTGCCCCGCGCCGAGCGAGACGGCGCGAATGTCATCCAAGTTCGAGAAGCGCCCTCGCCCGCGAACGACGTACTCGGCACCGCCCATTTCCAGCACGCGACCGCCAACGTCTTGGTTGGAGGCGCGGACGGCGTCGGCCACCCGTGCAAGCGGAACATGGTACGCGAGCAGCTTCGTTGGGTCGACCGTGACCTGGTATTGCTGCTCGAACCCACCGAGGGACGCGATCTCCGCGACCCCCGGCACCGCCGTCAGCGCCGGCCGGACAGTGAAGTCCTGCAATGCCCGGAGCTGCGCCAGATTGAGCCGACCGCTCGTGTCCGTCAGGATGTACTGCATCACCCAGCCGACGCCGGTTGCGTCCGGGCCCAGCACCGGGCGTGCCTCTCGCGGGAGCTTCCCCTGGACACCGTTCAGGTATTCCAATACCCGCGACCGCGCCCAGTACAGATCCGTCCCGTCCTCGAACACCACGTAGACGGCCGACAGCCCGAACTCGCTTGTGCCGCGCACCACCTTGGTCCGCGGCACCTTGAGGAGTTCTGTCTCTAGCGGATACGTCACCTGATCTTCGACGAGCTGCGGCCCCTGTCCCGGCCACTCGGTCATGACGATGACCTGCACGTCGGACAGGTCCGGGATGGCGTCCACTGGAGTGCGCATGAGCGCCCAGACACCGCCGCCGGCGAGGACGACCGTCGCGAGGAGGACCGCGACCGTGTGCGCGACCGACCACTCGATGACGCGCGTGAGGAATGTGCGGCGCATCGGCTATTTCCTCGGAGTCGAGTCGTGGCGGGCGGGCGCCATCTCCATCCCCGGCATGTCCTGCATGGTACCCGTTCCGCCACCCTGCCCGATCATGCTCTTCATGACTTCGGCCAGGTTCGACTCCGAGTCGAGTAGGTACTGCGCGGACGTGGCCACGCGCTGGCCGGGCCGGACACCGGACAGGATCTCGGAGAACTCACCGGCCGTCCGCCCGACCACGACATCGTGCGGCATGAGCGACCCACCGCCCATGTCGATGAAGACCATGTGCCGATCACCAGTACTGAGGATCGCCGATGCCGGTACCGAGAGGCGACATCCGCGCCGGCTCCATGAACGCCACGGTTGCGTACATACCCGGTTTGAGCAGATCGTCAGGGATTCGCGGACGGTGATGCGCGCGGCGACGGATCTCGCCTCGCCCTGCACGGTCGGATAGACGAAACTCACGCGACCCGTGAACGTGCGGCCAGGGATACGCCGTAAGTTCGATCGTGGCGCGTGAGCCAATGCGCACCGACGCGGCGTCGGCCTCTCGGACCTCGGCGGTGACCCACACCTCCGAGAGATCGGCGACCGACAAGAGCATATCCCCCGGCTGGATCGCCTGCCCTTGGACGACCTTCTTGTCCATCACGACACCGCTCACAGGCGCATCAAACGTCACGGTGCGTTCAGGCGTGCCCGTTCTGAGCACGCGCGCGATCTGCTCCTCGCTGACGTCCCAGGCGCGGAGCCGCTGTTTCCCGGCATCGACGAGACTCGACGGGGTCGCGCTGTCCCCCGACGCCCGATCGAGTCGCGCCGCCACGAGCAGCTCGCCCTCGGCAGCCACCACATCGGGCGAATACACGGCCACGAGCGGATCGCCCAGGCGCACTCGCTGGCCTGTCTGGTTTACATATAACCGCTCCACATACCCACCGACCTTCGGCACGACCTGCGACAGCCTGGTCTCGTCGGCCATGACCGTGCCGACCGTCCGGACTTGCGCCGCGAGCGGCCGTTGTTCGACTATGCCGAAGGTGACGCCAAACCGCCGGATCTGATCGGCCGTCAGGCGGACGGTACCCGGTTGAGACGCCGGCATACCAGCCGTGCCCGCCATACCTTTCATCTCCGGCATTCCCTTCATGCCTGGCATTCCTGGCAGACTGTCAGATCGCGGCGCCTTGGCCGTGCCGCCGGGAGCGCGATTACACGCGGCGATCTCCAGGCTTACGATGACCATCAGCAGGTAGCGACTGATCATGGGAGGAGCCCCCGTCCGACCGTCCGCTCGAGCTTCGCCAACCCTTTGGCGAAGTCGGTGAGCGCCCGACCGTACTCGATGTCGTACTGAAACGCGGTCGCCTGGGCCAACAACACACTGGCGAAGTCCCCTCTTCCCGCCTCATAGCTCGCGGTCGCCGACCGCAGGCTCGCGTTGGCCGGCGGCAGAATGGCCTTGGCATACAGCGCGAGCTGCGTACGCGCGCGTTCGACTTCGGCGTACTGGCTCGCGACGGCTGCCCGGATGTCATTCGCCGCTGCGTGGTGCTGCGCATCATCAGCCGCCAGCTGCCACCGGGCCTCCGCGACCATCTCTCCCTGCTTCCGCCCACTGTGGATCGGGATCGGCAGCGAGACCATCGCCGTCACGAAGTCCGGGAACCCGGTTCGCTGGTCGTACTCCAGCGACACGTCGACGTCCGGGATACGCCCCTTTCGCGCCACATCCAGACGTGCGGCGTCCGCCGAGATCATCGATTCGTGCTCGCGAAGCGCCGGACTCGCCTGCTCGGCCTCATCTTGCAGATCTCGCAGCGGCGCGAATGGGGAATCCGCCGCCGCGGCATCGAGAGCGGACGATACGAACGAAGCGCCCTTGGCGGAATCGGGCAGACCCGCACGTATGATATCGGTCGGCACCGACGGCCTCTCGACTGGCGTGTCGCTCGGACGGTCCAGTACCGCGTTGAGTTGGGCCAAGACCGCCGACCGTTGCGCGCGCAGCGTGACCGCCTGGTCCGCCAGTCGCGCCGATTCGACCCGAGCTTTGAGCGCGTCCTGTTGGCTCCCGGACCCCGCACCATACCGTGCCTCGCTCGCCTGTCCCAAGTCCACAAGCACGTCATGGCTGCGTTGCACGATCGCCAGCGCGCGGTCGACAAACGCGAGATCGTAATACGCGTCCTTGATCTGCTCCACGGTCTCGAGGCGTATGGACTCCACCCGATAGCCTGCCGCCGCCGCCTCGTGCTCCGCGACACGTCCGCGAGCGGCCGGGGCACCCGCGAACGGCACGGTTTGCGTCACGCGGAACACCTTCATTGTGAATGAGTCGTAGAACCCTGGCCGCGCGATCGGCAGATCCGTGAGTCCAAGCCCAAGGATCGGATCCGCCCACGAGCCCGCCGGACCGATCCGGGCGCGCGCCGCGGCCTCCGCATGCCCAGCGACGTGAATCGAGGGGTTCGATCGGAGTCCCAAGCGGATGAGCGAATCCAAGTCGCTCAATGCGGCGAGCGGCTGCGCGCCCGCAACGCCGGCATACGCGACCACCGCCACCAGATATGGTGCGAAAAGTTGTGCTGACATGCTCCGACAGGTTGATGTCCACACCGGGCGTCGTCGATACGACACGCCGATCGCTCCGCATCACGTCACGATGCGAAACAGCTCACGAGCTCCGAATTGTGAGCGGGACTAGAACCTGGGAGGCGGTAGCTCAGGGAGCGACGTCGCCAATGGCGGCGTAAGGACCGCGAGCACAGGCATCACAGCCACGAGCGGTGGTCGATCGAACAGCGTTTGCACCGCGGTGACGAGCGTCGCCGGTGCGCACGGCGCCATCGACTGGCAGCCGTCAGGCGCCCATGGGAACCGGCATGGCGTGGTGTGGTCCCCCGATGCCGGTGCGTCGGTGTGCACGGCCTGCGGCATCGCCATGCCATCCATGCCGTGCGCCATGCGCGACATGGAACAGGCATACCCGCTCTCCACAAAGACGAGCTGGAGAACGAACAGCGCGGCGAATGCCGCTGTCAGGCGGCGCCAACGGGTCATATCGGCAATATAGCCCTCAAATCCGAAGAAGCGGACGCCCTTGGCTGCCGAGAAAGGCTCTCGGAGCGACGAGTGGGCGTGTTACCCTTGCCGCCGGCTGGGTCGGTCCCAGCGCTTGACTCTATACCATGGTATAGAGTTTAGACTGTAGTGATGCGCATCGGCCAAGTCGCGGCCCAAGCGGCCGTCAATGTCCAGACGCTACGGTACTACGAGCGCCGGGGACTCATGCCCGCCACAGATCGTCGCTCCTCCGGCTACCGGGAATACGAGCCCGCCGCCGTCGCCCGCGTGCGTTTCATCAAGCACGCACAAGCGCTCGGATTCACGCTCGACGAGATCTCTGAACTCTTGACGCTGCGGGTCGGTAGCAATAGCCCGTGTGCACGGGTCGAGGCAAGCGCCGAACGAGCAATCGCCCGTATCGACGAGAAAGTTGACCACCTGAACCGCATGCGGGTGGTCCTGACAGATCTCGCCTCCGCCTGTCGACGGCAGGATCTTATCGGCGACTGCCCGATCCTCCAGGCACTCGAGGATCACCGATGAGTCCCGGACCGCAGGTCGAACTAATCTTCGACGCCACCTGCCCGAACGTTGACGCCGCGCGAGTTGAGCTGCGTGCCGCATTCGCGCGCGCCGGCCGTCCGCCCGATTGGATCGAGTGGGATCGGGCGGCGCCGGACGCGCCGCAGTACGCTCGGCGGTATGCCTCGCCGACCGTGCTGGTCGCCGGACAAGACGTCGTCAACGCGACGGCCGCGCTCGACGCCGGCGACGGGTGCCGGGTGTACCGGGACGCGACCGGCCGATTGCTTCCCGCACCGGGCGCCGCCACCATCTTCGTGGCCCTCACCGCGGTGAAGGCGGAGGCCCCATGATCTCACCAACCCGCAATGCAACGCCCGCGGTTGAACCCGACTCAATCACCGAGACGCCGACGCGAACCTTGGCTCGCGGGCGGTGCGGCGGCAGGCGGCCTCGCGGGCGCGCTCGCCGCGGCAATGGCGGGCCTCTGCTGCGTCGGCCCGGTCACCGTCCTAGTGCTCGGTGCGGGCGGTGCCGTCGCCGCCGCGGGACTCGCGCCCTACCGCCTGCCGTTGTTGCTCATCTCCGCGGTACTCCTCGGCCTCGGCTATTGGCGAACCCGTCGCAGTTCCGGCACCAGCGCAGCGGCATGCCCGACCCACGTCGGCCGGTTGATCCGCCGGAGCCTCTCGATCGCCACATGTGCGTGGATCTGCGCCGTCATCCTCTGGCTTATTCAATGACGACTCCTCTTCGACTGAGCGTGGCATGCTGCGCATCGCTGATGACCGCGTTGTCCTGCGTGCCCAGTGCGCCACCATCTTCGTACCGGGTAATTGGCGCCGACGCCGAGCCATTGCGAACGGCGTTCAACGCCAACGTCGGCAAGGTGCGGGTCGTTATGCTCGTCGCCCCTACGTGAGGGGAGTGTCTTCGGGGGGCCTCCGAAGTCGAGCACGTGTTGCTCGCCAAACAACCTGATCCTCGCCTCGCCGCCTATGTCGTGTGGGTGCCGAAGTTGTTCGGGCACGAATCCGACGTCGGTACTGCGACCCGATTCCTCCCCGACTCTCGCGCGACCCACTTCTGGGACGGGCAGTCGGTCCTCGTACACCAGTACGACACCGTGCTGGGCATCGACCAGGACGCGTGGGACATCTACATGATCTACGGTCCGGCGACTCGATGGGATGGGTCATCGCCACCACGGCCCGACTTCTGGATGCACCAGCTCCATCTCCCCAACCGCCGCGGTACCTCGGGATCGCGTCTCGATCCTGCCGTCTTCGCCGCGCATGCCGACTCGTTGCTCCGCGGCGCCCCGCCGGGGTGAGCGCGATGGCGTCGTGACTCGTACATGATCGCCGTGCAGACCGGCGTCGCCGGAATCCGCGTGCCTTCCAGTGACCCCGTATTCCTTACCGTGGTGGGCCTGCACGTCCTCTTCGCCCTCGTATGTGCGGTCACAGGCATCGTTGCGATGCTGAGCAACAAGCGCCCTGGCCGCCACCCGACCTTCGGCACGATCTATTACTGGTGCCTTTCCGCCGTGTTTGTCTCAGCGACGGTGCTCTCCGTGACGCGCTGGACGGAGGATTACCCGTTGTTCATTCTCGGCGCCCTGTCTTACGCGTCCGCGACGTTCGGACGCGCGGCTCGCCGCCGGCAGTGGCGCAACTGGCTCCCGATGCACATCAGCGGCATGGGCGTGTCGTACATCCTGCTCGTCACGGCCTTCTACGTCGACAACGGCAAGGCCCTTCCGCTCTGGCGGGAGTCTGCCGACCCTCGCCTACTGGCTCGTGCCAGGCGCGGTCGGGGTGCCGCTCATCCTGCGCGCACTCATGCGGCATCCGTTGTTACGGTGATCGTGACCATCGCAGCGTAGCACGGACGCTCTCCGAGTCCATGTTCGGCGCTTCCGCCCCCCGCCGCCACCGCCGCCGCCCCAACACCGCGGCCTCTGTTCCCCAGGCGAAGCCAGCACCCTCGTCTCGCCACCAGTGATGTCCGGGATCAACCGCCGCGAACGAAAGTGCGGCCGGGATTCATCCGACAGGGAGACCCACGAGCGCGGCTGGCCATCCCGGCCGCGTGCCGACGACCTTTCGCTCGAGGAACTCGAGCAGCAGCAACAACAAGACGACGAAGACCACCGCCGCCGCCCTCGTTCAGCTCCCGTGCTCGGAGCGCGGCGCTGATACCGGCATCGCTGCCACCAATGACGAGAACGCGCATGGCGACTCGTTATGGCCGGTGTGCTGTGCGGCGCCGTGTCCGACTCACGGGATCGTCATCGTCCTCCGCCTCGGTCGTCGGCAGCACTGGTCCCTCAATGCCTGATCAACGGCTGATCCTTTCGCGCGTGGCGAGTAGCCGCGGGCCGTAGCCACTCATAGACCCGGGCTGCGACGATCATCCCGACGAGAGGCGCCAGCCAGTACAGCCAGTGCGCCCGCCACTCTCCCCCCACGAGCGCTGGCCCGAACGAGCGCGCCGGATTCATGGAGGCGCCGGTCAGCGGCCCGCCCGTCAGCGCACAAAACCCGACTGTCAGGCCCACCGCTATACCCGCAAACCCCGGCGCCACGCGTTCGTCGGTGGCCACCGCCATGATGACGAACATGAGCGCGAACGATAGAACGAATTCAATGGCGAACGCGCCCATAATGGATATCGCGGGCGTCAGTGCCGGCAGCGTCGCGCCGAGATGCCCTACCGGACCGAGCACGCCCCGGAGTAGCGCCGACGCCGCCACCGCACCAACGCATTGTGCCGCAATGTAAGGCACGACGTCGCGTCCGGGAAACCGACGCGTCGACCAGAACCCGACGGTCACCGCGGGATTGAGATGCGCCCCGGATACGTGGCCCAGCGCGTACACCATCCCGGTGATGACGAACGCGAACGCCAGTGCGATGCCCGCGACTCCTAGTCCCCCATGGGTGGCAGCGTCCACCATCGCCGCCCCCGGTCCGATGAGCACCAGGAAGAACGTCCCAATCGCCTCCGCTGTCGCGCGGCGCCCGATCTCACGCATCCGCTATTGGGCTTGAGAGGCAGTGGAACTCCGTCCGCCGGTCCGCAAATACTCCGCGAACTCATGCGGCAGCGTACTGTCCAGAATCCCGCGCGTTGTGCGATCGACATCGTAGTGGACTCGCACGAACTCGACCCCGATCGAGCCGTCGCTCACGTCGAGCAACACGTACCCCGCTCGCCAATCGCCGTCTTTCGGGCGCCCCACGCTTCCGGTGTTGACGAAGTGGACGCCCTCGACGATCCGATGCCATGGCTTGTGCGTGTGGCCGAATGCTAAGACATCGCCCGCACGCGCGCCAACGAGCTGCGCCATCGTGGTGCAGAACGCGTCGGGTCGATCCTCCGTCCAATACACGGTGTTCAGCGTCGGTGTCCCGTGAACCAGTGTGACCGTGGGGCCGGCCACGTGTCCGCCGAGCGGGCGGAGGTCGATGCGAAAGGGCAGCGTGCCGAGGTAAGCCTTCGTCGCGTCGGACGTGTGCGCCAGCGTCCACGCGTAGCTCTCGTGCGACAATGCTTCCTGATGCGGATCCTCGTACTTGCAGCCACAATGCTTGTAGCCGGTCGCCACCGTCGAGTCGTAGTTGCCGTTCACGCCGGGGATGCCATGTTCGCGCAGCAGGGCCACGGTTTCGTTCGGCCACGGCGCGTATCCGACGAGATCGCCGAGGTGATACGTAGCAGCGATCGTCGTTCGGCTTCGCTCAATGTCACTGAGCACCGCCTCCAGAGCCGGCAGGTTGGCGTGGACATCGGATAGGAGGGCGTAGCGCATGGGGTCTTATGCTCTCGAACAACTCAATGGCCGTGAGGCGCGGTTTCTGTCACGCCCTGGGCCGCTAAGATCTGGTCGACCGTCGCCTTCGCGCTGCGCCCGACACCGATCAACGTTGCCGAGGCATACCCTGTCCAGTCGCCGTACCCGACGAGCCAGAGTCGCGGCTCGACGATCGCCCTCGTCCCCTCGGTTCGCACCCAACCGTTCGCTTCGATAACACCGAGAGATGCGGAGATGTCCGAGGGCCGGCCGGTACCCCGTCGCCCAAATTACCGCGTCGAGAGTCCGGTACGTGCCATTCGGCCACACCACGCCGGTGACCTCGAAGTACTCGAACATCGGCAAGGGTTCGAGCACGCCCCGCACCCGCGCGGCGCGCACCGCGGGGACGGCGACAATGTCTCCCAGGCTGCGGAGCGGCGGTGCCGGGCGCCCCTCCCGCAGCGCGCGGTACCACTCCGTCGCTTGTCCGAACAAGACGCGTCCGTCGACATCGTCCGGCAGGAATCGGGGCGGCTCCCGCGTGACCCAGCAGACGTCAGCCACGTCCGCCAGCTCCGCCGCGATCTGCGCCCCTGAGTTTCCACCGCCGACCACGGCCAGGCGGCGACCCCGGAATGGCTCCGGCCCTCGATAGTGCGCGGAGTGCAGTTGAGTACCGCAGAAGCCATCACTACCGGCAACGACCGGTCGGACTGGGTGCGCCCACGTCCCTGTCGCGCTCACCACGGCGCGCGCGACCCACGTACCACGGTCGGTCTCCACGCGCAGCGCGTCGCCTTCACGCCGCACGCCCGTCACTCGCACGGGCCGCTCAACCGTGAGCGCGTAGCGCCGTTCGTACTCCGCGAGATAGCCGATCACCGCATCGCGCCCTGGATACTCGTCGCCCGACGACGGCATGAGCCACCCGGGCAGTGAGCTCCATTGTGCAGGGGAGAACAATCGCAACGACGGCCAGGTCTCACCCCATGCGCCACCCGGTTCAGCACGCGCATCCAACAGAACGAACGAGAGTCCGGTGCGCCGGAGGTAGTACCCCACCGCGAGCCCTGCCTGGCCGGCGCCAATGACGACGACGTCGGCCCGGCGAACGGTCTCAGCGTCCGCCATGCGCTCCCGCGAGCGGCCGCGTCATGACCACGGCAGATGCCGGACACGCACTCCGAAACTCGTCCGTCGCGGCGACGTCAGGGGGCACGGCGTCACGCGTAGTCTCCGCAAAACCAAAGCGGGGGAAGTAGTGCGCCGCGGTCGTCGTCAAGAGATACACCGCGTGCAGGCGGCGCTCTTCTGCTTCGGCCATGACTCGGCTCACGAGTGCCCGCGCCAATCCGCAATGTTGCCAGGCCGGCGCGACCGCGACCGATCGCAGCAATCCGTTGTCGCAACACAGCTCGAGGCCGGCAACGCCTACCAATGCTCCCCGGTGTTCCGCGACCACGAACGTCTCGATCGCCGCGCTCACGCCGACCAACGGAAGGTCGGAGTCAGTCAGCAACCGCTCGACGCCCGGGAGATCTGCAACCGTAGCCGGACGGAGCATCGGCCGCTCACTCTGTCCTACTCGATCCTTCACCCGTCACCATGCCTTTCCTCCTCTCTTACGCCGGTTTCTGCGCCCGGACAAACGCGCTCAGAATGCGCCCCGACACGTCGCGGGCAACTGCGTCCGCGTCCAGCCCCGCGCTCGCCAGAAATGCTCGCGCATCTTCGATCTCATAGACCCGGGTGGGTTCGATCGACGCGTCAATGAAACCAACATCGCCCAGGAGCGACAGGAACTCGTCTTCACGCAACGCGCCCGCGATGCACCCGACCCACAACTCCATGCTCTGTTTCACGACGGACGGAATCTCCCCCCGCACGACGACATCCGATACCGCGAACCGTCCACCGGGTTTGAGGACCCGGAACGCTTCGGCCAGGACTTGGCGCTTGTCGCCAGACAGGTTGATGACGCAGTTGGAGATGATCACGTCAACAGAATGCGTCCGGCAACGGCACCGCCTCGATCTGCCCCTTCAGGAACTCGACATTCTGCACCCCAGCGCGCCGCTGGTTGTCGCGCGCCAGTGCCAACATTTCGTCGGTCATGTCCAGGCCATACGCCTTGCCCGTTGGTCCAACGCGCTGCGCGGAGAGGAGCACATCGATCCCGCCGCCCGACCCGAGGTCCAACACGACTTCGCCCTCCAGGAGAGTGGCGAGCATCGTCGGGTTGCCGCAGCCCAACGAGGCCAGCACGGCCTCCTGGGGCAGCGTCGCCGTCTGACCGTCGCTGTAGAGATTCGAGGTGATCGGATTGACGTCCGCGTCCAACGCGCTCGACGCCGACCCCCCGCAACACGTCGGCCCGCAGCAGCTCGCGGCCTCACCGGACGCGACCTTCAGCGCCGCTTTTCCATACTTCTCCCGCACCGTCGCCGTCAGCGGCGCGTCGGTCGCCACTGTACCGCCCTGGTCGCTCGTGCTCATACCCACCCCCTCATCATATCAAGCGTTATTGATCAGTCAGACACAAAAAATGTGCGCCGACGCCGCGACCCGCCTTTCACCCGCAGCACCGCGCTGCAAGTACCGTAAGCCGCCTCGAAGGGAGCCCCCCAACGAATTCCTCGAGTTGCGCGAACGCGTCCCGATTGAGCGTGTAGTACGCCCAGCGCCCCTCGCGCCGATCCGTCACCAGCCCGGCGTCCTTAAGGGTCTTGAGATGGAAGGACAGCAACGACTGCCCAAGGTCGAGCGCGCTGGTCAGGTCACAGACGCACTGCTCTCCGCCGCGCAGCAAGTCGACGATCCGCAGGCGAGTCTCATCCGAGAGCGCCCGAAACTGCCGTGTGATGCCGCTGAGATCCGTCTTGACCGCCGTGACCATGGCTAACTATATATCAATGTCAATTGATGTGTCAAGTCGACGGCGACCGGATTGCGGGTGACACACATTCCCATCATATACAGATGTCAGTTGACGACACAGAGCACCGGGCCGACGTGATCATCCGACCAGCGACACTCGACGACCTCCCGCAGTTGACGGAGATCCACAACTACTACGTGGTCAACTCTCACGCCACCTTCGATCTCCATCCTGTGTCCGCCGTCCAACGCACGACCTGGTTTCACGACCATTCCGACGGCCGCCGCCATCGGATCCTCGTTGCCGAAGATCCGCCGGGCACAATCACCGGCTACACAGCCACTGGCCGATTTCGCGCAAGGCAGGCGTACGACCCGACCGTCGAAGTCACCATCCAGTGTCGCCCGGATGCAACTGGACGCGGCATCGGCACAGCCTTGTATCGCGCGCTATTCAATGCGCTGGCGACCGAGGACGTCCACCTCGTCGTTGCCGGGATCGCGCAACCCAACCAGGCCTCAAACGTCCTGCATGAGAGCTTCGGCTTCACTACCGTCGGCACGTTCGTGGAAGTCGGCCGCAAGTTCGACCGCTACTGGGACGTGCGGTGGATGGCGAAGGCGATTTCTCGGTAGTAGCCGCGCTGTCGCGCGCGGACATCGGGGCAAGCACCGACTCGTGCGCGGCAGACACGGGGGATCGCTACCGCCGTCCGCCGGCCGGCTGGGGCGTCGGTGCCGGCGGCGCGCCTCTAGCGACGCATCACAGTGATTTCGTAACGCGCTGCGCGGTAACAGCTTATCTAATGATTGTCGGTATTTTCCCAGCTCACAAAATCGAGCCAGCCCGCTCCCCTACCGGCCGTCGAGCTCGGGATCATCGCCAATGAGGGGCTGTACGTCGTCGACGGCGTCCCCTAGTCCTCCTACGTCTAGGCGGAGCTCGCGCGTCACGCGCTGGCCACGCAGGCCGTCACCGAGGCTGCCTTACTCCGTCGCTATATCCGCTTAGAGCCACCTTGCGCGTGGTGCGGTGCGGATGTCCGGCCGACTCACGAGAGTCGCGAGATTGGCAGCCGGCTACTCCACGACATGCCGGAGCTACACTGCGCCACGGAGTTTGAGGCGAGCCTCGACGCGTACGCAGTGGGCTACGCCGCCGCTCACCCCGACGCCGGCGAGGTGGCGCGATGATCGCGCACACCAGCAGGCCCCATTGTTGGATGAGTCAGATCGTGATCGGTGATCTCTCCCTGTGGCATATTGTCTTGCCGAGTGGGACGCTCATTCACCCGATCACCTATGATCTCGGACGCTCCAGGCCAGAGTAGCCGCAGACCCGAACGATCCGGCGATCCAAGGTCAGCCCGTCATTCTCGCCCGCTTCTGGCCCGAAGTGACGCGCGAGTTCAGGAACCGGGTACAGAAACGCCAATCAAAGCCCATTTGCCCATTCTGCACGCCGGGTTCAGCCAAGGCCGGAGAAGGGCGAAACCTGGCCCGAGGGGTGAGAAAACAATGACTCATGGGAGTGGAGAGCGTACACCGCTCTCCACCTCCGTATGGTCCCCGATCACGATATTCGGCGTCACTTTGAGCGCGGTCTGACGAGTTTCTTTCAAGCCTACCGCGACGTCGCTAGTTCGTGACATTTTGGAGAACTATCCAACAGGAAGCCACGAATGGCTGAGCGAACAAGAAAGAGCGGAAACGGCGAGCGTAAAGTCGACATCGCGAAGGTCTTCGCCGAAGGCACCGCCATCGATCGCGCCCTTCGCGCTGCCGTCGCAGAAGCGATCCTCGATCACAAGCGCACGGGCGATCCAATCGCCGAGTGGTCCTTCGAGGAGAGCCGCGTCATATGGACGCCGGCGGATAAGATCCCTGGTCCTCGCAAGAGGAAAAAGAAGGCTCGTGGTCGCTCGTGACTCGAGGGCGCGGAGGGTTCGCGGCCTGTCCCGGAGTGTCCGCCAAGCGTCCCACACGCTGGCGTAGGTCTCGATCGCGATCTTTTTCTTCATGGTGGACCTCTCCTCACTTGACCGAACCGCTCTCCGTCATCCCTGACGACATCCCCATCGCCGAGAGCGCACGGGTTGCTGCTCAGTGGCTCAGGCTTCTCCGGGAGCACGGTTGTACGAAGATCGAGCTTCGCACCCCAATGACAAGCAACAGCTTCATCGAGAGCCGCGACCAGTTTTGAGAAAAGTTCAGCCTTCATTGCTCCGTCCTCATGTGACTCATTCACGCATCAATACCCGCAGTGCGCGTAGCGTCTGCGGGACCGCCCAAAGCACCACGCTGTAGCCGCTCCCACAGGTCGACCCCATCAACAGCGCGGCCGCGCATCGTCGGTGCGACTGGATGATACAACGGCGCAATGCGTGGATTCGCTCAGCGTCCGGCCCCCACGACCAATGTCTTGTCTGCCAAAGGGAAAGCGGGGCGCCCCACCGGGTGACTCTACGCGGCATGCGATCCACCCTTCCGCGGCCGAGACTCCTGGCGCTCCAACACGTTAGACCACCCAGCTCGATCAAGGCACGCGTCAAGAATCCGCCGCGCCTCGATCACATGCTGCCGGACGGTGGACGGGACAATATCCAGAGCGGCCCCGATCTCCGCGTAGGTGAGGTGTGCGCCTCCAACCCCGGCATCCCACCACATGGCCAAGGCCTCCCGACGTCGCGGACTCATGATCTGAATGGCGCGCTCCAGGGCGACGTCAACATCTCCTCGCATCGCTCGCGCCTCGCCGCTGCTGAATACGGCGGCCGTCTGCTCGTTGAGCTCCGCCAGCCACTCCGGGTTGTCCACGTACGGCGTATCTCCGTGGCGTGCAGTCGCTCCAAGGCTAAAAGCCCACTCGTTTCGTCGCCGCCGAGTCCCCTGCTCTCGATCATCCAACGCACGGTTTCTCACAACGCGAAAGAGGTAGGCCGCCACACTCGAGTTGATCACCAGCCTCTCGCGAATCCGCCACAGCTTTACGAACACCTGCTGCACGACGTCTGGGGCATCCTCCCCAACAATCGTCGCCGCGGTTCGGCACAGGATCGGCCAGTAGATCGTGTACAGCTCGGAAAACGCTCCCTCGTCGCCCTTCCGAATTCGCGCTACCAGCTCTGCATCGCGCTCGACGCGCGCCGATCGACAGCTGGCGATCCAGTCACTACCTACCCTCGTACCGCCGATATCTCCAGACCCCGGACTCGCGTCACTCACGGCACCTCCTTGCCAAGTCACACCGCACCGGTCGCTGCACGACCGTGCGATACCTCCCTCTACTTATATAGACCGCCGTCGAGGCCACGAGGATCAATTCTGATGCGCCAAGAGATGCCTGCGCCTCAGACCCGGTCGAATGGAGACTCTATGCCCCATAGAGAGATGACACGCCTCAAGCCCCGATCGTCGACACCCACCACCGAAGACGCCGCCAATCACCCCGGCGTTCGTACGGAAGCCGCCGGACCAACGTCGACAACCCGGCTATGGACCCAGGCCGAAGCCGCGGATTACCTCAACGTCAGCCAGAGATATCTGCGCGCGTCCGCGTGCCCCAAGATCCTACTGCCCGGTACCGGCAGACACGGTAAGCCGCTCGTGCGGTACAACCCCGTCAATGTTCGCACGTGGGCGGAACAGCGCCGTGCGACCCGGCGCTTCGGCGCCTGAGATATCAATGACGCACGACTGACGACACGTTGCTAAATTGTGCGCCCCTCACCCAGCAGCGTGCCGTTCCGTCGACCCAATCGCCCCCATTGGTACGTCGAGATCCCGACCCCCGGCGGCACGGTTCGGAAGTCCACCGGTACGCTCGACCGCGCCACCGCACGTGCGATCGAGCGCGCCCTCCGCGAGCTCATCGACCGGCGGGAGTGGGATCTTCTCAACGCGATGGTGGACGACCGACTGACTGTTGGCGAACTATTCGACGCCGTACGCTCGCGCCAGCTCGATGCCCTACGCGCTCGACTCGACGACGTTGATCTCGAGCCCCATGTCGCCACCTGGCTTGCGCTTCACGGTCCCAACGTCGCTCCCGACACTATCGATCACTACCGACACGTCGTCAGGAAACTCCTTCCAGAGGGCAAACCGTTCCCCCGGTCGCAATTCACCGTCGCCAGACTCGAGGACTGGCTAGCACACTACAAGGGGAGAGCCGGCACGCGACGGAAAGCTCACGCCGCTATGTCCCAGTTCGCGCGATATCTCGTCCGCCATCAAATCATCGCTTCCAACCCGCTCAGAGATATCTCGGCACCCCGACTGCCGCACCGAGATGCCGCTGGCTCGACGTCGCCAACATGATCCGCCTCGCCAATGCCCAACCCGAGCCCTATCGCACTCTATCGGCGCTCCTCGGCGGGACCGGCATCGAGATATCCGTGGCCCTCGCTCTACACGCGCGCGACGTGGACACCGCCCGACGGGAGATCCGCGCCGCCGGCACCAAGACCCACGCCCGGGACCGCATCGTCCGCGTCGCCGAATGGGCCTGGCCGTACGTCGCGAAGCACATGGCGCTGCTCACACCGAATGCGCCGATCTTCCCTCACCGCGACCGCTGGAGAGCCCAGGATCACCACCAGGCCGCCTATAGGACACTCGGCATCGAAGACTATCGCATTCACGACCAGCGGCACTCGTACGCAGTCCGCGCCGCCCGCGCCGGCACACCGGCCGAACTCATCGCGCGCCAGCTCGGACACGCCAATGCCATCCTGGTGCTCAAGATCTACGGGCGGTTTATGCCCTCGCAGCAGGAGCGCGACAAGCGGGAAAGGATTGCCGCCTCGCAGGGACTGACTCGAGCCCCGCGACCAATGGAGAACAACCCGATCGAGACCGAAACTGACCTCGACGCACAGGCCGAGAAGGCCCTGGCGCAATTTTCTCTTTCTCGCGTAACGAGGCTGAGTCCCTTCCAGGAGCTGCTTGGGGCGAAAATGGGGACTGCGACTCGGCCTCCCTGAGCGCGAATTCACAAAGCCACAACAGATCCGGTCAACCGTAGTTCGGTAAACAGTTGCGTTTGGTCCCGCCGCGAGCCAAGTTCCCGGCAACCGAGCCCAGCGGCGACCATGCTTTTACTTGAGCGGCTATCGTTTGAGATACAACTAAGGTCGGAGTTTTCGAAGCGGACTGGTGAGCAGTTCCAGGATCTATTCGCCGGTATCATGGCGCGCCGCTACCCCGGTGACTACCAGCCGCAGGCTCCGTGGGGAAAAGACGGAGATCGAAAGAATGACGGGTACCTGAAGTCGGAACGGCAACTCTTCCAATGTTACGCACCGCGGGAACTGGCCCAGCAACCCACCGTCACCAAGATCGCCGAGGACTTTGCCGGGGCCCTTCCGCACTGGGAGAAGTATTTCGGCACCTGGGTATTTGTTCACAACGTCATACCTGGAACTCCAGCCTTTGTGACCGAGGAGCTGCTCAGGTTGGAATCAGCACATAGGCCGCTTCGGCTTATACCGTGGGGCTACCACGAAGTCTCCGCGCGAGCGTTGGAGTTGCCGCGCACGGATCTGGTAGCGCTACTTGGCGCTCCGGTCAGTGAAGAGGGTCTCGCCTCTCTCTCTTTCCAAGACATCGCAGTCGTTGTAGACACCATCGCTTGCAAGGCCACGCCTCCGGACTCAGTGGTCCGACCCGTTCCCGCCAACAAGCTGTCCGCGAATCAGCTCTCAAATAGTGTCGAGTCGTTCTTGCGAGTCGGAATGAGGAAGGCAGACCTGGTTGGTCAGTTTTTCGCGAACTGGTACGACGTTACACTAGGCGACCGAACAGCGCGCGCTTTCAAGGAGCGCTATACGGTCGTTAAAGCCGCGGGCCACACTCCAGACGAAATCTTTTCGGATCTGTGGGTGTTTGCGGGGAACGCTCCCACCAATGCTCTGTACCCCGATTCGTGAGACAGTTTGGGCTAACCCATGAGACCCGCCGCGACGGCGACCGCCGCGCGGTACTGCTGTGGCGCCTGGAAGCCGAGTGCCGAGTGCGGCGCGACCGCGTTGTAGTCGGCGATCCAGGCCGGGATCTGCGCGAGGACCGCGGCCGCCGCACTCCGATCGGCCCCGCTCACGTAGTCCCGTTTGAGGGTGTTGACGAACGCTTCCGACATCCCGTTCGATTCCGGACTCGCCTTGGGCGTGGTGATCGGCTCCAAATGCAGGCGCTCGGCCGTGCAGATCGTGTCCAGCGCGGTGTAGATACTGCCGTTGTCACTCAACCACTGGATCGGCGCATCGGGCCGCGCGCCGACCCCGAAGCGCCCCGTGACCGCGCGGTGCATCAGCTGCTGGATATCGGACGCCACCAGATCGCGCGCCGCCGCCACGTACGCCAGCACCTCGCGATCGTGACAGTCCAACGCGAAGCCGATCTGCACGTATTCCCCGTTCCAACACGCGATCTCCAGCCCGTCAGAGCACCAGCGCTCGTTCGACACCGGTCGCTGGATCTGCCCCGTGTGCGCCCGCCCAGTGCGCCGCCGACACCGCCGCGGGAGCGTCCACCCATTCACCGCCATGACCCGGCGGATCCGCTTCACGTTGTACGCGGTGCCGAACGCCCGGTTGACCAGGGCCCGCACGCGCCGCGACCCGTACGTCGCTCGCGTCCGGATGACATCACGGATCTGCGCCGTCACGACGC
The DNA here is from genome assembly GCA_963701965.1 of uncultured Gemmatimonadales bacterium. Lineage (GTDB taxonomy): Bacteria > Gemmatimonadota > Gemmatimonadetes > Gemmatimonadales > Gemmatimonadaceae > DASRDS01. The sequence goes on from OY969695.1 coordinate 763,061, forward strand.
GGTCGTCGGCCCGGGCGTAGTGCGGACCGCGCACCCGCTCCGGGCGATAGGCGCTCGCCCGGCCCATCCCCAGCACGCGACAGATCGCGGCCACCCTCCGACCGGTCATCGCTTGGACACGCCGTAGTAGCTGGGCCTTTTTTTTATCTCCTCCCGCGCCGCGTGGAGAATCTCGATCTCCATGGTCTTCTTCCCCAGCGCGCGTTCCAGCTCCTTGATCCGCTGCTGCGCGGCCCGCAACTCACTCGCCGGTACCACCTCCTCGTTCGCCGTCACCGCCGTCGTGCTCCCGCGATCGGCGAGCTGCTTCCAGCGCCGGATCACCGACTGTTCCACCGCCAACTCGCGGCTCAGCTCCGCGATGGTGACCTCCTCGCGCAGCACGCGGCTGACCTGCTCCCGCTTGAATGCGGCGGTGAAGATCCGCCGTCCGTCCGAACCCCGCCGGTGTGTTTCCATTGGATCGATCTCCGTTGAGAAGCCAACCTACACTTCCCAAAGTGCCTCGTCCAATCGGGGTACAGAGCACCAAGACCACGGACCAGTCTACAGCAATTCTCGCTGTTCTCGCCTACCTATTTGAGCAGTGCGAAATCTTCGAAGCCCCTGTCGCAGGCACCTTGAGCGCATCGTAGATCTCTTCAACATCTGAGCCTATCGTGATCCTGCCCACGAAACGCATCAGTGCCGACCGCGCCCTGCTCAGTCTCGGTGCTGAAGTTCTGCAGCTGCTGGAAAGTCATGATAAGACCGTTACCCAAGTTTGGACGGAATTTCAACGAGGTCGCCAGATGCGACAACGAGCAGCCATAGTCCCGTACGATTGGTTCGTGCTGGCGCTCGACCTCCTATTTGCGATCAATGCCATCGCGTGGGAGGAAGGTGCCTTGCGTCGCACTGGCGGGAAGGCGCCAAACCGGGGGTCCGCTAAGTGATTCGGCAGATATACAGCAGCCTTGCAAGCTTCAGGACGATCACGTTCAAGCCAGGACTCAATATACTCCTCGCGAACGAGGGAGAGCTCGCCACTACGACTGACACGCGAAACAGCGCTGGCAAAACCAGCCTGGTCGAAATCATTCACTTCTTGACTGGAAGCAACGTCGAACGCACATCGATCTTTCGACATCCAGCGCTAGTGCATCACCAATTTGGAATGCAATTCGATGTGGGCGACGCCACTCTGGATGTGAAGCGCGCTGGCGTGAAACCAAAAGAAGTACTGGTCTCATTGACCGAGGGGTCAAGCACATTCTGGACGACCAATCCCTTTAGCCGAGCATCGCAACTGTCACTGCGCAACAGCCAGTGGAGAGTCCTCCTCGGAGAGCTCATTTTCAATCTCCGCTCAGTCAGCGACAGTCCGATCAAGAGATACCGCCCGACGTTTCGAGGTCTTCTTGGTTACTTTGTCCGCCGGGAATCAGCTAAGGCATTCATAGATCCCGTTCGAAATGCTGAGAAGCAACCGCCTTGGGACCAACAGGTGATGGTCTCATACCTACTGGGTCTCGATTGGACTATTCCCCAGGAATGGCAGGCGATTCGGGATAGAGAAAAAGCACTTCAAGCACTCAAGAAAGCTGCAGCCGGCGAGTTCCATTCAGTCATAGGTACTACATCCCAGTTGCGAGCAGAGCTAACAACTAGCGAGGCGGGCGTTGAGCGCACGCGGGCGGATGTTGCACAGTATCGGGTGCTTCCTACCTACCGGGAGAACGAACAGCAGGCAGAACGCCTTACGGGGGCCCTGAACGAGCTGCGAAATCAGCAGCAGGTCGACCGTGCCCTTGCGAATGATCTCGACCGTGCTTTGTCCAACGAGGCTGCGCCGGCGGCCGTGGATGTTGAGCGCGTCTACCATGAGGCGGGAGCCACCTTACCAGGAGTCGCCCTCCAGAGATTCGAACAGGTGAGGCGTTTTCACGACTCTGTGATCGCTAATAGACGTAGCTATCTCCAGCGCGAGCTCGAAGAAGCTAAGGCCAGGGTGCGCGACAGAGATCTTCAGATGAGCCGTCTGGACGAACAGCGCGCGGAGATCCTTAGACTCCTTGGTTCTCACGGCGCGCTCGAGGAATTGACCAACATGCAAATTGACCTCGCTAGAAAAGAGGCCCACGCGTCGTCACTCCGCGAGCGTTTCGCAGCCGCCCAGCGTCTAGAGAATGGCAAGGCCGCTCTCGAGGTAGAGCGACGACAGTTAGTACTGAGACTTCAACAGGACTACGTTGAGCGCGAACCCGCCCTCCGGAGCGCGGTGGTCTCGGTCGCGAGTGCTGTTAAAGAACTCTACGCACAGCGCCCGGGCAGGTTTCTCATTGACGCTACAAACAACGGACCTCGTTTCACTCTAAAAATAGAAGGCGATCGGAGCAAGGGCATTAGCAATATGGAGATCTTCAGCTTCGACATGATGCTCGACGAGGTGACCGCCGCGCGGGGAATCGGCCCAACGTTTCTGGTACATGATAGCCATATCTTCGACGGGGTGGACCAACGCCAGCGAGCGATGGCTCTGGCTGTTGGAAAGCGGGTCGCGGCCCGGACAGGTCGGCAGTACATCACGACCATGAATAGTGACGAATTCCCGAACGCCCTCGATCGTGCAGAAGGACTTGACCTCGCGGAGGATATCCTTCCTGTCCAACTCGATGACTCACCGGAAGGTGGCCTGTTCGGAATGCGCTTCGATTGACTTCCTTGTAGGTGATGCCCTTAGAACCCGAAGGGGTGTAGCGAGATATGGTTCGTATAACCCGAAGGCTTGCTCCCGGTGATGCGTCCATCACATCTGTGCTCGTGCAAGAGGGTTCAGAACCGCTCGTTCGTGGATCTGTTCCCTACGGCTGCGACTACCTATGCAATGGATGCGCTGAGGTAATGGCTGCTAATATCGCCGATGGGCAATTGTGGGATATAGGATTTGTCTGCTCAAAGTGTCGGACAGTAAGTGCGTCGCCGCTGTTGCTGATCAACGATCCCCTTCCAGATCCATACACACTACTCCCCTCGCGCCGGCACTCCATCAACCGGACGATCGATCTTGGTACTGTGGGCATGATAGGAGTATCCGGACTATCCCGTATTCAGAAAGTCGACCTGTCCAAAAAGGTCTCATTCAAGCATGACCAGAAGGATGTATCCGTCGTTGGTGACGAGGACTTTCTCGGCGCCGTGTTGTGCGGGGTTCGAACACTATTGGGCGATTCGTTCGAGAGACTGCGCGAGAAGGACGACGCGCGGATAGCAGGTGGGGTGAGTGCTTCTAAGCGGCATCCGTTGATGGTAGCGTGGCAATCCTTACGCGAGTCAGTGGAAAGCTTAAGAACTCCCCTGCCTTCGGTAAATGCAACGGCAGCGGTGGAACTGTACACGCTTCTCAATTTGCTTGAAAAATGGGCGTACCATCCTGGCTATGCACGGCTTCTGCACTCGCTAACCCAGCATGTGGAGTATCTACATACCCTCGGTCTTCTCACCGTAGCTTGCCTTCTACAGGACGCGGGCAATTCGGTAGATTTTGTCGCGGAAGGAGTCTCGCGAACTCCAGACCTTCGCCTGCGTCGGGGATATGTGGATTGCCTGCGAGTTGAGGTCAAGGCACCGCTCGCGCTAGTCAGGCCTGAGGAACTGATCGCGGAAGATGAAGCCGAGCGCGCGGTAAGAAGTGCGTTACGTCGAGCCGGTACCGGCAAACGCGGGCAGCTCGCAAGCGCGGAACCTGCAGTCTTAGCAATCGCCGGACTGCATATGCCGCCGGAGGCGGTCGATCGGCTTGAGGCCGCAGCAATCCGCTACCTTAAGGACGCCGCGGCACGCTCAAGGCATAAGCATCTCGAGGCAATCCAGATTGCTAACGCGGCAATTCTTGCCGACAATCTTGCGCCGGACCGCATTGAAGCTCGTTTCATGCTGCAGTCACGTGTGGTACGGCATCCCGGCTTCAAAGGACCTTCATCCCTTGTTGCCGAGTCGCGCGTGCGCCTGAATCAGAGCTTCGGCCCCTATGAAGGGATGGGCGATGGACCAATCGAGATCGGTGGATAGGCGAATCCGTACAACACAGCTCACCGGCCCAGCTTCCCAGTTTGATGGCCCAGATTATTGCGGTGCCGACGAACGAGTGGCAGTGGGAAACTGATCGTGGATTGCTCCTCCCTAAGCGCGAAGACCTACCGTGATGGGGGCATGGCGGCATTAGTGCGCCTCTTTTCTTGAGGGCGGTCCTCAGTTCGGCGTCTTGTACCATCGCCTGTACCAACGAAAAGCCTCAAATCGCCGGAGAAACAGAAAAGCGCGCAAATCATTGGATTTGCGCGCCTTACAAAATAGCAGGGGCGGGACTCGAACCCGCGACCCCGGCATTATGAGAAGTGGGTATCAGGAAAAAACCCCGCGATCGAGCGAGTTAACTGGCGATTCTGCAGACGAACGCGCTTCCAAACGGTGCGAAGACACCCCTTAGCGCACCAACCTGCCGTCCAATCTGCCGTCCACGAGATCGAGACGGCGGCCTGGCCCAAGTTCCAGCGTCCGTGGCGGACCGACGACATGAAGTGGCGATGCCAGCACCTCGGTGGACACTTCATAACCGGCCACTGATGGACAGCTGATAACCGGCCACCACGGTGAGGCGTCCGAGACTGGTGAGTGGGCTAGCGCAGCCCGGTCGCGTCGGTGGACAAGCTGTCACCCTGGACCTTGGTGCGCCAGCTGCGGGGGCCGCACTTGAGGATGTGGGCGTGATGGAGGAGCCGATCGAGGAGCGCGGTGACCGCCGCCGTGTCGCCGAGCAGCTTGCCCCAGTCCTCGACCGGGCGATTGGAGGTGAGCAGCGTAGACGCCCGTTCGTAGCGGCGCATGATGAGTTCCAGGAGATCCTCGGCCGCCGTGTGGGGAAGCTTGCGCATGCCGAGATCGTCGATGATGAGGAGCGGCACGGTGGCGAGGTCGGCGAGGTACGCTTTGCGCGTGCCGTCGAGCGTGGCGTCGGCGAGTTCTTCGAGCAGCGTGTGCGCTTCGCGATAGAGCACGCGGTAGCCTTGGTGGATGACGGCGCGGCCAATGGCTTGGGCCAGATGACTCTTGCCGGATCCGGGCGGCCCGGCGAACAGGGCGTCCTCCCGCTGGGCGACGAAGCGGGCGGTGGCGAGGTCGTAGACGAGGGCGCGGTTCATCTTCTTGTTGAAGTCGAAGTCGAAGGTGTCGAGCGAGCGGTCGGGATCGCGGAAGCGGGCGTGCTTGTGCCGGCGCTCGAGGAGGCGATCCTGGCGGCGGAGGAGTTCGTCGCTGACGAGGGCGGAGAGCAGGTCGATGGGCGCGAGGCGTTCGGTCTGGGCTTGGTGCAGCCGGGTCTCGAGAACCGCAGCCATGCCAGAGAGGCGGAGTTGGCGGAGCGCGTGATCGAGTTCAACGAGGTTCATGGGGGATCTCCGAGCGTGCGATCGATGAGGTCGCGGTAGAGGGTGAGTTGCCGGATGAGGGGATCGACTTGGCGGAGCGTGAGGGGGACGGGGACGCGGTGCTCGAGGTAGCGGCGGAGGAAGCGATAGGTGGGCACGCCCAGCTCGAGGGCGGCGTGCGCGGCCGCGTCAACGACGGCCGGGCCGTAGCGCTTGGCGAGGGCGAGGACGCCGAGGATGCGGCGGACGGCGAGCACGCCGTCCTGGCGGTGGATCGTGTCGCAGAGCGTGCCAATGTGCGGGCCGGCGCGCTGGGTCCGCGCGAGCAGGGCGACGGTCGTCAGCGGCGTCCGGGCGGGGCGGTCGGTGTCGTGCACCCGATGCCGGCCGCGGGCCGTCCGCCGATGCTCCCGGAGGAGTTGCCCCGTGTCGGGGGCGAGGAGGCGCACCCAGAGATCGTTCCACTGGACCTGCACGCGCTGGCTGATCCAGCCGGGTGGGGCGCTGTAGTAGGCCGCCTCCACTTCGACGCACCCATTGAGATGCACCGTGCGGGTGCCGTAGCGGTAGTAGCGGAAGGGTTCGAGCGGGAGCGGCCCGAGCGTGGGCTGTTCCTCGGCGAACATCGCGGCGACCTGGCGCTTGGTCGTGCCGTGGATGCGCGTATCGGCCCAGCGCGTCTCCCACTGATCGAGATACGTCTGCGCGGCCTCCAGTGACTCGAAGCGGAGGCCCTTGAGCGGCGTCCGCTGCGTGTGGCCAACCCCCGATTCGACTTTGCCCTTGCGATCCGGATCCCGCACGCGACACGGCAAGGCCACGACGTGGTAGTGGGCCAAGACGTCGCGATAGAGTGGATTGAGCGTCGGGTCGTAGACGTCGGGCGTGAGGACGCCTTCGCGCAGGTTGTCGAGCACGATGACGCGCACCGTGCCGCCCAGCCGGCGGAAGGCGCGCTCATGCAGCTCGGCCCAGATCTGGGTGCTCGATCGCCAGACGAGGAGCCGGACCGACTTCCGCGAGTAGCCGAGCGTCAGGACGAAGAGCCGGACGCGCCGGTACTTCCCCGTGGCGGGGTCGCGCACCATCGGCCCCTCGCCGTAATCGACCTGCGCCTCGTCGCCCGGGGCGGTCGTGATCACCACGCGCGCCTCGACGGCCGCCGGATCGTGGAGCGTCCGGATGAACCGGCGGACACTCGCGTAGCGGGCCGCGAAGCCGTGCGTGTCGACCAGGTCTTGCCAGATCGCCATGGCGTTGCGGCCCTGCGCCACCCCGGCCACGATCTGCTCGCGGTACGGCTCGCACGCACTCGCCCGCCGCGACGCGGTCGGCGCCGTCGAGTCGGTGGACACCACCGGTGTGGTGGCCGGATTTGCCGGCGGCCACGCGCGCGGCCGGCCGCCGCGCCCCCGCACCGGAATGCCCGCCGCCTTGAGATACGCGCTCGCCGTCTCCCGGCGCACGCCGGTCGCCTGTTCGATCCGCCGGAGCGACCACCCGAGTCGCCCCAACGCCACGATCTGCTGTTGGATGTCAGCCTTCAAGACGTTGCTCATGCCGGCGGAGGGACAATGCCCGCCGCCTCGGCGTCAACGCCTCGGACGTCCCCCCGGCTGGTGGCCGGTTTTCAGCCGTCGATCAGTGGCCGGTTTTGACTGTCCACCGAGGGCCAGCACCCGTCGCGATTGCCGAGGGTATGCCTTGACCCACTGGCCGGACGAGGCGCGCCGGATGAAGACTGATGCCAATGCGCTCGAGGTGTCCGCTTTACACTGAACCTGTAGAGGCGGCCTCCAGGGCGCCCGCTCCTCATGCATGGCGGGCGTCAACGTTGAGGACCACGGACGGGATCAGGATTCACGTGTGAATTGTTTTTACGAGGCGGGCCAATGCAATCGGCCGCTACAAGGTCAACGACCCGGACATCGGCGGTCGCCAGAGCGTTGCTGACGCTCATCGCTGCGGCCAGACCGTGATCACGCCGTCACTCCCCGACATCTCGGCGCTGGGCCCACGGAACGCCAGGTTACTCTCCGTTTCGATCTTCTGACCACGTCCGGCGCCGCCGATGATGGTGCCGACGAGATGGGTCCTGCCCGATACTATGTCGCCGGTTCCGCTCAGCCTCGCCTCGAACGAGTTGGACGCCGGCGTGGCGCTGACGACCCAATGGCTATCGATGAACGCGACGCTCGGCTTAGGACCCGGCCTCTCCTGGAAGCGCACCGCCACGGTCGCGCGCCCGGTGACCGCGCCGTTGACGGGCCCAGTCCAGGCATATGCTCCGGACGTATCGCGGCCGGTGAGGGTGAGGTGATACGCGCTGCGCTGCGCCGCGCCATGGCACGCCAGGGCAAAGGCCAGAAAGGCGGCGAAGGGAATGTTCGTGTGCATGGCGCCTCCGTTCGGCTGACAGTCGGTCTTGACGAGCACGACGGACGGGCGGAATTCGAACCCGCGTGAGCCTTTCGACCCCACACCCTTTCCAGCCGAACCCCTCCCTGCCCTGATCCGGAGAATATATCGCTTTTCCCTCTGACAGCCGTGCGATCCGCCGGATTTGCATCGCGAATGTCGGACGAGATCGGGATCGAACATCCACCCGCGTAATTCACACGTGCAATTTGCGTGTGGGTCACGCGGTTTCGATGCTCCGAGGGCGAGTATAGTGATTGTGACACCACAGGCAGCCTGTCAAGCAGGCGTGTCCATAGCGCCCCGCGCTCACACTGGCCGCTCCTCTAAGAATGTTGACGGTGCCGCGACATGATATGCCACGCGCACGGCTGAGCAACCGCGAGCGCGCCTTCAGAATCCGACCTATAATTACTCCTCATGGCGCGCTGGCACGTCAGTCGGCTCGACCATCTCCGCTATATCGCCAAGGCTGCCTACCTGCCTATCTCGAGATACAGGAAGTCGAGACGCGCGACCGGCGATCCAGTCGCCGCCGCGCAACGCGCGACGTGGTTCCACGACCACTCCGACGGCCACCGCCGTCCGATCCTCGTCGCCGAAGAGACGCCAGGCAAGATTGCCGGCTACACGGCCACCGGCCGCTTTCGGGCAAAGCAGGCCTACGTTCCCACGGTGGAAGTCACCATCCAGTATCGCCCGGACGCGACTCACCGCGGCATCGGGACGGCTTTATGGATCAGTCGCTAGCCAAGCCACTTGCTCACCTTAGGATCCGGCGCCCGAGCGTGACCAGCACTCTGCCAAAGAATGTCCAGCACACCTTGGAAGAGCGAGACGTTGTCTCCGAGGGGGTCTTCAACGATGACCGGGTCAATGTCAAGCACGTCTCGATCGATCGTACCGATGTTGTCGTCGAATGCATTCCGGGCCCCGCCTAGCACTCGCAATCCTGCCATCTTGTGCAACCGGACCGCGAGCACGAACGGGGGATCGACTCCGATGGTGTTCACTAGGAGCTTGAGGATGTCAGGCACCGAAGTAGCTGCCTCCCCTCCCTGCGGTGTTGGCGACCCGTATGCCGGGTAGCGCGTAGATCGCGTCCGCGGCGGTCGCCCGCCATTCGCTGCCGACCCCAGTCTTGCCCGGCCGGTTCGTTGCCGAATTGCGCTAGAGGCTCGGCCAAGTGCGTTGATTGAGGGATCTCCCAGACTCAGACGGTGCGCGACCCGCTTTGGCCGCGCTTGAGCCACAGCGCCCAAAGGTCGCGATCGGTCGGAGTCAAATCGGTTGGCGTTCCAGCACGCACCTCTTCAATGTAGGCGGGATCGAACAGCTCAGGAAAACTGAACACAAACCAGGCCCTAAACGCAAACCGCTCAGGCGTGTCCTCTACGGCAATCCGACCGGCGAGTTCGACTGCTTCGTACACAAACAGTACTGTTCCCTCCTCCACGTAGTCGAGCGTCGCGTCACAGTCCTTGTCCGCGTGCTTGAGGAAGTTCTGCGTGCGTCTGAATGCTCGAGTCAACTCGTCGATTCGCTCCGCTTGCAAGAATTCGTCACTGCGAAACCTACTGACAATGCCCGCACCCCGACCTAAGTCTTCGAAAAGCTGAAACGCCGCGGCGGTTAAGGTGTGTACCGCGAGCATATCGCCGCGCTCGAAGAACAATCGAATCCCTTGATTCAATTGCCTCGACGCTGCGTCGGGCTTAGTCACTTTCGCGCTTTTTGACTCCATAACTCCAGGCAGAAGACTGGCCTTGCTTTCAGTCACCGCTGACAGGTTCGTCAGGGGTTGCGAGTTCGAACCGGAATCCTCGCTGTCTCAAACGTGATAGCGTGACATCGTCGAGCGTCTCCACGAGCTCGGCAGCCAGCCAGTAGAGCGCTTGTCGAACACGGTCAAACCGAATGGCCATCGCATGCAGATCGTGTATACTGCCGAAGAGGAATGCGAAATGTGATGAGGTCTGACAGCTCGTTGTTGACGTCCAGTCGCCGAGGTCCAAAACCTGTCGCGAATGAGAACGACTCCGCCGGCAAAGTCGGCAACACGCGACTGGCAATGGTCGGATCGACATGAAATGCCGCCCGGTTCCGAATCGCCCGCAGCGGCTCGGCGATCGCAGGATCGTTCATCGCCGCATCCAGAACGGCCTTCGCGGCTGCGTACGACGTTTGACCGGCCTCACTTTTGGTTTTATCGAGGAATTCGAGCGCCTCGTGCAGAACGCCGGCTACGTATAGGAAAGCGTTCATACGTTGTCTGTCGGCGCGGGGCGTCGGCTCCTTTCCCTGGTCATTCATGGCCGCCATTCCGAACTTGAGCGCGTTCGTGATGCGCGAGATCGCGACCAAGAACGTGAACTCCCTATCGTTGCGCAGTTCGGCGAACGCGTCGGCGCTACACGCAAACTTCCAATGTCCGTCAGGTGGCCTCATTGTCGTCTTGCTAGGGTTGTTTTCGACACGAAGCTGCAACGTGGGGAATCGCAGCACTGTCCGTATCTCGCACTTGAGCTCGCTTCCAGAGCTGCCAGGGTCTGGTCTGATCTCCAGCCTGCGATTGTCATCGGGTTGACGCAACTCGCCGGCGCTTAGCACGGAGAGGGAAGTGAGGTCTTCTGGACCCATCGCATACGGTGCTTCCCATCGGCCCGACTTGTCCACACTTCGGAATCCGGACCGTGGGTTGGCAATTCCAGCGAAATGAGCAACAGGTCACCGGAATCGTCCACGGTAGCCGGCGTCGCGGGTTTCATGACGACGGCTTGTGCAATTCATGAACGCCAAGCCACCATTTGAATTCAGCAGGATCGATCCAGCCATAGGAGCGATCCTCGGCATTGGGTGACTGAGAGGTCCATTCGGCCTTCTCGTGGACGGCGCCGTAGTGATCGACTTCTTCGACGCTGAACTCGACACACGCGTTGTCGTCGATGAATCGACTCGAATACGCGCGCTGGAATGCAACGAACGACAGGTCGCCCGCTAAGTAGCGTTCGATCAACGCGTCAAGATCTCGCTTGGCACTCGCCGGCATGAGCTCTTCATCCGTGTCTGTAAGCTGGGCATTCGCGATCGCGTGAGTCGTCGCGGAAGTCATGACCATAAGTATCGACTAAGAGTACGAGCGATGACATCTGCGACGGTACCACGCGCCATACGGGTCAATTCATGCTCCCAGAAATGCGACTCGCTGGCGGGAGAACCGCGCACCAAACCCGGATCGCACGGCGCATGGCCGCTTGTGTTGGAGGTAAATGGCGCCGTGTCTAAATCAGCGATTGAGCCAGCGGCCAACGCCGCTGTGGTGAGAGCAGGTACCGGAGGTGTGACCGCTGAACAAGACGGACCCGTCCCCACACAATGCGCTACCCCCACCCGCTAAGTGCATGCAGTAGTCCGTCACAAGAAACAGCGAGAGAAACAACCACCAGAAGGTCACTACCAGACGACCCTCGCTTGTGGACGGGCGCAGCTGCTTGACACCGAACGTCGCGCTTGCCGCAACACAGACCAGGAACACAATAACAAGCAGCGCCACGTTGCCAGTAATGGCGCCGTACACTGCCCCGACCGCCAACCAGCCTGAGAGGAAGGCGGCAATGGTGTTAACGGTTCTCGAGAGTCGCGAAAATAGGCGACCTACCCCGAGAGCGACGCCCCGGAAGGCGAGAACATAAACGATAGCCATAGCACCCTACGGACTGCCGCAAATAGTGCGCTGTAACTAGCCTCCTTGGTTACAGCTCCTGCCTCAGTCTCGGCGTGATGCTCTGTCGTGGTAGGCCTAACCTGGAATTGACCCGGTAAAGTGGACACCCAAGTAACCCTGCGTATGTTCGGGGAGGTGACGTTCCCCCCGAGATGAGGTCCGCGTATTCTGACACAAGCCGCTGGACGGCCTGGGTCCCCCAAGTGAGTCCGAGCTAGCGCGTCAGTTTGTCAGCGCGGGGTTCGAGGGTGGTGACTGCCAGCGCTCCAATATCGCGCTGGGGGATTCAACCCCAAACTGGTATGGGGTCGGTGGTTGTTGTAGTCCTCGCGCCAGGCTTCCAGCTCGATCCGGGCTTCCGCGAGGGATGCGAACCAATGACGCGTGAGACACTCACGCCGCAGGCTCCCGTTGAACGCCTCGCAGACGCTGTTGTCCACCGGCTTGCCCGGCCGACTGAAGTCGAGTTGCACGCGGTTCCAGTACGCCCAGTGATCGAGCGCGGTCGACGTGAACTCGGTCCCGTTGTCGCACTGGATGACCGGGGGCAGGGTGCCGCGTCGCTCCCCCGCCTCGGTCAGCAGCCGCGCGACATCGGTCCCGCGGAACCGTCCGGCGACGGCCAGCGCGACGCACTCGCGCGTGCACACGTCCACGAGCGTGAACACCCGGACCGTCTGGCCGGTCGCCAAGACGTCGTGCATGAAGTCCATCGCCCAGCGTTCGTTCGCCCGCGTGACGACAGCCCGGGGCTGGCGCACCGTGGCCGCACGGCGTCGGCGGCGCCGCGGCTTGAGCTGGAGCCGTTCCTCGAGGTACAGACGGCGCGTCTTCTTGTGATTGATCGGCAGCCCGTCGCGGCGCAGCATGACGTGCAATCGCTTCACTCCAAAGCTCGGCCGCGCCAGTGCCAGCTCGTGCAGCCGCCGGCGCACGGGCGCGTCATCCGGCTTCACCGACGTGTAGCGCACCAGTGCGCGATGGACGACCAACGCGTGACACGCCCGCCGTTCGCTGACCTGGTAGGCCGACTGCGCCCAGCCGACCGCCTCGCGCCTGTGGGCTGGGCTCACCATTTTTTTCCCAGGGCGTCCCGGAGGATCGTCTTGTCCAGCGTGAGATCGGCGACCACCTGCTTCAATCGCCGGTTCTCTTCGCGCAGCTGCTTCAGCTCCCGGAGCTCGCTCACGTCCAGCCCCGCGTACTGCTTCTTCCAGCGATAGAACGTCGTCTCGGTCACGCCCAGCTTCCGGCAGATCTCGCCCACGACGGTCCCGGCTTCTGCCTGCCGCAGCGCCTGCAGAATCTGCTCCGGGGTGAACTTACTCTTCCGCATTCCTGGCCTCCTCCCGTTCGGGGAGTCTGGCCTCGAATCCCTACGCTGTCAAAACGGGACCGCCGCCGGACTCAGAATCCGGGACCCAGGCCGGACGGCGGCCTGGAGGTTCAGATGCGACGGAGTCGCTTTAGCGAGGAGCAGATTGTCGGGATCCTGAAGGAAGCGGAGGCCGGCGCGAAACTGGCCGAGCTGCTGCGGCGGCACGGGGTGTCGCGCGAGACGTACTATCGGTGGCGGAAGAAGTACCACGGGATGGAGGTCGCGGACGCGCAGCGGCTCAAGGCGCTCGAGGAAGAGAACCGGCGGCTCAAGCGCCTGGTGGCGGATCAGGCGCTCAACATCCAAGTGCTCAAGGACGTGGTGGGAAAAAAGTGGTGACCGCGGCACAACGGCGGACCGTGGTCACGTACGTGCGCGCGACCGCCGGCCTTCAGGAGCGTCGGGCCTGTCGCTACCTGCACATCCATCGCGCGCTCGTGCGCTATCGCGCTCGCCGGCCGTCCGACACCGCCCTGCGCGCGGCGCTGGAAGGGTTGGCCGAGGCGCACCCGCAATGGGGCTGTCCGCGGTTGGCCTGGCGGTTACGCCGCGAGGGGTGGCGGGACAACTACAAGCGCATCGAGCGGGTGTATCGGGCAGCGGGGCTGGCGGTCCGACGGCGGAAGCGGAAGCGCATCGCGACGCGCCGCGTACCGATGCCCGCCCCGGCCACGGCGAACGACCGGTGGAGCATGGACTTCGTGCGAGATACGCTGGGGAGCGCGGGCCGCGCCTTCCGCGCGTTCACGCTCGTGGACGATTTCACCCGCGAGTGTCCGGCGATCGAGGTCGATCACGCGCTCCCGGCGACCCGGGTGCTCGCGGTGCTGGAGCGCGTGGCGGTCACGCGGGGACTCCCGCGGGTGATCGTGCTGGATAACGGCCCGGAGTTTCGGAGTCGGGCGTTGGACGAGTGGGCCCACGCGCGCGGCGTGGCGCTCCAGTTCATCGATCCCGGGAAGCCGGTGCAGAACGCGTACATCGAGTCGTTCAACGGGCGGTTGCGCAATGAGTGCCTGAACCAGCACTGGTTCCTGACGCTCGCCAATGCGCGCGCGACCATCGAGACGTACCGCCGGAGCTACAACGAGGCTCGGCCCCACGGCGCGCTCGCGGGGCGCACCCCAGCGGAGTATGCTGCAGAGATGGAGCGAGCGAGCTTGACCCCCATCACCCTTTCCCTGTTGTCAGCATAAACGGGCTCACACCGGGGGGAACGTCACGTACAAGTTCGCTCGGGCGGACTTGTCGATGATCGACCCGTGAGCCGTGTCATCAGCAATGCCCATCTCTGACACAAGCCCCGACAGCTGCGTTGTGCGTGACTGACGACGGACTGACGCGACACACTATATTGAAGGCCGCCGGTTCTCCGCGCGCAGGGGGACAGACCGCAGGGCAGCAGGAACCGGTCTACTTCACACAACGCGAAGCCGCGCAGTACGTGCGCGTGTCGGTCGCCTACCTCCGAGCTAGCGATTGTCCAAAGGTCCTGTTGCCCTCGGGACGCGGGCGCCGCCCGCTCGTTCGCTACCTCAAGAGTGATCTCAATGCCTGGATGCAGACCTGGAGAGTGACTCGCCGTGCTTCGTAGCTCGTCCCGACCGACTACACGACCCTCCTTCGACCGTGCTCTCGAGGCAGCTCACTGATGCCTTATCGACGCGGGAGTCGTGAGACCTGGTCGTTCATGGCCGCGACGCGGACGGGGCGCAAGCAGCTCTCGAGCGGGTCGCAGAGCAAGAGTCAAGCGACACGCATCGAGAGCATGTGGCACATCCTTGCGGATGAGCACCGTGCCTGGGACCTGCTAGATCCCGTCCTCGACGGTGAGACCTCGGTAGAGACCCTATACGACGCGTGGCAGGATACGCGGCACGACCTTGGCGAGATGCGTCGGCGCTTGGCGGACGTTGATATCGTACCACTCGTCGAGGAGTACCTTGCACACTACGGCGGTCTCGGCAAGCACGACACGTCAGCCGACAAAATCCGCTCCCACCTTCGGTGGTTATTCCCGGTCGGATCCACGCGCAAGCGCACAACCGTCACGCCAGCCTCGCTGACTGCGAAACTCGGTGAGTACGCCGGCATTCCGCGGGCAGGCCAGAAGCTTCTGCCGCCAATCACGCCAGGTACGCGGCGGCGCGTCCACAGCGCGTGGAGCGGATTCTTCGCGTATCTCGCCAGTCCACAAGTCAGCACCGGACCGCTGTTCGCCACGAATCTGATGGATGCCGTGACTCGCCCCAAGGCGGCCACACCGCCCATCCGCTTCTATGAACTGCGCGAGATCCTGCTGCTGCTCGACCAGGCGCCTTCGTCTGACATGCGCGCCCTCTGGGCGCTCCTCTACGCCACCTCGATCGACATCTCCACCGCAATCCAGCTGCGACGGCAGGACTTTGACGAGCTCCGACGCGAAGTGCGCGCGCCAGGCACCAAGGCACACGCCCGCGATCGGATCTGCCGAGTCGCGGACTGGGCGTGGGAGATCGTTGCAGAGTTCCTGGCCGACAAAGCGCTCGGAGATCTCCTCTGGCCCGGATGGAATCAATGGACACCGACCGACGCCCACCGAGTCGCAACTAAGGCCGCCAAGCTTCGGCCCCTGCTGCCCCTCCGGTGCTCACGGCACTCGTGGGCCGTCCGAGCGGCGAAAGCGGGAACCCCAATCGCCATCATCGTTGCCCAGCTCGGACACGGCAGTCCCCAGCTCGCGTTGACGCGGTACGGGCGGTTCATGCCACAAGCCGTCGACCGAGACCGGTGGGAGAAGCAAGCGGCGGAACGCGACGCAGAAGCAATGCATCGCGCGAAAAACGTGCAGGCTGCCGTCCAATCTGCCGTCCACAGGGACGAACACCCAAAAAACACAAAACCGCATCGCGCGCAACTCATTGCGGCAATGCGGTTTCGGAATAGCAGGGGCGGGACTCGAACCCGCGACCCCGGCATTATGAGTGCCGTGCTCTAACCAGCTGAGCTACCCTGCCAATGTTGATCCCATTGAACTTAGCCGGTCGACCTGCAACCTCAATTACCCGAGCGTCGCCGCAGTCGGTACATGTTCAGGACGAAAAAATAGCGCTGGTATGGCCAAGCTGTCGACCGATGGTCTCGGCCTGGGCGCAGCCGCACCGCGTGGCGGTGGCGACGGTCGCCAATCTGGTTTTCGCGGTCGTCTCGACGCTGGTGTCCGAAGCACGAATTTCACCGGCTAACACCACGCGGAACCCTGGCGAACCCCGCCGCGGGAATCCAGTATGTGTATCAGTTCACCGCCACCAGTGGGGTCTTCATGGAGTGGTTTCGCGCCTTGGTTGCTTCGCACCAATCCTTCGCCGGCGGCATCGGGCTTGCCATCGCCTGCGCCTCGCGTGGTTCCGCATTCGCGCCTTTTGGCAACGTTCCCGTCCTGGCCGCCGACTATGATGGCATGGGTCGGCACCGTATCTTCCGACCGTAACCGCGGAGTGGATGCCCACGGGATGCCGAGACGGCGGGTTCGATTCCCGCGTACTACCCTGGGTCTCGGTGCTATGTGCTGGGTTCGAGTCCCGGGCGGTTACATCGGCAGTACGACGTCCCACCCTCTTGCCCGCCCCGCGCGAGCGGCAGTATACACAGCCCCATGACCCGCCCCCTCGCCCCACCACGGACACCAGCCACCGCCTAGGCCTTTACTGCATTGCACGAAGGCGCCCGCGAGATCTGCTCGCGGACGCTTTTTTTCATCCCCGGAGACTTGAACCGTATGAGCACCCCCGTACACGTCGGCTCTCGCCCGACGTCTGCGCCGTCGGCGCCATCGGCGAGATCGTGATCGCCGTCATCACGCTGGGGCTCGTCTATGGCGCGGACCGCGTCGTCGGGCTGTGAGCCGGTGCCGGCACCGGTACCTTTCGTGCGATGCCCAACGCGCCGGAAGAGACTTTCGACCCGCGAAACGCCCAGGAATGGGCCGAGTTCGGCGCGCTCGCCCATCGCATGGTCGATGACATGCTGGCGCACCTGGCGAGCCTCGGCGAACAACCCGCCTGGCGGATGATGCCCGCCAACGTGCGCGCCGCGCTGCGGGAACCCGTGCCCCGCGCGGGCGTCGGCGCCGAGGCGGCGTACGAACACTTCGTCGAGCGCGTCCTCCCCTACCCCAACGGCAATCTCCACCCGCGGTTCTTTGGATGGGTGCAAGGGAACGGCACCCCGCTCGGCATGATGGCCGACATGCTGGCCGCCGGCCTCAATCCCCACATGGCCGGGTTCGACCAAGCGCCGGCCTTGGTCGAGCAACAAGTCGTCGACTGGCTCGCCGAGCTGCTCGACGTCCCGGGCGCCAGCGGCGTCCTCGTTGGCGGCGGCACCATGGCCAACACCCTCGGGCTCGCGGTCGCCCGGGCCGCCAAAGCGAAAGCCCACGGCATCAATGTGCGGGAGACCGGCGTGCAAGCGTGGCCCGGCCAGCCCGTGCCCAAGCCACTCGTGTTCTATGGCTCGGTCGAAACCCACGGATGGGCACGGAAAGCCGCGGAGCTCGTGGGACTGGGGAGCCGCGCGTTCCGGCGGATCGGCGTCGATCGCGAGTACCGCATCGAGATGACCGAGTTGGCGGCCGCCGTGACCGCCGACCGGGCCCAGGGCCTGGAGCCGTTCTGCGTCGTCGGCACGGCCGGCACCGTGGGCACGGGCGCGACGGACGACCTCGAGGCACTGGCCGCATTCTGCCAGCGCGAGCAGCTCTGGTTCCACGTCGACGGCGCGTTCGGCGCCATGGCGTACCTGTCGCCCGCGCTGCGGCCCCAGGTGCGTGGACTCGAACGCGCCGACTCGATCGCGTTCGATCTCCACAAGTGGGGCTCCCTCCCCTTCGAATGCGCCTGCGTCCTCGTGCGCGACCCGGCGCACCACCGCGCGGCGTTCGCCTACGACATCGCGTCCGCCCAGTACCTCGCCACGCAAACCCGGGGCGTCATCGCCGGCGGCATCCCCTTCGCCGAACGCGGGCTCGATCTCACGCGCAACTTCAAGGCGCTCAAAGTCTGGCTCTCGTTCAAGGCGCACGGCGTCGACAAGCTCGTGCGCCTGATCGAGCAGAATGTGGCCCAGACCCGGTATCTCGTCGATCGCGTCCGCGAAGAGCCCACGCTGGAGCTGCTGGCGCCGGCGCCGCTCAACATCGCATGCTTTCGCTATGCGCCGGCCGGTGCGAGCGAACAGGCGCTCAATGCGCTCAACGCCGAAATCCTGGTGCGGCTACAGGAAGAAGGGATCGCGATCCCGTCCAGTACGATGCTCGGCGACCGGTTCGCCATCCGCGCCGCCAACGTGAATCACCGCACACGCCAGCACGATCTCGACGCGCTCGTCGACGGTACCATCCGCCTGGGGAAGGCCATCGCGTAGGGGCTACTCCGTCAAGTGGTCATCTGAGTTCTCGACTTTTCAGCGATGTGAGATGACCACTCGACATCATGGCACGAAAAAGATGTGTGAAGCGCCGGGTGACCTCCCTAGGCTCCGGATTTCCCTGTCGGCGAAAATGGCACGAGCATCGGCACGCGACGCCGATAGGCGTCGTAGGCCGCGGGGCCGAGCTGCGTACGCAGCCAGCGCTCCTCGAGGCTCGCCTTCATCCAGAGGCCAATGGTGACCAGCACACCCCCCGCGATCCCCAGCACCGTGCCTTTGGCGGCGACGGTCGCCCAGAATGGCGAGCAAAATTCCCGTGTAGATCGGGTGACGCACGATCCCATACGGGCCCGTCTCGACCACGCGGTGATCGGCCTTGGTCGTGATCTGTCCGGACCAGAGCGTCCCGAGATGGATCCGCGCCCACCAGGCAAAGGCGAATCCCAGCGCCATGAGTCCCACGCACGCCCACGCTTCCGCGCGCGTCAGGAGCCAGAGACGGAGCGGCCCGTAATACCCGCGGGCCGGAACAAACAGCACGAGCGTCCCCGCTGTGAGCACCAGCCGGTAGGGCGTCTCGGCGCCCGCGCCGACACTCTTCTCGGGCTTCGTCGCCCAAAATGCCGCGGCCGCCCACGACACCACCCAGCCCATCCACAGCCCCGTGATCGCCAACCCCACGCGTATCATTCCGCCTCCTCGCCTGCGCGAATGGTACGCAAAGCAGCTCAGACTCGCTGGTGGAAATGACCTGGATGGGAACACGATCGAGCGCTGGCCGCCGCTGTCCGACGAGCCCTAGAACTTCGGCGCCGCCTGCTGGCCAGCCTTCTGGATTTGTTTCTGTTGGGCCACTGCCGCCGCGGCGTGCACGTATTTCGAGGTCGCGACGTAGTCCCGCAGGTCCTCGGCGCTCTCGATCATCTCCAGCGTAAACCCTTGCGCCAGTTGATTCGCGTGCTCCGGCGCCGAGTCAATGCCACCGACCCAGACGACCACCGGGTACGGCGTCATCGACAAGAGTTGGGTCATGCGCAGCGGCGTAATCGGCTCGCCGACGGTCAGGGCGGTGACGGGCGCGGGGGGATTCTGGGTCCCCGGCGTCCCCGACCCGTACGAATTGAAGTTCGTCGTCAGGTATCCATTCGGCGCCGCCGGGCGACCCTGCTCGTCGAGCACCCATGACATGGGTCGCTTGACGACGTTCACGGGCGCCTCCTGACCGTATTTCTGCCGCACGGAGCTGACGAGATTCGCCATCGTGGTCGGCTGAGTCATGTTGACCACCCGCGTGATCCGCACGACCACCTGCGGGTTCGGCGGCGAGTTGAACCACACGCGGATCTCATCGCCCAACCCACCAGGGCCGGGCTTGTCCGCCTGAATGTTGGTCATCCAGGCCGGATCGTTGGTGTCCTGGAACTTCGCGTAGTATGCCACAAGTCTGTTGTCGGCGCCGGCATAGTTGCTCCTGACGAGCGCCACGGCCTGCGCCGCCGGCATCCCGAGATGGATCCCTAGAACGTCTGGCAACTTCGCGGCATCCGCTCGACCCGAGGCGAATGCCGTGGCGATCGCCGTCTGGGACGTCGGTTGCGCCCACGCGAGCGGCGCCGCGCCGATGATGAACGACGCGAGGAGAGTGAATATGCGCATGGTATAGAGATCCGTCCTCTGTGCGTGGGATGTGCAGGCGGGCCGATGTCCGGCCCACTCCCCAATGCGCAAACTCTTGCTACGAACCGTCACGCCGGGCACCATTGCCATCTAGCGCCGGGGACAATGGCGGCTATCTTCCCGGCTCCAACGCCGAGGACGCCATGGGAACCGTGATCCCGCTGAACAATGCGACCCGCCGGCCGGTCAACATGCCGGTCGTGACCATCGGCCTCATCATCGCGAACTTCGTCGTCTTCGCCCTGGAGCTCATCGGCGGCGACGCCTTCGTCCTCAAATGGTCGGCGATCCCCAGCCACATCTCCGCGGGGCAAGACCTGATCACGCTGTTCACCGCCATGTTCCTGCACGGCGGTTGGTCGCACATCCTCGGCAACATGGTGTTCTTCTGGGCGTTCGGCCCCGAGATCGAAGACGCCATGGGTCCGCGCAAATACCTGGCGTTCTACCTGCTCGGCGGATTGGTAGCCATGAGCGCCCAAGTAGCCATCGACCCTCGCTCCACCGTCCCGAATCTCGGCGCCAGTGGCGCGATCGCCGCGGTCATGGGCGCGTTTCTCGTGACGTACCCGAAAGACCGCATCCGCTCGATCCTGGTCATCATCGTCTTCGTCCGCGTCACGGCCATCCCCGCCGCGCTCCTCATCGGCGTGTGGTTCCTCACGCAACTCGTGAACGTCGGATCGGTCGCGGCGACGCAGCAGGGTGGCGTGGCGTACGTCGCCCACGTCGCAGGCGTCGTCTTCGGCATGGCCACCGCCCGGCTCTTCGAACGACGATCGCGCGAGACGGACGCCGGTTAGAACGCCTTTCTTCCCAAGCACCCGCATATCGACAAAGCCGCTCGGCCTGGTGATCCCGTCGCTCCTGCTGGGCGCCGCCAGGCTCTGGAGCCAACCCGCGCATCTCCCGCCGTTGTTGGTCGAATGCGAAACGGGTCCCGGCTTCAGCGGGCACTGGACCGGGACGGCCGTGAACGCCGGCACGATGACGGCGCGCTTCGGCGGCCCTTCCAACCCGGGCACCTGGACCGGGACGCCGACGCTGACACCGGTGCAACACGGGATCGACACGTTGGTGACCTGCGCCCTTATCTTGCTGGGGTGATGGGTCTCGGCCACGTCTTCAGCGGAGCGCCCACATACGTCCGGCGGTTCGGCGTACTGGGCGGCATATTCGTCGGCATCCAGACGCTCGGTCCGCGTCTCCGCCGCCGCAACACGCGCACATCGATCCGGGTACCCGGCCTTCGCGGCCGGCTGCTGCTCCGCGCCAGGACGTCAGACCTGCGCGCGTTCCAGCAGATATTCGTCGACGGCGACCACGACCTCACCCTGCCCGATGAACCCAAGGTCATCGTCGATGCCGGCGCCAACGTGGGATTCGCGAGTGTCGCGTTCGCGTCACGGTTTCCCCGCGCGCAGATAGTGGCGCTGGAGGTGGACGCCGGCAACTACGCGATGCTCTGTCAAAACGTAGCCGCGTACCCCAACGTGCACCCGGTGCACGCGGGGCTCTGGAGCCACCAGGCGCAGCTCAAGATCGACAACCCCTCCGACGAAGCGTGGGCGTTCCGGGTGAGCCCCACGGAGACAAGCAGCCCGTCGACCGAGAGCATCCCCGCGCTGGGCGTCCTCGATGTCTGTCGCCTGGCGGGCGTGGAAACGATCGACATTCTCAAGATCGACATCGAGGGCGCCGAACTCGATGTCTTCTCCCGCGATGTCGAGACGTGGATCGACCGCGTGCAGGTCATCATGATCGAGCTCCACGACCATCTCCGCCCCGGGTGCGGCGCCGCGCTCGACGCCGCGACGGCAGGTCGGTTCGCGGCTCGCCACCAGCAGGGCGAGTACCACTTTTTGACCCGCTCCGGCTAGGTCTGCTGCGCGGCCTCGGCGATGCGCACGACGTTGACGGTCGTCGTAATGGCGCCACCGCTGGCATTGATCGTCTGACCAGTGACCCATGCCGCGTCGTCGGACGCCAGAAAGGCGACCACGGGCGCAATGTCCTCGGGTCTTCCGAACCGGCCGAGGGGAATGGTGCGCGCCACGAGCGATCGCGTGGCCGCGGGAAACGAGTCGTACATGTCGGTCGCGGTCGGACCCGGTGCCACCGCGTTGACCGTGATGCCACGGGGCCCGAGCTCGGTCGCGTGACTGCGCGTCAGTGACTCGACGGCGGCTTTGGTGGCCGCATACACCGACGCGCCGCCGTTCGGCATGCTGCCGGCGATCGAGCTGATATTGATGACGCGGCCGACCCCGCTCTGCGTGACGGCCGCAAACTCGCGCGTCGCGAGAATCACCGCGCGGACATTGATCGCGAACATCCGGTCGATCGCATCGGCGCCGAGCGCATCCACGGCGCCGACCGCGAGCGCGCCCGCATTGTTGACGAGGATATCGAGCGCCCCAAATGCGTCGAACGCCGCGCGGACGAGCTCGGCCGGTGCCGTCGGGGACGCGAGTTCGGCTTGCAACACGCGCGCTCCGGCGATCTCCCGCGCCAGGGCGTCCGCCGGGGCGCGCTGCGCGCTGTAGTGGATGACCACTGACGCCCCATCGTTTGCGAGCTGTCTCGCGATCGCGGCGCCGATGCCGCGCAATGAGCCCGTCACGAGCGCCACGCGCCCCTCGAGTTTCCTCATATGGTCATCTGTCCGGCCGCCGACAAACTGGTTCCAACAACGCTCGCCTTGACAGCGCAACGGGTTGGTCATAGTACACGGCGACGCTGAGCTCGCCGTGTACTTCCATGCTTACCAGCAACCGGAGTGCGGTGCGGTACTCTGCCATAACGCTCGCCCTTTTGTGCGCCGTCCGTCCACTCGGCGCGCAAGACCGCGGCCGAGGGCCGCACGCGGAGCCCGCTCCTGGACGCATCGTGCCTGCGCCCGCTCCCCCGACGGCTGACCTACCCGAGTCGGTGACGGTTGTCCCGGAACCCGAGTACCGGGCCCGGTGGTGGCGCGTGCTGTTCAACGGGGCACATTATCGCGATCTCTGGGCGACCCCGATCCGGGTTCCCGTCATCGATCTCGCGCGCTACGGCGGAGGGCTCACGCCGGTCGAGACCGGCGGAGGCCAGCAGACGATCTCCCTGCATCTCAAGGGTGCCGACGGCATCGAGTACGTCCTGCGTTCGGTCGACAAGCGACCGAAACTCCCGGAGGAACTCCACCGGACGGTGGTCGAAGATGTCGTCCGGGACGAGATCAGCGCGACCCATCCGTCGGCCGCACTCGTCGTCGCGCCGCTGCTCGATGCGGCCGGAGTCCTGCACGTCAAGCCGTCGCTCGTCGTGATTCCCGATGATCCGCGTCTGGGGCCATACCGCGCCGAGTTCGCCGGGATGCTGGCCGAGCTCGAAGGACGCCCCAAGACGAAGGACGGCGAGGAAGGGTTCGAGGGCGCGTCGAAGGTCGAGAAGACGGAAAAACTGTTCGGCGACCTCAATATCAGCGCATCCAATCGCGTCGACGCGCGCGGCTACCTCACGGCGCGCCTCATGGACTTTTACGTCGGCGACTATGATCGCAATGCCTCGCAATGGCGGTGGGCCCGATTCGGCGGCAAGGACGACCGGCTGTGGAGGCCGATCCCGCTCGACCGCGACTGGGCGTTCATGCGCTCGGACGGCCTGCTCTCCGCCGCCGGGCGTATGGAGATTCCGCAGCTGCTCGTGTTCGGCCCCAAGTATCCGGACCTGCTCGGGCTGACGTATGAGGAATGGGACCAGGACCGGCGACTCCTCCAGTCCCTCGAGCGTCCCGTGTTCGATTCGGTCGCGCGCTGGCTGCAGCGCGCGCTGACGGACTCGGTGATCGCCGACGCGGTCGCCCACATGCCCGTCGAAGAGCAGGCCAAGGGTGCCCCACCGATGATCGCCGCGCTCCGGGCTCGACGCGCGCAGCTTCCGGCAATCGCCGACGCGTTCTATCGCCAGATGGCGTGGGACGCCGATGTGCATGCGACCACCGAGGCATCGATCATCGCGATCGCGCGCCGGCCCGACACCCTGGAGATCCGGATGCGCCGCGGCGACGCCGACACCACGGATCCCTATTTCGTGCGCCGCTTCGTGCGTGGGGAGACGCACGAGGTGCGGATCTATCTCGACGGCGGCCCCGATCGTATCACCTTACACGGCGACGACAATGGCGTGAACCTGCGCGTCATTGCGGGAGCCAACGGCGATACGCTGACCGACTCGGCGACCGATCGCGCCGGGAAGACCATCGTGTACGACAACGACCATCCGGTGCAGATCGCGGACGGGGTGCGCGCTCCCGCAGTCGACAGTCGGCACTGGCAGCGGCCCAAGACCGTGCCGGGGCCGTTGGACCGCGATGTGGGACAATGGTGTGTGACGCTTCCCGGCGCCCAGGGCGGATCCGACGCGGGCGCCGCCATCGGCCTGACCCTGACCTGCGACGAGTTCGGGTTTCGCCGGAGTCCGTGGGCGCTGGAGAATGCCATTTCAGTGGGCTACGTCACCGGCACGGGCGGGGGCTCGATCGACTATCTGGGCCAGCTCCGCCCGGTGGGCGGTCACGAGATCTGGTCCCTGCATGCGACGGCGGTCAGCTCGCAGTTCAACTGGTTCTTCGGGATGGGGAACAACACGACGTTCAACAACAGTTCGAACGCTGGCGAGACCTTTTACCGCGGGCGGCAGTTGTACGCCGAGCTCAATCCCGGCCTTACGATCCCGTTCGACCGCTATACGACGGTCACCGTCTCGCCGTACGTGCGGTACTGGGACACCAGCGTGTTGGGCGGGTTCATCAATGCTACACGCCCGTACGGCGTTGGTCCGTTCGGATCGATTGGGGCCACGGTCGAGACCCGGTTCGACACGCGCGACACGACGACGTACGCGACCCGGGGGTTCTTCCTGCACGTGACCGGTCGGGCGACTCCCGCCGTGTGGAATGTGCAGGATCCGTATGGCAAGGTGCGGGCGACCGCGACGACGTATCTGACCGCCGGCGCGCTGCCGTTCCACCCGACGCTCGCGCTGCGCGTCGGTGGCGAGAAAGTCTGGGGCATGGCGCCATTCCAGGATCTCGCGCACATTGGCGCCGACGCGCCGGGCGAGCCATCCAGCGTTCGGGGCTACATCGCCGACCGATTCACGGGCAACGCGGCAGCATTTGGCAACGCCCAGCTCGAGGTTCCCCTGGGTCGGCCGAAGCTCCTGGTCCCGACCGAGGTCGGCCTGCTGGCGATCAATGACATCGGGCGCGTCTTCGTGCCGAATGATGTCCCGTCGCACTGGCACGATGGCGTCGGCGGCGGATTCTTTCTCGCGCCCGTCGATCGACGGTTCACCGCGAGCGCCACGCTCGTTCACGGGACGGATGGGACACGACTCTACTTCGGGTCTGGGCTTGGACTTTAGGCGCTAGGCCTCCTGACCTTGCTTGTTCCACCCGTGGAAACGCGACAAGTCACCCGCATCCCATGCCGCGCGCAGTCCAGGGGTACTCAGGTCCCAGTCCGGGCGGATCTCGCGCGTCACCGCGCGCAGGTCGTGCCACAGATCGACGACCGACGGGCGTCCCCAGAACCAATAGCCGTTGTAGACGCTGGAGATCACGAGACCAGGCTTGAGCACGAACGTGTGCGGAATCATCGCGTTGTGCTCAGGGTCCGTGTACTCCTGGATATCCAGATCCTTCTGAATGGTCCGCTCGACGTCGGAAAGGAACGTCCACGGAGCGCCGAGGGACGCGCGGAATTCCTGGAGCGTGTGGTGGTCGTCGGTGGTGATCGTGACGATCTGCGTGTACGCCACGGCGATCTTGGGATAGAACGCCGCGAGCTCCAGATGCTGCTGGTGCTCCTTAGGGCAATAGTGGCCACGCGCGAGCGTGAGGATCAACGGATCGTCCCCCTGGAGCTCGCTGAGCTTGCGCCGATGCTCCGTGTGATCAGGCAGCTCGTAGTCGGGAAAGACGCCCCCCGGAACAATATCAGAGCGCATCGGCGCGATTAGCTATAGAGGTCGAGCGGCGAGGCGGTAAACGTCGTCTGACCAACTTCAATGAGATACCCGTCCGGGTCCCGGATATAGCATCGGATTTCCGAGACGTGTACTTTCGGCGCGGTAATGAACGTTGCGCCCCGGGAACGCCACATTTCGTAGAATCGCGCGATATCCGTGACCCTCAGGTTCATGAAGCCGCTCAGCTCGTTGGGATGCTGCGGCGGCGTCGCAATGACCTCGGGCTTGTCGTCGGTGGGGCCGCCGCCGACATTGATGCTGAGCCACATGTTGCCGAGTCGCAGATAGGCCGGCTCTCCCAGGGATGCGTCGGCCTCACGCAATACCGTGGCGCCGAACACGTCGCGGTAAAAGGCTTGCGAGCGCGCGATATCGGCGACGATGAGCGTCATAGTGACCACGAATTCGGGCTGGGAATGCATTGAGGGCATGATGGCACAGAAGAGCGCGGGGATAGATCCGAGTATCCGACCGAGTGGCGACGGCTGCGTAGAGTGCCTGGCGACAGGCGGTTGGTGGTTGCACCTGAGGCGTTGTGCGGAGTGCGGACACATCGGCTGCTGCGACACATCGCCGAGCCAACATGCGACCGCACACCATCACGCGACCGGCCACCCCATCATAGCGAGTTTCGAGCCGGGCGAGGAGTGGTTCTACGATTACCGCACACAGGGCTTCGTTGACGGTCCTTCCGTCGCCCCACCGCGTTGGCACCCGGCGACCCAACCGGTGCCAGGCCCGCAGGGTAAAGTCCCCCGCGACTGGCAGTCACGCCTCCATTAGTCGAGGGGCGCCAGCGCATGGCCCATCGGCGCGCTCGGGATCCGCATTGGCCCGGCAAAGGGCTCGCTCATTCCCAGGATGAGGAAGATCGCGGCGGAAGCCGACAAGGCCACGACGAACAAGACCGCCACGACGGTCAGGTTGAGGCGCGAGAATAGACTGAAACTCATGAAGATCATCGTCAGCCAGAAGACCAACACGACCAGAAACGGCATCGGAATCGAGTTGCGGGAGTGCTCGAACAGAAGCATGCGCGTCCGCGCCATTTCGGTGCTGATCCCTATGACGCGACCTTTGAGCGAGGTTTGCGCGTCATTCTTCGGCGCGAGTTTCTGAATCTCCGCAAAGGCCGCTTCTCCCGCGGCCGTGGCTTGGAACGGCCCCGCCGAAGCGCCGTCGCGGCGGTCCGCCTGCCAGATCCGTTCGACCATCGGACCAACCGCATCCCGGAGATGACCGCGCGCCGTGTTGGCCTCCGGCCCGTATTGCTTGAGCAGAAGGTCGAGCAAGACGATATCGGCGGTCATCTCCCGCACTTGATTGCTCTGCGCGTCATAGGAACTCTTCGCCGATGCGATGAGGAGGCCGAGCACCAGAGCCGACATGGTTCCGACGAGTCCGGCACCCAACTTCACCACCTCCCGGGTATCCTCGGTGAGTACGCGGCCAGGCAGCACGTTGCGAAGGAGAGCCCCGACGAATGCTCCGCCCATCATGACGGCAAAGACGAGCAAGGATAAGCCAGTGCTGCTCACGATAGGCTTGACCTCACCGTCACAACACGACCTTGACCAACCGATCGAGCAGGTCCGCCATGGAAATCATCGTCAACAAGAGCGGCGCGACCGGCAGGAGCGTCACGATCGCGAGTTGGGCCATCATCGTGAGAGTGAAGGGCACCCATCTCATGCCGTTGACCACCTCGAAGCTGTTACTCAGGTCGGCGAGCGACTGGATGTCGGGACTGCCGACGAAGGGCTCGTCCGCTGGTGCGCCGCCGCGCAACCACTTCCGGTCGTACTCGCGCACGTACCGCGCCGCCAGAATGCCGTGCTGGCGCAGACCCCGGCGATGCGCGGCTTCGAGCTGGGGCGTGAATACGAGCATCGGGCCGAGGATCGCCAGCACCATCAGGGCGACGAGGCCGGCGAGCTCCACCTTGAACTGTGGCAGACTCGCGCCGGCGTTCAGGATCCGGCCGGCAATCAACCCGGCCAACACCGTCCCTTGAGCCAGTAACACGGGCAGAAACGCGTATCGCACTGCGGCCAGGAACCCCAGGCCGCCGAAGCGGTCTGGATGCATCGGCATGAGCTCGAGCTCGATACGCGACACGCGCCACAGGAAGCGCGCCCAGATGAGGAACCGGAAGTACCAGCGCAGCAGCAGAAATCCCCAGAGCGGCAGGCTCACGCATTCGAGCCACCAGCCGGCCCAAGTGAGCCGCAGGCCGCCATCGGCCGGCGCCTCGTACCAGTTCGGCGCATCGAGCCCCACCCGCGAGCGCCAGACGAACCACGCCCAGATGTACACGACGACCAGCAGCACCAATTCCGCCACGACCGAATTGCGCAGCCGCATCGCTGAAGCGATCGCCGCGTCGAACGTGGGACGCGCGGTGTCGGGAATCAGGCCCCGATCCACGAACTGGCGAACCACAGCGGCGATCCGGCGGTGGACCACCAGCTCGGCCACGATCAAGAGCGGCACTGCCACGAGGAGGCGCACGTGCACATCGACGTCCCTGAGGAACGGCAGCGGGACCCGTCCGCCCCACGCGTGACCCTCCGCGATCGACAACACGAGCAGGGGCGCCCACGCCAACAGCGTGAGCACGACAACACGACGCCGTAGCAGCTCCAGCGTGTGCCCGACGAGGTGAGTCCGGCGCCAGGCCTGATAGAGCGGCCCGCCAAGGACCAGCGAGAAGGCAGCCGGATCCTCCGCGAGCGGTTCGATGACTTCGCTCACGTCGCCAACTACAAGCACAAGGCGAGCCACAGGCCACATCGCCAGAGCAAGAGCCGTCGGCCTCGGCTACGGACTGGTCGTCGGGCGGCGCCATAGGGCGCCGGTCGTCACGTCAGTTCGGCCTCTTTGCCGTGAAACTTCCCGTAGCGCTCGACCGCACGGGCGAGCGCCGCGGTCTCGCGGCCGGTGAGACGGCGGAACGGAGTCACGGCGACAGTGACGGTGTGGTCGGCGATCCTGCGCCCCCACGTACCGACGACCCGGCCGTCGATCACCACCGTGTGCGTGAAGAGGAGATCCTTCTGCTCGCGATCATATATCGCACTGCGGTCCGCGTAGGCGACGATGAACTCGTCGTAGTTCGGAAGCAAATGCGCCCGCGGGCCACGGAGGGCGGGCACCGACTGCGGACCCCACGAGTACGCCTGGCCGTCAATGGTCCCTGACGCCAGCTCCGATCCCACGATCGCCAATCCTCGCTTGGCTTGAGCGACGGTCAGGCCCGACCACCAGGCGAAATCCTTGACGGTCGCCGGGCCATGACTGACGAAGAACCGCCGGGTCAGCGCCGCGAGTGCTTCATCGCGTTCGATCGGCTTCCCCGGTGGCACCCGTTCGTCCAACAACGCATACATCTCGATGCGCGCCATTCACGGCACCGCTACAGACCACGCCGTCCAACTCGGCGCGCAGCAACAGGTAACTCACCGCGCGCTTGTCGACCTTCCCCAGCACGCGCGCCAGCTCGACCCGCGTCAGTTGCCGCCCACCCTCGAGCGCCCGCGCAATGGCGGCGTGACTGCGACGGAATGACGCGGCATCAAGGCCCAACTGGCGAAACGGGCCCGCGCATGCGGCGAGCACGCGGGACGCGGTCAGCGAGAGCATCCAGCGAATGTCCGCCGGTAACACCAGGTGCCACGTGGGACGCAAGACGTGCGTCCGGAGGATGGCGCCTTGGTTGAACGCACGCTCGACATCGCTATTCGTCAGTGCCGAGGTCCGCTGGGCAACCGCCCACTTCACGGCCGGGAGGTCCTGCGCCTGCACCGCACCGAGCCAGCCGACCACATCCTCGGCCCGCTCGAACCGCGGCTCAACGAGCGAGTGACAGTAGAGTCGCCGCGCGACGATCTTGGTCAGCGTCATGGTCCGCGGAAGGCTGGGCACGTCGGGAAAAGCTAATGTGTCGCCAACGGCGCTAAGTTTGTCAGGAGCAGGTGACGCCGCATGAGCCGACGCGGGAGACACTTCATCATGATTGTCGGCGCGCTCGCAACAGCCGTGTGCGCCGGGGGAGCAGGCCTGCTCCGTGACCCGCTGCCTCACTTCCTGTCGCGTCGGTCTTCACTCGTCGCGGCAGAGGCCGCACCGGCAGTTATGGACTCGTCCGGCGTGCTCACGCCAGTCCACCTCACGGCCGTAAGCGGCCTCGAGGTCGATCTCACGGTGCGGCGACCGCACGGAGCACCCGACGGGGCGCGCCTCCCGCTGATGGTCATTCTCGGCGGACATCTGAACGGGCGCGATGCCGTGCGACTCCTGGGCGAGACGCCTGGCGTCGTCGTCGCCACGCTTTCGTACCCGTTCACCGGTGATCCGCGCCCGAGCGCTACCACCTTTCTCCGCCAGATCCCCCAAATCCGCGCGGCATTCCTGGACACGCCTCCGGCGATCATGGTCGCCGTGGACTACCTCCTGACGCTGTCGTTCGTGGATGCATTGAGAGTCGAGATGATCGGCGTGAGCCTCGGCGCCCCATTCGCGACGATCGCGGGTGCGCTCGACCACCGGTTTCAGCGCGTGTGGGTGCTCCACGGATCTGGTGGGTCGTTCCGCCCGCTGAACTCCAACATGCGACCGACGATCCGGTTCGCCCCGGCGCGCATCGTCGCGGCGTTCGTCGCCAACGTCGTCATCGCCGGGCCACGTCTCGACCCCGTTCGGTGGGCGCCGCGCATCGCGCCACGCCCGTTCATCATGGTGAACGCCGCGTCCGATGAGCGGCTGCCGCGCGAGTCGGTCGAGGCCCTCTACCGGAGCGCCCGCGAACCCAAGGAGCTCCTGTGGCTGGAGGGCAAGCACATCCACGGCGACCCGGCAACCATTCGCCGACTGGTGAGCATCGTGACGTCCCGCGTCGCACCCGCCGCCCGCGGAGCCACGTCATGCTTTCGCTGATGGCTCCTGGCAATAGATTTTATGGGCATGAGTAGCGTCCGAGTTCTCGTGGGCACCCGTAAGGGTGCATTCGTCCTCACGTCGGACGGTGGTCGACGGCGGTGGGATGTCAGTGGCCCGTTCTTCGGCGGCTGGGAGATGTACCATGTCAAAGGTTCGCCCGCCGATCCGAACCGGATCTATGCGTCGCAGTCACTCTCCTGGTTCGGCCAGCAGGTCCAGCGATCCGACGACGGCGGTCGGACATGGACGCCGGTCGGCAACAAGTTCACGTACGATGGAGTGCCCGCTACGCACCAGTGGTACGACGGCACGCCGCACCCATGGGAGTTCAAGCGCGTCTGGCACCTGGAGCCATCGCTCACCGACCCGAACACGGTCTTCGCCGGCGTGGAGGATGCGGGTCTGTTCCGATCCATGGATGGCGGCGCCACATGGCAGGAGCTCAGTGGACTGCGCGGTCATGGCACGGGCCCCCAGTGGCAACCCGGCGCGGGCGGCCTGTGCTTGCACACGATTCTCCTCGATCCGACGAAACCAGACAGGATCGTGATCGCGATATCGGCGGCCGGCGCCTTCCGCTCCGATGACGGCGGGGCGAGCTGGAAGCCGATCAATCGGGGGTTGCGCTCGCAGCACATCCCCGACCCGGCGGCCGAAGTCGGTCATTGTGTACACCACATCGCCATGCACCGGGGGCGACCCGACGTGCTGTTCATGCAGAAGCACTGGGACGTCATGCGCAGCGACGACGCCGGCGACTCGTGGCGCGAGATCAGCGGCACGCTGCCGACCGATTTCGGGTTCGCGATCGACGTCCACGCCCACGAGCCGGACACCGTGTACGTCGTCCCGATCAAGAGCGACTCGGAGCATTATCCGCCAGACGGGAAACTCCGCGTATACCGGAGTCGCGCCGGCGGTGATGAATGGGAGGCACTGACAAACGGGTTGCCGCAGCGTGATTGCTACGTGAACGTGCTGCGCGATGCGATGGCCGTCGACACGCTGGATCACTGCGGCGTGTACTTCGGCACTACGGGGGGCCAGGTCTACGCATCGTCGGACGCGGGCGACACCTGGAGCGCGATCGTCCGCGACCTGCCGGCGGTGTTGTCCATCGAGGTGCAGACGCTCTCGTGATTCGCGTCGTGCTTCCCCACCATCTGCGGACGCTGGCCAGCGTCAATGACGAGGTAGCGCTCGACGTCGTAGGCCAGGCTACGCAACAGTCGATCCTCGACGCGCTCGAAGCGCGCTACCCAGTGCTCAAGGGCTCGATACGCGACCACGATACGCGGCGCCGGCGCCCGCTCGTCCGGTTCTTTGCGTGCGCGGACGACGTCTCGCACCGGCCGCCCGACGAGCCACTGCCCGAGGCCATCGCCTCAGGGGCCGAGCCTTTTCTCATCATCGGCGCCATCGCCGGCGGCTAGCTCGAGGACCGGCCGACTACATGGCGGGGGCTTTCAGGTACTGATCGAACCAACGCACGGTCCGTTCCAGCATATCCCGCCGGTGCGCGGGATTTCGGAAGCCGTGGCCTTCGTCCGGATACACGATGAGCTCTGACGTGACGCCGTTTTGCTTCACCCCACGCCAGAACTCGAACGATTGCGGAGCGGGACACTCGACGTCGCGCTCGCCGGCCATGACCATCGTCGGGGTACGCACCTGCTTGATGAAGTTGATCGGCGAGCTCTTGGCGTAGACGTCCGGATTGTCGTACACATAGGCGCCGAAGTACGGCAGCATCCACTCATTGATACCGTTCTCGCCGGTGTAGCTCACAAAGTCGGAGACGCCTGCACCGGCCAACGCGGCTTTAAACCGCGTGGTCTGCGTCACGGCCCACATGGTCATGTACCCACCGTAGCTCCAGCCGGTGAGACCTAACCGCGCGCTATCAACCGGAAAGCGCCGGATGACCGTATCGACGCCGGCCATGATATCGCGCAGATCGCCATAGCCAAAGTCTTTCACATTGGCTCGTGTGAACGCCTCACCTTGGCCATAACTGCCGCGCGGGTTGGGCATGAAAACGAAATAGCCTTGTCGCGAGAGCGCCCCGGCAATCGCTTGCTCGGACATCCACCGCCCGGCCTGAGCCTCCGCAGGACCACCGTGCACCTGCACGATCATGGGGTAGTGTTGCCCCGGAGTGAAAGTCGCCGGGTAGACGAGCCAGCCCTGCACGGTGAACGCATCGCTTTTCCATTCGACGCTCTCGGCTTTGCCATACGCCGGCGTGACACCGGCGTTGACGTGCGTTAGCTGCTCCAAATGCGCCCCCGAGCTAACCCAGATCTCTGGCGCTTCGGCGAACGACTCGTGTTCGACAGCGATCGTCTGGCCGTCGCGGGAGACGGACGCCGATGGGATGGGGCCACCATCAGTCGTCAGATGAGCGTTCAGCCGGTATAGCACTTTCGCCGTCCCGCTGCGGCTATCCAGCGTTTCGATTTCGGTACCGGCACTCGCCCAGGCCGTGACGACCAGCTGGTGGGCAACCGTTGTCCATGCCAGATCTGACGGGGATGTCGTGATGCCCTGGGTGATGTTTCGGGGTTCTCCCCCGGTCGCCGAGACCACCCAGACGTCGCCTCCGGTGACGCCCTGATCGCTCATGATCCCGCCGATGTAGGCGATCTCCGAGCCGTCCGACGACCACCTGGGCACGGCGATCTGCGTGGTCGGGCGGGCAATCTCTATTGGAGTACCCGAATCGACCGGCGCTGCATACAGACGGGCTGTCCACCAGTTGTTGTTGCCCGACCCCGTGGCGGCGCTGATGACGAGCTTGCGGGCATCCGGCGCCCAATCGAACTCGTACACGTAGAGGTCAGCGGGCGTGATGATGCGTAAAAGCCCCGTCTCGAGATTGACGACGGCGAGATGCTGCCGCTCGACCTGATCACCAATCACGCCGGTGTCCCGCGGCGACGCTTGCGTCGGCCCGAACGCGATCTCCTCGGGCTTGGAGTACAGCATGGCCAGGGTCTTACCGTCCGGCGAGAAGCGTAAGTCCTGCGCCTCGCCGGGGATGGTCGCAATGACCCTGCTCTGACCGTCGGTGATCGATGCGAGAGTCAGCGCGCCGCCAGGCGCGAGAAACGCGACCGACTTGCTGTCGGGCGACCATTCGAGGCTGGACGCGGCCCCAAAGGTGCGAAGCGGCGCGCGGGGTGACCGGCGGTCCAAAATCACCACACCGGGAGCGCCCGTACGCGACGAGTCGGTTGGGTTGGGTCCTATCCACGCCACGAGCCGTCCATCGGGCGAGATCGAGACGTCGGCGAATCGGCGCGCCGCGTGGGTCGGCGGCGGCACCAAAAGGGCGGAGAGTAGAAGAAGAACATGCATATTGCGTGAGGTTGACGTCGAGGTTGGTCGTAGCCACAGGCTATCGCCGTTCCCATCGCCACGCAAGGGGTCGGCCCAGCGTCGCCGCTCACTCGCCGTGCTTTGCGATCCAAAGCTCAGGCGTCTGTCACCGTTGGCACACATGCAAATCCGCGCGACCAACTCAAGCGAGTTAGCCGCGCGGATTTGTTGTCAATTTGTATAGCGGGGGCGGGATTTGAACCCGCGACCTTCCGGTACCGACTAGACCGTTTCAGTGCTACGTCGCGGCGAATCAACGCGCGTTTGGCGCGAAACGCGCTCCGCGGCGGCCGGAATAGGGCGAAAGTCGCTCCGAAAGTGTCAGGAAAAATCGGAGTCGCTGCGCTCATGAGCCGGGCGCAATTCTATCACAATTGTGCTCCTGTGTTGTCCGAGCGGTCGACGACCGCCCGCACGCGTTCAGGGAGCCGCGCAACCAGCAACCACCCCGCGGCCCGCGCGGCAGCAATCGCCGCCTCAATCGCCTCGCGCGTCAGAATGAGACGGTTTTGGCTGAGGAATACCTGTCGGTTGGCACACCAATCGATACTCGCAGCGACGACACTTGCACTCGTCCCAACTCGGGCGCGGGAGATCGCGCCCGCGCCGTACCCTGTCGCGTAGCATGTCTACGACCATAGAGACCCGTATGCGCCAGTCGTTCAACCAGGCTGGCGTGATCGATATAACGCGAGACTCGCCAACGCTGGTGAAGAAGAATACGAACTCCCGCAACTGCTCCACGCCGACCACCTCGGCAAACGCGAGTGCATACACAGCCGCCTGGATCTCGTATTCCTTGAATTCCAGATCGAGAACGCGACCTAACTCAGGACCGGACACGTGATAGATGCCGGTCTTGGCATCAAGTATCCGCCAACCGTCGCGCTCTTGCCACACGCAGTCCAGTGTACCACGGAGCCGGATGTCCTCCCGCAGTTTGGCGACGAACGGTACCTCTCGATTCCGTCGGATCGCCCCCGCAATCCGACCGTTCCACTCACTCGCGAGGTAGTGTTCGGCGTGCCGCAGCAACGCCGCGATGTTGAGAGTCGCCTCTTCATCCGACATAGGCCGATGGCGTAGTAAGGCTCGCTTCATGGCGGCAGCCTGGCCCGCCTTGTCAGCATCAGGTTCCAACAGTTGCAAGAACTCGTGCAGTATCTGTCCGAGTGCCGCGGGTGCGATATTCTCAATCACCGGGCCTTCCGCCACTGCCTCGATCTTGTTTGTCGATAGACTTGTCACGTAGCCGTAGTGATGCTTCCAGTCGCAGGATGCAAACTGCATCAGTTCACTCGCGCCAAACTCCGTCCGGAGGGGAGACCGGTCGAAGAGCGACCCCGCCCGATCCGTGACTGACTTGGGCCATGGCTGAGGCTCCGATGTCGGCGCCGCCGGGGGCGAGCCTGCGGAACGATCTACCGGTTTCGCTAACCATTCGCGCGGCCGGGTCTTGCTAATGGCTTGGATAGCCAGTGCAGGCGGCCCGCCGAGACCGCCTTCGAGTGTCGGCGGAAGACTCCGCGTCGCCTCCAAGCCGCGAAGAATGGGCGCCGCCCAACCGGCGGCCTTCTGCCCATTCGAGGCCCCGTACTTGAACTCAGATTCACTCCCTCGAATCGCCGGATATAAATAACGCAACCAGTGGTCGACGCCACTCTTCGATCGCCATTCGCCTTTGGGATGCAGTGAATAGGCCTCGTGAAGGGAGGGAGCCCCTGCAAGAATGAGTCGGTCTCGTGCGCGCGTGGCCGCCACGTAGAACAGCCGTTTTGCTTCAGCGTAGTCACGGGCCATCGCGGCTTCCTCGTAACGTTCCCAAATTCGGGATGGCTCCAACACGGGCGATTGAGAGCGCTCGTCGCGGAGCACAAGCCGCGTCGGGAGCGCAACGCCGATCTTGGGCGCGAGGCCGACATGGCCTTCCCCAGGTTTACGGCAGAGCTTTTCTTCTAGCCCCGTGAGAAAGACATACGGCCACTCCAGCCCTTTCGCCTTATGCACGGTCGATATGACTACCACGTCATTGTCCGGCGTATAGATCGGCGCCTCATCCTCGGGCTCAGCGCGACGCACACGCGCGCCGATGCTCTCGACAAAGTGAGCTAGAGGCTCGCTCCCCCCAGTGCGCACGATTCGTAGAAACTTGTCGATATTGCGAAGCCCGGCTGGCGCGTCCGGTGCACCAGACAAGAACACCCGATACGCGGTCTCGGTGATAGCCACGTCAAGCAGCTGATGGTGTGGCAGCCTGTCCTTCAGGCCTATGAGGAGTTGCAGCAAGGCCAGCGCGTCCTCGACACGGCGGAGGCGCACCGCATTCGTTACGAACGCAGACGCTCCCTTGAGCGCGTCGAACAGCGACGCACTGCCGGCCTTCGTAGGCGGGCCTTTTCTGGAAGTCGCTTGCGTCAGCTCGAAAAGCGCGAGATCGTCCACTCCCCCAAGAGGCGAGCGCAGGAACGCCGCCAGGACCACCGGATCCACCGGATCGGCCACGGCGCGAAGCAGGTTGACTAGGTCCTGAATTTCGGGGCGGGCATACAGGCCACGCCCG
Source organism: uncultured Gemmatimonadales bacterium (assembly GCA_963701965.1). Taxonomy (GTDB): domain Bacteria; phylum Gemmatimonadota; class Gemmatimonadetes; order Gemmatimonadales; family Gemmatimonadaceae; genus DASRDS01. The sequence continues at coordinate 799,966 of OY969695.1, forward strand.
CCGTAGACGTAACAATCAATTCCGCGCTGCCGCAGCTCCCGTTCGTATACATTGGCTGAACTGACAAGCGCGCGAGACAGAATAGCGACATCCCGCTCGCGCAGGGGCCGCGCATGTTCCGAACCAGCCGAAGCCGGATCGCGCTCGAACACGGGAAAGTCCCCGCGATGGTCAAGCATGGTCCGGATACGTTCCGCGACGAGCGGCGCTGTTGCCGACGCCCCACCACCTCCTGGCGCCAGAAGGAGTTCGATTGCAACACCCGGCGTCTCCGAACGGCCAGACACAAGCGCCCGGTATGGCACATCGAACGTCATCCGAGTAGCCTCGTCCTCACGACCCATAATCTGCTGCATGCAATCGTCAACGAACGCGATCAGGGCAGGGCGGCTCCGCTGCGAAACCGTCAAGGCGCGAGTCGTTCCGCCTGCGCGCACCAGTATTCGGCGGGTGGCGGTCCACAAGGAGATGTCTGCTTGACGAAAGCCATAGATGCTCTGTTTTGGATCACCCACACAGATGAATCGCGGGCTCGGCGGACCACCGGGCTGACGGGCAGCGGCGGAGACCCCCGAGAGTCGCATAAGAAGTTCAGCTTGCGGACGGCTCGTGTCCTGATGTTCATCGACTAACATCAGCCGCACCCGCGACTGGAACGCATTCTGCACCGTGGGCTCGTTCGCGAGCCGTGCTGCCTCCAGCACCACGTGATTATGGTCGAGCGCCCCGCGCATTTTCAAGCGCGCGACATACTGTCGTTCCGCCTTCGTGACAAGATGCAGGACGTCGCGCGCGTAGGGCTCGAGGAGCAGATCAGTCGCTGTCACCTTGACGAGCTCCCGCCAGGCCACCGGCCGTGCCTCCGGCCGCTCGGCAATGTCACGGAGGAGTGCTGCTTGCCCAATCAGTTCTGCCAGCAGCTCCCGAGACCGCACGTACCCATAATGCCGTACGAAGAAGAGCGCCCCCGAGTCGCCCGCCCGGACACCGCTGAGAATTTCTGCGGCGGCCACTTCGGCCTGCAGCTCCGACGCCTCGCCGCCCTCCAAGATCTCGAATCCAGTTTCGATGCCGAGGATGGCACCATGGTCCCGCACGATACGGCCCGCAAACGAGTCGATGGTCCCCACAGCCACATCATCGAGCAGAAACGCCTGCCTGGCCCATCGCTCGCGGTCACGGCCTTCAGCCGCGCCGGCACGCTGAATGAGCTGTCGACGCAATCGGTCACGGATCTCGGCGGCTGCTTTCCTCGCGAATGTGATAGCCACAACTCCGTCGATGTCCAGTGCGGCCGGCGGGCCATGGCCAAGCTCCGGATAAAAACCCAATTCATATAAGATCTTCGCTACAAGCAGCGTCGTCTTCCCCGTTCCTGCTCCAGCCTCGACGAGTTGGTGCCCACTGCAGTCAAGGACGACGGCCAGTTGCTCTGGTGTGAGCAACTTCGTCGGAAGAACGCCGCATTGCGCATCCGGTAGCGTGTCCGTAAGTGACGCCGCCGATGCGTGTCGCTCGTCCCAGGAACTCATTGTGCCCGCTGCGGTTGCCGGTCGCCAGACACTGCCTGCGTCGCGGCATTGAAGTCTGGCAAGGAGACAGCGACAGGCATCGGCGACCGACCACGTCCGGGAGCCATGTGGGGCGTCTTTGACGCTCGGCACACCTCTCCTAACGGACAGCCAAAGCAGTCTCGATCTGCCTGCGGAACGAAATCCCCACCGCGCATCCCGCCAACGAGATCCGCCGCGCGCTTGGACGCGGCGGCAGCAGCAGCGATGATGGGATCCTTTCGCCCATTGTACCATGGGTCGAGTGTCAGTCCGTTGCCATGGACGGAAAGCGTCGCGGCAGCAAAGAGGCGAGGGTCGGCGTTTAGCGCCGTGTGCATCTCCACCGAAGCCGAACACGCGCTTGCGGAAGTGCGATGCCGCTATCCGAGCATAGAGAGGCAATTGTAATTCGCGCCCAGCGAGATACGCCTCACGCTCACGCTTCAGGCGCCAGCCGCGCGGGTCGCGTGCGGTTTTGTAGTCCCGAAGGATCAACATTCCCTGCACTGCGTTCGGGAGCCTCGGGTCACGGATCGCTTCCACGCGGTCGATCTTGCCGTGGAGACGAAAACGTATTCCGCCTTCAGATATCACTACTGGGGCGCCATATCCCACACGCGCCTCCACCGCCACAAGATCTGTCGCGATCATAAGCGACCTCGCGTCAGTCGCTGCCGCTAGCATGCCTGAGAGGTCGCGACGGACGAAGTCGCGCAACACGTCAACGACGAACTCCCGATCAAGCTCTCGCAGCTCATCGTGGGCGGAGGGCGTTGACTCTTGCACGCAACTCCCCGCGACGGCCGCCAGACGAGCCAAGGCGGCGCTGATGTCCCCCGCGTGCCGTGGCGGAAGCATTCCATCGCGCGCCAGGTCGCGGTACAGCCGCTCAAGAATGGCGTGTTGTAGCGTGCCAAACGCGGCAGCCTCGTTGTAATCCTCAGGATCGTCGCCTCCGCGTAAGCCTAGAAGGCGGGTCGCGAAGAACCGGAAGTGACACCGCTCGTAGAGTGCGAGCTCGCTTGGACTGAACGTCGCGTCGTCAGAGGCGATGTCTTCTGGAATCGCTGCCACGGGGAAACGGCCAGCGAACGACGCACTAAGCCCCCCTATCGCCCCATGACTGAGTCGCGCATGTTGAGCGTCCCACAAATCGAGAACGCGCTCGGTCGCGCCGCTGGTGAGCCATGCGGCCAAGAGAGGATCCGCGGCGATAACGTCGCGGACTGCGCCGGCAGCGGCAGGCGGCGTCATTGGCCGTCGATGAACGTATTCGCGGTAACGCGTTGCAGCCAACGCATTAACATTTGCCCATGCGTGGACATCCTCCACCCTGGTCGGCATTAGTTCCCTCGCCGCGAGCTGAATGACTCGAAACCCGGCCAATCGAAGTGGCACCGCGTTCACGAAGAGCGATGGCACGAGCGCCTTGCCCCGTTGGTCGGACGCAGGGGCGAGCAACACAAGTGCCTCCCTCGCGGTGGCAACCGCGAGATGAAACAAGTGGCGCTCCCTCGCGGCGCGATCCTCATTGGTCGGCAACCGCAGGGCGCGACGTTCCAGGTCCGACACGACATGCTCATTGAGATCGGCACGAATCGGGAATTCGCCCTCGGCGAGCCCTACCACGTAGACATGTCGCCAGCTGCGAAATGCCGCATCGTGCGGATCAACCACGTGCACCGCCTCGCGCGGATACGTCGTGTTCCGCACGAGCGTCGCACGCGACAGGGCGTCCAGCTCCTCCAGCCAGGCAGCCGCGTCCATCGGAGTGTCCGCCAACGCTGCCACCTGCCGTCCGAGGAGCCACTCGGATGCGGCCTGCGTCAGCGCATTTAATCCATCAATGTCGTCGCGAGCGAGTTCGGCACGCCGGTCGTGGGGAATGCGTTCGTCGCCCACCGTAACGCGTTCGATGGGGAGCCATCTCGCGATGACATTCCGGAGCGATTCGACCCAGGTTGATGGACGTTGCGTAGCGGCAGCGCCGGTTGCCGCAGCGAGACCGTCCACAAAAGTACGGAACGCGGTCGCCAGCCCATGGAGCTCATCCACGGCCGCTAGGGACTGGTTCCGGGCATCGTTCTCAAGAAGCCCGAACCAGCCTGCGGCGCCGGTCGCGGGCGATGCCCCGTCAGCAATGTGTCCCAAGAGCGTCGTGTTGAGACCCAACGCGAGATACGGCGACCCCGCAGCCGCCAGCACGTCTCGCACGTGCCAGTTGCCTGCGACGAGGCGAAAGACCAGGATCGCAGCACGTACGGCCGGTATGGCGGCCAACGCCGTCTGGCTGGATGCCTAGGCAGGCAGCCCCCGATCCGTCAGCGCTTGCACAACATTGGTCGCGATGTCCTCTGTGCGACGCGCAATGATTGCGACGTCGCTAGATCTCAACGTCGGGTCGGTGAGCAGAGATCGCTTTATTTCGTTCGCGAGCCAATCGATTTGTAGCTGACGGTCGGGAACGACAACAGCCCGCACCGCCCCCGTAAGAGCCGCTGGTGGACGTCTATACGCAAAGGGATCAGTCGCGAGCGCATGGAGGTCCGGGGCCACCCGTTGGCTTCCTGAAACTATGGTCCGCACGCTTCCACCCAGGTCAGACCAGCGATTGACAAGTGCGTCGTTGGCGTGGGTGGGCCACGCCGAGACCAAGGCCTCGTCGGGCATGACCAGAGCTAGACGAACCCGTGACACATCCGCGCGTACGCAAAGACCGGCGGCGAGGCGGATGCCGACATCCATGGGACTTACGGCGTCGAATCCCAGGAAGGTGAATGAGCTGACGCCAAACGGCGGGGGCACGAGTCTCGCCTGTTCGGCCGCGCTGATGGCGCGACCCTTTGGACCAACGAACGCCTCGGCACGCATCGCTGCAGGTAACGGCGGTAGACCTCTGCCAGGACCGATGCGCGGTCCGACAACGCTGGCACGCCAGGATTCTGACCCCGAAGTGCCTCCTCGAGGGCCTCTGCCGTCCAGCCAAAGGGTTCTAAGTCCGCGAAGAGACGGGTGAGCGAGCGGAGCGTGGCGTCGCCGACCCGTGACCCAACAACGTTGCCCTTGAAACGTTTTCCGCCAGACTCGGCATGCAGATCGAGAATGATGGCCGCAATGACCTGTCGCACCTGGAGCGCCGTCAACGTTCGCGACGGATCCAACTGCAGCGCATAGTGCTCGACGAGCGAGTCGAGACTGACGACTTTTGGGCCCGCCCAGGCGCCAGACGGAACCATCTCCACCACTCGTTGGATCACGTCGCGCTGCAGCGGGACTCGTGCAATCACCAGGCACGCGCGATCACCATCAGAAACGACGTCCGCGACGACCCGGTCCAAGAGGGCTGACGGATCTTCCGACGTCAGAAGTTCGAGTCGAAGCATAGGCGCTATGTGGTCAAGGAGGACGCCGCTTCCACGGCCCGTGGTAGTTCACGACGTTCATTCGGCCCCGCCGGCCCAATCGGCCGCCAACCGGAAACCGCAACGCTTGCCGGCCGCGCGAATCCCCCGGCGGCGGTGGGTCATGATTTCGCCGGACAAGATGCATCGGGGTGACCCGGACGGTAAGATGCGCCGCCCGACAAGGGGCGCACCGTGCGCCAGGTCACCAGCCATGCTAGCCTCCGGGCTTCGTTTGTCATCACCGGCGTGAACTTCAGCCGGCGTTGACACGCCCCAATTCCGGTGAGGAGGCCGAGGCGCAGGTCGCTCGGTCCGCGGCCCGAGCTGGTCGGTGCGACGTGGAAATGCTCGACCGTCGCGCATCGGTCTCCGAATCCGCAGTCCCTGCGATGTCCGGTTAAGCCCTCACGCGCTGCATGTCCGACGGTATGTCCGATAGGGGCGGGTGGACTCCTGCCCGCCGGCATTGGTACGGTGTCGTAGCGAGCCATCTTCGCTCGCCTCGCCACGTACGGGCCGGCGAACCGCGATCCACTTTCGAGTATGCGGTACGACGGATCCGATGGATCCGAGTCACTTGATGCGTTAGGTCACCGGCTGACGAGGCGTCCTGCTGGCACTGAACACGGCAGACCTCATTGACCCAGCGAGCGCACTCCAGAGATTCGCGCACTCCGAAGCTGCGGCCAGCGCGTTTGTCGACCTACGTGCAGCCGACACAACTTGCCTCGACCTGGACGGCGACCCGGACGCATTCAGGGCGCACCTCGCGTCTTTGTCTCAGACGTAGGACGCCATCAATCTTTCGGTTTTGCGGAAGTGTTGGTTGACTGGAACATCAATATGGAGAGGGCCTCGCAGCAGGCGCCGCCAACGCTGATCGCGAGCGTCCTGATCCCCCAGCCTTACCGCACGCAAGTCCGAGTGGCGCGACGGGGCCAGTTTGGACGCTGAGGGTCGGCCCGTCGCACCGGCCGACGAGACGATGGACGGTGGATAATGCGACGGTCGGGACAAAGAGCAATAGCTGCACTCTGCCCCGTGACGGGCGAGAATTCCGGTACGGGCGACACTACGCAGCAGGCCGAAGTCGCCTGCCAGCGTGCTTGGCGCCTCGCCGCAACGACGACCAGCGGTGCTACGTGAGCGCGGCGGGGGCACGTGGCGCCTCCGTTCTCGGCGCCTGCTGCAGTGCCACGGAGACGAAACTTCCTCAGGGAGGCGTCATGCTCGATTGGTTCCGACGCGATAAGTCAAGCACTAAAGAGGAGACCAAAGTCGGGACAGCCTGCACGCCGGGGGCGCCAGGCGACAGCGCTGCACCGCAGGGGCCCACCCAGCACGACGACGGCGCCGGCACCGCAGTGGCGCGGCTCGGCGGCGCCATGGACTACCTCGCCACCCCCGCTGTGGCCGCGTACTTCGACGCCCGCGAACACGAAGCGTACTATCACGCGCTGAAGCACGTCGGCCCCCGCCGTGACTTCCACGAGCGGATCATCGCGGTCGGCACACGGTTCATCTAGCTCACTGACAGTGAGGGCGGGACAGTAGCGGTGGATCGCGCAATGGCGACTGCGCACGGGCGCCATAACCGGACGACCGCGGGAAACCGGCTCGCGAGTGCGCGGGGCCAGCACCCGCGCGGTGTCGAGTTGCTCGGGCTCGTCGAGCCGCTCACGTATGAATCCCTGAAGGCCGCGTACCGCATCGCTGCCCGCCGTAACCATCCCGATGCGGGCGGTGATCACGACGCGATGGTGGCGGTGAACGAGGCGTTCAGCCTCGCGCACAACCTACTGCGGGAAGAGCAGGTCGCTGGCGGCGACAATGGCCGTGGCGTGCTGTTCGGCAATGTGGTCGAGCCCCGAGACTGCGCGGACTACCGATACGTCTGTGGGGAGCTGCTCTTCTTGGCCACGCTCGACGACTGGAACGTCGACGTGGCACTGGGTTGGCTGGATCGCCTCACGTCCGCCGAGTGGCAGCAGTGCCACTACGCGCAAGACCGCCAACAGCGCCTAGCGTTGACCGAGCCGGCCGGGCGACTCGCGACTCGACTCGCAATCGCGCAGCGCACCGCGGGGGCGCGGAGATCGCTCGCGGTGGCGCAGGAGGCGCTACGCGTCGCGAAGGCGGAGGGGCTCTCCTACGACCATTACGTCCGCGAGCCCGAGGCAGTCCTCGCCGGCACCAAGCGCTCGCAGGTCGTCATCAACCACCCGCGCCAGGCCGAGAACGCGCTCCGCCTCGGCCTCATTGACGAGAGACGGTACCGGAGGTCACTGGAGAAGTGCGCGGCGGAGGCTGAGGAGCACGGTACCGTCGAAGAGCAGCTGCGGAGGGTTCAGTCCCCAGGCGGGTTCGTCGCCGACTTGCCGACCGACCGCCTGGCGAGGGGCAAGGTCGTGCGGAGCAGTCTTGTGCCGGAACCCGGCTACTTCGTCACGCGAATTGCGCAGCTTACGGACGACCAGCAGGCCGAGTACCTGCGTGCGTTCGGTGGCGGGGCTCCGCTCGGGTTCATGCGGAAGTACACATTTGTGCGTTTGGTGAGCCTGCTCGAGTCCGTGCTTTTCCGCCCAGGTGAGGCTGATTCCGCCTCGGCCGCGCGTGAGGCCACCGTCTTGGGATCGCTCCACACTGGTAGCGGCATGGCGTACGCCGCCGCCGTCGCGGAAGCCCTCACCGATCTCGGGTCGCGGCCCAGTGACGAGCGACGGGAGCGCGCCGCGATCCTCTCCGCCATCGAGAGCAGCGCCCGTCACTCGTCCGGCGGCATCCTCGGCTTCGGGGGCTCGCCTCTCGGGATGCCGCTCACCGCGGACTACATGAAGCTGATCCGGCGCCCGCTCGGCGACCTGCGCGTACTCCAGCAGCGTGGGGTACTCGCGGAGGGCGCTTCCGACCACCGAGAGCGCGAAGCTTGGTCTCGGGACATGGATGCCTTGCGGGCCCCCGACGTGGTGGCCTCCCAGGGGGTGGCCTTCGCCACCATGGACAACGCGAAGGCCGCCCCAGACCGCGCCGTCGACACATGGGCTCGGCACTGCGAGATGCTGCTGGAGCTCGGCGAGTCGATGGTGCACGTCGAGCAGTTGCAGCTGGGGTACTGGATCGACCGACTCACTGCCGCGCTCGTGCGCCTGAAGCGATGGGACGACGCACTGACGTGGCTAGAACGGTACTCGGGTCTCCCGGACAGGTACCGCGGGCGCTCGAGCCCCTCCGAGGATGGGCGCTTGCGGAAGCGTCTCGACCGCTGTCGCGGCAAGGTGACGTAGCGGCGCACCGGCCGGCGTGTAGATGAGGAACCGATGACCTGCGGCCATCCAAACGACGGACGCCCGGCGAGGGGCGCCAGGCGGTGGGCCTCGTCGCGCGCGAAGAGCCCACCGTCGGGGGCTCCCCCGTCGTGCCGTGCGTCCGTCCGTCGGCGACGTCGCGCGTCCATGCCACCAGGTGCGCCTCGAGCGCGGCGAACGACGCGAAGCGATGTCCCGCCACGGCGTTCGCCTTCACGTAGCCCACGCCGCGCTCGTCCTTCCCCTTGGTCCGGGCCCGATACGCCGCGCACGCAACCGGCCGGACGCCCCAGTGCTGCGCGAACGCGAGGAAGCGCGGGTCGAAGACCGCCGGCACGGTTGCGCGCCGCGCGCGGTGAGCACGAGCGGCTTCGTATTGTCGACGAGCACCGTCACCGGCATCCCGCCGAACGCGTGGAACGTCCTCTCCAGCCCCTTGAACCAGGCCGTCTGCCGCTCGTGCCGGAAGACGCGCACATGACAGCGGCGCGAGTATCCGAGCGTCGCGACGAAGAAGTACAGCCGCTCCGGCACGCCGTCGAGCACGACCCGGCGCTCGCCGAAGTCGATCTGCAACTGCTCGCCCGGCGCCCTCTCGAAGCGGACCGTCGCCCGTGCCTCGGCCCGGAGCACCTGGCGGAGCGGGGCGACCGCCCGTTCAACCGCGCGGAGCGAGGCGTCGACGCCGTGCACGCGGGCGAGCTCCTGCCGGACGACGTCCGCGTTCCCGCGGTGCTGGTAGAACTGCGCGGTGATCCAGTCCGCATACGCGGCGAGGCGACCGGGCCGTGGAGGACGCCCCCCAGGGCCCCAGCCGCCCTGCGCCAGATAGCGCTTCACGGTGTTCCGGGCGCAGCCGACCTCGGCGGCGATCCGCTTCGAGCCCCAGCCGAGGGCGTGGAGGCGCAGGAGCACAGCGACATCATGGGGGTCCGCACAGCATCCACGTCCGCAGGTGGCGAAGCCGCGGCGGCTGGCCGGGATGGGGACGACGTCGAACACGGGACCAGGCGAGGGGCGTTCCACGGGACCAACCTCCGCAGCATCAGGGTGGGGGGGTCAATTCCACGTGTCGCCAGGGGGTCAGTTTACCGTGTCGCCCGACAGCGGGTACCGGCTGCCGACCCATGGTTGGTGTGTCCCGGGCTCGGCACTCGAGACCTTCCGTGCGCGTACTGTCAGCCTAGGTGCCACCAGCCGAGGATGAGGCCGACCACGGCGATTACGAGCACCCCGACCAGAGAGACTAAGCATCCGACCTGTTGGTTTAGGCTACTCAGGTGGGACACGAGCAGCACGACATCCTGCCGCGTGTGGATGATCGCCTGCCGCAACTCCTGAGCGGAGTGGTCGGTCACCTGCTTCGCCTCATCCCATTTCACGTCGCGTTGCAACTTCGCTGCTCGCGTGTCGAACCAGGCCATTGCAGTCCCCGGCATAAGTTCGTGCCTCAAAACGACTAGCTTGACGACACGGTCACGAGACCACCACCCCGCCGACGGGGCGACGGTCGAACGTCGATCGTTGCCACTCGGTACAGTCAGTGCTTCAGTCGCGGCGCGAAGCTCTCTGGTGGTACGCCTAACTCTGATACGACGCACCTAAACGGGTCACACCTGACTCTCCAGCACCGTGATGGCGCTGCTTGATCTGATGGCCTGCCAAACCCGGTCTCGCAGCTGCGCGAAGGCGTGAGAGTCCCGCCGATGAAACAGTCGCTTGATCAGATTGAGTCCGGCCATCGTAGGTTACCGACACAACGCACCGCCCAGGCGTCTCTTGGGGACCCTCGCCGACGAAGCTGAGCGCGATCCAGAACGGGTCTTCACCGTGGTTGGCCCAGAAGCCCCAGCCATAGTCCTCTTGGATCGGATCAGACAGGGTGAAATCAACGCCGACGAGTGTCGACAGCTCGTGTTTGAGCCATGCCGCGAGATCTTCGCCGAAGCAACAGGGGTTGATGAAGTGCGGACCTACTTTCCGGTGCTCGAATAGGTCGGTTTCGATCGTGATGCTGTCGTCCAAGAGGTCAGGCACCGATCGAGGTGTGTGTCACGCGACTCGCCTCTTCTACTGATCGGCGGTATACACGTAGTGAAACGCGCCGTCCGTCCTATCGGGCCATCTCGACGGATCTTGGCTATACATCCCGGACTCACCAAACTTCTCACTCACCACGAGGCGTGCCGGGAGCATGTTGTAAGGCTCCTTCCGACGCCCGGCGCCGGGACCGCCGTGGTATACGACGTCGACAATCGTGGTCGGACCCGGAGCACCGCGCAAACGCCTTTCTTCGCAGTCAAGCACGCGGCGGCCCATCGTGTGCTCGTCGTCGCTTGGAGACCACGTACCCGCGTGATACGCGGCGGCGTCGCTGCCATTGGTGTACATCAAGAATCCAGTGGGGCCGCCGTCATGATTCACCTGGTGAACCTGCACCGTGAAGGTCCGCAGTCCGGCGTGCCATCGGCCTCAAGCATAAACTGTCGCAACAACATAGCCACTCCCTATGTTCGGGTTTTGTACGGTAGTGGCTCACGGCCTCATTGGCAAGAGTGGCCGCCAGGAGGTGTATTGTAATTTGCACTACAACCAGCTATCGTTCCTGCACGAGGAGACAGAGCTATGACCACAAATGCCGAACGTAAAGAGCATCCAATCTCGATGCGCCTGCCTGAAGCCGACATCGCGATAATTGATCGCGCAGCCCTCTTGCGGGGCAGTTCACGCACGGATTTCGTTCGCGAGGCGGCCGTCCGCGCTGCAGAGACCGTGCTGCTGGAGCGCGGACTTATCCGGATGAGCCCGAAAGGGTTCGCCCATTTCGTTGCTGCCCTCTCGGGGCCAGCGACACCGGTGCCGGAACTGGTTGAACTGGCGAGGCGCCCCGCCCCGTGGGAGACAGGCTACCGAGCCAAGACCAAGCGCTGAGCTTTGGCCCCATCGGTCCTGAACGACTGACTGCGGCGCACGATGTGTCGCAGTTCAGTTGCGGCAAGCCGACCCTTGATCACTGGCTCAAGACGCGCGCCCTCTCCAACCAGGAGAGAGGCTTCACCGCCGTCATGGTCGTGCATCAGGCTGGCCGTGTGGTCGGATACTACTGGTCTGGCGCCGACAGCTGTAATTCCCAATGTGTTGCCTCGGTCGATTCGGACCGGTCAGCCTCCAGATCCCGTCCCCTGCCTCTTGCTCGGTCAGCTGGCGACCGACATTGGCTGGGCGGGGCAAGGGATTGGCACCGGCCTGTTGAAGCACGCCTTGGAGCGCTGCGTGACGGCCGCGCAGCTGATCGGGGGGCGCGCGCTTGTGGTCAACGCCGTGGATAGCGAGGCTGCCAAGTTCTGGGAGCGACGAGGGTTCATCCCCTCGAAGGATGACCCGCTCGTGCTGTTCTGCTCGATCGCCTCGATCGCCACCTCCCTAGCCGAAGCGCGCCGATGATTGTGCGAAATACGTGGGCGACCGGCAACCGGCTGATCCGAACAGTAGCTGGCGAAAATCGATGCCGCGCACCATAACGGTCGTGCACAACTGGACCTACGCGCTGAGGCGCACAGCCAAATAGAGGTCCGGGGCACCATTGGATGGAGCCCAATGAATTTAGAGGTGAGGAAGATGCCCGGCGAGACCTACCATCGCGACCTTTGGTGAGCGTGGCTCCACGATACGCGTCCTCGGCGATGCGCAAACACACCGCATCCATGTTGAATGGCGGGAAGGCGGTAGGCGCAAGGTGAAACGTTTCGCAGACTCACGTTCTGGTCGAACAGCGGTGAAGCGCTATGCGCGACACCTGAACCGACAAAGCACATCCACCGAACTGTGCTCGGGTGCCTCGGCGCGCCAACGGCATCGGGCCACAGTTGGCGAGGTCTGGGAGGCGTACGAGGTCGCGACGTTTGGCGACGACACAGCAAGCCATCTTCCTGGCTACTGCCCTCTGCGGGAGTCCACCGTTCGCAACTATCGCGATCACATGCGACTCTGGTTTCGCTTCATTAGCCGCGCGACGGTTGCCGATATGCTGACGCATGCGGACATCGATCGGTTCCGCTTGAAGATGGCTAAGCGCGGCTACGCGGTTCATTCGGCGCGCCGTGTGGTCGCGACGGTGCGTGCGGTCATGCGGTGGGCCCACGGTCGAGAGCTGATCGAGCAGAATCGGATAGAGACCTATCACTTCCGGGTGCCTAAAGACGCCAATGTACTAGAACCCGGTGAATACACGGCCGACGAGGTCACTGCGATCCTGCGGCAGTGGGATCCGTCTGATGCTCCACACTGGCGTCCGTGGGCGGTCTTCATTCTCGCAACCCACGCGGGACAGCGCGCCCGCGCGATTCTCCACATCCAATGGTCAAACGTCGACTTCGCCGGCGGGATGATCACCTGGCCCGCTCAGTTTCAGAAGCAAGGCAAGTCGTTGGTTCGACCGATGACGTGGCCGGTCTACTCTGCCCTTCTCACCGCACGGTGGTGGCGCGTCCGCGACCAATACACGGGAGACTGGGTTTTCTACACGCCACGGGTTCGTCTGCGCGCCCTAGACAGACCCACCTCGTACCAAACGATTCACAGCGCGCTTCTCCAAGCGGAGCACCGCGCGGGACTTCCGCATCAGCCATACCGCTCGCTCCACGGCGGACGCCGCCATGTCGTGAGCGAGGTCATCGAGCTCACGGGCGACCGCATGCTTGGCCTCGAGTACGTGGGCGACGTGGACCCTAAGGCGCTGAAGAGCTACGACCGCCGGGTGCCGGCGCGGATCGCGAAGGCGGCCGCGGCCCTCGACGCGCGAGAAGGTGGGACAAGCCGCGACCCGCACGTTCCGAGCGTGCCGACTGACAGTAATGAGACCGCCCTGCCATCCCACCGCGCGAGTCTGAGTAGCCTAACAACGCCCCCACAACGCAGTACGAGCAACCGATCGAAGCGACGCCCGTCACCTCGCGCCGCAAAGTGTCAGCCAACTGTCACCGATGGCATAAATACAAATCCGCGCGACCAACTCAAGCGAGTTAGCCGCGCGGATTTGTTGTCAATTTGTATAGCGGGGGCGGGATTTGAACCCGCGACCTTCGGGTTATGAGCCCGACGAGCTACCAGGCTGCTCCACCCCGCGTCAGTGTCTCAAAACTACGGTCGCGTAACGCGAAGTCAAGGGCGCACCGTTGTGTGCGCCGTGTCGGGACGGGGCACGAAGCGATAGAGTAACTCCTTCTGGCCACGCACCATACCAAACGAGGGGGTCCTCGCGCGCGATCCGTTCCTGTGTCGCGGGGTCGGTCTGGATCGCGTGCGCCAGCACCGCCAACGAATCCACGCAATGGTGCAACGAGTCAATCCCGCGCGACAATGCCGCGCGCCGCGTCCGCAGGCGAAACAAGTCGGTGGTGCCGTACTCCCCGCCCTCGATCGCGTACAGCACTACCAACAGCGCGCCCACAATCTGGGCGATGCGCGTCAGCCCCAGCCCCTGAGCGGCGCGCGCCACCGCTACAGTCCGTAATGGCGCCGCCCGGAAACTCGGCCGCGTCGCCGAGCTGCTCCTCGATCCGCAGCAGCTGATTGTACTTGGCCACACGATCCGTGCGGCTCGCCGACCCGGTCTTGATCTGCCCCGCCCCGGTCGCGACCGCCAAGTCGGCGATGAACGTATCCTCGGTCTCGCCCGACCGGTGCGAGATCACCGAGAGATAGCCGGCCGCGCGCGCCATCTCGATCGCCTCCAACGTCTCCGACAACGTGCCGATCTGGTTGACCTTGATCAGAATCGCGTTGCCCACGCCGTTCTCGATCCCGCGGGCCAGACGCTCGGTGTTGGTGACGAACAGGTCGTCTCCGACCAACTGCACGCGGTCGCCCAACGTGCGCGTCAGCTCCTCCCACCCGGCCCAATCGTCCTCGGCCAACCCGTCCTCGATCGACACGATCGGATACTCCTCGAGCCACCGCCCGTACAGCTCGATCATGCCCGCGGCGTCCCGCGAGCCGCCCTGGCTCTTCTTGAACGTGTACGTCCCGTCCCTGTACAACTCGCTGGCCGCGACGTCGAGCGCCAAGGCGACCTGCCGGCCAGGCTGATAGCCCGCGCGCTCGATCGCCTCGAGGATCACGCGCACCGCATCCTCATCGGTCTTGAGATCGGGCGCGAAGCCGCCTTCGTCACCGACCGACGTCGAGAGATGCCGCGCCGACAGCACTTTCTTGAGCGAATGAAACACCTCCACGCCGATCCGCAGGGAGTCCGCGAACGACTCGGCCCCGACGGGCACGATCATGAACTCCTGAAAGTCGACCGTGTTGGCCGCGTGCGCGCCGCCATTCAGAATGTTCATCATGGGCACCGGCATGGTCCGCGCCAACGGACCGCCCAGATAGCGGTACAACGGCAGCCCCACGTCCATCGCCGCCGCGCGCGCGACCGCCATGGACACGGCAAGCATCGCGTTCGCCCCCAGCTTCGACTTGTTGGCCGTCCCGTCGAGGTCCAACATCGTCTGGTCCACGAGGAGTTGATCGGTCGCCGACATTCCCGCGATCGCCGGACCGATCTTCTCCGTCACGTTCCGCACCGCGTGGAGCACGCCCTTCCCGCCATAGCGCTTCTCGTCCCCATCCCGCAACTCGATCGCCTCGTGTTCGCCGGTCGAAGCGCCACTCGGCACCGCGGCCCGGCCCATGATCCCGGACGACAGCGCGACGTCCGCCTCCACGGTGGGATTGCCCCGGCTGTCGAGAATCTCGCGAGCGGTCACATCGACGATAGTGGACATGCGTCCTGAAGATGAGGTGAGAGGATGGATTCCATGTGCTCATGCACGGTGTTGCTCAACGCATCGCGCGCATCGTAGTCGAGCCCGGCCGTCGGCACCGGTTCCAAAAACTGCACATCGACAGCACCGCCGCGCACGAGCCACGACCGGCGCGGCATGATCGCCAACGTGCCGTAGATCACGGTCGGCACGATCGGCGCCCCGGCGGCGATGGCCAAGACGAACGGACCTTTCTTGAACGGGCGCAGCGGATACGACGTGCCCCGCGTCCCTTCGGGAAACACAATGACGGAGCGGCCGCCGCGAATGTGGGTCGCCGCCTCCTCGTACGACGCGAACGCCGATTTCCGATTGTCGCGGTCGATCGGCACCGTGCCCGCCGCCCGCGCCGCGGGGCCAAAGATCGGAATGCGCAACAGCTCCTCCTTGGCCACAAAGGCGTACCGCGGCAGGAGCGACGCCAACACGAAGACATCGAACCAGCTGACATGGTTGCTCACGAACACCCGCGGCGTCGTCCGCGAGGCCGCGAGCTGCTCGGCGCCCCGCACCCGCACGCGTACGCCCGCCGCCACCAGGATCCCGCGCGCCCAAGTATGTGTCGCCCAATCGTACGGGCCTCCGGGGCGATCCTTCACGCGGAACAGCGCGCAGACCATGATGACCGCCGCCAGCGGCGGCGTGAGCACCAGCAACGCCAGCGCGACGAGCGCCGTCCGCAACCATGGCATCACCGCGAAAAGTGATCGTAGCCCCGGGGCGGGTCAACGAGCCGGCCGCCGAGCGTCACATCCACGCCACCCACGGGGTCAGTCCCGGCCACGACGCCGATCTCCGTCAGCCGCAGCTGAAACGCGCGCGCGAACGCCGCGCCGTCGAGCTCGACGCCAGGGCGCGCCACGATCAACAGTTCGTATTCCTCGCCGGACGCCGCGGCGTCGTACGGCGACACGCCGCTCACGCACGGCACGCGGTCGAGATCGAGCGCGAGCCGCACTTGGCTCGCCGCCGCAATGTGACTGGCATCGGCGACCAACCCGTCGGAGATGTCGATCGCCGCCGCCGCGCCATGCGTCGCCAGCCAACGCGAAGCCATGAGCCGCGGCTCCGGCCGCACGAATCGCTGTCGCGCACTCGCGGCCGGCGGCCGGCCGGCCATAAGGGCCGCGAGCGCCGCGAGCGGTCCGCCCAGTGTTCCCGTGACATACACCCGGCCACCCGGCGCCGCGCCGGCGCGGGACAGCGGATGCGATGACACGCCGAGCACGGTCACGGTGAGCGCGAGCATCTCGCCGCGCACTGTGTCGCCGCCGACGATCGGCGCCCGCGCAGCGCGCGCCGCCTCACCAACGCCATCGGCCAGTCCCGCCACGGACTCGCGCCAGGCGGCGGGCAGCGTCAGCGCCAGCAGCACACCAATGGGCGTGGCCGCGACCGCGGCCAGATCGCTCAGCGCGGCCGCCGTCGCGCGATAGCCGATCTCCTCCGGCGTCATCCAGTCGCGCCGAAAGTGCACGCCTTCGACGCTGGTGTCGGTGCTGACGAGCAGTCGCTGGCCGTCGGGGACCAAGAGATCGGCCGCGTCCCCGCCAATCAGCGACGCCGACGCGCCCCAGCGGGCGACCAGTTCGCGAATGGCGTCGAATTCGCCGCCGGGGCCGAGCGCGGTCACGCGCTCGAGCCAAGCTCGCCGACGGGTGGCAGCTCGGCGATCACGGGATACGAGGGCCGCCCACCGGCCGCCACTGCTGCCCAGGCGTCGCCGAACACGCCGGCGACATCGTCGAGCGTCACCGCGCGCACCGCTCTCCCGGCGTTGGCGATTTCGGCGGCGGTGCCATGGACCCACGCCGCGCAGGCCGCGCTGGCGAAGGGATCGCCAGTCTGGGCCAGCAGCGTCGCCGCCACGCCGGCCAGGAGATCGCCGCTCCCACCCGCGGCCAACACCGGGGTACCGGCGGCACTGACCACGCGGTCACCGTTGGGCGCCGAGACAATGGTCGGCACGCCTTTGAGCAACACCGACGCGCCCAGTTGTTTGGCCAAGGCGGCACCGGCATCGAAGCGGTTAGCCAGCACATCTTCCACTGGCCGGCCGGTGAGTCGGCCGAACTCCACGGGGTGCGGAGTGATGAGCGCCGGCCGGCCGCCCAGCGCCGCAGCCAGCGCCGGCACGCGACCGGCAAAGATGTTGAGCGCATCGGCGTCGACGACGGTCGGCCCGGTCCAGCCCCGGAGCACCCGGTCGACGAGGGCCCGGGACTCCTCGGTCGTGCCAAGTCCTGGGCCGAGCAACACGGCGTGGGCGAAAGATGCGATCTCGCGCTCCACGGCCGCGTCATCGGCCGGCCACGGGAATGCCAGCGAGTCGGACGCGATCGTCTGGGCGACGGACACGTTCGTGGGAGCGACGAACAGGCGAATCAAACCGATCCCGCTCCGATGGGCGGCGCGCGCCGCCAGGGCGGCAGCGCCGAACATCGACGGGCCCCCGGCGATGATCGCCAAGCGGCGGCGGGTGCCCTTGTTCGACTCGGCGGCGATCGCCGGCACGCGCCCGCGGACCCACGATGCGTCCACCAAAGTCGTGCCGCCCACCCGCGGCGGCAGGCCGATGTCCAGCACGACTATGCGCCCGGCGCGCCCACGGGCGACCAGGAGGCCACGCTTGAGGGTCCCAAATGTCAACGTGAGATCAGCGGTTACGGCCCGGGAGTCATGATCATGACCGTCGTCCCCGGCGTGGCCACTGGTGGCATCCACGCCGCTCGGGACGTCGAGCGCTACGACGCGCGCGCCTGCGGCGCGCCGCGCGGCGATCTGCGCGATGGCCCCCGCGATGGGCTCGCGCGGCGCGCCGGTGCTCCCGGTCCCCAGCAATCCGTCGACAATGACGGCCGCGCCCACCGTATTCGTGACACCCATGGCATCGGCCGCACTGGCCCCACCGGCCGTGACGCCTAGCTGCGACGCCGCGAAGCGGCGCGCGGCCTGGGCGTCGGGCGTCCGCGGCTCCAACACTTCCACGACCCGCACCGGCACGCCGGCCACTGCCAACGCCGCCGCCACCACCCACGCGTCGCCGCCGTTGTTCCCCGGCCCGGCGAACACCAATACGCCGCCGGACAGGACGTCCGCGTAACGCCGCACGATCTCGCCGGCCGCGGCCATGCCCGCCGACCGCATGAGGGCCAGCGACGGGATGCCGGACTCGATCCCCGCTCGATCGTGCTCGGCGCTCTCGGACGCCGAGGTGACGGCGACCGGGGAGCGTGCCATCACGATGCGTCGGTTGTCAGGGATCCTACGCGCGTTGCGCGGCGTTCCATGGGTAGTTCTGCTCGAACGCCTCGTCGAAATCGAACACCGCGAGAAAATCATCGCGGCTGTCTGTCGGTTGGCTGATCGAGCAGATTCAGCTCGACGAGCGTGAACACGATGTCGCCAATGTCGCCGCTGGCGTGCACGCCCCAGTGGCTCAACACCTGGCGGGCCAACACCCCGTACCGCTCCAGCGCGAGATCCCGGCACGCCATCGCCAACTCCCGCCCGGTGATGTGCCGGCGCTCGGTCAACCGCGCCTGGCAAAACTCCAACGCCGAGAGGACAAAGAGGTAGGCGTGCTCGTGGAAGCGCCGCTCGCGCAAGCGGATCTGGTCCATGATCCCGTCCCGGAATGCCAGTTCGGCCACGGTCTCCCTACCTCGTCACCGCCGCGCACCCTCAGCGACGGGATACAAGGGGAACGCCCCAGTCAACTCGCGCACATCCTCCCGCACGGTCTTCGCCAGATCCTCATCGGTCGGTGCCGACAGCACCCGGTCAATGCACTCCGCCACCCGGTGCATCTCCGGCTCCTTGAAGCCCCGCGTCGTCACGGCCGGCGTGCCAATCCGAATACCGCTCGTCACGAACGGCGACTGCGTCTCCCGCGGAACCGTGTTCTTGTTGACGGTGATGCCGGCGGCGTCGAGCGCCTTCTCCGCCGCCTTCCCCGTGAGCCCCTTGTTCCGCAGATCGACGAGCATGAGATGCGTATCCGTCCCGCCGGAGACGACCTGATAGTCGCGCTTGATCAGGTCCGCCGCCAGAGCCTTCGCGTTGGCGACGACCTGCCGCGAATACACGGCGAACGACGGATCCAGCGCTTCCTTGAATGCCACGGCCTTGGCCGCGATCACGTGCTCCAGCGGTCCGCCCTGCAGTCCGGGGAACACGGCCTTGTCGATGGCCTTGGCGTGGGCCGCCGTACAGAGCACGAGACCAGCCCGCGGGCCCCGCAGCGTCTTGTGTGTCGTCGTCGTGACGACGTCGGCGTACGGCACCGGCGACGGATGGACGCCGGTCGCGACCAATCCCGCGATATGCGCCATGTCGACCAGGAAATACGCGCCGACCTCGCGCGCGATCGACGCGAATGCCGCGAAGTCGATCGTGCGCGCATACGCGCTGCCACCGGCGATGATCATCCGCGGCTTGTGCTCGCGCGCCAGCGCGCTCACGGCGTCGTAATCGATGAGCCCCTGATCGGTGACACCGTAGTGCACAGCCCGGTACAGGATACCGGAGAAGTTGACCGGTGAGCCGTGCGTCAGGTGTCCGCCCTGCGAGAGATCGAGGCCCATGAACGTCTCGCCGGGCTTCATCAGGGCCAGGAACACGGCCTGATTGGCCTGGGCGCCCGAGTGGGGCTGGACGTTCGCGTGCTCGGCCTTGAACAGCGCCTTCGCCCGATCGATCGCCAACTGCTCGACCTGGTCGACGAACTCGCAGCCGCCGTAGTAGCGCTTGCCAGGCAAGCCCTCGGCGTACTTGTTCGTCAGCGGCGAGCCCATGGCCTCGAGCACAGCCGGCGAGACGAAATTCTCGCTGGCAATCAGCTCGAGTCCTTCGGACTGCCGCTCGATCTCGCGCTCGATCAGCCGCGCGATCTCGGGGTCCGTTTCATTGAGCGCTGCCCCTGGCGGGCACCGGTCCCAATTCGACCACTTCATCATCCCCATCATACCACCTCGCCCCGCCCAGGGCCACTCTCAGTCTTCGTACAGGGATCGGCCGATGACGATGCGCTGAATCTCCGACGTCCCCTCGTAAATCTCCGTGACTTTGGCGTCGCGGAACAGCCGCTCGACCGGGTACTCCTTCACATAGCCGTAGCCGCCGAAGACCTGGACCGCCTGCGTCGCCACCCACATCGCCATCTCGCTGGCCGCGAGCTTGGCCATGGAGCTGAGCTGCGTGATGGGCAACCCGCGGTCCTTGGCCGCCGCAGCCGCGAACACCAGCGCCCGCGCCTGGGAGTACCGGGTGGCCATGTCGGCGAGCTTGAACTGGATGGCGCCGTGCGCCCGGATCGGCTGACCGAACTGCCGCCGCTCCCCCGCGTAACGGACCGAATGCTCGAGCGCCGCGCGCCCGATCCCGAGGGCTTGGGCCGCGATGCCCAGCCGCCCGTTCTCCAGCGATCCGAGAGCGTAGGCGAGTCCGTCCCCTTCGGCACCCAGCAGGCGGTCGGCGGGGACGCGCAGGTTGTCGAACGTGAGCTGAACGGTGGGCGACGCGCACAATCCCATCTTGTCTTCCAGCTTGCCCACGTGAAACCCGGGCAGATCAGGCGTCACGATGAACGCCGAAATGCCCCGGGCGCCCTGCCGGTCGCCGGGCGTGTCGGTCCGGGCCATCGCCAGCACGACCCCCGCGCGATTGCCGTTCGACACCCAGGCCTTGGTGCCGTTCAGCACCCAGCAGTCGCCGTCGCGGACGGCCTGGGTCCGCAACGCCGCCGCGTCCGACCCGGCGTCCGGTTCCGAGAGCGCGAACACGCCCAAGGCCTCGCCGCGCGCCATGGGCTTCAAGAACCGCTCCTTCTGCGCGTCGGTCCCGCGCGCCAGAATCATCTGGGTCGGGAGCGAGTTGTGGACGCTCAGCAACACCGCGGTGGACGCATCCGCGGCGGCGATCTCCTCCAACGCCAGGAGATAGGTGGTCGTGTCGACTCCGAGTCCGTCATACTCGGGAGGGATGAGCATGCCGAGAAATCCCAGCTCCGCCAGCCGCCCGACGAGCGTCTGGTCGGGCTCCCCAGCTTGATCCCATCCCGCGGCGAATGGCACGATCCACTCGGCCGCGAAATCCCGGGCGACGCGCTGGATCTCCCGCTGCTCTTCCGTCAGCGCCAGAAATTCGCGCATCAGTCGTACTGGTAGAAGCCGCGTTTCGTCTTGCGGCCGAGCCATCCCGCCGCGACGTACTTCCGGAGCAACGGACAGGCGCGATACTTGGGATCGCCGAGACCGTTCTTGAGCACGTCGAGAATCGACACGCACGTATCGAGCCCGATCAGGTCGGCAAGCGCGAGCGGCCCCATCGGGATGATTCATGCCGAGAGTCATCACCGTGTCGATGGCTTCGGGCGTGCCGACGCCTTCCATCACGCAATAGGCCGCTTCATTGATCATGGGCATGAGTACGCGGTTGGCGACGAATCCGGGATAGTCGCGGACCTCGACCGGCGTCTTGCCCAGCCGCTTCGACAGTCCGATCACCGTGGCTGTCGTCTCATCCGACGTCGCCAACCCGCGGATCACTTCCACGAGGCGCATCACCGGCACCGGATTCATGAAGTGCATCCCGATCACGCGATCGGGACGGCCGGTGTGGGCCGCGATCTCGGTAATGGAGATCGAGCTGGTGTTCGACGCCAGGATCGCCCCGGCCGGCGCGATGGTGTCCAGCTCGGAGAACAACTCGAACTTGAGCGCGATGTTCTCGGTCGCGGCCTCGACGACCAGCGCCGCGTCGTGCGCGGCGCCGAGCTCGGTCGAGACGGCGATCCGCGCCAACGCCGCGTCCCGGGCGTCGGCCGTGATCGTGCCCTTTTTCACTTGCCGCTCGAGGTTCGCCGTGATCGTCGCCTTTCCCCGGGCGAGTGCTTCGGCCGACACATCGACCATCGTGACGGGGATGTCCGCGACCGCGAACGTGTGGGCGATCCCGTTGCCCATCTGACCCGCGCCAACCACCAATACCCGGTCAGCCATGGTCAAATACGCTCGACGGTGAGGGCCACGGCATCGCCGCCGCCAAGACACAGCGTCGCCAAACCGATCGACAGCTTCCGGTTTTTGAGCGCGTACAGAAGCGTGGTCAACACGCGGGCGCCGCTGGCGCCGATCGGGTGACCCAGCGCAATGGCGCCGCCGTTGACGTTCACGCGACTCCAGTCCCAGCCCAACTCTTGGCCGTCGGCCAGTGCCTGTGAGGCAAACGCCTCGTTGGCTTCGATGAGATCGTAGTCGCTGATCTTCGTTCCCGCGCGCTTCATGAGCTGGCGCACGGCCATCACTGGCGCGAAAAAGAGCTCCTGGGGCTCGACGGCTCCTGTGCCGTAGCCCGTGATCTTGGCCATCGGCGTCAAACCGTGTGCGGCGGCATACGCTGCCGACACGACGACGAGCGCTGACGCGCCGTCGTTGAGCGATGACGCGTTGCCCGCCGTGACGCTCAACTCGGTCGCCGACATCCCGCGGGCATCGGCCGCGAACGCCGGCTTGAGCTTGGCCAGAGACTCGACCGAGGCATCGCCCCGTGGACCCTCATCGGCGGCGATCGTCGTCGCGCCTTTCTTGCCCGGTACATCCACCGGCACGATCTCATCATTGAACTTGCCCGCGGCCGCGGCGGCCACCGCCCGCTTGTGCGACTCGACGGCGAACGCGTCCTGCGCCTGGCGCGTGACGTGGGCCTTCTTGGCCGTGTACTCGGCGTGCCCGCCCATGTGCACGTCGCAGAACGAGCACCACAATCCGTCCTTGATGACGCCGTCCGTCAGCGTCTGATTGCCCAGCTTCACGCCGTTCCGCATCCCATAGTTGTAGTACGGGGCGTTGGACATGGACTCCTGACCGCCCGCGACCACGACGTCGGCATCGCCGGCTTTGATGGCCTGCGCCGCGAGCATGACCGCGGCGAGCCCGGAGCCGCACACCTTGTTGATGGTCAGCGCCGACACCCCCGCCGGCAGCCCGGCGTGAATGGCCGCCTGCCGCGCGGGGGCTTGGCCCACCCCGCCCTGCACCACGTTGCCGAAGATCACGTCGGTGATGTCGGCCTGGTCGAGGCCCGCGCGCTCCACCGCGGCCCGAATGGCCACGGCACCGAGCTGCGGCGCACTGACCGGCGCCAGTCCGCCAAGAAAACGGCCGATCGGCGTGCGGGCCGCCGACAGGATCACGGGAGTACGATCGTTGATATTGGACATCTAGTGGCCACCTGCTCGAAGATCGAGCGCGCGCGTGGCAATCTCATGTCGCACACGCGCGATGAAGTCGTCGACGGAAATAGGCGTCGGGCGCTGCTTCTCTCCTGCCCCACGCACGCTGACTGCGACCGTCCCGGCCTGCGCTTCGCGCGGACCGATGACGGCGAGATACGGCACCTTTTGCAGATTTGCCTCGCGTAAACGGAACTGCAGGGTCTCGGCCCGCGCGTCGAGATGCGAGCGGATTCCCGCCGCGCGCAGACGTTCGTGCACCGTGGTCGCCGACGCGTTCACCTCGTCGGTGAGCGGGAGGACCCGCACTTGCTCCGGCGCGAGCCAGACCGGGAAGGCACCCGCATAGTGTTCGATCAATCCGCCCACGAACCGCTCCATCGAACCCACGAGCACGCAATGCAGCATCACGGGCCGATGGCCCGCATTGTCGGACCCCGTGTACTCGAGCTGGAAGCGCTCGGGCAAATTGAAATCGAGTTGCACGGTGGGCCCCTGCCACTCCCGGCCAATGGCATCCACCAGCTTGAAGTCCAACTTGGGCCCGTAGAACGCGCCGCCGCCCGCATCGATCCGGAACGCCTGCCCCCGCGACTCCAGCACCGCGGCCAGCCTTTGCTCCGCCTCGGCCCACACTTCGGGGCTCCCCAGGGATTTCTCCGGACGGGTCGATAGCTCGATGGCGTACGCATACCCGAACGTCGACATCATCTCGTGGACGAGATCGAGCAGACGGCCGATTTCGCTGTCGACTTGCTCCGGCGTGCAGAAGACGTGGGCATCGTCCTGCGTGAACCCGCGCACCCGCAACATGCCGTGCAGCACCCCGCTCCGTTCGTACCGGTAGACGGTGCCGAACTCCGCGTAGCGGATCGGCAGGTCGCGGTAGGAACGGGGCTTCGACTGATAGACGGCAATGTGTCCGGGACAGTTCATGGGCTTTGGACGATAGCCAACCCCGTCGACGTCCATCGCGCTGAACATGTTCTCCTTGAACGTCTGCAGGTGCCCCGAGATCTCGAAGATCTTCTCGTTATAAATGTGCGGGGTGTAGACGAGGTCGTACCCGTGCCGCAGGACGAGATCGCGCTCGAAGTTCTCGATCTCCATCCGGATCACGGCACCCTTGGGATGCCAGAGGATGAGGCCGGGTCCCACCCGGGGATCCGTCGAGAAGAGATCGAGCTGCGCGCCCAGCACGCAATGATCCCGGCGCTTGGCTTCCTCCAAGCAATGGAGATGCTCGCCCAACGCGGGCTCGGACCAGAAGGCCGTCCCGTATATCCGTTGCAGCATCTGCCGCTTCTCGTCACCGCGCCAATACGCGCCCGCGGTGTGGAGCAGCTTGAAATGCTTGAGGAATCCGGTGTCCGGCACGTGCGGACCGCGACACAAGTCGGTGAAAGGGCCGTCGGTGTAGGTGGAGATGATCTCATCATCCCCGAGCTCGGCGATCCGTTCGAGCTTGAGCGGATCGTCGGCAAAACGCCGGACGGCGTCCCCTCGCGTCACCTCTTCCCGCACGAACGGCAAGCGCTCGGCGACGACGCGCCGCATCTCGGCCTCGAACGCCGCCACGTCCTCGGGGGTGAACGGCTCGCCGACCCCGAAGTCGTAGTAGAACCCCTCGTCGATCGCCGGTCCGAACCCGATCTGGGCGTCCGGCTTGAGCCGGCGCACCGCGGTCGCCAGCACGTGGGCGGCCGAGTGCCGCAGCACCGCCAGCGAGCGCTCATCCTTCTCGGTCAAAACGACGAAAGCGCCGTCCGACCGGAGCGGCGTCATGAGATCCTGGATTTCCCCGTTTACGGCCACGGCGACCGCCGCCTTGGCCAGGCGGGGGCCGATTGACTCCACGACGACGCGCGGGAGGGTGCCCTCGGGCACCTCCCGGACGCTGCCGTCAGGCAAGGTAAAACGAAGCATCCGGGCTGGAGCGGTTGCTACCACACTACTTACCCCCGCCGAGCATCGGCGCGAGTGAGGTTTGATACCGGAAATAGAGAACGACGCCGGCACCGGCCAGAAGCGCTATGGCAAGCCAGACGCCGTACCGCCAGGGCGGGCGCGATGGCGACCGATTCGGTTCGCTCACAAATTGGCCTTGTTCTTGCCCGCCACAGACTTGGAAATTAACCGTTGACGTTCGTCCCTCGCCACCGCCTCGCACGGGAGAGTGTATGTCCCGGTACCGAATCCGAGTCAATGATGAAGATGAGGGCGGCCCGAATGGCCTGCTCCTGCTCACCGCGGGAGCGCTCGCCGGGTTCGCAGCGGGTGTCTATCTCTCTCAACGGTTTGGCGGCATCGCGGGCGTGACGTCGCGACTCCGCGAGCAGTTCGGCCGTCACACGACCAGCGAACGGGGCGCCGGCAACGGCGACGAATACGAGGGCGAGGAGGAAGACGAACTTGCCGAGCACGAGTCATTTGTGAGCGCGAACGAGGAGCTGGAGGAGCGGGTCCTCGAGGCGTTCACGCACGACCCCACGCTCAAGGAGCGGGCCGTCGATATCGGCGCGGTCGCCGACCGCACCATCGAGCTGACGGGACACGTGTTCAGCACGTTCGAGTCCGAGCACGCGACGACGATCGCCCGTGGCGTACCGGGGGTCGAGACGGTCGTGAACCGGCTGTCCGTCCGGTCGGATGAGCAGGACGAGACGGACGAAACGGACGTGGAGGCGACGTCCAATGTCGTCCTGGACGAGCATTGGGACGATGCGGATGAGCCGCTGTCGGACGCCAATGGTCCGGCCGACCAGGGGCGGCCCAGCTTTTACGAGACCCGCGACCGGGGGACGGAACCCCCACCGCCCGCCTAGCCCTGTTGGTTATCTTGCTCGGATGACGGCAAGCCTTCCCGAGACCACGGTCGGCACATCCGAGACGGACACGTACGACCGGTGGATCGAGGCAGGGTGCTTCACGGCGCACGCGCGCCGGTCGCGGCGGGTCGGAGGGGATAAGGACCCGTTCGTGATCGTGATGCCGCCACCGAACGTGACGGCGATCCTGCACGTGGGTCACTCGCTGGGCGCCGTGGTCCAGGATGTCCTCACCCGGTGGCGCCGCATGTCCGGCGACGACACCCTCTGGCTCCCCGGCACGGACCACGCCGGGATCGCCACCCAGAACATCGTCGAACGCCAGCTGATCGAGGAAGGCACGTCCCGGGCGGCGCTCGGGCGCGAGGCGTTCGTCGCCCGCACGACGGCCTGGGTGGCCGAGACCGGCGGGACGATCCTCAAGCAACTGCGATCGGTCGGGGCGTCAGCGGACTGGACCCGCACCCGGTATACGCTGTCGCCGGAGCTGTCGCGCGCCGTGCGCACCGCGTTCGTCCGGCTGTACGACGAAGGACTCATCTATCGGGGCCACCGGGTCATCCACTGGTGCCCGCGCGATCTCACATCGCTGAGCGATGAAGAGGCGGAGCACGAGGAGGAGACGGGGCGGCTCTATCACATCCGCTATCCGTTGCGCGATGACCCGTCGCACGCGATCACGGTGGCCACGACGCGGCCCGAGACGATGCTCGGCGACGTCGCCGTGGCGGTGCATCCGGACGATCCGCGGTATCGGGATCTCATAGGCCGGGACGTGATCCTGCCGCTCGTCGGCGTGGCGATACCGGTGATCGGCGACGACGCGGTCGACGCGACGTTCGGCACCGGCGCCGTGAAGGTGACGCCGGCGCACGATCCGAACGATTTCGAGATCGGCAAGCGCCACGGTCTCCCGATGCCGGTGATCATGACGCCGGACGCCCGCATGGATGAGTGGGCCGACGCCGAGGGTCGCGTCCCCGATCGTTTTCGCGGACTGGACCGGTTCGACGCGCGCGAGGCCATCGTCGCCGAGTTGCGCGCAATGGACGCGCTGGGCGCGACCAAGGAGATCGTGCACGCGGTGCGGCACTGTTACCGGTGCGACACGGTCGTCGAGCCCCGTTTGTCGGATCAATGGTTCGTGCGCATGAAACCGCTGGCCGACCGCGCGCTCGACGCCTGGCACGCCGGGGAGTTGCGGATCCTGCCGGCGGATCGCTGGGACAAGACGTTCGAGAATTGGCTCGAAGGGATTCGCGACTGGAACATCTCGCGGCAACTGTGGTGGGGCCACCGCATTCCCGTGTGGTACTGCGACGGGTGCGGCTGGGAAGGCGCCCGGCTCGAGGATCCGCCGGCGTGCCCGGAATGCCAGGCGGCGCTTCGTCGGGACGAAGACGTGCTCGACACATGGTTCTCGTCGTGGCTCTGGCCGCTGTCCACCCTCGGCTGGCCGGACGACACGCCCGACTTCCGTGCGTTCTACCCGACCGACGTGCTGGTGTCCGGGTCGGAGATTCTGTTCTTCTGGATCGCCCGGATGGTAATGGCCGGCCTGCATTTCACGGGACGGGTGCCGTT
Source organism: uncultured Gemmatimonadales bacterium (assembly GCA_963701965.1). Classification (GTDB taxonomy): domain Bacteria; phylum Gemmatimonadota; class Gemmatimonadetes; order Gemmatimonadales; family Gemmatimonadaceae; genus DASRDS01. Next base: position 827,691 of record OY969695.1, read on the forward strand.
CCACACGATCGTCCTGCACGGCACCGTGCGCGACATGCAGCACCGCAAGATGTCGAAATCCCTCGGCAACGGGATCGACCCGCTCGACGTCGTGCGACTGTTCGGCGCGGACGCCCTCCGCTATACCCAGCTCGCCAGCATGGGTTTGGGCGTCGATCTGATGCTCGACCCGACCGAGCTGGAGCAGAGCTTCGCGCCCGGACGGAACTTCGTCACCAAGCTCCGCAACATCGCCCGCGCTGTCGAGCGGGTCGGACCCGACAATGTGCGGCGCATGGGCGAATTCGCCAAACCCGAGCTGTCGCGCGCCGACACGTGGATCCTGAACCGCCTCGACACGGCCATCGCCGCCTGCAACGCCGCCCTCGGGCCGGCGCGTCCTGACAGCGGACGCTGGACCGATGATCAGAAAGCTTCCGGCATGCGGCTCAGCGAATATGTCGAAGCCGCCCGGACGTTCGTCTGGGATGAGTTCGCCGCCTGGTACCTGGAGCACTGCAAAGCGCGCCTGGCACCGGACTGGGACATGCGCGATCGCGCCATCGCGCGCGCGATTCTCGTGCACGTGTTCGACGCCGCGCTCCGCCTCCTGCACCCGGTCGTGCCTTTCATTACCGAGGCGCTGTGGGAGCGTTTGCCAACGACCGATCCGCACGCTCATCTGGCCGGAGCCAGTTGGCCGATCGTGCGCGAGGGCGTGAACGACGGCGCCCGGGCGGCCGAGTACGAGCGGGTGCGCGATGCGGTGAGCGCGCTGCGGCAGCTGCGGGCCGACTATCACGTGCCGCCCCGGCGGATGCTCGATGCCGTCATCGTTCCCGCGCCGCGATCGCGCGACGTTTACATCGAGGAGGCCGAGGCGATCGGGCGTCTGTCTGATTGCACCGTGCACCTGGGGGAGGGCGGCGGGGCCGCATCCGCTACTGCGGTGTTGTCGGACGGCTCCAAAGTCGTGCTCTCGTTGGCCGGCGCGATCAATGTGGCCAAAGAGTGCGCGCGCCTCCAGGGTGAGCTCACGAAGCTCCAGACGCAGCTCGCCGGGCTCCGGAAGCGCCTGGCCAACGAGAGCTTCGTGAACCAAGCGCCCGCCCAGCTGGTAGAACAGGAACGACTCAAAGAGCGCGAGTGGACGGTACGGGAGACGGAACTCGAGGGAAAAGTCCGCGCGTTGTGCGGAGCGTGAACCACGCGGTGGCGCGCTGGCTCGTGCTGGGCGCCGCTACGGCATGCGTGCTGGCCGCATGCGCGTCCCAGCAATTTCCGCCGGGCGGACCGGAGCGGCACGCGCCGCCCAAGCTGATCGAGCTCGTGCCCGAGACGAACGCGGTCAATGTGAAGACCGACCGCGCCGTGTTCCGGTTCGACGAGGTCGTGAGCGAGCTCCCGGCGGGCGTTCCAAGTCTCGACCAGCTTTTTCTCGTGTCGCCCAACGAACGCAAGGCGCCGGTCCAGGCCGCCTGGCATCGCGATCACGTCAGTTTGAGTCCAAAGCATGGCTTCCGGCCGAACACCGTGTACACGGTCACCATGCTGCCCGGGATGACGGACTTGCGCGGCAACACGGTCAAGAACGGATTCACACTCACGTTCTCCACGGGACCGACGGTCCCGGAGACGTTCGTGCGCGGGGTCGTCTTCGATTGGGTCAAAGGGCTGACAGCGCCCAAGGCAATAATCGAGGCGTGGGTGCCGCCGGACACCAATACCATCTGGGTCGCGATCGCCGACAGCAACGGGGTCTTCTCGATGCCCCATGTCCCGCCGGGGCGCTACACGATCCGCGGCTACATCGATCAGAACAACGACCGGAAGCTCCAGCAGCGCGAGTTGTGGGACTCGGTGGGCGTGACGCTCACGGACAGCGTCAAGGTCGAGTTGTTGACGTTCATCCACGACACGATCGGGCCGCGGATCTCCGAGGCGCGGGTGATCGACAGCCTGACGTTGCGCCTCACGTTCGACAAAGGGGTCGACGCGAGCCAGAAGATCGGGCCCGAATTGTTCGGGATCAAAGCCAAGGATTCGACGGCGATCGCCATCGTGAGCGCCGTGTCCGGGCGCGCCTACGACTCCACGCTCGCGGCCCTGCAGCGTGCGCGCGACGACTCGCTGGTCCGGGCTGATTCCATCAAGCGCGCGGCCGAGGGCGGCGTGGGCCGGGACACCGCGACGACGCGACGGCGCAATGCGTTGCGCCAGGCGCGCCGCGATTCGGCGGGCGAGGCCAAGCTCGCCAAGCCGAGCCGGCCCATACCCGAGACGGAAGCGGTGCTGACGGTCAAGACGCCGTTCGCGGCCGGCGCGTTCTATCGCATCACGTCGATCGGGCTCCGGAACCTGCTGGGCCATCCGCGCACCGCCTCTCTCGTGCTCAGTACCCCAAAGCCGGACACGACGAAGGCCGACAGCACGCGCAAAGGCCGACCGCGGAAGGGCGCCGCGCCAACCCCGCCGACGCCGCGCACGCCGCCGTCAACGCCAACACCGGCGGTACCGCCGCGCGACTCGACCCACCCGCCCGCGCCGCCCAAGCGCGACTCGGCACCGTGACCGACCCGCGCCGCGAGCTGCCTTCGGTCAACACCCTCCTGGAGAGTCCGGCCGTCGGCCGGCTTGCCGAGCTGGCCCCGCGCGCGCTGCTGGTCGACGCCATCCGCGATGCGGTCGAGCGGGCGCGGCGCGACCCCGGCGCCGTTCCGCGCGGCGAAGACGGGTGGGCCGAGGCCATCGGCGCGTGCCTGGCCGCGCGCGCGCGGCCGTCGCTCCGTCCGCTGTACAACGCCACGGGCGTCGTGCTGCACACGAACCTCGGCCGCGCGCCGCTGGCCCGGGCCGCCGTGGATGCGATCGCCGCGACGGCATCGGGATATACGAACCTGGAGTACGACGTCACCCGCGGACGCCGCGGCTCGCGCTATGTCCATTGCGTGTCGCTGCTGCGCGAGCTCACGGGCGCCGAGGATGCCATCGTCGTCAACAACTGCGCGGCGGCGCTGGTACTCGTGCTCAACACCTTGGCCAATGGCAAGGACGCGGTCGTCTCGCGCGGGGAGTTGATCGAGATCGGCGGCAGTTTCCGCGTGCCCGACATCATGACCAAGAGCGGCGCCCGCCTGCGCGAGGTGGGGACGACGAACCGCACGCACGTGGCGGACTACTCGGCGGCCCTGACGCCCGAGACGGGCGCGCTGCTCAAAGTGCACCGCAGCAACTTCGCCATCGACGGCTTCGTCAGCGAAGCGTCGGTACCCGAGCTGGCGAAGCTGGCCGGCGCGCACGACCTGCCGTTGGTGCACGACTTCGGCAGCGGTCTCATGGTCTCGTTGGAAGCGTATGGGCTGGGTGGAGAGCCCACGGCCCGCCAGCTGGTGCGCGACGGCGCGACCGTCGTCACCATGAGCGGCGACAAACTCCTCGGCGGCCCGCAGGCTGGACTCATCGTGGGTCGCGCCGGCGCCATCGACGCCGCGCGGCGCAATCCCCTGGCCCGCGCGCTCCGCGTCGACAAGCTGACGTTGGCGGCGCTCGAAGCGACGCTCGCGCTCTATCGTGATCCGGCACTCGCCGTGCGGACGATTCCGACCCTCGCCATGCTCACGACCCCGCTGGCCGCGGTGCGCGCCCGGGTCGAAGCGCTTCGGGCCCGATTGGGCGTGGGCGGCGTGGTCGCCTCCGAAGGCGCCGTCGGCGGCGGCGCCTTCCCCACGGCGCGCATTGCGTCGGCCGCGCTGTCGTTGCCCGACGCCGAGTCCACGGAACGGCGCTTGCGACTTGGGCTTCCGGGCGTCATCGGTCGCATCGCCGACGGACGGTGCCTGCTCGACCTGCGTTCCGTGCCCGAGGCCGACGACGACGGCTTCGCGACCTCGGTCGCGCGAGCGCTGGCGTGACGGCACTCCGCCCCGTCGTGTTCCTGGACCGCGACGGTACCGTGATCCATGACGAGCACTATCTCGCCGATCCCGCCCGGGTGACCCTCGTCGACGGCGCACCGGCCGCGATCGCCCGCCTGCGCGCGCACGGCTTCGCCGTGGTCATCGTCACCAACCAATCCGGTATCGCCCGCGGCCTCATCACGCCGGGGCAGTACGACGCGGTGCGCCAGCGCCTCGATGCGCTGCTCGCCGCCGCCGGCACTGCCGTCGACGCGACGTACCTGTGCCCGCACCACCCGGATGTCGGTGGGCCTTGCGACTGTCGGAAGCCCGGACCGGCCCTCTACCGGCGGGCCATCGCCGACCTCGGGCTCAATGCCGCGCGGCCGGCGTTCATCGGCGACCGTTGGTCGGATGTCGCCGCCGCCGAGTCGTTCGGCGGCCTGGGCCTTCTCGTGCCGTCGGCGGACACGCCGCCCACGGAGCGCGCCCGCGCGGGCGCGCAGGATATGGTCGCGGCGTCCTTGGACGCGGCCGCCGACCGCGTGATCGGGACCGCGCACCGTCCGGCGCGGATCGGCGTCCTGGCGTCGGGAGGCGGCACCAACATGCTGGCCATCGCCGACTACTTCGCCGGGCATCCCGCGGAGGGCAAGGTGGCGCTCGTCGCGTCGAATCGGCCCGCCGCCGGCGCGCTGACCCGGGCCGCGGAGCGCGGGATCCCGACCGCGGTGATCGCGAATCCCGACGACGCGGATGCCCTTCTGGCGCTGCTCCGCGCGCACGCGATCGACATCGTGGCCCTGGCCGGTTATCTCAAGCGCGTGCCCGCGGCCGTCACCCACGCCTTTCACGGCAAGATGCTCAACGTGCACCCGGCACTGCTGCCCGATTTCGGCGGCCCGGGGATGCATGGCGAGCGCGTACACATCGCCGTGCTCGCCGCCCGCGTGCCGGTCAGCGGGTCCACCGTGCATTTCGTCGACGAGCAGTACGACCGCGGACCGATCATCGCCCAGAAGACCGTGCCCGTGGAGCCCGATGATACGCCCGCGACGCTGGCCGCGCGCGTGCTGGGCGCCGAGCATGCGCTGTTCCCCCGCGCCGTAGCGGCGGTCGCCACCGGCCTCGTGACGCTCCAGGCCGACGGGCACGTCGCGGGATCGCTCGATCCGAACACTCCATAGGAGACCGACCCATTCGCACACGACTGCTCGCGGCTTGTGTTCTGGCCGTCGCGGCACCCGCGTCCGCGCAGACGACGCCTGCCGTCATCGCCGGTTGGATCGCGCTCGACGCCCCCCCTGGCCAAGAGGGCGGCGCCACCGCCATCATCTCGGCGAGCCTGCCCGGATGGACGCGCGACGCCTTGGGCAACCTGATCGCGCGCAAGGGCAGCGGGACGCCGCGGCGGGTCGTGGCCTGCGGGCTCGATGACGGCGGGTATGTCATCTCCGAGATCACCGACTCGGGGTACGCGCGGTTGGCGTCGCCCACCGGGCGCGGACGGCATGCGGCGCTCTGGGATCAGTTTCACGAAGGCCAGCGCGTGCGGATCCTCACGCGTAATGGCGCGTTGCCCGGCGTGACCGCCGTCCGCAGCACACATCTGTGGCGGCGCCGGTCGACGCCCGAGGCGCCGGTCACCGTGGACGATCTCTGGCTCGACGTCGGCGCGCGCTCGCGGGCCGAGGTGGCGGCCATGGGCATTCGAATCCTCGATCCCGTCGAGCGCGAGTGGCCGCCGTGGCAGTTCGCCGACGCCGTCGCCGGACCGAACGCCGCCGGGCGCGCCGGCTGCGCGGCGGTGGCGACGGCGGCACAGGGCACGCCGCAGCACGGCGAGACCGTGTGGGTGATCAGCGTGCAGCATAGCTACGGCGACGCGGGCTTGGCGGCGGTGCTGGCGCGCCTGGGTCGCGTCGACTCCCTCGTGCTCGTTGGCTCCGAGCGCGTGCATCCCGACAGCACGACCCCCGTCACGCAGACCAATCTCCCCGCCACGCCCCGATCGGGCGCGGCGCTGGGCATGACGGTGCGATCAACGTTCCCCGGCACGCTCGTGGAGGTGGTGCGCACCGGCGACGTGGCACAGCTCATGACCGCCGTGGCCCGGGCATCGGGCCTCGCGGCGGCGCCTGCCCCGGTGCCGCTCCGCGGCGTTCCCACAGCGCCGCCCTTCGAATCGGCGAAAGACAGCCTGTCGACCGTGGCCGATCTGATCGGCCATCTCACGGACATCTACGGACCTTCGGGCCACGAAGGCGACGTGCGCCGGTTCGTCCAGAGCGCGCTGCCGGCGGCGTGGGCCCACCGCGGTCCGGCGGTGGACAGCGCGGGCAACTTGTTCGTGGCCGCCGGTCCACCGCGCGATACGGTGGTGTTCATCGCCCACATGGACGAGTTGGGCTTCCATATCATCCGCATCGAGCATGACGGCCGCGTCGTGCTCACGGCCCTGGGCGGATTCTACAACTCGCTATGGGAAGGCGAGCCGGCGCTGCTGCACTTCGACGGCCACCCCGCGGCGTCGGGGTGCGCGCTCGGCGATCCGCCGCTGCGCGGCGTCTTCATCCCGCGCACCGCGGCCACGGTGACGGCCAAGGAACCCGACACGCTCTCGGCGTGGTTCGGCGTCGACTCCGCCGCGCTGGCGGGCTGCGGCGTCCATCCCGGCATGGCCGTCACGTCGTTCAAGCGCGCGACGCGCGTCGGTCCTACGCGGTTCAGCGCCCGATCGATCGACGATCGCGCGGGCGTCACCGCGTTTCTGCTCGCGCTCCGCGACATCGATCCCGCGAAGCTGGATCACACCGTGATCTTCGACTTCTCGACGCGCGAAGAGACCGGTCTCTATGGCGCGCACGCGTTAGCCAGCTTCCTCGGCCCCACGGTGAAACGGGTGCACGCCGTCGACACGTTCGTGTCGTCGGACTCGCCCCTCGAGTCGCGCCGGTTTGCCTACGCGCCGATCGGCGCCGGCGCCGTCGAGCGGGCCATGGACAACTCCAGCGTCACGCCGGCCGCCGACGTCGAACGCGTGCGACTGATCGCCGAGTCGGCGCACATTCCCCTCCAGATCGGAACGACGAACGGCGGGAACGACGGATCGGAGCTGGTCCGCTACGGCGCGATCAACGCGCCGCTGTCGTGGCCCCTCCGCTATAGCCATTCGCCGGCCGAGTTGGTCGACCTCTCCGACATTCACGCGTTGGCGCTCCTGGTCGCAGCGGTCGCCACGGCACCGGTACACTGATCATGCCCATTGCTCTGCTGTCCGTCACCGACAAGACTGGCCTCGTCGAGTTCGCCCACGGCCTGACCGATCTCGGTTGGGAGCTGCTGTCGACCGGCGGCACCGCGTCGTTGCTGCGCGAGGCCGGCCTCACCGTGCGCGAGGTGAGCGAGGAGACCGGATTGGCCGAGATGCTCGACGGCCGCGTGAAAACGCTCCACCCCGCGATTCACGGCGGCATCTTGGCCCGGCGCGACGATCGCGACCACATGCGCCAGCTCAACGCCGCCGGGTATCGGCCGATCGATCTCGTGGGCGTGAATCTCTACGCGTTCGCGGCGGCGGCGGCGACCGCCGGCATCGCGCCGGCCGAGGTGGTCGAGCGTATCGACATTGGCGGTCCCGCCTTGTTGCGTTCCGCCGCCAAGAATTTCGCCCACGTGTTGCCCGTGGTCGATCCGGCGGACTATTCCGCCGTGCTGGCCGCCCTCCGGGCCGGCAACGCCGACGCCGCGTTTCGGCGCCGGCTGGCGCAAAAAGTGTACGCCCACACCGCCGGGTACGACGCGGCCGTGGCCACGTGGTTCGCGGGGCAGATCGGCGAGGTGTTCCCCGAGCGGTACACGGCGGCGTTCGAGCGCGCCCAGATGCTGCGCTACGGCGAGAATCCCGATCAGCGCGCCGCGTTCTACGTCGAGCACGCAGGAGCCGGCCTGTCCGGACTCCGGCAGCTGGGCGGCAAGGAGCTGTCATTCAACAATCTGCTCGATCTCGATGGCGCGCTCATGGCCATCGATCCGTTCACCGACGACACGTGCTGCGCCATCATCAAGCACACCACGCCGTGCGGGGTGGCCATCGCCTCGACCGCGGCCGAGGCCTATCGGAAGGCCCTGGCGTGCGATCCGGTCTCTGCTTTCGGGTCGGTGATCGCCTTCACGACTCCCGTGGACGACGAGGCCGCGAGCGCCGTCTCCAATCTGTTCGTCGAGTGTCTGGTCGCGCCCGCGTTCAGCGACAGCGCCCTCGAGCTCCTCGGGCGCAAGAAGAACCTGCGCATCCTGGTAGGTCGGGCGCCGTGGACCGCCGGCGCCATGGACTTCAAGCGGGTGCGGGGCGGCGTGCTGGTGCAGGATCGGGCCGCGCCGCCCGCCGACACGAACGCATGGACCGTGGTGACGGCGCGGGCCCCGACGGACGCCGAGCGGAGCGATCTCGGATTCGCCTGGCGCACGGTGGCCAGCGTCAAGAGCAACGCCATCGTGCTGGCGCGCGACGGCGCGACTATCGGCATCGGCGCGGGCCAGATGTCGCGCGTCGACGCCGCGTATCTGGCCGGGCACAAAGCGCGGTCGGTGGGGTTGGAGACCGCGGGCGCCGTACTGGGGTCGGACGCGTTCTTCCCGTTTCGCGACGGGATCGACCAGGCCGCCCAGGCCGGCGTCCGGGCCGTGATCCAACCCGGCGGTTCGGTGCGTGACGACGAAGTCATCGCCGCCGCCAACGAGCACGGCATGGCCATGGTGTTCACCGGGCGGAGGACGTTCCGCCACTAGCGCCCGCGGGCGGCACTCAGGCCCGCGTACTTTTGGCACTGGTTGCGCGCCGCATCTCCTGCCAGATTAGGTGTTTATGTCATCTTCGACCCTCAAGCGCGCCGACAAGCGGGACGTCGGCTACCCGGCCTCCGGGAGCCGCGCCGCGCGGCGCGCCGGCACGGCGCCCGACGTGGACGAACGTCCGTCGTACGGCATCGCGGCGATCGCCGCGGCGCTCGTGTTCATTTTGTATCTGATCACGCTCTCCCCGTCGACCGCGATGTGGGATACGAGCGAGTACATCGCCGCGGCGTACGTGCTCGGGATTCCGCACCCGCCCGGCAATCCGTTCTTCGTGATTCTCGGCCACACAATCGGCGTGTTGCCGATCGCGCCGAACTTTGCCCAGCGGATCAACATCCTGGCGGCCTTCTGTAGTGCCGCATCGGCCGGCATGTGGTTTTTGATCACCGAGCGGGTGCTCGCCGGATGGTTGCCCCGAGCGTTGGCAGCGGATCCTCGGCGCCTCGGCCGCCGTGGTGATCGGCGCGACCGCATTCACCGTGTGGAACCAGTCGGTTGTCAACGAAAAGGTCTACACGGTTTCCCTGCTCTTCTTCGCCATCGTGTCGTGGCTGACCGTCCGCTGGTGCGACGATCCCGATGGCCCGAAGGCCGACCGCCTGCTGATCCTGGCGGCCTATCTCTGCGGCCTGGGATACGCGAACCACCCGGCGGGCTTTCTCGTGGCGCCGGCCGTGGCCGTCGCCGTGTTGGTGCGCCGTCCGTTGACGCTGCTCCGGTGGAAGCTCCTGTTGGCCTGCGTGGGCGCGGTCATCATTGGACTCACGCCGTTCATCTCGAGCCGCTGCGGGCCGCGCACTTCCCCGCCATCAATGAAGGCGAGCCGACGGCCTGCACGACGCAGATCACGGCCTCCTGCACGCTGAACAAGGTCACGTACCAACGGTTGATGGATAACATCAATCGCGTGCAGTACGGCAAGCCGGACGTGAGCGAGCGACAGGCGCCGTTCGCGGCGCAGGTCAACATGTGGTGGCTGTACTTCAAGTGGCAGTGGCTCCGCGACCCGCACGGCGAGCACCCTGGCATCCAGCAGGGTCTGGCCATGGCGTTCCTGCTGTTCGGCATCATCGGCGGCTACGCCCACTGGAAATACGATCGACGAAGTTTCTGGTTCTTCGGGCCGTTGGTGGCGACCGTCACGGTCGCGCTGATCGTGTATCTGAACTTCAAGTACGGGTACTCGGAATCGCCGGAGCTGGGTGATTCCGTGGCCCGCGAAGTCCGCGACCGCGACTACTTCTACCTGTGGTCCTTCTCGGCATGGAGCGTGTGGGCGGCGCTCGGCCTGGTATTCATCTGGGAGTCGTTCGCCTCGCTGTTCGGGACGGAGCCGGGCGCGCGGGGGGTCGGCATCGTGCCGCGCGAGCGCAGCTGGCTGTACACCTCGCCGGTGTTCGCGCTGGCGCTCATCCCGCTCTTCACCAACTGGCACGCGGCGTCGCGGGCCCACCAGACCGACACGCGGGACTTCGCGAAGGACCTGCTGGATTCGGTGGAGCCGTATGGGATCCTGGTGACGGTCGGCGACAACGACACGTTCCCGCTCTGGTACGCGCAGGAAGTCGAAGGCATCCGCAAGGACGTCGTCGTCGCCAACACGTCGTTGCTCAACACCGACTGGTTCACGCGGCAGATGATCCGGCGGCCCGTGTATGCGTACGATTCGTTGAAGGGACCGTCGGTCTACCGCGGCCGCGTGTGGACGAAGCCGACGACGCCGGTGCTCTCGATGTCGATCGCCAATGCCGACGCGGTGCCGTTAGCCGTGGAGTTGCCCGGTCCGCAGGTGTTCAAGAAGCCCGGCACGGACATCGTCGCGACGATCGACCCACGCAATCTCCAGCACGGGCTGCTGGAGCGCGCCGACGTGTTCGTGTTGCGGGCGATTCTCGACAACAACGTGCGCCCCGTGTATCTGAGCAGCACGTCCGGCAACTACGGTCTCCAGCTCGGCCTGCAGGATTACCTGCTGAGTCAGGGATTGGCCCGGAAGATCCTGCCGTCGGCACCCACGGCGACGAAGGACACGGTCAAGCTCCCCAGCGAAGGTTGGGTCGACGTCAAGCGCTCGTTGGCGTTGTGGCAGCACGACTTCGAGGCGCCGGCGTCGCTCATCAAACGCGGCGATTGGGTCGACAAGCCGTCGGTGAACATCCCCGCGCTCTATGTCATGAACGGCTACTTCCTGGCCGAGGCGCTCGGCGAGTCGGGCGACTCGGAGAATGCGCGCAAGATTCTGGAGACAGCCACGCAGGTGGCGCGCGCGACCCACTTGAACGATTTGATCGGTCCGGCACCGGCAGCCGCGCCGCCCCCGACGTTGGGCGATACGCTGTCGCGTGTGCCCCTGGGTCCCCGGCGCTCCGTTCCACCGCCAGCCCCGACCGAGCCGCCGAAACACTGACCGACCCGTCACGCAATTTCGCCTGTCGCAATTTCGCCTGTCGCGCGCGCCCCGCACCCTTCGCTTCACTTGGGTGCGGGGCGCGCGTTTTTTGGGTATCGGACTTCTGACAAGCGGGTAATGATCCTGTAACACCCCCTTGGGGCGCTGGTGGCGTCGACCCGGACGTTAGAACCTAGTGCGCGCATTCTTGTCGCTCCCACCACGCACCTAGGGAACACTCGTGCAAATCCTCGGCGAACCCATCACCCTCGTCACCGGTCTCTTCTTGGTGCTCGCGCTGGGACTCGCGCTGAGCTTCGAGTTTGTAAACGGCTTCCACGACACAGCCAACGCGGTCGCGACCGTCATCTACACGCACTCGCTCAAGCCCAATGTCGCGGTGGTCTGGTCGGGGATGTGGAACCTGATCGGTGTGCTCGTCTCCACGGGCGCGGTGGCGTTCGGTATCGTCGCGCTGCTGCCCGTTGAACTCGTGATCAACGTGGGGTCGGGCGCGGGATGGGCCATGGTGTTCGCGCTGCTCATATCGGCGATCATCTCGGAACCTCGGCACGTGGTATCTGGGTCTGCCGGCCTCGAGCTCGCACACGCTGATCGGTTCGATCATGGGTGTGGGATTGGCGAACTCGCTGCTGGCCAGCGGCCACGTGTTCGGCGAGGGCGTGAACTGGGCCAAGGCGCAGGAGGTCGGCAGCTCGCTCTTGATCTCGCCCCTCGTCGGCTTCTGCTGCGCGGGTTTGCTGCTCCTCCTGGCCAAGTTCCTGATCAAGCGCCCCGACCTGTATCACTCGCCGGAGCCGGGCAAGGCGCCGCCGCACTGGATCCGCGGTCTCCTGGTCCTGACCTGCACGGGTGTGAGCTTCGCGCACGGATCGAACGATGGGCAGAAGGGCATGGGGCTCATCATGTTGATCCTCATCGGCATCCTGCCCGGCGCCTACGCGCTCAACAGCGCGTCGTCGCAGAAGGACCTCACGCAGATCGTGGCCATGGCGACCGCGGCGGCGCCTGTGCTCCAGCGGCATGCACCGGACGACCCGCTGACGCCCGACGCGGCGAATGCGTCGCTGTCGGCGTTTCTCAAGACGACGGGCAAGGTGAGCGATACGACCTACGCGGCGTTGGCCGAGGTCGCGACGCAGCTCGGCGGCGAGCTGCAGGGGAAGAACAATTTCAACGATCTCCCGCGCGACGATCGCAAGCACGTGCGGACCGAGATGTATCTCGTGCAAAGCTCGATCGAGAAGCTCGACAAGCAGAAGCTCCTGACCGATCCGACGGAGAAGAAGCAACTGGTCGATCTCAAGAAGGGTCTCGAGAAGGCGACCAAGTTCATTCCCGACTGGGTAAAGTTCGCGGTCGCGCTGGCCCTCGGTCTGGGCACGATGATCGGGTGGAAGCGGATCGTCGTCACGGTCGGTGAGAAGATCGGCAAGAGCCACCTGACGTACGCCGAGGGGGCGTCGGCGGAGTTGGTGGCGATGGCGACGATCGGCGCGGCGGACTACTTCGGCCTTCCGGTCTCCACGACGCACGTGTTGTCGTCGGGCGTCGCCGGCACCATGGCGGCGAACGGCTCGGGCGTGCAAATGGGCACGCTGCGCAACCTGTTGCTCGCCTGGGTGCTGACGCTTCCCGTCTGTGTCTTCCTCGGCGCGATGACGTTCGCCGCGGGCTTCTACATCGTCTTGGCGATCGGCCTCAAATAGATCTTGCCGTTTTTCATGACGAAGACGACGTGACGAATGGCGGCGATCTCCTTGGTGGGATCGCCGCTCACGGCGATGATGTCGGCCTTGAGCCCAGGCTCGATCTTCCCGATCTGATCGGCCATCCGCAGCACCGACGCGTCGACCGAGGTCGCCGCCCGTAGGGCATCGGTCGGCGACATGCCGTAGTCGACGAGCATCTCGACTTCGCGGGCGTTGTCGCCGTGGGCGAACACGCCCACGTCGCTGCCGTTGGCGATCGTGACGCCGGCTTCGAGCGCCGCCTTGAAGCTCTGGCGCTTGCGGGTGATCCCGGCGGGCTCGGGATCGACGCCTTTCTTCCAGCCGCGATATTGGCTGACGGCGTCGCCGGCGGCCAGCGTCGGGATCAACGGGATGTGCTTCGCGGCCATCATTTTGAAGATCTCGGGCGTCCCGTCGTCGCCGTGCTCGATGGTCTCGACACCGGCGTTGATGGCGCGCCGCATGCCCTCAGCGGTGGTGGCGTGGACGGCCACGGGCCGGCCATATCCGTGGGCGGTGGCCACGGCCAGGCTCATCTCATCCTGGGTGAAAGTTGCCATCGCTTCCCCGTGGGGGCCGACGCGATAATCGGCGTAGAGCTTGACCCAGTCGGCGCCGCGCGAGATCTGATCCCGCACGATGTGCTCGATGGAGCCGAGGTCGGCTTCCTCGGCGCCCTGGGGCGGCTCGAAGGCGTAGGCGGTCCGTGGCGGCCCGTAGGACCCGGTGGCGACGATGGCGCGGGTGACGACGAGCATCCGGGGTCCGGGGATGATGCCTTGGTCGATCGCCTGCTTGATGCTGACATCGCCATATCCCGCGCCTTCGGTGCCCAGATCCCGCAGGGTCGTGAATCCCGCCATCAGCGTCGCCCGGGCGTGCTCCACCGCCCGCGCGGCCCGCAGCACCAGGGGCTCGCGCAAGACCTGATCGTTCCACGCCGTCTCGTTGTACGGGTGGAGGAACACGTGCGAGTGGGCGTCGATCAGACCGGGCAGCACCGTGGCGTTGGGCAGGTCGATCACCGTAGCGCCGGCCGGGGCGTCGACGGTGGGCCCGACGGCGACGATGGTGTTGCCGCGCACGAGCACGGACCAATGGCTGTGCATCGTGACGCCGTCGAAGACGCCGGCGGGATGTAGCACGACGGACGCGGAATCCTGTGCGGCGAGGGGGGCGGCGCATACGCTGCCAGCGACGGCGCTGCCAGCGATCGCTCCGGCGAGAGCTACGACCATGGGAATTCGCATGCGGTACTATACGTTTCCCTACGCGCAAGAGGCCAGTATGCACGCCAATGGGCCTCCCTCGATCGTGTTACAAACCAACGCGTTGCGCGGATTGATCTCCGTTCGGCTGGAGCGATGACAGGCGTTGAGGGATAGATCGCAGGGACAGTTCGCCTGCCCTACCCCCAACGACGAGCAGCCAATGCCGTGCGCTGCGCCTCAACATCGGTACCCTGATAAACCGTCACTGGCATCTTGGTCGGACGCCAGCCTCCAACGTCGACCAGGTGGCGTAGCGGAACGCCGCGCAGCTGGTCGGCGAAACGTCGGCGGAGCGAATGCCAGCTCCGAGTTCGTGGGCGTGCGAGGCGATCGAAAGATCGGTCCGTCGCCGACGACTGGCTGTGCCGCTCGCTCGGCACGGAGCGCGGCCACCGCAACGTCGGACAACGGCGTCCGATGCAGCCAGCACGAAGATCCTGGATGCCGTGTTCAACCACGACGGCCTTTCGCCCAAGCCCAGGCCGCGATCCGCCATCCCTCGGTGAGCTTGCGAAGCGCCACCGTAAAGACCGCACCGGATTGAGTGACCTGCGTACCGCGCACCGTGAAGGTCATGGATGCGGGAACGACGATGTACGCGGTATCTCCTGTGACGTCGACATGCAGCGGCTCGCCCAGAGTCACCGTATACCCTGAAGCACCCGCATGCTCACCTTCCGCCAACACATCTCGGTACCAATCCTGAGTGGCGGTCGGCCCGTGCCACACATGCGGAGCCATCCCGTCGAGGATCGATCCCGGAACGGCAAACGCCGCCGCCATCGCGGTCGAGTCACCGCCGTTGAAACCTTCGATGTATTGCCGGACGGTCGCCAACGGATCGGTCGCAGCCATCGCGCTCACTCCTAAGTGCTTGCGTACGTGCCAGTCTAGCGACTGGGGCCCCAATAGGTCGTTTGACCTAGGTCGCCTTGCGGAACTGCAGTGTCTTGCCGATCCCCGATTGGGATGCCATCGTCATGCCGGACTCTACCCGAGTGCGTTCTGTCGGTTTCGCGCTCAGCGCGACGGCATCCGTCGTCCATGGTCAAACGCCCGGGATCTGCACGCCGGGTGTCATTTCCGGCAGCTACGAGCGGAGATCACGATGACTCGCGCGAGCCGTGATAGTGACGGCGCGCGCGCGCACGGTCACCGCAATCCTTCTTGCACCACTTTCGCGTGCCATTCTTGCTCTCGTCCAAGAACAGCCAGTCGCAGTCACCGCACCGCTTGAGCCGCGTCAAGCGATCGGACATGAGCAGCTCGACTGCCGAGGACACGATCGGCCACACGAACGCATCGAGCTCGTCGTCGCCGACCTGAAGGACGAGCGCGAAAACGCCGGACTGCGAGATCAACTGCCGCCGGCTGCAGTCGGCGCGCCACCACTTGCCGATGTGCGCTACGGCGTCTGGAGATGGCTCGGCTCCGTCAGCGATCGGCCGAAACACCGCATAGAGTCGCTCGCGCAGGTCACGCGTTCGCTCCAGTGCCGCTTGGGCCTCGAGCGGCTCCTTGACCATCCGCCTGCCGAGGCGATCGGCACGCGACTTCTCCACGATCCCCGCGCGGCGACCCCAGACGAGGAGATCGGCGTACGTCAGCAGGCGCTCGCGCGGAGACGCGCTCTGCCTGGCGCCTGTCGTGTTGAGCAGGTCCAGGCACAAGGCACCGCCGATAAGTTGTAACTCGCCTACTGGTAATAGTTTACGCTTCGCCATACTGGCTCTACTGGCAATATCTCATGCTCAAACGTAGTTTGAGGCGTGATAAGCGGTGAAACCTCTCCATTTGTCATCAAGCTAGTCGTCGTCCCGGCGTTGGTTGGTGTGGCGAGCTGGATAGCCCACCGTTGGGGCCCCAATGCCGGCGGTTGGTTCGTGGCGCTCCCGCTCACGTCCGGGCCCGTATTATTTCTGCTGGCGCTCGAGCGAGGGCCGGTGTTCGCCAGAGTGGCGTGCGTTGGTGCGCTCCTCGCCATCACGTCACTGTCGGCGTTCGTGCTCGCCTACTGTTGGTCGGCTCGACGTTTCGCTTGGCAGTGGAGCAGCATCGCGGGTTGTGCGGGGTATGTCGCCTGCACTTTGACGCTCGCGCCTTTCTCGACATCGCTCGGCTGGACATTTCTCGCTGTCTCGGCGATCCTGGCCGGCGCAGTCCATATCACCCCAGCTGGGCCGAACGAGAGTCGTCGCACCCGGGCACCTGCATGGGAAATCCCGGTTCGTATGGCACTCGCGGCCGCAATGGTGTGGGGCCTCACGAGCGCGGCGGCGCGTGTTGGACCCTGGGTCAGCGGCCTGCTGATGCCGTTTCCTGTCACGGCCACGATCCTCGCCGCGTTCACCCATCGCCTGGACGGCGGCCGCGCCGCCTCCCAGCTCCTTCGTAGCCTGCTGATCGGGCTATTCGCGTTCGCGGTGTTCCTGCTGGTGATCGGTACAACCATCGAGCTTTGGACGGTCGGTACCACGTTCGTCGCGGCAACAGTCGCGACCCTGGCGGTCCACGCCTTCGTGGGGCACCGGATCCGCGAGCGATCCGGAGTACCGCGTGCGCCGACCGCACCCACGGTGATCGGCGCATGACGCTCCGCGACCTGTTCGACGTGCCTACGGACGTGACGTACCTCAACTCCGCGAATATCGGACCCCGACTGCACGCTGTGAGCCGCGCTGGCGTCGAGGCGATTCGATCGCAGGCCTCGCCCTGGCGCCTGCGGTCGCCGGACTGGTTTGCCGGTGCGGAACGTCTCCGCGCGCTCGCCGCCCAAGTCATGGGCGCCGACGCCGACGGTGTGGCACTCGTGCCGGCGGCGAGCTACGGTATCGCAGTGGCCGCAGCGAACGTCAGTGTCGTTCGCGGCCAATCCATCGTCGTGTTGGCTCGGCAGTTTCCCTCCAACATCTACGCGTGGCGAGATCTCGCGCGGCAGCGGGGCGCCCGGCTCGTGACGGTCGAACGCGACGCGGGCAGGTGGACGGACTCGGTGCTTGCGGCGATCGACGACGACACTGCTCTTGTCGCGATCCCGAACTGTCATTGGACCGACGGCAGCCTTGTCGAGCTCGAGCCGATCTCGGTGCGCGCCCGGGCCGTCGGCGCGGCCCTCGTGATCGACGCGAGTCAATCGCTGGGCGCGTATCCGCTCGATGTCGCACGCATCCAGCCAGACTTCCTCGTCACGGTCGGATATAAGTGGCTCCTGGGCCCGTATGGGCTCGGCTACCTGTACGTGGCGCCACGCTGGCGTGACATCGGTGTACCGCTCGAACGATCGTGGCTGACACGCCGGGGCAGCGAGGACTTTGCGCGGCTCGTCGACTACACCGACGAATACCGCGCCGGTGCGCGGCGGTTCGACATGGGAGAGTGTCCGCAGTTCAACTTGGTGCCGATGGCCTGCGCGGCGCTGGAGCAGATCCTGCGCTGGGGCGTCAGTGAGATCCAGCGCTCGTTGACCGCGCTGACGGAAGATCTCGTCCGTCTGGCGGCCCACATCGGCTTCGAAGCCGTCGAATCTGCGGGTCGCGCTGGACACTTCGTCGGGCTGCGGAGGTCTGGCGGCATTCCGGAGACGATAGCGGCCGCGCTTGCGGCCGAGCAAATCTACGTGAGCCTACGGGGCGACTCGATCCGCGTGGCGCCTCACCGCCATAACGACGCGGCCGATATCGATCGGCTGATCGCGATCCTGGGACGGCCATGGCATACGTGAACCTCGGCCGGGCCTCGAGGTCTCACGCCTGGGGTTGGCGCCAGGTGGTATTGAGCTTATAATCGGGAAACAATCAGTGATTGTGTCTAGGGTTCCGCCAATCCGGTTGCGATTGGGTCTGTGACCAAGCGACACCACGGCTGCTTCAGCCGCACAACTTAAGGCATAAAAGGCCTGAGGTCATTCCTACCCCAACGGGCGGAAGGGCCGAGGCTATGCCTGACACCTCATCACTTGCAGTTGCGAACGTAATCGTGCCGGGAGCGCGCATGTCCGGCAGGCTGATTGCGTTGGAACCTCTTTCCCTTGCTCACACGGACGAGTTGCTACCGATCGTTCGAGACCCGGCCATCTGGCAATTCCTCAGCAGCAACGCGTCGACAAAGGCATCGCTCGATCGGTACATCATCGCCGCTGTGAAGGATCGCGAGGGTGGCTCGGCAGCGCCCTTCGTCGTTCGCTGGCGCCGGACGGGTTCCCTCGTCGGTGCCACTCGTTTGAAGGAGTACTGTGCCGAGCACCGCAGAGTAACGATTGGATCGTGGTTCATACCGGCCGTGTGGGGACTCGGGGCCAATCCTGAATCCAAATTGTTGTTGCTCACCGTGGCATTTGAGCAGCTGCGATGCGAGCGCGTGGAATTTCGCACCGACAGCAGAAACACGCGCTCCCGAGCCGCCTTGAAGGCGCTCGGTGCAGTGGAAGAAGGCATCCGGCGTTCGTACGCGGAGACCGGTCGAGGCAACGGGGACCGTCGCGACGACGTCCTGTACAGCCTGCTGCAAGAGGAATGGCCGGCTTCGAAGCGACGCCTAATGAACCGCATTGAAGGAATTGTGGAGAGCAATGCTGTCCTCGATGCCAGCTAGACACCCATGCCGTCGTCGCCCCGGCAGGGACGGGTCGCAACTGAAATACGTTCAGGTGGCTGGCGGTGGCAGTTTGACGTCGATCGAAAGAAATGCGTGCCAAGCGCCATCCTCGTAGCGATAGATATCCATCCACCGCTTCCCGGTCGCCGGGCCGCCGACCCAGGCTGACGTGCCGTGCACTACGACGGTCGCGGTCGGATAAGTGTGGCAGGGGCTTGTCCGGACTGCCTGAGCGTCCGGCCCCACGCAGTTCGGCGGCGCGGTCTTCCTCGACGCCGGCCAGCGAGTACCAGCGAAAGTCCGGTGTCAGCAAACAGCGGAGAAACGTCGTGTCACCGTGGATATACGCGGCGGACCATGCACTATCCACCCGTCGGACGGACGCGGCGTCCGGGTGTTGGTGTGGCAGCTGGTGTCCGGCGCAGGAAGGAGACGCTGCGAGGAGTACGAGCGTGAGAGAAATGAGAGTCATACGGACAACGTGCTCGCCGCGATATGAATCGGGCAAGCACATTGCAGCCAGTCGGGCCGCTACTGCAGTGACCGCGCACTTGTTACTTGCTGCGAGATACGCTCGTTGCCTGGGACGCCGGTTGTCCGTGTTGCCGCGGAGCGATCGCAGTGGCTGCCTGGGCCGGTATGCGCGGTCGACGGACCGCGCGCCTGACGTCATATCTCGCGATTCGCACCGCGCGACGCGCCATGTCATGGGAACCGTAGTCGGACTCGCGGTCTAAACTGTCCTGCCGGCCGCACCCTCAACCGTGGACCGACAGGGACAGGTACAGGGACAGTTGCTTGCGTTCTAGGGACTCTTTCGCGGTTCCGAATCAGGGCGGATCACGGCAGCCTCAGAGTGAAAACCCGGCATCGTGCCGGACTTCGACACGAATATCGTTATACGTTTCCCTATGGCCTCGCGCACTGGCCCGTCGATCGACCTGAACGCCGATCTCGGCGAGGGGTTTGGCGCGTACCGCCTGGGCGACGACGCGGCGCTCCTCGGGCTCGTGACGTCGGCGAGCATCGCCTGCGGATTCCACGCGGGGGATCCGATCACGATGCGGGAGACGGTGGACGCGGCCGGCCGGACGGGCGCCGTCGTCGGCGCCCACCCGGGCTATCCGGACCGTTCGGGGTTCGGCCGCCGCGACCTTGGGGCGTCACCCGCGGAGGTCACCGCGGACGTGCTGTACCAGATCGGCGCGCTCCAGGCGATCGCGCGCGCGGCAGGCAGCCGGGTACGCTATGTGAAGCCGCACGGGGCGTTGTACAATCGCGCGGCGCGCGACGCGCCGACGGCCCGCGCTATCGCCGAGGCGGTGCGCCTCGCGGATCCGTCGCTGGTGCTCTTGGGGCTTGCGGGGAGCGCGATGATCGAGGCCGGCCGCGCGGCGGGTATCGAAACCGCCGCCGAGGCGTTCGCCGACCGGGCCTACGGGCCCGACGGATCGCTGGCGCCGCGCAGCGCCGCTGGCGCCGTGCTCACCGATCCCGACGTCGTCGCCGCACGCGCCGTGCGCCTGGTGACCGAGTCGACCGTCGAGATGCTCGGCGGCGGCGTGCTGCGGCTGCACGCCGACTCACTCTGTGTGCACGGCGACACGCCGGGCGCCCTGGCGCTGGTGCGCGCCGTGCGGGCCGCGCTCAACGCGGCCGGAGTCTCGCTGTCACCGTTCGTCCGTGGCTGACAGGGCGGAGATGGCCCCGCTCGGCGACCGGGCGCTGACCATCCGCCTCGGCCACACCGTCGACGCAACGCTCGCGGCACGCGCCAATGCTTTGGCGTCCCACCTGCGCCGGGCCTCACTACCGGCCGTCTCCGAGGTCGTTCCGGGGTACGCGACGGTGACGGTGTTCTACGATCCTACAGTCGCGACGTACGAGGCACTCTCGGCGACGCTCGCGCCTCTCTGCATCGATGCGCCTGCCAAGCTCGAGACGCCACGCGAGCACGTGATCCCGGTCGTGTACGACGGCCCGGACTTGGCCGAGGTGGCGCGCCGCACGGGCCTGGCGCCGACGGATGTCATCGCCCGTCACGTGGACCGCACGTACACGGCGTACGTCGTCGGATTCGTGCCGGGCTTCGCCTACCTCGGCGAGCTGGATCCCTCGCTCTCTCTCCCGCGCCGCGACCAACCCCGGCCCCGCGTACCCGCGGGTTCTGTGGCGATCGCGGGCCAACAGACCGCCGTGTACCCGCTGGCGACACCGGGCGGCTGGCACTTGATCGGCCACACGCGCCTCACGCTGTTCGACGCGACCGCTGATCCACCGGCTTTACTCGCCGCGGGCGACCGCGTCCGCTTCGTATCCGCGAACGAATGATCGAGGTCGCGGTAGCGCCACCGTTCGCGACGATCCAGGACCTCGGCCGCCCTGGCTATCGCGCCTACGGCGTCCCGGTCGCGGGCGCGATGGACGCCGATGCCTTGGCCCTGGCGAACGCCCTGGCCGACAACCCGCCCAACACCGCGGCCATCGAATGGGCCGTCGGCGGTGGCACACTGCTCTTTCGGATGCCCGCGCGCTTCGCGCTTGCGGGCGCCGTCGGCGAGGTGCATCTCAACCAGCACGCGATCGCCGTCCACGCACCGGTCGATGCGCCGGCGAACAGCACGCTAACTCTCAGCCCTCCGGCGGGCGGCCGCTTTCTGTACGTCGCGGTCTCGGGCGGGATCGACGTGCCCGTGGTCCTCGGCAGCCGCTCCACGTATCTCGCCGGCCGCTTCGGCGGCCACGAAGGCCGCACCTTGCGCACGGGCGACGTGCTGCCGATCGGCACCGCGCGCGGCGCGGCGCCAGCGCGAGAAGCGCCGCGCAGCGGCGCGATCCGCGTGATACCGGGCCCGCACCGGAACCAATTCACCGAAGCGCACTGGATGCAGTTCTTGGCCACCGAATACCGCGTCTCGCCAACCGCCGACCGCACCGGCTACCGCCTCGATGGACCTGCGCTCACGTCTGGCGACTGGGGCACGCTCCCATCCGAACCCGTATGCCCCGGCGCCATTCAGATCACGGCGGGCGGCACGCCGATCGCGCTGATGGCCGACGCCCCAACACTCGGTGGGTACCCCGTGATCGCCGTCGTCCATTCCGCCGACATTGGCAGCCTGGCGCAACGGGTCTCTGGCGCCAGCGTTCAATTCTTCACTGACGGATCATATTGAATGACACGCTATTGAGATCACCGCCCAGGTGTCTCAATTGCGGTCAGCGTCGCCAGAAACCTTCCGTCGCCACCAAACGTGATGTCGATTGCGCCGCTCAAGTGTCGAGCGGTTTGGTGCTACTGGAGCGTCAAATCGGCCGCGATCTCACTGAGTATTTTGCGCACGCGCGTGATCACTGCAATGCGGTTGGCGGCGGAGTTCAGGTGCGCATCCAGTGAGTCAGCATAATCCTGATGAGCAAGAAGCGTAGCCGCGCCGGTTCGAAGGTAACTCCTGATGTGGACCGGAGACGCCGCAATCTCGGCGAGGATCGCTGGGCGCGACGCGAGGACGGCCAGAATGTCCTCGATGTCAGTGCTCACGCGTGGATTATCGCTGCCGCGGTCCTTGTAGGCCTCCCACTTCAGCACGAGGAAGCCTGGCGCGCTGGCGTGCCGAATCTCCACGCCGTGAATGACGGTACGGACTGCGGTGTCGAACGCCACCCTGTCCCATGGGTTACCGGTCGTACCTAGGTGGTTGCCTGTCGGAACGAGGTCAAATGGCATTCCCGTCGGCGAAATCCACCGATGGGCGTGGTGTTGCCGAGCCTCCGTTCCGACCGCGTGTTTGAACCCAGCGTCGCGCAGGACACCTTCAAGCTTGCCCTGGTCCGCGTAGGTAACAGTCGCCACGATGGCATCAATGTCATCCGTCGCGCGCACACGCGGCATCGGCGGGTCGGTTTGCAGCAGCGGGGCGATAGCGCCGCCGATGAATACGATCTTTTCATTCCAGACGCCTAGCGCAGCGGCGATGGCTGCCATCGGCTTAAGCGAAGGCGAGTCGTTCACGAAGGCGAGTTGCGGTGAACCACCAATTGACCGTACAGAATTTCCCGTAGCTTGGCCGCCGCCAACTTGCGCTCTCGCACACGACCTACGCGTAGAGCATCAACGAGCGTCAAGAGGATGTACACGCCAGGAGAGCGCCGCGGAAGTTCGGCCGCCTTCGGCAAAAGAGGTAGCACAGTCCTCCCGACGACAGTTCCGTTATCAGACGGCCAAACGATCGCATCCTCAGCAACGATATCCTCGGCCATCGCTGGCCCAGCGTGCGCAGTCGGAACACCTTTGGCCTGCGCGCCCGGAGCAGTTGGAAAGGCATAGCGAACGCCGTGCTCGAGAAATTCGAGCAAGCTAGAGCGGTTCACGACGGATTCGTCGGCAAGCACAAGTCCTGCAGCGCGCAGCCGACCAACTGCAGCGTGCGCGTTGCTAGCACTAATCCCAAGCACCTCATGGAGTTGCTCGTACGACGCCTTGGGATACTCTATGAGACCAACCGCAACACCGATATCAACGGGCCGCAGAGTGTTTTGCTTCATTCGTAGGCCTCCGTTTTGCATTCACGATTCGCGAATCCAGAATAATACGAACGGCCGGACTCCGTGGCAACGCCAGATTGCGCTTGTACAACGGAAACGTGCGCCTGTAAGTTGTAGCGCTGGCGGTACTTGGAGGGCTGGCAGAATGGCTATTGCACCAGTCTTGAAAACTGGCGCGGCGAAAGCCGCTTGGGGGTTCGAGTCCCTCGCCCTCCGTCAGGCCGGCGGCACGCGCATGTCGAGCAGCGTGCGCACATCGCGCAGCAGGGTCCGCAACGACACGCGCGTCTGCTGGAGCCGAAACCGGACGTGCTGTTCCGGGTCGTCGAAGTCGAAGAGCTCGCCCGTGACGTAGGCCGCACCGGTCGACTCGATCACGACCGTCAGGTACTCCGGCCGCCCCGCGTGATTCAGCGTCGCGCGGCCTCCGACCGCCTTGTCGAGCCACGCCAGGTCGTGCGCGAACTCATCGAGATCCGCGCGGTCGAACCAGAATGGCCGGTTGTGCACGTGGCCATCGACCTGCACGCGAAAGAGGGCGCGGTAGAGTGTGACCTCATCGGCCGGCCGAGCATCCCGCAGCTCCATCCAATCCGGAGAATTGAGCGCCTGGACGCGAATATCCATGACGGGAGCTAGCGTTTGCGGATCAGCAACAGGTGCTTGTCGTTGAACGGCACGCGATCGAGGACTTCGGCGCCGGGTCCCAGCGCCGCGCGATAGGCGTCGAGCCCCCTCGGCTTCTCGATGCGGTTGAGTCGCAGCTTGTTGGCCAGATACTTGTTCGTCGCCGGATCCCACAGCGTCACCAGAAACGTCGCGCCCGGCCGCAACGCCTGCCACACGTTCGCCAACGCCCGCGTGAACGCGCCATCGTCGGTGATGTGCTGCGTCACATCGATCATCCAGCCCAGGTCGAACCCGCTCGCGGGAAGACGCACTGCCCCCGCGTCGCCGAGGAGGAACTTGTAGTCCGGGTAGCGCGCGCCGAGGCGTTCAATGGAGATACTGGCGATGTCATTGCCGGTGTACGTGCGAACGCCGCGCCCGCGCAGATACTCCGTCCAGTACCCGACCCCGCTGCCGATCTCCAAGACCCGTGTATCGGCGCCGATCGTCACTTGGTAGCGCGCCAGGAGCCCGTCGATGATCGCGCGCTTCTCGGCGTACATCGCCTGATTCTCGGCCTCGCTCAGCCGAAAATGTCCGACCCCCCGCAGGTCAAACGACTCCGACAGCAGGTCGTTCCAGTACCGCTGGGGCCTGTAGCGGAAGAGCATCTGCATGTAGATCGCAAGGCGCCGCATGGCCGGTAATCTACGCGCCGTCTCGACCGGGCAAACCCTTTCCGGCCCGCTCCGCATTGCGGGGGGAGCCGACGGGGCACAGATTCGCCGCAACTTCCGGGAGACAACCTGACATTGATCGGTGCGGCGACACGGTGGGCCACCGTCGGCTGGCTGGCGCTACCCGGCGCGCTCGCGGCCCAGGTCGCGCGGCCGCTCGCGACATTGCCCGTCGCAGCACGCGTGTCACTCCCCGCGTCGCCGGACTGGATGACGATAGGGTTGGGCGCCGTGTGGGTCGTGAACTACAAACCCGATCGTCTGTCGCGGCTCGACCCCGCGACCGGTCGGGTCGTGGCCGACATTCCCATTGGGCGCAAGGCATGCCTTGGCATCGTGACGGCGCTCGGCCACGTCTGGGTGCCCACGTGCGAGGACGGCACCTTGCACGAGATCGATCCCGCGACCAATCGCGTCGTGCGGCGGATCGCCGTGCCGATCGCGGGCGGTCGCGAGGGCGCATTCGCGTTCGCCAATGGGAGCTTCTGGATCGGCGCCAACGTGCCCGACTCAATGTCGTCCGTCATCGTACGCATCGATCCGCGCTCCGGCACGATCCAGCGGCGCATACCGGTGAGCGCGCGATCCGACGTCGTCGTCGCCGGCTTCGGCGCGGTCTGGGTGGCGAGCACCGCGACCGATTCCGTGCTACGGATCGACCCGCAGCACAATGCAGTGGTCGCCCGCATCGGCGTCGGTCCCTCGCCCAAGTTCATGACTGTCGGCTCGGGATCCCTCTGGGTGCAAAACCAAAAAGACGGGTCGGTTTCCCGGGTCAGTCCCACGACCAACCACGAAATCGTTCGGATCGCAGCCCACGCACCGACCGCATGGGGCGACATCGCCGCCGGCCAGGGCGCGATCTGGTTGAGCGTCGACAGCACGCCAATCACCCGCATCGACCCCACCACCAATCGCGTCACCTACCAGTACGTCGGCGGCAGCGGCGCGGACGCGATCCGTGTGGGATTCGGCGCGGTGTGGGTCGCCGACCACGCACACGGCGAGGTGTGGCGCGTCGATTTCAAATAGCGCGAACGAACACGAGCATGTCGGACGGTACGCCAGGGGCTTGCATAGGTACGCGTTGGTACCTATACTAGTCTCATGCGTACCGTTCTGGGTATGCGCCAGCGAGGCGCCGAGATCTTGGACGAGAAAGGAACCGATCCGCGGATTATCCTGAGAGCGATGAGCAATGTCATGCTCTCCAACCGCCTCTTCGGCGGCGCCGCCGCCGTGGTCGCCGAGCTCCATACCGTCGCCCCGACGCTCCCGGCGCGCGCCACGCTGCTCGACGTCGGAACCGGGATGGGCGACATCCCCGCGGTCGCCCGCCGGATCGCGGCGCACCACGGCGTGACACTCCAGACGATCGGGCTCGATGCGGACGAGACGCTGGCGCGCGAGGCCGCGCGCCGGAAGTCGCACGCAGTCTGCGGCGACGCGCTGAGACTACCCTTCGCCACCAAGAGCGTCAATGTGGTCATCTGCTCCCAGGTACTCCACCACTTTTTCGACGACAATGTGCCGCGCCTCCTCCGCGAGCTCGACCGCGTGGCGCGATTCCGGGTGATCATCAGTGATCTGCGCCGGAGTCGTATGGCGGCGACGCTCTTCTGGGCCGCGGCCACGGCCCTGCGGTTTCATCCCGTGAGCCGCCACGACGGACTCGTCTCGATCGGACGGGGATTTACGACCGACGATCTCCGGACGTCGCTCGCGGTCGCGATCGGCCATCGCGGTCGCGTACGATCACGCCCGGGTTGGCGCCTGACGGCGACATGGACGCCGATGCCGAACTGGAACGCGGCGGCATCGCGCGCAACGGCCGCGTGACGCTCACCGACCCTCGCGATTTTCGGGCGCGCCAGCGCGAGATTCGCGAGGAGGCGATCTTGAGCGCCACCGCCGAGTTGATCGGCGAGGTCGGATACGAGGCCATGAGCACCGACGACGTCGCGGCCCGCGTCGGCATCTCCAAACGCACCCTGTACGATCACTTCCCTTCCAAGGAATTGCTCGTCGTGCACGTAGTCACGAGCGGCATGGAAGCGGTCGAACGCGCCTTCAATGCCGTCGACCCCTCGCTCTCCGCGATCGACCGTCTGACCGAAGCGCTTCGGATCGCCGTGCGGCACCGCCTCACGCGCTGGGGCTGGGGCACGCCCCTGCCGCGAACGACGTTGGAGCGCCACGAGGACTACGTGCTCATCCGCCGACGGGCCAGCGCCCGACTCGCGGCATGGATCGACGAGGGCAAGCGCCAAGGCAGCATCGACGCCGGCCTGCCGACCACGTTACTCGTCCGACTCATCATGCACTGGTTCTCGGTCGACCTCTCCGGGATCGTGCAGACGAGCGGGCTACCCGAAGCCGACGTGCCGGACGCTATTGTGCAGGTCGTGCTCGCGGGGGTGCGTGCCTGACGACGAGAGTTCCGAACTCAAGAAAGTAATGTTGTCCGCTCGAGAACCTGACGCGACTCTCTGTAGACTTCACATCATGAAGCAGCTCCCCTACGGCCTTGCCGACTTGATCTTCGCGGAGCGCATCGAGCTGGCCCAGGACCTTACCCCGGGAGAACCAGAGGGAAGGGTGGGGCATCGCTCCCCACCCAGTGCGCGAGAGGGGATGAGAATGCCGAGCACGTGACTTCTACGTATTTCCCGCACATGTAGTTAACGGAGCTTGCAATTTGGCAAGATGATGAGCCTCGGGGCGCGTACTGCTTATGCCTAGCGCTCTCAACCAATGATGTCCATATTGGCGCAATATCACCTGCAGTCGAATCACTTGTCCCGAGGTTCAGATGGAAGCAGGCGAGGAGTCGACGAGGGGGCCAAAGTACCCATTCAATGTCAGTCTCAGCCCTGTCTGGGACACGAGTCAAGAGCGCGCGTACATGGAGAATCTGCTTAACCAGCGCGTTGGTTTCTTCCTTGTGTTCTTTGCCCTCGTTGTCGCGGGGGCCGTCAACGCAAAGACGCGGGAGCTGCAACTGGCGATTCTAGCAAGCGGCCTTCTAATCGCCGCTCTCCTCTATCTTCCCATCTGTAGAGCGAGTGCCAAGGTAGATCTTCTCGTCAAAGCGCTACTCGCTTGCAGGAGCCACCCCGCAAAGCTTGCTGACGATCAGGCGAACGAGCTGGAAGGTATCGGGAGATTCTCTAGGGTAACCTGGTCAGCGTTGTCCCCGGGACATGTGTAGTTCTCCTGGTTATCGCACTGATCGTCGCGTTGTGCACCCACGCGTTCGATCCACCCACGCCTAAGTAGCGCGCGTCCACTCTCCGCCCGCTCAACGGGGTACTGAGTCGTGAGACGCGCACTAAGCCGAGAGAGCCTGTGTCCACAGCGCGGGGTGCCTCATGCATCGGCACTGGCCAGGGTAGCCACATAGCCGTTCCCTTACATTAACCAAACGTGAGGTATGTCTAACAACAATGCAGCAAGCCGGCTCGTGTGGTTAATGAAACGAGCACACGAGGTCGAAGGCGGCAGGGTTTCCTCGCCAGCCGGTGACGTCTGGCCCGTGGTATTCGATACCGGCGACGGAATGCCGATCGCCGGCGACCCAGAGGTGGCGCGCTTGCTGACGTTGGCTTCACAGCAAGTCGACATGGTTCAGAGAGCGTTACATGCCCGACACCTTGAGGAGGCAACCTACGCCAAATACCTCACTGCGATACGGCACGCGTTGTCGCTAAGGCATCTCCAAGCAACATGGCAGCAAGTCGCCATGGCGCCTTTCAGCGAACCGGTAATCGCCAGCATGGAAATGGCCGCCGGGTTGCTGGATGAAACAGAGCCCGCCATAACGATCGAACAAATGTCCGATGTGCGGAAGATCGTCGCTGAATTTCGTGAAGCAGTCGGTGTGTCGGCCGCCGATGTGCCTCCCGTCGTCGTTGGTTTCCTACTTCGCCAAGCCGCGCTGATCGAAGGCGCGCTTCGCGCATACCCGATTGTTGGCGCTAAGGCTTTTCGCGACGCCTCCGATGCCGCAATAGTAGACGTGGTTGAACATGCGCAGGACGTGCGAGAGTACATAGACGCCACACCTGTCGTATTGTGGGCGCGCCTGTGGCCCCGAGTTGCCAAAGTATGCCGCGGCATTGCGGTCATAAGCATCGGTGTGGGGGCGGCCTGCAAGGATGTGACGGCGGCGATCAACTTGCTTGACGGCTATCACGCGCTTCCCCCGGCGGCCATGAAAGTGCTAGCGCCTTTTGTTGATACCAACGGCGGTGAGCATCCCGCGATTCCTCGACTATCTCCTGCTGCGGACGAAATCGCGGACTAATCGAGAGTCGCCAAGCTCTCGGCGAAGGGAGCGCCGACTTGTTTGTCAGCACAGTGCCTCACCCCTCTGGCAAGCCATGACCACCGACCTTGTTGCCAATGTAATCCAATTGGGTGCCCCGCTAGTCGCCGTCGGACTGACGACAATGTTCAACGTGTGGGTGTGGCGTGGGCAGAGTCGGGAAGAATGGGCTGCGCGTCGCCGGGATCAATCAGACGAATGGGACCAACGGCGACGCGAACAGCGAGCTAGGGACGAGCGGCACGATCAGCAGAGCGACGAGGCAGATCGGAAGCGCCGAGTCATCATCGCGACAGCCCTGCTCACGGAGCTTCGTTGGACTGAACGCGCTGTTCGCCAGCTCGCAGTGAATGAACAGGCTGGAAACACGTCCGGCAGAGTCCTAATGCCGGTGTACGATAAATTCGCGTTAGAGCTGCCACTGTTTGACGGCCCCGTGGTGCGTCGCCTTGTCGAACTCCATGAACTCGTCTTGCAACTAAACGCTACTCTCGGTCTTCGCGGATCGGGCAATGTGGTACAGAATCTTGGGCGATTTCATCACTGGGTGCGCGTACAAGCGGCCTTTGTCGCTCGCGCAATTCCGGCACTTCGACGCGACTTGGAGGCGGCCGGTGGCTTGCCTCTCGAAGACCCACCGGACATCACGATATTTCCGCGAGAGCCCACAATGCCATCCCGCGCTTGGCCCCAAGACGATGCGGCGCCGATCTCGCCGGCAGTGTTCGTCCCCGGTCAGATATTCTCGCCTTAGAGTCTTGGGCGGATAGCGGGCCAACGGAGCATTCGGTACCGGGCCAAGGCAATGTCAAGAGTGGACGTCCAGCTGGCATACGTCGGTGCGCGCCCGCTAATCCATCACACACCGAATGCCTCGTCACATCTCCATCGCAGATGCCAACGTCTATCGTGGCTTGAGCCGAGAACGCACGCTAGCGCTCCGTGAGCGCGAACGCCAGCAAGGTGTCATGCCTGTAGCGCACTTCGCGACTATTTTCGAGCTGCTGTCCCGACTAGCTGATCCCCCCGATAGTCGTGCGTATGGTCAATGCCGCCGGGGGCTGGCGGTAATGTGGGAGCACTGCCGCCTGTGGAGTTTCGGCGACTATATGCCCCAGGAGGACAGCAACACTATTCTCGCGGGTCTGCTGTTTGGCCGGATGCCGCCGAACGTGGAGCGATTCCTAGAGGCGCATACCGCCCTGATTAAACGTGTCGCTTCGGCTGCTAGGGATGACCCTCTCGCTGACATCGCCAATTCGATCGCTGTTGCCAGAAAACATGTCGATGCGGAGGAACGGAGGTTCGTTACACACTTCAAGACAACAGCCGAGCCCATTCTGCGGAGTGCTGAGGCCCGCAACCGTAGCGGAGAGGACATAGCCAGATTGCGTAATCAGGTTGAGGAATTCCTCAGTGGAGACACGGCGATCAACGAGCTTGCGCGGGCGCAGGTACTAGAGACGGCCCGGACGCTCGACATCATCCTCACGGAGGCCGAAATCGAGGATCGGACGGATGCCCTGAGCGCAGCCTGCAAGACATCACTAGAACTTATAAAGGAGATAGGGCGTAAAGTTATTCTGACCGAAATCAAGATCGAGAAGCCGGAACGCCGCAATTGGGTCTGGGACTATGACGTCGCATTCAGCATCAACAAGGCCGACCTGGTCGACGCTGGGGCCGCGGTGCTGGTCACTGGCGATCGGGATATCCACCTCGCCGCCGAGCGGGCAGGTGAGGCGAATCGCGTGATGACCCTCGATCAATACGAACGCTGGCTCAATCAGACAGACTGATCAATGTTCGCCCTCCCCCCGCGACTACTATCTCCAGCCGTTGACGAAGCTAGACCGTCGGCCCTGAGCAACAGGCCATTGCGGCTTGGGGGCTCCAGGAATTGCCGCGCTATATCTGCACCCTGAGACGCAGACTAGAAAGCCGTTGTTCCTGTCGGTCATGCGCATTTCGAGATGGCCGGCCCCATCTAGGCACTTGGGACAAAACGGACCATCCTTTCTGCTCTCGCCCTCAATGACCCAATACGCGCCGTCAACGAACGTCATGGCACGGCGTCTCTGCAGTCGTCCTAATTCGTTGTCCAACTCGCGCAGTCGAAGAGAAAGAGTGTCGTTTTCTCGCGCGAGACGAGCCTTTTCGGCGATGTCGCTCTGCTGGATATCCTGAAGTGCCAAGATTTCGCGATAGAGGTCGATTTTGCCGGCCTTCGTCAGAATGCCACCAAGTTCCTTGAGCGATTCGATGCTGAGAATCGACATAGACACGACTCATCACCTCACTACGGGATTGGCTAGCGGTGAAGACGCACCCTACTCTAAGGCTACTTGGGCCATAGCGTAAGGCGAGGTCAAGTGCAGAATGATGTGTAAATCGCTTCTGGGTTCTCGGGATGATTACGCGGCTGGCATGCTCGTCTCCGCAGCGGGTGGGGTGGCGACGACACCGACGTAGCGGCGCGTCAGCCACTGCTCGTTGCGCTCCGCCGCCAGCGCACTGGCGAGGCGCAGGAAGCTCGCCTCATTCGGGAAGACGCGGATCACCCGCGTCCGGCGCCGCACCTCCGCGTGATCGTGCTCGATCGCGTTGGTCGTCGCGAGTCGGCGCCGGGCCTCCCGATCCGGGAGCGTACAGACCGCCAGCGTGTCGGGGCCGTCCGTCTCCAGCCAGTCGGCGAGCCGCGCGTGCGCCGGCCGCAGTTCGGTGACGAGCCGCGCCAGGCGGGCGTGCGCTTCCGCCCCCGTCGCCGCGGTCCACGCGTTCCGCAGGCCATCGCGCACCCGCTCTTGGAGATCAGCGGAGGAGATGCGATCGCGCGCGTTACGCAGGAAGTGCACCTGACACCGCTGATGCACGGCCTCGGGGAAGAAGCGCCGGAGCGCCTCGACCAGACCGGCGTGTTCGTCGGAGACGATGTAGCGAACACCGCGGAGGCCACGCTGGACGAGGTCCTCGCACACGCGCCGCCACGCCGTCCCACTCTCGCTGGCGCCGAGCCAGAGCCCGAGGTGTTCACGATAGCCGTCGGCGCCGACGCCGATCACCCACAGCGCGGCCGTGCTCCGCACCTGGCCCTCGCGCCGCACGCGCTCGACGTGCGCGTCCACAATCAGGTACGGGTACGCCTTCGCGCCGAGCGGCCGCTGGCGCCAGGCCGCCAGCCCGGCCTCCAGCGTCTTCGTGAGCGCCGACACCTCCGACGCCGAGATCGTCGCCCCGCACAGCTGCTCCACCACGGCGCTGACCTTCCGGGTCGAGATCCCTTGCAGGTACATCTCGATCAGGGCGAGGACGAGGGCCTGTTCACTGCGTTGGTAGCGCGCGAACAGCGACGGCTGGAACTGGCCGGCGCGGTCCCGGGGGACGCGGAGCGTGAGGGCGCCAACGCGCGTCAGCAGCGTGCGGCGCCGGTAGCCGTTGCGGACGCCGCGGCGCTCGGCGGTCCGCGCGAACTTGGCGGCCCCGAGGAACTGGGCGAACTCCCGCTCGAGGGTGTCGTGGATCAACTGGCCGAGCATGGCGCGGAGGGCGTCTTCCGGGGTGGATTGTGCGAGGGGCAGGACGGTAGCATTCTTGAACGGACTGGTCATCGGCTATCCTCTGGGCATCGCGGCGTTCGCGCGCCGCTGGTTGCGCTTGACACCCAGAAAGGATGGACGGTGGCCAGTTCGCGTTCGAGTGGCTCCCAATGAGCTCAGCTCAGCCGACCCTCCGTCCCGATTCTACACAAATCTCTGCACACTCCCTAAAACAAGGGCTTAGCATCTCCGCTTAAGGGTACGTCCAAGTAAGCCCTAGGCCGAAGCGCCAGACGACAGCGACTCGCAGATCAAGGTTGCCACACTCAGTGCGTACCCTCCATCATTGGCTGTAATGGTAGAAATCTCAACTGCTCTCGCAACGCTCGCCGGCGCTGCCGCTCTAAACTCAAAGGCGGGCGTCAAACTGATCGAATGCTTGGAGAAGACGGCAAGCTGGTTGTTCGCACCCATTCAGGTGAAGCGAATCAAAAGGGCGGAGACGGTGGCAGGCATCGAGGCAAGCCGCATGCTTCTCGCCGCGGACTTGGAGGGCGAGCGTCATGACCGTGTCTCGCCAGAGCTTGTGCAGCGCACAATGCTTCGGCTGGTTAGTGTTGAGGCGCGACGACAGGAGAACATAGAGGCGGTGCTACAAGCGACACTCGCGGGGTTGCCACCCGACGCCGAGGTCAATGATCAACCGCTGGATCCGGATTGGATCGCTCAGTTCTTCGCCAGCATTCAGGATGTGTCGCAAGACCAGATGCGTCAGCTATTCGCGCACGTGCTAGCGCGCGAGGTTGGCACGCCGGGCAGTTTCTCGCGTCGCACTCTCGATGTTCTCAAGAACCTCGACGCTTCCGAAGCCCACAACTTTTCTCACGCATGTTCGATCGCCGTTCATACTGAGAATTTCGGATTCATAGGTATCCCTCTTGGACAAAATGGTAGACCTGCGCTGGTTGGTCTGAACTTCGCCCAACTTCAGGCCGCTGGCCTGCTCCATGTGGAATCCGAACGCAACTACCTGTTTTCCGCGGGGAGCGTCTTGCTGTTGGCCAGCGGCGCCCCGCTAACACTGCTACGCGATTCACCGCTACCGAACGAAGGCCCTGGCTTGTCCTTTATTGGGTTCACCACCGCCGGACATCAAATCGCGCAGGTGATCACCTCGGAAAAAGTGCCTCCCGCAGTGCTCCTCTTCGGAGTAGTCCGGATTCTGCGCGAATCCCTTCAATTGGACGAGTCGGATTTCCTTGGACGACCGCCGGACGACGAGGTGTCTTGATCCACGGTAGTCCTCGATAGTTCAGGTATCGCATGGTGCTCCACCATCGCTCCACCATCATAGATGTGGACGCGATGGGAGTGGGGACGCACGGGAAGGGGAGGGGGAGAGACTACTTGCCTTTGTTTGTCCGGGAAATTGAGCAACCCCCACGACCAGTCGCCTTCGTCAAGAGCGCTTCGGTACAACGTTCGTGTGAGTCGGCATTGATATGCCGGTGGCGATCGGAGCCGAGACCCAGCCAGGCGGGATACGGCATGCCGACCGCGCGCTCTAGTTGCGAGAGCACGCGGTCAAGCCGTGTCACTGAGCGGCCTCCGAACCGTTCTTGCGCCGCGGACAAGGTAAAATGGGTGGTAGCCCCCGGCGGATCACGAACGCGCGCGTATCTGTCGAGTACCACGACGCCAATGACGCCGCCGTTGGTCTCAGCCACGCGCGAGCACGCGCTGCGCTATCGGGGCACTCTTTA
Source organism: uncultured Gemmatimonadales bacterium (assembly GCA_963701965.1). Taxonomy (GTDB): domain Bacteria; phylum Gemmatimonadota; class Gemmatimonadetes; order Gemmatimonadales; family Gemmatimonadaceae; genus DASRDS01. The sequence continues at coordinate 861,947 of OY969695.1, forward strand.
CGGCGGCCAGCCATCACCTTGGGTGTTCCACCACTAGCGCACGGTCGCGCGCTGTAAGGCTGGCGCGCGCATCGAGTCACTGTACGACGGATTCAAGCGGGTAGCCCTGCGGGCGAGCCTACCGACGATGCTCTACCCTCATGATCTCCGACACACGCGGGTGACAACCTGGCTTGCTGCCGGCCACAATCCGGTGCATGTAAAAGAGGCCGTCGGGCACAGTGATATTCGGACAACAATGGGCTATACTCACCTAGCAAAAGAGCACCTTCGTGTACTCGCGGGACCAGCGAACCAGCCCGCTTCATTGCAGCTTGTGTCCAGGGACGTATCGGGCGGTTAGTTTGTAGGGCAGCATCTGAAAGACTGGCAACACCTTGGAGTGGTGGCCGAGAGGCTGAAGGCGGCGGTTTGCTAAACCGTTATAGGGTTGAAAAGCCCTATCGAGGGTTCGAATCCCTCCCACTCCGTGAGCGACGAGGCGACCCGTAGGGTCGCTCGTCACGGAGTGGGAGGGATCCTCTATTTCATGCGCCCGAACGCGTTGCGTTCGGGCGTTAAATTTCCTTACCTACCTCATGTCAGAAATTCCCCAGAACAACCCCCAGCCGCGGCTGAGGTTTGCGCCATCGCCTACCGGCTACCTGCACGTCGGTGGAGCGCGCACGGCGCTCTTCAATTGGCTCTACGCCAAGCATTATGGCGGGGTCATGCTGCTCCGTATCGAGGATACGGATAAGGCGAGAAGTACCGACGACAGTACGCGCGCCATCTTCGACGGGCTGACGTGGCTCGGCATCACGTGGGATGAGGAGCCGGTGTTCCAAGGCGCGAATCTCGAGCGCCACCGGCGCGACGCCGAGCGGCTGCTGGAGATCGGAGCGGCCTATCGGTGCTTCTGCACCGCCGAGGAGCTGGAGCAGCGGCGGAAGGAGGCCGACCGGAAAGTGCCCTTCAAGTACGATCGCCGCTGCGACCGGTTGTCGAGCGAAGAGGTCGCGCGGCGCGTGGCGGCCGGGGAGCCCAGTGCGCTCCGGTTCCGCATGCCCGACGGTACCACCGAATGGATCGATCTCGTCCACGAGCGCATTGCGTTCCCCAACAAGGATCTCGATGACTTCGTGATCCTGCGGTCCGACCGCACCCCCGTGTACAACATGGCCGTCGTCTCCGACGACGTCGCAATGGGCATCACCCTCGTGATGCGCGGCGACGACCACATCTCGAACACCCCCAAGCAAATCCTCCTGTACCACGCCCTCGGCGCCCCGCTCCCGACATTCGCGCACCTGCCGATGATCCACGGCACCGACGGCAAAAAACTGAGCAAACGGCACGGCGCCACCGCCGTCGGCGACTACCAGCACGAGGGCATTCTCCCCAGCACGATGGTGAACTTCCTGGCCCTCCTCGGATGGTCTCCAGGCGGAGACCGCGAAGTCATGACCCTCGAGGAGATGACCAACCTGTTCACCCCGGACGGCCTGCAGAAAAAAGCCGCCGTGTTCGACCCCAAGAAACTCGAGTGGATGAACGGCCAACACTTGTCGCGCGTGCCGCTATCCGACCTCGAACCCCGCGTGACACCCGCGATCATCGCCGCTGGCTACGCGACATTGGACGAACTACGTACGCGACGCGAGTGGTATTTACAATTGCTCGATTTGCTCCGGGTACGAGCACGCACCATCGGCGACATCGTGCGTCAAGCCGCGCCGTTCTTCCGCGACGAGATCGAGTACGACAAAGAAGCGATCGAGAAACACTGGAGTGACCGACAGGAAACGTTCGCCGTTCTGACGCAAGTCCGCGACACATTGACCGGTCTTACACCCTGGTCCACAGACTCCCTCGAGACCGCTTTACGGGCCCTTGCGCGGTCGATGGACATCAAGGATGGCAAGATATTTCAACCACTTCGCGTCGCTTTGACGGGGCTAACAGTCAGTCCAGGCATATTCGACGTCCTGGTGATGCTCGGCCGCGACACCACGGTGTCGCGTATTTGTACGGCAATCGAGTACATAACAAACGGCGGTCCTTATTGACCGCTTGACGAGCCGAACCTTACATTGGGCGCCGTGGTGAACTTCTGTATCCCACGCCGCCCAATCTTCATTTTTTCGAGGCTCGCATGGCCGAACCCCTGACTCCGATCGAACGAAAAGTCTATCACTACCTCATAGACTTTCTCGCCGAGAATACCTACCAACCCAGCATCCGCGAGATCGGAAAGCGGTTTCGGATCAAGTCGACTAAGACGGTGTCCGATCTGCTGCAGTCCCTCGCCGAGAAGGGCTACATCGAACGCGACCCCTCCCGGTCGCGTGGCGTACGACTCCTCGGCTTCGCCGCCGCCGGTCGCACCCAGCCCGTTCCCGTGTATGGGAAGATCCACGCTGGCGAGCCCGCCCTCGTCCCCGAACATCGCGAAGGGTATCTCACCGTCGACCGGCGCTTCGTGCCCAACGATGACGTGTACTTCCTGCGCATCAAAGGCGAGAGCATGGTCGGCCGTGGCATCCACGACGGCGACTACGTCCTGGTAAACCCCTCCGTGCGCGCCACCGACGGCCAGATTGTCGCCGCGCGACTCGGCGGCGAGTCGACCGTCAAGACACTCACCCACCGCGGCGCGTCGATCGTCCTCGAGCCGGCGAATAGCGGCGAGCGCGAGATCGTCGTCGGCCCCCACGAAGACTTCGCCGTGCTCGGCGTGCTGTGCGGCGTGTTCCGGCCGTTCTACGACGCCGAGGCCAATCCCGAGACGGCCCACCGTCGGATGCGGGAAGATGAAGACGAAGAAATGGTGGCGGGAGCAGGAGCCCCGGCCGGCGTCGCCTGAGGGCAACGCCTCACCCGCGGCCTATGGCTGCGGGATAACGGGTTGAGAGGAAGAGCCGTCGCTCGCCAGCGTCGGCTCTTTTTCTTGCGCCGGCTTGTCGGGATGCAACTGCTGCTGCCGCTCCCGCTCCTTCCGCTGGCGCAGCTCCTTCACCGCCTGGCGGAACTGATCTTCGTTGATCGCCTGATTGGCGTGGAACTGGATGTCCTGATGCATCGCGGTCAGTTGCGCCTCGCGCATCGACGTCACCGGATTCCCCGTCACGTTCAGCGGCAATATGCCCAACAACGCCGTCGGAATCGACACGGGGCCGAGCCGGATGTACTTCGGGTCGATCCCCCACTTGTTGTCGCCCTTGCCGAACGTCCAGTCCCCCGGCGTCCGCTCTGAGCCCATCGCCATCAACGAATCGTTGTGCGCCTTCACGGCCGCCGCGACCGCCGCGTTCATCTGCTCCGGCACCGTCTTCGGCGCCGTCACCACTGGCGCGGCACCCACCCACACGCGCTTATCGTTGTACTTCGGCGCCACGCCCTCCGTCGCGCCACCCGCGCCGACGACCGGACCCGCGCCGGCGTCGACCGGCGCCGCGGACGGCGTCGTGGGCGCCGTCGGCAGAGCGCTCGGTACCGCCTGCGGCGCCACGAGAGGCTTGGGATGCGTGTTGGTGACCCGGCGGTTGTCGCCGCCGCTCTTACCCGGATTCGTCTCGGTGCTGTTCTGCGGCACGGCCACGAACCCAATGCGCTCGACTACCGGCTGCTTCCCCTGCAACGGCCGCAACCAATTGCTGCCCGGATGCGGCATCAACAAGAGACGCAAGATCCCCGCGCCCACCAGAATGTGCAGGACAATGGAGAGCGCAAAGGAGGCCGACGGCCGCCGCCAGTTCCGCATACGGCTACGCAGCACGCGCCTCGAATGACGCAAGCACCCGCCCGGTCCGCCGCGCCGCCTCACGAATCCGCTCCGGCGACGTGATGAACGATACGCGGAAGAATCCTTCGCCCCCCGGTCCAAACGCGGAGCCCGGCATTACGATCACGCCCTCCTCCTCCATCAACCGGTCACTGAACGCGGCGCTCGGCAATCCCTCTGGTAACGCGATCCACACGTACATTGTGGCCTGGGGCACGTCGCACGTAAGCCCCGCCGCGCGAAACGCCTCCACCGCCGCGTCCCGCCGCTCACGAAAGACCGCCACGTTGCCCGGCACGAACTGCGCCCAACTCTCGAGCGCGGCGACCCCGGCCGCCTGTACAGCCATGAACTGGCCGGTGTCGACAAAGGATTTCACCTTGGCCAACGCGCCCGCCACCTCGGGCTTGGCGACCGCCCACCCGCAGCGCCACCCGGTCATGTTGTACGTCTTCGACAACGAGTGGAACTCGATCGCCACATCGCGGGCTCCATCGATCTCGAAGATACTCGGCGGCACATACCCGTCGAACGCCAGCTCGCTGTAGGCGTTGTCGTACACCAGTAAAATGTCGAGTTCCCGACACCGCCGAACCACGTCCTCCAAATAAGACACTGGAGCGATCGCGGCCGTCGGATTATTGGGATAGTTCAAGTACAACACGCGCGTCCGCCGCAACACGTCCGGCGGAACGTCATCGAGGTCGACCAGAAACTGCGTGCGCGGGCGCAGGGCGTACGGATACTTCGTGGCGTCGCTCAAGAGCGTGCCGCCGAGATACGAGTTGTAACCGGGCTCGGGAACGATGGCGACGTCCCCGCGGCCCAGGTAGGCCAGCGCCAGGTGCGACAGACCCTCCTTCGACCCGATCAGCGGCACCAGCTCCCTATAGGGGTCGAAGCGCACGCCGAACCGCTGCTCCATCCACGCCGCCGCCGTTTCGCGGAACCGCGGCAACCCGAGACCGAACCCGTATCGATTGAGCGCCGGCTCGCCGACCGCCGTACGCAGCCGTTCCACGGCCGCCGCCGGCGCCGGCAGATCGGCGTCCCCCGCGCCCAGGTCGATCACATCGACCCCGCGGGCGAGGAGCTCACGCTTTCTCTGCGGAATGGTGGCCAACGGGTACTCCGGAAGCGTGACGAACCGTGCGCTGAACGGCGGCATACTCAGGCGACGGGATTCCGCACGCGGCTCACACCGACCACGTCCACTTCGACCACGTCGCCTGCATTCAAGCGACCGACGCCGGCCGGGGTTCCGGTGGCGATCAGGTCGCCAGATTCCAGGGTCATCACACTGGAAATGAACGCGATCAACCGCGGAATCGCAAATACCATGAGATCCGCCGTCCCGCGCTGGCGCTCGACCCCGTTGACCCGAGTGACCACGGTAAGCGCCGACAGGTCACCGCGATATTCGTGAACGGGCCCGACCGGGCAAAACGTGTCGAACCCCTTGGCCCGCGTAAACTGGACGTCGAGCTTCTGGAGATCGCGGGCGGTCACGTCATTGATGGCGCAAATCCCGCCGATGACCGCGGCCGCATCGGACTCGGGCACGGCCTTGGCCCGGGTCCCGATCACGATGCCGATCTCGCCCTCGTATTCGACCTGTTGCGATCGCGCGGGGAGCACGATCCGGTCGCCATCGCCAATCCGCGCCGACGGCGGCTTGAGAAAGATCAAAGGCTCCGTGGGCACCTCGTTGCCCAGCTCCGCGGCGTGCGCCCGATAGTTCCGGCCGATGCAGACGATTTTCATGGGATGGGGATGGGGGAATAAAATTCCTGCAGCGCGCTCCGCACCTGCGCCCAGGGCGCGATCAGCCGGCGGGCCGGCGGCAACGCGTCGAGCAGGACGCGACCGTAGGACTTGGTCGCCACGCGCGGGTCCGTAATGAGCACGACGCCGCGGTCCGTCGTCGAACGAATGAGCCGCCCGAAGCCTTGCTTCAACCGCAGCGAAGCGTGGGGCAGCATATACTCGGCGAACGGATCGCCGCCCCGCGCCGTGATGGCCTCGCACTGCGCGGCGGTGATCGGTTCCGTGGGCACGCGGAACGGGAGCTTGGCGATCACCAGCGCGCGCAATGCATTGCCGGGCACGTCGACGCCTTCCCAGAACGACGCCGTGCCCAGCAACACGGCGCGCCCGCACTCGCGAAACCGGTTCAACAGCACGTCGCGCGGCTCCTCGCCATGCACGAGCAACGGCCACGCCGATCCGCGTAACGACGCCGCGATGTCCCGGACGTCCCGGTGGCTCGTGCACAGCACGAACATCCCGCCATCGGCGGCCGCGGCCAGATCCGCGGTCGCGCGGCACACGGCGGCGAAATGGCGCGCCGCGTCCACGTTCGGGGGCGGGATATCCGTGGGGACGGCGAGCAACGCCTGAGCGTCGTAGTCGAACGGCGAAGGGAACACCGCCGTCGCCGGCGGCGTAGCCAGGGCGTCGACACCGAGGCGATTGGCGAGAAACCCGAAGCCCGTGCTGCTGGTGAGCGTCGCGCTCGTCACCACGGTCGTGGTCAGCCGGCCGAACAGATCCTCTCGCAGGATGGGCGCCAGATCGAGCGGGACACTGGAGACCGCCACGTTGCGCTCCGGACGCTCGCCACCGCGCGGCGGCGCGCCGCGCAGCTCGACCCAGCGGACTCCCGGCGTGCTGTCCGGCGGCGGAATGAGCGACGACCGGAGCCCATCGGCCGCGACCTGCAAGCGGCGGCCAACGCCCCGGACCTCGTTGAACACCGGCGCCACGGCCTCGTCCGGCGCCGCCTCGCGCTCGTGCCGCTCGCGCACGATCCGCAGACTGTCGTTGAGCAACTCGATCTCCCGCAGGAGATCCGTCAGCGCCGAGCCGAGACCATCGGCCCAGATGTGATGCTGGGCAAACGCCTCGGTCAACCGGACCTGACCGCCGCCCTCGTCGGCGACGAACTGCTCCAAGAGCCCGAACACGCGCTCCGCGGTCTGCTTCGCGGCGGCGGCGGCGGGGACCAACCGCCCCTGCACCAGATCGAGCGACGCGGTGTTGAGCAGATCGCTCTTGCGGCTCAATCGCGCCACGAGGGCGGCCAGGAGACCGCGGCCCCGGCGATCGAGACGGCCGAACAGCCGCTGCAGACCGCGCCGCGTCACGGTGGATCCCAAGTGGGCGGCCGCGGCGTCCTCGAGGTGATGGCCCTCGTCGACGACCAGCCGCGCGTAGGGCGGCAGGACGGCGGCCTCCTGCCAGTTCTGCTGCGCGCGCCGCACGGCGACGTCGGACATCAAGAGGTGATGATTCACCACCACGATATCCGCTTGCGCCGCTTCGCGGCGTGCGCGGAAGAGAAAGCAATCGCCGAAATGCGGACACTGCATCCGCGGGCAAAGATCGGGCTCGGCGGCCACTTCATCCCACACTTCGGGGCGCGGCGGCGTAGGGAGATCGGCAAGCGAGCCATCGGCCGTGCGCTCCGCCCAGGCGGCGATCGCCCGCAGCTCGTCATCGGCCCCGCGGTCGAAGAGACTGGCGCCGCCGGCCTTCGCCTGCTCCAGGCGCGCCAGACACAGATAGTTGCGCCATCCCTTGAGCAGCGCGAACCGGACCGGCTGGTCGCCCAGCGCCCGCGCCAGGAATGGCAAATCCTTGCCGACGAGTTGCTCCTGCAGGTTGATCGTGTTGGTCGAGACGACGGTCCGCTCGGCGTTGGCGGCCGCCCAGCGCAGCGCCGGGACGAGATACGCCAGCGATTTCCCGACGCCGGTCCCCGCCTCCAGTAAGCCCACACCGCCCTCGTTGTAGAGGCGCGAGATGGACAGGACCATGTCCCGTTGACTGGCGCGATCCTCGTAGCGATTGAGCAATGACGCGACCGGTCCGTCGGGGCCCAAGGTGTCGGCGACGGCATCGGGATCCAGCGCCTTCCGCTCCACGGCCCGCGGCACTTCGACGACGACGTAGAGGGCGGTCGCCGTGTTGTCGACGATCCCGAACCCAATGCCGCTCTGGTACACGCGGGCCGCGATGTCGAGATCGGCGTCGGACGGATCGAGACGGCCGGAGGGATGATTGTGCACCAGCATCTCGCCGCGCGCGGCGAATCCCGGCAAAGCCAGCACGCTCCCCACGTCGCCGCGGGCCACGACGCGCGCCGTGACTACGCGGGCTTCGTCGTCGATCGCGCAAGCGAAGCAGACCTCGCGCCCGCCGGCGAGCTGGATCGCCGCGCGCATCGCCGCCGCCGCGCTCGGGCTGAGACGGTTCACGTCTTGAGCGGTTTCTTCTTGGCGGCGGGAAACAGCACGTTGTTGAGGATCAACCGGTAGCCCGGCGAGTTCGGATGCAACGAGAGATCCGTCGACGGGTTTCCGATGGCGTGCTGCGGATCCTCGGGATCGTGCCCCCCCAAGAACGTCCACGATCCTTTCCCCGCGTCGCCGTGAATGTACTTGACCCACGGCGCGCCTTCCTCGTTGGCCAGCACCACGTCGGCGGACTTGAGCGTCGACTTGGCGAAGCTGGTCGTGACGCCGTAAAAATCAGGGACCACCGTGCGGTGGTTCTGCACGAGCATCGACGCCACGGGATCGAACTTGGCGGCGAACCCGAACAGCGTGAACGCGCCCAACGGCTGCTTGCGGGAAGGCACGTTGGCCTGGTGGCCGTCGATGTCGCTCATGGAGTTCACGAGCGGCGACGTCTCCAGATGGGCGTTCTGAAACGCCAACGCCCGCGTCCAGTCCATCTTGGCGTCGGCGTCGGGATCCATCGGCGTGCCGTCGGAAAACGGTCCGTCAATGTCGACATCATGGGACGCCAGCGCCAGGTCCAGGGTCTCCGTGGCGCCGCACATGGCGAACAAGAACCCGCCCTTCTGCACGAACTCGCGGACATTCTCGGCGACGGCCTTCTTGAGCGCCGGGACGGTGGGAAACCCGAGGCGTTTGGCGGCATCCTGGTCGCGGGTGACTTGATCCACGAACCACGGCGCGCCTCGCGAATTGATATAGAGCTTGTTGAACTGCCCCGTGAAATCCTCGTGAAACAGGTGCACCCAGTCGTACTTGGGCAGATCCCCGCCCACGACTTGCTCGTCCCACACGTTGGTGAACGGAATCTCGGCGTACTGGAGCGCCAGCGTCACGGCGTCGTCCCACGGTGGCGACTTGGGAGGACTGTACACGGCGATCGTCGGCGCCTTCTCCAGCACAATGCTGTCCATGTTGCTGGCACTGATCTCGCCGCGCACCGACGACACGCCCCCATCGTCGAGCGGCGTGGCGCTCACGCCGGCCAGGGCCGCCCGCCGGCGCACTTCGGGGATATCGGGCAGCAGGAAGGAGCCCCCCCGATAGTTGAGGAGCCACTCGCCCTTCCCACCCGCCTTGAGCGTGTTGTAGGCGATCCCGTAGGCCTTGAGAATGATTTTGCTGATCATCGTCCATGGGGATGAGCAGCATCGGCGCCTGGATCGGCACGCGCAGCGCCGGCCACCCAAAGGAGGGGTTCCGGCCCGTCACGCGGGCCAGTGCCGCCGAGGCGGCGCCCGCCAACAATTCCCGTCGCGTCAGCATCCCGGACGAAATCTACGAGGTCGCCGAGCCCCGTGCGGCTTCCAGCGCGCGCCGCGCTTGGGGCACCAGCGCGCTCGCGGGATACGTCAGGATGAGATGCTCCCACCGCGCCTGCGCGCCGGCGACATCGTGATTCCGTGCCAGCGCGCGTCCCCACTCCAGGTCGGCCTCGGGCGCTTCGGGCGCGTCGGCATATTGCTCCACCACCGAGCGCCAGATCGGCACCGCGAGTGCATCCTGATGGCGCGCGGTGTAGAGGCGCGCGGCGAACGCCAGCATGAGCGGCGCGGCATCGCGCACGACATCGCCCGCGGCCACGAACTGCTTGGCGGCCGACGTGCTGTCGCCGGTGGCCAACGCCACGAACGCTTGCCCGACCGACGGCGCGCTATCGGCGTGCGTCCGCGCCAGGAGGGCGAGCGCGGTCACGAGATCCGTCGATGGCGCGTCGGCCTGCCGGAGCGCCGTGCGCGCCGTGCGCAGGTCGCCAGCGTAGAGCGCGAGCCATCCGGCAAGCTCGCGGTCGTCGCCGAGACCGGACGCGGCCACGGCTTCGCGGGCCCGGGTGATGTTGCCCGACCGCACGTATCCCCAGGCCACGTCGCGCGACAGACGGGCGTGCGCCGAGTCGTCGAGATAGCGGCTATAGGCGCGGACGCTGCGGTCGGCGTCGTCGGCCCGCCCCAACACCGCCAACGCCCGCACGCGCAACGGCAGGAGCGTGCGGGCCGCGGTCGCCGAATCGACACCGGTCGCCACGGCGCGGTCGGTCAGCGCCAGTGCCGCGGCACCATCGCCGGCGCGGAGTGCCGCTTCGCCCGCCCGCGCCGCCAGTCGGGCCGTCGCCGGCGGCGGTCCATGCGAGGCATTCAGCACGGCCGTGAACGCGTCGCGAGCGGCGCGCCACTCGCCGGCGGCGTCGGCGGCGTCGCCGAACTCGTCCCAGGCGTTGAGGGTCGCGGAGTCCGGGTGGAGCGGCGCGAGCGCCTGCCACGCGTCGTGGGCGTCGCCCCAGGCCAGCGCCAGTGTGCCGTACGCGCGCCGGCTCCCGAGGGTCATCGGAGCACTCAGGAGCGCGGCTCCGACCTGGGCGCGCAATGCGGCGGGCGTCGGCCGGAGGGCGTAGGCGGCGCTCGGCGCCAGATCGGGCACGCTGTCGACCGCCGTGCGCCAGGCGCGGGCCGAAGCGTCCCACATGCCGAGCGTGGCGCGCAGCTGCGCGGTCTCGACGAGGAACTCGCGCCCGCTGCCGAACGTGCGCTGGGCGCGTTCCAGGACCGAGTCGGCGGCTTGGGGACGGCCTTCCTCCAGCAGAATGCGCGCGTAGTCGCGATAGGGCGTGGGATCACGCGGCGCGTCGCGCACCCAGCGCTCGAACGCGGCGCGCTCGTCGTCGGGACGACTCAGCATCCGGAGGGCCCGGAGCTGAACGGAACGGAACACGGCCTCGCGGGGACGCGCCGCGATCACCGTGTCCAGCAGCGGCAGCAGGGAGTCCGTGTGACTCAGCTCGGCGTAGACGCGCTCCAGCCCCAGCACGGCGGCCACCGTGTTGTTGCCCACGTGTAGCGCATTGCGATATGCCGCGGCCGCATCGGCCCAGTCGCCGCGCTGCTCGGCGTCGTAGGCCGCGGAGAGCGGCGACACATCCTGCGCGAGGGCCCGGGCCCCGGTCGCGACCAGCGCGACCCAGACCAGAACGGCGCGGCCCGCGACCCTAGGGCTGCTGCTGCGCATTGATCCGCTTGAAATAATCCAACACGAGCTGGCGATCCTCGGCGCTCAAGCCGCGCAGATCATTCCACGTAGGCTCGCGGAAGCGGGATGTGCTCTTGCCCTCGACAGGCGCCGCGCCGGGGTTGAACCCGGGACGGTCGACCGCGGTCTGGGCCTCGCGCTTGCCCGTCGAGTCGCGCTCGTCCTGCTCCAGGGTGTGGCCGGCGTCGAGCAGCCGGTGGTAGAGGCGTTGTTGGCGGCTGAGCGTGGCCGGATCGGGGCCGCTCCGGGCCATCGCGGCCGCAATCTCCCGCGCTTCGCGCGCCAGGGCGTCGGCGCGGCCGCTGGCGTCGGCGCCGCCGATCGCATCGAGGGACTGGGCGACGCGGCGCTGACGCTCGGCCAAGGCCTGGGCATCGGCGCCGGGTTGTCCGCCGGCGCCCGGCACCAGCGACAGACCTTGGGACTGGGCGTTCAGCGCACCTTGCTGCTGCGCCAGCGATTGCATCTGTTGGAGCATCTCGGCGAGGCCGGACGCCGATGACGCAGTGTTGGCGCGCTCGCGGTCGCGCACGAGGGCGGCCGCGGCCTGATTGAGCGCGCTGGCGGCATCGCGCATGGAGTTCGCGGCTTGTTGCGTCATCCCGCTCTGGCCTGACTGTGAGCCGCTCTGCATCTCGCCGGTCGCCTGGCTCACTTTGTTCCGGGCATCGCTCAAGGCCCGTTGGGCGGCGCCGGAGATGAGCGCCGACTGGCGGCCGGCACCCTGGAGGCGCGAGTTCGCTTGATCCACCCCCTGCTGGATCGCGCTCTGTTCGCTCTTCATGCTGTTGCCATCGCCGCCGGACTGCGCCTGCTTGGCCAGCGCATCCTCCTGCCGCGCCATTCTGCAGAGTTTCCTGGATGGAGCGATCGAGCTCGCCCGTCACGGCTTGCTTCCACTCGTTGATCTGGTTCTGACGCGCCTGCCCGAGCTGGTCGGCGGCCTGGGCCATCTCCTGCGCCGCCTGCTGCGCCGCCTGGCGCTGGTCCCCGGCCTGGCCGGGCTGCGTGCCACCCTGGGTACCGCCGGGCTGTTGGCCGGGCTGCTGACCCGCTTGCTGCCCGGGTTGCTGACCCGGTTGCTGCCCCGGTTGCTGGCCGGCTTGCTGTCCCGGCTGCGTGCCGGGCTGCGGACCCGGTTGCTGGCCTGGCTGCCGGCCCAGCTGCTGCGCCGACTGCTGCCCGGGCTGCGCAGCCTGCGGTTGCCCGGCTTGCTGTTGCCCGTCCGGCTGCGGCGACGGCTGGCCAGCTTGTGGTTGGCCCGACTGCGGCTGCCCCGGTTGAGGCCGCGGCTGTCCGGACGGCGGCTGACCGGCCGAGCGCTCTTCCGGACCGGGCGGCCGCTGCGCCAGCTGTTGCTGCCGACCGCCAGCGCTATCGCCGCGCCCCGCGGCGCGCTCCATGGCCTGCGCCGACGCGTCGACGTGGGGCTGCGCGGCCCCGACTTGGTGCGCGCCCGTCTCCGCCTTTTCGCGGGCCAGCCGTTTGGAGAGGCTATCCACCTGCCGCGACAGTTCGCGCGATCGATCGGCGAGCGACTTCGCGTCGTTGGGATTTGGCGCGGTGCGTTGTTGCGCCACGCTGCTGTCTTTGTGGGCCAGATCCCGCGCCTCGTCGTGCAACGTCTGCATGGCGCCTTCCAGCGCCGCGCGCTTGAGGATGTCGGCGCTCCGCTCCAACTGATCCCGCAGTTTCTGTTGTTCGCGCGCCAGGTCCCCGAGCGATTGCCGCGCGTCGCCGCCTTGCAGCGACTGCGCGCTCTTATCGAGTTTGTCCAACTCGGCCTTGAGCTCGGGCGTCATCGCATCCCGCAGCAGCTGCTGCGCCTGATGCAGCTGGTTCGCCAGTCCCGTATCCAGCGCGCCGGCTTGCTTGAGTTGCTGTTCGAGCTGCCTGGCTTGCTGCTCCAGCGCTTTGACTTTGTCGGCGAGTTGCCGCTGCTCTTGGGCCAGCGCCTTCGCCTGCTCCGCCGACGCGTACGACAGCGGCTGCGCGCCAGACGCGCCGGCGTTGGCGCCACTCGACTGCTGCTGACTCCCGCCGGACCGATTCGCGCCCGCGCGCTGGCCGCGCGTGCGCGCCGCGTCGTCGGTCCGCTGTTGGAGCGCCCGCTGGGCTTGCGCCACTTGCGCCGCGCCCGCGACCGCCGAGTCGGCCGTGGCGCGCGCCAGCGCGCGCTCCTCGGTGACGCTCGGCACCCGGAGGATGAGCTCGCGGCTCATGCCGGTCTGATGCCACGGCGACTCGTCGGTGGCGACGGCGATGACGTGCATCGCATCGCCCTGCCCGAGCCCGCGCTGGCTCAGATCGAGCTCCGCGCCCCCGCTCCATTGCGCGGGCGATGCCCCGACGATGTTCTGCTCGATGACGGGCGAGTTGCTCCACCCATTCCCGCTGCTGTTGGACCGCCACGACCGGACCACGACCGACGCCAGGCCGTGATCGTCCGACGCCGACAGCGCCAGCGTGATATGCCCGCCCGGCGTCACGATCGTATCGTGCGCCGGCGCGACAATCTCGATCCGGGGCGCCGAGTCGGGGACGACATCCAGCTCGATCGCGGTCGGGACATCGGCGATGGTGCCCGCCACGCCGCGCGCCGTCCATTCCCAGCGGCCACTCGTCATCGCCCGGAGCGATCCCGAGAAGCGATGTCCATCGACGCCGAATCGCGTCGTGTCCTTTCCCCGCGCCAGGGCCACGGAGGCCAACTCGGTGGAGGCCCGGCCATCGATCGAGATGCGCGTCCCGATCGGCACGCGCGCCACCTCGCCGGCCGGCAGGGCTTCATCCGCGCGCTTGAGGTAGGCTGGGTAGATCGCCCGCAACGCGATACCGCCCAGAAACGGCTTGTCGGTGACGCGGACCATGACGGTGTCGCTGGTCGCCCGTCCATCGGCCGCCACCAGTGAGAGATCGGCGTCGACCGGGCCCAGGGCCAGGCGAGCGGCGCCGTCGCTGACCGGATACCATTGCGTCGACCACGGCGCGCCACGCGCGCGCGTGTACACCGCGATCCGGCGCCGGCCCGGCGCCGTCACCCGGACGGTGGTGCGTTCCCCGCGCAGCACGTCGCCCGGCGCATCGATCCCCAGCGGCGGCAGGAGCGTGCCGCGCCAGGCTCGGACGGGATGCAGCACGGCGCGCCATCCATCCGGCGCGTTGGACGCGAGCGCCACGCACGTGACCGCGGCGGCGGCGGCCACGAGGGCCCAGGCCCCCGCGCGCCGGCGCGCGCTCCGCTGGGTCTCCGGCGCGAGCGCCGATCCCCCGGAGCGACTGTCCTTGGCCAGACGCGCCACCAGATCGGCCGCGCCGCGGCGCCCAAGGGGGCCCGAGTGCTCGACCTCGAGCGCGCCTTGCAGGGCGCCAGCCCGGAGCGACCGCTCGCGCTCGATGGTCCGCGAAACCGCCGAGCGGGTGACAGCGCCCCGCAACCAAAAGGTGGTCAGAGCCGTCGCCGCGGCGATGACCGCGAGCGCGACGGCCCAAACGAAGAACGGCACCGCGGGCGACAGCGCGAGCCATCGCGCGTCACCCAGGAGCGCGACGGCCGCCGCCAGCACCAAGGCCACGCCGGCGCACGCCAGCGCGACGCCGTGCGCCGCGGTCGCGCGTCCCAGACGCCCGCGCTCGCGATCGACGAGCTCGGCGACGGTCACGTGACGGGGCGGCTGGTCACGGCGTAGACGAACAGGTTCACGCCCATGCGGAGCGCCGCCTCGTGCAAAGCTGGCGGATCGTTGTACGTGCCCACGTCCTCCCAACCGTTCCCCAGATCGCTGGAGAACGTGTAGTACACGGCGAGCCGGTTGCCGAGAAAGATGCCGAAGCCGCGCGCGGGTTTGCCATCGTGCTCGTGGATCTTGGGCACGCCGTTGGGGAAATCGTAGACGATGTGGTAGATCGGATGCGACAGCGGGACGTCGACCAAGGGCCGGTCGGGAAACACGCGCGCGATCTCCCGGCGGAAGCTCTCGTCGAGACCATAGTTGTCATCGACGTGCAGGAATCCGCCCCGCGTCAGGTAGTCGCGGAGGCGCACGATCTCTTCGTCGCTGAACCGGATGTTGCCGTGTCCCGTGACGTGCAGGAACGGATAGTCCCACAGACGATCGTCCATGAGCGTGGTGCGCGCCTCGGTGCGTTCCACCTTGAGCGTGGTCCGCGCCGCGATCGCGGCCAACAGATTCGGCAGGCTGGACGGATTCGCGTACCAATCGCCGCCGCCATCGTATTGCAGGCGGGCGATGGTCAGTCGTGTCTCGGCGCGGCCCGATCCGTGCCCCGCTCCGCGGAACGCGAAGCCGGTCGTCGCCGCGACCAGCGCGGCCGCCAGCCACCATCGAGCACGATGTCTTCCCGCCGGGCGATCATTCACGCTGTTCTGTCTCCTCCTCGCTGCGCGACTCGTCGCCGTGCGCGAGACGGTAGGCTCTGTTTCGTGAGACGCCGAACTCCTCGATCAAGACACGCGTGATGTCGCGCGCGGGCATCCCTTGCCCGCGCAGAGCGCGGGCCTGGTCCAGGACGGCCGCCTCGTCCACCGGGGGCGGTGCGCCGCCATCGACGAGCACGACCACCTCGCCCCGCGGATCCTTCTCCGCGTAGTACGCCGCGAGCGTGTCGACCGTTCCCCGCCGCATCTCCTCGTACTGCTTCGTCAACTCCCGCGCCACGACGGCGCGGCGGGCGCCGCCGCCCGCGGCGCTGACGTCCGCCAGTGTATCGGCCACCCGGCCGGGCGCCTCATAGAAGATCGTGAGGTGCGGGCTCGTCGCAATCTGGACGACGACGCCCGCGCGATCCCGCCCCTTGCGGGGCAGAAATCCCAAAAATGTGAATCGGTCCGCGTCGAGCCCGGCTGCGACGAGGGCCGCGAGCAACGCCGATGCGCCCGGGACGGGCTCGACCGCGATGCCCGCGGCAATAGCGGCGTGCACGAGGCGCGCGCCCGGATCGGACAGCACCGGCGTACCGGCGTCGGACACGAGGGCCAGCACCGCTCCGTCCGCCAGCTCGGCGACCAGTCCGGGAGATGTCTTGGCTTCGTTATGCTCGTGATAGGCCGACGTCGCCGTGCGAATGGCGTAGTGATCGAGCAAGGTCCGCGTATGGCGCGTGTCTTCGCACAGAATGCGATCGACGGTTTTCAAGACGTCGACGGCGCGCAGGGACAGATCGGCCAAGTTGCCGATCGGCGTGCTCACGACGTAGAGGCGGCCCAGTCCCATGCGGGAATATGTGGCCTTCCCCAGACAAAAGCGGCCGGACGCCCCGCGTCCGGCCGCTTTGCCTGAACGATCTATCCGTTCACGCCGCGTGCTGCTTGAACTTGGACTCCAACGCCACCTTCGGCACCGCGCCGACGACCTGGTCGACCAACTTCCCGTCCTTGAAGAACAGGATGGTCGGGATCGACCGCACGTTGAATCGGATGGCGGTGTTCTGATTGCTGTCGACATCGAGCTTGGCGACTTTCGCCTTGCCCGCGTACTCGATGGCCAGCTGATCGAGGATCGGCGCGATCATGCGGCACGGACCGCACCACGTCGCCCAGAAATCCACGACCGCCAACCCCGCATGCTTCTCGATCTCCTTCTCGAAATCCGTGTCCGATACCGCTATCGCGTTCGACATCTCACACCCTCGTAGATTTACACTGCCTATGGCCGACACTTCACGCAGCCCCCGCATCGCGCACATTGGCATCGCCGTGCGCGCGCTCGCCGACTCCTTGCCGTTCTACCGCGACGTGCTGGGACTCCCCACGGTACCGCTAGACAACGCCGACGGCGCCGACATCGCCGGACTGGCGGCGGGTGAGTCCCTCGTGGAACTGCTCGCCCCACGGGAACCCGACTCGCCGATCGCCAAGTTTCTGGGCGCGCGCGGGCCTGGTATTCATCACATTTGCTTTGCGGTCGACGACCTGGACGGCGCGCTCGAGCGCTGCCGGGCCGCCGGCATCCGGCTCGTTGACCAAACGCCCCGCATTGGTGCCGAAGGGAAACGGATTGCGTTCCTGCATCCGAGCGCCACTGGAGGCGTGTTGATTGAACTCACCGAGAACTAACCCCTTACAGGGCTTGGTAGTTCCCGCGTGAACCACTTACGGTTCAGTTCGAGTGTTTCTGGCAGAGCGCTTCGATCGGCCGGAGATCGACCGTCTCGACGTACCAACGGGACGAAGGCCCCTGAATGGTCGTAACGGTGGTCCCGCGGGTGGTCGATCCCTGGGTCAGCCGCACGGGATACGTCATGCGGCTACCGGCGGCCGCGCTCGCCGTACCGATGCTATCCGAATCGTGCTTGAGGAAGCACATCATGATCAGTTCGCGCTTCTCGAAATCGTCGTGCCCGACCATGTTGCGGAGTGGACCGTTGGTGCCACCCCATACGGCCGAGAACGCCTGGAGATCTTGCGCGCGGGCCGCATCCAGGAAGGCCCGGACGGCGGCGTGGCCATCGGCGGCGCCGGTCGCGTTGACATCCGTGGGGGCCGGAACGGGCGCGGACATAGGACCCGGCGGATTGGCCGGCGGCGGGCTGGCGGTCCCACCCGTCCCGCCCGAGGAGCAACCGGCGATCGTCGCCAGTGCTGCGATCCACATGCCCAGGTATGATTTCACGATGCGAAGCTAGCGAGCCAGTTGAATGCCAGCAACCCGACCCCAACCATATCAACGACTTTACATCAACATCGACCACGTCGCCACGCTCCGCCAGGCGCGGCGCGGCGCCGAGCCGGACCCGGTCGCCGCGGCGATGGTGTGCGAGGACGCGGGGGCCGATGGGATCACGGCCCACCTGCGGGAGGACCGCCGCCACATCCAGGATGCCAATGTCGAGCAGCTCATGGGGGGCCGGCGCACCGTGTTCAATCTCGAGCTGGCGTGCACCGATGAGATGATCGGGATCGCGGAGCGCCTGCGCCCATTCCAGGCGACCCTCGTTCCCGAGCGCCGCGAGGAGATCACGACCGAGGGGGGCCTCGACGTCAGCGCCGCTGGCGACCGGATCGCGGTCGCCGTGCGCCGGCTCAAGGCGGCGGGCATCCGGACCAGCCTGTTCATCGATCCGACCGTGGAAGCGGTCCGGGCATCGCGGGCGGCGGGCGCGGACGCCATCGAACTGCATACGGGTCGCTATGCGGAGAACGGCGACGCGGGACCGCTGGTGCGGGCGGCCCGGGAAGGGGCGGCGCTCGGCCTGGCGGTGCACGCCGGTCACGGGCTCACCGTCGGAAACGTCGGACCGGTCGCGGCCGTCCCCGAGATCGAGGAGCTCAACATCGGACATTCGATCGTGAGCCGGGCGCTGTTCGTCGGTTTGGCCGAAGCGGTGCGCGAGATGCGGGTGGCGATGGACCGGGCCCGCTCGTCACTCTCTGGCGGGACCGGGCGGGCTCCATTGGGCGCGGTCGCGCCGGCCGTTCGTCCCGATTAACTTCGCGCCGTTGAGACTACGCGCATGAGCACGACGCACGATCCGCTGAATTTTTTCACGCTCGAGGCCAGCGAGTGCCTCGAACGGTTGGACGCCATCCTCCACGCGGCGGGTGCGGATCGTCCGGCTGCCGACGAGTTCGTCCGCGCGGCGCGCACGTTGCGCGGGGCGGCGACCATGCACCGGCTGTCGTCGATCGCCGATCTGGCCGCGGCGCTGGAGCGGGCCGGGCGCGCGGTGCGGACGGGCGAGTTGCCGTGGGCGGCGCCGCTGGCCGCGGCCCTCGTCGCGGCGGTCGATGATCTCAAGATCCTCGTGCACAAGGTCCGCTCCTGGAGCGCGACGGAAGACGCGCGCTCGGCGCGGCGCGTCGCGGATCTCGCGCGGTACGTGCCGGCCGGCGTGGACGCGGGCGGCGCGACGGCCGCGGCCGCGGGCGCCGGGGCCGATCAGTACTTCGCGGCCGAGACGACCGAGATCGCGGTGGCACTGGACGCGTTCACGGCGCGACCCGCGACCCGGGGCACGCTGGGTGGGGCCCTCTCCCGGGTGCGCACTTTGCGCGGCGTCGCCGCGGTGCACGATCGGCCGCCCCTCCCCGAAGTGCTCGACGCCGTGGAGCGCGCCGGCCGATCGATCGAGCTGGACGTCGGGGCGCCCAGTGCGGCGGTCCTGACCTTGCTCATGGCCGCGTCGCAGCTGTTGCGGCGCGTGGCCGCCGAGCTGCGGGCGGGCAATGCCCGTCATGCGGCGGCGTCCGGCGAGTATCAGCGGTTCCTGAGCGCGCTGGCCGACGTGGAGCGCGTCGCCGAGGCCGCGGATCGGATCGTGCCGATCGATGAGTTGTTTCACGGCGATGGGTCCAATGGCGTGGTCGACGCGGCGCCGAGCCCGCCGACGACGCCGGCGGAGCGCTTTCGCCTCGAGGTCGTGAGCCAGGCCGAGCACGCGCGGGCATTGATCGCGGCGGCGGGAGCCGGCGGCCCGCGCGCCGCCGACGAGCTGCGGGCCGCGCTGCGCGCGATCCGGAATGCGGCGCACAGCTTCGGCGAGCGGGACCTGGCAGCCGCGATCGGGCGGTATGCCGACGGGGCCGAGCGGCAGCTGTTCGGTCCGGGCGAGCTCCGCGCGGTCGACGAGATCGTGCGCGGGCTGGCCGATACGTCCGCGGATATCCGCGACTTCGCGCCCCGGCCGGTAGACGCGGCGGACGGCGAAGCCGTGCACGGTCTGGAGAACGAAATCGGGTTGGGGTTCAGCGATACCGCGACGGTTCCCGCAGGATTGGAAACCGATCTTTCGCTGGAGCGCCTGCTGGGACTGGCCAAGCCGGCGAACGGGTTCGGGAGACCGGACGCCATGCTGACCGCCACGCCGGTCGCCACCCCGGAGAAGAAACCGGCGGCGAGCCCGGGGCGCGAGCGGACCTCGACGCCGACGGGACGCGAGTTGCACGCGTTCCTCCAGAACGGCATCCAGGAGATCGAGCGTCAGCCCATCGTCTTTGACGACGCGGGTGACGCCGACGCCGATGACGCCGTGGTGCCGATCGATGGCCTCTTGTATCGCGGCCGGGCCGCGCTCGATCGCGCGCGCCAGTTGCGGGACGAGATTCGCCGCGCCGAGAGCACGGGCGCCGCGCCCCGTCCCGAGACCCTCGCCGAGCTCCTCGATCTCATCGACCTTGCCGCGACGGCGTAATCCATCGGGTTGGCGAACGTGAAGCTCGACTGGCGCGGTGCGGCCGGCATCGCGCTCAGCGCGGCGCTGCTGTGGTGGGTCTTCAGCAAGATCCCGTTCCATCAGGTGTGGACCACGCTGTCCACGTCGAGCGTGCCGCTGTTCATCGCGGCCGCGTTCACGGCGACGATCTGCGTGCCGATCCGGGCCCGCCGCTGGCGGCCGATCCTCGACCCCGTCGCGCCGGACCTGCCGCTCGGCTCCCTGTGGCGGGCGACGGCGATCGGCATGATGATCAACAACGTCGTGCCGGTGCGCGTTGGCGAGGTGGCGCGGGCCTACGTCCTGACGCGCGAGGAGTCGCGGGTGCCGTTTCCCGCCTCACTGGCGTCGCTGGCCGTGGACCGGTTGTTCGATGCGCTGGTGGTGTTGCTCTTGACCGTGATTCCGATGCTGCTGCCCGATTTCCGAAGAACGCGGTCATCGGTGGGGTATCGGCGGCGCGCACCGCGATCATCGGCACGGTCTTCATGCTGGCGCTCATGACGGTGTTGTACGCGATCGTGTTCTTTCCGTCGTGGCTGATCGGCGTGTACGAGGCGTTTGCGCGGCGGGTGGCGCCGCGCTTCGAGGAGCCCGGCCGCCGCGCGCTCACGCATTTCGCCGCCGGTTTGAGCGTGCTGCGGAGTCCCGTGCGCTTCGCCAGCGTGTTGTTCTGGGCGACGCTGCACTGGCTCTGCAACGGCCTGGCGTTCTGGCTGGGGTTTCTGGCGGTGGGGATCCAGGTCCCGTTCGGCGCCGCGCTCTTCCTCCAGGGCGTGATCGCCCTTGGGGTCGCATTGCCGGCGGCGCCGGGATTCTTCGGGGTCTTCGAGTTCTTTGGGGTGCTGGGCCTCGGGTTGTACGGCGTGCCCAAGTCGCAGGCGGCGGCGTGGGCCATCGGATACCATGTCGTTTCGTTCCTGCCGATCACGCTGATCGGCGCCTGGTACTTCGCGCGCATGGGGCTGCATCTCAAGGACGTCAAAGCGGCGGAGGTCCCGTCGCCGGAGGCGACGTGACGGCCGGCCCGACCGCCGGCGTCCGATCGGCGCGCGTGGCGGCGCAGGCCAAGGTCAACATCTTCCTCCACGTGCTGGCGCGCGAGTCGGGCGGATACCACCAGCTGGAGACGGCGTTCTGCCGGCTGGCGTTGGCCGACAATGTGGTGGTGCACACGGCGCGGGCCGGCATGGGCGGCATGCGGACGATCGATTGCCGTGGCGCCGACGCGGGGCCGGCCGCGCGCAATCTCGCGTTTCGCGCGGCGGTGGCGTACGCCGAGGCGCGCGGGTGGCCGGCGGGATTCAAGATCGAGATCGAGAAGCGGATCCCCGTGGGTGGAGGGTTGGGCGGCGGCAGCGCGGACGCGGGCGCGGTGTTGCGCGCGCTGGCCGCGCTCGATCCGACGCCGCCGCCGCGCGAGTTGCTCCTGTCGTTGGCGCTGGCGCTGGGCGCCGACGTGCCGTACCTGACGCTCCGGTCGCCGTTGGCGCTGGCCTGGGGCCGGGGCGAGCGCCTGTTGCCGCTGCCGGCGCTCGCCGAGCGGCCGGTCGTGCTGGCGGCGATGCCGTTTGGGGTCGGCACCGCCGACGCCTACGCGTGGCTGGCGGCGACGCGCAAAGGTCGGGGTCCGCGGCCGCGCATCGTGCCGCTCCACGCTTTTCGCGACTGGAACACCATCGCCGCGCTCGCGGTGAACGATTTCGAGCCCGTGGTCACGGCGCGCCATCCCGAGATCGCGCGCACGTTGTCGCATCTCGCGGGAGCGCCGGGCGTCGAACTTGCCCGCATGAGCGGCTCGGGCGCGACGGTCTTCGCCGTGCTCGCCGCGGGCGCCCAAGCGGACGCGATCGCCGCCGGCCTCCCTGCCCCGGCCCGCGGGATCACGACCACGACCGCGTCCCGCGTGGCGCCGGTGGACGTGCTCGACGCCTGAGACGAGGCGGCTATACTTCGCAGGCGGTGCCGGTCGTCTGCCCCTTCGTCCAATGGCAGGACATCAGACTTTGGATCTGAGAATGGTGGTTCGAATCCACCAGGGGCAATCTCCCCCGCTACTCTGATGCCGGGCGGCCGCGCCGTTTGAGCCAGGCGTGGACCGACGCGGGTAAGAACAGGTTGTCGGATATCGCCGCGACTTCTTCCGCCTCCCGCCACGCCAAGAGGAGTGCGGCGAGCTCGCCCTCCATGGCGCGTCGTTCGCTCTCTTCGTGGAGCGCCATCTCCAACGCCATCCGGTTCGTGGCCTCCAATCCCGCCAGGGTATCGGCGTTGATCACGTCCGGGGGGACCCCGGACCACGCCGCGGACATCGACATGCTCCACACTGAAGGCGCCTTGCCCCTCACCGTGCGGGGCCGGGCCAACCGCGCCGCCGCTTGAGCGAGATACTGTTCCGGTCCGCCGGCGTTGGACAGCATACGGGTGGCAGCGACCACGCGGTCGCGGGGCCCTCCCGCCCAGTTGAGTCGCGTCAATATCGCTCCCGCCGCACGACGCGCCGGGTCGCCCTGCAGGCGGATCGCGCCGCCCGAATGATGGAGACGCAACACCCACCCGTCGGGCGTCTCCTCGTCATCGGATGTGGGAAGGCGGAACGTCGCGTGCGATAGGTCCTTCTGTCGCACGTCCACCGTGCGCATCCCTACGCGTACGCGGGTAACGACCCGTCGCTCCCACCACTGGCGGCCACTGACACCGACGACCGTCACACCGCCGCCGACGAGCATCGCCGCATGGAGTCCGATATGATCAAGAAACCCGGCGCCGGCTCCATAGGTGATAAAGCGCCAACCCCATCGGGCCGCCCCGACGGGCCAGAGGATTTTCCGGGCGCGTCGGCGTCGACTGACGAACTGATCGCCGTACCGCCAGGCGGCGAACTCGGGGCGCAACGGCTGACCCACCCGGATGAGCTCCAACCCCTCGGCGAGTCGCGCCAGCCCGATCTCGTCGGTCGACACGCGGAGTCGGGTCCCCCGATAGCGGCGCTCACAGTCCTCGATGGCCTCTCAGCGCGCCTCCAGCGGCGTGAGATTCCAACGTTGGCAGCGCGTACAGACAACCCAGAGTCGACCCTTGTTCGCGTCAAACGCCAAGCGACGCCCGACGGGGAACTGCTCGATGATCTCATTCGCGCCGAGGGACGCATGGCAGTACAGGCAGGTCGAGTACACGGGATCGAATATTCGTCTTCGTCGGAGCGCCCACCAGTTGGCCTACGGCGCGTCCACCCACTCCGACGTCTTGTGGCGCACGAGTCGACCCGCCGAATCGAACGCGAAATCAATGTCGATCGCGCCGGTCATGAGACCAAACACCCAGACGGCGCGCTCGCGGACCTCGATCGCCTCGGGCGGACCGGGCACGACACGGTGTTCGATGTGACGATGGCGGAGGTAGCCGATGACGCTATCGGCCATCGTCCCCGGCGGGAGCGCCCGCGCGATCGTGCGATCAACCGTGCCGACCGTACGACCCAGGGGGGCGGGTCCCCACAGAAAGGCATACGACAGGACGAGCGTCAGGAGGAGGAGGATGCCGATCGCGGCAGCCACGACCTTGAGTGCCGTTACACAGCCTCGCGTGCTGCCGCCGTAGATGTTGTCGTCGGGCATTGGACGCATGGGTCGAAGCGTAGTCGAGGTTGACCGCCCGTGTGCCACGCAACATATTTGTTGCGAGGATCCGGGCATCGCCCGGATCTTGGCGACTGGCCACGGGAGCAGATATGGCACGGACGGCAGCGGCACGGCGAACGACGCAGCGGACGACGGACGTCGTGCGCGTCCGGTACGCGTCGGCGCGTCGGGCGTTCCGGTCCGACGCCGAGCTGGCGGAGTGGCTGGGCGTGCATCGGAGTCGGGTCACCCGTTGGATGAAAGGCGAGGTGCCCGATGCCGATACGACGACACTCCTGCTCGGCGTCGATGTCGTGGTGTCGCTGCTCACCGACTTTCTCGACGAGAGCGCCGTGCCCGACTGGCTGTTCGGCGTCAACGCGCACTTGGGCGACCGCCGGCCGATCAATGTGCTTCGCGGCGGCCGCCTCGCCGACGTCGTGGCCGCGGTCGAAGCGGAGCGGGTCGGCTCCTTCGCGTGACACTCGCCGACGGAACGCTGTGGCGAGCGTTCCCCTGGCGTCCCGAAGCACAGACCGGCGAGCCGTTCTCCCCGGGCTACATCCCGCCCGGCCAACACTCCGGCCGGTTCGATCTCCACGACGAGCCGCCGGTCCTCTATCTCGCCGAGACGCCGGAGCACGCCGTCGCCGAGATCATCCAGGCATTTCGCGGGCGCCAGATCGACGATAAGCATCTCGAACGGCACGGCCAGCCGCTCGCCCTGGCGCAGGCGTCCCTGCGGCGCCCGATGCGCGAACGCGTCCTCGATCTCACGGCGCCGCCCGTCCTGGGATCCCTCGGCCTGCGCCCCGACATGCTGGCCAGTCAGTCCCGCGATCAGACCCAGGCCATTGCCCGACTGATCCACGATCGCCCGGCCCCAGGGTTTCGTTGGTGGTCCGCGCTCACCGGCGATTGGCACACCGTCGTGCTCTTCGCCGACGCGATCGCCCCGGACGATATCGACTGGCGCCCACCAGAGCTTCTCTCGATCGCGTCACCCGTCGTGCGGGAAGCCGCGGCGCAGATCGGGGTCCGCCTGCGATAGATCGCCGTCTACTGGAGGACGCGCACCGGATCCACCCGCGTCGCGCGCCGCGCCGGGACCAGCGTCGCCACGCCGGCGACGATGACCAGCACCAAGACCACAGCCACGCCGGTCAACGGGTCGATCGCGCCCACGCCGTAGAGTGAGCCGCGCAAAAGCCGCGAGGCGCCGGCCGCGACGACGCTGCCGATGATCACGCCGGCGAGAATCGGCCGCGCGCTCTGCCGGGCAAACAACGTCAGGATCTCCCCCGCCGTCGCGCCCAGCGCCAGCCGGACGCCGATCTCGTGCGTCCTCGCGGTGACGAAAAACGCGACCACGCTGGCGATCCCGGCGGCCGCCAGCACGAGCCCGATCAGCGCCAGCACAGTCAAGAGCATCGTGTCGAACCAATGCTCGGCCGTCGTGGCGCGGATCGCCTGCGGCATGGTCGCGATATCGTAGAGCGGCACCGTCGGATCCACGGAGCGGACCGCGTGCCGGACCCCGGCCACCGCCGGCGAGCCGTCGGTGCGGGCCACCACCGACATGGTCTGTTGGATCCAACCCCACGCCGCGTCCGGCGCCTGCGCCATGGGGATGTAAAACTCGGGATAGAGCTCCGTCTCCGGCCCCACCGAATGCACGTCGCCAGCCACGCCGATGACGGTCTTCCACCGGGGATCCTGGAGATCGCCCTCACAGCAGGCGATGCGTTTCCCGATGGGGTCCTGCCCCGGCCAGGCCCGCGCTGCCAGCGTGCGGCTCACGATCATGACGCGCGGCGCGCCGGCGACATCGCGGTCGGTGAACGCCCGCCCCGAGAGCAGCGGGATGCGCATGACCGCGAGGTAGTCCGGCGACACCATGCGCATCCAGGAGTCGATCGCGCTCTTGAGCTCGAGCGTCCGCCCTTCGGGCACGAGCCCGTTCGACATGCGGCCCGCGCCCATCGGTGCCTGCGAGACCACGGCGGCGCCGCGGACACCCGGCTCCGCGCCCACGGCCTTGGCGATCTGGTCGAACGTGCGCTCCGCCTGCGCCGGCGCGCCGTACGTGGTGGCCGGCAGCGTCAACCGCGCCGTGAGCACGCCCGCGGGATCGAAGCCCAGCGGCGTCCGGTCGAGTTGGATCGCGCTGCGCACGAGGAGGCCCGCACCATTGAGCAGCACGAGCGCCAGCGCGATCTCGGCGACCACGAGCCCCGCCCGCAGCCGGTCGCGGACCGAGCCCCCGCCGCGGCCGTCGGCCCGCAACGTCGCTTGCACGTCCGTGCGGGCGGCGCGGAGCGCCGGCGCCAGACCAAACAACACGGCGCTCACGGTCGTGATGACCACGGCGAACGCCAGGACCGGGCCGTCAATGCGCGTCGCGTCGAGTCGCGGAAATACGCCCGCCGGCGCGCTGGCCACGAAGACCTTGATGCCGACCCACGCCAGCGCCAGCCCGACAATGGCCGCGCCGATCGCTAGCACGAGGCTCTCGGTCAGGAGTTGCCGCACGATGCGCTCGCGCCGGGCGCCCAGCGCGCCGCGGATCGCGATCTCCTTGGCGCGCGCCGCCCCGCGGGCCAGGAGCAAGTTGGCCACGTTGCCGCAGGCGATGAGCAGCACAAACGACACCGCGCCCAACACCGCGAGGAGCCGGGGCCGCTCATTACCGATGATGACGTCGGCGAGCGGCAGCACGTGCACGCCGCGGATGCCGTCTTCCTGCGGATACTGCTTGGCCAATCGCTGGCCAATCGCGTCCATCTCGGCGCGCGCCTGCGCCAGGGTTGCCGTAGGCTTCAACAGCCCGGCGACGAAGTAGCTGTGCTCGTCGTGCATGAGCTTCTGGGCTGGCGTCAGCGCCAGTGGCGTCCACAAGGCTTCGCCCGATGCCGACGGATCGAACGACTGCGGCATCACGCCAACGACCGTGACCATCAGCCCGTTCATCCGGGTCGGATGGTCGAGGATGTGGGGATCGCGCCCGAACCGGCGCGTCCACAGACCTTCGCCCAGCACCGTGACGCCATCGTGGCCCGGCACATCCTCGTCGGGACGGAACGTGCGGCCGATGAGGGGCGGCACGCCGAACACGGTAAAGAAATCGCTGGACACGCGGCCCGCCATCACGCGCTCGGGGCTCGTGCCGTCCGTCAGGTTGACGGGCGAGAATTGCTCGGCGGCCATCGCCGAGAACGTCGTCGATTGGTCGCGCCAGTCCGTGAAGTTGCCGGCCGACACACTGCCGGGCAGGTTGTTCCACCACTCGACGACAGACACCACCCGGTCGGGATGCGCCCACGCGAACGGCCGCAGCACGACGCTATCGACGGCGCCAAAGATCGCGGCGGTTGCGCCAATGCCGAGCGCCAGGATCAACACGGCCGCGGCGGTGAACACCGGCGCGCCCAGAAGCTGCCGGATGGAGTGCCGGACGTCCTGCACCAACTCCTCGACGTATGCGGTCCGGCGCAGCGTGCGGTCCCGATGCTCGGCCGCGTCCCGACTGGCGACCCGCTCCACCGCTCCGAACCGCCGCGTCGCCTCGGCCCGCGCCGCATCGGGCGCCATACCGCCCCGCACCAGCTCCTCCACGAGCATGTCGACGTGGAACCCGATCTCGGCGGACACTTGCTGATCGACGGTATCGCGACGCCAAATGCGCATGCCCGCCTCAGGTCAGCAAGAATGGGCGACACGGCAGCCACGAACTCGCGAAATCGCGCGATCTCGGCCGCCAACTGCTGCCGCCCCCGCGCCGTGAGCCGGTAGAACCGCGCATTGCGCCCCTGGTCGCTCACACCCCACTCGGCCGTGATCCATCCCCGACGCTCCAGACGATACAGCGCCGGATAGAGCGACCCTTCTTCGACCTGGATCGCGTCGGTGCTCGACTCGCGGAGCCACCGGATGATGGCGTAGCCATGCCGCGGCCCCCACGTGAGCGTGCGCAGGATCAGCGCGTCGAGCGTGCCGTGCAGTTTGTCCAATGGTCCAGCGGCCACGTCGTCCCCTAGGTGCCTGGGTATGGCCCTACAGTCGCGCAGGCATACCTAAATGTCAAGGGGAGTGAGTGCCGCCGGCTACGCGACGCGCGGGGCGAACGCCGTGGGACGCGTCAGCTCGAAGACGTACGCATACGTCTCCCACTCCCCGTCCGGGGCCTGGAAGATCGTGATGAGGCCCGTGGCCGCCAGCGCCTGGTAGAACTCGATCTGCTCGACGACAAAAGACTTGGCCGGCAGCGCGGCGAAATCGATCAGGCGGACCGCGAAGCGATCCAGCGCGGCGCGCAACGTGCCGTGATAGTCGGTGAGGGAGTGGACGCCGAGATAGAGGCGCGATGCCGCGTGCATGTGGCGGTCGGCGACCGCCAGCAGGTCCAGCAGACGCGCGTTGCCGTGCTCCCCGCCGGCGAACGTCTGCGCGTCCTCGGGCGCCAGCCCCTCGAGCGCCGCCGGCGCCACGATCTCGTTCGGGAGGTTGGCCAGGATCACGTCGAACGGCCCGGGAAAGGGGCCGAAGAGCGAGCCGAGACGACAGTCGACAAACACGCCGTTGAGCTGTGCGTTGCGCTCCGTCGCCGCCACGGCCCGTGGATCAATGTCCGTCGCCGAGACAATGGCGCCGGCCTTCGCCGCCCCGACCGCCAACACCCCGGAGCCCGTACCGATATCGATGATGCGTTCACCGCGGTTGATCGGGATCGACCGCGAGTAGAACATCCCGTGCGACGTCGGAGCGAAAACCCCTTCGGGTAACTCGACGCCAATCGACGCCCCGAAGACCGTAACGATCGACGCGGTCGGCATCCAACCTCCCGCATGACGGGTGAGGTCGATCGATGACACGCCTGCGTTGACGATACATATACGGTATCGGAGCGTCGAGCGCTGGGCGAGCCCTCAGCGGTCGGACCACACGGCCAGCTCGTTCCCTCCCGGGTCCGTGAAATGGAACCGGCGACCGCCCGGAAACGCGAACGTGGGTTTCACGATCGTGCCGCCGGCCTTTCGCACCCGGGCCTCGAGGGCCGCGAGATCGAGCCCGAAGATCACGACGAGCGTAGTGCCCGGCACCACGCGGTCGACCTTCGTGAGCCCGCCGGCGATCCGGCCGTCGGCGAAGCTCGTGTAATCCGGCCCGTAGTCCGTGAACTGCCAGCCAAACACATCGGTGTAGAACCGTTTTGCCGCCGCCACATCGGTCTCGGAGATCTCAATGTAGTCGATGCGGCGGTCGTGCTCCGCGGAATAAAGAGTCGGTGTCGTCATGGCGGGCAACCTAGCCGCCCGCGTCGTCCCCGGATTGAAGGAATCGGACACGCCCATACTCGGCCGCGTACTGCGCCGGCGTCACGCCGGAAAGCGCGCGGAACTCGCGAATCAGGTGGGGCTGATCGGCATAACCGGTCTCGAAGGCGAGCCCCGCCCACGACGGCGGCTCGCCGCGCTGAATCGCGCGGGCCACCTGCCGGAATCGCATCACCCGGGCGAAGGCCTTGGGCGAGAGCCCGACCCATCGGTCGAAGGCGCGCGACAAGCGACGCTCCCCGACGCCGATCGCCGCGGCGACCGCGCTCACGGCGACGCCACCGCGGGCGCGGCGGAAATGCGAGGACCGCACGTCAGCGCGCCCAGGCGGTCATGCCGCCATCGCAGATCAACGCGCTCCCGGTCACGTACGACGAAGCGTCCGCGCACAGCCACGCCGCCGCCGCGGCCGCTTCCTCGGCCTCCCCAATGCGCGCCAGCGGCACCATCCGGACGTACGCGTTCTCAATGGCGTGCACCGCCTCGGCCTTCGCGGCCGCCGTGTCGCCCGTGGCCTGACTCTCGATCGTGCGCCGCAAGAGCGGCGTCTCGAACGCGCCGAGGACCAGGGCGTTCACTCGAATGCCATCGCGCGCGTACTCCAACGCCGCGGACTTGGCCAGCGCCACGATTCCCGCCTTGGCGGCCGCGTACGGCGCCGCGCCGGGCACGCCACCGAGCCCGTTCACCGAAGACACATTCACGATCGCGCCGCCCGTCCCCTGGACGACCATCTGCGCGATCTCGTGCTTCATACAGAGCCAGATGCTCCGAAAATTGAGCGCCATGGCGCGATCCCACTCCTCCTCGGAGAGGTCGGCGGTGCGCTTCCGGAAGCCCGCCTCGTCCGACGCCGCGCTGTTGACCGCGCAATCCAACCGCCCAAACCGCTCGACCGTGGCCCGCACCAGCCGCTCGACGTGATCGCCCCGCGACACATCCGTCGGGATGAACTCGGCGGTGCCGCCCGCATCCTGGATCGTGCGCAACGCGTGAGCGCCGCGTTCGGCGTCCCGGCCGGCGACCACCACGGAGGCGCCAGACCGGACCAGTGCCACCGCGGTCGCGAGGCCAACGCCGGACGTGCCTCCGGCGACCAGCGCGACGCGCCCGCTCACCGGCTCGCCTCGTACACCAACCGGGCGGCGGCCAGATCCTCGACAGCCAGCCCGAGCGACTTGAAGATGATGCGACCCGCCGTCGACACCGACCGCGTCCCCGCGACGACCTCGCCCAGCTCGGCGCCGATCGTGGCGCCGCTCAGCAGAATGTCACCGGCCTCCACCGCGGCCGCCGCGCGCGAGTCGACCACGACGGCGCCCACCATGGCATCGTCGTCGAGCTCCCGGGTCGTGGGCCCGACGGCGCCCACCGCGATGACCAGCCCGCGATCCGGCAGCCAGGCGCCCCGCAGCACCGGCGTTGGCGCGTGCGTCACCGTCACCACGACATCCGCGTCCCCAACCGCCTTTTCGGCGGACATCGCCTCGGCGCCGATCTCATCCGCGCACCGGCGCGCATGGTCGGGGTTGCGACTCCAGATCCGGATGCGATCGAACGGCCGGACGGTGCGCAAGGCTTCGGCGTGGGCCCGGGCCTGCACACCGCTGCCCAGAATCGCCAGCGTGCGCGCACCCGGCGGCGCCAGCTGTTGCACCGCCACCGCCGACACGGCGGCCGTCCGACGCTCGGTGATCAGCCGGCCATCCAACAGCGCGACCGGCTCACCGGTCGTGGCACTGAACAGCTGGATCACGCCCTGGTGCGTGGGCGCCCCGCGCGCGCCGTTGTCCGGGAACACCGTCACCAACTTCGCGCCCAGCACGTCGCCATAGACGCCTGGCATGATCCCAAAGAACGCGCGATGCTCCGGAATACCAACAATGCCGCGTACGGGCTGCGTCACCCGCCCTGCGGAGAAGTCCGCCAGCGCGCGCGCCATCGCCGGAATGAGCGCGTCGTAACCGAGTCGTGGACGAAGCGCGGCTTCGTCGAGCAGGACGAGCATGTCGGACAATGTATGATCTTGGGCGAACTTCTTCCCGAACAGACGGCGCGCCCGTACATTGACGCCTCGGTTGGCATGGTCTAGCTTATAGGGCTCTAGATATGGACGGCACTGGGGTACCGCGGCAGGGGTTCAAGCTGCTCTCGGGGACGGCAAACCGCCCCTTGGCCAATGAGATCGCCCGCTGCCTCGGCGTCGAGATGTGCAAGGTCACCGCGTCGCGCTTTACCGACGGGGAGATCTTTGTACGGATCGACGAGAACATTCGAGGCTCGGACATATTCATCGTCCAGCCGACGAACCCGCCGGCCGACAATGTGCTCGAATTGATGCTCTTGATCGATGCCGCCCGGCGTGCCTCGGCGGCGCGGATCACGTGCGTCATGCCGTATTATGGGTACTCGCGACAGGATCGAAAGGATCAGCCGCGGGTGGCGATTGGCGCCAAGCTGATGGCGAACATGATCCAGACCGCCGGTGCGGACCGGCTGTTGGGGATCGACTTCCATCAGCACCAGCTGCAAGGGTTTTTCGACGTCCCGGTCGACCATTTGTACGCGGCGCCGGTGTTCGTCTCGCACTATCGGAAGAAGCAGCTCAAGGACTTGGTAGTCGTCGCGCCGGATGTGGGCGCGGCGAAGATGGCGCGAGGGTTCGCCAAACGGCTCGATGGCACCCTGGCGATCATCGACAAGCGGCGACCGCGGGCCAATGTCGCCGAAGTCGTAAATGTCGTCGGTGAGGTCGAAGAGCGGGACTGCCTCATCGTCGACGACATGATCGACACGGCGGGGACGGTCACGGAGGCGGCGCGGGCGCTCAAGCGGCTCGGCGCCAACGATGTGTACGTTTGCGCCACGCACGCGTTGTTCTCGGGGCCGGCCCCGGAGCGGTTCGCGAACGCGCCGATCACCGAAGTCACGGTGACCGACACGATCGCCATGACGCCCGAGCGGCGGTTCCCGTCGTTGAAAGTGCTTTCGGTGGGCGAGCTGCTGGCGAAGGCGATTCGGTACACGCATTCGGACCAGTCGGTGAGCTCGCTGTTCGATTAACTTCAGGATACAGATATGGCTACGGCACAACTCTCCGCGACACCCCGGTCCGAGACCGGCAAAGGCGTCGCCCGTAAACTCCGGCAGTCCGGGCAGATCCCCGGCGTCATCTATGGTCACGCCCGGGAACCACAGGCGCTGGCGATCAACACGCGCGACTTCGAGCGACTGCTCGAGCACATCTCGGCCGAGAACACGGTCATTGAGCTGGCGCTCGGCGGCAAGACGTCGCGGACCCTGATCCGCGAGATCCAGCGGCATCCGTTCAAGCGCGAATGCCTCCACGTCGACTTCCAGGAACTGGTCGCCGGCGAGACGGTCTCCGTGCGCATTCCGCTGGTGCTCGTCGGAACGTCCGAGGGCGTGCGGCTCGAAGGCGGCGTGCTGGACCAGACGATGCGCGATCTGGAGATCGAAGTCGATCCGGCGAACATGCCGAACCACATCGACATCGATGTCACGAACCTCAAGATCGGCGAGTCGATCCACGTGCGCGACATCGTCCTGCCCGCGGGCGTGACGCCGCTGGCGGACCCCGACACCACGATCGCCGTGTGCGCCGCGCCGCGCGCCGCGATCGAGGAAGCGGCCGCCGCGCCGGTCGAAGGTGCGGAGGCGGCACCGGCTGAGCCCGAAGTGATCCGGGCCAAGAAGACCGACGAGGAGACCGAGGAGAAGTAAGCCTGAAAGTCATCCTCGGCCTCGGCAACCCGGGTCGGGAATACGAGGCGACGCGTCACAACGTCGGCTGGTGGGTGGTCGACCACCTCGCCGACGTTTGGCGTTTCGACCCGTGGAAAAAGGATGGCGAAGCCATGGTGACGACCGGGACGGTCGGTCCCGTCAAGACGCGGCTCGTCAAGCCACAGACGTACATGAACCTGAGCGGTGCGGTGCTCAAGCCCTACGTGCGGCGCCCGTTCTGGGCGCCGGCGACTGACCTGCTCGTCGTGGTCGACGAGGTCCAATTGCCGTTGGCCAAGATGCGGTTTCGACCCGATGGGAGCGCCGGGGGCCACAATGGCCTCAAGAGCATTGAGCACGCGCTGGGGACGCGGGAGTACACGCGACTCCGGATCGGGATCGCGCCGGTCGACGAACGACACGAGCGTGGGGACCTCGCCGATTTCGTGCTGGGTCCCTTCGGGAAAATCGAGCGGGCGGCCATCGCGGAGCGCATGGGCGACTATACGGCGGCGGTAGAGACCTGGCTGCGCGAAGGCGTCGCGGTGGCCATGAACCGATACAACAGCTGATATGCTCAAACTGGCAATCGTCGGGCTGCCGAACGTCGGCAAGTCGACGCTGTTCAACGCGCTGACGGCCGCCAAGGCCGAGGCTGCGAACTATCCGTTCTGCACCGTGGAGCCCAACGTCGGCATGGTCGAAGTGCCGGATCGGCGGCTTGGCACCCTTGCAGACATCGTGCACCCCAAGAAAGTGGTGCCCGCGGTAGTGCAGTTCGTCGACATTGCCGGCTTGGTGAAAGGCGCGGCGGAAGGCGAAGGCCTGGGCAACAAGTTCCTGGCCACCATCCGCGAGACGGACGCGATCGTCCACGTGGTGCGCTGCTTCGAGGATCCCGACGTGACGCACGTCATGGGCGCCGTCGATCCCGTGCGCGATCGCGAGGTGATCGAGTTCGAATTGGCCCTCGCCGATCTCGCGGTCGTCGAGAAGCGTCTCGACAAGACCCGGCGCAGCGCCAAATCGCACGACAAAACCGCCCTCGCCGAGCTGCCGACGCTGGAAGCGGCCGCCGCCGTGCTGCAGGAGGGCAAGCCGCTCTGGGAAGCGACCCTCAGCGCCGGGCAGCGCGAGGTCCTGGCTCCGCTCGCGCTGCTCACGGCCAAGCCCGTGCTCTATGCGGCGAACGTCACCGACGCCGAGTTGGCCGGGCGTGAGGGCAAATACGTCACGGCCCTACGGGAGGCCGTGCGGCAGTCGGGAGAGCATGCGCAGGTCGTGCCATTTTCGGCGCGCATCGAGGCCGAGCTGGCCGAGTTGCCGCCCGAAGAGCGGGCCGAGTTCCTGGCGTCATTGGGCCTCGAGTCCGCCGGCCTCGACCGGTTGATCCGGGCAGGATACGAGCTCCTGGGGCTCGAGACTTATTTCACGGCCGGTGAGCAGGAAGTGCGGGCCTGGACCATCGACGAGGGCGACACCGCGCCCAAGGCGGCCGGTGTCATCCATACCGACTTCGAGCGCGGGTTCATTCGCGCCGAGACGGTGGGCTTTGACGATTTTGTGGCGAATCAGGGATGGAAAGGCGCCCGCGAGCGCGGTGTGGTGCGCTCCGAAGGCAAGGAGTACGTTGTGAAGGACGGCGACGTGCTGCTCTTTCGCTTCAACGTGTAGGCGCTTCGCGCCTCACGTTGAACGCAGTCGGTTGCGTACTTCGCACGGCCGACGAGGAGTGGCGGCGCAGCCGCCACGACGGGCAACCGACAAGTTCAACACGGGACGCGGAGCGTCCCATTGTTGAACACGTGACGGTGATCGGTTAAGATTCGGTGCACCGACAACTTACCCTCCTCTCGCGGTTACGAGCCCGCGAGGGGCGGCACTCAAGACCATAGGGAGGCTCGCCGAATGCCCCGTCAGTACGAGGCGGTCTACATCTTCGATTCGACGCTCGAAGACCCCGCGATCGCCGAGAAGCTCACCCGCCTGCACGGCTTGTTGCACGCCGAAGGCGAGATCAAAGCGGATCATTGGGGACGCCGTCAGTTGGCGTACACGATCGGTCCCCGCGAAACCGGATACTACGTCGTCGCCCGCTTTGCCGCCGAGCCCGCCGCGCTGCCCGAATTCGAGCGCGCCCTTCGGCTGGATGAGGGCGTCGTACGTTACCTGATCACGTTGTTCGAGCACGAAGTCGGCGCGCCACCGATGTCCGAGGAGGACATGGTGACCGCCCGGCGCCGTGATGACGACGACGACGACGAGGAATAGCGATGCGCCGGCCACAGAAATCCTGTCCGTTCTGCGAGACCCGCGTCCGGTTCGTCGACTACAAGGATGACCGGACCCTCGGCCGCTTCATTACCGACCACGGCAAGATCCTGCCGAGTCGTTTGAGCGGCACGTGCGCCCGCCATCAGCGGCAGCTGTCGACCGCGATCAAACGCGCGCGGTTCCTCGCGCTCATCCCGTACATCAAGGGGCACACGGCTTAGCCGCATGAGCACCGGCGAGGCGGCCGCCGCCCCGCGCGAGCACGGGTGGGCGTTGTATCTGTCCGCGCTGGCCAGCTTTCTTCTGCTGCCAGCGACCCCGGTGCTGCAAATCCTGGCGCCGGTGACGCAGCCGCTGATCCTGGTGCTGCCAATGCTCGCCGTCTGCGCCCTCGTGGGCTGGGCGGCGGGCGGCCACTGGTGGGTGGCGCTAGCCTGGGTCGCCCTGGCGGCCTGGGCGGTCTTGTTGGCGCCCGGACCGCCGGGGGCGAGCACGGCCTACGTCTCCCTGGAACGCGGGTGGGCCGTGTTGCTCGCAGCGGGGTTTGGGCTCGTGTCGATGGCGGTGGCGAGCGAGGTGCGCCTCTTCTCGCGCGCCCTGGTCGCGATCGTGATCGCCGGCGTACTGGCCATTGGGGCATTCGCCGGGTCGCCGCTCCCGGCCAGCACTGTGATGCGCACGATCGACCGCGACATCGCGCGGCGCTCGGCCCTCGCGCAATCCGCCTGGAGCCAGACCACCGCGATGCCGCAGTACAAGAGCATGTCCGGTACGATCAGTGATCCCGCCGAGCGGGTCGAGTTCGAGCGCGCCGGGCAGAGCATGATGGTCGATATGCCCACGCGCGAGGGACGGCGGTTCTTCCCCGCCCTGCTGGGCTTGGAATCGTTGTGCGCGCTGGCGCTGGGGTGGGCGCTCTACCACCGTTTGAGCCGCACCCGGATCGGGCTGCCGTTGGCGCGACTGCGGGATTTCCGGTTCAACGATCAGTTGGTGTGGGGCGTGATCGTCGGTGCCGTCTTTCTGGTCACCCCGCACCTGGGCGCGTGGCGAACCGTGGGCGCGAATCTCACGCTCTTTTTCGGCACGTTGTACGCAGTGCGGGGGATGGGAGTGTTGGCGTGGTTTCTTCGGTCCGTGAAGCTGGGCGTCCTGACGCTGATCGCCGTGGCATTACTCGCGGGGATGCTGGCGCCGGCGCTCGCGCTCGGGCTCGGACTGATCGGACTCGGCGATACGTGGGAAGATTGGCGCGCAAAGGCGCGTCCTACTACCTGACAGGGAGAGCATCGTACATGGAAGTCATTCTGCGCCAAGCGGTAGAGAACGTAGGCCACCCAGGCGACATCGTGAAAGTGTCCGACGGCTTCGGCCGGAATTACTTGCTACCCCGCGGTCTCGCCTATCCGGCCACGACCGGGTACAAGAAGCGGATCGAGCAGGAGCGGCAGCGGCTCGAGGCCGCGGAATCCTCGCGGCGGGACTCCGCCCAGGTCATCGCCGACCGGTTGGCCCAAGTGTCACTGACGTTCTCGGCCCGCGTGGGCGAAGAGGGCAAGTTGTTCGGCTCGGTGACGACGAGCGACATCGTGCACCAGCTCGAGGGCCAGGGGTTCACGATCGAGAAGCGGCAGGTCGACCTGCACGAGCCCATCCGGGCCCTCGGCGTCTACCGGGTGCCGATCCGACTCCACGCCGATGTCCGGCCGGAAATCAAAGTGTGGGTCATCAAGGCGTAGCGTGTCGCAGGCCGAACCCTCCGCGCGGCGCGCTGCCGCCCTCTGTCTCGATCGGAAGGCCCAGGATGTCGTAATCCTCAATCTTCAGCCCGTCTCGGACATGACGGACTTCTTCGTCATTGCCAGCGGCACGTCGGACGTGCACGTCCGCAGTGTCGCGGAGCACGTGATGGCGGAGCTCAAGAAGGAGGGTGTCACCGTCTACCACGTCGAAGGCATGCAACAGGGCCAATGGGTGCTGCTCGACTACGTGGATTTCGTCGTCCACGTCTTTCATCCCTCGGTCCGGTCGTTCTATCAACTGGAACGGCTGTGGGGTGACGCCGAAGCGGTACCCGCGGCGGCCGAGCAGGGAGCGCCCTGACCGCGGGCGAGCTATACCTTGTAAGTGCTTGAGTCGAGGCGTACTTTGACCCCCGTGCGCACCTCGCTTGCGGCGGTGGCGCTCGTGATCGTCGCATGCGGTCGATCGGACCGGAGCGCCGCACGATCGGCGGCGACGCCCGGCGACCGCACACCCGCCCCGCCTGCCACACCGCCCGGCGTTGATAACGTCGTCCTGCGCGTCGCGCGCACGGGCGGTCCCGTCCGCGCCTACGCCTACGCGGCACTGGACACGGCCGTCTGGTCCTCGACCGACAAAGCGCCCGCGATCGGTCGCGTCCTGGCCTTCGACGATGACATTGGATCGATCGCCGTCGTCGACAGCCGCGGTGCGTTGCGCCGGCTGAACCTGCGCCAGGGGCAGGTCACTCCCCCGCCCACGGTCAAGCTCACTGGACTGACGTCGGGCGACGGCTCCGCGGTCTATGGCGTGGACGCCCATGGCGCCGTCGCGCGCCTCACCGAGACCGATGCCACGCCGTGGACGTTTACGGCGCCCGCCGAGGTGCGCGACATCGCGCCGCGGCCGGATGGCTCGATCATCGTGGTCGGCATCCCGCGGCCCATGGGGACCGTGCTGTGGCACCTCCGGCCGCCCGAGGCCCGCGTGCTCGATTCGACGGTCCTCCCGCCGCCGGCCGCCGAACGCGTCGTGCGGACCCAACTCGGAGACCGCGTCTACTTCGTCGCCGACTCCTCGATCGAGGGTGTCCGCGGCCGCGATCTCACCCCCATCGCGCCGATCCGGTTTCCGCGCCGCGTCCGGGCCGTCGCCGCGACACCCAGCGGCGATCGCCTCTACGTCGCCCTCGACTCGACGACGACGCTCCAGATCATCGACCGCTATACCGACCGGCCCACCGGCAGCGTCGAGCTCCCGGGAGCGGCCAGCGACATGCGCATGGACCCGCTCGGCCGATACCTGCTGGTGCGACCCCTGGGCGGCGACTCGGCCTGGGTCATCGCGGTCGGCACCGACCATGTGGCCGCGACCATCCGGACGTGGTGGTCCGCCGATCTCCCGTTCGTCGGACCGGATGGCCAGATCGCGACGGTCGGCCGGACCAACGTGGTATTCGTCGATCCCAGCACCGGCGCGGCACGGCGCACCATCCCCGGCGGCGCTAGTGATTTCTGGATTCCCATCCGGTGGAACGGCTTTCGTCCCCGCCCGGCGAACCTGGACCGGCCGGTCACGTTCAGCGACGTGACCCCGGATACGACCGACACGATCGGGAAGATCATCCAGAACAGCCAAAAGGACACCGCCACCCACACCGGTGCCACACCGAACCCGGCGTCGCACGCGGTCGTCGATACGGCCCACGGGAACATCGCGCCGCGCGGCGCGATCGAGTACACCGTGCAATTCGCGGCGGGCCTCAACGGCGACGCGGCCCGCGCCACGGCGGCGGCGCTGGCCGCGCCGGGCCGTACGCCGCGCGTCACGGAAACCCAACGCGACGGCACGACGATCTATCACGTCGTCCTCGGGCCGTTCACCTCGAAGGCCCAGGCCGACGCCGCGGGCCACGCCGCGGGCCACGCGTACTACGTGTACGAGGGACGCCCGTGACCTTGACGCTCCTCGAGAACGGAGCGGCGCCGCGCACCGGCTTCGCCAGCGTCGCCGACAGTCTGGTGGGCATCACGTCGGCCGTGGTTGTCGGCGAGAGCACCCCGGGAACGGCGTTGGCGGCGATCGCCACCGCGCGCGTCATCGCGCAGAGCCGGATCGTGACCATCGTCGATCTGATCGGCAACATTGCTCCATTGCGAGCGCTGGCCGAGGACGACGACCCGCACGGGGTGTCCGATTGCTTCGTGTATGGCATCTCGCCCAAAGCGGTCACGCGCCGGACGCACGCCAGCGATCAGCTGTTCGTGATCCCGGCCGGTACGGAGCCGATCGAGCACGAGCCGGTGCTGTCCAGCGCCCGGTGGGGTCGCCTGATCGGCGAGTATCGGAACGCCGGAGCGCTCCTGCTGTTCGTCGCGGTCGCGCGGAGCGCCGGCCTGTCCGAGCTGATCGCCCAGACCGAGGGCGTCGTCGCCGTCGGCGCCGTCGAAGCGCTCCTCCCGTCCGGCACGCACGTCCTGGTGAATGCCACGCCGCCGCTGCGTCGCGTGGTGACGCGCCGGCTCGACGAGCAAACCATGCAGGGACAGCGCATCGGGCGCCGCATCGCCGCCGTGCTGGCGACGGCCGCCGCCATCGCGATCGCGGCATGGGTCGGCGTCGCCAAGCCCTTTCGGCCGGCGCCCGTCGCGTTGGCCGCGGTCCGCGCCGACACGGTGACGACGAGCGCCAGCGCGCAGCTGGCCCCATCGCCCGGTGCGACCGCCGCGCCTGTCGCGGACGCGCGCGCCGAGTACGCGGTGCTCGTGGCGACGGGCCCGACGTACGCCGCCGCGCTCCGCACGCTGCGCGACACGGCGGCCGTCCTCGGCGCCCGCACCATCTCGCCCCTGGACTCGACCCATTTCGCGGTCCTGGCGGGAGCGTACGGCGATAGTTCGACCGCGGGCGCGGGCGCGGCGGCCGCCGGAGGCGGCGCCGTCGTCGCCCGCGTGCCGCTCGCGCTCCGACTCGCCGATTCGCTCGCGGTGGATTCGGCGCAGGCGCTGGCCCGGCGCCTGCTCGCGCGGGGGATCCCCGCTTACGTCCTGCGCGGCACGTCCGGGAACGCGGCGGTATACGCCGGCGCGTTCGCGACTTCCGCCGATGCGGGCTCGCTCACCACGTCTTTGCGCCGCGCCGGCCTCTCCCCGGTATTGACGGCTCGCACTGGTCGACCATAGGGGAATACGCAGTAGATGCGATTGACCAAGCTGGAGTTGCACGGGTTCAAGAGCTTCGCCGACCCGACGAACATGCTCTTCGAGCCCGGTGTCACTGCCATCGTCGGGCCCAACGGATGCGGGAAATCGAACGTCTCCGATGCCGTCCGCTGGGTGCTGGGCGAGCAGCGTATTCGTACGCTCCGCGGCGGCGCGAAGATGGACGAAGTCATCTTCCAGGGCTCGTCGGCGCGGCGCGCCGTCAACGTCGCCGAAGTGTCGTTGCACTTCGACAACACGGACGGGCAGCTCCCGATCGCGTTTCGCGAGGTCGTGATCACGCGCCGGCTGAGCCGGTCGGGCGAGAGCGACTACTTCCTCAATCGGGCGCCCTGCCGCCTGCGCGACATCCAGGACGTGCTGCGCGGCACGGGCCTGGCCGCCGATGCCGGCGTCGTCATCGAGAGCAAGATGATCGACGCCTTGTTGTCGGACCGGCCGGACGAGCGCCGCGAGCTGTTCGAGGAAGCGGCGGGCATCGGATTGTACCGCGACCGGCGGCGCAGCACCGAGCGGCGCCTGGAGGAGACGGCGGTCGATCTCAAGCGGCTCGACGATCTGCTGAGCGAGGTGCAGACCCACGTGCGGTCGCTGGCCCGGCAACGACGCCGCGCAGAGCGGCACGCCGAGCTCATGGCGCGCCGACTCACGGTCGAGGTGACGCTGGCGCTGGGTGATCTCGAGGCCGCGGACGCCGGATTGGGCGCGATCGCGGCGACCTTGGAGCGCTTGGCCGACGCCGTGCCAGCGGCGCAACAGGCGGTGACGGACGCCGAGCGCCGGCGCGAAGAGGCGCACGCGGCGCGCGCCGAGGCCGAGGGTCGCCGCACCGAGTTGGCGCGATTGGTCGGCGGTCTGCAGCAACGCGTGGCCGAGCGGCGCGGCGAAATCGCCGTCGCTGAAGAACGGCAGCGGAACACGGCGACGCGCCGCCAGCGCGCCGAAGATGAGCGGCGCGACGGCGACGTGTTGGGCCGCAAGGTTCGCGCGGATCGCGAGCAGGCCGACATCGACCGGTCGGCCGCCGAGGGCGACCTGTCCCGCGTGCGCGCCGAGCTGGCGTCGGCCGTGGCCGACGAAGAGCGTGCGCGGGCCGCCGTCGTCGCCGCGCGCGATGCGCTCGACCGCGGCGAAAAGGAATTGCGCGAGTTGCGCGACCGCGTCGGACGGTTGGCGATCGAGCAGGCCGCGGCTCAGCGGGAGCATGGGGACGTTGGCGAGCGGGTGCGAGCCCTGGAGACGGAGCGCGAGTCGCTACGCGACCGCGCGGCCGCGGTTTCGCGGGAGCTGGCCTCGGCGGCCGACGATTTGGCCGGGGTGACCGACACGGCCGCGCGCGCCGATACGGAGCTGGCGACCGCGCGCGAAGCGCTGCACGTGGCGCAGTCCGCGGACGAGCGGTGCCGCGCGGCTGCCGCCCGCGGCGCCGACGCCGTGACGGCGCTCGGCGGCAAACTCTCGGCTCTGGAAGCGCTGGAGCGCGAGCGGGTCGGACTGGCCCCCGCGGCGGCGAAACTCCTGGGCGAGCGCGGGGGACGGTTTGGCGACGGCGCGGTGCTGGGTCCCCTCAGCGACTTCATCGTCGCCGATCAGGAAGCGGCGGTCGTGGTCGAGCGATTCCTGGGAGCGACGCTCCACGCGGTGGTCGTGCGCGATCGGAGCGTCGCCGACGCCGTGCGCGCGTGGCACGCCGAGACCAACCCGGGGCCGTTGCTCCTGTTGCCACTGGATGGCGCGGGCGCGGGCACCGACGCGTCGGGCCTCGCAGGTCGCGTGCGCGCCGAATCGGCCGTCGCCCAGTGGATCCGGGTCTTGTTGGGCGGTACGCGCGACTTGGGCGATGGGGCCGCGTTCGAGGATGGGCGGGGCGCGATCTGGCTGCCCGGCAGCGCCACGGGGCCGGGGCTCCTGCGGCGGCGCGGCGAGATCGCCGCGTCGCGCGAGGCATTGGCGGTCGCCGAGCGCGAGCGCGACGCCGCGGTGCAGGAGGCCGGCGCGGCGAGGGCCGTGTGGACCGATGCGCAGGCGCGGGCGGCCGCGGCCGCGGAGACGGCGTCGGCCGCACAGCAGGCGGCGCGGCGGGCCCACGAACATCGGGACGAGTGCGACCGTCGCCGGCAGCGCGCCGAGCGCGACCTGAGCGACGCCGCGACGCTCGCCGAGTGGCTGGACCAGCGCGCGCACGTGCTCGCCGAGCGGCTGGCGGCGCTGGCCGCGCAGACGGCGCAAGAACAAACCGCCCTCGTGGAGCGGGAAGGCGCGACCGGCGGCGCACGCTCGGCGGTCGATGCCGCTGTCGCCGAGCAGGAAGTGATCCGCGAGCGGCGGACGGCGGCGCAGGTCGCGGTCGCGCAGGCCGAGGCGCGGCTGCACGTCGCGGGCGACCGCGCGCGCCGGTTGACCGAGGAGCACACCGCCGCCGCCGGACGGCTGGAGGCGCTCGACGTGGAGTTGGCCGCCCTCTCGTCGGCCGACGCCGAGCTGGCGGCGCAGTTGGAAGCATGGCGCGTCGATCTCGCGGCGCGGGAGGGAACGCTGGCCGAGGCCCACGCGCAGCTCGCCGGCGCCGAGGGCGCGGTGGCGGCGGCCGACGAGGCGCTGTCCGGCGCCGAGCGCGCGTTGCACGATGGGCGCTTGACCGCCGATGCGTTGGCGACCGATGCCCATCGCGCCGAGTTGGGGCGCGCCGAGTTGGTCGCGCGGCGCGCCGCTGTCCAGGATCGCATCGAGAGCGAGTGGCGGCGGCCCCTCGATGAGCTGAGGGCCCAGGTCGCGGCTGCCGAGGCGCCCGCGGAGATCGAGACGTTGCGCGCCGAGTCCGGGGAGCTGCGCGAGCAGTTGGCGGCGCTGGGACCGGTGAACATTCTGGCGATCGAGGAGCACGACGAGGAGCTCAAGCGTCTCGAGTTCCTGACCAAGCAGCGCACCGATCTCGCCGACGCGAAGAATTCGCTCCAACAGGCGATCCGGGAGATCGACACCACGGCGCGCGGGCTCTTCCTCGACACCTTCACGCAGGTGCGGGAGAACTTCCGGCAGATCTTCATGACCCTGTTTGGCGGGGGCGAGTGCGATCTGCGTCTGGAGAATCCCGACGCCCCGCTCGACTGCGACATCGAGGTCCATGCGTCGCCCCGCGGCAAGCGCACCCAGCGCATTCATCTCCTGTCGAGCGGCGAGCGGGCGCTGGTCGCCTTGTCGTTGCTGTTCGGTATATTTCTGACGAAACCAAGCCCGTTCTGCCTGCTGGACGAGGTCGACGCGCCTCTCGACGACCAGAACATTGGCCGCTTCGTGCGGATGCTGGTCGAGTTCAAGTCGAAGACGCAGTTCATCGTCATCACGCACAATCCGCGGACGACGACCGAGGCGGCGGATGCCGTGTACGGCATCACGATGCAGGAACCGGGCGTGTCCTCGCTGGTCGGGGTACGCTTACGTCAGGAGGCCGCGCTCGACAGCGCGGCGGACTAGGGGACCATGCTCGTCGTCATGAAGCACGGCGCGCCACAGGTCGACATCGACC
Source organism: uncultured Gemmatimonadales bacterium (assembly GCA_963701965.1). Taxonomy (GTDB): domain Bacteria; phylum Gemmatimonadota; class Gemmatimonadetes; order Gemmatimonadales; family Gemmatimonadaceae; genus DASRDS01. The sequence continues at coordinate 905,670 of OY969695.1, forward strand.
GCGTGGTGCGCACGATCGAAGAGATGGGGTACCAGGCGGCGCCGATGCCGGGCGCGCAGCGCACGGCCGTCGGGCTCGTCGGCAACGATGGGCGCGTCGACAGCTCGCGCATCGAGGCGTTGCCCGGGGTGGCACAGGTCATCCACGTCACCCAACCGTACAAACAGGTCTCGCGCGAGTGGCGGCCGGAGAACACCCTGGTGACCATCGCGCCCGGCGTTGTCGTGGGCGGGCCGGCGGTGGTGGTCATCGCGGGCCCGTGCTCCGTCGAGAACGAAGACCAGATCATCGCGGCCGCGCGCGCCGTCCGCGCCGGCGGCGCGACGGCGTTGCGGGGGGGCGCCTTCAAGCCGCGCAGCTCGCCCTATGCGTTTCAAGGACTCGGCAAGAAGGGACTCGAGCTGTTGGCGCTGGCCAAACAGGAGACCGGGTTGCCGATCGTCACGGAAGCGATGGACGACGAGGGCGCCCATTTGGTGGCCGAGTACGGCGATTGCATTCAGATCGGTGCCCGCAACATGCAGAACTACTCGTTGCTCAAGACAGTGGGGCGGCTCGGCAAGCCCGTGTTGCTCAAACGCGGCATGGCGGCCACGGTGGCCGATTTGCTGCTCAGCGCCGAGTACGTTCTGGCCGAGGGGAATGGCCAAGTGATCCTGTGCGAGCGGGGCGTGCGGACCTTCGATCCGGCGGCACGAAATATGTTTGACTTGACGGCAGTGCCCACGGTCCATTCGCAGTCCCACCTGCCGATCATCGCCGATCCGAGCCACGGAACGGGCGCGCGCGACAAGGTCATCCCAATGGCCCGCGCCGCGCTGGCGGCCGGCGCCGACGGGATCATGGTCGAAGTCCACCCGACGCCGGACCGGGCCCTGTCGGACGGGGCCCAGTCGCTCTATCCCGAGCAATTCGCATCGTTGGTCGCCGAGCTGCGCCAGATCGCGCCGGCGATCGGCCGGACGGTCGCATGTCTGTAATCCGCACGGTCGTCGCGCTGGCCCTCGTCACGGGCGTCGCCCGCGGACAATCCGTCGACGAAATTCTCAATCACGCCACGACGGCGTACCAGAAAGTCACGACGATCCGCGCCTCGTTCGACCAGACGCTCACCAGCGGACTGACCGGAGATACGACGGCGGGCAAGGGTGAGATGACACAGCTCCGACCCAATTTTCTGTCGGTGCGCTTTACGGAACCGGCGGGCGATCGGATCGTCGCCGACGGCACCTGGCTCTGGGTCTACGCCCCGAGCGCCACGCCGGGGCAAGTCATCAAAATGCCGCTGGCCGCCAACAACGACGAGCCCAATGCGCCGGCGGTCGATTTCGTGCAGACCTTCATCTCGTCGCCGCGGGCCCACTTCGACGTCTCGCCCGGCAAGGCGGACAGCGTGGAGGGACACAAAGCACATACCGTCGTCCTCGTGCCCAGGAAACCCGGGCAGTATACCAAGGCGACGGTCTGGATCGACGACGACGACGGCGTGATCCGGCAGTTCGAGGTGGTGGATGGCACCGGAACGACCCGGCGTATCCGGTTCACGAAGCTGGCGTTCAATACGCCCGTCGACAAATCGGTGTTCGTCTACCGGCCGCCGAACGGCGTCAAAGTCGTCGATCGGCAGACCATGCTCAACGGCTCGGGCTAACGCGGATCTCGGCGAGCGCGCGTTCGACTTCGTCGAATTGCGCGACGCTCGCCGTGCCGGCGCCGCGCGCCACCTCCAGCGCCACCCGCGAAGCGGCGACGTAGAGGTCCTGCAGCAGCGGATCCGAGGCCAGCGCCGCCGCGTTGCGGCGCACCGTGCCCGCGTCACCGCGCGACACCGGACCCACCAGCGCGCGTTCGGCCCCGAGTGCCGCCACGTTGGCCACGGACGCGAGCAGGAGGTGCAGCGCGGCGCCGTCCGCCGCCTCGGGTTCGACGCCCAGCTGTCGCAACTTTTCCTCGGCGGCGGCGAGCAACACCGCGGGGAAGTTCGACGCGAAGACAGCCGCGGCGTGGTAGCCCGCCTTGGCGCCCGGCGGAATACGCAGCACGCGCGCGCCCAGCACCCGGGCCAGGCACTCCGCGGCCGCCACGGCCGGCGCATCGCCGTCCACGCCAATCCAGCCGCCCTTGAGTGTGGCGGCCGCGCGCTCGGGCGCGGCCAAGGGCGCGATCGGATGAAACGTCCCCGCCGGATGTCCGGCGGCGCGAAGGGCCTGCATCGCCTCGACGGGGTCCGTCGCGCCGCTGGCATGCAGGACCACGGCTCCAGGCTTCATCCCCGCCGCGCATCACATCGCCCAGGGCACCGGGCAGATCTCCGTCGCGTACCGTGACGAGCACGATGTCCGCGCGCGCGAAGCGCGCCGGGGGATCGTCGGGAGAGGGGCGGCCGAACAGGTCCACGGGCATCGCCGCGGCCCGCAGGGCCGCGGCGAGCGCCCGGCCGGCCCGGCCGGCGCCGAGGATCGCGATTACTTGAGCGACGGTTTCCGCGCCTCGGCGCGCCGGAGCAGGTCCGCGGGTGAGGAGGATTGGCCGGCGAGATCGGCGGCCACAACGAAGACGGAGTCCCGTTTCGTCGCCCGCTCGAAGAGCCCGTCGGCGCCGAACACGTACCGCGTCACCTCGGTCCCCAGTTGCTGGTCGACGTACGCCGAGGCGGCGTCGTACGTCGGCCGGTCGAGCGTCACGCCCCGCGCGCGCAACCGGCGGAACAACTCCTCGCGCATGGCGGGCGTGACATCGAAATCGGGCGACGACAGCGCGTGCGTCCCCTCGAGCGACAGCGCGTACGCGGTCAGCGCGTCGCGGAACGCCGGCACCTTCGATCCGAGCGCGCTCTCGAACGCGGCCTGGGTCGCCGAGACGGCGGTGTCGCCGACGATCACATCCGGGGTGATGCCACCGCCGCCATAGACCGTGCGGCCGCCGGAGGTCCGGTACATCACGCGCGCCTTGGTCGTGTCGCCCGCCGTCGAGTCGCTGCCGCCATCGCCATCGTCATCCGGCTTGACGCGCGGCCGGTTGATGCTGCGTCCGGACGGCGTGTACCAGAGGGCCGTCGTCAGCTTGAGCGCTCCCCCGCCGACTTTGAACAGGGATTGCGCGCTGCCCTTCCCATACGTCGGCGTGCCGACCAGGACCGCGCGGTCGTGATCCTGGAGCGCCCCCGCGACGATCTCCGCGGCGCTGGCCGTGCCCCGGTCGACGAGCAGCACGACCGGCATGCCCGGCCAGTGTTCCGGCGCGTGGTCGACGTACTGCTGGGTGGCGCCATCGGCGCGCCCGCGCAGACTGACCGTCGTATCGCTGGGCGAGAGGAACAGGTCGGAGACCTCGACTCCTTGGGCGAGGAGACCACCGGGGTCGTTCCGCAGATCAACCACCAGGGACCGCGCCCCGCGCGCGCGCAGGGAGTCCACGGCCCGTGTCAGCTCGCGCGCCGTGGAGTCGCTGAAGACGGTGACGTGCACGTACGCGACGCCGGGCTTGAGGAACGCCGCCCGCGGCACCGCCCGCACGTGGATCGCGCGGCGGGTGACGGTGAACGGGATGTGCGCCTCGACTCCGGGCCGCTCTACCGTGAGACGCACGGTCGACCCCGGGGCGCCGCGCATCGCCTTCGACGCCTCGTCCTGCGTCCACCCCTGGGTGCCCTGCCCGTCGACCTCGATCAGCCGGTCGCCGGTGCGAATGCCGGCGCGGTCGGCCGGGGAGCCCGGCACGGGAGCCAGGATCGTGATCCACCCATCGCGGATGTCGATCTGCACGCCCAGCCCGACATACGACCCGTTGGTCGTTTCGTTGAGGCGCTCCAGGCGGTCGGCCGAGAGATAGGACGTGTGCGGGTCGCCGAGCTCGTACAACATGCCGGTCACCGCGGCGTGGTACACCGAGTCGTCGCCGACCGAGTCGACGAAGTCGCGGCGTACGTGATCCGCGACCTGATCGAACAAGACGGCGCCGACGCGGGCACCGGGGCCGCGGGACAACGGACCGGCGCCCTGGCGCAGACCGTTCTCCAGGAACCACCCGCCGCACACCACGCCCAAGCCCAGCGTGCCGATGACCACCACTGCCCGTGACCGCACTTACGCTCCCTCCCCGTCGGCTACCGCGGCCCAGATGCGGCCGGTGACGTCGTCCACTGTCCCGCGGGCATCGATGCCGACGATCCGCCCGCATTCGGGATGTTCGCGCTGCCAAGCCTTCGTCAGAAACATACTGAATGCCGCGCCCACGCGTTCGTGGAAATCAATCCCCGAGCGCTCGATTCGGTCCCCGGCAGGCGGCGCGTCCGCGCGGCCCTCGCGTCGCGACTGCGCATCGCCGCCCGGCAACGCGAGCACGAGCGTAAGGTCTGGCACGATCCCGCGCGTGGCAAACGCGTTGATCCGCCGCACGTCGTCCTCCGGCAGCCCCCGGCCCGCGACCTGATAGGCGTACGTGGACAGGAAATACCGGTCGAGCACGACGGTCCGTCCCGCGGCACGGTGCGCTGCCAACTCGGGGGTGAGCTGCGCCCGCGCCGCGAGAAAGAGCAACAGCTCGGCGCGGTCGTTGACCGCGCCGTCCGCGAGATGCAGCAACTCGACGCGAATGCGCTCGCCCAGCGGCGTCCCGCCCGGCTCCCGCAGCGAGACCGCGGGAACACTGCACTGCTGCAGACGATCGACGAGTCGGTGGGCCTGCGTCGTCTTCCCGACGCCGTCGGCCCCCTCGAGGACGATCAGCCGAGCGTGATGATGGAGCTGGTCGCGCCCTTGCGTATGCCGTCCAGGATCCAGTTGTTCACCCGCAACATGATCTTGTCGAAGTTCTCTTGCGCGGACACGGCACGCTGATACACCGGCTTGCTCTGAATGGAGCCAAGCAATTCGTCCAACTGATGCTCCATCTCGGGCGTCGGGCTCTCGCCGCGCTCGATCAGTTGCTGGGCGTCCTGTCGGACGCGTTCCATCTGCTGCAACTGCGTCACCGCTTCGCGGTCGAGGTTCAGCGCTTCGTTGGCGCGCTTGACCGCTTGGTATTCCGAGCTCTGGCCGATCAGGCGGCCCAGCTCGACGGCTCTCTCTTCAAGATTCATGGTTCGATCCCGTATGTGTTCGTCGCGCCAGCACGAACCGCTCCCGTCCCGCCAGATCCAGCCGCACGCGAATGCGCTCGTAACGTCCGTCCGCCAGCACGGTCTCGGCAGCGAGCGATGCCCGTCGCGCGTCGACCTCCAGCGCCAACAGCCCGCCGGGCTCCAAGAGGATCGCCGCATCCCGGACGATCGTCCGAATCGCCGCCATCCCCCCGTCACCGCTCAACAACGCGACGGGAGGCTCCCAGTCGCGCACCGACCGCTCCAGCGTGCGGGCTTCCTCGTAGGAAATGTAGGGCGGATTGGAGACGATCGCTGTCGCCCGGATGTCCTGAACGGGGGTCAGGAACGCGCCGATCCGCCACTCGACCGCGGCCCCAATCGCCTGTCCGTTCGCCGCCGCCACGTCCACGGCGCCCGTCGAGATATCGGTGCCCACGATCCGCTCAAACCTCCCCTCGGCCGCCAGCGCCAGCGCGATCGCACCGGACCCGGTCCCGACATCGATCGCCGTGCCGCCCGGTTTTTCGCCCAACACGAGGTCCACCAGGAGCTCGGTCTCGGGCCGCGGAATCAGCACCCGTTCGTCGACCGCTAGCGTCAGGTGCCGGAATGCGGCCCGTCCCACCGCATACGCAAGCGGAGCGCCCGCGCGACGTTTGCGCCCGGCGGCCCGGGCGCGGGCCACCAACTCGGCCGGGGCCGGGTCCGCGGCGTGCGTCACGGGCCAGTGGCGCGGTTGGTCGACCAGAGCGGCCACGATGTCGCGCGCCTCGGCCTTGCCCACGTCCCGGGCCAGCGCATCGACGAGCGCGCCGATGCCAAGCGACTCAGCAACGGCGTCACCCATTCTCACCTGCGCCATTGAGCCGCTCCTCGACGCTGGCGATCGAGAGTGCATTGACGAACGGATCGATCTCTCCATTCAGCACGTTGGTGACGTCATGCAGGGTGAGATTGACGCGATGATCGGTGACACGATTCTGCTGAAAGTTGTACGTCCGGATCTTCGCCGACCGGTCACCGGTGCCCACCTGCGTCTTCCGCATGCGCGACCGCGCGGCTTCCTGCTCCGCGATCCTGGCGTCGAGCAACCGCGCCCGCAGGACTTCCATCGCTTTGAGCTTGTTCTGGAGCTGCGACTTCTGGTCCTGCTGGCTGACGACAATACCGGACGGTAAGTGCGTGATCCGCACGGCCGAGTCGGTCGTATTCACACTCTGCCCGCCAGGCCCCGACGAGCGGAAGACGTCGATCCGAAGATCCTTGTCTTCGATCTTGATGTCGATCTCTTCGGCCTCGGGCAGCACGGCCACGGTCGCGGCCGACGTGTGGATGCGCCCCTGGGCCTCCGTGGCGGGCACCCGCTGCACGCGGTGCACGCCAGACTCCCAGCGCAGGGCGCCGAAGGCGCCCGTGCCGTCGACTTTCATGACGGCCTCTTTGATCCCCCCGAGCGTGCCTTCCGACAGCGACAGATACTCGGCACGCCAGCCACGGCGCTCGAATGTACCGGGTGTACATACGTTGCAGATCCGCGGCAAACAACGCCGCTTCGTCGCCCCCGGTGCCGGCCCGGATCTCGACGATCGCGGGGCGATCATCGAGCGGATCCGGGGGGACCAGGAGCGGCTGGAGGTCGGTCTCGATCGCCGGAATCGCCTCCTCGAGGCGGGCGACCTCCGTCCGGGCGAACGCCGCCATTTCGGGGTCCTCATTGGAAACGAGCTCGCGCGCCTGCACGAGCTCGTCATCCAATTTTTCGAGCCGATCCGCCAAAGCAACCACGGCGCTCAGCCGTTGGTGCTCCCGGCCCAGCGAACGCCGGGCGTTGGCGTCTCGCATGGTCTGCGGATCGAGTAACTCGCGCTCGACTTGAACCGCCCGGTCGAGCGCCTCCGCTAGACGGTCGCGGAGGCTCAGCTCGTCTTCCCGTACTTCTGCCGGAAGCGCTCAATGCGCCCGGCGGTATCCACGAGCTTCTGCTTGCCAGTATAGAACGGGTGGCAGTTCCCGCAAATATCGGTATGGATCTCCGCCTGGGTCGAGCGCGTCTCGAACGTGTTGCCGCACGCGCACGTGACCGTGGCGGTCGCGTATTCAGGATGAATATCGGTTTTCATGGCAATGTCCTGTGGAAGCCGTCTGTAGCCGACGTAGCCGGTAATAATACCCAAAAGCCTGGCTATTTGACAGTACTTCCGGCCGCTCGTATGTTCCCGCCCAGCATGGAAATAGCCGACTTCCTTGCGACGGTCCCCCTGCTTGGTCAGATCCCGACCGAGGAGCTGGGGCGGTTCGCGGAAGTAACCCGGGAAAAGCAGTACCCCAGAGGCAGCGTCATCCTGTTCGAGGATGACCCGGGCGACTCGCTTTTCATCGTGCGGGACGGCCGGGTCAAGGTCGTGCTCGTCGGTGAAGACGGGCGCGAGGTCATCCTCGGCGTCTTGGGGGTTGGCGAGCACTTCGGCGAGCTGTCCTTGATTGATGACCAGCCGAGGTCGGCCCACGTCATCGCCATGGAAGACTCGAATCTGCTCGTGCTCCGACGCAATGATTTTCGCCGCCGCGTCGAGGCGACGCCGGCCGTCGCCTGGGCGCTGTTGTCGGAGCTGTCGCGGCGCCTGCGGCGGGCGGACGGGAAGATCGGCGGGCTCGTGCTGCTCGACGTGCCGGGACGCATCGCGCGCCTGCTGCTGGACTTCGCCGAGGAAGGCGGCGGGACGATCGAAAAGCCCTTGACCCACCAGACCATCGCCCAGATGATCGGCGCCAGCCGCGAGACCGTGTCGCGGGCGATGCGGGAATTTCAGGACGCGGGTTGGATCGGCGTCGAGCGGCGAAAGATCTCGGTGACCGACCGCGCCGCCCTCCTGGCCCGGGCCCAGGCTCGCGAGTGATGGGGATCACGCCGCGCGGCGCACCGTAGGGGCACATTTGCACGTATCATGACGCTCACTGTGCGCTTCTGGGGCACGCGGGGCTCGATCCCGAGCCCCGGGGCTCAAACGGTGCGATACGGCGGCAACACGCCGTGCGTCGAGTTGCGGACGGCCGACGACCAGCTCGTGGTCCTCGACGCGGGCACGGGCATCCGCGAGTTGGGCCGGTCCTTGATCGACCGCGCGCACGGGATGCCGATTCGCGGCGACATCTTTCTGACCCACGCCCACTGGGATCACATCCAGGGGCTGCCGTTCTTCGCGCCGGTCTTTCGCGAAGGCAATCACTTCACGATTTGGGGCTCCAAAGCGATGGAGACGAGCATCGGCCGCGTGCTGCGCGACCAATGTCACCCGTCGTCTTTCCCATCACGTTCGACCAGCTCGCGGCGTCGATCGAGGTGCGGGAGCTGTCGGATCGCCTCTCCCTCAAGCGCGCGCTCAATGTACGGGCGTTTCCGGTCCAACACCCCGGCGGGGCCCTGGGCTATCGCTTTACGCCCAACGGAAACGTCGCGGCAGAGTCCCTCGTCTACATATCGGACAACGAGTTGAGCCCGGCTGGTATCTATGAGTCACCCGCTACCTGGCAGCGCGACTTGATCGCGTTCTGCCGTGGGGCGGGCGTTTTGGTGCATGACTCAATGTTCACGACCGAGGAGTACCAGCAGCACGTGGGCTGGGGCCACTCGACGTACGAAGACGCAGTCGCGTTGGCGCTGGAGGCCGAGGTGGAACGGCTGGTCCTGTTCCACCACAAGCCGGAGCGTACGGATGACGAAGTCGATCGCCGGACCGACGAGTGCCGGGCACTCGTCGCGCAGCGCGGTGGCCGGCTGGAAATCCTGGCGGCCGCCGAGGGACTCACGTTGACGGTTTGACTCCCCGATAGGAGGAGTGCGCATGTATCGCCAGACGCTCGCCGTTCTCTCCGCAGTCGCGGTCGCCCTTCCCGCCTTGGCTCAGACGACCGATACCCGCCCGACGGTCGCCGTGATGTACTTCGACAACGGCGCCATGGGGAAGCAGCACGAGGACTTCGATCCGCTCACCAAAGGCATGGCCGACCTGCTCATCACCGAGTTCTCGGCCGACACCGCGATTCGCGTCGTGGAGCGCGATCAGCTGCAGAAGCTGATGGATGAGCAGAACATCGATCCGAAACGGGTCTCGCAAGAGACCATCGTGCATCTCGGGAAGTTGCTCGGCGCGCACCACATGATCTTCGGCGGGTTCGTCGCCGACCAGAGCGGCAAGATGATCCTGACCAGCCGCGCCGTCGACGTCGAGACATCCCAGGTCGAGTACACGGCCCGCGTCAACGGCAACACGAACAACGCGCTGAGCATGGTCACGCAGCTCGCCGACACCATGATCCGCGGGATGCGGCTCCCGCAGTTGGACGTCAAAGCCCGCTCGGCGCGCGCCGACGAAGCCAAGAAAGTCCCGTTCGAGACCGTGATGCTGTATTCGCGCGGCCTGGCCGAGGAAGACAAAGGCAACAAGGGCAAAGCCGTCGAGTACTACAAGGCGTCGTTGAACAAGTTTCCCGAGTACGAACCCTCCAAGAAGCGCCTGGCCACGCTCAGCTCCGGCTGAGCCGGTGCCGTGCACGCGCTCCTGATCGTCGCCGGCACCGGGATCGACCTTCCCCGGCTGCCGGAGGAAATCGAAGTGCGGCGGGTGCGGGCGTTTCCGTTGATGGAGACGCTGGAACCCGAGCGCCCGACCGTGATACTGGTCGCCACCGAGACGAAGCCCGAACTGATCGCCGCCGCCGCTGACGCGGCGGCGATCGTCGTTCTGGGCGGTCCGACGCCCCCGCCCGACCTCCCCATCGCCGGGTATCTGCCTCCCGGAGCCGAGCCGGCGCTTGTCGTGACGCAGATCCGGGCGGGATTCCGCCACGCGGGCGCGCTGTGCGCCGCGTCGGCGGCGCGCGCGGCCGAAGCCCGCCGCTATCGGGAGCTGACCGAGCTGACACATATCGGCGTCGCCTTGTCGACGGAGCGCAACCTGCTGACGCTCCTCGACAAGATCCTGACGCAGGCCCGCCGCATCGCGGACAGCGACGCGGGCTCACTCTACCTGCTGGAGCGCGGCGAGGACGGCGGGCCCTCGGCGCTCCGGTTCAAGTTGTCCCAGAACTTCACGCTGCCGAACCTGCCGCTGAGCGAGTTCACGGTGCCGCTCGACCACGCGAGCCTGGCCGGCTACGCAGCGTCCACGGGCGAACCGCTGGTCATCGACAATGTGTACCAGCTGCCCGCCGACGTGCCCTATCGGCAGAACCGCAGCTTCGACGACAAGTTCGGCTATCGCACGAAATCCACGCTCGTGCTGCCGATGAAGACGCACAAGGACGAAGTCGTCGGCGTGCTGCAGCTGATCAACCGCAAGCCCACCCACGACAGCCCGCTGCGGGAAGCCATTGCGTACGACCAGCGATCGGTGGAGCTGGTGACGGCGCTGGCCTCGCAGGCCGCGGTGGCCATTGAGAACAGCCAGCTGTACGAGAATATCGAACGGTTGTTCGAGGGATTCGTCACGGCCGCCGTAACGGCGATCGAGTCCCGCGACCCGACGACGTACGGACACTCGGCCCGTGTGGCGGCCCTGAGCGTGGCGCTGGCCGAAGTCGTCGATCGCGGCGGCGGCGAAGGCGCCTACCGCGTCACGCGATTCTCCCGGGCGCAGTTGCGGGAATTACGGTACGCGGGCCTGCTGCACGACTTCGGAAAAGTGGGCGTGCGCGAGCAGGTGCTGATCAAGCAGAAGAAGCTCTACCCGCTCAACGCCGATCTCATCCGCCTACGCTTCGCCGTCCTGGCGCAGGCCGCGGAAGCGCAATTCGAGCGGGCGCGCGCCGACTACCTCATGCAACCCCGCGAAGGGATCGACTACGACGCGTTCGTCGAGAGGATCCAGCGCGAGCTCGAATGACACCCGGAGCCAACTGGAGCGCCTCTACCAGGCCGTGCGGTCCGCGAATGAACCGGCGCTGGACGTGGAGAAGAGCGCCGAGCCGCTCTCCACCTTGGCCGGGCTCATGTTCAACGATCTCGATGGCGAGTGCCGCCCGGTCCTGACCGACGACGAGCAGCGGTGGCTGTCGATCCGGCGCGGAAACCTGGACGACGAAGAGCGGCGCGAGATCGAATCCCACGTCACGCACACGTTCCGGTTTCTGCGACAGATTCCCTGGACGCGGGAGCTGCGGCACGTGCCGGACATCGCCTTCGCCCATCACGAGAAGCTCAACGGGCGTGGCTATCCGCGGGCGTTGGACGCCCAGGCGATCCCGGTCCAGGCGCGCATCATGACGATCGCCGACATCTACGACGCCTTGACGGCGGCGGATCGTCCCTACAAGCGCGCGGTCAGCGCCGAGCGGGCGCTCGAGATCTTGAACGACGAGATGCGCGCGGGGGCCATCGACCCTGACCTGCTGCGCACGTTCATCGCCGCGCGCGTCTACGCGACGTGAGGTAGCCGGCGACCAGCGCCAACGTGGACACGGCGGCCACACCGCCGATCCAGTCGCCCCATCGCACGTACGGTGTGATCACCGACGTCGTCTGCGCGTCGTACGTGCGCGCGGCCGGCACAAAGAGATCCGTGGCGCCGTGCACGCGGCCGAGGGGATCGACATACTCGGAGATGCCGGTGTTCGCCGCCCGCACAATGCCGATGCGATTTTCAATGGCGCGGAGCCGCAGATGGGCCACGTGTTGATAGGGCGCCATGCTGCGGCCGAACCACGCATCGTTGGTGATGTTGGCCAGCACGTCGGCGCCCGAGCGGCGATAGTGGCGGGCGAGATCGGGAAAGATCGACTCATAGCAAATGAGCACTCCCAGTCGCCCGAACGGCAGCTGGAAGGGCTCCGGGTCGACGCCACGCCCGAAGCCGCCGAAGTACTTGAGCCCCTCGAACCATCGCGGGTTCACGAACGGCACGCGCTCGACGATCGGGACCAGGTATTCTTTGTGATACGCGGGCTGGGCGCCGAGCTGTCCCGTCGAATCGGCCAGTTCGGCCGCGTTGAAATAGTCGTAGGACACCGGCGATAGCCAAGTCACGTCGAGCACGCCGAAGAGCAGCGGCGTATGCGTCTCCGCGGCCAACGCCCGCAGGGAGTCGCGCCACTCGCCGTGGTTCGACAGAAAGTCCGGCAGCGACGCCTCGGGCCACACGATGAGCGCCGGCTTGGGCCCTCGAACCAGACCGGCCCGCGTGGCGCTGGCCATGATTCCCATGAAGCGCGGCCGGTTCGCCTCTTGGATCTTCTCGTCCTCGGGCACGTTCGGTTGGATCACGGCGATCGGCGCCAACGCGCGGAGCGGCGTAGTCGCGAGGCGCCACGTCCCATAGGCGTAGACCCCCGCGCCGAGCGCGAGGATGCCCGCTACTCGAACGGCCACGCGCCGTCGCGTGAGTATGGCATCCGCGATAAGCCCGTTGGTTATCGCGATCCAGGCCGTGAGACCGTGCACGCCGCTCAGATCAGCGAGTTGCGCGAAGTGGGGGAACGTGGAGACGGCGAGGCCCAGCGTGAGCCAGGGAAACGCCAGGTCGCCCAGATGCAGGAGGACGAGCTCGGAGCACACCCAGACCGTGGGCAGGAGCACGGCGAAGGGCCAGCCCGTGAAGCGGCGGGCAGCCCAGAGCGCGGCGGTGGTCAGCGCGAACCAGGGCGCCAGCCAGACCAACGCGGCCACGTAGCCCAGGCTCGCCAGCCACGTAAAGATCGACAGCGCGACCGCGATCCAGTAGAGATTGGCGCCGTACCCGAGGAGACCAAACCACAGCCCCACGCGCGCCGCGCTGCCCGCCGTCGGCGCCCGATCCACGGCGACCGCCAGCGGCACGAGGCACACGAACGCCGGCACGAACAGGCGGAGCGGCGGAAACGCGAGCGCGAACAGCAGTGATGCGCCCACGGCCGCCGTGAGCTCCGCGCGCGACGGCCGGAGGACGCGACGCCGGGAGAGGCCGGTCACAATTTGATCTCTTTCTCCTCGTCCGCCGACCGGTAGATCGCTTCGACGATCCGGTGTACCGTGAGCTGATCCGTCGGCGCCTCGTGCTTGATCTCGCCGCGCACGACGGCCACGAGATGCGCCAGCTCGGCGCGATACGACTGGATGAACACACTCTCGCGGGCGGCGGCTCCGGTGGGGGAGACGTCCGTCGGCCGGCCATTGAGGGACTTGATGACGCGGAGCGGCGACAAACGCGCGCTGCCGCGCGTCGACAGCACCTCGAACCACCACCGCTCTTCTTCACCCACGTAATTCCACGACAGATCGAACGAGAGCGACACGCCCTGCGTGCACTCCAGGTGCACGAGCATGGTGTCCTCTACGGTGTGGACGCCGCGGCCGCGCTCCATATGGGCCGTCACCCGCACCGGATCGGGAAAATCCGCCAACCACAGGGCCAGATCCAGCAGCGGCACGCCGTGCTCGAAGAACACGCCGCCCCCGGCCTCGGCCCGCCGCGAACGCCAGCCGTCGGTCGGCCGCGCCAGCTGGTAGGATCCGGAGCGAACGCCGAAGAGGCGGCCCAACTCGCCACCCGCCATGAAGCAATGCAGCGCTTGGACATCGCTCCGGAATCAATGGTTGTTGGCGACGACGATCGCCCGGTCGGCGCGGTCCGACGCGGCCAGGATCCGCTCCACGCCACGGGCCGTGAGGGCCAGCGGGCGTTCGCAGAGCACGTGCACCTTGGCCGCCAACGCCCGGAGGACGTGCGGCTCGTGCAGGTGGTTCGGCGTCGCGATGATGACCGCGTCCAGCTCGTCGAACTCCAGCAAGTCGTCGATATCCGTGAAGACGTCGCGGACTTGAAAGCGGTCGGCGAGCGCGCGGGCCTTGGGTCCATCGCTGTCGCACAAGGCGACGACTTCGACGCCGCGCATCTTGGCCAGGACCGGCAGGTGGGCCAGCTGGGCGATGGCGCCGACGCCGAGAAGGGCAATGCGGGTCGGTGCGGGGGTCGTCGGGCTCACCGTTGCCGCTCCGGTCCGAAGAGATAGCGTCCGCCGGCGCGCAGTGTGCCGAAGCGGTCCCCGCTCAGGAGATCATAGCGGGCCTGGCCGTCGGCAATGAGCCACGAGGCGAGCCGCACCTCGAGGCCGACGGCGCCGGCCACCCCTGGTGAAAAGCCATCCAACGTGTGCTCGACGATCGTGCCGCGGATCGCCGCACCGGATGCGTCCTGCACATGCGTGGCGACGCCGGCCGTGAGGTACGGCCGGAGGAAGCTCTGCGCGCGCAACGGCGAGAACCGGAGGTCGATGCTCAGGACCACGTCGGAAATCGAGATCTTCTGATAGCGCAGCGAGTCAGTCGGGCTCGGGTTGATCACACTGTTCCGGTAGATGGTGTTGATCAAGGTGTGCACGGCCGCATCGGTGTACCGCGAGGACCATACGGCCGCTCCGACGAACAACCGCCAGTGCGGGATGATCTCACCGTAGTCGGCCTCCACGGAATATGTCGCGGCGGGCTCGATTTGCAGGGGCGAGACCACCCCTCCGGTCACCCCAATGCCATCCAGGCGGAGCTTGTCCAGGTTCAGGTACTGGATCAGCGACGGCTTTTTGTGCGCCGTGGTATCCCTGGCGGTCGTGTCGCGGGCCGTCGTGTCGCGCCGCGCTACGCTGTCGCGATGGCTGGTGGTGTCCTGCGCGCCGGCCACCCTCGTGAGCACGCAAACGGCGCCAAGCGACAGGCTAGTCCACAGTCGCAAGCGTCGTCCCCGGGTAGTACGTCGCGAGGATCGTCTCGTAGCCCTGACCGGCGCGCGCGCGTCCGATGGCCCCGGCCTGGCACATGCCGACCCCGTGGCCGTTGCCGAACCCACGCAGGGTGAGCGAAGCGACATGATTGTCGGCGCCCAAGTCGGTCTCCGCGACAAAGTAGGTGCTGTTCAGAATCTCGCCGCCCGGCGACCGCAGCACAAAGCGAATATCGTTGCCGCGGAACCGGTACCGGTCGTGGTCCGTGATGACGGTCAGCGCCGGGATGCGGCCGGAGACACCGGGCGATTCAGCGACCACGGTACGCACCGCACCGACGACGGACGGCCGTTGATGGAGGTACTGCGCGAGAAGGTTCGCGAGCTCCCTCCCGCTGAACTGACGGGTCCACCGGAACTTGGACGAGCCATCGCAATAGAACCGATCGGTGCCCGGCACCCGGTCACTGACCGGCCGCAAGTAGGGCTGGTCGCCCTCCTTCCAGACTTCCGACGCCGCGGCCGTGCTGCCGCCGCAGGCGGCGAAATACGGCGCGTTGACAATGCGGCCGCCGTACGAGATCACCTCCCGCGCCGTCGCCCGCACGGCCTCGTCACCGAGGCGGGACTCGCCGCTGACCCCGCCGTAGACCTGGTCGGTGGTCGTCGCGACGAGGTCGAACGGCCGACGGACCAGATCCGGGTCGGCGAGCCGGACGTAGGTATAGCTGCGGGCGGCCACGGCCTGGGCTTCCATCGCCGCCAGCTCGCCGTCGGTGATCACCCCCAGCTCGAGCGGGATGACGCCGCGCAGGTAGTCCTCGACCGGGAGACGGTTGACGACGAGGAGGCCCTCGCTGGTCGCGCGGATCTCGAGCTCGCCGCGATAGCGGTGGCCGTCCCACGTGATGAACACGTCATCGGTGGCGGGCCGCGCGATGAGGGGGCCGCTCCGCGTGGCCGTCTCCCCGCTTTCGTTCGTGACGCGGAGTTTGCCGCCGCGCCGGGTCACGGTCCAGACGCCGCGGCCTGTTCCCCGCACCAGCGTCTTGGTGCCGCCAGACTGCAGCAGGAGCCACGTCCCGGTGGCCGAGACGGTGCCCTCACGCGCTCCATTGGCCAGCGCAATGCGCACCAGGTGCTGGGCGGCGGGCGCCGGGGCCGTGCTGACCGCCCAGGCGAGTGCGGCTACGGCGCGCACATAGCAGCGTCGAAGCGATCCAGCGTTTCGCCGATCTCGTCGGGACCATGCGCCGCCGAAACGAAACCGGCCTCGAAGGCCGAAGGCGCCAAATAGACGCCACGATCCAGCAACGCGTGGAACACGCGCGCGTAGCGTGCGGTGTCCGACTGCTTCGCGTCGGCGAACGAGCGCACGGGTCCCTGGTGAAAGAAGAATCCCCACATCGACCCGGCGGCACCCACCGTGAACGGTACGCCGTGCCGGGCGGCGACCTCGCCGAGGCCCCGGACCAAGTCCGCGGTGCGCCGCGCGATCCGCTCGTGGAGCGCGGGGGTCAACGCGCGGAGCGTCGCGAGGCCCGCGGCCATGGCCAGCGGATTCCCCGAGAGCGTCCCCGCCTGGTACATGGGCCCCGATGGGGCGACGCGCTCCATGAGATCCCGTTTGCCGCCGAAGACAGCGACGGGAAGGCCGCCGCCAATGACTTTGCCCAGCGTGGTGAGATCGGCGGTGACGCCGAACCGTTCGCGGGCGCCGCCGGGCGCGATGCGAAACCCGGTCATGACTTCGTCGAAGATGAGCACGGCGTCCGTGCGGTCGGCGATCGCGCGCAGACCCGGGAGAAATTCCGGCAGCGGCTCGATGTAGCCGGCGTTCCCCACCACGGGCTCGACGATGATCGCGGCCAGCGAGTCCGCGTAGCGCGCGGCCAACGCCTCCACGGCCGGCAGGTCATTGAACGGCGCGGTCAACGTCAGCTCGGCCAGCGCGGCGGGCACGCCGGGGGAGTTGGGAAGACCGAGCGTGGCGACGCCCGATCCGGCCTTCACCAGAAAAGAGTCGGCATGGCCGTGGTAGCACCCGTCGAACTTGAGCACGCGATCCCGGCCCGTCGCGGCGCGGGCCAGCCGCAGGGCCGACATGGTCGCTTCGGTGCCGCTGGAGACGAAACGCAGCATCTCGAGGTGGGGCATCCGCTCCCGAATGAGGAGCGCCAGGTCGAGCTCGAGCCCCGTGGGGATGCCAAAGCTTGTCCCCCGCGCCATCACGTCCGCCAACGCATCCAACACTACCGGCGGCGCGTGGCCGAGTACGAGCGGTCCCCAGGACAGCACGAAGTCGATATAGGAGCGCCCGTCGACGTCCCAGATTCTCGGACCTTCGCCCCTGGCCACGACAAAGGGCTCGCCGCCTACCCCGCGAAACGCACGCACCGGGGAGTTCACGCCGCCGGGGAAAATCTCCCGCGCGCGGGCCATCAACTCGGCCGAGCGACGACCCGCCTCGCTCACCGGCCCCAGCTCCCGAGCGTCGGCAGTGCCCGCCCCAGGCGGGGCGCGCTCGCCGCCTCCGGCGGCGCCGCGTCGAGTACGCGTGTCATCGTGGCGGCGAAATCATAGTCGTCCACGACCTCGTCGACCCGCACCTCAATGATCGTCCCGGGCGCCATCGGTTCCGGGATCGAGACACTGGTCCCACCGTCGATATCATCCGCCTGCCAGGGGAGACGCGCGGAGACGGCGGAGCCGTCGACGCGATCCACGATCGCGGCGACCGTCCGGCCCAGCCGCCGCTCGTATCGCTCCCCGGTGAGCGCCCGTTGCAGCTCCGTGAGGCGCTCCAGCCGCTCGCGTTTGAGCGCATCGGGGACATCGTCCGGCAGCTCCGCGGCGCGCGTGCCTTCTTGGGCCGAATACGTGAACGCACCCACGCGTTCGAACTGCACGTCCTCCAGCAGGTCGAGCAGACGCTGGAAGTCGTCGTCCGTCTCTCCGGGAAATCCCACGATGCACGTGGTCCGGATCGCGACGTCGGGCACCGCTTCGCGGGCCCGGCCGACGGTGCGCCGGATGCTCTCCGCGCGCTCGGGCCGCCGCATGCGCGCCAGCACGGCGTCGGAGCCGTGCTGGATGGGCATGTCGAGATACGGCACGATGCGCCCGTGCCGCGCCACCCGTTCGAGCAGCGCGGGCGTGATGCCGGCCGAGTAGAGATACAGCATCCGGATCCACGGCACGCCGGTCTCGTCGACCAGGGCGTCGAGCAGTTCCGGCAGGCGCACGCCGTCCCGCCGGTCGCGTCCGTAGTGCGCCAGATCCTGGGCGACCAGGTTGATCTCGCGGGCGCCTTGCAGCTCCAGCAACTGCGCCTCGCGTATCACATCGGCCAGCGCGAAGGATCGGTGCCGGCCGCGCATGAGCGGGATGGCGCAGAAGGCGCACCCGTGATCGCATCCCTCGCTGGCTTTGAGGTACCGGACGTGCGGCAGCTCCCCGGTGAATATCCGCTCGCCCGGATGGTCGGCGGCGTCCAGCAGACCGCGCGCCTTGAGCTCCGGCACCAGGCGCTCGGATTCGCCGGCGCCCAAGAACAGATCCACTTCCGGCAGGGCTTCGATCAGCTCGGCCTTGTGGCGTTGGACCATGCAACCAACGGCGATGACGGCTTGGCAGGTCCCGGCGGATTTTTGGTGCGAGGCGGCGACGATGGCGTCGATCGACTCTTTCTTGGCGGCGTCAATGAACCCGCAGGTATTGACGATGATCACATCGGCGTCGGCCGGCGACGCGACGATCTCGGCGCCATGGGCCACGAGCTCGCCCAGATACCGCTCGCTGTCGACCGTGTTCTTGTCGCAGCCGAGCGTGACTAACCCGACTCGCATTCAGCGGTAGTTTCCGAACTTGAGCTCGACGCCGAATTCCTTGCCGCGCAGGAGCGCGATCGCTTCCTGCAGCTCGTCCTTGGACGGCGACGAGATGCGCACCTGGTCCCCTTGAATCGACGCCTGGACTTTTTTCATCTTGGCGTCTTTGATGACGGCCACGACTTTCTTCGCCGTGTCGCTATCGAGGACCGTCTTGAGCTTGATCTCGCGACGGACCGTATCGTTGCCCGCCGGTTTGACTTCGCCAATGTCGAGGTTCTTCACGGGCACGCCGCGCTTGATGAGCTTGGACTGGAGCACGTCGAAGAGCGCCGTCATCCGGAAGTCATCGTCGGCCACCAGGACCAACATGTTCTCGGCGCGCTTGAACGCGATCGAGACCTTGGTGCCCTTGAAGTCGTAGCGCTGCGCGATCTCTTTCTGCGTCTGGTTGACGGCGTTGTCGACCTCTTGCAGGTCGACGCCGGTCGTCACGTCGAACGAGCTCGCGGTCGACGCCACGGTCAGCCCAGATACGATTCGAGCGCGCGGGCGCGGCTCACGTGCCGCAACCGCGAGAGCGCCTTCTCCTTGATCTGCCGCACCCGCTCGCGGGTGATCCCCATCAACGAGCCGATCTGCTCCAGCGTCATCGGCTCCTCCCCATCCAGACCGAAATACAGACGAAGAATCTTCGACTCGCGCTCCTTGAGGCCGGCCAGGGCCTCTTCAATGGATTCGGTGAGGGCTTTCTCGAACGTCTGCTCGTCGGGCGTCGGATTGAGGGTGTCCGGCAGATAGTCGAGCAGCCGGTTGTCCTCGCCCGGAGTGAGCGGCGCATCCAGCGAGAGGTGCGTCTGCGAGATCGCCATCGTCTTCGCGACTTCCTCTTCCGTGATGTCCATGCCCTCGGCGATCTCTTCGTGCGTGGGCTCGCGTCCCAGCTCCTGCAGCAACGCGCTGGCCCGCTTGCCAATGCGGTGCAGCGTGCCGGCGCGATTGAGCGGCACGCGCACGATGCGGGACTGCTCGGCCAGGGCTTGCAGGATCGCCTGCCGGATCCACCACACGGCGTAGGAGATGAACTTGATGCCCTTCGTCTCGTCGAACTTGTGCGCGGCGCGGATCAAGCCGAGGTTGCCCTCGTTGATCAGGTCGGACAGGGCCACGCCCTGGTTCTGATATTTCTTGGCCACCGACACGACGAACCGCAGATTGGACCGCACGAGCTTGTCGAGCGCGTCCTGATCGTCCTTCCGGATGGCCTGCGCGAGTCGCACTTCGTCGTCACGCGAGATCAGCGGATAGACGCTGATGTCGCGGAGATACTGATCGAGCGACCCCTCTTCGTACGACGTTTTCTTGTTCTTCGTCGCTGCCATACTGCCAACCGCTCCTTGATGCGTCGCGTCCTCAGTCGATCCGTTCACCGATCCGCCGCCAGCGAATGCGCGTCAACCACGCGAACGCCCGTGCCGTGTCCGGCTGATAGCTGTAGTAGACAAAAATCGGCCGCCCGCGGATCAGTGAGTCAGGCACGAATCCCCAGAACCGGCTGTCCAGCGAGTTGTCGCGGTTGTCCCCGAGCACGAAGTAGCTCTTCTCGGGGACGACTATGGGACCCCAGTTGTTACTCGACGGGTGGTCGATGGCGCCACCCTCGGCAGTCTTCACCAAGTAGCTTGCCTGCCACTTGAAATCTCGGTCATCGTTGTCCGCGCCCGGCTCTTCGTGCACGACGTACGATTCAGTGACAGCCTTACTGTCCCGATACAACACACCGTCCTTCATCGCCAGCGTGTCGCCCGGGATACCGACGAGGCGTTTCACGAAATTCTTCGACGGATCGACCGGATATTGGAAAACGATCACTTCGCCGCGCGCGGGCTTCTGTAACGCGGGGAGGCGCTTGCTGGTGAGCGGGACTTCGGCCCCGTAGACCAGCTTGTTGACGAGCAGGAAGTCACCCACGAGCAGGGTGTGCTCCATACTCCCCGTGGGGATCTTGAAGGCTTCGACGAAGAACTGGCGAACGATCAGGAAGAGAAAAACCGCGATGATGAAGGAACGGGCCCAGTCCCACGCCAGGCGCCACGGCAATCCCTTCCTATTGAGGCGGCGCAGCGCTTCCTGGCGCATCTGGGGAGAGATCGCACGCTCGCTCACTGCACCTCCATCATGGCTCAATTAATCCGACGCCTCTGGCAAATTCAAGTGAACTCAATCGGGCGTACCCAGATACGTGTCGATCTGCGCGCGCTGCAGCGTGCCGGAAAAGTCGACGTAGCCGACTTTCGTCTCCGAATAAAAGTCGTACACCTCCCAGCCGCCTTCCCGATGGCCGTTCCCGGTCTGCTTGACCCCGCCGAATGGCAGGTGCGCCTCGGCGCCGATGGTCGGGGCATTGATGTACGTGATCCCGTTGTCCAACTCCGACAACGCCCGGAAGGCCAAGTTCACATCCCGTGTGTACAACGATGAGGACAGGCCGTAGGCCACGTCGTTATTGACCGCAAAGGCGTCATCCGCGGTCTCCACCCGAATCACCGAGAGCACGGGCCCGAAAATCTCCTCCTGCTCCAAGCGCGTCCCCGGTTTGACGCCCACGAATATCGTCGGACGATAGAACCACCCGCAGTCGAGCCCTGCGCCGTCGGCCCGCTCCCCGCCCAGCGCCAGCTCAGCGCCCTGATCCCTGCCGATCTGAACGTACCGCTCGACCTTCTCGCGCGACGCGGCGTGAATCAGCGGGCCGACGTCGGTGCCCTTCGTGCGACCGTCCCCCAGCACCAACTTCCCGGCCTGCTCGGCCAACCGGGCCACGAACCGGTCGTGAATGCCCCGCTGCAGAATGAGGCGCGACGTCGCCGTGCATCGCTGACCAGTGGTCCCGAACGCGCCCCACAGGACACCCTCGAGCGCCAGGTCCAGGTCGGCATCGTCGAGCACGATCTGGGCGTTCTTGCCCCCCATCTCCAGCGAGAGCCGCTTATGCATCCGCCCGCACGTCTCGCCGACGATCCGGCCGGTCTCGGTCGAGCCGGTGAACGACACCGCGGCCACCGCGGGGTGATTGACAATGGCGGCCCCGACATCCCCCTCCCCGTGCACGAGCTGGATGACATCGGGCGGCAGCCCGGCTTCCAGCAGGATCTCGACCAGCATGGTCGCCGTGTGCGGCACATCCTCGGCGGGCTTGAAGACGCAGGCATTTCCGCACAGGAACGCCGGAAACATCTTCCAGGTCGGGATCGCCATCGGGAAGTTGAACGGCGTGATGATGCCGACGACGCCGATGGGGCGCCGGTAGCTCATCGCCCACTTGGCTTTGAGCTCGCTGGGCACGGTGCGACCGAACAGCTGCCGCCCCATGGTCGCCGCGTAGTACGCGGTGTCGATGCCCTCTTGGACATCGCCCCGCGTCTCGGTCAGCGGCTTGCCCATCTCCCGGGTCATGAGATTGGCGATGTGCTCTTTCTTCCCGGTCATGAGATCGCCGACCCGCCGCAGCACGTCCCCACGCGCCGGCGCCGGCGTCTTGGACCACGCGGCGAAGCCACGCTGGGCCGATTGCACGGCGCGCTCGACGTCACCGGCCGTCGACTTGGGAAACCGCCCCACCACGTCGCGCGTGTCGGCGGGGTTCACATCGTCGAACGTCGCGCCGCCCGTGGCGTCGCGCCATTCGCCCGCGATGAAATTCTTGAATGCCTTCATGAACAGCTCCAAAGGGCAGGATGCGCCACGTCCGGTTTGGCGTAGCCGGTTCGGGGCAGCACTTCGACTCCCGCCAGGTACAGGCCTTCCACCACGAGCAAGAGCGCCAAGACGTGCGCGCGCGGAGTCCGATGGCGCCACGTCCAGATCGCGCTCCACACACCGGCGGAGAACAGGGTCGTGACGCCTACCAAGTATATCGCGAGGCCCGCGCCGCAGCGCGCGGCGTAGGGCCAGAACACCATCCCCACCCCCAACGCCAGGGCTAGAAGCAGCCGCGCCCATGCGGCCATGGGCCGATGCTTGTGCGGCGCGGCCGGCGCCGCGGGCGTGCCGGCCTTGAGCGCGCGCTGCTGAACCGTTGGTTGGAGGCTCGGGCTCTCGGCGGCCATCGCCGCCAGCTTCTCGGGGGACGTCGCGGCGAGCTGCCGGTCGATCTTGGCCATCTCCGCGTCCCAGTCGCGATCGCCGCTGCCGGATTTGGGCATCAACCCTCCCTGGTCAATGCGTAGCGTTCGATTTTCTTGTACAGGTTCGATCGGGGCATATCGAGGGCCCGCGCCGTTTCCGACACGTTCCAGTCGAATGCCCGGAGCTTGGCCAGCAGAAAGGCCCGCTCGGCCTCCTGTTTGAATTCCTCGAAGGTCGTGCATGACGCCAATGACCCGATCCCGGTCCCGTCTTCGACGGTACGACGGCCGACCAAGCGGTCGACGTCGCTGGCCGCGATGCGCGGGCCGGCCCCGAGAATGAGCAGGCGCTCAATGGTGTTGCGGAGCTCACGGACGTTGCCCGGCCATTCCAGGGCTTGCAACGCCTCCACGGCGTCGGGAGCGATCGTCCGCGGGGTTACGCCGTCGCTCTCGGCGATCAACGCCATGAAATGCTGGATCAGCAGGGCGATGTCCTCGCGGCGGTCGCGCAGCGCCGGCACGGCGATCGGGACCACGTTGAGCCGGTAGTACAGGTCCTCCCGGAACCGGCCGGCAGCGATCTCGTCGGACAGCGTCTTGTTGGTGGCCGCAATGACGCGGACGTCGACCGCAATGGTCCGCGATCCCCCGATGCGGGTCACGACCCCATCCTGGAGCACGCGCAGGACCTTGGCCTGCGCGGCCAGGCTCATGTCCCCGATCTCGTCGAGAAACAGGGTCCCGCGGTGGGCCTGCTCGAATTTGCCGGCCCGGTCCGCGACGGCCCCGGTAAAGGACCCGCGGACGTGCCCGAACAGCTCGCTCTCGATCAACTCGGTCGGGATGGCGGCGCAGTTGACCTCGATGAAGGGCTTGTCGTGGCGCGGAGACTGCCGGTGAATGGCGCGCGCGACCAACTCCTTGCCGGTGCCATTCTCGCCGGTGATCAAGACCCGGGCCGGGGTGCCGGCGACTTTCTCGATCTTTTCGATGAGCGATCGGATCGCGTACGATTTCCCGACGATCTCGAAGCGCGATTCGATGGTCTGCTTGAGGCGGCTGTTCTCCTCGTTGAGCTCCAGATGCTGGAGCGAGTTGCGCAACGTGACGAGGATCCGGTCGGTGTCGAGCGGCTTCTCCAGAATGTCGTAGGCGCCGAGCTGGGTGGCCTGCACCGCGGTCTGGATCGTGGCGTGGCCGCTGATCATGACGACAATGGCGTGCCGGTCCAACTCCCGGATGCGCTTGAGCGCCTCGAGGCCGTCCATCCCCGCCATCTTGACGTCGAGAAAGACGAGATGGGGACGCCACTTCTCGTACTCGCCGAGGCCCGCCGCCGCATTGGCGGTGGAGCGGACTTCGTAGCCTTCGTATTCGAGGAGCTGCCCGAGCGCCGCCCGGATGCCTTCCTCGTCGTCGATTACCAGGACTCGCCGGCTCACGGAACGTTCTTGTACAGGGTGATATGGCCGCGCGCGACCCGAATGTCGGCGACGGTCTGTGGAATATCGACGGTGGTGCGCCCGCCCATGGCGCCCAAGAGGCGCGGAATCAGCACCGGGGGCAAAGCGAACGACTGGATCTTGACCTCCGTCACGTGGAATACCGCTTCGCCGGGGCGCGGCACGTCGACCGTGCCGACCAACTCGACGGGTCGGGGCGCGTCGAGGAAGCGAGCCAATGGACCGAGGGTCTCTGCGTCCGCGACCTGGCGCAAGTCGACGGGTCCCCGCACGTGGAGCCGGTCATCGATGACCGCGGCTTGGACGCTGTCGGCGCTCCCGGGAATGTGGCCGCCATCGCCGGCGATGAGATAGGACGCGAACTCGGCGCCGTCGACTGTCTCATACACCGGTCCCCTGGGCACGGACAATCTCTCGACGGCGTGGCGCGCGGCGGCGGCGCGGCGGTCGCTCACGGGCTGCCATGGGCTGTTGACGCCCGAGGCGCCGCTCACGTCGCCATGAACGACATGTCGTCCCGACGGCCGCAGGGCGTCGATCCACATCGCGCGCGTCATCCATCCGGCCACCACGCCGATGACGAGGATGGTCAGGCACCCGATGGTTCTCAAGCATCCCATGACTTACCGCTCCCGGGCGTCGAGCGGCGACGCGTGCAGCAGGCGATAGGCGCCGCCCCGAGATTGCATGAGGTCGATCGACCGCACGGGGGACTCGTCGCGGAGCCGCATCCGGCGCGCGGCCTCCCGCAGTTGGGTCGCATTGCGTAGCTCGATGACGCGACCGAGTGTCACGTGCGGGCGGAAGGGGCGGCCATCGAGTCCGAAACCGAGTGCTTCACAGGCGACCTCAATGTCATGGTGTAGCAATTCCAACTTGGGATCGGGGGCCACCCTCACCCATACGATGCGCGGCCGCCGAAAGTTCGGGAACGCGCCCAGGGACCCCAAAGCCAGGTCCATGACCCGGGTGGCCCCGGCGACGCGATCCAGCGCCGCGGCCACGGGCGAAACGACGGACTCCTCCTGCTCCCCGAGAAACTTGAGGGTCAGATGCAGTTTCGGCTCGGTGACCCAGTGCACGTCGGGTCGCGCCGCCCGCAGTGGAGCCGTCGCCTCGTAGCAGCGGCGGCGCACGGCGGGATCGAGATTAAGCCCCAGGAAGAGCCGCACCCGCCCCGCTCGACCGGTATTCGGCGAGATCGACGGTGAGATATCCGGCGCCTTGGACGGCGGCCGACAGCGCGGCCTGGCGTGCCGGCGCTCTCCAGTCATCGAGTTGCCCGGCGTCGATCTCCACGCGCGCCAAGTCGCCGTGGTGCCGCACGCGCAGGTTGCCCGTGATGCCGAGGAGGCGCAAGGCGCGTTCGGCCTGCTCGACGGTCCGGAGACGCTGGGGCGTCACCGGAGTGCCGTGCGGAATACGGGACGCGAGACACGGCGACGATGGCTCCGACCAGGTGGGGATGCCGCGCGCGCGCGACCGCTCGCGGATCTCGGCCTTGGTCAAGCCGGCGTCGGCGAGCGGCGATGCGACGCCGTGCTCGCGCCCGGCGGCGCCGCCGGGGCGGTGATCCCGGAGGTCATCGGCATTGGTACCGTCGACGACGACGGCCAGTCCCCGCGCGCGGGCGATCGGCGCCAAACGGCCCCAGAGCTCGGTCTTGCAGTAGTAGCACCGGTTGGTGGGGTTGGCGGCGTACCGGGGATCGTCCATTCTCGTCGGTGTCGACTTCTTCGACGGGAACGCCAAAACGGGTAGCGACGGCCCGGGCCATTCTCGGCTTGCGCGACCGGGAAGGACGCGCTCTTGCCGATCACGGCCAGCACGCGCGCGGGGCCGAGGGTTTCCGTGGCCACGCACGCGAGATACGCGGAATCGACGCCGCCGCTGTACCCCACGAGCACGGACCCGGCGCGGCGGAGCCAGTCGATGAGCGCCCGTTCTTTCTCGAGCATCAGTCGAAATAACGGCGCCGGGCGGAGGGGACGCCAGCCCGCGTCAGAACCCTGCTAAATCCGTTCGTAGCTGGGGACGGCGCGGGGGTCGGCGACGCCGCCGGCATGCAGGATGCCCGCGGGCTCGACGAGCACGAGATGCACCTCGTGCTCGGCCACCGGACGATGCTCGACGCCTTTGGGAATCACGACGAGCTCCCCGGGGCCCAAGGTGACGACGCCGTCGCGGAGCTCGATCCGAAGGCGGCCCTTGAGGACGAGAAACAGCTCGTCCTCGTGGGCGTGGGAGTGCCACACGAACTCACCCTGGATCTTGGCGACCTTCACGTGATCGCCATTCAGCTCGGCCACGATCTTCGGGCTCCACTGGTCGGTGAACTGGGCGAGCTTCTTCTCGAGACTCACGACGTCGAGCATCCGCGGATCTCCTACCGCTAGGTAAAGTCGCCGACCAACGCGTCGAAGCCGTGGCGCAAGTGCGCGAGGATCGGTGATTGGCGCGGGTGGCCCCAGTACGGGGTCTTGTTCACATTGACCACCACGACGGCGCCGTCGGCGTCGGTGACGCAATCGGCTCCCAGAAAATCTATGTGGAGGGCGAGGGCCATGCGGCGGGTGGCGGTCAGCGCGTGCTCCGCCCGCGCCGTGGTCGGGCCCAGGGGGGTCTGGTCCCAGTAGTAGAAATTGTGGCGGCGGCGCATCCGGGTCGAAAGCTTCTTGATGTCGCCATCGACCCAGACGACGCTGACGACGGCGGCGGGACCGACGACGTACACCCGCAGAAAGATCCCCTCGGGATTCTCGATGAAACGCTCGACCACGAGCGCGGGGTCGGTCCACGTGGCCTCGGGGACGTGGTCGCGCCGCAGCACGGCGTACTCGGTGGGCTCCACCAACAAGCCCTCGATAAACGACGTGGCGCGGTCGCCCCAGCGCTCGCGCAGGATCCGCTCCGGAGCGCCGCCGTGGTTGAGCGTGGACTTCACGATCAAGCGCTCGTGGTCCGGGCCGTTGCCGGCGGCGCGCGCCGAGGGCACGCCAAACGCCTGCGCGCAAGCGTGGAGCGTGGACTTCCGAATGTCCACGGCCTCGAGATTGAACACCCGCTGCCCCCGCTCGGCCAACGCCGCCGCGAACTCGGTTTCGGTGGCGATGAAGCCCCGGGTCAGGCTGGCGTTCAGGTTCACGAGGACGCCCCGGACGCTGTCAGGGATCGCGTCGACCAAACGCGTGGCGGCGTCGCCCGGGGCCACGCTGACGCGGATCGCGTTCGGGTACAGCACCTCCAGCATGAAGCCGTGCCAGCCATTGTACTCGCAGATCGCCACGCGTTCGGCGGGCGATGCCTGCAGGACCGGCTCCGGGGCGCGACCGAGCCAACGGCGCAGGACAGACCTGGGCGTGGTGGGCATCCACATGGAAGACCCCGCCATGCGCGCTACCGGCCGGTCTCCTGAGGAAAAACTGACGTAGTAGGGTCTTGGTCCGGCCCCAACCCTCGATACGCCAAGGCTTCAGCGACCGCTGCCCGCGTCATCGACGCCGTCTCGTTGAGATCCGCTACCGTGCGTGCGACCCGCAGGATGCGGTGATAGCCTCGTGCCGACAGGTGCAGGCGGGTCGCCGCGGTGTCCAGGAGGGTTCGCGCGTCGGCATCGATTGGCGTGTGGGCATCGATCGACCGGCCGTTCGCTTGCGCATTGCACTCTGAGCCCTTGTAGCGCCGGCGCTGGACCGCGCGTGCCGCCTCTACACGGGCGCGAATGGTCGCGGAGTCCTCAATGGCGCCGGAACCGGACAGGGTTTTGATTGGAACCGGGCCGGCAAAGATCTGCATGTCGATGCGATCGGCGAGGGGACCGGACAGTCGGGCGCGATAGCGGCTGACGTCACGCGCCGGGCAGTGACACGGAGTCGTCGGATCTCCGGCATGGCCGCACGGGCACGGATTGGCGGCACCCACCAGGGTGAAGCGCGCCGGATAGGTCACGCTGCGCTGCGCGCGCGTGATGACAATGCGGCCGTCTTCCATGGGCTGTCGCAGCGCCTCCAGCGCCGCGCGCGAGAATTCCAAGAGCTCATCCAGAAAGAGCACCCCCAAGTGCGCGAGGCTCGCCTCGCCGGGAGTCGGCGATTTCCCCCCTCCCACGAGACCGGCGTATGAGATGGTATGATGCGGGGCGCGGAACGGGCGCGGCGGAGGAATCGGACCATCGCCAGACAGGATGCCGGCAACCGACTGCACGGCGATGACTTCGAGCGCCTCCTCCTCGGAGAGGGACGGCAAGATCGTGGGAATCCTCCGGGCAAGCATGGTCTTCCCCGTTCCCGGTGGACCCAGGAGGAGCGCGTTGTGTCCGCCGGCAGCGGCGACTTCGATCGCGCGCTTGGCGGATTCCTGACCGACGACATTGCTGAAGTCGACGCCCCCCTCGCGTCGCGTGGGTACGCGGCGAGAGGGTATGTCTGCGCCGCGGAGTGATCCGGAGGAGAGGGCATGCACGAGCTCACGCAGGGTGCTTTGCGTGAGCAACCGGTCGTGCCGCGCCAATGGCGCCACGAGCGCCGCCTCGCTGACGTTGGCCGGCGGCACGAGAAGACGAGTGCGGGAGTCCAGGGAGGACACAGACCGGGCGATGGGCAGCGATCCACGCACGGCGCGGATCGCGCCATCGAGGCCGAGCTCGCCGACGAAGACGATCCCGGCGAGGCGCCGCGCGTCGATCTGGTTCGTCGCCGCGAGGACGCCGAGGGCAATCGGGAGATCGAACGCGGTGCCGCGTTTCACGACGTCGGCCGGGGCAAACGGGACAACAGCAAAAACGGAACGCACTGGTCCACATCCGAATCCCACTTCCAAGACGACTCGCAGCCCCAGGACAGAGCAAGTCTCGGTCGAGCTACTACCGGCGGCTAAGGAAGGAGAGGGCCCAGGCCGCTCAATCGATCTCAACAGACGCGAAATCAGAGCGCCGTGTTCAACGGGACTCGACCGTGCGCGCCATGAGGGCTCGCGCGCTATCAGGGCGTCGCGAACTATCCTGATCCAGACAGGGGTAGGGGAGGTACCACAAATCCGGCTCTGTTGCCTTGCCGCGAGATAGTGCGCCTCGGCCGCCTGGGCCTTGTGTGACTGTTGCCGGGCATTGCCGGCTATATCCGGGCACGTGAGCTTTCACACCTAGAACCGAAGTCCGCAGTTTGACGCGCACCGGCCTACGTACTAGCGGGCTGTTGCCTCCATGTCCCCAACCGGGATGACTGTATAGAGCGTCTCGATCGGCCAGCTGGCAGCCGGGCTGTCCAGTACGAGCGATCCGCTCCAGCCTTCAAACACCAAGTCGACCCGGTCATTCTCGGCGAGCACCGCTGGCCGGTGGCCCGCGAGATCAGGAAACAGGCGCACGGCGCTGGGATCGCCATCCGCCGGGAACCGCACGTCGGTCAGTCTCAATCCTTCGTTGAGTAGCTGACCCGCGATGACATGGATGGTGTTGCACCGGTCGACGACAGCTGGCGAGTCGAACAGAAGACCTTGCAACGCCCAAGTCCGGCCGTCAGTCCAGTGTGAACCGTCCCCCGACATCGCCTGGAAAAGCTTGCCGATCGAGGGGACGGCGACACTCCCATCCCAAATCAAGCGCAACATGCCCGTGGAATCGACAAGGAGACGAGGGCGGTTTGCCAAGCCCTGGTCCTCCACGCGTGACACCTCAATCGGACCACTCCATGTCCTCCCCGCGTCAACCGAGCGAAGCACGAACACCGTGTTGGAGGGTCGACCGTAGTTCCTTCCGGGGTTCGCGGCGATGAACGAAATGACTGCGAGTCCAGTATCCCGGATGGCGAGATCGGCGTCGCCTGGCACCAGCGCGATCGGCAGTTCATGCACCAGCCATTTGTCACCGCGTTGGCGAATAAAGGCTATGCTCGCGGTGTCACGCAACGATTGGCTCGCGATGGCCAGCGCCAGATCTCCGGATGGGTCGTGGACGAGGCCAGAGGCGTCAGAGGGCCCCCAGTCAATCTTCCGCGCGCGGTAGATTATCATGGGTTCACCCCATCGACCATCGCGATACGAGACATCCCACAGTGTGGTGAATCGCGTGAATTCGAGGTGATTGGGGTCGACACCCTTGTGATCGGACGAATCCGGATCCGCCCAAACGACGTGAAGCGTGCCGTACCGGTCGGTTGCCGCCAGCGGATAGGCGAACAGGAAATTCCCCCGCAGGCGGGCCGGCTCAAACTGATTCCGATCGAGCCGATACACGCGCAAGGCAAGCGACGACCGCGCGATCGTCGTCGTATCGCGCGGTCGATTTAAATACCCTTCGACTCCTACGACGAGTACGCCCGTAGGCCCGCTTACCAGCCGCGGAAATTGGAGCCGCGACGGCAGGGGGCCCAACCTGCGCGGCGTTGTCGCCCTGCCTCCGGCGCACCTGGTGCTTTGCGCCTCTGCCGCACCAACAACCGCCGTCGCATGCGCCATCAGGCAGCACGCTAGCAGTGCACGTCGAACGATGGTCACGAAGCGACCCATCGCCTAGCTGTTTGTCGTCGCGCGAGCCGGTCCGCTACCACGATTAGAGACTACCGGTCGTTTGTGTCTGGCCGAGGAAGACAAGTGGGCCACTGAAAGGTTGGACATAGTGCTTATTGATCACCTTTTCCGTTTGAGCCCCCACCGCAATGACGGAGTCCCGGCCATTCGCAGCTGGCGGCAAAGCTGTATAGTTGAACTCGACCTTGAGCTGCGAACCGAAGTAGCCATCCCCTGTTCCACTGAGCGTCCAGACGTTGGTTGTGTTACAGTTGCTGAAACACAGAGTCTGGCCGACGAACGCGATGTAACGGAAGTTCGGCGACGACCCCGAGAGGTTCCAAATCTGACTGACCCCCGCGAGTTCGACTGAGGCTCCGTTGATATTCGTAAAGAAGAAGCTGGTCGACGAGTCTGCGGCCTCGGCATGCAGGCGTGTGCCGCCAAACAGCGAAGGCGATCGCATCGTCTGTGGTTGTGTTGTCTGTGACTGCGCTCCCTGCAGAACAGCGATTAGATCTTCGATGGTTGCGTGTGAATTGGCCCCGATGCCGATGGCCACGCGACTACGTAACGTCGGGTTCGCAGCTACGGCGCGCAGCATGGCGATTTCGTCGACCAGCGCGGTAGAACGCCTCTCCACAGTCGCCGCTCTGTCGCTCAGGGCCGCAACTGACATCCTGTTCTCGTCGGCGGGTGCCGTTGCCGACTGCTCGGCGCAACCCAATAACATCGCAACGCCAATCGAAGTGAGGTAGGCGAGTGTGTGACGGCTTCGCAGGTCCCATGTCATGTTCCTTCCTCCGCTGTAGGATGGGAATCAGCCACGCTGCTGGCGTCGTGCTCAAACCAGCGCACGCGACGCAGGGTCGTCTGGTGCCCGCGACCGGTGGCGGTCGGCGCGCCCATCCTACAATGACCGGCGAACCCTCCCGATACCCCATGCGATAGCAAAACAACGGAGGTCATACGGAACCGTATTTCAATCGAGACGACGTCGACACCGGGGAATCGGCAAGAGATTGCAATTCTGCAAGGTCACCTAGGTCGGATGACCTACTGGCTGCGACGGTCGAAAGTGCCTTCGGTTGAGTGCCTATAGTCGCGGTGGTGGGCCAGTCGGCCGATAACGTCACCCTCGAGTACTTAGCGAGGGTCGACGGCACGATCAGCGAAGTACGCCTGCGAACCTCCGGGTGGTAGGCCATTCGGCCTACACGCCCAGGACGCGGTAGGGGCACACTGTCAATCCTCGTCAGTCTCTGACCAACATGGGGCGACAGAAGCCTCAGAGCTGTCGCGATGGGAGGTGGTCTTGAGCGCGCTATTCGGACACCGAAGGCGCCCCACGGCGAGAGAGCGAGGGAGGGTCGCTTACCCCGGATCGGGGGCGACAGATCGGGAACGTTAATGTGCCGCGCGATGGAGGGACAGGTTCGTGCTCCGAAAGCGTCCGGCACGAGGATCGAGTGTCCATCCGGCAAGAGATTGCGATTCGGCAATGTCGCCCAGACTAGGTCAGATGACCTACGCGGAGTCCGAAGTACGAGAGACTCGCGGGTTCCGGAGCAGCTAGGGGCGCGGGTGCGCTGAGTGCGGTGTGGTTCTATCGGCGCCGCATCTCCATACCCGCCAGGCTCGCGGCGCCGGGCGAGAGTACGTCGCGATCGAGCCATTTCTGGCGTCTCCGCCGGGAGAGGGAGGCCGCCCTTCGAACCCCGGACGAGCGCGCGTGCATCCGCGGCCACCCGTAAGCAATGCAACAGACCGTGGCCGGAAGCGCGGTCCTAAGCGACCCTCCCCTGCCCTGCCTCGCCTCGCTTCTCGTCGTCGGCTTGCGACCAGAATGCCAGGGCGCGGACTGTGCCGGCCACACCGTTATTGTTCGGAATATGGGCCTGATCGTCGCGCCGCCGAGGCCAAGGTGGACGTCCTATCCTGACGCTGGGCTGCATTCCATTATCGCGGCGCTTGGTGCCGAGGGATGCCATATAGAGCGAACGTGTGTCAACACCGGCCGAAGTTGCACATTTTCGCCGGTTGAAATTGCACACTCGTCGTGGGGACGAGCCCTAGGGCGTCGCGGCCTCCCGAGCGCGGCCGCGTGGTTTGGCCGCGGCGCGCGCCTCGCGGGTGGAGGCGCGGAGCGTCGCTGAGAGGTCAGCGTGCTGGCGCATGCGGTAACTGTTGCCGCGGATGTTGACAATGTGGCAATGGTGCACCAGTCGATCGATCAGGGCACTGGCCATGACGTCGTCGCCGAACACCTCGCCCCACTCGTCGAAGCCTTTGTTGCTTGTGAGGACGGTCGCGGCGTGCTCGTAGCGGCGACTCATGAGCTGGAAGAAGAGCATCGCCCCGGTCCGCGTGATCGGCAGATACCCGATCTCGTCGACGACCAACACGCTGGGGAAGACGAGCGTCTTCATCCGCTGCGCGAGGCGACCGGCCTGTTGCGCCTCCTCCAGCGAGGCGATCAAGTCGGCCAGGGTGCCGTAGTAGACGCGCCGCCCGCCCTGGGCCGCGGCGATGGCGAGACTGATCGCCAGGTGGCTCTTGCCGACACCGGGCGGTACAACGACATGGTGCCCATCGCGGCGTAGTCCGCGTGCAGTATCCCTGGCACCCGCTCCACGGGCAGGACCTGGTCGTGTGGAAGGCGCACACGTCCGGCGGCGGGCGCAGTTACGTGGTCGCGCTGGCGGAATGGAACGATGACCCTGCTGCCGCAGTGGATGACGGAGCCTGCCGCGGCGACCGGTGCGGTGGTGGTCGCACGGCCGCACGTGTCGGTCGCAGCGCTCGAGCAACTGCGACGCCTGGTTGACGCGGTGCGACAGCCGGTGGACTGTCTTCCCCATCCGCCATCGTCACCGTCACCACCGCCCGGGAGCCTCAATGTCTGATCGTCGCACCGCGCTCGTTCCGTCCGCTGTCCAGCGTTCCCTCGCATTGGGGGAAGGCACCGTACACTGGGAGACGCTGCCGTCCACCGTCCGGTCCGCGGTCCTCGAGATGTGGGTCGCCCTGCTCGCGGCCCACGTTGCCCAGGCGTCAACCGCAGCCGTGATGACGGAGCCGACCCCGTGACCGGCGCGAAGATCACCCCACCCATGTCGGCCGAACCGCGTACGTGTACGTGCGCCAGTCGACAATGACGCAGGTGCACGATAACCGGGAGAGTCAGCGGCGGCAGTACGAGCTCGCCGACCACGCCCGGACGCTCGGCTGGACGCAGGTGGAGGTCATCGACGACGATCTCGGTCGGTCGGGCAGCGGCCGGGTCGCGCGGCCTGGCTTCGAACGACTGGTCTCCGCCGTCTGCCTGGAAGAAGTCGGTGCCGTGCTCGCGCTGGAAGTCTCTCGTCTCGCGCGCAACAGTCGCGACTGGGCGCATCTCGTTGACCTGTGCGGGCTCACCAGCACACTGATCATCGACGGCGAGGGGATCTACGATCCGCGGGACTTCAACGATCGCCTCCTCCTGGGCCTCAAGGGGACGATGAGCGAGTGGGAACTGGGCGTCCTCCGCCAACGCTCGCTCGCCGCCCTCAAGCAGAAGGCGGAGCGGGGCGAACTGTACACCAGCGTCGCGATCGGCTTCCTGCGCACGCGCGACGCCGCCGGCACCAGTCGGGTCGAACTCGATCCCGATCTCCGGATCCAGGAGGCGATCCGCGGCGTGTTCCGCAGCTTCGCGCGGACCGGGAGCGTGCGCCAGACGCTGCTCTGGTTCCGGAGCGAACGGATCGCGCTGCCCGCCGTGCGCTATGGCCCATTCGGCCGTGCCGTCGAGTGGAAGGTTCCGGTCTACGGCACGGTGCACAAGATGCTGACCAACCCGATCTACGCCGGCGCGTACGCGTACGGTCGGACGACCACGCGGACGACCGTGGCGAACGGACGTGCCGAGAAGCGCCGCGGCGCCCACACCGCGCGGGCCGACTGGGCGGTCTTGCTGCGGGACCACCATCCGGGCTATATCGACTGGAGCGAGTACGAGGCGCATCAGGCGACGATCGCGGAGAACGCGCAGATGAAGGGACTCCTGGGTGGTCGCGGTGCGCCGCGGCGCGGCATCGCTCTCCTGGCCGGACTGCTCCGCTGTCGTCGGTGCGGACGTCGGCTGCATGTGACGTATAGCGGGACCAACGGGACCGTGCGCCGCTACGCGTGCCAGGGCGCGGCGATCAACCACGGGACCGACAAGTGTCTCTCGTTCGGCGGGCGCGTCGTCGAGGCGGCGGTTGAGGCGGCCGTGCTGACGGTCATCGCGCCGGGCGCGATCGAGGCGGCGATCGGGCATCCGCACAGGCCGATACGGCCCACGAGGAACGCGGGGCGCAGGCGCGACTGCGCGTCGAGCAGGCCCGGTACGAGGCCGAGCGTGCGCGGCGCCAGTACGATGCGGTCGATCCCGCGTACCGCCTCGTCGCGGCCGAGCTGGAGCGACGGTGGAACGCGGCACTCGCCGCGCTGGCCGAGGCGGAGCGCGTGCTGGCCGGCCTCGAGGCCACGACGGCCACCACGCGGCCCGTCGACCACCGGTCGCTGCTCGCGCTGGCCGATGATCTGCCCGCCGTGTGGCACGACGCGCGCACGGACGTCCGACTGAAGAAGCGGATCGTGCGCGTGCTGATCGAGGAGATCCTTGTCGATGTCGATATGGGCGCCGCGCAGGTCCAGGGCGTCATCCGGTGGGCCGGCGGACAGCATAGCATGATCACCGTGCGGAAGAACCGGACCGGCGAGCATCGCCGCACGACCGATCGCGACGTCGTCGCCTTGGTGCGCCAGCTCGTCGCGGTCCTGCCCAATGGCCCGATCGCGGCCGTCCTCAACCGGCTGGGATACCAGACCGGCAAGGGTAACACGTGGACGGCGAGCCGCGTCGTCGGACTGCGCCACTACTACGAGATCCCCGTCCACGACGTCGAACGCAAGGCGCGCGAGGGTCTCCTGACGCTGGAAGAGGCGGCGGCCCGCACGGGCGTGAGTCCCTCGAGCGTCCGGCGCTGCATCGCCGACGGACTGCTGCCGGCCACGCAGGTCGTCGCGTATGCCCCGTGGGTGATCCGGTCCGCGGATCTCGACGTGCCGGCTGTCGCTACCGCGCTCGAACGCGTCCGCACCAGTCCCCGCGCCCCGCGGCGCATGGACCGCACGCAGCTAAGTCTCGACCCACCATCCACATCGTGAGGTGACGTAGTATGTCGCTGGATCGGGTGGTCCGAGGAGCACGACGTTCTCCTTCCGCTCGACGAAGCCCAGGGTGTGGAGACTCTCGATCTGCTCCCGCTTGAGCGAAGGCTGGAAGGTGAAGTCGAAGTCCGCGAGCGTCTTCACGGCCGGGAGGCGAGAGGAGCGCATCGCCGCTTCCAGCCGACGGTTGTTGCGCAACCCGATCTGTGCGCCGAGCAGGGCTTCGAGTGCGGCCGCGGCGGGGAGGCTGCCCGCGTCCACGCGCTGGAGGACGGTATCGAGCGCTTCCAAGGCCCTTGGCATCTTGAGGTCGGCGAGTTGCGCGCGCAGGCGCTCGCGGACGGTCAGCCCCGGTCATGAGACGGCCTCCGCGAGCGCGGCGTACGCGGCGAGCGGGCGGCGTTCGACGACGACTATGCGGGTCGGGATGGGGGCCGCCTGGGGATCGCCGGGCCCGGCAGGCGGGACGCCCCGCGGATACGGGCGGGGCGCGAGCGGCTGGAGCGCGGGCCGCTCGTCACGCTCGAAGCGGACGCGCGGCGCTTCCCGCGTCGTCCCGTGCACCCGCACGTTCGCGGTCGCCTCGAGCCAGGTGCGCGCCTGCGCGGCGAGATCGGCGTCGCCCAGGAAGTCGCGCCCGTAGAGGAAGTTCCGCCGCACATAGCTCACCGGCCGCTCGACCTTCCCCTTCGTCTGGGCCCGATACGGGCGACAGGCGCGGATCCGGAACCCCCAGTGGGCGGCGACCCGCAGGAACTCGGCGTTCTCGAGGAGTCGCCCGCCCTCAGGCCGCCGATCCTCGACGACCACGGCCCGCATCTGATCGAACAGCACCTCGCGCGGGACGCCACCGAAGTAACCGAACGCCGTCTCCAACCCGTCGATCACGGCGGCCATCGTCTGCCGCGGGTAGAAGCCGAGCCAGAGGAGCCGCGAGTAGCCGAGGACGACGAGTAAGGCGTAGCGGCGGCCCCACGGGAAGCGGACCGTGGCGAAGTCGAGCTGCGCCTGCACGCCCGGTGGTGTCTCGAACCGGACGATCGGTTCGGGCTCGGGGCGTGGGCGCACCCGGGCGACGTAGTCGCGCAGCTGCGTGATGCCACCGTCGTACCCGGCGGCGCGGACCTCCTCGAACAAGCGCACGGCGCTGAGCTCGGGGTACGTCGCGAGCCGGGCGTCGATGATCGGCTGATAGCGCGCCAACTTCCCGGGCGCCGCCCGGCGGATCCGGGGTGCCGTCACCTCCCGATCGAGCTGGCCCGTCTGGAGCCAGTGATAAATCACGCGGCGACTGACACCGAGCTGCGCGGCGATCGCCGTCTTCGAGAGTCCCTCGTCCAGCATCTGTCTGAGTAGCACGAGTCGATCCGCTCCGTACACTGCGTCTCCCCAGCAGAGGAGACGGGAACGTGGCACCGATCGGCGCGATGCCGAGGCCGGCGCTCGACCCGAGCTGGCCTGACACCCCGCCCTAGGACTGGAGTGGACTGTGCAACTTCAACCGGTGAAAGTGCGCAATCTCACATTGGTGATGACAACGTGTCGCCCAGCGCGCCGTAGAGCACTCCTCGGGTCCGTAGTGGTGCAGCCCGACCCTCCTCAACGGGCCGCGTGTCGCAGAGTCGGCACGCCAATGCTGCGCGCGGACCAACCGCAACCGGTCGCAACCGGTGTCCGCGGTCGCGGCAGTCCACCACTCCGAGGTGTTTTGGTGGCCGTAGGGCTCGGGCCCGCTTCCCGCGTCGCCGACCTCGGAAAGGACACTCAGCGCGCTCCCTCCGTCGTTCCCACCTCATGGAACGCGATGCGAACCTGGAGCTGCGCGTAGGCCACATCCGGGTCAGGACGCTCTCCCTGTGGCCAGGGCCACCGGGCCAGCAAGTCGTTCAGGTCCGCCCAGCGTTGCTCTCGCTCCAATCGCGTCAGCCGGCGCGCTAGCAAATCATCATTCGCGTCCCACATGTGTCACATCCTGGGCTGGGCCCCCGCGAACGCCTATCGCAGGATGTCGCCTGCGTCCAGCCCGAGGCGTACCCCAAGGCTTCGCCGTCCGCTGTGATCTTGAAAGCAATCGGATTGCCGGCAGCGTCGCGAACCACTTCGGCCAGTCCCAACGCGCCCAGCTCTTCGCCGGCCAGGTTGATCCGCTCGATCTCCTCGTCCCGGCGCTTGCGGCGTGCGCCAACCTGGTCGTGGCTCGTGCCCTTCGCCCTTTGCTTCTTACGGGGGTTGCTCACGATGAGACTCCCGGATGGGTTGCATGGCCTGGGTTGCTCACGGAGTGACCCTGCATCCGGTTAGGACTGGTTCCTGACATTGGCGACACTGGCGCGGTTGAGCGTACGGACGGGAATAGGTCTTCGACAGGCCTGTCCAAGAACGCGGCGATACGGGCCCTGAGAGCATCACTCCCTTGTCGCTGACGCGTCAGCACGCACACCAGGTGGTTGTAACTCGACTGAAGTTTTCTAGCCGCCACTGGGCCCGACATCTTCAGCCCGGCCAGCCGCTCATTGAATGCCTTCATGTTTGGGTGTGACGCTGCCGGCTGCGACTGGCGGTCGAGCGCTAACGCCGCACGTCGTCTGGCACGCCGTTGTTCCAGCCCCGGAAAGATCTGATCCTCGGGCACACCAAGGAATCTGGCGAGTCGATCTCTAAGCCCTGGCGACGCGAACCGCTTGCCACTGAGGACTAGCTGCAGGTGCGCGTAGGAAACGCCGAGCCACACAGCCGCTTTGGCTCCCGTCAGTCCGCTGTACGAGATGATCGCCTGAAAGAGTGCAATCCGCTCTCTGTCCGTGAAGCCGGCGGCGCCGACATTGGGAAGAATTCGCATTGAGGCTGGTGTGCAACAGGATGGATGGTGGTGTCCGCGATCGGCGGGGTCTCGATCACGAGTGACGGCGTCGTTCTATGACGCCTTGGCTCGGGGCGTTGGTCGGCCGCCACCGCGCTTCCTCGGCAGCGGATCAGCCTGGTGCAATGCCTTGCCAAGTTCTTCCCAATTGATGCCGAGGCCGACGCACAAGGCGCGCAGCTTCCGAAATCCGATGTTCCGTTCCCCCCGTTCGACCGCACCCACGAAACCGCGATCGATGTGGGCCTCATAGGCGAAGCGTTCTTGCGAGTAACCCGCCGCGCGACGAAAGGCACGTATGACCTCCGCCAGCGCCGCGAGTTCGTCATATCGCTCTACAGCCATGTTGCTTCTTGGTGCTCCAGATCAGAAGTGAGAGGGGGCGGTGGCGCATGTCAACGAACCATGCCCTCATGACGGTTCACGGTAACACGGATCGCGACGTATCGCGAATGTTCATATGTCTACCAATCGGCGGACGACTGACTGGCGGTCTACCGATTGGCGGTCGACCAAAAGGCCCCCACGCGCTAATCTCGCGGCCGTGTCGAACCGCTCAGAGCTGCTTGCCATTGGCCAAAGCCTGCGCAGCCTCCGTGAGGCCGCCGGAATGACGCAGGAAGACCTTGCAGAGGCGGCCGATCTCCACCGCACCGAGATCGGTCGGTTTGAACGGGCCGAGCGGAATATCGGCATCTTGACCGTCCGCAGAGTCCTCGCCGCCCTGGGCAAGTCGTGGATTGACCTGGGGCGGGAGCTAGAGGCCCGTGACCCGTTGAACCGGGCTACTCGCCGGAGCGGTCGCCGCGCTTAGGCAGCATTGCAGTTCTGCAATGTTCCGCGCATGGGTCATTTGAGCCTATTGCGATCGTAGTTGGCGCCATAAGTTCATGCGCCGCGCGGATTGGACTTTCATCACGCGACG
Organism: uncultured Gemmatimonadales bacterium; assembly: GCA_963701965.1. GTDB lineage: Bacteria > Gemmatimonadota > Gemmatimonadetes > Gemmatimonadales > Gemmatimonadaceae > DASRDS01. The sequence goes on from OY969695.1 coordinate 945,353, forward strand.
GCGCAATCGATCCCTTGGCCTGGACAGACCTGTGGCGGACGAACGGTCCCTCTTTCTATTCCGATGAACCCCTCCTCCGTCATAGCGCATTCTTCGCGACGGCGGCGACGACCCCAGACGATTCCCCCGAGTTCGAGCTACTCACCGTTGGCCTGCTGGTGCTGCGTCTGCTCGACCGATGGCGGGCACGCGACACAACGGACCGGGACGTCAAGTTCAGCGAATTCATCGCCGTCAAACGCCGCGTGGAGGCCATGTCGGAGGGGCCGGCGAGGCGGATATTGGCGGAGCTAGTCAACACGATCAGCGCCTTTGCCTACGGCCGCTCCGACTCTCGGATGGCCACGCTGCTCGCCTTTGCCGAAATCCTCGAACACGCCAGCCAATGGGAACCGGCCGCGGACACTTACCGCACCGCCATTGACTTGGCCGGCGATCGGATCGCGGACCGCGAGCTGCTGCCACGGGCGTACGATCGCGCCGCCTACTGCATCCGACTGGTCGGTCGTCTCGATGAAGCGCTCGAATTGGTGAACGAGGGGAGCGCCATCGCGGCTGAGATCCGCGACCCCTATTGGGCGCTGCGTTTGCGTATCAACGCCGCCCTGATCGAAGTGCGGAAGGGAAATCTGCCGGAGGCCGAATTCCAGTTGGACGCGATCGTCGAGGATGCCGAGACCACAGGTCAGCTCGAGATGGTGGCGTGGGGCAAGCATGAACGGGGACACGTGGCCTACGAGAGGAACGAGAACGAACTGGCCGCCACGCTATTCCACGCCGCGAGCCTCGGACATACCGATCCTGCGCGCGTCCAGCGCGCGGTCCTTGACCTGGCGCTGGCCCTGGCGGATCTGGGCCACATTGGGCACGCGCAGCGGGCCTACCAGGTCGTGCGTAACGCCAGGGAAGACCACGACGGCATACGGGCGTTGGCCGGAATCAACTTGATGCGACTCGCCCACATGACCGACGACCGGGCGCCCTTTGAGCAGCTCCGTCGCGAGCTGGGGAGTGAGCGCATGACGGGCCGGTTGCGAGCGCACTATCACCTGATTGCCGGGCAAGGACTACGGCGGTTCGGCGATCCGGATGGGGCTCGTGCCGCATTTCAGCGCGCCATTGAAGTGGCCGAACAGTTCAAGGTGTTCAAGCTCGTCGTCGAAGCTGAGGCGCTACTCAACGCGACTGGGGACGAGCGCCCGCGGCCGAGAAAGACGAAAGCGGGCGCCAGGGCACTGGCTCCGATTCTGGCCGACATTGACCAGAGGCGCGGACCGTTCGCAGGGGCGGCACAAGACTGACCGCCCCCGCGAAGCGCTCGCTAGGTTAGCACTGGCCCGTCCCTGCGACCACGCCGCCACCGCAGGCCCGTTGAGGGGCCGTGACTGATCCACAGGCGGCCAGCGCAAGGGTAGCGATGGCCAGGACGATGCGGCGGGCGATGATGTTTGACATGGGATGTCTCTCCGTAGAGGGTGACCAACCGCTCGGGATTGAGCGTGGTTCTCAACGGTAGATCGCCATGGCTGATGCGAGAATACCCACAGCGTTCGTGCATTATTGCGCCTGACCGATTGCAGTCCTGCAAGGTATGAGTCTACGACTCGGCGTTGCGTGGTGGACCAGGCGTATAGTGCCTGGCGCCATCAAATCGGCCGCGGGCTGGCCACGCCGCCTTCCGGAGCTGGGCCGCTAGCACGTCGACGGTGAGACCCCGAGGCTCGTCCCGGTCGAACTTGTAGCTCCGCTGCTCGCCGCCCTCGCCAACGAAGTACCGCGAACTCGCCCGATGGTCGCCGAGCGGCACGATTCGGCGCTTGAACGGCGCGGCGTGCGGCGGTCCGTAGGCGACGTCGTGCACCCGCCAGCGGTCGTTCCGATGGTCGACGAAGTACAGCCTGCCGTCTGGGGTAGTCTCGACGGCTGGCTTTCGTGGCATTGCCATATGGCAAGGACACCGACGGCGGACCGCGGTGCGGCCTCCCGAAAGAGTGCCGGCTCTTGCCTAGGCATCAGCAGAGTCGCATTGTAGCGACCCCAACCACAAGGACCGCCAGAAGTGCCTTCGCTAGCATACGCGCTGTTAGTTACGATGGCGTCATCGCAGGCCATTGCGCAGTCCAATTTCGGCACTGCCGCGACCGCGCCCGTGGATACCACCACGCCCGAACCGAAGGCAGCTAAGGCGCCTCGGCAGCGATCGATCAGTGTGGTTCTGCCATTTGTGAAGGACAAGGCTAGCGATTTCGTCGCCGGCGCGCTGCTCGACGCCGGGTACCAGATCGCTTCCACATCACCCGCCCTCATTGAAACGGCGGAATTGCCTCGATACGGGAACACGGCTGGCCTGGTGATCCGCGTGAACACCATTGGTTTTGCGTCCGGGGATTCGACCCGTGTCGTAGTTACCGGAACATTTTTCAACGACATGGCGTTGCGCCTCACCCGCGTCCTTGCGGGCAACCAGGCATTGCACGACATGCACGCCGGAGAGAGCCAACCGGTCGAGTCCTATTCCGGCGGCCTTCAGGCGAAATTGTGGAAACGGCTATCGGACGTCGCCGACGCGGTCACCAAAGCTGGCGGCGGTCACTCACTCGCCGCTCCACCGACACGGTGATATCGTGAGAGCGTGTCTGGTCGGGGCGTGGCTGCTCCTTGTGACCGTGCCTACTGCGTCCGCACAGCCCGATACCATGCGAGCACTCTGGATGCCCGCGTTCGATGATGGTCAGCAGGTCGACGACTCGACCCTGGTGTACGATGTTGGGAGCCTCGCTCAGACCCCCGACCGTGACGTGTTCGTCTTTCTCGCACGAGCGCCCGCGCCGAGACCCCGGTTCCCATGCATTCTGTACGGTGACTGCTCGCCGACGCTCGAAAAGAAGTACTGGGAGGAGATGGCTAGGCCCGAGTCCAATGCTCGCTTCGTGATCGAGTATGACTACGTCAACTGTCACTCACTTTTCATGAAAGGGGGAAAGCAGTGGTTTGTGGACTCGGCTGGTCACATCCTAGCCACGAAGACCCGCGTTAAGCAGTGGATCCATTTGCCATCGCTCGCGAAGCCAATCTGCCGCAAGATCCTTGATCCGCCGTAGCGCGCCGATCAAGCCGCGGCCGCGGGTCGCCGACCTTCGCAAGACGCTAAGTATCCGTGTAGAGTGTTCGTGGAGAGCAGGCACCGCCGCGGGCGAGGTCCCGCGGGCGGCGACCTCACGCATGATCCCAAAAGTGCCTTCCCAGAACGCCTATGAGGACGAGCAGCGTCCCAAGGACGCAAGCGATTCGTCGCGCATCGTCCGCACGGTGCCCGCGCCGTCGCTTTTTGTATCTGTCACGCTGATTCTCGCCGCACTGAACACGACGGGCATGTTCGCGTTACCTTCCTTCACACGAAGGATCGTGCACATGGTCTGTCCCGGCCTTCCGGCTGCGGTAACAGGGAGAAAGTAGCACATGGGCAAACCGCTAGATGTTGGGGGCGCGCAGGGTAACGACAGGCCAGTATCGCAGCGCGTTCTTGATGAATGGGTGGCGCTTCGCGAGCGAGGGGCGCTCATGCCGCTCCTGCCCTCGTGCCGCGATATCCGCCACCAGCGCAGTTATGGGCCAGTGAGCAGTGTCGGCTATGTCACTAAGGACTACCACGTTCGGCGGTCTGTGGTTCTACCAAACGCGTGGCACGACGGAACCGTTGTTAGTATCGACCTGGTGGAGACCTACTGGTCGATCCGCACAGCCGGTGGCGTCCAGGATGTTGCATGGCCTCCTAGCCTCAACGTGCACGCCCTGTTGGTAACTGACAACGCGATCGATGCCGCGCTGATCGACCAGCTCTACCGGTCGGTCTTGGCCCTCCAGGCGGCCGTCGGTGCAGGCGGGATTGGAGAACTCACAACATCGGGCGTGGACGTGTCGTTCTATGTCCGCGGTGTGGTAATTGGATCCGCCATCGCAGATATCGGGCATGTGATAGGCGCGCTGGCCCGGCACACTGATGTTCCGATTGCACTCGCTACTGCGACGTATTCGCCCGAGGATGGCATCGTTATCCACGATACGGATGACGCGGAGCGCTACTTTCGCGTCGACCACCAATCCGCCATGGTCTACGGGCGGGATCTTGTCGGCAACGACGAGTTGGTCCGAACCCGTGGATTCTGGACCGTCGTGGAGTAGAAATCGATCGTGGTACGCCGTACAGCACGCGGGCGGACTGGTCAACCCTCGCGTGCGACGTTGAAGCCAACAACCTGTGAATCATTAGCGTGCAAGAGACCGAACAGCTGTGGCGGGAGCCGAATCGATATGGCAACTGTAACGGCCGGACTCCGGACGCCAGTCGTAGAATAGGCCCGCCTGTCCCGTGCTGACTGTAAGAGCGTCGCTTTCACGGATTCTCAGTGTCGACGTGTGCAGCTTAATTGGTTCCCGTCGACGGAAGAGTGTAGCAAATACATCGACGGTATAATCACCTTCCCGAAAGACAAATTCTGTTCCGTCAGGCGGAAGGAGGAAATGATGGTTGCAGGTTATTCCGCTCTCCGAAACGTGAAGCCCGCTGCCGCGCGCTAGCTCCCGCTCACCTAAGACCCAGACATTAAATGCTTGGACCGTGTCGCCGCACCTGAGACGAATGAACATGCTTTCGATGACGTTCCCTCGCTTTCCGCTGCTAAACAGCAGAGTGCGGAGATAAACCTTAGGCTGGAGCTTTGCCGCATCGCTTCTCGCGCTGCGATCATAGCCGAAATGCACTAATGTCGGCTGCGTCATGTACACGTTGCCCCGTCGCCACATGGTGGCCCATGCGGTCACGAGTGATACAGCGAGTGCAATTGCTGAGAGTCCGACCGTAGCGATGTCTTTGACGTCCACTCACCGCTCCTCAGCGACAATCGGTGCGTCCGGTTCTTCTGCGAAACGGTACGCCCTATTTCGGTACTCGATGACGCCTCCATTCCGCTCTTCGATCGCGCCAACGACCCTCGCTCTTGCCTCGTCCTTCTTGTGTTGCGATGAGGATCGATAGCCGTTGTCGGCCAGCAGCGACCGGATGCTCAGGTTTCGCCAGATCTTGCCGTCGAAGATCGACGCGGTGAAGTAGCCAGCGGTTGGTGAGAGGCTTGGGGCCTGCGTGCTGTTCATAGCCGTCGAACTATTGGGACCCGACCCTGTACATCGGACCCGATGGCGACTTCCACGAACGAATTCGTTATTTGCACCGACCTACCGCGCCCCCTAGTTCTTGCGCTGCTTGCGTGGTGCGTGGGGTTGCGACACCGTCGGATCGTCCGGCACGTACTCAATGACGTCGCCCGGTGTGACTTCGAGGATTTCGCACACGCGATTGAGTAGGCTTGCACTAACGCGCCGAAAGCGGCCGTCCTTCGGAAATGCGGTGACTACCGAGTGCGGGTGCCTGTACCCCAGGAGCTTTCCGAACCGGTAGAGAGTCATCCCTTTCGCTGCCAGGACATCCCGCACCCGCCACCGCACCATGCGCCGTTCTCCGGATGAGATTGTCTTCCCCGGAGGCGGAATCTCAGCGGATCGCGAGCGTTGACAATAAGTACTCTGTCAACGTATATACTCTGTCAGAGTACTGCTCAACGAGATTCTGACCGTGTCTATGCCATATCTAGAGCGGAAAACCGAGGGCGCCCCTGGGGCGGCGCGCGGACGTCCAATGCGATCGACTGTCGTTTCGCGGCATCGGAGCCGAGCCTAGTGAGCGCCGCTGATGCCGCTTAAGAGCCGAGAGTATTGGCGCCTAATGACCATGGTTGAAGAACTGGCCGAGCAAGGGGACCCCTGGGAAGAAGGCAACCGGGCGCTCGTGGGCTGGCTCTGGAAGCTGCATATGAGCGGACGGCGGCTCGCCGAACGTACAGCCGCGTTGATCGCGCGCGAAGATCGACGACAGAAGCTGTTCCTCGGGCGCGTGGATCGCTGGCGCGGATCAGGGTCGGCGGTCGCTGGCGGCTCTAACGGTCAGAAGAAAAAAGTCTTGGTGATCCCTAGCTAGGGATTCGCGTTGTGGTCACAACGTATCGCCGGAGATCGAAGGATGACGCCCCTAGAGCGCAAAGCAGCGTTCAAGGCCACAGTAACAATGCTAGAGACGACGGGTGCGAAAGCGGTCAAGCAACTCGGCGTCTCCTACAATCACCTCAGTTTGGTGCTGCAGGGCAAGCGCGTCGGGTCGAAGCGGCTGCGAATGGCATTTGCGAAATTCATTGATCGTCCTGAGCGCGACGTTTTCGGTTCGACCCGCTGAGTGAATCCCGACCAATGTTGCCCGAGGAGCCCCCGTTTTGGGATGCCTTCTTCGCAAGGGCCGACCACGCGCTACTAGGTCTGGTTACTGCCGCAGCCACCACCATGTTCCTGCTGAGCATGTGGGTGGCCACAAGCTGGCTTGTCGACGCGGGCCACGACGGTGCTGCACTTCTGCTGTTTGGATTTTACGTCATGGTTTCCTGGCCGATCTTCCTGATCCAATTCGCTCTCCTGGGCGATCCTCTTTTCGTCCTGTTGACTGGCCGTGCCGTAGTCGTCCCCGCACTTGAGGCAATCGCCCAGGGGCCGACGGAGAGCGGTCCTGTACGGGCGTTGGTCGCTTTTCTAAGCGCGGTTTCGCCTTTGGCTCCGCTATCGCTGTGGGCTTGGAGTGTCGCAGCGCCCACGTGGCGCGCCGGTCGCCTAGCACGGACGAAGTACCGCGTTGAAGCGGTCATCACAGTCGCCGTGATTAGAAAACTGCTTCGGCTCAACCCTTCCTGAGTCCACCGCAAACCGAACACTGCGTGGAGGGTCGGATGGAACCCGATATCGAGTTTTTGTCCTTGCTGATTGCTGCCGCTGCGACGAGCCTCGCCAGCGGTCGAGCCTTCCATGTGCTGGTGTGCGGTCCGCCCGTCGGTCTGATCCCGTGGGTCGTGGTGGTCCACTTCGTCCTCGGACAGCTCGCCGCCATGCTCGTCGGCCTCTATGCGCTCTGGCTAGAGTGGGACCACATTTGGGCGACCCTTGGGACTCTCTGGAGCCTGTTGCGCGGGCGGGATTGACGCGTGCCGGCCCCACCGAATGACGAACCAGCGGTCATGAGATCCCTCAGTACGCGGGTCGCTGGTCCGACCATCGCGTCGTTGGCGCTGCGTGAGCTGCGTGGTCGCGAAGGATATTCCCAGGAACGACTGGCGGCGAAAGCACACGTGGCACGGGCATACGTCTCGCGCCTGGAGCGCGGCCTATTCAGTCCGACGTTCCGCATGCTAGCTAAGCTGCTCGCGGCAATGGGCCTTTCGTGGACGGCGTTCGGGGAGGTGGTTGACCGAACGATCGAGCGGTTCCCGGCGAGCGAGCTGAAAGACTCGAAGCGACGTCGTGCGTGACGCGATCAGCGTCACCGCCGGCGCGGAACTGGAAGGCCACGGCCGCGCAGCCGCGCGGGCGCGAACGTCTCAATACCGGCCGTCGCCACCCGGGCGCGCCGCGCACCGCGGGGTTGCCCGCCCGAACGGACCCCCAGCCGCATGGCAAGGACGAATGGGTATGTATGGCATGTCGGACGCCGTTCCGGGACAGCTCGTGGGTTCGCAACTCCAGCGGCTACGGCGATTCCGAGTCGTAGTATCCCTCAATCCCCCAACGGACAACATCCTCGATCAGTGCCCGCTCCTCGGACCATTCCAACGAATCGGCTTTGTCTATTGGCAACAACTCCTTCACGATCACCACCATGCCTTCGGGCGGCGTGCCACGCACGCGTTCAGCGTGCGCGAGCTGCGCAACAAGCCCACGCAACTCGCTGCGCTCGCTGCTGGTGTCATGGAGGAATGCTTCTGACCAGGTCACTTGCCTGGCGCTGTCGCGCACCAACACCGGCGCACCGTGCGACCTCGCCGCGCAAATGGCGGCAACCAGGCGCGTCAAGACTAGGCGGGCTGCACTCACGAGCTGAGTGTCCGAATTGCGGCGGCCCCAAACCGTTTCGGTGGTCTCGCACCTGCGTCGATTGGGACGGTTGTATCCCGGCACCTCAACAAACTGCGCCATGGTAGCCCCGCGAGAGATTTTTACACTTAAGTGGGTGGCCACGCGGATGTCAACATCCACAGCTCGGCCTCTGGCTATTGAGAGCGAAGGGGCAAGCTCCTGCCTTATTCCGCCGCGCGTTCCAGTCTTTCGGGACCTTGTACCAGCAGTCACTGTCCTGGCGCGGATGTGACGACTGAGAGGTGGACCCGGCCGGGTGGATCTTCTTCGATCCGGCTGGAATGGTGATTTCTTGGAACGAAGGCGCGCGGTAGACGGTGGCTCATTCGACCGCGGATGTGGCGATCCCCGCTGTGAGACAGCGGACATTACCGCTTACCGGTCCGTATCGAACGGGGAGGCCGGTTTTCCGCGACGGATCCCTTGGCTTGCGTCGGCCGGAGCTTGCACATTGGGTCCTGCGGATCGGGTCGAGGCGTGGGGTTACTTAGGTAGGAGAGCCACGGGATCACGGCTTTCCCCCTGTGCGAGCTAGTAGAGAGATGCCTCCTCCGCAAACCGCCGCGGAGTTGCCTCTCTCTACGCTCGCCCCCATTCGCGCCTTGCGGCGCTCAAGGGGGACTACAACCCGCAATGGACCATGCGCCGGACGTACCGCGTCGTCATCCGCTACCACGCCACCGAGCTGGAGTCCGTGCAAGAGCGCGCCAGAGTGTGCGGCTGTCCGCTGGCGCGGTATGTCCGCGAAGCCTCCCTCGGTGCCGTCCTGCGGGAGCGCCGTCACCGCGCGACGGATGAGGTGATCCGCCATCTCGCGCGCATCGGGAACAACCTTAATCAGCTTGCGCGCGAAGCGAACGCACGAGATCGGTACCCGATGGAGGCCCGGATAGACGCAACCATTGACGAGCTCCGCGGGGCGATCCACGGCATCACGACGACGGATGCCAGCCAGGGAACCCCAGAGTGATTGCCGTGGCAAGGAGCGGGCGCCGCTTTGCGGGCCTCACCCGGTATCTAGAGCGGGGACGGGATGGCACGAATCCCGATCGAGTGGCCTGGACCACGACCCGTAACCTGATCGTCGACGAGCCGCTTGTCGCCGCGCGCGTCATGCAAGCAACGGCCGCCGAGAATGCCCGCGTCACGCATCCTGTCTACCACGTCGCCGTCTCATTTCATCCTGACGACGTGGTCGATCGTCAGACCATGGAGCGGGTCGCCGACTATCTGCTGCGTGAGCTGGGCCTCGCAGGGCACCAGACGCTTATCGTTGCGCACCGCGATCGGTCACACGCCCACATGCACATTGTCGTGAACCGCATCCATCCCGAGACCGGCAAGGCATGGGATAGGTGGCAAGACCGGGTGACGACACAGCGTGTCTTGCGTGAGGAAGAACGCGCCCTCGGCCTGCGAGAGGTTCGCGGCCGACTCCATCAGTTGCCTGGTCAGGACGTGCCGGAGCGTACCGCCGCAAGCCGCGGAGAGCACCGGACGACGGAACGCACAGGGGAGGCGCCATTGGTCGCGCGTCTCCGCGAGCGCCTGCCGTACTACCGCGCCGCAGGCACCTGGGGCGAACTGGAGACCCGGCTGGCCGCTAACGGCTTGCGGCTCGAACGAAAGGGACAGGGGCTGGTCATCACCGATGGCGAACACGAAGTGAAGGCTTCGCGAATCGGACGAGACTTTTCGTTCGCGCGCCTCCAGGAACGTCTCGGCCCGTACGAGCGTCGCACGCCGGAGCGCCCCGTCGTCGCGCCCGCCGGCCCGCATACCGGCATGGGGACAGAGCACGCGATGTCCCTCCCTGACCCGGTCGCCGAAGCGCTATCCCGGACGCGGGGGGCCGAACGGGCCGCAGAACTCGACCGTGCCATCGCGCGAGCCAAGCATGACGCGGAGGCGGCTGAGAAGTACCTCGCCGGCGTCACCTGGGCAGAGGCGCGGGCCACGGCCGCCGCGGCCGAGTTTGATCGCGCTCTCGGAAAACTCTACGTTCGCCCCGACGATGCCCGCGAGCTGTTCGACTCGGCGGTGAAAGCATCGGGCCGAGACGCCGCCGCCCGCGATTTGGCCGAGAACCCGCGCGCGTACGGGCCGCTGCGCCGGCAAGAACGCACTATCATCGGTGTGCTCCGAGTCGCTGACGATCGCCGGGGCGAGGCCCGAGCAGCGCAAGCGGCCCGTGCGGGGCGTGACGCGGCCCTCGCCGCGGACCGGCTGCGCGCACGTATCTGGAATGCGCCACCTGCCATGCCGCGCCCGAACGAGACCTGTACAAACGCGCACGTGCACGCCTTGACGCATGGTGCTAGTCGGCTGCGTTGGGCGGAGCGTCGAAGAACGAGTCTCAAGTCGAAGCGCATGGAATTCGCGTCTGCAGCGACGCTCGGACACCAGCTAGCTCACGTAGCTCGAGTGTTGACACCGAGCGATCTACGGCGCGCTACGCTTTGGCTGACTGCTCCACAGATGGCATTGGTCAATTCCGCCAACAGCATCATCCGTCAAATTGCAATCGGCAGATAAAGACCTTAAGACTGTCGTCCCGGTCTTACTCGCATCGACGCGGTCGCGGTCGGGCAGAACAATATTTAGTTGAGTGGCATGCAGGCGAGATGGTCAGACCTGCCGTCGTGACCACACGGCTTTCGCAGTCGCTCGCACTTGGTCTAGCGAGCAAGGACCGAGGCTCCGAATCCATTCAATCATTGAACGGGTATGCTCACTGAGTCGACTCTGAGAAATCTGCACATAGTACGCCCCTTGAGGACCGTATCGCCCTGTGTCCGTACGGATGCGATTCCACACCCGCATCCTGCGTCGTCGCTCTGCGCGCTCGGTTGCGTCCAACCCGTCATCATCGACATCCTCTTCGACGCAGTCGTCGATCTCCCCTCGATCAACCTCATCCTCCTGTCGCCAGATGGCAGCGCACAAGGACCATTGATGAGGGTGGAAGCTCAGGTCGCGGGTCCCTTTATGCGCGAGACGTTCCAATATTGACCGGCCGCGTTCACTGAACAGTGACGGCTCAACGCGTGCGATCAGCAACAGCGTGTCGTGCGGGTAGTTGTAAAGATCGGCCGCACGCACGTGGATCATTACGTCTACGGCTTCGGCGGCGAGAATCGCCGCATCGCGCCATTCGTCATGTTCAGGTTCGTGGTAATCGCGCCCATCGACTTCAAAGCCAATACGACGGTCATCCACACGCACGACGTAGTCAATCACGAACGGTCCACACAAAGTGTCAACCGGCTCGTGGTCCACATAGCTGACGCCGGATTGCAGTACCTTCGTGATATGATGTAGGAACCGTTCCTCTGCCGGACTATCAAATGGGCCAGTCGGCATTGGACTGAGCGGCGTTGGACCGAACAAATCGAAAAGACCGCTCACGACTGACGGCTCGTGTAAGTGTCCAGATGGTTCATGACAGTCGGCGTTATGCGGCCATCGGCAGTTCGTCGTGGTGCTGCCAGTAGAACATTCGCGTTTCGCCGATCACATTGCCGAGCGTCGGCCAGTCTCCATCAGTGGAGCTTTCAATCGTCCCCGAATCGTCCGGCACGTTCCACTGGTACGTGTGGCGGTGATGCTGCGGCCGATGCTGGTGAGGACTGTCGTACCGAAAGACATTGCCGAACGTCGCGATCGAGACGTTGTAGCTGTACGTGAACGTCTGAACCATGAATCGACTCCCTTGGCGCCAAACGTCCAAGCTCTTACCGACATCGATCTGCAACCCACCAAGGCAGCGGATTGTGCCGCTGATGTACAGGTAACCGGCGTACGGCGAGGAGGTCAGATCATCAGCCAGAACGAATCCAACATCAACAAACTGGCCCATGACGGTGGTGTGTGTCTCGACGTAGTTGGTCCACGAATTAGGGCTGTGTTTGTCTCCCATGTTCCCGTACCGAGATAAGGAAAAGCCAGCGCGATATATCCACGGTTTCCGATACTTGGCCCGTCTCCAACCTTTGTGTCAGTTCCTCGCAGGTCATTTTGTAGAGGAACTCGTATCTGCGGATGGCCTCGGCCACTGCGCGGTCGGGCACCTCACCGGCCGCCATTGCTTCCGCCGCTGACTGCTCCAACGCGGCGAGACGATCGTCCTTCGCCGCGCGTATGTCAGCGGTCCGTAAACTCCGAGCTTCCTTCTCCGCCGAGTCCGAATCGCGCATGATGTCGATCATGAAACAATACATCAGTTTGGTTCCCATAACAACTGATAGAGGAGTAAAAGGAGCATACACTGTCCAAGGGACACCACGCTCGGACGCCCTGGCAGATCCAGCGCCTGCAAATCGCGTCGATCACCTGCATGTGCCCGGGACCCTGCCGGCGACTCAAACAGACAAGAAGACGATGGCGTCTATGTTGTGCGCGTATGCCCGAGACGCCTAAGGCACCTGAACTCCGCGACCAGCGGCTGGTTATACGGCTGAGTCGGGCTGAGAAGAAGCGCATCGAGGACGCGGCCTGGGAAGACCGCTCCGACATGAGCAAATGGGCTCGCGACCTGCTCCTGGCCGAGGTTCATAAGCGAGAGCAGCGGAAGAAGAAGTAACTCCCGCTCCGGAGAACCAGACCATGGCTGCGGCCGACGGGACGCGTCATTGCATCTATTGTGACCGCGACAAACCCGAGGATGAGTTCTCACTCGAACACATCCTCCCGCATAGCATCGCGCGCGGACCTTTGAGTGACCGGCTTAAGACTGACCAAGTCTGTAAGTCTTGTAATCAGACGATAGGTCGATACGTCGACGCAAGCTTCCTGAAGAACTGGTTCCTAAAAGCAGAAGGCGCAGAGGCCGCGCGCCGATACGTCGACCTGTCGACTGGCTCATCATCCACTTTGCCCTTTCACTATGTTGGCGCAGTCAACTCATTGCCAATCGACGCCGACCAAGTGTGTGAGGTTTGGCTTGGACCATGTGGTGCTCGGGTTTATCACGTTCATCAGCGGAATGATCCGCAGTTTGATTCCTTCGCCGGCGGCAATGCTAAGAGTCGAAGAAAGGACCCCGGGCGCGCCTTTCTTATAATTACTGCGGATGACAGCGTGTGGATCCCGATAGTTCTGAGATCATTTCGAACCGAGTTTCGGGATGCGAAACGATATGCCGTTAACTTCGGCGTGGTTTCAGCAGATATCGCAGCTGGTCTCATTCAAGTACCAGACGGTGCAGCGACGATTTTAATCGAAGCGCTGAGGGCGGACCTCAATTCAATGACGTCGTCCAGGCGATCCAGCAGGTGGGATTCGAGCATCGCTTCCTGGCCAAGCTTGCCCTGGGGCTTGGCTACAGGTTTCTCGGCAATGCGTTTCTAAGGACACCGTATGCGCAGGAGCTGCGAAAGGGTCTCTGGGAGCGGGACCCTGATAAGCGTCGCAAAATACCGATTCGCGGAACAGGCTTTTTAACGGACCTGCCTGAGCATGCGGCGGCGCAGGCGGAAATGCTCAGGTGGGATGGTGGTTACTTGCTCGTACTGCTCGCGGTGGGTTCGACGCTGGTGCTCACTATGGTCCTACCAACTGGACGGATAATGAGCATCGTTGTCGCAAACGATCCAACACTCTGGCAGGGTGCCGAACACGCCGAGCTTCGTGAAGGAATTGTATTCGTGTCGGTGCCGCAGGTCGCGGTGGTCATCGGACCTCTGGCATTAGCAGAATACTTAGCTCACAAGGTAGGCGAGTACCGCTCGTCAGAACTTGAAAAGTTGGAAGAGCGACAAGTCGACCCAGCAAGCCTACCAAGAATGCCGCCGCGCCGACGAGATGACACTCCCGGTCGATTCCAGCGACGTGTAGAGAGCCCCCGGGCCCAACTGAGGATCAGATCCCTCCCTGTTCCTCGCGTCGCACGCGCTCACCCTCACGCTCATACGACGCGACAATTTCGCGCATTGTCACCGCAAGGCGAGGGTACCCGGCTGTGTCTACGTCTTGAGCCTGTAGACGATACTTGTCCGCCAGCGCGGCCTCGGCCTTGCCGGTGGGATCGACCCAGTGGGCTCCGCGTGAGTTTAGGATCTCGTTTCGAAATCCGTCTCGAAGATCGGACGCGTCCTTCGCGTTGAGGGCGCGCGCCACGGCTTGGTGAATCCACAACCCGCCAGGGTCTGCCGGGGCATGGGCCAGTACGCGACCGACCATTATCATGGCCACCTCCAAATGGCCCGTGGACTCGGTTTGCTGCTTTGCAGTCTCCAACCATTGAGCCAAACGATCGCCATCGTATCCTCCGTGAGCGACCGAGCCAGGTGGCGTGTGCCATTCATTCAAGAGGCGATACCCGTTCATGACGATCGCCCAATGCGACGAGTCTTCGCTCTCATCGTTGGTTGGCGCAGTGTGCTTTGAACGAAATGCCAGACGAATTACCTCGGAGAAGAACGCTGGATCTGTCGCCAGTCTATCCTCTAAGGCCTGCGGCGTGGCGCCGTGATATCCGTGTAGGAGGGGCAAGAACGCCCATTCGACTCGAAACAAGTCTTCAGGCGCTGTGCGGGAATCCTCCTGCAATGCCTTTATGACCTCGATCGTTTCGTACTCCGGCGGAGTGCGCGATCCATCGTGCGTATTCAGGGCTTCTAGCAATGCACGTACAGCGAGTGAAGGATCAAATCGATCTTTCTTGTGCACCACTTGACTGAGGCATTGTATGGCAGCCACAGGTCGGCCGTGATCAGTCAGTTGCTGCGCCGCAAATAGCAAATCGGGTGGCTCAACTTGAAACGGATTGACGGCGGCTTTCTTCCAGTACGCGCCAATGTTCTCTCCGAGCAATCGGCTTGCGTGATCCCATACCTCTCGATTGAAGGGAAGAAACGATAGAAATAGCGCGATTTGTTCGACGCTCCATATCGATGCGATGACGCCATTGACCCAGGGCCAGCGCTGGTCCTGAAAGCGGGCCATGACAAATGCGCCGGCCAATTTGGCGATCGCTTGTTGCGGAGATTCGAGCAAATCCGGAAGTACGTCTACGTCGACCTTGGGTGGCGCAACACGCCCTAACGCGGCGCCAACCTGCCACGGTGCTTCGACCGCAGTAGCGAATTCGAGCACTGCTTTGAGCCCCCCACTATCAGCGATCTCGGCGACAGCCTGACTGCGGCGCTCTTCAAGTTTTCGGTAGAGTTCCTGGTAATCTTCGCCTCTATCGAGCAGCGTGAGAACGTTTTCGCTGAACAGGCGTTGATGTCGCATGCTCGGCGCACCGGGATCGAGGGCCGTTGCCACTTCCTCGAGTTCGGCCAATCTGCCGGAGCCTATCGCCCACGCTGCGTCCGCGAAGCGACGGTGCTTGTCGATGACGGCAACGAGGCCGCTCCAAAGCTGGTGTCGAGCTTCCTCCGGCAGAGATTTTATCTCATCAGATCGAAGGTAAGATAGAATTTTTTCGCCTGTTGCCTTCGGTAAGTTCTCCCAGTGATCCATGAGTTGCCGCATCTTCGCTGGATCCTGCGCTGCCGCCTCGAATGCAAGGTCCGCGTACGCGGTGACTTGTTCCCAATACTCTGCGTGAGTGGTGCCTGCGGTCCAGTCATCGGGGATGATCGGGCGCCACGCGGGACGGCGAGTGTAGCCCGATGCGCTGTGTACCTCTGGCAGAAGTGCGAGTAGCAGTTTCCACCCCACATCGGGATACTCACTGAGTAAGGTGGCCGCTGCGCTGCGGCGCTGCGAGACCGGCGCGAGTGTTTGGGGTAACCACGGAAGGAGAATCGTGCGCAGGGAATTCGCAGGACGATTCGATATCATTCCTCCTGGGTCAATGGCTGCTAGCCCGCCTAAGCACATCGCGGCCTGATTCAAATACTCGGGTGCCCACGCTAAAGTCTCCAACGCCCAAAGGACACCAGTAGAGTACGAACGGCTCATGATGCCGTCGCCCTCCTCCGCGAACACATCGCGGAACACTGAGTTATCCGCGTCTATCGCGTCCTGAAGGCGCCCCAAAAACTCCTGCGGTGCCGCCTCGGCGAGGAGCGGAAGCACATCATTCAGACTGGCCCACTTAATGGCACTGGCTTCTGACAACAGGGCACGAATGGTCAGAACCGCTGTCGCTTCAGCTTTGCCGAATGAGCAGTTGGTGAGCGCTTCGTCGCGACTTCCTACTAGCGCCAGCGCTTCCGCGAGTCCCATGCGGAGGCGCTTGGAGAACTTGCGCGCCTTGCCGTAAATCGACGCTGCGAATCGCTCCTCTTTTGCGAGGTCGAGCACGGGGTCGTTTTCGCTGAGTACGTCCGTGGCAGCTTTCTGTAACCTTTCGAGATGTTCGTCATACAAACGCGGCCCCAACGCGTACCAGCCTTCGAAGCGCGCGACAAATCTCCAGTGGCCGTCTTGCTGAACAAGGGGAGTGTCCGGGCCAAGCGCGATCTCACGCACACGGCCGATCCACTCCCCGTAGGAGTTTCCCGATAGGTTCTCCACAATGGCCTTATCTCCCTCGCTCGTCTCGACCCAACTGCCGAGTAGTTCCGCGATGACGAGGTCGGAGGCGGCTGACGTTTCGGCCCAGCTCGGGTGCAGGGAGAGGTTCTGAATGCAACGGAGGAGTGACCCGAGAATGCCACCTGATTTCGCGGCGAGAGTCCTGGCTCGCTCTGAGCTATAGCCGGCCTTTTCCAACGCGTCTTGTATCTGGCCGATTTTTGGAGCGGGCAGGGCGGCCCTGCTCGGATCAGGGATACCACCCGGATCGCCCCGGAAGATCACGGCGTGGCCACCTCGGTGTGCCTTCTGAATCAGTATCGTGCCTGCTTCGCCAGCCAGATCGAGCATCGAATCGGCTATTAGGATGTGCCGTTGACGCTGGGCAACCACAGCGTTCCATGCGGCGCTGCTGGAAACGATCACACACCGACCTTCTGCATCCAACCGACTCGCTTCGCTAAGCTCCGCGACGTGAGCGCTAACGAATCCGACTACCTGATCCGTGTAAGGTGTGTCCAGTTTGAGATGCTTGGTCTTGTCGGCTAGTACTTGGTCCAGCTTCTCGCGAGCCCCTTCGCGGTTGACTAAGAATATCTGCGGAGGTAAGGGAGGAGGATCGCCGATTGAACTAATTATATCCCATCTTTGGCCGACCGTGTCTAAGTCCGCGGCCACAGGACCCACAGTTTGCTGAATGAGCCACGCGTTGACGGAGTGAAACTCGCGAATCCACTCATTCAATCTCGTTCCGTCAATGACCCTGACGGCTTTCCAGTCGTTGCAACCTCGTCGTTCTTGGAGCCAGTCTCGTTGTTGTCCTTCCTTCCAAGTGTCCTTCCAGTCTCTAAGACTTGAAAGCGGAGTAACGAACACGAACGTCGCATCCTTCCTGTCATCTTCTGGGACGGCTTTGGTGCGATCTCGGTAGTCGCTTGTGGCTTTATCGCCGGCATCCAGGCTTGTCCCAATTTCCCAGAACGACACGCCATCCGGGACGAATGGATCGAGACCAAGCTCGATATCCAGATAGCCATCCGCGCCGTGCTGGCCGATACTGTCGCCACGAGGAAACCTCCGGTCGCGCGGGCTCGGACATGAAGCAGCTACAAGCCGCGCGACAAGTTCGACGATCACTCCTTGTGCGATCCTCGAATTGCCACGGACCCACTCGTCCAGCTGCGCCTCGGTAATCCACATCGCTACTCCTCGGTGGATTGAAGCCGCGCCACTAACGTGAGCGGCGGCCCGGTAGGGGCGAATCCGACGCGCACAAACATACGACTCTGGTGCATGGGCCGGCAGGGATCGGGAGGGGCGCGCTCGCGCTGGGCACATTTTGGGCACATTCATCCGCAAAACACCGCAATCGGATGCGAAGCGGCGCTGGCGTAGTTCGCCGCCAGCGCCGCAATCCCAACGTCTGGCGGCATCGTGCAACTCAGCGTAAACGGGTCGCGAGAATTTAGCAAAACCAAGCGCTGTGGCCCTCTCGCCGCCCAAGGCCCGCGCAGCAACCGCTTCCAAGACACTGACGCAAGCCCGGCACCCACCAGCCTACAATCTCGGGATCGTAGTAGGTCGGGTCGCGGAGTACGCCCTCGACGCGTGGCCGAGCGGTGACACGAGCCAATAGTGTCGTGCATCCGGATCCGCCGCATTGAGCGGCTAGTCGGCGTAGTGGGCCACCGCATCAGGATCGGTGATAATCGCGCGCCAGAAGTTGACAATGTAACAGTCCCGATCGCAGGCGGTCTCTACCCTCACCGCATGCGGGCAACGCAGCCGTACGATAGGCGACCCGGCGAAGGGCTCTACGTAATTTGGCACATCGCCGAATCGGCTCCACACGAGCAATGCCGCGCGCGACTTGCCGCCAAACCACGGGAACGGTACCCGCACCCTACCACGTCCATACCGGACGCAGGACGGCAATCACGTCGTGCGTTGACACCGGTCCGAAATACCGACTATCGAAGGACCGCACGTTATGGGTGCCAACCAACCAAAGCTGTCCGGGTTCAAGTACCCACTGAACGCCGGTGAGCTGGGGCAACGACCGGCCGCGGGAGTCGACGCGTAACGGAGCCGTGGACGCGACGGGACGACCATTGACGACGAGACCCGTCGCCGTGACCTGCACGGTATCGCTCGGTCCGGCGGCGACTTGCTTTCCAAGAGGCTCAATGTCCGCAGGGCACCGCCCCTGCGTCAAGTAGCCACGTGCGCGCGCCAACACCGCCACGTTTCGTGGCAGACAGACGAGCACTATGTCACCGCGGCCCGGCCGCGCGCCTTGCACCATGCGATAAAGGCCTATCGGAATGCTGGGCAATGTGTTGATCGGATAGAGGCCCTCAGCGGCGATCGAGAGTACGGCGTGTGCCAGTGCGGCGGCAACGCCCGGCGCCAGGAGACGACACCACGCATTCATAAGGCACGCGAGGGAGGCTGAATGAGTGACGCCAAGTCACGATCGGTGCGGTAGTCGAGCCGTCGTGCCCGTATCGGCGCCGCGCCGCGCGGAAAGACGACTACTTCGTCGCGCGCGAGTCGGCGCGCCTCGTCCGGGAACAGCAGCCGCCGGCCGTGTTCCGACACGGATGCAGAGGCGCTCTCCTGACTGCTGCCGCCGCGACCGTGGCTCACGCCCGCTGAGCGATTCTCGCTGGAGACGCGAACCGTCGCGTCACCCGTGAGCTTGGAAACAAGTTCCGCCGTGCGATAGTCGTTGATGCCGAACAGCATGGTGATGTCCGCATTGCTTATGAAGGTCTCCCACGACTTGGGATAGGTCCGTTGCAGCCCCGCAATGTCTTGCGCGATGAGCCAGAATCGGACGCCGGCGCCCGCGGCAATCGTGAACTCCTCCTCGATCGGATCGAGACGCCCGAGATTTTGGACTTCGTCGAGCAGCGCCAGCCAGCCAGGATGCGAGCGATCGAAGTGCGTGGTCACCTCACGTAAGAAGGTGCCGACTACCAGCCGACAGTATCGGCGCGCCGTCTTGGTGCGGCGGCGCGGGACAATGAGATAGATCGTCATCGGCTGACCGGTGTCGCCAAACGAGATCGTGGAGTCGGCCATCGCCGTTGCCAGGAGCGGACTGTCCAAGAAGTGCGTATGCGCATACGCCGTCGCGAGCACGCCGGCGAGCGTGCGCTCGTCCAATTGACTGAGCTGCGCTGCGGTGCGCTTGATGAGGCCATGCTGGCTCCGGTCGTTCGCCATGTCAGTGAGCACTCCGGCAAACTCGGTCTTCGGGCGACACAACAACGCCCGGACGCCCGGCAAGTCACGATGTTGCGCATGTTTCTCCGCCGTCGCGACGTGGAGAATGAGGCCGGCGATCAGGGCTCGGGCTGACTCGTTCCAGAACGCCGCGTCTGCGCCACGGTCCTCCGGGTCCACCAGCAGATCAGCGAGGTACCACGCATCCTCGCCCGCCTCGGGATTCTGCGCGGAGATGAGGTCGAGCGCATTCATCTGCGCGCCGTTATCGGACACGACGGCGTAGGGATCGAGGGCGATGACCCGGTGCCCCATCGCTTCGCGGCGGGCGGCGGTCAGCCGGTAGTTCTCACCTTTCGGATCCGTCACGAACATGCTATCCGGACAGGTCAGCAGCGCCGGAATAACGAGGCCGACCCCCTTCCCTGCGCGTGTCGGCGCCACGGCGAGTAGGTGGCCGTCGCCCGCGTACCGCAGCAGTCGTCCCTCCGCATCGCGTCCGAGCGGCAGACCCTTCGCGACGCGGAGCTCCCGGCCGTCCCCCCACGCCGCACTGCCATGCGACTCGCTCAACCGCACATCGTCGCGGCGCGCAGCGGCCGCCAGAGACGCCACCGTGAGCGCCACGAGTGCGGCGGCGAACGCGAGCCAGCCATCGCGCAGAAATGGCGTAAGTGCCGCGACATTACGGTACGCCCAGGACCACACGAGGAGACGCTCCGGCGCGTATATGCGTCCGCCCGAGAATACGAGCAGCAGGGCCGCGAGGCCCACGAGCGGCGCCAAGCGCCGCCACCTACGGATGCAGAGGAGTATGACCGCTACAAGCGCTATCCACGCCGCGCCGGGAGCAATCCATCGCGACAGGGCCGCCGGTGCCACGTAGAGGGGCGGCCCTAAGTTCGCGTGGTCATGAAGGCGAAGCGCGACGTAGCGCGTGGCAATTCCTAAGGCGATCAGCGTATCGATCAACAGCACCAACAGCAGGGCACGCCGGCGTGTCGCGCCGAGCGGCGGTGGGCCGACGGTCGCGCGACCGCCCTTCACGGCGCGGCGGCGCCGTAAGGGCGCGGGAACGACAGGTCTGTCGTCAACAGCAGGTTGAACAATGCGCCGGGTGGGAGGGTCAGCGTGGGAGGGACATCGAGTTCGCGCCGAACGATCTCGAGTCCGACGGTGCCCAACTCCTGCCCAAGGGATCCGGCGAGCACCTGTCCGACGCTCGGCGTCGTCAACACGGAGCCGCCGTTTTGTGGTTGGCTCAGCTCGACGCCGGCGCCGATCGCAGCAGCAATGCCGGCCGCGCTGAACGTCCGAAAGGAATGGTTGTCCACGTCCGCGGCGACACCGGCTGCGCCACGCTCGTCGGTCGCTGGCTGCCCCGGTAGATCAATTACCTCCCCGTTCGGCAGGTTGATGCGGACCCACGCGAGCGCCACGCGCTTTTGACCGTGCACGACTCCCGACCCGAGGTGACCGACTAATCGCGCCCCCTTGGGGATCAAGACGACAGACTCGGTCGGACTATCGTAGACATCGCGCGTCACTTGCGCCCCGACGTCGCCAGGCAGATCGCTGTTGAGGGCCGTCACCAAAACAGCCGAGATGACGGACCCCGCCGTGAGTAGGAATCCAGTGTTCGACTGACGCGCGTTGACCGCGATCACGGGCACCGGCCCCTCCCGCGCCACGAGCTGCGACACGGGCTGGCGCGGGTCACCACCGCGTCGCGTCGGCAGCCCACCAGCGACTTGCAGCGGAGAGGCCACCGGCGGCGCCCCCGCCTCCGGACCACCCTGGGTCGGAAGGTCAGCGCCCTCCCGACGGTCGGTTACTCCAGCAGCGACCGTCAGCGGGCTTCTAAGGGCCCTCCAGTAGTCGTCCTCGCTGTCACTGCGCATCGTCGGAGGGGCAACATCGGGCGAGCGATAGAGCGGCGCGTCAGCAGTGGTGCCCGTTGTGTAGCGGCCAGAGATCGCCACCCGCGTTGAATCGCCAGCGATCGGAGGCGGCACCACCGCCGGACTGTCAATGCCGGCCGCTCCGCTGGCGCCGCTTGGAGGCATCGGAGCCGGGCCAGGGCGATCCAAGAACAATGGCGGTGGGGGTGACGCCGCCCGCGCCCCGCTCGCCGCTGCCGCGACGGGAGAGGCGCCCTTGGCGGGGACGAGGAACACCACCGCCACGAGTGCCGCCATCCCGAGAACGCAGCCGGCGACGATCAGGGCGTTGCGATTGAGGCGTTCGGCAAGCGGCGCCGTCGGCCGCTGGAGAGGCATCGGCGTGCGGTCTCGCGGCGTCTTCCCTGAATCGTGATCGCTCATCGGCGGCGACTATCGATCCGGACGCCAGCGCGCATTCATCACTTCTACGGTGCGCTCGTTCTTCCCCGTTCCCAGCGCGAGGACGGCCCGATCAAAAATGTGGTCGGTCTTGTAGGTCCCGTCGCGGAGAACATAGTTGAGCAAGGCACGTGTGCCGTCCGGCTGGATCTCCCACAATGCTGGTGCGGCGGCGAATCGCGCCGTTTCTGGCAGGCGGATATACACATGGGCGCTATCGTCGTAGACCTGCTCCGGCGCCCACGGCACCGCTTTGGCCGCGTGCCATTGGTAAGCAAAATTGAGCCGCTCCGGTGGCGCGGGTGGAGACCCACCAGCGCTCGGATTCGGATTGGGCATTGCCGCGACGGTCGGCGGCGCTGTGCTCCCCGAGTCGACCCGGCCCGATCGTGCGGCATCGGGGAAGTAGAACGCGACGTGGCGAACGGTCGGTGCGCTGGCGGTCCCGGCGCGGCCGACGCATGGCGGTGCCCGGAGCGCGACGTCGTACACGCGGCGATCGGTGGCGATCAAGAGGTTCGTCGCGACGTCACAGGCGGTTGGTTTCACCACAACCAACATCCGGGGAACGTCTCCACCTTGCGCGAGGGTATCGAGCTTCCAGCGCACGGCGTCGCAGCGCGCAATGCCGGTCACGCGTTCACCCGGCTCCAGGCTGACATAGCACGCGTGCAGCGGCGCACAAATCATTTCCGGTTCGGCGTACCCGAACGGATACACCACCGCATCGGCTGTCCGGACGACTCGCGGGGTCCATCCGTGCTCTCGGACCTCCGCGAGCGCGATCGCGACGGCCCCGCTCTCGACCGACTGCCCCTGCGCTCGCGCGCCGATCACGGCCGACTGCATCGCGACGAATGCAACGAACGCCAGGAATCGCCGACTCTTCCCATCCGTCATCGTGCCTCCATAGCCGAGTTCGCGACGCCCTCGCGGACAGCGCGACCCACTTTCGACCAAGAAATCGACGTCACGTAGACGCCGAGGGGATTCGCGATCACATCGTCGAGTGACCGCGGTGTGGCGAGCCGTGTCCCGAGGTACGCCTCCCAGGCGGCCGAGGACGGAGCACCGCCGCCGGCGGCGATCGGCCAGTCAGTCTCGACCACGCGACCCGGTAGACGGACAACGCGGGCACGCGGAGGAGCCCTGTGATCTCTACGGTACGTACGCGGTCGCGGGCGATCGTCCGCGGGTTGTTGGCCGTGTCGCCGAACCACTGATTCAGGAAGGTCGCCGCTGCAGGGTCGACGAATGCGTAGGCACGACTGACGACGTCCTTCTCCGCGACGTCCGTGGGATACACGGTCCGGACATCACGCACGAAGTCAGCGATCTGCGACCGAACGACCCGCTCATCTGGCGCGCGGAGCTGTTCGGCCGGCCCGAACGCCTTGGCCCGGCCAAACCGATCCACCTCGACGATCCACGGAATGACCCGAGCTGAGAGGACGAGCCAGACGCACGTTCCCGCTAATACCGCTGTCACCACCAGTTGCCCGAAGAACGCCCGCTGCCAGTTGGCCTTGGCCCGCGCGAGGTTGGTCCACGCATGCTCGAACTCGTGACGGGCCGCGAGAAATACCGGCTCGTCGCTTGCCGGCGCAGCCGGCCGTATCCGCTCCCGGCGCAGTCTCATAGCGCCCGCAGGGCCGCCGCGATCCCGAGCGATTGGTGGCCCGCAATGCGCTCCGCGACACGATCCGGAATGCGGATCACCATCAACGCGAAGATGAGCGCGCCACCGAAGACCTCGCCGAGCGCTTCCATGCCGAGCTGTCCAATCGCGACGAAATGCGCCTGCACGACCCAGGTCCGACTCATGTCCATCCCGACCGCAACGAGCAGGTAGAGCAGAAATATCTTGATCGCGACGCTGAGCGCATCCGGGGGACTCCCCTGCATCAGTACCGCCGTACCCGAAAAGCGGGTCAGCCCCATGAACAGCGCACCGGCAGATCGCGATGCTGAAGCTTGATGAAAGCAACAACAAGCAGCACCGCGATACGACGTAGGCGACGGCAACGATTAATGCTTCGGCGGCACCAACGAGTGCGGTCGCGACATTGCGCAGTGTGCCAATGCCCTCGAAGGAGAGCAGCATCTCGCCACTCAGTGACCAGCCCAGGCTCACCGACTTCGGACGGTCCGACGACCCCCGCGGTGCCGATCGCGCGTTCACCCGCCGTGGCGAACCCGCCGACGATCGGCGGAACCCAAAAGCTGTACGACGTGACGAGCGTGAGCAGGCCAGCAATGAAGCAGAATTTCAGGATGAACCGGCCGGCGATATCGTCGAGCGCATCGCGCCGCAATCCGTCAATGGCGCCCGACACGGCAAACTCCAGACCGGCCGAACGACGAACGTTCGTTGTGCGATGGGCGTCAGGCTCGCGAGCCACCCTTGAGACGCCACCTTGTATTGGTGCGCCATACCATCGAGCATGCCGCCCGGTTGGACCGCGGTCTGTGCGTACAGTCCAGACGCGACTACGAGTCCAATGGCGGTCAGCATGAAGGACGCCCACACCGACGCGTGCGGCGACCGGAGGAGTGCGCCGAGCCGCGCGCGCCACGGGCCCACAACTTGGCTGGGCACCGAGCGCCCGATCATGCGTCGGGCCGGAACGAGACCAGTGCCCGGTGCGGCGCATCGACGGCGAGCTGGGTGTACCACGCGTGCGCGTTCGCCTCGGGCTGCGCCGAATCCGTCATGTCCTGGGCGACACGCACGGCGGCCAAATTGTTCGCGGCCTCCGTTGCTTGGCGATTCAGCAGGTTTTCGCCTGCCTGAAACAGCGCGATGCTATTTGAGAGTTCCAACGCCTCCTCATGACCGTGAATACCGGTCAGCTGCGACTTCATATCCGCGAGCTGCTTTAGCCCGGCGACAAAAGCGTCTGCGCCTGAATGCTGTGCGGCCGCGAGCACTGCCGCGGCGGTGCTGAGGGCGCGTGCCACCTGCGCTGCACGTTCGGCGGCGTACTGCACCAATGGCCGGTTGCCAGGAAACGTGGAGCGGAGGAGAGCGGCCGAATTGCCGGCACCGTCTGCGCCCGATGCCGCTGGCCGTGGTGAAATCCGTGTTGAGCGTACTCAACGTGCCCGTCAGGTCCCGCCATGACGGATTCGCGAGTTTCTTCAGCGCGGTGACCTGATTCTGGATGGCCGTGAGCTGATTCGAGATTTGGGATGCGCCCTGGGCGGCCGACTTGACGGCCTCAGCAAACACGCTCCCGTCAAAGACGGCGAATTGCGCGTGCGCCGCTGACGGGGTCGTGAGCGTGCCGCCCATGAGCGCCCCGGCAATGGTGAGCAAGCGCGGACGAAACCGGGCCAACACAGCCCGCGCGTTACCGGGGTAGCGACCAGCGGGCGCGCCGGATACGCGCTGGAACGATCACCGTCAGGGAGAGCCGTCGCATAGGAATATCCTCCGTCCTGCTGCCCGAGAGCAGCGTAGGGTGAGCGAACGTGAGCGGCGTCGGCTTCGACCGCTTGGTCGAAGCGCGCCGCCCAGGGATCGAGACCGAGCTGTCGGAGCCAGTGCGCGGGCCATTGCGCGCCATGGCGAGACATCAGTGCCTCCACGGCGGCCCTGGTCTCAGAGATGGTCAAGCCCGTCGGCGTGCCGAGAAATGCCAGAGCTAGGCGGCCGAGGCCGAGCTGGAACAGTCGACGGCCGCGCGGTGCGGCCAGGTAGTAGTCGCGCTTCGGGACCGCCGACGCAATGGCTGGGACCTCGGTCTCATTGAGCCCTAGCTCGGCGTACGCCTTGGCATTTGTCACAGAGGTGGCGTCGGGATTCGGCAGGAATAGCCGCGTCGGACACGATTCGTATAGCAGCTGGGCACCGGGCAGCGCACAGAGCTGGGCCGGGCTATGTGGATGACGAGGACGACCGCGGCATTGTACTTCCGCAGTGTCAGCATCCACTCGCGAATCTTGGCCGCGAAGGCACTGCGCATGAGCGGGGCCCAGAGTTCCTCGAGTACGATCAGCGTTGGACGGCCGTCCAGCGCCCGTTCCACCCGCCGGAACAAGGCGAGTGTGACCGGGACACGGCGGCGTCACTCAAGTCCATGAGCCGCTTCAACTCGAACGTCACATGTCGTCCCGAGAGCGTCGTGTCAGCCGTACCGTCCAGGACTGAGTAAGGCCCCGCCACCGTGTAGGGCCGCAGCGCGGCGGCGACGTCAGGGAGCTGGACTTGGGTGCAGAAAGTTGTTCAGGGTGCGATGTTCCCGTGCGCCGTGGGCGAGCAGGAGTAGCGCACGGTCGATCCGCTCCCGCATGAGGGGCGTCGGTTGAACGCCCTGAATCGCCAGGACGGTCTCGATCCAATCCGCGGCCCACGCGCGTTCGCTCGGTTGGTCCACTTCGGCCAACGGCTGGAGCGAGAGACCCGCCTGGTCATCCGTGGCCACATGGTCGTGTTGGCCCCCGGTCGCCTGGCAGAGCAGCCAGCCCGAATAGCCGACGTCGAACACGAACGCCTGCGCGGCCCGATGCCGTTGAAATTGCGCGGCGAGAAGGCCCACCAGTGTGCTCTTGCCCCCACCGGTCTTCCCGACGATCAGCGTATGGCCAATGTCGGACTCGTGCAGATCGAGTCGGAACAGCATGGCGCCCCCGCCGTGACTGCCCATACGAGTGGCGGGCTCGCGATCGGGTAGTACGAACACGGGTTAGCGGAAGGTCCAGGCCACACCGATTCCAAGGGCAGGAGATCGGCCACGTTCAAGGTGTTCGCCAGTACCCGGCGAACGTTGGCGTACCCATTGCCGGGGAGCGTCCCAGGTATGCATCCAATGCGTTGACACTCTCGATCCGCGCCGTGTAGCCGGCATCCTGCAGGCGCTCCGAATGTCCCTGGCCGCACGATCCGCGTCCTCGGCTCGCGGCTCCATCACCACCACGCATTGCGTGAGATGCGCAAACCGCACGTGACCCGACGCGTTCTCCGCGAGCGCGGCCGCGGCATCCGCCGCCATAGAGGTCGCATCCTGGTCGGTGAAGAGGGCGTCGTCCGCCTTCGGAGGAGCGTTACCCTTGGCGGCCATGTCCCGCACCCAGGCGCCCGCCCTTTCCGCTTCTGGAACCACCGGAGCTGCGCGCGCTCAATCAGCGTCGCCCCCTGCTGCGCGTCGAGAGGCAGGACGCGGGTGGACCATCGATAGGTCAACGGCAGCTCGCTCAGGAACGCGAGGGCGCCGGCAGACGAGTTAGCCGGATAGCCCTGGACCGCAATAATCCGGATGTGCTGTTCGCCAATACGCGGCGCGAACCCACCAATGGACTCTTGATCGGCAGAGTGACATTGAGATACGCCCCCGGTGCCGGCGTCCGTACCGGATGCGGGAGTCCGGTGAGGCACCGGTGGAGGAAGGTGCACAACTCGTCCGAGCCGAGCCGTCGCAGTGACAGGTGCGTGCTCAGGCGACGCGCGAGAGCCGCAATGTCACGCTCAAAGGCGCCGAGCACGCGATCCCACTCAACGCCACGCGCGGCCCCAGCACGTTGGACGAACCACGCGGCCAGGCGCGAGTCCACGTCCGCCGGTGGCAGATACGTCACCGTGAGATATGTGTCCGACTCGAAGCGGGCGCCCCCCGCTGCGTAGTCGTCCCGCTCCGCGTCGATCAGCTGACCGATCACACTCGGAAATACGCTCTCGGGATAGGGGGTCGCCGGTCGCCGCACCACCGAGACGTCAAGCATCAACGCCCAGTCAACCCGAGCAGCGCTTCGTTGACGTGCTCCGACAGCGCGGCGCGCTCGGCGTCGGTCGCCGCGACCAGATCCGGTCCGCGCAGCGCGAAGGTCGCGAGCAGACTGCCATCCTTCTGCATGACGACGCCGTCGCCAACCAGAAAGGCCCACGTGGTGAGGTCGGCCACGCCCTCGGTTTGGACGCGGTGCTCCCGGAGGAACGTCGACAGCATCACCGCCAGGAGCCCAGTCGCCACCCCCGCCACAAGCCAGAGTGTCGCGTGCATCATGGCACCTGTGGAAACGACCGCGGCGCGCTGGGCGTCCCGATCGCTGGAGCGCATGCGGCGGGTAGAAGTCGCGCGCGAAGAGGCTCCGGACGTACACCACACTGATCTGCGGGTCGGACACCGTAAGGCGCGCGACCGCACTGTGCACGACAGTGACGTAGAAGAACGCCACCGCCACGGTCGCGACGTGCACGCCGACGACGAACAGCAGCGCGAGAACGACGGCTGCCTCAACGAGCACGACACCTGGCTCGGCACCGAGAAACAGAATCGGCCGAGCCAGGGACGGGTGATGGGGTGGCGCGACGAGGATGTGGCGGGTCGGTGCAGATCGGCATCAGCATCGCTCATTCTTGTCATACGACGGCGCCAGCGAAGGCGAGAGCGGCAACGATCTGCACGGACCCAAACATAATGGCGATGCCAAAAATGGCTTGACCGACCCGCTTCGCTCCTTCCTCGTGTCGGGTGAAGCCCCATGGCCCCCCCGATCACAAGCATGAGACCCGCGAGCACCCGGGCGGTCGTGCCGCTCAGGTTGTCGAGCAACTGTTGGAGCGGCTGATCCCACGGCAGATCGGCGCCACCCGTACCGGCCCATGCCGGATTCGCGAGCAGCAGCAGCGCGATTGTCGTTCGGAGCCGACAGAGCCCGGTGGCCACGACGACGCGACGCCCGGCACGAGGACGAAGGGCGGCGACCGGCGAAAACTGACGTGAGGAAGCGCATTACAAGGTCTCCTGGGTGCCGAAGGGTTCCGCGATGCAGTGGCCCTCCGCATCCAGGCCGCGGACGCGCGAGAGCCCACGACCTGCCGGTGCGCCATGGTGATGATCCAATCGATGGCCTCCGCGACGAGCGCAGATTGCGGCGGCACATTCTCCCGCTGGGCAAGCCGGTCGAGGCGATGCAGTGCGCCAATCGCGTCGGTCGCATGCAGGGTCGCGACGCCACCGCTATGCCCAGTCGCCCAGGCGTCCAGGGGGTAGAGCGCCGCGCCATCGCGTACTTCCCCCACCACGATCCGGTCCGGTGGAGCCGCAACGTCCATTTGACGAGCTGCGCCAAGTCGTAGCCATCCGCCGTGCGCAGTGCGATGTGGTCGGCGGAAGTACAACGAATCTCCGCCGTGTCTTCGAGAATGACAATGCGATCCGTCGGATGCGCGGAGGCGATTTCGAGCAAGAGGCTGTTCGCCATGGTGGTCTTGCCTGACCCAGTGGAGCCAATGACGAGGACATTCTCCCGGCGTCGGGCGATGCCGACCAGCGCAAGGGCTATTTCGGTGTGGGAGCGCCTGCGGCCATCCAGTCCGGCAGCGACAACACGCGCCCCGCAGGCCGGCGAATGACGAACGTCGGCCCTATCGTAATGGGGGGGACGAGCCCTTGCAGCCGCGCGCCCTGGAAATCTCGATACGGGAGCGATGCCTGTACCGAAGGGGTGTGACGGCCCAGGGCGATGTTCTCGCGCGCAGCAACCGTATTGAGGAACATCTCACACGGCGCGCATCGAGTCTGATATCGAGCGCCATGCGACCACCCGCCCCGCGATCGACACGAAGGACTGCGTCTTGGGGATTCCACGACACCTCGCGGACGTCTTCCTCAGCCAGCATCGCCATCAGCTCAGGGCCGAGATGGCGTCGCATCATGGTGATATAGCCGTCCTCCGTTTGGGACGGTCGTGCGGCGCCAGTGCTGCCGGGTGATGGGACTGATCCGTCGTTCGCGGGCATTCCGCCTCTTCGACATCGAGTGGTGATGAGCCTTCTACCCAGGGAACCCCGCAGCCCCATCGAATCCGCAGTCGCCCGCGGGCCGACCGTCGGCATAGGCGTACGATGCGTAGGCGCGACAGCGCGGGCCGCGATGTCGCGGGTACGGCCGAAGACCCTGGCGCCCTGGAGACGCTGACGGCGGTCGTCTGACTGGCTCACCGATTTTTAACGGGGATGTAATCGGGTTGACGTGACGCCCACCTGACGCAACCGCTTACGCTGATGACGGAGGGGATAGGCCAACAATCGTCGCTGGAGGGCACTCACGGCGGACGCTGCACTACCGGCGGGTCCGCATTTATAACACCGCGCCCCACGCAAACCCGTAGTGCTCATTGACAGCCAACGGAGTCCGTTGCGCGGACGGTATTCCAGTGGCGACCATTCGCATCCAGCGATCCACTCGGCGTGGGGCCACAGCACGTCGAGTGACAGGAGTGGACACGTGACGAGGAAGCGCGCACTAGATCTGCCGAAAGGGAGCAGCCCTGACGCAAGAGACGTCGCCACACGCACTGAGCTGTCGCGCTTGGCGTCCGAACCACAGGAGGCGGAATCCCGATGGGGTGCGGCACTGCGTGGTGTCGACGAACACCGAGCGGCAGCGGCGCTCATGGAGATGTTCGATCTCTTTTACCGACCGCTGGTGGGATGGGGCGTACGGCACCGCGGCCTCACGATCGACGAGGCCGACGACATTGCGCAGAGCATCTTCATCTTCATTTGGACACACCGAGCGGAATGGCCGGTCACCAGCGGCACGTTTCGCTACCTCCTGCGTGCGATGCACAATCGCAGCAAGAACGAGCGACGAGACCGTGAGCGCCGTCTCGCGCGGCAGGGCGCCGCGACTGCCGCCGACGAGCCATCGATCCTCAACGACGCGGAACACGCCATTGATGAAGCGGAGCTTACGGCCGACATCACCGCGATTGTCGGCAGTTTGCCACAACGTGAACGCGATGTGCTGCGCATGCGCAAATGGGAGGGCCGAAGCATGAAGGCGATCGAGCACGCGTTGGGATTGTCCGAGAATACCGTACGCGCGACGCTCGTCCGCGCCATCGCGAGGCTGCACGCGGCACTAACGGAGCGTGGCTGGGGCGACATCCTCTTGCGTATCCGACACAATCGCGGCTTGCGTAGTAGACGTGGCGCCCAGCGAAGGGAGGCGGCTGATCCGGTCGCTACGCTTGGGACGGCGGACGAGACGTGCCGAGGAGAGGGCAATGCGCGGCGATCGTAATGGCGACGAGGAGCCCGGACCACTTGGCCGCCCACGGCCTCACACGCCCCATAGGTCGCTGTCGTTCCAGGACTATCGACTGATCGCGTCCTATGTCTGCTGCGATCCCGCTCAGAGGACGGACGGTGAGGCATCGGTCGCCGGACAGCGTCTACAGACTGATGTCGAATTTGCGACGGCGCTTTACGTGGTCGAAGAAGCGCTGACCATCGCCCGCACGCCGGAGTTCGATTACGCGGCCAGGCGACGGTCATTCATTGAGCGCCTCGCTAGTCATCGATTCGGTGCCATCCTGGGCGAGCACGAAAAGAGGCCTGCTCAGTCCTGGGGACGACGCCTGCTCTCATCCCGAGTGTGGCGCGCGACGGACGATTCGCTGTCGTGGGTCGAACGCCTCGGCGCTGCCGTCTTGGTATTGGCATTGATTACTGGCGCGGCCTATCGACTGATGACGCCCTGGCGCTCGTCAATCGGCAGCGTGCACTTCGCTGCATCGGTTGATGAGCGGCGGACCTTCGAGTTGCCCGACTCCGTTCGGGTCACGCTGGAACCCGGCAGCACGATCGACTATCGCTCGTCGAAGAACCGCCCCTCACGCGTCGCTCGGCTAGAGGGGGCGGCACAGTTGGAGGTAGGACACGATTCTGGCCGTCAGTTCGAGGCCCGGGTAGACGGGCTCACTGCGCGGACGGACGCTGGCGCGTTTGTCGTCGGCAAGATGAGCGCTCCCGACCGCGTCACCATTACTGTCTTGCGGGGTAACGTGGATGTGTGGTCTGACAGTGTTAGCACCGGCCCACCGAAGCGCCTGACTGCCGGACAGAGCGAGAACATGTCCCACGGCGATCCGGAGAGGTGATTTGACCCTTCCCGGCTGTCAGTCCCTGGTGTCCTTGGTACATGGGAATTCGGTGCCAGCGCGCGATAGACCGAAAATCGGACGCACGCGTCTATCGCATCGATCACCACAACACCCGCTGGCGGGTGCACCCGAAAGTTAATGGAACGCAGCAGCTCGCCGAGCCCTTTAAGCGGCGACTTTGCCGTTCGGTGATCTGTTAGCCACCGATCGGCAATACTGTACTTGACGCACCCGGACCAGGGGAGAGTATCGTAGGTGATACCCTTCCTGAGTCTGATAGACGTGATCGAACTTGTAAGTGGCACGCCAATGTTCCTGTCGGAACTGCTATGCGGGAACGAGCAGGTCCTGACGGAAGTGATCCAACAGTATGGACCGCTGGCGCAACTTCCCCCAGACGCTTGGGCGCATGTTCGCGGTCCGGTACTGGCGCTTAGGGAAATTGCCAACCGCTTTTCTCTATCCGGGTCTGGCATGGTAGCTCAGGCGCTGCTTTCCACGCTCAATGGCGCCAGGGCTTGCAACCTGCAGATCGTTCGAGAAAAACTCGCCGATCTGCGCCGCACCGTTATCGCGGAATGGGGAGCCCGGCAATTCGCCTACATTCCGCCGGAGAGGTCGAAGTACGCTACTGCGGAACCGCAATTCGGCGCAGCGGTGGATACAGCCTTCCCTGACGCCCAGAGGGACATCCGTGCAGCTGCGGAGAGTTATGCTGTCGGGCTGAACGACGCTTGCGTGTACCATCTCATGAGAGCAGCAGAGATCGCCTTGCGAGTGCTCGCGCGGGACCGCGGCGTCAAGTTCCCGCATCCGGTTGAACTGGAGAACTGGAACACCATCATCGAGAAGATTGACGCAAATGTGAAGGACGAAGTTGAGAAGTGGCCCAAGAGCGCGGCAAAGAGCGACGCATTGGAGTTTTACCGCGGCGCCACCGGAGAGTTTCGCGCCTTAAAGGACTACTGGCGCAACCGCAACTCGCATGCGCGTGTTCACCACAATGAGCACCAGGCTGCGAGCGCGTTTCTGCACACGCGAGAATTCATGGCCCGGCTTGCGGTCCGCCTATCGCAATCCCGCAAGAAGCCGATTGCATGGCGGACGAAGAAGAACGGGCCTTAGTGCGTACCGCATTCACGGCGTTGGTGGTAGAATGAACTGTTCTACCACCTAGTCGCCATTCCGGCACCCTGCACAGGCGGTGTGGTTGGGTGGCGACCCGACAAATTGCCGAGTGGCTATTTTCCACGCCTACTACGACGCGAGCGGAACTGAGACGACTCCCGATAGCCTACTGGCCATGGCCGTTCTGGTGGCGACCGTGGAGCAGTGGGAGGCCATCGAAGGCGATTGGCGGGCCGTGCTCAAGGATTGCAATGTGCCGTACCTGCACATGAAGAAGTTCACGGCGTCCAAAGGGCCGTTTGCTAGTGGCTGGGAGGGCAATGAAACCAAGCGCGCAAAGTTTCTCGGCCGATTGGCAGACACCCTGCACTCGCGCATCGAGTATGCCCGCGTCTTCGATAGTCTCCCGGCAGACTTCAACGCGGCAGATGAACAATACCAGCTGAGAGAAAGTGGGTACTGGTCCGGGCCATACGCGTTCGTCTCTAGCCTTTGCCGGGACTACGTTCAGCGCTGGTTCATGGCGTCGCACCCAACAGACCACATCATCCATGTCTTTGAGGACGGCGATAATGGCCAAGGGCCGCTCATCGCCTATGCACGAAAGATGAAGGTTCCTCTCCTAGTCGCCCCTAAGACGGACCCGGTTACCGGCGAGCACAATGTGGCTTTCCAGGTAGCGGATTGGGTCGCCTACGAGCACAAGCTAGAGGCTTCCAGAGTCGATGCTGGCAAAACCCACGAAGTGCGTCGCTCATTACGCGCGATAAACGACGCTATTCATCCTACTAAGCATTTCACGATCGGGTATGATGTCATTACGCAAATCTGCCGTAACCATCCCGACCTGTACCCGCCTCGATCCCATGGGACCGGCGCCTAGTGCGCGCGCTTTCGCTTCCGCGCCGGTTTGTGTTTTGTCGGCAATTCCGACTTCGGCACCGCAATGATCCGCAGGTACCTATGGGGTGCGTCAAGTACATAATTGCCTACCCATCGGTACTTCGTGAGCCGGGACGGTGACGAGCGCGTATCAACCCAAGACTGTCGCCCCGCGAGAGGTCGCGCTCCAAGTGCTCGGCCGTCAACTCGCGGCTGCGGGCTCGTCGGCGCGCGGGCCTTCGACGGCCGACATTTGACGTCAGAGCCACCGCGACGGCGGTCCTGAACCCCTCGCGGTCCACCAACTCGTAGTAGGTCTCGCCGAGCATCGGCCCCTGCCCCGCGTGCTGGCACGCGGTTCCGGGAGGGGATGACCCTCGGTTTCACTTCGCGTACGCGCCTATCACGGTGAGATCAGGCGAAATCACGCATCGGGCCGCGCGTGCGGGTTTCGGGCTTGCGCGGGGTTCCTCTAGTAGAGGCCCCTCGCAGACGTCGGGCGGATGGCGCATTCGGTCCGTACTGTCGCCGCGATTCGGGAGGCCAGACGCACGGGTTGAGGGACCGCCCGATGAATCAAGACTTGGCCCGCGCCACCGGACACTCCGCGCACCCTCGCGGGCAACACCCAGCGGTCCGCGCCTGTAGCGATCGATGGCAACTGGCAATCGAAGTACGTCGCGTCGCGCACTTGGCGCGGCTGGATAACTCGCGCGTGCAGCCGGTGTTGTTGTCTCTCTACCGCGCGCAGCGAAGGGTCCAGGCTTATCCAACCTCCCGGCGCTCGAATTCTAGTGGGCTCGGAGCGCCATGAGTCCCGACAAGGACCCGCGCACGTCGGGCAACCCCCGCGCGTCACCTCCGCGCGTTGCGCGCCGTCCATCCCCGCGCGTCGTTTGCCGACAGAGTGAGGACGTCGTTGATCTTTCTGCGTGGGCGCGGCAATATGTCGACGCCATTCTCGCGCTATACGACACCGGGGAGTCAAATGCAGCGTACAACTGCCGTGCCCGCCGCCGTCCCGACCCTTCCGGACCCTGCGACTGATACGGTCGGCTACATCCGCGTGAGCAAGGAAGAACAGGCAGGAGAAACCAAGACGTCCTTGGCCACGCAACGCGCCCAAATCACTGCGCTAGCCGCACGCCTCGGTCGTTCTCTGCCTCCGACGGCCATTTTCGCGGATCCCGGCGTAAGCGGCCAGACGGCCGAGGGGCGCCCCGCTTTTATGGCCCTCGTCGCCTTTTGCGAGGGTCACAAGCGATCGCGGCGGTCCGAAGGATTCGTCCTCGTCTTAAACGACAGCCGCTTCGGACGCTTCCACGATCCGGAGGAGGCGGCCTACTGGAGAATCACGCTCCAACGCCTTGGGTGGATTGTCAGATACGCGGAGAACGACGACACCACTGATCCCACGGTGCGCACCCTCATGCGCGCAATCGGGTCATCCACGGCTTCTGCGTATACCGCGCAGCTCCGAGCCAACACCACGCGCGGCAGTAGAGGCGCGGCAGCACAGGGATTCTGGTGCGGCCGCGCCCCGATCGGATATCGGCGCGTTGCTACCCGCAACGGCCAGGACCCCATCGTCCTGCCGAATGGCGTCAGGAAAGCGGATGACCAAGTGACACGCCTAACGCTCGGACCAGCGGAGGAGGTTGAACTGGTCCGCTGGATATTCAGCTCATACGCGAGCGGCGCGGAGTCCCTTCGTTCACTGGCATTGAAGCTTCGCAAACGCCAACCGGATAAAAGGTGGTCCGGACCCGTCGTTCAGAAGCTCCTCCGCAATATGACCTACCTCGGTCACGTGATCTGGGGCCGTCGTCCCGGCAACGAGCGTGAACGACGTGAGCTTGGAATACGACCAGAGAGCGAGTGGACTGTGGCACGAGCCGCGCATCCCGCAATTATCGACCAGTACTTGTTCGACAGGGTGCAGCAGAGGCTCGCCACAAACAGGCGAACGCTTCGCTCCGTGGTCGGCGGCTACTCCTTGTCTGGTCTCCTAACGTGCGCACATTGCGGCGTACCTTATTGGGGCGGTGGCGGCTCTATCAATTACAAAGACCCGAGCGACCTCGACCGATACCGGTTCTATCGGCACGGGCAGATCGACGACCCAGCCGAGTGTGTTGGGCAACGCGGCACCCTGAAACGGCGCCTGGTCGAACCGGCGGTCGTCGAGGCGGTGGCGGCAGCCGTGGAGAAGCCTGTGGTCCGCAAGGCCATCGCCGACGCACTGGATGCGGCGCTGGCAAGCCGGAAACGCGGCGCGACGGGGCGGGCTGACCGTCTGCAAGCGCGGCAGGCTCAGTTGCGGGCAGAACATGCCCGGCTCGTAGCTGCTGTCTCCAGGGGCGTCCTCGACGATTCAGACGCGCGCGATGGCCTCGCCAAGCTCCGGGCCGAGGAGGCCGACATCGCGGCCCAATTGGAGCAGGTACGCTTCGGGGATCGCGCCGCGACCCGCTTTCGCACAGAACGCAGCGAATTGCTCGCCTTTGCCTCAGATTTTCGCAGCCGGGCGAGTCAGGTGTCAGGTCTGGCATTGCGCGAGCTGCTGCGGCCTTGGATTGCCAGCGCCACAGTCGATCGAGAGTCGCATTTTATCGACCTGGCGATTCGGAAGGTGCCGGCGGCCGGTCCATTTTTACCGTCGTCGCATTCTGCCGGGGACAGATTCACCGTCATGCGACGGGGAGGGACGGTGAAATCCGAGTTCACGAGCGCGGCGTTGACGCGCTCGCGGCTTTCCTTCACGGCGTTCGTCGGCAGACCGACAATGGTCCAACTGGGAAGGCCGAGGGCGGCGTCGACTTCGACGACGACCTCGTAGGCATTGATGCCGTCGACCGCCGCTGACCGTACGCAGGCGTGCACGCCGCCAGCATAGCGGCGCGCTCCGGTCACCCCATCATCATCGCGCGACGAGGATAGGCCAGAGTGGTCCGATGTCGCCGTCGATCGGCCCGGTCTTCAGTCCGAGGATGTGCGCGATCAGCGGATAGACGTCGATGTTCTGGAACGACGGGACCGTGACGCCGTGCTTGATCTGCGGGCCGGCGGCGAAGAAGCTCGCCTTCATCTCCGGGATCTTCGCCGGATCGAAGCCGTGGGCGCCGACCTCGTGGGGGCGTGATTGAGTCGGCGTCACGACGCGGACCAGGTACGGACCGTTCGTGACGACCATGGGATCGCCGGAGCGCGCATTGGCGTCGTCGTGGAGCCACGCGGGGAGCTCGGCGCGACGCACGACGGTGAACTTGTCGCTGGCATGGGCGAGCGCGGCCACGATATGGGCCGCGTCGCTATCGGAGCGCGCGTACATCAATGGGCCGTTGGTCTTGTCGACATGGGACGCGATGTCGGGCTCGAACTGATCGAGGCTGATCCAGTCACCCTCGACCGTGACCATGCCGTGATCGGCCACGACGACCAGATCAATCGGGAGATGGAGGGCGGTGAGCGCCGAGTCCAGCGTGCCAATGTTCTGGTCCAGCGCATGGACGGCTTCGGCCAGCTGCGGGCTGTCCGGACCATAGGCGTGGCCGGCGTCGTCCGCGTCCGACATGTACAGCGTGATGAAGTGCGGGCGCTGATCCGGCGGGAGGCGCAGCCAGTCGATGACCTGTCGGACGCGCGCCGGGTTTGGGACCTTCTTGTCGTACTTGAGATAGTACGAGGGCCGCACCCCCTGGATCGCGGCTTCCGACCCCGGCCAGAAGAAATCCGCGGCGCGCATACCCTGTTGCTCGGCCAAGACCCAGAGCGGCGTGCCCGCATACCAACTGCCATCGGTCACGGTCGTCGAGTCGCCCAAGCTGTAACTCTGGTGGCGCGCCGGATCGTAGAACGAGTTGGCGACGATGCCGTCGTGCTCCGGGTAGAGACCGGTGACGATCGCGTAGTGGTTGGGGAACGTCAGCGACGGGTACACGGGGATCATTCCGTTCGGCGCGCTCGCCCCGCGCGCCGCGATGGCCGTCAGGTGCGTCGCGTGGTAGCGCGCGGCATAGTCGTAGCGAAACCCATCCAGCGATACCAACACGACGTAGGGCTTGGACCGGGCCGACACCGAGTTCGGCGCGTTGGGCGCCGTGAGGACAGGAACAGTCTGAGCCGGGCAGGGCGCCGCCGCGAGGAGCGCCACTGGGAGGAAGAGGGCGCGAAGCATGGGGAACGGATAGCCACGCGCCGTTCGGCGCGCAGCCGGACGTCCTCCCTGTTGCCAGGTCGTGACCGGCGTAGCGGCGACGGTCTATCTTTGTAAATGGCCGATCAATTCGACGTGCAGGCGCTCATCGTCACGCAGGAGCTGCCGGTGCGGGCCGAGCGACTCGAAGGCGACCGCGCGCCCGAGTCCCTCCGGCCCGGTACGGTCTGCCTCGGCCTCTTCCTCGGACCCCAACTCGTCTCCCGTTTCGAGGTGGACCTGGAAGACGAGGAGGCCATCGGGCGCAAGGGATTCTTCGGCGAGCCCCGCCGGCTCGTGCTTTACGGCATGGCCTATCCGCCCGGCGTGCAAGGCCGGCTCATGGCCCTCATCCCCGAGACCCTGATCGCGGACGCCGAACCCTGGGAAGCGGACAGCCAGTCGTACGAGCGAGAGACGTCCGACCAGGGCGAAGGGCCGCTCGCCGAGTTGCTGGCCGGCATGCGGCAGTTGCCCGTCGGGGACCTCGTGCGCTATGACGCCATGCGCAAATTCCCGGACGACCTCGCGGCGGAGTTAGCCGACATGTTGGCCAACGCCGTGCACCGCGGGGCCCAAGACATCGTCGATCACGCCTTGGCCGCCATGGAGCACGAGTTCGGCGCCAGTACACACGGCGATGCGCCGAACGACGGAGAAGAGAAAGAGGACGGAAAAGAAGAAGAAGAAGAAAGAAGAAGAAGAAGAAAAAGACGACTAAGGCCCGATCGAGCGCGCCTGCACCTCTTCGGCCGTCAGGCCGTAGATGGGCGGCGTCGCCACCCCGCGTATGGCGAGCATGAGATAGAGCTGCCCGCGGTGGTGGGCCTCATGTTCCAAGTGGGCCCGGAGCCATTTCCAGACCGTGATCGGCGACCCCGCGGGTGTCTGGCACTTCTCCATCATGCGCCCATCGCCCAAGCCCGCGAACTGTTCGCGGGCTTGGGCGTGCAGGTGGTCATAGTACGCCAACGTCGCCGGGAACCCCTCGGCCAACCCGGTCCCATGCCCGGGATACCGCGTTGGCCGCCCCTGCACCGTCTCGGCGTACATGAACCGCTCGATGCCGGCCAAATGCCGGACCAGGCCGCCCATCGTGAACCATCCCGCTTTCGGCGCCCACTCGATGTCGCCGGGCGGGATCAGCACGACAATGCGGCGCGTCCGGGCATGGACGCGGTCCAACTGGTCGAGAAACGTCAATAATTCCACTGTCTCGTATCTTCTCCCCGCGGCGCGTGCTTCGTGATCGCCGCGGCCATCTCGCGGAGGATGCCCGCGTTGTTCGTGTGCTGCCACCCGTGCCCCTTCTCAGGGCGCCCATAGCGGAACTCCCCGGGCACGTGCGGCGCCTTCGTCGAGTCCAGGAACGCCTCGAGGTCGTACACCGCCAGGTTCAACGAGAAGTTGTCCATGTCTCCGACATTGACGTGAATCTTGTCGACCAACTGCGGCCCCTCGGTGGCCCAGTGGGCCGCCAGGTACGCCCGCAGGTCGTAGCCGTGATCCCGCATGTAGTTCACCACGTCGTGATCGATGTGCCCGGTGCGCTTGTCCCACAGGGGCTTGGGGTAGCCGTCGGCGCCCACCGGCCCATAGACCGCTTCCCACGCCTCGAACTGCTGCGCCGAGCGCCCATGCGTGCCGAGGACCTCTTCCATCTGGCTGAACTGCTGCTCCGTGATGTACGGCTGTCCGTCGTTGCCGCGCATGATGATGCGCGACGGATGGAACCAGGGACTGACCGGGCTATTCGGTTCTTCGCCGACCGTGAACGCGTTCGTGTCCGCGTAGGCGTTCACCGCGTCGTAGTGCCGGAAATCCACGGGATCCGGATACAGCGTCCACGTGCCGCCGAAGAAGTCCGGGTGATAGATCTGCAGCGCGATCGACTCCCAGCCGCCGGTAGAACCCCCCGTGAGGACCCGGGCGTACGGCTTCGGGATCATGCGGAAATGCGACTCGAGATACGGCACGAGCTCTTTCAGGAGGGCGTCGCCATATGGGCCGTTGTTCGCCGAATTCACCGCGTACGAGTCATCGAAATACGGCGTCGGATGCTGCCACGTGACCGCGATGAAGCGGGGGAAGTTCGGTCCGTCCCACGTGCGATAGAAACCGAAGCCCGGCGTCTGATTGTAATTCGCCATCCGGGCCACCAGCGCGGGCGACGGCGGCGTGCTGTCCGTGGTGAAGCCCAGCGGCGGGCGCAACCCGAAGTGCCCTTGCTGATACACGACCGGGTAGTGCGCGTTGGGATGTTCATCGTAGCCCTTCGGCAAGAGCACCGTGGCGCCGAGAAAGACCGGATGGCCCCAGAAGTCCGACAGCATCTTGCTCTGGATCTTGATGTGCTTCACCCACTTCGTGTCCTCCGGCATCGTGACCGCCGGCAGCGCACGGCTCAACGCCACGTGGACGCGGTAGCCCGCGGTGGGGTCCAGGTGGACCCGCTGCACGGCGCTCACCAGGTTGCCCGGGGACGTCGAGAAGTGCTGGCCTTCCCACTGGTCCATGTGACCCCAGATCGTGTGGCCATCGGATCGCTTGAATTGCGTATAGACGTTGAAGATCGCTTGGACGTAGTAGTCCCCTGGCGGAACGTTCCGCAGCGACGACATCGGGAACCCGAGCGTCGTGTCGGTGACGAGGGCCGGCTGATCCGGCTTGAGCTCACTGACGTCCGCGCCGAACGTCGCGACCTCCGTCCCGAATCCGCCGAGGCGCTCGCGCGGCTCCGGCGTGGAATCGTGCGTGATCAACACGAACACGCGGCCCGTGATCGGTTCGGCGTGCAACGATTGCGGAAACGTGACGGCGACCTCGAGCGGGGCGGCGTCGGTCTGCGTGCGGCAGGCGAGCGCCAGTGCACTCGCGGCGATGACTACGGCGGCGCGATAGGGTCTCATGTAGCGCAAGGTATGCGAAACGGACGTGGTCGCCACTGGCACGTATCGCCGACCGCCGCCAAGCTACAACATATGACGCCATGGGTCCGGCGACTTCTCGTCGCCAATATCGTGATGTACGGGTTGCAGAACGTCGTGCCGTCGGTCACGCCGGCGCTCGAGTTCGTACCGGCCGCCGTGTTTCTGCGTCCGTGGACCATCATCACCTACATGTTCCTGCACGGCAGCATCACCCACATCCTGTTCAACATGCTGGCGCTGTACTGGTTTGGCTCCCGGGTCGAGGAGCGGCTGGGCGGCCGGCAGTTCATCACCCTGTATTTCTCGAGCGGCATCGGCGGCGGCCTCCTCTCCGTCGTCCTGGCGCCGATGGCACCCATCATCGGCGCCTCCGGGGCCATCATGGGCGTGATGGTGGCGTATGCGAAGTACTGGCCGCGCGAGCGCATTTACATCTGGGGGGTCCTCCCGATCGAGGCGTGGATGCTCGTCGTCGGGTACGTGCTCTTCGACCTGGCCGGATTCGGCGCCAACGTCGCGCACTTCGCGCACCTGGGCGGCGTGGCCACGGGATTCCTGTACTTGTCGTGGACGGAGTGGCGCTCCCCCGCGCGGGCGTTTCGCCGGCGCGTCGGCGGCCCGGTGGTGGCGCGCCCCAG
This sequence comes from uncultured Gemmatimonadales bacterium, assembly GCA_963701965.1. Taxonomy (GTDB): domain Bacteria; phylum Gemmatimonadota; class Gemmatimonadetes; order Gemmatimonadales; family Gemmatimonadaceae; genus DASRDS01. The sequence continues at coordinate 987,063 of OY969695.1, forward strand.
CCCCAACGGCGACCAACTCAAAAAATGGCGCGAGATCCGGCTCGACGATCTCCACCCCATCAACCGGGACGAGATCGTGCGGCTCCTGCAGAAAGCGCAGGCCCAGGGCGCGAAGAGCTTGACGCCCGAAGAGCGCGCCACCCTCAACCGGTTCGCCGGGATCTCCTAGTCGCATGCGCATCCGCGGATGCGACGTCGTCGTGGAGAACACGCGCCCGGACATTGAGACCGCGTTCGTGGTGGCGCGCTTCGACGCCGCGTTGGCGCTCATGGAGCGCTACCAACCGTGGCGGCTCCGCCACGTGCGTCGCGACATCGCGCATTTCTGGATCGTCGCCTACCCGTGCCGCGGCGCGTATTTCCCGGCCCAACGCGTGATCATGACGGAGCTGAGCTTCCTGGCGCGGGCCGCCGAGTTCTCGCCGGCCGTCATTGCGTCCTCGATCCTTCACGAAGGCGTACACGCGCGCGTGCACCGCATGCGCGAGCGCCTCGGTCTTCTCGCCCGCCGCACGGACCCGGCGCGCGAGGAGCGCCTCTGCCGCCGCGCCGAGCTGGCGTTCGGCCTGGCGCTCCCGCGCGATGTGGGCGCGCCGGTCGTGGAGCGGGCCGCCGCGTCGCTGGCGCTCGACGACGCCGACGTGGCGCCGGTCATCGATTGGGACGCGGCCCACGCCGCCAAGTCCCGCGAGCAGCGCGCGGCCGTCGACGCCTGGCGCCGGAGCCGCTAGGGACTCTCCAGCAGACGCGCCGCAAGCTCGCGCACGATCTTGGCCGCCACCCACGCCGTCGTCCCCAGTGGGTCGACCGACGGGTTGAATTCCACGACGTCGGCGGCGACCACGCGGGCCTGCACGCTTTGGATCGCGTCGATGAGCTGCCGGGTCGACAAGCCGCCAGGCTCCCGATGCGACACGCCGGGCGCGAACGCGGGGTCGAGAACGTCCAGATCGACGGAGATATAGAGCGGGTCGTCGAACGACAGCACCCGGCCGTCGCGCCACTCGCGCATGGTCACCACTTCCACGCCGAACCGCTCCGCCTGCGCGCGCTGGTGGGCGTTGAGCGTCCGAATGCCGACCTGCACGAGCCGGTCGACCAGGCCGTCTTCCATGATGCGCGCGAACGGACTGCCGTGCGACAAGCGGTCGCCGTCGAGCGCATCGTACAGGTCGGGATGCGCGTCGAACAGCAGCAGCGCCAGGCGGGGGTAGGCCGGCCGCACGCCGCGCACGAGTGGGTAGGTGATCGAGTGATCTCCGCCCAGGGCGATCGGCCGCGTCCCGGTGGCGATGAGCGCCGCCATCCGCGCCGCGGCGTCGGGCAGTGCCACGTCGCCGGCATCGGCGAGCGTGCCCGGCGCGCGCAGATCGACCATCGACTCCGTCCAGCCGTTGGTGGCTTCGGAATGGAGCGTGTGGCGAATCAGCGCGGGCGCCCCAGCGGAACCGCGCAGGAACGATGACGAGGCGTCGTAGGGCACGCCGAGCATCGTGACGCGGGCCGTCACCTAGCGATTGTCCGCCAACAGGGGTTGGAAGCTGGCGACGGGTCGCAGGGGCGCCCACGTCGGGTCGATGCGCAGCCACGCCGGCGTGATGACCTGCGCCGGAATGCGCAGCGCCGTCGCCATGGCCTGCACCGCGCCGTCACTGTCCCCGGTGATCATGCGGACGCGCGCCAGGTACGTGAAGATCTGGCCGGCCGTGAACGGGTCGCCGCGCATCGGCGCCAGGGCGATGGCGCGGCTGACCGCGCGGATGGCCTCGTCGTTCCGTCCGCCCATCGCATCGGCCAGCGCCAGCAGGCCGTAGTTGACGCCGTCCGTGGAATCCTCGGCCACATCACGGGTGGCCGCGACGCGGGCCGAGTCGGCGTAGGCGCGGGCCCTGATCGAGTCGCCCTGGACCTGATACAGGTCGGCGCGCGCCAGCGCCCAGTCGCCGCGCCCCAGCTGGGTCACGTTCTCGAACGTCTTGAGTGGCGTGCCCAGGACGAGGCGCTGCTCCGAAGGGTCGAGCACCCAGGCGAAGTCCGGGCCCAACGCCATTTGACAGTAGAGCGCCGTCCGATCGACGCCGGGCGGGGGATCCTGGAGCACGGCGCGCGCGCCGGGCAGATCGCCCGCCATGAGATACGTGAGCGTCGTGAAGAAGATGGCGTGCAGGTTGGTCGGATCGATCGCCTCGATCCGCTGCGCGTACCTCCGCGATCGCGGATAGTCGTGGGCGAACGCCGACGCCAACGTCGCGCTGAAGAGGAGCGAGATGTCGGCGGGATCGATCGCCAGTCCGCGATCCGCGGCCGCCTGGCTCTCGGCGTACCGCCCCAGCTTGATCAGGACCGACGACGAGCGGTTGGCGACCGAGACAGACCGCGGATCCAGCGCCTGCATGCGCTCGAGACGCCGCAGCGCCAGGTCGGGATGGCCGAGGGCCAGTTCCGCCGTGGCCATGGCGCCGAGCGCCTCGACATCGTTCGGGGTCTGGATCAGCGCCAGCGAGTCCTCCAGGCGCGCCCGTTCCTCGTCGTTGGCCACCCGCGAGTAGTATCCGCCGAGCGCCAGATAGGCCTGCGACAGCCCGGGGGACAAGGCCAGCGCGCGATCGGCGTGGGCTTTGATGCGATCCCCGAACTCTGGCGACGGGTTGTTGCGATACACGCGCGACTCGACCAGCGCCAACCGCGCCCAGGCGCGCGCGAATCCGGAGTCCAGCGTGACCGCCTGCTGAAAGTCGGCGGTCGCGCGCCGAATCGAGGCAATGTCGACGCCGAGCGTGCGCGGCAAGAGGGCTTCGCCCTGGAGATACGCGTCATACGCGGCGACGTTCGGCGTCGGCTTGGCGGCCAAGGACGCCCGTTGCCCGGCGCCCAGCGTCACGCCCAATGCTTCGGCCACCTGCTGGGCGATGGCCGTCTGGATGCCGAAGACGTCCGTGAGCGTGGTGTCGTAGGGCGCCGACCACCGGTCGGTCGAGCTGGAGACGTCGACCAGCTCGGGGTCGACCTGAATGCGTCCGCTGACCCCCGAGGCGTGCGCCCACCGCACTTTCCCCATCAACAGGTACCGGACGTTCAGCTCCCGGCCGACGTCCTGCAACCGCTTGGCCGTGTGCCGGTATTGGGCGGAACTGCCCGACGCGATCACCTCGACGCCCGGCAGCGCCGTGAGCTTGGCGCGAATGGCGTCGGTGAGTCCGTCGGCGAAGTACGCCTGCGTCGAATCACCCAGGTTGTCGAAGGGCAGCACCGCCAGGCGGACGGGCACAGGCTTCACCTTGTGGAACGCGGTCCACATGGCGGCGATCTCAATGAACGCCAGGGCACCCAAGACGAGCATCACGGTCGACGGCCGCCGTCCCGACGCCCGGACCCGGCGCGTCGTCGGGGCCGTCGTCACCGCGGCCGTCTCGTCGACCTCCAACGCCGTGGCGAAATCCGCCGCCGAGGAAAACCGGTCGACGGGCAGCGGGGCGAGGGCGCGGCGGATGGCCAAGTCGACGCCCTCGGGCACCGAAGGCCGGGCCCAGCGCACGGAGGGCACGGCTCCGCTCATCCGCTTGGCGGCGATCGTTTGCGCCGTCGCGCCGGCGAACGGCGGCTCGCCCGCGAGCGCCTCGTAGAGCACCGTGGCCAGCGTATACACGTCGGAGCGCGCATCGAGCTCGCGCTCGCCCGCGGCCTGCTCGGGACTCATGTAGGCGGGCGTCCCCATGCTCACGCCGGTCTCGGTCAGCGGGCTCTCGGTGACGCCGGTCGGCGTGAGCACGCGCGCGATCCCGAAATCGGCGATCATGGCGTTCAGGCCCTGATTGGCGTCGCCCGAGAGCAGAATATTTTCCGGCTTGATGTCGCGGTGGACGACGCCGTGCCGGTGCGCATAGTCGACAGCCAGGGCGACGTCGCGCACGATGCGAATCGCATCGGCCACGCGCAGCTGCTTCTCCCGCGTCAGCCGGGCGCGGAGGGTTTCTCCGTCGACGTACGGCATCGTGTACCACAGAATGCCCCGTGCCCGTCTCCCCGGAGTCGTAGACGGACACAATGTGGCTGTGCCTGAGACGCGCCGCGAGCGTGATCTCGCGCCGAAAACGCTCGGCGCCCACGTAGGCGGCGAGGTGCGGATGCAGGACCTTGAGGGCGACGTGGCGATCGTGCTTCACGTCGCGCGCCAGAAAGACCGTCGCCATACCCCCGCGCCCGAGCTCGCGCTCGATCGTATAAGCCGAGCCCAAGTCGGATTGGAGTTGCTGGGTCAGGTCGCGCACGCCGCTAATTTGCTGCTGAGACACAGGTTTCGGGGAGTTCTCGTTTATGTCAACGGCCATGGAACTGCTGGGGCTGCATCATGTAACGGCGGTAACGGCGCAGGCGACCGGCAATCTCCGGTACTACACGGACACGCTCGGACTCCGGCTCGTGAAGAAGACCGTCAACCAGGACAATGTGTCCGCGTATCATCTGTTCTACGGCGATCGGGCGGGCCGACCTGGCAGCGAGGTGACATTCTTCGACTGGGCGGAGTCGCCGCGGCACCGGAGCGGCGCCCGGGAGATCGGCCAGATCGGGCTCCGGGTCCCGCATGCGGACGCCCTGAAGTGGTGGCAATCGCGGGTCGGGGGCGAGGTGACGACCGTCGCCGGCCGCTCGACGCTCGCCTTTACGGATCCTGAAGGCCAGCGCCTGGCGCTCGTCGCGGCGGGCGCCGACCCGGCAGCCGAGGCGTGGGCGGGGGGCGCGGTGCCCGCCGAAGTCGCGATCCAGGGACTGGGGCCGATCACCCTGGTCGTCGACGAGGCCCACGCGACGGTCGATCTGCTCACGACGGTGATGGGGTTCCGGCGCATGGGAGGCGAGGGGCAGTTGCAAGCGTTCGTCACGGGCCCGGGCGGCGCGGGCACCGAGGTGCACGTGGTCGAGCGGCCGGACTTGGGACAGGCCGAGCAAGGCGCCGGCGGCGTCCACCATGTGGCCTTTCGTACGCCGAACGCCCAGGAGCAGCTCGCCTGGCGCGATCGTCTGCACGCCGCGGGTGTGCCGACATCGGGAGTGATCGACCGGTACTACTTCAAGTCCCTGTATTTCCGGGAGCCGAACGGCATCCTGTTCGAGATCGCGACGGATGGGCCGGGGTTCACGGTCGACGAGCACCCGGCGGCGCTGGGCTCGCGGTTGTCCCTGCCGCCTTTTCTGGAAGGGCGGCGCGCGGCGATCGAGTCAGGGTTACGGCCGCTCGATCCGCTTCCCGTTCGTCCCGTTTCCGTCGAACAGTAAACGGAGGCGCTTGGCGAATCGCCCGCCCCACCGCGCGATCTCGCCCGGGCGGCTCAAGCCAAGTCGCGAGGACACGACGTCGAGTCCATCGCCGACGACGCTGGTCATGCTTTCGACCCAGTCCGCGGCGTTCGTGGTGTGGCTCCGGCCGAGCGCGGCGAGGACCACCGGCTGCAGGCGGAGCACCACGGGTGTGGCCACGGCCAGCGCGTTGAACCGCGGATCGTACCGGGTGCCAATGCCTTCGATCAACGACGCCGTACGCGCGAAGTACACCATGGAGCTGGGCAGCGTGATCGGCGAGTCGTACAGGTTGATCATCACCTGGTCGGCGAGGAGCTCCATGCGCTCCAGCGTCGTGGTGTAGCGGGACGCGAGGCCGAGCAACAGCGCGACGAGGGGCCGCAGGTCGTCGCGCGGCACATCCGGGGCGACGAGTCCCAGCGCGTCGAAGCCGGCGATGACCGCATCCACGTCCTTCCGGATCGCGGCCAGGATCGTTCCCAGGAGCGCCCGGCGCATGGCACGCGACACGCGGACGACCATGCCGAAATCCAAGAGCACGAGCGCGCCGTCCGGGGCGACCCGGAGATTCTTGGGATGTGGGTCGGCGTGGAACAGCCCGTCGACCATCATCATCGACACGTAGGCTTCGATGAGACGGCGCACGAGGAGGGTGAGGTCGATCTCGCCGGCGGCGACGCGGGCATTGAGCGCGTCGAGCGCGTCGCCTTCCATGAACTCGAGCACGAGCACGCGTTGGCGCACGAACGGCAGAACGACCGCGGGCACGCGGATCCCCGGCGTGTCGGCGAAGTTCTCGCCCATCTCGACCGCGTTGGCCGCCTCCAGGCGATAGTCGATCTCGTCCCGCACCCGAAAGGCGAATTCGTCGAGCACAACGCGGAGCTGTCGCAGGTTGCGGATCACACGGGGGCTGCCGCGGAAGAGGCGCAAGCAAAGGTCGAGCAGCCGGCCCGTCGCCGCGCAGTCGGCCGCGATCAGGCGCTCGACGCCGGGGCGGAGCACTTTGACAGCGACTTTCTGGCCCGCCACGCGTGCCTCGTAGACCTGCCCGAGCGAGGCGGACGCGACCGGTTCGTGGGAGATCCACTCGAAGACCGCGTCGGCCGGCCGGCCATAGGCGCGCGCGATCTCGCGCGCGATCGGTGGCCACGGCGTCGCTGGCACACGATCCATGAGCGACGCGAGGGCGCCGAGGTAGGGCTCGGGGATCACGTCCGAACGCGCGCCCAGGAGCTGCGCCAGCTTGATGAACGAGGGCCCGAGGCCCGCCAGTGTCCGCGCGATCCGCTCGGCGCGCTTGGCATGGAATGCCGCGGTGCGCGGGAGCGGCGCGCCGAACCAGACCCAGCGCGCGACATCGCGACGGAACGACACGATGACGGGCACGACCCGCCAGGCAATGATCACGAGGCGCATGTGTGTTAAGCTAGCCGGTGGGCCCTATCTTTCGCGGCCATGGCCCAGGCGCCCGGCATTCTCTTTTCGTTCGCGCATCCGGATGACGAGAGCTTTCTCGTGGCCGGGACGGGGTGCGCCTACGGAGCCCGCGGCGTCCGGCTCGCCCTGTTCACCGCGACCCGCGGCGGCGCGGGGAAGGTCGGGGATCCGCCGGTGTGCGCGCGCGAGGAGATCACGGGCGTCCGGGCGCGGGAGTTGAGCGCGGCCACCGCCATCCTGGGCATCGACGACGTCACCCTGCTCGACTATCCGGATGGGGCGCTGGGGGATGTGCCCGCGGATGACATCCGGCGGCATCTCGTGCGGCTCATCCGGCGCCATCGGCCCGCGGTGGTCGTCACGTTCGACCCGAACGGCGCGAACGGACATCGCGATCACGTGGCCATCAGCCGGTTCACGTCGGACGCGATCGCCGCGGCCAGTGATCCGCGGTGGTACGAGGACGAAGGCGCGCCGCACGAGGTGCGGCGATTGGTGTGGACGCCGCCGGCGCCGTGGTGGTCGGACCGCGACCAAACGCTGGGCGTCGACTTTCGCATCGACGTCCATGCCTACTGGGAGCGGAAGGCCGCGGCGCTGCGGGCGCATTGGACGCAGCATCAGTCGATCAATCGGATTTTCTTTGCGAATGAGCACGCCGCGGAGATCTCGGCGCAGCCGAGATCTGTCCAACCGACCGGGGATCTCGCGACGCGGAGCGGCGCGGAGATCTCGGCGCAGCCGAGATCTGTCCAACCGACCGGGGATCTCGCGACGCAGCGCGTCGCGGACATCTTGTCAGTGGAGGCGTTCCGCCAGGCATGGGGGCCGCGACTGCCCGAGCGACCGACCGCCGACCTGCTCGTTGGCTTGTGACCACCCGCCGGGCGTTCGTTTCGACCGTGGCGTGGGCCGCGACCGCGCCGCGCGCGCTGGCGCACGCGGCGGCGTATGCGGCCTCCGCGTCTCCCGCGTTGCTCGTCGATGACGAGGCGTACTGGTCGAGCGTGCGGCAGGCGTTCGCGCTCGATCGCACGCTGACGTATCTCAACAGCGCCGGCATCAGTCCGGCGTCAACCGCGGTGCTCGAGGGGATGGTGCGCGCGCTGCGGTTCGCGAACAGCGCGCCCGTCGAGCATATGTGGCGCGGAGAAGAACCGGAGATCGAAGGCGTGCGCCGGGCGCTGGCGGCGGAGTTCGGGTGTGATCCCGAAGAGATGGCGATCACGCGGAACGCGTCCGAGGCACTGGAGACGCTCATCTTCGGCCTGCCGCTCGGCGCCGGGGACGAGGTCATCGTGACCGCGCACAACTATGACCGCATGCTCACGGCGTGGGCACAGCGCGCGCGGCGGGATGGCATCGTGGTGCGCACCGTGACGTTCCCGCTGCCCGTGACATCGGACGCGGTGGTGATCGAGGCCATCCGCGAGGCGATCACCGATCGCACGCGCGTGATCGAGATTCCGCACCTCACGAATTGGACGGGCCAGCCGTTACCGGTCCCGGCGATCGTGGCGTCGGGTCGCGCCCGGGGCGTGAGCGTCATCGTGGATGGGGCGCAAACGTTCGCCCACACGCCGGTGTCGCGCGATGCACTCGGCTGCGATTACTACGCGACCAGTCTGCACAAGTGGTTGCTCGCCCCGGTAGGGTCGGGCTTCTTGTATGTCCGGCGCGAGCGCATCCCTGCCGTGTGGCCGCTCTTCGCTGCCCCGGAGGCGCGGAGCGCCGACGTGCGCAAGTTCGAGGAGATCGGCACGCATCCCGCGGCCAACCACAACGCGATCACCGCGGCGCTGGCGTTTCACCACAGCATCGGCGGGCCCCGGAAGCTGGCGAGGCTCAAATGGCTCCGGGATCGATGGGCGCGCGCGATCGGCGCCGAGAGCCCGCGGGTGCACATCCGCACGCCGCTCGACGATCCGCGGAGCGGAGCCATCGCGCTCGTGGAGATCGAGGGACTGGAAGCCGGCGCGCTGGCGCGGTGGCTCTGGGTTACGCATCGCATCGTGACGAGCGCCATCGCGTTTGGGGGCGTGACCGGAGTCCGCGTCACGCCGAACGTGTTCACCACGCCGTCGGAGATCGACCGGTTGACGGACGCACTCCGGACGGCCATTCGAAAAGGCATCACGTGAAGGCCCTCCGCCGCATCCCGCCATCGCTCTTGGTACTGACGTCAATGTCGACGACGCAGATCGGGGGCGCGCTGGCCAAGACGGTGTTTCCGGTGCTCGGCACCCCGGGCACGGTCTTCATCCGCGTGGCGAGCGCGGCGCTCATGCTGCTGGTGGTCGCTCGGCCCCGTCTCGAGCACGGGTGGAAACGAAACGCCGGGATTGTGGGGCTGTTTGGCGCGATCCTCGGCACCATGAACCTGGTGTTCTACCTGGCGCTGGCGCGGATCCCGTTCGGGATCTGCGTGACGCTGGAGTTCACGGGTCCGCTCGCGGTGGCGGTCGCGGGCTCGCGCCGGCCGCGCGATCTCCTCTGGGTGGTGCTGGCTGCCGGGGGCATCGTGCTCTTGTCACCGCTCGAAACGCACGACCTGGATCCGATCGGCGTGATGCTGGCACTCGGGGCCGGCGTATGTTGGGCCTCGTACATCATCGTGGGCGCGCGACTCGGCAAGGCGTTCGATGGAGGACACGGGCTGGCGATGGCGATGGCGGTTGCCGCGCTCATCCTGCTGCCCATCGGCGGAGGGACAGGCATCGGGCGCGGCATCCATGCCCCTCTGGCGCTCGTGACTGGATGCGCCGTGGGCCTGCTCTCGTCGGCCCTGCCCTACTCGCTGGAGGTCGAGGCGCTGCGGCGATTGCCGACGCGGGTGTTCGGCGTGTGGATGAGCCTCGAGCCGGCGCTGGCGGCGGTCGCGGGTTTTCTCATGCTAGGTGAACGACTGGGTTTTCACGCCATTATCGCTTTGATCATGGTCACCATCGCCAGCGCCGGAGCGGCGGCTTTCGGATGACGGAACTTCTCTCGTGTCAACGCGACGCGTTCTCCCTACCGGAGGACTCGCACTATCTCAACTGCGCGTACATGTCCCCGTTGCCGCGCGCCGTCGAAGCCGCCGGGGTCGCGGGTATCGCGCGGAAACGCGACCCATCGCAGATTCGCCCGGCGGACTTCTTTACGGAGCCCGATCAGGCGCGGGCGCTGTTCGCGCGGCTCATCGGTGCCGCGCCGGCGCGCGTCGCGATCATCCCGGCGGTGTCCTACGGGGTCGCCGCGGCGGCCCGCAACGTGGAGATCCGCCCGGGCGCGAACGTGGTGCTGCTCGATGAGCAGTTCCCGAGCAACGTGTTGAGCTGGCGGCGCACGCGCGCCGAGATTCGCACGGTCGGTCGCGGGCCCGATTGGAGCGCGCGGCTCCTCGACGCCATCGATCGCCACACGGCGGTCGTGGCGGTCGACGCCGTCCACTGGACCGACGGCACGCGCTTCGACCTGGCGGCGATCGGCGCCCGCGCGCGCGAGGTGGGCGCCGTGTTCGTCGTCGACGCCACCCAGTCCATTGGAGCCGAGCCCATCAATGTCTGCGTGCTCCAGCCCGACGTCCTGGTGACCGCGACGTACAAGTGGCTGATGGGCTCCCTCGGCATCGGGTTCGCGTATTTCGGACCGCGATTCGACAACGGCGCGCCGGTCGAGGAGAATTGGCTGTCACGCGGCGGCAGCGACGACTTCCGCCGGCTCGCCGAGTACCGCGACGACTACCGGCCGGGCGCGGCGCGCTACGACGTCGGCGGGCGCGCCAACTTCATCCTGCCAGCCATGGCCGCCGCGGCGCTCGAACTGATCCTGACCTGGGACCCGGCCCGCATCGCCGCCTACTGCCGCGCGCTCAACGGCCCCCTGGTCGACGCGGCGCGGGCCCTCGGCTACACCGTAGGCGACGTCTCCCACATCGTCGGCCTGCGCCTGCCCGCGGGGCGCGACACCGCGTCGATCGAGCGGAAACTGGCCGACCACCGCGTCTTCGTGTCCCTCCGCGGCAGCGCCGTGCGCGTCTCGCCCAACGTGTACAACACGCCAGACGACATCGCGGCGCTGGTCGCGGCGCTGGCAATGTAAGGTTCCGGGGGGGTCGGTCGTTTGCTCTGTATGAACGACCCCCTCGTGGTACCACGGGATCCGGACGCGCTGGCGGCGCTCTACGAGCGGTACGCGCCGGTCATGATGCGCGTGGCCTATCATATCACCGGCTCCCGGGCCGACGCCGAGGACGTGCTCCATGACGTCTTTCTGGGCCTGCCGCAGGCGCTCCAGCGGTACGAAGAGCGCGGCCGACTCGAATCCTGGCTCGTGCGCCTCACGGCCCGGGCCGCGCTGTCGCGCGGCCGCCGCCGGCGGCGCCAAGCCGAGACACCCATCGAGAACAAGATCGTGTCCGCCGCTCCGGGAGACGTCGAGCGCCGGCTGGCCCGCGCGGACCTGCGCGCGGCACTTCATGCGCTGCCGGCGTCGCTGCGCGCGGTCGTCGTGTTGAAGGAGATCGAGGGGTACGCCCACGCCGAAATCGCCGAAATACTCGGGATCACCGCCGGCGCGTCCGAAGTTCGCCTCTGCCGCGCCATGCGACGGCTCCGCGCCACGCTCACGGAGGGCACATGACACACCTCAGCGATAGCGCACTGCTCCAGTACGCGACTGGTGAATTGACCGGTGATCGCTCGGGCGTCGCCGAGCATCTGGCCGGCTGTGGCGCGTGCCGCGGGATCGTGCTCGACACGCGGCGCATCGGGGCCGATCTCCGCGATCTGCCGGTGCCGCCGGCCCCATCGCTGGATGCGCTGCTGCGGATCCCCAGGGTGCGGCCGCGGACCGTGTGGCCCCAGGCCATTGCCGCGGTCCTGGTCATCGGCATCGCGGGGGCGCTCATCGCCAACACGCCCGGCGCCATCGCGACCATGAGCCTATGGCCCGAGCCGCCACACGAGCCCGGGCCGCCGGTTACGGCGATACTGCCCAACCGCATCGCCGCGGGCCGGTGGACCTACATGTCGCGGATGTACACGGACAGCATCCTGTGGAGCACGCCCGTGATGTTCACGGTGACGGTCGATTCGGCCGCGGTTGGACCGACGCCGGCGTGGCGCGTCGTGGAGAGCGGCGCCCGGGGCTCCGATACCACCATTGTCGCCCGCGGCGACCTGCGACCAATGTCCGGCGTGCTCTCCGATCCGGGCAGCGGCCTCCGGGTCGTGACGACCTACTCGCGCGACAGCGTCATCACGATCGACTCGGCGCCGCGATACCGGTACGCCGACGGACATCGCGGGCTCAAAGTGCGACGGCACGCGTTCGCGATGGCCGACACGGTGCGCGTGCGCGCGGTCAACGAGGCCGGTCTCTGGGCCCTCATGCGGACCTTGCCCCTCGAGCGCTCGTGGCGCGGAACCATTGCCATGGTCGAGGACCCGGCATGGTCCCACGGCGCGGTGATTCGACAGCTGGCGGTGGAAGGCCGGCATACGATCGTCACGCCCATCGGCCGCTGCGACTGCTGGCAGGTTTCCGTCTCGCACGGCGGCGTAACGGGGATCTCGGCGCAGCCGAGATCTGTCCAACCGACAATGGATCTCGCGACGCGAAGCGTCGCCGAGATCCTGTGGGTGCGCGCGTCCGATCGGATCGTGGTCAAGACCGAGTCCGTCGGCGAAGACGTGGGTGTCGTGGAGCTCGTCGCCGAGGACCCGCCGCCGACCTAGTGGCGCGCGCTATCGTCCGGCGCGGAGGGACCGAACCGGTGCGAGCGCTCGTGGCTGCGCATGCGCGCGAACCGGTCGCGTTGTTCCGGCGTCAACACGCGCTCGATGTCGGTGCGCGTCGAGTCGAGGATCAGGCGGATGGCGGGGCGGATGCGCTGGGTGATCGAGTCGCGTTGGGCCAAGCGATGCTTCACGATCGAGTCGACCGCGGCGCGCTGGGCGGGCGACAACCCTAGCGCGTCGCCCAGGCGGCCCGGCGGGCCCATGGGATAGGAGCGGCCGAAGGGCGAGCGCGGGGCCAGCACCCGGCGGTCGAGCGCGATGCCGATGACGATACCGGAGACCAGCGAGAGCGCGACGACGAGACCGGCAATGACGCGCGCGGAGGCGCTCGACACGCTGGCCTACTGGACGGTCGGTCCGAGCGCCGCGGCGAGCCACGCGTCGCGCCCGCCACCACCAACGACGGCGTCGTCATTCTCGCTCTCGGCGACGGTGCTGCGGACCCACGCCGCCACATCCGTGGAGTCGGCGGTCGCGCCGATCGTGCCGGACGGCGACACGACGGACGGCCCGACGGCAAAGAACGCTGCCGCGAGCGTCGCGACAATGCCCACGGGCACCATCGCGCGCCACCACATGAGGCCGTCGAGCAACCGACGGCTCTGCGTGGGCGCCAGGAGATATCCCGCGTCCGTCCCAATGCGGCGGCGCAACGACCACCAGTCGACCGTCTCGGCCGGCGGCGCACCAGCGACCGCACGGAGCGCCGCGACGACGCGGCCATCGAGCCCGCGCGAACGACGGATCGGTTTAGTCATTGCGCAAAGCGCCGGCGAGCGGCGCGAGTGTCACGCGGAGCGCGTTGCGCGCCTCGTGGAGATACCACCGCACCGTGCCTTGCGAGAGATCGAGAATGCTCGCGATCTCGACGCTGGAAAATCCCTCCAGCTCCGAGAGCCGGAGAATGAGCCGCTGGCGCTCGGGCAGCAAATCGACCGCCGCCCGCACGCGCTCCTGGAGCTCCCGGCGCTCGGCGAGCCCGTCCGGCGAGCCTTCCCCGCCCGCCGCGTCGGCCGGCACCTGCTCTGTCTGCCGCACCGTCCGCGACTTCCGGGCGTTCAACCCGCGATTGACCAGAATGCGAAAGAACCACGGCGAAAACGCCCGCTCCCGGTCAAACCGGTCGATCTGCTCCAGCACCGTGATGAATGTCTCCTGCACGAGGTCCTCGGCGTCCTCGCGATGGTGCATGACGTGATACGCCACCGCGTACGCGCGGCGCAGGTAGCGCCGCACCAGCTCGTCGAACGCCGACGGATCCCGGTGACGCACGAGATCGAGGAGCGCCGGTTCGGTCAGCGCATCGAGGCCCGGAGCGCCGGACCGGACAGCAACAATGGCAGGCGACGATTTCGGCTTCACATCTCTTATACCCGCGGCGCGTTCCGTTCGTTGGACTACTGGTACTGAATGTAGACCGGGGCCGGAAAGAGCTTGAGAATGTCGGCGATCGCCGTCTGCGGCACATCCTGCCGGAAAAACTGCTTCCAGCCGGCGAACTGCACGGGCGACGCGAACACATAGTCGTGGTACGACTCGCGTTTGAGCTCGGGCGGCCCGAAACCGTCCATGTCGATCACGACCTGCACGTGGGGATCGAGCACGATCCGATCCGGATGCGTCAACATCGGGCGCCGAAACCGGTGGATCACGAGAATCTTGGGCGGCAAGCTGTCCCCAACGAGCTTGGCCAGAAACTGCGTGGCGTAGTTCACGTCGGCCGCGTCGATCGTGCCAATACGGCGGCCCGGCACGCCACCCCGCTTCGCCATCGCGAACTCCGGATCGATCGCCAGATGCACGTTGGGCCGGGCCAAAAACGGCGCCAGCCGCGGCAACTCCGCCTCGACGGTGCTCAACCCCGGTTGCACGTCGAGAAAGAGGAGCGCGTGACGGCGCGCGGCCCAGGAGTAGACACGCTCCACGAGCGTGTCGGGCATCCGGGCCCGGTACTTCCCATCGGCGCCCGCGGACCCCTGGGCCACGACCGCAATGAGTTGGAGCGCGGGAATAACGGGCGTCGCCGAGTCCGCCGCGCGCCAGGCCGCGACCTCCCGGTCGAGATGCGCGAGCATCGTGTCGACCGGATAGGCGCCCAGCACCCCCATGTGCTTCGACAACGGATTGCCATAGAAGGCGACGATTCGGTGCGATGGCAGGAGCGCCGTCGGGGACGCCGGCATCGTCGCCAGCGCCGCCCACCGACCAGCGAGGACACTGTCCTGTCGCGGGCCGGGCCGCGCCACGTGGTAGTGATGATGCGCGTGCGACGCCGGCGGCGGCTCCGCCGCCACTGAATCCTGCGCCCCCAATGCCGCCGGAAACAGCACGGCGGCGACGACGAGTGGCCCGGCGATCCGCAATCTGGCTACGACGCGTTCGCGGCTTTGACGAGAGTCTGCTCGAGCATCCCGGTGCTGGAGCAGTGGGTCGGGTCGTTGCTGTCGCCCGACGTCGGTTGCGCCGTGCCCTCCACCATCGTGGACACTCTCGTGGTGCCGTTGCCAAGCGCCGTGAGGGTGGAGACGACGGAAATCGTCAGGCGATCCTTGTCGGCGAGCGGTCCGCTGGCGATGTCCACTCCGCAGCGCAAGTACCGGGACAGCGCCGTGCCGTGCAGCGAGTGAATCGCCACGACGTGCACATTGCCGACGATGTGACGCTCCGCGTCGCGGGTGCCGACGTCGATGCCGAGCTTGATGTAGGCCGTCACCACCGCGGCGTACGCATCATCGAGCGGCCGCTCCATGGTGAGATCGTTGGGCGAATCCGCGGTCGTACGGGTCACCCGGCCCGCGTCGTCCTCGATGAGAACGCGCTCCGCATCGCGCGGCGCCGGGGTTCCTGGTGCGGACGCGCACCCGCCGATCAGTACCGCGAATGCTACGACACTCGAGCGCATCATACCGATTCTCCAGAAGCGCGGGTTCTACAAACCACGGGCGGTCTCGACAATGTCCTGCTCCAGCGCACCGGTGCTCGAACAGTAGGTCGGTGTCGTGCTCGTCCCTCGCGAGACCCCGTACCCATTGACCAGCGTCGACACTTTTGTGGAGACCGAGTCGACCAACGACAGTGAGGAAACGACGGAGAACGTCACGATATACTGATCGGCGAGCGCCCGACCCATCATGTCCGCCCCGCAACTGAAGTATTTCGAGAGGGCCGAGCCGTGGAACGTCCGCGACGCGACGACCTGCGTATTGCCGACGATATGGTGTGCCGCGTCGCGCGTACCAATGTCGATGCCCAACTTGAGGTACGCCGCCGCGGTGGCGGCGAAGGCGGCATCCAGCGGCTCACGAACGGTCGCCTCGGTTGGCACATCCGCGGTCGTCCGCAGTCGGGTTCCCAATTGCTCGTCGGAGACCATGCGCACCATGTCGCCTTGTGACGTCGTCGGAACACCGGAGGAGGCACACCCGAGTGCCAGGAGGGCCCACGCTACAATGCTGAAGCGAATCACCGCGTCTCCAGATGTTTGGACGGCCCTACGCTAACGCGGGGACTCGGGGCGCGCCAGACGCCGCCACCAGCTCACGCGCCGCTCGGCGCGGGCCGCGCGGACCGTCGCCGCCCGCCACGCCCGCTTCATGGCGGCGGAGTCGACGAAACGGTCCGCGGGATCGGGCGCCAAGGCCTTGGCCAGCCAGTCAGCGATCGGCGCGTCGAACCCATCGAGGACCAGCTCGCCGCCCAGCTGATGGGCGAGGATGGTGCGCTCGTCGCCGTTCCCGAACGGCGGCCGCCCGGTGAGGACAAAGGCAACGATCCCGGCGACGGCGAAGATGTCGACGGCGGGACCCTGCGGTTCGCCGAGCAACTGCTCGGGCGCCGCGAACGCGGGCGTCCCTGTCGACCCGCCAACGTCCTCTCCCGGGATCTGGGCGATACCGAAGTCGCTGAGGCGCCACCGGCGATAGCGATCAATGAGGACGTTTTCGGGCTTGAGGTCGCGGTGGACGATGCCGACGGAGTGCGCCGCCACGAGCCCATCGAGGATGGACTCGACCTGCGGCGCGATCTCGGACAACGGCCGCGGCCCGCTGCGGGCAATCAGATCGTTGATCGAGCCGCCCTCGGCCAGCTCCATCGTGTACCACGCCACGTCGCCCCGCTGGTCCCAGTCGTAGATCGGCACGATCGCCGGGTGGGCGAGCTGGGCCGCGAGCTGCGCCTCACGCCGAAACCGCCCGACCGCCACCGAGTCCTTGGCGACTTGGGGATGGAGCATCTTGAGGGCGACCTCGCGCTGCAGCGAGAGGTCGCGGACGCGCCAGACGGAGCCGAAGGTGCCGCGTCCGAGCGGCGCCAGGACCTCGTAGTCGTCGCCCAGCGCCCACCGGAGCCGCGCTTCGTTGCCGTCGGGGGCCAGCCGCTGCTCGTCATCCACCGCGCTCAGAAACGAACGCCCCGGCACGCCGCGGTCCATCGCCCGAAGCATCGCGCTGACACTGGGATGCCGCGCCTCGGGCGACGGGTTGAGCGAGCGGTCGAGCACCGCCGCCAGCATCTGCGGGATGTCGGGACGGACCCACCGCAGCGGTGGAATGTCGGCGGCCGGCGGAAGCTCGCCGGCGAGCAGCATGAAGCACGCGGCCGCGAGCTGCCATTGATCGCTCTTGGCGTCGGGACACCAACCGTCGCGCCACTCCGGGGGCGCCGGATGCCAGCGGGGATCGGGGGCGAGACCCGCCGGCACCGCTTCCTTCGGCACGGCCCACTGCCACGCCAGGAACCAGAGCCGGCCGGTCGGACCCACCCAAATGTTGTACGGGGACACGGCGCCGTGCGCCTCGCCAGAATCGTGCAGATAAGCGAGCGCCGATCCGGCGCCGCGCAGCACGTGCAAGACAAACGGCACGTCGGCAGCGCCGAGGCGCTGCGTGCGCGCCCCCAGCGTCTCGCCTTCGATCCAACGGCGGAGATACCCGGGACCGCGGCGCACCTGCCCGTCCACCGGCGGCGTCCAGTAGTGGTACGTCGTCGGCACCGCGGGGTGATTCCGATGCGCCAGACGCCGGGCCTCGGTCTCCAACCACGCCGCGTGCTCCGGCGCCGGCGCGCTCACCAGCGCCAGCGACCGCCCCAGCGCGTCGATGATCTCCTGCGAATGCCGGTAGGAACCGGTCACGCCATGGAGCCCCCACCGCCAGCCGGTCGGCAGCTGCCACCCGGCCAGATACGCCGGCAGCTCGGCCGTGATGCGAAACGGACCTATGCCGGGACCTGTGCCGCGATCAGTCACGATCAGTTGCGACGAGCGAAATAGTCACCACGGTACCGCGACCTCGCTGACTCTCAACGGTGATTGTGCCGCCCCACCCATCGACGACACGGCGACTGACGGCCAGCCCCAATCCGCTGCCACTCGTCCGCGTAGAGAAATGTGGCTCGAAAAGGCGCGGCATGACGTCCTCGGGAATTCCTTCCCCATCATCTTCGACGGCGACGGTCACCCGCCCGACATCGCGGTCGACCCGCACGCGGACGCGGTGCGCGTCAGCGAGACGCGCGTTTTCCAGGAGGTTGAGCAACACCTCGCGCAACTCGTCGGCGCGCGCCCGCGCCACGAACGCGTTCGTGTCACTCGCGTCCACGGTCCACTGCACGCCGTCAGCACCGAGTCGCTCCAACTCGACCACGTCGCGGGCCACCGCGCCCACGTCGGTCGGCTCGGCCGGCGGCCGCTCCTCGGGCGCCGTGCCATACCGGCTGAAGGCGCGCGCAATCTCATCGAGCCGGTCGATCTCGGCCAGGATCCGGGACACGTTCTGGTGAAGAATTCGGTCGAAGTCACGACGCTTATCTGTATGCGCCCGTTGGAGATGCTGCACTCCTAGGCGAATTGGGGTGAGGGGGTTCTTGATCTCGTGGGCGACCTGGCGTGCCATCTGGCCCCACGCCAGGACGCGCTGGCTGTCGCCGAAATCGGCCGCCATGCGCCGGAACGCCGAGTACACCGGGATGAACTCCGCCGGCGGTTCACCGCCCAAATCGGGTTCGCGGGCGCCGGCGGCGGCGGCCAACGCGGCGCGGCGCAGCGCGTCGATCGGCCGCGCGAACCGGCGGGCCACGAGCCCGCTCAACCACAGGGCCGCCACCGCGCCCGCCGCCGTCGCGAACAGGACCAGGATACTCAGATCGTCCCGGCGGCGCGTGAGCGCCGCGTCGTCGATCGGATCCGTGCCGGCCGGCGCGGCGAGGATGACGTGCTCCTGCCGGTCATCGGTCGCGGCGCGGTACCCGAACAAGAGGCGCACGGCGTCCGCCCGCTCCACGCGGTCGGCCGTCAGCTCGTCGGCGAGACCGAGCCCCAGCTCGATATCCGGCCGCACGAATCCGCCGATGGGGGCCAGGGCCGTGAACAGGGTGTCACTGGCCCCGCTCAGCGCGCCGTTCCGATACAGGAGCAGGGGCGTGTCGAGGCGATCGCCGGCCAGTTGCAGGAAGTCGACTTCGCCGTTGTTGACCACGGAGCGCAGCGTCTCCAGCACACGGAGCGCGTGCGACTGCCGGTCATCGCTCGCCAGGCGCCGGTAGGACCAGGCCGTGAACAGGAGCGCCGGAGTCACGAAGAACGCGAACAACACCACGGTCAGCTGTGCGCGGTAGCTGCGGGCCCACCCGCGCGCCCGCCAGCGCGCCCACCGCCATACGGCGCCACCGGACACGGCGGCCAGGGTCCACAGGAGCGCGATGACCAGGAGATCGAGCAGCAGGAGCAGTGTGCCCCGCTCCGCCAACGCATCGATCGAGCGCAGATCGATCTCCACGTGGGCGCGCGCCGGAGTGAATCCGCCCCCAACGACCCAATCGGCGTGCAGCTCCTCCCCCTCCCGCCACCACCGGCGGAGCGCGGCCCGTGTCTCGATCGTATCGGCGTGGCGCGAGGCGATACGGATCAGGATCAGCGAGTAAGCGGGCGTCCCGCCATTGGCGGCCGACGCCAGGCCGAATAACCGCGCTTCCGGCGACTCGGCGATCAACCGGGTCGCCGGCGCGACGACGACCGCGGTCACCGCGTGCGCCGGTCCGCTCCCTTCCGGCACCGCCAGAATGAGCTGCGTGCCCTGCGACGCCGCGGCCCCGATCATGACAGACGTATCGGCGGCGCTCGCGGCGTTCACGGCCTGCGCGACGCGTTGGCCCAATGTCTCGAACCGGGCCAGCTGCAGGGTGGCGATCGTATCGCCCGCGGGCGACCAGGCGCTGAGCGCCACCGGATACCCGCCCGCGGCGAGATCGGAGCGGGAGTACAGCTTGAGGAGATCGGCGCGCGAGCGCGGCGCGGGCGCGGCCGCCAAGTCGGCCCCGAACCGCTGCAGCAGCACGATCGCATTCGAATCCGGGGTCGTCAGCCCCGCCACGTCGCGCTCGGCCAGCGCCACCCGACGCTCGGCGTTCTCCGCCCAGATCAAGAGCGCCGCGCCACACCCGGCGACCACGGTCACGGTCGTGATGCGCGGACGCGTGCCCGACGCGAACGCCGCGGCCGCCGCGGCGGCGATCCAGAGCCCGATATAGGCCGCCGGCCAACCGGCGACGGTCGGCGGCCGCCAGAGGAGCACACCGAGAACGGCCGCGATCACGGCGAGCGCGATGGCCACACCCGGAGCCGCGCCGCGCGACGTCCGGAGGGCGCTCCGCCCGGCGACGACGGCGACGCACAGCAAGGCGACGCCGGCCAGGGCCAGGGTGAGCTGCCACACAATCCACAGCTCCACCGGCACGCCCGACCCCGGCGATGTGATGCCCTCGGCGAGCTCGCGGACAAAGTACGGCGTCGCGGCGCTCACGGCGACCGCGATCGCCGCCGCGAGCGGCCGGGAGCGCACCCGGACGCCCGCCTGCACGAGGGCCAGGGCCCCGAGCGCGGCGACCGCGCTGGTGAGCGCCAGGGCGCCGATGCTCGCGGTAAGCGGGCCGCCGATCGTCGAGTAGAAGTACGTCGGATCGAACACCGCGCTCAGATTGGAGAGCGTGTTGAGCGGCACGATCGCGATCACGGCCACTGGCAGGAGGAGGGCCGCCAACCGCCGCCCCAGGGGCGCGCGAGGGTACCACTCGGCGCCAATGAACGCGATCACCGCGAGCGCGAGGAGGGCCACGCCGCGGCGGCGGGCGCGTTCGATGGCCGCCGGGCGCGCGACGTCGACCCGCGGGGCGATCGGCTCGACCGTGACCAGGGTGTCGCCGCCGGCGCGGTTGAACGCGAGTCCCGACACGCCCGTGCGCCGCGTGATGACCTCGTCGAGCGCCATCGACAAGCGGTCCGCGGGCGGGTCGGCGTGCAGCAGCACGGTGGCCACGGCCCGCGAGGCGCCGCGGGTGACGGCCGCCTGCAAAGTGACGTAGAAATCACTCCACGTGACCGAAAGCCCGGGCGCATCGGACGGCGGCGTGCGAATGGTGCCGGCCCAGGCCACGGGTCCGCCGTTCCGGTATAGCACGATCCCACGC
This sequence comes from uncultured Gemmatimonadales bacterium, assembly GCA_963701965.1. Classification (GTDB taxonomy): domain Bacteria; phylum Gemmatimonadota; class Gemmatimonadetes; order Gemmatimonadales; family Gemmatimonadaceae; genus DASRDS01. The sequence continues at coordinate 1,008,047 of OY969695.1, forward strand.
TCGGGGTCCACGGCTTGGCCGAGCACCCGCCGCACGGCGTCGAAGGCCGCCGGCGGATCGGACGGCGCGTCGAGGGCCCGCGTGGCGGTCCGGGTCAGCGACGCCGAGAGCCGCCCAAGGGCTTGCTGGGCGGTGCCCTGGGCTCGCGCCACGACATCCTGGGAGACCGCGGGCCAGAACTGGTCGATGCGCCAGAGTGCGTACTGTCCCGCCATGCCGGCCAGGGCAAACGCGGTCAGCAGCACGGACGCGGCCCGGGCCGCGGACGTGCCGGGTCCGCGGCGCGGGGCGGCCAACGCGAGGGTGGCGACCGTGGCGCACACCGTGGCGACCAGATAAGGTAGGTCGGGCGCGCGGAGCCATCGCGCGGCCAACAGCACGGCGATCGCGGCGGCGGCCGACCACCAGGAGGAACGCGCGCCGCCGCGGCGATCCCTTTGTCCCGCAGGCATGTCGTCACCGCGACGTCTCAAAGAGTTGCCGCCCGGCCGTGTCGCCGCCGCGATCGCCGATGATCCGAGGCTCATCGTGCCGATTGGCACCTGTGAAGCCCATGGGCCTCACGTGCCATTGGGGACCGATACGATAATCGTCGAGCATCTCGCCGACGATCTGTCCGCGGAGTTCGGCGTGCTGCGCGCGCCGACGGTCGAATATGGCGTGAATGCCGAGACGGCACGGACGTCACCGGGGAACGGATCCGTGCGCAAGAAGACCTTGCACTCCCTGCTGAACGATCTGCTCGCTTCGTGGGAAGCGACGGGCGTGCGGGAGTTCATTCTGTTGACGGGGCACGGCTATGACGCGCATCAGGAGGCCTTGGCGACGGTCATCACCGCCGAGGCGCGCGTGCGCGTCGTCAATGTCTTCGCGGTTCACTTGGGCGATCTGTTGAGTGGCCAGGATGGCCCGATGCACGGAGATGAGGTCGACACCTCGCTTCTGTTACACCTCGCGCCGGAATTGGTGAATATGCGGGTCGCCGAGGACTATAGTCTGCCGGACCGCGAGCAGCGGCGCTACCGCCGCGGCCGGCTACGCGTGCCCGGTGAGGGGTCGGGGTCGGTGGGCCGGCCGACGTTGGCGACCGCCGAGAAAGGGCGCCTCGTGTACGAGCGACTCCTCGAGCGGATCGCGCAGCGGATCTTTCGGCCAGCGGGTCAGGGGTGAGGCGTGGCTGCATCCTCGCTCTCGCCGTCTTCGGGGCCCGGGTGGTCGGGGCCCAGGCCGCGAACGGGCTGGTGGTCGACCAGGGGAGCTTCACCATCACCGTGGGGTCGACCCGCGAGGGGCGTGAGACATTCGCCATCCGGCGTTCGCCGGCGGGAGGGGTGGACGCGCCGTTTCAGGCCACGGGCACGGTGTTGCTGACCGACCGGCGCTTGACGCCAGCGCTGACGACGGACGCCTCGGGAGGACCCATCACGTATACGCTCGAAGTGCGGGGGGGCAGCGCGCCCATCGAGCGCATGGCCGTGAGCCGGGACCGTGGGTTCCTGACGTTACGCGGCCAGTGGCCGGGCGAGGAGTCGGTGCGGGAGATTCCCACCGCGCCGGTCCGCTGGGGGCCCGACTCGGCGGCCATCGGCGGCACCGTCCTCGTGGACGACGATGTCGTGCATCACTACTACTTTTTGTTGCTGCGGCGCCGGGAAGGCACGGTGTCGGTCGTCGTCCCCCGGCGGCAGGCCGCCGTCGCCCTGCACATCGCGCGCGATGGCGCCGACTCGGTCGTCATTGGCAACCACATTCTCAAAGCCGAGCGCGTCAGCATTACGGGTGACGCGGATGGGGAGCGCCTGGTGTGGGTCGATGCGGCCGGCCGGGTGCTCAAGGTCGAGGCGCCGGACCGGCACTTGCTGGCGTTGCGCGATGACCCGCCGCGGTAGCCGGCACGGTGTCAGGGAGGCGCAGGCAGTCGAGGAACGCGTGAGCGTTCCTCGTGTCCAACCGACGGTTTCAGGGACGGCCGACAGGCCGTCCCTGAAACTTGTCATAACTCCGTCACGTACGGTCACCAACTTGGCCCAGGGATTCATGGTTCGTTCTAGAGTCGTCCGTCTCGGCGCCCGTCTGCTTGGCGCCTGCCTGTTGTCGGCCAGCGCGGCCCGGGCGCAGGGACCCACGCCGGACTCGGCGGGACCCATCCTGTCCTTGACCAATGCGCAGAAGATCGCCCAGCGCAACAACCCCGCGTACCTCCAGAGCATCGTGGCGCGCCACACCCAGAGCGCCTCGTTGCGCGCGGCGTACGGCGGCCTGCTGCCGCAGCTCACCACATCGATTCAAGGCCAGTACACCCAGGCCGGTACGAGTCTGATCGCCGGCCAGCAGCTCGGCGCGAGCTCGGACTACTGGGCGTCCTTGTGGCAGCTCAATCTGAATTACACGCTGAGCGCCAACACGTTGCTGAGCCCCGCGGTGGAGCGCGCCAATCGCGATGCCACCGAAGCGGACATCGGCACCGCGGCCGCGACGCTGCGCAACAACGTCGCCATGGCCTACATCGCCGTCCTGCAGGCCCGGGCCCAAGCCGAGCTGCAGGACACGCTGGTCTCCGATGACCAGGCCCAGTTGCTTCTGGCCCAGGCGCGGGTCGCCGCCGGCGCGGCGACGCCGCTCGACGTCCAGCGCGCCGAGGTCACGCTCAACCAGCAACAAGTGCAGGCTGTCCAGGCGCACAACCAGATCGATATCACGAAGCTCCAGCTCTTTCAGGTCCTCGGCGTGCAACAGCCCAAAGGCGTGCAGGTCCGCGACACGTTCGCCCTCGTGCCTCCGCCCTACGGGCTCGACAGCCTGATGGCGATCGCGCGCCAGTCGAACCCCCAGCTCGTCGCCATGCACGCCCGCACGCACGCCGCATCGGCGGACGTGCACCGCCAGCGCGGCCTCTACGCGCCGGTCCTGCAGATCCAGACCGGTCTCAGCGGCCAGACGTTCCAGTACACGGACGTCAACGTCCTGGTGAACTCGGAGCAGCAGAACTTCGCGTTGAACTACCAGCTCTGCCAACTGCTCAATGGCGGGAACGCCGCGACTTGCGGCCCGCCGACGCTATCGCCGGCGGAGATTCAGAGGCTGCGCCAGGCCAACAACCAGTTTCCGTTTGGTTTCATCAACAACCCGCGGCAGATCTCGGCGATGGTCTCGCTGCCCCTCTTCGACGGGTTTGTCCGCGAATCGCGGATCGAGCAGGCCGAAGCGGCGCGCGAGAACGCCCAGTACAACCTGCGGGGTCAGGAGTTGACGCTGACGGCGGCGGTCACGAGCTCGTATCTGAACGTGATGACCGCCCGCCGAACGGCCGATCTCCAGCAGCAGACGGCGGCCAAGGCCCGTGAGGAGATGGCCCTCGCCCAGGCCCGCTACGAAGTGGGAGCGGCCTCATCGTTGGATGTGACTGATGCACGGGCCGCGTTCGAGCGCGCCGAGACTGATCGGATCAACGCTGTGTATTCTTATCAGACGGCATTCGCCGCGCTCGAGAGCGCGGTGGGCCGTCCTCTTCGCTGACCGGGTCCCGACCTATGACAGCACGCGCCAAGTGGACGATTGCGCTGAGTATTCTGGCGATAGCCGCCATCGGCGGCGTCACGATCGCCGCCACGAACGGCAAGAAAGCCACTGAGGTCCGCATCGAGCCCGTGGTGCGGCGGGACCTCGTGGCGTCCGTGACCGCGAGCGGCCAGGTCGTCCCCCACACCAGGGTCGACGTCAGTACCGATATCTCAGGCCGCATCATCCAGCTGGCCGTGAAGGAGGGCGACATGGTCAAACAAGGCCAGTTGCTGCTCCAGATCGACCCGGCGATCTATGCGGCCGAAGTCGAGCACGACAAGGCCGCGCTCGCCGGCGCCAAGGCGGCCGAGGTCCAATCGTCCGCCAATCTGGCCCAAGCGCAGCACAACTACGATCGCTCGGCGCAGATCAAACGCCAGAATGCCTCGCTCATCTCCGACGAGCAGATCGAGCAACTCAAGACGGCGCTCGACGTCGGCAAGGCGACGAAGGAAGCGGCCGACTTCCAGGTCGATCAGGCCGAGGCCACGCTGCGCAACTCCGAGAGCGCCTTGAGCAAGACGACGGTGCTGGCGCCCATGAGCGGGCGCGTGACCCGCCTCAATGTCGAGCAGGGGGAAACCGCGATCCAAGGGACGCTCAACAAGGATGCCGCGACCCTGCTGACCGTCAGCGACATGACCAATCTGGAGACGCGCGTCAAGGTCGACGAGACCGACGTCGCGCACATTCAGATTGGCGACTCGGCCCAGGTCCAACTCGACGCCTTTCCCGATACCACGTTCCTCGGACGCGTCACGAAGATCGCCAACAGCTCGGTCAAGGCCGCGGGGCAGGCCAGCACCACGACGTCGACCGATCAGGCGGTCGACTACGAGGTCACGATCAAGTTGCTCAACCCGCCGCCCGACACCCGTCCCGACTTTTCGGCCACGGCCCGCGTGGTGACCGACTCCCGCACCCACGTGCTGTCGATTCCCATCATCGCCCTCACGGTGCGCGAGAACGAGCCCGTGCCCGCCGGAGACTCGGCGGTCACCATTGGCCGCGCCCAGCCCACGAAGCAAGTCGGCAAGCGCGACGTCGAGGGCGTGTTCGTGGTGGGCAAGGACAACAAGGTCACCTTCCGACCGGTGCGCGTCGGCATTGCCGGCGACAAGTTCTTCGAGGTCATGAGCGGCGTGCAGGAGAACGAGAAAATTGTTGGCGGCACGTACCAGGCCATCCGCGACCTCAAGGATGGCGCGCTGGTGCGCGAGGCCAAGCAGGAGACGCCACATCTCGCGGCGACACCGGCCAAGTCATGACGCCGGCGCCTACGCTGCCGGAGATGGGCGAACCCGGCCTCTCCACGACGGCGGAACGGCGGGTCGTCATCGCCCAGACGGGTGAGACCCCGCCGGCCGACTGGGTCATCGTCACCCGCGGCTTGAAGCGCGATTACGACATGGGCGGCGAAGTGGTCCACGCCCTGCGCGGCGTCGACGTGGGGATTCGGCGCAACGAGTACGTCGCCATCATGGGGCCGTCCGGCTCGGGCAAGTCCACGCTGATGAACCTGATCGGCTGTCTCGACACGCCGACCGATGGCGAGTATTGGCTCAACGGCACGCTGGTGTCGCGGATGAGCGACGACGCCCTGGCCCGGGTGCGGAACCGCGAGATCGGATTCGTCTTCCAGACCTTCAACCTCCTCCCCCGCGCCACGGCGCTGCACAACGTGGAGTTGCCGCTCGTCTACGCGGGGGTTCCGGCCGCCGAGCGGAAGCGCCGCGCCACCGAAGCGCTGACGCGCGTGCAGCTTGGGGACCGGATCCACCACCGGCCCAATGAACTGTCCGGCGGACAGCGGCAACGCGTGGCCATCGCCCGGGCATTGGTGAACAGCCCATCGATCCTGCTCGCCGACGAACCGACCGGTAACCTCGACTCGGCCACGTCGACGGAGATCATGCGCGTGTTCGCCGAACTGGCCGAGCACGGGCAGACGGTGATCATGGTGACCCACGAGGCGGACATCGCGGCCCACGCCCGGCGGGTCATCGTGCTCCGCGACGGCCTGGTGGAGACGGACAACAGGCGGGAACGCCCCGCGCTCTGATGTCCTTTCTCGACGCCCTTCGTCTCGCCTTCACGCAGATTCGGGTCCAAAAGCTCAAGAGCTTCTTCACGGTGATCGGCGTGACGATCGGCGTCATGTTCCTCATCGCCATCGTCTCCGTGGTCGAAGGGATGAACGGGTACATGGTCAACGACTTCATCGGCAAGCTGGTCGCGGTGAACTCGTTCGAGCTCCTGCAGCATCCCAATTTCAACGTCGGCGACGTCACGGAAGCCGAGCAAGCCGAGTGGCGGCGGCGGCCGCACATCAAGGACGAAGACCTGCATCCCATCGTCGACGCCCTGCCGCCCGGCACGAAATGGTACATGGAGAGCGACGACAACATTACGGTGCAATCGTCGTTTGCCCGCCCGAAGCAGACGGATGTGCAGGCCGTCACCGGCGACTTCTTCAACATCAAGAAGATGGGCATCACGGACGGGCGCGCGTTCACGGCCCAGGAGCTCGAGACCGGCGGGTTGGTCGTCGTCATCGGACAGGAGGTGAAGGCGCACTTTTTTCCGACGGTCAGCGCGCTGGGGCAGAGCATCAAGATGGGCGGGATCCCCTACACCGTCGTCGGCGTCGCCGAGCCACAGGGGAGCATCTTCGGGATCTCCCTCGACAAGTTCGTGGTGGCTCCGTACCGCGCGCCCGTGAAGCGCCTCCTGAATCGCGAGCGCAACGTCGTGGATGGCATCATCGTGCAGGCGCAAAGCCCGACCATGTTGGCGGACGCGATGGAGCGGGTCCGACAGGTCATGCGCGTGCGGCACAAGCTGCACCCGGGGCAACCCGACGACTTCTCGATGACGACTCCGGAGGCGGCGCTCGCCTTCTGGCAGAAGATCAAGGTCATCTTGCGGGCGACCGCCCTGATTTTGCCGACCATCGGTCTCGTGGTGGGCGGCATCGTCATCATGAACATCATGCTGGTGGCGGTGGCCGAGCGGACGCGGGAGATCGGCGTGCGGAAGTCGCTGGGTGCCCGGCGGCGGGACATCCTGGTGCAGTTCGTCATTGAGTCCTCGACGTTGAGCCTGGCCGGCGCGCTTCTCGGGATCGCGCTGGGGATCGCGATCGCCATGGTGGTCACCAAGGTATCGCCACTCCCCGTCGAGGTCGCGCCGTGGTCGATCGCCGTGGCCGTGGTCATGGGCGGCGGGGTCGGGATCGTGGCCGGCGTGTATCCCGCCATGCGCGCGTCGCGACTCGATCCCGTCGTGGCGCTCCGCCAGGAATAGTGTGAGCCGCGGCGCCAAAGTGTCCGCGATGTTCGAGGGCGTCTCCATCGCCCTCGACGCGATCCGCTCCAACAAGGTGCGTGCGGCGCTCACCATCTTGGGGATCGCTGTAGGCGTCTTCTCGGTGACCGCCATCGCGGCGGCGATTCACGGGATCAACGAGTCCGTGGCCAAGGACATTGAGTCGGCCGGCGCCACTACGTTCTTCATCTTCCGGTTCCCGATTACGTTCAGCTGTGATGGCACGGACGAAATGTGTCCGTGGATGCACAATCCCCCGATCACGCTGGCGGAGGCGACGGCCCTGAGTCGCCTCCCCGCATTGGAGGGTGTCACCGGGCAGATTGAGTTCCAGGGATCGTTCAAGTACGGAGACCGCGCGTTGCCCGCGGCGCAACTCCTGGGCTATACCCCGTCGTGGACTCAGACCGATGGTGGCGACATTAATCCCGGCCGCTCCTTCACCATTCAGGAGAACAACAGCGCCGCCCACGTCGTCCTCATCAACGACGTGATGACGAAGAAACTGTTCGGCGACAGCGTCGACCCTGTCGGCAAGACGATGACGATCAATAACTCCCAGTACGAAGTCATCGGCTTCTACCACTATCATCCGAGCATCCTCTCCGGGGGCGAGCGCGCCATGGCCATCGTCCCCATTCAAACGCTGATCCGGCACTTCAACGTCAGCGTCCGCGAGATGATGCTGACGATCAAGCCACGGTCGGAGGTCGCGCGGGACCAAGCGATTGACGACGTCACGGCTTTCCTGCGCGCCGCGCGTAGCCTTCGGCCGAGCACCACGAACAACTTTTCCGTCGTGACGCAGGACCGTCTTTTTCAGCTCTACAACAGCTTCTTCGGCGTCATCTTCGCGGTGACGCTCTCGTTGTCCGCCGTCGGGCTCCTGGTCGGTGGCGTCGGGGTCATCGCGATCATGATGATCAGCGTGACCGAGCGGACGCGCGAAATCGGCGTGCGGAAGGCGCTGGGCGCCACCCGATTCGTGATTCTGTGGCAGTTTCTGATCGAGGCGATCACGCTCACCAGCATCGGCGTCGCCATCGGTTTCGTGCTGGGCTGGCTGGCGGCATTGGTGGTGCGGCTTACCCTGCCCATTCCGGCCTCGGTGCCACCCATGGCCATTCTCGCGGCCGTCGGCGCGAGCATCGTCACCGGCATTCTCTTCGGCGTGCTCCCCGCAACGCGCGCCGCCCGCCTCGATCCGGTCACGGCGCTTCGTTACGAATAGGCCGCCTAGGACGAGGGCGGCGTGTGCACCCACGTCATGCACACGATCGCCTCGGCGGGGATCGCCTGCACCTCCAGGCGGCCGCGTCGCACGGCGTACAGCGACGAGGGATCGACCAGACGCGCCTGCAACGTGTACCGGCCCGCCGGCCACCACAGCCAGCGGCGCAACGTCCCGGTCCGTGACACACAGGAGTCCGGCGGGCCATACCGCGCCGTCAGCTCGTCCTCCAAGGCCACGGTGGCGCCTTCCAGACTGTCCAGCGGGATCAAACGCTCCCATCCCGCGGCCACGACGCGGTGGCTCTTCTTGTCCCGATCGAGCAGCCACGTCGTGTCGCCGGTCTGCCGGAGACAGCGCTCGACCGACGGCCCGCTCTGCTCGTACAGCAATCCGGACTGACACACATATGCGGCACTGGGCGCCATGTAACGCGCCACCACACTGTCGGCTTCCGGCGCCGCGATCGTTACCGGACGCGGACCGTGACCGCCGCACGCGGTCGCTATCGCCAAGAGCGGGGCGAGAACCCACGGCCATCGCATGCCCGAACGTTAACGGGCGGTTCGACTTGCCGGAGGGCCAGCGTTCACGTACTCTAGCCAGGCCGTGACCATCCCCGAGAGTGGGCGCGCCGTGGGCGCGGTGATAGGCGGACGATACGTCATCGAGCAGGAGCTCGGGCGCGGCGGGGGGATGGCGACCGTCTACCACGCGTGGGATGGACGGCGGACGCGGGCCGTCGCCATCAAGTTCTTGGAAGCGCCCTACGCCGATCCGGTGGCGCTCCAGCGGTTCGCGCGCGAGATCGTCACGCTCTCGCAACTCGCCCACCCCCACATCCTTCCCCTGTACGATTCGGGACAAGATGCGGACGGCAGCTTGTTCTTCGTGATGCCGTACGTGGCCGGCGGATCCCTGCGCACGGTGATCGAGCGCGAGAAGCAGCTGCCCGTCGCCGACGTCCTGCGCATCGCGCGGCAGCTCGCGGACGCGCTGTCGTTCGCGCACGCCCGGGGATTCGTGCACCGCGACATCAAACCGGAGAACGTGCTGATGCAGGGCGACCAGGCGCTGCTGGCCGACTTCGGGATCGCGCAGGGCACCGGCGGCTCGCGCCTCACGACGACCGGCGTGATCATCGGCACCCCGGGATACATGAGCCCAGAGCAAGCCTACGGCGATCCCGTCGACGGCCGCAGCGATGTCTACGCGTTGGGCTGTGTGTTGTACGAGGCGTTGACGGGCGCGCCGCCCGGACGCGACGGCGGCAGCGGCGCGCGACGCTACTTCGGGCCCGCGGCGCCGATCCATCCGCAGCGGCGGGACGTGCCCGAGCACATCGAAGCCGCGATCCTCCGCGCGACGCGGGCGATGCCCGACGAACGGTTCGCCACGGCCGAGGATTTCGCGCGGGCCCTCGGCGAGCCCGCGAAGAAGCGCCGGCTCCCGTGGCCCGGAAAGCAACAATGACGATAGATTGTGCCGCATGCTTCGGCTGACGGCACTCGGCGGGCTCACGCTCTTGCAGGACGGTCAGCCGCACCAGGGGCCGGCCAGCCAGCGGCGGCGGCTCGCTTTGTTGGCCCGCATCGCCACCTCCGGCAAGCGCGGCGTCACGCGCGACTTGCTCGTCTCCACGCTTTGGCCCGGCAGCGCCGCCGACCAGGCGCGCCACGCGTTGGAACAAGCGTTGTCCGCGACGCGCCGCGCCCTGAACGTCGAAGCGCTGTTCGTCGGCTCGGGCACGCTCCAGCTGAACACGTCGATCTTCAGTTGTGACGTCACTGATTTCGAGGAATCCGTCAGCCAGCGCGCCGCCTATCGGGCCGTCTCGCTCTATCAGGGCCCGTTTCTCGATGGATTCGCCGTCGACGGCGCGCCGGCGTTCGACCGCTGGATCGACGAGGAACGCGCCCGCCTCCAACGCGAGTACGAGAAAGCGCTCGACGTGCTCGCCGAGGCGGCCGCCGACCGCAATGAGCACTCGGTCGCCGTGCAATGGCGACGCCGGCTGGCATCGGTGGATCCGCTCAGCTCCCGCTTCGCCCTGGAGTTGATCGAGTCGATGATCGCCGCCGGCGATCAAGCGGGCGCGCTCCGGTCGGCGCTCGTTCATGAAGAGCTGATCCGCCAGGAGTTGGACGCGCCGCCGGACCCGGCGATCAGTGGATGGATCGACCGGCTCCGCTCGGGGCGCGTCCCGATGCCCGCGCCGCGCACGCAACGGAAAAGCAGCGTCGCTCCCGTGGCGCCGTCGATCGCCGCGACGGCGTCCCTGCCGGAGGCCGTGACGGCGGACCAGTACCGCGACCGCGTCACCCGCGTGCTCGGCGACCGGTACGCGATCGAGCGGACTGTGGCCATTTCCACCGTGCTGGTGACCTTCGGCGCCAAAGACCGCCGGCGCTCGCGGCCGGTGCACATCCACGTGGTGGCGCCGGGGTTCGCGGCGCTGGCCGACGGCGAACGCATGGTCCACGTGTTCGAGCGCGTGACCACCCTCGATGATCAGCACGTGATGCCGATCATCGACTTCGGGGTCTCGGGCGACGTGGTGTACTACACGACGGATCCCGCGGAGGGGCAGACGCTCAAGGATCGCCTGGCGCGCGAGCGGCCGCTCCCGATCGGTGAGGCGGCGCGGATTGCCAATGACCTGGTGGCGGGCCTGGCGCACGCGCATAGCCGCGGGGTCCGCCACGGCGACCTGCGGCCCAAACACGTCGTCCTCCAGGGCGCGATCGCGGTCGTCACGTCCTGGGCGCTCACCGACGCCCTCCGGCCGAGGCCGGGCTCGGACGCCGGCTCCACGATCGCAAGCTTCGGTGCCCCGGCCTATCTCAGTCCCGAACAACTCTCGGGAGAGTCGGCGTCCGACGAACGGAGCGACCTCTACAGCCTGGGCTGCATTCTTTATGAGACGCTCGTCGGCGAACCGCCGTTCCGCGCGGCGACCGCGCAGGGCGTCCTGTCGCGCAAGCTGAGCGAGCCGCCGCCGTCGCCGCGGACCCTGCGTCCGGAGATTCCCGAGGCGCTGGACACGCTCGTGCGGCGCTGCCTGGCGCGCCACCCGGCCAATCGCATCCAGAGCGCCGCCGAAGCGCGGGCGATCACGTCGACGTTGCGCGCGACGCTCTAGGGCCGCTCGCGGACGATGGCATCGGTCAGCGTTCTCGCGATCGCCGCGCACCGCGATGACATCGAGCTGACGTGCGGCGGCACGCTGCTCCGCGCGGCGGCGTTCGGGCATACGACGGCGATCGTCGATCTCACCGAAGGCGAGTTGGGCACCCGGGGATCGGCCGCGCTGCGCGCCGAGGAGGCGAGCCGGGCCGCCGAAGTCCTGGGCGTCTCGGCGCGGGAGAACCTCCGGCTGCCCGACGGCGCGATCGTGAACACGCCGGAGACCCGCGTCGCGCTGGTGCGGGCCATCCGCCGGTTCGCGCCGAGGGTGGTCATCGCCCCGGCGTTGCGCGGGCGGCATCCGGACCATCGGGCGACGGCGGAGTTGGTGCGGGACGCCTGCTTTCTGGCGGGACTGGCCAAGCTGGATCCCGGCACGCCCAAGCACCGCCCGGTCAAACTGATCCACTGCATCACCTATCGCGACGACTTCGAGAAGCCGACGTTCGTCGTCGACGTCAGTGACGTCTTCGAGCGGAAGATCGAGGCCGTGCGGTGCTACGCATCACAATTCGAGGGCGTGACGCAAGCCGGCGAGGTCCTGCCCAACGGCGAGCCGCTGCTCGATATCGTGCGCCACCAGGCGGCGCACTATGGCGCGCTGATCCGGACGCGCTACGGCGAGCCGTTCTGGACGTCGGAGACCATGCGCGTGGACGACGTGGCCACGCTCGGCGTGTCGACGTTCTGAGTTATATTTTTCCGGTATGCCGGATCCCATCTATCTCGACCACGCGGCCACGACGCCGGTGCGCGCGGAGGTCCTCGAAGCCATGCTGCCGTTCTACGGCCCGCGCTTCGGGAATCCGTCGAGTCTCCATCGCTGGGGACGCGACGCGCGCGTCGCGCTCGATGAGGCGCGCGAACGCGTCGCCCACTGCCTCGGCGCCCACACGGACGAGATCAGCTTCGTCTCCGGAGGGACCGAAGGCGACAACCTGGCCATCCTGGGGACCTGGCACGCCGCGCGCGGCGGGAACCGCACCGCGATTGTCACCACGCCGATCGAGCACAAGGCGGTCCTCGGCGCCGTGCACCAGGCGGCCCGCGAGGGCGCCCAGGAGCGCTTCGTAGCGGTTGATGGCGACGGGGTGGTGCGCGCCGACGAGTTCGAGCGCCAGGTCGGCGCCGACGTCGCGCTGTGCTCGATCATGTGGGTCAACAACGAGGTCGGTACCATCCAGCCGATCGGCGCCTTGGCGGAAGTGGCGCGCGAGCGGGGCGCGGTCTTTCACACGGACGCGGTGCAGGCGTTCGGGACGATCGCCATCGATGCGGCGAGCCAGCCGTTCGACTTGCTGACAATGTCGGGGCACAAGATCGGCGCGCCAAAGGGGATCGGGGCGCTCTTTGTCCGGCGCGGCACGCGCATCGAGTCCATCCTGCACGGCGGCACGCAGGACCGCGGACGCCGGCCGGGCACCGAGAACGTGGCGTCGGCCGTGGGCCTCGCCCGGGCCGCCGAGCTGGTGGTCGCCGAGCGCTCGGCGGAACGCGAGCGGCTGCGGCGGCTGCGGGACACCCTGGAGGCGGTGCTGCGCGAGCGCATCGGGGACATCGTGGTCCACGGGCGTGGCGCCGCCCGGGCGCCGCACATCGTCATGGTGTCAGTGCCAGGCACCGACAGCGAGTCCCTGCTCATGGCGCTCGACCTGGCGGGCATCGCCGTCTCGGCGGGGTCGGCGTGCCAGAGCGGATCGGAGGCGCCCTCGCACGTCCTCGGCGCCCTCGGCGTCCGACCCGAGGTCGCGGCTTCGGCGGTGCGGCTCAGCATCGGGTGCCTGACGGACGACCTGGCGATCGAGCGCGTCGGCACGATCTTCCCCGCGCTCATCGAGAAGGCGCGGCGTTTGTCCGCGGCCGGACACTAGCCTCGGGTGATGTCGCGGCGCGTGTTGGTGGCCATGTCGGGCGGGGTGGATTCGTCCGTCGCCGCGGCGTTGCTCGTCGAACAAGGGTACGACGTCATCGGCGCGACGATGAAGTTGTTCTGCTACGGCGACGCGACGCCGGACCGGCCGTGCTGCTCCCTCGACTCCATTGACGACGCGCGCCGCGTCGCCGCGCGGCTGGGCATCCCCCACTACGTCCTGCAGCTCGAGGACGCGTTCGGACGCGACGTCGTCGGGAATTTCGTCGACGAGTACGCGCGCGGCCGTACGCCGATTCCCTGCGTCCGGTGCAACACGTTCACGAAGTTCCGGGATCTCCTGGCCAAGGCGGACGCGCTCGACGCCGCGTTCATCGCCACGGGGCACTATGCGCGGGCCGACCACGGCGTGCTCCGCCGTGGGTTGGATCCGCGCAAGGACCAGTCCTACTTCCTGTGGGGGCTGGATCGTACGGTCGTTGCCCGCATGTTGCTGCCCGTCGGGGCGTTGACCAAGCCCGAGACGCGCGCCCGCGCGCGTGGCCTGGGCCTGGATGTGGTGGCGGACAAGATCGAGAGCCAGGACATCTGCTTTGTGCCCGATGGGGATCATACCAAGATCATCGCCGCGCGCCTCGGCGCTGACGCGCCGGCCTTGTCGCGGGGGCCGTTCGTCACGGCCGACGGCACGGTCGTCGGGTGGCATGAGGGGTACGCGCGGTACACCGTCGGCCAGCGGCGCGGCGTGCCCGGCGGATATCGCGAGCCCATGTACGTCACCGCCATCCGGGCCGGCGAGCGCGCCGTCGTCATCGGCCCACGCGACGAGTTGCTCGGGCGCGGTGTGATCGCGCGGGAGATGAACTGGCTCGTCGAGCCGCGGGCCGTCGGCGATGCCGTCCTGGTCCAGGTCCGCCATCGCGCGACCCCGGTGCGCGCCGAGATCGTCCGCGTGGACGGTCCTGAGATCGAGCTGGCGCTCAATGAGGCGATCGCCGCCATCGCGCCCGGGCAGTCGCTCGTGCTCTACGACGGCGACGTGGTGCTCGGCGGTGGGGTCATCGAAGGCGCGCGGAGCGCCCTGCCCGTTCTCGCCGCCTAGCTCATCTGTGACTAGTACTTGAGGCCCCCAGCCTCGGCGAACTCCCGCATCATCTTTTCCTGCTCCTCGGTCAGCTTCTCCGGCACGTTGATCGTGACTTCCACGATCAGGTCACCGCGCGCACTGTCCTTGGCGATCCCCTGCCCCGGCACGCGAAATCGCTTGCCGGACGGAGTCCCCGCGGGAATCCGGATGGCGACCTTCTTGTTGTCCAACGTCCGCACCGAGATCTTCGACCCCAACGTCGCTTGCGCGATGTTGAGCGGCACATGGGCGATGATGTCGAGTCCATCGCGACGATAAAAGCGATCGGGCTGCACTTGGAAAGTGATGAGCAGGTCGCCAGCCGAGGCGCCTTCGGACCCGCCACCGCCTTGGCCACGCAGGCGGATCTTGGTTCCCGTGTCGACGCCGGCGGGAACAGTGATCAAGACCTTCTTGCGACTCCGCACCTCGCCCACGCCGTTGCACGTCGGACAGGGCGTACTCGGCACCTGTCCGCGCCCCAAGCACATTGGACACGGCCGCGTGACCGCGAAGCCGCCTTGCCCGAACGAGACCACGCCTCGGCCGTCGCACTCGGGACACGTCTTGAACGATGCCCCGGGCGCGCCGCCGGATCCGCGGCAGGTGGGGCACGGCTCATTCACTTCCAGCTCGATCGGAATCTTCCCACCCAACGCCGCGGTCCGGAACGGGATGTCGAGCGTCGTCTCGACCGTCTGTCCGCGCTGCGGCCCGCTCTCCCGGCCAGCACCGCGCGCCCCGTTGCCGCCGAACATCGAGCTGAAGAGATCGCCGAGCCCGCCAAACCCGCCGACGTCGAACTCGTCGAACCGGGGCTGGGCCTCAGGCCGCGCGCGCGAGCCCGCGCCTCCCCGGCGCGCCGAGTGCGCCGCGTCCGCGAACCCGCCAAACGCCCCGAGACGCCGCATCTCGTCATACTGCTTTCGCTTGTCGGCGTCGCCAATGACGTTGTACGCCTCGGAGATCTCCTTGAAGCGTTCGGCCGCCTTGGGATCGCTCTGGTTCGCGTCCGGGTGGTTCTTCTTGGCCAGCTTGCGATACTGCTTTTTGATATCGTCTTGCGTGGCGGACGCGGCGACGCCGAGGACTGCGTAATAGTCCTTGGTCTGTGGCGCCATACTCAGGTCAACCGTTCCACTGCTTCACGACCACGCGCGCCGGACGCAGCAGCTGTCCGTTGAAGACGTACCCTGGCTGATAGACGCGGGCGACGACGTGGTCGTCCTCGGGAGACAACGCCGGCTCCGTCCCCACCGCTTCGTGGAGCGACGGGTCGAAGGCCTGGTCGAGCGGGATGATGATGGCCATGCCCGCATTCTGGAGCGCCTTGAGGAGCTTGCGCTCGGCGATCTCGGCGCCGTGGATCACCGTGCCCACATCGACCGTCGCCGGATCGACATGCGCGGCTCGCGCGAGATCGTCGAGTCCGTCGACGAGCTGCTTCGCCAGGTCGGCCTGCGACCGGGTGCGATCCTCGGAGCGTTCGCGCTGCGTGCGCTTACGATAGTTGTCGTATTCGGCGGCGAGCCGCAGGTACTTGTCCTTTTGCTCTTGCAACTCGTCGACCTCCGCGGCCGATGCGCCGCGGGCGAACTCGTCCTCGGAACCAGGCACGCCTTCGTTGCGGGACTCGTCGGGAGCGCCGTCTGCTTGTCCAGAAAATCCCATAATCTCAAAATGTCGGTGGTTACGGGAAGGGGTGCAACGCCCGTGCCCCGGTTCGACTGCCGTCGCGGCAGAGTCGGTTACGTCAGCTGCCGGCGTATCATGTCGAGCGCCGCCTGAGTGGCACGATAGCGGTTTTCGTCGCGGTCGCCGAAGAAATGCGAGCGGCGGCTTTCGGTGGGCCACGGGCCCGCGACGGCAATGCAGGTCGTGCCGACGGGCTTGTCGGGCGTTGCCCCGCCCGGCCCGGAGATGCCGGTCACCCCGATGCCGATCGAGGCGCCGATGCGATCGCGCGCACCCTCGGCCATCGCCCGGGCCACCGTCTCGCTGACCGCGCCGTCGCGCGCGATGAGTCCGGGCTCCACGCCAAGCTCTTTGGTCTTGACGTCGTTCGCATACGCGATGACCCCGCCCAGCACCACGTCGCTGGACCCCGGAATCGCCGTGAGCCGGGAGCCCAACATCCCACCGGTGCAGCTCTCACCCACCGCGATGGTCAGGCTTCGTTCGCGGCACAGTTCGAGCACGACCGCGGCCAGATCGTCGCGATCGCCGCCATAGGCGTAGCGTCCGGCGCAGGCGCGGAGCGCGGCGCCGCCCGCGGCGAGCGCGTGATCCGCGTCGGCGGCGGAGAGGCCTATAGCCGTGAGACGCAGGTCGACTCCGTCGGGACCCGGCAGGTAGGCGAGCGGCAACCCACCGACGCCATGGGCGATCGGGCCCAACATCTCGGCCAGCTTGGACTCGGCGATGCCCGTCGTGCGCACCGTCGTCGAACGCACGACCGTGTCGCCGTCGATCCGGGGGCGCAGCACGGGGATCAGCGCGTCGTCCAGCATGCCCCGCATCTCCCGCGGCACCCCGGGCAGCATCGCCACCCAGCGGCCCCGTTCGTCCTCGAGCCAGATGCCGGGCGCCGAGCCGTGGCGATTGACGAGAATCGTGGCGCCTTCGGGTATCATGGCCTGCTGGCGGTTCGGTGCCGGCAGCGGCGCCGCGAAGCGCGCCGCCCAGCGCTCGGTCAACCGGGCCAGGATCTCTTCGTCGAGCCGCATCGGGCGACCAAAGATCGCGGCGATGGCCTCTTTGGTCCGGTCATCGCTCGTGGGCCCGAGACCACCGGTGGTGATGACGGCGCCCGTCCGATCCAACGCATCGCGCACGGCGGCCGCGATCGCGTCCGGCTCGTCGCCGGCGGTCGTGCGGCGCGGGATGGAGACCCCAATGGCCGCCAGGTGTCGCGCCAGGTACGCCGCGTTCGTGTCGACCGTAAATCCGAGCAGCAGCTCGTCGCCGATCGTGACCAGTTCAACGCGCACGGCCGACGGGTCAGGGCGCCTGGCGGGCGTCAGCGCGCGGTCGCGCGAGGACGGCGCCGTAGCGGCCCAAATACAGGCCGAAAGAGTAGAGCGAGAGCGCGACGGCGCCGAGAAGGGCGCCGGTGCCGACGATCCCGATGAAGTCGGAGGCGGGCGTGACGAACACCGGCGGCAGCGACCAGGCGCCGAAGGCGCTCGTGGCGAAGAACCAGAAGAGGGCGGAGCCGATCCACGTCCACTGGAATCCCGTCTTCCATTTGGCCAATGCGATCGCCGAGACGACGATCCCGCGTCGGAGCGCGGCTTGGCGGAACAGTGTCATGAGCAGCTCGCGCCCCAGGATCACGGCGACGACCCAGAACGGCAATGGCACATCGCCGAACGGCGTATGAAATGGCTCCGGGAGGAGGCCCAGGAACCCGGCGCTAGCCGTGAAGTTCCCCAGCACATCGTGGGCCCGCCCCTGGAGGATGTAGATCGGGGTGACCGTGGCCGCCAGCAGCAACTTGTCCGCCAGGGGATCGAGCAGGCGACCCAGGTTGGTAACCATGTTCCGTTCGCGCGCCAGCTTCCCATCAATGTAGTCCGTGACGGCGGCGACGACGAACATCACGAACGCGACGAGGCGCAGCGGCCAGGATGGCCACAGGGCGAGCAACGCGACCGCCGGCGCGGCGACGATACGCCCGACGGTGATCGCGTTCGGTAGGTTCACAAGTCACCTCATGAGGAGCGCGGTGCGCTCACCGGCGGCCGCCCGTTACGCGAGCGACTTGAGCACCAGCTTGCTGACCGCCTTGAGCGTGTCGAAGACCCCATCGCCACTGACTGCGACGGCCTCGAAATATGGCGCCCGCTCCACCCATTCCCCAGTAGGCAGCTGCTCAATCAGGTTTTCACCCGCATGACTCGGGTCCGGCATGACACGCTGGCGCGTCGCGTCCTCGACCTCCCATCCCGGGTTGAGGGACGCTTGGAGGTCACAAATGGCGGCGGCGTTGGGCAGATCGCGCTTGTTGTACTGGACGATGAACGGCATGCGCCGGAGATCGTATCCGTACTCCGCCATATTGTCGTACAGGTTCTGCATCGCTTCCTGGTTCGCTTCCATGCGCTCGATCTGCGAGTCGGCCACGAAAACGATCCCGTCGACGCCCTTGAGAATCAGCTTGCGGCTGGCGTTGTAGTAGACCTGTCCCGGGACCGTGTACAGGTGGAAGCGGGTCTTGAACCCGCGGATGGTCCCCAGATCGACCGGCAAGAAGTCAAAGAAGAGCGTCCGTTCCGTCTCGGTCGCCAGCGAGATGAGCTTGCCGCGCGTCTCGGGCTGCACTTTGGCGTAGACGTGCTCGAGGTTCGACGTCTTGCCGCCGAGTCCCGGCCCGTAGTACACGATTTTGCAGTTGATCTCGCGCGAGGCGTAGTTGATCATCGACATGACTGTCGCCCCTTACTGAAACAGTCTGTCAATCTCGTCATCCGCGCCCGAGAGGATGTTGGGTTGTTCCCCCCCCTCGGCAGTCTGTCCGCGCGCGAACACGTGCTCGAACAACTTCGTCAGGTCATCGACCGCGGTTTTCATTTTCAGGCGCACAAGACCGAGCGTCGTGCGGTTGTCGAACAGCACGACCAGAATGACCCGTCGGGCCACGTCGGCGAGGTACATCGACTCTTTCTCGCCCTGGTGAAAGAGCGTGTTGAAGTCGGTCTCCCCGATCAGCCGCGCCAGTTGATCATTGGCCGAGAAGTCCGCCGCGGTCAGCGTGGCGAAGGCGGTGGGGTCGAACGTCGGCTGTTCGCCGACCGTCGTCACCAGCTGGCCCGTGCGGTCGACCAGGAGGGCACATCGGGCGTTGCTCTCGTAGAGGAACCGGTGGAGGGCTTGGGTGATGGCCCCGTAGTCATCTTCCGTGAACGACCAGCTTGCTGAGCCGACAGCCATTGACTCCACCTAGTCGAGTGACGCCTCCATGCGTCGCAGCACTTGCCGGCCGCGTCGGCGGAGGACCGATCGAGGTTCCCACTGGATATAGTCACGGAGCAGCCGGACGTTGTCGACGCTCGGGGTCCCGACGATGTACCCGAGTGCCGCCAGGCGCCGGAGGGAGTGCCTGCTGAAGAGGTCCCGCCGGTGCCGGTGTTGATGCCGGCTCCAGAACAGGACACCTACCGCGAGCCCTCCCAAGAACCCGAGCGCCGCCAGGCTGGCGCGGTCGCGCCCCCCACCGTCCCGGGTCTCTCTCCGCCTGTTTCTCGTTCTCATGGCATCTCCCGGCGTGCCGAAAGAGCCTGCGCGATAGTGACGCCGTCAGCGTACTCCAGGTCACCGCCCACGGGCAGGCCGCGGGCGATCCGCGAGACACGGGCGCCTAGGGGTGCGAGCTGTCTCTGCAGGTACAGCGCCGTCGCCTCGCCCTCCAGACTGGGATTCGTGGCTACGATCACCTCGCGGATACCACCGTTGGCGACGCGGGTCACGAGTGAGGACACCGTGAGGTCGTCGGGACCGACGCCGTCGAGGGGGGAGAGCCGGCCGCCCAGGACGTGATAGACGCCCCGATACTCGCCCGCGCGCTCGATGGCGCCAATATCGGCGGCTTCCTCGACCACGCACACGACGCCGGCCTCGCGCCGGACGTCGAGACAAATGGCGCACACCGGCTCCTCCGTGAGGTTATAGCAACGGTCGCAGGTGCGGACGCGTTCGGCGAGCGTGACCAAGGCCTCGGCGAGGCGCCGACTCTGGTCGGGGGGGCGCTTCAGCAGATGATACGTCAGGCGGAGCGCCGTCTTACGGCCGATCCCGGGGAGCTTGGCCAGCTCCATGGTCAAGTCGTCGATCGCGCTCACGCGTCGCTGTTAGAGCGGGAGTTGGAAAGGCAGGCCGAGTCCGCCGGTCAGCTTGCCCATCTCCTCCTGGGCCAGCGCGGCTGCCCTGCGTTGGGCATCCGTCATCGCGACCAAGACCAAGTCTTCGAGCATCTCGACATCGGTTGGCGAGACGACGCTGGGGTCGATCTTGATCGAGCGGATCTGGCCCTTTCCGTCGGCGGTGACCGTGACCATCCCGCCGCCGGCCGCGCCTGATACCGTCTTCTGTTGCAGCTCTTCCTGCATCTGTTGGAGCCGGCCCTGCATCTGTTGGGCCTGCTGCAACAATTTCATGATATCGGCCATGCCTGAAAGGTAGTCTGGTTGCGCTGAGTCGATGGCTACTCGATGGTTACTCGTCGACCAGATCGAGGTCGAGCGCGTCGATGGCCGCGCCGAGGAGGGCGTCGCTCCGGCGGAGCCGGGCGACCTGGTCCACCTTCAGCTTTTCGTGCGAGAGCCGCCGCGGAGCGGCCGGTTGATCCGCCGCGGGCACGGGCACGTCGATCCGCACGTGGGCGACACCGTCGACGAACTCGCCGAGTACGGCCACGAGTTGGTCCTGGCCGCTCTCGATCTTCCGGACATAGATCTCGTTCGGCTCCTCGAGGCGGATCGTGAGCACCCCGGCCGCCGAGAGCGAGAGCGGGCGCGCGTGCTCGAGCGAGGCACCGAGCATAGGGGACAGGGCCCGCACCCGCGTGACGACGTCATTCCAACGCGCGTTGATCGCCCCCGACCCGCCCGTCGGCGCCGCGCTCGGCGCCGCTTTGGCGGGAGGCCCGGGCCGCGGCGCCGGTGGGTGGGGCCGGGCGGGATCGCCCCCGCTGTCCGGCGGGCGGCGGTCGCCGCCGCCGAGCTCGCGGAGCACGTCCTCCAACGCCACCGAGCGGTCGAGCAGCGCGAACCGGAGCAACAGCGTCTCCAACAGTAGCTGCTGCTGCCCGCTGCGCCGGAACTGCGGTTCGAGCTCGGTCAGCGCATGCAGCATCCGCAGGAGGTCGGCCGCGGTGAGCGCCGAACGCCGTTCGGTGAACGCTGAACGCATCCGCTCCGACATCTCCGGCGGGGACGCGCCAAGGATCACGGCCAGCTGCGCCCGAAGCGTCTCGGCGAACCCCGCCAGAAAGAGCGAAAAGTCGACGCCGAGATCGGCCAGCCGCGCGACGGCCCCGAACACCTCGCCCGCCCGCCGGCCGGCGATCACATCCAACATGGCGAGATACTCGTCCTCCGCCACGAGGCCGAGGGACTCGCGCACCCGATCCGCGGTGACCGCCGCGTCCGTGCCCAGCGCCAGGACCTGATCGGTGAGACTCAGCGCATCGCGCATCGACCCATCCGCGGCCCGCGCCAACATGGCGAGCGCATCGGCGTCGGCCGTGAGGCCCTCCGCGTCCAACACCGTCGCCAGCCGCGCCCGGATCTCGGTGGCCGGGATGCGTTTCAGATCAAAACGCTGCAGGCGACTCAATACCGGCGCCGCCGCCTGCGCGATCTTCTGCGGCTCCGTCGTCGCGAACACGAACACCACGCGCGGCGGCGGCTCCTCGAGCACCTTGAGCAGCGCGTTCCAGGCCTCGCGCGTCAGCATGTGCGCTTCGTCCACGATGTAGACCTTGTAGCGATCGTCCCCCGACGGCGCATACATGGCCCGCTCCCGCAGCTCCCGCGCATCATCGACGCCACGATTCGACGCCGCGTCGATCTCCACGACGTCGAGACTGGTGGAGCCACTCCAGATGCGGAGACACGAGGCGCACTCCCCGCACGGCTCGCCGTCGTCCCGGAGATGCCGGCGCTCGCAGTTGAGCGCCATGGCCAGGACCCGGGCCAGTGTCGTCTTCCCCGTTCCCCGGGGTCCACAGAACAGGTAGCCGTGCGCGACGCGCCCGCGGGCGATGGCGCCCTTGAGAGTCGTGGAGACGTGCGACTGCACGGCGACCGAGGCGAACGACTTCGGCCGGTACTTACGCGCCAGAGCGAGGGGCATGTAGGAGGGAGGGGACGTTACCCCAGGCCCGGCGAAGCGACGCAAGACACCACATGCCGCTGCTACCTGCGGGGTCCTGACGGGGTTAGCGGGCTCACGCCCTCCGTGGACCTGGGGCGTGAGAAACGTACTATTCGACCGCCTCCCACTGCAACCGCCGCACGCGACGCAGCTCGTACACTTGCCCCACTTCGCCGCCCAGCACGAAGATCGTCGCCGCGTAGTAGATCCAGACGATCGCGATGACGATCACCGCCAGCGTCCCCGTATAGAGCGAGCCCGGGTTGAAATGCCGGAGATAGATCGCGAAGACGATCTTGGCCAGCTCGAGCAGGACCGCGGCGAACATGCCGGCGAGCAGCGCCGTCCGTCCGCGGATGAGGCGCTTGGGCAGGAATTTGTACAGCGAGAAGAACATGGCGGTGAGAAAAAAGAACTCGAACCCTCGCGCCGTCCAATACTCGAGGCGCCCCATCGCCGCCGATCGCACGCCGACGTCGGCCAGGATCTCGACACCCCGCGTCGTGGCCACGACCATGAACGCGTTGAGCGCCGTGTAGACGATGATGATGAGCGTCGCCACCACCGTGACTTTAATGTCGAAGATCTTGCCGTCGAGGATCCCCCGATCGTGATCGAGATCGAAGACTTGCGCGAGAACGCTGCGCAGCGATCCGAAGAGGCGGGTGGAGAACCAGACGAAGGTGATGGCGCTGGCGATCCCCACCCGGCCGCGGACCCGGATGGCCTCGTTGAGCAATCCCATGACCACGTTGCCCATGTGCCCCGACTCCGGCGGCAACAGGCGGTCGACGAGGATGGAGACGCGCGACAGCGACGCGGCGGGCGAGAGGTCGAGAAAGTATCCGAGTCCGCTGACGAGGAGCAGGACGAACGGCACGGCGGCCAGCAGGATGTTGAACGCGACACCGCTGGCCATGAAGAAGATGTTGTCTTCTCCACTGTTGTTCCAAACGCTCGTGATGTAGTCCCGTAGCGCCGAATCGCGCCACGCCGCTCGCAGTCCGCGAACCAGGTCAGCCCTCGACGGGCTTGGGAACGTCGCGCTTGGACAGGTCGCGCCGGGCCTCGCGCGCCGCCTGGCGGGCCGCCGCCCGTCCCGCGGCCACCGCATCGGCCATGCGCTGCTTCTTCTCCTCCAGCACCAGCCGCGCCGACTCAATGCGTTGCTCGACGCGCTCCTTGGTCTCGGCGAACGACCCCGCGGCCGCGTCCTTGGCTTTCTTGACGCGCCGCGTGATATCGCCCCGCATCTCGGCCCCGCTCTTCGGCGCCAACAACAGCGCCACTCCGGCGCCAACCGCCAACCCGAGCAGGAACGACCCGACGTCGCTCGAACGCTCCTGGATCACGACGTACGGGTCTTCGTCATCGACATCATAGTGTCGCATCGGATCATCCGTTGTTATTTGGGTTTCTTGCCGTTGGCTTTCTTGGACGCCTTGGCTTCGCCGTTCGGCGACGCGACGTATTCCGCCAGCTCCGACTGCAGACTGGGCTCACTCTCGCCGAGCATCGTCGCGGCGCGGCCCAGATCGCCATTGGCCGCCGCCCAGGTCTTGAGCACCAGCATCCGCCGCGCGTCGGCCGTCGTCGTGCCCACGGGGACCACGATCGTGTGGGCCGGCTCCGGCGTGTGGCGCACGTGGCGCGGCATGATCTCGCGCTGCGTGATCACCGGGCCGCGCGACATCACCACGGCGCGCTCGACGCTGTTCTTGAGCTCGCGCACGTTCCCCGGCCAGGAGTACCCCACGATCCATTCCATCGCCGCGTCGTCGAACCCCTGGATCTTCTTGCCGTTCTGCTGGCAGAACCGCGCCAGGAACTCGTTGGCCAGCAGCGGGATGTCGACAATGCGCTCGCGCAGCGGGGGAAGGGCGATCTCGACGACCGCGAGACGATAATAGAGATCCTCGCGGAGCTCGTTGTCGTTGAGCGCCTGCTGAAGATCCCGGTTGGTCGCGGCTACGATCCGGATGTCGACCGCGATCTCTTTCTTGCCGCCGAGCCGGCGGACCGTACGCGACTCCAGCGCGCGCAGCAGCTTCACTTGGATGTCGGGCGGCATCTCCGCGACCTCGTCGAGAAAGATCGTCCCCGTGGACGCCATCTCGAACGCACCGGGCTTCTCGTTCGTCGATCCGGTGAACGCGCCTTTTTCGTGCCCGAACAACTCGTTCTCCAGAATCTCCTTGGGCAGCGCGGCGCAGTTGAGGGCGAAGAACGGCCCTTTCGCCCGCTCGCTCTTGCTGTGGACCGCGCGCGCGACCAGCTCCTTCCCCGTCCCCGACTCCCCGAGGATGAGCACACTCGCCGTCGACGGCGCTACGGCGTCGATGATGCGATAGAGCTCGCGCATCGGCTCCGACTGGCCCGCCAACTCGGCATAATGCGTGAGGCCTTCCAGCTGCGACGCCAGCTCGCGGTTCCGGAGCTGCATGGCGTGCTTGTCGAGCGCCTTGGGAATCAGCGCTTTGAGCCGGTTGAGCTTCTCGGTGTTGAGCGGCTTCTCGATATAGTCGTAGGCGCCGCCTTGCATCGCCTCGACGGCCGAGTCGATCGTCGCCTGCCCCGTAATGATGATGCACTCGGTCTGGATCGCGCGCGCCTGCAGCTCCCGCAAGAGCTCGAGGCCATTGATCTTGGGCATCTTGAGATCGGCCAGCACCAGGCCGAACCGGTCGCTTTGGAGACGTTCCAGCGCCTGTTGCCCGTCGGCCACCACCTCGACGTCGTAGTCGAGGTCACTCAGGATGGCGCTCAGGCCGCTCGTGATCGCGGCCTCGTCATCGGCAATCAATATCTTCGCAAGCGTCATGCGGCTGGGGACACTGGGGGAAAGATGAGAGAGACATGATCCGGCGCGGCATGCACCGTGATACCCGCGCCCTCGGCGATCCTGCTCACCGCGGCCGGAAGCCCGGCGCCCTCGATCCGGACGGCGGTCGCGTCATCGCGTAGACTCACAATAACGTGGGAGACCGTGCCCGCGCCCAAAGTCGTCAACGCGGCGGCGAGGCTGAGGCGGACGACATCCCCCGCGACACTCGTGGCCTGCCCAACGCCCGCCAGCTCGATCCGGCAACGAGCAGCCTCAGCTATGGGGATCAGATGGTCGAGTACAGCGCGCGGATCGACCGGGTTGGGCACCGGGCGGGCCAGCCACAGCACACTCTGCAGGAGCCGCGTCGCGGCGTCGAGGTGCTCCGCGGCGCGATCGGCGAAAGGCGCCACGCGCTCGAGCGCCCAGCCATCCGCCGGCGACGCGGAAGCGACGCGCGTCTGCACGACCGCGAGATTCACCGCGACACTGTTCAACGCGTTGTTCACCTCATGCGCCACCGGCGATGCCAGGCGCCCGAGCACATCGAGCCACAGCGTCGCCACGGTTGGAGTCGTCGGATCTGTCATTCAGGAACCGGGCCGCCTCCCCGAAAAAAATAGCCTCAGTCGATGCGCACCGTCAGGCCGTCGAAGGCCGGCGCGATCCCCCGCGGAAGCTCGGTCTCCAGATCGGCGTGAAAGTTGTCGTGCGTCAGATGCGTGATATACGTCCGCTCGGCGCCGAGCGCCCGCGCGACATCGATCGCCTCGGGAAAGCTCAGGTGGGTCGGATGTTCGGTGCGGAGCAGCGCGTTGATCACCAACACTTTGGCCCCGGCGAGCACCGCCCGCGCATCCGGGGGGACGGCCTTGGCGTCGGTGACGTACGCCAGATCGCCGATGCGGTACCCGTAGACCGTCATGTCGCCGTGCGGCAGCGAGACCGGCGTCACGTCCACATCGCCGATCCGCACCGTCACAAATGGCTCGAGCGCCCGGGCGTGACCCTTGGGTTTGGACGTGCCCGGCAGCGGTTGGATCGATTCGTCGAATACGTAGGCGAACTTGCGCGCCAGCGATGCCAGGGTGGCGGCCGATCCGAACAACGGCAGGGGGCCTTCGCGCCGCACCGAGATCGCCCGCAGGTCATCCAAGCCGTGCGTGTGGTCGGCGTGATCATGCGTGAACAGCACCGCGTCGATCCGGTCGATGCCGTTGGCGATCAGCTGCACGCGCAGCTCGGGCGGCGTGTCGATCAGCAGGTGCGTGCCGCGGTCCGTCTCCACGACCGCCCCAACCCGCGTGCGCCGGTCGCGGGGATCGGGGGACCGGCACACCGGGCAGTGGCAGCCGACCATCGGCACCCCGAAACTGGTCCCGGTGCCGAGAAACGTCAGCTTCACACCGTTTCGACCTTGAGCAGGTTCGTGGTCCCGGGCACGTCGAACGGCACGCCGGCGGTCACCAGTACGCGATCTCCGCGCCGCGCGAGATTGCGGTCGACGGCGGTCTGGCGGGCCAACGCGACCATGGCGTCGTACTCCTCGCAGTGGGCCGCGTGGTGGGGGACGACGCCCCACACCAGGGCCAGCTGGCGGTAGGTCCGGGCCATGTCCGTCAACGCCAGGATCGGCACTTTGGGGCGGTGGGAGGCGACGACCCGGGCGCTGAACCCGCTCTTGGTGAGCACGATGACGAGGGGCGTGGCGATCATGCGCGCCGCGGCCACGGTGGCGGCGGCGATCGCCTCCTCCGTGGTCAGGGTCGTGCCGGGCTCGCGCCGTTCCTCATCCCGGGCCCGGCCCGGTGGGGGATGACTCTCGACCTCGCAGATGATGCGGCGCATGGCTTCCACCGCCAATCGCGGAAACGCGCCGGCGGCCGTCTCTGCGGACAGCATGACGGCGTCCGTCCCATCGAGGATCGCGTTGGCGACGTCGCTGGCTTCCGCGCGCGTGGGGCGCGCGTGCTCGACCATCGACTCCAGCATCTGCGTGGCGGTGATGACCGGCCGGCCCAGGCGGTTGGCCAGGCGAATGATCCGCTTCTGGGCGATCGGCACTTCCTCGAACGGCAACTCGACGCCAAGATCCCCGCGCGCGACCATCACGCCATCGGAGGCGAGCAGGATCGACTCGATGTTGGCGAGCGCGACGTCTTTTTCGATTTTCGCGATCACCGGAAGCCATCGCGGGATCATCGCCCGCAGCTCGGCGATGTCCTTGGGCTCGCGCACGAAGCTGAGCGCGAGGTAGTCCATGCCGTGTTCCACCGCGAAGGCGATGTCGGAGCGGTCCTTCTCCGTGATCGAGGGCGCCGAGACGCGGACGCCGGGTAGGTTCATGCCCTTGTGGCTCTTGAGCGGGCCGCCGTGCACCACGCGGGCCTGGACGCGCGGCGCGCGGACGTCGAGCACCATCAGCTCAATGAGGCCGTCGTCGATCAGGATGCGGTCGCCGGCATGCACGTCGCTCGCCAGCGCATCATAGGTAATAGGGATCTCGGCGACGCTCCGCGTCGCGAGATCCGGGGTCGGTTGGACAGATCCCGGCTGCGCCGAGATCTCGCCACTGTGCACCTGCGGCTCGGGCACGAGCACGACATCGGCGCCCGTCTCCAGCAGCCGCGGCGCCGACAGTTCGCCGATGCGAATGCGCGGGCCTTGGAGATCGCCGAGGATGGCGACCGGCAGTCCCCGGGCGTCGGCGGCTCGGCGCACGCGGGTGATCGTCTCCAGATGTTCCGCTTGGGTGCCGTGCGAGAAGTTGATGCGGGCGACGTTCATTCCGGCGTCGAGCAGGTCGCCGATCGCCGATTCCGTGCTGCTCGCGGGCCCGAGCGTACAGACGATTTTTGTGCGAGGATAACTGGAAGTGGGCACCGCCGTTGAACTTAAACGGTGCGCCACCGTTTCGCAGGCGGTCGAGACCGTCACACACCGTAACCCGTCGTTAACGCCAAGCGATGCTCCGGCGTCTGCCCCTCGACTCTGACGGGAGGCAGCATGTCGTACCTTCGGTTGATGGCGGTGTTCGGCACGGCGGCGGTGATCGCGGCCCTGGCCGGATGTTCCAGTAGCAGTGACGTAGTCTCACCCGGCGGATCGTCGCCGGTCAGCAATGCGCAGGTCTCGAACGACATGGCGACGGTCACGGCGCCCGACGCCGCCGGTGACGTGTCGGACTTCGCCAGCGAGGGCAACAACGGCACGACCTTCAGCGTCGTGAGCGGACGCGCCGGCGGCCTTTCGGCGGCGGCCGTCACTTGTGGGCCGACGACCACGATCAATGTCGAATACGTCTACGGGAAGGACAACCAAGACACGGTCGACTTCAACCGCACGCGCGAGTGGTTCGCGGGCGGAGCGTGCGCGACGGCGTTCAGCCCGTCCGTCGACTCCGTGGAGTACGTCGGCACATGGCTCGAGCATCTCGCGGGCGCGAACGCCAAGTGGTCGGTCCGCGCCAACCGCGTGCGCCACGCGGCCGTGTTCGGCGCGCCGTCGCTCGACTCGGCGACATCGCACGTCTGGAACGCCAATGCGCTGGTCAATGACACGGTGCAGGTCATGGGATCGGTCAATACCCGCGACTACACCGGCGTGGCCTACGATACGGCGACCGCGATCACGTTCAATCATCCGCGCAACGGCGACCGGTATCCGGAGAGCGGCACGTGGACGCGGTGGGCGACGTGGACCCTCAATGTCACGGGCGCCAAGACCGAGACCAAGACCGTGTCCCGCCACATCGTCGTGACGTTCTCGGGCGGCAGCAACGACGCCCAGCTCCAGATCTATGACATCGCCACCAATACCGTGGCGCTGACGTGCACCATCGATCTGCTGGCGCACGAGATCGTGCCCGGGTCCTGTCATTGACCACAAAAAAAGCTCCCCCTGCTAACGCAGGGGGAGTCTTTTTGTCGCGGTTCCGCGCAGTCTCGGTGAAACTTACTCCGATCGCATCGCGATCACGGGTGCGATAGCGGCCGCGCGGCGCGCCGGGAACCAGGACGCGAATGCGGCAACGGCCAGCAGCGCGGTGCCGGCAACGCCGTAGGTAAGCGCATCATCCGATCGCACGCCGTAGAGCAGGCTGCCGAGCACGCGGCTCAATGCCAGCGCCGCGCACACGCCGATCACGACGCCCAGGCCGGCGAGCCGCATCCCCTGCGTCAGCACCAGCCCCGTCACCTGGCCGGCGCGTGCACCAAGTGCCAAGCGGATGCCCAGTTCGCGGCGGCGCTCGCGGACCGCGTACGCCAACACCCCATAAATGCCGATCACGGCCAGAAGCTCCGCCGTCATCGCGAACGCGCCCACCACCCACGCATAGATGCGTGGGCGCGCGACGGTCGCGCCAATGGCGGCCGCGAACGTGCCGGATTCGTAGAGCGGCACATTCGGGTCGAGCGACGCAACCACGCGGCGGGCCGCGTTCAGCACCGTCGTCGGATCGCCGCTCGTGCGCACGACGAACGTCAGGTCGCCGAACGACTGCTGGTCGAACGCGATATAGATTACTTCCTGAGCAGCAGCCTTGAGGTCGTTCGCCTTGGTGTCGCCGACGACACCGACGATCTCGCCGCCGGCGGCGACACTGTCGCCGTGTCCCGTGGAGTCGCCGACCCACCCCAGGGCGACATGCTTCCCGATCGGGTCTTCGTTCGGGAAATTCGTGCGCGCGAACGCTTCACTCACCACGACCACTTGGTGTCCGCCTGCCCGGTCCGCGTCCGTGAACACTCGGCCCGTGCGGAGCGGAATGCCGAGCGTCGTGAAGAACGATGGCGTCACCAAACGCACCCAGACGAGGGCTTCCGCGCCGGGAGTTGCCGGCCGGCCGGCGATATGCACTGGCGTCGAGCCGACGCGCGCGCCAAACGGCATACCGAACCCGGCAGCTGCTCCCGACGTGCCGGGCAGCGCGCGGAGCTGATCGATCACGCCGTGCGTGAATCCCCGGAGCTTGGCCCACGTTGGGTAATCAGTGTTCGGCAGGCTGACCGCGAAACGCACCACGTGCTCGGGCTTGAGTCCCGGGTCGACCGCCATCATGCTGACGAAGCTGCGCGTGAGCAGGCCCGCTCCGACCAAGAGCACCACCGCGAGCGCGGTCTCGGCTACCACGAGCATCGCACGTGTTCGGCCGGCGCGGCAATGGCTGCTCGCGCCACGCGCCGCCGGCTGCGCCGCCCGCCGCGCCGAATGAAGCGCCGGCGCCAGGCCGAACAGCACGCCGGTGAGGGTCGCAAGGAGCGCCGTGAACGCGAGGACGCGACCGTTAACGGCGACTTCGTCGAGGCGTGGTAGATCAGCGGGCCGCGTCGCGACGAGCATGTGGACACCGCCGTACGCGAGCGCGACGCCGACTACCGCGCCAAAGAGCGCGAGCAGCAGGCTTTCAGTCAGGAGCTGCTGCACAATGCGGCCACGGCCTGCGCCCAGGGCGACGCGAATGCTGATCTCATTGCCGCGGCCGGTGGCGCGGACGAGTAGCATGTTGGCGACGTTCGCGCAGGCAATTGCCAGCACGCAGCCCACTGCGCCGAACAGAATGAGCAGGGCCGGGCGGGCGTCGCTCACCAGGTCCTGTTGGAGCGGCACCAGGGAGTAGTGGAGATTCACTGGTGCGCTCATGTACCGCAGGCGCAGGCGCTCGGTGACCGCGCCGATCTCCTGGCGGGCGTTGGACAGGGTCGTGCCGGGCGCGAGGCGGCCGACCATGTTCAGCATGTGCGCCCCGCGCATGTTGGACGCAAGCATCCACGGCGCAATCACCTGCGGCAGCCAGACGTCGGGACGCTGCGGGTACGTGAACCCGGGCGGCGCGATACCGATAATGGTGTAGGGCTCGCCGTCGAGCGTCACGGTCCGCCCAAGCGCTGACGGATCGCCGCCGAACCGGGACCGCCAGAACCCATCGCTCAGGATCATCGTGTGCGGCGCCGTGGGCTCGTCTTCGTCCAATGTGAACGCGCGTCCGACCTGCACGGGGACGCCGAGGAGCGCGAACCAGTTCGCGCTCACTTGGGCGGCGGCGATGCGCGCGGGTTGGTCGCGGCCCATAAGCGTGACGGTGCGGACGTAGTAGACGGCTTCGGCGTCCAACCCGTGGAGTTGTTGGCGCAGGTCCAGGAAGTCGAGCGGGGATACGTAGCCCGCGGTGACCGCGACCGCGCGGTCGGCGTGGCGGAACGGCAGAGGGGTCAGGAGGACGCCGTCGATCACGCTGAAGATCAGGGTGTTGGCGCCGATCGCTAAGGCGAGCGTGGCGACGACGCCGGCGGTGAACCAAGGGCTTTGGGCCAGACCGCGGATAGCGGTCCGGACATCCCGCGTGAGCGCGTTGATCATGAGGCCTTGAACATCTGGAAGAGCCGTACCGTTGTGGCTCATCAAGTAAAGCATTGCGCAGCAATCGCCTCGGCCCTTCAGGGCGGGCTGGGCCTGACCCGTGGTGGGACTGGGTGTACGCGAATGGGTTCGGCGTATCGTCGGTAGAGCCCGGCGAACGCCGCCGCGTTCAGGGTTGCGTCCTTGCGAGACGCGCCATCGTGGCGGGGTAGGCGAAGACGCCGGGAACACCGCCGGTGTGAATCCACACCACCGGCCCACCGTCGCGAAAGCGCCCTCGGCGGGCGAGTCCTATCAACCCAGCCAAGCCCTTGCCCGAGTAGACAGGGTCCGTGACCAACCCCTCCAGTCGGGCACCAAGGCGTATCGCTTCTTCGGTTGTCGGATCGACCTCCCCGTAGGCCGGTCCGCTCCAGTCCGACGCGACTTCGACCGTGTCGTCGTTCCAGCGACAGCCGATCATCCCGGTCACTTCACGTCCAATGCGCCGGACGTCTCTCGCGACTCGCTCCGGCTGTGCGTCGACATCGATCCCGATGACCTTGGCGCCGTGTCCCAGGACGATCAGCCCGGCCAGGAGGCCGGCTTGTGTGCCGCCACTCCCACTGCCGTGAACAATCCACCGCACGTCCGGGCACTCGCGGACGATCTCCTGGGCCGCCAGCGCGTAACCAATCGCGCCGAGCGCGTCAGACACACCGTACGGCACGAGAAAGACGTTGCGCCCCGACGCGCGTAGCATGGTCGCGATCCCCGCGAGTGGCAGGTTACGATCTTCGTTCCACTCGACGTCGTGGATGGTGGCGCCGTAGAGGCGGTCGAGCAGGATGTTGCCATTCGTCTCATAGGTCGGCTCCGCGACGAAGGACCGGCCGCGCATGATCCCCAAATGGCACTCCAGGCCCAGTTTGGCGCACGCGGCGGCCACCTGGCGCGCGGTGTTCGACTGCGCGACGCCGCCGCAGACGACGCAATCCGCGCCGGAGGAGCGCGCGGCGGCGAGACTGAACTCCAGCTTTCGGACTTTGTTGCCGCCGACGCCCAGGCCCGTGCAGTCATCGCGCTTCACGAGCAGCGTGCTGACGCCGAGGCGCTCACCCAGCCGCGCCATTGGCTCGAGTGGTGTCGGCAAGTGTGCCAGCCTAATCCGAGGGAGTTCGTGGATCGCCGCCAGCAGGTCAGACATCGCAATGGGTGCAGTATCAGAGCCTCCCGGCGGGTGACCGGGAGACTGGGAGCGCGCGGCGCGCGTCAGTGCGCGGCGACGACGCGGGTCTTCTTTTCCAATCCGGCGAGCAACGTGTCGAACGATTTCTGGAAGCTCGACAGCCCATCGGCCAACAGCTTGTCCGTGACATCGCGCATCGAAATGCCGGCGGCTTCAATGTCGCGGAGCGCCTTGCGCGCCCCTTCCAGGTCGGCGTCGGCCGTCCGCGCGATGACGCCATGGTCGCGGAACGCGTCGATCGTCGCGGCGGGCATCGTGTTGACGGTGTCCGGCGCGATGAGCTGCTCGACGTACATGACGTCCCGATAGGCCGGATTCTTGGTGCTGGTGCTGGCCCACAGCGGGCGCTGCACGTGCGCGCCCTGACGGCGCAGTTCCTCCCACGCCGGACCAGAAAACCGCTGCTGAAAGAGCGCGTACGCGAGCTTCGCGTTCGCCACGGCGGCTTTGCCGGCCAGGCCGCTCGCCGAGGGCCCGAGCGCCGCGAGCCGCTGGTCGATCTCCGAGTCGACGCGACTCACGAAAAAGCTCGCGACCGACGCGACGCTGCTGACGGCGCCGCCGGCCCGCAGACGATCCGTGAGCCCGCCAATGTAGGCATCGATGACCGTCGAATAGGCATCAATGGAGAACAGGAGCGTGATGTTGACGTTGATGCCGTCAGCCGTGAGCCGGCGTACCGCGACGACGCCATCGGGCGTCCCCGGTACCTTGACCATCAAGTTCGGCCGCGCCACCGTGTTCCAGAGACGTCGCGCCTCGACAATGGTCGCCGGAGCGTCGTTGGCGACGCCGGGCGACACTTCGATCGAGACGTAGCCGTCGGCGCCTTTGGTCTGGTCGTAGACGGGACGAAAGATGTCGCACGCGGCCCGGACATCATCGGTCTCAATGCGCTCGAACATGGCCATGGGCTCCATGCCGCCGAGCGTCGCCAGCTGCTCGTCGTACGCCGACCCTTCGGCCAGCGCTTTCTCGAAGATCGTCGGATTCGACGTCTCTCCGGTTACGGCGTCATCCTGAATGCGGCGCTGGAGCGTCCCGTCGCGGAGAATCGCGCGGTCAATGAAATCGAGCCAGATCGACTGGCCGGCGTCGTGCAACTGATGAAGTCGGTTCGGCATGGCCGCCGTGAAAGAGAGAGGTACCGTGGAAGTTACACGGGCTTCGCGGTCGCCGAAACGGCAAATCCCTCCCGATGCATAACGCCCCACGACCGCACGCCCCGCGCGTACTTCCAGAACGCCTGCAAACGAAAGAAGACGGTGATCTGCCGGTAGCCGAAATTCTCGAGCACGGCATAGAGGATGAGCCGTCCGAAATCGGACAGTCTCGAGTAGCGCCGGTACGTCAGCTCCTCGAGCACGAAGGTCCAGATCGAGAGCAACAGCCCGTAACCGATCGCGACGAGCAGAAACAGCGCCGCGAACTCGCGGTTGACCGCCCCGATCGCCAGTCCGGCCGCCGTGATCACATAACCGAACAACTCGACGAGAGGCGCCAGCATCTCCCCGAAGAAATAGAACGGATACGCCACCATCCCGACGGATCCGTATTTCCGGTTGAACATCAAGTCGCGATGCGCCCACAGCGTGGCGATCAACCCGCGGTGCCACCGCTCCCGTTGACGGCCGAGCACCTTGAGGCTGGTCGGGACTTCCGTCCAGGCCACGGGATCGGGCACGAACGGCATCTTGTCGGGCAGCTTGTTCTCGTGCAGATACCGGTGCATCCGGACGACGAGGTCCATGTCCTCCGTGATGTTGCCGGTCTTGTACCCGCCGATCTTGAGCACATAGTCCCGGCGAAAGAGTCCGAACGCACCGGAGATGATCAGATTGCCGCCGAGGCGGTTCCACCCCAGTCGCCCGAACAGAAACGCGCGGAGATACTCGACGACCTGGATGCCCGGAAGGATCCGGCGGTCGACGCGGGTCTCGACGACCCGGCCGTGCTCCACCCGGCAACCGTTGGCGACGCGGATCGTGCCGCCGACGGCGGCCACGTGTCCCCCCATGAGAAACGGCCGCGCCAGACGCAACAGCGCGTCCGACTCGATCAGCGTGTCGGCGTCGACGGCGATCACGTACGGGTAGCGCGCGGCGTTGAGCGCGGCGTTGAGCGCATCGGCCTTGCCGCCGTTGTCCTTGTCCAGCACCAGCAGCTTGGAGTAGCGGCGCGACCGGTAGTAGGCACGCACGGGCCGCGTCGGCACGGCCACTGGAAACGCCGGTGGCACTTCGTACAGGTCGTAGGCCTCGACGAGGCGTTGAATGGTCTGGTCTTTGGAGCCGTCACTGACCAAGACCACTTCGTGCCGCGGGTACTCCAGTGTCAAAAACGAGAGCACGCTGGCCGCGATCGTGACCTCTTCGTTGTATGCCGGGACCAAAATCGAGAGCGGGGGTAACGCGTCGGAGCCCAGCAGGCGTTGGACGTGCTCGTCGTGCGCCAGGTGCCAGTGCAGCCAGGCCTCCGGGATGGACGACAGCAAGAGCACCGCGTAGAACGAGTTCAGCGCCAGGAAGTAGATGAGCACCGTGGCATCGGCGACCGCGATGCCCGTCAGGATCCACGCGTGCAGGGTCGGCCCGAGACTCACGCTTCGGCCAGCTCCAGCACTCCGCCGCCCGACAATCCGCTGATCATCGTCGCCATCTCGCTGGCGTACCGGTCATTGCCGGCGCGGGCTTCCCGCAACATCCGCCGGCCGGGCTCCCCGAGCTGCGCCAGGCTCAGCGCCGCGCGAAACCGCACCCACCACGCTTGGTCGCCGAGGAGAACGCCGAGGGGCGCGACGGCATCGTTGACGCGCAGCACGCCAATGGAGCGCGCCGCTTGGGCGCGAACGCGCCAGTCGGGGTCGCGCAGGAGTACCAGCAGGACGGGAGGCGTATCCTGGTGAAAGTAGTGCTTGAGGGCGCGGGCCACGGCGAGCCGCACATCGGCGTCGGTGTGCTCGGCGAGCCGGAGCAACGGCGCCAGCACGCCGGGCGTGGCCAGCGCTTCGGCCAGGTTGATCCACACTTCAAGGCGGCGGGGCGGCGTGTCGGGGCGGAGCCGTGTGGCGACCAGTGGGACCGTGTGGGTCCAACACTGCCGGAGCGCACCAAAGAGATAGTGACGCACCGCGACGGGGCGCCCGGGCAGGGTCTCGACGACGAGCGACACCAGCTCGGCGTCGGCGACGCGGGCCAGACACGAGGCGGCGGCGAGTTGGACCGCAGGGTGCTTGTCCAGGAGGAGCCGGCGGAGCAGCGCCCGGTGCGCCTCGGTCCCCACGACGGCGAGCAGTCGGACGGCCGCCAAGCGCCGCCACCACTGGCGGGAACGGGCCCCGTCCAGGCCGCGCACGACCCACCGCTCGTCGCGAAGGGCCGTGGCCAGCGCCTCCTGCCGCTCGGGTGCCACGCGCAACGCGGACAAGCCGCGTGAGCTGTTCGATGGCGTCTTCGGGTGACAGCGCCGCGAGATGGTTGCGGACATCGCTGACGTCCCCGGAGCCCAGGAGAAAGCAATGCAACGGCTCGGTCAGTGACGAGGCGACGACCGTCTGCCGCCGCGCCCGCCGGCGAAATCGCACGCAATGCACCAGCAGATACGCCAGGAGCGTCAGGATGAAGATGACCTGCATCGCGACGATGAGGGACAAAATGACGGTTGGCAGCACGGTGCGTTATCCGTGCCGAATCCACGTCGGGATCTTCGCCAGGAGGACGCGCAAATTGAGGGGCTTCACGATGTAGTCGAGCGCGCCGTTGGTGAGGGCGCGGACTTGCTCGGATTCGCCGCTGTGCACCGTCTGGAACACGACGCCGAACACACCGGGGCGCTGCACGCGCAAACGCTCGTGCAACGAGTGGCCATCAATGCCGGGCAGGTCGACGTCCAACAGGATCAACGGGCGGCGGCCGTCGGCGGGCACCGGCATGGCGAGTAGTGCATCCAGCGCTTGCGGCCCCGTGCTGTAGGCGCACGTCGTGAACCCACCGGACCGGAGCGCGTACAAGAGCATCTCCTGCAGCGGGCCGTCGTCCTCGATCACGATCACGTCCGGCACGTCGGCAGTCGGCTCCGACGCCAGCGCTTCGAGGACCGCCACCGGCTTGGGTGCCGGCGTGGTGGGCTCGCCGCCCGGTTCTTCCACGGCAATGGCCAGCACTTCCGCGAACTCGGCGATCATCGCGCTCCGTTCGTCGCGATCGAGGGTGTGGTCGTCGGCCCAACGCACGGCGCGCTCCTCCAGCTTCCCGGCGAGAATGGCTCGCTTCCCGAAACCCGTAGCTCCCCGCGGTCCCGTGGACGCGGTGCAGCTCGCGCCGCAGGGCATCGACGACTTCGGGGGCATCGGGGCTCGTGGCGAGTTGCCCGGCCAACGCCCGGAACGCTTCGCACGTACGCATCGTGGACGAGCGGAACCGCTCGCGCAGCGCGCGCATCACCTCGGGCGACAAAGTTGGCTTTGGAGCGTCGTTCATGAGGACCCTGGGTTGCGCCGTCAGCACGGAGCTCGTCTCAGGGCAAGACGTACCCCATGGGTCGCTCGTCACGCTTCTGCTAAGGTAGTCAGCCTATGCGTCTCCTCTGCGCCGACAATGAAGCGGACATCCGCACGATTCTGGAGCTGGCGCTCGGGCTCGACCCGGAGTTCCAGGTCGAGATCGTCGAGTCCGGCCAGGACGCCCTCACCCGGGCCAAGGAATCGCGGTTCGACGCGATCTTGCTCGACGGCATGATGCCGGGGTTGGATGGGTATGAGACCTGCCGCCGCCTCAAGGCCGACGCGTCGACGGCCGACGTGCCGGTCCTGTTCCTGACCGCCAAAACCCAGCGCGACGAAGTCGCGCGCGCGCTCGAGATCGGCGCCGTGGCCTGTCTCACGAAGCCGTTCGACCCGCTCACGATCGCCGCCGAAGTCCGGCGGGCCTTGGGCGTTTAGGGTATCAGCTTGGCCGTGACGGCCAGCGCGTAGCCGCGATAGCCGGCCGCTTCACTCGCGGATACCGCGTAGGGAGAAGCCGCCACGGTATAGCCGGCCGACAGGCCGCACTCGACGCCGGGCATGAACCGGTAGGTCAGTGATCCCGCGACGCGCTCCGCCGGCTTCACGGACCCCGGCTTGCCGAAAGCGGCAATCCGTTGGGCACCCACGCCGATCTCGGCCAACGCGTTGAGACCATGATCGCGCGCCGTGGCCGCGCGAACGACGCCCTCGGTCAGGATGAAGCTCGCGGGTACGAAGTACCCGTCCGTGGAGTCGGGCCGCAGATAGCCGTAGCCGTGCGTGCCCGCCCCGACGGAGACGATGCGCCACGTGGGGGACCACACGTACATCGAGCCTTCCATCCGCTCGTTGGGCCGAGTGCCGCCACTCAGACCGACGTAGGCCGCCTGGGCGTCGGCGTGCACGCCGGCGGGCAAGATCACCGTCGCCTCGGCGTCGGTGGCCGTTTGCATGATTCCGTGGGCGATCAGGGCCGCGGTCTCGTCGTACGCGTCGCGCCACAGGCCGGCCGTCAGGGTCGATGCCCCCACGCGCACCGACGCGTGGGCGGCGCCGACCGCCGTGACCAGATCGTGGGTCAGCGGCACACCGGGGGCCGTTCCGCGGACGTCGATGAATCCCGCCTCGCCGCGGAGCGTGATGATCTCGCCGAGCGAAGACCAACCGGCGCCGAGTCGCGCCCCAAACGCGCTGCCCGTCGCGGCGAGCCCGGTCGCCGCGACATACGTGCTGGCGAACGTCCAGCGACCCCAGGGCGCCGGCGCGTCGCCAGCCACGGTGCCAGCCACGCTGGTGTTATGCTCATTGTCTCCGGCGGTCGTGACCGCGGGCCGCAAGGATGCGGAGAGCACCGGGCGCAGGGTGGCCATGGCGGCACGGGCATCGGGATCGTCGGGATGGGCGGCGATGGCGCGTTCAAGAGCGGCCCGCGCTTCGCGCGGCCGCCCCTCCCACTGGAGGATCTGCGCGAGGCCGGTGTACGCCTCGGCATCGGTCGTGTCGCGCGCGACCACGGACCGATAGAGCGAGTCGCTCTCGGCGAGGCGCCCGCGCCAGGCCACAACGCGCGCCAGACCTTTCACGGCGTCCGGCCCGGCGCCCGAGTCGATGAGTCCCCGATAGTCTGATTCCGACTCGGCCAGACGGCCGCTCCAGGCCACGGTCAGGGCGCGACTGATGGCGGCGTCCCAATTCCGGGGATCGGCGGCCAGCACGGAGTCGTACAGGACGATCGCCGCGGCGTAGTGCGCCGACAAGGCGAGCGCGTGCGCGCGCGCCTCGCGGGTCGGGGCTTGCGCCATGACCGCCGGCGCGCCGACGCACAGGATGAGGGCCGCGCCGAGCGCGGTACGACAGGAACCTCTCACGGGAACTAGACGCCACGGCGAAAGCCCGTGTCACGTGAGAGCCTTCTAATGTTCGCTCGCGATCGCCCGGCCACGGGCCTCGGCCAGTTTCCTGGCCAGCCCGCGATAGAATGCGGCGTCTTCCGGTCGGCCTTCGGATTCCAGGCGGCCCGCCGCCAGCTCCAACGCGTACAGCAGGTTGCCGAGATAGAGGTCGGCGATCGCGCCGACCGTCTCGTCAGCCATTCGGCCTGTCGGCCGGCCGGTAGACGGGGTTCTCGGCCGTCGCGGCCTCGAGGCGCGGGTCATCCAAGGCCGTCACCTGCACGACGACCGCCGTGATGTTGTCGAGGCCTCCGCGGCGGTTGGCCTCGCCGATGAGGGCGTCGACGAGCCGACCCGGCGAATGGCGCGACAGCATCAGCCGCTGCAGATGCGAGTCCTCCAGCATACCGGTGAGCCCGTCGCTGGCCACCAGGAAGATGTCGCCGACGGCCAACTCCCCGGCGTAGACGTCCGGCTCCACCTCGGGGCTCGCGCCGACGCAGCGGGTGATGACATTGCTGTACGGATGATAGCGCGCCTGCTCGGGCGTGATATACCCGGCGTCGACCTGCTCCTGCACGTACGAATGGTCCTTGGTGAGCTGCTCGAGGACCCCGTTGCGCACACGATAGATCCGCGAGTCGCCGACCTGCCCGATGAGATACCGGTTCCGACTGAGCACGAGCACCGACGCCGTCGTGCCCATGCCCTGTTTGTCGACCTCGGCGATCGTGCGATCGAAGATCGCGCGATTCGCATCCTGGAGGGCGCCGCGCAGGGATTCGCTCGCCTCGCTGTTCGTGATGTCCGTCAGCGGCGCGATGTCCCGCGTGACGATCTGCACCGCCATCGCGCTCGCCACCTCGCCGGCGGCGTGGCCACCCATCCCGTCAGCGACCATGAATACGCCGCGGTAGGGGTTGGCCTCGGCGTACATGCTGTCCTCGTTGCCGACGCGGACCATGCCGACGTCGGTGCGGCACGCATACGTGAGCTGCACTAGCGCATCCGGAGGACGAAGACGGCGGCGGCGGCGACGAGAGCCAGGGCGACGAGCCATGCCCACCATGGAACGCCCCCCTTCGCCGGGATTGGCACCGGCGCGGACGCGGGACGCGGACGGGGTGCGGCCGCCGTGGCGGCGGCTGGCGCTGCGCCTTGCGCCGCGGCGCGCTTGATGACGTCGGCGTTGATCTGTCGCGTGCCGCCGCGCGGATCGGTCGGTTGCTCCACGGCGTTGGCCCGGAAGAGGAGCGGCACGCCGCCGAAACGCAGATCCGCGTCCGCCGGCAACCGCTCCTCGGTCGTG
Source organism: uncultured Gemmatimonadales bacterium (assembly GCA_963701965.1). Lineage (GTDB taxonomy): Bacteria > Gemmatimonadota > Gemmatimonadetes > Gemmatimonadales > Gemmatimonadaceae > DASRDS01. The sequence goes on from OY969695.1 coordinate 1,048,340, forward strand.
ATGCGCCGTCCCCCGAGGTGCGTGCCGTTCGTCGAGCCGAGGTCGGTCACGTACCAGACGCCTTCGCGCCGCTGGAGCTTGGCGTGGGAGTCCGACACGCTCTCCTCGGCAATGATCACGTCGTTGTGGGGTCCGCGGCCGACATGGGCGAGGACCGACGAGACGGCGTAGACCTGACCCCGGAGCGGGCTCGATCCCACGACTTCCATGGTCGCCAACGGCGGACGCCCGCCAACGGGCATCGCGGTCGTCGGGACAATCGGCGCGGGAGCCGGAGTCGCCGCCGGGGCGGGAGCCGCCGCCGGCGCGGCCGCGACCGCCGCGACGGCAGCGACGGGCGCCGGCGCCACGGGCTCGGCGATGTCGGCATAGAACCGGAACTCTTCGCTGCCGATTTTGAGGACGTCACCGCGGCCGAGGACCTGCATGGCGTCCACGCGCTGGCCATTCACGTAGATGCCGTTCGTGCTGGTGTCGCTCAGGACGTAGCCCACGTCACCCGGCGCGATCTCGGCGTGGCGCCGGGATACTTCGGAGGACGCGATGACGACGTCGCATCCCGCGTCGCGTCCAAAGGAGATGCCGGCCGGCGTCACCGCGTACTCGCGGCCGTCCACCAATGAGATCACGCGTCCCCCGGTCGCCAACGTGGCCTTGCCGGGCGGAGGCGCGCGGAGTTTTTGAAAGTCGGGGAGATTGACACTGGCGATGAACTGGGTGCTGCCCCCTTTGCGATCGTCGCCGTAGAAGAGCTCCGCGTCGCCAATCTCGATCTTGTCGCCGTGGATCAGGGGCGTTGGTTCGGCGCCAAGCTGGACCCCGTTGACTTTGACTACCGCGCCCGGCGAGGCGCGCCGGATGGAGACCAGGCTGTCGCGCGACAGGTCGACAACCGCCTGTGTGGACGGCCCCCCCGCCCCCGGTGCGATGACATCAGCTTCCGCGCCACCTATGCGCGTCTCCCCCACCCGGAGGGCGTACTGCTTGTCATTGAGTTGGAGGTAGGGCATTAATGCGAGAGAAGGTATGGGCACCCGCCGAGGCTGGCAAGCATCGATGCCGGGCTCAGTTAGATGTCAGATGCGACAACCCGGTCCCGCGCAACACCGCCGCTGGCGTCATCCCCTATTTGCAAACGATAGAGTCTCTGATACAAGCCGTCCTGATCCAGTAGCTCACGGTGCGTGCCGCGTTCGCGGATTTCCCCGTGATGCATGACAAGGATCTCGTCGGCGCCGATGATCGTGCTCAGCCGATGGGCGACCGCGATCGTCGTTCGTCCCTGCATGAGCACGGCCAGGGCGCGCTGGATCTCGGCCTCGATCTCGCTGTCCACCGCGCTGGTCGCTTCGTCGAGCAGTAGCAACGCCGGGTCGGCGGCGATGGCCCTGGCGAATGACAGGAGTTGGCGTTCGCCGACACTGATCGACGCCCCCCGCTCGCCGAGTTGCTGCGACCACCGGCCGGGGAGCCGCTCAATGACGCGGTCCGCACCGACGCGCGCGGCGGCGCGCTGCACATCGTGGTCGGGCACCGTGCTCGACAGCCGGATGTTCGTCATCACATCGCCGGCAAACAGAAAGATGTCCTGCTGCACATACCCAATGCGGGCGCGGAGGTCGGCGATCGGCATCTCACGGATGTCGACGCCGTCCACGAGGATCCGGCCGCGTTGCGGATCGTAGAATCGCATGAGCAGGCTCACCACGGTCGTCTTCCCCGCCCCGGTATGTCCGACCAGGGCGATCGTCTGGCCGGGGGCCGCGCGAAAGGTGACCCCTTTGAGAACCCACGGGCTCGCGTCAGGGTCACCATACGCAAACCATACATCCTGAAACTCAACCGTCACGCCCGACTCGCGGCGCGGGACCGCCACCGTGCCGCCAGTGCGGCCTTCCGGCTCGTCCAACAGCTTGAAGATCCGCTCCGACGACGCCATGGCCTGCTGCAGGGTGTTGTACTTGTCGGACAGATCCTGCAGCGGCTGAAAGAACCGGCGCACCAGTTGGAGAAACGCCGCGACCGTGCCGACGGTGAGCGTCGTCGCCCGCACGCGGCCCGCGCCGGCGACGAGCAGGCTGGCCAGCGCCACGGATGTCAAGATTTCGATCGCGGGAAAATAGAGGGCGTAGATCGTGATCGACTTGAGATTGGCCGTCAGGTAGCCGCGATTGAGCTCCTCGAACCGGCCGGCCTCGGACGCCTCCTGCCCGAACAACTGGACGATGCGCATGCCGGTGAGGCGTTCCTGGAGGAACGCATTGATCCGGGCCAAACGCGTCCGGAGGTCGCGGTAGGATTGCCGGACCTTGATGCGGAAAATGTTCGACGTCAGCCAGATGAGCGGGATGACCGCGAAGGCCGCCAACGCCAGCCGCCAGTCGTCGGCGATCATGGCCACGGCGATGGCCAGCAGGGTGAACAGGTCACCGAGGCCGGACACCACCCCGGCGGTGAAGAGCTCGTTCAGCGCTTCGACGTCGGACGTCACCCGCGTCACGAGCCGGCCCACCGGGTTTCGATCGAAGAACGCCACCGGCAATGCCTGGACATGGGCAAAAAGCCGGAGGCGGAGATCGCGCATGACCCGCTGGCCGAGAAGGCTGGTGAGGAGCGTCTCGCCGTAGGAGCAGCCGAATTGGGCGGCCAGGGCGACGATGTAGAGTAGCGCCGCCGTCCGGATGATCCCGCCATCGTGCCGCGGAATGGCGACGTCGATCACCCGCTTGGTCAGCGCGGGCCCGACGAGCTGGAGGCTCCCTTCGGCGAACAGGAGAACGATGGCGCCAACCACAAGAGGGGTGTACGGTCGCGCATACGCCAAAAGGCGCCGCATCAGCCGCCCATCGTACGCCTTCCCGAGCGCATCCTCCTCGTGAATGCCGGTCGCCTCTCCAGCCATCCGCTAAAAACTAGTATTATCCACGGCGTGCCGCTCTGGCTCCATTGGGTCATCTTGGGATTCGTCGCCGGCGCGCTGGCGAAATTTCTCGTGCCGGGTCGCGACCCGGCCGGTTGCATCGTCACGACGGGACTCGGCATTCTCGGCGCGTTCATCGGAGGATTGATTGGCGCGCGCTTGGGCTGGGGCACGGTGACGGCCGATCACTTTCACCCGCGATCGCTCGCGTTGGCGACGCTGGGCGCGATCGTCGTCTTGGTGCTGGGGCGCATCGTGTTCGGGGGCCGCGGCAACGCGAAGAGCTAAGCCCGACTCGGGATCTCTTCGGGGGCACGCTATCTTTCGGCCGTGAAGGACCGGCTGATCGTCCGCGGCGCCCGCCAGCATAACCTCAAGAACGTGAGCCTGGAGATTCCCCGGCGCGCGTTCACGGTGATCACGGGACCGTCGGGCTCGGGAAAATCGTCCCTGGCGTTCGATACCATCTACGCCGAGGGACAGCGGCGCTACGTCGAATCCTTGTCGGCGTACGCGCGACAGTTTCTCGAGCGCATGGAGAAACCCGACGTCGACGCGGTCGAGGGACTCTCCCCCGCGGTAGCGATCGAGCAGAAGAATCCCACCAAGACGTCGCGCTCCACGGTCGGGACGGCGACTGAGATCTACGATTACCTGCGCCTCCTCTGGGCCCGCGTCGGGCACACGTTCTGCCGGCAGTGCGGCCGCGAGCTCCGTCCGGCTACGGTGCAGTCGGTGACCGACGCGGTCCTGGCGCTGCCCGACACCACCCGCTTCGCGGTGGCGTTTCCCCTGCGCGTGTCGGACGCCGTGTCCCACGCCGTCGTCCTCGAGAACCTGCAAGCCAGCGGGTTCGTCCGCGTCAGCGTCAGCGGAACGACGCGCACGCTCGACGAGCTGGGCGCCGCCGGCATCGATCTCACGACGGCGACCGACCCGCTGGTGATCGTCGATCGTCTGGTCGTGTCCCCGGGCGTGGCGTCGCGCTTGGCGGACGCGGTGGGCACGGCGTTCCGGGAAGGCGATGGGGATTGCGTGATCGTGCTCGCCGATCGCGAGCTCCGGTTCACCGAACGGTTTCAGTGTCCAAATGATGGGACGATCGCGCCCGAGCCCACGCCGCAGCTCTTTTCATTCAACAACCCGCGTGGCGCCTGCCCCACGTGCAACGGCTTCGGGGCGGTGCTGGAGTATGACCAGTCGCTCATCGTGCCCAACCCCGCCCTTTCCTTGAGCGACGGGGCGATCGACCCGTGGGAAAAGCCGCGCTACGACTCGACGCGCCGCACGCTCGCCGACTACGCGCGGCGCGAGAAGATCCCGCTCAACGTCCCGTGGCGTGACCTGCGCGAAGACCAACGCCACACGTTGCTCCATGCGCCTATCGGCGGGCGCACGAAGCCGTACGTCGGGATCTTTCCGTTTCTCAAGCGGCTCGAGGCCAAGCGCTACAAGCAGTACATCCGGGTCTTTCTGCGCCAATATCAGTCGGCGCAGGTCTGCCCGTCCTGTCAGGGCGCCAAGCTGCAGCCGGACGCACTGCACGTGCGCATCGCCGACCGGACGATCGCCGAGGTGGCGGAGCTACCCGTCGACGCGCTTTTGCCGTGGCTCCACGACTTGCCGTTGTCGCCGTTCGAGCAGGATGTCGCCACGACGCTGCTCCGCGAAGCGCGCGAACGCGTCCGGTTTCTCGTCGACGTCGGGCTGGGATACCTGTCGCTGCATCGGGCGACGCGCACGTTGTCCGGGGGCGAAGCGCAACGCATCGCGCTGGCCAACTCGCTGGGCGCGCGACTGGTGGACACGTTGTACGTGCTCGACGAGCCGTCGATCGGCCTGCACCCGCGGGACATCGACCGGTTGCTCCGCCTGCTGACGCGCCTGCGCGACGCCGGGAACACCGTGCTCGTGGTCGAGCACGATCTGGAAGCCGTGCGGCGCGCCGACTACATGGTGGAGCTGGGCCCCGGGAGCGGAGAGGCCGGCGGCCACATCGTGTTCGCCGGCCCGATCGCGCGGGCGGCCGAGAGTCCGCTCACCGGCGAGTATCTCACGGGGGCGCGGGAGATTCCCCTGCCCGAGGAGCGCCGGCCCGTCGGTCCGCCGTGGCTCACGTTGACCGGCGCGCGTGAACACAATGTGTTGGGCGTCGACGTGCGGATCCCCATCGGCGCCATGACCGTCGTGACGGGCGTGTCGGGCTCGGGCAAGAGCACGCTGGTGCACGACATCCTGTATCGCGCGCTGGAGACCCGTCTCCGGGGCGACAGTTCGGCCAAGCGCCATCTGGGCGAGGCGGTGGGCACGTACACGTCGCTGACCGGCAGCGAGGCCTTCGACGATGTCGTGCTGATCGATCAGGAGCCGATCGGGCGGACGCCGCGCTCCAATCCGGTCACATACATCAAGGCCTACGACGAGATCCGCCGCTTGTTCGCCGAGACCCCCACGGCGCGCGAGCGGCGCTATACGCCGGGCATCTTCAGCTTCAACGTGCCGGGCGGACGCTGCGAGACGTGCGAAGGCGCCGGTTACATCGAAGTCGAGATGGTGTTCATGGCCGACGTGTTCGTGCCGTGCGACGTCTGCGGCGGTCGGCGGTTTCGCTCCGACGTGCTCGATGTGACGGTGAAGGGCAAGAACATCGCGCAGGTGCTCGATCTCACGGTCGAGCAGGCAGTACGCCTCTTCCGCGGCGAGGACCGTCTGACGTCGGCGCTCTGGCAGCTCCAGCGCGTCGGGCTCGGCTACCTCAAGCTCGGCCAACCGGCGACGACGCTGTCCGGCGGGGAGGCGCAGCGCATCAAGATCGCGCGCGAGTTGACCGCCTCGGCCCGGTCTGTTGGCCGCAAGCTCTACATCATGGACGAGCCGACGACCGGGTTGCACTTGGAGGACATTCGGAAGCTCGCCGGCGTCCTCGACCGGCTGGTGGATCAGGGGCATACGCTGGTGTTGATCGAGCACAACCTCGACGTCATCAAGCTCGCGGACTGGGTCATCGATCTTGGGCCCGACGCGGGGATGCAGGGCGGCCGCGTGGTCGCCATGGGGCGCCCGGAGGACGTCGCCAAGGTCAATGCGTCGCACACCGGCGTGTGGTTGCGGACGGTGCTGCCGACACCTGCCCTCTCGACGAAACGCGGCGCCGAGTACACTGTTGTGCCATGTATATCGGACCCGAAATAGTCGTACCGGTGGCCGGGCTCGTCACGCTGACGAGCATCGTGCTGGGTTCCAAGTGGATCGGCTATAAGCGGATGACCGGTGGCGCGGCACCGGGTTCGCTGGACGCGTTGGAGAAACGGCTGGCGCGGGTCGAGGTGGCCCTGGATGACCTGACGACCGAAATCGGCCGGGTCGGTGAGGGACAGCAGTTCTTGACCAAAGTCTTGGCCGACCGCGTCGGGTCGCCGGCGCTGCCGCCGAAACAGTGATGCCCTGCATTCCGTAGGATTTAGTAATGCCGGACTCCGTCTTTATCATCGTCATCGTATCGATCGCCGCCGTCTCGAGCTGGGTCCTGATGGCAATCTGGCGCGGCGGCGGGCGGAAGCAATCGAAGAACTCGCTGGACGCGGTCGAAAAGCGGCTGGCACGCCTCGAGGTGGCGATCGACGATATGGCAACGGAGTTGGGCCGCGTGACCGAAGGCCAGCGATTCCTTACGCAGGCGCTGGGTGAACGACCTGCTATCCCCGTGATTCGGGAGACCGTACGATGACACCCAACGATTTTCACGCCCTCACCGCGGTGCTCGTTTTCGCGTGCCTCACGACCATGGTGTTGGGCTCGCTGTATCTCTGGACCCGCCGCCCGCGGCACAGTGCGGCGCAGGACGACGCAGTCGTGCAGCGACTGGCCCGCGTCGAGGTGGCGTTGGATGATGTGACCGCCGAGCTGGCCCGCATGACCGAGGCCCAGCGTTTTCTCACGCAGGCGCTCGCCGATCGCGCGCTGCCCGTCCAGGCCCATCATGGATAACAACGAAACGGTTATGGTGATCATGACGATGGCCATCCTCGCCGCCACGATCTTGAGCGTGACGCGGATGATCATCAAGCGCCCGCGCGGGAACCCGACAGCGCTCGATGCCCTGGAAAAGCGGATGGCCCGTGTCGAGGTGGCGCTCGACGACATGACGGCGGAGATGGGCCGCATGACGGAGTCGACGCAGTTTCTGACCAAGGTGCTCGGCGACCGCCAGGCTATTCCCGTGGGTCGCGCGTTGCCGAACGGTTAGGGCAGGATCTCGACGTACCCGTCCGTTCCATTCACGCGGATCCGCTGCCCATTGTGGATCAGCCGGGTGGCATGCTCCACCCCCACGACGGCCGCCAACCCGTACTCCCGCGCGATCACCGCGCCGTGGGTCATGAGCCCCCCCACCTCCGTCACCAGCCCCTTGATCGCGACGAACAGGGGCGTCCAACTGGGGTCGGTGTAGGCGGTGACCAGAATGTCCCCAGTCTCGAGATCGGCCTCCGCCATGTCCAGGATGACGCGGGCCCGCCCCTCGATGATCCCGGAGGAAACCGCTAAGCCGACCAGCGCGCCGGCCGGGAAATCCTCGCGCCGGTAGGCCCCGGCGATGGCCTCGCCATCCGACGTGAGCACCCGGGGCGGCGTGAGCGCGTGATACGACCGGAACGCGTCCTTGCGCTGCCGGATGAGATGGTCATCCACGCGGTTCGTGCGCACGACGTCGTGGAGCTCCTGGAACCTGAGGTAGAAGATGTCCTCCTTCTCACGAAGCACGTGGGCGTGCACGAGGCGCTCGGCTTCTTCCATCAATGCTTGCTTGTAAACGAAGTAGCGGCTGACCATTCCGTACTTCGGATACTCCCGATACCCTGCGAACGTCCGCACCCGGTCGATCATCCGCTTCGTCTCCGCGGCTTTCTCCTCGCCGTCCGGCAACGCCCGCACGCACGCCAGTACGTCGTGTTCCTTCTTCGACGCCTCCTGCAATCCTTGCTCGAACCGACGCTTGGCCTCGCCCGGCGCGAAGTTCTTGACATTGCCGAGGAGCATGGGCAGGAGCGTCGTTGGACGTTCGCTCCAGCGCGGTCTGGTGATGTCGATCTCGCCGGCGCCGCGCATGCCGTACGTGTCGAGCCAGACCCGGATGGCGTCGCGGGCTTCCCGCCCGCCCGCGACGTTGGGCAGCTCGTTGAGAAAACCCTCATCTTTGACATGCTGCAGAAAGGCGATCACGTCGGGATGCGGGCGGACCACGTCCGCGACGTCCATGAGCGCCAGGCCCATTTCGGACGTGACGTTGTTGGGGACGGATTGCGTGAGCGTGTCGGCCGCGTTCTTCTCGCCAAGCCACGCCTGCAGCTTGTCGCTGAGCCACCACATGGCCTCCATCCCCGCCATGATCACCTGCATGCTTCGCGGATCGAATTCGATCCGTTTCAGCTCGTGCGCCAGGATGAAGTCGAGGAGGGCCGATCCGGACTTTTTTCTGATGTCGTGCTTCAGCGTTGCGATGGAAGCCTGGCTGCGCGCGATCAGGTCGTTGACGATGGCCGGATCGGTCTCGATCGCGGTGTGTCCCCCACCGGGCGGTGCCCATGCCGGTGCGGCGTCCGGGAGCGAGCGGATGAAGTCGCCGCGCTCGAGGATGGTCTCGAGCGCATCCCTGATCAGCGGATCGGATTTCCCCAGGACATCGAGGAGGCCTGCGCGGCTCGCTGGCGAAGCCAGGCCCTGGGTGACGTCGACGAACAGCCTTCCGCCCGCCTCACTCATTGGGCGCGGCGTCGTCAGCTGCCACACCGAGAGACCCAGCGGCGTCATTGGGTCGGTCATCATTTGCTGATGGCCGACCGAGACGTACACATGGTTCTTGTCGTCGCCCGCCGCCGGGATAGGAAACAGCGTGGTGATCGGCCGGCTCTGGACGATCTGGAAGTCATCGTCGACCAGGCACCACTCGATGTCCTGCGAGCGACCGAAGTGGGCTTCGATGCGCCGGCCTAGCTGCGCGAGCTGCACGACCTGCGCATCCGTGAGTGCGGACTGCGCGCGCCGCGCCGGCTCGATCGCGCGCTTCTGCGTCCCGCCGGCCGGCGAGGCGTAGATGGCCAGCGCCTTGTCGGCGATCGCCTTCGCGACGACCGCGTCATCCCGCACGTGGTAGACGTCGGCGTTCACCAGGCCCGAGACGAGGGCCTCGCCGAGGCCGAAGCTGGCCTCTATGACGGTGACTTTCCGGTTGCCCGTGACGGGGTCGGCCGTGAAGAGAATACCGGCGGCCTGCGGGAAGACCATTCGCTCTATCACGACGGCCATCTGAACCTTGCGGTGGTCCACGCCGTTCCGCAGGCGGTACGTCACGGCCCGCTCGGTGAAGAGCGAGGCCCAGCACCGGCTGACGTGCTGCAGGATGGCCGGCGGCCCGACGACGTTCAGGTAGGAGTCCTGCTGGCCGGCAAAGGACGCCGTCGGCAAGTCCTCCGCGGTCGCGCTGGATCGGACGGCGTAGGCGGATTGCTCGCCGAGCTGGGCGAGCGGGCGGGTAATCGCCGCGGCCAGATCCTCGGGGATGGCGACCCGTTCGAGGATCTCGCGGATCTCCGCGCTGCGCGCGCGGATTGCCCCCCGGTCGCCGGCGTTCAGGCGCGACAGCTGATCGAGCCGCCCGTCGATGGACGGCGCTGCCGCCAATATCCGTTGGAAGGCGTCCGTCGTGACGCAAAAACCAGCGGGCACGGGGACGCCGGCGATGCGCGAAAGCTCCCCCAGGTGCGCGCCTTTGCCGCCAACTACGGCCACCTGCGTCTGGTCGATCTCGTGGAAGGACAACACATAACGGCTCATCGGCGCTCTCCGCGTGGGTCTTTTGACCCGGCGATTCTACGGCACGCCCCACGCCTTGCCGCAAGTCCCCAGGGCTGTTATATGTTGGGAGTGGCGAGGGGAAACTCTCGCCATTTCCATTTGACCATTATTCGATAATTAGCTAACTATCGGCCATGGGAAACGTGTTCAAGGCGCTCTCCGACCCCACTCGGCGCCACGTCCTGCGGCTCCTCAAGGCGCGCCCCATGACCGCCGGCGAGCTGGCCGACCATTTCGACGTTTCCAAGCCGACGATGTCGGCGCATTTCGCTGTACTGATCGGCGCCGATTTGATTCAGGCGGAAAAGCACGGCCGCTCGATCACGTATCGTCTCAAGATGTCCGTGCTGGAGGAGGCGCTCCTCGGCTTTTCGGCGGCGTTTGGCCTCCAGCTCGCCCCCACCGACCACGCCGCGCCACCCGAGGTCAAACCGCTATGACGACGCATCCTTCCCCGGTCTCACGCCACGGGATCACCCAGGGCCTCACGATCGCAAGCCTCCTCATCGCCGCTTCGTTCGCATTGAAGTTCGCGTCGCCGGCGTACCTCAGTCCCGAGCTCGGGCGCCGGTTATTCGGCATCCTGATGGGCTTGATCCTCGTGTTCTTCGCGAACGCGGTGCCCAAGGTGCTGACGCCACTCATGTCGACGCGCTGCGATCCGGCGACCGAGCAAGCCATCCGCCGCTTCACGGGTTGGACGTTCATGATCGGCGGCGTGGCGTACATCGCGGCGTGGGCATTCGCCCCGTCAGCGAACGTCGACCTCCTCGCCGGTGGCCTGCTCACCGCGACCCTGCTCGTTGTCGTCGCGCGCTGTGTGTGGGGGCTGCGCGCGCGGAGGTAAGTGACGTGGACTGACCCTGCCATACGAGGGCCAGCGACTGCCGTACTGGCACAAGCGGGCGATCTCCACTCGACGGCGCTCGTACGTCCGTAGCGCGCACCGGTAGATAGTCGTCTTCCCTCGGCATGAGAGGGACCTACGCAGCGCCGCTCGTCGCGCTCTCGATACTGATCGCGATCAGCGCCTCGTACACCGCGCTGACGCTCGCAGCCCGCGTCGCCGCGGCGCGCGGCCGGGCCCGGCTGGCGTGGTTGCTCGGCGGCAGCATCGCCATGGGCAGCGGCATCTGGAGCATGCATTTCGTCGCCATGCTCGCGTTCCACCTGCCGGTCGCGATCGCCTACGACGTGCCGCTGGTCGCGTTCTCCTGGCTCGCCCCGGTCGCGGGCTCCGTGCTCGCGCTGTTCGTCGCCAGCCGCACACGGGTCAGCCACACGCGACTCTGCGCCGCCGGGCTCACTATCGGCATCGCGATCGTCGCGATGCACTACACCGGCATGGCGGCCGTCCGCGTCCCCGCGCACTTGAGCTACGACCCGCTCTTAGTCGCGGCTTCGGTGCTCATCGCGATCACCGCCGCCACGGTGGCGTTGTACTTGTTCCTGTGGCTGCGCACGGCCACTGCACTCCGCCCCGCGGCGGCCGTCGTCATGGGCCTGGCGATCGCCGGCATGCACTATACGGCAATGGCGGCGGCACATTTCTCAGCGCCCAGCGCGGCCATGGAGCTCCACGACCGCTATCTGCTCGGCGCCACGGGGCTGCTCTTGCCTGTCGTGGCCACGACCGTGGTCATTTTCGCGCTGACACTGACGGGCGCCAAGCTCACGGCGAACGAAGCGCTGCGCGAGAGCGAGGAACGCTACCGGACAGTCGTCAGCGAGATCGATGAAGTGATCTTCCGGACGGACGCGGCCGGGCGCTGGACGTTCCTCAATCCCGCCTGGACGCACATCACCGGCTTTGCGCCCGAGGCGAGCTTGGGCGCCCTGATGCTCGAGTCCCTGCATCCCGACGACCGCGGCGCGGGTGTCGCCGAGGGCCGCCGCGAGGTCCGGTGCCTCACGAAGGACAATGGGTCGCGGTGGGTCGAAATCCACGCGCAAGTGACGCGCGGGCCGAGCGATGAGCTGATCGGTATGGCCGGGGTGATTCGCGACGTCAGCGAGCGGCGGCGGGCCGAGGAAGCGTTGCGGGCGGCGCGCGAGGCGGCGGAGGCCGCGAGCCGCGCCAAGAGCGAGTTTCTCTCGCGGATGAGCCACGAGTTGCGGACGCCGCTCAACGCCATTCTCGGATTCGGCCAGCTCATGGAGCTCGAAGCGACCAGCGCGGGGCAGCGCGAAAGCGCGGACCACATTCTCAAGGCCGGTCGCCATCTGCTCGCACTGATCAACGAGGTGCTCGATATCACGGGCATCGAGTCCGGCGTCCTGCGTCTCTCGGCCGAGCCCGTCGCCATCGCCGACGTCGTGCGCGAAACGCTCGATCTCATCGGTCCGCTCGCCGCGACGCGCCAGATCGCGTTGAGCGCGGACACGCCGAATATCGCGGGCCTGCATGTGCATGCCGATCGTCAGCGGCTCAAGCAAGTGCTGCTCAACCTGATGGCCAACGCCGTCAAGTACAACCGGGATGGCGGCAGAGTGCACATCACGAGCGAGCCCGCGCCCCATGGCCGGCTGCGAGTCGTCATCTCCGACACGGGCCCCGGTATCCCTCCGGACAAGATCGGACGGCTCTTTACGGCGTTCGACCGGCTCGGTGCGGAGGGCACGGGGGTCGAGGGCACGGGGCTCGGACTCGCACTGTGTAAGCGGTTGAGCGAAGCCATGGGCGGCACGATCGGCGTGACGAGCGCGGTCGGAATCGGCAGCAAGTTCTGGGTCGAGCTGCCGCTGGCCGAGAATCCAGCCGCTGCGTTGGATGATGCCGCGCTCGCCGCGATGACACCGGCGAACGGGGCAACCGATGGCCAGCGGCGCCCGCGCACGATTCTCTATGTCGAGGACAACCTGTCAAACCTCTCGCTCATTCAACGGGTCCTCGCCCACCGGCGGGATGTCCAGTTGATCCCCTCCATGCAGGGCGGCCTGGCCCTGGAGCTCGCGCGCCTGCACCGACCGGACCTCGTGCTGCTCGATCTGCACCTGCCGGATATCCCGGGAGAAGAGGTCCTCAAGCAGCTCCGCCAAGCGCCCGACTGCCGCCAGATCCCGGTCGTCGTCCTGAGCGCTGACGCGACGCCCGGCCAGATCGACCGGCTCATGGGCGCCGGCGTGCACGCGTACGTGACCAAGCCACTGGAGATCAAACCGTTCATGGCGATCGTCAACGAGGTGCTCGCATGACCGACGAATCGCTCATCACGGCCGCGCGCATCCTCATCGTCGACGACGAGCAGTCGAACGTGCGATTGCTCGAGCGGTTGCTGTTGACGGGAGGCTTCACGGATGTCCGCGGGACGACGGATCCCCGCCAGGCGTTGCCGCTCTTCGATGAGCTGCGCCCGGATCTCGTGCTCGTGGACCTGCACATGCCGCACGTGGACGGATTCGCCCTCATGGCGGCGCTCAGCGAGCGGCTCGGACCGAACGAGTATGTCCCGTTCCTGGTGCTCACCGCCGATACGACCCGCGAGACGAAGGAGCGGGCCCTCTCGAACGGCGCCAAGGACTTCCTGACGAAACCCCTGGAGCGGATGGAGGTGCTCCTCCGGACGCGGAACTTGCTCGAGACGCGGTTCCTCCATGTGGCGCTCAAGAACGAGAATCGGGAGCTCGAGGCCAAGCTCGTGCATCAGGCGTTCCACGATTCGCTGACCGGTCTCGCCAACCGCGCCCTGTTTCGGGATCGCGTCGATCACGCGCTGGCGCGTGCCTCGCGCGGCGAGCAGGTCGCCGTGATGTTCCTGGATCTCGACAACTTCAAGTCGGTCAACGACACGTTGGGTCACGTCGAAGGCGACCGACTGCTGCACGTGGTCGCGACGCGCTTGCTCCAGGCCTCGCGCGGTTGCGACACCGTCGCACGGATCGGCGGTGACGAATTCGCCATCCTGCTCGAAGACGTGCACCATCTCGACGACGTCCTGGTGGTCGTCGCGCGCATCATGGAGTCGATGCGGCATCCGGTGGCGTTGCATGGGCGTGAGGTGACGATGAGCACGAGCATCGGGGTCGCGCATGCCCGAAGCGCAGAGCACGTCGACGAGCTCATGCGCAATGCCGACGTCGCCATGTATCGCGCGAAGGAGGACGGCAAGGGGCGTCACGCCGTGTTCGAGCCGGGCATGTATGCGGCGTTGCTCGAGCGCCTGGAGCTGGAGGCCGATCTCCGGCACGCCGTCGATCGCGGCGAGCTGCGTGTCGTGTATCAGCCGATCGTGCAGCTCGAGACCGGAGTGGTGACGGGCGTCGAAGCGCTCGCCCGATGGCATCATCCCAAGCGGGGGATGGATTCCTCAGCCTCGTTCATCCCGATGGCCGAGGAGACGGGGCTCATCGTCCCCATCGGACGCTGGGTGTTGCGCGAGGCGTGCCGGCAGGGCCGGCGCTGGCAGCTCGCCGTTGAGAGCGCCCGCGTGCCAACCGTGGCCGTCAATGTCTCCGCTCGCCAGTTGCAGGAAGCGAGCTTCACGGCCGATGTCGCGGCGATTCTCGCCGAGACGAAATTTCCGGCGGACCGGCTGATCCTCGAGATCACCGAGAGCGCGCTCATGTCGCACACCGGTTCCGTGCTGGACCGGCTCAACGAGCTCAAAGCGCTGGGGCTCCGACTGGCGATCGACGACTTCGGGACTGGCTACTCCAATCTCAGCTACTTGCAGCAATTCCCGGTCGACATCCTCAAGATCGACAAGTCGTTCGTCACGCAGCTGGCCACAAAGGATGGCCAAACCGCGCTCGCCAGCACGATCGTCGGCCTCGCGACCACCCTCAAGCTCAACACCGTGGCGGAAGGCGTCGAGCACGCCGACCAGCGCGCCCAACTCCTCGCACTCGGCTGCCGCTACGGCCAGGGCTACTTGTTCGCGAAGCCGATCGACGCGGACGCCATCGCCGCGCTGCTGCACGCTGACGCTCGCGCCTTGGCATAGGGCGAACGTTGAGGAACCTCAAGCGAGTCAGTCGGTTACCGTGTTCCATTCCCGAATAGCTCAGTGGTGGAGCAGCGCACTGTCAACGCGTCAAGAACTTCCTGGTTACAGATTGCTTCCTCGCTGCGTCACTTGACTATCTCACCATGACGTAACTGCAAACTCCGGAAACCTATGCGTATCCTGGCAGGAGTCACGTTCGCGCTGATCGGTCTCATCTCGCAGGGTTGTTCCAGCAGCGATAGCCCTACCGCCGCGCAATGTCCGGCGGGACAGCACGCGCTCTCGTCGGGTTGCGCCTATGACGCGGTACAGATCGCGATAGGACCGGACGATGCGTCCGCTGGTTGTCCCACGTTTTCGCCGGGCACGGCGTCAGCCCACACAAACCAGCTGATCGAGTGGACGAACAACACATCGGCGACACTGACCGTGTACCAGTTCGAGGGATTTAACAACGGCGTTGCCCCTGTTCCCCTGACGACCGTTGGTCCCGGTCAGACATCGGGAGGAATCTTCTATTCCAGTGCCGGAAGTATCTCGGTATTTGCGGGGGGCTGCGGAAACGTTGCCGAGGGCACTGTTGTCATCACAGTGAACTAAGGAAGCGAGCCTCGGACACGGACGAACCGCAGGCCGAGAGCGCGAGCGATGGAACTATAGAGAACGGCTGGCTTCGCACGGGGGAAGCCAGCCGTTTTGTATGCGACACACCGTGCCGAGATGGATAGGTCAAAGCTTGAGGAAGTCCATGCGAGTCGGTAAGTTACCGTGCTCCATTCCCGAGTAGCTCAGTTGGTAGAGCAGCGGACTGTTAATCCGCGGGTCACAGGTTCGAGTCCTGTCTCGGGAGCTGTTGAGGGCGCACAATTTACGTGTTGATGTTCAAGGGGTTAGCCTGCGACGGCTGACCCCTTTGTCGTAGGTCCTAGGCGGTCGGGCAACGCAGATGGAGGCGAACGGGGGGCGGCTGCATCGCGGGGTTTGACCGGAGCGCGTACGGCACGCCGCAGGCGCCGATGGCTAACAAACGTCCGCCACACGTATCAGGCCGGCCCCGAAGCGACAGTGGGTACCGGAACGCAGCATCTGGCGCGGGACGGCCGCCAAGTCGAGCTCGGCGCGCGGCACACAGGAACGCGAGTGTCGACAACCTGTTGCATCTTGCCCCGGCCGACACGCGGACCTAGTATAGTGAGTACTCACTTCACCCCGCCTGTCCATGATAGGCCCCATTTCCCGGCCCGCCCTGCGTCGGAGGAACGATGAGAAACATGAGAGTCTGGCTACCGGTTGCGGCTTTGGCGAATTATGCCGTCACAGTCTGGCACACCTACTTGGCCGAAAAGGTCAATCCCGCGTTGCCGGTCGCCGAAACCGTGCGGATCGCGGTTCTCGCCGGTGCGCTCACGCTCGCGGGCGTCGTGCTCTTATGGACACGTCGACCCA
The DNA here is from genome assembly GCA_963701965.1 of uncultured Gemmatimonadales bacterium. GTDB lineage: Bacteria > Gemmatimonadota > Gemmatimonadetes > Gemmatimonadales > Gemmatimonadaceae > DASRDS01. Next base: position 1,064,504 of record OY969695.1, read on the forward strand.
AAATCGGATCGCTTGTCCTCATCGCCACGTTCGCTGTGGGACTTGTCATCGGGAGTACCGAGCACTTTTTTGTCGCGGGCCCGAACAACGTGTTCGACGTCGCCAACGGCGACTGGGCCTTCCCGTTCAAGGTCAGCGTTTGGATTCTTCTTGTGCTTGAGGTTGCGGGTCTGTCAGCCGCCGCGCGCATGCTTGCCGTGCGCGCCTGAGCTGAGTCGCACTGAACCACGAACCGGCCTGCGCAACGTCTCGTCGTGGCGGAGCTGGCGGGAACCCATGAGCGCGAGCAGCACACACCAAAGGATTCTGGACGCGGCGCAGCACCTTCTCGAGACGGGCGGCCTTGCACGCCTGACGACGAAGGAGATCGCGCACACCGCCGGTTGCGCGGAAGGAACCCTTTTTAAGCATTTCCGAAGCAAGGAAGACATCATTCTCGCTGTCGTGAGGGAAAACTCGCCTCGATTCCGCGATGCCGTGTCCCAATCGCGGCGTGCCAGCCGGCCGATCAAGAAAAACCTCGCCGAGATCGCGCTCGCGTGCATTCGCTTCTCGGAGAAGCTCATTCCCCTTGGTGCGTCCCTGCTCGGCGATGCGGTGCTCCTCGAACGCCACCGGACACTTGAGCCGGGGCGCGGACCGAAGGAGGCTTTCGCGCTGATCGCCGATTATGTGGCCCAAGAACAGCGTGCCGGCCGCATCGACGCGAGCGTCGACGCGGGAAGCGTCGCGATGCTTCTTTTCGGACCATGCTTCCAGCGGGTCTTCATTCGTCAGGTGGTGGGAAAGAACCCCGCACCGGCGGACGACCGGAAATTCATCGCCACCCTCGTGGGTGCGATCATGCAGGGCATCGCGCCGCGCGGCGCCCCTGCTGGCGAGCAATGAAAACAGCAAAGGAGTGCCAGCGCCGCTGGTTGTAGGCGTCCTCGATGTAGCGGGGCGCGGTGCAGAAGCTTTTTCCCGTCTGCGTCTATCACGCCAAAGAGGCCACGGTGACGATCCTTACCGTGTATCATGGCGTCCGGGCATCGCTCGGGCAAATACGCGCCGCGCGCCTTCCCGCGAGGTCGTGACGAGCCGGCCACGAAGTCGGGCCTCCCATACAACCGGATCGGCAGTACTCTTCCGCAATGCGACCCCTGCGGTATGTCATTAACGTCACCCTGGACGGGTGCTGCGATCATCGTGAAATGTCCACGGACGAGGAGTTGCATCGGCACGCGGCCGCGACCCTCGAGCAGGTCGGTGCCGTCCTGCTCGGCCGGGTGACGTACGAGATGATGGAGGCAGCGTTTCGGCCACCGACGCGGCCAGGCGCGAGGCCTGATTGGATGGAAGCGTTCGCCCGGGCAATCAACGCGGTAAAGAAATACGTCGTGTCGAGCACCCTGGACCGCGTCGACTGGAACGCGGAGCTCGTACGTGGAGATCTGGGGAAAGCCGTTCAGCAGCTCAAACAGGAGTCGGGCAAGCGACTCGAAGTCTGGGGCGTGAAGTTCCCAGTGGCGTTAGCCGAGCTGGGATTGATCGACGAATACGAGTTCATGGTGCACCCCAGGCTCGCGGGCCACGGGCCGACGCTGCTCGCGGGGCTGTCGAAGCATCTCGACCTGAGGCTCGTGAGCCGGAAGGAGTTCGGCTCGGGGGTGGTGGAGATGCGATATGAGCCGGGAAGGTAGCCGCGCGGCGACGCTCGCCGGGCTGGTGGCACTGGTCGTCGGATGTTCGACGGCCTGCCATCGCCCGGACCCTGTCTCTCCTGTCGCTTCGAGCGAAGCTGACACGATCCAGGGAACGGTCCAGCTAGTTGGGACGGACCCCTCCGCGGAAATCGTGCTCGCGCCGGGGTTCGGGCTTCCCATCAAGTTGGTCGGTCCGCCGACTCTCCGCAGCGTCGTTGGGTTGCTGGTACAAGTGGTGGCGACGCAAGCCAGGGATCGGCGCTGGCCGGACCGGGTTACCGTGCTCCGCTTCACGGTCGTTGTCGCCAACGGTCAACCGGCGACCGACGGCGTACTCACCGAGGACGGCGGCACTTTGTACATCGTGACCGCGGACGGTGTGCGCCACGCGCTCGCAGAGCCGCCCCCGGAACTCCGCGCCCTGCTCGGCGACCGACGTCTGGGTGTCGGGCCCCCTCGACCGCAAGCCCGTCGCGTACGGCATAATCGAAGCGCAGCGGACTTGACCATATCGCGCCCTGGCGACCGCCTTGCAGGAAGAACCGCCAATGTCACTCACCGAGGAGCCACGATGATCGAACGCGATGATCTGTCGGATCGCCATGATCCGCAGCTCGAAGACACCGAAGGCGAGCCCGCCGACCCCAAGGTCGTCCGCCTGCACGGACGCGACTTTGCCGGCGCGTCGTTCGCCGCCAACGAAGACGAACAGACCAAGGACAAAGCCGACCCCGAGTACCGCCCCGACATCGACGACGACAACACCGTACCGCGTATTCAGGACCACGGCCTGAACGAGCCCTGACCGCACGTACCCGCGGCCACCGATCTCCCATTTCGACGATGGACCGGTGGCCGCGGACCCTGCCGTCAGCGGCCCTAGTTTCCGCCGTTGTTCCCGTCCGTGCAGTCGTGGATCGCGTTCGAGTACTGCTCCTGCACCGCGTACACGTGCGCGCCAACGAGCGTGTTGTGCCGGAACCCGAAGCACAGGTCCGACACCTCGTTGCCCGTCAGCAAATTGAACCACGCGTCGCCGTCCGGGTCGGTGATCGACTCGATGAACTCGTGCGACAGCGTCGACGCCGTGCCGTCGATCACCCGCGTCTGCGTCGTCGGCAGCGAGCACCCCCCGACCCCTTGGAACGGCTCCACCGAGAAAATCAGGTGCACCGTCGAGCCGGCGCTGAACTGGACATCCACGCTCGAGTGGAACGCGCAGAAGTCGAACGAGCCCGGGATGTCCGGCGAGTAGCAGTCCCCCGCCGCGATGCACATGTCCGTGCCCTTCGGCAGAAAGACGTGGAACTCGTTCGCGTAGCCATTCGCGTTCGTGTTGAGCGCCGCCAATGCCACGATCGTGAAGATGTCGTCGATCGACGCCGTGCCGCCCGGCGCCGTTGCCGTCGGCGCCCCACTGAACGTGAACGCCGTGTTCAACTCCTGAACCTTGAAGCGCCCATCCGCGTCTTCGTTGAGATACTGGTCCGCCACCCGGAGGATGTTGCTGGCGTTCAGATCCCGCAGCACCGTCGCCGGCGTCAGATTCCCCGTGCCCCAACAGCTGGCCGGACCCGCCGCGCAGTTCACATACACGTTGAACTCCGTGGCGTGCTGCACCACCGGACCACCCAGGAACGTCAGGTCGTACGGCGAATTCACGGTCTTGTCCGAGAGTGCCCCCTTCGGCTGCTGCGTCGCTTCCCACAGCGCGATGGTGGGCATCTTTTTCAGGACCTGGTGCGAGACCGTCGTCGCGGCGTGTCGCGCCGCGCCGGTCGCCGTGATCGTCACCGGATTCGCGGGCGCCGCGGTCGGCGCATCACTACACCCCCCCAACACCAGACCCGCCACCGCGACAGACGCCGACATCAAGACCGTAGTGCGCATGCTTCGCTCTCCCTAGAGAATGGTTTGAGCTTGCGGATGGAGCGCACCAACGGTTGTGAGTGTCAGGGACGAACGCAACTCAGCCACAACCCGCGCGACGTGACACCCGCACCCCGCGAGCACGCGCGCCAAACGAAATCAAAAACTCGCGTGTAAGCAGCGCGATTTTCGATGCGACCGGGTTGAAGGCGAAAAGGGCCGGTGCATGAGCACCGGCCCTCATCGCGTGCGTTCCAGCCGATCGTTACGCGGCCCAGTCCCGCAACACGCCCGTCGCCTCGCCCGAGCGCAACGCGGCGATCGCCCGGTCGCGCAGCTGCCGCACCCGCTCGCGCGTGACGCCGAGCATCGAACCAATCTGCTCCAACGTCATCGGCTCCTTGCCCTCGAGCCCATAGTACAGCACGAGCACCTGCCGATCACGCGCCGGCAACGGCTCCAGCGCCAAACGCAGCGCGTTCCACCGATCCTCGTCCTCGAGCCGGCCGGGGAGCCGATCCTCACTGTCCTCCTCCGTCCCGATGACACTGGCCAACGTGCGCCCCGCGCCACCACGCGCGCCAACACCCGCCTCCAGCGGCTCATCGAGCGACCGCTCCGGCTGCACCAACGCCGCCAAACTCTCGGCGATCTCGGGACTCAAACCGCACGCCCGCCCGATCTCGTCGTGCGTCGGCTCGCGACCCAGCGCCGACCGCAGCGCCGCCTGCGCCTTGACCACGCGCGACAGATCGCCGGCACGACCCAACGGCAGACGGACCGACCGCCCCTTCGTCGTGATCGACGCATGCAACGCCTGTTTGATCCACCACACCGCGTAGCTGATGAAGTTGACACCGACGTCCGGGTCATACTTGTCCGCCGCGCGACACAGCCCCGCGTTGGCCTCGCCGACCAGATCCTCGAGCGAGAGCCCGCGGTTTTGATACTGCTTGGCCACCGAGAACGCGAACCGCAAGTTCGCGCTGATCAGTTCCGCCCGCAGCTTGCTCCGCTCCGCCTGCGAGATCCTCGGATTGCGCATCCGGCGCGCCAAGTCCTTCTGCGCCTCCGCCTGCAACACCGGCGTGCGCGAGAGCTCGGCAATGTACAAGTCGAGCAGCTCGTGCCCCTGCTCCGCCTCTATTGCCACCGGTGAACGCTTCGACCGTCGTGGCGCGCGCACACCCTTCTTCTGAACTGCCATGTCTGACTCTCTCCCCCGAAAAGAACAGGCGGGCGAACCCCCCCCGGGTCCGCCCGTCGCGCCTGCCGCCTACCCAACCAGCGGCCTCACGCCACGAGCGACGCCTTCCGATACTTGGCCCGATCTGGCGGCGTTACCGTGAAACGCGCGCCTTCATCGGTCTGTTCAAAGTCGATCACGCTGCCGTCCACATGCTCGGCCGAAAACGGATCGACGTACACCTTTATACCATGCTGCGTGACTATATAATCCGTCTCGCGCGCCGCTTGTTCGATCGAGAATTGGAACGTGCACCCGTTCTCGGTCCGCTGCGCGGCGATCCGGAGACCGCCATCGTCGGCACTGACGCCGGCGACCGCCATCGCTTGCCGGACTGCCATCCCTCCGGCCGGGCTCAGCGCCACTGAGACGCCCAACTGCTGCATAATCTGCATAATCCCGACTGCTTTATACGTGTTTTCAGACGTGCGTGTTCCACACACCTACGCCCGAATGAATCCCGAGCCGGCGTACTAGGTTCCATACCCGGTGACGACCCGGATGGGAGCGATCCCAGCCGCACGCAGCCCGGGCTCGATCACCTTCCGATCGCCCACCACCACGATCGCCTGGTGGGCCGGATCGAGGTGGGCCGCCAACGCCGCCCGGGCCTGGGCCGGGGTCACCGCCTCGAACCGCGCCGTCAAATGGTCGTAATAGTCCAGCGGAAGGTTGTTCTCCAATAAGGTCGCGGCCGCCCCAGCCACCTCTTCGACGGTCGCAAATGCTCGTGGCAGGGATCGCACCATCGTTGCCTTGGCGAAGGCCAATTCGGAGTCGCTGACCGGCCGCTGGTGGCGGATCTCCCGAATCAACGCCACGAGGTCAACCAACGCCGAGTCGGTCTTGGGGGTCGCCACATCGGCTCCGGCCGTGAACGTGCTCGGCTGTGGCACCTTTCGAAACGAGAAATCCGACTCCGCGCCATACGTGTACCCGTGCTCCTCCCGAAGCACCAGGTTGAGCCGGCTATTGAAGGCCCCGCCCAACACCGTATTGCCGAGCTCGAGCGCAAAATGGTCTGGCGCGTCCTGGCGCGGCCCCAACTGACCAACGTACAGCACGCTTTGCGGCGAGTTGGGCCGGTCGTAGAGATAGATCGCCGATGCCGCTGGCACCTTGGGCGCCGGCGGACTGACCTCGCCGCTCTTCCCGCCTCCTGACCAGGCACCGAACACCCGATCCAGCGCCGCCGTCGCGGCCTCAGGAGTCATGTCGCCGGAGACGACAAACGTCACGTTCCGCGGTCGATAGTAGTCCGCGTGAAACGCCACCAAATCAGCCCGCGTGATCCCGCCCAAACTCTGCTCCGACTCGGCCCGCGCGTACGGATGACCGCGCCCATACACGGCGTCGGCGAACACGCGCCCCGCGACGTAGTCGGGCGAATCCTTTGCCCGTCGCAACGCCGCCACGAGGTTCGCCTTGTCCCGCGCCAGCGCCGTCTCGGGAAACGCCGGATGCAACAGCTGGTCGGCCATGAGATCGAGCGAGCGTTCGACGTTGCGCGTGATCGTGAAGAACCCCATCGGCGACACCGTGTTGCCGAGATCGGCCGCGGCCTCCGACAACTGGTCCGCCGTCATCGTCGCCGTCCCCTCGTCCAGCATCCGCGCCGTGAGCGAGGCCTCGCCCTCCTTGCCCGGTGGGTCGAGCAACGCCGACGCCTCGACCAAGACCCGCACACTCACGATCGGCAGCGCGTGGTTCTCGAGCACGGCCACCCGGATCCCGTTGCGCAGCGCGCGCATCTGGATCGCCGGCACCCGCAACGCCGGCTGCGCCGGTACCGCCGGCGCGACCGTGCGGTCTATCGTCTGTGCCGTCTGCGCCTCGAGCGCACCGCCCAGCACGCAGCCAATCAGTAGGAGCCAGCGCATTAGTTCGTCCCCCCGCTGCCGTCCGTCGCTTTGGTATAGGGCTCGGTCGGGCGACTCACGAGATCGAGCTTGCCCGCCGGCACCATGCTGAGCACGACGCGGCCGGCCGTGAGATACCGGTCGGCGACGCGGTGCACATCCGCGCCGGTGACCTTGTCACCGTCGCGCAACTCGGCGAGATAGTGCCACGGGTCGTGAAAGAACGTCTCCCCCTCGTTGAGCGTCTCGCCTTTCGCGTCGACCGCCTCGAGCCCCGTGATCGTCCCCACCAGCGCGTAGTTCTTGCCGCGGGCCACCTCGCGATCGTCCGGCGGCGCGGCGCGGGCCGCCGCCAGCACGCTGTCGACGAGCGACTCGACGACCGTCAGCGAGACATGGGGCCGCGGCCGGACATCGATCTCGAACAAACCCGCGTTCTCGTAGCTCACCTGCCGCGCCGAGACGCGGCTCGCCAGCTGGCGGTCGTACACGAGCAGCTTCGTGAGGCGGCTCGTCCGGTCCAGCGTCAGCACGTCGGCCAACGCGTCGAGCGCCGGAGCGTCGGGGCTGTCGCCGCCGACCGTCGGCCACGCCATCGCGAGTTGCGGCTCGCTCGCCTTTGCATCCTCCAGCGCCAGCCGCCGCTCGGCGGCGAGCGGCGCCGGCGGCACAGCCGGCCGCACGATCGCGGGCCCTCGCGGGATCGCCCCGAAATATTTCTCCACCAACGTCCGCGTGCGCGCCGAATCGACGTCCCCCACCACCACCAGCACCGCGTTGTCGGGTGCGTAGTAGGTGCGGAAAAACGCGGACACGTCCGCCAGACTCGCCGCCGACAGATCGGCTATCGAGCCGATGACCGGCCAGGAATACGGGTTGTCCTTCGGGAAAATCGCCGCGCCGATCACCTCGCTGGCAGTGCCATAGGGCTGGTTGTCGATCCGCTCGCGGCGCTCGTTCTTCACGACGTCGCGTTGGTTGTCGAGCTTGGCCTGCGTCAGCCCGGGCAAGAGAAAGCCCATGCGGTCCGACTCCAGCCACAGCGCCGTCTCCAGCCAGTTGCTGGGCAGCGTCTCGAAGTAGTTTGTCCGGTCGTTCGTCGTCGATCCGTTCATATCGCCACCCGCATTCTCGACGAGGCGGATGTGTTCGCCCTTGGCCACGTGCTCCGACCCCTCGAACATGAGATGCTCGAAGAGATGGGCAAATCCGGTACGCCCCGGCACCTCGTTCTTGGAACCCACGTGGTACCAAACCGTCACGTGGACGATCGGCGCCGCGTGATCTTCCGACACGACCAGTGTCAGGCCGTTGGCCAGGGTCGTCGTCGTCGCGGGAATCCGCGGCGGTTCTTGGGCGCCCGCGAGGGGTGCCGCCACGAGGGCCCACGCGACCAGAGCCCGGAATCGCAGCCGGGTCATATGCGAACCAACGGCGTTCGTAATACCTTCGTGCATGACGCTTTCTCCACTCGTCGGTGTCGTGATGGGGAGCCAGAGCGATTACGCGCATCTGGCCCCGGCGTGCGAGTTGCTGGAAACGTTCGGCGTACCCTTCGAGGCCCGCGTCGTGTCCGCGCACCGTACGCCCGACTGGCTCTTCGCCTACGCCGAGCAGGCGGAGGCGCGCGGGCTGCAGGTGATCATCGCGGGCGCGGGCGGCGCGGCCCATCTACCGGGCATGCTGGCGGCGAAAACGTTGATACCCGTGCTGGGCGTTCCAGTGCCCGCGACGGCGCTCAACGGACTCGACGCCCTGCTCTCGATCGTCCAGATGCCCAAAGGCGTGCCAGTGGGGACCTTGGCAATCGGCGAGCCGGGCGCGGCCAACGCGGCCATCCTCGCGTCCGAGATCGTCGGCCTCTCCCGCCCGGACGTCCGCGACCGTCTGCGCGCCTGGCGGACGGGACGGCGCGACGAGGTCCTGGCCCAAACCCTCCCTCCCCGGTGACCGCGATCCTGCCGGGCGCGACGATCGGGCTCCTCGGTGGCGGGCAGCTGGGACGCATGACGGCGCTCGCCGCCCGCTCTCTGGGGTATGACGTCATTGTGCTCGATCCCGACCCCGACCCGCCGGCCGCGGCCCTGGCCAGCGAATGCATTGCCGCCGGGTTCGACGACGTGGCGGCCGCGACGCGTCTCGCCCAGCGCGCCGACGTGGTCACGCTGGAGATTGAACGCATCGCCACCGCGAGCCTGGACGCGGCGGCGCGCTACGCACCGGTGCGCCCCGGCGCCGCCGTGCTGGCGGTGATCAACGACCGCGCGCGTCAAAAAGCGTGGCTCCAGGCGCAGGGGGCGCCGGTGGGTCCGTTCGCCGTCGCGGCGAACGCCGCCGCCTGCGCGGACGCCGTGCGCGCGTTCGGCCCGTCGTACATCAAGGCGGCGAGCGGCGGTTACGACGGCCGGGGTCAAGTGCACGTCGACACGCCCTCGGCGTGCGCCGACGCGTGGGCCGCGCTCGGCGCGCGGCGGTGCATCGTCGAGCAGGCCATCGACCTGGCCGCCGAGTTGTCCGTGCTCGTCGCGCGACGCCCGGGCGGCGAGACCGCGGTCTACGCGCCCGCGCTCAACGCGCACGAGGCGGGGCAGCTCGCCTGGTCGGCGATCCCCGCGCCCATCGACGGCGACCTCGCCGCGCGCGCGACCACCCTCGCGGTGGCGCTCGCCGAAGCGATCGGAGTCGTCGGTCTCTTGGCCGTCGAGATGTTCCTGTCGACCAGTGGCACCCTACTGGTCAACGAACTGGCCCCCCGGCCCCACAATAGCTTCCATCATACGATCGAGGCCTGCGTCACCAGCCAGTTCGAGCAACTGGTGCGCGCGGTCTGCGACCTCCCGCTGGGCGCGACCGACATCGTGCGGCCGGCGGCGATCGCCAATATCCTCGGCGACGCGTGGCACGACGGCGTCGCCCCCGATTTCGCCGCGGCACTCGCGGTCCCCGGAACGCGCCTCCATTCTCTATGGAAAGCGCGAACCGCGGCCCGCGCGCAAGATGGGGCACCTGGCCGCGGTCGCGCCGACCGTCGACGATGCGCAGGCGCGCGTCATCGATGCGCTCAGCCGCCTGGTTGCCGGAACCCAACATCCGACGTTCGCGCGGTGTAACCTGTGACTGAGACAATCATGACCTGGCGCATCTCGAGTATCGTCCTGGTGGTCGGCGCCCTGGCTCTGGCGCCAGCCCGTGCACTGCGCGCCCAGGACAGCGGGCCGGATACGTCGGCCGCGAAGCAACCGATGGACCCGGAGAACCCGATCGCGTTCATGCTGCTCCACCGGTCCGAGCTCAAGCTCGTGGACTCGCAGACCACGCAGCTCGGGAACATCGGCACGCAACTCACCATGCGCAACCGGCCGCTCCGGGACTCGCTCAACGATTTGCGGCCTCCCGGAGACAAGGCCGTGCCGATCCCGGTGAACCTGACGCCCGCGCAGCGCGACAGCGTCTTCGCCACCCGACGGGCCGCGGCGCGCGTGTTCGGCGAGATCCACGACAACGCCCGCGCGGCGCGCGACCAGGCGCTCGCGGTGCTCAGCCCGGACCAACAAAACAAACTGCGCACGCTCGAGCAGAATCTCGAGGAACAGGCGCGCATGTCGAAGATGCGACCGTCCGGACAGCGCAGCCCGCCCGGCAGCATGGGTGGAGGACAGCCCGGTGGGTACGGCGGCCGTCCGTACTGAGCCGGCGGTTCGGCCGGGCGCCGCTTCGGTCATCGCCGAGGAGACGGCGCTAGTCGAGCGCGTGCAGGCGGGCGATTCGGCCGCCTACGACGTGCTCGTGCGCCGCTATATGCGGCGTGCCTTTACGGTCGCGTTCCGTCTGCTGGGCCACCGCGAGGACGCCGAGGATCTCGTGCAGGAGACGTTCATGACCATCCTGCGGCAGATCGACGCGTTCCAGCGCGGACGTCCTTTCGGTCCGTGGATGTATCGCATCCTGATCAATCGCGGCCTCAACGCCCGCAAAGCGCGATCGCTCCGACGCACCGAGCTCCTCTCCGAGGACGTGCCCGGCACCGACACTCCGTACCTGGCCTTGGAGCGCCGTGAGGTCCGCGAGCGGTTTCGCGCCGCGCTGGCGACATTGCCGGCGCGCCAGAAACTGGTCATCGAGCTGATCGAGATCGATGGCTTCACGCGCACGGAAGTCGCCGAGGCGTTGGGCATCTCCAATGCGACCGTGCGCTGGCACGTGCACGATGCCTGGCGCACGCTGCGCCGCGTGTTGGCCCCGTTGGCGCGGGAAGCGGCGGCCCGATGACGTCAGCTCGCGACCGCGCCCAGCTGCGCGAGGCGGCAGATCCCATGCCCAGCGACGTCGATTGGCAGGCGCTGGCGCGGCGCATCGCCAGTGACGCCGCGGCGCCGCTCGGCGCGCGGCGCCACCAGTGGTGGGACTACACGGCGAACTGGGCCCGGGCGGCCGTGTCGGTGGGCATCGCGGCGGCCGTCACCGCCGCCTTCGTGCTCGCCGCGGTTCCCACCCCACCGGCGCCCGCCGCCACGTTGCTCAGTACTTTCGGTGGGGGCGAAGCGCCGGCCCGCACGTTCGAATCCACGGTGATCGGTCTCCGGGGCGGCGCGTCGGTCATCGCCGCGGCCGTCGGCGCGGGCGAATGACCGCCGGCAACATCGCGGCGAATGTCTTCGGCATGCCGGACGCCAACAGGCCCCCACGGCGGATGAACCGCAAAGTCATCGCCGGTGTCGTATTGATCGTCGTCGCCGGCACCGGTTTCGCCGCGGGGATCGCCACGGACCGCATGATGGTCGGACGCCAGTTTTCGGCCGGCATGGTCGACGCACCGGACGCCCGCGCCCAACACGGCATCGGCGACCGGTTGGCGCGAGAGTTGGGTCTGACGTCGACGCAACGCGCGCAGGTCGACGCCATCATCGGCCGGCAGACGATCACCGCCGAAGCGCTGCGGCGGGAGTATCAGCCGCGCGTGCGCGCCATTATGATCGCGACGCGCGCGGCCATCGACAGTGTTCTCACTCCAGCGCAGCAGGAACGCCTGCGCACCCTCACGAGCAAGCAGCCGACTGGCTACCGCTGAAAACGATAGCCCGTCTTCTTCACGGTCATAATGTGTCGAGGCGCGGTGGCATCGATTTCCAGCCGATGCCGGAGATGCCAGATGTGGGTGTCCACCGTTCGGGCACCACTGCCATCCGCATCGGGCCACGCCGCGTCAATGAGATCCTGCCTCGACATGGCTTGACCCTCCGAACGCACCAAGGCCGCCAAGAGATCGAACTGTCTCGGCGTCAGCTCGACCGGCACACCAAGCCGCGTGACGGCCCGCGCGGCGAGATCGACCGCGACGTCGCCGAACCGCACGACCCGCGCTTCGCGGGGCGCCTCGTCCGACACCAGCTTAGCCGTAGGGAGTTTGGCCGAGTTGGCCTTGCCTGGTGCGTCGAGCACCAGTTGAATCACGAGCGGCTTGCCGTTCGCCGTACCCGCCTGATGTGACCGCAGCAGTCGAATTGCCCGCGATGCGGGCGCCCCGCCGACCAGTCGCAGGACAATTTTCGGCTCCGCGGCGGCCGTCGCGGCCCGCCGCCGTACCGCCTTGCGCAGCTCCACGATGTCTCCAGTCCAAGAAATGCTTTCCTGCTATCTACTCGCGAGGCAGCATTATCGTTGGAGTCCGATCGCGCCCCGCGCGCCGAGCAACACGGCGCCGCCGTCTATCGGGGCGATCGCGTTGTAGCCGGCCGTGTCGGCTTGGCTCCACTGCCTGCCATCGGGTGAGCCCCACGTCCCCTGCGTGCCCGTCGCCAACCAGCCCGCTCCGACGTGCGCGACCGCGGAGAGATAGGGCGGTCCAATCATGGCCGCGTGCCACGACTGGCCCCCGTCGTCACTCCAGGCGACGTTGACGCGCGCCGAATCCGGCTTGGCGTAGTTGCCACCCACGACCACGCCATGACGGCCGCTGAACGCCACGGAAAACGCCCCCGCGCTCGCGGAGCCCGTGGGCAACGGGAGCGGGCGCGCGGACCAATGGTCCCCGAAGTCGGCCGTATGGAACATCCGCGCCTCCGCTCCCCCTCCCGTGACGAACCAAGCTTCTCCGCCCGGTCCGGTCACCAGACAGGTGTTGCTTGCGGCAAACGCTCCCTCACCCGGGAGCGCGGGCGGCGCCACGGCCTTCGCCCAGTGCCCGCCCCCGTCCCGGCTTACCAATAACGTGAACGCGCCGTTGACCGGATCGCCCAGCACGATGATGTGCGCCGCATCCCACAGGGCGATGGCATCGAGAAAAGTTCCCGGGTGCGTATCGTCATATTCGCGCGTCCACGAGCGGCCGCCGTCGACGGTTTTGTAGAGGCGGCCCGTGTCGGCGCTCGACACCATGACGTGCGCCGTGGCGCGATCGACCGCCGCCACACCGCGCAGGTCGAACGTCCGCGCCGGCGCGACCGTATCGACGTGCCACGACCGGCCCGCGTCCGTCGACTGGAGCACGACGCCGTGTTCTCCGCTCGCCCACACCGTGCCATCGCCGGCGACGCTGACGCCGCGCAACCCCGCCGTCGTCGGCGACACGACGCGCCGGACGGGGCCCAGGAACGCGACCCCGGCGAGGGCCGCGACCGCCCCCCAGCGGATCATCCGGCGGCTGCCTCGACGAGACCGCCGAACCGCCGCTCGCGGTGGCGAAATTCGGTGAGCGCGTGGGACAGCGCTTCGGTCCCGAAGTCGGGCCACATGTGCGGCGTGAAGTACAACTCGGCGTACGAGCACTCCCACAGCAGGAAGTCACTCAAACGCTGCTCGCCGCCAGTGCGGATCAGGAGGTCGACATCGGGCACCGGCGGCGAGTGGTGGACGTCGGCCAGAAGGACCGCGAACTCGGCGCGCGTCGGCACCGCGCCGTCCGGCCGCGCCGCGGCGTAGCGCGCGGCGGCGCGGAGAATCGCGTCGCGCGACGAATAGTCGATCGCGATACGGAGCCACAGCGCCCGGCCGTGCACGGTCTGCGCTTCTGCTGATTCGATCGTGCGAATCAATACCGACGGCAAACGATCGCGTCGTCCCACAATGGTCATGCGTACGCCGTTCGCCAGGCAGCGCCCCACCTCGGCGGCGAGCGACCGGCGAAACAAGCGCATCAGCGCGTGGACTTCCGCGGCCGGCCGGCTCCAGTTGTCGGCCGAGAACGCGTACAGGGTCAGCGTGCCGACGCCGAGCGACGACGCGCCTTCGACGATCCGCCGCACGGTATCGACGCCGGCCAGATGCCCGGCGGCGCGGGGCTTTCCCCGGGCGCGCGCCCAACGGCCATTCCCATCCATGATGATCGCCACGTGGGTACCGGCGGGCGTGGCGAGCGAAGCACTTTGTCCCATGAAGTCAAACCCCAAAAAAAGAGCGCGAGCCCGTCATTTGTCCCGGGTAACCCGGATGAGGGCCTCCATGTGGTCCAGGTACCGTTCCAGTGCACGACGACCGGCGGCGGTCAGGCGATACTCGGTGTGCGGCAACCGGCCGCTGAATGTTTTCTCGCAGCTCACGTAGCCCGCTTCCTCGAGCTTGCGGGCATGGACGCTGAGGTTGCCGTCCGTGGCCTGCATGAGCTGCTTGAGCTCGTTGAAGCTCAACACTTCGTTGACGGCGAGCGCGCTCACGATGCCAAGGCGCAGCCGCTCATGAATGATGCGATCGAGCGCGGACGACGCGCGCGCCGCCGCCCGTCCGCCCACCCGACGCACGGGACGATCGTCGACGCCGAGTGCGCGATCTTTGGGTACCGCGGAACTGCCGCCCTTAGCCACCATGCCTCCATGCGATCGCTGAACCGAACGTCAGGTGGAGACCACCGAACCCCACGGCGAGTAACGCATCGCCCCACGCCGCCGGCGCGAACAGCGCCACGACGCCGAGGGCGACGAAGCACAATCCCATCACCGGGACGATGCGCACCGAATACGTGCCGGCGGTGACCACGGCCGAGCCGTACACCAGCAACCAAAGTCCCGGCAACGCGCCCACGAGCCCGGCGCGGAACAGCACGATGGTGAGCAAGGCGCCGACGAACATCGGCGGCGTGAAGCTCAGCGCCAGCTTCCGGCCCGGTCCGTTGAAGACTTGCGAGCCGGCACCGCGCGCCTTGCGCGCGATCGCCACGGCCGACAGCAGCGCGCTCACGATGGCCGCCGCGATCCAGCAGTCGAGCCACTTACTCGGCGTGGATGTGTGCGCGGCGATGTCGGAGACGACGAGCGCGACGATCCCGACGACGAGCATCCCGACACCGGAGATCGCCGTGAATGACCCGGCGCGCTCCATCGTGTCGCGAATGAATTGGAGATTGTCGAGCGCGCGCAGATGCAGCGCGGGCGGGGATGCGTTTCCGTTCGACGCGTGGTGGACGGACCGAAGCGACGGCACGTCTGCAAGTTAACAGGGCCCACTCCCGGCGCCACTCATATGGCTCTCGGGAGATGATCAGGCGGGATATATTTGCGCCATGCCACAGGCCGCCCCCGCCGTTGTCCCCCTGTTCGGACACGAAGCGCTCCGTGCCCGGCTGGGCGCGAGCGCGGATGCCGGCCGCCTCCCGTCTGCCATGCTGTTCGCCGGCCCCGCCGGGATCGGCAAGCAGCGGCTGGCGCTGTGGCTGGGACAGCGTCTCCTTTGCACGGCGCCCGCGGGCGCGGCGCGGCCCTGCGGGGAGTGTCGCGCGTGCACGTGGGCGGCGTCGCTGACGCATCCCGATCTCACCTGGGTGTATCCGCGCCCCCGGCTCAAGGACAGCGACGCGAGCGCGGCGGAGGTGTGGGAGGATCTGGCGTCGGCTACTGCTGAGCGGGTGGCCAACGGTCTGCTGTATCCCGCCGTCTCGGGCGCCGAGGCGATTTACGTCGCGACGGTGCGCGCGTTGCTCAAGCGCATCTCCATGACCCCGGCGGTCGGCACGCGGAAGGTCATCGTGATCGGCGACGCGCAGCGCATGGTGCCACAGGAGGGCGCCGACGCGGCGGCCAACGCCTTTCTCAAAGTCCTCGAGGAGCCGCCGGCCGACACCACGCTCCTGCTCACGTCGAGCGAGCCCGGCGCGCTCTTGCCGACGATCCGCTCGCGGCTCGTGAGCGTGCGCGTGGCGCCGCTCCCGGACCGCGATGTCGGCGCGTTCGTGGGCCACGATCTGGTGCGGGCGAAACTGAGTGGAACCGCGGACACGTTGGTGCCCGCCGCCGCTGGCGCGCCGGGCCGCTTGCTGAGCACGGACACAAGGAGTGCCGCGCAGGAGGCGCGCGCCATGCTCGACGCGGCGCTCTCGCCGCGCGACGGCGCCGCGTTGTATCGCGCCGCGCTGCGCCAGGGCGCGGCCGGCGCGCGCGGCGCCTACGCCGAGCGGCTCGAGGCGTTGACGGTGTTGCTGCACGCGCGGGCACGCGCGGCCGTCGAGCGCGGCGCGTTGGCACACGCGCGGGCCGCGAGCGACGCTGTCGCCCACGTCGAGCGCACGAAGGAGCTCGCCGATGCGAATGCGAATCCGCAGTTGCTCACGGTGGCGATGCTACGGGCGATTCGGGAGCGGGCATCATGAGCGCGAAAAAAGCGCTCTCGCACATCGGACAAGATGGCGCCGCGCGCATGGTCAATGTGACCGACAAGCCTGACACGGTTCGTGTCGCGCGCGCGACAGGTGCGATCCGGATGCGGGACGAAACGCTGCGCGCAATCGTGGAACACGGTGTCGCGAAAGGAGACGTCGTCGCGGTATCACGTGTTGCTGGTATTCTGGCAGGCAAGCGTACGGCAGAGCTGGTACCACTGTGTCACCCCTTGCCATTGACCGACCTTGAGGTCAGTCTTTTGCCGGATCAATCGCTTCCAGGGCTCCGGGCTGAGGCTGTCGCCAAGACTGTCGGAAAGACAGGAGTGGAGATGGAAGCGTTGACCGCCGTCGCGGTGAGCCTGATCACCGTGTATGACATGGTGAAAGCGATAGATAAGACCCTGGTGATTTCGGACGTAATGCTCCAGGAGAAGCACGGCGGAAAGGGCGGATCGTGGCGCCGGTCATGAGTGGCACAACGGTTGCGCCTGACGTTTTCCTAGCTCAACCCAGGATGTAGCCTATGCGACGCTATACAAGTGAGTATGCACGCCGCGGTGATATCGAGCGGAGACGCGCGCGCCTGTGGAACGCGGCGCTGGCGGTCCTCGCCTGTGGGATGGCGTTGGCGGCGTATGCGGGACACCGGCCTTCCGAGGCTCGTGCCGAAGCCATGCCCTTGCTGGTCGTCGGCCCGTCCGAGTTGCGCGAGCAACTGGATGAGACGCGCGGCAGGCTCGACTTGGCGACGGCGCAGCTTGATCGTATGCGCTCCATTTTTGCCTACTCCACGCAGTATCACGTGGGGGCGGATCTCGCCTCGTCGATCTATGATGTCGCGATCGCCGAGGGCATCGAGCCCGAGCTGGCGTTTCGCGTCGTGAAGGTCGAGAGTGAGTTCAATGAGCATGCGTTGAGCAATGCCGGCGCGGTTGGGCTCACGCAGGTCATGCCGTCCACCGCGCGGTATTTCCATCCGGGCGTGACGCGCGACCAGCTGTATGATCGCGATGTCAATCTGCGGTGTGGGTTCCGGTATCTGCGCACGTTGGTGCGCGAGAATCACGGCAACATGAAAATGGCGCTGCTCATTTACAATCGCGGAGAGCAGGCCGTCCAGCAGTCGCGCGAGCAGGGCATCGACCCGTCGAACGGCTACGAGCTCTTGGTCATGAAGGGGTACAAGGGCAAAGGGGTGATCGACTGACGTCGATCCCCCTTCGCCTTGTACCCGAGGTCTGTTGGAAGGCACGGCGCTGCGCGCCGTTGCAGAAAGGCAAAGGGGTGATCGACTGACGTGATCGACTAATCCCGTCGATCCCCCCGCCCTCGAGGGCGGGCCCTAGTGCTTGTGCGTGGTGCGGCGGGACCCGGACACGACCAACGCTTGTCCGGGTAGGATAATGCTCTTGCGCAGACCGTTGATCTGCATGAGCCGCGCGACCGATGTGTGATAGTGCTGGGCGATGAGGCCCAGCGACTCCCCGCGCTTCACGATGTGAATGGATCCGCGCGACGCCGAGCCGTACCGCTCGATCGACGGGTCCGGCACGTCGAGCGCCACGGCGACCACGACGCTGCTCGGCACCAGCACCGTCTCACCCGCCGGAATCCGCCCGCTCTTGGTGCGCGAGACTTTCGGATTGTACCACTCGAGCTGCCGGGCAGTGATGCCCGCCCGATGCGCGAGGGTCGCGAAGGTGTCCCCTTTGCGCGCCACCACGTGCGAGACCGCGGTTTTCTCATTCTTCGGCAGATTCGCGAAGGCCGTATCGAACCCGTCCGCGTGCCCCGTCGGCACGCGCACCGTCATGGAGTCCCGCGGCGGCGACATGCCGCGCAGCACAAAGGGATTGAGTTCCGCGATCGTCGCCGTGGGCACGGCGCAGGCCTTGGCGACGGCCGCCAACGGCGTCGCCGGACCGACGCGCACGGAATCGTAGGCGTATGGCTCCTCGGGATCGATGTGGAGCCCGTAGCGCCCCGGCTGCTTGGCCACGATGGCCGCCGCGATCAGCTGTGGGACGTAGTTCTTGGTCTCGCTCCGCAGATAGTCTTTGTCGGCCAACGCGAAGAAGAGATCGTCGCCGCTTTGTCCCTCGAAGTCGCTCGCGTAGCGCGTGAGCCCGCGGGCAATGCGCCCCGGCCCCCCGTCATACGCCGCCGCCGCCAGATAGGGCGACCCGAACTGCTCCTTGAGATACCGCAGAAACTTGATGGCGGCATCGGTCGACCGTACGGGATCGCGCCGCTCGTCGATCCACCAGTCGACGCGCAATCCCGCGCCGCGCGCCGTGGAGGTCATGAGCTGCCACATCCCGACCGCCGCCGCCGACGAATAGGCGTGCGGGGAGTACCCGCTCTCGATGAGCGCCAGGTACGTCATGTCCTCGGGCAACCCGGCCGCGCGCAGCTTGGCGCGGATCATGGGTTCGTACCGCGTGCCGCGCTGCACCCGCTCCTCGAAATGGTCGCGGGCATCGCCGGCGAACAGCGTGATGAACCGCGCCACGCGCTTCTGGGTCTCGTAGGACCTGACGTCGATGTCCCAGTGCACGGCCGCCGATTCGGCGGGCGTCTTGGCGGTGTCCAGCGCCCGGGCCAGCCCGGCCGACGAGCTATCCGGGAGCAGCGCGTCACCGAACGCCGAGGCGTTGGCCTGGGCAATTTCGGCTGGCGTGACGGTCGTGTCAGGGGTGGCGTTGGGAACTGTCGCGGGGACGGGCGCCGGGGTCACGGCCACCGGCGTGGGCGCGGGCGTCGGTGCGTGCCCATGACCACAGCCCGCCAATGCCGCGGCAACGACTATCGGGAGAAACTGACGCATCGTGTCTGCCGTACCCCGGCGCCGCCGGTGTGGGTCCGCCTGTGGCGATCAGCGGGTGGCGATGAAGTTACCGAGAATGCGATTGGTCGCGTTCAAGACCGCCACCACCGCCGCCCGCACCGGGTCCTGCTCGGCGAGATAGCTGCCGAGCAAACGCGTGGGCCCTTCGCCTTTGCGCAGGCCCACCGCGACGATCACGATGTTCGCATCGAAGGCCCGGAGCGCCTTGATGCCGGCCAGCTCGAAGGCTAACGCGCCGCCGGCGAAGCTCTCCAGGGCGTGCAGCGCGGCCTCCGCAGCCACCCGAAGGTCGCCCATGGGACTGGACTGCCCGGTCGCGCGACCGACCACGCTCACGCCGTCGAGCCATTCCAGCTCGACTTCGGCGGTGCACAGTCCGGATGGCGTCCGCATGAACCGGAAGTTAGAAAACTTGAGCCGCTCGCGCTTGAGCTGCATCGCGAGCGGCAGGTCGAAATGCTTCGGTTCAGGTTCCCGACCCATACCGTCATCACGACTGAGCAGCTCAGAAGCAACGGAGCACTTTGATGACGGATGGGTCTTATCGGTTTCCTGTCGTGGCGGCTGTGCCGCCACTCCTCGTCGGCTCGCGACGAACTAGAACCAAAAACTCAGCGAATGGCGAAGATCACGACGTCCGTCAGCAGGGCGATCGCCTGCCCTACCACGACATCGCTGGGGTAGTGGACACCCAGACAGACGCGGCTGAAACCGATCAGGGCGGCTATGGCGAGCAGGGGCAGGGCGAGAGCCGGGAAGGCCATCGCGTAGGCGAAGGCTACTGCCATCGCCGCCGTCGCATGGCCTGACGGGAAAGAGAATTCATCCGGGACGCGGATCAGCGACTCGCATCCGAGGCGCCGGGACGGGCGCTCGCGGAGGACATTCCTCTTTATGACCTGGACCACCCCGTGGGAGATCGCCAGGCCCAGGAAGGCCCGGAGGGCCGCCGTGTGCATCACGGCGCCGGCCATCAGCAGCGGCAGGGTCGCCGCGGCGACGCTGCACCAGAGGCCCCCCAGGTGCGTAATCGCCACCCACGCGCGAAACGTCGGTGTCGACTCGGCGATGGTCCACCGGTCGAACAACGCGCGATCGCGGGCGTCAAGACGGGCCAGAAGGGATGTTCCCATACCTCTTCAGGTTAGTGCTGACAAGTGACACCGACACCCGCTCCAGGAAACAAACGAGTAACGTTCGGCCTGCCATACTTGCGGACCGCACAAATCTTACGCCGCCACCGCCGCCCGCGAAAATGCTTCGCTCAACACCCGCCCCGCATACGTCAACGGCCGCGCCACGCCGAGCGCTGCGCACACCGTGGCCGGGATATCGAGCAGCGTGACGGGTCCTTCCAACTCACACGGTTCGATCTGCGCTCCCGCCACCATGACGGGGATCGTGCGATCGAGCGGATGATCGCTGTCGTGATCGTTGGCTACCGCCCCACCGCCCCCGTGATCCGCGCACGCGATCAGGATCGTGGCCGGATCGCGCGCGGGATCGAGCTCGGCGAGGAGACCGCCGATCGCCGCGTCGAGATCCCGCGCCCCGCGCTCGTACTCGCGCGACATCCATCCGTGATCGTGCCCCGCCCGATCCGCATCCGGCCAATGCATCAACAGCAAGCCGCGGCGCTGGGTGCGCAACGTGGGCCGCGCGGCCTCGAGAATGCCGAGCGCGCCCGCGCCGCCGAAGTGCGCATGCTCCACGCCCAGGTGGCGCGCGATCCGCCGCGCCAGTCCCGCGTACAACCGGGGCACTGAATGCACAAAAGCCGACGTCGGGTATCCGGCATCGGCTAGGATTCGCGGCAGAAGATGGAGCGGCCCTCGCGATCGGGGAATGTGAAAGCGATCGCTCTCCAGTCCATGATACTGCGGCGGCGCGCCGCACAAGATCGACGCCATGGCCGCCGCGGTGACGCTGGGACTCACCGACTTTCCGGTCATCGTCGAGGCGCTCGCGGCCATCAGCCCGCGAATGTGTGTGAGACCGAATCGTTCAATGGCGTCCGGGCGCAGGCCATCGAGTACCACGAGGACCACGCGACGGATGTCGGTCGGAGCAGTCATGTCGAACTCCAAGCGGGGGGAAGCGCAACCCTCATCCGCGACGTAACTTGGCGCTCAGCGGTACCGGATACAGCGCCGTCGCGTGACAGATACGTAACGGTCGACACGCGTTGACCCCCTTAGTCTCTTTGCTATGCGACTTCTCATTTGCTCGGACACGTATCCGCCGCAAGTCAACGGCGTCTCCGTCGTGACCGCGATCTCCGCCGCGGGACTCATCAAGCGGGGTTGGGAATGCGCCGTCATCGCACCGCGCTATCCGTCGGAGCCCGTCAGTGTGTTCAGCGACGCGCGTGTGGCGGATTGCGATGTGCTCTCCGTACCGAGCCTCTCGTTCCCACCCTATCCGGACGTGCGCCTCTCGGCGCCGGCGTACTCGGCCGTGCTGAAGTTCGCCCGCCGCTTCCGGCCCGACCTGGTGCACTCGGCGACCGAGTTCGTGATCGGCCGCATGGGCCAGCTGGCCGGACGCCGGCTGGGCGTCCCCCTGGTCTCATCCTATCACACGGACTTCAGCCGCTATACGACGGAGTATGGCATTGGTTTCCTCCGTGCAACCGTCATGGCGTACATCGCGCGCTTCCATAAGCGCAGCCGGCGCACGTACACGCCGTCGGGCCCATCGCGCGAGGATCTGATCCGCGCCGGCGTGCGCGACGTCGAAGTGTGGGGACGCGGCGTCAACATCGAGACCTACTCGCCGAGCCTCCGAAGCCCGGAGACGCGCGCACGCCTCGGACTCGGCGACCGCTTCACGTTTCTCTACGTGGGTCGGCTGGCCATCGAGAAACGCGCCGACATGATTGTCGAAGCCTACGCCCGCGCCGTCACGGCTCTGCCGCCGGACAGCACGCGCCTCGTGATCGCCGGCGCCGGCCCCCGCGAAGCCGCCGTGCGCGCCGCGGCGCCGCCGGGCGGTCAGGTGATCTTCCTGGGATACCTCGACCGCCAACGCGAGCTGCCAATGCTATACGCCAGCGCCGACGCGTTCGTGTTCGCCTCGCTCACCGAGACGCTGGGGCTCGTCGTGCTCGAAGCCATGGCGTCCGGACTGCCGGTGATCGCCGCGCCCTCGGGCGGCGTCGCCGATCATCTGCGCGATGGCGTCAATGGGATCGCCTACCCACCGGCCGACGCCGGCGCGCTCGCCGCCGCTATGGTCGCGCTGGCCAAAGACCCGGCCCGCGCGCGCGCGCTGGCCGCGGGCGCGCGCCGCACGGCCGAGGCGCTCACGTGGGAGCACGAGCTGGATCGCCTCGACGTGAGCTACCGCGAGGTGACGCGCCTGGTCACGCAACCCATGACCACACGAGAGCCCCTGCCGCAATCGTCATGACGAGCGCCGCGGCGCCGCCCAACGCGTTGAGCGCCGCGCCGTTCCGACTGGTCCCCATCACGCGCGCGTCGTTGGCGACCACGAGGATGATCACGATGAGGGGCGGCGCCAGCAGGCCGTTGATGACGGCAGACCAGAACAGCATCCGGATGGCATCGATGCGCGCGTAGTTGAGCGCCGCGCCCACGAGCGTGGCGACACCGATCACGGCGTAAAACTGGGGCGCGGTCCACAACTTCTCATCCATGCCGCGCCGCCACCGCGCGGCCTCGGTGATCGCGTACGCGGCCGAGCCGGCGAGCACCGGCACTCCCAGCAGCCCGGTCCCAAGGATCCCAAGCGCGAACAACAAGGTCGCGCCCCCTCCGGCCAGCGGCCTCAGCGCCTCGGCCGCCTGCGCGGCCGTCTCGATGCGCGTGAGCCCGTGCTGGTGGAGCGTGGCGCCCGTCGTCAGAATGATGAAGTACATGATGAGATTCGAGATCAGCATCCCGGCATTGGTATCGTTGACGGCCGCGTGCATCGTCTTCTGCATCGGCTCGCCGGTATGGGCGTTGTCCTCGGCCTCCTGCGCCGCCTGCCAGAAGAAGAGATAGGGCGAGATCGTCGTCCCCAGGATCGCCACCAGCGTCAGCACGTAGTCCGACGTGGGGATGATGCGCGGCCAGAACGTACCGCGAAGGACGGCCGCCCAATCGGGATGCGCCAGGAATGCGGTCAAGACGTACGCGAACAGTGACAATGCCAGCCACTTGAGGACCCGGCTCATCTGTGCATAGGACGCGAACACCAGCAGCCCGAGCACGAGCGCGGCAAAGACGGGCACGAACCACAGCCCCCGGACTCCGGTGAGCAGCCCCGCCGCCGCGGCCATGCCGCCGAGGTCGGCGGCAATGTTCACCGTGTTGGCGACGAGGAGCAGCACACACGCGCACCAGAGCACCCAGGGCGGATAGTAGTTGCGTAGCACGCTGGCCAGACCACGCCGCGACCGGATCCCGATCCGTGCGCAGATGAGCTGGACCGCGGCCATGAGCGGCAGCGTGATGAGGGCGCACCACAGCAGCGCGAAACCATAGGCCGCTCCCGCCTGCGAATACGTC
Organism: uncultured Gemmatimonadales bacterium; assembly: GCA_963701965.1. GTDB lineage: Bacteria > Gemmatimonadota > Gemmatimonadetes > Gemmatimonadales > Gemmatimonadaceae > DASRDS01. The sequence continues at coordinate 1,088,111 of OY969695.1, forward strand.
GAGATCCCGGACGGATCGTCGTCGGCCGCCCCGGCGATGAGCCCGGGCCCCAGCCGGCGGAGCTTCAGGGCAGAAACGCGCGATCGAGCGCGTTGTGGGGATGCGACTCGCTGAAGTGGGACACGAGGAGTCCGGACGCGATGCCGACGGCCGCGCCACCGAGGACGTCGCTCAGCCAATGCCGGTTGGAGTAGAGGCGGGAGATCGCCACCATCCCGGCCGTCGTGTAGGCGACGGGACCGACCCAGCCGCTATGCGGCCACCATCGCGCGCTCTCGACGCTGGCGACGGCGGCGACCGAAAACGCCGACGCGCTGTGCAGCGAAGGCAGCGATCCGCGCTCGTCGTGCGTGAAGCCGGTCCCGAATCGAAAATCATACTGCCGCGTCGGTGACGCGTCCGGCCGAGCACGGCCAATCAATCCCTTGAGGGTGACGGTCACCACGGTGCTCAACGCCAATGCCTCCATGCCGTGGAACCCGGCAGTCGCCAATCCGCGATCGTGCCCCAGCTGCCCGCCCACATAGGCGCCAGCCGTCAAAACCGCCGTGCCGGGTATACCGAGAAGGTTGAACGCCGCCGCGGTCTCGTGCAGAGCGTGGCTGGACTGGAGCGATGGGTTCTGAAAAACATCGCGCACGCTCCGGTCGAGCGGGGAGAGCGCCGCGCCCGCGAGCACGATCGCGCCACCGACCGCGAGGTCGCGACCCGGTGGGATCGTCTGCGCCGCCGCGGGAGCCGCGGCGACAATCAGCAGAAGAGCAAAGCGCATGCCCGCCAATCTACTTCACATGGCGCCGAACTTGCCCCGCTCGGCCGTCGCATTCCTCGAGAGGGACCGATGCGACGCCTCTTTCCTTTGTTCGCGTTCTTCATCGCTCTACCGGTGACGGCCCAGCAACCCACCCCCCAACCCTTCGTTCGCAACGACACCATCTATAGTCAGAACCCGAACGCCATCGACACGAGTGCCTCCGCACGACACCCGAGCTGGACGAACGCGTTGGAGGTCGGCCTGTACCCGACGGCGCGTCACTACACGCCCGATGTCGGGTACGGCTGGCTGTGGGGTGGCGGTCTGACCGGCACCCTGGCGTATCACTTCACGCCATTTCTGGCGTTGGAGTTGGGGTACAGCGATACGTGGAATCCCGCGATCGTCAGCGGTCACCGCGCGAATCCCCTGACGCAGCTCGCAACGGGGTCTCTCGTCTTCCAACTGCCAACGCACGCGCCGATCGTGCCGTACGTGTCGGGAGGCCCCGGGTACAACTGGTTCCAGTTTCATTTGCCATCGAGCATCTACCCGAACCTGTCGGAAATCCGGACGAAAGGATTCTGGGTGTGGCATCCGGCGGCGGGCGCCAAGATCAAGCTGAGTTACAGCACGGCGCTCCGCATCGAGGCGAACATGGACGTCGCGAGCCACCGGCGCGCGACGGCCGGCGGATTCCTGGGCATCTCGTTCTTCCCGGGGGCCAAGCGCCCTGCCCCAGAGGTCCGGCAGATCATCGCCACCCCACCGCCGAAGCACGACACGACGCTGGTGACCCGGGTGGACACGGTGCGCGTGAGCGCCCCACCGCGCACCGTGGTCGACACGAGTGTGCTCCTGGTGCTGCAGGACGTCAATTTCGGATTCGGGAAGTCGGATCTTCGCTCACGGGCGAAGCCCGTCTTGGATCGGGGCGCGCAGCAGCTCAACAGCATCGGCAACGTCCCGCTCGAGATCATCGGGTACACCGACAGCATTGGCTCGGACGCGTACAACAACAAACTCGGGTTGGCACGGGCAACGTCGGTCCGGGACTATCTGGTGCGGGCGGGCGTGGACCCGAATCGCATCACGGTGGCGACTGGCGGGAAGTCGAATCCGGTGGCGTCGAACCGCACGGAACAAGGACGGGCGCTGAACCGGCGGGTCGTCATTCGGAAGCACGTGATCGGGGCGCCGCAGTAGAGTAGCTTGGCGGGATGATCTGTCTCGCCGTCACCTACGTGATCCGCGCCGGAGCCGAGGACCAGGCCATCGCCTGGTTCTCGGCTCTCACCGATGCCTCCCGCGCCGAGCCGGGCAATGCGATGTATGTCGTGCATCGCTCGCCCGAGGACCCGCGCCGCTTCTTCCTCTACGAGCAGTACGAGTCGCCGGCGGCGCTCGACGCCCACCGCGCGTCGCCCCACTTCGCGCGGTACGTGACGAACGGCCTGTACACGGTGGCCGAAGAACGGGTGGCCGAGCGCTACGCCCCGATCACCTGATTCCGAACGGTGATGTCGTCGACCCGGTCGCGGTCGACGGTCACGCCGATCCCCGGGCGGTCCAGGGGCACGCCGACCGTCCCCTGGTCGTCCATGGTCCACTCGGGCGTCACAATGTCCCGCTCCCAATAGCGCGCGCTGGGACTGAGGTCGCCGGGGAGCGAGAAGTTGGCCAGCGAGGCCAGCGCCACGTTGTGGGCGCGGCCTACCCCGCTTTCCAGCATGCCGCCGCACCAAACGGGAATGCCGGCCCCCAGACACAGGTCGTGGATCGCGATCGACCGTGAGAAACCGCCCACGCGACCGGGCTTGATATTGATGATCCGGCCCGATCCCAGCGCGATCATGTCCTCGGCGCGATCGACCGAGGTAATCGACTCGTCGAGGCACAACGGGGTCTTGAGGCGCCGCTGCAGCGCGGCGTGGCGCACCAAGTCATCCTGGCCCAGCGGCTGCTCGATCATGATCAGATCGAACGCGTCGAGACGGGCCAGATGATCGGCGTCGCTGATGGTGTACGCCGAGTTGGCATCGACCATAATACCCACGTCCGGGCCGAGGGCCTCGCGCACCGCTGCCACGTAAGCGATGTCTTTCCCAGGGGCGATCTTGACCTTGACCTTGCGATAATGCGCGTCGCGCGCTGCCCGCGCGCGCGCCACCAGCGCGTCGGGCGTTGATTGAATCCCGAGTGAGATGCCGGTGACGACGCGATCCCGAGTCCCACCGAGCAGACGCGCCAGGGGAAGTTGGGTCGCTTGCGCGGCGAGCGCCCAACACCCCATTTCGATCGCCGCCTTCGCCATATTGTGCCCCTGCACGTCGCGCGACAGCGCGGCGAACACGGCACGAGGATCGTCGAACTCGCGGCCGATGACGCGTTGCGACAGCCACGTGGTGATCGCCAGCCACGCCGTCTCCACCGTCTCGGCGGTGTAGTTCGGCGCCTCACCGGCCACGCACTCGGACCATTCGACGACGCCATTGGCGTCGCGCAGCTCGAGCAGGACAATGCGCCGCTCGCTCACGACCCCGGACGAGATGCGAAACGGCTCGCGCAGGGGCAGCCGCAACTCGTGCAACGTGATCCGCTCCACACAGAGTGTCATGCCCGCCCCAGGGTGTAATACGTGTCATCGCCCTCGCGCCGGAAGCCGCTCACGCGCAATCCATCGGCGAAGGCTTGTTCGAACGCCACCCGCGTGCGGGCCCGCCACGCGGCGGCTTCGGCCACCGACTGGCCCAGCACGGCGTCGATGGCCGGCGGGATGGCCACCCGGCCCACGACGTCCCCCGGCGGCCGCCGCGAGCCATCCAGCCGCCATCGCACGACGAACCGATCGGTCCCCAGCGCGTCGTGCATCGGACTATTGGTGACGCCGTACATGTCCGGCACGTACTCGGCCACATCGGCGCCCAGCACGTTCAGGTTGAGATGGGCATTGCGCGCCACCAGCGGATCGTACGTCCAGTACATCGTACCGATGCCCAGCGCGCGCACCGCGTCGCGCTGAAAGGCCTTGAGGGCCCGGCCGATCCCCTGGTCCCGGGCATTGGGATCCACGGCCAGCATGTCGGACCAATGCACGGTGGCCCCGTCTTTGAGGCCGGTCATCCCGAACACGAATCCAACCAGACGATCGCCATCGAATGCGCCGGCGACAATGCCGCCGATCTTCTGCGCGACGAGCAGGATCGTCCGCGGGACGCGCTCCGTGAAATCGGCGCCCCAAGTGTCCTGCTGCATGCGGACGCAGGCGTCGAGCTCGCGGGGCCCGACGAGAATGGCGAACCGTGATCACCAGGCGGTCACTTGCGCGCGGTAATGGCCGAGAAGTCCACGTTCCCAATGCGGTACCGCCGGGAGTCACGGAAGTCGAAGTGCCACCATTCCGCGGGATACACGGTGAACCCTTCCAGTTCCATGAGACGCCGCAACAGGTTGCGGCGCCAGCGCTCGAGCGACGTCCCCCCGGGATAGTACGCATAGCTGCGATCGGACATCTCATCATATCCGCCCGGCATCCGCAGCTCTTTTCCGGACAGCGTGTCGTACAGCGTCAGGTCCACCGCGGCGCCGCGGTTGTGATTGGAGCCGGCCGCGGGGTCGGCCACGAAAATGTGATTCTCCGGCGGTGTGGCGTCCCAGAAGATCTTCGTCACATACCACGGGCGATAGGCGTCGTGGATCAGGATCCCGAGGCCCTGTCGCCGCAGCGCGCGGTTGACGCGGACGACGGCTTCGGCCGCGGGACGTTGCAGAAAAGCCCGGGCCTCCGTGTAGACCGGCACGCCGAGAAAGTTGTTCGACGTCGCGTAGCGGATGTCGAGTTTGATGGTGGAGTCGAGCGAGACGACGTCCACGAGATCGCTCGGCAAAAATGACCCCGACTCCGCTGGCGGCGTCGCCGCCAGCGCCGCCGCGCGCAGCGCGGGGATGGGTCGCACGGGGGTGATGTGAAACTGCGACCCGTCTTCGGGACCGACGGCGCGGCGGTCGTAGCTCACCCCCCCGGCGACGACGGTCGTCGCCCGCCCGCTCGTATCGCGAATGAACGCGAGATGCTCGCCGTCGTAGTAGCCCCAATCCGGGAACGCGTAGTTATCGGGACCGATCTCGGTCAGCGGATACTCCTGGAACCAGTCGACCAGCGCGATCAACCGGCCGCCCCGCTCGAGGATGTTCAGCGTGTTGTAGTCCCATCCATACTCGCCAATGAGCCCCACCCATCGCGGTCCGGGAGACCCGGGCATCGGCTGTTCGGCCCGCCAGAGGGTGTCCCGATCCACAATGACAGCGTATCCCAACGGCAACACCCGGTCGCCGAACCCGAGGCGATCGTCCGTCACCAGGGTATCGTGCGGCGTCGCCCGCAGGGCCAGCCGCTGCCCCCCGCGCGCCGAACGGGCGTACAGCACCCCGCCTTCGTTCTCCAGGAACACGCCGCGCGACCCCGCGTGATACCAGCCATCGAGCCGCACCGCGGTGGCGACCGGCACCGCGGCGAGCGCCGGCGGCACCGCCAGCGTCGTGGCCGTGCGGTGCGCCAGCAGCAACCGCAGCGCCGCGTCGGCGATTCGCGACGTGACGGCCGTGGTGCCGTCCAACGTCGTGATCACCGCGACGCCCAGCCGATCATCGGGCAGCGCATCCAACTCCGTGGCAAACCCGTACACGGATCCATTGTGCCCGACGCTGCGGTGGCCATCGAGGGACGAGATCGCGAACCCCAGCCCATACCGCACGCCGTCCACCGTCGTGTCGTACTGCGGCCGCCACATCTCGGCCAACGTCGCCGGGGAGAGCACTTGCCCGCGCGCGCTCCGGCCTCCCGTGAACAGCACGCTCATGAATCGCGAGAGATCAGTCACACTGGAGTACATCGAAATCGCGGGCGCTTCGCCAAACGGAAACGTCGGCGCCAGGAACCGCCGGCCCTCATAGGTCCACATCGTACCGGCCGCCAACTGCGGCACCATGTCGGGAGTGAGCGCGAACCCGCTATGCCGGAGGCCCAGCGGCTGCATCACTTCCCGGTCCATGAACGTCGCGAACGGGAGGCCCGAGGCGCGCTCGATCGCGTAACCCGCCGTCGCCACGCCGGCGTTGGAGTACTTCGTGTGCGACCCTGGCCGATAGGCCAACGCCGCTTCGTTGAGACTGGAGATCGTCGCCGCCAGCGATGGCCCGGAGGAATCGACATAGCTGCCGACCGGCGCCTCCAGCGGGAGCCCGGATCGGTGCGTCAACAGCTCCCGCAACGTCACCGGCTGGCGTGCGGTGAAGGGGTTGTGGGGCGAGAAGTCCGGGATGTACCGCATGACGGGCGCGTCCAGGTCGAGCGCGCCGCGCTCGACGAGGCGCATGACCCCGATGTTGGTGAAGAGCTTGGAGACCGAGCCGATACGGTAGACGGTAGCCGCCGTTGCCGGGGCGCTATCGCGGGGGTTGGCGATCCCGAAGCCCCGCGCCCACACGATGCGCTGGTCGTCGACCAGCGCGATCGACAGGCCCGGAATCCCCTTCTCGGCCAACTCGCGCTCGATAAAGGGCTCCAGCGTGGCGACCAACGCGCCATACCCATCGGCGGCCGCGACGAAGGGTGCGTCCGGCGGACCCTGGGCCTGGCTGGCGGCGGCGCTGGCGGACACGGCGGCCGCCACGGCGAGGACACCGCCGGCCCAAAGCGCGAGCACCCGGATCGCACCGTGCATGTATGTGCAAATTACCCGGGGGTCGGGAGCATTGCACAGGCTCCTCGACCGGCGCTAGAATAGCGGATGATTATTCGCCTGCTGGCCGGTCTCGCCTTGCTCCCGCTCGCCGCCGGAGCGCAAATCACCCAAGCCGAGTACGCGGCGCGCCGCGACTCGCTGGCGGCACGGGTCGACAGTGGCGTCATCTTCCTCGCCGGCGCGCGAGAGACGATCGACCACTACCCGCCGTTCAAGCAACGGGCGCCGTTCCGGTATCTCACCGGCTTCCTGGCGCCCGACGCGTCGCTGGTCATGGTGCGGCGGGGCGGCCACACCACCGCCACGCTCTATATCCAGTCGCCCGATCCACGGCGCGAGTTCTACAACGGCGGCCGCACGACGCCGGAGGCGATCACCCGGGAGACGGGCATGGCGGCCGCCCGGAACGAGCGGCTGCGGGCCGATCTCGACTCGCTCACCGGCACGGGACTCACGCTGTGGGTCGCGAGCGACGCCGAAGCGGACGAGTTCATCCGGGACGACTCATTGAGCTTCGGGAGCGCAATGGTGCGCAACCTGAGGGCCGCGCACCCCTATCTGGTCGTCAAGGACGCCACGCCGATGCTCGACCAGCTGCGCGCGCGAAAGAGCGCGGCCGAGGTCGCGTTGCTCGAGCGCGCGGCGGCCATCTCCGTCCTGGGGCACAAAGCGGTCTTGAGCGAGATCGCGCCCAACAAGAACGAATACGAAGTCCAGGCCCTCATGGAGTACACGTTCCGGCGAAACGGCGGCGATCTCGAGCCGGCGTACGCCTCGATCGTCGGGTCGGGACCGAATAGCACGACGTTGCACTACGATCGCGACGACCGGGCCATGCACGCGGGCGAGATGCTGGTGATGGACTGCGCGACCAGTTATCAGGGCTACGCCGCCGACATTACGCGGACGGTACCCGTGAGCGGCGTCTTCACGGCCGACCAGCGGACGATCTACCAGATCGTGCGCGACGCCCAAGCCGCCGGGGAGCGGCAGATCAAACCGGGCGTACCCGCGAAAACGGAGCGCGACTCGATCCAGGCCGTGGTGGCCGCGGGACTGGCCAAGCTCAAGTTGATCGACTCGGTCACGGCGGTGGTCGACGCGCCCAAGGGATTTTGCGGGCCGCGCGACACATGCCCACAGGCGTCGCTGTTCCTGCCCCACGGGCCCGGCCATGGCTTGGGCCTCGACGTCCACGATCCGGCGCAGTTCTACTATGCGCCGGCAATGGCCTTCGGCGTCGGCAATGCGCTGACGATCGAACCGGGGATCTACATCAAGCCCTCGATTCTCGATATCCTGCCGGACACCCCGCGGAACCGCGCGTATGCGGATCGTGTGCGGCCGCTGCTGCAGCGCTATGCCAACATCGGGGTTCGGATCGAGGACGACTACGTGCTGACGGCGGATGGGCTCAAGCGCATCACGCCCGCGCCACGCGAGGCGGCCGAGATCGAGAGTTTGATGAAGCGAGTCGTGCAGTAGGCCTAGCGGGCGGCCAGGGCGGTCAGGGCGAAACCCGCGGCGATCCAACCCGCCGCGGCCAGGCGGGCCCGCGACCCAATCGGCAGCGAGCGCAGCAGGGACGCCGCAATGTAAAGAAACGTGCCGGCGGCGATCGGGATCATCGCGTTGGCCAGCCCGCGCGCGTGCGCCCCGACGAGCAGCGTCACGAGTGCCCCGCCGAGCGCACCGACCCCGGTCAGTACGTTGAGGGCGTAGGCCCGGCGAACGGACAGTCCGCCGTGCAGGAAGATCCCCAGGCTGCCCATCTCCCGCGGCAGTTCGTGGAGCCCGACGGCGACGGTCGCCAGGATCCCCAGGGAGGGGTTGGCGAGGAACGAGGCAGCGATCAACATCCCATCGATGGCGTTGTGGAACACATCGCCCACAAAGTTGAGCCACACGATCCGGCGTTCCGCGCATCCCGCGGCGAAGCGCTGAAACAGATGGTCGAGGAGTCCGAAGCCGGCTATTCCGGCGACGACAGCTAGGGCGATGCTCGCGCGCGAGGCGCCACTACTGAGCGCGTCCGGTATCAGATCGAACAGGACCGCACCGGCCAAAGCGCCGATCGCCACGCGCGCCATGGGTGGCACGGCGCGTTTCACGACAGCGGGATCGAAGAAGAGGACAAGAGCGCCGACAAGCGGCAGGGCGCTGAGCACCCCGACAGCGGCCATGCTCTGAATCCATACGGACATGCGGTAACCTACTCTATCGAGTGATGCCGGTCACAGAAGGCACCGGGCTTAACCGTAGCTTTGCGACATGCTTGACCAATGCGTGCTCGCGCTCTTGATGCTGCTCACGACGCGTCAAACGGACGACGTCAAACTGTTGGGAACCAATGGGGGCGTCCGTTTTGTGGTCATCGCCGCCCGTGCCGCGAAGACCGACGACGATCTCCGGCGTGTCGCGCGCATGATGTGCGCCGAGGATCGCATCTGCGCGGTGCGGTTCTGGGTGAGTGAGACGCACGCCGCGCGCCGGCTCCCCATGACCGACGAGCAAGCCCGCTTTCAAGTCGCCGCGTACACCATCAATCGGAACACCGGCGTCGACGATTTCACCTGCCAGCCGACGGCGGACCATGCGCCGCCGTGCACGCCTCAGTGATCCATGCCCGCCATGCCGTCCATGTCCATTGAGACATCGGTCGACATCGTGTCTTTGAAGTCGAGCACGTAGTCGCTCGCGGTGCGATCCACCTTGGGCCAATCGTCCGCATTCGACGGCATGAACACGCCCCCGAGTGCGCCCATGGCGCCCTGGCGCAGCACGCGGCCGGTCGGATTGTCGTAGACGGCCGTCACGCGATAAACGTGGTCGGCCCGGATGGGGATGCCGAGGCGCCACCAGAACGTCTTGACCGGCATGTCCACGGGCTCGCCATTCTGGTCGACGATCGGCTTGGTCTCCCACAGGACCTTGTGGGCCGTCACATCCTCGAGTCGAAATCCCGTCCCGTACTTGTGCATGTGCGCGCCCATGGCCAGCACACGGCCGGACACCGCGGGGCGTCCCTCCCAACTCTTCTCGGAGTGGCCGACCGGCATGTCATACGACTTGGCACCGGCGGGCGGCATGACATCCATGTAGAACGGCGAGATGGTTACCGGGTGCAACACGCCCGAGACCTCGGCGTACGGCATCCGAATGACCAAGTGGGCGCCGGTGATATCGTGGTGCGTCGTGTTGTTCAACATCGCGGTGACCAGCAGCGTGTCGCCCCGATGCACGCGAAGCCCGAGGACCTTCGGCAACTCGACCGGCGGCGTCTCCGCGCCCGCAGCGCCGATCCGCAGCATGATCCGGCTGAACAGCTCGCGCTTTTCCGGCGCGATCAAGTTCACGTGATGGATCAGCGACTGCGGCAACGGTCGGCCGGCGGAGTCGACGAGCGTGACCGCGTACCCCTGAAGCCAACCCTCGACCGGGAGCGCGACGAATCCCGGTTGGACCTCCACCATGCCGTGGAGGGTGAGCGGCGCCATCTCCAGCACCATGTCGTGGGCCGCGCTATCCAATCGCACCGTGAGCGTCTGGGCCGGCGCCGGATGGACGCCGGCCACCGCCAGCGCGAGGGCCAGAAGCGGGGTCATGCGCAGGGTCATGACCCCAAACCTACTACCAACCAGGGAGGATCTGGAACCCGAAGATGCCGCTCTTCTGTTGCGGCCGCATGAACGGATAGGCCCAGAACACTTCGGCGACAATGTACCCCAGGACGTTGATGCGGGTGCTGATGCCGGAGCTGATGACCGGCTCCCGGGCGCTGCTGTTCGCCGAGAGGTTGAATGTCGGAGTGTCGTGGTTGTACCACGCCACGCCGGCGTCGACGAACGGCGCGACGTCGATGGGCAGATACGGGAAGTTGATCAGGCCATACCCGCTGATCCCCGTGACCGGGAACCGGATCTCGAAGTTGGCCGTCGCGATCTTGCTGCCAAACAAGCGGTCGAGCGCGGGGCACGCCCCGTTGGCGACGCCCGGGCCCGTGCACTCGTTGATGTTGAACGTGTTGATGTCGTACCCGCGAATGAAGTAGGGATCGCCGACGTAGAGCGGGAACAACGTCGTCGAGTCTTCGGCGTCCCGGCCGTATCGCCCATAGTGGATGAGGCGAAAGGCGAAGGTCACCGGCTTGGCGAACAAATACCGCCGATAGTCCAGGAGCGCGGTGGTGAACAGCAAGTTGCCGAACGTGGGGTCGACCTCGAACCGGTACCGGGCGCCGGCGATCGGCGAGGTGAACCCGAACGTGGCGTAGTCGGTCACGTACGCGAGGCTCGTTTGCCACAGACTGAGCCCGTGCGGCGTCCCCGGGAAGCCCTGGTTGAAGTTCTCCGCCAAAATGTTGCCAAACTGGTCGGTGACGTACGTGTCCTGCGTGATGGAATAGTGCACGTAGCTGTAGCCGGCCCCGAGCTCGAAGCGGCGATACTGCGAGAACGGATACTGGGCGAACACGTTCGCCGACTCGTAGAACGTCCGCTCGAACAGCTGGTGAACGACCGTGCCGGGCGTGGACCCGCCCGTACTCGTCGGAAGGGTCGTGTCGGAGACGAACGTCCCCCCGGTCAAGTACGGGATGTGCCCGATACTGGCACCGTAGATGATCCGGTGCGACTGATTGAGATAGAGCAGCGATCCGCCGAAGTCTTGCAACGTACCGGATCCGGCGAGTTGGGCGGCGATGATGTTGTTCTCCAGTTCATCGCCAAAGTAGGCCGACACGCCGCCCGCCACGCCCCCGCCGAACGGTCCCCCGACCGCGACGCCGACACCGGACGACCCCAGGAATTCCAACCCGAACGACGGGTGGTAGGGGCCCGTCGGATACTCGCGCTCCGGCGGCAGCCCGGCCGTCGCATCAGCGATCCGGCTGCTGACGGCGCCGCCGCCGGGCAGGTCCACAGGCGGGAGAATCCCGACCGACGCCGTGTCGCTTTGGCCGGCGATCAACGGCGTCCCCGGCGCCATCTCCGGGTCCAAGCGATGCAGCTCGAAGCCTCCCTTGACGAAGACGTCGAACATGAGCCGGCCGGTCTTGGAAGCCACCGACATCATGGCCCCCAGCGGCAGAATGGCGGTCACGCCGGTCGCGATGCGCGTGATCTGCGCAATGTCGCCGGTCTCCAGGTTCAAGCGATAGATGTCCGAGATCCCGTTGCGGTCGGACACGAAGTACAGGTTCTTGCCGTCGGGTGCGAACTGGGGGTTGAGCGCCTTGGCGCCGGGGAAGAGTTGGAGGTTCCGCGTCGTCCCCGTGGTCATGTCCCGGATCGCGATGTGCAACTTGGCGTACTCGAGCTTGTCGAAATCGGTGCCGTCCCCGCTGTCTGTCGCATACGCCAGCAACCTGCCGTCCGGCGACCACGCGGGTTGGATCTGGGCGTACCGGTCGTTCGTGAGCTGCGTCGTCTTCCCGGTCTTCATGTCATACACGTACAGATCGCTGATGCCGCCGTGGCTCCCCGAGAAGGCCAGCTGGTCGTTCGCGCTCCAGGCCAAGTCCTCGGTCGTGGTGACCTCGGGAACGTCGATCCGCCGCTCAATGCCGCCCTTGTCGAGATTGAAGATCGCGATGACTTCTTTCCCTTTGGCATAGACGCCGACGGCGAGCCGCTTGCCATCGGGGGACCACGATCCGCCCGAGCTGGCGAAATTCAACGCGTCGTAGTGCGGCGTCGAGTTGATGCTGGTGAGCTTCTTGATGGTCTTGCCCGTCGCCGCGTCGGCGACGAATAGATCAGTCTGGAAGATCCCGCGCTGGGTGTAGAACGACACGTACTTGCCGTCGGGACTGAGCGCCGGGCCCACATCATAGTCGGGCCCCTTCTTGTTGTACGGGGCCAGCAGGCGCACGCCGACGTTCTCCGGGCGCACCAGGCCATTGAGCTGCGGAGTCACCGTAGCCCGCAGGCTGGCGTGCCATTCCTTGCTCAGCGAATCGCTGGTGATCCCGAGGACGCTGCGGACGGCCGATTCCCACCCGCCGCGCAGCGCTTGCCGATAAATGCGCGGAATGACGTCATCGCCATACCGGCCGCCGATGTAGGCCCAGATGATCTGGCCCCACGGATAAATGAAATAGCGCCCGCTCTGCAGCTGCTTGAAGGACGGGATGTCGTTGCGCAGGATCGCGTCCCGCGGGTACATCGCCGCGTTCGGATCGTTGCGCCCGACGGACATGTACTCGGCCATCCCCTCAATGCCCCACTGCGGCACCCGGTTGGTGGCAGCGACGCCTCCGCCGCCCGGGCCATGCGTGTTCTCGGCAATGTCGTACTGGAAGACGTGCTCCAGCTCGTGGCCGAGAATGTGGTCGGTCCAGGCGTATTCCGGGCTGATGGGGATGATCGCCCGGTTCCTGAGCCCTTCCGTCACGCCGCCGATCGGGCCGCCCAGCGGGATCGGGACGATGTTACCCTGGGAAAAGGCGTTCGCGTCGTCGTACAGGACGATCGGCTTCTTGCTGAACGTGTCCCGCATGGACTGCGAGTGACGCACGTACCACCGCTCCGCCATCCGCGCGATATCCGCGGTCGCGACGGATTCGGCCGGATAGTAGTAGATGTCGAAATGCTGGGTGTGCATCTCCCGGAAATCGAAATCCCGGTAGGTAACCTTGTTCTGCCCGAAATTCTGGGCACGGAGGGCCGCCGGGAGGGTCAGGACGGCGATCGCGAACAGGATGAGGCGCGGAAGGCGCGAGCGCATGATGAGAGAGGTGGTAGACACGTGGCGTGCAAGCTGAACACACGCGGTCCCCTACGCAAGCATGTGCCGCTACCCCGCCGAAACCGTTGGGTTCCAATCCGGCCCTACCACCCCAAGACCAAAGCGAAAACCAGGGGTGCCACGATCGAGGCATCGGACTCGATGATGTACTTGGGCGTATCGACGCCGAGCTTGCCCCACGTGATCTTCTCGTTGGGTACGGCCCCGGAGTACGAACCGTAGCTGGTCGTCGAATCGGAGATCTGGCAGAAATACCCCCACAGCGGGACGTCCGGGCGCTGCAGGTCCTGGTGGAGCATCGGCACCACACAGATCGGGAAGTCGCCGGCGATCCCGCCGCCAATCTGGAAAAACCCAATGGAGCTCTGGGCGGCCGTGGTCTGATACCAATCGGCGAGCTTCGTCATGTACTCGATGCCGGTGCGGACCGTGTGGACGTTGCACACGTCGCCCGAGATACAGTGCCCGGCATACATGTTCCCGAGCGTCGAATCCTCCCAGCCGGGCACGAACATGGGGAGATCGCGCTCGGCCGCGGCGAGCAGCCACGAGTGCTTGGGGTCGATCTGATACTCCTTCGCCAGCGTGCCGCTCTTGAGGACGCGATACATGAACTCGTGCGGGAACCACCGCTTCCCCGCCCGATCGGCCGCTACCCACTCGGCGAGCACCGCGCGCTCGATCCGGCGCATGGCCTCGGCCTCGGGGATGCACGTGTCGGTCACCCGGTTCATGTGGCGCGCCAGGAGCGCCTGCTCGTCCGCGGGCGTCAGGTCGCGATAGTTTGGCACCCGCGCGTAATAGTCGTGGGCGACCAGATTGAAGACGTCTTCCTCGAGATTGGCTCCCGTCGTCGAGATGCCGTGCACCTTGCCCTGCCGGATCATCTCGGCCAGTGACAACCCCAGCTCCGCGGTGCTCATGGCCCCGGCCAGGGTCACGAACATCTTGCCGCCCGAGTCGAGATGGCGGCGGTAGCCGTCGGCCGCATCGATGAGGGCCGCAGCGTTGAAATGCCGGAAATGCTCGCGCAGAAACGCGGAAACCGCGCCGGAAGTCGTCATGGGACAGAGGCTAGCGGCGCCGGCTGCGCGCCGTCAAGATTGAGGGATGGTCTCGGCCAGGCCACAGGCGCTGCTCGCCGCCCGGGCGGAACGCGGGATTCGCACGACGCAGGCAGGCCTGGCGACCAATGTCGGGCTCGTCCTGGTCAAGCTCGTGGCGGGCATCGCCGGCCATTCGTATGCGCTGGTCGCCAATGCGGCGGAATCCTCCGGCGACATCTTCTCTTCCCTCATCGTCTGGCTTGGTCTCCACGTCGCGGCCCAACCGGCCGATGAGAACCACCCGTTCGGACACGGGAAAGCCGAGCCGCTGGCCGCGCTGGCCGTGGCGCTGCTGCTGATCGGAGCGGCCATCGCCATCGCCGCCGGCGCCGTCCAGCAGATCAGCACGCCCCACCGGTTGCCGGAACCCTTCACCCTGCTCGTCGCGGGCGCCGCCTTCACGATCAAGGGGTATCTCGCCCGCCGCGTCGACGAGGTGGGGGCCGACGTTGGCAGCACCGCCATCCGCGCCGATGCCGGCCACCACGCCAGCGACGCGCTGAGCTCGGCCGCGGCGTTCGTCGGCATCGCGGTGGCGTTGGTCGGCGGGCACATGATCGGAGGACGGGGCTGGGAAGCCGCCGACGACTGGGCGGCCCTGGTCGCGGCCGCGATCGTAGCCTTCAACGGCGTCCGGCTGATCCGACCGGCCCTCGCCGACCTGATGGACACCGCGCCCAGCGCGACACTCCTCGAACGGGTGCGCCTAGCGGCGAACTCGGTCCCCAACGTCCGCCTGATCGAGAACCTCAAGATGCGGCGATCAGGCCTGGGCTACTTCGTGGAGCTCCACGTCCAAGCCGACCCGGAGATGTCACTCCACGACGCCCACGAGTTGAGCGGCTCCGTGAAGGGGACGATCCTGCAGATCGCGCCCTTCGTGCAGAACGTCCTCGTGCACATGGAGCCTTACGAGCCGGAAGAACTACGGGGCGACGGTCGCGGCGACGACGCCGTCGATGCCCGCGAGGTTCGAGACTAGCGGACCGGGGATGGAGTGCCGCTCGGCCAAGTACGCGGCGCTGTTGTAACTCACCCACACGCGGCCGTCGTGGTCGGCCCATACGAGAGCCTTGAGCGGAAGGTCCAACGCGGCCAGCGGCGACGCGACCATCACGGGAGTACCGGACTTGGGACTTCCGAAGATGACCACCAACGCGGGCTGCATCGTCAATCCCGCTTTCGCGGCCTCGCCGCTGTGGTCAACGGTGGCGAACAACGTCAAGCCTTTCTCGCGCACCAAATGCTGGAGGCGGGCCACGGTGTCCGGCACCGAGTGCGCGCTCGCTGTGGTCACTACGCCGTACTCGGGAGTCATGCGCTTACCCCAGTGAGATCAGGACGGTCGCCACCGCTCCGACGCCCAGCCCCAGATATTGGGGCGCGCGGAGCCTCTCCCGGAGCACCCACCATGCCAGGACCACGGTTACCGCGGGATACAAGGACGCGAGCGTGGCGACGATGCTGAGCATGCCATTTCTGACCGCGATGAGATAGCAGACATTCGCGGCAATGTCGATGAGACCGCACGGCACGATCAGGGGCAAAGCGTCCCGCGGCACGGCGATCGATCGTCCCGACGCGCGATTGGCGGCCAGGAGCAAGGGCAGCGAGATGGCCCGCGCGGCGACCAGCGGCCAGAGACCGGCGCCAATGGACACGCAATGGAGGCACGCGTAGAAGGCGCCGATCGCCAGTCCGGACCCGACGGCCGCGGCCACGCCGCGGCCGAGCCGGGCGCCGCTCTGGCCCTCCTGCCCGACCAAAACGATCGACGCCAGCGCCAGCGCGAAGCCCAACAGGACAATGAGCGATGGGCGCTCGCCGATCGCCAAACCGATCATCACGGCTACGGCGTCACCGGTAGCCGCGGCGACGGGCGCGACAACGCTCATGCGCCCGGTGGCCAGAGCCTGGTAGAACAGGCCCAAGGCGAAAGCCCCGAAGAGACCGGTCGCGGCTCCCCACAGCAGGTCGTCCCGGCTCGGATGAGCGACGGGACCGAGGGCGACACACGCGATCAGCGCCAGGACGCCAAAGAGCTGGGAGACCGCGGCCGCGGTCAACGCCCCGGTGCGGCGGCTGGCGAGCCCGCCCAGAAAATCCGCGCCGCCGTAGAGCGCCAATGCCATAATTGCCAGGAGGGCGGCCATCCGGACAATATAATGGTCTAACTAGAGCAGTATATTATCCCGCTATCGTGAACGATCCCGACGCCATCGCCGCCGCCATCGCCCGCAACGTCCACGGGCTCCGCGTCCAGCGCGCGTGGACGCTCGACGTGCTGGCCACCCGGGCGGGCGTCAGCAAAGCGATGCTCGTGCAAATCGAGCAGGCGCGCACCAACCCCAGCATCGCGACGCTGTGCCGCATCGCCGACGCGTTCGGGGTCACTGTGCCGGCGCTCGTCGATCTCGACGAAGCGCCGCCCGTCCGCGTCGTCCGGGCGGCTGACGCTCCAGCACTCTGGCACGGCGCGCCGGGCAGCGTCGGCACACTGCTGATCGGCTCGGGCGGCCCGGACCGCACCGAGCTCTGGGATTGGCGCATGGCGCCAGGTGACGGATATGACGGCGGTCCGCACCCGGCCGGCACCCGCGAGCTGCTCTACGTGGTCGCGGGCACCCTGACGCTCGTCCTCGACGGCGAATCGACGACCGCCGCACGCGGCGACACCGTGCTGTTTCGCGGGGACCGCCCGCACCGATACGAGAATGCGGGTCGCGCGCCGCTGCGGTTCGTCATGGTGACGATCGAGCCAGCGCCTCGGCCGGCGCCGTGAGCGCCTCCCGGATGGCTGGCGCACCAATGCGAGCCGCCCACGGGCGAAATCGCTCGTCCTCTTCGCGCGTCGCCAGATAAGCGCGGAAAAGACCCTCCAGCGCCTCGCCCGCCGCCGACGCCCGCACCCGCACCCCCGCGCGCTTCGCGAAATTGGCATCGGGCCCGAGCCCGCCTCCGACGAACACGTCGAACCCATCGGCGGCCGGTGTCAGACCGTCGGGGGATTCGATGCGGACCCCCTGCAGTCCGACGTCGGCAATCCAATGCTGCCCACAGGCGTTCGGGCAGCCGGTCACGAACACCTTCATGTGGGACGAGAACTCGGGAAGCCGACGCTCCAAGTCGGCGATGAGGCCGAGTCCAAACCACTTGGTCTCCACGAGCGCCAGCTTGCAATACTCGCTGCCCGTGCAGGCGAGCACGCCCCGCCGGAACGCCGAGCCCTCCAGCGGCGGCGCCCCGCTCCGCGCCGCGGCCCGTCGCAACGCCTCGACGGTCGACGCCCGAATGCCCAGCACCGCAATGTTCTGCATGACGGTCGTGCGCAAGGCGCCGCTGCCATACGCGTCGGCGAGATCGGCAATGGCGCGGAGCGAGGCCGGCGTCAGCCGGCCCGCGGCGACCGAGAACCCGGCGTAGACGGTATCGGCCGCCTTCTCCGGATTGATGCCGACGTGATCACGGAACGATCCATCCGGTGGAAGCTCGGATACCCCGGGATCCAGGCGATAACCCAATCGCTGTTCGATCTCGGCCAGAAACCGTTCGGCTGTCCACCCATGCGTCAGAAAGAGAAACTTCATGCGGGCTTTCGCCCGCTGCACGCGCAGCTCATCGCTGTCCCGAAAAATCCCGGCCACCGCATCCACCACGTCCGGCACCTGATCCCAGCCCACGAACGCGTCGAGGCGTTCGGCCAGATGCGGACGGGTGGAGAGTCCGCCGCCGACCCGCAGGCTGAAACCGACGTCCCGGCCCCTTCGCACAGCGGTCAACCCGATGTCGTTGATCTCGGGATAGCTGCACCAGTGCGCGCAGCCCGTGATCGAGATCTTGAACTTGCGCGGCAGATTCGCGTACAGCGGGTTGCCGTTCATGCGGCGATCGACCGCCAGCGCCACCGGAGAGGCATCGACGAGCTCGTGCGCATCAATGCCCGCCAGGGGGCAGCCGGTGACGGTGCGCGTGTTGTCGCCGCACGCACCCATACTGGTCCAGCCCACGGCGGCCAGGGCGTCCCAGATCGCCGGCACGTCCTCGATGCGCAGCCAGTGGAGTTGAAAGTTCTGCCGGTTGGTGATGTCCAGCGTCCCGCGAGCGTAGCGCTCGGACAGGTCGGCGATCGTCCGCACCATAGCCGATGTCAGCACACCGTTCGGCGTGCGGACGCGCATCATGAAGTACCGCGTGGCATCTCCGCGGACTCCGAGGCCGTCGCCCTGGGTGTACAATCCCCAGGCCCGCAACCGCACATCCAGATCGTCGCTGGGGATCGCGTCGAATCCGCCGCGGGCGTACCGGCGGAATGTCATCGAGGATCGACCACAATGGCTTTTCCTGCTTGATGCGCTCGAATGCGCTGGGTGGGTGTCTCGGACATGATGGGGATGGGGAGATGCAAAAAGGCCCGCCGGGAGAAGTCCGGGCGGGCCAACACGCATCGACAAAAAATCGTCGGAACAGCGCGCTACGCTGGACGTCTCCGAGGACAGGGCACGGGACAACAGCGGCGCGGCATCATGCGCGCAAGGTGATGGACATTCATCTGTCGCGCAAGGCTCAGCGCAAGTCTCAGCGCAAGTCTCAGCGCCGAGGCAACCGGCGGCGCGCCGCCGGTCGCCGCCGCGCCGGGAGGGTCAGCGCGGCAATGATCGCGGCGGCCAATGCGAGGCCGGCCGTGATCAGAACGCCAAGCCGAAACGCCGAGACATAGGAGACGGCAACCGCGTGATCGATCGCGTCGCGCGTCTTCTGATCGACACCGGCGGGAGGGGCGATCGCCGTCAGCTGCAGGGCCTGGCGCTGCACGGCCTGACGGACATCTGGCGTCAGACCAATGCCGGCCAGGGCATCGGTCAGCCGCAGCGCGAACCCGCGGGCCACGACGAGCCCGAGCACGGCGACGCCGAACAAGTTCGCCGCCCGGGCGATCGCGTTGTTGACGCCGGACGCGACGCCCTCGAACTCGTCGTCGACGGACGACAGAACGGCGGTGGTCAGCGGGGTCACCAGCAGTCCTATACCCAGGCCCAGGATGACGACGCCGGGGAAGAATGTCTCCCAATACCGACCGCCGACGCCGGGGATGGCGAGCGCCGCCAGCCCGGCGGCCATGAGCAGCGAGCCCAGGGCCAGCGGCAACCGCAGGCCAACGCGGTTGGCGAGACCGGCAGACGCGCGCGAGAACGCGCCAACAAGCGCGACCATGGGCAGCAGGGCGGCGCCGGCCTCCGCCGCCGAGTAGTGGTGCACCTGGATCAGGTCGTAGGGCAGGAAAAAGAGCGCGGCCGCCATCGCGGCGTACAGCAGGAGGGTGAGGAGATTGGAGATCGCGAAGGCGCGATTCCGGAACAGAATGAGCGGCATGAGTGGCCGGGCGACGCGATCCTCGACCGCCACGAACGCGACGAGGAGCGCGAACCCGGCGATGAGCGGCAGGAGCACTACGGCGCTGACCAGTCCCGAGCGGGATGACTGCACGAGGCCAAACGTCAGTCCGCTCATCGCCAACGTGATGACCATCGCGCCAATGAAGTCAATCGGCGTGTTGCGCATGGGCGTCCCGGAGCGTTGCGGCTGACGAAGCGCTGGCACTTGGTACCACAGAATGGCGAGGACGGCGACGGCAATGGGGATATTCAGCAGAAATACCCAGCGCCAGGAGGCGTGTTGGGCCAGCCATCCGCCGAGGACCGGGCCACCCGCCGAGACCACGGTGGTCGCCGCCGACCACGTGCCAATGGCCCGGCCCCGGTCGCCCGGCGTAAACGCGCTGCCGAGCATGGCCAGGCTCTCGGGAATGAGCATCGCCGCGCCCACGCCCTGCACCGCCCGACTGCCGATCAGCCAACCGATGCTCGGCGAGAGGGCGCAGGCGGCCGAGGCGGCCCCGAACACAATGACGCCGGCGGCGTACACCCGTTCGCGGCCGACGTGGTCGCCGATGGCGCCGCCGACCAGAATCAGCGAACTCAGGAAGACGAGATACGCCTCGACGACCCACTGGGCGCCCACGATCGTGCTGTGGAGCTCCGACTGGATGATCGGGAGGGCGACGTTGACGGCGGAGCCGTCAATGAACGCCATACTGGAACCGAGGATCGTCGCCGCCAGGATCCAGGCCGCGCCACCCGGGCGTGCCGGCGCGCGAGTGCCCGAGAGGCGCGCCACGGCTTCATCACACGGGGCCCTTCCAATCACTGCCATGCGAGAAGATTGGCATGGCTGCGCTAGTGAATGCCACGCGGGATCGCTTCCGCCCACGTCCTCGTGCGGATGACCCGGCCGTTCTCGGCGATCTCCCGCGTGACCCGGACGTGAAAGACCGCGCGGTCGGAGTGCATATCGATCACCGTGTGCAGCCGGACCGTGCGGCCGCCGCGAAGGCGAATGACGTGGGTCTCGTCGCCCAGGAACCGCGTATCGGCGGGGTCATCATCGCGCGTCTCGTAGTGCTCCTTTTCCACATCGTCGATGGTCCGTGGGCCGATGGCGTACGCGAACCGTGTCAGGAAATCGACGGCCGTCGTCTTGGCCCCCACGTTCCGGGTGATCACGGCGCCCGGGTAGCCGGTATCGTGGATCGTGCGCGCGTCCGGCGCGTGCTCGCGCCCTCCGAGCGGCGCGAAACCCGGTGCCGGCGCACCGGGCACCGGCGCCACAATGGGGAGAACGACGGCGGATCGCGGGTCACCCGTCACCAGCCGCATGGTCATCGGCCCGGGAGTCGGCCAGGCCATCGGAAACTGCGAGTTGCTCACGGCGACCCGGGCCCGGTGTCCCGGCTCAAAGGTCCACGTCGTGAAGTGCAACCCGGTGACCAGGTCGAGCATCGTGTCGCGGGGAAGTGGCGCCGGGTCGAGTCGAGAAGCGCGCTGGGCGCCGCTCGAGAGCGCGCCAGTAATGAGCGCGACCCGGCCGTCGGGCGCTACATCCTCGAGGCGTATCGCCCAGTCGGCGATCGACGCGTCGACGCTGGCCCGCAGCGAGACGCGGGGGAATCCGATAATCTCGGCCGGGGCGGAGAACGGAGCGGTATCGTACGTGAGGCTCGCGCCGTCATCGGCGCTCAAGTCTCCGGTCGCATCATTCCACCACACCGGCACCGCGGTCCCGACACCGCCCACGTAGCGGAGCGCGTCCTGCCCCGCTGTTGGCGGACGATCCACGAGTTGATGGTCGCCGGCGAGATACCACGTCCGCCACTGCGTGCGGGCGATGGGCCAGGCCTCGCCGCGCCACGCGCCGGGGGTCGTCGTGCGATTCACATCGGGGGCCGACGAATCGCGCACGAACACGGTGAGGCGCGGCCCATCGGTGGCACCGTTGTCGACGCCTTTGAGCCAGTGATCCCACCATCGCGCCGCTTCCTCGCGCCACTCGACCGGGGGACCAGGCACGGCATCGTCGGGAAAGGTGTGATTCCACGGCCCCACCAGGGCCTTGATCGGCGCCCGGACGCTATCCAGCATCCGCGGGACCGCATCGCGATAGCCATCGAGCAGCCCGCCGATGAGGAAGCACGGGATGGTAATGGCGTCATAGTGGAACCGGAGCGAGTTCCACCGCCACCATGGACCATCCACGTCGTGGTGCAGATACGTCAAGAGCCACGGATACGTGTCGAACCGGTTCGCGAAATAGGCCGAGTCGACCGGGTAGTCCGGCGGCGCCGGGAGGCCGTTTTCGTGATCGATCTGCAACGCGTACTGGTCGACGTGCAGCACGCCGTCGATCTGGTGGACGTCGTCATGAAAGAGATCGTCGGTCGCATCCGCGGCGAGGATCGCTTTGAGCGCTGGCGGGCGCCGCATCGCGATCTGGATGGCGTTGAAGCCGCCCCACGAGATGCCCCACATCCCGACCGCGCCGTTGGACCCCGGGAGCGCGGCGAGATCCGCGATAATCGCGTCCGCGTCGCGCCCTTCCTGCTCCGAGTACTCCCGATCGGGTAGGTGCCCGTCGGACGAGCCCGTGCCGCGGATGTCGACCTTGGCCATGATGTATCCGCGTCGCACGAACCAGCTATACAGCGGATAGTCGCGCTGGTAGAACGAGTCTTCCTTTCGATACGGCAGATATTCGAGGAGCACCGGGAACCGCTCGCCGCTCGTGCGCGGCGTCGGCCGCCAGTACGTGACGGCGAGCCGCACGCCGTCGGGCATTCGCAACCATCCCCTTTCGATCGTGAACTGATAGGCACCGGGCGGCGTGCCGATCGACAGGGCCGCCGCGGACGCGATGGCGTACGTCGCCCAGGGCAGCAAGCCTAGTGCGCGTCAGCGGCGGGGGCACCGCCCGACTTCGGACGGCGGAGCAACAGGATCGCGGGAGAGGCGACGACGAAAACGAGGAGAATGAGCAACCACGCGTCGTTGTACGCCATCATCGACGCCTGGCGCGACACGATCTGATCCAGCGCACCCACGGCCGCGTGTTGCGCCGCGTCGGGCGAGAATCCGTGGGCGACGAGGTTCGCCGCCAGCGCGGTCGTGCGCTGCGCCACCTGGGGATTGGCCGCGGTAACGTAGGACACGAGGTTGACGCGGTGATACTGGGTCTGATCCTGCACGTACGTGCTGAGGATGGCGATGCCGAACGAGCCGCCCAGCTGACGCGCCAGGTTGATCAAGCCCGCCGACTGCTGGGCGTCCTTTGGATCAATGCCACCGAACGCGACGTTGTTGATGGGCGTGAACAGGAAGCCGAGCCCGAGTCCGCGGACGAACAGCGCGGCCCGGGCCTGCGGCTCGCCGGCGGCCGTTGTGAGATGCCCCAGCTGCCACATGGCGACACCGAAGATCACGACCCCGAGCACGATCAGGTAGCGGCCATCGACCTTGTTGCCGCTCAGCAACCGTCCGCAGATCACCGCCGATAGGGCCGTGGCCAGCCCACCCGGTAACAGGGCCAATCCCGTGGCGGTCGGGGAGAACCCCAAAATCGATTGCGTGAACAGCGGGAAGATGAACACGCCGCCGTACAGGCCGAACCCGAGCGCCACGAACAGGAAGATCGAACCCGAGAGCTGGCGGTTGCGCAGCACGTGGAAATCAATGATCGGGTGCTTGTTGCGCCGTGAGAGCTCCCACCACACCATGGTCGAGAGACAGATCGCCGCCAGCATGCTCAGGCGCTGGATCCATGGGTCCTGGAACCAATCGTAGCGGCGCCCCTCCTCCAACACATACTGGAGCGACGCCAAGCCTGCGGTGAGGAGCCCGATACCGAGCCAGTCGACGCTCTCCACCTTGCGGCGCATGCCGGGCGGATCTTGGAGAAATGTGCCGACGAGGAACATCGACAGCGCCGCGATCGGGATGTTGATGAAGAAGATCCAGTTCCAATTGTAGTTGTCGGTGATCCACCCGCCGAGCGTTGGCCCCAGCGTAGGCGCCACGATCAAACCGACGATGAACAGGGCTTGGACCATAGCCTGTTGCGCCGGCGGAAAGACCTGACGCAGGGTGGCTTGCGCGGTCGACAGCAACGCCGCCCCGCCCGCGCCCTGCACGACGCGCCACAACACCAACTCGCCGAGCGTGTGCGACGTCCCGCACAAAAAGGACGCCACCGCGAAGAGGAGGATCGAGCCGGTGAGATAGTTACGGCGCCCGAACAACCCCGTGAAAAAGGCCGTCATCGGCAGGACGACGACGTTGGACAGAATGTAGCCGGTCGCGACCCAGCCGATCTCGTCAGTCGTGGCGCCCAGATTCCCGGCCATCTGCGGCAAGGCCACGTTGACGATCGTGGTGTCGAGCACCTCCATGATCGCCGCGGTGATGAGGCCGAGGAGGATGAGCCACTTGTAATTGCTGCTGATGTCGCTGTGCTCGATCGGACGGGCTACTGTCGCCATGCTCTAGCAAGCCGCGAATCGGGCCATTCGGTTCCCGTTCACCCAAACGCGTGTCGCAACTGCTCGTGGAGCAGCGGATGGACGCGCCACAGGTAGAGCCCCATGCCGATGGAGGCGATGAGATTGCCGATCATCACTTGATACCACGCCAGGTTGCCGAGCGGCGTGGCTTGATCGAGGACGGCGACGGCCCCATAAAATCCCACTTCGACGGCGGCGAACAGGATCACGAATCCAATGAGGACCGACGGTTCGCGCCGCGCCCAGCCCACCATGACGGCGGCCAGGACGCCCACGGCCATGAACGCGAGGTAGTGCAGGATCGTGTACACGAGGATCACGAGCACGGTGGACGATGCCCAATCCGGGGTCGGACGCAGCAGCGTCAGCACACCGTGCCCGAGGAGCGCCGGGGTGTAGAGCGGTTGCCCGCGGACCAGATCGACCACGAAGAACCACGCGGCGACGCACGTGGCGCCGATCGTTCCCGCGATCACGCCATCCCGCAGGACGGGATGCGGCGCGTTCGCGATCGAGCGGTACATCGCCCGCACACCCGCCGAATTCCGCCGCTCGGCGAGAAAGAGCAGCAGCACGCCGAGCACGATCGGCACGAAGACGCCAGGCTCGCCACTCAACTGCTGCGCGATCGCCGCCGGCACCATCAGCATCGCCAATGCCAGCGCGGCGTACGCCGATAACCGCGGGATCAGAAGACCGACGGCGAGCGTGACCTCGCACACGCCGACGACGATCCGGATCCAATCCGGGAACCCGCGCATCGCCGCCGCCTGGAGCCAGAAACCCTCCAGCCCGAGGATCTTCTGGAAGCCAATGATCAGGAAGAGACCGGCGACGACGATGTCGAGCACCCACACGATGACGGCGTTCAGCGATCGCGTGCTGTCCATGCGCGACTCCCGAAAGGTCTTCCTTACCTTAGCAGGAGTCGCGCCGCGTCACCAGAATGTGCGGGACCAAGTTCGGCGCTCGGACCATTGGATCGCCCGGCTTACACCCGAACGCCGCGGCGAACGCCGCCGAGTTCGAGATTGGCCCGTTGACCCGCCACTCGTCCGGCGAATGCTGATCCGTGGTCACCCTACTCCGCAGCGCCTCCGGGCGCCAATCGCCGCGGAACGTCTGCGCGAACCCGAGGAAGTACCGCTGCTCCGGCGTGTATCCGTCGATCAACCCGGGGCGCCCGTGCTCTTGGAGCGCGTGCTCCAGCGCGTCGTACCCCGTCAGCAACCCGCCGTAGTCGGCAATGTTCTCCCCCAAGGTGAGTTTGCCGTTCACGTGCAAGGTGTCGACCTGGATGTATCTGTCATATTGCTTGGTGACGAGGTCGGCTTGGGATTGGAACCGCGAGGCGTCGGTCGCCGTCCACCAATCGCTGAGGTTGCCTGCCGCGTCGAAGTGCCGGCCTTGGTCATCGAAACCGTGCGTCAGCTCGTGGCCCGCCCAGCTGCCGGCCAACGCGCCGTAGTTGGCGCCGTCGTCGGCCTTGGGATCGAAGGTTTGCGGGACGAGCGCGCCCGCGGGAAACACCATCTCGTTCTTCGTCACATCATAGTAGGCGTCGACGGTCGGCGCCGTCATGCCCCATTCCGTGGTGTCGACCGGCATCCCCGGACGCCGCACGACGCGTTGCCACTCGAAGACGTTGGAGCGGAACACGTTGAGCACGAACGGCCCTTCGGCGACGTCGAGCCGCGAGAAGTCGCGCCAATGATCGGGGTAGCCCACTTTCTCGTGCATGCGCTCGAGCTTGTCGATCGCCCGCGCCCGCGTCGAATCGGACATCCACGTGAGATGCGCCAACCGCTCACGGAACGCGCGACGGACGTCATCGATCACGGCGCGCGCTTTCGCCTTGGCCTCGGCGGAGAATGCCTTCTCCACGTAGGCTTGACCCAACGCCTCTCCAATGTCGTTATCGGTCTCCCGCAGGCAGCGCTTCCATCGCGGTAACAGCTTCTTGGCGCCCGAGAACAAGGACCGATACGTGAAATCCTCGTTCACGAAGGGCGTGCTGAGCCACTGCGCGCCTTCGGCGACCATGTGGTATCGCAGATAGGCGCGCCACGTCGACAGTGGAGTCGCCAGCACCAGCGCGCTGGCTTCTTGAAAAAAACCAGGCTGGCCGACATTCAGGCGGGTGGGCACGGGGGTCAGCCCGACAGTCCGGAAATAGCTGGTCCAATCGACGCTCGGCGCCATGGTGTGGAGCTTCGCCATCGACGTGGAGTGATCGATGACGTTCGGGTCGCGCATCGCCACCCGCGTCATCGACGCCTTGGCCAGCGCCGTCTCCATCGTCATGATGTGCTTGGCATCCTCAGCCGCGGCCGCGGGCGTCTCACCCGACAGGACCAGGGTTCGGGTCACGTGCGCGACGTACGCCCGGCGCAGCGAGTCCGCGTCACGCCCCGTCTTCGTATAGTAGTCGCGATCCGGCATGCCGAGCCCGCCCTGCCACAGCCACGCCATGTAGTGGTCGGCATCATGGGGATCGGCGCGCGGAAAGTAGCGGAAGAGCGCCGACCCCCCGATCTCCTGTACCGCGGCGAGACGCACCAGGAGGCCGGCCGGCGTCCGCACGGCGTCGATGCTGTCCAGCGCCGGCTCGAGGGGCGCGAGACCCGAAGCCTCGGCGGCCGACGAGTCCATGCACGTCGCGTAGAACGTCCCCAGCTTGCGTTGGGTGCTGCCAGCCGGTGCGCTGGCGCGATCGCGCATCGCGTCATCCAGCACCGAGCGAACCGTGAGCTCGTTGAGATCGTTCATCTCGCGATCGACGCCCATCTCCGAGTACTCGGGCGGGATCGTATCGCGCTTGAGCCACGCGCCGGTCGAGTACTGAAAGAAGTCCGTGCACGCCTTGACGGTCGTATCCACGAATGATGGATCGACGACGCGCAGCGGCGCCGGCACCGGCAGGTCCTGCGCGGCCGCGCTGGGGAGTGGGAGCCCGGCGAGGGTCGCCAACAACCAGGCGGGACGCCATGACCAACGATGAATCACTGTCGAGGCTCCAATAAGAGGTCGGGTCATCCTACGCTACGCCCCGACCCCCCGCAATGTCTGTTTACACCAATCTGACAATTGCGGCGCACGATTTGAGGCGCGGCCGCGGCGCGTTCGGGGCCACTCTTCCGCCATGACTTCTTACGTCCACGCGCCGGGCGCGTATGTCGACGTGCGAGGGACCCGCCTGTGGGTCGAAAGCGAGGGCACCGGTGAACCGCTGCTTCTCCTTCCGGGCGGCCCCGCCAGTTCCCATCTCACGTTTCATCCCTGGTTTTCGTCCCTGGCCACGCACTATCGGCTCCTCTATCTGGACTACCGCGGGCGCGGAAGATCGGAATGGTCCGGTCCTCGCGAAGCCATCACGTTCGCTGGCGACGTCGAGGACATCGAGGCGCTGCGCATCGCGCTCGGACTGGAGCGATTCAGTCTCTACGGGTTCTCCTACGGAGGCATGGTGGCCGCGGCCTACGCCCTCGCCTATCCAGAGCGGGTCCGGCGCCTGATCCTCGCCAACACCGTGCATAGCCCCGAGATGTGGCAACGGAATCACGAGAACATCAACCGGGAGATCGCCAACCAATATCCCGAGGTGTGGGCGGAGATTTTATCCCTCCGCGCCGTGGGGGTGCGGTCGACGGATCCGCGCGTGCAGGCCCTGTACGCGGTGCATGGACCGTTGGTGCGATTTTACAACCCGGACAATGCCGCGAAGCTCCTGAACGAACCCGGCGCCCGCAATGCCGCGCTGTATCCGGTGTTCGTCGGCGACGACGTCGAGTTCTTCATCGGCGGCGAGGTGGCCCGCTTGCCCGACCTGCGTCCCCGCCTCGCCGAATTGCGGATGCCGACGTTGATCCTGGCGGGACGATTCGATCGGGCGCTCTATCCCGCCCTGCAGGCCGAGTTCCAGCGATACGCCCCGCAGGCGCGGTTCGTGTGGATGGAACGGAGCGGTACGTTCGCCCACATCGAGGAACCGGATGCGGTCATGGCGCTGCTACGCGAGTTCCTCGCCCACCCGACGATCCACGAGGCCGCGCAGGATCCGCTCCAGCTCCCCGATGTCGAAAGGCTTGATGAGCACCGGACACGCCGTCTCGGCCAACACGGCGCTGACGCCCTCGCTGATGTCACCGGTGAGGAACACCGTGGCCGTGCGGAGATGCGGTTGCAGCGCGACGGCACCGGCGAACAACACATCGCCACGGAGGTCGGGAATGCGGTAGTCCGCGAGTAAGACGTCAATGTGGCGCTCCGACAACGTGCGACGCGCCGCGGCCCCGCTCAGCGCGGTCACGACATCGAATCCCCGACGGGTCAGCAGCGCGGCCAGACCCTGCACGATCACGGGTTCGTCGTCGACGATGAGGAGCGTCGGCCTCATTCCATACCGTACAACCGCGCGGCGTTGCCGCGCAACACCATCCGGGCGATCTCCTGCGCCCGGTCGCGGGTGATCTCGCCATCGCGCAACATCCCGGTCAACGCGATGGCCAGCCCGCGCCGGGCCGTAGTGGCCGCGGTCCACGCCCCCTCCGGCCAGCCGACCGGGTCTTCGTTTTTGTCGCCGAACGCGTCGCTGGCATACAAGACTTTGTCGGGCCATTCCGCGAGCCACTCGCGGAACACGCCGGCCAGCACAAACGGCGACACCCGCTGGTCCATGAGCGAAATGTCGGCGTAGACATTTGGTTTACCGAGCATGGAGAGCGTCTCGTCAACCGCCGGCCACCCGCCGTGGAGGAGCACGAAGCGGGTGCCCCGGAGCGTGGAGTCGTTGAACACGCTTTCCAGTTGAAGCGGCCGGCTACCCGAGACGCTGTAGAATCCCCCCGCGATGTCGGTACAATGGATGTGCACGACGAGGCCCTTCCGGCCGGCCCGGCGGGCAATCTCGCGGAACAGGAAGTCTTCCAGGGTCTTGTACTCGGCCCGACTGGGAACGCCGCCGGCAATGTAGCGCGCGTAGACAGCGCCCGCGGCGGCGCGCGTCGGATTGCCAAAGTCGAACGGCCGCAGGTACGCGATCTCGAACTTGATCGCCAGGGCGTTGGCCTGCTTCCACTGCGCGAGCATTGGCTCGACGACCGACGCGAGGTATGCGTCGAGCGTCGCGGGCAACGCCGTCTCGTGGAGGGTCCCCAGGTAGCGCGTGAGCAGGCGGCGCTCGCGCGGGTAGAGTGGCCGCGTGTCCGGCGTGGCCTCCTGTTCGCGGGCGGTATTGAGGGGAAAGAGCAGCGGATCGGCGAACGGCACCCAACGGAACCGCGGCGCCGGGAGGCCGGACCCCATGGTCACGCGATTGGCGAGCATGACTTCGGTGCCGACCTGATCCAAGACCCACTCCGCTGGATGCGGCCGCAAGGGCGCGAGCGCCCGCAGGTGTGCATCGCTGGCGTCGTCGTACGGATATCCGTACAGCGCCTTCCACGCCGCGATGTAGCGCGGGTTGGACGGATCGAGGCCGGCCGGCAGCGGAAATGGCGGCAGCGGCGAGAGCGGCAGCGCGTCGTTGTCGGTGTCGGCCGGTACGCCCGGCTGCGCGGGCAGCAGCGGATGGGCGTGGTTGTCGATCGCCTTGATCCCGGCGATATAGGTGGCGAGCGCCGAGTCGACCGGCGGCTGCGCGCCGAGAGTGGGCGCCAGCGCAATGAGGCTCAAGCACATCCGGCGCAGCATCCGGGTCACTCCTCCGTAATAGCGGTGAGCAGCGCCGCGGCCTTGGCGGCGACGATCGCCGCCGGGTCCCCCGGCCGATAGAGCGAGGAGCCGACGCCGAAACCCGCGGCGCCCGCGGCACGCCACGGTGCCATGTTCCCGGCTTCGATCCCCCCGACTGGCAACACCAGCGTGTCCGGCGGCAGGACGGCGCGCATGGCCTTGAGCGCTGCCGGAGTCGACGCCTCGGCGGGAAAGAGCTTGAGCCCATCCGCGCCCGCATCCAGCATCGCGAAGGCCTCGGTCGGGGTCGCCACACCCGGCACCGCGATGAGCCCGTTCGCTTTCGCGGCGCGCACGACGGCCCCATCGGCGTGCGGCATCACGATCAAGCGCCCGCCGGCCACGCCGACCCACTCTACCAATTCGGCGCGCAACACCGTCCCGGCGCCGACCAACGCGCGGTCGCCGATGCAGCGGGCCAAGCGCGCAATGCTGTCGAACGGCTCGGGAGAGTTGAGCGGCACTTCGACGATCGCGAATCCGGCATCGACGAGCACCTCACCGATGGCCTCGGCCTCATCGGGGCGAATCCCCCGGAGCACCGCGACCAGTGGGCACTGCGCCAGCCACTCCCGGAGCGTTTTCATTGCGGCCAGACCACCCGCTCCGCGATCGCCGCCAGGCCCTGCGCCGACGCGTCGCCATCGTAGACGCGCGCCGAGCCACCGCAGGCGGCGATCGCGCGGGCGTACAGCGTGGCGAGCGTCGCCTCGCCGATGACCGTGACATCGCCCGCCGCCGGCCGCGCGGCGCGCACCTCGTGTCCGATGAGCAACCCCGAGAGATACGATGCGGATTCGGTCTCGGCCAAACGGCCGGCGATACCAAGGGTCCGCACGCCGAACAGGTGATGGAGCAACCCGCCGGATTCGGCCGAACGCGCGACCCCATCGTCGAACGCCGCCGGAGCCACCGGGACGCCGGGCCGCATCAAGCGGCCGAGGATAGTGTGGCCGCCGAGCGCGGCAAACGTCTCACCAGTGAAATACGTCGTGAAGGCGGCGATGGCGCCGCCCGCCACCTGGGCCCACTTGCTGTGCGACCCGGGAAGGCACACCCATCCCTGCGTCAGGCCGGCGCCAATGATCTGCGTCTCTTCCCCGCGCATGACCTCGGGGACCCCCGAGGCATCCACGTCGGCGACGCCCGGCACCAATCGCACGCAAGCGCCGTCGAACGCGACGCTCCCCAGGCCGCCCACGAGATCGTCGATGCGCGCCGGACAGGGCACGGGCCGGGTCTCGCTCCACCCTTGCCGGCTCCCGATCATCCCCGTGAGGAGGATGCGATCCTCGCCGGCCGCCACCCAGTCGCCAATCAACTCGCGCAGCGTCTCGCCGAACCGCGCTTGCTCGATCCGCGACACCCCGGCGGCCGAGGCGCGCATCTCGGCGACGGCGCCGTTCCGCAGCTGGAAGGCGCGGAGATTCGTGGTGCCCCAATCGACGCCGATCACTGCGTCCGGCCGCGCGCCGCCACCGGCCATAGCTCCAGACACTCACCATCGCGACTGACCGCGACCCGATCGTGGAGGTTCGTGACGACGCAGACGTGATTGGGCACGATGCGGACGCGTTCGCCGAGCGCGGGCTTGCGCGCGCAACGCGCGAGATCGATCACGCCGTGCTCCTCGTTCAGCCGCTCGACGACGGCCTCCGGGTAGTCAATGAGGAGGCCATAGCCCGGTCCCACTGCGGGCGCGACGAGATCGCTCGACAGCGTCTTTGAACCCGCATCCATCACGGCTCGATCGTCCGTCGGGCGACTCACGATCGTGGCGTGCACCATGAACGCGCACTCGTCGAGCGTTGCCGCTCCGGCGCCTACCGTCGCGCGGTCGTGATAAATGTACGTGCCGGCGCGCAATTCCGTCACACCGCCGACCTCGTGGGCGTGCCACGCGCGCGGTGTGCCGCCGATCGAGACCACCGCGACGTCGAGACCGGCGGCCGCGAACTTGGCCCCGGCTTCGGCGACGAATCCGGCCGTCGCCGGCGTGTACGGGTACGTCATGAGGCCGTCGAAGCGGACGCCCGGCGTCCGCGCGACGTGCTGCGCCAAGTCCAGCGCGCGTTGGATCGACGTGACGCCCGTCCGGCGCGTGCCGCTGTCGAACTCCACGAGCACGCCAATCGGCGCGCCGGCGCCGGCGGCGCCTTGCGCGACCGTTTCGAGCGCCATCGTGCTATCAATGGCGACCCGCATCTTGGCGCGGCCGGCGAGCTGCGCCAGGCGCCGCGCCTTCGCGGGCCCGATCAAGGGGTAGGAGAGCAAAATGTCGTCAAACCCCGCGTCGATCATCACCTCGGCCTCACCCAGTTTCTGGCAGGTGATGCCCCGGGCCCCCAGTTCGCGCTGGCGCCGCGCGAATTGGGGCAGCTTGTGCGTCTTAATGTGTGGGCGAAGCGCGAGCCCCTTCGCGTCGCAGTAGGCTTGCATCTTCGCCAGGTTTCGCTCGACCCGGTCGAGATCGATCACCGGTATGGGAGTGTCCAGCTCCTCAACGCGCATCCAGTTTCCGTCCGGCATTGAGATTGTCGAAGTTCAGGATCGTGTTGAAGACGAGGGCGTAGGTGCCGATCGTCTCCCCGCGATAGATCGGATTGTCGGCGAACAATACCACGTGGCCCTTCTCGACCGGCACGTCGACGACCACGGGGCGCTGCGCCAGGTCGCCGCCGCCCTCGAGCAGCCCGGACACCAGCAGACCGTGCTGATCGTCAAAGCGCAGCGCGACGCGCGGACGCTGATCCGGCGGGATGATGTTGAGCGGCCGCTCCAGATCCTCTGTCATGATCGGCCTCGCCTGCCAGGGCTCGACCGCGGGCGCCGCAGGCGCCACGAAAGCGGTATCCAGCACCGGACGCCCTTGCGGCACGTCCGGATCATCCAGCGTACCGCGGCCGGTGGCCCGTCCGGTGTCCGAGGCGAAGCGACCAAAGCCGCCGGCATTCCGGGTATTGCTCACGCGGAAGCTCTCGCCATTCGCGCTATAGACGGCGAGATCATCGCGGACCCCGTACACGATCGGACTCGCCTCGTCGACGAGCTTCGTGCGCAAGAATGCTCCCGACGACGTGACCGCGGGGCGCCTGGCTCACGGTCACGCCCGCGGTCAGCCCGTACAATGTCGCCAGCTCGGCCGTGTTCTCCACGGCGACCAGCACACCGCCCTGGGCCACGAATTTTTGCAGGTTCACCAACCCGCCAAATCCCAACCCCGGCCGGAATGTCATCCGTCTCCGCGTACGTGCCAATGTTCGGGGTCAACGTCGAGTGCTTCCAGGGCATCGGATTGCGCCACATCGGCATGCCATCGATGATCGCCGACACCCCGGCGTTGACGGGGGGAAAGAGGATCACGTCGTATTTCGCGTTCAGGTTCGGGCTCTTGGCGACGTCTTGCACGCTGATATAGTCGTACGGCAATCCGAGGAAGTCGAACGCCTCGCGCCACCACCCTTCCGTCTGCGTGCCGACCCACGTGTGCAGGATCGCGACGCGGGCCGCCCGCGCCGGATGGGTTTTCACCGTCGGCGCCGCGGGCAACGCGGTGGCGGAGAGACCCAGATCCCGCGCCTCGCGATCCAGGTCCGCGGCGCGGACAATGAACGAACCGCGGGCGAACGTCTTCCCCGCCGCTGTGAACGGCTCCTCGGCCACCTGGATGTCCGCCGTCTTGAGCCGGTAGCGCAACATCGTGAGCGCGTTGTCGCCGTTGGCGTTGATGGCGAACACCGCGCCCGCGCCGGTCACGCCGCCCAGCGCCCGCACGGAATCGGTCACGGGATCCACCGGCACATCCAGGACCTTCACATCGGTGACCCGCACGGCCGCGGTGGCGAACACCTCGGGAAACGTCCATCCCGTGTCGTCATACGGCGTCTTCTGTGGATCGTTCGGGCTCCAATATTGATAGTCGAGGAGCGCATCGGCGATACGGGAATACGGCTGGTCCATCCGGACAATGTAGCTTCCGGCCGGGAACTGCCGCGTGGTGGGCGGTGCGGGGTGGGTCGCGGCGCTATCGGCCCCGCCTTTGCCCGTGTTGTCGGTCGCCGTTGCGGGGCCGGTGTGTCGGGGAGGGAATCATGACCGTGAACGGCGCCTTGGCCCGCGATAGCTCGACGTGCTGGCGTTGCAACACCCTCAGCAGCTCGGCCTGCGCCCCGGGGCGCGGGTCGTCGGCGGGCAGGACATAGGCCGCCGGACCCTCCACATGCGCTTTGCGCACGGACCGCTTGCTCTTCTCGTAGAAGTTCTTCAGGAACAAGTGCCGGTTGTCCGCGAAGTACGACAGCGACACCAGCAAACCCGTCTCTTCGTAGTTGTTGTTGTCGCGAATGGACCAACGCACGCGCGGGAGCGGCGGGTCCTGGCGGTACCACGTGCGCGACGTCTCATCGGCCGGCAGCGTGCGCTCCATCGTCTCCGGCGTGCCGCCGTTCCCGAATGTCTCGTACAGGCGGCTGATGCCATTGTGCGTCGCGGCCATGAACATGAGATAGCCCGGCGACCACGTATCGTACTCGCCGTGGGTGAACACGCCCGGCATTCCGAACCGCGTCATCTCCTGCACGTTGTTCCAGCCCAGCATCTGCCATTCGTTCGTGAGCAGCGGGTCGACCCAGGCGTTGTACGGGCCGTCGCCGACCGTGTTGTCGTAGAGATAGGGCACTGACTCGTGCAGGTCGTGGAGCACCTGCGCCTTCCAATCGACGTAGGTGTTGAGGACGTTCTGCGACAGCTTGAGCGTCATCGCCATCGCGTCGCGATTGTTGTCGTGCGCGACGTAGTGGCCCCAGTAGATCAAGTTCGGGTACGTCTCGTTCGGGTGGGCGAAGTGCCACCGGACCAGGTCCACCATCCGATCCCGTCCGTCCACTTCCACGATCGGCGTGATCAGCGTGATCAGGTGGTCACGGATGTTCTTGATGTACGGGCTCTCGTCCACGGCCAACCGGTACGCCAGCTCGGAGAGGGCCGTCGGCGCGCCCGACTCCGTGGAGTGGATCGCGCCGGTGATGTAGTAGACCGGCGTCGTCGAATCGACGAGAGCCGCCGCGCGGCGGTCGTCCAGGCCCAGCGTGCGCGGATCCGCCAACTGCGCGAGTCGCGCCCGGTTGGCATCGAGGCGGGCCATGAGCGACTCCGAGGCCACCGCGACGGCGATCATCTCCCGGCCTTCTTCCGTGCGGCCGATCGAGTACACGCGAACCCGCGGGGTCGCGGCCGCCAGGGCCCGCATGTAGGCGCCGATTTCCTTGGAGTCCGGCAACTTGGCCGGCGACCCCGCGATATCGCCGAAAACCCGGGCCGGCGAGGGTACCGTGGCCAATGCCGGCAAGTAGTCCACGAGCGGCGAGAGAAAAAACGGCTCGGTCGTATACTCGTGGATCTTCGCCGTGTACGCCGAGTCGATCGGGCCTTGAGCGGCGAGGGCGGGGGCGCAGCACGCGACCCCGAGGAGGGACAGCCGGAGAGCACGCATCATGGACAGTATTGTATGCGCCAGATACCGTTGGGGACATGCTCCCACGCGTACTCGGGTTCTGGGACGTCGTCGCCATCGTCCTCGGTACCGTCATCGGCTCCGGTATCTTCATCGTGCCCGCCATCGTGCTCCGGCAGGTCGGCGGGCATCTCCCGCTGGCCTTGAGCATCTGGGCCGTGGCCGGCGTGCTCTCCCTCCTCGGCGCGATCACCTACGGGGAGCTGGGGGCCATGATGCCGGAAGCTGGCGGCATCTACGTGTACATCCGGGATGCGTATGGACGGTTTCCGGCCTTCCTGTACGGGTGGTCAATGTTCTTCGTGATCGCCAGCGGCTCGGTGGCCACACTGGCGGTGGCTTCGACGGGGTATCTCGGGCAGCTGATCCCGTTGACCCCCGGGGCCGCGCGAATCGTCCCGGTGATCCTGATCGCCGTGTCCGCCGCGCTGAACGTCCGGGGCACCCGTCTCAGCGCCCGGCTCCAGGGGTGGACCACGCTGATCAAGGGCGGCACCATCGTCGTCGCCAGCATCGCGTTGCTCGTCGCCGCCCATCCCGCTCCGGCGCCGACCGGTCCCCCGGCGCCATTCAGCCTGCTTTCGGCGGCGGGACTGGCCACCGTGGCCACACTCTGGGCCTACGAGGGATGGCAGTACGTCACGTTTTCAGCCGGCGAAGTCAAGGATCCCCAGCGCACGTTTCCGCTCGGCATCGCCCTCGGCACCGGGGCGCTCGTGGTCCTTTACCTGCTGGCCAACGTGGCCTACGTGCGGACGCTGGGCGTCGCGGGCGTCGCCCGGTCCGACCGCGTGGCCGCGGACGCCGTCACGGCGGTGTTCGGCCCCCTGGCTGGCCGCGCCATGGCCGCGGTGGTGCTGCTGGCGGTGTTCAGCGCCGCCCACAGCGTGATCCTGACGGCGCCCCGCGTCTTTTACGCCATGGCCCGCGATGGCCTGTTCTTTCGGCGGCTCGCCGAAGTCCACCCGCGCTTCAACACGCCCGCCCTGGCCATCGTCACCGGCTCCCTGTGGGCGATGGTCCTCGCGGTCAGTGGCACGTACGAGCAACTCCTGACCTACGTCATTTTCGCCGCGTGGATTTTCTACGGATTGGGCGCGCTGAGCGTCTTCTGGTACCGCCGCCATCGGCCGGATGCCCCGCGGCCGTTCCGCGTACCCGGTTATCCGGTGACTCCGTTCCTGTTCATCGTGTCGGCCGGCGTGGTCGTGCTCAGCACGATCGTCACGCAGCCGTTGCGGGCGAGTATCGGCATCGGCATCGTGCTGCTAGGGACACCGGCGTATCTCATTTGGCGACGGTCGGCCGCGCTCGTCCCTCAATAGGCGCGGCGGTCCCGGGGCGACTCTCGTCGGCGCGACGTGCATGCTCGGCCGGCCGCGCGGCAAGAGCAGCGTAAACGCCGAACCTTCGCCCACGGTGCTTTCGGCCACGACGTCGCCGTCCATGGCGCGGGCCAGGGTCCGACTGATGGCCAGGCCCAGACCGACCCCCCCTTGTTCGTTCCGGCCCACCTGGACGAACGGCTCGAAGATGCGGTCGAGCTGATCGAGGGGAATGCCGCGACCGGTGTCTTGGACGCTGATCCAGACCTTGTGGTCCCCAACTCCGGAGGACAGCGTGATCTGGCCGCCGGCGGGTGTGAACTTGACCGCGTTGGACAGCAGGTTGAGCAGAATCTGCAACACCTTCTCCCGGTCGGCGAGGACCGCGATCAGCGGGTCGCACGGGCGGCGGTCGAAGGCGACCCCTTTGGCGCGCGCTTGCAGCTCGATCATTCCCGCCGCCGCCGACAGGAGCGTCTCCACCGATTCCACCTTGCGGGCGATGGGCACGTTGGTGGCATCGATCCGCGCGAAGTTCAGGACCTCGTTGATCAGGGACAACAAATGCTTGGCGGCGCGCGTGATCCGCGCGACGTCGTCGATCTGGGGCGGCGTCAGTCGCCCCCGCACGCCGGCGGCCAACAAGTCGGCGAATCCAATGATCGCGTTGAGGGGCGTGCGCAGCTCGTGGCTCATCGTGGCGAGAAACACGGACTTTTCCCGATTCGCGGCCTCGGCCTGACTGCGCGCGTCCTCCGCCAACGCCCGATGCGTGGCGAGGCGCGCGTTCACGGCCAGGGCGAGCGCGATCGCCAGCAGCGCGCCGAACCCCAACTCACTGGCCCCCCACATCTGCTGGCGTTCGGCGGACCGCACCCGCGCCGCGGCCGCGACGGCGCTGACATGGGCCACCGTTTCCGCGACCGCGCGCACGCGTTGCATCAGCGACCCCGCCCGGAGATCGGCGGCCAGCACCGACGCTTCCGACGCGCCCGCGGCGCGGCGGAGCTCGACCGCCGTGTCGGATGTGGCAAGCACCGCGGTCGCCATGCGGGCCAGGCTATCGACCATGGCGCCCACGCGCGGATTGTGATCCAACCCGGCGCGGATGGCCGACACGTCCCGCGACACGAGGTCGTCGAGCAACGACCGGGGCTCCATGCCGGCATCGGCGCCCGTCAAGAGGTACTCACGCTCCGAGCTCTGTGCCTCGGCCACCGTGGCGACGAGACTGGCCACCCGATTCTCCGAGTGCGCGGACGCGCGCGCGAGACGTTCGCGCGCGCGGGCCTCGAAGAGAGACCAGAGCGAGACGGCACTGACCAAGGCGATGATGACCGGCGGGCCCAGCATGGACGCGATGCGGGTGCCCGCGGCGCCGTCGTTCAATGAAGGCATCGGGGGTGATAGTATGAGGGACACAGCCATACGGGCGCGGGTGGACCAAAGGCCAATATCCGCCTATGCCGTGGCCCTCCCACGCTTCACGTGTCCCTGCGAGGGTTACCCCCATGGCGAATTCGCTGCTCGGCTCACTGATCGGCGCGGTCCGGCCGGACATGCTTACCCAGGCGTCCGCCGATCTCGGTCTCCCTGACCACCAGGTGGCACACGGGTTGGAGACGAGCTTCGCGTCGATCGTGGCCGGCTTGGCCGCCAAGTCCGGGGATGCCGGCACCATGCGGCGCGTGTTCGAGATGGCCACCAGCGGCAACGCCAATAATTCGGGGCCCCAACTGCTCTCCGCGCTCTTCGGCGACCGGGCGGGCGCGGTTGGGAACACGATCGCGCAGACGACCGGAATGAGCCCGGAGGCCGGGACATCGGTGCTCATGACCGCCGCGCCGATCGTGTTGGGGGTCCTCGGGTCGCAGGTGCACACGCACGGTTGGAACCTCTCCGGATTCGCCGACTGGATCGGCGGGCAACGCGACAACCTGCTGCGCAGCGCGCCGCCGGGGGTCCGCAACATCCTGGGGATTCGGGATCCGGTTGCCCAAGTGCCGGAGCCGCCAATGCCGACCGCCGCCCGACCGGGAGACGTGCCCCCTGCCCCGCGCGCGTCGCGGCTCTGGCTGTGGCCCCTCGCGGCGGCGGTCCTGCTCCTCGCCGTACTGTGGAACGTCTTGCGGCGGCCCACGACGCCCGAGACGGCGGCCGCGGGTGACGTGGCGCTCTCGACGCCCGCCACGCCTGCGGCGACGCCCGCCACGCCCGCGCCCACCGCGTTCGTCGACCTGTCGTTGCCGAACGGCCAAAGCGTGCACGTCCCGACCAACGGCACCGAGGCGCGGCTCGTCGCGTACCTCGGCGACCCGAACATGGGTCACGGAATGGACACGACGTGGTTCGAGTTCGATCGATTGCACTTCAACAAGGGGGCACCCACGCTCGACGCGGCGTCTGATCCGCAGCTCCACGACATGGCGACCATATTTGCGGCC
The DNA here is from genome assembly GCA_963701965.1 of uncultured Gemmatimonadales bacterium. Taxonomy (GTDB): domain Bacteria; phylum Gemmatimonadota; class Gemmatimonadetes; order Gemmatimonadales; family Gemmatimonadaceae; genus DASRDS01. The sequence goes on from OY969695.1 coordinate 1,127,362, forward strand.
TATCCCACGGTACACGCCACCATTGGCGGCTATACCGACAACACCGGGGACGCCGACGCGAACCAACGCCTGTCGCAACAGCGCGCCTCGACGGTCGTGACCCAACTCGTGGCGTTGGGCGTCACTCCCGAGCGGCTCACCGCCAAGGGATACGGCGCCGCGCATCCCGTGGCCGACAACGCCTCGGAAGCCGGCCGCGCGCAAAACCGGCGGATCGCGGTGCGCGTGACCGAACGCTAGGGGTTCTGCGCGCGCCGGAGCGCCCGGCGCACCCGGACGATCAGTTCGCCCGTGTCGAACGGTTTGCGCAGGTAGCCCTCGGGTCCCGATCGCCGGGCCAGCTCGGCGGACGAGATCACGTCATACGCGGTCATGAGAATGATGGGGACCGTCGCGCCCTGTTCGCAGAGGAAGTCGGCCAACTCGAACCCGGACATGGCGCCGAGGTGCACGTCGAGGACCAGACACCCCATGGTCTCGGTCGCGGCCGCCGCCAGGTACTCCCGGGCCGACGCAAATGACTGGACGCACAATCCCTCGGCGCGCAAGCGGCGGGTCAGCGCCGTGCGCACCGAAGGATCATCGTCGACGACCGCAACCCAGTTGCCCAGCGAATGCTCACCGGATATCCCCTGCGGTGGAGAGCTTACCCGGCCAACTGGTTCTGAGCTATGAGACTTTGGTACCCGGCCTCCGGCGTCGCAGGGACGGAGCCATCGATCCCTAAGCGCTGCGCGATACGGACCAACTCGGCGAGCGAGTTGGCCTGCATCTTCTCCATGACGCGCCCGCGGTGGACTTTGATGGTCTTCTCGCGGGTACCGAGCTTGGCCGCGACTTGCTTGTTCAACATGCCCGTGACGACGAGCGCGAAGACTTCCCGCTCCCGCGTCGTGAGGGTCGTGAACCGCTCCGCGATCACAGCTTCCGCGGCGCGCGCTTGCCGCATCGTGAGATCGACCGCAACGGCGCGGCCGACCGCCTCCAGCAATTCCCGTTCGTCGATCGGTTTCGCCAGGAAGTCCACGGCGCCCTCTTTCATCGCGCGTACGCTCGTCGGGATATCGCCGTATCCCGACATGTAGATGATCGGCATGTCGTAGCCGGCGCTGCGGAGCAGCGCCCGCAGCTCGAGTCCGCTCAGGCCGGGCAGTCGCACGTCCATGAGAAAGCATCCGGGACGGTCGGGATCCGCGCGCTGCAGCATCTCGCCGAGGGACGCGAACGACTCCGCGCACCAACCCGCCGCGACCAGCAGCCGGCGCAGAGCGGTCCGCACCGATGCGTCATCATCCATGACCAGTACTACAGGGTGTCTGTTGATCATCACCACGCCTCCGCGTCAGCGGGCAGACGGATGTGGAAGCTCGCACCACCGGTCTCGTTGTTCTCGGCCCACACCGATCCCCCATGCGCCTCGACGATGGTCCGCGAGATGGAGAGCCCGACGCCGAGCCCTCCCGGCTTGGTGGAATGAAAGGGCTTGAACAACCGGCCGGATTCGATATCGACGCCCGGGCCGGTATCCCGGACGGTCAGCAACACGTGCCCGTTCTCGAGACACCGCGTGCAGATCGTCACGCGGCGCTCGGCATTCGCCCCACTGTCGACCGCCTCCAGCGCGTTCAACATCAAGTTGAGCAGGACCTGTTGCAGCTGGACCCGGTCGGCGCGGATGGCGGGGATCGCCGCGTCGAGCTCGTGCGCGAGGGTGGCCCGACGGATCACCGCATCACTGGCCAGAAGCCGCGTGACCGTACGCACCACCTCGTTCACGTCGAGCGCGCTGACCGACGGCGTGCCGTCGCGCAAGAGTCCGCGCATGCGGTCGATGATCTCGGCCGCCCGCGTGGCATCGGCGACGATGTCATCGAGGATGCCCGGCATCTCGCTGTCCGCGCCTGGCGTCGCCGGGTGGTAGCGCAGGGCCGTCTGCGCGTTACTGCGGATCGCCGTCAACGGCTGGTTCAACTCGTGCGCGAGCGACGCCGTGAGACCACCCACCGTCGCGACGCGCGCCACGTGGGCGGCCTCGCGCCGCCGCTGATCGGCGTCGCGCTCCGCCCGCTTCCGCGCGGTCACGTCCAGCTGGGAGATCACGACCCCGCCCTCGGCCACCCGCAGGGGCGCCATCGCGATCTCCCAGGTCACGTCGCAGCAGGTGTACTCGACGGGACGACCGGACCACTCGCCGCGCAGGGCCGCTTCCATGCGGTCCAGCGCGGCGGCCGCCGGCGCGCCGTCGGTCCATGCCGCCCGCCGCCGCCACGCGTCGAGGTAGTTGGCGCCCACGCCCAACATCCCGCCACACGTCGCGGAGAACCGTTGCCATGCCTCGTTGACACGGACGATGGTGCCGCACCGGTCGGTCACCGCCACCTGCGCGCCGAGCGAGTCCAAAACACCGGCCGATAACGCATCCGACCGGCGCCCTGCCTCAATGGCGGCGCGAACCCGCCACGCGCCAGCAACCGCCGCCGCGACCGCTTGCAGCCGGCGAACCTGCGCGTCCGCCCAATCGCGCTCGCGTCCGCTCGTGCTCAGCTCCAATCCCGCGACCACCCGCCCCTCGATGTCGAGCGGCACGAGCACACTCGACGTGTACGCGTGGCGCTCGTACGTCGCCCGATCAATCGCCGCAGCGGGCGGAAGGTCGTCCGGATGAAGGAACCGCACGACATCCCCACGCAGGAATCGCGCGCCGACGGTGGGAACGTCGTCGGCGCACAGGGAGGCGGGAAGCGGAGTCACACGATCGGTACACCAGCGGTGCGCGAAGACCATGCATCCATCGGGGCGCGGCGCTTCGATGATGCCGACCCGATCCGCATCGAACGCGCGCGCGATCCGCGGGAGTGCCCGGTCGATCTCGCGGTCGATCCGCGCGGCCGGGACCTGGGCCAGCGACGCACTCAAGTCGACGGCGACGGCGTCGACCTGACGCGCACGCCGTTGGGCGAGCCATCCCCGTAGCGATGGCTCCGTGACGCGCGCGGTGGAAGTCACCCTACCGTGCTCTGCTAAGACCGGCTGTCGCATCATCACCTCGGCACGGTCGCATAGGGCGTACGTCGCAGCCGCACGAACCGACTGATGTTGCTGAGCGATACACGCATTTACGCTATAAGCAACTCGCCGACAATTCGCAACAGCTCTCGCGGCGATTTTTTGCACGAACGTGCAAAGCGGCGCGTGAGCCGACTCGGGACCAAGGTCTCATTGGTGCCCTGACCCACCGACGGATATGATCCACGCCCACATGACGGACTGGGCACACATGCCACGGGAAAGGACGACGACGACGCGCACGGCAATGCTCGCCCCTGCAATGCGTATCACATGCACGAGGCCGCCAAATGTGACGGCTGGCGTTGTACTTCAATGTGCACTGGCGGCTCGACGCAATGGTGGATTGCACGCCGAGCGCGCCGCCCGCGCAATGCACGCATTCTGCGCCGGCGCACACGCCCGTCAAATGCCGGTGTCGCCGCTCATCATCGCGATCAAACACGCGTGGCTGCGTTCGGCCGACGTGCAACGGTTACCGCCCTCCGACGCGTGGGCGCTGCTGGATCGTCTCGTCACGTCGTGTATCACCGAATTCTATGCCGATCAACCGTAGCGATCTTTGGGCCGCTGCCCATGGCGTGATGCCATGGGCAGCCCCCTGATACAGCAGGCGTGCGCGACGTTGACTGGGTGCGCGGCGCCGAGTACGGTTCGCTATCGAACAGCCCAGCCCTGCATCCGGTAGCGCACCCGCCGCGACGACCCGCGGTTTCTCGCATGCCTGGCGCGCTCTGCGGCACCCGAATTTTCGGCTGTTCTTCGGCGGCCAGAGCATCTCCCTGATCGGCACGTGGATGACGCGGATCGCCACGTCGTGGCTGGTCTACCGTCTCACACGTTCGGCGTTGCTGCTGGGCACCGTGAGCTTCGCCGGCCAGATCCCGACGTTTCTCCTGGCGCCATTCGCTGGCGTTCTCGTGGATCGCATGAATCGCCACCGGGTGCTCATCTGGACCCAGGCGGCCGCCATGGTCCAGTCCCTCCTGCTGGCCGCGCTGACGCTCTCCCACCGCATCACGATCGGGGAAGTCCTGGCGCTGAGCGCGTTCCAGGGGATCATCAACGCCTTCGACATGCCGGCGCGCCAGTCGTTCCTCGTTCAGATGGTCGAGGACCGCCGCGACTTGTCGAATGCCATCGCCATCAACTCGTCGATGGTCAACGTGGCGCGCCTGATCGGCCCTTCCCTGGCCGGCCTGGTGATCGCCGCCAGCAACGAGGGCTGGTGCTTTTTGATTGACGGCGTCAGTTATGTCGCGGTCATTGTCTCGCTCCAGTTAATGCGGATCCCCCCTTTCCAGCTCGCGCGCGCGACCTCGACCATGGTCGAGCAGCTGCGGGAAGGGTGGGACTACGTCTCCACGTTCGCGCCGGTGCGGACCATCCTCGTCCTGTTCGCCATCGTGAGCCTGATGGGCATCCCCTACGTCGTGCTGATGCCGGTCTTTGCCGCCCAGGTGCTCCACGGCGGGGCCCATACCCTGGGGTTCCTCATGGGCGCCAGCGGCGTAGGCGCCGTCGTCTCGGCTTTCTCTTTGGTGTTGCGCAAGTCGGTGCGCGGCCTGACCAAAATGATTCCCATCGCGGCCGCCGTCTTCGGCACGAGTCTCATCCTGTTCGGACTCTCGCGCGCCCTGTGGCTGTCCCTCGTGCTCATGCTGGGGACCGGGTTCGGGATGATGCAGGGACTCACCGCCAGCAACACGATCATCCAGACGCTCGTACCGGACGACAAACGCGGCCGCGTGATGAGTTACTATATGGCGGCTTTCGTCGGCATGGCGCCCTTCGGAAGCCTGCTGGCGGGCGGTCTCGCGGACTGGATCGGCGCGCCGCGCACGGTGATGGTCACGGGATCGTGTTGCATCGCGGGCGCCATCTGGTTCTGGACCCGGCTTCCGGCCATACGAAAGGAAATGCGCCCGATCTACGAGCAGCTGGGTATCGTACCCCCACTCAACCCGGACCATTGAGACGACATGCTTGACCGACGCGGGTTTCTGACGACGTGCTCCGGATTCGGCCTGAGCACCACGCTGTTTCCCGGCGCGCTGTGGACGCTGGCGCGCGATCACGGTGCGGTCACCAAGGACATGATCGACCAAGCGTCGGTGATCGCCGACGTGGCGATCGCCCCCGACCATCGCAATGCCATGGTCGCGAGCCTGAACCAGAACGTGAAGAGCTACGACGCGATCTATGCGCTGCACATGCCGAACGGCGTCGCGCCGGCGTTCAACTTCGATCCCACGCTGCCCTCGATGACGTTCGCGACCGGGAAACGCCCGATGCGGATGTCGGCGGCTCCGGCGCGGGGCGCGCCGAAGAACGTCGAGGACCTGTGCTTCGCGACAGTCCGCGAGCTGGCCGAGTTGGTGCGCACCCGCAAGGTCTCGTCGACCGCGCTCACCGAGATGTACCTGGCGCGACTCCAACGCCTCGACCCGACGCTGCACTGCGTCATCACGCTCACGGCCGATCGGGCCATGGCGCAGGCGAAAGAAGCGGATCGCGACATCGCCGCCGGCAAGTACCGCGGCCCGTTGCACGGCCTTCCCTGGGGCGCGAAAGACCTGCTGGCCGTGAAGGGGTATCCCACGACGTGGGGCGCCGGTGGCTTCGAGCATCGAATGATCGACCAGGACGCCACGGTCGTCACCCGGTTGGATCAAGCGGGCGCGGTGCTCATCGCCAAGCTCACGCTTGGCGCCCTGGCCCTCGGCGACCGTTGGTTCGGCGGCGTCACCCGCAACCCGTGGCGGACGGCACAAGGATCGAGCGGGTCCTCGGCCGGCCCGGCCTCGGCGACCGCCGCCGGATGCGTGGCGTTCTCCATCGGCTCGGAGACGCTCGGCTCCATCTCGTCGCCATCGACACGCTGCGGTTGCACCGGACTCCGCCCGACGTTCGGCCGCGTGCCGCGCACGGGCGCCATGGCCCTCTCGTGGAGCATGGACAAGCTCGGACCGATCTGCCGCTCGGTGGAAGACTGCGCCATCGTGCTCGATGCGATTCACGGGCCCGATGGCCACGACCGGACCGTGCATGCGGCAGCATTCAACTGGGACGGCACACTCGACGCGAAGACCCTGCGCGTCGGGTATCTCAAGAGCGACTTCGAGGGCGAGCCGCCTCAGATCCGGCTGTTCGCGCCCCCGGCCGCGGCGGATACGGCGGGCCGGCACCAGCAGGAAGTGGCGCGCGCCCACGCCGACTACGATCGGCGATTCGATACGGCGGCGTTGGCGCGCATCGGAAGCATGGGCATTACCATGACGCCCGTCGAGCTGCCGCAGCTCCCGTGGCAGGCCATGACCAGCTTGCTCTCGGCGGAAGCCGCTGCCGCATTCGATGAGCTGACGCGGACCGGACGCGACGCCCTGCTCACCGAGCAGTCACCGACCGACTGGCCGAACACGTTCCGCACGGCGCGATTCACGCCGGCCGTCGAGTACATCCAGGCCAATCGCGCCCGCATGCTGGCCATCGAAGCGATGGCCAAGGTCTTCGAGCACTACGACGTCATCGTCGCTCCCACGAGCTCCACGCAACTCGTCGTGACCAATCTCACCGGTCATCCCGCCGTCATCGTACCCAATGGCCTGCGCGGCGACAATGCACCGGCCTACGATCCGCCGCCGGGCCCCGGCGCCTTCGGCGGGAACTGGGGCGGCCCCGGCACACCGGTGAGTCTCACGTTCCTGGGACCGCTCTACGGCGAGGCGAAGCTCCTGGCCTTCGCCCGCGCCTATCAAAACGAGACCGAATTCCACCTGAAATATCCGAAGATCTAGGGGCGCGGGGCCGATACGTGCCGCAACGCACTCACCCCGCCCGGGTGCGCATTCGCCCCACGACCCGCGCGGCGGGACCATCGCTTGCGACAGCATTCTCCGACCAACATCCGGAGAGATTTGTCATGCGCAGGTATATCGGGGTGGGACTTGCTACCTTGGCGACGAGCGCCCTGCTCGCGTGCGGTAGCAGCAGCAGTAGCGGCGCCACGGGTCCATCGGCTGGCTCGAGCACGACCATTATGGCCAGCTCGGTGACCACAGGCGGTGCGTACGGGTCGGGCGGGAACTACTTCTTCAGTCCGAACCCGGACTCGGTCGCCGTCGGCACGACCGTGACATTCCAATTCGGTAGCGTCGTACACAACGTCATGTTTGATGGCGCCGTGCCCGGCGCGCCAGCGAACATCCCCAACAGCTCGAACGCGAGCGTGACACGCACCTTCTCCACGGCCGGCACGTTCCCGTTCCACTGCAGCAATCACAACTTCAGCGGCACGTTGATCGTACACTAGCGGTCCGTACACCACGGGGTTGCAGGCGGTATTAGTGTTTTCCTGATGGTGACAACTTCGCAGCCCCGCGCCGGGCGTTCGCCCCGGCGCGGTTTGCCCCTGATCGCGGTGGTCGCGCCCGCTATCGCGGCCGCGGCGCTCCTACTGCTCGCGGGATCGGCATTCGGATATCGCGCCGGCGCCTGGTCGCCGGACACGGCGTCTTTCCTTCGCTCCGCCAGCGCGATCATGGGCCTGCTTGGGGCCGCGCTGTCCCTCCTCGCCGCCTGCCTGACGCGCCCGGGAACCATGCGGCGCGGATTCGGTCTCTCCATCCTGGGCGTCATTATCGGCGTGGGCGTGGTCGTTGCCGTGCTGGCGGAACGGACTGTGCGTGACCGTGGGCCTCGTGCAAACCCTGCTTCCACCTCAACAAACGCCCGCCCCCCAAGCCCCTAGCCCCTCGCTCCCGCCGATCGCGCGGGATGCCCGCCATATCCTCCGCGACTCGTTGAGCACGCTGCCGGTCCGCGCCGAACATTGGCTCGTGGACCTGGCCAACGGGTTCGTGCAACTGCTGCCCCGACTCCTCATCGCGCTGCTCGCCGCCGGGGCGGTCGTGCTGATCACCGTCTGGGTCCGGCTAGCGATTCGGCGCCGGAACGGTCAGGCGACCGCGACGCCGCCGTCGGTCGGACCACTCGGCGGCTTGGTGGCCGCCACGGTGGCGGCCACGATCCTCGGCGCGACGCGCCTGGCCGCGGCGATGCTGACGCTGGCGCTCTTCTGGGCCGCGGCCGTCGCCCTCCAGATCATCGGCGACCACGTCTTCCGCCTGCGCACGCACGTCGCGCCGGAAGCGGTGGACCTCGTGATCTCCGTGATGCGCGCGGCGCTGCTGACCCTCGGCGTCGTGGAGGCGCTGGCCGGGGTCGGCCTCAATCTCGGCGGCGTCATCGCCGGCCTGGGCATCATCGGGCTGGCGTTCGGGTTTGCCGCGCAGGACACGCTGGCCAATCTCATCGCGGGCTTCACGATTCTCTGGGACCGCCCGATCCGCGTGGGGGATTGGGTCCGGGTGGGCGACGGCGGGCTCATTGGCCATGTCGAGCGTCTGACGCTGCGCACCACGCGCATCCAGACCGCGCACAATGGCTTGCTCATCATTCCGAACAAAGACATCACGGGCGCGCGACTCTACAATTTCTCCCAAAGCGCGGGGGCCGCGTTGCGTATCGCGGTTGGTATCCCGCCCGATGCCGATATCGACCGCGCCCGCGCGGTGCTGGTGCAGGCGGCCCGCGACGAGCGCGCCGACCCGGCGCGCCCGCCGATCGCCACGGTCGTCGCGGCCGGTGATGCGGCCGTGACCTTGGAACTGGTCGTCGCCGTACGGGACGTCGGGAACTCGCGCGACTTTCGGTCGGACCTGATGGAGCGCGTGGTCGCCACGTTCCGCGGGGCCGGTATCAAGCTCCTGGCCGGCCAGGCGCCCGCCGACGCCGAACGGGGCGCCGGATGACCGACGCGCGGGTCAACACGGCTTGAGCACGATCTTGCCGTGGGTGTGGCGATGCTCCAACTCGCGGAACGCATCGCGAACCTCGTCGAGGCAATACACGCGGGCGATCGGGATCTCGAGGCGACCTTGGTCGATCAGGGCCGCGAGCGATCCCATCACTTCGGCGGTCGCCGCCGCGGCGTTGCCGTCGGTCTTGACGTGGTGTTGCCGGGCGGCGTCGAAATCAATGATCGTGTCAATGCGCTCGGGGCGGACGCCGAGGGCCAGCGCGAGATCGACATACCCGCCGCCGAAGGTATCGATGAAGGCGTCAATGCGGCCGCCGGCGGCTTCGCGAATGCGCTCGGCCACGCCGTTGCCGTAGGCGACGGGTATCGCGCCGTGTTGGGCCAACCAACGGTGATTGGGCTCGCTGGCCAGGCCAATGACTTTCGCGCCGGCCATCGCGGCCAACTGGACGGCGACGGAGCCGACGCCACCCGCGGCGCCCGACACCACGAGAGTCTCACCGACGCGCGGCGCCACGGCGCGCACGGCGGCGTAGGCCGACGTGCCCACGACGAAGAGCGCACCCGCCTGTTCCCACGACACGTTGGGCGGACAATGGATGAGATCCTCGGCGTCGACCACGACGAGCTCGGCATGGCTCGCGCGTTCATTGGTGAAGCCAATGACTTCCTCGCCCACGACAACGTTGTCGACGTCGTCGCCGATCTCCTGGACTACGCCGGCGAGATCGCTACCCTCGCCTGAGGGGAACGTCGTAGGCCATCTATCGGCGAACGCGCCGGACCGGATCGCGGCTTCGCCGGGATTGATGCCGGCGGCCGTCACCCGCACGAGCACTTGCTTCGGTCCGGGAACCGGCTTGTCGACATCGACCACGTGCAACACCTCGACGCCACCATAGTTGTCAAATTGCACCGCGCGCATGATCCGCTCCTGCCTGGTTGGGAGCTATCGAGCCATTGCGAATCCCAGACCAATGAAGAGCAGCACGAGAGCGGCGATCCCGCTCATTCTATAGTCGCGCTCGCGGAGAAACGCGACCAGCATGAGGGTGACGCGGGCAACGGGCAACAGGATGAAGAGCACGATCCCCGCGGTCGCGATCCGCCCGCGCCCCAACGCGAGTCCCAACGCGACGACCGTCGACGCGAGCCACGTGCCCGAGGACAGAAGGGACGCCAGCCGGCTTTCCAGTCTCATGTCGCGCTCAGGCCGCGCTCACGATCATTTGGGTCGCGAGCGCGACGAGGATGACGATAAAGAGCAGGCGCAACCGCTCGTTCGGGACGCGTACGAGCGCGCGGGCCCCGAGCACCGCCCCAATGACTGAGCCCAGCGCGACCGGGCCGGCAATGGATGTGACAATGTCACCGCGCAGGAAATAGACTCCGGCACTGGCTGCCGCCGTCACCCCGATCATGAAGTTCGATGTCGCCGACGACACTTTGATGGGGAGACGCAGTGCGGTATCCATCGCGGGGATCTTGAGCACGCCACTGCCGATCCCCAGGAGCGCCGAGATGCAGCCGGCGCCAAACATGAGCGCGAGACCCAGCGGGACCCGCCGCACCTGGTACGCCACGTCCTGTCCCAGCACGCGATCAGGGTAGCTCGCATCGAGGCGTAAGGCGTCCCAACGCCCGGCTTCCGGCGCGGGACCGCGGACAGCCGCGTCGCCGCGCCGGGCGAACATCTGCTGCGCCGACACGAGCAGTACGGCGGCGAACAGGAAGAAGAGGGCGCGCGACGGGAGTAAGCCCGCCAGCAGCACACCGCTCAACGCACCCAGCGTCGTCGCGGTCTCCAGCACGAGTGCCAGACGGACGTTGGTGAGACGATCGCGGAGAAACGATGCGGCGCTGCCGCACGAGCAGGCGATCACGGACACAATGCTGGCGCCCACCGCAATGCGGATATCGACGTGCCCGAATATCGTGAGGACCGGTACGATGAAGATCCCCCCGGCCATACCGAGCATGCCGCCGAGCGCGCTCGCGCCGACCGCCACGGCGAACAGCCACAGGCCGAATCCCGGCGTCACGTTCCGGTGCGCCGGGCCAGGCGCGTCACGAATCGGATCTGATCGCCCCGGTAGTGCAACATCTCGTAGTCGACCGGTCGACGTCCGGGGCCGTAGGATGTGCGCTCGATCCGAAAGATCGGACTGCCCGCATCGATACCCAGCGCCCTCGCGATCGCCGGCTCCGCGAGCGCCGCTTCCAGCCGATACTCGGCCTCGACGAGGCGCACATCGTGATGCTGCTCGAGGAGCGCGAAGATCGGATGCGTCGCCAAGTCGTGCGCGATGACCTTGTCCCCGATGTCGCGCGGGAGGTACGTCTCGTCGAACGACAGCGGCACACCGTCGGCGAGCCGGACCCGTTCGATCCGCACCACGGGCGTGCCCGCGACCAACCGGAGTTGCCGGGCGACGGTTTCGCTCGCGGCGACGATCCCGGTCCCGAGCACGCGAGCCGTCGGCCGACGCCCCAACGCCTGCATGTCTTCGACAAAGCCCGTGAGCTCAGTGAGCTCCTGCGTGATCTTCGGCTCCGTGACGAACGTGCCTTTGCCCCGGCGGATCTCGACGAGCCCGCGGTCGGCCAGGACTTGGATCGTCTTGCGGACCGTGGTGCGGCTGACGCCGAAGCGCTCGATGAGCTCGTCCTCCGACGGCAGGCGACTGCCGAGGGGCATCGACCCATCGGCAATGCCTTCCGTGAGCGCCGTTTCGACCTGGGCGTAAAGCGGGAGCCGGCTATCGCGATCGATCACCATCCATGATATAATGACATCATCAATGTCATTATATCCACTGTGCTAACGTTTACACCTCAGCCGGCGTCACCCCAATAGACAAGGGAAACCGCTCCCCGCGCCCGGGATGGAGGCAGATCTCGGCCACGTGTTGATCGGGACCACGAGCGGGTCAGCCTTGGAGCTGGAAAACGCCTACGTCGCGCACGACACGGTGACCGCCGAGGAGCGCGTCCACAAAGACATCCCGCTCGTCCCCGTCGCGTTCCCCCTGCGCAATGTGACGTCGCTTCAACGCGGCGGGTTGAACGTGACCGCGACGGTGCTCAGCGCGGCATTTCTCGCCGCCACGATCACGACGTTCGATCTGGTGGCGCGGAACGGCTTTCGCCATCCGTGACGGACTCGAACAACACGGCCTGGGCGCCTTCCCAAAGCGCCCGGCGCCCGATCTCCGCCAAGGCCCCGACGTCGTCACGGATCGTCAGGAAATGGGTCCCGTGGAGCGGTCCGGTCTTGGCGGCGAATCGAGTGCGGCCATAGGGGATTAGGATTTCCGTCTCGCTGACGCCACCGGGATACAGCAGGATCTGACCCGGCTCGGGCTCGTGTACCGGGTGCTCGAGACGCTGGTCGACGCCGATATCGAGATCGCCGAGTGGCACCCACGTCGCTTCCCCGCTCCACCGCACGTGCAGCAGCGTCGCCCGGAGCGGCAAGAGCCGCTCGAAGGAGGCGCACGTCGCGGGCGCGCGGTCGTATTCCAGTCTTCCCGCCAGAATCGTCTGGCCGACGGTCACGCGAAGATTCAAAGCCATAACCAGTTGGAATGGGACAATGAGGCAATTTCGAATTGTGCGGGGCACTCCGGGCTATGTAATCTCCAATGGTGCGGCGCCGCAAGCCGGGGCCGTTCGTACACCTTTGTCTCCTCTGGCCGCTTTTGCCCGCCATGGTGCGTTTTGCGCTCCGCCAACCGTACACGGTCGCCGTCGCGTGCGGCGTGTTGCTGCTCATGGCGGTGCTTGCCGGCCAGCGGATGGCGGTCGACATCTTCCCGCTGATCGACATTCCGGTCGTCGCCGTCGTCTGGACGTATCCGGGGATGATGCCAAGGGACATGGAGAGCCGCGTCGTCCTGCTCAGCGAGCGCAACCTCTCCTCGACGGTCGACGGCATCTCCCGTATCGAGTCGCAGTCGGAAACCGGTGTCGGGCTGGTCAAGATCTTTTTCCAACCTGGCACCAATATCGGCAATGCGATCGCGCAGATCGTCTCGTCGTCGCAGACGGCGATCAAGGCGATGCCGCCGGGCATCACGCCGCCCTACGTTGTCCAGTCCAACGCCTCGAACGTCCCTGTCGCGCAGCTCACGCTGACATCCGAGACGATGCCCGAGCAGAACATCGCGGACTACGGGCAGAATTTCATCCGCCTGCGGTTGTTCACGATCCCGGGTCTGGCGACGCCGCAGCCGTATGGCGGCAAGACCCGGGAGATCACGATCGACGTCGACCCGGCGGCGTTGAACAGCAAAGGCCTGGCGGCGACCGACGTCCTCGCGGCGCTGCAGCAATCGAACATTATCCTCCCCGCCGGCACGGCCCGCATCGGCACGCGCGAGTACGACGTCGCGATGAACTCCAGTCCTTCGAGCATCGAGGCGTTCAATCAGATCCCCATCAAAGTGGTGAACGGCGCCGTCGTGTCTGTCGGCGACGTGGCCCGTGTGCGCAATGGGTTCGCCGAGCAAACGAATATCGTGCGCGTGGACGGACGGCGCGCCGCCTATCTGACGATCCTCAAGAAAGCCGACGCGTCCACGCTCGCCGTTGTCGAAGCCACAAAGCAGATGATCCCCGAGATCCGGAGTGTGGCGCCCGCGGGCTTCAACCTCCGGCTCGACTTCGACCAGTCGCGGTTTGTGCGCGCGGCGATCAGCGGCGTCATGCACGAAGCGATCACGTCGGCGGTGCTCGTCGCGCTCATGATCCTCGCCTTCCTCGGCAGTTGGCGCAGCGTGCTCATCGCCTGCATCTCGATCCCGCTGGCCATGGCGACATCGGTGATCGGACTGAATGCCACGGGCAACTCCTTCAACATCATGACGTTGGGCGGGCTGTCGCTTTCGATCGGGCTGTTGGTGGACAACGCCATCGTCACCATCGAGAATGTCCACCGCAATCGGGCCATGGGCAAACCGCTCACGGTCGCGATCCTCGACGCGCTGCAACAGATCGCCACCCCGGCGATCGTCGCGACGCTGGCCGTCTGCGTCGTGTTCTTCCCGGTGGTGCTGCTGGAGGGCCCGGCGCGGTTTCTGTTCATCCCGATCGCGCTCGCGGTCGTGATCGCGATGCTCGCCTCCTATGTCCTGTCCCGCACGCTCGTGCCAACGCTATCCCGCATGATGTTGGGCGCCGAGCCGGTGCACGATCCCGAGGGCGTCGATACGGGCGACGGCGTCGCGCATCCGCCGCCGCTCGCCGCCGAGGCCGGCCCGCTGGCGCGTTTCGGCCACGCGTTCAACAACACCCGCGATCACTATTTCGCGCGTTTCCAGAACGCGTACGCGCGTGTCCTGACGGTGCTCATTCTGCATCGCCGATTTACGCTAGGCGTGTTTGGCGCCATCTTGGTCGCGAGCCTGGGATTGTTCGGCGTGACCGGCCAGGATTTCTTTCCGTCGACGGACGCCGGCATCATGAAGCTCCACTATCGCGCGCCGTCCGGAACGCGGATCGAGCAGACCGAGGCACTGGTGAGCCAGATCGAGCGACGCATTCGCCAGCTCGTGCCGGCGGCCGAGTTGGCGACCATCAACTCGACGATCGGGATTCCCGGCTCGCTCAATCTGGCGTTCGTCCCCACGAACAACGCCAGCGGCATGGATGCCGAGATTCTCGTCGCCCTCAAGCCCGGGCATCGTCCCACGGAGGGCTACGTCCGGGAGCTCCGGACCACCCTGAATCGGGAGTTTCCCGGCTCGACGGTGTACTTTCAGACGGCCGATATCGTCGGCCAGGTGCTCAACTTCGGCCTGCCGGCGCCCATCGACGTCCAGATCCAGTATCCCGACCTCGATCGCGCCTACGCCATGGCGCGCACCCTGCGGGACCGGATGCGCGAGGTGCCGGGGGCGGCGGACGTGACGATCAAGCAGGTCCTCGACTATCCGACGCTCTTCCTCGAGGTGGATCGCCAGCGGGCCGCGGAACTCGGGATCACGCAACGCGATGCGGCGAGCAGCATGCTGATCTCTCTGGCGTCGAGCGGCCTCGTCTCCCCGTCGTATTTCGTCAATCCCGCGAACCAGGTCAACTACCTGGTGGCCGTCGAAGTGCCGCTGCCCAAGATGACATCGACGGCGGACGTGCTGGCGACGCCCGTCACGGCTGCCGGTCGTCTGACGCAGAGCGTCCCCGCGTGGGCAGCGACCAACCCTCAGCCCCGGGCGCCGGTACAGACGCTCGACAATATCGCGCACATGACGACCACCGCGCAGCCGGCCGAGATCGATCACTATACGGTCGCGCGCGTGCTCGACATCACGGCCAACGTCGAGGGGCGCGACCTGGGGTCCGTCGTCGACGGCGTGCAACGCACCGTATCAGCGCTCGGCACGCTGCCCGCCGGCATGCACGTCACCGTGCGCGGCCAGGGCACCGTCATGCACCAGGCGTTCAGCAGCTTGGGGCTGGGATTCGTGGTCGCCGTCGTGCTGGTGTTCGCCCTCATGGCGGTCCTCTTCCAATCGTGGATCGACCCGTTGATCATCATGGGCACCGTCCCCGGCGCCGTCGTCGGCATTCTGTGGATGTTGGTCGCGACCGGAACGACGATCAACATCGAATCACTGCTCGGCGCGATCATGGCGGTAGGCATTGCCGTCGCCAACTCGATCCTCGTCGTGAGCTTCGCCAACGACCAGCGCGTCGAGCACAGCCTGGAGGCCGCGCAGGCGGCGATCGAGGCCGGCAAGACGCGCCTGCGCCCGGTGCTGATGACCGCCGGCGCCATGATCCTGGGCATGCTGCCCATGGCCATCGGGTCCGGTGAAGGCGGCGAACAGAACGCGCCACTTGGCCGCGCGGTGATCGGCGGCCTGGGAATGGCCACGGTCGTCACCCTGTTGATCGTGCCCGTCCTCTATACCGTCCTCGCGCGGAAACTCCCGGGCGCCTATCGCGTGGAGCAGCGGTTCCAGGCCGAGTCCCAAGGCCTGGCCTATCATGAACCATTCTGACATGCGATTGTATATTGGCGGCGTGCTCATCGTGGCGCTCACGATCGGCGCGGTCGTCGTCCTGGGCGCGTCGCGCAAGAGTTCACTCGCGCGCGAGGCCCGGGCGCGGGTCGCCGACGTCACGGCCGGACCCCGGGTGCAGGTGGCGCGTGTCGAGACCGGTGGGGGCGACCGGACCATCGTGCTCACCGGCGAATCGCGACCCTACTTTTCGGTCACGTTGTACTCGAAGGTGAGTGGCTACTTGACCGCGGTGCGGGTCGACAAGGGCGACCCGGTGCGCAAAGGCGACGTGCTGGCGGTCGTCGAATCACCCGAGACGGACGAGGCGTACGCCTCCGCCCTCGCCGACGCGAAGAACAAACGGGAGATCGCGGATCGAGACGCGCAACTGATCGCGCGCAAGTTGATCGCGCCCGAGGAGGCACAGACCGCCGAGACCGACGCCGCGCAGGCCGAGGCGCACGCGCGGGCGCTCGCGACGCTGAAAGGGTACGAGGTCTTACGGGCGCCGTTCAATGGCGTGGTGACCGCGCGGTTCGCCGATCCGGGCGCGCTGATGCAAAACGCGCAGAACGCCCAGACGAGCGCGCTCCCCGTGGTGGCGGTGGGTCAGATCGATTCCCTGCGCGTCTTTGTGTACGTCGATCAACGCGACGCGGGCGACGTCAAGCGCGGGTCGCCGGTGACGCTCGACGATCTCACGCACCCGAATGTCCCCATTCAGGGCCGGGTCACGCGGTACACCGGCGAGCTCGATCCGGCGACGCGGACGCTCCTGGCCGAGGTCGACGTGCCGAATGGCAAACGCGATCTCGTGGCGGGCGGCATCTTGCGGGTGACGATGCGCGTGCACGCCCCAGCCTACCTCCGGGTACCGGCCGAGGCGGTCTTCGCGCGCGGGAACGCGACGTTCGTGGCCCGCATCACGCCGGGCAACACCATCGCGTTTCATCTGGTCCACGTCCTCGACAACGACGGCGAGATGGTGCGGCTGGCGCCGCACGATGTCGACCCGGGCGACCGGGTCGCGCTCAACCTTGGCGATAGCGTGCCCGATGGCCAGCGCATCCAACCGATCGCGGAGCCCTCGGCGGAGCCTTCGGCGACCAAACCGGCGGCGTAGGTACGTGATGCGATTCCTACGGGCGCGGGCGGTGTGGGCGGCCGTTTGCCTCGCGCCGGTACCGGCGCCGGCTGGCGCGCAGCCGCCGGCCGTCCAGCTCACGCTCGACAGCGCGGTGACGCTCGCCGTGCGCGGCGCGACACCCATCCTCCAGGCCCGCGACGTGTCGCGTCTCTCCGGCGCGTTGGTGCTCGAGCGCTATGCGCAGTTTCTGCCGGACCTCGGGGCGACTGGTGGGTTTGACCAGTACACGGGCAACCTGCTGCTCAGCCAGCGCGACATCAATCCGACGAACACCCGGTTTCGCGAACTGGGCTACCATATCTCGACCAGTCTCAATCTCTTCAACGGGTTCGCCAATGTGGCCGGCGTCAAGGCGGCCCTGGCGACGCGCACGGCGGCGGACCTGTCCCTGGCGCGCGCCCGACAGACCATCGCGTTGGACGTGACGCAAGCCTACCTGACGGTCATGCTGGACCAGCAGCTCGTCTCCATCGCCACCCAAAATGTCTCGGCGTCGCAGCTGCGCGTCGACCAGCTTCAAGAGCTCGTGCGCGTCGGCAAGCGCCCGCCGGCGGACCTCTACCGGCAGCAGGCGCAGGCCGCCGCGGATAAGTCAGCGCTGGCGGATACGCAGAATCGCGTCCAGTCTGACGAGATCAGTCTCCTGCAACGGCTGCGCGTGGATCCCCACCTGCCGGTCCAACTCGCCGCGCCGCCGCCGGACACCGACCGCCTCGGTGGTCGATACGCGGACGTGGACCAGTTGGTCAGGGACGCCACGGCGCGCCGCGCCGATCTGCAGGCGGCGAACGCCAACGTCGTGTCCAATCAGCAAGACATCGCGCGGGCGCGCAGTGGCTACCTGCCGCGCGTCAATGTCGGCGCGGGGGTCCTGAGCTCGGGCCGATTCTTCGATTACGGCAATGCATCCAACGGGACGTCGATCATCACCGGTCGCCAAACGCCGCTGTGGGATCAAGTCGGGCGCCAGACCACCGGCGAGCTGTGGCTCGGTCTGAACTGGTACGTCTTTGACCGCTTCCGGACGCGATTGTCGGTCGAGCAAGCGCACGTGTCGTACGACGCGGCGCGCTATGCCGACGAGGACCTGCGGCTCGGCGTGGCGGGGGATGTCGCGCGCGCGGTGGGCGACTACCGCACGTCGCTCCAGCAGCTCGCGTCGTCGCGCGCCGGGCTCGACGCGGCGCAGCAGGCGTACGATTTGGTGAACGGGCGGTTCGAGGTGGGATTCGCGACGATTGTCGATGTGACCACGGCGCAGTCGGCGCTGGTCCAGGCGCAGTCCCTGCGCGCCCAAGCCATCGTCAACCTCGCGCTGCGAAAACGCGCGCTCGGTTACGCGCTCGGTCTCGACCCCGCCGCACCGCTGCCGTGATCGACGTCGGGGCCTCTATCCCGCGCTAGCCCTCGGCGCTAGCGGAGCGCGGCCCGGATCTCGGCGGCCGCGCGGCGGCCGCTGGCGATGGCCCCGTGCACCGTCCCCGAGCGTCCCTCGGCGTCGGTCGCTTCCCCCGCGAAGAAAAGCGTGTCGCGCACGGGAGCGCGCAGGGTCAGGGGCGCGTCGATGCCGTTCACGAGTCCATAGCTGTAGGCGCCACGGGCGTACGGATCGTGCTCCCAGTCGTAATACCAATGCGCCCGCACCAGGGCGTCCAGCCAGGAGCGCGGCGCATCGAGTTGCGCCGCCAGCGCGCCGAGCGCGCGATCGACGAGGGCCTCTGCGCCCGCCGAAGCGCCTGCCGCGGCGAGGGTCGTGGCGGCTGGTCCGCCGCACCATCCTACGAGCACCGGAGTCCGTAGGGGATAGGTCGTCCACCAGGTCGGCACCGTGGCATCAGACGTGAAGAGAAACCCCAGCCGGTCGAACCCCATCTCGTCCCAGAACGCCTCGCGAAACTGGACGACGAGTCGGACGACCGATCCGGTGGCGAGTCCGGCGATCGCCGCCGTCTTGTCGGGGCCGAGCGGCGGCTCGAACGCGATGCCGTCGGCCGCGGCGAGGACGGCCAGCGGCACGGTCACGATCGCGGCCTCGCCTTCGACCGTCGCGTCACCCGCGACTTGGACGGCGACGGCGCCGCGGCGCCAGCTGATGCGCTGCACGGGCGACGACAACCGAAGCGCACCGGCGGCGAGTCGACGCGCGAGCCAGTGAGGAACGCGGTCATAGCCGCTCACGATCCGATACGCGTGATCGCTCTGGTCGCGGGCCGACCCCGCCTGCGCTTGCGCGAGCCATCGCTCGCCGACCCGCGCGGGATCAGCGGCATCGAACCCGCGCACGAACTGGCGCGCCGACGCGGCGTCGCGCGGCGCGACGCCTTCCGCGGCTAGAAACGCATCGAACGTCCGATCCGGCGCGCGAGCGGGATCCAGACGATCGAGCACGTGCCCCATGGCCGCGTTCGCGATGTCCGCCGGTTCTCGCGCTCCGGGATGCACGCGCCACGCCTGCCCGCCGACCGCGGTGAGCAGCAATCCCGCTTGGTCGGCCACGTCCAGCGTCTCGCGCACGCGCCCGTGCACGAACTCGGCGCCCAACTCGATCGGCGCGGGCAGACCGGGAGGCCGCAGGGTCAGCACCCGGCCGCCAATGCGGTCGCGCGCTTCGACGACGACGACATCGACGCCCGCCGACACCAACGCATCGGCCGCCGCCAACCCCGCGACGCCGGCGCCAATGACAATGACGCGCGTCGTCCTAGAGTCCGAGATCGGTGAGGCCGGGATGAGCGTCAGGCCGCCGGCCCAGGGGCCAGTGAAACTTTCGCGCTGACTCGGCAATGGGCATGTCGTTGATCGACGCGAAACGCCGTTGCATCAATCCGCCCCGGTCGAATTCCCAGTTCTCGTTGCCATAGGACCGGAACCACAGGCCGCTGTCATCGTGCCACTCGTACGCGAAACGCACCGCGATCCGGTCGTCGGTGAATACCCACAGCTCCTTGATGAGCCGATAGTCGAGCTCCTTCGCCCATTTCCGCGTGAGAAAGGCGACGATCTCGGCGCGGCCAACCGGAAACTCGGCGCGGTTCCGCCACCGACTGTCTTCGGTGTAGACCAGCGAGACCCGCTGGGGATCGCGGCTATTCCAGCCATCCTCAGCCAGGCGCACTTTCGCGATGGCAGTGTCCCGCGTGAACGGCGGCACGAGAGCGGCCATACGGCATCCTCATCAAGATCGCCGGCCTCGGCCGTGCTACGCCGCTTCGCCCTGTTTGGCGACGCGCAGGAGTCCCAAGGCCGCATCGACCATGCGTGTGAGTCCCTCAAGATACTCACTCGCCGGCCCGATCGATCGGGCCTGCAGCCCGTCGATATCGGCTCGATACTCGAGCAAAACACGCTGGTGGTCGCGCCGAGTTCCTCGCGCCGCCTGGATTGATACCAAGATCCGCTCTACGGCCAAGTCCAAGAGGAGCAGCTCGACCGAGTCGGTCGGATGGCGTATCACACTGGGGGAACCGCAGTTACGGGAGCCGAAGTTGGTGTCTCGCATGGGCGATCGTAAAGGCAAGCCCCGTTCCACCGCGGAGCGTGCGGCGTCATAATACCGGGCATGACAACCCTGCCCGTTATCGACCGCCGGTCGTTCCTGCAGATGGCGGCCAGCATTGGCGCCACCGCAATGTGGGGCGATACCTTGGCCGCGCTGTCCCTCACGCCGTGGCGCGAACGCCGCGATCTCTTCCCTGAAGGCGTGGCGTCCGGGGACCCGGACAGCCACTCCGTGTTGCTGTGGACCCGTCGTCCTCCTGCCGCCGGCGACGCCATCTCCAGCCTGCACGTCGAAATTGCGCGCGATGAGGCCTTCTCTCGCATCGTGGCGACCAGCACCGTCCCCATCTCCGCGGCGTCCGATTGGACGGCGCGCGTGCTGGTCGGCGGCCTCGCCCCCGCGACCGTGTATTGGTACCGGTTCAGCGATGCCAGTGGCGCGGGAAGCCGCATCGGACGCACGATGACCGCGCCGGCCGTCGACGACCCGCGGCCGGTCCGCTTTGTCTTCGTTTCCTGCCAGAACGTCAATCAGGGCGAGCAGCACGCGTACCGCCGCATGATCTACGAGGACGAACGCGCCGCGGAGGCGGATCGCATCGGGTTCGTGCTGCACCTCGGCGATTTCATCTATGAGATCGTTTGGTATCCGGAAGACCGCCCGCAAGGGATGTACGATCGCAAGATCCGGGATGTCGTCCGCTATCCGAACGGCGAGAAGATCACCGACTTCCACGTCCCTACCAACGTCGAGGACTATCGCGCGGTCTACCGCGGATACCTGCATGACCCCGACCTCCAGGACGCGCGCGCCCGGTGGCCATTCGTCAACATGTGGGACAACCACGAGTTCAGTTGGCTCGGCTGGCAGTCGCTGCAGAAGTTTCAGGGCAAGACGCGGCCGGCACAGACGCGCAAGGTCGCGGCCAATCAAGCCTTCTTCGAGTATCAGCCCGCGCGGATCACCAAGGCCAGTGGACCGTCGCTGGCGCAGTTCGATCCGCCGCACGTCGTCAATGCGCCGATCACCCGTTTCGACGAGCACGGGTTGGGACAGGAACCCAACAACCTGACCGCGATCGGCAGCCTCACCGGGTATCGCGCGCTGCGCTGGGGCCGCAACATGGAGCTGATCATCACCGATCAGCGCAGCTATCGCTCCGAGGAACCCACGACCCGGCCGGAGGCCGCAGGACTGTCCAGCGGCGACTTCCCGCAATTCCAGCCGGAAGAAGCGATGCAGATCCTCGACGCGGGCCGCACATACAACAATGGCCAGCCGCCGTCGACCATCCGCTTCGGGAGCGTGGAGATCCCGAACTTCACCAAGGACGCGCCGCCGCAGACGGTCTTAGGCGCCGAGCAAAAGGCTTGGTTCCTGGAACGCCTGCGGACCTCAGCCGCCACGTGGAAAATCTGGGGAAACACGACGACGACGCTCGAGGCGCGCGCCGATCTCCAGAACCTGCCACCAGGCATGGGCAAGCCGTGGCCCGTCCCCGGGTACGCGGCGTCTCCGCTGGCGGACTGGGGGAGCACCTACACCGAGCGGGGCGAGATCTACGACGCCGTACGGGCGCATGGGATCAGCGGCTTCGTGACCGTCGCCGGAGACCGGCACAGCTTCTGGGCGGGCCTCGCCGCGAAGGCACTCCCGCCCAAACCCTTCGAACCCGTCGGCATCGCGTTCGCGACGGGCTCCATCTCGGCGCCGGGGGTCCAAGAAGCCCTCGAGCACGTGCTGCCCAAGGATCATCCCCTGCGGCCGCTGTACGTCGGTCAGGGACCGGCCGACCACACGCCGCAACCCACGCTCAACATGCTGCTGCGTCACGGCGTGCGGTCGTGCCTCGAATACGCGCGGAGTGGGGATGTCGCCAAAGCGCGGGCCCTGTCCAATCCCGACCTGGCGCCCCACGCCTCGTTCGTCGACATGGGCGGCCATGGGTATTCGGTCGTGCACGTCGCCAGCGACTTCATCGAGACCGAATTCGTGTGCATTCCCCGCCCCGTCGAGCGCAACGAGGCGCCGGACGGCGGTCCGCTACTCTATCGCGTGGCCTTTCGCGCCGACCGGTGGGACAAGGGCGCGGTGCCCACCCTCGCGATTCGGGTTCTCGACGGGGATCCCAAGTTTAGTGTGTGATCTTCGGGTCAGTCCTCGAGCGTCGGCAACGTCGCGAGCACTTCGCGCGCGGCCGGCCGGTCGGTCACCAGATCGTCGCGACGGATCCGGCCATCGCGAAAGACGATTACGCGCTTGGCGAACTGCGCGATGTCCGGTTCGTGCGTCACCATCACCACCGTCAGTCCGCGATCGTTCAGATCCTGGAAAATCGCCATGATTTCGACGGACGTCCGGCTGTCGAGGTTGCCGGTCGGTTCGTCGGCCACCAGAATCGACGGTTCGTTGACCAAAGCACGAGCGATCGCCACGCGCTGCTGCTGCCCGCCGGACATCTGTGACGGAAAGTGTCCGGCGCGGTCGGCCAGGCCGACCATCGCCAGGGCTTTCCCGGCCCGCTCCTGTCGCGCGCGCTTGTCGAGGCCTGCGTAGATCGCCGGCAGTTCCGTGTTTTCCAGAGCGGTCGTCCGCGCCAGCAAGTTGAACCCTTGGAACACGAACCCGAGCGTCCGATTCCGGATGCCGGCGAGCGTCCGTTTGTCCAGCGTCGAGACATCGATCCCCTCGAGGAGGTAGCGACCGGCGCTCGGTCGGTCGAGACACCCAATGATGTTCATGAGCGTCGATTTGCCGCTGCCGCTCGCCCCCATGATCGCCACGAATCCCCCCGGCTCGACCGCGACGGAGACGCCGCGGAGCGCGTGGACCCGCGTTTCGCCAAGATCGTAGTACTTGTGGACGTCGTCGATCTGAATGACCGGACCATCGCCCGCGGGGTGCGTCACTAGCGCGGTGGGGCCGACGCGCCGCCGGGGAGCGCGGCACCCGTGATAACGTCATCGCCAGGCTCGAGCCGTCCCGTGACGATGGCGAGCACCTGGGTCGTGGCGTGGTCCGTGATGCCGAGAGCGATGCGTACGGGCTCAATGGTGTTGTCGGCGTGCCGTTTCCAGACCACGCCATAGTCCGGCGAAGCGGTGTGCGAGTGACCCCGGCTCGCGGAGTCGGCGGTCGATCGCACCAGGATTGCCCGGGCGTCGTCGGTGAATCCGTACTTGGCGTACAGCGCGCGGATGCGATCCGGCGACAGCGGCGGCCGGTACCGGAGCGCGCCGTTCGGTATCGCGACGACATTCTCGACGCTGGCCACGGGAATCGTGACGTACGCGGTCATGCCCGGAAACAATTTCCGCTCGGGATTGGCGAAATCAATGATCGCATCGTACGTCACGACGTTCTGCACCGTCGTCGCGTTCATGCGGATCTCGCTGACCACGCCCTGAAATGTCTCCTTGGGAAACGCATCGACCTTGAACGTCACGACCTGCCGCAGGCGCACGCGTCCCACGTCCGACTCGTCGGTCTTGGCATAGAGCTGCATCTTGGTCAGATCCTGCGCGATCGTGAAGATCGTCGGTGCCTGGAGAGACGCCGCGACGGTCTGGCCGACGTCCACGTTGCGGGCGACGACGACGCCATCGATCGGGGAGCGGATCACCGTGTAGTCGAGGTTCGTCTGCGCCACCGCGACAGCCGCCGCTTTCATATTGACCTGGGCGCGCGCTTGGACAACGCCCGCGTCGGCGCTCGAGAGTGATGCTTTGGCGATATCATAGTTGGCTTTCGATGCGACCAGGGACTCCTTCGTCACGTAGTCTCTCGCGAGGAGCGGGACATTCCGGTCGTAGTCGTCCTTCATCTGGACCACCGTCGCCTGGGCTTTGTCCAGGTTCGCCTCGGCCGCCACCAGGTTCGCCTTCGCCCCGTCGAGATCCGCCACGGCCTGTTGCACCGCGCCCCGGAACAGCGCCGGGTCGATCAGCGCGATGATTTCGCCCGTGTGCACGGGATCATTGAAGTCGACATTCAGCTTCGAGATGGTCCCCGAGACCTGCGAGCCGACGAGCACGGTCTTGACGGCATTGATGGTCGCCGTGAGTTCGACCGCGTCGCGGATGGTGCCGCGCGCGACCTTCGCCGTGAAGTACTGCGCCGACGATCCGCTGCGCGCGCGCACGGCGAGCAGCAGTCCCATCAAGATCACGACCGCGAGGGCCGACAGCCACCGCATTTTTCCCGGCACCTTATTCATAGCGCAGCGCGTCGATGGGATCGAGGAGCGACGCCTTGCGCGCCGGATAGTAGCCAAAGAACACGCCAATGGCGACCGAGAACACCACGGCGAGGACGACCGCTTGCGGCGCGAAGGCCATCGGCCACCCCATCGCCCGGCCACCCACGGTCGACGCCAGGACGCCCAGCAGGACACCGGCCGCGCCGCCCACGAGACTCAGCATGACGGACTCGCCAAGAAACTGCAGTTGGATCGCTTCCTCGGTCGCGCCGACCGCGACGCGGACGCCGATCTCGCGCGTCCGTTCGGTCACCGAGACGAGCATGACGTTCATGATACCGATGCCGCCGACCACGAGCGAAATCGACGCGATCGCGACGAGGAGAACGGTCAAGGTGCGACTCGCTTCGAGTTGCGCTTTGATGATGTCTTCCGGATTCCGAATGCTGAAATCATCCGGTTCCTCGGGACGGAGATGGTGACGGTCGCGCAGCAGAGCCGCGGCCTGCAGTCCGGCAGGCTTGACGGCGTCTTGCGAGATCGCCGAGCATACAATGTCGTCCAGCCAAGAAATGCCTTTGATCTTCTTCTGGACAGTCGTGTAGGGCAGGATGACCGTGTCGTCCTGATCCTGCCCCGAGAGGGCGAGCCCTTTGGGCTCGAGCGTGGCGACGACCTGGCACGGCAGGCCGGCTATGCGCATGACTTTCCCGATCGGATTGTCGGTGCCGAACAGTTGGTCGCGCACGGTTCGGCCGATCACGCAGACATCGGCGGCCCGCTCCACGTCTTCCGCCGAGAAGATGGCTCCCTGATCGACGAACCAGCGCTTGATCTCGAAGTATTCCGGCGCCACGCCCCGATACGACGTAAACCAGTTCTGGTTGCCGTAGATGATCTGGCTCGACCCGTCGACGTTGGGGGAGACGCTCTTGACGATCGGAATCTGATTCTTGATCGCCACCGCGTCGGCCAGCGTCAGCGTATTCACGCCATGCGTTCCCGTCCGCACGCCATTGACCGCGCGGCCGCCTTCCTCGATCCAGACGAAATTATCGCCAAGATTGTTCAGTTGCTGCTCGACGCGCGCCTGGCCCGCCTTTCCGATCGCGACGACACAAATGACGGCTGCGATGCCGATCGTGATTCCGAGAACGGTCAGGAGGCTGCGCAGTTTGTTTCTGAGCAGGGCCCACACCGCCGATCCTAACAACGCCCGATAATACATTGATGCAAAGTGTACGATTTGCCCCCTGTCACCAACGTGACACGGGGGCAAGCGAGCCATCGTCCGCGACTGCAACCATCGCGGACGATCGTCATCTCGTTTGTTGCGCGCGACTTAGCCGGTTGTCGCCTACGCCGCCTGCAGGAGGCGATTACAGGCCTCCTCGCAGCGGCGGCAGACCTCGGCGCACAGGCGACAGTGCTCGTGGTGGCTGGCGTGTCGCTGGCATTCCGCGGCGCAGGTGCGGCAGACGCGGGCACAGGCCATGACCTGGGCGCGGCACACATCGAGATCCATCTCGGTCTGCCGCGTGGTGACTTGTCGCGTCGCCTCGCATACCACGGCGCAGTCGAGACAGAGACGGACGCACTTGATCATCTCCGCCACATCCGGCTCGCCCAGCAATGCATCGGCGCACGCCGTACACACTTGCTCACATTCCACGCAGGCCTCGATACAGTCTATGAGCGCGGTCTCGTCGACTTCGCGAGCCGGCTTGCGCGGATGCAGATCCAGCATCTGCCGAATCAGGCGCTCGGTGCTTTGCATGGTGGCCATCGAAGGGTCCTCGCGTGTGGCGTCTATGACGGCAATGTCGTCGCCGCGGTGATGAGTGTCGCGATCTCGCCGAATCGCATCCCATGCGAGGCCGAGGCGAGATCCCCGTCGGCCAGTTGCTTCGCGGCCGAGCGCAGGTCGGCCATGACGCGCGTGTAGAGCGACACGCCCATGCTGACGCGCTTGACGCCGGCCTTTCGCAGCTCGGCCCAGGCCACGGCGCCCGCCATGGTCCCGACGACGACGTTGACGGGCTTGGGGGCGACGGCCTTCACGATGGCCCGCACCGCATCCATGTCCGGCGGAAACGGCGCGTACAGCACGTCGGCACCGACTTCGGCAAAGGCGGTGAGCCGCCGGATCGTATCGTCCAGATCGTTACGACCCTGCAGGAAATTGTCCGTGCGCCCGGTCAAGACCAGGCGACCCTTGGCCGCCTTCGCCGCGGCGCGCACCCGATCGACCGCCTCGTCGAACGGTCGGATGGGATGCTTCGGGTTGGCGGACGTATCCTCAATGCCAATGCCGGCCAGACCCGCCGCGATCGCCGCTTCGACCGTGGCCGCGACATCGCTGGGCCCCGCCCCGTACCCGTCCTCGAAGTCGCCGTTCACCGGGAGATCCGTGAGACGGCCGATCAACTGTGCGTTCGCAATGTGATCGTCGCGGCTCACTTGATGGTGTCCGTCCAAGCGGCCCAGCGCGGAGGCCAGCGCAGCCGAGGATGTGCCGAGGGCCTGGAAGCCGGCCTGCTTGAGCAGGAGCGCCGAGGTGCCGTCCCAGGCATTCGGCATGATAAAGCCCCCCTCGTGCTGATGCAGCGCGAGGAAGCGTTCGTAGTGGGCGCGTTGGGTCGTCATGGCCGGAAATGTATTTCGTTCACGAGGCGACCGCTGAATCGGTCATACGTCAGCGAGCGTGCTCGACCGGTGGTATCGCGCGCGATGGTCACCGTCTGCCAGTAAGCGCGGTCGACGAAGCGGTCGCGGGCGAGCGGGATGAGCGGCATCGAGTCGCCAGACGGCCAGCGCAGGTAGAGCGATGCGCGCCGGGACCCAAAGGATCCCGGCGCCGCATCGAAACAGGGTCGGCTTACGCCTTGGCCGCCATGTCCTGCACACACTTCTGCAGCAAGCGCACGCGCTTGGCGTCGCTCGCGTTCTTCCCATCGTTCTGGAGCTCCGTGGCCAGCTTTTGGAGCGCGCTGGTGCGCGCGGCGCCCGAAGCCTTCTGGGCGCTGTGGAGCGCGCTGGCGATCGCGGTCGTCCGGGCTTCCGGCAGGCCGTTGTCACGCG
Organism: uncultured Gemmatimonadales bacterium; assembly: GCA_963701965.1. Lineage (GTDB taxonomy): Bacteria > Gemmatimonadota > Gemmatimonadetes > Gemmatimonadales > Gemmatimonadaceae > DASRDS01. The sequence goes on from OY969695.1 coordinate 1,155,181, forward strand.
CGAGTTGGTCGACGTAGGCCAACGCGACCGGGAACGCCGCGGGCCAGACGAAATGCGGCTGGCTCTGCGGGTTGTACTGTGAGAACTGCACGAGCCTCGCGGCGTCGATCTCGTTCTGCGTGAGATCCGCCGTCGGCGTCAGCTTGAGAACATCGAGACCGCGAGCGATCTCGGAAGCGTACAGGTAACCGTTGTACCAGTACGTGCCCCAGTAGCCGGCGATGACGAGTTGGTTGGCGTCGACAGGGCCGCGATCGAAGTACGCGATCTCCTTCGGGTGACGGGGATCCGTCCAGTCGATGATCGACGCGCCGCCCTGGTACCAGCCTTGGGCCATGATGTCGCGACCCGGCACCGGAATCAGCCCGCCGTTGTGGGCGACGCAGTTTTCGGTCTCCGTCTGAGCGGCGGGCAACTTGTAGTAGCCCACTTCGTCCATCTCGCTGCCCTTGAGCGTGATGATCCGGTCCGCGCCCCAGTGATTGGGATCCGACGCCCGGCACTTGGGCTGCGTACCACCACCCCACTCGTCGGTAAAGAGGACCTTGGTCGCGTCATTGTTGAACGTGGCCGAGTGCCAGAACGCGAAGTTCGAGTCCGCGGCGGCATTCAAGCGCACCGGGTGCAACGGATCCTTGATGTTGAGCAGGATGCCGTAGCCGGAGCAGGCGCCGCCCGCGACGTTCATGGCCGGGTAGACCGTGATATCGTGGCACTGCGACGGACCCGTCGGGTGGAACATGTCCGGCGGGAGGTTGATGTTGATGCCGGTCGTGTGGAGCTGCGAGACCACGTTGCTCAGCTTCGCGCTATCGCCCCGGGCGGTCTGAAGATCCAGGAACAGGTGCGCGATCTTCGCCGTGTCCGCGGACGTGGCGGTCGCCGGAACCATCGAGGCGTAGCGGCGCGGGATGCGCAGCCCGGCACCGTTCGCCGTGTCAGCGTAGGCCAGGCCGTGCCCGCGCACCGCCGTCAGGTCCGCGAAGACCCGGGCGCGGCTCACGATCTTGGCCTGTTCGGGATGCGCGAGCGGCACCCGGATGACCTCGACGCGGAACAGGGCGCTCTGCGCGTCATTCGCGTCGCCGGTCGCGACACACTCGCCCATCTCTCCTTGGGAGCGGACGCGGGCCAGGCCCGAGACATAGACGTAGACGACGCTCTTGTCCGTCGGATCAGGCACCAGCGTGTGCGTGTGCGATCCACGGCACGTCTGCACGTCGGCGACTTGCTTCGGCTGCGTCGGGTTGGAGATATCGAAAATGCGGATGCCGACCATGCGCTCTTTGCTGACGGAGTCTTTCAGTCCTTCCGTACTGCAGTCCAACCGACTGCCGCCATTTTCGGCCGACACGAAGAGCAGGTGGCCCCAGATCGAGACGTCACCCTGCTCCGTGAAGCAGAGCTCGGCGTGCGTCAGGGTCGGCTTGAGCGGATTGGCGACATCCCAGATCTGGAAGCCGCTGAAATTACCCTGGTACACATAGTGGCCACCGAACGCCAAATCCGAATTCGCGTACGTGAGTCCGCCCGGGGCGTCCGGGTGGAACATGGCGTCCTTGTGGACATTCGCGACGAGCGCCAAGCCTTTGGCGGCAACGCCGGCATCATAGAGGCCGGGCTTGAGGTGGGCGCGCGGGTCGGTGGTGTCCGACTGCGCGAGCGCTGCGGTGGCCAGAGCCAGCGGCGCGAGCGCGAGGAGGAAAGTCGTCTGGCGTCGTGTCATGAGGGGTGAGTGGAGTTGAGCTTCTGCAAGATGGCCTGCATGCGTGCGATCTCGACCCGCTGTCCGGAATCGACATCGGTAGCCAGTCCGAAGAGGTCGGACTGCTGCCCGCCGCCAGGGCTCGCGAAGAGATCCGCGACCATAGCGATGGCGCCTTGGTGGTGCTTGATCATCCCGGTCAGATACAGCCGATCGAACTCCGCACCGTGCGCCGCATCCAGCTGGCGCATCTGATCGGCCGTCAGCATCCCATTCATCATCATCATGGGTCCCGTGCCCATGTCCATACCGGGCATGTGCATCGGGCTCGTGTCGACTATGGGGCCCTTTGCGTGCGACGCCATGTGCAGTGGATCGGGCGCGGGCAGACCGCGCTGCCGGAGCCAATTCTGCATCACCGTGATCTCGTCGCGTTGCGACAGGGCGATGCGCCCGCACAGGGTCACCAGATCAGGGCTCGCGCCATGCGTCGTCGCCCAATCTGACATGACGACCGCTTGGGCGTGGTGCATGATCATGCCCTGCATGAACTCGACGTCGCCTTTCGTAAAATCCGTGGGCCCGGATCCGGTCTGGGCCTGGACCCGGGCCCCGCCGGCGCATAGTGCAACTGCCGCAATGGCGATACGCAGTGGCAGCACTTTCATGCATGTAGACATCACGCCTCTAGAACGCGTTCGCTACAGGAATTGTTGGGAAATCGTTTGGAACCAATAGATCCGGAAGCGTTTCGGACAAACTGACGATTTTTGATCGTCGCATACATTACGAGCGACTTCCAGGAGAGGGCTTTCCCGATGGTCCGAGCGCTCACCGGCTTGGTCGAGCAGGTCGTGTCGGCATCCGGCGAGCCCGAAGAGGCCCGGCGTCGCAAGGTTCAGTTCACGCTTGCGTCCATCCTCGTAGTGCCGGCCGGCCTCATCTGGGGCGCGCTCTACTTCGCGAATGGGGAGCGCGCGGTCGCGGCGATCCCCACGGCCTACGCGGTCTTGACCGCGCTGGATGTGGCACTGCTCCTGGCGATCCGGCGTTACACCCTGTTTCGGCGAGTTCAGCAGTTTCTGATTCTGGGGCTGCCGATCGCACTGCAGCTGGCGCTCGGGGGCTTCGTCGGTGGCAGCGTCGTGATTCTTTGGGCGTTCCTGGCCGTGTTGCAGGGCGCGTTGTTCGGGGAGGGGCGCGAGCCGCTGTGGTGGTTCGGTGCCTACGTCCTGGCGGTCATCGTGGTGGCGATCCTTCAGCCGAACATCGTCGTACGGAACCACCTGCCCGCCTGGCTCATCCTCGGCTTTTACGTGCTGAACGTGGTGACGGTGTCTTCCGTGGCGTTCGTCATCCTCTACTCCTTCGTCACCGATCGGCGCCGGTTGCGCGAGCTGGAGGTGGCGTACCTCAAGCAAGACCTGACGCTCCGCCAGGCCGAGAAGTTGGCGACCCTGGGCACGCTGGCCGCCGGAGTGGCGCATGAGCTGAACAATCCGGCGGCGGCGACGCGGCGGGCGGCCGACCAACTGCGGGAGGCGTTCGCGAGCCTGGAACAGGCGCATCTGCGCCTGCAGTCAGTCACGTTGACGAGCGAGGGTCGCCAGGCGCTGCGGTCGCTCGAGTCCGAGATCCGCGCCGGCGCGGCGCGACAGCCCGAGCTCGACGCGTTGGCGCGGTCGGACCGGAGCGCCCAGGTGGAGGAATGGCTGGATGCGCGGGGCGTGCCGGAGGCGTGGGATCTGGCGCCGATGCTCGTTGACGCGGGCTTGGGGACCGCGGAGCTCTTACCGTTGGCGGCCGTGCTCGACGGCGACGCGCTGGCGGCCGCCCTCACGTGGGCGGCGAGCGCTATTCCTGTCTATGGATTGCTCCGCGACATCGGCCAGGGATCCACACGCATCTCGGATATCGTGGGAGCGCTCAAGACCTACACATACCTGGGGCAGGCGCCGGTGCAGGCCGTCAATGTGCACGCGGGCCTCGACACGACGGTGACGATGCTACACAACCGGCTGCGCGATGGCATCACGGTCGTGCGCGACTATGACCCCGAGTTGCCAGCGGTGCCGGGACATGGCAGCGAGCTCAATCAGGTGTGGACGAGCCTTCTGGAAAATGCCGTGGATGCCGTGGCCGAACACGGCGCGATCACGATTCGCACGCGGCGGACGGACGGGTGGGCGGTCGTCGACATCGAAGACGACGGCCCGGGGATACCCCCGTCAGTGCAGCCGCGCGTCTTCGATCCTTTCTTCACGACCAAACCACCCGGCAAGGGCGCGGGGCTTGGGTTGTCCGTCAGTCACAGCATCATCACGGACAAGCACAAGGGCACGATTGCGCTGGAATCCCGGCCCGGGCTCACCCGATTCACCGTGCGGTTGCCGCTCGTCGCGACCTGATGGCGCGCCGTGGGCGCGCGCTTTGCGGGACACCGTCTGGTCATGCGACCCTATACGCCCGGCGGTGTCGGGATCGGTCTCCTGTGTATGATGGCTTGTGGAGGCGGAGACAAGTCGGCGAGTAGCAGCGCCGGCAATACGACGAGCACGGCGGCGCCGTCACCGGCGCCGGCGCCCTCGGCCGCGGCGCCGGGGAAGACCATCGACGTCAAGATGGTGGGCGATACCAAGGGCTACCGGTTCGATCCGGCCACCATCACCGTCACGGTAGGTGATGGGGTGCGGTTCACGAACGTCAGTGGCGGGCCGCACGACGTGACGTTCTGGTCGGACAGCATTCCGGCGGGCGCGCAGCAGGTGCTTCAGGCCAACATGCCAGCGACGACGGCGCCGCTGACAGGGCCTCTCCTGATCTCGCCGAATGACACGTACGTGGTGTCGTTCGCCGGGGCGAAGCCTGGCGCGTACCACTTCTATTGCACGCCGCACTTGGCTCTGGGGATGCGCGGCACACTGACCGTGCAGTAGCCGCTGATCGTTCGCCGATGCCGTTGCGCGTGGGCCGCAGTCGTGTAGCATCGCCCGTGTGAATTCTGGGACCGTCCCAGTTGGCCGAGGGACGGGGGGGTTGTCATCGCGGTGCTCGCGCGGCGTGTCCCCCTCGACAGAGGAACGCCCCTTGCACCGCGCGTCGAGCCATCGTGTGGTCATCGACGATCGCCACGCTCCCGCAGTGGATCAGTACGCTCGCCGATGCGCTACCGGTGGGCGTGGCCATCGCGCGCGCGCAGGATGGAGAGCTCCTTTACGCGAACGAGCAGCTGACCGCCACGCTGGGCGCGGACGGCGCGATGGCGGCACCTGAGGCGTGGCACACGTTCTGGAGCGACGTGAGGGCGCGGGCGGTCCTGCGCCTCGCGATGGATCGTGATGGCGTGCGGGACGTGGCGCTTCGCCATCGGCGGCTCGATGGCTCGTCTGTCGACATGATGGCCTCCGTCCAGCGCGTGCGGTACGGGGCGGAAGACGCGCTGCTCACGACGCTGGTGGACGTGACGCCGCAACGGCGCATCGAACGGGAGCTCGAAGACGCCGAGCGGCAGGCCTGGCTGCTGCGGCGCTCGATCAGACGCCGCGGCAGTTGGTCAATGTGCGCGTCGGGCTCGAGGCAACGCTCGTCATGATGCGGCGCAAGCTGACCGCCGGACTGACGGTGCGCCGCGAGTACGCGGATGCGCTACCCGCCGTGGTGGCGAACGGCGGCGAGCTCAATCTCGTGTGGACCAGTGTGATCGAGAACGCCGTCGAGGCCTTGGGGGAACAGGGGACCATCACCGTCCGCGCGCTGCATGAAGGGGAGGAAGTCATCGTGCGTATCGAGGATGACGGACCTGGTATCCCGCCGACTATCCTCCCGCGGGTATTCGATCCCTTCTTTACCACCAAGGCTCCAGGCACCGGCGCCGGGCTCGGCCTCTCGATGAGCTACAGCCTCGTCGTCGAGCAGCACTACGGGCGCATGGCGATCGAGTCGGTGCCGGGGTGTACCTGCGTGACGGTCGCTCTTCCGTTGGGGTAACGCCTGTCGGCGTTGCGCGAGATGCAAGCGTACCAAGGGCCACTCGCGGAGAAGCAGGACTCGGGGCAAGCTATTAGGACTTGACTTCGTTGCGCTGGCGGGTCGAGCAAGGTCGAGGGCGATTACGACACAGGAGAAGGATATGGGCACTGGCGAAGCTCATGGTCGCAAGGGGTCGCCGAAGCAATCCGAGATGTCTGCCACCACGGAGACGGCGACGAAGCTCGTTTCGTTCACGATAAATGCACAGACCGCTCGAGTCGTCAAGCTCGAGGGCTTGGATCCCGGCGGCGGGCGCCATGAGCTCTCTGACGATGAGAAGGCCAGTCTGGCCGAGGACGTCAAAGCGGACCCGATCGAGGAAGCGCTCGAGCAGGCGTTCGAGGCTGGGATCGCCTGCGTGCTGGACACCGAAGTGCCGCTAGACCGATCGAGCGAGTCGGCTGAGGACGCGGAACTCCGACATCTCCTCCTCACGCCACTCATCGCCCAGAGCCCGGCCAAGCGTTGGATGGAGCGCGAGGTCCTGAATCGCGTCATTCTGGAAACGTTGATCGAACACTCGATGGATCAGCGCGCGGCGTCAGACCGGACGACCTCAACCTCACGAAACGATCCGCACGACACCCAGGAGGATTCTGTATGACGAGCAGCACAATGGACGATGTCGATCTCGGGACGGCCGCCGTTGGCGGTATGGCCCGGCGCCGCCGAGCGCGCCGCACGCTGCTCGCGCTTCTCATGCGCGAGCGGAACCAACAAGGTCAACAAGGTGATGACGACATCGACGAGGGCGGCGACGAGGATGTCGGCGGCGATGGTGACGAGAAGGAGGGTCAGCTGGTACGGCTGCTGATCGGGAGTCGAATTCTCAAGCGCCGTCGCGTCCGTCGCGCCCTGATCGCGCATCTGCTCCGCGAGGGCGGGGGCGGCGGAGAGGAAGAAGGTGAAGAGGACGAAGGCGGCGACAACGGCGCTGCCGAGGAAGGGGGCGACCGGGACCAGCGGTTCGTGCGGATGGTGATCGGCAGTCGGATTCTGCGGAAGCGGCGGTTGCGCCGCTTGCTCGTCGCCAAGTTGCTGCGGGACAGAGCGGGCGGGCAGGACGACGAGAGCGAGGAGGACGGCGACGAGGACGCGGGGGACGCGGAGACGGGAGACAAGGATCGCCAGCTCATGCGGCTCTTGGTCGGCAGTCGCGTACTCCGGCGTCGCCGCATCCGTCGCGCACTCGTGGCGCACCTGCTCAAGGAACGCAGCAGCAGCGGCGGCGGTGAGGACGAGTTCGACGAAGGGGATGAGGGCGAGGAGGATGGCGACGAGGAAGGCGGCGACGATGACCAGCGCATTGCGCGTCTCTTGGTCGGCAGTCGCATGATTCGGCGCCGGCGGGTGCGTCGCGCCCTACTGGCGCACCTTCTTCGGGAGAAGCAGGAAGACGTCGCCTGAGGACGACCGAACGGACGCGATCATTGACGACCATCCTTGGCGCCGGCATGCGTGTCGGCGCCATCGTGTTGCGGACTACGCACTCATGGAGATGCCATGCTGCTGATCCGGGAAGTGATGTACTGCAGACCGGGCAAGGTGCGCCCGATGGTCGAGAAGTTCGTCGCGATGTCGAAGCTCAGCGAGCAACTCGGCATGCCGCGCATGCGCATCATGACCGATTTTTGCGGCGAGCAGTTCTGGACCGTCGTGGCCGAGATGGAAGTGGCCGACCTGCAGGCGTTCGAGCAGATGATGGCGTCGCCGCCGGAGGATCTCCGGAAGTTCGAGGAGATCATGCAGGGGTACCACGATCTCGTCGATTATGGAAAGCGGGAGATCTATAAGATCGAAGCGTGACCCCTATGGTCCGAGCGCCAGCGGGCGTACCCGTTTCACGAGCTCGGCCAGAAACTGGTCGGATCGCATGAAGACGGCGAAGTGGCCTCCGCCTTCAATGGGCACGAAGGCCTTTTGCGGGGCGCGGATCATTTCGAGATAGGCCCGGGCCAGCGCGGTGGGCGTCGTGAAATCCTCGGCGCCCTGAAAGAAGAACACGGGGACAGCGAACGCGAGGCCCAAGTCTTCCGGACGATCGGCGGTGACCTGGGGCACGAGTCGTTCGGCGCTCAACTCCTCGCCGGCCTCCGTCTCATTGAGCGCCTGCACCGACCCGCCGGGCGCGACCAGGGCGAAGCCGATCGTGCTGTTCAGAAAGCGGTCGGCGCCCTCGAACGCATTCGCCCACTTCCACTGCACGCGGTACCCGTCCCCGCTCGCATACGGCGGGGCACCGACGCGTTCGAGCTCGGTCAGCGCGACCGTGTTGCCGAGCGCGCGGGCCTTGTGCACCAGCGCATCATAGGCGACCGCATAGTTCCGCGTCTCGTCGGCCACCTGCCCCGTCCCGACGTACGCACAAAAGAGATCGGGCCGCTGCCGCACCATGCGCAAGGCGAGGATCGAACCAAACGAATGCCCCACGAGGATGATCTTCGACTTGCTGAGATGCTGCCGCAGATACTCGGCGAGCTCGATCCCGTCCCGCGCCATCCGGTCGACGGTGAGCGTGGGCGCGATACCCGGCCCGCTCTTGGCCAGCGTCCGTCCCGCGCCCCGCTCATCCCACTGCACCACCGTGAAGTGCTCCTCCCACGGCGCAAAGATCGCGAACGACCACGGATTCGTGACGTCACCCGGCCCGCCGTGCACGAACAGAATCACCGGGTTGGCGCGATCCTGGCCCCGGATCGTCACCCACTGGTCGATCCCACCGATCGGAACGTAGCGCGCCTCGTCGATCCCCGCCGCTGACGTGATCGCATATTGCTTGGCATTGCGGGCGCGGATACCCGACATCGAGCGGTCGAACATCCGGTACGCCGAGTCGGTCGGGGTCTGGCCGATGATCGGCCGGGAGACCAGGGACACGGCGAGGCTGGCCAACAGCCAGTGTTGGTGCATGCTCACACTACGACAGGCAACGCTCGCGGTTTCGTCGAGCGATTCCGCCCAACACAACATGTGGCGCTAGTCATGCCGCATCGCCTCGATCGGCGACAACCGCGCCGCCCGCAGGGCCGGTACCGTGCCGAACACCAGGCCAACGGCCGCGGCGGACAACACCGCGATGCCTATCGTCGACAGCGTGACCGCCGCGTGCAATTGGGCACCCGGCACCGTCAAGCGAGTCACGGCGGCCACGGCAAACGCGAGGAGCAATCCGGCCACCGTCCCCACGCTGGTGCCCAGACCGGCGATAGCCACGGACTCCGCGAGAAACTGACAGAGGATGTCGCGACGCCGGGCGCCGAGCGCTTTGCGCACGCCGATTTCGCGCGTGCGCTCGACGACGCTGGCCAACAGCACATTCATGATCCCCACGCCGCCGACCGCGAGGGAGATGCTGGCGAACGCACCGAGAATCAGCTTGAGCACGCGCATCGCGGCGCGCAGCTGGCCGAGCGCCGCCAGCGCGGTGGTCACCGATACGCCGTGATCCCAGTCCCGATACCGCGTGGCGAGCCAGTCAATGACGCTCTGCTCGGTCGCGCCGACGGCCTCGATGGTCGACGCGTGCACCAGCAACGACGGCGTGAGCGCATTGTGGAGGCCGAGGGCTGCCGCCGCGGCGCGGAACGGCACCCATATCTGGTAGTTGGTCTCACCCGGATACGCCGGCATGACGCCCACTGTCGTGAAGGCGCGGCCGCGGACGCGCACATCGTGGCCGAGCATGGCGGCCGGATTGCCATTCGTGGCCAACTCCGCGGCCAGCTTATAAGAGAGGACGATCACGGGCGCATTGTGCGAGGCTTCGACGGGCGTGAAGAAGCGGCCGGCGAAGACGTCCCGCATGCCAAAGAGCAGATAGTTGGCGAGGGTCGCGGTGAGCGAGACGGCGTGCTCCGGCGCGCTGGGCGTGGTGACCACGGCCGATCCATCGAGGGTCATGGTCACGACGCCCGCGCCGCCGAGAAACCCTTGGAGATCCTCGGCATCGCGGGCGCCGAAGATCGGATAGCCGGGGTTGGGGAACGAGAACCCGTCGCGCACCCGCTGCGTGCGTGACGCGACGGTGATCGACTGGACGTCGGTCTGGGCCGCGATCTGATGGCGCGCATACTGCTCCAGTCCGTCAGCGAGCGCGAGGGTGGCGCTGACCGACGCGATCCCCATCACCACGCCGAGCGTCGACAGCCCCGTGCGCAGCGGGCTGACTACCATCTGGCCCAGGCCCTGCGCGACCGAGGCGCCGGCAACGACGTCCATGGTGTCCAGAGTACCCGGGATCCGGTGGCGCCGCTATCGTCCAATAGTCGCGCGGTCCTACAACTTTCGTTGGAGGCGCGCGGCCGTCTCGGACGCCATCATATCAGTCATGCCGCTCGAACCGCTGTTCGCGGCCAACAAGGCTCTGTGGCTCCGCGTCTGGATCGCGACACAGAGTGCCGCGGTGGTCGTCGCCTGCTCCTTGATGATCGCGCACGCCGGCGGCGCGCGCGCGTTCCTGGCATCGCCGGCAGCGCCCCGGTCGGTCCTGACGGTCGCGATGTTGATCGCGTACCATGGCGTCGGCCTCCAGGCGCACGACTGGATGTTGCGGCGACCGTGGGCGGTCGCGATGTTCGTGCCAGTGGGCTGGGCCCTCATCCTGTCGTCGGTGGCCATTCACCCGGGGTTCGGCGTGCTGTTGCTCGGGGCCATTCTTCAAGGATTCATTTTTCTGCCGTTCACCTGGGCCATCACCACGCTCGCCTTGTTGGTGCTCCTCACGATCGCCGTGGTGATCACGCAGGCCGCGGTGCGGGAGCCCGGGCCCGGCGCGGCGCTGACGCTCGCCCGCGTTGTGGCGCTGCTGGCGAGCGGCATCACGTTCGGCACGGTGGTGCTCTACATTCATCGGGTGAACCGCGACGCGCGCGAAGCCGGGGCTCGCGAGGAGCGACAGCGATTGGCGCGCGACATTCACGATACGGTCGCGCAAGGGTTCGCCAGCGTCATCAAGCACCTGGAGGCCGTCGAGTTGTCGTTTGACGCGCCGCTCGCGGCGCGATCCCACTTGGTCAACGCGCAGGCCGTGTCCCGCGCGAGCCTCGACGAGATTCGCCGCCTGGTGTGGGCGCTCCGGCCGCCGCAGCTCGTGGAGGCCACGCTCCCCGCGGCGATTGGGCGGATCGTGCGCCAATGGGGCGAGGCGCACGCCATCGCGGCAACGTGTGAGGTCACGGAGTGTCCGCCGTTGCATCCCGACGCCGAGGTGATTTTCTTGCGCGCCACGCAGGAGGCCCTCAGCAACGTCGCCCGGCATGCCGGCGCGGCCCGGGTCACCGTGGCGATGCACTGTGTCGACGGGCTCGTGCTGCTCTCGATCGAAGATGACGGGCGCGGTTTCGCCGAGCCGGCCCCTACGGGCGCCAATGGGGTCGGGATCGCCGGCATGCGTGAGCGCGTGCGAGCGTTCGGCGGTCGCGTGATGATTGATACCGGACCCGGTATGGGCACGAGCCTCACGGTGGCATTGCCACTGGCGGCGATCGCGGCGGCGCCGGTATGAGCGCCACGCCGAGCCCCGTCATTCGCATTCTGGTCGTCGACGATCACCCGATCGTGCGGAGTGGGATCACGAGCGTATTGGCGAGCCAGCCCGACTTCGTGGTGGTGGGCGAAGCGGGGAACGGTGACGAGGCCGTGGCGGCCGCAGGACGGTGCGCGCCCGATATCGTGTTGATGGATCTCCGGATGCCGGGACGCGACGGCGTCGATGCGTCGGCGGCGATTCTGGCGACGCGGCCCTGCACGCGCATTGTCGTGTTGACGACGTTCGTCTCAGACGGCGACGTCTTACGCGCGATCGAGGCCGGCGCCGTGGGCTATCTCCTCAAGGATGTTCCACACGAGGAATTGTTCCGGGCGCTGCGCGCCGTGGCCCGGGGGGAGCGCTATCTGGCGCCCGTGGTCACCGAGCGGTTAATGGCGCAGTGGCAGCAGCCGCCCCGCCCGACCCTCACCAGCCGCGAGCGCGACGTGCTCCGCGGCGTCGCCCGCGGCGAGGGCAACAAGCACATCGCGGCCGGCCTTGGGATCGCCGAGCCGACCGTCAAGGCGCATCTCGTCCACATCTTCGAGAAGCTGGGGGTCGAGAATCGCACGGCCGCGGCGCGGGTCGCGCATGAGCAAGGCCTGGTCGACTGAGGGCGCGGCACCACTCAGCGGGCGATAGCGCGCGCCGGGACCGGGCCAGGACAAACAGGATGCCGGCGACGACTGCTGTCGGGTCAGAAGCGCCTGCGCCATCGGGTTCCTCGGAGCGGCTAGGTCTAGTCTTACTACCGCTGGGACCGCTCCTTTGTTTTGCCCCGAGGCGTTTGACTTCACGCGCGCTTGAAGACGTACCCTGGGCCCTCCCCGTGCCGATCGCAGATGCCTGTGACCGTACGCGAGGAGCGACGGGCGATCTAGCTCGTGCTCCAGTCGGTCGCGGGGGCCCTCGTACTGGCCGCCGAGGCCTGACCGGTACGGCCCTTGCCAACCGGTACGGGCGTGCAGCGTCGTCTGATGCTCACCCGTACACAATGGGTGGGATTGCCGCTCCTGGCGGCCGCGCCGGTCTTGGGGCTTGCCGGTGTACTCGGCGCTGGTCGCATCGCAGTCGTGGGCCGAACCGCCATTGTGTATGCGTTCCTCCTTTTCGGTCTCCGCGTACTGGGCAAGCGCGATCTCTCGCAAATGACGCCGTTCGACGCCGTGTTGCTCTTTCTCATCCCGCAACTCTTTCGGAACTACTTGATCGCCTCGGACAACACGTTCCTGACGGCGCTCGTGAGCGCCACGACGCTGCTGGTGCTCGTCTACCTCACGTCCTTGCTGGGATTCTGGAGCCCGGTCGTCAACCGACTGGTCCGCGCCCGACCCAGCGTGCTGGTGGAGCAAGGCACCCTCGTGCCCCGCGAGCTCGATCGTGAACGCATCACCGTGGAGGAGGTTGAAGCCGCGGCGCGGCGCGAGGGCCTGATAAGCCTGCGCGACGTACGGCGGGCGACCCTCGAGGCGGACGGCAGCATCTCGATCGTGCCATGGGACTAGCCGCCACCCCGCGCTCGCATATCCGCGAAGCGACCCGAGACTACGAGCGCTGGCTCCGCCGAGCCGTTCGGGTCGTCGAGCCCGCATTGCGCGACAAGCACGTCCGCATGCGCGACGACATCTTCGCGTTCTTCCGCGGCACATTCTATCGATGGGCACAGCTCGGCCCCGCGCTCACCCCGGAGGCCGGCGACGCGCCGCGGGTACTCGCCGTCGGCGATCTGCACGTCGACAGCTTCGGCACGTGGCGTGACGATGAAGGACGGCTCGCGTGGGGGGTCGATGATTTCGACAACGCCTATCCCCTTCCCTACACGAACGACCTGATTCGTCTGGCGGCCAGCGCGAAGATCGCCCGGGACGCCGGTCTCATCGCCATCAAGCCGGCCGACGCCAGCGATGCGATTCTCGACGGATACACGGCCACCCTCCGCGATGGCGGCCGTCCCGTGGTCCTCGCGGAGACGCACGAGCACCTCGAGAAACTGGGGATCGACGTGATCAAGCCACCGCGCAACTTCTGGAAGACGCTCCGTCAGTGGCCGATCGTGCGCCAGCCACCGCGCGGCGCGCTCCAGGCGCTCAACGCCCTGTTGCCCGCCTCCGTCAGCGAACGCACCGTGGTGCGGCGAGAGGCGGGACTCGGCAGTCTGGGCCAACCGCGATTCGCGATGATCGCCGAGGACGAGGGGGGTGCGGTGGCGCGCGAGGTGAAGGCCCTCACGCCGTCGGATTGCGTATGGGCCTCCGGTCGACGGGGCAACACGCAACCCTACTACGCCCAGGCGATGGCCCGCGCGGTCCGGTCGCCGGACCCGTACCAGCGGGTCGTGGGACGCTGGATCGTCCGGCGCCTCTCCCCGGATTCCAACCCCATCGAGCTCGCCACATTGAGCGCCAAGCGAGACGAGATGCGCCTCCTGCATGCCATGGGCGTCGAGGCGGCGAATGTCCACCTCGGCACCCCGAAGCAGACGAGGGCCGTGCTGGCTGACGTCGGGCGACGCGACGCACACTGGCTCCGCGACGCCGCCAAGACGATGGCCCACGCTATCGAGCGTGACTGGCGGGAGTACCGTTAGCGCGACACGTATCCGCCGATCACCGGGACGACCTCGCCCGTGATGTAGCTCGAGCAGACGGGCGCCGCCAGAAAGACGTAGAGCGGCGACAGCTCCTCGGGTTGCGCGGGCCGGCCCATCGGCGTGCTCTTGCCGAACTCCGTGATCTTGTCCGCGGATTGATCCGCGGGATTGAGCGGCGTCCAGACCGGCCCGGGCGCGACGGCGTTGACGCGAATGCCGCGGTCCATGACGCTCTCCGCGAGCGACCGCGTGAAGGCATGAATCCCGCCCTTGGTCGTCGAGTAATCGATGAGCGCCTTGTTCCCTTGGAGGGCGGTCACCGACCCGGTATTGATGATCGCGCTCTGGTTCCCCAAATGCGGCAGCGCCGCCTTCGTCATGTAGAAATAGCCGTACAGGTTCGTCTTCATCGTGCGATCGAACTGTTCATCGCTCAATGCGTCGACCGAGATCGCGTGTTCTTGGAACGCGGCGTTGTTGACCAGAATGTCGAGACCACCGAACGCGCGGACCGTCTCCGCGACGGCGTGTCGACAGAAGTCGGGATCCGACACATCACCGGAGACCAGCAGGCATTGGCGCCCTTCGCGTTGCACCGCGTCGCGCGTCTCCTCGGCGTCGTCCTGCTCGTCCGGGAGATAGACGATCGCGACGTCCGCCCCCTCACGGGCGTACAAGACCGCGACGGCGCGCCCGATGCCCGAGTCCCCTCCGGTGATCAGGGCGACCATATCGAGCAGCTTGTCGGAGCCTTTGTAGCCCGGCGCCTCGTACTGGGGTCGCGGCTTGAGCGCGGATTCATGGCCGGGTTTGGCCTGGTGCTGCCGGGGCAACGGCACGCCCGGATGCGAGCGCGCGCCGGCCTGCACGGCCTTGCCGTTCCTGCGGTTCGTTGGCCCGCTCGGTCGTTTCTTTGCCATATGAGCCTGTATGGCGAATTTTGCGCCAGCGGCCGCGGCCGGGCTCGCCGCATCGGCGATGTCAGGCGACCCGGTTGTCAGATCGGCTACGTTTCTTTCAATGTCGAGCGCGACCGATTCCCCTCCCGATCCGGTGCTCCCCGAGCGCTACCAGATCGAGCGCGAGCTCGGGCGCGGGGGCGCCGCCATCGTCTATCTGGCCGCGGACACGCACCATGGGCGCCGGGTGGCCGTCAAGGTGTTACGGCCCGAGTTTGCAGTCACGGTAGGCGCGGATCGCTTCCGGCGCGAGATCGATATCGCGGCGCAGCTCTCGCACCCGCACATCGTGCCGCTGATCGACTCGGGAAAGAGCGAAGGGCTGCTGTACTTCGTCTCGCCCTACATCCCCGGGGGCTCCTTGCAGCAGCGCCTGACCGCCGAGGGGCGGCTGCCGGTGGACGAAGCCCTGCAGATCGCGGAGGATGTCGGCTCGGGGCTCGACTACGTGCACCGCAGCGGCTTTGTGCACCGCGACGTCAAGCCGGCGAACATTCTTGTTCGCCGATGGTCACGCAGTGTTGGCGGATTTTGGCGTGGCGCAGATGTGCCAGAGGCAAGAGGTCAATGTGCTCACCGAAGGTGGCCTGGCGATCGGCACGCCGGCGTACATGAGCCCGGAGCAAGCGAGCGGGGAGCGGGCGCTGGAGAGTCGCACGGACATCTATAGCCTCGCGTGCGTCCTCTACGAGATGCTGGGCGGTGAGCCACCGCTGTGCGCCGACACAGTGCGCGCCTTGCTGGCCAAGCAGGTCACCGAAGTGCCGCGATCGGTGCGCGCCCTGCGGCCGGAGGTGTGGTCCACCGTCGATCAGGCCCTCGCCAAAGCGTTGGCCAAGGATCCGGCGCACCGCTTTGCGACCATGGCCGAGTTTCTCGAGGCGCTCCGGGCGCCGGCACCCACTGCCCGCCGGGCAAGCGTCAAGACGCGATCCATGGCCGTGCTGCCGTTCGTGAACACGGACCCGGACCGGGACAACGAGTATCTGAGCGACGGCATCACCGATGAGCTCATCGACGCGTTGGCCAAGGTCAATGGGCTGCGGCTGGCGTCGCGCACTTCCGTGTTCGCCCTCAAAGGCAAGCCGCAGGATGTGCGCGCCATTGGGGTGTTTCTCGGTGCGTCCGTGGTACTGGAAGGGACCGTCCGGCGTTCCGGGGACCGCCTGCGGATCACCGCGCAGCTGACGGCGACCGATGACGGCCATCTCCTGTGGTCGCAGCGGTATGACCGCACGCTGCACGACGTGTTCGCCGTGCAGGACGAGATCGCGCGCACGATCGTCAACACGCTCCGCGCGACGTGGCTCGCCGATCTGTCGGAGCCGCGGTCCCGCCGCTACACCGACAACCTGAAGGCCTATGGCCTGTACCTCCGCGGCCGCCACGCGTGGAACAAGCGGACGCAGGATAGCGTGCAGGAGGGCGTGGGCTACTTCGAGCAGGCGATCGCGCAGGATCCCAGCTACGCGCTGGCCTACGCCGGACTCGCGGACTCCCACGCGCTGCAGGTTGACTACCGGAGCGTGCCGGTGGCCGACGGCTTCGAGCGGGCGAAGATGCATGCCCGCACGGCGCTCGGCATCGATGACGCGCTGGCCGAGGGGCATGCGTCGCTGGGCTGGAGCCTGTTCATCTACGACTGGGATTGGGAGGGCGCCGACCGGGAGTTCCGCCGGGCCATCGACCTGGATCCGGGTTACGCCACGGCGCACCAGTGGTATGCGTTCCTGCTGGCGGCGCGGGGCCGCCTCGACGAAGGACTCGTCGAGTCGCACACGGCGTTGGAGCTCGACCCGACGTCGGTGTCGGTGCGGCGCAGTTTGTCGCACGTCTACTACTATGCCCGGCGCTACGATCAGGCCATCCGTCACATCGAGCGCTCGATCGCGCAGGATCCGACGGCGAGCGAGAGCTATCGGCTCCTAGGCTTGTTTCTCGCGTTGCAGGACCGATGCGATGAGGCGGAACGGGTGCTGCGCGACGCGCACGAGCTCCCCGGCGCGGGCCTCTATCCGTTGGCCACGCTCGGCTACGTCCTCGGCCGCATGGGCCGCGCGGCGGAGGCGCGGACCATTCTCACGCAGCTCGAGGATCGCGCCCGTCGAGGGTACGTGTCGCCGGTGGCCATGGCGATGATCTCCCTGGGCGTCCGCGACTGGAATGGGTCCATGGCCGCAATGGAGCGCGCGTTCGCCGAACGCCGTGGGTGGATGACCTACCTGACCGTGAATCCGATCTTTGACCCGCTGCGCGAGGACCCGCGATTCCAAGCGATGGTAGGACGGATGGGGCTCTAGGCGACATCCGCGCGACGCCGCGGCAATAGATGGTGCCACGCGCCGGCACATGTCTTGACAGACGCGCCCGATCAACCGTAAGCTCTTCCCCGTCTCGCCTGGCTCCCTCTTCGCGGCGCGGTATCGGCCCGGTGTCACTCCACCTATCGGCGAGCCGAGGCATCGATGCATTGGGACTCCGGCAACATCGCGTTCATGCTCGTCTCGACGAGCCTCGTCATGCTCATGACACCCGGGCTCGCGTTCTTTTACGGCGGGCTCGTGGGACGAAAGAACGTTCTGGCCATCATGATCCAGAGCTTCGTCTCGATGGGTGTCACGACCGTGCTCTGGGTCGTCTGCGGCTATTCGATGTCGTTCAGCGGGAGTTATCACAACGCCGCGAACCCCGACATCTTCGGTGTCATCGGCAACTTCCACATGGCGTTCTTGCAACACGTCGACCCGAGCACGCCGTTTCCGGGTTCGCCGACGATTCCGCTCATCGTGTTCGTCGCCTACCAGATGATGTTCGCGCAGATCACGCCGGCGCTCATCACCGGAGCGTTCGCCAACCGGGTCACGTTCAAAGCGTATTTGATTTTCCTCGTTCTGTGGCTGCTGTGCGTGTATTTCCCGTTCGCGCACATGGTGTGGGGCGGCGGGATCCTGCAGAGTCATGGCGTATTGGATTTCGCCGGCGGCATCGTGGTGCACACGACCGCGGGCTTCGCCGCGCTGGCAGCCGTGTTTTACGTGGGAAAGCGCCGTGTTGCCGACGCCGGCCTGCATAGCATTCCGCTCGTCGCCCTCGGCACGGGACTCCTGTGGTTCGGCTGGTATGGGTTCAACGCCGGGAGCGAGCTCAAGGTCGACACCGTGACATCGTTGGCATTCCTCAACACCGACGTCGCGGCGTCGTTCGCGGCGATGACGTGGTTGGTACTGGCATGGATCTACGAGAAGAAGCCGAAATTCGTCGGACTGCTGACCGGGTCGATCGCCGGGCTTGCCGCGGTCACGCCCGCCGCCGGCTACGTCACCACTGGCACCGCGATCCTCATTGGTGTCGTCGCCAGCGTCGTGTGCTATTACGCCATCACGTTGAAGAACAAGCGCCAGTGGGACGATGCGCTCAATGTGTGGGGCGTGCACGGCGTCGGCGGCGCACTCGGCGTGATCATGCTCGGCATCTTCGCATATAAAGCGGTCAACCCCGATGGCGGCGCCGACGGACTGCTACACGGCAACCCGACCTTCTTTTTCAAGCAGGTCGGGGCGACCGTCGGTGCCGCGCTCTATGCGTTCGTGTTCACGTACGCGATGCTCGGGGTGATCAACCAGATCACGCCGGTCAAGGTGTCGCCCGCCGACGAAGAGCTGGGACTGGATGAGACGCTGCACGGCGAGCGGGCGTACCTGTAGTCGCGTCGGCCCACACCGGCTGCGGCCTCGGCTCGGCAGGGGCCCCGCCGCCAAGGCGCACCGCTTTCAGGATGCGGTCGCTCAGGTGGCGACGAACGCGCACCGCGTCGTGGTCCGTGCCGATCCTGGTGTCGAGTCACAGTGGACACGACGATCAGATCCGCTGGCTCGCGGGGGCGCTCGACACGCTGGACGGCGAGATGCGCCACCATCTCACCATGGCCGGCATCACGCGGCCCACGACGACCGTGCCGCTGGTCGTCACGCCGGCCATGGACGACGCACCCGAAATGGCGCACGTGCTCGCCCGGCGCACCCGCGCGTTGTCCGATGGCTCGGGGCACCAGGCGATTTTTCTCGTCGGGCACGGTCCGAACTCGGAGGCGGACTATGCGGCGTGGATGGAGAACTTCCGCGTGATCGCGGATTCCGTGCGCCGTTTGACCGGCGCACCCAGCGTCCTGGCCGACGTCGTCCGCGACGACGCCGACGCCCCCGTGCGCGCCGAGGCGGTCCGGCGCATCCGCAATGTGATCGGGCTCCAGGCGCAGGTGACCGGCAAACCCGTGATCGTCGTGCCGATCCTCGTCGCGCACGGGGCGATCGGCGACGACAAATTCCGGCACGATCTCGCCGGCCTCTCGATCACGTACTCGGCCGAGCCCTTGCTCCCCGACGCCGAGATGGCCCGGTGGGTCGAGCGCCGCGTCCGGGAAGCGTCTCGCGCCGGAGTCGACTAGGACGGTCTCCGCAATCGAAGCAGGTGGAGGCCAGTACGGCGTTGATCGCGTGGAATACCGAGTCACGCCGGGCGCGGCCAATTGCCGGGCGCTGTGACGTTGCATATCTTTCAATAAGAATATTTCTTATCGATGGATTGCCGATGCCACGCGCCACCGCGACCAAGACGATCACGATCTCACTCCCCGCGCCGATGGGCCGCGAGATCCAGCGCGTTGCCGCCGCCGAGGGCCGTACCGTTAGTGAGCTATTGCGGGAGACCTTCCGTCAGTACCAGGCGCGCCGGCGTTTTCAGCGCCTCGCCGAGCAAGGACAGCGGACCGCCCGTCGCCTCAAACTGACCCCGGAGGACTTAGGCGGCCCGTTTGCCAAGTGATCATCCTGGTGCGCCGATTGCCGGCGTCGACGCGAATGTCTTTCTTTCCGCACTCGCGTTCGACGATCTCCCGGAACGGGTGGTAGACCGGCTCCTCGCCGGAGAATTCGCTCACGTCACGGGCGAGAACATTCTCGCGGAGGTCCGGCGTAACGCGATCGGCAAGCTCAAACTGCCCGCGGCACGCGTGGATGCGACCCTCGACGATATTCGCTCCGCGTCCTCGGTATATGTGCCAAGCGGCCAGATGACATACATCCCGCACGCGAAGGACAACGCCGTGCTCGAGATCGCGTTCGCGGGTTCTTGCACGGTACGCGTCACCGGCGATCTAAGCATCTCTTGCCACTGTCGCCATTTCGTGGGCTGGTCATCGAGCCGCCGTCGGCGTTTCTCGAACGACTACGTTAGCCGCGGATCCTCGCGAGACGCCGCACGACATCGTGCGGTGTATCAGATCGCGTCGCGGTTCAGCCTGGAGTACGCGCGCATGTTCGGTGACGCGCCGTCGCGGCACGCCGCCAAGGTTCGCCGTACCGTCGCTCTTGCGTTTGACACCTAATCCTACTCCGTGCGCAGCGCTCGAATCGGATCGATTCGGCTCGCGTGATAGGCGGGAAGGAACGCCGCGATCAGAGCCACCGCGAGTAGCACCGCGCAGGCGCCGAGCAGGGCGATGGGATCCGTGGGGCTGATCTCGAACAGCAGCGACGCCGCGAGACGGGAGACGACCAGGGCGCCGGCGATGCCGACCGTCGCGCCGACCACGGAGACGGCCATGGCGCGACGCAGCACCTCGCCGCGCACCTGCGACGGCGTCGCGCCCAGCGCCATCCGCACGCCAATGTCCCGCGTCTGCTCGCGCACCGTCGCGGCCATCATGCCGTACAGGCCGATCGCCGCAACGACCAGCGCCACGAGGCCGAACGTCGAAAGGAGCAGCGCGCTCATGCGCGGTTGGGCGAGCGGTGTCGCGAGATAGTCGTCCACCGTCAGCGACTTCCAGACCGCGACGTCGGGAGCGATCTCACCGAGATCACGTCGGATCGCGGGCAGCAGCGCCCGCAGGCTGCTCGTGGTCCGGATCGCGATGAACCCGTGCCAGACGGACTGGCGATACGGCAGGTAGACCATCGGCGTCGTCTCGCGCAGCGAGCGCCAATGGGTCTCACCAACGACGCCGACCACCGTCCGCCAATCCTTCTCCCCCGCATCATCCGACCTGCGGATACGCTGGCCGATCGGGTCCTGGCCCGGCCAGTATCGGCGCGCGACCGTCGCGCTGACAATGGCGACTGGCTCGCCGTGCTCGCGGTCGGCGTCCCGGAATGCCCGTCCACGCAAGAGCGGGACACCGAGCGCGCGGAAGTAGTCGGGACCCACCGCATCGTACTCGATCAAGGGACGGCGCGCAATGTCTTGTGGGGACTCTCCGTCGGTTTGCCACACGCCACTGAAGAAGCTCGGTCCGATCATGGGATCGATGATCGTCGGCGCCAACGCCGTCACGCCAGGCATCGCCGCAATCCGCGGCGCGATTCTGTCCCATATCGCGTACGGGTGCTCGCCGTAGCCGCTCCGGGATGGACAGGGCGAGCACGGAGAGGTGGTCGGACCGAAACCCGAGATCGATCGATTGGAGGCGTTGGACGCTGCGCGTGAGCAAGGCGGCACCCGCGAGGAGAATGAGCGCCAGCGCGACCTGTGAGCCCACGAGCGCGTGCCGCAGGCTCCTCCGCTGCCGCGTCGACGTCCCCGACCGCGTGTCGAGCCGAAGCGGCGAGGCTGGATTGCGGCGCACGGCCACGAGCGCCGGCACCACTCCGAATACAAGAGTGGCGAACAGCGCCATCGCCGCAGCGGCCGCGACCGGCGCGCCGGCGACGCGGATTTCGTCGACGCGCGGCAGTTGCGCCGGGGCCGCGGCGATGAGCGCGCGTCGGGCAATCTCGCCCGTGACGAGTCCAAGCCCTCCGCCGGCCACAGCCAACAGCGCGCTCTCGACGAAGAGCTGCCGCACGATGTCTCCGTGCGTCACGCCCAGTGCCCGGCGCAAGGCGAGCTCGCGCACCCGGCCCGTCGCACGGTGGAGGAGGAGGTTGCCAACGTTGATGCAGACGATGAGCAGCAAGAGTCCCACGGCGGCCAGCAGCATCACGAGTACGGGACGCACGTTGCCGACCACTGCCTCGGTGAAGAGTCGGGCGTCGGCCCCGCCAATGATCGGCGCGGCGCTCTCGTTGCGATCAAATCGCTTGATGATGTCGAGAGATTCCTCGCGCGCCATCGCCGGTGTGGCGTTCGGCGCCAACCGGGCGACGAGATCCAGCGCCTGGTCGGGATACGGGATCGCCTCCCAGTACTCCGTGCCCGCCGGAAAATCGATGCCCGGCGGCGCGACACCGACGACCGTATACGTCGCGTTGAGCAAGGGTTGCCGGAGGTGGTGGCCCACGATGCCCGGATCGCCACCGAAATGGCGTTGCCAAGCGTCGTAGCTCAAGACGATGACGCGCGACAGACTGTCATCGTTCGGCCCCACCAAACGGCCCATCAGAGGACGGACGCCGAGCACGTCGAAGAACTGCCCTTCGACCTGTGTCCCGGCCAGCGTGAGCGGTTGGTCCCCGTCCATCAGAGGAAACGGGTAGGCGCCGCCGTGCATGTAGCCCGCAATGAGGCGCATCGTGCGACTCTCGTGGCGCAACTGGGCGACATCGTGCTCATCGAGCGCGAGAACGGTACCGGTTTGATCGAGGAGGCGTGGGACGACGATGCGGGCGGCGTCCTGCACCGGGACGCGGCGCAGGAGCACGGCGTTGAACACCGTCCACGTCGCGACCGCCATGCCGATGCCGAGGCCCAAGATCAGGACCGCCGTGACCGTGAACGTCGGACTGTGCCGGAATCCGCGGAGGGCGACCCGAACGTCACGGGCCAGTCGATCCATCAGCTCGTGCCTCGTCCTCCGGCGCTCGCGCGCCGCGTCGTGGGTGCGGAGCGCAAGGCGAATCTGCTCGATGTCCCCCAATCGCTCGCGGGCCACGCGCTTGGCCTCGGCGTGGGTGAGCCCGCGGGCCTCGTAGTCCCGGATCCGCATCTCGAGGTGGAACCGCAATTCGTCGTCGACGTCCTTGTCGACGTTGGGTCCCCAGAACCGGAGATACCGCCGCAACCTGTCGACAGGCCTCACGCCAGGGCCGGGGCTGCCCGAAGGACTTGCGTCACGGCGTTGGTATAGCGCAACCACAGGAGCACCTCGTCCTTGAGATGCTTGCGTCCGTCTGGCGTGATCGTATAGTAGCGCGCTTGGCGATTATTCTCGGAGAGGCCCCATTCCGACCGTACCCACCCTTTGTCCTCCAGCCGCCGCAGCGCCGGGTACAGCGAGCCCTCTTCGATGCGCAGCGCATCGTCGGCGGTGTCCTCGATCCATCGCGCAATGCCATAGCCGTGGGTGGGGCCCGCCAGCAGGGCCTTGAGAATGAGAATGCCGAGTGTTCCCTGCAACAACTCCGCTGGCCGACCGGGCATGGCCTGACTCTCCCCTGTCACGTCTATGGGAAGATAGCGCCGGGTTGCCCAATCGACTAGTAGCGTCGGCGGCGTCCACAGTGACAATTTGCTGGCCTTCTAACGACCCACCGTGTGGGTCCGAATCCAGGCGGCGAGCGCCTCCTCATCAGTAACGCTGGTTGCGACATCGAGCATGAGCGCGACGACGTCGCGCTCGTCAGCGACGAGGCGCAACCCGTTCAGCCCAAGAAATACGTACAGCACCTGGAACGCGGTGCGCTTATTTCCGTCGACGAACGCGTGATTCTTCGCGATGCCGACGGCATACGCGGCCGCGCAGGCCGGCACGTCGGCCGCCTCGTCATAGGTCCGCCGTTGTACCGGCCGGTGCAACGCCGACTCCAGCAGGCCTTCGTCTCGTAGGCCGAACGATCCACCGTACGTGCGGACGAGATCCGCATGGATCGCATCGATGACGCGTCGCGGCACCCAGCGCGGCTCCGGCCGGCCAGTCGGTGCCTTGGGGGGCCGTGGCACGCGTTCTCGCGCCGTCGGCTACTGGTCTGCCAACGCGCGCATCGCGTTGCGGTACGCCCGCGCCCCTTCCTCGTATATCGCCATTGCCTCGGCGAACGTCGGGTCGAAGGGCGTCAGCAATACACCACCCTCGACTTCGACGAGGTATAGCGTATCTCCCTCCGCGACATGTAACCGATCCAGCATTGGCTTCGGGATCGTCGCGCCGGCCGAGTTACCGATCGCGCGCAATACCGTCTCTTTCACCATTCAACGCTCCAATGGACGCGGTTATAACTAATGTAATAACATCCCGTGCCGGACGCAAGGGCCAGACGCAGCGCTCTCTCCGGATCAGAAGGACATGTTTGCCCACGCCAATTGGGAGCGGCTCACCGGAGCAGCCCGACTTACCGCATCAGCCGCAGTGCGATCGTCCCACTGACGGTTTCCGCGCCGGTCGCACCGTGCGCAATGATCATGCGTGCTCCGCTCCCGGTGAGACAGTACTTCGCATATTCGCCGTCTTCGATCCGCCGGAGCCTGATGCCGTTGCCAGCGGTGCATGAGCCGTCGCCGCGCAGCTCGATCGTCGGCGGAGCGGCGTCGCGGTCGCTCGGCAGGTACGTGACCCAGAAGGCGGCCTTTGGCACCGGGACATCGATGGTGTCGCCGCGCGCGAGCCTCACGCGCATCGCGAGGCCCTCGTCCCTCGAAGGATTGTCGACGAAGGATTGCACTGGCCGATACACCATGATCGGGATCCGTACGGTTGCGTCGCCGATCTCGATGTCCGCGACCGTCGAGCCGGATCGCTTCGGACGCACGGTCGTGCCCTCGGCGGCGACGATCGTGGCGTTCTCCACGGTGATGGCGCCGCGCAGCTCCGTGACCACCCCACCGTCCGGTCCGCGCGCCGTGAACGAGAGATCGCGCGTGCTGTCACCCACGACGAGATCGAGCCAGGAGGAGCACTCGATCCATGTCACCGGGCGACAGCGCAGAACGAACTCCTTCGTCATGGTTGTGAACACCGCCCGCACGACAGCGTCGCGGCGTTTCTCACACCGCACCTCCCCACTCGAGGACAGGCCGACGGAGTCTCCGCCGATCCGTTGAAACTGCACGGCGGTGTCGGCGCGGAGCAGCCGGCCGTATTGATCCCACACCGACACCTTGAGTTTCGTCAGATGTGTTCGGTTGATGACCACGGTGTCGTCGCCGACGCGCCCCGTCACCGTCAGTCGGACTGGTCGTGGTCTGAGCACGGTCAGTGCCCCGACGATGCTGATGGCCCCAACGGCGATCAGAGAGACAACGGTGTGCTGCTTCATGGCTGCGAATCGCACTCGGATTCCGGGAGGATCATCGCGCCCCAAGTCCATTCTGACGCTGAGACGCCGCCGTCGTATGCTCTCCACTAACCTGGTAGACTATGTCCCGCGACGCAAATGGTCTGCTCCGCGCTGTCCTCGCACCGGCATGATGCGCCGCCATTGGTCGACGCTACCGCCCGGCGTCCGCCGCCTTTTTCGCCTCCCGCCGACGCGCGAGCGCCTCATGCGCGACCTCGACGACGAGGTACGCTTGCACATCGACCTCCGCGTCGCCGAGCTACGGGCGCTTGGCTTGAGCGACGACGAGGCTCGCGCCGAAGCGCTGCGACGTTTCGGCGATCCGGATGAATTCCGTGACTACTCCGATCGCCGCGCCACCAGGAACGCGCGACGCGCCGGACGGCGCGCGTCGCTGAGCGCCTGGTGGCAAGACATTCGCTTCGCCGACCGCCAGTTCCGCCGCGCGCCGGCCTTCACCGCGCTGGCCATCCTCACGCTCGCGTTGGGCATTGGGGCGAACGCCGCGCTGTTCAGTGTCGTTCATCACGTGCTGCTCGCGCCGTTGCCGTATCCCGATGGCAACCGCATCGTCATGCTTGGCACGGTAGGCGGCGCACGCTTTCCCAGCGTCGCCGCCTTGCGAGCGATCCGGGCCCGCTCCCGCTCGGTCGAGACGGTGGCCGCTGTCAGCGTGGTGGCCATGGCGGTGCAGGAGGACGACGGCCAGGACACCGTCTACGCCTATATCACGCCCAACTATCTCGCGATGCTCGGCGTCGCGCCGGCGCTCGGTCGCTCGTTCACGCCCGCCGAGGGGCGCGGCGAAGGCGCGTCCGTGGCGATGATCAGCTACTCGCGGTGGCAGCACCAGTTCGGAGGCCGCGCGGATGCTGTCGGCTCGACGGTTGAAATCAACTACGACGGACGTGACGGTTCCGAGCGCCGGCGATATACGATCGTTGGCGTCACGCCGCCCTCGATGGCGCTTCCCATGTCGGCCGGGTCGTTCAATCACAACCTGCACGAAGCCAAGCCCGGCGTGTGGCTGCCGAGCGATCTGCCCGGATGGGCCGATACGGAGCGTCCCAACTCGTACGCCCGACTGCGCGCGGGCGTGAGCGTGGAGCAGGCGACGCGGGAGCTTCAAAGCATTGTCGACTCATCGCCGGAGATTGGGGAGCGGCGTTCGACCATCACGCTGATGCGCGCGCAAGACCTGCTCGATCCGACTCAGACGCGCATGATTGAAGTCTTGTTCGCGGCGGTCGGCGTGCTGTTGCTCATCTCGTGCGCGAACGTGGCCAACCTGCTCATGGCGCGCGCCTGGACACGCCGGCGCGAGTTTGCGGTCCGCTCGGCTCTCGGCGCCGGCCGCGCGCGTCTCGCACGGCAGGTACTGACCGAGAGCACCCTGCTGGCGCTCGCTGGCGGCCTGCTCGGCATCGTGGTCGCGTGGCTGACGCTGCGCGTCATCATCGTGCTGCGACCCCCGACCCTCGCCAATCTCGACAACGTCCATATCGAACCGGCCGTGCTCCTCTGGAGCGCGGGGATCTCCGTCCTCACGGGCGTCCTGTTCGGGACACTGCCGGCCCTGTTCGCCGCCCGCGGCTGCCGTGGCCGACGTGCTGCACAGCGAGACGCGCGGCGGAACAGGCAGCATCGCCACGCGCCGCGTCCGTTCGGCCCTGGTCGTATTCGAGATCGCCCTGTCGCTCATGCTGCTCGTCGGCGCCGGCTTGCTGGTGCGCTCGTTCGCCGCCATGCAGCGCGTGCCGCTCGGCTTCGAGCCCCGCGGCATGGTGTCGTTCGATGTGCTGTTCGACCCCCGCACGTCGCGGGACCTCGGCACGCGCGAGGCGCTGCGGCATCAGATCCTGGAGCGATTGCGTGCCGTGCCTGGCGTCACCGACGCCGCCATCGGGATGATCCCGACGGCGGGCTTCGGCGGGGTCTTGACGCTCTCCACCGATCCCGACCCCAGTGGCGTGGTCCGAAGCGTTCCGGAATTCTCGATGATCTTCGTCTCTCCGAATTACTTCCGCGTCGCGGGCATTCGCCTGAGCGAGGGGCGCGCTCCCGATTCACTCGGCGCACTGAGGGACCCCGACACCACACCAACCGAGGTCGTGGTAAATCGCAGCTTGGCCGCGCGCTTCTGGCCGAACGGCAACGCGCTCGGTGCGCACCTGCACGAGGGGGACGATACCCACTGGAAGCGGGGCTTCGTCGTCGTGGGGATCGCCGAGGATGTGCGTGTGCCGGGTGCCAGCCGGCTGGCGAGGTCCGCGGTGCTGTACCCGCCGCCTCGCTTCGCGTCGTTCATCGTCCGCACCGCTACGCCGGACGCGGATCTCGTGCCCGCGTTGCGCAAAGCGATCTCCTCGGTCGAACCGTCGCCGTTCGTTCAGACGACGACCATTGGCGAAACCTTCATTCGCGACAGCCTCGCGCCGACGCGATTTGCCATGGCACTGTTCGTCGCGTTCGCGGCCGTCGCGCTGGTCCTCGCGACGGTCGGCCTCTACGGCGTGATCTCGTACGGAGTCGTTCAGCGCACCAGGGAGATCGGTGTGCGCGTCGCTTTAGGGGCGGAGCCGGCGGCGGTCACGCGGCTCGTCGTCGCCAATGGCCTTCGTCTCGCGGCCGCCGGCATCGGTATCGGCGCGATCGCGGCGATGGTCGCCGGCCGCGCACTCTCAGGCATGCTCTTCGGCGTGTCGGCGGCTGACCCGGCGACGCTGTTGGCGATCACCGTCCTCGTCGCGGCGATCGCATTGTTCGCGTCCTACGTGCCGGCCCGGCGTGCGCTTCGCATCGACCTGTCCGAGGCCCTTCGCGAGGAATGAGTCCGGCGCTTAATTCGCCACTACTCGCCGCGGATTGCGACTGTTGGATCGACCCTTGTCGCCCGGAACAGCGGCCCAGCGCACGCCACTGATGACGCCAGGAGCACTGCCACCGCAGCGAGAATGAACGTGACCGTGTCGAAGCCCTGAACACCGTAGACCATCGTCTGAGTGAAGCGCGTCACGCCGAGGGCGCCCACGAGTCCTATGCCCATACCGAGCGTCACCTGACCCAGCGCATCCCGAAGGAACAAACCGACGATGTCCCGGCGCGTCGCGCCGAGCGTCACCCGAACACCGATTTCACGAGTTCGCTGGCTCAGCGTGTAGGACACCACTCCGAAAAGACCGATGGCCGCGAGCAGGACACCGCACAAGGCGAACAGCAACAGAACGGCCATCGTAAACCGCGGCCCGGTCGTGGACCGTTCAATCTGCTCATTCACATCGTTGGACTTCCCACTTCAGCGGATCCGGTTGCAGCGACTTGCGCAAAGCGCCGAAGCAACTCCCCAGCATCCTTTCGATGCAACCGCACAATGAGCGTCTGTTGAGATTGCCTGCCCGGGAAAGGGCGCATAGAGGGCCGGTTTGCTTGCCCGACGATCAAGCCGATTGGTCAGGATATCGGGAGCGACTCCAATCACCGTTTGCCATTGGTCGGAAGTCACCGTCCGGCCTTGCATTACGAAATTGTCGCCCGACGACGTTGTCGTCGTGCCAGAGCTCGAGAGCAAGAGAGCGACTGACGATCACTTCGTTGCGCGAGCGCGAGCCCTCGTCGAACGGCCGTCCGGCGATCAGTGGTATTCGCAGTGTTGAGAAATAATCCGGCGCGACGTTGTTTCCGCCGGGCTTCATCGTGGGCCCGACGGCTCCTGGGTGCTCTGGAGTCTCGACAGCCAAAGGGAACTCCATATCATCAGGCGTCCAGTCCGACGCAATCGTCAGATCCCGCGATCCCAATGCGCGCCCCGCCATGTCACGGATCGAGGCGGCGAACGCAGCCATGGCCTGGGGCGACTGTGATTCGTTGAACCCTCGGTCCAACGCCGAAAATGACACGTCATAGAGGTCCGCGAGGATCGAACCCGAGCCGTTCTCCCTCGAGGTCGACCACGACACGGACGAGGAGGATTGCTCCGACAAGCAGGATCGCCGAGAGCGCGATTTGGCCGACGACCAGACTGGCGCGCAGTCGGCGGTGACTGGATGGCGCGCTCGATGCCCCGGAGCGCAGCGATTCTCCCAAATGCCCGTGCGCGATGTGCACGGCCCCGAGTACACCGACCGCGAGCCCCATGGCAATCGCGAGACCGGCAGCGAGTGGGACGACTCCACGGGTTGTCGACAAGTACGACAGCGCCGGTAGGTTGGTCGGGCGCAGTAGCATCAATGCAGTGAGCGCTGCCCAGCCAACAAGCATGGCGAGGGCACCACCGGCCAACGCCAATAAGGTGCTCTCCGTCACCAGTTGGCGAACAAGCCGGCTGCGGCCAGCCCCAAGTGCGTGGCGAACCGCAAGCTCCCGCTCACGCGTCAAGCCACGTTGGAGCAAGAGGTGCGATACGTTGCTGCAAGCAATGAGGAGGAGCAGCACGACTGCCCCTGTCAGGAGGAGCAGCGCCCGACGAAACGGCAGGTCGTCTTGCGGGCGGCTCAATCCTATTCGTAGGTGCGTTGATCCGAGCTCTTGATTGATGCCGCCAGTACGATCAAGAATGGCGGTCAGTTCCTCGCTCGCCGCTCGCCGCGACTGGCCAGGCCTCAGACGTACGGCGACTCCCGAAATGTCCGATTTTTTACGGTCTATGAGCGGCAGCCAGATATCGGGTCTTTGAAACTGAAAGTCCGGAAGAACAAGCGACGCCGGCACCACGCCGACGATGGTGCTCGGGCGCGAATCTGAATCGCCGTACACGGTCAACCGGACAACCTTTCCCAACACGTTAGGTGAGCCACCGAATTGCCTGCGCCAAAAACCCTCGCCGAGCAGAATCGCACGCGGGCCGTTTGGTGTCGTCTCGTCGGGGGCAAAATTGCGTCCGATCAGTGGTCGAGCGCCCGTGAATGCGAGGAAGCTTTCGTCGACCATTGTAGTCGTAACGCGGACATCATTGAGGTCGCCGTGAAGGAACGCGCCAGGCCCCCCGCCGTAGGGTGCGGCGGCTTCAATTGTTCGCGCGCTGCTCAGCAATTCATGTTCGATATTGACCGACATCGAACGCGGCCATGGTTCACCCAGAAACGTGTCCTCGAGAGAGAAGGCGTATACGCGCGACGCGTCGCGGTAGGGGAGCGGCCGGACGAGAAACGTGTCTGCGGCGCTAAAGACGGCAGTACTGGCGCCGACGCCCAGCGCTATAGTCAGGAGCGTGACGAAGGCCCAGCCGGGGGAACGGCGGAACGACCGGAGTGCGAAGGCCGAGTCCGTCACGACGTCTTTCGCCATTTGCGAGATAGGCATGTAGCCGCGAATCTGCAACGCGTCCCGCCGCGCCGCTAGACACACAACGGCATGCATCCATAAAGAACCATGATACAGCGCGATGAATCTTTATTGGTATTCGCTAAACACGAGAATCACATTGTTCGCGGGCGAGGAGTTCTTGGTGTCACCTTCATACCCTAAAGGGATCCGTGCGCTTAACCCTTGTCTCGTCAATATTCGCGTTGATGTGCATGCCGACTCCCGCGGCTGCACAGAGCGACCCGGTGTCCGATGCGTTTCGCGTCATCGTCAAGCGCGTCGAGCGCCGCCTCATCGCATCGGCGGAGGAGATGCCTGCGGACAAGTACGGCTACAGGCCCACGGCGCCTCAGATGACGTTCAGCGAGGTCGTGGTGCATGTCTTCGAGGGAAACGACGACCTCGCGGCGTTGATCGCCGGCGTGAAGGCTCCGCAGCGGACGAAGGTCTCGGCCGCGGACAGCAAAGAGCTTCTGGTCGCGCGGCTCAAGGAAACGTTCGCGTGGTGCGACCGCGCCTTCGCGACGCTCCACGATCGCTCGCTCAATGACAAGGTCGACGCGGGCGACGGGACGACGGAAACGCGCGCGCAGGCGATGCTGGACGCGGCCGGCCACTGGGCGGACCACTATAGCCAATTCGCCATCTATCTTCGGCTGAACAGCCTGGTGCCGCCAACCGCCACGGACCCGAACATGTAGCAACGCCCGGCGGCGCTCGGCGCTTGCTGCACTTCTTTAGGTGCCACGCCGGTTGGGCTGTCGCGTCCGCTCTCCTAGCGCATTCGACCGCGCGCGCGTCAAAGGTGTGGGAGATGGAAGAGCAACCGGCCGGTCGATCTGCGTCTTGAGCACGATCGAGGTCTCCGTTCCTTCGACTCCGGGGATCTGCCGGATCTGCTCGGCGAGCACCAGCAACGCCATTGTGTTCGCCACGCGGACTTTGAGCAGGAGGCTCGTCGCTCCGGCCACCGAATGGCATTCTTCGATGGCGCTCACCCGTTCGAGCGCCGGGATCAGCTCCGAGCATGGTCGGGAGGAGCGAACGCCCATGTATGCCAGCACCTCGAGACCAAACACCGTGACGTCGGCATCGATCGTCCACTGTCGGATGATCCCATCCCGCGCGAGGCGGCGCAGCCGGTCGTGCACGGACGACGGCGCGAGCCCGACGAGCCGCGCGAGGTCCTCGAGCCGCTGGCTCGCGTCGCGCTGGAGCGCACACACCAGGGTGTGATCCGTTCCGTCGATATCAGCCACGCGCACCTCCAGTACCGAAGAAGTTTCGGTGCTTTTGCATCAATATACATAATTCTTGTATTATGGTGTACCTGGAGGTTTTAACATGCAAGCACTACTCGTCGTCGACGCCCAGAACGAATTCTCGGCCGCCGGCCTGCGCCCGGTCCCCAACCACGACGCGGCACTCGCCGCGATCCGTCGCCACGTGGCCAATGCGCGCCGTGACCGGCGCCCCATCGCCTGGCTCCGGCACCACAACAAGCCACACGAATCCCGCGCCTTCGTTCCCGGCTCATGGGGCGCCGAGCTGTCGCCGGGACTCGGGCCAGATCTGAGCCATGGCGCCGAGCGGCTGTTCGACAAGGATGTGTTCGGGGCGTTCACCGGGACGGGACTGGAGGCGTGGCTTCGCGGGCTGGATGTGACCGATGTGCTGATCACCGGCTTCTACACGCACATGTGCGTCTCGACGTCGGTGCGCGAGGCACTCGTGCGCGGCTTCGACGTCGCGGTCGACCCGGAGGCAACTGGCGCGCGCGAGCTACACGACGAGCAACTGGGACATCAGAGCGCCGATGACGTGCGCCGCTCGGCATTGCTTCAGCTTCTGAACATGGGGGCGACGATCGCGACGGCCGTCGCACCGGTCTAGAGAGAGCGGGGTGCACGATGTGGCGCCCACCGTCCTCTCGGTGAACGTCGGACCGGTCCGTGAGGTCTCTTGGCGTGGCAAGTCGGTCCGGACCGGCATTTGGAAGTCGTCGGTCGGCGAACGCGCGGTCGCGTTGCGTGGCGTGAACCTCGATGGCGATGACCAGGCGGACCGCACCGTGCACGGCGGACCCGACAAAGCCGTCTACGCCTACGCGGACGAAGACTATCGCGTCTGGACCGATGCCGAGGGTGTGCCGACCTATCCGGGTCTCTTCGGCGAGAACATCACCTTGCGTGGCCTGGAGCTGCGCGACGCGGTCGTCGGCGAGCGTTGGCGCGTTGGCACCGCGCTGCTCGAGGTCGCGCAGCCACGCCTTCCCTGCTTCAAACTCGGCGTCCGAATGGACGATCCACACTTCCCGGCGCGCTTCCTGGCCGTGGGGCGACCAGGCGCCTATTTGCGCATCATCGAGCAGGGCGACGTATGGGCCGGGGCCGCGATTTCCGTCGTCCACCGTCCCGATCACGGCGTGACGCTTCGTCGCATGATCGACGCGGTGCGCGATCGACGTCAGGCGCCGGCGCTCCTGGAGGCCCCCCGGCTCCCCGGATTCTGGCGCCGTCTGGCGCTTGGCGAGACCGAACCATGACACGCTATTGCGAAGAGCGCGTGCGCCGCGCGCGCGATGCCGCCGACGACCACCGCCTCGCGGCCGCCATCCTCGCCTGGCGCATCGACGACGCGCTCGCCGATGCGCGCGCGTGGGACGCGGCCGCGCACCCCCCCGCACTCTTCGGCCTCACTATGAGCGTGAAGGCCTGTGTCGACGTGGCGGGTTGGGTCACCCACGCAGGCTCGCGGGCATTGGCCGACGCCGCGCCCGCATCACACGATGCGTCCGTCGTCGCCTCGCTGCGCGCCGCCGGCGCGCTCATTGTTGCGCAGACCAGTATGACGGAGTTCGCCTTCTCGGGGTTGGGTGTGAACCCGCACTACGGCACGCCGCGCAGTCCGCTCTACGCCACCGGCGACCGGATCGCGGGCGGCTCGTCGTCGGGCGCGGCCGTTACCGTCGCCACGGGCGTCGTCGACGCCGCACTCGGCACCGACACGAGCGGATCCGTCCGCGTCCCAGCCGCGTTCTGTGGCGTCGTGGGCTTCAAGCCGTCGGCCGGGCGCTATCCGATGGATGGCATCCTGCTGCTGTCGCCGTCATTTGACACTCCAGGCGTGATCGCGCGATCAGTCACGGTGTGTGACCATCTCGACGCATCATTGACCTTAGGTGCCGAGCGCCTGTCGTCTCGACCCCTGACGTCGATCCGCCTCGTCGTCCCGCGAGGCTTCATCGCCGGTCGCCTGGACGGCGCGGTCGCGACGGTATTCGACCGTGCGGTTCATGCTCTGGCGGCGGCCGGCGTACACATCGAAGAGTCCGACATGGGGTACCTCGCCGAGATCGGAGAGGTGGCCCGACAGGGCGGCGTGGTCTCTGCCGAGGCATTTCTTTGGCACGAGCCGCTCCTGGAACGCCGCGCGGCGGTCTACGATCCCCGGGTCGGACCGCGGATCGCCGCGGGCGCGACGGTGCGCGCCGCGGACTACATCCGTGCCAAACGACGTCTGCACGAGCTGTGGATCCAGTACTCGCGTGACATGCACGGCTTCGACGCGTTGTTGACTCCCACCGTACCGCTCGAGCCTCCCGCGCTCGACGATCTCGCCGAGGACGTCCACTACTTTGCGCTCAACCAACGCGTCCTGTATTTCACGGAGCTGGCCAACCGGATCGATGTGCCGAGCATTTCTATCCCGGTCGGCGACGGATCGCGGGCCGTTGGTCTGCTGCTCACCGGTCTCCGTGGTGCGGATGTCGAGCTGCTCGCTCTGGCTCGTGCCGTCGAGAGCATGTGACCGACGACGCCGAGACGAATCCGCTCGCCCGCGGCTGGGCGTCCGGCCGAGCTGCCGTCGTCGGCTGGCTGCAGATCCCCGCCCCGCTGTCCGCCGAGGCTTTGTCTCGATGCGGCTACGATGGGCTGGTCATTGATCTGCAGCATTCCCCAATCGACCTGTCCGACGCGGTCGCCATGATGACGACGATCGAGCTCGGCGGAGCGGTCCCCCTCGCGCGTACTCGGGCCAACGACCCGGCCGAGGTGATGGCACTGCTGGACGCGGGCGCCTATGGGATCATCGCACCAATGGTGGAGACCGCAACTGATGCGCGGCGCCTCGCGCACGCGCTCCACTACCCTCCGCGTGGTGGGCGCTCCTATGGTCCGCGCCGTCCGTCCCTCCGGTACGGCGCACGGTACCTCCAGATTGCGTCGCAGACGATCATCTCGTTCGCCATGATCGAGACTGCGGCCGGGTTCGACAACATTGACGCGATCCTCGCCGTCGGCGGCATTGACGGGGTCTTCATCGGACCGTCCGACTTGGCGCTCGCGCTCGGCCGCCGCCCGGGCGTCGATTCCGATGACCCGGTGGTCGTCGAGGCTATCTGTCACATCCGTGAACGCGCGCACGCCCACGGGCGACGTGTCGGCATCTTCTGCTCGGCACCGCAGTTTGCGCGAGAGAAGCTGGCTGAAGGCTTCGACCTGGTGTCCATCACACCTGACCTCACGCTCCTCGTCGCCGCGGCGAGGGCCTCGCTCGAGGATGTGCGGCGTGCCCAAGAATCGTAGCGCGTCCGACGCGAGCCCACAGCGATGCTGTCCTCGAGTACGCGCGGCGCATCGTCCGCCCGACAGCCAGCAGGCCATAGTCGTTGCGTCGCTCGTAGCCGGCTGCAGTGACTGACCGCCCGGACCATGAGTGAGGAGCCGCCAGCGACGGGTACACCCCTCTTTTTGTTCCAGCTGGCAGAGATCTCGCTGACAGGTGCTCAGCACCTCACACGCGTGCCACCGCCTGGCGGGCGAAACGGGAGGATGCTCCATGGCCGACGGAAGCGTCAACGACGTGTCTCATCCGCGGGCTGCAAAGCGAACGCGAGCGGGTGTCGCAACAGCAATCACAAGCGCCATGATGTGGATAGCCGGGTGCGGAGGTTCGCACGGCTACGCGCCGGGAAAGTTCCACGAAGACCTGGCAGCGCTGTACCCTCCCCAAGGAGAATTGCTGGCTCGTCCGCGATCCCTTGACCAGATTGGCCTTCCCATAGCTGCAACCCGTGCGGCGATACCGCCGGACAACCCGCAAACGCCGGCGAAAATTGCACTGGGACAGAAACTGTTCTTCGATCGCCGTTTGTCGGCGGACGGTACCGTCGCCTGCAGCACGTGTCACGATCCCGCACACGCCTTCACGGACGGGCGGCCCCACTCGATCGGGATCAAGGGGCACGTTGGTCAGCGCAATGCGCCGACGATTCTGAACGCGCTCTACAACAAGACTCAGTTTTGGGACGGGCGCGCAAAGACGCTCGAGGAACAAGCAGCGCTACCGATCGTGAATCCGATGGAAATGGGCCAGCCCAGCCTCGAGGCTGCCGTCAGCCGGATCGCGGCCATTGATGAATATCAGCAGGCGTTCCGGACAGTGTTCGGTCGGCCGGCCGACAGCGCTGACATGGTGCGCGCCATCGCGTCCTATGAGCGAAATTTATATTCCTTCGGCTCGCCGTTCGATCGCTTCGTCGCCGGCGACGAAAATGCTATTGATGGTGCGAGCAAGCGAGGCTGGGAAATCTTCAACACCAGCGGTCGCTGCAACAAATGTCATGCCCTCTCGGAACAACAGCGCGACGTCACCTTTTTTAGGGACAACGATTTTCACAACATCGGCGTCGGGATCACCGGGCACAATCTCGGGCAACTGGCATGCGAGGCCGAGCAGCGCATCAATTCTGG
This sequence comes from uncultured Gemmatimonadales bacterium, assembly GCA_963701965.1. Taxonomy (GTDB): domain Bacteria; phylum Gemmatimonadota; class Gemmatimonadetes; order Gemmatimonadales; family Gemmatimonadaceae; genus DASRDS01. The sequence goes on from OY969695.1 coordinate 1,191,256, forward strand.
TAGTACGGCCGCCATCGATCAGGCCGCCATTCAGACCGACCTGTCGGTGCTTGGCCGCTTTCTCATCACAAAGAAAGAGTCCGCGATTGCCGCCTTCAGGACACCGGGCCTCCGGAACGTCCTGGTGACGGGACCTTATTTCCACGACGGTTCGCACGAGACGCTGTGGGACGTTCTGGACCACTACAACAAGGGGGACGGGCTGCACGACGCATACCTCGATGTGGATATCCAGCCCCTCGGCCTGATGGAAGCGGACATCGACGACGTGGTAGCTTTTCTGGCGTCGCTCACAAGCCCGGAGTACCACGATCTGGGAATGCAGGAGCTGGCGCGTCAGCGCGCGCTGTCGCGGACCAATCGTCCGCAGCGTGAAACGGCGCGGGCCTTCGGTCCGAAAGCGCCCTTGCCGTCACCGCTCAGGTACTGCCCCTGAACGGCTGCGATCTTAGCGAAAGAGCGGGCAACCGGACTCGAACCGGCGACGTCCAGCTTGGGAATCTGGCTCAAGCTGGCATTGTACGCGCCAACCGCGCCAAACATTGGGCACGTTGGTACGTAACCTTAGCGTTGCGCCGGCGAGTGGCGCAGGGGCGCGACCCGCGTCCATCAATGGCGCGAACGGCGGAGCGAAAAAATCCTGGCTTGCACGATAAGACGGCAAGGTGCGCCGGGCGCGCCAGCTGAGCCTGCCCGATTGTGCCGTCTCACGCCAAGGCCTGTCTCACGGCCACCGGCCGGGCTACCTTCGCTCAACATACCAGCGAGGTACCATGGCTCGACTCATCCGCGTGATTCTCGCTCTCGTCGCCGTGCTTCTCGTCGCGGCGGTCGGCGTGTTCGTCGCCAGCAACCATCGCATCGCGGCTCGGCATGCCCTCCCAACACACGCGCCGTTCGCCGCCAGCGGCTCGCCCGATTCCGCGACACTGGCCCGTGGCGAGCATTTCGCCACCGCGATCGGCAAGTGCGAAGGCTGCCACGGCGCGGACCTCGGCGGGCAGGTATTTATCGATGGCCCGGCGGTGTTCGGCCATTTCGTCGGCCCCAACATCACCCGCGACGCCCGTGGCGTCGGTTCCGGCTTCACCGACGCCGACTACGAGCTCGCCATCCGCCATGGCCTCGCGCCCAACGGCCGCGCCCTCGTCTTCATGCCGTCCGACAACTTCTCTCGACTGGACGACGCCGACCTGAGCGCGCTGGTCTTCTTCCTTGAGCACGTGGCGCCGGTCCACCGCACCCTATCGCCAACGCGCTTCGGCCCCGTCGCCCGCACGCTCCTCGTCGCCGGCAAACTCCCGATCTTCGCCGCCGCCCGGATCGACCAGAACGCTCCGCATCCCCCCGCCCCACCGGTCGGCGCGACAGCCGCTTACGGCGCCTACATGGTGGTCGTCGCCGGATGCACCGGCTGCCACGGCGCCGGCCTTGGCGGCGGCCACGTGCCCGGTACCCCCGCATCCTTTAAGGCGGCCTCCAATCTCACCCCAGCGGGAATCGGCCAGTGGACTGAGGCCGACTTCTTCCGCTCGCTCCGCCAGGGCGTCGACCCCTCGGGTGTTGCCCTCGACCCGTTCATGCCCGTACCCGAAACACGGCTCATGACGGATACGGAAATCCATGCGCTCTGGGCGTACCTGCGCACCGTCCCGCCGCGACCATTCGGGTCGCACTAGTTCGGGGTGCCTCGGGGTTGGAACCATGGCGCCTCGCCTTAGCGTTTCCGTCTCTTGGAACGCGCCTTCGCAGCCTTCTTAGTCGCGGATTTTATTGCGGGCGGTATCCAGTCGGGCATCGACCGACGCATGAACGCATCAAACATCGGCACCGTGAACGCAGTATCTCCGTGTTGCGGGCTGTAGATCATACCCTTCTTGATCAATCCATCGCGTAGCGGCCCAGCAGCGGTAACCCGTATCGCGAGCATCTTTGCGATCGTGCCGGACCGGTGCGAGCCCGGTCCCAGCTCCGCCATGGCTCGCACGTAGTCCTTCTCGCGTGGCGTCAGTCGGTCGAGTCGCACGCGGAAGAACCCGCGGTCCAAGTCGGCGAGGGCGGTGACCGTTGCCTTCCTTGCATCTTCGGGCGTTATAGGCGACGCGGGGGCCGCATTCCAGGCGTGGGAGCCCCATTCCTGGAGGAAATACGGATAGCCTCTCGCCTTTTCTACGATGAGAGCTAGCGCGTCGTTCGTTATCGCCGCGCCCTCCTGATGCACGGGCTCGCGAATGGCGGTTATTGCCGCCTCGGCCGGCAGTGGCCCGACATCCGGATAATCGAATAACCGCTCGGCGTATGACTTCGCCTCGCCAGCCAGCGCGGCTAACTGCGGCAAACCGGCGCCGAATAGGATGAACGGCAAGCCCCGCTGCTCAATCTTGTGCACCGCGACGATCAGGGCGCTCAGATCTTCTTGAGACAGGTACTGCACCTCGTCGACGAACAGCGCGATCGCTGTGTCCGCCTGTTGTGCGGCCTCCGCAACGGCCAGGAGCAATTCCGGCAGATCGGACTCGAGACTGCCGGAATCGGCCGTTCCGGTTTCCGGTGCACCCCCGAATTCCACCTCCCCCACAGACACCTTGAACGCGCTCGCGAACGCCCGGAGAATGCCCAGCGCGCGCCTGGCTCGGTCCTTCTGCGCCTGACCACGGCTGAGCCTGAAAAGGATGGCGCGAAGAGGGGGGACGAGCATCTCGGCGAGTCGCCTATTCTCTGGCGCCTCCAAGACAACCGTCAGATACCCTTCTTCCTGCGCGAGTTTGGCCATTCGATTGATGAGAACGGTTTTTCCAACGCCCCGCAGCCCCAGCAGCAGTTGTCCCCGCGCGGGACGGCCGTGCTTGAGACGGGCGAGCGCAATTCGAGCTGCGCTCAGGATCTGTTCACGCCCAGCAAGCTCCGGTGGCTGTGTGCCAGCCCCAGGGGCGAACGGGTTACGAGTGGGATCCACGCGATTTTAAGCGATTTATCGGTTTATAGTGATATTACGACATCCGACGATAATACTCCTAAACTGCCTATAGCGCTAGATCCGTGGCGGCCCAGCACGATTCTTGGAACCGAGCAGTAATTCCTCGTGCACCCGAGCTGGCACAGCGTGTGTGGCTTGCGTGACTGTTTGCATAAAGGCGCGGCAATCGACACACGCTATGCACTGCTCGACCCGCGCGGGGGAGCCCCACGCTCAACGGCGGCGCGCCCAGTGCTTGAGCGCACTAGCGCAGGCTAACACACTGCGCGACGTTCATTACAAGAGCGGGCGACCGGACTCGAACCGGCGACGTCCAGCTTGGGAAAAGGGATCAGGCTGGCATTCTCCCGCCAACCGCGCCAAAAAATTACTCACATTGGCGCGCAACAGTAATATTGCGCCAACGGATGGCGCAAGCGGCGCGAACTGAAAGCGCCGCAAGGCGCAAATGACGCCAGCAACAAACGACGACAGTATTGTGCAGCGTCCCGACACGCCCATCGCGCCATTCCGGCACATCGGCCGCGCCGCCGGCGACGTTCATCCTTCCGACCGCCCGACAGATACGACGGTAATGCGAACTCCGCGCCATGGCGACGACGCTCCATCGTGCGCGCAGCATAGCTGGGTACGCTCGGACTGTGACAGCCAAACGCTGTTGTAGGCTAGGCGTTCTCCACTGATTGCGACTCCACGCGTCCATACCAGTGGATAAGCTGCAAGCGGCACTCACTGATCTCGCGCGCCACCTGTATGATATCCTGCATCGCGTCGCGAAACGTCTCCGGCGTCGCTATTTCCTGGTCAAACTTCGGCGCATCCGAAGTTTCGACACCCCGCCAGGTCACATACGAGCGCATGATTGCCATTAACTCGCCGCCGGCTTCGAGATGAACGTATCCAGAGTGGAGAAAGCGATTGCGCTGACGCCTTACAATGCCACACTTCTCCAACGCGTCGCTCACAGAACGCTTGAAATCAATCGCTAGATGGGGTGGGGCCCAAGCATCGACAAAAATAGGGACGGCTTGCTCTGCACTCCGCACAAGTTCCGCGAAGGAGCCTCGGTGGACACTTCATAACCGGCCACTGATGGACAGCTGATAACCGGCCACCACGGTGAGGCGTCCGAGACTGGTGAGTGGGCTAGCGCAGCCCGGTCGCGTCGGTGGACAAGCTGTCACCCTGGACCTTGGTGCGCCAGCTGCGGGGCCCGCACTTGAGGATGTGGGCGTGATGGAGGAGCCGATCGAGGAGCGCGGTGACCGCCGCGGTGTCACCGAGCAGCTTGCCCCAGTCCTCGACCGGGCGATTGGAGGTGAGCAGCGTAGACGCCCGTTCGTAGCGGCGCATGATGAGTTCCAGGAGATCCTCGGCCGCCGTGTGGGGAAGCTTGCGCATGCCGAGATCGTCGATGATGAGGAGCGGCACGGTGGCGAGGTCGGCGAGGTACGCTTTGCGCGTGCCGTCGAGCGTGGCGTCGGCGAGTTCTTCGAGCAGCGTGTGCGCTTCGCGATAGAGCACGCGGTAGCCTTGGTGGATGACGGCGCGGCCGATGGCTTGGGCCAGATGGCTCTTGCCGGATCCGGGCGGCCCGGCGAACAGGGCGTCCTCCCGCTGGGCGACGAAGCGGGCGGTGGCGAGGTCGTAGACGAGGGCGCGGTTCATCTTCTTGTTGAAGTCGAAGTCGAAGGTGTCGAGCGTGCGATCCGGATCGCGGAAGCGGGCGTGCTTGTGCCGGCGCTCGAGGAGGCGATCCTGGCGGCGGAGGAGTTCGTCGCTGACCAAGGCCGAGAGCAGGTCGATGGGCGCGAGGCGTTCGGTCTGGGCTTGGTGCAGCCGGGGCTCGAGAACCGCAGCCATGCCGGAGAGGCGGAGTTGGCGGAGCGCGTGATCGAGTTCAACGAGGTTCATGGGGGATCTCCGAGCGTGCGATCGATGAGGTCGCGGTAGAGGGTGAGTTGCCGGATGAGGGGATCGACTTGGCGGAGCGTGAGGGGGACGGGGACGCGGTGCTCGAGGTAGCGGCGGAGGAAGCGATAGGTGGGCACGCCCAGCTCGAGGGCGGCGTGCGCGGCCGCGTCAACGACGGCCGGGCCGTAGCGCTTGGCGAGGGCGAGGACGCCGAGGATGCGGCGAACGGCGAGCACGCCGTCCTGGCGGTGGATCGTGTCGCAGAGCGTGCCGATGTGCGGGCCGGCGCGCTGGGTCCGCGCGAGCAGGGCGACGGTCGTCAGCGGCGTCCGGGCGGGCCGATCGGTGTCGTGCACCCGATGCCGGCCGCGGGCCGTCCGCCGATGCTCCCGGAGGAGTTGCCCCGTGTCGGGGGCGAGGAGGCGCACCCAGAGATCGTTCCACTGGACCTGCACGCGCTGGCCGATCCAGCCGGGTGGAGCACTGTAGTACGCCGCCTCGACTTCGACGCACCCATTGAGATGCACGGTACGGGTGCCGTAGCGGTAGTAGCGGAAGGGTTCGAGCGGGAGCGGCCCGAGCGTGGGCTGTTCCTCGGCGAACATCGCCGCGACCTGCCGCTTGGTCGTGCCGTGGATGCGCGTATCGGCCCAGCGCGTCTCCCACTGATCGAGATACGTCTGCGCGGCCTCCAGTGACTCGAAGCGGAGGCCCTTGAGCGGCGTCCGCTGCGTGTGGCCAACCCCCGATTCGACTTTGCCCTTGCGATCCGGATCCCGCACGCGACACGGCAAGGCCACGACGTGGTAGTGGGCCAAGACGTCGCGATAGAGTGGATTGAGCGTCGGGTCGTAGACGTCGGGCGTGAGGACGCCTTCGCGCAGGTTGTCGAGCACGATGACGCGCACCGTGCCGCCCAGCCGGCGGAAGGCGCGCTCATGCAGCTCGGCCCAGATCTGGGTGCTCGATCGCCAGACGAGGAGCCGGACCGACTTCCGCGAGTAGCCGAGCGTCAGGACGAAGAGCCGGACGCGCCGGTACTTCCCCGTGGCGGGGTCGCGCACCATCGGCCCCTCGCCGTAATCGACCTGCGCCTCGTCGCCCGGGGCGGTCGTGATCACCACGCGCGCCTCGACGGCCGCCGGATCGTGGAGCGTCCGGATGAACCGGCGGACACTCGCGTAGCGGGCCGCGAAGCCGTGCGTGTCGACCAGGTCTTGCCAGATCGCCATGGCGTTGCGGCCCTGCGCCACCCCGGCCACGATCTGCTCGCGGTACGGCTCGCACGCACTCGCCCGCCGCGACGCGGTCGGCGCCGTCGAGTCGGTGGACACCACCGGTGTGGTGGCCGGATTTGCCGGCGGCCACGCGCGCGGCCGGCCGCCGCGCCCCCGCACCGGAATGCCCGCCGCCTTGAGATACGCGCTCGCCGTCTCCCGGCGCACGCCGGTCGCCTGTTCGATCCGCCGGAGCGACCACCCGAGTCGCCCCAACGCCACGATCTGCTGTTGGATGTCCGCCTTCAAGACGTTGCTCATGCCGGCGGAGGGACAATGCCCGCCGCCTCGGCGTCAACGCCTCGGACGTCCCCCCGGCTGGTGGCCGGTTTTCAGCCGTCGATCAGTGGCCGGTTTTGACTGTCCACCGAGGAAGGAGAGATCAAGCTCGACAAAGGAGATGCCAAGCTCGCTTTGAGCCTGATGCACTTCATAGAGCTATCTGCGCCCGGATTCCTGGGAGCAGCAGAGGTCACCGATTTCCTTGCCCAGCACCGACTGGCGTTAGCACTCTCGTTGCCACGACTAACGGATCTCGAGATCGACAACGCAATCCGGATAGGGAACGGTGAACGCACGGTGCCTGTCGATGCGTTCGTCGATCGGCTGGCGGACTGGGATCCCGACGCGCCTGACATCGGCGATGGCTGCCGCTGGCTTCTTGAGAACTTCTCGGCCAATCCACAGTTCCGAGATTCGTACATGAGCGGTATGGCACCGTGGGTTGCCACGGCAAAACGCCACCAAGGCGCGGGCACTTGTATTGAACGATCCACTTACGGGAATGCGAGCTCGTTTAGGGGAGGAAAGGGGATTGAGCGATGCGGCAGCTGCGACTGTGATCGCACGTGCCGGTGGCCTTGACGCGTTCCCTGCTTTCTATATCAACCAGGCGTTGAGGGTATGGTCGCTCTCGCAGAATAACGCGAAGTGGCGAGTAAACGATGAGATTAATGCATGGCACGCAATGTACACCCCGTACGCCGCCACAATCGTTTTGGACGGACCTACCGTCCAGCACTTGCGCGATCGTAAGGTTCTTTGGGCCTCGCGTATCGCGCGCGAACTTACCGAGGTCCCCTTGATCCTTCGGCGTGAGACTGGAGATGGGTAATCCACGGCTCGCGCGCTCGGATCACTACTGGTCGTGGCGTTGGCGAATTAGCGCCCGCCCTTCTTTACGAACTCCATGTCATGAATGTGCCGGTTCTTGTCACTCGTGGGCTCTTCGCTGAAGCCTCTAGCGACACTAGACTGTCTGTCGTCGGATAGCGTTTCACGCATTCGCAGCACGTAGCAATGCCAGATCTACGATCAGATTTACAATAAGATGTGCTATCAGGAGGCCCCATGTTTGAGCGCCAGCAGCTTCTTGAGTAGATGGGTCCCGCTACAACTCGCCGAGTCACGGAACGACTGCGGCGTTTCGCCTTCCTGCCGGACAGTCAAATCGAACGCTTGGCCAGGGAGGCATTGAATGAGGAATGGGGTAACGACTTGTTTGTGCTTGAGAAGTACTTGGCGGTTCACGTTGGATGGATTATCGATCAAGGGCGGTACACCTGCAGTGAGGGACAGCTTTACCTCAGTGCGGGGCACCTTCAAACGCGATACGGCACGCCACTCTATCTGGTCTTCCAGCTGAATGACGTCGTGGGCAAGCAACCTTGGGTTCCCGTAGCTGCCGGTTCCAATATTTCTGCAGGTGAGCTTCCTCAACCATGCGCCATCCCGCCCCGCGCCCGGTGTGAACCGAGGAGCAGAAATCGTAATGAGCCACGACCACATCCTCGGCGAAAACGCGGATCGAGTCAACTTCCCGCGAATGCTAGGGTCGCCGTGAAGAGACACGATCAGCTGCCTCCCTGGATGCTCGATTGCTGGCATCACGAGGCCAAGAAGATGCAGCAAGCCAATATTGAGGATCCTGAAGGAGGGTAACAGGTCAACGTGTCACCGATGATGCGCTACACTGTAGAACGACCACACGATCGGCTGAATCACACGCTGCGGCATCGGCAGATCGCCGAAGCCGACATCGTATCCCTCGTCGATCGTGAGCTCGTGGCGCAGACCCTGCGGACTGGCTTCGCCCGAGATCGGCCCCCGTGGATCATTTGGTCGCGGGAGGACACGGATCGCAATCACGACTGGCGTCTGCGCGCGCTATCTGGGAGAGCGCCGCTCACCCGAGCACGAGAAATGCCGATTCGGCGTCGGCAGCGAAGACCGCAACTTCAGACCCAAAAGTACGAAGAATCAGCTCAATGTCGCGCGTCGAACAGTTCCCGCGCCGGAGCCACGCGACCTTCGGCGGCGCCCCGTAGAGGAAGCTCCGCTGGTGGAAGTCAGCGTCTTTCGATGTAATCACGAATCCGCCGGCACGCGCGTATTCCCACACAGCCTCATCGCCGGCTGATGCAAGACCGACGCGTCGGACGTGCGTGCTGTCGGGATAGACGTCGGCCAGTGACTCGACCAGACAATGCGACAGATTTTCGTCGAACAGCAGCCGCGGGTGGTTCGGCGGGGCCACCGTGGACGCGGCGGCTACGACTATGCGGCAGGTACCGAGACCATCTTGCGCTCGCGATCGGCAGCAAAGAGCAAGCAAGCTCGGATGTCATCCGCCGTCAAATCCGGGAAGTCGGCCAAAATCTCGGCTTCCGCCATCCCGGACGCGAGGTATTCGAGGACGTCATAGACGGTGATGCGCAGCCCACGGATGCACGGCTTCCCGCCGCGCTTGCCCGCCTCGACCGTGATGCGCTCCCGGTAGTCCATTCCGGAATTTTATCACCTGACAGCTGCCTCAGCAAGTTCGCTGGCACGGCAGCGGGCCTGCGGTACGCAATGCAGAGGCGGGGAGTACGTCCGGGGTCAAACAACTCTCCGATTTGGGTAGTGCGCGCCGCGCGCTGTGGCCCTGGCCCACTTATCAACACATCATCGCGTCAAACCGCACGGGTCCGAAAGTATAGGAGCAGCATTGAGGGGGGAGCAGCCATGCGCACGTCATCGAGATTGACTCGTACGGCCGAGCGGTGGACCTACAGCTACGGCACCAAACCGTTCAGGGTCTTTGCCTACGAACGCGCGAGCCGCCACGGGCAAGTGTGGGTGCGCTGGACGGATCTCTCACAACCAGTCCGTGGTCAGCCCAGGCACCATCGGATGGAGTATCGCAACCTCGACATCACGGTCCGCGAGGCCGGAACAGGACGGTTGATCCCAAGCCGAGTGCGCATCGCCCGGCGCGCGGTGCGTCGAATACATGCGCAGCTCATCACCGGCATACGCGGTGGCGGACAGAGAACGACGGATCGCTGCCTGATGGTGCTCCGTGGATTCGACTTGGCGCTCAACCCAGCAGCTCTTGCCGGGCAATGTCGCACTGCCAGTGAAAAACTGGCGCCAGCGCTTGCGTGCCGAGTGGACGACCCTCACTGGCATGCGGGAACGGGCCCCCTCCCGACCGCGACACACGATCGCTGAGCATCGGCGCATTCTCGCCGCCGTTGGCTGCGACCGAGTCGATCCACGCATAAGCCTCGCCGTCGAGCTCGGTGCCGAGTGCCGCATGGGACAGGTGCTACGCTGCATGCGCACGGCGCTCACCTTGCCAGACCTCGACCCAGCGACCTACGAGTCGGCACCCGCCGGTTCGCTCGGGTCACTTGAGGTCCCGGGGACACTCCGGAAACCTGGCGAGACCGTCCTCTTCACGCCGGAACAACGCCGCGCCGTCGACGAATCGCTGCTAGGGTACCTGGCCGACTATGAAGCGCGGTGGCAACGCCAGGAGATCAGCGACTACTTCCTCTTTCCTGGACACCATCGGCGCCGTGCCGGCAGTCCGCGCGTGTGGCGAGCCGCTGCTCACGATCGCGCCCAGCCAATGACGCGGAGCGCGGCGCTGTGCGCCTTCAAGAAGTTGGAAACCTGCGCGGATGTGCCCCACATCAAGGGTCGCGGGTGGTACGGACTGCGCCGTGTCGCCGCTGACCTCGCGGAAGAAATCCACCGACGATCGCGTGAAGGATCGGCTGGGTGGCTGGCGACGATCCGACACGCGGAAGTACGTCTATCAGGACCGTCTCTCATTTGCGATCAGAACCCAGGCCGCGCTGGTGCGCCGGCACATGCGCCTGGGCCCCCCCGCGACGGAATGCGTGGACTTCGGCTGGGGCGGAAGCGCCGTTGAAAGCCACCAAGACAGGCTGGACGTGTACGGATCTCAATGCGCTCCTTGCCACGCTATCACCGGAGCAACGAACGGTACTCGCAACACGGCTAACCGGTTAAGATCGGGCTACGCCAACCGTGACCACACCCGTCACCGGAACCGTGACCGGAACCGTGACCAACGCACGAACGCCGACCGCACGTTGGCGATCGGCGTCCAGAACACATTGGGGAACAACGATTTATCGAGCGATACACAGAGCGGGCGACCGGACTCGAACCGGCGACGTCCAGCTTGGGAAGCTGGCATTCTACCAACTGAATTACGCCCGCGACCTACTCGGAATGTACGCCCCCCGCCAGGGCGCGGCTAGTGAGCCCAGTGCGGCGCCGTCGTCCATTGCGCGGGGTCGAATAGCGCAGGACTGAGCGGAACGTCGGCCTTGATGTCGGCGTAGTCCTCCAACTGCGAACGCTTCCCATCGCGCAGAAACTCGCAGTGCGGCGCAATCCAGCTCTTGCCGATCGGCCGGTACTTCGAGAACTGCGTGTCGATCAGGATCGTGGTCGTGTCGTTCGGCTTGACCGCGAAAAACTGACGCAGCACCACCAGTCGCTCCGTGTCGATCCACGCCGACGGCGCCGCCTCGTCATCGGTCGTCGTGCCGATCACGTACACCTTCCGGCTGTCCCACGTCGATTCGTGCACCTTCGAGACGTCGATGCCCAGCTGACGCAGGTCGGCCAACGTCCGATCGACCGGTACGACATACACATCGAACAAGAGCGGAATCAGCGGATTGCTGCCCGCGGACGCCTGCTTCAACGCCCCGCCCTTCATACTGTACGTCGAGTCGTGCGTGTAGAGCGTCCCGTTCCCCAAGGACGGACTGCCGCCGTCAATGCGCAATTTGCCCGGCAACGACGCACTCTCGTACCACGTCATCACCGTGTCCCCGCCCTCTTTCTTCGTGCGCGTCGTCGTCTGCACGAACGTCAGCGTCTTGAACCACTTCCCCACATACCGATCGTGCATCGCTTGCACGATCTCCGCACCCGTTGGCGTCGCCACCGGACGCGCCGCGGCGCCGAGCGCCAAGCACGCTATCAATGGAGCCACACCCCGCAACGACACGCCCATGGCTCAAAACTCCCGCTTTTTCATTTCCTTGAAGAACTTCTTCAGATCCTCGGTATTCTCCGGCTCCGGCGGCAGCGTCGAGTCGTACTTCGGCGTCACAGCAGGCTTTTTCGGTTGCGACTTCGCCGCGTTCTTCCGCGCCAGCGCCAACAGCTTCCGGTCGTCGATACCCATGGCCCTCTCTCGCTACGGTGTCCGATCGCGCGGAAATATATCACTTAATGATCTGCGGTGGTGACGGGGGACCCGGCGCTTCCGCAACGACGACCCGGGGCTTGAGCATCTTCCGCAAGCGATCCTCGAGTGGCCCGCCCACGATCAAAATGATCAAGGCCAACCCGAGTGCCACGATCACCGGGACGTACTCACCGAGCCCGCAGGCGACCCCCACGGCCGCGGCCAGCCAAATGGCGCTGGCCGTGGTCAACCCCTGAATCCGATCCTTCTTCTCCCCCGATGGATGCAGAATCACGCCGGCGCCCAGAAAGCCAATGCCGGTCACGATACCCTGCACCGTGCGGAGCGCCGGACCGCCGTTCTCGAGCAGCGGCGCGCCACCCAGACTGGTGTAGACGTACATGGCCGAACCCAAGGCGACCAACGCATGGGTACGCACGCCCGCCGGTTTGTGATGGAGATTGCGGTTGAGACCGATGACGGCCCCACCGAACGCCGCGGCGCCAAGGCGCTCGACGGCAGTGGACCACTCGCCCGCCGGCAGAAAGACCATGTGATGTGAGGATATAGCCGCTCCGCCTACCGTGTCAAACGCCCCGAGGCGACTTGACGTCCCGCTAACAGGGCCGGTACCATGCGAGCGCCCTCGCACCTGGAGCCTCCGCCTGTGATCCACCCGTGGCACGACCTGGCCGTCGGGAAAGATGTGCCACGCGAAGTGTCGGCCGTCATCGAGATCCCGTCCGGCAGCCGTAACAAATATGAGCTGGACAAAGAGAGCGGCCTGTTCCGCCTCGACCGCGTCCTGTACTCGGCCGTCTACTACCCCGGCGACTACGGATTCATCCCCCGCACGTTGGCCGAGGACGGCGATCCGTGCGACATCCTGGTGCTGATCAAAGAACCCACGTTCCCGGGCTGCCGCATCGACGCGCGCCCCATCGGCGTCCTCAAGAATGCTCGACCGCGGCGAACCGGACGATAAGATCCTCGCCGTGCCAGCCGAAGACCCGTTCCAAAACGAGTTCTACGACCTGCGCGACATCCCGCCCCATACCCTGCGCGAAATCGCCCACTTCTTCGAGATCTATAAGGATCTCGAAGGCAAACGCGTGCACGTGCTGGGCTGGGAGGGCTGCGACGCCGCCTTTGTCGAGATCAACCGCTCCGTCGAACGATACACCAATCGAGGCCCCGACCGGTGAAGATCGCCATCGGATCCGACCACGCCGGCTACCGCTACAAGACGCTGATCATCGAATACCTCCGCGCCCAAGGCCACGAAGTCCGCGACTTCGGCACGGACTCGACGGAACCGGTCGACTACCCGCTCTTCATCCGACCCGTCGCCCTGCACGTCGCCAGCGGCGCCAGCGAACGCGGCATCGTCCTCGGCGGATCGGGCAACGGCGAAGCCATGGTCGCCAATCGCGTCCGCGGCGTCCGCTGCGCCCTCTGCTGGAGCGTCGAGTCCGCGCGCCTGGGCCGCCAACACAACGACGCCAACGTGCTGTCGCTGGGTGAACGCCTCGTCCCCGAAACGCTGCTGCTCGACATCGTCTCGACGTGGCTCACGACTCCCTTCGAGGGCGGACGCCACCTGCGGCGCATTCTCGAGATCGACGCGCCCGCGCCGGCCTGACCCGCGCCTACGCCAGCGCCGCCAACGCGGCGATCCCCCAGGCCATCGTCAAGAGCGTCACCGGCAGCCCCACCGCGAGATAGGCCCCGAACGGCATGGTGACACCGCGCGCCTCGGCGCGCTCGGCGACGATCAGATTCGCCATCGAACCGAGCAACGACAGATTGCCGGCGAACGTCGAGCTCATGGCCATGACCAGCCAGATGTACCGGGCGTGCGCGAGCGCCGGCACCACCGGACGCCAGATCAACACCGCCGGCACGTTGGAGACGAGATTCGAGAGCACGAGCATCGCCGCGCTGACCGCCGTCGCGTCACCCAACCGGTGCCCGTGCAAGTGGCCGATAGCCGCCGTCGTCACATCGCGCACCACCGGGACCGGCTCGACTCCCCGCACGATGACGAAGAGCGCGGCGAAAAAGAGAAGGAGCGGCCACTCGACCCGGTCCAGCGCCGCGCCGGCATCGCGACGCGCCAACAACATGACCACCGACGCGCCGGCAATCGCCACCAGCGGCAGCGACCAACCGGCGAGCCAACACCCCAGCATCCCGGCAAAGATCGCGAGCGCCAACGCCACCAGCCCGCGATCGAAGGGCGGCACGTCGGGCGCGGCGCGCCCACGCAGCGGCTCCCGGGACAGCACGCCGCGATACCGCCAGGCCAGCACGCCGTACACGATGCCGAGCCCGCCGAGTGCGGGCAACGCCAGCCGCGACAGGAATACGCCGTACGGGATGCCGCTCGACAACCCGATCAGCATGTTCTGCGGATTGCCCGTGATCGCCATGGCGCTCCCGACGTTCGAGGCCATCGCCAAGCCCAGGAGAAACGGCAGTGGCGGCAAGCCCAACGGACGCACCGCCGTCAGGATCAGCGGCGTCAACACAATGCACAGCGTGTCGTTCATGAAGAACGCCGACAAGAGACCGGTCGTCAGCACCACACCGCCCAAGAGACCGCGGGCCGAGCGGGCCCGCGCCACGACGTGCGATGCCGCCCACTCGAAGAAGCCGCCGACTTCGAGGTAGGCGGCCACGATCAGGACGCCGAGGAGGAACGTCAGCACGTCGAAATCGAGCGCCGCGTACGCATCGCGCAGCGGCAGACCGCCGATCGTCACCATCGCCGCCGCCCCCGCCAGCGCCGCCGCGGGGCGCGTCAGCCGTAATCCCGGTAGCCGGGGAAACGCGATCGCGAGATACGAAACGACAAAGATGACGAGCCGAACGACGTCCAGTCGCGTCACGTCGTCCAGCGCGGAAAAGTCCCCAGCAAACGAAAGGAAGTCGCGACCCGGCGAATGGCCGCGACCGCGTCCGTTGCCCGCCCGTCGTGCCCCGGATGCTCGAACTCCAGGAAAAACTGGTACCGCCATGGATCGCGCGTGGGCCGCGACGCGAGATGACTCACATTGAAGCCGGCAGCCGCCAGCGGCGCCACCACCGAGAGCAACGCCCCCGCATTGTTCGGCACCGCGAACAACACCGCGGTGCGCGCCGGCGCGCCCGGCACCATCGGCGCGGGCTCGGCACCGACGGCGACGAATCGCATCATCGTGTCCGGCCGATCCTCAATGTGCGGCACGATCACGTCGAGCCCGAATCGTTCGGCCGCCAGCGGCGCCGCCGCGGCCGCAATGGCGAGATCGCCACACTCCACCACCGTCCGCGCCGCGCCCGCGGTGTCCCACGCCGGCTCGGCGACGATGTGCCGGTGCGCGTCGAGAAAGTACGCGCACTGGGCCAGCATGATGGGATGACTCCGCACCGTGCGCACCCGCGCGACGGTGGCACCGCGCAACCCCATCAGACTGAGATGGATGGCGACCACCGTCTCGCCGACCACGGACAGCCCGTCGTGCAACGCCAGGAGATCGTAGGCGACGTCGACCCCGCCCACTAACGTGCTCTCGATCGGCACGACCCCGTAGTCGACGTCGCCGCTTTCGGCCGCGTCCATCACGTCGTCGAACGTTCGCATGGGCACCGGCTCGGCAAGCCCGCGCCAGAGCTGCACCACCGCCTGCTCGCTAAACGCGCCCGGCTCGCCCTGAAACCCCACCCGCACGCCGGCCCCGACCGGCAAAGGCATCGACTGGGTCTCCGGCAGCGGCGTATGCACGTCGCTAATCAAACGCGCGGGCTACGCCCGTGGGAGGCCCCCCACGACCGGCGCGTCGAGTGCCCGGCGCACGGCCACCGCGAGCTGCTCGGCCGTGAACGGCTTCTGCAGCAGGATCGCGTTGGGATCGAGCCCCCCGCGCCGACCGACCTCGTCGCCCGCATACCCGGTCGCGAACAGGACGCGGATGTGCGGCCGTGCCAATCGCAGCCGCTCCGCCAACGCACGCCCGCCCAAGGTCGGCATCACGACGTCGGTCACCAGCAGATCGATCTCCCCATCCGTCGCCGCCGCGACCAGCAGCGCCTCGGCGCCGTTCGATGCGTCGAGCACCGTGTACCCGTTCGCCATCAACAGCCCGCGAATCAGCTCGCGCACGGCCGGATCGTCCTCGGCGACCAGGACGGTCTCCGTCCCGCCCCGCGCCGGCGTGTCGACCAGTGGCTCCTCGACCGCCGAGTCGACATCGGCGACCTCGGGCAGCAGCAGGAGGAACGCCGACCCGTGTCCCGGCCGGCTCTGCGCCCACACATGACCGCCCGACTGCTGCACGATGCCGTAGACCGTCGCCAACCCGAGCCCCGTCCCGCGCCCGGGATCCTTCGTCGTGAAAAACGGCTCGAACACGCGCTTCTGCGTCGCCTCGTCCATCCCTATGCCCGTGTCCCGCACTTCCAGCGCCACGAACGCGCCCGGCCGCACCGACGGATGCGGCGGCGTGTCGTACGGCCCGACGCGTATCGTCATCGTCTCGATCCGCAGCACGCCGCCGGCGGGCATCGCGTCCCGGGCGTTCACGGCCAGGTTGACCAGCACCTGCTCCAGTTGCCCCGGATCGGCGCGCACCCGCCCGACGGTCGGATCGAGCTCCAGCACGATCTCGATGTCCTCGCCGATCAAGCGGCCCAGCATCGACTCGAGACCCGTGACCACGACGTTGATGTCGAGAAGCCGCGGCTGCAACAGCTGCTTGCGGCTGAACGCCAGGAGTTGGCGCGTCAGCGACGCCGCGCGCTTGGCCGCGCTCACGATCTCGTTCAACTCCCCGGCGATGTTCGACGTGACGCCCACGGTCTCCAGCAAGAGACCGGAATACGCCGTGATCACCGTCAGGAGGTTGTTGAAATCGTGGGCGACACCACCCGCCAGCTGGCCGACCGCCTCCATCTTCGACGCCTGGCGCAGCTGCTCCTCGAGCCGCAGCCGCTCGGTCAGGTCGCGCAGGATGACCGTCGCGATCCGTTCCTGGCCGACGTCGACCCACGACACGGTGACCTCGGCGGGAAAGTCGCTGCCGTCGGCGCGGCGCACCGTCAGCCGGTCCGAGCAATGCGGCAGCCCGCCGACGAACCGTTCGATCGGCGTCCCGGTGGCCTCGGCCGCGCTGCACCGGAACATCGCTTCCGCCGCATGGTTGAACACCACGATCCGGCGCGCGCTGTCGACCGAGATGATCGCGTCCATCGCCGAGCCGATGATGCCCGACAGCAATGCCTCGTGCCGCCGTACGGCCTCCTCGGCCCGCCGCCGCTCGCGGATGTCCCGGGCCACGATGGCGAACCCCGTGCGCGCCCCGCCATTCGGCCGGCGCACCACGAACGCGTGCATCTCCGTGAGGACCGGCTCGCGCGACGTCCATTCCGCGAGGCGCACCTCGCCCCGCCAATGGTCCGTGGACGCCAGGGCGGCCAACATCTCCTCGCCCAGGCGCGCGTAGTCAGCGGGGACGACGAGTTGGGAAATCGGACGGTGCAGCACCGCGCCTGGCCCGGTCAGACCGATGAGGGCCAACCCCGCCGCGTTGACGTGCACGATCCGCATTTCGTCATCGGCCAGCGCGACAAAATCTTCACTGGATTCGACAGCCGCCGCCAACACGCGCTGTCGTTCTGCCGCGCTGAATGTCTCGGTATCGGCCATTCGGACGAGCTCAACCACCGGTCTCTGACGGATCGTGCGTGCGATTCTGCAGACTGATGTTGTCATTGCAATTCGGCAAGTGCCAATAAGTGAGACACGCGTGGGAACATTGACACCATTTCGCTGGTATACGTGTGAATGCGTGCCTGGCGGCAGTGTCGGCGATGGCTTGGGGTCCTCGCGGGGATCACCATGGTGATCGCGCTGGCGCCCCGGAGTGGTTTCGCGTGTCCCAGTGGGTCGCATCACCAGACTCCCAGCCGCCAACACTGCGACGATTCCGGACGCCAGTCGAGCGACGCGGGGTGCTGCGCCGCAACGGCGTGCAGCGCCACCACCGCCGTCCCGGTGCCCACGGCGATCGCGCCGGCACTCGTAGCCGCCCGTGCGGCGCTCGCGGCCGACGCCACGATGCCCGCGCTCCCGGCCACAGCGCCCGAGACCCCGCCTCCCCGATCCTGAGCCCCCCCAACATCGACGCGTAGGTGCGTCCGGCGCTCCGGCCGGGTCGTGCCGCGCGTCCGGGCTCTAACGACAGGACGTGCAGTGGCACGGCTTTTCGGGTGTGTGGCGCTCGCGTGGAGCTCCGCTCTCGCGGCGCAGGATACGTCTATGGCCAACATGCCAGGGATGGCGCACGGCACTCACGCCATGGCGCCCGGCCCCCTCGGCATCCCCCAATCGCGCTTGGGATCGGGCACGTCCTGGCTGCCCGACGCCGCGCCAATGCACGCCGAGCATCTGATGGCCGGCAGCTGGCAGTTCATGCTGCACTACCAGGTGTTCGTCGACTATGACCGCCAGGTGAGCGACCGGGCGATCGACGGGAACGCCCAGTTGAACAGCATCAACTGGTTCATGGGCATGGCCTCCCACCCGTTGGGGGACGGACGCCTGGCATTCCGGGGCATGGTGAGCGCTGAGCCGGCCACCGTGGGCGCGGCCGGCTATCCCCTGCTCCTCCAATCCGGCGAGACGTATCGCGACCGCCCCATCCACGACCGCCAGCATCCCCACGACCTGTTCATGGAGCTGGCCGCGCTCTACGACGTACCGCTGTCGCACGACCTGGCGCTCCAGCTCTACGCCGCTCCGGTCGGCGAGCCGGCGGTCGGCCCCCCGGCCTTCCCCCACCGCAGCTCCGCGGCCGCCGATCCGATGGCGCCCCTGGGCCACCATTGGCAGGACGCGACGCACGTTACGTTCGGCGTGCTTACCGCTGGACTCTACACGCGCACCGTGAAGCTGGAAGGCTCGGTGTTCAACGGCCGCGAGCCCGACGCCACGCGCACGAACTTCGATTTCCGCACGCTCGATTCGTACGCGGGGCGCATCACCGTGAACCCCGCCGAGGAATGGAGCGCGAGCGCGTCATACGCCTACCTCAAGAGCCCGGAGGTGGCCACGCCCAACATCGCGCAGCACCGGATCACGGCGTCCGTCTTGAACGATCATCCCCTGGCGAGCGGCGGCACGTGGTCGACCGCGCTCATCTACGGCGCGAACCTCGACTCGGATGACCCCCGGCTTTCCAATAGCGTCGACTTGGAGACGACGGTCGATCTCGACGGGCGGAACAGCCTGTTCGGCCGCGTCGAATACGTCAACAAGAGCGCGGGGGATCTCGCCCTGCCCGGACCGCCTGACGCGCGATTCGACCTGGGAAGCGCCAGTGTCGGATACACGCGCGACATCGCGCGGCTGGCCGGTATCGCGATGGGCTTGGGCGGCGTGCTGACCCTCGATCTCATCCCGCCATCATTGGTGCCGCACTACGGCACGCGCACGCCGGGCGGCATCGACGTGTTCCTGCGATTCCGCCCGGCGGACCGTCACCGGCTCACATCGCGGGCGCCTTGAGATACTGCCCGAACCATTTGATCGTGCGATCCTGCAGATCCCGCTGGTGGGCCGGGTCGCGGATGCCGTGCCCTTCGTCCGGATACACGACCAGCTGCGACGTCACGCCATGGCGCGTCAGCCCGCGCCAGAACTCGTACGACTGCGGCGCCGGACACTCGACGTCGCGCTCGCCGACGATCACGAGGGTCGGCGTGTGCGCTTGCTTGATGTAGTTGATCGGCGAGCTCTTGGCATAAACGGCAGGATCGTCGTACACCGTCGCGCCGAAATACGGCGTCATCCACTCCGCGATGCCGTTCTCGCCAGTGTAACTCAGCCAATCGGAGATACCAGCGCCAGCCAGGGCCGCCCGGAATCGATTGGTCTGGGTCACCATCCACATCGTCATGTAGCCGCCATAGCTGTATCCCGTGACGCCCATGCGCGTACTGTCCACTGGAAATCCGCGCACGATGGTGTCCACGCCCGCGAGTACGTCGCGGCCATCGCCATACCCGAAATCTTTGACATTCGCGCGGGTGAACGCCTCACCGTGACCGTAGCTCCCGCGCGGATTGGGCTGAAACACGAAATACCCCTCGCGCGAGAAGACGGCGTTGGGCGATCCGTAGGACATCCAGTTGGCACCCACCGACGCGGCCGGTCCGCCGTGGATCGACACGATCATCGGATACCGCCTCCCGGGCGTGAAGTCGGCGGGATAGATGAGCCAGCCCTGCACCATGAACTGGTCGCTCTTCCACTCGACGCTCACAGCCTTGCCCCACCCCGGCGTGACGTGGGCATTCACCCGGGTGAGCGGCGTGAGATGATCGGGCGCGCCGGTCCACACTTCGGGTGGCGTGTTCATCGACTCGCGCAGCACGGCGATCGTGCGGCCGTCCCGGGCGGCGGAGAGCCCGGGCCCCCGCGTGCCCACGGTCGCCTGCTCGGCGCCGCGCCACTCCGTGTGCATGGCACCCGTCTGCGCATTCAACGCGTCGATCTCCGTCCCGCCCGGGGACCAGGATGCCACCAGCAGCTGACTGCCCGCCCACGCCAGATCGGCCGGAGAGACCGCGGCGCCCGCCGTCAGGTTCCGCGGCGTCCCGCCAGCGGCCGGCACGGTCCAGACGTCGCCGCCGGTCGAACCCTGGTCGCTCATGATGCCGCCGATATAGGCGATCTGGGAACCATCGGGCGACCAACGGGGCACGGCGATCTGGGTGGTCGGGCGCGCGATCTCGGTCACCGCGCCGGAGTCGGCGGGCACCGCGTATAACCGGGCGACCCACCAGTTGTTGTTGCCCGAACCCTCGGCCGCGCTCACCACCAGACGGCGGCCGTCCGGCGACCAGTCGTACTCGTAGACGTAGAGACCGGCGGGCGAGACGACCCGCATCGCGCCCGACGCCAGATCGATCACCGCCAGGTGCTGGCGGTCGATGTGGTTGTCGATCTCGCCCGTGTCGCGCGGCGCCGCCTCGGTCGGGCCATTCGCCTGCTCGTCCGGCGACGAGTACAGGATCGCGGCCCGGCGTCCGTCGGGCGAGAGCCTGAGGTCGTGCACCTCGCCCTTGATGGTCGCGACCAGACGCGGTGTACCGCCGGGCACCGCGACGAGCGCGAGCCCGCCGCCCGTGGTCAGGTACGCCAACGACCGGCTGTCCGCCGACCACGCCAAGCCGTACGGCATCCCGTCCGGCGGCGCCACCGACTGGACGGCGGACCGCGACTGCCGATCCACGACGATCAGGGCGGGACGACTCGCGCCCGCGGTGTCGTCCGGGCTGGGGCCGATCCACGACACGTACCGGCCATCCGGAGAAATCGAGACATCAGCGAAGCGCCGCAACGTGGGCGGCGCGACGGCGAGTGCAGCAAGTACAAGTAATGGAATGAGCGGCATGCCTGAATTGTACGTGAGGGAGTCAGCCCGACAGCAGGCCATGAATAAACGTCATGAACGGACCATCACGGACGTCATGGCGGAGGCCGGTTGGGGAACCGTCATCGGCTCGCCAATCCCCCAGCCGTCTCGCCGCCGTCGATGACGTACGTCTGGCCCGTGATGAACGCGGCTTCGTCGGAGGCCAGATAGGCTAGCAGTCCCGCGACTTCCCGGGGTTTCCCCTGACGGCGGAGCGGGATCTTGGCCTCGAGCTCCCGCATCATCTCCGGCGTGTACTCGGCTTCCTGCATGGGTGTCAGGATGTACCCCGGACACACGACGTTGACCCGCACCGCGGGTGCCAACTCCAACGCCATACTCTTCGTGAGCTCGATCAGACCAGCCTTGGACGCGTTGTAGTCCGCGTACCCGCGATAGCCGACCAGGCCGTTCGTCGAGCCCATGTTGAGGATCACGCCGCCGGACGCGGTCACCATGCGCCGGGCCGCCTCCTGCGCGACCACGAAGGCGCCGGTCAGGTTCACCGCGATCACGCGCTGCCACTCGTCGAGCGGCAGATCGAGAAAGGCGTGGCGCAACGAGATGCCAGCGTTATTGATCAGGACGTCTATGCCACGAGCTTGGGCGTCGAACTCGACAAACGCTCGCCTCACGGCCGCGGCGTCCGCCACGTCGGCTACCAGCGTCCCCTTTACGCCCGGCAACGCTCGCGCGAGCCGCTGGCAGGCCTCGGCGCGGCGGCCCAGCACCCACACCAGCGCGCCTTCTTCGACAAATCGCTCCGCGGTCGCGGCGCCGATGCCGCTCGTACCACCCGTGATCAGGACGCGCTTGCTGGTCAGCACCGGCACAGGACGGCGCGGAGGGTATCGTAGCCGACGTTGCCGCCACACAGCACGATCGCCACCGTGGCGCCGGCATATTGGGCCGCCGTCTGACGAAAGGCCGCGACCGCGACGCCGGCCGCGCCCTCGACGATCATCTGATGCTCGGCGACCATGAAGCGCATGGCGTCGGCGATCTCGTCTTCGCTCACCAGCACACACTCATCGATGAGCGACCGGCAGAGATCGAGCGTGATGGCGCCGTCGTCGACCCCGCCCGCCGTCGCGTCGGAGAGCGTCGGTCGCTCCTCGGCCTCCACGATGCGGCCGGCGCGCATGCTCGCGTACATCGCGGTGGAGTTGGCCGGCCAGCAGCCGACGATACGCGTCCCCGGCTGCGCCGCCTCGAGGGCCGACGCCACGCCGGAGATCAATCCGCCGCCGCCCACCGCGACGAACACGGCATCGAGCGCGCCGCACTGGGCCGCGAGCTCGCGCCCCAACGTGCCCTGCCCGGCAATGATCGCGGGATCGTTGTACGGGGACACGTACGGACGTCCCTCCCGTTCGGCCCGCGCCCGCGCGTAGCGCTCGGTCGCGCCGCCTTCGTCGCCATAGAACTCGACGTCGATCGCGGAGAAGCGCCGGAGGGCCCGCACTTTGTTCTCGGGAGCGGACTGCGGCAGATACACGGTTCCCCGCGCGCCGACCGCGGTCAGAGCCGTGGCCATCCCGCGGCCGTGGTTCCCCGTGGAAGCCGTGATCACACCCCGCGCTAATGCGTCGGGGCCGAGGGTGAGGATGCGATTGAGGGCACCGCGGAGCTTGAAGGAACCGGAGCGCTGGACCTGCTCGCACTTGAGCCACACGCGCGCGCCCACCGGGTCGCCCAGGGCCGGGCTTTCCTCGACAGGCGTCTCGCGGATGTAGGGCCGGATCCGGTCCGCCGCTTCCTCAATCCACCGCGCGTACACCCGCCAAAGCTAGCCGCGCGTCAGGCCTCGTTCACCTTGGTCAAAATCTCGCGCGCCCAGGACAGCGACTCCAGATAGACCTCCGACATCGCGCCCTGCTCCACGCCCGCTTCGGGCGACAGCCGCGCCATCGCATCCCAGTGCCCCGTCTCGTATGCCTCCACGAGCTTGAGCGGGGCCGAATACGGACCGCCGGTGCCCAGCAGGGCCGACTTGATCTCAGCCACCAGGTCGAGCCGCGCCAAGAGGTCCTGCATCGGGAGCTTGAGCAGTGCGTCGAGCGTGGAGAAGAGTCCGACCATGAACAGCGCGCTGGCCTGCTGGCGCCGGCCCGTTTGCTCGGCGATCAACTCGCACGCCCGCGCCCGCATGACGGCCAGATGGACCAACTCGGCGTCGATGCCGCTGTCGCCGGCGAACGACGAGAGCAGAATCAACGCCAGCCACCGGTGCAACGCCTGGCGGCCGATGAGCTGGACGGCGTAACGGATCGACTCGATCCCGCGCCCGCCCATGGCGGCAGAGTTCACGATCCGCAGGAGCTTGTGGCTCAACGCCGGATCGCCACGGAACGTGCCCTCGATCTCGGCGTCGCTCATCGCCGGATTCCGCACCTGATTGAGCAACTCCAACAGCGCCAGCTTGGAGACGGCAATGCCGCGATGGGCGATCATCTCTGGACGGCTATAGTAGTAGCCCTGGAACAGCGTGAATCCGAGCTCACGGCACGCGTCGCGCTGTTCCTTCGTCTCCACCCGCTCGGCGAGCAGCGTCGCGTGTTCGGCCCGGAGGGCGGCGACCGTCTCGGTCAACTCTTCGACCGAACGCCCCAAGACATTGACCTTGATGATCGATGCGAACGGCAGGAACGCGGTGCGACCGGGATCGATCTCGTAGTCGTCAAGCGCGATGGTATAGCCTTGGCCCCGCAGCTGCTCGCACGCATCCAGCGCGGCGGCGTCGACCGGCACCGTCTCCAGAATTTCCACGACGATGCGGCTGGCCGGCAACAGGTCGAACACGTGGTCGACCAGCATCTCGCGGCTGAAATTGATAAACGCGCGGTGGGTGCCGGTGAGTCGGTCGAGCCCGACCCCCAGGATCGCTTTCACGATGACGTCCGCACTCATCGCGAGCGGCGTCTCACCGTCGGCCAGATTGCGCTGGGCATCCCGCCGATAGAGTAGCTCGTATCCGACGAGCTGGTCGCCCTGGTCGAAAATGGGCTGGCGGGCGAGAAAGATGTCCATAACCGAAAGACGACCCAGCAAGCAAAAAGGCGACGGGATCGTCGCCTTTCTCACACGAAGCCGGCGCTCGGGATTGAACCGAGGACCTTTCGATTACGAATCGAGTGCTCTACCACTGAGCTACGCCGGCATGCCCTGGCGCGGACTCGAACCGCGACGCCTTACGGCACCACCCCCTCAAGATGGCGTGTCTACCAATTTCACCACCAGGGCAACTACAGAACGGGACTGACGGGGCTCGAACCCGCGACCTCCGGTGTGACAGACCGGCACTCTAACCAAGCTGAGCTACAGTCCCAAAAAATTACTTCGTAATTTTTTGTGCCTTGTCCTATTTCAACGCAAGTCACGCGCTTTGCGCGTGGACTTGCTTGCGTGCTTCTCCAGCCCTAGGGTCTCCCCGACAACACTTTCAACAGCGCTTCCAACAATAGCCCCAACGGGAATCGAACCCGTCTCTCCACCTTGAAAGGGTGACGTCCTAACCGATAGACGATGAGGCCATAGCGGTAACGGGATTCGAACCCGTGTTTGAGCCTTGAGAGGGCTCCGTCCTAGTCCCCTAGACGATACCGCCGTGACATCCACCCGACAGGCGCGGAGGGACTTGAACCCCCAGCCGCTGGTTTTGGAGACCAGTGCTCTACCAATTGAGCTACGCGCCTCCACCCCTGGAGGGTGGCTGAAGGGAATTGAACCCTCAACCCCCGGAGCCACAGTCCGGTGCTCTAACCAATTGAGCTACAGCCACCATAGAAAGCACATCGCGGAACAGACTTCGATTTTAGCGACCGCGAATGTTCGCGGCAACGGTTAGGCCCTGTCGACGTATTCTCCAGTCTGCGGATTCACCCGGATCTTCTCGCCCGTCTTCACGAATTCCGGCACGTTTACCGTCACGCCGTTTTCGAGCGTGGCGGGCTTCGTCGACGCCGTCTTGGTGGCGCTCCGCATCACGGGCGCCGTCTCCGTCACTTCGAGGGTCAGCGAATTGGGAAGCTGAATCCCAATGGGACGTCCATTGTAGTACTCGGCCTGAATCCGCATGCCCGGCTGCATCCACTGCGCGCTGTCGCCCAGCGCCTCCTCTTCCATCTCCAACTGGTCGTAGCTCGACGTATTCATGAAATGATACGTGTCGCCGCCCTGATACATGAACTCGAGATCGTGCGTTTCCATCGACGCCCGCTCGACCGAGTCCGCCGCGCGAAACCGATGTTCGAACGTCGATCCGGTGCGGAGATTCTTGAGCTTCGCCTGGACCATGGCGCGCAGGTTCCCCGGCGTGTGGTGACGAAACTCGATCACCCGCACCGGATCCCCCTCGAACACGAGGACCATGCCCCGCCGGATCTGCGTCGCAGAAAATGCCATAACTCGTCCTGTTGTGATAATCGTACAGCCTCTAAACATAGGCGGCGCCTGATGCTACGTCAATTCGGGCGCGCCTCGAGCATGGGAGCCAGCGCCCGCCACTCGGTCCGGGCCGCGATGCGCGCGCCCGCGATGTTCGGGTGCATCCCGTCCGCTTGATTCAGATCGGGACGCCCCGCGACACTGTCCAGGAGAAATGGGAGCAGCGTCGCGCCTTCGGTGCGCGCCGCGTCGCGATAGGCGTCGTGGAAGCGCGCGGCATAGGCGCCGCCGAGGTTGGGCGGGGCCTCCATCTGCACCACGGCCAGTTGGGCGCGCGGACGGGCCGCCTTCACCCGCGAGAGGATCGCGACCAGATTCGCGCGCAGCGAATCCGGGTCCAGGCCCCGCAACCCGTCATTGGCGCCGGTCTCCAGCACGAACACGTCGACGGGCCCGCGCAGCAGCCAATCGATCCGCCGCAACGCGCCGGCCGATGTCTCACCGGAGAGACCGGCATTCACCACCGTGAACGGCAGACCGGCCGAATCAATGTGGTGCTGCAGCATCGCGGGCCACGCCTGCTCGGGATCGATGCCATAGCCCGCCGAGAGGCTGGTGCCCAGGATGAGCACCGTCCGCTTGGCGTCCCCCGCCGGGGCGTCGGTCCCGGCGGCGCTCGTGCGCGACGATGTAGTTTGCGCCGACGGGTTCCCTTCGCCGCGCGAACACGCGGCGGCGATCAAAAAGCTCGTGGCAACCAGCCGTGCGGATCTCATGCTTGTGGCTCGTGAGTTGACCAAATCGTACCAAACCGGCCCGCGGACGTTGACGGTCCTGGATGCCGTCACGTTCGAGGTCCCGCAGGGGACGATCGTCTCCATCGTGGGCCCGTCCGGCAGCGGCAAGACGACGTTGCTCGGCCTCCTCGCCGGGCTCGATACCCCGACCAGCGGCACGGTGATCCTCAATGGCGCCAACCTGGGAGCCATGGACGAGGACCGCCGCGCGCGCCTGCGTGGAGAGAAGGTCGGCTTCGTCTTCCAAAGTTTCCAACTGATTCCGACGCTCACCGCGGTCGAGAACGTCAGCGTGCCCCTCGAGCTGCGCGGCGAGCCCGAAGCCCGGTCGGCGGCGCGGGCCCGCGAGGTGCTGGACCGCGTCGGTCTGGGTGACCGGTTGGACCACTTCCCCGCGCAACTCTCGGGCGGCGAGCAACAACGCGTGGCCATCGCCCGCGCCTTCGCCAATCAACCGCGGATCCTGTTCGCCGATGAGCCCACGGGCAACCTCGATACCGTGACGGGCCAACGCATTGTCGACCTCCTCGTGGCCCTCAATCACGAGTCGGGATCGACCGTCGTGCTGGTCACCCACGACTTGGGCCTCGCGGGCCGCACGCAACGCACCATCCGGCTGTCCGACGGCCGAGTCGTCGCCGATACCAGCGCGTGAGCCCGCGACTCACGGCGTTGGCATGCCTCGCCTGGCGCGAGAGCCGCACCACGCGCCGTCGCCTCTTGCTCTACATGGGATCGATCGCGCTGGGCGTTGCCGCGCTGGTGGCCATCGATTCGTTCGCCGCCAACGTCACGGCCTCGGTACGCGAACAGTCGCGCGCGCTCCTCGGCGGCGATCTCGCGCTGACGGCGCGCGCACCAATGCCCGCGCCGGCCGTCGCGGCGGTCGACTCGCTGGCGCGGACCGGGGCGACAGTGGCGCGGGTCACGAGCTTCGCGTCGATGGCCGTCGACCGGCGGAACGGGCACACCCGCCTCGTGCAACTGCGCGCGATCACCGCGGGATTCCCACTCTATGGGGTCGTGCGGACCGACCCGGCGACCGCGTGGGGGACACTGCGCTCGGCAGCGACCGCCGTCGTGGACCCGTCGCTGCTGGTGTCGCTCGACGCCCGCATTGGCGATACGCTGGCACTGGGAATGGGGCGATTCGTGATCGCCGGCACGCTGCTCGCGGTGCCCGGTGACGCCGCGATCGCCACGACACTGGGGCCCCGCGTCTACATCCCGGACGCCTCCCTGCCGCTGACCCAGCTGCTCGTCTTCGGGAGCCGCGCCGAATACAAGACGGTGCTCGTGGTCCCCCGCGGCATCGCGGTGCCGCCGCTCGAGACACGTTGGCGCGCGCGCTTCGACTCGCTGCACGTGCGGGTCCAGAGCGCCACGGACGCCGACACGGGACTCACCGACGCGGTCAAACGACTCCGCAATTTCTTGAGCGTCGTCGGTCTCGTCGCCCTGCTCCTCGGCGGCGTCGGGGTCGCCAGCGGCGTCCGCGCATTCGTGCGCCGGAAGATCGACACGGTGGCGGTGCTGCGTTGCCTGGGGGCGACCACGGGACAGATTCTGGCGATCTACGTGACGCAGGCGGCGGCCATGGGGCTCGTTGGCGCACTCGCCGGCGCCGCGCTGGGATTGGCGCTGCAATATGGCCTGCCCGCGGCGGTCGCCGACTTCCTGCCCATCGAGGTCGAGCCTCATCTGGTGCCCACCGCCATCGCCACCGGCCTCGGGCTCGGGCTCTGGGTCGCGTTCTGGTTTGCCCTGCGTCCTCTGCTCGCGCTCGCATCGGTGTCGCCGCTCCAGGCACTCCGCCGCGACTATGAGGGCGGCGCGGGTCAGGCGGAAGACCGCGCGGGACGCGCGCGCGGGGCCCGTCGGGCGCTCGTCCCGGCGCTGGTGCTTGCCGGCACCGTGCTCGCGCTCTCGGTCGCCCGTGCGCCGCGGGTCCGCATCGGCCTTGGCATAGCCCTCGGCATCGGCGTCGCGCTGGCCGCGCTCTGGCTCGGCGCCGTCGCGCTCTCTTGGGTCGCACTCCGGCTGACCCGCTCCCGGTGGCCGTATGTCATCCGGCAGGGCGTCGCCAACCTGTATCGCCCCGCCAACCAAACGCGCACCGTCGTGCTCGCGCTCGGCTTCGGCGCATTCCTCATCGCCACGCTGTACCTCGTGCAGACGAACATGCTGGGACAGCTCGGCGCCGCCACCGACGCGTCGCGCGGGAACGTGGTGTTCTTCGACGTGCAGCAGGATCAAGCGTCCGGAGTCGAAGCCGCGGTGCGGGCCACCGGCCGGCCCGTCGTGGAAGTGGCGCCGCTGGTGACGATGCGCATCGCGTCGATCGACGGCGTGCCGGCGTCGGAGCTCCAGCGACGGAAACGCGGGCCCTCGTGGGCGCTCCGCCGCGAGTATCGCTCGACGTATCGGGACACGTTGGTCGCGTCCGAACACATCGTCTCCGGTCACTGGTTCGCGCGCGCGGCGAGCGGGGACACCGCGGAGGTCTCGCTCGAGGCCGACGTGGCGCGGGAGCTTGGCGTCACCTTGGGCAGCCGCATCACGTGGGACGTGCAAGGGGTGCCCGTGCCCACACGTCTCACCAGCCTGCGCGACGTCGACTGGGCGCGCTTCGAGCCCAACTTCTTTGCCGTATTCCCGGGCGGCGTGCTCGATCACGCGCCGCAACAGGTGGTGATTCTGGCCAACGTGCCGGACGCCGCGGCGCTGGCCCAGCTGCAACGCGCCGTCGTCGCCCACTATCCAAACGTCTCCACGATCGACTTGACGCTGGTGAAGGAAACCATCGGCGGTATCGTGCGCAAAGTCACGCTGGCGATCCGCTTCATGGCGCTCTTCAGCCTGGCGTTGGCCGTGCCCGTGCTCTTCAGCTCCGTGTCGTCCAGCCGGCGCGATCGCGTGCGCGAGGGCGTCCTGCTCAAGACCTTGGGCGCCAGTCGCGCCCAAGTCCGGGCGATCATGGTGGCCGAGTACGCGGCACTCGGCATGGTGGGCGGACTGACCGGCGTGCTCTTGTCATTCGCCGCCGCGTGGGGCCTGCTCCGCTTCGCGTTCGAGAGCTCGTTCACGCCCGCCGTCGGTCCGGCGATCGGGATAGCGGCCGGCGCCGCGGCGTTGGCCGTCCTTATCGGGCTGCTGGGCGGCCGGGATGTGTTCGCGGAGACCGCGATCAGCGCGCTCCGCGCCGAATAGTTACTGCGTGCGCAGCAGATATACGCGCGCGCCCGGCGGCAGGCCCGTCGTGAGCATCCGGACGGCAAACGCGAAAACCGGAGCCGTGTTGGCCATGAGCACGTACGAGCCGCCGTTGGCGATCACCGTCAGGCTCTGCGCGATCGCTCCGGTGGGGAACGCCGTGGGCACGAGCGGAAAGACCCCGCTGATCGTCGTCAGGATCTCGTGCGTATCGTAACTCACGAACTGATCGCGGGCCGCGAGCCCCGGTATGCCCTGGCCCGTGGCGTAACTGGCCACGAGCATGCCCTTGACCAGTGAATCGAACGGCACGCCGGCGGCGGTCGTGAGATTCAGGATGCCAGCCTCGGGGCCCGCGGCCAACGCGCGCGAGAGCGTCCGCGGCGCCCCGCCCGCGAACTGGTCGTACGTATAGCGGAGCAGCATCCAGCTCGCGCCCCGCGCCGCCTGCGACGTATCCGCCGTCGTGTCCGCCACGCCGACGGCGCCGGGATTCCCGAGCCACGCGGCGAAGCGCAGCAGGTTGCCCTGATAAAACGTCGCGAAGTCGCTGGGATTGGTGTTGATGGCCGCGGCATCGAGCGGCTGGATGTCGGTGAACCCGTCCTCGGCCCGGCCCACAAAATCCTCCGCCGAGTGCGCGAGCGCTTCGTCGAGCCAGGTCTCTTCGAACACGGTCGCCTGCGTCTTGAACAAGCGGTTCCCGGCGTTGATCATGTGCTCCATCTGATGCGCGATGGTGCCGCGGGTCACCAGGGCCAGCGTCGACGGCGCGTGCGAGGCATCCGGTGTCTGGAGATAGAGGATTTCCGCCCGATTGCTCGCCGCGCACGCCGAGGACGCCAGGAGATCGCCGCGGAAGAAAAAACCGCCCACGATCAATGGGTCTCCGGTGGTCAGCTTGTTCACTTGCGGCGTGTAGTAGAGGATCACGCGGCCGTTGCCATCAATGTCCGGCGGTGAACCGAAATGGAGCGTGTCCGTCGGGTAGACGACCGCGTCGAAATCGGCGGCGATCGCCGCGAAATCGGACGCCGCGAAGCCGTTGGGCGCCGCCGCATCATCCTGCGCGATGATGGCGTGCGCGCTGACCGCCATCACGTGACCCGTCGTCGCCACGGCGTTGGCGCAGCCCTGGACCGGCACGTTGTAGTGCACGACCGTTCCCACGGCTGGCGGCGCGGCCGCCGCGGCCTGGGTGGCGCCGTGCGCCACGACGGAGAGATGCGCGCGCTCGTATCGGCGGATCCAGCCGTCGAACGCCGGAGCGGCGGCGGCGTGCCCGGAACGGGCGCGGGGTCGGATGCGGCCGAAGCCGCCGAAGCCGAGCGGGACGCTGTCGCCGACCGATTGGACCAGCTGAAATGAGAATGGCAAGTCGAGCGTGCTCGTCACGTCGCCCACGATCATCAGAAAGGTCGTGGGTCCCGGCGTCGCGGCGAACTGCAGGCAGGCGAGGTTCGGCGCTTCGAGCGTGCTCACGCCGCCGACCGGGAGCGACACCGCCGGGATGCTCGGCGCCACGCGCGCTTCGACTTCTCCGGTCGAACCGCGCGCGGTCACGAGGACCGCCCGCGCGCCCGCGGGTGCGCAGGCCGTATCGGGCACCACAAAGACGAGGCGCGTCGAATCCGCCGTCGTCGGCGTGGTCGTCGAGCCGCCGACCGCGATCACATTCGCGGTCGGGACGCGGCTGAACTGGTGGCCGAAGATTGTCGCCGGTTGCCCGACAATGAGCGCCGCCGGGACCACGGAGTCCACCGCGATCTTGGCGCGCGTCTCGACACTGATCGCGACCGTGTCGGCGGCGGCACCGGACTTGGCGACGATGCCAGCCGCGCCTGTCGCCACCCCGTGGACCACGCCAAACGCGTTGACCGTTGCCACGTTGGCGGCCGTACTCGCCCACGTGACCGGCGCGCTATCGATGAGGATCCCGTTGATGTCTTTGACTTTGACCGACGCCCGGACCGAGTCGCCGACGATCAAACTGCTGTCCGGGAGCGTGAAAACGATCGACGCCGCGGCGGGGAGGGCGGGACCGGCGGCTTGCTCGTTGTGGCAAGCGGTCAATACGACTGGCGCGGCGCAAACGAGCGCCCAAAACGCCGTTACGCGGCCCGCCAACCGGGCGTCCCTCCTGATAAGGAGCTCACCAACATGTCAGCTGCGGCAGCATCGTCGTCCATCACGTGGGAGCAGTATAACGAAACGGGGCGTCGTTTGTTCGCCGAAGGGGATTTGGCGGGCGCCGAAGACGCATTCGTAGCGGCGATCGCGGAAGCCGAGCGTGGGGGCGGTGATCCGCTGCAGTTGGCCTCCAGTCTGGGGAATCTGGCCCAGCTCAAATACCAGCAGAAAGATCACCTGCGCGCCGAGGAATTGTTCCGGCG
This sequence comes from uncultured Gemmatimonadales bacterium, assembly GCA_963701965.1. Classification (GTDB taxonomy): domain Bacteria; phylum Gemmatimonadota; class Gemmatimonadetes; order Gemmatimonadales; family Gemmatimonadaceae; genus DASRDS01. The sequence goes on from OY969695.1 coordinate 1,223,174, forward strand.
TTCGCTGGAGCTGCGGGAGCAAAGCCTCGGCGGGGACCACCCCAGCGTTCTCACGAGCATCAACAATTTGGCGGCGCTGTACGTCTCGCGCGGAGCGTTGGACGAGGCCGAGCCGTTGCTCAAGCGCGCCATGACGGCGAGCGCCAAGCGGGTGGACTCGGCCCAGACCGATCTTGGCGTCAATCTGAACAACCTGGCCAGACTGTACTTCAAGCGCGGCGATTATCGGCAGGCCGAGCCGCTGCTCGTGCAGCTTCTGACGCTCAAGCGCCCCTACGGGCCGGAGCATCCGGAAGTGGCGACGGTGCTGGTGAGTCTGGCGAAGGTGCGCCATTCGCTCGGCAAGCCCGATCAGGCCGAGCGGCTGTGGCGCCGCGTGCTGATCGTCCGCGAACGGCAATTACCGGCGAGCGACCCGGCGGTGCTGCAAGCCATGGACGGCCTGGCGGATTCTCTGGCCGCGTTGGGCAAGCATGCCGCCGCGCTGGATCTCCGGGAGCGGGCGCTCAAGCAACGCGAAGAGAGCATGGGGGCCAATCACCCGACCGTGTCCCAGCAGCGGGTCAAGGTCGAGGAATCACGCGCCGCCACCGCGGCCGTCATCGCCGGCACAACTATACCGATCAAGCCGCGACGGCCGCCCTCGGCGGAGCAGAAGGCGATTGCTCCCGCCGCCAAGGCCGAGTTGGAGATCACCGAGGCGTGGGCGGACGACCCGGCGCTCCCGCCACCGCGCGAGACGCGGGTGTCGGAAGCGGTGAAAGTCGTCAAGCATGCTGACGTTCCCGAGCCTGCTGTCAACGCCGCCGAAGTGAAGGCTCCCGAGCCACCGAAAGTCGTCGAGCCCCCGAAAGTCGTCGAGCCACCGAAAGTCGTCGAGCCACCGAAAGTCGTCGAGATTCCGAAAGTCATCGAAGCTTCGAAAGTCTTCGAAACTCCGAAGGTCATTGAGGCGCCAAAGGTTATCGCGGCCCCCACGGTCGTCGACATGCCCAAGGCCGTCGAGCCCAAGGTCGTCGAAGCGCCAAAGGCCGCGGAAGCGCCGAAGGCTGTCGAGCTGCCGAAGGCCGAGTTGCCAAAGGCGATCGAGCCAGCCGCCGCCCAGCCCACCGCCTTGGCCGTCGACGTCGACTGGGTCGAGCATCCGCTCGCTCCGCAGCGCAAGGGCAAAGTCGGCGGATTCGACAAATACGGCGAACCCAATCGGGGCCGGACCTACGGTCTGGTTGCCGCGGCCGGCATTGCGTGCTTCGCGCTCGGGAGCCTGGTTGTCATCCCCAGGCTCCGGAGCCACAGGTCCCCCGCCCTAGCCGCGCAGGCACCGGCGCGTGCCGTTTCGGCCACGCCCCGCCCGGTAATGGCCGAGCCGGTGTCCCAGTCGATCACCCCGGCCCCAGCACCAGCCCCAACTGCCCCGGTCAAACCAACGCCCTCCGACACCCGTACGGCCGAGGGCTTCTCGGCCCACATGGGCCCATCCGAGGGGTCCGCCGAGACCGCCGATTCGTCGGGCGAGCATGCCCACGCGACGCCGAGTCGGACATCAAGCAAGGCCCCCCAGCACCCCGTCGCGCCTGATGCGGCCCCGACGGACGTCGCGCTCCCGACGGCGCCGAACGTGAACCTCGATCAGGCGACAACGGCCATCGACTCGTCGGCCAAGACCCTGAAGAAGAAAAAAGACTCGTTACCGCCCCCAAGCTTCTAGTAAACAAGCATTTGGGGCTATCACCGCATTGCCCCGGGCGCTGGCGGAACGTTTCTTACAGTGGTGGTGTGCACCACTTAGCAACCGGAGCTGTTGAAGGACCTGTAGACTCGCGGCAACACCGTGGGCCACAGGTTCACGCGCATGCCGACTTTCCGTCTACCATCTTTGGACCCGATTTGGCTGTACGCCGCCGGCGCGGTCGTTGTCGTCGCAATTCTGTTCGGTGCGGCGACCGCCATCGCGCGGTTTCGTCGCGCGCGGCGCGAGCTGCCCCTGCCCGACCCCGTGCAGCTGGTGATCCCTGTGCAGCGGCGTGGCTTCTCCGATATCCCGGCGATGCCCAAGCTGCGCGTGAGCGATCCATTTCGCGTTGAACCCAGCCGTATAGAAGGCCCGACCCGCCCCGCCGGCACCACGCCGCCGCCAACGCCGTTCCCACCCGGCATCCAGCCCGAGACGCAGGCGCAAGCTGTGGCGTCGCCTCCCGAGCCGCCGCATACGACGAACGGCACCGGGATGCCCTCGCGCAACGGCAACGGAGGCCACGGTCCGCCGACGCCCAAGGTCATACAGACTGTCGCGCCGACCGAGGGCACCCTGCAGTTTCTCCCGGGGCGCCTCGAGGTCATCGACGGCGATGTGCCGGGACGCGACATCCGGTTCGTGCGCACGTGGGGTGAGATTCCCGAGGTCACGTTCGGCCGGGTCGCCGGTCCGCCGTACCGGCACATCCAGCTCCGGTCGCAGACGGTGAGCCGGCAGCACGCGCGGATGCAGTACGTCGATGCCCGGTGGAAGCTCACGAACTTGTCGCAGACGAATCCGGTCGTGGTGAACGGGCAGGCGCTGGATACGGCCCACGGCCAGCGCGTGCTGCACGACGGCGATGAGATCGAGATGGGGGATGTCCTCTTCCGCTTCCGCGAGCGGTAGGCGATTGGCCGAAGAAGCGACGCTCGTCGAGATCCGCGAGCTCGAGGCCGACTACGAGATCCTGGGTGAGCTCGGCCGCGGGGGGATGTCGATCGTGTACCTGGCCCGCGACCGCGAGCTGGGACGGGACGTCGCCATCAAGGTCATTCACACGGCGTCGAGCGTCGACGACGAGACCATCGCGCGCCAGCTCAACGAAGCGCGCACGGTCGCGCAGCTGCAGCACCCGAACGTCGTCTCCATCCACGCCGTCAAGCGCCTGAGCACGCGCGGCCTCGCCCTCGTCATGCAGTACATCCCGGGGCGGAGTCTGGAGCGCGCCATCCACGAAGATGGGCCGTTCGCCCCCGAGCGCGCCGAGTCCATCCTGACCGATATCGCGGCGGCGCTGGCGTATGCCCACGCCCGCGGCGTCGTCCACCGCGACATCAAGCCCGAGAACATCTTCCTCAACGAAGAGACCGGGCGCGCGCTCCTGTCCGACTTCGGTATCGCGCTCTCCGCGGAGATGCGCCAACAGCGGGCCAGCGCCGACCTCCTGGTCGGCACGCCGGCCTACATGTCGCCAGAACAGATCGACGGACAGCCCCTCGACGGGCGCAGCGATCTCTTTGGCTTGGGACTCGTCGGCTACGAGATGCTCGTGGGCGTGCGGCCGTGGGTGGACATGAACGTCGCCGATGTGATGTACCGGCAGAAGTTCGATCCGCTGCCGGCGATCGCGGGAGTGCGCGGCGACGTGCCGTCCCGTCTGATCATGGTGCTGGAACGTTCGCTGGAAAAGGATCGGGCGGTGCGCTGGGAGAGCGCCCAGGCGTTTCTGAGCGCGCTGTCGGACGACGAGTGGGTGCGCGAGCGCGGCGGCGCGCAGTCCGGCGCCCCGCCCAATCGCGTCGCGGCGCACCTCGGTCCGATTGGCGTCCCGACGCCCCAATCGCCGATGCCCCAGCTCCATACCGTACAGTACCGGCGCGCCGGACAGCCCGTGCCGACGCCGGCCGAGCCGTTCGATCCGCTGCCCGATCTGTCGCTCATCCCCATGCCGCCGCCCGCGCGGCGGGTGTGGCCACTGGCGGTCGGTCTCGGGGTTGCGGCGCTCGTCGTGGTCGGCGTGGCCGCGGTGGTGATCAATCCCGATCTCCTCGCCGGCAACCGGGCCACGCGCCCGACCGACTTGCGCTCGGACAGCTTGCAGCGGGCCGCGCTGACCGCGCTCCGCGATTCGGCGGCGCGCGCGGGGAACGAGGCCGCCCGGCGCGCCGCCGACAGCGCGGCGGCCGCCACCGCCGCCGCCGACTCGATGGCCGCCGCCCGACTGGTGGCGGCCCGCGACTCCGAGACGCAACTGCTGGCGCAGCAAGCGAAGAAAACACCCGCGCCACCGGTGGCCGCGCCGCCGACGCCGGCGCCAGCACCGACTCCGACTCCGCCACCAAGTCCCGTCGCATCAGCCCCCCCCCCGCGGCAGCGCCCACGGTGGCCCCGGTGACGGGCGCCATCATCCATCCGCCCGCCCTCTCACCGGTAGCCGCGGGCGGACTCCACACCTGTCTCCTCGATGCCCGCGGCAGCACCCTGTGCTGGGGCAACAACGACCGGGGCCAGCTCGGGACCGGGTCGACGGCTCGGCTGGCGGGTGCCGTGCACATCGATGGCGACATGCAGTTCACGCAGATCGCCGCGGGGACGGACCACACGTGCGGCGTGACCCGGGTCGGCGCGGTCTACTGCTGGGGCAGCAACGAATCCGGGCAGCTGGGGACCGGGGATGGCGCCAACCACGCGGCACCAACGAAAGTCGCGGGCGACCACCTATTTCACATCGTGGAAACCGGCAATGGCTACACGTGCGCCCTCTCGGCGGCCGGCGACGCGTGGTGTTGGGGGCGCAACCTGTACGGCGAGCTGGGAAACGGCAGCACCAACAACAGCAACGTACCGGTGAAAGTCGCCAGTGGCGCCCACTTCGCGGTCCTGACGGCCGGCGCCCACCACGCCTGCGCGCTGGACCAAGTCGGACAGTCCTACTGCTGGGGCCAGAACACATATGGTCAGCTTGGCGACGGCACGCATATCGTGCGCGCGGCGCCCACGGCGATTCTCGGCGGGATCGCGTTCCGGGCGATCGCCGCGGGGGGATACCATACGTGCGCGCTCACCACGGCGGGCCAGACCTACTGTTGGGGGCGCAACAGCTACGGTCAGCTGGGTATTCCCGACGGACAGGAACACGACTTGCCAACAGCACTCAAGAGCCCGGTCGGATTCATGACGCTGACGGCCGGACTCGTACACACTTGTGCGCTCACGTCGGGTGGCGATGCCTATTGCTGGGGGCGCAACACGTACGGGCAACTGGGTGACGGTTCAATGATCGATCGGAACACACCGGTGCGCGTCTCGACGACGCAAACGCTGGCGGCAATACACGCCAGCGGGTCGCACACGTGCGCGGTGACCGGCGCCGGCGCTACGCTGTGCTGGGGCTACAACAGCGACGGGCAATTGGACGACGGCACGACCAGCCACCGGTCGGAACCGGTGGCCATTACCGGTGCACGATAAACGCGTCGTCGGCGCCTACTGGCGCCGGGTGGCGGGCGTCGCCGTCGTTCTGACTGGCGTCGGCATCGCCTATGCGTGCTCGGACTCCAGCGCGCCGAACACGCATGGCGTGACCAATGTGGTCCTGACGCCAGACACGGTGGCGCTGGTCGAGGACTCCACAGCGCAGCTCTCGGCGCAGCCCGTCAGTAGCAGCGGGACCGCGGTCGGCGGGCTGCCGGTCTTTTGGTCGTCCAGCGACTCGCTCACCGTCTCCGTCTCCCAGTCCGGCGTGATCAAAGGGTTGCGGCTGGGCACGGCGTCCATCGCGGCCAGTGCCCTCGGGGTGTCGAGCAAGCACCCGGCGCAGGTCACGGTCATCCAGACGCCCGTGGCCACGCTCGTCGTGGCGCCGTCCGGCGTGACGCTCCGCGTGGGGAACGCCTTCCAATTCAGCGATACCGCCAAGGACGCGAACGGCAACGTGCTCACGGGCCGGACGGTGACCTGGCTCAGCAGCGATACGAACATTGCGCCAATCGACCAATCCGGCCTCGTGATCGCGCGGAAAGCCGGGACGACGGTCATCACGGCGCGATCCGGCGGCGCCACCGGCACCGCGACGGTCACGGTGAGCAGCGTGCCGGTGAAGAAGATCGTGATCGCGCCGGCGCATCCCACCGTCGTCCTCCACGAAGAGACGCAGCTTAGCGCGACGACGCAGGATTCGGCGGGAAACATCCTCTCGGGTCGGGCGGTCACCTGGACGTCGCGCAACACCAGCATCGCGACCGTCGACCCGGCGACTGGCCTCGTCACCGGCGTGGCCGTCGGGGCGGACTCGATCATCGCGACGAGTGAGAGTGTCAGCGCCGGCGTGTCGGTCACGGTGCAGGCGATTCCGATCAATGCCGTTTTGTTGTCGCCGCAGACGGCGAATCTCCTCATTGGACAGGGTCAGACGCTGACGGCGACCGTGACGGACAATACCGGAACGCCGATTCCGAACGCGACGGTCACATTCAGTAGCGGCACACCCGCCGTCGCGACGGTCACGTCGACCGGGGCGCTCACGGCCACGGTCACGGCGGTGGCGGCCGGGACGGCGAAGATCACGGGGACGTCGGGCACGCAGAGCGGGACGTCGACCATCACGGTCGGCACGGTGCCCGTGCGATCGGTCGTGGTGACGCCGGCCAACGACACGATCACACAAGGCGGCACGGTGCAGCTCACCGCCACGCCGAAGGATTCGGTGGGCAACACGCTCACCGGTCGCACCGCGACGTGGAGCTCGAGCAACGCCGGCGTCGCCAAGGTCTCGACGACCGGTCTCGTGACCGGCGTGGCGCCGGGCACCACCGCGATCTTCGCCACGATCGGCGGCGTGCAGGGCAATGCGACCGTCACGATTCGTCAGATTCCCGTCGGATCGGTGACGATCACACCGGCGGTCGACACCGTGAGCGTGAGCTCCCAACGTCAGCTATCGGTCGTCGTCAAAGACTCAATCGGGAATACGCTCAATTCGCCGAGCGTCACCTGGTCGTCATCGAACAGTGGCGTCGCGTTCGTCAACGGCTCGGGTCTCGTGCTGGGTGTCGGTACAGGGACCGCACGGATCATTGCGCAGAGCGGCACAAAGGCGGACACCAATACCACGGTGGTCGTTACTGCTCAGGTTGCGCACGTCACGATCAATCCCGCGGGTCCCAGCAGTGTCGTGGCAGGTCAGTCCCTGAAGCTGCAGGCTACGCTGACCGACGCGAACAACAATGCGCTTCCGGGTCAAGCCGTAACCTGGTCGTCGTCAGCGCCGGGAACAGCGACCGTGACCGCGGGCGCTGCGACGACCGGAGGCCCCGATACCGCCACAGCCACCGGTGTTGCCGCCGGACCCGTGACCATCACGGCGACGGCGGCGAACAACGTATCAGACACCCTGCAACTCACGGTGACGCCGTCCGTGACGGGCATCTCTCTGACACCGAACCCGGTCAACGTGCACGTGGCGTTTACGCAGCAGGTGAGCGCACAGGTGTTCGGGCCGTCGGGGCAGATCACCAATCCGCAAATCACATGGGCCACAAAGTCCGGCGGGACCACGGCTAGCGTCAACGCGACGGGACTCGTTCGCGGGGTTGCAGTCGGCACGGACACTCTCATTGTGACCAGCGGCGGCACCACCGCGCGGGAAGGGATCAACGTCTCCGCCGCGCCTGTCGACTCCGTCGCCGTGAGCCCGGCCACGTCGACCATCAACGAGTCGCAAACGCAACAGTTGACGGCAACGACTTTCGACTCATTGCACAACCAGCTCACGGGTCGGCCCGTGACTTGGTCCTCGAACAACGCGTCGCTGGCGACCGTGAGCACTTCAGGCCTCGTCACGCCCGCGGGTGGCACTGGGAACACGGGTACCGCCACGATTACCGCGACGAGCGGCAGCGCATCGGCAACGGCGACGGTGACTATCACCGCGATTCCCGTGACCGGCGTCGTGGTCGCCCCGCCGAGCGCAACGATCTACGCGTCGGGCGCGTCGAGCACGCAGCAGTTCACCGCGACCACGACGCCCACTGGCCAGCCGGTGACGTGGGGCACGACCGCCGCTGGAGTCGTGGGCGTCGGCTCGACGACCGGTCTCGCCACGGGCGCCGGCTATGGCACGGCGACGATCACGGCGACGAGCACGACGAGTCCGGGCGCATCCGGGAACGCGGGGGTCACCGTGATCGGGCACGTCGCGACGGTGACGGTCGGTCCGCCCGGCACTTGCCCGGTGCAGTTGAGCACGACGCTCAATCCCGGAGGCACGACGCAACTCACCGTCACGTTCCAGGACATCTCCAGCGTCGACATCTCGGGTCAGCCACAACCGGTGACGTGGACATCGTCCGACTTCAGTCAGGTCGCGATCAACGGCGGCTCTTCGCCCGTCACCGTCAATCCGGCCAACTCGGCGTCCGTGGTCATCGGCCTCGGCACCGCGCCAGGCCTCGGCAACTCGGCGACGATCACGGCCACGTCGCTCAATGGCACGAGCGGATCCTGCACGGTGAACCTGGGCCTGTGAGTACGATGAGCCGCCGATTGCTCTCCGCCGCGAGCGTGATCTCGACGATCGCCCTCGGCCGCGCGGCCGCCGCGCAGGACCTGCCGCTCAAACGCACTCCGCCGGCGGCGACGGTCGTGGCCTGCCCGGCGTTCACGGCGCCGGCCACACCGGTGCGCGCGCAGATCGATGAGTCGAACCGCCTGGCCACGCTGGGGCAGGAAGCGGCGATCGAAGGCGATCACGCGTCGGCCCGCGGATTGTTCCAGCAAGCGGCGCAGATCAATCAGTCGGACGCCAGTCTCGCTTTTCGTCTTGCCCACGAGCAAGAGGAGATCGGCGACAAGGCGGCCGCGGTGCACGAGTACTGCCGCTATCTCTATTTGTCCCCGACCGCCGGCGACGCCACGCAGATCAATGACAAGATCAAGGGTCTGATCGCGGGCCCCGACCTGGCGCGCGGCACGGCGACGGTCAATGACTTCGCGACCGGGGTTCGTCAGTTCGACTCAGGGAGCTGGGGCAATGCCGCCGAGGCGTTCACGGCGGTCACCAACGCCGCGCCCGGATTCAGCGCCGCGTACTACGATCGGGCCCTGGCCCGCGCGCACCAGCACAAACAAACCGCGGCGATTCAGGATTTCGAGCATTATCTCACCCTGGCACCCACCGCGTCGGATCGCCAAGCGGTGCGCCAGCGCGAGCTCGAGCTGCGCCACTCGCTGCCCAGCGCGTCGAAGGCATTCTGGATCGGACTTCTGCCCGGCGGCGGCCAATACTACACCGGCCAGCCGCTCCTCGGCGTGGTCGTGACCGGCCTCGCCGGCGGCGCGGTCGTCTGGGGCATCCAGTCGCAGACCGTCACCAAGACCGGCAACTTCATCGACGCCAACGGGCGCCCGTACACCCAGACCTTCCAGGCGACCGAGCACCAGCATCTGGCCGCCGGGATCGGAGCCGCGGCTGCCGTCACGTTGCTCGGGGCCGTCGAAGCGGCCGTCGTGGCCCACAACCGGTCGAGTGGACTGCCGCCGCTCGCCGACAGCACGGTGGCCAGCACGTCATCGGGCGCGTTGCCGCCGCGTTTCCGCCCGCCGTCCGTCGTGACCGCGGGCGGCCGCCTCGGGCTCGCCCTCAACGTCGAGTTCCGCTAGTTAGAGACGGCCCATGTTCCAGGTCAGGCCCGCGTAGACGTACGACGTCTGCGGGCCGCGGAGCGTCGGACTGACTCCGGCATCGAACACCAGAAACTTGTAGGCCGTGAACGTGGGGCCGGTCAGGCAGGCCACGATCGGCCGCTGACCCGACACGCCACCGGTGCCCGGCAGACCCGACACCTCGCCCGTCCATCCGAAGGGACCCAGGATCGTGACGCCGCTGGACACGGTCCACAACGTGGCCGTCCGCGCCGCCCGCGTCCCGCTCCCCGTGCGGTGCGTGTATCCGACGTTCACATCGAGCGACAGCGGACCGAAGTCGTGACTGGAGATGAGCAAGAGCCCGACATCGGTGGTGCCGGTGCTGGTACCCCCGACGCCGGTGGGCACCTTCACACTGGGCAGCACGGCGAAGTCTCCCACGAGCGGAGCGTCATCGACGAGGCGCCACTTGAGGCCCACCGCCGCGTCGCCCAATCCCTCCGAATGCATCCCCAGGCCGGTCGTGGCCTGCCAGTTGAGAATGAGCGACAGCTGGACCCGCGGCGCGACGCCGAACTTCGTGACCGATGGCGTCAGCGTGGCCAGCCCCGTCCGCGCCTCGGCGCGTTGCAGGCCGAACTCCTCCTCGACCCATCCGGGCGCTACAGTGCCGGCATGCGTCGCCACGGTCGGCCGCTCCGGCTGGGCGCGATGAGGATCGACCGAATCCGCCGGCGTCTCCTGTGCGCCCGACCTAGTGGCGGCGAGCAGGAGCAACGCCGCCACGAGACGCCGCACTATGGCGACCGCCGCGGCCGTTTGGGCGGCCGGTCGAGATCGGCCAGCCAGTCGGCGGCTCCCTGCACTTCGCCCGATGTCAGCGCGTGACCCGCTTCCTCCCACCGTACCGTCACGGCGGCACTCGCCGCGGCGAGAATGCGCAGCAACTCTTCGGTATTCTCGCGCCGCACAATCGGATCGACCCGCCCCGCCGAGACGTACACCGGCATGCCGTGCAGCGCCGGCAATGGATCGGGCACGAACGGGACCATGGGCCGGAACAACACGGCGCGCGCGAACACCCCAGGGTGTCGGAGAAAAGCGCTCGTCGCGATGTTCGCGCCGTTCGAATATCCGATCGCCACGACGTGCGCGGGGTCGAACCCGTAGGCCTGCGCCGCCCGGGCCACGAACGCCGCCAACTCGTCGGTCCGGGCCGCGAGATCGGCCTGATCGAACACGCCGAGGGCCAGTCGCTTGAAAAAGCGCGGCGCTCCGTTCTCCAGCACTTTGCCGCGCGGACTCAAGAGCGCCGCGCCCGGCGCGACCGCGGCGCCAAGCGGAAGCAAATCCCGCTCGTCGCCCCCGGTCCCGTGGAGGACGAGCGCCGTCAGGTTGGAGTTCGGCCGGCCCGGTGCGAAGACATGGACGAAGCCAAGATCGGGACGGACGCCCGGACCGGTCACGGGTCATTCCCGCGGACGACGGTCGCCAGGGTCACGATCTGCCCGGCGTGCCGTTGTGTGTGCTCGGCCACGTGGAAGAGGAGCCCGAATACCGTTTGCGGCAGCGCGGCACGGCCGACCGTGCGCGGTTCGTGCAACGCGTCCGCCGGCGTTGCCCGGATCTGGGCGATCGCGGTGGCGATGGCGGCTTCCGCGGCGGTGATCAGTGATTCGGCGCCCGCGGGCGGGTGGCCAGGGGCCGCCTCGTCGGAGAGGGCGGCCAGCTGTCGCCGATCCAGCGCACCACCGCGCGCGTACGTCAGCAAGCGGTCGATACTCCCGGCTACGTGCTTGAGATGAAAGCCGACCGGGGCCGCCCCGCCCGGTTTCGCCCACAACTCCTCAACCGTGAGTCCGCGAGCGGCGCGCGCGATCTCGTCCCCCGCCTGCATCAGCGCGTGCACCGCGGGCATAACGAGCCGATCCACTCCGGGGATGGGTCCGCGCAACCATGCCTCGGTCACGCTGGAAGTATAAGCTCCCGTCCCCGGAGCGGCCGACCAGGTCAGGCTCGAATGTCAGGATATGGTGGAAGGGTCAAACCGACGGCTGGTCCTCGTCCTCGTCTTCGTCGTCGGGACCTTGATCCGGCAGTGTCTCCCAGGTCGTCGAGCCCGACAGATTGCGGTTCTCGTTCGTGTCGCCGATCAGCTCCTCTTGCTCCCGCTGGTATCGTTCGAGTGCTGCCTCTTCGTCACGCTCTTCGTCGCGCTCCCTTTCCATTGTGCCTCCTGGCCTCGAAGGGGTGAGTCATGAATGCGGAGCACGACCCGGGCCGTGACGCGGCCCGTCAACGCGCCGATACAATCGGCGGCCTTCCACCGGACCCGATCACCATGCCGGGCGCCGCGCCGGTGTTCGCGGGAACCGCCGGCTGGACCGACCGGACGCTCACGGACCCGGGGGTGTTCTATCCGCGGGGGGTGGCATCGGCCGAGCAGCGGCTCAGGTACTATGCCAGCCGATTTCCAATGGTCGAGGTCGACTCGACCTTTTATGCGTTACAACCGCCGTCGGTGGTTCACCACTGGATCGAACGGACGCCGGACGCGTTTCGATTCTGTCTCAAGGCTCACGCCCTGCTGACCGGCCACCCCAGCGAGCCGCGGCGTCTTCCCATCGACTTGCAGCGCGCGCTCCCGGCGGACATCGCGGCCAAGCCCCGGGTCTACGCCGGGCAGTTGCCGCCCGAGATCATGGACGAAGTGCGCCGGCGCTTCGCGCTCGCGGTCGCGCCCTTGGCGGGTGCGGGACGCCTCGGTGCCATCGTCTTCCAGTTTCCACCATGGTTCGGCCCGACCAAGGAGAACGCCCAGGTTTTGGCGAGCCTCAAGGAAGGCCTCGGCGACCTGCCCATCGCCGTGGAGTTCCGCAACGCCGCGTGGCTCGCCGACCGGCTACGGGAGCGCACGTGGGCGCTGCTCGAGCGGCATTGGCTGGCTTACGTCATGGTCGACGCGCCCCCCGGCATGCGATCGAGCATGCCGCCCGAGGTGGCGGTCACGTCACCGTTCGTCGCCGTCGTCCGGATGCATGGACGCCGGACCGAGACCTGGGAACGCAAAGGGGTCTCCGTCGCGGAGCGATATCGGTATCTATACGATCGGGAGGAGCTGGGCGGCTGGATCCCGCGGGTCCGCGACGCGGCGTCGCGCGTCAAGGAGTCTCACTTCCAGGGCGTTCATGTGGTGTTCAACAACTGTTACGGGAACTACGGCACGACGAACGCCCTGGAGTTCATGAGACTGCTGCTGACCTAGCGGTCGTAGTCCAAACAGGTGTGCAACTGCGCCAGCGCGACGTCGATCGCCTTCACCGCGTCGACGCGATGACCGCCGAAGTCGTGGGCGGCGACGCGCAGGTGCTCCTTCGCGTCCTCGAGCGCCCGGATGGCCGCGTGGATCTCCGGGTGGGGCTGACGCGCCGTCACCACGACCGGGGCCAGGGTCAGGACCGGCGCCGGGGTCGTCTTCCGCGCCCCGCCGACCAGCGTACCCGCCAGCGTCACAATCGCCAAAGCTGCCCGCATCGTCTCTCCTCTCTCTTGGTAGGGGATCTCGATACACGAGACGATCGAGCCCGGGAATGGTTAAAATTCCCGCCATGCCAGAAGAAATCGAGATCGACACCGACAAGCTGCGCGAGACGATCGACGAGGAGATCGAGTCCAAGGGCGGCGCGCGCCTTTTGAGACTCACGGCACTGACGACGGCGCTGCTCGCGGCGCTGGCGGCGATCGCGTCGCTCAAGGCCGGCGCCACGGTGAACGAGGCCATCCTCCTCAAGACCGAAGCCACGGAGTTACAGGCGCGGGCGTCCGACCAGTGGACGTACTATCAAGCCAAGGGCATCAAGGGGGCGGTCGCCTCGGCCACGGAGGCCGCATGGAAAGCGAACGGGAAGACGCCCCCGCCGGAGCTACAAGCCAGCGCCGATCGCTACGCCGGCGAACAGAAGGCGATCGCCGATAGCGCCCGCGCGTTCGAGACCCTGCGGGACAAGCGGATCGAGGAGGCCGACCATTTGATGGGGCAGCACGAGGGCTTCGCGTTCGCGGTGGCCTTGTTACAGGTCTCGATCGCGCTGGGCGCGGTGGCGGCGTTGACGCGGTCCAAAGCGGTGCTGGGCACGTCGTTGGTCATTGGCGGCGTGGGTGCGGCGCTCTTCGTGACGAGGTTGTTCGCTTAGCGGTCTGTGAGGCATGGGATGGAACCTGCGGTATGGCGGCGAGGCTCTGTTTTTCATCGGCGTCGCCATCCGCCTCGCGGTCTGGTTGTTCCGCACCGCGCGCGAGGTCGGCACCGGGTTCGGCGGGCTGTTGCCGGACACCAACCCGCCCGTGGCGCCAGCGGCATCAATGACGCCGGATCAACACGCGCGCGCCATGTCAATGATCTCGCCCGAGCACCGGTGCGCGAAGTGCGGCGCGTTGATCCACACGGACCTGGTGCACGGGGGATTCGGACCGTGCCGAAAGTGCGGTTGGTCGGCCGGCGGTTAGGTTTTCGGGGATGCGCCGGCCCCTCTTCGCGCTCCTCTTTGCGCTTTGTGCGATCTGTGCGATCTGTGCGATCTTCGCAGCCCCGGTATCCGCGGCTGCGCAAGGCGGACAGCCGCCCGTAACCGGCGGTCTGATCGCCGCCGAAATCGCCGGCGGCGTCGCCGCCATGCCGCTCGGATTTCTCGGCGGCGGGTTGGCCACGCGGTGGGCCGCGCGCCGCTTCGGCGCCGATGACGAGACCGCCGGTTCGGCGGCAATGATCGGCGCCTACACGACCGCGGTGTTCGTGACGGCGATCCCTCCGACAGTCATCGGCCTCAGTGGCCACGACGCCACGGGATCGTATCTGGCCGCGCTCGCCGGGTCGGCGGTCGGTGGACTCGGCAGTTTTGCGCTGGTGCGTCTCAACCGGCAGAGCGGCGAGAGCATCCGCCCATGCCGCGTCACCTGCGTGTTGAGCTTCGTCGGCGTGATGCTGCTGCCCAGCGTGGGCGCGACGGTGGGCTTCAACCTGAGCCGCCGCTACTCACACCCGTAGTCAGCGTCTCCGGAGACGGGCCAGGAGCTCCGAGAGCTCGTCCGCGCGCAACGACGCCAGCCGCTCCGAGCATCTTGCGCGTTCAGCGCTATCCTCGAACCGCGCGCACGAGCGGCGCCGGCCGGCCTCCCACATGTCCTGCGCTTCCCGCAGTTCGCGCACGGCCGATGCACCGCCCTGGGCATCGAACGTTGCCACGAGCGTGCCGAGCACGCGGCCGAGTCGCGCACTCGACGTGGTGATCGCGCCGGCGGTGGCCGAGGCGACCGGTGCCACGACCGCACCGGCGACCCGCAATGCCACCTGCGGTGCGACCGGAACCGCGACGTCGGGAGCCGTCACGACATCGGCGGGCGCCGTCTCCGTTGTCGTGGTGGTGGTGGTGGTGGTCGTCGGCGGCGCGGTCTCGACCGGTGCCGGGCGATGCGTGCCGGTGCGCGCCAATGCCCGGGCAAAGCGCAGCCCGGTCGCGAAGACCAGGACGCAGCACAGGATGAGCGCCGGCACCCGGGACCGGGAGTGGACGACGCGCCGCCCGGTGTTGGTGACGCCATCGATCACGGTGCGCGCGGCCGCCATCCAACGCGGCGCCGCCTCCTTGAGCGCGGGCGGGACCGGCGGCCACTCCCCGGTCCAGCGCACCTCCAGGCGACCCGCGGTGATCGTGCGCGGCGGACGGGCCTCGAGCGGCAACACCGTGGGCCGCAACGGTCCAGGCGCGCCAGGCGCCGCCCGACGCCGCACCAGCCGGGGCTCGTCCGCGGTCGCGTCGCAGAGATACGCAAGGAGCGCCTCCGCATCATCCCAGCGCGCCGACGGGTCTTTGTGCAACGAGCGCTCAATGGCGCGGCGCAGTCGGGGCGGGACGCCATTCCGCCGATCGTTGATGGGCGGGACCGGCTCGCACTTCTGGTTGAAGATCATCGAGTAGAGCGTCTCGGAGGGCCAGGGGCGCTCACCCACCAGCATCTCCCACGCAACGAGCCCAAGACTATAGATGTCGCTGCGTCCGTCGACGGGGCCGCCGTCGAGCGCCTCCGGCGACATGTAGGCCGGCGTACCGACCGCGATACCGCCGCCAGTCAGGCAGGCGTCGAACCCCATGCGCCGCGCGACGCCGAAATCGGCGAGCATCGCGCGGCCCGACTCGGCTTCGAGGAAGATGTTGTCGGGTTTCACGTCGCGATGCACGATCCCGCGTCCGTGGGCGTAGAGCAGCGCGCTCGCGATCTCCGCCATGACGTTGGCGACGAGGCCGATCTCCTGTGGACCTTCGCGGTCAATGCGCGCCCGGATCGACTCGCCGAGGACGAGCGGCATCGTGTAGTAGAGGAGGCCCGCCACTTCGCCCGCGGCCAGCAACGGCACCACGTGCGGATGCTGCAAGCCGGCGACGAGACGAATCTCTCGCCGGAATCGGTCGGGCGCCTCGCCGTCCGCCAGCTCCGGTGGCAGCACCTTGATGACCACCGGTCTGTCGAGCTCGGTATCGCGGGCCACAAACACGCGGCTCTGCACCCCGCCACCCAGCTCGGAGCCGACTTCGTATTCGTTCCCGATCGCCTCTTGCAGGCGTTCCCGCAATTCGTTGCTCACGGCATCTCGTGGCACCGGCACCATGGATTACCCGTCACTGCCCCACCGCGCTCAGCGGTGCTGGGGCTGCCTGATTCACAGCGCACCACCCGTGCCAGGCCGACGCGGGGCAAGCCCTGGCAACGAAATCGCGCACGATCGGTTTTCAGGACAGTCCGTTGCGCATGATGAGGACAGTTGCCGCCCGGGGCGAGCGCGAAGCACTATACACCATGACCCACACATTGACGACGCCGGATCTCAATGCCTTGTGGTTGCCGTTCACGGCGAACCGCGCATTCAAGCAGGCGCCGCGGCTCCTGGCGTCGGCGCGGGGCATGTATTACACGACGGTCGACGGCCGCGAGATTCTGGACGGCGCGGCGGGGCTCTGGTGTGTCAATGCAGGTCACTGTCGCGAGGCGATCGTCGCGGCGATCGCCGGGCAGGCGGCACAGCTCGATTACGCACCGGGATTTCAAATGGGGCATCCGCTGGCGTTCGATTTGGCGTCGCGGCTGGCGGCCATCGCCCCTGGTGATCTCGATCACGTTTTCTTCGCCAACTCGGGGTCCGAGGCCGTAGATACGGCGCTCAAGATCGCGCTCGCTTACCATCACGCGCGCGGCGAGCCAGAGCGCACGCGGTTCATAGGCCGGAACCGCGGCTATCACGGCGTCGGATTCGGCGGAATATCGGTCGGCGGTATTGAGAACAACCGCAAGCAATTCGGCGCCCGCTTGACCGGTGTCGACCATCTGGTCGATACGCACCTGTTACCGGTGAACGCGTACTCGCGCGGACAGCCAGCCCATGGGGCGCATCTGGCCAATGATCTCGAGCGCATCATCGCCGAGCGGGGGGCGTCGACGATCGCGGCCGTCATCATCGAGCCGGTCGCGGGATCCGCGGGCGTGCTGATCCCTCCGGTCGGATACTTGGAGCGCATCCGCGCGATCTGCGCCCGGCATGACATCCTGTTGATCTTCGACGAGGTGATCACCGGGTTCGGGCGCATCGGGGCACCGTTCGCGTCCGAGTACTTCAACATCGTGCCCGACATCATGACGGTGGCCAAGGGGCTGACGAACGGCGCGGTGCCCATGGGCGCGGCGCTCGTCCGCTCGGCGCTCTACGACACACTCATGCATGGCGAGCCGGGGATCGAGCTGTTTCACGGCTATACGTACTCCGGGCATCCGCTTGCGGCGGCGGCGGGCTTGGCGGCGCTCGACGTCTACGAGGGTGAGGGGTTGTTCGACCGCGCCGCGGCACTGGCCGATCCGTGGGCGGACGCGGTCCACGGGTTGCGCGGGCTGCCGCACGTCATCGACATCCGGAACATCGGCCTGGTGGCGGCGATCGAGCTCGAGCCCCGGGCGGACCGGCCGAACACGCGGGCGTTCGACGTCTTTTTGGATTGCTTCGAGCGCGGAGTGCTGATCCGCACGACGGGCGACACGATCGCGTTGTCGCCGCCGCTCATCATCGAGCAGAGCCAGATCGGCGAGCTAGTGGACGCCGTCGCCACCGGCCTGCGCCGGGTGTCGTAAGAGCGGCACCACGACACCCTGAAGGACGACCGCGATCGCCAGGCCGGCGGCGGCGTCGACCGCGTAATGATTGCGGGTGTAGACGGTCGCGAACGCCAGCGCGACGACGTCGGCGGTGATGACAGTGGCGACGGCGCGCGAGTACCAGGTCCATGATCCCCAGGCGATCGCGGCGGCCGCGGCGACGTGGGTGCTGGGGAACGACGTGCCGAGCGCGTCGCCGACTTGTTGGACGAGTGCGGTCATTCCATAGAAGAGCCCATGAGACCAGTCCACGGGCGGGGCGGTGGCGGCCGGCCCGACGACGGGAAAGATCAGATTGGCGACGCCGCAGGTCATATACGTGAGCATGACGCGCAGCACGTAGTCGCGCAGGGCCCCGACGCGGCGCTCACCACCCTTGAGCATGAGCAGGGGCGGGACGATGAGCAGCACGTAGAACGAGAAGTAGGCGGCGTACATGATCTCGTCGAGCCAGCGCGAGCGGCGGAGGTCGAGCGGGAAGAGCGTGGCGTCGAGCCGCACGATGGCATCGTCGTAGGCGTGGCGGTGGAGCACGGGCACGATGGCGCCGAGCTCGCCCCAGAGCACGCCCAGGGCGAGCAGGGGGTAGATGTCGGCGAGACGGCGGGCGGCGGGCAATGTGGCGCCGGGGCGCCGCAGATACCAGGGAAGGCCGATGGCCAGCGCGTGCGCGGCGGTGGCCCAGAGCGCGGCGCGGGAGTGCGCGCTGCCGGCGAGCCACGCGAGCGCGACCAGCGCGTTGTACGCGGCGAAGATTCGGTCGATAGGGAGAAGCCGCGCGCGCTCAGGCGGGACGATGGCTTCCTGCCTCCGCTCCCGGGAGTGATGCGACGACGGTGGCATCGTCGCCGAGTCTGACGGAGCCTCCGCAGCAGCGGAGGAGATCGTCGGCGGTGCTGACGACCGATTGGGGCACGGGGACGCCGAGGGGTTCGCCGCTGCTCAAGGCGCGAAGGGTCAGGCGGACGCCGTGCGGCGGAGCCGCGGGCTCGGCGGCAATCTGGATCCAGCCGCGACCGCCGACCGCATCGCGTGCGGCGCCGACGAGCGTTACGAGGACCCGGACGAGTCGGGCGGCATCGAGGCGCGCGGGTGGGAGCGCGTCGGCGAGATCGAGCGTCACGGAGGCTTCGTCGCCCGCGAGGATCTGGAGGAGGCGCCAGGCATCGTGGAGCGTCGTGGGGACGTCGAGGGTGGCTTGGTGTTCCGTGGGCGCGGGGAGTGGACGAAAGAGGGTCGAGAAGTGGCGGGCGACAGCGCCGGCGGCGCGTGAGATGCGGGTGATGCGGGTGGTGTTGCAGGAGCCGGGCATGACCTGGCAGAACGTATCGACGGAATCGAGCGCGGCGCTGAGATACCGGACGACGGCGGCGCCGGCCTCGTCGCGAAACACGGCGCCGGAGAGGCGTTCCATCTCGGAGACGGCGCCGGCGGCCAGGGTGTGGAGGGAGTCGATGTCGTCGTTGGTCCAGTCGCGCACCGTGTAGTCGTAAACACAGCAACTACCGAGGGCGTGGCCTCCCCGGGTGGTGAGGGGGACGCCGAGGCAGGCGACGACGCCGAGGCCAATGACCGAGGGGAAGGTGGAGAAAATGGGGTCGGCACGGGCATCGCGGATAGCGAGCTGAGCGCCAGTCTCGGCGATGATGGCTTGGCAGAAGGAGGGGCGGAGTGTGGTGCCGCCGGCGGCGGCGAGGGCTGGGGGCACACCGACGGTACTCACCCAGACGTCGCGATCGGCGTCGACGAGGGAGATGATGGCGACCGGCGCAGCCAGGAGTCGGGCGGTCGTGGCGGCGAGGCGTTGGAATCGATCGCGCGGCCCGCGGCCCTCGGGGAGGCCGGTCGCACGGACGGCTGCCAGGCGGCGCACGTCGGATGTGACGTGCGCGTACCGGCGGACGGCGTGCGGGCGCGTCGTCGGGGGCATATCGGGGACAACATACCGGGGAGGCGCGTATGTGTCGACCGCGTGGCATTTCGATTGTGGTGGACGCATGGGTCACATGCTGTCCTTATCCAAGATGTAGCGCGAACTCTGCCGACATCTCGGACTGTATCATGTCGCTAAAGCGACAGTATCGAGCCTGACTTCGTTGCTACTTTTCGCGATGGGTGTCGAAGACATCCCGGACTGGGTGGCCGATAAAGGCCGCGATTCTCGCCTTGAGGGGGGCGCTGCCTGCGCGTTCGCCGGCAAGCACCAGCATGAGGTGGTTGTACGACACGCCGAGGTCACGGGCGGCGTCGGCCATCGACGTTTCCTTGAGGGTGGCCGCTGCGCGAAAGGCCGCCTTGCGTTCAAGCGGGGTCATGGCCATTTTCGCACAGGTGGAAAATGAACGTATGTGTGTGTCTTCATGGCATAAGAATGATATTGTCAGGTATCATGTCAAGGGAAGCTTGATACTGGATTCGCTACGACTATGACGCTCTTCGCCGACCGCTTACGTCAGGCGCGACAGCGCGTGCGGACCGCGTCCGGGACCCGCATGACTCAGGGCCATCTGGCGAAGGCGGTAGGTGTGGAGCGCAACACGGTGAGCCGCTGGGAGAACAGTGGCGTGCGCCCGAAAGATCCCGCGGTCATCGCGCGCTTGGCCGACGTGCTCCGCGTGAGCATGGAATGGCTCGTCGCCTCGGGCGACGAACCGCGTCAGTCCGCGGAGCAACCGCTCGAAGCGTACAGCGCGAGTCTCGCGCTCGAGCGTCGACTTCCCCCAGAGGCGTACGAGCTGATACTCGGCTACGTGCGACGCGTCGAGGCATCGGGCGCCACAGCCGCGCAGACCCGCGAGGCGCAGCGACTCTTGCTCGAAGGCGCGTTCACATCGCTCCGCCGCCCCGCGCCCCGCGAGCGGGTGATCGCGATCGTCCTCGGTGATGTCGAAGCAATGTGGCGCTACATCACGTCCGTGCTGGCGCAAGACGGGATTGATGTGATCAGCGGCGCAAAATAGCTTACGGATTCCCCGCACCTTGGGGCCTGTAGCTCAGGTGGTTAGAGCGCACGCCTGATAAGCGTGAGGTCGGTAGTTCAACTCTACCCAGGCCCACTACTTCAAAACCAAAGCCTCGCTTGGCGTTATGACGCTCAGCGAGGTTTTGTTTTTTGGCGCGCTCAGGGCGTCGGTGTCAAATCTGGTGTCGAATTGCTTGGACGCGGCACCAGGCCACTTGCACGCAGCGTCTGAACCGTCTGACTCAAGAAGCGCGTAGATTGTGTGTAGACCGAGAACGAGGATGGCCTGCTGTGCGCACTCGAAACGATATCGTCCACAGCGACCCGGCCATCTTGAGCGGCGAGCCTGTGTTCACCGGCACGCGCGTGCCGGTGACGTCCCTATTCGAGTGGCTGGAAGGCGGGGAGACGCTGGACGAATGGTTGGACAACTTTCCCGGCGTGACGCGCGAGCAGACGGTGAGCGTGCTAGAGGACGCGAGGGCCCTGACCGTCGCCGGTGCGCGTTCTTCTCGATGAGCACCTACCCCGGAAGCTCGCCCGAGAGCTAACCGGGCACCAGCCCCGGGGGGTGCGTGAAATGGGATGGGGCGCGCTGCAGAATGGCGCGCTGCTTCGTCAGGCGGCGGGCGAAGGCTTTCGCGCAATGCTTACGATGGACAAGCGCATCCCTGACCAACAGAACCTAGCGAATCGGATTGGCGATCGTGATCATTCAGGCCCCGACGACCCAGTTGGTCCACCTCCAACCGCTCCTGCCGGCGATCTTGGATGCCCTGGATAACGTGCAAGCGGGCCAATACTCCCTCGTACGGATCTGCCTAGCTACAGGTTCGCCTCATTACCAGCGTCATCAAGGAAGGTGCTGGTTGACGCAGTGGCAGGCCGTCTTGGCGTGAGTTGCTGGCGGAGCGGGCCGCCCGTGCGACACAACCTGACCGCTACCGGGTAGAGCGCGTGGACTGAGCCGATAACGTCGCCCGGTGGGCTCGACGCCTTTGTATCAACTTCGACCATTCATTAATCCGGCGACCTATAGTCAACGTCAATGGAGTTGGGTCGAATCGATCGTGCATGACTAAAAGCGGCATGACGAAATCGCTAAACGGATCATCCCACAAATGATACCAATGTCTCCAACAAGTGGTAGACAGCCAGAGGAACCTGACCAAGAGACCATCGAGCAATTGATAGCGCGTCTCGACGTCGACGTAACCCCGCGAGACGAATACGAATTCGAAGCGCCCATCAACACATTCGGCCAAGCAATAGTTCAACGGGGCCAAGAACCTCCTCCACAGGTGGCAGCGGAAGCAATCGCGTTCCTGTTTCACGCGCATGACTATCAAGAACCCAGCTCTTGGGGCCTTTACTTCGGGCCCTACATGTCGGCCGCTACCGCGTCGGGTGAGACCGTAGATAGCCCATCTCTCAAGATGGTGACGGACACTGTACTCGCACATTGGCGCCGGCGAGCCGTCGAGAGCCTTCATCCAGTTATGAAGGCTCGCTACGCCGACCTTCTTTGGGAGTTGCCCGAGCGTTTGGCAGGCGCGAAGCGCGATGTACGAATGGCGCGCATCGCCGTCGATTCCTATTTGGATGCCGTGCAGACCCAAAGGTACAAGAGTGGGAGCATGTCGATCGCCAAGGCGCGGCGGTCGTTAAATATTGCTTTGTCTATCAATGATCAGGAACGGATCGATCGCGCGAGAGACGTCATGCTCGCCCTGGACGACTACGAAGCGAACGACGGGGCGCTGCCCCTGTCAGGCTTCTGTTTCGATACGTTCGTGGAGCCACCACACCCGCGGATCGTTCTGACGGAAGCTCAGCATGCCAAGCTCGTTGCCAACGTCGAAAGCCGACTGTCGGGATTTGCCAGCCAGCCCAGTGGTTCCTATCATCCTGCGGACGCTGAGACTGATGCGAAGCGATTGGCGACGCACTATCGGCGACGGGGCCTCTCGACCGACGTGGCGCGCGTATTACGTAGTTACGGCGCCATTGTGCAGAAAATGTCGGGCACCGCAGCACCGCTGGTTGTCAACCATTCACTCCACAAGCTCTTCGATCTCTACAAGGCGTTCAACCTCAATGCGGAGGCTGACGCGCTGAACGAGTCGTTGCGTATTGCTGGCGAGGATGCGGTTAAAGGGCTCAAGGAGATATCCGCCACCGTTCAGATTCCGCGAGAACAATGGGAGGCGTACTTCACCGCGATGCTCGCAGGCGATTCGGTCGATGTTCTCGTGCGGATTGCCATGTATTACGTACCGCGTCGATCGGAGATGGAGGCCGAGCTCCGCCACAACGTGCAGGCCGCACCGTTCACCTATCTCGTGACTATTGACGTGAAGGACGACGATGGACGCACCGTCGCCAAGGTTGAACCACTGGCCTCTGACCCTGAGGGGCATCTCGTTCGACACATAAGCCAGCATCTGTCGCTTACGTCTATCTTGCTGCGCGAGACAATGAAGCGCGCGCTCGATGGGCAAATCGCGCCAGAGACCCTGATGGACTTCTTGTTCGGCTGCCACCTTTTTCGAGAAGGACGACGACCGCTTCTCGAAGAAGGAGTTCGAGCCTACGCGGAAGGGAACAGCTCGGTTGCTATTCACATATTATTGCCACAGATCGAACAGATCGTTCGTCACGCCGCCCAAGCCGTTGGCGCTCATATATATGCGCAGCGTCGTGGCGGCGGTTTTCACTCCAGAACACTTGACGACCTGCTCCGAGATCCGGCGATTGCCAACGCACTCACAGACGACGTGGCTCAGTACTTCCAGGTACTGCTAACGGATTCACGCGGTTGGAACATTCGGAATCGCGTCTGTCACGGCCTCGCACCTGTGTCGCTTTTTAGAGTGGACGTTGCTGATAGGATCGTTCATGCGTTATTAGTGCTGGCACTGCTCCGACCCGTCGATCAATCGACGCCCGAACGCGGTTCCAGGCTAGAGTCTGTGGGCTAGCCGCGATCGCACGCGCAAATGATTTATTGTTGTCGCTTGCGTAGATGGATCTCACCCACAAGCATCGGCTGACCCGGACTAAACTGCGCCATCACGCCGACGA
Organism: uncultured Gemmatimonadales bacterium; assembly: GCA_963701965.1. Classification (GTDB taxonomy): domain Bacteria; phylum Gemmatimonadota; class Gemmatimonadetes; order Gemmatimonadales; family Gemmatimonadaceae; genus DASRDS01. The sequence goes on from OY969695.1 coordinate 1,246,798, forward strand.
CGGACTGCGCGGTGCACAGACTAAGCAGGCGATCCGCACGTCGCAGTAGGCAAAGCTTGACACCCTCTGCGGCAACGTCGAGCGGACGAACCGGCACGATTGTGCTCGTTAATGTCAGAAGCGTGCACGTTTCTGCACGGCGCGACGTCCAGTCGTGCGTGTTAGGACACGTTTTTGATCGCGCTCCGATCGATGCTCTAGCGCGCACAACGCACACACAGTAGCGTATCGCAAGCATGCCCTCTCAGCTGGCACGACTTGAACAGATCGTCGGATCGTCCCAGGTCAAGTGCAGAATGATGTGTAAATCGCTTCTGGGTTCTCGGGATGATTACGCGGCTGGCATGCTCGTCTCCGCAGCGGGTGGGGTGGCGACGACACCGACGTAGCGGCGCGTCAGCCACTGCTCGTTGCGCTCCGCCGCCAGCGCACTGGCGAGGCGCAGGAAGCTCGCCTCATTCGGGAAGACGCGGATCACCCGCGTCCGGCGCCGCACCTCCGCGTGATCGTGCTCGATCGCGTTGGTCGTCGCGAGTCGGCGCCGGGCCTCCCGATCCGGGAGCGTACAGACCGCCAGCGTGTCGGGGCCGTCCGTCTCCAGCCAGTCGGCGAGCCGCGCGTGCGCCGGCCGCAGTTCGGTGACGAGCCGCGCCAGGCGGGCGTGCGCTTCCGCCCCCGTCGCCGCGGTCCACGCGTTCCGCAGGCCATCGCGCACCCGCTCTTGGAGATCAGCGGAGGAGATGCGATCGCGCGCGTTACGCAGGAAGTGCACCTGACACCGCTGATGCACGGCCTCGGGGAAGAAGCGCCGGAGCGCCTCGACCAGACCGGCGTGTTCGTCGGAGACGATGTAGCGAACACCGCGGAGGCCACGCTGGACGAGGTCCTCGCACACGCGCCGCCACGCCGTCCCACTCTCGCTGGCGCCGAGCCAGAGCCCGAGGTGTTCACGATAGCCGTCGGCGCCGACGCCGATCACCCACAGCGCGGCCGTGCTCCGCACCTGGCCCTCGCGCCGCACGCGCTCGACGTGCGCGTCCACAATCAGGTACGGGTACGCCTTCGCGCCGAGCGGCCGCTGGCGCCAGGCCGCCAGCCCGGCCTCCAGCGTCTTCGTGAGCGCCGACACCTCCGACGCCGAGATCGTCGCCCCGCACAGCTGCTCCACCACGGCGCTGACCTTCCGGGTCGAGATCCCTTGCAGGTACATCTCGATCAGGGCGAGGACGAGGGCCTGTTCACTGCGTTGGTAGCGCGCGAACAGCGACGGCTGGAACTGGCCGGCGCGGTCCCGGGGGACGCGGAGCGTGAGGGCGCCAACGCGCGTCAGCAGCGTGCGGCGCCGGTAGCCGTTGCGGACGCCGCGGCGCTCGGCGGTCCGCGCGAACTTGGCGGCCCCGAGGAACTGGGCGAACTCCCGCTCGAGGGTGTCGTGGATCAACTGGCCGAGCATGGCGCGGAGGGCGTCTTCCGGGGTGGATTGTGCGAGGGGCAGGACGGTAGCATTCTTGAACGGACTGGTCATCGGCTATCCTCTGGGCATCGCGGCGTTCGCGCGCCGCTGGTTGCGCTTGACACCCAGAAAGGATGGACGGTGGCCAGTTCGCGTTCGAGTGGCTCCCAATGAGCTCAGCTCAGCCGACCCTCCGTCCCGATTCTACACAAATCTCTGCACACTCCCTCGTCCCAAAGTGCTATCACGAGCATCCGACAACGAAGTGCGCTAAATCCTGCTCTTTATTTGTGTGGTATTGTTTCGATTCCAGCCTGGGGGTTAGCTGTATTCGCGCCCCAGGCAATACCTGTCGCGGTACGGGTCTCCCTGCTGGCACTTGGTGCACTGCCAGTCGTGCTTATCATCGGCGCATTTCTGTACTTTATGTTCAATGATCGCGATCGCCTTCAAAGTGAGGAGTTCGTGATCAAGAAATCAGAATTGGAGTACATTCACCGCAAAGGCGAACAAGGGGGATACCCCGCAGCACGCGTGAACCTGATTACGAATCCTGACGCCAAGGACACGGCGACATGACGAAGATAGTATCCCGGCCGCTATTGATTTCGTTTGCAAGTGACTTCGCAGCGGACGAACAGTTGCGGAAGGTAGTCGACGGTCTGTCAGAGATCCTCTCCTGGTATCAGTGTCTCCCCGGCCAGCTCTTTGTAGTGAGCACTACGACTGCACTCGACTTAGCGGAGACCATAGAGATCCTTTTCAAGCAGAATGGGATGCGACACATGTTCTACGTGGCCGAACTAAACCCAATTGCCATTCAGGGAAGATTGCCCAACGACGCCTGGGCAGTCATCACGCAAGCCCAGGCGTGGCTCGAGTTGAATCCTTCCCCTGAACGGACACCGAGTACTCAGTGAGCGACGACGCTGTGCTTCGAACTTGCTGCGCTCGATTCGTGGTCTGGCAGGAGCATGCAATGATTTCGATGCATTTCAATGGCCTCTCAATGCACTTGCGAACCCAGTCGTTCGGAGGCGTCGCGGCACAGGGGAAGAGAGAAGGCCCACTAACTCGCCGCTTTTGTTCGCAGGCACGTTCCTTTGGAAAGCTGTTCATTGCAGTGGATGGTTCTAGATCACCGGAATTAGGAGTGCACCATGGCGTCTGCCAGACTAACAATCTCCGCGTACCGTCTACGAGAAAGCGTTCCGAGAGAATCTGCGGGCCCGTCGACTATCTCTGTAATCGACACTCAGATGAGAACGGCTCTGCCGTTGACCAATGTTGCGTTATCCTCGCCAGGCGCTTACGCGATCGAAGTATTGTTCGAACCACTTGACACGGAAATGCCAACGAGAAACACGTCGGGGGCGCAGGGCTTCACCGCTGAGATGGTAGCTCAGATTCGCCGAGCTGCCAAAGACACGCTGAGCACAGATCTCACGAAGAAGCGCTTTCACGAACTGGATGCAATCGCTAACCTCATGGAGCGCGTCTAGATAAAGGGTGAACCCTCCGAGACTTGTTACATCGCAATCTGCGGCGAGGGTTCTGATTTGCCATGGGGCATTCGTCCCGCGTCTTCTCGAGATTGACGCGTCCGGTGCAGACCTGCCGGGCACGCGCGAACAGTTTAACCCACAAGACCGATTCATGACGACTGTTGTAGAGCAGCGCGGCAAGCGCTGTCATTTCTCGAGGCAAGTCAAGGTTCGATCGCCTGATAACTCTACGACGCACTCTAAAATGACCGAGGTTGTTGGGCGATATTGGTCTCACGGTTGATCGGCAACCTCCCGACCTCGCGTCACCCGATCTACGACGGATTCAGCGCGTTGTCACAATGAAGCGCATCGCCATGCTGGAGATCGGAGGTCACACGTTTAGCGAAACCCGAGGCACCAAGGCTAGCGTGAGCCATGTTCGTCTATTCTCTCGGCGCCATCTCAGTACCTCGGCGATTGACATGATTTAATGATGACGCACATCGTCGCCTTTCTTGATCACAACTGGGTCGGCACCGTCGTCGGTATCGCCAGCTGGATATTGGCTTACCTCTTTTACTCCAAGAGCAAAGCTTTCACCCGCCTGTCGTTTAAGACCGATTGTACGTTCTTGCTTGGCGGGCTTCAGAGCACTCTCCCATCCAATGTATGCGTCATGGTCGGAGGAGTCTCCGTCCCAATGTTGGCGAGGGCAACACTGTTTCTCTGGAATTCCGGCAAAACGACAATCAGGGGAACAGATATCGTTGCAAGCGACCCATTACTGATCCGATGCGCGAATGACGGTCGTATAATCGACTGCCGCATAGTCCGCAGCACCCGCACGGCGAATGCATTCGAGACCTCGGTCGACACTGTGGCTCCTAATTCCATCCGCTGCAGCTTTGACTACCTCGATCCCGGCGATGGTGTCGCAGTAGAGTTGCTTCACACCGCGCAGGTCGTGCGGCCCGACATCCGCGGAAGCATTCGAGGATTGGGGCAGGGCCTAAGCAATTGGGGTGAAATGCCCTTTCGTTTGCTAAAGCCATCACAGCTCAGGCACATCAGGAATCCCCTGGTTCGTATTCGTCTCAAGCTGACGGACAATGTTAGACTATTGGTCACCATCCTTTGGACTATGGCTGCGATCATACTGCTTACGGGTCTCCTTCCCGACGCAGTCCTCTATCTATTCCCAAGTCTCGCCAGAGAAGGGTGGATTCAATCGGTCGTCGCAACACCTAGCAGAGGGGTTGCGATGTCGACGAAAAGACAGCGGTCTTCAGGTCGAGCCGGGCGAGTCGTCGTGTTGCGCTCACCGGGCCGGCCCTCGGTGGCACAGCGGGACGAGCGGCGACGATTCTGGGTCGCGATCGCAGTGGGGTGCTCCAGTGATGACGCCGCGATCGCCGTCGGAGTGTCGCCCGCTGTGGGCAGACGATGGTTCCGGGAGACTGGCGGGATGCCCCCATCACACCTTGCGCCGTCATCGCCACCCCGGTCCGGGCGGTACCTGTCGATCGCGGAGCGCGAGGAACTGGCGATCCTGCGCACGCACGGGCACGGCGTGCGCGAGATCGCCCGTCGCTTGACACGCGCGCCGTCGACGATCTCGCGCGAGGTGCGACGGAATGCCGCGACGCGTGGCCGTGGGTTCGCCTATCGGGCCACGACGGCGCAGTGGTACGCCGACCGAGCCGCTCGTCGTCCGAGGTCGCCCCGACTGGCGGTCCATGCGGCGCTCCGCACGTATGTGGAAGACCGTCTGGCCGGTGTGGTCGTCGCGCCTGACGGCGCCGCCGTCCCCGGTCCCGTCGTGGCGTGGAAGGGTCGTCGGCACGGGCCCCGGCAGCACCGGCGGTGGGCGTCGGCGTGGAGTCCGGAACAAATTGCGCATCGCCTGCGACTCGACTTTCCCACGGACCCCTCCATGCACATCAGCCACGAGGCCATCTACCAGGCGCTGTACGTGCAGGGCCGGGGCGCCCGGCGCCGTGAGTTGACCGCGTGCCTGCGGACGGGGCGGGCCCTGCGCGTGCCGCGGGCGCGCAGCCGCGGGCAGGGCAAGGCCTTTGTCACGCCGGACCTCACGATCACCGCGCGCCCGCCGGAGGCGGCCGACCGCGCGGTGCCGGGCCATTGGGAGGGCGACCTGATCCTGGGCGTGGGCAGTTCGGCGATCGGCACCTTGGTGGAGCGCACGACGCGGTTCACGCTCTTGCTGCACCTGCCGCCTATGGCGGGCCATGGCCTCGGCGCTCGCGAGAAGAACGGGCCTGCCCTCGCCGGGCATGGCGCCGAGGCGGTCTGCGACGCGATCACGCGCACGATCGCCACCTTACCCGAGCAGCTCCGACGCTCGCTGACGTGGGATCAAGGGGCGGAGATGTCGCAGCACGCCCGCCTGCGCATCGACGCCGGCCTGCGCGTCTACTTCTGCGACCCCCACAGTCCGTGGCAGCGCGGCACGAACGAGAACACCAACGGCTTGTTGCGACAGTACTTACCGAAGGGCAGGGACCTGAGCCTGCACAGCGCGACCGACGTGGAAGCCGTGGCCCTCAACCTCAACACCAGGCCTCGGAAGACCCTCGGTTGGAGAACACCAGCCGAGGCGCTGGATCAGCTCCTACGTTCCACACATTCAGCCACTGTTGCGACGACCAGTTGAATCCGGGCAGTACGCGGGGCACACCTACCAGGCGCAGCTCGCGACGCACGGGGTCGTGTGCAGTATGAGCAAGAAGGGTGACTGTTGGGACAACGCGGTCGCCGAGTCGTTCTTCGCGACGTTGAAGACGGAGTTAGTCGCGAGCGCGGACTGGCCGACGCGCGAAGCGGCGCGAGCGGCGGTGTTCGAGTACGTGGAGATCTGGTACAATCGACGCCGCTTGCACTCGTCGTTGGGCTATGTGACACCCATGGCGTATGAACTCATGCAAGCAACGAAGAACAGCAAAGCGGCCTAACTCACCTGTCCACGAATCGGGTCAGGTCCAAGTCACGTGTTGACCGCGGGTCATGTGAACTGGTGGCTGACGTTTTTTGGCGTATTGATCGTGCTACCAGGGTTGCCGTTTCATAAAGAGATCCGACGGACTGTTCCGCGGAATCTCTCAGACGAAATGTCTTTGTTGAACCACCCTTGTAAGGCACAGACAGTTCGGCGGGGCGCAACACTCACCGGATCTTACGGCCTCACTTGGCCGGGCAACGTTCCCTTTCCTTAGGACGGGTCCGGCAACGACTCCGGTACACGCGTTCTCGGCGGATCCCAACGTCGCCATTGAGCAGATGGCACAGCGGATCGTTGCAGGCTTGAATCCGGATATGGTCGTCCTTTTCGGGTCGTACGCGCGCGGTAACGCGCGAGCTGATAGCGATGTCGATTTGCTCGTCGTGATGTCCTTCACAGGCTCAGCTCGGGCAGCAGCCACGTGTGTCTACGGTACAATCATGAGCGGACCTTCCCCGTTGACACCTCGGTGGACAGTCAAAACCGGCCACTGATCGACGGCTGAAAACCGGCCACCAGCCGGGGGGACGTCCGAGGCGTTGACGCCGAGGCGGCGGGCATTGTCCCTCCGCCGGCATGAGCAACGTCTTGAAGGCTGACATCCAACAGCAGATCGTGGCGTTGGGGCGACTGGGGTGGTCGCTCCGGCGGATCGAACAGGCGACCGGCGTGCGCCGGGAGACGGCGAGCGCGTATCTCAAGGCGGCGGGCATTCCGGTGCGGGGGCGCGGCGGCCGGCCGCGCGCGTGGCCGCCGGCAAATCCGGCCACCACACCGGTGGTGTCCACCGACTCGACGGCGCCGACCGCGTCGCGGCGGGCGAGTGCGTGCGAGCCGTACCGCGAGCAGATCGTGGCCGGGGTGGCGCAGGGCCGCAACGCCATGGCGATCTGGCAAGACCTGGTCGACACGCACGGCTTCGCGGCCCGCTACGCGAGTGTCCGCCGGTTCATCCGGACGCTCCACGATCCGGCGGCCGTCGAGGCGCGCGTGGTGATCACGACCGCCCCGGGCGACGAGGCGCAGGTCGATTACGGCGAGGGGCCAATGGTGCGCGACCCCGCCACGGGGAAGTACCGGCGCGTCCGGCTCTTCGTCCTGACGCTCGGCTACTCGCGGAAGTCGGTCCGGCTCCTCGTCTGGCGGTCGAGCACCCAGGTCTGGGCCGAGCTGCATGAGCGCGCCTTTCACCGGCTGGGCGGGACCGTCCGGGTCGTGGTGCTCGATAACCTGCGCGAAGGCGTCCTCACGCCCGACGTCTACGACCCGACGCTCAATCCGCTCTATCGCAATGTCTTGGCCCACTACCACGTCGTCGCCTTGCCGTGTCGCGTGCGGGATCCGGATCGCAAAGGCAAAGTGGAATCGGGCGTCGGCCACACGCAGCGGACGCCGCTCAAGGGCCTCCGCTTCGAGTCACTGGAGGCGGCGCAGACGTATCTCGATCAGTGGGAGACGCGCTGGGCCGATACGCGCATCCACGGCACGACCAAGCGGCAGGTCGCGGCAATGTTCGCCGAGGAACAGCCCACGCTCGGGCCGCTCCCGCTCGAACCCTTCCGCTACTACCGCTACGGCACCCGTACCGTGCATCTCGATGGGTGCGTCGAAGTCGAGGCGGCGTACTACAGTGCTCCACCCGGCTGGATCGGCCAGCGCGTGCAGGTCCAGTGGAACGATCTCTGGGTGCGCCTCCTCGCCCCCGACACGGGGCAACTCCTCCGGGAGCATCGGCGGACGGCCCGCGGCCGGCATCGGGTGCACGACACCGATCGGCCCGCCCGGACGCCGCTGACGACCGTCGCCCTGCTCGCGCGGACCCAGCGCGCCGGCCCCCACATCGGGACCCTGTGCGACACGATCCATCGCCACGACGGCGCGCTCGCTGTCCGCCGCATCCTCGGGGTCCTCGCCCTCGCCAAGCGCTACGGCCCGGCCGTCGTCGACGCGGCCGCGCACGCCGCCCTCGAGCTGGGCGTGCCCACCTATCGCTTCCTCCGCCGCTACCTCGAGCACCGCGTCCCCGTCCCCCTCACGCTCCGCCAAGTCGATCCCCTCATCCGGCAACTCACCCTCTACCGCGACCTCATCGATCGCACGCTCGGAGATCCCCCATGAACCTCGTTGAACTCGATCACGCGCTCCGCCAACTCCGCCTCTCTGGCATGGCTGCGGTTCTCGAGACCCGGCTGCACCAAGCCCAGACCGAACGCCTCGCGCCCATCGACCTGCTCTCGGCCCTGGTCAGCGACGAACTCCTCCGCCGCCAGGATCGCCTCCTCGAGCGCCGGCACAAGCACGCCCGCTTCCGCGATCCCGACCGCTCGCTCGACACCTTCGACTTCGACTTCAACAAGAAGATGAACCGCGCCCTCGTCTACGACCTCGCCACCGCCCGCTTCGTCGCCCAGCGGGAGGACGCCCTGTTCGTCGGGCCACCCGGCAGCGGGAAAAGCCATCTCGCGCAAGCGATCGGCCGCGCCGTCATCCATCAAGGCTACCGCGTGCTCTATCGCGAGGCCCACACGCTGCTCGAAGAACTGGCGGACGCCACGCTCGACGGCACGCGCAAAGCGTACCTCGCCGAACTCGCCGCCGTGCCGCTCCTCATCATCGACGATCTCGGCATGCGCAAGCTCCCCCACACGGCGGCTGAAGATCTCCTGGAACTCATCATGCGCCGCTACGAACGGGCGTCCACACTGCTCACCTCCAATCGCCCGGTCGAGGACTGGGGCAAGCTGCTCGGCGACACCGCGGCGGTCACCGCGCTCCTCGATCGGCTCCTCCACCACGCCCACATCCTCAAGTGCGGGCCCCGCAGCTGGCGCACCAAGGTCCAGGGTGACAGCTTGTCCACCGACGCGACCGGGCTGCGCTAACCCACTCACCAGTCTCGGACGCCCCACCGTGGTGGCCGGTTATCAGCTGTCCATCAGTGGCCGGTTATGAAGTGTCCACCGAGGTTGACATCGTCGTGGTTACCCCGAAGCAAGTGCAGCGCTACCGCGACCAGGTGGGGACGATTGTCTACCCCGCGCTCCGGGAGGGGCGCGTGTTATACCGGCGCGCCCACTAGGGAACCCCGACAACGGCCGAGATTGTCGCAATGTGCATTGCGGATGCCGGACGCGTTGGCGCCTTTAAGACCCTTGTATGAGTGACGCAGACAGCACTGCCATCTTGAGTATTAGAACAACGCGACTTTCGGCAACAATAAGGGCCTTCCTCGACCTATATCCGTCGGCTGTCGCCAAGGTTGATGGTCGGGTCCAGAGAGCAAGCATCGATACATGGTGCACCAATAGAAACCTTCGCGCCGCCATCGATTTCTCTCTCACGAAGAACGGCAGTGAACTTCTATGCTTCCACGATGGCCCGTGGAATATGTGGGCGGCTAGGGAGACCTTGCCCTTGCTACAAGCTCTGCAACGGCAGAAGGTGCTGCGGTTCCGGAGCTACGCGCCGCTCGGCGGTCAGCTTCCTTGTCCCATCCGGGAGACTCGTGGCCGAGATTCACCGTGAAGTCTTCTCGATCCTAGCGCACAGCGCGTCTACGCCTGAATTCAATGTGTCGCCGCGGGACCAACAACAATAACTCAACGACTATGCAGGAAAGTACGCTAATAACGCCAACCTTCCTGTTTTAGTAGCGCCTGAACATTCACATAAGGCACCTTGAAGTGAACGCAAACGTTCGGAATTTTCGCGGCGTTGGGCTTGAGCGCCTCTTCAGTCACAACGCATGCCCCATCGACCATCGCGCGCGCGATTAGAAACGGGTCTGCGACGGGATTCCCGCGTAGGCGCGCGGTCTTGCCGATCAACTGCTGAAAGTGATCTACACCGAGAATTTGGGCGACCGCAGTCATTTCATCTGCTGTAGGCGTGCGAAAGATCTGCGCGTTTCGCTCGACCCAGTCTATGACGTGTTCGCTGGCGTCCTGAAACTCGATCTCTTTACGTACCTCGCTCACGGAGACAAGTCTACCGTCGGCGACCAGCGCGTCGAGATTGGTCCAGAACGTTGGGAAGATGTCTGGATAGTAGTTGCCGAACACGCGGAACGAATTCGTGTCGACCACATAGATCTGGTCCACGCTAGGCGCGGGTCAGAAGATAGTCCTCCAGCTTCAGGACGTTTCGCGCCTTCATGTCCAGGTGCTCGGAGAGTTCGGCGAGCGTAACGTTGCCCGCGCGGTACTGGGAAAACGCGAGGTCGAGGAATGGCCGGCCGAGATACGCTGCACGCGTGGCGTAGTAGTTGCCTCCGCCAGAGTTAAATGCGTCCTCCTCAGCGGCCTTGTTCCATTTTTGCCGCAGCCTGTCGTAGCGCGCCTGTGTGACGAGTTGCCGATCCAGCAGCCGGCGCAGAACGACTTCACGACTCACGTTGAACTTGTCAGCCACATCGGAGACGTGTCGCTCCAGATCACCTTCTGCTACTACTTTCCATTCGACCGCTGTCGACGGTAATAAGATTTCGGCGGCAAAACGATTGCACGCGACTTCGACTGGTTTGTCAAGGCCAATAAAGTGTGCTGCGTCGGATGCGGTAACACTATTGATTCCATACAACAAATGCGCCAGCTCGTGAAGCATCGTGAAGATCTGCCGAGTGAACGCGGTGCTGTTGTTGACCACAATGATCGGAAATGTCGGGTCGTCTAGTGAGAATCCCGAGATTTCGCGTTGTTTGAACGAGCGCTTGAACACGAAGATTCCCGCGCCCTGTATAGCTTCGCGCCAGCCATTCGCGGCTTCGCGGTCGCCCTTCCAATCCTGCTGCACGTGCAGCGTCACGCCCAGGACCGCTCGGACCGCAGCGGCGAGCTTAGCGATGTTGTGGGTAAATTTGGGATGGATCTCTTGGGTGATCGGATGGGTAACGGGATTGCGGCCACCCGTGAGCTCACGGAGCGACTGTTGATACGCGTGAGCATCGCGAATGGCGAATCGCGTGTCGTTTGCCAGTGCATCGAGGTCCGCATCGGGCAGGGATCGGAACTCGTGCTTGATGGGTGGTTCGTCCGGCGGACTCGGTAAGAAAAAAGAGCGACCGGCCGGTGGTAGATGCGCTCGGCGAGAGTTTCGAGCTGCTTGAATGTCGGCGCTTGTTGCCCTGCTTCCCAGGCAGCGAGTATGTCAGAGGGTTTGCCGAGTGCTTCCGCCGCTGCCTCGACCGATAGGCCGGAGCGCTCACGTGCCCAGATCAGCAGTGCCGGCGTGATGGCGGTGGCACGGTCGGACATGCTCTAAAACATAATGGCGGCTGCGTCGAGTCCGCACGCTCCTGGCAGATCGGGAGATTCATCGATCGCCAGGCAGCGGGGGGCACCGTTGCCACATGGTCGATATCCGCTGGAGCTGTGACCGCAAACGCCAGCACGCCTACCTCTGAGCGACGCTCCTCGGCTCCAGACTGGCTTGACCGCTACAACACCCAGCGACCGCACGACATCCTCGGTTACGTGCCGCCGTTCACCTATCGACCGACACCCACTGCACTCGGCGTCCATTTCGAAACGGTGAGCTTGATGGGGGAGCTTACCCGTCATGAAAGTTCACCTCGATAGCTTTCCACCATGACCAACCCCAAACCCGCCGACCTGCCCGTGCGCCTGTTCAAGGATGACGCGGCATGGGAAGCGTGGCTCGCCAAGCAGCACGCCAAGTCCGCCGGCCTGTGGCTGCGGCTCGCCAAGGCAGCGTCGAACGTCAAATCGGTGTCGTACGCCGAGGCGCTCGACGTCGCGCTCTGCTACGGCTGGATCGACGGGCAAAAGAAGACGTTCGACGACGCGACCTGGCTCCAGAAGTTCACGCCGCGCGGCAAGCGGAGCATCTGGTCGAAGATCAACCGCGAGAGAGTGCAGCGTCTCGTCGAGAGCGGCCGCATGCAGTCACCCGGCCTCGAGGCTGTGGACCGCGCGCAGGCGAACGATCAGTGGGACTCCGCGTACGACTCGCATCGAACCGCCGGCGTGCCGGACGACCTTCAGCGCGCGCTCGACGAACACCCGAAAGCGAAGGCGTTTTTCGCGACCCTGAACAGCGCGAACCGGTACGCCATCCTGTTCCGGATCCAGACGGTGAAAAGAGCCGAGACGCGCGCGAAGAAAATCGCGCAGTTCGTCGGCATGTTGGAGCGGCACGAAGTGATCCACTCGTAGCAATCAATGGCTGAGCCCGTTGGTGTCAAGCGATGCCAAAGGTGCCCTGGAAGGCAGACGCGCCTGATAAGCGTGAGGTCGGTAGTTCAACTCTACCCAGGCCCACTACTCTAAACATCGAGCCTCGTGCGGTCTCCGGACCGCGCGGAGTATTTCGTTGGAGCTCGGCGTGGATACGCGTCGAGCCGCGTTGACCGGAGCCGGGCGGCCCGTCAGGTTGTCAGGCTATGATGACCCTCGTCCCCGTAGCGCTCGCGCTCGCGATCTCGGCGCAGCCGCCGGACTCCACCCTCCGGCACATTTGGACCATCGGTATGGACAGCTCGCGCACTGAGCAACTGTCGCATACCCTGTTCGATTCCATTGGGCCGCGCCTCACCGGGACCCCGGACTTGAAGCGGGCCAACGATTGGTTGGTACGCACCTACCGATCGTTCGGCATCGATGCCAAGAACGAGCAATATGGCACGTGGCGTGGGTGGCGACGCGGCTACTCGCACATCGACCTGATCGCGCCGCGGGTCCGGTCGCTCGAAGGGACAATGTTGGGATACAGCCCCGGCACGAACAAGAAAGACCTGACGGCGACGACCGTCATTCTGCCCCGATTCGCCGACAGCACGGCGTTCGTCGCCTGGCTCCCCAATGCCAAGGGCAAGTTCGTGCTCGTCGCGGGCGCGCAGCCGACGTGCCGCCCGACCGAGGACTGGGAGCAGAACGCCACCCCCGCATCCAAGGTGCGGATGGACAGTCTCCGCGACAGCGTTCGCCGGGAGTGGGGTGGCAAGAACGTGCGCGGCACCGGGTACAGCCTCGCGATCGGAACGGGTGAGCTGGGCCTCAGGCTCGAGGCGGGCGGGGTCGCCGGCATCATCACGTCCCGCCCGAAGAACGGGTGGGGAACGATCGAGATCTTCGAGACCTACGACACCCGCGCCCCAGCGATCGCGCTATCGTGCGAGGACTATGGCCTGCTCTACCGGCTGACGGCCAGCGGCGTCGAGCCCAAGCTGCGTCTCAACCTCGACGCGGAGCTCATGGGCGAGCAGCCGGTGTTCAATACGGTCGCCATGGTCCGCGGGAGCGAAAAGCCCGACGAATATGTGGTGCTGTCGGCGCACTTCGATTCGTGGGATGGCTCCTCCGGCGCGACCGACAACGGCACCGGAACGGTCACCATGCTGGAGGCGATGCGGATCCTGCGGAAGGTCTATCCGCACCCGAAACGGACCATCATCGCCGGGCACTGGAGCGGCGAGGAGGAGGGCGAAGTCGGGTCGAAGGCGTTCAGCGAAGATCACCCGGAGATCGTTCGGGGACTCCAGGCGCTGTTCAACCAGGACAACGGCACCGGACGCATCGTGCGGCTCAATGCGGGCGGGTTGCCCAACGCGGCGGAGCACATCACCCGGTGGCTGGCGGCCATTCCGCCCGAGCTCACGAGCCAGGTCAATTTTCCTGGGCCGGGGTTGCCGGCCGGTGGGGGCAGTGATGACTTCTCCTTCGCGTGCTACGGCGCGCCGGCCTTTGGGCTGGGAGCCCTGCCCTGGGACTACGGGAACTACACCTGGCACACGAATCGCGACACCTACGACAAAATTGTCTTCGACGACCTCAAGTCGAACGCGACACTGACCGCGATGTTGGCGTACCTGGCCTCCGAGGATCCGACGCTGATCACGCGCGAGCGCATCGATCTCGCGGCCGCCGCCGCGGCGGCCCAAGCCGCCCCAGGGAGCGGCGCTACTGGCGCGCGGCAACGTCCCATCCCGACGACCTGGCCGGTGTGCGCGAAGGCGCCGCGGACCACCAGCCCACGACTCAAGTAAGCAGCGCGGCGACACCACGACGCGTAGTACTAGCGACGACCTGAATGAATTTTCGCGTCTTTACACGCAACCCGAACCTGATTTTCATGCGAATCGTACGAGTGTTGTGCTTGGCGTTTGTCGGCGGAGCGGCGATGTCGGCCCGTATGGCCGGAGCCCAAGACATCCATGACGTGGTGATCCGCCTGCACCGGTCGGGTGACACCGCGTCTGTCCGGGGCGCGGTCGTCACGCTCGATCACGACCTCGAGGCGGGCAACACCGATTCCGCTGGCATCGTGCGGGTGCCCGATCTGGACGATGGTGGGCACATCATCGAGGTGGTCGCGCACGGCTACCAGTCGTATTGAGTACAATTTCAACACCGGGCCGAACATCAAGCAGCCCATCCAGCTCGAGCTCATCCCCATTCTGGCGTCGGACACGGCGAAGGCCAAGGGACAAAAGACGGACCTCACGCTCGCGGGGTTCGACGCTCGGCGAACGAAGGGACAAGGCAAGTTCTTCACCCGCGCGCAGCTCGATGCGGCCACCGGACGCCCGCTGGCGAATGTGCTCAACGTGGATGCGGGAGCGTTTATCGTTCCGGGACCACACGGAGAGTCCTTGCTCGCCATGCGGTCGTCGGGGAGCGCGTCCTCACGCTGCTACGCTGCGGTGGTGCGCGACGGCGTTCGGGTCTATCCGTATGCCGGCGCCCAGCCGCCCAACCTCGACAAGATCTTCCCCGAGGATCTCGCCGGGATCGAGTTCTACGCGCAGTCCGCGACGGTGCCCTCCGAGCTTCACGATGCCGCGACCTGCGGGGCACTCGTGCTCTGGAGCCGTAACGGGTCCCACTAACCGACCTACCGCCGAGTACACAAACGAAAGGCGCCCGGAGAACCGGACGCCTTTCGTTTTTCCGCTGCGTGCCGCCCGCGTTACTTCGATGCCACCGCCAACTGCTTGATCGCGCCGGACATCATGCGCACGCGCGCCGCGTCTTTGGCCCCGCTCGCGTCGGCGTCCACCTGCTTCGTCGAGCGCGGTGAGCGCCGCGGCACGCGCCGCACCGCTCTTCTTCTCCGCGGCGTCGAGCGCGGCCGAAATCGCCGAGGTGCGATCGGAGGAGAGACCTTCGTTGCGCACGAACTGGTCGAGGTACGAGCGCACCACGACGAACGCCGCTGGCCAGACGAGCTTCGGCTGGCTCTGCGGGTTGTACTCCTTCATCGTCACCAGCTTTGCCGCGGCGATCTCGTTCGCCGAGAGCTGCGCGCTCGGCGTGAGCTCCATAGACGTCGAACCCGCGGTCGAGCTCCGACGAGTAGATATAGCCGTTCCAGTAGTACGCGCCCCATGATCCGCCGATCGTGTAGCGTGAGCGCGAATTCGCGTTCGTCGTATCGTTTGGCGGGTCGATCGGACCGCGATCGAAGTACGCGATCTCGGACGGATGGTTCGCGTCCGTGAAGTCCATGATGTCGACGCCACCTTGGTACCAGCCCTGCACGTAGAGGTCGCGCCCCGGCACCGGGACGAGGCCCCCGTTGTGCGAGACGCAGTTCTCCTGCGCAGTTTGCGCGTCGGGAAGCTTGAAGTAGGCGTTCTGGGTCAGCTTCTTGTTGTCCGCGCTGGAGGTGACGATCGTGTTGCCGCCCAGCTCCATGATGCTGCCGGCCTGGCACATCGGGCCCGTGCCACCGCCCCACTCATCGGTCCAAGGGTCTTCTTGCCATCGTTGCTGAACCCGGCGGTGTGCCGGCCCTGGAAATTGTTGGTGTCGGTAATGGCGGACAGCCGCACCGGCTTCTCCGGGTTCGAGATATCGACCATGATGGCATGGCTCGAGCATGCGGCGGCGAGCAGGTGCAGCGCCGGGTACGCGGTCACGTCGTGGCAGTTGTGCGGGCCCGAGTGCTGCAACGGTCGGCATAGACCGCCGAGTCGGGACCACCACGTACGCGGCCACCCCGCTGGACGGTTGGGATCCGTCGGGAGCGCAGAGCGTGGCGCACGCCGGGGCCACATCGAGGCCAGTGAAGATCCGCGCGCCCGGGATCACTTCGGCCCGCTCGGGGTGATCGAGCGGCACCTTGATGATGTCGAGCTGATACAGCGAGTTCGTGGGGTCCGCGGGGTCAGTGCCGTTTTTACACCCGGCCATTTCCGTGGTCCGGCCGCGCGGCCTGCTGTCCCGAGACGTAGATATAGATGATGTTCTTATCCGTCGGGCTCGGGATGACGGTGTGCGTGTGTGAGCCTTTGCAGGTCTGCACGTTCTTGATCAGCTTCGGCGCGTGCTCGGTTAGAGACGTCGATAGATGCGCACGCCCGCCATGTGGTCCTTGGGGTCCTGCACGCCGCCCTTGCCGCAGTCATTGCGATTGCCCGCGCCCTCGGCGGAGACGAACAGCAGGTTGCCGACGATCGACGGGTCGCCTTGCGACGTGATGCACTCCACGACCGACGCGACGACCGGCTTGGCCGGGTTGGCCACGTCCCACACCGTGAACCCGGCGAAATTGCCCTGGTACGCGTAGTGGTTGTTGCCGAACGCCAAGTCGGAGTTGATGAACGTCAGGCCGCGCGCCGTGTCGAACTGCGCGCGGCTTGGGCGAGAACGACACGAGGCGCATGTTGCTCTCCGCCTCTCCGGCGTCGAACCGGCCCGGCTTGAGGGTGCTCCGCGGATCGGTGGCGCTCGGATAGGTCTGTGCCGACACGAGCGCCGGCGCGACGAGGGTCGCAACGAGGCCTATCAGCTTGCATCGAACTGCGCATCGGGACGGACTCCGGTGGCTGGGGTGATACGGGCGACTACGGCAGTTCACTTCGCGGGCAGCTGCGTGAATACAACTTCTGCATGATGCCGATCTCGACGGTTTGCATCGTGACGACGTCGTTCGCGAACACGTTGACGTCGACTTCCTGTCCGGCGACCGGGGCGTTGAAAAGGTCGTCGCACCATCTTCAGCGCGCCGGCGTGGTGCTGGATCATCAGGCGGAGGTACGCGCGGTCGAAGTCGACCCCCTTGGCCGCTTCGAGCTCGGTGAGTTGAGCGGGCGTCAGCATGCCCGACATCATCACGTGGTGCCAGGACGCCGTGTCGGGCGCGAACTGGTTGTTGCGCCGGAGCCAGGCCTGCATGATCCGAATCTCCGGCACCTGCGACTGATCGATCTTGTTCGAGAGCTTCAGCACTTGTGGATTGGCGCCGTGCGACTCCGCCAGCCGGGACATGACGATCGCCTGCGCGTGGTGCGCGATCATGCCCTGCATGAACTCGACGTCGGCCTTGGTGTACAGAGCACCGCTCGGGATCACGATGTCATGCCCCATGTCCATGCCGCTCATTCCATTCATGCCGCCAGCCTGGCAGAGCGCGAGCGATGGGCCGCCGAGCAACACGGCGGAGAATACGCAGCGCGCCGGCAAAGCGTTTGGTCGTCATGATGACTCCTTCAGTCAATGGGCTTGGCAAGGGGGAATAGATACGCGGTATCGGGTTCGCTCACCAGAATGTGGTCACATCGACGGAGCGACTGCTCAAGACCACGAAATTTTTTGCAATCGAATTGCGCTGCGTCTCGGCGAATCATCTCTCGAGAAGCTCAATGACGGAGCAGTCTCCTGCCCCTCACGGACCAACGGCCTACGTGTTGGTGAACGCCACAGGCATCGGGATCGTTGAGACCGGTCGCGAATTTTCTGACGAACATTTGACTGCCCGCGGGCGTGCTCACCAACCCCTGTCGGCACGTCGGATCGCGCGGGGAACGCGGTATGCGGCGTTCACTGATATGGGCGCCAACACGAAAAAGCGGATCGTAATCACCGGCGAAACCGGACTCATTGGGTCGAAGCTCGCCGTACGTTTACGGGATCACGGCCACGACGCCGTCCCGGCGGCGCCGAACACGGGCCTCAACACCCTCGCTGGGGAGGGATTCGACGACGGCGCAATGCCGCTCGCCGAGGGCAGACTCGGTGCCCCGCTGCGCGCGCAAGAACCCGCGCCGGCCAACCTCCTGGCGATGCTCGTGAAGGACAAGGGCGCTCCGGCGCTGGTGCCCGTCAAGGAATGAGCGGTCGCCCGCGCGTCGTCATCGTTGGCGGCGGGTTCGGCGGACTCAGCGCGGCGCGCGCATTCGCCCGGGCACCCGTGCAGGTGACGCTGATCGATCGCCACAACTATCACCTGTTCCGGCCCCTGCTTTACCAGTCGGCCACAGGACTTCTTTCCGCCGACGAAATCGCGGTGCCGCTGCGCGCTATCCTGCGCCGGTCTCCAAACATCGAGGTCCTGATGGCCGAGGTGACGGGGGTAGACGGCGAGCACCACGCCGTCTTGGCCGGCGATGATCGCATTGCCTACGACTACCTCGTGCTGGCCACCGGCGCCGAATACAACTACTTCGGCCACGCCGACTGGCAGCGGGTGGCGCCCAGTATGATGTCGGTGTGGGATGCGGGAAGGGTCCGTGGGCATATTCTGCGCGCCTTCGAAGTGGCCGAAGGCGCGGCCCGGGCGGGCGCCGACCAGACGGTTCTGCGAGAGTGGTTGACGTTCGCCCTGGTGGGCGGCGGGACCACGGGCGTGGAGCTCGCGGGGTCGATCGCGGAGCTCGCGCACCAATCACTCGCGGGCGACTTCCGGCATATCGATCCCAAAGCGGCGCGTATCGTCCTGATCGAAGCTGCCCCCCGGCTCCTTCCCGACTTTCCGGAGTCCCTGGCCACCGCCGCGCGGCGGCGGTTGGAACGATTAGGGGTGGAGGTCCGCACCAACACATCGGCCCAGCACATCGACGGCACCGGTCTGACCATCGCGGACGAGCGCATCGCGAGCCGGACCATCCTGTGGGCAGCGGGCGTGCATGCGTCGCCCGCGGGCCGGTGGCTGTCCGCGCCGATGGACCGCAACGGCCGCGTCTTGGTCAATCCCGACTTCACGGTTCCCATGCAACCCGACGTGTACGTCATCGGTGACGCCGCTCACCTCGTAGCACCCGCCCGCAACCTGCTCGGGCGTCCGATGCGGGGAGTCGAACAACTCCCGGGCGTCGCGCAACCGGCGATCCAAGCCGGCCGATATGTGGCGTCGCACATCATCCGGCGCGTTCGCGGGGCGCCGCCGCGCGCATTTTGGTACTGGGACAAGGGCAATCTCGCCATCGTCGGACGCACCTTCGCGATCGCCGACCTCAAGGGGGTCCGGTTTTCCGGATTTTTCGGATGGTTGCTGTGGATCGGTGTCCACATCTACTACCTCATCGGCTTCGGCAATCGCACGGTGGTACTCGCGCAGTGGGCGGGCGCCATCCTGTTCAATCGACGAAGTGTCCGGATCTTTCCGCCCTCCGGTCGCAATACCACGACGCCCTTCCACGCCGACTGACGTGGGAGGGCGTTCCCCTCATGAGAGGCATCCCAACCGGATGCTACTCGTGATGATCCGGCACCGTCTGGGCGTGCGCGGCCTTGCCCTGCGCGTACCGCTGCGCGAGGTCGTCGTTCTCGTGGGCGTGTCGCTGCACGCGCTGATCCGACGATTCGTCGGCGCGAGGGTTCGCGACCTCCTGACTGTGCCGGGCGTCCATCTCGCTCCGCTGGCGATGGTAGTCCTGGTCCAGCGGACCGGAATCCCAGGCGACCACCGTGGTCGAGTAACTCGGATCGGGCTCGCTTCGCGCGTGCCCGCCGTAGGAGCTGCAGCCGGCGAGCGTGGCGAGACTGGTGAGGAGAGTCAGGACCTGCACAGAGCGTGGAACGCGCATGGGCCCTCCCGGGCCGCAAGTGTGGCACGACGCGCAAGTCGGTAAGTCCGCCATGCGCGCGCGCCATCACTGCCTGGATCAATATATTGCGCACAACTATATAATGCCAGGCCAAATTGAATAACATTTACTTTTGCACTATATTATTGCTCATGACACAGGAGAGGACACGGACCCTGTACGCCGATCGCCTCGGCACGGCCGTCGACCCACGATCCGCCGTAGGCATGGCGCGCGCGACCCTCGGGCATGACGCGGCACGCGGCCAATGGCGCCGGCCCCGTGCCTCTCGCGCCGGCGTCGAAGTGGTGGGACTCGTCCTGTGGTGGGGCATCGTGACCGCCGTGCTGATCGCGGGCGTGACGTACGCCATGCGATAGAGGCTGACTCAGCGTGCCGCGAGCGCCTGCTCCGCCTGCCACAGGTGTCGCCGCTCGTGCGCCAACGTCACCAGAAAGTACGAGAGGAGATTGTAGCGCACCCGGGCGTTGAATAGCGACGCCACGCGGATGGCGTCGAGCTGGAGCCCGTCCGCCTCGACGAGGCACGCGCGCTGGCGCTCCTGCGACTGTTGGAACAGCGGCCACGCCGGTGTACCGTGCGTCGTCACCGCGGGGTCGATGGTCGGGATCGTGTTCACGCGCACGCGATAGGCGGCTCGAGTGTCCAGGCGAGGATCCGGCCGACGAGGTCGGGGCGGCTCGGTTTGCGCTGCACTACACCGCGGCGCCTGGCGTCGCCACGCACGTTTGATTTGCTTAGCACCCAGCCGATCCTTCCGGTGCCTCGACACGGCACCAACGGTATTACTATTCTCTGTAATACTCATACCAGGACCGAGCAGTGAAAATCACGTCGAAAGGCCAGGTGACGATCCCCCAGGATGTCCGCGAGCAACTCGGACTGCTTCCCCACACGGAGGTCCGGTTCCGCGTGCAAGGGCGTGTGGCGGTCCTCGAGAAAATGCCCGGGGCTGGACGGCGAGGCACGGACCTCGTGAGCCGCATGCGGGCTACCGCCACGGTACGAATGACGACCGATGATATCCTCGCGCTCACGCGCGCAGCATCGCCGGCCCTCCGCGACACATCGCCAGTTCGGCGGCCCCGGTCTCCCCGATAGCCGCCCCATGGCCGTGGTCCTGGTTGACGCCAACGTTCTGCTCGACATCGTGACCGAAGATCCGACCTGGTCCGCGTGGTCGGCGAATGCCCTGGCGACCGCCGCAGACTCGGCGACGCTGGCGATCAATCCCGTCATCTACGCCGAGGTATCACTCGGGTTCGAAAAGATTGAGGATTTGGAGGCGGCACTCCCGACCAATGCCTTCCGGCGTGATCCGATCCCTTGGGAGGCGGCATTCCTCGCCGGCAAATGCTTTCTTGCCTACCGCCGGCGCGGGGGCGCGAAACGCACACCCCTTCCCGATTTTTTCATCGGTGCCCACGCCGCGGTGCGCGGCCACACGCTACTGACGCGCGCCCCCGCGCGCTACCACACCTACTTCCCCACCGTACGCTTGATCCACCCGTAACGCATCACCGTCCCGCGAGCGCCCGCTCCGCCTGCCACAGGTGTCGCCGCTCGTGCGCCAACGTCACGAGAAAGTACGACAGGAGGTTGTACCGCACCCGGGCGTTGAATAACGACGCCACGCGGACCGCGTCGAGCTGGAGGCCGTCCGCCTCGGCGAGGCGTGCGCGCTGGCGCTCCTGCGACTGTTGGAACAGCGGCCACGCGGGAGTACGGTGCGTCGTCACCGTGGGGTCGATGGTCGGGATCGTCTTCGCGCGCACGCGATATGGCGGCTCGAGTGTCCAGGCGAGGATCCGGCCGACAATGTCGGGGCGGCTCGGTCGGCGCTGCACCAAACCGCGGCGCCGGGCGTCGGCGATCGCGGCGCCGATGATGGGATCGTAGCAATCGGCCGTCAGCGTGAGGTGGGACAGACACTGGTTCGCGGACCAGCGGCCGCCCGGCGCCGGCGCATCGAGCACCGCGGCATCCGCGCCGCCCGCGTCACTGACGAGCGTACGCGCCCGCTCCGTCGCGGCGTCGAGCGCGGCCATGAGATCGGGGAGCGGCGGCATCATGTGAAACAAGGTAGCGCCGTGCGCCGCGTGCCGTCACATCGTGAAAGTGGCCGCTGGCGCGATCCGTTCCGCCGCCGGCGACGGGCGGCGTGGCGCCGCCGCTGGCGCGCGCCGACGTTGGGTCCATGCATCGCACACCCCTCGCCGTACTCGCCAGTCTCGCCGCCGCTGGCTTCGCTGGTGCGCAATCCCCCCCGCGCCCGCGCCCTGGATAATGTGGCCGCCGGCCCGCGAGACATGCCGGGCGTCCTCCGATGCCGCCGGGCCTACGCTGGCCAAGGCGCGCAAAGCGCTGGGTCTCGATCGCCCAGCCACCGTGCTCCGCCTCTCGGCGTACGAGATCACGGTCCACAACTACGAGTCGGACCGCCCGTATCGACCGTACCTCGCATCCGCCGGCGACCAAATCCGCTGGGTCGATCTGGCAACAGGCGTCACGCGCGACTCGACGACCAATGTCATGGGCCCCAGAGGCGTCGTCCTCAGTGGCGACCGGACCGCGGTCACGCAGAGTGATAGCGGGTGGCACCAGAACGACATCGCCTGGACCGCCGCGGAACGCAAACGCGCCTTCGAGGCGCCACTCGTCGTGCGCGCCTGGTCAGCGAGCCCGGACGTGCGCGTGGTCGGCCGCTGCCTCTACAAGGACTACGACCGCATCGTCCTCGAACGGTCGGGCGTCTATGGTCCCGAACGACTCTACATCGATCCCAAGACAGGGTTCCTCGCCAAGCTCGATCGCGACGAGCCGCACTACTTGTGGGGCCAGAACCACGTCGAGTACGTGTACGCCACGTGGAATCTGTTTGGCGATCTGGTCCTGCCTGTCTCTACGACTCGGGTCATCGACGGCGACGAAGAGGTCGTCCGCACGATCACGGATGTCACCCATGTCCGCGCCGACTCGGCGCCGTCCCTCGCGCTGGCTGCGGCGACGAAACCATCCGCCGTCGAGCTCCCGCTGTTTCTCCACCCGGCGCCCGTCGACACGGTCCGCCTTGGCCCGCACACCTACGTGCTCAAGAATCGCGGGTACAACGAGGTGATCTCGCTCGAGGGCGACACGGTCTACGTGCTCGACGCCACGCAGAGCGAAACCCGCGCCCGCACCGACTCGGCGTGGATCGGCCGGCTCTTTCCGGGACCGCACCCGGTGGTGGTCGTCGTCACCGATCTCGCGTGGCCTCACGTCGCCGGAGTGCGATTCTGGGTCGCCAGCGGCGCGACGATCGTCTCCCGCGACATCTCGCGCGACTTTCTGCGTGCGGTCGTCGCCCGCCAGTGGACGCTCCATCCCGACAAGCTGGCGGCCACCGGCGCGCGCACGCCCTTCCGGTTCCGCGCCGTGCACGACTCGCTGGTGACACCCCACATCGCGCTCTACGCCATCAATGGCATCGGCAGCGAAGGCGCGCTCATGGCGTTCCTGCCTGGCCTCCACGTGCTGTGGGCCAGCGACTTCGTCCAGCAGCTCCAGGCGCCCGCACTATACACGGCCGAGGTGTACGCCGCCGCCTGCCGCGTCGGCATCGCACCGACCCGCGTGGTGGGCGAGCACCAACCGGTGGCCGACTGGTCGACCCTCACGACCCTCGTGCAAAGCCAACCGCTCGCGGGCCCCGCGTCGTTCGCCCCGCCAGGAAGGAGCTGCTAGAACGGCCTGGGCTGGCAGCAGCGATGTCCGATACGCATCGTTGCTGCCATGCCGAACGCCCAGCCCGTTGCACCTGAACCCCCTGTCCCGCGTATCCCTTGGATTGCGGCTCTCCTCACTGTCCCCTTAGCGGGACTCGGGCATCTCTACGCGGGCGCCCCTCGGCGGGCGCTCGCGGCGTGGTTGCTCGCCTTCGTCACGATCATGCTCGTATTCCCACTCGCGGTCGCGTTACCCACCCAGGTTGGCTTCGCCGTCCCGTGGGTTCTTCTGCTGTCTCTCGAGGCAGCACTGATCACCGATGCCGTGCGCACGGCCCGGCGCGCGTCTCCGACGTTCGTGCCGCGCCCGTACAATCGTTGGTACGTCTATGTGTGCCTCATCTTCTTCTCTGGCCAAACACTACACCGCCCGCTCAAGTCGTTCATCGAACGCCACATCTATCGTGCCTATCGCATCCCATCGGAGAGCATGGCTCCTACGATCCTGGTTGGCGACCACTTGTACGCAACGCCGTTGCGGGGCGCCATCCACCGGGGTGACAACGTGATCTACCCGTACTCCGGAAAGACGTTCGTCAAACGGGTTATCGGGCTCCCTGGCGACACGCTCTCCATGAATAGCGACAGTCTCTGGATCAACGGCCGTCGCGTGCCAGAGCCTTACATGACCCCGAGCTCAGACGTCGCGTCCCCAACGAGCGTGTCGCGCCACCCGACGATGTCGACGTGGGGTCCGGTCGTCGTTCCCGCGCACTCGTATTTCGTGATGGGAGACAATCGCGGGTCGAGCCTCGACAGCCGCTACTTCGGGTTTGTGAACGCCGACTCGGTGAGCGAGCGACCGCTCGGCATCTACTTCTCTCGCGATCCAGTGTCGGGCTCGATCCGCTGGAAACGGCTCGGGGCGAGCGTGGAACGCTGACGCAAGAATGTCACGATTGCGCCGCAGGCCGTTTCGCCCTTGCGGCGCCTGAGCGGCCCGCCAAGTTCTTCGCCGTATGGCGACCAAGCGCACCGTGCACGCCCTGGATCCGGCCAAGCTGCAGGCCAGTCGCGTGCACCACCCGGGCCCCGGACGCGGGCGGAACTTCGGCGCCGAGCGGCTGCCGGCGGCATTTCAGACCATCGTCGATCCCACCAAGCACCCGACGCAACCGTGGCGCGACCTGCCGGCGCCCACCGGCCCCGCGCCCTATCATCTCAATCTGGATACCGTGCTGAGCGACGCCGCGATCCAGGCCATCAATACGTCCGGGCGGATGGTGTTTCACGCCGTCGGCGATACCGGCGGCGTCAACACCAACACGTATATCGACAACGTCGCCAGCTACATGGAAAAGGACTTCGGCGGCGCCGACGCCACGCGGCACCCCTCGTTCTACTACCACCTCGGCGACGTCGTGTATTACAATGGCGAAACGGCGAACTACTACGCCGAATTCTACGAGCCATACAACACCTATCCCGCGCCCATCTTCGCCATCCCCGGCAACCATGACGGCGACGTCGACCCCATAGCCAAAGAGCCCAGCCTCGCCGCCTTCGTCAACAACTTCTGCGCCCAGATCGCGCGCCACACGCCCGAGGCGCAGGACGCGCCGCGCGACGCCATGACGCAACCCAACGTCTATTGGACGTTGGCCACGCCCCTGGCGACCATCATTGGGTTGTACAGCAATTGCCCCGAAGGCGGCGTGCTGGCGCCGGCCCAGATCGCGTGGTTCGAGTCCGAGCTCGCCAGCGCGCCCCACGACCGCGCCCTCATCGTCGCCGTCCACCACCCGCTCTACTCGGCGTACGGACCGCACCCGGGCAGCCAACACCTCTATAGCGTGTTCGACAGCGCCTGCACCACGACCGGCCGCGTGCCCGATCTCGTTCTCTCCGGGCACGTCCACGACTACCAGCGATTCACGGGCATATTGGCAGGCCAGCACGTCCCCTGCATCATCGCCGGCGCCGGCGGCTACAGCGCGCGGCTCCACGTCCTCGCCAATGCCTTCCACACCACGAAGCTGCCCATCACCATGACGACGGGCACCGGCGTGCTGGAGAGCTTCTGCGACCAGGACCACGGCTACCTGAGGATCGAGGTCACGAAAAAGCACATCGTGTGCGCGTACCACGCCGTCCCCAAGCCCGGCGCCAAAGCGCCCGCGACCCTCGCCCCGTTCGACTCCGTGACCGTCGCCATCCGGAAGAGCGGCGTCAGCGGGCGCGCGGCAGGTGGAAAGTGAACCTCGAGCCCTCGCCCACCGTGCTGGCCACCGTCAGCTCACCGCCCATCCCGCGCGCCAACTCGCGGCTGATCGCCAGGCCCAATCCCACGCCCGCGTCGCTGCCGCCCACGACCCGTCCGACCTGAACGAACGGCTCGAACACCTGCTCCAGATGGTCCGCGGGAATGCCCCGCCCCGTGTCCTGGACGACAACGGACAGCATCCCATCGCCATCGGGTGAGTCGCAGCGCAACACGACCTCGCCCCCCGCGCGCGTGAACTTGACCGCGTTGGAGAGCAGGTTCACGATCACCTGCAGGATCTTGTCGCGATCCCCGAGCGCCCGAAACGCGGGATCGCAGCCGACAAACGCGAACGCCACCCCTTTGCTGCGCGCTTGCGGTTCGATCATCCCCGCCGACTCCGCCAACACGTCCAGAATCGGCAACGGCGCCATCGCGAACTGGATCTGCGCCGCTTCCAGCTTCGCGTAATTGAGGACATCGTTGATCAACGCCAGCAAGTGCGTCCCCGCCCGCTTGATCCGGCGCAGATCCTCCGCCTGCTCCGCGGTGACCGGACCGCGCACGCCCGTCTCCAACAACTCGGCATAGCCGATCGTCGCGTTGAGCGGCGTCCGGAGCTCATGACTCATCGTCGTCAGGAACTCCGACTTGGCGCGATTCGCCGCCTCCGCCTCGGACCGCGCGCGCCGCTCCTCGTCCTGCGTGTCCAACAGCTCTTCGTTCGACGCCTCGAGCTCCGCCTGCTGCGTCTCCAACTCCACCGCCTGCTCGTGCAGCTGCGCGTTCTGCATCTCCAACTCGTGCCGCTGCTCGGTCAAGAGCCCGTTGGCCCGCGTTTGCGCGTTGGCGTACCGCGCCAACAGTCCGTTGACGAGCACCGCCAGGAACACCGACAGCGCCGTGCCCGCGATGACCACGAAGACGACCATCTGGCGTTCCCGGGTCGCGGCGCCGGACCGCTCGATCAACAACCGCGCCTCCTCGTCGTCCACGGCCTGCATGGTCGCGCGCAGCTGCTGCATGACCGCGGAGCCGTGGTCGATATGGCGGGTCAACAGCGGAGACCGCGGAGCGGCGCCGGAGTGGCTCACCGCGATCGTCGAGTCCATCTCGGCGACCTTGGACTCGATCAGCGTCGCCAGGGTATCGAGGCGCGCCAGTTGCCGCGGGTTGTCGTTCGTCAACGCGCGGAGCGCGCCGAGATCCACCACGGCTTCCCGCTTCGCGGCGCCCAGCGTGTCCAGGTACGCCGGGTTCCCCGTCAGCAAATAGCCGCCCTGATGGGTATCCAGATCCTGAAGACTGGAGAGGAGGTCGGCCGATCGCAGCTGGACCTCCAGGGTGTGGCGCACCCACCCCTCGCTCGCGATCGCGTCCCGCATGCTCCACAGCGTCGCCAGACCGACCAGCAACACGACCAGCGCCGGACCAACGACGGCCGCCAGGTTCCTATACGGCCGCTCCCGCGGAACGACAGTCAATTCGGTCAGAGCGCGGCATTCTCCATAAACGCCGGAATTTCGCCGCTCCTGCCCCCAGGCGCCAGCGGCGATTTAACGACAGTTTGACACTTCCGCATGGCGCGATGACACTCGCGTCCCCACGTTGCGCCGGTGCTACTCCTCACATTCGCCGCGGGCGCCATCTTGGCGCTGCGCCCCGACACGACGCCGGCGCCGATGGGCGGCGTTTACAACGGCCGCTCCGGACAACTGACGGTGCGCATCCCGCAGCTGGACGGGGCACCCATCATGGACGGCACGCTCAACGATCCCGTCTGGCAGCGGGCGGCCGTCCTCACGGGGTTCTCGGAATACACGCCGATGGACGGCCTGCCGGCCGAGGACTCGACCGAAGTGCTCGTGTGGTATTCGCACCGGGCAATCTACTTCGGGATCCGGGCGTTCGAGCCGCATGGGAACGTGCACTACAAGCTGGCCGACCGCGACAAGATCGACGCCGACGACAACATCCAAGTCATCCTGAGTCCGTTCTTGCACGCCCGCCAAGCCCTGGTCTTCGCCGTCAACCCGCTTGGCGTTCAGGAAGACGGCACCATGACCGAGGGCGTGCGGGTCACCGGTCGGAGCTTCAACACCGGCAACACCCAAACCGGACGCCCATCGACGGACCTGAGCCCCGATTTCGTGTTCGAGTCCAAGGGACACCCCACGACGACGGGCTACGAGGTCGTCATCCGGATTCCCTTCCGGAGCATCAAGTACCAGTCCCAGGATCCCCAGGATTGGGGCGTCAACATCATCCGCAAGGTCCAGCATTCCGGGCACGAGCAGAGCTGGGTGCCCGCCAAGATCGCGGCCGCGTCATTTCTCGCGCAGCTCGGCACCCTCAAGGGCCTGACGCAGCTGCAACGCGGCCTCGTACTGGACCTCAATCCATTTGTCACCGAACGGGTGACCGGCGACAGCGCCAATCCCAAGCCCTGGCGCTACGGCACCGACCGGCCCGAGTTCGGCGCCAACGTGCGCATCGGCCTCACGAACAACCTGACCTTGAACGGCACCTACCGCCCCGACTTCGCCGAGGTGGAATCGGATGCCACGAAGCTGGTGCTCGACCCCCGCAACGCGATCAGCTATCCAGAAAAACGTCCGTTCTTCCTGGACGGCCTGGAGCAGTTCAGCACTCCGAACAATCTGATCTACACGCGCGCGATCGAGGCGCCGATCGCCGCCGGCAAACTGACCGGGAAGATCGGGGGCTTCACGGTAGCGTACCTGGGCGCCCAGGACGTCGAGGACTCCTCGGTCACGGGTGCCGGCCACCCGATCTACAACGTCCTCCGCATGTGGCGCGACATCGGCTCGGCGTCCCAGATCGGCACGGCGATCACGGACAAGGAACAGGGCGGTGCCTACAGCCGCATGGCCAGCGTAGACGGCCGGTTCACCTTCGCGAAGCTGTACACGCTGCAGCTGCAAGGCGGCACCAGTGAATCCCGCGACACCGTCGATGGGCGAACCACGGCGGGACCGATCTTCTATGGCCGGTTCACGCGCGCCGGACGCAATTTCGGCTTGGACTACGTCGTCCGGCAGATCGATCCGCAGTTCGAGGCGGCCAGCGGATTCATCGCACGCGTGGGCCTCGGCACCGTGTCCATCGATCACCGGCTCACGCTGTACAACAAACCGGGCAGCTTCTTCGAGACGTTCGGCGGAGACTTCCGCATCAGCGACACGTGGGCCGGCCGGACCCTGACCGACTTCGAAAAAGCCGAAGACCAGCGCTACCAGTTCAACTTGAACCTCGGCTTGCGGGGCGGATGGCAGGTGGGGGGCGCGCTCTACTTCGAGCACTACGGCTACGATCCGACGCTGTACTCGAACTATTTCCTAGGGAAGATCTCCGGAGTCGACACGACCCTCATCCCGTTCTCCAACCGTCAGGAGGCGATCCCCAACACCGATCACGTCATCAACCTCGTCACCCCGCAGTTCGCGCACTTCTCGGCGAGCTTCGTATACGTGTGGGGTCCGGACGAGAACTTCTTCGAGTGGGCGTCCGCCGACGTGGATCTACCGCAGATCGCCATCACATGGCAGCCCACCCAACAACTGCGGTTCAACGGGACGTACACCGCGCAGTTTTATCACCGCCACAGCGACGGCACGACGGTCGCGCGGACGACGATCCCGCGCCTCGACGCCGAGTTTCAGCTTTCGCGCGCCATCTTCGTGCGGTTCATCGGCCAGTACGACTCCGAGTTTCAGGATAGCCTGCGCGATGACTCGCGCACGAACCTCCCGATCTACATTCGGAGCGCCACGACGGGCATCATCAGCCGGGCGACGGCCGGGACGAGCAATCTGTTCACGGGCAGCCTGTTGTTCTCCTATCAGCCCGTGCCCGGCACGGTGGCGTTCCTCGGATACGGCAATGACGCGACCGAGCCGCTCTCCCTGCACTTCACGGGGCTGCGCCGGCAGGCCGACAGCTTCTTCGTGAAGTTCAGCTACTTATTTCGCGTGTAGCGCGAAGGCCAGCACCGCGGAGCCCGCCGACACGGCCACGTACTGCGTGCCGTTGACGGCATAGGTCATTGGCGAGGCCTTCCACACGGCGTTGGTGTGGAAGTGCCACAGCGGCGCACCCGTCGCCGCATCGACGGCGGCGAGCGCTCCACTGTCATCGCCGTAAAAGACGAGCCCTCCGGCGGTGCCGAGGACGCCGCCCCACGACTCGCCGTCGCCCACCTGCGGGATCTCCCAGACGATCTTTCCCGTCTGGACATTGATGGCCCGCAGCACTTTCTGGCGGACCTCGCCCGGAACGTGATTGGCGCCACCGCCGTAGAACGACTGGCCGCGCTGCCACCACGCCGACGATTTCGTGAAGACGCTGCAGGCCTCCAGGGCCATCACGTAATAGAGGCCGGTCGTCGAGTCGAACGCCGTCGACATCCAGTTCGTCGCCCCCTCCAGTGACGGGCAGGCCTTCGTGCCCGGGACCGTCGGATCCGTTCCCGGGAGCACGAGAGGCCGGCCATCCGGTCCAATGGCGCTGGCCCACGTGAGCTTGTGCACGAACGGACGGCTCAGGAGGACCTTGCCCGTGATGCGGTCCAACACGTAAAAGAACCCGTTACGATTCGCCTGCACGAGGAGCTTGCGCGGCTGCCCCTGAAACACCGTGTTGATGAGCGCGGGAGTCTGCGTAGCGTCCCAGTCGTGCAGGTTGTGCGGCGTGAACTGGTAGTACCACGCCAGCTTCCCGGTGTGCGGCTCGAGCGCCAGCACGGAGCTCGAATAAAGATTGTCGCCCTGGCGTTCGTCGCCGTTGTAGTCCGGGCACGGATTGCCCGTCGGCCAGTACACGAGATTCGTCGACGGGTCGTACGTACCGGTGAGCCAGGCCGCCCCGCACCCATGCTCCAAGGCGCGGCCGCGCCACGTGCTGGCGAGCGGCTCGCCGGGTTTGGGGATCGTCCAGAAGCGCCACACGCGGCGGCCAGTGCGGGTGTCGTACGCCGAGATGAATCCCCGGTCGCCTTCATCGCCGCCGGACGTACCGGAGAGTACGAGACTGTCGATGACCAGCGGGGCGCCGGTGGCGCCGTAGTGCTGATGGTAGTCGGCCATGGCGACGTCCCACAGCGGCGCGCCGGTGGTACGCGAGAGTGCCACCAAGTGCGCATGGTCCGTCACCATGAACACGCGATCGCCGCGGACCGCCACGCCACGATTGATGGCGCCGGCGGCGTCGCCAATGACGCCCTTGGTCAACGGGCGGGCGTAGTGCCAGATCGCGCGGCCCGTCGCCGCATCCAGCGCATAGGCCTCGTTCGCGGTGGTCACGAACATCATGCCGCCGACGACGATGGGCGTGCCTTCGAGATGGCGGGCCTTGGGAAACGGGAACATCCAGGCCGGGGCCAGCGTGTGGACGTTGCTCGTGTCGATGGCGCGGAGGGGACTATACCGGTTGCCGCTCGGGTTGCCGTTGTACGTTGGCCAGTCGCCAATGGCTGGCGTCTCCGGGCGCTCGGGCGGATCGTGTTGGGGCGTCGCGTGCGCGGTGAGGCGGCTCAGATACGCGACGAGGTCCCGCACGGTGTCGCCTCCGGCGACGACGGGCGGCATGAGCGACACCGAGTCGTGCGATTCGTGCGCGATCTCCGCCCGCGACAAGAAATGCAGCGTGCCGGTCAGGTCCAACAACTGGAGATCAAAATTGCTCTCGTTCTTGGCGACGCCGCGCACGGCGCGGCCGTCGCGGAGTTGCACCGTGACGGGCGCGTAGCCGGTGCGTGGGACGGGATGGCGTAGGGCCTCGGCGATCCGTTCCACCCGGCGTTGGTGACCGAGGTTCGAGAGATCGGGGCCCAGCACGCCGCCTTGGCCATCGACCATGTGGCACGTCGTGCAGCGGCCGGCGCCGAAGAAGTACTGTTGGCCGGCCGACACATCGCCGGCCGGCGGATGGGCGGCGGCGGTGGCGCGTAGCGACGTGAGATACGCGACCAAGGCGTCCAGATCCGGCTTGGGCAACGTGAACGACGGCATCCCGGCGTCGGTGATCCCGTGTGTGATGATCTGGGCCAGCGGCGCCGAGAAGAGCGTGTCGTCCCCGGCGTCCACGAGGTTGGGGCCAATCTCGCCTCCCGTGGCGTCGAGGCCGTGGCAGCCGGCGCAGCGCGCGGCGAACTGGGTCTTGCCGGCCTCGATCTGCTGGGCCTGCGCCGTCGCGGCGCACGCCAGCAGCACCGCGACCCAACCTTTCATCGCGTGAAGACCAGCGTGCCGAAATGCTCGGGAACATGATTCGGATCGCGGTCCGGCCCCGCGCACGTCGGCTGCCAGCACATGAACCGGCGCTGCGGATCGGCCCCCACCCCCTCGATCCGATAGAGATTCATCCGCCAGCGCGTGCCGGCGGCCACGTGGCCGCCGTCGATGGCGCGGAGCGGAATGCGCGCGGCCGCGTACCACACGTGCGCTTGGCGATCAATGCGGGCCATCGTGT
Organism: uncultured Gemmatimonadales bacterium; assembly: GCA_963701965.1. Taxonomy (GTDB): domain Bacteria; phylum Gemmatimonadota; class Gemmatimonadetes; order Gemmatimonadales; family Gemmatimonadaceae; genus DASRDS01. Next base: position 1,279,002 of record OY969695.1, read on the forward strand.
GCCATCCCGACCGCCACGCCGGCGTCTTGCCGGACGTGTCTGGGTGATCGAGGTCGATCGCCAGGTCGATCCAGTCGGCCGTGGGCGCGATCTCGAACTCCCGATAATGGCGGATGTTCTTCCAGTCGGAGCCCAAGAAGAGCTCGACGACGTCCCGGTCCCAGAGCTTCATCCGCGGCTGGCCGTTGTCGGCTGGGAGCCAGAGATTGAGCGCATCATAGGGCGCGTCGAACAGCACGTAGAGATCCGTGTCGCTCCAGAAGGCCCGCACGTCCGTGGCCAACCGCGGATAGTCGACGGCGTGTGAGCAATCGCGCACGATTGTGGTCCGGCCGGCGGCCGACCACGTGGGCGACGCAGGATCGAGCGACAACGCCCCCGGGTGCGACACATGCGGAATCGAGAGCGTGGCGGTGGGACCGGCGACCGCGCAGGCGGGATAGGGATTGATGCCGTGCGTGGCCGTGCGGAGCTTGTAGACCGACGTCGTCGCCGTGATATAGAGCGTGCCGTAGTCGGCATCGCCCCACGTCAGGTTCGCCGGCTGCTCGGGCATGGCGATCGTGCCCAGGTGATGCCCCTCGGGATCCCAGACCCAGATGCCGAGTGGGCCGGTGACGAAGATGTTGCCGTGCACGTCGACGCGCATGCCGTCCGGTACGCCGTTCGCCTTGGGACCGGGCTCCGTAACGAAGATGCGCCCATTGGCGATGGCGCCGTTCGCGAAATCGTAGACGCGGATGTTCTGCTGATCGCTGTCGTCAATGTAGAGCTTCGTGCCATCGGGCGAGAACGCGAGGCCGTTGGGTTGCGTCAGCTCCTTCGTCAAGAGGGTCACGTGCCCCGCGTGATCCAGGCGATAGACCCCTTGAAACGGGATCTCTTGCGCCTGGCCTTTCGGCAAATCCAGCGTGGGGTCCGTGAAGTACAAGGCGCTGTCCGGCCCGATCACAATGTCGTTCGGGCTGTTGAACCGCTTGCCCTCGTACCGGTCGGCGAGCGTCGTGTACTGGCCGTCGGGCGTGATGGCGATGACCGCGCGGAGCGCACTGGCGCCGTCGATCAGGCGGCGTTGGCCATCGAGGATGTTGCCGTCCGGGTCGCCCAGGTGAATCATCGGCACCTTGCGACCGTCCATGTAGACGCGGAAGATCGAGTCCTGCGTCTCGTCGCTGACGTACAGGAAGTTCGCGGGATCCCAGGCGGGACCCTCGGTGAAACCAAAGCCCGTCGCGATGCGCGCGAGTGGGGTGCCGGCCGGCACCAGTTGTCCGAACGCCGGCGCATCGACCTCGAGGTGAAAATCCCGGGACTGGCGGCTGGTGCAACCCGCCGCCGCCAACACCAGCGCCAATGCCGCGACGATCATCCGATCCGGGCGAATGGCGATCCACGCCAGAGCGCCAATGACGCACAGCGCCGCGGCCACGAGAAACGGCGTCGTCCATCCGTATTTGTCGGCCAGGTACGGCGTGAGCGACACCGTCACCATGCCGCCCACCTGGGCCCCCATGTTCACGACGGCGGACACCGCGCCCGTGGAGGGACCGGAGATATCGGCGCTGACCGACCAGAACGAGCTTTGGGCCAGGTACAGTGTCCCCGCACCGCCGGCCAGCACCAGGCTCGCGAGTTGGGGGCTATCGACGAACATCCCGGCCGCCAGGCAGACGGCGGCCAGGCTGATGCCGACCATCGCGACGCCGGCCCGGCCAACGCGCCGGCCGTAGCGCTTCGCCAGACGATCGCTCAGGAAGCCGCCCAGCAAGGAGCCCACGGCCATGCCAATGAAGGGCAGCATGCCGTACAGAGCGCTCGATTTGAGATCCATTCCGCGAACGGTGCGTAGGTAGATGAAAAACCAGGAGAAGAAGATCCAGGCCGCGTAGCCGTAGCAGAAGTAGCTGATCGTGAGGAGAATGATGTTGCGATCGGAAACAATCGTACCCCACCGGAGCGGCGGCCCCTGCGGCGCCTGCCGCAGGGTGATGCCGTCATCGGGCGTGTCGCGCGCGAGTGCATACCAGATGACGCCCGCGATGACGCCAATGGCGGCGCAGACGAAAAACGACACGCGCCAGCCGTGGTAGAACATGACGTAGGCGACCAATGGCGGGGCGATACCCGCACCGAGGCCGACGCCCGTGAAGATCACACCGTTCGCCAGACCGCGCTGGGGCACCGGAATCCACGCAGCGACAATGCGATTGGCGGCCGGGTACATGATGGCCTCTCCGGCGCCCAACGCGCAGCGGACGAGGATGAGCACCGTCAACGCCGAGGCGATGGGAGGCACCGCCGCGGTGAGAGCGCTGAAGACCGCCCACCAGATGACGGCCAGGGTGAGCGCCGAGCGGGCCCCGAGGCGGTCGGCGATGCGGCCGGCGGGTGCTTGGCAGATCGTGTATCCCGCCAGGAACGCACTCTGCACCCAGCCCAGCCTGATGGTGCTCATCCCGTAAGTCTGCATCATCGCCTGGCCGGCGATCCCCAGGTTCGCACGGTCCAAGTAGGCGATCGCGCTGAGTACGAGCAGCCACGCGATCAGAACCCAGCGAAAACGTCCGGTGCGAGTCACGCGGTGGCCACTCATTGCGGCCATAATAACGCCATCTTGTCGCACGCGCCGTTTGACGGCAGGTTGTCTTGATTCGTGTGACATCTCGCTGACCGGAGGAACATTTGCGTTCGATGCTCGTTCTGCTCGCGCTCTGCGCGGCACCCTCGCTCCAGGCCCAGGAGCGCCAGGTCTACAATCCCCCTGGCCTTCCCGCCAACCTCCCGTTCAGCAATGGCATCCGCGTGGGCGACATGCTCTGGATCGCCGGGACCGAGGGGACGGTGACCGGGGACATTGAGTCGGAGACTCGCACCGCGCTCGAGAACATCAAGAAGACGCTCGACGCGGCGGGGTTCAAGCCGAGTGAGGTGGTACAGGTGACGGTGTATCTCAAGGATATCGAGGATTTCCCGAAGATGAACGCGGTGTATCGCGAGTTCTTCCCCGATCCCAAACCCACGCGCACGACGGTGCAGATCGCGCGCCTGGTCAACGACGCGCGCATCGAGATCACGTCGGTCGCCGTGCGGGACCACGGCAAGAAGTCGCCGTGACGACGCGCCGGGGGTTCGTCGAGCAGACGTTGGCGGCCGGAGCCGCCCTGACACTCCGGTTACCGGAGAGTCAGGCCGTCCCCAAACCGGTCGACTACTACGACAAGTTGGGCGTCGCGAAGATCATCAATGCCGCCGGGACGTACACCTACCTGACGGCGTCGATCATGCCGCCGGAAGTCCAGGCGGCCATTCAGGTCGCCGGGCAACACAACGTCCGGCTGCGCGACCTGCAGGCCGCGGCGGGGACATATCTGGCCAAGCGTCTCAAATGCGAGGCGGCGCTCGTGTCCTCCGGTGCCGCGGCGGCGCTGTCGCTGGGCACCGCGGGCTGCATGACCCTGGGCAACCCGGATGGCGCCAAGGACGTACCGGCCCGCGCCGGAGCGTTCAAGCACGAGGTCATCATTCAGAAGGCGCACCGGTTTGTACACGAGCACGCGTTGGAGATGTGTGGCGCGACGCTGGTGGATGTCGAAACGCTCGCCGACTACGAGCAAGCGTTCAACCCGCGCACGGCGTTGGCGTTTTTCTTCAATGCCGCCGAGGGCGGGCAGATCACGCGCGAAGACTGGGTGCGCGTGGCGCGCGCGCACGGGGTGCCGACCTTGATCGATGCCGCAGCCGACGTGCCGCCCATCGCGAATCTCTGGAATTTCGCGGCGATGGGGTTCGACCTGGCCGCATTCTCCGGCGGCAAAGGCATGCGGGGCCCGCAGAACGCGGGGCTGTTGTTGGGTCGCGCCGATCTCATCGCGGCCGCGGCCGCCAACAACAATCCCAACGATCGTTCCGTCGGCCGCGGGATGAAGGTCGCCAAGGAACAGATCATTGGGATGGTAGCGGCGATCGACTGGCTGCTCGCTCGCACCGACGACCAGATCGAAGCCGAGGCGCGGCAGCGCGCCGAGCGGATCGCCGCGGCGCTGCATGGTTTGCCGACGCTCACCACCGAGATCTTCGTCCCGCCGATCGCCAACCACGTGCCGCATCTCATGATCCGGTACAACCAGCAACGCATCGGCATCGCCCCCATCAATGTGGCGCAGGCGCTCAGCAAGGGGCAGCCGGCGATCGAGCTGAACCCGGGCACGGGGCACGCGTCGGGGGCCGCCGGACTGCACTCCGACGAACACACGATCGTGGTCGGCCCTTGGATGATGCAGCCGGGCGACGACGTTGTTGTCGGACGACGGTTGCGCGACGTGCTCCACGCTGCCGTGCGCCCGGAGGCATAGCGGGAACAGAACATGCGTTAAATAGCTGGCCTATGCGTGCGGCCGCGATCGCGAAGTTTGGTCCTCCGTCCGTCCTGCGGACCATCGACGTGCCCGCACCGTCGATTGGTCCGCGCGACGTCTTGATCGCGGTCCACGCCGCCGGCGTCGGTGGTTGGGATGCGAGCACCCGCTCCGGGGAGTGGGCCGAGAGGCGCCAGCGTTTTCCGCTCGTGCTCGGCTCCGATGGCGCTGGCGTCGTCGCGGCGGTCGGAGCGCGCGTGCGCCGGTTCAGGGTCGGCCAACGCGTATTCGCGTTTGCCTATCAAAATCCAAAAGGCGGCTTCTACGCGGAATACGCGGCGGTGCCCGCGGATCTGGTCGCACCGATCCCCCGGCGCCTCGATATGCGCCAGGCCGGCGCTGCCGCGGCAACGGGCATCACGGCGCTGCAAGGGATCGACGATGTTCTCCGCATCCGCCGCGGTGAGCGGGTGCTGATCTTCGGCGGCACGGGAGCGGTCGGTACGCTGGCGATCCAGTTCGCGAAGCGCCGGGGCGCCCACGTCATGTCGACGGCGACGGGCCGCGCCGCGCAGCAGCTGGTGCGGCGCCTCGGGGCCGAGGCGGTCTTGGATGCCCGTAGTGCGCGGGCTCTGGCGCAGTTGGACGCCTGGGCGCCGGACGGCGTCGACGCGGTGCTCGCGCTGGCCGGCGGGCAGGTCCTCGACGCGTATCTCGATCGCGTGCGTCCGGGTGGACGCGTGGCGTACCCGAACGGCGTCGCGCCGGCGCCCCCACGTCGACGCGGATACCGGCTACGAGCGTACGACGGGGTCGCCAGCCGGCCTGCCTTTGCGCGCCTGCTACGCGCGATCGACGAAGCGAAGCTGCGGGTGCCGATCGCGGCCACGTACCCGCTCGCCCAAGCGGCCAAAGCCCATCAGCGCGTCGAAAAGGGCCATGTGCTTGGCCGCATCGTGCTGCGGGTCGGTTAGTCGAGCAATCCGGCCTCGACGGCGAAGCGCACGTACGCCGTGCGATGGTCGAGTCCGATTTTCTCCCGAATGCGACGCTTATAGGCGTCGATAGTCTTGGTGCTGATCGCCAGCCGGCGGGCCATCTCCACGCCGCTGTACCCCTGCGCGATCAGTCGCACGACCATTTGCTCGCGGTGGCTGAGGCGGTGAAATCGACTGTGGGCCGAGTCGGCCACCCGCTGGGGCACGACGGCGGTCGCGAGCAACCGCGCCGTGGTCGGACGCACGTACACGTCGCCGGCAGCGACCACCCGTATCGCTTCGATCAGGTCGCGGGACGCCGACTCCTTTGTGAGATATCCCCGCGCGCCAGCCTCGAGCAACGCGACGAGACGCTCGTGCTCGGCGTGTACGGTCAGGATGAGCGCCGGCACCGGCGATGAGATCCGCGCCAGATCCCGTACCACGGCCAACCCATCGGCGCCGGGCATATCGAGATCGAGAATGACGAGGCTGGGCCGAAGCCGCCGCACGAGCTCGACGGTCGCGGCGCCCTCGCCGGCCTCTCCGATCACAACGATATCCGGCGCAGCGCGCAGCACCAGGCGCAGACCCTCGCGCACCATTGCATGGTCGTCGGCGAGGATGACGCGAATCGTTTCCCCGCGTATCGCCACACCGCGCCGGACATATGCGCGGTCTCCGATAAGCGCGTCCGGCAGGGTCATGGCGCGGCCGGGATCGTGAACCCACATGAAGTCCCTCTCCCCGCCCCGGTCTTGACGCCCATCACGCCCCCATGCGCCTCGATCAACTCGCGCGCGATCCCGAGGCCCAATCCCTGACCGGGATGCCGCGCCATGCCGGGACCGGTATCGCGCACGGTGAACCGGACACCCGCCGTACCACGTCGCGCCGACACCCTCACGCGCCCGCCCCGTGGTGTGAACTTGAGCGCATTCCCGACCAGGTTGGCGAGCACCTGGACGAGCCGGTCCGGATCGGCGAATACGCAACCCAGGTCGTCGTCGCCTTCGACGACCAAGTCGAGCGCGCGCGCCCGGGCCGCCGGCGCGAACATCACGCGCACCGCGACGAGGATGTCCGACACCGCCACCGGCCGCCGTAGGAGACACGTTGGGCCCGTCTCGTGAATCGCCTGGTCGCGCAGATCCACCGTGAGGTGCCGCATCCACACCGCGGAGCGCCGGATCATCTCGGCCACCCGGCGTGTCTCGACGAGCGATGGCGGATCGTCGGGGTCGAGCAGCGCTCCCGCGCACATCTCAATGGCCGAGAGCGCGTTGCCAAGATCATGCGAGACGACCTGTACCGCGCGACCCAACGCCATCGACATCGGGGCCCCGGAGTTGTATTCCCAGCAACTCTCGCGCCGATTTGTCTGACGCCCACTTCGCGATGATCTGGTACCTTCGCGCAAGGCGTTCCGCATTCTTTCGGTATGCCTATCCCCGCGATTGACGTCGATGCCCTCGGCAGGAACTGGTGGGCCGTGCTGCTACGCGGCGTGGTGGGCATCCTGTTCGGCATCGTCACGTTCATTGCCCCGGGCCTCAGCCTCGCCGCGCTCGTGCTGGCGTTTGGCTTCTATGCCATCGTCGACGGGGTCCTTTCGATCGTGAGCGCCCTCCGGCGGCCGAGTGCGGTCGACCACTGGTGGGTCGTGGTGCTCGAGGGGCTCGTGAGCCTGGCCGCCGGGCTCGCCGTGTTGTTCTGGCCACGCATCTCGGCGCTGGCCTTGTTGTATGCCGTTGCCATCTGGGCGCTCGTCACCGGCCTGTTCGAGATCGGCGCCGCCATTCGCCTACGCCGCGTAATCACGGGCGAATGGCTGCTGGTGCTGAGCGGCATCGCCTCCATCGTACTGGCCGTCGCCCTGTTCATGTTCCCCGGCCTTGGCGGGCTCGCGCTCGTCCTCTGGATCGGGGCCTACGCGTTCGTATTCGGCATACTGGTCGTGGCCTTCAGCCTGAAGCTCCGCTCCTGGGTCCGCACGCACCCCGCGCCGCTCATCGCGCCAGGCTGAACGTCCCGGTCAGCGGTCCGATCATGACGTCGAAGGCGCCCGGCTCGATCACCGGGCGGCCATCCTGTCCCACGTAGGAGAGATCGCGTTCCTCGAGCGTGAACGCGAACGTGTGCGACGCGCCCGGCTCCAGCGTCACGCTGTCGAATCCCTTGAGCCGTCGCACGGCCGGCGTCAGGGACGCGTAGTGCTGGCGCGTGAAGAGGAGCGCCGTCTCTCGGCCGGCGCGATCGCCGGTATTCGTGATCGTGACCCGCACCGTGAGGCGCTCCCCTGCCCGAAGGACGGACCGGCCCAATCGGAGATCGGCATAGTCGAACGTCGTATAGCTCAAGCCCGTGCCCAGCAGCCACTGCGGCGCGAAACCGCCGGGCCCCCGCTCGAGACTCGCGTCGAGCGTCTCGGTGAAGCGATGGTCGTCCAGGAGCAGCGCGTGCGGATGTCGGGGGTACGTGAACGGCAGCCGCCCACTGGGGTTGGTCTCGCCGAACAACACATTAGCGATCGCGTCCGCGCCTTCCATTCCGGGCCAGTAGGCCATCAGGATGCCCCGCGCCACGTCGGCGATATCCTGAATGATCCGGGGCCGGCCTTCGGCCAGCACGAGAACCACGGGTACGCCGGCGCCCGCGAGGTCGGTGACGAGACGGCGCTGGGGCTCGGGCAATGTCAGGTCGGCGATGTCGCCGAGCCACTCGGCGTAGGCATCCTCGCCGACGGCCACGATCGCGACGTCGGCGTCCTGGCCGGCGGCGACGACGTTGCTCGTATAACGACCGACCGCGTCGGCGAGCGTGGCGATGCCGGACGGATAGATCGAGGCATCGGTTCCTTGCCAGGAGTAGGTCCAACCGCCGTTGAGCATCGTCAGCGAGGTCGCGCCCGGTCCGGTGACCAGGACCCGCGCGTCCCGGCGCAGCGGCAGGATGCCATCGTTCTTCAAGAGCGTGAGCGACTCGCGCGCGGCCCGGCGGGCGACGTCCCGCGCGGCGGGCGTCGCCAACACGGCGCACGGGTCGGGATGCCACGCGCTGAATAATCCGAGACGGACTTTAAGGGAAAGAATCCGGGTGACGGAGGCGTCGATGCGCCGGGAGGAAATGGTGCCGTCGCGCACGAGCGCCAGTAGATGATCGGCGAAGGCGTAGTTGTCCGGAGCCATGCACACGTCGATTCCGGCTTCCACGATGAGGCGCACCGCATCCCGTATCGTGGGCGCGACCCGATGGCGCGTATGCAGAAATAGGACGTCGGCGTAGTCGGTCACGGCGACACCGGTGAACCCGAGCTCCTCGCGGAGGACGTGGGTCACCCAGTACCGGCTGGCGTGCACGGGCATGCCGTCGATCTCGCCGGAATTGATCATCACGGTCTGGGCGCCCGCCTCGATCGCGGCGCGGAACGGCGGCAGATAGTGTTCGCGCACGTCGCGCTCGCTGAGCGCGGCTGGCGTCCGGTCCCGTCCGGTCCGGGAGCCGCTGTATCCCACGAAGTGCTTCATCGTCGCCGCGACGCGGCCCGAAGACTGGAGACCCAGGATCGCCGCGCGGCCGAGCTCCGCCACGAGATGCGGGGCCTCGCCAAACGTCTCGTAGAACCGGGGCCAGACCGGTTGGCGTCCCGCGTCCAGCACCGGCGCGAAGTTCCAGGGCAGACCGGAGGCCAACGTCTCCCGCGCGGTGATCTCCGCGGTCTCCCGCACGAGACCGGGATCAAACGTGGCGGCGAGTCCAATGTTGTGCGGGAAGATCGTCGCGCCGCGCGTGAAATTGGCGCCGTGAACCGAGTCGATGCCGTAGATCACCGGGATGCGGAGTCGCGTCCCGGCGGCCACCTCCTGGATCTGCCCCACGACCGCGTGCCACTGATCGAGGGTCTGGGCGACGTCGATGATGTTGAGCATGGAGCCGACGTGACGGTCGACGATCGCCTCCCGCAGTTTGGCGGCGTCGAACCGGATCGCGCCCGACGGATCACGGGTCGCCACGGCGGCCACCGTGAGCTGCGTCATCTGGCCGATCTTCTCTTCGAGCGTCATGCGCTCGAGCAACGCGTCGACGGTGCTCACCCGACCACAAGACTAACGCGCGGCCTTATACTGCTCCATGGCCGAACACGGGACGCTGGACCGGGCCATCGCCCACCATCAGGCCGGACGTCTCGCCGAGGCGGCGAAGCTCTATCGCCGCGTCCTGCGCACCGACCCGCGCCAGGCCAATGCGCTGTACCTCCTCGGCGTCATCGCCCACCAGACCAACGACCACGCCGGGGCCGTCGCGCTCGTGCGGCAGGCGTTAGACCTCGCGCCGAACCAGGGCCCCTGGCACAATCTCCTGGGCCTGTCACTCCTGAGCCTGGGCCGCGAAGCGGAAGCCAATGCCAGTTTAGCGCGCGCGACCGCGCTCGATCCCGGCCCCGAGTCATACAATAGCCTAGGCAATCTCCGCAAACAGCAGCGCCGCCTCAATGACGCGATCGCCGCCTACGCGCGCGCGATCGGCCGCGAGCCCCGATACCCCGACGCGCATTTCAACCTGGGACTCGCGCTGCGGGAAAAGGGCGACGACGTCGCGGCCGCGGCCAGCTTTCGGAAGGCCCTCGAGATCCAGCCCGCCCACGTCGATGCGAAGGCCGCCCTGAGTCAGCTCCATCTCGAGTCCGGCAACGCGCACCACGCGCGCGGCGCGCTCGACGACGCGATCGCCGCCTACCACGCCGCGCTGGCGGTCGATCCCGCCATGGCGGTCGCGTGGTACGCCATGGGATGCGCCGAGAGCGCCGCCAAGCACTACGTCGCGGCGACGACCAGTTTCCATCGCGCGCTGGACTTGCAGCCCGCGTGGCCGGAGGCCGCGCACAACTTCGGCCAAGCGTTGTTCCATCTCGGCCAGATCGAGGAAGCGTTGGCGATGTTTCGGCGGGCCGCGGCCGGCGGGCCGATCGAGCTGCCGCTGTCGGCGATCGCCGTGGCCATTCCCGGCAGCCCCGCGAGCGACAATCAGGCCGTGCTCGTCGCCCGGCGGGAGTGGGCGGACCGCTGCCTCCCGTCCGCTCCCGCGCGTGCGCCCGGCGCACGATCGCCGGGCGGCCGGCTACGCGTCGGATACGTGTCGGCGTTCTTTCACCGGCACAACTGGATGAAGCCCGTGTGGGGTCTCATCAATCGCCATGACCGGCAACAGATCGCGGTGCATCTCTTCTCCGATGCCGCGGCATCGGCCATCGCCCACGGCTATCGACCCCAGCCTGGCGACCGATTTACCGAGACCGGTCACCTGTCCAACGAGACAATGGCCGAAGCGATCGCCCGGGCGGAGATCGACATTCTCGTCGATCTCAACGGGTATAGCACACCGCGGCGGCTCCCGGTGTTCGCGGTGCGCCCGGCGCCCGTGATCGCCGGTTGGTTCAACATGTTCGCCACCACCGGGATGTCCTGCTACGACTGTCTCGTGGGCGACGCGGTCGTGATCCCGCCCGAGGAAGAGCGCTTCTATACGGAGCCGATCGCGCGCGTCCCGGGCAGCTATCTCACATTCGCCGTCGACTACCCCGTGCCGCCGGTCGCCGATCCCCCATCGTCCCGGACGGACGGCTTCGCGTTCGGATGCCTGGCGCCGCAGTACAAGATCACGCCCGACGTCATTGCGGCGTGGTGTCGGATCCTGCACGGCGTCCCGGGCAGCACGTTGCTCCTCAAGAGCACCGCGCTCGCCGGCGCCGGCGAACGGCGATTCGTGCATAGGCTGTTCGCGCGTCACGACATCCCGAGTGACCGGGTGCGGCTCGATGGTCCGTCCGATCACTACCGTTTTCTGGAAGCGTACGACGCCGTCGACGTGGCGTTGGACACGTTTCCGTACAACGGCGGCACGACCACGACGGAGGCCATCTGGCAGGGCGTGCCCGTGGTGACGTTCTGGGGAGATCGGTGGGTCTCGCGCACCAGCGCGTCAATTCTGCGCGCGGGCAACCTGGGCGACTTCGTCGCCGCCGATGTCGATGCCTACGTGGCGATGGCGATCGGCCTGGCGCACGCGCCGCTCACGGAGATCCGGCGCACAATGCGCGCTCGGCTGCGCGATGCACCGGTGTGCGACACGCAGAGCTTCGCGGCCCACATGGAAACGCTCTATGCGAGGCTCTGCGCATCGCGGCAGCGATGACGACTAGTGGTGATCGTCGTGATCGTGACGCCAATCCCAGTACGCCTTCTGCTCATCGGCATTCCGGTCCCTGAACTCCCGGTGGTCCCGATGCGTGTCCCGCTCCCACTGGCCGTAGTACACGACTTCCTGATCGCTCCACTCATCATGATACCGATGACCCCCGGTCGCACAGGCGCCCGTGGTGGCGATCAGTAACGCAGCTAGAACCGCATATGGAGTACGCATATACGCTCCTAATGCACGTAGTGGGCCATCAACATCGGCGGAGGGCGGTAGGCCACATGTCCCCGGGTGTCGTACGGGACATCATATGGCGCATCGCCGCGCGGCCAGTCTAATGCCTTGCCGGCGAGATCGGGCCGCGGATGCGACAGCATGTACGCGGCGAGATCGAACGCGTCCTGATCGGTGAGCGTGCCGGGACGATCGTACGGCATCGCGCGCCGGATGAATGAGGCCGCGCGTCCTTCGCGCGCCATCGACGCGCCGACACTGAATGACCGCGGCCCCCACAGCGGCGGCGCCATCGCCGTTCCTTCACCGACGGGACCATGACAGCGGCTGCACTGCGGGCCGTACAGCGTCGCGCCCCGCGTCGTATCGCCCGTGAGCGGCGAGAGCGTCGGGAGGCCGGAGCCTCGCACCTCGGCCCCGCGCGGGATGCCCGTCGAGAGAAACGCGAGATAGGCGATCATGTCGTGCATGTCGCGGCTCGAGTCCGCGAGCGGCTGACCCGCGAGGCTGCGCGTGAGGCAGAAGTTGATGCGCTCTTCGATCGATGCCACCGCGCCCTTGCGCTCGATGAAGCGCGGATAGCGCGCGTAGGTGCCGATGAGCATCGCCCCGCCCGCCCGCCGCCCGCCGTCGATGTGGCAGCTGAGACATCGCAAGGCATTCGCGGCATTGGCGGGAAGACTGTCGTGCGTGTGCGCGATCAACGCCAGCCCGCGCCGGATAGACGCGCCGGCGCTATCGTGCGGGATCGTCGAGTCGGACGGCACGACGGATGGTTCGATGGCGACGGCCGGTTTCGGTGCCCGCGTCTTGAAAAACATGAACGCGCCGACGGCGAGGAGCAGCACGGCGAAACCGCGTTTGAGGCGCGCTGGGGAGATCAGGGCGCAGAGTTGCGTGCCGATCAGGATGCCGATGACCGCCACTCCCGTAAAGAGGCCGACCGTCGGCCAGGACATTGGGACGTGGCCCAGGTAGCCGACGAGACCCGCCGCGGAGTTCGCGGCGATCACCAAGAGCGACGTGCCGATGGCGAGCGGCATCGGCACGTTTCCGAACAACACCAACGCCGGGACAATCAGGAATCCGCCGCCCACTCCGACGAGTCCGGTGAGGACGCCGACGCCGGCGCCGACCGGCGCCAGGCGTAACGGGTGCGGCGCCCGGGTTGCCGCCACCTCCGGGCGGGACGCGTTCCGGAACATTGAGACTGCGGCCACGCAAATGACCAGCGCCAACAACGAGAGTTGGACCGGACCGGAGAGCCGCGTCCCCAGACGCGCGCCGACGTACGCCAGCGGGATGGCCGTGACGCCGAAAATGGCGGCCATCCGGAAATCCATGCGGCCCGCGCGCCAGTGACCGATGGCGCCGACCAGGCTGACCGTGCCGACGACGACGAGGCTCATCGCGATCGCTTGCTTGGCCTCGAACCCCAAGACGTACACGAAGATCGGCACGGTCAGGACCGAGCCGCCACCACCCAGGAGCCCCAGCGAAAGACCGACGGCCAGCGCCAGCGCGAGTCCGAGAACCGTCACGCCGGCTGGTACCCGACTACGCGGCGTAGCAGTACGTACAGCCCTTTTCTTGCGCGCGGTTCACGGCCAGCACCCCGATGGGCACCAGGTTCATTCCCGGCAACAGCGCTTCCGTCCACTCCTGCTTCGCGGCGGCCGCGGTGGTGCCGGCGGCGGGCGCGAATCGCTCGCTGATCTTGGTCAAGGCGACATTGCACACCGTGAAGATGACGCCACGGTTGACCAGCGTGGGAATGTCACTGCCGGGGGCCGGCACGCCGTCGGCGTGAATGAACGGGTTCCGCGTCGCGGGCGCCTTGGTGGCGGGGTCGTTGACCTTGAAGGCTTCGCCGATCTTGTACTTGCTCCACATTGCGTCGCTGAGTGCCATCGGCATCGCGAAGTGGCGGAAGCCGACCACGGCGCTGAGGTCCTTGTCCGTGAGGCCGTAGGCTTCGTGATTCAGATTGAGAAAACCGGCGGCGAATGCCAGACCGAAACCGTCGTTCGTCGAGACGGCATCGAAGAACTGCTTGTGCTTGCCCGTGATCTTGTCGAGCCAGGCATCGCTCCAAGGTGCGCGGGCGCCGTTCGGCTCTGCCAAGGCTGCGGCGAACGGCATGGCGAGCGCGGCGGCGCCCACCGATATGCTTTCCAGAAACGCGCGGCGATCAGACTGCATGAGTAAGCCCTCGTCACGTGAAGCGGTGGTCGGAGAATACTGTGCGCTCCCCCCGATAGCGCGCGACTTCCTCGTTCCAGTTGGCCTCAGTTTGGGCGATCAAAGCCTTGAAGTACGGCACCAGCTCCGGCGGGCGCAGGAGCTCGGCGTGCGGCGGTGGCGCGCTACGGGGCGTGGGGCGGGCAGTAAGTGTCGTCATGCTGCATAGAGGGAAGCAAAACTCGTGACGGAGGAACGCGCAATACAAACGCTTGTCGCGCAGACACTTACGGAATTGCTGCCGCCGCCCCGTGTTGTGACCGCGCTACACTGTCGCGGGGAGTGCCGAAGCATTGACAGCCGCGCGCGCCGGGTAGGAATTACTTCGCACATGGCTCATGCGCCGTTGCCGATCACGATGCGCCGCGATGCTTGGTGGGTCCAGCCGGCCGTCACAGGGATCATTCTCCTCTCGTTCATTGTTTACGCGACTTGGGCCGCGTTCCAGGGCACCCACTACCGGTTCGGCCCCTATCTGTCGCCCTTCTATTCGCCGGAGTTTCCGCGACCCGGCTGGTGGCCCGGATGGCTGCCGTACTCGCCGGCGCTGTTGATTTTGCCGTTCCCCGGACTCTTTCGCGTCACGTGCTACTACTACCGGGGCGCGTACTACAAGGCCTTGTGGGCCGATCCGCCGGCCTGCACGGTGAAGGAACCCCGGTCGACGTACTGGGGTGAGCAGCGGTTTCCGCTGATCCTGCAGAACGTGCACCGGTACTTCCTCTACATCGCGCTGGTCTTTCTCATCATTCTCGCGCACGACGTCTGGAACGCGTTGTGGTTCACGGACCCGGCCAGCGGCCGTGTGAGCTTCGGCATCGGCGTCGGCACGATCGTTCTGGCCGTCAACACCTGCCTGTTGGCGAGCTACACCTTTGGCTGCCACTCGCTGCGGCACGTGATCGGCGGCTATTTCGATCGGTTGGCCAACCGGCCGGTCCGGCGTTCCGCGTACGCCTGCGTGAGCTGCTTCAATCGATGGCACATGCGATGGGCCTGGATGAGCCTGTTCGGCGTGGCCTTTGCCGACCTCTACGTGCGCCTGTGCTCGATGGGCATCTGGCACGACTGGCGTCTTTGGTGACCGCACATGGCTGAGTACGAGACACTGACGCACGATGTTCTGGTCATCGGCGCCGGCGGGGCCGGCTTGCGCGCGGCCATCGGCGCCGCGGCCGAGGGCGTCCGCGTGGGACTGGTGTGCAAGTCGCTGCTCGGCAAGGCCCATACCGTGATGGCCGAAGGCGGCGTCGCGGCAGCGCTGGCCAACGTCGACGATCGGGACAATTGGAAGGTGCACTTCGCCGACACGATGCGCGGCGGGCAGTACATCAACAATTGGCGGATGGCGGAGATCCACGCCAAGGAAGCGCCGGACCGGGTCCGCGAGTTGGAAGCGTGGGGCGCGTTGTTCGATCGCACGAAAGACGGGCGCATTCTCCAGCGCAACTTCGGCGGTCACCGTTATCCCCGCTTGGCCCACGTCGGCGACCGCACGGGCCTGGAGATGATCCGAACGCTCCAGGACCACGGGATCCATCAAGGGATCGACGTGCGCATGGAGTACACGGTCCTGACGCTGCTCGCCGACGGCGAGCGCGTCTCCGGCGCATTGGCGTATGACCGGGAACGTGGGCGGTTCACCGTGTTTCGCAGCCGGGCCGTGGTGCTGGCGACGGGCGGAGTCGGGCGCGCGTTCAAGATCACGAGCAACAGTTGGGAGTACACGGGCGACGGGCAGGCGCTGGCGTACGAAGCGGGAGCCGCCCTGCAGGACATGGAGTTCGTGCAATTCCATCCGACCGGGATGGTCTGGCCACCGAGTGTCCGCGGCATTCTCGTGACCGAGGGCGTGCGCGGCGAAGGGGGCGTGCTCAAGAACCGCGACGGGAAGCGGTTCATGTTCGACGATATCCCCGAGAACTACCGCGCGCAGACCGCGAGTGATCCGGAGGAGGGTTGGCGCTATACCCAGGGCGACAAAGCCGCCCGGCGACCGCCCGAGCTCTTGACCCGCGACCACGTGGCGCGGTGCATCATGCGCGAGGTCCGCGACGGACGCGGCAGCCCGCATGGCGGCGTGTTCCTCGACATCGCGTGGATCAAAGAGCGGTTGCCCAACGCCGCGGAGCACATCAAGAAGAAGCTGCCCTCGATGTATCACCAGTTCAAAGCGCTCGCCGACATCGACATCACGAAGGAGCCGATGGAGGTCGGGCCGACCACGCACTACATCATGGGCGGCATTCACGTGGACGGCGACAGCCAGATGTCGACCGTGCCCGGTCTGTTCGCGGCTGGCGAGTGCGCGGCCGGCCTGCACGGCGCCAATCGCCTGGGCGGCAATTCTCTGTCGGATCTGCTCGTATTCGGCAAACGGGCCGGAGAGTATGCCGCGCGCTTCGCGCGCGAGCATGGGGACACGCGCGTGGACGCGAGACAGGTCGAGGCCGCCGAGCATAAAGCCTTGGAACCGTTCGAGCGAGCGCCGGGAGAGGGACCGTATCAGATTCAGGAAGCCTTGCAGGACGCGATGCAGAACTTTGTGGGTATCGTGCGCCGCGACGACGACATGCGCCGCGCCGTGCAGACGATCGAGGCGTTGACGGCGCGGGCGGAGCGGGTGGCCGTCAGTGGCAATCGCGAGTACAACCCCGGGTGGCACACCGCACTCGATCTCGGCAACTTGCTCGTCGTCTCGCGAGCGATCGCGCTCTCGGCGATTGAGCGCAAAGAGAGTCGTGGCGGGCATTTTCGCGACGACTATCCGGAGAAAGACCCGGCCTACGGGAAGTTCAACATCGTCGTCCGGAAGAGCGCGGACGGTCGCATGGAGCTGACGCGCGAGCCGATCGCGCCGCTGCCCGATGCGCTGGCCTCCGTCATCAAGGAGATGGGATGACCGTGACCGACACGGCGACTTTTCGAGTGTGGCGTGGGGATGCGCGGGGCGGCGCGTTCCGCGACTACACGGCCACGATCACGCCCGGGCTGGTCGTGCTCGACGTGATCCACCAGATCCAGGCCGAGCAGGCCAACGATTTGGCCGTGCGTTGGAATTGCAAGGCCGGCAAATGCGGCTCGTGCTCGGCCGAGATCAACGGGAAACCCCGGCTCATGTGCATGACGCGGCTCAGCGACTTGGCGCTGGACGCGCCGGTGACCGTCGAGCCCATGCGTGCGTTTCCGCTGGTCAAGGACCTGGTCACCGACGTATCGTGGAACTTCCGCGTCAAGCGTTCGATCGCGCCCTTCAAGCCCCGGAAGCCGGACGCGCCCGACGGCACGTGGCGCGTGCAGCAGGCCGATGTCGATCGCGTGCAGGAGTTCCGCAAGTGCATCGAATGCTTCCTCTGCCAGGATGTCTGCCACGTCCTGCGCGAGCACCAGGACATGGACCGTTTCATCGGACCACGGCACCTGGTCTACGCGGCGGCCTTGGAGATGCACCCCCTCGACGTCGCCGACCGGGTGCCCGATCTCAAGCAGAAGAACGGCATCGGGTACTGCAACATCACGAAGTGCTGCACGAACGTCTGCCCGGAGGGTATCACGATCACGGACAACGCGATCATTCCCCTCAAGGAGCGGGTGGTCGACGCGTTCTACGATCCATTGGGGAAGCTGGTGCAGATTTTCTCGAGGAAGCGCGATGCACAAACTCAAGTCGATCACTCTTGACGGCGTGGGCGGCGCGCTGTCCAAGGCCGAGCGCTATCGGCTGATCGGCGACCCAACGGGCGCCGAGAGCATTTGCCTGGACGTGCTGGCCATCGATCCGGGCAATCAGCAGGCCGTGGCGACGCTGCTCCTGGCGATCACCGATCAGATGCACGACGGGATGGCGGAGGCCGTGCGCCGCGCGCGCGACGTGCTGCCGCAGCTCACCGACGCCTATCGCCAGCAGTATTACGCGGGCATCATTTGCGAGCGGCGCGCCAAAGAGCACCTGCGGCGCGGGGGCCCGCGCTCCCACGAAATCGCCGCCGAGTGGTTGCGGGAAGCCATGGAGTGGTACGAGAAGGCGGAGGTGAGGCGCCCGGTGAATGATGACGGCGCCATCCTCCGGTGGAACACGTGCGCCCGTTTGTTGGATCGTGGCGAAGCGTTGCATCCCCGGGTCGAGCAGGAGTACGAACCCAGCCTGGAGTAGCGTATGTCGTCGCCAGCGCCGTCGCCCTTGTTGTTCCGTTGCATCGCGGGACCCGATCAAGGCAAGCGCCTGGCAGTGGGCCAGACGTACGTCCGGATCGGCCGCGCCGCCGACTGCAATGTCCTCTCCGACGATCCGGACGTCGCCGCCAAACACGTCGTGTTGGCCGCGGACGGGTTGCGCGTCGCCGTGGAAGTCGTCGCCGGCGCGGCCGTCTACGTGGACGGCGTCGAAGTGCGGACGACCATCACCGTGGGACACGGGCAACAAGTGCGGGTCGGCCGCTCGCTGTGGGAAGTGGACGCATCGAGCGTCCAGGAAGCCATGCGCACCGGGTTCTTCGGCAAGGTCGGCAAAGGCGTCGCGGCGGCGGCCGGCGTCGAGCGGCTCCGCGGCTGGAGCGCCGAGCAGATGTTCTCCGATGTCTTCAAGGGTCGCACCGACGAAGAGCAAGAGGAGTACTTCAACGTCGGCACGCGCACGACCACGCCGCCATTGGAGGCGATTGACGCCAGCGGATGGCCCAAGCCCTGGGCGTTCGTGCGGTTTCTCCTGCTGTCGGCGGCCGTGTTCGGATTGTTTGCCTGGGCCTGGTTTCGATTCGGGAACCGCTATCTGATCCCCGGGATGATCCTCGTCGGGTCGTTCGCGATTCCCTGCTCGATCCTGGTGTTCTTCTTCGAGATGAACGTCGCCCGGAACGTGTCGCTGTATCAGATCATCAAGCTGCTGCTCGTCGGTGGGATCGTCTCGGTCGTCGTGTCGCTCCTCTTCTTCCAGTGGACGTCGCTCGACAACTGGCTCGGCGCCATGAGCGCCGGCGTCATCGAGGAGTCCGGCAAGGCGCTCACGCTGCTCCTCGTCGTGCGCAAGCGGCGCTACCCCTGGACGCTGAATGGCATGCTGTTCGGCGCGACCGTGGGAACCGGCTTCGCCGTGTTCGAGACGTCCGGCTACGCGCTCGTCAGCGGCATCGACAACGGCCCCGACGCCATGTTCCAGACGATCTATCAACGCGGGGCGTTGAGCGTCCTCGGCGGACACGCGCTGTGGACCGCGCTCGTGGGCGCGGCGCTGTGGCGCGTGCGCGGCCAGCGTCCGTTCACGCCGAACATGCTGCGCGATCCGGCGTTCGTCCGGGTGCTGCTGCTGTGCATGGGACTGCACATGCTCTGGAATTCGCCGATCACGCTGCCCCTCGACATCAAATTCATCGCCATCGGGTTTCTGACGTGGATCGCGGTGCTGAGCTACATCCAGCACGGCCTCAAGGAGATCCGGCTCGCCCAGACCGCGGGCGGCGGAGCGGACGCCATCGTGCTGCCATTGGAAGTCCGGGCCGGATGAGCCGCGGCCGGGCGGCGTTCCTGATCGCGCTCGCCGCCAACGTCGCGATTGCGGTCGGTGTCCGGTATTTCCCGTTCGAGGATGCAACCAATCACCTGGCGCGCTACGTCCTGCTGGAGCGCGCCTGGTGGGGCCCCGGCACATCGTTCATCGCCACGCATCCGGTCCCCGGACCGTACGTCGCTCCCAATGTGATTGGCGCGCTCCTGGTGCACGCGCTGGGGCCGGCGTGGGCGATGCGGGTCGTCGCCGCGCTCACCGTGAGCGCGATCCCGTTGGGCTTCTACTATCTGCTGACGGCGGTCGGCAGCGACGCCGCCGCCTGGGCGGTCGCCGGAGTCCCGATCGGCTTCGGGTTCTTCGTCCACGCGGGATTCATCAACTATGTGATGGGCGTCGGGACGGCGCTGGCGTTTCTTGGCTTCTGGTGGCCGGCGCGGGCCCGCCCCGGCGCCGGCCGGGTCGTGGCGCTGATCGCCGGTGTGGCCTTGTGCTACCTCACGCATCTCTCCGCGGTGCTCATGGTGCTGACCGTCGTCTGGATCGATGCGCTCCTGGCGCGCGATCGCCGCGTCGTGGTCGCGCTCCTCCTGTCCGCCGCCGCGGTGGGGATGCTGGTATGGACCAAGCGGGCCGCCCCGCCAGCGCCGGCGTCCGACACGGTGATCACGATGGGATCGGTCTGGTGGAAGACGCGGAATATCTTCGCGCCGTTCTACGTGTACTCCGTGCCCCAAGCCGCGCTCATGTTCGCCGTTTACGCGCTCGCCGTCGGCCTGTTCGTGCGCGCCAACGCGCCGCTCGTATGGCGGAGCACGTGGGGCGCGGCGATCGGGGCGTTCGCGCTGTTGTACGTGACATTCCCCGTGATGGGCACGGGCGGCGGATACCTGGACATGCGCTGGCTCGTTCCCGCGTATCTCCTCGTGTTCTGCCTGGCGGCCGCGGCCAAGGCGCCGACGACCCGCGGGTTGGCGGCGCTGGTCGGAGGCAGTCTCCTGTCCACCGCGGTGTTGTTCGTCACGATCGTCCGCATCAACCGCGTGCTTGGCGATTACGCGGCCGTGTTGGCGGCGCTCCCGCCGGGACGGACCGTGTTTCCCATCGTCGCCGATGACCGGAGCTTCGGCGGGCGCGTCATCCCGTACCGGCATTTCGCTTTTTGGTACGAGATCGAGCGGGGCGGGCGAGTGCCCGCGCTCTTCAACTACGGCGGGGACGGCGGGGGCGCCGAGGTGAACTGGTTCATGCCCTATTTCAATGAGCCGTCGCATCTCTACGCACCGCCCATTGGATGGTTCGGCGGCGGGATCGTGCAACTGGGACCGCTCGACTGGCCACGCATCGCGCGCGAGTACGACTACGTGGTCGTGGCGGGGACCGACCCGGCCATGCGCGCGGACGTGGCGGCGCATGCCCGACCCCTGTCGCACTTAGGCAACGTGGCGGTCTATGACCCCAGGTTATATTGAACGTATGGTACGCTACTTCGCGGCAACCCTGGTCACTCTGGCGGCGTTCGCCGGCATGCGTGTAGCCGGCCACGGCGCCACGGTCAAACTTCCGGAGCCGGCGGTCGACGCGCCGCTGGCTCAACGGTCTGGGCAGGAGCACGCGGTGCTGTCAGGCGGCTGCTTCTGGGGCGTGCAAGCAGTCTTCGAGCACGTCAAAGGCGTCACGCGCGTGACGTCCGGGTATGCGGGCGGCAAGGCGGACCTCGCGATCTATCAGGTGGTCAGTACCGGGTTGACGGGCCACGCCGAGTCGGTCCAGGTCGACTACGACCCGTCGGTCATCTCGTACGGTCAGCTGCTCAAGGTGTACTTCTCAGTGGCGCACGACCCGACCGAGCTCAACCGCCAGGGGCCGGACGAGGGGACGCAATATCGGTCCGCGATCTGGTACGCGACGCCCGATCAGCAACGGATCGCCAAGGCCTATGTCAAGCAGTTGGAGCAGGCGAAGGTCTTTGACAAGCGGATCGTCACCCAGATCAATCCGCTCCAGGGGTTCTATCCGGCCGAGGACTATCACCAGGATTACTTCGTCCACCACCCGGACTACCCGTACATCATCGTCAACGACCGGCCCAAGGTCGAGCACTTAAAGGACGAATGGCCGGCGATGTACAAGAACTACCCGGACGCAGGGTCCGCGGCGCAGTAGCCGCCGCTAAGAGGCCGCCTCGAGCGTGAACCGCCGCATCGAGGCGATGAGCTGACCGGCAATGGCGGCCAACCGGTCGCTCGACTGCGCGACCTGGCCCATGGACGCGGTCTGCTCCTCGGCCAGCGCCGACACCTGCTGGGCCGTCGCCGCATTCTGCTCCGCCGACGCCGCCACTGAGGTCACCTCGCGCGCGAGGGCATCGGCATCGCTGCGTTGCACGGCGGCCGCCGTCGTGATGTTGGCCACCGCATCGCGATTCGCCTCCATGTCGCGGACGATGGCGGCCAATGCCTCCTGGGAGGCATCGATGACCGCCTGGCCTTCGCGCACGCGCTCATCCACGCTTCCGATGGACCCCGCGGTCCGCGACGCCGCCGCGGCCAGCTCGCCGGCCAGCCGGCGGACCGTCTCTAGCGCCGCGGCACTCCGCGCGGCCAACTGCTTGACATGTTCGGCGACCACGGCGAACCCGCGTCCACTCTCGCCGGCCCGCGCCGCTTCGATCGCGGCATTCAGCGCCAACAGGTTCGTCTGCCGCGCGATCCCCTCGATGGTCTGCGTGACTTCGTCGATCTCGGCCGCCTTCCGCGCCAGCTCGGTGACGATGGGCACCGCCTCACGAGTCACGGCGCTGATCGCCGACATGGCCGTGCGCGCCGCCTGCCCGGCGGAGGCGCTCTCGGTCGCCGACCGGCTCACGGTCATTGCCAGACTGGCCGCGGTCTCGGCGTGGGACGTGAGCCCTGCCGCGCTGCCGGCGACGCGCTCCGCGGACGCCCCGGCCGTGGTCATGCTCGACGTCTGCTCGGCTGTGGAGGCCGCGATCTGCTGCGCCGCGCTGGCCACCTGCCCCGCGGAGTCGACCATCTGGTCGGCCTCGGTCCGCAGCACCGTCGCGGTCGTGTGCACCTCGGCGGCCACCGCCGCCGTCTCGCCCACCAACGTGCGCAAATTCCCCGTCATGTTCCGGAACGCGTCAGCCAGCGCTCCGATCTCGTCGTCCGACTGATAGGCTAGCGCGTGCGTCAGGTCGCCGCCGGCGATGCGCTTGGCGGCATCCCGCAGCCCGCGCAAGCTGGCCAGCAGCCACCGCACCAACAGCACGAGGATCACAGTCAACACCGTGAACGTCAGCGCGGCGAGCGCCGAGCTGTAGGCCACGGCCCGCGTCGCCTCGCGACTCACGGTGGCCAGACGGATGGCCGCCAGCGAGTCCAGTCGCTGCAACAGATGCGACAGGAGCTCCGTCGGCACCTTGTCTTGGTCGCGCACGCGGCGGTCGATCTCGCTGGCGTTCCGCCCCCCGGCGGCGTTGAACGCCGCCATCGCGCTGGCGTATCGCACCGACATGCTGTCGTAGGCCTGGGTGAAGCGCTCGATCTCGTCCGAGGAGACCGGGTCGGGCAGCCGCGTCGTCAGCATGCTGCGGACGGTGTCCACGTGTTCGCGCACTTCGCGCCCACGGTCGTAAAACGTCCGTGTAAAGTGACTCCGATCGGCGGTATCGGCTCCGCGCAGCAGGAGATTGCTCCACTCCTGCACCTGCATCTTTTCGGCGACTTCGATCTTGCGCGCTTCCGACCGGGCTTTGACCTCGGTCGAGAAGACGGCGGCGTAGGCGTGCGCGACGTGGCGGAGCTCAGTCCACAGCACCGCGCTCACAATGGCACCCGTACAAAGACTCGCCCCGAGCAGCAAGTACAGCTTCGAAGCCAGCGTCAGCTTTCGCATTTCGTCATATGACGGCCCCGCCTGCGCCGAAGTCACCGCCGCGTCAAGAGTCCGACTATCAGCCGCTCGATGTCCCCGGCGGTGCTGGCCACACCGAACGACGCCCGGAGGGCCCCGGTCGCCCCATCGCCCTGGAACGCGCGCTCGCCCGCGCCGGGGTTGCAGAAGCATCCACCGCGTACGGCGACGTGCCAGGGGCGGAGGGCGCACTCCACGCGGTCGAACGCGACAACGTCCCCGTCGGGGTCGAGGATATTGAATGCCACGACCCCACCCCGATCGGGGGCCGGTCCGGGGCCGTAGACGCGGACCATGGGCGCCCCGCCCGGATGCCGGGCGTCGGCGAGCGCGTCGAGCAGAAGCCCCGTGAGGCAGGCGACGCGCCGTTGCAAGCGGTCGACGCCCACCTCCCGCACGAACTCCAGTCCGTGCTCCACCGCCGCCAGGGCCAGAAAATCCGGCGTGCCGTCCTCGAAGGCCTCGGCGCCGGCCTTGAGGCGGTAATCCGGCGTGGCGACCCGCACGTACTCGACGGTGCCGCCGGCGAACCACGGGCGCTCGAGCCGTTCCAGCGCGTCGGTCCGCGCGATCAACGCCCCCACGCCCGTGGGATAGCCCAGGACCTTGTACAGCGATACGACCACAAACTCCGGCATGAGCTCCCGGAGACGGAGCGGGTTCGTCGGGACATAAGCGGCCGCATCCAGCAACACGTCGTATCCCCGCTCCCGCGCCGCGCCAATCCACGCGGTGGGGTGCCGGACCCCTGAGAAGTTGGACTGGGCCGGGAACGCGAACAGTCCCCGACCCTGCGCCACGGGGGCGAGGTCGGCGGGCGTGGCCGCCAGACGGAGCTCCGCATCGAGCGGGAGATAGTGGACGGGCGCGCCGCCGCGTTGGGCGAACCGGCGCATGCCATTCACGGAATTGTGGTTGTCGGCCGACAACACCAACGGCGCCTCCGGACCGAACGGGTAACTCTCGCCGATGATCCGGATGGCCGCGCTGGCGTTGGCGGTAAAGATCACCGTGTAGTCGGCGGGGTCGGCATCGAGCCACCGCAGCACACTGGCGCGCGCACCCGCAATGACGTCGGCGCTGGCCCGCGACGCCGCGTGATCGGAGTGCGGATTCCCATGGATCGTGCCCAGCAGGCGGTCGGCGTGGGCGCTCACCCGCGATGCGGGAAAGAGCGCGGCGCCCGTGTAGTCCAGATACGCGCCCTCCTCGACATCGAGGCGGGCGAACTCGCGCCGACGGAGCGCCGCGAAGTACGGGTCGTCGGGCGTCAACATCCCCGTCGCCAGGAGCGCGTACGGGTCATCGTGGTGTCGGCGCTCAGCCACTCGTCTATGCCGCCGCGCAGCGAATACACGCGCGGGAGACCGGACGCGCGGAGCAAGAACCAACCTTGGGCCGCGTGCGCGCCGCCCGCCGAATACAGCACGATCGTTTCGGTGGGCCGGAACCCGGCCGTGCGCAGTTGAGACAACGTCATGTGCTCGGCGCGCGGAATGTGGCCCACGCGGTAGTCGCTGTCCGACCGGACGTCGATGACCCGGAGATCGGTTCGCCGATCCCGGATCCACGCCGCCAACTCCGGCGCCGTCACGTGATCCTCCTCGTGGTCCACGATGCGCGCCAAGGCGTCGAGGTCGACCGCGGTCGTCGCGGGCGGCGCCGGGCTCCGCACGACGGCGGCGAGCCCCCCGAGCGCGAGCGCGAGTCCGAGGAGCGCGCGATTGACTCGGCTCACCGGCGCTCGATCCGACTGGCGACGAAGAAGGCCGCCAGGCCAAGCACGACGACCAGCGCGACGACGGTCCCGTACGGCAGATGCGTCAGGCCCGGAAGCGTTTCGGGACCTCGCGGCATCGCCTCGTAGAGCGGACGCAGCGCGGCGAATGACTCGTGAAAGGCGAATACGCCGGCACAAAGGCCCGCCATGACCGCGACCCCATCGATCCGGCCGGTGGCGGCGGCCACGCAGGACGTCCCCGGACAGAGGCCGGCCGTCGCGAATCCGATCCCGAAGATCGCGCCGCCGATCGCTTGCGCGAGGACGAACGTCTCGGGCACGAAGACCCGGGAGATGTCCAGGAGTCCCAAGCGTCCGAGCCAGAAGAGGCCCAGCATCGCCGTGACGATCGCGCTGAACATGAGGCGGAGCACCGTGAAATCCGTGGCCGTGAACTGCCCCGCGAGCTTGGGCGCGTTGGACATGCCGCCGCGCTCCAGCAGGAATCCAAATCCCATCCCGAGCAGCAGCGGCGTCACGACCAGAGCCGCCGGCAGAGGGGCAACATCGCGTATCCCGCGGCGAACGCACAGGCGATGAAGAGCCAACTCCCGACGCTCAACACGGCGCCTCCGCTCAGACCGAGGCCGCTGGTACACCCGCGGGCCAGCTTGGCGCCCACCCCCATCGCCGCGCCGGCCGCCATCGCGGTGAGCAACCGCGTCGCCCGACCCGTGCGCGGCCCGCGCTCGAGACCCACGCGCAGGCGGCCGGCCAACACCGCGGAGAGGAGGCCGCCGGCGGCGATTCCGATCACCTCGACCACGAGCCAGTCGTCGAGCGGGCGACCGGTATAGCCGTCATAGGAAGGGTTGGCCGACACGTGGCCCGGCGCCGCCGCGGCGACCGCCGCGGTGACGGCGCTGGAATACGCGCCCGAGGCCCCCAGGCCGCGGCCCGTGAGCGCGAAGCTCGCGATCAGCACGAGGCCGATCCCCGTACCGGCCAGGTACGCGCTGAGATAGGGCCGCGCCACGACCACTATCGCCCCGCGGGGTTGTCGACTGGCAGATCGCGACGCCGTGACCAGTCCTCGAACGACCCGTCGTACAGGCGCACAGGATAGCCAACCAGGTTGGCGGCGAACAGCATCGCCGTGGCCTGCATCCCAATGTGACAATACCCGACGATCGTGTCGCCGGGCTGCGCGCCGGCGGCGGCGAACAATGCCCGCAGCTCGGCCGGACTCTTGACCTTCGTATGCGCGTCGAAGATCGACGAGAACGGAATGTTCCGCGCGGTGGGAATGTGGCCGTAGCGGGACTCGCCTTGCTCGACGCCATCATAGAACGAACGGTCGCGGGCGTCGACGATGACGACACCCGGCTGGTTGAGATGCGCGCGCACCCAAGTGTGATCGACCACCAGCGCCGGCACGGGGGTCGCGGTGATCGTGCCGCGGGCCACGGTCGGAACCACCGCCGTCACCGGGCGCCGCTCGCCCTGCCATGCGGCCAGGCCACCGTCGAGCAGCAATGCCCGGGCCCCGAGACCGGCGACCCGCAGCGTGAAGATCACGCGCGTCGTCGCGGAGATGTTCTCACCCGCCGCGTACACGACAATCCGCGACCCGTCGGAGATACCCAAACCTTCCAGGCGCTCGCGCAGCACGTTGGGAGGCAGCATCTCCAACATGAGCGGCGACGAGTCGCTCATCGCGCCGTCGGGCATGTTTGTGTTGGCCGAAATCCGGCCGAGGTCAACCCACCGCGCGCCGGGGATGTGCCCCTTGGCGTAAACGTCGGCGGGACCATTGTGGAGAATGACGAGCGTGGGATCGTTCAGAATGGTCGGCGAGCCAGGCCGTGGTGACCGTGCCTTGGGCCGGCAGCGGCGCGGCGGCGATGATGCCCAGAAGGGCAAGCAGGGATGAGCGCATGGCCACACGATACGCGCCATCGACGCTCCGGTGGTGATGGAAGATTTCGGAGTGTGTGGCGGAAGTGTGATCAGCTGGCGAACCGATACCCGATCGTCCAGACCGTCACGATGTGCCGCGGCTTCGCGGGATCCTCCTCCAGCTTGCGCCGGAGCTCGGCGACATGGGAGTCGACGGTGCGGGACAGCACCTGCTCGTCGTATCCCCAGACTTCCCGCAACAACTCGGCGCGCGACGCCACGGCGCCCCCGCGCCGCACCAACGCCAGGAGGAGCGTGTACGCTTTCGGCGAGAGCGCGCAGGGTCGGGCGTCGCGGGTCACGGTGCGCCGCACCGTGTCGATCTCCACGGCGCCGAAGCGGACCGTGTGGTCCTCCCCGCTCCGGCGCAGCAGCGACCGCACGCGCTCGATGAGCTCGAGCACGCCGAACGGCTTGGTCACATACTGGTCCGCATCGAGACGAAACCCGCGGACTTTGTCTGCTTCCTCGGCGCGCGCCGACAGGATGATGACGGGGATGGCCACGCGCTTGGCGCGCAACTGCTGCAACACCTCGTACCCATCCATGAGTGGCAACATGAGATCGAGAATGACGAGATCGGCCGGCCACTCGGTCGCGGCCTTGAGACCGGCCGGCCCGTCGCCCGCGATGCGCACGTCATAGCCCTCGAACCGCAGGTTCTCGGCGATCCCGTCGGCGAGATCGGCGTTGTCTTCGACGACCAGGACGCGCGCCATTCAGCCGACCGCCGGGAGCTCGACGATGAATATCGCGCCGCCGCTCTGGCCGCCTTCCACCAGCGCGCGTCCCCCGTGTTGCTCGGCGATCTCGCGCACGATCGTGAGTCCCATGCCGCTGCCGCCCACGCCATGCCGCACGGCGCCGGCGCCGCGCCGGAACGGCTGCCAGATCAGCTCGCGTTCGGCCGCGGGCACGCCCGGCCCCTCGTCGCTGACCGAGACGCGAATCGTCGCGCCATTGGACACACCCACGCGAATGGTTTGACTCGGCGGTCCGTACTTGACGGCGTTGTCCAGCAGGTTGAGCACGAGCTGGCGCAACGCGTCGCGATCGAGCATGGCGATGGGTTGGGCCGCGATATCGGTGGCGATGGTCGCGCGGCGCCCGGCCGCCAGCGGACGGAATTCGTCGACGATCCGGACCGTCTCGGCCGCCACGTCCGTCGCGTGCCGCGCCGACCCAGCCTCCGTCCGCCCCCGCCGCGAGAATCGCAAAACGTTCTCGGCCAGGAATGCCAGCCGCCGCGCCTCGCGGTCCACGCGATCGAACGCCGCCAGACGTTGGGCGTCGCTGGCGTATCGCCCGAGGCGGATGGTGTCGAGATCCAGCCGCATTTGCGCCAGAGGCGTGCGCAACTCGTGCGAGACGTTGGCGACGAAATCGGCCCGCAGCTGTCCCAACTCCCCTTCCCGGCGAATCTGGGCCACGGCGACCACCGCGAGCGCGGCGGCGACCGTGATGAGCGAGAGGAGCAACGGCAGATGGGAGCGCGGCAGGCCGCCGATCACGAGCTGACTCGCGATCTCGGGCTTGATCCCCGCCCAGACCGCGATGCCCCCGTAACTGGCAGGCATCCGCGCCGCCGCGGCGATCGCCGGCCGCGTGCCTGGTTCCGACGCGAACAATACCGCGTCGCTCGCGTCCCGGATCTGCGCGTGCAGCAGCTCGCGGTTGGCATGCCGCCGCGTGAAAGTCGACGGGAGGAGGTCGGACGCGTCGAGCACGCCCCCGACGAAGGCCGCCAGCGTCTCCGGCCGATACTCGGCGCCATAGACGATCGTGTCGCCCCACACCGTCGGCATCAGCACATAGGAAAAATCGCGCGCCTGACCGTCATGACGCGCGATGATGTACGTGAATCCCCAGTCCGACTGGTACTCGCTGTGCACTTGGCGGCGGATCGTGTCGGTGAGCCACGCGCGGTCGGCCCGGAGATAGTCGCCGGTGGCCTGGTTGTAGGGCGCGACCGCCACCGTGTCGGCCGCGATGTTGAACCCGAAGAACGCGATCGGGTCCGGTCCGCTTCGCAACCGATGGCAGAGACACGCCTGGTCATACGGCAGGTACCGTACGAGGTCCGACACATCGGGAATCTGCGGATTCACGTGCCGCAC
Organism: uncultured Gemmatimonadales bacterium; assembly: GCA_963701965.1. Lineage (GTDB taxonomy): Bacteria > Gemmatimonadota > Gemmatimonadetes > Gemmatimonadales > Gemmatimonadaceae > DASRDS01. The sequence goes on from OY969695.1 coordinate 1,308,218, forward strand.
CGCTCCGTGATACACGGGGCCCAGCGCTTCCTGCGCCGCCGCCGCCATCGCCTCGCGCAGGTGCTGGCGATAACTCCAGGCGGCGAAATTCGCATAATCGCCCAACGCCCTGGATGCCACCCGCTGCTGCGACCGCACGGCCGCCAGCGCGTCGATGACGGCAACGGCGGCCAGCCCGGAGCTGACCAGGAGCAGGGCGAGCGGCCAGCGGGAATGTCGCACTCCTTACCATGATTCTGTCACGCCCGCGATGCAACGGTACGGTCTGTGAAGAAAGTGTGGAGATGCCGCTGTTACCGTTGCCTCCAACCGGTTAACCTGGGTCGATGCTGTTCGACAGCGCCATCTACCTCGTTTTCCTGGCTCTCGTCGTCCTCGTCTACTGGCGATTGTCCCACGGAGCGCAGAACCGGTTCCTCCTGGCCGCCAGCTATTTCTTTTACGGATGGTGGGACTGGCGTTTCCTGTTGCTCATGATCGCGTCGACGGCGATCGACTATCGCGTCGGCCGCGCCATCGCATCGAGCCAGGACCCGCGCCACCGGCGCACGCTGCTCGTCCTGTCGCTGATTCTCAATTTCACCATCCTCGGGTACTTCAAGTACTGCAATTTCTTCATCGACTCGTTCGTCCGGCTCGCCGGCCTGTTGGGCGCGCACCAGATCACGCACGGCCTGCTCAACATCATTCTGCCGCCCGCGATCTCGTTCTACACCTTCCAGGAAGTGGCCTACATTGTCGACGTCTATTTCGGCCGCGTCGCCGCCGCCGAATCGTTCGTCGAGTATGGCCTGTTCATCTCGTTCTTCCCGCATCTCATTGCCGGGCCTATCCAACGCCCCTCGCATCTCCTGCCCCAGGTACAACGGCCGCGCTCGCTCGACCTGCAGCGGTTCTACGACGGATTCATGCTGATTCTTTCCGGGCTTTTCCGGAAATGCGTGATCGCCGACAGTTGCGCGCTCCTGGCCAACGCGGCGTTCGGCGGGCGGATGGGTTCCAGCGGATGGGTGACGTTGATCGGCGTGTACGCTTTCGCCTGGCAGATCTACGGGGATTTCAGCGGATATAGCGACATTGCGCGCGGCAGCGCGCAGCTGATGGGATTTCACTTCATGGTGAACTTCCGCCAGCCGTATCTCGCCGGGAGCCTGCAGGACTTCTGGCGGCGGTGGCACATCAGTCTCTCCACGTGGCTCCGCGACTACCTGTACATCCCGCTGGGCGGCAGTCGCCATGGCGAGGCCAAGACGTACCGGAACCTCTTCACGACCATGCTGCTCGGGGGGTTGTGGCACGGGGCGAACTGGACATTTGTGTTCTGGGGCGCGGTACACGGCGTGGTGCTGGCCATCGAGCGTGCGCTGGGACTGGCCGAGCGCGTGCTGCCGGTCTGGTGGCGGCGGATCCTGATTTTTCAGATCGTGTGCTTCGCGTGGATCTTCTTCCGGGCGCCGTCGTTCGGTGACGCCGCGGCAATGTTGGGGAATCTGGCGCACTGGTCGTGGCGCCCGACGTACGCCTCGGCGCTGGCCTACCTGGCCGTGTTCACCCTGCCCCTGTTCGCCATGGATCTGCGGCTGGAGAACGCCGACGAGGAGTACGTGTTTCAGCGCGCGAACTTCCGGTGGCAAGTGGCCGCGGCGGGCGCCGCCATCATGGCCGTCGCGTTCCTGGCCGACGCGCAGTCGAACGTCTTCATCTACTTTCAGTTCTGACCGTGAAGAACAAGATCCTGATCGTCCTCGGACTGTGCGCGGCGCTGCTGGTCGTCTGCGAGATCAGCGCGTCCTGGATGTTCGCGCACCTGCGCTCGAATCTGAGCGTACGCGGCGAGATCCGGACGGCCGAAGCGCTGCGCTCGACCCCGGGCGGCCCGCGGCCGGTGCTCGTCGTCGGCAACTCCCTCGTCTTGCACGGCATCGACGTGGCCGCTGTCGAGCAGGGATTGGGTCCGGGGTATGAGACGACGAAAGTCGCGATCGTGGACTCGGGCTACGAGGACTGGCTCTACGGCGTCATGTCGCTGTTGGATCGCGGGAGCCGCCCCGATGCCGTGGTGCTGGGCATCAGTCCGGCGCAGCTGGTGACCGACCGGCCGCCGACCGGCACGACGGCCCGCTTTCTGTGGACGGTCCCCAATCTCACCCGCTACGCGATCGACGCGCGGCCGGGCTTGACCGCGGCCACAGATCTCCTGTTCGAGCACGTGTCGCAGTTTTTCGCGCTCCGCAACCAGGTGCGACAGGACTCGCGGCGACTCTTGGTGCCAGGGTATGTCGAGATGTCGCGCGACTTTTTCGTCCGGGCACCGATCGCGCCCGACGTCCACGTCGACGCACCGATCGCCGAAGCGCGCCTCCGCGCCCTGTCCGCGGCCTGCGCGGCGCGCGGGGTGCGTTTTGTCTATCTCCTCATTCCCACGCACGCGCCTGACGACGCGGATCTCGAGGCGACGCTGGAGGATGCGGGGCAGCGCGCGGGAGTCCCCGTGCTAGTGCCCCTCTCCAACCACGGTCTCGACCCCGCGTGGCTGCTCGATGGTTATCACTTGAATGTCGCCGGCGCGTCAGCGTTCAGCGCCCGCGCGGGGCAGGCCCTGCGGGCGCTGCTGGCGCCGGGAACCATGGTCGGGTTCGGCCGCTAGCAGCGCCCACCCCGACCCACTCAATCCGGATCGTACTGGGAACGGCCCGGTAGAGGCTGGTTCTCGGTCTCGCTGTCGTACTCGTCGTCGAGGTCGACGATGTCGCCATCGTCGTCGTCCAGCTCGTCGAGGAGATCTTCCTCGTCGACGTCTTTGTCCTCCTCGTCGTCGTCGAGATCCTCGTCGTCCTCTTCGTCTTCGTCCTCGTCGTCCTCGTCTTCTTCGTCGTCGTCGTCGAGGTCCTCGTCATCGAGGTCCTCGTCGTCATCAAAGTCGAGGTCGTCGTCCACATCCTCGTCGTCCAGATCCTCGTCGAGATCTTCGGGCTCGTCCTCCGGGTCGTCATCATCGGCGCCCCGTCGTTTCGCGCTGAGGTGACCGCTCAGCCCCATCCCCCACTCGTCGGGATCAGACGCACTATGCGCGTGCGCCATGCCACGGCTCTCCGTCACAGAAAAGGTCAGTGCAAGTAGATGGTTGGACTGCCTACAGGGAAGCACGCTCCCGCTTCGCATCCCGCGACAACTTCTTTCGATCGTTCGCGCTCAAGAACCGCTTCCGGAGTCGGATCGCCTGGGGGGTCACCTCGATCAGCTCGTCATCCTCGATATACTCCAACGCGCCCTCCAGCGTCAACTCCCGTGGAGGTTCCAGTTGAACGTTCTCATCACTGGCTTTGCTGCGCATGTTGGTGAGCTTTTTCTCCTTCGTCGGATTCACATCCATGTCGCCGGGCCGGGAGCTCTCGCCTACAATCATCCCTTCGTACACCGGTGTACCCGGAGCCACGAACAAGGTCCCCCGTTCCGCCAGATTTGCCAATGCGAACGCGACGACCGTGCCACCCTCCATGGAAATCAACGTTCCCCGTGACCGGCCGGCCAGCGGCCCGGCCCATGGCCCGTATTCGAGGAAGCGGTGGTGGATGATCCCGGTTCCACGCGTGTCCGTCAGGAACTCGGAGCGATACCCGAACAGGCCGCGGGCGGGGATGCGGTAGAGGAGCCGGACCAGCCCCTGCCCCGGGTTTTTCATCTCCAGCATCTCGCCGCGCCGGGGGCCCAGCTTCTCGATCACCGCGCCCAGGTGTTCCTCGGGAACGTCGATCGATAGCTCTTCGTACGGCTCCAGGCGTTCCCCGTCCAATCCGATCCGCGTGATCACGCGCGGGCGGGAGACCTGAAACTCGTATCCCTCCCGGCGCATCGTCTCCATCAAGATCGACAGGTGCAGCTCGCCCCGCCCCGACACCGTCCAGGTATCGGTCGCATCCGTGTCCTGCACGCGCAGCGCGACATTCCGTTCCAGCTCGCGATACAGTCGCTCGCGCACCTGGCGCGACGTCACGAACTTGCCGTCCCGTCCCGCGAACGGCGAGTTGTTGACGAGAAAGTCGACGGAGATGGTCGGCTCTTCGACCGCGATGCCGGCCAAACGTTCCTGCGTCTCGACATCGGTCACCGTGAGACCGATCTCGACCCCCTCCAAGCCCGCCAGCGCCACCAAGTCTCCGGCCGGCGCAGACGGCACCTCGACCCGCTCCAATCCCTCGAACAGAAACAACTTCGTCACACGCGCCTGCACGCTCGCCTGGGTGGGATCCAGCGGCAGCAGCGCGACCTGATCCCCGAGATGCACCGTACCACGCTCGACCCGGCCGATCCCCAAGCGTCCGAGATACGGGGAATAATCGATCGTGGAAATCAGCATTTGGAACGGCCCGTCGGCGTCCTGCGGCGGCGCCGGCACGTGCTCGATGATCGCGTCGAACAAGGGCGCCAGGTCGACCGGGGGCACCGCGAGATCGAGCGTGGCGATCCCCTCACGGGCCGATGCGTAGACGACCGCGGCATCGAGCTGCGCCTCGTCGGCCTCCAACTCAATGAAGAGGTCGAGCACTTCGTCGTGCACGCGCATCGGATCGGCGCCCGGGCGATCGATCTTGTTGATGACGACGATGGGGACCCGACCCAACGCCAGGGCCTTGCGCAGCACGAACCGGGTTTGCGGCATGGGTCCGTCAAACGCGTCGACGACCAACAACACGCCATTCACCATGCGCAGAATCCGCTCGACCTCACCGCCGAAATCGGCGTGCCCCGGCGTGTCGACGATGTTGATCTTCGTCTCGCGCCAGTGGACCGACGTGTTCTTGGCGAGGATGGTGATGCCCCGCTCGCGCTCCAGCGGGTTGGAATCCATGACCCGCTCCTCGACCACTTGATTCTCGCGGAACGCGCCGGCTTGCCGGAGCATCTTGTCCACGAGGGTCGTCTTACCGTGGTCGACGTGCGCGATGATGGCGATGTTGCGGATCTGCATAAGCCCACAAATATACCGGGCTCGGGCGGGCTCCTACAACGGCAAACGGTGTCGAAGTATCGAGTGGGTAACCGCTAGCGCTTCACCGTTGGCCGCCCGGACTTGCCCGGCGCCGGCGGACCGTCGGTTTTCTTGGGAGCGGGCTCTTCGCCATCGATGAACGACGCGTCGTGCCCCCGGGACCGGAGCAGGTTGGCGAACCCCGTCTTGTCCTGGGCCTTGATGTAGGCTTCCTTCGGCTCGACCAGATGCTGGTCGACGAGGTCGATCAGCGAGTCGTTCATCGTCGTCATGCCGAGCTTGCGCGACGTCTGCATGACCGAGGGGATCTGAAAGGTCTTCCCTTCGCGAATCAGGTTGGACACCGCGGGGATCGTCAGCAGGATCTCGCGCGCCGCCACGCGGCCGCCGCCGATCTTGGGCAGCAGCACCTGGGCGATCACCCCGCGTAAGGATTCGGAGAGCATGATCCGGATCTGCTCCTGCCGGTCCGCGGGGAACTGGTCGATGACGCGATCAATCGTGCTGGGCGCCGTCGTGGTGTGCAGCGTCCCGAATACCAAGTGGCCGGTCTCGGCCGTCTCGATAGCGATCGAAACGGTCTCCAGGTCGCGCAGCTCGCCGACCAGCACGATATCGGGGTCCTCGCGCAGCGCGGCCCGGAGGGCGCTCCGAAACGAGTTCGTGTGGACACCCACCTGCCGCTGCGTGATCAAGCACTTCTTGTTGCGGTGCACGAACTCGATCGGGTCCTCGATCGTGATCACGTGGTCGTTGCGCATCCGGTTGACGAGGTCGACCAGCGCGCACAGCGTCGTGGACTTGCCGGACCCGGTCGGGCCGGTGACCAGTACCAGCCCCTTGCTCAGATAGCAGAGATTCTGCACTTCCTGCGAGATGCCGAGTTGCTCGACGGTCACGACATCGGCCGGAATGACACGAAAGACGCCCGCGGCGCCTTTGCGCTCGCGCAGGGCGTTGCACCGGAACCGGGCGACGTTCTCGATCTCGTAGGCGTAGTCGGCGTCGTTCTTGTCGGCGAACTCCTGGCGCGTGCGGGGCGGCATGATGGCCTTGAGCATCAGCTCGAGGGACCCGTTGTCCAGCTCGGGATAGCCTTCGAGGCGGATCATCTGGCCGTCGACGCGGATGAGCGGCGGCTCGCCACACCGGAGGTGCAGGTCGGAAGCGCCGCGTTCCACGAGCATGGCCAGCAGCTTGTCCATGTCGGCAAGGGCCGCGGCGGCCCGCTCCTCTTCGGTCTGGGCGTGGCCGAGCTGCTGGTCGATCACGAGACCGCCGGACAGCCGGGGCTCGGGCAGATCCTCGCTGGCCTGGGCGGTCTCGGATTCGTGCGCGCCGTTGCCGTTTTCTTCGTCGGCGTGTTGCACGATCGAGGCATGCCAGCGCCCGCCGGTCAGGGCGGTCTTGACGAAGAAGTCGCCGTCGCTGTTGGCGTAGCGGAACGAGGCCGGGGTCCCGCTGTCGAGCTGCTTGGCCGAGGGGGGCGGCGCGATCTCTTTGAGGAGCATCAGGAGCTGCGCGGCCGACAGGGGCTGCCGGGTGATCGGGCGCGGGTTGCCCTCCTTCTGGAGGGTGGCGACGTCGCCCTCGATCAGGAGGATCGAGTCCGCATGGTTGCCCACCATGACGGACAGGAAGCGATCGAGTTGGGCCATCTCAGTCGGCGGCCGGCCGAACGTGTTCGATGAGCGTTCGATTGATCAGGCAGACGCCGCCCGCCGCGTAGAGGACGACGAACCGCTGGGCGTAGCGGTTCAGGAAATCGAGGAGGCGGGGGCGCTGCGCCGGCATCTCCAAATACACCTCGCCCGTGCGGGTCGCGCCATCGGTCAGCGTGACTTCCACGGCCACCCGCTGGGCGCCCGTTTCGGCGTAGGCCTTCTCGAAATCGCCGCGCACGACCACTTCGCGGACCTGATCCTTCGCCACCAACAGCGTCCCGCCTTCCTGGGCCAAAGGAAAGAACGCCTCTTCCCCATTCAACACGTCTGGAATCTCTTCGCGACCGACGCGGTTTGGGGACAAAGTCTGGACGAACATGGATCCGTTCAACTCCTCGCCCCCGAGCATGGTGAGAGACACGGGAACGCGGAGTTTGTCGATGCGGAAGTCAGTCGTCATGTGGACGGAACGGTCGCGCCGTATCTGGCAAATGACGCCCCAGGACCGGCTTGGTCACTGCCCGCCCGGTCTGGTGCCACAGTCCCGCCAGTCGTCAGGCGTGCACATGCGATTCCCGCTCCGCCATCTCCCGGCTCTCGATCTGCACCGTCACGTGCTCGATGCCGAACAGGCGCATCGCGTCGTGCACGTGCTCCAGCACATGCTGCTGGCGCGCCGGTTCGCGGACGAGCGCATGCGCACTCATGGCGATGACGCCAAATGTGACGGACCACACGTGGAGGTCATGGACCGACTCGACGCCCGGAATGGCGACGAGTTGGGCGCGCACGGCGCCGAGCGAGATGTGCGAGGGAGTGGACTCGAGCAGGATGTCCACGGATTCCCGGACAATGCGCCACGACCCGCGGACAATGAGGATGGTCATGACGATCGACGCGATCGGGTCGGCCTGCTGCCACCCGGTCGCCCGGATGATGATCGCCGCCGCGACCGCGCCAAGACTGCCCAGCAAGTCGCCGAGGACATGCAGGTACGCGCTGCGCATGTTGAGGCTCTCCTCCGCGCCTCCATGCAGCACGACGGCCGAGCCGAGGTTCGTGACCACACTCGCGGCCGCGACCACCAGCATGAGACCGCTCCCCACCACGGTCGGATGCCTGAGGCGCACGACGGCCTCGGAGATGATCCAGGCCGAGACCACGAGCAGCGTCGCACCATTCAAGAACGCCGCCAAGATCTCCCAGCGCAGATACCCGTAGGTCTTTTCCGGTGTCTCCGGTTGTCGGCTGAACCAGGCGACGAACAACGACAACGACAGCGCCGCGACGTCGGTGAACATGTGCCCGGCGTCGGCGAGCAACGTGAGCGAGTGTGACAGCACGCCGCCCACGATCTCGGCGACCATGAACAACGCCGTGAGCAAGAGGGCAATACGCAGCCGCCGCGCGCCGGCGTCGCCGCCGCCGTGGAAATGCACATGCCCCGACCCGTGCACGTGGCCGTGGCCGTGATCGTGCCCATGATCGTGCGTGTGGCCGTGTCCCGCCGCGCCGGCGCCTTGCTGGCGCAGGTGCGTCATGCGCACCCCTGGCTTCGCCCGCCAGATGGGCCATACCTTGCCATCGTGCTCGCCCGATTGCTCGTCATCGGTATGCTCGTGCTCCTCAACGGGTTTTTCGTTGGCGCCGAGTTCGCGCTGGTGCGATCGCGGCGGACCCGATTGGAGGCGATGAGTCGCGGCGGAGACCGCCTCGCCGCGCTCGCCCTCCGCGCTACATCTAACATACCGTCGCTGCTCTCGGCCAGTCAGCTCGGCGTGACGCTCACCAGCCTGGGTCTGGGGTGGGTCGGCGAGTCCACGTTCACCACGCTGGTCGGCGATACGCTGGACCGCCTGCCCATCGCGCTCCGGGTCTCGGTCCGGCTGACGATCGCCGCCGCCGTGGCGCTCTTCATCGTCACCTACCTGCACATCGTGTTCGGCGAGCTCACGCCGAAGGCCGCCGCCCTCCGGCACCCGGAGCGCCTCGCCCGCTGGTTCCTTCCCCCGCTCATGTTGTGGGCGGCGATGACATCCCCGTTCACCGCGACGCTCGTCCGCTCCGCCGAAATCGTGTTGCGACTCCTCGGCGCCCGCACCGAGACGCCAGCGGAAGACAGCGTCCATTCGCCGGAAGAGCTCCGGCTGCTCGTCGAGCAGAGCCAGGAGCTGGGCGCGTTGGAACGCCAGGACGCGGCGCTCATCGAAGGGGTCTTCGAGTTCTCGGAGAAGAACGCGCGGGAGGTTATGACGCCCCGCACGGAGATCGTGGCGCTGCCGGTCGACGCCTCGCTTACCGAGACGCTCGCGGTCGTCAACGAGACGAGCTTCTCGCGCTACCCGGTCTACGAAGAAACGATCGACGACATCATCGGCATCGTCCTCGCCAAGGACCTGCTCAAGGTCGACCGCGACCGGCCCAATGCGTTCGCGCTGCGCGCGATCGTGCGCCACGTGCACGTCGTGCCGGGGTCACGGGAGGTCGAAGAAGTATTGTCGGACTTCAAGCGCCTGAAGGAGCACATGGCCATCGTGCTCGACGAGTACGGCGGCACCGCCGGCATCGTGACGATGGAAGATCTGCTGGAGGAGATCGTCGGCGAGATTCTGGATGAGTACGATGAATCGGCGCCGCCGGAGCCCGTCACCCAGCCCGGCGAGATCGTCGTGCCGGGCGGCACGAATATCGGGGAGTTGAATGACCGGTATGGGCTGACCGTGCCGGACGAGGACTACACTACCGTCGGCGGCTACGTCTTCGGCGCGCTCGGCCGGCTGCCGGTGGTCGGGGACCGGGTCTCGGCCGGAGGCGCGACGTTCGTAGTGCGGGAGATGAACGGGCGGCGCATCGAGACGCTGGCCATGCTGGAGCGCCTCCCGCACGCCGCTAGGGAGTAGACGTCGGCCCTCGGGCCAGCAACGCCGGCGCGTTGGCCAGCTCATAGGCGTTGACCGCCATGACGGTGGCCGCTTGCACGAGATCGTCGGGGACCGCGTGGTCGAACGTGTCGACCTGCGAGTGGTGTGTGTGATTGTAGCCCCGGGTCGCCTGGTCGTAATTGAAGGCGGGCACGCCGTACGGCAGAAACGACAGGTGATCCGTCCCGCCCTTGTTCTGCGACCGTAGCGCGAAGGGCCCGAGCCCGTCGACCGGGGCGAACAGCTGCTGCCAGGCGTCGTGCAGTTCGTCGCGGCCCTGCAGGGCCATGCCCGTGATGCGACCCGTGCCGTTGTCCAGCACGAGCACCGCCTGGTATTTGGGCAACTCCGCGGCATGACGGCTCGCGTAGTGCTGCGACCCGAGCAAGCCTTCCTCCTCGCCGGTAAACAGGACGAACCGGATCGTGCGCGCGGGCCGGACCTTGCCCGCCGCCAGGATGCGCGCAGCCTCCAAGACGGTGATGGCGCCCGCCCCGTTGTCCGTCGTGCCGGAGCCCAAATCCCAGGAATCGAGGTGGGCGCCGAGCAGGACGACCTCGTCGGGATGCTGCCGCCCCCGGATCTCGGCGACGGTGTTGTATGCGGGGAGCGTGTCCACCGTGAGCGTATTCGTGATGTCGGCGCGGAGCGTGACGGTTTGCCCGGCCTGGCGCAACCGAGAGAACATCGCGTACGTCTCGTGGGGCAGCACGATGTGGGCGATCGGATCGGGGGCCAGCGGCGATCCGCTCATCGTGAGCAATGCGAAATCCTTGGCGCCGTCTTGGAGCATCCCGGCCGCGCCTTCGTCGGCCAGCAGCGTCGGCAGCTGCCGCAGGAGCGGCCGCTGGCGCTCGGCCTGCGCCGACCAGGCTTTGATCGCCGAGTCGGTGTGCAGGCTGTCGGCATGGGACGCCGGGACATCGGGATTCGGCAGCGGGATCGGCGGACGCAGGAGCACCCAAGCGCCGGTCAGACGGCCGCCGTAGCGCTTCGTGAAGTCGGCTGGCGTGAGGACGCTGGTGTCGATTGCCTCGACGCGGCCGGTCACGGGCCCATTCGTGCCTGGCGCCCACGCCCAGGAGGCGCCCTCCAGCTGTTGGACGTGCGGCGCGACCATCGTGAGCGTCATGGGGCCGCGCTCCCAGCCTTGCCCGAAGACCCAGGATTCCGTCCAGGCACTGTCGACGCCGTATTCGCGAAACTTGTCCTCGGTCCAGGCGTTCGCCGTGCGCACGGCCGAGGACCCCGTGAGTCTGGGGCCGATGACATCGGAGAGGTACTGGAGATCCGCCCCAGCGTGCGAATGGGTCTGGCCTTGCGCGATCAACGTGCGAATCGTGCCGCTGTCCACCGAGAGCGGGACGGCCGCCTGTGCCGGGAGTGGCTTGGCCGGCGCGGCCGGCGCGGCCGGCGCCGGCGGCGCATTGGCCGCGGCGGGCGCCGGGGGTGCCTGCGGCACCGACCGGATGCTGATGCATCCCGCGACGCACGCGGTCACGAGCACGAGGCGTGGCAGGGTCATATCGGGCTGAGCGTGCGGGTGGAAAGGCGCTCGGCAATGCGGGCGCAGAGGAGTATGGCGGCGATCGTGCTCGACGGGTCGGCCACGCCGCGGCCGGCAATGTCGAGCGCCGTCCCGTGGTCCGGCAATGTGCGGGGGAACGGGAGGCCCAAGGTGACGTTCACGGCTTCGCCGAAGGAAGCGACCTTGATGGCCGTCATGCCCACGTCGTGGTACGGGGCAATGACGGCGTCGAACGCGCCCCGCAGCGCCCGGACGAAGACGGTGTCGGCGGGAAAGGGTCCGGCGATCCCCGTGGCGCGGGCGGCCGGCGTCAGGACGCGATCATCCTCGTCGCCAAACCGTCCGTGATCGCCGGCGTGCGGATTCAACGCGCAGAGCGCCAGCCGGGGCTCGGCAATGCCAAACCAACTGCGCAATCCGGCGCGCGCGATCTCCGCGGCCTCGCGGATCGCCTCGGCAGTGACGGCATCGGGCACGTCGCGGAGAGGGATGTGCGTCGTCGCCAGCACCACGCGCAGGCGGTCCGACGCGAGCATCATGGCGACCCGCGACGCGGTCAGGGAGGCCAGCATTTCCGTGTGGCCGGGAAAGTCGTATCCGCCGGCGCGCAGCGCGAATTTGTCCAGCGGCGCTGTGACAATGCCGGCCACATCTCCGGCCCGCGCCATCGCGACGGCGCGCTCAACCGCCAGCCCGCTCAAGAGGCCAGCCTCGGCGGCCGAGCCACCGGGCGGCCAATCGCCAACACTCAGGTCGACCGGCGTGCCGGTCCCCGTTGGCCCCACAACCACGAGATCAGCCGACGCGGTGACGGCGGCATCACGGCGGGCGGCAGCGACGACCTCGGGTCCGATGCCGCGGGGGTCGCCGAGGGTGATCGCGAGCCGCGGACGGGCCAACGACGTTACCCGCTCTTCTGGGAAGGCGCGCCGGGCACGTCGAGGCGCACGGACACGTATGTGTCCTTGCGCAGGCCGTCGAGCAGCCGTCGAATCGAGCGCTCTTCCTGGAGCTGGGCCCGGATCGTTTGGCGGAGATCGCCGACCGTGTAATCGCCGCCCTCCTGCGTGTCGAGGATCTGCGCGATCACGAATTTCTGCGCCCCGCTCGTGCGGTCCGGGATCGGGAATGGGCCAATGTAGTCACTGCGCCCCTTCCCCAGGAAGGCTTGGGAATAGGTGGGTGGCAGCGAGTCGCGCGGGAAAGGCTGCAGGCTTCCCTTTTCCTCGTTCGGATCGTGGTAGCGGAGGACGAGGGTGTCGAAGTTGGCGCCGCCTTTCCAGGCGTTGAGGACGCTGTCGGCAATGAGCTTCGTGACCGCCAGCTGGCCCGAGTCGATCTTCCAGCGGACCAGGATGTGGGACGCTTTGACCTCGCCGGGACGGACGCGCTCGACCTTGATGATGTGAAATCCGAACGACGTCTCGACCACGGGACTCAATTGGCCGGGTGGCAGCGCGAACATCCAGCGGTCGAATTCGGGCACCATGTTGCCGCGACGGTTCCAACCGAGGTCTCCGCCAGTCTCGCGGGAGCCCGGATCCTCGGAGATGCGCTTGGCCAGTTCGGCAAAGTCAGCGCCGTGCTTGAGATCGTTGAGCACAGTGTCGGCCTTGGCGTGCGCCGCGGCTTTGGCGGCGGCCGACGGCTTTGGCGCGATCACGATCTGTCGGAACGTCACCGAGGCCGGGCGTCGCGGCAGCTTGTCTTTGTTCTTCTCGAACGCCTCGGACACGTCCTGCTCGCTCACGTTCACCGGGATCAACTTCCCGTCCTGCTTGAGCTTGTCAATGACGCGCCGTTGGAGCTCACTGCGCTTGGCCTGCTCGACCAGACCCTTCCGGTACTCCTCGGGCGTGCCAAAGCCGGCCTTCTTGAGTTCGCTCTTGTACTCGGCGTCGCCGGAGAACTGGCTGCGGACGCGTTTGATCTGGTTGTCGACGCCGGACGCGACGTCCTCATCGGCCACGTCGACCTTGAGGTCCTTGGCCTTTTGGACCAACAGCTCCTGGTCGATCAGGTCGTTCGTAACTTCAGTGACGAGCGCGAACTGCCCGGTCGAGTCGTCGGGGATTTTAAGTCCCTGGGCGCGCCGGACATTGATGCTCTCCAGCACGCTGCTCCAGAGCACGGGCTGATCGCCGACAATGGCGACGACCCGCTCGAGGGGTATGCTCGGACCGAGCGTCTCGGGCGCACCGGGCGGCCCCTTGGCGGGCTCGGCTGGAGTCGCCGTGGCAGGGGCGGCTGGGGCACCGGCGACCACCGGCGCGGGGGCGGCCGGAGCCGCTGCCCGCGCGGCGGGCGGCGGCGCGGTGGCGGGCGCCGGCGCGGCCTTGGCCTGCGCCGCGGGAATCGGGATCGCGACCGACGGAATCGTCTGGGTGATCACCGGCTTCGCGGCGGAGTCGTGCGCGGCGGCCGGCGCCGGGGTCGGCGGGGGCGGAGGCGGCGCGGGCTGCTGCGCCGCAGCCGTCGCGGCAAATGCCGCGACGGCCAGAGTGGGCGCGACGTACGTGAGGAATCGCATCACTGTCGCATACCCGCGATATCGCGCTAGTGTTTCGGCCCGGTTCCGGGCGGCGGCGACTGGCTGGGCGCTCCCCCGGCCGGCGCGGGCGTCAGCCCCGGCAACGGCACCGCCAATGGCGGCTCGCTGGCCGACTTCGCCGAATCAGTCGACTTCCGCTCGGCCGTCGCCTTGGCGAGCGCCCGATCGATACCCGCTTCGTTGACCTGGTACTCGTACTTCGACCGCAGGATCTGCTCGATCGGCGTCGGCACGTCCACGAACCGTACGCCGGGCGTGCCGGACAGAAGCCGGTCCAGATACGTGTCCACGTGCGTCGCGGCGATCCGCTCGCGTTGGGGGACCGCTTTGGCGCTGTCCGCCAGCGCCTTCGGATCGACGCCCAGGGCTCCCCACGCGTTCACGATGAGCCCTTGGTAGCCCTTCTTGATGTCCGCCAGCTGCGACGAGTCGAGCGTGACCTTGGCGCTGTCCGCCGACCGGATCACCAGCTCATTCCGCACGAAGCTCTTGATGATCATCGGGATCTGCGAGTCCGGCACCGTCTGCGTGGTCAACTGCGTCCGCTGTTGCGCGGGGAACAGCGACAACCAGTGCGCCAGATCCGACGCCGAGAAATCGCCGTTGATCGACGTCGCCAGGACCGTCTTGTCCGACTTGTGCGCGTCAATGTCGGTGGCGACCGCCCGCGTTGTGACGACCGCGTTGGGCTTGACCGTGATCTTGCCCACCGAGTCGAGCTTGCCGAGGTAGGTGCTCTCCGCCGCTTGCTTCTGCTTCGCGCCCGCGATGCCGACCACCTGGTCCTTCACTTCGTCGTACGTCGGCCGGTAGATGATGTGATAGCCGAACTGCGTCTTGATGACACCCGGCGCCACCTCGCCCGGCTTCGTGACCAGGAGCGCCTTCTCGAACTCGGGCACCATCTGCCCTTTCTGGAAGACCTTGAGATCGCCGCCGTTGCGCGCCGAACCGGGATCCTGGCTGTTGTCCCTGGCCAGATCGGCGAAATTCGCCTTGGTCACCTTGGCGCGCAGCGCCTCGGCCTTCCGGCGCACCGAGTCCAGACCGGCCTTGGCCGTGTCCCCGCGCGGCGCCATCAGGAGGATATGCCGCGCCGACAGATAGTCGCCCGCCGCGTATTTCGCCTGATAGCCGGCCGTGTCCGATCCCATCTGCGTCTTGGTCAGCAGATCGAAGAACTTCCGCGCCCGCGCCGAGCCAATGACGGCCCACAAGGCTTGATCTTCGTCCTTTGGGGCCGTCAGCGAGTCGCCGCGCGCCGCCGCCCGGGCGATCAACTGGTAGTCAACCCAGAAATCCGCCAGCTGGTGCGCCAATTCCTTTTGCAGCGGCGCCTTGCTGTGGGCCAGCATCCCGGCCAGGCGCTCGACGGACAACTCCGTCGAGCCGGCGCGCGCCGCGACGTCGACATGCGTGGTCATCGCTTCGCTGAATCCGGAGCAGGCCGGAACAACCAGGACCACAATGAGCGGAACGAGTGCGGTACGACGTGTCATAACGGTTCAATGAGATCGGATGGGGATCACGGTGTGAGGCTGCGGAGAGCACGGACCACACCGTCCAATAGCTCAACGCCGCCCAAGCGCATCAGCTTGAGCGAGAGCGGTTGTGTGCGGCGAACGTCGGTCTGGAATTGAACGCCGTGGAACGCCGCCGACAGCCCCTTGAGCCGGGGAGCGGTATCCTGCCGAAACGTAATACGGGCCTCGTCACCACGCACAAGGATACCATCGATCCCCAAGGCGCCGCCGACGATCCGCAGTACCGCGACAGTAAAGAAAGCTTTGGCCGGGGGCGGCAACGGCCCGAACCGGTCGCGCACCTCGGCCTCCATCGCGTCGATCTCCGTGGGGCTATCCACGCGGGTAAGACGCCGGTAGACGTCGAGCTTGGCGTCCTGCGACGGGATGTAGGTATCGGGCAGGTGCGCTGGTGTATCCACTGACACATCGGTCGGCACCGGCCGGGGGGCGGCATCGCCGCGCTGCACCCGACGCACCTGTTCATCGAGCATACGCAGGTACATGTCGAACCCGACGGCCTGCACGAACCCCGATTGCTCGGGGCCCAGGATGTTGCCAGCGCCGCGCAGCTCCATGTCCTTGAGCGCGACGCGATAGCCCGAGCCCAGCTCCGTGTGGTGCTCCAGCACCTGCAGCCGGCGCTCGGCATCGAGATCCACGCTGTCCGGCACCATCAGATAGCAGTAGGCGCGCCGGTGCGACCGCCCGACGCGCCCACGCAGCTGGTAGAGCTGGGCGAGCCCGAATTGGTCGGCCCGATTGACGAACATCGTATTGGCGTTCGGCACGTCGAGGCCCGACTCGACGATCATGGTCGACACCAGGACGTCGACCTCGCCGTTCACGAACCGCCGCATCACATCCTCGAGGTCGCGCTCCCGCATCTGCCCGTGCCCCACCGCCACGCGCGCCCGCGGCACGAGGCGCTGCACGTGGTCGGCAATGGCGATGATCGTCTCGATGCGGTTGTGCACGAAAAACACCTGGCCCCCGCGATCCAGCTCCCGTCCGATCCCCTCTTCAATGAGGCCGTCATCGAACGGCTCGACGAACGTGAGTACCGGCGACCGGTCGCGCGGCGGCGTCTGCATGAGCGTCATGTCGCGGAGTCCGGCCAGCGACAGGTGCAGCGTGCGGGGAATCGGCGTCGCCGTCAGCGTCAGCACGTCGGTGTCGAGCCGCAGTTGCTTGAGCCGCTCCTTGTGCCGCACGCCGAACCGGTGCTCCTCATCGATCACGATGAGTCCCAGATCGGCGAAGGTGACGTCGGGGCTCAAGAGCCGGTGCGTGCCAATGATCACGTCGATCTTTTTCGCCTTGAGCTCGGCCAGCGCCTGCGCTTGTTCCTGCGCGGTCTGGAAACGGCTCAACGCCGCGACGCGAATGGGAAAATCCGCCAACCGGTCGCCGAACGTCCGCGTATGCTGATCGGCGAGGATCGTCGTCGGCACGAGCACCGCCACCTGCCGGCCCGACTGCACGGCTTTGAACGCCGCGCGCACCGCGATCTCCGTCTTGCCGTATCCCACGTCGCCCACGAGGAGACGGTCCATGGGGCGCGGCCGCTCCATGTCCGTCTTGACATCCGTGGTCGCCTTCCGCTGATCCGGCGTATCCTCGAAGAGAAACGACGACTCCAATTGGCGTTGCCACGCGCCGTCGGGTGCGTGCGGCGGCCGGTTGGCGACCTGGCGCCGCGCGTAGAGATCGAGCAGCTCCGCCGTCATCTCGCGAATGGCGGCTTTGGTCCGATCCCGCTGCTGGGCCCACCGGCGTCCGCCCAGCTTGTGGAGCCGGGGCACCGGGGCGTCGCCCGAGACGTCCGCCGCCGCGCGATAGCGCTCCAGCTGGTCGACGCGATAGAGCGGCACGTTGAGCCGGTCGCCCCCCTCGTACTCCACCACCGCGACTTCGACGGTGCTCTCTTTCACGAAGATCGTCTCGATCCCGCGATAAATGCCGACGCCGTGCTCCAAATGGACGACATAGTCGCCCGGCTTGAGCGCCGTGATCGTCTCCAACGAGATCCCGCTGCCGTATTTCCGGGCCCGCCGGATCCGCCGCTCGCGCCGGAAGATCTCGTGGTCGGTGAGCACGCGGAGTCCGGCGCCGCCGTCCGCGCCCGGGCCAATGACGAACCCGCCATCGAGCACGCCCACCGCCAGCGTCGCCGGCGTGCCCGACGGCCGCCCGTCGGAGAGAAGCTCCTCGAGCCGCTCGGCCTGCCCCGCGTTGTCGCACAGGATCAGCGTCGGCACGCCGTCCCGAACGACGCGCGCCAGGCGCCCAATGTCGCGGTCGATCGCTTCCGGCGGGCGCAGCGGAAACCCCAGGGCGCCGACGCCCTCCCGACCGACGTCCACTATCGTGCCGAACTTCCCGAGGGTGTGCAGCGCATCGCCCGGCGATTGATACAGCTCGTCGCGCGACGTCACGTCCTCGCCGCGCCGGCGCGCCAGGTCGATGTGATGCTGCGCCTCGTCCCACGTGCGCTTGAACTCGGGTTCGAGCGCCGTATCGCGGGGCGTGAAAAGGATGGTGTCGGGCGGCCACAGCTCGGCCAGCGTGATCCGCTCGAATTCGCCGGAGTCCTCGCCCACGCGGCCGTCGACGGGGAGCACGAGCGCCATCTCCGCGGCCCGCGTCGATCGCTGGCTGACGAGATCGAAGTGCCGCATCTCAATGATCTCGTCGCCCCAGAACTCCAGGCGGACGGGATCCGCCATCCCGAAGCTGTAGATGTCGAAGATCCCGCCGCGCACACTGTACTGGGCGACGTCCTCGACCATCGGCACCCGCTCGAATCCAATGCGGTCCAGATGCGCGGCCAGATCCTCGAGCCGGCGCTGGTCGTCGCCGGTCCGCAGCTCGAGCCGCGCGCCCTGGACCGCGCTGGCCAGCCGCGTGCGCTCCAGGACGGCGCGCGCCGTCGTCAACAACACGCGCACGCCGCCCCGCCCGACCCGCTCGAGGGTCTCGACGCGCTCTCCCGCGACCTCGGCGTGGGGCTCGGCTTCGCCCAACCCTTCGCGCGGCGGATAGAGCGCGATCGACGTCTCTCCCGTACCGGTCAGCGACTGGAGATCGGCCAGCCACCGCTCGGCCTCCGGCAACCCCTGCGTCACCACCGCAATGAAGCGGCCGGGCAGCCGGCGCGCCAGCGCCGCGACCAGCACCGCATCGCCGGAGCCGGCCAGGCCCGCGACCCGCTCCCGCGTCGCGGGGCCGGGCAAGGTATTGATAAGCTGGGTGAACGCGCTCAGATGCTCGACGGCGTCGAGCAGGAGGGGGAGTGCCACGTCACGCCGCCTTGTGCGCGGCGCGCCGCCCGGATCCCCCGGCCGCGCCGGATCGCGCGCCGGCATC
The DNA here is from genome assembly GCA_963701965.1 of uncultured Gemmatimonadales bacterium. Taxonomy (GTDB): domain Bacteria; phylum Gemmatimonadota; class Gemmatimonadetes; order Gemmatimonadales; family Gemmatimonadaceae; genus DASRDS01. The sequence goes on from OY969695.1 coordinate 1,326,764, forward strand.
GTCCGGACGCGAGGAACGGCGGGCCACGATCGATTCGGCGGCGAGTGCCAGGAGTGCCACGAACAAGAGCGGCGCCAACACCGATCGCGTGCCGTTGCCGGAGAGGAGCGCTTCGACCCACGCCGGCGGATCGGCGTACACGCGCGCGCCCCGGCGCACGCTGCTCTTGAGCCGCCCGGCCAGACCGGCGGCCGGGAGCCGGCGCAGATCCGATTCGCGCGCCTCGCCATCGGACACGATCGCCCCGGCGCGGACACCACCGCGGCGCAGGAAATAGACGCCCGGCGTTGCCGGCATGGTCAGGGATGTGCCGACGAGATTGCGCACCACGCCATCGGGGCCCTCCAACTGCTCGACGCCGTCGGGCCGGTCCACCGTCGCACCCGGCACCGTGTGGAGGATCGCCCCGGTACCCGCGCCCAGTTGCTGGGTGAGGACGTCATCGACCCACGGCACAAACGACGCCCGGATCGGAAACGACGTCGCCGCTGGATCGAGCGGCAATGCCACCAGGACATAGCCGGGCCCGGCCACGATCCACGGGGCGCCGCCCGCGCGCACGAGCGTATCGCGCGGAGCGACGCCGTAGGCGGTCAGCGGATATCGGCGGGTGACGGAAATGTCGGCGTCGGCGCGTGTCGTATCGTCATTCAATACGAGACCCGTGATGCGTTCCGGGGCGCCGGTACGCAGGGGCGCGAAGCGCCAGGGGACACCCGCGCGCTCGAGCGCCCGATTGGCGGCGCCGACGCGCACAGGGTCGGACGGCGCGACAATGAGCGCCGGCAGCGTGTTGACGCGGTCCGCGGGCACGACCGCGACGCGGGTCGCGCCGCCGGCCGCCGCACGACCCGTCGACATGAGCGTCGACAGCGCGCCGCTCACGAACGGTCCGACGCCCGAATCCGCGTCAATGGCGGGCGGCGGACCGATCCACACCGCGAAGTGCCGGATGTCATCGGCGCGCAACTCATCGGGCTGGAGCTCGATGCTGCCGGGAAGCCACCCCCGCTCCGAAGGCGCCGCGTGGACCGAGACGACCGGCTCCGCGCCCGCGCCGGCGGAGACCGTTCCCCGGGCCAACGTGCGGCCGCCAAGATCGATCCGATAGGTCGCCGAGTCGGCCACGCCGCCAATGCGGCCCGTGACGGCGCCACGCGGGGTCCAGCGCACCGGTTGGGCGTCGGCTTCGAGGACGGCGTGATTGGGCGGCGGCGCCGCCGCCGGAGCCAGCACGACGACGCGCGTCGCCCCGACATCGACTGGGGTCCCAGGCGCGTTCCACGTCGTCGCCTGCCCATCGGTCAGGACGCCGACGACTGCGTCGCCAGCCGTCAATGCGGCGGCGTTGGAGACGAGCGCCGCGGCGCGGGCCACGGCGGCCGGTGGATCGCCCGCCGCTCCCAAAACCCGGACACGGGACAGCGCGGTCCGGAGCGACGTCGGTGTGCCGCCCTGCACCGCGCCATCGGCGGTCAGGAGCCACACGCGATCCGATACCGAGAGGCGGCCCAGGACGCGCCCGGCGTCGTCCTTGAGCCCATCGAGCACGGACCGGCCGCCGACGATCGCCAATGTGCTGAGCGAATTGTCCAGCACGAGGGCGACGACCGCGGGCGCATGCGCGGCGGCCGTGGGGACGAGCCGGCTCACGGGCTTCGCGGCGGCCAGCGCGATCGCGATGATGGCGAGCACGCGCAGCACCAGCAACAACAGATTGCGCAGCTTGACTTGCCGGCTGTGCTCGCGCTCGGCGCGCAACAGGTACCGGGCCGCGGGAAACTCGATCCGGGTTCCGGTCCGCCGGCGCATGAGGTGGAGCAGCAGCGGGATGGCGGCGCCCGCGCCGAGGAGGAGCAGAAGCGGAGAAAGAAAGCTCACGCGCCGGAGCGACCCTGCCGCGCGGCGAAGGCGCGGCGCAGGGGAAGGCCAAACGGCGCGTCCGTGAGCACCATCTCGTACCGGGCGCCGTTCCGCGCGAAGGCGGCGCGCCACTCGGCAATGGCGGCATCGACGGTCTCACGGTAGGCGTCGCGCACGTCGGCCACGGTCGCCGGCACTTCGAGCGCCGTCTCCGGATCGACGAAGACCGCGTCGCCCGCGGCCGCCAGCTCGCGCTCATCGGGATCCATGACATGGAGCACGGTGACATCGTGCCCGGCCACGGAGAGCGCGCGCACGGCGCGGTCGACGGGCTCGACGTCGGTGAGGAGGTCGGAAACCAGGATCACCATCCCCGGGCGACGCACCATGCGCGCGGCGTGGGCCAAACCATCCGAGGCATTGGAGGCGCGACCCGCGCCCGGGCCGTCGAGCGCGGCGACAATGCGGCGCCACTGCGTCGTGCGGGCGCGCGGCGCGACCGACGTCCGGACCGCGTCGTCAAAACGCACCAGCCCCACGGCGTCCCGCTGCCGGAGAAAGAGCAGCGAGATCGCGGCCACCAACCGCTCGGCATAAGCGAGCTTGGTCAGGCGCTGCGGCGACCCGCGCCACACCATCGACCGGCTGACGTCGAGCACGATCGTGGCGCGGAGATTCGTCTCCTCCTCGAACTGCTTGACGACCCACCGGTCGGCACGGGCCGCGATCCGCCAATCGACATACCGGAGGTCATCGCCCGGCTGGTAGGGACGGTACTCGGCGAATTCCACCGAGAATCCCTTGCGCGGTGAGCGGTGCAAGCCCGCGAGGAACCCGTCGACGATCCAACGGGCGACGATCTCAATGTGACCCATCGAGGCGAGCACAGCGGGGTCGAACAAATCGGCCCGGTCGGAACGCGAGCTTTCCATCACGGATGTTCCATCACGGACCGGGAAAGGTAGACGTGGGTGCGGAGGCGGTCAATTTTCTGCCGTGCCCACGTTGATCATCACTGCCGACGATTTCGGCCTCACACCGTCCGTGACCCGCGGCATCGTCGCCGCCCACGCCGCCGGCGTCGTCACCGCGACATCGGTCATGGTCGGCCTGGCCGGGTGGTCGGATGCGTGCGCGCGGCTTCCGGACACCGCGCTGGACTTGGGCCTGCACTTGAATCTCCTCGTCGGCCGCCCGCTCACGCCGGCGCCGACACTTGTCGACCGCACTGGCGCCTTTCTGTCTCTCGCGAAGCTGACCCGGCGCGCTCTCGCACATCTCGTCGACCCCGGCGACGTGGCCGCCGAGTGCGCGGCACAGCTCTCGGCGCTGCGCGCCGCGGGCGCGCGCGTCACCCACATCGACAGCCACCGGCACACGCATCTCCTGCCGGGGGCCTGGAGCGCCGTCATGGGGGTGGCGGCGCGCGAGGGCGTGCCCTATGTGCGATGGCCCAACTTCAAGTTGCTCGCCTTGGCCGTCTGGCGGCGGCCGACGCCGGGTACGGATCACTTTGCGGGGTTGGGCCTCAATGGGGCGGACGGGTTCGAGCGGTGCGTGCTGGACGTTCTGGATCATCTGCAACCGGGAGTCACGGAGCTCATGGTCCATCCGGGATACGACGAGGCAGGGCTGGCGACGGTGGACCCCTACACGTGGCAACGCGAGCGCGAGCTGGCGGCGCTGACCGGTCCGGCAGTGCGCGGGCGCCTCGAGCGGGGCGACATCACTCTGACGCACTTCGGCAGGCTCGGCCCCCCCGGGTAAGGCTATCTTTCGAGCATGAAACTCGAGCACATCCGGAACTTCTGTATCGTCGCCCACATCGACCACGGGAAATCCACCCTCGCCGACCGGCTGATCGAGGCGACGGGGACGCTGGCGAAGCGGGAGATGAAGGATCAAGTGCTCGACACGCTGGACCTGGAGCGGGAGCGCGGCATCACGATCAAGCTCAACGCCGTGCGCATGACGTACGCCTCTCGATCGGGCCGGGACTATGAGCTCAACCTGATCGACACGCCGGGCCACGTGGACTTCACGTATGAAGTCTCCCGGTCGTTGGCCGCGTGCGAAGGCGCGATCCTCGTCGTGGATGCGTCCCAGGGCATCCAGGCGCAGACGCTGTCGAATCTCTTTCTGGCGCTCGACGCCGGCCTCACGATTGTCCCGGTCTTGAACAAGATCGACCTGCCGGCCGCCGAGCCGGAGCGGCGGCGCCAGGAGGTCATGGACCTGCTCGGCGTCTCGCTGGACGACGTCCTCATGGTCAGTGCCAAAGAAGGTCTCGGCATTCCCGAGCTGTTGGAAGCGCTCGTGGCCCGCGTCCCGGCGCCCGAGGGCGAACCGGACGGGCCGCTGCGCGCGCTCATCTTCGATTCGTACTACGACCGGTACCGGGGCGCGATCCCCAGTGTGCGCGTGGTCGATGGCTCACTCCTCCCCGGGATGACGATCCGCTTCGGCGCCAGCGGCGAGCAGTACGTCGTGAGTGAGGTCGGGTACAACCAGCTCCGCCAGGTGCCAGCGCCCGCACTGCGCCTGGGCGAGGTCGGATACGTGGTCGCCAACGTCCGGCACGTGAAGGAAACGCGGGTCGGCGACACGGTGTTCGATGCGACGCAGCCGCCGGTCGACAAGCTGCCCGGATATCAGGACGTCCGGTCCATGGTCTTCGCCGGCCTGTATCCGACCGACACGAGCCAGTATGAGAATCTGCGCGACGCGCTCGACCGGCTGCAGCTCAACGACGCGTCGCTCAACTACGAGCCCGAGACGTCGACGGCGCTCGGATTCGGGTTCCGCGCCGGGTTTCTGGGACTGCTGCACATGGAGATCGTGCAGGAGCGCCTGGAGCGCGAGTTCGATCTGGATCTCGTCACCACCGTGCCCAACGTCGAGTACAAAGTCCATCTCGGCAATGGCGACATGATCCTGCTGGAGAACCCGTCGAAGATGCCGGCGGCGGCCGAGGTCGAGCGCATCGAAGAGCCGTTCGTCAAAGCGCGGATCGTGGCGCCCGCGGAATACATCGGACCCATCATGGCCCTGGGCTCCGAGCGGCGCGGCATCTACATCACCATGAGCTACATCGACACCCAGCGCGTGGAATTCGACTTCGAGTTTCCGCTCGCCGAAATCATCCTCGATTTCTACGATCGGCTCAAAACGATCTCGCGGGGCTACGCGAGCCTCGACTACGAAATGCTCGACTACCGCGCCAGCAGCCTCGTCAAGCTCGACATGCTCATCAACGGGGATCCCGTCAATGCCTTCTCCGTCATCATTCACCGGGACAAGGCCTACGAGTGGGGTCGGAAGATCGCCGACAAACTCAAGGAACTGATCCCGCAGCAGTTGTTCGAGGTGATCATCCAGGCCGCGATCGGCACGAAGGTGATTGCCCGCACCACCGTCAAAGCGCTGCGGAAGAACGTCCTCGCCAAGTGCTATGGCGGCGACATCACGCGGAAGCGCAAGCTCCTGGAGAAACAGAAGGAAGGGAAAAAGCGCATGAAGCAGGTCGGCACGGTGGAAATCCCGCAGGAGGCGTTCCTCGCGGTCCTCCAGGTCGAATGACCGCGGCGGGCGCCGCGACGGACGGCCGCCTCATCGTCCGCGCCCCGAATCATCTTGGTGACCTGGTGCTCGCGTTGCCCGCCCTCGCTGCCGCGGGCGACGCCGACGTGCTCGTCGTGACCAGTCTCGCGCCGCTGCTCCACTTGGTGCCCCTGCCCGGTCGCATTCTGACGCTGACGCGGGGCGCCGTCGGTGCGATCGCGGCGGCGCGCGCGCTCCGCGCGGCGCGGTACGCGCGGGGGGTCTTGCTGCCGCCGTCGTTTTCCTCGGCCCTGATCTTCGCGCTGGGCGGCGTGCGCTCCCGGCGCGGCGTCCCCACGGACGGGCGGGCCGCGTTGCTCAACGATCCCGCGCCCCGGCCCGGCGCGATCCATCGGGCCGCCCAGTATATGGGTCTGGTGACGCGGCACTCGGGATCTCCGCCGGTGCCGCGGCTGGATGTGCCGGCCCAGGCGCTGGAACAGTGGCGGGGTCTGGTGGGTTCGGAACCGGCGATCGGCGTGTTCCCTGGTGGGAACGCCCCCAGTCGCCGGTGGCTGCCCGACCGCTTTACCGAGTTGGTGCGCCGGCTGACGCCGCCGCCGACGGGTCGTCGTGCTCGGCGCCCCGGCCGAACGGGAGCTCACGGCGGCCGTCGCCGGGACCGCCGGGTTGGACGCGGGAGGCCGGACCGACCTGGCGCTTCTCGCCGCCGCCATTGCATCCTGTGACCTGCTGGTGACGAACGACACGGGCCCGATGCATCTCGCGGCGGCCGTCGGCACACCGACAGTCTCTTTGTGGGGCGCCGGAGACCCGCGGATCACGGGACCGCTCGGCGAGGGCCACCGGATGCTGCGGCACCCGGAGCTCCGCTGTGTACCGTGCGCGAAAAACAACTGCCCCCGCTCCGGCCGTGGCGATATTCTGGCGGCCGCGCACAAGGAGTGTTTGGCCCTGATCACGGTCGACGACGTCGAAGCAGCGGCCCTCGCCACTATATCATGACCCAACGCTATGTCGTCGGTATCGACTTGGGCGGCACCAACATCGCCGCCGGCGCGCTCCCCACGGATGGCAGCGCGGTGCTCGCCTTTCGGACGTGCCTGACGAACGCCGAGAGCGGCGCCGATGCCGTCGCGTCGCGCATCGCCGATACCGTCGAGGACGTGATCGCCGACACCATGAGAGAAACCGGCGCCGCCCGGTCCGATTTCCTGGGTGTCGGGATGGGCGCGCCCGGGCCTCTCGACCGCGAGCGCGGCATCGTGATTGTCGCCCCGAACCTGGGCTGGCGCAATTTTCCGTTGCGCGATCGCATCGCGGACCGGGTCAATCTGCCCGCCACGCTCGACAACGATGCCAACTGCGCCACCGTCGGCGAATGGTGGTGCGGCGCCGCCCGGGGAGCGCGCAATGTCGTCGGGCTCACGATCGGCACCGGCATCGGCGGCGGCCTGATCCTGAACGGCGCGCTCTATCACGGGTCCTCGGACGTCGCCGGCGAGATCGGCCATACGACGATCGACTCCACCGGCCGCCGCTGCAAGTGCGGCAACTATGGATGTCTGGAAGCCTACGCCTCGGGCCCCGCCATCGCCGAGCGCGCGCGCGAAGCGCTGGCCGGCAATGAGGAATCCGTCCTCCCACGCATGGTCGGCGGGGACCTGAGCCGGATCACGGCTCGCACCGTGTACGACGCGGCGCTGCAGGGCGACGCGACGGCGCGCGAAGTGGTGCGCGATACCGCGCGGTTCCTCGGCTCGGGGCTCGCCAACCTGCTCAATATCATCAATCCGGATGTCGTCGTCCTGGCGGGCGGCGTCACCGAGGCCGGGGACGCACTGTTCGAGCCCCTGCGCGCCGAGGTCAAACGCCGCGCGTTCCGGCCGGCGGTGGACGCCTGCCGCATCGTGCCGGGCATCCTCGCCGGCGCCGCCGGCGTCGTGGGCGCCGTCGCGACGTTCAAGATGCAATCGGGACACTGATGCCGAAGCGGGTGGGCGTCATCGGCACGTTCGTCTGGGATGTGATCCACGGGCGCGATCCCCGGCGGGAGCCGGTCGAGGAGTGGGGCGGCATCACGTACGCGCTCGGCGCCTTCGACGCCGCGCTGTCTCCGGATTGGGAGCTCGTGCCGCTGGTACGCGTGGGGCGGGATCTCGCGCCGCGGGCGCGGGAATTTCTGGGCAAGCTCCGCCGCGTGGCGCCCGATGCCGCGCCGATCGAAGTGTCGTATCCGAACAACCGCGTCGAGTTGCGGTACACGAGCGCCGAGCGCCGGAGCGAAGTCTTGACCGGCGGCATACCCGGGTGGACCTGGCTCGGGCTCAAACCCCTGCTGCACGGGCTCGATGCCCTGTACGTGAACCTCATCGCCGGCAATGAGCTGGATCTCGAGACCGCGCAGCTCCTGCGCCAGCACTATCGGGGGCCGATCTACCTGGACCTCCACTCTCTGCTGCTGGACATCGAGCCGAGCGGACTGCGCACGCCGCGGCCGTTGCCGAACGTCGCCCCGTGGTGCCGCTGCGCGGACCTCCTGCAGGTCAATGAAGATGAGATGGCGCTCATGGCCGCCGATCCCATGGCCCTCGCGGCCACGGCACTGGCCGAAGGCGTCCGCTGTCTGGTGGTGACCCTGGGGAGCCGCGGCGCGGTGTACTTCGCCGCTCCCGAATTCGACGGCGGCATCGGATGGATGCAGACCAAGCCCGGACTGGGCGCCGTTCGCACGGCGCTGGTGCCGGCGGTCCCCGCCGAGGGCGCCGAGAACGATCCCACCGGGTGCGGCGATGTGTGGGGCGCGACCTATTTCTCGCGACTGCTCGCCGGTGATAACTTTGCCGACGCGATGCGCGCGGCGCTGGTGGCGGCGGCTCGGAATGTCGGGCACCGGGGCGCGGCCGGTCTCGCCCACCACCTGCGCGGAGAGTTGAGCCCGACGTGACGCACATCATCCCGGTGCCCCCCGCGTTGGACGATAGCACCTTCGAGCAGGTCCTCACGGCCCTCGCGGCGCTCGGCCCGGAGGACAAAATCCTGCTGGATGCGCGACACTCCCGCTGGGCCACTCCGTATGGCCTCACGGCACTTCTCACCATAGCGCAGACCCGACCCGGTCGCCCGAGTCTCGTTCCGCCGGAGGCGGACGAGACGGTGTCGTATTGGACCCGTATGGGGTTCTTTCGACATGCCGACGACCTGTTTGACATTCAAGGGAGCGTGCCAAAGCACAAGGCCGGCGGCGAGTCGCCGGTCCTCCTGGAGATCACCGCGGTATCGAAGAGCGGCGACGTGCACGACGTCGTGGACCGGATCCAGCAGCGCGCGCAGAAGATGCTGGCGAGCGAGCTCAATATCGACGCGGCGGCCACGATCCGTTTTGTCACCACGCTCTCCGAGGTATGCCAGAACGTCGTGGAGCACGCCGGAACCGGCGGTTGGGTCGCGGTGCAGACCTACCTATGGAAGAAGCGGCTCGGGCGCCGGGTCGTACAGATCGCCGTGTGCGACGGCGGCGTCGGGTTCCGCCGCTCCCTGGAGAGCCTGTCCGGCCGTCCCGCGGACGACCGGTGGGACGACGGCATCGCGTTGGAGGAAGCCGTGATTCGCGGGGTCAGCCGGTTTCGGGACCGCGGGCGCGGGCAGGGTCTGGCCAACGCACGCAACTTCCTGGGCAAGTGGGGCGGCAAATTGTCGATCCGGAGCGGCACGGCCCGCATCGCGATTGTCCCATCCTGGGATGATGATCTTCCGTTGCAGCAGGAATTGCCGATGTTTCCCGGAGCGCAGGTGCAGATCACGATCCCCGAGCGGACCCGCGAGACCACGCCGTGATCCAGACCATCGATCTCAGCTCCGTGCTCCGGCGCTCCGTGTGCGAGCTGTATTCCAACCTGGTGACGCGCCCCACCGGCGTCGCCGTGCGCACCGAGATCGAGTTGTTGGTCTCGGGGCGACCCGGCGGCGGGCCGGCGCTCACGGTGATCGACTTCACGCACGTGGGATTGCTCGACTACTCCTGCGCCGACGAAGTCGTGGCCAAGCTCCTGCTACGGTCCACCGACGGCTTCTTCCTGTGCCGTGGGCTCCACGAAGCCCACGTCGACGCCATCGAGACCGCGCTCGCCCGGTACGAGTTGGCGCTGGTCGCCGAGGCGGCCGATGGCGCGCCGCAGTTGCTCGGCACGCTCGACGCCGACGCGCGGCGCGCCTGGGACGCGGTCGCCCGCCTTGGGCGGGCCGACGCCGGTGCCCTGGCGGACGTCCTCTCGCTGGAGACCGGCCACGCCGGCGATCTCCTCGAGCTGCTGGCCGCGCGGCGGGTGGTCATGCGCGCGGGAACGCACTACCTGAGGTTTCCGTAGATCTGTGAGCACCGGGTACAACCCGCCGCTGCGGGTCGCCTCGTTGATCGCCACGCGTCGAGGTGACCCTGAACGCGGTCCCGAAGTCCGGATGAACGAAGGCGAGGCCCGCTTGCGTCTCCTTGCCGACGGCCAGTTGTGCCGGGTCATCGGTCCGCGGCGGCAGGAGATCGCGACGCTGCGCATCGACGACCAACTGCCGCGCGGCGACGTCGTCCTGCGCGATGTCCTCGGTGCTGCTCCCTCGGAAATCATTCGGATACAAAAACTGGACATTGAGAAATAGCCGCATGCCCCGCGCCCCCCGCCCACTCGGTCTGTCCACGATCGCCATCCACGGTGGCGCCGATAGCAGCGATGCAGGCGCGCTCTCGCCGGTCGTTACGCCGATCTATCAGTCGGTCAATTTCCTGCAGGAGTACGGGACCGCCGCGGGCATGCGGTACCCGCGGTACGGGAACTCGCCGAACGCCGAGGTGGTCCAGCGGCGCCTGGCCGAGATCGAAGGCGCCGAAGCCGCGTTGCTGGCGGCGAGTGGGATGGGGGCGACCGCCGTCGCCCTGTTGGCCCTCCTTCGCCCCGGCGATCATCTCCTGGCCAGTACCTGGGTCTACGGCGGCACCTACGCGCTGCTCACCAAGGAATTCGACCGGGTCGGTATCGCGGTCACGCTCGTCGACCCCATGGAAAGCCGCGGCTGGCGGAAGCGGCTCCGCAAAGAGACCCGCGCGATCTTTCTGGAGTCCCCCGTCAATCCGACCTGCCGGGTGGTCGACTTGCGGCCGATCAGCCTCCTGACCAAAGAGCTCGGGTTGGCGTTGGTCGTCGACTCGACGTTCGCCAGCCCCGTCAACTTCCGGCCCATCGAACACGGCGCCGACGTCGTCATCCAGTCCACAACGAAGTTCCTCAACGGGCATCACGATGCCATGGGCGGCGTCGTCCTCGGGTCGGCGCCGGTGATCGAGGAAGCGCGCGAGAAGATGATGATCTGGGGGCAGGCCCCCGATCCGTTCGCCTGTTGGCTGTTGGAGCGCGGCCTCAAGACGTTGGAGGTCCGCGTCCAGCGACAGAACGCCAGCGCCATGACCATCGCGGAGTGGGCATCGGCCCACCGGGACATCAAGCGCGTGCACTACCCCGGGCTGGCCTCGCACGAAGACCACGCCGTCGCCAAGCACCACATGGACGGATTCGGCGCGATGCTGGGGTTGGAGCTGTCGGGCGGCGGGCGCGCGGTCGACCGGTTCGTGCGCCGGCTGGCCCTGTGGCTGCACGCGCCCAGCTTGGGCGGCGTCGACTCGCTGGTGAGCGAGCCGCGTTTCTCGTCCCACACGCATTTGACGCCCGAGCGGCGCGCCGCGATGGGGATTCCGGACGGATTCGTCCGACTTTCCGTCGGCCTCGAAGCCGTTGAGGATCTCATCGCCGACCTGGATCAAGCGCTGCGATGATCCGGCTGACGCACGTCTCGAAGGAATATCCGCGCACCGGCTTGGCCCTGAACGACGTCACGCTGCACGTCGCCAAGGGGGAGTTCGTTTTTCTTACGGGCCCCAGCGGGTCGGGCAAGAGCACGATGCTCCGCCTCGTGTACATGGATGAACGCCCCACGACGGGCGAAGTCCGGGTGAGCGGCACCAGCTCTTCGGAAGCACGCCGCGGAGACATCGCCCGGCTGCGCCGCCGGCTCGGGGTCGTGTTTCAGGACTTTCGGTTGCTCGACGACCGGACCGCCCACGCCAACGTCGCGTTCGCGCTGGAAGTCACGGGCGCGCCGCGGGACACGATCCCGGGCAAAGTCAACCGGTTGCTGACGCAGGTCGGCCTCGCCTCCAAGGGCGCCGCCTATCCCAAGGAGCTGTCCGGCGGAGAGCAACAGCGCGTCGCCATCGCCCGCGCGCTGGTCAACGATCCGTTCGTGTTGATCGCCGACGAGCCGACGGGCAACCTCGATGACCGGGCCACGCGCGGCGTCTTCCAACTGCTGCGCGAGATCAACTCCGCCGGTACCGCGGTCATCATGGCCACGCACGATCTCGATCTCATCCGGCGGTCGGACTATCGCACCATCGAGATGCTGCAGGGACGCATCGTGTCGGACTCCGGCGGCGACGCGGAGATCGCGGTCTCGTGAGGCGCCCGTGAGACTCGCTTTTCGCGAGGCGCTGATCGCCTTCCGCCGGGCGCCGCTGCTCAGCGTGCTGGGGATTCTCACCATCGCGTTCTCGCTGTTCGCGTTCGGGCTGTTCGGACTCGTGGCTCTCAACATTCGGGACGCGCTCCAGCGCACGGAAGAGCGGGTCGAGATCGCGGGATTCGTGACCGACGGCACGGCGCCGGAAGCCGTGGCCGCGGCCATGGGCGACATTGCGGCGTTTCCCGAAGTGGCCCACGTCGACTTCATCTCGCAAGACTCGGCCCTGGCCCGCGCCAAGAGCGAGCTGGGCGAGTTCGGGGACGTCTTCGAAGCGGGGGTGCTGCCGGCGTCGATCGAAGTGCGACTCAAACCGAACGCCCGCGACCCCAAGTCGGTCAAGACCGTGGCCGACCGCATCGCCACGTACTCGTTCATCGACGACGTGCGCTATGCCGAGGATTGGGTGAAGAAGCTCTATCAGATCCGGACGATCGCCACGGTGGTCGGGCTCGTGCTCGGCTTGGCGTTCGCCGCGGTGGCCGTCATCATCATTGGCGCGACGATCCGGATGGCCGTGCTGGCGCGCGGGCGGGAGATATCGATCATGCGACTCGTCGGCGCTACTGATGCGTTTGTGCGGGCACCGTTTCTGATCGAGGGGTTTGTCAAAGGCATCCTGGGCGGTGCGCTGGCGCTCTTTCTGACCTGGCTGGCGGCGGCGCTCGTCTCCCAGTATTTCGTTCAGGCCGAGTTCTTCGGGTTCCGCGCCGCGGCGCTCGGCATCCTGTTCGGGGCCTTCCTCGGCCTCGCGGGCAGCGCGCTCTCCGTCGGGAGACATCTACGGCGCGTCTGAGAGGGGTCTGCTTCGCCGTCGTGCTGGGCGCCAGCGTGGCCGGCGCCCAGCAACCGACGGCCGATCAGCGCCTGCGAGCCGACCGCGCCGAGCTCGACTCGCTGCACGAAGAGCGCGCCGACCTGGAACACCGGATGGCCGAGCTCCGGAACAGCGTCCACGACCTGTCCGATGAGGTCGAGAATCTGGACCGCCAGGCCGTCCTCACGGCCCGTGCGGTGCGGGCGTTGGACGGCCAACTCGTCGCCATCGAGGTCGACATCGACGAAGTCACAGGGAATCTCGTGCGGGCCGAGGACGAGCTGGCCATCAAGCGGGCGATGCTCCGCCACCGGATCGTCGAGATCTACAAGGCAGGCCCGCGCCATACGACCGAGGTGCTGTTCGAGGCCGAGTCGTTCGCGCAGCTCATCGCGCGCTACAAGTATCTGCATCTCCTGGCGCTACGCGACCGCGCCCTGGTGTCCCGCGTGGAGACGCTCAAGGAACGGATCACCCAGCAGCGCCGGTCACTGGTCGCGCTCCAGACATCCGTGGAAGAGACGCGGAGCGAGAAGGCCAGCGAGGAAACGCGCCTGCGCGATCTCGAGGTCGAGCGCGCAGGCCGGTTGGCCCAGGCCAAGCGCGCGACCGCCGAGACCGCGGCGCGGTTGGCCGAGATCGCGAAGTCGGAGGCCCATTTGGGCTCCGTCATCAGCTCCATCGAGACGGCACGGAAAAAGGCGGAGGCCAAGGCCAACGCGCCGGCGGCTGCCGCCAGCACATTGACCACGCGGGATATCGGTCGCCTCGACTGGCCGGTGGAAGGGCGCATCCTGTATCGATTTGGACGGGTTGTAAACCCCAACAACACCACGACGCGGTGGAACGGCATCGGCATCGGCGCCAATCTCGGGACGGCCGTGCGGGCCGTGGAATCCGGGCGCGTCGTCGTGGCCCAGGTGATCGGCACGTATGGCCTGACAGTGATCGTGCAGCATGGCGGCGGCGACTATTCCGTGTACGGATCGCTGAGCCGCGCCAATGTGAAAAAGGGACAGCACGTCGACAAGGGCGACCAGATCGGGTCCGTCGGGCGATCGGATCCCGAGCTGCCCGCGCACCTGCACTTCGAGATTCGGCGTGGACAAGGCGCCGCCGTCGATCCGCTGGACTGGCTGCGCGGCGGGAAATCCCGATGACGCGGAAGGCGCGTCCAGCCCCGGCACGGGTAACCAAGCGTTGTCCGACCTGCGGGCGATTCCGGGTCTACGAAGCCGACGACCAGTTCTGTGTGTTGTGCGGCAGCGAGGGGCTGCTCGACCGGTGCGCCTGTGGGCGGGTGTTCGACTACGCGATCGCCGAAGAAGGGGATCTGCACTGCCCCCGCTGCGGGCAGGTCGTCCGCGGTCGCACGCGTGAATTCGAGAGCTGAGCGGGTGCCGCGCTGGAATTTCCGGCGGAACGCCGGTACCATAGACCGGGTATGAGTCGCGTGTTCCGCCACCTGCTCGCCATTTTCGCCGTGTTCGGCCTGATCGCCATCGATCTGGCGCCGATTGCGGAGGCGTGGAGCGGGCCGGATGCGGCGGCACACGTCGAGCAGCGCGGCACACAGCTGCACTACGCCCACAACGAAGCCACCTGCCCCGCCTGCGTCACGCGCACCCTCGTGTCGCGTGGCGCGGCTTCCGCCGCGCCGGCGCCCGATGTGCGCGCCAGCGAGACGGCTTCCGTCATGCAAGTCGAGCGGCCGGCCCACTCCCAGGTCTCACGGTCGAACGGATCACGAGCTCCGCCCCTGACGGCGTCGCGCTGACCACTCTGGGACCATGTCATCACAATTCAGGTGGGCGCTCTGCCTCGCGATTTTCGCGCGGGCAGCTTCGGCGCAACAACAGACACAGGATGCGAGCGCCAACGACACGCTGCGACTGACCCGGTCGCAGGCAGTGGCGATGGCCCTGGCGCACAACCCGCAGATCGTCGTCGCGCGAGAGCAGATCGACGAGGCACGCGGGCAGCGCACGAGCACGTGGGCCATTCCGGACCCGCAGGGCTCCGCGCAGTACGTCCAGGAGAAAGGATTTCCGACCGGCAAACCGATCGGGGCGAGTATCGATATCCCCTTCCCCGACAAGTTCCGGCTGAACTACGCCATCGGCACCGCGGGCGTCAAATCGGCCGAGGCCAACTACGCGGGGCTCAAGCAGCAGATCGCGTCGCAGACGGCGCAAACGTACGACTCGCTGCGGGTTGCCCTCCGGCACCGAAGCGATCTCACGGAATCGCACGATCTCTCCGCCGACTTTCTCAAGAAGACGCAAGCGCGGTTCGAGGCCGGCACGGCCGCCAAACTCGACGTGATTCGCGCACAGGTGGATGAGGCCAGTGCCCAGAACGACCTGATCGCCAACGGCCGCGAGATCGCCAACGCCCGCGCGTCGCTCAATCGCCTCCTGGGGCGTGGGTTGGGTCTCGGGGTCGAGGCGGCTGATACGCTCAATGTCCCGCTCCCGCTGCCGCCGTTGGATCCGATCGAGCAGAGCGCGCTCGCGGCGCGGCCCGAGTTGGCCGGGCTCCGCGCCGAACAGGCCGGCGCCCACGCCACGACGGTGTTGGCCCAAGAGTTCTGGCTACCGGACATCGTGGGCGGCGTGACGTGGGACCTGGGCGCGCCCGACGTGTCGTTTCCCAACCGATTCCCGATCTTCAACTACGGGCTCTCCGTGCCGATCCCGATCTTCTTCTGGCAGCATACCGGGGGCGACATTCGCGCGTCGCGCCACCACGAGCGCGAGCTCGAGGCCTCCTACCGCGATCTGCGGGCGTCGGTCGATCAGGACGTGCGCAACGCGTATTCGACGGCGGCCACCGCGCTCCAACAGGCGGTGTTCATCCGCGACCAGTTGCTCCCGTCGGCCGAGGCGGCCTACAAAGTCGCGTCGGTGAGCTACGGACTCGGCGGCTCGTCGGCGCTCGACGTGCTGGGTGCGCGCCGCGATCTGGTGGCCGCCCAGGCGCAATACACGGACGCGCTGGCGGCCGCAAATCAGGCCCAGGCCGATCTGGAGCGCGCCGCGGCAGCGCCGCTGGCGCAATTTCGCACGGGAGGGTCCAGTGGACAGTAGGCCAGTGGCTTTTGCCGCCGTGGCGGCGCTTCTGCTCGGGGGATGTCGGGGAGACTCCCAGAAGAGCTATGCGGCCACCGTGGCCAAGCCCCACACGTCGGCGTTCATCCTCACCGAAGAGCAGCGCGCCCGCATTCACACCGAGCCTGTCACCCCCTCAATGTTCCAGCCGACGGTGACGACCACGGGTACGGTGGCGTTCAACGGCGACCGCTCGACACCGGTGCTGTCGCAGATCTCGGGACCCGTCACCCGCATTCTCGTCACGCAGGGCACGGTGGTGCACGAGGGCACGCCCCTGGCGACGGTCATCTCCCCGGACTTCGCCCAGGCGTTCGCGTCATACCAGAAGGCCCAGACCGCGCTCCGCAACGCCGCGCGCATCGCCACGCTGGACACGAAGTTGTTCGCCAATGACGCGATCGCCAAGAGCGATCTCGATCAAGCGCGGGCCGACTCCGCATCGGCGGCGGCCGACCGCGACGCCGCCATCCAGCAGATGATCGCGTTCGGCGTCGATAGCGCCGCCATGCGGGGCATCGAGGAGGGCAAACCCGTGACGTCGCTCCCGGGCACGATCCGGGCGCCGATCGACGGCGTCGTGGTGGAGAAGTTGATCAACCCCGGGCAGGTGATAGAGGCCGGGCAGACCCAGTGCTTCACGATCGCCGACTTGTCGACCGTGTGGGTCATGGCCAACGTCTTCGAATCACAGTTGAACGCGGTCGAGAAAGGCGAGCCGGTCGAGGTCACCACCGACGCCTCGCCCGATTCGTTCCCGGGACGCGTCGACTATGTGGCGGCGATCGTGGACACTTCTACGCGTGCGACCGCGGTGCGGATTCTCGTGCAGAACCATCGCCAGGCGTTGAAGCGCGACATGTATGTGCGGGTGGCGATCCGCTCCGATCGCGCGCTGCCGGGCATGCTGGTTCCGGTGTCGTCTGTGCTCCGCGACGAGGAAAACCTGCCGTTCGTGTTTGTGGCCGCGCCGGACGGGGGCTTCAACCGCCGGACGATCACGCTCGGACAGCGCGTCGGGGACCGGTATGACGTGCCCTCGGGTCTCGCCGCGAACGACAAGGTGGTCACCGAAGGCGGGTTGTTCCTGCAGTTCGCCGAGAGCCAGTAATGATCAATCGGCTGGTCCGCGCCGCGCTCGCCGAACCGCTCCTCGTCTTCCTGATCTTCGCCGCGGTCACGGGCGTCGGCATCTGGTCGTTCACCCGATTGCCGGTCGACGCCTATCCGGACCTCTCGCCACCGATGGTCGAGGTGATCACGCAGTGGCCGGGGCGCGCCACCGAGGAAGTGGAGCGACTGATCACGGTGCCGGTCGAAGTCGCGATGAACGGCATCCCGAATCTCAAGATCGTCCGCTCCATCTCGCTGTACGGTCTGTCGGACGTCATCATGACGTTCCAGGACAAGACCGATCCGTACTTCGCGCGCCAACAGGCGTTCGAGCGCATCGGCGACGCGTCGCTGCCCAGCGGCGTCAGCCCGTCGCTGTCGCCGCTCTCGGCCCCCTCGGGCCTCGTCTACCGCTACATCGTGGAGAGCCCCGATCGCACGCCGATGCAGCTCAAGACGATCGACGACTGGGACATCGTCAAGCAGTACCGGTCGGTCCCGGGCGTGGCGGACATGGCCACGCTCGGCGGACCCACGATGCAGTACCAGGTCCAGATCGATCCGACGAAGCTGGCCGGGGCCGGGCTCAGTGTGCCGATTGTCGCCGCCGCGCTCTCCGCCAACAACGACAATGCCGGAGGCGGATTCTATCAGGAGGGCGGATCGTTCTACTACGTCCGCGGCCTCGGTCGCGTGGTGACCGTGCAGGATATCGGCAACATTGTGCTGGCGGTCAAGGACGGCACACCTGTGCTGGTGAAGGATGTCGCGCAGATCACGATCGGGTACGCGCCGCGCCTGGGTCAGTTCAGTTACGATAGCGTGAACAATGCGGTCGAGGGCATCGTCCTGATGCGCACCGGCGAGCAGGCGCAGACCGTGCTCAAGCTGGTCGAAGCCAAGACCGCCGCGCTCAATCGCACGCTCCCGCACGACGTGCACATCCGGCCGTTCTACGACCGGAGCGAGCTGATTCATTTCACGACGCGCACGGTCGAGGACAACCTCCTGCGGGGCATCGTCCTCGTCATCGTCGTCCTCGTGTTCTTCCTGTACGACATCCGTTCGGGGCTCATCGTCGCCACGACGATTCCGCTGTCGTTGCTCTTCGCCTTCATCTGCCTGGATCTCCGGCACATTCCCGCGAACCTGCTGTCGATCGGCGCGATCGACTTCGGGATTCTGGTGGATGCGGCCGTCGTGATGGTCGAGAACATCCATCGCGAGTTGGCCAACCGGAACGGGACGGCCTTCAACGCGCGCGAGGTCGTGGCCGCGGCCGCCGCACAGGTCGACCGTCCCATGGTGTACGCCGTCGCCGTGATCATCACCGGCTTTCTCCCGATCTATGTGCTGTCGGGGCCGTCGGGCCGACTGTTCCAGCCGATGGCCGATACGACGATCTACGCCCTGATCGGGGCGCTCGTGATCTCGCTCACGTTGATCCCTCTGCTCTGCCTGCTCGTCCTCGGCCGCGGGCGCGGCGTGCGCGATCGCCGGAACCCCGCCTTCGAGTGGATCCTCCGCCAGTATGAGCGGCAGCTCGATTGGTGCTTCCGCCACCGGGCGTTCACGATCGGCGGGTCCGTCGCAATTTTTGCGGTGACGATTGTGCTTTGGTTTACACTCGGCGCGGAGTTCATGCCCAAGCTCGACGAGGGGGCGCTCTGGGTCCGGGCGACGATGCCGTATACCATCTCGCTCGACGAGTCGGCACGTCTGGTCCCCCAGATACGGTCCGTGCTGCATTCGTTTCCCGAAGTCACGCTGGTCGCGTGCGAGCACGGGCGCGATGATAGCGGCACCGATGCCACTGGGTTCTTTAACGCCGAATTCTATGTCGGGCTCAAGCCTTACGAGGAATGGCGCGGGCCGTATCACACCAAGGCCGAGCTCACGAGCGCGATCAACGCCAAGTTGTTGGCGTTTCCGGGCATCACGTTCAACTATACGCAACCGGCCGAGGACGCCGTCGACGAAGCCGAGACCGGCCTCAAGAGCTCCCTCAATGTAAAGGTCTTCGGACCGGACCTGAACGTGCTCGAGGCCCAAGGCAAGGCCATCAAGCGGGAGATGGAGCAGGTACGCGGCATCTCCGACCTGACGTTGGTACAGGAGCTCGGTCAGCCCGCACTCACGGTCGACATCAATCGCGACAAGATCGCGCGGTACGGCATCAACGTCGCCGACGTCAATGGTCTCATCGAGGCCGCCGTGGGCGGCAGCGCGGCGACGCAGGTCGTGCAGGGCGAGAAATTGTTCGATCTCGTCGTGCGCCTCATGCCTCAGTTTCGGGAGACCCCCGAGGCGATCGGCAACATCCTCGTGGCGACGCCGGGCGGTCAGCAGATTCCGATTCGCGAGCTGGCGACGATCCAAGTCTCCAACGGCGCCGCGTTCATCTACCGCGAGAACAACTCGCGCTACATCGGCGTCCAATACTCCGTCGAGGGGCGCGATCTGGCCAGCGCCGTAGAGGACGCCCAACAGCGCGTGGCGCGCGCCGTGACACTGCCACCCGGCTATCAGGTCGTCTGGGGCGGCGAATTTCAAGAGTACACGGCATCGCGGACGCAGCTCCAAGTCGTGCTGCCGCTCACGTTCGCCCTGATCATCGCTGTCCTCTTCGCCCTGTACCACAACTTCAAGTTTCCGCTCATCACGTTGGGGGGCGTCATTTTGTCGGGCCCGATCGGGGGCGTCCTGGCACTGGCCGTGACAGGCACACCGTTTTCCGTCTCATCCGGCATCGGTTTCCTGGCGCTCTTCGGCGTCTCCGTTCAGACGGCCGTCGTGTACATCTCCTACGCCAACGAGTTGCGCCTGGGTGGGATGCCGATCTTCGACGCCGCCCGTCAAGCGGCCTTGCTCAGGCTTCGACCCATCATGATGACCGCGCTCGTCGCCGCTTTCGGTTTGTTGCCGGCCGCGTTGGCGCACGGCGTGGGAACGGATTCGCAACGGCCGTTCGCCCTAGTAATAGTAGGCGGGCTGTTTTCGCGGCTCTTGATCTCGGTCTATCTCATGCCTGTGCTATATGAAGTGGTGGCCCGCCCGGGCGATCATATAGATTCCGTGAATGATTGACTCTCATACCGAGATTGGTGAGCCCGTTCGCGGCCTGACCGCGCAAGGGATTACGCCGTCTGGAACCGTGCACTGGAACCTCGTTCCGCCCGACCTCGTGGAGGCGGCGATTCGTCGGCGCGAGGGCCGGCTGGCCGATATGGGCCCGTTCGTTGGCGTGACCACCCCGCACACGGGCCGCTCTCCGAAAGACAAGTTCGTCGTCAAAGCCGGCCCCTCGGCCGCCGATGTGAATTGGGGATCGGTGAACCAGCCGCTCTCCCCCGAGCACTTCGCGACGCTGCTGGCCGATGTGCGCGCGTATCTCAGCGGACAGAACGAACTGTTCGTGCAGGACCTGTACATCGGCGCCGACCCGTCGCACCGCCTGAGCGTCCGCTACGTGACACCCAATGCGTGGCACGGACTGTTCGTGCGGAACATGTTCATCCGCCCCGAAGTCACCGATCTCCCGACGTTCGAGCCGACGTTCAGCGTCCTGCACGCGCCCGAGATGCAGGCCGATCCGGCGCGCCACGGGACACGCTCCGGCACGTTCATCGTCCTCGACTTCACCCAGCGGCTCATCGTCATCGGCGGCACGCGCTACGCTGGCGAGCTCAAGAAGTCGATGTTCACCGTCATGAACTACCTGATGCCCAAGGCGGGCGTCCTGTCGATGCACTGTTCGGCGAACGTCGGCCCCAAGGGCAATGTCGCGCTCTTCTTCGGGCTGTCGGGCACGGGCAAGACCACGCTGTCGGCCGATCCGGAACGGGAATTGATCGGCGACGATGAGCACGGGTGGTCGAAGGACGGCGTCTTCAATTTCGAGGGCGGCTGTTACGCGAAAGTGATCAACCTATCGCCCGAAGGCGAGCCCGACATCTATCGGACCACGCAGATGTTCGGCACGGTGCTGGAGAACGTCGTGCTGGATCCCGTGACCCGTGCCGTTCAGTTCGCGGATCAGTCGCTCACGGAGAACACCCGGGCCTCGTATCCGCTCTCCTACATCCGGAATCACGTTCCCAGCGGGCGCGGCGGCCATCCGTCCAACATCGTCTTTTTGACGGCGGACGCCTTCGGCGTCCTGCCACCCGTCTCGCGCCTGACGCGCGAGCAGGCGATGTACTACTTCCTGTCCGGGTATACGGCGAAGGTTGCCGGAACCGAACGCGGGGTGACCGAGCCGCAGGCGACCTTCAGTGCCTGTTTCGGCGCCGTGTTCCTGGTCTGGCCACCGGCCAAGTACGCGACCATGCTCGGCGAGATGATGGACCGCCACGGCGCGAAAGTCTGGCTGTTGAATACCGGCTGGACCGGCGGCGCCTACGGGGTCGGCAAGCGCATCTCCTTGGCCCACACCCGGGCGATCGTGCGCGCCGTCCTCTCGGGGTCGCTCGACCACGTTCCCACCATCACCGATCCGGTGTTCAAGCTCGCCGTACCGAAGTCGGTGGCTGGTGTGCCCGACGCGGTGCTCCAACCGCGCGGCGTCTGGAGCGATCCCGCGGCGTACAATGCGGCCGCGGCCAAGCTCGCCGCAATGTTCCGCGCGAACTTCAATGCGGTCGCCGCCAATGCCGACCCGGCGACGCGGCACGCGGGGCCCTGATTTATCTTCGGGCGTATCAACCATCCCGGAGCAACCCATGCGATATCTCGCCCTGGTCTGTGCCGCGCTGGTCGCGAGTCGTGCGCCCGATGTGAAAGTGAACCAGTTCATGTCGTACAACGCGTCCACGAAGACGGTGAACATCAAGGTGTTCGCCGCCTTCAACAGCGTGCAGGGCGGATTCAACTTCAACGGCGGATCGAACGGGAGTCAGACCATCACCGTCCCGACGGGATGGACCGTGAACATGGACGTCGTCAACAAGGACGCGATCCCGCACTCGGCCATCATCATCGCCGACGCGCGGCCGCTCCCCAACGCGCCGAGCCAGGCGGCGATTGCGCGGGCGTATACGGCACACCTGACGGATGGTCTTCCGGCGCAGAATGGCGAGGACACGATGAACTTCACGGCGCCATCCAATCCCGGAAACTTCCTGATCGCTTGCGGCGTGCCCGGACACGCGCCGAGCGGCATGTGGATCAAGTTCGCGGTCGCCGCGGCGCCGACGCCGGCGTATTCGGGAGCGTAGGACACTCACGGCGACCGTGGATTTCGAGATTATCCGGGACCCGCTCTGGAACAACGTCCGGGTCGAGCCGCTGGCGATGCGCTTGGTGGACAGCGCGGTCGTCCAGCGGCTCCGCTACGTTCGGCAGCTCGGACTGGCCTATCTCGTTTACCCGGGCGCCACGCATTCGCGGTTCGAGCACGCCCTGGGCACGTATCACCTCGCCCGCCGCACGCTCGGTCTCCTGCGCGAGCGCGAGCTGGAGTGTGATGCCGCATCGGCCAGCATCGCCCGGATGGCCGCGCTCCTGCACGACGTCGGCCATTACCCTTTTTCCCACGCGCTCGAAGAAATCGGCGCGCCGCACCACGAGGAAGTGGCGCGGGCCCTGGTCACGACCGGCGACGTCGCCGGGACGCTCCGCTCGGCGCTCGGCGCCGATGCCCCGGAGCGGGTCTTCGCGCTCATTCGCGGCGAGAGCCGGGAGCCGTTGCAGGGGTTGATCGCGGGGTCGCTCGACCTGGACAAGATCGAGTATCTCAAGCGTGACGCGCTCATGTGCGGCGTCCCCTACGGACAGATCGACGTGGACCGGCTCATTCACTCGCTGGTCCTGACGCCCCACCCCACAACCGGTCGGCTGGTCGTGGGGATAGTGGAAAAGGGATTGGCGGCGCTGGAATCGCTGCTCTTCGCGAAGTACCAGAATGTACCGGAACGTGTATTGGCACCATGCGGTGCGCAGCGCCACGGCAATGTACAAGCGGCTGGTGGAGGAGGCGCTGCGCCGCGCCGTGCTCGACGTCCGGACCATCACCCAGCTGACGGACGAGGGATTGCTGGCCGCGTTGGAGCTGACGGCGCCCACGCCCCTGTTGCGCGCGCTGCGCACGCGGCAGTTGCACAAGCGCGCGCTCGAGTGTCCGGCGGCGGATTTCGGAGAAGGCGAGGCGGAGTGGATCGCGAGCGATCGGGCCCTCGCCGTTGCGGTCGAGGATCGACTGGGCCGCGAGGTCGGCCTCGAGCCGGGCCAGCTCCTGATCGATTTCCCCGCCAAAACGCAGATGCTCGACTTGGATCTCGCGGTCGTCCGCCGTGGGGGCCGTGTCGAGCATCTCACGGCGGCCGGACGGACGGGAGCGATCAATCTGCTGGCAATGTCGTCGCAGCTCTACCGTTCGGCGCGCTGGCTCCGGGTCTTCACCGCCCGGCCGGTGTCACTGGACCGCGACCGACTGTTCGCCCTGTTGACCGGGTCACCCGAGGACGTGCGTCGCTGGTTGGATGCCTAGCCGCCGGCGGCGGGATTCGCCGGCCACGTAGAGGGCCACGCCAATGAGCAGCATCACAATGGTGCTGCCGACCACCTTGATGATCGCCAGCAGCTTGTTCTCGTTCTGATCGGTGGGCACCATGGACAGGAAGATCGAGACCACGGTGGTGGCGAGCCCCATCAGCGCCAACCCAATGGCGACTGGCGTGCGCTGCAGCTTGATGAACGCGGCGAACATGAACAGGTAGGGAATGAAGTACCAGAGCACCGAGACGCTCACCAGCACGTCATACGCGCCCCGGGTCGTCGTCCCGGCGATGCTCAAGAAAATGAACAGCACCGCGATCGCCGCCTGGACCAGGAGCGCCACCCATGGCGATCCCCAACGGGGGTGAATGCGGCCAAAGGCGCCGGGCAGATAGCAGTCCAAGCCGGCGACGAAGGGCAAGCGCGCCGACGCCGCGAACCAGGCTCCGGCCTGTCCCACGCCCCCGAGGGTGATGAGCGCGGCGACGATGAACACGACGGACGGCGTGTCCAACCGTCGCGCGACGCTGGTGATCGCCTCCATGATCCCTTGAATGCTCGTCACCTGCGCGGCCGGGATCGCCAGCATCACCGCCAGAGTGGACAGCACGTAGACGAGCGTGATGATGACGCCGGCGATGATCAGCGCCCGGGGCACGTTGCGCCGCGCGTCGCGAATCTCATCGCCCATGATGGACGCGCCTTCCAGTCCGGTCATGGAGAACGCGATCGTCGACCAGAAGATGATGTCGTTGAGATGCGTGCTGGGCACGATCGCGTGGGCATTGATGGGCGTGGCCGATCCGAACCGCGCGCCGGCGACGAGGCCCATCACGATCAGGATCATCGCCGGCACCCAGAGGCCGAGCGCACCCGCATTGTGCAGCCACTTGCCGACGCCGAGTCCCAGGATGTTGGGCCATACGGCGAGCGCCAGGCCCACGAGCGGCGCCAGCATGAAGTAGGCGCGGCTGTCATCCAGCGCGTGGCCGTGGGGGGCGAGGTACAGGGCATTGAGGGCGGTGTAGGCCAGCAACGCCGGGTAATAGGGCAGGTTGGACACCCAGTACGTCCAGCCCGTGATGAATCCGGCGAACCCGCCGAAGGCCTTGTTGCTCCAGACGTAGATGCCACCCTCGGACGGATAGCGGGACGATAGCGCCAGGACGCAGGCCGCGAGCGGGAGATAGAACGCGACGCAACAGATGCCCCAGATGACCAGCGCGCTCGGCCCCGCGTGGGCCGCCTGCGCGATCCAGCGGACGCTGAAGCCCGTGACGATGTAGAAGAGCAGGAGGTCGCGGAACCCCATCGCCTTGCGCAGGCCTACAGGGCGATCGCTTTCCACCGGCCTCGCCGAAAGAGAAGGATGCTGACGACCGCGAGCGTGCAGAACGCGATGGTGAGTGCGCTGTACACCCCGGTCGGCCCGAATCCCAGCGGCACGGCAAGCACATAGGCCAGCGGGATCTCCCACAGCCAGAACACGCCAATGTTGATCAGCGTGGGCGTCCACGTGTCTCCGGCCCCATTGAACGACTGCGTGACCACCATGCCGTAGGCGTAGAGGGGGAAGCCCAGCGCGATGATCCGGAGGCTCGTCGCCGCCGTCGCTTGCACGGCGGGATCGCTAGTGAAGAGCGATGTCAGGAATCGCGCGCCAATGGCGAACACGAGGCCGATCACGCCCAGCACGCAGCAGTCGTAGAACGCCGCCAACCAGACGGCGCTGGCGGCCCGTTCGGGTTGGCGCGCGCCCAATGCTTGCCCCACCATGGTGGCCGCGGCGTTGCCCAGCCCCCACGAGGGGAGCAACGCGAAGATCACGATGCGAATGCTGATCGCGTACCCCGCGAGCATTTCACTTCCGAAGCGCGCCATGATGCGAATGATCCCGATCCAGCTGGCGCTGCCCACGAACGCCTGGAACGCGCCGGAGCCGGAGAGCCGCAGCAGGCGCCCCATGACCTCGCGGTTCAGGTGCAGGTGCCGCGGCCGTACGGTGACCCGGCCGCCCGGGCGGATGAGACGGGAGAGGGCGAACAGGGCGCCCGCGCTTCGTCCGATCGTCGTGGCCACGGCGGCGCCCGTGACGCCCAACCGCGGGAAGGGACCCAGGCCGAAGATGAGACACGGGTCGAGCACGATGTTGATGGCGTTGGCGAACCACAACACGCGCATCGCGATCGCCGCATCGCCCGCGCCGCGGAAGATGGCGTTGAGAAGGAACAGGAAGACAATGCAGCCGCTGCCGCCGAGCATGATGCGGGTGAACCAGACGCCCGTGCCAATGACGTCGGGATCCGCCCCCATGACTGCCAACAGGCGCGGCGCCAAGGTCGCTCCCGCGGCACCCAGCAGCACCGAGGCAACGAGTCCGACGAACAGGGCCTGGGCCGCTGATTCGGCGGCGCCTTCGGGATCGCGCTCGCCAATGCGGCGCGCCACCAGCGCCGTCACGCCCATCATGAGTCCCATGGCGACGGCGTAAATGATGCTCAGCATCGATTCGGTGAGCGCCACGGTGGCGACCGCGGTCGCGCCCAACCGGCCGACGAAAAAGATGTCGGTGATGGCGAAGACACTTTCCAGCGCCATCTCCATGACCATCGGCACCGCGAGCAGCACGATGGCGCGCGGGACCGACCCTTGCGTGAAATCCTGGTGGGAACCGCGCAGCGCCTCGCGGATGACCGACCAGGCGCCGGTGGGTCGTGGGGGCGTATCGAGCGCTTCAATGTCAGGCGTGATATCGGGCGAGCTCATGGTGCGTGCAACTTAACCGCACCATGAGCGCTCCGACATGCGATGGCGCCCTGGCAATGTGAGGCGCGCTAGACGACGGGGCGCCGGCCCTGGATCAGACGAATGAGCAGCACGATCACCGCGGCGACCAACAGCAGATGAATCAGTGCACCCGCCGCGTGAAAGACGCCGAATCCGAGCAACCACAGGATGAACAGGATTACGGCTATGGTCCACAACATGCGAACGCTCCGTGGATGAGTGATCGCATGAAAGGCAACAGTCGTGCCGACGGAGGAATCATGGCAGACGACGATCTGACCGAAGACGGGCTCGAGAACTCGATCAAGGGCACCGGGAAAGAGGCCATAGGCAAAGCCGAAGATGCGGCGGGCGGCCTCACGGGAGACTCGAAGCTGCAAGCGGAAGGCAAGATGGATCAGTTGAAGGGCAAGGTGCAGAACGCGTTCGGCAAGATGGAGCGCGCGATCGACGAGACGTTGCATCACAAGAAAGAGCCGCCGGACGACGAGCTCTAGCGCCCGCTCGTAGCGCCCGCGCTTAGCGCTCGCGCTTAGCGAAAAGTCGCGATCCGGTCCACCGCGTGGCGGTGCTTGGGTTGACCATCCTCTTCACCGATGCCGATGGCCACCAACGCAGGCACCGTCACGTGCGCCGGGAGCGCCAGGAGTGCTTTGACCTCCGCCACTTTGAATCCCAGCATCGGCGACGTGGAATAGCCCAGCGATTCGGCGGCGAGCAACAGATACCCAAGAGCGATGTAGGTGATACCGTGTGCCCAGGCGGCGCGCTGCTCGGCGGTCATCCCGCCGAAGTGCTTCCGCACGTTCGCGTAAGATTTCTCGCGCCGCTCGGGCAATGCCGACGGGTGAATCGTTTCGTCGAGGTGCGCCAGGACATCTTCGATGTCCGAGTAGAGCACGACGACGGCCGGCGCGCTGGCGACCTGTTTTTGCCCGTTGGCCGCGGCGGCGAGTTGCGCCTTGAGCGCCGGCTCGCGCACCACGACCGCGCGCCAGGGTTGGACATTCCACGCCGACGGGGCCTCGCCGACGATCCGCAGGATGTCGCGTAGATCGGATTCAGGGACGGGATCGGCGGTGTAGCGGCGGATCGACCGGCGTTGGTCGGCGGCTTCGCGGACCGTGAGCTCGTGTGCGAGTCTGGGCATTGGCAGAGCCTGCTAGTGAACTGTCTGCCAATGCACTATATGTGTCGGCGAATTACTTGAACAGCCCACCGAAGTGTTGTTTGAACTTCTGCTCCACGTCGGCGATCGTCCCCTGAAAATTGCCCGACAGCATCTCGTCAATGTGCGCCGAGACGGGAGCCGGCAGGCGGGATTTGATTTGGGTCACGACCGTGTCGACCGCCTGATGCGCTTTTTCGGGAGTAATGCCGGTCCGCGCCTGCACCTTCTGGATCAAATCGTCGAGCACGACGCCTCCACCGCGAGTGCGAGCAGTTGTGAAAAGACATTCGGGGACTGAACGTTCCCAAGGTTCCCATGGCCAGGCCCGGTTGTCCAGCCCACCCTCTTCCGTCGGAGACCGATCGTGTGGAATGACTTCAAGGCGTTCATCATGCGCGGCAACGTGGTCGACCTGGCGGTCGGAGTCATCATCGGCGCGGCATTCGGCGCGATCGTGAAGTCGCTGGTCGATGATGTGCTCATGCCGCCGCTCGGTCTGGCCACGGGGGGACTCGACTTCTCGAACAAGTTCGTCGTCCTCAAGGAGGGCGCGAAACACGCCGCGCCCTATATCTCGCTGGCCGACGCCAAGGACGCGGGCGCCGTGACGATGGCCTACGGGTTGTTCATCAATCAGATCGTCTCGTTTCTCATCGTGGCCTTCTGCGTGTTCCTGCTGGTCCGCGCCGTGGCCAAGCTGCACCACGCCAAGGCGGCGCCGCCGGCAACCAAGGCGTGCACGTACTGCGCGACGCAGATCCCGATCCCGGCCACGCGCTGCCCGAACTGCACGTCGCAGCTCGCGGTCAGCGGTTGACCATGGCCATCTGCGGCGCGGCGTAGCGGGTGCCGGCGACGGGCTGCTGACCCAGCGCCGATTCGATCGATTGCCACTCGTCGGCGGTGAGGACAATGTCCGGGGCGCCGAGGGCTTCGCTGAGTTGGTCTCGGCGCCGTGCGCCGATAAGAGGGATGACGTCCGCACCGCGTGAAAGCACCCAGGCAAAGGCCAGCTGCGTCGGTGTGACGCCGTGGGCATTGGCCGAGGCGCGGAGCGCCTCGACGACGCGCATGTTCTGATCGAGGTTCGGCCCCGTGAACCGGGGGAGGTGGGTGCGATAGTCGCCTGGCGCAAACACGGACGGGCTCGCGCTGGTCCGGCTCAGCAGGCCGCGGCTCAGCACGCCGTAGGCGACGAGTGAGATGCCGAGCTCGCGCAGCGTGGGGAGTACCTGGGCCTCGATGTCGCGATCGACGAGCGAGTACTCGACCTCGAGCGCCGCGATCGGGTGAATGGCGACGGCGCGGCGCACGGTGTCCACGGCGGCCTCGGAAAGGCCAATGTGGCGGACGTATCCGGCGCGCACGAGATCGGCGATCGCGCCGACGGTTTCCTCGATCGGCACATTGGGGTCGACCCGGGCCGGCTGGTACAGATCGACGTAGTCGGTGCCCAGTCGTTTGAGGGTGTAGGCCAGCGACGCCTTCGTTGCTTCGGGCCGGGCATTGAATCCGAGCCACGCCCCGGCCGGATCGCGCAGGGCGCCGAACTTGACGGAGATGAAGGCCTGCGGGCGGCGGCCGCGGATGCCCTCCCGGACCAACAACTCGTTGTGGCCCATCCCGTAGAAATCGCCGGTGTTGAGCAGGGTCACGCCGGCGTCGAGGGCGGCGCGGATGGTGGCGACGCTCTCGGCGTCGTCCGCGAGGCCATACGTACCCGACATCCCCATGCAGCCGAGGCCGAGGATGGACACGGTTTCGCCGCCGATCGTAGTTGTTCTCATATGGGTAGAACGCACCCACCGGCGCAATGTTGACACTATCAACACCAACGTCTTGACAAGATATTTTGTCTAGACTAGCATCTTGGTCATGGCGACTGCTGCTCTAGAAGTCATCGAGGATCCGGACCGGGCTGCGTCGATCCTCCATCCGATCCGACGGCGGCTTCTCGACGCCCTGCACGAGCCGGACTCGGCCGCCGGCCTGGCCCGGAAGCTGGGCCTGCCGCGCCAGGCGGTGACGTACCATGTCCGCCAGCTCGAGGCCGATGGCCTGGTCTCCTTCGTCGCCGAACGCCGGAAACGCAACTGCGTCGAACGCGTGGTCGAGGCCACGGCGCGCACGTACGTCATCTCCCCCGCCGCGCTCGGGGTCCTCGGCGCCGATCCGAGTCGGGTCGCCGACCGGTTCTCGTCGGCCTACCAGATCGCGGTCGCGTCACGCCTGATCGGCGACGTCACGACGCTTCGCCGCCGGGCCACGGCCGCCAACAAGCGCCTGGCGACCCTCACGCTCGAGACCCAGGTGCGATTCGAGACGCCCGCCGACCAGCACGCGTTCGCCGCGGAGCTTACCGACGCGCTGGCGCAACTGGCGCGGAAGTATCACCGCGCCAATGCCGTCGGAGGCCGCACGTTCACCGTCGTCGTCGCCGGCCACCCGACCGTCGACGCCACATCAGGAGCATCCGTATGAGCCAGACCCGCTCAGCCGAGTATGTCGTCCCGATCGCCGCGCCGCCGGAGGTCGTGTGGAAGGCGCTCACCGATCCGCGGGAGCTCACCCGCTGGTTTCCGCTCACGGCCCAGGTCACGCCGGGCACCGGAGGCGAGATGCGGCTCCGATGGGGTGACCAATCCGGCGACGACATGCCGATCCTGGTTTGGGAGCCGGCGCGGCATCTCTCGGTCGGCATGGCCAAACCGCCGGAATCCGTGCGCAACGGCGACGAGCCGCACGTCGTCACGGACTTCCGGCTCGAGGAGACCGGCGGATCGACGGTGCTGCGCGTCGTCGCCCACGGGTTCGATCCGGACGCGAAATGGGATGATTTCTTCAACGGCATCCGCCGTGGGTGGCGCTACGAGCTGCAAAGTCTCCGGCATTACCTGGAGCATCACCGCTCGCAAGACCGCGCCGTGGCGTGGGTGCGGACGCCGATCGCCGTGAGCGCCGAGCGCGCCTGGGCGACGCTGTTCGGCTCCGGTGGCTGGAGGGCCGACGCGCCGATCGAGCGCGCGCGGCGCGACGATCGGTACTCGGTCACGGCGCCGGACGGCACGGTCATCACGGGCACCGTCGTCATCGCCGAGCACCCGCGCGACTTCACGGGCACCGCGGAGGGCGCTGACCTCAACAACGCGTTCCTGCGGATGCAGGTCGACGCGGTCGGAGGGCGCCTCGAGCTCAGCCTGTGGCTCGAAGCGTGGGGCGTGGAGCCGACGCGGTTGGCGGCGCTCCAAACCGCGTGGCAGCCGGCGCTCTCACGGTTGTTTGCCCGGGCGGCGTAGCGGCGGCGCTTGTCAGGCGGCCCGTCGATTCCTACCTTCGACGGGCCGATGTTGCGATTGCATCTTCTTGGGCCACTGGAACTTGGGCGGAACGAGGACGACCTCGGCGCCGTGCTTGCGCAGCCGAAACGGTTCGCGTTGCTCGCCTACCTGGCGACTGGCGCGACCGGCTTTCAGCGACGCGACACGCTCCTCGCCGTGTTCTGGCCCGAGCTCGATCAGTTCGCGGCGCGGCGTGCCCTGCGGAATACGCTGTACCAACTCCGGCGCGCGTTGGGCGATGACGTCTTCGTCACCCGGGGTGACGACGAGGTCATGATCGATCGCGCCAAGCTCTGGTGCGATGCCTGGGCGCTGCGCGAAGCGGTAGGTGAGCGGCGATATGACGAGGCCATCGCCCTGTATCGCGGCGAGCTCATGGAAGGGTTTCACGTGAGCAACGTCGGCGAAGCGTTCGAGGCGTGGCTCGCCCGGGAGCGCGCCCAGGCGCTCGACGTGACCCTGCGCGCGCTGGGTGCCATCGTCGAGCAGCACCAACGCGACGGGCATCACGCCGCCGCGGCGCGCGCCGCGATGCGGGCGACGGAGTTGGCGCCGTTCGACGAGAGTTGGCTCCGGCGCGCGGCGCTTGCGCTCGAAGCGAGCGGTGATCGCGCTGGGGCCCTGCGCGCCTGCGACGCGTTCGCGCGTCGCCTCGCGACGGAGCTCGACGTAAAGCCGGGTGCCGAGATTCGCGCGGTCGTGGAGCGGCTGCGCGCGGAGGGCTCGGCGGCTGTCGCCGCCTCGCCCCCGCGTCCCCCGCACGCCGACGCCACGCCGCGCGTGCTGCCCAATGGCTCCCCTGGCGCGATCTCCAACGCGGCGCCTACAGCGCCTATCGGTGCAATGGCCAGTGCGCCGTCTAGTACGACGCCCAATGTGCCGCCTCGTGCGACGCCCAATGCGCCGTCTACTGCGCCCCCCAACGCGACGCCCGTTGCACCGGCCAGTACGACGCCCGCTGCGCCGCCGCCAATGGACGGATCACCTGCGGCGCTCACGCCGCCATCGCCACCGGCCGGACGGCGCGGGCCGAAGGCCTGGCGCCGCTCTTGGCTGGGGATGGCGGCCCTCTGCCTGCTCGCGCTGACTGCCGTCGCGTTCTGGCCCCGCCCACGCAACGCAACCCACGAACGCCACCGGGTTTTAGTCACGCTGTTCGAAAACCGCACCGGCGACCCCAAGCTCGATCCATTGAGCGACATGGCGGTCGACTGGATCACCCGTGGCCTCTTACAGACGCGCCTCGTCGACGTCGTCGACCCGCGCGTGCTCTACGCCCGCGCCCACGGCACGGCCCCGTCCAACCCGGAGCAGTTAGCCCACCGCAACGGCGCCGGCACCGTGATCACGGGGAGCTACTACCGCTCCGGCGACAGCCTCCTCTTCATCGCCAACATCACCAATGCCAACGGCGAAGTGCTCCGCAGCATCGGCCCCCTCGCGGCCAGCATATCGCGCCCAGTCGACGGCATCGAGTCGACGCGCTCCCGCGTCATGACATCGCTGACCTTGCTGTTCGACCCCCGCACGCGAGCCCACGCCAGCCCGGCGACGACGCCGCCGCCGTTCGAGGCGTACCAGCCGTACCTCGAGGCCCAAGACATGTTCTGGCTCGGCCACGCCGCCCGCGCCGAGTCGCTGGACGCGGTAGCGTGGCACCGCGACACGTCGTTCAGCGCCGCCGCGATCGCCTTGGCCGCGGCCGCCGCGCGCTTGGCCGACTGCGCCCGCGTGGACTCGATCGACGCGGCGCTCAGCGCCAGCCGGTCCCTGGAGACGCTCGACCGTCTGAATCTCAAGATCGCCGTGGCCCACTGCCACGGCCGCAACGATGAGATGCTCCGGCTCGCCGTGGAGCGCGCCCACAGTGTCCCAGTCACGTCGCCTTTGCAGGTCTCGACCGCCGGCGCGGCCCTCTGGGCCAATCACCCAGCCGTCGCCGTGGCGATCCTCGAGCGGCTCGACCCACGGGTCGATCTCGATTGGATGCCCTCACCCGACCTCGTCGATTTCTACAACGACATCGACGAGGGGTATCATCTCCTCGGCCGACACGACGATGAGCTCGCACAGGCGAACCACAGCGGCCCCTTCCTGCACGGGATGCTCGAACGGGGCCGCGCCTTGGCCGCGCTCGGCCGGTCCGCCGACGCGCTGCGGACGCTGGACACCGCCTTCACACTGCCGCCGGAAGACGACCTGTCCGGCGGCATGGCCCCCAACATGGACGGTCGGACGCAGTACGCGGGATCGGCGGCCTGGGTCGGCCTGTGGCTGGCGCGGGAGCTCGCCGTGCACGGCGATTCGCTCGCCGCCCGCACGGCCGCGGCCCGCACCGTGTCCTGGCTCGACAATCTGCCGTTGGCCGAGCATCGCGCGCCCGAGGTGCGCCTCTTCAAAGCGGAGCTGCTGGAGCAGACGGGCGCGCTCGCCGACGCGGAGGACTTGGCGCGGGGACTCGTGCGCGACGACCCGGCCGAGATCGACTATCGCGGCATCCTGGCCGGCCTCGCGGCCGCCCGCGGCGACACGGCGCTGGTCGACCAACTCGACGCCTGGCTCGCGGCTGTGCCGCCCAGCCGGGCCAGTTGGGGCGCCTCGTACTATCGCGCCCGCGCCGCGGCCCGCCTCGGCCGGCAGGACCGGGCAGTCGCCTTGGTGCGGGAAACACTCGCGGCCGGCGCATGGCCAATGTGGCTGCATATCGATCCCCTGCTCCACCCCCTCACCAACCGGCCGGACTACATCGCGCTGACCAAGCCGCGCGGATAAAAGACGGCCGGGCGACGGCCGCTTGGACAGCCGAGAGACATCGGGCCAGTAGTCTGTTCGCGTCACCGCACCGGGAGACCCGAACATGCGCCCGATTCTCGTCATTGCCCTCGTCGTCGCTGCGTGTACGACCAACCAGCAGACGGCCGCGAACGACCCCTGCGTCTATCTGGCCCCCACCGAAGCGGAGCCCTACGTGGGACCGCTGGCCACGCCACCCTATCGGTTCAACGGCAGCGCTCCAGATCCCCAGGGCGAGACCTGCGTCTACCGCGGCCGCGATGGCCGCAGCATCACCGTCGAAGGGCTAGCACGGCGGAGCCAGCAGCGGCATGGCGGCGGCGCAAAAAGCCACACAGCTAGTGGGCCAAGCCCTGCAAAAGGCCGGCGACCAGCAGTTGGCTGGTATGGCCGACAGAGTCATGCCCAAAGGGCCACCTGGCCCGTGGGACAACTCGATCTGGAGTCCCATCGGGACTCTCATCGTGGCCAAAGGCGAAAACGGACTGATGATCAATGTGAGCGCATCGAGCGCGGGAAAGACCGGGGCCTTTGACCTCGCGACGAAAGCGGTCCCGCGGCTCTCCCAGCCGTTGGAGTACGACGGAGCCAAGGCGGCGACCCTGGCGCCCAAACCGCACCTCGCGTTGGCCAACCCGTGCGATCTCATTCCGCGGGCCAAGGTCGAACAAGCGCTCGGCGGACTGTCGGGCGCGCCGCAGAAAGACCCGGCCGGAGGGACCTGTACGTACAGCATCGCGACGTCCGATGGTCCCGAGGTCTATCCGATGAGCATTCAGTGGACCGACGGGTACCGGGCCTACGCCAGGGTTGCGCACAGTCCAGCCACGGTGTCGGAAGCGATGGGCGGCGGACTGCCGATGGGCGGGAACATGCCCGCCCTTCCGCCGGACGCGCAGAAAATGCTGGGCAAGTTCATGGGCGCGACGGTTGGGGTGTCGCCGCACTCCTCCGTCGTCACGCACGGCATGGCCCACGACACGACGTTGACGGGACCATGGGATGCGGGCGGTGTGCTCTTGGGCACCACCATGGCCGTCACGTGTCACGATGTCATGGTCGCGATCGCGCTCCAGAAAGCCGACTACGACAAATCCAAGGCCCTGCTGGGCGCCGCATGCCGCAGCCTCTGAACACCATCACGATCGTGGTGCTGCAGGCAGCGCCAGTTCACCGTCCCGTAGCCGTGTAGGTGACGCGCCAGACGCGTCCGCCCTTGTCGTCGGTGATGAACAGCGCGCCGTCCGGCGCGACGGCGAGGCCCGTCGGGCGATGGGCGGCCTGGTCGGGTTGCTTGATCGCGCCGGCGAAACCATCGGCGAACGTCTCGTACGCGCCTGACGGCGCCGCGTCGGCGAACGGCTGGAACACGACGTTGTACCCTTCCTGCGGACCGACCATGCGGTTCCACGACCCGTGGAACGCGACGAACGCGCCGCCCTTGTAGTGCGACGGGAACATCGCGCCCGAGTAGAACACGAGGCCATCCGGCGCCCAGTGCGCGGGGAAAAACGCGCCGGGCGCCGCTTTGTTCGCACACACGCCCACTTTCTTCCCACCGTCACCGCCATACTCCGGCGCGAGCACGAGCTTCTTTTGCGTGCCGTCGAAGTAGCACTCCGGCCAACCGAAGTCCGCGTTGGCCGTGAGGTGCATCAGTTCTTCGGCCGGGAGCTCGGCGCTCTGCTGCAGCGTGTACAACTTGGGGAAGTTGTCGCCGAGCTGGTCGCGGCCGTGCTGCGTGGACCACAGCGACCCATCCGCCGGATCGATCGCAATGCCGACCGCGTTGCGGAGGCCTGTCGCGAATCGCCCCGCTGACGAGAACCGCTGGCCCGTCTTGTTGGCATCGAATTTCCAGACGCCGCCCCGCCGTCGCAGCTCGGTGCACGGGTTGTGGCCGGGGGAGTTGGTCGTGCGGTTGGCGAGCTGGCACGAGTTGGACGCCGAACCCAGGTCGACGTAGAGCGCGCCGCTGGAATCGATGACGAACGGGTGCATCGGGTGATCGCCATCGAGCGGCATATCGGACACGATGGTCTCGGCCGTTGTATCCGGGCGCAAGCTTCCGTCGCGCATATGATACCGCACGATCAGCGGACCGGCCTCGGCGTACACATAGCCCTTGTATAGCGCGATGCCGGTGCCCCCGGTGCCGCCGGACGCCGGCGTCGGACCGAATCGCATGACCGAGTCAGCGACGCCGCTATGCTTGTCGTCGCGCAGCGCGACGAGAAACCCGCCGGCCGGCGGTCCTGAGAGAAAGTACTTGCCGCTCCACGTGTTGACGTACACGTCGCCGTTGGAGGCGACGACGATGTCGCGCGGATGGCCGAGGCTGTCGGCAAAGACCGTCGCGCAGAACCCGGGCGGCAACGTGATCCCGCCACTGTTGGTCGGACAGGAGCCTTCCGGCGGCACGCCGGCCGACTTGGCCTCCTGTGACCCTTCATTGCCTTTGTTGCAGGCCAGCGCCAGCAGTACGACGGCCCATACGCGCATGCGGATCACGGCATCCTCCACAGTTCGAATCGATTCGCGACCAACGATACAATGCCCACCTGATGCCGCCGCGTGTCCATCGACACATCGGCCGGCGGGGCCAGCCCGCCAATGCGTCGCACCAGCATCTTGCCTTCCAGCGTCGAGACGCTCGAATCGTTCCAGCTGGTGACGAGCACCATCCCGTCCGGTTCGATTTCGATGCCGTCGAAGCGGCCCTTGCCCGGCGCGACATCGGTGGGAGCCGCGGCCCCGGGCCGCCATTCCTGCACGGCCATGCCGCCGAATGGCGCCAGAAGGACTCAATGGTGTTGCCGATCCCAGTCGATGCCGTCGGGCAACGTCAGCGCCGCCGTCTCCAGCGCGACCACAGGCTTTCGGTCGCGGCCGACGTGATAAATGCGGTCGGGACCGGTGTGCTGGCTCTTGCCATCGGCCCCCACCTTGACGCCGGTGTCGGTGATATAGAAATCGTCGTCCGACCCGAGGGCCACATCGTTCAGAAACAGCGCATGGAGCGGCGCGAAATCGACCGTGGCCAGTGGAGCGCCGGTGCGGGCGTCGAACGCGCGCAGGACATCAATGTCAAGAACCCATAGGGTGTCGCCCTTGACGCGCGAGCCCATTGGGCCGTTGAGCGTCACACCGCCACGGCCGCCCTGAATGAAGTGCAGATTGTCGACCTGACCGTCGCGCCCGCGGATGCGTGAAATGAATCCGTTGTTGTCCTTGACGCCGGCATTACCGTTGATGTTACTCACAAAGTAACAATCCTGCGCGGCATCGTAACTGAGCGCCTCCGGCTGCGCGAGACCTTCACTCACGGTCGCCACGCGTACAGGCGGGGGCGGCGGGGCCGGCGCGGCGATCAGCAGGACTCCGGCCGCTCCCACTACGGCGCGTATCATCATGTCGCAGGTATCCTCAATGGCTGGCTGACGTTCCTACGGCGCGTATCTTTGCCCGCATGCCGGATCGACGCTACCACTACTATACCGTCGACGTCTTCGCCGAACGGCCGTTCGAGGGCAATCCGCTCGCGGTCGTGGTGGACGCCCGCGGGCTGGACACGTCAACTATGCAGGCGGTCGCGGCGGAGTTCAACTACGCCGAGTCCACGTTCATCCTGCCCCCGCGCGATGCGGCGCACACCGCGCAGGTGCGCATCTTCACGCCGCGCGAAGAAGTGCCGTTCGCCGGCCACCCCAACGTCGGCACGGGTTTTCTCCTCGGCACGTTGGGCACGTGTCTGGGGCGGCCGCTGGGAACGACGCTCACGTTCGAGGAGCATGCGGGCGTGGTGCCCGTGGAGCTCGTGATCGAGAACGGCGCCACGGTTGGCGCGACGTTGACGGCGCCGGAACCGCTCACGCTCGGCGCCACGCCACCGGTCGACGTGGTGGCGGCGGCCGTGTTCCTCGATGCGCCGGACATCATCACGCAGCGGCACGCGCCGGTCGTGGCGTCCGTCGGCTTGCCGTTTCTCATGGTCGAGTTGGCCTCTCGCGATGGGCTCCGCCGGGCGCGGCCCAACGTCGCCGCCCTCGGCGCGTTGCTGCACGACACGAAAGCGACCGGGATCCACCTGTACACCCGCGCCACCGATCGCTCGGCGGACATCTACTGCCGGATGTTCGCTCCCGAAGCCGGCGTGTTCGAGGATCCGGCGACGGGCAGCGCCAACGCCGCTCTCACCGCTCTGCTGGCCACGCGCGACACGGTGCCCGGTGCCCTGTCGCTCCGGATCGCGCAGGGCATCGAGATGGGTCGTCCGAGTTTGCTCCTCACGGAAGTGCGCGACGCGCGCGTACGCGTCTCGGGACGGTGCGCCTTGGTCATGCAGGGGACCCTTACGCTCTAGCAGAACGCTGAAGAACGCGCCTGCTCGAGCGCAAGTCGGTTGCACTGAGCTCCGCTGCGCGGAGCTCTAGCGATCCCATCGGGTTTGGGCCAGAATTGTCCCATGACTCGATCCCTGGCCCTTCTCGCCGCGGCGACCCTCGCCGCGTGCAGCCATTCCGCGCCCGTCACCAACTCGTCAAGCGCACCGGGTAATGTGCGCATCGGCATGGTTCGCGATGCGGCCCTGGCCGGTGCCCTCGCCGACATCTCGCCGGACCGCATCCGCGCGACCGATTCCACCCTCGCGCACTTCGGCACGCGCCACACCATGAGCGACACGCTCTCCGACTCGCGCGGCGTCGGGGCGGCGCGCCGCTGGATCTACGCGACGCTCTCGGCGGAGTCGCGCGAGTGCGGCGGCTGCCTCCGCATCGAGTACGATCCAGCCATGATCACGGTCCAGCGCGCGCCGCAGAAACCCACGGTGAACGTCGTCAACGTGCTCGCCTGGCTTCCCGGGCGTGACACGACGCGCGTGATCGTGATGGGCGGGCACTACGACTCGTGCCGTTGCTCGATCAATGGCTTCGACGGCACGAACGAGGCTCCGGGGGCCGATGACGACGGCTCGGGCACGTCGGCGGTCATGGAGATGGCGCGCGTGTTCTCGCGGCGATTCCCGAAAGGGTTCGATGCGACCGTGGTGTTCGCGATCTACGCGGGCGAGGAGCAAGGCCTCCTCGGCTCCACGCACCTGGCCGAGCGACTTCACAAGCAGGGATATCATGTGGTGGCGGGGATGACCGACGACATCGTCGGCAACGTCACGGCCGAAGACGGCCGCGTAGACTCGACGTCGATCCGCATATTCTCCGCGGACCCGGACAATGGGCCCAGCCGCGAGCTGGGACGCTACGTGTGGGGCCTGGGCGCGATCTACGAGCCGGACTTCCAGGTGCTCCCCGTCTTTCGCACCGACCGCATTCACCGCGGCGGCGACCACATGCCCTTTGTCACCGCGGGCGACGCGGGCCTCCGGTTCACGGAGCGCCTGGAGAACTACACGCGCCAGCATCTGCCGACGGACGATTTCGCCCACGTGAACTTCGGCTACATCGCGCGCGTCGCGCGGCTCAACGCCGCCACGGTCGGCGCGCTGGCGTCGGCGCCGGCGACGCCGGACAGCGTAGTCGCGGCGCGCGATCGCGCGTCCGGCGGCCAGAGTTGGGAGCTGACGTGGAAGCCGGTGCGGGACGCCGCGCGCTACGAAGTGCTCATCCGCACGACGACGTCGCCGACCTATCAGCGCGTGTTCGACGCGGGCCCGACGCCGCACTTCGCCCTGGCCGACCAGCTGGACGACTACTCGGTCGGCGTCCGGTCCGTGGGCGCGGACGGCGCGCGTTCGCTCGCGGCGGCGGCCCCGCGATAGGGCCCTCTCGATAGTTGCCTCAGGCAACTATCGAGAGTATATTGCGGGCGTGTCCGCCAATGCCATTCAGGCGCTGCGCCAGTTCAATCGCTTTTACACGCGCACCATCGGCGTGCTGCAGGAAGGGCTGCTGGGGAGTCCGTTCTCGCTGACGGAGGTGCGCGTGCTCTATGAGCTCGCGCACCAGCAGGATGTCACGGCGACGACGCTCATCGAGACCCTGCGGCTGGATGCGGGTTACATGAGCCGGCTCCTCAGCGCCCTCGAGCGCCGGCGGCTCATTCGCCGGCAGCGGTCGGCGGCGGACGGCCGGCAGAGCATCATTCGGTTGACGCCGGACGGCGCCAAGACGTTTGCGGCGCTCGACCGCCGGCAGGACGAGGAAGTGTCGGCGCTGTTGGGGGCGGTCTCTCCCGCTGATCAGGCGCGTCTGTGTCAGGCCGTGCGCACGGTCGAGCGCGTCCTCGGCGGGCCGGACGCGTCCGCCGAGCCCGAGGCGTTTCGCATCCGATCCCACCGCCCGGGCGACATGGGGTGGGTCGTGCACCGCCACGGCGTCCTGTACGCCGAGGAGTACGGCTGGGACGAGCGGTTCGAGGCGCTGGTGGCCAAGATCGTGGCCGAGTTCATCGAGCATTTCGATCCGGCGCGCGAGCGGTGCTGGATCGCGGAGCGCGACGGTCCGGATGGTCCCGAGATGGTGGGCTCGATCTTTCTCGTGCGGCAGTCGGAGACCGTCGGAAAGCTGCGACTGCTCCTCGTGGAGCCCTCGGCACGCGGCCTGGGTGTGGCGACGAGGCTCGTGGACGATCTGCTCGCGTTCGCGCGTGAGGTCGGGTACCAGCGGATCACGCTCTGGACGCAAAGCAATCTGGATGCCGCGCGGCGCGTCTACCAGCGCGCAGGCTTCCAGCTCGCCGGCGAGGAACCCCACCACAGCTTTGGCCACGCCCTCGTGGCCCAAACCTGGGAGCGCGCGACTACAGCCCGCTGATATCGCTCCGGTGCACGAGGGTCGTGTCACCGAGATAGAATGAGCTGAATCCCCGACATGTACGTACGCGCGGCGCGCTGGATGTCCGCTGCGTGCACGCGGAGGATGGCCTGCATTGATGTTTCCGCGTTTCGGTAGTCGCCCTGATAGATCTGCGCCTCTCCCAGGCTCGCGGCCTGAGCCGAACAGGATGCGGTCGATGCCAGGTCATCGGCCACGAACTCCCGTTCGTACCTCGAGACTTGGTCCGGCTGTAAGATGTTCGATTTCAGGTCGGCGACCTCCCGGCCAATGAGGATCATGACATCCCGTGGCGCTCCGGACGTCGCGTAGATGCCGCCCGTCGCAACGGCGCGCGGCATGTATGGCGCGTACGCGGAGTACGACAAGTTGTACCGACGCCGAATCTGATCGTACAGCCGGCTGCCCAGCCACATGGTCGCCACGTGGAAGGCCTGGTAATCCTTGCTGGTGACTGGAGGCCCTTGAAAGTAGCCGAGGATGGAGTTCGTCAACGTGGGTCGTTGCACCAACGTCAGCGTTGTGGCGTTCACCGCGGCCAGAGGCGGCGGCCGCCAGCTGTACGTACCAGTCGGCAGGCTCCCTAATGTCGCGGACACAGCTCGTTCGACTGTCGCGCGACTCACGTTTCCAACGATCACCAACAGCATGCGCGACGTAACAAACTGATCGTGGGCATACTGGCGAACCGCCGCCGCCGTGAGCGTCGCGAGGGAGCGTTCGTCTCCTTTCGGGTCCAGCCCGTACGGATGCCCAGCGAACGCGGCGCTATCGGCCAGCCACTCGATCGCACCATTCGGCCCGATCCGACTCCCGCGCGCGTCGACCATCATCCGCCGGCGGACGATCGCAATCGACGTCGAATCGAGCGTTGGGTGCACCAGGCGATCGGCGAACACGTCCCAGGTCGAATCGAACTGCGCGGGCAGTGCGCGGAAACCGATCAGCGTCCAGTCGCTGGCAGCCTCCAGGACCTCTTCGCTGCCGGTGTGCGCCATAGCCTCGCTCCAGCGCGGACCGGGGAAGTGTTCGGTACCGTATTGGCCGGCGCGCAGTGCGAGCAGCTCGATTCCCGCTGTCCGTGCCGTGAGCTGCTGCGTGCCGCCCAACAGATAGAGGTTGACGGCGACGACCGGCGCGGTCGATCTCAGAATGTTGAATCACGTGCACGCCACCGACCGTATAGTCGACCGTGGAGGTATCGACCGGCCCGGCCAAGGCACCGAAAAGGGCGAGCGACGCGAACATCACGGTTGGTCCGGATGGAGTGCCGTCACGAACTGAGCGACGTCGGATTTCAAGGCGTTCGCTGTGCCTTTTGGCGCGAGCAGACCCACGGAGGTTGGCTGGTCGGCAATGTAACGCGCGGCATATGCCGCGAGCATCTTCCCGTCGACCGTGCGCAAGTGGTCGGCGTAGCCAATGTAGTACTCGAGACTCGCCGCGCTCCACCAGAAGGCGAGCGTGCGCGCGACGTATGTAGCTTGGTCGAACTCGAGCGCCCGAGCGAGACCGCGGGCGCGCTGCGCATCGGAGACTGCCGCGTCGGTGTACCCGTCTTGGGTCGCCAGCCGACCGAGCTCCGCCCAAAGTGCGGTCAACGCGTGGGGCAAACTGTCGACCGTCGTGTGGGCGCTCAGTGTGATGGGACCTACATGGGACTGCGTGTAATAGCTCATGCGGCACGACGTGAACAGTCCGGTGTCGACCAGAATGTCGTTGGAAAGCGGATCCCGGCGTGTTCGCAATGCTGGAGAGCACATCGGCGGTGTACGTATCGTCGGTGCTTGGACCGATGCTCGGTCCCTGCCACTTCATGGTAAGCACAATGTCGCTGACATCGCCCTCCATGATCACGGCGGCGCTCTTGGTCAGTGGGCCAGTCGGCGGGGTCACAGTTCCCGCGAAAGGATCAGCTGCCCGACTCCAATGCCCGAAATGTGTGCGCGCGCTGTTAAAGACGTCGGCTGGGAGGACGTCGCCGCTGACGATGACCGCGGAGTTGTTCGGGATGTAGTACTGCTTGAAAATCTGAGTCAGGCGAGTCGTGGTGGCGGACTGAATCGATAACGCCTCGCCGATCGTGTTCTTGCGTCCCCACGACGTCGTCCAGAGTTGTCGGTCCACCCTTTGATTGAGCTGTACCCGCGGGGCCTGGGTCCCCCAAGTGAGTCCGAGCTAGCGCGTCAGTTTGTCAGCGCGGGGTTCGAGGGTGGTGACTGCCAGCGCTCCAATATCGCGCTGGGGGATTCAACCCCAAACTGGTATGGGGTCGGTGGTTGTTGTAGTCCTCGCGCCAGGCTTCCAGCTCGATCCGGGCTTCCGCGAGGGATGCGAACCAATGACGCGTGAGACACTCACGCCGCAGGCTCCCGTTGAACGCCTCGCAGACGCTGTTGTCCACCGGCTTGCCCGGCCGACTGAAGTCGAGTTGCACGCGGTTCCAGTACGCCCAGTGATCGAGCGCGGTCGACGTGAACTCGGTCCCGTTGTCGCACTGGATGACCGGGGGCAGGGTGCCGCGTCGCTCCCCCGCCTCGGTCAGCAGCCGCGCGACATCGGTCCCGCGGAACCGTCCGGCGACGGCCAGCGCGACGCACTCGCGCGTGCACACGTCCACGAGCGTGAACACCCGGACCGTCTGGCCGGTCGCCAAGACGTCGTGCATGAAGTCCATCGCCCAGCGTTCGTTCGCCCGCGTGACGACAGCCCGGGGCTGGCGCACCGTGGCCGCACGGCGTCGGCGGCGCCGCGGCTTGAGCTGGAGCCGTTCCTCGAGGTACAGACGGCGCGTCTTCTTGTGATTGATCGGCAGCCCGTCGCGGCGCAGCATGACGTGCAATCGCTTCACTCCAAAGCTCGGCCGC
Organism: uncultured Gemmatimonadales bacterium; assembly: GCA_963701965.1. GTDB lineage: Bacteria > Gemmatimonadota > Gemmatimonadetes > Gemmatimonadales > Gemmatimonadaceae > DASRDS01. The sequence goes on from OY969695.1 coordinate 1,370,034, forward strand.
GCCAGTGCCAGCTCGTGCAGCCGCCGGCGCACGGGCGCGTCATCCGGCTTCACCGACGTGTAGCGCACCAGTGCGCGATGGACGACCAACGCGTGACACGCCCGCCGTTCGCTGACCTGGTAGGCCGACTGCGCCCAGCCGACCGCCTCGCGCCTGTGGGCTGGGCTCACCATTTTTTTCCCAGGGCGTCCCGGAGGATCGTCTTGTCCAGCGTGAGATCGGCGACCACCTGCTTCAATCGCCGGTTCTCTTCGCGCAGCTGCTTCAGCTCCCGGAGCTCGCTCACGTCCAGCCCCGCGTACTGCTTCTTCCAGCGATAGAACGTCGTCTCGGTCACGCCCAGCTTCCGGCAGATCTCGCCCACGACGGTCCCGGCTTCTGCCTGCCGCAGCGCCTGCAGAATCTGCTCCGGGGTGAACTTACTCTTCCGCATTCCTGGCCTCCTCCCGTTCGGGGAGTCTGGCCTCGAATCCCTACGCTGTCAAAACGGGACCGCCGCCGGACTCAGAATCCGGGACCCAGGCCGCGGATCCGATTCCGCGCGATGGAATCCGTCGAAGAAGACTTGTCGCTCCTGTTGGAGCTCGTCGTCGGTGAAGCGCGGGTCCCGGACCAATTCGGCGAGTGTCGTCATGACGTCATCGAAATGCTTTGACGGCGCGACGATATAATATGTGACGCCTTCGGTCGTGGTCCCGCCGCTGTACCGGCCGTCCATCTCCCCGACGCGCTGCTCAAAACTGCGCCCGTCGCCCTCGCGGTAGCTCTTGAAGAGCATGCGCTCGAACAGATGCGACACGCCTTCGTCGCCCTTCTCCTGGGTGAACGCGCCGGTGCGTACCGCCACGACCGCGGTGACCAGGGGCACCGCGTGATTCTCGACGGCGATGACCTGGAGGCCGTTGGCGAGGGTGGTGTCGTGGATTGCACGCTCGAAGGCGCCACTTTGCGCGCCGAGCATCGGGGGGCACACGATGACGGCGAGTCCCGCTAGCAGACTGATCCGCATGGGGCACCAACCTAACACCGACCAGACAAAACGCAAACAACTGTTACGGCGATCCGAGACGGTGGCTCGTGTCCTGGTAGTGGGCCGTCTGCGGATAGGTCTTCACACCCGCGCCGGTATAGACATTGAGCTCGCCCGATGCGTCGGCGGTATGGATACCGGACATCCAGCGGCCCGTCGACGGCGCGAACACGTAGACGGCGGTGCCGGAGCCGCGGAGCACGGAGGCGGACCCGGGGTTGCCATTGCGCGCCAGAGTCGTGAAGGTCGTCGAGTTGGTCTCGGTCCCGCTCACGACCAGCGCGGAGGCACTGTCGATCGTCGTATCCCGCTCGGCCCGATAGTGCAAGATCGTACGGTACGCGAGGCGATCGCCGTGTATCGTCGATTGCAGGTTGATCGTATCCGACCACTCGGCGCCGACGGCCAGTGGCGCGTCGGGGAGATGCGGGAAGATCCGCGCCAGGTCCAGCTTGAAGTCGACGATCCGCGTGATGGAGTCCGGCAGCGCGGGTTCGGCCAGCACGTCCACACGGCCGCGGGCATCCATCCGCACCACGAACGGACGGCCCAAGACCGCGGAAGCGCTGGGCTGCACGTGCCCGCGCGGCGTGAACCGGCCGGCCTCCAGGCGGTCGAGCCAGACGAGCGCCGAATCACCGCCAAGAAAGGTCATCCCGATCGATTCGTCGGTCGCCACCGATTCCTCGACGGGACCCTGCGGCCAATCGGTGATGACGCTCACGGTCGATTGCCGCTGGTAGCGCGCGGTGTCGCCAATGTTGCGCGCGTACCCCTGCACCGTCTGTCCGGCGAGCGCGGACGGGACAGCGAGCAGCACGACGAGGGACGCAACTTTGTGATGTGGCATCATCCCCCTGACGATCGACGTCGCCCCCAGGCTACATGGCTGGTGGTGGTGATGCTCGCGCTCGCCCCGTGCGCCGTCCACGCCCAATCGCTGCTCGAGCTGCGGGCCCAGGACAGCAACGGCAAGCTGGTCGTGGGGCGGGCGTTCTCCCGGTCGCCCGACGACGAATACACCAACGGCGCGCGCTTCGACGCGGTGTTCGCCGGATCGCCGCTCTGGGGAGGCCTGTTCGGCTCGCGTCTCACGCCATGCGACGGCCAGGCGGGCGACCGCGCCTGCGCCACGACCGCGCTCTCGTTCGGTCAGGACATGTACACGCCGCGCTATTCCTTCATCACGCCATATCCGGTCTACGGCCAGCGGCCGTACGCGGGATGGCTATACGTGTCGGCCACCGCGCGATACGGCTCGGCGCGAGCGTCGAACGCGCTGACGCTGGAAGCGGGCGTCACTGGCGAGCCGTCTCTGGCGAACCAGCTCCAGAACGCCGTGCACCGCCTCTTCAACTACATCCCGACCCTCGGCTGGTCGCACCAGATCCCGTTCCAGCCGGGCTTCGACGTGACGTACACGCACGAGCAGCGCATCGCGCACGCCACGATCGCCGGCGTTCCCGTCCTGAGCGTCACCCCGTACGTCACCGGCTCGGCCGGCAACGTACTCACCGGCGCCACGGCGGGCCTTCAGGGTCGCGTCGGATATCGCGTCGACGCCATCGGCTCGCCGTTCTCACTCTACGCGCTCGGCGGCGTCCGCGAGGATTGGGTGTGGCGCGAGCTGGTGCTCGACGAGGGCACCAACTCGGATCCCAGCCTCAGGGTCACCAAGGTGCCTTGGGTCAACCAGAATGAGATCGGCGCCGGGATCAGGCTGTGGACGATCGAGGCCGAATATCGCATTTTCCAACGCGGCCGCGAATACGTAACCGGCCCTGCCCAACACACGTACGGGCTCATATCGCTCGGGATGCGCACACGGTGGTGATCAAATAGCCATTGGTTGACTAGTTATATTATAACTAGTATACTCAGGACTATGAGCCCACACCGCTCGCCGCTCGCCCTGGCCGTACTGGCGCTCCTTCGCGAGTCCCCGATGCACCCCTACCGGATGCAGCTGCTGCTCCGGGAGCGGGGGAAGCACGACGTCATCAACGTCCGCCAACGGGGCAGTCTCTACCAGACCATTTCCCGCCTGCTGCGCGAAGGACTGATCACTGTCCGCGAGACGACGCGCGAAGAAAATCGGCCCGAGCGCACGGTCTACGCGCTCACCGAGGCGGGGCGCGAGACAGCGGAGACCTGGATGCGCGAGATGCTGTCGACTCCCAAGCAGGAGTTTCCCGATTTTCCGGCGGCGATCTCATTCCTGCCTCTGCTCACGCCCGAGGACGCCCGGCGGGCGCTGGAAGCGCGCGTCATCGCGCTCTCGGGCGAGCTCGCCCGTATCGATTCGGAGCTTCCGCTCATCGGACAAAGCGTGCCCCGTCTCTTCTTGCTGGAGGTGGAATATGTGCGCGCGATGCTGGCGACGGAGTTGGAGTGGGTTCGACGCGTGATCGACGACTTGCGCAGCAAACAGCTCACGTGGAGCGAAGCGTGGCTGCGCGATGTCGCCGACAAACTCACTGGACCATCCACCGAGTAGGTCATCCATGTCATTCCACGTCATCATCATTGGTGCCGGCACCGGAGGACTGTGCCTGGCCCACGGACTCCGGCGCGCCGGCATCAGCGTCGCCGTGTATGAGCGCGATCGTACGCGCACCGACGGCTTGCAGGGCTACCGCGTCGGCATCAGCCCGGACGGCAGCCGGGCGCTGCACGAGTGCCTCCCACCGGCGTTGTACGACACATTCGTCGCGACGTGCGCGCGGGGGCCGCGGTACTTCAACATGGTCACCGAGCAGATGTCGGAGCTCCTGACCCTACCCGTCCCATTGGCGGGCGATCCGGTACGAAGCGAGAAATCGGTCAGCCGCATGACGCTGCGCCAGGTGCTGCTGACCGGGGTCGAGGACATCGTGCACTTCGACAAACGGTTCGCGCACTACGTCTCCCATCCCGAAGAGGGCAAAGTCACGGCGGTGTTCGAGGACGGCACGTGGGCCACCGGCGATCTCTTGATCGCCGCCGACGGCTCGGGCTCGCGCGTGCGCAAGCAGTACCTGCCCCACGCCCGGCTGGAGGACACCGGCATCCGCAGCATTGGCGCCAAAGTGCCGCTCACGCCGGAGACCAAGGGGCTGTTGCCGGATCGGGTCTTCAACGGACTCACGCTGGTCATGGCGCCCAAGGGCTACGGCGCGATCCTGCACGTCATGGAGTTCCCATGGGATCGGGACGGCCTCACCGGGGGCATCGGCGGCAATGACGCCGACCTGCTCGCGCGTTGGCCCGGCATGTTGTACGACAACACACGCGACTACATCATGTGGGGGTTCTGGGCGGCCCGCGACAAGTTCGCCATCGACCCCGTCGCTGCGCCGCGCGAAATGCTCAAGCAGATGACGTTGGACATGACGCGGGGCTGGCATCCGAGCTTACGGGAGTTGGTGCGGCAGTCCGATCCGTCGACGCAATTCGGCATGGCCATCCGGACGTCGGTGCCGGTCGACCCCTGGCCCACGACCAACATTACGCTCCTCGGCGACGCGATTCACACCATGACGCCCGGCCGCGGGGTCGGCGCCAACACGGCGCTCCGCGACGCGGCCCTCTTGTGCCGAAACGTCATTGCCGCGCGCGGCGGCGAGATGACGCTGCACCAGGCGGTTCACGCGTACGAGGCCGAAATGATCCGCTACGGCTTCGCGGCCGTGCAGGACTCGCGGAGGCAGATGAACAGCGCGGACCCGATCCACAAGCCGGTCGTCGGGCGGGTCGTCCTCGCCGCGATGCGCGGCAGCATGCGCGTCGTGAACCGCGTGCCGCCGCTCAAGCGGCGCATGATCGACCATCAGCTGCGGGGCCGGGACACCGCGGCCGCCGAGGTAACCTAGTGGAGAGGAAGTCCCGTCGTGTGCGGGTTGAAGGCAATACCGACGCCGCTCACGGTGTCGGGGCTGCTGATGGTGATCGCGGGTGCGGGGTTTCCTCCGCCCGCGATCTGCGCCGCAGTGAACTCTCCGATGAGGCGGTCGAAGGCATTGGCGAACCAGAGACTGCCGCTGGCGTCGAACGCGACGCCGGTCGGGAGTGGCCCGAACTGGCCCCCGGTCAGCGTGAACGTCACCACAGCGGCCGGACTGCCGCTGACCGTCAGCGCGCTCACCGGGATCTCCACGATGCGACCGTGTCCAATCGCATTGCCATCGTACGCCGAGTTGGCGACCCACAGGTTGCCGCGCTCGTCGAAGGCGATGCCGTTGGGGAACGCGACTGCGCTGCTGGTGAGGGTCACCGCAGGCGTTGGACTGCCGCTCGTGTGAAGCTGGCTCACCGAGTATTCGACGATGCTACTGACGGCGTTGTTGGCGACCCACAGGTTTCCCTGCGCGTCGAACGCGAGACTGATCGGCTCCTGCAACCCAAACTGCGTCGCGGGGACCTCCTGTATGGTCACGGTCGGTGTGGGCGTACCGCTGGACGTCAGCTGTGACGCCGTGAACTCGACAATGTTATTGGCGAGGTTGTTGCCAACCCACAGATTCCCCTGCGCGTCGAACCCCAGCGCGTAAGAAAAACTCTGCGACGGCAGCGTCAACGTCACGGCAGGCGTCGGCGCGCCACTCGCTCCCAACTGATCGGCCGTGTACTCGACGACCGTGCTCGAGTTGTCGTTGACCACCCACATGTTGCCATTCTTGTCGAAGGCGACGCCGCTGGCATTGATGTTTCCGCCCGCTGTCACCGGGAAGTCGAGCTTGACCGCCGATCGGATCGCGCCCGACGATCCGAGCTGCGCCGCGGTGTACTCGATCGCGGTGTTGGCGACGTTGGTACCGGAAGCGGACCCGCCCACGATCCATAGTGCCCCACTGCCCGTGCGCGCCGTTACTGTGACGCTGGCCGTGGCCGTATGTCCCGCGGCTACGGGAGCCGGACTCCCGGTGATCGTGGCGCCGTAGGCCACACCGACGACGGGTGCGGACGATGTCACGGCGCCAGCCGTGATCGTATACGATCCGGGCATGAGACCGGTCAGTGTTTTCGAGACCCCGAGCTTCTGCAGATAGCCCGCCGGACCGATGACGGTCACCGTGTCCACGACACCACTCGGAGCCGTCACCGACACCTCGAGGCTTCCGGTGCTCGGGCTGGTCGCGCTGGAACACGCGAAAACGGCGAGGACGACGAGGACCGACAGGGCAGCCGGAACGCGAGTCGCGAATGACACAGACGATCTCCGAGGGCGTTGAGAGCGGGCAAATATGTCGCTCCCCGCAACGAAGCCGCCAGCCCTTTTGTCGTACCGCGTGAGCGCGCGATTCGCTAGGTTGTTTGGCCTATGCTTGCTCTGGTGCTTTGCGTCGTCGCCTGCACGGATTCCGTGACGCTGCCGCACCTGGAGACAGTGTCCGGCTGCGCCACGTTTGACATTGCGCTCGGCGGTTCGCGGGTGTCCGTGACGCCTGTTACGACCCCGTCTTGCGGGCCCGTGACACCGATTGTTACTCGCGCGATCCGGTCGAACCCAGTCTCTGGAACGCTTCAACTGACGATTGCGGTGCGGAACCTGGGTCGGCTGCGAATTCACCCGCCAGTCGCTGTTTCGTTCCAGACGGATAGCACGACCGTCGGCGGTGCTTCGCCAACTTCCCGCGTCCATTTTCACATCCCTCTGCCAGAACGCGGGGATACCGCGACCGGCCGTGCAGCGCGTCTGATGCTTGACCGCGAGATCCTGGCGGTAGGCGATACATTGCCGGCGCGCGCTCATGATGGCCATCCCCACGTCGGCAACCAACGTTCGCGTCACGATCCACGCGCAAGGCATTGACGTCTTCACAGTGCCGCGCGACGCGCCGCGCTCCACTTCTGAATCGGTGATACGAGAGGGTCGAGATTCCTCATTTCTCATAGGCCGGCCCGGGTCGCGTATCGCCCGCGACAAGGTCTTCGTAAGATTTGTGCGTGATGCCTCGCTCGAGGATCGACAAGCAGCGATCGAATCGGTCAGTAGTACGGTCATCGGTGGGGGTTTCGGCGAATACTATATCCGTATCCCGGTGCCGCCCGGCGATCGCACCACCGCGGCTGTCACACACTCCATCCGGACGCTGAGGACGCAACCGGGAGTGGCCGCCGCCAACATCGACATGCCCGATGGCCCGATGCCCAACGGGCGATAGAGCCTAACCGCCGCTCAAGCGGCGCATGATCGACATCAGCTGCGGGGTCGGGATACCCTCGGCCTATTGCAGGGGGATGTTCAGCGGGTGTGGACTGAATGTCAGGCCGACTCCGAAGAAGCGGGGCTGGGGTTCGTCAGCGAGACCGTGGGTTTCGGCGATCCGCTCGCCGAGAGCTGGGACTTCGAGTTCGCCGACATAGGCATTGTTAAGGTCGATGAACCAGAGATCGCCGCTATTATCGAAGGCGACGGCTCGGGAGCGGCGGAAACGCGCCCGCCGGAAGCATCAACGTCACGGCGGGCGCGGGGGTGCCACTCGACGTCAAGGAGGCTGACTAAATTCCAGGAGGCGGCCTGGGGCGGTGGAACCGTCGAATCGGGCTTGAGGAAGGAGTTCGGATCGGCGACCCAAAGATTGCCATTGGGGTCGAACGCCATTCCAGATATGTCAAACGAGCCCGATAACGTGACGGCGGGCGAGGGGTTGCCGGTGCGCGCGAGCTGACCCGACTGTATGAACGGATTTCGTTGTTCGCGTTGCCCACCCAGAGATTGCCTTGCCCATCGAACGTCAGCCCGATCGGACGAAGCGGAGGAGACGGCGTTCAGGCTATCGCCGAGCATGACGGCCGGGGTCGGCGACCCGCTCGCCGTGAGCTGTGCCGGCGTGAGCTCGACGACGCGGCCGACATTGACTTCGCCCACCCAGAGATTGCCTTGCGCATCGAACGCCAACGAGTAAGCGGATGTAAGGCCGGCCCCTGTCAGCGTTACGGCCGGCGTGGGCGTGCCACTCGCCGCGATCGAAGCCGGCGTGTACTCGACGACACTGTTCGAAATATCGTTCGCGACCCAGAGATTCCCATTCTTGTCGACGGCCACATCGCTGGCGTCGATATCCCCGCCCGGCGTCTCGGGAAAGTGGAGTTGCACGGAAGGCGTGGATGTGGACTGCCTGAGCTGGGTGTAGTGGTAAGACAGCGCGCCATTCGCCAAGTATGCTAGCCGCCATTGCTGGCCCCGACGACCCAGAGCGCGCCACTGCCGGGACGGAGGCTCACGTTGACCGTGACAGTCGCCTGGCCCCCGGCGACGATCTGCGCGGGGCTTCCCGAAACGGAAGAAACGAAGACCGTATCGACGATGGGACTGGACTGTGCTGGTGGGGACACGACGGCCGTGACCGTGTACGTGCCCGGCACGAGCTGGGTGTAGGCCAGGGTCTGCGTCAGTGTCCGGGTGAAGCCCTGGGGTCCCTTGAGCGTCGCGGTGACCGTCACGCCGGACGGCGCGTTGATGGCGACTTTGATGGTTGCGGCTGGGGGACTCGTGGAACTAGAGCAGCTAACCGCCCCAGCGAGCCAGATCAGACCCGAGAGCGTGAGACATCGACGAGCGAACGACAACTGCAGCCTCCGGCATATTCCCGTGGAGAAGCAAATATGCCGGCGGTCTCAGCAGGTAAACAAGAGGAATACTCGCATTGATGTCGGCCGTGGCCATTGTTAAGTATTTGGTACACAACGACATAGCCCGATGAATGACAGTACGAGATCGCAGATCGCATTGTCGGAGCGAGCGCCGTGTAAAGAGAAATATCTTTGTCTTTACAGCGTATAAAGCAAATGTTATTTTCTATTATGCCTCGAGTCTCTCCCCCGCTACCACTGCCGGTTCGCCGTGTGCTCCCACGGCTCGGCGCTGACATCCGCGATGCGCGCCGGCGCCGTCGGCTGCCAACGGCTGTGCTTGCCAACCGGGCGGGAATCACGATGCCGACACTGCGACGAGTCGAGCGCGGCGATCCGTCGGTGTCGCTCGGGATCTACGCCACCGTCTTGTTCGTGCTCGGCCTGTTGCCCAAGCTTGCCTCAGTCGCCGCCGTCGAGGGCGACGCCGTCGGCCTCGCGCTCGACGCGGAGCATTGACCGCAACGGATTCGCCGCCGGCGATCGTCGGGGAGTGAAGAGTGAGTCCGCCTACAGCGTTCGTGTACGTCGACCTGTACAGCGTCGCACATTGCGTCGGACGGCTCTGGGCGATCGGCGGTCGCACTCGGGAGGAGGGAGCGACGTTCGAGTACGACGTCGAGTGGCTCAATCGACCGGAACGCTTCGCATTGGAGCCGGCACTCCCGCTTGGACCGGGTCCGTTTCATACCGTGAATGGCCGATCATTGTTCGGCGCTCTGGGTGATTCGGCGCCCGATCGATGGGGGCGCTCGCTCATTGCGCGCGCGGAAAGACGTCGAGCGGCGGCCGAAGCACGTCAGGTCCGAACGCTCAGGGAGATCGACTACCTCCTTGGCGTGTCCGACGTCACACGGCAAGGGGCGCTGCGGTTCACGCACGCCGCTGATGGGCCGTTCGTATCCGACGGCCATGAGACAGTGCCGCCACTCATTGCGCTCCCGAAGCTGCTCGCGGCAGCCCAGCACGTCGAAGCGGATGACGAGAGCGATGAGGATCTCCGGTTGCTGCTCGCTCCGGGGTCATCGCTCGGTGGCGCGCGACCCAAGGCGTCGGTGCGGGATCGTGACGACCGCCTCTCCATTGCGAAGTTTCCGTCCCGCGCCGACGATCGGAATGTCGTGCGCTGGGAGGCAGTGGCGCTGACGCTGGCCCATCGCGCCGGGATCCAGGTGCCGGCTTTTCGCGTTGAGGAGATCGCCGGACGGGATGTGCTGCTGGTGCGGCGGTTCGATCGGGTAAGGCCGGATCGCCATCCGGGAGCAGCCGTCGAACATCGAATCCCATTCCTCTCGGCAATGAGCATGCTCAATGCGGTGGATCTCGAGACGCATAGCTATCTCGAGATAGCGGACGTATTGCGACAATACGGCGCCGATACGGCGAGCGATTTGGCTGGGCTCTGGCGGCGCGTCGTGTTCAACGTGTTGATCTCGAACACAGACGATCACTTGCGCAACCACGGCTTTCTGTATGTGGGCACCGACGGGTGGCGGTTGGCGCCGGCCTACGACCTTAATCCGGTGCCGATCGATATCAAGCCGAGGATTTTGGCTACAACCATCATGGCGGATGGGGATGCGACGGCGTCCCTTGATCTCGCACTAGAGGTGGCAAAGGATTTCGGGTTGCGTCCGCCCCAAGCGAATGCCATCGTGCGCGAGGTGGGAACCGCCATTCGCGGCTGGCACGACGTTGCGTTCGGCCTCGCGCTCACGCCGGCGGAGTGCGATCGCATGGCGAGCGCGTTCGAGCACGATGACGCGGCGGTGGCGCTCCGCGCGTAAGAGCATGGCGCTTGTCTCAATGATGGTGCGCATCCACATCGCCAGCGCTAAGTGACGCTCTCGAGATACAGCGCACGGCATTTATCGTACTACTCCCGGTACTACATGTCCTCAAGCGACTCAAGGAGATTCCGATGCGCAATCGCTGCAATCCAGACAGGCATCCGCGCGAACCGTTATGCTCGCTAGGCTTCCAGTGGCAGAGCGTGGCCCGACCGTTCGACCTCGGCCAAGATTGAGCGGAAGCCTTGCCGGATTTCTGAGTGTTGTCTTTTGCTGAACGCTTGCATGAGTGCTGGGATATTCACGGTTACGGACGACGGAATACGCCACAACTTCTCGTTAAGCGCCTTCCGCGATCAGGCCGAAGCAAGGTTTGGCCCCCCTATTAGCGGCCGTGTTTGGGATTTTGGGTCCGAGCGGCGATCAGCGAGCAATCCTCAGGTGCAGGCGTACGAGACGTGTTCTGGCCTGCGCTTCGACACCGCGAGCGACAGACGCACGCCATCAAAAGCGCTCGCTCACGCGAGCGCCCTGGGTGACCACTTTCACGTTCTCTTGGCGTGCGGACGCAGAATCCGGCAGTCCGCAGAGGCGGAGTAGCTCGATGCTACCCGGTCCTGTGTGTCGGAAGGAGCTGTTCGACGCGCTTCAGACTCGTAAGAGACGCAGGAATATCCTTGCATCCCCCGAAACTCTACCCACTACAAGCCCGACAAATATGAGTGCAGAAAAACGACAGTTATGAACGCCTATGCCCGACAATAACGAATACCAACGAAAAGCTGCCCTCTCACGATGGCGGTCAGCCGCACTCCGAGAAACCACAGACGTGGCACTTCACGCATCCCTCGGCGAACTCGAGGGAGGAGCCGCAGTCGGGACACTGGCCAATGAAGTACTCGCCGGTCGTGTGGCTGGCAAACTGGATCTGCTCGGCCGAGTGGCCGTTGCCATTGTGGGCCACTGGGACGTTGGGCGCGGGCGCAGCGGGCGTCGCGAGCAGATCCTGCTGGATCCCCTGCTTCTGCCGCCACCACTCCTCGAGCGCGATGCCGATCGCGTCCGGCACCGACAGCACCTTGTGTGGTCCGAGACCGATGGCCCGGTCGGACGCGACTCCGCGTAGCTGGCGCTGGATCTCGGGCAGTGGGATGCCGGAGCGCAACGCTACGGAGATGAGACGCCCCATCGCTTCGGCATCCGCCATGGCCGAACCACCGGCCTTTCCGAGATTGATGAACACCTCGAACGGCTGACCGCGGTCGTCCTCGGTGATGTGCACGAACATCGTTCCGAGCGGCGTATCCTTGCGGATCGAGGTCGCCCGCAACATGTCCGGCCGCGCGCGCTTCGCCCGCCGTTGCAAATTCTCGGCTTCGCTATCGAACAACGACTTCTTCAACCGCTCGATCTCGGCGTTCAGCTCGGCGATCGTCCCCTGCAGTTCGCCCACCTCGCGCCGCTCGGCGACCGGCACCGCCGCCGTGCCCTTATCGCGCTCGGCCTTCGCCTTCTCCGTGGCACCCGTCGACAACACCTGGCCGTCGCGCGACCCGTCGCGATAGACCGTCACGCCCTTCGCCTTGAGCGCGTACGCCAGCTCGTAGATCGCCCGCACGTCCTCGACCGTCGCCGTATGCGCGAAGTTCGTGGTCTTGGAGATCGCGCTGTCGCAGTGCTCCTGAAACGCCGCCTGCATGCGCATATGCCACTCGGGCGAGATCGCGTTCGCCGTCACGAACACGCGCTGCCACTTCTCCGGCACCTCGGGGAACGCGATATGGCCCTCGGTCGCGATCCGCTCCATCAGCGCGTCCGAATACCACCCCTCGCGCTTGGCGATCGCCACGAAATCCTCGTTCACATCCGGCATCTTGGCGCCCGCCTGATTGCGCATGAACGCCACGGCGAAGAGCGGCTCCAGACCCGACGAGCAATTCGCGATGATCGAGATCGTCCCGGTCGGCGCGATCGTGGTCACGTTGCAGTTGCGGAGGAGCTGCATCGGACGGATCCGCTTCCCTTCCTGGTCGCGGGCACACGTCTCGTCCGGACCCCAGATCGACCGCGCCCACTCCGGGAACGCCCCTCGCGCGTGCGCCAAGCGCTCGCTCTCGCGCTTGGACTCGATGTCGAGAAACGCCATGACCTTGCGGCCGAACTCGACCCCCTCGGGCGAATCGTACGCGATCCCCATCCGGATCAGCGCATCGGCGAATCCCATCAGCCCCAACCCGATCCGGCGAATGCGCTTCGAGAGATGGTCGATCTCGGGCAACGGATACTTGTTGACGTCGATGACATTGTCGAGGAAATGCGTCGACAGATGAATGTCCCGGCGAAACGCATCCCAATCGAGCTTGCCGTCGCGCACGTACTGCCCGACGTTCACGCTGCCCAGGTTGCAGACATCATAGGGAAGCAGCGGCTGCTCCCCGCACGGATTCGTCGCCTCGTACGACCCGAGATGCGGCACCGGGTTGTACCGGTTCGCTTCATCAATGAAGAAGCACCCCGGCTCCCCGGTGCGCCACGCGCCGAGGATCATCTTGTCCCACACCATGTTCGCGTCGAGCTGACCGACGATCGCGCCCGTGCGCGGCTCTTTGAGATTGTAGGTCGACCGCGCCTCGACCGCCCGCATGAACTCCGTCGTCACCGCGACCGAGATGTTGAAGTTCACGATCTTCGTGATGTCTTCCTTGCACGTGATGAACTCGAGGATGTCCGGATGATCCACCCGGAGAATCCCCATGTTCGCCCCGCGACGCGTGCCACCCTGCTTCACCGCGTCCGTCGACGCATCGTACAGGGTCATGAACGACACCGGGCCCGATGCCACACCCGTCGTCGACCGCACCATCGCGCCCCTCCCACGCAACCGCGAGAAGCTGAACCCCGTCCCGCCGCCGCTCTGATGAATGAGCGCCATCGCCGTCAGCGTGTCATAGATGCCGTCGTGGTCGTTCGACAGTGCATCGCTGACCGGCAGAACGAAACACGCCGAGAGCTGCCCCAGCGGACGGCCGGCGTTCATCAGCGTCGGCGAGTTCGGCTCGAACCAATGCTCCGTCATCAGACGGTAGAACTCCTCGGCCACCCACTCGATCGCCCCATCGCTCGCGCCGTACCGCCGGTCCCCTTCGGCGATCGTCGTCGCCACGCGCCAGAACATCTCCTCGGGCTTCTCCACCGGCTTGCCCAATGCATCCTTTACCAAATAGCGCTTCTCGAGGACGGTGCGCGCATTCTGGCTGAACTGGGCAGGGCCGGATGGAGGCGTCGTAGGCAGTGGCATTGATGGACTCGGCGTTTCGGGAAGATCGTCAGCGCGAATGACTGTGGTGAAGGGTGGGGCATTGTACTGCGACTCGTGTCTCCGCACCAGCCCATGGTCAAAGCGTTGAGGAAGCTAGACTTAGAATTCTGACATCACAACCGCGATCGATGAGCCGTCTTTTCCACGTTACATCCACGTGGAGTTGCCGTTACATGGGTCCCGGGCCGGGACAACGCGACGTAACAATCAGTAATATAACGGTTTAGATATGAAAACAGCGCTGGACACGACCGACGCCTGACGAACTCTGCCTTGAGACGGCAAGAACTGGCTTGCTTCGAGACACGTACCGCCGAATTGACCTTAGGTCCGCCAGGAAGGACCTAACACCCCGGCGACTGCGGCCTCGCTCCACGTCACCAGCTCCCGGGCGAGGCTTTCGTCGTCCGCCAAGGGGTTCGGCGGCGCCTCGCGACTCTTGTTGTAGTACCGGCCCGAAACCTTGGCCAGCTCCGGCGCCGTCGCGCAATACACCGTCGTTACCGCGCCCTTTTCGTTCGTGATCATGAACCGCTTCATGATCCACTGGACCGCCGGCGGCAGGTTGCGCCAGATATCCGACTTCACGACTCCCGGATGCAGCGCGTAGGTCGTCACGCGCGTTCCCGCGAGCCGGCGCGCCAGCTCCTTCGTGTACAAAACGTTCATGAGTTTCGACAACCCGTAGGCCGCGTAGCTGGTCTTGCGGACGCCGGGTTTCCGAAGCGCGCTCCAGTCGATCCTCTTGGCGTTGAACTGCGCTTGGCTGGCGACGTTCACCACCCGGCTCTGCGGCGCCTCCCGCAACCGCGGCAGCAGCATCTCGGTCAACACGAACGGCCCCAGATGGTTCGTCCCGAACGTCATCTCGAACCCATCGCGGGTAAGACCCGCTGCGCCGGCGACGCCCGCGTTGTTGATCAGCACATCGAGTGGTGCCCCCGATGCCAGCACCGTCTGCGCCGCCGCCCGCACCGACGCCAAATCGGCCAGGTCGATCGACAGCAACTCAATGGTCGTGGCCGGAAATCGCGCGCGCAGATCGTCCGCGATCGGCGCCATCTTGTCGCGCGAGCGCGCCGCCGCGATGATCCGTCCGCCCCGCGCGGCCAGCGCTTCCAGCGTCGCGCGGCCGATGCCCGTGTTCGTGCCCGTGATGAGATACGTGGTCACAATGGCGTCCTAGAACGAGAGTCCGAGTCCGACAAAGGGATCGAGCACCGGCGCCCCGTAACGTGCCCGGTTCGCGATCGGCGCGGCGAGCCCGAGACGCAACCGGTACGGAACGTCATACTGAAGCGTGGCGTCGAAATTGAGCTCGCCGCCGACGGACGCCAAGAGCCGCCGTTGCGCATCACCGGGCGAGCACGCCAGCGGCAGCGGGTTCACCGGACACCAGGCCTCGCCCGCATCGCCAAAGACCGTGAGCGACGTGCGCCCGAGGAACACGGGGAAAAGGTGCCAGCCGCGCGCGGGGACGAACAGGGGCAGCCGGTACTCGAGCGAGCCGACCGCGGCGCGCGTTCCTTCCTGCGCGTTCGGCGGGTAGCCCCGCACGCTGAACACGCGCGGTTGGTCGCCGACGTTCACTCCCGGCACCACCGCCAGGCCCAGGCCTGTGAGGCCGCCGGCGCCAAACTCCGCCGTCGCGTTCTCGTCTGCCCAACCCAGCGCGGCGCGCGCCGCGATCACATGGTGCGCGAACCCCGGAAGGTCGAGCGATTTATAGAGGCTGGTGACGCCGACGACGCTCCGTGAGGCGGCGGCGCTTGGCGTCTGCCACTGCCACTGCTGCTGTCCCGTCACCGAGAGCGACACGCCGTCTTCGGGCGAGATGGCGAGGCCGGGGAGTTTCGCGTTCGACCAGGCCACGGTCGTGAACACCGATGGATACGTCGGCGACGAGCGAAACGTCGACGCCGGCTCCGTGTGATAGTTGCGGTACTGGAGCTCGGTCCCGACCGTCCACGAGAAATTCGTCCGCGCCCGGGGCCGGAGGAGCGTCGCGCTCAGCGTCGGGGCCAGCGTGTAGTGCACCAGCGTACCGACGATCGTTCCGTTGGCATCCTCAATGGTCTGGTGGGTCCAGTACTCGGACAACCCGACGCCGATCACCGGGAGCCCGAAGCCGCCGTACGTGTAGCCGATCGCCGCCTCCGGCTCGCCGATGCGCACGGGATTGACGAGCACCTGCGCCGAGTACGCATGCCGCCCGACGACGTCGTACGCCAATGTCGACGCCCCCAGCTCGACGTCCCCCTGGTCGGACTGTCCGACGACCGGGGTCCAGTATCGGGGGATGAGGCCACTCCACGGCCGGAACCGGCGCGACGGACTGGAGTCCTGGGCAATGGGCGCCATCGCCACGCTGTCCAGCAACGTGTCGCGCGGCGCCGGCACGCCCAGCGTCACATCGAACGGGGTCACCGCAATGTGATAGCCGTCGCCCCGATAGGCGGCCACCGCCAGGGTCTTGCCGTCCGGCGAGATGGCCGGCGAGTACACGGCGGCGCCGGCGGTCCCCAGACGCACGAGCGCCGTGTCCCCGATCGTGGCGACATACAGCTCCGTGCGGCCGGTGCGATCGGACGTGAACACCACGCTCCGGCCATCCGGCGTCCACACCGGAGAATCCTGAACGGATCGACTGCGCGATAACACCTGCGCGATGGCGCCGGCCGTATCCAGGACGACGACATCCATGTATCCACCGCGCGTCCAACGGACCGCGGCGATGTGCTGCCCGTCCGGCGACCAGCGCGGCGTCTTCCATTGGGTATCGGGCGACCCTTGGGTGATCGGCACGATGCGGCGTCCGTCGGCCGAAACGAGCACGAGCCGCGTGCCCAGGGGGACGGCTTGCATCGCGACGATCGCGCTGTCGCCGGTCGGGCGGACGTCGGGCTCAGAAAGGCGCGCACCATGGGTCAAGCGCCGGTCGTGCCGGTGGTCCGCGCGGTAGAGATCCGACCGCGTATCGTACGGCAATGTGAGTTCCAAGTCGTCGTAGACGAACGTGCCCGGGGCCAAGGGATCGTTGAGGGACAAGCCATTGCGCCGGTCGAGCCGGCGCTCGCGGCCGTCGAGCCCCACCGCGTAGAGGCCGGGCACGTCCCGTGACGTGTTGGCCGAGAACACGACGGTGCTCGAATCGCGCCAGCGCGGAAAGAGCGCCTCATATCCGTCGTGGGTCAGCGGCCGCAGCGCCAAGTGCGGCTCGGGCGGCGGCGTGCCTTCGTACTGGCGGTCGAGCGAATCCCGGAACTCGGCCCACGCCGCCTCGAACGTCACGCCGAAGGCCTTGCGTGCCGCGTGGTTGAGAAAGAACGGGATCGGCTGCCCGCTCGACTGCTCGATGAACGCGGGGATGGAGGCCGCCCCGCGCGTTTTCGCGATATACTCGAACAGCAACGACCCGTAGGCGTAGGGCCCTTGGCCCTGGGGCCACACCGGCGACGTGAGGTTCACCTCATCGAGTCGCGGCAGGACGGTGTCCCGGGCCGCGGCTTCGGCGATCGTCGTGTGCACGGTGCCATTGAGCCGGCCGAATCCGGTGAGTCGCGACTCGTAGTACACCGCCAACCCCTCGGTCAGCCAGGCGGGCGTGTAGAGGTTGGGCATGAAGAGCGGGTTGCGCCCAAAGATGTCCTGGGCCACGCTCCACCAGCCGCGCGTCCGGTCGAGATGGAAGATGTGGGTCAGCTCGTGCTGGACGACGAGCGCGTTCCAGTCGCCGTAGTACCACAACTCCTGCGCGTCGATCGGCGGATGCGCGTACAGCAAATGTGGTTCGTGGGAAACGGCGTGGCCGACCCGTTCGTGAAGTCGACGTTGTCGGACAGCACGAGGTCGATGCGCCCGCGGGGCGGCGTCAGCTCCCGGGCCAGGGCGGTGTAGGCGCGCTCGGCGTTGACGGCGGCGCGCCGCGCCAAGGCCTCCAGCGGCGGCGTGAAGACGACGCGAAAATGCGCCGTGCGAATCTCGCGCCAGTGGTCACCGGGATCGACTTGGGCGCCAAGTGATCCCGTCACGAGACCGAGCGCGAAGGCCAGTCGCGCGACGCCCCACCGCGTCACTGCTTGGCGAGTGACCGGAAATACGCCTCGAGCCCCTCGGCGACGCCGAGGGCATACGCGCGTTGAAACTCCGGGGTCCGGAGCGCCGCCTCCTGTTGCGGCACGATGATGAATCCGCCCTCGCACAGGATCGCCGGCATCCACGTGGGCCGCGCCAGCGCCAGGTTGTCGTAGAAGATGCCGCGGTCGAATAGCCCCAGGTGGCGCACCATGCCCGCCTGGACGGCGCGGGCCAGCGGCGCCGACTGCGGCTGATAGAAGTACGTCCCTGTCCCCATCGCGACGAACGGGTTCGCGCCATCGGGCAGCGCGTTGAGATGGATCGAGACCAGCACCGCGGCGTTGGCCCGGCGCGCCATGATCGGGCGTGCGGTCAGCTCCACGGGATCGGGCGTCGTCCGGGTCATCACCACCGTAGCACCGCGCGCGGTGAGAATCGAGTCCAGTCGCTGCCCGACGGCCAGCGTGGCGACCGCTTCATAGAGGCCGGTTGGACCAGTGGACCCGATCGGCGGATGCCCCGGGTCGACCGCGATGACCTGTCCGCGGAGCGGGTGGGCCGGATCGACCTTCGGGGGCCGGCGGATCCGGAGGACCAGGCGACGACCGACGCTATCCCACACCGCGAGGTACCCGAACGGCGGCCGGTTGAGATGGATGATGAGGCGCGCCCGGTCGTTGGTGAGCTGTTCCCAGCCGATGACGCGCACCAGACTGTCGCGGGAGTCATACTGTATGAGATCGATCGACGCCCGCGTGCCGTAGAGCGTGAGGACGAGATCGTTCCCGCTCTCCTCGACGAGGTAGGGCGGGCGGTCGCCCACGGGGACAATGACGTCGGCGTAGTCGGGAGAGGCGGTCACGCGGGCGGCGGTGACGATCCAATGTGGCGGGGGCAGGATCGCTGCCCCAAGGTGCGCGTCGCTGGCCGAGACCCAGGCATCGAGGGACGAGTCCAGGCGGACCCGGATGAATCCTCCGGCGCGCCCGGTGATCTGAAACACCGTGCCCGGAAAAAAGAACCATTTGTAGGTGCCGCCCGGCGTGGGGCGGGCAATGATCACGCGATCGGTATCGGAGGCCAGGTTGGCGGATCCCATATCCGGCAGGCCGAGAGCCTCGTAAAGTCCACTGTCGGGAAATGGGGGGCGGGTGGCGACCGTCTCCGCGGTATCCGGCGCGAAGAGGGGCGGGATCCGGACCGGTTGCGTGGCTCTAACCGTATCGTTTCCTTGTACGGCGACCAGGTCGTATCGGGCGGTCGCGCTATCGGGCACCCGGAGCCAGGCCAGGAATGCGCCGTTGGGCTCGACGGGAACGGGCACGCTGTTGATGGTGAGCGTGGCGTCGCCGGTGCCGACCGAGCCGAGGATGAAGTTCGAGTCGCGCACGGCGACGGTCGCGCCGGCATGGGGATACACGACGGTTATGACGGGACGGCCGCTGACGTGCGGAATGGGTGGGAGCGGCGGCGGTGTGGTGGCGACGGCCGCCGCAGTGTCCGCCGGCGAGGGGGCGGCGGGAGCAGGGCGGGTGCGCGGCCCGGGGGCGCTGGTACAGGCTGCCCCGAGGCCCAAGCAGGTCGCCGCGAAGAGGCGGGCGCGGCATGGCACGGACGGGAAGGTACCCTTCCCAGCGCGTCGAGTCGAGGTGACATTCGCTACGCTGGCCTAGTCTATCAACGATCGGTTCCCGGGGGAGTCAGGGAGTGACCGTGTGAGCGCCGTGAAGACTTGCCCGACCTGCGGCACGGAGTACCCGGCGTCCGAGCGCTTCTGTCCGCGCGACGGTGCCGCGTTGCGTTCCGCGGACGCGCAGGCCGACTTGGTCGGTCAGATCGTCGCCGAGCGGTATCACGTCCTCCGGAAGCTGGGCGAAGGCGGGATGGGTCAGGTCTATCTCGCTGAGCACGTACGCATGGGGCGCCAGAGCGCGGTCAAGGTCATGAGCCCGGGATTGGCGCGCGATCCGGATGCGGTGAGCCGCTTCAACCGCGAGGCGGCGAACGCGAGCCGCATCACGCATCCCAACGTCGCCGCGATTTACGACTTCGGCGAGACGTCCGACGGGCTCATCTACCTGGCGATGGAATTCGTCGAGGGCGAGCCGCTGACGGCGCTGATCAAGTCTCTGGGCTCCCTGCCGATCGCCCGGGCCGTGGATATCGCGCGACAGACGGCGGACGCGCTCACCGTCGCCCACGAGCTAGGCATCGTGCACCGGGATCTCAAGCCCGACAACATCATGATCGCGCGTGGGCGTGAGGGCGCGGATGTGGTGAAGGTCGTCGACTTCGGGATCGCCAAGGCCAACGGCGGAGATTCCCAGAAGGTCACACGGACCGGCATGGTCGTGGGGACGCCCGAGTACATGAGCCCCGAGCAGCTGGCCGGGGACAAGCTCGATGGGCGGAGCGACATCTACTCGCTGGGCCTCGTGACGTTCGTCATGTTGACGGGCAAGCTGCCGTTCCCCAGCGACACGGCGCAGGAGGCGATGCTCATGCGCCTCATGGAAAAGCCCAAGACCCTGGCCGAGATGCGGCCGGACGTGGCCTGGACGCCGCAGTTGCAGGCAGTCATGGACAAGGTGCTGGCGCGCGACCAGGCGCAGCGATATGGCATCGCCGCGGAGTTCGGCGCCGATCTGGTGCGGGTCGCTCAAGGGATCGGCACGCCACCCCGGGCCAGCGCCAGTCCGCTCAAGACCGTTGCCATGGCGGCGCCCCCGACCGTGCCGGCCACCCGGGTCGTCGCCACGACCGAGGCGCCGAGCGTGCCGCGGCCAAAGGCGGCGCCGTCGCGCGCCGGCCTGTTCGTTGGCATCGCGGCTGCCGTCGTGATCGCCGCCGGCGGAACGGCCGCGGTGCTCACGCGGGGGCATGCCGCCGTGGTTCCGCCGCCGGCTCATGCCGACAGCGGGGCGGTCGCCATCAAACCTCCTCCATCGCAACCACCACCCGCGCCGGTCGACACCGTCGTCCCGGTCAGCAACACCGACCGCCGGGACGCCCACACAAGTCCCCGGCGGACGCCGGCGCCAGGACCATCGGTCCCGTCGACGAACCCGGCGGGCGACGTGGGCGCGAGCTTGCATCGGTTGCACAGCCTGATTGACGACAATCAGGCGACCGATGCCCTGGCGCTCGTGGACTCTCTGTACCCGCGGCTCACGACCAACGCGCAGCGGGCCGACGCGCTGTTCTATAAGGCGCAGGCACTCGGTCAAGAGAAGAAACAAGATGAGGCCTGCGCCGTATTGAGAGAAGACAGCAGTCTGTACGCGCCCGGAACCGGAATGCGAGAGCCGGTCAACGCCTACTTGAAGGCCTGTCAGTGAGCGCTCCGATCGTCGTGCACGTCTACGGCATCACGGACGTCGGCCGCACGCGCGAGCACAACGAGGACGCGTTCGCCGTCGCCGATCTCACCCTCGGGCAACCGATGGTGTTCCCTGAGGAGAAGACCCAGGTCCCGGGCAAGCACGGCACGCTGTTCATGGTCGCCGACGGGATGGGCGGGGCGGCGGCCGGCGAGATCGCCAGCTCGATGGCCGTCGAGGTGATCCTGTCGGAGCTCCGGCGCCGGTGGACGACGACGGCGGGCGGCGACCCGCAAGTCTTCGCGGTCACGCTCCACGACGCCACCGAGGTGGCCAACGCCCGGATTCACGCCTACGCCACCGAGCATCCCGAGAATCGCGGGATGGGGACCACGGCGACCGTCGCCGGCATTCTCGGCGACACGTTGTACATCGCGCAGGTCGGCGACAGCCGCGCCTATCTCTTCCGCGAGGGCGCCGCGCGGCAGATCACCAAGGACCAGTCGCTGATGCAGCGCCTGATCGAGGCCGGCGAGATCACTGCCGAAGAAGCCGAGGTGAGCGAGCGCCGCAACATTATCCTCCAGGCGCTGGGCCCGGAGGCCGCGATCAAAGTCGACGTCACCCACCAACAACTGCGGCGCGGCGACATTCTCGTCCTGTGCAGCGACGGGCTGTCCGGCGTCGTCCGGGACAACGAGATCGCCCGGGTGGCCCGCGAGTCGCCCGACCTCGTGAGTCTCTGCACGCAGCTGATCGACCTGGCCAACGAGAGCGGCGGTCCGGACAACATCACGGTGGTCGCCGCCCGCTTCGACGGCGAGGGACTACTTCCCCCGTCAGCCAGTGACGAAGTCGGACATCAGGCGTTCCAAGTAGGTGAGGACACGCCCGTCACGCCGCACGAAAGCCTGGACAGCCTGGCCGCAGGCCAGCTGCCCTCGACGCTGCCATCCCCGATACCGGCCATGAACGCGGACGCGTTGGCCGGCGCCGCGCTGCCGGAGACCGCGGTGATGCGCAGCATCCCCCGCCCCGCCACGGCCGATGCCCCGCCGCCCCCGGCCGGCCGCCGGCGCCGGGCCGCCGTCCTCGTGATTGCCGTCGCCGCCATCGCCGTGTTGGTCTTGGGTCTCGTCGCCTACCTGCGCAAGTAAGCACGACGCGCGATGCGCATCGTCCTCCGCGTTCTGAGCGGCGCGCGCGCCGGCCATACCGCGCGGTTCGACCGCGCCCACGTCGCGATCGGTCGGCACCCGACGAGCGACTTTCAGCTGGATCCGGCGAAAGACCGCGATGTGTCGGGCAAGCACGCCGAGATCATCGCCCGGAACGGCGGATACGCGATCCGCGACGCCGGCAGCACCAATGGCACCTGGGTCAACGGCCAGAAGCTCGAAGGGGAGCGGATCCTGGCGGCCGGCGACGTGGTCGCCCTCGGCGCCACGGGCCCAAAGCTGGAAATCGCCATCGAACGCGGCAGCCGGTGGACGGCGCGCCGCCTGTGGCGGACCGCCGGCGGGGTCGCCGGACTGGCGGGATTCGCGATCGGGATCGCCGTCACCTATTCGGCCACGCACCGCGAAGCCAAGAAACGCGAGTCGGCGCTCGATGCCCTGCTCCGGCGGAGCGACAGCGTGAACGCGGTGCTGTCGGCCGGCATGCGCGACGTCAACGGGCGCGTCTCGGGTTTGGACAGCGCCCTCTCCGCCGCCCGCGGCGAGAGCGACTCGCTCCGCGCCCACCTGATCGCCACGCGCACGGGCACGAATGGCCAGAGCGCCGCCGTGCACCGGGCCGCGGAACAGCTCCAGCACGCCGAGTCCCGCGAGCAACTGTTGGCGACGGCCTCACGGGTCGACTACGCCCGCATCTCGCGGCTCGATGGACCCGCCGTGGTCTTGATCGCGGTGGAGATGCCGGATGGTCACGCCTTCACCGGCACCGGGTTCTCCGTGGCCAGCGGCGGCCTCGTGGTCACCAACCGCCATTCTCATGCGCGCCGATGACGGCGCCGCCGCCCAGCGCGTCCTCGTCATCTTCTCCGATACGAAGCGATGGCTCCCTGCCCACGTCTTGCGCGTGGCCACCGATGCCGATCTCGCTTTTCTCCAGATCGACGAACCCGGATCCTATCCGGCCGTGGCCCCGCCGCGGGGCGCCATCGCGCCCCCCGCGGTCGGCGCCCCGACCGCGATCATCGGGTATCCGTTGGGGATCGACCTGCCGATGGAGGGCAGCGGCACGGCGATCACCGCGCGCTCGACCCTGGCGGTCGGCACGCTGAGCAAAGTGCTCGATGATGTGATCCAGATCGACGCCTACGCCGGCGAGGGGTCGAGCGGCAGTCCGGTGCTGGACCGGAACGGCGCCGTGATCGGCGTGGTCTACGGTGGCGCGCGCGAAAGCGCCGGCCGGATCGTCTATGCGGTGCCGGCCGGCGTGTTGGCGAACGAGCTCAAGACGTTGGGGACGTGATCGGGCCGGCTACTGGCCGTTGCTGACCTGCCAGGCGTCCGTCGCGCCACCGTTGTTGCAGACCCAGGTGCCCTGGCCAAACTTGGGATTCCCCTGGTCCAGAATGCCGGTGAACGTCGCGCCGCCGGTGTTGCCGACGGGACAGGGCCCCTGCCACGACACATCGCCGAAGCTGTCGGTGACCTGGCCCGTGAAGCCCGCGGGATTGCTGGTCACGACACCGTTGGTGACGACCAGTTGCGCGGCGTCGGGGAAGTTCTGCTCCGACCCGTTGGCGTTGAGCTGATACGAATAGTCGTACGTGCCATCGAACGCGCCGGCGGAGCCGCCACCCGTGGCGTCGGTCCCGGGCAGCGACACGCACCCGGTGGCGCCACTCAGCGCCAATGCCAGCGCACAGCCGACAACAGAATCCCCGAGCCTCACGTTCCACCTCGTCTTGAGCGATTGTGGTCTTTGGTTTCCCGATCGCTTGACGAGAGATCCCGCGAGGCGTCACGACACCGCGACGCCCCTCATCGCATGGCCCGCCCCAACCACCGCGCCGCGGCGATCTGCATGGTCCGATCGCCGCCCCACGCCGACACGATGTTCGGCGCCGCCAACGCCATCGCCCACCGCGGGTGGCCGAATTGCACGACGATGCTGTCGCGCCCGCCCCGACACGCCGCGACGACCGCGGCCAGCGACGCCTCGGCGTAGCCGACGCGCCCGCGGCCGGCGGCGACGTCCCCGAAGACGGCGATGATGAGGGGTCGGGCGCTCCCCGGACCGTCCTCGGCCCCATGGACCGCGATCCCGCTGGCGGCCAGCGTCTCACCGAACGCCGTGCGGGAGACCCCGCCGGCGACGTCATCGTCGATGACGAGCAGGTCGACGGCGCCGGGCGCGCGGGGCACCGTGCCCCGCATGACGTGCACGACGCGCTCGGCGAGCTTGTCCCCCCACGCCAGGTCGGTGAGCGAGGGGCGGCGGTACTCGTTGGGCGGCGACGCCCACTGCGCCCATTTGAGCCGACGACGCAGCGACTGCTGCACGCGCTCCTCGTCCAGCCGGCGCTCGCGCGCGGCCTGGTCGAGCGCCGTCACGGCCCCGGCGAGATCCTCGGGGTCCAGCACCAGGTCGCACCCGGCGCGCACCGCGTCCACGACGGCGTGGCCTTCGCCGCGCGGGTCGCGCACACCCGCCATCGACATGCTGTCGCTGATCACCAGGCCGTCGAACTTGAGCCGATGGCGCAGCAACCAGTACACGATCTCCCGGGACAGAGTGGCCGCGTACCCGCTGGCATCGAGCGCCGGGTAGGCGACGTGGGCGGTCATGAGGGACGCGACGCCGGCGCCGATGGCGGCCCGGAACGGCGCCAGGTCGACATCGGTGAGCTCGTCGATCGTCGCGTGCACCACGGGCAGCACGCAGTGCGAGTCCGCCGCCGTCCGGCCGTGGCCGGGAAAGTGCTTGGCGCACGCCAGCACACCCTCCGACTGGCAGGCGCCAATCCACTCCACCGCGTACTCGCCGGCGCGCACGGGGTCCGAGCCAAACGCGCGCGAGCCGACGATGGGATTCGTCGGGTCGAGGTCGAGATCGCACACCGGCGCGAAGTCCCAGTTGACGCCCATGGTCCGGGCCTCGCGCGCGGTGAGCCGCGCGGCGCGGCGTACGGCATCGACTTCGCCCAGCGAGGCGATCGCGGCCAACGGCGGCAGCCCGGTCGCCCCGGCGAACTGCTCGCCGGCGCCCCGCTCCATGTCGGCGGCAATGAGCAGCGGGATGCGGGACCGCTGGCGCATGTCCTTCGTGAGGGCGCGCACCGCCTCCCGCTCGCCACCCCGCAGAATGAATCCGCCGACGCCCAGCGCCAACGCCGCGTCGATGCTCCCGCGCGCGTCGGCGTAGCCGCGGGCGGCATCCCAACGGACACCGGCGATCAGCAGCTGCGCCAGGGCGCTCATCTCGCGGCCGTCATGCTGAGCGCTTCATGCGGGCGTGAGCTTCCCCAGCACGCGCGGTCCCCTGGCGCCGGTCGCCGTCGGCACGTTGCCCGGTATCCGGTGCAGAAACAGGTAGCCGAGAAAGGCAAACGCGACCGCCTCTTTGGCCTCGCCATCGAAGAACACGTCGTCGAACCGGCGCACCGCGCGCGGCGCCAACGCACGGCCCAGCGCATCGACGAGCGCGGGGTTCCGGGCCCCGCCACCCGACAACAGGACGTCGGCCAGCGGTTCGGGCACAAACCGCTCGTAGGCGACCGCCACGCTGGTCGCCGTGAACGAGACGGCGGTGGCCACGATGTCGGCGACCGTCGCCTGGGGCGCCACCGTCCGACACTGGGCGATGAATCGCTCGATGTACGCGGCCGAGAAGAGCTCCCGGCCGGTCGACTTGGGCGGCGCGACCGCGAAATACGGATCGTCGAGACTGGCCCGCACCACCGCGTCGATGGGCGCGCCGGCGCGGGCGAGACGGCCGTCCGTGTCGTACGGCTGGCCCGGCGCGCAGCGCCGGACGACGCCGTCGATCACGATCACCCCGGGGCCCGTGTCGAACGCGCGCACCGGCGCGTCGTCCTCCGGGACGATGCTGACGTTCCCGATCCCGCCGAGGTTTTGGAGCGCCCGGACGCCCGCCGGCGCACGAAAGAGATGCACATCGGCCGCGGTCACGAGCGGCGCCCCTTGGCCGCCCGCGGCCACGTCCCGCACGCGAAAATCGCTCACCACATCGATCCCGGTCCGTTCGGCGATGACGGCGGCCTGGCCGATCTGCCACGTCGCGCGCGCCGGCTCGTGCCACACGGTTTGCCCGTGGGACGCGATGGCCCGAATGTCGCGCGGCGCCACGCCGCTCCGCGCGATCACCGTGGTCGCGGCGTCGGCGAGCCAGCCGCCCAGATCGGCATCGAGCAGGCTCCACTCCGCGGCCGGCGGGGGGAAGCGATGGCGCGCTCGATGCGTTGGCGCTGGGCATCAGTGTACGGGACGTGGGCCGCGGCCAGGAGATCGCACTGGTAGGGGGCGGCGCGAAAACGCACCACCGCCGCGGAGATCCCGTCGAGCGATGTGCCGGACATGAGTCCGACGTAGGTCTCGGTGGTCACTCGCCTACACCGCTGGCGGTGGGCCGATCACGCGGCGCAGCACGCCGTGGGCCTCGGCGAGCAACGCCTCGGCGTCCCCGCGGTCGAGGCCCCGCATTTGCATGACGATCGCGACTTTCACGACACCGCCCGCGGCGTCCAGCGCCTCGCGCGCCTCGCTTCGCGAGAGATGACACACCTCGGCCACGATGCGCTCGCTGCGCGCCGCGAGCTTCGCGTTCGTGGCGCGGAGGTCGACCATGAGGTTCCCGTAGGTCTTGCCCAACCGGATCATCGCGCCGGTCGTGATGGCGTTGAGCACGAGCTTGGTCGCGGTGCCGGCCTTGAGACGCGTGGAGCCGGTGACGACTTCGGGCCCCACGAGCACGACAATCGCCAGGTCGAGACTCCGCACGAACTCGTCGGGGAGCGGGGTGCAGGCGACGATGGCGGTCCGGGCGCCTGCCCCGCGGGCATAGTCGAGCGCGCCGCGGACGTAAGGCGTCGTACCGGAGGCGGCGATCCCGACGACAAAATCGCCCGCCCCGGCCCCGACCGCCGCCAGATCCGCGGCCCCGTCGCCGGGACGATCCTCGGCCCCCTCCTGGGCGCGGGTCAGCGCGGGAAGACCGCCGGCAATGAATCCCCGCACCATCGCCGGGTCGGTCCCGAAGGTCGGCGGACACTCGGCGGCATCGAGGACGCCGAGGCGGCCGGATGTCCCGGCGCCGACGTACAGCAAGCGCCCGCCCGCGCGAAATGCCGCCTCGGCGAACGTGATCGCGGTGGCTATCGCCTGGCGCTCGGCAGCGACCGCCGCCGGGACCGTCGCATCCTCGGCGGCCAGGAGATCGACGATCTCGGACGGCGTCGCCAGGTCGATATCGACCGTGCGAGGGTTCCGGCGCTCGGTGAGACTGGTGTCAGCGGCGTTGGCGGCCACTACGGCGAGTTGGTAGGTTGGTAAGCAGTGATCGAGATTTGAGCCTCTTGGAGAGGGTTTTTCAAGTGCGGACGGCGCGAGACCTTGGTCCAGCGGTTGTGATCTTCGTCACAATGGTGACGACCTCATGCGCGCACGGACCGGCGCATCAGCCGGCCAGCGCCGCGCTCAAGCCCACGGCCTTTCCCACGACCTGGCGCTATGAGACGGTGCGCGCGCTCGCGTCGGCGCCGCACGCAATGGTCGCCAGCAACAGCGCGCTGGCGAGCGACGCGGGCGTCGAGATCCTCCGCGCCGGGGGCAACGCGGTCGACGCCGCGGTGGCGGTCGGCTTCGCGCTCGCGGTGTCACTCCCGGAGGCTGGCAACATCGGCGGCGGCGGCTACATGGTGATTCGCATGGCCGACGGGCGCACGGCAGCGCTCGACTACCGCGAGGTGGCGCCGCTCGCGGCGACGCGCGACATGTACGTCGGCCCCGACGGGAAGTTGACCGATGGCAGCGTGGTCGGGTATCGCGCTTCCGGTGTGCCGGGTGCCGTCGCCGGGCTGACCGAAGCGCTCAAGACGTATGGGACCTTGCCGCTCCGACGCGTCATGGCGCCGGCCATTCGCCTGGCGACCGAGGGCGTCCGGGTGGACAGCGCGCTGGCGCGGTCGATCGCGTCCGAGCGCCAGCGGATCGGCCGCTTCGCCGGCGCCGATCGCTTCTTGCCTGGCGGTAGTCCCCCGGCGATCGGCAGTCTCTTCGTGCAGCCGGAGTTGGCGCACACGCTGTCGTTGATCGCCGAGCAGGGCGCGGAGGCGTTTTATCATGGTGCGATCGCGGCGGCCATCGTCGATGAGATGCGGCGCGGCCCCGGGCTCATCACCGCCGAGGATCTGGCGCGCTATCGTCCGCGCTGGCGGGATCCGCTGCGCGGGACCTATCGCGGATACGCGCTCTACACCATGCCCCCGTCGTCATCCGGCGGCGTCACGATCGTCGAGACGCTCAATATCTTGGAGACGTACGAGGCCTTGCCGCCGTTCGGGACCACCGCGTACGTCCATCGCCTGTCCGACGCGTTTCAGCGCGCGTTCATTGACCGCAATGATCGGCTCGGCGATCCGGATTTCGTCAGCGTGCCCGTGGATCGGCTGACGAGCAAAGCGTACGCGCGCACGGTGCGCGGCACGATCGCCAATGCGCACGCCACGCCGACGCCGCGGCTGACGGCGGCGCTCGATGAGGGACGCGAGACGACCCATTACTCGGTCGTGGACGCCGCCGGCAATGCCGTCGCGACGACGACCACGCTCAATGCGCTCTATGGATCCGGGGTCTACGTGCGCGAGGCCGGCTTTTTCCTGAACGACGAGATGGATGATTTCTCGGCGCAGCCGGGTCAACCGAACATGTTCGGTCTCGTCCAAGGCGAGCGGAATGCCATCGCGCCCGGCAAGCGGATGCTGTCGGCGATGTCGCCGACCATCGTCGTGGATCCCGGCGGGCGGTTGTTCCTTGTTGTTGGGGGGCGAGGGGGGCCCCGCATCATCACGTCGACCGCTGAGGTCATCGTGAATGCGATCGACAACAAGATGGGGCTGGCCGATGCCATCCGCGCGCCGCGCGTGCACCATCAGGCGCTGCCCGACTCGCTCCGGGTGGACGGGGGCGGATTTGCGCCGGCCGTTCTCGACTCGCTGCGGGCCATGGGGTACGCCGTCGCGACGGGCGGCGCCAGCGGAACGTGCACCGCCGTCATGCGCGACGGCGCCGGGTGGATCGGGGCGGTGGATCCCCGCGCCACCGGCGGCGCCGTCGGATACTGAGCGACGGCCTACTGAGCCTTGATCTGCTGGTCGCTGTTCAACGCGATGTTGAACTTGCCGCCCTGGGGCAGGCACGCATCGTAGTGGCCCGTGGCGACCGCCACACCGCCACCTGCCGCGGCGCCGGCCGCCGCCCCGATGACCGCGGTCTTGGCGCTGTGCCCGAGCACGGCGCCGAGGATGCCGCCGGCCACCGCGCCACCGCCCACTTTCGCCGCGTCGGTCCCGGCGCCGGTCGTGCGCTGCTGTTGGAGCGGCGGCGTCCCGGCGAGCGACGCATCGAGCGGGTACCCGGTGCCATTGACCGCAATGTTGTCGAATGCCAGCGCGAACGTCACCGTTTGGCCGGCCGCTTTGCTCTGCCCGAGCGCCGTGACGTGGCCGGTCACCGACGACCCGGCGGGAATGACGGCGCCATTCGATCCGACCACGGGGTTGGCGACCGTGGCGGTGAACGTGTCTCCGACTTTGTTGGTGTTCGTGCAGATCTTCCCGTCCGACGTCAGCGCGATGTTCGTTCCCGCCGCGATGACGCCGATGTGGCCTCCCCCCGTCCCGCCTGACGTCATCGTATTACCGCTCGCGGTGACCGTCGGCGCCGGTGGAGTACCGGCCGCGGCGGCCGCGAGGCTCGGCGCGCCCCCGGCGCCTGCTGAGCCGCCGCCACTCGCCGGCGTCGTTGCGGTAGCGCGGGCCGTTCCGCTGGGCTTCTTGTGGTGCTCCGTTTTCTTGGGCGCCTCGGCGACCGCCGCGGGGGCAGGCGCGGGCGTTGCCGCCGGCGTCGGCGCGGCCGCGGGGACGGCCGCGGGCGCGGGCGCCGCGGCGGTGTCCGCCAATGCCGGCTGCGGCGCCGGCGTATTGCCGTTCGCCGCGGCCAGATCGCTCGCCAGTGACGTGTCCGCCGCCATCTTGCTGGCATCCGCATTCGCGGCCTTGTCGCCTTTGCCGCACGCCCCCGTCGCCAGCGCCAGGGTCAGGACCGCGACCATATTATACTTTGTGATCATCCGTCTCTCCTCTTGAAGTCGCTCAAGCCTCTCCTACCATACCTGCGTCCGTACCGGGCGCAACTGATTCGCGGTCTCGCCTTCGTCGTGGGCTCGTCGGCCGTGACGAGCGTGATCCCGACCCTGATCGAGATCGCCATCGACGCCATGCACCACGGCACGCCGGCCGCTCGCATCTGGGCGATCGCCGGCATCATGATCGCCGTCGCGCTCTTCGGCGGCTGGCTGCGCTATGAGATGCGTGAAATTCTCAACGGCGTCAGCCGCCGTGTCGAGTACGACCTGCGGAACGCCCTCTTCACCCATCTCGAGACCCTCGACGCCGCCTACTTCGGCCAAACGCGAACCGGCGACATCATGGCCCGCCTGACCAACGACTTGAGCGCGGTCCGGATGGCCGCCGGTCCGGCGATCATGTACCTGGTCGCCACGATCGCGGGCGGGGTCTTCGCGCTCGGGTTCATGGTCCGCATCAGCCCGCGGCTCACCGGCATCGCCCTGCTCCCAATGGTGCTGCTTCCCATTCTCATGGTGCGCTTCGGACGAATCATCCACCAGCGCTTCGAGGCGGTCCAGGATCACTTCAGCACATTGACGACCCACGCCCAGGAGAATTTCTCGGGGACCCGGATCATCCGCGCCTATCGCCAGGAGCCGGCTGAACTGCGCCGGTTTGGCGCCCTCAATGACGAATACCTCACCCGCAATATGCACCTGGTGCGCCTCAATGGCGCCATGAATCCCGCCTTTGGCCTCCTCGGGGGCCTGGCCGCGGTCGTGGTGCTGGCGCTCGGCGGCGCCCTGGTCATGCGCGGGGTCATCTCGGTCGGCGAGTTCGTCGCGTTCGGCCTGTACCTCGGGGCGCTCACGTGGCCGCTGATCGCGCTGGGCTGGGTGATCAATTTGTTCGAGCGCGGGGCCGCTTCCATGACCCGGCTCATGGATATCTTCCGGGCCAGCCCGAGCATTACATCGCCCGCGCACCCGCGGCCGCTTCCCGTGCACCGGGGCGGTCGCTCGCTCGAGTTCCGTAACGTCAGTTTCGCGTATCCATCCGCGCCCGATCGTCTGGTCCTCGACCGCGTCAGCTTCATGCTGCCGGCCGGCGGCACCCTCGGGATCGTGGGCGCCACTGGCAGTGGCAAGAGCGCGCTGATCGATCTCATCCCGCGCATCTACGACCCGCAGCAGGGCGAGATCTTGATCGACGGGGTCCCGATCCGATCCGTGGCGCTCGATGAGCTCCGGCGCACGATCGGCACCGTCCCGCAGGAAAGCCTCCTCTTCAGCGACACGATCGGCGCCAACTTGCTGTATGGCGCCGGCAACGATGGGGAAGACCATCAGGGGCGTTGGGCGGCGAAGATCGCGCAGCTCGACCAGACGATCGCCGACTTCCCCGCGGGCTACGAGACCATGCTCGGCGAGCGCGGCATCAATCTTTCGGGCGGTCAGAAACAACGCGCCGCGCTGGCGCGGGCCCTGGCCCGGCATCCATCGATCGTGCTGCTCGACGACGCGCTCTCGGCGGTGGACACGCACACGGAGGCCGCGATCCTGCATTCGTTGCGCGATGCGCTCACCGCGCGGACCGCCGTCATTGCGTCGCACCGCATCAGCGCCATCCGGGACGCGACGTGGATCATCGTCCTCGATCGAGGCCGGGTCGTCGAGCAAGGGCGCCACGAAGACCTGTTGGCGCTGACGGGGCGCTACTGGTCTCTCCTCCGCCGCCAGCAGCTGGTGGACGCCCTCGAAGACGTGGCCTGATGCGCGTCCTGGTCGTCGAGGACAACGCCAATGCCGGCGACGCACTGCGCATGCTCCTGGAAACCGGCGGCCACGACGTCGCGGTCGCCAGGACGATCACCGACGCCGTTCAGGCCTGCACCGACGCCGCCCGGAACGGCCGCCGGATCGACTTGATGTTGCTCGACCTGACGCTCCCCAATGGTGATGGGCTGGACGTCCTGGCCGGAGTCAGCGCCGCGGACGCCGCGCCGGCCGCGACCATCGCGCTCACGGGATGGGACGAGCGCGCGGTCGCCGCGCGCTGCCGCGCCGCGGGTTGCCGCGACGTGCTGATCAAGCCGGTGCCCGGGCGGCAGCTCCTGGCGCTGGCCGCATCGCTCGCGCGTTGACGCCACCCCACGGCATCGAGCGGCGCCGCCGCCCGCGGGCCGGCCGGTGGCTCACGTGGTACTACCGGTTCAAGTACCGGCTGTTCGAGCGGGAACGCCACCCGCAGGATGGCCGGCGCGGGCTCCTCATGCTGCAGATCGATGCCCTGGCCTATGCCGACCTGCGGCGCGCGCTCGATCTGGGCTATTGCCCGACGATCCGCCGCCTTCTGATCGACGAGGGGTTCCGGATGCGGCGCTGGTTCTGCGGCCTTCCGGCGGCCACGCCCTATTGCCAGGCAGGGATCTTTCACGGGGAGAATGCCGGAATCCCCGCGTTCCGGTTCTATGACAAGACGCTGCGGCGCGTCGTGACGTGCAACGCGCCCGAAGGCGTACAGTACATTCGCGACCGCATTCATGCGCCGGGCGCGCTGGCGGGGGGGTCGAGTTACGTCAACCTGCTCGACGGCAATGCCTCGACCGTCGCGTTCACGGTCGCCACGCGCGAGCGCATGTCGGCGTACCGGCGCCTGGGCGGGACGCGGATGCTGCTCCTCATTGTCCTGCACCCGATCCGCATTGCCCGCATGGTGCTGCAGGCCGCCGTGGAATGGTTGCGCGAAGAATGGGAACGGACATCGGGCGAGCTGGCCGGACGGAGCACGCACACGGAAGGGATCTTTCCGTTCGTGCGCATCCTGAGCAACGTCGTCGTGCGCGAGCTGCAGACAATGGCCATTGTGCTCGATCTCCATCTCGGTGTCCCGGTCATCTACTCGACGTTCATGCAGTACGACGAGTTGGCGCACCACTTCGGTCCCACGAGCCGCCAAGCCTTGTCTGATCTCCGACGCACGGACGCGCGGATCGCCGAGCTGTTGCGCATGATGTGGCACGCAGCCGGGCGGGGCTATGATCTCGTGCTGTTGTCGGATCACGGCATGACGCCATCGGTGAGCTACCGCGTGCGGTTCAAGGAGACGCTGGGCACGACGGTCGCCCAAATGCTGTCCAGTGGCGCCGAATCCCTGCGATCCGTCGCCAGTTTCGCCGAGGACAGCGAGTACGCGGATGCCGGCCCCCAGGTGCTGGAAGCCGCGGCTCAAGTCGCACCGCCCGACTTCGGGCGGACGCGGCGCGCGATCTACGGGCTCCGCGACTGGTTGCGCCGCAACTACGGGCTGCGCGAGCTGCTCGTGCCCGAGAAGTTCAAAGTCAATGCCCGGAACGACGTCGTCGTCACCTATAGCTCGTGCCTGGCCGAGCTGTACTTCGCCGACGACGAGCGGGCGCTCGACTACGCCGACATCATGGGCGATCCCCGCCGGGCCAATCTCTACGCCGCGCTGCTCACCCATCCGGGGATTGGGCTCATCCTGACCCGGTACGGCGACGCCGTGCATGTGGAGTCCAACGCCGGCCGCGCCGTGCTCACGGGCGGCGGATTCGCGTCGGTCGTCGGGGAAAATCCCCTGGAAGTGTACGGAGAGGACGCCAGAACCGTCCGTGCCATCGAGTGTCTGGTGCGACAGCCGAACGGCGGAGACCTGGTGTTGTTCGGGGCCTACGACGGCTACGAGATCGTGTCGTTCGACGACCAAGTCGGCGCCCACGGCAGCGCCGGCGGCGACCAGCTTTTCCCGTTCCTCATCACGCCCCGGACGTTCGGCGTGGACGACGCGACGCCCATTGACGACGCGCGCGACATCCACCGGGTGATCATGGCGCGGTTTGCGCCGTCTCCGCCACCATCGCCCTGAACGCGTCGCCGTCGAGGCGTGACGGCGGTCCGTGATCGCCGGCGCGGCGCGTCACGCCGTGCACAGCGTCGGCCAGCGCATCGAGCGGCGCGTCGGCTTCGGCATGGAGGTCGAACGTCCACGCGCCGCGATCCATCCCTTTGACGGCATGGCTGTACCGCGCGGTCAGCACGGCGTACCGCTCGCCTGCCCCTGGGGCGGTCGCCAGGACGGCCACGCCGGTCTCGGCGACGCCCTGGCGCAGCACGGGAAAGAGATAGGCTTCGACGACATCGACCACCGGCACGCGTTCGGCGATCTCGCGGAGAAACCTCCGCTCCCCTTCGGTCAAGCGCGCACCGTCATGCCGATACGGCTGCCAAACGCACCGGGGACATCGTGGACAGCTCGCGCTCCACGTAGAGCCGCAGGATGTGCATGAAATCCTGCGCGTTGGTGACGACGCCGAACGCCTGGTGCGTGCCGCGGTCCTTGAGCTTGCTGACGACGAACTCCGACGAGTCGACGCAGATGGTCGTGAGCTCGCGCAGCGTGCCATCGGACTCCGTCACGAACGCCGGCAGCATGTTGCCGGTGGCGATGGCGTGCAACGCCGTGGCGATCAGGATCGCCATCGTGGCCTTGGTCGCATGGCGCCGCATCGCATCCTGCCCGGCGATGGCATCGGTCACGACGTCGGGCAGCGGACCGTCGTCGCGAATCGAGCCGGTGAGCACGAACGGGACCTTATGGACCACGCAGGCGTGCATGATGCCGTCGGTCACGATCCCCTGCTCCACGGCGGCGGCAATCGAGCCCGCGGCGCGCACTTTGTTGATCGCGCGCATGTGCAGCCCGTGGCCGCCCGACGTGGCCTCGCCGGACCCGCTCATGCCGAGCGTCGTGCCGAAGATCGACGCCTCGATGTCATGCACGGCCACGGCATTGCCGGCCAGCAACGCACCCACGAACCCGTTGGCGATGAACCAGGTCATGTCGGTCCGAGCCCGCGAGTGGACGAGCGCCGGACCGGTCACCCATACCGGATAGCCCCCGCGGTCGCGCTCGGCGATCAGGAGCTGCGCCATCTGGGCGTAGTCGATCGGCTTCTCGCGCGACACCTCGCTGGTCATGAACTTGAACTCGCCGGACCCGTCTTCGACCGCCATGAACGCGGTCGTGTACACGAAGATCCCCTCGCTCCCGTCCTCGGCGGTCCCCACCGCGACCCGCTCACCCCGCCGGACGCGCCGGCCCTCGCGCACCCACAACTCGCCGTCGGCGTCGAGCACGAGCACGGAGTCCATCCGCGGCTCGCGCGGCATGCGCCAGATGCCGTTCACGCGGGCGTACGTCGGGAGGTTGGTCGTCGAGAAAAAGCCTTCGGGCAGTACGCCATCGGCCGGAGCCGGGACGAACCGCGCGTCGGCCGCGGCGGCGAACCGTGCGGCCGTGAAATCGGGATGCTTGAACGTCATCACCCAGAAAGATCGGCGCGCGCTCAGAGGAGCGCCACGGGGTCCCGGTCGAGGGTCACGCGCAACGACCCCGCGTGGGGGATCTCCACGCGCTCGAGAAAGTACCGCGCGACCCGGGTGAGCGCCGCGGGATGCTCGGCTTTCAACACGAGATGCCACCGCCAGCGATTCTTGATCCGCTCGATCGGGCACGGCGCCGGGCCAATGACCGACACCTCGGCCGGCAACCGGCCGAGCCAGGTGGCGCTCGCCTGGGCGAACCGCGCCGTCGCGTCCTCGTCGGTGCCGCTGAAGACGACGTTCGCGAGCCGGATCGCCGGTGGGTACGCCGGCGACTGCCGCCCGCAGAGCTCCTCGCGGACGAATCCGGCATAGTCGTGGGCGACGGCGCACCGGACCGCGTGGTGGGCAGGGACCCGCGTCTGAATGAACACCCGGCCGGCCTTGGTGGCGCGCCCGGCGCGCCCGGCGACCTGGCTCAGGAGCTGGAAGCATCGCTCCGACGCCCGGAAATCGGGCAGGTTGATGCCCACGTCGGCGTCGATGACACCCACCAGCGTCACGTTGGGAAAATCGAGCCCTTTGGCGATCATTTGTGTGCCGAGGAGAATGTCGACCTCTCCCCGCGCGACGCGGTCGAGGATCTCGGCGTGCGCCCACTTGCCGGTCGTGGTGTCCACATCCATGCGGGCGATGCGGGCCTCGGGAAATCGCTCGCCCACCAGACGCTCCACCTGCTGCGTCCCCAATCCCCGGCGCCGCAGCGTGCGCCCTCCGCATCGGATGCAGCGCTCTCTCGGCAACTCCTCGTAGGCACAGTAGTGGCAGACGAGGCGCGCCGGCGCCCGATGGTCGGTCAGGGAGATCGAGCAGTGCGGGCAGACAGCGACGTCGCCGCAGGCGACACACTGCACGAACGCGGCGTAGCCGCGCCGATTGAGCAACAAAATGGTCTGCTCGCCGCGAGCGAGGGTCCCGGCGATCGCGTCTTCCAGCGGCTCCCGCACCACCGCGTTGAAGGGCGTGCGCACGGGCGGCTCGGCATCCGCGGGCGGGCGCAGATCGATGATCGCGATGTCCGGCAGGCTTCCCCCACCTACCCGGTCCGGCAGCGCGAGTCGGTGGTATTTCCCCGTCGTGGCGTTGACCCAGCTCTCCAGGCTGGGCGTGGCGCTGCCCAGCACGACGACCGCGCCTTGCTGGCGCGCCCGGACGATGGCGACCTCGCGCGCGTGGTACCGCGGCGACTCGCCCTGCTTGTAGCTGCCCTCGTGCTCTTCGTCGACGATGATGGCGCCCAGATCGTCGAGCGGAGCAAAGATGGCCGACCGCGCGCCCACGGCGATGCGCTTCCGGCCGGATTGGAGCGCCAGCCAGGCATCATACCGCTCGCCGTCGCTGAGCGCGCTGTGAAGGACCGCCACCTGGTCGCCGAACGCCGCGCGAAACCGGTCGACGGTCTGCGGCGTGAGCGCGATCTCCGGCACGAGGACGATCGCCGTGCGGCGTTGCTCCTCGACGATCCGGCGCAAGAACTCGACGTAGACGAGCGTCTTGCCGCTCCCGGTCACGCCGTGCAGGAGGAAGACATCGCCCGGCTTGCCCGCCACCAGCGCATCGATGGCGCCCGCCTGCGCCGGCGTCGGCGTATGGGCGGTGCGCGGAGTCGCCCGCGCCGCAAAGGGATCGCGTTCCACGACGCTCTCATCGATCGTCACGACGCCGCGCTCGACCAGCGCCCGCAGCACGGCCGGCGAGCAGCCCAGCTGCTTCGTGAGATGCGCGACCGGCGTCTGGCCGCCGAGCGCTTCGATCAGCTCGAACACCTCGCGCTGGCGCTTGGCGCGGGCGAACACCCGGTCGCGCTCGAGGAGCGATGGCATCTCGCGCGCCAACCGCGCCACGCGCTGAATCTTCGGCGCCGGCTTGGACGCCGCACCGAGCAGGGCCGCGGGAAGCGCCGTCCGGAGCACCAGACCGAGCGGCACGACGTAGTACTCGGCGATCCAACCGCAGAGCGCGAGCATGGCGGGCGCGAGCACGGGCGCGGCATCCGGTACGTCGAGGACCGCCCGCGGCGCCGCGCGCATGGTGGGCGCGACCTCGGTCGTGCCGACGCAGATCCCGATGGTCCGGTTGCGGCGGAACGGCACGACCACGCGCATCCCCGCTGTGACTGGAACTTCCGAGACGTACGTGAACGTCTGGAAGAGCGGCAAGGCGAGCGCGACCTCGATATACACCAGGGAACGATAACAGCCCGCGTTGGCCGCTGGCGGCGGGACCGGGCGTGTTGTTAGTTGGAGCATGCGGCGATTTCTGATCATCGCCGGTGTGTGCGTGCTGGTGTTGATCGCCGGGGCAGTGATCGCCCTGCGGGCGCTCGCCGGAGGTGCGGGCAAAGACAAGATCGCGTCGGCGCTCTCGACCATGCTCGAGATGCCCGTCACGATCGGGGACTTGTCGATCGTGCTTTTTCCGGCGCCTGCAGTCAGCGCCGAGCACATACGCGTGGGATCCGGCGACAGTACCGCGGCGCCGGGCGTGAGCATCGGATCGGTTCGCATCGCCCCCACCCTGCTGTCGTTTCTTCCCGGTCGAACACGCTCGATCCGGCGCATCGATCTCGTCGGTCTCACCGTGTCGATTCGGCACGACCGGTCAGGACGTTGGCTGGTCCCCGTGCCACCGCCATCGGCGGCGCCGCCCGCCGCCCCCGGGGCCCAGCCCGCGGCGAAAACGCCAGGGGGCCTCGACCTCAACGCGTTGCACGTGCGCCGTGGGAGTGTCCGGGTAGTGGACGATGTCATCAATGCGGTCACGACGATCACGGCGATTGACGCCGATCTCGCGGTCACGGCCGGAGCCGTGTCGATTCCCGGTTTCTCCGGGCAGCTCGGGCAGACGGTGGTCACGGGATCCGCGAGCTACGGGGCGTCGGGGATCGCGCTCAACCTGGCGTCCAAATCCATCGCCAATGCGGATTTGCCCGCGCTCTTTCGGTTGGCCGGCATGCAACCGTATCCCGGGCTCTCGATCAGCGGGGCGGCGCCCTTCTCCATGACGACGGCGATCGGATCGGATCTCCAGTCGTTCACGGTGACCGGCAAGGCCGCTATCGCGCAGGTGCAGCTCGGCGCCATCGCGCTGCAGAGTCTTCAGGCGCCGTTTCGATTCGACAAGAAGATCTTCACGATGGATCCCATGACGTTCACGCTGTACAAGGGGCGTGAGACGGGGCGGGTGTCCATCGATATGTCGGCGGCGAAGCCCGTCTATGCGATTCGGACGTCCATCGCGGGGTTGGACGTCGATCAGGCGCTCTCGGCGACCACGACCATGAAGCACACGTTGCTCGGCATTGCCCGGGTGCAAGCCGACGTCAAAGGGGCCGGGGCGACGTCGGCGGACATCCAGCAATCATTGGCCGGGACCGTCGGATTCGCCGTCAACCACGGCATCATCACCAACTTTCCGCTGCTCTCGGCCATCAATCAAGCCGTCGGCATTACGGGCGGGAATACGAAAGAGACCGCGTTCGACAGCCTCACCGGTACCGCGGTCATCGCCAATGGAAAAGCGCGGACGAACGATCTCACGCTGCGCGCTGGTGGGCTCACCATGACCGGCAAAGGCACTTACGGGCTGGATCAGAGCCTCGACATGCAGACGACGACGACGCTTGCGGCGACGGCCGCGCCGGCCATCCGGCAGATGCTGCACGCGCAAGGAGAAGTGGCGATTCCCGTGCATGTCACCGGCACGGCATCGGCGCCGAAGTTCGCCGTCGACGTTCAGACGCTGGCCAAGAAAGGACTACAGGATCAACTCAAGCAGGGCCTCAACAAGCTCCTGCCGCACTAGGACGCGCGGGCCAACCGCGCTGCGCGGTAGTCGGCCGGCGGGGCGTGCTCGGCCAGGAACGCCAGCAGCGCGTCGGCGACATCATTCCCGCGCTGGAACCGCTCATCCGGGTTTTTCGCCAGGCACTTCATGATGATCGCGGCCAGGGCCGGCGGCGTGCGGGAGTCGACCACTTCCGGCGGCACCGGCGCCTCGTGCACGTGCTTGTAGCCCACCGAGTACGAGTCGGCGCCGTCGAACGGGGGGAAGCCAAGCAGCATCTCGTACAGCATGACGCCCAGCGCATAGAGGTCGCTGCGGCCGTCGACCAAACGGCCCATGGCCTGCTCGGGTGACATGTAGTGCGGCGTGCCCATCGCCCGTCCCGTCCCCGTGAGCCGCCCGTGCCGGCGGGCCGTGGCGATGCCGAAGTCGGTCACTAGCGCGTAGCCGTCGTCATCGAACAGGATGTTGTCGGGCTTGATGTCGCGATGAATGACCCCGCGGCGATGCGCGTAGTCCAGCGCGCAGGAGACCTGCGCGGTCACCGTCGCGGCAAAGGCCGGCGCGACCGTCCGATCGCGGACCAACCGGTCGGCGAGCGACGCGCCACCGAGGAACGGCATGAGGAGGTACACGACCTCCTCGGTCGAGCCGTAGTCGACGATCGGACAGATGTGCGGGTGCACCAGATGCGCGGCCGCCTCGGCCTCGCGCCGAAAGCGCTCCCGCATCTCGGCCTCGCGGGCCAAGTGCGCGTGCAACACTTTGATGACCAGCGGGCGCCCCAACTGCACATGCTCGGCGTAATACACATGCGCCATGCCGCCCGAACCGAGGCAATGCACGATCCGGTACCGGTTGCCGGTCATGCGCCGGAGCTGGCTGATCTCGGAATCCGGCGCCTCGGCGGGGCCGCCAGAGATCGGCGGGAGCGCGACCGAGCAGCGCGCACATTGCACGGCGACGGCCCGGTTCCACGTGCCGCAATCAGGGCAGAACAGGGCGCTTACCCTCCGAACTGCAATCGGACGAAGTCGTACGGGGGCCACGGACCAGTGACCCATACCCGCAGCGCCGGGTCTCGGCGATCCTCCGCGGCGACCGCGGTCGCGAACTCATTCCAGCGGGCGCGGTCGACAAGGAATGACGCCTGAGCGCTGTCCGCCGCAACGCCGGTCGCCACCGGTGTCCAGGAGACACTCTGACCCGCCAGCGTCCGAAAGATCTCCCGCGCGACCGCCTCGCCCGCCAACCGCTCGTGGGCCGCATCGGCACCAGCGATCGGCGGCGCGTGGCGCTCCACGTGCACGCGCCCGACGCTCCGGCCATCGACGAAGGCCAATGCATCGCTCAACGCGACGTAGTGCAGCTCCAACCACCGCACGATCGCTTCGCGCGACCGGAAGACGACGCCCGGCGGCGCCGGCACGATGGATGTCTGCTCGAAGACGCTTTCGACGACCGCGCGGTGCGCGTCCAGATTGGGCGGCGACGGTGTCCGGCGCCAACTCCCGGCTTCTCCCCGGGCGCACTCGGTACTCACCGCCGCCAGATCGCGAAAGCCCACCAAACAGGCGCCGGACGGCAGCGGGCGCCCCTCCGCCTCCGGGCCGTTGACGACGCCGTACAGTCGGACGCCCTCCGCCGTCGCGGCGCCGCTGCTCACCGCCGCCACTTCACACCTTTAATGAGCTGAAAGCCGATCGCCCGTTCATCCGACAGCTCGCGCAACAAGGCCAGCTCCCGCTCGACCGCCCGGCGCGCCCCGCGCCAACCCCATTTCCGCCATGCCCGCGTGGCGATCTGGACTTTCTGCTGCCACGTGAGGCGGACCGCCCGGGATCCGCGGGGAGTACCGCCCGCCGAGGTCCAGTCCTCGACAATGATCTCGACCACCCCCGCATCCCGTAGCATCTGCTTCCACTCGACCAGGAAATGCGGGCGAAGTCCAAGCCGCTCGACCACGAGCTCACGCTCATCCCGGGACAGCTCGGAACCCCAGGTCAGCTCCAACAGCACGACCGACCCCATCGGCTTGACCACCCGCACCAACTCGGCCACGGCACGGGCCGGCTGGCGAGCCGCCGCCAAAGCGGGCTCGCCGATAGCCACGTCGAAGACGTCAGTCTCATGCGGCAGGTCGTCCAGCTGGGCGTGGCTATAGGACAGCGGCAATCGCACCGGCATGGCCCGGGCCCGCGCCTCGGCCCGCTCGATCCGGCCTCCATCGGCGTCGACACCCGTCACCGACGCCCCCGTCCGGCGGGCCAACCACTCGGCGGTCACCCCATCGCCACAGCCCGCGACGAGGACCTCCTGCGCCGCGGCGATTTCGGCGACGCGAACGACCTCACGGTACAGATCCTCGCCCGTGGCTCGCCACCGTCCCAGCACGGCGAGCTGGACGAGGCGGAGGATAGCGGGCGCTGGTGGGGGGCTCGGTCGCACGCGCGGTGTCGACGTGCTCATGGACTCGAAACCTACGCGCACGGTCTAGCGGAGCGCACGGAGGTGCGCGACGCACGCCGCGCCCACGCGGTCCGGCGCATACCCGCCCTCCAGCGCGCTCACCACCCGTCCGCCGCACCAGACGGCGGCCCGGGACACCATCTCCAGGGTAAGTCGTTCCACATCAGGGATTTCGAGGGTAAACCCCCCGAGCGGATCCCCGCGCAACGAATCGAAACCGGCCGAGATGAGCACCAAGTCGGGCACAAACCCCTCCGTCGCCGCGTCGACGGCCCGGAGCAACGCCGATACGTAGACGGCCGCATCCAGCCCGGCGGCCATGGGGACGTTCCAGACCGAATAGTGCTGACCGTGGTCCGCGGCCGCGCCGGTCCCGGGGTACCAGGGCCACTGGTGCATCGACACGAACCGGATATCGGGTTCGGCCTCGACGAGCGCCTGGGTGCCGTTGCCGTGGTGGACGTCCCAATCGACAATGAGCACCCGCTCGACGCCGTGCCGCTGTCGGGCGTAGCGGGCGCCGAGGGCCACGTTGCCGAAGAGGCAGAATCCCATGGCCTCGTCCGGCATCGCGTGGTGTCCGGGCGGGCGGACCGCGGCGAAGCTCCGGCTCGATCGCCCGTCAAAGGCCCGGTCAATGCCGTCGAAGACGCAGCCGGCGGCAGCCGTGGCGGCAGCGAACGAGCCGGGGCTCACCACGGTGTCCGGTGTGAGGTTGACCGGCCCGGTCGCGCCCTCGATGAACGCCGCGAGGTGCGCGACGTAGCCGGGGTCGTGCGCCATCGCCAGCTCGTCGACCGTGGCGTGGCGGCCTTCCACATGCTCAATGTCCTGGAACAGTTCCAGATCGTCGCGCAGGGCCCGCGTGATGGCCCGCAACCGGCCGACGTGCTCGGGGTGACCCCAGCCGGTATCGTGCCGGCCGCAGTCGGCGTGCGAGATGAAGGCCGTCGTCAGCTGCGAACCGGCCGGCGTCGCCGAAAAGTCAGGAGAAAAGTGGAGCCATCGCGGGCGCCCGCGTCCGTGAGCGACACGTTTTCATCCAACACTTCGTAGCCGTTGATCTTCATGACGAAGTCGGACGGGCTGCCGGACCGGTAGAGCGCATCGAGCGCGCGGATTTTGAGCGCGAGCACCGGTTCAGCGGGCGGAATTTCGACGCGCACCGTGTCCCAGACTTCGGGCATCTCCACGCGCAGCGTGATGCAGGATGCGGTTGAGGACGCGGCCGACGCGCACAGGCGAATGGCGTCCGGCCGGGAGCGCAGGGACGCCACGAAAGGAGTGATGGTCACGCGGAAGGCAGGGTCGTGAAGAAGCGCGCGATCTGCGCGTCGAACATGTAGGTCGAGCCGGTGACGGTGGTCGCGCCGCCGTCGGCGGGAGCGACGCCGATCACCAACTCCTCACCACCCTGGCCGCGGAACGTCACATACGCCGGGCCTTCCTTCTCCAAAAACGCGGGATACAGGCTGTTCCGGCGGGCGAAGAATTGCTTGGCGGCCGCGAGCACCTCGGGAGGCCCGAGCGACGTACGCGTGGTGACGAGTGTCGGGGGCATGGCGATAACTTAACTCGCCCTCTCCGGTGCCCGGTACTCCAGCGGAATCCCCACGGTGAA
The DNA here is from genome assembly GCA_963701965.1 of uncultured Gemmatimonadales bacterium. Classification (GTDB taxonomy): domain Bacteria; phylum Gemmatimonadota; class Gemmatimonadetes; order Gemmatimonadales; family Gemmatimonadaceae; genus DASRDS01. The sequence continues at coordinate 1,413,781 of OY969695.1, forward strand.
GGTGGACCCTTCACCCGGCGTCGACACGAGCTCGATCTCGCCGCCCAGGAGGTGCGCCAGGCGCCGGCACAGCGCCAGTCCCATGCCCGTGCCGCCGTATTGGCGCGTGAGGGAGCCGTCCGCTTGCCGGAAGTCCTCGAACACGAGTGACACGGACGCGGGCGCGACGCCAATGCCGGTGTCCGTGACCCGATAGATGGCCCGACCTTTGGCGATCGCCACCGAGATCGTCACGGCCCCGTCACCCGTGAATTTGTAGGCGTTGTCCAACAAGCTCACGAGGATCTTGGTCAACTTGCCCCGGTCGCTGAGCAGACAGGGCATCGGACCGGTCGGCTCCTCGATGACGAGCCGCGCCCCGTGCGACGGCCACTGGCGACGGGTGGTCGCCTCGCGAATAGGCTCGCGCGGATCGAACGTTTGAGGCTCGACGAGCGTGGCACCCTTGGCCAGTGCCGTGAGCTCCAGGAGATCCTCCACGAGCGACAGCAGACGATCGCCCGCGTCCCGCGCCTGGTGCAGATCGGCGCGCTGGCGGTCGGTCAACGGCCCCGACATCTCCTCGAGCAGCAGCGCCAGATAGCCCATCACGGTCGTGAGGGGCGTGCGGAGCTCGTGACTGACGTTGGTGAGAAACTCTTCGCGCACACGTTGCGCGGCCCGCAGCTCGTTGATCAGCGCGGCTTTCTCGGCGGTAGCCGCCATCTGGGCGGCCACGATGCGCAAGAGCGCGCGCCGCTCGGGGGTGGGACTCCCGGGTTCGGCGAAATAGAACGTCACGGCGCCGAGCACACCCGAGGGCGTCTGGAGTGGCAGCGCGATCAGCGCCCGAAATCCCAGCTCCGTCGCCACATCCTGCCAATCCTCGAGCGATGGGTCGGCGAAGACGTCCGGCACCTCGATGGCCCGGCGCTCGCTGGCCGCCTCCCCACTCGGTCCAAATCCGACGCGCACGCGCATGTCGTCGAGCCAGGGCGCGTATCGCATCGGCCAGTTATAGGCGGCCGCCAGGCGCATCAGCTCCGATGCCCCATCGAGCATGTATACGGATGCGAAACTGGCCCCGACGACAGGACTGACGCGCTCGAGGGCGAACCGGAACACGTCGTCCGGTCGCTCGGCCGTCAACAACGCCTGCACAATCTCACGCACGACTACGAGCTGTACGTCGGCGGGTGCGCGCACGATCGGGAAAAGCTACTGGGAACGCCTAGGCCAGCAACCCCTCAATGGCGGCGATGACGGGCGCGAACGACAAAGTCCTCCCGCTGACGCGGCGCGCTACTTCGTCGGCCGTCTCCCGCTGTCCCTCGGCGTACAGTTCTTCGACAATCCAGGGGCCGGCGCGGGGATTCCGGTACCAGTCGACATCGAATCGCTCCACCAGGGAGGCCGCCAGGACCGCGCCCAGTTGCCAGGCGCGCAGATACCGCGCCGAGTAGAACCGCGGATCGACGTCGACAAACGCATCGGCGGCGGCGTAACGGAACGAAGTCGCGGCGGACAACGTCTCGACGAAGAGATCGGGCAGGCGACTCCAGGGCACGCCGCCCCCGTAGAGCTGCACCTCGTAGATCAGTTTCGCGCAGTACCGGCGAAGGTAGTGGAGCTCCTCCAGCGCCGCGGCCCGCAGGTACCGGGGCATCTCCCGGGGCCCGAGCCCGGTGTAGCGCGCCAACCAGCCGGGATTCTGCGTCAGGTGGTCGAAGAGCATGGCGTACGACTCGGTCACCGAGTTGTCGCCGGCCCACTGGAACTCGAACGGGTAGTCGCGCCGCGTATTGCCGAAATGCAAGGCGTGCCCGAGCTCGTGCAGCAGCGTCATGTAGTCGGTCTGGCCGCCGTGCGGGCGGAGCACGAGATACACCTCGTCAGGAATGATCACCGGGGCGCAGAACGCCCGCGCGCGCTTCCCTTCGCGGTCCCCGACGTCGAAGCGCACGCGCCCGCCGGCATCGGGGTCGACGCCCATCTCGCCCATCTGGCGGCGCACCGCGGGCTCCATGGCGCTGCCGGGGAAGAATTCGTCGAACTGCGGGGCCCGGAAGAGCGCCAGCGCATCGGCGCGGCGCAGCTCCGCCATCGGGACGCCGAGTGCGCGTTTGACGGCCGGCGGCAGCAGATCATGCCAGTGGGCTTCGGTATCCCGCAAGAAGGCCTGACAGGCGGCGACGAGGTCCGGCAGCACGATGCCGCTCAGCGTCTCGAACGTCGCGTTGTAGTCGCGGGCAATGTGGGCCGACTCGATGAGCTCCTTTTCCCGCTGCGTGCGGTCGAGGCGCATCGGGGCCAGCTCGGCAGCGACGAGCGACTCGCGGGCCGCGTCGATGGCCAGACGCTCGCGCCGGTCGACGGTATTGCCGATCTCGATGGCCGCGCGCTGATAGGGCAGGCTCCGGCCATCGGCCAGGGACATCATCGCCGAGGACTCCCACGCGATCTCGCGCTCCTCGAGCGGCGCCAGCGCGCGACCGGCGCGCGTTTCGACGATGAGATCGAGCAGGATGCGGGCGGCCCGCCCCTCATCGGAGCCGGCCGTGGCGCCCTGGTACGACTCGCGGGCCAGCGCCAGCGCCTCGTCGCTCACGACCACGGCGTGCCGCTGGTAGATGGGCACCAGCTCGGCGGTGGGCTTGTGCCCGGCGGTCGCCAGGTAGTACTCGCGGGAGATTTCCTCCAGCAAGGCTTGGCCCGCCGCCCGCAGCCGGTCGAGCGTCAGCTCAGGCATGATTGCTGAGCAGGTCTTCGATCCGCGCATGGGGCGTATCGGCATCCAGGAGACTGGCGACGGCATCACCGACGCGGCTCGCGTCGACCCGCACCTGCTGCATGTCATCGCGTCCGCGAATCGTCACGTCGCCCTTGGTGATCGTATCGCCATCGATGGTGATACAGTACGGCGTGCCGACTTCGTCCTGCCGGCGGTAGCGGCGGCCGATCGACCCGGACTCATCGTAGTACACGGGAAATTTCCGGCGCAGATCGTCGGCCAGTTTGTGCGCGAACTCGGGCATCCCGTCTTTCTTCGTCAGGGCGAACACGCCCGCTTTGATCGGCGCCAGCGCTGGATGCAACGCCAGCACGGTGCGTCCCTCGGCTTCGCCGGGGACGGCCTCTTCGCGATAGGCATTGACCAGCGCGGCGAGCGTCACCCGGTCGGCCCCGACCGACGTTTCGATGACGTACGGGACGTAGCGGCGGTTGTTGGGCTGGTCGAAGTATTCCAGGCGCTTACCGGAGTACTGTTGGTGTTGCGTGAGGTCGAAGTTGCCGCGATGGTGAATGCCTTCGATCTCCTGAAAGCCGAGGGTGCCGCCGAAATCGAACTGGATGTCGAAGGCGGCCCGCGCGTAGTGCGCCAGCTCGCTCTTCTCGTGCTGGTGGAATTCGAGGCGCGACGCCTCGAGGCCGAGCGCGGTATGCCACTCCATGCGTTGGGCCTTCCAATACTCGAACCACGTCATTCCCTCGCGATCTTCGGGATCGACGAAGAACTGCATCTCCATCTGCTCGAACTCGCGCGTGCGGAAGATGAAATTCCCGGGCGTGATCTCGTTCCGGAACGCCTTGCCGATTTGCGCGATGCCGAAGGGGATTTTCTGGCGCGAGGACTGCTGGACGTTCAGGAAGTTGACGTAAATGCCCTGGGCGGTCTCCGGCCGCAAATACACCACGGCCGAGCTCTCCTCGACCGGCCCCATGAACGTCTTGAACATCAAATTGAACTGGCGCGGCTCGGTCAGCACGCAGGGCGTGCCCGGGTCGCCGGGATGCCGGCTCGGCTTCAGGGTGCAGGGGGCGTCGACGAGCTTGTCGGCGCGGAACCGGCCTTTGCACGTCTTGCAGTCGACGAGCGGATCGGTAAACGTCGCCACGTGGCCGCTGGCTTCCCAGACGCGCGGATGCATGAGGATCGCGGCGTCGAGACCCTCAATGTCATCGCGGTTCCGGACCATCGTCTGCCACCAACGGTCCTTGATGTTCCGCTTGAGCTCGACGCCGAGGGGCCCGTAGTCCCACACGGATCCGGTGCCGCCGTAGATCTCGGACGACTGAAAGACGAAGCCATGTCGTTTGGCCAACGACACGAGTTTGTCCATGATATCAAGCATCTAAGGGCGGGCAATGAGATACGGGGCGATACGGTCGCCGTGATTGCGGCCGTTCTCGATGAATATCTTGTTGGCGTCGTATCCCGAAGCCAACACGCCGGCAATGAACACGCCGGGCACGTTCGTTTGCATGGTCGACGGGTCGTGCTTGGGAATGCCCGTGGCATCGTCGATGGCGACGCCGGCCCGGCGCAGCAACACGACGCTGGGCGTGAAGCCCGTCATGAGATACACGTGCTGCGCGGGCAGCCGCTCGATGCCCCGCGGGGTCTCGATGTCGAGCGTCTCCAGATCGATGCGCGTGAGGCGCGCGTTGAACCGGATCGCGATGCTGCCGTCCTTCACCCGGTTCAGCATGTCGGGCAAGATCCACGGCTTGACGTTGGCGTCGAACTGATCGGCGAAATGCACCACCGTCACCTTGGCGCCCGAGCGATAGAGATCGAGCGCCGCGTCCACGGCCGAATTGCCGCCGCCGACGACCACCGCCTCACGGCGGAAAGCCTCGTGGCCCTCGCGGTAGGTGTGCACCACGTGGGGCAGCGCCTCGCCCGGCACATCGAGCAGATTCGGCGTACCGAAGTATCCGGTGGCCACAACGACCGCGTCGTAAGGCGCCTCGACCAGACCCTCGGCACGGCGCTCGCTGCGCACGACGACGTGCGACCCGTCGGCACGAATGTCGACGACGGGCTCGTATTGCCGGATCTGGAGGTTGAAGTACTGGACGACCATGCGATAGTAGGCCAGCGCCTCGCGCCGCGTCGGCTTCTCGCCGCCCGTCACGAACGGCAACCCGCCAATGCTGATCTTTTCCGCGGTCGAAAAGAACGTAGTGTACAACGGGTAGCTGGCGATGCTCGACGCCACGCACGAGCGGTCGTAGATCGTGACGCGCAGTCCCGCGCGTTGCAGCGCAATACCCGCCGCGAGCCCGCAGGGACCGGCGCCGATCACCGCGACCGAGACGCCGGCGTTCCCCCGCCCGACCACTACCATCGCAGCAACTGGTCGCGCCGGGTTCCCACACTCACGAACTCGAATGGGCGCCTCGACCAGGGCCTCGATGCGATCGAGATAGGTGCGCGCGGCGGCGGGCAGGTCGGCGCGCTTGCGCGCATCGGCCGTCGAGCATTGCCACCCGTCGAACCACTCGTAGCGCGGCACCATGTCATCGAGCGCCGTCAGATCGCTCGGAAACTCGGTGTACACGTCGCCGGCCGCTTCGTATCCCGTGCAGATCGCAATGCGATCGAGCGTGTCGAGCACGTCGAGCTTGGTGACGGCCAGATGCGTGAGACCGTTGACGCGCACGGCGTACCGCACGACGACGGCATCGAACCAGCCGCAGCGCCGCGGCCGGCCGGTCGTCGCGCCATACTCGTGGCCCAGCTCCCGCACCCGCGTGCGGAGTGGTTCGTCGAACTCCGTCGGCAAGGGCCCATTGCCCACCCGCGTGGTGTAGGCTTTGACGACGCCGAGCGCGGCGTCGATCGCGGTCGGCGCCAGGCCGGCGCCGGTCGCGGCGCCGCCGGACGTCGTGTTGCTCGATGTGACGTAGGGATACGTCCCGTGATCGATGTCGAGCAGCGAGCCCTGCGCGCCCTCGAGCAGGATGGCGGCGCCGCTTTGGCGGGCGCGGTGTACCGCGAGACCCACGTCCTCCGAGAGCGCCAACAGCCGCGGCGCGAGGCCGTGCAAAATCTCCAGCGTCTGGTCGACGTCGGCGCGCTTGGCGCTGCCGAAGTGCTCCAGCATCGCGTTGGCGTGCTCGGCCCCGCGGGTCACCAGCGCCTGGAGGTGGGACGGGTGGCGGAGATCGACGACACGCACGCCGCGCCGGGCGATCTTGTCCTCGTACGCCGGCCCGATCCCGCGACCGGTCGTCCCGATCTCCCGGCTGGCCGCGCTCTCGGCGTCCACGAGCTTGTGGTACGGCAACACGAGGTGGGCGCGATCGCTGACGTAGAGCCGCCCCTCGACATCGACTCCGTCGGCGACCAGCAGGTCGATCTCTGTGAAGAACGTCTCGGGATCCAGCACCACACCGTTGCCAATGGCGCAGCGGACGCCGCGATGCAGGATCCCACTCGGGATCTGGTGCAGCACGAAGCACCGGCTGCCCAGGTCCACAGTGTGCCCGGCGTTGGCGCCGCCCTGGTATCGGACGACCCAATCCGCGCGCTCCGCGAGCACGTCGACGAGTTTGCCCTTGCCCTCGTCGCCCCATTGGGCGCCGACGACGACGACCGTACGAGTCTTGTCTTCGAACATTGTGCTAGAGCGAGAGCCGGCGAGCGGCTCGAACGATGGCATCGGCGGCGAGCGAGACACCGGTGCCGGAGAGCGCGGCAGCGGTATCACCGCCGCAATGGACCCGTGCCAGCGTGGCGAGCGTGCCCCGACTCACCGTCACGGCCTCCCAGCCGGCGTCGGCGAACGCCATGGCGTCCACGAATATGCCGGGAAGCACGCGCCGAGCCCGCACGGCCCGCCCGTCGAACGCCCGAATCAGCCGTTCTGGCCGGCCGTGCGAGTACATGATCGTAAGATAACCACGATCGTCCACCGTGTCGCAGTTGATCACGATGCCGGGCGCGCGCCCCCGCACCCAGGCGCGGGCTCCCGCCAGCCCGAGTTCCTCGGCGCTGGTCAGGATGATGCCCAGCGGGAGATCCGCCGCCATCCGGGCGGAGAGCAGGACGGCCGCGACGCCCGAGGCGTTGTCGACCGCGCCCGGCGAGCGGGTGCCCACCGTGGAGACAGCCACCGGGATCGCGGCGCCCACCCCAATGGCGACCAGCCAGATCCAGGCTGGACCCGTGACCTGCGCGGCGGCAAACGCCAGCGCCACGGCGCCGCAGAGGACGCTCGTGACAATGCCGGCGGCGCGGAGCAGAATGGGCACCGGCTGCGACTTGCTGTCGAGATGTGCGCAGAGCCACACCGCCGGCACGCCGCGCGTTGCCTCCAGGTTCACGCCCGGTACCCGTCCACGACTCACGCCGGTCCGCGCGAGCCACTGCCCCGCCACCGCAGTCCCCCCGGCTCCGCCGAGCAGGGCGGCGATCGCCAGCGTGAATTGGCGGTGCGCGCCCAGGTGCGCGACGGCGGCGATCAGGAACATCCAGGCGGTGCCCAGCGCGGGCGTCGCCCAGCGGCCTACCCAGGACCCGTACGTGAACGGCGCCTCCGCGACGGCGAACCCCAGAGACACGAGATACTCACGGCAGGCGTTGCGGGCGGCCGCCTCGGCGGCGCTGCCCGCGGGACGCGGGCTGGCGGCGAGACGGGCGAGCCAGGCCTGGGCTTCGTCTCCGACGCTAGCGGGTTGGTCCGTAGACCTCGAGCCCCATGCGCGCTTTGACTTCGGCCATCGTCTCGCGCGCGATCGCCGACGCCTGCGCGGCGCCGTCACCCAGCACCTGGTCGATCACGCCGGGCGCCGACGCGATTTCCGCGGCCCGCGCGCGGATCGGGGCCAGCACGGTCTCCACCCCTTCGAACAGCACGCGCTTGCAGTCAATGCAACCCCACCCCGCGCTCCGGCAGCGCGCGGCGACGTCCTCCACGACGGGCGGGGCGTTGAACGCGCGATGCAGGTGGTAGATGTTGCAGACTTCGGGCGTGCCCGGATCCGTTTTGCGGACACGGTTCGGATCGGTGACCGCGGGTCGCAGCTTTTCCCAATGTCGGCCGCGGGTTCGAGCACGCCGATGGTATTGCCGATCGACTTCGACATCTTGGCCTGGCCGTCGAGGCCCATGATGCGGCGCGTCGGCGTCAGCAATGCCGCCGGCTCCGGGAAATACGGGAGGTCGGGCGCGAACCGCGCGTTCCATCGGCGCGCAATGTCGCGCGACAGCTCCAGGTGCTGGACTTGATCCTCGCCGACCGGGACGAGATCGGCGCGGTACAGGAGAATGTCCGCGGCCTGCAGAACGGGATAGTTCAACAGTCCGGCCAGGATGCTCTCGTGGCGCTGCGACTTGTCCTTGAACTGCGTCTGTCGCTCGAGATCGCCGATGGGCGTCACCGTGTTGAATATCCAGGCCAACTCGGTATGTTCCGGCACCGACGACTGGGCGAAGAAGATCGCGGTGTTCGGATCGATGCCCGCGGCGAGCAGCGAGACCGCCAGATCGCGCGTGCGGGCCCGGAGGTCGGCCGGATCATAGGGCACCGTGATCGCGTGATAGTCGACGATGCAGAAAATCGACGGATAGCGTCGCTGGACCTCGACCCAATTCCGCACGGCACCGAGGTAGTTACCAATGTGCAGCTCGCCCGACGGCTGGATGCCGCTGAAGACCCGTGGCATTCGGCGAAACTAGAGAGACGGGCCACACGCCGCAACCGAGCGCGCTCCTCGAGCTCGCGGTGCGGGCGGCGGAGGCCGCGGCCCAGGTGATCCGTCGGGGCGCCGAAACGCTGCCGCGCCTCGCCTGGGAGGAGAAGGCGCCGCACGACTTCGTGAGCGATGTCGATCGGGCGTCGGAGGCGGCCGTGCGGGAGATCCTCCTCGGCGCGGTGCCCGGCGCCCAAGTGCTCGGTGAGGAGATGTCGCCCGACTTGGCGCTGACGGACGGCGTGGCGTTTGTCGTCGATCCGCTCGACGGGACGACGAACTTTCTCCATGGGTTTCCCGAATACGCCGTCTCCATCGCCGCGCTCGTGGACGGGGTATTGGCGGCTGGCGTGGTCCGTCACGCCGTGACGGGCGAGACGTTCACCGCCGTCCGCGGCGGCGGCGCCCGGCGCAACGGCGTGCCGATCCACGTGTCGACGACGACCACGCCGTCCCGCGCGCTCATCGGCACGGGTTTTCCGTTCTCCAGTCTCGACCGCCTCCACGAGTATCAGCCGCAGTTCGCCGCCGTGGCGCGACAGACCGCCGGCATCCGCCGGGCGGGATCGGCGGCGTTGGATCTGGCGCATGTCGCCGCCGGGCGGTTCGACGGGTTCTGGGAGCTCAAGCTCGCGCCCTGGGACATCGCGGCGGGCGTGTTGCTCGTGCGGGAGGCGGGGGGATTGGTCACCGATCTCGCCGGCGCGCCCGCCCCGGTCGCCCATACCGGCCTGGTCGCGGGCAACCCGACCATTCACGCGTGGCTACTAAAGGAACTATGGCATCCCTAGTCGAGTGCGTTCCGAATTTTTCCGAGGGCCGGAGGCCCGACGTCATCGCCCGTATCCGCGACGCGATCGCCGCGGTGCCGGGCGTGGCGATCCTCGACGTCTCGTCCGATGCGTCGCACAATCGCACGGTGGTGACGTTCGTCGTACCGCCGGAATCGGCCGTCGACGCCGCGTTCTTAGGCGTCCGCGAAGCGCGCGCGCTCATCGATCTCACGACGCACACGGGTGAGCACCCGCGGATCGGCGCCACCGACGTGGTGCCGTTCGTGCCGCTCGAGGGCGTGACAATGGAGGCCTGCATCGTCCTGGCGCGCACGCTGGGTGAACGCGTGGGCCGGGAATTGGAGATCCCGGTCTATCTCTATGAGCGCGCGGCCACGCGCCCCGACCGGGAGAACCTGGCCAATGTGCGCCGGGGCGAGTTCGAGGGTCTCCGCGACATCCTGCCGCGCGATCCGGCACGGGCGCCGGATTTCGGACCACGGGCCGTCCATCCGACGGCCGGCGCCATGGCGATCGGCGCCCGGCCGTTCCTCGTGGCGTACAACGTGTATCTCGGACCCGTCACCAATCTGGCGGTCGCCAAGGACGTCGCCAAAGCCGTCCGCGGCTCGTCTGGCGGCCTGCGCTACGTGAAAGCGTTGGGGTTGGAGGTCGATGGGCAGGCGCAGGTGTCAATGAACCTGGTCGATATCGACCGGACGCCGTTGTCACGGGCGTACGAGGCGGTGCGCACGGAAGCGGCGGCGCAGGGCGTCGCGCCGACGTGGAGCGAATTGGTGGGGTTGGTGCCGGAGCGGGCGCTGATCGACGCCGGGGCGCGGCACGTGCAGCTGCGCGGGTTCAACGCGGACGCGCAGGTGCTCGAGCGCAAAGTGCGGGCGGCGGTCAGTGGCGCGGCGGTCAATGGGTTCGTGGCCGCGGTCGCGTCGGCCAGTCCCACGCCGGGCGGCGGCAGCGTGGTGGCGCACGTCGGCGCCCTGGGCGCGGCGTTGGCGCAGATGGTCGCCGGCCTGACTGCCGGACGACCGAAGTTCGCGGCAGTCGACGCCGAGATGCGCGACGTGGGGCGCGAGGCGGCCGAGCTCACCCGCAGCCTGTCGCGGCTCGTCGACGAGGACGCCACGGCGTATGCCGGTGTCTCGGCCGCCTACAAGACGCCCAAGGACACGCCCAATCGGTCTGGCGCGATCGCTGCAGCGCTTCTCGGCGCCGCGCGAGTGCCACTGGAAACGGCGCGCGCGGCGGCGCGTGTCGCCGCGTTAGCGGCGACCGTGGCCGAGAAAGGGAATCCGAATGCCGTGTCCGATGCCGGGGTCTCGGCGCTGCTCGCCGAAGCGGCGTGTCGGGGCGCGGTGTACAACGTGAGGATCAATGTCGCCGCCCTCGCCGACCGCTCGGCGGGCCAAGCGCTGATCGACGAGGCGCTCCGACTGGTCGTCGACGTCGCCCGATTCGCGGCGACGGCGACGGCAGCTGTCGAGCGGCATTTATAACGAGCGCTTGCGATAGAGCACGTGTTGGCGCAGCCGGTCGCCCGGCGGGAAGCCCGGGTGGTCGAAATCGTCGGCCGGATCGTGCGTCATGCCGATCTTCTCCATGACGCGGCGCGACCGCGTGTTGGCCGGGACCGCGAAGGCCACGATTTCGCCGAGCGCGAGTTGGGTGAAGCCGTAGTCGAGCGCGGCGCGGGCCGCTTCGGTGGCGTAACCTCGCCCCCAAAACTCGGATCGCAGGCGCCAGCCGATCTCCACGCACGGTGTGAAATGCGCCTCGAAACGGGCATGGGCCAGACCGCAGAATCCGGCAAAGTCCACGACGCCTGGGATCTCGACGGCCCAGAACCCAAACCCGTGCTCGGCGATGTGGGCACGAATGCGCATCGCCAGCGCGTCGCTCTGCCCGCGGTCGAGCGTTGACGGGAAAAATTCCATGACGCGCGCATCGCCGACCAGCGTGGCGAACGCCTCCAGGTCGTCATCCCGCCACGGGCGCAACACGAGCCGCGGAGTGACGATCACGCCGCCGTCAGGATCCGCGGGCCGTCGTCCGTGACGGCAATGGTGTGCTCGAAGTGTGCCGAGCGGGTGCCGTCGGCTGTGACGACGGTCCATTTGTCGGAGAGCGTGCGCGTGTCGCCCCGTCCGATGTTCACCATGGGCTCAATGGCAATGGTGAGACCGGAGACCAGCTTGGTGCCCCGTTTCGGCTTGCCGAAGTTCGGCACCTGCGGCTCCTCGTGGGGTTCGAGGCCCACGCCGTGGCCCACCAGATCCTTGGCCACGGTGAAATGCGCCCGCTCGACGACGCCGAAGATCGCCGCGCCAATGTCGCCCGTGTGATTCCCGGCCTGGGCCGCGGCGATGCCGGCGTCCAGGGCGCGCCGCGTCACGTCCAGCAGCCGTTGCGTCTCGGCATTCACGCGTCCGACCCCGACGGTCGCCGCCGCGTCGGTATAGAAGCCGTTGTACTTGACACCGACATCGAGCGAGATGATGTCGCCCTCGCACAGGATGCGTTTCCGGGACGGGATGCCGTGCACGATCTCCTGATTGACGGAGAGGCATACACTGCCCGGAAATCCATACAGACCCTTGAACGCCGGCAAGGCGCCGTCGTGGCTCCGGATGAACTCGTCCGCGATCTGGTCCAACTCGCCCGTCGAGATCCCGGCTTCCACGCGCGACGACAGTAGCGCAATGGTGGCGGCCAGGATACGGCCTCCCTGCGCCATGATCTCGATCTCGCGCGGCGACTTGAGTTGGATCACGAGTGCGGCTCCCGGCCTACCGGCCAACAGCGGCCCGGATGCGCGCGTGCACGGCGTCGAGCGACCCGGTGGCATCGATGATGTTGACCGGCACCGCGTGCGCGCGGTACCACTCGATGACCGGCGCCGTCTGCCGGCGGTACACTTCCAGGCGCGTCCGGACGGTCTCGGGTTCATCGTCCTTGCGGCGCACCAATTTGCCGCCGCAGGCCGCGCACCGCGCGCCCGGAGCCAGTCCCATGTACGGCGTCTGGCACCCTTCGCAGACGGTGCGCGCCGTCAGGCGCCGCAGGAGCTCGTCGTCCGACACATCGAACAGGAGCACGGCGCCCACGTGCCGGCCGAGATCGGCCAGCGCCTTCTCCAGACCCTCGGCTTGGGGCACGGTACGCACGACGCCGTCGAGAATCGCGCCGCGGGTCGCGTCGGGCGATGAGAGCGCGTCCTTCATGATCCCCAGGATCACCTCGTCTGGTACGAGCGCGCCCCGATCCATGAACGATTTCGCTTCCAGCCCCAAGCGCGTTCCCGCTTTCACCGCCGAGCGGAGCACATCGCCGGTCGCCACCTGCGGGATGCCAAGCGCGGCGGCCAAGCGCTGCGCTTGGGTCCCTTTTCCCGCGCCGGGCGGGCCCAGCAGGACGATGATCAGGCTGTCGGTGGCGACGGCCACGTCAGTAGCCGCCCTGGGGAGAGATACCCCGGGCCTTGACGCGGCCGCCTTTCTTCATGAACCCGTCGTACTTCCGGAGCAGCAGGTGTTGGTTCATCTGCGTGATCGTGTCCAGCGCGACACCGACTACGATCAGCAGCGACGTCCCGCCGAAGCGGAACGGCACGTTGATCTGGTCCGCGATGAACATGGGGAGCAGCGCGATGAACGTGAGGAAGATGGCGCCCGGCAGCGTGATCCGGGACATGACCTCGTCAATGTACTCCGCCGTCTTCGTGCCCGGCTTCACGCCCGGAATGAAGCCGCCCTGCTTCTTGAGATTCTCAGCCAGGTCGACCGGGTTGAAGATGATCGACGTGTAGAAATACGTGAAGAAGACGGTGAGAATCGCCATCAGGCTGAAATAGAGGAACGTTCCTGGCGCGAAATACTCCGCCAGGTCTCGGGCCCACGGCCGGCCGCTGAACTGGGCGATCGCGCCCGGGACGACGATCACCGACTGCGCGAAGATGATCGGCATGACACCCGCCGAGTTGATCTTGAGCGGGATGTAGTTCTTCGCCGCCTCGCGCATGCGACCGCGGGCCATGGTCCGCTGCGGGATCTGGATCGGCACCTTCCGCGAGGCCACCGTAATCACGATGATGCCCGCGACCACGCCGACCATGAGGGCCCCCAGCACCAGCAGCTTCACGACGTTCGTGGCGCCCGTATTGATGTACTTCATGGTGTCGAAGATCCCAGGCCAGAATCGTTCGACGATCGAGAAGAAGATGATGAGGCTTGCGCCGTTCCCGAGGCCGCGCTCCGTGATCTGCTCACCGAGCCACATCACGAAAATCGCGCCGGTCGTAAGGAAGAGCACCATCTGCACCCGGAAACCGAACCCCGGATTCACGACCGCGCCCTGCAGCGACTCGGTGAACAGGGCGAAGCCATACGCCTGGACGATGGCCAGCGCCACGGTGATGTAGCGGGTCCACTGCGTCAGCTTCTTCCGCCCTTCCTCGTCCTTTTGCATCTTGTCGACCTGCGGCAGGACCGCGCCCGCGATCTGGACGAAGATGCTGGCCGAGATGTACGGCATGATGCCGAGGGCGAAGACCGTGGCCTTGGACAGGCCACCGCCGACGAACAAGTCGTACAACCCCAGCAGGCCGCCCTTCCCCTGATTATTGAAGAAGTCCGTCAGGGCCACGACATCGATGCCCGGCGCCGTGATGTGCGCGCCCACGCGGTAGATCGCCAAGCACAGGAACGTGAAGAGGATCTTGTCCTTGAGCTCGGTCGTCTTCCAGACGTTGGCCAGTGCCGCGGCCGGATTTGCTTGTGCCATTTTTTGACTACTCCTCGACTCGGCCCCCAGCCGCTACGATGCGCTCCCGTGCGCCCGCACTGACCTTGACGCCGCGTACTACGACTGGCCGGGCCAGTGTGCCCGTCGCCAGGACTTTCGGCGCGCCTTTCGACTTCCGGGCCAGTCCGGCTTCGACCAGCGACTCGAGGGTGACGTCGGTCCCTTCCGGGATCCGCGTCAACGCATCGAGGCGCACGACCTGAGCCTCTTCCCGGAACGGATTCGTGAACCCGCGCTTGGGCACACGCCGCGTCAGCGGCATCTGGCCACCTTCGAACTGTGGCTTCCCGCCGCCCGGGCCGTGGTGGCCCGCGCGCGCCTTGATGCCCTTGTGACCCTTGCCGGACGTCTTACCCGTGCCCGACCCGGGGCCGCGACCGATGCGCTTCCGGTTGCGATGGGAACCCGGCGCCGGACTCAGGGAGTCGAGCCCGATGTGCGCGATTTTCTTCTCTGTCTTGTCAGCCATCGCTTACTCCTTCACCGTCACGGATACCAAGTGACGCACTTGCTTGAGCTGGCCGGCCAGCGAGGCCGAAAACGGCCGCACCACGGTGTCCTGATGGTGCTTGAGGCCGATCGCGCGCAGCGTCGCGCGCAGCCGCTCCGGATGCCCGATCCCGCTCCTCACTTGTTTGATCTCCACGGTCTTCGCATCCGTCACCATCTTCGGCGTATGCGACGGACCGCGGGTGCGATGCCACACGAACCGCCTAGGCATGCGCGGCCTCCTTGCCCTTGGCCCGCGACTTGTACCCCAGCGTCGCCGGCTCGAGACCGCGCTCGCGCGCGATCTGCTCGACCGTCGTCAGCCGATGCAATCCGTCGAGCGCGGCCAACACCATGTTGTGCGGATTGGTCGAGCCCAGGCTCTTGGTCAGAATATCCGAGATGCCCGCGCATTCCATGATGGCGCGGACGGCGCCGCCGGCAATGACGCCGGCGCCCGGTGCCGCGGGCTTCATGAGGACGCGACCGGCGCCGTGCTCGCCGACGATCTCGTGCGGAATGGTGCCGCCCGTGAGCGGCACCGCCGCCATCCGGCGTCGCGCGGCGTCGACTGCTTTGCGCACGGCCTCGGACACTTCGTTGGCCTTGCCCGTCGCGAACCCGACGCGCCCTTGACCGTCGCCGACGGCGACGAGGGCATTGAACGAGAAGCGCCGGCCGCCTTTGACGACCTTGGCGACACGATTGATGGCGATGACGTTCTCCAGGAGATCGCCACCCTCGCGGCCGCCGTCACCGCCACGACCACCGTCGCCACGCGGGCGCCGATCGCCGTCGCGGCCCCCGGGGCCGCCACCACCAGGGCCACCGCCCGGACCGCCACGGCCGCGACCACCGCCGCCGCCCGGTCCGCCGCGCCCACGACCACCGCCGCCGCCACCCGGGCCGCCGCGACCGCCACGGCCGCCGCCTCCACCACCGCCGCCACCGGGCCGGCGCGGGGGACCGCCCGGACCGCGGGACGGGGCGCCGCCCGAGCCGGCGCCTGGGGTGCTACGCGATTCTGGTTGTTGATCTGCCATGTCTAAAACTCCAGGCCGCCCTCACGGGCGCCGTCGGCCACTGCCTTCACGCGGCCATGATATTTGTACCCCGCCCGATCGAACACGACGCGCGTGATGCCGGCCGCTTTGGCCTTTTCGGCGATCCGCTTGCCGACTTCCGCCGACTTCGCGGTCTTCTTGCCCTCTTCGACGCCATGGCTGGACACGGTCATCAGGGTCCGCCGCGCATCGTCGTCGACGATCTGGGCATAAATGTGCTTGAGCGAGCGGTAGACGACGAGCCGCGGGCGCTCCGGCGTCCCGGCGATCTTCTTCCGCACCCGCAGGTGTCGCCGCACCCGCTTTTCCTCGCGGGTCTTGGGAATCCCGATTCTGCCCATTACTTGCCTCCGGCCTTGCCCGCCTTCCGGCGGACGACCTCGCCCACGTACTTGATGCCCTTGCCCTTGTAGGGCTCGGGTGGCCGCAACGAGCGCAGCTCGGCGGCGACTTGTCCCACGATCTCTTTGTTCGCGCCCTCGACGATGATCGACGTGGGCTGCGGCGCCGTCAGCTTGATGCCCTTCGGCGCGCGGTATTCGACCGGGTGCGAGAACCCCAGGGCCAGCTGCAGACCGTAGGGACGCTGCTCGGCCTTGTACCCGACGCCGATGATCTCCAGTTGCTTCTTGAAGCCGTCGGTCACGCCTTCGATCATGTTGGCGACCAACGTCCGGGTGAGCCCGTGCAACGCCTTGTGGCGCGGGTCATCGGACGGCCGCGTCACCAGCACCTGGGCGCCGTCCACCGTGACGGTCATCTCGGGGTTCAGCATGCGCGCGAGCTCGCCTTTGGGGCCCTTCACCGTGACGGCGGATCCGTTCACCGTCACCGTGACACCCTTGAGAATCGGGACCGGCTTTTTGCCAATACGCGACATGGGCGCTCCTACCAGACGACGGCGAGCAACTCGCCGCCTTGCCGGGCGGCGCGCGCCTGCCGGTCGCTCATCAAGCCTTTGGACGTGCTCAGAATCGCCAGGCCCAAGCCGTTGCGCACGCGCGGGATCTCGTTCACGCCGACATACCGCCGGAGTCCGGGCGAGGAGACGCGCTGCAGTTCCCGAATGACGGGCTGTCCGCTCTGCGCGTACTTGAGGATCACGCGCAGGATCTTGTGTCCTTCGTCCGTGTCGATGCTCCGGTAATCCTGGATCAGCGCGTTCTCCTTGAGCACGCGCGCGATCTCGACCTTGAGTTTCGACTGTGGCATATCGACGCGCCAATGCTTCGCTCCGCACGCATTGCGGATGCGGGTGAGCATATCGGCGATGGGATCGGTCATCGTCATGGATTATCCTCGCCTACCAGCTCGCCTTGCGGACGCCGGGGATGAAGCCGTTGAGGGCTTGGTCGCGGAAGCAGATCCGGCAGTAGCCGAACTTGCGCAGGAACGCGCGGGCGCGTCCGCAGCGCTGGCAGCGATTGTGCCGCCGCACGGCGAATTTCGGGGTCCGCTTGGCCTTCTCGATCATGGCTTTTCTCGCCATCGCTACGCTCTCGCCTGAAGTCTGGTCGCCGTGCCGCGCTCGTCGGCCCGGAAGGGAAGCCCCAACTCGCGCAGCAGCGCGAGCGCGCGGTCATCCCGTCCCGCGGTCGTCACGAGCGTGACATCCATGCCGTGCACCTGCTCGATCATATCGTAGTTGATCTCGGGAAAGATCATCTGTTCTTTCACGCCCATCGAATAGTTGCCGCGGCCGTCGAACGACCGGGTCGACAATCCGCGAAAGTCGCGAATGCGCGGGATCGCGATCGAGATGAACCGGTCGAGAAACTCCCACATCCGCGCGCCGCGCAACGTGACCGCGGCGCCGATCTCCTGGCCCTCGCGCAGTCCATAGTTGGCGATCGACTTCTTGGCCCGCTTGCGCACGGGTTGCTGCCCGGTGATGATCGCCAGCTCCTCCACCACCTTGTCCAGCACCTTGGGCTGCTTGATGGCCTCGCCGACGCCGACGTTGATCACGATCTTGCTCAGCCTCGGCACTTGGTGCGGGTTCTGCAGACTGAACTCCTGCATGAGCCGGGTCTTGACGGTCGACGCGTAGAACACGCGAAGCCGCGGCGGCGGCACGGGCCGCCCCGCGCCCGCGTGCGGTCCGCGCGGCGCGGCCGCGGCGTCGCGATCGCGACTCGCCTTCCGGGAGCTCCCGCCCCCACCGCCCCCGCCACCAGCCGGGGCGCCGGGCTTCTTCTCTTTGGTCTTGCCCTTCTCGCCTTCTTTCTCTTTCCCAGCCACGGTTCTCTCCTTACCTCGCGCGGCGAATGGCGCCGCCGCCCTTGACGCTCAAACGTTCCTTGGTCCCATCGTCGTCGATCCGGGTCGCGATACGCGTCGCCACGTTCGACGACGGGTCGATCAGCATGACGTTCGACAGGTGGACCGGCGCCGGCATCTCGATGATGCCGCCCTGATCCTCCGGTCCGCGCGCCCGGCGGTGCTTCTTCACAATGTTCACGCCTTCGATCGTGACGCGCCCCCGCTTGAGATCCACGCGAATGATCTTGCCGTCCTTTCCGCGATCGTCGCCGCGCATGACGCGCACGGTGTCGCCTTTCGTGATCCGCGTCTTCACGCGCTCGACGTTGATCGCGTGCCGCGTGCGGTTCTTCTTCTTCCGGGTCTTCCGGTGGGTCAAAATGCGCACGTTACAGCACCTCAGGGGCGAGCGAGACGATCTTCATGTACTTCTTCTCGCGCAGCTCACGGGCCACGGGTCCGAAGATACGCGTGGCCCGCGGCTCGCCGGCCTCGTTGATGATCACGACGGCGTTCTCATCGAACCGGATATAGCTGCCATCTTTGCGGCGCGTTTCCTTGGCCGTTCGCACCACCACGGCCCGCGCCACGTCCGACTTCTTCACGGTGCCATTGGGCAGCGCGTCTTTGACCGCGACGATCACGGTGTCCCCAAGTCCGGCGTACCGGCGGCGCGTGCCGCCGAGGACGCGGATGACCAGCGCGCGCTTGGCGCCAGAGTTGTCGGCGACCTTCACGATCGATTCTTGTTGAATCATCGGGCACGCTCAATGATCTCGACCACACGCCACCGCTTGTCCTTGGACAGCGGCCGCGTCTCCATGATGCGCACGACATCGCCGGCCTTGGACGCGTTCTCCTCGTCGTGGGCCTTAAAGTGCTTGGTGCGCGTGATCATCTTGCCGTACGTGGGGTGCGGCACGCGCCGCTCGATCGCCACGACGACGGTCTTCTGCATCTTGTCGCTCACCACGGTCCCGACGCGGGTCTTCCGGTGCGCTCGGTCGTGGTCGTGTGCTGCTATCGTCTCAGGCATTGGCGCGCTCGCGTTCACGAAGAATGGTCTTGAGCCGCGCGATATCCCGGCGCAGCCAGCGGAGCTCGAGGGGTTTGTCGAGTGTCTCGGTGGCGCCGCGGAATCGCAGGCGAAACCGGGACTCCTCCTTCTCGACGATCAGCGCCCGGATGTCCGCGTCACTCATCTCCCGGATCTCGTCAGTTTGCATCCGTGTGCGCCTCCTCGCGAACGACGAACTTGGTCTTGACGCCGAGCTTGGCGGCGGCGAGCCCCATCGCCTTCTTGGCGATGTCCGGCGTCACGCCCTCCAGCTCGAACATCACCCGGCCCGGCTTGACCACGGCCACCCACCCTTCGGGCGAGCCCTTGCCCTTTCCCATGCGGGTCTCGGCGGGCTTCTTGGTGATCGGTTTGTCGGGGAAGATCCGAATCCACACTTTGCCGCCGCGCTTGATGTGACGGGTCAGCGCGACACGCGCGGCCTCGATCTGCCGGTTGGACACCCACCCGGGCTCGAGCGCCTGCAGACCGTAGTGACCGTTGACGACGGTGTTGCCACGCGTCGCCAGGCCAGTCGTGCGGCCCTTGAACATCTTGCGAAACTTGACCCGCTTCGGACTCAGCATCGTCGCCTCAGGAACCCGTCGAGTACGTCTTGCCGCGGCGATCCTCGACGATCTCGCCCTTGAAGATCCAGACTTTCACGCCAATCGTGCCGAAGGTGGTCTTGGCCGTCGAGGTCGCGTAGTCAATGTCGGCGCGCAACGTGTGCAACGGCACCCGGCCCTCGTGATAGCCCTCGACGCGGGCGATCTCGGCGCCGCCCAACCGGCCGCCGCACTTGATCTTGATGCCCTGCGCCCCCATCCGCATCGCGCTCTGCACCGCGCGCTTCATGGCGCGGCGAAAGGAAATGCGCTGGGCCAACTGGTTGGCGACGTTGTCGGCCACCAGCTGGGCGTCGAGCTCGGGACGCTTGATCTCTTCGACGTTGATCCCGACTTCTTTCCCGCTGAGCTGGGTGAGCTCGTCACGGAGCTTGTCGACTTCCGCGCCTTTCTTGCCGATCACCACACCCGGACGCGCCGTGTGCACGGTCACGACGACCTTGCCCGGCTTGCGCTCGATATGGATGTCGGCGATCGCGGCGTGGCCGACGCGCGCCTTCAAGTATTTGCGCAGCAGCTCGTCTTCCTTGAGCAGCGCCGGGAAGTCGCGGTTGGCGTACCAGCGCGAGCGCCACTGCTTCGAGACGCCGAGCCGGAACCCGATCGGATTGGTCTTCTGTCCCATTATGCCTCGCCCGTCGGCTTCGCCGACTTCGCTTTACTGGACTTCGTGCCCGTCTTGGCGGCGCTCGCCTTTGGCTTCGCGCTGGACGGCTGCTTGGCCTTCGTCTTGGCCGCGCCGGTCTTCGGAGCGGCCGGCACTCGTACGGGCTTCACGCGCTCCGAGACCACGATCTCCACGTGGCTCGTGCGCTTGATCACCGGCGTCGCCCGGCCCATGGCCGCGGGCGTGAACCGCTTGAGCTTCGGCCCTTCGTTGACCACCGCGTGCTTCACATACAACGCGTCGACGTCGACGGACTCGTTGGCCGTGCGCGCCTTGTGCTCGGCGTTGGCGACGGCCGAGTGCAACACCTTCGCGATCTCGCGGGAGGCGTGCTTCTTCGAGAACTGGAGCAGCGCCAGCGCCTCGTTCACGTCCTTGCCGCGAATCTGGTCGATGACCAGCCGCATCTTGTAGGGCGACTGGCGCGTCGTGCGCTGAATGGCGCGAACATCGGCGGCCACGTTACTTCCCTCCCCGCGCGCCCGGGCCCGATGCGCCGCCGCCACCGCCCGGCGCCGACGGCACGCCCGTCGCCTTCTTGTCGACGGCCTTGCCCGAGTGCCCGCGGAAGAGCCGGGTGGGCGCGAATTCGCCGAGCTTGTGCCCGACCATGTTCTCGGTCACGTACACGGGAATGAACTTGTTGCCGTTGTGGACGGCAAACGTGTGCCCGACGAAATCGGGAATGACCGTGCTGGCTCGCGACCAGGTCTTGATCACCCGCTTTTCGTTGCGCGTGTTCATCGTGCCGATCTTCTTGATCAGGCTCTCGTGAACGTACGGCCCTTTGTGAACGCTTCTCGCCATGACTGATCTCTACCTATTGGGAGCTATTGGGTCGCTTTGCCGCGCTTCCGACCGCGCACGATCAACCGCTGCGACGACTTCTTCGTGTTGCGCGTCTTGACGCCCTCTTTCTTGCCCCACGGGCTCACGACGTTGCGTCCGCCGCGCGTCCGGCCGCCGTGCGGGTGGTCGACGGGGTTCATGACCTCGCCGCGCACCTTGGGCCGCCGGCCGAGCCAGCGGGTCTTGCCGGCCTTGCCCCAGGACTGGAGCTCGTGCTCGGCGTTGCCGACCGTCCCGATCGTCGCCAGGCACTCGCCGTGGATCATGCGCGTCTCGGTCGACCGCATCCGCACCGTGACGTACTCGCCCTCTTTCGCCACCACCTCGACCGACGTGCCGGCCGAGCGGGCGACTTGCCCGCCTTTGCCTTTCTTGAGCTCGACGTTGTGCACGTCGGTGCCGAGCGGCACCTCGCGCAGCGGGAGCGCATTGCCCGTCCGCACGTCCGAGCCCGGCCCCGACACGACGACGTCGCCGACCGACAGTCCGCGGGGGTGAATGATGTAGCGCTTCTCCCCGTCGGCGTATTCGACGAGCGCGATGCGCGCCGAGCGATTCGGATCGTACTCGATCTCCCGCACGGTCGCGGTCACGCCGAACTTGTTCCGGCGGAAGTCGATGATGCGGTATTGGCGCTTATGCCCGCCGCCCCGGCGCCGCATCGAGATGTGGCCGTGGTTGTCGCGCCCCCCGGACTTGTGCAGGGGCTCGATCAGCGACTTCTCGGGATGCGACCGCGTGATCTCCGCGAAATCGGAGACCGAGCGGAACCGGGAGCTCTTGGTGACGGGCTTGAATTGACGAATGGGCATAGCGAGTCTCGTTGCTTGGTAGATCAGCCTTCGAACACGTCGATCGAATCACCGTCGCGGAGCGTGACGATCGCCTTTTTCCAGTCGTGGCGCCGGCCCGCGGTCTTCCCGACCTTGCGCTCTTTTCCGCGCTGGTTGGATGTCCAGACGCCGGTAACCTTGACGCCGAACAACGACTCGATCGCCTGCCGAATGGCCGGCTTCGTCGCCGTCGACGCGACCTCGAACGTGTACTCGCCGCGCTCCTGATAGGCGGCCGAGCTCTTCTCGGTCACCAGCGGGCGAATGATGGTGCGATGCAGCGTGGGCATCGGTTATTTCCCCCGTCCCTTATTGCCACCGCCGCGCGCGCCCTTCTTGGCGGCGCCCGGCTTGGCCGGTGCCTTCTTCGACTGCGTGCGCGACTGCCCCTTGGACTGCGCCGTGCCCTTGGCCTGCTGCGACCCACCGCGCGTGCCGCCCTTTGCCTGGGCCTGCCCCCGCTTGGGCGCCGCTTTCTTCTTGGCCGACTTGGCGGCCGCCGGCTTCGTGGCCGCGGCGGCCTTGGCCGCCGCCTTCGCGGGCTTCGCGGCCTTGGGCGCCTTCGCGGCTTTCTTCGTCTCGGCGGCGACTGGCCGCTGGCGCTTCTCGATGACCGGCGCCGTCTCCTTGAGCGGCTCCATCGTGAACCCGATCGCCGGCGCTTCAATGAGCACGACGTCGGACCACAGGAGATGATACGTCGAGACGTCGGCGTACGGCATCACGTGCACGAGTGGCAGATTCCGGCCGGACAGGAAGACGTTCTGCTTCACGCCGTCCGTCAGGATCAGCACTTTCTTCGCGTCCACCGCGAGCGACGTCAACAGCAGGACCAACCGCTTCGTGCTGGGCTGATCGTACACGAACGTGTCGATGACGATGATGCCATCCTCGGCCGCCCGCGCATTGAACGCGCTCTTCCGGGCCAGCGCCCGCACTTGCCGCGGCACGTACTGCGCATAGCTGCGCGGGATCGGCCCGAATACGGTACCACCGCCCACCCAGTTCGGCGCCCGGATCGAACCCTGGCGCGCGCGACCCGTGCCCTTCTGCTTCCACGGCTTCTGATTGCCGCCGGCGACGAGGCCGCGGGTCTTGGTCTTCGCGTTGCCCTGCCGCTGATTGGCGAGGTACGCCTTGACCGCCTGGTGCATGACCGGGACGTTCACCGTGCCATCGAACAACTCATCCGGCAACGCCACGCGTTCGCGCGCGGTGCCGAAGGACGAAAAGACGGGTGCGGAAGCGGCCACGGCTCAGCCCTGCTTGCGGACGACGACGATCCCGTTCTTGGGACCGGCCACCGAGCCGCGGATATAGAGGAGATTGCGCTCCGCGTCGACTTTCTCGACCCGGAGATGGGTCTGGGTGTGCTGCTCGTGCCCGAAATGGCCGGGCATGCGCTTGCCCTTGATCACGCGCGACGGATCGGTGCCGGGGCCCACGGAACCGGGGCGCCGGTGCTTGGTGTTGCCATGCGTGTTGGGTCCGCCGCCGAACGAATGGCGCTTGACGACGCCCTGGAACCCGCGGCCTTTCGTCGTGCCGGTGACCTTGACCTGGTCGCCGGGCGCGAATAGGCCGACGCCGATCGTGTCGCCGATCTTGAGCTCCGGCACGGCGACGCTCTTGGGCCCGTCATCGAGACGCAGCGTGCGCAGGACCGCGGGCGGCGCGCTCAACCCCGCCTTCGCGGCGTGACCGATCGCGGCCTTGGTCGCGCGGCGCCCGCGCGGCGTGCGCTCGCCCTTCTTGGACTCGCGCGCGATGCGCTGCGCCCCGAAGCCGAGCTGCACCTGCTGCAGGCTGCCGGTCATGACCTGCACGACCGGATTCGGCGCGGCCTCGACGACCGTGCACGGGATCTGGAGACCCTCGGCCGTGAACACGTGGGTCATGCCGACCTTTTTGCCAATGATGCCGATCATGGCGCTACTCGACCTTGATCTCGACGTCGACGCCGGCCGGAAGATCCAGCTTCGTCAACGCGTCGACCGTCTGGGCGCGGGAGTCGAGAATGTCGATCACGCGCTTGTGCGTCTTGAGCTCGAACTGCTCGCGGGACTTCTTGTCGACGTGCGGCGAACGCAGCACGGTCCAGCGCTGCGTCTTCGTCGGCAGCGGAATCGGGCCCGACACCTGGGCGCCGGTCTTCTCGGCCGTGCGCACGATGTCGGCCGACGCTTGGTCGATGACCGCGTGGTCGAATGCCTTGAGACGAATGCGAATTCTGCCAGCCATGATATTCTCTATAAGGTAGAAGGATTATTGGGGAGGATTCCCCAGATCCCTCAGCGTGCGAGTCTCTTTGCCTACTGCTCGATTCGCCTGCGTAAGAATCGAGTCTCTTTACTTCTTGATCTTGGTAACGACACCGGCGCCGACCGTCCGTCCACCCTCGCGGATGGCGAACCGCAACCCCTCGTCCATCGCGATCGGCGTGATCAACTCGATCGTCATCTGCACGTTGTCTCCCGGCATCACCATCTCCATCCCCGCCGGCAACTCCACACTCCCCGTCACGTCCGTCGTCCGAAAGTAGAACTGCGGCCGGTACCCCTTGAAAAACGGCGTGTGCCGCCCGCCCTCCTCCTTCGTCAACACGTACACCTCAGCATCAAAGTGCGTGTGCGGCGTGATCGTCCCCGCCTTCGCCAACACCATCCCCCGCTCCACGTCCTCTTTCCCCAACCCGCGGAGCAGCAACCCCACGTTGTCCCCGGCCTGCCCATCGTCCAGCAGCTTCCGGAACATCTCCACGCCCGTCACCACCGTCTTCTTGTCCGAGTTGAACCCGATCAGCGCCAACTCCTCGCCCACCTTGATCTTCCCCCGCTCGATCCGCCCCGTCGCCACCGTGCCGCGGCCCGTGATCGAGAACACATCTTCCACCGGCATCAAAAACGGCTTGTCCACTTCCCGCTTCGGCACCGGGATATAGGAGTCCAACGCCCCCATCAACTCCCCGATCTTCTGCCCCCACTCCGACTTCGGGTCGCCCCCCTCCAATGCCTTCAACGCGCTCCCCCGAATCACCGGAATCTCATCCCCCGGAAACTCGTACGCGCTCAACAACTCCCGAACCTCCAACTCCACCAGGTCCAGCAACTCCGGGTCGTCCACCGCGTCCACCTTGTTCATGAACACCACGATGTACGGCACGTTCACCTGCCGCGCGAGCAAGATGTGCTCCCGCGTCTGTGGCATCGGCCCGTCCGCCGCACTCACCACCAGGATCGCCCCGTCCATCTGCGCCGCCCCCGTGATCATGTTCTTCACGTAGTCGGCGTGCCCCGGACAATCCACGTGCGCGTAGTGCCGCGCCACGCTCTCATACTCCACGTGCGCCGTCGCGATCGTGATCCCGCGCTCCCGCTCCTCCGGCGCCTTGTCGATCTGATCAAACGCGACTTTCTGGGCCAGCCCCTGAGCCGCTTGAATCGAAGTGATCGCCGCCGTCAACGTCGTCTTCCCGTGGTCCACGTGCCCAATCGTTCCCACGTTCACGTGCGGCTTCGTCCGCTCAAATTTCGCCTTGGCCATGACTATTTCACCGTGATTACGATTTAACCTTGGAGATAATCTCGTCCGCCTTGCTCTTCGGCACTTCCTCGTAGTGATTGAACTCCATCGAGTACACGGCGCGTCCCTGGGACTGCGACCGGAGTTTCGTGGAGTACCCGAACATCTCCGACAGCGGCACCGTGGCCGCGATCACCTGCGCCTCACCGCGCTGCATCATGCCGCCGATCTTGCCGCGGCGCGCCGCCAGATCGCCCAGGACGTCGCCCATGTAATCATTCGGGCAGACGACTTCGACGGTCATGATCGGCTCCAACAACACCGGATGCGCGCGCTTGGCGGCTTCCTTCACCGCCATCGAGCCGGCGATCTTGAACGCCATTTCGCTGGAGTCGACATCGTGATACGAGCCGTACACCAACTCGACGGTGACGTCGACCATCGGGTAGCCGGCGAGCACGCCGTTCTCCAGCGCTTCGCGAATGCCGGCCTCGACCGGCTTGATGTATTCGCGCGGAATCACGCCGCCGACAATGTTGTCCTCGAAGATGAACCCCTTCCCCTGCTCCGACGGCTGGATGTTGATCACGACGTGGCCGTACTGCCCTTTGCCGCCGCTCTGCCGGATGAACTTCCCTTCGACTTTCTCCACCCGCTTCCGGATGGTCTCGCGGTACGCGACCTGGGGCCGGCCAATGTTGGCGTCGACCTTGAACTCGCGCTGCATGCGATCGACGATGATCTCGAGGTGCAACTCGCCCATGCCCGAGATGATGGTCTGACCGGTCTCGGCATCGCTGTGGACGCGGAACGTCGGGTCCTCTTCCGAGAGCTTCGCCAACGCGATCGCCAGCTTGTCCTGGTCGGCCTTGGTCTTGGGCTCGATCGCGACGTCGATCACGGGGGCCGGGAACTTCATGGCCTCCAGAATGATCGGATGGTCCTCGTCGCATAGCGTGTCGCCCGTGCGCGTGTCCCGGAGTCCGATCGCGGCCGCGATGTCGCCCGCGCGCACTTCCTCGATCTCGTCGCGCTTGTTGGCGTGCATCTGCAGCAACCGGCCGACGCGCTCGCGCTTGTCCTTCACCGGGTTGTACACGTAGGAGCCCGACGACAACACGCCCGAGTACACGCGGAAGAACGTCAGCTTCCCGACGAACGGATCGGTGGCGATCTTGAACGCCAGACCGGCGAACGGCGCGGCGTCCTCGACATGCCGCGTGTCGACCTGGTCATCGTGCTGCGGCACGTGGCCCTTGATCGCGCCGACGTCGACGGGCGTCGGGAGATAGTCGATCACGGCGTCGAGCAGCGCCTGCACGCCTTTGTTCTTGAACGCGGCGCCGCACAACACGGGAACGATGAAGCTGCCCACGGTCGCCTTGCGGATCGCGTGCTGAATCTCCTCGAGCGTCAGCTCGGCGCCACCCAGGTACTTCTCCAGCAGCGTCTCATCGTGCTCCACCGCGGCCTCGATGACCTCGTGCCGCGCCTGCTCCATGCGCTCGACGTAGGCCTCGGGCACGGGACACTCCTCGAACTTCTTGCCGAGCGTCTCGTCATCGAACACGATCTGCACGCGCCGCAGCACGTCGATGTGGCCGGTGAAGAGCTCGCCCGAGCCCACGGGCAACTGCAGCGGATACGCGTTCTTGGTCAGGCGGTCGCGGATCATGCGCAGACAGCGATCGAAGTCGGCGCCGACGCGATCCATCTTGTTGGCGAAGATGATGCGCGGGACGCCGTACCGGTCGGCCTGCCGCCACACGGTCTCCGTCTGCGGCTCGACGCCGGCCACGGAGTCGAGCAACGTCACCGCGCCGTCCAGCACGCGCAACGAGCGCTCGACCTCGACCGTGAAGTCGACGTGGCCGGGCGTGTCGATGATGTTGATGCGATGCTCGATGCCGTTCCGCGTCCAGAAGCACGTGGTCGCGGCGGACGTAATCGTGATGCCGCGCTCCTGCTCCTGTTCCATCCAGTCCATGACCGCGGTCCCTTCATGGACCTCGCCGATCTTATAGGACCGTCCGGTATAGTACAGAATGCGCTCGGTCGTCGTCGTCTTCCCGGCATCGATGTGCGCCATGATGCCGATATTCCGATAGTGCTCGAGCGGTGTCGTGCGCGCCATGTGTCAGATCCGTCCGCAAATTCCCAATTGAGTCAGCAAAAACGCGGGTGGACCGTGGCGCCCCGATACGTCGGGACCGGTATCCATCCGCTCTCGCCGGGTGCGTTCGCCACTGGTGCGCGAACGGGGACCCACGGCGCGCCGGCCGAGCTCGCTAGGTTTCCCTACGCCGTCCTAGCATTGCCCGTTCACCGACGTTGAATTTTGCTGTAGCCTTACAAACTTAGACGACTATTGGACTTAGTCAAGCTGCCCTACCACCGGTAATGGGCGAAAGCCTTATTGGCCTCGGCCATCCGGTGCGTGTCTTCCTTCTTCTTGACCGCGTTGCCCTCGCCCTTGGCCGCCGCGATCACTTCCGCGGCCAGCTTCTCGGGCATGGACTTCTCGCTCCGATCCCGGGAGTACAAGATCAGCCACCGCATGGCCAGCGCCGTCCGCCGATCAGGACGCACCTCGACCGGCACCTGGTAGGTCGCGCCGCCCACCCGGCGGCTCTTGACCTCGACCACGGGCTTCAAGTTCGAGAGCGCCTGCTTGAAGACGTTCACCCCGGGCTGGTTCGTCCGCGACTCCACGAGGTCCATCGCCCCGTAAAAGATCCGCTCGGCGACCGACTTCTTCCCCTGCAGCATCATCGCGTTGATGAACTTCGACACGGTCTGGCTATCGTACCGCGCGTCCGGCAAAATCGGACGCTTGATCGACTTCTTCCGGCGGCTCACTTCTTCTTCCCTCCGGCGGCGGCCCCAGCGGAGCCCGCGGCCTTCGGCTTCTTCGTCCCGTACTTCGAGCGGCTCTGGTTACGGCCATTGACGCCGGACGCATCCAAACTGCCGCGCACAATGTGATAGCGGACGCCCGGCAGATCTTTCACACGACCGCCGCGAATCAGCACGATCGAGTGCTCCTGCAGATTGTGCCCCTCGCCGGGAATGTACGCGGTCACCTCGAACCCGTTCGTGAGCCGCACGCGCGCGACTTTCCGCAGCGCAGAATTCGGCTTCTTGGGCGTCGTGGTGTACACGCGCGTGCAGACGCCCCGCTTCTGCGGATTCGACTTGAGCGCGGGCGCCTTCTCCTTCTTGAGCACATCACTCCGGCTCTGCCGGACTAGCTGATTAATCGTCGGCATTCTCTAGGTGTGCGACTAAAATGTACAGAACGAGGAACTTATAGCCCTTATGGCGCTCCGCGCAACCGGCGCGAAGCCCACTCGGCGAGGAGAGCACCGCACGCGATGCCAAACCAAATCCACGGCGGCACCGTGCGACCCGCCACCATGCTCCCGCCCGCCGGACCGAGCCGCGCAATGGTCGCGGCCAGGGGAGCGGGATCCGCCGGCGGCGCCGGCCGCGTGGTGGCCGGCGCATAGGCCACGCTGGCCACCAACCCCGCCCACCAGTCCCGATGGCTCGACACGCCGGTCGCGCTGTCCAATCGGAGCCGCCACGTATCGTCATAGCCGACCTGCACGATGCGGCCGGCCGAGACGACGACCGGGTCCGGTCCGCGGCGCGCCAGGGACGGGTGCGACGACACGAGCGCGAAGTAGGAGATCGGGCGGACATTGTGCCACGCGCCCAGCCGCGCCGGCGCGATATCCCCGAGCACCCGGGCCGCCGAGCCGGCGATGACAACCCCGCCGCCGGAGCGCGCGTAACGCGCGACGGACGCCGCGGCGCCGCGGGCGCCACTATCCAACGCGAGCACAGCGGCGTAGTGGGCGGTGTCGATCACCAGTGGCGCGCCCTGGCTGCCCTGGTCATGACCCGGCGCCAGCGCCAGACGCTCGTCCACTTTCCACCCGCGCTCCTCGAGCGCGCGCACGACGAACTTGGTCTCCCAGCCGACGGAGCCGAGGACGAGCAAGGGACGCAACAGGAGGGAGTCGGTGACGGACGCCCGCGCCGTCGCCAGACCGCCGCGCGCATCGCCGCGCGCCGCGGCATCGATCGTCCGGACCGGCGCCGGCACCACGAACGTCATGCCGCCACCCGCCGCCTCCGCCGTGTCGATCGTGCCCAGGCGATCGGCGAGCGTCACCGAAGTCCCGCGCGGTGCGGCCACGGCGACGCGGGTCATGCCCGCGGGATCGGCCAACGGTTCGGCGACGATCGCCGTGGCCGGCGGCGGGGGCCCCTGCCATCCCCAGGTCACGGGCAGTCCGCCGCGGCGTACCGCGCGCAGCCAATCGCGGTCGGACGCCGAGGGCGCGTCGCGCATCGCGACGTACGCGGCGGTGGCGTCGTCGCCGCCGGTCGTCCAGCTGATGAGCGCGGCGCCCAATCGCGCTGGCGTGGTCCGCGCGGTGGCGCCGCCGCCGGCGAGGGCGCGCACGATGGACCACGCCAGCGCGCCGATGGCCACGGCGCGCGCGAGCCACTCCACCGGCGCCCGGTCAGCGGGTGAGCGCATACACGATGATGTTCACGCCGAACCGCGTATCGTCGACCGAGCGCAAGCGCTTGCTGTCGGGATGGTAGCCCCACTCGGAGCTATAGTCTTTGCTGCTGTACAGCACCCGGATGCGATCGCCCGGACCGAGCACCGCCTGAAGGCGCGGGTGCACGAGATTGTCGCCCCAGCCGTTGAGCTCCTGGGTCGTGGTCGGCGGGCCGTTGTCGAACACGAAGAACGCGCGATAGAGATCGTGAGTGTTGGGCAGATCCACCAGCGGTCCGCACGACTTGGTGATCTCTTCCGTGGCCGTCTTGTGAAAGATCCCGCCAACGTCGTGGTTATGGTCGTCGACGAACAGCATCCCGCCGCGGCGCGTGAACTCCCGCACGTGTTGTCGCTCGGTGTTCGTGAACCGGAATGGGAGGTGCCCGGTCAGGTAGACGAGGGGATAGTCGTACAGCGCGTCCGACCCCAGCGACACGGTCGCCCCGCTCGGCGCCACGTCGATCGATGTGTAGCGGGCGACCGAATCGATCAGGTTCGCGGGCACGAGCGGCGCCGCGTCCCAGTCGCCGGACTCGTACCGGCCCGTCGCGAAAACGAACGCGCTCACGGCGGGCCGGCAATGACGGGGATGATAGCCGCCGGACCAAGCCCCTGGCGCGCCCGCGGCGGCGGAGCGGCCGCGGCGCGCACCCGCTCCAGCGCGGGACGCACGTCCCGACCGGCGCGCAGCGCGCCCGCCGCGTCACCGAGCGCGGTGGCCAGCGCCGGATCCACGGGCATCGCCGTGACCTGCAAGAGCGACAGCGTGTCGGCGAGCGCCTGTGGCGACTGGGTGACGAGATCGACGAGCGCGGACAAACGGGCGACCGTGAGGGCGCGGACCGAGTCGCGCGCCAGCGACCCGCGGGGCGCGGGTGCCGCGCTATCCGTCGGCCCCCCCGCGGCACCCTTGCCGCGAACCCGTCCAATATCGACCACGATCTTGGGCGACCCGCCGCGCACGTAGAGCCGGTTCATGACGCGGGCGGAGTCGAGGATCGCGAGCGCCAGTCGCGCGCTCGGCAGCGCGGTATCGGGGAGCGCGACGCCCAACGACCGCGCGGCGTCGGTCATGGCCTGGAGCGCCCGCTGCATGAGCGCACGCTCCCGATTGGCGCCGACGCTGCCGGCGCCGCCTTTGCTGGCATCGACGTCCTCGCGCTCTCCCGGTTCGCCGCCCGAGTCGGCGCCGGCCGGGGCGGCGTTCAGGATGTCGTCGACTTCCTGCGCCAACCGTGACTCTTCGCCGGCCAGTCGGCTGGATTGGGCAACGTACCGCGCGCGCGGCGGTCGCGGTCGGCGGGTCACGAGCGACTCGACCGCCATCACGAGCATGCGCTGACTCATGAACGCTTTCTCGGTGACGGGCGGCGGCGCGGCGTCGAGCGCGAGCGAGTCGTACTCCTCGGGCCTCGCGATGCGCAACGTGCGCGTCTCCGATGTCCCGACCCCCGGCCCCGACACGGTGTTGCCGTCGCGCGCCACGGCGCGCACCGAGAGTTGGCTACCAGGCGTCAGCCCGAGGGGGCCGAGTGGGAGCGTCGCGTGAAACGACGAGGAGCGCCGCGCGCCGAAGGACACGCGCCCCGTGGTGCCCGTGATGCCGGTGAAGCTGCCTTCGGCCTGCCCCTTGGAGACGATGTACT
Organism: uncultured Gemmatimonadales bacterium; assembly: GCA_963701965.1. Taxonomy (GTDB): domain Bacteria; phylum Gemmatimonadota; class Gemmatimonadetes; order Gemmatimonadales; family Gemmatimonadaceae; genus DASRDS01. The sequence goes on from OY969695.1 coordinate 1,445,432, forward strand.
CGAAGTACCCATTGGCCAAAGCGATATCGTCGATGGCCTCGGCATCCAGCTCGATCGCCGCGGGCGGCGTCCGATACGTCGCGTCCGTCCGCGGTTCGGTGAGCACAACGGCTGGCGGATCGTCGAGTCGCGGCGCCAGGACGATGACGCGACGCCGCTCGCCGTCGGTCAGCACGAGCGCCGTGGCCTGGGCCGGCATTGGAAGCCCGGTCTCCCAACCATTGCCGGCCGGTCGCACCACCAAGGTGGCCGACGTCGCCGCCCCAAGCCCGTCCGGCGAGCCGCGGCCGCGGATGGTGATCGCGCTGCCGACGAGGGCGGCGATCGTCGACGGATCGGACAGGTCGGTCGCCGATTGCCCCGCATAGGCCGGCGGCACGACGTGGACGCGCAACGCCGCCAGGCGGCTGCCGGTGATCGGCGGCCCCACCAGTGGCCGCTCGGCGACCGCGGGCGCGCCGGCGCGAACCGCGTGCAGCGGCATCACGCGCTGCAGGATGACCGCGACGACGATCATGATGAGCGCCGACCGACCATAGGCGACGACTGCGGCCCACAGCGCCACGCGCGGCAGATCGATCTCGCGCACGGTCCGCTCCAACGGGCCGCGCGTCGCGACGGGCCCAGGATCGATCGCGGTGACGAGCGCGTACTGGAGCTCGGGGGTGTGTTCCTCGACCCACAACGCGACGCGCTCCAAGACCCACGCGTGCCGGATCCGCCACAGGCGGAACCCGATCGCCATCACGCCGGCCACGGCCGCCAGCATGCGCACCGCCGCAAAAAAGGTGTCGGAGAGCTTGGCGGCGTGGCCGATGGCGCCGCCCGCATCCAGCACGACACCGGCGGCGACGAGGCCCCACACGATCGTATTGATGATGCCGGCGCCGATGAGGATCTCGCGCACGCGGCGCGTCTCGGAGCGCGCCGTGGTGCGGGACATTCTTGATCAGCGTGTCCGAGCGGCGCGGAGTCGGTCGCATGATGGTCACGCGCGCCGCCGGACGAGCGGCTCGGCCAGCGCGGCGATGAGCGCGAGCGCGAGCAACGTCACGACGACGTTGCGATTCCCCCGGCCTGCGCGGGCCGCGCCAGCGACGATAGCTGCGTGCTTGGACCCCGTGCCGCCGAAGGCGCGCACGGCGGAGTCGCTCAACGGAACGGCGCCTCCGGTGCCGCACGGCGACGTGATGGCGCTCAATAATCGCGGGGGCGGATCGGTCGTGCCGATGGCGACGTCGCGCACGGTACCGGCGCCGAGCGGACGCTCGACGACGGCGGGCTCGCCGTCGACCCAGCGGGCGATCGGGTGGCCATCGGACAGGCGCCGCAAGCGGACAAACGGCGCGATGACGACACCGCAGCTGGTCGCCACGGCGCCCACGGTATCGTAGCGGACACCGCTGTCGGGGCGCGGCCAGACAATCAGCGCATGGCGTCCGCCGCGCGCCCAGGCGCTATCGGCCGCCGTTGGCACGCCGGCCACCACGCGCACTAGGTCGAATGACGCGGTGACCGAAGCGGGCGCGATCCGGACGGCACGAATGGCGGCCCGCCATTGCGACCGGATGGCGATGGTCGCGGCGTCGACTTCGGCGGATGTGAAGGGCGAGACAACAACCAACTCGATGGAGTCCGCGCCCGCCGCGGCGCGCGACGCGGCGCGCAGGGCGGCGACCAGGCCCGCCGACAGCGAGCCCGGGGCGTTGGAGCGCGGGGGCAAGGGCGCGTCGGCGACCGCCGGCGCCGCGATGGTGTCGAACGGAACGACGATGGCGCCGTTCGCGATGTAGCGCGCGGCACTGTCCGCGGCCTCGCCCATGGAGGCGACGGCCGCCGAGTGATCGACGGCGACAATCCGCGTGAGCGCCACGCGCCGGGCGCGCAGCGTCGGACGCGCGAACGCCGCGCCGGCGAGCAGAATCGTCAGGATACGGAGCGCGAGGAGAACGCGATCGACCGGGAGGCGGGTCAGGCGGCGCACGGTGGTCGTGCCGGCCGGTACGAAACGGGCCGTGGGCAGCGGCACGGCGGGCGGCGCGCGCAGGACCAGCAGGTGCAGTGCCGCGATCGCCGCCGCGACCGCGAGGGCCGCCGCCAGGTATCCGGGTGCCGCGAAAGTCATCGGGAGCTTAGAACATCACGACGGTGAGGCGACGATCCGACGCACCGCGTGGTCCGGGGCCTCGTCCGTGGCGCTCAGAATGTACGTCGCGCCCGCGGCGCGCCAGTCGCGGGCCACGGTCGCGCGCCAGTCGGCGAAGGCCTGGATGTATGCGTGGCGCGCCGTGCCGATCAGCGGGCGTCGGAGCGACGGATCCTCGGGATCCTCGACCGACACATTGCGCACCGACGGGTCGAGCTCTTCGGGGGACACCACGTGAATCGCGTAGACCTCGCCGCCGGCCCCGCCGAGGACGCGCGCGGCAGCCAGGACGGCGGTCGCGTCGGCGGCATTGGTGAGGAAATCGGAGACCAGGACCACGCGCGCGCCGCGTGCGACGGCGGCGGCCGCCGAGAATAATCGCGCGAGCGAGGCCGGGCCGGCCGAGGCATTGCTCCCCAGCGCGCTCGCGATATCGCCGACCACGCCGCTGCGCGTGCGTGGCGGCAACGTAAGAATTGCGCGGCCGTTCGCGGGCGCTTGCGCGCCACGCGAATCGAGCGCTCCCGGCCCCCGCCCACGACGCGAGTCGCGGTCGTTCCCACTGGCCAAACCGAGTCCGCGTTTCCAAGCGAGCGCGCCCGGTCCCGTGCCACGGCCATCACGCTCGCCTTTGTCTCCGGTACCGAGCGCCGCAGGCGCGAGGCACAACCCAACCGGGTCCCCAGCGGCGTGGGCGATCGACGCCAGCGCGAGCGTGAGCCGCCGCGCATGGTGCCGCTTGCCGAGCGTCTCAACGGGAAACGCCATGGACGGCGATGTGTCGACGGCAAAGACCGTGGGCAACAGCGCGTGATCGTCACTGAGCCGGATGAACGCCCGATCGCTTCGGGCCAGGAGCTTCCAATCGAGTCGCCGGGGATCGTCGCCTTGCGAATACGGCCGGTACTCGGTGAACTCGGCGGCCGCCCCGCGGCGGCGCGACCGGTGCACGCCGTGCGCGCCGGCGGAGACGAGCTGGCGGGCCGGCCACCGCACCCCGCGCACGGCGTCGAGGAGCGACGCGTCCTCGGGGGTGGTGCCGTTCACACGCGCACGTCACTCGCCGGCACAGGCACCGTCTCCAGCAGCTCGGTGACAATGCCCTCGGCGGTGACGCCTTCCGCCTCGGCCGCGAATGTCGGCAGGACGCGATGGCGCAACACCGGCAGGGCCACGCGGCGGATGTCGGCGGGCGACACCGCGAATCGGCCGGAGATGAGCGCATGCGCTTTGGCGCCGAGGATCAATGCCTGACCCGCGCGAGGCCCGGCGCCCCAGCGCACATGCCGCCGGACGATGTCGGGCGCGTGCGGCGCATCCGGCCGCGTGGCCCGGACGATCGCGTTCGCGTAGCGCAGCGCCGGCTCGGCTGCCGGGATCTCCCGGGCGAGCTGCTGCAGGGCGAGCGCGTCGTCTCCGGTCAGCACCGGCGACAATGGCCGCGATGGCGCGCCCGTCGTCGAGCGCAGGATCGACAGCTCGTTCGCCTCGTCGGGATAGCCGACCCGGATGTCGAACAGGAAGCGGTCCAACTGCGCTTCGGGCAGCGGGTAGGTGCCTTCCTGCTCGATGGGATTCTGCGTGGCCAGCACGAAGAACGGCGCCGGCAGCGCGCGCGTCTCACCGGCCGCGGTCACGCGCGCCTCCTGCATGGCCTCGAGCAGCGCGGCCTGCGTGCGCGGCGGCGTCCGATTGATCTCGTCCGCCAGAATGATGTTCGCGAACACGGGCCCCGGCACGAAGCGGAACGAGCGCCGGCCACTCCCGTGGTCCTCGTCCATGACCTCCGTCCCCGTGATGTCGCTGGGGACCAGGTCGGGCGTGAACTGGATCCGGCGAAACTCCAAATGCGTCGCCTCGGCGATCGACCGGATCATGAGCGTCTTGGCCAGCCCCGGGACACCGACGAGCAACGCATGCCCGCCCGCGACCAGCGCGATCAGAATCTCGTCGAGCACGGCGTCCTGCCCGACGATGCGCGTCGCCACCTCACGCCGGAGCGCGACGGCGGCGTCGATGAGCCGGGCGCGGTGATCGCGCTCCACGGAGAGAGTCACGGTTGAAAAATCCCTACCCCCACCCGGAACGGGTAGGGGTAGGGAGATAGAGAAGTGTTAAACCGCTTATTCGTCGTCCGCGCCCGCCATACTGCCGGCGAGCGTCGGAAGCGGCGCGAACGGAGAGGCACCCATCCCCAATGGATCTTCGGTGACCGCGGGCGTGGGCGGCACTTCCATTCCTTCGATCTCGACATCCTGATACCGATACATGCCCGTACCGGCCGGGATCAGGTGGCCAATGATGATGTTCTCCTTGAGACCCAGCAGATCGTCCTGCGCGCCGCGGATCGCCGCATTGGTAAGGACGCGGGTCGTCTCCTGGAACGAGGCCGCCGACACGAACGACTGCGTCGTGAGGCTGGCTTTCGTGATCCCCAGGAGCAGCGGCTCCGACGTGGCCGGCGCCTGCTTCTTCTTCTTGCCCTTCTCGTTCTCGTCGCGGAAGACCTGCTTGTCGACGTTCTCCCCTTCCAGGAAGTCGGTCTCGCCGGGCTCCATGACGCGAATCTTCTGCAGCATCTGGCGCACGATCACGCCGATGTGCTTGTCGTTGATCTTCACGCCCTGCAGGCGGTAGACCTCCTGCACTTCGTTCAGCAGATACTCCTGTACGGCGCGCGGTCCCTTGATCCGCAAAATGTCGTGCGGGTTGACCGGCCCTTCCGACAGGCGGTCGCCGGCCCGCACGCGGTCGCCCTCGTGCACGCGCAAGTGCTTGCCCGCGGGCACCTCGTACAGCTGCGGGTCCTGGGCCTCGTCGACGACCGGCGTGTTGTTCACCGTCTTCGACGGGTGGACGTAGATCTCGCGCTTGCCGCGCTTGATCTCGCCGAACCGCACGATCCCATTGATCTCGGAGATCGTAGCCGGATCCTTCGGCCGGCGGGCCTCGAACAGCTCGGCCACGCGCGGCAGACCGCCGGTGATGTCCCGGGTCTTGTACGCTTCGCGACCGACCTTGGCGATCGTCGTACCCGCCGAGATCTCCGCGCCATCGGCGACCGTGAGCTGGGCGCCCACGGGGATCACGAAGTCGCGGACCTTGCGGTCGTTGCCTTCGTCCCAGATCTCGATGTGCGGGTGCAGCTTCTTGTCGCGATCTTCGATGACCACGCGTTGCCGGAGGCCCGTGAGCTCATCGAGCTCCTCGGACACCGACTCGTCCTCGACCAGGTCGACGAACCGAATGGTTCCGGAGACGTCGGCGATGATCGGGTTGGAGTACGGATCCCAGCTGAAGATCACCTGGTCCTTCTTGACCTCGTCGCCATCGTTGACCATGAGCACGGCGCCGAGCGGGACCTGCAGGCGTGCGCCCAGTCCGCCCGACCGGTCGCCGGCCGCGCGAATGTGCACCTCGCCCTCGTACGACGTCACGACTTTCTGCGCATCCGATCCCGACACCACCACGAGCCGATCGCCGTACTCGATCTTGCCCGCGACCTTCGACTTGCGGGTCGTGTTCTCGGCGATACGGGCTGCTGTGCCGCCGATATGGAAGGTCCGCAGGGTCAGCTGCGTGCCGGGCTCGCCGATCGACTGCGCGGCGATGATACCGACCGCTTCTCCCAAATCGACCATCGACATCGTGGCCAGGTTGCGGCCGTAGCACATCCGGCAGAGTCCGCGCTTGGCCTCGCAGGTCAGCACCGAACGGATCTTCACCGTCTCGATACCCGACTCCTCGATCTCGCGCGCGGTGTCCTCATCGATCAGCTTGCCCGCTTCGATCAACAGACGGCGGCGTCCGCTCTCATCCATCTCGTGCGGATCCTCGACGTCCTCGGCCGCCACGTTCCCGACGATGCGCTCGCCGAGCGGCTCGATCACGTCTTCGCCTTCTTTCAACGCCCCGACTTCGAGGCCCAGGATCGTGCCGCAATCGTCTTCGGTGATCACGACGTCTTGCGCCACGTCGACCAGACGACGCGTCAGATACCCCGCGTCCGCGGTCTTGAGGGCCGTGTCGGCCAGACCCTTACGGGCGCCGTGCGTCGAGATGAAGTATTCCAGAACCGAGAGGCCTTCACGGAAGTTCGACTTGATCGGGCTCTCGATGATTTCGCCAATACCACCGGTCAGCTTCTTCTGGGGCTTGGCCATGAGGCCGCGCATCCCCGCCAACTGCCGGATCTGGTCGCGCGATCCACGCGAGCCCGAGTCGAACATCATGAAGACCGGGTTGAACCCGCTCTTCGACTCGCGCATCGCCTTGACCATCGCGTCGGCAATGTCGTTGTTGGCGTGCGTCCAGGTATCAATGACTTTGTTGTAGCGCTCGCCGTTGGTGATGTTACCGGTCTGGTAGGCGCGCTGGAACCGCTCCACCCGGGCCTCGGCCTCGGCCAACAGCGTCTCTTTCTCGGCCGGAATGTGCAGGTCCTCGATGCCGATCGAGACGCCACCGCGCGTGGCATTCCGGAACCCGAAGTCTTTCAGGCGGTCCAGGAACTCCACGGTCGTGGCCAGTCCGCCCCGGCGATATGACTCGAACACGAGCTCGCCCAGGGCCTTCTTCTTCATCTCGCGGTTCTGGAACCCGATCTCCTTGGGTACGATCGCGTTGAACAGGACGCGACCGACCGTGGTGTCGACCCACCGCTTGCCTTCATGGTCGTCGACCAGGAACCGCACCGGCGACTGGTACTCGAGGATGCCCAGCGCCACCGCGGTCTCGACCTCGTCGACCGACGTGTAGCGCTTGGCGTTTTTGATCAGCCGCTCGAAGTCCGGCGTCGCCCGCGTAGCGAAGTAGCAGCCGAGGACGATGTCCTGACTTGGTTCGGCGACCGGGCGACCATCCGAGGGTTTCAGAATATTGTTCGACGACAGCATGAGCAGCCGGCTCTCGAGCTGCGCCTCATAGGACAGCGGCACGTGCACGGCCATCTGGTCCCCGTCGAAGTCGGCGTTGAACGCCGCGCAGACGAGCGGGTGGATGCGGATGGCCTTGCCCTCGACGAGCACCGGCTCGAACGCCTGGATGCCCAGTCGGTGCAGCGTCGGCGCCCGGTTGAGCAGCACCGGGTGATCCCGGATGATCTCTTCCAGGATCTCGTACACCTCCGGGGACTCGCGCTCGACGATCTTCTTCGCGCGCTTGACGGTTTCTGCTATCCCCTTTTCCACCAACTTGTGAATAATGAAAGGCTTGAACAGCTCCAGGGCCATCGCCTTGGGCAGCCCGCACTGGTGCAGCTTGAGCTCGGGGCCGACGACGATGACCGAACGGCCCGAGTAGTCCACGCGCTTGCCGAGCAGGTTCTGACGGAACCGGCCCTGCTTGCCCTTGAGCATGTCGGACAGCGACTTGAGCGGGCGCTTGCCGCGGCCGCGAATCGCCTTGGACCGGCGGCCGTTGTCGAACAACGCGTCGACGGCCTCCTGCAGCATGCGCTTCTCGTTGCGCAAGATCACTTCCGGCGCCCGATGCGTGATCAGCTTCTGCAGGCGGTTGTTGCGATTGATGACCCGGCGATAGAGATCGTTCAGGTCGGACGTCGCGAAGCGACCGCCATCCAACGGGACGAGCGGGCGGAGATCGGGCGGGATGACGGGAATGACGTCCAGGATCATCCACTCCGGCTTGTTGCGGACATCGCCCGCTTCGCCGGAATTCTTGAACGCATCGACGATCTTGAGCCGCTTGAGCATCTGCTTCTTGCAATGCTGCGACGTCTCGACCGCCACCTGGGCCCGGAGCTCATCCGAGACTTTATCAATGTCCAGACGGCGCAGCAGATCACGCACGGCCGGGGCGCCAATGTCGGCCAGGAACGCCGCATCGCCCTCGTCCTTCGCCTTCTGCCGAATAGCCAGGAACTCGTCCTCGTCGAGCAGCTGATTGACGCGGACTTCCTGGTTGCCGGGGTCGATCACGACGTAATTCGAGTAGTAGATGATCTTCTCGAGATCACGGAGCGTGATGTCCAAGAGGTTCCCCATCGGACTGGGGAGCGTCTTGAAGAACCAGATGTGCGCCACGGGCACTGCGAGCTCAATGTGCCCCATCCGCTCGCGCCGCACTTTGCTCAGCGTGACTTCGACGCCGCAGCGGTCGCAGATGACCCCGCGGTACCGAATGCGCTTGTACTTACCGCAGTGGCACTCCCAGTCCTTGACCGGGCCGAAGATGCGCTCGCAGAACAAGCCGTCTTTCTCGGGCTTGAACGAGCGATAGTTGATGGTCTCGGGTTTCAGGACCTCGCCCCAGGACCACCACGTGCGCAAGCCGGCCATCTCCAGCCGCTCGCGCTCCTTGGGATCCTTGGGGCCGCGAATCTCCTCCGGAGAGGCGATGCGGACCTGAATGAAGTCGAACGCCGACGCGCGAGTCTCGCGCGCGCTGCGAAAGTCGATCATGAGTTTCCCTCACTCCCGTTGCCGTTGCCTGACCCGTTCGACCCATTGGCTGGTGCTCCGCCATTCCCGCCGCCGTACCCGTCGGCGGTCGCCCCGAGGGTGACCTTGATGCCGAGGGCTTGCAGCTCCTTCACCAGCACGTTGAAGGACTCGGGAATGCCGGGCTCGGGAAGATTCTGGCCTTTGACGATCGCCTCGTAGACGCGGCTGCGTCCGTTGACGTCGTCGGACTTCACGGTCAGGATCTCCTGGAGCGTATGCGCCGCGCCGTACGCTTCGAGCGCCCACACTTCCATCTCCCCGAACCGCTGCCCGCCGAACTGCGCTTTCCCGGCGAGCGGCTGCTGGGTGACCAACGAGTAGGGCCCGATGCTGCGGGCGTGGATCTTGTCGTCCACCAGGTGCGACAACTTCAGCATGTAAATTTCACCGACCGTGACCGGGCTGGCGAAAGTCTCGCCCGTCCGCCCGTCGCGCAGGCGGACCTTCCCGCCCGGCGTGATCCCGGCCAACCGCAACAACTCCAACACCGCCTGATCGACGTCCGCGTCGCTCTTCTTGCGGAGAATCGTCGCCAGCACGGGCAGCTCCTCGGCCGCCAACGTGTCGGCCGGGTCGCGCGCCTCGAGCTTTTCGAGATCGGGCACGACATCCCGATACTGCCCGCGCGCCCGATCGCTCTCGGCGGCATCTTCAATGCCCGCGCGGTGGAACGCGAGTTGATGTCCCATCTCCTGCTTCTCGCGCTCCGCCAACTCCCGGGCCGCGGCGGCGCAGAAATCGCGCACCCGCGTGTACACCTCTTTCGTCGCGCCCGTTCGTCCGCGGGACCCGAGATCGTTCAACGTCGCGTCGGCGAGCAGCTCCACGCGCTCACCGCCGTCCGTGGACGAGGGCTTGAGATCCTCGAGGATCGCCTTGATATCCGCGTCGCTGATCTCCGGTGACTTGGTGACCAGTTGCAGCGCCTCGCGGGCCCACTTGAGCGCGGCGAGCTTGAGCAGCAAGCCGATCTCGCGCTCGTTGGCGCCCTGGAAGACGGGCGTCTTGGCGTAGAAACCCAACAGCCGCGCCGCCCAGCCCAGGTGCGTCTCCAGAATCTGGCCGACGTTCATACGGCTCGGGACACCGAGGGGGTTGAGCACGATGTCGACGGGACGGCCTTCGGGGAGGAACGGCATATCCTCCTCGGGGACGATCCGTGCGACAATGCCCTTGTTCCCGTGGCGACCCGCCATCTTGTCGCCGACCGAGATCTTGCGCTTCTCGGCCAGATAAACCTTCACGAGCTGGATCACCCCGGGCGGCAGCTCATCGGGCTGCAGAATCCGGTCGATCCGCTCTTCGGCCTTCTCTTCGATTTTCGCCTTCTCGTCGTTCGCCGCGTCGATGACCGTGCGCGCGCGCTCGTTCACCGCCTTGCTCTCGACCCGGAACGTCTTGAGGTCGAGGGTCGCGATCTTGAAGCCGTGCAGGAACTCGCGGTCGAGCTTCGTCCCCTGGGGGATCGCCTCTTCGACCGTTCCTGCTTTGAGGGCCAGCGCCACTTTCTGCCCGTCGAGCAACTCAACCAGCTCGGCGTCGCGCGCTTCGTTTACCCGGATCTTCTCTTCTCCTTCCAGCCGGCGCACTTCGCCGATTCTCTCACCGCGGTCCTTCTCGACCACTTGGTCTTCGATTCGCGAGAAGATCTTGACGTCGATGACCACGCCTTCCATGCCGGGCGGCACTTTGAGCGACGAATCCTTGACGTCTTTGGCCTTTTCGCCGAAGATCGCGGTCAGGAGCTTCTCTTCGGGCGACAGCTCGGTCTCGCCCTTCGGCGTGATCTTGCCGACGAGAATGTCGCCCGGCTTGACGTGGGCGCCGATGCGGACGATACCGCGCTCGTCGAGGTCGACCAGCGACTCCTCGGCGACGTTCGGAATCTCCCGCGTGATCTCTTCCTGGCCGCGCTTGGTGTCGCGGACGTGCAGCTCGAGCTCCTGGATGTGGATCGACGAGTACACGTCGTCTTTCACCAGACGCTCCGAGAGAATAATCGCGTCCTCGAAGTTGTGACCGTACCACGGCATGAACGCCACGGTGACGTTGGCGCCGAGGGCCAGCTGCCCCATCTCCCGTGCCCGCGCCATCGGCCAGCACATCGCCGACCTGCACGCGCTGACCGGCGTGCACCAACGGCCGCTGGTTGATGGCGGTGTCTTGATTCGTGCGCCAGTACTTCTTGAGCCGGTACCGGTCGCTCTGATTGAGGCGGGCCAACGGCGAGCCGGCGGCCGCGCTGGCGCGCGCCGCGGCGGCGCCTTCGGCCTGACCGGCGTCGACGATGATCTCATCGGCCGTCACGCGGGTCACGAGACCCGGGCGGCGGGCGACGACGACGGCACCGGAATCGATCGCGACCTTCTCTTCGAGCCCGGTTCCGACCAGCGGCGTCCGGGGATTCAGCAACGGCACGCTCTGCCGCTGCATGTTGGATCCCATGAGCGCGCGGTTGGCGTCGTCATGTTCGAGAAAGGGGATGAGGGCGGCCGCAATAGACACCAGCTGCTCCGGCGCCACATCCATGTAATCGATGCGGTCGGGCGGGGTCAGCGGCGCGTCACCTTGATGCCGGCACAGCACCAACTCATCGAGGAACGTGCCATCGGGATTGAGCTTGGTGTTGGCCTGCGCGATCGTCGCGTCCTCCTCGCGGTTGGCATCGAGCCACGCCAGCTCGCCCGTGACCTTTCCGTGCTTCACGATGCGATACGGCGTCTCGATGAACCCGAGGTCGTTCACCTGCGCGTAGCAGGCGAGCGACGTGATCAACCCAATGTTCGGACCTTCCGGCGTCTCGATCGGGCACATACGCCCATACTGGGAGTAGTGCACGTCGCGCACCTCGAACCCGGCGCGCTCCCGCGTGAGGCCGCCCGGTCCCAGCGCCGACAAACGCCGCTTGTGGGTCAGCTCGGCCAACGGGTTGGTCTGATCCATGAACTGCGACAGCTGCGACGACCCGAAGAACGCCTGGATGACCGCCGAAACGGTCCGGGCATTCACCAGATCATCGAGCGAGATCTTCTCGGGATCGGTGTTGATCGACATGCGCTCTTTGACCAGCCGCGCCATGCGCGAGAGACCGACGGAGAACTGATTGGCGATCAACTCGCCGACCGACCGGATCCGGCGGTTGCCGAGGTGATCAATGTCGTCCGTGTGCCCGCGGCCTTCGTGCAGCTCCACGAGATAGCGCACGATCGCGACGAAGTCGTCGCGGGTGAGCACGGTCTCGTTCGCCGGGCGGTTGAGGCCCAGGCGCTGGTTGATCTTGTACCGGCCGACACGCCCCAGATCGTAGCGCTTGGGCGAGAAGAACAACCGCTCCAGCGCCTGCTTCGCCGTCTCGCGGTTCGGGGCATCGCCCGGCCGCAGCAGCGAGTAGATCTGCTTGAGCGCCTCCTCCTCGGAATGCGTCGGGTCCTTGCCCAGCGTGTTCTTGATGAGCGCCGACTCCACGCGACCCGAAGGCGCGAAGACCTGGACCTTGATGACGTCGGACTTCCGCAACCGCTTGATCAGCGTCGCGTTGAGCGGTTGGTCGGCCTCGGCGTATACCTCGCCCGTGGCCGTGTCGATGACGTCGCGCGCCAGCACCGGCGGCTGCTCGCGCTCGCCACGCTCGATCGCATCCAGCTCATCGCGGATGTCGACGGTCGTGTAGGACGCGAACACCTTGATCTTCTTGTACTTGAGCTCGCGCAGACGCTCGGCCAGCTCCTCGGTGAGCTCCGTGCCGACCGCGATAGTCCGCTCGGCCTCGGCGGCGGCCTGCTCGGCCTTCGCCTTCTTGGTCTTGGGCTTGGGCGCATCGGGATCGTGCTCACGACCGGGCAGCACGACCTGTTCGGCGACGATGGCACCGGCCAGCTCCCGCAGCTCCTGGCGGTTGGAGCGGATCTTGGTCAGATCGAGCTCACGGACACCGAAGAAGAGGTTGTACAGATCCGCGTCGTTCCCGTAGCCGAACGCGCGCAGCAGCGCGGTCGCCGGGAACTTCTTCTTCTTGTCGATGTGGACGTAGATCACGTCGTGAATGTCGACCGTGAACTCGACCCACGATCCGCGGAACGGAATGATGCGCGCCGAGATCAGGCGCTGCCCGTTCGGGTGCGTCGACTCCTCGAACACGGCGCCCGGAGACCGGTGCAGCTGACTGACGACGACCCGTTCGGCGCCGTTGATGACGAACGTGCCGAGCTTGGTGAGCAGCGGCAGCTCGCCGAGATAGACTTCTTTCTCGATGATGTTGCGCGGGCGCTTCACGCCGTTGACTTCTTCGTTGATCACCAGCTGAAGCGTCGCTTTGAGCGGGGCCGAGTACGTCATGTCGCGCTCGATGCACTCCTCGACGGAGTACTTCGGCTCGCCCAGCGAATACTTCACGAACTCCAGCGAGAAATTCTCGTGGACGTCCGTGATCGGAAAGAGGTCCTTGAAGACGCGCTCCAAACCGATATCTTCGCGGTCTTGGCTCGCCGCGTCGAGTTGGAGGAGGGCCTCGAAGGCCCGGGTCTGAATGTCGAGGAGATGCGGCATCCGCATCCCGCCGGCGAGCTTGCCAAAGGATATCTGCTTCATCATGTCAGGCTTGGTCCCAGTGTGATACGGACGCCGGACGGGAGACGGAGGCCCGGTCGTCCCGGCACGCGCACGCGCCGAAACGACTCGTCTCCCTCTCCCTGCCCGACTTGGCCCTCTGTCGGCCGTACGCCAATCGGTCCAGCTACTTCACCTCGACCGTCGCGCCCTGTTCCTCCAACTTGGCCTTGATCTGCGCGGCCTCGTCCTTCGAGACACCCGCTTTCACCACTTGCGGCGAGCCGTCGACCAGGTCCTTGGCTTCCTTGAGTCCGAGCGCGGTGATCTCGCGCACGACCTTGATGACCTGAATCTTCTTCGCGCCCGGCTCCTTGAGCGTGACCGAGAACTCGGTCTGCTCTTCGACCGCCGGAGCCGCGGCGGCTCCGCCGCCAGCTCCGCCCGCCGCCGGCGCCGCACCGCCCACGGGGGCAGCGGCGATCGTCACGTTGAACTTGGTCTTGAACTTCTCGATCAACTCGGCGAGCTCGAAGACCGACATGTTGCCGATCACGTCGAGGATCTCGTCGCTGCTCATGGTTGCGTTAGCCATTGTGCTCGTCTCTCTCTCTGTAAAGTAACCAGGGGGGACTTTCGGAATCCCAGGTAACCCCCGTCACCCTTCCCGCTGTACGCGCAGCGCTTCCAGTGCGCCGGCGAACGTCGACAACACCCCATTGAGCGCTCCGGCGAACCCGGCGAGCGGCGACTGCAGCGCTCCGCCGAGCTGAGCCAGGAGTTGTGCGCGCGACGGCATCGTCGCGAGCTTCGCAACCTGCGCCGAATCGATCGCCTTCCCGTCGAGGAGACCGCCCTTGACGGCCGGCTTCTCGAATTCTTTCGCAAAATCCGTGAGGACTTTGGCGGCGGTGACCGGATCCTTCCCGATCACGATGCCGGTCGGACCGCGGAGCCGCGTCCCGGTCAGACCGCTTTCGTTCACCGCCCGCAAAGCGAGCGTGTTCTTGATGACCAGATACTCGACTCCGCCCTTCCGCAGCCGGCGCCGGAGATCGGTCATCTGCTTCACGTTGAGGCCCGTGAAATCCGTGTAGTACAAGGCCTTGGCGCCCTTCATCTTGGTCCGGAGCTCGGCCACCAGCTCCTCTTTCTCGGTACGTTTCATCTTAACGGTAGGGTGTCGTGTCAACCGTGATGCCGGGGCCCATCGTGCTGGACACGGCGACGTTGCGGATGTACACACCCTTGGCCGCGGCGGGCTTGGAACGGACCACTTGGTCCATTAGGGCGTTGAAGTTCGTCTCCAAGGCATCAACGGCGAACGACACTTTGCCGATCGGGGCGTGGAGATTACCGCCTTTGTCGACCCGAAACTCGATCTTGCCGGCCTTCACGTCGCGCACGGCGCGCGTGACGTCGAACGTGACCGTACCCGCCTTGGGATTGGGCATGAGTCCGCGCGGACCGAGCACCCGCCCCAGTTGGCCGACCTGACCCATCTGGTCGGGCGTGGCGATCATCACGTCGAAGTCCAGCCAGTTGTCCTTGATCTTCTGTATGAACTCGGTGCCAACGAAGTCGGCGCCCGCGGCCTGAGCCTCGCGCGCCTTGTCGCCGGCGGCGATGACGAGCACGCGAACGGTCTTACCAGTGCCCGCGGGCAGCACGACGGTGCCGCGTACGAGTTGGTCAGCGTGCCGGGGATCGACGCCGAGGTGCACCGCGACCTCGACCGTCTCGTCAAACTTGGCATACGCTGCCTGCTTGACGAACTCGAGGGCCGCGCGTGGCGCCTGCGGTACGCCGATAGGCAGCCGCTTGGCCGCGTCGGTGTACTTCTTCCCGTGCGTCGTCTCCATCAGCCCTTGACCTCCAGGCCCATCGAACGCGCGGCGCCAGCGACCATGGCCTCGGCGGACTCGATCGAGTCGCAGTTCAGATCAGGAAGCTTGATCTCGGCGATCTTCCGCACCTGGGCGCGGGTGACCGACCCAACCTTGATCTTGTTTGGGGTGCCCGATCCCTTCTCGATGCCGGCCTCTTTCTTCAGCAAGACCGCCGCGGGCGGCGTCTTGGTGATAAAAGTGAACGACTTGTCACTATAGATCGTGACTTCGACCGGCAGGATGGTATCCTGCCCCTGCGTTCGCGCGTTGAACTCCTTCACGAACGCCATGATGTTGATCCCCTGGGGACCAAGCGCGGTCCCGACAGGAGGTGCCGGATTCGCGCGCCCCGCCGGAATCTGGAGCTTCACGAACCCCGTAACTTTTTTCGCCATCGTGTCCCTCTCTCAGCGTCGTCCCTACGACTCCCACTGTTCTTTTCACGTCGGCGTGGTCTCCGACGTCCAGCAACCCTGCAGGCGTCAGTACGCCTTTAACTGCAAATAGTCGAGCTCAACCGACGTCGGCCGTCCAAACAACGAGACCGACACCCGAACCTTGCCTTTGTCCGCCATCACTTCCTCGACCGTGCCGTTGAAATCCGTGAACGGCCCTTCGGTGATGGCCACCGCCTGTCCCACCAGGAACGGAATCTCTTCCTTGGGCTCCTCAGGCTCGGCGTCCGACGCGATTCCGAGCAGCCGGTTGACCTCTTCCGGCCGCAACGGCTGCGGCAGCCGATCATGCCCAACGAACTTGATCACCCCTTGGATGCCGTTGATGGTATGAATCGTTTCCTGGTTCATGACCATTTCAACGAGCACGTACCCGGGATACATCTTCCGTTCGACGTTCACCTTCTTGCCGTTCTTGATCTCCACCACTTCCTGCGTCGGCACCAATGCCTGCCGGATGGACCGATCCTCGGCCCGGGCGGGATCCAATTCGATCTTCCGCTGGATCAGGGACCGGACTTTGTTCTCGTGACCCGCTGTCGTCTGGATCGCGTACCAGCGGTGCTCCACGGTCAACGACCCGCGAATGCCTGCGGAATCCATCGCACCAGTACCGCTTGAAGCGTGACGTCCATCAGCGCGATGACGCCGCCGATGAACAGGGAAAGCACAATGACGAATACCGACATCTTCCGCACTTCCGGAATGTCGGGCCAACTGACCCGGCGCATTCTCATTCATGATGGCGCGGTACGTCGCCGGCAGCGCCGCGATCCACGCCACGAGCCGGGCGGGAAAACCGACCACCGACGACCCGAACCGCGCGATCCAACTCTCGTGACTGCCGGTCCGCGCCACATTGACGGCCATCTACTTCGTTTCCTTATGCACGATGTGCTTGTCGCACCGCGGACAGTACTTCTTCCACTCGACGCGCTCGGGATGCGTGCGCTTGTTCTTCGTGGTGAAGTAGTTGCGATTCTTACAGTCGTTGCAGGCCAGAATGATCTTTTCGCGCGCCATGATCCGTCTCTATGATTGCAGTTACTTCTTGATCTTGGTAACGACACCGGCGCCGACCGTCCGTCCACCCTCGCGGATGGCGAACCGCAACCCCTCGTCCATTGCGATCGGCGTGATCAACTCGATCGTCATCTGCACGTTGTCTCCCGGCATCACCATTTCCATCCCCGCCGGCAACTCCACACTCCCCGTCACGTCCGTCGTCCGAAAGTAGAACTGCGGCCGGTACCCCTTGAAAAACGGCGTGTGCCGCCCGCCCTCCTCCTTCGTCAACACGTACACCTCAGCATCAAAGTGCGTGTGCGGCGTGATCGTCCCCGCCTTCGCCAACACCATCCCCCGCTCCACGTCCTCTTTCCCCAACCCGCGGAGCAGCAACCCCACGTTGTCCCCGGCCTGCCCATCGTCCAGCAGCTTCCGGAACATCTCCACGCCCGTCACCACCGTCTTCTTGTCCGAGTTGAACCCGATCAGCGCCAACTCCTCGCCCACCTTGATCTTCCCCCGCTCGATCCGCCCCGTCGCCACCGTGCCGCGGCCCGTGATCGAGAACACATCTTCCACCGGCATCAAAAACGGCTTGTCCACTTCCCGCTTCGGCACCGGGATATAGGAGTCCAACGCCCCCATCAACTCCCCGATCTTCTGCCCCCACTCCGACTTCGGGTCGCCCCCCTCCAATGCCTTCAACGCGCTCCCCCGAATCACCGGAATCTCATCCCCCGGAAACTCGTACGCGCTCAACAACTCCCGAACCTCCAACTCCACCAGGTCCAGCAACTCCGGGTCGTCCACCGCGTCCACCTTGTTCATGAACACCACGATGTACGGCACGTTCACCTGCCGCGCGAGCAAGATGTGCTCCCGCGTCTGTGGCATCGGCCCGTCCGCCGCACTCACCACCAGGATCGCCCCGTCCATCTGCGCCGCCCCCGTGATCATGTTCTTCACGTAGTCGGCGTGCCCCGGACAATCCACGTGCGCGTAGTGCCGCGCCACGCTCTCATACTCCACGTGCGCCGTCGCGATCGTGATCCCGCGCTCCCGCTCCTCCGGCGCCTTGTCGATCTGATCAAACGCGACTTTCTGGGCCAGCCCCTGAGCCGCTTGAATCGAAGTGATCGCCGCCGTCAACGTCGTCTTCCCGTGGTCCACGTGCCCAATCGTTCCCACGTTCACGTGCGGCTTCGTCCGCTCAAATTTCGCCTTGGCCATGACTGATATGCGTCCAGAAAAGTGTCTATGATCTATGCTGTCGACTTCAGTTCCTACTCAACAACAAGCTCGCGATCGGGATTGAACCGATGACCTCACCCTTACCAAGGGTGTGCTCTACCGACTGAGCTACGCGAGCGGCTTGCTTCATCTACTTTCTCGCTGCGCACTCCACACTGATACAGCATCACCCAGCAAGCGGGAGACGGGGCTCGAACCCGCGACATCAAGCTTGGAAGGCTTGCGCTCTACCAACTGAGCTACTCCCGCGTCTCCCTCGATGGTGGGAGAAGG
This sequence comes from uncultured Gemmatimonadales bacterium, assembly GCA_963701965.1. GTDB lineage: Bacteria > Gemmatimonadota > Gemmatimonadetes > Gemmatimonadales > Gemmatimonadaceae > DASRDS01. The sequence goes on from OY969695.1 coordinate 1,463,463, forward strand.
ATTCGAACCTTCGAAGGCGTACGCCGGCAGATTTACAGTCTGCTCCCGTTGGCCACTTGGGTATCCCACCAGACAGCCCCTCTCGCCCGCAGCGCGCCGAACAACAGAGAGCTGACGGCGAGACTTGAACTCGCAACCTGCTGATTACAAATCAGCTGCTCTGCCAATTGAGCTACGTCAGCACAGCAATTTTGCGCGAGCCCGTAGAATACTCTAGACAAAAGTGAGTGTCAACCTGTTCTCATTCCGCTCTTTACCCCGCCGCCCCCAACCCATCACCTGACCTTCTTCCAAGATGTCCCGACGCCCGAGTCCGCGATCTGTATCCCCTGGGAAGCGAGCTCATCCCGGATGGCGTCGGCCTTCTTGAAGTCCCGGCTGGCCCTCGCGGCCGCTCGCTCCGCGAGACGGCCGTGCACCCATTCACGAACAGCGGCCTCTTCCGGCGTTTCGTCGTTCGTAATCGCGATGCTCACTTGGCCGACCGTCGACTGACTCTTCACGCCAGACACCGCGACGTTTGCGTTAAGACCGCCTGCGGGGTAAAGACCACGTGGCCGCAGAGGCGGGACGATCCCGAGCGTCGCCTCGACGAAGTCGAGGCCGCGCCGGGCGTGGTCGACCGCGGAGCGGTCGCCACCCTTACGGTCGAGGTCGGCATTCGCGGCATGCACAAAGTCGAACACAGCAGCCAACGCCCGCGGCGAGTTGAGATCGTCGGACAAAGCCTCGCCAATGCGCCCCTCCAACTCGGCCCCGATCCTCGCCATGGCCGGCGTGCCACCCAACGGCGCATCGTCCAGCCGCTCAGCAAGCTCAGCTATACGCGAAACAGCGTTCTTGGACGCCTCGAGGCCTTCGTCGGTCAGGTTCAACACCTGCCGATAGTGCGTGTTGTAGATGAGATGCCGAACGGCAGCCGCTGGCACCCCTTCGGCCCTCAAATCGCCGACGGTGATGACGTTGCCAACGCGCTTCGCCATCTTCGCCCCTTCGGTGAGCAAGAACTCCCCATGGCACCAGTGCCGCGCGAACGTAACACCGGTCGCCCCTTCCGACTGGGCGATCTCGTCCTCGTGATGCGGGAAGATCAAGTCGATCCCGCCGCAATGGAGATCGAAAGTCTCGCCGAGGATGGTCATAGCCATGGCCGAGCACTCGAGATGCCACCCGGGCCGCCCGCGCCCCCAGGGCGAGTCCCAGGCGGCGCCGGTCCGCTCATCCTCGGGCTTGGCCGCCTTCCATAGCGCAAAGTCCTGCGCGTCTTCCTTGGAATAGTCGTCCTGCGACACCCGCGCGCCGGTCTTGATCTCGCGCGTGTCGAGGCGCGACAGCCGCCCATAGGCTGAAAACCGCCGAATGGCGTAGTACACGGACCCGTCGTCGGCGCGATACGCGATCCCGCGCTCCATGAGCCGCGCCACGAGCGCGATCATCTGCGGGATGTACTCCGTGGCCCGCGGATAGTGCTCGGCGGGCACGATCTTGAGGTAATCGCGGTCGGCGAAAAAACGCTCCACCTGCGGCGCCGTCACCGCGCCGATCGTGATATGCTCCCGCGCCGCCTTGGCGATGATCTTGTCGTCGACGTCGGTCAGGTTCATGACCTGCTCGACTGTCCACCCGCGCAACCGAATCGCCCGGCGCAGCAAGTCCTCGAACAAGAACGTCCGGAAATTGCCGATATGCGCGGGATTGTAGACGGTAGGCCCGCACGTGTACACGTGCACGGTCTCCCCGTCCGCCGGGGCGAACGCTTCGACCGCGCGTGACATCGTGTTGTAGAGCAGGAACTGGGGGCTTGGCGGCATCCGGCGCAGCAAGGTAGGACCCGCCACAGGGGGCGGTCAACTGAGCACGTGAAGCGCGAACGCGAGCGCGGATGGCGCCACAATGCGCTCCGCGCTGACGGCGACGAGCATGCTCCACACAATAATCGCCGCCGCGTCGCGGCGATCCCAAAGGTCCGGCCCGTCGCCACCGCGCGCCGCCGCGCGCGCCTGGGCGAGCGCCGCCATCCAACAGCACGCCGTGGCGCCGAGCGCGAGCGCGGCCGTGAGCGCCGGCGCCGGCGGCGCCAAACGCGAGACCCACCCGGCGACCGATACGGGCCGCGGCGCCACCAGCGCGGCGACCGCCCGCGCCACTGGCTCGCTGGTCAGTGGCGCGACTCCAGCCGCGAACCACCGCCGAAATGCCGGCGTGCGACCCGACGGCCCCGCGGCACGCCACACGACCGCGCCAACCGGTACGACCGCCAACCGCGGCGTCCACGCCACCACGGCGAGCAAGTGCCGCAGCACGGGCTCGAGCGCCAGCGCATGCGAGGGATGCGGCGAACCGAGGAGCACCGGCAGGAGCTCCGGCGCCAGCGTCAGCACGAGCGCCAACGCCGCCCCCGCGTGCGCCGCCGCGGCCGCCGCGATCAGCCAGCCCACGCGAGAGCACCTCGAACCAGCGACAGCACGCGATCGACCTGGCTGGGCGCTTCGCGCGCCGCGAGCACCACCGTCACCCCGGCGCGCGCCAGCGCCGGCAGGAGATCGGGCGGGATCGGCGCATCCACGAACGCGAGCCGTGGTCGCGCCGCCAGCAGGCACGCCATGCGCAACCGGCTGACCGCATCATAAGGAAGGCCACCCACGACGGACGCGTGGCATTCGGAGAGACCGACGCCGTCGAGCGCCTCCGCCACCGCCGTGGCGCTCGCGGTGCGCGCGCCCAGCGCGACGGCGTCGATGACGGTCATCCACGCATAGGCCACGCATGCGCCGGAGACGTACGTGGCGGCACCGGCCGACTCGACGCGCCCGGCGTCGGGACGCAGCAATCCCGCCGCGCAGAGCAAGAGCGTGGACTTGCCCGATCCCGCCCCGCCAACGATGGCGACCCTCTCGCCGGCGTGGACATCGAGGTCGACGCGCCGAAGGACACGCACGGCCGCCGCGCACCCCGGTACGCCGGACCGGTACGACTTCCGAAGCTGGCGGATCGCGAGCACGCGCGTCATCGCGCCACCATCCGCAAAGCAATCATAAATGCCGCGGTAGTCTGGACATCGTACCGCGCGACGATCGACCCGCGGGAGATCGCGATGAACGCCGGCACGGCCCGGATCGCGAGCGCCCGCGCCAGGGCGCCGTTGGGGTCCAACGCCAGGGCGGCACGAACGCCGAGCGCGGTTGCCCATCGCGACACCGCGCGGCCGGAGTCTGGCGGTTCGGCGGCGACGATGATGGCGCGGACGCGCAGGGCCGCGGCGGCCGAGTCGAATCGCGCCGCGACCGGTCCGCAGTGGCCGCACCGGCGGCTGACGTACAGCACGCCGACTGGTGCGCCGAGCGTCGCATTACCCCGGACCGGTAGCAAAGCGGGCGGCGAGAGGACCGGCGGCGCGTCGACGCGGCGCCGGACCAGCGCCGCCGCCGGCAGAGCGGCGGCACTGGTGAACAGCAACGCGGTCAGAAGCCAATGTCGCACAGAAACGTGCCGAGCGCGCCACAATACCCGCGCAGCAGACTCGAGAAGAGGAGTGTCCGGGGAAAGACATCGGTGCACAAGCCGGCGGCTGCGACCGAGCACTGGGCGGGCGCTGGCGACGGCGTGCCGAATGCCGTCACGACAACAAACAGGAACACGAGGGGTTTCATGCGAATCTCCGGAGGACGGTGAAAGAACTGCGGCCTGCGGAGACGAAAATCGTGGTGGCGAGGCCCGGGGCCATCACCACGCGCGTACGCGCGCCATCGGCGCGTTGCTACGTCCGGTGCGCCGCCTCGCCGAGGGCGATGAGATCGGGCCCATTGCCGTCGACCGTCGCCCCGCCCACGCCGCCTTCGGCGGCGGGCACGCGCAGGACGAGCGGCCGGTCCCGGCGGGGCCGGCGAAAGCCACGGCCCTCGTAAATGCGGGCGACGAGCAGCCGGTGTACGAGCACCATGATGGCCACGAGCAAGGGCACCGACACCAGGAGCCCGATGGGCCCCAGCAACGTCCCGAAGATGAGCACCGCCATCATCGTGAGGACCGGCGGCAGATCCACGCGCTTCGACATGAGATTCGGCGACACCACGTTCCCTTCAATGACGTGGATCAGGACGCCGAGCCCGATGACCAGCGCCGCCTTGGAGAGGCCATTGGGGCCGCCAATGACGAACAACGCCGGCACCGTCGTCGACAGCAGCACGCCGTAGACCGGAATGATCGCGGCGGCCGCGGCCAACACGCCGAACGTCAGCCAGTAGGGCACGTGGATGGCCCACAGCCCGATCGCCGTGAGCGCGCCCAGGATCAGCATCGTCCACAGCTGGGCAACAATGTAGTCGCGCAATCGGAGCGCCATCTCGATCAGGACATCGCGCACCAGGTCCCGGTGGCCGGGCGGGAAGAGCGCGATCACCCACTCGCGATACACCGCCGGATCGAGCGCCAGGTCAATGCCCATCACGATGACCGTGAAGACCGCCGTGATCGTCGCCAGGGCCGAGAAGACGCGCGGCAGGACCTCGTTGACGAGACCGGACAGTTGCGACGACAGTCCGCCCAACAACTCCGTCTGCGTCGTCGCGATCTGCTTGGCCAGCCCGGGATAGTTGGTCGCCAGCCGCTGGATCGCTCCCGAGAGAGACGACACGGACTGGGGGACGAGGTTGATGAGTTGCTGCGTCTGCTGGGCGACGGGCGGCACGAGGAGCGCCACCAGGCCGAACCCGGCGCCCAGCGTGATGACGACACCGAGCCAGAAGGCAATCGGCCGGGGGAGTCGCGTACGGCGAACGAGGAAGTCGGCGACGGCGCCCAGATAGAGGGCGAGCAACGACGCCAGGAAGAGCAGGAGAAAATGTCCGCGGCCTTGAGGACCGTGTACAGCAGGAGGCCGGTGAGGACGACCGCCGTGAGGAGCGGCGCGATGCGGACCGGCGCGCGCGAGGCCGGCCGTTCCTGCCGCGGCGACGTCACCGCCGTGACCTCGCGCCGGGCCACGCTGCTAGGCCGACTTCTTGTCGTCCGGCAGGTGCTCGACTTCCGCCGAGTGGACGATCTCCTCGTCCTGCCCGGCGTTCAACTGGCGAGCCGCCGGAGCATTCCCGCCTCCGAGCATGCCCATCTTTTGCTTGAGCGCCAGGAGCTGGGTGTCGGCGTTGGCCGTCGTGGCCGATTGCTCGAGCTGCTTGAAATCCTTGGCCAGCCGATCGCCCGTGAACTCCTCGTCGATCTCGGCGGACGCCTTGATCTGGCGCTCGCTCTGCTCAATGCGCTCTTCCATCCGGGCGAATGCCTCGAACGCGGACTTCTCGGACAGCGCCGACATCGTCTCGGCAATGCGCTTCTGCGCTTGCGCCCGCCGCTGCCGCGCGATGAGGAGATTCTTCTTGCGCTTGGCCTCCTCGATCTTGTCGTTGAGGTCGCGCAAGGAATTCTTGAGCTTCTCCGTCTCCAGCCGGTGGGTTTCCCACGTCTGCTGGAGCACCTGCCCGTGCTGCACGTGCTCGGACTGCCGCACGAGCGCCTGCTTCGCGAGGTCGTCCCGCCCTTCGCGCACGGCGAGCACGGCCCGCTTTTCCCAGTCCTCGGACTGGCGAAACTCGACTTCCGCCTGATCGCGGAGTCGCTTCTCGTCGGCGATCGCCGTCGCCACCTGCTGCTTCGCCTTCACGAGCTGCGTCTTCATGTCGACAATGATCTGATTCAACATCTTCTCGGGGTGCTCCGCCGAGGAGATCAGATCGTTGATGTTCGACTTGAGGAGCGTCGAGAGGCGATCGAAGATGCCCATAGAGATCCGTCCCGGTCAGCGCCCGTCGCGGAAGGCGCCGAGTTCCCGCAAGTGAGAGCCAAGCGCCAGCGTCATCCCCTCGTAGGCCGCGAGGAATTCCTCGTAGTCGAGAATGCGCCAGCTCCAAAGCCTCGGTAATGACAATGGAGTCCCGTTCAATCCCATACGAGCCGTGGACGAGATCGGTTGCATTCAGTTGAAGGAGTCGGCGCGCCAAACTGGCGGACGCTGCCGCATCCTGCGGCACGTTCATGACCTTGACCCGCAAGACCACCACGGGCGGCGAGTAGTGGACCACGACGTCCAAGTCCAAGGCGCCGTTGGGTTTAACGATCCACAACCCCGGCTCGACCTCGCTGTGGCTCGTGCCTTCGGCCGCCAGGCGGTCGAGGAAGCTCTCAATGTCTTCGCGGGTGACCATGTTAGCAACGATAATAGTGTTCTCGACGTGCCAAGCATAGACGCTACGGTCACACTACGGGCAACGTCGCCCCCAGGTTTTACTTCACCCGGCCTTTCGCCGGGTACGCCGCCCGAGCAAGGTGCGTAGGTACTGCCCCGTGTACGAGGCCTCCACCGCCGCCACGTCCTCGGGAGTCCCGGCCGCCACGACCGTCCCGCCACGGGCCCCGCCTTCGGGCCCCAAATCAATGATCCAGTCGGCGGTCTTGATCACGTCGAGGTTGTGCTCGATCACCAGCACCGTATTGCCCCGATCGACCAACCGGTGCAGCACGTCGAGCAGCAGCCGCACATCCTCGAAGTGCAATCCGGTCGTCGGTTCGTCGAGAATATAAAAGGTTCGCCCTGTGTCGCGCTTCGACAGCTCCGTGGCGAGCTTCACCCGCTGGGCTTCGCCACCCGACAGGGTCGTCGCGCTCTGCCCCAAATGGATGTATCCGAGCCCGACGTCGCGCAGGGTCTCCAGCTTCTGGCTGATGCGCGGCTGATTCGCGAAGAACGTGCATCCGTCCTCGACGGTCATCTCCAGCACATCGGCAATGCTCGCGCCCCGAAACCGCACTTCCAGGGTCTCGCGGTTGAATCGCTTGCCCTTGCACACATCGCAAGGCACGAAGACGTCGGGCAGGAAGTGCATCTCGATCTTCACGAGACCGTCGCCCTGACACGCCTCGCACCGCCCGCCTTTCACGTTGAACGAGAACCGTCCGGGTCCGTACCCGCGAATCTTCGCCTCCGGCATCTCGGCGAACAACTCGCGAATCGGCGTGAAGAGCCCGGTGTACGTCGCGGGATTCGACCGGGGGGTCCGGCCAATCGGACTCTGGTCGATATCAATGACCTTGTCGAGATGCTCCAGTCCCGTGATGCGATCGTAGGCGCCTGGGATGACACGGGCCCGATAAAAGTGCCGCGCCATGGACCGGTGCAGGATGTCCTCGATCAACGTCGACTTCCCGGAACCCGACACGCCGGTCACGGCCACGAAGCACCCCAGGGGGATGTCGACCGAGATGTCGCGCAGATTGTGCTCCCGGGCTCCTTCGATCCGCAGGTGTCGGCCAGGCTCGGGCGACCGGCGCACCGGCGGGATCCGGATCGCCAACTCGCCCTTGAGATAGCGGCCCGTCAACGAATCCGGCGTCTCGAGGACATCCTCGATCGTGCCCTCGGCGACGACCAGCCCGCCGTGCTTGCCGGCCCCGGGGCCGAGATCGATGATGTAGTCGGCCGCGCGCATCGTCTCCTCGTCGTGCTCGACGACGATGACGGTGTTCCCCAGATCCCGGAGCCGCGCCAGCGTCGCCAGGAGCCGGGCGTTGTCGCGCTGATGGAGACCGATCGACGGCTCGTCGAGGATATACAACACGCCGACCAGGCGCGATCCGATCTGCGTCGCCAGGCGGATGCGCTGCGCCTCGCCGCCGGACAGGGATTCGGCGGACCGGTTGACGGTCAGGTAGTCGAGCCCGACGTCCACCAGGAACCGCAGGCGCTCGCGGACTTCCTTGAGAATCGGCCCCGCGATCTCCGACTGCTTGAGCGAGAGCGAGTCGAAAAACCGCTCCGCCTCGGCCACGGACAGCTCGGTGACGTCGCCAATGTTCCGGTCGGCGATCGTCACCGCCAGCGACTCGGGCTTGAGCCGCCGGCCGCCGCACGCCGAGCACGGCACCGAGACCATATACTGCGCCAACTCCAGACGCACCGCATCCGACTCCGTCTCGTCGTGCCGACGCTGGATGTTGGAGATGATGCCTTCCCACTTGGCCGCATCGCCGCCGGACACGCCGTGCAACAACACGTCGCGGACCGAGGGCGGCAGCTGTCCCCACGGCACGTTGAGATCGAACTTGTACCGCTTGGCCAATCCGGGCAGGATCACTTTCCGGAGATACCCATCGGGCTCGCCCCACGGCAGGATCACGCCTTCCAGCAACGAGATGCTGGGATCGCCGAGAATGAGCGCGTCGCTTACCTGGCGGCGCACGCCCAGACCACTGCAGGCGGGGCACGCGCCAAACGGCGAATTGAACGAGAACTGCCGCGGCTCCAGCTCGCTCAAGGCGATGCCGCAGGTCGGACACCCATACCGCTCGGAGAACAGTTGGGGCTCGCCCGACCCCGCACGCGACACCTCGACCAGGCCGTCGGCCAATCGCAATGCGGTCTCCAGCGAGTCGACCAGCCGATTGCGATCCTCGGCGCGCACGGTCAGGCGATCGACGATCACCGAGAGACTATGGTTCTGCCGGCGGTTGAGCTTGGGCGGGTCGGACAACTCGATCAGGGACCCGTCGACATAAGCCCGGACAAAGCCCTGCTTGCGCGCGGACTCGAACAACTCGCGGAACTCGCCTTTGCGGCCGCGGACGAGCGGGGCCAGAATCTCAATGCGCGACCCGCCCGGCCAGCCGAGGACGACATCGGCGATCTGCCCCGCGCTCTGACGCTCGACCGGCCGGCCGCAGCTCGAGCAATGGGGCGTCCCGGCCCGCGCGTACAACAGTCGGAGATAGTCGTAGATCTCGGTGACGGTGCCGACCGTGGACCGTGGGTTGTGACCCGCCGTCTTCTGCTCGATCGCGATGGCCGGAGACAGGCCGTCGATCGAATCGACGTCGGGTTTCTCCATGAGACCGAGGAACTGCCGGGCGTACGCGGACAGCGATTCGACATACCGTCGCTGCCCCTCGGCGTAGATGGTGTCGAACGCCAAGGAGGACTTGCCCGATCCGGAGAGCCCCGTGATGACGGTCAGCCGGTCGCGCGGGATCGTGACATCAATGTTGCGGAGGTTGTGCTCCCGCGCACCGCGGATGACCAAGGCCTCTTCTGGCATAGCTCTATAAGGTCGCCGGACTCAGGGGCACGATGCAAGCAAAAGTGTCCGGCGCGTATATACATTCGTCATGTCAAAGTGGATCGGACGCGAGACATGACGGAATCAGACCCGGCCGAGCCCGTTGAAACAAGCGGCTCCGCGGAGACGACGGCGCGGCAAGCGGCCGTTGACGCCGACGCATTCACCGAGCGCGGCATGTCACTCTGCCGGAAGGCGCGGTGGCGCAATGCGATCGAGCCACTCAAACGGGCCAGCGAGCTCAATCCGTCGGATGGCCTCGCCTTCTATTATCTGGGCGACGCCTATAATCACACCGACCAACTCCCGGACGCGCTCTCGGCGTTCGAAACGGCGTCCCAGTTGTTGAGTGAGAACTGGCGCGCGCTCAAAGGCGTCGGCATCGTCCTCGATCGCATGCGGCGCCCGCAAGAGGCGGCCGCGGCATACCAGAAGGCGCGCGACGCGCAGCGTCGCTGACCATGGTGTCGTCACGGCGGGTCGCGGCGGGCGCCGCGATCCTCTGCTGGGTCGGCGGGCTCGCGCTCCTCGCGCACCGCCAAGGGGCGGCCGCCGACACCGCGCACCAACTGGCCAATGCGGCCGCCCGCATCACCCCGGCGACGATCTACTACACGGTCGAGCGCAGCGGGCATCAGGTGGGCTTCGCGTCGTCGACGATCGATACGACCGCGAACACCATCACGTTCACAGACTACCTGTTGATCGGCAGCGCCGGGCGCCGGCTCACCGTCACGAACGCCGTCACGCTGTCGCGCGGGTTGGTCCTGCGCCGGGTCGAGGTGGCCGTCGACACGGGTACCGGCTGGCGCCGGGCCTCCGCCGAGCTCACCGCGGACTCAATGTTGCACGTGGTCCCTGCCGTCGGGCCATCGCGGAGCGAGCGCGTCACCCGGGCACCGCTGGTCCCCGGTGTCGTCCCTCTCCTGATGGCACTGGGCGCGGGGCCGAAGGCCGGCGCCAGAGGGCAATACCGCGTCCTCGATGCCACCGCGGGCCGCTGGTCCCCGGTGACCTTCGCTCTCGCCGCCGAGTCCCTGTTCGTGGTCTCCGACAGCGCCGTTCTGGATTCGACCGCGCACGCGTGGCGCGCCGCGACGACCGACACCGTGCGGGCCTGGAAGATGGTGCCCGACCGCGCCGTGCTGACGGGCGCCAGTGCACTCGTGGCCTGGATCGACGACCAAGGGCGGATCGTCGATGCGTCCGTCAATGTGACCGGCGCCGGGCCGCTCACGATCCGGCGCGCGGCCTACGAGATCGCCTACCGGAACTGGACCGACCGCCGCATAGACACGCGACCATGATTGCGCGACCATGATCGAACTGGCCAGCCTCACGAAGCGCTACGGGGCGTTCACCGCCGTGGACCACGTCGATCTCACGGTGCCGCGCGGCGAGCTGTTCGGCTTTCTGGGACCGAACGGCGCGGGCAAGACGACAACGCTGCGCTTGATCGCCGGCATCTTGCGGCCGACGGCCGGCACCGTGCGGATCGCCGGGCGCGACGTCACGCGCGACCCCGTCGCGGCCAAATCGGTTCTCGGATTCATTCCCGACCGGCCCTTCATCTACGAGAAACTCACGGGCGCCGAGTTTCTCCGTTTCGTCGCCGGGCTTTTCGGACAGTCGGGCGCCGACGTAGAGCGTCGCGCGCGCGAGCTGTTGGCGCTGTTCGATCTGGAGGACTGGCGGGACGAGCTGGTGGAAAGCTACAGCCACGGCATGCGGCAGAAGCTCATCATCTCGAGCGCCTTCGTGCACCGGCCCGAGGTCATCGTCGTCGACGAGCCAATGGTGGGTCTCGATCCCCGGGCCGCGAAAACCCTCAAGCAGCTCTTTCGCGAGTACACCAATCGCGGACGCACGATCCTGATGTCCACGCACGCCCTGGAAGTGGCCGAGACGCTGTGCGATCGCATCGCCATTATGAACGGCGGAAAGATCCGGGCGTGCGGCACGATGGATGAGCTGCGCGCCGACGCGGTCGCGGGCGCGGCCGGGCTCGAGGATGTTTTTCTGCGCCTGACCGGCGACGAGGCCGTTCGCGAGCTGCTCGGTGTCCTCGACACCTAACCCGCCGTCAGCGCTGGGCCAAGGGGCCCGGCTGCTGGCTCCCAAGTGGCTCACTCTCCGCGCGCGGGCCCGCGCCGGAGGCGCGCGCAGTGCGCGGCTGCTCGCGCTTGGTGGGCTGGGCGCGGCGTTTTGGGCGGGGATCTACGCGGTACTCTATCGGTTGCTGGCGTACTTCAAGAACGTGCCCGACATCGGCCCGCTCCTCGCGGGCAAGTTGCTCGGCACGTTACTGGTCGGATTCTTTTCGATCCTGCTCCTCTCGAACGTCGTGACGGCGCTGTCGACGTTCTTCCTGGCGCGGGACCTGGATCTGCTCGTCGGCGCACCCGTCGACTGGCTCGCCCTCTACACGGCGAAGCTGACCGAGACCGTGATCAACTCCAGCTGGATGGTCGCGCTCATGGCGGCGCCCATCCTGACGGCGTACGGCGTGGTGTTTCGGGGCGGCCCCTGGTTTCCGCTCGTGGCGTTGGCGGCATTCGTTCCGTACTTGTTGCTGCCGGCGGCGATCGGGAGCGCCGTGACGCTGCTCCTGGTCAACGTCTTTCCGGCGCGCCGCACGCGCGACATTCTGAGTGTGATCGCCGTCCTGGCCGCGGGCGGCGTGGCCGTGCTGTTCCGCGTGATGCGCCCGGAGCGCCTGGCCCGACCCGAAGGCTTTCGCTCCCTGGTCGAGTTCGTGTCGGTGCTACGAACGCCGACGTCCCCGTGGCTCCCCAGTGACTGGGTGCAGAACGCGCTCATGTCGTGGCTCACGGGAGCGCCGGACGCGCTGCCCTACTATCTCCTGTGGTCGACTGCCGCCGCGCTGTTCGTGCTGGGCGCCGGGCTGCACTGGTGGCTCTATCCCGCGGGCTTCAGCAAGGCCCAGGAGTCGAGCCGGCAGTTCGCCCGGAGCGACCTCGTGTCCCGCTTCGCGCGGCGCATCCTGGCCCCCGTCGGCGTGCGCCGCCGGGAGCTGATCCTCAAGGAGCTCCGGGTCTTCTTCCGCGACAGCACGCAGTGGTCCCAGCTGATTCTGCTGGCGGTGCTCATCGTCGTCTATGTGTTCAACGTGAAGTTCTTGCCGCTCAATGACGATGGGGTCGGAGCGTTCCTGCGAAACGTCGTGCCGTTCTGCAACCTGCTGATCGCGGGATTCGTGCTGGCGTCGATCGCCGCGCGTTTCGTTTTTCCCGGTGTGAGCCTCGAAGGCCGAACGTTCTGGCTCCTCCGGGCAAGCCCGCTCCAGATGCGGGATCTGCTGTGGGCCAAGTTCTGGGTCGGCACGTTGCCGCTGCTGGTTCTGGCGCTCATCATCGTCGCCGTGACCGACGCGCTGCTGCAGGTCAACGGGTTCGTGTTCGCGGTGTCGGTGTTCACGATCACCTTTCTGACGTTCGCCATCGCGGCGCTCGCGCTGTGCTTCGGGACGGTCTTTCCGCAGTTCGAGACGGAGAATGCGGCCCAGATCCCGACGTCGTTCGGGGGACTGGTGTTCATGATGGCGTCCGTGCTCGTCATCGGCGCCGTCGTCGTCCTCGAAGCGCGACCCGTCTACAACTATCTGAGCGCGCAAGCCGCCGGCACCCTCGGCTTTGTGGGGGACGACACGCGCGACGTGCGCGATCTCGTCATCGGATTCGGCCTCGCCGGCGCGCTCTGCGTCACGGCGACCCTGGTGCCGATCCGCGTCGCGCTCCGCCGGTTGGAGACTATCGAGCGGAGCTAGCCGGCGCGTACGTACCAAACGACCACACGTGGCCCTCAATGTCCCGGCACGAGTATTCGCGCGAGCCATAGTCCTGGTCCGTGAGACCTCGCACGATCTCGGCGCCCGCGGCTTTGGCGCGCGCGAAGTGCGCGTCGGGATCCTCGACCACGACGTAGATCGCCTGGGTGGAGGCGCCCAGCTGGCGCGGGCTCTTGATTTTCATATCGTCGTCGCGCGCCGTGCCGAGCATGATCATACCATCGCCGAGGCGGAGCTCGGCATGGGCCACGGTGCCGTCAGGATTGTCGTAGACGGCGTGGCGCTCGAACCCGAAGGCCCTCGACAGCCAATCGATCGCCCCAGCGGCGTCGCTGTACCGGAGAGCAGGAAAAATGTTGGTCATGCCGTGCATCCTAGCGGGTGGCCGGCGACAAGTCTTGGACGAATGTTACCGGCGTCACGCCGGCGAGCTCGTGGAAGTCGCGGATCAGATGGGCTTGGTCGTAGTAGCCGCAGGCCAAGGCCAAATCCGTCCAGTCAATGGCGTTCCCTGCCCGGAGCGCGCGCACCGCACGATCGAACCGCAGGACGCGGGCGCACATCTTGGGCGTGAGCCCGATGTATTCCCGGAACTGGACGGCGAGAATGCTTGCGGCTCCAACCCACATCGCGCGACAGAACGCCGATCGTCGCTCGCCCATCGGTCTCGCGGAGCGCGCGCCACACGCGCGCGACGGCGATGGGAATGTCCGGTGCGCGGGTGAGCCGACGCATGAACACGTGGTCCAGTATGGCAAAACGGGTCGACCAGTCGGGCGCGTCATAGAGACGCTCCGTCAACTCGACGGCTTCGGCGCCAAGGATGTCGTCCAACGCCACCGCGCGATCGGTCAGCTCGCGCATAGGGAGCCCCAGGATCCGACAGGCGCCGGCGGGCGTGAGATCGATCTGGATGCAATAGAAGGCGCCGGTGGTTGCCGCGGTCGCATACCGCGAATGCATCCCCGCGACGAAACCGCGCGGGAAGGCGACGGGGACGTGGCGGCCCTCCGGCGTGCCAATCACGAACGGTGCGCCGAAGTTCACGATCAAGGGCACGATCGTGGTTGGCACTTCGCGCGCGCTCCACGGGACCGACGCCGCGCGGCGACTCCCCTGGTACTCGACAACGTAGGGACGCAATGGGACCGCGGGACGGCGACGAATTTGCTCCCACGCGGCGGACATCAGGCCGCCAGCGCCGCTCCGCAACCCGCGCAATAGCGCGCCGCCGGCTCGGTGACCGGTGCGCCGCACTCGGCGCAGGCGCCAGCCAGGTGCCGGCCGCATTCACTGCAGTATGCGGCATCGCGCTCCGGGCGGGCGCCGTGGAGCGGACAGCTCGGGCGACTCAGGCGATACGCCAAGATCGCCATTTCCGCCGCGTCCGGCGCGGCCGAGGGGCGGGCGCGCAGTTCGACGAGCGCGCGCTCGGTGTAGCCGAGTTTGAGCGACGCGTAGTCGGCGTCCGAGAGCTTTCCGGTCTGACGGTCGAATTCGATCTCGCGGAGCGCGTCGATCGCGCTGCTCTCCGGCGGCGCCTGCGGCGCCAGCCGCCGCGCGCGCGCCGGGGGCGCGACGAGGATCGGGTACAGCACGAATGCTAGTCCCAAGACCGCCAGCACCATGCCGATCAGGAGCGCCGACACCTCAGTCGTCCCGGCGCACGGCGTCTTGGAGCCGGCGCAACTCGTCGTCGGTGGCGTCAACGCGCGTGGGCGCCGGCGCCGCAGGCGTCGGGCGCGAGCGCCAACGGGTGATCAATACGGCGACGCCGATGGCGCCGGCGGCGAGGACCAGGGACGGGGTGAGATAGCCGGCCCAGTTGAAGCCCACACGCGGCGGTGACATCAGGACCTTGTCGCCGTAGGCATCGCGAAACGCGGCGACGATTTCGTCGGCCGAGTAGCCGCCGGCGACGAGGGCCATGACGTCGTGGTGCATGGCGGGCGACACCGGACAGGTGAAGTCGGTCGTGCGACAGGTGTACACGTCGAGCGTACAGCCGCACTGACAGTGCAGGCGGTGCTCGAGGGCGTCGCGCGCGTCGGCGGTCATCGACGACGACGCTCCCGCCTTCGGCGGTCGCGTCACCGCGTGATAGGCCTCCTCGTCCATCGGGCCCGACATCGTGCGGCGGGCTTCCTGCGCCGCGAGTGGCGTTGCCAACGCGAGCGGCGTTGACAGGACCAGTGGCGTTGCCAAGCTGCTCGAGAGCGTGACAAAAAAAGCGCGACGGTCCATCAGGACACCGCTGCGGGTTCCAGAACGGTCTGATACCCGCTGCGCGCGCGCGCGCGATCGGCTTGTGGCCACATGACGATCAGCCCGCCGAGTGCCATGATCAAGCCACCGTACCACACCCACCACACCAGTGGATTGAACGTGATCCGGATCTCGGCCGTATCTTCGTTCGTCGCGCCGGCGAGGACGACGTACACGTCCTGGGCGAGACCTTCCTGGATGCCGACGGCCGTCGACGGCTCGAACGTGCCGTTGCCTCGGCTGTCGAAGTGCTGCCGTTTCTCCGTCTCGATGAGTGGCATCGGCTTGCCGTCCCGCGTGGGCTTGAGCGTGACGGCCACCACGTGCCGGTTGAGTTGATCGAACGATGACAACCCCTGGCTGACGAACCGCCAGTGATGCCCGTACGGGTCCACCGTCTCGAACGCCTCACCCGTATGCAGCGTCACGTCGTTCTCGCGCTTGAACGCCAATCCGGCGAATGCGCAAAACAGGATGACGACGCCGGCATGCACGATATACCCGCCATACCGCCGGCGATTCCGCCCAATGAGGCGGACGAACGCCACGATGACGGACTCGTCATACATGCGCTGTCGCGCCGTCACGCCCTTGTAGAACTCCTGCACGATCGTGCCGGCCACGAATGCCGCCAGCGTGTAGGCGACGACCGCGTGCCATTCCCGCATGCCGCCGGCCAACAGGAGGGCCGCGGCCGACAGACCGGTGAAGACCGGCATCGCGAATTGCCGGCGCAGGTTCGCGCTCGATGCCCGCCGCCAGGCGATGAGCGGGCCGACCCCGGTCAGCGCCAGGAGCAGAAGTCCGAGCGGAATGTTGACCGCGTTGAAGAACGGCGGCCCGACCGTGATCTTGGACCCCCGCACGGCCTCGCTCAGGATCGGGAAGAGCGTCCCCCACAACACGGAGAACGCGATGCCCACCAGCACCAGGTTGTTATAGAGAAAGGCGGCCTCGCGGCTCACCATGCTCTCCAACTCGGCCGTCGCCTCGAGGTCCTTGAGCCGGGTCGCGACGAGATAGGCCGTCACGACCACCGAGATCGTCAGCAAGGCGGCGAACCAGGTCCCGACCGGCGACTGCGCGAACGAATGCACGCTGGAAATCACGCCGCTCCGCGTAATGAACGTGCCCAGGATCGCCAGCAGAAACGTGGACACGACCAGCACGACATTCCACTTGCGGAGCATGCCCCGCTTTTCCTGGATCATGATCGAATGCAGGAACGCGGTGCCCGTCAGCCACGGCAGGAGCGACGCGTTCTCCACCGGATCCCAGGCCCAGTACCCACCCCAACCCAGCTCGACGTAGGCCCACCACATGCCGAGCGTGATGCCGATGGTGAGAAAGAACCACGACACCAGGGACCAGCGGCGCACCGCGGCCAACCATTCCGCGTCCAGCCGGCGCGTAATGAGCGCCGCGATCGCGAACGCGAACGGGATCGTCGTCGCCACGTAGCCCAAGTAGAGATTGGGCGGGTGGATCGCCATGCCCGGATTCTGCAGCTGCGGATTCATCCCGTTGCCGTCGGCCGGCGTCCAGTCGAGCCGCTCGAACGGGTTGGCGCCGAAGCACAACGTCGCCAGAAAGAACAGCATCACCGCCGCCAGGGTCCCGGCGACGTACGGCATGAGCACGGCGTTCTTTCGGCGATTCGTCCACAGGGCGATCGCCGAGTACGTGCTCAGCACCAGACACCAAAACAGCATCGACCCCGCTTGCCCGGCCCAAAACGCCGTCAGCGTGTACACCGCGGGCAGGTTGGCGCTCGTATGCGAGGCGACGTATTTGATCGAGAAGTCGTGCGTGAGCAGCGCGGTCCAGAGGCCCAGGGCCGCCAACACCACGAATCCCCACGTCGCGTAGACCCCGCGCACCCCGCTCGCCACCAAGTCGCGGCGCCGCAACGCGCCGCCGGCAAACGACACGATCATCGCCCAGGCGGCCACCAGGAGGCCAACCCAGAGCGACAGCTCCCCAATCAGGATCATGTGGCCCGCTGCTGGTAACCAGGCGTCTGGCGATACTTGGCCGGCGCGTTTTCATACCGGGACGCGCATTTCGCCAACAACGTCGTCGCCCGGAACGTGCCGTCGCGCCCCAACCGTCCCTCGACGACGACATCGACGCCGTCGGCGAACGTGTCCGGTGTCAACCCGCGGTAGACCACCGGATACGTCCGCGCGCCGTCCGAGACACGGAATGCGACCTCCCGGCCGCCCGGGTCGCGGGTGATCGAGCCCGGCACCACGCGGGCGCCCACCTTGACGCCGGTCTCGACGAACGAGGGATCCTTGGCCACGCGCGTCGCCAATTCCTGGGGCGTCAGGTAGTACTCGCCGGTCTGCTGGATGGCGTTCGCCATCAGGTAGCCCGCACCGCCGAGGATACACAGGCCGCCCACGAGCCATTTCGTGCGGGGATGCATCGTGCCTACTCCTTCGTCGACTTCGTCGCGGCCTGACGGACGCGCGCCATGATCGCTTCCAGCTCGCGCTCCGCCTGGGCCCGCTCTTCCTGGGTCCAGGCGCCGGTCAACCGGCGAAAATCCCGAACGCGTTCCAGCATTTCATCGATTACCGCGCGCAACTCCAGATTCGCGCGGCGTTCGCTTGGTTGCTCCGATGGGCGATTAGCCATGCCCGAACAATATAGATCATTGTCCGCGTGCCCAATGCAGGGCCGTGTCGACCGCGGCGGCCCAACCGGCCGCGCCGTCCCGCGCCGCGCCCTGCCCCGCCC
The DNA here is from genome assembly GCA_963701965.1 of uncultured Gemmatimonadales bacterium. GTDB lineage: Bacteria > Gemmatimonadota > Gemmatimonadetes > Gemmatimonadales > Gemmatimonadaceae > DASRDS01. The sequence continues at coordinate 1,481,382 of OY969695.1, forward strand.
CCGGCGCGAATCGCGTGAACCGCCGACCGGCCAGGAACTCGTCCGCGGAACGCCACACGCCCGTGGCCAATCCGGCGAGGCCCGCGGCGCCGGCGGCGGTCGTCTCGACCATGTCCGGGCGCTCAACGGTCATCCCCAGGACATCGGCCTGAAACTGCATCAACCAGTCGTTGAGGGCGGCGCCGCCGTCGACCCGCAACGTCTCCCGGTGCGCGTGCATCGCGGCCAGCACGTCGGCCGTGGCGTAGGCCATGGCTTCCAGCGCCGCGCGAACAATGTGCGCCTTGGTGGTTCCGCGGGTCAGGCCGACGATCGTGCCGCGGGCCCGCGACTCCCAATGGGGTGCGCCAAGGCCGGTCAACGCCGGGACGAAATACACGCCGTCGGTCGAACCGACGCTTCGCGCCAGCGTCTCGGTCTCGGCCGCCGAGCCGATCAGACCGAGCCCATCACGGAGCCACTGCACGGCGGCGCCGGCGATGAAAATGGCCGCCTCGCTGGCGTAGCATGCGTCGCCGCGCGCGTCGCAGGCCAGCGTGGCCAGCAGGCCGCCATCGGCAGTCGGGCGCACGGTGCCCGTGTTGACGAGAAGAAACGCACCCGTGCCGTAGGTGACCTTGCCCGCGCCCGGCGTATGGCATCCTTGGCCGAAGAGCGCGGCCTGCTGATCGCCGGCGATCCCGGCGATCGGGATCGCGGCGCCGAACAGCGCCGGGTCAGTCGTGCCAAATGGTCCCGCCGACGGGCGTACTTCGGCCAACGCGCGGGTCGGCACGCCGATCAGCTCGCCGAGCGGCGCGCTCCATGTGCGCTTGTCGATGTCGAACACCATCGTGCGCGAGGCGTTCGTGGGCTCGGTGGCGTAGACGCGGCCGCCAGTCAGGTTCCAGAGGAGCCACGTGTCGACGGTGCCAATGCGCACGTCGCCGGCGGCCGCCCGCCCACGCCACCCGTGGTGGTCGAGCAGCCACGCCATCTTCGTACCCGAGAAATACGGATCGAGCGTGAGGCCGGTACCGGACTGGATCATCCGGGCGTGAGGCCCGAGCGCGGCGACCGCCGGGGCGGTCCGCCGATCCTGCCAGACGATCGCCTTGGGCGCCATCGCCGGGGCCGCCGGGTCCCAGGCGACAACGGTCTCGCGCTGATTCGTCAGGCCGAGCGCGCGGATCGCATCGGGCCGCACTCCCGCGCGCTCGATCGCCTCGCGACCCGCGAGCACTGTGCGCTCGAACAGCTCGGTGGGATCGTGCTCGACCCAGCCGGGCTGGGGAAAGTGCTGCGTGATCTCGCGGTAGCCCCGACCTACCACGCGCGCTGCCTCGTCGAACACGAGGGCGGTGCTTCCGGTCGTCCCCTGATCCAGGGCGAGAACGTAGCTCACGTGAACCGATAGGGCGGCCGGTGGATCCCGGTATCCGTCACGAACGCCGTGATCAGCTCGGCGGGCGTGACGTCGAACGCCGGGTTGAACGCCCGCGCGCCATCGGGCAGGCACCCCAGTTCCGCCGCGGATCGCTGCTCGATTGGGATGCCCGAGCCCGACGCGGTCTCCGGATCGACGGTCAATGTTGGAGCCACGACATATAGAGGTATGCCGTGCCGCCGCGCCGCGATGGCAACGCCATACGTGCCGATCTTGTTCGCGGCGTCGCCGTTGGCGGCGATGCGGTCGGCGCCTACCAGTACGAGATCAATGCGGCCGGAAGCGATCAGGCTGGCGGCGGCGCCATCCGGGAGTACCGTCACCGGGATTCCCGCCCGCGCCAGCTCCCAGGCGGTCAGCCGGGCGCCTTGCAGCAGGGGGCGCGTCTCGTCGGCAAAGACCTCGACCCGCCGGCCGCTTTCGGCGGCGACATACACGGGGGCCAGCGCGGTGCCGATGCCGGATGTCGCCAGGGCGCCGGCGTTGCAGTGGGTGAGAATGCGCGCGCCATTGGGGATGAGGGCCGCGCCCCAGTCGCCAATGCGCCGGCACATGGCGCGATCCTCGTCCAGGATCGCCCCGGCCACGCGGCGCGCCGTCTCCACGATCTCGGCGTCCGGCACGGCGCGCAGTGCGGTCAACATGCGATCGATCGCCCGCGGCAGGTTGACGGCCGTCGGCCGTGCCGCGCGAATGCGCGCGGCATACCGTTCGGCGTGTTCGCGGAGGACCGGGCCGGGGTCCGCCGCGTGGGGGGCGAGGGTGACCGCGAGACCGAGCGCGCCGGCGACGCCAATCGCCGGCGCGCCCCGCACCGCCAGGGTCGCGATGGCGTCCACCACATCGTCGACGGTCGCCAGGTCGCGCTCGACGAACGCGCCGGGCAACCGGCGCTGGTCGATGATGCGGACGGCGTCGTGGTCCGGGGTCCAGCGAACCGCGGCCAGGGGTTCCACGGCCGTAATCTATTGCTTGCTACGCCGCGAGCCGCTGGCGCGCCGCCGCCGCTCCGGAAAGTATTCCTCGAGAAATGCCGCGAGCGCCGCTTCCTCCCGCGTGCACCGGGCGAGCAAACGGCACGGGCCGGTGAGATACGGCACGATCGTGGCCCCGTGATCCAGATACTCGGCGATCACGATCGGGTGAACGTACGATTTTCGGCTGATGGCCGGCGTGTTGCCCAACTCCTGCGCGACGACGCGGATCGCGGCCACGACGTTGTGTTTGGCCAGGCGATCGCTGGCCGCCGGCCCGGCCGCGGCCAACGCCACGGCACACGCGAGCGTGCCGCCCCACGTCCGAAAGTCCTTGGCGGTGTATGGGACGTTCACCAACTCGCGGAGATAGCGATTGACGTCCCGCGCCGACAGGTCGCACCACCCGTCGCCGCTCTCGTACCGAAAGAGATGCCGGCCCGGAGCGCGGCGCAGGCCCGCGATGAACGTCGCGAGCTGCCGGTCCCGGACGCTGTGGCGCTGGGGGATGGCCCGCTTGCCGCGGTAGTGGAGGGTGACACAATCGCCCGCGACCGAGACGTGGGTTTTCCGCAAGGTGGTCGCCCCGTAGGACTTGTTCTCCCGTTCGTATCGCTCACTGCCGACGCGGAGATACCCTTCGGCGATGAGGCGCACGACGGCGGCGGAGACCCGCGTGCGCGTGTACCCCTCGCCGCGGAGATCGGCGGCGAGACGCTTGCGGATGGTCGGCAGATGGGCGCCGAGCCGGGCGATCCGGTGAAATTTTCGCAGCGCCCCGCGGGCAACGGCTCGGGGATGGTAGCGATACTGCCTCCGTCCCCTCGCGTCGAACCCCCACGCCTGGATGGCGGATCGCGCATTGACGGCGATGTGGACATCGCGGTAGGCCGGCGGGATGCGCAGGGCATCGATCCGCGCCAGCGTGCCGCGATCGCGCACCGGACGGTCGCCAGGCTGGGTGTATCGAAATCCGGAAAGCGCCGTTCCCGTGCGGGTGATCCACTGTCGTTCGGCCATGTGGGCGAAACAGCAGGCAAATGGCGTGCCGCGATGGCGCTCTGCGACGGCGCGGTTAGATTCTTTGGCGTGCCGCACCAATCTGTTCTTTCCACCGTCGCCGAGCGGATCGCCACGATCACGCTCAACCGTCCCGACAAGCTGAACGCGCTCAACCACGTCACGATCAGCGAGTTGGGCACCGCGATCGCCGAGGCGCGCGCCGATCCGCTGGTCGGGGGCATCATCTTGACCGGCGCCGGCCGGGGATTCGCCGCGGGCGCCGACATCAGCGAGCTGAAAGGCTTGACCGCCGTGGAGGCCCAGGCGACGTCGGAGCGCGGCCAGCGCGTTTTCCGCGCGTTCGAGACATCGCCCAAGCCGGTCATTGCGGCCGTCAACGGGTTCGCGTTAGGCGGCGGGTGTGAGCTCTGCATGGCGTGCCACATTCGGATCGCGGCCGAAGCGGCCAAGTTCGGGCAGCCCGAGGTCAAGCTGGGGCTCGTGCCGGGGTACGGGGGCACCCAGCGCTTGCCGCGCCTGGTGGGCGCCGGACGCGCTTTGCACCTACTCCTGACGGGCGAGACCATCGACGCGGCGGAAGCGCTGCGCATCGGCCTCGTCACGCGCGTCGTGCCAGGCGAGAGCTTGGAGGCCACGGCGCGGGATGTCATGAAGCAGATCCTGGCCAACGGCCCGTTGGCGCTGGGCCTCTCGATCGACGCCGTGCACCGGGGACTGGGCATGGCGTTGGACGATGGGCTGACGCTGGAGTCGAGCTATTTCGGCACGCTGGCGGCATCGGCCGACGCCGCGGAAGGCACCGGAGCTTTTCTCGAGAAACGCGCGCCACGCTTTGCCGGCCGCTAGGGCGCTCGGGGGTGTGGCTCCGGCATCTCGAGATTCGGGACTTTCGGAACCTCGCCCGGATCGCGGTCGATGTGCCGCGTGATGGCCTCGCGGTGATCGGGGACAACGGGCACGGGAAGACCAGCCTCCTCGAGGCCATCTACTATCTGCATCTCTTACGGTCCGTGCGGGGCGCGCGCGACGTGGACGTCGTCCGCTTTGGCGCGCCCGCGTTTCACGTGCGCGGGGAGACCGAGCGCCGATCCGTCGGCGTGGGATACGAGCGCGTCGGCAAGCGCAAGCGGGTGACGCTCGACGGCGTGGAGCCGGGGCGGCTGACTGACGCATTGGGGGCCGTGGCATCGGTGATGTTCTCACCCGCCGACGTCGCGCTCGTGCGCGGCGCGCCGTCCGAGCGCCGCCGCTATCTGGACATCATGCTCGGCGTCACGTCGCCGCCGTACCTGCGCGCGCTGCAGGGGTACCGGGCGGCGCTGGCCCGTCGGAACGCGGCACTGCGGGCGGGCGGCGTCGCCCACGTCGCGGTCTGGGAACAGCCGCTCGCCGAGCACGGCGCCGTCATCTGGACCGAGCGCGCGGCGTGGGTCCAGCGCTCGGCGCCGGCGCTCACGCGCCTGGCGGCCGCTGTCGGGGAAGACGCCCCAGTCACGATGCGATATCAGAGCGCCGTTCACGCGAACGGCGAGCGCATCGAGATGACGTTAGTCAAAGCGCTGGCCGAAGGGCGCGCGCATGACCTCAGGCGAGGGCTGACGCAGACGGGCGTACATCGGGACGACCTGGTCCTGACGTTGGGCGGGCACGACATCCGGATCTTCGGCTCGGCGGGACAACAGCGCACCGTGGCGATCGCGCTGCGCATGCTCGAAGCCGACACACTCCGCGGGCACGTGGGAACGGCGCCGCTCTTCCTGCTCGACGATCCGTTCGCCGAGCTGGACGGAGACCGGGCGCAGCGGATCCTCGCGCTGTTGCGCGATCGGGGGGATAGACAGACTGTTCTCACCGTTCCCCGGGCGACGGATATCCCGCCCGAGTTGACGAACCTCGAGCAATGGCGAGTCGTGGCGGGCGCCGTGATGCGGGCGGGCTGACCCATGGACAAGATCGGAGACGTGCTTGCCGACTACCTGCGCACGTCCGGCTTGGCGGAGCGCGTCGAGCAAGCGGGCGTGATCCCGGAATGGCCCAGGTTGGTGGGTCGGGAGATCGCGGCCGTGACCGTGCCGCTCCTGGTGACGGCCGACGGGACGCTTTTTGTCGGGGTCGCGTCGAACCCCTGGATGACCGAATTATCACTCATGGAACCTCAGCTGTTGGCGTCCTTGAACGGGGCGAATGTCGACCGTCCACCCATCGTGAGGATCCGCTATCAGATACGCGGATAATTCGTTGCAAATAAAAGATTTGCGCCACGAGCTCGTGGTTGCCATCGGCAGTCCCGACCGCTAGATTTCCAGATTCCCACATGGCAAAAACTGACGAGACTTACGACGCTGGCCAAATTCAGGTCCTCAAGGGACTCGAGGCCGTCCGCAAGCGTCCGGGCATGTATATCGGCTCGACTTCAGAGCGCGGACTTCACCATCTGGTCTACGAGGTAGTCGACAACTCGATCGACGAAGCGCTCGCCGGTTACGCCGACGAGTGCAGCGTGACGATCCACGCCGACAACTCGATCACGGTCACGGACAACGGGCGCGGCATCCCGGTCGACATCCACCCGACCGAGCGGATACCGGGCGTCGAGCTGGCGATGACCGTCCTGCACGCCGGCGGAAAGTTCGACAAGAGCTCCTACAAGGTCTCGGGCGGCCTCCATGGCGTCGGCGTGTCCGTCGTCAACGCGCTGTCCGAGGCGCTCAAGGTCTGGGTGAAGCGCGACGGGCGGCAGCACTACATGGACTTCGTGCGCGGCGTCACGCACACGAAGCTCAAAGTCCTGGACAAGGTCGGCGCCAAGGAGACCGGCACCACCGTCTGGTTCAAGCCGGACGCGCAGATTTTCACGGTGCTGGAGTTCGACTACGCGACGCTGGCCATGCGCCTGCGCGAGCTCTCGTTTCTGAACAAGGGCGTGACGATCACGCTGACCGACGAGCGCGCCACGCCGGCCAAGACCGAGACGTTCCACGCCAAGGGCGGCCTGAGCGAGATGGTGGGCTTCATCAACCAGAAAAAGAAGCCGCTCCACCCGCAGGTGATCTACATCGAGACCGAGCGCGACGACGTCGGGATCGAGCTGGCGATGCAGTACACGGATGACTACAACGAGAACCTGTTCTCGTTCGTGAACAACATCAACACGCACGAAGGCGGGACGCACCTCACGGGCTTCAAGAGCGCGTTGACGCGCACGATCAACGCCTATGCCCAGAAGAACGGATTCTTCAAGAAAGACAACATCCAGCTCACGGGCGATGACGTCCGCGAGGGTCTGGCAGCGGTATTGTCCGTCAAAGTCCGCGAGCCCCAGTTCGAAGGCCAGACCAAGACGAAGCTCGGCAACTCCGAGGTCGAAGGCGCCGTCAAGACGGTCGTCAACGAGATGCTGGGCGCCGTGTTGGAGGAGCGCCCCAAGATCGCCAACACGATCATCGAGAAGGCGATCTCGGCGGCGCGGGCCCGCGAAGCCGCGCGCAAAGCGCGCGATCTCACGCGCAAGAAGAACGCGTTGGACATCAGCGCGCTGCCCGGCAAGCTGGCCGATTGCTCGCTCGATGACCCGACGATGTGCGAGCTGTTTCTCGTCGAAGGCGACTCGGCCGGCGGGTCAGCCAAGATGGGACGCGACCGGCAGTTCCAGGCGATCCTGCCGCTCCGCGGCAAGATCCTGAATGTCGAGCGGGCGCGGATCGACAAGATCCTGTCCAACGAAGAGATCCGCACCATGATCACGGCCATCGGCACCGGGATCAAGGACGATTTCAACATCGAGAACGCGCGGTACCACAAGTGCGTGCTCATGGTCGACGCCGACGTCGACGGGGCGCACATTCGGACGCTGTTGTTGACGTTCTTTTTCCGGCAAATGCGCGAGCTGATCGAGGCCGGCTTCATCTATCTCGCCCAACCGCCGCTCTATCGCGTGGCCCGGGGGAAGGAAGAGTTCTACGCCTACGATGCCGCCGAGCGCGATGTGCTCACCGAGCGCCTGGGCAACGGCGACGGGCGCAGCTCCGTGTCGATTCAGCGGTACAAGGGCCTGGGCGAGATGAACCCCGAACAGCTCTGGCGCACCACCATGGATCCCTCGACGCGCACGATGCTCAAGGTCACCATGGAAGACGCGATGATCGCCGATCAGACGTTCCAGCAGCTCATGGGCGACGACGTCGAGCCGCGGCGCGAGTTCATCGAGAAGAACGCGCGGTTCGTCAGTAACCTCGACGTATAGCGTCCCGATAGAGCTGACGCGCCAGCACCAGGTGGGCGGCGATGATGAGACTGATCGGCACGCCAGCGGCGAAGACCAGCACGGCGAATTGAACGGCGTTGGCGCCGCCGATCGACGCGGGCCACATGAGCGCGATGAGGCCGGCGTAGATGGCCAGAATGCCGGCGCTGACGACCACCGCGCCCGCGGCGAGCAGCTTCTCGAGCAAAATGGGCATGCGCTAAGTATACGGCGCGATGCCCGCGGCGGTGATCCGGTGGCTCACCAGCGGCAGATACGGTTCCGGCGCGTCGGTGATGCGAATCGCCTGGCCGAGCACGGCACGCCCGACATCGAGTCCGGCCGCGTCGCGCGCGTGGATCGTGGCCAGCGGTTGTCCGGCCTCGACGCGGTCGCCGGGCTTGATGCCGATCACGAACCCGACGGTCGGATCGATCCCGTCGCTGGTGCGGGTGCGGCCACCGCCCAGCGCCGTGATGCCGCGGCCGATGGCCCGTGGCTCGATACCGGCGATGTATCCGGCCGCCGGCGCATCGTAGCGTTCGGTCACCGGCGCCTGCGGTAGCACGGCCGGGTCGTCGACGACGCCAGGGTTTCCTCCCTGGGCCTCGATGATCTCCTGGAACTTGCGCGCCGCCGCGCCCGACGCGATCGCGTCCTGCAACAGGTCGAGCGCTCCGGCCCGATCCGCCGCGGCGCCCCCGAGCAGCAGCATCTCGGCGCCGAGCGCGTACGTGACCGTCATGAGATCGGCCGGTCCCTCGCCGGTAAGCGCGAGGATCGCTTCCTCGGTCTCGAGGACGACGCCGCAGGCGCGCCCCAGCGGGCGGTCCATCGCCGTGACGAGGGCGACGACCGGACAGGCCTGGGTCGCGCCGAGCGCGATCATGCCCTGGGCCAGGGCGAGCCCATCGTCGAGCGACGGCAGAAACGCGCCCGACCCCCTTGTGATGTCGAGCACGAGTCCGCTCAGCCCTTCCGCGAGTTTCTTGCTCATGATGCTGGCCGCGATGAGCGGGATCGACTCCACCGTGGCCGTCGCATCGCGGAGCGCGTACAGCAGCCGGTCCGCGGGGGCCAGCTCAGCCGTCTGCCCCATGAGCACGCACCCCACGCGATCCAGCTGCGCCGCCGCCTCGGCGAGCGTCAGATCGGTCCGAAACCCGGGAATGGCTTCCAGCTTGTCGAGCGTCCCGCCCGTGTGCCCGAGACTGCGGCCCGAGATCATGGGGACGGTGACCCCGAGGGCGGCGACGAGGGGCGCCAGGACGAGCGACACTTTGTCCCCCACCCCGCCGGTCGAGTGCTTGTCCACCCGGCAGCCGCGCCGGCCGCCGAGCATCGCGCCCGTGACGCGCATCGCGTCGGTCAGCGCCGCCGTCTCGACCGCGTCCAGTCCATTCAGAAACGCCGCCATAAGCAGCGCCGCCATCTGGTAGTCGGGCACGCCGCCTGCGACGTAGTCCCGGATGAGCTCATGCCACTCGAGTGGCGCGATGCCGCCCCGGTCGCGCTTGCGCTCGATCAGCCTCAGGGGAAGTATGCTCATTGACGACCGCAATGGCGGCCCGTAGCTTGGCGCCGCGTATGGGCTCGCGTTGGCCCCACACCATTTTCGGGTCGGCTGTCGCCGTCATCGTCTTTGCCCTTCCTCGCGCCGTTGTCGGACAGGACACGACCCGCCGCAACAGCAACATCGTCCTCGGCGACAGCCTGTACGCCGCGCGAAACGCATCGGCGGCCCTCGCCGATTACGAGGCGGCGATCGCCGTCGACTCGCTCGACTACGAGGCGTTGTGGAAGGCGGCCCGGAGCGCGGTGGATCTGGGAGAGTTCGACCCCGACGAGCCGCACCGGATCGCGCTGTTCCAGAAAGCCAGTGCCTACGCGCGGCGCGCCGTCGCGATGCATCCAGACAGCGCCACACCCCATTTTCACTTGGCCCGCGCCTTGGGGCGCGAGGCCCAGACGTACGGTCCGGGAAAGAAAGTGAAATACGCGAAGGAGGTGCGGGCCGAGGCGCTGGCGGCGCTGGCGATCGACTCCACGAACCCGGGAGCGCTGCACGTGATGGGAGTCTGGAACGCCGAGATCATGCGGTTGAGCGGGTTCTCCCGATTCATGGCCAAGAATTTTCTGGGCGGCGGCATCTTCGACCAGGCGAGCTGGAAAAGCGCGATCGACTACATGCAGCGGTCCGTCGCCAGTGACCCGAAACGGATCGTGCACCACCTGGATTTGGGCAAGATTTATCAAGACACGGACGATCGACCGAAGGCAAAAGCCGAGTATCAGTTCGTCATCGACGCACCGATGACGGACTATAATGACCCCCACTATCAGGATGACGCTCGAGCGCGTCTCGCAAAATGGTAAGAAACTTGCGGATATGGGAGACGGTTCCGACCGCCATTGGGCGGCAGGACAGGGGCGAGTCCCACGTCTCGTTGCATCCTCGGGAGTGCAAGTGCAAGCCTCTCAACTTGTTGCAGCTACCGGTCCGCGCATGAGCGCCAACGGGAAAACGGTTCTCCTCGTGGAGGACAACGAAGACAATCGTATCGTCTATTCGACGATCCTCCGGCATTTCGGCTATCGCGTGATGGAGGCCTTGAACGGCGAGGAGGGGATTGCCAAGGCGAGAGCGGAGCGCCCCGATCTCATTTTGATGGATATCTCGATCCCCATTATCGACGGTTGGGAAGCGACGCAGGTGCTCAAGCACGACCCGGATACGCACAACATCCCGATCATTGCGCTGACCGCCCATGCGCTCGCGTCGGATCGGGAAAAGGCAATGGAGGTCGGGTGCGATGGATACCTGGCCAAGCCCTGCGAGCCGCGCGCCGTGGTCGCCGAGGTCCAGCGCTTTCTCGGAAAAATCGAGACGGTGTAGCGGTATGGCGGGACAGCGGCGCGACGTCCACATCCTGATCGTGGACGACCACCCGGACAACGTCGACCTACTGCGTGACCGTCTGGAGGCCCGGGGTTACGGCACGCTGGTCGCCCGCGATGGAGAAGAGGCGCTGGCGGCCGCCGGGGTTCTCGGACCGCCGCCGGATGGCGTGCTGCCCGATCTGATCCTGCTCGACGTCATGCTCCCCAAGGTCGACGGGATCGAGGTGGCGCGGCGGATCAAGGCCAGCAAGGCCCTGCCCTTCACGCCGATCATCATGCAGACCGCGCTCGACTCCACCCAGGACAAGGTTCTGGGACTCAATGCCGGCGCCGACGACTACATCACGAAGCCGATCAACTTCGCCGAGTTGGAGGCGCGGGTCCGGTCGCTGCTCCGGATCAAGTCGCTGCAGGACGAGGTCGAGCGCCAGTCACGCGAGCTGTCGACGATGAACGACCAGTTGCGCCGGATCTCGCAGACCGACCCGCTCACCGAGATCGACAACCGTCGCTATATCGAGGAACGCCTCGAGGAAACGTTCGCGCACGCCAAGCGCCTCCAGGAGCCGTTCTCGTGCATCATGTGCGATCTCGACAAATTCAAGAGCGTCAATGATACGCACGGGCACCAGGCGGGGGACGCGGTGCTCCGCCAGCTCGCCCAGATCCTGAAAGTCGAAGCCCGCGAAATCGACCGGGTGGGCCGGTACGGCGGCGAGGAGTTCATGCTCCTCCTGCCCGGGGCCGCCCCGGAAGTCGCGGTGAGCTTGGCGGAAAGGGTGCGGAAATCGGTGGAGCAACATACATTTGCGTTCGAAGGCGGCAGCGTCCGACGCACGATCAGTTGCGGCGTGGCCGGGTGGCCACACCATTTGATCGGCAACGTCGACGCTCTGGTGCGCGCCGCCGACAACGCCTTGTATGTCGCAAAGGAGACGGGCCGGAACCTCGTCATCCGCTTCGACAGCCCGGAATATCTCTCTCATATCGCCCATGGAGCGCAGCGACGCGCTGACGACGCAAGCCGACGGTCGGGGGGAACCCGACCCGGAGCTCCTCACGCTCCGGACGCGGATCGAGGAGCTGCAGCGAGAGCGTGACCATCTGGTCGCCGTCGTCGATATCCTGCAGGAGATCTCCGGCTCCCTCCACTTCTCCGACATCCTGCAGGTCATCGCCCGCAAGCTGGGCGAGACCTTCGGCCTCGATCGCAGCTCGATCTTCCTCGCCGGCGAGTCCGAGGAAGTCCGCCTCGTCGCCAGCTACGAGGATCCCAGCATCCGCAACATGGTCGTCGATCTCAAACGCTACCCGGAGTTGAAGCGGGCGTTCGAGTCGGGCGAGACCGTGTTCATTGCCAATGCGACCAACGAGCCAATGTTGCGGGAGGTCAAAGCCACGCTCGACATGCGCAACGTCCGCTCCATCGTCGTGGCGCCGATCCGTTGGCGTGGCGCGGTGATCGGCGCGATCTTCCTGCGCACCGAGCGCGACGCCACGCCGTTCTCGGACTCCAATGTGCGGTTCTGTCAGGTCGTCGCCTCGCTGACGGCGAAGGCGTTGCGCAACGCGCACCGGTTCGAGGCCTTGGTCCGGTCGACGCGGGACTCCGATCACGCCCAACGGCGGACCGAAGTCCAGCGCGTGGCATTGGTGTCGTTTCTCAAGCGCTTGCTCGACCGCTACGCCAAGACCGAGGATCATATCTGGGCCGAGACGCTCTTGCCCAAGGATTCGGACGAGGAGCTGGAGCGGCTGGTGTCAGTGGCGATGCAGGTGATGGCCGAGGAGGCCAAGGGCGCGTGACGGCGGCGGCCAAGCGCGCCGCGGCCCTCCGGGAGCAGCTCGAGCGCGCGTCGTACGAGTACTACGTCCTCGATCGACCGGCGCTGTCGGATGCCGAATACGATAGACTGTTCGGCGCGCTCCAGGACCTGGAGCGCGAGCATCCCGACCTGCGCACCCCGGACTCGCCCACCCAACGGGTGGGCGCCGAGCCGCGGAGTGCGTTGCCCAAGCACAAGCACCTGGTGCCCATGCTCTCCCTGGGCAATGCGTTCGACGACGCCGCCCTGGACGCCTGGGAGGAGCGACTCGTGCGCATCGTCGGCGCCGAGGCCATCGCGAGCAGCGGATACGCCGCCGAGCTCAAGATCGACGGCGCGGCCGTCAGCCTGACCTATGAGAATGGCGTCCTCGTCGCTGGCGCGACCCGCGGCAACGGCACCATCGGCGAAGACGTCACGCCCAATCTGCGGACGATTCGGGAAATCCCCCTCAAGCTGCGCGCGGCAAAGCCGCCGCGGCTGATCGAGATTCGAGGGGAGGTCTACATGCCCTTCGACAAGTTCGAGGAGCTGAACGAGCGCCGCGCGGCGGCCGGCGAGCCACTCTTCGCCAACCCGCGCAACAGCGCCGCTGGCGCGTTGCGCCAGTTGGATCCCGCCGTCTCGGCGCAGCGGCCGTTGCACTTCTTCGGATACTCGGTCGTGGGTCAGAACGTCCCGTTCACCAGCCAATGGGATGTCCTGGACGCGTTGGCGTCCTGGGGGGTCCCCACCGCTCCCAATCGCCGGCGGTGTCGCACCATGGCCAATGTCCACGCCTGGGCGGCCGAGATCGAGCACACCGTGCGTGGATCGCTCAACTTCGCGATCGACGGCGGCGTGGTCAAAGTGGATTCCCTCGCGCTCCAGGGCGAGCTGGGGACGATCGGCGACCGCGAGCCCCGGTGGGCGATCGCCCGCAAGTTCGCCCCCGACATCGCGGTCACGCGACTGATCGACATCAAGGTCAACGTCGGCCGCACCGGCGCGCTCAACCCCTACGCCGAGTTGGAGCCCGTGGAGATTGGCGGCGTGACCGTGCGGCAAGCGACCCTGCACAACTTCGAGCTCGTCGCCCGCAAGGATCTCCGGGTCGGCGACTGGGTGCAGCTCAAGCGCGCCGGCGAGGTCATCCCCCAGATCATCGCGCCTTTGGTGGAGCGGCGCGAAGGCGATCTCCGGCCGACGGTCGCGCCGGAGCGCTGTCCCGTGTGCGGCACCCCGGTCGAGCCCGATCCCGCCGAGGTCGCTCTCTACTGTCCCAACGTCGCCTGCCCGGGCCGGCGGCTGGAGGCCATGGTGCATTTCGCGTCGCGCGGCGCCATGGACATTCGGGGTCTCTCGTACGCCCGCATCCAGCAGGTCGTCGACGCCGGGCTCATCGCCGACGTCGCCGATATCTTCGCGTTGACGACGCCGCAGCTGGTCGCGCTCGACCGGTTCGCCGAGAAGAGCGCGGCGAATCTCGTGGAGGCGATCGCCGCGTCGAAAGCCCAGCCGCTCTCCAGACTGTTGTTTGGGCTGGGGATCCGGCATGTGGGATCGACAGCGGGCGAGCTCCTGGCCCGGCACTTCGGGACGCTCGACGCTTTGGCCAAGGCCAGCGTCGAGGACATTCAGGCCGTCCGCGGCATGGGCGATACGATCGCCGAGGCCGTCGGGCAATTTTTCGCCGATCCGTCCGCGGTCCGGCTGATCGGCAAGCTGCGCAAAGCCGGCGTGAATTTCACCGAGCCCCGACAAGTCGAGGCCGGCGGTGCCCTCAGCGGCCTGACGGTCGTCATTACGGGTACACTGCCGACCCTCTCCCGAGCCCAGGCCACCGAGCTCGTCGAGCGGGCCGGCGGCCGGGTGACGAGTGCCGTCTCGAAGGCCACCAGCTTCGTCCTGGCGGGCGACGAAGCCGGCAGCAAGTTGGAAAAGGCCCGTGCGCTGGGTATCGAAATCACTGATGAGGCGACTTTGCTGACACGCCTCGCTCCCGCTCGCTAGGTCTGGTTAGGTTAACCCCATGTCACAGTCTCTCGATCTCGCCCATCACCGAATGCTGGCGCTCACCCGCGCCTCGCTGGCGGCGCTGCGCGCGGCCCTCGTGCGGGACGCCGGCCCGGCGGCCGCCACGTATCTCCAGGAAGCCGGGTATGCCGGCGGCGAGCAGCTCTTCGCGTCCTTCACGTCCTGGCTCGAAGCCCGGGGGATCGGGGCGCCCGAGGACCTGGACCTGCCATCGTTCGAGCAGCAGGCGACCGAATACTTCCGCGATGCCGGCTGGGGGTCGCTGGCGATCGGCACCCTACGCGACGCCGTGGCCACGCTCGATTCATCCGACTGGGGCGAGGCCGACCCGGCGGCGCATCTCGATCATCCCGGGTGCTATCTGACCACCGGCATGTTTGCCGAGTTCTTCGGCCGCATCGCGGACCACCCGCTGGCCGTCCTGGAAGTCGAGTGCCGTTCCGCGGGCGCCCCGCGGTGCCGATTCCTGATCGGCAACGCGGAGGTCATGGGACACGTGTACGACGAGAATGGGCGTGGGGCGGAGCTACGAGAATGGCCGTCGAGGCCGTGGAGTAGGGCGACTCCGGTACGGTTACAACCCCTCGTACATCGGGTTGGGCAACAGCTCGCCGTCCACGAGAACTTCCCGGTCCCAGGGGAGTACGATCGTGCTCTCGGTCGCAAGCGCGTAGAAATCCGGCTCATAGCTGCCTGTCTTGAAGCTCACCGCCGTCCGCACGGTGGACGCGCCCGCGTTCACGATGGCCGCGACGGCGAGGCGCATGGTGGCCCCGGAATCGCACGTCTCATCGACGATCAGCACGCGGCGCCCGCGCACTTCGGGCGGTGCCGCCCCCAGCACCGCGGGCGTCTCCCGCACCGTTTGCGCCTTGTATCGCCGGCTGACCATGATCGAATGAAACTCGCGATCCAGGATCGCCGAGACCACGGCGGCCGGCACGACGCCGGCCGTCGCCACGCCGACCACCAGCTCCGGGTCGTAGGCGCGCGAGACCTTCAGCGCCAGCGCGCGGGACAGCTCGCCGAAGAAAGGCCATTCAATGTGCATGACCCCCTTCGTATGGTCGACGACATATCGGCGCGGCATGGTGTATAAGCTATCCGCTCCCTACCTTTGGCACTATGTCCTGGTTGAGCCGTCTGCTCGGCAAGCCCGACGGGCCCAAGCCACAGCGCCTGGACTATCTGAGCGAGGCGTTGGCGCTCGAACGCCAGGGCGACTTCGACGCCGCGCTGACGTCGTACCAACTGGCGCTGCGCGACCAACCGAACGACCATCGCGTGCTGCAAAACCTGGCGATCGCGTACTCCAAGACCGGCCGCTTGGAGGACGCCGTCCGTTGCTATCGCCGGGCCCTGGAGGTCCAGCCGCAGCTCGCCGGCGCCCACTACGGCCTCGCCTTCCTGCTGCTCAAGCGCGGCGACCGGGAAGGCGCCGAGAAGCATCTGCACCGATTCCTCGAGCATCGGCCGCACGGCGCGGAGGCCGACCGGTGGGTGAAGCACGCCGAGGAAACTCTCGACGGCATGCGGTTGAACCCCGAGAGCGCCTAGTGGGCAACGTGCTCGCCGTCGTCAGCCAAAAGGGCGGCGTCGGCAAGACGACGACGGCCGTCAATCTCGCCGCGGCGTTCGCCCGCCGCGGACTCAAGACGCTCATCGTCGACGTCGATCCCCAGGGGTCGGTGCGGTTTGGAGCCGGCTTGCGCCGCGGCGCGCCCAGCTACGGGTTTTTCGAATACCTGCACGGCCAACGCAAGCTGCGCGAGATCATTCTCCCCACGCAGTTGCCCTGG
Organism: uncultured Gemmatimonadales bacterium; assembly: GCA_963701965.1. Lineage (GTDB taxonomy): Bacteria > Gemmatimonadota > Gemmatimonadetes > Gemmatimonadales > Gemmatimonadaceae > DASRDS01. Next base: position 1,497,590 of record OY969695.1, read on the forward strand.
CTCCGCGTGATGCTGGTGGGGACCGTGTCGGACATGGCGAACCACTCGGACTATCAGCATATGGTCGCCGACACGAACATGTTGCACAATGTCCTGGCCGAAGCGCGGGCGCGCTGCGACATCGTGATTGTCGACACGCCGCCGGGCCTGGGGCCGGTCGTGCGGCGCACGCTGGAGGCCAGCCAGCACGTCGTCGTGCCGCTGCAATGCGAGCCGCTGGCGCTCCAGACGACGCCCCAGATCCTGCGGGCGATCCAGGACATCGTGGCCTGCAACCCCGAGCTCACGCTGGACGGCATCCTGCTCACAATGTACGAGCCGGCGAGCGCCGCGTGCATCCGGGTCGCCGACTACGTGCGCAAGCACCTGCCGGCGAACATGGTGTTCGATACCGTGGTGCCCCGCACGGTCGCCGCCGCCAATGCGTTCGCCGCGGGCCAACCGGTCGTGCTCCGGACCCCCGCCGACGCCGCCGCGCAGTCCTACGTCAATCTGGCAACGCTGCTGGCCGAACGGTTCGCATGAGGCGCGGGGGGCTGCTGTGGGCTGTCGGCGCTCTGATCCTGGCCGCGGCGTGTAACCAGCCGGAATCGAATCCCGCTGTCGTCATCTCGCTCTTCGTCGACACCGTACCCGCGCCGTCGGTCGTCGCCGGCGACACCATGCGGATCGGCGACAGCACGGCGCTGGGCCAGCTGACCATGCACGCGTTCAACATCAACGGCACGCCGCTCGACGTGCCGATCTCGTGGATCACGCTCGATCCCGCGGTCGTCACCGTCGATGGCCAAGGCCACGTGTTCGCTTCGACCGACTCGGTCCCCGCCATCTCCCGCATCGTCGGTCAGGCCACGGACCTGCAGTCGCTGCCGATCATGATCAACGTGACGTTCCGCCCGGACAGTCTGGCATCGGACACGGCGGACACGGCACAGCTGATCCGCGGGGCCTGCGCCGCGCCGATCTCGACCCCGCTCATCGCCCTGCTGCTGCACAAGACGACCTTCGGGGACACGCTGGACGGGGTGGATGACTATCTCGTGCACTGGGACATCACGGCGCCCGCGAACCTCGTCGGCAAGCAAACCGGAACCATCGCCGACACGGCGTTGCTGGCCTTCCTCGTCGACGCCTCGAACAACCCATCGATCCTCGACACGACCAAGAACGGAGGCTTCTCGACCCGCACGTTGGAATTCGGGTCGAGTGCCTTCGCGAAGTCGCGCATGAACGATACGCTCAAGATTACGCTGCAGGCCACGGCCCGGCTGCACGGCCGTATCTTGCGCGGTCCCGTGCCGGTCCACATCACGTTCGTCAACCCCACCACCTGTTGACCCTATGCGCACGCCCGGCACGCTCAACGCGCTGTTCTTCAATGCGATCGCGCAGTATGACCGGCCGGATGCGTTGCAGTTCAAACGCGACGGCGTCTACGTGCCGATCTCGCACCGCGACCTGGAACGTCGGGTGCGGCACGTGGCCCTGGGGTTGGGCGCGGCCGGCTGCCGCCCGGGCGATCGCGTCGCGATCCTGTCCGAGAATCGGCCCGAGTGGGCCATCGCCGACTTCGCGTGCTTGACCGGCGGCTTCACCGACGTCCCGGTCTATCCGAATCTGCCCGCCGAGCAACTCCCGTTCATCCTGAATGATGCCGGTGTCGTCGCCGCGTTCGTGTCGACGGCCGCGCAGGCGGCCAAGATCGGCGGGGTGCGGTCACAGCTCCCGGGGCTCAAGATCGTCTGCGCATGCGAGGGCCCGGTGCCGGGCGCCGACTGCACCTTCGCGGATCTGGAGGCGCGGGGCGCGGCGATCGACACGCCGGCCGCCGCCGACGCGTATCGCCGGCAGGCGCTCGCGGTCCAACCGCACGACCTGGCCACGATCATCTACACATCCGGGACGACGGGCGAGCCCAAGGGCGTGATGCTGAGTCACGACAACATCTTCTCCAACGTGGACACCTGTCGGCCGCTGGTGCCACCCGAGGAGAACGCGGTCGTCCTCAGCTTTCTGCCGCTCTCGCACATCTTCGAGCGGATGGGCGACTATCTCATGTTCAGCGCCGGCGCGTCGATCGCCTACGCCGAGTCGATCGATACGCTCGCCCGGAATCTCCTGGAGACGCGGCCGACGCTCATCTTCGCGGCGCCGCGCATCTTCGAGAAGGTGTACGCGGCCACGACCGAGACGGCGCACGCCGGCGGCGCGCTCAAGTGGCGCATCTTCCTATGGGCGCGCGGCGTGGCCGGACGGGCCGTGGATGAGCGGCTGGCGGGCCGCGCGCCGGGGCCGTGGCTGGCCGCGCAAAATGCGCTGGCCCAGCGTCTCGTGTTCTCCAAGCTGCGGGCCCGCCTCGGCGGTCGGCTCGCCAACGCGGTCTCGGGCAGCGCGCCGCTGGCGGTCGAGATCAACAAATTCTTCTCCGCCGCCGGCGTCCGGATCCTGGAAGGGTACGGGTTGACGGAGACATCGCCCGTGATCGCGGTGAACCTGCCGGACGCGAATCGCGTGGGGACGGTCGGACGGCCGCTCCCGGGCATCGACGTCTCGATCGCGGCCGACGGCGAGATTCTGGCGCGCGGGCCCAACATCATGTTGGGCTACTACAATCGGCCCGAGGCCACGCGCGAGGCCATCGACGCTGATGGATGGTTCCACACTGGCGACATCGGCGAGTTGCGCAATGGGTACCTCACCATCACCGACCGCAAGAAGGATCTGATCAAGACCGCCGGTGGCAAAGCGATCGCGCCGCAGCCGATCGAGAACATCGTGCGGCAAAACCGGTTCGTCAGTCAGGCCGTCATGATCGGCGACCGCCGCAAGTTCGCGGCAATGCTCGTCGTGCCCAACTTCGCTCAACTCGAGAAATGGGCGAGCCAGCAAGGCATCGCCGCCGACGGACGCGCCGCGCTCATCGCCAATCCGGCCGTCGTCGAGAAGATGCAACAGGAAGTCTTGGGGCACCTACAAGGATTGGCGCGCTTCGAGACGCCGAAGAAAGTCGCGCTCCTGGAGCACGACTTCACCGTCGAGCGCGGAGAGCTGACGCCGACCCTCAAAGTGCGGCGCCGCGTCATCAATGCGCGCTACCAGGACGTCATCGACGCCCTGTATGCGGGCGCCACGGACGAGGGGGCGGCGCACCACGCCGCCCCCTCGCACTAACCCCTAGCGATCGAGATCGTCGGCGTCGCCGTCGGGGCGGTCGCGCTGACCGGGCTGATTGGGCCGCGTACCGCCCGTGCCCTGCCCGGCACCGCTCTTGCCACCGCCGGTCCCGCCGCCCTGGCGGCCCGGGTCCGACATCGGATCCTTCGCCGGGTTCAGAGGATCTTTAACGGGATCCTTGCGCTCTTTGTTGTCGGGCATGCTTCCCTCCAAGGAGACTGCGTGCTGCTCGGAGGCTAGAAAGGCAAGAGCGGGACCACCCTCACCGCCGAGCCCGCCCCAGAGGGACCGGCCCGCTGGCGTCGCCGATCGCTTCGCCAACCCAAAACGCGTCGTCGCGCGCGATCTCCGCGATGCGCGCCGGCACCGGCACGGCAACGGGCGCGACGTAGCGGCCGCGCGCCGCCAACGCGGCGACAATGCCATCGAGCGCCGCCGTGTCCGCGTCGACCGCCGCGGCGCGGAGCGCGCGTGCCGCGACCGGTAACACGCGATCGGTGTACACGATCGACACGCGCTCGCTCTCCACCAGAGGCGCGGACGCGGGATTGACGACAACGACGAGGGCTTCGCCGATCTCACTGACGCCGGCGGCGTGCGCCGACCACCCGCCGCCCACCAAGACCACGCCGCCACTGCGCTCGAGCCCCATCATCGCGGCGAGGTGCAACAACGGCGCATCGATCGGAGGTCTCCCAAAATGCATGGCCGCGAACTGCACCGCGCCGTCGACTACGGCGTACTCGGCTTCGCATACCGGACAACCGAGCACGCCGGCGATCACGTGGCGCCCGCGCGTCCGATCCGCGGCCAGCACGAGCGCCGACTCCTCGTGTGGCCGCGGACAACGGAGGGCGGGAATCAGATCGAGGTGCACGCCGACAGGCGCAACTCGTCAATGGCGACGCCGCGGGGACGCGTGAGCGCGAAGACGATCGCCTCGGCCACCGCGTCCGCCGATAGCATGGCGGCGCGCGGTGGCACGCCGGAATGCCGCTCCAGATCGATCGCGTCCCACAGCGCGGTGTCGACCGCGGCCGGCGACACCAGCGTCGCGCGCACGCCGCTGCCCCGCAACTCCTCCCGCAAGACCTCGTGCAACCCGCGCGCGGCGAACTTGCTCGCCGCATAGGCGCCGTTCTCCGGGAAGGCGATGCGATCGGCCACCGATCCCACGGTCACAATGTCCCCGTGGCCGCGCGCGCGCATCGCCGGCAACAACGCCCGCGCCAGGCGAAACGGCGCGCCGACATTCAGGGCCATGATCGTATCGAAAACCGCGGGCTCGGTATCCTCGACGCGCGCCAGGGTGAAGGCGCCGGCCACGTTCACGAGCGCGTCCGGCGTCCCGCCCAACCCCGCCGTGGCCCACGCCACGATCCGGTCGACGGCGCCGGGCTCGGCGAGATCCGCGGCCGCGGACAGCGCCCCGGGCACCGCGTGGCGCGAGACGATGGCCACCCGCGTGCCGACCCGCGCCAGCGCCTGCGCCACGGCGGCTCCAATGCCACGAGAGCCACCGGTGACGAGCGCGGTCGCAGGCGCGATCGCGGGTCCGTTAGCGGCCGTTATGGGCGAGACGGAGGAACTCATCGCGCGTCTTCGCGTCGTCGCGAAAACTCCCCCGCAGCGAGCTGGTGATGGTCTTGGAGTTCTGCTTCTCCACGCCGCGCATCATCATGCACAGATGCTGGGCTTCGATGACGACGCCGATCCCCCGGGGCTTGAGCTCCGTCTCCAGGGCCCGGGCGATCTGCTCCGTCATCCGCTCCTGCACCTGCAACCGGCGGGCGAAGACGTCGACGACGCGCGCCACCTTGGAGAGCCCGACGATCCGCCCATTGGGGATATAGGCCACGTGGGCGCGGCCAAAAAAGGGCAACAGGTGGTGCTCGCACAACGAGTACAGCTCGATGTCGCGCACCATGACCATGCTCTCGTGCGTTTCGTCGAAGAGCGCGTCGCCAATGACCTGCGCCGCATCCATGGCGTACCCACGGGTCAGAAAGCGCAGAGCCTTGGCGACCCGTACCGGCGTCTTGAGCAGTCCGTTGCGTTCGGGATTCTCGCCGAGGAGCTCCAACTGCCGGCGCACGAGCCTCGCCAGCTCCTGTTCAGTGGCATCCGCGACGTCAGTCGCGCTCGAGTCGGCCATAGTGCATATATTAACGCCTGAAACGCGAGAAGCTCCGCCTGAGGGGCGGAGCTTCTCGAACGAGGTGGAACGAAGAGGGGTTTTTGAAGCCCTGTCGAATGTATGAGGTCCTCACCACACTTTCCGCCTTCCCCGCACTGGGGCATGACGTCGGCATAGATTGTCGAACCCACCCGGAGGACTTATCGGCTCAAAAATTAAGCCTCTCCGCCCCGTCATATTCTGCACAGCAAGCTAACGACCTTTCACAGGACGAGTCAATTGGATTTAGGTATCGTCGCCGCCGTTCTCATGCTGGTGGTCTGGGGCATCGCCGTGTTCGCCATCAACAATGCGCCAGGCTACGTGCATTTTCTCCTGACGGGCGGGCTTTTTCTGCTGATCTGGCGCATCGTCGCGCGCGGCGCGCCGTTCAAGCGCTCCGTCAAACCTCCCAATTAGACCACACGATCCCGGTGACCGCGCGCGGCTCGGACGCGCCGGCGAGTGACATCCGGAGATCGGTCCACCGCACCCGCGCGCCGAGCGCGATCAATCGCTGGTAGGCTTCAATGTACTCGCCCTGCACGCGGAGCGCGACCCGCCGCGTGCCGCTCCGCCGCGCGAAATCGGCGAGCGCGCGCACCAGGGGCTCGAGATCGGCGCCGGAACGGAGCACCAGCTTGAGCACGCGGAGCTCATCGCGGGACCGGCCCTCGACGAGCGGCGCCGTGTGACACAGGGCATAGCCGGCCAGCGTGTCGCCGTCATACAGAAGCACGGTGTCGCCCAGCGCCAGATGATCGGTGAGCTTGAGCTCCCGCGTGAAATCATATCCGGGGATCTGCGACCCGACCAACGCGCGGGCCTCCGCCAGGACATCATCCTGCGTCGCCCGCGAGAGGCGACCGAGGACCGGCGCCGGCTGCTCCGCGGGTGCGGCATCGAGCGTGAGGGTCAGTGTCAGTCGCCCGGGCACCAACCCCAGGCTGGAGTAGAATCCAATGTTGTCCATCGTGCGCGGCATCGTCTCCAACCCGATGACGCGCGCGCCAGTACGGCCCAGCCAGTCGATGCCGGCCCGCACCAGATCCTTGCCCAGTCCGGCGCCCTGCGACTCGGGCCGCACGGCCAGCGGTCCCATCCATCCTTCGACGCCGGAACAATGCGTCATGTTGAAGGCGACGACCTCGCCCCGATCGCCGCGCCACAACAGCGCGCCCTCGGCCGCGTCTTCGATCGCGTAGCGCCAGATCGCGGGATTCAGGAACGGCACGCGCACGCCGAGCATGCCGTCGCGCCGGTACCGCTCGGTGAAGGCGTCGCTGAAGATCTGATTCAGCGCCGGGATGTCGTCCCGGTGCGCCGGATGCGGACCGTCCACCGTCCGCACCTGCCGCCACGTGCGCACGACGGCCATTACACGGCCAGGGCCAATGGTTCGTCGCTCTCGACGGGCGCGGTGCCCGGCGGCAGATCCACCACCGACGTCGCGCGCGCTTCGTCATAGCGCACCGTCATCACGCGATCGAGACCATCGCGCACCGCATCAATGTGCGTGATCACGATCACCTGGTCGAACCGGTCGTGCAGCCGCCGCAGCAGATCGACGACGTTGCGGCGCCGGCTCTCGTCCAGCGATCCGAACACTTCGTCGAGCACCAACAGCGAGAACGACTGCCCGGCGCGCTCGGCGATCATCTGCGACACGGCCAACCGGAGCACGAGGTTGGCGACGTCCTCCTCCCCGCCCGAAATCACGGGCTTGGGCACCCCGTCCTCGCGCACGAGCACGTTGTACTGATCATCGAGCTCGATCTCCGTGTATCGGCCGTCGGTCAGCTCGGACAAGAATCCGCTGGCCAACTCCGACACTTCCGGGCGGAGTTGCACGTTGAGCTCGTCGCGAAGCTCCGAATAGGCGCGATCGACTTCGTCGTGCAGCCGCCGTTCCACGGTCAACCCATCGAGCTTCTGCTGCACGCGCTCCAGGGCGCGGCGCGCGCCCTCGGCGGATTCCAACGCCGCCCGCGCCGCGTCGACTTCGGCGCCGGCGCGCACTCCGTCGATCTCCGCGATCCGGGCGGCGGCGTCGGCGCGCTCCCACTCTTCGCGTATCTGCCCGTAGGTCGCGTCGTCGAATCCCAAGGCGGCGCGGCGCTGGCGCATGTCCTCGACCGCGGCCACCGCCGCGGTGAACGCGGCGGCAATGTGCGCGCGCTCGCGCTCCAGCGCCGGATAGCGGTCGACCACGCCCGCCAACCGTGCCGCGCGCTGTTCGAGGGGCGTCATCCGCTCGACCTCGGCGCGCACGACCCCGTGCCGCGACTCGTCGTACCCCGTGGGAATCGCCGCGAGGTCGGTCTGGACCTTGAGCCGGCGTGCGCTTTTCTCACCGCTGTCGCGACGCAGCCCCTCCAGCTCCCTGGCCCCGGCCTGCACCTTCGCCAGCTTGCGTTCGAGCGCGGCGATCTCCGGCACCAGTGCCTTCCTCCGCTCGTCAAGCGCCACGAGGTCCTCAGGGGTCGCGTTGAGTTGCTTGAGCCGACCCTGATAATACTTCCCATCGACGGTGATCGTATCGGACTGCTCCTGCAGCAGATCGAGAACGACCGTGAAATGCCCCCCGGACAACGGCCGAGCGCACGTCGGGCACTGACCATTCTCGCCCGCCGCCACCAACCGCTCCCGCTGTTTCTTGAGGTCGTCCCGTTGCTCCTTGAGCGCCTGCAGCTTGGTCCGGGCCTCCTGCTGCTGCCGCACCCACTCGCTGCGCCGGGCTTCACTCTTGGCCTGATTCTCATCCAACGCCAGGCGGCGCGCCGCCAACTCGACCTCGACCGCCGCCGCCAGCTCGGGCGCCGACGCGAGCGCACCAATGCGCTCCACCAGCTGGGCCAATTCCTGGTTCAGCTCGCGATCCCGCTCCGTCAGCGCCCGCCGCTTCACGTCGTCGCGCGACAGTGCGTCTTGGCGTTGCAACTCGTGCACCAGGCCCGCGTACCCGGACAGCTCCGCGCGGAGCCCGTCCAGCTCGGCGCCCGCCACCTGCACCGCGTCCAACTCGCCCGCCACGCGCCGACGGTCCTTCTCCAACCGGTCGACTTCACCCTCGGAGAGCTTGATCCCGGTCGAGAGCTCGGTCCAGCGTTCGCGCTCGCGCTGCACGCGCTCCCATTGCGGCGCCACGCCGGCCAACGCGGCGCGTGCGCCATCAAGGACGGCCGACGCCGCGGTCGCGCGCACCGCGGCATCGGCCAAGCGCGACTCGGCGAGGGCCGCGGCCCGCGCCACCGCCTCGCGATCGGCCATGCCGCCCCGCATCCCCGCCATCTCGGCGGCCACGACTTTGCGCCGGTCCCGGGCCAGCTCCTGCGCGGTGCGCAGGCGTTCGTATCCCAGCACGCGGGAGAGGAACTTGGCCCGGTCCGACGACGTCATCGCCGCCATCAGGCCCAGCTCCTTCTGTCCGGTGAAATACGTATGAAAAAACTCGGTCCGCGACATCCCGAGCCGGCGTTGGAGCAGCTGGGTCACGCCGGTGATCGTGTTGGCGATGGGCGCCGACGCGCCATCGAGATACAGCTCGGCGCCGCTCAACCCGCGGTCAACCCGGTAGCGATGGCCGGCGAGCTCGAAGTCCAGTGCGACTCGGACGGGCGCGCGGGGACCCGCCCGGTGATGACGGATCGATTCGCGCGTCCCCCGCGCGTGCCCATAGAGGGCCCACGTGATCGCTTCCAGGATCGTCGTCTTGCCGGACCCGTTCGGGCCGATGATGCCCGTCAGCCCGGACTCGAAGGCGATATGGGTGTCGGCGTGCTGCCGGAAGTTGATGAGGCGCAGGCTATTCAGCCTCACGACGACGCCTCGGCGCTCAATGGCGTTTCTTGCGCCTCCGCCTCCCGCAGATAGTGGAGCCCCATGCCCACCAGGGCCTCGCGATCGAGATCGGCCTCCAAAGGCCGGTTGCGCAGTCGCTCGCGCACGATCTCGATGAGGGACGGGCGGCGCCCGGCGGCGCCGTAGCCCGCGGTGCGCGTCACATCCGGCCGCCGCGCATCGAGCGCGAAGTGCAGCGCCCGCCGTTTGTAGTCGCGCAACGCCGCATGGTTCAACTCGCGCGCGACGTGGCGGGGGATGTCCTTGATGACGAGCCGGGCAATGTTTCCGTCGAGATCGCAGCGCGCCACCGCCTCGGCGATCCGACGGTCAATGTCCGCCGGCGCCAGTCCGTACGCCGGAATCGCGGGCAGATCGATCAACGCGCGGGGCGGCGCCAGCGGATGAAAGACGTGCCGGCCCGTCGCCAGATCGTGCTCGATGAAGCCTTTCCCGCCGATCCCGTTGGCGCGCTGCTCGATCGACTCGCTCCAGACATTCGTGCTCGTGTACTCAATGGCGCCGGAGTAGAAGGCATTGGGCGCGACTTGCCGGTACACGTGATAGTGGCCGAGCGCGACGTACGTCCACTGGGCGGGCGCCAGGTCCTCGAGCGGGATCTCGATCCGCGCCTGGTCATTGAGCGACGGTGGGAGCACACCGGCGATCTCCCCGTGCAGCAGCAGGACGTTGTAGCGCGCCGTCGGATCGGGGGTGAACGCCGGCCACGCCCCCCGCGAATACGGGACGGCGAGCACCGACAGATTCAGCTCGGGTAGCGCGACGCGGCGCGGCTCGAGATCGGCGACGTAGAACCCCATCTGCGCGAACAAGCGCAAGATGCATCCCGTCTCCGTCGTCCGCGGCAGGTCGTGGTTGCCGGCGACGATCACGACGGGGGTCGTGGGGAGCGCGGTCCGGAGCCGCAAGAAGTGCTTGAACGCGTAGAGGATCGCCGGATTCGACGGGCGCACCGTGTGAAAAACGTCGCCGGCGACCAGGACGACGTCCGGTCTCAAGGCGATCGTGGCGTCGATCGCGCCGCGAAACGCCTCGCCGACGTCCGCCTCCCGCTGATTGATCCCGGCCGGTGTCAGGCGCTGGTACTGCCGGAACCCCAAGTGCAGGTCGGACAGGTGCACGAGCCGCATGCGTTCAATCTATCGTTCGCAGCCACTGCGTGACAATGATCTGGACATGAACCGAGGCTACCACGGAGTGAATCTCGATCGTGGCCCGGGAGCTGGTCAACCACCCGCGCCGGAGGTCGACCAGCATAGTCCCGGCCAGCGTACCGGATGACTCCACGGTCGAAATCGTGCCCCGGACGGACAGATAGGCCAGATCGCCGCCGCGAGCGACCGAGTCGAGGCGGAACGTCGTCTTGAGTTCCCCGTGCCCAAATGCCCCGCCCATGGGGCCGGCCATCGTGCGCGACCAGCGCTTCCCCACGGCAATGGGCTGGCGCGGCAAGACGGCAGGCATGGCGGCGAAGAGGGCCCGGAGCCGGGTGTCCGCCGGCGAGGAGTCGTCGGCGACCGTGGTGGCCCCATCGGGCGCCAGCCGCAGGTGGACCGGCTTCCCCTGCAGCAGCCGCCGCGCGAGATCAGGGGACTCGAACGACTGGGGGCCGGTGGTGGTCGTGGCGACGGAGTCGGTGACGGCGACGACGTCGCTGCCCAATGTATCGGTGGTCTCGACAATGGTGCGGCTCATCACGAGCAGCGTCGTCACGATGGTCGTCGTGGAGTCGGCGTGGGCAAGACCCTCGCGGTGCGCCCTCCCGATCGTCTCCACCCGCTGGTCGTATCGCATGTGCAGCGTATCGCCCGGGTGCGGACGGATGCTCAGCAAGACAGACTGGCCGGCCGCCGCCTGGGCCGCGACCATGCACCACGGGGCGAGCCACAGACCCTTCATGCCGTCAGAAGCCGTATGGGTCGTCGTCGGGCGTGGCGCGCAGCGGCACGCTGACCGGCGGCGGGGCGGCGGCCGCGGCGGGGCGCGCCGCGGTGCGCAGGCTGCCACGGAAAAATGCCCGGACGTCGGCCGGCCGCGTGATCTCGGCCGCGGCCTTGGCCCGCAACACGTCGCGCTCGTCGACCAAGGCGATCGTGTCCTGCACCCAGGCCAGCGTCACGGACGGATCGAGCGCGCGCAGCGCGCGGGTCACCGCGGCCTCCAACGACGGCTCGCTCCCGGGCGGATACCGTTCCGCGCCCAGGCGCCCCGAGAGGATCGCGGGCCGGGGGAAGCGCACGAATACGGGCTGCGCGAAGTGCGGGTGTCGGACCATCAACTGCCCTTTCTCCAATGTGGCGAGCTTCGTCCGCACGGCCGGCCCCAGCCCGGCGTACCCGGGCGTCGCCAGCTCGTCGGCATCCATGCGGCCGAACAAGGCGGTGCCGGCGTTGCCGACGACGCGCCGGTGCACCTGTGATCGGAACTGCTGGGCGGCGAACAGCACCAGACCGAGATACCGTCCGCGCTCGGCGACGTCGAGCAACATCTTGCGCACATACGTGTCCGGCCCGTCGCCCGGGGCGTACTTGTTCAGCTCGTCGACGAAGACCACGACATGCTGCACGCCGAGGTCGCGGCGCTCGAGGTGCTCGCGGAGCTTGGACACGACGCGCGCGAAGATGAGGTCCTGCGCATCTTCCTCGAGCAAGGCGACGTCGATCACGTACACCGTGCGGTCCTGAAAGCTCCCGAACGGGAGGTCGCTGGTCGCGCCGTCATTGGTGACGAGGCCCGCGCACCGCGTCGCGATATTGGTGAGCCGATTCCGCACCTTCCGGATGGTGGCCACGTGGTGCGTGCGCCAAGACTCGGCGTTGCGGCGTTCCATGCTGTGCAGCAGGTCGCGAAACCACGCATCGAGATCGGCGAACGACCGCACCGTGTGCGCGCTGGCCAAGGCGTCATCAGAGAACGGCCGATCCACGACCCGCTCGCGTATGAAATCGATCAACGCGTCGGCCTTGGCATCGACGTCGTCCTTGTTCAGCAAGACCTCGGCGAACTGCAGGACCTCGCGCAACCCCCACGTGAGGGCCGATAGATTGTGGCCCAGCGCGTCGTTCGACCGGAGCGTGTTGAGGGCGAAGCCCTTCGCCGTGTACGGCGCGAAGTACCGGACGTGCTCGAACGGGCGCGCGGGGACGCCGAGGCGCTCGTACAGCGCCTGGTCGCTCTCCTCCAGCGCGCCCGGGCAATCGAGGAAGCAGAGGTCCGGCCCCTTGACGTTGAAGCACACGGCGGCCACGGACCCTTTGTCGGCGGGAAAATGGGCGAAGATCGAGGCCAGCAGCCATTCCACGGCGCTGGTCTTGGTGGCCAGCCCCGAGACCCCCGTGATGTTGAGATGCGCGGCTTCGGGTCCCAGCAGAAAATCGGGGTCGAGATAGACCGGCGACTCGCTGCCGCCCGCCCGGTACATGCCGATCGGAATGCCGCGCCGCGCGTAGGAGTCCATCCGGAGCGCGATCTCAATGTCGGCGTCGGCCGCGAGGAACACCTCGCCGAGTGGCACCGGCTGCAGCGGTTCGTCGGGCACCTGGCGCAGCGTCGCGGCCGTGTACAACCGGATCTCGGTCCGCTCCGTCGGCGCCGCGGCCGCGCGCTCGGGAGCGCCATCGTAGCCCAGCACTTCGTGCAGCGGCGACTGCACATCGGTGTAGCTGTAGCCCTCGACCACCACGCCGTACACGGTCGGGATCTGCCCTGCCACCGGGTGCGTGCCGGCGACGCGCACGATCGTGCCGATGCCGACCGGCGCGTCCAGGCCGGTCCAGAAGTGGAACTCGTGCGGCGTGTTGGGCCGGCGCTCGGTCGCGACGACCCGGCCAATCGGGGGAACAGTGTCGGTCACAGGCCCATCAACAAACGGCGCGGAGATACTCTTCGCAATCCCGGACGCCATACACGAGCGTGTCCCACCGCGGATCGGGCAAAGCGAGAGGCGACGCCTCGGCCAGCACCCAGCGCGAGAACCGGTCGGCCCGCTCCGCCACCGCCCCGCCTTCCGCCATCTCCACCCGGACCAATCCCCAGAACGGTCCGCGGCCGGCGGCCTCGCGCAAGCGCAAATACCAACTCAACACGGGAGCCCGATGCGCCGACGCGATGCGCAGCACCGACGTGCGCTCGCCGGCGCGGAGCGCGGCGAGGACGCCGAACCCGTCGGGAGCGACGTAGAGCGTCCGGTGGGTCTTGACGACGCCAACGACGTCGGGATGCGCGACCGTGAGCGCGCCATCGATCCACAGCGGGGCCGATGTGCGGGCGGCGTCCGCAGCCAGTTGGCGCTCCAGTTCTTCCCGGCGCCGTTTCACGACCTGGAGCGCGCGCTCGACGAGCGCCGCCGGATGGGCGAGCCCGCGGGGCTCCGTGTCGATGAGCCCCTGGACCGCGAGTTCGGCGGCGAGGCCTGGCGGCAATTGGGCGATGGGGGCGTAGACCGCGCGGTCCACGGCCGGGGCATCGCGGGTCACCATGCGGCGCGCCCGCCGCTCGCGCACGACGGCGGCGATCGTGCCAAAGACGACCGGCACCATCCCGAGGTGCGATCCGATTCGGCTTTGCTGGATCCCGTCCAGAAACGCCGCGAAGCCGACGGTGGGAGGACCGGACGGCGCATGTGCCACCAGCGCGTCGCCCTCGACGATCGCTGCGGCGTCCACCCGCGGTGACTCGGGAGGCCTGGCAAGCGTCTCCAGCGTGGGACTTGCTCCCTCCGCGGGGAGTGCGCCCCACCGACCGAGCGACGCTCGAGCGCCGCGGAAGCTCGCGTTCATTCTTGCCACAGGACCCGTGACAACCGCCGTACGGACCCGCCTTGCCGCCTCTGGCGCACTGTGCGTAACGCTAATCGCCGCCCAAGGCTGCGACAAGCACGAAGCCGACGCCGATTCCGGATTCGCGTCGCAAACCGAAGTGCTCGACTTGTCGAAGCACCCCAACGTGCTGTTCGAGGTGTTCGGCGAACGCGAAGATCCGCGCATGATCCCGATCGGGTTGGTCGATGCGGGACACGTGCGCGGCATCAAACTGGACGCAGCGGGGTGGAAGAAGTTCGACAAGATGTACACCCACTCCGGCACGAGTTTCACGCTGTATCAGGACGGACAGGTCGCCGGCACGGCGACCGTGAAGCAGGGCATGTGGGAGAAAGTCGGCATGCCGCTCTACTCGCTGCCCAACTGCCACGTTTTGACGCCGCTTTCCGCGGTCGCGCTCGACAGCAAGGTCAAGGCCGGCATCACGGTGGAGTTCCTGGCCTCAGGCACGACGCTGCCCGGCGCGATGCAGGCCCCGAAGCCGGAGCCGCTGACGCGCGAGGACGCCGTCACCAAGGCGCGGGCCATCGGGATCGCGGTCGGGACCAACGCCGGCATCCCGCGGGCACGCCTGGATTCGCTCGACTACCACGGGCTCGCGATCAACACGGGCGCGACATCGCAGCCGACGCTCATCGCGTCCTTCATCGACCCGAATGCCGAGGACGCGGCGTCAAAGGGCCAAGGGACGTCCTACGTGTTCGTGATCGCGGACTGGAACGGCACGGACTACGCGCCGTCGTTCGTGAAAACGGTCGACGGTTCGTCGGCCCACGCCGATTACCGGCGCTACATCGATCATCTCGACTTCGACGGCAATGGGGTCGACGAGATCGCCATCGAGGGGTGGCACTACGGCGGCGACAGCTACCCGATCCTGCTCCGCTATAAGCAGGGCCGCTGGATCGAGATCTTCCACGGCGCCTCGGATTGGTGCCTCGACCGGGCCATGGCGGCTAGACAGTAGTCAGCCGCCGCACGCCTTCCACGACCATCTCGGTGGGTGCCGCGTAGCTGACGCGGACCCACTCCGGTGTGAGGAACGCCGAACCCGGCACCACGGCGACGCTGTGGGTGTCGAGCAGCCTGGTCGCGAATGCGTCCCCCTCGCCGACGCGCACATAAAGATAGAACGCGCCATCGGGACGCACGTACGTGAGCCCCGCGCGGTCGAGCAGCGCGGTCGCCGCGTCACGGCGGGCGCGAAACGTGGCCACCATCGACGCGATCGCGGTCTCCGCTGACGCGGTGTCGGTGAGGGCCGCCAGCGCGGCGTGCTGGGAGACGGTGGCGGCGTTGGATGTCGTATGCGACTGCAGGGCGTTCATGGCGGCGGATACGGCGCGCGGCGCGATGGACCAACCAATGCGCCATCCCGTCATCGCGTACGCCTTGGCGACGCCGTTGACGACGACGAGCCGGTCGCGGCTGCCGTCGGGCAGCACAGCCAGTGCCGACGTGGCGGCGGCTTCGTAGGCGATCCGCAGGTAGATCTCGTCGCTGATCACCCACCATCCGCGCGCACTGGCCACGGCCAGGATCTCGGCCAACTCCTCGGCCGTGTACACGGACCCCGTGGGATTGCACGGCGAGTTCAACATCACGCCTTTCGTGTGGGACGTCGCCGCGGCGGCCAGTTGCGCGGCGGTCACTTTGAGGCCCCGGGACAAGTCGCCGCGCACCGCTACCGGCGTCGCTCGGGCGAGCGCGACCATCTCGTAGTACGAGGTCCAGCTCGGTGTCGGGATCAATACTTCGTCGCCCGGGCCGAACAGGGTGAAGCAGGCGTTGAACAACGATTGCTTCGAACCCGCGGAGACGACGATCTCCGACGCCTCGATCGGCACCGGCCCGCGGTAGAGCGTATTCGCGTCGGCCGCGATCGCTTGCCGCAGGGGCAGGATCCCGTCCGTCGACGTGTAGCGCGTGGCGCCGGCGTCGATCGCCCGCTGGGCGGCGCGGCGAATGTACTCCGGCGTGTCGAAGTCGGGCTCGCCGGCGCCGAGGTCGAGAACTTCCCGGCCCGCGGACCGGAGCGCGCGAGCCCGGCTCGCCACCGCGAGCGTGGCCGATTCCTTGATCTGTGAGACGTTCGCGGATGGGGCGAACGATGGCGCCAGCGTTGTCGTCACGTCTAAGTTTCTCCTGACTCAGTCTCTTCTGTCGGCTCCTTCATAGGTTATCCGCCCGTTGTCCACCGCGCTATCCGTCGGCCGTGGGCAGCACACGCTGTTCGTGCTGCCAAATGATCCATCGTCCGTGCCGGCATTCATGAGCCCAGCGCTCGAGCGCCTGGGCGACGGGCATCCCACCGTCCTCGTCGTGACCGCCGACGCCGAGAGCGCCGTCGTCGTGGCGGGCGCGCTGGCGCGCCAGGGCACCGCGGGCGTGCTGGCGGCGACCGCGGTCGGCCGCGCCGCGCGCGCGTTGCATGCGACGCCACCCACCGTCGTCGTCGGTCCGAGCGACGTGCTGCTCGGTCTTCTCCGCCATAGCGCGCTCAAGCTCGAGGGCGTGACGGCGGTGGTCATCGCCTGGGCGGATGAGATCCTGCGCACGGGGCAAATGACCGCGCTCGAGGCGGTGTTGGCCGATGCGCCAAAGGACGCGCCGCGGACCATCGCGACGTCGACCGAAACACCCGAACTGGAAGCGTTCATCGAACGGTACGCGCGGCGTCCGCGCCGCGTCGGCGCCGCGGGTGTCGCGGGGTCTGCCGCGGCCGTGCGCTATGTGACCGTGACGGCGGAGAGCCGCCCGGTCGCGCTGCGCCGTCTGCTCGACGACACCGATCCGGCGTCGGCGTTCGTGTTCGTGCGCTCGGATCGGTCCGAACAGATGGTCCGGGAGGTCCTGGACACCCTCGGCTACGGCGCGCCGAACGCGCCGGTGCGCCTTTCGCGCGGGGCGCCGACGGAAAGCGCCGCCCTGGTCGTGTTGTACGACATCCCGCTCGATACCCAAGAGCTCGGCGCGGTGCTCGCCGTGATGCCGGTGCTCGCGGTCGCGCTGGCCGAGCGGCGGGAGTTGTCGCGATTGCCAGGGGCGAGGCCCCTGCCGCTCAGCGGGCCGATCGAGCGGACAAAGCAGAGCGTCGATGAGCTGAGCCAGGTACTGGAGGCCGGCGTGCCGGCGGCGGAGCTTCGGCTCTTGGAGCCGATGCTGGAGCGATACGACGGTATCGAAATCGCGGCCGCGGCGTTGCATCTGCTGGAGCGCCAGCGGCGACCCATCAGCAAGCCCGCCCCGCCGCCCGAGCAGCGGCCCCCCGAACGCCGACCGCCCGAGCGCCGGCCGAGTGAGCGCCCCAGCGCCGGACCAGGGCGTCGGGGCCCCCCGGAGCGGCGTGGACCGCCGGAACGGCGTGGGCCACCGGAGCGACGTGGGCCGCCCGAACGGCGCCCGCCGCGCGCATAACGCACGAGGCCCCTGACGTCATAGACGCCAGGGGCCGTTGCATGGTGCTGCGTAGCCGTCAGGCATTGCTCACACCACGCTGATATCCTATGCAGACGGCGCGCCACGCGCCATTACGCGGGCGGACGTCAATGTCACGATCTGCGACATGACGGTAAGCCGGGTGACGTCGCGCGGGGGGTTCGCGTCTATGGGACAACGCTGCATTCGACGCCACCCGACACGTCCGACCAGCCCGCATGGGCGTCATCGCCACCCTTCTCCCCAACCCGACTCGCCTCCAGCGCCTGCGCGCGGCTATCCGCGACCGGCACTCGATCATCGCGTGCGAGGACTGGTCGGCGCTGACCCGGATGTGCGATAGCGAGCCCGTGCACCTCGCGGTCATCGATATCTACGCCGACGGCACCGCGAACTTCGAGAGCATTCGCCTCCTCAAGTTGCGCTTCCCGCGCGTGGCTCTGATCGCCTACGTGACGATCACGCCCGAGCGCGCGCGCGACATGTTCGATGCCGGCCGCTGCGGGTTCGACGGCCTGATCATCGCCGACACCAATGACGCCCCGCTGACCTTGCTGGCCCACGTGGACAAGGCCGAGGCGCGCAGCGTCGCCAGCCTTCTGCGCCGCCAAATCGGCGACCTCAAGCCCACGGCGCGGGACGCCGTGCTGGCCTCGGTGACGCGCGCGCACGAGCGCCTGACCCCCAATGCATTCGCGCGGCTTCTTGCCGTTCCACGGCGCCTTCTGACCCGCCGGCTGACTGACAGCGGTTTCCCTCCACCGCACCGGTTGCTGACCTGGGGCCGATTGATCGTTGCCGCCCATATGCTGGAAGACAAGCACCGGAGCGCGGATAGCGTGGCGCAAGTGCTCGATTTCCCATCGGGGAGCGCGTTTCGAAACACCTGCCAACGGTACCTCCAGGCCACCCCACAGCAGCTCCGCGATCGTGGGGGCGCCGCCTACGTGATTGAGACTTTTCTAACCAGTGCCCGCCATCGCCGTCTCCCCGGACTCCCGGTGTCCCGCAACGGCAATGGCAATGGGCAAGTCCCTGTCGAAACGTCAGTTCCCAGCCTGAGTCCGACTTAGGGAATCAGAAGCACAATGTCGGGGTATGTTGACACACAGCCCCTGACACCTACCTTGGGATTTATGACGCTGATTGTCGGTCTCACTGGCAATATTGCCAGTGGAAAGACCACGGTTGCACGACTCTTCTCGGAACGAGGAGCAACGATCATCGACGCCGACGTGCTTGCCCGTCGCGCCGTCGAGCCTGGTACGCCTGCGTTCGACCAGATTGTCGAACGATGGGGCAGCGATGTCGTCGCCGTGGACGGTCTCCTCGACCGCTCGGCCCTGCGCCATCGGGTGTTCCCGAGCCACGAAGAGCTCGAGGAGCTGAACCAGATCGTCCATCCCGAGATCACGCGTCTCCGGAATCGCCTCCTGCGCGACGCTCAAAATCGGGGCGACCGCATCGTGGTGTATGATCTCCCGCTCTTGTTCGAGCGCAAGCTGGCCAATGAGTTCAATCGCATCGTGCTCGTGGACGCGCCCCGTCCGTTGCGGCTGGACCGCTTGGTCCACGACCGCGGTCTCGACGAGACGGACGCGCTGGACATGATCGCCGCCCAGATGCCCGCCGAGTTGAAGCGCGCCCGCGCGGATTTCGTCATCGACAACGCCGGTACACTGAACGACCTGGAAGGTCGGGTCGTGTCGGTCTGGGCCGAGCTGGAGCGCGAAGCGGATTCGCTCGTCTCCCCCGTATCCATCTGATCTACCTGATCCACCTGATCTCTCTGAATGGCTTCCAAAATTCCTGCAGACCTGATGTACACGACCGAGCACGAGTACATCCGGACGAACGGCAACGGCGGCGCGCGCGTCGGCATCACGGACTACGCCCAGGGCGAGCTCGGCGACATCGTCTTTGTCGAGCTGCCGAAAGTCGGCACCACCCTCGCGGCCCACGACGTCTTCGGCACGGTTGAAGCCGTCAAGGCCGTGTCCGAGCTCATGTCGCCCATTGCCGGGACCGTGACCGCCGTCAACGTGCGCCTCGATAAAGAACCGGCCCTCGTCAACACCGATCCGTACGGCGACGGGTGGATGATCGAGATCAAACCGGCCAATGCGAAGGCCCAGGGCGGGTTGATGACCGCTGGGGAGTACGCGAAGCACGTCGGTGACTGACGGCTGGCGGCTCTTGGTCACGGAGCCGCTCCCGGGTGCGGACAACATGGCGCTGGACCACGCACTGGTGCGGCGCGCGGCGCGCACCGGTGAGCGCGTCATTCGCGTGTACCGCTGGTCCCGGCCCACACTGTCCTTGGGCCGCAACCAACCGGCCCGGGGGTATTTCGATCCCGATCGGGCGCGGGAGTTGGGCATCGGCATCGTCCGTCGGCCGACCGGTGGTCGCGCGCTCCTGCACGATCGCGAGCTGACGTACAGCGTCACGGTCCCCGCGGGCGACCGCCCGCGCGCCGTCTATGCCGCGGTCAATGCCATGTTGGTGGCGGCCCTTCGCCGACTCGGCGTGGAGGTGAGCATCATCGCAACCGGCGCTTCCGCGCCCTCGGATGCCCCATGCTTCGATACGCCGGCCGCCGGGGAGTTGGCGTACGCCGGGCGGAAGCTGGCGGGCAGCGCGCAGTGGCGCGAGGGCGCTGGACTGCTGCAGCACGGGTCGATTCTCATCGACGACGACCAAGGGCTGATCGAGCGCCTGCGATCGGTACCAGGCCTGGTCACGCCGGCGGCCACCCTGCGCGCGGCGCTCGGTCGTGCGCCCGGCGCCGAGGAGCTGGCCGACGCATTCGCGAGGACCGTTGGCGCGGTGCCATTGGTTGACGGGGCCCTCGGCGCCGAGGCAAGGCAATTGCGAGCCCTCTACGACGACGACGCGTGGACGTGGCGGCGCTGAGACGTCCCACGCTGGTCGTTCGTCTCATAGCTTGACGGCTACCCATACCCGGATCACTATTGCCCGCTATGCAACGGCGCCGGCTCGTGACGACGGCACTGCTGGCGATCGGCGCTATGGTTAGCGCGTGCCGTGATGCCGACCGCGCCCTGACGGGGAGCGGAAAGATCGGTGGCACCATCGTCTTCACGACCCCCGCCAACCCCGAAAGCCTGCTCCCCCCCGCGATCGTCGGTCAGCAAGCCAGCCCGATCGTCGAGATGTTGTTCGACTACCTCGCCGACCCGGACGACAGCATGCACGTGGTCGGCGACCACGGATTCACGCCCCGCCTCGCCGATCACTGGACCTGGGCGCCCGACTCGCTGTCCATCGCGTTCCACGTGGACCCGCGCGCCCGGTGGCACGACGGCGTGCCCGTCCGTTCGGCCGACGTGGCCTACACGTATCACTTGTACCGCAGTCCGGGAATGGGATCCACCGTCGCGGCCAGTTTCGCCCAGATGGACTCCGTCTCGACGCCGGACTCGCTGACCGCGGTCTTCTGGTTCAAGCGCCGCTACCCGCTCCAGTTCTACGACGCCGCCAATTCGCTGCGCATCTGCCCGGCGCACCTCCTGGCCAAGACACCGGTCGCCGACCTCCGGGCATCGGAGTTTGCCCGCCACCCGATCGGAACCGGGCGATACCGGTTTGTGCGCTGGCTGCCGAACGAGTTGATCGAGATCGTCGCCGACACGGCGAATTATCGGGGACGGCCGAACATTGATCGGTTGGTGTGGGACATTGCCCCGACCTATCAGGCCTCCCTCGTCAAGCTGTACTCGGGCGAGGCCGACATGCTGGAGATCGTGCATCCCGACGACGCGGCCGACGTCACCAAGCACGGGCTGCGCACCGTCGTGTACCCGCAGCCGGCATACGGATTCCTGGGCTTCAATCTCCGCCGGCCGATCTTCGCCGATCGCGGCGTCCGGCTGGCATTGGCGATGGCGCTCGATCGCCAGTCAATGGTGCGTAATGTGCTCGACACCCTGGGGTACGTGGGCCGTGGCCCATTCTCGCGCCTCGACCTGATCGGGGACTCGACCATCGCGCAGATCCCCTACGACACGGCGCGGGCGGGCCGGCTGCTCGACTCGCTGGGGTGGCGTCGTGGGCCGAGCGGTATCCGGACGCGCGGCGGTCGCACGCTGGCCTTCGAGGTCCTCGTCCCCTCGTCCAGCAAGTTCCGCATGCGGATGGCGGATCTGATCCAGGACCAACTCCAGCGTATCGGTGTCAGCGCGTCGCCGCGGACGTTCGAGCAGTCCGTGGTGCTGGGACGCATCGCGGCGCACGATTTCGACGCGACCATCCAGACCTGGATCAGCGATCTGACCCCGAACGCGCCGAACGAATCGTGGAGCACGGAAGCCCAGACCAACGGCATCAACTATTTCGGCTACTCGAATCCCATCGCCGATGCGGCGATCGATAGCGGGGTGGTCGAGATGGATCCCGGGCGCGCGGCGGCGCATTTCCACCACGCGTTCGCGGTGATCGCGGCCGACGTGCCGGCGGTGTGGCTCTACGAGCCCCGGACGGTGGCCGCGATCAACGGCCGCATTCACACCGCGGCCTTCCGCCCCGATGGCTGGTGGATCCGGCTCGCGGACTGGTACATCCCGGCGGGCGAGCGCACGGCGCGCGATCGCGTCGGACTGGCCGCGGCCCGCTGATCGCACCGGACCGGCGGCTCGGCGCGCTCGCGGCACGCGCCGGCCGCAAGGCGCGCGACGCGCTCATTGTCCTCTGGCTGGTCGCCACGTTCACGTTCGGCTTGATCGCGCTCGCGCCCGGCGATCCGTGCGCGACCGACGACCCGCGCGTCACGGTCGCCGTACTGAAGGCCTGCCGGGTGCGGCTCGGCCTCGACGGCCCGTTGCTCCCCCGGTATACCGCATTCCTGGCGCATGCGGCGCGCGGAGACCTGGGCATATCGTTTCTGACGCAGCGACCGGTCGCCGAGATGATCGGCGATGCGCTGCCCAACACGCTGCTGCTCATGGGCGTCGCCATCGCTCTCAGCGTGGTCGCCGGTCTGGCGGTGGGCATCCTCCAGAGCGTATGGCCCCGCGCCATCGGCAGCCGCATCGCGGCGGCGATCTCGCTGGCGCTCTATTCGCTGCCCGACTTCTGGCTGGCGCAAGTCGCGCTGCTCGTCTTCGCCTACACGATCCCGATCTTCCCGGCGGGAGGGACCGTGGCCCCCGTCGTCCACGACTATCTCGGTTTCGGGGGGCGCATCGCCGACCGGCTGTATCATCTCCTCCTGCCGGCGCTGACCCTGGCGGCGCTCAACACCGCCTGGATCGCGCGCTATCAGCGCGGCGCGCTGCTCGAGGTGGCGCACGAAGACTACATGCGCACCGCCCGGGCCAAGGGTTTGCGCGAGCGCGACGTGATCCTCCGTCACGCGCTGCGCAATGCGCTGCTGCCGCTGATCACGAACATCGGACTCTCCCTGCCCGCGCTCCTCGGCGGCGCGTTATTCGTGGAGCAGGTATTCGCCTGGCCCGGGATGGGCCGCCTGGCATTCTACGCCATTTATACGCGCGACGCGCCGGTCGTCCTGGGCTGCGCCGTCATCGCCAGTGTAGCCGTCGTCACGGGCAGCTTCCTGGCCGACCTGCTGTACGCCGTCGCCGACCCGCGCCTCCGTGCATAGATCGGCGGGTCCGTGGCACGCGGCCGCCCGGCGCTTGAGCCGCGATCCCGTCGTGCTCACCGCGACGAGCGTGCTGGTGGTCATCGTCGCGGCGGCGGTGCTGGCGCCGATCCTGGCGCCCCACGATCCCAATCGCCAGCTCGACATCGTCGCCCTCAAGGATCTGCCGCCATCACGCGCTTTCCCGTTCGGCACCGACCCGGTCTCCCGCGACGTCCTCTCCCGCGTGCTCTACGGCGGGCGGGTTTCGTTGCTGGTCGGATTTCTGGCGGCGCTGGGCGGCACGGTGATCGGGACGGCGTACGGCGCCATCGCGGGATTTACCGGCGGGCCGGTGGACAACGCGATGATGCGTCTCGTCGATGCCGGGATGGCGGTGCCGCGCGTGTTGCTCATCCTCGCCGTGGTGGCGCTCTGGGGCGGCGCGTCGACGCCGGCGCTCATCCTGTTGCTGGCCGCGACCGGCTGGTTGCCGATCAGCCGCCTGGTGCGGGCCGAGGTCATCGGCGTCTCCGCCCGCGAGTTCGCGATGGCCGCGCGCGCGCTCGGCGTCGGGCGCGCCCGCACCCTGGTGCGCCACATCCTCCCCAACGTGATGTCACCGGTAATCGTGGCCACGACGCTCAGCGTCGGGAACGTGATTCTGCTCGAGGCCGGACTCTCGTTCATCGGCGTCGGCATTCAACCACCCCAGGCCAGCTGGGGAAACATCATGCAGGCGGGCGCGGACCGGCTGGTCGGTCTCTGGTGGATGTCGGTCTTTCCGGGCGTCGCCATCGTCACGACGGTGATGGCGATCAACGTGCTCGGCGACCGCTTGCGGGATGCCTTGGACCCGCGCGAGCTTCCGCCGCGGTGAGTACGCTCCTGTCGGTCCACGACCTTCGCACCGTTTTCGACACGGACGCCGGCGTGGCGCGCGCCGTCGACGGCGTGTCGTTCGACGTCGCCAGCGGCGAGAGCGTGGGCGTCGTGGGCGAGTCGGGCTGCGGCAAGTCGGTGACGGCGTTCTCCGTCCTGCGCCTCATCCGCCCGCCCGGCCGCATCGACGCCAGCAGCCGGATCCTGTTCGACGGCGCCGACCTGCTGGCGCTCGACGACGAGGCCTTGCGCCGCATCCGGGGCGACCGGATCGCGATGATCTTCCAGGAGCCGATGACGGCGCTCAACCCGGTCCTCCGCGTCGGCGACCAGATCGCGGAGGTCGTGCGTGCCCACACGTCCGCTTCCGCGCGCGAAGCGCGCGAGCGCGCCGTCGAGATGCTCCGCCTGGTCGGGCTCGCCGATCCCGCCGTCCGCGCCACGCAGTATCCGCACCAGCTCTCCGGCGGCACGCGCCAACGCGTCATGATCGGGATGGCGCTGGTGATGCACCCGGCATTGGTCATCGCCGACGAGCCGACGACGGCGCTCGACGTCACGGTGCAGGCCCAGATCCTCGCGCTCTTGCACGACCTGCGATCGCGGCTCGACATGGCGCTGCTGCTCATCACGCACGACCTGGGCGTGATCGCCGAATCCACGTCGCGCGTCATTGTGATGTACGCCGGCGAGATCGTCGAGGAAGCGCCGGTCGCGGCGCTGTTCGATGCCCCGCAGCACCCGTATACCGAGGGGCTGCTGCGGGCGGTCCCTTCCCCGACGGCCGGCGATGGCTCCCGGCGCCTGGCCGTCATCCCCGGCTCGGTGCCACCCGCCACCCACTGGCCGGACGGCTGCCGGTTCCGGGAGCGGTGTCCGCACGCGTGGGACCGCTGCGCCGCGGAGCATCCCCCGCTGTACGCGATCGCCCCCGGGCGCGTCTCGCGATGTCACCTGGCCGACGAGCCGGGGCGCCGGTGACGCTCGTCCGCGTCCGCGACTTGGTCAAGCACTACGGGGCGACGCGCGCCGTCGACGGCGTGTCGTTCGAGATCGCGCGGGGCGAGACCCTGGCGTTGGTCGGCGAATCGGGGTCGGGGAAGACGACGACGGGCCGGGCGACCCTTCGCCTGCTGGAGCCGACGGCCGGCCGGATCACGTTCGACGGCATCGATCTGGGCGGCCTGCGACCGGGCGAGCTGCGGCGGCTCCGCCGGCGCATGCAACTCGTCTTCCAGGACCCCTACGCCTCGCTCAACCCGCGGATGACGGTCGGCGCGATCATTCGCGAGGGACTGGTCATTCACCAGCTGGCGCAGGGCGCCGCGGCCGACGCGCGGGTCCGCGCGTTGTTGGACGAAGTCGGACTCCGGCCGGAGGCCGCGACCCGGTACCCCCACGAGTTTTCGGGCGGACAACGCCAGCGCGTCGGTATCGCCCGGGCGCTCGCCGTGGGGCCGGATTTCATCGTATGCGACGAGCCGGTGGCGATGCTCGACGTCTCGGTCCAAGCGCAGGTGATCAACCTGCTGATGGATCTGCAGCAGCAGCGCGGCCTCACGTATCTCTTCATCGCCCACGACCTCTCGGTGGTGGCGCACGTGGCGACGCGCGTGGCCGTGATGTATCTGGGTCGGATCGTCGAAATGGCACCCACCAGCGACCTGTTTCGCGATCCGATCATGCCCTACACCCGGGCGCTGCTGTCGGCCGTGCCCGTCGCCGATCCCCATAGCCGGCGCCACCGGATCGTGCTGCCGGGCGAACCGCCGTCCCCCGCGCACCCGCCCACGGGTTGCGTCTTCCATCCCCGCTGCCCGCACCCGCGCAAGGACGACGCCTGCACCCGCGTCGTGCCTCCGCTCGAGGAAAAGGCGAGGGGTCACTGGGCCGCGTGCCTCAAGGAGCCGATGCGCTCATGACGGAAAGGACCTTCTTCGGACATCCGCGCGGGCTCGCCGTGTTGTTCGCCGCCGAGATGTGGGAGCGCTTCTCGTACTACGGGATGCGGGCGATTCTCGTGCTCTACATGGTCCACGTGCTGCAGTATCCCGACGCGCAGGCCTCGCACGTCTACGGCCTGTACACGGGACTCGTGTGGCTGACGCCCATCGTGGGGGGATGGCTCGCCGACCGCGTGTTCGGCACCCGCCGCTCCCTGGTGATCGGAGGGTTGATCATCGCGGCCGGGCATTTCGTTCTGGCGATTCCCTCGCCCGCGTCCTTCTATCCGGGTCTCGCGCTCGTCGTGTTGGGGACCGGGTTGTTCAAACCCAATGCGTCCACAATGGTGGGGCAGCTGTACACGCCCGGCGATCGCCGGCGTGATGCGGGATTCACGATCTTCTACATCGGCATCAACCTGGGCGGGGCGATCGCGCCGCTCATCTGTGGGGCGCTCGCCCAAAAGGTCAACTGGCACTACGGGTTCGGCGCCGCGGGCGTGGGGATGCTCTTGGGCCTGGCCACCTTCGTGTGGCTGCGCGACAAGTACCTGCCCGGCATCGGCCTCGCGCCACAGGAGCGGCCCCGCACCACGGTCGTCGAGACGAGCGGACCGCTGACGGCCGACGAGCGGCGGCGCCTGGTGGCGCTGGCGATCGTGTTCGTGTTCGCCGCCGTGTTCTGGACCGGCTACGAGCAAGCGGGCAGCTCGCTCAATCTGTTCGCCGACCGGTACATCGATCTCAACGTCGGGTCGTTCGCCATCCCGTCGTCGTGGTTCCAGTCCCTGCCCTCGATTTTTGTGCTGCTTTTCGCGGGCATCTTTGCGGCCCTGTGGCAGTGGCTCGGTCGGCGGAACGCCGAGCCTTCGACGGCGCTCAAGATGGTGATGAGCCTCGTGCTTCTCGGGCTGGCGTTCGGGTTCATGATCCTCGCGGGACGGCAGACCGACACGTGCCTCGCGGCGCATGCCGCGAACCAGTGCGCCGTCGTGGCCCCGGGTTGGCTCGTGACGACGTACCTGGTCAGTGTCTTGGGCGAGTTGTGCCTCTCGCCGGTCGGCCTGTCCTACGTCTCCAAGGTGGCGCCGGCGCGATTCGCCGCCGTCTCCATGGGCGCGTTCTTTCTGACCAACGCCATCGGGAGCTATGCCGGTGGTTGGTTGGCGGGGCTGTCGGCCAGCATTCCCTCGATGGCGCGATTCTTCAGCATCTTCACTGTGCTGTCACTCGCCGCGGGGGCCATCATGTTCCTCTGCGTGCCGCTCCTCAAGCGCCTGACCGCGTCGATCACGGATAGTTGAAGATGCTGGCGGGAACCACGGGCTCGCGGGCGTGCGCAATGTCCTGGGGCTCGAGGTAGAACGTGTAGGACGTATACGTGAAGTTCACGGTCGAGAATCGGAGCTCGATGCCGTGCACGTGGGGCTCGCCGGTGACGGGGAACGCCAGATCCAACCGATACAGGCGGCGCGAACGCGGTGGGATCGCGATGAGGAGTCCGACGCCGGCGCCGACGGTGACCGGCGTCGTTACGCCGAACGGCGTGTCTTGCGCCCACAGCTTGCCGGCATCGATGAAGGGCGCGATGCCAAACTGGACCAATTGGCGAAATGGCGGCAGGGCCCAGTGTTCCTCGAAGCGGGTCACGGAGCGCTCGCCGCCCGCGGATTGGGAGGCGAGGTATCCGCGAACGCCTCCGCGAAATTGCGCGAATCCGAGTTGGAGCGGGATGCGTTGCTTGAGCGCCAAGCCGTATTCTTCATCGAGAATGAAGACGTGATCCACCGACGGCTTCCAGTAGAGGGCGCCGCGGCCGCTCACCAGGATCCCGTCCCAGCCACTGGTGACGTTGTTCTCGCGGCCCTCGCCCTGAATCTGAATGCCCGCGAGGAATCGGTCGGTCCCCGTGCCGGCATAGACCGCTGAGCCGAGGAACGTGTCTTCGCCGCGCGAGCCAAGAGCCGCCAGGCTGTGCCCGAAGAACGTTCCGAACTGCAGTCCTTGGCGGAAGTCCTGGTCGCCCGATAGCGCGTCGAATCCCGAGACCCGACGAAAGGCGATGTCGCGAAAACCCCAGAGGATGTTCACGCGACCGGTCTGCGTCGGGCGGCCGAACCGGCCCGTCAACTCCGACGCCGTCACCGCCGACGTGTCGGGACGAATGCCGGAGTCGCCGACGATCACCGGCAGACGGGCGACCGCCTCCCGCTCCTGGGAAATGGACAGCCCGAACAGACTGAAGCGATGGGGCTCGCCGATCCGGACGATCCCGCCAACTTGCCAGTAGTTGCGCGTGAAATCGGAGGCCGGCAGATCGAAGTTGTTGGGAAAGGACGGGTTCTGATAGGTGTAGAAGACGCGTTGCGAGCCGCCGGACACGACCCACCCGAATCGCTGCAGATCGGTCAGGAAGGGATAGCTCAGGGTGGCATCCCACTGGCCGCCGGCGCGATCGCGAATGAAGTCGGCGCTCAGACGGTAGGGGCCGCCGAAGGCGGCGTAGTCGATGAAACTGAGCGCATACCGGTCGCGGTAGAACTGGTAGTAATGCCAGTCGACCGCGGCGGCGATGCCCTGCCCGGCGAGATTGCCTTCCCCGAGCAGCACGCGCGTCACGTAGGGCTCCGTGCTCTGGGCGTTGGCCCCCAGCAAGAGACCGATTTCATCGACGGTGAAGACGTCGATCCGCACGCCGCCGGCGCCGTCGTCGTACGCGGTGACGCGCGCCTCGGCCAAAAACGGCTGCGCGCGCAGGACGCGCTCGGTTTCCTCGAGGCCGATCGGTGTGCACCGATCGCCCACCCGCACCACCAGAAATCGCCGAATGACCCGCCGCCGGGTGGTTGCGTGCAACGAGTTCAAGCGGCGGGCCACCCAGCGCCACTGGCCAGTGAGGCCGGCCCAGTAGGGCGGCTGCGGCCGCACGTCGATCGCCGAGATCAGCCGGCCGTCACACGCGGGGCGTGGGGCATTGGGCTCTTGCCCCCTCGCCACGATTGGCTGCGTCACCGATTGCGCCGCGAGCGCGACACAGGCGGCGAGGGTCATCCGGCGCACCGGCAACCAATGCGTCTACTTTCCCATGCGGCGCTTGAGCGCCGCCAGACGCATCTCGGCGTCCATGTCGGCGGCCTGCGCGCTGTGGGCGCTTGTCGCGTCGCGGCGCGTTGCGGCATCGGGATTGACACCTGCCGCGGCCAGCCTGAGCTCGGCAGTCATCTCGGCGACCTCGCGTTCGGCCAGCGCCAGCTCCGCCTCCTGGGCATCGCGCTTCCGCGTCAGGACCGCCACGCGGTCCACGTGCAGCCGCTCAAATCGCTCGGCGACGGCCACGGTCTCCGCATCGGCGATGCCGAGGGCCAACTGCTTCCGGCGACGGCAGGTCGCCAGCTCCTTTTCCTCGCGCTCGAGCTGCGCGCGGACCTCGGCGAGGCCCTCGCGCATGGCGCCCACGCTGACGCGGGCGTGGACCAGCGTCTCCTTCATCTGGGCCACGACGACGCGCCGCTCTTCGGGCGGCAGCGTTCCATCGACGAGGGCGCGCCACGACTGCCGCAGGTGCTCGAACATCGGCCCATACGATATATTCCGTGCGCCATGCCCCGCCACCCCCTGGTCGCCGTGACGGCTACCACCCGGCCGGACGGCGGAGTCGTCCGCGTCCGCTTGAGCGTGGCGTATCTCGCGTCGCTCGACGGCGCCGGCCTCACGCCGATCGTCGTACCGCCGTTCGAGCCGTGCGCGGACGCCCGCGCGATCCTCGACGCCGTATCCGGTCTCGTCCTCACCGGCGGTGAGGACGTCGAGCCCGCGCGCTACGGTGCTACCCCGCACCCGCATCTCAGTACCGTTCATGCCGGTCGCGACGCGACGGAGCTCCGGCTCCTCGAGGGCGCGCGCGCGCGCCGCCTGCCGACTCTGGCGATCTGCCGCGGCATTCAGGTGCTCAACGTGGCGCTCGGGGGCACGTTGATCCAGGATCTTCCCAGCGAGCATCCGAGCGCGATCGCGCACGACAGCGACGGGCCGCGCGCGGCGCGATCGCACGCGGTGACGATCACACCGGGCTCGCGCCTCGCCGCGACGGTCGGGCGGACGGAGATCGCCGTCAACTCGTACCATCATCAGGCCGTGGATACCGTCGCCGAAGGACTCGTCGTGAGTGCCCGCGCGCCGGACGGCGTCATCGAGGCGGTGGAGACTGCGCCCTCTAACCCGTGGTGGGTGCTGGGGATACAGTGGCATCCCGAGGACTTGACGGGTCTTCCCGAACCGTGGGATCGCGCGTTGTTCGCGTCGTTCGCCACCCAAGTGGACGAAACTCCACCCGCCGGCCGCTCGTAATACTGGATATACTATGTTCACAATAGTTCTAGAGGGCGTGCTGTTCGTCACGTTGATCGTGACGGGGGCCGCCCTCTTTTTCGTGGTGCTCATGCAGTTCACCCCATTCGGGACGCGCGTCCGCCAGGACCGGAATCGCCGCCGCATTGAGCGTGCGGCAGCACGCGTGTGTGCCCTGCACGGGCCCCACGCGGAGTCGGAGATGGTGCGATTGCCGGACGGCGAGCGCGTGTGCCCTGAATGCTACTCGGAGATCGTTCATGACTAGTGTCGATCCGCAGTTCGCGCGTGTCGGGCGGCTGTTGGGCATAGGAGTGGGCTTCTTGCTCGTCATTCTCCTCCTGCCCAACACGGCCAAGTACATCAGCCCGGGGCACGTGGGCATCGTCATTCACCGCGCGGGCGGCGGCGTCGATCCGACGCCGCTGGGCTCCGGGCTGCACATGCGCAATCCGCTGTTCACCGAGATCGTGGAGTACCCGACCTACATGCAGACGCTCGTGCTCACGCGCGCGTCGAACGAGGGCTCGGCCAACAACGACGAGATCAACGTCAACAGCGTCGAGGGACAGCCGCTGTCGCTCGAATGTCTCGCTGTCGTTTCAACTGGATCCGACCAAAGTTCCGAATCTCTACACGACGTTCCGCACGGACATCGAAACCATTCAGCACGGCTACGTCCGCCAATCGGTGCGGCAGGCGTTGCAGGAAGTCGTCGGGCAGGAGCACATCGCCGATATCATCGGGCCCAAGAAAACCGAGGCGACGTCGCGCACCGAAGCGATGCTGCAGGAACGGCTGTCGCCCTACGGCATCGACGTCAAGCAGTTCACCATCAACGAGCTCCGGCCGCCGCAGTCGGTGGTCGAAGCGATCAATACCAAGAACGTGATGCAGCAACAGGCACTGACGGCGCAGAACGAGCTGCAGAAGAACCAATTTCAGGCCAGCGGTGATTCGATCAAGGCGGCCGGGCACGCGAAAGCGATCCTGGCCGAGGCCGAGGCGCAGGCCCGGGCCAACGATCTGTTGTCCAAGAGCATCACGCCGACGCTGGTGCAGTACGAGATGGTGAAGCATTGGAATGGGCAAATGCCGCAGGTGACGGGGGCATCCATGCCCATGATCCAACTGCCCAAGCCGTAGCTAGCTCAGGAGCTTCCAGCGCGCCTCATCGCGCACCTGGCGCATGAGACGCTCCGGCGAATGCCGGTTGGCGAAGAGCGTCCGGTCGCTCACGCGGTTGAGCGCGACCCGCAGTAATGGGAAGCGCTCGGCCGCCGAGGCGTACAAGTTCACGAGACCGTGCTCGCTGGCCAACCGGTGGTCGGCAGCGAGCTGGTAGCCGCGGCGTCCCGCCTCTTCGTAGTAATCGAGATCGGGCGCGCCCCGCCGGTGATGCCGCCCGGCGATGTACTCGGGAAACATCCCACTCAACCACAAGGCGTAGTTCCCCAGATGCGCCCGCGCCAGGAACGCGCGTCGTGCATCCGGCCCGTCGACCGCCGCCAAGAGCTCGGCGACCGTGTCGTACGTGGCATCGTCGGCCTCACCGATCCGATAGGCCCGCTGTTGCAATCCGAAATGCAACATGATCGACGCCACGTAGTCGGCGAGGACGCGATCGTGCTCCCCCACGGACTGCATGGCGTGCCGCACGATGACGTAAGCGAACAGTTGGATCGACGCGCAGGCGCCCTGGCGCGACTCCATGAGCGCATCGACGAGCCGTGGATCGTCGAGTAGAGGGTCCAGCCCCTCATCGCGCAGCACGCCCTCGGCGCGTTCCAGATCGCTCGCGCTGCCGCGGGCGATCAAACGCACGACCAGTTGCGCATCGTCCCGCCGGAGCGCGTGTCGCACATCAGCCAGGATCATCGCGTGTTCCCTCCCTCACTCTGTCGTACACCTCAGCGGGGCCTTGTGTCCCTATTGGCAAGAGCCATTCCGAGGTCGAACATGAGCAGGTCGACGTGGGCCAGTTTGTCGAAGTCGATTTTCGCCGGTTCGTCGGTGACCCGGTGATAGTCGGCGTGGAGCCCTGTCGTAAGGAAGACGATCGGCACCCCCTTTCGGGCATAGTTGTAATGGTCCGACCGGTAGTAGATCTGCTCCGGGTGGGTCGGCGAATCCCATTCCCGGTCGAACGCGAACGGGTGCGCGAGATGGGCGTTCACCGAGTCCAAGACCTGCCCCAGCACACGACT
Source organism: uncultured Gemmatimonadales bacterium (assembly GCA_963701965.1). Classification (GTDB taxonomy): domain Bacteria; phylum Gemmatimonadota; class Gemmatimonadetes; order Gemmatimonadales; family Gemmatimonadaceae; genus DASRDS01. The sequence goes on from OY969695.1 coordinate 1,530,043, forward strand.
CTGGTCGTGCGGCGCGGCGTTGGGTCCGACGACGTAGAGCGACTCGGGCGCGTTACGCCCGATCATGTCGGCGTTGATCTGCGCCACGATCGAGTCGAGCGGCACGGTGGGATGGGCCGTGAAGTATCCCGATCCGAGCAGTCCCTTTTCCTCCCCCACATGCCAGACGAAGAGCACGGACCGGCGCGGCGGCTCGCGCCGGAACGCCCGCGCCAACGCCAGGAGTGCCACACTGCCCGACCCATCGTCGTCGGCGCCATTGGCGATCGAATCGCCGTGCTCCGCCGGCTGAATCCCGATGTGATCGTAGTGCGCGCCGAACGCCACGTACGTGTCCTTGAGTTGCGGATCGTGCCCCGGCACGATGGCGACGACGTTGTATGACGTGACGCGCTGCTGCAACGACTCGACGTGACCCGTGAAGTGGCGGTGACGCAGCAGCCGCGGCGTGCCGTCCATCCAGTGATCGGGAAGAAGGGGCGTACGGCTCGATGCGGTGCCGATGAGGATCATGGGGATGGGGCGCTCTTCGTCCGGCACCACGGCGCGGGACGGACCGGCCGGTTCCAGCGATCGTCCCAACTCGGACCGGAGCCGCGCCGAAAGTCCGGCCGACGGGCCGGTCAGCAGCACGATGACCGCGGCGGGATGTCGCGGGATGAGCCGCTGCAAGCGCGTCGAGATCGCCGACTCGGCCTCGAGCGCCGCCCGCGCCTCGGACGACGCGCCCGGCGGCGCGCCGTTCACGACGACGACCACGCGGCCTTTCACGCTGACGCGATCGAAGTCGTCGGTACCCTGGCGCTGCAACCCGTAGCCGGCGAACACCAGGTCCCCCTCGGCGTTGGCCTTGGGGGGCGGCGCGTTGTCGCCCGTCGCCAAAATGGGGGTGAGGTCCGTGACGTTCGCGCCCGACACGGTGAACCGCGTCGATGGGCCCAGCATGGCGCGCTGCAAGGGAACCCGCTGGTAGTACCCGCTGTCCCCGGCCGGGTCGAGACCGAGCGCGGTGAGTCGGGTGACGAGAAATGCCGCGGCGCGGCGCTCATCCGGCGTGCCCGTCTCGCGCCCGCGAAACGAGTCCGATGCGAAGACCATGAGGTCCTGCCGCAACTCGTCCGCGGTCGGTACCGGCGCGCGCATGGCCGCCGGAGCGGGAAGCCCCGGTGCCACGAGCGGGGCGCTGGCGCACCCGGCGGTCACGAGGACCGCCGCCAGCACGCCGTGGGGCTTCCGCATGTCCCAAGGACTGGCGGGGCGCCTCCGGCGAAACAGCCCGTGTCTCATTATGATGTCGGCATGCGCACGTTATCAGCCCTCTTGGTCCCGCTCACGATCTTCTCCTATGACGCCTCCAAGCCGCTCAACGTGAAGCTTGGCAAGACGGAAGCCGTCGGCGGCGTTCATGTGACGGAAGTCTCCTACGACTCCCCCAAAGGGGGCCGCGTGCCCGGCTACCTCGTGATCCCGCCGGGGCGCGGTCCGTTCGCCGGCATCGTGTCCATGCACTGGGGACAGGGCAACAAGAGCGAATGGCTGGCCGAGGGACTGGCCATGGCGCGACACGGCGCGGTCTCCGTGATGATCGACGCGCCGTACTTGCGGCCCGACGTTCCGCCCGACACCACCAGCGCGGCGCGGACCGAGCGCGATGGCTACATCCAAATGGTCGTGGATCTCCGGCGCGCCGTGGACCTGCTGGTGGCGCGCCCCGACATCGATCCGCATCGTATCGGCTACGTCGGACACTCGCTGGGCGCCACGTGGGGCGGGCCGTTGGCAGCCGTGGAAAAGCGGATCACGATCTTCGTGCTCATGGGCGGGTTGCCGTCATTGACCAACTACGACGACGACAGCTTCGCCGCCGAGATGCAACGCGCGTCGACACCGCGCGACAAGTTTCAAGCCTATGCGGCCGTGATGGAACCGTACAATCCCGTGCATTTCCTCGCCGGGACGGGCCCCGCGAAGATCTACTTCCAATGGGCGACGCACGACATGTACATCAGCCGGCACTCGGCCGACGCGTACTACGCCGCGGTCGGGGGTCCAAAAGAACAGCACTGGTATTTCACGAGCCACGAGTTCAACGACGAGCAGTCGCGCACGGATCGGCGGGCGTGGCTCAGCAGCGCCTTGTCCCTCCGCTAGCCCTGCGGTAGCGCCACGCGCCGATAGACGCCGAGCGTCTGCTCGGCCGTCGCCTCGACGGAGAAAGCGCGCACGCGCCCGCGGGCCGCGGCCGCGAGGCGCGCCGCCAGCGCCGGATCGGACGCGAGGCGCGCGATCCGGTCGCCCAAGGCCGCGCCGTCGCCGATGGGAGCGAGGAGGCCGGTGACATCGTCCCGCACGATCTCGGGAATGCCGCCGGCCGCCGTCGCCGCCACGGCGCCGCCGAACGCCATCGCGTCCAACAACACGGTCCCCAGCCCTTCCTCGCGCGAGCTGAGCGTCACGACGTTGGCGGCCGCGATCAGGGCATCGGCATCGGCGCGATAGCCCGTCACGCGGAGGACGTCTTCGAGATCCAGCTCGCGAACCGCGGCCGTCACCTCGCCCCGCAGGTGTCCGTCGCCGACGAGCAAGGCCCGCAACGCCGGCACCCGCCGGTGCGCCACCGCGACGGCGCGGACGAACGTCAGCGGGTCTTTGTGCCCGACGAGGGCGGACACCTGCACGACCACCGGCGCGCCGGGCGGCACGCCCAACGCCGCCAGCGTGGCCGACGACGCCGCGTCGACGCGGCGATCCAGGTCAACGCCGCTGGGGATGACGGTGATGCGATCGGGCGCCACGCCGCTCGCGCGCAGCGCGGCGCCCACGGCGTCCGAGATCGCGATGACTGCCGATGCCCGGCGGTATTTCCAACGCGTGAAGGCGTTGTCGTTGAGCCGGAAGTCGACGCGTCGGGTCACAACCAAGCGGGCGGCCGTCCCCAGCGTCGCCAGCGCGCCCAGCGCCACGGCGTGACCGCTGTGCGCGTGCACGATCGTCGCATTCGCCCGTCGCATCGCCCGCCGGAGCGACCAGACGGCCAGGGGATCCCCCTCGACGAATGGCCGCAACGGCCAGACATTGAGTCCTTCCGCGACCGCCCGGTCGGCCAACGGCTGACCCGACCGCGCGGCCAGGAGCGTGCCGTGACCCTGCGCGCGGAGCGCACGGGCCAGCCAGAGCGTCTGCCGCTGGCCTCCCCGCCAGCCGCGCTCGGTGTCCACGTGCAGAACGTTCAACCGGTCGATAAAATGACGGTCCATGCTGTTGGCCAATGATCGCGCCACGCGTCCGCGAAGGGTACTCCTGGTCGCACTCGACAACCTCGGGGACCTGGTATTCGCGTCGGCCCTGCCGCGGGCGATCAAAGCCCACGACCCGGCGGCGACGGTCGGTTTGTGGTGCAAGTCGTACACGGCCGACATCGCGCCGCTGATTCCCGACGTGGATTGGGTGACCGCCGCCGACCCGTTCTGGGACGACGCGCCAGGCCGCGCCAAGGGCGGGATGCGGGCTTTTTTTCGTGCCATGCGCCGCGTCCGCCGGGCACGGTTCGACGTCGCGCTGCTGGCCTCGCCGCAGTGGCGGGTCGCCGCGGCGGTGGCTTGGACGGGCATCCCCATGCGGATTGGCCAACGCCGCAATTACAATCGCGGTCTCCTGACCACGGTCCTCCCGCCCGCCGACCGCGCCAAGCCGGTCGTGGATGATCTGGGCGCGCTACTCGCGCCCCTTGGTATCGCGCCGGCGCCGCTCACGACCGGCCTCGACGCCCGTTCGCTCGACGGGCTGCGCGCGGACTACCGGGGTCGACTGGGCTCCGCCCCGGTCGCGGTCGTGAACCCCTTTGTGACCCTGTCGCCGGTGGGCATTCCGCTGGCGATTTGGATCGACGTCGCACGCGCGCTCAGTGGGCGCGGGTACACCGTAGTGTGGCACGGGACGGCCGCGCAGTTGGCGGGACTCGGGAAGGCGTTGCCGCCGGAACCGCAGTGGCGGAACGCCGCCGAATTAGGCGACGGCACGCTCCGCGCCGCGGTGGCCTTGGCGGCGACGGCCGACATTTATCTGGGATGCGATTCCGGGCCGTTGCATCTCTCGGCGGCGCTGGGGATCCCCGTGGTCGGGGTGTTTCCTCTGGCCAGCAAGCTGCCGCGATTCAGACCGCAGGGGCGCGGACCGGCGCAGATCGTCCAAGGCCCGGTCACTCCCGCCGCGATCCTGGACGCCGTGGACGCCCTCCCGCACCGCGCGCCCGCGACCCGCGCCCGAGTAGGTTTCCCGTAATGCTCTACATCTGCATCCCCGCGTACAACGAGGCCGATACGGTCGGCCTGCTCCTGTGGCGCATTCGGAAAGTGCTGCAGGAATTCCCTCGCGAGTATGCGCTCGCGGTCTATGACGACGGCAGCACCAATGCGACCGCGGACATCCTCCGTCCCTATGCCGACGTCGTGCCCCTGACCGTGCTCCGCGGCGAGCGGCATCTGGGATACGCGGCGGCGGTCGACGCCCTCTGTCGTTGGGCCGCGCAACAAACCCGCTATGCGCGCCGCGATGCCATGATCCTGATGCAGGCCGATTTCACGGATCAGCCCGAGCACCTGCCGGATCTGATCAAGCGATTCGAGGGCGGCGCGGACATCGTGGTCGCCGAAACCCGGCTGGCGCCGGCGATGCCGCGCGAAGTGCGGCGGCTGCAGCGGGCGGCCCGGTGGATGCTCCGTCCGTTCGTGGCCGTGGACGGCGTGGCCAACCCGTTCGGGACGTTTCGCTTGTTGCGGATCGCGGTGTTGCGCGACACCATGAAGCGGATCGGCGACGCGCGCTTGGTGCAGCGGGATGGATGGGCCGGCAACGTGGAGCTCTTGCTCAAGACCGCGCCGGCGGCGCGGCGCATCGAGGTCGCGGAAGTCGATGCGCGCTACGACGTGCGGTTACGGGCCACTCGCGTGCGCCCGCTGGCCGATGCCATGACCGTGTTCCGGTTTGGCAGCGCGGCGCGGGCGCTCAAAGCTGCGAGCCGCTGAACCGCTCGCGCAACCGGCGGGCAGTGTCAGGGCTGACGACGCGAATGATCAGGTACACGATGGCGCCGACGATCGCGATCTTGATCGCGAGAAAGAGCAGCCACAAGGCGATGCCGAAGACGGCGCCGAACACGCCAAAGAAAATCTTCAGCAGGAAGAGGCCGGCGACCGCGAACAGACCAATGGCGAGAATGGGGCGTAGCATGTTCCAGTGCTCCTCACAGGTGTCGTATCATAATACGGGCTCGGTAGGCCGGGAGTTTCAGTGCAGCGCTCGCATCGCGCGGACCTGATCGTCATAGGCGGAGGCGGCGTCGGACTGGCCTCCGCGCTCGCCGCCGCCGAGTCGGGCCTGACGGTGCTGCTGGTGGCGCGGCACCGCGAAGGCGAAGCGTTCCCGGCGGCCGCCGGAATCCTCGGACCATCGATCGAGTTGGCCAATCACGAGATCGCCGGCGCCGAGCATGCGTTTGCCGTCGCCGCGCGCGATCGATATCCGACGTATCTGGCCCAGCTCGAAGACCGCTCCGGCGTGACGGTGCCACTCAACCGGCTCGGCATCCTGCAGGTGAACGAGGCGGCTCGCGTCCCACCCGGCGCGACGTGGTTGGATCGTCCGGCCCTCGGCGCGCTGGAGCCGGCGCTGGCGGGCGCGGCGGGCGCGTGGTTCTATCCCGACGATGGCGCGGTCGACAACGTCGCCATGCTCCGGGCGCTCGAGGCCGCGGTCGCGCGGTCGTCGCGTATCCGGCAGGTGGGCGCCCTGGCCCGTGCTGTCGCGTTCGATGGCGACGGCGTGGTCTGTGAGACGACGCACGACTCGCGGCACGAAGCCGGCCAGCTCGTCTTGGCGGCGGGTGCGTGGAGCCCACTGATCGAGGGTCTGCCGCGCGCCCTGCCGGTCGAGCCGTTGCGCGGCCAGATGCTGTCGCTCGACATCGGACCGCTGACGCGCGTGGTCTACGGGCCCGACGGCTATCTGGTGCCGCGCGGCGGGCAGACGTTGGTTGGCGCCACCATGGAACAGGTCGCCTTCGACGTCTCGACGACGGAGAGCGGCCTGGCCAACTTGCGGAGGGGGGCGGTGGCGCTCTGCCCAGCTCTGGCGCAGGGCCGCGTGGACCGGGCCTGGGCGGGCCTCCGGCCGGTGAGTCCGGATTTCTTGCCGATCATCGGGCGGGATCCGGAATTCCCCACGCTCATCTATGCCTGCGGGCACTCGCGGAACGGGGTGCTCATGGCGCCGCTAACCGCCGATTGCGTGGCCGCGATCGCGCTGGGACAGGCTCCGCCGGCCGACCTATCACCCTTCGGGATCGGGCGATTTTCGCTAACCGGCAAACACGGAAGCGTGAGTTAGCCGGACTTTCCCGTTGATTGCACGGACTCTAAAATTCTGGACGCTCATGGATACGCTCTATCAGATCAGAAAGCCCGGTTGGCTCAAGGTGACCGCCCCCGGCGGACCCAACTACTTGCGGATTCAGGGCCTCATGCGGGACCTGGGTCTTCATACGGTCTGCCAGGAAGCGCATTGCCCAAACGTCGGCGAGTGCTGGGAACATGGGACGGCGACGTTCATGATCCTGGGCGACGTCTGCACGCGCAATTGCCCGTACTGCGCCGTCGCCCACGGACGCCCGCCGTCCTATGATCTCGGCGAGCCGGATCGGGTGGCCACGGCCGTCGCCGAGCTGGCACTGCGGCACGCGGTCATCACGTCGGTGGATCGGGACGACCTTCCCGACTTTGGCGCCGATATCTTCGCCCGGACCATCCGCGGCATCCATGAACGCGTCCCGGGGTGCTCTGTGGAGGTCCTCGTGCCCGATTTCCAGGGCAACGAGGCGGCCATCCGCACCGTGCTCGACGCGCGCCCCGAGATCTACAATCACAACACGGAGACCGTCCCGCGCCTCTACAAGCGGGCGCGGCCCGGTGGGCGCTACCCGCGCGTCATGGAGATCTTCCGGTTTGCCAAGGCGTACGCGCCGGATATCCCGACGAAGACGGGCCTGATCCTGGGAATGGGGGAGACGGTCGACGAGGTGGTCAATGTCATGCGGGACCTGCGGTCGCGCGACGTCGACATCTTGACGCTGGGCCAGTATCTCCGACCGTCGAGCGAGCACCTGCCGCTCGACCGCTACTACACCCCTGACGAATTCAAGCAGCTGGCCGTGATCGGACGCGAGATGGGATTCAAGCACGTGGAGAGCGGACCGCTGGTGCGCTCCAGCTATCACGCGTGGGAGCAGGTGCAGGCCGCGGGCGTGTGAGAGCAAAGAAGCGCGCGATGTCGGACCCGGCGGTCGATGGCGCCGTGGCGCCCGACCAGGAGCTGCACCTGGCACTCCTCAAGTCGATGCTGCTGCAGCGGCGATTCGAGGAGCGGTGCGCCGAGGCGTATGCCCTGGGCAAGATCGGGGGCTTCTGTCATCTGTACATCGGACAGGAAGCCACCGGGACCGGGGCGATCTCGGCGCTGCGGGATGATGACTACGTGATCACCACGTACCGGGATCACGCCCAAGCGATCGCCCGCGGGGTCCCGCCGCGCACCGTGATGGCCGAGTTGTTTGGCCGTGTCGCTGGCTGCTCGCACGGGAAGGGTGGCTCCATGCACCTGTTCAGCCGGGAGCACAACTTCCTCGGCGGACATGGCATCGTGGGCGCCAACATCCCGTTGGCCACGGGGGTCGCGTTCGCCATCAAGTATCGGGGCGGCGACCAGGTGTGCCTGTCGTTCTTCGGCGAGGCCGCGGTCAACAACGGGGCATTCCACGAGGCGCTGAACATGGCCGGCCTGTGGAAGCTGCCGGTGATTTACATCATCGAGAACAACCGGTATGGCATGGGCACGGCGCTGGAGCGGGCGTCGGCCATCAATGACATCGCCGAGCGCGCGCGGGCGTACGACATGCCCCGGGCGGTCGTCGACGGCCAGGACGTTTTGGCCGTGCGGCAGGCGGTCGACGAGGCCGTGCGGCGCGCGCGCACGGATCAGATCCCGACGCTCATCGAATCGCGGACGTACCGGTTCATGGGGCACTCAATGTCCGATGCGGTGAGCGGCACGTATCGCACCAAGGATGAGCTGGAGCAATACCGGAAGCGCGACCCGATCGCGGTGCTGCGGGAGCAGATGCAGGCGAAGGGCGAGATCACGGACGAGGAGCTGACGCGGATGGACGACGAGGCCAAGGCGGTGTGCGAGGACGCCTGGCAGTTCGCCGACCAGAGCCCGGAGCCGCCGCTGGAAGCGCTCGGCGAGGACGTGCTGGTGGACACGGTGTCGGCCTGATGGCTGTCGTGACGTATCGCGACGCCCTCAATCAGGCGTTGCGCGAAGAGATGCAGCGGGACGATCGCGTCTTCCTCATGGGCGAGGAAGTGGCCGTCTATCAAGGCGCGTACAAGGTCTCGAAAGGACTCCTGCAGGAGTTCGGCGAGATGCGCGTCGTCGACACGCCGATCACCGAGTTGGGGTTCGCCGGTGTCGGCGTGGGGGCGGCCATGGTGGGATTGCGGCCGATCGTGGAGTTCATGACGTGGAACTTCGCGCTGCTGGCGCTCGATCAAGTCGTCAATGCCGCGGCCAAGATGTTGTACATGTCGGGGGGCCAGTACCACATCCCGATCGTGTTTCGCGGGCCGAATGGGGCGGCGCTGCAGTTGGCGGCCCAGCATTCCCAGGCCTGGGAGTCGTGGCTGGCCCATATCCCCGGGCTCAAGGTCGTCACGCCGGGTACGCCGGCGGATGCCAAAGGGTTGCTCAAGAGCGCCATCCGCGATGACAACCCGGTCATCGTGCTCGAAGGCGAAATGCTGTACAACACCAAAGGCGACGTGCCGGACGGCGAGCATGTCGTGCCCATCGGTGTCGCGGATCTCAAGCGCGAAGGGGAGCACTGCAGCATCGTCACCAATGGGAAGATGGTATTGGTGGCCATGCAGGCGGCGGATCTCCTCGCCAAAGAGAACATTCGCGTCGACGTCGTGGATCTCCGCACCGTCCGGCCCATGGACGTCGCGGCAATCACGGCATCGGTCCGGAAGACCAATCGGGCGGTCGTGCTCGAAGAAGGGTGGGAGCTCGCCGGCATTGGCGCGCAGGTCGTCGATTACATCCAGCGGGAGTGCTTTGACGATCTCGATGCGCCGGTGCTTCGGGTGCATCAGGCGGATACGCCCATGCCGTATGCCAAGAATCTCGAGCGGGCCGCCAAGCCTGACGTTGGCAAGACGGTGGCCGCGGTGAAGCGCGTCATGTACCGGGATCGGTAGAAACCGCCTATGGCCACGAAGATTTTCATGGAAGCGCTGTCGCCCACTATGGAGGAAGGGCGGCTGGTGCGGTGGCTCAAGGCCGAAGGGGCCGTCGTCGCCAACGGCGAGTCGCTCGCCGAGGTCGAGACGGACAAGGCCATCATGGAGCTGGTCGCGCGCGGCGCCGGCGTCCTGCGGAAGCAACTCGTCGCGGAAGGCGCCACGGCGCCCGTTGGGCAGCTCGTCGGGGTGATCGCCGAGCCCGGCGAGGACATCGCTGCGCTGATCGCCGGGGCCCCCGGGTCGTCGCCTGCGGCGCCGCCTACGGCGGCAGCCTCCCCGGCACCCGCCCCCGCCGCGGCGCCTCCGGCGCCAGCGGCGCCCTCGTCGGCGCGAGGCGCGACAATGCCCGCCAGCGGCGCAGCCGAAGGCGCAACAGGCGCAGGCGCGGGAGCCGGAGGGGCGGCCGCCGGAGGTGCTGGTCCCACTAGTGCAGCCGTCGCAGGTGCTGGCCGCGCTGGCGCTGCCGGCGCAGGCGGATTCACCGGAGGCGCTGCCGCCGCAGGCGGCGCGACCGACGGCGATCGCGTCCGCTCGTCTCCGCTCGCCCGACGACTCGCCTCCGAGCGCGGGATCGACTTGCACGCCATCGCGGGCTCGGGCCCAAACGGCCGGATCATCAAACGCGATTTGGAGACGGCGCCCGCGACGGCGCCCAATGTGCCGGCGACGACGGCGCCGGCGAGAGAGACAGTGCCAGCCGGCGACTATCGCGATGCCGCCCTCACGCAGATCCGCCGGACGATCGCCCGCCGCCTAGCCGAGTCGATCGGCCCGGTCCCGACGTTTTATCTCACGGTCGAACTGGACGTCGGCCGCGTCACAGAGATGCGGGCGTCGATGGCCGCGCTCGGCGACGAGTATCGGGTGTCGATCAACGACATTCTGATCAAGGCCGTCGCCACCGCGCTGGCCCAGCACCCGGAAGTGAACGCCCACTGGCTGGGCGACAAAATCCGGTATTTCAACCGGGTCCACATTGGGATGGCCGTCGCCATCGATGACGGCCTGATCACCCCGGTGCTCTTCGACGCCGACCGCAAACGTTTGCGCGACATCGCGCGCGAGGCCAAGGACCTCGCCGCGCGCGCCCGGGCGCGCAAGCTGACGCCGTCCGAGTACACCGGCTCGACATTCTCGATCTCGAACCTGGGGATGTTCGGGATCGACCAGTTCACCGCTATTATCAACCCACCGGAAGCCGGCATCCTGGCGATCGGCGCCGTCGAGCGCAAACCCGTCGCCGAGGGCGACACCGTCGCCATTCGCCAACGCCTCCGCGTAACCATGAGCTGCGACCACCGCGTGATCGACGGCGCCACCGGCGCCCGCTTTCTGTCCACCCTGCGCCGCCTGATCGAAAACCCTCTCTTGCTCGTATACTGACATGGCTTCGTACGATGTGCTCATTCTTGGCGGCGGCCCCGCCGGCTACGTCTGCGCGATCCGCGCCGCCCAACTCGGCCTCACCGTCGGCGTGATCGAGCGCGAAGGCCTCGGCGGCACGTGCGTGCTGTGGGGCTGTATTCCCGCCAAGGCCCTGCTGGAAAGCGCCTACCTGGCCACCCGCATGCGGCACGCCGCCGAGCACGGGATCACCACGGGCGACCTGGGCTTCGATTTCGCCCCGGCCATGAAGCGCTCGCGCGCCGTGAGCCAGCAGAACTCGAAGGGCGTCGAGTTTTTGTTCAAGAAAAACAAGATCACCTGGATCAAAGGCACCGGCACGCTGGCCTCGCCCAAGACGGTGAAAGTCGAGCACGACGGGAAGAGCGAGACCCACCAGGCCCAAAAGGCGATCGTGATCGCCACCGGCTCGCGCGTCCGCGGATTGCCCCGCGCCGGGCTCGAGCTGGACAAGAAGACCGTGCTGTCCTCCGATGAAGTGTTGGTCCTCGACCGCGCGCCCAAATCGATGGCCATCGTCGGCGCCGGCGCCGTCGGCTGCGAGTTCGCCAATGTGTTCACGGCCTTCGGCACTGCCGTGACCCTCATCGACATCGCGCCGACGATCCTCCCGCTGGAAGACCGCGAGGTGGCGGCCGAGCTGACCAAGAGCTTCAAGAAGCGGAAGATCGAAGTCCACACCAACGCGACCATCTCCGACGTCAAGATCGCCAAGGACAGCGTGACCCTGAGCATCGACAAGAAACCCCTGACCGTCGAGAAGGTGTTGGTCGCCGCCGGCCGGGCCGCGAACGTCAATGGCATCGGCCTGGAAGCGATCGGCGTCCGCCTCGATGACCGCGGATTCGTGAAGGTCAACGATCGCCTGGAGACGACGGTCCCCGGCGTCTACGCGATCGGCGACGTCGCCGGTCCGCCGATGCTGGCCCACAAAGGCGAGCGCGAGGGCGTCGTGGTGGCCGAGCGCGTGGCCGGCAAGACGCCGCACGCCATCACCTACGGGAACATCCCCAACGCCACCTACTGCCATCCCGAGGTCGCCTCGATCGGGCTGACCGAGGAAGCTTGCAAAGCGCAGCAGCTCGACTACCGCGTCGGGAAATTCCCCTTCTCGGCCAACGGGCGCGCCCGCACGGCGGGCGAGACCGAGGGCTTCGTCAAAGTCATTCGCGAAGCCAAGTACGGCGAGATTCTCGGCGCCCACATCATCGGGTCCCACGCCACCGAGATGATCCACGAGCTGGCCGTCGCCCGCGAGAACGAGTTCACGGTCGAGGAGATCGACCTGACCGTCCACGCGCATCCGACGCTGTCGGAGGCCATCGCGGAAGCGTGCCTCGACTCCGACGGCCGGGCGCTCAATGCCTGAGTTGCTGGTCGCGCGGCTGGGTCTCGCGCCGTATGGCGAGACCCTCGCGCGCCAGCGCGAGTTGGCGGCCGCGCGCATCGCCGGCCGCATCGGCAATGTGCTGCTCCTGTGCGAGCACCCACCGGTGATCACGCTCGGGCGGCTCGCCAAACGGGAGCACATCCTGGCGCCGTCCGGCGTCGACGTCTTCGACGTCGAACGCGGCGGCGATGTGACGTTTCATGGTCCCGGCCAGCTCGTGGGCTACCCCATACTGGACCTGTCACGGCATCGACAGGATTTGCACTGGTACCTGCGACAGCTCGAGGCCACGCTGATCGACGCGTTGGCGCAGTTTGGCGTCGCCGCGGAGCGGCGCGCCGGCCTGACGGGCGTGTGGACCGCGGGCCGCAAGATCGCTTCGATTGGCGTCCATGCGCGGCAGTGGGTCACCTGGCACGGCTTCGCGCTCAACGTGACCACGGATCTCTCGTACTTCGACCTCATGGTGCCCTGCGGCATCCCCAATGTCGTCATGACGTCGATCGCCCGGGAGCGCCCCGATCTCCCGGTGAATGTCGCCGCCGTGGGCGACGCCATGGCCGCGACGCTGGCGTCGACATTCGGCCTGACCCCCGTGGACATCGCGCTCGACGAGTTGACGCCAGTGTGACGGAGCTCAACGCCGAGCAAGAGAAGGCAGCCACGTTCGGCGACGGGCCCTTGCTGATCATTGCGGGGGCTGGGACAGGCAAGACGCGCACCCTCGTCCATCGCGTCTCCCATCTCCATCGCCCGGGGCGTCCGACCCGAGCGGATGCTCCTCCTGACGTTCACGCGCCGGGCCGCGCAGGAGATGCTCGGACGCGTCGAGCAGCTCGCGGGCGCGGGTGGCCGGCAGGTGCAGGGCGGCACCTTCCACGCGACCGCCCACCGGTTGCTCCGCCGCTACGGCGCCGCCGGGGGTCTGGCGAGCGATTTCACGATCATGGATCAGGCCGACGCCGAGGACCTGATGCAGCTCTCGCGCGCCCAACTCGGTTACGCCGAAAAGGGGAAGCGCTTCCCAAAGAAAGAGACCCTGCACTACGTCTACTCGCGGCACGTGAACACCGAGATCCCGGTGGCCAAGATCCTCGGCGGCGAGTATCCCCAGTTCGCCGAGTATGTTGCCGATTTCGGCACCATCTACGCCGACTACACGGAGCGCAAAGCCACCCGCAATCTCGTCGACTACGACGATCTGTTGCTCTTCTGGGCGACAATGCTGGAAGCGTCGGAGGAGCTCGGCGGGCGCATCGCCGGCCTGTACGACCACATCCTGGTCGACGAGTATCAGGACACGAACGTTCTGCAGGCGCGCGTTCTGCGCGGGATGTGCCGCCGCCACGCCAATATCACGGTCGTCGGCGACGACGCACAGAGCATCTATTCGTTCCGCGGCGCCAACTTCCGCAACATCCTCGATTTCCCGGCGCAGTTCCCCGGTGCGACCGTGCTGACGCTGGAACGGAACTATCGCTCCACGCAGCCCATCCTCGACGCCACGAATACGCTGATCTCGCGGGCCCGCGAGCGCTACACCAAGGCCTTGTGGACCCGCCGCACCGGCGGCGACATGCCGGCGTTGGTGACGGCCCGGGACGAAGAAGAGCAGACTCGATGGGTGTGCGACCGGATCCTGGCGCTCCACGAGTCGGGCACGCCGCTGCGCGAGATGGCGGTGCTGTTCCGCGCCGGGTACATGTCGGCCGCCCTCGAGATCGAGCTCACCAATCGCAAGATCCCCTTCGAGAAATGGGGCGGCCTCCGGTTTCTGGAAGCCGCGCACGTGAAAGACGTCCTGGCCTTTCTCCGCGTGCTGGAGAATCCCCGCGACGACGTCAGCTGGTACCGTATCCTGATGCTGCTCCCCGGCATCGGCGACGTCACGGCGCGCCAGGCCATCGACGCCATGGCGCAGGCGGCGTGGGAGTCGGCGGCGTTTGCCCATTATCGACCGCCCGCGCGCGCGCGGGCGGCGCACGCGGCGCTCGTGGCGTTGCTGGACTCGCTCCGGCGCACGGAAGCGCCTGCGGCCCTCAGTGCCGAGATTGCGCGGGTGCGGCAGCTCTATGACGATATTGTGCGAGAAAAATACGATCGGGTCGAACCGCGGCTGGCCGATCTCGACCAACTGGAGACCATCGCCGGCGGGTATCCCAGTCGGGCGGCGTTTCTCTCGGCGCTGGCGCTGGAGCCGCCACAGGCGACGCAAGACTTGGCCGGGGGCACGCAGAGCGAAGACGATACGCTGATCTTGAGTACCGTCCACTCGGCCAAGGGCAAAGAGTGGGACGCCGTGTTTCTCATCTGGGCCGTCGACGGCTGGTTCCCGTCGGCCCGGGCGCTGTCCGATGAGAATGAGACCGACGAAGAGCGTCGCTTGATGTACGTGGCGCTGACGCGGGCCCGGAACCACCTGGCGGTGACCTACCCGCTAGAGGTTTACAGCTCGCGCCGGGGCGCCGACTATTCTATCGATCAGCTCTCACGATTCCTGGACGCCGGCGTGCGGGAGCGAATGCAGCGGATCGTCGTGGGCTCGTCGAGCCCTGCGTCCGCGCCCGAGGCGCCGACGTCCGCGCCCGAGGCGCCGACGTCCGCGCCCCTCGACCTGCGCGCCGCGCTGCGCGGCCGCTTCGGACCACCACTCACATGACGAAAGACCTGGCCTTCGCCGACACCGAGCAAGAGATCGCCGCCACCCGCCGCTTTCTGGAGCGGGTCCCCAAGGACCAATTGGACTGGCGCCCCCACGAGAAGTCGATGACGCTGGGCCGCCTCTCCATGCACTGCGCCGAGATCCCCGGCGCGGCCGCACGGATCTTCGAGACCGACGAGTACCACTACAACCCGCCAGGCGACCCGCCGGCACCCCGGCGCGAGGAGTCCACGACGGGCGACGCGGTCGCCCTCCTGGACACCAACGCGGCCAAGCTGCGTGAGTTGCTGCGGAGTGTCGACGACGCCAGCCTGGCCAGGCCATGGACCTTCAAGGCTTTTGGCCACACGATCTACACGGTGCCCAAGCTGCACGCTTACCGCATCCGGGTGCTGAACCATTCTCATCCACCACCGCGCCCAACTCGGCGTCTATCTCCGCCTGTTGGGCGTGAGCCTCCCAGCGACGCCTTACGGTCCGAGCGCCGACGAGCGGCCGGCGTTCGCCCGCTGACGGAGCGCGGCGAACGGATCGTCGGGATGCGCGCGGGCGAGCGCGATGATTTGCGCCACGCTCGCGCGCAGGTCGCCCCCTGACGCCGCGAATACCGCATCGAAGGCGTCGAGATCCGTGAGGTAGATCCGGCGGGCCAGCAGCGCGGCGTTGTCGAGCCGCACGCGCGCCGGCCACCAGTCGGGGTACGTGTGCAGGCGGGGGCCAATCGAGTCGACGAGCTGCCGGCGGGCCCGCGCGTAGACCGCATCCCGGACGGCCAACCGCGCGGTCGAATCCGACGGATGCGCCGCGTATCCCGAGTCGAGCGCATCGTAGACCTCGGACCAAAATCGGCCGATCGCCTTGTCATCCTCCCACCGCGCCCGGGCCTGGTCGGCGGCGGCCGTCGACCCGCGCGCGCGAAAGAACAGTTCGGCGCCGCGCGATCCGACGAAGTTGGCGAACGACTCGTTGAAGATCGCCTGACCCGGCGCGTAGTACGTGTTGTGCGTCAGCTCGTGGATGACCGTATTCGCCAGTTCGACCGAGTCGTCGGCCAGCGTCGTCGAAAGGAGCGGATCGTTGAAGAAGCCGAGTGTGCTGAACGCCGGGGACGGCCGCAGATAGGCGTCCAAGCCGCGTTGCCGGAAGGCCTCGGCGTCGTGGGCCGCCGCCTTGAAGTCGAAATACCCCTTGTACGGCACGCGCCCCACGATCGGAAACCACCACGTGTAGGCCCGGAGCTGGTCCCGATAGGCGCCGGACAGCACGAGCACCAGGGTGTCCCGGCCAAGCGCGCTGTAAGTCGTGAAGCTGCGCTTCGCGGCGAGACCGACCGAGTGCGCGGCGAACTCCCGCGCGTCCAGGACAAGGCTGAGCTTGGCTCGCCTCGTTTGATCCGATGGGGTTGTGGCGGCCTCGGCGATGACGTCGGAGATAGGGCGCCGGCGGGCCAGGATCAACCCTTCTTCCCAGGCCGCCCGCACGAGATAGCGACCCGTCAATGTAGCACTAGCGAGCCAAGCGATCGCGACGGCGGCCAACACGACTCCGCGGAGAAACCAGCGCCTCATACGGGGTGACACATGTGTTCCACCCCATCGATCCCAAGGTCGCAGCCGTTGTTCTTACATACTATTATGCAGGTCTGATGTCCTTCGTCCATCTCCACTGCCATTCGGAGTATTCCCTTCTCGACGGTGCAAACCGAATCGACGATCTGATCGGGCGGGCCAAGGAGTTTGAGCAGCCCGCCCTGGCGATCACCGACCACGGGAATATGCACGCCGCGTGGGAGTTCCAGGAGAAAGCGAAGAAGGCCGGCCTCAAACCGATCATCGGGATGGAGGCGTACGTTGCTCCCGGTCCCAGGCAGGCTCGACAGCGGGCGACGCCAACCGCCAAACCCTATTACCACTTGGTGCTGTTGGCCCGGGACGCGACCGGGTACAAGAATCTGGTCAAGCTCTCGTCCCTGGCGTACGTCGAGGGCTTCTACGCGAAGCCCAGGGTCGATCGCGAGTTGCTCCAACGGTACAACGCCGGCCTGATCGTCTCCTCGGCCTGCATGGCCGGCGAGGTCGCGTCACATCTCCTGGCCGGCAACCAGGACGCCGCCAGGGAAGCCGCCGCCTGGTACGCCGAGGTCTTCCGGGACCGGTACTACCTCGAAGTCCAGGCCCACGACAGTGAGGGGCAGCGCGGGCTGAATACCCGGGTGTTTGCGCTCGCCGACGAGCTGGGGCTGCCGGTGATCGCGACCAACGACTCGCATTTTCTCAAGGCCGAGGATCACGACTCCCACGATGTGCTGCTGTGCATCGGATTGGGGAAGGACCGGGACGATGGGGACCGGATGCGGTACGATCGGGGCCTGTACTTCAAGTCGGCGCCCGAGATCCAGGCCCACTTCGCCCCTTTCGGGGGCCGGACCGACGTCCTGGAGAACACCCTCAAGATCGCGGACGACGTCGGCATCCAGTTCGCGAAGAAGTACTATCTGCCGTCGTTCCCGTTGCCCGCTGGCGTCGAGACCGAGAACGACCTGCTGGTCCGGCTCGCCGAGGCCGGGGCCCACGAGCGCTACGGGGACTCCCTCCCCGCGGAGGTCCGCGAGCGGCTGGACTACGAACTCGGCGTGATCACGAAGACCGGGTACGCCGGTTACTTCCTGATCGTCGCCGATTTCATCAAGGCGGCCCGGGATCGGGGCATCCCGGTCGGTCCGGGACGCGGCTCGGCGGCAGGGTCCCTGGTGGCTTATGCGCTCCGCATCACCGACGTCGATCCGCTCACGTTCGACCTGCTGTTCGAACGCTTTCTCAATCCCGATCGCGTCTCGATGCCGGATATCGACGTCGATTTCTGCTTCGAGCGCCGCGGTGAGGTGATCGAGTACGTCCGCCAGAAATATGGCCGCGACTCGGTAGGTCAGATCGTGACGTTCGGCACGCTCAAGTCGCGCGCCGCGATCAAGGACGTCGGCCGCACCCTCGGCTTCACGCCGGCGGAAACCGACGCGCTGGCCAAGCTGATCCCGAACCAGCCGAACTACTCGCTCACGGTCCGCGAGGCGACCCGGCAGATCAGCGAGGTCCGGAAGCTCTACGACCAGGACGAGCGGTATCGCCAGCTGCTCGACTACGCGATCGCGCTGGAAGGCTTGTCCCGCCACTCCGGCGTCCACGCCGCCGGCGTCGTCATTGCTCCGGGTCCGCTCGACGACTACGTCCCCATCTTCACGACGACGACGAAAGGCGCGGGCAGTGGTGGTTCGCGCGCCGACGACGAGACGGTCGTGGTGACGCAGTACGACATGACGGCGTTGGAAAAGGCCGGCATGCTGAAGATGGACTTTTTGGGGCTCACGACGCTCACGATCCTGACCTACGCCGTGGCGTCGATCAAGGACCGCACAGGCCAGGCCATCGATCTGGATACTTTGCCGCTGGACGATGAGCCGACGTATCGCATGCTGCGGGCCGGACGCACGTCGGGCGTGTTCCAGTTCGAGTCGCCGCTGGCGACTGACATCCTGCGCAGCATGCGGTGCGACCGGTTCGACGACCTCGTGGCGTCGAACGCGCTGATGCGCCCGGGACCGCTCGACGCGGGCATGCACCGCGTCTATTGCAAGCGCAAGCGCGGCGAGGAACCGGTCAGCTACCTGCTCCCGGAGCTGGAACCGATCCTGTCGGCCACCTACGGCGTGATCACGTATCAAGAGCAAGTGATGCGGATCGCGCAGGTCCTGGCCGGCATCTCGCTCGCCGAAGCAGATGTCCTTCGGAAGGCGGTCGGTAAAAAAGATGCGGAGCTGATTCGCGCCGAGCTGGGGAAATTCGTCGAGAAGGCGGTGGCGCTGGGACGCCCGCGGCCCATCATCGAGGAGCTGGCCGCGCAGATCGAGACGTTCGGCCGCTACGGGTTCAACAAGTCCCACTCGGTCGCGTACTCGATCCTCTCCTACCAAACGGCGTGGCTCAAGACGCACTACGCGGCCGACTTCATGGCTGCCCTGCTCTCGTCGCAGATCGGCGACACGGACTCGGTCGTCAAGTACATCAATGAGGCCCGCGAGCTGGACCTCGAGGTGCTGCCGCCGGACGTCAACGAGTCGGGGTATCGGTTCACCGTCGTCGGCGACCAGCGTATCCGCTTCGGCCTGGGCGCCATTCGTAACGTGGGCCGTTCGGCGATCGACTCGATTCTCGCCGCGCGTCGGACCAAACCGTTCACCTCGCTCTTCGATCTCGCCGAGCGGGTCGACCTGCGCCTCTGCAACAAGCGGGTCTTCGAAGCGCTGATCAACGCCGGCGCCCTCGACAACGTCGCCAAAGAGGGCCACCGGGCCGCGTATATCGACGCGCTGGACCGGGCCCTCAATGAGGCGTCATTGGTCCAGAACGAAGCGGCCAGCGGTCAGGGAAGCTTGTTCGGCGGGGGGGCGATCGCCGGCACGGCCATGGTGCGGCAGCCGCTCAAGCTGGCGAACGTCGCGCCCTATAGCGAGACCGAACGCCTGGCCAAGGAAAAAGAGATCATCGGGTTCTATACGTCCGGCCACCCGCTCGACCCCTATCGGACCGAAGGCGAGCTGTTCGCGACCCACAAGGTCGCCCAGCTGGGTACCTGGTCGCCGGACGCGATCAAGCTGGCGGTGGTCATCACGGCGGTGAAGAAGCAGGTGAGCAAACGATCCGGCGCCGAGTTCGCCCGGTTGACAGTCGAGGATTTTTCCGGATCTTCAGAAGTCCTGGTGTTTCCCGAGGCCTGGGCGGCGCTGTCGGACCGCCTCCGCCCCAATGTCCCCGTCCTGCTCGAGGGCGCCTACAGTAAACGCGACCAAGGAGGCGAGAACCCGACTTTCATCGTCGAGACGGTCAAGAAGTTGGCGGAGTTGCGCACCAGTGGTCAGATGATCGTGTCCATCGATCTCGGACCGGGAACGACGCTACCGCCCGAAGTCATGACCGACGTCCGCGCGGTCGTCAATGCGCACCCTGGCTCGGCGCCGCTGGAGATGCGGTGGTCGGATGGCAACGGCACCCGGGCGCGCTTGCGATCGCGCAGCGTGGCGTTGTCGGCCTCCAACGCGGCTCTCACGGAATTGCGTGCGCTGCTCGGCTCCGAGCGCGTGCGTCTCGTACGGGGAAACTGATTCCAATGGCTACCACCGCCAACACGCTGGAATTCGAACGGCCGATCGCCGAGCTCGAGCGCCAGATCGAAGAGCTCAAGCGCACCTGGGCGCGCAGCAGGTCCCCGCCCCGGAAGAGATCGCGCCGCTGGAAAAAAAGCTGACGGAGCTCCGGGTCGAGATCTACCGCAATCTGACACCCTTGCAGCGCGTGCAAGTGGCGCGCAGCAGCAAGCGCCCGTTCACCGCCGACTACCTGCGGCTCGCCTTCACGGATTTCATCGAGCTGCACGGCGACCGCGCGTTCCGCAATGACGCCGCCGTCATCGGCGGGTGGGCACGCCTGGATGGCGAGACGGTCATGGTGATCGGCCACCAGCGGGGGCGCGACACCAAGGAGAACCTGCGCCGCAACTTCGGCATGCCACACCCCGAGGGCTATCGCAAGGCTCTCCGGCACATGAAGCTGGCGGAGAAGTTCCGGGTGCCGGTCCTCACGTTCATCGACACCCCAGGGGCGTGGGCCGGCCTGGGTGCCGAGGAGCGCGGACAGTCGGAGGCGATCGCCCGCAACCTCTACGAGATGAGCGCGCTCGAGGTCCCGATTATTGCCACCGTGATCGGCGAAGGCGGATCGGGAGGCGCGTTGGCGCTGGGCGTGGCGGACCGCGTCTTGATGATGGAGAACGCGGTCTACTCGGTGATCACCGTGGAAGGTTGCGCGGCTATCTTATGGAAGGACGGCAAGAGCCCGGAGATGCGCGAGCGGGCCGCGGACGCGCTCCGGCTCACGGCGCCCGATCTCTTCGAACTGCGGGTGATCGACGAGATCATCCCCGAGCCGCCGGGTGGCGCGCAGAGCGACCACGGCGCGGCTGCCAAGGCCGTGCAGCAGGCGCTGATCCGCAATCTCGAAGAGCTGCGCAATCTCAAACCGGACAAACTGGTGCGGCGCCGGCGCGAGAAGTTCCTCAAGATGGGTCAGGTCACCGAGGCGTAGTTGCTGATCGAGATCGCGTTCAAGGGCAATCGCAAGGAGTTCTTCACCTGGGACGGCGAGGAGCCGCCGCCACTCAAGGCGGCGATCATCGTCGACGCCGACCGGGGCGAAGACCTCGGGCACGTGCACGCCCTGGGCGAACTGGCGCAAAAACGCTGCGTCGGCTGCTCGCACGGGTGTGGCACCGCGCCTCCGGCGCGGCGCGCGCTCCGCCTCGCCACGTCGTCCGAGATTCGCCAAGCCCGGGACGTCCGGTCCCAGGACGAGCCGGCGCGGCGGAAGGGCTCGGAGCGCGTGAAAGCCCACGGCCTGGTCATGAAACTGTCCGACGCCGAGTGGCAGTGGGATCGCAAGAAGCTGACGTTCTATTTCACGGCTGAGAAGCGCGTCGACTTTCGGAATCTCGTCCGCGACCTGGCGTCGCTGTTCCGGGCGCGCATTGAGCTCAAGCAGATCGGCGTCCGCGACGAGGCCAAGCGCCTCGACGGGATTGGCCGGTGCGGGCGACAATACTGCTCGGCGGCCTGGCTGCCGGAGCTTCGGCCGGTCAACCTCGGCGTGGCGAAGGACCAGCGCCTCTCGCTCAATCCGTCGCAGATCTCCGGGGCCTGCGGGCGCCTCATGTGCTGCCTGCGCTACGAGCACGAGTTCTACGTCCAGAGCCGCAAACGCTTTCCCAAAGAGGGGAAGGTCATCGTCACGACGAAGGGCGAGGAGAAAGTCGTGACCAACGACATCTTCCACGAGCGCGTGACCCTGCGCGCGCCGGACGGCGAGACCCGCATCGTGCCGCTGGCGCTGCTCAAGGCCGAAATGAACGGCGGCGCCGTCGCGCCGGTCGAAGAGACGCCGGTCGAAGAGAGCCTCGAAGGGGAGATGGCTCAGATAGACGAGATCGACGAGATCCCGCCGGATACGGGCACCTACGCCGTCGCAATGCGCGTCGAACCCGTCACCGCGACACCCGTGACCGCTGACCCGGAGCCTGCGAAGAAGCGGCGGCGGGGCCGGCGCGGGGGCCGTCGGGGCCGCGGCAAAGGACCGGAGAAAGAAACCGAGTGACGCGGACGTACCTGACGACCGCGATCGACTACGCGAACGGAGAGCCCCATCTCGGACACGCGGTCGAGAAGATCGGCGCCGACGTCTACGCGCGGTATCGACGCATGTCCGGCGACCGGGTCCATTTTCTCATCGGGATGGACGAGCACGGGACCAAGGTCGCCCAGGCGGCCGCCGATCGCGGCGTGACCCCGCAGGAGCAGACGGACCGGATCGCCGCGAGCTTCCAGCAAATGTGGCGCCGGCTCGGCATCTCCAACGATCAGTTCATGCGCACGACGAGCCCGGCACACCGCGCGGGCGTGACGGCGCTGCTCAACCGCATCTTCGAGCGAAGCCCCGGCGATTTTTACGAGCGATCGTACGAGGGCTGGTACTGCGTCGGGTGCGAGGCGTTCAAGACCGACGCCGAGATCGTCAATGGGCGCTGCGGGTTGCACCCCACGCGCGTGCTGGAGTGGGTGGCCGAGCGCAACTGGTTTTTCCGGCTGAGCCACTACACGGGGTTCCTGCGTCGGCATATCGAGGCCCACCCGTCGTTCATCTTTCCCGAGATCCGGCGCAACGAGATCACGGCCTTGCTCGATCGGGGCCTGGAAAATGTTTCGGCGAGCCGCACGAAGCTGGCCTGGGGCATCCCGTTTCCGCGCCCGACGAGCGACGGCACCGCCCAGACGACGTACGTGTGGTTCAATGCGCTCCCCAACTACCTGACGGCCACCGGGTTTCCCGAGGCCGGGTACGATCAATGGTGGCCCGCGCAGGTCCACTTCATCGGCAAGGACATCACGCGCTTTCACTGCGTGATCTGGCCGGCCATGCTCGAGGCCGCCGGGTTGCCGCTGCCCGAACGCGTCTGGGCCCACGGGTTCGTCACGACCGGTGGGGACAGAATGAGCAAGTCGGCCGGCGTCCGTATCGAGCTGGCGGACGCGGTCGAGCGGCACGGACCCGACGCGCTGCGGTACTATCTCATGCGGGATGTGCCGTTCAACGGCGACGGCGAGTTCTCGTGGGAGCGCTTCAATGCCGTCTACACGTCCGACCTGGCCAACGCGTTTGGCAATCTGGCCAGTCGGACGGTGTCAATGGTCGAGCGCTACTGCGGCGGCCTCGTGCCCGCCGGCCGGGCGAACGCCATCGACTCGGCCGATCTCCAGGACCTCGCGCGCTATCACGAGAGCATGGGCGGCGCGCGCGGCTACGTGCCGCACGAGGCCCTGCGCGCCCTCTGGCTGACCATCGCCCGCGCCAACGAGTACGTCGATCGCCAGGCGCCCTGGAAGCTCGCCAAGGACTCCGGTCAGCGGGACGCGCTGGACGAGACGCTGGCGAGTCTCATGCGGCAGCTCGTCCGTCAGGCGGTCGCCGTGGCGCCGTTCATCCCCGAGCGCGCCGAGGAGCTGTGGCGGCAACTCGGCGCGCCCGGGTCGGTGCGCGATCAACGCTTCGACACGACCCTCTCGCCGACCGGCTGGCGGGTGAACAAGGGCGCGCCGCTCTTTCCCAAAGAGGCTGTCGCTTAGGGTTGCCTACGGGTTTCGATCAATGCAACCGTGATAGTTCGGGTTATTGGCTTCGTCCGACGATCCGGGGAAGTTGACGTCGCTCCCGTAGGTCCCCCCGCCCGGCAACGCGCCTGTGGGAAAGACCTGCGCCTGGTTGAAGCCATACTGTCGGACGAGCCGTCGGAGATCGCTCAGCCGGTGACCGGTGAGAAAGAGATCGAACGCCCGCTCCCGGAAGAACTGCAGCCGCGGGTCCAGAGCGTGATTCCCGTTGATGGAGTCGAGCGGAATCGGCCCGACGGGCGCGAACGTCGGCGGCTGGAACTGCGCGCGCGCCGAGTCGAGGTTCGCCTTTTCCGCGGTGAAGCTCAATGTTTTGAGGGCCGCCTCGGCGAGAATGAGCTTGGCCTCAATGCCGTCGGCCACATCGACATTGCTGGACGCTTGGGGGTACTTGATCTGGTTCATGAACGGGAAGCTGATCCCGTTGAACCCGAACTGTTGGGTGTTCTGGACCGGGACCCGGGGATCCACGGTGGGGTTCGCGTTCGTCGTCGTATCCGTAAACTGGAGACCGTTCACACCCTCGACGTCCGAGACTGAGAGGAGGAATCCGCCCGGAGCACCGAAAAACCAAATGCCATTGTTCTGCTTCACCGTGTTGATCGAGAATTCCATCTGGTAGGTGAAGTTCGCGGGCACGGAGGCGACCGCCGCCGCGGCGCCGGCGTAGTTCGCCTGATCCAGCAGCACGCGGCCGATGCCGACCTCCGCCGCATTGAGGTAGATCTGCGCCTCCGCCGCTGTCGCCGCATCGCCCGCGTCGTTCGCGGCGGTGATCGCGCCTTGCGCGAGTGTCGCGGCCCGCCGGAAATCCGCGAGCGCGATCGCGTAGATCTGGGCGGTCGTCAGGGGTTGGCCGTAGGTGATCGTCCCGTCGAAACCCAGCGTGCTGAACGGGATGCCAGAGCAGTAGTTCTCGGCGAACATCACGTACGTGAAGCCGGCCAGGGCGACGACCTCGGCGTGGCCGACGTTGGGCGGATCGAACTTCTGGTACGCCGTATCCGTCCGCTCGACCGACACGCGGGCCTTCTGAAGATCCAGGAAGAGGCCGCGCAGCGAGGCGTTCACCGCGAGGGCAATGCGATCGTCGACCTGGATGCGCGTGGGGAACGTCTCTTCGTTCGTCAGTTCATCGACGAACATCCCCGTCATGTTAATGTGGCCTTCGTGGCTGTTGCCGCCCGCGTCGGCCGACCCGGCGAACGCGATTTGGAAATCGCCGATCGCCGAGAGCCGCGCCGTCTCGAGATTGCCCTTGCTGCCGTAGAGGGCTTCGGGCGACGTGGTATCGCGGTCGACGGGATGGAGCGTCGCCCCGGGGTCGCAGGCGGCGACGGCGGCCATCACCAGCGCGACGGACACCCACGTCCTGGTCACCATGTGATGTTTACCCGCCCCGTCCAGTACCGCACCGGGGGCTGCGTGAGGAAATCCGACGAAGTGAACTGGTCGCTGTCGAACCCGAAGTTGATTTCGGGGTCGAACCCGCGGTAGTTCGTCCAGGTGTGCAGGTTGCGGCCGGAGATGGAGAAGCTCATGTCGGACGCGCCGATCTTCTGCGCCCATTTCCGCGGCGCGGTCAGCGTGACGGTGAGCTCGCGCCATTTCCAGAACGACCCATCCTCGAAAAATCCCGCGTCGCTGCCCGTGCCCAGTCCGGCGCCGGCGAATCCGGAAACCACGGCGGCGGCCTGTTGGTTGAGCGGCGTGCTCTTGACGTAAAGCGCCGGACAGATCTCGAAGGCGAACCCGCAGCGGAACTCCTCCGTGCCGTTGTACGTGAGGACGCCGGCGTGACGATCGAAGACGGCGGAGACCTTTATGAAGTGAAAGAGGGTGATCGCGGGCGAGAGGGAGTATTCGTCGGACGGCTGCGAGTTGCCAAAGAATTGGAGATTGGGGCCGACGGTGATCTCGTTCGCCTCGATGATGCCGTCGTGGTTGACGTCCTTGAACGTGTAGGGATATGACCAGAATCCACCAAGGGAGTACCCTGGCGTGTGCTCCTGGGTATCGGACGCGTTGCCGGCATCGAACGTGATGGGCGAGATCCCCTGGCCCAGCTTCACCAGCTTGTTGTGGTTGACGGATGCCGTCACCCCGAGATCGGCGCGGATGTTGCGCGAATCGACCAGCGTGCCGTTGATGCCCAGCTCGAAGCCTTTGTTCGTGACCTCGCCGAGGTTGACGAACTGTACGTCGGCACCCGTCGACGGCGCGAGCACTCGCTGCACGAGCGCCTGGTTGGTCTGCTTGCTGTAAATCGTGGCGTCGACCGTAATGCGGTCCTTCCAGAACCCGGCGTCGAATCCGCCCTCGAACTCGCGCGTCCGTTCCGGGGAGAGCTGCGGATTGCCGAACAAGCTGTCCGTCGCCGAAGCCAGATCCACTCCGGCCTTCTTGGTAGCACGTGCGACGGCCGCGTTCGACGCTTGCCGAAACTGCGGGAACTGGCCGGACTCGCCGTATGCCGCGCGGAGCCGGAGCGAGCTCACGATGTCCGTTTTGGGGAAAAACGGTTCCTCCCCGATGACCCACGACGCGCTGACGGATGGATAGAATTGCGCGGGCACGTCGGTACCGAACGAGCTGACCTCGTCACCGCGGAGTGCTCCCGTCAAGAAGACCTTGTCCCGCCAGGCGAACTGCTGTTGCAGGAAGCCGCCGGGCTGGGCAATGGTGGTGTTGCCAGCGAAAGGCAGCGCGAGATTCGTCGTGCAACCCGCGATCGTGCCGGTGCCGGGGACCTGCGTCGTGCAGTTGGCCTGCACGCCGTTCACGACCGTCTGCACGAACTGCATGCCGATTGACGACGTCCCTTTGATCGACTCGTTGATCGGGTATTGGGCCGAGGCGGTGCTGGTCGCCGTCCACGTGTAGTGCTTCGACGGGTTTTCTTGCGACTGGCCGTTGCTCAGCTGGCTCCCGGCAGGGAAGACGCCGGGGGGCAGTTTCACCACATCGAAGATCGTGGAGTAGTCGAGTCCCGCGGTATTGATCCACGAAAACCACTCGAGGGGGTGCCAGTTCGCCGTCGCGCCAACGGTGAACCGGTCCGTCGATTGATCCGTGAGGTAGCCCGCGAGCAGTTGCGGTGTGACGCCCGAGGAAAACCCTTTCGTCACGGGGTCGAAGAACGGCTGTCCGAGGAGTCCGCCACTCAGCACGCCGAAGGACGCGTTGTCATTCTGGGGAAGCCCGGTGACCCCTGCGAGGTACCCGACGTTGATGGAGGCATCGAACTTGGGGGACAGCACCGTGTGCAGATTCGACCGCACATTGGCGCGTTTCGCGGTGTTGTTCGCGTAGACGCCCTGTTCCTTGTAGTAGTCGCCGGCCACGAAGATCGTGGCCACGTCGGTCCCTCCCGAGACCGATCCCCCGTATCCCGATCGATAGCCGGCGACAAACGGCGAGAACGTCTGGAGTGGATTGAACGAGAACAAGCCGCCACCGGCCACCGGTGTGCAGTCGCCGGCGCCTTGCGCCGCCAACGTGCAGAATCCCGTGGTATCACCAAACGCATCGACGCCGTTCCGTCCATAGTTGGCCGGCATATCGGTGTAGTTGCGCACCGATCCGTATTCGACGTGCCCGTTCCACTCCGCGTGCCCCGCTCGCCCTTTCTTCGTAATGACCTGGATCACGCCGTTGGCGCCCGCGGACCCGTAAAGGGCCGACGCGGCCGGGCCCTTCAGGATCGTCACGTCTTCGATCTCGTCGGGATTGAGATCGTCGAAGCGGGACGGCGCCTGGCCGCCAACGAAGACGCTGGAGGAGAACGCCGCCTCGGTGTTGTCGACGCGCACGCCGTCGATCACGAGGAGTGGCTGATTGTCGAGCGACGCGCTGTTGGAGCCCCGGATGCGAATGCGCGAGCCGCCGCCCGTGGTGCCGGACTGCATCTGCACCGAAACGCCCGCTTCGCGCGAGGAGAGCACGTCGGAGAAGTTCGCCACCGCGGTCGCCGGGATGGAGTCGACGTTGAGTGTGGCGACACTCATGCCTTCCTCGCGCTTCCGCTCCAATGCGCCGGTCGCGGTGACCACGATCTGATCGAGCTCAACCTTGCTTTGGGTCAGCGCGAAATCGACGGTGAGTGTGCCCGTGTCGGGGACCGTCACCGTCTTGTTGGACGCCACATACCCGAGACGCAGGGCCGACAGCGTGATCGAACCCGTGTGCAATCCGGCGAGCCGATACGTGCCGTCGGCCCGTGTTGATGTGCCTAGAGTAGTACCCGTCACGCGCACCTGCGCGTCGGGGATACCGGTATTGGTTGCGGTGTCGGTCACGCGGCCGACGACGATCGCGCGCTGGGCCCACGCCGGGGAGCAGATCCCTACGGCGGCCGTGCAAACCAGGACCAGTTGTCGCGTGCGCTGACGAGTCATAGAATCATGCTCCGCCCCCCGTTACAGTCCCGGACACCATTGTCACAAAAGCAGCCTTGCCGCCCAGAATATGACAACACCGGGTAAAGTCAAGCGCGACATTGCCTACCTGATGAGCTGGACCGTCGTGATCGTTCCCCATGGCAGTGATGCCTCGCGCCACGTGCACGTCTCTACGAGAGCGTTGCGCGCGGTGAAGTGGGGGGCGTGCGTCATCGCCGCCGGCGTCGTGGTGGTCGCCGTCGGGATCGGAGTCCACATGGGCAAGGGCAACGCCACCGCGGTGACAACGCTCGAAAGAAACGTCGCCGTGTTGCAGGACACGGTCGCGTCGCTCACGAAGAAGGACGATCAGCTGCGCCTCTTGGCGGGCCTGCCGGCGGCAGAGCCGGACAGTGTCGCACCGTTCGCCACGGTCGGGATTGACGGGCTGATCCGCCACGCGAACGATCTCTCGGCGAGCTTCGCCGAGGTGAGCGCCCGGCTGTCCAAGAACGTGGAGCGGTTGGCGTCGACGCCGTCCATCATGCCGACGACGGGCTGGCTCTCCAGCGAGTTCTCCCGCAGCCGCTTCCATCCGATCCTACACAAGGCGCGTCCGCACGAGGGCATCGATCTCGCGGCGCCTTATGGCACGCCGGTGGTGGCGCCGGCCGCCGGTGTCGTCGAGCGCATCACGGAGCAGACGGGCTACGGTCTGGTGTTGGAGATCGATCACGGCAACGGGGTCGAGACCAAGTACGCGCATCTGTCGCGCGTCGTGGCCCGCGTCGGCCAGCGCGTGACGCGCGGCCAGGCGATCGCCGCGATCGGCAACAGCGGGCTCTCCACGGGGCCCCACCTGCACTATGAAGTGCACGTCAACGGCAAGGTCGTCGATCCGTTGACCTACGTGCTGCCGGGCGCGATTCCCGACTAAAAAAACCGGCCCGGGGATCGCTCCCCGGGCCGGTGATCATCACTCCTCGGCGACTACGAGCAGGTCGCCGCGAAGTTGTTGTTCCGCTCCTGTCGCTCGACGGCCGGGATGTTCTCCATCGAGGTGTGGAAGTCCTTCGTGCCCCAGGTCGTCAGATCCTGCATGATGAGACCATAGTCGCGGATCGACGAGATCTGGTCGGCGGTTCCGTCCATCAAGAGGGAGACCAGCTGCTCCTTCATGAGGAAGTCGCGCACGCTCGTCGCGCTGGTCGTGGTCACCACCGCGAGCCCACTCGGCAAACCGCCGACGGTCGTGCGCACCGCATCGACCGTCTGCGCCGCGAGCAGCAACTGACCCGTGCCGAGGTAGGCCCGCGCCAGCAGGAACTGCAGCTCGACGTTGCGAATGAGCACCATCGGCGATCCGATGCTGATGTTCGCCAGATTCATGGAATAGCTCGACGAAACCTCGAACCCCGGCGAGGTCGGGAGCGCCTTGTTCTTCGCGAACTTCGCCAGCCACCGCTGATCGTTGAGCGTATCGACCTGCTTCGCGGTGGTCTCCAGCGCGTAGATCGACCCGGCATTCCCGAAGATCGGGTTGGCCACGTCGCCCGACGAACCGCTAAAGGAGTGGAAGACGCCAATATCATTGGCCGCGATCGCCTCACCGGCGGACAGGGACGCCGAATACAGCGACGACGCTTTGATGTCCAGAATCGCCGAGTCAAGCTGCGCTTGATTCGGTTGTCCGAGCGATGTCGCCGTCGGGACCGAGGCCCCGCCGGCCTGCCGCGCGATGGCGTACGCGTACTCGATCCGCGCTTTGGCACGGAGCGCCAGCGTCAGGCTCTCGAACCCGCCGGCCGTCGAGCCGAGCGCCGCATAGCCCGGCGGCATCGTCAGCGTGAAGGCGCCTCCCGGAATACCCAAGAGGGTCCCCGCTCCAGCGGCATCGAGCTCCGTTTTCGCGGAGTCGAACATAAGCACAATCTGGCCCCACGCGAGCTTATTGCAGAGAATGGGCGCCAGGCTACCCACGAAGGGTTTGCCAACGGCGTTGATCGCTACGCCGTTCGTGTCGTGGGACATGGCGACATACATGTAATCCATCGCCTTGAGCGTCTCGAGCACGCCGTTGAGCGCATGCAAGTTCGCCGCCGGCATGGCGGCGCCGTCCACCGTGATCGTCGGGAGGATCCCTTGCACGGTGTCCGCGACCTTCGCGGCATTGTATTCCAAGTCCCAACTGCTGGCGCCGAAGTTGTCATTGTCCAGCGGTTGGTCGCCAGTCAGCTGCGTGACGAATCGCTCTTCGGACGGCGTGTAGTACGCCGCGACGCGCGCAAAGGCTTCCGAGGAGAGAGTGAACGCCCCCAGGTCATCGCGGATGCGGCTGAAGGCGCCGGTAAACTCGTTCTGGAGCGACGCGGCCGCGTGGGGGAAGGACGTGAGATTGTTGAAGTCGGGGACGAACGCCTCGTTGCAGCCCACCACGGTCAAGGCGGCGCCCAGTGTCGCTAGGGTTCGATATGGACGCATTGGTCAGAGACCCAGGTCGATAGAGATGAAATAGCTACGCGTCGGAGGAAATGGCGTGACATCCTGTCCGCGGCCGATCTGCTGCGAACCGAAGTTGCTGACTTCCGGATCCAGCCCCGGATAGTTCGTCCAGGTGATCAGGTTACGACCCGTAAGGCTCAAGGATGCGTTCCGCAGGTAACCACTGCTGGCGCGGTTCACGAACCGCGACGGCAGATCGTACTTGAGCGTCAATTCGCGCAACTTGAGGAATGACGCGTGCTGCACGTACGCGGTAATGTTGTTGCCCAGTTCGCCGATGCGTTTGTTGGCCGCGGCGGTATCGGCGAGGTTGCCCGCGAACCCGAACGCGCCGTCGAAATACTCCTCGGTCAGGTCGGCGACCGACTGGCCTTCCCGCCAATCGAAGAACGTGTGTAAGTGGAGCGGCCCGTAGTTCAGGTCCTGGCCGAAACCAAGCGTGAGGGCCGGCGCGGCGTTGCCCATCTGCACCGGCGTACCCGTCGCCGCGGTCGCCGCCGTCACGCCGTAGATCGCGTTCGCCGAGGCACCAGGCGTGACCTGATAGCCACCAAACGGGAAGTATCCGAAGAAGCTGCCGGCCTCGAACGGCGGGATCGGCAGGTTGTCCACGCGGTCGTAGGTGCGTGTGAAGAGCTCCGTGGTGTTCCACGAGAACTTGCCGATCTGGACGGGCGTCGCGGCGAACTGCAGCTCGATACCTTGATTCGTCAGCTGGCCGCCGTTCGTCCAGGAGTTCGTGAATCCGGAAGACGGCAGCACGCTCTCGAACAGCAGCAGGTTGGTGATCCGCTTCTGGAAGATCGTCGCATTGAGGCTCGCGCGACCCTTGAACATCGAGAGGTCGACACCGGTCTCGAGGCTGGTATTGGTCTCAGGTCGGATCGTCGGATCCCCACTGGTCTCGCTGAAGCGCACGCCCGTGATGCCCGTGTTGTTGGTCGTGATGCTGGTGTTGAACTTGAGGCCGTAGTTTGGGAGGTTGCCGGCCTGGCCGTACGCGAAGCGGAGCTTGAGTTCGTTGTCACCGGTGAACACGCGGTACGACGCAGCGACCTTCGGATAACCGTAGAAGTGATCGATGTTGCCGTTGTTGCTGCTGCGCTCCAGGTTGAAACCGCCGGTCAGGGACAGACGCTCGGCGAAAAGCAGCAGCTGCTCCTGTGCGTAGTACCCGTAGTCGTTCGCCTCCTGCTGTTGGTAGAAGGGGGTCAAGGTCGAGGCGCTGGTGAAGGCCAGCGACCCCGTGACCAAGCCCTGACCGTTGTCGAACGTGAGATACGTCGCTTCCTTGTCGCGCGTGAGTCCGATCGACGTCGTCGCTGACAGCAGGGAGCTTGGCGTGAAGCGGTGGATCAAGCTCACCGAGAAGTTCGAAAGCCGATCGTACCCGCTGCTGCTGGTGCTGACGCCCGGCGTCGTCACCAGGGCGGACTGCTCGACCTGCAGGTCGGGCGACATGTAGAACTGGTCCCGGACGTTGGCGAAATCAGCGCCGCCGACCAGCGCCAGCTCAAGACTCTGCGTGCTGCCGGTGAACATCTTCCAGTTCACGTTGCCGCCGAGGGTCGTGCGGTTCACTTCCTCCGGCGTGCTGATCGCGTGCGCATCCTGGAAGGCGTTCGCCGGACCGAACGGATTGAAGGCGTAACCGCCGCCGCTGACGTGGCAGCTCATGCAGAACCACGACGGCGTGTAGGAGATGGCGTCGTACCCCGAGATCCCCAGGTTGTCATTGCCATTGACGCCGCGCCGCGTCAAGGACGACGTGTACGCGACATTGGCGCCCACGGTGATCGTACTGAACAGCGTCTGCGTCAGGTTGGCGCGCGCCGACTGCTTGTTGTACCCCGTATTGATCTGGGCTCCATTGTCGTACTTCGTCATGCCGGAGACGAAGTACGTCGTGTTGGGTGTGCCCCCACGGAGGGTGAGGTCACTCTCGTTCGACAGCTGCCCACCGCCGTACAGCTGCTGCTGGAAATCGCAGAAGCTGTGGCACGAATTGAAGTTCGCTTGCACCTCCGCCGCCGACATGTTGACGGCCGCGCCCTGCGCGGTCGCCTCGGCCAGCGTAAAGTGCCGCACGTCCAGCTCATGCTCGAGCGTGTACGTGCCGAACTTCTGGGAGAAGTCGATTTGTGCCTTGCCGGACTGACCCTTCTTCGTGGTGATGACGACGACACCACCCGCCGCTCGGCTTCCGTAGATCGACGCCGCGGCCGCGCTCTGCAGCACGGTCATCGACTCAATGTCGTTCGGGTTGAGATCGGCGATGCGGTTGACGCTCTGGTCCTGATTGCCCGGCGTCATGGTGCCGTTCTGACTGCCAGCGCTGGTGATCGCGTTGAGACCGGAGGGGGTCGTCTCGTTCGCGACGATGACGCCATCGACGACGTACAGGGGATCGGAGCTGGCGTTAATCGTCGTGACGCCGCGGATGTTGACCTGGAGACCGCCACCGGGAGCGCCGGAGTTCTGCTCGACGAGGACGCCCGCCACCTTCCCTTGCAGCGCGTTCTCGACGGTGGCCGTTGGGGCGCCATTCAACTGCTCCGTGGTGAGCACAGGATCGTACGTGGAGGCGTTCTTCGTGGAAACCGTCGTCGCGACGCCCGTCACGACCTGCTGCTCCAGCTGCAGCACGTCGCGCGTCAGGGCGATCGTGTAGTCGGTCTGCCCCGCGACGATGGGAATGGTGCTGCTGCGATAACCAATGCGGCGCACGGTGAAGCTCTTGGTGTCCGCGGGGAGGTTGCGGAGCGTGAAGCGACCGCTGTCGGTGGTCTGGGCGCCGATCGTCGTGCCCAGCACGGTGACTTGCGCCGCGGGAACGGATTCTTTGTTCTCCGCGTCGATGACGCGCCCGGTGATGCGCTGGGGTTGCTGGCCGGATACGCTGCGCGCAAGAGCAAGCGCCAGCGCTACGGCCGTCGCGATAGACGAACGTATTCTCACTGCGTCCTCCGATTGTGTGGGGCTAGGGTCTGGACTGCTCGGGCGTGGTCCAGCAGACGTCAGAAGTTCGCTTGGCCCTCCTACTATAGATGTAGAACGAAAAACATCGAACGAGCGTTATCGTAGAACGCATGAGTTGCGATGTCAAGAAATGGCTAAGACCATTCGGGCGCGATCTCGCCGGGCCACTTTACCCAAGTACTTATCTCACAAGTGGATGCCTTGGCACGATGGGCGCATAAAGAATGTATAAAGATTGCCAGGCAGCGGTGTTTGTCAAAGTTTCGTCAGGTGGATACGTAGACAGCCCGGGAGGTTGCTCCCGGGCTGTCTCCGTTCCGTGCGCGTCGCGTAATGGCGAACGATCAGTGCGTGCGCACGACTCTGACCACAGGAGGTGCCCGCCGGGTCGCGATCGACGCCGTTGGCGCGCCGGAGCACGTCGGGGTGATGTTCCCCCCGCGCGGATCGGCTTCGGTGGACGGGATCGGCAACAGGGTCGTGTGCAAATCCACCCGCCCGTTGGCCGCGCCGGCTGCCGAGTCGGGCCCTGACCTTCCTATGAACGTGGTGTCTTTCTCCGCCGCCACGTTGAAGTCGCGGAGTGCCATCACCCGATCCCCCTGCCCCTCGGCCAGCAAGCTGACGCGCTGCTCCCGCAGGAAGAAATCGCGCACCGACGCGTAGTCCGTCGGCGTCACGGTGAACGTGCGCAGGACGCCGGCGCCATTGGAGATGGCGGGCGTGGTCAGGGCGCTGGGCAGGCCACCCACCAACCTCCGCACGCTGTCGACCACGGTCGCCGCGTTCGCGAACTGGCGCAAGCCGAGATAGATCTGGGCGAGGTAGAATCGGAGTTGGACGCTCCGGACGATGGGCAGCGGCGTCTGCCCGGTCATATAACTCGACGTATTGATGATCCACGTCGATCCGAGCATGGGCGCCGGTGCCGCAGTCGGTCCGGCGCCGACGTTGGTGAACTTCACCAGGAAACGGGCGTCCGTCGTATCGATCTCGCTCATCGCGTCGAATATGGCGTAATATCCGGGCGCGTCGGCAAAGATCGGGTTGGAGAGATCACCCGACGCCGTGCTGAACGAGTGCGACACGAATGCGTCGGTGTTGGGATTCGCCGCCGTGAGCGAGAGCGGCGCCCAGAGCACGCCGGCCGCCTGCAGCGCGCGGATGTCGGCCAGCGCCGAATCCAGCTGCGCCACGTTCGGCGAGCCCGGGCTCGTCGCCGTCGCGCCGCGGCCGTTCTGCCGCGCGATCGCCCACGCGTACTCGATGCGGGCTCGCACGCGCAACGCCATTGTCAGGGACTGCTGTGTCACCGCCGAGCTGCTGACCAGATTGAAGCTCGGGGGCCAGCTGAGACCCGAGACGCCCGCGGGGCCTGCCTTGACCAGCGAGTCCTGCGCCGAATCGAGCATGGCCACGATCTCCTTCCAGACCAACTCATTGCACAGGATCGGCGCCAGTGGGGCGCTCGGCGTGGCGCCGACCTGGTGGATCGGCACACCGTTCGTGTCCCGCGACTCGGCCAGATACATGTAGTTGAGCGCCTTCATCGTCTCCAGCGCGCCGAACAACGCTTGCTGCTGCGCCCGCGGTAATGTCGCACCGTTCTCATTGATCGTCGGAATGACGGCGATGACCGTATCGGCTCCCTTGACCGTCTTGAAGAGGAGATCCCAGACCGTCCCGCCAATGAAGTCATCGGGCTGAATGGCGTGATTTCCCAACAGCTCGGTCTGGAACCGCGGTTCGGATGAGATGAAGTACGTGACGTCCCGGCCCAGCGCGTTGGACCAGATGGCCCAGTTGCCCGCATCGGGCCGCATGCCGTTCAACACCCCGGTGAACTCCACCTGCACGCCAGACTGATTGTGCGGGAAGGCGGTCGGTGCGTTGAAGTTCGGCACGACCGAGTTTTCGCACGCGGTCACGCCGGTGATGAGTGCGAGTAAGCAATATGGGCGCATGGGTCAGAACCCCAGGTCGAGAGAGACAAAGAAGCTCCGGACCGGGGGATACGGCGTCACGTCCTGCCCGCGCCCGATGTTCTGGGCACCGAAGTTCGAGACCTCGGGATCGAGCCCCATGTAGTTGGTCCAGGTCACGAGGTTGCGCCCGGAGATCGAGATGGCCGCGTTGCTCAAAAAGCCTTGCCCGATGGTGCGGATGAGCCCAGTCGGCAGATCGTACTTGAGGGTCAGCTCCCGCAGCTTGAGGAACGACGCTGGCTGAAGATACGGGGTGAGCCCGTTGGCCTCGGCGGTGAGCCGCGAGTTGGTCTCGGCGGCGTTGCCCCACGTGCCGTTGGCGTCGAAGTAGTTTTGCGAGAGGTTGGACACCCACATGCCCCCGCGCCAATCGAAGAACGCGTGGAGATGCAGCGGCCCGTAGTTCAGGTCCTCAGCGAATCCGAACATGAACGCGGGGTTCGCATCGCCGATCACCTGCAGGGTCGGCACACCGTTGACCATGCGGTCGCCCCACAGGGAGGACACGGACTTCCCAACGGCGACGCGATAGGCGCCGAAAGGGCTGGCCGCGAAGAAGTTGCCCGCGAAGAAGTCCGGCACCGGCAGGTTGTCGACGACGCTCTGGTTCCGGGAATAGTTCATATTGGTGGACCAGGAGAACTTGCCCGTCTGAATCGGCGTGGCGGTCAACGTCAGCTCAATGCCGCGGTTGGTGAACTGGCCGCCGTTGAACCACTGCACCGTGAACCCGCTCGACGCCGGCACGGCGCCCAGGAGCAGCAGGTCCGTAATGCGTTTCTGATAGATCGTCGCCGTGAACTGGGCACGCGACTTGAAGAGCGTCACGTCGAACCCGGTCTCGATGGACGTGTTCGTCTCGGGCCGGATGCCCGCGTTGCCCAACGTGTCGCCGAATTGGAGGCCGGTCGCCCCGGAGTACGTCGCCAGGAGGTTCGAGTTGAACTTGACGCCGTAGAGGGGCTGTGTGCCGGACTGACCATAGGCGAAACGGAGCTTGAACTCGTCCATGAACTTGAACGGGTTGATGAACCGGTAGGACGCCGCGGCCTTTGGGAACAGGTAATACGCGTTGATGCTGCCGTCGTTGGTGTTGGATTCGGCGTTCACGCCACCGGTCAGCGCCAGCCGGTCGTCGAACATCAGCAGGAGCTCCTGCGCGTAGAAGCCCTGGCTGATCACCTGCTGCTGCTTGAAGAACTGCTGCTGCACAACGCCGATCGGGAAGATCTGCGGCGTTGGCGGGAGCTGGAACGCGGCATTCTGCGGGTTGTAGAACACGTTCTCATCGTGCGTCATCCCGATCGACGTCGTCGCCGAGAGCCACTTGATCCCGGAATACTTGTGGACGGCGCTGAACGAGTAGTTGTACAGCCGGTTGTACGCCTGCCCGTACGTCGACGCGCCGGGGAACGGCGTGCTCAGTGCCTGCACGGGCAGCGTGGGTGACGCATAGAACTGCGTGCGCTCGTTGGTGAAGTCTGCGCCGCCCTGAAAGACCACGTCGAGCAGGTGGTCTTTGGAGCTGAACGCTTTCCAATCCAGATTCGCGCCCAGGGTCGTGCGATTGACCTCATCGGGCGTGGCGATCAGATGCGCGTCGGCGAAGGCGTTGGCGTGCGTGCCGAACGGATTCAGCACATACTGTCCGCCCGGCTGCGAGTTCATGTTGAAGAAGGACGGCGTATACGAGATGACGTCATATCCGGCAATGCCGTAGTTGTCATTGCCGTTGATCCCGCGCTGGGTCATCGACGCCGTGTAGGCGAGCTGCGCCGACGCGACCAACGTCGGGGAGGACGCGGGCCCGAAGTTCTGGGTGACGTTGGCGCGCGCCGACTGCTTGTGGTATCCGGTGTTGATCTGCGCGCCGTTGTCGTATTTCGTGAGGCCCGACAGGAAGTACGTCGTGACATTCGTGCCGCCGCGGACACTCAAGTCCGTCTCGTACGACAGCTGGCCGCCCCCGTACAAATCGTTCTGGGCATCACAGAATCCGTTGCACGAGTTGAAATTGGCGTCGACTTCGGCCGCGCTGAGCCCGGCGGCTTGGCCGACCGTCTGCGCTTCCGCGAGCGAGAAGTGCTTGAGCGGCAGCGTGTTGGCGAGGGTGTACGTGCCGAACCGCTGGGTCGCGTCGATCGCGATCTTGCCCGCCACACCCTTTTTCGTCGTGATCATCACGACGCCCGCGGCCGCTTTGGCGCCGTAGATCGCCGAGGCGGCCGAGCCTTCGAGTACCTGGATCGATTCGATATCGGCCGGATTGAGATCCGCGGAGCGGTTGACGCTCTGGTCCTGGTTCGATGGACCATTCGTCACGTTGTTGAACGCGCCGGTGATCGAGTTGAGGGATGACTCGAAGGTGGCATTGCTGTAGATCACGCCATCGATCACGTAAAGCGGTTGCGCATTGGCGTAGATGGACGTCACGCCGCGCACCTGGATCTGCATCCCGCCCCCGGGGGCTC
The DNA here is from genome assembly GCA_963701965.1 of uncultured Gemmatimonadales bacterium. GTDB lineage: Bacteria > Gemmatimonadota > Gemmatimonadetes > Gemmatimonadales > Gemmatimonadaceae > DASRDS01. The sequence goes on from OY969695.1 coordinate 1,567,938, forward strand.
CCGAGTTCTGGTCGATCTGCGCACCGGGGACCTTGCCCTGGAGCGCGTTCTCCAGCGTGGGGGCCGGGGCGGCCGTGATCTGCTCCGATGTGATGACGGGGTCGTACGTGGTCGCGTTCTTGGAAGAGATCAATGTCGCGACACCCGTGATGACCTGCTGCTCGAGCTGCAGGACGTCGGGCGCCATGGCGACGGTATAGTCGGTGGTGCCCGCCACGAGGGGCACGACCTGCTGCTTGTAGCCGATGCGGCGGACGCTGACGGTCTTGGCGTCCGATGGGACATCCCGCAGCGAGAACTTGCCGCTGTCCGTAGTGATGGCACCGAGGGACGTTCCCGGGACGGTGACCGTCGCCGAGGGGATCGGTGCCTTCGTGGTCTGGTCAAGCACGTGCCCAGTAATGCGTTGCGTCGTTCCTTGTCCCGACGCACTCTGTGCGACGGCGAGCGCGAGCGCCCACGCCGACGCCATAGTCGAGCGTGCTCTCACAGCTACTCCTTTGTGATGGGAACGCGGTCCGGCTTCCCGCAAACATCAGATTACTATGGGATCCTCCTAGATTCGTAGAGACAAGCGTGTATCTATCGAACGGACAGCGCGCTGTCAAGAAATTGATCGCGCAGTGTTCGCTTAGAGCAGACCGGTCAGTTTTACTGAACCCGACCCTGCTGGCGCTATTTTGCTGGGGTCGAGGGGACCGAGGTGCCGTTGGAGGATCCCGCGCCCTTGCTGACGGCGATGGTCACGCCGGTCGCGAGGCCGGCCACGATGGCCATCATCCCGAGGGTCCTGCCCTTCGATAACGTGCGCTCCTGCGTCACGTCGATGGCCCGAAAGGGGAACGTCACCAGTTCGTCGTTCCAGGTCGCGTCACTGTTGTCGACGAGCGTCGTGCTGGTCACCGCGATCGTCACGCTGGCCGTATCGAACCCGCGAAGCCGGCCCATGACGGAACGCACGCCGGTGCCAATCCGGCTGGCCATGACTTGGCGACCTTCGCTCGACAGCGTGAGACGCACCTGGCGTCCCGCAACCAGATCGCTCCGCGACACATCGGAATAGTTGTAGCAGCCCATCGCCGCGACGACGAACAACACGGGCGCATAGGGGCGAAATCGATCCAGCATCGGAGTGAAAGCTCGAGAAAGTGTGAAGGCCCGGAGATCGGCGGCCGATCGGCCACCAACCCCCGGGCCATCGCTCACGCGTCCGTTCTTACCAGGCCGCCGGCACCGACGAATAGGTCAGCGTCGGACACAGGTTCGGGTCGTTGGCGTTCTGCGATGTCGCGCCAACGCTCGGCGTGTTGGGGTCGGCACTGATCACCGTCTGGCCATAGGGAATACGCCCCGGAATGTTGGCCCGGGTCGCGGCCGATGTGGGACTCGACGGGGCCGCGGCCAACGACGGCATGCAGGTGCGCTTGTAGTCGTTGTAGACCTCCGGTGTAGCGAAGAGATCAATGTACTTCTCCTCCATCACGTCTGCTAACGTCACGGGAATGGGGGGCTGCGCGGCGAACGTGCAATTGGATCCGTTGCAATTCGCGAGGCCGTCCAGCTGGTCGGCGCCATAGACCTCGTTGGCGCGCACGTTGTTGAGCGCCGTTTGCGCCGCCGCGGTCTGTCCGCCGTGCAGCGCGGCCTCGGCGATGATCAACTGTGTTTCCGTGTAGGTCACCTGCGGCTGACGAAACGAAGCGGCGCTGTTGAAGATGTTGAACGACGAGTTCTGGCCGCCAAACGGCAGCGCGGTATTGGCCCCCGGGCGCCACCCGGTGCATCCCTTGTCGGGGGCCAACGAATCAACGGTCAGCACACAGGGGTTGCCGGCGCCATCAAGGAAGTAGAACCCGAATCGGTTGTTGTCGATGTCCTTGCCGGCCAGGATGCGCGCTTTCATCAGGTGGATGATCGCCGCGCCCGGTGCGATGTCGCCGCGCGCGCCCATGAACGAGACCCACTGATTGAGGCCGTTCGCGACGTTGGCGTACCAGTTCCAGTCGTGCGCCGACGCGGCGATGCCCAACTGGGCCTGTGCGAGCGCCAGCGGGTAGTTGGCCGGGTCCTTCTCGGCCATGTGCATGTAGTAGCGCGCCTTCAGCGAATGCGCGACCTCCTGGTAGACCTTCACCAGCGAGTCGGGAGGCAGCCCGGCGTAGATGATCTCCGCGGAGCGCGCCACGCCTTCCGGCAGCACGCCGGTCGGGCCCAGGTTCGTCGCGCCCGTCGTCTTGCAGTTGAGATAGCGGATCGCCGAGTCCAGCGTCTGCTGCACCTCGGTGAACACGGTGAGCTGATCATCGAACTTGGGTGTCGGGAACTGCGCGGCGTCGAACGCCTGGCTGTAGGGGATCGCGCCGAAGATCGACGCCGCATTGCCGATGATCATCGCTTCCCAGACTTTCGCGATGCCGACATAGATCGAGTCGTGCTGCTCCTGCGCGATGAGCTGTACCTTGCGGGCATCCGCGGCGGCGCCGCCGCCGCCGCTCGTCGGCGGAAGCGCGGCGTAGAAAGCGGAGAACACGACGTCCGTCGCGCTGGTACCGACGACGTAGAGATCGTAACCCTGCTGCTGGCGCGCCGCGCCCGAGATCTGCTGCGTGTACATGCCGAGGAAGCGCGCGAGCTGCGAGGTGTAGCTCTCCGCCTGCCCCGCCTCGAGGCCCACGTACAGCGGACCCGGGTCCTTGAGCCCGCTGATCGAGTTGGGGTCGTGCGTGCCGAGCCCAGGGCCCGACAGGTAGTTGCTGCACGCCGCGCCGCCGAGCAGCACGGCGCCGAGTGCGATCGCTTTGGCAATACGCATTGGGGTCGGTCTCCGGTCAGCGGTTGAGTTGGAACGAGATCACGTAGGAGCGGTCCTGCGGGATGTTGAAGTAATCGATCCCCCGTACCGGTGAGGCGGAACCGAGGATGCTCGTCTCCGGGTCTACGCCGGTGTAGCTGGTCCACGTGTGGAGGTTGCGCCCGGAGAGACGCACCTCGATGCTGGAGAACGCGATCGCGCGCTGGAGCGCCGGCATGTCGAACGTGTAGCCGATCGAGACCTCACGGAGCTTGGCGAACCCGGAATGCTGGACCGCGTAGGAGCTGGCGCCCGAGAACACGCCGCCCTGATTCTGGAACCAGCTCTGATCGAGCGGCACGCTCTTGCCCGCGCCTTCGCCGGCCGCGCCCGCGCTCGTCGCGAAGTAGTTCTGGCCGAACTTCACCGTGCAGTTGCACTGCCGGTAGAACTGGGTGTCGCCCGACCGCCCGAAGTAGTTGAGCGCGAGCGACGTGCCGTTGTAACTATCGCCGCCGTTCTGCACGTCGAGCAGCGCACTGACCGAGAACTTCTTGATGTGAATGCTGGTGTGCAGCGAACCAATCCAGTTGCGGTTCGGATCACCGATCACGTATTGGGCGTTGTTGTCGACCTGCGGCAGGCCGCTGCCGTCGATGTAGAGCGCGCCCTTCTTGGCCCCTTTGCACTCGCCAGCGACCTGGTCGATGTTGACGCCGTTCACGATCGAGTTGTGGCCGCACCGCACGAAGTCCGTACCGTAGTACACGATGGCGGGCTGGCCAACGACGGCCGCACCGGTGATCCCGCCCAGGCCCCCGGTGCCCCCGATGTCGACGAACTGCACGCCGGCCGGCAGGCTGGTCACCTGGCTGCGGTTGCGGGCCCAGTTCACGCCGACATCCCACGAGAGCAGTTTGGTCTGAATGGGTCGCAAGTTGAGCGCGAGCTCGAAGCCGCGGTTCCACAGATTGGCCGCATTCTCGAACTCTTCCGAGAAACCGGTTGGTGCCGCCACCGGCACCGCGAAGATCGCGCCCGTGGTCGTCTGCCGGTAGTACGTGAAGCTGATGTCGCCGAACGAATGGAGAAAGCCGATGTCGACGCCCGTCTCGAACTCCTTCTGCCGCTCACTCGTCAGATCCGGGTTCGGCGCGATCGGGTTCGTCGCCAGACCACCCTGGCCGTTGACGTTCCCCGTCGGAATACCGGTGGCGAAGCCGTCGCCGAAGGTCTGCGCACCAAACGTGGTACCGAGCACGTACGGCCGCGGCTGCGTGCCGCTCTCGCCGTACGCTGCGCGGAGCTTGACTGACGTCAGGATGTTGTTGCTGTTCGTGCCTTCCCGGATGACGTTCCAGGCGATGCTGCCCTTCGGGAAGAGGCTGAACTGCTTGTTCGGACCGAACGTCGACGCGCCGTCGTCGCGCAGCGCCGCGGTGAGGGACACCTGGTGCCACAGGTTCGCTTGCGCCTGCCCGAAGAACGACGCCAGCCGGACGTTGGACGTGTAGACGTTCGGCTGCTGAATGAGCGCCGTGTTGGACAGCGCGAACGGCGCCGGCGTGGATAGGCCGAATCCGGTCGTGGCCGACGTATTGTACTGCTTGACGTTGATGTTGTTACCGATCGTCAACGAGCCATCGAATGCCGACGAGAAGGTGTGGGTCGCCGTCCCGGTGATGGTCTGATCGATGGACCACGTCTTCACGAAACCTTGCGTCACCTGTCCCTGCGCGACGCTGCCATTGCCGGTCAGGCCGGCGCTGTTGCCCGAGCTCCACGGCTCACTGAACAAGCGCTCGTCGTTCGAGTAGTCCGCGCCGAGGAGCTCACTGAACCGGAGCCACGACACCGCTTGGTAGTCCGCGGTGACGTTCCCGTAGGTCCGCGCGACGTTGGCCGTATTGCGCTGCGTCTCCGCCACGAAGAACGGATTGTCGTAGATGCGGCTCAGGGCGTCCGTGTTCGCCGTCGGATTCTCGAATCGTGTCGAGCGGGGCTGGCCCGACGTCGGATCGAGATACGGCAGGTTGTTGAAGTTGGGTGGCGTGCGCCAGTCGCCGAGCAGGAGGCTCGACGTGCTGTTGCTGCTTTCGACGTACGCGCCGTTGGAGGCCGCGAACGCCACGTTGGCCCCGATCCGCAAGTCCGGGGCGATCTGTTGCGTGCCATTGAACCGCAGGGACGTCCGGCCGTACGAGTTGTTCGGACCGATGATCATCCCGCGATTGTAATTGTAGGCGCCCGACAGGTAGAACGTGGTCTTGTCGTTGCCGCCGGACGCGGTGATGGCGTTATCGTACACGTGCCCGGTCGTAAATATCTCGCCCGCATGGTCGAAGGTCGGCGTACCGGCGGGAATCACGGCGCCCCACGAGGCGCCGCGGGCCGGCGGTGAACAGTTTGGAATACCGGTGCACGACGAGGAGACGCCGCCCGACCCCATCGCGTAGGTCTGCTGGAGGAACGGCAAGTTGGAGACGTTGTCCCACGACGTGGAGCTCTTGAGCGAGTAGTGCGTCTGGCCGGCGTGCCCGTGCTTGGTCGTGATGAGAATGACGCCCTGGCCTGCGCGCGAGCCGTAGATGGCGCCGGCCGAGGGGCCTTTCAGAATCTCGACGTTCTCGACATCGTCGGGATTGAGGTCAATGGCCCGGTTCGGTTGCTGGGCGCCGCCGTTGGCCGCGGCGGTCATCCCCGGCGCGAACCCGGGCGTCTGCTCGATCGAGTTGTCGATCGGCACGCCGTCGACAACGATGAGCGGTTGGCCGTCGGACGCCGTGAGGGTCGTGAGCCCGCGGAGCTGGATGTAGGTCGAGACGCCCGGCTGGCCAGAGCTGGAGGTGACCTGGACGTTGGGCGCTTTGGCGGCCAGCGCGGTGATCAGATTGGACTCGTTGCTCTGCTGAATCTGCTCGGGCGTCACGTTGCTGCGCGTGGTCCCGAGTTGCTCGGCCAACGATGTGGTGCCGGCGCCGGTGACGACGATCGTCCCCAGCTGGAAGGGGTTGGAGATGAGCGCGAAGTTCTGCGTCACCGTGCCGCCGGCGAGGGTAACCGACGCCGAGGCGCTCTTGTAACCCACCAATCGCACCGAGAGCGTGACCGTCTGCCCCGCCACGCGGGACGACGGGATCACGATGGTGAACCGTCCGTCGCCACGCGAAAAGACGTTGAGATTCATCGTCTGGATCGAGACAGCGGCATCGGTCAGGGGGATGCCCGCGTCACTCGTCACCAAACCGGTGATGGTGACCGGCTGCTGCTGCGCGGCGACCCGCCCCGGGAGCGCGAGCGCGCTCAGCGTGGCGAGACCGAAGACCGCGGACCTGAGTGGCCAGGGGGCACTGCGCGGACTGGACATGGGCTGGTGGCACCTCGCGGTAAGGGAGGACTGAACGAGGAAACCATGCGGACCCCAGGCGACCTACTATTTCTATAGTACTATGATCGTAGTACTACACTCGTAGTCGTCGGGGTTCGGCCACGTTACGTACCGCTTCTGTTTGTGTCAAGAACGTGTCAGAGAAATGTTAAGGACTTGGCAGATGTGCAGAGGCCGTCGCAGGTGATAGGCGACGGCCTCTGGTGGTCCCGAAACGGTCTCGATCCTGTTGAGCCAGCTATCCCGGGCGCTAGGGCTTGGTCGAGAAATCCACCTTGGGTGCTTCCTGGGCCGCGGCCGTGGCGGTGAAATACGTGCGCGCCTTGGCGCCGCTCACCCGCGCCGTGATGGCCTGGGGAAACTGCCGGATATACGCGTTGTAGCTCTCCACGGCCTGGTTGTAGTCGGACCGCGCTGTCGCGATCCGGTTCTCCGTGCCGGTCAGCTCATCCATGAGCCGCTGATAGGCCTGGTCGGACTTGAGCTGGGGATACGCCTCGGTCACCGACCGGTTGAGGATCGTGATCTGCGACGACAGCTGCAGGTTCGCGTCGGCCTCGCGCGCCGGATCATGACTCTGCAGCGCGTCGGTCAGACCGGCCCGGGCCTGGGCCACGCCCTTGAACACGTCCAACTCCTGCTTCGACTGCCCCTTCACCGTCTCGACGAGGTTCCCGACCAGGTCGCTCCGCCGCTGCAACTGGACCTCGATATTCTTCTGCGCCTGCGCGGCCTGCTCGTCGTATTGCTGAATGGCGTTGTACCCGCAGCCCGTCAGCATCATCAACCCGGTGATTACTACCGTCACCCTGTACCGCATCGTCAAGCCCCCCGAAAGCTCATGTGCACGACGTATCGGCCAGCCTGGACTTCGCCGGGTCCGAGTTTCCACGCCTCCTTCGCCTTCTCGTTCAAACATTGATCCACCCGCGCGCCCGCGTCCTTCGCCGACCACGTGGAGTTGGCGACCTTGGCGTCCGTCACACCCGCCGCACCGACCGTCACCAGAATGGCCACCCCGCCATGCAACGAGGGGTCGAGCTTCTCCCCGTACTCCTCGAAACAGAAACGGGAAAACCCCGACTCGCGATTCACCGAAGCCATGAGTGGCGGCGGCGCCGCCGCGTACTCGGCCTCGGCCTTGGCCGGTCGCGGTGGCGGCGGCGTGAACGTGTCGGGCGCGGCCGGCGGCAACGCGGTCTTAACCTGTGAAAGATCGACGGGGGTCGTATCGATCGCCTCCCTGACCGCCGCCGCCGGCTTGGCTGACGACTCGTGCCCGCCACAACCGCACACGGCCGCGCCCGCTCCCGCGATCGCTACCGTGGCGAGGATCGCCAAAACCCTCATTCCTCGTAGGTGTCGAGATAGCCGATCAGGCGCTCGAGTCCAGCCAGATACCCGGACAGCACGTCGGTCGCTTCCCGACCGGCGAGCCGCGCCGACGATCGCACATGATGAATGGCGCGCAGAAATGGCTCGGCGTCGAGCCGCACCCGCGACGCGACGGCGCGCACCAATGCGTCGTTCTCGGCCGGCGGCGTGGCGCCGTGCAGGCGCTCCATGGCCCGAAACACGACCATGACCTGACTGACGCTGTCGGCCAACACGTCGTGATGGGCCTCGCCGCCGACGGTCAGCAACCGGCGGCGCAAGCGCTGCAACGTCGACCGGGCCTGATGCTCGAGTTGGAGCCGCAAGCTGGCGGCGCTGACAACGACGCCCGCCACCGGCGACTCGCCGGCCAGGACGCGGTGGCGCGCCTGAATGTCCGCGTACTCCATGGGAAAGGCGTCGGCCCCGGTCCGCCATTCGTCGAGCGTCATGATCTGGGGCGGAGGGTGCCCCGCCTTCCCCCAACCGCGCAGCGCGGCTTCGGTGGCGCGCAACCGGTCGAGGGGAACGGCATCCACGAGCACGAGCACGTTATAGTCGGACCGGCCGGCGATATGCTCGCCACCGGCGCCCGAGCCGTACAAGACCACGGCCTTGAGCCCGCGCTCCCATACGCGCTCGAGCTGCTGGACCAGGTCGGTGAGCGCCGCGTCAACGTTCGGGGGCACGCCGAATCTTACCAGCTCGAACCGCCGCCGCCACCGCCAAACCCGCCGCCGCCGCCAAATCCGCCAAACCCGCCGCCGCCCCCGCCAGCGCCCCAGCCCCCACCACCCCCGCCCCAACCGCCGCCGCCACCACCACCGCCGAAGAAGATGGGGATGGGAATGCAGCCGCAGCCGCGCCCGCCGGCCATCGCCCGCAGGATCAAAAAGATCACGACGAACCCGATCAACAGCAGAACGGGCGAGATACCGGAAGGACGAGACCCGCCGCGGTCCGGGGACTCGGGCGGCGCCACGGCCAGCGACGTATCCAGCTCGAAGTGGAATTCGTCGGCGAAACGTTGCGCGGTTTGCGCGGTGACGAGCGTGAGCCCGGAGGAGTAGTCCTGTTGGCGAAAATAGGGCGTCGCGGCCCGGCAGATGTCGCCGGCGTCAGCGTCCGTGATGAAGCCTTCGGCGCCGCTCCCGGTCGCCACGAAGCAATGCCCGCGCCCGTCGCCGCTCGTCTCCTTCGGCACGAGCAAGATCACGGCGCCCGCGTTGCGCGTCGGGTCCCCAGGGTTCCCGATCTTCCCCACTTTCCACTGCCGGCCGATCTCCAACGACACCTGGGCGGGATCGCGGTCGCCGATATCGGGCAACGTCACGACCGCGATCTCGCCCCGGGACTTGGCGCGCACGTCGGCGGCGATCCGCTCGATCTTGGCCGATGCGTCCGGCGACAAGACGTGGGCGAAGTCGTTGACCAGGCCCACCGGCTGAGGAATCGTCAGTTGCGCGTGCGCCGGCGCCGCAATCGCAATAGCACGCACCAAGGCGAGCGCGACAGCCCCTCGGGCGATCACATTACGCCCCACTATGCGTGTCGCGGCCACACTGATCGCGGCGATGATGATTGCGTGCTCCGGCAAAGGGGCCAGGGATGCATCGCCTGAAAAGCTACCCGAAAGCTCGGGGCCGGCGCGACCGCCCGCCCCACCCGTAACCGATTCTCTTGCCCGGCTCGAGGGCGTCTTTCAGCAGGAACGCGCCGCGATCAACGCCGAGGCTGCCGCCCTCGACTCGGCGCCTGCCGCCGCGCGATTCGCCGCCGCGTACGCGGCGCGATTCGACTCGCTCCGCGCGCGCACGATCCGCGCCGAGTCTTTGCGGGCGCGGCTCAAACGCTATCGTGTGAAGTTGAAGGAAAACTCGTAGGTCCCGGTCCCGGTCGTGGACGCGGGAAACCGCCAGCTCTTGGCGCGCTGCACAATGCAGGATTCGGTGGCATCGACGCCCGCGCCGCTCCACGTGCGGCCGGTGATCATCGCGTCGGACACGCCGCCCGGGCCGGTGAGCGTCAGTGCCACGGTGACGCTGCCCGCCAACGCGGGGTTGGCCGCAAGCCCATACTCGTCATAGCAGAACCGGAGCTGCGACTGGTGGTCGCGCACCTGCGTGCCGAGCTGGCCGACATCGCGGCCCGGCCCCGCGCCCGGTGCGTCAATGACCCGCGGCGCCGAGATCTTCACGGCCTGCACGCCAAACCGCCCGGTGCCACCCCCCTGCACGGCGCCGATCGACCCGGCGCCACCAGCGCCGAGTGTATCGCGGCCGGGCGTACGCGACCCTTGGCCGCCCTGGCCATAGGCCAACACCGCCTTGCCACCGGTCGCCGCGCCCACCGGCGCCGCGTTCGACGCCACGGCCACGCCGCGCAGCACGTTGGACACATCGCCCACCGGACCACTCGCGGGCGCCGCGCCAAATGCCCCGGCGATGGCCGCGCTATTGTCCGGCCGCGCTGCCGCGGCGGCGGGTTTCCGCGCGGTTGGCTTGGCCACGGTTGGCGTGGGCGGAGGCGCGACCTCGGGTTTTGGCGGGGCCGGCGTCTCCTCGAATGTGACGGCGATCGGCAGGTCCTGCGCCGGCAGCAGATGCGTGGTCTCCGTGCGCGGCCCAAAGATCACCAGCAGCACCCAGGCGATCCCAAAGGCCGCCGACAGCGAGGACGAGGCGCGGAGTGCCCGTTCCTCATTTCCGGCCAGCTCGTGACGCAGGTTCCGCGTGAGGCTGATCTCTCCGCTCATACGCGCTTTACCTGCAGCGAGATATTCTTGAACCCCGCCAAGCGCGCCGTCTGCATGAGCCGCGACAGCAGGTCGTAGCGCATGGTCTTATCGCCTTGGATGGCCAGCGGCTGATCGACCGGCGCGCTGGCCGGCGTGCCCCGGTGCGCCCGGATCGAATCGGCGCGCGCCTTGAGCGCCACGTACAGCGGCGGAATGAGCAGCGGCTCTCCGGGGACGTCCGACGCCGCCTGCGCCGCGTCGATGGTCCGCATGATGGGCGTATTGGCCAGCGTGACCTGCGCCCCCACACCCAGCGTGAGTTGTTGCAGCGCACTGGCGCCGACGCGCGACTCGGGCAGCGTGACGCCGGGCACTACGGGCGAGAGCTCGCCGACCAGGGCCGTCGTCAGGGCGAAGAAGACGATGGACACGAGGGTGTCGACGAGCGGCACGAGATTGAGCTGCACCATACGGAACTTGGCGAACTGCGCGCTGCGCCGCGCTTCCCGCAGCTGGCGGGCCCGGCTTCGCGAGGCCATCAGCGGGCGCGGGTGCCGAGCGCGACGTTGGGAAACCGCGCCATCTTGAGCCGCTCCAGCACGTGGACCACGTGGTCATAGTCGACGTCGTCCGCGGGCAGCACGAGCACGTCGCCGTTTTGGGGATACCGGCGCCGGATATCAGTCATCAACGCCTGCAGCGTATCCAGCGATGGCAGTCCGAGACCGGCGATCTCCCGGCGAAAACCGCCGGCGCCGGAGTGCTCGACGACGAGACGATCGTTGGACACGCGCACGGCGAGCAACAGGTTGAGCGCGGTCTTGTCCGGCGCCGGGGCCTGCGGGGCATTGATGACGACGGGTGGCAGGCTGAGATCGTACGACGTCAGCAGCGAGACGAGTCCCTGATAGCTGACGAGGCTGAAGAACACGATCGAGGTGAGGACGTCGACCAAGGGCACGAGATTGATACTGCCATGCCCCAGCGACCCCTGGCTCAATTCCCGGCGGCGAACTCTCGCTCTATGAAATCGACTGGCCATGCACGGTCAAAGCGCTGATCAACCGCACCGAAAACTCGTCGACTTGCTCGATGAGCTGCTCGGCCTGCGCCGAGAGATACGAATGCACGACGGTGAGCGGGATCGCGGTCAGGAGGCCGAATCCGGTCGCGTTGAGCGCGATCGCAATGCCCGCGGCCAATGTCTCCGACCGCTCGGCCGCCGACGCCAGCGACACGGAGGCGAAGGCGTGCTGCAACCCGAAGATCGTCCCGAAGAGACCGATGAGCGTCGCCACGTTGGCCAGCATCGGGAGATACTGCAGGCGGCGGGTGAGATGCGGGATCACCGAGAGCGACGCCGCGTCGGCGACGTTCTGCAGCTCGCTCTCGTCGCGGCTGGGCGACCGCAGCAAGAGCAGGCCGATCGCGGGCAGCGTGGCCGCGGACTGGGCGCACAACCGCGCCGCTTCGTCGATCCGTCCCGCCCTGACTAATGACATGATCCGGTCGGTGAACACCGAGCCGCTCACGCCGCCGCGGGCCCGGTGGACGATCACGTACAGGCGCTCGATCAAGATCGCCAGGCCGGCCAGCGCCACGGCCAGGATCGCGTACATGACCGGTCCGCCGTTCCGAAACCATTCCAACACACTGCGCAACATGCCTATTCCCTCGGGACGTGAGGCGCGACGGTGGTGTCCGGCGCCACGTCCGGTGGACGATGCGGCGTCTCGCTCAGCAACGGCGGAGCCACGCGGTACGGCGAACGCATGGCGTCGGCGAAATGCCGGTCGTACAACGCCGGCACCAGCACGTCCCGCGGATACTCGGGCACGGCCCGCGGACGCACGGTGACGACCTGCGGCGTCGGCACCTGCCCGCGGATCTCGACCGTCGGCGCTTGGGCCGCCGCTGGGCGGCTGGCGATGACGCACGCGGCGGCCGTGACTGCCGCCAAGAGTGTCTCGAGTCTCACTTGATCTCTGTATCCAAAGGCGGCCGCGCCGGCACGGTGCCTTGCGTGCCCTGCCGCGCGAGGTCGACCCATCCGTTGACGATGCCGTCCGGCGCCGCTTTGTCCACGAGCGCCTGCCACGTCTGCCGTGCCTGCGTATAGTAGCCTTGGGCCTGCTGCGCGGCGCCGCGCATCGCGGCATCGCGCTCGCTGTCGCTCAATCCCGCGGGCAGCGAGACGTGCGCCAGAAAATCGCCATACACCCATTGCGCGTAGCCGACATAGAATGACCCCGCGGCGAGATACCGGGGGTCGCCGGAGCGAATGGCCTTGGTGAACGTGCGCGCCACCGCCGCCAACATCTCCTGCTTGCGCGCCGAGGCCCGGCGCACACCCGCCGCGGTCAGCTCGGCGCGGGTCGGGATGACCAGCGCCACGTCCTTGTACTTCTGGAAGAGCGCCACCCCTTCGTCGAACGCCCGCCGCCCGGCCCGCGCCGCGCAGTCGCCTCTCAACTCCGGCGGCGGCGCGACAGCATCACACAACGGATCGAGCGCGACGCGGGCGGCCGCGGTGTCGCCGGTCGCGCGCAGCAGGCGCACGCGCGCGACGCGCACGCGGCCGATCCGCGGATCGCGCGGGAATCGCTGGGCGAACGTGCCGTACGCCTTGGCGCCGGCCACGGTATCACCGGCCTCGAGATAGGTCACGCCGGCATTGTACTGGGCGTCGGCGGCCCGCTTATCCGCGGGATAGTCGGCCGCAAACTGCTCGTAGACCGCGGCCGCCTCGCGCCGCCGGCGCAGCGAGTCGAGTCGCACCGCGAGCTTGATCTCGGCGTCCGCGCGGCCGCGCCAACCGGGATTGTCGGCCACGACCGCGCGCAACACGGCGATCGACTGGTCGCTCTGCCGCGTCTCCAAGAGGAGATCGCTGTACAGCATCTGGTACTGCAGCCGATAGCGATACTGGGGATACTCGGTCACGAGGCGCTGGGCCAACGCCGCGGCCCGCGGCCGGTACGATGTGTCGGCCAGCAAGTACGTCTCGATCGCGTTCCGCAGCGCGTCGGCCGCCTGCTCCGTCCCGGGCGACCGGTCGGCGATCGGCACGTACACATCGCGCACGGCCTGATCGTACGCGCCGCGCTTGACCAACGAGTCGGCGTACGCGGTCGCGGCGCTGTGCTGCACGCCGGCGATCGAATCGGCGAATGCCGCCCGGCCCGTGGCCCGGGCCACGACCGCCGCCGAATCCCATTGCCGCTGCGCGTCCGGGTACCGCCCCTGTTTGTACAAAGCGTCGCCCACCTGCTTTGCGGCAGTGGCCGCGTAGGGATCGGTCGGGTACAGCGTGGCGTACCGCCGGAAGGTCTCGGCCTCGACGTCCCATTGTCCGCCATCCGCGGCCCGCCGCCCCTTGGCGATCAGCGCCTTGCGCGCGATGTCGGTGCGGGGATAGCGGTCGGCATAGCGATCGAGCGCCGAGAACAGCGAATCCTGGACGGCCCGGTCGGCTTTGTCGTGGGCGGTCACCGAGTCCCAGGCCACGATCGCGTTCTGCGCGGCCTGGGCATTCCGCGGATCCGTACTGTCCGATGGAAAATCGAACGCCGCACGCCCATAGGCCGTGGCTGCTCCGCGATAGTCCTTGGCGCCGAACAGCGCGTCCGCGTAATGAATGTCCATGATCCGCGCGCTGTCGGCCTGGCCGTAGTCGGCCATGTACACCCGGTACAGTGACGCGGCAGAGTCATAGTGCGCCCGCTGATCAGGCGACGACTGGGCTTTAGCCAGCTGGAATTGCGCGCTCTGTCGGAGCGCGGCCTCGCGCGTGGCCGCTGCCTCTTTGGCGTACGTGGGATTCGCCGCGGTCCACAGCGCCCCGGGGGCGAATTTCTGCACCAGCGACAGGCGCGCGGCTTGGGCCTTCTCCGGCTCCAGCGTGTGGTTCTGGTAGAGATCGACGATGGCACGCGATGTCCCCAGCGCCGACGAATCGTCCGGGGCCGCGCTCAGCAGCTCCTGGTACGCGGCGACCGCCTTCGGGAAGTCGCCCTGGTCGCGCAGGCGCACGGCGATCTGGCGCAGCACGGGCACCTGCAGCCGCGCGCGGTCGGCCCGCGCGGCGAAGAACCGGTCGGCTGCCGCCGCCCCTCCGATCTGCGCGAAGGACACCGCCATGTACCCCAGCGCCTCTCCCCGCAGGCCTAAGCGCTGCTGGCGCTCGGGCGGCAAGGCGTCGTAGGCATCGACGAGGCGGCCGAATACATCGACGGCCTGGTTGTACCCGCCCGGGTCCTGCGCCGTCGCCGTGTTGTAGTGCGCCCAACCGAGCTTGTAGAGCGACAGAAAGTAGACGTCGCCGTCCTTGGGCGCGGCGTCGACCGCCCCTTCATAGGCGGTGATGGCCTTCCGGAGCGACGCCAGCCGGGGATCGCCGCGTTGGCCAGCGGCCATCTCGAACTGGGCGTCGCCGAGTCGGAAGAGCGCTTCCGGGCGCTGGGGCGCCTGGGGATGCGCGGCGACCAGCTCGAACCTCGGGATCGCATTGGCATAGCGGTGCGCGAACGAGTAGAGCGTGCCCAGGGTGTACGCGGCGCCGGCGATCTCGGGAAACGTGGGGTAGCGCTTGACGAGCTCCTCGTAGCGCGCCACGGGCTCCGCGTAGTCGGGATGGGCCGACCCGGCGCTGTCGCCGCGCTGCGTGGCCGCGAACCGGTCGTCGGCGCGACGGGTCAGGAGCTCGCCGAGCTCGTAGAGCGCGCCCGGGCGCAACGGGCTCTCGGGATAGCGCGCCAACGCCAATGTCAGCGCCGCGATCGCCGTATCGGGATTCCCGCGACTGGCATCCGCATACCGGAAGAACGCGGCGCTCGCGGCGCCAAACTCGGCCGCCATGAGGTCGCGGCGCCGATCGGCAGCGAGGGCCGCGACGCGCGCCGCGAGCGCGCGGTCGACGATGGGCACGAGCCGCGCCACGGCGGCGTCGCGCCGGGACTGCGCCGCGGTGAGCGCCGCGCGCAGCGCGACGCGCTCGGGGGACGCGCCGGACTGTTCGCGGGTGATCGCGCTGTCAATGGCTCCCGTCGCACTGGCCCCGGCCACCCGCGTCTCCGCCAACAAAGTGCGAATGCGCGCGCCGCGCTTGCGCACGGAATCCTCCAACACGAACACGGGATGGCGCGCGATCGCCGAGTCGAGACCGGTCGCCGTCCGATCCGCCAACCGTCGATACCCTTGGGCGATGCCCTGCTCCCGCGCGAGGTACACCACATCGTCCGGCCGCGGCCCTCCCGGCATCGCCCGGCGTACCGTGTCGAGACGAGCCACATTCTCCTGGGACAAGTCGCGCATATCGGTAATCCGCGCCAACAAGAGCCGGTGCACCTTGGCGTGGTCCGCGTCCACCGTTGCCAGGACCCGGCTCAACGAATCGCCGGCGGTCGTGTCGCGGGGCGTGCGGATGCCGGCCTTGAGGCGCTGGAGATCGGCGACGCGCGCTTGGGCGCTCGCGCCCTGGCGCTGGATGGCCCGCTCCGCCAGCGCGACACCGACGTCCGCCGCCCGCACCGCCGCCAGCGCCCGCCCCAGCGAGTCCCGCGCGGCACTGTCCGGCGTTGTGCGAAAGACGGCTCGTGCCAGCCAGGGAGTTCCCGCCGCGGCGAGTCGCCGTCTGACCTGATCGATGGAGATCACCGAATCGGGCGCCGGCACCGGTGGCGCCGCGGGCGCGCCGCCGCTGACGGCGGCGCGCAAGACGTCGATGCCCGACATCGCGCTGTCCGGAAACGCCACGGCCTTCCCGCCCGCAATGTCGCCCAGCAGCAGCAGATCGGCGGCCCGGGCCGCCACGAGCAAACGGCCGCCGTTCGGGGGGTCGGCCGGCGCCGAGGGCGCGTCGATCACCGCCCGGAACGCGCGCGTCGCCTCGTCGTCGTGCCGCAGCGCGAGCGCGCTCTGGGCCTCGATCAGGCGCGCCTCGTCGCGTTCGGGCAGGTCCGGGTACGCGCGCGCGAACGCGCCGAACCGCTCGCCCGCCTGCGCGATCTTGCCGCTGCGATACAGCGCCCACGCCGCGGTGAGCGACGCCGCGGCGCCGAAGGGACCGTCGGCCCGCACCGAATCCGCGGCGGCGACCGCGCGGTCATAGTCCCCGGCCTCGTAGGCGTTCTGCGCGGCGCGCAGATGCGTCGGATCGGACGCGGCGAGCGCCGTCTCCAGTGGCCGCGTGCCGTCGCGATAACCGGCCATCTGTAACTGCGCCTGCAGCACGGGCTGCACCCGCGCCGCATCGGGAGTGTTGGCGAGAGCGGCGACGGTTGCCGCCAGGCTGTCGTCCATCCCCAGCCGGTAGAAGCACTGGGCGATCAGAAAGCCGCGGGCCGTGGGATCGGCCTTGGGGTCGATCGCCCGGAGCCGGGTCAGGGCCGCTACCGGACTGCCGGTGGTGAGGTCGAACAGCGCGGCCCGCAGCTCGGCATCGATGGCCCGCGTGTGGTCGAGTGGCGGGACAACCGTGGTATCGGGTTGCGCCCGCGCCACGCCCGCCAATCCCGCGAAGAGAACCAGCCACGGAAACCGCACTACGGCGCGACGTCCCGGCTCGTCCAGGTGGTCTGCGTCACTTGCCCGTTTCGCATGGCGAACTGCACGTAGGTCGTTCCGCCCGCTTGCGTCTCCACCCGCACGCTCGCGGTCCGTGGCTGGCCTCCGACGAGCGCCGTGACGGCTACCTGGTGGGGCGCCGGCACGACCGTCGACCGGTACAGCTCATCGACCGCCCCGTTGGCCAGCGCCGAGTTCGCGTACGCCGAGTACCGGCGCCCCGCGGCCACCCCATCGTCGACGCGGAGACCCAGACTGTCGACGCGTTGACCCGGCGACGCGGAATCGGCGCGGAATTCGACGACCAACACGGCGCCGGCCGGCCGCCGGACAGCATTGGCGAGTGTCTGGAGGCGGGCCCGTTGGGCCAGCAACGCATCCTCGGACACGGTCATGACCGAGTCCAACTGCCGCAGGGCGAATGTCTCGCGGCTCATCATGAGCGCGATTGCCCGCTCCTCGGCGGCGGTGGCCGCCGCGGATTCCGCCTGCACATCGCGGCGCAGGCGTTCGACCCGCTGCTCGTCGATCTTCCGCTGGGACGGCGTGATGCTATCCGACTGCGCCGCGGCGACAGCCGATGAGAGGGCCAGCGCCGCGAGCGTCTTGCCGACCCAAAGATACGTCCGATAAGCTTTCATACCTCTCAACTCCGACCCGGGATCATGCGCGCTTCGTTCGATCGCCTATTCGTCTTGGTGGTACTTGCTTGCAACACGTCGAGCGGCGCCACCACACACAACGGGGCGACCGCGACGACGATCGCCGCCGCCGCTCCGGGCGACAGTCTCTCCCGCCGCCTCGACGCCGCGCGCATTCTCGGGGATTCCACCGCGAAAGTGTGGATGATCATGGTGAGCGATTTCCAGTGCCCGTATTGCAAAGAATGGCACGATGCGTCGTTCGCCGCGCTGCGCCGCGAGTACGTCGACAATGGCAAGGTCCGTCTCGCTTTCTATAACTTCCCGCTGAGCATGCATCCGAACGCCGTGCCGGCCGCCGAGGCGGCCATGTGCGCGGGGGCGCAGAACAAGTTCTGGCCAATGCACGACGCTCTTTTTGCCTCTCAGGCAACCTGGGCCCCCCGGCCCGATCCGGGACCGGTGTTTGATTCCCTGGCCACGAAAGTCGGCCTGACCATGTCGGCGTTCAACAGCTGCCGGTCGTCGCACGCCACGCTGCCCCTGATCAATGCCGACCAGGACCGCGCCAGCCGGGCCGGCGTGCAGTCGACACCGACGATCGTCATTGGGAACAAGTTGATCGCCGGCGCGCAACCGACGGACGTGTTCCGACGGGCCATCGACGCCGCCCTCGCCGCCAAGTAGCGGTTGCATCCACTTCTCCGACCCGCGTACGCCGGGGTCGCCACTCTGGCGACCGCGGCCGCGGGTGCACTTGGGACCTGGCACCCCACGGGCCCCAAGTGGTTGCGGGCGCTCGGCGCCCGCGCGGGCCTCGATGCCCGATATCGCGCCTGGGGCACCACATACCGTGATCGGGCGCGGCCGCTGGTTTGGATGCACGCGCCGTCCGTGGGAGAGGCGCTCCAAGCCCGCTCCGTCATCGAGCTCATCCGGGCGGAGCGCCCCTCCTTCCAAGTCGCCTTCACGTTCTTCTCGCCCAGCGCCGAGGCGCTGGCCAAAAGCCTGACCGAGCGCGGACTCGTCGACTTCGCGGATTACTTGCCGTTCGACGACACGCGGAGTGTGGACGAGGTCCTCGACGCCTTGGCACCGACCGCGCTGGTGTTCAGCAAACTCGACATCTGGCCGGTGCTCGTCGAGCGCGCGTCGCGTCGCGGGATCCGGGTGGGATTGATCAGCGCCACCATGAGCGCGACGTCGTCCCGGGGGCGACCCATGGCCCGGGCCGTCCTGGGCGACGCCTACGCGCGACTCGACGCGGTCGGGGCCATCGACGCCGCGGACGCGGATCGCTTGGTGGCCCTCGGCGCCCGGCGCGAGACAGTCGATGTCACCGGCGACACGCGCTACGACCAGGTGTGGCGCACCGCGACCGGTGTCGCGGCCGGTTCGTTTCCGCAGCTCGACGCGCGCTATACGTGCGTCGCGGGCTCGACGTGGCCGTCCGACGAGCACGTACTGCTGCCGGGATGGCTGGGGTCCGACTCCCGGTTGGTCGTCGCGCCGCATGAACCGACACCCGTACACCTGGCGCCACTCGACGCCTGGGCCGCGACCCATGGCGTCACCTCCGGACATCTGTCGACGCTCCATCACCGCGCCGATCTGGTGGTCGTCGACAGCGTGGGCATGCTGGGGAAGCTCTACGCCCGCGCCAATGTGGCGTACGTCGGCGGCGGGTTCCACGCGGCGGGACTGCACTCCGTCATCGAGCCGGCGGCCTTCGGCGTCCCGGTCTTGTTTGGCCCGCGACATCAGGGCAGCCGGGACGCGGGACTCCTGCTGGCGGCGGGTGGGGCGCGGGTCGTCGAGCGACCCGAGGACGTCCACCGGGATTTGAGCGAATGGGCCAGCGACCCGGCCCGCCGCCGCGCGGCCGGCGAAGCGGCGCGCGAGGTCGTCCGTCAGGGTCTCGGCGCCGCGCGACGCTCGTTGTCCCTGGTCGACCGACTCATGGGCGGCACCGCGGGCTGATAGGTCATCACTTCGGTCGACCGATTGACGAAGAATCCCTGGACCAGATGCACGCCGAGTCCCTGAACGACGGCGAATTCTTCGGCACGCTCGACGCCCTCGGCGATCATCTTGGCATCTTGCTCGTTGGCGAAGCGGACCATGGTCTCGACCAGGTTGCGCTTGGTGGCACTGGTATCGATGCCCGAGATCAGTGAGCTATCGAGCTTGATGAAGTCGGGCTCCAGGTTGGCGATCGACCCGAGGCCGGCGTAGCCACTGCCCGCGTCGTCGACCGCGACGCGAAATCCGCGACTCCGGAACTCCTGCATCCGCTCGCGAAACTTGGGATAGTCCTTGATCGCCGTGCGCTCGGTAATTTCGAGCACGATGCGGCTGGCGTCGGCGATGTTGTCTTCGCGAAACTCCGGATCGGCGAAGTCGTGCGGCTCGACGTTGAGAAACAGCAGCTGCCCCGGCGCCAGACGTCCGATCTGCTCCAATGCCCTGGCCCGGCACAGGCGACTCAGCTCCCACATCACGTGGGCCTCGGCCGCCACTTCGAACATCACCATGGGGTTCCGCAGGGTCCGGCGCATCCCCCGGGCCAGCGCCTCGTAGCCGAACACATCGCCGGACTCGGCGATCACGATGGGGTGAAAATCGACGTACACCGCGCGATCGCGAATGCTGGATTTGAGGTCGCCGATGCGGCGCAGGCGCTCGCGCTGCTCGACATCGCCGGCGGCCTTGGCCGCCTCACGCATGGCCCGATAGACGAGGCGTTCCGGCCGCATCCGCGGTTCCAGCCGCACGCGCGACCGTCCCACGTACATCTCGGCCAACACCGCGATCTCTTCGCCGTGGGCGGCTTCGATACGGGCGGTCACCATGCGCTGCACGGTGTCGACGAGCTCCTGACTTTCGCCGTCGCCGACCACGGGCACGTGTACGACGAGGAACCGGTCATCGTGCGGGAACGACGTCAGGGCCCGCGCCACGGTCAGGGCTCTGGTGGCGAGACACTCCTGGACCGCGCCCGCCGTGGTCTCGAGGACGGCGTCCACCTTTTCCCAGCCGTAGATCTCCTCGATCTTGCGGAAGCGCACGAAGTCGAAGTACAGCACCACGAGCTCACCGCGCTCCTGCAACAGTGCGTTGATCTCGTCGATCGCTTCGGCGATCGTGGGAAGCACCGCCACCCTATTTTCTCGCGCCCACCAACCCGAGCGGCGTCCACGCCACGGAGAATCCGATGCCGGGATCGTTGGGCAAATTGTTGGCGCCCCCGAACGTGCCGAGCAGGCGCAGCGCGAACTGGGGGGTCAGCTCGAAGTTGCCACCGATGTCGAACCCCACGCCGAGCTTGGTCGATCCATCGCCAAAGGACGAATGATCGATGGACAGGCGCGGCTCGACGAACGGCGTGATGGCCAGCTGGTTCTTCAACGGGAACCGGTGACCCACGGACAGACCGAACGGAATGCGCAGCACGTTGGCGTTGCCCGGCGCGTCATAGATGCCGCCCGTCAGCAAGAAATCGAGTGGCACCTCGGCGGATTCGCGGGCGATCTGGTAGCCCAGCGATCCGCCCAGCAGGGCGTGCGTATCGTCGTGCGATGGGCTCACGAATCCGACTTCCAGCTCGCCCTGCAGATTGGGCGCGATGCCTTCCCGCCATTGCGCCAGGAGACCGGTGCCTCCGTCGCCGCCGTTGAAGACGGCGAAGTTGAATTCGCGGCTGACGACGCGGGGGGGCTGGAACGCGGGGTAGTTCCACGCCTGGCCCCAGGCGCGGAGTGGCAGCAACAGGACACACACGAGCGGAAGACGAAAGCTGCGCATCATTCGGAATGGCTCCGGAGTTGGTACGAAAGGCCCGCGCCGAACAGGCCATGACGGCGACCGCCGATCTCGGCGCCCACGATCACGCCGAGACGCGGAGACATCGCCAGCTCGACGCCGGCGCTCACGCGGAACTCGCCGTAGGTGGTGCTCGGCGCGTCTCGCACGAGCGTGCGTTCGATAAGCAAAAATGGCGCGAGTGAGACGGCGATGCTACGGGACCCGCTCAATCCGGCGCGCCACCCGATCGCCGCGCCAATGGGAACGTCGAGTGCTGTCGTGTCGCCCGACGCGCTGGTGCCGCCAATGCCCGCGAATGCCGCGGCGCCCCACGCGCCGCCGCGGGCCAGGAGTGGCAACGGCACGGCAATGCGCGCACCGTACTGGAGCATTCGGGAACTGCTCGCGAACGTCGTGCCGGCGCCCGCGTTGAGTTGCCACGACGTCGACGGCGGGGCCCAGGACGCGGCGCCCCCGAGAAAACCGGCGCTGCCCGAGCCCCCGGCATTGATGCCGACGCCAATGCCGGGCGCCACGAAGGGACTCTGCAGGACGGGGAGGAGAGGGATCTGCGCCCGCAGTGCCGGCGCGAGTGCGAGACTCGGGAACAGCACCCACAGGCTTCTCATCCTCGGAGGTCCCCCACGTCGCCCTAAGCCTCGCTGGCGCGCTCCGTAACGATGCGCACGTGGTTGTCGACGACTTGCAGGACGCCGCCCTCGACGGTGAACCGCTGGCTCGCCCCGAGTCGTAACACGCCGGTTCCCAACATGGTGACCATCGCCGCGTGGCGCGGGAGGATGCCGACTTCCCCGTCGAACGCCGGTGCCCGCACCGACTCGACTTCGCCCTCGAAGACGACGCGCTCGGGCGAGACCACGGACACGTGGAGTGGCATCAGCCTTTGGCCAACTTCTCGGCGTTCGCCTGCACGTCCTCGATCCCGCCGGCCATGAAGAAGGCCTGCTCCGGCAGGTGATCGAACTCGCCCTGCGTCAGGCGCTCGCACGACGAGATCGTGTCGGCGAGCTTCACGTACTTCCCAGGGATACCCGTGAACTGCTCGGCGACCGCGAACGGCTGCGACATGAAGCGCTGAATGCGCCGCGCCCGATTGACGATCTTCTTGTCGTCTTCCGACAGCTCGTCCATGCCGAGGATGGCGATGATCTCCTGCAGCTCCTTGTATCGCTGCAAGATGCGCTGCACTTCGGTCGCCACGTCGTAATGGCGCTCGCCAATGTACTGGGCGCTCAAGATGCGCGACGAAGAGGCCAGCGGATCGACGGCGGGGTAGATCCCGAGCTCGGTGATCGCGCGCGAGAGGACGACCGTGGCGTCCAAGTGGGCGAAGGCCGTGGCCGGCGCCGGGTCGGTCAGATCGTCGGCGGGCACGTAGATCGCCTGCACGGATGTGATCGAGCCGTTCTTGGTCGACGTGATGCGTTCCTGGAGATCGCCCATCTCGTTGGCCAGCGTCGGCTGGTAGCCGACCGCGCTCGGCATCCGGCCGAGGAGCGCCGACACTTCCGATCCCGCTTGGGTGAAGCGGAAGATGTTGTCGATGAACACGAGCACGTCGGCGTGCTCGACGTCGCGGAAATACTCGGCCACGGTGAGCCCCGACAACCCGACGCGCAAGCGCGCGCCCGGCGGCTCGTTCATCTGCCCGTAGATCAACGCCGCCGACTTGAGCACGCCGGATTCCTGCATCTCAATGTACAGATCGTTCCCTTCGCGCGTGCGCTCACCCACGCCGCAGAACACCGACTTGCCACCGTGCCCCTTGGCGACGTTGTTGATCAGCTCCATGATGACGACGGTCTTGCCGACGCCGGCGCCGCCGAACAGCCCGATCTTGCCGCCTTTCACGAACGGCGCGATGAGGTCGATGACCTTGATGCCCGTCTCGAAGACCTCGGTCTTGGGCTCCAGATCGACGAACGCCGGGGGCGGACGATGGATCGGCCACCGCACCGCGTCCGCCGGGATCGCCGCGCCATTGTCCACGGGCCGCCCAAGGACGTTCAGGATGCGTCCCAGCGCCGCATTGCCCACGGGCACGGTGATCGGCCCGCCGCTGTCGATGACTTCCATGCCGCGCTCGACCCCGTCCGTGGACGACATCGCGACCGCGCGAACCTGGTTGCGCCCGATCTCCTGCTGCACTTCGGCGACCACGTCAATGTCATCGCCCGTGATCTCCAGCGCGTTGTAGATCTCCGGCAGGTGCCCGGCCTCGAACTCGACGTCGAGGACGGGGCCAATGACCTGCACAACACGACCGCGATTGGTTTCGTTCGCCATTTGCTCGTGAACCTCTGCTAGTCCAGCGCTGCGGCCCCGCCGACGATTTCGGCGATTTCCTGCGTGATCTGCGCCTGCCGCGCGCGATTATACGTGCGTCGATACACATTCAGGAGGTCGGTCGCGTTGTCGGTCGCGCTCTTCATCGCCGTGCGCCGCGCCCCTTGCTCCCCGGCTGCCGTCTCGACCAGCGCCCGGTATACGGTATTGCGAACATAGGCCGGCAACAGCTCACCGAGAATCGCGCCGGCCGACGGGACCAGGATATAGTCGTGCACGATCTTGGTCCCGGCGCGCTGCGGCGGCTCGACCGGTAACACCTGCTCGGCCACCGGCGGCGTCGACAGCGGCGAATTGTATCTCGCCGACACGAGGTGCACGGCGTCGAGCCGTCCGTCGATGAACTGGGCCATGAGATCGTCGACCAGACTGCGCGCATCATCGGCCGTGGGCCGGTCGCTCAGGTCGGTACGACTCGACGCGACGGCCCGGCCGATGTAGCGGAAGAACCCGAGTCCTTTCCGCCCCACGATGTGCAGGTCGACCGTCACGCCCTTGCCCTCCAGGCGCTCGACGAGCGTCCGCGCTTCGCGAATCAAGTTGGCGTTGAATCCGCCCGCCAGTCCGCGATTTGACGTGAGCAGCAGCACGGCCGCCCGTTCCACGGTGGCCGGACGGCGCAGGAGCGGGAACGCTTCGGCCAGATCCGGGGAGTACAGGTCGGCGATCAATTCCCGCAACGCCTTGGCGTACGGGCGGGCGCCGACTACGCGATCCTGCGCGCGCTTGAGCTTCGACGCGGCGACCATCTCCATGGTGCGCGTGATGCGCCGCGTGTTCTCGACCGACTTGATGCGCCCCCGGAGCTCCCGCCCTTTGGCCACGCTAGTGCTTCCGCTGCGCCAGGAACGCTTGCGTGAATTTCTCGATGCCCCGGCGGAGATCGGCGTCCGTCTCCTTGGAGATCGCCTTTTCCTTCCGAATCCGCTCGCCGACCTGGGGGAATTCCTTGGCCATGAACGGCTGAAATTCCTGTTCCCAGGCGCCAATGTCGCCGACGCCGACGTTGTCCAGCAACCCGTTGGTCACGGCGAAGATCGACATGACCTGCTGATCGACGGGCATCGGCGAATACTGCGGCTGCTTGAGCAACTCCACCGTGCGCGCGCCCCGATCGAGCTGACGCTTGGTCGTGGCATCGAGATCCGACGCGAAGGCCGAGAAGGCCTCCAGCTCGCGGTACTGCGCCAGGTCGAGGCGGAGGCGGCCGGCGACCGATTTCATGGCCTTCACCTGGGCCGAGCCGCCGACGCGCGAGACGGAGATACCGACGTTGATCGCGGGCCGCACGTTGGCGAAAAACAGATCCGACTCGAGGAAGATCTGGCCGTCGGTGATCGAGATGACGTTGGTCGGAATGTACGCGGAGACGTCGCCCGCCTGCGTCTCGATGATCGGGAGCGCCGTCAGCGAACCGCCGGGCTTAAAGATCGTCTCGTTGTCGACGATCTTGGGATCGTCGCTCAGCTTCGCCGCGCGCTCCAACAGGCGCGAGTGGAGATAGAACACGTCGCCGGGGTACGCTTCGCGGCCCGGCGGGCGGCGGAGCACCAGCGACAACGACCGGTACGCCTGGGCCTGTTTGGACAGGTCATCGTACACGCACAGGGTGGCCTTGCCCTCGTGGTACATGAAGTACTCGGCCATCGCACAACCCGAGTATGGCGCGATGTACTGCATGGGCGCCGGATCCGACGCAGAGGCGTTGACGATGATCGAGTAGTCCATGGCGCCGACTTCGCGCAGCTTGGCCTCCACCGCGCGCACGGTCGACGCCCTTTGGCCGATCGCGACGTAGACGCAGACGACGCCGGTGCCTTTCTGATTGATGATCGTGTCGATGGCGATCGCGGTCTTGCCGATCCCGCGATCGCCGATGATGAGCTCGCGCTGGCCGCGGCCAATCGGGATCATGGAGTCGACGGCCTTGATGCCCGTTTGCAGCGGCTCCTTGACGGGCTGCCGCACGATAATGCCCGGCGCCGACGACTCGACCTTCCGCGTCATCGTCGTGGTGATCGGGCCCAAGCCATCGAGCGGCCGGCCCAGCGCATCGACCACGCGGCCGATCATGGCAGGCCCTACCGGCACTTCGAGCACGCGGCCCGTGCGACGGGCTTCATCGCCCTCGCGCAGCACCAGATAATTGCCGAGGATGACCGCGCCAATGTTGTCCTCTTCGAGATTCAGCGCCAGCGCCGTGATCGTCTCGCCAGTATCGGACGCGGTGATCTCGAGCATCTCGCCGGCCATCGCCTTTTCCAAACCGTAGATACGGGCAATGCCATCCCGTACCTCGAGGACGCTTCCGACCTCTTCCACATCGAGATCGCGGAGGTCCGCCGCCTCGATCTCGCGAAGCAGAATGTCCTTGATTTCGCCAGGCCGGAGGGTCGTGTCGGACGCCATGATTTGGGGGGGGGTCGCAGGGTGCTCGAGTCAGCTACTACAGCTTGTGAAAAATATCACAAGCGGACGGTGTTGCAACCCTATCGGACGTATGACGCGCCATTTATGTCTATAGTCGTCCCTGTCGCGTGGGGCGCAAGGCCGGACGCGAGGAAGGCGACGACGTTCGCGACGTCCTGCGGGGGCGCCATGGTGCCCATGGGATTATCCCGCATGAGAGCTTCCATACCGGACAGTTGAATCGCCGGTTCGGCCATTTCGGTCCGGACCCATCCCGGCGCCACCCCATAGGCCAGCACCCGGTCACGCCCGTAGCCGCGGGCGATGCTCTTGGTCAGCGCGACGACCGCGCCTTTTGACGCGGCGTAGTGCATATAGTGCGGCTCATCGCCGCGGAACGCCGCCCGGCTCGACACATTGATGATCGTCCCGCCGCCCCGCCCCCGAAAATGCCCGATGGCTTCGCGGCAGAGATCGGCGACGGCGACGACATTGATCCGCCACGTCATATCCCACGCCGCCCGCCAGGCGGCCGTCGGATCGTCCGGCCCCACGTCGATCGCCACCCCGGCGTTGTTGACCAAGACATCGACGTGTCCCTTCCATGCGATCGCGGCCCGCCATAACGTCTCGCCGGCACCGACCGCATCGAGCGGCGCACCCACGGCGTGGCAGCATCCATCCCTTAACTCGGACACGATCTTGTCCGCCGCGTCCCGGCGAGACCCGTAGTGGAGCACGACTTGGGCGCCGGCGGCGGCCACGGTCCGCACGATGGCCTCGCCAATGCCGCGCGATCCGCCGGTCACGAGCACAACCTTCCCAGAGAGATCAATCACGCCGAGGAGCTTAGGCGATCCCTTGCCGAATATCCACCGGCGACGTATGTTCGCCCCCTTCCGTGGTGGTTAACTGTACGTTCGACACTTTTGCTTGACGGGTAGCGCACAATGCGTACGACGGGCACGGTCAAGTGGTTCAACGACGCCAAGGGCTTCGGATTCATCACACCGGAGGGCGGACAGAAGGATTGCTTCGTCCACCATTCCGCGATTCAGGGCAAGGGCTTCAAGTCCCTCGCCGAAGGTGAGCGGGTGGAGTTCGAGATCGTTCAAGGTCAGAAGGGGCCCGCGGCCGAGAACGTGACGAAGATCGCACGCTAGCTCGGCCGACGGTCGTCCGTCGTCACAGTTGGGCGTGGCGGAAGCACCGGAGCAAGTGATCATTCACGAGCCCGACCGCCTGCATGTACGAGTAGATGATCGTCGTACCAACGAACGAAAACCCACGCGAACGGAGATCGGCGCTCAGCGCGTCTGACTGCACCGTTCGCGTGGGAACGTCGCCGATGGATCTCCGGCGCCGCGCGACGGGCCGGCCGCCCACGAATGTCCATACATACCCATCGAACGTCCCAAATTCGTCTTGAATTTGGAGAAACGCGCGCGCGTTACTGATCGCCGACGCGATCTTCTGCCGGTTGCGGATGATGCCGGGATCGGCCAGCAATCGCGCCGCGGTGCGCGGGGTGAACTTGGCGACCTGTTGCGGGTCGAAGTCCGCGAACGCGGCGCGGTAGGTATCGCGGCGCTTGAGGATCATCTCCCACGACAACCCCGCCTGCGCCCCTTCGAGGATCAGGAACTCGAAATGGGTCTGGTCCCAATGGACCGGCACGCCCCATTCCCGATCGTGGTACGCGATCATGCCCTCGGATCGCGCCCAAGGGCAGCGCGCGAGCTCAGTCGGCACTGGAGAGAGGCGCGGCCACCGCTTCCAGCGGCCGCCGTTCGGAGCGGAGCCCCAAGACCATCTCGGTGCCGGCCGCGAGCACCATGAACGCCGCGCCGGCCAGATAGCCGTACACGATGGATGACCGTTCCCCGCTGGCGATGAGCCGCCCGAATATCCAGGGCGAGGCGACGCCGCCGAGCAGTGTGCCGGTGGCGTAGAAAACGGCGATCGCCTGGGCGCGAATTTCCAGGGGAAAACTCTCGCTGATCGTAAGGTATGCCGAGCTGGCCGCCGCCAATGCGAAGAAAAAGATAAGGGTCCACATCCCCGTTTGGGTGGCGGCCGTGAACGCATCGCGCCCAAACAGAACAGCCGCCAGGGCCAGGAGCAGACCGGAGAGTGCATAGGTCCCCGTGATCATCGGCCGCCGGCCCAGCGTATCGAACCACCGCCCCAGGAGCAAGGGTCCCGCGAAGTTCCCCACGGCGAACGGCAACAAGTACCACCCGACGCGCGCCGCCGGCACGTCGTAGAATTTCGACAGGACGAGCGCGTAGGTGAAGAAGATCGCGTTGTAAAAGAAGGCTTGCGCCGCGATCAGGACCACGCCCAGGATCGTGCGCCGCCGATACGTGGTGAAGAGCGTGCGGGCGACGGTGGCGAGCGACGCATGTCCGCGCAACGCCAGTCGGATCCGCGCCGTCACGGGCGCCAGCGCCGTGCCCGACGAGGCGACGACCCGCGCCTCGATCTCCTCAATGGATCGCTGGGCGTCGGCGACGCGTCCGTGCACCATGAGCCAGCGCGGGCTCTCGGGGATGAAGCGGCGGAGGGGGAGGATGCCCAGTCCCAGCAGCGCGCCCAATCCGAACGCGGTCCGCCAGCCAATGTCGGGCGGGAGGCGCCCCGGATGGAGCACGACCAGCGTGCCGGCGGCGCCCAGCGCGGCGCCGATCCAGAAGCTGCCGTTGATGGCGATGTCCGTCCGGCCACGAAAGCGGGCCGGGATCAGCTCCTGGATCGCCGAATTGATCGCGGTGCCCTCGCCGCCAATGCCGGCGCCCGTGATGAATCGGAACGCCGCCAGGCTCCAGAAATCCCACGAGAACGCCGTGGCGGCCGTCCCGATCAGGTAGACGCCGAGCGTCACCATGAAGAGCCGTTTGCGGCCCAGGCGATCGGTCAGCCACCCGAACCCCAGCGCGCCGGCCACGACCCCGAACAGGTAGGCGCTGGCCGTGGCGCCGACCTGCGTCGCATCGAGGTGCATCGTGGGGCTCTCGCGGAGCGCCGAGCCGACCGCGCCGGCGAGGGTCACCTCGAGGCCATCCAGGATCCACGTAATCCCCAAGGCCAGCACCACCAGGGAGTGGAACGCGCTCCACGGCAGCCGGTCGAGCCGGCCCGGAATATCCGTCTCGAACGCAGCGGCGCGGGGCATGCAGCGTCGCCTGTGCACAGCTTATGCTAGGAGCCTATGGACGCGTCGTTTCGGAGCATTGGCCGGCGCCTGACCCTCCGGCTGTTCGGTCTCTCGATCATCTGCTGGTGGGTGGTGGGGTTCACCTTCTCCGCCCTGTGGTGGCTGACGAACGCCTACCAGCTGGCGTGGATCATCTTCTGCTACGCCTGGGAAGTCCCGCTCGTCGGCTGGACCGGCGTCGTCCTCATCCCGTGGCTCCGGTGGCGGGCCATCGGCCGCGCGCTCTCCGCGAACGACCCGCGATCCGTGCGACAACTCTCGCGGTACCCGCAGTTCCTGGGGACGTGCGCCATCGCCACGAGCAGTGTGGGCTACGCCATCGGCGCGGTGCAGCTCATCGTGTTCGCGCACATGCCCTGGGTCGAGTCCCTCAAGATGTGCGTGCAGGGCGTGCTCCTGGGCGCGGTCCTCGGTGCCGCGGTGGCGCTGGAGGCCGAACGCGCCACGCGCGCGGTCGCGCTGGGTGATGCGCTCCGGAGCGTCGCCACCTCCGATCCGATCCGCCATACGCTGGCGACCAAGATCCGATACTTCACGATCGTGATTGCCCTCGGGGCGGCGCTGCCGATCCTGCTCTTCAGCTTGTCGCTGGAGCAGCGGCGCCTGGAGGAGACGCGCGGCATCGCCCTCTCGCACGAGTTGGCGACGCGGCCGACGGTCGGCGCACTGCCGGCGTTCGGGCCTCACACCAGTGTGTTCGCGACGGGGCCCGTGCCGCGCAACGCGGCGACGATCGCCGTCGGCGACGTGGTGATCGACGCCGATCGGAGCCTGTCCGCCGATACCGCGGGGTGGTTCGCCAGCCGGTTCGATGGTCACCGGGTCGTCGCGTTCCGGCGCGAGGCGGGCGGGCTCCTGGTCGCCGTCTCTCCGCTCGCCGACTATAGCCAGGGGTTGGTGACGACGTTGGTGCAGGTGGGGAGCGTGTGCCTGGTGGCGCTCGTCATCGCGTATCTCCTGGCCTTGTCTTTCGCCCGGAGCTTGGTCGAACCGCTGCAGCGGCTGCAACACGCGGCCGCCGAGATGGCGGAGGGCAAGCGGGACGTCGGCGCGGTGGCGGCGTTGGGCGGCGACGAAGTGGCGGCGCTCACGCGGCGATTCGACGCCATGGCGGCGCGGGTGCGTGAGGACGAGGCCAGCCTTCGGGCCGCCCAGGATCAGCTGGTGCAGTCCGAGAAATTGTCGGCCGTCGGCCGGGTCGTGTCGGGCATCGCGCACGAGTTGAACAATCCGCTCACCGCCATCCTGCATTTCGCCGACAACCTGCTGAGCGAGAGCGGCCATTCGGCGGGCGATCGCGAGATGCTGCAGTCGGTGGGGACCCAGGCCCGCCGCGCGCGGGCCATCGTCCGGGACCTCCTCTCGTTCGTGCGCGCCCGCACGCATCCGCAGGAAGCCGCGGACATCCACGACGTCATCCGCGATGCCGCCCGGGCGGTGGCGCCGGCCGTCGCCGAGGCCGGCGCCGCGTTCGTGCTGGCCGGCGATACCGGCGTGCCGTTGGTGCGCATCGACGCGTTGGGTATCGAGCAAGTGCTGACCAACATCATCGTCAACGGCGCCCAGGCCGCCGGCGCGGGCGGTGTCGTCGGGGTCTCCGTGTCCGTCGACGGCGACCGGGTGCATCTCTCGGTCGCCGACAGTGGTCCCGGGATCCCGCCCGAGGTGATGCCGCGCATCTTCGAGCCGTTTTTCACGACCAAAGGCCCCGGCAAGGGTACCGGCCTCGGCCTCGCCGTCTCCACGGGGGTCGTCCAGCAGCACGGAGGCCGGCTCACCGCCGAGAACCGTCCGGGTGGCGGCGCGATCTTCACCCTCGATGTGCCGGTGCATCCCGACCAGGCCGCGGCCGCGATCGCGCTCCGCGACCGGCGGGAACGCCTCGCGCGGGAAGAGGCGGCGGCCCGGGCGGCGCGCGCGGCGCAGGAGAATGGCGCCCGGGGCCCGCGGGAGACGGTCATGGTGATCGACGACGAGGAGCCGATCCGCACGGCGCTCCGCCTCTTTCTCGAGCGCAGCGGGTGGGCGGTCGAGGAAGCGTCTAGCGGACACGTGGCGCTGGCGACGCTGCTGTCGGCGCCGGCCGATTCCTACCGGGCCGTGATCACCGACCTCACCATGCCGGATATGACGGGCATGCAGATTCACGACACACTCGCCGCCATGCGGCCCGACCTGTGGTCGCGGCTCATCATCGCCACCGGCGAAACGGTGTCCGATGCCGTCGTGTCGTTTCGGGCCCGGTCGGGCCGGCCGTTCCTGGAAAAACCATTCGAGTTCGACGCGCTCGGCGACATCTTGGCGCAGATGCCCGGAGCGACGTCACACGCACGCGACATGGCTTGACGCGCCCGCCGGGGAGCGCATTGCTTCCAGGCCATATGCCGTTGCAATTCGATACCGCGGTGCCCGCCGGCACGCCGCCGGCGGCCTGCGTGGCCTGTCGCCAACCGGTGGGCGAGACCTACTTCACCGCTGGAAAATCCGTCGTTTGCGCGCCGTGTAAGACGCGGATAGAGAACGCCCGCCCCACGAGCCCGGGACCCTTGCTGCTCCTCCGGGCGGTCGTGTGCGGCCTGGCCGGCGCCGCGGCCGGCGCGGTGCTGTATTACGCCATCCTGCGGGCCGGATTCCAGATCGCGTTTGTCGCGATCGCGGTCGGGTTCTTCGTCGGCCGCGCCATGCAGTTCGGCACGGGGGGCGCCCGAGGCCTCTCGCTCCAGATCATTGGCGTTGTCCTCACGTATGTGGGGATCGCCGCGGGCTACGCGACCTGGGGATCGAGCCTGCTCCGCGGAGGGGCGATCGATCGCCTCGTGACGACCCTCGAGCTGCCGGTCCTGCTGGTGCTCGATGACCTACCCGGATCGCCGCTGACGGCGTTGCTGACGGCCGTCATCATCGGGGTCGGGCTCAGGCAGGCGTGGACGATGAACCGGCCGCTGCGCCGTCCGGCGTTCGAAGGGCCATTTCGCATGGCGGCTCCCACGGCATGACGTGTGTCCGTTGCGGGACGGAGCTCGCGGCCACGCTGTTGAGCTGCCCGTCGTGTCACGCGCTCGTTCATGCCGAGACGCTCAAGTCGCTGGCCACCGACGCCGAGTCGGCGGAACGCGCCGGCAATGTCTCCCAGGCGCTGACGCACTGGCGCGCCGCGCTCGACTTGCTGCCGCCGGGAAGCGAGCAATACACGGCGCTCGCGGCGAAGACATCGGATCTCTCCATCAAAGCCGAGTCGGCGCCGGCCCGGCCGGACGCGCCGGTGTCGCGCAATCCGCTGAAGCGTGCCTGGGCGGCGATCGTGAGCGGCGTCCTGCTCGTGCTCTCCAAGCTCAAACTGCTCCTGCTCGGCCTCACCAAGCTCGGGACGCTGTCGACGATGCTGGTCTTCTTCGGCGTCTACTGGAAGCTGTGGGGTTGGCAATTCGCGCTGGGCTTCGTCATCTGTATCTACGTGCACGAGATGGGGCACGTCGCGGCGCTCCGCCGGTACGGGATCGCCGCGAGCGCGCCGATGTTCATCCCCGGCCTCGGCGCGCTCGTCCGTCTCAAGCAGTATCCGGCGAGTGCCCGCCAGGATGCCCGTGTGGGCCTCGCGGGTCCGATCTGGGGCCTCGGCGCGGCGCTGGTCGCCTACGTCGTGTATCTGGCCACGCGCATCCACGTGT
Organism: uncultured Gemmatimonadales bacterium; assembly: GCA_963701965.1. Lineage (GTDB taxonomy): Bacteria > Gemmatimonadota > Gemmatimonadetes > Gemmatimonadales > Gemmatimonadaceae > DASRDS01. The sequence goes on from OY969695.1 coordinate 1,600,898, forward strand.
GGGCCGCGATCGCCCAAGTGGCCGCCTTTCTCAATCTGTTCAACCTGATTCCGATCTGGCAGCTCGACGGCGGCCGGGGATTTCGCGCGCTCTCGCGTCTCGAACGATGGATCGCCGCCGGTATGTTGTTGGGCGCGTGGCTGCTGACATCCCAGGGCCTGCTGCTGCTCCTCGCGGCCGGCGCCGTCTATCGGGCGATCGGCACCGACGCTCCGCGCGAACGCGACTGGGTCACGCTGGGCACGTTCACGGCGCTCATCGCCTGGCTCTCCTGGCTCTCGACGATCCGGGTGCCGACGGGCAGCTAGGCGGGTGTCAGATGTCGCGTTCCACGCGCGACAGCCGGGCATCGATCGCGTGCAACGCGGCCAGAAAGTCGGCCCGCACCGCCGGGACCATGGGATTGAATGCCGCCATGTCCTCGAACAGCTCCTCGGAATCGTGACAGACGATGTCGACGATATCCATGAGCGCCTCGAACGTTCGCGTCGATAACATCAAGCGTTCAATGCCGGCGCGCACCGTCCCCCGCCCGATGAAGTGCGTCAGGAATTGCGTCCGCGCGATCTGCGCATCGTGCTCGACCGGCGTGCAGCGCACGATGGTGAGGCCCAGGGTCGTACAGATCTCCTCGACGCGCGCCGCGGCATCGCGGTAGGCGCCAAGGCGGCACACGGCGATGCGCTGACCGGCGCAGCTCCCGGGGGCCGATTGCTCGCCAAACAAGGGATGCGTGCCCACGATCGGCCGCCCGGGCAGATACCGCTCCAGCAACGCGCACGGGATCATCTTGACCGAGCACACGTCCATGACCAGCGTGTCCGCCGCCAGCGCGGCGCGCGTTTCCAGGATTGCCTCTTCCAGATGCCGGATGGGCACGGCGTAGATTACGATCGGCGAGGCACACGCCCGCGCGCGCTTCTCCGCGCGCGCGGCGGGCGCATCGGTCGCGTCGGCGCGATGCACGGCGTACCCCACGCGTTCCAGCTGGCCGGCGAAATAGGCGCCGAAACGTCCGGCGCCAATGATTCCGATGTCTCCGCTCACGCGCGCCCTCTTGCGCCCGCCACCCGGACTCTGCTCATTAGAGCCCTTCGCACAACCTTACCGGAGGTCGTCATGGTCTCTCTCGGCCAACTGTGGCTCCCGATCGTGCTATCCGCCGTGCTGGTGTTCATCAGCAGTGCGCTGCTCCACATGGTACTAAAGTACCACAACGCGGACTATCACAAGTTCTCGAACGAAGACGAAGTCCGCGCCGCCATCAGCAAAGGCGCGCCCGCGCCCGGCCAGTACATCATCCCGTATTGCGCCAGTCCCAAAGACGCCGCCGACCCGGCCATGGCCGAGAAGTTCATCCAAGGTCCGGTGGGCCTGGTCTTCCTCCGCAAGCCCGGACCGATGCAGATGGGCCCACAACTCGGCCAGTGGTTCGTCCTCGCGCTCGTCGTCTCCGCATTGACGGCACTCGTCGGCATCCACGCGCTGCCGCCGGGCTCGCCCTACCGCTTGGTGTTTCACGTGACGGCGCTCACCGGATTCCTCGGCTACGCGATGGCCCGCGCGCAGAGCGCGATCTGGCAGGGCGAACCCTGGAGTGTCACACTCAAGACCATGTTCGACGGGCTCATATACGCGATGGTGGCGGCCGGCACGTTCGGCTGGCTCTGGCCCAAAGCGTAGCGCCAACAGTCGGTATCGCTCGGTTGAAGGATGATGCAGTGTCATCGCATTCACTCCTTCTGCCGAGACAGTTCTGATGCGACTCCTCTCTTTTGCTCTGCCCCTCGCGCTGGCGGGCGTGTCTCTTCCCGCCGGCGCGCAGGGCATGCAAGGCGGCGGCCCGCGTCCGGGCGTCGAGTTTCTCCTCGCCCATACGGGCTCGCTGCAGTTGACCGACGCGCAGGTCACGAAGCTGGCGGCGATCGCCCGGCGCGTCGCCGAGCGCCACCGCGCGCTCCGCGCCAGCATGGACTCATTACGGATGCGCCACCGCGCCGGTGGCGATTCATCGTCGGCGCGCCACCGCGGCGGACCGCCGCCGGCTGCATTTCAGCATGAGCGCGAGGCGGCGCACACGGATCTGCGCGACGCCATCGCCGTGCTCACGCCGGAACAGCAGGCGACCGCGTGGGAGATGGTGAGCCAACATCATCGGCGCGGCTTCGGCCGGCAACGCCCGATGCGCGGCGGCCGCGGCATGAGTCCGCAACGCCGGATGCAGGGATTCGAACGGCCGGACGGAGCTGATCCGGGCGACCCAATGGCGCCGGAGTCGGAGCCCGGCGACTGAGGTAACGCGCCGGCACGACCCAGATCATATTGCGATGTGATCTGGGTCGCGATTCCCGCCGTGGCGCCAATGGCCCTGGCGCCCTTGGCGGAGCCCGGAGCGACGGCGTGGTTGCTGGCCGCCTTCGCGATACTCGCGGGCACGGCGGTGGTCCTCGGCCGCGCCACCGAGCGGTTCGGGGTGTCGGTGGTCCTCGTCTTTCTCGCCGTCGGCATGCTCGCCGGCTCGGAAGGCGTGGGAGGTCTCTACTTCGACAACGCCGCCCTGGCGTTCCGGATCGGCACCATCGCGCTCGTGCTGATCCTGTTCAATGGCGGCCTCAACACATCGGCGAATGCCCTGCGGCGCTACGCCGGACCGGCCGCTGCTCTGGCGACCGGCGGCGTGGTGGGCACCGCCGCGCTCACCAGCGTCGCCGCGCGGGCCCTGGGATTCGACTGGCCGCACGCGATGCTCCTCGGCGCGATCGTGTCGTCGACCGATGCCGCCGCGGTCTTCGCCGCGCTGCGCGGCAGTGGCATCCAGCTCAAGCGCCGACTCGGCGTCACGCTCGAAGCGGAGTCCGGCGTCAACGACCCGGTCGCCGTGCTGCTCACCACCGTGCTCACCGCCTATCTCCTGCATCCCGACGCCGTGCTCGGGTGGCCTCTGGCGGGCGAGATCGTCGGCGAGTTCGTCGTCGGCACCGTGGCCGGACTGGCGGTCGGCTTTGGGGGCCGCTGGCTGCTGCGCCGCGTCAGGCTGCCGGCGAGCGGTCTCTATCCCGTGCTCACCCTGTGCCTGGCGTGCCTGGCGTTCGGCGCCGCGACGCTCACGCACGGCAGCGGCTTCCTGGCCGTGTACGTCGCTGCCGTCGTGCTGGGCAACGGCGTCATGCCCTATCGCGCCAGCGTCCTCAGAGTCCACGACGCGCTGGCCTGGCTTGGCCAGGTCGGGATGTTTCTCATCCTCGGCCTCTTGGTATTTCCCGCCCGCCTGATACCGGTCGCGCCGATCGGGTTCGCGCTGGCGCTCTTTCTGGCGTTCGTCGCCCGCCCGGTCGTCGTCGCCGCCTGTCTCGCGCCCTTTGGATTCCCCTGGCGCGAGATTGTGTACGTCGGATGGGTGGGGCTTCGCGGAGCGGTCCCCATCGTCCTGTCGCTGATCCCGCTCTTGGCCGGCGCGCCCGAAGCCCAGCGCATGTTCGACGTCGTGTTTTTCGTCGTGGTGGTGAACGCGCTCATCCCGGGCGGCACCGTGGCGTGGGTGACCCGGCGGCTGGGACTCGAGGCGGATGCCCCGCCCCCGCCGCGCGCCGGCCTCGACATCGACGCGCGCGAGCCCATGGATGGGGATCTCCTGTCGTTCTACATCAATGACGCGCTCGCCGTCGCCGGCCGCCACATCGCCGATCTGCCGCTCCCCGCCGCATCGGCCGTCACGTTGATCGTCCGGGGTCGAACATTGGTCGCGCCCAAGGGGGTCACGATGCTCCAAACCGGTGACCATGTGTACGTCCTCACCCACCCCGCAGACCGGGCGTTCATCGAGCTCTTGTTCGGCCGCCCCGAGAGCGAGGCATAGTATGGGCGGGATCCGGCCGTATCGAGCGTCCGATCGGAACGAGTGGCACCGCATGCGGACCGCGCTCTGGCCAGAGCAGACGGAGGCCGACATGAATGCCTGGCTCGCCCGCGCCGACGCCACGATCTTCGTGGCCGAGGAAGGGCACGCGCGCCTGCGCGGATTCGCCGAAGTCGCCGAGCGGCCGTACGCCAATGGTTGCGACACCAGCCCGGTCGCGTACCTCGAGGGCTGGTACGTCGATCCCGCCGCGCGGAGGCAGGGTGTCGGCACCGCCCTCGTGCGGGCCGTCGAGTCGTGGGCGCGGTCGCGCGGACACCGCGAACTGGCATCGGACACCGGGTTGGACAACCCGGTGTCGCAGGGCGCCCACGAGCGTCTCGGGTTCACCGAGACCGAGCGGCTCGTGCTCTATCGCAAGGCGCTGTAGTATATCGCATGCAACTCCTCCACTGGCTCGTGGCGTGCTGCCTCGCATTCGCCCCGCCGAGCTACGACGTCTATGCCGTGCGCTTCGCCGGCTATCACGACTTCCCGCTCGCCGCGCTCCTCTCCGGCGCCGACACGGTGCGACGCCAGGATCTCGCGTTCATGGTCTGGCTCATGAAGGGGCCAAACGGGCGGACGGTGCTGCTCGACGCCGGGTTCCATCACCCGGAGGTCTACCGTCGATGGCACCTCGCCGATTTCGAGACGCCGGCCGCGGCGCTCGGGAAACTCGGCGTCCGCCCGGAGGACGTCACTGACGTCGTGATCTCCCATATCCACTGGGACCATCTCGACGGCGTCGATCTCTTTCCCAAGGCCCGCGTGTGGATTCAGCGCGACGAGTATCGCCACTACGTCGGCGCCGACGGGAAGCCGCTGGATCGCACGATCGACACCCTCAATGCCCGCGTGCTCGCCGGACTCTATGGCGCCGGCCGCGTCAGCCTGGTCGACGGCGATGGCCGCGAGATCATACCCGGCATCACCGTCTATACCGGCGGGCGCCACACGTTCGCGTCGCAGTACGTCGGCGTGCACACCACGGCCGGCACCGTCGTGCTGGCGTCGGACAACGCCTATCTCTACGCCAACCTCGCCACCCACACGCCCATCGCCCAGACGTTCGCGCCCGGCGACACGACGTCCAACCGTCAGGCGCAGGAGCGCATGGAACACATCGCGACCGACCCGCGACTCATCATCCCGGGGCACGACCCGATGATCTTCGCGCGTTTCCCCACGCCTGGCGACGGCGTGGCGCATATTCAGTAACGCCGCGCCTTATTCCAGTCGGAGGGCAGTCACGGGATCGATGGCCGCGGCGCGGCGCGCGGCGAGCCAACAGGCGCCCAGCGCCGCGAACAACAGAATGCCCGTGACCGCCGCGATCGTCGGCGGATCCGTGGCCCGCACCGCGAACAGGGCCGACGCGAGCCACCGCGTACCGGAGAGCGCCACGGCGAGGCCGGCGGCCGCGCCCGCCAGCGCGTACGCCATGCCGCCCCACACGATCATGCCGACCACGCTCTCCCGCTGCGCGCCGAGCGCCATGCGCACACCGATCTCGCGGCGCCGCGCGCTCACACTGTACGACAGCATGCCAAAGATCCCGACCGCGGCCAACGCCAGCGCGGCGACGGCGAAGCCGCCGAGGAGCGCCGCGTAGTGCCGCGGCTGAACGACGGACGCCGATAGGCGCTCCTCCATCGGCGCCGCGTCGTCGAGCGGCACGCCAGGGTCTACCGAACGCAGCGCGTCCTGCACCTGCCGCGTGACATTCTCCGGCGAGCCGGCCGTGCGCACGAACACGCTGATCGCTTGCGGCCATCCTTGGCTGACGGGTGCGTAGATGGCGTCGCCACCTTCGTTGAGTCCCTGGACCTTGATGTCACCAACGACGCCGACGACCGTCGTCGGCGGACAGGTCAGACATCCGCCGGAGATGAACCGCCGTCCCACGGCGCGTTCGCCCGGATAGAAGCGCGTGGCCCAGGCCCGGCTGACCACGACGACCGGCGGCGCCGTCCCGCTGTCCGCCGGCGTGAACAACCGGCCCTCGAGCAGCGGAACGCCCATGGTCGCGAAGTACTCCGACGTCGAGGCGATCCACGGGGCCACTGGCTGGGCGCCGCCCGGCGGGACCGGCCGATCGAGCAGGTCGAAATTGTTCAAGTTGAGATCCGTCTCTCTCGGCGGGATTACTTCATTGAGGCCCGCGCTGGTGACGCCGGGGACGGCCCGGACCACCGGCAGGGCCCGCGCCCAATACGCCCCGATCGTCGTGTCGTTCGCGTAGCGCGCGCCCGGCAGCCCGACGCGCACGACCAACAAGTGATGCGGGTCGAACCCGGGGGTCACGCGCATCAGCCGCACGAAGCTGTTGAGCATGAGACCGGCTCCGGCCAGGAGCGGCAGGGTGAGCGCGAACTGCGCGATCACGAATGCGCCGCGGATGGCGTGCGCACGCCGGCCGCCGACGAGTCGGCTCCCTTGGGTCTCCGCGCTGGAGGAGCCGCCTTTGAGCAAGAGGGCAATCGGCGACGCGCCGACGATCGCGCCCACGAGCAGCGCCGTCGCGCCCGCGAACGCGACCATGGTCAGATCGGGTCGTGCATCGGCGAGTCGCGCGACGTGGGGGCCGAACGCGATCAGGAGCCGAAGACCAATCGCGGCCGCGGCGAGCCCGACGAGCGATCCGACGCCGGCGACGATGACGCTTTCGGTGATGAGCAGGCGGGCCAGCCGCGTTCGCGTGCCCCCCAGCACGGCGCGCACCGTGATCTCGCGCCAGCGGCCGGTGGCGCGCACCAGCGTAAGGCTGGCAACGTTGGCCACGGCGACCAAGAGGACCAGCGCGACGGCGGCCGCGAACACCGCCAGCGTGCGGCTGGCGTCACCGATCATGATTTGCCGCAGCGGCCGCGGGGCGAGCCGCGCCGTGCGATCCTGAAAGCCCGCTGACCACAGGGGGAAGAGGCGCTGGCTCAAGCCTGTGAGGTCGCGGCTCGCCCCGTCCAGCGTCACCCCATCGCCGAGGCGGCCGATGCCGATCAACAGAAACGGTCCGCGCCGGGCCGGCGTCGCCAGTTGGAGCGCCGGCCAGATCTGGCTCCGCAGCCGGCCGAGCTCCGTCCGTCCCGGCGCTAGCACACCGACGACCGTGTAGGTCTTGCCGTCGATGACCAGGGGGCGTCCGAGCGCGGGCGCGGCTCCGCCGAACGTCCGGGTCGCGTACTGATCGCCAATGACCGCGACGGGCGGTGCGCCCAGCCGCTCATCGTCGGGGTCGATGGCGCGGCCGCGCGCGGGCGCCACGCCGAGCGCGCGAAAGATCCCGGACGTGACGAACCCCAGGTCCACGCGCGCCGGCTCGCCGCCCGGCGCCATTACGGTCACCGTACCCGCTTCTTCGACGCCCACGGACGAGAAGCTGTGCTGCTGGGCTTCGAGGGCGCGATAGTCCACGGTCGACAGGTGCCAGCGCACGCCAGGGGTGGCGTTTTCCAGGGCGATATCGGTCAGACGCTCGTCGTGGGGATAGGGAAGGCTCGTCAAGAGCACGGCGTGGATAGCGCCGAAGATCGTGGTGCAGGCGCCGATCCCCAGCGCCAGGACCAATACGGCCGAGACGGAGTACGCCGGACTCTTGCGCAGACTGCGCGCCGCGTAGCGCACATCCTGCCACAACTCCTCGACCCACCGCACCCGGCGCGCGTCGCGATGCGCTTCCTTGTACCGCTCGACGCCGCCGAACGCGAGTCGGGCCTGACGTCGCGCTTCGCCCGTGGTGAGCCCTTGGGCGCGCGCGAGGGCGTCCGCTTCCAACTGGAGATGCAGCTGCATCTCTTCGTCCAGATCATGATCGAGCGCCGCGCCGTCCCGGAGCGCGCGCAGCCGACGCCGCCACTGGCGCATCATGCGGTCAGCACCTGCTCGACGGCCGAGGAGAACAACCGCCATTGCGAACGCTCGGTGGCGAATTGTTTCCGGCCGTCGGCCGTCAGCGCATAGAACTTGGCGCGCCGGCCGGCCGGCCCTGTCCCCCACTCGGCGGCGATCCACCCCCGATCTTCCAGGCGATAGAGGGCGGGGTAGAGACTCCCCTGGCCCACGGCCAGAATGTCGTTGGAGAGATCCCGCAGCCGCTTGGAGATGCCCCATCCATGCAGCGGCCCGAGCACGAGAGCTTTGAGGATCAGGAGATCCAGTGTGCCCTGGAGCAATTCGGCGCGTTGTGCCATACCTCGACAATCGACAATGTATTGTCGATTGTCAAGGTATGTGCGCTCACGGGACGCCGCGTCCCACCAGCGAACAACGGTTCGACGTAACTCGTTGATGCACAACATTGAGCTGCCGGCACGGCTTTTGGTTGTGTCTGGCTGTCATGCAGACATTCCTGCAGGACATCCGCCTCGGGGCGCGACGGCTCGCCCGTAGTCCCGGCTTCACGACGGTCGCTCGCGACTGCTGCGCGGGCTCCTCTTCGGCGTCGCGCCAACGGACGTGCCGACCCTCGCCGCCACGTGCGTGCTCGTCATAGCGGCAAGCGTCGCGGCGACCTGGATCCCGGCGTGGCGCGCCGCCCGGATTGACCCGATCCAGGCGCTGCGCGCCGACTAACCACTTACCGCGCGACGAGCGCCGTGGCCGCCAGGTCGCCCGTCACGTTGAGCACCGTCGCGAAGAGGTCGGGAATCGTGTCGACCGCGATGAGGATCCCGATTCCCTGAGCCGGCAGGCCGATGGCGAGGAAGAGCGGGGTCAGCATCAGGAACGCGCCGCGCGGCACGCCGGGCGCGGCGAACGTGAAGAACACGCCCGCGACGGCCACCGTCGCCAGTTCTTGCGGATGCAGCGTGACGCCGTAGAACCAGGCGACGAACAGGGCACCCACCGTCCACGAGATGGGCGTCGCGATCTTGAACATGGAGACCGCGAGCGGCACCACGAACCCGACCACGCGCTCGGGCAATTCCAGATCGCGCTCGGCGCCCTCGATGAGCGCCGGCAGGGCGGCGATCGAGGAGCTGGAGCTGAACGCGATCATCTGGGCCGGGAACGCCGCCTTGGCAAAGCGCCGCATGGGGATCTTTCCGACCACAGCAACCACGGGGTACAAAAGAAGCGCGGCGGCCAGACTGGCGATCGAATAGGCGGCAATGTACACGCCGACCGCGCCCGCGAGGGCGGCGCCGCTCCGCGCCGCCAGTGGGAGAATCAACGCGAAGACCCCGATCGGCGCCGCGGCGATGACCCACCGCACCAGCACCAGCATGGCATCGCGGAGCGCCGCGAAAAACCCGATCAGGCGCTCGCGCGCGGCCTCCGGGCTCCGGGCGATGGCCAACGCCAGCAGGAGCGTGAAGATGATGAGCGGCACGATAGCGCCGTTGGCCGCCGCGGCGATGGGATTGGACGGGATCAGCGACGTGAGCCACCCGCTGACCGACGGCGCGCCACCGCCGGCATCCAGCTGCGCGGCCGCCTCGGCGGCGCCAGCCGGCAGCGGCTGCAGGCCGGCGACCGAATGCGGCAAGGCGAAGAAGGCGAGCGCGGTGGCGACCGCGAAGATCACGGCCACGCCGCCGAGGAGCGCCACGAACACGGCGAGGGTCCGCCCGCCGATTCGTCCGATCGCTTTGAGATCGGTGGCCGAGGCGACGCCCGTGATCAGTAGCGCGATCACGAGCGGGATCACCGTCATGCGAATGGCGTTGACCCACAACGTCCCAATGGGGACGAGGATGTCGGCCGCGCGCAGCAACGTGGCGTTGCCCGAAGCGGCGATCGCGATTCCCAACGCGAGCGCCACCACGAGGGCCAGGAGCACTTTGGCACCGTCGGTCATGGGGGTGTCAGTCGTGCGCTACATCATGAGGTCGCCGCCGTTGATATCGAACGACGCGCCCGTGATGTAGCCGGCCGCCTCCGAGGCCGCGAAGCAGATCAGGTCTGCGACTTCGAGTGCGGTGCCGAGTCGCGGCACCGGGTAACCCGCCGCCAAACGTTCGAGCAGGCTCTGATCCGCGCTCTCGCGCGTGAGCTCGGTGTCGATCATGCCCGGGCAGACCGCGTTCACGGTGATCCCGAACTTGCCCAGCTCTTTGGCCGCGGCCCGCGTGAATCCCAGCAACCCCGTCTTGGACGTCGTATAATGCGCGCCGCCGAGCGTGCTGACCATACGCCCGGCCGTCGAAGAGATGTTGATGATCCGGCCGTACTGCTGCCGTTTCATCGCCGGCAGGACGGCCTTGGTGAGCAGGAAGGGCGCCGTGAGGTTCACTTCCAGCGTCTCGCGCCATTCTTCGGCCGAGAGATCGTCGAACCGGGTGGTGCGCGCCGCGGCGGCGTTGTTGATCAGGATGTCCACGCGGCCAAATCGCTCGAGGGTCTGCTGGACGATCGCCGCGGGCAAGCCCGGCGCGGCAATGTCGCCGGGCACCGGAAGCGCCCGTTCGCCGAGTGCGCGACACACGGCGACAGCCCGTTCGCGATCGCGCACGTTGACGGCGACCGCGGCGCCACGCTCGTAGAGACGCTCGCAGGCGGCGCGACCCAATCCCCGCGCGGCCCCGGTGACGATGGCGACGCGGCCGGCGAAATCCACCGGGGGATTACTCACTCGCGTGCCGAAACACGAAGCGTCGAGTGGCGATCTGGCTTACGGGGCAGCGGCCCACGAGTGCCGGTTGATAGAGGGCGGCGTTGAGCGAGTCGGCGGCGGCCACGGTGAGCGAGTCCATGTCCGCGGGCGAGCCGACGCGGTGGACGGTGGGAAGGACCGGGTGCCCGGTGTCATCCACGACGAACTCAATGAACGCCGTGTCGCCGGCGACCGGGGACGCCGGCGCGAGCGGCAGCGTCGGGCCGCGCGTCAGGAGCCAGGACGGCGCTTGCACGTGCGCAAAGGGGACGCTCGTCAGGGTGTCGGTCTCGGGGGTCGTCGAGACCGAGAGCATGACCGTCTGGTTCGCGAGGCTCTTCGACGCCGCCCCTCGCGCGGCCAGGGTCACGGCGCTATCGACATCGGACGAGAGCGACGTCGTGACCACGCGGACGTCTTCCACGATGCCGCCCGCGTTGAGCGTGAGCGCATACCGGCCGAAGATGCCGGGAGAGACGCGGACCGCGCCGCGGCCCGCCGCATCCCGCGCCGAGGCAGGCGCGGGGTACCCGAACGTGTCGAGATCCAGCGTCGAGGGGAGCGACATGTGCGACTGGATCGACAGCAGCAACGATCGGGCGGCGGCCCCCCATACCGCGGCATCCGCGCCGGGTGGTCGCAGCAGCGTGCCGGTGAAAGACTCGACGATATTCTGTGGGGGCGGCGGCGTGCACGCGCGCGTCGCGCTCGTGGCGAAGGTCGCCTGGGCCACGATGGTGTGGACCGTGGCCGCACCCGCGAGCGTGTCGTGGACCGACGGGTCGACCGGCGCCTCGCGAATGAAATTGTAGTCGACGACGCGCCCGTCTTCGATCGACTCGCCGCCGGGTTGCTGGACGATCGAGTGGAACGCTGCCGCGACGGGGACGAGGGGGACGACCTCGCGATACGTGGTCGAGTACGTCCAGTCCCGGATCCGCGCCTCGCGGGAGCGGGTGAGGTGGAAGACCGCGCGTTCCAGGATGTACTTGTCGGGATCCAAGTAGAGCGAGCCTTCAATGTCCGGGGTCGGGATGGACACCGCCGGCCGGAAATCGACTTCGATCGGCTGGCCCGGATCGTGGTCGGCGATCGTAAAGCAGTGGGTTTGCTCGAACTCCAGATCGCCAATGTCTTGGAACTGCACCAGGTGCATGAAGCTGGTCATGCCGCCGTGCCGGCCCATCCCCTCGGACACGACCCGACCGGGCTCGTACCGCTCGTCGCTCCAACTATCGATGTTGACCGTGTCCCCGTCGACGACATGGTCGCCGGTCGCATCGCGCGCCATCCACTGGTCGATCCGGTGATACCGAAACGGGTACTCGGTCTCCAGGATGTGCAACCGTAGGACGTTCTCGCGGACCTGCGCGAAGATCTGGGCCAGCTCCGGATCGACCGTGCTGTCCGGCACGCCCGGTTTGACGCAGTCGCGCGACCCCTTGGCGCGTACCGTGATACGCGCCAGGCGGGCGACATGCTTGAGGCGGACCGTCACCGTGGTGACGACGCCGGCGCGGACCTGGACCGTGGTATCCGCCGGCGAGTAGCCGATCTGGCGGGCGCGCACGTGATACGCGCCCGGCTCCAGGCGGGTGAAGATGAAGGCGCCGGCGCTATCGGCAAAGCGCGAACCGCCGGTGGGCGTCAGGGTCACCGTGGCGTACGGCACGCCGACTGGCTGGTCCTGAAACACCACGCGCCCCGCGAGACTGCCCGTCGCGTCGGGACTGGATGGCGGCGTGCCCTGCGCCGACACGGTTGGTGCGGCCAGGAACAGGAGCACGAGCGGCGCGGCCGCGAGAGCACTTCGCATGATTGAACCTTAAAATACGACTTCACGCGCCGCACGCCGATCGTTGGCGGCACACCCCAAGTCCAAGTACTACCCCGGCGCGCAGCCAACGGGCCGCGCGGTGCAGCCAACGGAGGCGGGCCCGGGGGCGGCCGAGGGTAAGTTATGAGTCACCCCACTATGCGTTCCCTACGCTCGATCGCCGGCATCACGGTGCTGTGGACAATTCCCGGCCTGACGTCGGCGCTGGAAACGAGCGCCTATGCGCGCGCCCTGGGGCGGCATGTGGCGCTCACGACGCTGCTTGCGCGCGTCACGCCGTGGTATGTCTGGGCGCTGGCCACGCCGATCGTCGTCGGGCTGGTCCGGCGCGCGGGTGTGTCCTGGCCGCCGCGGGCGCGCACGGTCGCCATCCATATCGCGCTGGGATGCCTCATCGCCAGCGTCCATACGCTCGTGTATACGGCGTTGGTTCGCGCCGTGCCCCTCAACGGCCCACCCGCGCTGTCGTTCGGCCGGAACGTGGCCACGGAGTTCCTCGGCTGGGCCCCCGTGTCGCTGCTCGCGTACGCCGCACTCCTCGGCGTCGGCGCCGTACTGGTGCTGTCGGACCAGGCCGTCGAGACGGCGCGGCGGGCCGCGGCGCTGGAGGGCGCTTTGGCCACCGCTGAGTTGGCCGCCCTCCGTTCGCAAATCCAGCCGCATTTCGTGTTCAACGTCCTGAACACCATCGGCGCTTTCGTGCGCGAGGGGGATCAGCGGCGGGCCCTGCGGACGATCGAGCTGTTCGGCGATGCATTGCGCACGGTCTTGCGGAGCGAGTCCGCGCATCTCGTGCCCTTGGCCGACGAGCTCGCGGCCCTCCGCCACTACGTGGAAATCGAGGAGACGCGATACGAAGACCGCGTCTCCGTGCGCTGGTGCGTCGACCCGGCCCTCGGCGGCCATGCCGTCCCCGCCCTCATCTATCAGCCAGTCGTCGAGAACGCGTTCCGGCACGGCGTCGGCCGCCGCGTCGGCCCCTCGATCGTCGAGATCGGCGCCCGGACGGATGCTGGCCAACTGACCCTCTGGGTCCGCGAGTCCGGCGGGGCAGCCGATGCGCCCGCGATCGCCAACGCCCTCGAGTCCAACGGCATTGGCCTGAGCAACACGGCGGCCCGTCTGCGGGCGCTCTACGGATCGGCCGGACGCGTCGTGCTGCGCGCCGAGGACGCCGGCAGTCTGGCCGAGATCCAGATCCCGCTCGCATGAGTACCGTCGTCTCGCGGGATCTGCGCGCGATCGTCGCCGACGACGAGCCGGCCGCGCGACGCGGGCTCGGCCAGGTCCTGGCTCAACTTGGCGTACAGGTCATCGCCGATACCGCCGACGGACCGTCCACGATCGAAGCCGTCATCGCGCATCGCCCCGACGCGCTCTTCCTCGACGTGCAGATGCCGGGCCTCACGGGCATCGACGTCTGCGACGCCCTCATCGCGCGCGGGGTGCCGATGCCGCGCCTCGTGTTCGTCACCGCGTACGACACGTTCGCCATTCGCGCGTTCGAGCTCAACGCGCTCGATTATCTGCTCAAGCCCATCGTCGAGGACCGCGTCCGGGCCGCGGTCGCGCGGTGCCGCGACGCGTCGGCCTCAGTCGAGGACCGCGATCTGCGCCTCCGCCTGGAGGCGCTCATGCGACCGGCCGCGCCCCCGCAGCGGCTGGTGATCCCCGAGGGCTCGCGCGTGGTGGTCGTGCCGGAATCGGAGGTCGTCTGGATCGAGGCCGACGACTATTACGTCACCGTGCACACCACCGCGCGCTCCCATCTCTGGCGGGAGTCGCTCTCGGCGCTCGAAGCCCGCCTCGACCCGATCGCCTTCGTCAGAGTCCACCGCTCGGCCATCGTCCGGATCGATCAGGTGCGCGAGCTGCGTCGGGCTGCCGATGGCGGCGCCGTCCTGCGCGTCGCCACCGGCCACTCCGTGCCCATCAGCCGCTCGCGGCGCGCCGAGGTGAAGGCCCGCTTCGGGCAGCTTCCGCGAAGACCCTAGCGGACAGTTTTTTCCGCGGGCTTGAACTCCGTGTGCTGCGAGTAGATCGCATGCCACGACCCGTGCTCCAGCACGAACACATTGGCGCTCATCGACGTATCCGGCCGCTGGAACGTGGCGACGGCAATGGTCCCATGGATGACGACATTGGGCGTTTGGGACACTTGCGGCTCCGGATCATTACGCGCCGCATGCTGCACGGCGTGATTCAGGATCGCGGCGCGATCGATGACGCCCCGGTAGCTGACGCTCCGATATTCGGGCAAGATCATCTGACGCAGGAACGCCGTGTCGCCGTGAAACTCGGCGTCGAGCCAGTGCTTTTCGACCTGCTGGACGGCGGCCACGTCAGACGGTGGATGCGCCGTCGCGCGCGCGCGGCTGGCGGCGATCACCGCCATCGGGACAAAGAGCGCCGTGAGCAGGCGCGGCTGAAAGAATGGGCTGAGAGTCATGCCACGAACCCTACGTCGCGGGCCACGGCCGTCGTCTACGCTGGGCGACCGGTGCAGCGAACCGTCAACCCGGCGCCGACAGTGCAGCCGCGCGCGCCTCGGCTACGGTGGCCACGATCTCGGCGATCACACGGGAATCGAGCAGTATGTCGTGCGGAGCGCCCGGCAGCTCGACCAAGTGGACGGCGACCCCGCGTGCCCGGAGCCGCGCGGCGTACGCCCGGCTCAACGACGGCGGCGCGAGGTCGTCCGCGGTGCCGACGACCACATGCACGATGGTCTTCGGATCGACCCCGTCGGCCAACGCTTGCGGTGAGAGACTCCACGCGGGGATGAACCACCACGGATTCTGCTGCAGCGCCGCCATGTGGCGTCGCCAGGGACCGAGGTCGCACGGACAGGAGACGAGCACGGCGGCATCGACGAGACCGGGATGGCGGCCGATGATGTCGCCGGTAATCGCCGAGCCGCCGGAATGCCCGACCACGATGACATGCGCCGGCTGATAGGTCTGCTTGAGCGCAGCAATCGCGCTGCTCAAAGCATCGACGATGGACGGCGTGTAATTCTCCCCGAGCGCCGCCCCGCGGCGCCCGCTGGATCGCCGCCCTTCGCTGTCCGTGTACCCCGGCCTGAGCAGCGCGACGCTCACGACACTGTCCGCGCCCTGGCTGATGCCGCGCGCGGCCGCATACTGGTAGCCGGGATTCACGAACGGCGCATCCCCGTGCAGCACGACGACGAGATCGGGATGCGCCCCCGGCGTCGCGCTGCGGTACGTGTGCGCCGCCAGACATTCGGCGCCCGCCTTGACCCAGAGATCCGTGACTGGCTCCTGGCATGCCGTGGGATCGCTCGCCGCCCGATAGCGCTCCTTGGCGCCGAGCCACGCGACCTGGACGAGCACGTACGCGATGAGCGCGAGGCCAGCGATGCGCAAGACGATCCTGCGCCAGGCGCGCGGGCGCACCAGTGGGAGCTGCGGGGACATGGGGGCAAAAATACACGAAAGCCCGGGATCGCTCCCGGGCCTTCGCTGGCTCGAACGAGTTGACCGTTACCCGGCCGCGCTTTTGCCGGTCTTGTCACTCTGATTTCTCAATGCGACAGGCGGTGCGCTCTCCGCCTTTCAACAGTCGGTTCTCGTCTCGCCATCTTAGACGTTAATCAAAGGTGATGTGCTCCACAAGCTCAGCCACGGGCTAGCGGCCTGGAGCGGTCACACGTAGCGCGAGATGGCCATGGAGATGACCGTGACCATGAGCAGCGCCGCGGCAGCCCGTTCGGCGCTGGCGATCCGCCGCCGGATCATCGACGCGTCCGTCGGGTTGGCCGCGGACGCCGCCAATCGCCGCGTGGCCGGCAGGACGACTGCCTCCTGCAGGCCGGCGGCGATGATCGCGCAGACGGCGCCGAGCGCTAGCACGGCCTCCGTCAGGTGAAAGCTATAGCGATGCACGAGGCCCCACATCACGAGCCCCGCAATAAGCGTCAACGTTGCCGCGCCCATTTGCGGCCGGGCCAGCTGTTCGGCTCCGGCTCCGCCGTTGCGCGCCAGCACGAACGTCGACCCAGCCCAGAACACCCCGGCCACGACGTGGACCGCGATCACGACACTAAGTAGGATTTGCATTGCCAATGAGTATAGCTCCTTTGTCGACGAGGCCAGGGCGCGCAATGCCGTCCGACGAGCCGCTCCAACCCGAGGTGTTGTGGGGTTGGGACCCCACGCCCGCGATCGTCTCCGTCCACGCCCGCCCCGACGGCCGCGCCCTCGTGTGGCGGCGCCTCCCGGACGGCGCGCTGGTCCAGGAGGACGCGCGCTTTCGCCCCTGGCTCCTGCTGGCCCACCTCGACGATCTGCGCGATGGCGCCGGCGGCCCGAACGTACACCGCCGCGAGCTCGCGGGACCGGGCGCGTTGCGGCATCTCGTCAGTGCCGACGATGGCCGCGCGCTGACGTCGGCTATTCTGCGCGGCGCATCGGAGCGGCATGGCCAGCATATCGGCCATCTCGGCGAGCTGAATCGGCTGGAGCCCGGCACTGTCCTGTCCCTGCCGCCCGACGAGCAGTATCTCGTCGCCTCGGGACGCACGTACTTTCGCGACCTGCCGTTCGACCATCTGCACCGGCTCCAGTTCGACCTGGAGACGACGGGGCTCGATGCCCGGTGGGATCGGATCTTCATGATCGCGATCCGCTATCACGGCGGCGACACGGAAGTGCTGGAGGCGCTGGACGACAGCGACGCCGCGGAGGCGGCGCTCATCCGCCGACTCATGGAACGCGTGCGGGCCGCGGATCCGGACTCCATCGAGAACCACAATCTGCACGGGTTCGATCTGCCATTTCTCGAGCGCCGCGCTCGCACGCTTGGCGTGCCGCTGGCCCTCGGCCGCATCGAGGGCCCCGGCCTTCGCACCCGCGCCTCGAGCACCCGCGGACACGATGACCGCCGCGTGCGATTCGTCGCGCCCGGCCGGGAGTTGATCGATACGTTGGACGCTGTCTGGCGCCACGACTTCGCCACGCGCGAGCTCCCGGGGCACGGTCTCAAGGCGGTGGCCCGCCATCTGGGGATCGCCCGCGCCGGCCGCGAGTACGTCCCCGGGGCCGAGGTCTACGCGACGTACCGCGCCGACCCGGAGCGCGTACGGCGCTACGCGACGGATGACGTCGAGGAGGTCGCGGCGCTCTCGCGGATGCTCGGCGGCGCGGCCTATGCGCTTGCCCAGATGGTCCCGCGCCGCTACGAGCAGCTGGCCGATGCGGGGCCGGCGACCGGCGTCATCGACCCGCTGCTGCTGCGCGCGTACGTGCGCGCGGGGATGGCGCTGCCCGCGCACGAGGCCGGGGATGGGACGCCGCACAGCGGGGCGGCGCTGCATCTCTTCGCATCAGGCGTCACCCACCGCGTGGTCAAGGCGGACGTGGCGAGCCTGTACCCGTCGTTGATGCGCACGTACCGGATCGGCTCGTCGCGCGATCGGCTCGGCGCGCTCCTCGCTCTCGTCGACGGCCTGGTCGAGCGTCGCCTGGCGGCCAAGACGCTGGCCCGCACCGCCCCGCCAGGCTCGGCGGAACGGCACACGCACGAGGCCATGTCGGCGGCGCTCAAGATCGTCGTCAACTCGGCATATGGCTATCTCGCCGCGGGCGGCCTCACGCGCTTTTCCGACGTCCATGCCGCAAACGAGATCACGCGGCGGGGACGCGAGGTCCTGACCCTCCTCTGCCGGGAGCTCGCTGCGCGGGGTGCGACGCTGATCGAGGCAGACACCAATGGCGTGTACTTCGCGGCGCCGGATGCGTGGGACGCGGACGACGAACGGCGGGTCGTCACCGAGGTGGCGGCCCTCTTGCCGCCGTTGGTACAGCTGGAGCTCGAGGGCCGCTACGCCGCGATGTTGTCGCACGAGCCCAAGAACTACGCGTTGCTGGGATACGATGGCGCGTTGCGCCTCAAGGGCGTGGCGTTCCGCTCCAGCCGCTCGGAGCCATTCGGCGACGCGTTCCTCCGCCAGGCCCTCGCCCGCCTGCTCACGGGCGACATCGTCGGCGTCCGCGATGTGTATCTCGACATGACGCGGGCGATCCGGGCGCGCGAGATCTCGACGCACGACGTCTCGTCGCGGGTGCGACTCACGAAGACACCGGACGAATACCAGGCGGCGCGCGAGCGCCGGCGCGAGCTCCCCTACGAGGCCGCGCTGGCCGGGGGCAGGGCCACCTGGCGGACCGGGGAACGCGTGCGGGTCTATCGCAAACAGGGCGGCGACGGAGCCCTCGTCGGGGCGGACGTGCGCGACTACGACACGGACTACTACATCGCGCTCCTGCGCACGTCCTACGCCGAACGGCTGGCCCGGGCGTTCACGCCGGACGACTTCGCGGCCCTGTTTGGCGATGCGGACCAACTGTCACTGTTCACGCCGTCCATCGGCGCCATCCAGCCGATCCTGACGATGATTCCGGGTACCGTCAACAATATTGTTGACGATTAACGGTTGCCGACGTACCTTCGAGGAGTGCCGCGAACGTCACGCCGGGTCGGGCCCGTATTCGAGGCGCTGGCGAATGAGCCTCGGCGTCAGATCGTGGCCCGTCTGGCGCAGGGCGCCATGAGTACGCCGGAGATTGGTCGGCAGTTCGGCTTCAGCCGGCAGGCGCTCAACCGGCATGTCGGCATTCTCGAGCGGGCCGGCCTGGTGCGGCGGACCATGCACGGGCGGATGCACGAGTTGCGCCTCGTGCCGGCGCCGCTGGACGAAGTCGTGGAGTGGGTCGCGATTCTGCGTAGGGGATGGGAAGGCAACCTTGACCGCTTGGGCCATGTGCTCGGGAGGGACGATGCGTGAGTCAGTCACCCTCGTGCGCGACTATCCGCTCCCGCCAGCCCACGTGTTTCGGGCGTGGACCGACGTCGAGTTGCTCGGCCGATGGTTCGGGTGTGGTCCCGACATGCTGTGGACCATCCACGAGTGGGATGTGCGTGTCGGCGGCGCCATCCACGTGAGCCTCCTATTCGACAAAGGACCGTATGTCGTGCGCGGCGAGTTTCTGATCGTCGATCCGCCGCGCCGTCTGCGCTATCGATTTGGCGACGCACACATCGTCGATGTGACGATCGAGGCGCACGGCGCGGGCAGCCGCGTCACGGTGCGCAACGAGGGCCTCGACACGCCGGACATGCGCGCGACCATCGAGGCCGGCTGGACCAGCGGGTTGGCGCAACTCGGGGCGTTGGTCGCGACGGCTCCCGTCTCATAATGCCCGCCAAGAAAGCGGCCAAAAAAGCGGCCAAGAAAACGAGCGTCCCCCCGGACCAGATGCGACTCTACGAGCAGCTCGTTGCCGCGGCCGGCATCGATGTCAAATCAAACTTCGGATCCGGATACACGGCCGTGAACGGGAACATGTTCTCGATGATCTCGAAGTACGGGGTCGTCGGCATCCGCCTGCCCGATGCCGATCGCGCCGCATTTCTCGCGAAGTACGACGCCGAGATTTTCCGGGCCGATCCGAAATGGCCGCCGAATCCCGAGTACGTCGCGGTGCCCGCCGACCTCCTGGCGAATACGCGGGCGCTTGCGCCGTATCTGTCGCGGGCGCACCGCTACGCGCTCGGCCTGCGCCCGAAGGCGACCAAGACGACAAAATCGTGAGGTTGTTGGCCCCCACATCTCACCAATTCCTAACATTGAGCGCACGTCACACGCTGGTTTCGGCGCGCTTTCAGAATTAGCATAGCGGGTGCTCCTGGTTCCCTTGGTCGTCGTCGGCGCCGCCTTGCACCTCGCGGCGCCGTTCGTTTCCGACACCGATTCCACGGCCTATCGTAAGGCCGTGACGCCACGCGTCGCCGCGCAGCCCAACGTGTACGACGGGCGCGCCGGCCAGCTCTCGGTGCCCATCCCGCGCATCAACGCCCAGATTCCCGTGGACGGCACGCTGTCGGCCGAAGTGTGGGGACGGGCGGCGCTGCTCACCGGGTTTTCCGAGTATCAGCCAGTGGATGGGCGCCCCGCGGAAGACTCCACCGAGGTGCTGGTCTGGTATTCCGCCGACGCCATCTATTTCGGCATCCGGGCGTTCGAGCTCCACGGCGCCGCGCACGCGACCATGGCCAACCGGGACAAGATCGACGGCGATGACAACGTCCAGTTGATCCTGAGCCCCTTTGTGCACTCGCATCAGGCGCTCGTCTTCGCCGTGAATCCATTTGGCGCGCAGGAAGACGGGACGATCACCGAAGGCGTCGGACGGTCGCGGGGGTTCGGCGTGAATAACGTGACCGGTCCCGATTCGACCGACTTGAGCCCGGACTTCGTGTACGAGTCCAAGGGACAGGTCACGCCTTTCGGTTATCAGATCGAAGTGCGGATCCCGTTCCGCAGCATCAAGTTCCCGGCGAAATCGCCGCAGGACTGGGGGATCAACATCCTGCGGAAGATCCAGCATTCCGGGCACAGCGACACCTGGTATCCGACGAAGTTGGCCGCGTCGTCATACCTCGATCAGGCGGGCACGCTCACCGGGCTCGCCGATCTGAGCGCCGGACTCGTGCTCGATCTGAACCCCATCGTCACCGAGAAGGCGATCGGCACGCCCACGTTCGGGTCGGGGCCGGGATGGCGCTACGACGCCGATCGCCCGCAGTTCGGCGGAAACGTCCGCTGGGGCATCACCAACAGCCTTTTGCTCAACGGGACCTTTCGCCCCGACTTCGCCGAAGTCGAATCCGACGCGACGCAGCTCGTCCTCGATCCGCGCGCCGCCATCCTGTACCCCGAAAAGCGCCCGTTCTTTCTCGACGGACTGGAACAGTTCAACACCCCGTCGAATCTGATCTACACGCGGCAGATCGAAGCGCCGATCGGCGCCACGAAACTCACGGGCAAGGTTGGGGACGTGTCGCTCGCCTATCTCGGCGCGGTCGACAATGAGCCGGCCACAGGCCTCGAGGGCGGCCACCCCGCGTTCAACATCCTGCGCGTGCGCGAAGACTTCACGCAGGGCTCGGAGATCGGCGCGGCCGTAACCGACAAAGAGATTGGCGGCAGCTTCAACCGCCTGGCCAGCGTCGATACCCGGCTGACCTTCGGGAAGCTCTATACGCTCTCCATGCAAGCCGCCGGGAGTACCACGCGCGATGGCGGATTGTCCACCGCCGGCCCGCTGTGGGCGGCGAACTTCTCGCGCGCCGGCCGCTCGTTCATCATGAACTACAATCTCTCGGGCATCGATCCCGAGTTCGTGGCGGCCAGCGGATTCATCTCCCGCGCCGGCGTCGCCAACGCATCGGCGGACTGGCGATATACGTTCTATCCCAAGCACACGTTTCTGGACACATTCGGGATCGACCTGCTGATCAACGACACCTGGGTCTATCGCGACTTCACATCGGGCCACGCCCCGGAGGATCGCCGCTACCATATCACGTGGCTGGCCACGCTCCACGGCGGATGGCAGTTCCTGTTCGGGCTGTACGCCGAGGGCTACGGGTACGACCCGTCGCTGTACGCGAACTACTATCTGGGGCACATCACGGCGCACGACACGACGTACACGCACTTTGTCGGGAGTCCGGTGATTCCCAACACGGATTACGTGCTGCAGGTCAGCACGCCCGTGTTCTCCAAATTCGATCTGTCGCTGCTCCAGCTCGCGGGACGGGACGAGAACTTCTTCGAATGGGCACAAGCCGATATCAGCGTCACGGAGTTGACGCTCAACTATCGCCCCACCGACCAGCTCCGCGTCCAGCTCATGTACAACGCGCAGATCTACTGGCGGCACGACGACTACTCGATCGCCGCCAAGACGCTGATTCCCCGGCTCGACATCGAGTACCAGCTCTCGCGACCCATCTTCTTCCGGCTCATCGCCCAATACGACGGCGCCTACCAGAACAACCTGCGGGACGATTCGCGGACGAACTTGCCGATCTTCTTCTTGAATCCGGGAACCACGACCTTTACCCGCGCCGCGGCGTTCCAGTCCAACCAGTTGCAGCTGTCGGGACTCTTCTCCTATCAACCGATCCCGGGCACGGTCGCGTTTCTCGGATACGGCAATACGCTGGACGAACCGAACGGCTTTCAGTTCAATCCGCTCCGGCGCATCGCCGACAATTTCTTCGTCAAGTTCAGCTACCTGTTCCGTCTCTAGTAGTTGGCTTGGGCATCCGTGTCATCATGACATGACCATAATCCTCTCCGCCCTCCTCGTCGCCGGCGCGCTGGCGGCCAACGTGGCGCACGCCCAGACGACCGAGTCGACGCCAGAGCGCCAGATCCGGCCGCTCATGGATGAGCTGATGCTGGCCGCGAACGCCCACGACACGGATCGCTACCTCAAGCCGTTCGTGCACGACTCGTCCCTGCTCTTCGTCTTCAACGGGATCGTGGTCAACGGGTATACCAAGCTGCGGGAGCTCCAGTACAAAGCCTGGAACAGCCCCAAGACCAATGCCGTGTACACCCTTCGCGGGCCCGACGCCTACACCGTTCTGGATTCCCGCATGGTCATCGTCACCAGCCTCCTGTCCTCCCGGCGGACGATGCCGACCGGCGAGACCAAGAGCGGCGACCTGGTGATCACCATCCTCTGGCAGATGCGCCCCGACGGGTGGCACATCGTTCACGCGCACGAATCGACGTTGCGCTAGGAACACGTGGTGCGGGCGGGGAATCGGCGACATATTCGGAGTCGCCACCCAATGTCGCGGTGGCCTCCTCCCTCCCCCGCCCATGCTACGTTCTCTAGTCGTTGCGGTACTGTTGTCGCTCGTCGCATCGCCCGCGATCGTGCGTGCCCAGGGCCAGCCCCAGACCGCGTCGGTTCGCTCGACGCGATGGGCGCCCATCTCCAACGTCGTTTATGACGTCACCGTGGATTCGGCGCGTACCGCGGCCCGGTCGCTGTCCGTGGCGATGCACTTTCGCGTCGCGGGGCCCGGGCCGGTCGTCCTCGCCCTGCCCGCGTGGTCTCCGGGCCACTACACGCTGCTATGGTTCGCGCGCCGGGTGTCGCACTTTGCGCCGACCAGCGGCGACCGGCCGGTCGAGTGGCACCAACTCGATTTCGAGACGTGGCGCCTCGATGGCCTGACGCCCGGCGCCTCGGTGACCGTCGGATTCGACTATCGGGCCGACACCATCGATCGGGCCGTCGCCTGGACGCAGCCCGACTTCGCGTTTTTCAACGGCACGAATCTCTTCCTGTACCCCGTGGGCCAGGGCTTCGACTGGGGCGCCCAGGTGCGTGTGCACGCGCCGGACGGTTGGCGCGTCGCCACCGGGATGACGCCGGGCACGGCGCCGGGCGTCTTCACGGAATCCAACTATCACGACCTGGTCGATTGCCCGTTCTTCGTCGGCCACTTCGACCTGGATAGCGTCGCGGTCAGTGCCACGCCCGGCGGACCCAAGGATCACTGGGTACGCGCCGCGAGTTATCCGGCCGGCGCGGTTACCGGCGCGCACCTGACGCGCTGGATGGATTGGCTCGCCAAGATCGCTCCCGCGCACGCGGCCGTCTTCCACGACATGCCGTGGAAGACGTACACGGTGCTGCAGGTGGCCGACCCGCATCCCAACGGCGGAGGACTGGAGCACCATGATTCCCAAATGGACGAGATCAGCGCCGAGTGGCTCGATCTCCCGTTTCTGCCGGGGCTGTACTCACACGAGATGTTCCACGCCTGGAACGTGAAGCGCCTGCGCCCCGCGGACCTGGTGCCGTACCGCTATGACGATGCCCAGCCAACGCCGTGGCTCTGGGTGAGCGAAGGCATCACCGACTACTACAGCAACATCGGCATCGTCCGGAGCGGGATCGGCGACTCCACGGGATTCTTCTCGGCCATGGCGGTGGCGATGACGTCGGTCGTCACCGCGCCGCCCACCGCGCTCGCCGACGCGTCGCTGCGTTCGTGGATCGACCCGACGGACGGCTCATCGGGCCTCTATTACCCCAAGGGATTGGCCGCCGGGTTCCTGCTCGACATCCTGATTCGCGACGCGAGCGACAATCGGCATTCGCTCGACGACGTCATGCGCGCGGTCTACGACTCGACTTACAAACATGGCCGCGGCTTCACGCCGGTCGACTGGTGGACGGCCGTGGCCCGGGCCGCGGCGCCGGGAACGCCCCGGATCTCGTTCGCCGACGTGCGGCGGCGGTTCATCGAGGGACGTGACGCATTCCCGTGGGAGACGATCCTCCCGCTCGCCGGCCTGCGCATCACCCGGGACAGCGCCCGCGTGGTCACCCTCGGTCTCGCGACCAGACCGGACTCCGCTGGCCGCGCGCGCGTCGCGTTCGTGGCGCCGCATAGCGCGGCGGAGCTGGCGGGCATCAAGGCGGGCGATGTCTTGACGCAATTCGGCGACGTGGTCTTCCATGATCCGTCGCAACTCGACGCGGCCCGACGCCGATACGGCGGCGCCGAGGGCACGACGGTCGACGCCACAGTCGTGCGCGCCGGCCAAACACTGACATTGCCCGTGGGCATCCGGACGACGGTCGAGACACACATCAGGGTAAATGCCGATCCAGCGGCGTCTCCCAAGGCGGCCAGGATCCGCCAGGGGATTCTGACGGGAAGCACCTGATTATCCGGCGGTTTCGGGCCTATCTGTCCGGCCGTTCGCAGGTCAGATTAGGCCCGTCACCCTGACCCTCCACCGTCGCGCCCATGCCCGTTGTCCTGGTTCTCGCCATCGCCGCCCTCACCGCGCTCGGACCGGGTGATTCGGCGAAGAAGACCGCGCCCGAAACCAGCCTGCCGATCCTGCCGACCCGGCACACGCAGTTCACCACCGACGAAGGCACGTGGATGTCGCTCGACGTGTCGCCCGACGGTCAGAACGTGGTGTTCGATCTGGTGGGCGATCTCTACACGGTGCCGATCACCGGCGGCAAAGCGACGCGGATCACGTCGGGCATGGGATTCGACGGTCAACCGCGCTATGCACCGGACGGCAAATCGATCGTGTACGTGACCGATCGGAGCGGATACGAGAATCTGTGGCTGGTCGACCCGGATGGAAAAAATCCGCGCGCCCTGACCAAAGACCATCTCGCCCGCGTGGGCGCCCGACGGGCACTACCTGATCGTCTCCCGGACCAAGGCCGGCATTCTGCGATGGCCTTTCTCGCGTCCCGGGCGCTGCGCGCCATGCTCTACGGCGTGAGCGCCAGCGACCCGCTGCTTATGGCCGGCGTGCCGGTCGTCTTTTCCCTCGTCGCCTTGGCGGCGACGTGGGCTCCGGCGCGCCGCGCCGCCAGCGTGGATCCCGTCGTGGCGATCAAGACCGAGTAGGCGCCTGTCAGGCCAGAGTCAAAACCCTTCCGCGGCACCGTGGACGCGCGGGTCGGGCATGCCGGAGACGCCGTTGGCGTTTCGCAGAATCGACGCGCCGATACCGAGGCCTCCCCGGGCCGGCTCCACGGGTTGGTGCATCGCCTGGAGCGCCGCGATCGCGTCATCGCGCAGCCCGTTCGGCTCGTAGAGCAGCGTGTCGGGGAGATGCTGGTGGTGCACGCGGGGGGCGCTCACCGCGGCGTTGATGCCCATGTCGTAGTCAATGACGTTGGACATGACCTGGAACACGGCGGTGATGATCCGACCGCTGCCGCTGGCACCGGTCACCAGCATCGGCGTGCCGTCCTTCCCCAGCACGATAGTCGGCGTCATCAATGAGAGCATGCGCTTGCCGGGGGCGATCGCGTTGGCCTCGCCTTGCACGAGTCCGGCGCTGTTCGGCACTCCGGGCTCGGCGGTGAAGTCATCCATCTCGTTGTTGAGCAGGAACCCCGCGCCCCCGACGGTGGACGCCGAGCCAAACCCGGAGTTGATCGTCGTCGTGAGCGCCACGGCGTTGCCCTGACCATCGACGACCGAGAAGTGCGTCGTGTGCATGCCCTCGGTGCCGGCGCCCGTCGGGAACGCGACGGCCGCGGATGGCGTGGCGCTGTCCGGACGGATGCTGGCCGACAGACTGTCAGCAAACGACTGCGACAGGAGCCTTGCCGTGGGGATAGTGACCGCGTCCGGGTCGCCCAGGAAGTGATTCCGCACGGCGAACGCTCGGCGCATCGATTCGGCCAGCAGATGGAGCTCGGCCGGCGAGTGCCACGCCAACGCATGCAGATCGCGATCCTTGAGCATGTCCGCCATGAGCGCGATCGTCAGGCCACCCGACGACGGCGGCGGCATCGAGATGACGTGATAGCCGCGATAGTCGAATGTGACCGGCGTGCGCCATTTCGCGTGATAGCCCGCGAGATCCGCCTTGGTGATGATCCCATGCCCGCGCTTCATCTCGGCGACGATCGCATCGGCGGTCGGCCCGGAGTAGAACGCGGTCGGCCCCTTGGCCGCGATCCGCTTGAGCACCGCGGCCAAGTCGGGATTCCGCCACCGATCGCCGGGATGGAGCGGTTGGCCATGGGGCAGGAACAGGGCGGCGCTCGCCGGGAATCGCGAAAGCCGGGCACTGTCCGCGTGCGTGTTGCGCGCGAAGTCCGAGTCCACGACGAATCCCGTGTCCGCCAGGGCGATCGCCGGGGCCAGGACGTCGGCCCACGGCTTCGAGCCGAAGCGATGATGCGCTTCCCACAGTCCCGCGACCGAGCCCGGGACCCCCGCGGCAAGATCACCGGTCACCGACCGGTCGTCCGGCTTCCCCGAGCTCCCAATGTACATGTCGCGCGTGGCCGCCGCGGGCGCGGTCTCCCGGAAGTCGAGCGCCACGGGATCACTGCCCGCCATCTTGGCGACGAAGAATCCCCCGCCACCGATGTTGCCGGCCGCCGGGAACACGACCGCCAGCGCAAAAGCCGTCGCCACCGCCGCGTCCACCGCGTTGCCGCCCGCCCGCAGCACCTCGGCACCGACGTGGGTCGCCAACGGCGCGTCGGTGGCGACCATGCCGTGCGGCGCCGTCACCGCTGGCGCCGTGAGTGGGAATGGCCAATTCGCGGGGACCGCGTCTCCCGGCGACGCCGGCGTGCCGCCAGCCGTCCCGCGGTCGGCGCCCGCACTGGAGTGACAACCAACAGCGGTCGCGACCGCGACCACCAGCGCTGATGTCCACATTGTCCCACGGCCGACCGGCATACGACTCCTCCGAGACTTGGAGCTTACACCGCGAAGTGTTTCAGATACAGGTACACGCACGGCGCCACCAAAAGCACGCTGTCGAACCGGTCGAATGCGCCGCCGTGCCCCGGCAGGAGCGCCGAAGAATCTTTGACCCCGGCATCCCGTTTCATGAGGGATTCGACCAGGTCGCCGAGCTGTCCGATCGTCCCCACAATGGCGCCGAGGACGAGCGCGCCGCTCACGGGCAGAAAATCCAACACCAGATACTTCGCGGCCAGCGCCGCCGCGAACGCGCCCATCAGCCCGGCGATGGCCCCTTCCCAGCTCTTTTGCGGGCTGACGCGCGGGAGGAGCTTGTGCTTCCCCCACGCGACGCCTACGTGAAACGCCGCCGAGTCGCAGATCCAGATCGTCGCGAAGATCGAGATCACGAGGTAGCCATTCCAGAGCTCGCGGATGCCGATCAACGTCCCGAAGAAGAGCGAGACATAGAGCACGCCAAAGAGCGTGGTCGACAGATCAAGCAGCGCTGATCCCCGGCCCCGAAACAGCGCCCACAGGCTCGAGGCGATCACGATCGCGATCAGGACGACGGACAGGTCGGGCGAGACCGGCGATCGGTAGAACGACAGATTGACGAAGAATCCCCCGGCGAGACCCACGATCGCCAGGGGCTGGGCGCCTTTGGCGCGGGTCAGCCCGTACAACTCGCGGAGGGCCACCGCGGAAGCGACCGCGATGAACGTGAAGAAGTACAGGCCCCCCGCCATGCACAGCAGGAGGACAAGCGGAATGCCGACGACGCCGACGGCGACGCGCTGCGCCAGATTGCTCACGACGCGTGTGCCGGCCGGTGTCGCGGTCAGCTGCGGGGCTCTTGGAGTGACGCCGCCCGGGAGGCCACCGTGTCGAGGTCGCCGCCCAGGGCATCCATGGTGCGCTGGAACTGGCAGTCGATGATGAGGAGGCCGATCACGTACCCAGCCAGGTTCGCCGCGAAGATGACCTTGAACACCAGGGTATAGGGAAACCAGATCCCGAAGTAGAGCGCGAAGCGCTTCAGGCCCGGGTCGAACCGGGCCCGGCCCGCGACCGTCGTGAGGAGTCCGATCGCGACCAGCGCGAGCAGCACGAGCGCCAGCGGCACCAGGCCGGCGGCGGCGAACGCCAGGAAGATCACCGCTTCCGACGCCCGATCGAGCACGTCGTCGAGTCGCTTGCCGGCCTCCGACACCAGACCGAACTCGCGGGCCATCCCGCCGTCCATGCCATCGAGCACCTGGCCCAGCGCCATCAAGGCGAGACCCGCGCCGGTGCGTCCGATCGCGATCGCGCCCGCCGCCAGCACACTGACGGCAAAAGCCGACCACGTCACTTGCGTGGGCGTCACCCCAAGCTTGAGGTGGAGGAACCGCAGCGGCGGCCTGACGATCGTATCCGAGAGCCGGCCCAAGACCGGCAGGCGTTCATGCATGCAGCCAGCGGAGATAAAACGCCGCGTTGAGGACGAGCAGCACGGTGAACAGCACCCGCTCCTTGGTCTTGTCCGAGACGCTGGTCAGCCAGCCCCGGGTCACGCGCCGCGAGTATGGGTAGAACGGCATCTTCTCGAAGCTCACGCTGTAGTCCATGGCGACGTGGACCACGAAGAAGAGCGCCGGGACAATCGTGTGCAGAAACGTGCAGACAGGCAGGACCCACAGCAGCGCGACCGGCTCCTGGAGCGATGAGCGCCAATAATACCCGCGCTTATCCTGGAGACCCACGGCGGAGAGGTAGAACGGCGCCTTCACGAGATGATCGACGTCGACCGCCATCCCGAACGTGTAGGCCAGCAAACGCTCGTGGCCCGTGAGCCCGAGCGCCTGCACCCCCAGTGTCGTGGCCAGAAAGTGCGTGCCGATTTTCATGGTAGACGCTGCACCCCTGGCTCGTTGCCCAGCAAGGTTTGTGTACCCCCCGCGTACCGGTCCCGCAAAATATGCAGCGGTGCGTGGACCGCCAATATCGGCGACGCGAAAGCCGGCGCCGTGCCGGCGCCCGCCACTTAACTCGTTGTTTCGCCGTTAGATAGCGAGCGCGCGCCTCAGCGCGGGGCCGCGACGACGACGTACGTGGTGTTCGTACCCGAGAACGGGGCTGGTACCACGTGCTGCCGCACTGCTGGTACGCCAGCCCGTTGACGATGACGCTCGTG
Organism: uncultured Gemmatimonadales bacterium; assembly: GCA_963701965.1. Classification (GTDB taxonomy): domain Bacteria; phylum Gemmatimonadota; class Gemmatimonadetes; order Gemmatimonadales; family Gemmatimonadaceae; genus DASRDS01. Next base: position 1,630,485 of record OY969695.1, read on the forward strand.
CACGACGGCGGCACACTGGAGACAACGGAGCCAATCACCGCGGCGGTTCACCACCGCCGTCGCCGTCACGGCGGCGGCCGTCGCGACCGGATGGTAACAACACGCCGCGTAGTACCCGCCGCCGTAATAGCCGCCGTGGACGTCGACGTCGTTGTGCACATTCACGTTGACGTTGCGGTTCACATTCGTGTTGCGGTTGACGTTCGTGGTGTTGTTCACGTTCGTATTGCGATTGACGCTCGACCGCGCGGTACTGCGCGGTGCCGCCGAGGCACCACCGCCGCCGCGACGCTGCGCACCGGCGCTCATCGCCAGGACCATAGGGACGCACGGACGGGCACGCCATGCGACCTTGGTCTACGGAACACGCCGCGTGCGCCACACCCGGTATGGGATGGTGGCCACGGCGCTGACCAGCAGGTACAGCACGACCGCCGCGGCGGCGAGTTTTTGCTGTGGGGCGTTGGCGGCCGCGATCGCGATGGCCATGCCCGGGTGGCGCGCGGCGGTGGAGAAGGCGAGCACGGTGCGATCGTCGGGCTCTGGTCCGCCGAGCCAGTGGCCGGCAATGAGGCCCACGATCACAAAGCCCAGCAACGCGACGATTGCACCTTCGCCGACGAGCGACATCATCGCGGGCCAGAATGCGACGATGATCGCCAGCGCACTGGCGACCAGAACGATCGTGGCGACGGCGTTGAGCGGCTTGGCGGCCGCTTCGGCAAATCGGGGGGCAAAGTGGCGTACCGCGATCCCGACCACCAGCGGGGCGAGGACGCTCGCCACGACGAGACGGGCCACGGCGGACGCATCCATGTGGGCATCGACGCGGAAGACCAAGCCCAGCACGTCGATCGCGACCGGGATGAAGACGATGGCCAAGAGCGACGCCGCCGCCAGGAGGCCAATGGCATACGCCTCGGATCCACCGGCCTTGACCGCTTTCCTGGGAAGAATGGGCGGTACGGGGGACACCGACAGCGTGAGGAGCGCCACCTTGACCGCCGCATGCATCGGATACCACGCGACCATCGCGACCGCGAACAACGGCACAATGACATCCATGGCGATGAGCGACCGCACGAGCTTGGCCGGGTGCGCGGCGAGGTAGATGGCGTCGCGTGCGGTCGCCTGAAGCCCGAGGGCCAGCACCGTCATCATGATGCTGGCCTTGAGCGCCAACAGGAGGATCGCTTGGAGCGCCACCCGGGACAGTCTACAGCGCGCATCGGCCGCGACTACGTGGACCTTGGTCGAACCCTCCCTCAATGCGTCGACTAGTACGGATCGATCGGCTCGCCGCCGATCAGGCACATGGGCCCATCCGTCAATCCACCGCGGCTTTGGCACTGGGCCGCCCACCGCGCCTGCTGGGCCGCCGCCGCGCCCTCCATCCGCATGCCCTTGGCCTCCATCTGCGCGTAGCGTTGGCCGAGGGTCCCGGCTTTGTCCAAGAGGGCGAGCGCCTTCTGGAGATCCTGGGGGACGCCGCGGCCCCACTCGTTCATGAGGCCGAGGATGAACATCGCGTCGGCGTTGTTCTGGGCGATCGCTTTGTTCAGCCAGGTAAGCGCGGTGGCGTAGCTGCGGGGCACGCCCACCCCTTCATAGTACGCGCGCCCGAGCAGAGCTTCCGCGTTGGCGTCGCCTGTGGCCGCCATGGTTTGGGCCTTCTTGAGCGCGTCGGCGTAGTGGCCGGATTGCCACGCGGCGTCCATGGCGAGCTTGCCGGGATCGGCGGTCGCCCGCCGGACGAAGTTCGAGTCGGCGTGGCCCGGTTCGTTGAGCGCCGCAGCGTGTCGTCCATGTCGTCGCGGTACCCTTTGGTGTCGACGCACGCCAATGCGTCTTTGGTCACCGGAGGGGCCAGCGCGTCGCGCTGTGCCAGCGCGACGCACCCACGGAGGAAGTCGAGGATCCCGACGTAGGCCTGCGCCAGCGCCACGGGTGTTGGCACCCAACCCGATCCCGCCGGGAGCGTGAGCGCGCGGCCGGGTCGCTACATCCACCCGCGGCCCACGGTGACGCGGCATCCGGCAGGCAGCAGACGGTTGGGAGACGGGTAGGCGACGCGGCGCGACCACTTTCGGAGCGGGTATTGGCTTGGACTCGACCCCTCGGAGCATCGCATGTCGCACGTGAGAACACACCTGATGGCCGTCGCCTGCGCCCTGACTGGCGCCCTCGTGTGCGCGCCCAACGGCTACGCGCAGACCGCCTGGACCGCCAACGGCGCCACCGCCTGCGAGAAGTACCTGACGCCGGAAGTCGTGGCCGCGATCCTGCTCCAGCCGGCCGGCCACGCCCGGCGCATCGACGGCCAATCTTGCATTTACGAAACCGGCCACGCCGGCAGCATCGGCATCACGCTAAAAGTCGCCGATATCAACGTCTTCCGGCTGGAATTGCCCCGAATCGCCTACGCCAATCCGATTTCCGGCATCGGGGACGCGGCGTACTGGAACCCGGGCGGCGGCTTCTCCTCGGTGAAAGGCCACGACCGCGGCTGCGACGTCGCCGTTATCCTCGTGCCCTCCGACACGAAGATTCAGGGCGAAGCCTTGGCCCGGAAGGTCGGAGACATCTGTAATAAGCTCTTCGCCCTGTAGTCGGCTTCCACCACGACTACGCGGTCTCCGGGGGGTCGATCTCCTCGAACACGTTGGTCCCGGTGCCCGGTCGCGTGGACCAAGCGAAGTGCTCTACGATGCGAATGCGACGGTCGGGTCCACGCTCTGCCTGGCACACCGACCGGCCGCCGTGGATCTCACCGGACGCTTCGACTTGCGCATACCGGAACACCAGTTGTGACCCGGAGAGTGTGCCCGCCAAGCAGCCACGTGCGATGGCACCGCCGCTGTAGCGACCCACGACCCGCGAGCCCCGTTGGATAAAGCGCAGGCGGGTACCGGGGCCGACCACGCCCCGGTCGGCCGTAACGCTCACGCGCATGACGACTCGATCGAGATTCACAAGCGGTGTCCTCCATTGAGAGCGTGTTGGACTACTGGGATACGAGCGCCGCGATCAGGTCCTTGGTGAATTGCGGAGTTCCGGTGTTGACCGCGAAGGACCGGGGAGATTCCACTCGAACCCGCACCACCGCGTTGGGGATGGCATAGACGGCGTAGTACATGGCTACGGTGCCGGCATTGGAGACACGCCGGAGCTCCGCCGCGTAGACCCAGCCGCGCGCCGTGTGGCCATTGGCCTTGAAATCCTCGCGGCGTTCGAGCCGAGTGTGAAGAAAGGTGAGCTGCCCATTGCGTCGCGCGTCGACAAGGGTGTTTCGCAGACCGTCGACGGCGTTCCAGCCGACCGCTGCCGTGTCATCCGAGGTGTTCAGGGGGATGCCCGCGTCATAGGAGGACACGAGTACGCTGATCACGTCTCCGTCTCGTTTGTAATGGTACTGCGTGCCGTTGCTGACGGCGCCGAGCGAGATGGTATCCGCGATCTTGTATCCCCGAATCTCGGCCGGCATTGGGGGGAGCGTGGCGCTCGTGGTCGATCCGGCTGGTGCCGAATCGGTTTGACCCGCGGCGCGGGCTTGAGGAAGGGCGCCTGCCAGACTGATCAACGCGACCATTGTCCTGCGCATATGCCTCATTTGTTTAGGCCACGCCTAAACTGACGAGTTCGGCAAGCGAGCGCAAGCAACAGTTGTATGGCGGCGCGCTTCACGTCTTCTCCGGACCTTATTATCCTGGCAATCTGGGGCAACACCCAGGCCAGTTAAATTGTGTCCAATGCAATTCGAGATTTATTGAACCGTGACGGGACCCGCAGCCGACTCTCACCCCGGCGATAACACGGGGGAAGTCCTCAAGCCTCACGAGATTCCGCTCGGGACGGGCGGCGGGAGCATCACGGCCCTCTTCATCCGCCGGCCGGTGATGACCACGCTCATCATGGCCGGAATTCTGCTGTTCGGCATTATCGCGTACTTCCAGCTCCCGGTCAGCGACTATCCGGCCGGCGACTACCCCACCATCGCGGTGAGCGCGGCGCTCCCGGGCGCCAGCCCCGAGACGATGGCGGCGACCGTGGCGACGCCGCTGGAGAAGCAGTTTTCGACCATCGCGGGCATCGACAACATCACATCGACGTCGGTCCTGGGGGCGACGTTCATCACGGTACAGTTCGCGCTGGACCGGGATATCGACGCGGCCGCGCAGGACGTGAACGCGGCCATCTCCGCGGCGTTGGTCAAGCTGCCGATCAACATGATCCCGCCGTCGTACCGGAAGCAGAATCCGGCGTCGTATTCGATTCTGTACTACGATGTCACGTCGCACAATCTGCCGCTCCAGACGGTGGACGAGTACGCCGAGACGACGATCGCGCAGCGCATCTCGATGGTGGCGGGCGTGGCGCAGGTGAACGTCTGGGGATCGCAGAAGTACGCCGTTCGCATTCAGGTCGATCCGGAGGCCCTCGCCTCGCGCAACCTCGGCATCGATCAGGTCGCCCGGGTCGTCACGGCGGACAACGTGAGCATCCCGACCGGGATCATGTATGGGCGGCATCAGACCAAGACGGTCTACGCTACCGGCCAGCTCTACAACGCCGAAGGATTCAAGCACATCGTCATCGCCTACCGCAACGGATCGCCGGTGCGGCTCGGCGACGTCGCGACCGTACTGGATGACGTCCAGAACAACAAAACGGCGAGCTGGTACTTCATCAACGGCAAGGGCGAGCGGGCGATCTTCCTGGCGATTCAGCGCCAGCCCGGCACCAATACGATCGAGGTCGTGAACGCCGTCAAGCAAAAGATGGCGGAGATCGAGAAGGAGCTGCCGGCGGAACTGATCGTGCACCAGACGGGCGATCGCAGCGTGAGCATCCTGAGCGCCGTGCACGATGTGAAGCTCTCGCTGGTCCTGGCGCTGGTGTTCGTCGTGCTGGTCATTTTCATCTTCCTCCGGCACGTCACGGCCACGGTCATTCCCAGCCTCGCCCTGCCGATGGCGGTGGTGGGCACGTTCTCGATCATGTACTTGCTGGGGTTCAGCCTCGACAACCTGTCGCTCATGGCGCTGACCCTGGCCGTGGGGTTCGTGGTCGACGATGCAATCGTCATGCTGGAGAACATCATCCGGCACATCGAGCTCGGCGAGCCACCGATGGCCGCGGCGCTCAAAGGATCGGGCGAGGTGGGATTCACGATCCTGTCGATGACGTTGTCCCTGACGGCGGTGTTCATCCCCCTGCTCTTCATGGGCGGACTGATCGGGTGGCTGTTCAAGGAGTTCGCGCTCACGATCATGGCGTCGATCTTGGTGTCCGGCTTCGTGTCGCTGACGCTGACGCCAATGTTGTGCAGCCGGTTCCTGCAGCCGCACCGCCAAGAGCAGCATGGCGCATTCTTCATGGCCACCGAGCGGGCCTTTGCCGCCCTCCTCGGTGCCTACGAGCGGAGTCTCGCCTGGGTCATGCGGCACCGGCCGGTCACCCTGGCGTTTTCGGTGCTGATCCTGGTCTTGACCGGCGTGCTCTTTACCCAGGTGACCAGGAGCCTCTTCCCGCCGGACGACACGAGTCAGCTCAACGGAACGACCGAAGCGGCGCAAGGCACGTCGTTCCCGGAGATGGTGCGGCTGCAGCAAAAGGTGGCCGCCCTGGCCGCGCAGGATCCGTACGTGCAGGAATTCTCGTCGTCGGCGGGCAGCGGGTTCTCCAACACGACGAACCAAGGGTCGCTGTGGTTCACCCTCAAGCCACCGAATGAGCGGCCGACGGCGGACAGCGTGTTGGAGGAGCTCACGCATCGACTGAGCTCGGTCCCGGGCATTTCCGTCTACCTGCAGAATCCGCCGTCGATTCGCATCGGGGGCCGCAACTCGAAGGCGCTCTATCAATACACCCTGGCGAGTCCCGACATCGACGAGCTGTACACGAATGCGCTGCAGTTGCTGGAGGAGCTCAAGAAAAATCCGCTGCTGGAGGACGTGACGTCGGATCTCTTGAGCACGAGTCCGACCGTCACGGTCCGGATAGACCGGGACCGGGCCGGCGCGCTCGGCATCAACGCGGCAACATTGGAGAACGCGTTGGCCGAGGCGTACAACTCGCAACAGATCTCGACGATCTATACGGCCAGCAACGAGTACTGGGTCGTCATGGAGGTGCAGCCGAGGTATCAGCGGAATATCCCGGACATCGGGAGCCTCTACATCCATGCGCCGAACGGCAAGGTCGTGCCGATGGCCGATGTCGCCACGCTGGAGCGCGGCGTGAGCCCGATGACGGTGAATCACTCGGGCCAGCTGCCGTCGGTGACGATCACGTTCAACACGCCGCCGGGCACGGACCTCGCGCACGTCACCGAATCGGTCGAGGCCACCGCGGACCGCGTGCTTTCGCCGGGCACCACCCATGCGTTCTCGGGTCAGGCGCAGGCGTTCCAGGCTTCGCAGTCCGGCTTGGGCGTGCTGCTGGTGGTGACGATCTTCGTGATCTACATCATTCTCGGGATCCTGTACGAGAGCTTCATTCACCCGATCACGATTCTCACTGGCCTCCCGTTCGCCACGTTCGGCGCGCTGTTGGCGCTCTGGGTCACGGGGGTCGAGCTCGACGTCTATGGCTACGTCGGAATCATCATGTTGATCGGGATCGTGAAAAAGAACGCGATCATGATGATCGACTTCGCGATCGAGACCGAGCGGGCCGGACACAAGACGCCGGCCGAGGCGATCGTCGAAGCGTGTAGCGTGCGCTTCCGGCCGATCATGATGACCACGGTCGCGGCGATCGCCGGCACGCTGCCGATCGCCATCGGCGTCGGCAGCTCCGCTGCCTCGCGCCGCCCGCTCGGCGTGGCGGTCGTCGGGGGTCTTGCGTTTTCGCAGATCGTGACGCTCTACGTCACGCCGGTGTTCTACACGTACCTCGACGAGCTCCAGTCCTGGCTTGGCAGCCTCAGGCTCCCGCGCCGCATCCCACGCGCCAGCGAGGCAGTGTCACCGGTGGGCGCCGACTAGGCGGCTGATCGCAGTTTCGAGAACATGCCCCAGCACGCCACGAACATTGCGGCGATGACCGGTCCCAGGACAAAACCGTTGAGACCGAACACGGCGATGCCGCCGAGTGTGGAGATGAGTACCAGATAGTCGGGCAGCTTGGTGTCTTTGCCGACCAGCATGGGACGCAGGATGTTGTCGATCGTGCTGATGACCGACGCGCCGAAGGCCAGGAGCACGATGCCCCGCCACACCTCGCCCGTCACCAGCAGGTAGATCGCGACCGGAAACCACACCACGGCGGCTCCAATGGCCGGGAGCAGCGACAGAAAGGCCATCACCGCCGCCCAGAGCACCGGCGCGTGAATACCGAGGAGCGCGAAGATGATCCCCCCGAGCGCGCCTTGCACCACAGCGACGACCAGGTTGCCTTTGATCGTGGCCCGGATGACGGTGGTGAATCGTTCGGAGAGGTCGCGTTGTTGCTCGGGCGGCAGCGGGATGGCCGCCTTGATGCGCTTGGACAGATCGTCACCGTCGCGCAGCAGAAAGAACAGCAGGTAGAGCATGATGCACAGGCTGACGATGAAATCGGCCGTGTTCTGCCCAATGTTGAGCGCGTGCGTGGCGAGGTATTGCAGGTTCTTCGTGAGGCCGGCGGATACCTTCTCGCGCGTCGCGCCAAGATCCGTCAGCCCGAGGCGGTCCAGGATGTTCGCCAGCCATGCGGGAAGGGCGCCGGCGATCCGCTGCGCGGCTCGGCCAATGTCCCATTCTCCCGACTGCATCTTCGCATACGTGCTGGCGCCTTCCTGTAGCAACGCCCCCGTGATCAGCGTCAGCGGCAGGATGACCATGATGAGGATGATCAGCAGGGTCGCGAGCGCGGCGAGGCGGGGCCGCTGGGGCATGGAGCGACACAGTCGCCGATAGAGCGGCGCGAACACAATGGCCAGCACGGTGCCCCACAGGATCGCTCCGGAAAAGGGCCAGAGAATCCATCCAAATGCCAGGGTGACCGCGATGACCAGGCAAACGAACGTCTTGTCTTCGAGGGTCGCGCGCATAGTTGCGGTGCGATCCTCTCCCTCCGTGGAACGTCAGCTCATGGACGCACGGAGCGCTCCGGTCACATTGTGCTCGGCGGACTTGATCCGCACGGCGCCGACGAGCAGCAGGATGCCCGCGACGATCGCGAATCCCGCAATGAAGGCCATGATTGCGGCAAGTGTCGCCGGCTGGTACACCAGGGCGAGCACGCCGGCCACGACGCTCACGATGCCGAGCGCCATGGTCCAACCCCACGACATCGCGAGGCGCCGCTGCTGCACCGCGACGTAGATGCCGACCACTCCCGTCAGCAGCAGCCACCAGGCCACCCAGAGGACGGCAAACGCGAGCGACAGCACCGGGTAGTAGTACAGCGCGGCAACCCCGAACACGGCGCTGATGACGCCGCCAAGGAGCATGAGCCACCAGTGGTTCACATAGGCCTTGAGGTCGAACGAGTGGACGATATTCGTCAGGCCATCGATCAGCGCCCAGAAAGCAATGACGAGCGCGAATACCGCGACGGACTCGAGCGGCCGGGCCAGGATGAAGATGCCGAGCGCGAGTGCTACCACGCCACGCAGGACGATGCCCCACCACACGCGGTTGAGCGTGCCTTCGAGGTTGTTCGGTGCCATACCATCCTCCGGTTGCGAATCGATCGCCGCAAGAGGTACGCCACCATCACTCGCCGGAACTGGTCACTGTCCACGTGGACCCGTAGCCGCTCGCCTGCAGAATCCGATCGGGATCGTCCAAGCGGACGAGATCGCGGACGGCGCGCCGCTTGTCCGTTGCGCGCTCGTAGTACGCCTGGCAAATGCGATAACCGACCCAATACCCGAGATCGGGCGCGCCATGGTTGTGGGGGTCATCGCCACTCGCGATCCAGTTCTTGGTCGCCGTGTCGTGCATATCGTGGGCGAACTCGCGCCAGACGGCCGCCTCATGCCCCCGTCCGTACCGATGGTAGCTCATCGAGTCGAGCCACGGGCCGGAGGCCAGTTCGGAGAGAAAGTCGGCGCCTCCCTCGATCAGCGCGTCGTGGAGGAGGTTCCGGCAGCACTGCCGTCCCTCATCGAGCTGGAGGAAATGCACGGTCTCGTGAATGACGATGTGGCCGAGTGTCGTCACCGACACGGATGAGGTAAACTGCCGCACCCACGCCGGGATCTCATCGACCGGCGTCGTCGCGGTACGCGAGGACATCTCGGTGCCCATCAGCATGCCGCGCTCAGACGACGTGCCGGCGCTGTTGAGTCGGCCGATCACGAAGTAGATGTCGGGATATCGCGCCCCGGGGTAGAGCACCGACAACTGGCGCAGCCCGCGCCGCGCAACACCCAAGACTGTGTCGGTGGTCGCGATCTCCATACTCGCCGACCGGATCCCGGCATAGTACCGTGGCCACGCCAATGTCGCCCGGACGAGCTCCTCGGCCGCCGTCACCATCGAGTCGCGACCACGGCCTTTGATCTTGCCGCGCGCGAAGTCTTCCAGGCCAACCGATCCGACCGCGAGATACTCCTCGTTGAATACGCGGACGCGTGTCGCGCTGTCCTTTCCCGCGGCATCGTCGAACGCCTTCCAGAACCGTGGAATGTCCGCCGTGATCAGTTTCACGGAATCCGGCGAGACGTGGAGGGCCACACCCGTGGACGGCGGGCGATGATGACACGCGGCGGCGACGGCGATCAGCGCGCAGGCCAGGCCGCCCGCGGTCAGACGATGGACGGGCATTCAGCGACTCCTCGCGTGGTGTCGCGAGGAAAGTAAGTCGGACGGGGAGACGGGAACGGTCCAATATGCGGCAAACTCGTAAGACCAAGACGCAATGTGTTCTCGCGCTCTTGCCCTTGCCTGCGCCGCGCGCCTCGGGGAGCGCCATGACCGTTTGGGGCCCGGAGCCTCACACGAGGGCTCCGAGCCTACGATGATGCGGGTCCAACGCCTCCAGTAATAGCGAGGTGAGTCACGGCTCCTGAGGAGACGTGCTCCGTGCACCGGTAGCCGAGCGCGGGCCAGTCGACGTTGGCGAAGAGGCTTTCGCCTTTGCCGAGCAATACGGGTGAGACGACCAGGTGGAGCTCATCGATCAGGCGCTCGGAGACATACTGGCGGATCGTGGAGGCCCCGCCACCGATGCGGACGTCGCGACCGTTGGCGGCGGCCCGGGCGCGATCCAGCGCCGCGTGGATCCCGTCGGTCACGAAGTGGAACGTCGTGCCGCCGTTCATGGGGATCGACTCGCGCGGATGATGCGTCAGGACGAAGACCGGCACGTGATAGGGCGGGGTGTCGCCCCACCATCCCTTCCACGCGTCATCCCGCCATGGCCCCCGGACGGGACCGAACATGTTGCGGCCGAGAATCCAGGCGCCGACGTTCTCGAATCCGCGGGCGGCGAACTGATCGTCGACATCGGTACTGCCACCCTCGTGACCGTGCATCACACGAAACGTGCGCGTCGCCCAGGCCCAGTCGAACAACGCCTCGCCACCGGCACCCAACGGATGGGCGAGGTCCTGATCCGGTCCCGCGCTGTAGCCGTCGATCGAGACGCCGACGCTGCGTACGAGTACTCTGGTCATGCCGATAGAATAGTGGCGACGGCGTACGATGGCGCGCCGAATCGGCGGATGTCGGGGATCCTCAGGAGCACACCGACGCTGACATATCCGAGCGGGGTCAGCCCCGTGTCGGCGACCTGGACGACGGACACGCGTATTTTCGGGTTATGTGCGGTAGTCGGGCGACTGCCTCATGGGCAAGAGTCTACGGATGTCACGGTTCTCGAAGACCGGTCCTCGAAGCACTCCTGTTCCTCTCACGGCGGCCTGCACTATGACCAGCGCCAGGTCGTCGGCCCGAATCACATAGTTCGGGAACGCGACGCGAGCCACGGGATAGCTCGCGCGCATCAGACGGTAGGCGAGGTTCGGCTCTTTCCGCGGCTCCACTGGATAGATGTACGCGGGGCGAAACAGGTACACATTCTGGAAACCCCGTTGCCAGGAGCGCCTTCTCGGCCTCGCCCTTGTACCGCGCAAAGGCGATCCGGCTTCGACCGGTCGGATCCGCGCCCATTCCGCTCAAGAAGGCGAACGCGGCGCGTGGACTGCTGGCGAAGAGCACGCGCGCGAACTCGATCGGGAAGTCGACTGTGGTCCGGCGGAGCTCCGCGTCCGGCACGGCCCCGGTATACGTGCCGAGACAGAACACCGCCGCATCCTGTTCCGACAGGACGCCGGAGAGCGCGGCGCAGTCGGCGAAATCCTGATGGAGCACATCGGTCAGCTTGGGGTGCGCGACGCCCGTCGCCCTACGGCCGATGGCCGTCACGCGTTCGACGTCAGGGTCGTCGAGCGCGTAGCGAAGGGCGTAGCCACCGACCATTCCGGTGGCACCAACGAGCGCCAAGCGCTTCACGGGGCGCCCGCGTCCATCCTCAGTGGGGATAGAGCACCTGAATGCTGACGTCCGTACCGGTGATCGTAATCGCTCCTTGAATGCCACCCTTCTTGAATCCGATCGCCGCAAATTCTCTCGGCAATGCCACCTCCTGGGCGCCGGGAAGGAGCGTGTACCCGGCCTTGGGAAGGGCCTCCATGTAGAACGTAAACAGCGCATGGCCAACCGCGTTGTGCCAGTCGCAGATCACCTCCGGCCCTTGGACGATGGGCTGACAGGCGGCCAAATGGGGAGCGAGCGGGAAGTCGGCCGGAAGGCCGGGCCCGGTGGTCGCGACGAGCGCGAAGGTGGCGAACAGTGGGTGCAGGCGTAGCATCAGGGCCTCCAGAGATTGAGCCGACAGTTTCCCGTCGGCCGCGGTGGCTCGAACGGTGCGCCGGCACATTGCGGGCTTCCCGTCTGTCGACCGTCTCCTGCCCGTCGTGAGGCGGTGGAATACATTACCCGCTCCACTCTCCCTCCCGAGGAGTCCCACCATGCCATCGTTCCTGATCGAACGCAACGTTCCCGGCGCTGAGGCCCTGTCCGCCGAGCAGGTTCAGGACATTGCCAAGACCTCGAACCGCGCGCTGCGCGAGCTCGGACCGGACATTCAGTGGGTGCAGAGCTACGTGACCAAGGACAAGATCACGTGCGTCTATATCGCCGCCAATGAACAGATCATCCGTGAACATGCGCGTATCGGCGGTTTCCCGGCGGACCGCATCTCGCAGATCCAGACGGTGATGAATCCGACGAGCGCGGAGGCGACGTCGGCCAAGACCGCGCGTTGAGTTGATCTCTTGAGTTGACCGCGGTCGTCAGAAGGCGGCCGACAAGCGCAACACCCACGTGCGCGGTTGGGGCAGCTGCAAAGCTGGAGCCACCGACGCGACGGTCGCCGGCTGTTCGCCGATGCTCACGTCGGGATCGCCACCCCGATAGTTGGTCCAGAGCGCCAGGTTGCGGACCGCCAGCGTCAGGCGAACGGATTCATGGCCGGGCACGGCGGTCGTCGCCGAGAGCTCCCGCCAGCGCACGGCGGACACGCGCTGGACATAGCCCATTGGCCATCCCGGTCCCGCCTGGACCGCCATCGCGAGCGCTTGATCGGCGAGCGACGCGCCCGGGATGTTCTGCGCCCGCGTCTCCAGCACCGCGCTTTGATAGAACCCGTTCTGATCCGGCAGCACGTAGCCGCCGCGATAGTCGAACAGCGTCGCGATGTGGAGCGATCGGTGAAGCAGATGGATCGCGGTCGCCAGCGACGCTTCGTGCGTCGGCACCGACGATCCCACGTACACACTCGGCAACTCGGTGACTTCGTTCGCCTCGATCACCCCGTCGTGGTTGGCGTCGGCGAACGTGTACGGTGCGGCCCAGATGCCGTAGAGGGGATGGCCCGTTTCGTTCCGCAGCATGCCGCCATACCACACCTGCGTGAACGGCAGGCGCAGCGCCTTGTTCCAGTGTTCAAACGCGCTCAGCGTCGCGTCCCAGACGGGCGTCGGTCTGACGCTGGCGCTGAATTCGAGACCACGATCGCTCACCGTGCCTTGGTCGATAAAGCGGTCGACGCCGCCAACGTTGTTGGCGACACTGACGGGCAAGAGCGCGTGCACGGTGCGCCGGGCGTACGTCGTGACGCTGACGCTGGCGACATCGTGGGGGAGCGCCGCGTCAATACCGGCTTCGAGGTCCCGCTGTCGGACGGCAGGCTTGAACTGGGTGACGGTGGTCTGGAGCGGAAGCGCCAATGCCGCGAGCTGTTGCGTGCCGATCGCCGTACTGGTCTCGCCGATGCCCCCGCGCACGCGCAGTCGGGGATCGGCCGTCGTGCCGAGGATCGCCCAACTGGCCGAGAGCGCCGGATACGCGGCGCTGCTGGAGACGCGATCGGTTTGGAGGCGATGGTGATCCCACCGGACCCGGGCGTCGAGCGACACGACCTGGGCGATGGACAGGCCTTCGTCGAGATACGCGCTCTGCGTGAGGTCGGACAGCCGGATGGCGGAGTGACCCAGCGGCACCACGTCGACGGTATCGCTGGCGTTGGCGGCGAGATACTGGAGCCCCGCCGACGTGCGCGATTCGACTGTCAATGTGAGGCGCGCGGTCCACGTCCCGCCGGCGTCGGCGGTATACTGGGTCAGCCGCTGCTGGTCGTTGCCGATGATCGTATCGGTGCCCACTCGCGGCGCATCGACTCGACGGTCCGCGGTCGTCCGACGCACCGCGTCCGTGCCGACGGTGGCGTGCAACGCCAATTGCGGCGACAGCCGCCACTCGCCGCGCGCGTTCCACATCAGGTGTTGCGTGTGATCGGTCGCCACCTCGCCGAAGTCGAACTCCGGACGATTGACGGGACTGAACCACCCATCGAACAGGGTGCGGGACCCGGTGCCGAGGGCGGCGTCGCTCAGGAAGCTATCGATCGCCGCGTCGCGTTGGTGGGTGCCGCTGTACGCAGCCGTGACGACCACATCGGCGGCGCTGCTCAATCGGGAGATGAACGAACCGCGCAGCTGACCGCGATTCACGTCGGACGGATAGCGTTGGCCCGGCAGGGGCGGCGCGCCGAAGTCCTTGGCGTACAGCGCGGCGTCGGCGGACGGCATCACGAGCGTCCCCGGCTCATCGAGATACCCACCGCTGACGGACAGCGATTGGCTACCGAACGTCGCACCAAGGCTGCCCTGGTAGCGCTGCAAGTAGGCCGTATGAAACGGCGACTCGGCGCCGCCCGCCGCGAGAGGATTGTAGTGCGTGACGCTGTCGAGCGTGCACAGTCCCGTGGTGCTCGCGTCCAACGGACACTGGGCCGTCTGATTCCCCACGTGTCCCCACGAGAAGTAGCTCTGTGGCGCGGACGCCGCCGTCGTCACAATGCCGCCCTCCACCGTGAGATCGCCGGAGAGCTTGGCGGCCCGGGTGCGCTTCGTCGTGACGAGTATCACGCCGTTGCCCGCACCGGGACCATACAGACTGGCGGCGACCGCACCGGGCAGGACCTCGACCGAGGCAATGTCGGACGGATCAAGGTCATCGAATCGCGCCGTCGCGGGATGGTAGGACAACGGCGGGATGGCGGCACCGCTTCCGCCACTGTTGTCGACCCGAATCCCATCGACGATCAACAGCGGCCGGCTCACGTCCGCGCCACCGGCGTATCCGCGCACCACGACCACCGGGCCCGCCCCGGCGCTGCCGTCCTGGGAGAGGACCTGCACGCCCGGCACGCGCGCCGTCAGGAGCTCGGACAGCGAATGGATTGGCGCGACCGGCACGAGGGAATCCGCGCTGATCGCGCGCTGCTGTCCCCACAGGGGTGTCGCGACGAGGAGGCCGAAAACAACTATGGCGGCGGTCGTTCGCATACCTTTCCGACCATGAAGAAGCGACGGATCAGCGCACCGGACGCACCCTCGACATCTGGCGGCTATGCCCAGGCGGTGGAGGTCACGGATGTGGCACGCACGCTCTACATCAGCGGGCAGATTCCCGTGTGGCGGCAAGGCGGCGTTCCGTCGACGTTTCGCGAGCAATGCCATCTGACGTGGAAAAACGTGGAGGCGCAGCTCCGGGCGGCCGACATGACGCTCGACAACCTGGTGAAGGTGACAACATTTCTCTCCAATCGGCAACTCGCCGGTGAAAATGGCGAGGTGCGACGGGAAGTATTGGGTGATCGATCGCCCGCGCTGACGGTGATTATCGCGGGCATCTTCGATCACGCGTGGCTCCTGGAGATCGAAGCGATCGCGGTGGCCGGACCACACGAAGGAAACTCCACCCCTCCCATAAACAAACCGACGTAACCAGGTCGGGGCGTAGGGCGAGCCATCCTGACCAGACGTCGACCCCTGTCACCCCCTCGATATGGACGCGGCAGAGCGCGTGGGTGGCTCGTCACGCAAGTCCGTCATACACGCGGTATTCGCCGAACGCTGGAAGGATACCACGCGTCGTCGATCGTCAATGCTACCATGTGAGGACTCGGCACTAAGTCCATGTCCCGGCTGCGACGCGCCCGAAACACGTCGCCCGTTTCGCCGGAGCCTTCACGCGTGCGCGCGGGAACGGATACCGAGCCTCGGGCGACGAGACCCGGTCGCGGCGTGCGCTCAGTGTGACGTGTTCGGCATCGCCGGCATCGCATTGAGCAGGATGTACTGCCGCTCGATGCCCGGCACGCGGTCGCCGCCGGCCGACGTCACGACGACCGGCCGTTGGACGAGAAGCTCGTCGCTCATCACCACGCCATTCCGAAATGTCGTATAGCCGACCCAATGCGACGGGCCGGGCGCCACACTCACCGGGTGTTGCACGCTGTCGGCCGAGAGCAGTGTGATCTGCGTCAGATCACCCTCGAACGGCCCCTCTCCCGTGCCTTCGCGCTCGAGCGTGACCGTGTTCGCCGCCGTATCGACGTGGAGCACGCTCACGCGTTCCGTCCCTGGCGGCCCGAGCTCCCACGCGGTCGCGATCTGGTGTGTCCACGTCATACGATCACGCAGCACGCCCGGCGCATCGCCCCACAACCTCGCATTGTACAGCAATCCACTCCCATCCGTGAGCGACGTGCACTTCCCCGCCGAGTCGCACGACGACCGCCCACCGTCTCGAATCACCATCAGCGCGCGCCCTTCGGGCCGGCCATCGTAGCGGTACCAGCTATCGAACGCCAAGTGATCGGCGGCGGTGTCCCGCACTATATAGGATGCCGTCCCACTCACGCGCCGCACGTACTCCAGGTATCCATCGATCTTGAACGAGATGGCGCGCGAGAAATGTTGAACAAGGTGTCGCCGAGCACGAGATGGGGCGCGAGCGGTCCCGCGCGCGCGTCGCCCGCATGCGCGTCCCCGCGACGACACAGGAGTCGATCGCCCGTCTTCCAAGCGCCCTTGTCGCGCCGCTGCCACTCCACGGTAAAGTCCGACGGGCCACCGACCGTGTAGACGAACCGGTTCGGCGTCGGATAGCTCGCCACGTCGGTCGAGACGAGCGTCAACGACGACCCGTGCCACCCATCGCTGCTGTAGAAGCCGTAGCCGAAATTGTTGGCGTCGAACTCGCGGACCGCGCGTTTGGTGGAATCGTAGCCAATGAGGTAGCGGCCAACGTACCCCGACGGTTGGATGTCGACCTCCGTCAGCTGGGTCCAGCGCCCACCGAGAATGGTTGACCCCTCGTAGGTCGAGTGGTGGGGCGTGCGGTTCCCTATCATACCATTGCAATCCCAGAATGCCATCAAAGCTGAACCCCGGCGGTGCCGCAGACTGGCCCTGTGCATCGGCGGCCGCGGGGATCGTCACCGCCCGGACCGCGAGCGCGACGACCAGCGGCCGCCACCAGTTGAGGAGTCGTGTCATACGGGCAGGATATCATCCCGACTGGCCCCCGTCATCCGCCGTGCAGCCAACGGGACCCTGGATGCCGCCAACGTGTCATCGGGCCCGCGTCGGCCACCTGCCGCGGCCTCGGCGCGATCGCGATGCCCGGCATCGTGCACGACGGCTAATGCTGGCGCGCCATGTCGTCATGCAAACGGCGCGAGCACCTACCCTGCTTCCCAAGCCGGCTGCCTGCAACGACGTCTCACGGCGTAGGGGCGAGCGCGAGCCGCACGGCTTTGTCTACCCGACTGCCGTTCCCTTTGTCCCAGCCGACCAGGATGCGCGCGATGCGTCCCTGACCGTCAATGATCAGCGTTTCCGGGATAAAGTAGACGTGATACGCCTCTTGCAATGGGGCCATAATCTCCTTCGTCGCGCTCCTCGACGAAGTCGGAGACCGCGATCGGGCAGGTCAACCCGTGCTCGCCCGTGAAGTATTGTTTCAACTTCGCAAGCTCGGCGTCGGCCGTGAGCGCGGTGTCAGCGCGAAACTGCCCCATGAGGTTCGTGACGAGCACAAGGCGCACCTTGTCGGCACCGTACTTCTGTTGGACGGCGAGCAGGTCCGGATAGCTGAGCGAACACGCCGCGCACCACCAGGCGGAGAATACGACAATGGTCACCGGCGCCCCGTGCGAGAAATCGAGGGTCGTTCCGTCTGCCGCATTGAACCAGTGCGGGGCCGCGATGCGCGGCGGCGCTTGGCCGACCATACGATAGCGCGCGATCTCGTCCGCGAGCCCCTCGGCCACGCCCGGCACACCGGGAAGCCGGGCCGGCGCGTACGCGAGGAGCGCAAGCGCCGCCGGGGTATCGCCATGGCCGGCGATGACCTCGGCCAGATCACGGTAGGCATGTATCAGTTGGGGCGCCAGGCGGACGCGGTCGGCCGAATCGAGCTGGCCGGCGAGCGCCATAATGGCTTTGGCGTGGAGCGTGATCCCGTCTTCATCGTCGATGCCGACCCGGAGGTACTCGCCGATCATCGCATGGGCTTCGATGCGCGATGCGACGCGCACGCCCGGTACCGAGTCCAACGTCGCGATGATGCGCTCGGCGGTCCGCCGATGCTCGGCCGGAACCGTGTGCTGGTAGATATTCGTGTGCACGGTATCGAGCAGCGCGGCCTCGTTCACCTGCGCGGCAACCGGCGACACCGTGAGTACCAGAGCGATGAGAATGCGGTGAGCCATGTTGACCAGACGTCGAGCCATCCAACCCCCTCGATATGGACGCGGTCAATGCTATCATATGTCGCCAGTCATCACTGCTACCATGTGACGACTCGCCACTAAGTCCATTTCCGGGACGCGGTGAGTAGTCGTACCAGGTGTGGGGGCATACAAAAGCATTCCCGAGCGAGCGCCTCATCCATCAATCGACCGTATCCTGCAGCAAGAAGTGCCCGGTCACTGCAGCAACGGAACGACTGGCGGCAACGTGCTTGCCCGACTCATATCGCGGCGCGCACGTTGTCTGTCATGACTCTCATTTCTCTCACGCTCGCACTCCTCGCGGCGCCCCCGTCCTGTTCCGGGCACATGCTGCCACACCAACGTCCGGACGCCGCCTCCGTCAGACAAGCGGATAGTGCGTGGGACGTCGCGTACGCACACGGTGACACCACGTTTCTCCGCTGTTTGCTGACACCGGATTATCGCGGGTATACGCTGGACGGCGTCGAGTCCGACCGCGCCGTCGAAGTGGGTAGGGCCGGACGCTCAGGGAGTCCGGACAAGGCCGTGCCACCTTATCCGAAGAACGCGACGGTCGTAGTCCACGGCACATCAGCCTGGGTCGGCGGCCTCACGACCAGGAAGCGGTGGATGGATATCTATCACTACGAGGATGGCGCCTGGCACGCATTTCTTTCGATCGACGTCAAACTGCCGCCGCCAGCCCCCTGACCGTGTTCCAGTCCCGACCCGTCCCTCTGCCACGCCTGGGACCGCGCAGGCGGCCGGCCACTACCGCCCGCTGGACGCATCGACGCGCCCTTTGGCGGGCGGCCCGTTCTCCGGCAGAAACACGTTCGCCTTGAGCGCCTGGGCTACTGCTTGAATCACGAGCTTGGCGCGCACGCTGTTCCCCGCTGCATCCAGGCGTGGGGAGAATACCCCGATGCCGAAGCGCCCCGGCGAGACGGCCAAGATGCCGCCACCCACGCCACTCTTCGCCGGCAACCCAACGTTGTAGAGCCACTGGCCCGAGTCATCGTAGAGTCCAGCCGTCGACATCACCGCCAGCACGCGCGGCACGTAATCGGCGCGGACGACCTGCTTCTTGGTGACCGGATTCACTCCGGCGTTGGCCAGCGTGGCCGCGATGGTGGCGATGTCCTTGGCCGACACGTTAATCGCGCACTGCCGGGTGTAGACGTCCGTCGCCTCGACGGGGTTCGAGTACATCCGATCGTACGCGAACATGAGCTGGGCCATTGCGCGATTCCGTTGGTTGGTGGCCGCCTCCGACTTGTACACCGGGTCGTTGACCGCCAGCGTCCGGCCCGCGAACGCCTCGTGCGCGGCGAGAATCTTCTTCCACCGGTCAGCCGCCGAGGCGCCTTCGACCATGCTCACGGCGGCAATGGCGCCGGCGTTCACCAGGGGATTCATCTCCTTCCCCTTCTGCAGCTCGAGGGCGATGATGGAGTTGAAGCGCAATCCCGTCGCATCGACCCCGAGCTTCTCTCGGACCGTGTCGGGTCCGACTTCGCTCATCACCTCGGCCATCGTCACGACTTTGGACATGGACTGGATCGAAAACAGCGAGTCGACGTCGCCGATCGTATGGACTTTCCCGTCCATCGTGACGACGGCGATCCCGAAGAGCTTCGGGTTCACCTTGCCGAGCTCGGGGATGTAGTCGGCTACGGCGCCGCTATCGACTCCTTGATATTTCGTGTAGGCCGCCTTGATCAACGAATCGATTTGCGTCGATGATTGCGCCAGCATTGCCAATGGTCCGCACAGCGCGATGGCCGCGATCACGCCCGCGAGCGCTGGAGCGCGAATTCTCTGTCTCGTCGTATACCTCATTTTTTCTTCCCTCCTCCCATCACGACTTCGTAATTGAATTTTCCCGAGAACTGGATGCGATAGTCGTTCGCCGTGAACCCATTGCTCTTGTTCTGCCGCTGCCCCCACTGTCCCTCGAGACCGAAGAAGAAGGCCGGGACCGGCTGCAGGATCACGTTGGCCAGGAAGTACTGGCCCAGCCGGAAGTCCGCCGGCACCTGGGCGTTGGAGTTCTGAATGTTCACTTGCGAGTAGCCGATGCTGCTGGTGAGCCCCTTGGTCCACGTGTGGTCGTAGAACGCGAGGAGCCCGAACACCGGTAACGTCACGCCCTTCACCGGGGACACCCGGCTCGAGAAGTTGTTCTCGACGCCGATGTCGATCGACGCGTCGTTCATGTAGTTCTCGACCCCTTCGCCGTAGAGCACTTGCAGCTTGATCTTGTCATCCTCGCGCACATTGATGCGGCTGCTCGCGTTGAGACCCCACGCCAGCGTATGGCCGGAGAAATCGAGCGTGTCGGGGGTGGTTTCGTCCCAGGCGATGTAGCGCAAGATCCCGGCGAGCTCGACGTAGCCCCATTTTGCCCAATGGCGGTAGTGGGCGGAGAAATCCGGCGCGGGGAAGCGCGGCGTGATATTCGACAGCTCGATCCGGTTCGCGTAGGCGCCGGCGTCGCCGCTCGCGCCAGGGCGCTCGATCGCGACAACGAGCGAGTCCCTCGTGCGGTACGTCCGCGTATAGCGCAACTGAATGTTGCGAAAGAAGGCCATCCCGTTCGGCCCCCACGCCTCGAGGGTATTCGGGAAGATGTCGAGGTCCATGAACGGGCTGTCCATCTGCCCGAGACCGAACGCCCCGAGCGTGGCGTAGGCATACCGCAGTCGGAGCTGGGTCTGTCCGGCCTGCCCCCCGACGCCGGTCAGGTCGAACTCGAATCGCGTGAAGATGTCACCCGCCGCGGTAGGGATGGTGCTTTTTACCCCGAACCGCGTCTGGCGTACGCTCGTCTGGAAGTTGCCATTCTTCCCGAACTGATCCTTGACCGAGGGGAGCTTCGTCGGTCGGAGCATGTCGAACCACTGGGGGTCCACCGCATCGAAGTCCCCGATCAGATCGGTCATCACGAAACCGTACACGGTCAAGCTCGGCTTCTCTTTGTCGGTGGAGTCTTGCGCACCGGCCCCGAGCGGCAGCAACGCGAGACCAACCGCGAGCGTCGCGCCCGACACCAACCTCTGACGGTTCATAGCCACTCCCGCACAAATGGTGACAGCGTGACGGCGCGAGGCGGCGGCGTTCAGGAGCGGCGCCCCGCTCACGGGTCGAAGAGGAGCCCTCCCGATGCCGAAGCGGGCTTGGCATGCGCGCGGTCTTGCTGCTCCCACGCGCGCACGTCACGCCGTGCCTTGTCGAACAGCCGCTCGAAATTGCTTTTGCGTACGTCGCGACTCGCCTCTGGGGTCAGCTTAGCCCACAGTGGCGCGTACAGGGAGTAGACCTTGAGGTATGTTGGCTGATCTGACGGCGCGACCTCGTCGGTGCCGAACAAGAAGCGCCCGGGGAAGTGATTAATGAGGTTTGCCGTGTTCTCGAGCGAGCGCGGAGTCGCGACGACGTACTTCGCGACTTCATCCCAGGAGATGTCGAAGTACACGTGCTTGAGCGATGCGTCTTCGAGGATTGCCTGGATCATCGCGATGTGATAGGGGCTGCGTTCGCCAGGCCCGGTAGATGGCGACTGCGGGACCGGTTGCACGACGCGGCCGAGGCCCGTGTGGGCCCAGATGACGGTCGTCGTCGGATGGCGGCGCAGCAGAGTCTTCATTTGCGCGAGGTAGACGGGCTCCGTCCCCGGCTTCGCGAACGGCACGTTGATGTCGTTGTGCAGCAGGACCACCAGGCCGGCCCGCGCGGCGAACGACAGGATGCTGTCGAGCGCCGGATCGGTGAGGCTCGCTTGCGCGCCGGCGACTTTGGGCGAGACGAACTCCTTGTGGATGGTGAACTCGCCGATACCCTCGAAGACGCCGGGGAACGTGCGCAAGACGCGCTTGATGTGGTCGACCGCGTACATGTCAGCCGGATTGAATCCGGTGATCATGGGATCGAACCGGGCCTGCTGCTCCCGGGTGAGCGACCGGTACGCCATGGCGATGTAGGCGTCGGTGAACGCGTAGTAGTAGAGCGGCGCGTCGGTCTGGAGATAGTACGTCGGGGCGAAGTTCCCGGAGTTTGCGTACGCCCACGTTTGCTGGAGCGGAATGCCGAAGAGGGCCACGCGACCCGCTTTGTCGCCCATGATCTCGAGGAACCGGTGGATCTCGGTGCCGCGTTGGATGTAGTTCGTGAGGTGGAAGTGGACGTCGTCGAACTCGTACCTGTCGTCGCGCGCCGCCGGGCTGGTGCTCGTTCCTACACTCAAGGCCGACACGACAAGTGCGACACCGACAGTGAGACGGTTCGCCGTTCCTCTCGTGAGCATGTGCTGCTCCTGCGCCCCAGGATCCGCGCGCTAGTAGAAAATGTCCGCGCCGACGGATATCGTGGGCCCGATCAGGCCGCCAATGTAGTATCCGAAGAGACCGTTCCAGGCGGCCCGGTGCATGTAGATCACGACCGCGTTGAGGCGGAAGTTGCGCTCGCGGTATGGATAGAAGTTGAGGCCACCGGCCGCGTCCCACGCCCGGTTGAACGCGCCGTAGAGCTGTGACGTCCAGCCAAACAGCATCAGCTGCTTCGACAAGAGCATGTAGGACGCCTGGACATCGAAGCCTTTGTCGGAGATCGACGCCAAGGGGAGCGGGCCATCGGCGTCGATGTCGTCGAGGCGGCGAAAGTATCCCTGGGCGTAGAGGTTGAGGCCGCGGTATTTGATGGCGCCGTCCAGTGCGAGCAGGTTCAAGCTGGCGAGGGTCACGGTGACGTTCGGCGCGAGACTACCCGTCTGGAAGAGCGGGACAGCATCCGAGAGCAAGAGTTGGGTGTTGTCGGGGGCCGTGGCGTCGAGCGAGCTGCGGCGGTCCTCGCGCGACCAGGTGTACGAGGCACCGATGCGGGTCGCGAGCTTGTCGTGCCCCTCAAAGTCGCCGAAGCCGCCGCGCTCGCCGAACTCGCCGGTCGTGGGCTCCCACCAAATGCTCGCTGATTTGGCGAGGAATCGATTGAGCTTCGCGGCGTTGACGCCGAGTTGATTGAGGTTGTTGCCGATCATCGCGGCGTAGAAGACTTTGGGGATGAGCTGGCCATTGGCCCAAACGCCGCCCGTGAAGCCAGGACGAAAAAACTCGTCGGTCATGACGCGATCGGTGGCGGTGAAGTACGGGAAGACACCAGTCATCGAGCGGCTTCCCGGGAGCCCGCCGTAGCCGCCGTAGAGAGTGATGTACTTGTTGAACGTGTAGTTCAAATTGCCGCCCACGGCGACTTGCGCGGTCGAGTTCACCGACCACACGAAGAGCGAGTACTTCAACCGGGGCCTGAACAGCCAGCCCGTGGTGAACAACATGATGCGTTGGAGCTGAATGTCGTTTCGCGTGTCGATAGGGACGGTGTCCCCGAGATGCGAGATGTTGTTCTGCGACGCGGGCAGTTGGTTGAGATAGCGGAACAACACGTAGCCGCTCAGGTTGATCTGGCCGAGGTCCGTCTTCGCGACCGTGAACCCCTTGCCGGGGTCCCAAATTCCCCACTGGGATGTCGGTATCGAGTCCGTGCTGGACGGCTGCTTCCGGCGCGTCGACGTATCGTGCGGCGCGGTCTTGGATGAATCAGACGTCGCGCTCCGTGTCTCTTGGCCCTGGGCCTCTTGACCCTGGCCCGCGACGACGACGGAGTATGCGAGTGCGAGCATCCCAAGATCCACGACCGCGTGGCGGACTCGCATGCTGGCGGTGTCCCCGGATGAAGCCACCTGACGTGTCCGAGCTGACAGGAGCATTGCCAGCTCATCCACGACATCGTCCCACTCGACACGTGGGCCGCAGATTCGGTGCCACGCACAAGGTGCGCGCCCCGTTTCTTCGGATACGGTGAATGCGCCTCGGGCGGTGAAGCTATTGATTACTGCTCGGGACCGGCGTCCACGATGTGTCCGGGTCAAAGCGCTCCATCTGCTGGAATCGCTCGAGCGTCTTCGGTCCGATGTCTTGCTGATAGACCACACCGGTGTGGCTGACGATGAACGACTTGACACCGGTCACACGGTACTCGGCCGGCGCAGCCACCAAGGCGAAGCCGCCGATCATGATGCCTTTGACCACGAAATCCATCTCGCCCATTGGCGCCGAAGGCCCTTGGCCCTTGAGGATCTTGAAGAAGTAGCCGTGGTACGGCGCCGCCCCGCTGCGGTATCCCTGTTCGATCGCGTGGGCAATTTTTTCGCCGATCGGACCGCCCCAGGTTCCATCCGGGTTTTGCCACACCAGGCCATTTTGTTGCCCCGGACTGCTCACGATCTGCTGCGCGTATTGGTTCACCGCATACCCTTCGCGCTTCTGGAGCGCGTATTGATCCTGGGCCTGCACGTAGCCGCGGCAGATTTGAATGGCGTCCAGCTCGTTCGCTCCGATGCGGCGGTACAGAATCTCTTGCCGGCCGGCTTTGGCATCGAAGAACCACCGCTTGTCCCGTCTCGCCATGGGAACCGGGAATGGCCAGCTCTCGTTGCCCACGACGAGGTACGCCCGGTTCGTGTCGCCGGGCGAGCGCGACACCGTGTGCTTCTCGTGGGCCTCGGTGGCGAAATCGATCGCGCGTTGGCGGTCTTGGGGATATTCGCCCGTGAGCACGATACTCTCTCCGTCGGGTCCGAAAATCTCCATGAGACGGGGCACGTCGAACGCCGCCGCGGCGTCGACGAGTGCCGTAGCGGCTTTCTCGGGCGTGTCGAAGCTCTTGGCGCCCGACGTGGTTTGCGCCGCGGCCGGCAATGGCGCGAGAGCGATCGCTGCGGAAAGACACCACGACGTCATCACGAATGTCGGTTGCATCGGTACGCCCTCCTGGCCTTTACCGGCGCCGGCCGCCGCCACCAGCGCGGCCGCCGCCTCGCATACTGGAAGAGCCACGGCTACTGGCGGCACGAGCGCTCGAGCCGCTGAAGTCCCGGCCTCCGCTTCCGAAGGCGCTCCCACTGCCGCCTCCGCTGCGCGACAGATCGCGCCCCCCGATGCTGTTGTCTCCGGTCGCTCCGCCCCGGTCCCGCGCGGCGCCGCGGTCGCCCGCGGCGGCTCGATCCCCCGCGGCGCGATCCCCCGCAGCAGCTCGGTCCCCGGCAGCCGCTCGGTCGCTCGCAGCCGCGCCCGCCGCACCGTTCGCTGCTCCGGCTCGACCTGCGCCACGGTCGCCGGCATTGCCAGCGGCCGCCTGGCGGTTGCCCCCGGCGTCCCCGCGCGCCGATCCGCCGAATCGATCCGCCGTGGCCCGGTCCCCGTAGGGCGCACCACCGCGATGCGACGAATTGTGCTGCCAACTTCCGGAGCGGTTCGAACTGCGGTTGACGTTGCGATTGACGTTCGCGTTGCGGTTGAAGTTGTTGTAATTGTTGATCTGCACGTTGCTGCTGCCCCAACCGGCCCCATAGCCCCAACCGCCGCTGAACATCGCGCCCATGGCCACCCCGACGCCGAACGACATGAACGCGCCGGCCGCGTAGTACCCCGGCGGCGGATAGTAAATGGGCGGGTACGCATAGACCGGCGCGCCGTACACCACGGTCGGACTGTACGACGGCACGTACACGACCTGCGGGTTGGTCTGTTCAATGACAATGACGCTTTTATTCTCGACTACGGTGGTATCCACCTTCTGATGCTCGTTCGAGGACAGCGTGCCTTTGTCCTTGGCCTTCCGACGCATGCGCTGCACGGCGTTCATGACATCGCTCTGCTGCGCCAAGAACGCGTTGCCCAGGTCCGTGGTCCACTGAATGTCGTCGGCCAGACGGTTGACCACGTCGGGCAGTGCCGCCATCGATTGCACGCTCGGATCCCAGGATTGCTTGGACACGGAATCGACGAGCGCTTTGTCCTTCACGTCGGGATGCTTCTTGAGCCATTGCTGGAGCTGGATCAGCTCGAGCGGATAGGTCGATACCGCGAGCGTCTGCGCCAACAAAGAATCGGGATACAGTGCGATGGGGGCCACCAGCGCATCGAGCTGATCCGGGGGTAACGCAGATTGCGGCTTGGCCGAGTCCGGCTGTGGCTGTTGGGCACGGATGGATCGCGGTGCGGCTCCCATCACGATCAGTGCAGCACTGAGAAAGAGCCGTCTCGATCCAACGTGTCCGCTCACTATTCCAGCCGCCCCCCTCCAACTTCCATTAGTACCAACGGGATGCTGTCCGGCACAGTGTACCTAAGGGCTATACAATACGGGCGGACTCAACCCGGGGACGAGGGAGTGTCTGATGGGGGCACCGGCGTTCGTAGTAGGGGTGAGCGGCCGCCCGTGAGGGGCGCCCCCACACACTGGAGATGATGCAATGCAGTACCTCGTTTCAGTGATCGCGGACAACACCGAAGTGGCCAAACCGGGCGAGGCGGAAGCCATCGACGCGTTCAACGACCGGCTCCGGGCCCAGGGCTACTGGGTGTACGCGAACGGCCTGGCGGGGCCGAGCGCGGCCACCGTCATCGACGGTCGCGGCAAGGAGCCGATCCTAACCGACGGGCCCTTCCTCGAGTCGAAGGAATTCCTCGCTGGCTTCTGGATCATCGAGGCCCCAAATCTGGACGTGGCGCTGACGCTCGCTGCCGAGGGGTCGAAAGCCTGCAATCGGAGAATCGAGCTGCGGCCGTTCCACGCTTTGCCTGAGTGACCGTGGTCGACGTTCGGGAGGCTATCACCCAAGCCCACCAATCGGAATGGGCGCGGGTGGTTGCCTCCCTGACCCGGCGTTTCAGTGATCTCGACATTGCCGAGGAGTCGACGGCTGAAGCATTTGCGATCGCCATCGAGCGGTGGGCGCTCAATGGCGTACCGCCCAACCCCGGCGCCTGGCTGACCACCACCGCCAGCCGCAAGGCCATCGACCGGATCCGGCGCGAGAACAAGCGCGACGACAAGGAGCGAGAGGCGCAGATGTTGTACGACGACAACCCGCCCAAGTCCCTCGGCGCCATCGACGACGAGCGGCTCCGGCTGATCTTCACCTGCTGTCACCCGGCGCTCGCGATGGAGAACCGCGTGGCGCTGACGCTGCGCATGGTCGGCGGTCTGACCGTGCCCGAGATCGCCCGTGCTTTCCTGGTGCAGGAGGCCACCGTGGGGCAGCGGATCACCCGCGCGAAGGCGAAAATCAAGGCGGCTCGCATCCCGTACCGGGTGCCGACCGCGGAGGAGCTCCCGGCACGCATCGCCGGCGTACTCGCCGTTCTCTTCCTCGTCTTCAACGAGGGCTACCTGGCGACTGGCCCCGACACTGATCCCATCCGTCACGACCTGACCGCCGAGGCGATCCGGCTCACGCGCCTGATCCGTGCCCTCATGCCGGACGACGGTGAGGCGGCCGGGCTGCTGGCGATGATGCTGCTCATCGAGGCCCGTCGCACCGCCCGGGTCTCCGCGAGCGGCGAGTTGGTCACCCTCGACGAGCAGGACCGCGGGACGTGGGACGCGGCGCTGGTCGCTGAGGGGCATCGGCTGGTGCGCGAGCGCCTGGCCGCCGGGGTGGTTCCGGGTCGCTACCAGATCCTCGCGGCGATCAACGCTGTGCACACGTCCGCCCAACATGTCCGCGACACCGACTGGTCGCAGATCGTCGCGCTCTACGACCAGCTCGTGCGCCTCGACCCCTCCCCGATCATCGCGCTCAATCGGGCCGTCGCGGTCGCCGAGCTTGACGGCCCGGAGGTGGCACTGGCGGCCATCGACCCTCTCGATGATCCGTTGGCCGGCTATCACGTCTACCACGCAGTCCGCGCCGACCTGCTGCGCCGGCTGGGCCGCGCGCAGGAGTCGCGCACGGCGTACGACAAGGCCATCGCACTGGCGGGAAACACCGCCGAAATCGCCTCCCTGACACGCCGTCGCGATCAGCTGCGGTAGTCCCCTGTCGGATCGGGGCAGCGGTGTTCGTAGTAGGGGGGAGCGGCCGCCCACGAGGGGCGCCCCCCAAAGACAGGAGATGGTGAAATGCTCACACTGCTTGTCGTGCTCGGTGCGGCGTACCAAGCAATGGCGCAGGATGCCCCGCTCGACCAATACATCATGACAGATCAGGGGGCGGAAATAGCCCTGGCGCGCAGTGCCGCACCGGAGTCCATCTCACGCAATGCATCCGTCCTGGTTCTTCGTACGAAAGCGCAGACGGATGAGACCATTCGGAGACCGACCCTGCCACCTGGGGAGCGGGACTGCCGGGTTCTCCCATCCTGGCTTCGAGCGACACATCGGAGCACCTGACGGAGTTCGTGGTTCTCGTGCAACGGTGGTCAGATGGAACGGACGGTCGCTAAAGCGACCTGTTAAAGGAAAGCAGAAGTCCGCGTTCGCCCAGAAGCGGACATGGAAGCTTACCGGGTGTGCAAGCAGTAAAGAAAACGGCGGAGCCCGTGCGGACTCCGCCGTTCCCTGCTCGAGCATGAGTCCGTGCGGAACAAGGTTACCGCACGCCAGTTGTCGACTATCGACCAACCTCGCCAACCAGTACACCCAGAGTTGCGACCGAACCAACGTTTGAATGGTAAGCGTACGGCCATCTCACCGTGATACGACAACCTCGTCGGGGTTCGCTTCCGCGTAGTGAAGAGCCGGGCAGCGGACGCGAGATCGACGACTTCATGACCGTCCCACGCTCGCGCCCAGGGTGTCGAGAAGCGCGTCCAGTTGCTCGAACGTCTCTCCCATCGCATCCGCCGCCCCGGTGCCGGCGGCGTCGAGAGCTTCCTTCGAGGGATACAGCTCGTGCATGACCAGCAACGTCTTGCCGCCTTTTTCCGCGAAGGTCACCGTCGTGACGGAACCCTCGTCACTTTCCTCATTGGTCCAGACGAGGCGCGAGTGCGGTGTTACTTCCTTGTACGTGCCGAAGAACGCCGCCTGTGAGTCCCCGTGTGCGAACTCCAAACGGTACCTGCCCCCGACACGCACATCCATTGCGCAGGAAAGCAGGGACATTCCCAGCGACTTCGGCACCCACCACTGCCTGAACAGCTCGGGCTTGGTCCACGCCTCGAACACGAGGCGCGCCGGACCGTTGAACGTTCGCGTGACGACGAGCTCACGCTCGGACTTCCGCTCCACCGTCGTACGGTTCTTCATGGGGGCAACCTCACTCTCTCTTCTTGCGTCCATGGACCTTCTCCTTCCGTTTCAATTCCTCGACAACTTTGTCCAGCTCGTCGAAGCGTGCGTCCCAGAGCTGGCGGTATCTCTCGATCCATGCAGCTTCCTCCTCCAGTCGGCGCGGGCCGAGCTTGCAGGTCCGCACGCGCCCGACCTTCTCCGTGGTGACTAGCCCCGTCTGCTCCAAGACGCCGACATGCTTCTTCATGCCCGTGAGGGTCATGCGGAATTTGTCGGCAAGGTCCGTGATCGAAGCGTCTCTACGCCCGAGCTGCTCCAGAACGCCACGTCGGGTGGCGTCGGAGAGCGCGGCGAACGAGGCATCGAAGCGGGCCTGGGTATATTGAACCATGTGGTTCAGTATTTAACACACGGATAGGCGGCACGCAAGGGGAGGCCGAGTTCGCGCTGCCTTGAACAGCTCACAGGAGATCGCATGGTAAGCGTCTGCCGCTGGCCGTCTTGACGTGCTGAGGGTTAGCAGGTCGGGCGGCGATGATGAAACGGGAATCTCCCGAGGCGCGTACAGTGTGGGGAACGTCGATACGGAGCGCAGTTGACGACACGGTGGGTCTTCTTCGGGTCCAAGGGGCTTCGCGCGGGGTGGGGCGCGGCGGCCTTTCTGACAATAACGGTGGGGATCTTCGTCTTACTGACGCGGATGTTCGGGTGGCTCTGGAGCTCGGGCGTCGGCGGTCAGTCGATGACGCCACGGATCATAGGTTTGAGCGAAGCGGCGCTGCTTGCGGCCGTGCTCGCGGCCACGGCGATCATGTCGCGGATCGAGCGGCGGCGGTTCGGCGCCTACGGTCTCGCTGACGCCCGGGCGCCGGCACACGTCGTCCGTGGCGCCGCTACCGGATTTATCGCACTGTCGTTGCTCGTCGGCCTCCTGGCCGTTTCGGATCACCTGTCCTTCGATGGAATCGCGGAGCAAGGCACTGAGGCTTGGCGGTTCGCCGCCGAATGGGGCGCGGCGACGTTGCTCATCGCGCTGGTCGAGGAGACGTTGTTTCGCGGGTATCTGCTGGTCACACTCGCGCGGGGCATCGGATTCTGGCCGGCGGCAGTCGTCCTGTCGATGGTGTTCGGCGTCACGCACGCCGGCAACATTCGCGAAAGCATGATCGGTCTCGCCGGTGCAGGATTGGTCGGCCTGGTGTTCACCATCGGTATCTGGCGGAGTGGTTCACTATGGTGGGCCATCGGCCTGCACGCCGCTTGGGACTGGGCGGAGACGTACTTCTATGGCACGCCGGACAGCGGCACAGTGGCGCCAAATCACCTACTCAACACGCACCCCCACGGCGCATCGTGGCTCAGCGGGGGGGCCGTCGGACCAGAGGGCAGCGTTTTCGTCATTCTCATTCTACTGGCCCTCGTACCCGTGATCTTCCTGACCTTCCACGGTAAACGAACTGGTTAGTCGGGGCGACGGGATTGGAACCAAGCACGCTCTCCATCCGTTGACGTTCCGCGGGCAAGGCGCTGGCACCGTGATTGACATCTCTGTTCCGACACGTTATTTCGCATTTGTGCGAAAAAGCCAAAATACGAACGGTGGTGCCCAGGACGCACTCAAGACCCTCAAGGCGCTGGCCAGCCCGCTGCGGCTGGCGGTGTTGGAGTATCTCAAAGACCCGGTCACCAATTTTCCCCCTCAGGTCGATGGCGACCTGACTACGACCGGCGTGTGCGCCGATTTCATCCGCGAGAAACTCGGTATCGCCGCCGCGACCGCGTCCCGCCACCTGACGCTTCTCGCCGACAGCGGCCTGGTCATCGCGACGCGGAGGAAGGGCTGGACTTTTTACCGGCGCGACGAACGGGCGATCATGCGCTTCACGCGCCGTCTTCAGCGTACCCTCTGACTTCGACATCAGCGTGCCTTCACTCGACTACCTGCACGTCAATGTGTTCGCCGCGCGTCCGTATGCGGGCAACAGTCTGCCCGTCTTTCTCGACGGCCGTGGTCTCACCAGCGACCAGATGCAGGTGATCACGAACGAGCTCCGTCATTTCGAAGCCATCTTCCTCGACTCGACGACCGAACCGGGACGCCACCGTGCCCGCGTGTTCGACCTTCTCGAGGAGTTGCCGTTCGCCGGCCACCCGATTATCGGCGCCGCCGCGGCACTGCACCACGCGACCGACGGCGCGGCGGAGGCGACGTGGACGTTCGATCTGACGAACAAGAGCGTGACCGTGATGACCCGGCGCGCGGCGGACGGGTACTACGGCTTGCTCGATCAAGGCCCGGCCGAATTTGGCGGCGAGGTTGGCGCGCGCGCCGAGGTGGCCGCCGCATTCGCGCTCACGCCCGCCGACCTCGACGAGACCCTCCCACCGGCCGTCGTGAGCACGGGGTTGCGCTATCTCATCGTCCCGGTGCGTCCCGGCGCGCTCGGTCGCGCGAAGATCCGGACTGACATCACGGCGCTCGTTCACGACGCTGGCGCGCAGTTCGCGGTGCTCTTCGATGCCGCTGCGCTCGAAGTGCGTCACTGGAACAACGATGGGGGCCTCGAGGATATCGCGACAGGCAGCGCGGCCGGCACCATCGGCGCCTATCGTCTGCGCTACTGCCGTGCGAAATCCGGCGGAGCCTTCACGCTGCATCAAGGACGCTTCGCCGGACGCCCGAGTCAGCTGGTCGTCGAGCCCCACGGGACACCCAATGTCGTCACATCCGTCAGCGTGGGCGGCGGCGTCGCCATCGTCGGCCGCGGCCGCTTGGAGGCGTTGCCATGACCATACCCGTGCTCGGCGCGGACGAGTTGCGCGCGCTCGTCTCCTACGAGGACCTGATCGAGCCGGTGTCGGTCGCGTTCCAGCGCTCGAGCGCCGGCAATGCCGCGAACGGGCTCATCGTCATGTGTCCACTCGGTGATCGCACGCGCGGCAATGTCTACGTCAAGACGGGCACGCTCTCAGACTTCCCGATCTATGTCGTCAAGATCTCACCCTGGTTTGCCGAGAACGTCGCACGCGGCCGGCCCCAGGGCGGATTCGTCGCGGTGTTCGACAGCCGCACGGGCCACGCGATCGCGCTGCTCGACGAGCAGCACTATCTATCCGATATCCGCACAGCGGCCGCCGGCGCGCTGGCCGCGCGCTCACTGGCACCGGCGTCCGTGTCCAGGGCGGGGGTCCTGGGAGCCGGCGTGCAAGCGTACTGGCAGGTACAGGCGCTGTTTCGCGAGCGTCCGTTCGCGACCCTCGCGATCTGGGCTCGCGATGGAGGGAAGGCTCGCGCATTGGCATCGCGTCTCGGGCGCCACCTGCCCGGCGTGACGATCGACGTCGATTCCGACATCCGGCGCGTCGTCCGAACCAGCAATGTGCTCCTGACTACCACCTCGTCCCGTGAGCCCCTGGTGCGGGGTGAGTGGCTGCGTCCCGGTCAGCATGTCACGGCCGTCGGCGCCGACGACCCGACGAAGTGCGAACTGGATGCCGATGCGCTCGCGCGGGCCAGAGTGTTCGTGGACGCGATCGACACCGCGACCGCGAACGGCGATGTCCATCGGGCGATCACCTCGGGTGCCTACCTGGCGGATGCCTTGGCCGGTGAGATCGGCGACGTGCTGGCGGGCCGGCTGGTGGGACGCACGTCCGAGGGCGACATCACGATCGCCAAGCTCGTGGGCATCGGCGTGCAAGATCTGGCGGCCGCATCGGTGTCGATCAGCAAAGCCGGCCTCGCATCCCTTCACGGCGCTTGAGCACGACCTACTTCAGAGATAGAGACCTCGGTCACCAATTCCCTCGCATTCTCCCGGAAGCAGGGATCCGCAAACGAATCCGCCACAAGCCCAACGAGCGAGTCGCGGGTGTTGCGGGATATGGCAGTGTCCGACGCCAAGTCATATGTTTGGGCGCATGAGAAGCCCTCAGCATCCCTATTGTCCTGGGCGCGACACTCGTGGCGGCGTGTTCGAGCACCAGTAACTCGATCCTGAATCCGTTCACCGGACCGGAACGTGTCATCAATGTCGGCTCGGGCACCGCCTACAGCTGCGCGCTGACGTCGCTCGGTCACGTCTACTGCTGGGGCTTCAATGCCGACGGCGAACTCGGCAACCGTGGCGTCGCCGATACCAGCCTGCCGGTGTCCATCACCGACTCGGCCACGAACCACTTCATCGAACTGTCGGTCGGCGACAATCACGCCTGCGCCCTAACCACGGGCGGCACGCCCGTGTGCTGGGGGAGCAATGATTTCGGTCAGCTCGGCACGGGCGTGAGCGCGACAGCGATCCCAGCGGCGGTTCCGGGCGCGCCGGCGCTGACGCGCGTACGGACGTCGGCCGGCAGCACCTGCGGCCTCGCCAAATCTGATGGAGCACTTTGGTGCTGGGGGGCGCTGCTCCTTCCGGTCGCCAGCAACATTGCCGTACCGACCAGGATCGCCACCCCGGTCAAGTTCTCGGACGTGCGACCTGGTGGATCGTTCATCGTGCGGGATAGGCATCGACCGGCAGGTGTACTGCTGGGGCACGGCTAAATACGGCGAGTTGGGCAACCCGACGGTCGTGACGGGCGACTCCGTGAGCGCCGTGGAGTCGGCCACCGTCCCGACCAAGGTGGCGGCTCTAGCCGGACACAGCATTGTTGCGCTCGTGGTCCTGTCGGGCGCTCCCGACCAAAACTGCAGCGCAGTGAGCGGCGTGCCGTGCCAGATTATCGACGAGAATGGTGGCTCGGTCTGCGCGGCCGAGGACAATGGGACCACGTGGTGCTGGGGAGCTCGATCACTTCGGAAACGCCGGTCCGCTCACGACCACGCCGCATAGTGATGCGAACATCAACGTCAACTATCTGCCGGTGACACTGACCGGCGCCAAGCCATACACCGCGTTTGCTCACGCGTCAAACGCTGCGAGCCTGTGTGGATGGAACGCGAGCGGCTCAGCCGAGTGCTGGGGCGACAACAGCTTTGGCGAGCTGGGATCCGCAGGTTTTGGCGGTCCAGTCCCCGCGCCGATCAGCGGCATGCTGACGTTCACGGCGATCGGCATGGGGAGCGAGCACGCGTGCGGCCTCACGAGCGGCAAGGACGTGTATTGCTGGGGCGAGGACGGCTACGGCCAGTTCGGCAACGGCACCGTCAACGCCGGCACCGCCACCCAGTTGGGAGTCTACCAACCCACTCCGGTGCTGGGCCTCCCTGGCACATCACACCCACCGACCCAGGTCACGGCGGCGTCCCACCGGTAGCGGACACACTCGCGCTCCCGTGCTTTGCGCCAGACCGCCCCAGTTTGATTCCACGGACCGCGCCATGCCTGTTTGAGTCGGCGAGGGGGGATGACCGGCAGACAAGAGGCTCCCGGGCGTACACCGGGGTGAAGCCACCAGGGTGTGTAGAGCTTCGCGAAGGGCGAAGGTACTGGCTGCAGCGGCCACTGAGTTCGAACCGTTTGGCGGCGGCATGGGAGGTAATGCACCATGGCTAAGAGCGCCCACAAGATTGTCACGACGGACGCCGAGATCGACGCGGCAATCGCCAAGGCGGAACTCTATCCGCCCCACGCGGTCATTGCAGCGACGTACGACCAGGCAGAGGACGCCATCGCCATTCGCTTCGCCGATGGCGTCGAGCTCCGTATTCCTCGACGTCTCGTGCAAGGACTCCAGCGCGCGACGCCCAATCAGCTCAAAGACATTGCGATCGAAGGACCGGGCACGGGGCTCGTCTGGCCTGCGCTAGGGGTAGCGCACTACGTCCCCGGTCTCGTCGCCGGTACCTTCGGCACGCGTCAATGGATGGCGGAGATCGGACGTCGGGGAGGTGCGCGGCGGACCCACGCCAAAGCCATCGCCGCTCGCGCAAACGGCGCGAAAGGCGGCCGACCACGAAAGCGGGCGACAAGCGCGAGTACTCGAGGCAAGCGATCGGTGTAGTTATCAGTGCTCGTCTCCGACTGCGGGACGCTAGCGAGACACGGAGACGCTGCTGACGTGCTAGACGCAGCCGGATAACGAAACGCTCCTCGTTGAAGGCGCGAAGGGCGTTCTCTTCAGCAACCGTAACTGGTCAAGCGTACCAGCGAGTGACCGCGTCATGGAAAAAAGCGACTGGAGAGAGAGAGAGAGAGAGAGAGAGAGAGAGAGAGAGAGAGAGAGAGAGAGAGAGAGAGTTAGACCTCGGTCGTCTGACACCAGGCAACGGGTCATCCGTGACACGGCGCAATGTGCTCTAACGGGAATAGATGAGAGACGCGGCGGAGCAAGACGTCAGAGTAGCTTCGACATAACTACGACGTCCTGGCCAACAGTATACGGTGCGCGATACGGTGCGCGGAGAAGACCTTCGGCGACAAGGCCTGATTGTCTTAGCAGGAGCACAACTCTCGAATCGGTGAGGGGATGTAGGAAGTAGATCTTGCGTTGCTTGAGTGCAGTTGCGCGTTGCATCGCCTCCCGCACGAGTTCAGCCAGGCTCTCTTCGTGGTCGGTTGCGCGCAGGAGGATTCCTTTCACGGATCCCCCACGTTTCGGTACGAGAATGACTGCCGCGACACACCCGGTGCCGGCGCGGAGACACACGAGCCGCTTCGGTTTATCAGCATAAGTGACAGTTGCCTTACTGCGTGCCGCCGATACAATGCGGCGAGCATAATCAAGCGACACGTCGTGCCAAGTCGCGGCGAACATCGTGCGAACAGCGCTTGCTAGCGATCGACGGTCAAAGCTCCTTGGCTCCGCTATAGTGCCCGGTACGATCGAGACAGGAATGGGCTGTCGATACTCGTAGTCGTCGGCGACTAGAAACTTGCCGAACACGAGTTCGTCATGGCCGGTAGAGTCATGGGCGGTAGAGTAGTGGCGGGCTAGGTGTCCTTCGATACGCATTCCAGCGGCAAGCAAGTACTGTACGGTGCCAACGGCGGTGTCTGGAGCTGTACAGTACACTTTGCGCGCGCCCAGACTCCGAGCTCGCGTTTCGATTGCCCGGCGCGTAGCCAGGGCGTAACCGCGACGTCGAGCGCCGGATTTCATCATCGAACGTCTCGCCAAGGCACGCGCCTATTCGTCCGAGCAGTGGCGGCCCTCTCGGCGGCGCTGTCGTTCGCGGCCGTCGATCCCTCCGGGCATCACGGGTGGCGCGATGGCGCTGGCGGCCTCGCCTGGTGAACGGCGGCTGCGGTGTGAGGGTGGCGTCGGTGGCAGCGTCGCGCGGGTCCCACAGCGGAACGCGGCCTATTCAGTCCGACGTTCCGGATCTTAGATAAGCTGCTTTCTGCGATGGGTCCTTCGTGGACGACGTTCGGGCAGGTAGTGGACCGAACGATCGAGAAGATGCCGGCGAGCAAGCCTGAAGACTCGAAGCGACGTCGGGCGTGAACGCGGCCGACCTTTACTGCCGGCGCCGAACGGTAGAACCAGCGCAGCAGCCGGTCGCTCATAATCAGTGGGCGTTGAACGGCGTGGTCGCGAGCATCGCCCATCTCGCCTATCACCTGGGCGCGATGCGTCAGATCGACGGCGCGGCGCGCGGGCCAACGGCGGAAGACGAAGCGCGTGCCGGGCCGCGCGTCGAGCCGTAGGGGAAGTACGCCTTGAGCCGAAGCATCGGCTGCTCCAAGCAATACCAACTCGCAAGCGCGACCGCGAAGCTCGCCGCGACGCCGAGCGCGCTGAACGCCAACTGCGCCGGCAGGTGGGAGCCGAGGACGGCCGGCGCCGCGTCGGGCGCGAGGCCGCGGGCGTGGAGGAGACCTATGATCGGGAAGTGCACGACGTAGAGGCCGTAGCTGTAGCGGCCGAGGGTCCCGAGCGCCCGGCTCGAGAGCACGCGCTGCGTCCGGGTGCCGGCGTCCGCCGTCATGGCGGCGACGACGAGCGCGGCGCAGATGGCGGCGATCGCGCTGTAGCCAAAGATCTCGAACTCCGGATAGTCGCGGTTGACGCTCGATCGCGCGACGAAACTGACCGTGATGAACAGCGTGCCGACCACTCCGGCGGCCGTCACCAGGCGATGCCAGCGCCGGAGACCGCCGTCGCTGCGCGCCGCGATCGCCAATAGCGCGCCGACCGCGAGCGTATCGATGCGCGTGGGGGTCAGCACCCATGCGGCCATCGGGCTCGCGTGGGCGAGCCAAAGGCCGGCGCGCAACAGCGGACAGATCACGAGCAAGGCGACACAGATCCGTGTCAGCGTCCGTCGGTTGGCGAGGAGCACGACCGTCGGCCATAGCAGATAGAACTGCTCCTCGACGGCCAGCGACCAGAAATGGGACGATCGCATCGGCGCCGCATCGAACCCATGCCACGCGATGAGATAGTTGGTGGTATAGGTCCAGTACCAGCCCTGGACGTGCCGGATGTTCGTGGCCGCTTGGGGAAATCGCGCCATGACGAGCGGGAGGAACGACGCACTGACGACCAGCGCCACGCAGATATAGTAGAGCGGGAAAATGCGCAGCGTGCGGCGGGCGTAGAAATTCCGGAAATAGCCGGGGTGGCCCTTACTGTCGAGCAGGATCCCGGTAATCAGGAAACCCGACAGCACGAAGAAGAGATCGACGCCCGCCCATCCCCAACTCGTGATCTCGGCGACCACCTGATCGACGCGGGCGATCGGTGCGCTCCAATAGGCGGTGTGGAGCATCAGTACGGCCGCAATGGCTACGCCCCGGACCCCATCGAGGGTCGCAACGCGCGCGGATTCGTTCAGCGCTGGCCGCACATGTATACGGTACCAAGCGGGACAACAGGGCACCAGGCCGGATCCGGCGTGCGTTATTGCTTCGCCAAGTCCCCCAACATTGGTCGACGTCAACCGGGGGACGCGGAATTTCCGCGAGGACGGTTCCCTTGCCTTATCGACCGGCGATTGCACATCGAGTCGTGCGGAATGAAACGGCGGACACCTTGTTGACGGTCGCTCCCGCCGTGCACCCGCTTTTGCCATTCTTGCTCGTGTTGGTCGGCTCGACCGGCCGGCGGCTGGGCAGCGTTCTAGGCCTACGCTGGACTGACGTCGACCTTGAGCGGCGTACGATCGTTTGGCGTGCGGCGCTCGACAAAGGACGGAAGACCTGGCAGTCACCGCTTCCAGAACTGGCGGCGACCGCGCTGCGCGAACGGGCGCGGGCGGTGGGATGGTACAGTAACGCGTACATCTTCCCTGCTCCGAAGAAGCCCGCCGTGTCGGCGACCCGACATCTCGCGGCGGTTTGGCTCCGGCGAGCGTACCGGATCGCCAAGATCGAAAGAGAACTGGGCGGGCTATGGCACCCGTTTCGGCGGAAGTGGGCGACGGAGCGAAAGCACTATCCGGTGACGGACGTCGCGGCCGCAGGCGGTTGGCGCGACATCAACACGCTGCTCACCTGCTATCAGCATCCCGACAGTGACACGATGCGCGCCGTCGTGGAGCTGAGCCCACTCGGGAGAAACGTACACACGAACGTACACACCTCAGCGATAAACGAACTGGCGCCGCACGAGGAAGCTCGCACGGCGCCAGTAGTTAGTTAGGTCGGGGCGACTGGATTTGAACCAGCGACCTCCTGCTCCCGAAGCTGGCTCGGAAGGTCACGAGTTTTGACAATTTGACGGACGCTAGAGGGAAACCGGGCATCGGTGCCGGGTTTTCGCGTTGTTCTCGAAGCAGTCTGCCGCATGAAACGGGTCACGGAACGGGTCAGCACGATTTTGGGCGATAGCAGTTAACACACAATGCTGACGGGAGTCATCTCGATCGTCGTTGCAGTTCTACAAGTTGTAGAGCTACAAGTTGTGACTCTACAACTACCAAGCGCTCAGATCGACTCCCCTGACGCCAATACTCGGCGCTCGCCTGCCATCGCACGCTGGCGTCGAAGGTGGTCGATCGGCGTGACTTGTCCTACCGCCGTCGCTGTCAGGTTGGATAAGAAACAACAGCGAGTGTGTGATGGGCTCGAGGCGTCAGTGTCGCCAACCCCCGAGCGAAGCACCTCGATGTCCTTCGCGCTGCGGCCACGAAGCGGTGTGTTCCGCACAATGGCATACCGACGTACTCGATCGGGCTCATCGCATTAGTGCCAGTGCCGCGAAGCGTGAGTGGGCTCGTAGTGTCAAGGGCCATTTTTCTGACACAATAGGGCAGAATCATGACATCGAGCACTCACCGCTCCCACGATGCGCCCGGATACTCTGGCGACTTCCTCAAAGACAACCAACATTGCTGGGAAGTTGGCAACATGGAAAAACACTGGAGAACGTGATTGGCGAACAGCGACAAGCCGAAAACAGCTGCGATTGCGGCAGGCGCGGGCGTCGGTTCGTTCGTCGGGTTGCTCGTCGGCCTTTCGTCGGCTCCCGTGGTGGCTGCCATTGTTGGCGCACTGGCTGCCGGACTACTCGCTCTGTTGGGCCTGCGTGAATCAACGACGAAACGACCGGCGACCTGTCGCGCCCTCAAGTGCTTCGCGTCGCGGGGTTCGGTGTCGCTGCGTCCTTCACGCTGATCGTTGGACTGGCGCTCCGCGCGCGCGACGTACTATCACCGTCGCCCAAACAGCAGGTCGCAGAGTGGCACAATGCAGGTTACACCGACAGCGTTGCTCGCGTGTTGGTCGCCTATCGCGACTTCGGTATCCTGCCGACGAATGTGACAGTCAGCGAGAAGGTACTTCCATCCCCGCGCACCAGGGACGGTCCTGTTCGCTGAAGCGCTCGATCAGTGCGGCTCACTGGACCTGCATCGGATTCCGGATGATGGGGAGCTACTCAAAGCGTACCTCATCGCACACGGATCGTGGAAGCCCATCGGCCAGGCCGTGGCCGCGGTCCCGCAACCTCAGCGACGCCAACTACTCCTCTCCGTTTGGCAACTCATCTGCGCGCCGGTCTCGTGATCGTGAGCAAATCGTTGGGGACATGTGCCGGCTTTCTCTACCCCTGCGTACTGAGTCTCTCGGCCGTTACGTCCCTGGCCCAGGGACCTTCGAACGCGACACTCGACCATGCGAGACACGCGGTCGTGCGAGTCGAAGTTGACGGCTGCGCCGCCGCTTCCCACTACGGAACAGGATTCTACGAGCAATCGACCCACAATGTGGTACCGCGTATCATGTGATTGCGGGCTGCAAGGACATTGTCGTCGTGTCCGCTATGACCGGTGCACATCGCGTGGCGAGCGTGACGCATGTGCTGCGGAAAGCTGACCTCGCGCTCCTGGCCGTCGACAATGTACCCGCGAGTACCACAGAGCTGGCTATCGGTACACCAACATATAACGCACAAGACCAGTTGATGGCGCTGGGCTATCCGTTACAGGCACCAGAGGTTGGAAGTGCCAAGCTCACGTACCGATTTGGCGCTCACACGTTACGGGGTATCCTCTCGACAACGCTGCAGAACCAAGTGCGGTCGGCAGGTGTGCCCGACTTGGATCTGCCGCTCGTCAGCCTCGATGGACACCTCCTGCCAGGCTTGTCGGGGGCACCGATTCTGGATGCGCGTGGCGATGTCGTCGCGATCGGCGATGGTGGTGTCGACGAAGGTGCCGCCAGCATAAGCTTCGCGATCCCATCAGATCACATACAGGCGCTTGCGGCCTCATCCGAAGCACTGAACGCGCCAGAGACGACGAGACTCACCGTTCTGTTCGCGGCTGACTTCGATTCCAAGGTCGGAACGAGCACCCAATGCGGGCAAACGTCGTTCATACGCGTGCGCCAACGCTCGCTCGCCGATATGGCGCAGACAACAGACGATCCGTTTGGGCTCCAACAGCTACTGACTGTCTTTCACATCGCCCCTCAGCAAGATATCCGGTTCGACGTATACCAAGACACGGCGTCGACCGCCACGTTCGTCTTGCCCGCAGGCGCCCAACTGCGCTACGCAAACGGATTCTGCAGCGCGCAATTGACTCCGGATATTGAGATACGACCTGCTCACGCAGACCGGCGGGCAATGGTTCATCGATCCCACGGTTACGTACCATGCAGCCGTTCAGCGACCGGATGGTTTGATTGCGATGAGAAAGGCCTGGTATCAGGTCAGTCCAATCACCGGCATATCG
The DNA here is from genome assembly GCA_963701965.1 of uncultured Gemmatimonadales bacterium. Taxonomy (GTDB): domain Bacteria; phylum Gemmatimonadota; class Gemmatimonadetes; order Gemmatimonadales; family Gemmatimonadaceae; genus DASRDS01. The sequence goes on from OY969695.1 coordinate 1,671,685, forward strand.
CCCCCTGAACGGTACGTCTTCGAAGTAGTCGCCCAGAAGCGCAATACGCTCCTCGGCTCATCCCTCACAAACGTGAACAACAGAGCGTTCGGTCAGTGTCGGCTTCAACCAATCGCTCCGGGCTGCGCGCAGCTCCTTCAACAAGACCAAAGCGCTTGGGAGAACGGAGTGCTCGCCATTCACCTGACGACATTTCCATCCAACTAGCCGACCATTCCATTTCGTTCACAGCGCCATTTGCGGCGCGCATTCTACGGGACGAAGAGGATCGCGGGAGGTCGTGTCGGGCGGTTGCTGGCGCACGGCAATGACGACATACCCGACTGATACTCGTTCGACAGGTAAACAATGGAACCGCCCGACGAGCCATTGGACCGCGAGAGATTCCCTATACTCCGCGTCCTACCCGAGGCCGTCCTACGCGTACTGCGAAGACATTACTACGCGGGCGTGAAGGAAGCCGAAACAGGATTCCAGTTTCACGTGGCGGATGAAGATGCGGTGACCGGCGCTCTGGGAGAGCGCTTGATCGAGCCGCCAACGTGGATAACGGTGGATGGTCAGGAGTACATGTGGCGCACGTCCTACCATAAGCTGCGCGGCCGCGGCGCCAATGCCCCGGAGAAGCGCCTTGGCGCCAATGGTATCTTCCAGCTGGAAGTGCTGGGTCTGACCGGACGATTCAATGTGCGCAAGGGATTGCTCTTCCAGTCAAAAATCGGCTGGCAGGGCAGCGACTCGCAGTTGCTGGGGCAGGCCCGTACTCTGCTGGAGCTGTCGAGATCCGCAATCGTTATCGACTACGCCCCGGATGGGTACAAGGCGGTGGCGGCGACTGATGTTGTTGCAGCCAATGGAAACAGTAGACGAGTACGTCCCAGAGCAGCCCGGCAACTGGCAGAAGTGCTGGGGGATGGGCTCGTGAGCTGCACGAGGCGAAAATGGCCTCTATTGGGACGCGGAGCAGGAGCGGCTTGTTGTCGGCGGCGAGCGTGTCTCCGAGCTCGTGCCCGCAAGCGTCACAAACACGAGAATTGAGCGGATCCGGTAAGCACTTGGAGGCGGGAACAAGGATCCCAGGCCTTCTTAAGGATCGAGTGGCCAACGACGCGCGAACGACGCCCCCTCTCATAGTCGACGCGAACAAGTACTCCCATGCCCGGACGACGGATCAGCATGTTCGCTTTAGGTTTCGGTACAGCAGGCGTTCATCGCCGCTAGCTGTTGCCGTCTTGCCGTGAGTATTGTCGCCAGCGACTTCCAACAACGTCAGTATGCGTGGCGAACGAATGTCTTCGAATAGCGAGCTGTTGGACTTAGCAGATTCGGCCTTCTGTGACAGGCTAAGGTTTGCGGTCCAACGATCTAGATCGTCGGGCGCCAACACGCTCACCGCGGTCTGTCGATCAGCGCGCGGTGCGTTTCCTACTTTGGTTGTTGAGACGCTTCGCGAGTTGGAGCCGCGCGCACCGGCGCTTCTTCAGCGCACGTGGGCCGACGACGAACCCGGGCATGTCGACTCAGCGCCACCCGCAATGCCGGAGCCTCACCCAATCGACTACGAGTGGCGGTATACGAGGTCGACCGCTGACGCGGTTGCTGCGTACGCGCAAGCTCTTCCAGGAGACATCGCTTGCGTCGGTACCCCGACAGTGTTCTGGCGTTTGCTACACTCTGGGATCAATGCGACGCTTTTTGACCGCAACGCAGACGTTTTGCAGTCGGTCGGATCTGCGCCGAAACACAACATCGTGCAGTGCGATCTGCTGGCATCATCGTGGGCGCCTCCCACAGTTGGCGCCTTCGGCGTGGTGATTCTCGATCCACCATGGTACAGCGATCACACCCGCCTTTGGATCGCAAGAGCATTGCATTTGGTTCGACCGGGCGGGCGCCTGCTGGTCACATTGTTCCCCGAGCTCGTACGTCCGTCCGCGCACACCGAACGGCTTGAGCTGTTGGAATTGATGGAGTCCATCGGGAGAGTTAGTACACTGCCGTTTCCGGCCCTGTACGCGACCCCACGTTTCGAGAAGGAAACTCTAGACGCGCTAGGTTTTGCCGGTCTCGGGCAGTGGCGTTCTGGCGATCTGCTGGAAGTCGCCATCAATGCCAACCCGCCAGCTATTGGTGCCGGCACGCCCTCAGAATCCACCTGGGATCGCGTTCAGCTCGGTACCCAGGTCGTCGCGGTTCGACGAGACGTGCCGAAATTGGGGCCGAGCGATTCAAAAGCTCAGCCGCTCAAAGTATCGCCGGTAATGCGAGATGGGTCCTACCTCTTGAAATCCGTCAGCGCAAGGGACGCGACGCGGTGTGACATCTACCTTTGGACCTCGCGCAATCGTGCGTTACGCGCCGACAATGGCGCGCCGACTCTGCTGCCATTCCTCCAGTGCTTGGAACGTGGCGAATCACCTCGGACAGCTATCGACGCCGCGCCCCACGGCGACCGCAGAGCCCTCGAAATCGTCGTCGCCGTGATCGGCTGGTAGCGCAATTGACACCGAGCTCATCCTGTATTTGACATTGGTCCGACACAACGATATTGTTGTGTCGTGATTCCGCCTTTTGGCGTGAGCGGGAATCTTCCGCCCGGTATTCATGTTGCGACGTGGGACGAGGTGACAACTCGGCTGGGTGCTACTTCCCAGCGCCGACGGCTTGTCGCCGGTCTGCGACTGGGATTAGCCCAACTTCGACTCGCTGGCTGCGCGCGGGCTTACATAGACGGAAGTTTTGCGTCGAGTGAACCGACTCCGGGCGATTTCGACGTCTGCTACGAAACGCGCGGTATGGATCCGCAGTTTCTCGATCCCGTGTTCTTCGACCAACGATCCAACCGCGCCGCGCAGAAGGCCAAGTACGGCGGCGAATTCTTCCCGAGTTTATTCCCGGCTGCGGTGGGGTACACGTTTCTTCAATTCTTCCAGGTGGATAAGCGCACCGGCGACGCCAAAGGCATCGTGGCCATAGATCCGAGGGACGTGCCATGATCAAGAATGAGCGACAGTATCGAATTGCTACGGCCGAAGCCGCGCGTTTCAGCGAGGCTCTAGCCTCACGTCCTAACGCGCCTCCGGAGAACTCGGACATCGATCCACGCTTTTGGGACGCGGAAACGGAAGCCATGCACGCGCAGCTAGAGGAGCTACGCGCAGAGCTTTCAGCGTACGATGCCCTGCAGAGCGGAACTCACCGACTCTTCGACGTGCGTGGTTGGCAAGACGTGCCGCGCGCACTCGTGCAAGGTCGCATCGCTATGGGGCTGACCCAGAAGGATCTTGCAGAGCGCCTTGAACTTCCCGAACAGACGATTCAACGGTACGAAGCGACCGAGTATGCGGCTGCCAGTTTGTGGCGACCCGTGATATCGCGACAGCGCTAGGTCTCGAACTGTCCGGTTTCACTATCGCGCCTGATGCGGAGCCAACGCCATCACGCTTTTTCGAGCATCTCAAGGAAATCGGACTTGATAGACGTATCGTCTCCGAGAATCTCCTCCCACCGGCGCTCGCATCAGCTATGCTCGCACCAGCCAAGGCTAGGACCAAGATATATGGCGCAGTAATGCAAGTCGCTGGTCTCGTAGAGCGTATTTTCGGTATTCCTCCTTCGGTGTTATTCGGCAACGAGCCTCTAACAGCATTTGTGGTCCCAGCGACTGCGGCCAGATTCAAACGACCTAAGGTCCGAACAAAGGCGAACGTCGATCGCCAAGCAATCACCGACGGTTACACGTTTTTTGTACACTATCTCGCGTTGCTAGTACTGGAGACAACGAGCCATTTACCGCGCGAACCGGTTCCAGAGTCGCCTCAAGAATGGCGCAGTCGGATTCTGAGGCAATTTGGCAGCTTGGAATTCGAGCATGTCGTACAGTTCTTTTGGAGCGTCGGAATTCCAATCCTTCCGCTGAGGGACAGCGGGATTTTTCATGGAGCTTGCTAGCGTATCGGCGGGCACGAAGTCATCGTGCTAAAGCAACGCACGCTTTCGGAGGATCGATGGACGCTGGATGTGCTCCACGAGGGTGGCCATATTGTCCAAGAGCCCCTTAGCGAATCGTTTCAGATTCTCGAGGACGAAACTCCCTGGTTTGATGATCCGAGAGAACAGAACGCTACACGCTTTGCCAGCGAGATCTTACTGGACGGGAAAGCGGATGCTATGGCAGAGCGCGCGGTCAATTTAGCGAATAACAATGTTCGTTTTCTCGAGCGCGCCGTGCGAAGAATTGCGGACGAAGCCAGCGTACCGCTCGGTGTGCTGGCGAACTATCTAGCCTATCGGATTGCCGCGGATACACGGGATGCTTCCGAGCCGATTAACTGGTGGCCAAGTGCGGCACGTCTGCAACGTCAACGGAATGATCCATGGAAGATTGCACGCGACGCGCTTCTTGAGCATGCAGATTTTGCTAGACTGAATCCAATTGATCGAGACCTGCTTGTTCGGGCTCTCATGGACCCTACTGTAGAACCCGCGGCGAAGGGAGGAACCAACACATGACCGATGCGCCAAATAAGCTAAAGATCTCGTGCGGCACGGTCGATTGTGAGAATGGACTTCACTGTTATCTACGCACGAAGCGTGAGGCTCAGAAAGCAAGCCGACAAGTTCGGTCAACGAGAGCGATCAACGGGACAAACGCGGCTGAAATGAATAGCAGTTCAGAGGTGGCATCGCCCAAGACCGCTGGATTTGATACTGGCCTGTCAATTGGAGATGTGGTTCAAAAGAGAGCGACATCACGACAATGTAAGGCCTGCGGCGTGAATCTTGTGGACTGGGAGCGCATCGGACAACGCGATATCCGCAATGTGAAGCACACGTTTCAAGCCATGCGTACCGAGTGGATTCGGCACTATTTCTGGCACGTATCCATCGACAGCGTGGCAGTAGACTACGCATTCCGCAAAGGGAAACAGCAATTACGCGAACGCCTAGCAGGTCGTATTCGAAGTGCAATTGGAAAGTCAGCAGATCAACTCTTCCGCAATGGTGCGCAGACGCCGCTAGGCACAACCCCGAGGGCAGAGAATATCATGTACTTTGCGCAACATGCGACGGCGAGCTGCTGCCGCAAATGCGTTGAAGAATGGCACTCGATACCCCGGAATCGAGTCTTGTCAAACGAGGACATCGAATATCTCACAGACTTGGGTATGTGCTACATACTGGAGCGACTACCAACACTGCCGGAGGACGCAGCTGCAGTTTCCACTTCGGACGGCGAGTGACAGCGAATCGCTGGAGTGAGGCTAGCTCGTTTGTGCGCTCATACCCGATGCTTGTCATGCGGCAGTTGATTGAACACGCTGACTCAAAGATTGTCGGAAGGACTAGATGAGCCCACGCGGAGTGATCAAGACAGATTCGTATTCCGCTGAACTTCGAGCACGAGCTATCGACCTAACTCAAAAGCGCGTGCTCATCGCTGATTTGCGCGGGAGCCAACAAGCAAAGGATCTAACCGTTCCGCCAAACTGCAGTGGCTACGGCAGGATCCGTCATTTTTCTAGAAGGACGATACCTGACTGGCCACCGAACTCATTGCCGATCGACCCGGCTTGTGCGGCACTTGGCTTGTCCCGCTCGGATGCTCTCAATGCCCAAGTGTTTCAGAATGCGGCCTGCAATTGGCGTTGCTGGTACTGCTATGTTCCGTACGAACTCCTGTCCGCCGATTCGAAGCGGGGCGCCTGGCTTTCGGCCGATGATATATTGGACCTGTATTTAAAGGAGCCTGAACAGGCTCGAGTCATCGATTTGAGTGGCGGCCAGCCCGACCTGGTGCCCGAGTGGTTGCAATGGATGGTGGAAGCGGTTGAATCGCGTGGGCTTGAGAAGCAAGTCTATCTGTGGTCGGACGACAATCTCAGCAACGACTACTACTGGCAGTATTTGACGGAACACGCTAGGGAAGCAATTTCCTCCGCGCGCAACTATGGCCGCGTATGCTGCTTCAAGGGATTTGATGATCGGTCATTCTCATTCAACACTCAGGCGGCATCAGACTTGTTTAGTCGACAATTCGAACTGTTCGGCCGCCTCATGTCCGAAGGGATTGATCTATACGCTTATATGACGTTCACGACGCCTTATTCGAATGGCATCGCAGACGCCATGACGCGTTTCGTCGATCGCCTGCAGGAACTTAGCCCCAACCTTCCCTTGCGCGCCGTGCCGTTAGAGATTCGTCCGTACACGCCAATGCAAGCTCGCATTGGCCCGCAGGAGGAACGTGCACTCGATCTTCAGCGAGTCGCGTGCGAAGCTTGGCTGCGGGAGATCGACCGACGTTTTCTCGGCTAGCGAGCGCAATGTACCGATCAATGCCGTCGCGTTGCGACCGACCAGGATCCCGTGATCGACTTCGGACTGCTACAAGAGGCGGTTCGAGCAGATTCATATTGGTCGGCGTACCTACGGAGCTCGGGCGAGCGTCAGGCAATTCGGATGCACCTTGCGATCTTCGTTGAGCCTTTTCTTGGCTTTGTTCTCGATGGCAGCAAGACGATCGAATCGAGATTTAGCGTCAACGCGACCGCCCCATACGGCCGCGTCTCCCGCGGTGACGTGGTTCTTCTCAAGCGATCTGGTGGGCCAATTTGTGGCATATGTCAGGCTGCCAATGTCTGGTACTATGAGCTCGACAAACGTGCCTGGCGTGAGATTCGTCGTCGATTTGCGACAGCCTTGCGACTCAATGCGCCTGACCTCAAGGATCGTTGCAATCGCGCCAGCTACGCCACTCTTATTCGCCTAAAGCACGTCTCGCCGACGCTGCCTATTGGCGTTGCGAAACGCGATAGACGCGGGTGGGTCGTTCTGACAGAATCGAACCATCTGCTCAACCTGTTCGAATATTCGGAATGTCGGCAGGCTATTCGATACTCTCGTTGATTGGAGCAAGAGTGGTGAGCGTTCTCGCGCCACGTCGTGCATTCTTGTAGCTAGAAGATAGCCGTCGAGGAATACCCGGTTTCAGTTCACATCTTCGCTAGGTAATCGTCTCAGATGAGGTTGACTGTTATTGGGATCGCGGGGCATGCCAAGAGTGGCAAGAGCACGTTGGCTCAGGCGTTATCGGATCGACTGGCGCTTCCACGCGTTAGCTTCGGGACCGAAATACGAAAGATTGCTGGAGAACGCGGCGAGCCCGTCACGGACCCAGCACGCGCGACCGAAAGAGCGGTGCTCATGCGTCACGGAGAACATCTCGTTGCGCATGAGACGGAAATGCTCTGCCGTCGGGTTATCGCCCAAGCAAACTGGAGAGAAAGAGGGGGCGTCATCATAGACGGCATACGACATGTCGTCGTCGTAGAGACTCTTCGTCGAATTCTATCGCCGGTGTCGCTGTTCTTGATTCTGGTTAACACCTCCGCGAACGAACGCGAGCAGCGTTTCGTCGACGCCGGGCTGGGTCCTTTGACACGCGCCGTCATGGACGCTCATTCAACTGAGCGCGAAATTCCAGACGAGATCGCGTTACTCGCGGATCAAGTAGTCGACGGAGCAGTTGACGCCAGCGTCACTGTGGACGCGGTAGTCGCAGCTATCGAAGCACGGTCCTTGTCGCGCGGCGTGCCTGATTGAGCAAACCTACCCTTTCGAACGCATCTAGTACGGTATACTGAAGTCCTCGTGCACAACGATCGAGGCGAATTCGTGCACGCCGTTTGGTCTCACCCAGTAGTGTAGGTGGAACTCGTAATCAATGTCGCGACGCCACGCGCGTGCACCGTCAGTTTGGCGAACTAGGTCCGGGTCGTTGCCGCCGTTGCCGGTCCGGAGTCAATGTGGCTTCCCAGTGTTCAACTGCAATAGTGTATCAGCGCTCGCGTTCAGCAGTCGCTCGATCTTGGCAGTCTCATGACAGAAACCAAGGGCCTGTGCGGACTGCAGAAATTCGGACCCTAGAGCACAAATAACATTGATCGGCCAGATAAGTGCACCGCCCTGCATGGCCTGGCGTTGAGCAGTTCGCATCTCGATCGCAGCTCGCTCGCAACCTGACAGTTGCCAAAGCGCGGAAGCACTCTCCAGACCAATGAAGCCGGCCAAATTCTCAACCAGCGCGGCGTCGATACGATACTCCGTCTCTTCTGGCTCATTCGTTTCCACGCGCTGGATAAGAGCTGAGCCCATCACAGTGACCGCAAATGTTGTGTTTGCGGTACCTCGCGTCCACACAATCGGGTCCCTACCTCCAGCTTGCTCCTGTCGGAACGCCGCCAACCCCAGGAGGTGGTGATGGTGTTCAATGAACAATTGCGGTCGATTGACAAGATGCGAGTCGGGATTGCATGCGGATGTTACGCATACCAATTCGACGACTTGTGCGACGTCTTCGGCGGTGGTGCCGCCTAGCAAGGAGTAGACCAGGGTGACGATATCGTGGCGCGCAATCTCGCGAGAATGCGGGCCTCCAACCCAGACCGGATAACTCTGTGTTTTTGCGAGGAGTTCGCTGGCATCAGCGGCGGAAACGATTCTCACCCATCGCTGCTGCTGCAATCGCCGCAACTCCAACAGTTGTGATACGTATTCGTCTCTTGCGGCGGTCGTGTCGGAATCGAGCGCGACAGCATACGCGTCAAGATACACATCAGGCATTCTGATTATTACCCGGCCGACTCCGCCGCTTCCGAATCCCCGCTTCAAGAATCGACGCTGCTGAGTTCTCCGTTTCATCGAAAAACCCTACCGGCCACTCTTCAAGCACTCCATACTCGTTGACGATTACACGGCGATATTGTGATTGCCTGTCGATCTGTTCGACAAAGTAAAGTGCGATCGAATCCGCCATGGTCGGCTCGCTCGTTGCAGCGGCCCAATAGCGAAGGCGATTGACCAAGTGCTCGCTGTGTGTCTCTACCACACATTGCTTGCCGAGTCGAGCCATGGCAACGAAGAAGTCTGCCAAACGTGTCTGTGCCTTCGGATTCAGATGCACCTCTGGTTGTTCGAATAACAGTGTAGCACCGGACGGCGCCACGAGCGCCATCACTAGAACCGGAAGAACTTGACTCACACCGATGCCTACCTGTGTAAGGTCAAACTCCGATCGAAGTTCATAACCAAGTCGGCCTATACTCACACTAATTGCTTCACTCCCTACGCCGAGAAATGCAAGCCATTCGTTGACTGCTTGCAGAAGATTGACCTCCGTCTGACCTGCCAGGTTGCGGTCAGCTACGAATCTCTCTGGAGGCAAATGGGGCACCTTAGCTTCACTGTAAAGATCGAGCACGGCTGCCGTGTGCTCGCCACTCACTCCGACATCCCACGATTCGGACCCGCCGACAAGCGGGTAAACGGTGCGGGGCGCGGTCCGGATGGGTCCGAGATAACGAACAGAGGTGACGAAGAAATCACGTATCGCTAACGACGAGTCTCGTATGACAGGTGGAAGCTGCCGGTGCTCAGCGGCCTTCAGACCAAATTGTGTGACACGAACTGCGCGTAGCAGATCGTCCCTTCGGTCTGCTAGCGCTTTTGCGAGCTGTCGCCGATAGTCCGGCCGTAGTGTGCGATAACTGGCAACGAATTGTGCGGTGGAAAACTCCAGTTGCTCGAGCAGCGCGGCAGCGGACTGCGCGTCCGGCGTTCCTATTGATTTGAGAACTTGCAGCAGTATGGCCCTGACTTCGGCATTTAGGACTTGGTCAGCTTCAGTCGCAAGCGTGTCTCCCGGCGGATCGTCCAACTCTTGGACGGACTCAAGTAGCGCACTAACAAACGAATTAGATGCGCGCTCTGCGGCATCATATACGACTGTGATTCTTCTTGGGAGGAAATGAGTGAGAGATGCTCCAACCGGCATATCGCTACCGGATCGTCTCCGCGACCGATCAGCAAAATCGACAACCTCGTAGTCGAAGGACTCAAGGACTCGAGACGGGACGCGACCTTCGATACCGAGACCCAAATCAACTAGTCGATTAACCCGCGGCGACCCTAGCCGCCGCATGTGGATTCCGGCACCAGGTGGCCGTTCGCTCATGGATCGAAGGTCGGCGTTCGTCCTGCTAGCACGACTATCTCCGATGTCGACCCACGACTCCAGCCGCGACTCGTGAAGATCGGGATGAAGCTGGGGCAGTCGTCGACCATCTGTAGATGGGGCGATAAACGCGTAGGAACATCGGACGAGCGCTTGCCGCGATGTATCGCTTGGCCAGAACCTCCCAGCGAATGATGCGAGTCGCTCTGATGAAACCCTCAGCGAGAACCCGATCTCCACGATTGTGCGCTCTGCGTACCTACAGCGCACGTCTTCAAATGTGCCCAACCGCACGAGAGGACCATTAAGAATAACCGGCATATTGTTGAGAGGACTGCGCAGCGTTTGCGCGGTCATCAGGATGCTCTGGATGACGGTGCTCTTTCCCGCGCTATTAGGACCGGTCAGTATCGTTAGCGGCGCCAGCGTCAGCAATGTATTGGCTTGTACGGATTTGAAGCAGTGCAATCGCCATTCAATGAGCATGTGCCTCCTCGAGCCGAACGTGAGCGTCACATTGGTGTGCTTCACCATTACAACCTAAGTTCGCGACCTAACGGCCCCACAGTTCTCGGACTCGGACTCGGCCAGCCGGCATCAGTCCCGCGACCGAAATCGAAGAGGCCGAAAGCTCGGACACTGTCTTCAGAATCCGCAGACGCGAACTGGTCGACAAGCACTCCGACATCGCGCGGCAAATCGTGCAGATGCACTCGATATCACCTATCACCGGCACCACGGCCACCGAGTAGGTGCGGTCGAGTTCGGGATTGCCGACCTGCATTGTCACGAAGGCATATGTATGCTCGTCAATTGCCTCCCAGTTCCGAACCTATGTCACATCACCACCACGACGCGCGCTGCGGCGCAGCTGCTCGAGCTCGGCCCGCAACGGCGCCCAATATGCGCGGTCAAGCTCCCGCTCCATTGCCTCCTCGGCGGTCAGGGCCTCCTCCAGCCGCACCTTGTCACGCGCAGTGGCGGCGTCCAACAGCGGACGCTCGGCAACTATTTCGCGCGCAGCGGTTCGGAACCGGTGCACCGCCTCGACGAGTAACACCGGCGTGCGCAGCTCGCGCAACCAGAATCGCGCCTCGGTGGGCGCAGGACGCGATGTTCCGCCGAGGTAGCTGACTTCCATGAGCCGGCGAATCATCGGCCAGTCCTTGTCCCGCTGAGTCTTCTTAGACACGACGAGATCGGACAAACCAATCACATTGACGGTGAGACCATTCTGGTAGCGCGCGGGTCTGACGTCGCGACACAAGCGCGCGAAATGGGTCGACCCCGCGGAGGCGCGCCATGACGTCAATGCGCATGCCCGCGACGTCCGGGCGTTCACACTCAAAATGAATCGCATGACCGCGCTCCAGGTATTGGAGCTCGAATGGTGGCACCGCAACGACTCTCGCCTGAAGGTCGGCGAGGGCCGCCTTCAATCGCGAGAGATTGTCAGCGTCTGCGAGGACGGCGAGATCGGTGTCCCGGCTGAACTCCGCTGCCCCGTACAGAATGCACGCCTGACCGCCGATGAGCAGACTGTCGACGGAGAATGCCCGGATCGAAGAAAGGACTCTGTGTATCGGGCTCGGGCCCAAGCGTGCCTCCCAGGGCGAGATAGTCGACCCACATCTGAGAGCTGGCCGTCCAACGCTCCTCTGGCGTCATACGGTACCAAGCTGCCCATTCGGGCTCGCAGAGGTCTTCGATTTCGACGCGGCGTCGCGAAACGGCCGCTCTAGACCGACGATCTGAGGGGGTCACAAGATCCTCTCGACTCGATACGGGACGACGACTGTGTCACTTTGAAACTAACACCTAAAAAGCACGAGATAAATGGTTTTGCGCCGGCCACAATCAACAACCTGACGAGCGACGGCTTGCGCAACGACCATGACGGGGTCCCGGCGTCGAGCGTCATAGGTGTATCGAGGCCTTCGTCTGCCCGAGTAAGCGTTGCATGATCTTTCTTGCCTGGGCCTGAAGCTCACTGATAGGGGTCGAAGCGTCGCAGGACCGCAATGTACGGCTCAAGTAGACTCGCGCGAAACTCGGCCATGACGGACGCAACGTTGTTGCCGCATTGCCATTGTGTGGGCGTCAACCCCGTGAGCCGACGGACGATCCGCAGGAGCGCTTGTGGCGACGACGCATTGAGCGCGTTGGCGATCGCCGTCGCGCTTTGGGTCGTCGACTCCGCGTGGTACGCAACTCGGGCCAACAGCGCGATTTCGAGATAGCGTTTCGGGGATGGCAGGCCGGCGCGGTTGAATCGCGACATTAGAGAGCCACGAGGCACGCCACCTAGCGTCGCGACGTCTGCTACCAGCTTGCATTGCCCGCCAAAGACCGCGGCGATGAACCGAATCCAACCGGCTGTCGTGGTGCCGAGCACATCGTTGACCAGCACTACGGCGTGCCGAGCCAACGAGCTCGGAAGCCGCTCCGGATCCAGTGCTTCCCGTAGCGACGCCCACCCCAATCGACCAACGCGCAGATCCACAACCGGCTCGGCGCCAGCGGCGCCAAGTATGGCCGCTCGGCGGACAGCGGCGTCGCCGACTTCCTCGCTCACGATCCCAAGGACCGGAATGTGAGGGAACGCGCGCCGCACGCGAACCAGCTGATCCACTGCCGCCGTGTCGATCCGAGCGACCGAGACAATGCCGGCGGCCGCATTGACTGGGCGCCCCGATCTCCAGCCTTTGGCGGTGACGCTCAGAGGCCTCCGCAAAGCCAGGGCTATACCCAAGAGAGCTTCGCCTACGACGCCGGGCTGGATCGAGGGTTCGTCGGCGCGGCCGACTGGGACGGCATTCTGATCGACACCGCCGTCCGCCGCCGCCGTCCGGACACGAGCTTGATTTGGAGACAACAACGCGCCCTGAACATTGAAATACTTGCTCGGCACGCCATTGATGCGGTGAAGGCAGCGGACCTTTCTGTACTCCTGGCGCCGACCATCGAGGTACGCGCGGACGCTCTGGTACACGAAGGCAAGACGCTCTGGTCGCTAGGCATGGCATTGCCCGTATACAACGTCGTCCCAACATTGGCCGTTTGGCGGTGCCCATCGCATCAGCGCCTCTACGATCAGGTGTGCGAGCGGCAATTCGGGATCAGCGGACCATTGTTCAAAGTCGTCGACATCTTTCGTGATTCCGGGCAGCACCAGCGTCTCGTGTTCCGTGCCAACGGGTCGACCGAGGAAACCGGTGGGTCGGTCTCGTGGACGCTCAGGCGCGATGACGAGTCGATGCAAAGCATCTCGCGGGGAAGATGGCTGGACGCCCGGCTGGCCATCGATAATCTGATCAATGACACGCTCGTAGCGGACCGGCTCGCAGGCAGCATCGTCATTGTGCCGCCCGAGTGGGAGACATACCGGAACCTAGGCGCGTTTTCTCCAGTGTACCTGTACGATACGGAAGTGCGGGCCGCCCCTTACGTCTGGTCGCCCCACGCCGGTATCTGGGTACCGATTCGATCAATAGCGGCGAGACGCATCGTCTCCAGGTCCGCCGTCGGTATCGCATGAACGGTCTTCCTGAGTTGGCGGGGGACTGGCGCCGGCGCGCAGAGCTGCTGCGGACACACGGCGCGGAGGAAGCCGCGAAGACTTGCGATGCGCTGGCAGCCGAACTCGAAGCGTCGATCAGTGAGCGCGAAAATGAATTGCTCACTCTGGCACAAGCGCAGGTCGTTTGCGGCTACTCGCGCGATCACCTGGCGCGCCTGATTCGTAACGGTGCGATTCCGAACGCCGGCCGCCGGCACGCGCCAAGGGTACGACGTCAGGACCTGCCGATGCGTCCGGCGAAGAAGAACATTGCTCGGCAGACACACGCCGCATATGATCCCGTTGCCGATGCCCGGTCGCTCTCTGCGGCCCGTCTCCACAAGGGAGGCGTGCATGGCAAGACGTAGCGGCTGGTACAAAGTGGACGGACGATGGGCGCGAGTGCTCGGCGAGCGAGGGTGCCGCGTCCGGCTGTTTGAGATGACGAAGGGTGGTCCTTTTTATCGGACTGTGTGGGTCTCGGGTCGCGGGAAGGACCGGAAGTGCCTACACACTTCGGACAAAGCCAGAGCCGAGCGCCTGGGACTCTCGTTACTCACGTCCCTGCTACAGGGACTGGCTCCAGCACCGGAAACGCCGCTGACACTGGGCGATCTCTGGAATCGGTATCGCACCGAGTGCCGGACATTCCACGCCACGAGGCCACGGTGGCAGTTGGAGTGCGGGGACGCATGAAGTGCTTGATCGCGTACTTCGGTGCCGGTTGCCAGGTGCGCGAACTGTCCGCCGACGATGTGGCAGCCTACACAGCCACCCGGCGCGCCGGCGGGATCGTGGTCGACGAGGACTACACGACTGGCGCGGTACGTCCGCGAAGCGTCGATGTCGATCTTACGTTGCTCAATCGCATCTTGAACTGGGCAGTTTCGGTACGAGTGAATGGCGTTCGACTGCTAGACACCAACCCGCTCCGCGGCGTTCAGCGCGTGCGGGAGCACAAATCGCGAAGACCGTTGGCGACCTGGGATCGCTTCCTGGTCACACGCAAGGCACTCCGCGAATTGGCGGACGAAGCGATTGATGACGCCGAACACCTGCGGTTCGTGAAGATCGAGTTCGCGCTGGTACTCGCCGAAGCTACGGGACGCCGGCTCGGTTCGATCCGCCAGCTCGAATGGTCGGACATAGATCTGGAGGGCGGCGTGATTCGTTGGCGCGCCGAGGCGGACAAGCAGGACGCTGAGTGCCAGGTGCCGATCCCGGCGGCACTCGGCGAGGAGATTCGCGCATTCCGGAAGGAGCTCGCGACGGTCGGCGGGCTATGCTTCCCCTCCGAGCAAGACATCACGGTGGCGATGAGCCGGTATCAGTTCGCCAAATGGCTCCGGCGCGCGGAGAAGAAGGCGAGGCTGCCGAAACTCGCCGGCGGCCTTTGGCACCCATATCGCCGAAAGTGGGCGACCGAACGCAAGCACCTCGCAATCGCCGACGTCGCGGCCGCCGGCGGGTGGCGTGATAAGGCGACGTTGCTCAACTACACCCAACCAACCGATGACGCCATGCTCGCGGTCATGAGCGAGCCCACCAAGCTCCGAGACGTGGCATTAGCCGGCCAAACGAAGCCACGGAACGGGTCACCAAATGGGTCACGGCCCGAGATGTAAAAAACCGGCGCCACTCAGCAACGCTAAGTGACGCCGGCGGTTAGATGAGTCGGGGCGACTGGATTTGAACCAGCGACCTCCTGCTCCCGAAGCAGGCGCGCTACCGGGCTACGCTACGCCCCGAAAAAAACGGTAGAGATCGTAAAAATACTGATGCCGGCCACCCGCGCGCCAGGCGCACCGTGACAGTCGGGCGCTTGAAGCCCGGAAGTCCCGCGGGCAACTTGTACGGCGCGTCGACACATTTACCGTGAGGAAACAGGTATGAGACGAGCCTTCCGGGCCACCACCGCGGCACTCGGCCTGACCACGTTCGCACTCTGCGCGGCTCCCACCGCGGTGGCGCAGTCCTCGCCGCTGTCGCTCACATTGGCGACCTTCGCCAACAACGACAAAATCCCCACCGCCCAAGGCTACGACAAGAACAGCTGCGGCGGCCAGAACGTCTCCCCCGCCCTCAAATGGGCCGGCGTGCCGAGCGGAACCAAGAGCCTGGCGCTCATCATGTTCGACCCCGATGCGCGCAAAGGCCAAGGATGGACCCACTGGGTCGCCTACGGCATCGACCCCAAGAAAGGCGGCATCGCCGAAGGCCAAGGCACATCGACCGCCGGCATCATCCAAGGAAAGACCGGATTCCCCGCCCCGGGCTACGGCGGACCCTGCCCGCCGGTCGGCGACCCACCCCACCACTACGTCTTCACCCTGTACGCCCTCGACCTCGCGCCCAACGCCATGGAAGCCGGCCTCGATCGCGATGGATTGCTGACCGCCATCAAGGGCCACTCCATCGGCACCGCCACCCTGACCGGCCTGTACCAACGCACCAAATGACTTGGCCCGGGGCCGGCCAACGAGCCGGCCCCGATCCGCGTACTCTTCAGGTGTGGCCACTGACGACACACACACGGAAATAGCCAAGCCCCACGAGCTCGAGCTCGGGACCCGGGGCACCGCCCTCACGGCCCTTTTTATCCGACGCCCCGTCATGACGACCCTCGTCATGGCCGGCATTCTCCTGTTCGGAATCATCGCTTACCAAGAGCTCCCGGTCAGCGATTACCCCCCCGTCGATTTCCCCACGATCTCCGTCAGCGCCTCCCTCTCCGGCGCCAGCCCGGAGACCATGGCCGCGACCGTGGCGACGCCCCTCGAGAAACAGTTCTCGACCATCGCCGGCATCGACAACATCACGTCCACCAGCGCCCTCGGCTCCACGTCGCTCACCGTCCAGTTCTCCCTGGACCGGAACATCGACGCCGCCGCCCAGGACGTGAACGCGGCCATCTCGGCAGCCCTCGTCAATCTGCCGATCAACATCGTCCCGCCCTCCTACCGGAAACAAAACCCGGCCTCCCAGCCGATTCTGTTCTACGCCCTCACGTCGCCCGACCTCCCCCTTCAAACCGTAGACGAATACGGCGAAACCACCATCGCCCAACAAGTCTCGATGGTGAACGGCGTCGCCCAGGTCAACGTCTACGGCTCCCAGAAGTACGCCGTCCGCATCCAGGTCGACCCCCAGGCGCTCGCGTCGCGCAATCTCGGCATCGACCAGGTCGCCCGCGCCGTCACGGCCGACAACGTCAGTATCCCCACGGGCATCATGTACGGCCCCAACCAGACCAAAACGGTCTACGCCACGGGCCAGCTCTACAACGCCGACCAGTTCAAGCACCTCATCGTCGCCTATCGGAACGGCGCGCCGGTCCGACTCGGCGATGTCGGCAACGTCCTGGATGACGTCCAGAACAACAAGACCGCCAGCTGGTACTACACGGGCGGCAAGGGCCAGCGCTCGATCTTCCTCGCCATCACCCGCCAGCCCGGGACCAACACCATCGATGTCGTCAACGCCGTCAAGAAGACGATGGCGAACATTCGAAAAGGAGCTCCCGCCCTCCGTCACCGTCCACACCGAGGGCGACCGCAGCATCAGCATCTTGGGCGCCGTGCATGACGTCAGGCTCTCGCTGCTCCTGGCGCTCATCTTCGTCGTGCTCGTCATCTTCATATTCCTGAGGAACGTCACCGCTACCATCATCCCGAGCCTCACCCTGCCGATGGCCGTCGTCGGCACGTTCTCGGTGATGTACCTGCTCAACTTCAGCCTCGACAACCTCTCGCTCATGGCCCTGACCCTGGCCGTGGGCTTCGTGGTCGACGACGCGATCGTGATGCTGGAGAACATCATCCGGCACATTGAGCTCGGCGAGAAACCGATGGAAGCCGCCTACAAAGGCTCCGGCGAAGTCGGCTTCACCATCCTGTCGATGACGCTCTCGCTCGGCGCCGTGTTCATTCCGCTCGTGTTCATGGGCGGCATCATCGGCCGGCTGTTCAACGAGTTCGCGCTCACGATCACCATCTCGATCCTGGTGTCGGGCTTCGTGTCGCTGACGCTGACCCCGATGCTGTGCAGCCGGTTCCTGCAGGAACGGCACGAAGAACACCACGGCAAGATGTTCATGGCTACCGAGCGCGCGTTCAGCGCCGTCCTCGGCGCCTATGAACGCAGTCTCGCCTGGGTCATGCGGCACCGGCCGCTCACGCTGGCGTTCTCCGTCCTGATCCTCGTCCTGACCGCGGTCCTGTTCCGGTTCGTCTCCAAAGGCCTCTTTCCGCCCGACGACACCGGCCAGCTCAACGCGACCACCGAGGCCGCGCAGGGCACATCGTTCAGGAGATGGTCCGGCTCCAGCAGCGCGTCGCCAAACTGGCCGCCCAGGACCCCTACATCGATCAGTTCGTCTCGTCGGCCGGCGCCGGTGGCTTCACCTCGGGCTCGAATCAGGGCAACATGTTCATCACCCTGAAGCCCGCCAACCAACGCCCGCCCGCCGACGTCTGCCTGGTGGAAATCACCCGGCGCTTGAACCGCGTGCCGGGCATCTCGGTCTTCATCCAGAACCCCCCCAGCATCCGCATCGGCGGCCGCAACTCGAAATCCCTCTACCAGTACACGCTCCAAGCTCCCGACATCGCCGAGCTGTACGAGAACGCCCTCAAGCTGCTGACAGAGCTCAAGAAGAACCCCCTGCTCACCGACGTCACGTCCGACCTGCTCAATACCAGCCCCACCGTCACCGTCCGCATGGACCGCAACCGGGCCGCGGCCCTCGGCGTCACGGCGGCGGCACTGGAGAACGCGCTCGCGGAAGCCTACAACGCCCAGCAGGTGTCCACGATCTACACGGCGAGCAACGAGTACTGGGTGCTCATGGAAGTCCTGCCCAAGTATCAGCAGTCCATCCCCGACATCACCTCGCTCTACGTCCACGGGAGCAACAACAGGGTCGTCCCGATGTCGGACGTCGCCACGCTCGACCGCGGCGTCAGCCCCCAGACCGTGAATCACTCGGGCCAGCTGCCGTCCGTCACCATCACGTTCAACACCCCGCCCGGCGCCGACCTCAGTAAAGTCACCAGCACCGTCGATGCCGCCGCCAACCGCGTCCTCGCCGGCGACGTGTCGCACGCGTTCTCCGGTCAGGCCCAGGCGTTCCAGAGCTCGCAGTCAGGACTCGGCGTCCTGCTCGTCGTGACCATCTTCGTCATCTACATCATCCTCGGCATCCTGTACGAGAGCTTCATCCACCCGATCACCATTCTCACGGGTCTGCCGTTTGCCACGTTTGGGGCATTGCTGGCCCTCTTCGTCACCGGCGTCGAGCTCGACGTGTACGCCTACGTGGGCATCATCATGCTGATCGGCATCGTCAAGAAGAACGCCATCATGATGATCGACTTCGCCATCGAGACCGAGCGCGCCGGACACAAGACGCCCACCGAAGCCATTCTCGAAGCCTGCAGCGTCCGGTTCCGCCCGATCATGATGACGACCGTCGCCGCGATCGCCGGCACCCTCCCCATCGCCATCGGCGTCGGCACCTCCGCGGCGTCCCGCCGCCCCCTCGGCGTCTCGGTGGTCGGCGGCCTCGCGTTCTCCCAAGTCGTGACGCTCTACGTCACCCCCGTGTTCTATACCTACCTCGACGAGCTGCAAACGTGGCTCGGCAACCCCCACCTGCCGCGCTGGATGCGGCTCTGGCCGCGGCGGCAACCGCAGCTGCCCGTACCTGTCGCCGGCGACTGATCGCATGAACTTCACGACTCTCTTCATCAAGCGCCCGGTCATGACGACCCTCGTCATGGTCGGCATCCTGTTCTTCGGCATCGTCGCCTACCGCGCCCTCCCGGTCAGCGACCTGCCCAACGTCGACTACCCGACGATCACGGTCAGCGCCACGCTCCCCGGCGCCAGCCCCGAAACCATGGCGGCTACCGTCGCCACGCCGCTCGAGAAGCAATTCTCGACGATCGCCGGCATCGACAACATGACGTCGACGTCGAGCATCGGCGCCACACAGATCGTCGTCCAGTTCACGCTCGACCGGAACATCGACGCCGCCGCCCAGGACGTGCAGGCGGCCATCACCCAGACCCTGCGCACGCTGCCGCAAGGCATCATCCCGCCGTCGTACCAGAAGACCAACCCGGCCGACGCCCCGATCATCACCTTGGCGCTGACGTCGGACGTCGTGCCCCTCTCGGCGCTCGATGAGTACGGCGAGGTCACGCTGGCCCAACGCCTGTCGATGGTCGGCGGCGTCGCCCAGGTGCTCGTCCAGGGCACGCAGAAGTACGCCGTGCGCATCCAGCTCGACCCGCACCAGCTGGCCACGCGCAACATCGGCCTCGAGGACGTCAACGCCGCGATCGCCAGCCAGAACGTCAACATCGCCACCGGCGTCCTGTGGGGCACCAAGACCGCGCTCACCATCAACGCCACGGGCCAGCTCGATAACGCGCAAGCGTTCCGCGACATGGTGGTCGCCTACAAAAACGGCGCCCCGGTCCGCTTGGGTGACGTGGGACGCGTCACCGACGACGTCCAGAACAACAAGACCGCCAGCTGGCTCAACGGCCAACGATCCATCGTCCTCCAGATCCAACGCCAACCCGGCACCAACACGGTGGCGGTCGCCAACCGGATCAAACAGGCCCTCGCCAAACTGGAAGCCGATATCCCGGGCTCCATCCATGTCGAGATCCTCTACGACCGGTCGACGAGCATCCAGGAGTCGGTGCACGACGTCACGTTCACTCTCGAGCTGACCCTCGTGCTCGTCGTGCTCGTGATCTTCCTGTTCCTCCGCAACCTCTCGGCGACGGTCATCCCGAGCCTCGCCTTGCCGATGTCGATCATCGGCACGTTCTCGGTGATGTACCTGCTCAACTACAGCCTCGACAACCTGTCGCTCATGGCCCTGACGCTCGCCGTCGGGTTCGTGGTCGACGACGCCATCGTCATGCTGGAGAACATCGTCCGCCACCTGGAGATGGGGAAACCCCGGGTGCAGGCGGCGATGGACGGCGCCGCCGAGGTGGGCTTCACGATCCTGTCCATGACGCTGTCGCTCTCCGCGGTGTTCATC
Source organism: uncultured Gemmatimonadales bacterium (assembly GCA_963701965.1). Lineage (GTDB taxonomy): Bacteria > Gemmatimonadota > Gemmatimonadetes > Gemmatimonadales > Gemmatimonadaceae > DASRDS01. The sequence continues at coordinate 1,692,322 of OY969695.1, forward strand.
CCGATCCTCTTCATGGGCGGGATCATCGGGAAGCTGTTCCACGAGTTCGCGGTCACCATCGGCGTCTCGATCCTCGTGTCCGGGTTCGTGTCGCTGACCCTGACGCCGATGCTCTCCAGCCTCTTCCTGCGCGGCGAAAAGGACCAGCACCACGGCCGGATGTACAACGCGGTCGAGCACATGTACGATGTCGTCCTGGCGAAGTACGAGAGCAGCCTGGCCTGGGTCATGGCCCGCCGGCCCGCCACGCTCGTGTTCTCGGCCGTCATCCTGGTCGCCACGGTCGTCGTGTTCTGGTTCATGCCCAAGGGTCTCTTCCCGAGCGATGACACCGGACAGCTCCTGGTGACCACGGAAGCGGCCGAAGGCGTGTCCTTCGACGCCCTGGTGCAGCACCAGGCCGAGGCCGCCGCCATCATCGTCAAAGACCCCGACGTGCACGCGGTCACATCGTCGGTCGGCACGACGCCGGCTGCGAACCAGGGGCAGATGACGATCGATCTCAAGCCGATCAGCCAACGGAGCCGGACGGCGGATGACATCGCGCGCGACCTGACGAGGTCCGTGGCCGGCGTCCCCGGCATCACGATCTTCGTCCAGAATCCACCGGCGATCTCGATCGGCGGCCTCCAGTCCAAGAGCCTGTACCAATACACGCTGCAGAGCGGCGACGTCCCGACGCTCAACAAGACAGCCCGCGCGCTGGAAGACCGGCTGCGCCAACTGCCGATGCTGTCGGGCGTCACCAGCGATCTCCTCATCGAGAACCCGCAGGTCACGATCGACATCGACCGCGATCACGCCGGCCAACTGGGCGTCACGGCGGCCGAGATCGAGAACACGCTGTACGACGCGTTCGGCCAACGGCAGGTGTCGACGATCTACACGCCGACCAACGAGTACTGGGTCGTCATGGAAGTCCTCCCCCAGTTCCAGGCCGACGTGGCCTCGCTCGGCACGCTCTACGTGCGGCCCAACACCGGCGGCGGCGGCCAGTCCAACGGCGGGTACGGCGCGCTCAGCGTCGCGCCGAGCTCCGGCGGCGCGCTGGTGCCGCTGTCGGCCGTTGCGCGGTTCCGCGACGACGTGGGTCCGGTCACCGTCAACCACTCGGGCCAGCTCCCGTCGGTCACGATCTCGTTCGACCTGGCGCCCGGCGCATCGCTCGGCTCGGCGCTCACCGCGATCCAAAAGGAATCCAAGGCGGTCCTGCCCGGCAACATCGGCGCCAGCTTCACCGGGACCGCGGCCGCGTTCGAGTCCACCCAATCCGGGCTGCTGCTCCTCGTGGCGCTGGCCGTGTTCGTGATCTACCTGATCCTGGGCGTCTTGTACGAGAGCTTCATCCACCCGATCACGATCCTCTCCGGCCTGCCCTTCGCGGCGTTCGGCGCGCTCGTCACCCTCTGGCTCTGCCACCTCGATCTCGACGTCTACGGCATCGTCGGCGTCATCATGCTCATCGGCATCGTGAAGAAGAACGCGATCATGATGATCGACTTCGCCATCGAGTCCGAGCACGGCGGCAAATCGCCGGAAGCGGCGATCCTCGAGGCCTGCAGCGTCCGGTTCCGCCCGATCATGATGACGACGATGGCGGCGCTCATGGGCGCGTTGCCGATCGCGCTGGGGTTGGGCGCCGGGGCGTCCACGCGCCGTCCGTTGGGCGTCGCGGTGGTCGGCGGCCTGGCCTTCTCCCAGCTGGTCACGCTGTACGTGACTCCGGTGTTCTATACCTACTTCGACGAGCTCCAGACGTGGTTCGAGGCCCGCGCCGAGCGGAAGAAGACCGGCGAGCACGCCATCATGCCGGGACCTCTGCCACAGGCTGGCGACTAGTCGCCGAACGGTCCCACCGGGGCCAGGTCACTGGTGGCCGCCGTGATCGCGAGGGCGTCGATCGTGAGAAGCGCGGCCACGGGACGCTAACGTGCACTCCCCGCGTCACAGGCCGCCCGCGCCGGCGGCCAAGATTATGTCAGTACTTCATGACGGGACGGCAACCGGCGACCGGTCCGCGTCTTCCGATCGGGAATAGCAGCCCGCAACCGCGGCGTTCACCGCCGCGCCGAGTACATGGAGCGCCCAGGCCCGTCGCTCGGTCGCCATGAGGGGTTGGACCGCCGGCCGAATGAGCTCCTTGAGCCGAATGATGATCCGCTCCGGAGACTCGCCCTGCCGTCGCTCGGCGCGCGCGTAGGCCCGTACGGCGCGTTCCAGGCGGCCCTGATTGGCCCAAGGGCCGGCGACCGCGCTCAGGATCGCGCCGCGGACGCGGGCCTCATAATCGATTGATGGCATTTCTGAAGTCATCAAAGGGAAATCGCCTCCCACGCCATCGACTCCGCAGCCTGCCAGAGGGCCGGCGTCATAGTGATCTTCCCCTGCACCGCCAACTCCCGGACTTCGCGCAGCAGGCCAAGGCAGACGGCGCGCAGCAACTCGGGCGGCAGGGGCTTGAAGACGCGCTCCGCTATGCCGGTCTCGAACACGGCGACGAGCGGCGCTTTCATGGCCTCGAGCCGACGCCGCGTCTCGACGCCGACGTACGGCGAGCCATGGTACGCCATGAGAAATGCCCAGGCCGCGGGATAGGTATCGCCAAACCGCACCGCCCCCTGCCAGTGCGCGGCGAACATCTCCCGGGGCGTCATACCGTCGCGGTGCGACGCCAGCAGATCGCGGATCATGAGACTGTCCCAGCGCAGGAAGAGCGCTTCGAGCAACTCGTCCTTGCTCGCGTGATACAGGTACAGCGTTCCGGTGCCCACCCCGGCGCGGCGGGCGATCTCCGGCACGGTGGTCCCGTGAAAGCCTTGTTCGACGAAGAGCTCCAACGCCGCGGCCTCGATCGCCTCGCATTTCTGCGTGCGATCATCGACGGCGGCCGCGACAGCGGGCTCAGGCGATAGTGACTGAACGTCCATTCACTCGCACAATACCCTATTGTGCCCCCGTCGTCAATTGCCCCTATGGGGTGGCCAACTTGCCTGAGCTGACCAGTCGAGCCCTCGGGTCGGCCTGTGCGGGGACGACGGGGACCGGAGGAGCCACCCCAACGGTCCCGCGCCGCCGGCGGCTCGTGAATCCGAGCAACAGCAGGATCGCCAACGGCACCAGGATGAACACCACCGTGAACAGCGCAAACCAATGCTCGACAAAGGCGCGGTCGGGGTGCTGGGGATCCACGTACGCCGTGATCGTCTGCCCCCTGTGGTACCGTTCGATCACGGCCTCGGCCCACGCGTACCCGCGCGACTCGTTGAGGGGCGTTACCCCGCTCGACGTGTACTGGCGCCCGCCGATCGCGTAGCGGTAGGTCACGACCGGCCGGTAGGACATGCGGCCCCGATTCACGCGGACATCTTCGATGCCGGTCGACAGAACCGTAGCGGGGACTGGACGCCACGTGAGCAGCATGACGACCTGCAAGAGCAGGATCAGGACGCCGACGCCCATGAAGAGGGAGAGAAACCCCATCGCCAGCCCGGCATTCTTGATGACGGCGGCGGGCAATGCCGACCCATCGGCAGGGAGCGCGTGCCACCCGCCCAGCGCACGGGCGGCCGCGACAGCGGTCGCCTGCCCCGCGCGATCGCCGGTGAGGACGGGCGTCCACGGGACCCGCGCGCCGTTCGTGCGAATGAACACGGGGCGGTACGTCGCGTTGGTTTGCGTCGGCGACCGCTCCAGCGCGACATCTGTGGATGTCGGCCAGCGGCACCTCGGATGTCGTCGTGGGCCCGAAGGGTCCGTACCTGATCAGGCGAGCCACGCCGGCCGTGCCATCGATCACGACGCGCCGGTCGGCCGCGTTCAGCAACATGACGCACCCCACGAGGGCGAATATCCCGCACACGACGTAGGGCACGAATGGCACGCGGGCATGCGTCACGATCATGGCGGCGATGATGCCGCCGCCCATGGCCAACAACGCGGCGCCAATGCCCCTCATGGGCCACGCGCTTTCGTGACAGACGACGAGGCCCGGGCGCTGCTCGACGAGGCGCATCTCCGGAACAGACGACCCGGGGATAACTTATCGTAACATGCTCCCCATTCGAGTCCGCCCCGCGGGCATCAACGATACGGCGGCACTCACGGCGTTCGCGGCGCGGACGTTCCACGCGACGTACCACGCGTTCAACACGGCGGAGAACATGGCGGGCTACATGGCGGCCGCGTTCACCCCGGAGCGCATGCGGGCCGAGATCGTCGATCCGGCGGGGTTCGTCCTGCTCGCCGAGTCCGACGAGATCGTGGGATACGCCGCGATCGCGGGGCCACCGGCACCGGCAGCCGTCCCGTACGCGGGCGCGCTCGAGATCAAGCGCTTTTACGTCAATGGGGCGTGGCACGGTCACGGCATTGCCCAGACACTGATGCGCGCGGTCATCGAGACGGCGCGCGCCCGCGGCGCGCCGGCGGTGTGGCTCGGCGTGTGGAATCAGAATCCGCGGGCCATCGCGTTCTATCGGAAATCGGGGTTTACCGATGCGGGCGCGCATGCGTTTCAACTCGGCGACGAAACGCAATCCGACATCCTCATGGTGCGGGAGACGGTCCCGGAGTTGCATCTTCCCTGACCATGCTTTCGACCAAAAAAATCTACGGTGCGCTGCTCCTGGTCACGGCCAGCGTCGCCGGTGCGCAGGACACGACCAAGACCCCACGACCACCCGTCGTGGTGTTTCACGGAGATCTCGGGTACGTCAGCACGACGGGGAATACCCAGGTCTCGACCTTCAACTTCACGGATCAACTCACGATCCACACGAGCCCCGTCAACAAGATCGATCAGAACCTGGGATGGGTGTACGGCCAGAATGACAATGTGGTGCAGACGAACATCTGGACGGCGTCTCTCCGCGACGAGTATGCGCTGACCAAGCAGATCGGTCTCTACGCGCAGGTCGGATTCGATCGCAACCCGTTCGCGGGCATCGATCGCCGCCTGGAGGAAGGCGGGGGCCTGGCGATCACGCCGGTCCTGCCGGCGCGGCACAAGCTGGAGTTCGACGCCGGTGCGGCCTACATCGAGCAACGATCGCTGCCCGACAGCACCGACAACCACGCGACCGCGCGGGGCGCTGTCACTTACCGCTATACGTTCGGCAAAGACACGTACGCGCAGCAGTCGGTCGAGGCGCTCCCCAGCCTCGAAGAGCGCTCGGACTTTCGCATCAACTCCGAGACCGACCTCGTCGCCCCGCTCTCGCGTCACTTCGCGATCAAGTTGGGCTACACGATCCACTACGCGAACCTGCCACCGCCGGGCTTCAAGACGACCGACCGTCTCTTCACGTCGGACCTCCAAGTGACGTTCTGACACTCTCGATGATCTTCGACCAGGGCGTCGTGGCGTAGTGCATGCCGTACGCCCGGTCGACATCGAGATGCTCGCGGGCCACGGCGCCGGCCGCCTCCCGCAGATACTCCGGCGTAAACCAGGTCGTGCTATCGTTCGGCGCGAAGAGATCGCTGGAGTAGAGCAGCTTGTCGGCCGGCCAATAGACCATCATCTGCGCGCGCCCGTCTCCGCGCGATAGGGCACGATGCGCACCGTGCCGACGTCGACCGGCGCCGACACCACGCGCCACACGGGTTGCCGCGGCGCCCGCTGCAGTGAATCGGGGAACGTACGGTGGACCGCGCGCAGCGCGCGGGTCAGGATCGGCACATTGAGATCGAGCGCGTAGATCGGGATGCCCCGCGCCGCATACTCGCGGATGCCCCATGTGCGGCCACGAGTCCGACGTCGTGATGACGCCCTTGACCGGCCGTCCCGGATATCGGCGCGCCACTTCGGCGAGCGCCTGCCGCGAATATCCGGAGGAGATCGGCGCCTCCAGAACGAGGATCCCGTCGGGTTGCACGATCAGCGACACGTTCCAGGCGCCGGGCAAGAGAACGACGCCGGGCGCGACGTCTTGCGCGCGCTCCCCGTGCAGCACCGCCTCGTCGAGCGAACGGCGGTGCCGCGCGACGAACATCGCCTGGGTGGCCGAGTCGATGGCGAACGCGCTGTCCGGCACCGGGACGTCGAAGGCGAGCGCGGTGATGGATCGCGCCTCGTCCGGCAATCCGTTGCGCGTCCATTGGCGCTGCCGCGGCACCCGCACGCCATTGGGCTCCAACGTCCACATCGAGTACTCGTACCGCGTCACGAAGTCCCCCCAGACGTAGCAGCGCCACGTCCGGTTGGCGCACCAGATCCGGCGCGGCGAGCGCCTCCAACACGACGCGCGTCGGGAAATTCGCGAGCTCCTCATCGAGATCATGCACCATCGGGTCGCCGCCGGTCGCCGTCGTGCGCGTCGCGCGCCCCGTCGCCGGCGGCGCGAAGTCCGGTGCTTGCAGCCACCATTCATTCTGCGAGTATCCCCGGGAGCGGAACGTCACGCGCATGCGCCCGCCAGTGAAGTCGAGCAGCTGCGTCTCGTCTTCGTAGTCCTGGAACCACGGACCCTCGGGGCGCTCCGACTGCTCCAGCATGTTCCGATGCCCGATGCTGGCGATCTGCACGCTGTGTATCGCGCGCAACCGCGCCTCGCCACCCATGGCGTCGATCGACCGCCGGATGAGACCGCGCGCCGTCGAGTCTGCCGGCACCACGAGCAGCATCGTCAAGAGAAACGTCATGGGGCGGAGACTGCGGCCTGTCCCCTGCGGTTGCCACCATGATGTCGCAAACGGCGGCGCGGGTGTCGCCAGCGGCGCAAAGTTTGCCCCGGCTCCGTTGTCATGGATGAAGTCGTCGTGCAATTCAACGAGATGTTTAGCGCGAGCGACGGCGTGCCGTATCTGCCCCGCGTCTGCGCCCGCGAAGATGACATCGGCCGCTGGGAGGGCTGGCTCGAGTTCGACTCGCCCTTGGGCGGGCCCCCGCTCCGCTCGGCGCGCGAGACGGTCCAGCCCAACCGCGCCGATCTCGCCTACTGGGCCGGCGGGCTCACACGGGTGTATCTGGAGGGCGCCCTGCGGCGCGCCGAGGACGAAACGCGACGCAACTGGTACGAGGATGACCTGAGCGGATAGGCGGGATGGTGCCATTCTTGAGCACCATGAAAGTGCTCGTCCTTGGCGCCTCCGGACGCCTGGGCCGCGTCCTCGTGATGCGCGCCCTCTCTGCCGGCCACACCGTCACCGCCTTCACGCGTACGCCGGCACAATATCTGTCCGGCGATCCATCCGTTCGCATCTACGGCGGCAGCGTCGGCCAACCCCGCGCCGTCCGCGCCGCCGTGCGCGATCAAGATGCGGTCATCTGGGCGGTGGCGCCGGCGGAGCTGGACGGCCTGCGGCTCGTGCTGCGGGAGATGACCAGCGCGGGGACGCGGAGCGTCATCCACGTGAGTGACGCCGCGGCGAGCTCGGACACGCGCTCCGCGGGGGGCGCGGCCGCGCGGCTCCTGGAGAGCGTCACCGGCCGCTCGCCGGGTCGCGCCGCCCGCGACCGCGAGTCGGTGGTCTCTGATAGCCCGCTGGAATGGACCATTGTGCGGCCGGCGCGCCTCACCCTCGGCCCCCTCACAGGAACATATGCCGCGACCGTTGATCCGGAGGCCGTCCGCATGACGAGCATCTCGCGCGCCGACGTCGCCGCGTTCATTACCACGCAGCTGGCCGACCGCACGTTCGTCGGACAGGCGCCCCATCTAACGTCCACGAGCGGCCGGGTGTAGGTTGACGCTCCATGGCACCCTCCAACGCCCTCCCCAAGGACTGGACGACGGCGGGACGCATCCCGTCGTACCAGGATTGGCTCACCGAGACCAACCGCGGCGCGTTCAAGCCGCGTAGCAAACTGCTGCAGCGCGTCGATCAGGCGATCAAGCAGTGGAATCTCACGCCGAACGCCGACACGACCATCACGCTCTCCAATGCGATCGACGTGTGGCGCCGGTCCAATCCCGAGTGGGAGAAGCGCAACAAGACGGGCACCATCAGCAAGACAATGTCGGCGCTCGCCCACTTCAAGCGACTGGATTTCCACGCCAAGTTCACGTCGGCCGACGTCATGGCGCTGCAGTGCATCCGCGAGGAGCGCGAGGCACTCCTCCAGCGGTTCATCGGCAAGGACGTCACGTTCAAGGGCAAACACGTCCGCGCCAAGCTCAAAGAGGCGGTCGACGACTTCAAGTCGGACGTGCGCGCCGCGCCGGGCTACGTCCAGAAGCTGACGCCCCAACAAGCCGTCAACGACCTGCAGGGCGCCCTCACGAAAATGGCGGCGGCGATCTTCTGCGTCGACAACCTGACGGTGATCGGCGACATCATGAGCTACATCTCGCCGCTCATCGGCCAGTGCGCGGCCAGCGCGGCGCCGTTCGTCTCCAACATCACGGGCATCTACAACTGCTGCAGCACGCTGGCGATCGCCTGCAAGAAGGTGTACGAGGAGAACGATGCCTGGAAGCACGTTCCCTACGCTATCGATACGGGCACGCCCAGCGCGGCATTCAAGGGCCTGTCCAAGTGCATGGAGCGGGAGACCAACAGCGCGCTGGCCAGCGCCGCAAACGCCAGTGTCTCGTTCGCGGCCCAGACGGCGCTCATCTTCGCGGACGGCGGCGTGTTCAGCGGCCCCGCCGTCGGTCTGGCGAGCTGGATGGCCAGCGTTTCCCAGACCCTAATGTTGTTGGCCATGGAGTGGCGGGCGACGAACAAGTACAACGAGTTGATCGCCGCGGCCAAAGCCAGCCAGGACAAGCTCGATTGGGACGTGTTCAAGGTCTACCCGCTCATCGGCTGCTATTACCTGGTCATCGGCAACACCAGCGACATCATTCCGATCGACTACTTCGGGGAGCGGGACTGGATGACGCGGTTCGAGCGGGTCAAGCGCGACCACTTCGATAGCATCTACGACAAGGCCTGCGACCTGATCGACGCCTCGCCGTGGGAGATCATCGGCCTCCCCAAGCGGAAACAGGGCACCAGCCTGACGCTGGGCAGTCTCGCCAGCTTCGCCTTCGACCAGGGCGCGGGAATAGTCGGCCAGGCCTGAGCATTTCTGACGGGTGGTGCGTATACAGCGTGTCACCGACCCGTTGGGAGTCCTGATGCATCGTTTCGCCGCCGCCATCTGTCTCGCGTGTGCCCTGTCGCAACCGGCTCTCGCCCAGCACCGGGCGATGACGGTCGGCGATATGGCGCTGGAAAAAGGCGTGGGCGATCCGCGGCTCTCGCCCGACGGACGCACGGTCGCCTACGTCCGCACCACGACCGACTACACGACGGACGCGATCACGAACGAGATCGTGCTGATCGATCTCGCCTCCGGCAAGGCGACGCATACGTTTGCGGGAACGTCGCCGCGCTGGTCGCCCGACGGGGCGGCGATCGCCTATACCGTGAAAACCGGCATCTCGGTCTACGACGTGGCGTCAGGTCAGTCGCGTACCGTGGCCACGGTCTACGAGACCGACAACTGGACCGGCAATGCCACGCTCAAGAACTTCGCGTGGTCGCCAGACGGCGCCTCGATCGCGTTCGTGGGGACGGAGGCTCCGCGTCCCGCACCCACCAGCAATGTCCGGGCGTACTCGCGCATCATGTACAAGACGCGGACGGGCTTCACCGACGATCGGCGCACCCACATCTGGGTCGTGTCGGCGAAGGGTGACGAGCCGCGCGTGTTGACGCCGGGCAATCACGATGAGCATTCGTTGGCCTGGTCGCCCGACAGCAAACGGATCGCGTTCGTCAGCGACCGGTCGCCGGATCCCGACAACGCGTATCACAACGACTTGTGGACGGTGGATGTCGCCAGTGGCGCCATCACGCGCCTGACCGACACGCCGGGCGCCGAGTTCGCCCCCGTCTGGTCGGCGGATGGCACCCAGCTGGCCTATCCGGCGTGGACGCGCCCGCACAATACCAAAGACAGTCCGTCCGAGGATACCCACGCCTGGGTGATCGCGGCGACCGGCGGCGCGCCGCACCAGTTGGCCCCGACGCTCGACCGGCGCATCTCGGAAGTCAGCTGGCAACCCGGCGCGCCCGTCGTGTATTTCGCGGCGACGGATCACGGCTCGAGCGCCATCTACCGCGCGCCGGCCGCCGGCGGCGCCGCGCAGCGGCTTGTCAACTGTCTGTGCACCGTTCGGCAGTACTCGTTCGACAAAGCCGGGAAGCTCATGACATTCGTCAAGACGGACGTCACGCACCCGCCCGAGGTCTGGATCTCCGCGACCGACGGTTCCGGGGCCCGGCAGCTGACGCACGATCAGGACGCGCTCCTGGCACAGGTCACCATGGCCGACGCCGAGATGGTGGAAGTGCCGAGCTTCGACGGGACGCGCGTGCAGGGATGGGTCATGAAGCCGGTGGGCCTCCGCGAGGGGCAGCGGTACCCACTCATCCTCTCGATTCACGGCGGCCCCCACGGCATGTTCGGCTACACGTTCTCCGACCGGTTCCAGATGCTCGTCGGCCGGGGATATGGCGTCGTGTTCCTCAACCCGCGCGGGAGCTCGGGTTACGGGCAGACGTTCTCCGACGGCACGGTGCTCAACTGGGGTGGCGGCGACTACAAGGACTTGATGATCGGGCTCGATAGCGCGATCCACCGGAACGCGTCGTGGGTCGACACGGCACGCCTGGGCGTTACCGGCGGCAGCTACGGCGGGTTCATGACCAACTGGGTCATCACCCAGACGCCGCGGTTCAAGGCGGCGGTGTCCGTCGCCAGCGTGAGCAATCTGATCAGCTTCTACGGCACGTCGTTATACACGGACCTCATTGAGGCCGAGTTCAACATGAGCCCCAAGGACAACTACCCGTTGCTCTGGCAGTGGTCGCCGCTCGCCCACGTGGAGCACGTGACGACGCCGACGCTGTTCTTGCATGGCGAGATCGACCACGATGTGCCGATCACGCAGGCCGAAGAGATGTACGTGGCGCTCGGGAAGCTCGGCGTGCCGACGACCATCGTCCGCTATCCGAACGAAGGGCACGGATTCCGGCAGCCCACCCACATCGTCGACAGCATCAAGCGCACGGATCAGTGGTTCGACCAATATCTGCGGTCCGGCGCCGTGACGCAGTAGACTCGAGATCAGACGCGCTCGACGATAGTGGCGATGCCCTGACCGCCACCGATACAGAGGGTGATGAGTCCGGTGGCTAGATCGCGCCGCTCCAACTCGTCGAGCACCGTTCCCACGAGCATCGCGCCGGTCGCGCCCAACGGGTGGCCCAGCGCGATGGCGCCCCCGTTCACGTTGACGCGCGCGGGGTCGATGTTCAACTCGCGCATCGTCATGATCGGCACCACCGCGAACGCCTCGTTGATCTCCCAGAGATCGATGTCGGTGACCGACATGCCGGCCGCGGCCAACGCTTTGCGCGACGCGGGCGCCGGCGCGGTCAGCATGATGAGCGGCTCGCTCCCGATCGTGGCCATGGCCCGTATGCGGGCCCGGGCCTTGAGCCCGTGCGCGCGGACGTATTCCGGCGACGCGACCAGCACCGCGGCGGCGCCATCGACGATGCCGCTGGAGTTGCCCGCCGTGTGCACGTGGCGGATCGTGCCCGCCTCCGGGTACCGCGCCAGCGCGATCGGGTCCAGCGTGACGCCGATCTCGGCGAACGCCGGCGGCAACCCCGCCAACGCCTCCATCGTCGTAGTCGGCCGCGTGTACTCGTCGAAATCGAGGAGCACCGCCCCGGTCGCCGGATCCGTGACCGGAATCAGGCTGCGGCTGAACCGGCACTCGCGCTGCGCCACGGCGGCCCGGCGCTGCGACTCCAGCGCAAACGCATCGACGTCCGCCCGTGACACACCGTAGAGGCTGGCGATGAGATCCGCGCTCTCGCCTTGCGGCACCTGATACACGCGCTCGCGGAGCCGCACGTTGCCGCCATCCGTCCCGCCACCATCCGCGCCCAGCGACAGGTGTGACATGCTCTCGACGCCACCGCCCACCGCGACCTGCTGAACGCCCGCGGCCACGCCCATCGCCGCGAAGTTGACCGCCTGGAGCCCCGAGCCGCAGAAGCGATTGATGCTGGTGGCCGACACGTGATCCGGCCATCCGGCCGCCAGAACGGAGTTCCGCGCGATGTTCGCGCCCTGGACCCCCACCTGCGACACGCAACCGGCGACCACGTCGTCGACGTCATCCGGCGCCACGCCGCTCTTGGCCGCCAGCCCGTTGAGCGCCTGCGCCAAGAGCTCCTGCGGATGGATCTCCGTCAGGGCGCCTTTCCCGCGCTTCCCCTTTCCGCGCGGTGTGCGTACCGCGTCGACGATCAGTGCCTCGGCCATTGGTTCCTCCGGCGTCTGACACTAAAAATCGGAAGAGCGCCCCGCTGGTTCCCCGCCCCTCAGGCGCCTACCGTACTGGCCACGCGCGCAAACTCGGCGAACCCTTCCGCGTCGTTGGCCGCGGCCGCGATGCGTTGGACGCCCTCCAGCAACCGTTCGAGGCTCGTCGCGATCGACAGCCGCAGAAAGTGTTGTCCCTCGGCGCCGATCCGCCCGAACGACATGCGATCCATGGTCGCCACGCCATACCGCTCCAACAGGAACGCCTGCAACGCGCGCGAGGGCGACGTCCACGCCCCGCCGCTCTCCATGGCGCCCAGTCGCTCGCAGAGACCGGCCACGTTGGGAAACACATAGAACGCGCCGCGCGGCGTCTGGCAGCGGACGCCCTCGACGCGGTTCAACGCCGCGACGACCTTCGTGCGGCGCTCCTCGAACGCGGCGACCATCTGGGCGATGGCCGGTTTCGACGCCGGACTCTCCAACGCCACCGTTCCGGCCACCTGAATGAACGGCGGAACGCAGGATACCGTGTTGATCGTCAGCTGCTTGAACACGGTCGCCTCTTCCGCGGTCGGCAGGACCGCCCAACCGAGGCGCCAGCCGGTCATCGCGAACCCTTTCGATGCGCCCGAGGCGATGATCGTGCGTTCCGCCATCCCGTCTTCGGCCGCGATACTGTGATGCGTGGCCCCATTGAACAGGATGTCCTCGTAGATCTCGTCGGAGTAGACGCGGACGTCCGGCCGGCACCGCTCCCGGATCGCCGTGGCCATGGCCCGGAGCTCTGGCTGCGTCAGGACGCCGCCCGTGGGGTTCGACGGCGAGCACAGAATGATGACCTTCGTCCGCTTGGAGAGGCGGGCGATGAGGTCATCCGCCGTGAACGAAAAGCCCGTTTCCTCGCGCAGCGGCAACGGCACCGGCGTGGCGCCGACGTACGTGATCCACGATTCGTAGATCGGGAATCCGGGACTGGGATAGATCACCTCGTCGCCCGGGTCGACATAGGTCTGCATCGTGAAACCGATGGACGGCTTGCCGCCCGTCGTCACGATGACCTGGGCCGGGTCGACGGTGATGCCCCGCGTGCGCCGGATGTGTGCGGCGATGGCTTCCCGCAGCGGCCGGATGCCCTGGGGATCGGTGTAATGCGAGTTGCCGCGGCGGATTTCGGCGCAGGCGGCCTCGTTGATGTGGGGCGCGCTGTCGAAATCGGGCTCGCCGATGTTCAACCGAATGACGTCGATCCCTCGGGCGGCGAGTCCCGGGGTCACGCGGGCGATATCGTCGCCCACACGGAAGGCGTTCTCGGTGCCCAAGGCAGCGAGGCGAGTGGCGAAGAGCGTCATGCCTGAAAACTACTGGATCGAAACGTCAGGCGCCGATGCCTTCCGAACCGCGGGGTACGTGTTGGTCGGCGGGCGTGCCGGCGACCGGCAGGGGAACCGCGATATCGGTGCGGACGAGTCCCGCCGCCACGCGGGCCAGGAAATCGTGGGGCTCGAGCTGGGTGGCCAGGGACGAGGGCAGGAACCCCGATACCGCCCGGACTTCGTTGGCCAGCCCGCGCGCCGTGGCGTACCCAAGCTTGGCCGCCACATCGCGCACGCGGGTCGCGCCGGGCGGACCCTGCGACAGGTAGTGATAGGCGCGGACGACGCGCGCCGCCCGCAGCAGCACCCATCCCGACAGCCACCCGGCGCGATCCAAGGCCTCGTGCAGTCGGCGGCGGTGACGGACGCCGGCCAGCCGGGCGAGATCTTCCACCGTGGTGATCGTATCGGGTGTGCGAAAGAGCTCTTCGACCGCCCGCGCGACGGCGATCGGCAGCCGCGCCAGCGCCGGACCAAGTCGGGTGAGCAGGATGTCGGCCAGCGCGTCCGCGGGGAGGCTCTCCAGATACGCGCGGAACTGCATTGGCGCATCGTCGAAACCCTTGAGCACGAGGTGGCGATGGCCGCGCATGGCGAGCGCCATTCTGGGCCCGCATGGCCGCGGGGGACACCGTCGTGTAGCTCACGACGTGGACGGACTCGTGGCGTCCCAGCACGCCGACCAGATCACCGAGCTGCCGGCCGCCCACGAGCGCGGGGTCGACGACGGCGATATCGACGCGCGAGAGGCGGAGCGCGGCGTCGAGTTCCTCGACCGTGCGGACAACGCGCACGACGTGGCGGCGTCCGGGCACCGCGCGAAACGATGCCATGAGATGATCGGGGAGCAACGCGACAATCTGCAGGCGGTCCTGCGGCATCACGTTCAAAGCGCACCGCCCACGCACGACTGTGCCGCGCCCCAGGACGTCATCCCAAAACGCCCTCGCGCACCGCACTGTGGACGGGTCCAAACCACGTCGCGTCAACCACTTAAATTATTTGGAGCGCTTAATGTTACGCCGCCTTTCGATCCTTGCTGCGACCGTCGCCGCGATGACCCTCGCGGCCTGTGCTTCCACCACCGCCCCTACTGCTTCCTGCGGCGGGACCTACGCCGGTGGCTCCACGCACTGCTAAAACGCACGCCGTTGGCGCCGGAGTCCTAAGCTCCGGCGCCGACTAACTCGGCGCTCAAGTGCTCTATCGCGTCGGCGACGCGCAAGGCGGCATTGCCAAGGTCCGGCTGCGCCTGCGGGGCGCTTGATTCTTCCTCGGGCATCGCGTCACGAGCCGCTTCGGCTTCGATTAACCGATCATTCAATTGGTGGCGCTCCGCAAGCACAATCGCCCGGTCAAACGCGGCACGCGCCTGCTCGTCGCGGCCGAACCGGCGGCAGCCCTGCCCAACGCCGAGCTGATAGTCCACCGCGAGACGCGGAGCGAGCGCTTCACCCGCCAGCGTACGGCGGTACCGCTCGAACAACGTCTCCGAGCCAGTCCTGATCGCCAGCTCCATGAGATTGAGCGTCGCGATCGAGCGGAGAGTCTGATCCTTCGTGCGCGCCTGCAGGAGGAGTAACGCGCGACGAGCGGTGTCTCGCTTGCCGACATCCGCGAAGGCGAGCGCCAAGTCGTTCAGTACGCGGTCCTGCATGCGCTCTTCACGGTGATGTTCCAGCGCGGCATGCAAAAGCGTAAACCCGCGATCGAAGTCGCTCCGACGCATGGCCACGACGCCCTGCTCGTGGAGCGCCAGCGCCATGACGTCGGTCACGGAAGGCACCGCATCCACGACCGGCTTACACTCGACCACGATCTCGCCCAAGAGTTCATCCGCGCGCGGCAGGTTGCCGCGGCGCAGCACGACGAGCGCCAAACCGTAACGAGACATCAATTCGGTGAATCGTGCGCCGGACTCGTCCGCCATCGCCCGCGCCGTCTCGAGCGCCGACTCGGCGTCGACGAAGTTACCAGCCGCGATCGCGCACATCCCGAGTCGCTGCCACGCGTGGGGCACAAGCTCGAGCTCATTGTCGGACTCGGCAAAGCTCAGAAACGTACGATAGACGTCAATGGCCAGCTCTGATTCACGCTGGTCATGCAAGAGCGCCGCGTATGCAAGGACATGCGCAGACACGACCGAGCGACTGCGGCCCCACGACTGGGTGACGGCGTTCACGATCGCGACGAGCGAGTTCTGGATCGGACCTTCCGGCATCTCCCCAATCGCCTTGCGCACCGCCGCAACTTCGGTGGGGCGCGGCGCGATCCAGCTGTGCAGCGCTTCAGCCCACTTGTCGACGAGGCGAACCGTGACAAACCCGGCCGTCGTGGGCTTCCAGCGCGGATCGTCGACATGCATAGACCCAAGCACCTCGAGATAAGCGAGGTGCTCTCCGCGGAGGCGAGTCGGTCGACCCGTGGTCTGCATGGGCCACAATGTTCTTCCAGGTCGGGTCACAGCGCAAGCCGGCTTTGCTCACAGTGTGACAGTTGTGGCGAGTTCCGCCATATGCCGAGTTTTCAGTGGTGAGATACCGCACACATTCGCCATGAGATAAGAGAACGCTCATGTTAATAGGCTGAAACGCGCGTTTCATACACGTGTTCTAGAGGCACATTATATTCAGACGCATGACGCGCAAGCGAATCCTGCTCGGGACCGCCCTCGCACTGCTCCTGGGCGCCGTAGCCTGGCTCGTTGGTGGCGGATCTGGCGACCTGGTTCTCACCGGTATCGTGACTACTGATGACGTGATCGTCAGCCCGCAGGTTACAGGTCAAATTGGACAACTGCTCGTCGATCAGGGAGACTCGGTCACGCCGGGCGAGCTCGTCGCTCGACTCGTGCCTGCCGAACTCCAGGCCGATCGCGCGTACTACGCGCATAGCGCCGAAGAAGGGGCCGTACGCGTCCAGTCGAGCGAAACATCGCTGCGCTTGCAGCAAATGCAAACCAATGATCAGATCAGCCAGGCCGAAGCGTTACTGGCGGCTGCCGTCGCCCAGCAAGCGGAAGCGGCGGCCAATCTCGACAACGCCAAGCTCACGCGCGATCGCTACGAGGCCCTGGCCAAGACCGGCGGCGTCGCCAAGCAAGAGCTCGATCAACAAGAGAATGGGTATCAGGTCGCGGTCGCCCGCGCCAATGCCGCCGACAAACAAGTCGCGGCCCAGCGCGCGGCGCTGAGCATGGCCCGCGCGGCGGCCGAACAGGTCTCGATCAAGCGCAGCGACCTGTACATGGCGCGCCAGCAGCAGGCCGCCGCGACCGCCCAAGAGACCAAGGCCGACGTCCGCCTGGGATACAGCGAGCTCCGCTCGCCGATCGCGGGCATCGTCGATGTCCGCGCCGTGCGGAACGGTGAGGTCGTCAACCCGGGTCAACCCGTCGTGACGCTGATCAACCCGGACGCGCTCTGGATTCGCGCCGACGTCGAGGAGACCTACATCGATCGCGTCCGCCTGGGCGATCACCTGACCGTGCGGCTTCCGTCGGGCGCCACCCGCCAGGGCACGGTCTTCTATAGAGGTGTCGACGCGGGCTTCGCGACGCAACGCGACGTGAGCCGCTCCAAGCGCGACATCAAGACGTTCGAGATCCGACTCCGCGTCGACAACCGCGACCGCCTGCTGGCGGTCGGCATGACGGCGTACGTGCTCCTGCCGTCGCGCGTGACGCACGGATGAACGCCGTCGACGTCCGGCAGATCACGAAGACCTTCGGCACGTTCACGGCGGTCGACGCGATCTCGTTCACCGTCGCGCCGGGCGAGATCATGGGTCTCTTGGGCCCCAACGGCGCCGGCAAGTCGACGCTGCTCCGGATGCTCACGACGCTCATCATCCCCACATCGGGGACGGCGATCATCGCCGGGGCCAATGTCGTCGCCGCGCCCGACGACGTGCGCCGCGCGATCGGGGTCATCCCCCAGGCCCTCACCAGCGATCTCGAGCTCTCGGCCCGCGAGAATCTCACCATCTTCGCGAAGCTCTACGGCGTCCCACGCGAGAAGCGGCGGCGTTTGATCAACGAGCTGCTCGCGGCCGTCGAGCTGACGGAGTGGGCCGACAAGCCGGTCAAGCAGCTCTCGGGCGGCATGCGCCGCCGCGTCGAGATCGCCCGCGGCCTCGTCCACGAGCCGCGCATTTTCTTCCTGGATGAGCCGACCACCGGACTCGATCCGGTGTCGCGCACGGCGGTGTGGGAGATGCTGCGTCGCATCAAGGCCGAACGGGACCTCACGGTCCTGCTGACGACGCACTATATGGACGAAGCGGACAAGTTGTGCGACCGCATCGCGATCGTGGACCACGGGAAGCTCATCGTGCTCGACACACCCTTGGCCCTCAAGGACGCCGTCGCCGGCGCCAACACGCTCGAAGTGAGCTTCCAGTCGGCGCCCGATGACTGGACGGCGGAGTTGGAACAGCTGCCCGGCGTCGAGCACGTCGTGGGCGAGGGCGGCCTTTTTCGGATCACCTCGCATTCCGGCCCTGCCACGACTCAAGCCGTACTCGAGGCCGCCGCCGACCGCGGCGTCGTCGTACAGTCGCTGGGCGTCTCCAGTACCACGCTGGACAATGTCTTCCTGCATTTCACCGGACGCCAGCTGCGCGACGCGTTGCAATCCGCGACCGCCGCCGACAGTCCCTTCATGATGCGCCGCTAGTGCAACGCGTCTGGGCCATCGTCGAACGCGACCTCCGGCGGTTCCGCCGCAGCCCGGCGCTCATCGTCATGTCGTTGGTCATGCCGCTCGTGCAGCTCGTGATCCTGGGCTACGCCTTCGGCGGCACGGTCAAGCATCTCAAGGTGGGGCTGCTCGATCAGGATCGCGGCGTGCAGTCCGTCAAGCTGCGCGAGCTGTCCGGCGCGATCGCGGCCAACGCCAGCACATTCGAGACGGTCCCCTACCACGACCAGGGCTCGGCTCTGTCGGCGCTGCGCAACGGACAGGTCAACGCCGTCCTCGACATTCCGCCCGAGTTTTCCCGCCGCGTCCTGGCCAAGGATGCCCCACGCGTCGCGCTGATCGAGGACAACACCGACAACTTCGTCTCGGGCGCGCTGGCGTCGAGCATATCAGGGCTGGTCTCGGCGTACAACGACCAGCAGAACGATCCGGTGCGCGTCCCGACGCAGACGTCGCTCGATCTCGTCGAGGTCTATCCCTACGTCCCGTACATCCAGTACCTGCTCGCCGGTTCGACGGTCATGGCGATCTTCATGATGGTCATGATCGGCGGCGGCATCATCTTCATCAATGACAAGGCGCGCGGGCTGCACGAGGGATACCTGGTCACGCCGATCACCAAGCTGGAGCTCATTCTCGGCTTCAACATCTCGGGCGCGATCAAGGCCGTGCTGGCGGGATTCGTCCTCATGACGATCGGGTCCCTGATCGCGGGCATCCCCAACCCGTTCGCTCCCATGAGGTTGCTGCGGCTCCTCATCGTCGTGATCGCCACGTCGACCGCGCTGGTCAGCATGATGTTCATGATCATGGTGCGCATGAGCGATCCGTTGATTCCACGGGCGCTCTTCGGCGTGCTCAATACGCTGCTGTGGTTTCCGAGCGGGGCCATCTACCCGCAGCAGGCGTTCCCGGCCTGGATGCGTGCGATCGCCATCGTCGACCCGTTCACGTATGGCGTGCACGCGCTCAAGAGTCTGCTGCTCAAGAACACGGGATTCGCGGCCATCGGGGGTGACTTGTTATATCTGACCATCTTCACCGTCGTGACCATGACCATCGCCACTCGACTCTTTCGGCGGACGCTGTGAGCCCGGCCGTCGCCGACGTCGGGCCGCGGGGAGAAGTCACGCGCGAGCGTCTCCTCGAGACCGCGGTGCAGCTCTTCGCGGAGCATGGCTTCGCCAAGGTCACCGTCCGCGACATCTGCCGCGGGGCGGACGCCAATGTCGCCGCCGTGAACTATCATTTCGGCGACAAGTTCGGGCTGTACATGGCCGTGCTGCGATTGGCGGTCGACGAAATGCGCAAGGTCAGCGATGTCACCATGCAACCGGCGCCCGGCAGCTCGGCCGAAGACCGCCTGCGGCACTACATCCGGATGCACGTGACGATGCTGGTGCACATCGATCCCGCGTCGTGGATTCTGCGGCTCATGCTCCACGAGATGGCGGAGCCGACCAGCGCCGCGCCGTGGATCGTCGAGCACGGGTTCCGGCCGCGATTCCGCTACCTGTCAGGCGTCCTGGCCGAGCTCCTCGGGGCCGACGAGTCGGACCCGCGCGTGCTGCGCTGCGCGATCAGCGTGCAGTCCCAGTTTCTCTTCTGCAAGCCCGACAGGTTCCGGGCGATCGCCTTTGGCGACGCGATGCCCAACAGCGACGCCGAGATCGACACGCTGGTCGATCACATCGCCGCCTTTTCCCTCGCCGGCATTCGCGCCATCGCCTAGGGGCGCACGACCTCGAAATCGCTGCCATGCAGCGATGTCATCGTATGCAGCTCGTCGTCGCTCCACCGCGGGTCGGGCGCCCCGCTCACGAAGAACCCCGAGCCGTTGTCGGCGACGAACATCCCGTACCGCTGCATGGCCCGCAGGATCACCTGCACGTGCGCCGGAAACGCGCCGATGTTCACACTCGCCTTGAGCCGCACGCGCATCCCCATCGGCGGGAGCGCCGAGCTCGTGTCGTTGCTGGCGTAGTGGCGGGCCGGGGCGACGTAGGCGCGACGGGTCGACGGACACGTGAACCGCAAAGCGTGGGTGATGGCGCCATGGATCACGACTTCGTCATATCGCACGAGGCCCGGAAAGATCGGGAGTCCGGCCGCGTCCGCCGACGTCCAGCCGGCGGGGCGGAGCGCGTCAGATGTGAGATCGAAGACGGCGCCAGACCCGGCCGTCCAGGACGCACCCGCGGTCGCGTTCGCGGTCGCGTTCGCGCTGACGGGCCGCGCCGAGAACATCTCGTAGAGCTTCCAGTTGTCGGCGTCGACCACGAGCACGTGCCGATCGCCGGAGCTGGACGGACCGCCCTCGATCGGTGCGTCCGGCGGCACGGGATAGGGCCCGGGGTCGCTCTCCGACGCATCGTCGAAATCCACGGGCACCCGCGGCTGCGTGCCATGCACGACGACGTACGGGATGCCGTTCGGCGCGCCGTCGAACACGGTGCCGAAGTCGGGATGCAACGCGCTGGACGCGCCGCAGCTGGCGATCAGCGTGCCAGAATTCGGGTCGACGGGTGCCGCCGAGATGTCGGCATTCCAGGCATTGTCGGCCGGGAAAACCTGGCGCCCGGCGAGATCACCGCTTCCCGCCCCCTCGCCGTGCACCGTCACCGAGTGTCCGATCGCCGATACCGCCACGGACTGGTCGAGGAATGTCGGCCCCAACGTCCAGTGCGCCTGCACTTGTCCGCTGGCATCGGTCACAGTCGGCGCGGCGATCGTCCCCGATCCGGCCAATGGGACCCAGGTCACGGTGGCGCCGGCGAGTGCATGCCCCAGAGAGTCCGTCACCCGCACGACGAGGGGTTTGGACTCCAGCGATCCCAACGTCGCCGTTTGGCTGTCCCCGCTCACCACGGCGAGCGGCAACACAGGGCCGGCCTTCGCCGCGGTGGGGCCGTCGCCGCCACAGGCCAGCATTGGCAGCACGAGCGCGTACCCATATAAACTGCGTCGAGATCGCATGCGTCTCCTCCCCTTCGACGACGACAAGTGACCGCCCCCGTCACGACCCTCTCCCGCCACACGATCGAAGCCGCGCGCGACCGGTTGCGCGGCATGGCTGTGCGCACCCCGCTCGTCTCCCTCGACTTGCCCGGGCGCACGGTCGCGCTCAAGCTGGAGACCCTGCAACCCGTGGGCTCGTTCAAGATCCGCGGTGCCGGGGCCGCGATCAGCGCCGCGCCGCGCGAGCGGTTGACCCGCGGCGTCTACACCGCGAGCGCCGGGAACATGGCCCAGGGCGTCGCCTGGTGCGCCCGCGCGCTGGGCATTCCCTGCACGGTCATCGCGCCGGACGATGCGCCGGAGGCCAAGACGGCGGCGGTCGAACGACTCGGCGGCACGATCGTGCGGGTGCCGTTCCCGCGTTGGTGGCAGGTCCTCGTCGAACGCTCGTATCCCGGACTCGATGGACTCTTCGTGCATCCGGTGTCCGACGCCGACGTGATCACCGGCAACGCCACGATCGGACTCGAGATCATGGAGGACGCGCCAGAGACGGACACGGTGCTGGTCCCGTTCGGCGGCGGTGGTTTGTCCTGCGGTATCGCGCTGGGTCTCCGCGCCGCCGGATCGTCCGCGCGCGTCATCGCCTGCGAGGTCGACACGGCGGCGCCGCTGGCGGAGTCGTTCCGTGTGGGACGCGCATCGGCGATCGAGCGGCGTCCGAGCTTCGTCGACGGCATCGGCGGGCAATCGGTACTGGAAGAGATGTGGCCGTTGGCCAGCGCCGTGCTGGACGGCAGCATCGTCAGCTCGGTCGCCGAGATCGCGACCGCCGTGCGCTATCTCGCCGAACGGGCCCACGTCATCGCCGAAGGCGCGGGCGCGGCATCCGTCGCCGCGGCCACGTCGGATGCCGCGGCGGGCCGGCTCGGCGAACGCGTGGTCTGCATCGTTTCCGGTGGCAATATCGACTTGCCCAAACTCGTGACGATTCTCACAGGGGGTGTGCCCGCCTGAGATACCTGGCCGCACCGTCGCCCGGGGCACTGTGGCCGCGCTGGATCTTCCTGCGCGCCCTCGGTCTTATTTTCGGCTCGGCGTTCTACTCGCTGCTATTTCAGATCCACGGTCTGATCGGACCGGCGGGAATTTTACCGGCGGGCGACTACCTTGGCGCGCTCCGACGCGCGGCGCCTGGCATCGTCCACGTCTGGGCGGCGCCGACGCTCCTCTGGTTCGGGGCGGGCGATGGCGCACTGACGGCGCTCGTCGGGGCCGGCTTCGTGGCGTCCGTCCTGCTCACGGCCAACATCGCTCCGCGCCTCACGACGGCGGTCTGCACGATCGTCTTTCTCTCCTGCGTCGCCGCGCTGCAAGACTTCTCGTCATACCAGTCGGACGGCATGCTGCTCCAGGCCGGGGTCGCGTCGATCCTCCTGGCCCCCGGCGGACTCCGCCCGGGACTGGGCCGCGAGTCCCCGCCGCCGCGGGCGGCCGTGTGGCTGCTCTTGTGGGAGTGGTTCTCGATCTACTTCGAGTCGGGGCTGGTCAAGCTGTTGAGCGGCGACGTGCAGTGGCGGACGCTCACGGCCATGGACCACTACTACGAGAACAACCCGCTCCCAACGTGGCTCGGCTGGTACGAACAGCAGCTGCCGCACGCCATACAGGCCGGCGTCACCCTGCTGACCCTCATCGTGGAGCTCGCCGGACCGTTCGTCTTGTTTCTCCCCCGCAAGCCGCGCCTCTACGCGGCCGCGTTTCTCACGGCGTTTCAGATCGCGATCATCACGACCGCGAACTACGCGTTTCTCAACTACCTGGTGCTGGCGCTGGGCGTGTTGCTCATCGACGACAAGACGGTGCCGTCCGGAGACACGCGCCCGCGACGGCTGGGATGGGCCAGCGCCGGCGCGTTCGTGGTGACGCTGTATGTGTCGATCGTGTCGTTCCCGGTGCGCGCCGTGCCGGACGTGCTCCTCTTGCCCGCGCGTTGGCTGGCGCCCTTTCGCATCGCCAACGCCTACGGCTTGTTCGCCGTCATGACGACCGCCCAGTACGAGATCGAGTTCCAGGGCACCCGCGACGACTCCACGTGGATCGCGTACCCGTTCCGCTACAAACCGCAGGACCCCGCGGCGCCGCCCGGTATCTACGCCCCGTACCAGCCACGATTCGACTGGAACCTGTGGTTCGCGTCGCTGGCCCCGTCGGAAGAGACGCCGTGGATCGCGACGGTCCAGGAACGCTTGCTCGCCAACGACGGCGCTGTCCTGTCCCTGTTCGCCAAGAATCCGTTCGGCGCGACGCCGCCGATCGCCGTGCGCGTGGTGCTCTGGCGATATTGGTTCGCGGACTTCGCCACCCGTCGCCGCACGGGCCGTTGGTGGAACCGCCAGCTGCTCGAGCTCTTTGTCCCCACGGTACATTAAGCGCCATGCGCATTCTGATTCTCGGAGCGGGAGCGATCGGCGGATACTTCGGCGGACGCCTGCTCCAGGCCGGCCGCGACGTGACGTTTCTCGTGCGTCCCAAACGCGCCGCCCAGCTGGCCGAAACCGGCCTGGTCATCCGGAGCCGGTTCGGCGACGCGACGGTGCCGCATCCACCCACGGTGCTCGCCGACACGCTGCGCGGGCCGTTCGATCTGGTGATCGTGAGCGCCAAGGCGTACGATCTGGAGAGCGCGATCCGCGATGTGGCGCCCGCCGTCGGACCCAAGACCGCCATTCTGCCATTGCTCAACGGACTGCGGCACATCGACGTCCTCGAGGCGCACTTTGGCGCGGGGCCGGTGCTCGGCGGACAGTGCCTGATCGCCGTGACGCTGGATGAGGCCGGACGCATCCTCCATCTCAACGAGAACCAGTCGATCACGTTTGGCGAGCGGGCCGGCGGACGGTCGGCCCGTATCGACGCGATTGCCGCCGCGCTCGGCGGCGCGACGTTCGACGCCCGCGTGAGCGAATCGATCCTGTTGGACATGTGGGAGAAGTGGGTGTTCCTGGCCACGCTGGCGGGCGCCACATGCCTGATGCGCGCGCCCGTGGGGGATATCGTCTCGGCCGGCGGCGCCGCGTTCGGCGAACAGCTCCTCGCCGAGTGCGCCGCGATCGCCGCGGGGGCCGGCTATCGGCCGCGGCCGGCGTTGATCGATAACGCGCGCCAGACCGTCACCGCACCGGGGTCCCCGCTCACCGCGTCAATGCTGCGCGACGTCGAGCGCGGCGCGCGCACCGAGGCGGATCACGTCATCGGCGATCTGCTCGCGCGCGCGGGGTCAACCGACCCCCGTCTCCTGCGACTCGTGGCGCTGAACCTGCGCGCCTATGACGCCCGCCGGTCCCGAACGGCGTAAAAAAGCAAGGGACCCGCGCCACGCGGGTCCCTTTGCTCGGCCTGGCAGTGCGCTTTAGCGCCGGGCCACGTACGCGGTGACTTCCATCGTCACTTCGACGACTTCGAATTCGGGTTTGGACCACGTCATCCTATGCTCCATTGGCTAGGGTTGCACCAGTTGTATAAGCACCCGGCGTGCCACGCGGGACCATTTGCGTAACACGCTTTCTTTCAGTCACTTAGATTGCGTGCTCGAGTATTCATGTGGGGACGATTGGGTGGGGGATTCGCCCCGAACTGGGTGAAATCACCCACTGATCCCGAATTTCTTGAGCCGATAGCGCAGCGTGTCGCGACTGATGCCGAGGCGGCTCGCCGCTTTGGTCTGGTTCCCTCCCGCCTCGCGCAGCGCCTGCTCGATCATGGAGCGCTCCCATTGGACCAGATCCACGCCGGCCGGTGGGCGGCTCTCGGGATCGCCGGGCGGCTCGACCAACGACAGATGCTCGGCATCAATGGCGGGCCCGCGACTCCACAGCACCGCGCGCTCAATGACGTGGCTCAGCTCGCGCACGTTCCCCGGCCATGAATAGGCGAGCAGCGCATCGCGCGCCGGGGGTGCGATCTCGCGCACCTCGCGTCCGTACTTCGCGCTCGAGCGCCGGAGAAAGTCGCCGGCCAACAGCAACACGTCGTCGCCGCGCTCCCGGAGCGGCGGTAATCGCAGCAGGATGACGGCGAGCCGGAAGTACAAGTCCTTCCGAAACTGCCCGCGCTGCGCCTCCCGCTCCAAATCGCGATTGGTCGCGGAGAGAATGCGCACGTCGACCTTGCGGTCGCGGACGCCGCCGACGCGCCGCACCATCCGCTCTTCGATCGCGCGCAACAGCTTGCCCTGCAGCGCCAGCTCGACGTCGCCGATCTCGTCGAGAAAGAGAAACCCGCCTTCGCCCGCCTCGAAGAGCCCGATCTTCGATTCCTTCGCGTCGGTGAACGCGCCGCGCTCGTGCCCGAACAACTCGGCTTCCATGAGCGTGGCAGGCAACGCCGTACAATTGACCTCGATGAACGGACGGGTCGCCCGCGGGCCGGACGCATGAATGCTGCGGGCGATCAACCCCTTCCCCGTGCCCGTCTCGCCGGTGATGAGGATCGGCGGCACATCGTCGAGAGCCGCGACCTGCGCGGCGCGGTCCAGCACCGCGCGCATCGCGGGCGACTCGCCGATGATGCCGGCGAACGGCATTTCGCGCTTCGTGCGCCCCCGGTAATAGGACAGCTCCTGGCGCATGAGCGCCTGCTGCCGCGCCCGATCGGCCAGCAGCTTGAGCTCATCGAGATCGACGGGCTTCTTGAGGTAGTCGAACGCCCCGCGCTTGACGGCGTCGACCGCGCCCTCGATCGTGCCGTAGGCCGTCATGATGATCACCGGCACCGCCGGATCGAACTCGCGGATGCGCTGCAACAACTCGATGCCGCTCATGCCGGGCAGACGCACGTCGAGGAACACGACGTCGGGTCGCACGCGCTCCAGCATCTCCAGCGCCTGCTCCGCCGTGCCGGCGACTTCCGCCTCGTACCCGGACTCGTTCAAAAAGGCCTTGATCGAACGGGCGAGGGTTCGCTCGTCGTCGACGATCAGCACCGTCGACCCGTTCATGCGGCCGTCTCCGCCGGGAGCCAGACGCGCGCCGTGGTGCCCCCGCCTTCGCCGTGGCGACTGGCGATAGCGAGGCGGCCGCCGTTCTGCTCCACGTAGCGCTTCGCGATGGCCAGGCCCAGCCCCGTGCCTTCGGGGCGGGTCGTAAAGAAGGGCTCGCACACCGACGGGAGCACGCTCTCCGGAATGCCGCGCCCCGTGTCGCTGATCTCGACCGTGATCCCGCTGTCATCGGACCGCGCCGCGATCCGGAGCCGCCCGCCTTCCGGTCCCGGCATCGCGTCGATGGCGTTGGCGATGATCTCCAACAGCGCTTGCTCGATCTGCATGGGATCGACCCGAATGGGCGGCAACGTCGCCGCGACCTCCATATCGAGCGTGATACCGTGCTCGCGCATCGGTCCCGCCACGGCGGGCAGCAGATCGTCGACCAGCGTGGCTACGTTTTCCCGCAACGGGTGAAAGGGAGCTGGCCGCGAGAAGCTCAACAAATGACCGACGCGGCGGTCGAGACGATCGACCTCGTCGATGATCGTCTGGAAATGCTCGCGCGCGTCGGGGACTGCGGCCCGGTGGAGCCCCAACTGCGCCGCCGCCCGCAGACTGGCCAGGGGATTCCGGAGGCCGTGCGCCACCGCGGCCGCCATTTCGCCGATCAATGCCAGGCGCTCCGACTGGACGAGCTGCGCCTGTTTTGCATCGAGCTCGGCGCGCGACAGCCGGAGCTTCTCGGTCATCTGGGCGAAGGCGCGGGCTAGCGTCCCCACTTCGTCCGACAATGTCACGTCGATGGGAGATGTGAGATTGCCGGCGCCCACCGCCACCATCGCATCGTTCAGGGCGCGGATCGGGCGCGTCAATCCGCGCGCGATGAGCCACGATGCCACCACCCCCGTACCCAGCGCCAACACCAGCATCGCGATCAGGGTCCGGCGTTCGCCGGCGACGATGGCCGCCAGCTCCGCGTAGGCGCCGCGCACGCTCGACTCGCGTTGCCGCCGATAGACGTCGCGGTTGACATCCGCCAGAATTGGCATCAAGCCATTCCGAAGGTCGCGCGTCGCCAACTGATAGGCGGCAACGCGCTGGCCGGAGTCATACAGCGTGAAGACCTGTCCCACGACGCGATCAATGGCGTTCTGCAGCGCGCGCACCGTGTCGGCGAGCCCCCGCTCATCGGGTCTCAGCTCGGACTGCCATCGTTGCTGCCAGTAGTTGATCACCTGACCGGTGACCTGATATTCCTTGCGGCCCTCGGGGCTCATGCCCGTCAGGTATCGCCACACGGCGTCCGTCTGCTTCGACATGATATCTTCGAGCTCGCCGTACGTGCGATTGCGCGCCATGTTCTCGCCGAGCGTCTCCAGCGCGGCGCGCTCCAGCAAGTTGATGCGAATGGCTTCGGCGGCGATCAGCAAAACCGGAATCGCCGTCAGCGAAAATCCGAGGAGCAGCTTGCGCTGAAAGGTCATGCCGCCGGGGAGTCTCCAGGCCGAGCCTGTATCTTAACGCTCGGGCCGGCCCGGCGCGCGCTCACGGGCGACCATGGCCAGTACAGGCGCGGGGTCAGGCCAGCGAGACGGACCTCGCGCGCGTCTCGGCAATGAATGCGATGGGCGGCCCCACCAGCAGCATGTGGCCCGCGAGCTCGACGAAGAACACGACGGACATGACGGGCACGGTCGTGGTGTGTCGCGATAGCGGCACCACAATGCGGTTCATCGCCAGCCATACAATGGCGCCAAACACGAGTCCGACCGCGACCGTGCCACACTCCATGTGCGTGAGCCGGCGGAGCCACGCCGACCTTTCCCATGTCACGAGGTAGACGGCGGCCCAGAAGAACGCGACGGCGCAATGCAATGCCAGTCCCAGCGCCGCTGCCGGCAGGCCGTCGTAGAAGGCCGATTCCCCGAGCAGCGCGGTGGCGATCGACTGAAAGAGCTGCTCGACATCGCACACTTTGAGAATGACCACGAACAGCACCACGGCGAACGCGCCATCCAACAGCGCGACCACCGTGCCGGCAATGGCCAGACGCTCGCCCAGCGACCGGGGTGTCATTCTGTCAGAAGCTAGACAATCGGGTGGTCTGCCTTGGAGAGCCAACTTCGCCTATTCCGGTGAGACCAATTACCATTCACCGACATGGGAAGAAAACCCGGAGCTTCAGCCACAGTCTATTTCCAAGTCGACCAGGGCGGGGACACGCCCCTGCAACACCAGATATATAGTGGCATCCGCGACGCGATTCTGAAGGGCGCGCTCATCCCCGGCGCGCGGCTGCCGTCGTCTCGGTCGCTCGCTGACGAGCTTGGTGTCTCGCGCACGACGGTCGTCTTTGCCTTGGGTCAGTTGCAAGCCGAGGGGTGCGTGATCTCGGCCGGCGCGGCGGGGACGTTCGTGGCGCGCACGCTGCCCGACACCCTGCGCCGCGTGCGCCGGACGGGCGGCGGCGCGGTGCTCTCCCGGCTCGCGACGACGCTGCTCGAAGCGCCGCCGCCGGCCGTGCGCATTCCGGGGCCGCCGCGCCCGTTCCGCGTAGGGACGCCGGCCGTCGAGCAGTTCCCGGTCACCGTCTGGGCGAGGCTCGCTGCGCGTCGCCGTCGGAGCGTCTCGGCGTCGCTGCTCGACTACAGTGCCATGGGCGGGTATCGGCCCCTGCGCGAGGCGATCGCCGGACACGTGGCCGTCGGGCGGGGCGTACGGTGTGCGCCCGAGCAGGTCGTCATCATGGCCGGTGCGCAGCACGCCCTGACCTTTACCGCGCGCATGTTGCTCGATCCGGGCGACAAGGCGTGGCTCGAGGAACCCGGGTACATCGGCGCCCGCCACGCGTTGATGGTTTCCGGCGCGACGATCGTGCCGGTCCCCGTCGACGCCGAGGGCCTCAACGTCGCGGCGGGCATCCGGCTCGCGCCGTCGGCGCGGATGGTCTATGTCTCCCCGTCGCATCAGCATCCCCTCGGCGTGTCGCTGAGTCTCACCCGGCGGCTGGCCCTGTTGCAGTGGGCGGCGCGCAGCGGCGCGTGGGTCATGGAGGACGACTACGACAGCGAGTACCGCTACGGCGGGCGGCCTATGCCCGCAATGTACGGCCTGGACACCTATGGTCGTGTCATCTACGTCGGCTCGTTCAGCAAGACAATGTTCCCCTCGCTCCGCCTGGGGTTCATTGTCGTGCCCGACGAGCTGGTCGACGCGTTCGCCGCCGCGCGGCCGAGGGTCGAGCAGCATCCGCCGACCTTGGATCAAGTCATTCTCGCCGATTTCATCACGGACGGACACTTCGCGCGGCACACGCGGCGCATGCGCCAGGTGTACGCCGAGCGGTACAATGCCATCCGTCGGGCGGCGGCGCGATATTGCCCCGAGACCATCGAGCTCTATCCCAGCGACACGGGGCTGCACGTCACCGGCGAGCTGCTGACCGTGCGGAGTGACGTGCGGGTGTCCGAATGCCGCGCGGCGGCGTGGCATCGAGGTCGGGCCGCTGTCACACTATTACTGCTCCGCTCTGGCCAAGCCGCGGCCCGGCGTCATCCTCGGATTCGCCGCCGTCGATCCCGCGCGCATCGCCGCCGGCATGCGCACGCTGGCCGAGGCCATTCGCGATCAGGCGTGATTGCCAGGCCACGAGACCCGTGGCCTCGCGCGTCCGACGCCGCCCGCGGACACTCGTCGCCGCGAGACTGGCGATGGCGAGGATGGTGGCGATCGCCCAGATGAGACGCTGGCCCAGCCACAGGGACCAGCGGAGGACGCGGAGCAGTTGGATTCGTGTCATGGGAAGGGGATAGCCGGCCCGCGGCTTGCGTGTGCCATCCCCGCAACGTGGACAGCATCCTGACGTACCTCGAGTCGCTGCCTCCCGTGGCGCTCTACATCGCGCTCGGGTTGGCCGCGGCAATGGAGAACGTCCTCCCGCCGCTGCCCACGGACAGCGTGGTGGCCTTTGGCGGGTTTCTCGCCGCTCGCGGCCAGGCCAGCGCGCTCGGGATATTTCTGGCGACCTGGACCGGAAATGTCGCCGGCGCCTGCGCCGTGTACGCCGTCTTTCGGCGCGTGGGTTGGGGGCAGCACCGGCTCATGCGCGAGAGCGGACGCTGGTCCGCGGCGCGGCTGCGCGCGCTCTACGATCGCTATGGGCTCGTCGCGTTGGCGCTGAGTCGATTCGTGCCCGGCGCCCGCGCGCTCGTGCCGCCGCTCGCCGGATCCCTGCGCGTGGCGGCGCCGGGATTTGTCGGCGTCCTGGCGCTCGCCTCCGCCGTATGGTATGGCGTCCTCACGTCGGTCGCCTATACCGCCGGCGCCAACTGGGAGACCGTCCAGTCTCGGATTGTCGCAATGGCGGACGGCTGGACGCTGGCGGCGGCGGGGATCGTGGCCGCGCTCGTGATCTGGTGGTGGCTCGCGCGGCGCCGGGCTTAGCCCTATTCGACGCCCAGGTTGGCGATGATCTCGTGGAAGGCCGCCGGCGCAATGCGTTGCGCGGCCGCCGCCCGCCGGCCGGCATCGAATTCCGGCGCGCTCAGATCGCCGGTGTCGACAGCGCGCGCGAGTACCGCGACTTCCGTCAATTTCTCCTGGCCGAACGTCAGCCATGTCCTGACCTCCGCGTCGAATCGCCACGGGCCCGACATCTCGGCGGGCACATAGCGGAGAGAGCACGACGGCGCGACCCACAGCCGCTCCGTGCCGCGCGTGTACGCGATCCGCTCGAGCGTGCGGTACGCGCCTTCAATGTCGGTGCGCCACACCGTACGGCCATCAATGACCCCGGCCGAGAGGACGCGATCGTGCGGCAACGCGCGCAGAATGCCGTCCAGCTGCTCGGGAGCCCGCACGAGATCGACGTGCAAGCCGGCCACCGGGAACAATGCGGCAAGGGCAATGTTGTCGCCAAGGCCGCCGAAATACGTGGCGACCAAGAGCTTCGGCGCGCCGGGCATGCCGGCCAACACCGCGTACGCCCATCCATAGGCCGCCTGGGCATCGGGCGAGATGTCCGTGACGAGCATGGGTTCATCGAGCTGCACCCAGGTCGCTCCCTCGCGCGCCAGGCGGCTGATCGCCTCGGCATAGATCGCCATCACCTGGTCGAGGATCTCGAGCCGCGGCGCGTCCCCCATCGTCGCCAAGAGGAGGAACGAGATAGGCCCCAGTAGTACCGGCCGGGTGTCTATGCCCAGTGCCAGGGCCTCGCGATACTCGGCCACTGGCTTGGAGACGTCGAGCGCCAGCGCATCCCGCGTCAGCTGCGGCACGACGTACTGGTCCCTGGTGTCGAACCATGGCGCGCGCGTGAGAGCGCCCGGTTCCCCGTCGCGGACGGCGCCGACCATGCGAGCGGTCTCGAGCACGGGATCGCACGTCGCGCAATCATTGCTCGGTATGCCCACGATCCCGCTGTCGCGCTGAATCTCCCAACGGCGCCGCCGGGAGCCATCCATCCGGAACGCGCCGAGATTGGCAGCAATGGTCATTCCTGCCAGCAACGTAAATAGTGCACGGGTGACCGTGCAACTGGCGTCGCGACCTGGCCGGGGCGATAATGGCGCATGTCCCAGATTATGAGAATCGCGGCCATCGCTGTGAGCCTGGCCGCCACCGCGCCGCTCGGCGCCCAGACATCCGGACCACTCCTGCTCCAGCAGCCGACGATCAGCCGGACGCTGGTGGCCTTCACCTACGGCGGCAATGTGTGGACCGCGCCGCGCAGCGGCGGGGCCGCGCGGCGCCTCACCGCCGGCACCGGCCTGGCGACGAATCCTGCGTTCTCGCCCGACGGCAAATCCATCGCCTTCACCGGCATCTACGACGGGAATGCCGACGTGTACGTCGTGAGCGCGGACGGCGGTGTCCCGACGCGTCTCACCTACCATCCAGCGGCCGACGTCGTCGTGGG
Source organism: uncultured Gemmatimonadales bacterium (assembly GCA_963701965.1). Lineage (GTDB taxonomy): Bacteria > Gemmatimonadota > Gemmatimonadetes > Gemmatimonadales > Gemmatimonadaceae > DASRDS01. Next base: position 1,724,537 of record OY969695.1, read on the forward strand.
TTGGACGCCGGACGGCGGACGCGTGCTCTTCCGGTCGGGCCGGTCGAGCTTCAGCCGGTACGCGCGCCTCTATACGGTCGCCAAGGAGGGCGGGCCGGCCACGGAAGTGTCTCTGCCCCGCGGATATACCGGGTCGTTCTCGTCCGACGGCGCGCGCCTCGCCTACGTGCCGAACGATCCCGCCAACGAGATCTGGAAGCGATATCGCGGGGGTGAGACATCGGAGATCTGGCTGGCGACAATGTCCAATGCGTCGATCGAGCGCATCCCGCGCGAGAACTCGAACGACAACTGGCCGATGTGGGTCGGCAACTCGGTGTACTTCCTGTCCGATCGCAACGGCCCGACGACGTTGTTCGAGTACGACACGCGGTCAAAGGCGGTGACCGCGGTTGTCGCCAACACCGGTCTCGATATCAAGTCGGCGGCCGCTGGCCCCGACGCCATCGTCTACGAGCAATTCGGCAGCCTGTTTCTGTTCGATCCCGCGAAGAAAACGTCGACGCCGATTCCCATCACGGTCTCCGGCGATCTGCCGCACGTCCGTCCCCGCTATGTGCCGGTCGGTCAACAGATCGCCGCCGCGAATCTCTCGCCAACCGGCGCGCGCGCCGTGTTCGAGGTGCGCGGCGAGATCGTGACCGTGCCCGCCGACAAGGGCGACATCCGCAACATCACCAACACGCCGGCCGTGATGGAGCGTGATCCGGCGTGGTCGCCGGACGGGCGCTCGATCGCCTATTTCTCCGACGCATCGGGCGAGTACACCCTGCACATCGCGCCCCAGAACGGTGCCGGGACGCCCCGCAGCATCACCCTGGGCGACGCGCCGTCGTTCTACTACTCGCCGACGTGGTCGCCGGACAGCAAGAAGATCAGCTATCTCGACAAGCGCCTCAACGTGTGGTACGTCGACGTGGCGACCGGGAAGTCGGTCAAGGTCGACACCGACCCGTTCGAGGCGCCGTGGCGGGCGCTCGACCCCGTGTGGTCGCCCGACAGCCGGTGGATCGCCTATACCAAGAGCCAGCCCAACCATCTGCGGGCCGTCTTTCTGTACTCGCTGGAGACTGGCACCGCGACGCGGGTGACCAATGCCATGGGCGACGCGCGCTTCCCGGCGTTCGACCGCGGCGGCGAATACCTGTACTTCACTGCCAGCACCAATGCCGGCGCCTCGGCGGGTTGGTTGGACATGTCGAGCTTCGACCATCCCGTGACGCGCAGCATCTACCTCGTCGTGTTGCGCAATGACCGTCCGTCGCCGCTGGTCCCGCTGTCCGACGAAGAGAAGATCGACTCGGCAAAAGCGGCGGCGGACACCGGGAAAAAGGCCGACTCGGTCAAGAAGAAGCCCGACGCGGCAACGGCTATCCGCGTTGACCTGGCCAACATCGATCAGCGCGTGCTGGCGCTCCCGCTTGGCGACCGCCGCTGGAGCGGTTTGGCAACCGGAGCGCCGGGAACGATCTTCGCGCTGGAGACTGTCGACCGCCCGCCGCAGACAGCCGAAGACGAGGGCGGATCCCGCCAGACGGTGTTCAAGTGGGACCTGACGAGTCGCAAGCTGACGAAAGTCGCCGACGGCGTCATGGGACTCAGTCCCCAGGGCGACGCCGGAGATCGCATCCCGACGTCGTTCCATCTGTCGGCCAACGGGCAGAAGATGATCTACCGTGCCGACGGCCAGTGGATGATCGCGCCGGTCGATGGCGCCAAACCTGGCGAGGGGATGCTCAACCTCGCCGACGCGCAGGTCGCGGTCGATCCGCGCGCCGAATGGCGGCAGATGTACCACGAAGCCTGGCGCATCGAGCGCGATTTCTTCTATGATCCGCACTTCCATGGCCTCGACCTGGGCACTGCCGAAGCGAAATACGCCGCCTACGTTCCCGGGCTCGCCAGTCAACAAGAGCTCCGCTACCTGCTGACCGAGGCACTGGGCGAGCTGACGGTCGGGCATCTCTTCATTAGTGGCGGCGGCGAGATCCCGGCGACGCATCCACCGCGCACCGGTCTGCTCGGCGCCGACTACGCGGTCGACCACGGCCGGTACCGCTTCGCGCGGATCTACTCGGGCGAGAACTGGAATCCGGAGCTCAAGGCGCCGCTCACGCAGCCCGGCGTCAACGTCGCGGTCGGCGACTACCTGCTCGCCGTGAATGGCGTCGATGTCCGAGGCACCGAGGACGTCTACAAGTACTTCGGCGCGACGGCCGGCAAGACCGTCATCCTGCGCGTCGGCCGCGATCCCTCTGGCGCCGGCGCCCGTGATGTGAGCGTCGTCCCCACGGCCAGCGAAGTCGCGCTCCGCAATCTGGCGTGGATCGAGGATAACCGGCGCACCGTGGATCGTTTGAGCGGCGGGAAGCTTGCGTACGTGTACCTGCCCAACACGGGCGGCGCCGGATACACGAGCTTCAACCGCTACTATTTCGCGCAAACGGCGAAGCAAGGCGCGGTGCTCGACGAGCGCTTCAATGGCGGCGGCTCGATCGCCGACTATATGATCGACGTCATGATGCGGAAGCCCATGTTCCGCGAGATGACGCGCGACGCGTCGGACTTCACCTCCCCGGTCGGCGCGATCTTCGGCCCCAAGGTGATGGTGACCAACGAGTACGCGGGCTCGGGCGGCGACGCGCTGCCGTTCATGTTCCATGAGACCAAGATCGGACCGCTCGTTGGGAAGCGGACGTGGGGCGGCCTGGTGGGCATCTACGACTATCCGCCGCTCATGGATGGCATGAGCGTCACGGCGCCCCGCGTCGGGTTGTACACCACCCGGGGCCAGTTCGAGATCGAGAACCACGGCGTCGCGCCGGACGTCGCGGTGGAGCTCGACCCGACGGCCTGGCGCGCCGGACATGACACGCAGCTCGAGCGCGCCGTCGCCATCGCGATGGACTCGCTGGTCAAGGAACCGCCGGCCATCGTCAAGCGCCCCCCGTATCCCAACTATCACCAGGCGGGGAGCACGGCCGCAACACAGTAGCGGAGAAGGTGATGGACATGTGACTCGACGCCGGATCATGCGTCGATCGTCGGGATGAGAACGTTCGCCAATGATCCGGACGAGTCGATTGGAGCGTTGCTGCGCGCAGAACACGCGCGCGCCGAACGTTTGCTCAATCACGTGCGCGGCGGCGTCCTGCTCCTGCTGGGCGCCGCCGCGATCGTCTATGCACCGGCGCTCACCGCGGCGCTGGTACGGGTGAACATCCTGGTGTTCACCCCGATGCTTCTGTGGACGGCGTTCCAAGAGCTGCGCTACCACCGTCCGCACTACGCGCCGTCCTGGCTCATCACCGTCAACGCCGCGGCCGACCTGGGGGCCATCACCGCGCTCCAGGCCGGGTACGGGTTGGCCGGCATTCCCGGATTGGCGCTCCACTCGCCGATCTTCCTGGCGTATTTCGCGGTGTTGGCGAGCCGTCCGTTTACCGGATCGGAGCGACACGCGGCCGGTGTCACCATCGGAGTCGTGTGTGCATACGCGACACTGGTCGCCGCAATGGTGCTCACGGGGCGCGTGCATCTCGTGAACAGTCCGTTGGCGGTCACCACCTCCAGCGATGCGTCGATGCTGGACGAGGGCGCCAAGCTCATGCTGCTGGGCATGGTCGGCGCGATCGCGACGTACGCGACAGCGTGGAACGAACGCACACTCCGGCGGGCCTTGGCGGCGCAACTGCGACGCGACATCGAAGAGCGCGAGATGACCGACCGCCTGCGCGAAGCGGACAAGCTGGCGGCGATTGGCACGCTGGCCGCGGCCACGGTGCACGATGTCCGCAACCCCCTGACTGCCATCGCGCTCCAGTCCGAGTTGCTCATGGAGTCGCCGCTCGGCGAGCCGCTCCGGAACGATTTGACGCTGATCCTGGAGGAAGCGCGCCGGGCGATGGCGTTCCTCGCCGATCTCCTGCAGTTCGCCCGGTCGGCGAACACGGAGCCGGAAACGGTGCCGCTGGCGATCGCCGAGACAGTGGACGCGGCCGTCGCGGCCGCCCGCCCCTTGTTGCACGAGCACCGGATTCCCGTCGAAGTGTCGATCGAAAATCTGAATGGCAACCTCGCGCCCTTGCACGGTTCCCCCATGCGCCTCGAGCGCGCGTTGGTGAACCTCCTGGTCAATAGCGTGCAAGCAATGGAAGAGCAGGACGGCGCCAAAGCGATCCGCGTCCACGCCCGTCCCGACGCGACAGGACGGGGCGTGATTCTCGATGTGGACGACACGGGGCCGGGGTTCCCGGCCGGTCTGGTGACGCGCGCCTTCGAGCGATTCGTCACCACCAAGCCGCCCGGCAAGGGGACTGGACTCGGGCTGTGGATGGTGCGCCAGACCGTGTCCGATCTCGGTGGCCGCGTGTCGGCCATCAATCTCGCCGGCGGCGGTGCGCGGGTCCGGGTCGAGCTGTCGGGAGACGGCGTGGCCTGACCTGCGCGGCGCGCGCCGCCTATCATTTGGCATGGCCGCGCTGGAATTGATTCTCCTGCTCGTGGCCGTGGCGGCGGTGTTGCAGACCGTCGCCCGGCGGTTCTCCATTCCGCTCCCCGCAATACTCGTCACCGGCGGGCTGCTGCTGGCGGTGATCCCCGGCGTGCCCCGGGTATCGATCCCGCCGGACCTCGTATTTCTCATCTTCGTGCCGCCGCTCCTGTTCAGCGGCGCGATCCAGTCCTCGTGGCGTGAGTTCCAGACGCGGGCGCGCCCGATCCTGAGCCTGGCCGTGGGTTTGGTGATCGCCACCATGATCGCCGTCGCCGTAGTGGTGCACGCGCTCAACCCGGCGTTTGGTTGGGCGTCCGCGTTCGTGCTGGAAAGCCTCATTTTCATCTTCATCGGCCTGGAGTTGCCGGTGGTCGCGGCCGCATTGGGCGGCTACCCGATCGCCACGCTGGTCCAGGAGATCGCGATCGTGAGCGCGGTATGCATCGCCGTGCGCTTACTCTGGGTCTTTCCCAGCGCGGCGTTTACGCGCGCCGGTGAGATCCGGGGCGGGAAGCGCGTGTGGCGGGAGGTCGCGTTCATCGGGTGGACCGGCATGCGCGGCGCCGATTCGCTGGTGATCACGCTCGCTCTGCCAACGGTGACGCAGCAGGGCACGCCGTTCCCGGCCCGGGCGTTCATCATCGTGATCACGTTCGGCGTGCTCCTGTCGACGCTGGTCCTCCAAGGCCTGACCCTCAAGCCTGTCGTCCGATTGCTCGGTCTCGCCAATGGGAGCCGCGCGCTCGATGACCAGGAAGAAGCCTTCGGTTGGAAGAACACGAGCGAGGCGGCGCTGACGCGGCTCGCGGACATCGAGCGCCGGATCGACGGCCAGGCGCCGGAAGTCCGCGCCGCGGTCGCCCGGTTGCGCGCGCAGTACGAGGCGCGGCGCCGGAAATTCGGCTCCCAGCGCCCGGCGGTCGACAGTCCGGTGGACGAGACGAACGCCGAACGCCATCTCAAGCGCGCCGTGATCGACGCCGAGCGGCAGCGGCTGCTGGAGTTGCGCGACACGGGCGCCATCGACGACACCGTCGTGCGGCATCTCGCGCGCTATATGGATCTCGAAACCTTGCTCGCGAACTATCCCGGCTTGGGCACGACGGAATCACCCTTCGAGGTGATTCCGCCGGACGCCTGAGGGCTACTGGATAGGCGTGTGCGCCGGCGCGCCTTCAGGTCCCGTGTCCCAATGCTGCGCCGTCGAGACGTTCGGCATGCCCCAGGAGTGACCGTTCCATCCGTCGAAGCCGTCCATGAAGAACGCCCAGAATCCCGTGGACATGTCGCTGATGACGATGAGACCGTCGGCGTCGCGTACCTGAACGCCGAAGGCCCCGTTGGCGACGCCGTGGTCTCGCGGATCCTGGCTGGGATCGGCGATATACGCATCGGAGCAGCAGCCGGTCTCGTGACCGCCACTGAACGTATGGTAGGACGCCATCGTGTACGGGTCCGTCGGATCCAGCATGTTGAAGACTTGGAGGCCATCCTCGTAGGCCGAGACGAACACGTACGGCCAGCGGACTTCGTGGTTGTGGGCGAGGTCGCGCCAGTCGGCCGTCCAGGCGCCGATGGGGTGCGAGATCGTTTGGACCTTCTTGTCGAGGCCCGGCTTCAAGTCGAAAATCCGGAGGGGCTCGTACTGCACCTCGGTCTCGGTGACCGCGTACCGGCCGTCGGGCGACGGCGTGATGGTATGGCCGGCCGTGATGCCCATGACGCCGGTGATGGATGTGACGAGCTTGGGTGACTCCGGTTGCGTGACGTCGAAGACGAAGTAGCCGCCGCGACCGGCACCATAGAACTTGTCCTGGTGCGTGGCGGGGTCGTACCCCACCCAATAGTCGTGGAACGACCCGACGATACTTTGTGGGCCTTGGGCAAGGCGATCCGGATTTTGGATGCGGCCCACGAATCCGTTGTTCGGCGCGCCGGCCAGCAGCTTATCCATGTCAAAGATCTGCGCGTAGGACTTGGCGGACGTCGAGGCGAACATGAGGACGCGGCCGTCAGAGTGCTTGTACGTGAAGATGTTGTGAAAGCCGCCCGGCGCGTCCGTCTGATGAATGCGCGCCACTTCTTTGATCTTGGTCGTGTCGGGAAGACCGGTGACATCGAAGACGATGGCGCCGAGGTCGGCGTCCGGCGAGCCCTGGTTGAACTGAAAGCACTGCACGAGGTAGTACTTGCCGTGGCTCTTGAAGTAGCGGGCCCGGAGCCCGCCCAAGCCCACGTGGAGCTCCGGGTTCTCAATGTTCCATTCATACAAGACGCGAGGCTTCTCGCCTTTGGCGATGTCCTTCACGCTGATGATGGAGAAACCCGCCGGCTTGCTGACGCCGCGCGAGACGTAGACGTACGGACGCGAGAGCTCCTGTTCGATGTCGATGTCCGAGACCTGTAGATATCCCGCGAGCGGGACGTGACCGACGACATGGACGTTCGGCGTGCCCTCTTGTCCCGGCAGGGGCCGCCGGGTTTGGGCCAGGGCCAGGACAGGAATTGCGAGTCCGACAAGGAGCATTCTCATGGGGACTATTTCGCCTCGACAGTGAGTGGCGCCATCATGCCCGCCGCGACGTGCTCGCCAATGTGGCAGTGCAACATCCACGTGCCGGGATTCGTGAGATCCAACAGGAGGTCGACCGTCGATCCCACGGGGATGATCGCGGTGTCCTTCCACACCAGATACGGATTGGGTTCGCCGTCGCGGGCAATGACGAGAAAGCGTTGGCCGTGCAGGTGCAACGGATGATCCATCGGGTGCAGCGACCGCGGGTCGTTGAACACGCGCAGCTTGATCACGGACCCCACGGGGAAGTGCCAGCCGATCTTCATGTTCTCGGCGCCTGTGCGCTGGTCGCGAATGACCCACCGCACCTCTTTGCCCGTGGCCACCCAGTTCATGTCGGCCATGCCGTCCGTCCACTCGAGCGCCGGGCGAAAGAGCGTGTCGACGCTCATGAACTGCATCACCGGGATCGGGAGATCGTGAATGTCCGTGGTGAGCACGATCTCTTCGTCGGGGGCTTTGTCGAATTGCGGGCGCAGGCGCTCGATGCTTCGCATCGTCACGCTGTCGGTGCGGAGCACGTCGAATGACGCCGGGCGAGCGACCGGCGGACCGCTGACATGAATGGAGCCGAGCGTGTCGACGTTGGCGGAGAATTCGCCGAGGAAGTGGTCGATCGTCTGGACCGCGTTCACGATGGCGATATCCCCTGGCTTATCGACGTGCGTTTCGACCACGTAGCGTTCGCCGGGGGCGATCACCACGCTGGGCACCATCACCTCATGAGCGTACGGCCCCTGGTCCGAGGCAATGAGCTTGAGCGGCGCGTCGCCCACGCTCAGGTTGTACGTGCGGGCGCTGGAGGCGTTCGTGATCAACAGGCGGACCACCTCGCCGGGCGCGGCGTCCAGGCGAACGCGCGGGCTGCCATTCACCAGCAAGACGTTCCCGAAGCGGCCCATGAGTGCGAAGTTCGGCGCGTCGAGACCGAATGGAACGACGCTATCGCCGTCGAGGAGCAGGTCGTTCAACATCAAGAACGCGGTGCGGGTGCCCGGCCCATTTTGATTTGCAGGCTCGACGTACAGGTTCCCGAACAGGCCCATCGGCTGACCGATATCCTCGCGGACGTGCTCGTGGTACCAGAAAATTCCCGCGTCGGGACAATGTACGGCGTACACGAACGTGCCACCGGCCCGGACCGGCGGCTGCGTCATGTCGGGCGACCCATCGAACCGGTTATCCAACCGGACCCCGTGCCAGTGAATGGTCGCGGGCAGATCGATGCCGTTGTGAAACCTCACGTAAAACGTCGCGCCTTGCGGCACCCGGAGCAGGGGGCCTGGCGACTGGCCGTTGAATGCGAACGTGGTCAGGGTGCGCCCGCCTACGGCGTGGCGCACGAATCCCGTCGCCAACGTGATCGTGTCTCCGTTCTTGATGCGCATCTCGGTGCTCGGCATCGCCGTAGGCGTCGCCAGAGGGGCGGTGCTGCTCTTGGGCACGTAGGCCTCGACCGCCGGACGCACGCCCTCGAGCCCGGGCATCATCGGGTTCTTCATCATGGGCACAATGGACCGGCCGCTCGGCGCCTCCAGGGTGTCCATCTTCTCCATTCCCGGCATCCCCGCCATGTCTTGACCAAAGGCCCTGAGTGGCAGCACGAGCAACAATGCGAAACGTTTCACTCCGGGGGCATGCCCGTGTTGTAGAAGGGATGACCCGCGAACGACTGCATGAGCGAGCTCGGGCTCCGACCCACAAGCACGATGGCACCGCGCCAATGCGCGCCTACGGGTGCGGGCTCCGCGCTCACGATCACGGTGAACTTGTTCCAGTCCGCCTTGGCGCGGAGCGGGGTGTCGTTGGTGATGGGGCCCAAGGAGCGGACGACCCCGAGGTTCGGCGTGGCGAGCCACGCGTGGTAGCTGGTGTACGCTCCCAACAATGCGGCCGGCGGCAAGTCGTGGACGTTGACATCGAGGTCATACACAATGTGCCCATCTTTACTCACGCCGATCACGAACGGCGACTGCGCCGGCGCCAGCTCGACCCAACCCGACGCCAGCGCCGCGGGTCCGGCCACCGCGAGCCGGAACCGTGGACGCGATCCCGGGAGAACGGCGATCGCGAGTGCGCCGGCCAGGGCGAGCGTCTTCAATGTGCGCCCGTGCGCGTCGCGGTGGCGGTGGACTTGGGCGCAGTCTTGGGCACGCCTTCGGGGCCGTTCGCCCAATCCTGAGCGGTAGAGACGTTGGGCATGCCCCAGTTATGGCCGTTCCATCCGTCGAACCCATCCATGTGCAGCGCCCAGAACCCCGTCGGTGATGTCGCTGATCACGATCAGGCCGTCCTCGTTTCTGACCGCGATGCCCCAAGCGCCATTGAGCACGGTGCCCGTGCCGTGCCGCAGGCTGATCTCGGCGGTGTCCGGTCGGCCGGCTTGGCTGACCCCCGCCTCGGTCGGACCATCGTACGTCTTGTAGTACCCCACCGTCATCGGGCGCGTCGGATCCAGCATGTTGAAGATCTGCAGACCATCTTCGTAGGCCGACACGAACACGTACGGCCACCGCACCTCGTGATTGTGCGGGAGATGCTTCCAGTTCGCGGTCCAGGCGCCGATCGGGTGCGTGATCGTGGGGACGGTGCCGTCCAAGCCGGGTCGCAGATCGAAGATGCGCAGCGGCGCGTACTGATACTCGGTCTCGGTGACCACGTAGCGGCCGTCGGGCGTCGGCGTGACCGTGTGCCCGCGGCCGAACGGCGAGAATATGGCGCCCGGAAGCGGCGTGATCGACGTGAGCAACTTCGGCGTCTCCGGCTTCGAGACATCGAACACGAAATAGCCGCCGGGCTGCGCGCCGCCATAGAACTTGTCTTGGTGCGTCGCGGGATCGTATTGGACGACGAAGTCGTGATAGCGGCCCGTCGCTCCCGGCACCGGCACGTGGCTAATGAATCCCTTGTCCGGCGCGCCCGCGAGAAACTTCCCGAGATCGAAGATGCTGGCGTACGTTCCGGTCAGCGTCGTGGTGAAGAGCAGCGTACGACCGTCGGAGTGCCGGTACGGGAAGACGTTATGGAAGCCGCCGGGCAGCGAGCAGCCGGCCATGCCGCCGCACTGAGGATCGGAGCCTTTCGTGACCGCCGAGTTTGGGGCGGTAATCCGGCCGACCTCTTTAATAGTGGATGTGTCGGGCAGTCCGGTGACGTCGAAGATGATGGCGCCCAGGTCGGCATCCGGTGACCCCTGCGCGAACTGGAATCCCTGAACGTAGTAGTACCGTCCATGGTACTTGAACGTCTTGCCTTCCATCCCGCCGAAGCCCTGGTGCAGCTCGGGATCCGAATGTGATAGTTGTACAGCACTTTCGCGTGCGCGGGATCCTTCACGCTGATGAGCGTGAATCCGGCCGGTGTGTGCGGGTCCAGCATCCGCGAGACATACACGTACGGTCGGCTCAGCTCCTGCTCCATGGCGATCCCGGAGATCGTCTGCGACCGGCCGAGGGGAATGTGCGACATCAAGTGCACGTTCGGCGTGTTCGGCACGAACAACGGGCTGCCACTGTCGGCATCAAACGCGTGTTGCGCGTCGACGCGACCGGCGACGACGAACGCAATGAGCAGTGCGATGCGAGCGGCGCGTGGCATCACTGACCAGCCACCGGCTGGCATCCGGGCGGCGCGGGGTTCCGTGGAAGACACTCGGCCTGTGGGATCGGAAAGTGGGAGATGATCTTGAAGTTCGGGAGATCGCGCGGGAGTTGTAACAGCTTACCGTATCTCCGCCAATCGATCAATCGGTGCCCGCCCTCCCAGAACAGCGAGTACCGCTTCTCGTAGAGCAATTCGTCCAGCAGGTTCCCGGTGAACGACCCGTCGAGTGGCGCCAGGCCGCCATCCTGCACCCGGATCACGTTGATGTCCGTCATCGCGGCAGCCGCGTGTCCGAGCCCAATGTTTGCTTCGGCACGGAGCAGGATCAGCTCCGCGTTCCGCACGATGGGGATTGGCGCCGTCGGACTGCCATACACGATGATCGACAGATTGGAGGTGACACCCTCCAGCGTCCGCGGCGTGACGACCTTGACCTTGGCGGCGACCCGGAGATCGGGCGTCCCGTCCGCGCGGGACTGCGCGTCGGTCACGAACGAGGGGTGGGCGTAGTACTGGGTGGCCGAGGGATCGAACAGGGGGTTGAGGGCGTCACCGGAGTTCGTGCTGTACACATGGTATGCGCCGAGGGTGAGCGGCGCGCTCGTCGAGACGAACGACGCCGCCAACGCGGTCAGCGCACCGGCGTAGTCGAGCTGATAAATGGCGACGCGCGCCCGGAGACCGCGATTGACCTGCCGGAACGTGGCCGGTGTATCGAAACCGGCGAAGCCGGTGGTCAACGCGAACGGGAAGGCGGCGCCACCGGTCGCCAGCTTTGCGTCCGCATCATCGAGGAGTTTGGCGATACTGTCGAGCGCCTGGGGCGCGGTCTTGATGGGCGCCGGGGTGCCGGCCGGATCGCCATCCACCGCCATCGGGATGCCGGCCGAGTCACGCGCGTTCAGCACCTGCAGGAAGTCGTTGGCCTGGATCGTCTCGGCGAACCCCCGCGTGGCGTCCTTCTGCACATCGGTAAATCCCGGCACCTTCGCGACCGCGGCCAGCAGCAGGTTCGCCGAACGGATGTTCTTGTACGGGTTGCGCCACAGAAAGATGTCGCCGCCCAGACTGCCCGGGTCGATCGGCCCTATGAGCAGCTCGCTGATGAATCGCGGCTCGTTGTTGCAGAGACAGTAGCCTTCGCGACCCAGCGTGCCGTCCATGAAAATGAAATTCGGCATCTCGGTCCGCGTCCCGAAGAGCAGACCCTGGGCGAGCGCTTTCACGGACGCGACGTTGGGCGCGCCGGTGACCGACTGTAGCGTGCTGTTGTTGAGATCGGGATTCGTGGGGTTCGTGCATCCGACCGCGACGGTCGCGAGCACCACCCACCGCCATGCGCCGACGTGATGTCTGGTCATGCTAGAACCCCGCGCTGATGCCGAGCCAGAAACTGCGGCTCGCCGGGAAGGCGAAAAGCTCGAAGTTCCGCGCGATCGGCTGGTTGCCAAAATGACTCACTTCCGGGTCCGTCCCGTCGTAGTGCGTGAACGTCACGAGATTGCGGCCGCTGAACGTGAGCGCCATGTGGTGCGAGCCGCCGCCAATCCGGCTGAGCCACGCACTGGGCAGATCGAAGGTCACGTTGACCTCCCGCAGCTTCACGTAGGACGCGTCCTCGATGTAGGTGTTGGTGTGTCCCGGGAACTGCGAGAGCCGGTAGGCGCCCCGGTCCCACGTCACACCGTTCACCACGATCTTGTCGGCATAATCGCGCGTAGTCTGCGCTTGATCGTACGTCAGCTTGGTGAAATTGATGTCGTCGCCGCCGTCCTTCCAACTGAACAGAAATCCGAGGTGGAGCTTCCGGTACCGGAAGGTGTTCTGCAGGGACATGATGGCGCGCGGATTGAAGTCGCCCACCTGACCCACCACCACTTGGCCGTTCGGCAACGTCAGGTTGCCGACGATCTGCGTCGCCGACTTCCCCTGCTGGATCTCGTTCGTGCCGACGTCGGTGCCAAATCCCAGACCGACGAACGCCGGCACCGGGAGGTTCTCGATCACGCTGGCGTCATGGTACACCGACGCCGTGGCCGTCCAGTCGAAGTTGCGACCGGTGAATGGCGCCACCGTCAGGCCGACCTCGATCCCGCGGTCGCGGAGCTGACCGCCGTTGAAGAACTGGGTCAGGAACCCGCTCGACGGGGACAGCGTACGCTGGAGGAGCAGATCGGTGATGTCCTTCTGATAGAGCGTGAACTCGAGCGTCGCTTTCCCGCGGAACAGTTGGGCGTCGAATCCGGTCTCGATCTCCCGCTGGCGCTCGGGCTGGAGATTGGGCGCCAATGTGCTCGTGGTCGGCGCCAGACCCGGCAAGGCCTGGATATTCTCCGCGGCCAATAGCGTGAACTTCTGGCCAAAAAGCGGCCGATTGCCGGACTCGCCGTAGGCGGCGCGCAGCTTGAGCTCGTCAATGACGCCAGGAAGCACTGGGAAACGGTATGACGCCGCGGCCTTCGGGAAAAAGTAGAAGTGATTGAGCGCCGAATTGGCGGTGCTCCGATCCACGCGGGCGCCGATCGTGAGGAGCAGGCGGTCGGACAGAGTCAGGAACTCCTCCTGGCCGAACAACCCCAGGTCTTGGATGTTCTCGTCATCCTCCGCCACCTGCACGACCGTCCCCGTCCCGACGTTGGGCAAGCCGCCGATCAGATTCTGGGCCAGGGTGCGCCCCACGTTGAGCGACGAGGCCTCGTCTTGAAATCCCAGCGTCGTCGTCATGCCGAACGCGCCGCTGCCCGGCTTGAACGAATGGATCGCGTAGGCGCCAACGTTGGCGTTGATATTGTTGCTCTTGGACAACGCCTTGAACCCCGGGAGCGCGCCGCTGGCCTCGAACTGCAGCTCGGGCGGCGCGAAGACGTCATTGGTCTGATTGAAGAAGTCGACGCCGCCCGTTCCCACGATCTTCACGGACTGCGTCGCGGTCTCGAGCAGGGTCCAGTCCGCGGTCAGCGAGGCGACGTCGCGCCACACCTCCTCTTCATTGTGGAGGAGGGCGGCCGTCTGCACGGGATTGCTCGGCGCGAACGGATTGGTCGGATAGGCGCCGTTCTTCGGCGACAAGTCGAAGAAGCTGGGCGTGAAGGGAAGCACGGCATAAAAGACAGCGCCAATGTTGTCGTTGTTGCTCAGGCCGCGACCCGTGTTCGAGTGGATCAGTTGGTTGCCGCCCGACAAATGCAGCCGCGTGCCGACCTCGTGATCCAGATTGAGCCGGACGGAGGATTTGTTGTAGAACGTGTTCTGGATGATGCCGGGGTCGCGGTTCACCATGCCCGAGGCATAGAACTGCGTGTTGTCCGTGCCTCCGCTCACGCTCAGCATCGTCTCCGACGACAGCGGCTTCCGGCCGGCCAGCGCGCTCTCGTTGTCGAACACGGCGCCGGGGTGAAAGTACTGGGCGGCGATCGGCCCGAATGCCGAATCGGCTTCTTGCACGTTGGCGAACGTGCGCGAGCCCAGCTCGCGCGAGATCTCCGAGATCCCGAAGTTCTGCTGCACGTCGTAGCGCGCGGCCCCCGCCTTGCCCCGCTTCGTCGTGATGACGATCACGCCGTTCGATGCCTTGGAGCCGTACACGGCCGCCGCCGACGCGCCCTTCAGCACCTCGATATTTTCGATGTCCGCCGGATCGATGTCGGCAATGCGATTGGTCGGGTTGTCCTCGTTGCCCGCAATACCCTGCCGCGGCGACGCCAGTGTCAGCAGATTCGTCGCCGGCTCGATCGAGGCGTCGCTGACGATGACCCCGTCCACGACGTAGAGCGGCGTAGCCGAGCCGATGACGGACGTGATGCCGCGCAGGCGGATCTGCATGCCGCCCCCGGGAGCCCCGGTATTCGACGAGATGTCGGCGCCCGTGACCTTGCCTTGCAGTGCCAGATCGACGCTCTGGGCCGGCGCCTGATTCAACTCGTCGCTATTGACGGTGGCCACGGCGTTGGCGGCGTTGCGGCGCGCCACGGTGGTCGCCTGGCTGGTGACGACGACTTCGTTCAGGTGCAGGACGTCGCGCACCAGCCGGATCTCGATCGTGGTCTGCGCGGCATCAATGGCGATCTCACGGGCCAGGTACCCGATGAGTCGGGACTGGATCGTGAAGGCGCCGCTGGGCGCCCGCAGCACGAAGCTCCCGTCGGCCTTGGTGTGGGCGCCGAACGTCGTGCCTTTGACCACCACGTCCGCCGACTGTAAGGGTTCGCCCGACGCATCGTCGAGCACGTGCCCGGTCAGCGTGCGCTCCTGCGCTTCGCGCATGGGCACCGGCGGCTCGGCGCGCGGGGCGCGCATGATGAGCACGTGCTGGTCCACGGCCCGATACAGCAATGCCGTCCCCGCCAGCATGGTATCCAGCGCCTCGGCCACCGTCGCCCGGTCGCAATGACAGCGCACCTCGAGCCGCGACGGCAAGGCGCTGGGACTGAAATCGAGTTGCACGCCGGACGTCGCCGTGAGCTGCCGCAGCGCCGCCTCGAGCAACACATTGTCCACGACCAGTCGCGCGGGCGCCGCCAGCACCGTCGCGTTTCGCCCCTGGCGATCGTCGGCGCCGGGTACGGGCCGGGCGGCCAGGGAGATCTCGCGGACCGACTGGGCGCCAACCACGTTTCCGGGCGCGGCGGCGAACACGATCCCCCACACCACGCTCAGACACAATCGACGTGACACGGTAAGCACTCTCATTGAGGTGAGATCACGACTCCCGCCGGACCCATCGTGCACTTGACGTCGGCCACGGCGCAGATGGAGCTCAAGACACCGGGCAGACTCCAGCCGGTGAAGGACGCCGTCACCGTGCGTTGCGCGAGCTTGGGCGTGGACAGCGTGACGCGAACGTGATAGTGGCGGGTCAACTCCTGCGCGACTTCGTCCAAGGGCGTGGCCTCGAACGACACGAGATCGCCGACCCAGGCATCGATCCGGCCAAAAGCATCGGGGACGGCCGCGACCCGCGGCGCAGCGCCCGGCGTGACATCGCCGACCTGGCCGGCCCGGACGAGCGCGCGCTGCGCTCCCGCGATGGCGGCGACGGTCCCCTGCAACACCAAGGCGTGCATCGACCGGCCGTCGGTTTCGACCGCGAAACGCGTCCCGGTCACTTCCACGTCGCCGGCGGCCGTCCGCACCCGGAAGGTCGCGCCGTCCCGGTGCGTCACCGAGAAGTAGGCGCGCCCATCGAGATGCACGATCCGCGTGGCGAAATCGCGAGCGACGCGCATCGTGCTCGTCGGCCCCAGACGCACGATGGTCCCGTCGTCGAGCGTCACGGTCGCCAGCTCCGTGGGGCCGGTGCGAAACTCCCGGCCCATTGCCTCGATCGCGCGCGACGGGCCACGCCATCGATACACGCCGAACCCGACCAGCGTAATCGCCGCCGCCACGCCGGCCCACGGGAGCACCGCGCGGAATTGTCGAAGACGCGCCCGGCGCTTGGCCCTGGCCGCGCGCGCGAGGATCACGCCGGCGGTGGGAATCGCATCGCGGTCGGCCTCGATCCGCGTCGTGCCCGTCAGCTGCCAGGTGCGTTCCAACTCCCGGCAGTACTGCTGGCGCTCGGGCGACGCGCGCCGCCACTCGCGGAGCGCTTCGAGCTCCTCCGGCGTGGCGGAGCCCTGCAGCCACCGCATGATCAGTTCATCGATTCCGTCGACGGGCATGCGGGGATGACACGCCAGCCGACCGGGGCTACTATCGCGCTCTTATCCGGATCCCGTGCGGACGCGGCCAGGACGCACCGCGATCCGGGACACCGAGACGTCGCGCAAGGGGCGCAGCGCGTCGCGGAGACGCACGAGCGCCGACGTCATCTCGGTTGGCCACCGTCTGCGGCGATGTTCCGAGAATCTTGGCGATCTCGTAATGCGTGAGCCCCTCGTACCGCGCCATGACGAAGACCGTCCGTTGCCGGGGCGGCAACGCCGCGATGGCCCGATCGATGGCCTGCTCCAACCCGCGCGTCTCCAACACTTCATCCGGAGGGGACACGATGACTTCGTCCGAACGGATGGAGCGGATCTGCCGATCCCGCGCCGCCTGGTTGCGCACATTGTTCAGCGCCAGGTTCCTGGCCACGCGGTGCAGAAACGCGGGCGCCGAGGCACCCGGCATGAGCCGCGTGCGCCACTCCCACAGCTGCACGAACGCTTCCTGGGCGATGTCCTCGGCCCCATCGGGACAGCCCGCGACGTGGGTCGCGAAACGGACGATGCGCGGCCAATAGCGTCGGAGCATCTCGTCGAGGGCACTGACCCGCCCCGCGGCGAGCGAAGCCGTCAGCTCGCCGTCGCCCAGCTCAGTTTCTTTGGGCGCTCTTCTTGACCACATCGCAACGCATCCTCAATGGCGCGACTCCATATAGCGAATTGTCGGTCGCGACGCAATGTCCCTTATCGGATGCCGACGACGCCTCGAACCGCTTGAATGAGCTTGGCCGAGTCGTAGCCGATGCCGTCCTTGAACACGATTTCGGCGTTCTCAATGTCGTCGATCCGCGCCGAGGGATCACCCCGGATCACGACGATATCGGCCTGCCGTCCCGATGCGATCGTCCCGAAGTGGTCGGACTGACCGAGGAACTGCGCGCCATTTGCCGTCGCGATCTTGATCGCTTCGACCGGCGTGAAGCCCGCCTCGACCAACAGTTCGATGCCGCGCTGATCGCCGAAACCGGCCAAGGCGCCGCCAATGCCGGTCGGATCGGGACCACTCAGCAACAATCCTCCCGCGCGCACGAACGCCAGTTCAAACGCCATTTCCTTCGCCAGCAGTGTCCCCCAGGGCAGCGGTTGCCCTTTGAACAACGGGGCGCCGCGCGCGCGCATGGTGAGATAGCTGACCCGCGACTCCGGCGACATGGCGTCCAGCACGCGGCGCTGCAGTGGCGGGCGATTGGGGACGAACAACTCGAAGACGGGCAGCGTCGAGGTGATCGCGACGTGATGGCTGACGAGGTCGCGGATCAGGTCCTGCACCGGCGGACTCGTGAGATCCATCGCCTTCCAACTGTCCATGATGGCCGGACCGCCCGGACAATCGTCCGGCTGTTTACCGGCCACGAACTCGGCGTCAGTCGAGACGGGCCCGTGCTCGAAATCATCGATGCCGAGGGCGATGGCTTCGCGATAGCTGACGGAACACAGATGGCCGGTGACGGTCAGTCCGCGATGGTGGGCCTCCGTGATGGCGGCGCCCAGCTCGGCCCGGGTGATGTGCATATAGGCCTTGAACGACGTCGCGCCGAGATCGGCCCAGAAGTCCACCATCTTGCGCGCATCGTCGGGGCTGGTCAGCTCGTGCATTTGCGGGAACGCGGTCCCCTTCCCTTCGAGATACGGAGAACTGATGTACATCCTGGGACCGGGCGCGCGGCCGTCGTCGATCTGGGCCTTGAGATTGAGATCGGTGTACGGCTCCATGCTGCCCGTCGTGCGGATGGTCGTGACGCCGGACCCCAGATAGAGCCGCGGAAACGAGAAGGCCTCCTCGCCCGCGAGCTGTCCCGGAGGGGCGGAACGCCCGGTGCTGTCGCGATCGAGGGATGACGTATAGAACATGTGATCGTGCATCCCCACGATCCCCGGGATCACGCTATACCCGTGAAGGTCGAGCACCTGCGCATCGGCCGGCACGGGAAGTCCCGCGGGTCCCAGCGCGGCGATCTTGCCCTTGGCGACGAGCACGGTCTGATCATCACGCGGCGCCGCACCGGTCCCGTCGATGACGCGCACGTGCGTGAGGGCGACGACGGGAGCGTCGACGCGCACGAACTGGCGGACGTCGGGCGTGAGAGTCTGCGCGCCGACGCACAGAGGAAGGCATGACGCGGCGCCGAGAAGAATTGGGATGCGCATAGGTCGACGAACATATCATCACCTATCGTTGCGCGCCATCAGGACACATACTATGCGCCCATGCGACGACTCTTCGTGCTCTTCGGATTCCTCATCCCGGCGCTCGCGCGTGCGCAGGGTCAGTACGCCGACATCAACGGCGCGCACATCTACTATGAAGTCGAGGGCACAGGCCATCCGTTGGTCCTGATTCACGGCTGGCCGATGAGCGCGCGGATGTGGGAGAACCAAGTACGCGTGCTCAAAGACTACTATCGGGTGATTACCTACGATCGCCGGGGGTTCGGCCGGTCGCCCGGCACGCCGTGGAACGAGTCGCAGGCCGAGCACGACCCCGCCGACCTGGCCGCGCTGCTCCGCTATCTGCACGTGTCGAGCGCGTACATCCTCGGCCATTCCCAAGGCGGCTCGGTGGCCACGCAGTTCGCGCTGGATCATCCGGAGCAAGTAGACGCGCTCATTCTCCATGGCGCCGGCCTCGATGGATTCGTGCTGCCGGAGACCGGCCCCTTCGCGGGACCGAACTCGGTGCGCACGCTGATCCAAACCAAAGGCATGGACGAGTTTCGCCGACAGTGGCTCGCGCATCCGATCAATCGCGTTCCCGAAGACAAACCCGCCGTCCGCGCGCTGATCGCCGACATCGTCGGCCAATACTCGGCCGCCGATGTGCTACAGCAACCCACGGCCCCGCCCAAACCGCACACCAGCGCGATCGAGCGGCTGCACGAGCTCAAGATGCCAACCCTCGTACTCGTGGGCGGGCTCGATCTGCCGTTCTTCCAGATCACCGCCGAGGCCCTGGAGTTCGAGATCCCCGGCGCGCAGCGCGTGGTCGTCCGCGGCGGCGCCCATCTCGTCAACATGGTCGAGCCGGAGCTCTACAACGCGGAAGTCCTCCGTTTTCTGCGGAGTGTCGACCGGTCGCACTAGTAGTGCGCGGCGGTTCGCGTGTTCCTAAAGACAGGATTCTTGGGCTTCAACTCGGGGAGAAGACATGTCACGCTTACTGTCGCGCGGGTCACTGCTGGCGCTTTGCCTGCTGGCGGGAGCTCCGCTACGCGCGCAGGATTTTGACCCCGCGACCTATCGGGGTCGCCGCGACCGCCTGGCCGCCCTGGCAAAAGAGGGCGTCGTCATCGTCCAGAGCGTGACGGCCGACCAATCCGGGATCACCGAATACCTGATCGACCACAGCGACAATCACGACTTTCTGTATCTGACCGGAGTGGAGACCGCCAACGCGACACTCGTCTTGATGCCGCAGTCCTCGCTCTTTCCCGAAGTGCTGTTCGTCCCCGAGGACGAGGTCGCGCACGCCCAGGCCGTGAGCGGCGTCAAGACAGTCATGGGAGCGGACCGGTTGAACAATGTCCTCTCCGAGGCGCTCACGGACTTCGCCATCAAGCGCGTGACCGAGCGGCGCCACAAGGCCGTGTCGACGGAGATGTCGCGCGTGCTGTCCTTGGGTCCCAAGAAGCCGTTCTACGTGAACTTTCCGCGCTATCTCAATCTTGCCGCAGAGCCCCCGGCGCGCGTGCAGCTGGCGGAGCGGATACGTCTGTTCTCGCCGGCCGTGGAGATCCGCGACGATACCCCGTTTCTGACGCACCTGCGCATCCGGCACGACAAGACCGAGCTGGCCATGATCGCGAAAGCCGTCCACGTGGGGACGGACGGGCTGATGGCGGCAATGCGGGCATGCAAGCCGGGCGCGTACGACTATCAGGTCGATGCGCTGACCGAGGCGGCCTTCAAGAGCGAGGGCGCGAGCCGGATCGCCTATCCGCCGCTCACGTATATCTCGCCGTTCGGCCGCAAAGTGCAGGTGTTGTCCGCCGCCGAGATCGGGAAGAGCTCCGAGCCCCAGTCCGCCATACATCAGATGCAGGCCGGCGACCTCACGATGCTGGATGCCGGCGCCGAGTACCACCACTACGCAACCGACCTGAGCCGTATGGTCCCGGTGTCAGGGAAATTTACGCCCGAGCAACGGCAACTCTATGATGCCGTCCTCGCCGCGCACCACGCGGCCATTGCCGCCATCCGTCCCGGCGCCACATTCAAGCAAGTGCACGATGCGGCCGTCGAAGAGCTGAAAAAGCGCAACCTCGATCAGTTCTTCACGTTTGGCACCAGCCACTTCATTGGAATGGACGCGCACGATGCGGGCAGCTACGAAGAACCCTTGGAACCCGGCATGATTTTCACCGTGGAGCCGGGTATCATCGACAACCAGAGGAATATCACCGTGCATGTCGAAGACATGGTCCTGGTCACCGACCAGGGTCATCAGATTTTGTCGGACGCCGTGCCCATCGAAGCGGCCGACGTCGAGAAGATGCTCGCCGACCGACCTGATGCTCACTGACGGCCAGATAGCGGAGCTGCGGTCGCACTTTCCGATCCTCCGCGAAAAAACCTACCTCTACAACTGTTCACAGGGCGCGCTGTCGGACATCGCCCAGTCCGGCATGGATGCCTATACCGCCAGCTGGCGGACATCGAGCGCCCCATGGGACGAGTGGGTCGGTTACTACGAGGGGTTGCGGACTGACTTCGCCCGGTTCATCAACGCCGATCCGGATGAAGTCGCCGTCGTGAGCAGCGCGTCGGCGGGCATCAACCCGATCGCCAACGCGCTGACGTTCAACGGCCGCCGGCGGGTCGTGATGAGCGAGTTCGAGTTTCCCACGATGGGTCAGATCTGGCTCGCCCAGCAGCCGCGGGGCGCCGAGATCTGCTTTCTCGATGGGGTCGACGGCGCCGCGCCGATCGAGTCGTATCGGCGCGCCGTCGACGAACGCACCCGGATCGTGCCGCTGACCCAGATTTCGTTTCTCAACGGCGCGCGTTCCGACGTCGCCGCGGTGACGCGAATCGCGCATGACAACGGCGCGCTGTTGTTCCTGGACGGCTTCCAGGACTGCGGCACCCGCCCGGTCGACGTGCGGGCGCTCGATTGCGATTGCTACGTCACGGGCACGCTCAAGTATCTGCTCGGGCCGCCGGGCGTGGCATTCCTGTACGTGAAACGATCGCTGATCGAGACGTTCGCGCCGACGCTCACGAGTTGGATGGCCCAGCGCAACGCGTTCGCGTTCGACACGCGGCACCTGGACCCCGCGCCTAATGCCCGGCGATTCGAAGGCGGCTCGCCGCCGATGCCGAGCATTTACATGGCGCGCCCGGCGCTCGCGTTTCTCATGCGCATCGGGATGGCGAACGTCGCCGGCCAGATCGAACGGGTCGCCTCGGCGTTTCTTCAGGGTCTTCGTGATCTGGGTGTCGCCTCGAAGACGCCGTGGCCGACGGTCGGGCCGTTGGTCGTCGTCCGCTCCCCCGACGCCGGCGCGCTCAATGCCGCCCTCGTCAAGCGCGGCATCGTGGCTTCCGTCCGGCACGACGGCGTCCGGTTCGGCTTCCACGTGTACAATAACATGGACGACGTGCACACCGTGTTGGACGCGCTCAAGGACAACCGCGCGCTCACGGTGCCGGCATGAAGACACTGGCCGGCGGGTGTCAGGTTTGCGGTCCCGACGATGGACACGTCTCCACGCTCGGCAACTGTACGTCGCGAGCGATCATCTCCCAGCGGGTATCGCAGACGATGTACGAGTACGCGCCGGGCGTATCCGCGTCGTCCTTCAACCCGTCGGCCGAGGAAGTCCTCTACGTCCTCGAGGGCGAGGGCATCTGCAACATCGACGGCACTAAATATCCCGTGACGCCCGGCACTGGCGTGCTGCTGCCCCCGGGAGGGGTCTCGTCCGTCGAGAACGCGGGCCCGGCGCCGCTCAAGATGATCGGCGTCCGGTGTCCCGCCGAGGCCGCGCCCACACCGGCGGGTGCGCCGGTCCGTCGCACGGTGCACGTGTCGGAGCGGGAGCCGATTCGGGCTGGGAAGGACCGGGAGTTCCGGTTGCTGGTCACCACCGACATCGGCAGCGTCGAAGTGACGCAGTTCGTGGGATGGATTCCGCCGGGCAAGGCGAAGTTTCACCACCATACGTACGAAGAAGACATCTTCATTCTCGACGGCCACGGCGTCCTGCACCTCAAGGGACAGCCATCGGCCGCCGAGTTCGGGCCGGGCACCAGCATCTATCTCCCGCCCGGTGTCGTTCACTGCCTGGAGAATCCCGGCACCGAGCCCATTCGGTTGCTGGGCGTGTTCCACCCCTCCGGCAGTCCCGGCACCGCGTATGAAGACGACTGACATCGAGGACAACGAGCAGCTCTCTCGACAACTGACCACGCGGCAGCTCGGCATGATCGCCATCGGTGGGGCGATCGGTACCGCGTTGTTTCTGGGCAGTTCGATTACCGTCCACACCGCCGGACCCGGCGCCATCATCAGTTACCTGATCGGCGCCGGCATCGCGGTGCTGCTCATGGGCGCGCTGTCGGAAATGGCGGTCGCGCACCCGACGGCGGGATCGTTCGGGATCTACGCCGAGAAGTATTGGAATCCCTGGGCGGGATTCGTGGTGCGATACACGTACTGGGCCTGCCAGTGCATCGCGATCGGCGCCGAGGCGACCGCCATCGCGATTTACTGCCAATGGTGGTTCCCCCACACGCCGCCCTGGCTCTGGGTGCTGGGCTTCTCGGTCGCCCTGCTCGCGATCAACGCGCGCAGCGTCGGCAGCTTCGGGAGCATCGAATATTGGTTTTCGATGATCAAGGTCGTCGCCATCGTCCTGTTCATCGTCTGCGGGTTGTCGCTGCTGGTCGGCGTCGGGCCGTATCCGGCCATCGGGTTCTCCAACTTCACGGCCCATGGGGGATTTCTTCCGCATGGTTGGACCGGCGTCTGGCTGGCGATGTGCTTCGTGGTCCTGAGCTTCATGGGCACGGAGGTCGTGGCGGTCACGGCGGGCGAGGCCCAGCATCCCGAGACTGCTATTCCCAGCGCCATGCGCCGGATCGTCGGCCGGCTGACGCTCTTCTACATGGGTGCGATCGTCGTGCTGATCGGCCTCGTGCCCTGGAACCAGATTCAGTCCGGGTCTACCGTCACGGCCAGTCCGTTCGTGAGGGTCTTTCAACTGATCGGCATTCCCGCCGCCGCCCACATCGTGAACTTCGTCGTGATCACGGCCGCGGCGTCGAGCATGAACTGCAATCTGTATCTGGTCAGCCGGATGATGTTCTCGCTCTCGCGTGGCGGTTATGCCCCGAAAGCTTTCGGGCGTGTGTCGGCGCGAGGAGTCCCCATACCGGCGCTGCTGGCGTCCGCCGTCGGACTGTCGGCCTCGATCCTGGTGGCGTTCTTCTACCCCGGCTCGGCATTTGTCTACCTGTATGGCGTCGCCGCTTTCGGCGGCCTCTTTACCTGGCTCGCCATCTTCATCACGCACCTGTACTTCCGGAAGCGGTGGGATGCGGCGGGCAACCCGCCGGTCTCGGTCCGCATGATCGGCTATCCGTACACGTCGCTGCTAGGCGCGGCCTTGATCGTGGTGACGCTGGCCACCACGTGGTGGGTGCCCGACCTCCGCATTACGCTGATCTCGGGCATCCCGTGGTTGGTGTTCCTCACGATCGTCTACTTCGTGGTCGCCCGACGCCGGAAGTGACGCGGCCGACGCCACCCGCCGAGCTGACCGCCCGCGCGCTGCTGCTCGGGGCGTTCCTCGGGATCGTGTTCGGCCTCGTCACGGTGTACGTCGCGCTGGAGGTGGGACTCAACTTCAGCGCCTCGATCCCGATCGCGGTCCTCTCCATCACCGTCTTCCGGCGCCTGGGACACGGGTCGGTGTTGGAGAAGAACATGGTCCAGACGGTGGGGTCGGCCGGCGAGTCGATCGCGGCCGGTATCGTCTACACCATGCCGGCGCTCCTCTTCCTCGGTTACCAACTCGAGCTGTGGCGCATTTTTTGGCTGGCCCTCGTTGGCGGCATTCTCGGCGTGCTGTTCATGGTGCCGCTCCGGGAACATCTCGTCGTCAAAGAGCACGGCCGGCTGATCTACCCCGAGGGCACGGCGTGCGCCGACATTCTCATCTCCGGAGAGCGCGGAGGCGCGTTCGCCCGACAGGTCTTCCTAGGCCTGGCCGTCGGCGCCGGCTACAAGTTCGCCATGAGCGGCCTGCGGTTGTGGCGCTCGTCGCTCGACTGGACGCTGAGTGGACTCCGCGGTGCGGTGCTCAGTCTCGACCTGGCACCCGAGCTCTTGGGGATAGGCTGCCTGATCGGACTCCCCGTCGCCCGCGTCATCTTCGCGGGCTCGGTCATGTCGGGCATCGTGCTCATCCCGCTGATCTACTTTTTCGGCGAGCAGCTGACGGGCCCCATCTACCCTTCGTCCGTGCCGATCGACCAGAATGGCCCCGGGCGACATCTGGTCGAGTTACCTGCGGTATGTCGGCGCCGGAGCGGTCATCGCCGGCGGCGCGCTGCTCCTGTTTGGCGCGCTGCCGACCGTCGTCGCATCGCTGCGCGGTCTGCGCGCGTCGCGTACGACCGATACGGCCAATGCATCGCGGGACCTGTCGCCCCGCACCGTAATCGGCGGGGCGGTGCTCATGTTGGGCGCGCTCTACGCGCTGCTCTCCATCGCCATCAATCCGGGGGGCCAAGCCAATCTGCTGTCGACGCTCCTGGTCGCGGTGTTCGGCTTCTTCTTCGTCGTCGTGTCCGCGCGGATCACCGGTCTCATGGGATCGTCCGCCAATCCGATCTCAGGAATCACGATCGCCGTCATCATGCTGACCTGCCTCCTCTTCGTCTCGTCGGGTTGGGTCGGCGGGACCTACGAGATCATCGCGATCAGCATCGGCGCCGTGGTCTGCGTCGCGGCGTCGAACGCCGGCACGACGGCGCAGGATCTCAAGACGGGGTACCTAGTGGGCGCGTCCCCGCGACGCCAGCAGATCGGCCTCGTAGTCGGCGTGCTGACGTCGGTGCTCTGCATCGGCTACACCTTGACGTGGCTCAACGGGCACGCCGCTCCGGTCTCCGTCGCCGCCACCGCGCTCCCCAGCGATAGCCGATTGGTCGAGACCGGGATGCGATTCCAGGGCGGCACGTACGACGTCTACGCCGTCCGCACGGGCAGCGGCATGCCGGCCGGGCGGTACCTCGTGACGCCTGGCGATCGGCGGACGGCGTTCCGGGAGACACAACGCATCGGGTCCGCGCAACTCCCGGCGCCGCAGGCTCAGGTCATGGCGATCCTGGTCGACGGGCTCCTCAATCATCGGATGCGCTGGCGTCTCTTGCTCGTCGGCATCGTGATCGCGTTGGTTCTGGAGCTGGCCGGTGTCCGGTCCCTGCCCTTCGCCGTCGGGATGTATCTCCCGCTGTCGGCGACAACGACCCTGCTGGTCGGCGCCCTCATCGGGCGCCTCGCCAAATCCGGAGAGTCGGGCACGTTGTACAGCTCCGGGTTGATCGCCGGTGGCGCCATGAGCGCCATCGGAATCGCGGTCGCATCGAGCATGGGACTGCTGGATCGATTCGACTTGGGCAGCCGGCTCGGGCTCTCCTTCCTCCAATCGCCGATCTGGGCGCTGGCGACGTTCGTGGCGCTCTCGGGAATCCTCTGGCGCGAGAGCCGGTCCCGCTAGACCTGCGCCCGGTGGTAGATCCTGAGCTCCGGAATGATCGTGTCCGGATCCTGCTTGATACAAAAGACGACGGCCGCTGCGACAGGCCGGGGATCGAGCCAGTCCAACCCGAGGTGCCACACTTCGGACTCCTCGGCCATCGGCGTCAGGATCATCCCTGGCGTCAGGGCGGTCACCCGGATGCGCGTTTTCTTGAGATCCTTGGCCACCGACTCGGAGAACCCGAGGATGCCCCACTTCGACGCACAGTAGGCCGAGCTGTCCTCTTCACCCTTTTTGCCCGATCCGGACGAGATGAAGATGATGGTACCGTCGCCGCGCGCGCGCATGTCCTGGACGAGGGCCTCGCGCGTACAGAGAAAGTGACCCTTGAGGTTGGCGTCGTGGATGCGGTCCCACATCGCTGTCGACGTCTCCCAAATGGGAGCGACCTGGCGAATACCGGCGTTGTTCACCAGGACGTCGAGCCGGCCCCAGCGGGCGATCACATCACGCGTGAAGGATTGCACCGCGCGCTCGTTCCCAATGTCGGCCGCGAACGCCAGCGTCTCGACGCCGCGCTCGCGCCCGATGGCCGCCATCCGGGCCGCCAGCTCCTCGCGCTTGACGTCGACACCGGCCACGCGCACGCCTTCCTGCGCCAGGGCGTCGGCGATCTCGGCGCCGAGCCCGCGGGCCGCGCCCGTCACGATCGCCGTCTTGCCCGCGAGATCAGACATGCTTGTTGGCCTTCTCGGTGTCGAAGTACTCGCGCACCCAGTAGATCTTGCCGTCCTTGATCTCAATGAAGAACGCGCCGGTGTTGCTGTAGTTCTTCCCGGTCTTCGGCTTGAGATGGCTCCGCCACTCGATCATGACCGTTGAGTGCTTGGGATCTTCATCGAGATGGACGACCTCGAAGCGCACCTCGTGGAACGCGGGAAACACGCGCTGGCGAAAATAGTCAGCGATCTTCGCGTTGCCTTCGAGATCGACACCGAAATCGGATCCGGGCGCCGAATGCTTGGCCTGGGAATGCAACAAGGGCTGCAGTTGGTCGGCACTCATTGTATTGTAGCAATCGACCATCTGTCGCACGAGATCGACATTGGACATGCTCCTGCTCTCCTGGCTACGGGGTTGATGCTCAGTCGGGTACGACGGCGGTCACTTCGATCTCCACCCGCGCGCCATCCTCAATGAGACCGGCGACCTGCACGGCGGTCATCGCGGGATAGTGGCGGCCGATGATCTCGCGATAGATGGTGCCGATCTCCCGGTGGGCGCGCACATATTCGTTCTTGTCGATCATGTACCATGTCATGCGGACAATGTGCGACGGTTGGGCGCCGCCTTCCGCCAGAATGGCCACGATGTTCTCGAGCGCCCGCCGCGTCTGCGCCGCGAACCCGTCGGCGAGTTGCCCGGCTCGATCCCATCCGATCATGCCGCTGACGAACACCGTGCGACCTTTGGCGACCATGCCAAAGGCGTAGCCCTTGGGCCGCGGCCAACCCGGCAGCTCAATCCGCATGGAACACCGCCAGGCGCGCGCGCAGGTCGGCGGGAATCGGCGAGGGCCGCTTCGTGGCGGCATCGGTCAGCACGAGCACCGAATTCCCGCGGACGCGCTCCCCGCCATCCGGTCCCGATAGCACGATCGCCAGACCCACGGAGCTCGTGCCAATGCGCCGCACCGCGAGCGTGGCCGTGAGCACATCACCGAGCATGCTGGGCGCCACGAAGTCCACATCGAGATGCACGGTCGGCAGGCCCCATCCCCGCTGCTGATGAATCTCGGCGAACGAGACGCCGAGCTCGTCCCGGCACCAATCTTCGACGAGATTGTTGAACATCTCCAGATACCGCGGGAAGAAGACGATGCCGGCCGGATCGCAATGGGCGAAACGCACTAGAATGTCCGCGCGATAGACGCGGCCTCGCTCAGCCACGGGGACCCTCGCTGTCCTGGAATGCCTTGATGATGCCGCGCGCGATGATCAACTGCTGGACCTCGGTCGCGCCCTCGTAAATGCGGAGCGGCCGGATCTCGCGGTAGAGTCGCTCCACCGGTTGATCGCGCACCACGCCGAGGCCCCCGAACATCTGCAGCGCCGCATCGATCACCTGTTGGGCGGTCTCGGTGGCGGTCATCTTGGCCATCGCCGCTTCGACCGTGACGCCGCGACCCATGTCGCGCTGCCACGCGGCGCGGTACGTGAGGAGCGCCGCGGCGTCGACGCCGGTGGCCATGTCCGCCAGCTTGGCTTGGGTCAGCTGAAAATCAGCCAGCGTCTGGCCGAAGAGGGTTCTGGTGGTCGCGCGCCGGAGCGCCTCATATAACGCACGCCGCGCGAATCCCACCGCCGCGGCGGCGACCGACGTGCGAAACACGTCGAGCGTCGCCATGGCGACCTTGAATCCTTGCCCGGGCGCCCCAATGACCTGCGCCGCGTCGACTCGACAGTCGGTGAAAACCAGCCGCGCCAACGGATGTGGCGCCATGACCTGGATCCGCTCCCCGGCGTTGAAGCCGGGGGTGCCGGCTTCGACCACAAAGGCGGTGATGCCTCTCGCGCCGGGCGCTTCACCGGTCCGGGCGAACACGACGTAGAAATCGGCGATGCCGCCGTTCGAGATCCACGTCTTCTCGCCATTGAGCACGTACGCATCGCCCTCCCGGCGTGCGGCGCACTGCAGCGCGGCGACATCCGATCCGGCCGCCGGCTCCGACAGCGCGAATGCCGCAATGGCATCGCCGGTGCCGGCGCGGGCGGCATATCGCTGCTTCTGGGTCTCGCTGCCGAACAGCGTGATGGCGCCGGAGCCGAGTCCTTGCATCGCGAACGCGAAGTCCGCCAGGCCCGAATGAAACGCCAGCGTTTCGCGGATGAGGCACACCGCGCGGGTGTCGATGCGCTCGCCGACCGCGTGGGCCAACCAACCGGCATCGCCGAGCGCGCGCACCAGCGCACGACAGGCGGCATCGACGTCGGCGTCGTGGTCTGGCGTCACGTGGGTGGTGGCCCACGCGTCGCAATCGGTCACTACGGTCTGGTGGCGTGGCTCGAAGAACGGCCACGCCGAGATGGTCATGGCGGTCCACGGTCAGTTGCCTTCGAACACCGGCTTCTGTTTGGCGACGAACGCATGATAGGCGCGATGGAAATCGTTCGTCGCCATGCAGATCGCCTGGGCCTGCGCTTCGGCCTCGATGGCCTCATCGACGCCCATGTTCCATTCTTGCTGCAACATGCGCTTGGTCATCCCGTGCGCGAACGTGGGGCCGGATGCCAACGTCTCGGCCAGCGCCCGCGCGTCGGCCAGCAGCGACTCGGGAGCACACAGGCGATTGAGGAACCCCCACCGCTCGGCCTCCTCGCCGCCCACGCTGCGGCCCGTGAACAGCAACTCGGCCGCCCGCCCCTGGCCGACGACCCGTGGCAGCAGGGCGCACGCGCCCATGTCACATCCGGCCAATCCCACCCGCGTGAAGAGAAACGCCGTCTTGCTGCGCGCCGTGCCGAGCCGGAGATCCGAAGCCAGCGCCAACAGCGCCCCCGCGCCCATGCACACGCCGTCAATGGCGGCGATGATTGGTTGGGGACAGGCGCGCATTGCCCGCACCACATCGCCCGTCATCCGGGTGAACGCCAACAAGCCGGGCATATCGAGAACGGTGAGCGGACCAATGATCTCGTGCACATCGCCGCCCGAGCAGAAATTCTCTCCCGCGCCCGTGATGACGATGGCCTTGATATCCTCGGCGGCGACCATCGCCCGGAACAGGTCGCGGAGCTCGGCGTAGGCGTCGAACGTCAATGGGTTCTTCCGCTCCGGCCGGTCCAGCGTGATCGTCGCCAACGCGCGCTCGACGGCGAACCCGACGTGCTGGCCATTGTAATCGGCGAGGCGGCTCCGATGGCCCGGCAAGTGATGGGACTCGCCCGGGAGATATCGCATCATGTGACCAATCCGACTTTGAGTTTGCGCAGCATGCCGAGCATCGCCTGCTTCTCATCCTGGCTGAGACCGGCCATGAGCTCAATGATCCATTCCTCATGGTGGGACGCCATCTCGCGGAATCGCTTGAGGCCCGCCCGCGTGAGCTTGACGGTCACCGCGCGCCGATCGCTCTGCTCCAACGTGCGAACGACCAACCCTTCCCGCTCGAGCTGGTCCGTGATGCCGGTGACGTTGCCACCGGAGACCATGAGGCGCTGGGACAGCTCGGACATGCGGAGCCCGTCGGGATGCCGCTCCAGCTGCGCCAGGAGATCGAATCGGGGAAGCGTCGTCTCGAATCGCTCCCGCAACCGCGTCCGGACCCGACCCTCGATGCGCATGGTGCAGGAGAGCAACCGCAACCAGAGCCGCAGGGCCTGATGGTCGTCGGGCGTGGCGCGCGTCTCCAGGTCGACCAAGTCGACCTCGGTGGCTCTCGCTCTCATGTCACCTCGCCCCCGGCCACCGGGATCGCCTGCCCGGTGATCGCTTCGCTGCCCGGGGCGCACAGCCAGGCCACGGCGTTCGCCACTTCCTCGGGCTGCACGAACCGGCGCTGCGGGTTGCGCGCGACCAGCTCGGCCGCGGCCTGCTCCGCCGTGCGCCCGGTCCGGGCGACGATCGTCGCCACGGCGTCCCGCATCATGTCTGTTTCCGTGTATCCGGGACACACGGCATTGACGGTGATGCCCGACGTGGCCACCTCCAACGCCAACGCCCGGGTCATCCCGATGACGGCGTGCTTCGCGGCACAATACGCCGACACATACCGGTACCCGACCAGGCCCGCGGTACTGGCAATCGTCACGATCCGCCCCCAGCGCGCCGCCAGCATACCGGGCAACGCCGCCTGCGTGCAGTAGAACGCGCCGTCGAGATTCACGGCCATCGTCTCGCGCCACAGCGCGCGATCGGTGGTCGCGAAGGACGCCGAGCGGGTGCCGCCGGCATTGTTCACCAAGATGTCGACGGGGCCGATGGCTTCGAACATCCGCGCGACGGCGTCCGGGTCCGTGACATCGGCCTGGACAAATGCCTTGGCGCGGATCGGAGTCCGTCCGGCGACCGTGACATCGACGCCAAGCGCGCGCAGCGCGCTGGCGACGGCCGCGCCAATGCCGCGGGTGCCCCCTGTTACCAGAGCACGTCTCATGGTTGGAGAGCCAGCTGCGCGGCGCGGGCCATGTTGCGCTCCAGCTGCTCCTTCCCATTGAGATAGGGATCGGGCCACCAGACATTGGCGTAGGCCTGTTTCGCGGCCTCGTGCAACGTCCACGCCGGATCGGCCAGGTGGGGGCGGGCCACCGCGCACAGATCGGCGCGTCCCGCGGCGATGATCGTGTTCACGTGATCGCCGTCGAAGATATTGCCGACCGCAATGGTCGCGATGCCGGCTTCGTTGCGGATCCGGTCGGCGAGTGGCACCTGGAACATGCGGCCGTAGACCGGTCGCTCGGCCTTGCTCACCTGCCCCGACGAACAGTCGATCACATCGGCGCCCGCCGCCTTGAACAATCGCGCGATCTCCACCGCGTCCTCGGGCGTGACGCCGCCGGATACCCAATCATGGGCCGAGATGCGGACACTCATGG
The DNA here is from genome assembly GCA_963701965.1 of uncultured Gemmatimonadales bacterium. Taxonomy (GTDB): domain Bacteria; phylum Gemmatimonadota; class Gemmatimonadetes; order Gemmatimonadales; family Gemmatimonadaceae; genus DASRDS01. The sequence continues at coordinate 1,756,219 of OY969695.1, forward strand.
GCTTGTCGTGCGGCCAGACATCGCGCATGGCGCCAAACACCGCCAGCGGATACCGGCACCGGTCGCGCAGTGACCCGCCGTATTCGTCCGTCCGCTGGTTGGTCAACGGCGAGATGAAGCTGGACAACAGATAGCCGTGCGCGCAGTGCAGCTCCAGCCAGTCGAATCCCGCGGCCGCCCCGCGCCGCGTCGCGGCCACAAACTCCCCGAGGATGCGGTCCAAGTCCTCCCGCGTGGCTTCGCGCGGCACGGCGGAGACGCCGGCAATGTAGGGCAATGGAGACGCTGATACGAGGGGCCAGTTGCCGTCCTCGAGCGGCTGATCGATCCCCTCCCAACCGCGGCGGGTCGATCCTTTGCGACCGGAGTGACCGAGCTGCAACGCGATCGCGGCGTCGGTCTCCCGATGCACGAAGTCGACGATCCGGGTCCAGGCGTCCTGTTGTGGTGCGTTCCAGAGTCCGAGGCACCCGGGCGTGATGCGTCCCTCGGGTGACACACAGGTCATCTCGGTAAACACCATTGCGGCCCCACCCATGGCCCGCGCGCCAAAATGGACGAGATGAAAATCGTTCGGCATCCCGTCCGTGGCCCGATAGGTCGCCATGGGAGAGACCAACACGCGGTTCTTGAGCGCTACGCCGCGGAGCCGGTACGGCGTGAACATCGGCGGACGGACGTCGCTCACGCCACTGCGCTCGGCAAACCACCGCTCAATGCCGGCCACGTACCCCGCATCCCGGACTTTGAGATTCTGATGCCCAATGCGCTGGCTGCCAGTGAGCAAACTGTACGTGAATTGCTCGGGGTCGAGATGCACGTACCGCTCGACCTGCTCGAACCATTCCATGCGGTTGCGGGCGGCAGCCTGGAGCTTGAGCGCTTCGACTTCGCGTTCGGCTTGATAGCGCCCGAGCGCCGCCGACACATCGCCCTCGTGACACGACAGAACGCGGGCCAGCGCGATCGCGTCCTCCATGGCCAGCTTGGTCCCGGACCCGATGCTGAAATGCGCCGTGTGCGCGGCGTCGCCGATCAGCACGATATTCCCGTGGTACCACTTCTCGCACAGCACGCGATTGAACGCCAGCCAAGCGGTGGACCCCCGCCGATGCCGGGCGTTGGAGATGAGGGCGTGGCCGTCGAGGCGATCGGCGAACAGCTGCTCGCAGAACGCGACGGACGATTCGGTGTCCATCGTATCGAGACCGGCGGCCTTCCAATTCTGCTCCGGCGTCTCGACAATGAATGTCGACCAATCCTCGGCGAACCGATAGGCGTGGAGATTGAACCAGCCCCACGGCGTCTCGCGAAAATCGAACGTGAAGGCGTCGAGCTTCTGTCGGCTTCCCAGCCAGATGAACCGATTCTGTCGGACCTGGATGTTGGGGCGAAACACATCCTCGTACGTCTTCCGCGTGATCAATGCCACGCCGTCGGACGCGATCACCAGGTCGTATTCCGACGCATACCGGGCCGTGTCGACGACCTCGGTCTCGAATTTCAGACGGACGCCGAGATCGGCGGCGCGCTGCTGCATGATCTGCAGCAACGTGAGGCGGGCGATGCCGCAGAAGCCGTGGCCGCCGGAGGTGACGGTGCGCCCCCGAAAATGGACATCAATGTCATCCCAATGCCGGAACGCGCGGGTGATCGCCTCGTGCGTCTCGGGGTCGGCGACGCGGAAACCATCCATCGTCTGGTCGGAGAACACGACACCCCAACCGAACGTGTCGTCGGGTCGATTCCGCTCGACCACGGTCACGTCCCACGAGGGGTTGGCTTTCTTCGCCAGGATCGAGAAGTACAATCCGGCCGGACCGCCGCCCAGACACACGATTTTCATGCCAGCACCTTGAGGACGGCTTCGCCAAGCTTGGCGCCCGTGTCGTCGGCCAACGCCGCCTCGCGCAGCGTCCGCACGCGACCGGCCGCGTCGCTCTTCCCTTGGAGCTGCCCGATCGCGCCGATCACGGTGTCGAAGTTCCGGGTACCGCGGCAATGGGTGTCCCCATAGCCTTTGACCACACGCGCGCACTCCGCGACCTCGACGGCCAACGCATAGTCCACTGGTGCCAACGACGCGATCCGCGCCAACCACGCGGCAATGCGCTCCCGCTCCCGTTGAAACCGCAGGGACGCGCGCCGCCATGGCCGCAAGCTCGCCACGACATAGAGTTGCACATATCCGCTGAGGGATGTGGTCTCGAGGACCGTCCCTTTGCGCGTGATCCGTCCGATCGCCTTCGTGGCCCAGCGGCTGTTGTGCAACCACCGTCCGAGTCCGGTCGGCATGACGTCCGCCAGCTCGTCGATGCCGGGATGCAGGAACTCGTTGATGCGCACCACCTGGTGCGCTCCCGCCCTGGCCTCCTGCTGGACCCGGTCGAACCGCGTCCGCCGAATCTTGAGATCGGCCACCCGGATCGCGTCCTCGTAGGTCATCCACAGCGCCAGATATCGCGCGGTCTCCCGGAGCAGGGCGAACTCCCCGCGGCCGTACCGCGCATCCGCCTCGCGCACCGGATCCAGCCGATCCAAATACTCGGCCGCGTACCGCTCGTCCTGATAGTCGGCGAGACGCGGCACCGCGGTCAGGAGGATCTCGTGACTCGCCGCCGGAAAGGTCCGTTCGACTCTCCCGACCAGTTCCCGTATCCTGGGCCCGGCCTTGGCCTGCGCTGGCGAGGGACCGGCCGCCGCATCGGGCCGCGACGCCGAGTCGAATCCCGCCGCGAACGCCGCGCGGCTCGACTTGACCCCGACACCGCCGCGCTCAATGGCCTCCTCGTACTGCTGGCGCGTGAACGGCAGCGCGCTGCGTTGCCGCCAGGGCGCCCAGGAGCACAGCGCTGATGACGCTGCCGGCCCGCTCCGCCACCCGCGCGAAATCCCGGGCCACCAACACGCGCGCCGCTCCTTGGGCCGCCGCCAGCAGGGCCGCCGCGTCGACCCGCCCGTCGCCGCTATCCGTGCGCTCGGTCATCGAATACACGCGATGCGTGGACGCGATGAGCGTCGTGCGATCGGGCGTGACGAGCCCCCGCTGCACGGCGCGTCCGGCCTCCATCAACTCCGATGCGATGACGACGTCGAGCTCGCCGGGCACGGGCATGAGCGCCAACACCGGCTCTTTGCCCGCCGCTCTCGCCTCGGCCTCCGGGAAAATCTCCAGATAATAGATGGTGGTGCCGGTGCGCTGCGCCACGCCCGGCACGGACGTGGTCTGGGCATAGTAGCCCGCGTGTTCGGCGACATCGACGATCCAGTCGGCGAGTACGCCGCCGCCTTCCCCGCCCATCGCCAGAATGGCGACCGTCGTGGCTCTCACGCGCTACGAGCCGGCGTAGATGCCGGCCAGCCGTCGTTCGATGCGGCCCTGCAGCACACCAATGATCGCCCGGCGAACGCGCGCGACGAAACGCTCCCATCGGCCCGGGTTCGACACAATGTCGGCGCGATAGAACGAGGGGCACAGGACAGCCGCGTGCGCGACTTCGCCGCAGAGACCGCAGCCGACACAACTGTCGAGCACCGTGGCCACCGGGTCGGGCCGCAAGGGATCGGGGCTGGGGGCGATGGTGAGCGACGGACACCCCGACAACCGGATGCACGAGTGGTCGCCCGTACAGGTGTCGCCATCGACCCCGAACTTCTCGCGCACGACCCGCTTGCCCTCGTCCGCCATCTTCAACATCATCGGCCGCACGCGCCGCTGCTTGTTGAGCGTGCACTCGCTCTGGGCGATGATGACCTTGGGCCCTTTTTCCTTGGTGGTCAGGGCCTCGGTGAGCACGTCCCGCATCTTGGCGACGTCGTACGTTCGCGTCACCGTGCGTACCCATTTGACGCCGACGCCGCGCACCGCGTCGGCGATGGACAGCCGCGTGCGGCGGATGGGATTCTCGGCCTGCGACGACAGGATGTCCTGGCCGCCCGTCGCCGCGGTATAGCTGTTGTCGACGACGATGAGGACGCTGTCGCTCTGATTGAACACGGCGTTCCCCACACCGCTGGTCAGACCGTTATGCCAGAATCCGCCGTCGCCCATGATGCTGATCGTGCGTTTGGCGGTCTCCTTGGTGTTGAACGCCGCGGCGCCCGCCCAGCCCAGACCGTAGCCCATGGTGGTGGCGCCAATGTTGAATGGCGGCAAGATCGAGAAGAGATGGCAGCCAATGTCCGCGCTCACGTGGTGCGCGCCGAGGTCGCGCTCGACGAGCTTCATGGCGCTGAAGATCGGACGCTCCGGACATCCCGTGCAGAACGACGGGGGCCGCGGATGCACGGGCAGATCTGCCGCGACCGGAAGCGGCTGGCGCGCCTTCGGCGCGACCAGTCCCGGCGCATAGCGCTCCACGAAAGTGCGGAGACCATTCGTCACCGTGGCGGCGGTGTATTCGCCGGCCATCGGCAACATGCCCTTCCCGGCGATGTGCGTCGCGATGCCCGCCCGGCGCAGCATCGTATTCAGGTGCTGCTCGATGAAGTCCGGCTGACCTTCCTCTATGACCAGCACCGCGCGCTTGTTGGCGCAGAAGCGGTGCACCTCGTCATCGATCAGCGGATACGTCACGTTCAGCACGTAGAGCGGGACCCTGCCGTCGCCAAAGGCATCGGAGAGGCCGAGCAACTCCAGTGACCGGACCGTCGTGTTGTACATCCCGCCTTGCAGGATGATGCCGATATCCTGACCGGTGTCGCCGAAGACTTCGTTCAGCCTCTGCTCGACGATGAAGCGCTGGGCCGCGGGCCAGCGGTGCTGGATTTTCTCCTGCTCGTGCAGGAAGCTCGAGGGCGGCAGCACGATGCGACTGGTGTCGCGCACCGGCCGCTCCATGGCGTCCTTGAGCGTAAACGTGGGCCGCACGTTGTCCTTGGCCATGAACCGGCCGTGGACATGGCAGGCGCGGATCCGGAGCTCGAGCATGACCGGCGTATGGCTCGCTTCGGACAGCGCGAACCCCTGCTCGACGGCGCGCACGATCGACGGCAGGTTGGGCCGCGGATCGAGGAGCCACATCTGCGATTTCATGGCGAACGCGTGCGAGCGCTCCTGCATGATGCTGGAGCCATCGCCGTAGTCCTCGCCGACGATGATCAGCGCGCCGCCGCAGACGCCGCCCGACGCCAGATTGGCCAGCGCGTCGGAGGCCACGTTGGTGCCGACCGTGGACTTGAACGTCACGGCGCCGCGGAGCGGATAGTTCACCGACGCGGCCAGCGTGGCCGCGGCCGTGGCCTCGGACGCGCTGTGCTCGAAGTGGACGCCCAGCTCTTCGAGGATGCTATTGGCATCCGTGAGCACGTCCATCAGATGCGAGATGGGCGCGCCCTGGTAGCCGGCCACGTAGGACACGCCCGACTGCAGCAGCGCCTTGGTCACGGCGAGGATGCCCTCGCCGTGAAACTCCTCACCGGCGCCCAGATAGAGCTTCCGAACTTCCTTGGTGAAAGTTCGCTCAGCCATGGTTGGTCAATCTGGGTAGTGATACTTTAAATGTCAAGCATCTCCGATCAACGCCAGGACGCGGCAGGGACTGCCGGACCCGTTCACGATCTTGAGCGGCGGCGTGATCAGGATCGCGCCCTTGGGCGGCAGCTGATCGAGATTGGTGAGGCTCGCCAGTCCGAACTTGTTGTTCCCATGCATGATGCTGTGGCAGGGGAACGGGGGGTCGAACGTGAACGCCTGGCCGGCATCGGTCCCCACGCCTTCCGAGCCCCACCCGATCACGTTCCGTTCGCGGGCCAGGAAAGGCACGAGGTCGGGATGCGGACCGGGCACATGCGCGCCGTCCTCCTTCATATTGAGGAACGCCGACGGGTCGCGGCGCTTGGACCAGTCGGTGCGCATGAGAACCCAGCTCCCGGCTTCGACCCGGCCATGCGTTTTCTCCCACGTCTCGATATGGCCGGGCGTCAGGAGAAAATCGGAATCGGCCGCGGCCTCGCGCGACACATCGACGACGCACGCGGGCGCCAGGAACTGCTGCACCGGGATGCTGTCGGTCGCGTTGTGGGGGTAGTCCTTGCCGGTCACCCAATGGATCGGCGCATCGAAGTGCGTCCCGGTATGCTCGCCGCAGGAGAAGTTGTTCCAGTACCAGGCCGGCCCCCGGCTGTCGTACTTGGAAATTTCCTCCAGGCGGAATGGCCACGAGGGACCGAAGTCGGGCGGCAACTGAATGACGGCGGTCCGCGCATCCAATGGCTGGCTCAGATCGACCACCCGGACCGCGCCCGTGACGAGCGCCCGCGTGAGCCGACTGAGGAGATCATCTGGCATGGAGCGTCCTCCTCTCTATTGAGTTCCGCGCAATCTACTCGCGGCAATGCGGCGCATTGCGTCCTCGTGGCGCCGGGGGTCGGTGAGATCGTAGGGCGACTCGTCCGGCGCGGCGTCAGATGAATCGAGCAGCATGGTCTCGAAATCGAGATCGCGTTGCACGCGCCGCAGGGCATCGTCGCCGATCGTCCCCCGGTCGCGCATCGTGATCACCGCTTCGCGCTCGGCGTCGATCATGTCGCAGCGCGCCCACCGGTAGGCATCGCTCCACGCGTGAGCCTCGGCTTCAGCGGCGCGATCTTCCTCGACGTCGGACCGGCGATTGTGCAACTGCCAGTGCTTCGCGCTCTTCTCGTACTGCGCCCGCAGCGCGGCGACGATCCCCGGGGGCAAGGCCTCGCGGGCCTCGAGATCGGCGAGCCGCACGAGCCCGGCTTCGGCGGCCGCCAATCGCGCCGAGTCCTCTTCCATGTTGTCCGGCTCCTCGCCCCGCAACCCCAGCCACCGGATCACGGGCGACAACGTCAACCCCTGCAGGACCAGCGTAGCGAAGATGACGCCGAAGGTGACGACCAGGATGAGATCGCGGGCCGGAAACGCGGCGCCCGATGCGGTCAGATACGGAAGCGCCAGCGCAATGATGAGCGAGTCGGCGCCGCGCAGGCCGGCCCATCCAATGAACGTGATGTGGCGGACTCCCCGCATGTAGGGCATCGCGTCGGTATCCTCGCGATGCTTGGAGCGGATGAACCGCCGCAGGAGCCGGGGCAAGTAGGCGCTGGGAAAGACGTAGAGCATCCGCACGCCGATCACCACCGCGCTCACCACCGCCGTGTACCACGCCAGCTGCTCGAACGAGTGCGTGCGCAATCCGGCGCGCACCACCGGCAGCTCGAATCCAATGAAGATGAACGTCAGGCTCTCCAGCACGAACACGAGCATCGACCACACCGCTTCCGACTGGATCCGCGTCGCCGCCGGTGTCGTGTTGAGGGTCGTGCGGCCCAGATAGAGTCCCACGGTGACTACGGCGAGGATGCCCAATGCGCCGAGGCGGTCGGCCGGGATGTAGGCGGCGAACGGCGTCAGGAGCGCGACGGCGTTCTCGACAATGGGGATCCGTCCGACGTAGCGCACGATCGCCGTGCGCAGGAAGGCGACACCCCGGCCCACGATCAGCCCGACCGCAATGCCGGTGATGGCGGCATACGAGAAGCGCCAGAAGACGTGTTCGGGGCGGAACGCTCCCGCGACGGCGGCGGCCACGGCGATCCGGTAGGCCACCAGCGCGGTCGCGTCATTGAGTAGCCCTTCGCCCTCCAGCACGCGGGTGATCGCGGACGATACGCCGAGCGGGCGCATCACCGCGATGGCGGCGACCGGGTCGGGCGCCGCGACAATGGCGCCCAGCGCGAACGCTGCCGGCCAGGTGAACTCTGGTGTCAGCTCGTGGGCGACGACCGCGACCGCGCCAATGGTCACCAGCACGAGCCCAACTGCCAGCCGCGCGATGGGTGCCCATTCGATCTGAAAATCCCGGAGGGAGCTCGTGATCGAGTCCCAATAGAGGAGCGGCGGGATGAACAGGACGAAGAGAACTTCCGGATTCAACTCGAGCTGCGGTACGCCCGGGACCAACGCCAGCAGCAGCCCACCAATGACCAGGAGCACCGGGTGCGGGACGCCGATCCGGCTCGCGACCGCGCGCAGCAACCCGGCGACCGCCAGCAGGATCAAGATCAGCTGGATCGCCGCCATGCCGTATCGTAATACTATTCCGCGCGGAGGGCGTCGACGGGGTTGACGCGCGTCGCCTGGCGCGCCGGAACGTACGTCGCAATGAGCGCGACCAGGGCGAGGAGTGCGGCCACCGCAGCGTAAGTGAGCGGATCCGCGGGGGTGACTTGGAAGAGCACGGCGCGCATGCCGCGGGCGAGGATGAGCGCCGCCCCGACCCCCACCGCGAGCCCGAGCAGCGTCATCGTCATGCCTTGCCGCGACACGAGGGCCACGACATCGCGGGGCGCCGCGCCGAGTGCCACCCGCAGTCCGATCTCCGCCCGGCGCTGACTCACGGTATACGCGACGACGCCGTACAAGCCGAGCGCGCCGAGCAATAAGCCGAAGCCGCCGAAGATCCCTAAGAGCACCGAGAGAAGGCGCGGGCGGGCCACGGCCCGGCTCTGGACATCATCGAGGGTCGTGATCTGACCGATCGCCTGATCCTTGTCGACCGACCAGATGGCCTGGCGCACGGCCGCCGCCATGGCGGCCGGCTCGCCACGCGTGTGGACGACGAGGGTCACCGTCGAGCGGAAGTCTTGCAGAGCGGCGATGAAGATCGTCGGCACAGGAGGCGCATCGAGGCCTGCCTGGTGGACATCGCCGGCGATGCCGACGATCCCAATGGCGCTCCCGCCCTCCCTGAACACCAGGCGCTGGGCCAACGCGGCTTCCGGAGACCGCGACAGATAGCGACGCGCGAACGCCTCGTTCACCACAATCACGTCCGGCGCGCCCAGCGTGTCTCGGGCCGAGAACTCCCGGCCGATGAGGATCGGGATACCGAGCGTTTGAAAGTAGTTCGCGCTGACGTGAAAGACCGACGCCCTCGGCGCCCGGGTCGGCCTCGGAAACGGTTGCCCCGCGACCCCGAACGTCCATGACTCCTCGCCTCCGTCGAGCGGGAGCACCTTCGTCGCGCCGGCGGCACGGACGCCGGGGATGGCGCGGACGCGATCGAGCACGGTGGCATAGTACCGCGCCGCGGTCGTGTCATCGTAGCGCCGGCTGGGGACGGCGAACCGCACCGCCAGGGTATGATCCACCCGGAACCCCGGATCGGTCGCCAGCAGGTGGCGGAAGCTCCGCACCATGAGTCCCGCGGCCGAGATGAGCATCATGGCGATGGCGACCTGCGCCGTCACCAACACTTGGCGAAGCCGGTGTCCTTCGACCCCGCCGGTGACCCGCCGGCCGCGCCCGTCGGCGAGGGCGACGCGCACCGCCGGAATCGCGCCGAACACGAGACCCGACAGGACGGCGACCGCGAATGTGACGACCAGCACGGAGCCGTCGATGCGCGCCGTCGGCAGGCGCGGCAGTTCGCCGGCGGCCAAATGGACGAGCAGCAGCAGCGTGATGCGCGCCACGGCGAGACCGCCGACGGCGCCGAGGAGCGCCAACAGCAGACTCTCGGTCAGCACCTGCCGGGCGACGCGGCGCCGGCGAGCGCCGAGCGCGATGCGCAGCGCGAACTCGCGGGAGCGGGCGTTGGCGCGCGCCAACACGAGGCCCGCGACGTTCACGCTCACAGTGAGCAGGACGCAGGCGACGGCGACGAGCATCACGAGCAACGCCGGCCGGACATCGCCCACGACGGAGTCGATCAGCGGCATGACCTGAGCGGCAGTCCAGCCCTCATCGGCGTCGGGATACGCCGCCGCAAGAATGTCGCTGGACGCTGGCGATGTCCGCGCGAGCCTGCGCCGGAGTCAGTCCGTCCCGGAGCCGCCCCACCACGTTGAGCCAGCGCATCGACCTCAACTTCCACGGGGTGGCGTCCTGAGATTCGTACAGCACCGATAACCAGATGTCGGGTCCAACGCCGGTACCGGGGAATCGCATCGACGGCGGCATGACGCCGACGACGATGTGCGGAATGCCTTGCAGCACGATGGCTTTGCCCACGATCGACGAGTCGCCGCCGAACCGGCGCTGCCACAAACCATCGCTCAGCACGACGACGCGCTGGCCCCCCTCCTGCATCTCGTCCGGACGCGCCGTGCGGCCGACTTCGGCGGCGACGCCGAGGGTTCGGAAGAACGTGGGAGTCACGAACGCCGGGTCGAGGCTCTCGGGCGGTCCGCCCCCCGTGAGATCGACCGACGATTTGCCGGGGATGAACCAGAAGGCGGCCAGGTCGACGAACGCGTGTTGGCTTTGCCGCCAGTCCTCGAAGTCCGGCGTCGAGATCAGCGCAGCGTCGGTCGTCTGGCTGGGATCAACCGGCCACAGGCGCACCAACCGGTCCTGGCGGGGGAACGGCAGCGGCTCGAGCAGGACCTGGTAGACGATGCTGCTGATCGCCGCGGTCGCACCGATGCCGAGCGCGAGCGTCAGCGTCGTGGCGATCGTGAACAGGGGGTTGCGGCGCAACAACCGGACGGCGTAGCGCGCATCCTGTCCGATACCGCGCCACCAGGCGGCGCGCCGGACGACCGTGACCTGCGACTGCTCGATGGCGACGATCGCCGCCCGCGTGCGCTCGACGTCGCCAAACCGGCGGGCGGCCTCGGCGCCCGCCTGCTCCCCGCTCATGCCTTGCGCCATGAGCTCTTCGCGCCGGAGCGCCAGATGGGCCGCGATCTCGGCGTCGACGTCATCGCCGACCCGCGGCTCCTGCCGCTCGATACGGAACAATCGCCGGCGCGCCATCGGCGCTACGCGGTTTCCAACACGCGGGACACGGCCGCGACGTAGCGTCGCCAGAGCGACGTGCGGGCCGAAAGTTGTTTCTTTCCGGCTGGTGTCAGCGCGTAGTACTTCGCGGGCCGATTGCTCTCGGAGCGGCCCCACTCGCTCGAGACCCACCCGCGTTTCTGCAACCGGTGAAGCGCGGTATAGAGCGCGCCGTCCTCGACGACCAGCTCGTCCTGCGTGCGCTCGCCGATCCACCGGGCCACGGCGTATCCGTGGCGCGGCTCCCAGCTCAGGGCTTTGAGGATGAGGACATCGAGCGTGCCCTGCAGCAGGTCGAGATCAGACTCCACGGCGGCGACCCATCAACATTTGAGGGTACTCTACGTACGCCCGCAGTCGACGTCAAGCGAATTTTTTAGCGCCGGTGCAGCACCGACAGGGCGTAGACCGCTGACCGCAGGGGGACAAGCGGATCGTCGGACAGCTGGATCCCGTCGCTGAGATAGATGGGATTGAACGCCAACTTGCGTTGGAGACCGGCGTTGTCCGGGGCGACCGTCGTGAGGGTCACGACACCCAGCTCGGCGAACTTCCGGTCGTCCGGCCACGGGATCGAGCCATCCTTCGTCTGATCGCCGGGGTTGGCGAGCTGCGCGAGAACCCGCAGCTTGACCGGCTTCGACTTGAGACGCCGCGGCAGCTCCTCGAACAGATAGTTGGGGGAAATCTTGGCGGCCGCCGCGGAATCGAGATACTTGGTCCCGTCCACCGGCACGATCTTGTACCGCACCGCTTGCTTGGTGCCCGCGGCGTTCACGAAGATGAACGCGTTGTTCCCGAACCACTGTTCCGTGGCAAAGCTCACGGGGACAGGCTTGGGATCCGTGGCGAACTTGAGCGCGCGGGGATGTCCCTGGAGAAACTTCTCGACGGGCGAGGGATGCGGTCCGCCCGGCTTGGTCGCGGCGACGGATTCCAGAAACGCAGCGAAATCCTCGCCGTTCGACACCACGAACCCATTGTGCGAGTTGGCGACGATATCGGTGTACGCCCCATTGGGGAGCGTGAACCGGACGGCGATCCCGCGCGGCGCGGAGTTGGGGTTGTTGTCGGGAATGTCGGGGACACCCGTCGCGTCCGAGTACCGCACGATGACCGGCGTGGGCGCCGCCAAGTGCGGCGCGCGACTCAGCGCCGACGCGCCCGGCGCCGGGGCGAACGTTCCAGTGACAATGATCCCCTTGGCGTGATTGATGCGAAATCCGGGATGGCTCCCGAACAGCGTCAGGAAATCGTCGGCGATGCGCTGCGGCAAACTCTTGGCCGGCGCCTGGGCGGTCAGCGCGGCCGGTGCGGCTGCCACGATGAGCCCCATCAACTTGAGAAAACGCACGAGGGTCCCTACCGTTGGCGATTAATGCTGACGATCAATGAGGCCTTCGCCACTACGGTACTGCAAGACCTGGTGCGCATCAACTCCGTCAACCCGTCGCTGAGCGCCGCGGGGGTGGGTGAGGCGGCGATCGCGACGTATACCGCGGGGACGCTGGCGGCGCTGGGCATGGAGGTGCACCGGCACGAGCCTATGCCGGGGCGCGTGTCGGTTGTCGGGCGTTTGCCGGGCTCGGGCGGCGGGCGGTCCCTCATGCTGAATGCGCACTACGATACCGTCGCGGTCGACGAGATGCCGGATCCGTTTGGCGCGGTCGTACGCGAGGGCCGTTGCTACGGTCGCGGGGCGTACGATATGAAGGGCAGCCTGGCGGCGTGTGTCGCCGCCGTGAAGGCAATGCGTGAGGCGGGGGTGCGGCTCAAGGGCGACCTGCTGATCGCCGCCGTCGCCGATGAAGAACATGCGAGTCTCGGCACAAGCGACCTGATCGGCCGCTATCGCGTCAATGGGGCCATTGTTACCGAGCCGACGAGTCTGCAGGTGTGTCTCGCGCACAAGGGATTCGTCTGGCTTTCGGTCTCGGTCGAAGGGCGGGCGAGCCATGGCAGCCAGTGGACCCAGGGCATTGACGCGAACGTCCGCCTCGGCCGCGTCCTGGTGGGGCTCGAGGCGTTGGCGTCGACGCTCACCGCGCGCACGCCGCACCCGCTGGTGGGCCCGCCGTCGTTGCACGCGGCGCTGGTGTCGGGCGGCACCGGAATGAGCACGTACGCGGCGTCGGCCACCGTCCAGATCGAACGGCGCACGATTCCCGGCGAGACGACGGCGCAGGTGGTGGCCGAGGTCGAGCAGCTCGTTGGCGCGATCGCGGCGGAGGATGCGACGTTCCGGGCGTCGGTGCGCGTCGATCTCGCTCGCGACCCGTTCGAGGTCCGGCCCGAGGCGGCGATCGTCCAGGCGATCGGGGGCGCGACCACGGACGTGCTGGCCGCGCCGCCGCGCTATGTCGGCGAGAACCCCTGGATGGACTCGGCGCTGCTCTCGGCCGCGGGCATCGAGACGGTGGTCATGGGACCGCACGGGGCCGGCGCGCATTCCAAGGAAGAGTGGGTCGACCTCAAGTCGGTCGCGCAGTTCGCGGCGATCCTGTCCGGGGCCGCCCGGAGGTACTGCGGCGAATGAGCGATCTGTCAGGGGTACGCGTCGTCAGCGTCGCCGTCTATGTCCCCGTGCCCGTCGCCGCGCGGCGTCTGACCGCGCTCGGCGCTTCGGTCACGGCGGTCGAGCCGCCCGGCGGCGATGCGTTCGCGGTCTGGTGCCCGCGCTGGTACGCCGAGCTGCGCGCCGGCCAGACCGTGCGGCGCATGGACCTCAAGGACGCGACCGAACGCGCGCAGCTCGCCGTGCTGCTCGACGACGCCGACGTGTTGCTGACGAGCGCCCGGCGCGCGGCGCTTGGTCGGCTCGGGTTGGACTGGCCGACGCTGCACACGCGGCATCCCCGCCTCTGCCACGTCGCGTTGGTCGGCTGGGAATCGCCGGCCGACGACCATCCGGCACACGATCTCAATTTCCAGGCGACGCTGGGCCTCATCACGCCGCCGGCGCTCCCGATCACGCTGTTCGCCGATCTAGCGGGCGCGGAGCGAGTCGTGACGGCGGCGCTGTCGCTGCTGTTGGCGCGAGAGCGGGGGCGGGGCGCGGGCATGGCCGATGTGTCGCTCGAGGGCGCGGCGGCGCCGTTCGCGGATCCCATCCGGCACGGGCTTACGTCACCTGGCGCACTGTTGGGCGGCGCGCTGCCCGGATACGGCGTCTATCGAGCGCGCGAGGGATGGGTCGCGGTCGCGGCGCTGGAGCCGCATTTCTGGTCGGCGCTCGTGGCGGGATTGGCGCTCGATCCCAGCGCCGACCATGCGGCGCTCCAGGAGGCGTTCGCCCTGGACACCGCGGCGCACTGGGAAGCGTGGGCGCGCGAGCGGGGTTTGCCGCTAGTCGCCATCGCGCGGGACATCGTTCCGCATTAGATAGGGGGGCATGAAACTCCGCTCTGCTCTCGGTCTCGCGTCACTGGTCGTGTTCGCGGGCGCCGCGCAACCCGGTCCGACCAAACGGATCCCGCAATTCGAGAATGACCAGGTCAAGGTCTGGAAGTCGGTCGTCATGCCGAACGCGCCCTTGGCGCTGCACCGGCATGACCACCCGCGCGTCATCATCGCGCTCACCGGCGGCACGATGAAGATCGTCGCGCAGTCGGGGACGACCGAAGTGCATCAGTGGGACACGGGCAAGGCCTATTGGCTCCCGGCGAACGCGCCGGGCGAGTTGCACACGGATGTCAATGCCGGGACGGCGCCGATCGAAGTAATGGTCGTCGAGCTCCTGAACGCGAAGTAGCCACCATGACCACTGGAGAACGAATCGTGCACTCGCGCAGGGAATTCGTGACGCGGGCCCCGTTTGGCATCCTCGGCGCGGTCGCCGCCTGTCGCGGCGCGGCCGAGGGTGCGGCCGAGCACTCGCCGGACGCCGCGCCGGGAGCGCCGGCGGCGGCCGCCGCAGGTGGCGTGCTCACGTGGACGCCCAAGCACGAGGAGCTCGTGTACACGTTCGGCGGGGCCAAGCCGCTGCAGCGCATCGCGCCCGGCACGCGCATCGTCACTTGGACGGAGGATTGCTTCGACGGCACGGTGAAGACGTCGGCCGATCTCCCGTCCAAAGTCATGCCGGCCGGTCACGACAATCCGCAGACCGGTCCGTTCTTCGTCGAAGGCGCGGCGCCGGGCGACACGCTGGCGATCCACATCGTCAAGCTGACGCCGGCGCGCGCGTATGGCGTGTCGTCGTTCTCGCCGGGCTTCGGCGCGCTCGTCGCCACGGATCAGACGGCCATGCTGGGGCCCAGCTTTCCCGAGTCGACGTGGCGCTACGACGTAGACGCCGCAAAGAACACGGCGCGCTCGACGTCGCACGACGGCAAGCACGTCTGGGACGTGCCGCTGGCGCCCTTCCTCGGCTGCCTCGGCGTGGCGCCCGCGGCCAATGAAGTCCGCTCCACGATCGTGCCGGGCACGTTCGGCGGCAACATGGACTGCCCGGAGGTGCGCGCCGGCAACACGGTCTACCTCGGGGTCAACATGCCCGGAGGATTGGTGTCATTCGGCGACGGGCATTACGCGATGGGCGACGGCGAGATCATGGGCGCCGCCATCGAGGGCGCGATGAACGTCGAAGTGATCGTCGATCTCGTCAAGGGAAAGTACACCCCAATTCCCCGCATCGAGAACGACGACGAAGTGATGTTCGTCGGCTCGGGCCGTCCCCTCGAAGACGCGGCCCGCGTCGCGTTCAAGGCGATGGTCTCGTGGGTTCACGAAACCGCGGGCCTCTCCGAGCTCGACGCCTACCAGTTCGTGTCCCAGAACGCGAAGGCACCGATCATCCAGATCGTCGACCCGGAGTACACCGTCCTCGTCAAGCTCTTGAAGAAGCGGCTTCCCGTGCACGCGTAGCTTGCCGCGGGTCAGCGCGGCAGTACGGCTCAGGCTGCGATTGGCCGATACCGGCGCATCAATGCGATACAATTCTAGGGAGACGCTTTACATCTCCCCGGAGTGGTATCATGGCCGACCAGATTCTCTCCCAATCGGCGTACACCGCGATCATTAACGCGCCGATCGACACGGTGGACATCGCGAACTGGCTGCTGCACCTCCCGGCCGCCGAGTACCAGCGATGCTGCGCACCCGACCATATCGCGTGCGGCGCGACGGCGACTGAGGACGGGCGCCCGATGTCGATCAACGTCGAACAGATCGGCGACGCGCTCATGATCCAGCAGTACGTCGGCGAGATCACCGACAGCCGCCACTGCCGCATGGTCTCGCAGTCCAATGCCATCACGGCCGATGGCCGCACCAAAGTGCAGGTCGTGTGGGACCTGAGCGTGAAACCCATCGACAGCGAGCACTGCGAGTACACCAACAGCGTGGTGGCCACCGCGCCGTCCGACGTCCTGACGTTGGGACAAGCCGCCGCGGACCACAACCGGCGCGAGACCCCAATGTTCGCCAAGAGCATCGAGCGCAGCGCCCTCGCCGCGCACGGCGCCGCCCGCATGTTGGCCGACTAACGGAGCCCCTCTGCAACCCGGCGCCCGCCGGATCAGACGAGGCCCGTCCGCGGCAGCCGGAGGGTGAACCGCGAACCGCCGCCGAGGACGCTCTCCACCGTCAGGTCCCCGTGCATGGCGCGAGACAACTCGCGGCTGATCGAGAGCCCGAGCCCGATGCCCTCTTGCGCGCGCGCCCGGCGCTGATCCACCTGGACGAACGGATCGAAGATCGCCTCCAGCTTGTCCGCCGGGATCCCCCGCCCCGTGTCGGCGACCGTCACGAACACATCGCGCCCGTCCGACGCGCAGGACAGCACGACCGCGCCGCCCGACGGCGTGAACTTGAACGCGTTGGACAGCAAGTTGAGCAAGATCTGCTGCACCTTGTCCGCGTCGGCGAGCGCCGTGAGCGCCGTGTCGCACGGATCGACGCGGAACGCCAGCCCGCGCTCGGTGGCCAGTCCCTCGACCATCTCGACGCACGCCGCGACCGCGCCAGCGACGTTGATGGCCTCGATATCGTACGTCACCATGCCCCGCTCCAGGCGCGCGAAGCTCAAGAGCGCGTTGATGAGCCCCGCCAACGTCACCTGACTGCGCCGGATCTTCTCCAGGTCCGCCAGCTGCGCATCGTTCATCGGCCCGCGAATGCCGAGCGCCAGCAACTGCACGAACCCCGCGATGGCGTTGAGCGGCGTGCGGAGCTCGTGGCTCGCCACCGCCAGGAAGTCGCTCTTGGAGCGGTTCGCGGCCTCGGCGACCCGCCGCGCCGTATCGGCACGCTCCAGTAGCGTCTCCCGTTCGCGTTCACTCTGCCGGCGGGCCGTGATGTCGGTGAGCACGCACACGACCGGAGTGCCCGGGAGTCCCACGTCCCGCTCCAGGCGACTGGCGGTCACCGAGTACCACCGCCCGCCGATCGGGAGCTCCACGCGCCCGGGAGGAGCCGCCGCGATCAGCACCATGAGGCCATCGCTCTCCGTGCCCGCGAGCCCGGCCGCCTCCCACGCCTCGCGGAGCGTGTGCCCGACGACATCGCGCGGCTCGCGTCCCAGGAGCCGACCCGCTGCCCGGTTGCAGCGGCGGATCGTTCCGTCGTCTTCCACGATCATGATCGCATCGCCGATCGTATCGAACGTCACCACCCACTCGCGCGCGGCGCGCCGAGTTTGCTGTTCGGCCTCGCCAGTCCGCAACAACGCCCGCGCCGTCGCCAGGAATACGATCGGCTCGACCGGATGTGTCATGTAGGCGTCGGCCCCCGACTCGAGACCGTGGGTCTGATCGGAGGCCCCGGTCAGGGACGCCGACACGTGCATCATGGGGATCGACGCCGTCGTCACGTCACGCCGGAGCGTGCGTACCACGTCGAACCCCAGCATGTCGGGGAGATTGACGTCGATCACGATCAGGTCCGGGTACTCCGCCGCGAGGCGCAGCGCGTCCTGACCAGCGTCGGCCTCCACGACCTCCATGCCCGCATTGCGCAGCAGCCAGACGATGACATGGCGGCTGGCCTCGTCGTCTCCGACGACCAGGATATGCGGTACCCGGGCCACGGTCCCAACAGTCAGCAAGATGGGCGCCGCCTGATCGCAACCCGTCGCGCAACCGAACATCCCGTCCGGGAAACGAACACCCGTCACACTGCAATTGGTTGACAATCAGCTACTTACGCCCGGAACGGCGCTGGCATGTTGGATTCCCGCGCGATGCGCGCCCAGTGAGGGTCCGGCGCGCTCCGCTGGACTGGGATTTGCGCGCACTCGCCGTCATGTTGGTGCCATGACCAGTCTGTTCGCGATCGTCGCGCTCGGCTTCATCCTGGGGCTTCGCCACGCGACGGACCCGGACCACGTGATCGCCGTGACGACGATCGTCGCCCGCCAGCGCACGCTGGCCGGGGCGGCGGCGATCGGGGCGGCGTGGGGCGTTGGCCACACGCTGACGATGCTCGTGGTCGGCGGCGGGATCATCATCTTCGGATGGGTGATCCCGCCCCGCATTGGGTTGTCGACCGAGCTGTCGGTTGGCGTGATGCTGATCGTGCTCGGGATCATGAACCTGGCGGGGCGCCGGGACTCCGACCATGCGTTCGTGCATCGGCTGGATCACCGGTTCGGCGCGTTCGGTCCGTATCGCCTCGTGCGCCCGCTGTTCGTGGGCATCGTGCATGGCCTCGCCGGCTCGGCGGCCATCGCCTTGCTGGTGCTGGCGACGATCCAGAACCCGTACTGGGCCGTGGGCTACCTGATGATCTTCGGGCTGGGGACGATCGTGGGGATGATGGCGATGACGGCGGCGATCGTGGTGCCGTTCGCCTATACCGAATCCCGGCTCGACCGCCTCAACCGCGGGCTCCGCCTGACATCCGGCGTCATCAGCCTGACGTTTGGTTTGTTCGTGGCCTATCGCATTGGGATCGTCGACGGCCTGTTCACGGGCACGCCGCACTGGACGCCGCAGTAGATTTCAGTGGGACCTCGCAGGGGAGCGACATGACGGAACGGGCGATTCTGGCGGGCGGGTGTTTTTGGGGCGTACAGGATTTGATCCGCCGCTTGCCGGGCGTGATCTCCACGCGCGTGGGCTATTCGGGTGGCAATGTGCCGAACGCCACGTACCGGAACCACGGAACCCACGCCGAAGCCATCGAGATCATCTTCGATCCCGCCAAGATCAGCTATCGCCGGCTGCTGGAGTTCTTTTTCCAGATCCATGATCCGACCACCCGCAATCGTCAGGGCAACGATCTGGGTCTGAGCTACCGGTCCGCGATCTTCTATACGACGGACGAGCAAAAGGCGATCGCCGAAGACACCATCGCCGACGTCAACGCCTCGGGGTTGTGGCCGGGCAAGGTCGTCACCCAGGTCGCGCCGGCCGGCGCGTTCTGGGAGGCCGAGCCGGAGCATCAGGATTATTTGGAGCGCTACCCGGACGGGTACACCTGCCATTTCATCCGGCCGGACTGGGTGCTTCCCGCGCGCGCGACCGCGAGGCAAGCCTAGCCACCCAGCCGGGCGGTAGGACTTTGGCACGCAATGCGTGCGAGGGACCGGACCGCGCCATCTTCCTCGCCAGCACGTTGTACCTCGCGTTGGCGGAACCGGGCCACCCCATTGGTGACGCCATTCGCACTTACAACTACGCGCAGGATGGCCAGATCGTGGGCGAGCGGGCGCTGTTCGACCAGATCACGACACTCGACCCACAGCGACTCCAAGGCACGTTCAATGTGCCGGTCTTCGTGATCCAGGGCGCGCAAGATTGCACGACCCCCACCGACCTGGCCAAGCAGTGGGTGGCTTCGATATCGGCGCCACGCAAAGAGTTCTTGACCATTCCGGGCGAGGGGCATTTCGCGGCGTTCATCAAGTCGGATGAATTCCTCAAAGACCTCATCGAGCGCGTGCGTCCGCTGGCGGTCGCCAAGACACCATAACGCGCTCCGGAGCCCGGGCGTCGCCAAAACGTTGCTATCTTTGCAGCAGCTCACCATCTGATCGAGTCAATGCACATCCCCCGGTTACCTGTATTTCGTGTCACCATCGCCGTTATAGTCGCCGCGGCACCCGCGCGTGGTCAGCAGATGACGGCGCCGGCCTGGGGCGCGCTCACTCGGCTGGTGGGCACTTGGGTCGCGGATAGCGGCAGCGGTGGGAAGCCCGGCGTTGCCATCCGCGGCGGCGAAGCATGGTCCCGCGATCTCGATGGACGGGTGCTCGTCCGGCGCGACTATTCGGAATATGCCGCGACGCCGGCCCGGGCGGCGTTCCGGCATGAAGGACTCACCGTGATCTCGCCGGCGCCCGATGGGGGGATGGTCGCTCACACGTACGATTCCGAGGGACACGTGATCGACTACGTCGTCGCCGTGACCGATACCGTGATTGTCTTCACGTCACCGCCAACCGCTTCCACACCGCAGTTTCGTCTCACCTATAGGCCACGCGGTACTGGCTACGCCGTGACGTTCGAGATTGCGCCGCCGGGTCGCGCCGGGCAGTTCCAACGATACGTCGCGGGGAGCCTGCGCCGAGCACCGTAGTCGGCGAAGGAGTCACTCATGCAGTTCAGACACCGGTCGATCCGCGTCGCCGTAGGTGTCTACCGCACGATGAACGGAGTCAGGCCACCAACTGATTCGTCGATCAACGGGATGCTCTTGATCACTTCCTTCACCGCCTCCTCGGGAAAGCCCGATTCGAGCGTGAACTGGTAGCCCGCGAATGCGTCCCGATTGTCGTCGAGCCCCCAGAAGAAGAAGTTGTGGTACGAGAACCGCAGCATCTGCTGCATCAACCCGTTCGGGTCGTGGACCCGGTTCAGATTGATGTGATGCCCATAGTACTGGGGGTACACGCGCAACCAGATCGTCGCCTGACGCGTGACGGTAATGTAAATCTCCAAGCGCGACGACCAACGGAGCCCCTTGTCGTAGAAGCCGTCGAGGTCGAACGCATTGCTCGCCCGATACCAGCGAATTGCCTGCGCTGGTTCGTAAGTGGCGATCACCGCCTTGAGTTTGTCCAACGTAGCGGCCTGCGCCGAATCCGCGGCGGACTGAGCAGCGACCGGCTGGAGCCCGCTCCCGGCGAGGGCAAGGGCGCATCCGTACCAGATCACGTTGGCTCGGGCCAGACCAACTATATCGGCCAGCACTGTATGACCGTCGTCGCTAGGGTGAGCGTTTGATATCCCAGCCGTATGACGACCGTAAGACGTGAACCGCTACGGCACCCGACGTGCAGCCATGTCCGTGTCCTGCCTCTACACTCGTCGAGAATGCGAGAACCCACAATGCCCCGACGCATCGCCGCCGCGATAGCTACCGCGTTGTTTATCACCGCTGCAGCCCCGACTACACCCGTACCGCTCTACGACAACCTCGGCGATCACCACTACGCGATCACCACATCGTCGGACAGCGCACAACTGTACTTCGATCAGGGCCTGCGCCTGTACTACGCCTTCAATCACGCCGAGGCGATCCGGGCCTTCACCGAGGCGGCCCGTCGGGACCCCGACTGCGCGATGTGTTATTGGGGCACGGCGCTCGCCTACGGTCCCAACATCAACGCCATGATGGACTCGGCGAGTGGAGCCAAAGCATACGCCGCCCTGACGCGCGCCCGCGCCGCGCGCGGCGCCAACGCGCGCGAGCGCGCGCTCATTCGCGCACTGGGCGAGCGCTACGCCGCGGCGCCGACGACCGGTCGGGCCAGGCTCGATTCCGCGTACGCCAGAGCGATGAAGCAGGTGACGGAGCGCCACCCCACGGATGTGGAGGCCATGACGCTCTATGCGGAAGCGTTAATGGACCTGAGCCCCTGGAACTACTGGAGGCCGGACGGCTCCCCACGCCCGCACACGCCCGATGTGCTCGAGCATCTCGATCGGGCGATCGCCATCGACCCTGTCCATCCCGGCGCCAACCATTTCTACATCCACGCCGTGGAAGCCGTCGACCCCGCACGCGCCCTGCCGATGGCCCAGCGGCTGGCGGGACTCATGCCCGGTGCCGGCCACCTCGTGCACATGCCGGGACACATCTACGTACGGGTCGGCCGATATCTCGATGCCGTCAAAGCCAACGAGCACGCCGTGCACGCCGACGAGACCTACATCCGCGACCAACAGCCGGGTGTCAGCACCTACACCGCCGGCTACTACCCGCACAATTACGACTTCCTCGCGTTCGCGGCGAGCATGCTCGGACGCAGCAGGCAATCGATCGAGGCCGCCGAGAAGATGGCGTCCCTCGCGTCACCGGAGATGCTGCGTGCGCCGGGCATGACGGTCCTGCAGTATCATCTCACGCGGCATCTCCAGCTCAAGGTCCGGTTCGCCCGCTGGGACGACATCCTCGCGACCCGCCCGCCGCCCCGCGATCTGCCTCATGCCAGCGCCATGTGGGCCTACACGCGCGGGCGGGCGTTGATCGCCCGTGGCGATATCGCGAGCGCCGAGGCCGAACTGGCCCATCTCCGCGCCACGGCCCGCGATTCCACGGTCGGCCACCTGCGCCTCGAGTTCAACACATTGGGCGCCGTCTTGGCGATCGCGGCCGAGGTGCTCGCGGGTCATTCTGGCGATGGCCAAGGGGGACCCCAAGCGCGCCATCAATCACCTGCGCGCGGCCGCCGGCCTCGAGGACGCACTCGTGTACGGCGAGCCGCCCGAGTGGACGGTGCCAGTGCGACAGGACCTCGGGGTGCTCCTGCTCGCGGCCGGTCAATTCGCCGCCGCCGAGCAAGCGTTTCGCGAAGACTTGAGGCGCTTCCCCGAAAATGGCTGGTCGCTCTCGGGGCTCGCCAAGAGTCTCCGCGCGCAAGGGAAGGCCGCCGAGGCCCACGCGGTCGAGGAGCGTTTCCGGCAGGCGTGGGTCCACTCCGACACGCAAATCTGATACGTCTTATCCCACGGACGCCGGCTCGGCGGTGTCCGGCGTCGGGCTGGCGAGTCCCGCGATGACACGCACGTGGTCGGTCCGGCCCTTGATCGCCTGACGCCCGCCGTCCGGAAAGTCGATCCAGCCTTCGTTGAACCCATCGAGCATCCGCATACGAGGCTCGGGATTCTTCATGCCTTGCGAGCGAAACAGCGCGTTCCATGACTCGCGGGGCACCGGCACCGCCTGCACCGGTCGACCAAGGACGTTGGCGAATGCATTGGCCAGGTCGTTCGGCGAGACGCGACGCGGCCCCTCGAGCTCGACCACCCGTGTCCCCACCCACGTCTCCTGGATGAGCTCCGCGGCCACCCGTCCGACGTCATCCGCGGCGACCATCGGAACCGCCCGGTTCGTTGGCATGAGGAAGCTGTAGATCACGCCGGTGTCGCGGGCCGATGCCACGTCCCACGCGACGTTGTCGATGAACCAGGCGGGTCTCAATATCGTGAGCGGCAGCGGCAGCTTGCCCAAAGCGGCCTCGATCATCGTGCGCTGGGAGAGCAGGTTGTCGTGGACCGCGTCGGCGCCGATCGTCGACAGCAGGAGCACCTTCTTGGGACTGGTGGCCGTCAGCGCCTCGACGACGCTATCGATGACCGCCTGCGCCTCCGGATACCCCGGCGCGGGGTCGAACTCGGGCGGCGGCAGGATGAACACCGCCGTCGCGTCCGCGAACGCGGCGGTCAGCGCCGCTGCGTCGGCCATGTCGGCGACGGCGACCGCGCAGCCGCGCGCGGCCCAGACGTCGCCTTTCGGCCCGTCACGCACGATGGCGCGGACGGGCTGGCCCGCCGCCAGCAGCGTCCGCGCGAGCGCGCCGCCGACCTTGCCTGAGATTCCGGTGATGGCAAATGTCATGACCGGCAGTCTAACCAGACTTGATGTATAAGCAAAATGCATTATTGCTATACTATGTATAACCTGAACGATATACGCCCATTATGTGTCTTACTCGAAGAGCGACACGTCTCGCGCGCCGCGGCGCGCTGCCACATGACCCAGCCCGCCATGAGCCGCGTCCTTGATCGCTTGCGCATCACCTTCGACGACGAGTTGCTCGTGCGCAGCGGTCGCACCTACGAGCGCACGCCGCGCGCCGAGCGGCTGCTGGCCGAGCTCCGCGACATTGTGGATCGGTTGGACGCTACGGTCGCCGGTGATCGGTTCGTCCCGGAGCAATGCGAGACCACGTTCCGCGTCTCGACCACGGACTACGCGAGCGTCATCTTCCTGCCCCGCCTCCTGCGCGCCCTGGAACGACTCGCGCCCCGCACCGCGGTCGACGTGGCGATGTGGGACCAGCACAGCCTCGACGACGTCGCCGCGGGACGGATCGACGCGGCAATAACCAGCGTCACGAATCCCCAGTCGGCCCTGATCAGCGAACGCCTGTTCGACGACGATTACGTGTGCATGGTCGCGGTCAATCATCCGCTCTCGGCGCGGCGCGTCGACCTCGGGTCGTATCTGGCATTCCGCCACGCCGTGGTGGACGTCATCCGCGGCGGACAACCGCCGGCGGACGAGCCCCTCGCCGCGCTCGGACGCCGCCGCCGCGTCGGATATCGCACGCCGTTCCTCGGCTCCGCCGTATTCGCGGTGGCCCGCACGTCGATGATCCTGACGGTGCCGCGCCGGTTGGCGGCGAGCTACGTCGGCAAGGTGCCCGTCCGGGTCGTCGCCGCCCCGCGCGAGCTGGCGACGTTCACGTACTCGCTCGTCTGGCACAAACGCTTCGACGCATCGCTCCCCCACGTGTGGTTTCGGGAACGCATTCGATTGCTGGCTCGAGACGTGAGCCGCCCGCGAGCACGGCGCGCGTGAGCTCCCTCACCCCATCAGGATGGCGGGTGATGGGATTCGCAGAGCGCCGCTCCCCACAAGGCGCAGTAGATCCCATAAGCCACACGCGACACTGTTGATGATGCGGTGCCAGTTCTCGGTGTAGCCGAACACCCACGGGGAGATCAGGATCCAGCAGCCGACAAACCCGAGGAGTAGTCGAGTGCGCTTAGGCGCGGACGAGCTCGCCGTTGCTCTCGACCATACAGGTGTCGCAGCTCTGGATCGGGCCGAGCTGCGGATGGTAGCACACGTGGGGGACCGGAATCCCGACGCGGTTGATTAGATCGATGAGCCGCTCGCCTGCGACGGCGTCATGGACGATCCCGTCGATCGTGACGTTCACCGTATCCGTCTCTCCGGGAAATGGGGACGCGCGGGGGACCCGTCGCACAATTTGCGCCACGCCGCGCCCACGGGGCCCTCCCCCATTTGGCGAACTGGCATCCGCGATGCGCGCCCCCATCTTGAACTCATGACCGACGCACACGTGCCTTCGTTGTTCGAATGGGCGGGCGGCACACCCGCCATTGAGCAGTTGACCGCTCGCTTCTACGACAACGTCAAGCGCAATGCCATCCTGGCGCCCATCTTCGCGCACATGGACGCGCACCACCCGCATTTCGTGGCCCAGTTCATCGCCGAGGTGCTCGGTGGACCGGCCGCGTACAGCGCCGAGCGCGGTGGTCACCCGCACATGATCCGCCAACATCTCGATCGCCATCTGACCGAGGCCCAACGTCGCGCGTGGGTGAATCTCCTGCTGGACACCGCCGACGAAGTGGGTCTACCGGCCGACCCGGAGTTCCGGTCGGCGTTGGTGGCCTACCTGGAGTGGGGCTCGCGGTTGGCCGTGATCAATTCCCAGCCCGGAGCGTCGGCCGTGCCTGGCGCGCCCATGCCGAGCTGGAGTTGGGGTGTTCCGGGCGGCCCGTATCGCGGCTAGTGCGCGGCGACACGTGCCAGGCGTCGTTGTCGCGTAAGTTTGCACTATGCGCGACGATCGCGACGCGTGGGTGCGCCGAGGGCTTCGGCTGAACTACGTCACCCTTGCGTACAACGCCGTAGAGGCAATCGTGGCGCTCATGACGGGGCTACTCTCCGGGAGCGTCGCGCTCGTCGGGTTCGGGTTCGATAGCGTCATCGAGTTAGCGGCCAGCGGAGTCGCCCAGTGGCGATTGCGCGTGGACATCGAGATTGCCCGACGCGCCCGGGTTGATCGCCTGGCCGCCCGACTCATTGCGTGGTCGTTCCTCGCCCTCGCCGCCTACGTGAGCTGGGATAGCGTCACCGCACTGCTGGCCCGGGAACGCCCCCAACGCAGCCCGGTCGGCATCGCCATCCTCGCGCTTTCCGTCATCGTGATGCCGCTCCTGGCCAGGGCCAAACGCCGGGTCGCCGAGGCGATGGGGAGCAACGCGCTCAGGGGGGAGTCTCACCAAACCGCACTGTGCGCCTATCTATCGGCTATCGCGCTCGTCGGTGTTGCGCTGAACGCGGTCGCCGGATGGTGGTGGGTCGACCCCGTCGCCGCATGCGTCATGGTTCCGATCATTGCCAAGGAGGGATTTGATGGGCTTCGCGGCCGCGCATGCTGCGCCGTGGTCACTGCGCCGGCTCGATCGCCTTCCTCAACCCAGCGGGATCGAGAATCCTGATCCGCCGCGGGCCATCCGTGGCGATCAAGCCGCGCTGCCGCAACGATCGCAAAACACGCACGACGACCTCACGGACGGTCCCCAGTTCGGCGGCGAGCGCCGCTTGGGACATGCCGATGTCGACGATGCCCTCGGCGACCTGCGGCCTCGAGATCAGGAGTCCAACCAGCCGGACCTCAGCGGTTTGGACGGCCAGCCGGTCGACGCGTTCCACGAGGGTGCGTACTCTCCGCGCGAGTCGATCCAACAGCACCCACGCCGTCGCCGGATCCACCGCAATCGCGGCCTCGATCGCGTCCCGCCCGAGCATCAGGCATTGCGTCGGCACCGTCGCCATGGCCGTGGCGGGAGCGACACCTCCGCTGTAGAACGGCACTTCGCCGAGCGTGCCGCCTGCCCCCTCGGTGTGCAAGACGTGCCGGCGGCCGCCGCTCTCGCGAATGACGCGTACCTCGCCCGAGATGATGATGACGAGGTGTGCGATGGGGCTACCGGCCGTCCACAACATCTCCGCCAGCACCATAGTCCCAGACGATGGCCCGCCCTTCTCCAACGGCGATTTCTCGACCCCGATGTTCGTGCACATGCGCGACGTCCCGGGCACCGCCACGATGGCCGCGAAACGCGCCGCCATCGCCTACACCGTCTCGGACTTGCCGCGCGGCGGTGTGGTCCGCATCACCACGCACGATCCCGACGCGCTGGCGGCGGTGCACCAGTTCCTGGCCTTTCAACGGAGCGACCACCACTCCGGGCAACGCCCGCAGTAAGAGCCTCGCGGCGCCAGGGATACCTGTACGGTCAGCCCCCCCGTAACACACTGGCCCCTGCAGCACGGCGGTGTGACCCAACGCTCACGTCGACGTGAGGGCCACCA
Organism: uncultured Gemmatimonadales bacterium; assembly: GCA_963701965.1. Taxonomy (GTDB): domain Bacteria; phylum Gemmatimonadota; class Gemmatimonadetes; order Gemmatimonadales; family Gemmatimonadaceae; genus DASRDS01. The sequence continues at coordinate 1,783,271 of OY969695.1, forward strand.
CAGGACTCACGCGTGTCGTCCCGAGCGCCGGCACGCTGGCGGCCCCCAACGCCGCCAGCGCGAACGCGATCACAGCGCCGACGAAGATGTCGGGATCGTGGGGACTGACGCCGACGAAGAGTCCCGCCAGCACGCGCGCCAGCCACCACGCGGCAACCGACCCGAACATGATGCCCGTGAAGGTCAGGGCGAGGGCGCGCCGCAGGACCGCCCCCAGCACGTGCGATCGACTGGCGCCGAGCGCAAGCCGGATACCAATCTCCCGCCGTCTCTGGCGGACGACGTACGTGAGCACGCTATAGATGCCGACCATCCCGAGAACCAGTGCGACGATGGCGAACATCGACGCGAGAAAGCTCGAGAATCGTGTCGTCCCCACCGATCGGGCCATCCGCGCCGGCATCGTCTCGATGTCCGAGACCGGGACGGTACGATCGAGGCGGAAGATGGCCTGCTTGAGCGCCGCGCCTTGCGCGGCCGGATCCCCTCCGGTGCGCAGGGTGACGGCAACGAAGGGGCTCGGGGACTGCGCAAACGGCAAATAGAGCTCTGGCTCATCTTGGTTGACGAGTAGCCCGCCCTGCTTGACGGATGCCACGACGCCGACCACTTCCACGGTGTCCGGGGCATTCGTGAGCGCCAACCGCTGGCCGACGGGATCCCGGCCGTTGAAGAACCGTCGCGCCAACAGGTCGTCGACGACCGCCACCTTCACCGCTTTCGCATCATCGGTCGCGAGCACACCCCGTCCGTGGCCGACGACGATGCCCATGGTCCGGAAGTAGTCCGGCGTCACGACGATTTGGGTGGCGACGGGCAGGTGGCTGGGATCGACCGCGGGATCACCGACGATGGTAAATCCATTCTTGGACCCGGCGCCGTTTGGCCCGGGCACCAGATCACTGGCACTGGCGACGCGGACTCCGGGGAGGGCCGCGAGTTGCTCGACCACGCTGCCGACAAACGCGGCCCGTCGCTCCGGTGTCGGATAGCGCTCCGCCGGCAGATTGATCCGCGCCGTCAGCACTCCTTCCGGCCGGAATCCCGGATCCGTCCGCGCGATCTGGTCGAAGCTCTTGACCAGCAGTCCGGCTCCCGTCAGCAGCACGAGGGCGAGCGCGAGTTGCAGGACCACGAGGCCATCCTGCAGCCGTCGATGCTGGACCGAGCTGGTGCCGCCGCCTCCTTCTTTCAAGACGCCGGCCAGATTGCCGCGCGAGGCCCGCCACGCGGGCAGCACACCGAAGATGAGCACCGTCACCATCGAGGTGAGGGCACAGAAGGCGACGACCCGGCCGTCGATGCCGACGTCGCCGAGTCGCGGAAGCGTCGGCGGCGCCAGCGCGCGCAAGACTCTGACGCCGGCGCCGGCCACCACGACGCCGAGCGCGCCGGCGCACAGGCCCAGCGTGAGGGCTTCCGCCAACAGCTCGCGCACCAGTCGGCCGCGCGTTGCGCCCAGCGCCGTGCGGAGCGCGAGCTCGCGGTCGCGCGCGAGGTATCGGACGAGAAAGAGATTGGCCAGATTGGCGGCGCCGATCAGGAGCACGCAGGCGGCCGCCGAGAGCAGCATGGTGAGTGCGGGTCTGACGTCGCCGACCAGTTGGTCCAGCAGCGGCACTGCCACGACGGACCAGCCCTTGTTCGTCTTGGGATACGTCTGGGCCAACCGCGCGGCGATCAGGTCCAGCTCGTGCTGCGCGCCTTTCGGCTCGATGCCCGGCTTCAAGCGACCCACCACGCGCAGATAGTGTCCCCAGCGGATGACCTCGTCGGCGCTCTTGAAGCTCAGCCGCGTCCACAGTTCCGCCGTCCCGGGAATGCCTGGGGGCAGTACGCCGACGATCGTATACGGCTGATCGTCGATCGTCAGCGTTTGACCGAGGACGGACGCGGCGCCGCCGAAATGGCGCTGCCAGTACCCGTAACTCACCACGACTTCCGCGGGGCCGGCGGAGTCCTGGGCCAGGACGCGTCCCAACACCGGCGTGATCCCCAAGGCAGCGAACAGGCTGGGCGTCGCGCCGATGCCGGACACGCGCTCCGGCTCGTGCGGCCCGGTCACGGTGAAGTCCGTTTGGTAGTTCGCGGCGAGGGTGCTGAATACGCTGTTCTGCGCCCGGTAGTCCAGGTAGTCCGCTGGCGACACCGAGAACCACGGGAGCCCCATTTCCGGGTTGCTCTCGTAGATCGTGAGGACGCGGTCCGGGCTTCGGAACGGGAATGCCTTGAGCAGCACGCCATCGACGACGCTGAACACCGACGCCGTCGCGCCGATGGCGATCGCCATCGTCAATGTGGCGGCGATCGTGAACCCCGGACTGCTTCTGAGCCTACGGAGCGCGTGCCGGAGCTCGCGGATAGCCGTCCTCACGCTTAAGTGTCTCCCGACACCGGCTGCCAGAGTTCGATCTTGTTCCCATCCAGATCGTAGATCCAGGCAAAACGACCATAGGATTCGTCCATGCGCTTGGCGTCGATCTGTACTCCCTCGTGTTTCAAGCGGTCGAGCAACGCATCCAGATCATCCACGATGTAGTTGATCATGAACGGGGCGTGGCCGGGATTGAAATAGTCCGTGGAGCTGGGAAAGACACTCCACACCGTCACGTGTTCCGTTTGCGGGTCGTCGTGGGCGCGCCACGGGAGCATTGCGCCGGAGCCGGTATCCGCGAGCCCCAGATGCTTCGCGTACCATTCGCGCGTCTGATCGCGATGGGCGGATTTGAAGAAGATCCCGCCAATGCCAAGAATGCGACCGCGCTGCTCCATTGTGTCCACCGGTTTCGACGTTTCGGGCCGGTATAGCCGAACATGCGCCAATATGCAGACCGACGGTGTCGAGCGCGAGTCCTAGACGTGACGCGCGCGACACCCTGAGACTATGGACAAATGGTTGGCCCTGGCATGGCGCCTGCAGCTCGACGCGCTGTCCCCACCATCCGAGGATATCCGCGTGTCGTGTCGTGTTCTCGCTCTGGCGAGTGCCGGTTGCGCACTCGCGCTGTGTGCTTGTGCCTCTTCCACTGCTCCATCGGCGGCGGTTCTACCACGAGAGGAAGTGGCGGCGGCAGCGGCGACCGGCCTTCCGTACATCACGGCGCACACGGCGGCGCTGCCTGGGCTCGACGATGCTGCGCTCAGTGTGATCGCGATCAACGACTTTGGGGAGATCGTGGGGACCTTCGCACAGGGTGGACATCAGGCGTTCAAATACCAAACCACGCGCGGCCTCACCCTATTGCCGCTGACGCCAACCTCGATGCAAACCGTCGCGGGCGCGGTGAACAATCAGGGTCAGATCGCGGTCTCGGGCGTGGGGGTCGAGGGTGTGGGGAGTAGTGCCGGCATTTGGGATTGGTTTGGCGGGATCACGGCCCTGCGGCCATTGTCGTCGTTCGCCGCCGGGGAGGACTTCTTGTGCGTGCCGACCGCCATCAATAGTTCCGGCATCGTCGGTGGGTCGTGTCCCGCTGGCGCTGTGAACAATTACCTCGCCACGATCTGGACAAAGTTCGGCACGCCATGGGCTTTGCAGACGAAGGCCGGTGATCCAATCGTCATAGGCTCCATCCAGAACGTGCCGTTCATCGTCACCTATACGGACTCGGGCTTCGCGAGCGGACCGTTGATTGACGGCACAGGCTTCGTGCGCTCCCCGGCCGGCGATATGCGCGTGATCCCCAAGCCGTCGATCACCGGTGGTTCGTTCGTTGTCCAGTCGCTGGCCGTCAACAACGTCGGCCAGGCGGCGGGCATCGCCACCGCCCGCACGACGGGGGTGTGCACCCGCGCGATCGTGTCGTTGTCCGGGAGCTCGGTCGTCGACTTGGGTTGTGGCGGGGCGGTCGCCATCGACGACGACGGCATCGTGGTCGGCACGGTGAACAACCAACCCGTGATCTGGACCGCGGCCACCGGCCTTCGCCGGTTGCCCGGCCTCGAGGGCGGCGCGGCGCAGGATCAGGAGACCGGTCAGGCGGTCGCCATCAATGCGAAGCGGCAGATCATTGGGCAGATCACCATGACGACCGGCGTGACGCACAAAGTGCATATGGACGTTGCCGAGCGGGCCGCTGACGGCGACGCTCGCGGTCGCGCATTGAGCCGGGGCGATTGGCCCGCGACATTGTGATCGTGGCGGTCCCTCCGGTCCGGATACTCAATGTGTTCGGGCCGGCGGAGGTTTTTGGCGATGCCAACGGTCAGCATGGCGGCGATCCGGCCTATCAGGTCACGATCATCTCGGGTGGGCCGGACCGCGTGGTGGCGAGCGAGATTGTCTCGCCATTGCACGCGGATCACACGTACCGGGAGTATCGCGGCCAGCATCATGGGTAGTCGACGCCTGCTGTAGCGAGCTGCGGGGACTCGGCGTCGCTGGTCCGGCGCCGCAGTTTCTCCGTTTCCAGAACGCGGGCGGTGGTCACGAGGGCCAGATGCGAGAAGCCTTGCGGGAAGTTGCCGACCTGCCTCGCGAGCCGTGGTTCGTACATTTCCGCGAGCAGCCCGAGGTGGTTGCGCAGTCCGAGCAGACGATCGTAGAGCGCGACTGCCTCGTCGGTCCGACCGACGAAGGCATAGTTGTCGGCGAGCCAGAAACTGCAGGCGAGGAACGCGCCCTCGCTCCCGGGGAGCCCATCGACTTGCGCGTCGGTGTCGTACCGACGCACGAAGCCGTCGCGGAGGAGGTGTTGCTCGATCGCCGCCACCGTACCCCGCACGCGCGCATCCTGCGCGGGCAGGAACCCGACGTGCGGCATGAGGAGCACGCTCGCGTCGAGGTGCTCGCTGCCGTACGATTGCGTGAACGCGCCGACCCGTGGGTTGAATCCGCGTTCGCACACCTCTTCGTGAATGCGCTCGCGCAGGACCTGCAGTTCCGGCACGATCTCCCGACCCTCCTCGGCACCGACGCCGAACTCCTCGATCAGCCGCACCGCCCGGTCCACGGCCACCCAGGCCATGATCTTCGAATGGGTGAAATGGCGCCGCCCGCCGCGTACTTCCCAGACGCCATCGTCGGGCTGCTGCCACACGCGCTCCACGTGTCTAATGAGTGTTCGGGCCGGTCGCCACACGTTCGAGGCGGCTTCTTTGAGTCCTAACCGCCGGGCCAGATAGAGGGCGCTCAACACCTCACCATAGATGTCGAGCTGGAACTGCTCCGCCGCGGCGTTGCCAATGTGCACGGGGCGGGAGCCCTCGTACCCGGGCAACCACTCCAGGTCCATTCTCCGTGAGCCGGCGTCCCCCGTCAATGTCGTACATGATCTGCGTCTCGGTCGGATCCCCGGCCGTGGTCCGGATGAGCCAATCGCGGAACGCCGATGCCTCATCGACGTACCCTCCGAACATGAAGGCGTGGAGCGTCAGCGCCGCGTCGCGCACCCAACAGAACCGGTAGTCCCAGTTGCGGACGCCGCCGAGCTCCTCGGGCAGCGACGCGGTCGGCGCCGCCACGATGGCGCCGGTCGGCGCGTACGTCAGCGCTTTGAGCGTAAGGAGCGAGCGGACTACGACGTCCCGGTATCGTCCGGTGTAGGTGCAGCGACTCGCCCACGAGCTCCAGAACGCCGCCGTACGCGCGCGTTCCTTGGCCGCGTCGAGGAGCGGCGGCCCGGGGCGGTGCAATGGGTACCAGGCGAGCTGAAAGGCGGCCCGTTCGCCCGCCCGCACCGTGAAGTAGGCCAATGCGCGATCACTGGAGACCTGAACGGGGATGGTCGAGTGCAAGCGTAGAGTGTCGCGTCCCACGGTGAAGGTCACGTCGACCGACCCGTTGCGAATAAAGGGGTGGTTCGCGCCGTAGCCGAACCGCGGCTCGAGTGTCATTTCCAATCGTACTTCACCCGAGATCCCTTCCACTTGGCGGATGATGTCGGAGCGTTCGTCGCTCGGCGGCATAAAGTCGACCAACCGGACCGTGCCGCTGTCACAGGTGAATTCCGTCACGAGGACCAGCGTGTCCCCATCGTAGGCTTGTCGGGTTGACCGCACTGTCGTCATCGGTCGCATCGCCCATCGACCGTGCTCGTCGTACCCGAGGAGCGCGGCAAAGCACGCGTCGGAGTCGAAGCGCGGCATGCACAGCCAGTCGATCGATCCGGTTTTGGAGACGATCGCCGCGGTCTGGGTATCCGCGATGATGCCGTAGTCTTCGATCTTCGATGCCATGATGCTCCTCCGCCGCGCCAAGTCTCAATTAGAAAAATCGGAGGCGCGGGCGCCACGACACCAAGGTCTACTAGTGCCTCAAGGCAGCTCGCACGGCCCGGGCGGTACGCGCGTCAGGTCGAGGTCCTCGCCGACCACGTCAGGAGCCTCGACTGACCCGCCCGGCGCGCGGACTGCGTCGCTGCGACCCCGGCGGCGACCGTCGCCGAGGTTCTGGCGAAGCTCGGTACCCTGATCGGCCGTGCGCAAACGCCGCACCGGTGGGCCTCCAACACCGGGCCGAAACGCGGCGCCGCGGAGATATCCGTTTTCTGTCATCGCACTATTGAGGCAATCGGTGTGAATGCATCGACATTCGCCCCGATGGGCGGTATATGATGTCGGTGTCGAGGTCATCACCGATCCTGTCGCCCACGGAGACGAAAGTCATGCGCCGAATGAAGGTTCCTGCGTGCTTCGGATGTGCACGCATCCTGTTCCTTCTGGCTTCGGCCACCTCCGCGGCTCCCGCTTCAGGACAGGGGACCTGGTATCAATGCAGGTCTTGGGGCGAGAACGGGACCCATACGACCATGTTGTACGTCACGCCGTATAACGTTTGCTCCGACGGCCGGAGGGCTCCAGGCCGCGCAAACCTTCAAACAATCATTGGAAGATAAAGCCAAGCAAGGCAAGAAGCAGATCGTCGAAACCGGCTGGAAAAACCAATAGCGGTGGTGCGGCAGCCGGTCGCGGGGTTGAGAGACCGCCGCCGATTGATTGCACAAGCAACGAGGCCAATTCGAAAAGCGCTGGCCTCGTTTTCTTTTGATGTAACGCCACGACGATCTGGCAGTTCACGGCACTCAATGGTGGCGATTATCAAGTGTAACACGCACACCTGGCTGCTCAACCGAACTACGTCGCAGCTTCGGCGTAACTGACTCGAGGCGTAGAGGAACGACAATGGCGTCACCTCATACGAGCACCCCTAAGAACCGCCTTGAGTGCCAGCAGAAACGCCGCGACGCCGGCCGAATCGATCGGCGCGATCACGCTCTCGTTGGCGCGCTCGAGTTGTTCGACCTCACAGCGGTAGATCCGCGTTGGCGTGACCATCGCCGACGGGAGATTTTGAGGGCGCGCGAGTGCTTTTGCGGCGTGCTCTTCGCGGAACACCCCGACCCGGTCGATGCGGTGTTCCTCCGGAAGTGCTTTCTGCAGTTCGCGACAGCCGCGCGCCACGCACGCTTGACCGGTAGGCAGAGTCGGCCCACATAGTCACGGACACACGAAGGCCGGGAAGGCGAGGAAATCCACCAGCGCGGCCTGGGCTAACTACCTGCGGGTTTTGAGGTTGTACGAACGCGCCCGGAGAGACTCGAACTCACAACCTTTTGATCCGAGCTGGCGGCCAACTAGGGCGCTATCCGATGCACGAACTTGACGGTGAACGTCGCGACCAATGGACGATTGATCGCGCGGCTGTCCGGAAACCGAAAGCGCGAGAGCGGATCGGTCGTGTAACCGGAGTTCCACACGACGTACAGATCGTCCCCGATGACCGGAATCCAATGGAACCGGAGGTCGAAATCGGTCCGATCGAGCGCGTTATCGTATTGCACGAATCCCAGGAAGTCCACGCGAGTCGTGAACGCGTACTCCAGCCGCCCGGTCGACTGAATGGCCACGAAATGGCCGACCGGCAACCCCACTTCGGTTCGCGAGAGGCTTCCGCCGACCATGAGGTGCCCACCTGACCGCCACGTCAGGCCGCCGTCGGTCTCGGTGCTGTGTCCGTTATAGAACGTGCCGGTGGAAACCAAGGCGAACCCGCTGAGCGGGCGGCCGAGGGAGGTCTGGTACTGCGCCCCTCCCTGCGTCCACCAATACCGCCCCGCCTGAATCGTCACGCCGCGAGAAATCGTGAACGTATCCGGCGGCGCGTCCATGTTCCGCAGGATCATCACCTGGAACTGGTCCCCATTGTTGAACGTCCCGCCGACCGGGTGCCACTCGATCACTGCATTCTGCCAGTCGCGCGCGTTCAGCAGCGACCCGTCGTGGTTGGCGTAGATGTCCCACGACGGCAGCAGGAAGTCGAACTGCCGGATTCCCAAGACATGTGGCCGTGGCATGAAGTCGATGTGCCCGTACGTTTCCCACGCGTCGGTCCGGCGCACGAAGCCGAGCGTCGGTGCGAACCCGGAATCGTAGCGCGCGATGGCAATGTTGTTGTCGAACAGGTCGTTCGGGAAATCCGTCGCAACTCGCCACGCCATAGGGGTGCCAGCGGTATCTGGTGTCCGCGTTCCCGCCACCCACACCGTCGGCTCGATGTTCTGACCCCCAACCACGAGCGGAAAATCGGCGTCGATGCCCGCCGCCAGGTCGCTCCCGTGCACACTCGACCCGGTGCGGGCGGTAACGATCGCGCCAATGTACGAGCGATCGAACAGGTCGCGTTTGATCCGCACGACGGCGTCGTTGGCGTCATCGATCCCGCCCGTCCGCGCGTCGAGGACGCCCACGGACCACGCGCCCATTTTCCCGTACAACCGGGCGCCGCCCAAGATCGGCACGACGACACCGCTGTCCGTCAGACCGATGCGCCGCGAGTAAAATAGCAATGCCTTCTGATTGAACCCAAAGTCGAACATCCCACTCGACTCGAGGAAGAAGTCGCGCTTTTCCGGGAAGAACGTGGGGAAGCGTGTCAGGTTGATCACCTGGCTGTCCACTTCGACCTGCGCGAAGTCCGTGTTCACCGTGAGATCCGCGGTCATGGTCGGTGAGACCGCCAGCTTTGCGTCGGCCCCGACCTTCCCGGCGAGACCCGCACCGCCAATCCGGTGGCCCACGGAGTCGTGCGGCGCCTGGTACGCGTCGGCCAGCACGTACGGTTTGACCTCGATATCACGCGCTCGACTCACGCCGCCCAGTCCGACGAGCTCCCCCTCGGCCGCCAGCTGATAGATGCCCTCGGTCCGCCGCCACCCGCTCCACAAATCTTCTTCGTTCCGCCGTCGGATGAATCGGCGGATGTTGAACCCGAACGCGGCGCCAGCGCCCGACTCGAACCGTAGGGTCCGAAACGGGATCCGAAAGATCGCCGTCCACCCCGCGGAGTCGCGGCTCGTGGCGACGTCCCAGATCCCGTTCCAATCTTGGTTGATGTTATCCTGGTTGGTGATCTGCGCGTCCCACCGCGCGCCGTTGGCGTTCGTCTGAAACAGAAATCCGCCACGTCGGTCGTGGAAGCTGTCGATCAAGATCATGACGTTGTCGTCAGCCGACAGGTCGGCGTCACGCCGGAGCTGTGTCGCCCGAATCCTGCTCGCCGCGCGATCCCAGGCACGCACTGCCACATACAACGCGTCCCGATCGTGCAGGACTTTGACGACCGTGCGTTCGCTCCCTTGCGCGCCCTCCACTGGGTCGCGCTGTCGCAGGTCGACGATCGAGTCCGCCCCCATCCAGACTGACGCGGTGAGCTGCCCGCCCATCGGCACGGCCGTCTCGACGGTCGTCGCGCGCACAATGCGCCGTTGCGAGCGCTCCACCGTCGAGTCCTGGGCACGCGCTTCCACCGCGATCGGGAGCGCTCCTAGCGCACATACCACTATCAGGGCGACCCGGCTGTCTCCCATCGGACGGCGGCGCGCCGTTACTTGGTCGGCCCGGAGCGAGTGCCGCCAACACGTTGTCCGGGACTGGAGTCCGCCGCGACCCAGACCACGCTGCCCCGCGCCAATTCCTCAGTCGCGGGCACCACGAGGGCGTCGCCGTCCTGCAGCTCGCCGATCACCCGCACCGTGTCTTTGGTCGCGTCCGCGCGCTGGATCGGCACCCATTCCGCGGAGTCGCGTCGCACCCGTATCACGAACACGCCCTGGGTCGAGGCCGAGACCGCTTTGGTCGGCACATAGAACGCCGGCGCCGCCGGACTCACGTGCAGCGTCACGTCGGCGTACATGCCGGGCTTTAGCATGCCGTCGGCGTTGCGCACGTCGAATTCCAAGGCCTCGGTCCGCGTCTCGGCGTCGAGGCTGTGCGCTCGACGACTGAGCGCCGCCGAGAATACCCGCCCGGGGAATGCGCGCAGCTGAAACGTCGCCACCGCCGGGCCGGCGCCAGCGGCCAGCACGGCACCCGAGTTCGACTCTGGCAGCGCCACGACGAGTCGCAGTGTGCGGTCCTCGACGATCGCGAACAGCGGTTGGCTCGCCGCCCCGGTGCCAGGACCGACAAGCGCACCAGAGTCCGCGCCGCGCTGCGTCACGACTCCGTCGAACGGGGCCGAGATCGTCAGATACCCTTCGAGCGCGCTCGCCGACGTGAGCGTCGACCGCGCTGCGTCCGCCTGCCGTTGGACCGAGATGAGCCGCGCGCTGTCCGCGGCTGCCGAGCTGCGCGCCCGTTCGAGTTCGTTCGGTGCAACGACCCCACTCGTCTGTGCCGCTTCTCGCAAACGCCGATACGTATCGATGTCCCCATCGTATCTGGCCTGTGCCTCGCGAAGCACGGCATCGGCGGCTTCGGCTCCCGCCGTGCCCCCGGTGCGCTGAGCGACGATCTCTGGCGCCTCGAGTCGCGCCAGTACTTGACCCTTCCGCACGACGGACCCGCGGTCGGCATAGAGCGCGCGCACGAACCCGGTCACCTTCGGGTAGAGCCGCACTTCCTGGAATGCCCGCAACTCGCCCGGCAGCGTCACCGCCCGCGCCCGTCGTTCCGACGTCAGATGGATGACATGGACAGGAATCGCGTCGCGATGTTCCGCGGCCGCCGCGCTCTTCGGCGCGGGATTCCCGCAGGCGCCGACCAGTGCGATCACAGCCGTTGCAATGACGACCCTCCAGCGATCATGCATGCGCATACACCCCCGCGGGATCGTCGGGATCGAGCGATCGCGATCGCGTGCCGGCGCGGCGCTGGACGATGCCATAGAGAAGCGGAAGCGCGACGAGCGCGGTAAGGGTTGACGCGAGCAGGCCCCCGATCACGGCGATGCCGAGCGGCGCGGTCTGCGCGCCACCTTCACCCAGGCCGACCGCCATCGGTGCCATCCCCACCACCATCGCGCACGTGGTCATGAGGATCGGACGCAACCGCAGCTCGGCCGCATGCAACCCTGACGCGCGGGCATCGCCAAAGAGTGGTCCGGCCGACGTGCGCGCCGACTCCGCGGCGGTCACCAGCAGGATCGCGTTCGCCGCGGAGACGCCGAGCGCCATGATGAGCCCCATGAACGACTGAATGTTGAGCGTGGTTCCGGTCAGGACGAGCAGGAGGAGAGCGCCGGCGGCCACCGCCGGCGCCGTCGACAGCACCGTGAGCGCGAGGCGAAACGACTGGAACGTCGCCGCTAATAGCAGCAGGATGACGAACAGCGCCAGCACCAGCCCGCCGCGGAGCTCGCCGAATATCTGTGCCATGAGATCAATCTGCCCCCGCACCGTGACCTTGGTCCCGGTCGGAAGCGGTCCGGCCGACGCGATCGCGCGAGCCACCTCGTCGCGCGCCCGGCCCAGGTCGGACCCCTGCACGTTCGCCGTCAGCGTCAGCATTCGCTGTTGGTTCAACCGATCGTACTCGCCCACGGTCGTCACTTGCGAGAGGGTGGCCAGGTCCCCCACGAAGAGCGACGCATCGCGCACGCCTTCCTTGCCCGACGCCGTCACCGTCCGCACCGGGATCCGCTCCACCGTGCCGATACTCGACATCAGCGCTTGCGGCACTTCCACCTGTACCTGGTACGCCGTGCCCGTGGTCGAGTCCAACCAGTAGTTGGGTTCCGTGAACCGACTGGACGATGTCGACGCCACGAGTGACTGCCCCACGTCCGCCACCGAGACACCCAGCAGTCCTGCCCGCGCCCGATCGACGGTGACCGCGATCGTGGGGTAGTCCAGTGGCTGCGCGTACGCGACATCCCGGAGATCCGAGATCGGCACGAGCGCTTGACGCAGCTTCTCGCCGTAGCGCCGACTCTGGCCGAGATCGCGCCCGGTGATGATCACCTCGACTGGGGTCGTAGCCCCCTCGCTCATGACCTGATCCACCAAATCGGCCGGCTCGAATGACAGGGTGAGATCGGGCATCCGCCGCGCAAACGCAGTGCGCAGCCGCTCGCGCAGTGCCGCCAGCGACACGTGGGCGTTCGGGGCCATCCGGACGAGCAGCACCGCCTCGTGTGGCCCGCTCGTCCACAGGTACACGGTGTTGATCGGATAGCTCGGCGGCTGGGTCCCCACGAACGCGGACGTGATCGCGATATTCCGGCGGCCGGCCGTTGCGTCGATCAACGTCAGCGCCGCCCGCACGCGCTCTTCCATGCGCTCGAGCCGGGTGCCCGTAGGCGCGCGGAGCCGCACCTGAAACTGCCCCGAATCAACCGGCGGGAGGATCGCCGAGCCGATAAACCGCGAGGTGACTGCGACAATGACCGCGGCCGCGACCGCGTACCCGACGAGCACTGTGCCGCGCCGGTCGGCGAGACGCGCCAGCCGTCCCCGGAACCATTCCTGGCCCTGCGCGAACCGCCGGCCGAACCATCCCGGGGGCGCCGGCTCGTGACGCAAAAGCCAGTTGGCGAACACCGGCACCACCGTTTGTGATAACAGGTAGGAGGCGATCATCGCGAATCCCACGGACAGGGACAGCGGCAGGAACATCGCGCGTGGTGTGCCGGTCATGAACAGCGCCGGCGCAAACACCGCCAGAAGACTCAACAGGATCAGGAGCTTGGGGCGAACGATCTCGCGACAAGCGTCGTAGACCGCGCGACCCACCGGCTGGCCCGCCTCTTGGTGTCGGTGGATGTTCTCGATCGTTACCGTCGCCTCGTCGACGAGGATGCCGACCGCAAGCGCGAGCCCGCTCAGCGTCATGACGTTGATCGTCTGGCCCGCCAGCGACAGGCCCACCGCCGCGGCGAGGAGCGCCACCGGAATCGTGAATACGACGATGAGCGCACTTCGGCGGTCGCCAAGGAACAATAGCACGACGAGACCGGTCAGCACGGCGCCGAGCGCGCCTTCGGTGACGAGGTTCCGCAGGGCGTTGACGACATACGCCGACTGATCGAACTCGAACGATACGTGAATGTCGCCCGGCAACGCCGCCTGCATCGATGGCAGTGCGGCCTTGAGCTCGTGCACGACATCCCACGTCGAGGCGTCGGCCCGTTTCGTGACGGGGATATAGACGGAGCGCTTGCCGTTGATGAGCGCGTAACCGGTTGGCACATCGGTCCCGTTTTCGACCGTGGCCACGTCGCCCACGTAGACGGCTGCCGTTCCGCCACCTCCGGTAACGCGCAGCGGCAGCTTGGCGAGCTCGCCAATGTCCGAGACGACCGCGTTCGACGTCGTGAGCATCGTCAGGCTGTCGTCGCGCACGTTGCCCGCCGGGGTGATCGTATTCCCCCGGGCGACGGCCTGGACGACGGCCTCCGGGGTCAGCCCATAGCTGCGGAGCCGGCTCGGATCGACGCGAACCAGGACCGTGCGCTGATTGCCGCCAAAGGGCGGTGGGGCCGACACACCGGGCAACGCCGCGAACATCGGACGGACGCGGAACAGCGCCAGATCCTGGATCTCACCCAGCGGCCGCGCTGGGCTCTGGAACACGAGTTGGCCGACCGGCGCGCTCCCGGCGTCGTAGCGGATGATGAACGGTGGCACCGTACCAGGCGGCATGAACGCACGCGCGCGGTTGACGTACCCGACGACTTCCGCCATCGCCTGGTCCATGTTCGTGCCATCATGAAACTGGAGCTTGATCAGCGTCACGCCCTGAATCGACTTCGACTCGACGAACTTGACGCCGGTCACGTACAGAAAGTGATACTCATAGTACGAGGTGACGTACCCTTCCATCTGCGCCGGTGACAGTCCGCCGTAGGGCTGCGCGACATACACGGTCGGCGTCGCCAGCTTGGGCAGAATGTCGATCGGCAGACGGCGGATGGACAGCACGCCGAACGCGACAGCCGCAATGACAGCGACGGGCACGGTGATGGGATAGCGAAGCGCAGCCCGGATCATCGGAGGAGCGCCAGAAACGGCGTGAGGTCGCCGTTCGCGCCGGCGACGGCGAGCCGCGCGCGCCAGGCACCGAGTCGCGCCAGGATCTCGTCGGTGTCCGCGCGGGTGAGCGCGAGTTGCGCCTGCGCGACGTCGGCCAACGTCGCCAAACCCGCCGCATAGCGGACGTTCATCTGTTGCGCCGCGCCCGCGGCCGCGGCGCGCTGCACCGGCGCTTCGGCGGCTTGGCTCAGCGCCAGCGTGAAGTCCGCAACGGCCACATCTCGCTGGGCGGCCAGGTGCTGAAGCTCGCCGTCGTATTCGGCGGCCGCGGAACGCTCCTGGGCCGCCGCCTCGCCGATGCGCGGTCCTGCCGAGACGAGATTCCACACCGGCAGGCCGACCGAGACGCCGACGGCATAGTTGACGCGCGTGAGACTGAGCCCCGAGAAACTCGGATCGAATCGCCCGTCCGGCGTGGCGCCCGACCCCCGGCCGAACGCGGCGCCCAGGACGCTCAGGGTCGGAAAGAGCGAGCGCGTGATCGCCGCCCGACGCGACGCGTCGGTCTCAACGCGGGCCCGGAACGGCGTCGACAGGGGATGCGCCTGGAGGTCGGACGCCTCCGGCAGGATCGAGTCTGGTAGCTGACCCACGAATGGCGCGCTCTCAAGACCCGCCGCGAGGGTGCGCTGTCCTGGCGCGCCACCGATCGCCTCAGCCAAGAACCGTCGCGCGGCAACCACGTCCCGTTCCGCCGCGAGGAGCGTCAGTCTCGCGTGCGAGGCGTCCGCTTCCGCCAACAAACTATCGGCCCCGGCCCGGAGTCCGCTGCGCGCCAACGCCTCGACGGACCGGACCACGGCGGTCGCCCGATCCAGGTTGCCCTGCTGCACGCGCACCAATGCCTCCGCCGCCAACGCCGTCAGATACGCGCTGCCGACGTCGATCTGATGTTGAAACCGCTGTCCGCTTGCGACGCCCGACGCGCGCGTCAACTCGGCGTGTGCCTCGTGCACTTCGGCTTCACGCCGGCCGAACGTGAACGGGGTCCATGTGACCGCTGCACCGACGGCACTGCCGTAGACCGAGTTGTTGACGTTGTCCGGCCGCACGGCCCCCGTGATCGGCTGGATCACGCTCTGACTGAAGAAGAGCCCGGTCGTGTTGTTATCGGTCGCGCGCGAGACCTGTCCACCCAGGTCGATCAATGGCAGGTACGTCTCCCTGGTCCGGGTCAGGGCCGCGGCGGCCGCGCGCGCGTCCTCGTCCCGCGCCCGTAGGGCGGGAAAGTTCGTGTCGGCCAATCGCATCGCCTCGAACAGCGTGAGGACGCTGTCCTGCGCGCGCGCCACGCTCCCGGCCAACAATGCGACCGCCACGACGCGGTAAATCCAACCGTGCAGCACAGCAACACCTCGTCAGCGAGCGCCGGCCGGTGGGTCGCCCGCCATGATACGGAGCAACGGCTTGCCGTCCACATTTTCGAGCGGGAAGTACACGAGGTGGGTTCGTGGATCTGCAGATACCGTGTGCGCGTGTGGCATGGACACGTCGCCATCGTGATGCAACGTGACGCCGCCGGCCGTGACGTGCTCCGTGAAGACGGATACAGTCCCGGACTCGGCGGAGACGTAGAGGCGTCCCCACGCGGGATCGAACGCTAGCACGTCTGGATCCCGTCCGACCGCGAACGTCGCCAGGACCCGCATCGTCGTCAGATCGACGACCCCGAGCTTCGCGTTCTCTTGCCCAGCCACGAACGCGAGCTTGTGCGCCGGGTCGAGCGCGATGCCATGCGGCTCCTCGATCCCGGCAAGCGTGTACCGCGCCGTGATCGCAGCCGTTGCCGGATCCAGGGATACCATCTCGTTCGATTCGTGGACGGCGACAAGGATGCGCTTCGCCGTCGGATCGTAGACGGTGTTGCCCGCTGCACCGCCGAGCGGCACCGACTTGACGAACGCATTCGTCGCCGCATCAATGACGCCGTCCGCCTTCCCGTGTTCATCCGACACGAACACGCGGTTCGCATCGGGCGCATAGGCGATGCCGTCGGGATACTCAACGCCTGGGACACGCGCCAGGACGGCCAGCGTCTTCGCATCGACGACGGTCACCTGATGCCGACCCGTGACGGACGCGTAGACGCGCCCGAGTTGCGGCACCGCCCACACGCCATGCACCCGGTCGAACCCGTCGAGGTTGGCGATGACCTTGCGCGCGGCTATGTCGAACACGACGAGCTGGTTCGCGTTCATGTGCGCGATGTACAGGCGGTTGCTGCCGGTATCGAGACTTTGGTAGTCGAACCGCACGGCCGGCCCGGGCATCGGGATATCCGCGACCGTCCGGAGCAGTGCCGGAGCGCGGTCGCCCCCGAACCTGGCGCCGGCGGCGAGAACACCGAGAACGGCGACGGGGACCAGGCCGGCGATCCGTCGCCATTTCAGCGCGTCATTCAGGGACATGCGTGTCGTTCCTCGATAAGTGAGACCGTTCTGCACCGGTCAGTCATGCGTCGGACGCCGCTTGAGTGCGGCATACAGCGCGTCATACAGAAACGCCGCCCGGTCGATTGTCTCCCGATCGTCGTGCGCGACCAACGGGAACCCTTCGGAGATTTGTCGTAGCCCGGCCGACTCCGGCGTTACACCAATGGCGTCGGCGAAGTCCGCTCCGTGAACAATCCGCGCCATGGCGGCCAGCGCGGGGTCGTGTGGCCGGTACGTTGCGACCATCGCCTCGAACGAGCACCGCCCGAGCGCATCGCGATGCGGATAGCGCGCGCCGGGCGCATCGAACCCCACAGCGCCCGTCATGCGCTCGATCCCAGCCACATCGTCGGGTTCCGCGAACAGGAAGTGCGGCCGCGGATCGACGAACCGTTGGATGAACCACGCGGTTGCCGTCCGATTCACGCGCACGGTACGGCGCGTCACCCATTGCATCGGTCCACCTTCACCGCGGCCGCCGGCGTCCCGTGGCGTCCACGGCTTTCGTCGGCGCCGCCGAGCGCCGCGCCCGCGGCCGATCGGACGCCGAGCGAAACGCCACGTAGAGTGCGTGGAACAGCGCCGCGCCGCGATCGAGACGCTCCACGTCGGTTGTACTCGCTGCCGCAACGCCGGCGAGCATCCGCTCGACCCCCGCCGCTTCGGCGCGAGCGAACTTTTTGTCCTTCACATCAATGTCGTGGACGATCTCGCCGACCGCCCGCAGTGCCGGATCCGCCTCGAGCCCAAACCGCGCAAGGAGCGTCTCGAACGTGCACCGGTCTCCTTCGTGCGTGAACTCCGCCTCGAACATATCGAACCGCAGCTCGCGGCCGGCCGGCACATACCCTTCGACCGCGACGAATTTGAACCGGGCGTCCGGATCGATGAACTGTCGGACCAGCCACGCGCTCGCGATCCGATCGACGAAGATCCCCTCGCGCGTCACCCACGTCCGCCCGCGCACGTCGTGCGGATCGATCGGCGCACCAGGCAAGGCGCGGGGCGCGGCCGGCCCCTCGTCCTGCGCAGCCGCGGCCCGCAACCGCACCTCGAGTAGCCCGATCGCTTCCTGCGCCGTCGCTCGGCTCGGCGCCTGGAAGAAATCGAGCGCCGCCACGTCGCTCATTCGCCGGTGGAGGCGCGCCAGCTCCGCGCGCGCCTGGGCTCGGCGCTCCGGGTCGACGGGCCTCTTGCCCGCGAGCGCTTTGAGCGCAACGCGAGCGTCCACGGCAATCGCGTCATAGTCCGCCGACCGTACCACCCGGAAGAGTTCCTGCACATCCGCATCGCTGAGCCCTTCAATGAACGAGGCGCGACACACTGACCCTTCCCCGCCCTCGGCGACGATCTCACGCAACACCCACTGGAAGTCCTCGATCGTCGCGTCGCTGGCCGGCAGCACGTAGACCGAGTTCTTGATCGCCACCGCCCCGATCCGTTGGAGGCGGCGACTGATCTTGACCCGCAGATAGTCGGGCTTCGGTGGGATCTGATGGATGAGCAGCACCCACCGTCCCGGGGGGCTTGCGGTCATTCGGCTCCGTGGTTTCCTTGCCTATAGCGCATGAATCGTATTGCCTATAGCAACTGTATCATATCGCCCATCGTCAATCAAGGGGAGTAACCATGCACCGACTGGTCGCCGTAATGGTCCCGGTGATTTTTAGCCTCGCCTTCGCGACGCCCGGGGTGCGCACAACTGCGCCCATCGATTGGACGCAGGTCGATCGCGCCATGGGCAAGACGGGCGCAATACAACCGGGGGACGTCTACAAGTTCGCGTTCCCGCGCAGCGATCTCGCCGTCACTTTGGGCGGCGTGCCGATCAAGCCCGCGCTCGCTCTCGGCGGTTGGATCGCCTTCAGGCAGACCGGCGACAACGAGGCGATGGCCATGGGCGACCTCGTACTGCGCGAAGACGAAGTCGCGCCTGTTATTGCGAAGCTGCGTGAGGGCAATGTCGAACAGACAGCCCTCCACAACCACCTGCTGCGCGAGTCACCGCAGGTCATGTACCTCCACGTCCAAGCCCACGGCAGTCCCACGACTATAGCCACTGCCATTCACGCCGCACTCGCGCTAACAAAGACGCCTTTCGCTGCGCCCGCAAGCCCGCCGGCGACGGCGCCGACCGGCGCCCCAACGCTCGACACCGCGGCCATCGCCGCCGCGCTGGGTCGCACCGGGAAGCTGAACGGCACCGTGTACCAGCTCAGCGTGCCCCGCGCCGAGACGATCCGCGACGAAGGCATGGACGTCCCACCCGCAATGGGTGTCGCCACCGGGATCAACATCCAGCCGACGGGCGAAGGCAAAGCCGCCACCACAGGCGATTTCGTGCTCATCGCCTCCGAGGTGAACCCAGTGATCCAGGCGTTGACGCAGAATGGCATCGCCGTGACAGCCGTCCACAGCCACATGCTCACCGAGGAGCCACGGCTCTTCTTCCTCCATTTCTGGGCGAACGAAGACATTCCGGCGCTCACCCGCGGACTCCGCGCGGCACTCGACAAGACGAACAGCCGTCACTAGCCTCTCCCCAATGGGAGGACGCCATTCAGCATCGCGGTGCTTTGTAGGTGATTGACGATCGTTCGCGTCCCTACGCTCGCCGCGGTGTCGGCCTGGCGCTCGCCGCCGCGCTGCTGTTTGGCCTCAGCACGCCCTTCGCCAAGGGCCTCGTCGGCACGATCCGACCACAGCTCCTCGCGGGGCTCCTGTACATCGGTTCCGGCACGGGCCTGGGTCTCTTCTGGTTGGTACGCCGAGTGCAGGGTGCGCCGCCACCAGACGCGCCACTGACCCGGCACGATCTCCCGTGGCTCGCCGGCGCCGTGCTTGCCGGCGGCGTCGTCGCACCACTGCTCCTGCTCGCCGGGTTGATAGGCACACCCGCGTCGGGCGCTTCCCTACTCCTAAATCTCGAAGGGGTGTTCACCGCCCTGCTCGCCTGGTTCGTCTTTCACGAGAACTTCGACCGCCGCATCGCACTCGGCATGCTGGCCATCGTCGCCGGCGGTGCGCTCCTCTCAAGGCAGGGCGACGCGCGAGTAGCCTCGGCAGCCGGTCCGCTGCTGATCGCCGGCGCGTGTCTCTCCTGGGGCATCGACAACAACCTCACCCAGAAAGTGTCGGCCAGTGATCCTGTCGCCATCGCAGCCATAAAGGGTCTCGTCGCCGGCACCGTGAACGCCGGCATCGCGCTCTCCCTTGGCGCCGCCCTACCGACCGGGCCGCGCCTCGCCGGCGCGTTGGCGCTGGGTCTGGCGAGCTACGGCATCAGCTTGGTGCTCTACGTACGCGCACTCCGGGAATTGGGGACGGCCCGGACTGGCGCCTACTTTGCGCTGGCGCCGTTCGCCGGCGCCGCGCTGTCGCTGATTCTCTGGCGCGAGCCGCTCACGCTGCCGTTCCTTGCCGCCGCGGCGCTCATGGCCGTTGGCGTGTGGCTGCACGTCACGGAGCACCACGATCACACGCACGCCCATGATCCACTGGATCACGAACACGCCCACGTGCACGACGCGCACCATCGGCACGATCATACGGCCGGCAATCCACCCGTCACCGATCCGGCACCCCACGTCCACGCCCATCACCACGATCCGTTAACGCACACCCATCCACACTACCCCGACATCCACCACCGCCACGGTCACCCGTAGGCGATCCCGAGACACACTCTCGCGAACATCATGGTGCGATGCCGCCGCCGGTTACCCCATGCAATGTCAACATTTGTCGGGTGTAACGCGCACACGCAGCTCTACGACCTGCCACGAGTCGACTTTCCCCCTAGACTCCGCGGGCAATTCCTGTCTCGCTTGGCGGCACCTTGCAACAGCAATTCGCGACGATCTCGGCATATACCGCGAGATCGCGTCGTCCGCTGCCGCCCTTCCCTGGATGCTATACCGTTATTTTGCCGGGTCAGGTACGCGGCCATCGCCGCCACCATGACGAGGAGCGTGCGCCGTAACGCGGTCTGGCCGGCGTTATTGGCCAGACGAGCACCCCGAGACCGGATCGTGAACGCACCGCGTGGGCTCACCCGCGTATTCGGAGCAATGGTCCATTCCAATCCGCGCGATATAGCCGTCGGGCCGAATCAAGATTCTTGGCCCTTCGGCGGTCACGAATTCCGTTGCGTGACTGCCCCGTAGATGCTCGAACAACCTGCTCCCGTCGGGAAGCCGGACATCCGGCATGCGGTCTCCGGGATGGAGGCCCGCGAGCACCTGTCCCGAAGACAGGGAGCTGGTCCGGTAGTGCAACGCCAATTGGTTCGTCGCGTCGCCACGCTTGATCGACCGCGCTTGGTGCAAGCGCTTGCTCAAACCGAGTACGGCGGCGGCGATGGGGAGGCGCTCGGCTTCGTACGTGTCGAGTAGCGAATCGGGACCTCCGCGTACAGCGTGCGCAAGTTTCCAGCCCAGATTATAGGCGTCCTGCACACCGGTGTTGAGCCCCTGTCCACCCGCTGGAGGGTGTACGTGCGCTGCATCCCCCGCCAGGAAGACGCGTCCCACGCGGAATCGATTGACCATGCGCACCGTCGGTCGATACATCGAACTCCAGCTGACTCGTCCGACACGGTGGCCGGTGGCTCTCTGCACCCCCTTCTCGATGTCCGGTCCAACACTCTCCGCTTTGCCAATCAGTTGGAAGAGCGGCGTGCCCGGCAACGGGCAAAGGCCGATGGGCGAGCCTCTAGTCAAGGGCCAGATATGCCAGTCGCGACGGTCAAGTCCCTCCACCTCGACGTCGGCCACGAGCACGGGGTCTTCATCCATCGCCTCGCCTTCCAGTTTCAGGGCAAGCGCTTTTCGCACCGCACTGTGGCCTCCGTCGCAGCCGACCAGGAAGGCCACGCGCACGGTCTCGCCGGTGGCGAAGGTCGCGTCGACCCCGCTCTGATCTTGCCGGAATGTTGCGAGCGCTGTGCCGAATTCGACCTGGCCGCCCAACGCGCGCAAGCGTTCGCGCATGATAGCTTCCGTGCGCGATTGCGGTATCATCCAGATGTTGGGATAGGGCACGCGCTCGGTTGGCTGTCTGGCGCTACCCAGCGAGCCGGCGCGCAGAGAAAAGGGACCGATGTGAATCCGGAATTTCGGATAAGGCCCCCCGGCGGCAAGGATCGCATCGACGACCCCAAGGTCTTCCAGGATCTCGAGGGTGCGCGGTTGGATGCCTTTGCCGCGCGAGCCGGCAAATGGTGTGTCCGCGGCGTCGATCAGACGAAACGAGATTCCTCTTCGAGCGAGGTCCAGTGCGAGAGTCAAGCCAGTTGGTCCAGCGCCGGCAATCAGAATCGCGGTTTCGTACATTGTACGAATAGTTATAATTAGTACGGTGTACGAATGTCAAGACGACGACTCCAACTGAGCCGGGAAAGGATCGCCGCGGCCGCGCTGGCGATTGCCGATGTGGAGGGATTTGAAGCGGTCTCGATGCGCCGCGTGGCCCAGGAACTCGGTGTCGGCACCATGAGCCTCTATTACTACGTGAAGACCAAGGACGATCTGGTCGCCGTAATGGATGACGCGCTCATGGGCGAGATTCTTGTGCCCTCGCTTCCGAAGGGTTGGAAACGCGCCATGGCAGAAATCGCCGCCCGAACGCTCGCCGTCTTTCTTCGACACCCCTGGGCGCTAGTCTCAATGTCGTCGGCGCCACCAGGGGTGAACGCGATGCGCCACATGGAGCAGTGCCTGGAAGCGTTGGCCGAGACCTCAATGACGACGGAGCAGAAACTCACACTGCTGGCGATCGTAGACGACTTCGTCTTTGGCCACGCGCTGCGCGAAGCGGCCAGCGATGCTACGATCGACCCGGATTTGGCGGTGGCCCAGATGGCCAGTGGCGCTTTTCCCCAGCTGGCAAAGGTGTTCGGGGGCGGCCGGATAGGTCCGAGGAAAGACCGCTTCAGGGCAGGCTTGCGGTTGCTGCTTCAGCAAGCGCGCAAGTAAGTCGGGCACGACGCAACTCGCTGGCGTCCTCAAGCGAGCCAGAACGCCACTGTGCTGCGCGACTGGGGTCGCCTGCCCTCGGTTGCCGAGGCGGGCGGTGATTGTCAGCGCGGTGGGAGATGAATGTGCCGAGCGCAATCGTCGTGCGGTCGAGACGGCACCACAATTTCGAGTTCTCGCGGAGGGCACGGGGCCGGAGCTCGTGCTCGCCCATGGAGGCTTACAGACGGCGGAGTTGCTCTCGCCATTGGTCATCGCGCCGCGTACACCATGGCGCTCGGCGCCACCGCGAAAAGCGATCGACAACCCCCGGTTGGATTCGCCGCGATCGGCCGGCCGGGATCCGATCAACGCGCTCGTTTCGGAGCGGGGATGACCGGCGCGAACTGCTCCGCCACCGCGCGCTGGAGAAACGTGGCGGCGGTGTCGAGCCGTCCGAGGTGACCGGCACGCACGAAGACGATCGCGACCGAGAGCGTCACTCCGGGACGAGTCAGCTGCTCGAGATGCCGGCGCCGCGGATGCGCCGCGAGGAGGCGGGCCGGAACGATCCCGAGCCCCAACCCACCAGCGACCAGCGACAGCTGCATCTCAATGTTGTGGATCTCGGCGGCGATGCGGAACGCTGTTCCTATCTCGCGCAGTTTCACCTCGAGCACCTGCCGGATGAGACACCCCGGTGGGTTGACCACCCACGGCGCATCGAGGTCGGGCGGAGCCGAACGGCCGTCCCCGTCGCGCGCGCGGATCAGCGCGAGCCGTTCGGTGGCCACGACGGTGGCGTCGAGGTCGTGCGGCGTGCCGCCGGCGGCGGGCATGAGCGCCAGCGCCGCGTCGAGGGCGCCCGTCCGTACCTGCTCGAGAAGCGTCCGCGTGAGATCCGTCGTGATCACTGGCCGCAGTCGCCTGAACCGATTCGTCAATCGTTGAATCACGCCGACGAGACTGGCCTGCGCGAGCGCGTGGGCGACCCCCAAACGGAACGTGCCGGTCGGCTCCACCTCCGGCGACGCCGCGGCCTTGAGATCATCCATGACGCGCAAGAGGTGCCGTCCTCGATCGAGCACCTCGCGACCCGCGCGGGTAATCCGCGCCGGCTTGACACGGCGATCGAGAAGCGGTGCCCCGAGCGCGTGCTCAAGGCGCTGGATCTGCCGCGTGACCGCCGACGGTGTCAGGAACAGGCGCTCGGACGCCCGCCGCAACGAGCCGGACTCCGCCAGCATGACGAACGATCGAATCTCATCGAGCATTGTGGGCAACATGATAGTGCCGATATTGCATTTGACGCAACTCTTTACCGGGCCCAGATTGCGGCGCATGACAGGCGCTATTCGCGTGTCCGCCACGGGCGGCCCCGAGGTGCTCCGCTGGGAGACGATCGAGCTCGGCGCACCAGGGCCGGGGCAGGTACGCCTCGCGCACACGGCGATCGGTATCAATTACATCGACGTGTACCACCGGAGCGGCCTGTATCCGCAACCGCTGCCGTTCATCCCTGGTGTCGAAGGCGTGGGTGTGGTCGAAGCGACGGGACCGGACGTGACCGGCCTCACGGTAGGCGCGCGGGTCGCGTATGCGCTGCTACCGGGGAGCTACGCCGAGGCGCGGTTGGCGCCGGCCGATCGCTTGATCTCGTTACCGGACCACGTCGCCGACGATCTCGCGGCGGGCCTCATGCTCCGAGGGATGACGGTCGAGTTCCTGGTCGAGCGCTGCTACCGCGTGCAGCCCGGCGACTGGGTCTTGTGGCACGCGGCCGCCGGTGGCGTGGGCACGATCGCAATGGGTTGGCTCAAGGCGCTCAGCGCGGTGGTGATCGGCACCGCGGGATCCGACGAGAAGTGCGCAGCCGCCGCCGCCCTCGGCGCGGACTTCGTCATCGACTATCGCGCCAAAGACTGGGTAGCCCAGGTGAAGGATCTGACCCGGGGCCGCGGCGTCGACGTCGTCTATGACGGCGTCGGCAAAGACACGTGCCTGGCGTCGCTCGACTGCCTCAAGCCGAGAGGGACTCTCGTCACGTTCGGCAACGCCTCGGGCGCAGTGCCGCCGATCGAGCCGCTGACCCTCATGGCGAAAGGTTCGGTGCACTTCACGCGGCCGAGTCTCACCCACTACATCGCGAGCCGCGCCGACCTGGAGCACTCGGCGGCCTCGGTGTTTACCATGCTCGAGCGCGGCGCGATCGCGCCGGCCATCGGAGGGCGGTACGCGCTCGCCAATGCGGCGACGGCGCATCGCGATCTCGAGACGCGCCGCACGCGCGGCTCCGTCGTATTCACCCTGTGATCGAGTGATTGATGACCAGGCACGCCATTACCACGGACAAAATCGCCAAACCGGTCGGTCCATTCTCGCCGGCCGTTCGCGCCGGCGAGGCGCTGTACCTGAGCGGGCAGGTCGCTCAGGATCCCGCGACCGGCAAGCTCATCGCGGGCGACGTCGCCACGCAGACGGAGCGGATCTTTCGGAACATCGAGGCGGTGCTACAGGCGGCGCATCTCAGCCTGGAGCATGTCGTCAAGGTGACGGTCTACCTGACGGACATGAAAGAATTCGCCGCCATGAACGAAGTGTACGGGCGTCAGTTCGCCGCGCCGTACCCGGCGCGGACGACCATCGCGGTCGCGGCGCTCCCATTAGGCGCTGCCGTCGAGTTGGACGTCATCGCGCGGTGAGCCACGTGCGCCGGCCGTATCGCTACCGCGTCGTCAATGTGTTCACGACCGAGCCGTTCGAGGGGAATCCGCTCGCCGTGTTCACGGACGCGTACGGCCTCGACGACCGCGCAATGCAGCGCATCGCCCGGGAGCTCAACCTCTCGGAGACGACGTTTTGCTTTCCGGCCACGCGCGCCGATTGCGTGGCGAACGTCAGGATTTTCACGCCATGCAACGAGATGATGTTCGCCGGCCACCCGACGATCGGCACCAGCTTCGTGCTGCTGGACGAAGCCCACGTCCCGCCGCACACGGCCCAATTCATGCTGGAGGAGAAGGTCGGCCCGGTGCCGATTCGGGTCGACCCCGGCGAGCGGCCGCTCATCTCGGTTGCGCACGCCGCCCATTGAGTATGGCCCGACGGGCGACCGCGCGACGTGCGCTGCCGCGCTAGGTCTTCGCGCCGACGACCTTCTCGACGTCGCGCCGCAATTCGTCAGTGCCGGCAATCCCACGCTGTTCATCCCGCTCAGAGACCCCAGCGTCGTCGACCGTGCCTGCCCTGAGCGGCTCGCAACGCTCAAGGGCGACCGGGTCGACCCGTTCTGCGTCTTTCTCTTCGCGCCGACGCCCTCGGGCGCATATTCGCGGATGTTCGCGCGCCGATTATGGCGTGCCAGAGGATCCCGCGACAGGGAGCGCCACGGGCCCGCTCGCCTCATTCATGCTGCGGCACGGTCTCGTCACCGGCTCTCGCATGACGAGCGAGCAGGGAACCAGAATGGGCCGGCGCAGCATTCTGCACGTCGCCATCGACGGCGATGCCATCGACGTGGGCGGATACGTCACGTCCGTCGCCACCGGCCAGCTTACCCTCTGACCGCCATTCTCGTGATGCTGCTCGTTCTCGCCATGGGCGGTACAAGGCTCGCACTTGTGATGTCCACGATGTCAACGTGGCGCTCTAACGGCGCCAGTTCCGCCAGTGTAGGCGATCCCTTTGAACATGTCTGGGTGCTTCACCGGCG
The DNA here is from genome assembly GCA_963701965.1 of uncultured Gemmatimonadales bacterium. GTDB lineage: Bacteria > Gemmatimonadota > Gemmatimonadetes > Gemmatimonadales > Gemmatimonadaceae > DASRDS01. The sequence goes on from OY969695.1 coordinate 1,809,618, forward strand.
GAGATCGCGCGCCGCGGCAATGCGCTCCTGACTCGATGACCATCTACGCCCGCGAGTCGATGTTGGTCGGCGACACGGGCACGGTCGTGCCGCCGCGCCGGCAATGCGCAGGCCGACGGCGATTCCTGCCAACCCGCCAATGGCGAGAGGGTTCACCTCCGCGATCACCCCCGCGGCTCACTGTATCCCTAATAGTTGACCGGAACAGTGTGTCGTTGCCTGTCCGCCAATCCAGACGGCTCCGCCCGCGTCTCGATCGATGTAGATACGGCCGGCGCGCCCCACGCGTGTCCCTTGCGAGGCGATATAGGGCGCCGTGGCGCGCCCCGAGGAAATCAACCATTCCGCGACTGAAGCGTTGAGACTGCCGGTGACGGGGTCCTCGACCAGGCGGTGATGATGATCTGAAAAGATGGCGCGCACCTCGAACGCTACCGGACTGCCTACGGGATACGGACCGACGAGCCCGATATCGACGCGCTTGGGGTGTTCTTTCGCCGGCTCGACGGCGAGCACGCCATCCGCCGAGGCCAGCAGCACCGCGATCCAGCCCGGCCCATTGTCGGCCCACTGAGCATCGATGATCGCCGAGCGATCGATGCGCAGTACGGCTGCGACCTCCCGGAGTTTCTCTTCCTCTACCGGGCCGCTACGAATGAGTCGCGGCGCAGCAAAGGCCAGGCGCCCTCCGTCCCTCCGAATCGGGACCAAGCCCGCGCCGCATTCTTGGACGATGGCCATACTGCCGCGCGGCGTGTTGCCTGCCTCGAGCCAGGCATGGCACGTGCCAAGCGTCGGGTGACCAGCGAACGGCATCTCGCGATCCAGCGTGAAGATGCGCACACGGTAGTCCGCCTCGCGCGAGACAGGCGGAAGGAGAAACGCGGTTTCGGAGAAATTCAGCCAGCGTGTGATCTGCTGCATCTCTTCAGTCGACAAGCCTTCCGCGTCAAAAACGACAGCGAGCGGATTGCCAGTCAGCGGCTGGGTATGGAAGACGTCGATGAGCTTAAAAGAGCGATGCATGATGGAAATCCGGCGACTGGAAGTATGGGATTCAATGACGGAGAAGCTGGGAGTATCTGACCGCGTTCAGTGCGCGACCGCCGGACTCCGGGCCGACGCGATCCGCACGTTGATGCAGGCGGGCTCCCCGCAGGCCAGCGCGACCGCGAGCGCATCGGCCAGAGACGCCGGATCCGACGCCGCGAACCCCCGCGCACCCAGGCCGCGTGCCACGTGGTCATAGGGCGCGTCCAGCAAGTCGGTCGCGTAGGTGCGTTCGGGACCGTACTGCGCGGCCTGGAGATGCCACTCCGCCCCCCACCGTGCATCGTGGCCAACGATGACGACCAGGGGCAACCCACAACGCGCCGCCGTCTCCAGCTCGCTCGCGTGATACCCGAAGGCACCGTCACCAATGAACACGATGGTGCGACCACGCGAGCCCGCGGCAGCCACCCCCAATCCCATCGGTATGCTCCCGCCGATCGCCCCCAACTTCGCGTTCCATAACATTGGATTCGGCAGGTCGCTCAACCCCGCGCGAATCCATTGGCAATATTCCCCTCCATCGAGCACGAGGCAGTCGTCGGGTCGCAGCAGCCCGCGGACTGCCTGCGCGACGGTGAGCGGATGCAGCGCGGAGACTGACGTCTCGGGCACCAGCTCGGCCGGCCGGCTCGACCAGAGATCGGTCCACGGGCTCGATCGCGGACGGTGCCGCGCCGTGGCATCCGACAAGAATGCCAGCGCCGGCGTCACAGCAACTTGGAGATGCCAGTCCGGCCGACGTTCCGGCCGCGGATCACCGGGCGCGTCAATGTGCAGCAGCGATCCGGCCGCGGCGATGGCCGATCGCCGGAGAAAACCGACGGCGAAGTCACCGGGAGCGACGACCAGCGCGCAGTCGCTCTCCGGATACCGATGAGTCACCGCGCGATACTTGAGGTCACTCGTCCCTCGCGGGCACTCGGTCACGACCGGCTCGACCCCGAGGTGGCGCGACAATCTCCCCAAGCTGGCTCCGGCCGCGTTGCGGTTAGCCGACGGTCGGACAATGATGAGGGGCCGCTCGGCGCGCATGAGACGGTCGGCCATCGCGTGGAGTACGGCCTCGCTCTCCGTCGGCGCGACATCGGCAGCCGCGTGAGCGCTCGCCACCTGATCGGCAATGTCGTACCTCGCCGCGAGCACATCGCGCGGCAAGCTCACATGTACGACCCCAGGCACATCCGCACCAGCGAGCGACCAGGCACGGGACAACACGTTCGGCAACGCGGCACCGTCGACCGCGGCGAGCGACGCCTTGGCGATCACACGGGCGATCGTACGCTGGTCCACATCCTGAAAGCCACCAGCGCCCGCTTCGCCGCTGGCACACGCGCCGCTCAGAAACAGCAGCGGAAGCTCCGCGCTCGTCGCGCTGGCGACACCGGTGGCCGCTGCCAGAAACCCCGGACCTGCCGAAACGAGCACTACGCCCGGCCGGCCCGTCGATTCCGCGAACGCCTGTGCGGCGTACGCAGCGGCCGATTCGTGGCGCATATGAATGATCCGCAACCCGGCAGCCGGCGCCGCATCGAAGATCGGCAGAATCTGATTCCCGGAGACAGCGAATATTGTCGTCGCACCAAGGTCCCGAAGCGTGCGCGCGACAATCTCACCCCCGGTCAGGCTGGTAGACATGCGCCTAATTACGGCTCCACAATCCACATCAGCAAGGCGCATTAACCGATATGAGATATCGCGTGTCGGCATATCGCTGAATCAGTGCGTGAGCAATTGTGCCGGCCACGCCCCGCTTTCGACCCGATCGGTCACAACGCTGGTGATCGTATCGCCCGCAAATCGCGCCAGCCGCGGCATGGGGCGCCCCGGGGCGAACGAAAGCACGACCTGCCGCGTGGGAACCGGATCGACCAAGGGCGCCGCGGTGAGTCGGCCGCCGAGGACGTCGTCGTGGACGGCCGCCAAGGGAAGGATCGTGCGACCGTGGCCATGCCGGACGAGATCCTTGAGCGTCGCGTAGGAATCCGCTTCCACAGCAACGGACAAGGCGATCCCTGCCTGCTCGGCGAATCGTTCGACAATCTCCCGCAAACCGTGCCGCACACTCGGCAGCAACAGTCGCTCCTGCGCGAGGGCGCTGAACGGAACGGCCCGCACGGTCGAGAATCCGGCGTCGGCAGGACCGATGAGGAACAGGCTGTCGCGCAACAGGGGACGCGACCGGAGTGCTGCGGTGTCCTTTGTCGGAAAGTGCACGGCGACATCGATATCGCCCCGCCGCAGCCAGTCGAGGAGGTATCCCGTGTACGCGCTCACCAGCCGCAGGGCGGCCAGCGGGTGAGTCGCCTGGAATGCCGCGACGAGCGGAACCGCGACCACGTCCGCGACTGTCGGAGGCAGCCCGATAGCAACGCGCCCGGTGAGCGGCGCACTACCTTCGGCGGCGCTCGTCCGGATTTCGTCGACTTCCGCCAGCACGCGTTTCGCGTGGGCGAGCACCTCCTGCCCTTGGTCGGTGATCATCATGCCCCGGCCATGGCGCTCGAACAAGCGGGTGCCCAGCTCGGCCTCGAGCAGGCGAATCTGCCGGCTCAGTGCCGGTTGCGCGGTCCGTAGCCGCTCGGCGGCACGGCTCAAGCTGCCGAGCTCCGCCACCTGAATCAGCGTCCGCAACTGCGTCAATTCCATGCAGACATATCTAATATAGTTATAGCTGTCCGCCAAGAAATATCCTATCATAATCGGACGCGTTGGTGTATGCTGGACCCGTGCGACCGGTATTCACGAATATCATCGACGGCGTCGCCCAATCAGCGGCGGCGACATTCGAGAGCTTTGATCCGTTCACGGGCGAGCCGTGGGCGGCGATCCCCCGAGGGACTCCCGACGACGTCGACCGCGCGGTCGGTTCTGCGAAACGCGCGTTCCAGTCGAAGGCTTGGCGAGGCCTGAGTGCGTCCGCGCGCGGCCGGTTGCTCGTTCGGCTCGCGGACTCGATCGCGGCCCAAGCGGATGAGCTCGCGGCCATTGAAACGCGCGACAACGGGAAGCTGATCGCCGAAATGACGGCGCAGCTCCAGTACGTTCCGGAATGGTACCGCTACTTCGGCGGGCTCGCGGATAAGATCGAGGGTACGGTACTGCCGTGCGACAAGCCCGGCTTCTTCGCCTACACCCGACGTGAGCCGATCGGCGTCGTTGCTGCGATCGTGCCCTGGAATTCGCCGCTCATGCTGCTGTCATGGAAGCTCGCCCCGCTCCTCGCCGCCGGGAATACCGTCGTCATCAAACCGTCCGAGCACGCGTCGGCTTCGACCCTCGCTTTCGCGAAACTGTTCGCCGACGCAGGATTTCCGCCGGGTGTCGTGAATACGGTGACGGGGATGCCCGACGAAGTCGGCACGGCGCTCGTCGCACATCCCGACATCGCCAAGGTAGCCTTCACTGGTGGTGAAGCAGGAGGCGCCGCCGTGTATGGAACGGCCAGCGCCGGCATCAAGCCCGTCACACTGGAGTTGGGCGGCAAGTCCGCCAACATCGTATTCGCGGACGCGGATATCGATAATGCGGTGAACGGCGCTGTCGCCGGCATTTTCGCAGCAAGCGGCCAGACCTGCATCGCGGGCTCGCGGCTCCTCGTCGAGCGAACGATTCACGATCGCGTTGTCAATGGTATCGTCGCATTGGCGCGCACCGCGCGCCTCGGCGACCCGTCGCGACTCGACACGCAAGTTGGTCCGATCGCGACCACCGCGCAACGCGCCAAAATCCTTGGATATATTGATCTCGCTCGTGACCAAGGTGCCGTCTGCGTCCACGGCGGCCGCGTCCCAACTGAACCCGGACTCGCGCGCGGTTGGTTCGTCGAACCGACTATCTTCACGGGAGTGCACAACGGGATGCGTATCGCCCGCGAGGAGGTGTTTGGCCCAGTCCTGTCGGTGATCCCCTTCGACGAGGAAGAGGAGGCGTACGCCATCGCGAACGACAGCCCCTACGGACTTGCCGCGGGCTTATGGACCTCTCACATGGGCCGCGCACTCCGCGGGGCGGCGGCGCTCGAGGCCGGAACCATTTGGATCAACACGTATCGGGCGGTCAGCTACGTGGCGCCGTTCGGCGGATACAAGCGCAGTGGCTTCGGTCGCGACAATGGCCAGGAAGCGATCGACGCCTACTTGCAGACCAAGACGGTGTGGGTCGACACGACCGGGCGGACGGCCAATCCGTTCATCATTCGGTAACGACGGGGTTCGTGCGTGACGGACGATATCAATCCGAACGCCGTGCAGCACGCGGAGTATCGGAGAGCAGTCCGCGAGCTCTGCGCGCGCTTCGATAGCGCGTACTGGCAGCGCGTCGACGCGATACCCGAATACCCCGAAGCATTCGTCACGGCGCTGACCGAAGCCGGATGGCTGTCGGCGTTGATTCCCGGCGAATATGGCGGCGGCGGCCTGTCGCTCACGGAGGCGTCCGTGATTCTCGAGGAAGTCAATCGGTCCGGAGCCAACTCCGGAGCCTGCCATGCGCAGATGTACATCATGGGAACCCTGCTGCGCCACGGATCGGTCGCGCAACAACGACGCTACTTGCCACGCATCGCGTCAGGCGAGCTGCGGCTGCAGTCGTTCGCCGTGACCGAACCCACGACCGGCACGGACACCACGAGCCTCAAGACGCGCGCCGAACGGCGCGGCGACCAATATGTGGTCAACGGGCAGAAGGTATGGATCTCGCGCGTCCAACACTCTGATCTCATGCTGCTGCTCGCGCGCACCACGCCGCTCGGCGAGGTCGCAAAGAAATCCGACGGACTGTCCGTGTTCCTCGTCGAGCTCGCGGATGCTGAGCGCCGTGGCATGACGGTGCGCCCGATTCGGAACATGGTGAACCACGAGACGAACGAGGTATTCTTCGACAACTTCGAGATCCCCACCGAGAACCTGATCGGGGAAGAAGGACAAGGGTTTCGCTACGTGCTCGACGGAATGAACGCCGAACGCATCCTCATCGCCGCCGAGTGCATCGGCGATGGCTATTGGTTCATCGACCGCGCGCGACGGTACGCCAGCGAGCGTGTCGTGTTTGGCCAACCGATCGGGCGGAACCAGGGCGTACAGTTTCCCATCGCGCGCGCCTATGCGAACGTGCGAGCCGCCGATCTCATGCGGTACGAGGCGGCGCGGCGATTCGATGCCGGCGAGCCCTGTGGCGCCGAGGCGAACCTCGCCAAGCTCTTGGCGGCGGATGCATCCTGGGAGACAGCGAACGTGTGCCTCCAAACGTACGGCGGATACGGCTTCGCCGCGGAGTATGACGTCGAGCGCAAGTTTCGCGAGACGCGCCTCTATCAAGTCGCGCCGATTTCGACGAATTTGATTCTGTCGTACCTGGGCGAGCATGTGCTGGGACTGCCGCGGTCGTTCTCATGACGCGGTCGTTCTCATGATGCTGCCGTTGGACGGCCTCCGCGTGGTCGCGCTCGAGCAGGCGGTCGCGGCGCCGTTTTGCTCGCGCCAGCTCGCCGATCTCGGCGCGGAGGTGGTAAAGGTCGAGCGGCCGGATGGTGGTGATACGGCGCGCGGCTACGACACCGTGATCAACGGACAGTCGGCCTACTTTGCGTGGTTGAACCGCGGCAAGAAGAGCGTTGTCCTCGATCTCAAGAGTGCACGCGACCACGATGCCTGCCGGCGTTTGATCGCGACGGCCGACGTCCTCGTGCATAACCTGGCGCCTGGGGCAATTGAGCGACTCGGCTTCGGCTACGAGCCTGCGTCCGCGCTCAACCGGCGTCTCGTGTGGTGCGGCATCTCAGGCTACGGCCCCGATGGCCCGATGCATGAGCGAAAGGCCTACGATATGCTCGTCCAGGCGGAGGCCGGCGTCGTGTCCGTCACGGGACGTGCCGACAGTCCCGCCAAAGTCGGCATCTCGATCGCCGACATTGCGGCGGGGATGTACGGCTATGCGTCGATTCTCGCTGCGCTGCGCCTGCGGGACCAAACGGCCGCTGGCACGCGCATCGACATTTCGATGCTCGAATGCCTCACCGAATGGATGATGCCGGCGCTGTATGTGTGGCTCGGTGCAGAACAGGTACCGGGACGCGCCGGCATACGACACAATATGATCGTGCCGTACGGCGCGTATGCCTGCGCCGATGGACTCGTGATGCTCGCCATCCACACCGACCGGGAATGGCGGCGTTTCTGTGCAGACGTGATGGGCGACGCCGCGCTCGCTGACGATCCGCGCTACGCGACGAACCCTCTGCGCGTCGAGCACCGGACGTCACTCGAGTCGATGATCGAGGCACGGTTCGCCCGCTGCCAGTCGCTCGACGTCACGCGCGACCTCGAGCGCGCGGACATCCCGACCGCATCGCTGAACGATATCCCATCCGTCGTTGCCCACCCGCAACTGACAGCCCGCCACCGATGGACCGAGGTCGCCTCCCCGGGTGGCGAGATCCCGGCGCTTGTACCGCCGCACAATCTCGCGGGCATCGCGCCACGCATGGGCCGCGTGCCCGCACTCGGCGAGCACACGGACGCAGTGCTCGCGACGTTGGACACACGCTGATGTCACGTCACTTCGAGGACTTCCGAGTCGGCGATGTGATTCGCCATGGCATCGGGCGGACCGTGACCGCGACGGACAACGCGTGGTCGGCGCTCTTGGCCCTGAACACGAATCCGATCCATTTCGACGGGCACTATGCAGCGCAAACCGAGTTCCACAAAACCCTGGTGAACTCGCCGCTGGTCCTGGCGATCGTGACCGGTCTCTCGGTCACCGATATCTCTCGACACGCGGTCAACCTCGGCTGGGACGAGGTACGGATGCCGGCGCCGGTATTCGAGGGCGATACACTCTACGCGGAGACCCGAGTGATCAGTGCCCGCGAATCCGGCTCGCGCCCGCACATGGGCATCGTCGAGGTGCAGACCACGGGATTCAAGCAGGACGGTACCGTGGTGATGACCTTTCGGCGGTCGATTCTCGTGTATAAGCGGGACCACGGACCGACAATGCCAGATTACGTGCCGGACGACTGATGCAGGCGACGACACGACGGAGCAGTACAGTCGCCGCCGCATAGCCCAACGCCATGACACCGAGCCATGGAACGACAGGGAACAGCACGAAAAAGTGCGTGCCCGGCAGGTCGCCGCGACGGTGCAGCAGCACCCAGAGCCAGTCGAGCGAGCCGAGTTGTGCGGCTTGAACCCGATCGAACAGATCGTGCAGGCCGACGAGCGCCAGACCGAATGTCAGGATCGCCCATTCGGGCAACCATACGAGGGCGGCGAGAACGACCATACTGCTGCCCAGTGACCAGATCACCCCGCCAAATTGCCACGGGACGAACGTCCAGGCGAAATCAATGATCGTCCATTCCAGAATGACGAGCCAGACGCCGCGCGTCCAGAGAAAACGGGCGATCGCTCCGACGGATCCCGCCCGGTTGCGATAGAGGAACGCTCCGGTTCCGGCGAGAAAAAAGAACATGGGAGCGCAGAAGTGCGTGATCCAGCGCGTGTAGAAGAGGGCCGGCCAGGTGTGATTGATTTCCTCCGATTCGAACCCGACCCGTCAATTGAAGGTGGCCCCCGGTGGCGTTCTGAAACGGACCGTAGACCGACGCTCCGTTCTCGATCTGCTGGCGTTCACGATTGCCCCTGCACCGAGGAGTGAGGAACGCCAATCCATGCGCCCACGGCGCCGTTTCCGTACTACGGCGCGATCTTCTGTGCGGCCTCCCGCTCCGAATGCTCGAACGCGTCGGCGAATTGGTCGAGTTCCTGGTCGGTCATGCCTATGTCGCGACCGACGTCGCGCCAGCGGGCCACGGCGGCATCCACGTCTGCGATTATCTCCCGTGCCCGCATTAGCGGAACCGCGAAGTACTCCGTCGCCGACAGGAGAGCAGCGATCGTCGCTTCTGGCCCGGTATCCTCGGTGATCCAGGTCTTGAGTTCCCGCTCACGCTCCGGGAAGGGGTTTACGTCGAACGCTGGCGAGAGCCGCCACTTCCCAGCTTCCACATGCAGGAAGCCGTGATTGTGCAGGTGATCGTCGACGTTGTTGATCAGAATCGAGAACGCGATGCGACGAAATAACTCGTCAATGTCGACCTGCGTTGCAGCCCCGTGCTGCCTAAGCGCATCAACGATCTCGGCGTAGGAGTGGTCTTCAGCCGTGCCCCTGTCGACGCCGAGCAGCGTGGCCGCCGAGACGTACATCAAGCGCCCTCCACCCGGTCCTCGGTCGAACCGTCGAATGACGGCAACAGGTGTATCCTGACTCATCACCACCCTAGCTTCGGCTGCGTGTATTCCGGCGACCGCCGCTAAGCGGAGCGCGAGTACTTCAGCCTTCGTCACCGCACGTTCGTCTCTTACACTCGGAAACTTCCCAATTGAGAGCCGGCCCCCGCTGTCGACGATTGTGGCTTTCGGTCTGAGGCCACCGAGTGAGGTACCGCGGCCGCGCAGGTAGGCGAGATCAGCCGCCGTCTCGCTGTGCATCTCCACGGCACGGCTCGCGGCGATGAGGTGGTCAAGCTCGACCAGGGGCGGGGTCGTCCGTCGCCCTTCCTCGATCGCGCGGCGAAACACGCCATCTTCATCGCGGAATCGGAGGGCGCCAATGCGACTTGGATCATCCACCGCGAGTAGGAAGTCGAGCCCGCCTTCCATCGACGGGAGTGCCTCACCCGCTTGCCGGGCTGCGGCGCGGCGCTTCGCCTGGTCCCGACGAATTACGGTCTGACCCCAGCCGTCGGGTTCAGTGTCAGCGAGAGCTGGATGAAACACCGAGCCCTCTTTCGGTTTCTGATGGAACTGTAATCCCGGTTGGAGCGGAAGCGTCGGATCTATCGCGAAGCGGTCCTCAGCGCTCAGCCACGACGGATCGTACTCGAACATCGCGCTCTCGCGCTCTCCTTGCTTGTTATAGTGGAGGAGGCCAACGCGTCGCGGTGTCTCGCCGATATGCACCTGGATTGAGCGCTTCATAGTTCGGTTGGCTCAGTCTTGGTGCGCACGCGCTCAGGGAGACGCTCGACGTCTAGCACCAGGGCCTGGTCATCGCGGCTGGCATCGACGAGATCGCCGAACGGAGTACCGAGGCCGAGGACGAACAGTGCCATGGCGTAGACGCCCATCCCAACGGTCGGGTCGCCCCGCTCGACGCGGAAATAGGTGGGCTTCGACACGCTGAGGCGCCCGGCCATCATGGTCGCAGTGAGGCGACGTTTTCGTCGGGCAACGCTAATGTCCCGCCCCAGCTTGATCAGGGAGCGGCGAACCTGGGGAGGCAGACGATCAAAAAGAGGAGATTTCATTATTACGGCCACATATATGTTATCCTAACCAGATTTATAGTCACATATATATTACCGTATTCTCTATAGCAACGCCAGCGCAGCGCCCAAGAGACCGGTTGAGCCGGGGCCGCCTCGATTCCAAATGACTAATCATGCTGACTTCCTGCTCCAACGTTCGAGCGCGCCGCCTGACGGGCTGGAGCGTCCACGAATGCCCGGGCCGCGCGTGGATCAGGTTCAACAGGCGGCCAACGACTGCATCGCGGCGGCCGGCGAACCACCCCGAGTGCTCCGGCGGCAACTCATCCACGTATCGACGCAGCGCTTCAATGAACATCGCCTCCGCGAGCCGCGGTCAGCATGCTGTCGGACCCGGCCCGGGCGTGTCGCGATTCTTCAGTGAGCTGGCGCGCGAAGCTTTTGAACAAGAAATGCGCGTTGATCTGATACCGCAGCGCGCGCAGCTCGGCGTCGCGCGCCAGCGCGTGCGCCGCCTCGGGACGCGCGCGACTGTTGGATGCCGAAATAGGCAGCACTCCACGCCGACAACGCGAACCACGCGGCCAGGGCGCCCCCGAGCGCGCCTTGCCAGCGGAATGAGCTGCTCGCGCCCGTAGCCGCGACCGAGCAGCAGAAACCCAGCACGTACGCCGTGATCAGGGTGATCACGGCAATGCGACCCCACGACGGGCGGCGGCGCCAGAGCCTACGATAGACGAGCGACATCACAATGCTCGCCGCGCACAGCGTGATCGCGAATATCGATACCCAGATCCGCTCCGTTCGGAGACGGAGGAACGGCAACGTGCCGAGCGTCACCGCCGAGGCGAGAATGCTCCAGCCGAGCGCCAGAAGACGCCAATCCGCAGCGGCCATGGAATCACCGGTTGATCGCATGGAATGCACGACTCGACGCGTCGCCGGCGCGGGCCGGCGACTGTGTGATGTATGCTACTGTCATGAACATAACGATCAGACAATTCTGGGTGGCCGCGGCCTTGCTGTCGACCCGGACTCTCGCCCAGCCCGACTGCCGCTCCGGCGCCACCGCGTTGATCCCGCAGCTGCACCGGGGTGACACGCTGGCGACCGTGCTCTCCTACAACGTCTCCTTCAAGGTCAAGGGCTACGATGACATCGCCACCCACGCGAGCGGGGCGGCCGCCTACATCGTGACGAACCCCGCGCCCGACAGCATTGCATTTTACGTCGTGGGCACCGACAACTTCACCGCGCGCGTCGCATACAAACCCGGTCGCCATGTGCGCTGCATCGACGGCACGTGCATCGACTACACCAATGCCAGCGGTGTGCTATACAACCCGGTCATGTGGGGTGACGCCCCATCATCGCTGTGCAACGGTGCGACCTGGACCGTCCAGCTCAAAATGCCGTGGGGCGTCGGACCGGTAGGCTCACAGAAGGTCACCGTGCTCCGTGTCGATACCGCCGCCCACCTCGCGTGGCTCCGGCGCGACGGCAGCGGCAACGGCGCATTCGCGCACGACGACGACACCCTGACCATACACCAGCATGGCAAGGCGTATACGGTGCGCATCGTTCCCGGAACCGCGAAGTGGACCGGTTACACGATTTTCCGGGATGGTGCGGTCATTGCCGACGAGCTGGTGGTCGACCGGCAGGACGTGCTGGTCTCGCCAACACTCGGCCGGATCCCAGCCAACGAGCGTCAGACCATGCTGTTCGACGCCACGCCGCATTACTAAAACGGCAGGTCGTCGCCGCTCCTCGCGAGACGCGATCTCCAGGGGCAACGTGGTGAAGTACCCCGGCCGACGCGTGAGCAGCTGTCTCGGCACCCGGCAAACCCGACGTCGACTTCGAGCTCGACCACATTCGTTGGCCCGCCGAGGTCGACAAGAAACGCAAGACCTGGGTCTCGCCGCTTCCAACGGCGCTCAAGCCGGTGCTCCCCGATTACCACGACCAGTTTGTCGACGATGATTCACCCTACTACTTCCCACACCCAGCCGACCCCTCACGACCCCTCGATAAGGATCGTGCGGATGGACTCCTCGAGAAGGCATACGAACTGGCCAAGGTCGAGCGAGCGAAAGGCGGGCTGTGGCACCCATTCCGCCGACGCTGGGCGACGCTGCGGAAGAAGCTACCCCTGTCGGACGTCGCACAGGCGGGGGGGGTGGGATGATGTTCGTACATTGCTGACATGCTACCAACTCGCGGATCCCGAGACACTCCGTCACGTCGCTGATTACGACGGCTAGGTCAGTGGATCGCGAGGGTAACTCACACAAAAGGCCGCGACGATGAGAACTCCACCGTTCGCGGCCCGCTAACTGCTTGTCAGTTCTACAACTACGTATCAGTCGAAAACGCGCCCGGAGAGACTCGAACTCCCAACCTTTTGATCCGTAGGCAGAATCCACCGACATCGCGATTCCCTCTACTACGATCGTCGCTATCTTAGTCGATCGCCATGCCACCCAACGACGTGCGGATATTGCTCGAGCCAGTGTCCCGATCCGAGCTTGCGGACATGGCGGCGCAGGGATTCGGCGACATGATCAAGGCGGTGGTGGATGTGAGCCAAGCTATCATGGCCGTGGGCGGCGACCTCCATTCCGACGAGGAGGCGGCGCTGCTGGATGCCGGATCGCGCCAGAGTGACATCTGGGGAATCAACCTCTATCCGTCGGAACAGACGGACGATTGGATCGAGTTCGACTCCATGATCAACGTGCGACCGGCACAAGGGAATCGATCACGCTCCGTTGACAATGTCGCATTGCGGACCGAGATCGTACGCATTGTGCGCACGCTCGTCATCGATTGATGTCGCCACTGCACGCATTGCTCGCCGGGGGCCGCTGGGCAGAATTGTCCCTCATCGAGCAGCTCGCCAACGTCGGCAGCGAGGTCGAACGCACGTTACTGGCGCATGACGCCGGCCGAATCGATCGGCGCGATCACGCTCTCGCTCGCGCGCTCGAGTTGTTCGACCTCACAGCGGTAGATCCGCGTTGGCGTGGCCATCGCCGTCGGGAGATTTTGAGGGCGCGCGAGTGCTTTTGCGGCGTACTCTTCGCCGAACGCCCCGACCCGGTCAATGCGGTGTTCCTCCGGAAGTACTTTCTGCAGTTCGCGACAGCCGCGCGCCACGCACGCTTGACCGGTATGCAGAGTCGGCCCACATAGTCACAGACACACGAAGGCCGCGAAGGTGAGGAAATCCACCAGCGCGGCCTGGGCTAACTACCTGCGGGTTTTGAGGTTGTACGAAGGCGCCCGGAGAGACTCGAACTCCCAACCTTTTGATCCGCAGGCAAGCTCCACCGAGGCTGCGTTTCACTCGACGACCACCCGTAAGTACCGACATTACCGCGAGATCGCGTCGTCCCCTGCCGTACTTCCCTCGCGGAGATGACGAGCTTCACCGGCTGTAAGACGCACAGATACCGAGCGACGTTCGCCCGTCTCACCTCGTGGGCTGGCGCGCTCGAGCGCGGCGCACCCGGTCACGGTTGCCGCAGCGCGTATCATTACACCATCGGCGCGTGTTGCCCTTCGTCGCGTCGACGAACACCCATCGGCAACCAGAGTTGGGACAGATCTTGACGCGGCTCGGCCGGTCCCGCGCGCTGGCGACCAGGGACGCGGCGAGCTGCGAGCGCATCCAGGCCCAGTCCGCGCGCACGGGTGCTAGCTCCAGTGACAACGCGCCGCCGCGACGCACCACCTGGTGATACACCGGCGCACCGAGCACCGCGTTCAGTACCGGAAAGTCACGCGCGCTGAGCGAACCGGTTCGCGCGACTCGCTCCGTGATCCCGCGGAGCATCATCCGGTAGTCGTTCAGCTCGGCAAATGCCGTGGTGGTTGCGTTCGGCGGGCGGACACGCCAATACGCGAGAAACCGCCGAACCCACGCTGGATCCCGGAGATAATCGGTCAGCCGGCCGAATCCATCCCACGACTGGCTGTTGACCAGATCGAGCCACGGGGACTGTCGGGTAAACTCCGGGGTCGGTGCCATGCGTCGCGCTGAAACATAGCCTCACGCGAACGGCGGACGAAGTGGCACCTCGTGCCAGGCGTCAGTCGAGAAACAGCGTCCGCAAGTATGAGTTCAGGAATCGTCCGGTGGGGTCGAGGTGGTCCCGTGTCGCTTGAAATCTCTCCCACATGGGGTACAGCGCGCGCAACTCCCTCGGCGTGTGCCAGTGGATCTTTCCCCAGTGCGGCCTTCCGCGATGATTGCGAAAGATCGCTTCGGCATCGCGGAAGAAGCCTTCGTACCGCCGACCCGCGGCCTCATGGATAGAGATCGCGACCACATCGCGCTCGTACGCCGTGCTGATATCAATGGTGTCGGCGCGCTGCGTCCGGTACTCGACGGCCCACTCCACACCTGGGTGCAATGTGCGCATGCACTGACGGATCTCGAGAAAGCATTCTGGTCCGCTCGCCGCCGGTACGGCGAACTCCATCTCGTTGAACGGGACAGCGCGCACGGAAGGATAGATCCGTGCGCTCCAGTCGACCCGCTCCGGCTGCAAGTACCGCTCGACGGTGCCCGGCGGCGGCAGTGTCATTGGAGCGGCGCCGCGCGGCGGCTCATCGGTGAGGCTCAGTGCCTTGATCACACAGCAGTCGTGCACCGGTAGCCAGAAAAACTCTACATGCCGGTTCCGGGCGTCGAGCAATGGGAGCTCGGCGAGGCACTCATCGACCGTGGCGACCCACGACGTCTCACGGAGTCGGAACGCGGGCACGGCGCGTAGCGTGACCTGGGACAGTACGCCCAACGCGCCGAGCGAGACGCGCGCCGACGAGAACAGGTCCGGCTCCTCGGTCGCCGAGCAATCGATGATGTCGCCAGACGCGAGAATGAGCCGAAGGGCCGTGACTTGGGTCGCCAGGCTGCCGAACGTGGATCCGGTGCCGTGCGTGCCGGTGGAGATCGCACCGGCGATGGACTGTGAGTCGATATCGCCTTGATTGTCGAGCGCCAGGCCAGCCTGCAGCAGAGGCGCTCCGAGCTGCGCGATACGCGTGCCGGCCCAGACGGTGACGTCCCCGGCCGGCGTGATCGTCCGAATGCCCTCCAGGTCATCCAGGGAGATGAGCATGCCATCGGTCGCGCACAACGGCGTGAACGAGTGCCCGGCGCCCACCACGCGCACGATCTTCTCGGCGCGCCCGGCGCGCACAACGATCGAGCGCAGCGCGTCCTCCGTTGCGGGCTGTCCGCGCTCGCGGGGGAGCGCCGTCACGCCGCCGGACCAGTTGCGCCAGGATTGTGCGGCCATGGGGTAATGACTATAATCACTTTATAGCATTACTGCCAGCCGCCACCCCCGGCCCATGGTGCACCCATGCCGTCAATGCCCGTCCCTCTGGTTATCATCGGCGCCCCGAGCAGCGCGGGCGCGTTCGCACCGGGACAGGAACAGGCTCCAGCGGCGTTGCGGCGTGCGGGGCTGGTCGAGCGCCTTCGCGACACGGGGCGCGAGGTGGTCGATGACGGCGATCTCCCGCCCTGGCGCTGGCGACCCGATCGAGCGCACGCCAACGCGCAGAACGCCGACGCGGTGATCAACGTGGTGCGGGGGGTGTCGGGGCGCGTCCAGGCGGCGCTCGCGAAGCGGAGGCTGGCGCTCGTGCTTGGCGGTGACTGTACCGTCGGCATCGGCACGGTCGCCGGTCACGGCGACAATGACGTGGGTCTCATCTACTTCGACATGCATGCGGATCTCAATACGCCGGAGAGTGCACCGCCCGGTGCGCTGGATTGGATGGGCGTGGCGCACATGTTGGGGTATCCGGGCACGGTCGACGCGCTCGCGCGCGCCGGGGGGCGCCATCCCCTTGTCGCGCCGGAGCAGGTGCTCCTCTTCGCGCACCGCGACGATCAGGCGCGCCCGTGGGAGCGCTCCTGCATCGCACGGGACGGACTAGCGCGCATCGCGATCGAGGATGTCGCGCGCGACCCTGCGGCGGCCGCCAGTCAGGCCCTGGGCTGGGCGGGGCGACGATTCGATCACTTGGTCATCCACTTCGATGTCGACGTGGTCGACTTCACCGATGCGCCGCTGTCGGAGAACACCGGGCGCAACATCGGCTTGCGCCTGACCAATGCCCTGCACGCGCTCGGCGATCTCCTCCAGGATCCTCGCGTCAGCGCCGTGACGGTCACCGAGCTCAACCCGGATCATGGGGAGCCCGGAGAATGCCACGCTCACCCGGTTCGTCGCCGGCTTCGCTGAGGCGTTTCGGACGCGTGACTGATCGCGCGAACATTACAATGTGTACTTGGATAGTTCGTCCGACCGCCATCGGGACAACGAGAATGCCATTGCCCGTGTCTGGCGAGGCGTTGTCCCCAGCGAGAAGAGCGACGGGTACTTGCACTATCTGCTTGACTTCGGCTTTCGGGATTATCAGACGTACACGGGCAATCGCGGTGTCCAACTGCAACGACCTTGAATGCCTCGTCGATCCGGCGCGTACAGTTGAACCCTACGAGGTGCTGTCAGGTCTCGTCCCTTGGAGCAACTTGACGCGCCGTGCGCCCGCCGACTTCCGCGCCATGCGCCACTGGGCGTGAAGGATCCGGAGAGCCTCGAACTCCCGACCTTTTTGATCCGTAGGTCAGAATCTACGGACATCGCGTTTTGATGGTCGAGTACCGCCGACGCAAACCGCGAATATGGCACCAATGCCCCGTCATTTCGATCAATGCGCGCATGGCACACATCGACTCAAGATTGACGTTCTTGCCCCTCGGGAGACCCAATGCCGCCGCGCATATTGCATGCGTCATGCGAGACCGGGCATGGAACCGATGATGACTCCCGCGCTGGTGCCACTCGCCGCACGCTTCCGACCCTTGACGGCCGTGTTGTTGTGTCTCGCCGGGCGCCCGGCGAGATTGGCTGGCATGTCGAGCCGGTTCGCAGTCCTGATCGCTGTTTTCGTCGCACCCACTGCTCGGGCGCAGACCACCGCCGCTGCCCCCTGGCTCGTCTGGCCGCCTGCCGCCGAACAATGCCGATCCGACACCGGTGACGCGCGCGCGGTGCTCGGCCGCGCCGGTCGGATCCTTGGCCTCGATTCGGCCCAGGCCCATGTGCTCCGGATGCATTCGCACGAGATCGTCCAGCACAACTTCGAGTCCGACCGCCCGTACCGGCCTTTTCTCATGGATGTCGCCGACCACGTGTCCTGGCTTAATGTAACGAATGGCGTCGAACGCGACTCGGTAACGCGCGATCTTGGCCAGCGCGGGTCGGCAGTTCGGGTCGAGATCGGCGACGATCGCGCGACCTTCGTGCGGCAGGATGCGACATGGCGGCAGAACGATCGCGCCTGGGTCAACGCCGAGCGCTATCGCGCGCTCGATCCGCGGATCGTCGTCCGCGCCTGGATCGCCGCCAACGACGTGCGGGTCGCGGGGCGCTGCGTCTATCGCGACTACGAGCGAACGGTGCTCACTCGGTCCGGCCTCTACGGTGTGGAACGACTCTATGTCGACCCAAAGACCGGCTACATAGTGAAGCTCGATCGCCAGGAGCCCAACTCCCTTTGGGGACAGGTGCACGTCGAGTTCGTGTACGCCACCTGGCAATTGTTCGGAACCGCTGCCATGCCGGCGATCTCCAGCAGGCTGCTGGACGGCGACGAAGAGGTCGCGCGGAATGTCTCGACCGCGGAGTGGGGCCCGTCCGACTCCGACTCAGCCCTCGCGCTCCCTGGCACCCCGACCACCCCGGCACTCGCGTCGCCGTCCGAGCTCCTACGCCCGGCCCTGCCCGACACCCAGCGGCTGGGCCCGCACACGTACCTGCTCGCCAACGCGGGGCACGGCGAGGGACACAATGAGGTTGTCACATTGGTGCGCGACACCGTTTACGTCCTCGACGCCACCGAGAGTCAAGCGCGCGCGCGAGCCGACTCGTCGTGGATCGGACGGTTATTTCCGGGGCGGCACCCCATCGTCGTGATCGTCACCGACCTGGTCTGGCCGCACGTCGCCGGTGTGCGGTTCTGGGTGGCGAGTGGCGCCACGATCATGTCAGGCGTGCAGTCGGCGCCGTTCCTCCGCGCCGTAGTGGCCCGACAATGGATGGGGAACCCTGACAAGCTCGAATTGCTGCCCCATCGACCGGCTCTGCGCTTCGTACCCGTGCGCGAGCCGCTCAGCCGAGCCGGGATCGCGGCGTACCCCATCGATGGTATCGGGACCGAAGGCACCCTCATGGTGTGGCTCCCCGAGGATAGTCTGCTTTGGGCGGGCGACAACGTGCAGCAGCTGAACATCCCCTCGCTCAACACAAACGAGGTTTACGCCGCTGCATGCCGCGCCGAGCTCACTCCCACGCGCGTGGTCGCCCAACACCAACCGACAGCGCTATGGTCCAAACTCGCGGCGGTAGTCGCCACTCCGTGCCGGCATTGATGCGGCGCGATCGGACCGCTGCCAAACCGCGCGCCCGATCCGCCTCAATGCCATCGATCTCGCACGCGGCATCGTGATGGTGCTCATGGGGCTCGATCACACGCGCACGTACGCTTTCAGCCGCGCGCACAATCCCGTCAATGAGCGGCGAAGGATCGACGGATGGGATACGCCGATCGCGAGCCTCCGCGCGATCGAGCGGCCCTAGAGTTGCGTCAGTCGATCCGCGGCGCGTCACGAACTGCGTGCGTGGCGGCCCTCACCGTCATGATGGGCACCGCGCTCACCGCTCGCGCCCAGAGCTCGTCGGATGAGACACTGACGCACGCCGACACGCTGCGCGGCTCGATTACGCCCGAGCGCGCCTGGTGGGACGTCACGTTCTACGACCTGCATGTAGCCGTCTCATTGGCCGACAGCAGCATCCGCGGCTCGAACGGGATTACCTACCGGGTCGTCGGCACGCCGCGCCGCGAGATGCAGATCGATCTCCAGGTGCCGCTCGGTATGGATAGCGTCGTGCAAGCCGGCGAACGGCTCGCCTACCGGCGGGATGGGGACGCGTTCTTCGTGACGCCGGCCGCGCCACAACTCGTGGGCAGCGTGCAAACGATGACCGTCTATTATCACGGCCGGCCCCGCGTCGCGCTGCAGCCCCCATGGGACGGCGGCTTCGTGTGGTCGCACGACAGCCTCGGCCATCCATGGGTCGCCACCGCGGTCCAGGGACTCGGCGCCAGCGCGTGGTGGCCGAACAAGGACACGCAGGCCGATGAGCCCGACAGTCAGCGGATCGCGATCACCGTCCCCGATTCGCTCACCAATGTGTCGAACGGACGTCTGCGCCGGACGAGTCATCACCACGACGGCACGATGACCTACGAGTGGTTCGTCGAGAATCCGATCAACAACTACAATGTCGCAGTCAATATCGGCGTGTACGCACACGACAGCACCACATATCCCGGTGCACAGGGCCCGTTGACGATGGATTTCTGGCCGCTGCGCATCCACGCGCAGGTGGCACGTACGCAATTCACGCAGGCGACCTCGATGCTGCAGTGTTTCGAGCAATGGTTCGGGCCGTACCCATGGTACGCCGATGGGTACAAGCTCGTCGAGACGCCGTACTTAGGCATGGAGCACCAGAGCGCCATCGCATACGGGAACCAATACAAGAATGGCTACCGCGGGCGCGATCTGTCGCGGACCGGATGGGGTCTCCGCTGGGATTTCATCATCGTGCACGAGAGCGCGCACGAGTGGTTCGGCAACAACCTCACGGCAGCCGACCTCGCGGACAGTTGGGTGCATGAGGCCTTCGCGACGTACGCCGAAGCGCTCTACACGGAGTGTCTGTTTGGTCCGCAAGCCGGCGCGGAGTACATGCGGGGGCAGCGCGCGGGGGTGCGGAACGACGCGCCCGTCATCGGGCCGTACAATGTGAACCGCGAGGGGTCGGCCGACATGTATCCGAAAGGGGGCAACATGCTGCTCACGATCCGGCAGATCATCGGCAACGACAGCACGTGGCGCAGCATCCTGAGGGGGCTCAACGCAACGTTCTGGCACCAGGTCGTGACCGGCCAGCAGATAGAGGAATACATCAGCCAACACGCTGGGATCGACCTGCGCCCGGTGTTCGCCCAGTATCTGACGACGACCGACATCCCGGTCTTCGAGTACGTGTACTTCGGTGGGACGCTCCGCTATCGATGGAGGAACGTGGTCCGCGGATTCGACATGCCGGTACGGGTAAGGATCGGCCCATCGGACACGATCACGCTGACGCCCCGCACGTCGTGGCAAGCCATGCGTCTGCCCAAAGGGGTGAGGGACGCCATCGCGATCGATCCCAACTACTACGCCGTCGTACAGCGATTCGACGCCCCACCGCCATGCATACTCGTCTGCAGGCCGTAACGTCGCCGCCATCGAGCGACAGGCGATCTGGCGATCCTTGATCGTTCATCCATGAGGCCGAGGCGCCGTTCCGCGCGTCAGCCTGTTGAATGGGACCAACTGCTGCTTCGAGTGACATGCACCAATGACGACTCAGATCGTACGCGAAACACGTCGCATTGTCCCCACGCTTGCCCTGGCGACGGCCGGGTGCCTGTGGGGCACAGGATTCTTGTTCGGTAAGGTCGCCTTGAGCGAGATGCCGGTCGCCGACATGGTCTTGTTCCGCTTCGTGTTCGCCTGCGCGGCATTGGCGCCCTGCATCTTCTTGCACCGCCCTCGCTTTGCCCGAACCGAATGGGCTTGGGTGCTGGCCGCGGCGGTATTGGGGGTACCGGTCCAGTACCTCGTCCAGTTCAAGGGGTTGTCGCTCACCACGGTCTCGCAAGCGTCTCTCATGGTCGGCACGTTGCCGATGCTGCTGGCAGTCGCCGCCGTGACATTCTCGGGCGAGCGATTGCAACCCAGTGGCTGGGTTGCGCTCGCCGCTTCGAGTGTTGGCGCGGGATTGATCGCGCTGTCGAACCAGACGGCCTCGGGGACGACGCACGCGAGCGCGCTCGGCGACCTGCTGGTTGTCCTGTCGATGTTTGCCGTCATCGCCTGGATACTGATTTCGAAGCGTCTCATGCAGCGGCACGCGGCCGTGATGGTGACCGCATTCGTGTATTGGATCGGCACCGGCATTCTGGCGACGGTGGTCGTGGGCACCCTCGGCGTTCCCTCCTTCCATTATTCGCGTCGCGCCTGGCTCGCGGTGGCAGAGCAAGGGTTATTGGCCACCGCCGTCACGACGCTGCTGTGGAACTGGGGCCTCAAGCGGGTTCCGGCATCGCGCGCGGGAATATTCGTAAACTTGGAACCTCTCGTGGGCGCAATCCTCGGCGTGCTGGTGCTGCACGACGTGTTGGGAAGCACGGGACTCGTCGGCGGTGCGCTGATTATTGGTGGGGCCGCCTACTTCAGCTACACGAACACCTAAGCCGATATGCATCTTGCCCGACTCGACATCTGGTGAACATTCACGAGTCGACACCTGCGCCAGTTTCGCAATCTCATGCACGCGGGCGCGGTGCAACGGCTATCTCAAACGTGCAATAGAGGCACCGCCTACGCCGCCTATGGCACCGTTGAGATGGTCGCGTCCGCGCTTGAGTAGCAGCACCCGACGCGAGACACACACACCACATTCTGACAGCGGCCATCATGGCCACCGAGACTTTAAGCAAATCGTATATCCGGCCGCCATCACGCTGGAATATCATCCCCGCACCGAACTAGTCATCGACTGATGCTACTCTCGTTGACTACGAACGAGCAGTCCGGAGCATTGTTCGGACCGAGAGGCCCAGGCGGGCAGACCTTGCTAAAGGTGTAGCGTTTGAATGTTTGGCTAGGCTCCATCGCAGCGTAGTACTGTGCGAAGTCGTTCCATGCGCGTGCGACCTGGTAGCCGTCGAGCGTGAAGAGTCTTGGCGCGCCTGGCTCCTTCAGATCCGCAATCTCGAGTGTGATGATTGGCAATCGCGCTGCGGAGTCAGGGCCGAACACGCTGGCGTCATAGACGTAGTACCCGCGGTCCGCTACATCTTTGAGTGAAACCCAACGATCGGCGACGAGCACCGGAATCGGATCGTGCCCGCCGAACAACGGTGAGACGACCATCGATCCACGATGCAGTTTGACACCACGCACGTCCGCTTGATACTTGAGAGTGGCTGACGGATCGACGCCGAGGAGACTTCGGCTCAAGCTGCGAAGGATAGTGCTTCCAAGAGTCTCCGCGATCCGCGGGTACACTGAAATCGAGATTACGGCCCGCGCGTTGTGCCCAACGAAGGTATCCCAGTCATGCATCGTGAGCACTTCGTCCTGATACCGCTCCTCCTGTGGGATCTCAGCCTTCGCTTCTCGTTGCGCGCGATCATGCGTTATCTCACGAAAACGACTCTCGCGCTTGATCAGGTCCGACACCGGTGTCGAGATCGCAACCACGAACGGGCCGGCGTCCATGGCGTCAAAGGACTCGAAGGCATCGGGCTTGGCACTATCAAGCAAGGCTTTGAGCAATCGCGTCGGGTACGGACGCGAGGAGAGTACCGGCAGGACGTCCGCAATCGGAGGAGGCATCGACCGCAGTGATTCCCGCGCGTGATCGAAGAGCACGGCGAGTCGATCTACCGGGATCGCCCCGTATATTCCTGCTCCATGTCCTTCCGTGGCAACGAACGTGTTGATCGCGATAACCTCGCCGGCGAGGTTGAGCAACGGACCGCCAGAGTTTCCCGGATTCAAATTCACATCCGTGATGATGGCGCCCGATTGGACATTGCTGACAATGCCGGCTGTTATCGACAAGGGCTCATCAAGCGGATAGCCCAGCGCAACCACATGCTGTCCGGGTCGGGTCAGCGTCGTGGCGGCGGGCGCGAGTCTCAGCCCGACGCACTGGCTGCATCGATTGAGGTCGATCTTTAGGAGTGCGAGGTCCGCGACCAGGTCCTCGTCAACTACCCGTGCCGGTACGCGCGTCGCAGAATCCACGTACACCGAGATGTCGGACTGGGCATTGATGACGTGCGCGTTTGTGACGAGTAACCCGCCGAGCGAATCCACGAGGAAGGCGGTTCCCGAGCGCAAGCCGGCGCTGACAGCGAAGACCGCATGAAGACCGTGCTCGTACAATCCAATCTCGGGTTGGTCTTGTGCACAGGCGCTTCGTGGCGATGTCAGGCTGATAGATAGAGCAGCCACCACGACCGTTGGTCGCCTCACGCGTAGTCCTCACAGTTTGGGCGCGCCTGGACACCGACAACCTGATCGTCTTCGGTCGAGAATATGTCATGACTATTCGCACGCCGGAAGGATGGACGCATCACCGGTCTCACGCGTCTGAGGGCGACTCTGGGCCGTCGTCGTGCGATACCTTGCTACGTTACGGTCCACCAGGGCGTGGCCAGCACGCGCTCGGTGAGCCAGAATGCTCGATCGCCGCCGTGGAGTAACACGCCCCCGCGCACCGTGGGTCCCGATTCCGCTACAAACCGATCGAGATGCACGCCGTCGCGAGGCGTCGGCGACGCACTCGCCTTCACTTCGACCCCAAGCAGCGACCCACGCCGCTCAATCACGAAGTCGACCTCTGTGCCGCCCGCCGTACGGTAATACGTCACTTCCGGGCGCGGCGTCTCGGTATCGCGCCATGCGAGGAGATCCGAAAGGATGTAGTTCTCCAAGTGCGCACCCGTCGGTTCACCGCCGCCGACGTGCAGCGCGAGACCGGTGTCGCTCCAGTACAGCTTCGGTGTCTTGATCAGGCGCGTGGTGCGGTTGCGTGCGTACGCGGGCAGGCGTACTGCCTGATAGGACGTCTCCAGGAGGTTGAGGTACTGGTGCGCGGTGGTCGACGGCATGCGGACATCGCGCGCCAACTCGGTCGTGTTGAGCAAGTTGCCGATCCGGAGGGCGCCAGCGCGCATCAAGGCCTGGAAGTCCTGCAGATTGCCAACGGCCTTGAGATCTCGCAGGTCCCGTTCGAGGTAGGTGGCGACATAGCCATCGAACCACAGCGCCCGAGCCGCGTCGCTGACCGCGCCAATGGCGACGGCGGGGAACCCACCGCGGCGCACCATTTCTCGCCAGTCAGCGGCTGGCGCCGGGTCAGCGCGCACGAGATCGAGCCAGTCGGCGCGCGGCGTATCGAAAAATCGGGTCCACGCACCGGTCTCGCCCAGGCCGAGCGCTTCACGGCGCGTCAACGGGCCCAACCGCAGATACGCGGCGCGGCCGGCTAAGGAATCGCCGACCTGGTGCATCATAAGAAGATTGGCCGAACCGGTGAGGACGAATCGTCCGTGTCGCGCCGGCCGGTCTTCGTCGACCAACCGCTTGATCGCGAGGACGAGTGCGGGGTCACGCTGCACCTCATCGACGATCATTGCCGGTTCGCTCAAGAGGAACGCGCGGGCGTCACGGCGCGCCGCGAGGAGGGCGACGGGGTCGTCGAGTGTCACATACGGTCGATCGGCGGACGCCGGGTGAGTCGCGACGAACGTGCTCTTTCCGGCCTGACGCGGGCCGGTGACGACGACAACACGTACGCTCGCTAGCGCTGCCGCGTACGTGCGGCCGAGTGCGCGTGGCAGGACGCCAGCGTCAGATCGCCAGGGTAGGTCGACCATTATGACAATATACACATGTCATGTAGATAATCAACACCAGACATGTAGATTATCAGCCGCCTGCCAGTGCGTCCGATCGAACCGCCTTTCAATGTAACAGACACAGAAACAGACACACGAAGGCCGCGAAGGCGAGAACATCCACCGGCGCGACCTCGGACTAACTGCTTACAGCTTTTGATGTTGTGCTAACGCGCCCGGAGAGACTCGAACTCCCAACCTTTTGATCCGTAGTCAAATGCTCTATCCAATTGAGCTACGGGCGCAAATGCTCAAGTTCCATGGGCGGTACAAGACTCGAACTTGTGACCTCCACGATGTCAACGTGGCGCTCTAACCAACTGAGCTAACCGCCCGCGTAGTCCTACCTACCGCCGACCGGGCCCGACCGTGGAGGCGAGGGGAATCGAACCCCTGACCTCTTGAATGCCATTCAAGCGCTCTCCCAACTGAGCTACGCCCCCCGCCCGGAACGGAACCCAGGAACCTAGCGGTGGGTATCTGCGGTGTCAATTCACGGGGTCTGGCGCATTTCAGGTCGGCCGGTATCTTGCTGTGCTTCTGCCGGAAATGACCGTCACCATCCGTGCTCCCTCACTCTCTGGCCTCCCCCTGACCTACCTAGCGGGTCCGATCGCACCCGCACGCTGAACCAATGCTGGTGATCCCGAGGACGAGAACATGGCCGAAGTGAAGCAGCGCCGCCGGCGCGCCACCCCGACAGGCATCGCACCCAGTGAGCCCGAGCGGGACATCCTCGACCAATACCTCTACGAGGTCAGCACCTACCCGCTGCTGAAAGGCACCGAGGAGCTCGACCTCGCCCGAAAAATCCGCGCCGGCAATGGCGAAGCCCTCCAGGAACTCGTCAAACGCAACCTGCGCTTCGTCATCTCCGTCGCCAAGAAATACCAAAACCGCGGCCTCCCCCTCATCGACTTGATCGGCGAAGGCAACGTCGGCCTCCTCACCGCCGCCCGGAAATTCGACCCCGACCAAGGCGTCAAATTCATTTCCTACGCCGTCTGGTGGATCCGACAAGCCATCCTGTCCTCCCTCGCCCGCCAAGGCCGCACCGTCCGCGTCCCGCTCAATCGCACCGCGGACCTCTCCCGCATCATTAAAGCGTCAGAGATCCTGCGCCAGAAACTCCGGCGCGAGCCCAACCCCGAAGAACTGTCCCAACTCACGGGCCTCTCCGTCGACGTCGTCCAATCCCTCGCCGCCCTCAATACCGGCGACGTCCGCCTCGACGCCCCCATGGACCCCGAAGGCGACCGGTCCCTCATCGAGCGCTTCGTCGCCGACGAAATGCCCGACGCCGAAGAAGAAGCCATGAACCGCTTCCTCAACGACGAGATCGAGCAAGCCCTCGGCACCCTCCCGCCCCGCGACGCCAAAGTGCTCCGACTCTACTTCGGCCTCGAAGGCGGCCGCGAACATACCCTCGAGGAGATCGGGTCCATGCTCGGCGTCACCCGCGAGCGGGTCCGCCAGCTGCGCGACCGCGCGCTCAAGCGCCTGCGCGAAGGCGACGTCGGCCGCGCGCTCGGCAGTTTCGCGGCGTGATCTCACTCCGCAACGTTTATAAGGCCTTCGGGAGGAAGCGCGTCCTCGACGGATTCTCCCTCGACGTCGAAGAGGGCGAGACCGTCGCCCTTATCGGATTCTCCGGCAGCGGCAAATCCGTCGCCATCAAGCACATCGTCGGCCTCCTCATGCCCGACGCCGGCCAAGTCATCGTCGACGGCCTCAACGTCCCGACGCTGTCGCGCCAGGAGCTCTACCAACTGCGCGCCCGCATCGGCTACGTCTTCCAGTTCGCCGCCCTGTTCGACTCCCTCACCATCGGCGACAACGTCGCCATGGGCCTCAGAAAACAAGAGGGCCTCACCGAAGCCGAGATCGCCGAGCGCGTCCACGAGGCACTCGAACTGGTCGACCTGCCCGACGTCGCCGATCGCTCCCCGGCTGAGCTCTCCGGCGGCATGCGAAAACGCGTCGGCATCGCCCGGGCGATCGCGCTCCGGCCCAAGTACATTCTGTACGATGAGCCCACAACCGGCCTGGACCCGGTGACATCCGCCGTGATCGATGACCTCATGACACGCATGGAGCGACAGCTCGGCGTGACGGGCGTCGTCATCACCCACGACATGCGCAGCGCCTATACGGTCGCCAACCGCATCGCCATGCTGTACGAAGGCAAGGTGCGACAGTTCGGATCTGTCGACGAGATCCGCAACACCACCGATCCAGTCGTCCGCCAGTTCATCGAAGGCCGCGCCGAGCTCGCTACCGCAGAGCACGCGTAGGCGCATGCCCCGTTCGCGAGCCAGGCAGGAGCAGTCCGCCGGCGGCGTCGTCTATCGCCTCGCCGGCATCGAGCCACTCTTCCTGCTCATCCGCGACTCGTATAAAAACTGGGGCTTCCCCAAAGGCCACGTCGAGAAAAACGAGGCGCCGGACGAAGCCGCCATGCGCGAAGTGGCCGAAGAGACCGGATTGACGCAGCTCGACGTCCGGTCAAAAATCGACACCATCGACTGGTACTTCCGGTTCAACGGCCGACTCATCCACAAAGTCTGCGCGTTCTATCTCATGGAGAGCCCCAGCGGCGACACCGAGCCGCAGCACGACGAGGGCATCACCGCCTGCCGGTGGGTCAGCTACGACGAGGCGGCGGCGCTCATCTCCTACGACAACGCGCGCCAGCTGCTCCAAAAGGCCCACGCCATGGTCGTGGACCGCCGCTTGAGCGCCTGAACCGCCATGAGCGCGTCGGCCGACCAGCTTCCGTGCCTGGCGGTCTTTGCCCCGCCAACCCGCGAGCGCGCCCGCGTGCTGGCGCGGGCGGCATTCTCGCGGCGGCGCGCCCGATTGGTGTTCGTCCGCACCGCCGCCGAACTGGCCCAAGCCTTTCGCGGTGAGCTGATCGACGCGGCGTTGCTCGATCTCGGCGCACCGAGCGGCGCGGGCGCCGCCACCGACGATACCTGGCGCGCCGCGGAGCTGGCGCGCGACTTCCCGAGCGCCGCGTTCTTCGCGGTGACCCCGCTCCGCGTCGCCGATGCCCGCACCGTCGCCCGCTGCGCCGAGCTGGAGTTCGCCGACGTCCTCGTCGATGGCGTGGACGACGGCGTCACGCGCGACCTGGTCACGCCGCACCTCTTTCGCGCCCGCTTCGCCGAAGCGCTCCGCGACCCGCCTGCCGCGCTCCGCCTGACATCGCCACTACAACAGAAAACGTGGCGCTGCATCGTCAACCACGCTGGACTCCCCGTACGCACCGACACCGTCGCCGCCGTCGTCGGCGTCACGCGCGAGCACCTGAGCCGCGCGTTCGCCGCCGACCTCGCGCCGAACCTCAAGCGCGTCATCGACCTCGTGCGCCTCATCGCGGCGGCCGAACTGGCGAAAAACCCCGGCTACGATATCCGCGACGTGGCCCTGGTCCTCCGATTCGCCTCCGCGTCGCACCTCTCCAGCACCGCCCAACGCGTCGTCGGCATGCGTCCGACCTCGCTGGCCCGCCTCCGCACGGTCGATCTCTTCGAGCGGTTCGCCGCCGGTCGTGGCAAAAGCCGCAGCTGAGGCGTATCTTTCCTGGTCCTACCGTCTTACGCGCGCGTAGCTCAGTTGGATAGAGCGTCGGCCTCCGGAGCCGAAGGTCGTGGGTTCGAATCCCGCCGCGCGCATCGTTTGTGGCGTCATAGTGGGCCCTGAGACTGGCCGCGTGGGGCACGTTCGCTGCGCCGATTGCCCCATTTGCTGCAACCGATCTGTCGTACTCGGTGATGCAAACTCAAAATAGCAGCATATGTCAATCTCGCTGCTCCGCGCACTCGGCGCCGTGTTGCTCGGTGCCTCGACCGCCGCCGCTCAAGAAGCTCGAGTCGAATACACCGTTCAGCCGTCCTTCACCCTCGATACGCGACACGTACCCGACTCCGGCGTGGTCCGCTACCTGGTCACCGACCGGCGCGACAGCACGAAGCAAGTCGGCACCATCACATACGCGTATCGCGCGCTCACCATCGGCGGCGCTCCGGCGCTCGAGCGGGCCGAGACATGGCAGTTCGGCGCCAACGCGGCCGTCGACACCGTGGTGGTATTTCGCCGCACGCTGGCGCCGATCCGGCAGCATGCCTGGACGCGAGGTGTCGAGTCAGAGCGCACGTACGACGGTCGGCGTGTCCAGCGCCGTCCGGGCTGGGGACAGGTCCGCGATTCCACCTTGACCGAGACGCGAATGCTGCCCACGCCGATATTTTCAGCTTCGATCGGCGACCTTCTGGCGGCCGCGGTGCCGCTCGTCGACGGCTACACCGCCGTCGTCCCATCAGAGGCCGATCAGGAACCGGGCTTCGAGCGCGACACGATTCGCGTGACCCGCGATGACGGCGCGTCGCATCGCTGGACGGTCCACTTCGTCGACCCATTCCTCATCGAGACATTCATCGTCGATGAACGGACGCGCCGCATCATCGAGTGGGACATGCGACGACGCGATGGCCGGATCGACTGGCGACTGATGCCGCGCTGATCGCGCGTGCAGTCGTCGCCTCCGGAGCCGAAGGTCGTGGGTTCGAATCCCGCCGCGCGCACTCCTAATCCTGACAAACACGTTGGCCCCGTGGCGCCCGGCGGCGCGGCGAAGGGGACTCTGCGCCGCACCGTCGCGCCGTCGCATGTTACTATTTCGCTATTTCGCGTCGCGACGAAATGATATAGAATAGGCGAGCGGCAGACAACAGGAGAAAAATGATGCCGAAGCCGATGCGGGATTTCGACCTGGAGGTCCACTTCGCGAAGTGGGAATTCGTCGCCAAGTTCAATCTGGCAGGATCGGATGCCGAGACCCTGCGCCTGGGTGCGCTGTTGGAGCTCGCGAGCGCCGAGGACCGCGACGCGTTCGACACGCTCAGTCTCGCGTATACCGAGACGCGGGGTGCACCGGCGCTCCGAGAGCAGATTGCCACCACGTACGACACGTGTACGCCGGATCACATCCTGTGTTTCGCGGGCGCGGAAGAGCCCATTTACACGGCTATGCGGGTGCTGCTCAGTCCTCAGGATCACGCCATCGTGATCACGCCCAACTACCAGGCCGCCGAAACGGTGCCGCTCAGTATTTGCCAGGTCACCGGAGTCCCACTCGAGGCGCAGCGTGGCTGGGCGCTGGATCTCGACCGCCTGCATGCCGCTTTTCGTCCCAACACGCGCGTGGTCGTCATCAATTTTCCGAACAACCCGACCGGCAAGATTATCCCGCGCGCGCAATTGGAGGCGATCGTCGAGTTCTGCCGCCAGCGGGGCATTCTGGCTGTTCAGCGACGAGGTCTTTCGACTGATCGAGCGCGATGCCGCCCTTCGGCTGCCGCAGGCGGTCGACGTGTACGAGCGCGGCATCTCGTTGAATGTGATGTCGAAGGCGTACGGGCTCCCCGGATTGCGCATCGGTTGGCTGGCCTGCAAAGATCGTTCGCTGCTGCTCAAGCTGGAGCGCTACAAGCACTACCTGTCGATCTGCAACTCCGCGACCTCGGAAGTGTTGGCGCGCATCGCCCTCAAGGCCCGAGACACGCTGCTGACCCGCAACCGTCAGGTGGTCGATCACAATCTCGCGGCGCTGGATGTGTTTTTCGACGAGCATGCGCACCTGTTCGATTGGCACCGACCGGATGGAAGCTGCGTTGGGTTTGTCCGATACAAAGGTCCGGAGGGTGTCGAAGACTTCGCGCGGCGCCTGGTGGAGGAGTCGAGTGTGCTGCTGCTGCCGGCGAGTGTCTTCCGCTCGGAGTTGAACGACGTCCCGTCGGACTACTTTCGCCTGGGGTACGGACATTCGAACGTTCCCCAGGGGCTCGAGGTCATGCGTGGTTGGCTACAACGCACCGGGCGATGAGAGTGTCGCGATCAATTCGATTTCCACCGCGACGCCCATGGGCAGGCTCATGACGCCGACGGTGGTTCTCGCGTGGCGACCCGCATCGCCGAATACAGCGATCAAGAGCCTCGAGGCCGCATCGGTGACCTGTGGCAGATCCTGGAAGTCCGGCGCGCAATTCACGTAGCCGTTCAATTTTCGTATCTGCCGAATCGCGTCCAGGGAACCAATCGCGTGGTGCAGCGAGGCCAGACACCCGAGGACCGCGCTCTCCGCCGCGCGTTGGCCTGTCACCAGGTCGAGCTCGCACCCGACTTTCCCCCTGTACAGAAATTGCCCATCGGCGAACGGCGCGTGGCCGGACACGAACGCCAGGTCGTCGACCACGCTGACGCGCAGGAACTCATGCGTCGGAGCGAGATCAGGCAGGGTGAGGTTCAGCCGTTGCAGTTGGTCGTAGACGCTCATAACGCCTGGGTGATGTCGGCGATCAAATCGTCAGGGTGCTCGAGTCCGATCGACAGGCGCAGGAGGTTCTCCACCAAGCCGGTGCCGACGCCGTGTGTGGGGCTCGATGCTTGGTGTTGGATGAGGCTCTCTACGGCACCAAAACTGGCCGCGTGTCGGAAGATCTTGACGTTCGCGCATACGGCCCGCGCCGCCTCCCGTCCACCGCGCACCTGGATGGAGATGATCCCACCAAAACCGCCCGACAGCTGACGTTTCGCCAGAGAGTGCTGCGGATGGGATGCCAGCCCCGGATAGTGGACGACCTCGAGCGATGGATGGTGCTCGAGCGCCCTGGCGATGGTGAGCGCACTCTCCGCGTGCGCGCGCATGCGGTGGGCGAGGGTCTTGATACCCCGATGCACTAGCCAGCAGTCGAATGGAGACGGTACCGCTCCTTCGAGGACTTGGATGCGCCGAATCTCATCGATCGGATCACCCGGCGTTCCGGCCACGACCACGCCGCCCAAGACGTCTCCGTGTCCACCCATGTATTTCGTCGTGGCATGGACGACGAGGTCGACTCCGCTCCTCAGGGGTCGCTGAAAGATTGGCGTCACGAACGTGTTGTCGACAACGCTCAGTGCGCCGAACCGGTGCGCGAGCTCCGAGATCACGCTCAGGTCGGTGACGTTGAGCAGCGGATTCGACAGCGTCTCCATCCACACCAGCCTCGTGTTGGCTTGCAGGGCGCGCTCGACCGCCGTCACGTCGGTCATATCCACGGCCGTATGCGTGAGATTCCACCTCGGCAGCACCTGTGTCAGGAGCCGCACCGTGCCCTGAAACACATCGGCCGGGATCACCACGTGGTCGCCTGGCTTCAACGTCCGCAAGATGGCGGTGATCGCCGCACTACCCGACGCGAAGGCGACCGCCACCGACCCACCTTCGAGCGCCGCACACGCGGACTCGAGTCCGTCGCGGTTGGGGTTCCCCTTGCTGGAGTAGGTGTATCCGCGACGGTATTCGCCATCACCGTCACGCTCGAAGGTCACCGACAGGTTGATCGGCGGAGCGATGGCGCCCGATGCGTCATCGACGCTGGCCCCGCCATGAACGGCTATGGTCTCGATGTTCATGGGCTCATCGATCGCGCCGCAGCACCTGGAGCTGGAATCTCCTCATGAACTGCAGGAGCGCCTGCTCGTCCCGCCGATAGAAGGTCCACCCCTTCTTGCGCGTTGCAATCAACATCCCGGCGTCCGCCAGGATCGCGAATGCCGCGACGCGGTCGCCGGCGCGACACCGATCTTCGCCTGAATGGCACCCGCACAGGCGCCATCGCGAATCAGATCGCCATCCTCTTGCGGCGGGAAATTCGCGATCGGATCTTCGAGGTATGCGAGAATCGCGAGCCGCACGGGACAGGACAGAGCCCTGACGCCCTTGATCAGCGCCCCCGGTGGTTTGCTGGCCACTTCGCTACTTCGCATAACAACGAATTTACCCAACGGGGACGAAGCAGGCAAGCGCCGCACCCTAGTGGCCGAGTAGCTCGCCGAGTAGCCGCGGCGACACCGCACTCGGTGCCACGCCCAGCTCATCGCGCAGGAGCTTGCGCAGGCGCTCGGAGACCCACTCCGCCGCCTCCCGCACTGCCCGCTCCCGTCCCTGCTGGGCATACACCTGTTGGGGCACCTCAAGGCCGAGACTCGCTGCGATCGTGGATTCCACGGCGTGCGCTCGCATGAACGACGCTGCTGAAACTAGAATCGAAATGCAGCGTAGTGTCGCATCATGCAAGCGATATTTCTTGGACCTCACGGTCTCCGCGCCGGCTGGCGCACGTTGATCTTTATTGGACTGTTCGTGATCGTTGCGTTTGGTCTGTCTCACCTGCTCGCCGGGACGGTAAAGGATCTCGTAGCGCAGAGCGGAGGCCAGACCGGCCCGCGCGTCTCCCTATTGAGGGAATTGCCGCTCATCGCTGGCGTGCTGGTCGCCACGTGGATCATGGCACGGGCGGAGCATCGCCCATTACTTGCTTATGGCATGGCCGATTGCCGCGCCCTCGCGCGGTTCATGAACGGGACTTTGTCGGGATTCCTGGCAATCAGCGTCGAGATCGGACTGTTGGCCGCCTCCGGCCATCTGGTATTCGAGGGCCATGCGCCGGACGCGTTGACTGCTATCCGGTTTGCGGCCGAGTGGGGCGTCTTCTACCTGCTCGTCGCGCTGGTGGAGGAGAACCTATTGCGGGGGTATCTCCAACAGACGCTCGCGCGCGGCATGGGCTTCTGGCCGGCGGCGGTTCTCCTGTCGCTCGCCTTCGGTGCTCTGCACGCGGGGAACTCGGGC
The DNA here is from genome assembly GCA_963701965.1 of uncultured Gemmatimonadales bacterium. Classification (GTDB taxonomy): domain Bacteria; phylum Gemmatimonadota; class Gemmatimonadetes; order Gemmatimonadales; family Gemmatimonadaceae; genus DASRDS01. Next base: position 1,843,247 of record OY969695.1, read on the forward strand.
GAGGAGATCATTGGGCTGCTGGGCGCTGCCGTGGGTGGGTTCGTGCTGGCCTACAGCCTCTGGCGCTCGGGATCGCTCTGGTGGGCGATCGGCGCGCACACCGGCATCGGATGGGCGGAATCGTATTTCTACGGCACGCACAACAGCGGCATCGCCTCGTCCCCCCGTTTCCTGGCGACGCACCCCGTGGGAGCAGGTTGGCTGAGTGGCGCGACCGTCGGCCCTGAAGGCAGCATTTTCTTTCTACTCCTCCTGCTCGCCCTCGTGCCGGTGATCCGCTGGACGCTTGCGCCGACTGACGTCCGCGACGCGCGACCCCGGTACGCGGCCGCGGATTCGGTGCCGGAGCGATAGCCCGGCTCGTAGTACGCGTACCCGCGATCGGCGGTGACATACGGACGCCCGCACGGCCACTTTGGCCCGCGCCAGCGACTCGGCGAACCGCGCGTCGTGAAACGGTTTCATGAGATAGTCGACAGCATGGACATCGAACGCCCGCCCCGCGTACCGATCGTAGGCGGTGTCCCCGAACCCCCGAACGACGTTGAGGCTGACGTAGTCACCCGCGCACATCAACGCGAGCCGATGCCATGCTCTTTCAGCTTGTCAGCAAGCTGTAAGAGTTCCACGGTGGATCGCCCGGACCGGATGCCGCGCCGCAGGGCCCTCTCCGTCGTTTCCCGGCGCCGCGCGGCAGCAAGCACGTCCCCGAGGTTCGCGCGGGGCACCACTACGATGCCATCCCGGTCCCCCACGATGACGTCGTCCGGTCGGATCTCCACGCCTCCGCAGTCGATAGGGACGTTGACGGATCCCGAGGCGTTCTTCTGCGGTCCCGTGATCGAAACGCCGCGCGCAAACACGGGAAACTCAAGGGCGAGGATCGCTTCGGTATCGCGCACCGCTCCGTCTATGACCAGGCCCTGGACGCCCACCTGCTGGGCGGCCAACGTCAAAATGTCACCCCATGCCGCGGAGTCGGTATGCCCGTGCGCGTTCACCACCAGCACGTCGCCCGGCCGCGCCCGGGTCAGCGCGTAATGCACGATGAGGTTATCACCCGGTCGCGCATCGACCGTCAGCGCAGGGCCGGCTACTCGTCGACGAGGATCGATCGGCTTGATCGCGGCTGGTAACGCTCCCGTCTGGCCTTGCGCTTCGTGGATGGTCGCCGTTCCGAATCGCGCCAACATCTCGAGGGGGGACGGGCGAGCACGCATTGCGATGGGAGTCAAGGGGTGGCCGTCGTTGATGCCAAGGGGTGGCGTCCTGATAGGCGCTCGCGACGGCGAGTACGCGTTCGTCTTCGCCGACTCGGCCAATGCACTGCATGGCCAACGGCAGTCCCGCTGGCGAGAAGCCAACGCACAGGGAAAGAGCCGGATGACCGGTGAGATTGAACGGAATGCGCCATACGCCCTGAGCGGACCGCTCGAGGGCCGTCTCGTCATCCATCCGACACGCCGGCGCGGCGACGACAGGGGTCGCGAGCAGGTCGCACGAGGCGAATAGCCGGTCCACCGCCCCGCGGAACGATACCCGCCGTCGGAGCGCCGCCTCGTACACGCGCCGGGGAATCGAGGCGCCGAGCTCGAGCGCGCGGCGGCAGCGTTCTCCATAACGATCGGGCGCCGCGACCAGCCGCGACCGATGCAGCGCATAGGCCTCGTAGTGGAGAATAGTCTGAGCGGTGCGCCGCAGTGCTCGGACATCGTCAAGCTGTACTTCGTTGACCTCGGCGCCCAGTGTCTCGAGGACGGCACAAGCCGAGTCGATGGCAACGCGCGTGTCCTCGTCGGCGCGCGTGTCCTCGTCGGCGCGTGCATCCTCTTGGTCGACAGGCTTCAGCTTGCCGATGCGACATCCCGCCAGCGCGCGACCCGAACCCATGAATGGCGCAGCGTCGCGGTGGCAGTCGAGAACCCGCAGCAGGAGCCGGCAATCCTCGGCGGTCCGGGTCATCAGACCAACGTGATCGAGGCTCGGCGCCAGGGCGAGCACGCCGTCGCGGCTCACGCGATCGTACGTCGGCTTGAGGCCCGTTACGCCGCACAGTGCGGCCGGATTACGAATCGACCCTCCCGTATCGGTGCCGATCGCGAGCGGCACGAGGCCGGCGGCGAGCGCCGCGCCGCAGCCGCTCGAGGAACCCCCCGGCGTGCGCGAGGGATCCCACGGATTGCGCGCGGGCGGCCACGGCAGGTCGTCGAGCGGCGAGCCAACGCCGCATTCCTCCAAAGACAACTTGCCGATGAGGATAGCCCCCGCGTCGCGCAAACGGCACACGATGGCGGCATCCCGATGCGCGATCGCGCCGGCGAACGCTCGCGATTGCGCGCGCGTCGAACGGCCCTGCACGTCGACGACATCCTTGAGCGCAAATGGGATGCCTGCCACCGGTGACAGATGCCGCCCGCTGACGCGCGCCGCATCGATCCGCCGAGCGGAGGCCAACGCGTCCTCGGCGTACACCTCTATGAAGGCATGGACCCATCCATTGGTGTGCTCGATGGCGCGAAGTAACTCGACGACATATTCCTGGGCCGAGAGCCGCCCCGCGTCGAGGAGCGTGCCCGCCTCGCACGCCGAGAGGAAACGCACGTCGGTCATCGCAGCGGTCTGAAGAACGCTCGGATGTCTTCCGCCAGCAGATGCGGCACTTCCATCGCGGCAAAGTGGCCCCCGCGCGGCAACGTGGTCCAGTGAACGAGATTGAACGCGCGCTCGACCCAACAGCGCGGCGGCATCGGCAACTCCCGGGGAAGACGGACGATGCCGCACGGCGGCGCGATGCGCTGGCCCGCCTCGAGATGCAGCGGCGCCAATCGCGTCTCGCGGTACAGCCGGATCGACGAATGCGCAGACCCGGTGAGCCAGTAAATCATGACGTTGGTCAACAGCTCGTCGAGGGTGAACGCCTCAGTCGGTTCGTCGGTACAGTCGCTCCAGCGCTGAAATTTCTCTATGAGCCACGCCGCGAGACCGATCGGGGAGTCGGTCAGCGCATAGGCAAGCGTCTGCGGCTTGGTCGCCTGGATGGCGTAGTACGCGCCTTCGGCATCGCGCCATTGAGCCGTTCGCTCCAAATAGTCGGACTCCCCGTCCGTCAACGGCGGCGTGCCCGGCGCGAGGTCCGGTCGAAATCCCACCGACAGGTAGTTCAGGTGTATGCCCTTTACCCGCTCGGGATGACGGAGACCGACTGCCGTGCTGATCGACGAGCCCCAATCGCCGCCTTGGACGCCAAATTGCCGGTGACCCAGCGCCGTCATCAGCTCGGCCCACATATCGGCAATAGCAAAGACGTTCGTGCCGCGGCGCCTCGGAGGACTCGAAAATCCATATCCTGGAATCGAGGGCACGACGACGGTGAAGGCATCGCTCGCGCTGCCCCCGTGCGCCTCAGGGTCCGTGAGGAACGGAATGATCTTCAGCATCTCCACAAAACTGCCCGGCCAGCCGTGCGTGAGTACCAACGGCATCGGGTCGGATCCGCGACCAGTCTCGCAGATGAAGTGCACGCGTTGCTCACCGCGTTCGTACTGAAAGTGAGCAAACTCGTTCAGCCGCCGCTCTGCCTTGTCCCAGTCATAATCCTGCAGCCAGTATGCATGCAGCCGTTGCATGAAGGAGAGGTCGGCGCCCTCCTCCCAGCGCATATCCTCGAGCGCGTCCGGCCAGCGCACGGCGCGGAGCTTGTCCTGGAGCGCAGGAAGCGCCGCCGGATCGGCCCGCACACGAAACGGCAGGATAGCCCCGGAACGACTCGCCTCGACACCCATTTCACACCTCGCGCACGACGCCTGTTGCGGGACCGGCCAACTGTGCCTACAATATATAGATAATTGTCGACAATTTCTCCAGGTTTGGTCGAGCAGGTCCGCGGCGCCTTACAGGAGTTGATCCTGTCCGGCGAAGTCCGCGCGGGCGAGCGGCTCAATGAACTCGAGCTCGCCGGCCGATTCCGCATCAGCCGCGGACCGATCCGCGAAGCGATCCGCGCGCTCGAACACGCGCGCCTCGTCACGGTCGTCCCCAATCGCGGAGCGATCGTCCGCCGCGTGGATTTGCCGGATGTGCTCGACCTCTACGACGTGCGCGCGGGACTTGCCCGGTCCGCCGGGCGACTGCTCGCCGCCCGAGCCACGAACGCGCAAATGACTGCCCTGCGGACGCTACACGAGCGTATGCGTCGTGCGGCAGCCACTCACTCGGTCGCCGCCTTCCACTCGGCCAATCGCCGGTTTCACGATGCGATTCTGGAGTTCGCCGGCAATGCCCGCCTCCGAGAGATCGATCAGTCCGTACGCGATGAACTGCAACTCTACATCCGCCGCGGCAGCCTGGGAGCTGCGCAGCTCCGGGCCTCGATCGCCGAGCATGACGCCTTTTTGGAGGCGGTTTCGACGGGAGACGCGGACGCCGCGGGTCACGCGCTCGAGCAACACATCCTGAATGGCAGGCAACGGATGCTCGACAACGTGCAGTCAGGCGAATCCTGACCGCTGCTCTTGTACGCTCGCTACCGGACCCTTGTGCCCCTGACGACTCCCGGCACGGTCAGCCCGACGACTCGACCCGCCCTGTCATGGTCGAACACGACCGGCGTGTCGTCATTCCGCGTGAAGAACGTCGAGTCGGTGTCCGCGAGCAACTCTACCTTGTCGATCGCCCGGCCCGCACGCATAAAGAGTCGCCCGCCTTCAACCGTTACCGTATCGAGAAGAAACGCCGAACCGCCCATCGCGATGCGGTACGTACCGACCAGCCGGGCCAGCGTCAGGGAGTCCTTCGCCACCGCGGTCTTCACGCGCTGGCGATAGTGTGGCCACGCATAGTCGTCGGCGATGCTCGCCAGGATTTCGTCAATGAGACCGTTGCCTTGATCACCATTGGTCATGATGACAGCACCCTGGCCCCGCGCGGCAAATGCGACGAAAGCGGCGGTGAAACCGGCATCGTCTCCGCGGTGACCGAACTCCAGGTCGGGACCGCTGCCGTCGAGCTCATACCCGATGCCGTAGCGCGCTTTCTGGACGGTGAGCATCTGCGTCAGCGTCGCCGTGTTGATGATCTTGCCGGCCTGTCCCGCGTAGGTGCGTTGCAGCTCGATCGCCAGCTTCGCCAGGTCCGACGGCGTGGTCCACAGGCCGGCCGCCGTCATCTCGGGATAGGTGTGATACTTGCCCTTCACCACGTCACCGGCGCTCGTGTGCCCACTGGCGGCGTTGGGGACAAGGGACAGCGGCAGCGGCTGTTCGTAGGTGCTGTGCGTCATCCCGACCGGCCCGAAGACTGTCGTCCGCATGAACGCGGGGAGCGACTCTTTCGTGACATCGGTCACCAGCAGCATCGCCACGGTCAGCCCGCCACCAGAGTACCGGGAGATCGCCCCGGGAATCATATCGACCCGGACGGGCGCTGTATTGGCGGGCGCCTCGCCGTCCAGAATCTGCACGACCGTGGGGATCGGCGTGCCCGCTTCGTAGCCGGGAAATCCATGCACCGTAAGGCCCGCGCTGTGACTGAGAATGCGGCGGAGGGTCACCTTCTCCCGGACCGTGAACTCGTTGTCCGGTACCTTCCACGAGATGAGCCTCGCGTTGACGTCTTCATCGAGGCTGAGGCGCCCATCCTGTACTAACCGCATCGCGCCGACAGCGAACGTCGGCTTGCTGATCGATCCGGCCTGAAACATCGTCTCGGGCGTGACGGAATCCGTTCCGCCCGCCTGCGTCACGCCAAACCCTTTGGCCCACACGATGCGCCCGCTGTCGATAATCGCGAGACTGACACCCGGCACGCGGTAGTGTCGCATTCGCTCGGCCAGCGTCCACCGTTCCGGGGCCTCGCCGGCGATCGCGATTGGCGGGCGGAGCCCATCGGGCACGCGCTCCGCGCGCACCGCGTCCGCGCTGGCCAGCGGCGCCGCCTTTCGGGCGCAACCAGCAAGGAGGATCAAGATCAGGGGCGCAGCGCGTCGGATCATCGCGTATCCTCGATATTGTATTCACAGTCGCCGAGTAGGATCGCCGGAATATACGATTGAGCGCACCGGCGCCGATCAGGACTCCTTGCCGAACCGCACCAGTCGCGTGTCCCGTTCCCGGCCGGTCGCCACAGTCAGCGGACCGTAGAGATCCGGCCGTCGCACCTTGATCCAGCGCCGGCCGGTACAATCGTCGAGCAATCGGGAATCCAAATCACTGACGACCATGTCGTCGTCGGCCTGCGCGGTCTCCGCCAACACGCGCCCATACGGATCCAGAATCATCGCGTTGCCGGTGCGAATCTCATCATCGTCGACCCCAATGCCATTGGCGAAGACAACGAACAACCCATTGTCATGGGCCCGCGACGGCAACCACCGCATGAGCCAACCGCGTCCCTTGTCCCCCGTCAACTCTCGTGTCAACGCGGCCATCGCCTCGGCCGACTCGTTGCGGCGATGCCGAGATGGTCTTGTCCACCGGCTTCATGCCATGCGGGCTGACGGAATTGCAGCCCCCCGTCTGGTGGGGGGCGAGAAGGACGTCGGCACCCATGAGAGCGGTGATGCGGACATTCTCTACGATGTTGTTGTCATAGCAGATCAGCACACCGACGCGCACACCGTGGGGCGTATCAAACACACAGTATTCGCCCCCGGCAGCGATGCTGTCGTGTTCGAAGGCCTGGATCTTTCGATGCCTGTGCACCTGCCCATCGGGCAACGCCACGACGTAGGTGTTGTACATGCGCCCATCCTCGGCGACCTCGACCAGCCCCGCGCCCAGGGACATACCGTACTGGCGTGCCAGGTGCACGAGGCGTTGGGTCGAGGGCCCGCCAGGTACGGCCTCCGCCAGCGCCTCGAGCTGCGCCCGGGTCAGAATGGCGCAGAAACCAATAGCCGACGATCGAACACTCGGGAAATGCGAGGATCTGGACCCCTCGCTCCGACGCCCGTCGGACGAATTGCTCGATCTTCGCGAAGTTGGCGATCTTGTCGCCCGCGCTGTGCTCCATTTGCACGGCCGCAACTCGGACATTTTTCATGTCGATCTCCAGTGCCAGCGCTACCCACCCCCGACTGCCCCATCCACGCGGCGTCCTGCCCCGGAATGGCTTCTACCGCTGTGGGACGGAAGGCGACAAACAAACCAAATGCCCATAGGCGGCATCGAACCAAGGTCACGGGTGAGCGCAGAGAGAGTTTCGGCCCTGCCTCAGCTCTGATAGACCCCCCACCTCGAGCCACCGGAAGTCACATACGATGCGACTACTTGGCCTCCTAGTGATCACGAGCTGTGCCTGCCCGATGGCAGCCGGCGCTCAGACAGCACCCTCGACGGAGAACGTCGATCGCATCAAGCACTTGGGAAAGGTCGACTTCGCCACTTCCTGTTCGTCCCAACGGGATGCCTTCAACACTGGCGTAGCCCTGCTACACTCATTTCAATATGACCTCTCCCTAAAGGTGTTCGACGAGGTGGCGCGTAAGGATCCGCACTGCGCGATGGCCTACTGGGGCCGCGCCATGTCGCTGTACCACCAACTCTGGGATTGGCCCGACGCGCAGACGCTGCAACTCGGTCACGCCGACCTCGACACGGCAGCGCACCTGGGCGCCAGAACGGACCGCGAACGCGCCTACATTCGGGCGGCCGCGATTTACTACGCGGGCGATTCCACGATCAGTACCGCCGCTCGGGCGGTCGCCTATTCGGATGCGATGGCAGAGATTCATCAGCACTATCCGAAGGACAACAATGCGACCGCCCTCTACGCACTGTCGTTGATTGCCATACGCTCCCCGGACAAGGCAGCCAATATGGCTCGCAGGATGAAAGCCATTGACATTTTGAATGCACTCTACCTTAAGGATCCAGGGAATCCGGGCCCTACGCACTACCTAATACACGCGACTGATACGCCCGAGCTTGCCCACCTTGGGCTGAACGCCGCGCGGCGCTACGCCATGGTCGCGCCGGATGCGCCACACGCAGTCCACATGCCTTCCCATATTTTTACCGCACTCGGTATGTGGCAGGAATCCATCCGCTCGAATCTCGCGTCCGCGGCATTAGCGGAGCGCAATACCAGATCGCAGGCGGACAATGAGTCCGGAGACCAGATACACGCCCTCGGCTTTCTTCAGTATGCCTATTTGCAGACGGGAAGGGATTCTGATGCGCGTCACATCATTGATGAGATCAGCAAGGTGCCAGGGGCAAGCACCGAAGATGTCACCAACAACGAATCGATGCTCGAAGTCGCGTACTTGGAGGAAAGTCACGATTGGAAAGGGGCATCAGCACTCGTGGCGCAGGCAGGCAACTATTCAATAATTCGAATGTTGGTGTACGCCGTGCGCGCCACCGGCGAGGCACGCAGCGGCGACACCGCGGGCGCGCGTATGGATATCGAAAAACTTCGCGACGCCTCCCGCGCTATGGCGGCGGCAATGAAGCGAATGGGCATGGGCGGGACGCAGGGTGTCGGCGAGAGCGTGAGCGAGCTAGAGGCGGAAGCGTGGTTCGCGTTCGCGACGGGCAAACCAGATGAAGCCTTCGTTACAATGAAAGCCGCCGCTGATCGCGGCGGCGATTCCATGCGGCTGGGCGGGTTACCCGGAGTACCTGCTGGCGAAATGTTCGGTGATCTTCTGTTGGAACTCCATCGGCCGGCGGAAGCGCTCGCGGCGTATCAGAACGTCCTTAGCGTGTCGCCAAACCGCTTCGACTCTCTCTACGGTGCGGCCCGCGCCGCCCAGCTCGCCGGCGACAAGGCCGCTGCCCAACACTACTTGGGGCAACTCAAGCAAATTTCCGGACCTCACGCCGATCGTGCGGAACTTCGCACGGACATCAACTGAACGGCGTCTTTCGTCGGATTCGTCTATCTTATGTGCCGCCCGGTCTCTTACCCAAGCAACCGCGGCCCGCAAGAGCACCCATCTGACCGCAACCAGACGCCGTCCGGCGCTCACCGCCGCGCACATCGACCGTGCCCACTATGTCCCGCGTGCTCCTGCTACTCCTTGGCCTCCCGCTCTTGGGTCCCCAACCACCAGCGAACGCTAGAGCCGACACGATAGCCGTCACGATCCTCGGGGCGGGCACGCCGTTCCCGGACACCGCGCGATTCGGGTCGGCGATCCTGGTCGAAGCCGGCGGCAAACGCCTCCTGTTCGACTGCGGCCGCGGCGCCGTCCTCCGCCTGGCGGCCATAGGCCGGAACGCGAGTCAGATCGACGGTCTCTTCCTCACGCACCTGCACGCCGACCACGTCGTCGGCATCCCCGACCTCCTGCTCACGGGATGGTTCCTCGGCCGCGACCGGCCGCTCCCGATTTGGGGACCGCAAGGCACGCGCGGCATGACCGACCATCTGGTCGCCGCGTACGCATTCGATATTCAAAGCCGGGAGGCGCCGCCCGAGCGGCTCCCGCCGAGCGGCATCGCGCTCGACGTCCACGAGATCGACCAAGGCACCGTCTACAGCGACGGCTCCCTGCGCGTCACCGCCTTCACCGTCGACCACGGCCCCGTGCACCCGGCGTTCGGCTACCGCGTGGACTACGCCGGCCACTCGGTCGTGATCTCCGGCGATACGAAATTCTCGCCGAATCTGATCCAGTTCGCGAAAGGCGCCGACTGCCTCATCCACGCCGCGTGGAGCGTCGGCGCCACGAACCCCACACCGCCGGCCGAGCGCACGCTCGCCTCGGCCGAGGACGCGGCACGGGTGTTCGCGGCAGTGCACCCCAAGCTGGCCGTGGTCACCCACTATCGGGATGCCACCGGCATCGAGCCCACCGTGCGCGCACAGTACGACGGACAGTTCGTGCTGGCCACGGACCTGCTCGCGATCGACATCAGCCGCACGGTCACCTGGCGCGCCGCCCGGTGAACGACGCGACGGTTGGTTCGGCATCCCGCCCCACGTATGATTCGACCATGCCCGAGCCCCACGACGGTGTGGCCGAGGAGGCCCAAACCGTCGGCAGTGACTTCGTCCGTACGCTCGGGCTGCACGATATCATCGCGGGCGGCCTCGCACTGTACATCTTCTGGTTGCCACGGCGGATCCTCCTCGCCAATGTGTTGCCGGCCACCGGCAAGCCGTACCTGGACGTCCCGCTCCTTATCTGCGCCGCCGCGATCGCCGGTAAATTGATCGCCTTTGCCGTCGCCTTTATCACGGCGCTGACGTCGATCCTGCTGCGGCGCTGGACCACGAACTACCAGGCCCTCACGACGCAACTCGTGGAGAGCTACAAGCGCTCCCACCTGCCGGAGCTCGTCCACCCCGAGCGCGGCGCGACCGCGCCCGCCCTGACGTTCATTGCACGGGCCTGGCCGGCCCGAATGCCGGCCCTGCGGCGGAAGTCGGCCAATGCGGCGTTCGCCTATACCTGCGCGGTGCTCGTCTGTCTCGCGCCCACCACCACCCTCTGGACATGGGGCGCCCTGGTCGTCTTCTGGCTGCTCGGCGTTCTGCTCCAGCTGGACTACGTCGGCGAGCTCGCCCGGACACTCGCGATCTTGGGCGGGACGTTCCCCCCTACCGGTGAGCCCCATGCGCATACACGTCACGACGTCGCGCGATGAAGTCAGCATCGCCCAGGCCGCCCGGTTTCTGAGCGCGCTGAGCCTGCTCCACGCGGGCGTGGTGTTGAATCCATCCACACCGGCCGACAAAGGCACATTGGCCGAACGCGAACGCCTGATGGGCGGTCTCCAGCACGGCCTCGAGGCCTGGCGCGAGTTGGACAAAGCGCAACGCACCAATGTGGCGACCCGGCCGGGCGTGTTGTTCGACGTGACGGACCACTATCTCGCCGCGTACGCCACGTCGGCCCTGGGCGCCACAGGCGGCGGCCCCCAACTCGTGTCGCTGACGACCGGCAGTCTGGACACCGTGATCGAGAACGTCGTCGACTCGGTGGTCGATTTCTTCAAGGGACTGCTGCCGCAACTGGCCGTCCCGGACTCCGTGCGTCAGGCCCCGGCGTTGGTGGATGTGCTCCTGCCGCCCCGTGGTGAAGACGACATGTCACGCATCAGCGGATCCCTGGCCCGGCGTGGCGCCGTCCAGATGGCCGCCACACTGTTCGACATGCGGGCGACGGGACTCTCGATTACGGACGGGGCCTGAGAAACGGCGCCCAGTCGTTTTCCGGCGCCCGAAAGTCGACGTGGACTTCGACGCGCGGATTGACGCGCTGATTGGCGACGGCGATCCAACACTCGAACAACACCTTGTCGATCCCGCGCCGCCGCGCCTGCACCTTGTACTGGATCTCCTTGAGCCGCAGGGTCCCGGGCCACGTGGCCGTCACCGTCGTCAGCCAGAGCTCCGCGTCGGAAGCCAACTCTTCGTAGAGTTCCTTGACGTACCGCTCGATGCCGGCGGCCTGCAGCCGCTGATTGACTTCGGCAGGCGCGTAGCGGATCGCGTGCGGGCTCTCCGTCCCCGTGATGTTGCCCTGGCTGTGGGCCCGCTGCCAGCCGACGAGACCGACGTCGATACCGGGAAAAAATGCCTTTCTCGAAATGCTGGCGCCCCGGCGGCGCCTTGACCCGGCTCTGAATGACGATGTCGCCGTGCGCGTCCCGCCAGGTGGCCTCTCGCAGTATCATGGACACAATGTACGTCCGCCGCGTCACCCCGAGTCGCCGAGGCCGACCAACTCCAGCAGTTTCAACGCGTTCGTCGATGTCGCCTTGCCGGGGCGCACCCGATAGTCGAACGTCATGCGCGCCCCCTGGATCTGTTCCTGAAAATGCACATGCTGCACGCGGCCCGCGAATGCCTCGGCGTCGGCCAGCGCGAGATCGTGCGACGTGACGGCGCCCACGGCGCCGGACAGCATCAGATGCTGCAGCACCCGGCGCGCAGCAATCACGCGTTCGGCGGAGTTCGTGCCCTGGAGAATCTCGTCGAAGAGATAGAGCAACGGCTCGTCGGATGACGCGCTCGCCGCCTGCACCACTTCCTTGAGCCGCTCGAGCTCGGCCATGAAGTAGGACACCCCGCGCTCCAACGAATCCTGAATGCGGATCACCGTCCACAGGCGAAACGGGGCGAGTCGCAGCGCCGACGCGCACGCCGCCGACCCGGTGCGCGCCAGGACGACGTTGAGACCAATGGCCCGGAGGAGCGTGCTCTTGCCGGCCATGTTCGATCCCGTGACCAGCACGAGCGTGCCCCCGGGCCCGAGCGACACATCGTTCGTGACGCGCTGGGTGCTCGACAGGAGCGGATGTCCGACCGCGCGGGCGTCGAACACCGGGGGACTGGCCTCGGCCAGCTCCGGGAAAGTCCAGTCGGGATTCTCGGACGCCAACGTCGCCAGTGCCGCGAGAGACTCGCCCGTTCCGATCGCGGCGAGCCACTGGGCGACGCGAGGTCCGTTGCGCGCGCGCCAGCGCGCGGCGAACCACGCGATCCACAGGTCCCAGTACACCGCCATCTGCAGCGCGAAGTGGAGCATCGGCGACTCCCGCGCCGACGCCCAATCCGCGAGCCGCCGCAGCCGCTGGATCTCGAGCCAGGCCGAGCCGAGGGCGTCCTGCAGGCCCCGCAACCCGGTCGCATTGAAGGGTTGCGTCGCGATGAGCCGCGCCAGCGCGGTCCAGGCCTCGAGGCGATCCGCGCTCCCCGTCAGGGCACCGATGGTTTCGTTGATCGGACGCGCCAGGCGGCGCATCACGATGCGGCCAACGAACAGGGGCGCGAGCCACACCAGATTCGGCACGAGACCGGCCGACTGGCCGACGCCCAGCGCCACGGTCGCGACGAGCAGCGCGGCCGCCGTCAGGACCGCGGGCGTGAGTGATGGCCCCGACGCGCCGTGTTCCGCCCAAGCTTCCACGGTGGGTCGTGCACTCGCGGCCACGGCCAAGCGCCGCCGGCCCTGCGCCGCAAACGCCTCCCGCATGTCGACGAGCAGTCGCAATTCGGCCACGCTCTCCTGTCGACCCACGACGACGTCGCGCGGCGCCCCCGCCAGCATCCAGCCGCGCAGGGTCTGCCGGCCGAGCGCGGTCATCGGTGGGAAGAGTTGCGCGAGCGACGCCGGGCCGAAGAGATCGAGATCGTTGGCGTAGGGATGCCCATCGGGCGCCGGCATCCAGGCCGGAAGCGACAACTCGGACCACGCCCGGTCGACCCGATACACGGCCAGATCATTGAGCTCGGCCCGCGCCGTGAGCTCCTGGATGCTCGCCTTCAACCGGTCGTGATAGGCGACCAGCGCGATGAACGCCGTGACCGCGGCCAGAGACGCCAGCAGCGCGCGCGTCGCGCCCGGCCCGCGGGCCGCCATCGCATACGCGAACAGCGCGATCGCCACGAACGCCGCGCCGAGGCGCAACCAGCTGACGCGCGCGGCGACCCGTCCAATACCGCCCGCGCGCGCGCGAAATCCGCTCGCGCGTTCCCGGAACTGTTCGACCAGCCGATCACGAGTCAGGTTCTATACCACCCGGCTCGTCAGCTCGGCCGAGACCAGCGCCCGCAGCGCGCGGATGACGCGCCCGACCGCGGGCGTTGGGATCTTACCGGTCGACCGCAGGACCGGCGGCGGCTCGACGCCGTCGTCGAGGCGGGCGCGCGACTGCTCCGCATCGTGCATCACCTGATAGAACTGGTAGTCCTCGGACAGCGCGATGGCCCGCGTGAACGCCGAGCGCGCGCGCGACACGCGGCCCGCGCGCCAATGTCCGAGACCGAGATTGAGGAAGTAGTCCGCCAACTGCTCCGACTCCAGTTGCTCGCGGGCGATCGTCTTGGCGTAGTGCCGGAACCACCGGTCCTCTCCGCACGCCGCCGACAATTTGAGCCCCTTGAGGCCCGCCGCCAGCTGGATGTCCGGATCGTCCGCCGTCGCATACACGTACCGGTAAATGTCGCGCGCGACCTTTGGCAGACGCAGATAGAGGAACGCCGTCGCCATGTCGTCCAGCGCGCGGTCGCGCCGCGCCGCATCGCTGTACCCCCGAAACGCCTCGTGCAGCCACACGATCGCGTGCGGCGCCTCATCGCCGCCGGGGCGCCGGCGCGCATAGGTCGCCAGGGCCCGCTCGTGCAGCGCGGTGGCGCGCACGTCGGGGAGCCCCGCCACCTCCGCGTCCCGCGCCACGTCGGCGTACCGGCGGTCCGAACCCGGCACATCGCCGGTCGCCAGCAACACGGCAGCCTTGCCGATGCGATTGAGCAACGCGTGCTCCGGCGCCCCGAGCCGCTCCGCCAGCCGGCGGCCTTCCCGATGCGCCGACATCGCCGCATCGTAGCGCCCGATCCGGCGGAGGCAGAGCCCCATCCGATAGTAGTACTCCGGCGCCTGCAGCTGCTCCTCGCGCGTGCGCGCATGCTCGATGGCGGTGCCAAACACGTCTGCCGCCAGCGCCGGTTGCCTGGTCCGCTCCAGGATGCCCCCGTACGCCGCCAATAGCGCCCAGACTGATGGCATGCGCATCGGCGCGTCGTACATCACCGCCGTGACGAGCGCGGCCAGGATGCGCTGCACGACTCCCGACGGTAGCTCGTCGATCTGGCAGCGCAGCGGCGCCAGTTCCGTGAACGACGGCGAACGCCGGATGAAATGCCGGCGGGCCCACCGGTCGATGACCCGCATGGCTTCGTAACCCGCCAGGGTCTCGCGCCACTCCAAGGTCCGCCGGTCGAACATCTCGAGCGCCTGCACGAACGGCGTGTGCGCGGGTTCAGGCCAGAAGGGCGCGACGCCGTCGTGCCAATCCGACGCCGGGTAGGGGAAATACGCGGGGTCTTCTCCGTCGGCGTCCCGCTTCTCCTCCCACCCATCCTCGCCGCGCACCCAGGAGAACGTCACCACCGGGTCGCCGGTCGCATCGCGCGTGAACTCGAGACGCCGCACAAAGCCGTTGCAACACCGCGCCGCGTCCGCCGGGTCTGCCCACCGGTGTCTCGAAGCCCCCGCGCACTGATGCAGCTCTTCCAACCGGAACGCGTACAACGAACCCATTGTCGGTCACCCTCCTCCGGCCCAACCTATCCCCAAAAGATCGCATCCGCTACGTTGCGGAATAGCAAGCGGCGCATGCCCGTGGCGTAGCCATGGCCCAAGGGTTGCTCCTGTCGCGTCTGCTCCCTAGCCCGGTCCAACCTGCGCAAACCTCTTGCTTGGCGTTCTCTAATCCCCGGTCTCATCACGCTGGCCGTTACGCTCGCGGCCGTCGTGTGCACGCTGGCATTCGCCCGGGTTGGCGGGCTGCACGGCGCGACTATCCGATTGTACGTGGCAACGGACGGCGCCGCTGGCGTCATCAAGGGCACCGAGGTGTGGAGCGCCGGCCAGGTCATCGGTCAGGTGAATGGCACGATGCTGCGGCCAGTGACGGTAGATACCAGCGCGCGCGTGCTCGTCAGCGCCGACATCCTGCGCCATTACGCGCATCGCGTCCGGCGCGACACGCGCGTCCAGATCGGGCCCGGATCGAGTCTCGTTGGCGCACCGGTCGTCTTTCTGTCGGGCGGAACGGCTGGCGCCCCTGCCATCAACGACGGCGACACGCTCGTCTCCCAGCCCCAGCGGGCGTTCGATGAGACGCGTTCGGCGTACACGTCTTTGGGACAGCAGGTGCCGGCGCTCTACGGGGACGTCCGGGCGCTGCTCACCCAGTTGTCGTCACCCAAAGGCGCCATCGGCGCCGCGCGGACGCAGGAGGGTCCGGCGACGACGGCGGTGATCCGGTCGCTGGCGGGGCGCCTGACGAAGCGCGCGCTCCGCCGGAGTCCGGCCGTCGGCGCGATGAGCGACACCCTGGAAGCGCGGGCCCGGCGCCTCCTGGCCACGGCCGATACCCTGCGCCGGGTCCTCGCCGCAAAAGAGGGCACGCTGGACCGGTTCGATCGCGACAGCGCCATCGTGCAGTCGATCCGCGACACGCGCGCCCAGATCGACACCACCCGCCGTCTGCTGACTACGCCCGCAGGGACCCTCGGCCGGCTGCACACGGATGACGCGCTCCGGCGGCGGCTCGCCGACGCCGACTCGTCGCTGAGTGTGCTGATGCACGACGCCATGTCCCAACCCGTGCGTTACCTACCGTTCTAACTGGTCGTTGGCTATTTTCAGAGAGCCTTCCCCGCGCCGTGCCGCGCGATCTCCCCCCAATACATGCAAGACGTTGCGCCCCCCCCACCACCCGTGGACGTCGTGGGGCTCCGAAAACAGTCCATTGTCGAGCTCCTGCGCGTCGCCGACGAGTTGGGAGTCCCGGACGTGTCGGGCCTCCGAAAGCAGGATCTCATTTTCCGCATCGAGCAGGCGCTCCTGCAGTCGGACGCGCCCCTGCGCGCTTTCGGCGTGCTCGAGATCATGTCCGAGGGCTACGGGTTCCTGCGCAGCCAGGAATGGAGCTATCTGTACAGCCCGGACGATGTGTACGTCTCCCCCTCCCAGATCCGGCGGTTCGACCTCCGCACCGGCGATACGATCAGCGGCCAGGTCCGGCCGCCCAAGGAGTGGGAGCGGTATCTCGCGCTCCTCAAAGTCGAGTCGGTCAACGGCGACGAACCGGGACGATTCGCGGAGCGGCCGACGTTCGACACGCTCCGCCCGCGGTATCCCGATCGGCGCATCCGCCTCGAGACCAAGAGCGGCGATCTCAGCATGCGCGTCGTCGACATTCTCGCCCCGGTGGGCAAGGGCCAGCGCGGCCTGATCGTCGCGCCGCCGCGCGCCGGCAAGACGATCCTGCTGCAGAAAATGGCCAACGCCATCGTCGAGAATCATCCCGAAGTCCTGTTGATCGTGCTCTTGATCGACGAGCGCCCTGAGGAAGTCACCGACTTCCTGGCCAACGTGCCGTCAGCGGAGGTGGTGAGCTCGACGTTCGACGAGCCGGCCGATCGCCATGTGCAGGTGGCCGACATGGTCATCGAAAAGGCGCGCCGCCAAGTGGAACACGGCAAGGATGTCGTCATCCTGCTCGACTCGATCACCCGGCTCGCACGGGCCCACAACACGATCATGCCGCACTCGGGGCGCATTCTGTCCGGCGGCGTCGATGCCCAGGCCCTGGCCAAGCCCAAGCACTTCTTCGGCTCGGCCCGGAACGTCGACGGCGGCGGGTCCCTCACCATCATCGCCACCGCGCTCGTCGAGACCGGGTCCCGCATGGACGAGGTCATCTTCGAGGAGTTCAAGGGCACCGGCAACATGGAGCTGGTGCTGGACCGCAAGGTCGCGGACAAGCGCATCTTCCCCGCGATCGATATTGGGAAATCGGGGACCCGGAAAGAGGAGCTGTTGTTGACCCCCGAGGAGATGAACCGCGTGTATCTCCTGCGGAACTTCCTCGGCGACATGCCCGAAGATGAGGCCGTGCAGTTTCTCTTGATTCGCATGGCGCGCACCAAGACCAACCGCGAGTTTTTCGTCAGTATGGCCCAAGGACAGTGACCAAAGGGAGACTCCTGGCGATCGACTATGGAGATCGGCGGATCGGCCTCGCCGTGAGCGACCCGACGGGAACGATCGCATCACCCGTGGGCACCATCGTGCGGCGGGCCGGGAAGCGGCCGCCCGTGACCGAGTTGATGCGGCGGGCAACGGAACTCGAGGTCACGGGTATCGTGCTGGGCCTGCCGCTGGATGGCAATGGAGACGAGACCCCACGATCAGTCGAGGTTCGGACGGTCGGCAGCGCGCTGGCCGAGCGCACCGGTCTCCCCGTGCGGTACGTCGATGAGCGCTTTACCACCGCGGCGGCGCTCCGCGCCGTCCGCGCCATGGGCGGGTCCACGCGCGGGAGGAAGGGCGATGTCGACGCCCTGGCGGCCACCGTTCTCCTCCAGCATGCGCTGGCGCTGCCGTAACACCTCGCCGCTGGTCGGCGTCCTCGTCGCCGCGGCCGCGATCGCGATCGCGATCGCGTGCGCGAGTCCCACGAGCGCGCCGAAGCGCGTCCTCATCCCGCCCGGTACGACGTTTCGGGCGGCGGCCGACTCGCTGGCCTCGGCGGGCGTGATTGGTACCCCGCGGTTGTTCGGGCTATACGCGAAGATTACGGGGCAGGATCGGGCCATCAAACCCGGCACCTATCTCCTCCCAGCCGGGAGCTCGTGGGGCTCGACGCTCGAAGCCATGACCCACGGCCGGGGGTTGATCCACACCATCACGATCCCTGAGGGATGGGAAGTTTGGGAGATCGAACCGGCGCTCTCGCGATCCCTCGGCGTCTCGCCGGATTCGGTCGCGGCCGCGGTCCGCGACAGCGCGCTGCTCGCCCAGGTGGGCGCGCCGCCGGGCGCGCCGACGCTGGAAGGGTTCCTGTTCCCTGACACCTACACGTTCCCCGACGGCACCACGGCCCATGCGGCCGTCGCCGAGATGGTGCGCGAGTTCGTGCACGCCTGGCGTCCGGAGTGGAACGCGCGGGTCGACTCGCTGGGGCTCACGCGGTATCAGGTCGTGACCCTTGCCTCCATCGTGGAAAAAGAGGCGAGGGTCGATGACGAGCGGCCGATCATCGCGGCCGTCTATCTCAACCGCCTGCGACGGCATATGCCGCTGCAGGCCGACCCCACGGTGCAGTACGCGCTCGGACACCATGTCGAACGCGTCCTCTACAAGAATCTCGACGTCGACTCGCCGTACAACACCTACCGTCATCCCGGGCTCCCGCCCGGACCCATCGCCTCGCCGGGCGCCGCCAGCCTCGCGGCCGCGGTCGCGCCCGCGGACGTGTCCTACTTGTACTTCGTGGCTCGACCCGACGGCCACCACGAGTTCACCGACACGTTCTCGGCGCACAAGGAGGCGCGACGCTCGATCTCACGCTGATCGCCATCACGGACGATCTGCGCGACGGTCGCGACGGGTTGGTGGCCCGAGCCCAGGCGGCCGCGGCTGGCGGTGCCACGGTCGTCCAACTGCGCCTCAAGGGCGCCGATGCCCGGACCTTGACCGACATCGGCCGTCTCCTGGTCGCCGCGTTGCCGATACCGGTGATCATCAACGACCGTGCCGACGTCGCGCTCGCCTGCGGGGCGACGGGAGTGCACGTCGGGACGGACGATGTGCCCGTCGCTGCGCTCCGGGCCATCGTCCCCCCCGGGTTTGTGATTGGTGCGTCGGCGGGAAACCCCACGGAACTCGAGGCGGCTTTCGGCGCGGACTATATCGGCGTGGGGCCCGTGTTCACGACCGCATCCAAGCATGATGCCGGAGACGCCATCGGCGTCGACGGCTTCGCCGCGTTGCGCGCGCGGAGCGCCGCGCCCGCGGTCGCCATCGGCGGCGTCGGTCCCGGGTCGGCGGCAGCCCTGAGGCAGGCGGGAGCCGCCGGCATCGCGGTGATCCGCGCCGTGTTCGGCGCAGCGGATCCGGAACGCGCCGCCCGCGCCATCAGAGCTGCATGGAGTCGCGCCAACGAAACATGACGTCGGGCGGACGGGACTCGTGGTGGCCATCGGGTTCCGGCGTGGCGGCCCGCGATGACCCGCGGCGATCCGGACCGGACCACGGGGGCGCCCCATGAAACGCATCGACGATCTCGTCGAACACCGGCGGAAAAAGAAAGAGGTCCACGAGCGCCGGATCGAACTGCCGTCCGCGGCCCGTCGCGATCACGGCCGAGGCCTCGGCCAGGCTGAGCGCGGGACTGTAGCGCCGGGCGAACGTCGTGGCGTCGAACGTGTCGGCGATGGTGACGATTCGCGCCGAAAACGCGATCGCCCGGCCGCCCAGGCCCCGCGGATATCCCCGGCCGTCCCATCGCTCGTGGTGGGAGAGGACACCCTCCGCCAGGTCGGGATCGAACGCCGCCAACGGCGCCAGCACCTCGGCGCCCCGCCGGGGATGCGTGGCGATCGCCTGGCGCTCCTCGGGCGTCAACTGCATCCGGTCGTGGATGATGTCGTACAACGCGGCGTCGATCTTCCCGATGTCATGAAAGAGCGCCACGCGCTCGACGGCGTGGACCTGGCGCGACCCCAGGTCGGCGGCGCGCGCCAGGATCGAGGCGTAGCGCGCGACGCGCCGCACGTGCGCGCCGGTCTGCGCGTCGGTGGCGTCCATGGCGTTGAGCAGCGTCTCCAGCATCGCCGCCGCCAACCGGTCGGCCCGTCGGCGGGCCGCGCGATCACGCGCCGCGCGTGTAGGTTTGCGCATGTCCCTCCATGCCACAGTTTCGGCCCGTGGCGCCGCGCGGTGGGCGGCTGGTCATCCGTGGATCTTCGCCAGCGATGTCGTGACGGCGCCCTCCGCGCCCGCAACAGCGATCGCCGGGGCGATCCGGGTCCAGACCGAGCGGGGGCGGCCCCTGGGTTGGGCCCTGTGGAGTCCGCGGTCGGAGATCGCCCTGCGTCTCATCGACCGCGATCCGGACGCGCGGATCGACGCCGAGTGGTGGCACGGCCGCCTGGCGGCGGCGGTCGCGCGACGCGCGGCGCTGGCCGACGTCGCCACCGCGTATCGGCTTGTGCATGGCGAGGGGGATGCCTGCCCATCGTTGGTCTGCGACCGGTATGACCGATGGCTGGTCGTGCAGCTCGCGAGCGCCGGCCTCGAACACTACCGCGCGGAGATCGTCGCGGCGCTGCAGGAGCTCACGCGACCTGCCGGCGTGTTGGCGCGTAATGATCTGGCGGTCCGGGCGCGGGAAGGGCTGCCGCGCGCGGTCGAGCTCCTCGCCGGCGAGGTCCCGCGTGCGATCGAGGTCACGGAGCACGGCGTCCGGTACCTGGCCGCGCCCTGGGATGGCCAGAAGACGGGCGCGTTCCTCGACCAACGCGACAACCGCGCCCGGATCGGCGCCTTGGCGCGGCCGGGCGGCCGGGCGTTGGACTGTTTCAGCTATCACGGCTCCTTTGCCTTGCATCTCGCGCGCCGGAGCGCCACGGTCGTGGCCCTCGACACGTCCGCCGCCGCCCTCGAGCGGGCCACGGAGAACGCGGCGCTCAACGGTCTGACGAACGTGGAGTTCCGGGAGGCCGATGCCTTCACCTTTCTCAAGGCGTCGGAGCGCGCGCGCGAGCGGTTCGATACCGTGGTGCTCGACCCGCCCGCCTTCGCCAAGTCCAAGGGGAACGTGCCCGCCGCCCTCCGCGGGTACAAGGAGATCAACCTGCGGGGCATGCGGCTCCTCGCCCCGCACGGCATCCTGTACACGGCCAGCTGCAGCTTCCACGTGAGTCGCACCGCGTTCCTGTCGGTACTGGCCAATGCGGCGGCCGACAGTGGCCGGCGGCTCGCGCTGCGCGAGATCCGCGGTCAGTCGCTCGATCACCCGGAAGTGCTCACGATACCCGAGACGGGCTACTTGAAAGGCGCGATCGTCGAAGCACTCGACTAGAGGATTGGGAACGGGATTAGAGGATTGGGCCTGGCCCTGGCATCCCGGGCACCAGTACGTCGAGCGGCCAGCCTGCACGATGCGCTGGACGGTCGCGCCACAGCGCCGCGCACAGGGCAGCCCCTCGCGGTCGTAAACCTTGAACCGTCCGGGATACCGCGCCCCGCGCGCCAGCGTCCGGCGAATCGCCGTCACCAGCCGCGCGCGCTCGGCCCGATCGAGCGATGACGCGCGGCGGCGGGGATCGATGCCGGCCCACCACAGAGCCTCGGCGGCGTAGATGTTGCCGAGTCCCGCCACGACGCGTTGGTCGAGCAGCGCGACTTTGATCGGCCCGTTCCGCCGGGCGAGCGCGCGGCCGAGACTGTCGGGCGTGAATGCGGGATCAGTCGCGTCGGGTCCCAACGCCGCGACGGGATCCTCGCCCGGGGCGTGGAGCTTCACGATCGACAAGGCGCGCGGATCGACGAGCGCCACGCGCGAGCCGTCAGTGAAGGTGATCGCCACGCGGGTGTACGGCGGTAGGGGCGCCGCGGCGATGCCCGTGTCCCAATCGCCGGTCATCCCGAAATGCACGCGCAGCGTCGACCCATCGGCCAGACGCAGCAATTGGTGCTTGCCGCGGCGTTCGACACCGGTCACCCGCGCACCCACGAGCCGCCGGAGGGTGGTGGCACGCAACCAGCGTCGCTGCATCCGGTGAAAGGCTTCCACGCTCCGGATCGTCTTCCCCGTCGTCTCACGGCGGAGCACGCGGGCCGCGGCTTCGACTTCGGGGAGCTCGGGCATCCGTAAGTATCTCGTGTAGCTGCGCCTTGCGCAGCTGCGCCTTGCTAGCTGCGCCTTGCGCGACTCAATGGGCAATCTACCTTATAGCGACATGGCTGACCGCCGTCCGCGCTCTTTGCGACATGAGTACGAGATGCATGTCGAGCGCGAGATCGAGAACTATAAAGACTCCTTGCCGCGGGCCGCGCTTCTCGGCATCGGGGACGAGGCGGTGACGAGTCTGAGCCGGGCGCCGCAGCTGGCGCTGACCGAGCTCGTGCTCTGCGAAGAGGTCGACCGCATCATCATGCGCCGGCTGCGGCTGCCGACGTACCAGACATGGCGACGGCGCCGCGTCCGCATCCTCGAGCGCTATCGGCGCCCCGAGCATTGGGGGTTGGACCCGGAGAGCGCGCTGGTCCGGGCGCTGCCGATCGACAATGGCATGTCGGGGGAGGCCAACGTGCTGGTCGCCGGTGCGCGCGTCGAGGGGGCCGCGCTCTATCTGGCGGCCAATGGGTGCGACGTCATCACCGTCGAAGAGGCCCCGGGCGTGGTGGAGCGCGTGCTCAACGCGGCCGAAGCGGCGGGACTGACGGAACGCGTGCGCGGGTGCGGCACGGACATCGGGCACTGGACACCGGACGTGCCGCTCAATGCCGTCGTGTGTACGCCAGCCGCGTTCGAGGGACTGTCGCCGGAGGAGCGGCTGCGGGTCATCGAGCTACTCCAGAGTGCGACCGCGGACGGTGGCGTGCATCTCGTGGAGACCATCGTCGCCGGCCAAGAGGCCGAGTTGCGCGATCGGTATGCGGGATGGGAGATCAGCGTCGAGCGCGATCCGCGAGCGGCCTCGAGAGCGTTCGTCGCCCGGAAGGGTGCCGCGTAGTGACACACTGTGCGGAAATGTGCGTGTCGAAACGCGACGGTCGGACCGGTCGCACAGCCGAGTCATAAAATCTAAGTCGATGCTTTGCATCGGCTTAGCTATCGATGTCGATCGTCAGTCCCGTGGCACTGGTGGTGCCTTAGGAAGGGTTACCATCACGAGGGGACTGGACAATGACCAACGACCATCAGCGTACGGACGAGCCCGAGCCGATTGGCATCATCATCTCGCAAGGCTCTCGCACGGATACGCCGCCGCGCTTCTCGGCCTATGTGTGGGGAGCGGCGCCGGCCGAGACACAGACCGCCTCGACCACGCGCGCGGCTTGAGTAGATCAAAAAAACAAAGAGCGGGGGCGCCTTCGGCGCTCCCGCTTTTTACATCTCTTGCCCTGCCGCTTGCACAGCGCGCGACGGCGGAACGCCGCCGCGCGCTGCACTTGCAAGCTAACTAGCGGCGCTTCTTGGCCGCCTTCTTCCGACCACCTTTCTTCGCAGCAGCCTTCTTTCTGCCTGCTTTCTTCGCCTTTTTGATAGCCATTTCGAACTGCTCCATTGCTGGAGTGAAGCACTCGGCCGATCCCCCGGTGGATCGGTGAGTGACGGACGGTGGTATTCGCCGCCCGCTTACACGGCCTCAGAGAGGCTCGTGAAGTTGAAATCGTGAACCTTGATCGGCGGCATCACCACCGCGCCGCCGGCTTCGGTGCCGGCCACGCGTTCGGGGTGCCCCATGGCGTCGAGGTTCGCGAGCATGAACAAGGGTGAGTCATTGAAGCGCATGTTGCGGACCGCTTTGGTGATTTTGCCGTCCTCGATGAGGAACGTGCCGTCGCGCGTCAATCCCGTATAGAGGATGGTGCGCGGATCGACTTCCCGCAGGTACCAGAGTCGCGTGACCAGCACGCCGCGCGGCGTCGAGGCGATCATTTGGTCGATCGTCGAGGTCGCGCCACTGCCCTGCAGTTTGATCGATCCCGGCTGCCCGGTCGCGGGCTGCTTCGCTTTCTTCGCCCAATAGCGCGTGTACTGTAAGTGCTCGAGCACCCCGTTCCCGATCCATACCTGCCGACCCAGCGGCAGTCCATCGTTGTCGAACGGTGTGTCCAGCAGTTGGTCATCTCGCGGATCGGACAGCAGCGTTACACGGGCATCGACGATCTTCTGTCCGACTTTGTTACCGCCACCCATCTTGGTAAACGGACTCCGACCCTCATCCGCTGAGCGCGCATCGACGTAGCCGGCGATGAGTTGCACGAGATCGCCGACCGCCTGCGGCTCGAAGATCACGGTGTAGCGTCCCGGCTCGATGGCGACCGGATTGCGCGACGCGCGCGCCTTCTCGATCGCGCGCGCGCTGGTGGCGCCGAAGTCGATCTGGGTCCAGTCCGGATTCTCGGCGCCCGCCCAACCCGATCCCGTGCCGTCGGCGGTGCGCACCGTGATCGTGTAGTTGGTGTTCGTGCTCCGGTGGTAGCCGAAAAGCCCCGCCGAATTGGCCACGGCCTGGACCGTCGCGTTGACGATCAGGAATCCGGCCGCATTGAGTTCGCCGGTGGCACGCGCCTGCGAAAGCGCGGACAGCGCCGCCTTGGCCCGGTCGTCCGGCGACACATTGGCCGTCGCCTCGAAGAACGCGCCCACCGGCTCATACGTCTGCCGCGACAGCTCCGGCATCGCTTCCGGATCGTCGGGCGCCAACCGCGCCAATGCCTCGGACGCGGCGACCACGCGCGCGATCGACGCCTCCGACAAGTCGTTGGTCGTCGTGACCGCGTGTTTGGCGCCGAACGCGCTGGTGACCGCCAGCTGCGCGTCGGTCACGGCGCCGGACGTCGACACCTGGTTGGCGGCAAACCGCAGGTTCGTCGTGTAGGTGCTCTGCAGGTTGACATGAACCGCGTCGGCCTTCGACAGCTTCACGACGCGGGCCGTCAGCTCTTGCGCTTCGGCCTCGGACGTGAGCGCGCCGGAGGGCAGACTCATGCCTTCCGTCCGGTGTTAATGACGTTGATCTGCTTGAAGCGCGCCGGCACGCAGCCATGGCTGACGGCATTGATCTGGCCGGGCTGCCCCTTCCCATCGAAGAAGCTGCCGCCCAGGAGGTATCCGCGCTTCCCGCCGATCAGGTCCATCGCGTTCCAGAAGTCTGGCGTCCGCATCTGGTACGCGACGTCCTTGAGCATCCCCACGATCTTGCCGCCCTTGATCTCGTAGAACAACTGGCCACCGAACTGAGCGTTGTAGCGCTGCTGGTCGATGGAGAACGACCCGTCCCCGATGATCGCGATCCCGCGGTCGGTGGCGGCGATGAGGTCCTCCCAGACCAGGTCTTTCTCGCCGGGGAGGAGCGACACGTTCGGCATGCGTTGGAACTGGACGTCGTTCCAATTGTCGGCGTACGAGCACCCGTGCGAGCGCGTGGGGCGGCCCTGGGCGTCGTACCACCATTTGATCCAGTTCGCCTGCTCGCGGGTGGTCTGATAGTCGTTGACGACCCCGTTCTTGATGATCAGGAACGTCTCGGGCGCGACCCCCTCGTCGTCGTAGCCGGTCGACGCGCAGCCGCCGGACTGCGACCGGTCGCCCTGGATGTTCATGAACTCGGGGCCGTACCGGAACTTGCCCAGCATCTTGTCGGGCGGGGAGACGAAGCTCGTGCCGGCAAAGTTGGCTTCGTAGCCGCTCGCCCGGTCCAGCTCCGTCGGGTGGGCAACGCTCTCGTGCAGCGTCAGCCACAGGTGCGTGGGATGCAGGACGAGATCATAGCGGCCGACCTCCACCGGCTTGGCCTTGAGCTTCTGCGCCGCCTCGTCCGCCCATTTGGGGGCGTTGCCGACGCAATCCTGCTCCACCAGGTACTCGTAGCCCCGACCCATCGGCTGGATCGTGTTCGTCCGGATCTGGAAATCGGCGCCGTCCGCGGAGATCGCGGTGATCTGCATCGGGAGCCAGCTCCGAATGATCAACTGGTTGATCATCGCGCCGTCGGTCGAGGCGAAGTTCTTGTCCTCGCGGACGAAGAACATCGAGCTGTTCACGAACTTGACGCCGGGAACCTTGAGGGCCTCGGTGTTGGCCCGGATCAAGAGATCGGCTTTCTGTTCGACGGGAATCGTGAACGGATCGGTGGTGAAATCGCTCTTCCAGCTCACCTCACCGATCTTGGGGGCCGGCGCCAGCTCGACGGCGCGGTCGCGGGCGACCCGATTGGCCTTGGCGATCGCCACCGCCTCTTTCGCCGCGCCCGCCACGCCATCCCGCGTGAGCGCGCGGGTCGCCGCGAACCCCCACGTGCCATCGACCAGCACCCGGACACCGCAGCCGACGGTATCGGTGTCGACGACCTGCACGATCTGCTTTTCGCGGGTGACGACGAAATTCTGGCGGTAGTGGCCGATTCTGGCGTCCGCGTAGCCCGCGCCGGCCATGGTAGCCGCATTCAACGCGTCCTGCAGCAGCGCTTTGATGCCCGCGTCCATGGGAGGCATCGCCTGCGGCGATCGCAGAGGCGGGTTCGCTTGGGGAGACTGCATCCCCGCCAGCGCGTCGGCACGTCCGGTGCCGATCGCCGCCAATGTCGCTGCTGCCGCTCCAGTTTTTAGGAAATCGCGTCGAGTCGTCATGAATGCGACATCATTAGACACGTTAAATCGCTTTGCGCGAATATAGACATCGTAAGTTGGCGCCGCAATACACGTTGCTATGGATTTCGCGATAACGTGCTATCAGTTTTCGCCGAGTGAGAGCATTGGTCAAGCGCATCGCGGGTCCTGGGATGGTGCTGTGCGACGTCCCCGAGCCGACGCTCCGCGATGACGAAGTCCTGATCCGCGTGCGTCGCGCGGGCGTGTGCGGCACCGACGTCCACATCTACGACTGGGATGATTGGGCGAAGCGGCGGGTCAAACCGCCGATCGTCGTCGGGCATGAGTTCGCTGGCGACGTGGTCGAGGTGGGCCAACTGGTGACCGACGTCCGCACCGGCGACCGGGTGACGGCCGAGGGACACATCGTCAATGGACGCTGCCTGCTGTGCCGCACCGGCAACGCCCACGTCTGCCCGTACACCAAGATCATCGGCGTCGACCGCGACGGATGCTTCGCCGACTACATCGCCATGCCAGCCACGAACGTGTGGCACCTCGACGACGCGATCTCCTATGACGTGGGGGGGATCCACGACCCGATGGGGAACGCGTTCCATACGACGCTGACGGCCGAAATCCCGGGCGCGGTCGTGTTGGTGACCGGATGCGGGCCGATCGGCATTTTTGCCGTCGGCATCGCGAAAGCGGCCGGCGCGGCGCGCGTCATCGCCTCCGACGTGAACGACACGCGCCTGGCGCTGGCGCGCCGGATGGGGGCGGATGATGTGGTGCACCCCGAACAGGCCGAGGCCGCCGTTCGCGGCGCGACCGACGGCCTGGGTGTCGACGTCGTATTGGAGATGTCCGGGGTACCATCCGCCATCCGGCAAGCGCTGGCGCTCGTGCGGGTGGGGGGACGCGTACAGATGCTCGGCATCCCGGCCCGCCCGATGGAGATCGATCTCGCCACCGAGGTGATCTTCAAAGGCATCACGATCTATGGGGTCGTCGGCCGCCGGATGTACGAAACCTGGCACCAGAATGACACGATTTCTGCGATCCGGGCAGTTCGACCCGACGCCGGTCATCACGCACCGGTTCCCGCTCGATGCGGTGGACGAGGCGATGCGGGTCATCAAGACGGGCGAAGCGGGCAAAGTCATCTTCGAGGTGGCGTGATGTCCCTGAATGCGGACCTGGCGGCGGGCATCGAGCAGCTCAAGCGCGACAACGTCTACAAACGCCTCAACTACCTGGACTCGCCGCAGGCGGCGCGGGTCCAGATGCACGGGCGGGGGGAAGTGTTGATCCTCTCGTCGAACAACTATCTGGGCTTGGCCAATGAACCGACGGTCGTCGAGGCCGGGGTCGAAGCCCTGCACCGGCTCGGCGCCGGCACCGCCAGCGTCCGGTTCATCTGTGGGACGTTCTCCATCCACCAGGAGCTGGAAGCCGCCCTGGCGCCGTTCGTCGGAACGGAGTCATCCCTCAGCTTCCTCTCCGCGTGGAACGCGAACGAGGCGCTGACCGGCAACATCGTCGGCGAGGGAGACGTCGTCCTGTCCGACGCGCTCAACCACGCGTCGATCATCGACTCGATGCGGTTGGCGAAGGCGATCACGAAGTGCACGACCGGTGTCTATCAGCACGGCGACATGGACGACCTCACGGCCAAGCTGTCGGCGGCGTCGGGCGCCCGCCGCAAGATCATCTGGACGGACGGGGTGTTTTCCATGGAAGGGAGCATCGCCAAGCTCCCCGACATCCTCGAGATTGCCCGGCGCTTCGACGCGACAGTCATCGTCGACGATTCGCACGCCACGGGCGTGCTCGGCACCGCGGGACGCGGGACCGCCGAGCACTTCGGCGTGCTGGGCGAGGTCGATATCATTACATCGACCTTGGGGAAGGCGCTGGGCGGCGCGGCGGGAGGATTCGTCGCGGGATCGGCCGCGCTCACGGATACGCTCACGCAACGCTCGCGGCCGCAGTTGTTCTCCAACGCCCTGCCACCGACGGTAGCCGCCAGTTCATTGGCGGCGGTACGGTTCGTCGAGCAGCACCCGGACCGCGTGACCAAGCTCCAGGACAATACGCGCTACTTCCGCCAGGCGATCGTCGAAGCGGGACTCAAGCCGCTGGCGGGGGAGACGCCGATCGTGCCCATCATCGTCGGCGAGACGGCGACGGCCATCCGGATGAGCGAGCGGCTGCTGGATCGCGGGGTGTTCGTCACGGGGTTTGGATTCCCCGTCGTCCCTCACGGCACGGCGCGCGTGCGGTGTCAGCTTTCGGCGGCCCACAGCAGGGCCGACCTCGACGAAGCGGTCACGGCGCTCCGTGACGTAGCCCGCGAGTTGGGCGTCTTATAAAAGCCTGACGCGCACGACGAGACGTCGCCAACTGGCGACGTCGTCGCCGCCGACCGTCTCCACGCTCGCCTGACAGCGCCCGCCCGCCAGCATCCACGGCGCGAGCCAGGCGCCGATTTGCTGGGGGAGATGACCCACGACATCCCCGCCCGGGGCGTGCACCCACACGGCGGGCACGTCGGCGCCCGGGGGATCGGGAATCAGCAACACCCGCTCACCCAGGTGTAAACGGTGCACCGTCCGCGTCCGGTCGGCGAAGACCGTGCCGTGGACGGCGGCGCTGAACTCGTCGCAGCCGGGCGGAGGCTGGGGAGGCGGGCGGTCCATCAGCAACTCTGACCGAATCAGTCAATCCGTCGCCGCAATTCGTGACCCGCCGGGGCCTGTCTTCGTCCCCCCCATGAGTCGTGCCGTGTTCACGCAGTATCCATCCTTTGAGGTTTGTCACATGCGGCTGATCCGTGGCCTTACGACGGGGCTCGCCTCGCTCGCGCTGCTCCCTGCCATCGGGCACGCGCAAGAGGGACGCCTGTTCAACAACTCGTGGTTCTGGGGTGTGAGCGGCGGCGTCATGACGTACTGGACGACCAACGTTGCACACGCGCAGGCGCCGACGGCTGGTATCGAGTGGTTGCTCACGCAGAAGCATACCGCCCTCTATCTGTCGTTCGACCAATCGTTCTTCAAGACCACCGGGGTGTCGTTCACCAACGTCGGGCACCAGTTCAACGACAGCACGCTCACCACGGGCAGCGACTGGGCATTCGGGCAAGCGGCCACAGTTCATAACTCACGCCAGCTGTCGGCCGCCCTTCTGGGATTCCCCGGCAGCGGCCCGATCCGGCCCTATGGCGGCGTCGGCGTCTCGTTCAACTTCGTGCAAAACGCGGTCATCAGCGGCGCGTATCCGACCTCCTCCGGGTCGCCGAGCGCCAACCCGGCGTTCTGGTTCCCCAACTTTTATCAAAACCAGTTCCTCGACCAGAGCGCGTATTGGGTGAGCCCGATGCTCATGGCCGGACTGCAGATTCAGGTGAGCCGCATCTCGATTTTCGGACAAGGCAAGGTGATGACCACCGATAGCCGACACCTGTTCAGCGACGGCGCGTTCTTCACGCTTCAGGCTGGCATTCGCTACAACGTGGCCGGGTACTAGGCGACGCTAACGCGCCGCTAGTAGCTGGTCGGTTGGACAAGGCTCGGCTTCGCCGAGCCTTCGTACACTCGGCGGGCTCCTCAGAGTACAGAGTCGAGCAGCTTGAGCATATTGCCGCCGAGGATATTCGCGGTCTCGGCGGCCGTGAATCCGCGGTCGAGTAACCCCTGGGCGATGCGCGGCATCGCCCTGACGTCTTCCAGGCCGACGGGCACAAACGGGATGCCGTCGAAGTCGCTGCCCAGCCCCACATGCGCAACGCCGGCCACGCTGGCGATATGCGCGATGTGGTCGATCACGCGGGTCATGGGAACCGCCGCCGGAAATCCGGCATCGAGAAACTTCGGGTAGAAGTTCACGTTGACGACCCCACCGCCGGCGGCCACCGCCCGCAGCTGGTCGTCGGTCAGGTTCCGATGATGATCGTTGAGCGCCCGCGCGCCGGAATGCGACGCGACGACCGGCGCCTCGCTCAGCGCCAACACATCGTCCAGCGTCGTATCCGACGCATGCGACACGTCGACGATCATGCCCAGCTGGTTCATCACGGCGATGACATCGGCTCCAAACGGCGTCAGCCCGCCCATGCGCGTCCCCTCCAGCCCTCGCGACGACCCCGCCCAGGCGTTGCCGTTGTTCCACGTCAGCGTGAGATACCGCGCGCCGCGGGCATACAGCTCCCGGAGGCGCTCCAGGGAGTCCTCGATCGCATGCCCGCCCTCGACCGCCGCAAACACAGCGACCCGCCGCGACGCCTTCGCCTGTCGCACATGATTCGCGGTCGTCCCGAACAGGAGCTGCGCGGGATGCCGCGCCGCGAACGCCCGAATGGCGTCGAGACCGGCGATCGCCCGGTCGAACGAGCCGTTCGGCGTCTGCTGGACATACGTCGCATCGACCCACGACGCGAAAAAGACCGCGGTGAGACCGGATTCCACGAGGCGTGGCAAGTCCGTATGCCCGACATCAGCGTGGACCACATCCGGATCGTACGCCTGGTCGAGCACCAGCGTCGCCATGTCGTTGTGCATGTCGATCACATAGGCCCGCCGGTACACATCCCACGCCGTATCAGAGATCATACGACCCGCCCCGGCGACACCCACGGGTTGTCGCGGATGTAATAGCGCTGCGGCCAATCGGCCGCCTTCGTGATGCCAACCCGGGCAGAAACGCCGACGTCCGAGTCGGACACTTCCCTGCCAGCGCGAATGACCAGCGGCGGCCGCGTCAGCGGCCTGCCGCTGAACGAAATGTCGATGCCAAACGCCGCGCACAGCTTCCCGGGACCGTTCGTGAGCGCGCGATCGTTCTTGGCGCGCGGACGGCGACGGCGCATGATGGCGAGGCCATCAAGTGGCTCGACGGCACGCACCAGCACCGCGGCACCGAGACCGACGGGCGCCGTCACCGCGTTCACACACCAGTACATGCCATAGACGAAGTAGACGTACGCGGTCGCCGGTGGACTGAAGAGGTCACGGTTGCGGTTGGTCGGGCCCGGCGCCGCGTGGCTGGCCGGATCATCGGCCCCGAGATACGCCTCCGTCTCGACGATCCGGCCGCTGGCCACGCCCTCCGCGGTGCGACACTCGAGCACCGCGCCGAGCAGCGCGCGCGCGACGTCGGCCGAGTCACGATCGTAGAACGACGCCGGCAGTGGAAGAGCCACGCGAAAAGCGACGCTTGAGAGCGACGCCTCAGGCGTCGCCCTTGGGCGCGGCTTTCCGGGCGCGCGGACGCGCGGCGCCGCTCGCGCGCGCCTTTGGCGCAGCGGCGCCCGACGCCGCCTTGGCCGTCGCCCGCTTGGTCTTCGCCGGACTCTTGCGCGCACCCCGGGCCGGCTTCTCTTCCACGGGCACCGTCTCCGCGGTGACCACGGGCTCGGGCGCCGGCTCCGGTTCCGCGACCACCGACGGTCGCCCGACATCGACGACGCCGATGCTCAGGAGATCGGGCGGCGGCGCGCCCCGCCCACCCAGCGGCGTGCGACCGCGGCCGGGACCGGCGCCGCGGGGACCCATGCCGCGCGGGGCGACCGGCGCCGTGCGCGTGGCCGGCGACTCCGCGTGTCGGGCCGCGGCCGCGAGATTGAGCTGCTCGGCCACCGGCGCGGCGCTAGCCGCGGGCGCTACCTCGAAGTCATCACCCCGCCGGCGGAGATCCACCACGTCGGCGTCGTGCGCGTCGCGGAGAATACGGCCGAAGTTCTCCTGGCTGAGACTCGCGCTATCGCGTCCCAGGAGCGCACGGGCCTTGGCCCGGACATCATTGGCGCGCGCGGCACGGTCGTCAGTCGCCAGTGCGGCCACCGCCTCCCGCAGCAGCGAGAAGGCCTCGTCGCGCGTCAGGCGCTCGCCACTCACCCCGATGCCGTCGCTGCTACCGGTCGCTGCCGCGGGCGCGGGCGCGACGACCGGCGCCAAGACCGGCGCCACCGCCGCGGCCATCGTCGCCGCCGCGGCGGGTCCCGGCGCCGGCAGCGCGGCGACCGGCGCCGCACGCTCGCGGTCCCGGTCGCGATCGCGATCGCGTCCCCGACCACCGCGGCGGCCGCGCCGGCTTCCGCGCTCCTCGGTCCCTTCCGTCGCCGTCTCCCGCACGGCCGGCACCGGGACGCCCTCGCGCGCCGGTTCGGCTGGCCGCACCTGCTGCTCGCCGCCCGGCCAATGGGGCGGAGCGATCTCCAACTGTCCGGTGTCGAGCTTCGTCACCGACACCAGCCCGCGACCCGCGGCTTCGGTGACGAACCGCGAGAACTTGGACATGCCCAGGTTCTTCTCATCGAACGTGCTGTCGATGTCCTGCATGACTTGCTTGAGCCGGTCGGCGCGCATCACGTCGCCGTTGCGCTGCATGCGCTGGATGGCCTCGCTCACCAACTCCCACGGATCGCGGCGCCCGGCGGCGTCCTCGGAACCCGTGCGCACCAGTCCGGCGAGCGCGTTGTAGGAGTAGTACTCGTCGCAGTTCATGACGAGGAGATCGCTCGACGACTCCCGGATGCCGACGCCGATCACGTACTTCCCGTACTCCTTGAGCTTGATGACCAGGGTCGAGAAGTCGGAGTCTCCCGACAGCAGGATGTAGGTGCCGATCTCGGGCCGGGTGAACACCAGCTCCAGCGCGTCGATCGCCAGCCGGATGTCCGTGGCGTTCTTTTTCGACGAGCCATACGCCGGTGCCATGATCATGTCGATCGAGGACTCGGCGAGCGGCGCGACATACTGGGGATAGCGGCGCCAGTCCGCGTAGGCGCGCCGGAGCTGCACCTTCCCCTTGATAATGTCGGACGCCAGCAGGTTGCGGAGCTCCGACTGGAGGTCCGATCGGATCCCCATGGTGACGTTGTCGAAGTCGATGAGCAACGCCGCGTTCGGGGAGTAGGTCACCGTGGCGGGGAGCAACGGGGCGGCGTGGGGTGCGATGTGGGCCGCGGGAACGGGCTTGGTGGTCGCTGGCGTGTTGTGGCGTGAAGGACGCGAATTCATGTACTCGGTTACGTTGTCGGTTGCCTCGCGACCTCACCGAGCCACGCCCGAAGGACGGCGTCGGTGAAGTACCAGCGAGAGAGGGCTCGGCGTCGGACTCACCGTCCACGGTCCAACCAGCGCGCCAACGCGCATCGGCCCGTGGGCGGGCCCAACCCGATGGTCTATATACTATAATGCAGACTGTCTACTTGCCAACGCTATGACCCGGTTCGGGTTCCGGACACGGCTCTTTCTCATCCTGTCGCTGTTCGCCATCGTCCCGTCAGCGATCCTGACGGTCCTCTGGGGCGGGACACTCAGCACGGCGTTGCCGCTGCTGAGCGGGAGCGCGCCGTGGAACCGCGTGGCCGCGACCGGGGCCACCGCGCTCACGGCCGTGCGGACCGCGCCGCTCACCGATGAACAGCGCGCCGCCCTGGCCGCGCACGAGCAGGAGCTGGCGCGTTCGGTCACCGAAGCACGGCGCTATGAGTTCCTCGCCGACCGGGCCGCGGAGGTCGTGGTTGGCGCGAGTATCGTCGCGCTGCTCATCCTGGCCCTCGTCGCGTCACGCGTCGCCGGGCATTTGAGCCGGCAGTTGAGCCGGCCGCTGGACGAGCTCGTCGGATGGACGGACCGGATCGCCCGCGCGCTTCCGTTGCCGGAGGGTCCGCCACTGCGCGGCGCGCCCGAGTTTGCCGTACTCCGCGAGCGTATGCGCGGCATGGCCGCGGACCTGGAGCGCGGCCGGCAACGGGCGCTCGAAGCCGAGCGGCTCCGCGCGTTCCGCGAGACGGCGCGACAAGTGGCGCATGAGCTCAAGAACCCGCTGACGCCCATCCGGCTGGCCGTCACCCGGCTGCAACGCGAGGTGACACCGGAGCTGGCGGAGACGGTCGACGTATTGGCGGTCGAGTCGGCGCGGTTGGAAGCCATGGCCAAGAGCTTCGCGCAATTCGGGCGTCTGCCCGAAGGGCCCGCGGCCCAAGTCGACATTGCCGAGATGGTCCGCTACGTCGCGCGGGCCACCGTCCCCGGACAAATTCCGCTGACATTGGACATTGATGAGGGGTTGCCGCTCGTCACCGGACACCACGATGCGTTGGCGCGCGCCCTGTCCAACGTCCTGCTCAATGCCGTCGACGCCTGCGCCGGACCGGGCGCCGCGGGGCGCATCACCGTGTCGGCCGCCCGCGCCAACGGCGCGGTGCGCATTGCCGTGCGCGATACCGGCATCGGGATTCCCGCCGAGCATCTGGACCGCATTCTGGGAGCCGTACGTGACGCACAAGCCGGGAGGCACCGGCCTGGGGCTCGCCATCGCCCGGCAAACCGTCCTCGCCCACGAGGGCACGGTCGACGCCACGAGCACACCCGGACAAGGTACGGAGATCCGGCTGACGCTCCCTGTGACCCACACGACGTAGCGTGGCGACCGTCCTGATCGCGGACGACGAGCCCAACATCCGGCGCATGGTCGGAGCGTTGCTCGCCGGCGAGGGGTATGACGTGCGTGAAGCTCCCGACGGCGCCGCGGCGGTGGCCGCGGTCGCGGCGGGAGAGCCCGACGTCGTACTGCTCGATCTCATGATGCCGGGCGCGATCGACGGGCTGGCGGCATTGGAGCGGATGCGCGCCCTGGATATCGAGCTGCCGGTCATCATGATGAGCGGCCGCGCCGGACTCGGCGATGCGGTGCGGGCGACGAAACTGGGCGCCATCAACTTCCTGGAGAAACCCCTCTCGCCCGAGGGCATCGTCCTGGCGCTGGCTTCGGCCATGGAGCTGCGGCAGGTGCGCCGCGCCGCGCGGGCCCTGCGGGAAGAGCTGGGCCTGCGGACGCGACTCGTGGGATCGAGTCAACCGATGCAGCGCGTGGCCGAATTCATTGCCCGCGTCGCGCCCAGCGACGCGCGGGTCTTGATCACTGGCGAGTCGGGCACCGGGAAAGAGCTGGTCGCCGCGGCCATTCATCAGGCCAGCCCGCGGCGGGACCGGCCGTTCGTGCGCGTCAACTGCGCCGCGATCCCGCGCGACCTGGTCGAGAGCGAGATGTTCGGTCACGAGCGCGGCGCGTTCACGGGCGCCACGGAGCGCCGGATCGGGCGCTTCGAGCTGGCGCACACCGGCACCCTGTTTCTCGATGAGGTCGGCGACCTGGGCGCCGAGGCGCAGGCCAAGCTGCTGCGCGCCATCGAGGCCCGCGAGATCGAGCGCGTGGGCGGCGCCCGCGCCATCAAGGTCGACGTGCGCATCCTGGCGGCGACGAACAAGGATCTGCCCCGCGCCGTGACGGCCGGGGCGTTCCGCGAGGATCTCTTGTTCCGGCTCAACGTGATTCCATTGCCGGTGCCGCCGCTGCGCGAGCGCCCGGACGACATCCCGGCGCTGGTGCGGCATTTTGGCGTGTTGGAGCACGAGCGGACGGGGCGCGCGCCGTCGCCGTGGACCCCGGAGGCATTGGCGTTCCTCGAGCGCTACGCGTGGCCGGGCAACGTGCGCGAGCTGGCGAACATTGTGGAGCGATTGGCCATTCTGCATCCAGACGAACCGGTGAGCGTGGGGCACGTGCGCGCGGTCCTGCGCACCGGACCCGCCACGCACGCCGTGCCCACGGCCGACGGCGACGAACTGCCGGCGACACAACTGGACATCGCGCTCGCCGACACGCTCGATGCCTATGAGCGCCTGCTCATCACCCGCGCCCTGACCGCGGCCGGGGGCAACGTCACCGCCGCCGCGCGACGACTCCAGACCGATCGCCCGAACCTCTACCGGCGGATGCGGCGGCTCGGTATTCGCGAACCGGAATGAACGGCCTCCGCGCGCTGGCGCTGTGGACATGGGCCGTGGGTCTTGGGGCGCAGGAGCCGGCGGCGCGCGACACCACGCCGCTCCCGCTCCCGCGGGAGGTCGCGGTCGAAGCGGCGGCGCGTTTCAACGCACCGACGGCCCTTCGGGTGGTCGGGCGTCTGGATATCACGTCGGACCAGGCCATCAAGGGCGACGTCGCCGTGCTCACGGGTCCGGTGACCGTCGGCGGGCACATCGGCGGGCATCTTACCGTTATCAACGGCGACCTCGAGCTCCTCGCCGGCGCGACCATCGATAGCGGAATCCTCGTCGTCGGCGGCGCCCTCCGGGCGCCGACCGACACGACCGTGCACGTCGGGGGGCCGACGCTCGTATTCGCGCAGCGGCTCCGGTATCGCCGGGACGAAAGCGAGAAACTC
This sequence comes from uncultured Gemmatimonadales bacterium, assembly GCA_963701965.1. GTDB lineage: Bacteria > Gemmatimonadota > Gemmatimonadetes > Gemmatimonadales > Gemmatimonadaceae > DASRDS01. The sequence goes on from OY969695.1 coordinate 1,880,059, forward strand.
CTCGTCGAGGACGCCGGCGATTCGACCGAAGGGTGGTGGAAGCGATGGCTCCTCGGCCGGCGTAAACGCAACTACACCGACATCACGCTCTCGTCCGCACACACCTACAATCGCGTCGAAGGACTGCCGATCTTCATCGGTCCAGCGGCCCGGCGCGAGCTGCCGTGGGGCACGATTACGGCCGACGCGCTGGGCATCGTGCGCACGCAGAACTTCAAATGGGATGCCCAGACATTCGGCTACCGCGTGGGCGGCAATGTGCAGACGCCGGGCAATGTGCGATTCAAGGCCGGGCTGCACGTCTATGACGAGGTCGCGCCGGTCGAGAACTGGCAGTTGGGCGATGGCGAAGTCGGCCTGGCCTCGTTCTTCTTCCGCCGCGACTATCGGGACTACTATGACCGGCACGGCGGGTCGGGATCGTTCTCGGTGCTCGACGACGCACGCGGCACGCGGACGAGTGTGACGCTCTCGTTCGCCAACGAGAACTGGGGTGCGCGCGCCGAGCACAATCCCTTTGCGCTGTTCCCCACGAACGACGATTGGCGGCCCAATCCCACGCTCGATGACGGGACGTTCCGCCTCCTCAACCTCGTCGCCCGGCTGGATACGCGGAACAGCGTCACGGACATCTGGTCCGGCTGGTACGCGACTGCCGATCTGGAATACGGCAACGGCCACGTCGACGCGTTCGGGCCACGCAGTCCGCCATCGGAGCCGCTGACCGCGACCGGACCCAGTCCGATCCCCAGCATACCGGCCCCGGGCGACGTCGCGTATACGCGCCTTTTTCTCGACGTGCGGCGGTACAATCGCCTCGCGCCCAACGCCCAGCTCAACATCCGGGCCGTCCTGGCCGGATGGGTGGGCGGCGATCCGTTGCCGCTGGAGCGACGCCTGTCGGTCGGCGGGCCGGGTACGATCCCCGGCTTCGATTTCCGCAGCGCGGGCGACGACGCGACGAACGTCGCCAGCTGTTCGGCGACCCACGGCGCGCCCGCGGGCACGCCCGCGGAGTGCGAGCGGATCGCGCTCCTCCAGGGCGAGTTCCGCGACGAGTTCCATTTCGGGTTCCGCGCGTTTGGCCATCGGATCGAGAGCGACGGCGCCTGGGTCTTGTTCGGCGACGCGGGGCGCGGCTGGCAGGTGGGCCCGCGCGTCGGGGCGCTCCAGTACCCGGCCGATGCGTTCCCGGCGCTGCACACGTTCATGACCGATGTCGGCGTGGGTGGCATGATCGAACCGGTGGGGATCTATGTTGCCAAAGCGCTCTCACGCCCGGAGGAGCGGCTGCACTTCGTCATACGCGTCCGCCGCACGTTCTGAGTGCGGCGCAGCCTGATCGTTCTCGGTCTGGCGATCGCGGCGACGGCCGGCGCCCAGCCGGCGCCGCGCATCGAGATCGCGCCGCCCCAGAGCGACGGGCCCACGGTGCGGGGTGTCGATGTGCTCAACAACGGCACGGTCCGCGATCTCATGCGCAGTGGCTTCCCGGCCCGGCTGCACTACCACGTCGAGATGTGGGGCGCGAGCGGGATCTTCAACGGGCTCGAAGGCACGCGGGACTGGGATGTCATCGCCCGCTATGACCCGCTCTCGCACCACTATCGCGCGGCGCGCATCGTCAATGACAAGGTGACGGTGCTGGGCGACTTCGATCGCGCCGCCGGCCTGGATTCGGCCATCGCCGCGCCCTACATCGTGCCGCTGGTCCCGCGCGACGTGGGCCGCCGCTACTACTATCAGGCGACGCTGGACGTGGATGTCATCTCGTTGAGTGATCTCGACGAAGTCGAGCGGTGGCTGCGCGGCGAGCTCCGGCCGGCGGTCCGCGGCCAACGCAACCCCGGGGGCGTCGTGGGCCGCGGCATTCGGACGCTGTTCTTGAGAATCATCGGCGCCGAGAAGCGCCACTACGAGGCGCGGACGCGGATCTTCAGGAGCGGATGAGCACCTGGCGGTGCTCCAGCTCCTCGAGATGATGCAGCGTCTCGGCGCCGTAGAAGAGCTTGATGTACTTCGCCTGCGTCGGCGTCAGCCGGCGCACCGCCCAGCTCAGATGCACGAAGTGCGGCTCGACCGGCGGAGCGATCGGATGCATCCCGATCTCCTCGGGCAGGCGGTTGGCTTTCCGCGTGTTGCACGGACCGCAGGCCGTGACGACGTTGTTCCAATCGTTCGTGCCGCCGCGCGACAGCGGAATGAGATGATCGCGGGTCAGGGCTTCCCGCGGCTTGAGATCGGCCGCGGTGCGCCCGCAGTACTGGCAGCGATAGCGGTCGCGCGCGAATAGGAACGTGTTCGTCACCTGCCGGCGGAAACGGCGCGGCACGTGAATGAACTTCATCAGGCGAATCACGACCGGCCGCGGCAGCGTCAGGCGCTCCGAGCGCACCACGCGCTCGCGGTCGGCCTCGACGATCTCCGCCTTGCCGTCGATCACGAGCCGGAGCGCGCGCCGCATCGGAACCATGGTCAATGGCTCGAACGACGCATTCAACGCCAGGCACCCGACGATCATATCTCCCCTTCCCGCATACAAAAGCTCCCGCCACTAGAACAGCGGCGGGAGCTTCGGGGCGCACCGAAGTGCACCCGGGGACGAGGCATGCCCCGTCCTGTTCTGAGCGCGTGCCTTCTGGGCGCCGCGCGTCGGCTCATCTCACCGCAACCGCCGGCTCGGAGACCGGCGTCAGCCACCCATAGACATCGGGTGTCTTGCCGCGCACGATGCTCAGATACCGTTGTTGTATCGCCCGCGTCACCGGCCCGCGCTGCCCTTCCCCGATCGGAATCCGATCGACGGACCGGATCGGCGTGACTTCCGCCGCCGTGCCGGTGAAGAACAGCTCGTCCGCGACGTACAGCATCTCCCGCGGAATTTCCTGCTCGCGCGTCTGATACCCGAGATCGCGCGCAATTTGCAAAATCGTGTCGCGCGTGATCCCGTGCAGGATCGCGCCGCCTTTGGTCGGCGTGTACAGCACATCCTCGCGCACGACGAACAGGTTCTCGCCGCTTCCCTCGGCCACGTGGCCAAAGGTGTCGAGCATGATCCCTTCGGCGTACCCGTTGACCCGCGCCTCGAGCAGCGACAGCTGCGAGTTGAGGTAGTGCCCGCCCGCCTTGGCCATCGAGGGGAACGTGTTGGGCGCCGCCCGGTTCCAGCTGGACACGCACACATCCACGCCCTTCTCCAGCCCCTCGTCGCCGAGATAGCGGCCCCACAGCCACGGGATCACGAAGGTCTCGACCGCGTCGGCATCGGGGAGCACGCCCATGCGCTCCCCGGACCGGATCACCAGCGGACGCAGATAGCACTCCCGCAGCTCATTCGTGGCGCACGTGTCGATGCACGCCTGGAACAGCTCATCGAACGAGAACCGCATCGGAATGCGATAGATCTTGGCCGAGTCGAGCAAACGCCGCAGATGCTCGCGCAGACGGAAAATGGCACCGCCCGACGGCGTGTCGTAACACCGGATGCCCTCGAACACACTGGATCCGTAGTGCACGACATGGTGCATGACGTGGATCGTCGCATCGGGCCAGGCGACGAACTGCCCATCCCGCCAGATTTTCATGTTTTGCGCCATGCTTGATGATAACGCCCTCGACCGGTCTCGCGCCACGCTGCGAGCGCGCGCGCCGACAGGCGTACGCGCTCAGTGACGGCGGGGTCAAGCACGGCGGCGCGCGTGACGTCGCGCCCGGCCACCATGACCAGACGGGCCGCGGTGCCGGGGAGCGCAAACACCAACGCATGCTCGGGGTCGAACGCGGGAATGCCGCGCGCGTGGTCCAGCGGGAAAGCCGCCAGGTCGGCGTCCTTCCCCGCCTCCAACGACCCGATGCGGGCATCGAGACCGAGGGCACGCGCGCCGCCCATGGTCGCCATCCACAGCGCTTCGCGCGCCGCGAGCGCGGTCGGCCGACCGGCCCGCGCATTTTGCATCAGCACCGCCTGCCGCGCCTCGGCCAGCAGATCCATGGCGTTGTTGCTGGCGACGGAATCCGAGCCCAGGCCGACCACGACGCCGGCGTCGAGCATCGCCCGCACCGGCGCGATCCCGTGACCGAGCTTGGCGTTCGACGCCGGACAATGGGCCACGGGGCACCGCGACTCGGCGATGAACTGAATGTCGGTCTGATCGACCTGTACGCAGTGGATGAGCAGCGGATGGGCCAGCACGATGCCCATCTCCAGCACCCAATGAACAGGTGAATGAGACCGGCGCACGACTTCGATGCCCCGCGCGCGCAGCGCCTCGGCAAACGGACCGTCGCCGTCGCGGAGAAACGCGATTTCGGCGGCGCTCTCCGACAAATGGATCGCCACCGGCAAACGTTGGCGCATCGCGAACGCGGCGGCGTCGATCATGAGGTCATCGTGGACCGTGTACGGCGCGTGGGGTGACACGCCCAGGGTCACGAGACCGGATTCCAGCGGGCGCAGGCGGTGGATGGCCGCCTCCAGCCCCGCCAGCGCGCTATCGTGCTGCTCGGGAGCCGGGCCGAACACCTCTTGATACATGATCCCACGCACACCCATCTCGCGCATCGCGGTGATGGCCACGCCGGAGGAACACGTGTCGGCGTAGGTCGTGATGCCGGCCGCCAACCCTTCGGCCAGGCCGACGCGCGCGCCGTCGAGCATCGCGGCCTCATCGAGCACCGCGCCGCGGGCCTCGGTCAACGCCCGGATCCAAGGCACGAAGTCCAACCCTTCCAGGAACCCGCGCATCCCGGTCAACTCGAGGTGCGTATGCGCGTTGACCAGTCCGGGCATGAGCACGGCATCTCCCAGGTCCCGATCTTCGCCCCGCGGTGCGTCGCGCCGGGGGCCCACCCAGGCGATCCTCCCCCCATCGACGACGACGGTGCCGTCGGCGATGGCGGGAGCAGTCATTGGCAGCACCCACCGCGCGTGATAGCGAATCACCGGCGGCCGTGCACCGTCGGGTCGTACAGGTTCTCGTCTCGCACACCAACGGTTCTTGTCATCGCCAACGGGAAGGCGAGATCGCCGACTTGGTCCTCCGTATGGCCGTCCGACCCGAGCGAGAGTCGCCCGCCTTCGGCGGCGGCCCGGCGCACGAAGCGCTCGTGGGCGCGATAACGGTTCGAGACCTCGAAGGCGATACCAGCCGCGGCGAGCGCACGGACCGCGCGCGTCTCGCGTTCCTCGGTCCACAGCGTCTCCAACGGGAGCCCGCGATACGGCAGGGGGAGGAGCGTGGGGTGGGCCAGAATATCCACGGGCATCTCGGCGGCAAACCGCTCGAGATTGGCGACGTGGGCGTCCATGTACGCGTCGGGCGTCAGCCCTTCGGGCAGGGCCCGCTGCCACATGTTGATCAAGGTCCCATCGTCCAGCGTGATGGCATGCAAGGACCCAATGCGATGCGTGAACCGCCGCACCACCGCGTCGGGCAGCTCGCGCCACAGCGTGTCGTGCCAATCGAATTCCGCGCTCCGCCCCACATCGAGCGCCGAGAGGGCGTCGAGATACTCGCTCAGCGCCTCGGTCGAGCCGAGGGTGGTGTTGGAGACGAGCGACGCATGATCCGAGATGCTGGGCCGCACCCCGCGGGCCCGCACCCGATCGACCAGTTCCGCGGGCGTGAGCGTGCCGTCGGAATAGATCGTGTGGGCGTGGCAGTCAAACGGCTGCCAGCTCACGGACGCGGAGTAGTGGAATTCGGGGGAACCGTCCGCGGGACCGCGTCGGCCGGCGAGCGGCCGGGCGTCGCCAACGGCTCGGGGGCCGTCACCGGCAAATGCTGCAACGTATCGCCGACCGACGTGTTGCTCGCACTGTGGACGTTGCACTCCTGCACGGGCTCGGTGCCCGGGAGGTACCACTCGGTGACCACGATGGGCGCGGGACAGTACGGGTTCTTGAGGAGTCCCGTCGTGCGGTCGATGTCGCGCGCCACGAGTCCATCGGGCCGCGGCCAGTCTGGCGGCGCCGGCTTCCGGCGATACACCTCGTTCATGAACGCCGTCCACGCGGGCGCGGCCAGGATGCCGCCCTGCGCATTGACCTTGATCTTGGTCGGCCGATCCATGCCGATCCAGACGCCCGCGACAATGTCGGCCGTGTACCCGATGAACCAGACATCATTGCCGTCGTTCGTGGTGCCGGTCTTTCCGCCCGCCGGCAGATGGAAGCCGCCCAGGGACACGGCGCTAAACGCCGTGCCGTGGAGGATGACGTCCTTCATCATGTCCACCATGAGCCAGGCTTCCGTCGCGGAGAGGACCGGCACCGTGATGATCGACGGCTCCCAGAGCACTTGGCCCTGCGCGTTCTCGACGCGGGTGATGGCCATCGGCGCCACCCGCTGCCCGAGGTTGGCGAACGCCGAGTAGGAGGAGACCATCTCGATGGGGTACACGCTTTCGGAGCCGATGTAGATCGACGGGTACGGGTGGATCGGCGTCGAGATGCCGAACCGCCGGGCCTCGTCGATTACGCTCTGGGGCCCGAGCTCCATGCCCAGCCGGATGGCCACCATGTTCCGGGACTGGTACAGCCCCCGGCGCATGGTCATGAGGCCGAAGAATTTCCCATCGTCGTCTTTGGGCGTCCACAACGAGCCGTCGTATTGCTCGATCGAGAGCGGCGAGTCGTCCACCATGTACGAGGGCGGGCGTCCGTTCTGGATCGCGTCCGCGTAGACGATCGGCTTGAACGACGAGCCGGGCTGCCGGAGCGCTTGCGTGCAGCGGTTGAACTTGGAGTCATCGAAGTCGCGGCCGCCCACCATGGCGCGTACGGCGCCCGTGCGGGGCTCGAGGGCGACGAAGCACCCCTGCAGATACGGCGAGTTGGGCACATCCGCCTGCTCGCCGGACGCGTTGCGGGCGATGTACTGCTCATAGGTCGTGTGCGGAAACTTCCCGTAACGGCCGCCCTCGATCCCCCGCAGCTGCTGTTCCAGCGCGCGGTCGGCGGCGGACTGCATGTCGGGGTCGAGCGTCGTATAGACCTTGAGGCCCTGTTCGTAAAGCGAGCGGCCAAACTGGGCATCGAGTTGCTGGCGCACCCATTCGACGAAATACGGCGCGACGTCGCCCGACTCGCGGCGCCGCGCCAGCTGCAGCGGATAGGCGCGCGCCTCGCTGGCCGCGACGTCGGTCACGACGCCGCTCCGGCGCATGAGCTCGATCACCGTGTTGCGCCGCGTGACCGCGCGCTCGGGAAAGCGCTTGGGGTTGTAGCGTTCCGGGCCTTTCGGAAGCGCCGCGAGGGTGGCCGCCTCCGCCAGGTTCAGCTCGCGCGCCGACTTGCCAAAGTACCGCTGCGCCGCGGCCTCCACGCCATAGGCGCCGTTCCCGAGGTAGATCTGGTTCAGATACAGCTCGAGAATCGTGTCTTTCGGGTACTTGGCCTCGATCGCCCGCGCCACCTTCGCTTCTTTCAGCTTGCGAATGAGCGTTTTCTCACGCGTCAGCGCCTCGGGGAAAATATTCCGGGCGAGCTGCATGGTGATCGTGGAGAACCCTTGGGCGTAGGTGCGCGCAATGATATCGCGGCCCAGGGCGCCGCCAACCCGACGCCAGTCGATCCCGGCGTGCTCGTAGAAGCGCTTATCCTCGGTCACGACGAAGGCATCGCGCACCGGCTTGGGGATCTCGTTGAGCCGCAGCAGGGTGCGGCGCTCGAGGCCCAGCTCGGCGAGGAAACTGCCGTCCGCGGCGTACAGCTTGGACGTCTGCCGGGGCTGGAAACCCTTGAGGACGTCTACGGAGGGGCACCGGTCATCCCGGCACACCAGCTCCCACGCGGCGTACCCGAAGCCGGCGCCGAAGCAGATGAGGAACGTGATTGATAGGAGGCCGGCCCGCACGAGCCGCGGGTGGCTGCGCCACGACGCCGCGATCGTCTTCCTAGGGGACAACGGACACTCGGCTCCTCATGAGTACAGTCTACAAAAACTAACTGACGGCAGGCACTTGACCACGCAACCCCCATCAATGACCGTCAGGCGGTCCCTCTTGTCACGCCCTATGCTGTCACGCGCTATGCGGGAGCACCGATAGATCCGGACATTTTGCGTATACCCGTGGGACCGGGAGCGGTCCACGTGGAACGCTATGGCCATGGCGGCAGCCCCGTGGTGTGTCTCCACGGATTCGGCACGTCGACCTTTTTGTGGCGCGCCGTCGCGCCGGAGCTGGCGGAACACGGCCGGACGACCGTGGCCCTCGACATGCTGGGCTACGGCGAGTCGGACCGCCCGCTGGACACCGAGTACGGCATCGCGGCCCAGGCAGAGTACCTCGACCGCGCGCTGACCGCGCTCCGCATTCCGCGCGCGGCCATCGTGGGTGTCGACCTCGGCGGCGCGGTCGCGCTGCGCCTGGCGGCGACCCGGCGCGACCGGGTGTCTCATCTTTGTCTCATCAACAGTCTGGGGCCGGACGGCGTACCTAGTGGAGACCTGCGCGCGCTCCAACGGAACACCGCGCGGTATGTGCTCCGAGTCGCCAGTGGCATCCTCGGCGCCGCGCCGCTCCTGACTCCGCTGTTGCAACGCAGCGTGGTGGACCAGTCCCGCATGCCGCCGCGACTGGTGGCGCGGTATCTCGCGCCATACGTCGGGCAGCAGGGCGTCAGTCATCTGCTGGCGCTCGCGCGCGCCGTCCATAGCGAGGATGTGGACGACATCGACCTGGGCGCCGTACATGCGCCGGCGTTGGTAGTGCGCAGCGACGAGGATCACTGGCTCGATGCGGAGGTCGCGACGCGGTTGGCGGCGCGCCTCGCCGCGGGCACGCTCGTCCGTCTGCCGGGCCTCGGCCGGCTCGTGCCCGAAGAGGCGCCGGAGCGACTCGTCACATTGATTCTCGACTTCATCTCGGTGCGCGCCGCGACGAGTGCGTGACCGCGACGAAGCGATTATATTTCGCGCATGGCGAAGCAGAAGACAAAGCGTCAACGGGACGTCGCCCTACCGAGTCCATTCGAGGAAGCGCGCGACGAACTGTTTCAGCAGATCATGCAGTGCGGTGTGATCGGCGCTGATTCGGCGCATCAGGCAGAGTGGTTCCGTGAGACGCTCGCGTATTTGGCGGATCGGTATCACGAGTTGGCTCCCGCACAACTGATCGAGCTGCGCACGCTGGGCGAGCGGTTTGTCCAGCCGCCGAAGTCGGGCGCGCCGCGAGAGAACGCCGAGAGCGCGTCGGCGGCTTAGCGCCACCCCGTCGCTTGCGCGCGACGGAAGACAAGACCCACGCGCACGCCGCTGCCGACGCCGGCCTCCAGGGCCGGCACGACGCGGCCCCAGCGCGGCCCTTCGAGGCCCAGGAGCGCGACCAGATAGGTGCGCGCCCGCTCCCCCGCGTCGGCCCGTTGCCCGAGCCCGGCGCTCGCGTAAGGCCCCCATCAATGCTGGGCCAGCGGATCGAGTAGGAAGCGGCCGAAGATCTCGACTCGGCCACCCACTCCGAGGGGTCCCGTGATCGCACCGATTCCCGCAATCGCGCCCAGGCGAACATACGTCCCCACGGGCAGAAAGAAGCCGATGCCCGGTTCGATCGCCGTGCGGGACTGCATGAGCGCATCGACGCGCCCCTCCAGTCGCGGGCCCGGGACCGAATCGCGGACGACCTGGGCGCCAAGCGGAGCCGTCGCCGCGAACAGGAGCACAATCCCGGCCTTCAGGCCGCAGCGCGACCGTGCCACAACGCGAGTGTATAGTCCCCGATCGCGATCACCGCGGCGATACCGACCGCCAGCACCACCCAGTCCGCGAACGCCGGCGCCACGAGGACGACAATGAGCGCGAGGAGTTGCAAGGTTGTCACCATCTTTCCGGCCCATCGCGCGCGAAATGGCACCGCGCGGAGCCACACGACGCTGCGCGCCACCAGAAATCCGATCGCCGTCGCCAGATCCCGCGACAAGAGGATGAAGTACTGGGCCCGCGTAATGCGCCCGGCGGCGAGCAACACCATGACCGCCGTGAGCACGAATGTCCGATCGGCAATGGGATCGAGCATGGCGCCGAACCGCGTGACCTCGCGCCGCTTCCGCGCGATCCACCCGTCGAGCACGTCGGACAGCGACGCGGCCCCGATGAGCGCCACGCGCGCGTCGGCCGTACGCGTGACGAAAAACGCGACGGCCATGGCGAACCGGGACATCGACACCACGTTCGGCAGCGTGAAGACCGGCTCGCGCCGCATGATGAGAAGAAGCTTACATGCTTGCCCCCGCGGCGGGGAGCGCCTAGCTTAGGCCCCCGTGCCCCCGACCGTGATCGAACTGCTGCGCGCGCAGGCGATCTTCGCGGGCCTCGAGCCTCATCAGCTGTCCCTCGTCAGCGAGCTCTGTCGCGAACAACGGTTCGTCTCCGCGGAGACGATTTTTCGCGAGGGTGAGATCGGCGACCGCTTATTTCTCATCGTCGACGGCGACGTCCGCATCAGCCGCCAGATTCCCGGCAGCGGTGAGGAAGCGCTCGCCGTGCTCAAATCCGGGTCGCTCTTCGGCGAGATGGCGGTCCTCGATCCCGCGCCGCGCTCGACCAATGCCGTGGCCAACACCGCGGTCACCTGCCTGACGATCTACCGGTCGGACTTCGAGCTGCTCCTCCAGCGCGACCACGACATTGGTTTCACCGTGCTCCGCGCCGTGGTCAAAATGCTCTCGGCGCGGCTCCGCGCCACGAACAACTCCTTGCAGTCGTTCCTCGCCATGTCAATGTTTTGACATGAGCTCCACACCCCGCGCCGCCGTGCGTCATGCCGTGATCCCCTGCGGCGGACGCAATGCGTCAATGCGGTCACTGACGGACGGGGGGGCCGTGGGGGGGGCGGTCGAGGTCCTCCCCATCGCCGGCGTACCAATGATCGAGTGGGTCGTGCGGGAGTGCGCCGCCAGCGGGACCAGCGACCTGCTCATCGTCACGCGCTCTGACACCATCCGCGAGCGGGTCGCGCCGCGGGCCGGCACGCCAGGGTTCCCGCTGCGCATCGAGTTCGCGTCCTACACCGGGACGCCAGGAACCCTCGCCGACGCGTTGGCCGTGGCCCGCACCTTCGCCGGAGACCCGCTGGCGCCCATCGGCGTCGCCATCCCCACGAACCTGTTCATCGGCGACGCGCCGGGGCTGGCCCAAGTCGTCGAGAGCTACTACCGCTCCGGCCACAGTGTCGTCGGCATCGTCGGCGACGCCGCGGGCGACGAGATCGACCTGGCGCCCACGCTGCCCGCCATGGCCGGCATGATCGGCATGGTCGGCCGCTACCTCATCGGTCCGTCCGCGTGGGACGTGCTTCAGGCGCATCCCACCGCCCGCGATGACCGCGCCGTCCTACGCGCGCTCCTCGAGGCCAACGCGCTCATTGGTCGCCGCATGCGCGGACAGTTCCTGGACATGGGCAGCCCGTCCGGCTACACCGCCGCCAACCGCGCGACCATCCGGCCGCCGCGCCACTCGGCGCCCACCGGTCGGATCGAGTGAGCGCCTATAGCCACCTGTCCGCCGACTTTCGCGGGGTCACCGTCCAACAGTTGAGCAATGTGTCACTGCTCACGGGGTTGCTGATCGCCGCCGCCGGCGCGGCCGGCTTCCCCGGAACGGGCGCGCCCATCGTGCGCCGTCTGCCGAATGACGGCGTCACCGGCGTGCTCGCGCTGGAAGGGTCGCAGACGTCGCTCCTCACGGACCCCGACGCGGGACTGCTCCTGCTCGACGTGCTCGCTCCGTCGACCCTCGAGCCCCGCAAGGCGCTCGACGTGTTCGCGCGGCGACTGGTCGCGCGCGAAGTCCACAGCGAGCAGCGCGCCCGCGGCTGAGCCAGCATGGCGTCGGACTGGGCGTCACACATCCCGTCGGTCCTCCTCGCGCGCGACACGCTGATCCACATCTACGTCGGCGTGTCGATCGCCATCCTGCTGTGGGACATCGTGCTCGGCGGTCAGATCGCGCAGTTCCGCCAGTCGCCCGCGCCGCTGGCGGCGCTCTCCGCGGTGTCGGCACTGCTCGTGGCGCCGGCGGTGCTCATCAGTGCCGCCTCGGCGTCGAACACCACGGGCCACACGTTCGACGCGCTGTCCTGGGTGTCGCCGGCGACCATGCTCGTCGTCAGCGCGCAGGCCGCCTACGCCACCGGCCGGCGCATCGTCTCGCCCGCGCTGGGGCTTCCGATCCTCATCTACGATCTGCTGCTCACGGTCATCGCCGCGACGCAATGGGTGACGGCCGCGGGCGGGTCGCCGTCGGACTCGGCGCTGGCGCTGATCGTGGCGCACGTCAATGTGTTGGGGTATATCGGCGGTCCGGCGACGCTGGGATGGGCGTACGCGCTGCAGCCACCAATGCTGGCGCCGGCCTTCCCCGCCCGCGGCTGGATCGCCAAGGTCATGCGTCCCTTGCTCGCGCTGGTGGCGGTGGGGTGGTTCGCGGCGATCATGTTGGCGCTGCCGAGCGCCATGCTGACGGTCCGGAGCTACGCGGCGCTGGGGACGGAGCCGTTGGTGGAACGCCCGGCCGGCGACTTCACGGTGGGCGTGAGTGTTTTGCCGGCGCTGGAGGCGCCGCCGACCGCGCGCGCCCTTCGACTGGACCTGGGACTGCTGGACACGACGGGCGCCGAGGCGCTCAGCGTGCGCATCGATCCCCGCGGCGCCCACCCGGCCGCGCTGGACTCGCTGAGCCGCGCGCTCGACCAGCTGCGGCGGGACACCACCGCGCTGATCGTGACCCTCGAGTATCCGCCGGACGCCGCCCGGGAATACGCGGCGTCGCCTCAAGCGTACCAAGAAGCGCGGCTGGCCGAGTTGAGTCGGATCGCGCGGGCGCTCCACCCGGACTATCTCATCCCCGTCGATGAGCCGACGCGGCGCGGCGACAGCGCGCTCGGTCGGCCGCTGCCCGTGAATACGTGGACCCGATTCCTGAGCGCGGCCGCCTTCGCGATCCACCGCGTCGACCCGCGCGTGCACGTCGCGGTCGCGGTGTCGACGTTCGGCGCCCGGGACAGCGCCCTCTACGCGTGGGTGACCGCGCCGGACTCGCCCGTCGACGCGGCCGGATTCGTGCTGCGGCCAATGTTCGCCGGCGCCGCGGATCTGGATGCCCAATGCGAGCCGCCGACCGCTGGATGGCGGCGGGCCCGCAGCCGCCCAAAGAGCACTGGGTCTTCGGGGCCTACGGGTACCCCGTGTCGCAGGGCGAAGTGAACCAGGAGCGGGCGATCTGGGCGAGTCTGGCGTGGGCCACGGGGCACTCGGCGATCAAAGGGTTGATCGTCGCCGATGCGGCCGACTACGGCGCCGTCATCGGGCTGCGGGCGCCCAGTGGCAGACTGCGCCACGTAGTGTCGGCCGTGAGCCGGGCGACGCGAAGCCTACGCGAAACCCAGGGACGCGAGCCATAATTTCAGGGAACATGACATCGACCTTCCCGGGATTCCGGCCGGCGGCGTTCGCCTTTCTGCGCGGCCTCAAACGCAACAACCGCCGCGAATGGTTCGAAGCGCGGCGCGCGATCTATGACGAGGAACTGCGCGCGCCCCTCCGCGAACTGATCGAGGAGCTGGACGTGCGCCTGGCGCGCATCGCGCCGGAGCTGGCCGCCGACCCGAAGCGCTCGGTATTCCGCATCCACCGCGACACGCGCTTCTCGAAGGACAAGTCGCCGTACAAGCGCAACGTCGGATTCTGGGTCAACCATCGCGCGCTGGGCCGCGAGGCGGAGCAGATTCACGGCGGCGCCGGGCTGTACTTTCACTTCGAGCCCAATGCGTCCATCATCGCGGCCGGCATCTGGATGCCGCCGACGGCGGGTCTCAAGAAGATTCGCGCCGCCCTGGGTGACAATGCGGCCGGATTCGCCCGGGCGGTGCGCACCGTCGCCCGGCGGTTCTCGGGGCTCAGCGAAGAGGCAATGCTGCAACGCCTGCCGCGGGGATTCGCCGACTCCCATCCGGCCGCGCAATGGCTCCGCTACAAGTCGTTCACCGTGCACCGCGACCTGACCGCGGCCGAGCTGGGAAGCGCGAAGCTGCCGGACATCCTGGCCCGCGAGTTCCGGGCCGCCATCCCGTTCGTGCGCTGGATCAACCGCGCCCTGGGGTATCCGCCGGCGACCGTGCGCTAGACCGCCGCCGCGCCCCGCACGATCCCCTCGACGATCCGGCGCGGGTCGAAGTAGCGGTTGGCGACGTCAATGACGGCGTCGGTCGTCACCGCCAGCACGCGGGCGTCATGTTGGTCGAGCTCGACCAGCCCGCGCCCAAAGAACCAGGCATCGATCAGGTCGCCCAGCACCGAGGCGCCGCTCTGCTGCCGGATCGCGTGGGCGCCGATCGTATAGGCCTGGGCCCGGAGCAGCTCGTCGACCGACACCGGCGTATCGCGCAGCTTGCCGAATTCGGCGAGGAGTCCGGCGCGCGCCTCATCCTCGCGCAATGGCGAAGTCGCAATGTACGCGATGAACATCCCGGCGAGGGTGCGCTCCGCCGCGAACGCGTGCACGGTGTAGGCGAGCGACCGCTTGTCCCGCAGCTCGTCGAAGAACCGGCCACCGAGACCGCTGGCGAGGGTCGCGATGATGTGGGCGGTGTAGCGGTCGTCGTCGCGCCGCGCCGGGCCGGGAAAGGCGAGCGCCATCGCCGTTTGCGCTTTGTCCCGCTGCTCGATCTCCCGCTGGGGGCCGGTGGGCCAGACGGGCGCGTCGAGCGGCGTAGTCTGGGACCACGCCAATTCGGGAAACGCCGCGGCGGCCGCGGCCGCGACATGGTCGGTCTCGACATCGCCGACGATCGCGATCACCAAGGGCCCGGACCGTATCCCGGCGTGCCATTGCCGCACGGCGTCAATGGTGAGCGCGCGCACCAATGCGTCGGAGCCGAATGTCCCCATCCCGTACGGATGGGCGCGAAATGCGGCCTCCGTCGCCAGTCGCACGGGATACCGGTACATGTCGTCGCGGAGGGACGCGAGATCGGCCAGCAAGAGGGCGCGTTCGGTTTCGAGTGCGGCGTCCGGGAACGTCGGGTGCTGCACGACGTCGGCGAGCAGCGCCAGCGCCGCCTCCGTCCCGCGCGTCGGCACCGAGATCGACCATCCGAAGTTCTCGGCGCCCACGCTGCTCACGACGGTGCCGCCCAGGAATTCGGCGTCGGTCGCGATGTCGGCCGCGCTGCGCGATGACGTCCCTTTGAGCGACGAGCGGGCCATGAGCGTCGTGATCCCGGCCGACGCCGGGGCTTCGTCCCGTGCGCCGCCGAGGGAGAAGACGCCCAGGTGGGTGATGGCCGCGCCCGGCTTGTGGCGTACGAGGATCGGCACGCCCTGGCGGCTATGATACAGGCGAACGCCGGCGATCTCTTCCTCGGCCGCCAGCACCGCCCGTGACGCCGACGCGCCGTTCGTACGGCGCGCGACCGGCGCCACGGGTGCGGGGCCGTCCTGCGCCAACGTCGAAAAAAACGCAGCAGCGTCCTCGGCGACGGTCGCGGACGCCGAGGGCCGATCAGATGAGCGCGGCGGCCTGGGTGGGATCGACGTGCCGCCGCAAGGCGGCGGTCACGTCGTCGGCAGTCGCCGAGAGCACGCGCGTCAGATACCGGTCCCCGAGCGCCCAGTCGCCGAGGGCTTCCCACTCGGCGAGATGATTGGCCTGGCCCTCCATCGATTCCGTGCGCCGCGCAAACTGGGACTCGAACAGGCGCTGCGCCCGCTCGACTTCGGTGGACGAGAGCCCGTGGTCGAGCACGTCGCGCAACTCGGCCCACACGGCGCGCGCCGCGTCCCGCGTCCGGTCGCGCGGCGTCTCGGCGTGAATGACGAAAACGCCCACGTCCGTCGGCGTATAGTTGTACGCGGACACCGAGGAGGCGAGCTGCCGCTCGCGCACGGCGCGATAGAGCCGCGAGGCGCGACCCGACCCCATGCTCGCCGCGGCGACATCGAGCAGCGGCGTGTCCGCATCGAGGGTCCCGCGGGTGCGCCAACCAAAGAGGAGCTGGGCCTGGGCGATATCGCCGGCCCACTCGCGGTAGCGGAGGCCCGGCTCGAGCAACCTCCAGCGGCCCATGATCCCGGGCGATCGGATGCGCCGGGAGGGCGCCGTAATACTGCCGCACGAGCGCGAGCGCCGCATCGGGATCGACGTCCCCGACGATCGAGAGTATCGTGTTGCCGGGGTGGTAGTACCCGCGATAGAACGCGAGCACATCGTCGCGGGTGAACGCGCGCAGCTGGTCCGGTTGCCCGATCCGCCACCGGCGGAGGCGGTGGCGGTCGTGCAGCAGCGCGTACAGCGACTCGGTCGCCAGCGCCGACGGCGCGTCGAACTTGCGCTTTACTTCCTGGATGATGACTTCGAGCTCGCGCGCCAGCTCGACGTCGTCGATCAGCGAGCTCGCGTAGGCATCGGACTGGACCGCGAGCCCCTCGGCCAAGCGGGCGGCCGGGAGCACCGTGAAGTAGCTCGTATGATCGTAGATCGTGTGGGCGTTGAGATACCCACCGCTCGCCATCGTCTCCTTGGCGATCGCGCCGACGGGACGCGTTGGGGTCCCCTTGAAGAACATGTGCTCGAGGACGTGCGCGATGCCGACCTGCGGGTCGCTCTCGTCGAAGTAGCCGGCCTTGACGTACGTCACGACGGCGACAACGGGCGCCGACCGATCGGATCGGATCAGCACCGTGAGCCCATTGGGCAACACAGTGCGGACGGTCGCTATCGCGCCCATTCCCGCCGGCGGAGCACGATCGCGGTCGCCACGAGCGACAGGACGCCGTAACCCACCGACCACCAGACCTGGGGCGTCTCGACCATCGCGATCTCGCTGAGGTGGAACGGTGGCAGCAGGAAGTGCAGCGTCACCCATAACGCGTGCCAGCCTCCAACTGTCACATTATAAAAGCGGTTCGCCAGTATCGACATGGCGTAGAGCACGCAGGAGACGAGCCACGCAAAGCGCCCGAGCAATGACAAGAGCAGAGTGACTCCGCCGACCAGGATGTACTGCACCACAATGAACGCAAGGCTGCCAACAATGGGTACGGATCGGTCCGTCAGGACTCCAAGTCCGTCAATGAGGGCCACGAGCGCCACGAGCCAAAGGCCACGGGTGACGTAGGCCTGGGCGTAGAACCGAATGGGGTGGACGGGCTTGGCAAACTGAAAGCGATAGTATCCGTGTGTGCGATCGTCGGCAATGAGACCCGACGCCGCGAAGACGGACCCGAAGAAGGCGACCAGACCGACAAGCCATTCGAACGACGACGGCTGCCGGCCGTTCACGCTCAATGTGTTGGCGCCGATCCAGGCCAGCGCGCAGGCCAGGACCACGGTCGCACCGCCGGCGCCAAAGGCGTAGTCCCGGAGTTGCCACAGCGCGTAGCGTCCGAGGCGCGCCTGCGCCGTCATGGCTCCCTCGCGTTCACGGCTTCGCGAAAGTGGTACTCGAGAAGCGTTTCAGTCGGCGCCACGCTCGCCAGCCGCGCGCCGAGGCGGAGTAGTTCGGCGACGCCGGTATTGAGCGCGTCGAGATCGATCTGGCGGAGCTCGAACGTCGTGGCATCGGTACCAATCGCCTGCGCGCTGGGGAACACGGCGGCAACGTGCGCGGCGCCAGTGGCGAGCGCCAGCCGATAGTCACGCACGGAAGGCGCTGTCGCCCCCGTGTCGACGGAGCGCACCACGCTGCCGCGATCGATGATGTACACGCGGTCGGTCAAGGCCGACAGCTCGGCCAGATCGTGCGACGCGATCAACATCGTGCGTCCCGGACGGCGGAGATTGCGCATGACGCTGCGGAACCGCAGCACCCACGTCGGGTCGAAACCGTGCGTCGGTTCATCGAGAATGACCACGTCGGGATCCCCGAGCAGCGCTTGGGCCAGGCCGAGGCGCTGCCGGTTGCCCTTGGACAAGGCCCGCACCGGCTTCGTGCGATGCTCGTCGAGGCCCAGCACGTCGAGGAGCGCGCCCACCTGCCGCGCGATCTCATCGTCCGACAAGCCCGCCAGGAGCGCATAGCGCGTGAGGGCGTCGTCCGTACGCCAACGCGGATTGATGCCGATCAGCTCCGACAGATAGGCGACGCCGTGTCGTTCCGCGTACTGGCGCGGCGGCAGGTCGCCGACGCGGATCGTGCCCGACGTCGGGGACAGGTACCCGAGCAAGAGCGCGATCAGCGTGCTCTTGCCGGCGCCGTTCGGCCCCGCGATACCCACGACCTCGCCCGCATCGACGCGCAACGTCAGACGGTCCAGCGCGCGGATGGGCTCGCGCGCGGTCACCGGGAACAGCTTCGTCAGTTCCGCGCAGTCGATCACTTGGCCGCCGTCGCGCAGACGCTCCACGGGCCCTGGCCGGCGCGCGCCAGGAACTTCGTTCCTTCCTGCGTTTGGCCGAGGCGCATGAGCGTGCAACCGAAGAAGCCCAGCGCCGAGGGATCGCTCGGGTCCAGGGTGATGGCGCGCGTGTAGAATTTCTTCGCCAGATCGTACTGGCCCGCGGCCAGGAGCACCGCGCCCATCTCCCGTTCGGCCACGGCGTTGTCCGGCGCCAAACGGACCGCCGTCACCAGCTCGCTGCGCGCCGTCGTCAGATCGCCGCTCTCGCGGGCGATCCGGCCGAGGTAGATGTGCGGCTCCGCGGCCATCGTATCGGCACGGGCCGCCGCCGTGAACAGGGCGCGCGCCGAGTCGACGCGGCCCGCGTTATACGAGGCGATCGCTCCCGCCAGCGCATCGCCGGTCCCGGCAGCTTGACTCCCAATTGCACCATTCTTGCCTTTTTTCATCATCATGACGACGCCCAAGCCGATGCCCGCGAGCGCGAGCACGGTGATCAGGCCGAGCAGCGCCGGCGGCACGCCACGCGACGGAGCTGGCGCCGCGATCGGCGTTGCGACCGGCACGGGTGATGAAACGGGAACGTCGGCGACGGGTCCTGCCGAGAGCTGCGCAAAGGCATCGTTGACCGCGGCAACGTCGGCGTCGGTCACCACATAGCCGGCAGCCTGGGCGCGATCACGCGCCGCGATGAATTCAATGAGCGCGTGCCCTTGTCCCAGCGTCAGGATATTGCGCTGCCGGAGATCCCGCACCAGGAGCTGTCCGACGAGCGACCGGTCACTGGCAATGGTCTGCAGCGCGGATTCCACGGCCGTCCACGCCGCCACGAGCGACGCGGCATCGCGCGCCGCCGTCAGTCGCTCGACGGCCGGGACGCGCACGGACCAGAGCACCGTTATACGGGGGCCCTCCCGGGGCCGTCACCGCACGATGCGGAGTAACCCCGCGTCAGCGCTGCCGCGAATGAAACTCTCCGCGTCCGTCGTGGGGATCTCCATCCCGGTCTTGGAGAACCCGCGCCGCGCCTCGGTCTGCATGTACTCCACGAGCGGCCGCCCGGCGTACGACGCGTCGGCATCCCGCATGCAGCGGACAATCTCGTCCCAGGTCCCGTCGAATTCCCGACCCTCGCACACAATGGTGTGCTCGGCGGTGGGCGACGAGATCGGGCGCTTTTGGCCGGCGAGATCATTGAGCAAGGCACCGAACAGCTCCAGCTGTCCCCGCGCTTCGTTCTGCGCCTCGTCCGCCGCGCGCTGCTCGATCTCGGCCAGCATGTCGTCAATGTCGTCCGACTCGCCCGCCAACTCCGTCAACCGATCATCCCAGGGCTTGAGCTCCGGATCGTCGTCGGCGAGCCGATAGACGGTTTTCTTGAGCTCGACCAGGCGCCAGATGCCCAGCTCGTCCCAGTGGTCGTCCGGCGACGTCCGGTCGAGATGGTACAGTGCTGCCTCGTACTCGCCCCGATCGTAGAGGATGTTGCCGAGATAGATCCGCGCTTCGGCGTGATCCCCATCGAGCTGCAGCGCACTCCGCAACGTCGCGATCGCCGCGTCCGTCTCTCCCATCCGATGCTGCGCGTACCCCACGCAGGCGACCGCCTCGGCCGAATCCGGTGTCTGCTGGACCGCGATGTCGAAGAACTCCTGCGCCGCCTCGATCAGCCCCTCGCGAAAGAGCGCGCGTCCCGCTTGGAGCATGAGCTCCACATCGTCCCGGTACCCCAGCTCCAGGATGCGGCGAAAATTCTTGAGCGCCCACGCCTGCTGCCCGAACTTGAGGAGCGTTTCGCCCAGACCGGCCAGCGCATCCTCGTGCTCGGGATCGAGCACCAACGCCTCCTCGAAGCTCCGCCGCGCCCAGGCATACTCCTCACGGGCCAGCCGCGCATACCCGACGCCGACGTGGAGCTCTACGGCGTTCGGATACAGCGAGAGCCCCTCGCGGAGCACGTCGAGCGCCTCGTCATACTGCCCCTCGTTATAGAGCTGATGCGCGCGCTCATCGTACTCCTCGGAGCTCAGGAACGGGGATGGCATGGCTCGGCGGTCCTCCAGCACTTGAGGGGTATTCCTATTGTACTATTCGAGCAGCCCCGAGTTCAACTATTTGGTCCCCCGCCGCCGTGACGCGTCGTACGCGGTGGCACGCGTTTTGGCGCCGTGTCACAAACGGCGGCTGGCGCCGCTTCGTTCATGCGCGCGGCCCGCGCGTTTGTCGCCGAATCCACCCACGCCGTGAGATCCGTCAACTGCGTCGTCGGGTGCCTGGCGACGGCGTGTGTCGTGTCAACCGCCGCCACGGGTGCCGGCGCCGCGGCGCGGCGCGCCGGCGGCGGCGTAACGCCCGCGAACTGCGCCTGGACCGTCGCCGGGATGGCCCAAACCGCGACGCCGAGCACGCTTCCTACCACCACGCCCCTCATGAGGTGACGTCGGGCGCAGGTCTCGTGCCCCGTCACGGAATCGCGGATGTGGCCGAAGCCGCCGCCCGGTGGAACTCGGCGTCCGCGTTCCACGTCGGGAATGCCGGGGCGTTCGCCAACGACTCACCGAACCCGAGCACGAGAGTCGACAGCTGCACCGCTCCACTGAGATCGAAGTCCGGCCGGTATTCGTCCGACGGCTGATGGTAGCGGTGCGCCGTGTAGTCGTCCTCTTGCTCGACGCCCCAATTCTTCGGCCGCCCCACGTAGTCCGTCCCCGCGCCGATCGAGAGCGCTGGCACGCCGACCTTGGCAAACGAGAAGTGGTCGGAGCGATAGAAGTGGCCCTGCTCGGGATGCGACTCCGGAGACAATCGGAGACCGCGCGACGCCACGTATTTCGCCAGTGACGGCCCCAGCGAGCTTTTGTGCTCACCCAGCACCGACAGGTCCGACACGCGGCCCAGCAGATTGCCGCCATCAATGTTCAGGTTGGCCACCAGCCCGTTCACCGGCACCGTCGGATGCTGCGCGAAATACGCCGAGCCCAGAAGGCCCGACTCCTCCCCGGTCACCAGCAGGAAGAGCAACGAGCGACGCGGCCGCATGGCCTCGGGCGTCGCCGCCGCGGCCCGGGCCATCGCCAGCACGTCGGCGACGCCGGACGCATTGTCCTCGGCCCCGTTGTAGATCGAGTCGCCGTTCACCGCCGGACCGATGCCCAAGTGGTCCCAGTGCGCCGAGAACACCACGTACTGGTTGCGCAACACGGGATCGCGGCCTCGGACCACACCAACGACATTCTCCGACTGCAAATGTTGCACGTGGTTGGCGAACGCGGCGTCGATCATGATGCCGGTCGACACCGGGTGGAAATCCCGGGACGCGGCCTGCGTGCGGAGGCGCGAAAGATCGAGACCGGCCTGTCCCAAGAGCGCCGTGGCCGCGCTGTCCGTGATCCAGCCGCGCACACCCAGGGGCGGCGGCAGCGTCGGATCGCGCGGCAGCATGCGCAACTCCTTGGCCCAGGAGCCGACGACCGTGTGCCACGGATACCCGGCCCGCTCGGTCGTGTGCACGATGAGGCATCCCACGGCGCCGCGACGCTCGGCTTCCTCGAACTTGTACGTCCAGCGCCCGTAGTAGACCATCGTGTTGCCGCCGAACAACGCCGGCTCGCTCGGCGGCGCCGGGGGATCGTTCACCAGTACCAGCAGGACCTTGCCGCGGACGTCGACGCCTTTGAAGTCGTCCCACCGATACTCCGGCGCGGTCGCGCCGTAGCCCACGAAAACCAACTCACCCTTGGCGGCGCTGGACTCGGTCGCCGAACCGGCGCCCACGACCACGTCGTCCGGATAGCGGAGGTTGGCCGTCGCCTTGCCCGACGCGGTCACGTGCAACGTCGACCGGTCCGCCGCCACGACGTCGATCGGGACGGTCTGGAGGAATGTGCCGCTGGTTCCCGCCGGTTCAATGCCGCCGGCTTGGAGCACCGTGGCAATGTAGCTCGCCGCCAACTGTCCGCCGCGGGTCGCTGGTGCCCGCCCCTCGAGCAAATCGGAAGACAGAAAACGCAGATCGCCATCGATCTCGGCGGCCGAGATCTTGCCACCCTGGGCGAACGCCGCGCGGGTGAGAACGCACGTCGCGGCAATGACACATCGCAAAACCAAGCGTCTTATCATCACACCCCCACTATACATATTCCCGAGGATCGCGCGCCATGCTCGCACTCGCCCGTCTCATCGCGGTCACCCTGTTTCTCATGATCCCGGCTGTCGCGCGCGCCCAAGCGGCCGGCCCGACCTTAGAGGCGGCTACGGCTGGCGTACGGGTCCACGTCGAGACGGAACAAATGTCTCCGCAGGAGTCGGCCGACCGGGCGGCGGCAGCCGGGGGCGGCGGCTTGGGCACCGGAGGCGCCCTCATGATCGTCGGCGGAGCGGCTTTGGTGGCTGGATTGCTGATCGGCGGAGGCGCCGGGACCGCGGTCGCGATCGGGGGAGTCGCCGTAGGGGCATACGGCTTGTATGTGTTTCTGAAATAAAGCCTTACGCGGGCGTGACTGGAGTCCGACCCGGCTAGTCATGTAAGCATGGCGCGCACGCAGGCTTCGACCGAAGGCAGCAAAGTGCACGACGCTGCCCGGATCGTGGCCCGCGTGGTGGCGGTCGCCGCGGCCCTGGGCACTGTTTTGACGTCCATCCACGAGATGGGCCTCGACGGCGCCCAGACCCGCCGGACCGTCGGGAATTTCGGCGCCACCTGGGTGGGCCTCGCGCCGGCCAGCGATACCGCGACATCGATCGGCGACACCCTCCATCTCGCCGCTACAGTCACCGACAAACATGGCACGGCGCTCGTCGGCACGAACATCAAGTGGGCTGTCGACCATCCCGAAGTGGCCTCCATCAACGGCGACGGCACCGTCATCGCGCGCGGGCTGGGATCGGCCACGGTCGTCGTGACGGTGGGTGAGCTGCTGGCCCGGGCCACGGTCGTGGTGCGACCCGTGGCTTCCGCGGTGCACATCGCGGCCGACAGCGCCATCACCCTGCCGGAGCTCGCCAACCACCCGCTCTCGGCTACGGCCACCGACGCGCGCGGACACGTGATCGGCGCGCGCTTCGCGCGCTGGCACACCAGTGACAGCACCGTAGCCACGATCGACACCGTCGGGATGGTGCGAGCCGTGCGCGAGGGCCACGCGACGATCACGGCGACGGTGGATGGCGCGTCGGCAGACGCGCCCATCACCGTCGTGCCGGTTCCGGGCGCTCTGACCTTGCTGGCGGGCGGCGGCCAAGACGGGCCGGCAGGCGCCAGCCTGCCGGAGCCCATCACCGTGCGCGTGCTGTCGCGCCGGGGAAAACCCCTCGGCGGGCAGACCGTGCATTTCAAGCAGGCCGACGCCAACGCGACGGCGGAGATCGCGACGGTCGTCAGCGACGCCAATGGTCGCGCGCGCTGTCCGTGGAAGCTGGGCGATCTCGCCGGTCGCCAGCGCCTGGTGGCGAGCACGGACGGCGTGGACAGCGTCGTGACCGTCGTGGCCGAGGCGGAACCGGTCAACGCCAATACCCGGATGGCGGTCCTCGCCGATAGCCAGACGGCGAAGATCGCGACGGCACTGACCATGCCCATTGGGGTCCGGTTGACCGACACGACCGGTCGCGTGATGGGCAATGTGTCCGTGCGTTGGATCGCGCTCAATGGCGGGACGGTCACGGGCGCCGCGCCGCGGACGGATTCCGTCGGCGAAGTGCGCGCCAGCTGGGTGCTCGGCCCCCACGTGGGGACGCAACGCGTCCGCGTGCTGGTCGGCGACGGCCGGTCCGTGCGTCCCGCGATCGTGCGCGCGCACGCCCTCCCCGGCCCCGCGGCGGCGATCGCGATCATCGCCGGCGACGCCCAGCATGCCGCCCCGGGCGCGACGCTGCCCAAGGCCGTCGCCCTCCGCGTGACCGACGCCGCCGGGAACCCCGTGAGCGCCGTCGCGGTAAGTCTGTCGCCGGCTCGCGCGTGGTCGGACAGCACGCCCGTCACCGACTCCAACGGCGTGGTGCGCGGCACATGGACGCTGGCGAACGCACCAGGCACGCAACATGTGACGGCTCGCGTCGACGGCGTGCCAAAGACGGTGCAGATTACGGCGGTCGCGGCGCCAATCGCGGTGTCAGCGCGATCCCGCAAGCACCATCCGGGGTAACACCAGGTATGCAAAAGGCTCGCGTGGCCCTCGCCTTGGGCGGTGGCGGGATGAAAGGGTTTGCGCACATCGGCGTGATCCGGGCGCTCGAAGAGCTTGGGATCGAGCCGGTCGTGTACGCCGGCACCAGCATCGGCGCGCTGATCGCCGCGGCCCGCGGCTGTGGCGCCTCCGTCCGCCGCATGACCGAGCACGCCGAGCGACTCAAGCGCCGCGATTTGTTCCGGCTCAATCACGTCGCCATGCTGCTGGAGCGCATGCGCGCGCCCTCGATCTACGCCGGCGAGCCGTTGCGGGCCTTGATCGAGGAAAACGTGCCCGAAGGGCGGTTCGACGCGCTGCCCGTGCAGGTCCTCGTGAGCACGGTCGACGTCGAGCGGGGCACCCAGATCGCCTGGGGCTTGCCTGGCTTGCGCGATGTGTCCGTGCGCGATGCGGTCTACGCTTCGTGCGCCCTGCCCGGCTTCTTCCCGCCGGGACAGGTGAACGGGCGGCTATGCATCGACGGTGGCACGATCGACAATCTCCCCGTGGCCGTGGCCGCCCCCTATGCCGACGTCGTCATCGCCGTCGACGTCGGATCGTCGGAGCTGTCGAACAACGAGTCGATCGTCGCGCGCGGTTTCGCCAACACCTACATGCGCGCGGCCACCGTCATGATGCACGCCCTGCAGAACTACCAGCTGACGCAGTGGGACGGCCCGCCAATGGTCCTGGTGCGCCCGCGCCTCGGGCACGTGGGGTGGCTGCGCTTCGGCGACACGCCGGCGCTGATCGATGAGGGATATCGCGCCGCGCGTGAAGCCCTGCGCAACTTCGGCGAGATCGCGGCGGCGGCCGGCGGCGTGTTTCCCCGCAAGCGGGTACGGATCGAAGTCGATCGCGCCCTCTGCGTGGGATGCGGGACCTGCGTGGCGATGGCGCCGGACACCATGAAGCTCGACGCCGAGCACAAAGCCGTGACCCAGACCGCGACCGTCACGTGGTCGCCCGCGGACGGCGAATTCATCCACCATTGTCCGACCGGCGCCTTGTCGGTGGCGCCGGCCCGCCGTTCCGGTCAGCCCGTACTGCGCGCCAGCGCGTCGACGGCCAAGCGCTCGTAGATCCCGACCGACCGGCGGAGCTCGTCCAGCTCGATGAACTCGTCGTCCGTGTGCGCGACGTGGATCGAGCCCGGGCCGAAGAGATAGGGTGTGCCCCAGTTGGTGAGCTTGGGAATGTCCGTCGCGTAGGCGACGACGGATGTCGGCAGATCCGGGAGCCGCCCCAGTCGGACCGGCGGCACCAACGCCTCCACCTCGAGTGTGGCCGACGGCACGCGTTCGGCGATCCAGTGCCGGAGGAGATCGGCGACCTCATCGGCCGGCGTCACCAGGCGCGCCATGAGCCGCGCTTCGGCCCACGGCGCGATGACGTTGTCGGCCACGCCGCCCGCCAGCGATCCAATGTTGATGGTCGTCTCGCCGAGCAGCGGGTCGCGCGGGAGCGGCAAGGTATCGAGCTCGGCGAGCAGGTGCACGAGATCCCGGGTCGCCGAGTGTCCGAGCGACGGGTACGCCGAGTGCGCCGCTTTGCCGGTGGTGCGCAGCACGAGGCGCATCGCGCCTTTTGTTCCTCGGGCCAGCGTGCTTTCGGTCGGCTCGCCGTTGATCAGCACACGGCTCGCCGTGGGCACCAGGTTCGCGGCGGTGGCGCCATCATGGATCGTCTCTTCACCCACGACGAACAGCAACGCCACGGGCACATCGCGCGCGCGCAGACGCTCCGCCGCACAGGCCATGGCGGCCGCTATGCCCTTGGCATCACACGCGCCTCGACCGTAGAGTCGTCCGCCCGCGAAGCGGGGCGGAATAAATGGCGGCACAGTGTCGAGATGCGTGCTCAGGGTGACCGTCGGCGCATCGGTCGCGGTGATCCAGAGGTCGTCGCGGCCCGCCGACACCGGAATGCGACGCACGCGCCAGTCGCGCGCCGTCATCAGATCCTCGACAAAGGCGAGGACCTCGCCTTCGTTGCCGCTGGTCGACTCCAGGCGGACGAGTTCCGCGGCCAATGTCGCCGGATCGAGTGGATTGGGCATGGCGAGAAATGGCGCTCGATCGAGATTTCAGACAGCCTGTGCGGGAAGCACGGCCCCCGCGCAGTGGCTCCGTTCTCGACGCTTTGCGGAATCCCCCATGCCACATCCCAATTCTTTTGCCAGCCGCTCGACGCTGAGCGTCGGCGGACGCACGTACACGATCTACCGTCTCGACCGTCTCGACGGCACCGGCGCCAGTCGTCTCCCGTTCAGCCTTCGGATCCTGTTGGAGAACTTGCTGCGCAACGAGGACGGCGCGTTCGTCAAGCGCGATGACATCGCCGCCCTCGCGGCGTGGGATGTCAAGGCGCGGCAGGAGCGCGAGATCGCCTTTCGGCCCAGCCGGGTCCTCTTGCAGGACTTCACGGGCGTCCCGGCCGTCGTCGACCTGGCGGCAATGCGCGATGCGATCGTGGCGCTGGGTGGCGCGGCGACGCGCATCAATCCGCTGCAGCCCGTCGACCTCGTGATCGACCATTCGGTGCAGGTCAATGAATACGGCTCGGAGGCCGCGTTCCTGATCAACGCCGGTCTGGAATACGAGCGGAACCGCGAACGGTACGCGTTTCTGCGATGGGGACAGACGGGGTTCGAGAACTTTCGCGTCGTGCCGCCGGAAACCGGCATCTGCCATCAGGTCAACCTGGAGTATCTGTCGCAGGTGGCGTTTACCCGCGGCGACGAGGTGTATCCCGACTCGCTCGTCGGAACGGACTCCCACACCACGATGGTCAACGGATTGGGCGTACTCGGCTGGGGCGTGGGCGGCATCGAGGCCGAGGCGGCCATGCTGGGACAGCCGCTGTCGATGCTCGTCCCCGAGGTCGTGGGCTTCGAGATGCATGGACAGCTGCCGCCGGGCGCCACGGCCACGGATCTGGTGCTGACCGTCACCCAGCTGCTCCGCCAGAAGAAAGTCGTCGGGAAGTTCGTCGAGTTCTACGGCGCCGGCCTCTCCTCGCTGTCGCTGGCCGACCGCGCGACGATCGCCAACATGGCCCCGGAGTACGGCGCCACCATGGGATTCTTCCCCGTGGACAACGAGACGCTCGCCTATCTGCGCCTGTCCGGGCGCGACGAGCACCACGTGAAACTGGTCGAGGCGTACTGCAAGGAGCAGGGTCTCTTCCGGACCGACCAGACGCCCGCACCCGTCTTCACCGACAGCCTGACGCTGGATCTGCGCACGGTGGAGCCGAGCCTGGCCGGTCCGAAGCGCCCGCAGGACCGCGTCCCGCTGTCCAAGTCGAAGGCCATGTTTCGCGAGGCCCTCGCCGCCGATCACTCGTCGCGCGCGAAGACCGTCGCCGCCAGCACGACCAAGGCCGTGCTGCGCGAGGATGACGAGGGCGGCGCCCAACCCCAGCATCAAGCGCCGGGCTACGCGTGTGCGTACAACGGGAGCGAATTCGCGCTGCGCGACGGCTCGGTCGTCATCGCGGCGATCACGAGCTGCACCAACACGTCGAATCCGTCGGTCATGCTCGCCGCCGGCATGCTCGCCCAAAACGCCGTCGCGGCGGGATTGAGCAGCAAGCCATGGGTCAAGACCAGCTTGGCGCCGGGATCCAAAGTCGTCACCGACTACTTCGCGAAAGCGGGCGTGATGGAGTCGCTGCGAAAGCTGGGGTTCAACCTTGTGGGCTACGGCTGCACCACGTGCATTGGCAATTCGGGGCCGCTCCCCCAGCCGATCGCCGACGTCGTGGACGAGCACAACCTCGTCGTCGCCGCCGTGCTGTCGGGCAACCGCAACTTCGAGGGGCGCGTCAATCCGCTGACGCGATTCAACTACCTGGCTTCACCGCCGTTGGTGGTGGCCTACGCGTTGGCGGGCCGCATGGACATCGACTTCGCCAACGAGCCCCTCGGCGTGGGCGCGGGCGGCCCGGTGTTCCTGCGCGACATCTGGCCGGCGCCAAAGGATGTGGAGGCCGAGATCCTGCGGTCGGTCAAGGCGGAGATGTTTCGCGCCCAGTACGCCGACGTCTTCACCGGCGACGACCGCTGGCAGGCGTTGGACGTGCCGACCGGCGAGCGTTATGCGTGGGACGCCGCATCCACGTACGTCAAGCACCCGCCGTACTTCGAGGGTATGACGACGACTCCGCCGGGTATCACCCCGATCACGGGCGCGCGCGTGCTGGCCTTGCTCGGCGACTCGATCACGACGGATCACATCTCGCCCGCCGGCAATATTCAGGCGGCCAGTCCGGCCGGCCGGTGGCTGCTGGAGCACGGCGTGCCCAAGGCCGATTTCAATTCCTACGGCGCGCGGCGCGGCAATCACGAGGTGATGGTGCGCGGCACGTTCGCCAATATCCGGCTCAAAAACGAGTTGGTGGCCGGCGTGGAGGGCGGCTGGACGCGCATGGCGCCCGGCGCGGAGCAGATCGCCATCTACGATGCGGCGGTCGCGTTTCAGGCCAAGAAGACGCCGCTCGTGATCATCGCCGGGAAAGAGTACGGTACGGGCTCATCACGCGACTGGGCCGCGAAGGGCACGCTACTCCTCGGCGTGCGGGCCGTCATCGCCGAGTCGTTCGAGCGGATCCACCGGTCGAATCTCGTCGGCATGGGTGTGTTGCCGCTGGAATTCGCCGATGGCGCTTCGCGCCAATCGCTGGGACTCACCGGGTTCGAGACCTATGCCATCCAAGGCTTGGACGAGAGCTTGAGACCAAAGGCCCGGCTCACGGTGACGGCGGGAGACAAGAAGTTCGCCGTCACCGTGCGCATCGACACCCCAGAGGAACTCCAGTACTACCGCCACGGCGGAATCCTGCCGTACGTACTCCGTCAGCTCGTACGCTCTAGCTAGTTCGCAATAGCTAACACCGCGCTCCCGGCCGGGAGAGGGATGTTCGCCGTGCCCTTGGTAATGGGCACGGCGGCCTGCGGGGTCATGTCGTTCGCGGCGTCCGACCGGTACGGATAGACGCCCGTGCCGGGCAGGCCGGTGACGCCGAGCACTTTGTTGCTCTTCGTCGTGTTGGTCATGAGGATGGCAACGGTCTTGGCGTCGGGACTGACGAACGCCAACAGGTCCACGCGCGCCGCGCAGGGATCCTGCGCGCCAACTCCGACCTGCAGGTCGGGATCCGTGGTAGTCATAGGAACCACTTTCCAGCCGGGTCGTACCGTCGTCCACAGTTGCTTGAGCGCGTAGAAGCGCTTGGAGTAGATGGGGGTTTGGTCGCCGCCCAGCAGGCTGCCCCCATCCGGTGACGTACTGGATTGCGCGAAGCCGTTCCACCACGCCCAGTAGTTGAACGGCAGCGTGGCCAGGTGCGCGGCCAGCGCGCGGTAGGTGTCGATCATCCAATCCGTCTCGGTCGTCCCGTTGGGCGCCGAGAACTCCGTCATCCACGCGTCCTTGGGAAAGGCCTGCATGCCGGCGGCGTTCTGCGTGATGACGCATTCGCCGTAGGCGTGCAGTGCGTACGCGCCGACGGCGCTGTTGAGCGCGGTCGAGGCGCCGAGGGCCGGGTAGCCACTGCCGCCGAAATAGCCGACGGCGCGCGTCGTGGGATCTTCCCAGATCGGGCCATTGAACGTGCCCGTTTCCGGTCCAAAGAGCTTGACGGCCGAGAGACCGTTGGCGTCGAACGCGGCCCGCGTGGCTTGGATCACGCGCTGCCATTGGGCCGTGGAGTAGATCGCCGTGCTGTACACGTCGAGGTGCTCCGGCTCGTTCTGAATGCTGATGGCCACCGGCAGCGGCGCGCCGTTCGCTTTGAGCGCCTGCAGAATCTTCGTGAGATAGGCGATGTACGCCGTCTCATCGGTTGCGATGAGACCACCGCCGACCAGCGATCCGTTGGTCTTCCACACGGCCGGTGGGCTCCAGACGCCGCCAATGTACGTCGAGAGACCGTAGGACTGGGCTTGCTGAATGGACTGCACCAGCACGTTGAGCGCGCCGGGATCGAGCGTCATGTTGGCGAGCGTGGTGCCGCTGGCGTAGAGCTCCGGGCGGAACTGCACGCGGAAGAACGTGATCCCGCTGCCGTAGAGTGCGGCCGCGACCTGGCTGCGGCCGTAGAGACCACCGTTGCCGGCGGGGTACATGCCCCAGCCTTTGATGGTCTGCGCGGGCGTACCGAGGGCGGCGCTCGCCGTTGGCGGCGCGCCCGGGGGAGTCGGATTCGAGGGCGCGCTCGGCGAGGATTGTGGCGGGGCCGCTTTCGCCGGCGCCGTTGTGAGATCCTGGCCACTGGTACACGCGTTCAGTACGGTGAGTACGATCACGAGCGCGCGCGCCACGGGCGCGCGCCGCAGCACGCGGATACGCATGCGGAGCCTCCACCTGACCGTTCGGCGGCCGGACTGGCATGGCGCGCCGAACGAGCCGGCCCGCTTTAGCCTCCAGAGCTTTGCGTCACTGGCTTTCGCCAGTTTTGCCATTATCCCGGCCCGACGGAACTGCCGAGCCCGCTATCAAGTTAGGGAATCCGGCTGAGGGGTCGAGGCGTCGGTCGCGGTGTCCGGCAAAACCGAGTTAGGGCGTTATTCCAGCGTCTGCCAGGGGAACGGCGGCTGTCACGCTCCCGCGCCGACTGCTTTATTGCCGGTTAGGGCGACGGGGTCGCCGCCGGCAGCGATGTGGCGTCAGGCGACGATGCGGTATCACTTGCGGCGGTGAAGACGGCGGTCACCGTGTCTTTGGTCACCACCTCGACGTTGAGCTGCGCCGGCTCGAACGCATCGCCCGCGCTTTCCAGGGACACGTAGTGATTCCCGGACTCGATCCTGATGACGAGCGGCGTGAATCCCAGCGTATGCCCGTCGATGCGGACCTTCGCGGCGCCGCCCTTGGCGATGACGCGAATGTACCCCGGGCCGCCGTCGCCCTGCGCATTCTCCCGACCGCCGAGGCTGGGGTCGAGCGCGACGGGGCGCCGGTGGGCAGGCTCGCTGCCGCCGCCGTGCGCGCTGAGATCGAACGTCGTATCGACGGACATCACCGAGTCCGGGGGAGCCGGCGAGCTGGCCGGGATGACCGGGACCGGCCTGCGGACCGGGATGGTGAGGCGGGGCGCGGCGCCAATGCCGGCGCGCGCCGACGGGCCGCTCAGGCTCAGGATGGCGACGGTCGCTATCGCGGCCCCGATCGCCGCCGCGGCGATAGCCGCGCCGATCCACCGGCGCCGGGACGGCGCGGGCGCTTCGGGCACGATCCGGAGGGACGTCTGCGTCAGGCCGACCGGCCGTCGACCCGACAAGGCATCGACGAACGCCGAGACCGAGGGGAACCGGTCATCGGCGCGCTTGGCCATGGCCCGGTGGATGGCCCCATCGACATAGGGCTCGAGCCCTCCGCGCAGCGCCGAGGCGTTCGGCACATTGGCCGACAGATGCAGTTTGAGCAGATCCTGCACGCGCACCGTCTCGAACGGCCGGTGCCCGGTGAGCATCTCGAACGCCATGACGCCTAGCGCGTATTGATCGGCGCGGGGATCGATGTCCTCGCCCCGCCACTGCTCGGGTGACATGTAACCAGGGGACCCGATGATGCCGGTGCCCGATCCGACCAGACCGTCGCCCTGTCCCAGGGCTTTGGCGATACCGAAGTCGGACACCATGGCGTGCCCGCTGTCTCCGATCAGGACGTTGGCGGGCTTGATGTCCCGGTGGATCACGCCCTGGCTGTGGGCGTAGTCGAGGGCGCGGCCGACGTCGCGGAGGATGTCGAGGGCGTGCTCGATGCCGAGCACGTTGTGCCCATCCAGCATGTCTTCGAGGGTCCCGCCGCGGACGAGTCGCATCGTATAGAACGCGACGGTGTTCCGCTGGCCGACGGCGAAGATGGGAACGATGTGCGGGTGGTCGAGTCGCGCGGCCAGCTTGGCCTCGCGCTCGAACCGGCCCCACGCCTCGGGCGACAGCACGGGATCGAGCGCCAGCACCTTGAGCGCGACTTCGCGGTCGAGCGCGGTCTCGTGGGCCCGGAAGACGATCCCCATCCCACCGCGACCGAGGAGCTCGAGGAGCCGGTACGACTCGCCGACCGACTCCTGCAGGCGGAGCCGGATGCGGTCGGCATGCTCGGCGGACGTCTCGCCGGTGATCATCGCACCGCAGCGGGCGCACGACGTGCTCGACGGGATGAGCGTCGCGCCACAGCGCGCACACAAGCCGGCCATGCCGGCTGGTGTGGTCACCGCAGCAAACGAGGGCTGGCGGCGCGGGTTGCTCTGACTGCCGGTCACGGGCTCCGTCCGAGGGAGGTTCGAACCCCTTCTCAATCAGACGGTATGGCCGGGCTCGGCGTCACTGTCCTATCGGCCGTTTTCGGTCACGCTGACCGAACCAGTGCGTTGCGCTGACACGCGCAGGCCCACAGACTGGCCCAATGTCAAAATCCCGTCGTGCGCGCCACGCCCCGTGAGGTCCTGGGCCGCCTCTTCGAGGCGGCCGTCGCCGGGGCGATACCGGAACGCGCCACCCGGGACGCGGTCGCGGCGCTCGCCCTGCCCGCCGGGGCGGTGCACATCATTGGATTGGGCAAGGCCGCGCAGGGCATGGCCGCCGGAGCCGTCGCCGCCCTCGCCGCGGTCGGGCGCGAGCCCGCCGGGGGCGTGATCGTCACCCCCGCCGCCGACCCGCCATCCCCCCACCGCGCCATCAGGCTCGTGGTCGGAGACCACCCCGTCCCGGGCGCTGGCTCACTGGCCGCCGCGGACGCGATCGCTGACGCGATCGCCCGCGTCGGGCCACAAGACACGGTGGTGGCGCTCATCTCCGGCGGTGGCTCCAGCCTCGCGGCTGCGCCGCTCGCTGGTATACCCAACTTCGGTGTCCGCAGCCCCGGCACACTCAATCGCGGGACATCCGACATCGGGACATCCGACATCGGGACATCCGACATCGGGACATCCGACATTGGGACATCCGACATCGGGACATCCGACATCGGGACATCCGACATCGGGACATCCAGCCTCGGCACACCCAACATTGAGACACCCAACCGCGGGACACCCAGCCGCGGCACATCCAACTTCGCCCCCGCCGAGTTCTCGGGTATACCCAACTTCGGCCCCGCCGAGCTCTCGGCCCTGTACGTGACGTTGCTGGGATCGGGGGCCGACATTGCGACGATGAACGCGGTACGCAAACGCTTCACGCGATGGAGCGCAGGTCGCGTAGCGACCGCGCTCCGAGGCCGACCGATCCATTGCTTGGTCGTCTCCGACGTGCTCGGAGACGATCTCCCGTCGATCAGTTCGGGCCCATGTGTCCCCGATCCCCTGACGGCTCGCGACGTGATCGCGATGCTGCGGCGCGGCAACCTCTGGGACGAATTAGGCGACTGCGTTCGCGCGCATCTGGCAGCCGTCGCGCGCGGCGAGGCACCGGAGACGCCGAAGCCGGGCGACCCGGCATTCGACCGGGTGACCACGCAGGTGATCGTCAGTAACCGGCACGCCGTCGAAGCGGCCGCGGCCTGTGCGCGCGCCGCCGGCGTCGACGAGGTGACGATCATGCCAACGCCCCTCGAAGGCGAGGCGTCGATCGCGGGCGTGCGCCTGGCCAGCGAATTGATCGCGCGCCGCCGCCGCGCCCGAGGACCCCACGTGTCGCGCTGCATCCTGTGGGGTGGCGAGACCACGGTGACCCTCGGCGCGGCCCCGGGAATGGGTGGCAGAAATCAGGAGCTGGCGCTGGCCGCCGCCCGCTCACTCGCCGATGCCGGCGAGGCGGCGAGCGGCATCACACTCCTGGCGGCCGGCACGGACGGACGCGACGGCCCGACGGACGCCGCGGGCGCCATCGTCGACGGCCTCACCTGGGGCGCGGCACGCGACGCGGGACGTGACCCGGATGCGGATCTGGCCGGTCACGATGCGTACCGCAGCCTCGACGCGGCGGGCGCGCTCCTGCGCTCGGGCTACACGGGGACGAACGTCATGGACGTCGTCTTCGGCCTGATCCCTTAATCTTCCGGGCATGGACGACGCGGCCCGGCTCGCGAGATGCAGGCGGCAGCGACTGCCGGATCAGGATACTCCGTCGACCAAGTGGCCTCGGCCGCGGCCGAGGCCGGGATCGACCCGCCGTTCGTGTCGCTCGCGCTGGCCGAACAGCGGCCGGCGCCGGCCGCGATCGACCGCGTCGCTGATTTGGTGTTCGGCCGCGACACATCCGAGCTCGTCGTCAGTCGACACATGGACGCGCCAGCCGGTCGGTGCCTCGGCGCGATCGGCCGGGCCCTGCGGTCCTCCGTCTGCCGCTGCGATCTCCTCGAGGCCGTCGGCGATCCGCTGGACGGCGGCACGCTCGTGTTCGCGCTGCCCGATGTTGGTTGGGACAAGTCCAGTCCCTGGGCGTATCTCCGCTGGATCGGCGCGCGGTACCTCTCCGCGTCCATCCGCCGCGATCCCTCGGGCCCCGGTTGCACCGTTACGTATCACGCCGACATTGTCCGCGGCCGCCGGGCACTGGCCTGGACATCGTTGGGATTCGACGCGCTCGTCGGCGTGGTGGCGATCGCCGGAGGCATCGCCGCCGGCGGCTGGGAGGGGCTCCTCGCCCTGCCCGCCGTACCGCTCGCCGCGCTCTTCACCCGCGCCACGTTTCGGCTGTCGGCGCGACGGGCGCGCGACGAGATGGCGCGAGCGCTCGTGGGCGTCGACGGCGCGCTGCGCGGGGCCGACGTGTTCGGCGACGGAACAGTCTAGGCTACATTTCCCCCATGTCCGTCACCGTCCGCCCGTTCACGGTCGGCCTGATCCAGGCCGCCGTCACGCCTGACATCCAGGCCAACATTCGCGACACGCACGCGAAGATCCGGGAGTGCGCCGCGCGCGGCGCCCAGATCATCTCGCTCCAGGAGCTGTTCGACGCGCCGTACTTCGCGCAAGCGTCGCGGGCCGAACGCTTTGACCTGGCGGAGCCGATTCCCGGACCCACGGTCACCGCCATGCAAGCGCTGGCGCGGGAGTTGGCCGTCGTACTGATCGTGCCGATCTTCGAGCGACAGGCGCCCGGTGTCTACCGCAACTCGGCGGCCGTCGTCGATGCCGATGGGTCGCTGCTCGGCGTGTATCGCAAGCTCCACATCCCGGACGATCCGCAGTACTACGAGAAGTACTATTTCGCGCCCGGGGAACACTTTCACGTGTGGCCGACGCGATACGCCACCGTCGGCACCCTGATCTGCTGGGACCAGTGGTTTCCCGAGGGCGCGCGGATCACGGCGCTCATGGGCGCGGACATCCTCTTCTATCCGACGGCGATCGGATGGCATCCGGCCGAGAAGGCCGCGGTGGGGAACGACCAAGTCTCGGCCTGGCAGACGATCCAGCGGTCGCACGCGATCGCCAATGGCGTGTACGTCGCGGCGGCCAATCGCGTGGGATTCGAGGCCGAGTCGGGCACCAATGGCATCGAGTTCTTCGGCCACTCGTTCATCTCCGATCCGTTCGGGCGCGTCGTCGCCGAGGCGGGCACCGAGCCCGCGATTCTGGTCGCGACGTGCGATCCGGCGGTGATCGAAGACACGCGGCGCAACTGGCCGTTTCTTCGCGATCGGCGCATCGATGCCTACGGGCCGATCGTGCAGCGCTACATCGGGTAACGCGCATGCCGCGGATGCCCGCCGAGTGGGAGCCCCACGAAGCGACCTGGATCGCCTGGCCCCACCACGAACCCGACTGGCCGGGGAAATTCGACGCGATCCGGTGGGACTACGCCGAGATCGTGCGCGCGCTCGCCCCGTCGGAGCGCGTGGAGATCCTGTGCGCGGATGCCGGCGTCCGTGCCGACGCGACCGAAGCGCTCACGGCGCACGGCGTCCCGCCCTCGGCGTATCGGCTGCACGACGTCGCCACCGACCGGTCCTGGTTGCGGGACTCGGCGCCCACGGCCGTCGTGAGCGACGACGGGCGCGTGGCGTGGAATCAATGGCGGTTCAACGCGTGGGCCAAATACGATAACTACGCCCGGGACGCCCAGGTGCCGCGGGCGGTCGCGAAGGCGACGGGATTGCCGCTCGCCCAAGCCCAGCGGCCCGATGGCGCCGGGCCGGTCGTGCTCGAGGGCGGCGCCATCGAGCCCAACGGCGCAGGGATCCTGCTCGTCACCGAAGAATGTCTGCTCTCCGCCGTGCAGTGTCGCAATCCCGGTCTGTCGCGCGAGAGCTACGAGGCCGTGTTTCGCCAATACCTCGGCGTCCGGCAGACGCTGTGGCTGGGCGCGTCGTGCGCGGGCAATGATACGCACGGCCACGTCGACGACGTGGCCCGGTTCGTCGATCCGGACACCATCGTCCTGGCGTACGAAGACGATCCCAACAATGTGAATCACGAGAGCTCGGCGGACAATCTCCGCCGGCTGGAGCTCGCGGGCGCCGACGACGGCGCGCTCCGCGTCGTCCGCCTCCCGTTTCCGCGGCCCGTGCTCATGGATGGGCAACGGCTCCCGGCCAGTTACGCCAATTTTTATATCGCCAATCGGGCCGTGCTGGTGCCGACGTTCAACGACCCCAATGATCGGGCGGCGCTCAACACGCTCGCCAATGTGTTCCCCGACCGGCAGGTCATCGGCATTCACGCCGTCGATCTCGTCTGGGGGTTTGGCACCCTCCACTGCCTCACGCAACAACAACCGCGCGGGCGACAATGATGCGACCGGGCACCCTGTTGGCGACGATCGTCTGCGTCGCCGCCTGCCACAAAGCGCCGCCGGCGGCCCCTCCGGCGCCCGCGGCCGCGCCCGACACGGTCGCCGCCGTTGATTCCGCCCGCCCGGCACCGATCCAGGAATGGACCGCGGGGAACCTCGCCATCGGCAACGGCGTTTTCGTCGTGCGCGGCCGCCCCGGCGGCCGCGTGTACATTGGCGCGGGCAATGACAAGCAGACGATCACGCTCCTCGTCGATGCCGACGCAGTGACCGATTTCGTCGCCGAGCTCAATGGACGGCTGCCGCCGCACAAGGCCAAAGCCAATGCGCCCCCGGTCGTCTTGGAGGAGCCGGTGAGCGGCCGGACAATGTCGTTCGGCCGGCACGTGGCGAACGGGGCCTCGCGCTATCGCTTCTTTTTCTCCGATGAACGCGAGGGCAGCTTCTCGCTCCCGGCGACGCTGACGGAGACGAAGGCCATCCTCGGCGCGCTCACCCGCGGCGTACAGCTCGCGCGTCAGGCGCCACCCCCCGACCCTCCCCACACTGCGCCCTGACTCGCAGTTGCGCTCGCATGACGGACGGCCACGGCCGTTCGTCGTATAGGGGTGACACCCTGGCTGGCTCTGCTGCTCGCGGCACATACATCGGCCCCCGACAGCATCGCGCTCGACGCCGAGCGGCTTTTCCTGGTCGATCGGGTGATCGCCCACGGTGTCGCCGCCGGCGGGTATCCCGGCGCCGCGGTGGCGATCGGGCGCCGCGACGGCACGGTCTGGCTCCGCGGCTACGGCTCGCAGGGCTGCGGCACCGGCGGCTCCCACACCCAAGTCGACCCCTCGCGTACAGTCTACGACCTGGCGTCGCTGACCAAAGTCGTGGCCACGACGTCGGCGATCATGGTGTTGTACGATGAGGGCCGCATTCGCCTGGATGCGCCGGCCGCGCGCTATCTGCCGCGCTGGGCGATCGGCGCGCGCGCGCACATCACGGTCCGCGACCTCCTTACGCATCGGTCCGGCCTGCCCGCGGGGCGGGACCTGTGGCGCGTGGCGCACTCCGCCGCCGGCGCCAAGCGCGCGGTGCTCAAGACCGCGCTCGAATACCCGGCCGGTGAGCACTACGTCTACTCGGATATCGGCGCCGACGTCCTCGGCTTGATCGTGGAAGCCGTTTCCGGCGAGCCGCTCGACCAGTTCGTGAACGAGCACGTGTTCCGGAAGCTGGGGATGACGTCGACGCGGTTTCGCCCGCCGCGCTCGTGGTCCGATCGCCTGGCGCGCACCGAGGCGCCGCCGGGTCGCGTCCATGATCGCAACGCGGCCGCGCTGGGTGGCGTCGCAGGCCACGCCGGATTGTTCTCCAGCGCCGCCGACCTCGCTGTGTTCGCGCGCATGATGCTGAATGGCGGACGGGTCGACGGGCAGGGCCCGCGGATCATCCGGGACTCGACGGTGGCCCTGTTCACGCGCAAGGAGTTCGGCCGCCGCGCGCTGGGCTGGGACACCTGCGGCGGTGCCAGCTGCGGGCAGATCATGGACGAAGAGGCATTCGGCCACACGGGGTTCACCGGCACCAGCATCTGGATCGACCCGGCGCATGACCTGTTCGTGATCCTGCTGACGAACTGGGCCTGCGGCGACGAGGCGCATCCCGTGCCGCCGTGGGCAGCGCTCGCCGATGTGCGCGCCGACGTCGCCGACGTGGCCGAGACGGCGGCGCTGGCGTTCACATCCGACGCGCGGCCCACGATCACGCTGCGATCGGATGGCGAGCGCGGGTGGCGCGCGTCCGGCGTTACGCTGCCCTAAAGAGATTAACTTTCCCGGGGTGAAGGCTATCGGAGCCGCCCCCCCGGCCGTCGTGCTCCTCTCCGGCGGTCTCGACTCGACCACGACGTTGGCGGTCGCCCGGCGCGAGGGATACGCGATCCACGCGCTGACGTTTCGCTACGGCCAGCGGCACGCGCACGAGATCGACGCGGCGCGCCGGATCGCCGCCCAGGCCGGCGTCGTCCGCCACGAGATCGTCACCATCGACCTGCGCGCCTTCGGTGGCTCGGCGCTCACGGCCGACATCGCGGTCCCGAAGGACCGCGACCTGTTGGATACGAACGCCGAGATTCCGTCGACGTACGTGCCCGCGCGGAACACGATCTTCCTGTCGTTCGCCCTGGCCTACGCCGAAGTGACGGGCGCCGCGGACATCTTCGTCGGCGTCAACGTGACGGACAGCTCCGGCTATCCCGACTGCCGGCCCGAGTACATCGCCGCCTTCGAGCGCGTCGCCAATCTCGCCACGCGCGCGGGCGTCGAAGGCACGACGCGCCTCCGCATCCGGGCACCCTTGATCGATCTCACCAAGCGCGAGATCATCGCGCTCGGCCGCTCCCTCGGCATCGATTACGGTCTCACCACCAGCTGCTACGACCCGGACGCCGCCGGCGCCGCGTGCGGCCGCTGCAATGCCTGTCAGCTGCGACTCCGGGGTTTCGCCGAGGCCGGTCTCGCCGATCCGGCGCCGTACCAGCACGCGCGACTCACGCCCGCATGACCTACACCGTGCACGAGATCTTCTTCACGCTGCAGGGCGAGGGCGCGCACACGGGTCGACCCGCGGTCTTCTGTCGCTTCGCCGGCTGCAACCTGTGGTCGGGACGCGAGGAAGACCGCGCCTCGGCCGTCTGTCAGTTCTGCGATACCGACTTCGTGGGCATCGCGCCCGACGGCGGAAAATTCGCCACGCCCGACGCGTTGGCCGCAGTCGGTCGCGGCCCACTGGCCTCACGACGCGCCCGAAAGATTCGTCGTGTGCACCGGCGGCGAGCCGCTGCTGCAACTCGACGCGCCCCTCGTCGACGCCTTCCACCGCGCCGGCTTCGTTGTCGCCATCGAGACGAACGGCACGCGCCTGCCGCCGCCCGGCGTGGACTGGGTGTGCGTGTCGCCAAAGGCCGACGCGCCTCTCGAGCTCACCACGGGCGACGAGCTCAAGCTGGTGTACCCGCAGGAGCGCGGCGAGCCGGAACGCTATGCGACCCTGGCCTTCCGACATTTCTTTCTGCAACCCATGGACGGACCCGATCGGGAGGGCAATACGCAGCGCGCCATTGCATACTGCCTGGGCCATCCCCGCTGGCGGCTCTCCGTCCAGACCCACAAGGTGCTGGGCCTCCGTTGATGGAGATCTTCGCCGAGTTCGCGTTCGAGGCGGCGCATCGGCTGCCGTGCGTCCCGCCGACGCACCCCTGTTACCGGCTCCACGGACACTCGTATTTCGTGCGCGTCGCCATGAGTGGCGCGGTCAATGCGCAGACCGGCTGGGTGCGGGATTTCTACGACATCACAGCGGCGTTCGAGCCACTCCGTATCCAGTTGGATCACCACCTGTTGAACGAGATCCCGGGACTGGACAATCCGACCAGTGAACATCTGGCGCGTTGGATCTGGCGCGCGCTCAGTCCATCGTTGACGTCCCTCAGCTCGGTCGAAGTCAGGGAGACCCGATCGATGGGATGTATTTATCGGGGCGAGGCCGACCGATAATACGGAATAGCACAGCTCGCCTGGGCACGCTCTGTGCTATATCATCCGCGCGCAGTCTTCGAAAACCCAAGCTCAACTATTGGGGAAGCTCTTGAGAACTCCCTCCGGCATTGCTCTGCTCTTTGGTTGCCTCGCGCCCGCACTGCGGGCGCAGAGCGTGCCTGCGATGGACTCGACCGTCTTTCCGGCGCCTCCGGCCGTCGTTCAGGAACCGGTGCTGGACCGGCCATTTTCGGCGTTCAGCATCTCGGCGCTCTCGCTTCGCGATTCCATAGTCTCTTTGGTCCGCCGCCAGCTCGGGACCAAGTACCGGCGAGGCGGCGAGTCGCCGAAGCATGGATTCGACTGCAGTGGGCTGGTGCACTATGTGATGTCGGCGCTCAACGTCGAGCTGCCGCGCACCGCCAAGGATCAGGCCAAGTCCGGGCAACTCATTCCCCGCGATGCGTCGAGCCTCAAACCCGGTGATCTGCTGACCTTCGGGTTCGACAAGAAGATCTCGCACATCGGGATCTACGTCGGCGACGGACGGTTCGTGCACGCGTCGAGCGCCGCCGGCCGCGTCATCGAAAGCCCGCTCGACCGCCCGGTCGTCCGGCGGGTCAAGCCGTGGCGCGGCGCCCGCCGTGTCATTCCCGAGGATTCGGTCGTGGCGCAGAGTCCGGCGGCGGCGCCGGAGAACCCGACGGAAGCGGCAGCGAATCCGACGGGGCGGGACTAGCAACGCTCGACGGCCGCCGCGACACGACGCCGGTGGCCGAATCGACCGCGACGCCGGTCGAAGGAAAGTCCAACGCACTGAGGGAGTCCACCAGCATTCGCGCCCGCGACGTCGAGTCGGGCGACACGATGCCCTGCGCCGGCTGCACCGTCGCCGCCAGGCGCACATCGCGCGGGCGCCCTGCGGAGTCGAGCGTCGCGCACACGACCGCGCCCCGTCGCGCGGGTTCGGCCAGCGCGAACGGGCCGTAGTTCACGAGGTTGCCCAGCGAGTACAGCACGAGCGCGCTGTCGCGCCACTCGGCCGCCCGCAGCACGTGGGGACCGTGGCCCACGACCATGACGGCGCCCGCGTCAATGACGCTCCGCGCAAAGGCCACGACGTTCCCTCGATCCTCGCCCACGTAGTGCTCGGTCGAGTCGCCCGTGCGCTGCGCCAGGACGCCCTCGGCGCCCATGTGGGCCGTGACGATCACGCGCCGATAGCGCTCCACGGCGCGGGCCACGATGCGCTCGACCGCGGACAGATCGCCGACGCCGGGGCTCGACCACGCGCTGAATCCGAGGATGGCAATGGTGTCGCCGCGGGCGGTCACTGCCAGCGTCGGTATCGTGTCGGCGCCCGTCACGCGGACACCGGCCGCGCGCAACAAATGGACCGAGTGCGCGAACCCATCGTCGCCCGCATCGTGGGCGTGATTGTTGGCGACGTTGGCCACGACCACCGTCGTGGTGTCACCCAGGCGCCTCAACGCCGCGACCGCCGCGGCGGGCTGTCGGAGCGCAAAACAGTGAGACGGCGTGTCAGGGCCCAGCGCGCGGCGGTTTCGCCGCCGGCGCGCTTTCAGCGTGCATTTGTCATTCGTGATCGGATCATCCCCGAATGCGCCTTCCGCGTTGAACAAGACGATATCCGCACCGGACATCATCGGGCGCACCGGCATCAGGAGAGAGTCAGCGGACATCAAGCGCTTGCGCCAGT
The DNA here is from genome assembly GCA_963701965.1 of uncultured Gemmatimonadales bacterium. Lineage (GTDB taxonomy): Bacteria > Gemmatimonadota > Gemmatimonadetes > Gemmatimonadales > Gemmatimonadaceae > DASRDS01. Next base: position 1,922,495 of record OY969695.1, read on the forward strand.
CGCCGTGTGTGATGCCGGTGACCGTCCGACCCCAGGTGCTGTCGAGGTTCGTGCCCAGGGTGACGTCGCCGCCGGCACAGACCCGCACGCTGTCGCAGGCCAGGGTGAACGCCAGCGCCAGTGCGATCACGGTCCGGGGCTGACGCGCTGGCCGCGCGTCGGCTCTCCCCGGGTGACCGGCGCGCCGTCGGCGACGTAGTGCTGGAACTGCGCCGGCATCCCGGCCCCGACCATGAACGACGGGGTGCTCTGCAGGTGATAGTGCAGGTGGGGCTCCGTGGAGTTGCCGCTGTTTCCGCAACGGCCCACCGCGGCGCCGGCGACGATCCGCTCGCCGGCCTTCACGCGGATCGAGCCGCGTTGCAGGTGGGCCAGAAACGAGTACTCCCCGTTTCCGTGATCGATGATGATGTGATTCCCGAGGTCATCACCGGTGTTGGACGTTCCCGGTGCGTTGTCGGCCATCGTGTCGACCGCCTCGACGACAATGCCGGGTCCTGGGGCCAGGATCGGGTGGCCGAAGCAGTAGTAGTCGGTGGCGCTCGTCCCGGCTCCCTTGTGCGTCGCGCCACTCTGGGCGATGACGAAGTCGATCGCGAACCGCTGGTCCGGGGACGAGGCGTGACGATTCTGCGCCAGCGTGCGGCCGCCCCACAGCACGAGCCACTCGCCGGCGAATGGCAGGCGTAACGGCGTCTGGGTGTGATAGTCGAGGAACCCGCTCGCGGCCTCGGAGACCGGCAATGGGCGCACGGAGAATCCGCCAATGCCGCCGTTCGAGTCGATCGCCCATTGCACGATCACCAATTGATTGATCTTTTCGACCGCGATCAGCTCATCGTACAGCACGTAGGGCGGGCGCGGGGTCTCGGTCTCCGACACCACCGATTGTTCGGCGCCGAGTTGATCGCGGAGCCGCGTCCGGATCGAGTCCAGCCGCGCGCTGTCGATCGTCTGGCGCAGCGCGGGCGTGAAATGGGCGAACAGCTCGGGCAGGTGGTCGGTGAAAAACCACTCCGTGTAGCGCCGCCCCTGCGTGCGCGCGTTGTCGGTCTGGGCGGCCGCGTAGGGCGCGGCGACGAGCGTTAGTCCGGCGAGAAGCGCACACCAATATTCATGACGCCGTACCGGTTGTGCGGGGTTGGCGGCGTGGGTTCGGCGAAGAAATGGGCGTAGGAGCCCATGAAGCTCATCCGCAGGACCTGGAGGGCGGCGATGCCGCCATAAATAAACGTGACGTCCCATTTGGACAGATTCGAGGTTTGGGCCATGTACGCCACATCGCTCACGGAGCCGTTGCGGCCGAGCGTGATGTAGAAAGCTGTCGTGGCCAAACCCCCGAAGAGAATCCCGCGCTCGAAAGTCGACCCGCGGGAATGGGGAATATCGAGGATCGCCTCGTCCAAGAGCGTCTGGACCGTGAGGCCCGCGCTCGAGAATATGAACTGCTTTTCGGGGTCGAGCGTGGCGTCGATCCCCGAGTAGATCGTGGGGCGCCCCTTGTTGAAGCCGAATGTGGGGTGGGCGCCGACGGCGTAGGACGCGACAATGTGGCCGGATTCATGCGCGGCCAGGCTCGTCAGGCCGCCGGCGAAGAACACCACCCAATGGTGGGCCCCGCCGCCCCCGCGCGCCGTGTCCGCGCGACCCGGCGGAATCGTCTCCGCCACCCCGAGTCGGGTGAGAGTGTCCGGCCGGCCGGCACGCACGGTGTCCCGCACGGGGGTGTCCGGCCGACCGGTGCGAACCGTGTCACTTTGCGCACACACGACTCGGAGCGGAGCGACGACGAGAAAGAGCGCGAGCGCCAGCGCGCCACGTGCGAGCGTGAGCGCGCGCCGCGTCAGCGGCGTCGCGCGACTACGTAGTCGAGAGGGCCGGCAGGGCCGCCACGGGCGCGCTGGCGACGCGGGCACGGAGATGATCGGCGAGCCGCAGGGCGAGCGCGATGATCGTGAACGTCGGGTTGGCATACCCGCAGCTCGGAAACACCGAGCTGCCGGCCACGAACAAATTCGCCACACTATGGACCCGACAGTTCTCATCGACGACCCCGGCTTTGGGATCCCGCGCCATGCGCGTGGTCCCCATCTCAATGCCACCCTCCTCCGGTGGCTTCGTCACTCGGCACCTCATCCCCGTACGGCGGTAAAAACACTCGCCCCACGCCCGCCGCGGCGCAAGCCTCGCCCAGCAGCGCGACGCCCTTGCGCACGGTTGCGCGATCTTCGTCGGCGACGCGCCAGTCGAGATCGACCATGGGCACGCCAAAGCGATCCTTGTGCCCATTCAGCATGACGCGGCTCTCGCGATTCGGCACCTGCTCCGATCGTACGAGGATCTCGAACAGCCGCCCGCCATACGCCGCCATGGACGCCCGGGCACCAAGCGCCCGTGCGACGTCGCCGGCACCGGCGAGACCGCGGGCCAGCCGGTCGGCCCACCGTGGCCTCCCGCGCCCGCGGACGACCGCCTCGGCCAACGCCACCATGGCCCAATACGCGGGCGACTGCGTGGCTTGCACCCACGACACGGGCGCCGGCCGCACCTGACGCAGCGACGCGCTGAACGCCAGCAGCTGGCGTTCCCGCACGACGGCCGGCGGCAGGATGAACCAGGCCATCGGTTCCCGTCCCCGGCGCTGGCGCTCGTCATAGAACGAGCAGTCCACGCCGGGCGCCGCCGCCAGCACACCGCAACGCACGTGCAGATGCTCGGTGAAGTAGCGCCCCACGAGATCGTGCGCGTTGCCGATCCGACTGGCCAACAGAAGGCGCGCGTTCTCGATCGCGCCCGTCGCCAGCACGTACAGGCGCGCACGGACCGTGAACGCGTTGCCCGCCAACGTCTGTACGGTGACGCGCTCGATCGCGCCGGCACCGGTTGCCGTTTGGATCGCCGTCACGTTGGCGTGCAGTACCGTCTGCACGTTGTCGGCGGCAAAGAGCGCGTCGCGATACGCGGCGCCGAACTCGATCAACGGGCTGAATTGCAGCAACCCGGTCTCGACGCGGTCCGCCGCCAGCGGCAACACGTGGCGCCCGCCGCGCCCCAGCGCGTCGTTCATTGCCTCGGCCAGCGACGGCAAGCGCAGCAACGCTCTCGTCCGTTCCGCGAACCGGTCGACGTCCTCGTAAGAGATCGGCCATCCGCTCTCGGGCACCCACGGCCGCGATTCGAAGTCGATCGGGTCCAGCGCGCGGCTCCAGCCGCCCCAACGATTCGTCCCACCGCCGAACCGTCGCACGCGACAGTCGTCCAACGCGAAATACGGATGCCCGACTACGCCGCCGCGGTAAAGGGCTTGCGTTTCAGTATCGGGCGTCAGTCCACCGCTTTCCAAGAGGCACACGCTGACCGCCGAGCCGCTGAGCTCGCGGCCCAAGGCAATCCCGGCTGGACCGGCGCCAATGATGCAGACATCAGCGTCAATGTGATGGCCCGGCGCAAGCGTTCGACCGTCGATCAGCATAGCTTTGGTGTATGGGGCAGACTCGAGAGCACGTCACTTTTCAGATCAACCTCGCGCCGGCGGATTTCCCGCATGCGCGGCACACGCTGCCCCATCAGCTGCGGCAGTGGGCGGGCCAAGTCGACGAAGTCCTGCTCGTCACCGACCTCCACCGTGTGCGCCATGGGCACTTCGGCGAAGCGTGGCATGAACGCCGCGCGCCGCTCGCCGAGCTCATCTCGGACTGCGCCGCGCAATATCCGAACGTGCGGGCGTGCGACGTCGACTACGGGACCGACGCCACGCGACGCGTGTCCGAGGCATTTTTCCACGGGCGTCCCGTTCCCGCCAAGGATCTGCGCGGCGCCCCGATTTATCCCTACTATTTCGGGCTCGACGCCGCCACGCATGACGTCGTCATCCACATTGACTCCGACATGATGTTCGGCGGAGGCAGTCGCACGTGGGTCGCCGAGGCCCTGGCGTTGTTCGCGGCGGACCGTAACGTGTTGACCTGTTCTCCACTCGCCGGTCCGCCGACGCGCGACGGCACGCTGCCGGCCCAGCCGGCCGCGCTGCGTTACGCCGGAGCGCCGGGGGCTTTCCGGTTCAGTTGGTTCAGCACGCGCATCTTCGCCCTGTCGAAACGCCGGTTCGCCGAGCGCATCGAGGGCGTCCTGCCGCGCCGCCCCGACTTCCGGGGCACGGTGCGCGCACTGCTGCAGGGCAACCCCACGGCCGATCTCGCTGAAAACGTGTTGTCCGACGCCATGGTCGGGGCCAACATGTATCGCGTCGACTTCCTGGGCACCGGCCCCGGCATGTGGTCGTTGCACCCGCCGTTCCGATCGCCGGCCTTCTATGAGCAACTGCCGACCCTGATCGCGCGCATCGAGTCCGGCGACGTTCCCGAGGGCCAGCGCGGCTGCTACGACATCAACGATTCCCTGTTCGACTGGAGCGCGGCACGCGCCGCCAAACGCCGCAAACCCTGGTGGGTGCGGCTTGGACTCTGGGCGACGGGCAACCCGTATCGCGTGCCTGGGGACGTCCACTAGTTCAACGCCGCGTCGTAAAGGTCATCGAGGCGCGCGCTGATCGCGCGCGACTCGTGGAACTCCCGGAATCGTTCGAGCGCCCCCTCGCTCCACTGCTCGACACGAGCCGGCTCATGGATAAGCACAGTCAAGTGTTGCACGACTTGTTGCGCAAGGGCGTCGAAGGTCTCATTGAGAATTTCCCAGTAGTTCTCCTGGGTTCGCTGGCCCAGTCCCAGCCAATTCCCCCACTCATCGACCTCGAGCGCCAGCGTAGCGCCGGCCTCAGGCGGCACCAGCTCCGGCATCGCGCACACATTGGAGACGAGGGCCGGCGTCCCTACGGAAAAACCCTCGATCACGCTGTAGCCGAATGTGTCGTCGAGGGTCGGTAGCAATTGCACGTGCGCACTCGCCATCAGCGCCAAAACGGCCGAATTGTCCAAACGTCCGTGCACGGTCACGGCGGGATGATCAAGCAGTCGCAGATCGGCGGCGTATCGGGCACGGTCGGGATGATCCGTATACACCGCGCCGGCCAGGCGAAAACCCGAGACCACATCGAGGTGGACGGGAAGTCCCCGCGCCGTCGCCTGCGCCACGGCCCGTAGCGCGACAATGCCGCCCTTACGCGCGAAGTCGTTCCCCACGAACAACAGTCGGAGCGGCGTCGCGGCACGTCGGACCGTGGCGGGGCGCGCGTCGAAGTGCGGGTACACGACCGTGACTTTTGCCAGTACGCGGTCCAACGGCGTCCAGCCGCGGTTGGCTTTGACGAGCTTGCCGCGCGCGTAACGCGACATCGCGATCAGCGTACGACAGTTGTCCCGCAGCAGGCGTTCGCGCAGGGCGTGGGCGACGGGAGTCCCCAAGGGTCCGAGCGCGCGCGGGAGCACGGACTCGAACGTGGTCAGCCACGGTTTGTCGGTGAGTGGAATGGCATTGAACGCGTGCACCAAGTCGTACGGCGCGCCGCGCGGGTGCGGCCAGGAGAGACCCGCGAGCGCCGGCCAGACGCGTTCGGCGGCCCGCCGCGGATAAAACCGCAGCGGCCGATCCGTCTCCACGATCAGGGCGTGCCGTGATGGCCGCGGCCCATTGGGCCGGACCATCGGGCGCGTCCCGGTCAGATAGACGGTCGCCATGTCATCACGCCGGCATGGTGTACGCGCGGACGCGCGCGTACACGGGCGCCGGAGCCCCCGCTGGAGATCGCATGGCTTCGCGCGCCAGGATCATCATGACCAGGAACAATGCGTAGTGCGTTTGCGGCAGCACCGTCTCGCTCAGCATCTCGATGACCGCCCACACGAGCACCGTGAACGCGCACAAGGCTTCAATGTCGACCGGTCCCTGTGGACCGCGCGGATGGAGACGGCGGAACGCGTGCCGCACACCCGCCATGAAGGCCCAGACAAAGATGGCGACACCCGCGTAGCCCAGCTCGAGCGCCATCTCAATGTACCCGTTGTGCGCGTGCGGCACGACCCATCCGAGCGCCAGCGCCACATAGGCGGTATGCGCCGGCGTCCAGAACGAATCGTACCCGTACCCAATGAACGGGCGCTCCGCGATGTACTTGAACATCTCGGCCCACAGCTCGGTGCGCCCGGTAAGCGTCGTGACGTCCGCCGTCTCTTGCGATCGACCCATGAGGAGCGCGTGGCGCGCCGAATCCAGCAGACTGGCGCCGAACACCCCGACCGCCAGCACCACGATCAGCGACACGAGACCAATCGCCAAAGCGCGACGCTTGGAGACGTTCAGCATGGTGGCGATCGCGAACGCGAGTCCAAGACTGAGGAGGGATGTGCGCGATCGCGTCAGCAGCAGCATGACACCGGCGCCGGCGATCGCCCACGAATAGAAGCGACGGCGCGTGGGGTCCAGCCGCATCAGTGTCAGGCCGGACAGAATGGCCACGGCCGCTTCCTGCGCGTGGTTATTGGGATGCGTGAGGCCGGCCAGGCGATACGTCCCGTCGACCGGATGGAACGCCCCCCGCATGATCTCGAGCCCGAGCGACGCGCACAGCGTCGCCAGGCAACCGATCAGCGTGAAGAGGAGAATGGTTTCCAGGGACCACGATCGCGCGAGGGCCCACGCCGCATAGCACAAGGTGAGAAAAACGAAAATGCGGCGGACGGCGAGACCCCGATCGTCGGCCCACAGGACGCTCAGCGTCGCGAGCGCGATGAATGCCACGATGGGGATCCCTACGGCGCGGTCACCGCCTTCCCCGCTATCCACCGTCAGCTCGCCGGCCTGCTCGCGCCGGTGCTTGTATCGCACCGCGAGCAACGCGAAGGCCAGGAGTCCAACCACGGCGAACCGGCGCTCCGAGCGCCCTTCCTCGATACCGGCGCCCGTGCCGGAGATGGCCGCCTTGAGGTCCGTGACGGTCTCCTCGTGGTCGGTGCGATTGTTGAGATCGTACGGTCCCAGAATGCTGAACAGCGCGAACAGCACCAGGAACGCGGCCCACGGGCGTGTGCGCATCAGGCCGCCCTGGTCGGCGCGTTTTGGAACGCTTGCACGATGGATTGGTACGCGGCCTTCGGGTTGAGCGACACATCGAGCGGCATGACGCGGGCCGCTTGCCCGTCGGCGCGGGGCGCGTGTTGCGAGAGCCAGGTGTACTTGTCGCTCAAGCCCCACGTCTCCACGACGATCACGTTCGGATTCTTGAGCGCGACGTCGAGATACGTGCTGTAGGCGTTGGCGATCGCCTGATCGCGTGCCGTAGGATCGGCGGGCAGCTTGGCGTCCGTCACGTCCAGTTCCGTAATCAGGATCTTGAGCCCCATGTCGGACACGTCTTTGAAGAAGCTCGAGATCGCCCGCGCGTTCATCTTGCCCATGTTGTCGCCGTACAAGTGCGCCTGAATGCCGAACGCCTGCACGGGCACGTTCTGGCTCTTCATTTTGTGCAGCAAGTTGAGCATCGCCGTCCGGCGCGCATCGACGCCCGGAAAATCGTATTCGATGCCGTAGTCGTTGTAGACGAGCAGCGCCGACGGGTCGGCCGCACGGGCGGTGTTGAAGGCGAGCGGGATGTAATCCGGCCCGATGAGCGTGAGCCAGGGCGAGTTCCGAAGGCCGTCCGGATTCCGGTCATCGGGATTGACCGCCTCGTTGAGCACATCCCACGAATGCAGTTTGCCGGCGTAATGTCCGCACACGTTCTGGATGTGCTGGGTCAGGACCTGACGGGCGTTCTCCGGCGTGACGTACGACTTGAACCATCCCGGAATCGACTGCCAAAACGCCAACGTGTGGCCGCGCATCTTGAGGCCGTTCGACTCGGCGAACTTGAGCAGGGCGTCGCCCGGGCCGAAGTTGTAGCGGTCGGGCGATGGGCGCAGCGTGCCCCACTTGAGCTCGGACTCCGGCGTGAGAATGGCGCACTCGCGTACGAAGGCCTGTTCGTAGGCTGCATCGTTGAGCATCTCGCCGCGCGCGGCTGATCCAAACAGGATGCCTTTGGACGCGGCCACGCCTTTGAGCGTCGGTGCCTGTAGCAGCGACGACAATGCGGGAAGCCGCCGGCTCACCGCCGCCGTGCCCGCGGCCACGGCCGCCGTTCGCACGAAAGTCCGTCGATCGATCATGCCTTCCTCCTGATCCATTCAGAGACAAAGAGCCCGAGCACCGGCCACGGCTCGATGAGATAGCGCCGGGTCAAGCGCCGGGGCTCGGCGGCGAGGCGAAACGCCCATTCCAAGGACCACCGCCCGGCCCAGCGCGGTGGCGTCGGCACGGCGCCGGCCACGTAATCCAACGCGGCACCGGCGAGGAGGGTCGCGTTGGCCGTGAGATGCCGGCGGTGCGCATGGACCCACAGTTCCTGTCGCGGCATGCCCAATCCCACCATGAGGACGTGGGGCGCGAACCGGGCGATCTCATCGAGGATCGCCGCGCTGTCCGCGCTGTCGGGCCGTTGGTCGAAATACCCGTGCCGGGCGGCGATCGACAACGTCGGATGGCGCGCCCGGAGCACATCGCAGGCGCGGTCGGCGACGCCCGGCCGGCCGCCGAGGTAGAACACGCGCCAGCCGGCCTGCGCCGCGGCGGCCATCAGCGCCGGCACCCAGTCGACGTAGGTCACCCGATGGGCGCGTTGGAGCGGCGCCCCTAGGGCCCGGCCCAGCGGCACGAGTGGCATCCCATCGACGTGGATCACGTCGGCGCTGTCGTAGAACGCGCGCAGCTGGGCATCGCGGCGGACCAGCGACACGCTGTTCATGTTGTGGTTCGCGATCACGATGCGGGTGCCCGCGTCGACCGCGCCGGCGATCGCCCGGTTGAGATCGTCGCGGGTGTAGGCCCCCACGCGGATCCCGAGGAAAGCGTACGGTTCGGGATTCATGACCGCGCCCCCACGGTGGCGTCGACGCGCGCGCAGATCGCGCGCACGCGGGCCTCCCAACTGTGCCGATGGACCACTTCGTTGCGCCCGTGGGCGCCCATGCGGCTCAGGCGGTCGCGCGAGGCATAGGCGGCGCGCAGGGCCCGGGCCAGGCCATTGATGTCGCCGGGCGGAAAGAGAAATCCCGACACGCCTTCCACGAGCACGCGCATGGCGTCGGGCACGGCGGACGAGATGACGGGCCGCCCCATGGCCATGTACTCGTACAGCTTGAGTGGCGAACGAAACGCCGAGTGTCCCGAGTAACACACGTCGGCGCCGGCGATGAGCGGGGGGACGCCATCCGGCGCCACCCGTCCCAGGAATTGCACGACATCGGCGATGCCGAGCTTCGATGCCAGGAGTCCCAGCGCCGCGCGGTCGGGCCCATCGCCGGCGATGAGCACGCGGAGACGCAGGCCGGTGCACGCTTGTACCGCGCGCAGCAGCGTATCGAGACCCTGCCACGGCGCCAGCGATCCGACGAAGAGCACGCTGAACTTGTCGTCGAACCGCCGCGGACTCACGGTGGTCGGGTCGAACCGTTCGACGTCGACCCCGTTCGGCACGACCGCGATCTTGGACCGCGGCACACCCATCTCCGACTCCAGCCGGTGGGCCAAGGCCTCGCTGATGGCGACCAACAGCGTGCAGTCGCGGTAGGCGCGTTGCTCGAGACGCCGGGCCACGCCGGTCAGCACCACGCCCGAGCGCTCTTTGCTGGCCTCCTCGGTCAGGAGTGCGTTGGTCTCCAGGATCCAGGGGATGCCCCGGCGCACAAATGGGCTCCCCAGGGCCTGGAACAACGCAAAACGCTCGTAGACCCAATCGACCCCTCGCAAAGTCGACCAGGCGCGACGCGCGTGATGGTGGCGGAGTCCGAGGCGCGTCACGTCCGCGGCCAACTGCCACGCCTTTCCGCGCCCCAACATGGCCTCGCCATCGCGGGCGACGATGTCCGGCATCTGATCGCCGACAATGTAGGGCGTGACATCCCAACCCAGGCGTTCGAATCCGCTGATGACGCCCAGCACGTGGGCGCGCGGACCGGCCGCGTCGGACGCGCTCCGCGTGGTCACGCGCGGCGCGCCCGACAGGTAGCCGAGACGGCGGCCTGTTGGGCCGCCCGCTGGCTCAGACAGGATGGGTGACTCGATACTCTTCGTAACGTCCTCCCAGCACTCCGGCGATCATCCCGGCACCGCGCCAAACGAGCTGGAGCGCGCGCACGAGACGCACCTGGCGCTGACGGCTGAGCAAAGCCAGCGGGGTCAACAGCACGCCCTGCGCCGCGCGGCCCGCGCCGCGCAGAATCCGCATGGGTCGCGCGACGACGGCGTCCGGCCGGTCGCGATCCACCTGGCCCAGCGTGCTGCCCGAGCGATAGGCGCGGCGCAGCAGCCACGGCAGGTTGGCGCGGCTGGCGGGGATCCACTCCTGAACGGCGGCATCGTCGGCCCAGATGATCGACGCGCCGCCGGCGCGGACCCGCCGAAAGAACTGGAGATCCTCGCCGCCCGTGAGGGCGAAACGATCGTCGAACGGTCCGGTCGTATCGAACACCCGGCGCCGCACCAACACGTTGTGCGTGTGAGCGTGGGGAAGCGCGTGGCCGGTCTGGTAGCGGGGGCGATCGAAGAACCGTCCGTCGCGCACCCAGGCGGGAGGAGACGCCGGGAAATACGGAATCACCGGCCCCGCGACTACGTCCGCATCGTACTCGGCCTGCACGCGCAACAAGCCTTCGATCCAGCCGCAGTCCGGCACTTCGTCGTCATCGAGCATCGCGATGAAATCGACATCGTCCCCGGCGGCTTGCACTGCCGAGTTGCGCGCGTACGTGATACCGCGCCGCGCTTCGACGACATAACGCAGGCCGAGCCCAAACTCCCCGGCACGCGCTGCACACGAGGCGCGCTCCGGCCCCTCAGCGTCGTTGTCGACGACGACGGCGCGCAGCGCCGCGGAGGAGAGACGCTGCGCCCGCAGCCCATTGAGCAGCCGGGCCAGGCCATCAGGCCGGCCGTAGGTGGCCACGCAGACCGCGACCCGGGTTGGCTCCGCCACGGACGTCATGGCGCCATCACCGTCGGCTCGCTCGGCGCGGGTGTCTCGGCCGGCGGGGGCTGCGGGACGCCGCCGCGATCGCGCAGGCGCCAGATCAAGAGCCAGAGGGCGATCGCCAGCAGTCCGTCGCAAAAGAGACTGGACCACGCCGCGCCGCGCCACGAGTAATGGATGATCAGCGGGAAATTGATGCCGATGTTGATCGCGGCCACGACCACTTGGAGCGTCGTCCGGGTGCCCTGGAACCCGGCGCCGGTGAGCGCGTCGGCCGCCGAATATTGGATCGACTTGAGCACCGGCAGCAGCGAGAGCCAACGGACGGCGGGGGCCGCCTGGTCGAAGTCGTGGCCGAGCAAGTGGGGCAGGATCGGCGCGGTGAGCCACATGATGGCGCCGGCCATCGCGCCATACGCCAGCGCGGGCGGGAGCAGCTGCCGCGCCACACGGACACTGGACCGGACGCCCGCGGCGCCGTGTTTGAAGAACCGCGGATACGCGGCTTGTCCCAGCGACCGGATGGGGACGAGCACGACGTCAATGACGCGATAGGCCGCGCCGTAGATGCCGGTGGCCGACAGGGCCGGCGCCAGGCGGCCCAGCATCACCTTGTCGATATCGTTATAGATGTTCTGTGCCGAGATGCCGGCCGCGAAGTAAAACCCATCGCGCACGTCGCGCGACGTGAACGTGAGCGCCAGGCGCGGCCGCCCCAACTCCCGGGACGTGAGCCAGAGCGCGGTGGCGGTGCTCAAGGCCGTGCACGTCAGATAGTAGTAGCCCCAGCGGCCCGCGGTGTGCGGCCCGGGCGCGGCGACGAACACCATGGCCGCGAGCAGCCGCAGAAACGTCGTCACAATGGGCAGCTGGGCCGTGCGCGACATCCGCTCCTGCGCCTGATACGCCTGCCCGCACAGGTAGAGCACCGTGGCGAAGATGAGATCCAATGTGGCCACGCAAATGACCAGCGACGTGGCGACGGTGGCCGGGAGGAAGGCGCGTCCGGCCAGGGCCGCCGCGCCCACCGAGCACGTGCCGGCGATGACCGTCATGGTCAGCGCGCCGCCCCAATAGTGGTCGAACGCCTCGCGGCGGCGGGCGACGTGTTGGATGAGCACGTTGCCGGCGCCGAGACCGGCCAGCGGCGCCACGAGTTGGCTGAGCGCGGTCGCGGCGATGAATGCGCCCAGACCGTTCGCGCCCAGGGTCTTGGCGATCACGACGAAATAGGCGGCCTGGAGGACCTTGAGTCCGCCCTGGCCGATCCCTAACCAGATCGCGTTGCGGGCGACGAGGCTGTGCCGCAAGCGCGTCCACGGAACCACCGTTAGGCCGCTCCGCGGCCTTTGAGCACGGCGGGCACTGTCATCGCCAGGATCTTGAGGTCCAGGCCGAGCGACCATCGATCAATGTATTGCAGGTCGAGCGCGACCCAGCGGGAGAACGACACGTCGCTGCGGCCGCTCACTTGCCAGAGACCGGTGACGCCCGGCCGCACGCTGAACCGGCGCATCAGCCAGGACTCGCTGAAGCGGTGCACGTCGCGCATCGGGAGCGGCCGCGGCCCGACCAGGGACATGTCGCCGCGCAGCACGTTGAAGAGCTGCGGCAGCTCGTCGAGCGATGTCTTGCGTAAGAATCGTCCGACCCGCGTGATGCGCGGGTCATTCCGGATCTTGAACACCGGCCCCGCCGCCTCGTTCTGGTCCTCCAGCGTGGCCTGCAGCGCTTCGGCGCCGGTGACCATCGTCCGGAACTTGTACATGCGGAAGCGCCGCTTGTTGAAGCCGTAGCGCTCCTGCGCGAAGATGATCTGGCCCTTGCTGTCGCACCGCACGGCGACCGCGATCGCCAGCAGCAGCGGCGAGAGCGCGATCAACATCAGCGCCGACAACACGAAGTCGATCGCCCGCTTGACGACGAGTCGCGCATCATTGGCCACCATGTGCATGCGCACGATCGGGAAGCGGCCGGTCTGCTCGAACGTGGGGCGGGCCAGCGAAGACTGGAAGATGTCGGCGAGATAGGCGGCCCGGACGCCGAGGCGCTCGCACAGCGCGATGGTCTCCTGGATCTGGTCGTAGCAGGATTTGATCGGCAGCGTGATCAACACGTCGTCGATCACGTGGCCCATGAGGATGCCTTCGAGCTGATCGAGCGATCCCAGCATGCGGCTCGCCACTTCGTCCGGCGGCCGCTGGTCCCACGCGCTGTCGACGAAGCCCTGCACACGCACGCCATCGTCCCGATGGTTGGCGATCTCGTGATACAACCGCTGGGCGCGGGGTCCGCTGCCGACGATGAGGACGTGACGCTCCTCGACCTTCAATGTCGGCGCCTTGGCGACGATCCACGCGAACGCGCGCAGCGTCACCAGCGCGGCGACCATGGCCAGCACGAAGTATGAGACCGTGGCCGCCCCGAACGCGCCGGTGCGGGACGCCAGCGGGAACATGATGACGGGCGCCATGCCGACGAGGCACGCCGCGATGAGGCGCAGCACGTAGCCGGCGGGCTCGGCGAACCGTCGCTCGTCGTACATCCCGAACGCGCCCAGACTCACTTGCATCGCCATCCCGAACAACGCCAGCAGGAGGACGTTCTTGACCGTGATGCGCTGCTGGAGGAAGGGTTCCAGCCCCTTGGCGCCCGCTTGATCGGCGTTCATCAGGAGGAATACGCCGAACAGTGTCGCCATGACGACGATGATGTCGACGTAGCGGTACGCGCGCAGGAACGCCGACGCGCGGCGCCACGGGCGCGTGTGCGATTCGAGCCGGCGGCGCGCGCCGGTCCCGTCGGCGTCGGTGGCGGCAGCGACCCGATTGGGGACGATGACCGGTGAGCCATAGGCGGGGCTGCCATTCCGGGCCGCGCCCGATCCCCCGGAGTATCTCCGGTGGGATCCACTGTCTCTCACGGGCGTAGTCTTGCCCACTCCCCCGTCGGCCCTGACAATCATGCTATGCCTATTCCTACGGTCAGCCGTTGATCGTGTAGTACTTGTCCCGATATCCCTGGAACCGGTACGACCCATCGTACGCTTCGTCGCGATCGAAGTCTACGTCGTTGAGCACGGCACCGAGGACCGGCGCGCGCACGTGACGGAGTTGTTCCATCGCGAATGACAATGCCTGCGTCGCCGTCACCCCCGAGCGCGCAATGACGAGCACGCCATCCGCGTGCGCCGAGAGCAGCGCCGCGTCGGTGACAATGTTGATCGGCGGCGAGTCGATGACGATGCGGTCGTAGTGACCGGGTAGCAGCCCGAGCAGTTCGCGCATCGCCGCGGAGTCGAGGAGCGCCGCGGGTTGCGTCGGCAGCGGACCGGTTGGCAGATAATGCAGCTCGCCACCGCGTCCGAGCGAGACGGCGCGCACGGCGCCCTCGAGGGACGTCGTGCCGGCCACGACATTGGTCAGGCCGGGCGTCCGCGACGCGCCGAATACGCGATTGATGATCCCGCGCCTGAGGTCGGCATCGATCAGCAGCACGCGATGTCCGCGCTGCACGAGCGTCACCGCGAGATTGATCGCGCTCGTGGTCTTGCCGTCGCCCGAGAGTGGGCTGGTGATGACCATCGTCTTGAGGACGTTGTCGCCGGCCGGCCTGACGAACGCCAGGTTGGTCTGCAGCCGGCTGTACGCCTCGGCGACCGCGCTCCGCGCGTCGGGTTCGGCCGCCGAGGCGAGACCCCGGCCGTTGCCGTTGTACTCGGCGTCCTGCGCCGCCACCCGCTGGCGTTGCGAGATGCGCCGCCGGCCGTGCCCGCCCCCGGAGTGCATCGGATCGCCCAGCTCTTGCGAGAACCGGAGCCGCGTCGTCAGGGCATCGCCCGAGATCCGGGGGATCAACCCGAGGACCGGCTGCCCGGTCGCCGCCAGCACGTCGGCGCGCGTGTGGATCGTATGGTCACGCGAATCGCGCATGAGGGCGAGTCCCAGGCCGAAGAACAGGCCGATGAACACCGACACGGCGATGTACAACGCGGGCTTGGGCCGGATCGGATCGACCGGGAGGACGGCGGGATCCATGAGCTGCAGGCTCGGATCATTGACCGCCTGGGCGACCTCCGCTTCCTTGAGGCGCGTCTGCAGCTGCGTGTAGATCGTGTCCAGCACCTTTGGCGTCCGCGCCAGCCGCGCGTACTCCATCTCCTTGGCCGGTATCTGGTTCATCCGGTGGCTGTATTGCCCGAGCGTGCTGTCCATCGACGCGACCTGCTCCGTCAATCCGTTCAGATACGTCTGCGCGATGCTCCGCACCTGATCCTCGACCTGGTGCTCGTGATCGGTCAGGGCGATCACCTCCGGATCCTTGGGCGTCCGGCGGCTCAGCAGCGTGGTGCGCTCGTCGTCGATCAACGAGAGATTGTGCAGCAGCTCCGTCGACGCCTGATTCTTCAACAGGGTCGGAAACGCGATCAGCTGCCGGTACGGCGACGGATCATTGGGCTTCATGCGCGCGGCCTGCTCGGTCACCTGCTTCATGAGCGCCTGCAGCGACCGCCGCTCGACGTCGAGGTCCGCGCGGTCCGCCTGCATTTGGGCGGCATGCTGCACTTGCGTGGTGGCCTCATTGGGGAGACTCACCACGTCGTTCTTTTCCCGAAATGCCTGGAGCGCGCCCTCCGAGTGATCCAACTCCAGGGACAACGAGTCCAGCTGCTGCCGCAGAATCTTGACCGTGCTCTTGGCCTGGACTTTCTGGACAGCCTGGCGATCCAGAATGAACAGGCTGGTCAGTACGTTGGGCACGTCACGCGTCAGCTCGGGGTCCTTCCCGCGATAGGCGACCGAGATGACGTCGGCGTCGCGGACCGGACGCTCGACCTTGAGATGCTTGTCGAACAGCTGATACGCGTCCTCTCGCGTCTGGAGGAGGATGCGGACCGATCCTACGGTCACCGAGGGCCGCAGCACGGCCGAGATGCCGGGCACGGTCAGCCGGCCACCGGGCATGACCACACCGAGGGTCTTGTCCGCGCCGTTGGTGACCGTGTATCCGCCGCCCGTGGCCTGCTTCGTCAGCGTGTACACCGCCGAGTCGGCCAGGGGATCCACGTGGAAGCTCGAAAAGATCGAGCTGCGCAGCACGCGCGCCGGTTTGACGACGGCGCGAATCCCCAGCGAGTCCATCGTCGCTTCCGCCAACCGCCGGCTGGCCAGCACCGAGACTTCGGTCGCCACCTCGCGGTCGTTGGTGACGCGGTCGAACAGATCCGGGAGATTGCTCTTGGTGTCGAGGATCCGAACGGCCGCGGTGGACTCGTAGGTCGGCGACATGATGAAGCAGAGCGCCGCCACCATGCCGACGACGAACAGGGTCGCCGCCGCCACCAGCCACTTGTGCCGGCGCGCGAGATTCCAGATGCCGTCGACCGACAGCACGTCTTCCTTCTGTTGCCGCGGAGGTGCGGACATCGGGGCCAGCGGCGTCTGGTACGCCGTGATCCCGGAGCCGTTCGAGCCCTCACGATAGGGCAAAGGATAGGTCACTGGGGAGCTGCCTCTCGGTCAGTTACTTGACAAACTGAGCCACGATGATGGCGGTGGCCGTGATGGCCGCACCGACCACATAGACGCCGTTTCGACTGAACCAACTGCGCTCGGGCACGTAAAGTTCATTGCCCGACCGGATGCTGGTCTTGCCGATCGGCGTGTCCGTTGCAAAGTCGATTTCGATCTGCTGGCCGTTCCGGCGCAGCGAGAACTTGTTCGGATTGCCATTCGGCAGCGTCCCGCCCGCCAGGGCGAACGCATCATGGATGGTCATCGTGGGATCGACTGGATAGATACCCGGATGGTTAACGGCCCCGAGCACCGTTACGCGTCTCAGGAACGTCACTTCCACCGCCGGATCTCTGAGATACTGCGAGTACTCGGCCACCAGCATCGCATGCAACGAGTCGGCGGTGATCGCGTCGACGTGCGTGGCGCCAATCTTCGGGAACACCGCCATGCCCCGCTCATCGACGGGGAATTCGCCCGAGAGATCGGGCTCCCGCCAGATGCGCAACCGGATGACATTGCCCGGCCGCAGCATGCTCTGCCCCAACAACGTGTCCCGCTTCGTGGTAAACGCATCCCGCCCCAACGAATCCCGCCCGACAGCGGCGGGGGTCGGCTGCTGCGCCAGCACCTGGCCGGCGAACATAAGAAGCAGTGCCGGGAAACATTTATTGATCAACACGATCACCTTGATGGACGATGGTGCTCAGCCGTGTTCGCAAGACGCGAACCGGACGGCCAGGTACGAGGGTGTGAGGGGTTGGTCACTGAGAACTCTGTCGCAAGTCTTGCACCTAGCCGCTCCGCTCGGTTAGAACATTTCGACGCAGTTAAGTCGCGACACTTCGCCGTTACGCGCCTTGCTATTGTGTACCGTTCAGCTATCCTCGCAACCGCCAATAAGTTGCGCTGTACGATAGCGACAGGCGTTGCGCGTCTACCACAGCGCGGCGCGACAATTTGTGATCTGCATCACATCGGGCCGCACGCCAGCCCGGATCGCACGTGGTGCCCCGAGAGTGGCGCGACAAACCGATCGGCGGTCGCGGCCCCGGCGCGCGACAGATCACTCAAATCATACAGTTCAGCGAATGCGTTGTTTGAGGTGATAGTCCACTGCAAGCGGCCGGTGGCGTTGAGGTACCGAACGAGCAACGAGTCCTCTTGCACACCAGCCCCATCGAACGCGTGCGCGACGACGATCCACACGCGCGGCCGTCCACGGAGTGCATCCAGCTCGCGGAGATAGCCGCGCCAGTCGCCGCGGTGGCAACCGCCGCGCACGACGCCGACGGTATCGGCGCGCGCATAGTAGCTAAACGTCGGAACTGCAGCGTAGTACACGTAGATGGCGTCGCCGTCGCTCCGCCGCGATGCCATGCCCGCCGCGATGGCCCGGACGTCCTCGCGCCCGGTTGGCAGCAGAACCTCCACGCTCTGGGCCGCCAGGCACGCGAGCCCCACGAGGAACCCCCACCGACGGGCGGAAAGCCCCGCGACCCCGAGGAGTACCAGGGGCACGAGATACAACAGCAGCCGCGACGCGAGGGGATACAGACCGCACACGGCCGCGGCGACGGCGACAACGACGGGCGCCAGCGCGAGGGTCCAGTCTCGACGCGCCACCCACATCCCCACGGCGGCGACGACGAGCCACACGATCCCCGGTGGCATCCGGAGCAGCTCGTCGAGCCCGCGAACCGGAGCGAACATCGGCCAGAAGCCGACGAGATAGGCGCGCGTGGCTCCGCTCACGCGCGACTCGGCGAGCCACACGGCCGGGACCGCGCTCGCGGCCCAGAGGAGCACCGCGCGCGGCGCGCGCCACACGAGGGCCAATCCGCCGAGCACCAGTACGACGGGATAGGAGAACCACACGCACGCCGCGCCGACGACGCCAGCGACGAACTCGCGACGCGCACCGCCAGCGATCGCCCAGTAGACGAGAACAATCATCGCCACCGCGAGGGCGACGTCCGTGGAGTATGGCTTGGCCTCGGCCGAGTAGTAGACCAACGCGCGATTGACAGCGAAGAGCCAGACCGCGAGGGCCACGGCGCGATGGTCGGCGAACAGCCGCCGGGCCAGGAGGGCAAACAGTGGGACGGCCGCGATGCCGGCCAGCAATGGGACGACCCGTAGGGCGAGCTCGCTCCGGCCAAACGCCGCGACCGCGAGCCGTTGGGCAGCGATGAACCCGACCGGCGCCACCTGCCCGTACGGGAGCGGCCGGCCCGAGGGGCTGAGGACGCCCAGCGAGAGCATCGCTTCGTCGAGCCAGAGCGGGTGATTGAACAGCCAACCGCCGAGGCGCAGCGCGATGCCCACCGCGATCCCCAGGGGAACGGCGGCGCGCCGCGACAACGGTCGTATCCAGAGGGTCAAGCGCCGCGACGCAGCAGTCAGGGATGCTGATCGAGTTGCACTGGGGGCGCCATGAGGGTGACCGCGCCCCCGGTGATAGTAAAGACCGTGGCGCCGTTGACGACGACGCGGACACGTGAGAGGGCCGGCGCGATGTCGATGTCGTAGCCGCCGCCGGCCGACGCGCTTTCCACCGCGATGCCCCACGGCTGGACGGTGTACCGGGCGTCGGTCCCGCCAGCCGCCGACACACGGAGCATCGCGCCGGCGCGATGGACGCGGATCTCCCCCACCGGCCCGGCGGAGTGGAACTCGACGCGTGCTTCGCGCGCGGTCGGGAAACCATCGATTGGTAGCGCCACGGACGCCGGATGCGAGTGTGTCGCTATGGGCCGGGCGATCGGGACGGGCCGCGCCGAGGCGACCAGCGCGACCACGGCGCGGCCAAAGCGGGTCGACGGCACTGCCGCCGCCAGCGCCGCGGCCCCTACCGTGCCGAGCCCGACGGCCAACCATTGTCTCCGTCGCCGGGCGCCGGCATGCCGTGCCGCGCGAGCGCGGGCTGCGGCTATGACCCGCTCGGCCGGCATCGGCGGGGTCTCGTGATCCACCGCGCGGAGCAGCGTTTCCACGGAATCCTCGTCCCGATCGCGCCAGTCGTCAGCGCGCATGGGCGACCCCGACGGCGGCACGGAACGCTGCCCGCGCCCGGGCAAGAAGAGTCCCGACGCTGGTCTCTTCCAGTCCCAACGCGGCGGCCAGCTCGCGATAGCTCAAGCCCTCTTCCCGGAGCAGCACCAACCGCCGATCCCGCGCGCTCATCCGATCGAGCGCCCGGCGCACATCGACGCCGATGTCTTCGCTGAGCAGACGCTGGTCGGGCTCGGGGGCCGGATCCCCCATGGTATGCTCGGGCGCCCGGCGCCCCACGAGCCGCGCGCGGCGCGTGCTCTTCCGGTGCTCGTCGCGCACGAGATTGTTCGCGACCGTCGCCAACCAGGCACGCACATCCTCCGGCAGACTCCCCCGCTCGTACAGGCGGATGAAGGTCTCCTGGGCCACATCGGACGCGAGCGCGGCGTCCCCGGTGCACCGGTCGACGTACCGGAACACCCAGGCAAACTCGCGCGAGAACTCGCGCCGAAACCACGCGTCGAACGACAACAGCCTCTCTGGTGGGGAACGCCCGCCGCTGGCGCTTGTGACAGGCGCGCGCACCGGCTCCGTCACAGGGACCACCCCAGGCTGGCGACAACGGCGCGGGCGGGAAGCAGGAGCGGCTGGAGCGCCGCGCCGTCGCCCGGCACGACCATCGCGCCGGCAGGGTTGGGATGATTGAGCACGTCCGTCACGCGCACGCGCGCCGTGAGCTCGGCGCCAAAGCCAAAGAGGCGCGGCCGAAAGCGCTCCGTCACTCCGAGATCCAGCCGCTCGTAGGCGGGCAGTCGTTCTCCGTCCAAGGTCCCGACGATCCGATCCGGCGTGCCTTCCAGGTCGCCCGCGCCGCCGAGCGGCGCGACCGACGTCCATTGGATGTCGTTCGCCAGGATGCTCGTCGGTCGCGGACTGGCGAACCACAGGGCGGCGTCGAGCGTCGTGCCGCGCCACACCCGGTAGGCGATGCCGGTCGTCGCCGAGCGGGGAGTCTCGAAGGACGGCGTGTATCGCACGCCCCCGGCTTCCCGGTCGGCTCCGCTCAGGGCGTAGGCAATCTGCGCCCGCAACCGGTCGCCCCACCGGTACTCCAGGTGTCCGACCACGCCCGATGCCGTGCCGGTCCCACGATCGAACGTCGTGGCGAATGGCAGGGCGGTGACGGGCGCCACCAGCGCCAGCCCGTCCATGCGCCGCGCGTAGCCGTCGACCACGAAGGTGAGCCGCGAGCCGATATGGTGCTCGACCGACGCCGTGAGTTGATCCGCCCGGGCCACGGGAACGCCGCCGCGGCTGGCGGCCATCGGCAACGACAGCGGGACCACGGCATCGAGGACCGATTCCCCATTGGCCAACGATTGCACGACCTGCGCCGTGCGCGCGGCTCCGAGGGCCAGCGTCGTCGATGACGTGAGCGCGTAGCGGAGCGACACGCGCGGCTCGAGTGTCGCCGCCACGCCGGGCACGACCTCGGCACGGGTGCCGGCCGTCACGTTGAGGCGGTGCCACAGTGTCCATCGGCCTTCGATAAAGGTCGCCAGCGTTACCGGCGCCGCCGCCAGGACGAGCACCGGCGCGTCGGGGCTCGCCACGCGGTACGCCGTGGCCGACCGATCCACACTGGCGCCGAGCGTCCAGGCGCCGTCCTGCACCTCGCCCGAGGCGCCGAGGTCGTGCAACGCATTCTCGAGCGCCACGCCGGACCATCCGATGCGGGTGGTCGCCTCGGCGCTCCACGCCCGCATCGTCACCCGCGCCGCTCCAATGCCGGCCCGCCAGATGAGGCCCGTGCTGGCGGCGCCCCAGCGAAAGGCGTTGCTCGGCCCGGTTTCGGGCACGCCGACACTGTCCGTGTTGGCGTCGAAGCGCACATGGTCGCGCGTCCCGAACGCCAACATCTCGAGGGTCCCCAGCGGCAGCGCGACCGTAAGCTTGCCGACCGCATCGCCGAATCCCCGCGCGTTGTCGCCGTCATCGATGTCGCGGAACATGAGCGCCCCGGTGCTCTGGCGTAGCTCGCCCACGAACGTCGCCCCACCCCCTGGCAACGACGCGGCGACGGACTCCCGGATCGCGTTCATGTCCAGCGCCCCCTGCGTCGCGACCGAACCCTCGGGGACCTGGCGGCTCTCCATGAGGACGGTCGCGGCCAGTGCGCCGCCGTACCGCGCGGGGGGCACGCCGGCTTCCACCGTCACCCCTTCCACGAACTCCGCGGGCACGGCACTGAGCACGCCGTTGGCGTGGTACGGCGCATACACCGGGACGCCGTCGAGGAGCACCAGCGTCTCGTCGGCGTCTCCGCCGCGGACGTGGAGCGCCGTGCCGACATCGGGCAGCGCGGCCACATCACCCGACGCCGCGGTGACGCCCAGGGGATCGGGGGTCACGCCGAATGGCGAATGCTCGATGTCGGCTATCGAATAGGATCGGGCGCCGACGTCGCGCATCGCGCTGCCCCCGGTTACGACGTCGCCATCGCGGCCGGTCACGACGATGGCTGGCAGATGCCGCGGCTGCGGCACCAATGCGACATCGAGCGCCAGCGAGGACGCCGATCCTCTGGCGACATCGACATCCGCCACTTCATACCCGGGTGCCGAGACGTGCAGATGACACGGGTCGCAGGGGAGCTGCGACAGGGTGTACACGCCGTGGGCGTCCGACACCGTCGACACGCGGGTGCCGGCGACCTCGACCGTAGCCCCGACAACCGGCAGGCTGGCATCGGCACGCCACACGACGCCGTGTACGGACCACCCGAGGAGGGCCGGGACGAAGAGTTGGCCGAGAATCACCGTGTCATTTTCCCGCGTCCAGACGCGTTCCCCCCTGATGAGGCGGCATCATAGCGGGTTATCCTGACTCCTGCATTACACGCGCGACACGTGTCACGCTCGTCAGCCAATGGCGTCCGCAGCCGTATCCTGATCGCGCACTCCGATCCGGCGGTCATCGCGGATATCGCCTTTCACCTGGCGCAGGCCGGGTATGGCGTCTCCACAGCCGTTTCGGGACCTGATGCGATCGAACAGGGATCGCGCGAATCGCCCGCCCTGGTACTCCTGGGGACGGCGCTGGCCGACCTGTCAGGGTACGCCACGCTGCGGCGACTCCGCCGGCACCCGGTCAGCCGCGGTATTCCGGTCATCGTGTTGGGCACCGGCGGAGAGCAGTCCGACGCCGAGCGGGCGTTCGCGCACGGCGCCGACGACTTCTTTCCCCTCGAACCGTTCCGGGGCCGGGAGCTGGTGTTTCGGGTGCGCGCCATTCTGCGGCGTGTGCGCGCGCCGGCCACGACATCGGAGAGCAAAGTGTTGGAGATCGGGACCTTTCGACTGGACTATCCGACCCGTCGGGCGAGCATCGACGGCCGGGAAGTGGATCTCACGCCCGTGGAGACGGCGCTGCTGCTGCAGCTCGCCGAGAGCGCGACTGTCGTCAAGCCGACGCGCGAACAGCGCCGCCGCATGAAGATCGCGGTGTCCCGCTTGCGGGCGAAGCTGGGACCGGGATGCGATATCATCGAGACCGTGCGCGGCTCGGGCTACCGACTCCGAATTCCGCCGGCGACGACGGGTTAGGTTCCGCTCGCCGGACACCACCACATCCGTAGATCCACCCCATCCCTCGCACGGAGTATCGCATGCCATTTGCTCGGGCGCTCGTCGCGCCGCTGCTCGCGCTCGGCCTCGTTGCTGGACCTGGCTATCACGTCCTCACGACCCATCAGATCGGCGGTCCGGGCGGGTGGGACTACGTGGCCTTCGACTCGGTCGGGCACCGGCTCTTTGTCGCGCGCCAGACGCGGGTCCAGGTACTCGATCCGGAGACCGGCGCGGTGCTCGGCGAAGTGCCCGGGCTGGGTGGGGCGCACGGAGTGGCGTTCGCCTATGAGTTCGGCCATGGCTTCGCGACGTCGGGACGCGACAGCACGATCACCATGTTCGACCTGAAAACGCTCAAGGTCCTCGGCAAGGCGAAAGCCGCGCTCGACGCCGACGCGATCTTGTTCGACCCGGCGACTAAGCGGGTCTTTTCGTTCAACGGCGATTCCAAGAGCTCGACGGCGGTGGACGCGAAGACGGGTGCCGTAGTCGGAACCGTCGATCTCGGGTCCGGGCCGGAGTTCGGCGTCTCGGCGGGCAACGGCAAGTTGTACGTGAACCTGGAGGACGAAGGCCAGATCGCCGAGATCGACGCCTCGGCGCTCAAAGTCACGCGGCGCTGGCCAATGGGCACGTGCAAATCAGCGACCGGGTTGGCGATCGATCGCGCGCATCATCGGCTGTTCAGCGGATGCCGGAGCAAGGTGATGACCGTGTCGGACTATGAGGCCGGCAAGCTGGTGGCCACTCTGCCGATCGGGGCGGGAGTCGACGCGGCGGCGTTCGATCCGGGCACGGGGTACGCGTTCAGCTCCAACGGCAATGGCACCCTGACCGTGGTGCACGAGGACAGCCCGGACAAGTTCAGCGTGGCCGAGACGGTGCAGACGATGCAAGGGGCGCGGACGATGGCGCTCGATGCGAAGACCCACAAGGTCTATCTGGTCACGGCCAAGTTCGGACCGCCGCCGGCGGAGTCGACGGCCGCGAATCCGCGCCGCCGCCCGGAAATGATCCCGGACAGCTTCACGTTGCTCGTTCTCGGGATGTAGTCAAGAAAGAAAGGGGGGCGAGCCGGTGTTCGGGCTCACCCCCCTTTCTTTCGTACTTCCGCGGGTTACCGGTGGTGCCCGCCCCCGCCACCACCGCTGCTCACGTGACCACCACCGCTCACGTGTCCGCCACTGACATGGCCGCCGCCACTCACGCGGGCGCCGCCGCCAGCGCCGCGCGGCGCCACGGCACCGCCACCGCCCCGGACCTGCCCGGCACCACCGCCAACGCGATCATACCTGGGCTGCGCTGACGACGGACCGGCCTCGACGCGGTGTCCAACCGGCATCGGCGCGCGGGCACCGGCACCGTAGCCCGGCGAGGCGGGCATACCGCGCATCTCTCCACCGCCACGCATCTCGCCACCACCCCGCATCTGGCTCGCCGCCACATCACCACCCATTGTCGGCACGCGCGATCCGACGGCCCGGTTGCCGACCGTCGCCGGCTCGTTGTTCCGGTAGATCATGCGCCCCGTGTTGGGCGTCGCGCCGCGCACGCCGACGGACTGCGGGAAGACGGTCCGGGAGCCGACCGGCGTCCCAATCGACCGGCCAAACCCGCCGCCGACCGGCCGCCCAGCCGCCGCGAATCCGGCGCGCCGATAACCGACCACGCTGCCACCGGCGATGCTGCGTCCCCCGAACACCGAGGCCCGACCCGCCGCGAACGCGCGGCCACGGAACCCGACCGCGGGCCCCACGCCAAACCCGGGCTTGTGGGCAAAGAACCCAGGCCCGCGGACGAAGCCGGCAGGGAAAAAGCCGCCGCAACCGAAGCACCCGCCAAACCCGAAGCCAAACCCGACGCCGAAGAACGGGCCCGGCGCGAACGCGCCATACGCGAACGGTGAGTAGTACCACGGCGAGTACGGGTAGAACCACGGATCGTAGTACCCGCCGTAATACCAGGGCGACGGGCCATAGGCCGCAACGACCACCGGCGGATACGGATCGACGATCGGGTCATACGGATAGGCGCCATCCGCCGCCACGTATTCCTGCGGGCGGTGGAACGGCGGCGCGACGCGATACGTCGCGATGTCGTAGTCGAAATGCGCGCCGGTCGCCATCTGCTGGACCAGATCGGTCATGACCGCCTCTTCGTGGCCGGTCACGCCGCTATCGGGAAATGACTCCGGATCCCAACCGTCGCCGCGCATGAAGTTGTCGAACTTGAACGGCTCCTGCGAATACGCCACGTAGACGGTGCCGCTGCCGTGCGTGTCCGCGACCTCGAACGCCTCGTGGTCATCGCGCGACCGGACTTCGAACTTCGACCCGCCGGACACATGACTGTCCTGCATGGGGTCGACCGGATACAACGGCCGGACGTGGCCATCCGGTGTGGCGTGAAGCACGACGACGAACCCGTCGTCGCGCACCTTCACGAACACCCGCGCATGGTCGCCGCGGTCGTACACGTTGTTGCTGTTCAGCGTCACGCGCACGACCGGCTCACCAGGCCCAGTGTTCGTGGACCCTGACCCGTATGGCGACGAGTCCTGCGCCGGTGCGACGCCCGCCCCAACCGCCAAAAGAACCAACGCGCTACGCATCACTCTCATAGATCCTCCGGACCTCTCGACACCTTCAGAGAGCGAGGAACGTGCCACGAGCTAAAACGTTGACTGACAATGACTTGACTTATCTGTTGGCTCGTCCGTCTGTCCATGATTACGGACGAGGGTGTCATCGACGTTGGAAATCGTGCTCGTCCAGCAATTATACCCTATTTGTCGGCGTGCTGCGGCTTCGGCTTGGGCGGCGGGCGCCGATGGGCATGCTGCGGATGCTGGGCGTGTTGCTCGCCCTCGGGGTGCGGCTCGGCCTGCGGAGTGGCACGCGTCCCCGCGGCCACCTGGTGCACGGGCGGGGCATGCGCCGGCTGGGTCAGGTTCTGCCGGACCTCGTTTTCCTGAGCCGGCGCCAGCGGCCGCCCGCCGTTGGCCGCCAACGCCCGCTGGCGATCGTCGAACGGAAGAGCGGCCGGGGGCGGGGCGGTCCGCGCCACCACCTGGCGATTTTGCACCTCTGCCGGCGGTGCCTTCACCATGGGGCGGGGCGATGGCACACCCGGCGGCGCCACACTGGCGCGTCCCGTGACGGCCGTCCGCTGGGGAACGAGCCCATCCGGAGGCGCTGTGCCCCGCCCTGGCGCTTGCGCGAACTGCTGAGCCGTGACCGGAATCCCGGCGCGCGTCACCGAGCGACCGCTCACCATCGCGTTGGCCGGCATCGCGGCCACGGCGCCCGGGGCGCCGGCGTTGCGATAGTTCACGACCGTGGTGTTCTCGATGATGGTCGTGTTGTTCACGACGTTCACCTGATGGACGTACGTGTTACTCACGACGTACGGCGGGTGGTAGATCTCGCCGGGGGCGAGAGGCACCCAACCGACGGCGCCGCCGCCACCGGACGATACGCCGACGCTCCACCCGCCCCCGCCGACAAAAGCCACCAAGGCCGGGGCGTAGACCGGCCGCTGCACGACGACGACTTCACGGCCCGGCACGGGTACCGGCCCGGGGCACCACACCCACTCCGAGCTGACGTAGGCCCAACGGCCATAGTGGTACGGCGCGTACCCCCACGGGGCATCGTCGACCCACGTCCATCCCCACGGATCGACCCACACCCAGCGCCCCGTGTGATACGGGGCCCAGCCGGGCCCGACATGATCGGGCACCCACACGTTCCCGTAGCCGTCGACATACGTCCAGTGTCCGTACTCATCGAGATCCTCGTACCCCGGCATCTCGCGCGACACGTAGCGCACCGACACCGCTCCGTCCTCGCGGTGGTCGCGCGCCAACGACCATTGGTCAAAGGCATCCGGGGCGCCGGCGTCGGCGAGATTGTAGGTCGGCGCGTCGGCGCCTTTGATCGTCGCCACCTGGCGGGCGTTCACTTCAAAGGTGGAGCCGGCCGCGGTCACCTGCGCGCCGCCCGTCCAATCGGTCACCGTTGATTGGGTCCCATCATCGTTCACATCGACCCGGTACTCGCCGGCTTGCCCGAACGTGATCGCGCTGTTCGGGGTGTCGATCTCGTAGACCTGGCCATCGTCGACCGACCGAACGCGGATGATCACGGTCCCCTGCGCCAACCGTCCCTGCAGGGTTTGGTCGTCGACCGCCACCAGGTCGAACTCGGTTTGCTGCGCCAGACGGATCGCCGTCGACCCGACGTGCACCTCGGCGCGCGACGCCGTGTCGGTCCACAGACGATCTCCGGTCGTGAGCGTCCGATTTGGCTGGGCGATTGCCCATTCGTCGACGCTCGCGGGCCGGAACGAAACGGTCCCCTCGATCAGATTCAGTCGGCCGACCCGCGCCGGCGGATCAGCCATCAAGCTCGGCGCAGCCAGCAACACCGCGAGAAAATGACACCTCATCAGTCCCGCCTCCTGGTTGCCAGAGCCCTTAAGCAAGCCACGGTCCGCTCGAGGTTTCTTGTAGACAAGTTCATGCTCGCCAATAGCTTACAACGATGAGATCGACTTCGCCGGCCGCGCCGTTGTCTACTGCAGTGGACACCGTCCGCCCTCAGCGAGGAATGGCCTCGCTTGGGCTCATCGCGGTCGGGGTCGTCTTCGGCGACATCGGCACGAGTCCGATTTACGCGTTTCGCGCGGCTTTCGCTCCGGAATACGCGCTGAGCCCGACACCGGCAACGGTCCTGGGACTCATCTCGCTCATCGTCTGGGCGCTGACGCTGACGGTCAGCATCAAGTACGTGGCGTTCATCATGCGGGCCGACAACCGCGGCGAGGGGGGCATCCTGGCGTTGCTGGCGCTGGTGCCGCGGCGTAGTTGGCGCCTCATCTCCCTTGGCCTCTTTGGCGCCGCGCTGCTCTACGGGGATGGCATCATCACGCCGGCGATCTCGGTGTTGAGCGCCGTGGAGGGACTGGGCGTCGCGTCGCCGGAGCTGGCCCATCTGAGTGTCCCGATCAGCGTGATCATTCTCTTCGCGCTGTTCGCGGTCCAACGGTACGGAACGCACCGGGTCGGCCGGATCTTCGGTCCGGTGATGGTCCTGTGGTTCCTGACGATCGCCGTCCTCGGTCTCACCGAGATCGTGCGCGCGCCGCGGATTCTCGCGGCGCTGGATCCGCTCTACGCTTGGCGTTTTCTCCAAGCGCACGGTCTCCGGGGTCTCACCGTGCTCGGCGCCGTTGTGCTCGCCGTCACCGGCGCCGAGGCGTTGTACGCCGACATGGGGTTCTTCGGCAAACGGCCCATCCGGATGGCGTGGTTCGGTCTCGTCTTTCCGGCGCTGGTGCTCAACTACGCCGGCCAGGGCGCGCTCGTGCTCCGGTCGCCGGCGAGCATCGAGGGCCCGTTCTATCTGCTGGCCCCGGCGACCCTGCGATTTCCGCTGGTCTTCCTGGCGACGGCGGCGACGGTGATCGCCTCGCAAGCATTGATCTCCGGGGTCTTCGCCCTGACGAACCAGACCGTCCAGCTGGGCTTCAGTCCGCGGTTCGACATCGTCCACACGGCGCCCGAGTCGAAGCACGTTTACGTGCCGGCCATGAACCGGGTCATGATGCTGGGCTGCCTCTTGCTCGTCATCACCTTCCGCTCCTCCCAGGCGCTGGGTGCGGCCTATGGGATCGCGGTCACAGGCACAATGGTGATCACGACGGTGCTGTTCGCGGACATCGCGCGACACCGCTGGCGGTGGTCCCGGACACGGGTCTTCGGCGTCGCCGGCGTGTTCCTCGTCGTCGACCTGGCGTTCCTCGGTGCCAACACGCTCAAGATCGCCCACGGCGGCTGGGTCCCGCTGGCCATCGGCGTCGCGATCTGGACGCTCATGACGACGTGGGCGTGGGGGCGCGGCCGGTTGCTCGCCCGCCGGACGCGCGCCAAGGTCCCATTGACCGAGTTTCTGGGGACGCTGGCGCGGACACCGATTCCACGGGTGCCCGGCACGGTGGTCTACCTGACGTCGCACCCGGATGGCGTGCCCCGGTCGCTCACCCATCTGGTCAGCGTGCTCAATGTCCTGCAGAAACAGGTCGTCCTGGTGTGCGTCGACTTCCAGCAGCAACCGCACGTGCCGGAGTTCGAGCGGGTCGAGGTCGAACGCTTCGCGGAGGGATTTTTTCGCGTGACGGTCGCCTACGGATTTTTGGAGCAACCGGACTTGCCCGCGGCGCTGCGCGCCTGCCGGCCGTTCGGCCTCGAGCTCCTGGGCGCGCCGATCACCTACGTGGTGACGGGCGAGCGGCTGGTGCCACCGCACGACCGCAACCCGATCGTCCTCTGGCGCAAGCGGCTGTTCGCGGTGCTCGTGCGCAACTCGCGCTCGGCACCCGACTTTTTCAATCTGCCGCTCAACCAGGTGATCGAGGTGGGACAGGAGGTGCCGCTGTAATTTCCGCCGCCTTCGGATCGTCTCTCCACATATGACGTTCCGCCGCTGCGCCGGCTTGGTGCTCTTTTCTCTCGCCTGCGCCGGCCCGGGCGGCCCCGACCGGTCGACTCCGGTTATTCCGTCGACACCGACACGCCGGGATGCGTTCGCCGGCGGCTCGCCGAGTCGTCTCGCGGTTCTCTTGACCGATACCACGGCGCCGTGGCTTCCGCTGGCGCATGGGCTGCGGACCATCGGGGTCCCTTTCACGATCACGACAGACTGGCGCGAGGCGCTGGCGCATCGCGTGGTATTCGTGTACCCGATCATCTCGGGGCGGGTCTTGCCAGGTGACGCGCTCAAGGCGCTCATCGACTTTCCCCGGTCCGGCGGCACGCTGATCGCCACGAATGTGCTCGGCGGCGGCATGGCGCGGACGTTCGGATTTATCAATGCTACGCCGTCGCGGGCGCGGCGCGCGATCACGTTCTCGGTCGACGCGGTGCGGCGATTCGGCCTCGACGACCCGCGCGAGGAGACGCTGCGCGCGCCGGTCGGATATGGCTACACGCAAGTGGCGGCGCCGTTAGCCAGCTACGACGACGGGACGGCGGCGCTCACCGGGCGGCCCATCGGCGCCGGGCATGCATATGCGCTCGGCGTCGATCTCGGGGCGCTCCTGGAATCGGGCTACGGGGGACGCGACGACACGTTGGCGCGGGCCTACGACAACGAGTTCGAGCCGACGATCGACGTGTGGCTCCGGATCCTGCGCCGGCTGTACGTCGAGGGCGAGCCGAACGCGGTCACGCTGGGGACGGTGCCCGATGCGCGGCCATTGGCGGTGATGATCACGCACGACGTGGACTACTCGCGGTCGGTCGCGAACGCGCTGACGTACCTCGACTACGAACGGCGCGCGGGCATTCGGGCGACGTACTTCATTCAGACCAAGTACATCCGCGACTACAACGACGACGTGTTCTTCGACGACGTCCAGCGGCCGCGCTTGCGGCAACTCGAAGCGGCCGGCATGGAGCTGGCGAGCCACTCGGTGGCGCATTCGCATCAATTCGACAGCATGCCCGTTGGCTCGGGCGACGAACGGTACCCGGCGTACCGGCCTTTCGTGCAAAACGCCGTGCTCACGACGGGCGGGACGGTGCTCGGCGAGTTGCGGGTCAGCAAGTACTTGCTGGAGTCGTTGGACTCCACCCTCACGGTCACGGCCTTTCGGCCCGGCTATTTGGCCGAGCCGCATGCGCTGCCGGAAGCGCTGGCGGCCACGGGGTATCGGTTCAGCTCATCGACAACGGCCGACGCGTCGCTCACCCACTTGCCGTTCGCGCTCAATGCGGGGTTCGCGGGGCAGAGCGAGGCCGGAGTGTTTGAGTTTCCGGTGTCCATCGAGGACGAGGCGCGGCCGCGCATGGACCAACGGGTCCCTCAGGCGCTGGACCTCGCGCGCCGCGTAGCGCGCTACGGCGGCGAGATCGTGGTCCTCATCCATCCCAACGTCACCGACTACAAGCTCGCGTTCGAGCGCGGGTTCGTCGGCGCGCTCCGGGACTCGGCGTGGTTTGGCACTGTCTCGGACTTTGGCCGGTGGTGGGCGGCCCGCGACGGTGTCAGGTGTGATGTCACCACACGCGGTCGGGACGTCACGCTCCGCGTGACGTCCCCGTCCCCTATCGCGGATGTCCCGTTGCAGATCCCCGCATCGTGGCGCTATGTCGCGGCGGACTCGGGGCTCACCGTCACGACGCCGAGCGCGGGAACGCTCATCGTGCGAGCGCCGTCGGGCGCCGCCACGATCACGTTTCGGCTAAAACCCGGCGGACACCCGTAACAGCCACGTGCGTGGCTGCGGCATGCGAAGCAGCGCTTCGTTGTACGTGATGTCCTGATCCGGATCCCCGCCCGTATAGTTGGTCTTGAGCGCCAGATTCCGCGCCGCCAGCGTGACACGCACGTCGCGATGGACCGGAAGCGCGGTCGAGACCGACAGCTCGCGCCAGCGGAGCGCGTTGACGTGCTCCCAGGCGGCCGTCGAAAATGGCCCGCTCAGCACTGCCGCTTGGGCGGCTAACGAGGCGCCGGGAATCACCAGCGCGCGACTCGTCAGGACTTCTCCCTGCAGCTGTCGTGATTCGTCCGGCAATACATACCCGCCGCTGTAGTCCGCCACGGTGGCAATGGTCAACCGACCACGAAACAGCGCGACCATCGTGGACAGGGCCGCCCGCCGGGTCGGTGTCGACGGGCCTACGAACACCGGGTCGTCCGAGAATACTCCGACCTCGTTTGGGTCAATGACGCCATCGTGATTGGCGTCGGTATACGTGTACGGGGCGGCCCAGACTCCGTTGACCGGGTATCCGATGACGTTGCTCACCACGGGGTTCCCGCTGGTCGCCGTGAAGGGGAACGTGAGACCCCGGAGGAACCGGGTGTCATCCGTGTTGGCACTCAAGGTCGCGTCCCAGGTGACCGCGCGCGTCACGATCGGTCGCACCGTGATCGCGCCCTCGACGCCATAGTCCCGCGTCACCCCGCTCCCTAGAGTATCCCTGCCTTCGGCGCCGCTGGAGAGAAACACGGTGGGCAGGACGACATTGCTGTTCCGCCGCTGATATGCCGTGACCTCCAACATTACGCGTCCTCCCGGTACCGCGGCGTCTAACCCGATCTCCGTTTCGCGTTGCCGCTCGGCGCGTGGCTGACCGCACGGGGGTGGTGGTGGGGCACTGACTCCGATGACGGTGGTGATGGGAAACGGACAGTCGAGAAAAGGCTCTTCGTATTCCTGCGCCAATGGCAACCGGGTGGACTGCCCAAGCGCGCCGCGCACGCGCAGGCGCGGGTCCGCGAGGGTGCCGGCGAGGACGACACTGCCTCGCACCGAGGGATTGAGTGACGTCGAGCTCAGATTGGTGCGCGTCCCACTGAGTCGCTCGTGGTCCCACCGGACGCCAGCACTCAGCGCCATCCGGTCGGCAATCCGGATGCCCTCGTCCGCATACGCGCTGTGGGTCCATTCGTCCGTCGGTGGGACCGACGGATTGTTCATCCCGCAGCTCGGACACAACGTCACAAAGTTCAACATCGACCGGAAATGCTGGTCGAGATACTGCAGACCCACATCACTGGTGACCCCGACCCAGGGCGCCGGCGCGAGATCCAGCGTCGCGCCGAGATCGCCGCTGTACTGGGCACTCACCTGCCGATCGCGCGCTTTGGACGACGCGGTGAGCGGCGGCACGACACTCGTGTCACGGCCGGTCTGGTCGACGCCGTCGACTCCCAACGCGGCGTGTGTGACGATGGCCTCGATCGGACGCCAATGCGCCGTGGCGCTCGCGGTGATATGTGTGGCGTACTCGGCCGAGTACTCGGCAAATAGCGTCGCCGGCCGTCCATCGGGCCCCCAGCCATCGTTGCCGGCCTGGCGAGCTCCGGGACCTGTGGCCGCATCGGTGAACAGGGCATCGACATTGGCCGCGCGCTGATGTTGGACGCTGTACCCGATCATGAGGGCCGCATCGGCCCTGCTCCCCACATCCGTGGCGATCGTTCCCCGAATATCCGAGCGATCGGCCGCGTTCGGCTGGAGCTGCGCCCTTCCTGGCTTGGCTTGGAACGTCGTCTCATATGACACGATGTCCGGTTCGGCCATCGAGAGGTCGCCGAGCGTGTACCCATAGTGCCCGGAGAGGAATCCGCGCACGGGACCGCGACGGAGCGACACATCGGCGCCCACCCTTTGGATATTCCCCGTGGCCACGGGCGTCGTGGCGCTCGCCAGCAACGGGTTGAAGCTGGTCACGCTGTCCACCTGACACTGACCCGCGGCGACCTGGAAGAGCACGCACGGGCTCGTGCCATTCGTCCCGAACGTCCCATAGCTCGGGGCCACCGACAGCGACGTCGTCGTGAGACCGCCCTCGGCGGTCACGTGCCCGGACCACGCGGACGCCGACGTGCCCCGGCGTGTCGTCACCAGGACGACACCGTTCCCTGCACCGGGTCCGTACAGCGTGGAAGCCGCGGACGCGGGCAGGATCTCGACATGCGCGATCTCGGCGGGGTCAATGTCATCGAACCGCCCCGTACCCGGCACGCCCGCGTGCACAGGATTGTCGCCCCCGGGTCGATTGTCGACGCGCACGCCGTCGATGTAGAGGAGCGGTTGGCTGCTCACGACCGGCTCCGACGCCCCGCGGAGCGAGACCGACGTGCCGGCCCCCGCGCTGCCATCGCGGGACATCACCAACAGTCCCGGCGCCCGATCCGTGAGCAGGTCCGAGAGGGTGCCGACCGGCGCCGATGGAACGATCGAGTCGGCGGCGATAGGGTGCGTCGTCTGTCCCAGCGCCGGGCCGGCGACGAAAAGAACAGTGAGGCTTACGGTCCAGGTCGGTCGCATGACGCCCACGAGATACGCTCGTGAACGCCTGTCGTCAAGCAACAGTTTGCTAGAACGCCTGGTCGATCCCCATGCACCAGGCGTGAATCAGCATCAGGTGCACTTCCTGGATGCTGGCCGTCTCCATGCTTGGCACCCGAACGACATGGTCCGCGGTCGCATCGATCAAGCCCGCGGCGCCAGTGAGCGCGACCGCGGTGGCACCGGCCCGGCGGGCGGCGTCGAGCCCGCGCTTCACGTTCTCCGACCGGCCGCTCGTCGTGAGACCGATCGCGACATCGCCGGGCCGCGCCAGGGCCTCGACCTGACGCTCGAACAACGCGCCGTAGCCGAAATCGTTGGCAATACACGTTACCGAGCCCGGATCACCGACCAAAGCGATCGCGGGCAACGGACGCCGCGTCTTGAGAAACCGCCCGATCAACTCACCGGCAAGATGACTGGCCTGCGTGGCGCTGCCACCGTTGCCGAACGCGATCACTTTATTGCCGTTCCGGAGCGCGGTGATCAACACGCGCATCACGGTCTCGGACACGTCCTCCACTTCGACCATGCTCTGACGCACCACCTGTTGATGCGCCGCGAAGTGGTCGACGATTATCCCTGCCATGCGCGAAAATGTACGATCAGCGGCCTATCATTGCCATCGTTGCCGCTGCGTATCGCGTGCCCACCGCCGCCCCCTTCGGCGCGACGTCATCAATGCGCCGCAGATCCTCGGCGCTCAATCGCACCGCGAGCGCGCCGACGTTTTCCTCGAGGTATTTCCGACGCTTCGTCCCGGGGATCGGGATGATGTCCCGTCCCTGCGCGAGGAGCCAAGCCAGGGCCAGTTGGGACGGCGCACAGCGCTTCTCGCGCGCGATCTCCTGGATGCGGGTCACGAGGTCCAGATTCTTCTGAAAATTCTCACCCTGGAACCGCGGTGACGTGCGACGAAAGTCATCCGGGGCAAAGTCGTCGGGCGAAGTGATGGCACCGGTCAGGAAGCCGCGACCCAGCGGGCTGTAGGCCACGAACGCGATCCCGAGCTCCCGGCAGGTCGGCAGGATCTCGTCCTCGGGCTCGCGGCTCCAGAGCGAGTACTCCGTCTGCAATGCCGCTATCGGATGCACGTGGGCGGCGCGCCGGATGGTCGCGGCACCCGCCTCCGATAGCCCGATGGCGCGCACCTTACCGGCACGGACAAGGTCCGCCATGGCGCCTACGGTCTCCTCGATCGGCGTGCTCGCATCGACCCGATGCTGATAGTAGAGATCGATGTGGTCCGTGCCGAGACGCCGCAGCGATGCATCGCAGGACGAGCGGACATATTCGGGGCGACCGCTCACGCCCCGGTAGGCCGGATCGTCACTCCGCAGGATCCCGAACTTGGTCGCGAGGACGACGCCATCGCGGCGGCCCTTGATAGCGCGGCCGACCAGCTCTTCATTGGCGCCGCGGCCGTAGACGTCCGCGGTGTCCAGAAAGGTGATGCCGAGATCGAGCGCGCGGTGAATGGTCGCGATCGACTCGGTGTCATCGCCCTTGCCCTGCAGCTCGGCGCTAGGCGAGCGCACCCCAACCGATGAGTTTGTCCTGCCGTGAAGCGGCAGATAAAACTCGGACATGCCCATCGTCCCGAGTCCCATCGCCGAGACGGCGATTCCGGAACCGCCAAGTATTCGTTGCTCAATCGGCATCGTGATCCTGGTAACTTGAAGTATTGGGTGACCTGGCAACCTTACGTATCATATGCCTTCTCGCAAACTCGAGGAGTATCGCAAGAAGCGCGACTTCACGAAGACCGCCGAGCCGGCCGGCAAAGCGCACGCCACGCGCGCCGCCGGCGAACTGGCCTTCGTGATCCAGAAGCACGCCGCTACCGCGCTGCACTTCGATCTCCGCCTCGAGCTCGACGGCGTGATGAAGAGCTGGGCGGTCCCCAAGGGGCCCAGCCTCGACCCCGCGGTCAAGCGCCTCGCCATGGAAGTCGAGGACCATCCCATCGAGTACAACTCGTTCGAGGGGACGATACCAAAGGGCGAGTACGGCGGCGGCAGCGTCATGCTCTGGGATCGCGGCACCTACAGCGCCAATGAGATCGCCGCCGGTGAAAGCGAGCCCCAAGCCATCGAAGCGGGCCTGGCGACCGGCAAACTCGCCTTCACGTTCCACGGGCAACGCCTGCACGGCTCGTTCGCGCTGGTGCGCACGAGAGGCACCGGCTCCAAGCCCCAGTGGCTGCTCATCAAGCATCGCGACCAACACGCGGACCCGGGCTCGGACATCGTCGCCGAGTATACCACGTCCGTTGCGACCGGCCGGACAATGGACGAGATCGCGACGGGCGCCGTTCCTCTGCGCGAAGCCGACGACCATCCGAGAGACGCCACCTGGACCCGCTCGGCCGAAACAAAGGCCGGGACGATCAGCCGGGTAAAGCAGCCGGCACCGACCAAACACACTCCGCCGCCGAAGGCCACGAAGAGCGTCAGCACGAAGCGCGGCGCAAGGCGCGGCGAAGCCGCCGGCATTGAACCAATGCTCGCCTCCGTCGGCACCGAGCTCCCCGCCGGCAAAGGCTGGACGTTCGAGCCCAAGTACGACGGCATCCGCGTGATCGCCTACGCGACGCCGTCGCAGGTCGCGCTGATCACGCGCAACGGCATCGACAAGACCCGCCAGTTCCCGGAAATCGCGGAGGCCCTCAAGACGCTGGCCACGCGCCGGAAAGCGGACCTCGTGCTCGACGCCGAAGTCGTGGC
The DNA here is from genome assembly GCA_963701965.1 of uncultured Gemmatimonadales bacterium. Taxonomy (GTDB): domain Bacteria; phylum Gemmatimonadota; class Gemmatimonadetes; order Gemmatimonadales; family Gemmatimonadaceae; genus DASRDS01. Next base: position 1,959,183 of record OY969695.1, read on the forward strand.
GCTGGCCAACGGAAACCCCGCCAGGTTCCAGGCGCTTCAAAACCGCATTCACCTCACCAAGCCCAATGCCGTCGAGCTGCGCGAGGAAGACGAACCCGCCGCGCTCATCGCGTTCGATCTCCTCGCCGACGGCCACGCCCCGCTCCTTTCGGAGCCGTGGACGACCCGGCGTCAGGCGCTCGAGCGCCGGCTCGGCGACGTCACCACCGGCGCGCTACGCTTGGGCGAGACCAGCCCGGACGGCGAAGCAATGCTGGCGCGCGCGCGCGAAGCCGGTTGGGAGGGCGTGATGGCCAAACGCACCGACTCCCGCTACGACCCCGGGCACCGCACCCGGGCCTGGATGAAACTCAAGATCGAGGAGCGCCAGGAGTTCGTCGTCGGCGGATGGACCGACCCGCGCCTCTCCCGGGTGCTGCTTGGCGCCCTGCTCATCGGCTACTACAAGGGATCGGACCTCCTCTACGCGGGACACGTCGGCGGCGGCTTCACCGACGGCGACCTTCGCGCCATGCACAAGCGCCTGATGCCACTGGCCCGTAAGACGTCGCCCTTCTCCACGATCCCCAAATCGAACGAACCCGCCCACTGGGTCGAGCCCAAGGTCGTGGTCGAGGTCAAGTTCAGCGAATGGACCGGCGACGGCCGGCTCCGCCACCCCGTCTTCGTGGGAGTCCGCGATGACAAATCGGCCAAGACCGTGACCCGCGAGCCCGAGAGCATCCAACACGCCCCCGACGACGACGCCGGCGACAACGCGCTCGTCGCCGCGTTGCTCGAGATCGAGCGCGGCGGAGGCGACGGCACAATCCGCATCGGGAAGTCGAGCCTCAATGTGTCGAACCTGGGCAAGAAGTTCTTCCCCAAGGATGGCTACACCAAGGGCGATCTCCTGCGCTTCTACGCCCGCATCGCCGACGCGATCGTGCCGACGATGACCGACCGGCCCCTCGTCCTCAAACGCTTTCCCAACGGCATCGAGGGAAAACCGTTCTATCAGCAAAATGCGCCCGATACCGTGCCCGAGGGCGTACGCGTCGAGACCATCAAGGAAGCCGACGGCGACCGCGTGCATCGCTTCGTCGGCGGGTCGCTCGTGACCCTGCTCTACACTGTGCAGCTCGCCAGCATCTCCGTCGACCCGTGGATGGCGCGCCTCCAGTCAATGGACACGCCGGACTACACGGTGATCGACCTCGACCCGGGACCCGACGCGCCGTTTCGGCGCGTCGTCGACGTCGCCCGATTCGTCAAAGAAGAGTTGGACGCCTTGGGCCTGCACGGCGTGCCAAAGACATCGGGCGCGTCCGGCATTCACATCTATCTGCCCTTGCCGCCCAAGACGTCCGAAGAGTCGGCGCGCCTCATCGCCCAACTCATCGCCACGCGCGTCGCCCAGAAACACCCACAAGAGGCGACGATAGAACGAAAAGTCCAATCGCGGCCTTCCGGCACGGTCTACGTCGACTATCTCCAGAACATCGTCGGGAAGACTGTCGCCGGCGTCTACGCCGTGCGCGCCGTCGACGGCGCCCACGTCTCCACGCCCCTGGAATGGTCGGAGTTGACCGATGACCTCGAGCCGTCCGCGTTCACGATCCGCACATTCCCCCGGCGCCTCGCCGCGCGCGGCGATCTGTGGGCCCAGGGGATGAAGATGCGGAATACGGCGAGGGCGCTGCGGGCGCTTACGACGTGAAGGCGCCGGGCGCCAGCACGCCCAACGCGCGCTCGGCGAGCATGGCGCCCATCGCATCGCCCGAGAGCGGACGGGCGAAGTAGTACCCCTGTCCCAGTTGGCAGCCGAGTGCTTGCAAGCCGTCCAGCTGCTCCTGCACCTCGATGCCTTCGGCGATCGTCCGCAAGCACAACGTCTCGCCGAGGGCGATGATGGCGCGCGCCAGGGCGGGTTCGGCTTTCATGCCGCCGATGCCGTCGACGAACGGCTTGGCGATCTTGAGAATGTCGATCGGGAAGCGCTGCAGATAGGACAGCGATGAGTAGCCCGTCCCGAAATCATCGATCGCCAGCCGCACCCCGACCTGCTTGAGGGCCTCCAACCGTTGGAGCATGACGTCGGCGTTTTGCATGAGCACGCTCTCGGTGATCTCCAGCACGAGGCGGCTCGCCGGCCAGCCGCAGTCCTCGAGCGCGCCGCGAACGACTTCCACGACCCCGGCATGTTGGAGTTGATGCCCCGAAACGTTCACGGTCATCGTGAACCCCGCGTCGACCCGCGGGTCCCAGACGCGCGCTTGGCGACACGCCTCGCGGAGCACCCACACGCCGAGGGGAACAATGAGCCCCGTTTCCTCGGCCAGCGGGATGAATTGCGCCGGGTACACCAGCCCTCGCCGCGGGTGATTCCACCGGCACAGCGCCTCGACTCCCGAGACGGCGCCGGTCTTGAGATCAATGATCGGCTGGTAGACCAGCGAGAACTCGTCGCGATCCACGGCCCGCCGGAGATCGCCCTCGATCTCCAAGCGTTCCAACGCTTCGCGGTGCATGCGATCCTCGAACAGCGCGTAGCGCGCCTTCCCGCGGCCCTTGGCGGTATACATCGCCATGTCGGCATTCCGCAGCAGGTCCGACGCGGTGCCGGGGCCTTCGCCATCCGCGAGCGTGCCATCGGCGATGCCGACACTCGCCGACACGAAGATCTCCTTGCCTTCGACGGTGAACGGCGCCTCCATGGCGGTCGTGATCCGTTCCGCGACCGCCGGCGCCGAGTGCTCGCCGACGGCGTTCTCGAGGAGCACGGCGAACTCGTCGCCACCGAGACGCGCCGCCGTATCGCTGGTCCGCACGCACCCGACGAGTCGGACGGCGGCCGCCACCAGCAGCCGGTCGCCCGCCACGTGTCCCAGGCTGTCGTTGATGGTCTTGAAGTTGTCGAGATCGATGAACAGCACCGCGATCGACGATCGCGTGCGCCGGGCCCGGGCCAGCGCGTGCGTGACGCGATCGACGAACAAGGACCGGTTGGCCAGGCCCGTCAGCGGGTCATGGAAGGCCTGGAGCTTGAGCTGCGCTTCGAGCAGCCGCCGTTCGCTGACATCGCGCGTGTTGATGACGATGCCGCGCACGGTGGGATCGTGCAGCAGATTGGTGCCCACGGTCTCCAGATCGAGCCAGCGCCCATCGCGATGCCGCACGCGCCATTCGACCGGCTCCGTCGGCTCGCCCGGCCCGCCGGCGGCCATGCCATTGCGCGACAGGATTTCGCGGCCGCGGCTGCGGTCATCCGGATGCAGCAGATCGAGCAACGACCGCCCGTGCAACTCCGGGGCGTCGTACCCCAGCACGCGTTTGATCGACGGGCTGACGAATTGCACCGCGCCGTCGGCATCGATGATGGCAATGACGTCCGAGGAGTGCTGGATCAGCGACCGGAAGCGCGCTTCGTTGACCTCGGTCGCCCGCAGCGCCACCAGCCGCGCGTTCTCGCGCACGGCCTGCACCTGTCGAAGCACGACGAGAAACGTGAGCACCATGGCGCTCACGGTGAGCGCCGACAGCCGGGTTGTGGGGTGGCGGCCCGCTTCCAGCAGCACCAGCACGTAGCACAGGGTGAGCGAGACGTACGGCAGAGGACTGAACGGTTGCGCCATCGCCTCCGGTCCATCCGGCGCCGGCGGCGGCACGGGATCGAACACGTACCGGTAGCACGCCACCGCCAGGAGGCAGTAGGCCGCCATGAACGTCACATCGGTCCACCCGGAGACCCATTCGCCGATCTCCTGGATCACGTTCTCGCTGGCCAGATCGGACAGGATGTAGAGCGCCATGCCGGCCAGGAGCAGGTGGAGCGCCCGGCGCTGGCCGCGCATCGGCCGCCGGAGGAGCGCGGTCACGAGGCCGGAGATGACGAGCAGGTCGCCAACCGGATAGGCAATGTTGAAAAACGTCTCGGGCGAGCTGCGTTCCCCGGTCAGCGCGGTCGGGATGACCACCAGGTACCAGGCCGCCAGGCCGCCGCCAATGAGCACGACAATGGCGTCGAACAGGAATTTGCGGTGTTCGCCCCGGGCCCGGGGCGCGCGCGGCAGCGTGAGCAGGGCGATCGTCGTGAGGGGGTAGAACACGGCGAACGGCACGTTCGGCCACCACATGCGATCGGGATCGGCGTGGCGCACGTGGTGGATGAACGCGGCGATCCCGTTGGCGAGCATGGCGACGGCGATGGCCGCGGCCAGGAGCGCCATGCAGCGGCGCACCTCGGATACGGGCGCGCGCCGGGCGGCGTGCCAGGCGAGCGCCATGAGGGCGAGGTTGACAGGAACGAATTGCAGGCCGGCGATCTGTCCCCGGAGGCCCCCGCCCCATTCCGGAGCGAGCCACCCGGCGGTCAGCCACAGCCAGTAGATCACCGCATAGGCGATGACCCCCGCCGCGATCCATCGCCACGCGCGCCGGTTCCACATATAGTAAGGGACGCGGGAGGCCGACGGCCGAAACGGAAATACGAGCGGGAAAAGCTAGGCCGTCGGCGTCTGCCGATGCTCTTCCTCGGCCAACGACAGCTCGCCCGCGCTATCGTCGTACGTGAAGAACTCGGCGTACCGGCCCCAATCGACCACGGTCTCGAATTGCCGGCGCGCTTCTTCGCCGCTGAACGAGTGTTCGAGGTCGTCGAGCACGCGTTCGGCTTCCAGCGTGTGGGTCGGACTGGCTTCCAGCTCCCGCATGATGTACCGCAGCAGCGACACGTGCTCCAGCGCCACTTCCCGGAAAATCGACTTCTCGGCCTCGACGTCCGGCGCGTCGGCGAACCGGCGGCCGATCGGGGTCAGGATCACCTGGCGCTCCTGCAAATCGGCGAACCCGAGGAGATCGGTGGCCTCGACCAGCGCCAGGAGGTCGTCCGTCCGCATTTGCAGGTCTCGGGACAACTCGTGCACCGTACCCCGGCCGCCGTTGGCCACGGCGAGATACTGGACGAAGCTCGTGAGGTCGTCGATCCCGACGTCGGGCAGGGTCTGGTACCGCCGGGGGCGGATGGCCGCCGAGACGCGGGCCGGCGCTTCGGCCGGACGCCCCGCTTCGGCCAGGCGCTGGGCGAGGTAGGCGGTCGCGTCTTCCTCGGGGTTGGTCATCACGTGGTAGATCGTGTCGACCAGCCTGCCGCGGGCGGCGCCCTTCTCCCGGCGCTCGGCGGGCGGTAACCCCTTGAGCTCGACGCGGATATGGCCCGGGTTGGCCCCGAACACCAGAATGCGGTCGGCGAGGGCCACGGCCTCGTCGATGTTGTGCGTGACGAGGAGAATGGCCTTCGTGGGAATCGACCGTGCGGTCCACAGCTCCTGCAGTTCCTGGCGCAGATTCTCGGCGGTCAGCACGTCCAGCGCCGAGAAGGGCTCGTCCATGAACAGCACTTCGGGCTGGACGACGAGAGCGCGGGCGAACCCGACCCGTTGTTTCATGCCGCCGGACAGCTCCTTCGGAAACGCTTCCTCGAAGCCCGCGAGGCCGATCAGCTCGATGGCCTGTTGCGCCCGGTCGCGCCGCTCGGCCGGCGACAGCGGGGACGCCAGGAGACCGAGTTGGACGTTGTCGAACACCGTGAGCCACGGAAACAGCGCGAAGCTCTGAAAGACGATGGCGACGTTTTCGTTCGAGCCACGCAGCGGCTCGCCGTGCACCAGCACCCGGCCTTCCGACGGCTCCATCAGACCAGCGAGGACGCGCAGGAGCGTCGACTTGCCCGAACCGGACGGCCCCAGGAGGGCGACGAACTCTCCGGCGCGGAGATCGACGCTCACGTTGTCGAGCACCGGTGTGCGATCGTCCCCGTAGTATTGACGCACGCTTTCGGCCGCCAGCAAAACGGAGCCGGTGGCGATCGTAGCGGGCGTGGGTTCGAACGCGAGTGTCATCAGTCCAGACGGTAGCGGGTCGCGGCCAGGGCGTACAGACGGCGCCAGACGAGCCGATTTCCTGTGATGACGATCCCGGCCATCACCAACGTACCGGCCAGGAGCATCGGGAAGTTCCCTTTGTCGGCCGAATCGGTGATGATCGCCCCGAGACCGACCGTGCTGACGGTACGGTGCTGCACGGTTACCAGCTCCGAGACGATGCTGGTGTTCCAGGCGCCGCCGGTCGCCGTGATCATCCCGGTGACAAGGTACGGAAAGATCGCGGGCAGTATCAACGTCTTCCAGCGGCGCCACCCGGTCACCCGGTACGTGATGGCGGCCTCGCGCAGGTCCGATGGGATCGCCATGGCACCGGCGACGACGTTGAAGAGGACATACCACTGGGTCCCCAGCAGCATCAGGAGGATGGCGGCGACGTTCAGACCGCCAGGCAGGCCGATAAGGATCGCCAGCAAAATCGGGAACACGGCCGTCGCCGGGACGGAGGCGATGACCTGGATGATCGGTTGGGCGCGGCGGGCCAACTTGGGGTTGAGGCCAATGGCAACGCCGGCGGGGATCGTCCAGGCGGCGGCCAATACCAGCGCGGTGAGCGTGCGCAGGAACGTGGCGCCGGCGCCGAGGGCGACGCTGCGCCAGTCTTGGGCGGGGAGGGCGGCTAGCTCTTGGACCGCGGCGATCGCCCCCCAGAGCACGAGGCCGCACACGATGATGATCACCGTGGTGCTCTTCCAGTAGCCGCGCCATCCGGTGGGGGTGGTCCCGGGTCTTCGTACTCGATGCGGGGCTCGCGGGGTTTGCTCAGGATCCGGTCGAGGGCGTGCATCATGGGGTCGAGCCAGTGGGCCTGCAGCCATTCGAGCATGGCCGATCCTTCCAGAGCTTCCAAGATCGCGGATCGTGGGGCGTCGCCCGTGCCGGATTGTTCGAACTTGAACCGGTCGGACCAGGCCACCAGGGGACGCCACAGGAGCTGGTCGAGGCCGATGATGATGACGACGAGGGCGAGGAGGGCGAGCAGGAGGGCGACGGTGTCGCCGGCCCGGGCGGCTTCCTGGAGATACGATCCCAGGCCCGGCAGCTCGTAGCTGTCCTTGCCGAGGGGCCCCTGTTCGGCGGCGATCAGGAAGAACCAGCCGCCGGCCCAGCTCATCATGCTGTTGGCGATCAAGGAGATCGCGCCAAAGGGGAGCTCGAGTCGCGTGAACCGGCGCCAGGCGCCGAGGCGGTAAACGCGGGCGGCCTCGCTCAGGTCCTGGGGGATCGTGAGCAGGGACTGATGGAAGCTGAACGCGAGGTTCCAGGCCTGGCTCGTGAAGATCAGGATGATCGCGGCGAGCTCGAGTCCGACGGCCTTGCCCGGGAAGAGGGCGGCCAGGCCGAAGACGACGCCCGGCATGAACGACAGGATCGGGATGCTCTGGAGAATGTCGAGCAGCGGCAGCAGGAAACGCTCGGCGGTCCGGCTGGCGGCGGCGATCTTGGCGTAGGCGAGGCTGAAGACCAGCGAGATGACGTAGGCGAACGTCATCCGCAGGGTCGAGAGGGCGGCGTAGAGGGGAAGGTGCCAGAGATCGAGGGAGATCCTGGTGCCGAGGGCCAGTGGGGCGCGCCAGCTCATCACGGCGCGCAGCACCCCGTAGCCCATCGCCAGCACGACCAGCAGCATCACCGCGTCGACCCAACGGGGCGTCAGGCGACGCCCCGCGACCGGGCCCGTTGGGGACTCGGCGGGGAGGACGGGAATGATGGGCTGGGCCATGGCGGCCGGAACATACACGGCCACCCGCGTGGGTCCAACACCGCCGCCCGTAACGGGGGTGAAACCCCCACCCCCGTCTCACCCCGCGCCGATCATCTCCCGCCCTTCACCTGACCGCAATCAGGGTGCACCCATCGGCATATCGCGCATGTCGCATCGCCTCGCGCATCATGCGTCGGTCCACGGCACCACGCGCTCGTTCGCGTGATCCACGAACAAGCACGGTGATAATTCGTCGCAGGCGGCCTGCTGTACCGAGACGCCGGAGACGAATTATCAGCGTGCGACGTGGGCCGCGCGCAGTTTCCCGTCAAGAAGATGTTGTGGTCGACAGACGAGATGCTGACACGACCACTCCGTTGTCACAGCACTGTGATACCGCCGTCGGCGTCTCGTGTCAGACGCGGTGCCCGATCGTTGACTTGTCCAACCTGAGGTGGTATTCGAGCGCCGCACCACCGGCGCTCCGCCCACATCGGGGCACACCGCGCCGCGTGCATCACTCTCTTTTCCCCAGAGGAGATGCTGCGCATGAGCCCAACAATCGTACGCGCACTTTCCATCGCAGGACTCGCGATCACGGCATCGCGATCACTCGGCGCGCAGGAGGTCGCGCGCCTCACGGGCCGAGTCGTGGATGCCGCGGACAAGATCCCGATATCGGGCGCCGCCATCACCGTCACCGGCACGACCATCGGCGCCCTCGCCACCGACAGTGGCACATTCTCCCTCCGCCTGCCCACCGACGCCAAGACGCTCTCCGTCCGCCGGATCGGCTATCACCAGGCGACGATCCCCATCACACCCGGCGTCACCGACCTCACGATCGCCCTCGACCGCAATGTGCTCAAGCTGGAACAGCAGGTCATCACGGGCGTCGCCACAACCGTGTCGTCGAAGAACGCCGCCAACGACGTCGCCGTCGTCACCGCGTCCGCGGTCAACGAAGTTCCGGCCCCGACGATGGAAAACGCCATTCAAGGCAAGGTGGCCGGCGCCGTCATTCAAGCCAACAACGGCGGCGCCCCGGGCGGCGGCCTGCAGATCCAGGTCCGCGGGATCACCTCGATCAACGGCAACGCCTCCCCGCTCTACGTCATCGACGGCGTCATCGTCAACAACGAGACGGTGAACAACGACGCCAACGCCATCAGCCAATCCGGCGGCGGCATATCCACAACCGGCCAACCCACCGGCAACGCCCCCAGTCGCCAAGACAACGGCGTCAACCGGATCGCCGACATCAACCCCGAGGACATCGAGACGATCGAGGTACTCAAGGGCGCGTCCGCATCCGCCATCTACGGCTCGCAAGCTTCGGCCGGCGTCGTGGTCATCACGACAAAGAAAGGGACACCAGGAAAGCCGAAGTGGAACCTCGACACCCAGGTCGGACACTTCGCGCTCGCCAACGAGCTCCCCGACCGGACATTCCCGACGTTGGCCAGCGCGCTGGCCTGGGGTCAGGAGTTCGGCAAGGATCCGACACTGATTCGTCAGGTCTACGCCGGCCCGCAAGACTATCAACGCCAACTCTTCGGCAACAACCAGGCGTCCTACTCGGCCAACCTCAGTGTGTCCGGGACCGTCGCCGGCGGCACGCAGTTCTACCTCGCCGGGAATTCCAAGTACGACAACGGCGTCGAGAACAACATCGGCTACACCAAGCAATCGATCCGCGCCAACGTCACCCAGCCGGTCTCCTCGGCGATCTCGCTCTCGGCGAACCTGAGCTACATGCACGACCTGACCCGCCGCGGCATCACCGGCAACGACAACATCGGCTTGAGCCCCTACAACGTCATCGCCAACACCCCACAGTTCGTGGCGCTCGACAAGCAAAATCCCGACGGCACCTGGCCGTCCAACCCGTTCGCGTCCGCCAACCCCTTCGCCGACGCCGCCGACATCGCCACACCCGAGGAAGTAAGCCGCTTCATCGGCGGCGGCGTATTCGACTGGACCGTGTTCCAGGCCGAGCACCAGTCCCTCAAGCTCACGATCAACGGCGGCGCCGATCTGACCAGCTTGCACGATCTGCTGTACGCCCCACCCGACCTGCAAGTCGAACTCGCGATCCCCACCGGGTTGCCCGGCACGTCGGTCTCCAACGTCGCCCAGACTAACTATTTCAACTACGCGATCAACCTCAATCACCACTACACGGGCCTCCAATGGCTCGACGCCAACACCACGCTGGGATTCACGCGCGACCGGCGTGAAACCAACAACCCGGTGACCGTCGGCCAGAACCTGCTGCCCGGCGTCAACTCCCCGACCGTGGGCACGGTGCAGACGAACTTCTTCACCCGCACCGCCCAACTCGATCAGTCCCTGTACGCCCAGGAGCAGCTGCTCACGTTCGACTCGCACCTGAACCTGACCGCCGGCCTCACGGCCGAGCGCTCCACGAACGACGGGGACATCAAGACATTCTCCTTCTTCCCCCACTACTCGGCGTCCTACCGCACGCCGGCTTTCAGCGTCGTCAATGAGCTCAAGCTTCGCGTTGCCTACGGCCAGTCTGGCAACCTCGCCCCCTACGGCGCCAAGTACACGCCCTACAACCCCACGATCGTCGGCGGCGGCAACGGCGTGTACGTGAACGCCCAACAAGGCGACCCCAACATCAAGCCCGAGTCCGAGACGGAGATCGAGACCGGCATCGACGCGACGCTCTTTCATTCCCGCGCCCAGCTCACCGCGACGATCTACCAGAAGCGCCTGACCGACCTCTTGCTCCTGGCCAACGTCGCCCCGACGCTCGGCTACCAATTCCAATTCTTCAACGGCGGCGAGCTGACCAACCAGGGACTCGAGCTCTCGCTCAATTCGACACCGATCCAGCTGCGCAACGGCTTCAACTGGCTCAACTCGATCACGTTTTACCGGAACTACAGCGTGGTCAATGCACTGCCCACGCCATCAGGGCCGATTGGGTTCACGTTCGGATTCGGAGAGGGATTCTTGGCACCCGGCCGATCGGTGTCCGAGGTCGTCGACGAGAGTCGCACCGGCCCCGGTGGCCTGCCGGTGCAAGTCGGCGATTTCCAACCCGGCTACCGGATCAACGTCGGCAACGAATTCGGTTGGAAAGGATTTCGACTCTACGGCCTGATCGAGTGGAGCCAGGGCGGCAGCACCATCGATCTGACCGACTTGTACTTCGACGGCGGACCCGGACTGTCGGGCGATCCCACCGCGTCGACCGCGCGCCTCAACTCGTTCCTCGGCGGCAACCCGACCGAATACGTGCAAGACGCGAGCTACTTCAAGGTCCGGCAAATCTCCCTGAGCTACGTGCTGCCGGCCAACATCGCCCGGTGGGCCCTGGGCGGCCGCATCAACAGCGCGCGCCTGACCCTCTCCGGCTACAACATGTTCTCGGTTTTCAAATTCCCCGGCCTCGACCCGGAAGCCAGCGTCAACGGCAATCAGCAGATCACGCGGGGCCAAGACATCGCCCCGTACCCGCCCGCGAAGAGCTACTTCCTCGGCCTCAACCTGGGGTTCTGACATGCAACCGTCTCACACCATCGTCATAGCCGCGCTGGTACTCGCGGCGTGCTCCGACACCAACGTGCCTTTCTACACGGCGCCGACCGTACTGCCCAACACTCCGGCCGGCGTGACGACGGCGCTGACGGGATTGGTCAGCGCGTCGCGCCTGGACCTGGGCGGCGCCCAGGGGTTGTTCATGTTCGACATGGCGGGCTACGCGCGCCAAGCCGCGAACTATACCAATACCGAGCCGCGTTTCATTACCTACATTCTGGGCCTGGCGCCGATTCCGCCGCAGGGCTGGCCGGCCGTATGGGCGCTCTCCTACGGCGAGATCCTCCAGTCGCACCAGATCATCGCCATGATCCCCAACGCCAATCCAACCTTCACGCCGCAGCAGGCCGCGGCATTGACGGGCATCACGCAAACGCTGGAGGCCTACGACTACATCGTCGTGGCCGAGGACCACGATACCTTGGGCGCGGCCGTGTTGCCGCAGAACCCCGGCACGACTCCTCCGCCGGCATACTGTATCAAGGACGTCTGGAAGTACATCGTGGCGCTCCTCGATTCGGCCAACGCCAATCTCAACATGGCCGGCGCCACGTCCCTCAAGTTCGCCCAGCTCCCGCCGGGGTTCGCCGCCGTCAGCGCCGTCGCCGGACCGAGCACCGTCGCCGGCTCGTTCGCGTCATTCAATCGCGCGCTGGCCGGACGCGCCGGACTGGAACTGGCCTACGCGATCGCCCGCAGCAGTCCCGCGACCACACCGTCGGAAACATCGCCGGGACAACCCGACATCGCGGCCCTGACCGCGGCCGACAGCGCCATGAGCCATTCGGCGTTGTTCGATCCGGCGGCGCTCGCCCCCAATCCGACGGACGGCTGGAACGCCGACGCGCATTCCGTGTTCTTCGATTTCAGCGCGCAGTCGGGAGATCAGACGAACCCGATGAACGGCGTCATCGGCACGATGGTCGTTCTCAAGAACGTGCCCGACGCGCAGGACACGATCAACGATCTGCGCTGGAAAGCGAAGTTCATCGTCAATCCGAATCAGGTCCAGCAACAGGCGTTCGACTCGGTCGTGTCACCGTACATCTATGACATGTATCCGAGCCCCGCGTCGTTCCTGCCCATCGTGCGCGACGAAGGCCTCACGCTGACGGAAGCGCAGATTCAGCTCGGGCTCGGCAACTTCGGCGCGGCCGCGACGCTCGTCAACAATGTCCGGACGCAGGTGGGCGGATTGGCGCCGGCCACGATTCCCAACACCTACGTCGGCACCCGCGACGCCCTGCTGCACGAACAGCAGATCTCCTCGTTCCTGGAGGCACTCGGCGACCGCACCGTCGCCATCCGGATGTACAAGCTGGAGAAAGCGCTGCTCACCACGTGGGGAGTCCAGGACCTGCACACCACGATCGATCCCATCCCCGGCACGGAGCTGGCCGGGCGGGGCGGGACATTCACGAAAACCTGTCCCTAAGTCAGGCGGGACGCAGGCGGCCGTCGACCCCCGCGCATCGCGCGCGGACGGCGGCCGTCAAGTCCTCGATGTCGAACGGCTTGAGCAGCACGGGACATCCGGTCGCCTCCAGCGTCGCGTAGGTGGCGATCGCAATGTCCCCCGTGATGAAAATCGTGCGCTCCCTGAGCCCGGGCTGCACGCTCTGCGCGTACTCGAACAAGAGATCGCCGCGTACGTCGGGGATGCGATAGTCGAGAATCAGGCAGTCGAAGCAATGGTCTCCCAGCAGCCGCTCCGCCGTCTCCCCACCCGGCGCGACGTCCACGACATACCCATCGCGCGTCAGCAACACGGCGAACGCCTGGCGGATCGACGGCTCGTCGTCCACCAAGAGAATGCGCAGGCCGCTGCCGCGGCGCCCGCCCGCCCTATCCCTGTCCGGCGGCATGGCGCAACAGGGTGAGCACCGGCAGCGCCGCCGGCGCGCGCCGGCCCACCACCAGTGTCGAGAGACACTCCGACACGCACTGGTCCGGCGTCACGACGCGACGCCACGCCGCGAAGCGGCGCCCGCTCATCAGGCGCACATGCGCCGCGAACACACGGGCGTCCCCGTAGCCGAGGCGCTGCGCGACATCCGCCATCGAGAGCGCCGGATTCTGCGCGTATTGATACGCGCGCAGGACGCGCGCCGCGACGACCATGACGCGGGCCGGCGCCAAGCCCAGCCGCTCCAACCACCGGTTCACGCCGCGCCGCGGCATCTCGGCCGCCAAGGCGACGTCGCCGGCGCTCTGAAAGCGCATCGGTCGCCGGAACAGCTCCTCGACCGCCCCCGCCAAAGCCGCCGGCGCCTCACCCGCCATGAACACCACCCGCAGCGCGCACACGATCCGCTCCTCGAGCCCCGACGCGCGCAGCGTTTCCAACCGTTCCCGGAATCGCGTCGGCTCGTCGTCGAACCCCCGCAGGATGCAATGCCGCACGCCGCACTCGCCGAGCGACAACATCGCTCTGGTGGATTCGGCGGTGATGGACGTGTACACCAGCATGGAGACCAATGGAAAGCCGGCGCGGATCGCCCGGACGGCCTCGATGTCCGCGGGGCCGTCCACGCACGGATCCACGACCGTGATCTCCACCGGTCGCGCGCGGAGCACGCCGGCCAGCGCCGGCCAGCTCGTCGCCGCGAGCACGGTGTGTACATCACCGGCCACGGCGCGCAGGTGGGACAACATCAATGGCGACAAACGGGCGACCAGCTGGAGCGCCGGCGCCCGATTCCGCCGTCGAATGACCCGATCGGCGATTGGCAGGCACGGCTCGGTAACCGAACGTTCTGCGAGGCGGCAATGGTCCGCCGTCTCCATGCCTTCGAGGTAACCATGCTCGTTCGCCCCGCCCGCGGCGCCGCTCTCGTACTCGGCGCTACGATACTCGCCCTCGCGACTGCCTGCGCCAGCCCCATGGCGCCCCACGCCGCCAACAGCGGTATCGGCGCTGGCTCCAGCGGCCAATCGACGTCGGTCAGCTCCGGCATCGGCGCCGGCTCCAGCGGTCAGTCGGCGGCCCACTCCGGTATCGGCGCCGGCTCCAGCGGCTGAGCGCCCCTGCGGCGGCGCGGTCATCCGCTGACCGCGGCCATCAATCGGGCCCCGTGAATCGCCTCCGCTACCCGGCTCACGCCAGACGGCCGGGACGCCGCGGATATCGCGGGTAGCGCGGCGCGCGGCGCCAGATCGAGGCCGGAACGGAGCGCCGCGCGCGCCGCACCGGCGCGCTGTGCCAGTTCGGCCAGCCCGTGCCGTTCGGCGATGGCGACCGCCCGGTCGAATGCCGCCGCCGCGCGCACGGGCTGCCCGAACGTAATGTGGCCCTGCGCGACGTAGTACTCGAACTCGCCCGCCACCACCGGCGGCAGCGCCGCACCCGCCAGGGCTTTCCAATGGCGCCGGAAATCCAGCTCCGATCCCTCGATCGTCGCGATCTCAATGAGGTTGACCGTCGCCACCCACCGCGTGTACGGCTCGTGCGCCGTGTCGGCGAGCAAGGCGTTCGCGTCGCGCGCGACATCGGGAAACCCGGCCAGCTGCAGCAACGAGGCCAACGTCACCAGCACGCGCTCGCGCTCCACCGCGTCGGCCGTGGAGACGAGCGCCTCGTAGCCATAGCCGATGCCCTGCTCATAGTCGCCGCGCTGCAGGGCCACGTTGGCCAGATCGTGCCAGGCGAACGCGCGCACTTCGCTGCAATCGGCGGCCGACGCGGCGGTCACGATCTCCAACAACTGCTCGTGCGCCTGCGGCAGATCGCCGAGACCCGCGCAGAGCTTGGCCTCGCCCAGTCGCGCCCGCAGCACGCCGCGCTGGTCGTTCCGCGACGCGGCCAACGACCCGGCCGCGTGAAACGCCTGCGCCGCCCTCGGCGCGTCGCCCAGCGTCCGATAGCAAATGCCCAGGTAGAGGGCCGCCGACGTCGCGACGTCGTCGTCGACCGGACCGATGACCAGGTCGTCCACGTAGGCTTCCCACACCAGCGCGTAGACGTCGGCCGCCAATCCCCACGCCGAACGAACATGCAGCGCGCGGGCATATGCGAATAGCGGCGGGATGATGCGCGGGGATTCGCCCTCGCGTAGCGCGACGACACGCGCCACGATATTGCTCAGGAGACGCCGTTCGGCGCCCTCCAATGGCCACTCGGCGATCGCGTGGTGCACGGCATGGACTTCGTACTGGAACGCCCGCTCCTGCGCCCGCGCGTTGGCGAGCGACTCCGCGCCCCAGCGAACGGGTCGGGGATGCCACGAGTCGAGTAGGCGAAGCGTGACGAGTCCCGCGCGCGCCGCTCTCCATCCATCGCTGGCCTCATCAGTAGACGCCAGCGCGTCGAAGAACGCGCTATGCCGCAGGGACGTCTCAGTCTGAATCACTGGAACGACGGCCATGATGTACCTCGGTGCGCTACGATATGGTAAGGCGGGGCAACGCGCCATGCCGTGACCCAGTCCACAGACTCGGGCACCGAATCCCACGCCCGGACACTACTGTAATAGGCGACTGAGTGATATATCGTTCAATACCAACGCGTTACGGTATTGATAAGACTGGGTACGTCGGTTGCTCCCTGCGTAGGCAGCCATGCAATCCCTCGCCCAAGACCTCAAGCTCGCCATGCGCCGGATTGGGCGCTATCCGGCGATTTCGTTTGCTATTATCGCGACACTAACGCTTAGTATTGGCGCCAGCGTCGCGACATTTAGTATCGTTAGCGGCGTTCTGCTCCACCCGCTCCCGTATCCCGAACCTGACCGTCTGCTCGTGCTCGCCCCGGATGGCGTATCGATACCGGACGGCGTCGACTGGCGGGAGCGGAGCCACACGCTGCGCGATGCCGCGCTCTTTCTCCCCACCTGGGATTTCGACCTGACCGGACGTGGCGCGCCCGAACGCCTGGATGGCGCTGTCATCGAGCCACGCCTGTTCCGCGTGCTCGGCGTGCACGCCGAGTTGGGTCGGGATCTCAGCGACGCCGATGATCGCGCGGGCGGACCACACGTCGCCGTCATCGCCCGCGGCCTCTGGGTCCGCCGGTTCGGCGCCGACCCGCAAGCGATCGGGCGGACCATCACGTTGAATGGCGCGGCCACCACCATTGTCGGCGTCATGCCCGCCGAAGCGGACGTCTTCGGCACCGGAGTGCAGGTGTGGGTGCCGCAGGCCATCGAAACGCCGTGGGCCGCCACCAGTCGCGGGAGCAACAACTTCGCCGCCATCGGCCGCCTCGCGCCCGCGACCACCCTCGAGGCCGGACGCGCTGAATTGCTGACGATCAGCCGCGCATTGGCCGCCAAGTACCCGGACACGAACGAGGGCAAGCTCCTCGCGCCGGTACCGATCCTCGACGCCCTCGTCGGCCAGGTCCGGGCACCGCTCGTGCTCCTCCTCGCGGCCGTCTCGCTTGCGCTGCTCCTCGCCGCCGCGAATCTCGCGGGCCTGCTCCTCGCCCGCGCCGAGTCGCGCCGCGACGAGATCGCCGTCCGCCTCGCCTTGGGCGGCGGACGCCGGCGCATCGTGCGGCAACTCGTCACCGAAGGCGCCGTGCTCGTCGGCGTCGGCGCCGCCCTCGGCACCCTGCTCGCGGCCATGGGACGCGACCTCCTCGTCGCACTGGCCCCGGCGTCGCTGCCTCGCGCCGCGGAGATCGGTATCGACTGGAGAGTCCTCGCCTTCGCCGTCATTGCGGCCGCGGTCACCGGCGCCCTGTGCTCGGCCCTGCCGGCGCTGGTGACGGTGCCATCCAGTCGCGCCCGCCGCGCCGCGCCGCGCTCCCGGACGTTCTTGCGCGGCCTCGTGGTGGGCGAGCTGACGGCGGGCCTCGTCCTCGTCAGCGGCGCCGCACTCCTGGCGCGCAGTCTCTTCGCCCTGGAACGCGTGAACCTCGGGTTTGATCCGGCGCGCGTCGTCACCGCCGACCTGGTTCTTCCCGAAGCGCGCTATGGAGTCCGCGAGCGGCAAACGGCGGCGTTCCTGGCCGCGGTGCGGGCGCTAGCCGTGGCGCCGGGAGTCGAGGCCGCGGGATCGGGGATGGGCATTCCGCTCTCCGGGAACATGCACGTCGGATACCGGTTCGCCATCAATGGACGGCCTCCGCTCCCCGCGGGTCAGGACGGCGCCGCCGATCGCCCGGTGACCGGTGAATACTTCCGGGCAATGGGGCTGCCCCTCCTGTCCGGCCGCACCTTCACGGAATCCGACCGCGCGGGAACGGCACCCGTTGCCGTCGTCAACCAAACATTCGCGCGCCAGTACTGGCCCGGCGCGTCCGCGCTCGGCGCGCACGTCCACTGGGTCGGGATCGACGGTGGCGGCGCGTGGATGACGGTGGTCGGGGTCGTCGGCGATGCGGCGGGCGCGGCGCCCACGACGCGCGATGCGCCAGCGATCTACGTTCCCTACGCCCAACGCACCGAGCAGTGGCAGCGATTTGGCACACTCGTCGTGCGGCTCCGCGCCGGCCTCGATCCTGCCGCCGGCGCCGCGCTCCTGCGGGATACCTGGGCCCGCGTGGACCCGGACGTGCCGCTCGCCCATGTGGGGCCGATGACGCGCCGGCGCGCCGACAGCATCGCCCAGCCGCGGTTCAATGCGCTGGCGCTGGGCGTGTTCGCGCTCGGCGCGCTCATCCTCGCCGTGCAGGGCGTATACGGGACCGTCAGCTATGTCGTCGAGCAACGGCGGCGCGAGTTCGGCGTGCGCGTCGCCATCGGCGCCACGGCGCTCAATGTCGTGCGCATCGTCATGCGCGACGCGGCCGCAATGGCGCTCGGCGGCATCGCCCTCGGCACCATTGGCGCATTGGCGGCGACCCGGGCCTTGGGGAGCCTGTTGTATGGCGTTGGCGCCAGCGATCCCGCGACGCACGCGGCCGCAGCCGCGGCCCTGGCCGCCGCCGCGCTCGTCGGCGCCTATGTCCCCGCGCGCCGCGCGGGCCGCGCCGACGCCGCCCAGTCCCTGCGCGGCGAGTAAGCCGGCCCGTATACTCCACGCACGTCCAGAGCCGTCCTCACTACCATCGCCGCGACCGCGGCGGCGCGGCTCGCGCTGGCGGCCGCTTTTGGGCTGGGCGTCGATGAGTCCTACGCCGCATCGGTGGCCCGGCCACCATCGCTCAGCTACTTCGAGCACCCACCGCTCCATTTCTGGATCGCGGCGGGCGCCGAGGCGGTGGCGCGGGTCCACGGCGCGAGTCCCATGGCGGATCTGGCGGTGCGCGCGCCCTTCATCGCACTGTTCGCGCTGACCACGTGGCTCATGTACCGCCTGACGGCACGTCTGTTCAATGAACCGGCCGGCGTCGCCGCGGCACTGGCGCTCAACGTCTCCGCCGTGTTCACCGTCAGCACCGGCGGGTGGGTCCTGCCGGATGGGCCCCTCATGTGCGCGGCGCTCGCCGCCGTCTACTGCGTCGTGCGCGCGGTCGACAATGACGCGCCGGCATGGTGGCTCGGAGCCGGGCTCGCGTGTGGTGTCGCTTTGCTCTCCAAGTACCACGGCGTGCTCGTTATCGCCGGGGTGTTTCTCTTTCTCGTGAGCACGCCGGGCGCGCGTCGATGGCTGGCGCGTCCCGCTCCCTATCTCGCCGTGCTCATCGCCGCTTTGGTGTTTTCGCCGGTGCTCATCTGGAATGCGCGGCATGGGTGGATTTCGTTCGTCTTTCAGCTCGGGCGCAACGCGCCGCCCCATGGGCGGCCGTTGCTCGCGCTGTTGCAGAACATTGGGGGGCAGATTGGCTTTGTGTTGCCGTGGGTGTGGATTCCACTGATCATGGCCTTCGTCTCGGCGCTTCGCGCCGGACGAAAAGACGCACGAGGGTGGTTGTGCTGCAGCCTGGCGATCATACCCATCACGTTGTTCACCTTGGCGTCGCTGGGCGGGAATCCGGGGCAGCCGCATTGGCCGGCGCTCGGCTATCTCTTTCTCTTCCCTCTGCTCGGGCGCGGCGCGACGGCCTGGCCGTTTCGGCGCTGGCTCGCCGCGTCGTTCGCGGTGCTCGGCGCGGCCGCGCTCATCGTGTGTTGGCGCCCGCCGGCCGATCTCGTGGATTGGAAGGACATTCAGCAGCTCGATACGCGCGGCCGTTTCGTCGCGGCGCCGAGTTGGATCCAAGCGGGCAAGGTCGCGTGGGCGCTCGGTCCGGACGTGCCGGTGCTCTGTCTCAGCGTCGAGCCCCACCAATTCGCCTTTCTCCGGGACCCGCGCGATTTCGTCGGGAAAGACGGACTCCTCATCATGCGCCCCCAAGGCGCGAAGGCCACCCTGGCCCGGTACGCGTCCTTGTTCGCGGCGATCACCCCTCTCGGTGAACGGCCGATCACGCGCCTCGGCCGCACCCAGTTCACGGTGGCGGTCTTCTCAGCGACCCAAATGAAATAAGTAGGTGACCTTCACGAAGAAGCTGTCGTTCAGCCGATTGAGTCCCGTGAAATTGAATGCATAGGGCTCGGCCAGATTGCTACTGTAGCCCAGGTAGAATACGGTCCCCGGCGTCGGCTGATACGAGAACAGAAAGTTTCCGCTGACCGCGTTGGCCAGCGTCTTGGGCTGCGGCAGGAACGTATTCGTGGCCGGGTCACGAATCAGAATCGGATCATTCGTGCGTCCGTCGTCGCGCAGCGCCGCGACCCACGTCGAGTTGTACTGGCCGATGAACCGGACGAAGATCGGCCGCGCCAGCTGATAGGCGACTTCGAGGTAGGGCACGCGCTGCACGGCCACCTGCGTATTGTCCGATCGCCGGACCCACTGCTGTTGCGCATAAATCAGGGATACCCGCGCCCGATCGGTCGGTCGCCAGTCGATCGTCGCGTTGAAATCGAGGATCCAGGACGACGACCACTCGTAAAAGTTGTCGTCGATCCCCGTGACGGCGGTGATAGACGCGTCAAATCCCTTCCATCGCGGCGTCGTGAACCCCGTGACGATGTCGAGGTTCGGCAGGTTCGGCGTGCCCACGTACGGCACGGTGTCCACCCCCGCAGCCGTGCGTTTCGCCACGTAATAGTTGGCGTACAGGGACGGATCGTACCCGTACGTCTCGACGAACACGTTTCCCACGAACTGCCATCCCCCGTGCAGGGTCACGGCGTTGCTGAAGTGCCACCGCACGTCCTCGCCACGGTGGAGCGCCAGAAAATTGTCGTAGCGCCACGTGGTGACCTGGCTGAAATCGAACGTGTAGCTCTCGACGAGCGCGCCCGGCTTCCCGTACACGATCAGCGCATTGTCGAGATCCATGTTCACGATGCCCGTGCGGGCGACGTATCCACTTTCGTCAATGAATTGCGGCGCGTACCCGGTCAGCAACCAATGCAGGCGGAGATGCCGGCCGTTGCGCTCGAACAACCCGCTCCAGAGGGGACCCGCGCCGCGGGTGGTATCCGTGCGCGTATCGCTCACGGCCCCCTGGAGGCGGAGGTCGTAGATGTCGCCGAACACCAGGCGCGCATCGAGACTCCCGACGTGATTGAAGTACGGCCCGTCCTCGCGGTCCGCGGCCAGGAGGCCGACCGTGAGCGCCGATCCCAGATCGCGGCGGACGCGCAGGATGTTGAAGACCGGGTGATCCGTCCCCGTCGCGGAGCCCGTCGTCGCATCGGCCGCCGAGAGGAGGCCGATGCTGGCGCCCGCCATTTCGCCGGTGAGCTTCACGGCCGCGTCCGGCTGCAGGATCTGTCGGGTGTAGACGAGCAGGTTCGGCGTGTCGAACTGCTCGAGGCCATCGAGGAAGAAGGGACGTTTTTCGGGGAAAAAGAGCGCGTTGCGCGGGTCGTAGGACAGCACGGGGACGTCGGATTCGATCTGGGAGAAGTCCGGCCGCACGGTGCCATCGAGCGTGAGGTTGTCGGTGAGGCCCCACCGGACGTTGCCGCCGGGGTGCAAGGGTTGCGCGCTGTAACGCCATCCACCCGGTTGCGGCGTGCCGTCGACGTGCGACGTGAGCTCGGGATTGACGTCGAGGACCGTGCCCCGACTCAGCTCCTGCAATCCTTCCAATGTGCCGAATTGACCAATGAACGAGGCGTTCGATTGGCGCGCCGGCGTCCAGGTGTCCTGATAGCCCGAGTGTTGGACCTGCCGCACGATGTTCATGCCCCAGCGTTGGGCCCCGCCGGAGCTGAAGCTGATGCTGCTGAAAGGAATGCGGACCGCGACCTCGTAGCCGTAGTCGGTGACGTGGCCGCGAGATTCATACGTGTAGTCGGTGCTGAGATCGACGGTATCGCGGATGGGCGCCGGCCCGCCGATGCTGGACGTCTTGGCCTGGATCCCTTCGCTGAGGATCCCGTCCGCCTGAATGCCCAGCGGGTTCACGCCAAAGACGTATGTGTGTCGATGGTCGTGGGATGTATCGAGGAGAATCTGGATGTAGTCGTCCGACGCGATCTTGTCGCGATCGGCGAGCGTCGCGTGGACCGGCCCGTGTGATTCGTAGGCGCGGATGCCGAAGTAGATGGCCCGGCGCGAGTAGAACACCAGAATTCGCGTCGAATCGGCTGCCGGAACGCCGTCCGACGGCGAGTATTGCGAGAACCCGCGCAAAACCGCCGCTCGTGTCCACGCCGGGTCATCGAGCGTGCCGTCGATACGGATGTCCGTTTCGACGCGCGGGATGCGGACGGCCACTTGACCCGCGCGGCCGTCGTACACCGAATCAGAATGTTGTGGCCAAAACGAGGGCCAGCAGGGGCACGAGCACGGGCGACAGTACGCCAATGACGCCAGTCCAACAAGGGAAATCAGGCGTATCGGTACCCCATTCCCTATGTCCAGACAAAATACTTACGTAGCTATGATGTCGCGTTGTCCGAACGTTGACAGTTCCCGCCTGTGGTGTTATTCGATGGCCCGACCTTCATCACACGTCTCTATTAAGTCGTGGCGGGGCACTATGTCCGGTGCCGCGCTCCGGCGGAGCCGTGTCTGTTTGGGGGATAACACATCCACCGGGGAGCGGAATGAAACGAAACATGGTGCGCATGGTGGGACTCATGGCGGTCGCGTGGAGCGCGGCCGGTGCGCAGGAGGGCGGCCGGATCACGGGCCACGTGCTGGATGGCGCGGATAAGGTGCCTCTTTCGGCGGCCCAGGTTTTGGTCAGCGGCACGACGATCGGTACGATCACGAACGACAGTGGGACGTTCAACCTGCGCGTGCCGGCGGACGGCAAGAGCCTGACGGTCCGCCGCATCGGCTATCGGCAGTCGATTATCCCGTTGGTGGCCGGCCAGGCGGACTACACGGTCTCTCTGGACCGCGACGTGCTCCGTCTCGAGCAGCAGGTCATCACGGGCGTGGCGACAACCGTTTCGTCCAAGAACGCGGCGAACGCGGTGGCGGTGGTCTCCGCGGCGGCGGTCAACGAGGTGCCTGCCCCGACGATGGAGAACGCGATCCAGGGCAAGGTGCCCGGCGCGCTCATCGCGTCGAACAACGGCGGCGCCCCGGGCGGCGGACTCCAGATTCAGGTCCGCGGCGTGACGTCGATCAACGGCAACGCCTCACCGCTCTACGTCATCGACGGCGTCATCGTCAACAACGAGACGGTGAACCCCGACGCCAACGCCATCAGCCAGTCGGGCGGCGGCACGACGTCGACCGGTCAGGCGGCATCGGCGGCGCCGAGCCGTGAGGACAACGGCGTCAATCGTATCGCCGACATCAACCCCGAGGACATCGAGTCCATCGAAGTCCTGAAGGGCGCGTCGGCGTCGGCCATTTACGGCTCCAAGGCCTCCGCGGGCGTGATCGTCATCACCACGAAGAAGGGCACCGCAGGCAAGCCGCGGTGGGACTTCAACTCGCAGCTCGGCCACTTCTCGCTGGAAAACACCCTGCCGATTCGCTCGTTCCCAACGCTCGGCAGCGCGCAGCTTTGGTATATCACCGACATCAAGGGCAAGGACGCCGCCACACCCGCGGCGACCGCGGACAGCGCGTTCATCAAGACGGTCTACGCCGGTCCGCAGGATTACCAGAGCCAGTTGTTCGGCAATCCGCAGCTCTCGTACTCGTCCAACCTGAGCGTGTCCGGTACGGCCGGCCAGACGCAGTATTTCGTGTCCGGCCTCACCAAGTACGACAACGGCATCCAGGACAACACGGGTTACAACAAGCAGTCGATCCGCGCCAACGTCACGCAGGAGTTCAGCTCGAACTTCCACGTGTCGGCGAACCTGAACTACATCCACGACGTCACGCGGCGTGGTATCACGGGCAACGACAACATCGGCATCAGCCCGTACAACGTCCTCTCGACGACGCCGCAGTTCGTCAGCCTGAATCATCAGGCCGCGAACGGCACGTGGCCGATCAACCCGTTCGGTTCGGCGAACCCGTTTGCCGACGCCGAGGAGATCGCCACGCCGGAGGCGCTGAGCCGCTTCATCGGCGGTGGCAACGTGAACTGGGACCTGTTCAAGACCGAGCACCAGACGTTGAACTTCACGGCGATCGGCGGGGCCGACGTCGCGAACTACACCAGCCTCCTGTTCGCGCCGACCGACCTGCAGGTCGAGCAGTTGATTCCGAACGGTCTCGTGGGCACCTCGGTGACCAACTCGGCGTCGATCCAGTATTTCAACTACTCGTTGAACCTGAGCCACCACTACACGGGCTTGTCCTTCATGGACATGACCACGACCGCGGGCTTCACGCGCGACCGGCGCAGCCTGACGAACCCGGTGACCGTCGGACAGAACCTGTTGGCGGGGGTCAACTCGCCGACGGTCGGCACGGTGCAGCAGAACTTCTATCAGCACACGCAGCAGCTCGACCAGTCGTTCTACGGCCAAGAGCAGCTGTTGCTCCTCGACCAGCGCCTCGCGCTGACCGGCGGCGTCACGGCCGAGCGCTCGACGAACGACGGCAACATCGGACGGTTCTACGCGTATCCGCGCGGGTCGGCGTCGTTCCGGATCCCGCAGATCGCCAGCTTCGTCGATGAGTTGAAGCTGCGCTTCGCCTATGGACAGTCGGGGAACCTGCCCCTGTACGGCGCCAAGTACACGCCGTTCAACCCGTCGCAGATCAGCGGCCTGGGCGGCATCTCGGGCAACCCGAACCACGGCGACCCGACGATCACGCCGGAGCAGGAAACCGAGATGGAGACGGGCTTCGACTTGACGTTCTTCAAGTCACGGGCGCAGTTCTCCGCGACCGTCTATCAGAAGCAGCTCTCCAACCTGATTCTCCAGGCCAGCGTTGCGCCGTCGCTCGGGTTCGCGACGCAGTTCTTCAACGGTGGTCAGTTCACGAACCAGGGTATCGAGCTGCAGCTGCAGGCAACACCGATCCAGACGCGTAGCGGCTTCGCGTGGACGTCGAACATCACGTACTCGCGTAACTACAGCGTCGTGAACTCGCTGCCCACGGCTCCTGGCCCGATCGGCAACACGTTCGGGTTCGGCAACGCGTTCCTCGCGCCCGGCCGCTCCGTCAGCGAGCTGGTGAATCCGAACATCCTCGGCAAGGACAACCTGCCGATTCAGGTGGGCGACTTCCAGCCGACGTTCCGGATGGACTTCGAAGAAGCGATTTCGTTTGGTCCGCTCCGCGCCTCTGGCCAGATGGAATGGAGCAAAGGCGGAAGCACGATCAACTTGACGAACCTGTACTTCGACGGCGGCCCGCAGCTCTGGGCTGACTCGGCGGCGTCCACGAACCGGCTCAATGCGTTCGTGAACGGCCTCACGCCGTATGTGCAGGACGCGACGTTCCTCAAGCTGCGTAACGTCTCGTTGAGCTACACGTTGCCCAAGGTCACGTACGGCTGGGCGCACGGGAAAATCGCCAGCGCCAAGCTGATTGCCAGCGGTTACAACTTGTTCAGCTGGTTCAAGTTCCCGGGACTCGATCCTGAAGTCAGCGTCAACGGAAATCAGACAGTCACACGAGGGCAAGACATCACCCCATATCCGCCGGCCCGAAGCTACTTCCTCGGCATCGACCTGGGGCTCTGATCATGACACATACGAAACTGCGCGCCTCTTTCCTGGCGCTTGCGGCAGCCGCGGTAGCCTTCACGGCTTGCTCGGATACGAACGTCCCATTCTTCACCGCTCCGACCAGCGTGCCGAGCACGCCGCCGGGCGTGCAGAACGGCATGACCGGCTTGTTCGCCGGCTCGCGGAACGATGTCCAGAGCTTCATTCTGGACATGACCGGGTACGGACGCCAAGGCGCCAACTTCACCAACACCGAGCCGCGGTTCATCACGTATGACCTCGGTGTCGTCCCGATTCCGTCGCAGAGCGGCACGATCTGGACGAACGCGTTCGCCAATATCCTGCAGGCGCATCAGATCCTCGCGACACTGCCGTCGGTGATTCCGGCATATACGCCGGCGCAGATCTCGGCGCTGACGGGCGTCGTGCAGACCATGATCGCCTACAACTACATGCACATGCAGATCGACCACGACTCCGGTGGTGGCACGATCCAGCCGGCCACGACGGCGGCGAACACGCCGCTGCCCGCGGCGCTCTGCAATCAGGACATGTGGAAGTACATCGTGGCGTTGCTCGACTCGGGGAACGCCCAGCTCAACACCGCTGGTGCCACGCCGATTCCCGTGAAGTTGCCGAACGGCTTCTCCGCGGTGAGTCAGGTTGCTGGACCCAGCACTGCCGCTGGCTCGTTCGCCGCGTTCAACCGGGCGCTTGCCGGTAAGGCGAACTTCGAGTTGGCGTACGCGCTCGCTCGTGGCCCTGGTGGCTCGGCCCCAACGGCGACCACGCCGGGGAGCCCCAACGTCGCGGCCCTGACCCGCGCGGATAGTGCGCTCACCAACTCGGCGCTCTACGCGCCGGGCGCCCTGGCGGCTGGACCTGCCGGGAGTTGGGCGGCCGATGCGCATAGCGTATTCTGGGACTTTTCCGCGACGTCGGGCGATCTCGTGAACCCGATGAATGCGCTGGTCGGAACGTATGTAATGCTCAAAGAATTTGTCACGCTCGTCGACACGGCTGACCTGCGGTGGAAAGCGAAGTTCGCGCCGTACCCCGCGACGGTTCAGCAGCCGACGTACGCGCCGGTGGCGGTGCAGGTGTCCTATGCCATGTACGACCAACCGGGCAGCCTTATCCCGATCGTGCGGAACGAGGGCCTCGTCCTATGGCGTGCCCAGATTCAGCTCGGGCTGGGGAACTTGGCCACGGCCGCGGCCCTGACCGACCAGGTCCGTACCACGGTTGGTGGGGAGCCAGCGGGAACGACCGGGCCCACCACGGTCAGGAACTCGCTCGGAACCACGGTCACCTTCGCCAAAGTCGACCCGACCAGCTACACGTCGGTGCGCGACTACATCATGAGGGAACAGCAGGTCTCGACGGCGATCGAGGATAACGGCGACCGGACGGCGGCGATTCGCGACTACCGGTTGGAGCTCGTCGCCGATACGACGTGGGATTCGTCGAACCCGACGATCAAGAAAGCAGCACCAAACGGCGACCAGCACACGACCGTTGACCCCATCCCGTTCGCCGAGCTCTCGGCGCGCGGCGGAGCGTTTAACAAAACCTGCCCGTAATGCAATTGTGGGCAGGTTGCGGAATGCCCTAACCGTAGTAGGCGTGGCGTGCGCGGCCCTCTGGGCCGCGCCGCCCGCCGAGGCGCATAACGCGGCCCGCATAACGCGGCCTCGCATAACGCGGCCTCGCATAACGCGGCCTCGCATAACGCGGCCTCGCATAGCGCTGGATCCGAGGGGCGCGCGTGTCGCCCGCCGCTGTACAAGATCGACCTCCTCCCCCTCGATGAATCGGTCGCCGGCAAGGGTGTCGCCAGCATAGAGCCCGCCGTGACCCCGTTCGGGATGGCCCTGACCCCCGACGGACATGTGATCTACGACGTCCACATCTCGCTCTCCAACCTGCCGCCGGCCTCCGAGTTGGGCGGCGCCGAATACGTTGCGTGGGTGACCTCGCCGGATCTCGACCGCGCCGAGCGGTTGAGCCCCATCGGCCACGATGGCACGGCGCAGGGACGCGTGACGATGAACAAGTTCATCATCTTGGTCACCGCCGAGCACACGCCGGTCGGGGCCCATTGGACCGGCCGCGTCGCGCTGCGCGGGTTCTCGCCAAGCACCTTTCTGCAGAACTTCTCCAGCGAAGAACTGTTCCTGGGCGGCACACCGCCATGCTGAGGCGCCTGTTGGCGATCGCATGGCTGCTGCCGATCGCCGTTCGGGCGCAACAGATGTCCGGCATGGACATGTCCGGTATGGATATGTCGGGCGACACCGCGGCCGACCGCGCGCCGCCGATGCCCAAGGGCATGCCGATGATGCCGGGCATGGTCGGGAAAGGTCCGAGCATCGTCCAGTATCTGCCGGCCGACGCCGCCAGCATCAAAGCCGCCGTCCCGAGCACCGTGGTGACGGTCGCCAACGGCGACACGTTCAACCTAGACGCCAGCCTCGTCCGCCGAACGATCAACGGTCGCACGTTCGTCATGTACGGGTTCAACGGACAGTACCCGGGTCCGATGATCCGGGTGAAACAGCAGTCCACGATCACCGTGCGGTTCACCAATCACTTGGACATGCCGTCGTCCGTGCACTGGCATGGCATTCGGTTGGACAACCAGTACGACGGCGCCGTCGGCGTCACGCAGGACGCGGTCCCACCCGGCGGGACCTTTGTCTACACGGTCCGGTTTCCGGATGCGGGTTTGTACTGGTACCACCCCCACGTGCGGGAGGACATCGAGCAGAATCTCGGATTGTACGGGAACCTGCTCGTCGACTCGCCGGATGCCAACTATTACAACCCCGTCAATGCCGAGCGCGCGCTCATCCTGAGCGATCTCTTGATCGACAAGAAGGGGCTTTTCCCGTACGGGAAGGACACGCCCGACTTCACGATCATGGGGCGCTTCGGAAACGTGATGCTGGTCAACGGCGAGCCACGGTACGCGCTCACGGCACACAAAGGAGACGTCGTGCGGCTCATGCTGACCGACGTGTCCAGCACGCGGAGCTACAACCTGAGTCTAGGCGGGGCCAAGCTCAAGCTCGTCGCCGCCGACGTCAGCCGCTACGAGCACGAACAGATGGTCGACAACGTGACCATCGTGCCCGCGGAGCGCTACGTCGTGGATGCCAAGTTCGACAGCGCGGGCACCTTCGCGTTGACCAATCGCGTGCAGGCGCTGAACAACTTCTTGGGCGAGTACTCACCCGAGATCGACACGCTGGCGATCGTGACTGTCGATCCGACTCCGTCGGCGACGAGTTACGCCAAGGAGTTCGCGACGCTCCGGACCAACGCCGACGTCGCGTCCGAGATCGCGCGGTTCAAGGAGGCTTTCACCAAGGCGCCGGACAAGGAACTGGAGCTCACGGTCAACATCCAGGGGCTGCCGACGCCGATCGTGGCGCTGATGGCCATCGACACGTCGTACTACTCGCCCGTCGAGTGGAACGACGGCATGCCCGACATGAATTGGGTGTCGACGGCCAAGCAAGTGCGGTGGATCATGCGCGACAAGGCCACCGGCAAGGAAGACATGGACATCGACTGGCACTTCAAGAAGGGCGATATGGTGAAGATCCGGATCCATAACGACCCCCAGTCGATCCACCCCATGGGCCATCCCCTGCACTTCCACGGTCAGCGCTTTCTGATCATCTCCCGCAACGGCATACCCAACCCGTATCTGGCCTGGAAGGATACCGAGCTCATTCCCGTCGGGGAGACCGTCGACATCCTGCTCGACGCGTCGAACCCCGGGCGCTGGATGGCGCACTGCCACATTGCCGAGCATCTCGAGGCCGGCATGCACCTCGTGTTCACCGTGGATCCATAGGAGGAGGTCGCTACTGATGCACAAACGTGTTCTGATCGCAGCCGCGCTCGTGCCTGTGCTCGCCCTGGCCCAACAAGGTCAGGGGGCGCCCGGCGTGTTGCCCAACGTCAAGAGTGGAGGGAGCACCAATATCCATCTCTTGGGTCACGTCCCGTTGGGCGGGTTTTTCCGCGTCATGGACGATGAGATCGAACAGGACCCAGGCCGGCCCTACGCCTACGTATCGCAGGCGCACGATCGGCCGGGCTTCACGATCATGGACCTGCACGATCTGAATCACATCCACGTCCTGTACAACTGGCGCATCGAGAACGCCGACCTGCACAAAGGACTCGGCGGCATGGACGGCAAGTACTTCAAGATCAAGGGCAAGTACTACTACGAGCAGTCTCTGCAGTTCATGCAGGGTGGTCCTGACGCCGATCTCGGCGCGGTCATCGCCGACGTCACGGGTCTGCCCGACACCAACAAGATCAAGATCGTGGCGCGGCTCCGTGAACCGGACCACCCGGGCGGCTTCCACAATACGTTCGTCTACAAGCACTCCGACGGGCGCGTCCTCCTGTTCAATACGTTGAACGCGCCGTTCGTCGAGATCTGGGATTTGGAAAAAGTTCTGGCGTCACCCGATAACCCGAAGGCCGGTCTGATTGGACAGGTGCCGGTCCCCGGGGGAGAATCGAACGACCGCATGGGCCGCTACGGCTACCATGACTTCTATCTGGGTTACGATCCCGCGACCCACCAGGACAAGTTCTACGGCGCGGGACGCGGTGGGTACTACATCTTCGACGTGACCGATCCCACGCAGCCCAAGCTCCTGACGTCGATCACGGGTTCGGCGGGTATCGAGTTCGGTCACACGTTCACGCCGACGCCCGACGGCAAGTACGCGGTCGCCGAGACCGAGTACGAGTACGCGCCGCTCCGCATCTTCGATCTGCAGCCGGGCTTGAGCGGTCAGGTGCAGGCCATCACGCGGCCAATCGGCGCCTGGACGGCCGACTGGCACGATCTCGCGCACAACCACGAGATCCGCTGGCCCTACGTGTTCGTCTCCGCGTACGAAGATGGGCTCCAGATCTTCAATATGATCGATCCCAAGAACCCGGTGACGGTCGGCTGGTACTACACCTGCCAGTGCGCCCATGAGACCGGCTTTGGCGGGATCCCGGCCTGGAACGGCACCAGCGTCGAGAACGGCGCGTTCGGCATCGACATCCGGAACTACGACGGCGTGATCATGATCAGCGATGCCAACACCGGGGTATGGTTCTTCAAGTTGGATGGCTTCGACGGATGGAACGGCACCGACTGGGGGATGCCGAACATCTCGAGCGTGCAGGACTACGATCACGGACCACCGGGCGCCAGCGGGCAGAAGAAAATGGCGCAGGCCACGCCCGGCGTACAGTAACAGGGCTGCTGGGCAGGACAACGGGCGGCAGAGGGTACTCTGCCGCCCGTTGTGCATCGCGGCACCGTCGCGTTACTTCGACGCCATGCGCGGGCGACTCGCTCGTACTCTGTTGCTGGTCATCGCCGTCGCCTGGGCCGCCACGGCGCGTGGTCAGGTGTGCGATGCCGGCGACCGCGCGCTCGCCGCGAGCCGCGACCTTTATTGCCTCACGCTCGTTCCCGCCGCCGGCTTCGACGGCGCGCGCGGACACGTGGAGCTGGGGCGGATCGCCGGACCGTTCACGGTCGCCGTCACCGCCGACGGCAACCCGCTCTACGAACCGGTCATCACCATCACCGGCCTCTCGCCCACCGCGCGGTACGAAGCCTGGGTTTCACCGCCGACCATGTACCCCATGGAGAGCCTCGGCGCGGTGACGAACGGCCGCACCAGCCTGCGGCGCGTGGGTATCGACCCATTCGTCCTGCTGGTCAAAGAGGTGCCGAGCGGCCGTCTCGTGCTCCGCGGCCAGTCGCCCAGTTCGCGGCTCCAGCCCGCCGATTTTCTGCAGTTCGCGGTCGGCGCCGTACCCGACTCCACTCCGCCGCCGCCCGTTGATACCGCGGCGGTCCGCTGGACGACCGTGCCAATGTCTCCGGGGATCCCGATGCTGGCCGCCGAGATGGCGCTCCGCCCCTCGGTAGCCGCGACGCTCCCCCACCCGGAGGGCCCAGTGCCCAACGCCCGCCCGCACACGATCGTGCGCCTCGCCGACGGCGACACGTTGCATTTGCGCGCGGGTCTCGTGCACCGGACGATCCGCGGACGGCCCGCGGTCATGTACGCGTACAACGGTCAGATCCCCGGCCCGCTGATCGTTGTCCCCCAGGGGGCCGAGATCACGGTCGACTTCGCGAATCATCTCGATCAACCGACGAGCGTGCACTGGCATGGCGTCCGGCTGGACAACGCATCCGACGGCGTCCCGGGGTTGACCCAGCCGCCGATCGCGCCGGGTAGCCACTTCACGTATCGCGTGCGGTTTCCCGACGCCGGGACCTACTGGTATCACCCGCACGTGCGCGAGGACACGCAGCAAGATCTCGGACTCTACGGCAACATCGTCGTCGAACCGCGCGGCGGCGCGCTACTACCGCGCGAGCAGGTACTCATGCTCGATGACATCTCGGTGACGGCCGACGGCCTCGTGCCTTACGGACGCGACGCCGCGACGCACGCGCTCATGGGTCGCTTTGGCAATGTCCTGCTCGTGAACGGGGAACCGGCCTATCATCTCACCGCTCGGCGCGGCGAGGTCGTGCAGTTCCGCCTCACGAACGCCTCGAACACGCGCGTCTTCAATCTGTCATTTCCCGGCGCCCGCATGAAGGTCGTGGGCAGCGACGCGGGAATGTTCGAGCGCCCGGAATGGGTCGAAAGCGTCGTCATCGCGCCCGCCGAGCGGTACATCGTGCAAGTGCGGTTCGACACCCCCGGTCGTGTGCCGTTCGTCAACCGCGTGCGCTCGCTCGATCATCTCTTTGGCCGCTTTCTCACGCTGGCCGACACCCTGGGCATCGTCCACGTGCGGTCACCGTCCGTGCCTCGTGACGCGGGCTTCGACCGGCTTGTCGCCGACCGTCGGATGACCGCCGACATCGAGCGCCTTCGGCCGTATTTCCAGCGGCTACCCGATCACACGCTGCTCCTGACGCTCGAGACCCACGATCTCCCCTTCGTCACCCGCCAGCTCATGCTGCTCGACTCTGTGTACTTCACGCCTGTGGAGTGGACGGAGAGCATGCCCAACATGAACTGGGCGGCGACCAGCGATCAGGTACGCTGGGTGTTGCGCGACCCGGCAACCGGCCGGGAGAACATGGACATCGACTGGACCTTTCGCCGGGACACGGTCATCACGCTGCGGCTGGTCAACGACCGGAACACGCTCCATGGCATGCAGCACCCGATCCACATCCACGGCCAGCGCTTTCTCGTCCTCGCCGTGAATGGCGTGCCCAATACGAACCTGGTGTGGAAAGACACCGTCCTGGTGCCGGCGGGAGCGGCCGTGGACATCCTGCTCGACTTGTCCAACCCCGGCCAATGGATGATCCACTGCCACATCGCCGAGCACCTGACCGCCCAGATGATGGCCGCCTTCACGGTGGAGTGATTACGTTTCGCGTACGACCGCCCATACCCGAGGAGAGCTCCTATGGCAGATCAGCACGGCGACGCGAATATCACGCGCCGCGGTTTCGCATCGTTGACCGGTCTCGCGGCGCTGGGCGCGATGTCGCGGGGCGGTCTCGAGCGGCCGATGACGCTCGCCGAGCGGGTCATGGCCGCGCCAGCGGAGCCCATTCCGGCGTTTACGTACAACATTGAGAATCAGACGGGGAAGGTGACCGAGGGCGGGTCGGGCAAGGAGGCGACCGTCAAAGAGTTCGCCATCTCCGAGGGGCTGGCCGGGGTGTCCATGCGCCTCAAGCCGGGCGGTTTGCGCGAGCTGCACTGGCACGCCCTGGCGGCGGAATGGGCATTCATGATCAAGGGCCGTTGCCAGATCACCGTGTTCGATCCCGACGGGCGCATGGAGCGGGTGGATTTCGCGCCGGGTGACATCTGGTATTTCCCCCGCGGGTATGGCCACTCGCTGCAGGGCCTGGGTCCCGAGGAGACGCACTTCATTTTGATCTTCGACAACGGCCATTTCTCCGAGTACGGCACCTTCAGCGTGACGGATTGGATGTCGTTGACTGCTCCCAAAGTGGTGGCCCAGAACTTCGGGATGCCGGCGTCCACGTTCGCCAACATCCCGAAGAAGGAGATGTATATCGGCCAGGGGCGCGTGCCGGCGCCCGTACCGGCCGATCCCCCGGCGGGATCGGACCGAGAGGGGGCGTTGTCGCACCGCTATCGGTTGATGGCGCAGGTGCCCCATGAG
Organism: uncultured Gemmatimonadales bacterium; assembly: GCA_963701965.1. Taxonomy (GTDB): domain Bacteria; phylum Gemmatimonadota; class Gemmatimonadetes; order Gemmatimonadales; family Gemmatimonadaceae; genus DASRDS01. The sequence continues at coordinate 1,992,518 of OY969695.1, forward strand.
TTCCCCGGTGGCACGCTGCGGGTGGCCTCGTCGGTCGAGTTTCCAATGTCGACGACCATGACCGGCGCGTACATGACCATCGCGCCCGGCGGGCTTCGGGCCATGCATTGGCATCCCAACGCCGACGAGTGGCAGTACTACCTGCAGGGGCGGGCGCGGGTGACGCTCTTTGGATCGAGCGGGCGGTCCCGCACCGAGGAGGTGGGACCGGGCGAGGTGGTCTACATCCCGCGCGGGTTCGGGCACCACATCGAGAGCATCGGGGCCGAGGAGGCGCACGTGGTGATCGGCTTCAACTCCGGCATCTACCAGGAGTCGAGCTTCTCCCAGTGGCTGCGCTCGGTTCCGCCCGAGCTGGTGACCGACAACTTCGGGATTCCCGAACAGGTGGTGAGTGCATTCCCGAAGTCCACGCTCCCGATTGTGGGCGCCGGGCAGTAGCGTTCAAGCGCGGTCCCTAGCGTTCAAAAACAGAAACGGAACAGGCGGCAGAGCGAACTCTGCCGCCTGTTTTGTTTTCGTCTTGGTTCAGATGTAGGGTCGCCTTGCCCTGTTTGATTGACATCGCATCTCATTTCTGTTATGGCTGCCGGCGTAACGTTTCAGTACTGAAGCGTCGGTCATCCACCCCGTACTCCTTGGACGAGGGGCGCGCTTTGTCGTGCCCCTTGCCCAAGAACATCCGACTGGGGCAAACGCGAAATGCGATTCTCTCGTGCGCTCGTGCTGTTCGGCGCTTTCGCCGTCCTTCCCGCCGTAGCCCGCGCCCAAGGGCGCGTCATCGGCGGTCGTGTGACGGACGGCGAGAGCGGGCAACCGCTCTCTGACGTGCAGGTGGTCATCAAGGGCACCCAGATCGGCGCCCATACCCACGACGACGGACAGTACGTTCTCCCAACGCAGACCGGCGCCGTGACGTTGACGTTCCGGCGGATCGGATACAAAGCGGCCGAGCTCGCCGTCGCCGCCACGGAGACGAGCGCCAACGTCGCGCTCACCCGCGACGTGCTCAAGCTCGAAGAAACGATCGTCACCGGTGAGGCGACGAACGTCACCCGGCGGAACGCCGCCAACGCCGTAGCGACCGTGTCGGCGGATCAGCTGTCGCAAGTGCAGGCCCAGACTCTCGATCAACAGCTCGCGGGCAAGGTCGCCGGCGCGGACATTCAGCAGAACTCCGGCGCGCCCGGCGGCGGCCTTCAGGTCAGGCTCCGCGGCGCCTCCACCATCATCGGCCAGTTCGATCCGCTCTACGTGATCGACGGGATCATCGTCAGCAACAACGCGATTCCGCCGGGCACGAACGCGATTACGCAGGCGGCGAGCGCCAGCGGCATCTCGTCGAACGAGGACAACCCGACGAGCCGCATCGCCGATATCGACCCCAATGACATCGAGAACATCGAAATCCTGAAGGGGCCGTCCGCCGCCGCGATCTACGGATCCAAAGCCGCCAACGGCGTCGTGCTCATCACGACGAAACGGGGCCGGGCGGGCAAGACCCGCATCAACATCGCGCAACGGTTCGGATTCAGCGCACTGTCGCACGAACTGGGTTCCCGGACGTTCGACTCCACGGGCGCCATTGCCCAGTTCGGGTCGGCGGTCGCGCCACTCTTCCACTCTGGTGTCACCTACAACCACGACGAGGAATTGGCCGGTCACAAGCCGCTGTCCTACCAGACGACGGCCAACATCGGCGGCGGCACGGACGCCACCAAATACTACGCCTCCGGCATCAACGAGTACGACGGCGGCATCATCGACAACACGTACTTCCGGAAGCAGTCCGTATCGGGCTCGCTCGACCAATCGATCGGCAGCAAGGTCCAAGTCGGGTTCAACACCTCGTTGATGCACACCGCGGCGGGGCGCGGGCTCACGAACAACGACAACGTGACGGCATCCTTCTACACCGCGATGGCCGGCATCCCGAGTTTCTTGAATCTGCAGGCCAATAACAACGGGCAGTTCCCCAACAATCCCCTGGGGCCCAGCAATCCGTTGCAGACCGCCGCCCTGCTGCACAATGACGAGGGGGTCTACCACGGCTTCGGCGCGTTCCGCGGCACGTGGCATGTGCTGGAACAGCGCAGCAACTCCCTGGACCTGACCACCACGGCCGGCGTCGACTACTTCCAGCAGCAGAATTCGGTCTACGCGCCACCGTCGCTGCAGTTCGAGCAATCCTCGCCCCCGCCGGGCGTGAGCGTGCTCACGAACTCGAACAACCTGAATACCAACGTCAATCTCAACCTGATCGACCGGTTCACGCCTGGCGGATTCTCGGCGACGACATCGTTCGGGGTCGAGCAAGAGACGCGGACGCTGAACGTCGCCGCCACCGCGGCCCGCGGGTTGAGCGGGACGCTCACCAGCGTGTCGAGTGGCACGTCGGTGGCCGTGCAACAAGCCCGCGAAGACGTCGTCGACCAGGGCGTGTTCTTGCAGGAGGAGTTCTTGACCTTGGCGGATCGGCTCCTGCTGACGGCGGGTGCGCGCGCCGATCGCAGCAGCAACAACGCCAATACGAGTCACTTGTATGTCTATCCCAAGGCCGCGGCGTCCTATCGGCTGCCGACTCAGACGTCGTTCTTGGACGAGATCAAGTTCCGCGCGGCCGTCGGCGCCTCGGGCAACGAGCCCCAATACGGCCAGAAGTTTGGCGAGCTGGTGACGGCCAATCTCGCGGGGCTGCCCACGCAACAGGTCAAGGGTTCGATCGCCGCGCCCGACCTCCGGCCTGAGCGCTCGTTCGAGATCGAAGGAGGTTTCGACGCGACGCTGTTCCACGGCCGGGCGACGCTGGGCGTGACGGGCTATCAAAAGCGCACCACGGATCTCCTGCTCTCGCGCGCTCTGGCTCCCTCGTTCGGAGACACCACCGAGTACTTCAACGCCGGCGTCATGCGGACCCGCGGCATCGAGGTCGAGGCGTCCGTGATCGCCGCCCAGGGACGGAATCTCAACTGGACCATCACCAGCACGTTCTCCAAGCAGGCAGCACTCATCGTCGAACTGCCCGTGCCGTCGTTCAGCCCTGGTGGCTTCCCGACGGAGTTCGGCACGTTCATGATCGAACAGGGGGCGTCGCCGACGCAGATTGTCGGGAACGTGACGCTAGCGAATGGCACGCTCACCACGGGGAAGATCGGCGACGCCAACCCGGACTACCGCGTGTCCCTGGCCAACAACGTCACGTTCCGGCAACTCCACCTGTCATTCCTGTTCGATGCCTCGAAGGGTCAGGACGTCGATAACCTGACCGAGCTGCTGTACGACTTCGGCGGCAACACGAAGGACTACGCCGACCTGATCACGGTAGGCGGCAAGCAGGTCATGAAGGGGGTGTATCGGCTCACCCAATGGCCCACGAATACCTCGGTGTACGTGCAGGATGCCTCGTATATCAAGCTGCGCGAGATCAACATCTCCTACGACCTGCCGACGTACATGCTGTCGCCGTTCGGCCGGGGACTGCATTCCGCCTCGCTCAGCTTCTCCGTGCGGAATCTCTTCACGCTGACGCACTATCAGGGCATGGACCCCGAGGTCTCGAACTTCGGCAACCAAGCCATCTCGCGAAACGTGGACGTCGCGCCATTCCCTCCGAGCCGCACCTTCTGGTTCGGCATCAACCTGGGGCTCTGAACCATGACGATGCGTCGAATTGCGCTCTGTGGCATGGTGGTCGCGCTCGCGGCGTGCCGTGATACGACCGTGCCCGATCTCAACAGCGGCAGTGTCAGCGGATTCGAGACGAATCCGACTGCAGATGGCGCCAACGCCCTCGCCGTCGGTCTCATTCGCGGCGCACGGGACAACAATGCGCTCATCGTCTCGACGATCGGCCCGTTTGGTCGCGAGGGCTACGAGCTGAATCTGGCTCGCGGCGACCTGCCCGACTACATCATCGGCCCCCTCACACCGGGCACGTTCTACGTTGCCCAGCTCTGGATCGGGGAATACGCCGACCTGCGCTCGGCGGGCCTTCTCCTCGACAAGGTCGGCAGCATCAGCAACTTGTCGCCGGCGCAGCAGGAGGGGCTGAGGGGCTTTGCCCAGACGATGCAGGCCTACGACCTCACGCTCCTGGCGGAGACGCGCGACACGCTAGGCCTGCCGATCGACGTGTACGTCGATCCGACGGGTACACCGGCGCCGGTCGCCACCAAGACGGTCGTGTACCAGCACATTCTCAATCTGCTCGATTCCGCGTCCACGCACCTGAATGCCGCGGGGAGCGGGTTCTCGATCTCGACGTTAGACCTTGACAAGGCGGGCTTTGCGGACTTCGACACGCCGAGCACGTTCCTCACGTTCAACCGCGCGCTCCGCGCGCGGGTTGATATTCTCACGAATCAGTATGCCGACGCACTGACCGACCTCTCCGCATCGTTTCTCACGACTGGTACCGGCTCCCTCAACATCGGTCCCGTGTTCGCGTTCTCGGCGAATTCCGGGGACGAACCGAACCCGCTGTTTTCACAGTTCCTGTATGCCGAGCCGGATCTCATCACCAACGCGCAGCGACAGGCCGGCGACACGGTGCGGGATGCGCGAATTCTGGCCAAGCTCATCCCCGCCGTGCAGTCCGCCACGTTGGACGGGGTGACGTCGGACCTCGCGTTCGCGGCCTACCAGAGCCTGGGCGCGCCGCTACCGATCATTCGGAATGAAGAGCTGATCCTCTTGCGCGCCGAGGCGAACATTGGCCTGGGCAACCTCGGTCCGGCGGTGACCGACCTCAATCTGATTCGCACGCAGTCGGGCGGTCTCGCTCCGCTCTCCGGAGCGGCGGCGGCCAGCGCCGATTCGCTGCTCGAAGACCTGCTCTACGAGAAACGATACTCGCTGCTGTGGGAGGGCGGACACAACTGGGTGGACATGCGCCACTATAGCAAGCTGGCCGAGATTCCCAAGGGGCAACTCGCGACCTCGAAGATCTTCACCGTGGTACCGTACCCGATCGAGGAATGCAACGCGCGGGTACCGAAGCCCAAGGGCTGCACCAACGACGCAGGGTTGTAATGCTGGCGAAGGGCCGGATCCTGCTGACGCTGGGCGCGCTGTGGCTGGCGCGCCCAGCGATGTATGCGATTCCACTCATTGCGACGCCCACGGGGACGGGGGCGTCGGGAGTGGCGACGTTGTCGCGTCCCGAGTCGCCGTTCAGTGTCCCGGTGACGCGGGATGGGCACGTGATCTACAACGTGGCCATCACGGTCCAAGGACTGCCGCCGGCCAGCGCGTTCGACGGCGCGACGACCTACGTCGCCTGGGCGACCGTTCCCGACCTGTCGCTCGCCCGTAGCCTCGGCCCCATCACGGCCGACGGCAGGGCCAAGGGCCAAGTGGCCTGGAACAAGTTCATCGTGCTGGTCACGGCCGAAAAGACCGCGGGCGCGCATTGGACCGGACCCATCCTGCTCAAGGGCGTGAGCCCGAGCACGTGGATGCAACGGTTCCAGGCCCACGTCATCGGGAACGGCGGCAATCCCGACCCGCCATGAGACGGGTCGTGATGCTCATGACGCTGCTCGCGGCCCGCGTGGGAGCGCAGGACACGTCCATGGCGGGCATGCACATGAACATGGACATGCCGGGCATGGGTGGGCACCGGATGCCACCGATGCCCGCGGGCATGCCCATGATGTCCGGCATGGAGGGCGCGGCGCCGCAAGTAAAAGCATTTCTGCCCGGCGCCGGCGTCGATCCGGCGACCGTACCGGTCGCCCACGCCAGCAAGATCATAGAAGTCGCGAACGGCGACACGCTGGATCTCGACGCCGGCCTCGTCCGCCGCACGATCAACGGCGCGACCTATACAATGTACGCGTTCAACGGCCAATCTCCCGGACCGTTGATCCGCGTCAAGCAGAACGCCACGATCGTCGTCCGGTTCACCAATCACATCGACCTGCCGTCCTCGATCCACTGGCACGGCGTGCGACTGGCCAATGCGTTCGACGGCAGCGTGGGCATGACGCAGGCGGCCGTCGCTCCCGGCGGACGCTTCATCTACCAAGTGCACTTCCCCGACGCGGGCCTCTACTGGTACCACTCCCACGTCCGCGAAGATATCGAGCAAGGCCTTGGGCTCTTTGGCAACATTAGAGTCGATTCGCCGGACCCGCAGTACTACAGCGCCGTGAACACCGAGTCCACGCTCATCCTGAACGACATCCTCGTGGATCCGCACGGGCTCATTCCCTATGGTGGCGAGGCGTCGGACTTCTCCATCATGGGCCGCTTCGGGAATCTGCTGCTGGTGAACGGCGAGCCCCGCTATCATCTGGCCGTCCACAAAGGCGACGTCGTGCGGTTCTTCCTCACCAACGCCTCCAACGCCCGGAGCTACAACATCGATTTCGGCGGCGCGACCCTCAAGGTCGTCGGCACCGACGTCAGCCGCTACGAGCGGGAGATCCCCGTGACCAGCGTCGTCATCGCCCCTGCGCAACGGTTCATCGTCGAGGCGCGGTTCGACACGGCGGGCCGCTTCGTGCTGGCCAACCGCGTCCAAGCCGTCTCCAATTTCACGGGCGAATACGCGACCGAAGTCGACACGCTGGGGACGATCGAAGTGTCCCCGCAACCGACGGCGGTGGACCACGGGAAACAGTTCGCCACCCTGCGCGCGTACCCGGAGGTCTCCCACGACATCGATCGCTTCCGTGCCCAGTTCACCAAACCCGTGGATCACGAGCTCACGCTCACCGTCAACATTCAAGGCCTGCCGCACGATCTCGTGGCGTTCATGGCGATCGACACCATGTACTTCAACCCCGTGGAGTGGAACGACGGGATGCCCGACATGAATTGGGTGTCCACGGGCAAGGAAGTCCACTGGATCCTGCGCGACGCCGCGACGGGCAAGGAGAACCTGGACATCGACTGGCACATGCACGCGGGCGACGTCGTGAAGATCCGGCTCCACAACGACGAACGCTCGATGCACCCAATGGCGCACCCGATCCACTTTCACGGCCAGCGTTTTCTCGTGCTGTCCCGGGATGGCGTGGCGAATACCGACTTGGCCTGGCAGGACACGGAGCTCGTCCCGGTCGGCTCGACCGAGGACATCCTGCTGGATGCGTCCAACCCGGGCGTCTGGATGGCCCACTGTCACATCGCGGAACATCTCGACGCCGGTATGCAAATGCGGTTTACCGTCGACCCTTAGGAGATCTCTGATGCTGCGAACGACCGTCTTTCTGCTGGCCGTGAGTGCCGCTGCCGCTGCGGCGCAGGACCCGGCACCGTCTCAACCCCCGAAGCTCGACAAAGTCGGCGGCAGCCCCAACGTGCACCTGCTGTCGCACGTCCCCCTCGGCGGCTACTTCCGCGTGGCCGACGCGGACCTGGAGCAGGAGATGTCGCGCCCCTACGCCTACGTCGGACAGATCCGCGACCGCCCCGGCTTCACGATTCTCGATATCAAAGATCCATCGAACGCCAAAGTCCTGTACAAGTGGAAGATCGAAAATGCCGATCTCCACCAGGGGGACGGCGGCCTCCGCGCCAAGTACTTCAAGCTCAAAGGACGCTACTACGTCGCCGTCTGCTATCAGTTCCTCCAGGGCTCACCGGACACCGACCTCGGCGCCATCATCTACGACGTGACGGGTCTGCCGGACACGAGCAAGATCAAGGTCGTCGCCCGGATCACCGCGCCCTCCACGCCCGGTGGCTTCCACAATCTCTTCATGTACAAGCACTCCGATGGCCGGGTGCTGATGTTCACCACGACCACGACGAGCCAAGCCAACATCTACGACATGGAGAAGACAATCGCCGGCGACAAGGACTTCGGATTCATCGGCACGGTCCCAATTCCCCAAGGATCCGCCCACAAAGAAGTCCTGCCGGGCTTCGCGCAGGGACAGATCGCGATCTCGGGCTACCACGATTTCTACGTGGGCTTCGATCCGGCCACGCGGCAGGACAAGTTCTATGGCGCTGGCGCGGGCGGCTACTACGTCTACGATGTCACCCACACCGATCAGATCAAGCTGGTCACCTCGGTGGTCGGCTCGGCTGGGGTAGGCTGGGGCCACACCTTCACGCCGACGCCCGATGGCGCGTTCGCTATCACCGAGACCGAGTATCAGTGGGCGCCACTGCGTATCTACGACCTGCGTCCCGGGTTGGAGGGGAAAGTCCAGGCCGTCACGCAACCCGTGTCGGTGTGGAACGCCGACTGGAACGACCTCGCCCACAACCACGAAGTCCGCTGGCCGTACGTGTTCGTCTCCGCCTACGAGGATGGTCTCCAGATCTTCAACATGCAGGATCCGGCGCACCCGAAGACCATCGGCTGGTACTACACATGCGAATGCCAGCACGAGACCGGGTTCGGCGGCCTGCCGCAGTGGACCGGCAAGAGCATCTATAATGGCGCCTTCGGCATCATGGTGCGGAATGCCGATGGCCTCATCATGATCACCGACTCCAACACCGGCGCCTGGTTCTTCAAGCTCGACGGGTTCAGTGGCTGGAATGGCGACGACTGGGGCATGCCCAACATCTCCAGCGCGCAGGACTGGGATCACGGCCCGCCGGGATCGGCGGCCCATAAAGTCGCCACCGCTACCAAGTAAGCGTTCCATGAAACTCTTCTCCCTCCTGGCGCTGGTGCCGCTCGCGACGAGCGGCGCCAGCGCCCGGGCGCAACAGCCGCGGTTCGAGGTCAGCTTCCCCGCCTCGCTCAACGCGCAGCCCATCACCGGCCGCGTGTTCGTGACGCTGTTCCAGCGCGCCGACATCGAACCGCGCATCGCCGCCTATCAGTCGGCGCGCTTCCGCATCGGACGCGTCCCGATCTTCTCGGTCGACATCGACCAGCTGGCGCCGGGCAAGGCGGCGATCGTCGACGCCCGCGCCGCGGGATATCCGCTGGCCAGCCTCCGCGACCTGCCGGCCGGTGACTACTACGCCCAAGCCGTCCTCAACGTCTACACGCAGTACCGCCGGTCCGACGGTCACACGATCTGGGCCCACCAGGATCACTGGGAGGGCCAGCGATGGGCCTACGCGCCGGGCAATCTGCTCTCGACCCCGTTCAAGGTGCACCTCGATCCTGCCAAGGGATTCACGGTCACGCTGGCGTTCGACCACGCGATCCCGCCGCTCGAGCCACCGAAGGACACGAAGTGGGTCAAGTGGGTCCGGATCAAGAGTGACCTGCTCACGAAATTCTGGGGCGTGCCGCAGGAGTTGGGCGCCACGGTGCTCTTGCCCAAGGGGTACGACGAGCATCCGGACGTGCACTACCCGGTGCTCTATATCCAGACGCATTTCTCGCTCGACCCGCCATTCAATTTCACCGACGACCCGTCACCGCCACCGCCGGGCATTCAGCTGGCGCCGGCGAGCGCGCGGTCGAACGTCGAATCGGCGCGCCCTTTCGGTGGGGGTGGGAAGAAAGAAACAGGATACGAGTTCTACCAGTCGTGGATCTCCGACGACATGCCGCGGATGATCCTCGTCACCTTCCAGCACGTGACGCCGTACTTCGACGACTCGTACGCCGTCAACTCGGCGAACAACGGCCCGTACGGCGACGCGCTCATGCAGGAGCTGATCCCGTACCTGGAATCGCACTTCCGCATCATCCGGGAGCCGTACGCGCGCGTCCTGACGGGTGGGTCGACCGGTGGGTGGGAATCCCTGGCGCTGCAGCTCTATCATCCGGACTTCTTCGGCGGCACGTGGACGTTCTACCCCGATCCGATCGATTTCCGGCGCTATCAGATGGTGGACATCTACTCCGACTCGAACGCGTTCGTCGTACCGAACGCGGCGCCGGGCGCACCGGAGCGAATGATGCAGATGACGCCCGAGGGGCAGCCCGTGGCCTCGATGCGGGCCATTGCCCAGATGGAGGACGTATCGGGTACGCACGGCCGGTCGGCCGCGCAGTTCGACGTGTGGAACGCGGTCTATGGCCCCGTCGGCGCCGACGGGTATCCGCGGCAGGTGTTCGACTTCCACACGGGAAAAATCGATCACGAGGTCGCGAGCTACATGCGCGACCACGGCTATGACCTCCGCTACTACGCCGAGCAGAACTGGGCCAAGATCGGGCCATCGCTCGTCGGCAAGATTCACATGCTCTCCGGCGACATGGATGATTTCATGCTGGCGCCGGCGATCTATCTCATGCAGGACTTCCTCGAGAGCACGAAGAACCCGTACTACGCCGGAGATTTTCGCTTTGGGCGGCCCATGAAAGGCCATGGTTGGCAGCCCATGACGAACGCCGATCTGATTCGTGAAATGGCGGCGCAGATCGCGAAGAACGCCCCCTCCGGCGAATCCACGAGGGCCTGGCGCGATGCACAATAACACACTCGTCATTCTCGCCCTCTCGGCCGTGGCGCTGCGTGCCAACGCGCAGGGGCCACTGTCCCCAGAGGAGCTCACCAACATTCGATCCGTCGTGGGCACGGCGGCGCCGCAATGGTCGCCCGATGGGTCCCGTTTGATGTTCGCCTCACCCCTCGGCGGGTCGGACCTGTGGACCATCCCCGCGACGGGTGGTTTCCCGGTGCCGCTCGACGTCGACATGGGCGAGGTCGCATTTCTGCAGGGACACCAGCCGACGTTCTCGCCCGACGGAAAATGGATCGCCTATATCTCCAACAAGACGGGCGCGGCGGAGATGTTCGCGACGTCGCTCGAGGATGGACGGGCGATCCAGCTGACGCATCTCGGGGCCCGCATCAATTCGTACTCCTGGTCGCCGGACAGCCGGTGGATCGCCGTCGCCAATGATCGCTCCGGGAGCTACGACATTTATAAGGTCGCGGTGCCGACGGGAGCCATCACCCGCCTGACCACGGATACCCGATATGAGGTGTATCCGTCGTGGACGCCGGACAGCAAGCGCATCGTCTACGTCCGACTCGATGATCGCTGGCTGGACCATGACGTGCTGACGATCGACGCCGACGGCGGACGGGTCCCGCAGGTGGTGGTCAAGGACACGGACTTCTTCGACTACGGCGCCGGCCAGACGTTCGGGTACCCGCAGATCTCGCCCGACGGGTCGACGCTGCTCTTTCGCTCCCAACGCAGCGGCTGGATCAACTACTGGACGGTGCCGCTGGCCGGCGGGACGCCCAAGCTGCTGGCCCCGGAGGCGGCGAATCAAAACGGCGCCCACTGGAGCCCGGACGGCAAGTCAATCCTGTACGTCGCCCTGTGGAACGGCACGCAGGACCTTCGCGTGGTCGCCGCCAGCGGCGGCACGCCGCGCGTGCTCGTCAAACCCGCCGACCAGGGATACATCGATAACGCCTCCTGGTCCCCGGATGGCGCGCACGTCAGCTACACGATGGCCACGACGACGGCGCCCGCGGACCTGTACGTGGTGGCCGCCGCCGGCGGCACGCCTAATCGTCTCACGATCTCCGTGGCGCCGTCGTTTCGCGACGCGGCGCTGATCGTGCCGAAGAAGATTCACTACAAAGCCGTGGACGGCGTCACCACGGCGGCCTACCTCTACGAGCCGCGGCTCGCCGCGGGCCAGAAGGCGCCGGGCATTCTCCTGATCCACGGGGGACCGACCAGCTCGTGGAACGACACGTATCAGGTCCAGGCGCAGTTCTTCACCATGCGGGGCTACGCGGTACTGCTGCCGAATATCCGGGGCAGCTCGGGTTATGGCAAACCGTTCGAGGACTCGAACAACGGGTGCTGGGGCCGGTGCGACCTCAAGGACGTCGAGGGCGGCGTCGCTTATCTCAAGACGCTCCCGTACATTGATGCGGCGCACATGGGCATCACCGGCACCAGTTACGGCGGGATCATGACGCTGGACGCCGCGGCGTTCGCGCCCGGGCTCTTTCAAGCGGGCATCGCGGCGTCGGGCTATGGGGACTGGCTGGCGTTCACCGATGAGCAGGAGATGCGCCACATCAAGCTGCTGCACTACGAGCTGGGCTATCTCCCGCAGGCCGAGAAGCTGTACCGGAATCTGTCGGCGATCTACTACATCGACTCGATCCAGACGCCGCTCTTCCTGGTGCACGGCGAAGGCAAGTCCCTGCCGCGGTCCGACGCGTCCAAGATCTTCGTCGATCGGATGGAGATGAAGTACAAGCCCGTGCGGTACAAGACCTACCCGAACGAGAACTACTACATCCAGAGCGCCGCGAACATCCGGGTGCTCATGGTGGACATGCTGGCGTTCTTCGAGCAATACTTGCGCGATCCGGGGAGCGAGACGGCGACGGCGTCGGGTCTTTCACCGCATCGTTAGTCGAATCCAGGACCTGGTCGGCCGCCGTCTCGGGGTCGACCGGGTCCCCTGGACGCTGGGCGTGCCCAGGAGAATTTTTCCAGTCATGGACACTCGCCTCGTGGGACTCGCCGATCTGCTGAAGTGGAATACGCTGCTCTTTCGGAACTGCCTGGATGGAGTCTCGCCGGAGCAATCGTTCATGCGCCCAACGCCCAAGACGAACCATCTCGCCTTCGTGGCGGCGCACGTCACGGACTCGCGATATAACCTGCTGAAGGTGCTCGGCGCCCAGCGGCCGAGCCCGATGCAGCAATACATTGGGAAAGCGCGCGCGTTGGATGAAATCGAGCGCTGGCCGACGCTAACCGAAACGCTGGACGCATGGACGAAAGCAGGACATGCGTTGCGCGATCGGCTGGACTCCCTGACAACCGCCGATGTCGCGGCGCCGATGGATCCGCCGTTTCTCGGCCCCGACAAGACGCGGTTGGACGGGCTCTCGTTCCTGGCCCAGCACGAGAGCTACCATATCGGGCAACTCTCGCTCCTGCGCACGTTCGTCGGCTTACCGGCGATGAGGTACTCGTAGCCTATGGCGTCGAGTCTTTCGCCGAGTCGCCCGTCGAATCCTGGGCCCGGTCGGCCGCCGTCTCGGGGCCGACCCCGATCGTGCGCAGGTAGAGATTCAGGGATCCGAACGACAGCTTGGATTTGATCTGGAGGACGGCGCGCGTCGAGTCGTTGGACACCCAGACTTCGGCGTGCCCGCCTTCGGAGAAGATGCCCGGGGTCTTGAAGATCGGCTGCACGACGAGGGCGTCGAACTTGCCCGCCGGGACCTCTACCTTTTCCTGGCGCAACACCTTGAGAATGACGGGATTGATCTTGGGCCGGAAATACCGGTCCCACTGATACGTTTGTCCCACGACCAAGGGCTGGGTACGGACGAAATACAGGAAGGTCGCATCATCGAGCGGCTGCTCCACCGATTGCTCGACGGCCTTCCCCTCCTGCTGCATGGCCTTCATGTCGGGGTAGAACTCGAACCGCCGATGCACGTGCCGGCCGCCCTCGTTGACGTCCTGCCAGAACCGGAGCGACGTCATCGTCTTGGGGTCGAACCAGCTTTGCGTCGTGTCGTTCACGTGATAGAACAACGCGCTCCCCTGCACTACGAAGAGAACGTGGAGCACGTGCCGGCCACGCAGCGTGTCGGAGCCCACGATCTCCAGCGTCGCGTGCCCGACGCGCAGCGACCCGAATTTCACGTTGTACGTGAAGCGCTCGCCTTCGTGGAACGGCACGCGCGCCACGGTGTCGGTTTGGGCGGCGGCGCGGACCCCAAAGACCAGCGCCGCGAGAAGCAGAAATCGCGTCACGCCAACGCGGGCTGGGGACGCGGGGCCACCGCGCGACGGCGCGCGATCTGCGCCCGGAGGCGCAGCAGCCAGAAGAGCACCACGGCGGTCGCCAGCAACGCCGACCGGCCTTCCCATGTGCGCCGGACATCGAACACCGCCACCGGTCGCGCGAGACGCCGCCCGTCGTACCGGATGACGGGATTCAGGAACATGACGGAGTGTCGGGTCGCGATCACGGTCCGCACATAGGGGTCGTCGGGTCGCAGGACGTAGGATGCCGAGCGTACGCCGAGCGCACGGCCCCGCAGCACGCCGCCTTGGCCAATGAAGTCGATACGGGTCACGGGTGTATCGCAGCTCACTACCAGCGTATCACCGTGAACGTCGATTCGTTCCGGGTGGGCATCGCTCTGGGCATGATGACCGGCGACGGCATAGGCCCGGCCGGCCCGCAGCGCCCCCACGATGTCCGCGGCCTTGGTGCTCGTGCTGTAGACCATAGTCCACATCGCGCCGGTCTGGCCGGGGTCACGAACATCGTGCGAGTCGTCGCTGCCCAGCGCCCACACGGGGTGCCCCGACGACAAGGCGGCGTCCCATAGGGAGTCGGACACGACGAAGTGGTTGAGCACTTCGATGAAATCGTAGTGGGTCAGCATCCGCAGATCACGCACCGAGTAGGCGCCGCGCAGTCCTGGATGCGCGATAGCCACGAGTCCGGCCTGGGCCGCGACCTGGTCGATGACGTATTGCTTTTGGGCGCGCGTCTGGAAGAGTGGGAAATCGAGCCAGGCGACGTGGCGGGCGTCGATCGCCAGGAGATGACTCTTCAGGATGTTGTAGCCGTGTTCGTACGTGGGCACGAACGTGGAGTCGCCGCCTCGGGCCCGGCGCTGGTCGATCTGCATGTAGTCGGAAACGCCATCGACATCATACCCGAGCGATCGGTATCGGCTCACGACCGCGCTATCGGTCTGGCGCGCTTCGGTCAGCCCACCCCACGCCCGGCCATGGGCATGAAAGTTCGCCGTGCGCCACTCCCCGCCATCCCCCAGCCCTTGGTACGGATTGTACAGGGCTGGGCCGGCGAATGGGGCGGGCGCTGGGAAATCGTAAACCGGAACGAGAACGTACGGCGCAACAACGAAGGTAACGATGACGCCGACGACCAGGAGTGTACGTCGCACCGCATAGGAGTATAGCCGGCTTACGGCCCGAACACGAGCACGGCAAACGTGCCCGGAACGACACTGGGACGCGGCGGAGGCGTCAGCTCAGCGCCGATGAGATATGCGCGGTGCGAGGTCGGGTCCACGGCGATGGTGCGGACGCCGTTCTGGGTATTCACGGTCTCAGCGACGCGATAGCCGTTCGGCCCGTCGGCCGCCACGACGGTGAGGGTCCCGTCACCATTGGCGCTGAACGCGAGGCCGGTGCCGGGATCGTAGTCGACGGCGTCCACACCATCGCCGATCGGCACGGTCGAGACGACGGACCCGGTCTCGATGTCGGAGATCGCCATCACTTTGTTGTGACACCCGCTGAACAGCCGGCGGTGCACGCGATCGATGGCGAGCGCGGCGGGAACGTGGCAAGGCGCCACGGACCACCGGCGCAGCACGGCCAGGGTCTTGACGTCGATCTCCGCCACGGAGTCGGCGTGCTCGAGGTTCACGTAGGCACGGCCGCGACCGTCGACCGCGCCGTAGCCCGGCGAGGCGCCCAAGGGCACCGTGCCGACGATGGTGCCTTTCGCGGCGTCGATCACGGTGACGTCGTTGCCGTTGCCATTGAACGTGAGCACGCGCTTGGTCGCGGGATCGTAGACGATGGCGTCGGGATCGTCGCCGGTGCCGGTGACGACGCCGATCGTGGCCAGTGTCTTGAGATCGAAGATGGTCACACTGGCGGTACGCCCGTTGCTGGTGTAGCCCCGACCCAGCTCGTTGGCCAGGGCGACGCCGTGCACCCCGTCGGTGTGGACAATGGCGCCGAGTTGGCCCCCGGTCTTGGCATCCACGACGTCGACGTGGGCGCCGTGGGTGACGAACAGCCGGTGGGTCGCGGTGTCGACGGTGAGATAGTCCCAACCGCTGGCGCCACCGAGGACAACCTTCGCAATCAGATGATAGCCTGGATCGGTGGCAAGGATCAGAGACCCGAGCACCGCGAGCAAATAGGTGAGGATGCGCATGCGCACAGTCTGGCGCGCCCATGGGCGGATGCGCACGGCCGCCAGCGGCACGTATTGTCCGGCAGGCACGTGTCAGGTGACATTTGGTCATGAACCACCCGTCCGACATGGTGCGGGGCTCGGCTATTGTCTACCGGCTGTACGACGTTGGCTACGAGATCCACTTGGACCGCGCCATCGATCTCCTGTCCGGGGCGGGGAATGCCAGCGCTCCGCTGCGCGTGCGTCCCGTTCGTGGCGAAGCGCAAGCGATCCAGATCGCCAACCCGCCGATTACGGTCGCGCTCGGCGCCGAGGTAGTGGCCGCGCCAGGGGTGTGCGGGCCGGCGGAAGTCTCGGCGCGCATCTTCGATTTCGGAGTGGTGTCGTTGCGGCTGACGATTCCGGCTGAGGAGATGACATGGCCGGAGTTCACGCGGTTCGGGAACGCGGTGGACGTCAAGATCGACTTGAGTCCGGTGTTCGAGCGCCACCTGACGGCGCTGCTGGCGCGCATCGCGCCGGCGGTCGAACGGCAGGTGGTGCAGACGGTCACCGAAGACTACGTGGTGTTTCGCATCACGTCGGAGACGAGCGCCGAGACGCTGCGCGATGAGAACATCGTCCCGCTGCTCTTGAACGAACGGCGGCCGTTGTCGAATACGGCAAAGGCCGAGCTACTGCCGCACCGGTTTTCCTACTATACCGACGATCTCACGATCCTGACGTGGGACAATGCGCTCATCGTCGAACCCTCGGCCGACGACGCGGACGTGCAGTACATCCTGGAGTTCGCCAACGCCCAACTGTTGGAGCTCCGCGTCTACGACGCCATCCTCGACGCCGAGCTGCCGAAGATGTACGACCGCGTGGCGATCGCGCGGCCCCGGGGCGTGACGCTCTTGCGGGGCCGCTACGCGTCGATCCTCGCCGACCTGCAGGCTTTGGTCGCCGACTCCACCGAGTTGGTCGAGCGCGTGGAGAGCGCGCTCAAGGTCACCGACGACGTCTACCTGGCGCGGATCTACACCGCGGCGCTGGAGATCTTTCGCGGCCGGGAATGGCGGCGGGGGATCGACCGCAAGCTGTCGATCATCCGCGAGACCTACGACATGCTGAACGGCGAGTCCCAGGCGGCGCGGTCAGAGGCCCTGGAGATCCTCGTGGTCGCGCTCATCGCGGCCGAGATCCTGTTGGCGATCTTGATGCGGCATTAGCCGCTTGCTCGCCGACGGCCCCTGTATGTACATTTATAGTATAATGTCATTACAGGCCCGCAAGAAGACATCGCGAAAGACTTCGAAGACCTATCGCCTCGATACCACCCGCATCGAAGCGGCCCGAAAAGCGCTCGGCGCCAAGACTGCCACCGAGGCGATCGAGCGTGCCCTGGACCTCGTGGTCCTCCGCCGGGAGCTCGTCGAGGGGACGAAGCGTATGCTCGGCGTCCGGATCGAGCGGTCGGACGACTAGCGCGACATCCCCGTGCGCCGTCGCAAGTACGCGCTCGATACGAACCTGTTCATTGATGGTTTCGCGACCCGCGAGGCCAATGCGGAGCTACAGGAGTTCCACGCCGTCTTTGCTCCCTACGAGTACCTGAGCGCGGTAGTCGCGGCCGAGCTGCGCGCCGGCGCGCGCACCGCCGCCGACCGACTGGCGCTCCAGCGAGACGTCTTCCGCCCCTTCGAGCAGCGCGGGCGGGTCATCACCCCGTCCTATCGCGCGTGGTCGGAAGCCGGCGATGTCCTGGCGGCACTGGCGGCCTCCGAAGGCTTGGAGCTCAAACGAGTTACGCGGAACTTCGGGCACGACGTGCTGATCGCGGCCTCATGCCGCGAAGCCGGCACCATCGTCGTCACGCGGAACCGCCGTGATTGCGAGCGGATCGCTCGCGTACTCCCGTTCGACTTCGTCGACGCCTACCCGACATCGTAGGTCTCTCCTGCCATTTCGCACTTTCGCATTTTCGCGCGGATTCGAACTCGTTACATGCGAACTGGTGCGGCTGCTGGCGCGTTTGCGAGGCGCCGATCGGTCGTGGAGACGAACGCACGACGCATTGAAGGCATCGCCCGCGATTGGCAGACCGGCCGGTCTGCACAGCGACGTACCATCTGCCGATCGCGCAGACTTCGCCAACGACACCCGCAGCCGACGATCGCTGCTTGCGAGGCGTTATAACTCGTGCGACCCATCACCATTAGACGGTAAGCGAGCGCACTCCCTCCACGAACCGATCCACTTCCTCCTCCGTCGCATAGCACGCGCACCCCGCGCGGACGACGCCCTCGGGACACACTTTCGCGATCACCGTCGATGCGTAGAAATCGCCGCTCGACGCGAAGAGAGCGGCCCTTGCCAGATGGCGTGCGACATCGTCGGGATGCGCGCCGCGGTAGGAGAACGACAGCGTCGACGTGCGCGGCCGGTCGGGCTTCGGCCCGTAGAGCGTCACCGCGGGGATCGCGGCGAGACCCATCCAGAGCCGCGTGAGCAGCGCGCGCCCCGCGTGATCGAGCGCCGTGAGCGACGAGACGAGACGCTGGCGTCGTGTGCCCGTCGCCAGAGCGAGCGACGCCAGGAAGTCGATCGCGGCGCGGGTGCCGATGATGCCCTCGTGATCGAGCGTGCCGGTCTCGAAACGCTCGGGCGCCGTATCAGGGGCTGGATCGAGCTTCGGCACATCGATCGACGACAGCAGGCGACGCCTGGCCGTACAAGACGCCGACGTGCGGGCCGTAGAATTTGTACGCCGAGCAGGCGAGGAAGTCGCAATCCCACGCTCTGACGTCAATGACGGCGTGCGGCGCGTAGTGCACCGCGTCGACGTAGAACAACGCGCCGGCACTGCGGGCCAGGCGCCCAATTGTCATCAGATCGTTGATCGTGCCAAGCGCGTTGGAAGCGGCACCGACGGCGACCAAGCGCGTGCGCGGGGACAGGAACCGGGACAGCGCCTCGAGATCGAGCTCGCCCGTGGCGGCATCGAACGGCACTACCCGAATCGTGATACCACGCTCGCGCGCCAGCGCCTGCCATGGGGCGACGTTGCCCTGGTGATCCAGCTCGGTGACGATCACCTCGTCGCCCGGCCCCCACGCGCGCCCCAGCGCGCGGGCCACGTGGAACGTCAACGTCGTCATGTTGGCACCGAACACGATCTCGTCCGGCGTCGCGTTCACGAGATCGGCCGCCGCCGCGCGCGCGTCAGCGATCATCGCGTCGGTCTCCGCGCTCGACGGATACGGCCAGTGCGTGTTGGCGTTGTGATGATAGAGATAGTCCGCCATCGCCTCGACCACCGGCGTGGGCACCTGGGTGCCGCCCGGGCCGTCGAAATAGGCGACCGGGAGACCGTTGTGGCAACGCGTCAACGCCGGGAATGCGGCGCGGATCTCGGACGTCGTTTTAGGCGTCGTCATGGTTTAAAGCTAAGAATGAGCAAGTCACGAAGTGATCCAATATCACGTCACCCAATCTCACGTCACCCAAGTTCACGTCACTCAGTTCACGTCACGCAAGTTCACGTCACCCAGTTCACGTCACCCAGTTCACGTCACCCAGTTCACGTCACCCAGTTCACGTCACCCAGTTCACGTCACCCAGTCTCACATCACCCAGTCTCACGTCACCCAGTCTCACGTCACCCAGTCTCACGTAATCCAATATCGCCAGGCCACGGCGATCGTCGCGAGCTGCACCGCGACGACGAGCGCCACACAGCCGGGCCACCCGCCCCAGCGCCAGAGGATGCCAGGGAGCTCGCTGCCGACGCTTCCCCCGAAATAGTAGCAGGCGACGTAGAGCCCGGCCGCCGAGGACCGCGTCGCGGCCGGCGCGGCATGCTGGAGAAAGGACGTCGACGCCGACTGACAGACGAAGACCGCCGAGCTGCAGACCGCGAGCCCGAGCGCCACCAGTGCGAGATTGTGCGTCAGCGTCAATGGCATGGCGCCGGCCGCGATGGCCAGCGCGATCGAGAGCGCACGCCGCGATCCGAAGCGATCGATCCACCGCCCCGCGATCGGCGTCACCGGCACTCCGACCAGATACACGACGAAGATGCTGGAGAGCAGCGCCGGTCCGAGCAGGAACGGCGGCGCCGCCAGATAGAACGTGACATACGTGAACGTCGCCACCAGCGAGAACAGCACACAAAAACCCACCACGTACGTCGCCAGCAACCGCCGATCGGTGAAATGCGCGAACATGGCGACGAACCCCCGCGCGAATGGAACCCGCCGCGGTTGGAATCGCGTCTCCGCGGGAAGCCATCGCCACGTCACCAACGCCCCCGCGATGTTGAGCGCCCCGAGGACGACGAACGCCATCCGCCACCCCGCAGCCGCGGTGACAAAACCCGTGATCACGCGGCCACTGAAGCCCCCAATGACGTTGCCCGTCACCAGCGCCGCCATCGCCGCCCCCACCCCGCGACCCGCGAACTCCTCCGTCACATAGGCAATGGAGACCGCAAAGACCGCCGGCATGACCATCCCCTGCAAGAACCGCCAGAACACGAGCGCGTGCAGCGAATGCGACGTCCCTGCCAGCATGGTCGGGATGGCGAGCAACGCCATGGCCGGCACGATCACCCGTTTTCGCCCCAGCCGGTCCGCCGCCAATCCAACCAGGGGCGCCGCCAGCGAGACGGCGAGCGTCGACGCGCTCACCGTCGCGGCGACCGCCGCTTTGGAGACGTGAAACTCCGCCTCCAGCGTGGGCAGGAGCGGCTGCGTCGCGTAGAGGCCGAGAAAGGCGCACACACCGCTGGCGCCGACCGCGAGCAACTCCTGACGGGTCGCGTTCATGCCGCGCGCGCCGCGGCCGCCAACACCTCATCGATCAACGCGTCGATGTCGGACTCCTGCGTCAGATGATTGACGAGGCACGCCCGCAACCAGAAGCGCCCGTCCAACACCGTCCCTGAAAGAAACGCCCGCCCCCCGAGCTGAATGTCGCGCAGCACCGCACGATTTCTTTCGTCAGACCCTGCAATTCGAAAGCACACGATGCTGAGCGACGACGGCTCCCACAACTCGAGCGACGGCAACGCCCGCACGCCCGCCGCCAGGCGGGCCGCCAGTCCGCAGTCCCGGGTGATGCGCGCCGCATAGCCCGCGAACCCGTGGTGCCGCAGCGCCATCCATGTCTTGAGCGCGCGAAACCCACGCGTCTGCTGGATGCCGTACTCGCTGAACCACGGCGGCCCTTGCACACCGTGCGCGTTCTCGTCCGTCCGCAAATACGCCGGCACCAGGCTGAACGTCTCCCGCATGAGCGCCGCATCGCGCACGACCACGAGCCCACTCTCCACCGGCACGGACAGCCACTTGTGCGGGTCCATCGCCACGCTGTCGGCGCGGGCGATCGGCGCCAGCGCCTCGCGATACGCATCGGTGAGAATGGCCGGCGCCCCGTAGGCGCCATCGACGTGCAGCCACAGCCCGCGCCGGGCGCACACGTCGGCGATAGGGCCCAGCGGGTCGATCGCTCCCGTGTTCACCGTTCCGGCACTGGCAACGACCGCCATGGGGCAGTCACCGCGCGCCAGGTCATCGGCGATCATCCCGTCGAGGGCCACGGGATCGAGGCGCAGCGCGGCGTCCGTCGGAACGGCGCGCAGTGCTGTGCGCCCGAGGCCCAGAATCTCGACGGCCTTTTGATGACAGGAATGGGCCTCCGCCGACGCGTAGACCCTGAGGCGGGCATCGGCCGGCAGCCCGTCGGCGCGAACGTCCCAACCGAGCCGGCGGCACGCCGCGGTGCGGGCGACCGCCAGCGCCGTTAGCGCGGCCGCCGACGATCCGCTCACCAGCAGTCCCATGGCCTCCGCCGGCGCCCCGAGGATGGCTTTGACCCAGGCCACGACCTGATGCTCGACGTAGACCGCGGCGTGGTTGCCGCCCGCCACGCTCGGGTTCATAGTCGCGGCCAACGCTTCGGCGAAAATGCCGATCACGGTGGGCGGCGAGTTCACCCAACCGAAGAACCGCGGGTGCCCGTTACCGAACGGATACACCGCGATCTCGCGCGCGAAGTCGGCGAGGATATCATCGGGGGTTGCCGGAGCCAGCGGCGGCGGAGCGCTCGCCCAGGCGCGCGCCTGCTCGCGCGGCACCGGTCGAAAGACGGGCTCATCGGACAGTTCGGCGAGATATCGCGCGATGAGATCGACGACCAGCCCACCGACCCGCCTGACCTCGGCGTCTGTCCACTCGGTACCGTTAGTGGGGACCATGTTCACGGGCGAAAAAAGCCTTGCATCCACAGCGCGAAACGGCGACTCTCTGTAACGATGGAGTCACAGGAAGAGTTTACGCCACCGCCGGTCGACGCGTTCGCAATCGGGTCCGCTCCCGAAGCCGCGCCCGAGACCAAGGCACAGGCGCGGCGCGTGAGGCGCACGCCCGCGTACACGCTCGACCTGCTGGTGGTGCGGCACGGGCCGGCCGGCGATCGCGAGGAGTTCGCGCGCACGGGCCGCGACGATGACGAGCGGCCGCTGACCGCCAAGGGCATCCGGCAGATGCGGCGGGCGGCGGGCGGCCTGGTGGAGCTGATCGAGTCCGTGGACACCCTTGGCACCAGTCCCCTCGTGCGGGCGCGGGAGACCGCCGCCATCGTGGCCGAGGCCTGGGACGTCGCGCCCGACGAGGTCGGCGCCTTGGGTGAGGGAGACCGGCGCGGGATGCTCCGGTGGGTCCGGAACACGGCCGCAGTGGTCGCCCGGAAACGCCGCAAAAGCCACCCGGCGGACGCGGCCCATGTCACCGTCGCCATCGTCGGTCATGAGCCGGACCTCGGCGCGTTCATCGCCTGGCTGCTGTCGGGCCGGCCCGCCGAGGCGGTCGGTGACCCCTGGATCGAGCTCAAGAAAGGCGGGGCGTGTCTGCTCTCCTTCGCCAGCCGGCCGACACCGAGGCACGGCCGTCTCGAGTGGTGCCTGACGCGGTCCCAGCTCGAACGATTGAGGCGCTGACCCACATGAGTGGATTGGGGGAGTTTCTCGACCAACCGGTCGAGCGGGCCGCGCGTCTCGTCGCGATCGACCTCCTGCGCCAGGCGGCCGCGGCGCGGGAGCGGCTGATCGATCCCGCCGACGTCGAAGCGCTCCACGATTTTCGCGTGGCGATGCGCCGGCTCCGGACGTGGCTCCGCGCCTATCGTCCGCACCTGGGCGGCAGCGTCCGCAAACGCGAGCGCCGGCGGCTCAAGCGCGTCACGTGCGCGACCGGCGCGGCGCGCGACACCGAGGTGCAGCTCGCCTGGCTCGCCGAGCGTGAGTCGACGCTGGATGTCGCCGAGCGGTTCGGCGCCACGCACCTCCGCCACCGGTTGGAACGCAAGAAGCACGAGGCAACGGCTGGCATGCACACCGCCATCAGCCGGCATTTCGCGCGGGCGGCGGGCGAGTTGGCGGTCGCCCTGCCCGTCTATTACATCCCGGCCCGCGTCGATGAGCCGTTGCGCACCACGCCGATGGCCGCGGCGGCGGCCGAGGTCGTCCATCGCAGCACGGCGTTGTTGCGCGACCGGCTGCGGCGGGTCCGCTCCGTCGACGATCAGGAGTTGGCGCACGACGCGCGCATCGAAGGCAAGCGGCTGCGCTACGTGCTGGAGCCCATCGCCGACTGGGTCGAGGGCGCGCCCGAGATCATCCGGCAGCTCAAACGGCTCCAGGACGTGATCGGCGAGCTGCACGATGCCTGCGTGCTGTCGCGCGAGGTGCTGCGCGATGCCGAGTCGTCGTCGCCCACCGATGTGGCGCGCCCGGGCATCGTCGCATTGGCCGCCGCCCTGCGGGCCCGCGAGCTGGCCGCGTTCGCGGAGTTGCAGAGCGCATGGCTCGACGGCAGCGATCACGCGCGGCAGTTTCTGGACGCCCTGGGCTTGTTGGCGGCGCACCTCGGCTCCCGCGCGACCGCCGACCGCGAGATCGAGCGCAAGTACCTCCTGCACGCGTTGCCGGATCGCGTGCACGACGCGCCGGTGCGGCACATCGAGCAGGGGTACGTGCCGGGTACCCGGCTCGCCGAGCGCTTGCGGCGCGTCCACTGCGATGGCGACATCACGTGCTATCGCACGATGAAACTGGGCACCGGCGCCAGTCGCACCGAGGTCGAGGAGGAAGCGGCGCCCGACGTGTTCGATGCCATGTGGCCGCTCACGGCCGGCCACCGCGTCCACAAACGCCGCTACGCGATCACCGAGGGTGACCGGATCTGGGAGATCGACGAGTACACCGACCGGGAGCTCGTCGTCGCCGAGGTCGAGCTCCCCGACGTCGACACGCCCGTCGCCCCACCGGAGTGGTTGGCGCCCTATGTCGTGCGCGAGGTGACCGGCGACCCCGCGTACCTCAACATCAACCTGGCGGGCTGATCGCGCCCCTCATCGCCGCGATCGTCCTGCTCGCGATCGCCCTCACGATCACCACCCGCAAGTGGTGGCGGGAAATGCATCGGCGCCGGGCGCAGGGATACGGGCGACCGTGGCGCATCGCGCGCGTGCCGCTGGAGCGGCTGGACCCGGTGTTCGCGCGGGACCCGCAGTTGGGCTACTCGCTGGACACCGAAGTGGCCTTCGTCTCCCGCATCGGCACCCGAGATGCTCGGCGCGACGACGGACTACGAAGCCTGGATTCTCTCGGTGCTGGCGCGGCGGGCCACGACGATGTTCGAGTTTGGCACCTGCACCGGTCGCACGGCGTACCTGTGGGCGCGGAACGCGCCGGCCGAGGCCACGGTGCACACGCTGACGCTCGCTCCCGACGGCGTGGACGCCTATCGCGCCGCGCCGGGCGACGCGGCCGAGGACGAACGCGAGGCGCGCATCGAATCCGTCTTCCAGCATTTCGTGTACAGCGGCACGACGGTGGCGCCCAAGATCCGGCAACTCTATGGCGACAGCAAGGCGTTCGACGAGACGCCGTACGTGGGCCGGTGCGATCTCGTCTTCGTCGACGGATCGCACGCCTACTCGTACGTCGTGAGCGATTCCGAGAAAGCGCTGCGCATGGTCAAACCCGGCGGCATCGTGTTGTGGCACGACTATGTGGGCGGGCCGGACGCGCCGGGCACCTATCGCGCGCTCAACGAGATCGCTGATCGGTTACCATTGGTGCATCTTGCGGGCACCACGCTCGTGGCCTACCGTAAATAGCCTGCACCTTCGGAGCACGACATGCACTCGTGTGGCATTCTCGTCGCCACCGGCGTCGCCCTGTGTAGCGTCGCCTGTTCGGACGCCACGAGCGTCGCCAATCCCACCCCACAGACCATTGCGCTCTCCGGCACCTGGACGGTGTCGGACAACACATCCCATGAGATGAAGCTGACGTTGGTCGAGGGAGGCGCCGTCACGGGAGGCGACACCGTCACGGGCACAGCCACGAGTGACACGTCGTCCCTTGGCATTCAGGGCGTCTACCTCAAGAACGACACGTGCCAGAGTGTCTGTGCCCAGATCGGGCTGTTGCTCACGAATGGGGGAGCCGACTCGGTGATCGTCCGCGCCGGTCCCGAGGACAACAACCATTTATCCGCGGACGTCACGCCGTCAGCGAGCGCGACGCAGTTCGCGCGGTGGACCGGAACCCAGATCTTTACCCGCCAATGACCCGAACCGCATCGACCATGGTCGCGCTGGGCGCGGCCGCTCCCGACTTCGCGTTGCCCGACGTCGTGACCCACCGCGTGATCACGCGCGATGAGTTCGCCGCCAGCACCGCATTACTCGTGATGTTCATCTGCAACCACTGCCCGTTCGTCGTGCACGTCGAGGACGAGCTGGCCCGCATCGGGCGCGAGTACGGCGGGCGAGGCGTGGGCATCGTCGCCATCTCCGCCAACGACACGATCACCCAGCCCGAGGACGCGCCGGACAAGCTCGCGGGGCAAGCGCGTCGCGCGGGGTTCACGTTTCCGTATCTCTACGACGAGTCGCAGCGCGTGGCGCGCGCCTACGACGCCGCATGCACGCCCGATCTCTTCCTGTTCGGCCCCGCCCGCACCCTCGTCTATCGCGGCCAGTTGGACGACAGCCGACCCAACAACGGACGCCCGGTGACAGGAATGGATCTCCGCGCCGCACTGGACGCCGTGCTCGCCGGCAAGCCGGGGCCCGCGGAACAGCGGCCGAGCGTGGGATGCAACATCAAGTGGAAGGCTTGACGGATCGGCGCTGAATTTTGATCACGAGGAATATGCCGAGTAGCACGGCGCCGGCGGCGACCAGCCCGCCCCGGCCCAGGAGGTGGTGCAGCCGCGGCAGGTTGTAGCCGAACGAGTAGGCGAGCAGCGCGATCGCAATGGACCAGCACAAGCCGCCCAGCGCGTTGTAGATCGAGAACGTCGCAAACGGCATGCGGACGACACCGGCCAGCACCCCGGCGACGATCCGGAGGATGGCCACGAAGCGCGCCAGGAACACCGTCTTGGCGCCATGCCGCGCATAGAACGCGCGGCCCCGCTCGATCTGGGCCTCGTCGAGACCGATGTAACGTCCGACGCGGTGCACGAACGGGAGGCCGCCCGCGCGTCCGATCCAGTATCCGCCCGATCCGCCGGCGATCGTCCCAATGGTCGACGCGGCGATGACGCCCGCGAGCGAGAGTCGCCCCTGCGCGGCGAACGCCGCGGCCGTGATCAGCGCGGTCTCACCCGGGAGGGGCAATCCCAGGTTTTCGGCGCACACCAGGAGCGCGACGACGCCGTAGCCATACTGGCCGATGAGCTGCCCGATCGACCCCCACACTTATTGGCACGGACGCATGACGGGGAATAATACTTCCCACATGCGAATGCTGGCGATGCTGGTCCTGAGCGTGACGGTATACAAGAGCGCCACCTGCGGGTGCTGCGCCAAGTGGGTCGAGCGGATGCGGGCCGCGGGCTTTACCGTCGACACCGTGAACGTCGCCAGCCAGGGCGCGCTCGACGTGATCAAGCGCGACCACGGCATCACGGCGCGGCTCGCGTCCTGCCACACGGCCGTCGTCGGCGGGTACGTCGTCGAGGGGCACGTCCCGCCGGAGGACATTCAGCGCCTGGTCCGCGAGCACCCCGCGGGGATCGCGGGTCTCGCCGTCCCCGGTATGCCAAGCAGCGCGCCCGGTATGGACGCGCCGACGGGGGAGCACTACGACGTGCTGGCGCTGCAGAAAGACGGCAGCACCAGCGTTTACGATCACCGGTAACTATTCGGCGCGAATCGCCACCAGCGGCGCCACCCGCGACGCGCGCAGCGCCGGGAGATACCCGGCCAACGCCGCGCTCGCGGCGAGCACCACCGTAGCCAGTCCGATCGACGGTGGATCGAACAGTCCGATCCCGAAGAGTTGTCCTTTCACGAGTCGCGCACCGGCGATGGCGACCGGGATACCGACCGCCATCCCGATCCCCGTGAGCAGGATGGCCTCCCGTAGGACCATACGCGTGACGGCCCCGGGTGCGGCGCCAAGGGCCATGCGGAGGCCGAACTCGCCGGTGCGCCGGGCGGTGCTGTACGCCATGACGCCGTAGAGGCCGAGCGCCGCCAACACCAGCGCCAGGATGCCGAAGAACGACACCATCGTGGCCACGAGCCGATCCTGGCTGATCGAGTCGCGAATGAGATCCGTCAGGGGCTCGACATCGAGCACGATGAGCGAGGGACCGGCGGCGGCCAAAGCGCGCCGAACCGCTATCGCGAGGCGCGCCGGATCACCGGTCGTCCGGATCTCCAGATTCACGCCCGCCGGGGAGTTCGGCATCTGGAGGACGGGCATGTACAAGCGCCGCACTGGCGGCTCCCGCACGCCGTTCTCCTGAATGTCTCCCACGATGCCCACGATCTCCGGCTTCGACGCGCTGTCCAGCTGCACATGGTGGCCGATCGCGTCGCCGTTGGGGAAGAAGAATCGGGCCATCGTCTGATTGAAGACCACGACTTTGGCCCCGGTCTCGTTGTCCCGCGGCTCGATGTCCCGACCCTGCAGGATGTGGGCGCCGATCGATCGGAAGTAGTGCGGCCCGACGACGTCGGATGCCACCAGCGTATCGCTGTCGGCGTGCGCCACGTACCCCTCGACCTGCATCGTCGAACCCGACTCGGTGCCGCTGAAGATGCCGTTCTCCGAAGCCGTCACGGCGGCCACGCCCGGCACTTGCTGGACGCGGGCAATGAGATCGCGCAGCAGCGCGTTGAACTTCGGCCCCTCGTAGCCGCTGCGTCCCGCGTCGATGCGCGCGATCAAGAGACCATCGCGCGCCACGCCCACGTCGGCGTTCGCCAACCGTATCGTGCTGCGGACGAGCATGCCCGCGCCCACCAGCAAGAGCATTGAAAGCGCGACTTGGACCACCACCAGCCACCGGCCCATCGGCATGCGCCCCTGCGCGATGCCCCGGCCTCCGGACCGGATCGTGTTCGCCACGTCCTGTCGGGTGGCCCGGAGCGCCGGCACCAGTCCGAACAACACGGCGGTCAGGAGCGACACGCCGGCCGTGAATCCCAGCACGCGGCCATCAAGGTGGAGCGCCAGCGGAATCGGTTGGTTCGTGCTGGCGAGTCGCAGCAACACCGTACTGCCGGCCATCGCAAGGATGAGGGACAGCCCGGCCCCGATCGCCGCCAGCACCACGCTCTCAGTCAGCAGCTGCTGCACCAGCCGCGCCCGCCCCGCGCCCAGCGCGATGCGGACGCCGATCTCGCGACCGCGCGCCGCGGCGCGCGCCAGCAACAGGTTGGCGACATTCGCGCAGGCGATGAGCAGGACCAATCCTACGACTCCCATGAGCGTCACGAGGGGCGCCGCGTAGACTCCGCGATAGTACGAGAACCCCATGGCGCCGGCCACGATCATGGCAGGGCGCGTTCGGATCTCCCGCTGCACGCTCTGGACGTTGGCCGCGGTCGCGTGGTCGAGTAGCGAGCGGTGCACGAGCGCCGCGGTCTCGAGCTTGGCCTGTGCCAGTGTCACGCCGGACCGGAGCCGGCCCATGAAGAGCAGCCAGTTGGTCGTGCGGTCGTCGAGCCACGGGCTGTGCGGCTCGAGCGTGGGCTCCATCGTGACGGGTATCCAGAAGTCCGGGGCCTGGCCCACCACGTCACCGAAGAACCCGCGCGGCGCGACGCCGATGATCGTCAGCGGCACGCCGTTTACGACGATGACGCGACCGAGCGCACTGCCGTCGCCGGCAAACCGGCGCTGCCAGTACGCATAGCTGATCACAACGACCGGGCTCGCGCCCGGCACCTGATCCTCGTCGGACGCGAACGTGCGACCCGCCGCCGTCCCAACGCCCAGCACCGAGAAGAAATTCCCGGAGACGTAGCGGCCGTGCGGATGCTCGGCCTCATCGCGCGACGGCGCCCCTGCCGCACCGGCCGTGGCGACGACGACATCGAGCCGCTCGCTCCGGCCCGTAGCGTAGATGCCGGCAAAGACGTGGTTCTGGTCGCGCACGTCCTTGTATACCGGGTAAGACTC
Source organism: uncultured Gemmatimonadales bacterium (assembly GCA_963701965.1). GTDB lineage: Bacteria > Gemmatimonadota > Gemmatimonadetes > Gemmatimonadales > Gemmatimonadaceae > DASRDS01. Next base: position 2,021,779 of record OY969695.1, read on the forward strand.
GATCGTGGTCGACGGCGCGCCCTGTGATAAGCCGCCCGTCCGTTTGGGATCGCCGACCGTGACCAGTTGCTCGGGGTGCGGCACCGGGAGCGGTCGCAGCATGAGGGCATCAATCAACGTGAACGTCGCCGTGTTGGCGCCGATCCCCAGGGTGAGGATTAGCAGCACGACAGCGGCGAACAGCTTGTTGTGCAGCAGGGTGCGGACGCCATAGTGCACGTCCTGCCGGAGATGCAAGAAAAAGTCGGCCTGTCGCATGGCGCGGTCCCGGTCATAGTCGATGGCGAGGCACGCGCCGCGGATCGCGGACAGGTCGCCGAAGCGCTCCAACGCGGCCGCCCGCGCGAGCGTAGGATCCTCGCCGCGCGAGACCAACGCCCGCTCGCGCTCGCCGAGGTGAAACGCGATCTCCTCGTCCACATCGCGCTCGACGCGTCGCGGCCCGCGGTCGAGGCGGAACGTCACGCCGGCACCGGCACCGTGGCGCGGAGGGCGCGACTCGCGGCCTCCACGAACTCGTGCCACGAGGAGCTCCCGGTGGTGAGACGCCGGCGGCCGGTCGCGCTCAGTCGATAGAACTTGGCGCGCCGGTTGTTGGTCGAGACGCCCCACTCGGCCTCGACGAACCCCTGCTTCTCGAGCCAATGCAGCGCCGGATAGAGCGTGCCCTCCCCCACCAGCAAGGCGGCGCCCGTCGCCTGGTCGATCCATTCGGCGACGCTGTATCCGTGCCGCGGCCCCCAGCTCAGCGCTTTCAGAATGAGCAGGTCCAGCGTCCCTCGGGTGAGGCTGACGCTCAGGTCATCAGTGGCCCACGAGTCCATGGCCCACGATACGCACAGCCCCATCGCCTTGCAAGGGGAAGGCCCGGCCGCGATCAGCCAGTGAACACCGCCGTCTCCCCGCACGCCGGTCGCGCGGTCGCCCGCGTGTCGGCGTGGCTTTGGCGGACGACAACCCCACGCTCGTCGTACTGAAGACGGAACGCGTGCGCATCAATGATCGACCGCGTATCGGCGGTGCGGTAGCCGACGGCCAGGTCGCCAACCACGTGCGGCACGCCGCCGGGCGGGACGGTCAGGCGCTCGACCGTCGTGAACTGCCGGTCGAACGCGTCGCCGTGTTCCGTCTGGCCGGGGCTGTTCACGTACATCCGCGTCGGGTCGAAAGCGAACTCATCGGCGGCCAGGATCGAATCAATGCGGGCGACGAGAAAGAGGAGACCGGGTCCCGACTCCCCCCGATCGTACGGCAATGTGGTGGCGAAGGCCGAGCACATGCCGAGGGGGGTGTAGAAGATGGCGACGCGCGCCGGCTCCGGCGCCAAATCCGGCCGCGATCCCGCCGCCCCGCAACCCACGGTCAAAGCGACGACAAGCAGGATCCACCGCGAAGCGTTCACATGGACACGGTGACCCCATCCCGCGCGTCACAGAAGTGTCGCAGGACGCAACTGTATGACACAGCGGGCGGAATTATATTGATATAAATGGAATCCGTACCGGTCGCCCCGTCGCTCGAACCGACGCTGCGCGACATTCGCGCTCCGGCCCCAATGGCGCATAACCGCCACCTGCTCATGACGACATCCGGCCTGGCGGTCGTCGTCGGCGTCCTGGCGGCCCTCGCGGCGAACATCCTGCAGCGCCTCATCGGCCTGATCACCAACCTCGCGTTCTACGGGCGGTGGTCCACCGCGTTCTCCTCGCCCGCCCAAAATCACCTCGGCCTCGCGGTCATCGTCGTCCCCGTGCTCGGCGCCATCGTCGTCGGCGTCATGGCGCGCTATGGCTCGTCGGCCATCCGCGGCCACGGCATCCCCGAGGCGATGGAGCAGGTGCTCCTCAACCAGAGCCGGATCCCGTACCGCATCACCTTTTTGAAACCGGTCTCGGCGGCGATCGCGATCGGGACCGGCGGCCCGTTCGGAGCCGAGGGACCGATCATCGCGACGGGCGGCGCCCTGGGCTCGCTGCTGGGACAGGTGCTGCGCACGTCGGCGGACGAGCGCAAAACGCTGCTGGCCGCGGGCGCCGCGGCGGGTATGGCCGCGACGTTCGGCACGCCGGTCTCGGCGGTCCTCCTGGCGATCGAGCTGCTGTTGTTCGAATACAGCCCGCGCTCCCTCATCCCGGTCTCTCTCGCGTCGATCACCGCGACCGCCATTCGCGCGGCGTTCTCCGGATGGACCCCGGTGTTCCCAATGGAAGCGGTGTTGCCGCCGCACGGCGCGGCGCTAGCGACGTACCTGCTGCTCGGTATCGTCATCGGGATCGCCGCCGTCGGCATCACGCGCGTGCTCTACGCCATCGAGGACCGCTTCGAGCATCTGCGCGTGCACTGGATGTGGTGGCCGGCGATCGGCGCCGTGGTGGTGGGCATCGTCGGCTGGATCGTGCCCGATACGCTGGGCGTCGGGTACACGAACATCGACCACATTCTGGCCGGCACAATCACGGGGAAGGCGCTTCTGGCCCTCGTCGTGTTCAAGCTGATCTCGTGGGAGATCGCGCTGGGGAGCGGGACGTCCGGCGGCACCCTGGCTCCGCTCATGACGATCGGCGGGGGACTCGGCGCCCTGGCGGGCGGATGGGTCGCGCTCCACATCCCGGCCCTCGGCGTCGATCCGCGCATGGCGGCACTGGTCAGCATGGCGGCGATCTTCGCCGGTGCTTCCCATGCGGTGCTGGCGTCGTCGATCTTCGCGTTCGAGGCCACGCGGCAGCCCAATGGCCTGTTGCCGGTCCTCGCGGGTTGCATGGCGGCGTACTTCGTCTCGCTCCGCCTCATGCCGGACTCCATCATGACGACGAAACTGGCACGCCGCGGCACGCGCGTCCGCTCCGAGATGGTCGCCGACTATCTGGATCGCGTGCTGGTCCGCGACATCGCATCGGCCCGGCCGGTCACGATCCAGGCCTCGGATCCGATCGAGGAGGTCCGCGACTGGATCGTGTCGCGCGCGCCGGGCTCATCGCATCAGGGCTACCCGGTCGTCAATGCCAACGGCGACTTGATGGGCGTGATTACCCGCCGCGAGCTGCTCGAGCTGGAACTGGAAGTCACCGCCCGGGTGGGCGAAATCGTCCGCCGGGCGCCGGTCGTGATCTTCGACGACAACTCGGCGCGCGAAGCCGCGGACCACATGGTCCGCGAAGGGGTCGGCCGACTGCCCGTCGTCCGTCGCGACGCGCCGCGCCGCGTCGTCGGCATGCTCTCGCGGACGGATCTGGTCGCGGCCCACCGGCCTCGACTGGCAGCGCAGGACGCCGGCTAAAACTCGGCTGGGCGAGGGACACCCGCTGCTCGGACGCCGGATGCCGGATCTCGACCTGGTCACCGCCAATGGCCCGCTGCGGGTCTTCAATCTGCTGCACCGTGCGCGGCCGGTGTTCATCAACTTCGGCGCGCCCGGCGGCTTCGACATCACACCCTGGGCGGATCGCGTGCCGCGCGTTGACGCGACCTACGCGGGCACCTGGGAGCTTCCGGCGATCGGAGCGGTCACGGCTCCGACCGCCGTCCTCGTTCGGCCGGATGGATATGTGGCCTGGGTGGGAGACGATACCCAGGTGGGACTCGCTGACGCGCTCACCACGTGGTTCGGATCCCCTATCGCGGCGTAACGTCGCGCTCCATCGCGGCCTCGGCTTCGAGATTGCGATGATCCTCCTGCACGCTGGCCACGGCCAGCGTGCGGCCCCCAGCGCGGAAGAACACCGAACCCTTCCCTTGGGCGATCGTGGGATCGGCATCGGCCCGATCCCACCGCGTCGCGAAGCCCGAGTAGCGGATCGTGACGTCGTAGTGTTGGCTCCAGAAGAACGGCACGGCGTCGAATCGCTGGTGGGCGCCGAGGATGTTCTCGGCCGCGGCCTGACCCTGGCGCTCGGCGAGCACCCAATGCTCGATCCGCATCGACCGCCCCGTGTGGGGATCGGGCCATCGCGCGATGTCGCCCGCGGCCCAGATGCCCGGCTGGCTGGTTTCCAGAAATTCGTTCACCACCACGCCATCATCGACGTCGAGGCCCGCGGACTCGGCAAGCGCGACGCGCGGCCGGACGCCAACACCCAACACGACCACGTCGGCGCCAAGCGATGTCCCGTCGGCGAGCACGACCGCGCCCGGGTCGATGCGCGCCACCCCCGCCGACAGATGAAACCGCACCCCGTGCCCTTCGTGCAGCCGGCGAATCATCGCCGAGAGATCCGGGCCCATCACGCGCGCCAACGGCTCGGCGTCCACGGACACGACGTCCACGTCGAGCCCGCGCGTCCGGAGCGATGCCGCCACTTCCAGTCCAATGAAGCTCGATCCAATCACCACCGCCCGCCGGGCGCCGCGCGCCGCGGCGATAATGGCGTCGCTATCGGCCAGCGTCCGCAAGCAATGGACATGGGATGCGTTGGCACCCCTCACATCCAGGTTGCGTGGCTCGGCGCCCGTGGCCAGCAGCAAGGCGTCGTAGGGGATGGCGCCGCCTTGGGCTAAACGCAGCTGGCGGACGGCCACGTCGATCGCGATGGCGGTGCCGCGGCGGATGGTAATTCCGTGTTCGTCGTAAAATCCCTCCGGCCGCAGCGGGATCCACTCGGCCTGGGCGTGCCCGTCGAGATAGTCCTTGGACAGGTTGGGACGGTCGACCGGCTCCGCCGCGTCCTGCTCCACGAGTGTCACCGGCCCGCCATAGCCGCGGCGCCGTAACATCTCGGCCGCCGCGGCGCCGGCGGCGCCGGCGCCGACGATGACCACCGACGACGGCTGCACGCGCGGGGCCCCGGCAGGCAATGGGGCAAGTGGGGCAAGCGGATCACGCTCGCGCTTCGCGCCGACGTAGACACGATCGCCGCGCCGCTCGACGGACCAACACGGGATGGGATTGAGCGCCGGCGCGCGCAGGGCCTCGCCGGTACGCAAATCGAAGCAGGCGTGGTGCAGCGGACACCGCACGGTGTGCCCGACGATGAGCCCCTCGTTGAGCGGGCCGCTGTAGTGGGTACAGGCGGGGGCGACGGCGTAGACGTCGTCGCCGATCCGCAGGACCATGACGGCCTCTCCGTCGGCGTGACCCAGGTGCATGGCCGAGTCACCGAGCGTGTCCCAGGCGATGCCCTCTTGGCGAAGATCTGGTCCAGTCACAGCACCCCCATAAAGAAGGCCACCCCGAGACCCGCGAGAACCAGTACGCTGACAATGATCGCGATGCGCATCCCCCGACGACGAGCCGAAATGGGCGGAGCCGAAGCGGGCGGAGCCGGCGCCGCACGCCGGAGCGTATCGGCCAACCGGGCGACGGTGGGATCAGGGGCCGCGCCAAAGGCTTGCGCCACCCGACCATCATAGACCCGCGCCAGGTCGAGCGCGGCGCCGCGCTGTCCGGTCGCCGCGAGAGCGCCCATCAGGCCGGACACGGCGCGGGCGCTCAGGGGATCGACCACGACCAGCCGCTGCCAGTAGTCGACCGCTTCGGTGGGGCGACCCCGCCCAGCCGCATCGCGCGCCAAATGCTCGAGCGCATCGGCATATGACCGCGCGCACCGGGCGGCCTCGACCTCCACCCACTGCGCAAACGCCGGCGCACGATCGATCACCACGCCGTCGAGTAGTGGTCCGGCATAGAGCCCCACTGCCTCCGACCACGCCTTTCGCTCGACCGCCGCGTCAAACGCCACGAGATCGAGCGATGCGGCGTCGGGATCGAGGGCGACAGTTGTTTGGTTCGCGACCACGGCCTGAGGCCCAAAGGTCCTCCGGGCTGCCGATAACGCCTGGTCGAGCAGATTCCGACCCCGGGTCGGATCGCGGTCAGGCCAGAAGTATCCGATCAGCTTCTCGCGACTGGCGCCACCGCGGCCACAGGCGGCCAGAAACACCACGAGCGCCAACTGGCGCCGCTGAATCGGCGCCTCACACGACTCGCCGTCCCTCTGGATCGCCAGTCCACCAAACGCCTTTATGAGGCTCAGAAGCCACCTAACGATAATTCAGGGGGAATTCAGAACCAATTGAGTCGCGTTTGGGAAGCTAATCCTAGTGTCCTCGCCATGTCAGACGAAACCGTCATCACAGGGCGAGTCGAGTGGGCTGGGAGCGGCGAGGTCGTCCCCGGCGCCATCGTGTCGATCTACACACTCGTCCCGGCTGGGCTGGTCGGTCGAGCGGAAGCGGATGAGAGCGGAGACTATTGGATGAAGACCGACCGACACTGGGCGAGCGCGTTCGACATTTATGTCGTCGTGCTCAGCCGCCGGGGTGAGCTCTTACAGGTCATAGCCGACGGACCGCGCTGGTTGAGCGGCGCGCGGTCCCGGCTGGACGTCGCGGTCAGGGGACGATGGCGCCGGTCCGGCCCCTCGGACGCGGTCCGCGCGGAGAGCGGCCCGTCCCCTCCGGCACCGCCCACCAAGTGCGCGATCCCCACGGCCTTTTGGCCGTCGCATCACGCCGGGCGCGCCGAACCGCCGGAGTTTCTCGGCGGCGGCCGGGGCGTGCGTCGTCTCACTCTTCGCTAAGAGCGCGGGTACCCATGGATGCATCCGAGGCGATTGTCGCCGGACTCGCCGTCGATGATCGCGCCGTACGACAAATCCGGAGTGCCGTTCGGGACGTGCACATCTGCCGGCGATCCAACGAGCTCTTGGGATTCGTGGCCTCGACGCCCGGTGTCGTCGCCGTGATTACCGAGCTGTGGGATCTCGATGGGCGTCCGGTCGCGTCCGCCGTACGCCATGTGCGGCGCACGCACGCCGAGCTCCCGATCATCGCGTTCTGCCGGCTCACACCACACACGGCGCGCGAGCTCGTCACCCTGGCCGCCGCCGGGATCTCGGCGGTCGCCCTGCGGGATCAGGAAAACCTAGGGGATCTGGTCCGGGGCGCGATCAGACGCGAAACCGGCTCGCGACTGTCCGAAGGCGCGTAGCGCTGTCCGCCAGGTGCGCCGCGGTCGCGGCGACCTCCTGGGCCGTCGCCGCGGTCTGCTCGGCCGCCGCCGCCGCGCCCTCGGCGCGCGAACCTTGCTCATCGGCCTGCCGGGTCGTCGCCTGCACCTGGGCGATCAAGATTCCGACCGCCTGCCGGCTCGTATCCGCGGCCGTCCCTACCGCTGACGCAATGACGCCCGTACCCGCGACGGCGCCGTCGATAGCGACCAACGCTTGTGACGTCGCGTCCGACACCTGGTTGACATCGCCGATCTCGGTGACGCTGGCCCGATAGCTCTGCGAGGCGGCGACGAACTGATCCCGCATGCCGCGGACGATCCGCGCCGCCTCGGTGGCCGCCTCACCGCTCTGGGTCGCCAGCTTGCGCACCTCGTCGGCGACGACGCCAAAGCCGCGTCCTTGATCTCCGGCACGCGCCGCCTCGATCGCCGCGTTCAGCGCCAGGAGATTGGATTGCTCGGCGATCTCGCGCACGCGATCGACGAAGGTCTGCACCGTCTCCGCGGTGGCCCGCAGTTGATCCACGCCCTCGCCCGACGTCCGCACCACGGTCGCCAGGCGGTCCAGCGTCAGCACGGCCGTCGACAGTCCATCCCGCACCCGCGACGCACCCGCGCGGACTTCGTCGCCGAGCTGGCGTGCTTGCGACGCGGCCTCGGACAGCCCGTGGGTCGATCGCGTGACGTGGCCGATGGCCGCGCCCGAGGCGGCGAGGGACTCGCGCTGGGCGGTGGCCGCGGTGGCCACCATCTGGACAGCCTCGCTGATCTCGCCCGTGGACGCCGCGGTGGCCGATGATGCGGCGGTCAACGCCGACGCCGCATCGGCCACGTCATCGGCCTCGCGCTGCACTTCCGCGATCGCCACGCGAAGGCGCGAGGCCGTATCGGCGAACGCGCGGGCGAACGCCGCGTACTCGTCGTCCAATCCGTCCGGCGCGATCCCCACGCGCAGATCGCCGTCGCCCAGGGCCCGCGCCGCGTCGGTCAGCCGCACCAGCGGCCGCGTCACCGCGCGCACGGTGTTGCGCGTGGAAAAGATGCCCAACCCCAAGCCGATCACCAACAGACCCAGCAGCGCCAGCCGCCACTGGGCGACAAGCGACTCGGCGCGCGCCAACGTCACCGCCGTCCAATGGTTCTGCGCTCCGCCAATGAGATCGGCCGCATCGAACAGCGTGTCGACCGTCTGCATCGCCAAGGTCGCCTGCCGAAAGGCGTCGGCCGGCCGGCCAATGTCCCGATAGGCCCGCGCGACCGCGAACCGCACCTCGAGGGCGCTCTGGGCCGCGCCGATCCGCTCGAGCGTGACCCGCTCCGCCGTTCCCAGCGAGCTGGCTTGCACCAGCCCGTCGCGCTCGTCGGCCGCCGAGGCCGTCAGGGAATCGAGGCGGCGCTCCCGCAGGGAGTCGGAGACGCCGGACGCCGGCGCCATGAGCACGGCCTGCGACAGTGCCACGAACCGCAGCGTGGCATCGCTGGCGCGCGACAGGCGCCCGCTGACGTTGGCTTCCTGCTGCATGCCGCGCTGCAGATTGGCGCGCACCGCGGCGAGGGCCACGATCCCCAACCCTCCACAGGCCACGAGCGTGACCAGCACCGCGCCAAATCCGAACCGCAGCCGGTGGCGAACGGCGCTCACGGCACGACCTCGCCAATGGTGACCGCCTTGTCCACGGCATCGCCACCGTGCGCGCCGAATCGGATCATCCCCGTGACCCCGGCGAACGGCGGCGCGCTCGCGATCCAGTCGCGCACCTTGGTGCGATCCGCTCCCGCGGCGCGCACGGCCTGGCCGATGAGCGAGGCCGCGTCATATGCCAATGCCGCGCGCTGATCGGGCGGCGTGCCGTACTGGTGGCGGTAGGCCGTCTCGAATGCCCGTACGACGGGACTCGCGGAGCCGGCATCGTAGAACGCCGTGAAGCGGAGACCGGCGAACTCGCGCGCGGTCGACGGCGCCGTCAACGCGCTCAGATCGTCGCTCCCGAGGACGCGCACGCGGCTTCCAGCGCGGCGCACCGCCCGCACAATGTCCTCGGCGTCGGGCGCCGACCCGGCGATCACGAGGAGGTCGGCATTCCGGCGGGCCATGCGCACGGCGTAGGCGTCGTACTCGGTGATCCCGTGGAGATAGGGATCGCGCTCCAGCAAGGCAAGGTGATGCGCGGCCAACTCGTCGGCGAACGCGCTGGAGAATCCGCGGCCGAAGAGGTCATCGCGATAGAGGAGCGCGATCCGGACGGCGCGCATCGAGTCGACGGCGAACCGCGCCAGGGCGCGGGCCGACGCGTTGTCGGTGGGGCAGACGCGGTACACCCAGTGCGTCGTGCGGGTCACCCACCAGTTGGTCGCGGTCGGCGTGATGGCCAACAGGGCGTGCCGTCCGCCGTGCTCGGCGTCGGCATAGATGGGCGCCGCGGCCATCGTCGCGGCGCTCCCGGTGTGCCCGACGACGGACACCACGGCCGGGTCGTCGCGAAATGCGGCCGCGATCACGATATCGCCGACGTTGCGCGCCGGCAGCCGGACGGCCAACGGCGGCGCGCCGGTCGGTCGCGTGGCATTGTAGGCCCCGAGTGCCAGCCGGACGCCGTTCACGTAGGCCTCGCCCACACCGCTGTCGCTGCTGTAGGCGACGCCGACGTAGACGCTGTCAGCCCCGCGGCGGATGCCGGCCCCGGACGCGGACGAACATCCTATCACGAGTACGACGCCGAGGCATCTGAGCGAGGAGAACATTCAATGTGGGCTGATCTCCAGTTGGACGGTGGAACCACGGCGTCCGCAACCGGATTGGGAGCAGAATGCGACGGACCCTCGCGGTCTTCCTCCTGGCCGGCACGGCGCTGCTCGGCGCCGGCGCCGGCCTGCACCCCATGCTGGCGGCCAATGCATCGGCGACGCTGGGCATGATCGCCGCCTCGGCGCATTTCCGGGCCATTCACCTGGCGATGCTCGCGGGATCGGCGTTGGTGATGACCGGAGCCTGGGTCCGCATCTACAATGGGCCGGCCGACGCCGGACGCCGGTTCGGACCGGCGCTCGGCATCATCGTCGTCGGCTTCGCGCTCAATGCGTATGACATGGCGTTCATGGCCTCCGCGGGTGTCGGGCTCGCGTCGCGATTCTCGGCCGGCAATGTGGGCACGGTCCCGCTCTTCGACGCGATGCACGCCATCGGGCTCATGTATGCGCGTTTCGGCAACTTCCTCGTCGCGCTGGGCGCCCTGCTGCTGGGGGCGGCGGAGTGGCCCACCCGGCAATGGTCGGCGATCCTGGCCTGGGGCGCGGGCATTGGAGGACTCGTGGGCGTGGTGGCGTTCCCCGACACGAGTCGGCTCATCCTCGCGGCCGTCGCGCTCTTGTCCGGGTGGCAGGTCGTCACCGCCATCTGGGGGCTTAAGTTAGAGACATGATGGAGTCGGATATCCGTCTGGCGTTGTTCTGCGACAGTTATCTCCCGCAGGTCAATGGCGTGTCGTTTCTGCTGGAGCGACTGGTCCATGCGCTGCGCGCGCGGGGCGGTGCCGTGCGGGTGTATACCACGACTGACCCACACGCCGGGATCGAACCGGATGTGCGGCGGTGGCCGAGTCTCGAGTTCTGGCTCTACCCGGAGCATCGGTTGGCGCTGCCGACGCCGGCATCGGTCAAACGCGAGCTGGAAGCGTGGCGGCCGACGCTCGTGCACGCCGCGAGCCCGTTCGGCCTGGGACTCGGCGCCCGCGCCGGAGCGAAGGCCCTCGGCCTGCCCTTCGTGACGTCGTACCACACCAGTTGGAGCGCGTACACGAAGTTCTACGGCCTCGGCGCCCTGAGCGCGTTCGCGTGGCGGTACATCCAATGGTTCCACAACAGTGGCGATCGTACGTACTGCCCGACGCACGCGGTGCGCGAGGAACTGGAGTCGCACGGGATCCGGCGGACGGCCATCTGGTCCCGCGGCGTCGATACGGCGCGATTCACGCCGGCGGCGCGGTCGGCGGCGCTCCGGGCGCGACTCGGCGCCACGGACCGCACGGTGGTGTGCGCCTACGTGGGGCGACTGGGCGCCGAGAAGGGATTAGCGCTCGCCATGACGGGCATGCACCGCGTCATGGCCCGGGCGGGTGGAGACGTCGTGTGCGCGATCGCGGGAGACGGACCCTTCGAGGCCGAGTGCCGCCGGCTGGCGCCGCCGGGCACGGTGTTCACGGGACGATTGATCGGCCGGGAGTTGAGCGAATTCTACGCGTCGGCGGATGTGTTCATCTTCCCGTCGACGACAGACACCTTCGGCAATGTCGTGCTCGAGGCAATGGCGTCGGGACTGCCGGTCATCGGCGCCGACGTCGGACCGACGCGCGAGCTCCTCGGCCGCGCGCGGGGCGTCGTCTTTCCGCCGGATGACGAGGCGGCATTCGCCGAGCGGGTCCTCGAGCTGGTCACCGATCATCCGCGCCGCGCGGCGCTGGCGCGCGAAGCGCTCGCCTACGCGCGCACGCGGACGTGGGACGCGGTCTTCGACGAGCTGTTCGCGGACTATTTGCGCTTGAGCAACGGCGGCGCGCCGGCGGCGGCCGCCGTAGCCTGAACCGCGCTAGGCGGCGGCTTCGGCGAGGACCGCGCTCGCGACTTCGACCAAGTCGCAACCATCCTCGCTCGCTTCTTCTTCCATGAGCCGCAGCGCATCGGCCGGCGTGAGTCGCGTGCGCTCGACGATCTGGGCGACCGCCCGCTCGACGATGTTTCCGGTAGGGGCAGCCTCGGCAGGGGCGGGCTCGGCCGCCGGCTCTTGAGCCTCGGCCACGGGCTCCTCAACCGGCATCTCGATGTCGGGCTCGGGCTCGACCACTTCGAGGGCGAGGGCTTGGGCGGCGCTGATGACGCTCCGCACGTCGGCGTCGAGCTCATGGTCATCGGCCGTGGCGCACCCAAGAGCCACAGCGCCCCAGTTCGGCCGGGCCGATCGCTCGGCGGCTATTGGGTGGTAGGAGAGCAGTAGCGCCGCGGTCCCGGCCCGGGCCCGCGTGGCCGTGATGGCCGTGTGGACGCCGAGTCCATCGCTCAGGTGGGTCCCGAGCACGAGGGCATCCGGCGCCGATGTCGTGACCGCGTCGAGCGCCTCGTGCACGGTGGCGACCTCCGCGACGACGTCATAGCCGAGCGCCGCCAACCGCAGCCCGACCTTACGCGCCCGCGCCAGCCCCGACTCCGCAACCACAACCCGTAGCGACACTGCCTAACCCTCGTTCATGCTGTGTGACACGAACATAGTCAGTCAGAAAGTCGCACGAAGTGACTACCGTCACACTGACCGCCACCCTCGTGGCCTTCCTTTAGTTCAAGACGATTCGACGAGGGCGAAGGTATTGCCGTAAAGATCACTAAACACAGCTTGCACGCCCCAGGGCTGGGCGGTGGGCGGTTCGCTGAACTTCACGCCCCGCGCGGAGAGTATCTCGTAGCTGGCGCGACAGTTACGAGTGCCGAGGACCCATGTGGGCCCCTGTCCGATCCGCGACGCGCGGTCGCCGGTGGCGCGTTGCAGGACGATCTCCACTTCTTCGCCTTTGCTGCCGACGGTCACCCACCGTTCGCCGTGCGGCAGGGGGACGTCGAGGCGCTTCTCGAACCCCAGGATCCCGGTGTAATAGCGAAGGGCCTCGTCGTAGTCCCGAACGTAGATGGCGACGTGGGAAAGCGTGACCCCGGTGTCGTTGGGCATACGCGCGCCGGTGGTCAACGCACGGGGGCGTGCGAGAGGCGCTCGAGCCGGTCGATCAGCTCCTGCCGCTCTGGCCCGGTGAACAACGCCACCACATCGCGCTCCTCGGCCTCGAGCAGTTGTTTTGCCTCGGCATGGCGCGTTGCGCCCGTGGCGGTGAGCTGGGCCCGCACGCTGCGGCGATCGGACGGGTCCTGGGCCCGTGACACCAATCCCTCCGCTTCGAGGCGATCGATCAGCGCGGTCATGTTGGATTTGACACAGGCATTGCGCACTGCCAGCTCGCCGAGCGGCAGCGCCGTGCCGGCCCGCACGAGATTGTCGAGCACGTGGAACTTCGGCAGCGACAACCCCACCGTGGTCAGCACGGTTTCCAATCTCGCTTCGCAGGCGCTGGCCGCGCGAAAGAGAGCCGGCGTCACTCCTGGCGCGGGTTCGCAGCCTGCGGCTACCGCCCTATAGTCCACCTATGAACTGTACCCACTGCCCCCTACGCCGTCAACCCGGACCGACAGCACCCGCGGGTACCCCGTAGGAGCCAACACACCGCGGCCACGACCAGGATCACCGGCAGGAAGACAAACAGCGCGACTTTGAGCAGTGCCAGCGCGATGCCGAACGCCACCAGGAGCAGAACGAAGATCACCAGTGGTATCCCGATCGCCGCCAGTACCAGAAGCAGCGGCACGCCCACGATGGCCGCGGTAATCGCCAACGGTACGCCCAGGAACACGAGCACGGCGCCCACCGGTAGCAGCACGCACAACGTCAGGAAACCCCACACCGCCATCCGGATCAACCCGCCCATAACTCACCCCTCGTCATATGCGTATGAGTCGCCATCTGGTACGCGGCCAACCGGCGGGAAGTTTCGCCCGAACGAGTACCGAAAGAGGCGGCCGGCGACTAGCGTTCGAGCATGGGTCGGACGGGCGCCGCCACGCTTCCGCTGCACTACGGGCGGGTCCCGCCGTGGCTCGCGACGCGTATGGCGAGTCTCGGTCGGGTCATCACGGAAGCGGTGATCCTGCACTACGGTCGCGCGGAGTTTCTGCGACGGTTGGCGCATCCCGGGTGGTTCCAGGCGTTTGGCGCGGTCATGGGGATGGATTGGCACTCGTCGGGCATCACGACGTCCGTCCTCGGAGCGCTCAAGCGCGGGTTGGCCCCGGTCGAATGGGAGCTCGGGCTGCACGTCTGCGGCGGCCGGGGAAACGAATCCCGGAAGACGCCGTCCGAGCTCGCGGTGCTGGGCGACCGCCTGGGCCTCGACGCGGGGCCTCTGGTGCGGTCCAGCCGTCTCGTCGCCAAGGTCGACAGCGCGGCGGTGCAAGATGGGTTTGGGCTGTACCTGCACGGCTTCGTCGTCGCGGATGATGGCGCGTGGGCCGTCGTGCAGCAGGGCATGCATCCGCACCGGCGGGAAGCGCGGCGATATCACTGGCTAAGTGAACATTCGACGAGCTTCGTCGAGGCGCCGCATAGTGCCATCGACGGGCTTCCCGCGCGGGATCCCATCGTCAACCTGACGGATCGACGCGCGCGCGCTTCGCGCGACGCGCAAGTCGCTCTGGTGTGCGAGGGCCCGGATCCCGTCGTGCGCGAGATGGCGCGGCTGGAGCGATCTCACGTGTTGGTCTCGCCGGTTCGGCAATTGGAGTCGGCGCAGCAAGTCTTGGCGTTGCCATTTCATCACGATGTGCGCGCGGAGAACGTCGAGTTGCGCCGTTTGCGCGGCGCCTTAGCGGCCGCGCACGAGCGTGGGCCGGTGGATTTCGCGGACGTGCTGCTCACTCCTGGGGTGGGACCCAGAACCGTGTTTTCTCTGGCACTGGTGGCCGAGGTGCTGCATGGAGCGCCGGCGCGGTTCTCGGACCCGGCGCGCCATTCGCTGGCGCACGGTGGCAAGGACGGGCACCCGTTTCCCGTGCCGCGCCGGGTGTACGACGAGACGATCCGGGTGATGAAGGACGCCGTGGCCAAAGCGCGACTCGGACGGTCGGACCGGCTCTCGGCGATTCAGCGATTGGATGCCGAGGTGCGACGACTGGAGCGGGAGCCCGGTCCGGAGATCGACTTCGAGACTTTCGTCGCCGGCGAGTGGGATCGCGCGCCGGCCTACGGCGGGATGACGGTGGCGGGGCCGGTGGGCTAGCGCGCCGAGGACGTGGCCTGGGCACCCGCGGGCTGCAGCACGACGCGGCCTACGCGGTTGTCCCAGGAGAAGGTCAGCGCGCCCCCGTTCACACTGATGGTGAACTGCTCCACGGGATGCGCCGCGGTCGTCATCTGCATCGGGATGCGCGCCAGGTCGGCCGTCGAGTCGTACTCCGTGCCCCACTCTTTCGTCCGCTTGCTCACGACGAGCGTCCAATCGGTCGCCGTGGGCAGCGAGAACAACGTATAGGCGCCGGCGGGCACGCGGGTATTCCCGAGCATGACATTGCGATCGACAAAAAGACCGGTCGCGGCGTTGGCGCCGGTGCGCCAGATCGTGTTGTAGGGCACGACGCCGCCGAAGATCACGCGGCCGCGCCTGGATGGGCGACTATAGTCGACGACGACTTGCACGCCGCCGACTTTCGCTTTCACCATGCTGCGCGGAGAAAGCGTGGCCAGTCCTTTGCCCCGCGCTTCGCGCGCCAGAAATTCGTTCGCCCATTTGTCGAGATCGGGCGGCGGCACGCGCGTCACGATGGCCTGGAGCGTGCCGCCGGGCGTCGTGGCGCTGAGCAGCCGGCCTTGGGCGTCGATCGTCGCCCGGATCGTCCCCACCGATGTCGAGAACAGCACCAGGTCGGGCGCCGTGCGCACGGCCGTGCCCGGGAACGTCAGGTCGAAGTAGAACGCGGCGACGGGAACGGGCTTCCCGTTGGCGGCGATCGCCCGTTGGATCGGGGCCTCGTACTCGCCGAACGTCGGTTCATACACCGGCACGCTGCCGGGGAGGTTGGGCATCGTGGAGTGATGCGTGGCGCCATCGCCCGTACGCGTCATCCGTACCGAGTCGCCGCGAAAGTCGGCATCGTAGCGCAACGCGCGCGGCGCGCCCGGCGCCGCGGACTTGTATTGCTGCACGCTGTAGGACTGCACGGCCCCGTCCGGCGTCGTCCGCACGACGTAGGAGTAGCGCGCGGTATTGGGCATCCGCGAGATGATCTCGCCCGCGATCGAGTCGCGCGTCCGGACAAAGCGCTCGACGCCGATCGTGTCGTTGCCGAGGCACGTCACGAACCCGCCTTGTTCCTGGGCGGCGACGGGCATGCTCCAGAGGACGAGCGCCGCCGTGGCGAGTATTTTCATGGCGTCCAATATCACCGCGGACCCATGGCAAGCAAGCACGTCCCCGCTCGTCGAGAGGTGACCATGACGAAAAGCGCACCCGCTCAAGACCTGGTGCTGACGGACGCGACCGCCGCGTCGCTCGCGGATGTCGAGGCGCTGGCCCGCGGCGCGCTCTCACCCATGGCGCTCGCCTACGTGACCAGCGGCGCCGGCGATGAACGCACCCTCGGCTGGAACGTCGAGGCGTTCGGCCGCATTCGTCTGCGCCCGCGCGTGCTCACCGACGTGTCCCGTCTGGATACGTCGGCCGAGCTCTTGGGCCTTCGGCTGCCGATACCGCTGCTGCTGGCGCCGACGGCGTATCACCGGCTGGTGCATCCGGAGGGCGAGCTGGCCACCGCGCGCGGCGCCGCGGCCGCCGGGATTCCGTGGATCGTGAGTACGTGCACCACCACGACCTTGGGCGCCATTCAGGAGGCCGCGCCTACTGGCACGCGCTGGCTGCAACTCTACATCACGAGCGACCGCGACCGCGCGCGCGATCTCCTGCAAGAGGCGGAAGCGACCGGGATCGGCGCGGTGTGTCTCACGGTCGATACCCCGGTGCTCGGCACGCGCAACCAGGAACAGCGAGTCGGTTTTCGTCTGCCGGCCGACTGCGTGTCGCCCTACCTCAATCACATCGAAGCCACCTTCGTGTCGCTCACCTGGCGCGACGTCGATTGGCTGCGCGGCACGACGCGCATCCCCATCCTGCTCAAGGGCATCCTCGCCGCCGAGGACGCGACGCGGGCCGCCGACGAGGGCGTGGCGGGCATCATCGTCTCCAACCACGGCGCCCGGAATCTCGATACCGTGCCCGCGACGATCGACGCGCTCCCCGAGATCGCGGATGCCGTGGCCGGCCGCTTGCCCATACTCCTCGACGGCGGCATCCGGCGCGGGACCGACATCGTGAAGGCGGTCGCGCTGGGCGCCACGGCCGTGCTCATCGGACGACCGTACTTGTATGGTCTCGCGGTCGCCGGCGCCGCCGGTGTCGAGCACGTGATCCGGACGCTGCGCGTCGAATTGGAGGCCGCGCTCAAGCTCATGGGCCGCCCGTCGATCGGCGCCATTGACCGGTCCGCGCTGTGGGACCACGCTTCGGGGCGGTGATCGCTAAATTGCAGGACACTCCGGAGGAGAGCCGATTCGTGGCGACCACCTTTCTCAACACCGAGCTGCTGCCGGTGGCGGCCAGCCGGACGCTGCCCCGCCGCTACTTCACATCGCCGGCGATCCTCGAAGAGGAGATGGAGAAGATCTTCGCCCGCCAGTGGTTGTGCGTCGGACGGGCCGATCGCATCGCCAACCCGGGCGACTATTTCCTCCAGTCCATCGGGCGGGAGAGCATCATCGTCGTGCGGGACCGGCAGGGACGCATTCACGCCAACTACAATGTCTGCCGCCACCGCGGCACGCACATGATCGAGGCGTCCCAGGGCAAGCTCGGCGAGACGATCCAGTGTCCGTACCACGCCTGGACCTATGCGCTCGACGGGCGCTTGATGGGGTGTCCATTGGCGGATGCGATCGAGGGGTTCAACAAGGCGGACTATCCCCTGCACCGCGTCGCCACGCACGTGTGGGAGGGCTTTCTCTTCATCAACCTGTCCGAGGACGCGGAGCCGTTCGAGCGGGTCTACGCTCCGTTGCTGGGGCGCTTCAGCCACTTCAACCTGCCCAATCTCAAGGTGGGCGGGCAGATCGACTACGAAGTCAACGCCAACTGGAAGCTCATCGTCGAGAATTACCAGGAGTGCTATCACTGCGCGCCCATCCACCCGGCGCTCACGAAGCTGAGCCCTCCGACGAGCGGCGAGATCAACTTGTACGAGGGCCCGTTCATCGGTGGCTATATGGTCCTCGCTGAAGGAAACGAGACCATGTCGATGACGGGGCGCGCCTGCGGCGCGCCTGTCGCCGACGATCTCCCGGCCGAGGAGTATCCCCGCATCTATTACTACTCGTTGATGCCGAACGTGCTTCTGAGCTTGCATCACGACTATGTCATGCTGCATACGCTGTGGCCGCAGTCGACCGGGCGCACGTTGATCCACTGCTATTGGTTGTTCAACGAGAAGTCGCTGAACAACCCGGCGTTCGACCCCCAGGATGGGATCCGGTTCTGGGACATGACGAACCGCGAGGACTGGCACATTCTGCGAGCAGAGCCAACTCGGCGTCGTCAGCCGGGTATACCAGCCCGGCCCCTACTCCCGCCGCGAGAACTGCTCAGCCGCCTTCGACGCCGAGGTGCTGCGCTGTCTCGGGCATAACCGAGAGTAGTTCCAGAGCGGCGTTGCGGCCGTTGATGCCCATGACACTGCCGCCTGGATAAGTCCCCGCGCCACACAGGAACACGCCAGGCATTGGCGTGCGCGCGGTCAAGCGGCGATCCCACATATAGTCGGGGAGAATCTCGCCCTGGAAGATGTGACCGCCCGTGAGTCCCACGCGCTGCTCGATATCCTTGGGGCCGAGGACCTCGAGATCGATGATCGCATCGGGGAAGTTCGATACGTAGCGACCGATCGATTTGACGACAAGGGCCCCCACTTCGTGGCGCCGGGTGTCCCAGTTGCCCTCGGCGAACTCGTGGGGCACGAATTGGGAAAAGACGCTGAGTGTCTCCACATCGGTCGGCGCGACGCTGTGATCGTAGACCGTGTGGAGATAGAGCTCCGTCCAGACTTTGTCCGGTAGGATACCGGCGTTGGCCTTGCCGTGGGAGTCGATCCACTCGGCCTTCGTGAGCGGCGTGTTGATCTGCCCGGTGTGGTGCGGTTCGCGCGTGCCCGGCCGCGCCCGAAAGTTCGGCAACGCGGTCAGCGTCATGTTGACCTTGACCGTCACGCCCTTGATCGGCACGCGCTCGACTTGTGCCTTCCACGCCGGGTCGGCATCGGCGCCGAGCAGCCGCAGGGTCACCCTCGGATCGGCGTTGGAGACGACGAACGGGGCGCTGATCTTTTCGCCGGATGCGAGCTCGACGCCTTCGCCCGGAACGATGCGGGCCACTGGCGTCCCGGTGGCGACGACGGCGCCGCTCTCCCGCGCGACGTCGCAGAGGAGAAACGACACCATCCCCATGCCACCGGTGACATAACCCCACGTCCCCGGTTGGCCGAACATCGTGCCCGACGCGTGGTGATAGTAGACGGACGCGGTGCCGGGATCGGCGGGACTGGCGTTCGTGCCGATGACCCCTTGGCCCAGGTACGCCATCTGCAGGCGTTCGTCGGAGATGTAGCGCTCGACGTACTCGCACATTGACCACTCGAAGAGGAGCTTGCGCGCCTCTTCGTCGCGGCCGAGTCGGGCGTCGATGGCGTCGCGGGTGGGGGCGGCGCCGATCCAGAGATCGCGGTCGTCTGGCGGGCGCAGTGCGTCGCGCAGCCGCCGTTTGACTTGGACCATGGCCTTCCATCCTTCGAAATCGCGCGGGGCGAAGCGCCGGACCTCGGCGTCGCACTGCGCGTCATCGTGCCACAGCTGGATGCTGGAGCCGTCGTCGAACGGGACGAACATCCCGCCCAACGCCGGCTGCCAGGTGAAGCCGCGTTCGACGAGCGCCAGCTCGTCGATCACGGTCTGATGGAGGAGCCCACAGACGTAGGCGCAGGGCGAGAACCGGACGCCGGGAAACGGCTCGTCCATGGTGGCGGCGCCGCCAACGCGCTCGCGCGCCTCGAGCACCAGCACTTTCCGGCCGGCGCGCGCCAGATATGCGGCGCACGCCAGGCCGTTGTGTCCTGCCCCAACAACAATCACATCCCACCGCCGCCGGGCCAGGGTCGCAACGGGCTCGACGAGCCCGATGCGTCCCAGCTTCGCGGCGGTCGCCGACGTCACTGCCCCGTGATCGGCGGCGTGCAGCTCGTGCCCAGATTGCGGGCCTGACATTCGGAGCTTGGCACTGGCATGATCGACGCGATGTGCCCTCCCGGCACGTCGACCGGAATCGCCGCCAGCCGGCCGTAGCGCCGGGCATCACCCCACCGTGTCCCCTGCTCCCACATCAGCGAATACCGCCGCTCATACAGCAATTCCGTGAGCAACGAGTCCGCCGAGAGGCCTGGCGCGAGGGGGGCGAGGTGGCCGGATCCAACGCGGGTGATGTTGATGTCCGCGGTCGCCGCCGCCAGCTGAGTGGAGCCGAGCTCGGCTTCGGCGCGCAGCAACACCAACTCCTCGTTCCGAATGATCGGCACTGGTTGAGCCGGGTTGGGCGTGGTGCCACCCGTCAAGTAGATCTTGAACTTGAGATTGCCGATGATCGGGAATGTGCCGATCGATTGCCCAACGTCGGTGACGGCGATCTTCGCGGCGACGCGCGCGTCGCGCACGGTGCCGCTCGGTTGCAACTCGGCGTCACTCGTGTCCTCCGGCAGCGCGAAGTACAGAATGCCGTTCAACGGATCCGAGAGACCGTTCTGCGTGTCGCCAGGATTCGCCGAGAAATCGAAGAACACGCCGCTTTGGAATGCGCCCGGCGACGCCGAGGCGAACCCCGAGCTGAACAGCGAGTCCAGCAGCCCGAGCGCGGCCGTGTAACAGGCCCCCGTGTTGCCTTTGCACTTGCTGCCGTCCGTCGCGCGGAAGACCCAGGCCTTCGCCGCCAACGCCTGCGTGAACTGCGCAAACGTCGCTGGTGTGTTCGCCGCGGAATAGCCCGGCGGGATCGGGAATGGGAACCCGGCGGCATTCCCCTTCAACTTAGTCCGTGCATTGGCCAAGAGACCGATGATCGCGCGATAGATGCTGTCCTCACTGACGAACGGCGCCGGCTGACCCGCCGGATCGATGTCCGTGCCGTACGGCGCGCCGAGCTGCCCGCGCGTTTGCACGACGTAGAAGAACGCCAATGCCTTCATCGTCTCGCCGAACGCGATCGACGTACTCTTCTATCGGCGCTCAGGTCCGGAGCGTTCGGTACGGCATCCAGGTAGAGGTTGGCGTTCCGAATCTGCACGAACGGCGATGTCCAGTTGGAGCCACCGAACCCGGAGGGCGAGAGCGGTCCGAAGTACGGCTCGGTGTAGTCCGGCTGGTTATTGCCCGACAGGTTGATGCCTTCGCGACCCATGGAGCCAAGGCGCCACACGTAGGACTCGATGTCGTTTCGCGACTGGTCGAAGATGCCTGTCGCAGCCACCGACAAGTTGGCCCGGTTGGGATTGGAGTAGACGGAGGCCGTCGTCGGCGCGTTGGGATCCGTGACGTTGAAGTCGTAGCACGCGGCGCTGGCGAGGATCGCGGCGCCTAAGCTCAGAATCGAAAGAGTTTTCATGGTTAGAACCCCGCCGAGACGGTGAAGTAGAACGTCCGCGACGGCGGATACGGCGCGAGGTCGACGCCGCGAGTGATCGCCTGCTGGCCGAAGTTCGAGACCTCGGGATCGTAGCCCCAGTAGTTCGTGATGACGATGAGGTTGCGGCCCGAGACGCTGAGCTGGACGCCGTGGGAGCCGAACAGGTAGCGGCTGTACTGCAGCGGGAAGATCATACGCCAGCTTGACCTCGCGCAGCTTGAGGAACGTGGTGCTCTGCACGAATGGCGTGGCAATGCCCGTGTTGCAGTCGTTGAGCAGCTCGGTGCCGAAGGCGCCGTGGTCCACGAGACCGTTGCAGCCGTAGAGCGAGAGCGTCTGGTTCTGCGCGACGCCGCCTTTCTGCCAGTCCAACAAGCCGGTCAGCGTGAAGCGCGAGTACGTGAACGTGCTGCCGAAGGACCAGTCGAAGTCCGGGTTCGACCTGCCCCAAGCGGCGTCACGGCGAAACGAGCCGTCGGGCAAGATCGCCGTCTGGCCGATGATCTGCGAGATCGGCGCGGCCTGGCTGGACGAGGAACTCGCCGAAGCCCAGGCCGAATCCGGCGGTGCCCGGCCGGAAGCTCGGCACACCGGCCGGCAGCATGAGCACTTCGTTGTGCAACGTATTGAACGATGTGTTGAACGTCCACGTGAAGTTCCGCGTCTGGATCGGGATCAACGTGGCGCCGATCTCCAGCCCTTCGTTCTGGAACGTGCCGCCATTGGCGATGATCTCGTTGTAGCCGCTCGACGGGGCGGGCGTCCGCGGGAGGAACAGATCGTAGGTGCGACGGTGGAAGTACGTCAACTCGAGGTCGACGCGATGACTGACCAACCGGTCGATGTCGAACGCCGCCCTCGAACTCGCGCGTGCGCTCTGGCCGGAGGTCGGGCGCGCTGCGATCGCGGCAGTCGCGTCAGACCAACGCCACCGACGCCGCCAATGGCGACGTTGTCGGCCAGCACGCTGAACTTCTGGCCGAAGATCGGCTGATTGCCCGTCTCGCCGTAGTCGGCGCGCAGCTTGAGTTCCGTGCCCGCGGCCAAACAGCTCCTTGAACCGGTACGCGGCGGCGACTTTCGGATAGAGATAGTACGCGCTGCCAAGGCTGTTGGCCGAGCTCCGCTCGGCGCGAATACCGGCTTCGATGTTCAGCCGCTCGTCGAACAGGTTCAGATCTTCCTGTCCGTAGAACGACAGCGTCCGCTCGACGGAGTTGAACTCGAACGGCGACGACGACCGAGCCCGCGTCGATGTTGGTCTGCGTGCCGACCAGATTCGACGTGAAGGTCCGGTGCTGATCGCAGCTGCCGGTCCTCGTACGTCATGCCCGAACGACGTCGTCGCCTTGAACAGGGTCGTCGACGGCGTGAAGGTGTGGATCGCGTTCAAGTTCCAGTTGTACTGCCGGCTCTCCGCCTGGCCCGGACCGACACGCCCGGCGTGGCCTGGTTGGCTTGCATGAAGACGTCGGCGGGCAGGACGACGTTGGTGCCCGTGGTTGAAGAAGTCCATCCCGCCGGCGGCGACGAGCTGCAACGAGTGGTGCTCGCTGTTGAGCGGCACCTGAATACGACGCGTGCGGCTGCTCGCCGACGAACCGGTTCGTCAGCGCGCTGTTGATGCCGAGTGTCCTGGGTCTGCAGCGGGTTCGCGCCCTGATACGTGAACTGGTCGGCTGCGGATACGACCCGTTCGACAGCTGCGTCAACGGCTCGAAGCTCGGGATGTACGCAATGGCGTACGGCAGACTGGCGCCGTTGTTGTCGTTGTTGTTGAAGCCGCGGTCCTCGCGCGTGTGCGTGTAGACCATGCTCAACGATCCCTCGAAGCCCTTCGCCAGGTGCTGATTGAGGTTGAGGCGCAGCGACTGGCGATCGGCGGCCGTGTTCCGCTCGATGCCCCCGTTCTGCGTCAGGCCGCCGGAGAGGAAGTACTGGGTGTTGTCGTTGCCGCCCGAGAGGTCGAGCATCGTCTCGCTCTGGAGCGGCTTCTGGCCCGCGATATCCTGCAGTGATCGTAGATCGGCAGCGCCCCGTTCACCAGGTACGGGGCGATCGTCGTGGGGGTGAGGCCGAATGCGGCGTCGGCTTGCGGGACCGTCCACGACTCGGACTCGGGACCACGCAGGAGCTCCGAGAAGCCCGTCCGCTGGGTCACGTTGATCCGGAGCTTGCCGGCCTTGCCGCGCTTGGTCGTGATGACCACCACGCCGTTCGCTGCCTTCGACCCATAGATCGACGACGCCGCCGCGCTCTTCAGGACCTCGATCGACTCGATGTCGGCCGGGTTGAGGTCCGCCAAGCGGTTGGCGGCATCGTCTTCCTGGACCGCCGGTGGTCGGGTTCCCGCTCGACCCCGTGGCGTTGAACAACCCGGTCGGCGATCGTCTCGTTGCTGTAGATCACGCCGTCCACGACGAACAGCGGATCCGAGTTGCCGATCGCGGTGCTGATTCCGCGAATCTGCACCTGCACGCCGCCGCCCGGTGCGCCCGAGTTCGTGCGGATGTCCGCGCCCGGCACCTTGCCTTGAAGCGCGAGGTCGATCGTCTGGGCCGGCGCGTTCGTCAGCTCCGACGCCGAGACGACGTCGGTCGGCGTCGTGGCGTTGGCCTTCGTGGTTGTCGTCGCCTGACCGGTCACGACCACCTGCGACAGCTTCGTGGCCTCTTCGGTCAGCAGCACCTCGATGGTGCTGTCGGCAGCCCCGACGACGACCGTCTTCGGCTGATAGCCGATGGCGCGAATGAGAAGGGTTTGTTGGCCCGCGGGTGCGGTCAGACGGAACTTGCCACCGTTGTCCGCGCTCGCCCGCCCCGTGCCGCCCTGCACCAGAATCTGGGCCGCGGAGACCGGCTGCCGGTCGCTTTCGCGAACGACCGAGCCATTGATGTGCCGCTCCTGACCCTGCGCAATCAGAGGCGGCGTAAACGCGGTGAGCGCGAGTGCGATCCATACTATTGGACGCGCCATGAAGTCTCCCTGGGGGATGAGGGTGAAGAACGCGCTACATGCGCGTCTGCACTGCGTAAATCAATAGGCGGTTAAAATGGCCGCCCCGATACCGATAGGGCCACCGTCAGGCGTTCCCGCCCGGAAGTCAAGAAATCGTTCGAGACTTGACATACCCCCTGGGGGTACGCGCACCTTTCCAGGGTGCAGCAGATCACTCTGACTATTGCCGGGATGAGCTGCGACCACTGCGTCGCCGCCGTCCGACGGTCCCTGGATGCCCTGCCGGGCGTACGCGTCGACACGGTCGGTGTCGGCGCCGCCTCGGTGACGTATGACCCCGCGCGCACCAACGTCGATCAGATGGCCCTCGCCATCGCCGACGAGGGGTATGAGGTGACGGACCGGCGATGACGCTCACGTTTCCAGTCACCGGGATGACCTGCGCCGCCTGCGCCGCGCGCATCCAGCGGGCGCTGGAGCGGGAGCCGGGCGTCGGCGAAGCGACGGTCAACCTGCTCCTGGAGAACGCGACGGTCGACTTCGACCCGGAGGCTACCGGGCCGGAGCGCCTGATCGCCGCCGTCCGCCGGACGGGGTACGATGCCGCCATGCCGGTGTCGCCCGCCACCGTCGTGGAGACGCAAGCGGCGCAGGAACGGGACGACGAGCGCGAACGCGTCGTGCTCCGGCGCAAGGCGGGCGTGAGCCTGGCGCTCGGCGCCCTGGCGATGATTCTGTCGCTGCCGCTCATGTCCGGCGCCGATCCCATGGCGGGGTGGGTCAGCCGGCACCTCACGGCGACGGTCCACACGGCCGCGCCGTGGCTCTTCGCCATACCCCAGCCCGGGATCACCTATACCCTGCTGGGGCTCGCGCTCCTCGTCATGATCTGGGCCGGTGGCGGCATCTACCGCCGCGCGT
This sequence comes from uncultured Gemmatimonadales bacterium, assembly GCA_963701965.1. Lineage (GTDB taxonomy): Bacteria > Gemmatimonadota > Gemmatimonadetes > Gemmatimonadales > Gemmatimonadaceae > DASRDS01. The sequence continues at coordinate 2,046,955 of OY969695.1, forward strand.
GGATCGGGGCGCGCCATGGGTCGGCCAACATGGACACCCTGGTCGCCGTGGGCACCGGCGCGGCGTTCCTGTACTCGGTGACCGCTACGGTCGCGCCCGCACTCTTCACCAGCCGCGGACTGCCGGCCGACGTCTACTACGAAGCGGTGATCGTGATCATCGCGTTCGTGCTCACCGGCAACGCGTTCGAGGCCCGCGCCAAACGCCGCACGACCTCGGCCCTCCGGGCGCTGGCCAGCCTCGCGCCCCGGACGGCGCGCGTCCTGCGCGCATCCGAGGAGACGGACGTGCCAATCGACGCCGTGCGGCGCGGGGATACGATCGTCGTCCGCCCCGGCGAGCGGCTGCCCGTCGACGGCGAGGTCGTGAGCGGACGCACCGCCATCGACGAATCGCTGCTCACCGGCGAGTCCCGACCCAACCCCAAACAACCCGGCGATCGCGTCATCGGGGGCAGTGTCAACGGTACCGGGAGTATCCGCTACCGCGCCACGACCCTGGGCGCCGAGAGCGTGCTGGCCCGCATCGTCGCCCTCGTGCGCGACGCGCAGGCGAGCCGCGCCCCAATCCAGCGCCTCGCCGACCGGATCAGCGGGATCTTCGTTCCGGCCGTGATCGCCCTCGCGCTCCTGACATTCCTCGTCTGGCTCGTGGCCGGCGGGCCCGGCGCCGTCGTCCACGCGTTGGCCTCGGCGGTGACCGTGCTCATCATCGCCTGCCCCTGCGCCATGGGCCTCGCGGTGCCGACCGCGGTCATGGTCTCCACCGGCCGCGGTGCCGAACTGGGACTCCTCATCAAAGGCGGCGCCGCGCTCCAGCGCGCCGCGGACATCGACACCGTGGTGCTCGACAAGACCGGGACGCTCACCCTCGGCCAGGCCGTGGTCACCGACGTCGTCACGCTCGACGACGCGCCCGCCGAGGACGCGCTCCTCCTGGCGGCTTCACTCGAGTCCGCCAGCGAGCATCCCCTGGCCGCAGCGCTCGTGCGCTCCGCGCGCGAACGCGGCGGCGTGCTGCAGGCGCCCGGCGCGTTCGCGTCGTTCACCGGGCAGGGAGTAGCGGGCACAGTCGACGGACACGATGTCGCCGTGGGCAGCGCGCGGTTCATGACCGGGCGCGGGATCGCGGCCGACGCCCTCGCGTCGAGCGCCGATGAGCTGGCCGCCGAGGGCAAGACGCCGGTCTACGTCGCCATCGACGGCGCGCTCGCGGCGCTGCTTGGCGTCGCCGACCCCGTCAAGCCGACGGCCCGGGATGCCGTGACAGCCCTCCGCCGGCTCGGACTCGACGTCGTGCTACTCACCGGCGACGCCGAGGCCACGGCCCGGACCGTGGCGGCGAACGTCGGGATCAAGACCGTGGTGGCCGGCGTGTTGCCGGACGGCAAAGTCCAAGCCGTCGCCGATCTCCAGGCGCGCGGGCACATCGTGGCCATGGTCGGCGATGGGATCAACGACGCGCCCGCGTTGGCGCGGGCCGACGTCGGCATCGCCATGGGCGGCGGCGCCGACATTGCGGCTCAGGCGGCGGATATCGTGGTGATGCGCGGCGATCCCCGCGCGGTCGCCCGCACCATCCGGCTGGCCCGCCGCACGATGGGGGTCATGAAGCAGAATCTCTTCTGGGCATTCGCCTACAACGTGATCGGCATCCCGATCGCCGCTGGCGCGTTGTTTCCCGCGTTCGGTCTCGTCCTGAGCCCCATGCTGGCCAGCGCCGCCATGGCGGCCAGCTCCATCAGCGTCGTGTCCAACAGCCTCCGACTCCGCCGCGCATGAGTCCCCGCAAAGCCGTCGGCGTCACGCCGAGCACTCAGGATCGCACCATCAAACGCCTCCGGCGGATCGAGGGTCAGGTCCGGGGCCTCCAACGCATGGTCGCCGACGAGCGCTACTGCGCGGACATCCTGACCCAGCTCTCGTCCGTGCACGAAGCCCTGCGCGCCGTGGGGCGCGAGCTCATGCGCAACCATCTGGAGCACTGCGCGACGGCAGCGATCCGGGGCACCACCGAGCAGGCGTCCGCGATGTACGATGAGCTGCTGGAGCTCATCTACACGCACAGTCGTTAGCGCCCGCCGTCCTCGCCGACCCGGCGCTCGTACGCGCTCAGAATGTGCGCCCGGCTGATCATCCCGACAAGCCGGTCGCCGTCCACGACGGGCACGGCCGCCGCGCCGCGGGCGCCCATGCGGCGCAAGGCGCTCATGAGGGACTCGTCCGGGCCGACGGTCTCCGACGTCTGCGAGATATCGATCGCCCGCAGCAGCGGATCGATGTCCCGCGCCGCGGCCGCGACGCGTCCGAGATCGCCCGTGGTGACGACGCCGATGAGGCGCCGCTCGGCATCGACGACGGGAAAGACGGATTGGTCGGAATACCGGAGATGCGCGACCAGCACGGCGACCGGGGCCCCTTCGTCGATCGCGGCGGGCGCTGGATCGTATGCATCACGCACGTGGAGGCCGCTCAACACGTCCTGGTCGGCGCCGTGCTCGATCGACTCGCCGCGGCGCCGCAGCCACCCGCTGTACAGCGAATCTGGCTCCAACCGCCGGGCGACGACGTGGGCGATCACCACCGTCAGCATGAGCGGCAGTACGATCGCGTAGTCGCCGGTCATCTCGAACACGAGCAGGATGCCGGTAATCGGCGCGTCGGTCGCGCCGGCGATCATGGCGCCCATCCCGACGAGCGCATAGGCCTCCGGATGCACACCGAGGCCGGGGAAAAGCCGCTCCAGCAAGGCGCCGAGGCCGCCGCCGGTCGCGGCGCCGACGTAGAGTGACGGCGTAAACACGCCGCCCGATCCGCCGCCGTTGAGCGTGATCGATGTCGCGATGATGCCACCGCCGGCCAACGCCAGGAGCAGGTACCACGGGAGACGGCCGAACATCTCGACGTGGATCGCCAAGTGTCCGTAGCCCACGAGGAGACCACCGGAGAGCCATACGAGCGCGCCGACGAGCGCGCCGGCTAGCAGCGGCACGACGGGCGCCGGAAGCCGGGCCCGCAAGCGCTTGGCGATGGCGTCCGTCGCGAAGTACGTCCGCACGAAGAGGACGGCGACCAGACCGATCACCACGCCCAGGACCGGGAACGCCAGCAAGACTTCGCCGATGGAGCCGTAGCCGTACGGCGCGGGAATCGGGAACGCGGGATGGTTGCCGAACACCGCGCGGGAGACGACGGCGGCAACGACGCTGGAGACCACGACCGGCGAGAAGGATCCCACGGCCAGCGACCCCACGATCTCCTCGAGCGCGAAGAACGCGCCGGCCAACGGCGCATTGAACGCGGCGCTGATGGCGGCGCCGCACGCGCACCCGACGAAGACGACGACGCGCTCGGGCGTGAAGCGGAACGCTTTGCCGAGGGCCGAGCCAATGGCGGCGCCGAGGACCACGACGGGACCCTCGCTGCCGGCGGACGCGCCGCTCCCGATCGTGATGGCGCTGGCCAGCGTGCGGGCCAGCGCCGGACGGGTGGCCACATCGCCCCCGCGTCGCACCACCGCGAGTTGCACGTCGGGCACATTCATGCCGTCGTGTCCGCGCCCCAGGCGGCGCATGATCCACCAGGCGACGACCATCCCGACGCCGGTCATGAGCGGCCGGTAGACTAGGTCGCTCTCCCGGCTCAGGAACGCGATATAGGAGAGATCGATCGCGCGGTAGAAGGCGACGACGCCCAGCGCGCTGAGCACGCCGATGAGGACGGCAAAGCCGAGCAGGATCGCGTGTTCGCTGAGCTCCTGCGCGTTGAACCATTCGACGAATCGGCGCCAGGCGCGTCGCATTGTGTGCAATGTATCGGGGCCGATGTAACTTGCGCCGCATGAGCGGGGTGAAGGAGAGCGACGTCCGGGCGACGCTCGACGCGATCCGTCGCCTGGTGCAGTCCCTGCGCGCGAGCGCCCGGCGCTCGAAAGCGGTCTCAGGACTGACGACCGCCGAGTTGTTCGTGGTGCACGCCCTGGTCGAGTCGCCGGCGCGGTCCCTCAATGAGCTGGCGGCGCGGACCTACACCGACCAGAGCACGGCGTCGCCCATTGTCGAGCGGTTGCGGCATCGGGGTCTCCTCCGACGCGAGCGGTCGGCCGACGACGGCCGGCGGGTCGTCATCGCGCTCACCGCGGCGGGCCGGGCGGCGGTGTCGCGGTTGCCGGAGTCGCCGCAGAGCGCGATGATCGCGGCGCTCGAGCGGCTGCCGCTCCGCGAGCGCCGCGCGTTGGCGCGCGGCCTCACGGCGCTGATCTCCGAGATGGGGCTGTCGGAAAAACGGCCGACAATGTTGTTCGACGAGCCGGCGTCGGGCGGTCGCTGAGCGGCGCGCCGGCGCCGGCTACTGGCCCTGGGGCGCGGTCAGGGCGCTGCCGCCCGCCGTGATCTCGAACTGATCGTTGCGATTTTGGGACCACGACTGCTCGTTGTCCCCCTGGGCGATCGGACGCTCCTTCCCATAGCTGATGGTCGCGATCCGCGCGCCGGCGATCCCATGTTCGCCCAGGTACCGCTTCGCGGCCTCGGCCCGCCGCTGCCCCAGGACGAGGTTGTACTCGTCGGAGCCGCGATCGTCGCAGTTGCCGGCGACGCGGAGGGCCAAGCCGGGGTTGGCGGCGAGGATCGGCACCTTGGCATCCAGCGTCGTCTGGTCGTCCGCGGTCAGGCTCAATGCGTTGAACGCGAAGTACGTCATCTGCCCCACGACGGCGCGCAGAGCGGCGAGCCGCGAGGCGCCGCCATCATCGCTCGCCGTGCGCACGACAGCGGCGGGCGCGGGCGCGGCAGGCGCCGGCAGCGCGGGCGCGGGGGCCGGCGCGGCGGCGACCGGCGCGGGATGATGGGCGCAACCAACCACGAGTCCAACCGTGAGCACGAGCGGCAGCACACGCGCAGACATGAAAGGCTCCGTTTATATTGATGTCAATCTAATAAGGTCGGGCCCGGTTCGCCAGACTGACCATGGCCCTTCGCATCGCCCTGGCACGGCGTCGTTTTCACTGCTTTCATAGACGGGTGCTGTTTCAGCGAATCTTCGAAGGGAAGCTGGCCCAGGCGAGCTTCCTCGTCGGCTGCACACGCACGGGTCAGGCGCTGGTGGTGGACCCGACGCGCGCGGTCGATCAGTACATCCAGGCCGCCGAGGCGGCCGGCGTGCGCATCACGCACGTCACGGAGTCGCACATCCACGCCGACTTCGTGTCGGGAAGTCGCGATCTGGCGGCGCGCACCGGCGCGCGCCTTTTGCTCCCCGCGCGCGGCGACTATGGCTTCCCCGGTACGCCGCTCGCCGGCGGCGATACGTTCGCGCTCGGTGACCTCCGCGTCAATGTGCTGGACACGCCCGGGCACACGCCAGAGCACCTGACGTTCCTGCTCACCGACATCACGTCCGGCGATCGTCCGTGGGCCGCGCTCACCGGCGACTTCCTGTTCGTCGGCAATGTCGGCCGTCCGGACTTGCTGGAGCGGGCTGCACGCATACCGGGGGCGGCTGTCGTCGGCGCGGAGGCGCTCCACGCGTCGCTGCAACGCTTTCGGGCGCTCCCCTGCGACCTGCAGATCTGGCCGGGCCACGGCGCGGGCTCGGCCTGCGGCAAGGCGCTGAGCGCGGCGCCCAGCGCAACGCTCCGCGCCGAGATTGTGGGCAACTGGGCGTTTCAGCTCGGCAATGTCGCGACGTTCACCGCCGAGGTCCTCGCCGGTCAACCGGAACCGCCGCGCTACTTCGCGGTGATGAAGCGCGTCAACCGCGAGGGACTCCCTCCGCTTGCCGCGCTCCCCAACCCGCCCGCGTTCGATCGCGCGCCCGCGGGCGCTGTCACGATCGACATTCGCGCGACGAGCGGACTGGTGCCGGGTTCGCTCAAGATCCCGTTGTCCAACGCGTTCCCCACCCGGGCGGGCTCGGTCGTGCCCTACGACGCCGACATCGCGCTCCTCGCCGCCGACGCGGCCACCGCCCGCGAGGCCGCGCGCGACCTGTCGCTCATCGGGCTTGATCGCGTCGTCGGATGGCTGGCGCCCGGGGGCGCCGAGATCCCGATGCCGTCGATCGACATCAATGCCCTCGCCGTCATGCTGCGCGCGGGGTCGGTGACGCTGATCAATGTCCGCGATCCGGCGGAGTGGCAGGCGGGCCACATCGAAGGGGCCATCCACCTTCCGTTGGCGACGCTCGCCGACCACATCGCGGAAATCCCGACGGGACGTCCGGTGGCGGTGCACTGCCAGGGCGGCGCACGGTCGGTCACGGCGGCCAGCGTGCTATCGGCCCACGGCGTGCGCGACGTGCGCAACGTGGCCGGTGGGTTCGCCGCCTGGCAGGGCGCCGGAAAGCGCGTCCGTCGCGACGATAGGGACTAGGGCTGGGGGCTATTGAGCGCTTGGAAGGCCCGATAGGCGTTCACAATGCCGCCGGTCGTCGACAGCGACGAAAACGGCACGCGCTCCCCGTTGGTGGAACCCGGTCGCACCACCATCTGGTCATACCGCGTCGCCGATTTGAGGATGACCTTCTTGAGGTCGGCAGCCGAGAGATCGGGATAGTAATCCAGGATGAGCGCCGCCAGGCCCGTGACCACCGGCGCCGCCATACTCGTCCCGCTATCGCGCTCGTACGTGTTGCCAGGCACCGTCGACAGGATATCGACGCCCGGCGCGAAGACGTCCACGCGGCTCTGACTATAGTTGCTGAACGACGCCGCCAAGCTGTCGCCGCCGGACCACGACGACGCGCCGACTTCGATCCAGTTCCGGGCGTGCCCGCTGTCGGCGTACGCCGGCGTCGGAAAGTTCGCATGCGTGTCCAGGTTCTCGCCGTCGTTGCCGGCGGCGTGGACCATGAGCACGTTGTGGGCATCGGCGTACCGCACGGCCTCGTCCACCGCACCCTTCTCCGGCGAGTACCCTTTCCCGAAGCTCATGTTGATCACGCGCGCGCCGTGGTCGACGGCGTAGCGGATCGCGTTGGCGATGTCCTTGTCGCGCTCGTCGCCGTCCGGCACCGCGCGGATCATCATGATGTGCACCGCGGGCGCGATCCCGTCGATGCCCACCCCGTTGCCGCGCACCGCGCCGATGATGCCGGACACGTGGGTCCCGTGCTTGGCATCCGGGCCCATGACATCGCTGTTGCCGTAGTGCGACTGGTGCACATCGGCGTAGTTGTCGCCGACAATGGGCCGCGGGTCGAACGACGTATTGAGCGCATAGTCGAGGCGCGACTGCAACTGGGTGATCGCGTCGGCGATCGCGGCGGCGGTCGCGCCGTGCGTCTCCAACGCCAAGTAGATCTGCCGCGCGCGCCCGATGGTGCTGTCGGTCGGATCGAGCGCTTGCACGCTACCGACGCTCAGCGAATCCGTCCGCATCTGCTGCCGCAACACATCGGTCGCCCGCTGGCGCGCGCTGGAGAGCTCCTTGAGCTGCTGCAACTGCCGCTCGGCCTGGCCATGCCGCGCCGCCAGATCGCTCTCCAGGTGCGTGCACTGCGACGCCAGTGTCGTCGGCAACGTATCCGGACCGCTGGCCTGTTGGTGGCGGCAGCGGATCACCAGCCGCGTCAGCTCATACGTGTCCCAATGGACGTCGCGCCCGTCGGCGCCGCCAATGAAGTCCCACCCACGCTGGGCGTTGAGATTGGCGCGCAGATCGGCGTGCGCGGTGTCAATGCCGCCGTCGATGACGGCCACGACGACGGGCGCTTTGGGCGCCCGGCCCGCAAGCAGCTCCTTCTCGGCCCGCGCGACGCTGATGCCCGGCACGTGATCGACGCTCTCATCGAGCAACTGCCAGTCGCGCGGCGCTTCCTTGAGTCCCGACGAGGGCGCGGCGCTCGGCGCGGCGGGTGCCACGGCCACCGGCGCCGGGTGGGGCGTGGTCGACGGCGCGGTCGAATGACAGGCGCCGACGAGGATCAGAATGGTGGCGAGCCAGACGGCAGAGACGGGACGGGGCATCATGCCCCAAGATAATCGTCAGCCCGCGCGTCGGAGGAAGATCATCGAGTTGGCGCCGACCGGATCGTCCTCGAAGTAAATCGTGCCGGCCTTGAGGCCGAGTACGCTCTCGACATTGAAGTGGCTTGCGCACCGGGTGCGCAACTCGTCGAGGCTGAACTCGTGTATGTGCGCTGGCGTCAGGGGAATCCGGCCAATGCGGTTCTGCGGCGTCGACACGATCACCCGGCCGCCGGGCTTCACGACACGGCGGAGCTCGGCGAGATACCTGTCGACGTCGTCCATGTGCTCAATGGTCTCCAGGCTCACCGCGACATCGAAAGAAGCGTCCGGGAAACTCATACGCATCACGTCTTCGTGCGCGAACGACAGATTGGCCCGTGGGCACAGGCGCCGGCCTTCCGCCAACTTCCCTTCGTCGAGATCGGCGCAGACCACCGCCGCGGCGCTGCCGGCCAGGATGTCGCCCCCGAAGCCCTTGCCCGACGCGATGTCGAGCACGCGGTCGGTCGGCCGAAGACGTCGACCCACGAGGACGTAATGAAAGGAGATCTGGTCGCCGGCGGCGATGGCCTTGCCCGTGACTTCGATGTGATCCTCGTCGAACGCCCGGGCCAGCGACGCCCGTATCGTCCGGAGCGTCTCGTCGGCGATCGGTCCCGGCTCGACGATGCGGGACGCGAGCCCCGAGTCCTGGCGCATGGCGAGGAACTTGGGATGGACGTAGTGCGGCGCCGCGCGATCGGTCGGCCAGGCGAGCATCCGGTCGACGTGCCGGAGCGCGCCGACCCGCCACACATCTCCGGTCAGCGGCGGCGGGAAGTCATCCGGCGACTTCGCGATGTCGAGATGCCCCGTGCGCACGGCCTCGAGGAGTCCGGCGATGACGGACTCCTGAAAGAAGCTGTGCAGCCCGTCGATCCGCAGAATCGTGGCGTCGTCGTCGAGATCCCCGGTCGCCGCGATCATGCGCTGGAGGGGCTTGGCGTCGAACCCGTACCGCACCGTGCAACCGGCGACAGCCGCGGCGATGGAGTCCAGTCCTCCGCGGTCGAATTCCGGCGCGCACAAACGGATCGGCGTGCGGGGAAAGAGCGCCCGGGCGCGCTCCAGGGTGCGGAGCACGAGCGGCTTGCCGTCGAGGGGATGCATGCAGCGGTCTGTCCCGCCCGACCAGGAGCGCGAGCTGGCCTGGACGAGAATCGCCGCGGGATCGAGACCGTTCGACATGCCCCCGGACGATGGAGCGCCGGAGACCGTCACCCGCGCGCCGCCGGCACAATCAGGGTGAACGTGGACCCGACGCCGACTTCACTGGCCGCCGTGAGATCGCCGCCCATCGAGCGCGCCAGATCCCGACTGATCGCGAGGCCCAGTCCTGTCCCTTGCCCGATCGTCGTGCGATCGCTGCCCAGCTGCACAAAAGGCTCGAAGATCACGTCCAGGCGCTCCGCCGGTATCCCGATGCCCGTGTCGCTGATCGTCACGCACACGTGGTCTCCCTCGACCGCCCAGGCCAGCGTGACGCGCCCGCCGCGCGGCGTGAACTTGGTCGCGTTGCTCAGCAGATTCAGCACGATCTGCTGCACCTTGTCGCGATCGGCGCGGGCGCGCACCGGCGCGACACGCTTGTCGACGCGCACGTCGAGCGCGAGGGCCTTGGCCAGCATCTGCGGCACCACGAGGGGTCGCACGTCGTCGAGCACGTGCTGGACGTCGAAATCGGTGACCGCGAGCCGCAGGCTGCCCGCCTGCACCTTGGCGAAATCGAGCACCGCGTTGATGAGACCGAGGAGCAGTTCCTGGGCGCGCTTGATGCGATCGAGCGCTTCGACCTGTTTGGGCAACAGCGGACCATAGATGCCGTCGGCGATCAACTGGGTGAACCCCCCGATGGCGTTGAGCGGTGTGCGCAACTCGTGGCTCATCGTTGCCAGAAACTCGCTCTTCGCCCGGTTAGCCGCCTCGGCCTCCATCCGCGCCCGGTCCGCATCGGCGCGCGCCGCCTCCAGCGCGCGTTCGGCCGCCTTGCGATCCGTGATGTCGCGGAGGACGAGCACCGCCCCGACGGCGGCGCCCGGCGGCGCCCCCTCGACACGGTCGGCCCGGATGCGCGCGACGCGCGCGTCGACGGGCACCCGCCGCCCGTCGGCGCCGCGCAGCACCATGTCGGCTTGCGACACGGCGGTGCGCCCGGCGAGCACTTGCGCGAGCCGCTCATGCAAGGCGGGCCCCTCCCCGCCTTCCGGCACGACGTCGGCGACATTGGCCAAGGCGTACCCCGTCGCGTTGGACATCGTGCGCCCGGTCAATTCCTCGGCCGCACGGTTCAGGAACGTCACACGCCCATGCGCATCGGTGGTCACCACGGCGTCGCCGATGCTCCGCAACGCCGTCGACGCCCACGCCTGTCCCGCGTGCAGAGCCCGCTCGGCGCGGTGGACGCGCACGGCGGCCCGGATCACCGCTTCCAGGCGGTCGGCGCTCAAGCTGCCGTCGGCCGTGCCCTTGGGAAGAAAATCGACAGCGCCGCCCTTCATCTGGGCGACGGCGATCTCGGGGTCGTTCTGACCGGTGAGCATGACGACGGGCGCATCGACGCCCAGCCGCCGCGCCTCGCGGATGAACTCCAGTCCCGAGTGCCCGGGGAGCCGATTGTCGAGCAACACGCAGTCGAACCGGCGTCCCTTGAGAGCGGCCAGCGCCGCCTCGGCGGTCGTGGCTTCCTCAATGTCGGCTCTGAGGGCCGTCGCCGCCAATGCCCGGCGGACGGCCATGCGGTCCACGTCGTCGTCGTCGACGACGAGGAGCCGGAGGGTCACATCATCGGGGGTCACGGAGGACTCGGTCCACGTGAGGTCGGGTCGCGCGCTCATGAGGCGGTACGGATCCAGGGCACGCGGCGAGTCGGGCGCAAATCCGGGACCGTGCTCGGTAGCCACATGGTCTGATCTACCCCAGCCGGCGCTGTATGAGCGGTTGAGCACGGTGCCCGGACGGTACATCTTGGGGGCCGATGATGATGAGACTGGCGCGCGTGGGACCGACCGTGCTGGTCGGGGTGGTGACGGTGCTGGCCTGCGCCGCTGCCTCGCCGCACGTCCGCTGGCTCATGGCGGCCGCCGGTGCCGTCGCGGTCGGGCTCTCGGCGCTCTCCGTGGCAACGTCGGCCGGCGTCGCCGCATCGGCGCGCCTGGCGCTCATGGCCGAGCAGCGCTTCCTCCGGCAGATCATCGACATCGACCCGAACTTCCTCTTCGCCAAGGATCGGCGGGGCCGCTTCACGCTGGTCAACCAGGCGGTAGCCGCGGCGTACGGGACGTCGATCGAAAACCTGATCGGCAAGAGCGACGCGGACTTCAACGCGAACGCGGACGAAGTCGAATTCTTTCGGCGCATCGATCGCCAAGTGCTGGAGTCGGGGCGCCCGCTGATGATTCCGGAAGAACGGATCACGGATGCCTCCGGCAACGTCCGATGGTTGCAGACCGTCAAATGTCCCATCTTCGGCGAGGACGGACGCGTCGAGCAGGTGCTGGGCGTCTCGACCGACGTCACGGAACGCAAGCGCATCGAGGTCGCCTTACGCGCCGAGGGGGTCCGCGTGCGGGCGATGCAGCGGGTGACGGCCGGTCTCTCGGCGGCCGCCACGGCGAAGGACGTCGCACGCATTGTCACGACGGAGGGGTCGCACGTCGTGGGCGCGCAAGCGGGGTCGGTCGGGGTGCTGGCCGCGGATGGCGCGTCATTCGAGCTGCTCGCCATGACGGGCGTCGCGGACGAACTGCACCAGCAATGGCGCCGCTTCCCGAATCGGCGCGGCTTGCCGTTCCCGGAGGTGGTCGCCTCGGGCGACCCGATCTTCATTACGACGCGGGCCGAGTACGTCGCGCGCTTTCCGACGCTGGCCCAGACGCTGGAGGCCAATCCTTCGCTCAGCGCCGCGGCGATCCTGCCCCTTATGGTAGAAGGACGCGCGCTGGGCGGCCTGGGGTTCGATTTCACGGCGCCGCGGAATTTCGACGATGGCGACGTGGCGCTGCTGACGACGTTGGCGCGCCAATGCGCGCAGGCGCTCGAGCGCGCCCGGTTGTTCGAGGCCGAACGCACGGCGCGCAACGACGCCGAGCGCGTGCGGCAGCGCGCCGACGAGGCCAATCAGGCCAAGTCGGCGTTCCTGGCGACCATGAGCCACGAGCTGCGGACGCCGCTCAACGCCATCGCGGGATACGTCGAATTGCTGGAGATGGGGATTCGCGGCCCGGTGACGGACACTCAACGCGAAGATCTCGGCCGCATCCGCCGCGCCGGGGAGTACCTGCTCGGCTTGATCAATGACGTGCTCAACTTTGTCCAGCTGGAGAGCGCCGGCGTGCGCTACGCGCTGCGCGACGTCCCGGTGGATCGGGCGTTGCGCGAGGCGGCATCGCTCATCGAACCGCAGGCCCGCCGGAAAGGCGTCGTCTTCTCCCGCGAGCCCTGCGATCCGGTGCTGACGGTCCGCGCCGACCCGGACAAGGTGCAGCAGGTGATCCTCAACCTGTTGTCCAATGCCGTGAAGTTCACGCCCGAGGGCGGGCATACGACGCTCCGGTGCCGCGTGCACGACGGTCTCGTCGACATGATCGTGCAGGACACGGGGCGGGGCATTCCCCACGACAAGCTCGATCAAATCTTCGAGCCGTTCGTGCAGGTGGGCCGCGAGCTGCGCAATCCCTCGACAGGCGTGGGACTGGGATTGGCGATCAGCCGGGAGCTGGCGCGCGGGATGGGCGGAGAATTGACGGCCGCGAGCGAGCTGGGGTCGGGATCGACCTTCACTTTCACGCTTCCCGCCTGATTCCATCGCAGAACGCCTGTCAATTTCGCGTTTTGCCTGTAGAGCGCTTCCCACACAAACAACTGCTTGCGTTGGGACATACTGACTTAGCAAACCGAGCTGGGCGGCGTGCCGCTTGCCTTGATACCGGCCAACCTCGGTCAGGACTACTATGCGCTTCTTCCAATCGTACAAAACCGCGACAGTGAGCCTCGTAATCGCCGGCGCCGGCCTAGTGGCTTGCAGCGGCGAGACTGGTGAACCCCTGGCTCCTGCGACGCCGGCCGCCCAAGCGGCGCCGGTGACCACGCTCTCCAACCCTCAGACGCAGAAGGCCCAGGACCTCAGTGGTCTCCTCGGCCTCCTGGGGATCGGGAGCAAGCCCGATCTCTTCGTCTGTACGAACAACGGCGGCCCGTACAAGGGCTCCGCGACCATCGGCTTGCTCGGTGGCACGGTGCACTTCGGCCCCCACACGTTGGCGGTGCCGCCGTTGGCGGTGCTCAAGCCGACGTTGATCACGGCGACGACCGTCGCCGGCGACACGCTGGCGGCGTCGTTCACGCCGGCCGGTACCAAGTTCCTGGTGCCGCCGACGCTGACGCTCGACTACTCGCATTGCGCGAACAAGCCCCAGGGCTCGCTCGGCATCGACTTCCTGGACGACCTGCTGACGCAGATCCTGGAGCTCTTGCCGGCGATCGACAACGGCGGCGGTCAGGTACACGCCCCGATCTGGCACTTCTCGGTCTACGCGGCGTCGGAGACGCGCCGCGCGCGGTAAGATGACCGAAGCGACGGTCGAAACCGCGCCCAGTCGGGCGCGGCAGCTCCTCGCCGTCGCGAGGGAACGAGAGCGCGCGGGACGATTGGACGCGGCGGTCGAGGATTATATCTCGGCCGCCGCGAGCGCTGGGACGGATCTCGCGGACGTGGAGGCGCGGTGCGAAGCCCTGCGCCGCCACGCGTCGATTCGGCGACGCCGCCAGGAGTTCGGGGCCGCGATCGCGTTGTGCGAGGAGAGCTATCACACGGCGATGGCCGCGCATCTCGACCTCATGGCCTCGCACGCGCTGAACGGTCTCGGCTTCGCGCATTTGGAGCGGGCCGACCTGACGGCCGCGGCCGACGCGTTCGAGCGGGCGCTGACGCTGGGCGGCCACGATCCGACGGCCCGGGCGCACATCGAGGGGAATCTCGGCGTCGTCGCCAACGTGCGCGGCGATTTCGCGACGGCCCTCAGTCGCTACAAGCGGTCGCTGGCGGCGTTCGAGGCGGTGGGCGACGATCGGGGCCGCGCGGTGACGAACCACAACCTGGGCATGATCAGCGCCGACCTCAAGGACTGGGCGACGGCCGACCTGTACTACGCCGCGAGCCTCGCGCTGGCGGAGTCGATCGGGGACCGGCAGCTGCGCACCTCGGTGCTGCTCAACCGGTGCGAGATCCACTTGGGGCGCCAGCGGTACGAGGACGCCAGAGCGGGCGCCGAGGAGGTCCTGAACATCCTCGACGAGCTGGGCATCCGCCAAGGTCGATCGGAGGCCTACAAGTTCCTCGGCATGATGTACCGCGAGACGGGCGCGCCGGCGTTGGCCGAGTCGCGCCTACGCTCGGCCATCAAACTGGCATCCGATGTCGGCGTCGGTCTGGAAGAAGCCGAAGCGACGCGCGAGTTGGCCGTCTTGTACCAGCAGCTCAATCGCAACCAGGATGCGCTGACGCTGCTCAACACCGCCCACCGGCTGTTCCACCGGCTGGGCGCCAAGGCCGACCTACAGGACGTCACCACCAAGGTCTCCGACCTCGAGCGGATCTATCTCGACCTCGTGGCCTCGTGGGGCCGCTCGATCGACTCGGCGGACGCGTACACCCACGGCCACTGCGAGCGCGTGGCGTCGTACGCGACGGCGGTCGCCGTGGAGCTGGGGCTCAACGAAGCGACGGTAACGGCGGTGCGCGTCGGCGCCTACCTCCACGACGTCGGCAAGGTCAAAGTCCCCCACGAGATCCTGAACAAGCCCGGCAAGCTCACCGAAGCCGAGTTCGAGATCATGCAGCAGCACACCGTCTATGGCGTGGAGCTGCTGGCGTCGGTCGAGTTTCCGTGGCAGGTCAAGCCGATCATCCGGTCCCACCACGAAAAGCTCGACGGCACCGGGTATCCCGATCGCCTGAAGGGCGACGAGGTGCCGCTGACCGCGCAGATCATCGGCATCGTCAATGCCTACGACGCGATGACCACGACGCGCAGCTACCGCGCGGCGCGCTCCGGGGCCGAGGCGATCGCCGAGATCAAGCGGTGCGCCCACTGGTGGCGCCCCAATGTCGTCGCCGCTTTTCTCGCTACCGCGCCGCGATGAGGGCGATCTCGACCTTGTAGATCGGTTTGGCGAGCTTCGCTTCGACCGTCGCCCGGGCGGGCGTATGTCCGGCGATCACCCACGCGTCCCACACCCGGTTCATTTCGTCATACGAGGCGGCGATGTCCGCCAGCCAGATGTTGGCCGAGAGGGCCTTGGACTTGTCGGATCCCGCTTCCGCCAGCAGGGCATCGATCGAGGCCAGGATTTGCCGCGTCTGTCCGGCCACATCCGCCGACGTGTCGGTGGCCACCTGACCCGCGATGAAGATGGTGTCGCCATGAATGACCGCTTGGCTCAAGCGCGGTCCGGTATTCAGTCGTTTGATCGTCATGGCCTGGAGGCTAGCGGCCTGTGACGATTCGCTCCAGTCGGGCCCGATAGGTGCGGCTCACGCGCAGCCGGGTGCCGTCGCGGAGGATCGCGTATGCGTCGCCGTGATAAAAGGGCTGGATCTCGGCGATACGGGCAATGTTCACGACGGTGGAGCGGTGCAGGCGGGCGAAAAGCGTGGGGTCCAATCGCCGTTCGATGCCGGCGAGCGGCTCGCGCACGCGGTGGCCGGCGGCGCCGACGTGCAGGATGATCGTGTCATCGTCGGCCTCGATCCAGTCGATGGTCCGCTGATCGAAGACCCGCATCCGGTCGCCGACCTTGACCCCTAGTCTCGGGGGAGCCGCCGATCCCCGGTCCTGCCCGGCGCGGGCCCGGGCCCGCTCCACGGCCTCGATGACGCGCGACGGACGGAGGGGTTTGAGGAGGTAGTCCATGGCGTCTCGATGACGACGTCGGTGCCGCGCCGGCCCGCGGCGACATGGTCAGGGTGCCGCCGTCGCCGTACAGGCAGGCGAGCCGGCGCCGCGTGATGTCGAGCCCCGTGCCGAGCCCGTGCGTCGGCCCCACGATGCCGGCGCCATCGTCGCTGACGCGCATCCGGAGGGCGTCACCCGTGCGCGCGATGGTGACGGACACCTGGCCGCCGTCGACGCGCGGGGCGATGCCGTGACGGATCGCGTTGTCGACGACGGGTTGCAGAATGAATCGCGGCACCAGGGCTGCCGCGGCGTCGGGCTCCACCGTGCAGGAGATCTGCAAGCGGTCCGAAAACCGGATGCGCTCGATGGCCAGGTACTCCTCGATGAACCGCATCTCTTCCCCGGCTGGCACCTCGTGGGAGGCGCCGGGCGCCAGCAACTGGCGCAACAGGCCGCCGAGTCCGTGCAGGACATCCATGGCCTCGGCATTGCGCTTGGTCATGACCAGCGCGCTGATGGTGTTCAGCGTGTTGTACAGGAAATGCGGTTGCAGCTGTGCCTGGAGGGCGCGCAGGTGGGCGTCGGCCAACTGCTCGCGATGGGTGTGCCGATCGCCGGCCCACACGGCCAGCTGGCCGAGCGCTACAATGAGGAAGTACACGAGCAACGCGGTGTGGAACCATGGCGCCGAAGATATCGGCGCGCGCCCCCGGACCCGCGCGCCGACCGGTGAACGGGTATCGGCGCGCGGTGAACCGGAGCGGTGGTGCTACTACGAGTCTAGGATCAGCCGCTTACGAGCAGCTGCCGCTCACCATCGCCATCTTCGTGGCGTCGAGCGACGAATCCTTGACATCGCCCGTCAGCGTGACTGTGTGCCCCACGTGGCCGGCGAGCTTCAGCGTCTTCGACGTGACCTTGTACGTCTTCCCGTCCTTCGACGCCAGGGTGTAGGTGCCGTCCGTGGAGCCTTTTTGGAGGCACCCGGTAATCGCGCTGTCCGCCACGGACATCGTGGACGCCGAGAAGGCCATCAAGATGGCCGGAATCAAGGGAACCATTGTGACGCTCCTGTAGATTTGTCTGACGAGTAATAAGAGCAACGCAGAGGCTGGCGGTCAACTCGGCCGGCGCAGACGGATATTCAGCGTCGCGACAGTCTCATGCGTACTGCATGTATCGGTAAGGCATCCTGGGATAAACTGGTGGTCGCGCGATGTGGATAGTTCGACTCGCGCTCCGGCGGCCGTATACGTTCGTCGTCGGGGCGTTGTTGGTGATCATTTTCGGGATCGTCGCCATCCGGCGCACGCCGGCCGACGTGTTTCCCGAAATCAACATTCCGGTAATCAACGTCGTCTGGGTCTATGCGGGCATGAGCCCGAAAGACATGGAACAGCGTATCGTCGGCCCATCCGAGCGATTCGCGACGACGGTGGTGAATGACATCGAGCACATCGAGTCCAACTCGTTGTTTGGCGAAGGCGTCATTCGAATCTACTTCCATCCTGGCGTCAACATTGGGGCGGCCAACGCCCAGGTCACGGCGTTCTGCCAGACGGCGCTCCGCGGGTATCCGGTGGGGACCACGCCCCCGCTCATCATTCAGTTCAACGCGACGAACGTTCCGATCCTGCAGCTCGGCATCCATAGCGACGTGCTCTCCGAGCAGCAGATCAACGACTATTCGTCGAACTTTCTGCGTATCGGTCTGGCCACAGTCCAGGGCTCCCAGCTGCCAGGCCTCTACGGCGGCAAGCCCCGGCAGATCATGGTCGATCTCGATCCCCAGGCGTTGCTGGCCAAGGGGATCAGCCCGAGCGATGTCAGCTTGGCGGTCAACGCCCAGAACGTCATACTGCCCGCCGGCACGGTGAAGCTGGGCACGACCGAATACCAGGTCGGCCTCAACAGCACACCCGACGTTCTGGAAGAGCTCAACGACCTGCCGATTCGCCAGGTGAACGGCGCCATGGTGTACGTGCGCGACGTCGCGCACGTCCACGATGGCAACGCGATCCAGACGAACATCGTCCGCGAAAACGGCAACCGCGGCGCGCTCCAGAGCATTCTCAAGGCCGAAGGCAACTCGACGCTGGACATCGTGCGCCGCGTGAAAGAGGCGCTGCCCGCCGTGCAGGCGACGTTGCCGCCCTCGATGAAGATCCGGTTCGTGATCGACCAGTCGGTCTTCGTGCAGGCCGCGCTGGACGGCGTGCTGCGCGAGGCGGCGATCGCCGCCTGCCTCACGGCGCTCATGATCCTGCTCTTCCTGGGTTCCTGGCGCAGCACCGTGATCGTGGCGACCTCGATCCCACTCTCGATCCTGTGCTCCATCATCACGATGGCGGCCCTGGGTCAGACGTTGAACGTCATGACCATGGGCGGCCTGGCGCTGGCGGTGGGCATACTCGTCGACGACGCGACGGTGGAAATCGAGAACATCCATCGCAACTTGGGCCAACGAAAAGAGCTGACGCAGGCGATCCTGGACGGGGCGTCGCAGATCGCCGTCCCCGCGTTCGTCTCCACGCTGGCCATCTGCATCGTGTTCGTGCCGGTGTTCTTTCTCGGTGGTGTCGCCGGCGCATTGTTCGCCCCGCTGGCCATGGCCGTGATCTTCGCCATGCTCGCGTCGTACCTCCTGTCGCGGACCATCGTGCCGACCATGGTGCAGTTTCTCCTCAAGCAGGAGAGCGCCATGTACCAGCACGGCGAGCACGCCGAAGGCGGCTCTGGTCCGGTGTGGCGCGTCTATCATGCCTTCAACGGCGTGTTCGAGCGGGTCCGCGACGTCTACCATGGGGCACTGGAGCGCGCGCTGCATCACCGGAAGGTGGTCGTGTTCAGCGCGGTCGCCTTCTGCGCCGTGAGCGCGTGCTTGCTGCCGTTCATCGGCCAGGACTTCTTCCCGAGAGTGGACGCGGGACAGATCCGCCTGCATGTGCGCGCGCCTGCGGGCACGCGCATCGAGGAAACCGAGCAATTCGTGGCCAGCGTGGACCGGACGGTCCGGCAGATCATTCCGCCGCGCGAGCTGAGCGGCATTCTCGACAACATCGGCCTGCCCTACAGCCAGATCAATCTCTCGACGAGCGACACGCCCACCATCAGCGCGGCCGACGCCGAGGTCATGATCTCGCTCGTGCCGGACCACCATACATCCACCTGGGACTACATCAAGACCATCCGGCGCCGCCTCCACGCCGAATATCCGCAGGGGACGTTCTCCTTCGGCTCGGCCGACATTGTGAGCCAGATTCTCAACTTCGGTCTGCCCTCACCCATCGACATCCAGGTTGTCGGCAAGAATCCGGCGAACTACGACATCGCGCTCGGTCTCGTGCGGAAGATTCGGGACGTCCCGGGAGCCGTGGATGTCCGCCTGCAGCAAGTCGTCGCGGCGCCCGAGCTCAAGTTCAATGTGAATCGCTCGCGGGCGACCCAGCTCGGCCTCACGCAAAACAACGTCGCGACCAGCCTGCTGACGTCCCTCTCGTCCAGCGTACAAGCCGCGCCGAACTTCTGGCTCAGCCCGCAAACGGGCATCCCCTATAGCCTCGTGGTGCAGACGCCGCCCACGCGCTTCGAGACGCTCGACGACATCAGGAGCACCCCCCTCGGCGCCCTGCCCGCCTCGTCGAACAACCGCTTCGTGGACGACCCGTCCCTGTCGGTGCCCACCGCCAGCGGGAACCCACCGCTCGTCCTGGGCAACGTGGCCTCCATGCATCGGACGACGATTCCGATGGAGATCAGCCACTACAACGTGCAGAACGTCTTCGACGTGTTCGCGGCCGCCCAGGACCGCGACCTCGGTGGCGTGGCGGCCGACATTGATCGGATCGTGGCCGCGTCGCGCCAATCGCTCCCGCGTGGCACGCAGCTCATCGTGCGCGGTCAAGTGCGCAACATGCGCGAGTCGTTCATCGGGCTGGGCTCCGGCCTCGCCTTCGCCATCCTCCTCGTGTACTTGTTAATGGTCGTCAACTTTCAATCGTGGTCGGATCCCCTGATCATCATCATGGCGTTGCCCGGCGCGCTCGCCGGCATCGTATGGGCCCTCTTCGCCACCAACACCACGTTCAGCGTGCCGTCGCTCATGGGCGCTATCATGGCCATGGGCGTGGCGACCGCGAATAGCATTCTGGTCGTGACCTTCGCCAACGAACGCATGCACGCCGGCCGCACCGCCATCCAAGCGGCGGCGGACGCGGGCTTCACCCGACTCCGGCCGGTGATGATGACGGCGCTGGCCATGATCATCGGCATGCTGCCGATGGCGCTCGGCCTGGGTGAAGGCGGAGAGCAGAATGCGCCGCTGGGCCGCGCGGTCATCGGCGGACTGGTCATCGCCACGCTTTTCACCCTGGGGTTCGTTCCCGTCGTCTACAGCTGGGTCCGCGGACGCTACGAGGCCGAGGTCGCGCAATGAAAACGGTCGGCATCGTCTCCCTCGTGGTCGTGGGGCTGCTCGCGGCCGGGATCATTCCCCGACTGCAGCGCAAACAGGAGTTGGAAGCCGAAGCCGCATCCATCCACGGTGCCCCACGGGTGAACGTCGTGGTCGTCGGCCACGGCGCGGCGACGTCGAACCTGGCGCTTCCCGGCTCGATCGAAGCGCTGCACCAGACGCCGATCTATGCACGGTCCACCGGATACGTGGCGCGGTGGATGACGGACATCGGCGCCCGCGTCACCAACGGCCAGTTGCTAGCCGAGATCGAGTCGCCGGACCTGGATCATCAGGCGGACCAGGCCAAGGCCGACCTGGCCCAGTTGAACGCCAACCTGACGCTCGCCAAACGCACGCTCGTGCGGTGGCAGGAGATGGCCAAGGACTCGGTCGTGACGGAGTTCGACGTCGACACGAGGCAGGCGGCGTATGACGCCGCGGTCGCGTCGCTCAAAGCGGGGCAAGAGAATTACGGGCGCCTCGCACAGTTGCAGCGCTACGAGCGCGTCGTAGCCCCGTTCACCGGGGTCGTCACCTCCCGCAACGTGGACAACGGCACGCTGGTGACGGCGGGGACGGCGGCGGCCACGCCGCTCTTCACGGTGGCGGGCACCGATACCGTACGCATTTACGTCAGCGTGCCGCAGAGCGCCATGTCGCTCGTGCACCCGGGGCAGACGGCCGAGGTCTCGGTAGGAGAGTTGGCCCAGAAGGCGTTCCAGGGGAAGGTGATCCGCAACGCGCGGGCGCTCGATGCGGGCTCGCGGACGCTGCTCACCGAAATCCAGATCGCGAACCCCAAAGGCGAGCTGTTGCCGGGCATGTACGCGGACGTCCGGTTCCTGATCACGAGCACGGACCCGACGATCGTCATTCCCGCCAACGCGCTCGTGGTGCGCAGCGACGGACCGCAGGTCGCGCTCATCGGGCGCGGCGACGTCGTGCACTATCAGAAAGTACAGCTGGGCCGGGACTTCGGGAGTCAGGTGGAGATCACCTCCGGACTGGAGTCAGGCGCGCGGCTGGTCGTGAACCCGGGCAATGACATCCGCGAAGGGGTCACCGTGGCGGCGCTGCCCCTGGTCACCGATACGAAGTAACGTCGAGCCGCGCTTTCACCGCGGCCCGGCGGCGCTCGCTGATCTCGAGGCGGGTGCCATCGCGCAGGATGACCGTGTGCCGCCCCCGAAGCTCGCGGATGTGGGCCACGCTCACCAGCGCCGAGCGATGTACCCGCACGAAGAGCCGGGGATCGAGCTCGGATTCCAACAGGCGCAGCGACCGGCGGACGAGATGAGATCCCCCTGGGACGTGCAAGCGCGCATAGTAGTCATCGGCCTCGATCCACGCGATCGTGTCCACGGTCACGATCGTCGTACGCGAGCCGGAGGCCACCAGAAAATGCGCGCGATAGCCGGCGTCACTCGTCGCCACTAACCGGCGGGCGCGATCGATCGCGCGAAAAAACCGGTCATCCGTAAAGGGCTTGACGACAAAATCCAACGCGTCCGCGTCAAAGGCGCGCACCGCGAACTCGTCGAACGCGGTGACCAACACGACGGCGGGCGGACAGTGGGGGACGAGCGCGCGGAGCACGCCGAACCCGTCGAGATCCGGCATCTGAATGTCGAGCAACAGGAGTTGCGGATCGTGGGCCCGGACCGCGGCGACCGCTTCGATGCCGTTGCCACACTCGGCGACCACGACAATGTCACTGTAGCGGGCCAGCAACCCGCGCATGACGTCCCGCGCCAGCGGCTCGTCGTCGACGAGGACCGCCCGGATCACGTCGCCCGCACCGGTCGGTACGGGAGTTGAATCGCCGCGACCGCCCCGCCCTCGGGCGCCCGCCCCAGCGACAGCGTGGCCGCCTTGCCGCACGCATGCAGCAGACGGGCCCGCGTGGCGGACAGACCGAGGCCCGGCGCGGCGCCATTGGGGCCGGGACCGTCGTCGGTGACGGCGATAACGACGCGGTCGCCATCGCGGAACGCCGAGATGGTAATGCGCCCGGCGACGCTCGACCGCGCGATCCCATGCCGCACGGCATTCTCGGCCAAGGGCTGCAACAGGAGCCGCGGGACGGCCGCGTCCTCGGCTTCGGCTGCGATCCGCCATTCGACGCGCAACCGGTCGGAAAACCGCACTTGCTCGATCCCGAGATACCGGCGGAGAAAGGCGATCTCCTCGCGCAGCGGGACTTCCTCCGGCGCGCCCCGCGCGAGCAGCGCCCGCAGCAGATCGCTCAACTCCGCGATCACCAGAATCGCGCCATCGTGATCCCGCGCACGGACGAGCGCGCCTACGGAATGGAGCGCGTTGAACAGAAAATGCGGGTGGAGATGGGCGCGCAACGCGGCCAGCTCGGCCCGCGCCAGCTGCGCTTCGCCCGTGCGGGCCCGCCCGAAGAACAGGATCGCCACGTATAAGGCGCCCGCAATCGGCAGAAAGCCAATGGTCACGCGCGCGAGATACGCGGGCCACGGCTGGAGCAACGCCGCGCGGGCCACGAACACCGTCGTGGTCGCGTACACGGTCCCCCGCAACGCCGACGCGACCAGGATCGCCGCGGCGTGGAGCGCGTAGGCGCGCGGGTAGCGCGCCCCCAGCCGTAAGACGACGGGTGTCAACGGCACCCACAGGTACCACTCGGCCAGGGCCGGAACCAGCGCCCGGAAAGGGACCAGTGCTGCGCCGCTCAAGTAGGCGGCGATCTCGACGTCGAGCGCCATGAGCCATGCCGCCAGCGACCACACGCCCATCACGAACCACATGCGATCAGCCTACCGGCCGGTGCGGGACCCGGCAAGCATCGCCAATGGCGTTCCCTGCACCGTGACCGCCGTTGCCAGCATCGCCGCTCCCCGCAGCCGGTCGCGGTCGTACGTTGGGCTCATGTGGCTGCCTCTGATCACCATCGCGCTCACGCTGCACGCGGACAGCGCCCGCGCCTACCTGGAACGCGCCGCCGACGCCCTCGGCGGCCGTGAAGGCCCCTGTCACCGACCGCGCTCGCCGACGGCGTGACACTCTATCAGGGCGGTTACCAAGCCACCCTGGTCAAACAACGCGACGACCTCGTGGTCATCGAGGCCCCGGTGTCGTCCGCCCGATCGCGCGCCGTGATCGCCGACGCGGCGACGCGCTATCCGGGCACCCCCATCCGCGCCGTCATCTCGACGTCGCCCATGTGGATGCACATCGGCGGTCTCGCCGAGTACGCCGCCCGCGGGATTCCCATTTACGTGCTCGACACAAACGCGGCGATCGTCACCCGGCTGCTGAAAGCACAACCGGCCGCCCGTCGCCCCGCGATCCGGATCGTCTGCGACACGATGACCGTGGGCGCGGGTGACAACCGTCTCCGACTCATTCCGGTGCGCGGCCTGCACGGCGCGGCCCAGATGTTCGTGTACTGGCCCGCGCGCCGTTTGTTGTACGCCAGCGACATGGTGATCCCGCCGACGGCCGAGCCCGTGTTCACGGCGGCGTACAAGGCCGAGTTGACCCGGACGATCGCGCGACTCGGCCTTCCCGTCACCACCGTCTACGGCCTTCACATCCCCGCCAGCGCCCGCTAGCATAGGGGCCATGCGCCTCGCTCTCCTCTCTGTCTTGGCACTAGTCGGGGGCGAACCCCAGACCCCGCTCGCAGCCGACATCGACAAGCTGGCCGCCCAGATCGACGCCAAGGTCGTGGCCTGGCGCCGCGACATCCATCAGCATCCCGAGTTGGGGAATCGGGAGTTTCGGACGTCGAAACTCGTTGCCGATCACTTGAAGAGCCTTGGCCTCGTGGTCCGCACGGGCGTAGCGCACACGGGGATCGTGGCGATCCTCAAAGGGGACCGTCCCGGTCCGGTCGTCGCCCTGCGCGCCGACATGGACGCGCTGCCGGTGGCCGAGCAGGTCGACCTGCCGTTCGCGTCGCACGAGCACACGATGTACAACGGGCAGGATGTTGGCGTCATGCACGCCTGCGGCCACGACAACCACGTGGCGATTCTCATGGGAGTGGCCGAAGTGCTCGCCGGCGTAAAGCACGAGTTGCCGGGCACCGTGGTTTTCTTGTTTCAGCCAGCCGAAGAGGGCGCGCCTGACGGCGAGGAGGGCGGCGCGAAGCTCATGCTGGCCGAGGGCGCCTTCGACAATCCCACGCCGAGCGCGGTGTTTGGGTTGCACGTGGGGCCGGGCCCGATCGGGCAGATCACGTACCGTCAGGGTCCGCTCATGGCCAGCGCCGACAAGTTCACGATCGTCGTGCACGGCCGCGCCACGCACGGCGCCCGGCCGTGGAGCGGAGTCGATCCCATCGCGGTGTCGGCCCAGATCATCACGGGCCTGCAGACCATCGTCAGCCGGCAGATCGACCTGACGACCGGCGCCGCCATCGTCACCGTCGGCAGTATTCACGGTGGGATCCGGAACAATATCATTCCCGACAGTGTCGTCATGCTCGGCACGATGCGGGCGTTCGATTCGACAACGCGACGGGAGTTGCACGAAAAGATTCCGCGGACCGCGCAGATGATCGCCCAGAGCGGCGGCGCCACGGCGGACGTGCAGATCGTCGATCAGTATCCGGTCACGGTCGACAACCCGGCGCTCGTGGCGCGGATGCTTCCCACCCTGCGCCGCGTGGCGGGCGACGCCAACGTAGTCGAAAGGCTGCCGGTGACCGGGTCGGAGGACTTCTCGTTCTACGCCAACCGCGTGCCGGGATTCTTCTTCTTTCTCGGCGTCACGCCACCCGATGTCGATTGGCGGACGGCGCCCGTCAACCATTCGCCGAAGTTCTTCGCCGACGAGCGCGCGCTGCCTATCGGCGTGCGGGCGCTGGCCCATCTGGCGGCTGACTATCTGTCAGGCACCACGACCTAACAAAAGCCGCTCGACTTGTTCCCGGCGGCGCCGCCCGATGGGCAGGGTGGCGCCGCTGGCGAGCACGGCGACGCGCTCGCCATTGGGGAGCGTACGGAGCTCCCGGACATAGTCCGCGTTCACGATCGCCGACCGGTGAATCCGGACGAATCGCGCGGGGTCGAGACGCCGCTCGACGCTGGCGAGCGATTCCCGGATGACATATGTCCGATCACCGACCGAGACTGTGGCGTAGACATCGTCCGCCGTGATCGACTGCACTTCGTCGCACGGCACCAGGACATCGCGATTCCCGATCCGGACCGCCAGTCGACGGGCCGCGCCACCCTCGGCGATGAGAGCGCCGAGCCGCCTCGCGGCCTCCAAATGGCGGGTACCGTTCACGCGGGACCGCGCGTACTCCACCGCGACCGCGAAGCGGTCGGGTGTCACCGGCTTGAGGAGATAGTCGATCGCGTGGACGCTAAACGCCCGCAACGCGAACTCGTCGTACGCCGTGATGAAGATGACCGGCGGCATGCGATCCACGCCCCACTCGCGCACGACGCCAAAGCCGTCCAGCTCCGGCATCTGCACATCGAGCAGGACGAGATCCGGGGCCAGCGTGGCCAGCGCTTGGAGCGCCTCCCGTCCATCGCGACACTCGCCGACGCAACGCAGGTCGCCGTGGGTCTCCAGCAGTTGCCGGAGCGCGCGGCGCGACAGCGGCTCGTCATCGGCGACGAGCACGCGGATGTCAGACATGCTCAGACATACGGCATGGTGATCGTCGCCACGGCGCCATGCGTCCGATCCCCGGCCGCCAACGTCACAGTGGCATCGCCGTACAAACGCGCCAACCGCTCGCGCGTGTTGCGAAGACCGAGGCCGCCCCGGATCTCGGGGTTGGGGACGGGACCGTCGTTGCGCACGGTCAACACCAGCCGGTCGTCCGTACGCCGCGCCGCGATCTCCACCCGGCCGGCCTCGGTCCGCCGCGAGATGCCGTGCCGGATGGCGTTCTCCACCAGCGGCTGCAGCACGAACATCGGCACGCGCGCTTCCCGGAGCGCGTCCGGCACATCCCACGTGACGCGCAGGCGATCGGAAAACCGCACCGCCATGATCCCCAGGTATTTCTCCAGAAAGACGATTTCCTCGCCGAGCGTGATCTCGTCAGTCGTATCGCCGGTCAGCACGGAGCGCAGGAGATCGCTCAGCAGCGAGAGCATGTCGAGCGCGCCGCGGGTTTCGTTGTCGCGGACGAGCGCGGTGATGGCGTTGAGCGTGTTGAACAGAAAGTGCGGGTGCATCTGGGCGCGGAGCGCGCCGAGCTGGGCGACGGCCAGCTCGTTCCGGAGCCGGGCGGCTTCTCTCGCTCGCGCCACCGCGTACCCCACGCCGACAATGGAGAAGTACGAGAGCACGATGAGTGGGAGTCCGGTCACCCACCAATCAAACAACTCGATGCCGAAGCTGTGGTGCGGTGGCCGCGCCCACCACCCGCTGACGCACGCCACCGCAGCGTAGAGCAGGCCCGCGACGAGGCTGGCCGTCAGGTGCAGGATCGCGGCGCCGGCGCGTCGGCTCCGCGGACCATGGTCCAGGGGAAAGCGGCGGCCCAGCGCGATGACCACCGGTGTCAGGGCGGCCCACACGTACCACGCGGGCGCTTCGGAGACGAGCGCCCGCCACAATGCGATATCCTGGCCGTTCACGTGCGCAAACGTGACGGTCTCGAAGATCGAGAGGAGCGCGGGCACGGTCCACATCGCGAAGACGACCCGCCACCGCACGAGCGTCTGTTCCCCCGCATCGTCCATGACGACGGATAATAATGGCGCTCTTGCGCCTGCGGCGTTGGCGCCGAATCTTGGGGGCCCCTTGCCCGCCGTAACGCCCCCGTGACCGAAACAGACCAGGACTACTGGTCACCGCTCCTCCCACGCGACCCGGACACCGGGTTTCCCGTCGCGTGCCGCGCGGGGCCGTTCATTTTCGTGGCCGGCGTCTCGGGCTTGATCGCCGCGTCGACCGCGCCGCCGGGGCACGCCCGCGCGCAGTGTCACAACGCCTTGGAGGCCCTGCGCCGCGTCCTGAACAGCGTGGAGGCGGGGCTCGAGGACGTGTGCCAGATGACGGTGTATGTCGCCCGGGAGGACGACCGCCCCGACGTGACGGCCACGATGCGGGCCGCGTTTGTTCCCCGGTTGCCCGCGGCTGCTTTCTTTACGGTCCCTTTGCGCGGCGAGGAGCGGGTCCGCGTCGCGGCGACGGCCGTCCGGGGCAATGTCCCCGGCGGGCGCCGCCGGCGGGTCCTCGGGACGTTGACGTGAACCTGGTCGCGTTCCTCGGCGCGCAGGTACGCCAGGCCGGGGCCGCGACGATCAGCGGGGTGGCGGCCATCGGCGGACTCGTGCGCGGCATCGCGACGCCGCAGCGGGCGGGGTGGCTGTGGCGGCGGGTAGCGCTGCAACAGGTCCGGTTCACGGCGGTCCAGGCCATCCCGCTGGTCGCGACCATCGCGGCCTGTCTTGGGGCCACCGTGTCCCTGGGCGCCCACGCCCGCGCGGCGCAGTTCGGACTCTCCGAGGAGCTGGCGCGCAC
Source organism: uncultured Gemmatimonadales bacterium (assembly GCA_963701965.1). Taxonomy (GTDB): domain Bacteria; phylum Gemmatimonadota; class Gemmatimonadetes; order Gemmatimonadales; family Gemmatimonadaceae; genus DASRDS01. Next base: position 2,074,780 of record OY969695.1, read on the forward strand.
CCTCGGAGTCCTCGTCGTCCGGGACGCGGGGCCGTTGCTCGCCGCCGTCATCGTGACCGCGCGCTCGGGCACGGCGATCGCCGCCGAGGTCGCGACCAGCCGGCTGCTCGGCGAGACGGACGCGTTGGCGGGCATGGGGCTCAATCTCATCCAGTTCTACGTGCTGCCGCGCATTGCCGGCGTCGCGGTGGCGACGGCCATGCTCACGATCTATTTCGTGGCGATCACGCTCGGCGCCGCGGTGGCCACGTCGGCGCTCCTCGGGATCGCGACAGTGGCCGACTACACGGACACGCTGCGCGGGGTGCTCCATCCGGACGATCTCGCGTGGTCGGCCGTTCGTGGCGCCGCGTTTGGCGCCGGCGTGGCATGGCTCAGTACGCTCGTGGGACTCCGGGGACGCGGCGGGCAGGCGGACGTGCCGCGGGCCGTGACGCGCGCGGCGGTGCGGTCGCTGGTCCTCCTCGCGTTCACGTCCGCGGTGCTCGCGGCCATGTGGGCATGACGAGCGCGCTCCGGATGGAGGGCGTGCTGCCCCGCGGGAGTGTCGTCGAGTGGACGCAACCCGCCGACTTCGCGATCGCCGAAGGGACGTTCTTCGTGATCCGGACGACGCCGGGGCGGGCCGGGGCGACCGTCCGGATGATGCTCGGTTTGGAGGAGGCGACGGCGGGGTCGGTCGAGACCCTCGGCGAGCCGTTGCAGGATGCGTCGCGCTCGGTGGTCGAGCGACTCCGGCGCGCGGTGGGCAGTGTGCTGCAGCCCGACGGCCTGCTGGGGACATTTTCCGTCGAGGCCAACCTGGCGCTGGCGGCGTCGGCGCGGGGTGGCCTCCGGCAACGGGAGGCCGAGGACGCGGCGCGCGAGATGTTGGCGCGGTGCGGGGTGCCCGGCGCGCATGCCCAGCGCCCCGCGGCGTTGGCGCCCGACGTCCGCCAGACGGCGGCGCTGGCGCGGGCGCTGATCGGCTCGCCCCGGTTGCTCCTGCTCGATGATCCGGTGGCCGCGGTCAAATCGCGCTCGGCCGTCGCGCTCTACCGGCTGTGCCGCGATGTCGCGCCGACGGTCGTGATCTTGACGCACCGGCGCAATGACGTCCTGTACGACGTCGCGGACGAGGTGGCGTTGTGGGATGATCGCGGGTTCCGTACGGACCACGCGGCCTGACAATGGCGCGCCGCGATCGGGGGGACTTGGGGCTGGGATTGGCCGTGCTGGCGGCGGCCGCCATCGCCATCGGGGCCACCATCTGGCTGTCGGCGCCGTTGCGGCATGACAGCGGTCAAGGGCCGCTGTATGCGGACTTCGCGCAGCTCGACGGGCTGGGTGTTCAGGCGCCGGTCATCATCCAAGGCTTCAGGATCGGGTCGGTGGATGCGATTTCGCCGCATGACGCCGGGCGGCGGGGCGGACAGCTTCGGTTCCGCGTGCGCATGACGGTGCAGTGGCAGTTGGCGGACAGCACGCGGTTGCCGCTCAAGGAGGGCACGCGGGCGATCATCCAGTCGGCGCTCGTGGGATCGCCATCCATCGTGCTGGTGTCGCCTCCCGGTCGCGCCGGACGGTTGGGGCCCGGCGCCGTCATCGAGGGCGTGGTGGAAACGTCGCCGGTCACGCGCGTGCTGGCGCTGGCCGACAGCATCAGCGCGGAGTTGAGCACGACACTGGTCAAAACGCGCGCGGCGTTCGACTCGCTCGGCGTCGTGGCTGGCGTCGCGGCGCGCGGCGTGCGCACGACGGACGCGGCGATCCCCGGCCTCGTCAGTGGCGTCGCCCGCGACGTCGCGTCGCTGGACAGCGCCATCAGTGGCCTCCGCGGTCTCATGAGCTCCACGCAGTCGACCACCGACTCGGCACAAGCCGTCCTCGGCGAGACCCGCCGCGCGGTCGCCGGGCTCTCGCAATCGGTGAACCGCCATGACGCCGAGATCGCGCACATCATCGCCAATCTCGATACCACGTCGGCGCTGCTGCAGGACTTCGTCCGGCAAGTCGAGGCCAAACCCACCCGCCTACTCACGGGCGTCAAACCGGCGCCCCAGTATCAGAGACCGCTGCACTAGGCGTTGCTTCGCAACGCCGGTGCAGCCAGTTGGTTTGAAAACGCGGCGGCCGAGCCGCGCTGAGACGCGTTGCTTCGCAACGCCAGTGCAACCCGTTGGTTTGAAAACGCGGCGGCCGAGCCGCGCTGAGATGCGTTGCTTCGCAGCGCCTAACGCGGCGCGATTACCGTTTCCTGGGCCCCGACCGCCTGCCAGCGATCCTCGCGGCAGGCGAAGACGTCCGTGAACACCGTTCGGCGAGTCGGGACGCCGGAGGCGTCGGTCGCCAGCACGATCCCCGTGGCGATCGCGACGCCGGAGACGACCCGGACGTGGAGCTGCTCAAAACGCGTTTGCCGACCGGGTGACGGCGGGTGCGCCGCGATGTAGTCAATGTGCTCGGCCTTGGTGATGAACTGGCCGCTGCCGAGCGTGTGGACGAAGTCCGGCGCCAGGATCTCGTCGAGCGCCGCAGGGTCCGACTCGTTGGCGAGCCACGCGTGCTCGACGTCCACGGCACTCGCGCTGTCACACGCGGAGAGGCGCAGCAGGGCGGCCAACGCCAGCGCGAGCACGCCTACGCGCCTCGCTCGACGAGCACCGCGGTGCCGTAGCAGAGGACCTCGCTGGCGCCATCCGCGATCTCGGTCGCGTCATACCGCACGCCAATGATGGCATTCGCGCCCAGGTGATCGGCGTGCCCGCACATGATCTCGAACGCTTCAATGCGCGCATGCTCGCACAGCCGGGTCCACGCTGTGATGTTCCCACCGACCAGCATCTGGAACTTGGCCCCGATGTTCCCGAAGACCGACCGTGACCGCACCGTCACGCCGCGGACGACGCCAAGCGTGCGTGTCGTGCGATAGCCGTCGATCGTGAACGTGGTCGTCGTCATGTTCGCTTCCATCACAACCTCCGAGTCATGCGGGCCAGTGGCAGGTTCACGCCGTCGGGCAACGTGATGGAGAAGCGCTCGGTCACCGTGAACCCGAGCACGGCATACAATGGCTCACCAGGCAGGGTCGCCGCCAGTTCCATGCGCGAGAACCCCGCCGCCCGCGCCGCCGCCTGGCATTCGGCGAACAACAGCCGGCCGAGCCCGCGCCGCGCGTCGTCCGGGTGCACGAAGAACGCCCGGATGCGTGCCGCCTCCGTCTGCGGATCCAGCAAGGGGTCCGGGCCGTGCTTGGTCTGGTCCCCGCCGAACAACGTGCGGCGTCGGCTCCACCCACCGGCGGCCGCGATCCGCCCCGCGGCGTCCACGATGACATAGTACGTGCCGTCGTGAATCAACTGCGTGTCGACGCCGAACACATGTTCGAGCGCGCTCTCGATCTGCGCGGAGTTGTACACCCCGAGACTCAACCCGCGCACGGACGCGGTAATCAGCGTGTGCAGCTCCGGCACGTCGTCAATGATCGCCGGCCGCGGCGCGTATAGCTTTCGATCTACATCACTCATAACGCCGAGAGGGGCATCGTGGCTTTGAAGACGACCGCAACGTTCTATCGCTGGGACGACATGCCAAAAGAGGCGCTGAACGAAAAGCTCGCACGGCGGCTCATCACCGGCGACAAGATGATGTTGGCCCACGTGTATCTGGATAAAGGATGCATCGTGCCCCGCCACCATCACCATAACGAGCAGCTGACCTACATCCTCAAGGGCGCCCTCAAGTTCTCGCTCGGCGAGAAGGGCGAGGAAGAAATCATCGTCCGGGCCGGCGAGGTCCTCCACCTGCCGTCGAACCTCCCCCACGAAGCGCTGGCCCTCGAGGATACGCTCGACGTCAATGTCTTCTCGCCACCCCGCGAAGACTGGCTCAACGGGACCGACGCCTATCTGCGGAACAAGCGCTGAACAACGCGACCCGGCTGCCGTGGCGGCTTGTCCGCCACGCATCCAACAAACGACGATCTGTAGGCGACGCGGAGCGTCGCCTACAAGATCGTCCCTATTTGTCCGCCGTCGACTTGGAGCGCGGTGCCCGTGACGAAACTGGCGCGCTCCGAGGCGAGAAACGCCACCACTCCCGCCATCTCGTCCGGCCGCCCTGAGCGGCCGAGCGGGATGCCCGCGGTGCGCTGGAGCAGCATGGCATCGACGGTGGCCCCCTCCCGCTCCGCGCGCATGCGCGCCAACTCCATGGCCCGCGCCGTATCGAAGTGCCCGGGCAGCACCGTGTTGACGAGCACACCGTCCTTGGCGACCTCGTTCGCCAGCGACTTGGCGAAACCGAGCAACCCGGCCCGCGCCGTGTTGGAGAGGATGAGGCCGGCGACCGGCTGCTTGGCGGCCATCGACGTCAGGAAGATCACCCGCCCCCATTTGCGCGCCCGCATGCCCGGCACGCATGCGTGGGCCAGCCGGATCGAACCCAGGAGGTTGAGCTCAATGGCGGCGCGGTAGTGATCCTCCGTCGTTGTGGCAAATAACGTGGACGGCGGGCCACCCGCGTTGGCGACGAGGATGTCGATCGGTCCCAACGCCGCTTCCGCCTCGCGCACCACGCGTTCGGCGTCGCCGCTCTGCGTGACGTCGCCGGCAATGGCGACGGCGCGGCCGGGCGTAGTGGCCGCGATGTCGGCGGCGACGCGCGCCAGCTCGCCGGCGCGCCGGGCGACGAGCGCGACCCGCGCGCCCTCCGCCGCCAATTCCCGGGCGATCGCCGCGCCGAGTCCCGAGGATGCGCCGGCAACCAGCGCGACTTTCGTGTCGAGTCCGAGGTGCATGATTGGAGGAATAACGCACCTCGGATTCGACACGGCAACGGGCGTCAAGTCGTTTGCTTGGCCAGCAAGTTCTGCGCGGCGATCATGTGGGCCTGAAACGCCGGCGCCACTTTGACACACAGCGCCTTGAGGTCGGCGTTCTGGGTCGCCGGGATCAGCGTGTTCGTCATGGCGTCGATCACCGCTCTGTGGTACGCGACCTCGTTCTCCAGATACGCGCGGTCGAATTCCTTGCCGGACAGGCCTTGCAGCTTCTTCATCGCGTCGGCGTGCGACTGCGCCAGCGCGAAATCCTTGGGCGGCGTGGGCGTCACGTTCAGCTTCTTGGCCAAATCCCGTCCCTGCTGCCGCACCTGGGTGTGGTCGTGCGTGAACATCTGGGCCAGGTTCACGACCTCTTTGTCCTGGGACTTCTTGGCGGCGAGGCCGGACGCCTCAATGTCGTAGGTGTTCGCGGCGTCGAAGATGGCGACGATCGTGGGATCGTCGAGCTTCTGCCCGTGGGCCGGAGCGGCGGTGGCGGCCGTGGCGGCGACCAGGGTCAAAAGGGTCGCGGTGTGTCCGAATGCGCGCATGAAAGCCTCGGTAGGAGGAAGAGTTGACCCACGGAAGATATGGCGATTAGGCTAATTACAATAGTATTTATTGTAAATATTGTGCCTATCCGGACCGTGGGCTAAATTCGGCACATGTCAGATCTGGTGGCAGGCGACACCCGGGAGCGCATCGTGCACCAGCTGCGGTGGCGCGAACGGACCGTGGACGAGCTGGCCGCGGCGGTCGGCGTCACGCCGAACGCCGTGCGGCAGCATCTGGCGGTTCTGGAGCGCGACGGGCTGGTCGTCCGGCGAGGACCGCGGCGGGAGGGGACCGTGGGCAAGCCGGCCACGGTGTACGAGATCGCGCCCGCGGCCCGATCGTCGTTCTCGGCGGCGTATGCCCCGGCCCTGGTCGCCGTGCTGGGCGCCCTACCCGACTACTTGCCGAAGCTTGGACTGGAGAGCCTGTTCCGGGATGTCGGTGTCCGGCTCGCCGCCGGTATCCCTCCCGCCCGGGCGGGATTCGACGAGCGCGTCCGGGCCGCCGCCGGCGTCCTCGACTCCCTCGGCGCCCTCACCGAAGTCATTCCCGGGTCGGACGGCGTCGTGACGATCTGCGGCGCCAGCTGCCCGCTCGCCGACGCTGTGGCCGCCCGGCCGGAGCTCTGCCACGCCGTCGAGGCTATGCTCCACGCCGTCTCCGGCCTCGACGTCCGCGAGGCGTGCGATCACACCGGCGTCCCCCGCTGCCGCTTTCGGTTACACCCGGCCTGACCTTCCTATAACGGCGCCGCCATTGCCGCCATCCCGACGGGCGACAAGGGAATGGCCGCCGATTTCCGGCGGACCCCGAAGAACCGCGCGTCCATCTCGGCGGCCGTCACCGGCCGCGAAAAGTGAAAGCCCTGTCCCAGCTCGCAGCCCAGCGCCTGCAGGCGCGCGCGCTGGTCCGGCTCTTCGATGCCTTCGGCGATCGTCCGCACGGCCAGCGTGCTGCCCAGCGTGATGATGGCTTGGGCCAGCCCTTGGCGCCCGCTGTCTTTGCCGATCTCGTCGACGAACGGCTTGGCGATCTTGAGAATGTCGATCGGAAACCGTTGCAGATACGACAGCGACGAATACCCGGTGCCGAAGTCGTCGATCGCCAACCGCACGCCGAGCTCCTTGAGCGCTTGCAGCGTGGTGAGCACGACCGGCGTCTGCTCGGTCAGCACGCTCTCCGTCAGCTCGAGAATGAGCGCGCGCGGATCGATGCCCGACGTCGTGAGCGCGGTGCGCACATCGGCGACCACCTGCGGTGTCTGCAGCTGGCGCGCGGAGACGTTCACCGTGATGGCGAGCGGCGTCGTGCCCGGCTCCCGCGCCGCGTAGCGCTTGTGCCAGACGCTGGCTTGCCGACACGCCTCCTGCAGCACCCACGCCCCGAGGGGGATGATGAGCCCCGTCTCCTCGGCCAGACTGATGAACTGGCCTGGCGCCAGGAGCCCCCGCCACGGATGCTGCCAGCGCACCAGCGCCTCGACACCGGTGATCTCGCCCGTCTCCAGAATGACGATCGGCTGGTAGTGCAGCACGAACTGCCCCGTCTCGACCGCGCGCCGCAGGTCGGTCTCCAGCTCCATCCGCTCCAGCGCGACCGTCCGCATCTCCGGCACGAAGAACTCACACCGGCCTTTGCCCCGCGCCTTCGCCATGTACATGGCCACATCGGCATTGCGCAGCAGATCGTCCGCGTTGTCCCCTGGCCCCACGGTCGCGATGCCAAGACTGGCGCCGACGAACACATTCCGGCCTTCCAGCGCGAACGGCCGCGCCAGCGTGGCCAGGATGCGCTCGGTGATGAGCGCGCATCCCTTGGTCTCGACCGGATCCTCGATGAGGATCGCGAACTCATCGCCGCCCAGCCGGGCGACCGTGTCGGTGGCCCGCACGCAGGCCAGGAGGCGGCGCGACGCCTCGACCAGGAGCGCGTCGCCGATCGCGTGGCCCAGGCTGTCGTTGACGGTCTTGAAGTTGTCGAGATCGAGGAAGACGAGCGCCAGCGGATTCTGCTGCTGCCGTTGCGCGCGAATGAGCGCGTGCTCGGTGCGATCGCGGAGCAGCGACCGGTTGGCCAGCCCCGTCAGCGCATCGTGCAGCGCCTCGTGGCGGAACCGCGCCTCCTGCTGCGCGCGCTCGCCCAGGAGCCGCAGGTTGTCCCGCGCCGCCAGCACCTGGCGGCAGGCCACGAGCAGCGTGAGCGTGACCGCTCCCAGGAGCACGACTTTGAGATCGGTGCCCCAATACGGGGCCGCGACCAGGAACAGGAGCCCGAAGCCCGCGGCGACCGAGACGTAGGGGAGCAGCGACAGCCGCGGCTTCGGCGCGAACACCGTCGTCGTGGCGTCCGGGACCCGGGCCGCCGCCGTCCGCGCCTGGAGGCGCGCGGCCAGCGCGAACAACGTCCCGTCCAAAAGCCAGATCCAGTCGATCGCGTCGCCGGTGTGATACGCGCCGGCCAATCGCATGTTGCCGTACAAGAGATCGGCCACGAAGCCGACCGTCAGGGAGCAGGCGATGATGCGGAGCGGCAGCCGTGAGACCTGCGCCGGCACCCGGGCCAGGATCGCGGCCACGGTAACGACCACGACGAGATCGGCGATCGGAAACGCCACCGCTCGGGCCAGCAACAACCCCGAGCTGTGCTCGGCCACCGCGATCGGCCGGAGCGCGAAGTACCAAGACAGCATCCCGCCACCAACGAACACTGTAGCCACATCGAGCCAGTATTTGGCCCGTTCTGACACGGCGCGCGGAGCCGCCGGGAAATTCAGGAGGCCAGCCACCCAGAGCGGAAAGCCGCAGATGGAAATGATGTCGACCCAAACCGGCGCGTCCTCGGTCTTGGTCGCGATCTCGAACCATAACCAGAGCGAGTCGCCTATCGCCGTGCACATCCCGGCCAGAGCGAATAGCGACCACGCCCGGCGCGTTGCCGCGTCCAGCGTCGGCCGGCGCGAGGCGTAGAACGACAGCGCGGCCGCCACGAAATAGACCGGGAGATAGTAGAACGACAGCGCGGTATCGCGAGCAGCCGGACTGCCCCGCCACAGCACGTCGATCAGCACCCAGCCAAGCAGATAGGCGATCGCAATAGCGATATCGCCCCACGGGCGGGGACCGTGTCCCTCGGCGACCACACTCGGCGGCCCGTCCACCGACGCGCGACGGTTCATCATGGGTTGGGCGCTCACTAACCCATGGGACGATCAGGTTGCGTCCGCGGAACAGCTCGCCACAGTCAGCAGCTGATCAAATTGTGACACCAAATGCTGTGGCCAAAATGCCCGAATCAGTTGTTCGTGGATTCTGAATCGCTAGTTTCCGGTCGAGCTCGTCAACTCGGGGCCTCCGGTTGGAGTGCCCGCGATAACGGCAAACCCGGCGAAAGCCGGCGACGCAAAGCCTCGAGGCTACCGTGTGCCCGGGTCGTCTACTCGACCCTGTCGGTGCGCCATGCTGGTCGGGCCGCCGAACGGTCATTTGGATGGAGGCACACAATGGACCGCAGGACATCGCTCGCCGCCGCGGCGCTCGTCGCGGCGTGTGTGGTCGCATGCACCCCCGCCGATCACGACCCCGTAGCACCCCCCGCCAGCCCGGAAGCCCGGTTGAATGCCGGCGCGCTCTCGGCCCAGTCGGTCACGCCGTCATCGACGGCGTGGATGAACTCCGCCACGCAGCAGACGATCAAAGGGTGGGGGCTCTACCCCGCCGCCGGCACCGGGGCGTTCTTCAACCGCCCCACGATCCAGGACGCGCTGTACAACATGGGTGCGACGCTCGTTCGCGAGCAGATCGACCCGTCGCTCTACGTCAGTGGGACGACGTTGGCCAACATGACGCTCAACACGTCGCTGTTGAACGGCTACATCACGAAGATCCAGTACGCGAAGGCGCACGGAGTCACCGGCTACATCATGTCGGTGTGGAGTCCGCCGGCCGTGTTCAAGACCAACAACTCGATCTTGGGCGAAGTGAACGGCGTCATCGGCAGCCTCAAGACCGGGAGCGAGGACGCGTTCACCGCCTATCTCACGCGTGTCGTCTGGACGCTCAGCAAGAGCGCGATCGGCGCCCCGCTGGCCATCAGCATCCAGAATGAACCGGAGGTCGCCGCGGGATATGGCGGCAATACCTACGGGGTCGCGCAGTGGCAACGGGTGATGCAGAAAGTGCGCGGCTCGTTCGACTACAATGGCCTCTCGAACGTCACGCTCATCGGCCCGGAGACCGGGCAATACACGATCCCGATCTATTCGAACTACCTCACGAATGCGCCAGGCTACTTCGGTGGCCCCGGGTATCCGGCCCTGACGGGATACATGGATCACGCGCTGGGGGCGTACGCGTTCCACACATATGCCGAGTGCAGCATCAACCCGACGCTGGCGGCAATCAAGGCGCACCCGAAGGACATGTGGATGACCGAGTATGGCAATCCGCAGGGCTCCGACGAGCTGGCGTGGACGCTGGACATGGCGAGCGCGCTGGCCGCGCACCTGGTGATCATCCCACACAACTACTGGTTCTGGTGGATGGGCTACGCGGTGTCATCCAGCGCGCCCCCGTTCGGCCAGCTCCTCTCCGGCACCACGACGCCCATCTACTCCAAGCGGTACTACGTCCTGCAGAAGCTCTGGACCACGGTGCGTCCCGGCTGGCGCGTCCACACAATGACGTCTTCCGACCCCACGATGCCGGCGAGCTTCGGCTCGCAGGATCCCTGCACCGCCCGCATCAACATCTCGTCGTTCACCAGCGCGGATGGGACGCAAGCGGTGATCATGTTCGTCAACACCACGGTCAACAACAAGCAGATTCAAGTCCAGAACCTGCCCGGCGCCGCGCAGCACTCGTGGCGGACCGACGCCTCGAACAACATGGTCGCCCAGACGGCGTCCAATGTCTACAAGGGTGCGTCGACCGTCTCGGTGCCCGCGCACAGCGTCGTGATCGCCCTGATGAACTGATTACCCCGACCCTCCGCGCCGCCGATAGGCGGCGTGGAGCAGGTCGGCGATGACGGACCAGTTGGGTCGGCGGTTCAACCGAACGCCGACCCAACCTTTTGCTCCCACGTAGGGCGGCACGAAGAAGCGCTTCGGATCGGCACGCACGAGCTGATCTTGCTCGAAGAGCGTGCTCAAGAGCCAGACGGATGGGATGCCCTGTCCATGATGATTGTCGCCGTTGGCGTACGTGGCGAACATCTTGTTCTTCACCCGGAACGTGGGCTCGCCCCACGCGGTGACCTCGTGGGCGGCGGGAAACGCGAGACAGATTGTGCGGACCTTGTCGAGCCCCGGAGCCGCCATACGGGCAAACTACGCCGCGGCCTTCCCCTCGCGGAAGAACTGCACCAGTGCTTGCATCGCCTCGGCCTGCGCCGACATCTCCTGCGCCGTCGCCGCCAGATCCTCGGCCGCGCTCGAGTTCTGCGTCGCCACGGCCGACACCTGCTGCATCGCGGCATTGATCTCGGCGATGCCGGTCGACTGGTCGGCCGAGGCCGCCGAGACATCGTGCACGATGGACATGGTCTGCGCCATCGACTGCACCAGCTCGGACAGGATCGTGCCCGAGCGCGCCGTGATCTTCTCGCTGGTCGACGCCATCTCGCGGATGTCCACCGCGGCCCGCCGGCTGCGCTCGGAGAGCGCCCGCACCTCGGTGGCGACAACCGCGAAACCTCTCCCCTGCTCGCCCGCGCGGGCCGCCTCAATGGAGGCGTTGAGCGCCAGCACGTTGGTCTCCGTCGCGATCTCGTCGATCACCGCGATCCGGGCCAGGATGTTCCGCATCATCGCGATGGTCTCGCGGACCGCGGTGCTGCCCTCTTCCATGTTGCGCGTGTCGCGCTCCGCCATTGTGCGGAGATCGACGCCGTGCCGCGCCGTCTGCGTGGCCAGGGTGTTGACCTTCTCGACGTGCGCCAGCGTGCTCTGCACCGCCGCCGTCTCGTCCCGCGTGCCACCGGACAGGGTCTGCGCCGAAGCCGCGACCTGGGTCGCCGCCGATGCGATGGCCCCCGCGCTGCCCCGCAGCGAGGACGCCGTCCGCGCCAATGTCTCGGTCATGCCGACGAACGCGTGGGCAAAAGTGTCCTCCGTCGACCGCGGCCGGACCCGGACGCCCACATCGCCGTCGGCGATCGACCGCCCCACCTCGGCCATCTCCCGCAGATAGCCCGCCATCGTCGCGAACGCGTTGCCGAGCATGTCGTCGCTCGACCGGGGCTCCACCGCGACCCCGAGATCGCCGGCAGCCACGCGCTCGGCCACGTGCGCGACATCCCGCAGGTACGCACCCATGCCCGCGAACGCGTTGCCGAACCGGTCGGCATCCGACCGCGGCGTCATGCGCCGCGACAGATCACCGCGCGCGATCGCTTCGGCCGCCGCCGCCATCTCGTGCAGGTAGGACACCATCGCCTGCATGGCCCGCAGCAGCTGTCCGATCTCATCGTCGCTCTTGACGGCGATGGTCATCGACACGTCGCCCTGCGCGATCCGATCCGCGGTGCGCACCGCCTCTTTCATGGGCAGGGTCAAGGATCGCACCGCGTACACCGCCAGCCCGGCCAGCAGCACGATGGCCACCAACGCGATCGCGATGAGGCGCGTGAACATGGTCCGCTGGAGACGTTCGGCTGCCGTAAACGCCTCGGCGATCGCTTTGGTGTCGCGCTGCGTCAGGTCGCCCAGAGCCCGGCGGATCGTGCTGTACTCCGTGGCCACCGAATCCTGGGCCGCGACCAGCTCGGCGTTCCGATCGTGCGCGATCAGGCGCTTGGAGGTTTCCGTCGCCAGCCGCGCGTATCCGGCAAACATCCGGCCAATGGTATCCAGCGCCGCGTGATCGGTCACCGCGTTGTGCAGGAGACCGGTGCGCGTCGCCTCGAACCGCTCCGCCAGCTGGTCCGCTTCGCGCAGCCGGAGCGCGCTCCCCTCCTGCACGGCATCCTGCTCGCTGCGCTGCATCGCCAGGATGATCTCTTGCAGGTTCCGGCTGCCTTGCACCGACGGATAGTACCCGTCGCGGATCGACGACAGCCGCTCGCGGTTCGCGCGGTTCAGCGCCGTCGTCGTCGCCCCGATGACCAACAGGGCGAGCGCCGCGACGCCAGGCATGACGATGATTTTCTGCGCGAAGCTCAGCTTCGGCATCCGAGATCTCTACTGCTGCGCGGGCGGGAACCGAAAATCCTGCTCCACGAGCTGGCGCACTTTGCGCCCGCCCTCTTCCGCGGGATAGAACCGCATCTCGGGCAACACCCGGCGCACAGAGTTCGTCGAGGCCTCGTCGGTGGCCTTTACGACGGTAAACGTCCCCAGATCGACGCGGCCTGTGGTGTCGACCACGAACTGCGCCGTGACCGCGCCGCCTTTGGCGCGCACTCGATCGTCATTAGGGTACTGGGCGTGTGGGTTGCCGGGCCGGGACGAGACCGGCTTCTCCACCTGGAACTCGAAGTAGGTCTGGTTGGACCCATTCGACGCCAGTTGCGCGGCCTGGGCGACGGCGGTGCCCGACGCGATGAAGGACATCAGCACGGCGGCACACTGATATAAACGCATCGGAACGACGATCTCCAATAAGGGCTTCGCTAATAGACGACTCGTATACGCTGTGGTCACTTGGGTTGCGTGATCGGCCCGTTGGTCCCAAACTCCTGTAGCGATGACACAGATCAGCTCGCGTTGGCGCTCGATAGAGAGGCGGCTTCCGCTCCTCATTTCTGGTCTCCTCCTCGCCACGGTCGTGGCGTTCTCGCTGGTCGCCTACGCGCGCGTCCGGCGCATTCTGCTCACCACCGCGGCGGCGCGTCTCCAGAGCGCCGGCACCGTGGTCGCGCTCCTCCTCGAGCAGTCGGTGAACCAGGACCGCATCCGGCTGGCGGGGGTAGGCGCGGACCCCGCGCTTTCGCGCTTTCTGACGACGCGGCGCGACACGGCCGCCGCGCGACAAGCGATGGTGCGCGCCTGGGTCGGATCGCAGCTCACGTCGGGGCGCATCGAGCTCCGCGACGCCAGCGGGGCCGTGGTGCTGGACACGACGCGCGGCAACCCGCCAACGAGCGCCCGTTGGATCGAGCGCATGGTCGCGGGCCACCAGGTGACGGCCCCGACCATGGGGCCGCTCTACGCCGTGGGGGATTCGATGTACGGGGACGCGATGGTCCCGGTGCCGCCCGGCGGTTACCTGGCGACATCATCGCGACTGACCGCCAGCGGGGCACAGACGATTCGCGACCTCATCGGCCCGCATGCGGCGATGCTCATTGGCGTGCCCGGCGAGCCGCAGTGGACCGACCTGGAGCACAACGCGGCCGCACCCGCGGGCGCCGTGCCGGGGAAGACCATGGTGTCCGCCGCGGGCGTCGGCGCCACGATCGCCATTCGTGGGTCGCAGTGGGTGCTCTGGGTCGAGCAGCCGGCGGACGTGGTATTGGCGCCGATGCAGCGCTTGATGGCCGAGATCGCGGTCATGGCCGTGCTGTTCATCGTGCTGGGGACCGGCGTGGCCTGGGCCCTGAGCCGGCAGATCACGCAGCCGATCGTGGCGCTCACCGGGGCCGCGGAGCGGGTCGCGCGCGCCGAGTCGCTCCCGCCGGCGCCGGCGAACGTCGCGGCCGAGGACGAGATCACGCGCCTGACCAATGCCTTCGAACGCATGTCGAGACGCGTGGAGGAGTCGCGGCAGGAGCTGGAGCTGCAGGTCGACGAAGCCCAGTCCCTGGCCGAGGAATTGGAGGTCGCGAACGACGATCTCCGCGTCGCGCTGGTCGCCGCCGACGAGGCCCGCGACGCCGCGCAGACCGCCAATCGCGTGAAGTCGGATTTTCTCGCCGTCATGTCGCACGAGCTGCGCACGCCGCTCAACGCGATCATCGGGTATGGAGAGCTGCTACGCGCGGGGCTGTGCGGTCCCCTGACCGCGGACCAGGAAGAGAAGCTGGCGCGCATGCGGCGCAGCGCCGACGAGCTGCTGCGGTTGGTCAACCAGGTCTTGGACCTGGAGCGGATGGGCGCGGGCAAAGAACACGTGTTCGCCGAGCCTACCGAGGTCGGCGACTTGGTGCGGGCGACCGTGGCCGAGGTGGAGCTCCAGGCCGCCGAGCGCGGGCTCCGGCTCATCGTCGATCCGCCCGACCCTCCGGTGACGGTGGTGGCCGATGTGGCCAAGCTCCGGCAGATCCTGCTCAATCTCCTGTCGAACGCGGTCAAGTATACCGAGCACGGCGAGATCCGGATCAGTGTGCGCCCGGCCAATAGCGCGCTGCAGTTCGTGGTGCAGGATACCGGGATCGGTATCCACCCTGACCATCGCCTCCGCATCTTCGAGCCGTTCTGGCAAGCCGATCAACGCCTCACGCGGCGGGTCGGCGGCACTGGACTGGGTCTCACGATCGCGCAGCGGCTCACGCAGATGTTGGGCGGCGAGATCAGCGTCGAAAGCACGCTGGGTCAAGGGAGCACGTTTACCGTCGATCTTCCGCTCGCGCCGCAGCAGGGAGCCGCGGCCTGAAGTCTCTTAAAGAGTCAGGGTCACGACCGCGGCGCTCGCCGCGGGGACAGTGATCCCGAACCCGGTGCTGTCCACCGGCACGCTCTCGGCGGTTCCCGGCGTGAATGTGCCATCCGGCCCGACGGTGCGTCCGGCGAATGTCACCCCCGCGCTCGCGCCGAGCGACGCGCCGAGGAGACGGAGCGCCGTGGCCCGGGACATGGCACGCGAGGGCACGATGTGCGCGAAGACGGACGCGACCGAGTCTTTGTTCACGATCGTCACGCGCACCACGCCGTCGCCGCCCAGTGTGGCGTGCGCCGCCATGTTGGGTGGCGTGCCCGTGATGTGCACGGGGAGCAACTGGCCGCTGGCGCCGGCCGCGAACGCCAAGAGGCCGTAGTACTCGGGCTTGGCGAGGGCCACGCCCGCGGAATCGCTGATCGGCGAATATCCCTTGCCGGTCAGGAACCCATGAAAGTTGATGCCGGCGATCCCCGCTTCGGCCAGCGTGTAGGCGTGGTCGACGGCCCACAGCGCCGACGCGTAGACGTCGGACACGCCGGGCTTGCCGCCACCGGCGCAGTTGTTCGTCTCACCCATCCGGATGGCGATGTGCGCGGCATTGGCCGCATCGGCCACCGCGCGCGCATAGCTCGCGGTGCGCGCCATGAGCGCGGCGCTCAGCATGTTGCCGATCGTCGGATCCTGGGCGCTGCCGGCGCCGATCGATGGACCGTTGATCATGGGATAGAAGTGCTGCGTGGCCAGCGCGAGGCGTGGCGCGTCCGCGTCGAGGATTGCCGATAGATAGGCGAGATTGAACGCGCACGCGCACCCGGCCAATCCGACATTGGTGCGCCGTTCGATCGCCAACAAATACGCGTGGTACTCGGCGACGGCGCTGTCCGGCGCGTACGCGGGGGATCGGTGACCGTTGGCGCTATAGAGATCCGGCTCGTTCCCGATCTCGAGCCCGCGGAGCTGCGATGCGTTGGGACGGGACGCCAACGCCGCGGCCTCCGCGGCGGCCGTATCCGGATCGAATGTGCCGAGATTGAGGCCGAACGTGAAGGGCCAGCCGACGGCGGCCGAGAACGCCATGAGCGTGTCGAATCGCGCGGGTGTGAAGTCGCTGTCCGCGGCGCCAGTGGGAGACCACGTCGCGTGGTCGTACGTGTTGCCGCCGATGCGTAAGAGGCCAGCCGAACCCAGGCCGGTCACCGAGATGTTGGAACGCGGGATTGGCCAACGCGCCGAGACCCGACCCCGCGGCAAACTCGAGACTCAAGCCAATGTAATCAACGGGGATCGCGGCGCCGGGCGCGTCCACCGCCACCGCGACGGAGACCGTGTCGGCCGGCGGCGGGAACACCGCGCGCGGATCCGTGGTATTGCCGCCGCATGCCACGGCGACGGCAGCGACGAGAGTCGCCGCGATGGGCGCGAGCCGCCTCAGGAGCGATCGCTCCGAACGGACTCATCCTCCGGACCCGGCGTCTCCACACGCCGCCACGTCGTGCCACCGCACCGTTCGCACGTCAGCCGGTCCGGTGTCTCATCGGGCAGCAGGCTTTTTTCGTTGCCACACGTTTCGCACGCGATCGTGGTCGCCACGGTCATGCTGCCCCTGTAGCGCAAGGGTCGTGCGAGACACCAGATGCCGGTGGTACGAAATAGGCATCCCAGTAGCACGGCTGTATCAGTGACAGCTCGCGTCGCTACATCGTCTTCTTCACGAGGCCGCTTATGGGAGTGCCAATGGTCGATCGGTACTGGACGCTCGTCATCGTTGGGGACGACACCGACTCGCCGCGCACTCTCCGCATATCGGCGCGAGCGCTGCGCCGGGCCCGCTGGCTCGGCTCGGCGACGCTCGTGGCCGCCTGCCTCGTCCCCGCGGCGCTGTGGGGCTCGCACCGGACCATCACCAATGCCTACGCGACGGTCGCGACACCCAATGGTTCCAGCGATGCGGTCGCGATCCTCCGCGATTCGATCCGGTCACTGGACCGGCAGACGACGGCCCTGCGCGTCGTCGCGGGTCTCGCGCCCGATGCATCGTATGGCGCGACCGGCGGCGATGGCACCTCGGTCGATTTCCTGATCCACCGGGCGGACTCGCTCTCGGTCGACCTGCAGCAGGTCGCCGCCAAGTTGAACAGCGATGCCGACCGCGTGGCGCGCACGCCGTCGATCATGCCGACAGCGGGATGGCTCACCAGTCAGTTCTCGCTCTCGCGCTTTCATCCGATCCTGCACAAGTATCTGCCCCACTTGGGGATCGACGTCGCGGCGCCCTACGGCACGACTGTCGTCGCGCCCGCGGCGGGCACGGTCGTGCGCGCCGGTGTGGCCAGTGGATATGGGCGCGTCTTGGAGATCGATCACGGCAACGGAATCATCACCAAGTATGGGCATTTGTCGCGATTCCTGGTGCGCGAGCATCAACAGGTGACGCGGGGCCAGGCGATCGCCGCCGTGGGCAACAGCGGACTGGCGACCGGACCGCACTTGCACTACGAAGTGCACGTGAACGGCGAGGTGGTCGATCCGCTCACGTATGTGCTGCCGGCCGAAATCCCCGACGTGGTCCGCCCGGGCCACCAGATAGCGGGCGCTCCCGAAGACTGATAGATTCGCGGAAGCCCCTCACCCGGAGCTTCTGTGAGCCTTTCCCGCCGCCGGTTCATGCATTCACTGGGGGCAGGCGCGGCCAGTTCTCTGCTTGCTCCCGTCATTGGAGATCGCGGCTTGGAAGCGATGACGGCGGGTCACGCCGTGGGCCCTAAGGTCCCAGCGCCGAATGGGATTCGCCTCGACGCCAACGAGAATCCGGACGGACCGGGTCAGGCGGCGCTCGAGGCGCTCAGGGGATGGACATCCGAGGCCAACCGGTATCCGAAGGACGTGTACCCCGCCCTGCGCGCCGCGGCCGCGACGTCAGTGGGCGCGGCGCCGGAGAACATTCAACTCAGCGCGGGATCCACGGACATTCTTCGCGGCTGCGTGTACGCGTTCACGTCGCCGACGCGCGCGCTGGTGATGGGCCGCCCGAGTTTCGAGATGCCGGCGGTGGATGCCGCACGCATCGGCACGCCGGTGCGCGCCATCGACGTGACGACGGACCTCAAGCTCGACCTCGCCGCGATGGTCGAGGCGGCGCCGGGCGCTGGCCTGGTCTATCTGTGCAATCCCAACAATCCGACCGCCACCGTCCACGGCGCGAACCCGGTGCGCGATTTCATCGCGCGGACGCTGCGCGACACGCCCGACCTGACCATTCTCGTGGACGAGGCGTACCACGAGTACGTCGCCGAGCCGACCTACGCGACCATGGTTCCGCTGGCGCTCGAGAACCCGCGGGTGGTCGTCGCCCGCACGTGCTCCAAAGTGCACGGCCTGGCCGGCATGCGGGTCGGGTACGCGATCGCGCAGCCGGCGACGATCGCCGCCATCGGCCGGCACGTGCTCTTCTATGGCGTGACACAACTCAGCGCCGCGGCGGCCGCCGCCAGCCTGGGCGCACGCGATCATGTCGCGCAGGAGGTGGCGCGGAACCACGAGGCGCGGGAGTTCACGCGCCAGGCCTTGGCCGACGCCGGATATCCCAGCACGCCGTCCGACGCCAACTTCATCATGGTCGACATCCGGCGCGACGCGAAGCAGTTCCGGACCGACTGCGAATCCCACGGCGTGCTGGTGGGACGGCTCTTCCCTCCGCTCACCACGCACGCGCGCATCTCGATCGGGACGATGGACGAGATGCGCCGCGCCGTGGAGGTCTTCCGGACGGTGTTGGTTACGGCATGATCGGCAGCTCAATGTAGGACGCCGTCGGGCCGGCGCAGAACACGCGCTGCGTGGCCGGCACGAAGTCGCTGGCGACCGCCTTGTAGATGTCGGGCACGAACTTCTGCGGGTTCCGATCGATCACCGGGAACCACGTCGACTGCACCTGCACCATGATGCGATGGCCTTTCTGGAACACGTGATCGTGGTCCCGGAGCGGGAGGACCCACTCCGTCGTCTGGCCCGGCACCAGCGGATGCGGTTGCTCGTACCCCCCGTGATAGCGACCGCGCTGGACTTCCATGGCGATCGGGAGCTCGTAGCCGTTCATGGACTGGCGATACTGGCCGGGCGCGGGGCCCGCCTCCGCGTTCCAGGCATTCGCTTGCGCGTCGTTCGAGAAGACATCGATCAGCTTGACGATGAAATCGGCGTCGCTCCCCGTCGTTGATGCGAAGAGGTGCGCCGCCAGCGGGCCCGTGATCGTCACGGCGTGATCGAGCGGCCCCGTCTCGAACGTCAAGACGTCGGGACGACGATCCACGAAGCGCTGATCGGCCACCTCCCACGTGCGCCAGTCGCCGGCGGGATACGTCGGCGAGATCGGGCGTTGCCGATAGGGGACCGGGTTCGCCGGGTCTGATACGTACTCTCGGAAGTGCGTTCCCGTCGCCGCGGTGAAGCTCAGCGTGCCATCAGCATGCAGGAACAACTTCGTCGCCTTGGCCGCCTCCGGCGGCCAGGCGTCATAGGTGTGCCACGTGTTGGAGCCGGACTGGAAAGTCGAGACGACCCAGGGCAGCTTGGATCCCTGGCCGTGCAAGTAGTGGCGAAAGAACGGCGCTTCGATCGTTTCGCGGAACTCACGCGATGTCTCGTGGCCGAGCGACACGATGCCGATGCTATCGCCCTTGGGCGCTTGCCATTCGCCATGGTACCACGGACCGGCGACCATGAAGTTCGTGTGGTCCGGGTCGTGTTCCGCCGCGTGGCGGAAGATCTGCCACGGGCCCCAGGGATCTTCTTGGTCCCAAAAGCCGGCGACGTTGAGATTCGGCACCGTCGACGCGTGGAGCTGGTTTACCCACGCCTCTTTTTTCCAAAATGTGTCGTAGTCCGGGTTTTCAACCGTCGAGTTCCAGAACGGGATTTTGCCGTGGAGATATTTGGCATTGATGTTCGAGAGCGGCCCCGCGTCGAGATACCACTGATACGTGTCGTAGGTGTCGAACGCGAAGTGCGTGTTGGCGTTCTTGTCCGATTGCTCCATGACGGCATACTCGACGGCGTAACTCTCGCGCAGCGCGCCGTACCGGTGCATGTCGTCGTTCATCCATTGATCGACCGGCGACGCTTGCTCGCTCATGGCCTTGAGCGCCGGATGCGGATGTAGGAGCGCCATCGCCGAGGTCAGGCCGTCGTAGGATACGCCGTACATGCCGACTTTGCCGTTGTTGTTCGGCACATTCTTGATCAACCAATCAATGCTGTCGTAGGCATCCGTGGTCTCGTTGGTCGCCTTGGGATTGGTCAGGTCCACTTGCAATGAGAGATTGAATACGCCCTCGGACTTGAACCGGCCGCGGAGGTTTTGGACCACGAAGATGTAGCCGTCCTGTGCCAGCTCTTTGAGATTCGACGGGATTTGATCCGGGGCTTTCGCCGGCACGCCGTACGGCGTGCGGCGAAACAGGATGGGCAACGGGCCGTTCGCGTGGGTTGGCGTCAGAATGACGGTTTGCAGGTGTACCCCATCCCGAACGGGGACCATCACTTCCTGATACGTGAACACCGGAGGGGCCGCGAGCGGCACCGATCGTGACGGCTCCTGCGCCCCAGTGCCGCTCGCGATACCGGCGGCAACGCACACCGTGAACAGTCTACGCATCACTTGCCCCCCGTCTCGAGTCCGTCCACGAGATAGCCTTGCTTGGCGAGACCCTGGAGCTGCGTGCCATCGTGGCTGATGGCGACGGCCACGCCCGCGGGTTCCACCACATTCTTGAGCCACGCAATTTGCTGCGCAATGCGTCCCCGGTCTTCACTGAGCTGACGGCTCACCGAATCCGGCTTTTGCCGCTGCTGGTCCACGCCCAACTTGAGCCAGGTCACGTCGCCGGCGAAGAGAATCTCCTTGCCGGACGCGAGCTTCACGTAGACCATCTGGGCGCCAGGCGTGTGCCCGGGCGTGCGCACGAGCACGACCCCGGGCGCGATCGGCAACACCCGGTCGTAGTCGACGACGAGATAGCGATGCCTCCGCGCCGAATCGAGCGACGTGAAGGCGACCTTGGGCTTCGTGAGCAGCGTCTCCATCTGCTGCCGCGTGAGCAACGTGTGCGGCGCCACATCATCGGCGACCGGCGACTTGAGGAGCGTGCCGACGTGATCAATGTGCTCGTGCGTGATCACAATGAGGCCGGACCCGCGGAGGGCATCGAGGATCTTCTGGTACCGGTCCTCGTGAAAATCACTGCCCTTGGATTTAGGATCGCGCGGGTACGCGGCGTCCACCATGACCCACCCGTGGGGATAGCGCACCTGAAAGACGGGCGTGATGGAGAACACGTTGGATTTCGGCGCGCCGTCGACCGCGTCGCCGGCGGCGCCCGAGTCCTCCTGGGCGCTCAGGTAGCCGATGGACACGGGCAGCGGACCGGGCACCGCATGCACCAGGGCGCGCGTTTCCGCAAGTAACAATGCGTCGTAGGGGCCGGCTTCCTGCGCGTGGAGCGCTGGACAAAAACTGTACGCCACGCAAGCCGCGGCAATGAAAGCGGTCGAACCGACACGAGTCAGCGGCGACAAGGTTCGCCCTCCAGGTCGTTTGGGGTCCCCCATATTACGCCCTGCCGCGTTTGGTCGTCCACTGGGCACGGGAGGAGTGTGTCCATGACCGACGGTAAGTGGACGACCGTGTTGCGGAAGCTGGAGCGGGAATTCGACGGCCTTCCGCCTGAACCGACCCCCGCGCGACCTGTGTCACCGGTCGTGCTGCGCGCCCGGCGGGCGAGCGAGCGGCAAACGCTCGTCAAGACGCTGGAACGCCGGCAGAAGCGCAATGTGGTGCTCGGGACGACCGGTCGACTGGTTCTCGTGTTCGCGCTCGCCGCGACCATCAACTTCTGGCCCTATGGCCACGCGTGCGGCTTCGGCCTCATCACGTATGTCGCGGCGCAAGCGCTGATCGTCGTCGGGGGACTCTGGACCGCGATCTGGACGTGGAACCAGCGGATCCCCCACGCGCACGGGGTGGCAATGGCAATGGTCCTCTGGGGGTTGGTGCTGCTCGCCGGCCAGGTGTTGCCGCGGGTGGGCTACGCCCGGGTGGACCCGGCGAACCCACCGCATTGGTGGTGCGCCGACTAGTGCGCAACTAGCGGGCGACTAGCAAGATCGTGGCGCGGTGAACATACTGTTGCCATGCGCTCCGAACTCTGTGCCGCGATGCTCGCGCTCGCGGCGTTTGCACCCGCGGGCGCGCAAGCGCCCACGCACCGCCCGCTGCGGCCCACCGACCTCTACCAACTCGTCGCCGTCGGCGACCCGCAGCGGTCACCCAATGGCCAATGGGTGGCCTATACCGTGTCGACGGTCGACTCGGCCGGCGACAAGAACCACTCGGACATCCGGATGACGAGCTGGGACGGGACGCAAACGCTCCCGCTCACGTCCGGGTCGGCCAGCACGTCCCGGCCGCGCTTCAGTCCCGACGGACGGTATCTGGGCTTCCTGTCCTCGCGCGAGGATTCGAACGAGACGACGCAGCTCTGGTTACTGAACCGCCAGGGCGGCGAAGGAGTGCGCGTCACCAGCCTCGTGGGGAGTGTCGAAGACTTCGTCTGGTCGCCCGATGGCAAACGGATCGCGCTCGTCGTCGAGGATGACTCGACGCCGGCGGACACGGCCAAGCACGGCAAGAACAAAAAGCCGAAGCCGATCTTCATCGACCGCTTTCATTTCAAGGAAGACGTGACCGGCTACCTGGGCAAGAAGCGCTCGCATCTGTACGTGTTCGACGTCGCGACGCACCAGTCGCAGATCCTGACGCCGGATCAGTACGACGAGGAAATGCCGGCGTGGTCGCCCGATGGCGCGCGCTTGGCGTTCGTCAGTAAACGGTCGCCGGCGGACGTCGACCGGGCGGACAACTGGGACGTGTTCGTCATGGACGCGCGTCCCGGGGCACCGGCCGTGCAGCTGACGACGTCGCCGGGACGGGACAACCCGCCGGGAGGGAGCCGCCTGGCCTGGAGCCCCGACGGCACGCTGATCGCCTACGTGCGCGGCAGCCCGGACCCGAAGTTGTTCGCCTACGACGAGAACGAGCTTGCCGTTGTCCCGGCCGCCGGGGGCGAGCCGCGAGCGCTGGCGACGGCCCTCGACCGCCCGGTCGCCGACCCGCAATGGGCGAGCGATGGCAAGACGATCACGGTGTTGGTCGAGGACGACAGGTCCCGCTATCCGGCGCGTGTCAATGTCGCCTCGGGCGCGGTCACGCGCTTGTTGCCGGGTGAGATGGTCGTGTCGGGCGCCTCGCTGGGACACGACGGGGCGCTGACGGCACTCGTGACGACGGATGCGCAGCCGGCCGAGGTCGTCGCCCTGGAAAACGGGGCGCTGCGCCGGCTCACGCATCTGAACAATGCCTGGTTGGCGAACATCGACCTGGGGATGACCGAGGACTTTGCCTCGCGCAGCAAGGACGGCACGGACGTCCATGGCCTCATCCGAAAACCGGTCGGCTATGTCGATGGCCACCGCTATCCGACGCTGCTCCGCATCCACGGGGGGCCGAACGGCCAGGACGAGCATGGATTCAACTTCGAGTCGGCGCTCTTTGCCGCGAATGGGTACGCGGTGGTCGAGGTGAACTATCGCGGAAGCTCGGGACGGGGCGCGGCGTTCCAGCGCGCGATCCTCGCCGACTGGGGCCACAAAGAGGTGATCGACCTGCTCGGCGCCATGGACCGCGTGCTGGCCATGGGTCTCGCCGACTCGGCGCGACTCGGCATCGGCGGCTGGAGCTACGGCGGGATCCTCACGGACTACACGATCGCCACCGACCATCGGTTCAAGGCGGCTACGAGCGGCGCTGGCAGCGCGCTCCAGCTCGCCATGTACGGCGTCGACGAGTACATCACGCAGTATGTCGCCGAGTTGGGCGAACCGTGGGAGCACCCGGATCTGTGGATCAAGGTCTCGTACCCGTTCTTCCACGCCGATCGCATCAACACGCCAACGCTGTTCCTGGGCGGGGATCAGGATTTCAACGTGCCGTTGATCGGCGGCGAGCAGATGTACCAAGCCCTCCGCGCGCTCAACGTCCCATCCGCGCTCGTGATCTACCCGGGCCAGTTCCATGGCATCTCGCGGCCGAGCTTCAAGGTCGACCGCCTGCAGCGCTACCTGGACTGGTACGCCAAGTATCTCAAACCCTCGGCAACCACGGTCTCGGCCTCGGCACGAGGGAACTAAACCCATCGGGCCATGGCGACTTTCGCGACACACTGATGCGCATCGCGGTCCCCGGCGCCGGCGAGGTGTCGGCGCTGCTCGTGCTGGCGCCGGAGACGCGCGCCATGCTGGTGCTGGCCCATGGGGCGGGCGCGGGGATGACGCACCCGTTCATGGAGAACCTGGCGAAGGAGTTGGCGCAGGGCGGAGTCGCGACGCTGCGCTATCAGTTCCCGTACATGGAGCACCAGCGCCGGAAGCCGGACACGGCGGCCGTGGCGCAGGCCACGGTGGCCGCGGCCGTGCGCGCGGCGTACGACGTGGCCCCCGGCATCACGCTGCTGGCCGGCGGGAAGTCGTTCGGCGGCCGGATGACGTCGCAGGCTGCCGCCGAGCAGTTGCTCCCCGATGTGCGCGGCCTCGTGTTCGTCGGCTTCCCGCTGCACCCGCCCGGCCGTCCGGGAACCTCCCGCGCCGCGCATCTCGCCAACGTCACCGTGCCCATGCTGTTCTTGCAGGGGAGCAGGGACGAATTCGCGGACATCGATCTCTTGCAACCCATCGTTCGCGGACTCGCCCCCCGGGCGACCCTGCATCTCATTGATGGCGCCGACCACGGCTTCCACGTGCTCAAGCGCACCGGACGCACCGACGCCGACGTGCTCCGCGAGTTGGCGCAGACGATCGTCCGTTACGCGGCCTTCTTGTACGAGACGCGCGCCGAGTAGATCAGGAGCCCGGGCTCCGTATAGTTCGGATACTTCTGCTTCATCGCGGCGACCAACGCGTCGGCGTCCGGCGCGGTCGACCACGGATCGTATCACTGACCGTATAGTCGTGCCCGATGGCGAGCGGCTGTCGTTCGTCGACGTCCAGTCCATCGACTGGATCGAGGCCTACGGTAACTACGTGCGGGTGCACGCGGGCGCGCGCACCCACCTGGTCCGTACGACGATGGCCCGCATCGCCGGCCGGGTCGGGCCGGACACGTTCGTCCGCGTGCGACGATCAGCGCTGGTGAACGTGCGGGCCATCGTGACGGTCGAGCCGTACGCCAAAGGCATGTTCGTCCTCCACCTGCGCACCGGGGCGAAGCTGATCTCCAGCCGGTATCACCAACCGGCGCTACGGAAGCTGCTGCGCGCCGACGGGTAGCCGGGTACTCCGGTCACTTCGGGGTCTTCGTGCTATCGAGCCACTGCGAGACGCCGCCGTGGTTCGAGCAGGTACCCGAGTGTGACTTGCTGTGCGAGTATAGCCCGTCCTTGCACTTGGCGATCGCACCAGTCGGGTCCATCGTCTCGGACTTCCCCGAGGTACTGCTGTTCATCTTTGATGGCGGCGGCGTCGTTGGAGCTTTCGTCGTAGGAGCCGGCGCCGGAGCACGCGCCGGAGCAGGCGCCGCGGTGGGCGCCGGAGCGGGCGCTGCCGGAGTCTTGGTGACGGCGCCATTCGACGCCGACTTCGTCTTGTCGACTCCGCCATGATGCGAGCACGCACCTTTGCCGGTCGTCGTGGACGTGGTGCCGTCTTTGCAGATCAGCGAGATCGTACTGTCCTGCCCGCGTGCCGACAACGGGACCAAGACCATCGCGAGACCGCATACCAACGCCTTCATAAGCTCCTCCGTTGAGCTCTCGTCTCGGAGCAATCTCTGGAAGACTGGTGCCAGACCAATATCCCATGCACACGATCCTCATCGCGTTCAGCTCCCTTCTCCTCGGCGATCCCGACAGCTTGGCTGTCAACGCCGCCGAGTACGATGGGTGGAAGACGTATCACGTGTACTGCGACCGTTGCCACGGCCAGGACGCGACGGGCAGCTCATTCGCCCCGAATCTGCAGCGCTCCGTTGGCCCCCAGGGCGCGGTGAATCACGACGTCTTCATCCAAAAGACCACCGACGGCGTGATCGACAAGGGCATGCCGGCGTGGAAAAGCCAGCTGAGCACGCAGCAAATGGGCAACATCTACGCCTATCTGCGCGCGCGCAGCTCCGGCCGGCTTGCCGCCGGCCGGCCGCACGTCGTCCCCTAGCCCACGCCGCTACTTCGTCCGCACGCGCACCATCGCGTAGATGGTGCGCGGCTGCCCCGGCGTGACTTGGGCGCCGGACTCCAGCTCGCGATACGCGATGTCGGCGAGATTGCGCACGCCGACCCAGAGCTCGGTCGGACCGAACACCTTGAGACCAGCCGACATGTTCAGCAGGATGTACCCGGGACGCAGGATGCCCAGCTCCTCGAAGGGCGTGTACGGCCCATTGAACGTGGCGCCGACGTGCGCCTGCCAGATCTGCGTGGGCAGATCGACGTCCACCATCGCCGCGCCCACGTATTTCGACGTATTGAAGACGGGCGTATGCGAGTAGTCGAGCCCATCGTCGGGATTGATGAAGTGCGTGTAGAACGCGTGCAGGATCGTGAAATCCGCCGACGCCGTGACGCCCGGAATGATCCGGTCGTGCGCCGAGACGTCGAGCCCGTTGCGGCGGCTTTGGCCGCCGCCAATCGAGGCGTTGAGCGCGGGGTCGAAACTCTGTTCGTTCGAGACGTCCATCCGGAACAACGACGCATCGACCGACAATGTCCCTTCGTCCACGCGCAACCCGGTCTCGTAGTTCCAGACCGTGATGAACGGCAACGTCGGATCGCTGATCACGCCGTCGGTCTGCCGGAACCCGCGCGAGATGTTGGCGAAGAGCGCGATGCCCGGGTGACCCAGGTCGACAAACGGCCGCACCAGCACGCCGACTTTCGGCGAGAAGATTCCCTTGCTGTGCTGGGAGCTGAAGAGCGGGCCGGTCGGGTTGCCGTCGGCGTCGGGCGTCGGCTGCAAGACGTAACTCGAGAGTTGATCGACGCGCCCACCAAGATCGAGCCGCGCGTACTTCGTCACGTCGGCGCCGGCCTGGATGAAAATGCCCCCGGATGTCTGGTGCGCGGGCTCGGCCAACAACAGGGGCGCCGAGTCCACGCGGAACCCTGTCGACGACTCGGCGAAGCTCTCATAGTGCGCGTGATCGTAGCGCCCTTCCGCGCCGACGGTGACATCGACCCCGTGCCGCGCGTAGGTCAGCGCCGTCGTCCCTCCGAATCCGTAACGCCCATCATACTCGCGCGTCTCGGCGCCCGTCCCTTCCGTCAGCCCTCCGAGCCCCGGCGGTGAGCTCAGCCAGAAATTCCACGTCGATTGCCGCGAATAGACCGTGGTGCGCCACTCGAGATTGGGCGAGAGGAACGACCGGAGACTCACGCGCTCCTGGGCGTGACGCTTGAACCCGCCATCGCCGAAGTTGGAGATGAAATTGTACTGGCGGGCGTTGTAGCGCGTGGTGTCGAGAAACCCCGGCGACTCGTAGTCGGTGAGATAGCCCTCGACGCTGGCGTCGATCGTGGTGTTCGACGACAGGTCGTCAAAGGCGCGCGCGTGGATGTGCCCATACTGGTTCTGGCTATTGGGCCGCCATCCGTCCTCGCGGAACCCGTCGACCGCGATGACGCCGCCCGACGTGTGGTGGTTGAACCCCGTGATGCCGTATCCCTGGGCGTTGCCGTAGGAACCGCCGCCGGCGACGATCGTCGCGCCGTCGTAGCGATCCATGGTGCGCACATTCACGGTGCCGCCAAAAGCGAAGTTGCCGTAGAGGGCGCTGGTCGGGCCCTTCACCACATCGATGCCCGTGACCGCGGCAATGGGGATGAGATTGAGATCGTTGTATCCCTCGGCGTGCCCGTTGACCGTCTCGTTGTTGGGCACACCGTCAATGTAGAGCGCGACGTCGGTCGAGTGGTCGGAGCTGAATCCGCGTATCGACAGATCGGACGCGAACCCGGGACCCTGTCCCTGCTCGTGGGCTTCGAGTCCCGCGGTCTGGCGCAACAACTCCCACGGCGTGTTCGCTGGGGTGTTGTGCAGCGCGATGGTGTCGATGTGGGTGACCGTGAGGGGCTCGGTGCGCTCGACGGGTGTGGCGGTGATGGTGACTTGCTCGAGCCGGGGGGCGCGACGCAGCGTCGAGTCGCGTCGGGTCGAGTCGCGGCGGGCGGCACTGGTGTCCTGCGCGTCGAGCAACGCCGGCCCCGCCACAAGGAAAGTGGCGAGCGCGAGCGAACGGATGACGTCCATGAAAAAAATGACTCCGCGTCGAGTGGAGAGCGGAGGCGCACGAATGCGCTCCGCGGATGATGCAGGACCCCCTAAGGGGTCAGACGCGGACTACGGGCGGGCCGAGTGGAGGCGGAAGCAGAACATCCGGCGCTACGGTCGTCGGCGCGATCCCATGCGTCGGATCGGGCGCGGCGGCCACGACCGCGAGCGGGACGACAGGCAGCGATACCAAGCGCCCCGACGGGCAATCGAGCAGGGCGACCGCGCAGCAGGTCCCAATGCAGGAGCAATGCGCTGGCGCCTTGGACGGCGCGGGTGCATCGTGATGCGGCATCCCGCCGTGCGCCATCCCCGCATGATCCAAACGATCATGGATGGCACAGCCATGCACCGGAATCGGCCCCTGTACGACGAACAGGAACCACATTCCGAAGCACACCGCGAGCACGCGTTCCCACGCACGGCGCCGCATGGGGACAATGTAGCGCGATCATTTCAAATCTGGCAATGATCTGGAACTCTGACATCGAGACGCTCCCGCGCGAGCGCATGCACGCGCTCCAGCTCGACCGCCTGCGGGCCACCGTGTCGCACATCCTGACGTCGGCGCCGGTCCTCGCCGCGCGTCTCCGCGCCGCCGGTATCGCGCGCGGCGACGACCTGCGCTCGCTTGCCGATCTCGCGCGCGTGCCGTTTACCACGAAAGCCGATCTGCGCGAGCACTATCCATTTGGCTTGCTCGCGGTCCCCGCCGACCGCCTGGCGCGGATTCACGCATCGAGCGGCACCCGCGGCAAACCGACGATTGTCGGATACACGGCGGCCGATCTGGCAATGTGGGCCGAGGTGGTCGCCCGCTGTCTGGCGATGGCCGGCGTCCGCCCGCGCATGGTCGTCCACAATGCCTATGGGTACGGTCTCTTCACGGGCGGCCTGGGCCTCCACGCCGGCGCCGAGTTGCTGGGCTGCACGGTACTCCCGATCTCGGGCGGGGCGACGCAGCGCCAGGCGCAGCTGCTGCGCGATCTCGGCGGCGAAGTCCTGTGCGCGACGCCGTCGTATGCCCTGAGCATCGCCGAGGCGCTCCTGGCGGCGGGCATCGACCCATCGAGCCTCCGCCTCCGCGTCGGCGTATTCGGTGCCGAGCCGTGGACCGACGAACTGCGCGTCGAAATCGAGCGGCGGCTCCATCTCTCCGCCGTCAATATCTACGGGCTGTCCGAGATCGTGGGGCCCGGCGTGTCGGCCGAGTGCGCGGAGGGACGCAATGGCTCGCACATCCACGAGGATCACTTCCTGCCCGAGATCATCGATCCCGACACCGGCGCGTCACTGCCGCCGGGCCAAATGGGCGAGCTGGTGTTCACGACCCTGACCAAGGAGGCGCTGCCGCTCACCCGCTACCGGACGGGCGACATCGCGTCGCTCGATCCACGCCCCTGTGTGTGTGGTCGCACGACAATGCGCATGAGCCGCATCCGCGGTCGGCGCAATGACATGCTGATCATTCGCGGGGTCAACCTGTATCCGTCGGAAGTCGAGCGCGTGCTGCTGGGCGTCGGAGACATCGCGCCGCACTATCAGCTCGTCGTCGACCGTCCCGGGGCGTTGGACGAGATCAGCATCGTGTGCGAACTGGCCGCGGGTCGCGTCGACCGCGACACGGTGTCGGCGCGACTGCACCGGGCGCTCCAGGAGCAGCTCGGGCTGTCGTTCACCGTGCGGAATGTTGGACCCGGACCAGGTTCCCCGCAGCGAGGGGAAAGCGCTACGCGTGGTCGATCGTCGCCAGACGTGATCGCACGCCGGCCACGATCTGGATCGAGCGCCGGCGCGCCGTTTGATCGTAAATGTGCGACGTCAGCATGATCTCGTCGGGACGGTGCTCGTCCAGAAACCGCCGCAAGCCCTGCTCGACGGTCTGGGCATCGCCCACAAACGAATACGCGAGCGCTTCGTCCACGTTGGCCTTTTCCAAGGGCGCCCAATTCGCATCGTCAATGGGCGGGGGCAGTTGCCCCGGCATCTCGCGGCGCAGGTTGATGAACGATTGCTGCTGTGATGTGAAGAGCCGCCGCGCTTCGCGATCGGTGTCGGCGGCGATGATGTTGACGCCGACCATGGCGTAGGGGCGATCCAGTTGCACCAATGGCTCGAACCGGGCGCGATAGACGTCCAGCGCGGGCACCATGTAGGTCGGCGCGAAGTGCGACGCGAACGCGAACGGGAGGCCGAGGGCCGCCGCGAGCTGCGCGCCGAACAGGCTGGAGCCCAAGAGCCAGAGGGGGACGCTGAGACCGGCGCCGGGCACGGCGCGCACGCGTTGCCCGTCCTGCACAGGCGCGAAATAGGCCTGCAGCTCTTGGACGTCCTGGGGAAACCGCTCGGCGCCCGCGACGAGATCCCGCCGGAGCGCGTGCGCGGTCCAATGGTCGGTGCCCGGCGCGCGGCCCAGCCCCAGATCGATGCGCCCGGGATACAGGGACGCCAGCGTGCCGAATTGCTCGGCGATCACCAGCGGGGAGTGGTTCGGCAGCATGATGCCGCCGGCCCCTACGCGGATAGTGCTGGTCCCGCCGGCCACGTGGCCGATGACGACTGCGGTCGCGGCGCTGGCGATCCCCGGCATCCCGTGATGCTCGGCCAGCCAGAATCGGTGGAATCCCAGCCGCTCGGCTTCCCGCGCCAAGTCCAGGGAATTCCGAAAGGCGTCCGCCGCCGTGGCGCCCGCCGTGATCGGCGCCAGGTCCAGGATCGAAAAAGGAATCACGCCGGCCATCGAAAGAAGATGGCCGGCGTGACGCCAAGGAGTTCCTAAGAGCTGGCCTTCGGTACTTACGCTTTCGCCAGATCCCGGACGGAGGCCGCCATCAGGGCCACGCGACGGGGGTCGGGCGAACCCGCCCTGTCGCTATCCAACTGCGTCGCGAGCTGGTTCAACGCGTCGGCCCGCGCCTGCCCCTTGAGCTTCTCGGCCGCGTCGAGCGCTTTGGCGATCGCCGTCCGCCGTTCGGCCGGCAACCCGTTGTTTCGACCGAGTTGGTCGAGATACGACCGCGGCACGGCGAAGATCGCCGGCCACACCAACCGCGGTTGATCCTGCACGTTGAGCCACTGGAACCGCACGGCGTTCGCCGCGTCGATCTCGTTCTGCGAGAGGTAGGCGCTGGGCTTGAGCGCGAACATGTCGAGTCCGCGCGTGATCTCGGAGCCGACGATCAACCCGTTGTACCAGTACACGGACCAGTAGCCCGCGAGCACGAGCTTGGTCGAGTCCATCGGGCCACGGTCGAAGTACGCGATCTCCTGGACATGGGTCGGATCGGTCCAGTCGAAGACGGAGATGCCGCCCTGATACCAACCCTGGACCATGACGTCGCGGCCGGGGATCGGGATCAGCGAGCCGTTGTGCGCCACGCAATTCTTGAACGCCGACTGCGTGACCGGGAGCTTGTAGTAGCCCTTGAACGTCATCGAGCTGCCGGCCAGCGTGTAGAACGCGTCCGCGCCCCACATCGGGTTGTCCCCAGGCCGGCACCGGGGCTGGGCGCCGCCGCCCCACTCGTCGGAGAACAGGATCTTGGAGCCGTCGTTGTTGAAGGTCACCGAGTGCCAACCCGAGAAGTTCGTGTCGGTGACGGCGCCGATGCGCGTCGGGTGCGCCGGATCGCGAATGTCCATCAGGATGCCGTAGCCACCGCAGGCGCCACCGGCCAACCCGATCGCCGGGTAGGCCGTGATGTCGTGGCATTGGGTCGGTCCCGACGGGGGCGGCATCTTGATCTGGAACTTCGCCAGCAGCGCCGCGAACTCGATCGAGTCGGCCTTGCTCTCGTGGTGGCGCTGGGCGGCCACCAGATCCTGGAAGACGCGCGGCGACGAGACGATGTGCGCTTGCTCGGGATGCGCCACGGGGATCTGGATGACCTCGAGGCGGAACAGCGCCGTGTTGGGATCTTCCGTGACCGTGCCGCCGGTGCATCCGGGCAGCTCGCTCGCCGAACGGACGGTCGAGGAGCCGGACACGTAGATGTAGACGTTGTTGTTGTCGTTCGGGTCGGTCACCAGCGTGTTGGTGTGCGACCCGCGGCAAGTTTGGACGACCTTGATCGGCTTGGGATGCGTGATGTCGGTGATGTCGAAGATCCGGATGCCGCGCGCGCGGTCATGGCTCACGGTGTCGGTCACACCCTGCACGCCGCAGTCGACGCGGCCGCTGGTGGCCTCGGCCGACACGAACATGAGGTTGCCGTACACAGTGACGTCGCTCTGGGAGCCGGGGCACACGTAGGCGGCCTTGAGCGTGACTTCGGTCGGCGTCGAGATATCCCAGACCTGGTACCCGCTGTAGTTGCCCTGAATCACGTAGTTCCCGAGGAACGCGAGATCCGAGTTCACGAGGCGGTCGGCGCCGGGTTGCGCGCGGTCAATGAACTGCGCCGAGGGCGGCGTCAGCGAGACCGTCTTGAGATTCCAGATCGCCTCGCCGGCGTCAAACCATCCGCTTTTCAGGTTGAGCCGGGGATCCGGCGTGGGTGCCGTCGCCGACATGTCGGACGATGCCGTGTTGTGGCCCGTCGCACACGCCGCGGCGGAGAGCCAGCCCAACGTGAGGAGCAATGAACGAGAGGGTTTCATGAAGAGATTGGGTGGCTAGTGTTCTTGCATCGTGGACTGGAGCATGAGGAGCATCCGATTGATCTCGGCGGTCTGATCGGCGCCGACATCGGAGGCGAACTTGAACACGACTTCGTCCTGCGCGGCGCCCTCGGACGAAAACAGCGTATGCACCATTTCGAGCGCACCCTGGTGGTGCCGGATCATGTAGCCGAGAAACAGACGGTCGAAGTCCGGACCTTGAGCGTGGTCCAGCTCCGTCATCTGTTCCGGGGTCAGCATGCCCGGCATCAAATTGCCGGGACCCATGTCCATACTCATGCGGCCGTTCGCGTCCGGCACCATCTCGTGCCGATCGCGCAACCAGCGCTGCATCGATGCGATTTCGTCGCGTTGGGACACCACGATGCGGGCACAGAGGACTTTTACGGCGTCACTGGCCCCGTGCGTGGGCGCCCAATTGCCCATGATGATGGCCTGGGCGTGGTGGCCGATCATGCCCTGCATGAAGTTCACGTCGGCCGCGGTGTACTTGGGCAACGCCGTGCCGGGATTACTCGCCGCCAGCTGGGCGCGCGCGCCCGACACCGCTCCTGACCCCATGATCGCGGCCGCCAATGCCGCCGCGACAAATTTTTGCGTCATGCCGTGCTCTCCGGTTCGCGCCATTGTAGCGCAGAACTGGTGAGTTAGCGAGACTCTCGCGAAGAGTTGACCTAGTCTGAACGCAGAGCGCTGGCCGGCGCGATGCGCGTGGCACGCCGTGCCGGCAGATACGCGGCCAACGCCGCGACGGCGAAGAGCACGGCGCAGGCGCCGGCCAACGCCACGGGATCGAAAGGGCTCACCTCGAACAAGAGCGACGCGACCAGACGCGCGGCAACCAACGCGCCGCCGACGCCGACGGCGGCGCCAATGCCCGCCACGCGCAGTGCCCGGCCCAGCACCTCGCCACGCACGCGGTCCGGCGAGGCGCCGAGCGCCATGCGCACCCTGATCTCCCGGGTCTGCTCGCGGACGGCGGACGCCATGATGCCGTAGAGCCCGATGGCGGCGAGGACCAGCGCGACCAACCCAAAGCCGGACAGCAGCAGCGCGTTCAAGCGCGGCTGCGCCAGCGGGCCATCGAGCAGCTCATCCATGGTCTGCGCGCGCCACACCGTGACACGCGGATTGGCGCCGCGCACGGCCGATCGGATCGCGCCCAGCGTCCTGGCGAGTGGCGTGGTCGTGCGCACCACCATGAACCCCTGCCACGCATATTGACGCCAGGGCACGAATACCGTGGGCGTGGCCTGGCGGAGGGCGCGGTACCGGATGTCGCCGGCCACGCCAACCACCGTCCGCCACATGGAGTCGCCCACGAACTTGATGCGTTTCCCAACCGGATCCTGACCCGGCCAGTACTGACGCGCGAGGGCCGCGCTGACCACCGCCACGTCCGGCCCCTGCTCGCGGTCGGTGTCGAGAAAAGCCCGGCCGCGCACGATCGGGATGTTGAAGGCGCGGAAGTAATCTGGCCCTCCAGCCTCGATCGGAGTCATCGGGTTCGTCGCGGCTTCCGCGTCCGATTGCCCCTCGGCCTGGAAAACACGGGTCCACACGTTGGGTCCCAAGAACGGCGGCACGATGACCGGCGTCGCTGCCGTGACGCCCGGCGCGACGGCGAGGTGGGACAGGAGCGCGTCGAGCATGGCGTGCCATTTCCGTTCCGTCGCGTATTCGCTCGGAGGGAACGTGAGCGGAAGAAAGGACAAGTGATCTGAGCGGTAGCCGAGGTCGACGGTCTCGAGGCGTTGCAGCGTGCGCGCGAGTAAACCGGCGCCGGCGAGCATGAGCACCGCGAGGGCGATCTGCGAGGCGACGAGCAACTGTCGGATGCTTCGGCCGCGGCGCGTGGAGCGCCCCGAACGCTCGTCGAGGCGAATGGGGCCGGTGGGATTCCGGCGCACGGCGGTCAACGCCGGCACGACACCAAACAGGAGCACGGACAGGAGGGCGATGCCGGCGACCGTGCCAACCGGGAGGCCAGCCACGCGCACGGCGTCGAGGCGCGGGAGTCGCGACGGCGCCGCCGCCACCAGCGCGCGCCGGCCAATCTCGGCGCACACGAGGCCGAGCAGACCGCCGGCACCCGCCAGAAGTCCACTCTCGATCAGGAGGGGCCGCACGACATCGCCATACGCCGCACCGAGCGCGCGGCGTACCGCCAGCTCGCGATGGCGGCTCGCGGCGCGCAGCAGCAGGAGATTGCCGACGTTGACACACGCGATGAGCAGGAGCAGGCCGACGGCTGCGGTGAGCACCGTCAGCGCCGGGCGCACGTCGCCGACGATGGCCGTGGAGAACCCCCGAATGTCGGCGGTGGCGACATTCAGCACGGCAGGGCGCTGGCGGTCGATCCGCTGCGCGATGGCGAGAAATTCCGCGCGCGCGGCGGCGGGCGTCGCGTTGGGCGCGAGGCGCGCGATGATATCCTGCTGTTGCGGAAAGGGCGGGATGACCCAGAATTCAGCGCCAACGGGGAAGCCGAGACCGGGCGCGGCGACGCCGATGATCGTATACGTGTTCTCGTTGACCGGGTCGGTCAGTCGGCGCCCGAGGATGGAGCGGTCCCCGGCGAACTGGCGTTGCCACGCTTCATAGCTCAACACCATAGCGTGCGATGTCGAGTCCTCTCCGGGATGGAGCAGGCGTCCCAGCACCGGCTTCACGCCGAGCACGTCGAAGAAGTTGCCGTCGACCTGTGACGCGTGCATGAAGATCGGACGATCCCCGTCGACTAGCGGCCAGGCCCCGGACCCCCAATGCGCAAAGCCGACCACGGCCCGCATCGTCCGGCTCCCCCGCCGTAGCATGTCGACTTCCTGGGGCTGGAACGGCGCGTCGACACCGGCCCGGTCCAACGAACGCGGCAGCACAATGCTGCCCTGGTCTGACACCGGGAGCCCGCGCAACAGCACGGCGTTGAACACCGTCCACATCGCGGCGGCCATGCCGATGCCGAGTCCGAGAATGAGTACGGACGTCGCGGTGAACGTGGGCGCGCGGCGCAAGCCGCGCACCGCGATGCGAATTTCCTGGGCAAGCCGGTCCATGATGCTGCCTCCGCTACGGTTTCTGCACAGTATCCCGCCACCACCGCTCCAGATCACCCGCGTATTCCGGAAGTTGGGCCCGCATGAGCCCCAACACGCCACTGCTATCGACGGGCGCGGCGAACAGCGCGCGCAAGCCGGCGATGCCGCGATGCTGATACACTCCGCCAACGAACAAGGCTCCCGTCGCATAGAGCGCGTCGGCTTCGCCCGGTCCCGATCCGGAGTACGGCACCAGGTCCGAGAGGTGCGCGGCGGGGTGCGCGCGCTGGTACTGGCGCAGCAGCACGACCATCTGATCGCGGTCCCGGCCTTTGGAGCCGGCGAACCACGTGGCGAAGCCCTCGTTTACCAGTTGCGAGTGACTCTTGGCCGCCCCCAAGGTCGCATGCACCAGCTCATGGAGATAGCCGTCGCCGAGCACCGGATCGCCCGAGAGCACGATGCCCGCGGGCAGCGCCTGACCGCCGAGGCCGGACGTCGGACCGGATGGGAGTGGGAAGAAATCGAGCCCCAGGATCCGTTGGTAGTCCTCGGCCGACGCCGTGACGTAATACCGGAGCGAGTCGGGCGGCTGAATGGCAAAAAGGGTCGCGAGGGAATCGATGAACCGGCCGGCGCGCGCGACCGCCTCGGGATGCACGCGCTGCCCGGGCTGGTACCAATACGTGATGCGCCCCGCGCGATGCTGCTCCCAACCCCGCGTCTGTCGCGGCAACGCATTGCTCAACGCCCACGCGCCGCGCTCGCGCACGGCGTAGAGGCGCTCGAGAGCGAGCGGATACACCCCAGTGCTCTCCGCCTTCGCGTACAGGATCTTCACCACGTACGTCGTGTCGCCCGGCGTGGTCCCCACGACGCCGAGAATGGTCGCGGGGAATCCCTGACGGACCAGCGTGCACGTCAGGTCCCCGTATCTCCGATCGATCGGGTCCCGCCTGCTCCACCGGTCGCTCTCGCAGCCGGGATGCTGGAGATACGCGCGAACCATCGGCACGATCGCGCCGACGTCGGCGGCCGTCGTGTCGACGCCAAAACTGAGACCGACCGACGGCGCCGGCTCCTGCGCCGCGATCGGCCCGGCGACGACGACGGCCGCCAGCCAGAGGGTCCGCACGACACGGATGTAGCTCGGGGAAACGGCGCGCGCTAGTTCTGTCCGCTGACCGTCGCGCGGACGAGCAGGATGTCTTGTCGCTGGCGTTGTGTGCGAGCTGGTCGAGCGCACGAGCAGGGCGGTGAGCGACCTGCCGCCATTTGGTATCACCCCATTCTTGTTGTCGTCGGCGCGGCTCGATCGCGAAGGCGCGCCACCCCGCTCAGGAGAACAATGGCGAGCCCTGTAGCTGCAACACGTCGCCGCCATCGAGATGAAGGACCATCTCGATCTGTCTCTTCTCGTTCTTCTTTTTGGGCAGCTCTTGCACGTCGATGGCCGTAATACGCTGTCCGATCGCGCGCTCGAGCTCTGCCTGGACTGAGAGATCACGGTAAGCGAGCGTGCGCGCGAGCTTGTACCGGAGCACGCTCCGACTCGACTCACTCAGAGTCGCCAGATAGCGCGAGTCGGTCAGCAGCTGGCGCGACACGACACCCGTCCGATTGATCGCAACCGCGCCCGCTGGCACCGCAGGGTTTCCCGCAGGCACGGGGAAATACCCGCTGCGTAAGCCTCGTTGCACGTCCAACAGTCGCTCGGGTGTGCGGAGCTCGTGTGGCCAGTCCTCCTGGATCTCGGCCGCCGTCAGCAACGGTGCAACGACAATCCATTGATCGGCATCCTCTCGCATCCCAGCTTGTTCAGTCGCTTCCGATTCCGACATACCGTTGCGTGTGAGGAAGCGCACCAGTCCATTGAAATCCTTCTCCATCTCGCACTCGTGGCTCAGCACCATCACCGGCCCCCAGCGAACCAAGTGAGCCGCGTGGGGGACCATGCTGGTGGTGGGCGGGGGAGACCACAACGGATACGTGGCTGCCCGGCCTAGATCCGCCTGTGCATCCAGTGGCGGTGGGACCTGCGCGACCAACGCCGAGTCGGCCTGACCTGGCACGAGGGCGCTTGTCGGACACAGGAACAGGTCGCCCTGGACCAGTACCTCGTGGCGAGGGCCGAAGTACTCGTTGAACTGCGGGACGTCCACGTCAGCGTCGACGGCGCCGCGAGGGACGAGGACCCTCGGATTCCTCCGGCGCGTTGTCACCCCCGCCTAACACCGCCATCCTCGACCACGTCAGGTCCCCTGGCTCCCGATCCTCCTCCGTCCCCGACGTCGTCGTCGCTCCGAGCCGCCGTCCCGTCCGACTGGCGACCGGCGATGTACTCGCACGGTCCGCGATCAACGTCCGCAGGTTGTCGAAGGGACTGGGCGAATGCCGGACACCACGCGACCATTCAATCGCAGTCGCTATGGCATCAATAGCCGCGCCTATCGCCCGCGTATTCCAACGCCGGGCTGACAACAAATCCAGGAGGGTCGCGCCGGCCGCAAGTGGTGTCACGAGATACACGCCCACCGGCTCTGCCGATCGGTTCGCCCATCGGGTCGCGAGGTTCGCCAAGGCTCCCAATCGCCGCTGATACTGCATCCTCGGCGACGCCGTATTGTCCTGCCACGCATATAGCGTCGTGCGCGCCACCCCAACGACATTCGCCAGTTGAGTCATCGTTAGTGACAAGTGCTGGCGAACGTGGTCGATGCGCGCCGATACCGACAGGTCGAACTCGACCGGCCGAGTGAGTGCCGGGAAAGTTGGGTGTGCGCTTCCGGAGTGGACAGCCGCGACGTCTAGCACAGTGATGACCGACCCGGTCGCTCCCGGTCCCCACGCCACCAATGCGTTGGGCGCATAGAGCGTCCCGCCTGTGCCAATGCTGAACATCCCGCGAAAACTGGAACCCCACGCCAGTGCGCCTCGGATCGCCGGCGGCGTTCGAGACCCCGTCGGGACTGTCAGCGAATGTGGACCTGGGAACTCAACGCACTCCTCAAACGCCTCACCGGTGTGGCCTACGACGATCGCGTTCATACGCGCCCCGCTCCGACCGGCTCCCATAGCTCTCGCGCGTACGATGTCGTCGCTTGCTGGAATGCGCTGCTCAGTGCCTCGTGCAACTCGCCGGTCACATTGACGACCGCGTCGACGTCAAAATCGATCGATCGGTCGGTGAAATGATCGAAGTCGAGGGTGACGCTACGTGTTGTTCCGAGCAAGGGATCAAATGCCAACGTGCTCGGCTGAAGATCTGCCGGTAGGAATTGCGGTGACGGTAGCTGGTAACAGCGCACCGCCAACGTGCCAACAGCCGTCTGCGCCAGCGATTCCGTGCGGAACCCACGCACTCCGTCGGATTGGATCGCCAGTCCGCTGAACGCGAACCCCAATAACTCTCGCGCGACGTATCGATCGAACGACTCGTCTGGCTTGACGCGGACAAGGTCGACATAGCGCAACCCGACGCGCTCCACGAGCGCACCTGCCGCGGGTTCAGCGATCGCCTGCAGCGCCAGGCGCAGGCCCTTGGCGAAGACGTCGTACGATTCGTACTGGCTCGTTGAAAGTGCGAGGGTGCTTTCTGTCAGCGTAATCCCGACGTTCTTGTCCCGATTCAGGAAATCCCATCGACTTTTGGTGCTGATCGATGGCGCATTCCCTCCGCCGACCCGAACAGTTGCGATCTCACCCTCCAGATAGCGCGGGAAACCATTCCCTTGGAACTCATGCTGGATCTTCGGAAGCTGTTTCTTGAGTGTCAGCACAGGCGTAAACGCAACCTGTGCAACAACATAGATAACTGGCGGGTGGCGAAGCCTGGTCACCGTATCTCTTGAAAAGTGTACGCAAAACCTAACACCAAAACCGACACTTGGACAGACGAGAAATGGGCGGCTGATGTTTCACCACGGCCTGCCCGAGCAACGTCGCTAGTTCTGTGCGCTGACCGCTGCGCGGACGAGCAGCAGGTCCCGCTCCCGGACGTTGCGCGTCATCGACGCCGCCCGCTCGAACTCGACGCGGGCTTCCCCGTGCCGGCCGAGCTTGGCGAGGAGATCGCCGCGGACGCTCGGCAACAGGTGGTAGCTGGCCAGCGCGGGCTCGGACGTCAGCTCATCGACGATCTCGAGACCCGCCGCGGGCCCGAACGCCATGGCGATGGCGACTGCGCGGTTGAGCGCGACGACGGGGCTGGGAAGGAGCTGCGCGAGCGCATCGTACAGCGCCGCGATCCGCTGCCAGTCGGTCTCGTCCGCCGTGCGCGCCCGCGCGTGGCACGCCGCGATCGCCGCTTGCAATGCGTACGGTCCCAGCGCACCGCCCAGCGCTTCGGCGCGCGCCAGCGCCGCGAGACCCCGATGGATCAGCACATGGTCCCACCGCGCGCGGTTCTGGTCGAGCAGCAAGATCGGCTCTCCCGACGGCCCCACGCGCGCCTTTGACCGCGACGCCTGGATCTCCATGAGCGCGACCAGCCCGTGGACCTCCGGCTCCCGCGGCACCAGCTCGGCCAGCACGCGACCCAATCGCAGCGCGTCTTCGCACAACCCGGGCCGCATCCAATCATTGCCCGCGGTCGCCGAGTATCCCTCGTTGAACACGAGATAAACCACTTCGAGCACCGAGGAAAGCCGCGCCGCCAACTCGGCGCCCCGCGGCACCTCGAACGGGACGCGGGCCTCGGAGAGCGTCCGCTTCGCCCGCACGATCCGCTGGGCGATGGTCGACTCCGCCACCAGAAACGCCCGCGCGATCTCGTCGGTCGTGAGACCGCCGAGCAACCGCAGCGTAAGCGCCACGCGCGCCTCCGTCGACAAGACCGGGTGGCACGCCACGAACATCAGTCGCAGCAAGTCGTCTCCCACGTGATCATCGATCGCGGCGTCGAGTGCCGGCTCCGGCGTCTCCTGCCGCGCCTCCATCTCGTGTCCCAGCTGCTCGTGCTTCCGCTCCAGCAGCTGACGGCGGCGTACCGCGTCGATCGCCCGGTGTTTGGCCGTGGCCATGAGCCAGGCGCCCGGATTATCCGGGACGCCCGTCTCCGGCCACCGCTCCAGCGCCGCCATCAGGGCGTCCTGCGCCAGATCCTCGGCCAGCCCGACGTCGCCCACCATCCGCGCGAGCGCGGCGATGAGCTTCGCCGATTCGATCCGCCACACCGCATCGATCGCGCGGTGGGTATCGTGAGCTCCCACTATCGCTCAGGCGCGTCGTGCATCTGCCGGACTTCGCTGACGCCATCCACGCCCACGATCTTGAGAAAGCGGACGGCCTGCTCGATCGCCTCCGCTTTGGACTTCACCTCGAGGATCGCGTAGCCGGCGACCAACTCCTTCGTCTCGGCGAACGGTCCGTCACGGACCACGATCTTGCCGCCCGAAGACTCGACGCGCGCGCCCTTCGCGCTCGGCGCCAAACCATCTCCGCCGAGCAGGATGCCCTCCTGCATCATCTCCTCGATCAACCGGCCCATTTTCTCCTGCTCTTCGGGGGTCGGTCCCCGACCGTCCGGCTCGACGGTCGGTTTCCACAGCGTCATGAATCGCATCGTTGGAACTCCTTATTTGTCGCGCTGCGCCTCGCGCTGCGCCGCGCCCCGCGCCCGGCGCGCCAGCACCTCCGCTTGCATCTCCGGCGTGAACTCGTCCCCGAAGTCCGCGGCCTCGGCCACCTGCCGGATCTCGACCGTTTCACCCCCGTCGAACGGGATCCGCTTCACCCACTCGACCACCTCTTCCTTGGACTTGGTCTGCAGGATCCAGAACCCCGCCACCAGTTCTTTGGTCTCCGCGAACGGCCCGTCAACCACCGTGCGTTTGCCCTTCGAGAACGTGATCCGGGTCCCCTTGGCGCTCGACAGCAAGCCCTCACCAGCCAGCATCACGCCATTCTTGACCAGTTCCTCGTTGTACTTCCCCATCGTCTCGATCGCCTTCCCGTCCGGCATCTTGCCTGACTCGCTTTCGGCCGTCGCCTTGACGATCACCATGAATCGCATTGTCCTGTCTCCTCGTAGGGGGGTCTATACTCACGTCGAACGAGAGGGAGCAAAATCGACATGACCCGCTTACCAGCCCAGTCCGCCGTCGATAGTATTACGTTTATGCTGAAATCCGCCTCATACGCGGCCGTGCTCGCTTTGGTCGCGGCGGCCTGCAGCAGTGCAGGTATGCGGCCATCGACCCAACCCGGTCCGGCCGCGCCATCGCAAGCCGCGGGAAACCCCGCTGGCATCGCCCAGGCGAGGGCCGATAGCGCCCGCCTTCCATATACCAAGGCGGACATCGACTTCATGTCGGGCATGATCCATCACCATGCCCAAGCCATCGTGATGGCCAAGTGGGCCCCGACGCACGGCGCGAGCCCGTCCGTGCAAACGCTCTGCGAGCGGATCATCAATGCGCAGACCAATGAAATCGCCACGATGCAAACCTGGCTGCGCGACCGCGGGCAGCCGGTCCCGGAGGCCACCGCCAGCGGCATGCCCATGATGATGAACGGGTCGATGCAGAACATGCTCATGCCCGGCATGCTCACGGCCGACCAGATGAAGGCGCTCGATGCGGCGCGAGGCGTGGACTTCGACCAGCTGTTCCTCACCGACATGATTCAGCACCACAAAGGCGCCGTCTCGATGGTGCACGATCTGTTCGAGACCCAGGGCGCCGGCCAGGATGAGGCCGTGTTCAAATTCGCATCCAATGTGAACGTCGATCAGACCACCGAAATCGACCGCATGGAGCGGATGATCGTCGCGATCAAGCTCGGCATCACGCAGTGATCACCCCCTCGGAGAGATCCTCAATGGTACCTCGCTCGTCTTTTACTCTCGCTGCCGCGCTGCTCGCCGTCGCGGGCTGTAGTCACTCCATGGCCTCCGCGGGTTCGGAGAGCCCCGCGCCGAGCAAGGGCGGCTACGATATGTCGACCAAGGCGCCGAGTCCCGATCCGCGCGTCGGGCTCAAGGCCGGCAAGTACGACGCCGCCGAAGCCAAGTGGAACCTGCACGTGGTGTCCGAAACCCGGCCGTCGACCAAGTTCGTCGACGTCACGAACTCCGACATGGCGTTCTCGGGACAGTACGTCATTCAGGGGAGCTACGCGGGCTATCAGGTGTGGGACATCAGCGACCCGAAGCAACCCACGCTCAAGACGGCGTACTACTGCCCGGCCTCGCAGAGCGATGTCTCGGTCTACAAGAACTTGCTGTTCGTCTCCGCCGAAGCCCCGACGGCGCGCCTCGACTGCGGCAGCGAAGGCGTGAAGGACACGGTCAGCAAGGAGCGCATCCGCGGCATCCGGATCTTCGACATCACGGACATCACGGCGCCGAAGTACCTCACGAACGTGCAGACCTGCCGCGGCTCCCACACGCACACCGTGCTCGTGGATCCGAACGACAAGGAAAATATCTACGTCTATATCTCGGGCTCGGCGGGCGTCCGGTCGCCGAACGAGCTCGCGGGCTGCTCCGGCGCCCAGCCGGGCGAGGATCCGAACTCGGCGCACTTCCGCATCGAGGTGATCAAGGTGCCGCTCGCGCACCCCGAGCAGGCCGCGATCGTCTCGTCGCCACGCATCTTCAATGACCTCGCCGCCGCGCCGACACACGGGATAACTAACGTAGACGCCGTCGCGCTCAGCGATGCCAAGGCCAAGGGCGCGTTCGTCGCCCACATCCGCGGACAGGATTTTCAGCTCCCCGACCCGATGGCCGCGCAGCTCCTCGGCGATATCGTCAAGGCGCGCGGCGGCAGTGGGGCGCCGACGCACGCCGACAGCACCGAGCTGCACCAGAACCTCGATCCGATCGTCCGGAAGCGGT
The DNA here is from genome assembly GCA_963701965.1 of uncultured Gemmatimonadales bacterium. GTDB lineage: Bacteria > Gemmatimonadota > Gemmatimonadetes > Gemmatimonadales > Gemmatimonadaceae > DASRDS01. The sequence continues at coordinate 2,118,541 of OY969695.1, forward strand.
TCGGCTTGCCGGCCGTCGACCCGCCGCGCACCGGTCCCGACCAGTGCCACGACATCACCGTGTATCCGCAGATCGGACGCGCCGGCGGCGCCTGCGAGGGGTACGGGATGCTCCTCGACATTCGTGATCCGGTGCACCCGCGCCGCCTCGCCGCCGTGTCGGACTCGAACTTCTCCTACTGGCACTCGGCGACGTTCAACAACGACGGCACCAAAGTGCTGTTCTCCGACGAATGGGGCGGCGGCGGCCAGCCGAAGTGCCGCGCCACCGATCCGCACCAGTGGGGCGCGGACGCGCTCTTCACGATCCAGAACGACCAGATGGTGTTCCAGAGCTACTACAAGATGTCGGCGCCGCAGACGAAGTATGAGAACTGCGTCGCGCACAACGGCTCGCTGATTCCGATCCCGGGCCGCGACGTCATGGTCCAGGCGTGGTATCAGGGCGGCATCTCGGTCTTTGATTGGACCGACGCCGCGCACCCGCGCGAGATCGCGTTCTTCGACCGGGGCCCGGTCGACTCGACCCGCATGGCGGGCGGTGGATCCTGGTCGGTGTACTGGTACAATGGCGTCATGATCAGCTCCGAGATCTCGCGCGGACTCGACATCTTCGAGCTCCAGCCCAGCGGCTTCATTTCGCAAAACGAGCTGGATGCGGCGAAGACGGTGCATTTCGCCGAGCTCAACGTGCAGGACCAGCCCAAGTTCGTCTGGCCGACGACGTTCGTGTTGGCCCGCGCCTACACCGATCAGTTGGAGCGGTCGGGCGGTCTTTCGTCCGGTCGCGTCGCGGCCGTCCGGTCGGCCCTGGCCGGCGCCGAGAAGGCATCCGGCAGCGCGCGCAGCACCGCGTTGACGCAGTTGGCATCGCAGCTGGACGGCAATGCGGGCAGCTCGAAGGACGGAGGCAAAGTGCAGATGTTGTCGGCCACGGTGAAAGCCCTGGCGGCGTCGTCTAACTAAGCGCCACCCAGCAGCAAAAAGGGCCGCCGGCTACCCTCGGGAGCCGGCGGCCCTTTGGATTATTGCCCGGCTGTTCGCGGCCGCCGGCAGGGTCCCCAACACGTGCCCGCCCTCGCCGAGTCGGCTCGCGCAGAACGCGTCAGCGATGGCCGGCGGCGCGAACCGCACCAGCAGCGCGGCTTGCGCGGCCAGCACGATCGCCCCCGCCAACCATCGGGCCTGGCTCTCGTCCGTCCCGGGCGCCAGCGCGCGATCGAGTTGCGCGACGAACCGGTCGAGGCGCGTATCACCGCCCCGCGCCAGCGCGAGCTCGGCGCGCAGCGCATCCGCCGTCTCTGGCGTGCGCTCGAGGGCGCGCCGGACGTCGAGGCACATGATGTTGCCCGACCCTTCCCATATCGAGTTGACGGGCGCCTCGCGATAGAGGCGCGGCATCACGGACTCCTCGACGTAGCCGTTGCCGCCCAGCACTTCGAGCGCCTCGCCCACGACCGCGATGGCGCGCTTGGTGATCCAGTATTTCGCCGCTGGCGTAAGCAGTCGCCGGAGCGCCGTCTCGCCGGCATCGTCCGGCGCATCGAACGCCCGCGCCAGACGCAGCGCGAGATGCGTGGCGGCCTCGGATTCGAGGGCCACATCGGCCAGCACGTTGGTCATGAGCGGCTGATCGACCAGCCGTGCGCCGAACGCCCGGCGATACCGCGCGTGGTGCAGGGCTTGGGTGACCGCTTGGCGCATGAGCGCAGTGCTGCCCAGCGCGCAGTCGAGACGCGTGTAGGTCGCCATCTCGATGATGATCGGAATGCCGCGTCCTTCGTCGCCGACGAGCCAGGCCAGCGCGCCGTCGATCTCGACCTCGCTCGACGCATTCGACCGATTGCCGAGTTTGTCCTTGAGGCGTTGGAGGCGGAGCGCGTTGGGCGTCCCATCCGGCGTCCAGCGCGGCACGAAGAAGCACGATAGGCCTCCGGGCGCCTGCGCCAGCATCAGAAACGCATCGCACATCGGCGCCGAGAGAAACCACTTGTGCCCCGTGAGGCGATAGAGCGCGCCGTCCCGATCGGCGCGGGTCGTGTTGGCGCGCACGTCGGACCCGCCCTGCTTCTCCGTCATGCCCATGCCCATGAGAGCGCCGGTTTTTTGCGTAACGGGCGCGAACCGCGGGTCATAGCGGCGGGACAGGATGTAGGGGAGCCACTGCCCGGCGATCGCCGGGTCGTGGCGCACGGCGGGCACGGCGCCGTACGTCATGGTCAGCGGGCACTGGACGCCAGCCTCGATCTGCGACAGCAGGACGACCGCCGCCGCGCGCGCGACGTGCGCACCGGGCCGGGGATCGCTCCACGGACTCGTGTGCAGTCCTTCGGAAACCCCCAGCGCCATCAACTGATGCCAGGCCGGGATGGAACTCCACGACTGTATCGAGGACGGGCGGGTTTCGATTGGCGAGAAATCCCCACTCGATCGTCTCAGCCGTGCCCAGCGTCCGACCCAGGTGAAAGAGACGCTCCTGGGCCCAACCGGCGCCCTCGCGCTCGACGGCTTCTTGGAGCGCGCCGTCGTCGGCGAACACGTTGTACTCGACCAGCGGTGGCGGCTGATTGAAGACCCCGTGGGTCGTCATGCCCCCAAGTTAGCCAGGCGGCACCGGAAGCCGGCGGAGGAGCAGAAGGCTCACGCTCAGCAGCAGCGCGAGGCTGCCGCAGGCCGCCAGAATCACCGGGCCGCCGACGCGCCGCAGAATACGCACATCGACGCCGAGCCCCAGCGCGGCCATGGAGACGATCGTCAGTGTCAGCGAGATGGTCCGGGCTGCCTCGATGGCGGGAGCGGGGATGACGCCGCCGGCGCGCAGCGCCGCGAGCGCCAGAAACCCGATGATGAACCACGGCACGAGCCGCGTGACGGGGATGCGCCGTGGCGCGGAGCGCCCGGCACCGAGCGACAACACGAACACCACGGGCCCGAGCATGAGGACGCGCACCAGTTTGACCAGAGCGCCCACTTGGCCGCTCATGGCGCTGACGGGCAACGTGGCCGCGAGCACCTGCGGCACGGAGTAGACGGTGAGTCCCGCCAGCACGCCATACTGGTACATCGAGAGCCCAAACGGGACGATCAAGAGGGGCAGGGCCAACACGACGCCGATGCCCAGCACGGCCGTATAGGCGATCGAGGATCCGATGTCGGCCGGCTCGGCGCCGATCACCGGTGCGATCGCGGCGATGGCCGAGTTGCCGCAGATCGCGTTGCCGCAGGCGACGAGGAGGGCCAGGCGGCGATGCAAGCCGAGCGCGCGGCCCACGCCGTAGCCACCGGCCAGGGCGACGCCCACGGCGACGACGACACCGGCGAGCAGCAGCGGGCCGGCCCGGAGCAACACCGGGACATCGAGCGTGAGGCCGAGCAGGACGACCGCGATCTCCAGAATCTGCTTGGCGCTCAGGTCGATGCCGGCGCGCCAACGCTCCCCCGGCGTCCATATCGCGCGTACCGCCGTTCCCACGAGAATGGCCAGGACCAGGGTCTCGATCCACGCGTGGCCGGTGAGTGCGCGCTCCGCGCGCTCACCGAGCCACGCGAGGCCCGAGATCGCGACGCATAGGAGAACACCGGGCACATAGCGCGACATGCGCTATACAATGGGGCGCTGGTGCCCCGTGTCCTATGGATAGGACGGGATCGCTCCCATAGATTTTCTCTATGGCTCAGGACGCGGATCTGGACGCGCTGCTGGTGTTCGCCGTCGTCGCCCGCGAGGGGTCGTTCACGCGGGCGGCCGAAATCCTCGGTCTCACCCAGCCCTCGATCTCCGATCGCATGCGTCGCCTGGAGGCGCGCTTGCCGTCGCCGGCGTTCGAGCGCCTTGGTCGCGGCGTCCGGTTGACGCCCACCGGGGAGGCATTGCGACCGGTCGCGGAGCGGGCGCTCAATGTCGCACGCGAGTCCGGCGAGATATTGGAGGGGCTGTCCGGCTTCACCTATGGACGGATCACGACAGCGGCCAGTACGACCATCGCGGCGCACGTGCTGCCTGACGCGCTCGCGCGCTTCGCGCGCGCGCGTCCCAAGGTCGAAGTCGAAATCCGGGTGGCGAATACGGCCGACGTCGCCAATGCGGTGGAGCGGGGGGACGTATCCTGGGGGTTGGTCGAGGGACCGGTCGAAGAAGCAAGATTGGTGGCGCGCCCCTTCCGCGACAATGCGCTCATTCTGATCGTCCCCGCCGCGCACCGCTGGGCGCGCCGGCGCCGGCCGGTGGCCCCGGCCGACCTCGCGCGCGAGGCGTTCGTGGCCCGCGAGATCGGCTCGGGTACGGGCGCCGTCGTCGAGCGGGCCCTGGCCAAGGCCGGTGTGCGTCTCAGGCCGGGCCTTCGGCTCGGCGACTCGCGCGGCATCGTGGAGGCGATCGCGGCCGGTGCCGGCGTGGGCATCGTGTCGCAGCTGGTGGCGGCGTCGCTGCTCGAGGCGGGCCGGGTAGTGCGGGTGCCGCTGGCGGGCGTGTCGCTCTACCGCGCGCTCTCGCTCATTCAGCTGCCGGGGCGGAGCGTCGGCCGCCTCGACGCCGAGCTCCTCCGGCTGGTCGGCGCATTATATTGACGCCAATCGGTCCTGGGAGACGTCGTGGTCGAGCAGCTGGTCATGCGCGTGTACGTGTGGGAGGGGGACAAGTTCGAGAGCGCGCCGCTCTATCAGGCGGTGGCCGAGATGCTGCGCCGGCACGGGGTGGCCGGCGCCACGGTCATCCGCGGCCTGATCGGGTTCGGCCCGCGCGCGGCCCACGTCCCCGCCGGCGCGGGATACCTCCTCGGCCACGTGCCCGTCGTCATCGAGTGCGTCGATGACGAAACGCGCATCCGCGGCCTGGTGCCGGAACTGCGACGCATGCTCGTGGGCGGCCTGATTACCCTGGAGCGAGTCGAAATGATCGTGCCCGGCCCCGCGAGCGCCTAATGCACGGCCGCGAACGCTTTATCGCAGCGGGCGCCCAGAGGTCCCGCGCGTCTGCCTGGTGTCTGTCGAACACCTCAGGACCATCACGGGTACTGGAGTGTCTCTCCTGCTGACCGGAGCCCACGCCGTGCGCCTCGTGCTTCGTGATCTCGTCCGCCGCCCGCTGTTCGCAGCCACCGTCATTGTGACCCTCGCGCTGGGGATTGGCGCGACGACAGCCGCGTTCGCGCTCATCGACGCGGTCTTTTTGACCCGCCTGCCGATCGCCGACCAAGACCGCGTCGTCGGGATGTGGGCGACCAATCCGACGTACGGCGCCCTCGACCAATGGCCCGTGCCGTGGGGCACGCACACGCGACTCGTGGAACGCCACCGGGCGTTCTCCGCCGTCGCGGCCTATCGAGCGGGTGAACCCTACGGATTCGCGGCGCGGGCCGGCGATCGCACGGTGCATGTCGCGGTGACGGCCGTGACCGGCAACTTCTTTGAGACGCTGGGCGTCCGTGCGCAGCTCGGGCGGCTGATCCGCCCCGACGATGATCAGCTCGGCGGACCGGCCATCGTGGTATTGAGCGATCACGTCTGGCGGAGCGACTTTGGCGCCGACCCGGCGGTCCTCGGCAAGACGCTCTTCTTCGCCGGCGGATGGCATCGGGTCATCGGTGTCGCGCCCGCCGAGTTCTCGTATCCCGTCGGCACGACGGTGTGGACGGGGGCCACGCGCGAGATCCAGCGCATGTTCGCCGGCGGCACGCCGGATAGTGTTGGTTTTCTGCTGGTCGGTCGCATGGTACCGGGCGTGACGGCACGCCAGGCCCGAGAGGAGCTGGAGGCGGTCCTCCGCACCTATCCACCGGCGAACGCGTTGTATCCGAGGGGAGGGGAGTCCATCTACGCCATGCCGACGACGGGTGTGGCCGAGCCGTATGCCGATATCGTTCTCGGCCACGACCTGCGACCGGGCGTCATCGTCCTGTTCTGCGCCGTTGCGCTGGTATTGCTCATCGCCTGCACGAATGTCGCGAGCCTCCTCATCGCCCGTGGTCTCACGCGCCAGACCGAGTTGGCCGTGCGCTCGGCGCTCGGCGCCAGCCGGACGCGCATCGCGGGCCAGCTGCTGATGGAAGCGGTCGTACTCGGCATCGCCGGCGGCCTCCTCAGCATCGCGCTCGCTACCGCGTTCGTTCACGTCGCTGTCGCGCTGGCCCCGGCCGATCTCCCCGTCATCCGCACGGCGCACATTGACGTCCGCGTGCTGCTCTTCGCCATCGCGATCACAGGGGCCTCCGTGCTGGCCTTCGGCCTCGCCCCGGCATTGCAGGGCGCGCGACACGACACCAGCGACGCGCTACGCGCCGGCAGCCGGAGCGTCACGCGCGGCCCAATCGCCAAGCTGGCGCGCCACGCCCTGGTGGCGGCGCAGTTGGCGTTGGGGCTCGTCATCCTCTCCGGCGCCGGGCTCCTGGGACGCACGCTCGTCCATCTCCAGCGTATCGATCTCGGATTCGATCCGAAGCACATCCTGTTCTTTCACATCGACCTGCTCATCCCGTCGCAAGCCATCCCCGTTGAGGCGGTCCTGCAGCGATGGAATGCCGCCCGCGATCGCATCGCCGGCCGCCTGCCGGCATCCGGGATCCTCGGTCTCACGACGACCGTGGCGCCGCCGTTGGATGGCCATCTGGAGACCGTACCGATCAGCGTCGACGACCAACCGGCATCGCGCAACAGTCCCGAAGCCCACGGGGAGCTGGCGTTCGACGACTACTTCAAGGTCATGCGCATTCCCCTGATCAGCGGGCGCGCGTTTACCCATGCCGATGACAGCGGCGCCGTCCCCGTGGCGATCGTCAACGAGTCATTCGCGCGCCGGATGTGGCCCGGACAGGACGCCATCGGCCACCGGGTGCACTGGGCCGGCGACCTCCCAAAGGACCGCACGTACATCGTGATCGGCGTGTCCAAGGACACGCGCTATCAGGAGTTGGCGGCGCTACCACAGCCCACGGTGTTCTTCAACCCGCGCCAGAATGGGCGATCAAGATTCCTGGTATGCCGTACGCACCACGGGCGATCCGGCCCGCGCGGTTGCCCCGTTGGAGCGACTCATCGAAGCCGCCGATCCCGACATGGGGATCGCGCGCTTCGCGAGCGGCCAAGCGCTCCTCGATGCCCGCCTGGCCCGCCCGCGCGCTTTGGCGACGCTGCTGGCGGCCCTCTCCCTGGCCGCACTGCTCCTGGCCGCGATTGGCCTCTTCGGCGTGCTCTCGGCCTATCTCCGGGAACGCCGGCGGGAGATCGCCATCCGCTCCGCGCTGGGCGCGACGCCCGCCCAACTCCGGTCCCTGGTGCTGACGCAAACGCTCGCCGTTGGCGTCGCGGGGCTCGTCGCCGGCGCTCCGTTGGCGCTCGCCGGGGCCCACCTGTTGCACCTGAGCGTCCGCGACGTCGTCCCGGTCGATGGGTTCACCCTCGGGGCCGTCGGGGCGGTCCTTCTCGCCGTTGTCGCGGCCGCCGCCTACGCGCCTGTGGCCCGCGCGGCGCGGGTCGATCCCCGGACGGCACTCGCTGCCGACTAGCCGGCCGCCGCGCCTGAACCTTGCAGTAGACCACGGTATGATGGATCGCGAAGAGATACCGACAGGGCCCCTGACTGCCGGTACGCACGACACGAGCGACATCTATCGCCTGCTCGTCGATCGGGTATTGGACTACGCGATCTTCGTGCTGGACCCCCGGGGCTACATCCAGAGCTGGAACGGCGGGGCCCAGCGTCTCAAGGGTTACCGGGCCGACGAGATCATCGGACGGCACTTCTCGATTTTCTACCCGGAAGTCGACCTCGACGCAGGGAAGCCGGAATACGAGCTCGAAGTCGCGGCGGCAACGGGGCGATACGAGGATTTGGGGTGGCGCGTCCGCAAGGACGGGTCCTACTTCTGGGCGAACGTGCTCATCACGGCCTTGCGGGACGAGGACGGGGTGCTGGTGGGATTTGCGAAGATCACCCGCGATCTCACCGAGCGGCGGTTGACCGAGGAAGCCCTGCGGGAGAGCGAGACGAAGTTCCGGCTCCTCGTCGAGAGCGTGAAGGATCACGCCATCTTCATGCTCGACCCCACCGGGCACATCACGACGTGGAACGAAGGCGCCCGTCGCATCACCGGTTATACCGCCGCGGAAGCTACGGGCCAGCACTTCTCGATCTCTTACCCCACGGAGGACGTGGCCGACGGGAAGCCCGCGCGGCACCTGGCTGTCGCCCTGCGCGAGGGGGAGTTCGAGGAGGAAGGCTGGCGCGTCCGGAAAAATGGCGCGCGCTTCTGGGCCAGTGTCGTCCTCACGCCTGTCTACAACGCGGACGGCACGCTGGCCGGATTCGCCAAAGTCACCCGCGAGCTGACCGAGCGCCGCGCCTCACAGGAGCGCGCGCTGGAGGACGCCAGTCGTCTGTCGGAGCTCAAGGCCCTGGCCGACCAGCTGCGGGCCCAAGCCGTCGAACTGGAGCGGAGGAGCGCGGAAGCCGAGACCGCGAACCGCGTCAAAGGCGAGTTTCTGGCGGCGATGTCGCACGAGCTCCGGACGCCGCTCAACGCCATCGGCGGCTACGCCCAACTAATGCAGCTCGGCGTCAGCGGGCCCGTGACCGATGAGCAGCGCGCGCATCTGGAGCGCATCGAACACAGCCAGCAGCACCTGCTGAGCATCATCAACGACATCCTGAATTTCACGCGCATCGAAGCCGGATACGTCGACTTCCTCATCGGCCCCGTCCGCATCTCGGAAGTCATCGAGGGCGTCGTCGCCATGATCGCGCCCCAAGCCCGGGCCCAACGCATCCATTTGCACGCGGGCCCTTGTCCCGCCCTCATCGCCACGGCGGACCGGGCCAAGGTCGAGCAGATCATGCTCAATCTCCTGTCCAACGCCGTCAAGTTCACACTCGAGGGAGGCGAGATCGAGCTGACCTGCGCCACACGCGACGCCCAGATCGCGCTCAGCGTACGCGACACGGGCATCGGGATCCCGGCGGTGGTCCTCGACACGATCTTCGCGCCGTTCGTGCAAGTGGGACGGACGCTGAGCAGCCCAAAGGAAGGCGCGGGCCTGGGGCTCTCCATCAGCCGCGAGCTGGCCCGTGCGATGCACGGCGATCTCACCGTGCGGAGCCTGGAAGGCGTGGGCTCCTGTTTCACCCTGACGCTTCCCGCCTTCTCCGCCTCTTGACTGTCGCGGCGGTCTCCACTAACTCAGTTAGTGGGAAATATGCCTCCGACCGCGAACGACCTGCTCCACGGGACCCTCGACGTGCTCGTGCTCAAGGCCCTGTCCTGGGAGCCGATGCACGGTTACGCCATCGTGCGGTGGATCGAAGAGCGCACCGGGGGCGAGCTGGAGATCGTCGATGCCGCCCTCTATAAATCGCTGCACCGCCTGGAGAGCGCCGGCGCCATCGCCGCCGACTGGGGTCTCTCCGAGAACAACCGGCGTGCCAAGTACTACTCCCTGGCCGGGCGCGGCCGGGAGATGCTGAGAGCCAAAGTCGCGACCTGGCACCGCTACGCCGCGGCCGTCGCCAATGTGCTCGGGCCAGCCTGACTCCCGTGGTGTTTCGCGCGTTTCGCCTGCCGTGGAGCCGACGGCGCGGGGCGCGCGCGCTCGACGCCGAGATCCAATTTCATCTGGAGATGCGCACGGCGGAGTTGGTGCGCCGGGGCCTGCCGCCGGATGACGCCGAGAGCGAAGCGCTGCGCCGTTTCGGCGATCGCGACGGTCTGCGGGATTACTGCCAAACCCTCGAGGTAGCGCACATGCGTCGCATCAACGTCCGGGAGTGGCTGGCGTCCGTGGGACAGGACGCGCGCTTCGCCTCTCGCCAGTTCCGCCGCTCGCCCGGATTCGTCGCCACCACGGTCGTGACCTTGACGCTGGGCATCGGGGCCACGACCGCGATCTTCAGCGTCGTGAACGGCGTCCTCCTCCGGCCGCTTCCCTATCCGGCAGCCGACCGGATCGTGCAGGTCTGGCAACTGGACCACGCGCACAACCGCATGCAGTTCTCGGATCCGAACTTCGACGACGTGCGCGCCGGCACGCAGAGTTTTTCGGGGTTGGCCGAGCTGACGGATGGTGGGCCGGTGTCGGTGTCCGGGGACGTCGCGCCGGCCCGCGGCTCGATGGCCCTCGTCTCGCACGACTTCTTCGACGTCCTCGGCGTGACGCCTGCGTTCGGCCGCACTTTGGCACCCGATGAAGAGCGCGTCGGGGGTGCGCCGGCCGCGGTCGTGAGCTGGGGCTTTTCTCAGCGTGTATTCGCCGGCAGCACGGACGTGCTCGGGAAGCGACTGACGGTCGGCGACCGGACGTACACCATCGTGGGCGTCATGCGGCCCACGCTCGATTTCCCTGCTGGCACCGACATTCTGGATCTCGCGGGAACTGTTTGGGCGCCTGCCGAGCCGCACCGGGCACAACTGGGAAGTCGTCGGGCGCCTGAGCCCGAACGTGACGCTCAATGCCGCCCGACGCGATGCGACCGCGCTGGCGCATGCGCTGGCGGCGCGCTACGGAACCCAGACCATGATGGCCGACGCCGAGCTCGTGCCGCTCCGCGAGCAGCTCGTCGGCTCCACGCGCCCGACGCTCCTGACCCTCCTTGCCGCGTCGGTCGTCCTCTTGCTCATCGCGTGCGCGAATGTCGCGAACCTGCTCGTGGCCCGCCTCACGAGTCGGCGCGGCGAGCTCGCGGTACGCTTGGCGCTCGGAGCCGCGCGCTCGCGCCTCGTGCAACAGTGCCTCGTCGAGTCGGCTGCGCTCGCGTTGGCCGGTGGCGCCCTCGGCGTGCTGCTCGCCGGCGCCGGCACCAAAGCGTTGTTGGCCCTGGATCCGGGCCGCCTGCCGCGCGCCGGCGCCGTGCACCTCGATGCCGGGGTGCTGCTCTTCGCGCTCGGACTCTCGCTGGCGACGGCGGTCGGCCTGGCCCTGGTATCGGCGTGGCGCGCGACAAGAGGTGACCTGCGCGAGTCGCTCTCGGCGTCGGACCGCACCATGTCGGGCGCCGCGTCCTCGACGCGCACGCGGCGCACGCTGGTGATTGCGCAAGTCGCCATGACCCTCGTGCTGCTCATCGCGGCGGGCCTGCTCGGTAGGAGCTTTGCGCGGCTCATGGCGGTCGATCCGGGCTTTCGCACCGCGAAGAACGTCGTGCTCGATCTGTCGATCGAGGCGAACGACTCTGTCGCCATCCAGCTGCGGGCCGCGTTCTATCACGAGTTACTGGCGCGGCTCCACGGCATCCCGGGTGTGACTACGGTCGGCGCGATCAACGTGATCCCGCTCGACCCCTTCGGCGCATCCAGTGGCACATTTCTCGAGTTGTCGGGACCGGACGAGCGCATCACGTTCGAAAACATGGAGCGCCTCTTCCAGGACCACAGCCGGACGGGCAACGCGGAGTTCCGCATCGCTAGCGAGGGGTATTTCTCGGCGATGCACATCCCGTTGCTCGACGGTCGCACGTTCGACGCGCGCGATGTGCCCGACTCCCCCCACTCCGCCGTGGTCAGTGTCTCCTTGGCCCATGCCAAATGGCCCGGCCAGAGTCCAATCGGGAAATGGATCGAGTTCGGCAACATGGACGGCGACCTCCGGCCCTTCATGATCGTCGGAGTCGTCGGCGACGTCCGCGAGCGGGGATTGAACGCGCCGCCCAGACCAATGTTCTACGCCGACTACTATCAGCGCCCGGTCTCGACGACGCGCATGAACGTGGTGCTGACGGGCCCCGCGGACCCCGCCGCCATCGCGTCCAGCGCCCGCGCGATCGTGCGCGCGCTGCATCCGGATGTGCCGCCGCGCTTTCGTACGGTGGAGTCGATCGTGGCCGAATCGGTGGCCGGACCCCGGTTCGTCCTCTTGCTGGTCGGCGTGTTCGGCGGCGGCGCCCTCCTCCTCGCCGGCCTCGGCGTCTACAGCGTGATCTCGTACGTCGTGGCCCAGCGCGCCCGCGAACTCTCCATCCGCGTCGCGCTCGGGGCGGCGGCGCCCGACATCGTGCGTCTGGTCCTGCGACAGGGGCTGAGCCTGGCCCTGGCCGGTATCGCCGTCGGCGCGGTCGCGGCCCTGTTCGCGACCCGTCTCCTGGCCGGGCTCCTCTACGGCATCAGCGTCCGGGACCCGGTGGCGTTTGGCGGGGTGGTCCTCGTCGTCGCCGCCGTGGCCCTCGCCGCGTGCTGGGTGCCGGCGCGCCGCGCGGCGCGCCTCGAGGCCATGGCGATCCTCCGCGGGGGCTAGCGAAACTCCCGACCCGGATTCCCCGTTACTTTCGGGGTCGACCAACGGGAGCGAAGGCCCAGTGCGCGATCGGCTTGCCGCCGCATGGCATGACCTGCGGTACGTGACACGAAACCTGCTCCGGGAACGCCACTTCACGGCACTCGCGATCCTGACGCTGGCCCTCGGGATCGGCGCCACGACCGCGATCTTCACGGTGATCAATCGCGTCGTCCTCCGGCCCCTGCCGTATCCCGAGCCCGACCGCATTGTATACCTGGGTTGGCACTGGTCGAGCGGTGCCCGCGCCGACTTTCTCTCGGCCCGCACGTTCACGTTCTGGCACGACCAGAGTCGCGATTTCGATGCCCTGGCCGCCTACCAGACATTCACGCGCGGCCTTGGCGCCGACGGAGTGGACGCCGACGTCCACGGGCTCGCCGTCACCGAAGACTTCTTCCGCGTCCTGCGTACGCGCCCGAGTGTCGGTCGGCCATTCTCGCCCGAGGAGTTCGCGCCCGGCGCAACCCGCGTCGCGATGCTGAGCAACGGGCTCTGGCAACGCCGGTTCGGCGAAGACCGCCAGGTGCTCAATCACGATATTCAGATCAACGGCCAGTCTTACACGGTCATCGGCGTCCTGTCGCCGCAGTTCACGATCGCGGGCGCCCGCCAGCAACCCGACGTCGTCCTGCCGCTCGCCATCACGACGGCGGACCTCGCCAACAATAGCTTCGAGTACTGGGTCATCGGGCGCCTGCGCCCGGGCTTGAGCCTCGCCCAGGCGAACGCCAATGGGCAAGCGACCTTCGCGCAGTATCGGACCGCCTACCCGCAATTCGTGCAACCGGAGGACCGGGGCGTCCAGTTCGAGGACTTTGGGCAGCTCTTCGTCGGCGACCTGCGGAAACCGCTCTGGATCCTGCTGGGCGCCACGGGATTCGTGTTGCTGCTGACCTGCGCGAACGTAGCGAATTTGCTCTTGGCGCGCGCCATCGGCCGCCAGCGCGAGATCGCGGTGCGCACCGCGCTCGGCGCGACGCGGAGCCGCATCGTGAGCCTCCAGATCACCGAGGGCGTGGTCATCGGCGCTTTGGCCGCGGTGCTCGGCATTCTGATCAGCGTCGGGGTGCTGCGCGCGCTGCTGGGCCTCGCGCCGCGGCTCCTACCCGTCAGCGAGACGCCATCGCCCGATGGGGTGGTGCTGGCCTTCGGCTGCCTCCTGGCGATCGCCAGCGGCGTCGCGCTGGGTCTCATCGACGCGCTGCCCGCGTTCCGTCTCGACGTGGCCCGGTTGCTCACCGAGGGAGGCCGCACCGGCACCCGCGGCAAGCGCCACGGCCAACTGCGGAACGCGCTCATCGCGATCGAGTCGAGCCTGGCAATTCCGCTGCTCGCCGGCGCCGCACTGCTCATCACGACGTTCGTCCGTCTCCTGACGGTCGACCCGGGATACCTGCGCGAAGGGCTCGTGACCGCCACCATGCCCCGCACGCCAGCGGGTTACGACTCGGTGGCCAAGGTCTCACAATTCGAGCAACGGGTGCTGGCCAGCGTCCGCGCCGCGCCGAACGTGATCGCGGCAGCGGGTGCCTCGGCGCTCCCGCTCCAAGGCGGCGTGAACATGCCAATGACGGTCGACGGTCAGCCGGACGCGACGGAAGGCGCCATCCAGTGGCGCGCGATCAGCCCGGATTACTTCCGCACGCTCGGCATCACGCTGATGCGCGGCCGGGACTTCAACGAGGGAGATGCCGGCGGCGCGCCCGGTGTCGTCATCATCAGCCAGTCGACGGCCGAGCATTACTGGCCCCACCAGGATCCCATAGGGGAGCGCATCACCATCGGTCAGCTCCGGGGACGCAGCATCGCTCCGGCCTTCGATGAGCCACCGCGCGTGATCGTGGGAGTCGCGGCCGACACGCGGCAGCTGGGCATGGCGTACGACGCGCCCCGATTCGTGTTCGTCCCTCAGGGACAGGTTCCGCCCGGTCTGGTCTTCCTGCCGTCCTTCGTCGTCCGCTCCGCGGGCGCGGTCAATGTGGCACCGCTCCGCCGGGCGATCGCTGACGCCGATCCGCGGATGCCGCTCCCGCAAGTGGCGACGATGCGGGAACTGGTCGCGGCGTCACTCGGCGAACAACGGTTCAATGCGGTGCTCATGGGACTGTTCGCGGCGCTGGCGCTCGCGGTGACGAGCATTGGCATCTACGGCGTGGTGTCCTACTCCGTCACCAACCGCGCCCGCGAAATCGGCCTCCGCATGGCGCTCGGCGCCTCGGCGGCCGCGGTCGTCCGTCTCGTCGTCCGCCAGGGCATGCTCCCGGTAGTCATCGGACTCGGGGCCGGACTCGCGGCGTCGCTCGCGTTGACCCGCCTCCTGTCCGGGATGATCTACGGCGTTGCGCCGCGCGACCCGGCCATGTTGGCGATCGTCACCGCGGTACTTATCACGGTGGCGCTGATCGGGACCTGGCTCCCGGCCTGGCGCGCGACGCGCATCGATCCCCTTCTCGCCCTTCGGGCGGATTGACGGCCGTTCCGATGCTCACGCTGCAGCACCGCCTCGGCGGCTACCGCGAGTACGCGGCCCCGGCGGCACTGGCGGCGTGGTGCGAGAACGTGTGGCTCTATAAGACGGCGGAGGTCGCCACCCAAGCCGTGCACCGGGTCCTGCCCGACCCTGCGCTCAACATCCAGTTCTCCTACCGGCGCGACCGGTGGGGCGACGTGCACGACGCCCGCCTACTCGTCTCCGCCGGCAACCTGACGCCCGTGGTCGCCGGGTTCGAGCCGGGCCGTGAGATCGTGGCGCTCAAGGTCAAGCTCGAATGGATGGAAGCCGTCGCCGGTCTGGACGCGAACGAGATGCGCGAGCGGACGATCGACCTTGACGACATCGAGCCCGGCCTCGCGCCCGCACTCCTGGACGAGCTCTCGGAGGCACGGGCAATCGAGGCGGTGACGGCGGCCTTCATCGCCCGCGTTGGCGGACATGTCACGCGCCGGCTCCGCGCCACGCCCACCGTCGCCGGCCGCGCCATGGATCTGGTGCGCCGCGCACACGGCGCCGCCAACGTCGGCGGCATCGCCGATCGAATCGGCGTGTCGCCGCGATATCTCCGCCGCGTGGTGGACCGCGACGCGGGAATTTCGCTCAAGGCCTACGCCCGCACGGTGCGTCTCCTGCACGCTATCACGACCGCCGACGCCCAGCCCGACGACGGTGTCTCATGGGCCGCGGTGGCGGCCGGCGCGGGATACTACGACCAGGCGCATCTCATCCGCGAATGCCAGGCGCTGTGCGGCCTCACGCCAGTCGAAGTGCTGCGCGAGCGCCGCACCGAGACGGACGGCGTGCTCGTTACCTGGGATCAAACCGGCACAGGATCCCCCACCCCGCGGTCGTCTCGGTAACGGAGACCACGAGCTCGTTCTTCCCTTTCACCAGCGGCAGGTACACCGCGTCGGCGTAAGGATAGGCGTACCCGAGGTCCAGCGGGTCGCGATAGTGCATGCTGTTGCGCCCCTGGTAGAGCGGGTGCCCGTTGAGATAGACCACCACGTCATCGCTGTACCCGATCCACATCTTGCGCGGGCCCGCCTGGTCGGCCGTGATGGTGGTTCGCGCGAACACGACCTTGGTGCCCGGCGACAGGGCGGCCGGCGCATCGGGCAAGGCGTGCGGACCCTCGACACTGGGATCCGGCCGATAGCGGGCGATGAACACGAGTCCGTTCGACTCCGTAGTGACCGGCTCCCAGTTGAGCGCCGGCACGTCCGGGTACACGTCCGGTTTGGTCTGGGTGCGCGCCTCCGTGTGGTGGTGGCGCCGTGCGCGACGCACACGCACGGCGCGTGGGCCGCGCGACTCCCCGCGGCCCTCACATTTCTCTTCGGGGGAGCCTAGCTACCCACGCCCACGGGTACGGCCTGCCGCGCGAATGCCAGAAGGTCGTTGTTGAATTGCGTCTGGTGCGTGCTCATGAGACCGTGCGGCGCGCCCGGATACACCTTGAGCGTGGCGCCCTTGATCATCTTCGACGACCGCATGCCGCCGACATTGATGGGCACGATCTGGTCGTCTTCGCCATGGATGACCAGCGTCGGGACGTCGAACTTCGCGAGGTCCGCGGTGAAGTCCGTCTCCGAGAAGGCTTTGATGCACTGGTACGCCGCCGCCAAGCCACACTGTCCGCTCATGTGCCAGAATGCCTCGCGGATGCCTTGGGAGACTTTGGACCCGGGACGGTTCGCGCCGTAGAACGGGAGGCTGAATTCCATCCAGTACTGCGACCGGTCCTGGTTGGCGACGCCGGCGCGAATTTGGTCGAAGACTTCGATGGGGACGCCGTCCGGATTCTTGGGGCCTTTGAGCAGGAGCGGCGGGACCGCACTGACGAGCACGGCTTTGGCCACGCGATCCGAGCCGTGACGGCCAATGTAACGCGCTACTTCGCCGCCGCCGGTCGAGTGTCCGACGTGGATGACGTTCGAGAGCTCGAGCTCATGGACGAGCGTCGCCAGGTCGTCGGCGTACGTGTCCATGTCGTTGCCATCCCAGGTCTGGGTCGATCGGCCGTGCCCGCGACGGTCGTGGGCGATGGCCCGGAAGCCGTTCTGTGCGAAGAAGAACAGCTGGTCATCCCACGCGTCCGCGTTGAGAGGCCAGCCGTGGCTGAACACGACCGGTTGACCGCTGCCCCAGTCTTTGAAGTAGATCCTTGCGCCGTCCTTGGCCTTGATCTGATGCATCATCGCGCTCCGCTTCGAGGGAGCCCGCAAGCAATCCATTCCCACCGGCGGGCGCCACTTCCGGTATGTTGGACTTTGGTCCCATGCCCTACTTTTCCCCGCATGGCCGACGAAACGCCGGATCTGCGGGGGCTGCCCAAGAGCGAGGCGTATGCGTTGTTGATCCAGCACGTCTCCGCAGTGCTCGATGGCGTGCGCGACCCGATCGCCGGGATGGCGACTATGAGCGCGCTCATCCACCACGGGTTCGGACATTTGTGGACCGGATTCTATCGGGTCGTCGAACCCGGCCGCGCCCTCCGTGTCGGGCCGTACCAAGGCACCCTCGGCTGCCTGGACATCGCGTTCGGCCGCGGCGTGTGCGGCACCGCGGCCGCCGAGCGGCGCACGGTTGTCGTCTCGGATGTGCACGCCTTTCCCGGACATATCACCTGCGACGCGCGGTCGCGGTCGGAGATCGTGGTGCCCGTCTTCGACGGGGCCCATGATCTCATCGCCGTGCTCGACATCGACAGCGAGCGGCCCGCGACGTTCGACGATGAGGATCGTATGGGACTCGAGCGCCTGATGACATGGTTCGCATCGTCATCGCGTTGACGCTCGCGCTCGTGACCGACGCGGCGAGCGCACAGGCACCGGGGCGACCACGCGCCCGCGAAGCGGGCGTCGTGATCGGCGTCTTTCAGCCGGGCCCTCTCAATGCCATCACCGACGTCGCGGGCGTGCGCGTAGGCCACAGCACCGTGATCCAGGGTGACACCATACACACCGGCGTCACGGCGATTCTGCCGCATGGCGGGAACGTGTTTCGCGACCGCGTGCCCGCGGCGATCTACGTGCTGAACGGCTTTGGCAAATTGATTGGGTCGACGCAGGTCGCGGAGCATGGAGAACTGGAGACGCCGATCCTGCTCACCTGCACGCTGTGCGTGTGGAAGGCGGCGGATGCGATGGTCGCGTATCTGCTGGAGCAACCCGACATGCAGCAGGTGCGCTCCATCAATCCGGTCGTCGGCGAGACGAACGACGGGGAATTGAGCGACATCCGCGCCCGTCCGATCACGGAGGCGACGGTCCGCGCGGCTCTGCAAAGCGCGCGCGAGGGCCCGGTCGCCGAGGGCAGCGTCGGCGCTGGCGCCGGCACGCAGGCCCTTGGCTGGAAGGGAGGGATCGGCACCAGCTCCCGGAAGTTGCCGGACAAGTACAGTGGATATACCGTCGGCGTGCTCGTGCAGTCGAATTACGGCGGCATTCTCACGATCAACGGCGCGCCCGTGGGCCGCGAGCTCCACCGTTACGATTTCGCCAAAGGCAACGGATCGTGCATGATGGTCGTCGCCACCGACGCCCCGCTCACATCGCGCGACCTCGAGCGCGTGGCCAAACGCGCCACACTGGGGCTCGCGCGCACGGGCTCCTACGCCGGGCCCGGCTCCGGCGATTACGTCATCGCCTTCTCGACCGCGGCCGGCGCGCGCCGCCACGCCGGCACCGGCCCGTATCAGACCGAGCAGCTCCGGCACGACGACCTCGGGCCGCTTTTCGAGGCGACGGTCGAAGCGACAGAAGAGGCGCTCGTGAACTCGCTGTTCCAGGCGACGGACGTGACGTATCGCGGTCGCACGACCCAGGCTTTGCCGATCGACCGCACGCTGGCCATTCTCGCCAAGTACCACGCCCTGCACTGGGACCGCGACCTGCCGGTTGACTAATTCATAACCTGCCGGTTATGATTCGGACGTGCAGACCGCGCCCGATCTCGTCTTTTTCACCCTGGCCGATCCGACTCGACGGGCGATCTTCGAACGGCTGAGCCGGCACGGCGAACTGACCGTCCGGACGTTGACGGACCACTCCGGCGTGTCACAGCCAGCGGTGTCCAAGCACCTCGGAGTCCTCAAGAACGCCGGACTCGTCCATGACCGGCGCGACGGACGCCAGACCCACTACCGCGTGGAGCCCCAAGGCTTGGCGCCACTGATCGACTGGATGAGCCACTACGGGGCATTCTGGCGCGATCGCTTCGATCGGCTGGAGAATCTGCTCGACCGGATGGACTCATGAGCCAAACCGCCGACACCACACGGTCGATCGTGATGGAGCGGGACATCCCGCATCCGGCTGAAAAAGTCTGGCGGGCCCTCACGGATGCCTCGCTGATGGAACAGTGGCTCATGGCGAACGACTTCCAGCCGATCGTGGGACACACCGCCACGTTCCGCATGGACCGCGCGCCGCAGTGGAACGGGGTCGCCGAGTCTACGGTCCTCGTGGTCGAGCCGTATCGCCGGCTCTCCTACACGTGGAACGCGACCGGGGCGGACGCGGCGACCGGCCCCAGGACGGTCGTCACATGGACGTTGACGCCGACGACGAATGGGGTGCGGCTGCGCATGGAGCACTCGGGCTTCCGGGCCCATCAGGAGCACAGCTACAAAGGCGCCAGTGGAGCGTGGCCGCGGTTCCTGGCGGCGCTCGAGCAACTGGTCGCCACTATCTGAGGAGGAATACCGATGTCAGCACGCATTCGACACCCCGCCATGATCATCCCCGGCGCGATGCAGGCCTTGCAGGGTTTGAGTCGCTCGGCCGACAAAGGAGGCGTCCCCAGCACGACGCTCCGTCTGGTGCAGGTCCGGGCCAGCCAGATCAACGGTTGCAGCGTGTGCCTGGACATGCACTGGCGGGAGCTCAAGCAGGCGGGAGAGTCCGACGAGCGCATCGTCATGATCTCCGCGTGGCGCGACGCCCCGTACTATACGGATGCCGAGCGCGCGGCACTGGCGTTGACGGAGGCGGTCACGCGCCTCAGTGACCGCGAGGACCCGGTCCCCGACGCGGTGTGGCAGGAAGCCGAGCGACATTACGACGAAGACGCGTTGGCCGCGCTCGTGCTCTCGATCGCGGCGATCAATGTGTGGAATCGCCTGAGTGTCGCGACCAGGCAGTTGGCGTTCGGCGCCGTGCCCACCGCCCGCGCCGACGCCGCCTGACCCGCAACAGGGGGCTGGACGAACACGACTCGGCGGTGCAATCTGCTAGCGTCCCTAACCGAGAGAGAATCTGTGCGCGTTCCCTTCGGCGCTGCCGCGCTCGCGTTCGTCTGTATGCCCGCCTTTGCCATCGCGCAGGGCGCTCCCGTCGCCGATGCCTTTCGCGAGAACGCGAAACACGTCGGCACCAACCTCATGGCCGCCGCGGATGAGATGCCGGCCGAGAAGTACGCCTTCAAGCCGACCCCGGCCCAGATGTCGTTCGGCCAGATCGTCGTCCACCTCGCCGAAGGCAATGACTATCTCTGCGGCGCGATCGGCGGCATGAAGGCGCCGACGCGCGACAAGGTCGCGCCGACGGATCCGAAAGACCATCTCGTCGCCCGGCTCAAGGAGACGTTCGCGTTCTGCGATCAGGCGTTGGCATCGGTCGATGACTCGAAGCTCAGCGAGCAGATACCCCTCTTTGGCGGCAAGCCCCGCTCGCGTGCCTCGATCATGACGATCACGACCGGTGACTGGGCGGATCACTACTCCCAGTCGGCCATCTACCTGCGACTCAACGGCCTCCTGCCGCCCTCGGCGAAGAAGCCCGCCGCGTAACACGTCAGACGTTCGGTTGAGCGCCGGGCTCGGCGCTCAGCCGAACGTGAAGGCGTATACGGCAACGCCGGGGTCCAGAAACTCGATCTCGAATGTGTGATCGACGATCGTGCCGTGCTGTCGGATGAGTTGGTAGAGTCGCTGCGTTGTGACCGTGCCATTGCCATCGGCATCCGTATCGGTCCCGTGGTCTTCCATGGGCGCCTGTCCGTCGATCCGGACCCGGAACCGCACCGGACGACCGGTCGCCGTCGGACCGAGCACCAAATGCAGATCGCGCGCGCGGAATCGATATGCGATCCGCCCGGTGCCGCCCGTCAGCGCGGCGGACTCCGGCCCTATCGTCCAATCGCCGGCGAGCGCCCACGCATTGCGATCGAGAGGCGAGGGTACCGAGTAGGTTGCCGCGCTGTCCCGTTGCACCGTCTCCGGCGACGCCAACCGCTCGGCACGCCGATACCCGATGTACGTCTCGGGGGACCCGACGCCCTGCTGCGCCGCCGCGGCCTCGGCGCCCGCCGCGTCGACGGTCGCGGGCGCGGCGCCCGGCGCATGACCGGCCTCCGTCAGCAACGCGCGGATCTCCCGCTCGGTCGCGGCGTCATGCCCCTCGCCCGCGGCGCGATAGCGAATGCGCCCCGCCGTGTCGACGAGATACTCGGCCGGCCAGTAGTGATTGTCGAGGGCGCGCCAGATCGCGTACGTGTTGTCGAGCGCGACCGGATAGGTAACGCCGAGGTCGCGCACGGCGTGCGCGACATTGGTCGGATCGCGCTCGAACGCGAACTCCGGCGAGTGGACCCCGATGATCACGAGCCCGTCGGCGCCATACCGCGACGCCCACGCTTTGACGTAGGGCAGCGTACGCAGGCAGTTGATGCACGAGTACGTCCACACATCGAGCAGGACGACGTGTCCGCGCAGACTGGCGGGCGTGAGCGGCGCCGTGTTGATCCAACCCGTCGCGCCGGCGAGATCGGGTAGTGCACCGGCGCCGGCCGCGCCGGCGACGTTCGGCACGGGAGGAGTCGCCACTGACGGCCCACCCGCGAGTCCGTCGACCAAGCGTTGCTCCGCGGGAGTCGTACTCGCCAACGACAGCCGCGCGAGAATGCCCGTGTCCCATCCCATGGCAACGGTCACGACGCCGATCAGCACCGCGACGCCTAGCCCACGCCGGATCCACTCCTCGGCGCCGAGGCTGCGCTTCATGGCGGCGAACACGCGCGACCCCGCGGCCGTGGCCAACCCGAGCGAGACCGCCGCGCCCGCGGCGAACGCCAGCAGGAGCCCGGTCGTGCGCACGCTCGCGCCGCCGAGCGCGGCGCTCGTCAGGATGAGACCGAGCACGGGACCGGCGCAGGGCGCCCACAGAAATCCCACCGCGACGCCCAAGAGCAGCGCGCCGCCGATGCCGGCGCGCGCGTCGGCCCGCTGCTGGAGCCGGCCCCCGAGCGCGACCAAGGGGCGTGTCAGTCGATCGCCGACCGCGGGCAGAATCAGCGCAACGCCAAACACCGCCAGCAGGACGAGCGCCGCGCCGCGTCCGACTTGATTGGCGCGCACGACCCACCCGCCACCGATCGCGGCCGTCGACGCCACGGCGGCGAACGTCACCGCCATACCGATCAACGTCGGCAGCCCGTTGGTGCGGAAGGGACGGTTTGACTGGGCGAACACGAATGGAATGACCGGCAGCACGCAGGGGCTCAGGATCGTGAGCATGCCGCCGAGGAACGCCAGGACGAAGAGGAGCACGGGGGAGGTGGTCGGGTTTGCCCCGAAATTTACTCCAAGCGCGCGCCGAGGCGGTCCCGATACGTGCGGCTGACGCGCAGCTCCTGGCCGTCCGCCAGTTGGATCACGCCATCGCGGTTGGGCAGCGGCCGGAAAGCGCGGATGCGATCGACGCGCACGATGGTCGACCGGTGGATCCGCACGAAGACTCCCGGATCGAGCCGCCCTTCGAGGCGATGGAGCGGCTCACGGAGCAAATGCGTCCGCTCGGCCGTGTGAAGCCCCGCGTAGTCGCCAACGCCCTCGATCCAGTCGACCGCCGCGGCCGGGACGAAGATCACCGTGTTGCCGCGCTTGATGGCGAAGCGCTGGGCGAACGGCGACGCCCCCGTGGCCTGATGCATCTGCCGGGCCCGCTGCACGGCCTCGGCGAAGCGCTGGTCATCGATGGGCTTGAGGAGATAGTCCACGGCGTGGACGTCGAACGCGCGAAGCGCATGCTGGCCATACGCGGTGATGAAGATAATGAGCGGCAGCTCGGTCTTGGCCAGCGCGCCCAGCGTCTGGAATCCGGAGATCCCTGGCATCTCGATGTCGAGAAAGACGAGATCGGGCCGGTGGCGCCGGATCGCGGTCAGCGCCGCGTCGCCGTCGGCGCACTCTTCGATGACCACGACATCGGGATGCGCCGCCAGGCGCGCCACAATCCCGCTGCGCGCCAGCGGTTCGTCGTCGGCGACGATGACGCGGAGCGTCACTGGAACGGGAACCGGATGCGGACCTCGAAGGTGCCAGCCGCCGCCTGCACAGCGAACGCATGGTTGTCACCATACTGTTGCCGCAATCGCGCGGCGGTGTTCTCGAGGCCAATGCCCGTGGGCACCGGCCCGGCGCCCGCCTCGGTGCCGCAATCGTTCGTCACCGCAATGGTCACGTGTCCGTCCCGGCGGTCGGCGTGAATGGCGAGACGCCCGCCGCCGCGGAGCGGCGCGATGCCGTGACGAATCGCGTTCTCGACAAGCGGTTGCAGCAGCAGGTGCGGCACGCGGGCGGGCAACGCAGCGGCGCTGATGTTCAGCGCCACGATGAGGCGGTCGCCCAAGCGGATCTTCTCGATCTCCAGATACTGCTCGGTCAGGGCCAGTTCGTCGGCCAATAGCACCAGCGGCTCGGCATCGCCGGTGAGGGTCGCGCGAAAATAGTCGCCCAGCCGCGCCAACATCATGCGGGCGGGCGCAGACCGACCTTCGACGATGAGCGAGGAGATGGCGTTGAGCGTGTTGAACAGGAAATGCGGATTGATCTGATACCGCAACGCGCGCAACTCGGCGTCGCGCGCCAAGGCCTCGGCCGCCAGGGCGCGACGGCGCGCCGATTCCATCGCCCGATGGTGCCGGATGCCGAGCAACGCCGCGCACCACGCCACGAGGACGAACCACGCGCCCGTGGCGCCGTTGATCGCTTCGCTCCAGTGGAACACCACGGGCGGGATATGGCCGTAACGGGCCTCGCCGACGGACGCCGCCGCGGCACACAGCACACCGAGGCCGAGCGATGCGGTGCCGGCCACCGTCATCGCTCGGCCCCATGACGTGCGCACCCAAGGCATGCGACAGATGAAGGTGAGGATCACGCCGGCGACGCCGCAGGCCACGACGAAGACGACCCGATAGACGACGAGATCCAAAACGCTCAGAAATGGGAGCGTGCCGATCGTGAGCGCGAGGATCAGCACGCACCAGGCTATCGCCAGGGCGCGCCAATCGGCTGCGATGGGGTCGTCTTCGTTGAGATGCGGCACCGGTTCGTCGCTCACAATGCACGGGTCGTCGCATCGCCCGCACGGTGAGCAGATTGCACGGCGCGGCGGCGCGAGCGGCCATGTTACACTGGCGTCATGATCAAACGCAACCCATCACATCGAGTGGCGTGGGCCGCCCTGACCTTCGGGCTCCTCTACGCGTCGCGCGCCACGGCGCAAGCGACACTCCTCCCGGGATCGTCGACGCTCGTCACCGCGTCGCTCGCCGGAACCAGCGGCGGTATGCGCGTGCTGCAAACGCCGCGGGACAGCACCACCGCGCACGAACTCGCCTCGGTCCAGTTCGAGCGGCGCCTCGTGCCGCACGTCGCCGATCGCGGTAATGCACCAGGCATTCTCATGCTGTATCACGGGCAAGCTGGCGGCACGTCGTATGTCGACTCCTCGATGTTCATGTTGCACGGCCTGGCGCCGGTCTGGGAGGTCTGGCACTTCCAGGGGAAGACGAGCCGTTACACCTACGACGGCGGCCACGTCTCGGTGGTGAGCACATCACCGGACTCGGGAGAGCGTCGCCTGGAGCACACGTATCCCGTTCCGGTCTTCATGTGGCAACAGCGAAGCGAATTGATGTCGGCCTTGCCGCTGGAGACCGGCTACCGGGCGATTGTGCCGCTCTACTCAGAGGGGGACTTGGCGCTGGAAATGGACACGGTGCAAGTCGTCGGCGTGAACAGCGCCCAGCGCTGGACGGTGCGATTCGCCGACCCGGTGATCGTGGCGACGTTCGAGATTGACGGCCGCACCCGCGCCATCACCGCGTACTCCCACACATTCCGCAAGAGCGGGGACGTCATGCGCTGGGTCGTGGCGCCGCAAACACTGTCTTCCAATCGTTCTTGATGCTGACGACCGGCCATCCTTGCGTGCGCGCCAGTTCCAGCGAACGCTCGGCGCCCGCGGTATAGTCGAACTCGCGCGCATGATCATCGTGCAATAACAGGAGGCGGAGGGCCGGGAGCGTCGGCCCTCCGGCAAACCGGAGCATCTGGATGTCGCCGTTCGAGTTGCCGCAAGCGACGATGGGTCGCCGGCCAATGCGGCTCCAGATGCGCACCGGCTTGGCAGGCCCGTCGTCGAACACATCGGGCTTGGCCAGATAGGCGACGCTGCCGAACTGCTCGCCATCGGTGTAACACAGCGCATTGGAGCTGCCCACGACCCGCTCGGCGGGGATGCCGTACATCTCGTCGGTCACCGTCCGCATGAAATCGCGGTCCCCGCCGGACGCGATGTAGTTCACAAATCCGTTGGCCTCGAGATAGCGCAGCAGCTCGATCATCGGCGCGTAGCCGCACTGGCGAATCGGCCAATGCAGCGCCGGATTCTGCGCCTGGCCGAGGAAGAGCGCCGCCGCGGACTGGTAGGTCTCGACGGATTCGCCTTCGAATGCCCGCAAAATGCCGCCGATGAGCACCTTCACGTCGCTCTCGTCGCCCCGGTAGTGCTTGGTGACGGCGTCGCTCAACCAATGGTAGTCCTTGGTGTACGCGGCTTTCCACGGCTGGCGCTCGCGCAGCGAGGGGTCGCCTTCGGCCATGTTGGCCAACCGTTGCAGGATGAACCCGAGCTCCACCGGCAGCGGCTTCTCCGACCAGAGGGTGCCGTCGTTGTCGAACACGGCGACCCGCGCGTCGGCCGGCACATAGTCCGGTGAACCGGCGGTCGTGACGCGCGCGACGAACTCTTCAATCGCGCGCTTCGGTCCTCCATCGTTCCAGGACTCGAGGGCGGGCATTCGCCATCGTACCCGCCGGTGCCCCGGCCCCTCTATTAGCCATTGGTCGACAATGCGGCGACCGGGTTGATCTGAGTGGTCCGCAACGCGGGAATGAGGGCGGCGACCAGGGCGACCACGGCAAACACGACGGCGGCGCCGGCGAAGATAGCCGGATCGTGGGCATCGACGCCGACGAAAAGCCCGGAGAGACCGCGCGTGACAAACCATGCCGCGACCGAGCCCACAGCGATCCCGGTCCCGGTGAGAGCCAAGGCGCGCCGCACCACGTCGCGCATGACGTGCGCGTGGCTGGCGCCGAGCGCGAGCCGCACACCGATCTCGCGACGGCGCTGACTCACGATGTAGGAAAGCACGCTGTAGATCCCGATCATGCCCAGGACCAACGCGACGGCGGCAAAGAGTGACGCCAGAAACGTCGAGAATCGCGTCGTGCCCATGGTGTCGGCCACCCGCTCATCCATGGTCTTGACGTCGGAAACCGCGAGGCTCGGATCCAGACCGGCGATCACGCGCCGCAGGCCGGCGGCCGATGCCGTCGGATCGTCAGACGTCCGGAGCGACAGATACACGGACGGCACGGGATTCTGGGCGATGGAGAAGTACAACGTCGCCGCGTCCTCCACGGCCCATCCGTACAGTCGTATCGCCGGCGCGACGCCGACAATCTCCATCGTGTCCGTGTCGAAGACGAGCCGTTGGCCCAACGGCTGGCGGTCCCCGAGGTAGCGATGCACGAGCGTTTCATCCACGACGACGATTTTGGGCGCGCGCGAATCATCGGTCGCCTGTATGGTCCGACCGCGACGCAGGGCAATGCCCATGGTCTTGAAGTACTCGGGGCTTACGGACGCGAAATGGGCGCTCGGCATGTCGATCAATTTGCGAGTCGGCTGGCCGGGGATGGCGAAGACCGAGATCCCATTGCTGAAGCTCGGGAGCGCGGACGACGCGCTTGCGCTCCGGACGCCGGGCAGCGCGGCGAGGCGTTCGAGCGCACTGCTGACGAATGCGTTCTGCGATTCCGGCGTCGGATAGCGCGTAGGGGACAGGTCGATCTGTGCCGTGAGGACGCCACGGGGCCGGAATCCGGGGTCCATCCGCTGGAAGTGCGCGAAGCTCGAGGCCAAGAGGCCGGCTCCCGTCAACAACACGAGCGCGACGGCGACTTGCAGCACC
Organism: uncultured Gemmatimonadales bacterium; assembly: GCA_963701965.1. Taxonomy (GTDB): domain Bacteria; phylum Gemmatimonadota; class Gemmatimonadetes; order Gemmatimonadales; family Gemmatimonadaceae; genus DASRDS01. The sequence continues at coordinate 2,145,559 of OY969695.1, forward strand.
ACGAGGGAGTCCTGCACGCGATGATGTTGCGCCGACCCCGTACCGCGCCCGCCTTCCTTGAGCATCGCGGCCAGGCTGCCGCGCGACACGTGCCACGCCGGCAGCAGGCCGAAGACGAGGACCGTCGCCACCGAGATCAGCGCGCAGAACGCGACGACCCGCCCGTCGACACCGATCTCGCTCAGCCGCGGAAGCGTGGGCGGCGCCAGCGAACGCAGAATGCGGACGCCCATGATCGCCACCCCGACGCCGAGCGCCCCCGCGGCGACGCCGAGCGTCGCTGCTTCCGCCACCAGCTCGCGCAAGAGCCGCCCGCGCGTGGCGCCAAGCGCGCTCCGGACCGCCAGCTCCCGCTGCCGCGCCAGGCAGCGCACGAGGAACAGGTTGGCGAGATTCGCCGAACCGATCAAGAGGACACACGCCGCGGCGGCAAGCAGCGCGACGAGCGCGGGCCGGGCGTCGCCGATCAATTCGTCCAGGAGCGGGACGGTGATCACCGACCAGCTTTCGTTCGTCGCGAGATATTCCCGCGCCAGTCGATTGGCGATCGCCTCCATCTCGCGCTGGGCGCCGGCCTGGGTCGCGCCCGCCTTGAGGCGGCCAAAGACCCCGAGGATATGGTAGTCGCGGCTGTTGGCTGCTACATCCTGCGCTCGGAAGCTGAGACGCGTCCACACCTCAGTGGTGCCCGGAAGACCCGAGGGCAGGACGCCGACGATGGCGTAGGGGCGGTTATCGAGCATTAGCGTTTGGCCGAGCGCCGACGACGCCCCGCCGAACCGGCGCTGCGACAACCCGTTTCCGATCACGACCTCGGCCGGACCACCGGAGTCCGGCGAGAGCCCACGACCCACGATCGGCGTGAGACCCATGACCGGGAAATAGTTCGGCGTGACCGCCAGCCCCGGCACATGCTCGGGCTCCTGCTTTCCGGTCACAGTGCCCGCGGCATACATCGCGGCCGCCAGGCCGCTAAAGGTCGTGTTCTGCGCCCGCCAATCGAGATAATCCGGCGCCGACACGGTGAACTTCGGCAGGTTGACGCGTGGGTTGCTCGACCACAGCGTGAACACCCGGTCGGGGTCGCGATACGGGAATGCCTTGAGCAGGACGCCGTCGACGAGCCCGAACACGGACGCCGTGGCGCCGATCGCAACGGCCATGGTGATCGTAGCGGCGATCGTGAACCCTGGGCTTCCGCGTAGCCGGCGCAGGGCGTAGCGCAGCTCCCGCACTGCCGTTCTCATGGGCGTATTTGGGCGCGAATGCGCACGGTTCGGGTGAGCTCATCCTCCGACTGCAGCACCTTTTGACGGAGGTCGAGCGGCAGATCCGGGTGCGTCGCCAGAAATTGGTGCACCGCGCGCAGGGCCTCGGCGCTGGTCTGGCCTTCGACGAACGCGCTCAACCAGAGTCCAAGGAAGAAAATGCGCCGATTGCGCTGGATCCAGGGCAGCGAGTCCAGCGCCGGCACCAGGTAGCGCCGCGTCAGCGCGCTCTGCTCCGGCGCGTTGAACTCGCGGAGACTGGCCGTCACCCATTCTTCGTTGAGCGTCGAGTCGGCCAGGTAGCGGCTCCAGTAGCCCTCCTTTGCTGCGGCCGCCGGCCGCGCCGCGCCGGCGACGAAAGCCCGCCGTTGTCCCTCGGTCCCGCGATCGCGCTGCATCTCCGCCGCGTAGCGCGCCGACGCGGTCGGCGCCTGATGCGCGATCAACGCCGTCACGATGGCCCAACGCGTCGGCGCCTTGAGCGGCGCCCCGGCCAACGAATCGCGATCGAGCCACGCATCGAGCCGCCGCCCGGCGTCGCCCGTGCCCGCGATGGCGATGTAGGCGTCGAGTCCCGCTTTGCGCATGCCGAACCCACGCGCCGTATCCGCCGCGATGCCGCTCAAGAGACTCTCCAACCGGGGACGGACGGCATCCCGCTGGGCATCCGACAGATACGCTTCGACCGCCCGCACCGTGCGCGCCAGTACAAACGTGGCGATCTGCTCGTCGGGCTCGCGCCCGATGCCACGCTCGACCATCGCGATGAACCGTTGCGGGGACAGCTCGGCATCGCGCACGCGATCCCAGATCGATCCCCACAGCATGGCCCGCAAGAGCGGGTCCCGCACTTCCCCGATGTGCTGCTCCAGCCACGCCACGCTCAATGCATCGAGACCGATGACCGCATACCCGTAGTCGCCTGCGTTCGCATACACGAACGCATCGCCGGAGCACCCCGTGAGCGGCACCACCGTCCGCCGGTCGCGGAGCTCCACCGCGACCCGGCACGTGCCGGCCGCCACGTCGAGCTTGAGCGGCCAGGGATCTGGCCCCGAGATCGGCCGCGCCGGATGCTCCACCAGCGTGAGGCTGGCGATGCGCCCGCTCTGCACGCGCACCTCTTGCTCGACGATCGGCACGCCGGGGCGCAGAATGTAGGCGCGGCCCCACGCGTCCAGCGATCGGTGCGACGCCGCGCCCACGCTCGACAGCAAGTCGCGCCACGTCGCGTTGCCGTACGCATGGTCGCGGAGAAACGCGCGCAACCCGTCGCGGAACGCCGTATCGCCCACGAGAAACGCGAGTTGTTTGAGAATCGCGGGTGCCTTGTCGTAGACGATGGGACCGTAGGCGCTCTTCGCCTGGTCGAGATTCCCCAGGGCCTGCCACACGGGCGTCGTCCCGTCGGTCACATCGACTGCGTAGGCGGGCGGCCGGTTCCGCAGGTAGAACATCTTCCAAGCACCCGACGCCGGGTCGAGCGCATGTTGCATCACGGCCGCCATGTAGCTGGCGAACCCTTCTTTGAGCCAGAGATCGTCGAACCACTCCATGGTCACGAGATCGCCGAACCACTGGTGCGCGACCTCGTGGAAGATCGTCGCTTCGCGCCCCAATCGCTGGTTCAGCGTCGGACGCTCGCGAAAGATGAAACTCTCCTCGTTGTAAAAGACCGCGCCCGGATGCTCCATGCCGCCGAAGGGAAACAATGGCGCGAGCACGACGTCGAATTTCGGGAACGGAAACGGCCGGTCGAAGTAGCGCTCGAGCCAGTCGAGCGCGCGCCCATTGAGCGCGAGGATCGTATCGCCCTCGACCTCGGCCTTGCGGGACGCCCGCACGTACAGCGTGATCGGCCGCCCGGCCGAAGTGGTGATGCGCGCCCACGGCCCTGCCGCGAACGCGATGAGATAGGTGCTGATCGGCTCCGTCGCCCCGAAGTGGACCGTCATGGCACTGTCCGTGGAGTCAGCACCCGCCGCCGCGCCATTCGCCACCGCGCTCCAGCCCCGCGGTATCGTGAGCGCCAGCGTCACCCGCGCCTTCAAGTCCGGTTGGTCGAAGCAGGGAAACAAGGCGTTGGCGTCCGCCGGCACCAGCAACGTGTACAGATAGTCCGCGCCATCACTGGTGTCGTGAAAGCGAATGATGCTCGCGCCCGCCGGCGCTATCGCCGCCGAAAAGTCGAAATCGACGGCGTTCTCGCCGCGGACGAGGAGCGCGGCGGGAATCCGCACGTGGGCGCCATTGGCCACCACGCCGGCGGGGTCGTGTCCATTGACTGCGGTGGCCCGCAACTCGGGCCCGCGAAAATCCAACAGGATATCGCCCGTATCGACCCGGTCGAATCGCACGCGGACGTGCCCCGTCGCCCGATCGTGCTGCCGGACATCGAGCGCCAGATCGTATCGGACGTGCGCGACCTCGGCGGCGCGCCTCTCGGCCAGAGCCCGCGAGATTCCCGGGCCATCAATGCTGTCGGCAACGGGCAGCGCCAACCCCAACAATACGCTGAGCATGGGGAGACAGTAGTCTCCCGACGCTCCGCGGGGAAGGCACCGGCTAATTCACCGTGGCCAAGGCCCGGCGGAGCTGGTCCAGTTCAATGGGCATCCCAAACCACGGCAGCGTGCTCTGCTCGGCGATGATGCGCACGTCGTCCGCGAACCGGCCGGGACTGAACACGACCACTTGAGTCCCGCGCACCCGCTGTTCCCGAACGAACGCCTGCGAGAACCCATCGGGATGATCGACATCGACGATGATGAGCTCAGGCTGATGCCGTTCGACCGCGTCGCTCGCCGACCCGCGCCGCCGGTCGTATACGACGGCGCGAAACCCCTCCCGTTCCACGTACGCGCTCACCAGTGCGCCAATCATCCAGTCGGTCGACACGATGAGCACGGTCGCCGGTTCCGTCATTGTCATAGCCGCGAATCTATCGCGCGAATGTCCGATCACCGCATAAGCAAACCGAGAAGATTTGGGACGAACGTTAAGACAGATGGCGGCAATCTCGGCCACTACGTCGTCGCGGCCGGCATCATCTTCTCCACCACCTCGTCGATCGAGAAACTCGCCGGCCGCTGGCGGATCGGGAATTCCTTGAGGGACTCGAGCCATTTGGCCACGAGGACCTGCGCGGGCACCATCATGAACGAGCGATCGACCATCCATTTGTCGTAGAAGAGTGAGCTCTCTTCCCCCTGCTCAAATGGGTCCGACCGGAGATTGTACATCTTGGGGACGCGGAACTTCGCGAAGGGCTCACGCCAGACAGAGACTCCGTGGGCGCGCTGTTCCTCGAACACGACCTTCCAGTTCCCCACGCGGATGGCCAGCAAGTCGCCGTCGTCACTCCAGTAGAGGAATCCTTCGCGGGGAGACTTGTCGACGTCGCCCTTGAGGAACGGCAGCAGATTCATGCCATCCAAATGCACTTTGAATTTCTTGCCATCGGCGGTATAGCCCTTCTTGACCTTCTCGACGAGATCGGGCTCGCCGGCTGCCGCGGCGAAGGTCGGGACCATGTCCTGCAGCGAGCAGATGTCGTTGATGACGCGTCCCGGCTTGATGACCCCCGGCCAGCGCATCAGGAACGGTACCCGCCAGCCGCCTTCGCCCTGGGTGTCCTTCTCGGCGCGGAACGGAGAGGCCCCGCCATCCGGCCAGGACATCTTTTCGGCGCCGTTATCCGTCGTGAACACCACGATCGTGTTGTCGACAACGCCCAGGTCCTCGAGCTTCTTGAGCAACTGGCCCACGTAGCCGTCCAGCTCCACCATGCCGTCGGGATAGAGGCCCAGTCCGGTCTTGCCAACGGACGCTGGCTTGAGATGCGTGAAGACGTGCATGCGCGTGGTGTTGAAATAACAGAACCATGGCACGCCTTCCTTGTTCTTGCGGTCCATGAAGTCGAGCGCCCCGGAGAGGAACTCTTCGTCCACGGTCTCCATGCGCTTGATGTTGAGCGGCCCCGTGTTCTCGATCGTCTGCTTGCCGATCTTGCCGAACTGAGGGTCGACCGTCGTGTCGTCCTTGTCCGTGGCCTTGCAGCGCAGCACGCCGCGCGGGCCGAATTTCTTGCGGAACTCGGGATCCTTGGGGTAATCCGGGTTCTCCGGTTCCTGCTCGGCATTCAAGTGATACAGGTTGCCGAAGAACTCGTCGAAGCCATGCACGGTGGGGAGGAACTCGTTGCGATCGCCAACGTGGTTCTTGCCAAACTGTCCCGTAGCGTAGCCGAGTTGCTTGAGAAACTGCCCGATGGTCGGATCCTCGGCGCTCAAGCCGATAGTGGACGCCGGGAGGCCGACCTTGGTCAGCCCGGTTCGTATGGGCTGTTGGCCCGTGAGGAACGCGGCACGGCCTGCCGTACAGCTTTGCTGTCCGTAGAAATCCGTGAAGACCGCACCCTCCTGGCCAATGCGATCGATGTTGGGCGTGCGGTACCCCATGATCCCCATGTTGTACGCGCTGACGTTGAACCAACCAATGTCATCGGCCATGATGAACAGGATATTCGGCTTGCTGGGCTGCGTCTTTTGCGTCGGCATCGTGAGTCTCCCCTGGTAGACAGGCGTGGCAACAGGGCACGATGCCGGGGCTCGGGTCGCTGGGGAAGTAGACCTATGGCTACAGCATGGGTGGAATGAGCGGTCATTGCTATGTTACCCCTCGATGAGCTCGCGTCGTGGGTGTATCGGCCCGTTCGCCGGATGCCTGATGGTCGTGATCGCCGTGCTGGGTCTCATGTACGGCATGGACACGTACGTCATTGCGCCGTGGGCCCATGGCGATGGTCCGAAACTCACGGGCACGTGGGTTGGTGCGTTCGTGACGCCGACCGGCCGGCATGGGGTGTTGGAGCTGGCGCTGCGCCACGAGCCCGCCATGCGGCGAGGCGACATGGGGAGTAAAGGACGGGGTCGACTCACGGGGACGGCGCGATCGTGTGGCCTCGTGGACTGGCCCGCCTATGACCTCGCCGGCAGCGCGAACCGATCGGCGACCGACGTGTCGATCGTCATCACCGTGCCGCATCCCGCGCCATCCGGTTATTACGTGCACGAGTTGCGCGGACGATGGGCCGGCGACTCGCTCCTCCTGGCCGGGGTGTTGAGCTCATACGCCGGCCTGACACACACGTACCACGGCGGCGCCGCCGACGAGAATCAGGCGACGCACATCACCCTCCGGCCGGGTGCCGATACGGATTTCGACAAGGCCTGCGCGGCGAAGCAACGACGCACGTAAGTCCAAGCCGCGATCGCGAGTCGCGGCACCAAGGTCCAATTGCCGCCAACGGGCGGTCGCGGCAGCGTGTCGAATGGTGCCGCGACTGGGCGTCGGCGTCGGACTCACGGCCATGTGCGTGGCATGCTTCAAGGTGCCGACGCAATCGGCCCAGCTGGCCTTGGTCGACGACGCAGCCGTCACCGCGATCCAGCTCCAAATGCAGGTCTACGAGATGGGACGTTGGGCGACCGACGTCATCCAACTCGCGGCCGACAGCGTCCGTTCACGCGATTCGTCATCGACCGTCCGACGGCGCGCCCTGCTGTGGAAGATCGCGGCCATTCCACTCGTGGAGGAAGCTTCACTCCGGAGTGAACCCACCATCGGCGCCGTGGACTTGTGGGCGTTCGCGGTCCAGCAGCGCAACTACTTCCAAACCGGCGACGGCAAGGATGCCTTCGGCGCCGAACAATGGATCGCGCGCGCGGCCGCGGATACCATTGAGCACGGGGTGCGTGTGCTCGTGGGTCAGGTCCGTGCCAGCAAACAGATCTCGGATACGGCGACGGCCGCCGTCGAACGGTGGGCCGGCCGGCATCCCCTGTACGGCCCGGACATGCGCCGGTCCTCCGTGGTCGCATCCGAATGGAAGGCACTGGGCATCGAGGAGACGAGCCTCGCCGGCACGGCGGCCCGCATGGAGCGCGGGCTCAACGCCATCAGCTCACGCTTGGGTTACCTCAACGAAAACATGCTGAATCGCGTCGTCTGGCAGATGCAGCTCGCCGCGACCAGCGTGCCCTGGACGGGGCGCCCCGACACGATGCTGAGTGGCCTGACGCTAGCCGCGCGCCAGATCGGTGGGCTGGCGGCCACTGGACCCGCGGTCGTCGAAAGCGAACGACGCGCGGTGTTTCGCGATCTGGCCGGGGAGCGCGCGCACGTGTTCGGTGCGATCGACACGCAGCGCGTGGCGACGCTGGACGCGTTGGACGCCGAACGAAAGGCCGCGTTCGACGACCTGCGCGTCGAACGCACCGCCGCGTTGGCGTCCACGGACAGCATCGCGCAACGCTCCATCGACCACGCGGGCCGTGTGGCCTCGCGACTGGCCCGGGAGGTGGCGGCGCTGACCGCGCTCCTCGTGCTCGTCGCCACCATTGGCGCGTCTATCGTCGTGAGCCTCTGGCGCCGGCGCGCACCCACCTAGCGCGTGGGCACGGGCGCAGTATCTTCGCGTCTGTGTGGTTGATCCTGCTGTCTCTCCTCCTTCCGGCACCGCCGCGCGCCAGGGTGCAGACCGCGCTCGATGCCATGGGCGGCGTGGCGGCCGTGCGCGCGATCACGACCGTCCAGATCGCCGGCGCGGGGTATGCGACGGGCGACACAGCGGAGGGTGCGCCGCCGGCGCTCTCGGTCTTCGCGTTCATCGAAACGCGCGACGACCGGCGGCCGCGCCTGGTCCAGGATGTCGCCATGCTCCAACGTCCGGACTCGTCCCTCCGCACGGTCACGACGCTGACCCTGACAGGCGACAGCGTGATCGTGGAGCGCGCCGGCACCCGTCGGATGCGGGGCCCGCGGGCCATGGATGCGTGGCTGACCGAGGCGCCGGAGAACGTGCTGTTGGCCGCGCTCGAGGCCAAAGACCTCGTGAGCGACGGCGACTCCGCCGTGCGGTTTTCCTGGCGCGGGCGCACCGTGCAGGTGCGGTTCGGGCCGAAGTCGCCGCTGCCGGCCGCCGTCACGCTCAACGACGCCAACGGGCCGCTCACCACCGTCTACTCCCGCTGGAAGCGCGTGGCGCACGGGATCACGTATCCCAGCCAGTGGGATGTCCGGCAGAACGACACGCCGGCGGAATCCTTCACGGCCGACCGCGTCATGATCGCCATAGGCGCGACTTAGGCTATGCGACCCACGCCCTATGAGCTGGCGGTCGGTTTCGGCACAAACTTCTTCGATGCCCTCGGCATCGGATCGTTCGCCACCACGACCGCGGCGTTCAAGGCCCGCAACGTGGTCCCGGACGAGCGGATCCCCGGCACGCTCAACGTCGGGCACCTGCCGCCGACGATCGCCGAGGCGTTCATCTACATCAGCGCGATCAACGTCGAGACGGTGACTTTGGTGGCGCTCATCGCCGGCGCGACGGCCGGCGCCTGGATGGGCGCCGGTGTCGTGAGCCGGTGGCCGCGCCCCGTCGTCCAGCGGGGCATGGCGATCGCGCTCCTGCTGACGGCGTCGTTCATGATCCTCCGACAGGTGGGACTCTTTCCGCCGGGCGGCGACGCGATCGGTCTGGCGCCGAAGTGGCTCGCGGTCGGAGTCCTGGGCAACGCGCTCTTCGGCGCGCTCATGACCCTCGGCGTGGGCATGTACGCGCCGTGCATGGGGATGGTCAGTCTCCTCGGCATGAGCCCGGCCACGGCCTTTCCCATCATGATGGGATCGTGCGCATTCCTGATGCCGGTGGCCAGTATCCGCTTCATGCGCGCCGGGGCCTACGCGCCGCGCGCCGCGCTGGGGTTGGCGCTCGGCGGCATTCCCGGTGTCCTGGTCGCCGCGTTCCTGGTAAAGTCGATCCCGTTGGGCGCCCTGCGCTGGCTGGTGGTCGGCGTCATCCTGTACACCGCGGCCATCATGTGGCGATCGAGTCGCCTAGAGGCGAATGACCGCCTTGCCGCGGATGGCGCCCTGCCGTAGGCGTTCGAGCAACTGTCCCACGCCGTCCAACGGTACCGTGGCGGCGATCCGCGCCGAGATTGCGCCGTCCGCCAAATCGTCGCCGCCGGGTCAGCGGCGATCGGGCGCCCTGTTCCTGCGCGACACCGACCATCGCGCTTACGGCAAAAGCTCGCGGGGAATCGGGGCGTCTTTGCGCTCGTCATCCCAGGACGCCGCCGTGATCCACCACCGCGTGCCGTCCCAGTAGAGATCGAGGCTATTCACGCCGCGGCCGGTCACCGGCCCAGTGCCGACGGCACGCGTCTCGTAGGTGCTCATGACGTGCGCGACGTTCCCCATCCGTTGCGTGGTCCGGTGGATCTCACGCTCGGCAAAGCCGCTCCGCACCAGCGAAGCATTCGTCGCATCCACGTATTCCTGATGGGTGTAGACGTTGACCGTGGGCGTCCCATCCTTCTTGACGCCCGCCGCGAAGAAGCGAATGCCCGGCCAGTACAGCGTGCGATCCCGACTCCACTGCCTCGGCTGCCCCGACCGGCCCGTAATGACGTCGTAGTACGCGGCGACAATGCCGTCCATCGTCGCCACATCGGCCGGCCGCGCCGCGATCGTCGGCACGACGATCTTGGCTGGAGGCGGGCTCGACTGACCGGAGACGCGTGCAAGCGGAGCCGACAGTAGTATCGCGACGACAGGGAAGAAACGACGCATATATGGGTGTTGGGGAGAGGGTCCTTGCCAAACCTACCGGAATAGGCTATCTTCGTAGTTCGTCGAGTGAATACTACGCCTCCCACGACCATCAAAGACATCGGGATTCGGCCTCCGAGCCGATCCCGATTTGTTTTATATGGTAGTGTTGCCGGTGCTGATTTTCGCTCATATCCGACAACACTACAGTACAGGTACTAGGACAATGCGTACGACAGGAACGGTCAAGTGGTTCAACGATGCCAAGGGGTTCGGTTTCATCACCCCCGAGGGTGGACAGAAGGATTGCTTCGTCCATCACTCGGCCATCCAAGGCTCCGGCTTCAAGTCGTTGGCCGAGGGTGAGCACGTCGAGTTCGAGATCGTGCAGGGCCAGAAGGGCCCGGCCGCCGAGAACGTGACGAAGCTGGCTCGCTAAGGCTCAGTCAGTGACCGTAGGTGGCGGCGGGTCGGGCTCACGCTCGATCCGCCGACACGTTTCCAGGTACAGTTTGTAGACTCCGGCCGCGACGCCCGGCCGTGACACCGTCCGTTGCAGCGTGCGCAGTTCGTCCGCGCAGGCGCCCAGCTCCTCCGTACCCAGTGCTCCACTGGTTAGCAGCAGTTCCAGGGTCGGGACCGGGTCGTTCAGCTGCAGGGCAGCACGCCAGGGATCCGCGGCTTGGGACTGCTCGCGCACCCCGCCGCCGAGTCGCACCAACCAACGCACCGCGCTGAGTTTCCGCGCCACCACGGCATCGTAGAGATGCGTGTGTCCCGTGATCGGCGAGACCGAGCCGATGGCCTCACGCAGCCGCACGCGATCTCGCCACATGACTTCCCCGAAGTCGGCCTTGATGAGGGCGGCGAGCTCGGAGTGCGGATCGCTGAACATTGCGAAGTGGTTGGTGCCAGGCGTCATGAGGAAATATAGCCTCGGGGACGCTCATCGCGCTCCCATTGCTCGACCGCCAGGGCGAGGAGTCGCGCGATCAGTTCGGGATACGAGAGCCCGCTGCAAGACATTACTGGCGCGCCATGGCGATACCGATAGCCTCCTCCGGCGAGACCAGGTGATCGACGCTCACCGCGTCCTTGTCGATGGCGAGTTGCACGCCCTTGATGCGGCCCGAGAACCCGTTGCCCCGTGAGCCATAGTCGGGCGACACCGGCGACCCGCTGTCTTCTCCGACGTCGCACCCATCGTCCGCGGAGAACACGATCGCCTCGGTGGCGTCGACTTTCCCCTGGCCGACCTTCTGGCCATCGACATACAATGACGCCGTACCGCCCTTGCCCAGTCCGCCGCCGGCGTAGGCGAATTCCATCCGCACCTGGTGCTCACCGGGCGTCAACGTGGCTTTCGATTCGACGCAAAAGAGCTGGATGCCGAACAGGTTGTAGCAGTATTTGAGTTTGCCCTCGTTGGCGTAGAGACTCCAGCCACCGATGTTGCCGCCTTGGGCGACGATCACGCCCTTGGCTCCCGTCGAGGGAACGACAATGTCGGCCGTCACCGAGTGCGACTTGTTCTTGAGATTGACGACCGAGTTCTCGGACAGTCGGCCCATGCCGCCAAAGAGCACTTGGGAATGGCCTTTGATCAATATCGGCCGGCCTGCCGTATCCGGGTTCATGCGCTCCGCGGTCCGGTCGTCTAGCGGCAGGACGTTATACCGTGTGGCCTCGATCAACCACAGCCGCTGCAGTTCGTGCAGCTTGTCGGGCATCTCCGGCGCCAGGTTGTGCGCCTGGCTCCAATCGGTGTTGGTGTCGTACAGCTCCCAGTTGTCGTCGTCGAACGCCGGTGTCTTCTCGCCGATGAGGAGCCACGGCGTCTTGTGTCGGGTCACGGCCGTCCACCCCTTGTGGTAGATGCCGCGGTTTCCGAACATTTCGAAGTACTGTGTCTCGTGGCGCTCGGCGGCCTTGGCGTCGTTGAACGTGTAGGCCATGCTGACGCCTTCGATCGGATGCTGCTGGACGCCGTTGACGGAGAGCGGTTCCGGTAAGCCGGCCGCTTCCAGCAGGGTCGGGGCCACGTCGATCACGTGATGGAACTGCGTGCGCATTTCGCCTTTCCCCGCGATGCCCTTGGGCCAGTGCACGATCGCCCCGTTGCGCGTGCCACCCCAATGCGAGGCCACCTGCTTGGTCCACTGATACGGCGTGTCCAAGGCGTGCGCCCAGCCCACCGCGTAGTGATTGTACGACTCCGGGCCACCGAGCTTGTCGAGCCGCTCAATGAGAAACTCGGGCGTCTCCAGCGCGGCGGCGCCATTGAAGTTGATCATCTCATTGTAGGTGCCATTGAGCGTCCCCTCGGCCGACGCGCCATTGTCGCCGATGACGTAGTAGATGAGCGTGTCGTCGAGCAGATTGATCCGTTCCAGCCCATCCACGAGTCGGCCGACATGGTAGTCGGCGTATTCCAAGTATCCGGCGTACACCTCCATCTGCCGAATCAGGACCGGCTTGAGTGCCGCCGGCATCGCATCCCACGCCGGGATTTCCTTGGGCCGTGCCGTGAGCTGGCAATCCTGGGGAATGACGCCCAGCTTCTTTTGCCGGGCAAAAGTCTGCTCGCGAAGCGCGTCCCACCCCTGGTCGAACTTCCCCTTGTACTTGTCGGCCCATTCTTTGGGGACGTGGTGCGGCGCGTGGGTCGCACCGGGCGCGAAGTAGACGAAGAACGGCTTGTCGGGAATGAGCGCCTTCTGCTGCCCAATCCAGCCGATGGCCTTGTCCGTCATGTCCTCCATGAAGTGGTAGCCCTCTTCGGGCGTCCGCTTCGGATCGACGGGCGTGGTGCCTTCGTACAGCGTCGGATACCACTGGTTCGCCTCCCCGCCGATGAACCCGTAGAAATACTCAAATCCGCCTCCGCCGGTCGGCCACGCGTCGAACGGGCCGGCGGGGCTGGTCTCCCACACGGGCACCTCATGGCATTTGCCGAACTGGGCCGTCCCATACCCGTTGAGCTTGAGCGTCCGGGCAATCGGTGAGCACGTGTTGGGCAGCACCGAGCTATAGCCAGGGGCTCCGCTGGCGATTTCGGTGATGCTGCCCATACCGACCGTGTGGTGATTCCGTCCGGTCAGCATAGCCTGGCGCGTGGGCGAGCACAGCGCCGTGGTGTGAAAGCGGGTGTACTTGAGGCCACCGCTCGCGAGACGCTCCGCGTTCGGCGTGTTGCAGGGACCACCGAACGCGCTCGACGACCCGAAGCCCGCGTCATTGATCAGGACGATCAGGACGTTCGGTGCGCCCTTGGGCGGCCGCAGCTGGGGAATCGGCGGATAGTGGGTTTCCGGGTCCTTCGCATCATACGTGATGAGCCCCGTGCGCGGTCGATCGGGGATAGGCAGAACGGTTCGCTGGATGTCGTCGAGCGAAGGCATGAATGCTTCTCCAACGTGGGATCCCGAACAGAGTAGCGCGCGCGGGTGCCGACGATCAGTGAACTCTAGGTCTAACATCACAGCGGACTGAGCGTCACGGCTCTGGTCTCGTTGACCAGGGCCGTTTGTACTAACAATCGCTAGCGCCGCCGGAGGACGAACGCCGCGTCCTGATGCTGGTGGTCGGCACAGGGTCCGTCGAGCGTCCCGCTCCCCTCCAGCACTGTGCCGCCGTTCCACAGCGCGAGCGCTGCCGTCACCGTCGCGGTGCAATTGTCCTTCGCGGGATACCGAAATGGGAACGCGATCGTCACCGTCCGTCCATTCTGGTGGGCCGTCACCGGACTGGTGATCTCGACCGAGTCGAGCTGGGCGCTCGCCGACACGGAGTCGCCCGGTGTCCGAAGCGTGACCGACATCCCGAAGTGGGCGGCACCAATGTGCATCGCCCCGGCCCAGTCGCCCGACAACGCACCGGACGTCGTATCCGGCACGGGCGCCCCGGGCCCAGGAAGCGTGAACGCCATCACATAGTCTCCCATCGCCGTGTGCAGCCGGTCGTGTCCACCGGCGGCGATCACGATGTACTGGCGACCGCCGGCCCGGTAGCTCATGGGGAGCGCGTGCGCGGCCGCCGGGAGCGCGGCGCTCCACCGCTCCGTGCCGGTCTCGATGTCGAGCGCGCGGAGGTGCTGATCGTACGTGCCGGCAATGAACACGAGTCCGGACTTGGTGAGCAACGCGCCGCCGAGGTTGAACGATCCCCATTGGCGCGCGCCCGGTACGTGCTCGAGCGATGGGAACCATCCCAGCGGCACCTGCCACTTAATGACCCCGCGCGTGAGATCGAACCCGGTCAGCGTGCCCCACGGCGGCGGTGTGCACGTTCGTAGATCGGTGCGGCTCATCGCGTACGGCGTCCCGATCTGCCGGCCGTACTCGATATCGGGATGCGCCAGGTACGCAGCGTGCAGGCTGTCACGCGGGATCAGCCGAACGACCATGGCGAGTCGATTGACCGGGGCCACGAGAATGCCGCGACCCTCATCGACGGACACACCCGACCAGTTCATCCCGCCCACGTTGCCGGGCCAGATGATCGTGCCCTCGAGGGACGGAGGCGTAAAGACGCCGTGAAAGCGCAGAGCCGCGATCCGCGCGCGGCACGCCGCGCGGGCGGAATCGGACACGCCGAAGGCCTGGTCGGCCGAGAGGCTCTCGGGCGCGAAGCGGAACGCCGGGGGTGGGAACGGCTGCGTGGGAGCGGCGTGTTCGCCGGGCACGTCACTCGCAGGGACGGGGCGCTCTTCCACGGGCACGAGCGGGACGCCGGTGCGGCGATCGAGAAGGAAGAGATGCCCCATCTTCGTCGCGACCGCCACCGCCGGAACGACGTGGCCGGCGTGCCGCCACGTGAACAACACCGGCTGCGCCGGCACATCGTAGTCCCACAGATCGTGATGCACGACCTGGAACGCCCACACCACGGCACCCGTGGACGCGCGCAGCGCGACCACGGAGTTCGCGTACCGGTTGTCGCCCGGGCGCTCGCCACCATAGAAGTCGGGGCTGGCGCTCCCCACGGGAACAAGGAGGAGATCGCGCGCGGGATCCGCCGAAAAGATGCTCCACGCGTTGGCGGCGCCCGTATTGTGTACCGTGGGGAGGGGATCGAATCTCCAGCGGAGCGCGCCGGTGCGCGCGTCGAACGCCCGGATCACCCCATCGGGCGCGTCGGTGCGCCGATTGTCCGGGACCGCCGAGCCGACGATGACGAGCGCGCCGACGACGATCGGCGGGGACGTCACGCCATACTCCCAATGGTACTGGGGTTGGTGGCGCAGACCGACCGTGAGGTCGATCGTGCCGTGCTGGCCGAAGTCGTCACAGGGGCGACCGGTCCGTCCGTCCAACGCTATGAGCTGGGCGTTGATGGTGGCGACGTAGACGCGCAACGCGCACGCGTCGCCAGGACGACCGGCCGACCACACGGCGACGCCGCGATTGGCGAAGTCGCCATAGTCGTCGCCGAAAGAGACAGGTCCGTCGTACTTCCACCGCTGTGCGCCGGTCGCGGGGTCGAGCGCCAGGACGCTGCCGAGCGGGGTGGAGACGTACAACGTGCCACCAGCCAGGATGGGAGTCGCCTCGAACCGGCCACGGTCGGCCAGGAAGTCGCCCGTGCGTGCGATCCATGCCAAACGGAGCTGACCAACGTTCGTGCGGTCGATCCCGGCGAGCGGCGTGTAGCGCGTGCCGCCCGGATCCCGGCCGTACGCCGGCCACCCGCCCGAGTCGGACGGCGTTTGCGCCGCCGCGACGCTGGCGACGAGCAGGGCGAGTCCGCAGGCGGTGCGGTTCAGGCGGTTGGCGGGCATCCGGAGAAGATGCGCCGAATGCCGCGGAGGGGAAGGATGTCGATGCATGCCTTAGTCCAATGGCCGATGGGCCCGGCACATTGGCATCGTGTGATCAAATGGAGGATCGCATGCAGACGTTGGAAACGCGCATCGGCCCGATCGAGATCGAGAACGGATACCCGAGTCGGCAGACTGTGACCAAACTGTACGACGAGCTCGATTTCGAGCGCGCCGTGCAGGCGTATATCTGGGCCATGCCCATCGTCGCCATCGATGCGCTTCGTTTTGGGCTCGAACGGGACAGCGGGGTCAAGGCCAATGATGTCGCCGTGTTCAGCACGTACGTCACGCCCGACCAGATCGGACTCACCGCCAACAATACCACGATCTACGCGATCGCCGCGGTCGACCTGACGCGCGGACCGATGGTGATCGACTCGCCGCCGGAGGCGTACGGCGTGATCGACGACTATTGGCAACGTCCGCTGGTCGAGATCGGGCCCTTTGGCCCCGACAAGGGTCGCGGCGGCCGGTTTGTCATCCTACCGCCCGACTCCAGCGATCAGGCGCCAGCGGGCAGCATCGCCGTCCGGTCCACGACACGGCGCGTAGTATATGTGGCGCGCGCCCTGGTGCGCGGCGGCGATGTCCAGAGCGCCGCCAACACCCTGCGCACGATCAGGATTTATCCGCTGGCGCTCGCCGCGAATCCCCCCGCCACACGGCTCGTCGATACATCCAACAATAAGAATGACACGATCGCGCCCGCGGGGTACGAGTATTGGTCCCGGCTGGCGGGGATCCTGGACATCGAGCCCGTGGAGGAACGGGACCGCTTCTTTCACGCCATGCTCAAACCGCTCGGCATCGAGAAGGGCAAGCCGTTCAAACCCGACGAGCGTCAGCAGTCGCTCCTGACCGAGGCCGCCGTTATCGGCTTTCGCATGGCTCAGACCATCAGCATGGCACCGCGTTTCGAGAACGCGATGGCCTATCCGGGCACGCATTGGGAATGGGTGCTGACGTTGAACCCGAATCAGGAAGCGGAAAACTACAGCCAGCTCGATGAGCGCACGGACTACACGTTCGAGGCGATCACCGTGGCCGAGGGGATGGTCAAACCGCTCGTGGGTACTGGTTCGCAGTATATGAGCGCGGCCAAGGACGAAAAAGGCGACTGGCTCGATGGCGCCAAGAGCTACCGCCTACGCATCCCGACGGACGTTCCCGTCAAAGACTTCTGGGCCGTCACGGTCTACGACAATCTTACGAGATCCATGATCAAGACGGATACCGGCAAATCCGGCGTGTCGAGTCAGGACAATCTGCAGAGCAATCCCGACGGCTCGATCGATGTGTTCTTCGGCCCGAATGGTCCGGCCAGTGGAACGTCCAACTGGATCAAGACGACCCCGGGCAACGGTTGGTTCACGTATTTTCGGTGGTACGGCCCGACCCAGGCGTTCTTCGACAAATCCTGGACGCTGCCGGACATCCAACTCAGCTGAGACCCACCGCCGCGCGAGCGTCCTCCAGCGCGGCGGTCGGGACCCGCACTGTCACCCCACGCGCCGTCGCTCCCTGGAACCCGGGGCCGAAGATGCCAACCGTGTCGTTGTTGTCACGAACCGCCGGAATCTCCGCCGCTTCCAGCAAGCCCATCGCGAAGTCGGCCTCGAACCCCGAGGCGTACGTAGCGAGCACGGCCCATCCGCTGTCGCTCGGCGTTTTGTGCATCACCTTAACTTATCGCACATGACCCCAACGGGGATATCGCCGACGACGTTCGGCGCGATCTTGCCGGAGGATGTCGAGTGGCTGGCGTTCGCGGCATTCCCTCCGTCCGTTCGGTTGGCCGTCCTCGTCGGCGATCCAACGCAGCCCGGCCCCTTCGTCATCAGAGTGAAAGTGCCGCGCGGCGTCAAACTGATGCCCCACCGGCATCCCGAAGATCGCATCTATACCGTGATCTCAGGAGTGTTCTACATCGGCCGCGGCACCGCGTTCGATGCGGAGAAACTGACGGCGTACGCCCCGGGCAGTGTCGTCGTCCTCCCCGGGAATACGCCGCACTTTCACTGGGCCCGATCCGGCGAGTACGTGAGCCAGGTCAACGCCATCGGTCCGCTAGGCCTCGACTATGTAGACGCGGCCGATGATCCGCGACAACGTCCGGCCCGCGGGAGCTAACGCTCGCATCGCCCTTCCGAAAAGACGACGGGCAGACGCGTGAGAGACGCGGGCCTCCGTACGATGGCACTCCAGTTGACCCATTCATACCGGAGAACGCTCCATGCCATCGTGCCACCGCCTTGCTCTCATCACCCTCGCCGCGTGCGTCGCCTGGTGTGCGGGAGCGACGACGCTTGCCGCCCAGACGATCGACCCCAATGAGACGGGGCTGCCCATGTATCCGCACTTCACACAGGGGAGACAGTACCAACCGCCGCAGCACGACAGTGGCCGCGCCTACCACGTCTACACGGCAGGAACGAATGACTCCCTGCCGAGCGTGGAGGCGTGGTACCGGCACGCGATGCCGGGCGCAAAAGAGTCGCCCATCAAGAATGGGTTCATGACCGGCATTGCCTTGACCGCGGGCGGCAACAAGGTCCAGGTCTACCAGCTCGGCAGCGCGAGGGGTGCCGTCGTGGAGCTGTGGAAGCTTCTGCCAGCGCAGTGACCAAACCCGTCACCTATCGACCATCGCCATCCCCTTCGCCCCATAGCGGGGTCCGGACACCTTGTCCGGCGCCAGCGCCGCGTCGAGAGCCGTCAGGTCCGCGGCCGTCAGAGACACGCTCGCCGCGGCGACGTTTTCTTCCAGGTAGCGTTCGCCGCTTGGTGCCGGGGATCGGCACGATGTCCGGCCCCTTGTGCAGGAGCCAGGCGAGCGCGATCTGCCCGGGCGTGGCGTTCTTGCGCGTGGCCAGGTCGCGCGCCGCCGATGCCGCCCGCATGTTGGCGTCGAAATTCTCCCCCTGGTATCGCGGATCGCCGCGCCGATAGTCGCCCTCGGGGTACTCCTCGGCGCGCTTGACCGCGCCCGTCAAAAAGCCGCGGCCGAGGGGCGAGAACGCGACCAACCCGATGCCGAGCTCGCGCAGCAAGCGGGATGATGCGGGGCTCGAGGTTGCGCTCCCAGAGTGAGTACTCGCTCTGGAGCGCGGAGATCGGGTGCACGGCGTGCGCGCGCCGGATCGTTTTTTCACCCGCCTCGGAGAGGCCCAGGATAACGGGCCTTGCCCTCGCGCACGAGATCCGCCATGGTACCGACGACGTCCTCGATCGGCACCTTGGGATCGACGCGGTGCTGGTAGAGCAGATCGATGTAGTCGGTCTTGAGGCGCCGGAGCGAGGCCTCCACCACCTCGCGGATATGCGCCGGCCGGCTATCGACGCCCGCGATCCCCTTCGCGTCAAACGTGAAGCCGAACTTGGTCGCGATGACGATGCGATCCCGCGCCACGTTGAGCTGGGCCAACGCGCGGGCGAAGAGTTCCTCGTTCGTGTACGGTCCGTAGGCCTCGGCCGTATCGAAGAACGTCACGCCGAGCTCGATCGCCCGGCGGATCGTGGCGATGGATTCGCGTTCGTCGCGCTCTTCGGGAGTGCCGTACAACTGGCTCATCCCCATGAGGCCGAGTCCGAGCGCCGAGACGGTGAGACCTTGGGTACCGAGCGTGCGGGTGGATAGCATAGGTCCAGTCTAGTGGGAAGTTCCCAGGTATTGCTCTTCGCTCACCTTCTCCAGCCAGTCGACCGCTTTGCCATCGAGCGCCTCTTGGATGGCGAAGTGGGTCATGGCGGTGGTCGGCGATGCTCCGTGCCAGTGGCGCTCACCGGGCGCGAACCAGACCACATCGCCGGGCCGGATCTCCTCGATCCGGCCGCCGTCGCGCTGGGCCAGGCCACTGCCCGCGGTGACGATGAGCACTTGGCCGAGCGGGTGCGTGTGCCACGCCGTGCGCGCGCCGGGCTCGAACGTGACGGCATTGCCAGCGGCGCGCGCGGGAGCCTGGGCTCCGAATAACGGATCGATCCGCACCGTGCCGGTGAACCACTCGGCAGGACCTTTGCCTGATGGCTGCGAACCGGACCGTTTGATCTCCATCAGAGAACTATATCAGTACTCGTCGTGTCGGCGGAACCAGGGCCCGGTCTCGTTGCGTCCGAGCGGGGCACGGTCGAGCCACTGGTACATACCCCAGAGCCCGTCGATCCCGCGCGCGTAGGCCGAATAGGTGTGATAGACGACGCCATCCTCGAGCGCGAACACGCTCACGCCGGGGGATTCCCGCCGATACGTCGCCCAGTCGGTTCCCAGGTCCGCCGCGACTTTGGCCCAGGGGTTGTCTTTGGCCATCGCCAGGGATGGTCGCATGTCGATCGTCCGGAAGTTGTACTCGAGCGCGCCCGACTGCTGCTGCGCCTTGGTGTGCGCCGCCTGGAAGTCGAAGTTGAAGTCGCTGTCGCCCGAAGACGCCCAGGGGAAATGCCATCCCATCCGCTGTTTGTACGCCCGCAGCTTGGCGAGCGGAGCCCGCGACACCGCGCCGAGTGTGACGTCGTGGTGCGCGAGGTGGACGACAAAGCCGTCGAATCCGTCCGCGATCGATGAGCAGGATGGACATCCGGCGGTGTAGTCCCGACCGAACATGAAGTGGTAGATGAGAAGTTGCGACCGTCCCCGGAACAGGTCGGCGAGCGACGCCGGACCTTCGTCGGTGTCGAACCGATAGTCCTTCTCGACGCGCACCCAGGGCAGCTCCCGCCGCCGCTCGGCCAGGTCGTCACTGCGCCGTGTCAGATCCTTCTCGGCCTCGAGTAGCTCCAACCGGGCTGTCAGCCACTCTTCCCGGGTTCCCGTCCTATGGGTCATCTGGGTCATCGCTTTCTCCTCGTAGGGGTCGTATATTCAACCCATCGGTTGAATATATAGTTCCCACGGGGCGCGCTAGATTCGAGCGCCATGCGCCAGCTTATTCTTCCGTTCGCTCTGTGCGGTGCCCCCGCGCTCGCGCAACCCGCGCTGCAAGCGCGCGTCGCGAGCATCGCGGCGGACGCCCACGGCACCGTCTCTGTCGCGTGCCTGCTCCCAGGTACCGCGCTCAATTGCGATCTGCATCCGCACAACCATTCGCCGATGCAGTCGGTCTTCAAGTACCCGCTCGCGCTCACCGTTCTGCATCGCGCGGAAGCCGGCACGCTGCTGCCGGGTCAGCGTCCGGGCGAGGCGATCGCCGTCACCCTCGACCGGACCGTCCGCTTCTTGCCGGAAGACCGTCTTCCCGGCGCGTTCAGCCCGCTGCAGGATCGCTACCCAGACGCGAACGTCGACGTCCCGCTGCGCGAGCTCGTTCAACTCGCCGCCGGCGTCAGCGACAACGGGGCCACCGGGACGCTCCTGCGCGTGGTCGGCGGCCCAGCCGTTGTCGAGGCCTATATCCGCTCGCTGGGCGTCACGGAGTTCCAACTACAGGACGGCGAGCACGTCCTCCAAAGCGATCCGACGGCGCAATACCGTAACTGGCTCGAGCCCGCCGCCGCTGTGCGTCTCCTCCAGCGCCTGGTCACGAATCCCCCGCTGTCGCCCGAGGCCAACGCCTTTCTCGTCGAGACGCTCACCGCTTCGGTCTCCGGTCCCCACCGTTTGCGGGCCGGACTGCCCGCGGGTACGGTGCTCGCCCACAAGACGGGGACGTCAGGGGAGCATCAGGGCAAGGCCGAAGCCACCAACGATATGGGCCTCATCACTCTGCCCGATGGTCGCCATCTCGCCGTCGCCGTCTTCGTGACCGACGCGCACGCCGACGAAGCCACGCGCGACCGTGTCATCGCCGAGATCGGCCGCGCGGTGTACGACGAGGCGCTACACACGCACGGATCTACGGAGTAGCTGTGGCAAACGCGGTGTCGAAGATGACGTCATTCGTGGCGCCTTGAGCCACGGTCACTATTAGCCCCTGGCGACCGGGCGTGGCGCCGAGCGTCCACACCGTGCTGGCTTTGCCCGAGCTGTCAATGGTGACCGTTCCTGCGCTCACACTGCCGTCGGTCACCGGATTGAAAAGTGCAAAGAGGCCAACGGCCGGGTGACCGTTGGAGTCGACGGCTTGGATGACGATCGGTAACGCAAGCGCGGTACCGACTGTGCCCTGCTGCGAGTTGCCAGAGATGATAGTGACCTTGGCGAGTTGGCTCGGCTTCGCGGGCGCGCTGGAGTCGCTACACGCGAGTGCCACGGCCAACGCGACGATGAGGAGGAATGGGATGCGCATGTTGCCAATGATGCGCAGTGCGATACGAACCGCAAGAGCGCCGCTGGTTCGCCGTCGTAATTGGTATCGTCGAAACATCAGCGTTTGGATCTCCCGTTGGGAGTGTCCGGTCCTACTCTCATACTCATGAGGTACGGCCGTATCGCGTTCGCGCTTGGTATTATCGCCTCGGGCGTCCTGAACATCGTCAACGGGGACTTCTCCGGCGCGTGGCTGCCCTCCTGGCTGCCGACGCACGGCGTGCTCGCCTATCTCTGTGGCGCGCTGATGGTGCTGGCCGGCCTCGGCCTGCTCGTCGAGCGCGCCGCCGCGGTGTCGGCGCGGGTCCTCTTCGTGTTCACGCTGCTCTGGCTGGTAGTGATCAACACGCCGAGGCTCTTCTCGATGGAGAACGTCTCGCTCAACTGGTTGGACTGGGGTGAGATCGCCGTGATCGTCGCCGGCACGTTGGCCCTGGCGGCCACGAACGAGATGTCCGTTCGGGTCGCGCGGTATCTCTTCGGGATCGCCGTGATCCCGATCGGGATCTCCCACTTCACCTTTCTGAGCTTCGCGACGCACATGGTCCCGGCCGCGCTGCCGTACCACGCGGGATGGGTGATCTTCACCGGCATTGCGCACATCGCGGCCGCCGTCGCGATCGTCATCGGTGTCTATGCCCCTCTGGCGGCACTCCTTGAAGCGAGTATGATCACATCGTTCGCCCTGCTGGTGTGGGTGATGCCCATCATCGCTCAGCCAACCAAGGTGTCGCTGTGGTTTCCCGAAGTGCTAACTTTGGCCGTGGCTGGTGGCGCATGGGCGATCGCCAGCACAATGCCTGTCAAATCCAAAACCCTGACGGTCCTATGAGACGCTTTGCTTCCGCATCCCTCGCATGCCTGATATCGGTGGCGATGTCGACTGCGCACGCCAATGGGGTCCAGAATTGCCACATCGGCGCCTATCGGCTGACCAACGGCACGCTGATCGACATCGATCCGGAGATGGGGATGGAGATGAGCGATACGCTGCGATGGATTCAGCTCAATGGGAAGACCGGCCAGATCCACGAGGGCGCGAACGGGAAATGGTCAGGGACCATCGGCTGGACGCATCACGACGACGGCACGGTCGTTTCGTTTTCCGCTTGTCCGGAGAGCCGCATTCAGTTCAATGGCATCTCGGGACAACGCATACCGTTCGCTGTCCAGAACACGACGTTCGAGAGTCGCGGCGTCAAGCTGGCCGGCCGCCTCGTCATGCCAACCGGCACGGACAAGGTGCCGGTGGTCGTTCTGCTCCACGGCTCGGACCCCGGCTCGGGTCTCGATGGCTTCTTCCTGCAGCGCATGTTGCCCGCCCAGGGCGTGGGCGCGTTCGTATTCGACAAGCGCGGCACCGGAAAGTCCGGCGGCAAGTACACGCAGGATTACGACGTATTGGCTGACGACGGCGTCGCCGCAATGCGCGAAGCGCGGCGTTTGGCCGGTGCGCGCGCGGGACGCGTCGGGTATCAAGGGGGCAGTCAGGCCGGATGGGTCGCCCCGCTCGCGGCGAGTCGCGCCCCGGTCGACTTTGTCGTCGCTGCCTACGGATTGGCCATCAACGTGATCGAAGAAGATCAACAATCGGTCGAGCTCCAATTGCGCGAAAAGGGATACTCCCCCTCCGATATTGCTGTCGCGCTCTCGGTCGCCAGTGCGGCGGAAGCGGTCTTCGAAAGCAATTTCGCGCAAGAGAAAATCGATCAGTTCAATGCGATACGGACCAAGTACCGCGGAGCGCGCTGGTATAAGGACCTGGAAGGCGACTATACCTGGATATTCTTACCCAAGTCGAAGGCCGAGCTCCGGGCGATGGCCCCCCAGTTCGATTGGCACGTTCCCTTTCGCTACGATCCCATGCCGGTCCTCCGGAACGCCACGGTGCCGGAGTTGTGGGTCCTCGGCGGGGAGGACTACGAAGCACCCAGCGCCGAGACGCGCCGGCGCTTGGAGTCCCTGATCGCTAATGGGCGGCCGTTCACCGTAGCCTACTATCCGCACGCCGACCACGTGATGATATCGTTCGAGAACGGCAAGGATGGGTCGCGCATCGGGACCGGGTTCGTGCCCGGTTTCTTCCAGATGATCCGGGACTTTGCGGTCGACGGGCAGCTCCATGGAACGTATGGGGACGCCGAGCTCACCGCGCCGCACACGCGTCATTCGTAATGGAGGGCGACGCGGGGGGCTAGCCGAGTCGGGTGCTTTGCTGTATGTACTCGCTCTACCATGCGCAAATTTCTGCTGTGCGCGCTCCTCGCGACCCAGACTGTGAGCGCGCAGTCGACGACCGCCGCCATCACCACGGCGGACCTTCAGCACCGTCTCGAGATCATCGCCGACGACTCGATGATGGGTCGGGAGTCGGGTAGCAAAGGCGATTTCCTGACCGCCGCGTACGTCGCCGCGGAGTTCCGGCGACTGGGACTGCGACCGGCCGGCGAAAATGGCACCTACTTCCAGACGGTGCCATTCTGGATCGCGGCGGTGGACACCACATCCCGACTCGCCGTCCAAGGCACGACGCTCCAGGTGGTGCGGGATTTCCTGCCATCGAACGTCCGGTCGCCCGCTCGCGCGCTCGACGGCGTGACGGTCATCTATGGGGGCAGTGTCACGGACAGCGCCGGGTGGATTCCGGCGGAACAGGCGGCGGGGAAAATCGTGCTGCTCGATGTCCCGCGCACCGCCGTGCTGACCGGACGGACGCGGACACTTGCATTTTTCGGCCTGGGCGCCCTGCACCGCTGGCGGCCGGCTGCCGCCGTCGCCATCGCGTCGCTCGACAAGCTGACCAGCGAGTCGTTCGCCCGGTTGCGCTGGGGCATACCGATCACCGACACGACGCGCGACACGTCGATCGCGCCATTGGTCCTGGTGACCCGACACGCCGCCGCGCTCCTCGCGGGCGCCGAGCCGTCGACGCTCAAACCGGGCGCCGTGGGGGCCCAGGTCAGCGGTCGATTCGACATCGCGCGGACACCGGTGCCGTTCCCCGCGCGCAACGTGGTCGCCGTGCTGGCCGGGAGCGATCCCAAGCTCCGCGGCGAGTACGTCTCGCTCACGGCACACAACGACCACGTGGGGTTCGACCACAGTCCCGTGGATCACGACTCGCTCCGCGCCTTCAATCGCGTGATCCGGCCGATGGGCGCCGACTCGCCGATGCGCGACCCGACCTCAGAGGAGTGGACGCGCATTCGGGCGATCATCGATAGTGCGCGACACCAGCATCCGCCGCGACCGGACTCGATCCGGAACGGCGCGGACAATGACGGCACCGGGACGGTCGCGATCCTCGAGATCGCCGAAGCAATGGCGCGCGGCGGCCCGCACCCCAAGCGCTCGATACTGTTCGTCAGTCACACGGGCGAGGAAGCCGGCCTGCTCGGCTCCCGCTGGTTTACCGATCATCCGACGGTGCCGCTCGACTCCATCGTCGGGGAGATCGATCAGGACATGGTCGGCCGCGGCAAGACCACAGACTTTCCGCGGGGCGGCACGGGGGCGGGCGATCCGACGTATCTGGAAGTGGTCGGCGCCAAGCGACTCTCCCACCAGTTCGGCGACCTCTTGGAAGCCGCGAATGCCCGCCAACCCGTCCCGTTCGTGTTCGACTACGAGTACGACGTGCCCGGGCATCCGCTACAGTACTACTGCCGGGCCGACCACTATAGTTACGCGCGATACGGGATTCCGTCGGTGGCGCTCTCCCGCGGCGAGCACTTGGACTATCACCAGGTGACCGACGAAGAGCAGTACATCGACTACCCGGACCTGGCACGCGTGACGCGCATGGTGTACGACGCGGCAATGGCGCTAGCGAACGCGCCGACGCGACCGGCGCTCGATGCGCCAAAGCAAAAGGATCCGCACGCGCAGTGCGTTCAATGATCCTACGTGGTCCCGTCACCCGCTGTGAGCTCAATGACATTCCCATTCAACCGCACGACTGCTGTGAACCAATAGTGCCCCGGCGATACGCCCGCGTTCTGCAGTTCCGCGGCCGAGATCTGGCCGGCAAAACGTGCGGTGGCGCCGGGGTCCAGACGAACGACGACGTCGGCCAATGGACATGTCTTGCTCCCCACGTGGTCGTAGACGGGTGATCCGGCGCGGTCCGGGGACTGATACGCGCGCATGAGCACGGCACAGCCGCCGACCAGTATGCTATCAGGCGCCGATGTGATGTTGAGCAGGGATACCGAGTCGGCCAAGACCAACGGTGATGGTGCCACGGTGATGGCGATTGACGAGTAGCGGATACCGTTCACCGTCACGGTGTTCTGGTCGCGATTGCCGGGCGCGGTCGTATCACCACACGCCGCGACCAGACTGGCAATGACCATCGTGGTGGTGCTACTGACGATTCGGAGTGGCCTCATGGCGGCAGTCCTATTTGGTATTACGGAGAACGTCGTCCCTGGTGATTCTGACAGACCTTACCTACATGACCCGAGGGCTCGTGCCCGGGTCCCGCGATCATGGTGGTCGACCCCAAAACTTTCCAGAAGTGGCGTATCGCGGCCGGGTGGTGAACGGCGGCCGGCCGATCGCGTAACTTTCGTCCCGGCTCCGATGCGGTTCGGACCTTAACGAGGGAGAACCTGATGCAGTTGGATCTTCGCGGGGTGGGAGCATTTCTCGCCGCGGCTTGCGTATTGGCGCCGGGGGCGCGCGCGCAGGCACCGGCAGCAGAACCAGCGTCCGGTCCGGACGTTGGCGCCATGGCACCCGATTTTACGCTGCCGGGCGCGACGCGGTACGGTCTGCTCAAGGGGCAGGTGCACTTGAGCGACTATCGCGGGCAGACGGTCGTGTTGGCCTTCTTCTACAAGGCGCGGACCAAAGGCTGAACGATCCAAATGGAGGCGTACCGTGATCAGTACGCCACGCTCTTTCACAACGGCCGCAAGGTTACCGTCATCGGCATCAGTGTCGATCCGGATACCACCCTGGCCGCCTGGGCACACGAATCGGATTTTCCGATCGTCTTCGCCAGCGACAGTGGCAGCGTCATCGGCAAGCAGTATGGCGCCTACGATGCCCAGTACAAAGTCGACAACCGATCGCTGTTCGTCGTAGGGCCGGACGGGAAGGTCACGTACGTGACGAAACCGTTCAAAGTGTTGGCACCCGCCGCGTACTCCGATTTGGCGAAGGCCATCGATAAAGTCACGCCGGCACCACCCGCTTCGGCGAGCGCGTCGGGCGGGTAGTTCGACTACAACGCTTTCTTGATCGCGGCGTCAAGGTCCTGCGTGCCGCCGACTCCGGTATAGACCACCTTACCGGCGCGATCAATGACGACGACGTACGACGTCGCGGGAGCATCATAGGCTCCCGCGGCGTTGCCGTCGGCGTCATACACGACCGGTTCCGGCATGTGATGCGCGGCGGCGTGCTTCTGCACCCTTTCGAAAGACTCGTTGATCGCTACCGCGACGGTGACAAAACGCACGCGTCCCGCGTATTTGGCCTGCGCGGCGGTCAGGGCGGGCTCGAGCTCCTTGCAGTTCGGGCACCAGGTCGCCCAGAACTCGACGAGCGTCGGTTCGGGGCCAACGAGGTGGGACAGGTCGACCGATTTCCCATCCAACGATCGCACGAGGGCCGCCGGGGCCTTGGTCCCGAGCGCGATGCCGCCATCCTGCGCGTATACCGGCGCCGCCAGGAGAATGACGCCGGCCGTCATGAAGGTCGCAATGGACATGGCAATCCTTAAATCAGTTGTTGGCCCGTCAGGATGAGATAGTACTCCGCGGCGCCGAGCATGATCAACGCGAACGCGCGTTTGACCCACAGCATCCACGCGCCCGCGCGCGGGAGACGGGCCAGCGCGCCCGTCGAGAGACCGGCGACCACGAGGAACGTGCACATCCCGAGCGAGAAGACGAACAAGTAGATGAACCCCAGCACCGCGCTGTGCGTGGTACCGACCCACGTCAGGATGGCGGCCATGACCGGCGCCGAGCACGGCGCGGCCACCAACCCCGACGCCGCGCCCATGACCAGCGCGCCAACCGCGCCGCCACCCCGTCCCGCGCCCACGGCGCGGGCCATCAGCGCTGACGGGATGGGGACAGGCATGACGTCCAGCATGACCAGGGCGAACACGATGAGGAGATTCGCCATCGCGAAGTACGCCCATGGATTCGAGCTGACGGATCCGAACAGCGTGCCCGTGAGGCCGGCCAGGAGGCCCAACGTCGCGTACACGAGCGCGAGCCCGAGGACGTAGCTCAACGTGAGCGCGAGGGGCCGCACCCGCGACCCGCCGGAGTCGCGCCCGACACTCTCGCCACCGACGATGGCCGCCGTGATGGGAATCATCGGGTAAATGCACGGCGTGAAGCTCGTGAGCACCCCGGCCCCGAAGACGAATGGCACCGCGGTCCAGGGGTGGGACGACAGCTGTGCCGCGAGTTGGGCGTGGTCCATGGCAATGTAACATAAGGCATGGCCACGAGCGCATGTTTCGCTCACGGATCTCAACACCAGATCTGTGTTTCAGGGGTCGGCCGGCGATCCCCGAAATGCGCCGTGGCTGTTTGAGTAGCCAATGGGCTATTATAATCGTCAATTGGCTATTATAATACCATCAATGCGCCCGACCGCCCATCCCCAGAGTGCTCTCCGCGCACCCCTGAACACGATTCTCGGCACTGAGGCTCGGGTGCGCATCATGCGCGTCCTCGCCACGACCGATTCCCCAATGGGGCCCGGCGAGGTAGCCCGGCGCGCGGCGCTCAACCGATCTGGCGTGCGGCTCTCGCTCGCGGAGCTCGTCGCGGCGGGCCTGATTGAAACTGTCGGCAGTGGTCGCGCACTCGTTCAGCTCCGTCGTGTCCACCCGTTGACCCCGGCAATCGTCGCCCTCTTCGCCGCGGAGGCGGCACGTACCGACTCGGTGTTCGAGCAGATTCGCCGCATAGTCCATGCGAATATCCCGATGACAGACGTCCGCGCCGCATGGTTGCAAGGGCCGCTCGTCACGGGTGACGATCGGTTGGGTGACACGCTCACCGTCGGTTTGTTGGGCACCGCGGCGACCGTCGACAACGCGGCGGTGACGCTCCGCTCGGCGCTCGCTCCGCTCGCGCACTCACACGACCTGATGATCGAGGTACGGGCGTTGACCAATGCGGACCTGATGACATTGTCGGCAGCAGATCGCAGGGCCCTGGCTGACACGCTTCCGCTCCTGGGCCCACCGCCATCTGCACTCGCGGAGCCGGGCGCGCCACGAGGTCGGACGCGACCCAAACGCACGCACGCCGATCTTGATGCCCAGGCGCTGGCGATGAGCCGTGCGGTTGCCAAGAAACTGTCCACGCACCCCGAATTGGCGTCACGTGCCCGGCGCTACATACTTGGGCGCACCCGCAAGGCGTCGGCAAGCGAACGCGCGACGCTCGAGGAGTGGGACGAGATCCTCACGACCATGTCGATCCCGCGACTCCGCCGGTTCCTCACGGATCCCGGCCCGCGCGCCACGCGACTTCGCCAGTCCCTCCCGTTCGTCGACGCGCTCTCGCAACAGGAGCGCGAAGCATTACGTAAGGCCTTGCGACCCTCGACGAGATGACTCGAGAGGAGCTCGAACACGCCATTCGGGCCGCATGTGACGTCAGCGACGACACCGAAGTTCACGTGTTCGGCTCGCAGGCGATCCTCGGACCGTTCCCTGATGCGCCGGCGAGCCTCCGTCAGTCGGTGGAGGTCGACATGGCGCCGGTGCATCGCCTCGACCAAATCGACGCGATCGACGGCGCTCTTGGCGAATTGTCGCCGTTTCACGCCACCCATGGTTTCTACGTACATGGGATTCCCGTGGAAGCGGCCACCCTCCCCGACGGCTGGCGCGGTCGGTTGGTGAAGGTGCAAAACGCCAACACGCGCCAGCGAATCGGATGGTGTTTGGCCGCGGCGGATCTCGCGGCTAGCAAGCTCGTTGCGTTCCGCGACAAAGACCGTGCATTCGTGCGCGCGTTGCTCGGCGCAAAGCTGATAGCGGCCCGCGAACTGATTGACGCACTGCTTCTGCTGCCGATTCAACCGACCGAACGCGACCGGCTCATCGTCTGGATCCGGAGCACGGCAGGCGATTTTGCGCGATGACGCTGGGCCTCGGTATCGCGTCAGTGCGTCCGGCTCGGCTAGGGCTCGCGCAAAATATCGGGTCCTGGGGACAAATCAATTGCCGAGCCGGCGGACGGTGACGGTGCTGGAGTCGGTTGCCGCCAACGTTTCAAAAGCCAAATCAACATGAGGATCGCGAAGAGGTTGATTGCGATCCCTCTCTTGTCCAACTGACTGGTGTTCCAGTACACGTCGGCGGCTGCGTTCGCGCCGATCACCAAATCGGGCGTGCCGTTGATCCACACCGCGGTCACACTGGGACCGATCACGAAACCCAGCGCGAACCACCCGGTGTACAAGCGCACCACCTGCAGCGCCTGAATCCCCCGCGACAGCAGGACGCCCAACCGCACACCGCGCACCAGCAGGACGCCGGCCGCCATCGACACCATGCCGACGCCCGCGACTATCGCTGACAATCCCTTCGGCGTGCCAGCAGAGAGCAGAGCCGCGAACGCGGCATAGGTCAGCCAGGCACCGCCGCCGATCTCCGCGACCGCGGCAACAGTGCGGATGCTGAGCGGAATCGTGGTGTCACGCGCTCCCAGCGCCGCGAGCCGCGTCCTCCACCGCGCCAGCGCCAGGTCCCAGTCCGCCGGCCGACGGCAGCGCCGCAGCGCAATGATCGCGCCAAAGCGGAAAGGATATTACGATCGTCCACGGTGAAAATCGTGTCACCTGATAGAAAGCGGCGCTGAGCAACTGAATATGGAGCTCCTGCGTCCGCACCACCCCACCGCTCCAGGGCACGTGGACCGCGCCGACCCCGACGAGGTGCCCAAGCACACGCCGGACTCGGCCTGGATCGCCGTGATGCACTACGACCCCATCAAGACCCTGGAGCGGGTGCGCGTGCCCGTGCTCATCTTCTACGGCGGCGCCGACCCCTGGGTCCCGGTGGCGGCGTCGGTCGAACGGCTGAGACCGATCGCGGCGCGCAAAGCGAATATTCACTACTATGTAATTCCCAACGCCGACCACACGCTGTCGTTCCCCAAGACGCAGACGATGGACTGGGACAAGGGCGCGCTGGAAGAACAGCAGCCCGAATCGACGGAGTATTTCTTCGTGATGGCGAGTTGGTTGACGCGGCAGTTCGCGCTGAATCCGTAGGGAGGCCGAATGGCGACCGACACCCGATCGGCGAGCAACACCACCGCGCCGACACAATTCAGCAAGACGCCAATGGAGACGTACGCCTATCGTCGATTCGGCGCCCGCGGCAAACTCCCGCTGCTCTGTCTGCAGCACTTCACCGGTACGCTGGACAATTGGGACCCCGCAGTCACCAATGCGTTGGTGGCAGACCGTGAGGTCATTCTGTTCGAGAGCGCCGGTCTCGGGCGCTCGACGGGCGAAGTGCCGCCGCGCATCAGCACGATGACGGCGCACGCCCTCGCCTTCGTCGACGCGCTCGGCCTGCGCCAGATCGACATCCTCGGCTACTCGCTCGGCGGAATGATCGCCCAAGAGATCGCCCTCGCCCGGCCCTCGCTCGTTCGCAAGATGATCCTGGCCGGCACGGCGCCCGAGGGCGGCGAGGACATCATGCACATGGAGAAGCCGGAGCTGAGTCAGATCACGAACGATCCGGCGATCCCCGGCCTGCAAAAGCTGGTGCATCTCTTCTTCCCCCGCACCACCGCAGGCCGGGCCGCGGGCGAAGCTTTCGTCGCCCGGCTCGCCGAGCGCACGAGCGATCGCGAGCCCGTATCCGGACCCGCCGTGGCCATGGCGCAAATCGCCGCCTTCCGGGGTTGGGAGCAAGTGACCGGCGAACGGTTCGCCAAGCTCCGCGGAATCGCGCAGCCGTGTCTCGTCGTGGGCGGGGTCTTCGACAACATGATTCCGGTCCGCAACTCCTACATGCTGAGCGAGCATCTGCCGAACGCCATGCTCCTCACGTACCCCAACGCCGGCCACGGCGCCCTCTTCCAGTTCCACGAGTCATTCGTGGCGCATGCGGAGCGGTTTCTGGATTCGGCGGAGATAGGATGAGCTCGAATCCTACTCCGATTGAATGGCGACGGCGGGGTCGACCCGGGTCGCGCGGAAGGCCGGCACCAGTACCGCGATGAGGGCCACGAGCATCAGACCGAGCGTCGCGAGGAGAAACGTCGCCATATCAAACGGGGATGTCCCGTAGAGCACCCCGCGGAGGAATCCCGCAAGCCCGAACGCGGTCACGATACCGAAACCCGCGCCCAACAGCGCGAGCGCGACCGATTGCGAGACCACGCCGGAGAGAATGCGGAGCGGCGTCGCCCCGAGCGCCATCCGAAGACCAAACTCCCTGGTCCGCTGCGTGACGCCATACGCGGTCAGGCCGTAATGCCGATCACGGCGAGGAGCACGGCGGACGCCGCGAAGACCGCGACGAGACGCGCGAGATAGCGCGGGACGGCGAGCGATGCCTCGGCAAAGCTCACGAGGGGACGAAAGCCCGAGTCTCCCACGGCGTTGTCGAATGGAATGTCCGGGAGCAGCTGGGAGACCATTCCCCGCAGGGCGGCGATCGCGCTTGACGGACTCAACGTCGTCCGCACTTCGAGCGCGATCCCCGGCCACACCTCTCGCGTGTACGGCACGTACACTTCCGGCCCCGGCGTGTCGGTGAATCCGAATTGCCGCACGTCATCGACGACGCCGATGACCACGCTGGGCATGGGCTGGCCATATCCGGGGCGGTTGGCCGACGCGCGAAAGAGCGTGACGGGACGTCCGATCGGGTCTTGGTTCGGCCAATCCCGCGCCGCCATGGCGGCGTCGATCACGACGCCGTCGCTGGCCGTCGCCATGTCGGTCGCGGTAAACCACCGGCCGCGCAGCAGGTGGAGGCCCATCGTGCGGAGGTATCCGTCCGAGACGGTGAAGTAGAGGGCGCTACTTTGGACCGCCAATGGCGCGTCGGGCCGCACAACCTTGGTGATGACATTCCCACCAGTCAGCGGCGGAGTATTCACGACCGCCGCGGCCTCCATGCCCGGCACGGCGGACGCGCGACCAATAATGGTTCGATACAACTCCGCCGCCTGCTCCGGTCGGCCGTACTGGCTGGCGGGGGGAAAGATGTAGAACGTGATGACGTGGTTGGGATTGAAGCCGAGCGAAACCCGCGCCAGACGGCCGAGCGTGTTGACCAACAGGCCGGCGCCGACCACGAGCACGAGGGCGAGCCCGAACTGACCGACCGTCAACACTCCCCGGACCCGACTCTCCCGGCGTCCGCTGGTCGACCCGCGCCCGAATTGAAGCGCCGGCATCGCACCTTCTCGGCCGATACGAAGCGCCGGCAGCACGCTGGCCGCGATCCCCGTGAGCACGGCGAGCATCACCGCGGCCGCCACGATGCGGGCATCCATCGTGAGCTCCTGGGTCCGCGGCAGTCCGGGGACGGCGCCCGCGGCAACCAATCGCACGACCCAGGCGCCGAGAGCCGTTCCAAACACACCTCCGGTCAGCGCGAGGAGGATCCCTTCGACGAGAGTCTGCCACGCCAGCCTGGCGCCGGTCGCGCCCAGCGCTATCTGCACGGCCCGCTCCCGCGCTTGGCGCATCCCGCGCGCAACCGCCAGGTTCGAGATGTTGAGGCACATGAGCAACCAGATCAGCATCGACGCCGCGGCCAACACGCGGAGTGGCACGGTGACATCGCCGACCACGTCCTGCTCGAGCGGGACCACGTCCATCAATGTCCAGTCGGCGTCGCCCGGATCGGCGCTCGCCCACCGGGCCTGGACCGCGCTGAGGTTCGCCACCACACTCGCCACGGTGGTGCCGGGTCGCAGCCGGACGATGAGGCGGCCATCGGCGTGCCCGCCGCGGTTCCTCAGCATCGCTTCGTTGTCGTAGATGGCGCCGATCGGTCGCCACAGGCTCACCCACGCCGGATAGCCGACCCCTCTGGGCAATATGCCGATGACCCGCTCGGTCGCTTGGCCGACCCGTATGGAACGTCCGACGATCGCGGGGTCGCCGCCGAAGGCCCGTTGCCACAGGTCGTAGGATAGGACCACCACGTCGCCGCGCCCTCGACGCTCCTCATCGGCCGTGAAGAGCCGGCCGTGCGCCGTGCGGGCGCCGAGCATGCGAAAAAATCCGGGCGACACGTTTCCCACACCGGCGCGGATCGCGCCGCCCGGCGTCACGATATCCACGCCGCGCGGGAGCAGATAGCCGAGGCTGAGGTACGATCGCGCGTGTTCCTCGAGGTCCAGAAACTCGGGATACGATGGCAGGCGCGTATCACCGGATCGGCTGTGCTCCCAAATGATCGCGAGTCGGTTGGCGTCCGTGTACGGCAGCGGGCGCAACAGGACCTGATCGACGACGGTCAGCACGGCGATCACCTGGGCGAGCGTGAGCACCAGCGTCAGGAGCGTCGCCATCGCGTACGTCTTGCTCCGGATCAACGATCGGAGCACCGGCCGCAGCGCATCGAACGCGGTGGACATGGCCCCAATGTAGCATCAGCCGGGTCTTGACATTGTTGTCGACAGACGACAACAATGAAGACATGAGCCCCGACGATCGGCTCCAGGGTACGCTCGACCTGCTCATCCTCCGGACGCTGGCGGACGCGCCGCTGCACGGGTGGGCCATCTCGCGCCGGATTCGGGAACGATCCGGGGACGTCCTGCAAGTCAATCAGGGCTCCCTCTATCCCGCCCTCCACCGTCTCGAAGACGACGGCTGGCTGGCGGCCGAATGGGGCGTGGCCGAAACCGGCCGGCGGGCCAAGGTGTATCGTCTCACCGCGCAAGGCCGTCGCGCCTGCGAGCGTGAAGAGCGCGGATGGCTCGCGTTTGTCGCCGCCGTCACGCAGGTGCTGCAATCGGCCGTATGAAGCGCCCATGAAGATCCTCCGGCGGATCCGCTCCATCGTGTCCCGGCGCGCCGCCGAGCGCGATCTCGACGACGAGATCGCGCTGCATCTGACTCTCGAGGCCGAGCAGCTCGAGCGGCAGGGCCTCGACGCCCGCGCCGCGGCCGCGACCGCGCGCCGGCGCTTCGGCCGGATCGAGGCGATCAAAGACGCCCTCCGCGCCGTGCGGGGCGTCGAGCCCTTCGAGGATCTTCGCCGCGACCTGGCCTTCGCCGCGCGCGCCCTGCGGCGCCGCCCGGGGTTCGCCACGGTCGTCGTCCTGACCCTGGTCATCGGCCTGGCCAGCGCGACCACGATATTCGGCGTCGTCTATGGCGTCCTGTGGGCGCCCCTGCCGTACGCCGACGCGGACCGCGTGGTCACCGTCTGGCAGACCGACTTGCCCCATAGCATCGCACGCGGCCCGGTGTCGCTGCCCAATCTCCTCGATTGGCGCGAGCGCTCCCGATCATTCGCCGCGCTCGCGGCCGCGGAGCCGTTCGGCGTGCGCTACGCGGCACCCGAAGGCCCCGAGCGTTTCCCCGCGTGGCGCGTCACCGACGGATTCTTTGCCGCGCTCCGCGCGACGCCGCTCCTCGGCCGCACCTTCTCCCCCGAGGAATATCAGCCCGGCAACGACGCCGTCGTCGTCCTCGACTACGATCGGTGGCGTACGCGGTTCAACGCGGATTCGAGCTTGGTCGGCCAGACGCTCATCCTGAACGACCGGCCCGTGCGCGTCATCGGCGTCATGCCGCCGACGGTCCGATTTCCACCCGGGCCGGGGATCTGGCTGCCCAAAATCCCCCAGCCCGGTGAGCTGCTGCAGCGGAACGCGAGCTACTACGTCGCCGTTGGCCGCCTCGCGCCTGGCGTATCGCTGGAACGCGCGCGCCGGGACCTGCAGCGCGTCGCGGGCGATCTGGCGCGCGAGTACCCGGCGGTGGATCGCGACGTCAGCGTGTCCCTCGTGCCGTTGGCGGACGATCTCGTCGGTCATGTGCGTGGCCGGCTGTTGCTCGTGTTCGCGTCCGTCGGCCTACTATTGCTTCTGACGGGCGCCAATCTCGCCATGCTGCTCCTCTCCCGCGCCGTGGAACGTGAGGGCGAGTTGCGGATCCGCGCCGCGCTCGGCGCCGGCCGCGGCCGCATCGCGCGGCAAATCATGGCCGAACACCTCCTGCTCGGCGCCCTCGGGTGGGGACTCTCCCTCATCGTCGCGCATTTCGCGCTCGGGGCCGTGCGCCTGATGGGCGCCGGCTTCCTCCCTCGCGCCGGCGAGTTGCGCATAGGCTGGCCCACGGCGCTCTTCGCCGCTCTCGTGGTGCTGGTCTTTACCGTCACACCAGCGCGGAGCCCCCAGAAGGGGCGCCGCGTGCAGCGGCTGCTCGTGGTCAGCGAAGTCGCGCTCGCACTGGTCCTGGTGATCGCGGCCGGACTGTTCGTCCGCAGCGTTCGTGCGCTGCTGGAGGTCGATCCCGGGTTCAAGCCCGCGAACGTACTGGCCCTCACGCTCCAGACCGAGCACCTGTATCCGTCGGATACTGCCCGCGCGGCCTTCGTGCGGACGCTCGAGGATCGCCTGTCCACGATTCCGGGCGTTCGCCAGGCCGGCGTGACGTCGACGCTGCCATTCGGCGGCGCCATTGGCACGGAGCGGGCCGAGTTCGAAGTCGTCGGCCGGCCGGTCGGATCGGCCCGCGAGCGGCCCAGTGTCCACGCGGCCGCTATCTCGCCCGGGTACTTTCCCGCCCTCGGCATCCCAATGCGCGTCGGGCGCCCGTTCGCGCCGACGGATGACGCGACCCATCCGCCGGTGGCGATCGTGAGCGCCACGTTCGCGCGCGCATACTGGGGCAACGCCGACCCGGTGGGTCAGCGACTCAGCGTCTCGTTCGACAGCGACCCCACTGTGCGCGAGATCGTCGGCGTCGTCGGTGACATTCACGAGACCGGACTCGACCAACCCCCGGAGCCGGTGTTGTACGTCCCCTATGCCCAGGCCCCGATCGGTGCCGTCGTCTTCGCGCTCCCGACCTCGGTCACGCCGCGGACACTCGTGGGTGCCGTCCGGCGCGAGCTTGGCACGGTGAACGGCGCCATGCCGATCGCCTCGCTGACGACGCTCGACGAGCTCCTGGCGTCATCTACGCGCCCACCCCGCGTGATCCTGGCAGTCCTCGGCGCGTTCGCCAGCATCGCCTTGGCGCTGGCCGGACTGGGTATCTTCGGCGTCATGAGTCATGTCACGCGGAGCCGCACCAAGGAAGTCAGCATTCGCCTCGCCCTCGGCGCGTCCTCTCGCGGCATCCTGGGTCTCGTCCTCGGGGAGGCCATCGGACTCGCCGGTATCGGCGCGGTCATCGGCATTCTCGGCGCCGCGACCCTCGGACAGTCGGCCCGCGCGATGCTGTACGCCGTCTCGCCGATCGACCCCCTCACGCTCGCGGGCGGCGTCGCACTCCTGATCGCCGTCGCCGGCGTGGCCGCGTACGTGCCGGCCCGGCGCGCGGCGGCCGTCGACGCCGTCCGCGCACTGCGCGACGGCTCGTTAAACTGAAGAGTCCGTCGCCGTCGGAGGCAGGACGCCGTTGATCCGCAGATAGATCGCCGCCTGGCTGTAGTGATCGGACCAGTGGCCGGCGCTCTGGAACATGATCAACACTCGCGGCTCAGTGAGACCGGCGAACGCCAATGGCTCGGTCAGTTTCGTGTCGTCGAGTGACATCAACGCCTGGTCGCAGAACGTGAACGTCTCTTTGAGACGCTCGACGAGATGGCCCTTCCCGGCCGTGGCCGCAATGGCCGGCCGCGACGGCGCCGGGACACCCGTGATCACGCTGCAGATGATGTCATTGTCCTCGGCGACGTGTATCACCATTTCGCCAAAGGTCATCTGGGGGGCTGTCGGCTTGTAGCCGTACCGGCCCGCCGGCATCGCCTCTGCGGAGAGTATGATCCGCTTGGCGATCTTCGCGGTGTTCGCGCGAAAGGCATCGGCGACGGGCGCGCCTTGCGCCGCGGCGAGCGTGGGGGACATGATGCACGCGAACAAGACAGAGCAATTCAATACGGACACAGTGCCGCTCGGTTGAAGTTCACGTAACTAAGCGACCCGCGATCGCACGAATCAACCAACTCGTTGTACTAGTACAACTTCATGAGCGCTTGGTACCCACCGCCGCTGGCCGAGGACCGCCCCACCTACATCGCGCTCGCCAATGCGATCCGTGATGCCGTCACCGCCGGCACGCTCGCAGCGGGTGCGCGCCTCCCGACCATCCGCGACCTCGCCGCCCATCTCCGTGTCGCCGCCGCGACCGTGACGCGGGCCTATGCCGAAGCCGAACGACGTGGGCTGACCACCGGAACGGTCGGACGTGGCAGCTTTGTGCGGGCCGCGCGCGCGATCGAATCCGCGTGGCGCGCGCCGTTCGCCACGCGCGAGTTCGTGGTGCCCGGCATCTACGACCTGCAGTCACGCGTCCTGCCGAACCCTCACGAATGGGAGACCGCTGGAGGCGGTCGCGCGCTTTTGCCCTCGCCGCGGCATCAGGCCGAGCTCTTGGAGGCGCTCTACACCCTGGCGCGCTCGACCGAACCGTGGACCGTGCGCGAGGCCGGCGTCCAGTGGGCGGCACACTGTGGTGTCGACATCGCGCCCGAACAAGTTCTTCTCGCCGCTGGCGGGCAACATGCGGTGGCCGCGGCGTTGTGCGCGGTGCGGACGGGCGATGCGCCGATCGCGGTGCCGGCGCTCACGAACTCCGGCGTCCTCACGGCGGCGCTCCATCTGCGTGTGCCACTGGTCGCGGTGCGGACTGATGCGCAGGGGTTCGACCCGCGCCATCTGGAACGCGTCTGCCGGTCGGCACACCCGTGCGCGATCTACTGCGCACCGGCCGTGGGGAATCCTATCCCGCAGGCCATGACCGCCGATCGCCGTATGGCGCTGGCGCGCATCGCCGAGCGACACAAGATCTGGGTCATCGACGATGACGCCGGCGGACTGCTGGTCAAGCGCTCGGGACCAGCGCTCACGACTTTGCTCCCGGCGCACACCCTGTGGCTCGGCAGCGTTTCGCAATCGCTCGGAATGGGATTTCGCGTCGCGTTCGTCGGTGCGCCACCGGGGCTCGCATCGCCAATGCAGGAGGCACTCCGCGCGCTCGCGTGGGTCGTGGCGACGCCGGGCGCGCAGCTGACCGCCCGCTGGCTCGCCGACGGGACGATCGTCCGCGTGATCCGCGCCCGCCGCGCCGCCATCGCCGAGCGGCTCCGCATCGTCACGCGCGTGCTCGGCCGACAACGCCATGTGATGATGCCGGGCGTGCCGTACGTCTGGCTCGACGCGCCGCCTGGGTGGCGCGCCGGACGACTCCATGCCGCCCTGTTGAGTGCCGGCGTCTCGGTCGCTCCCGGAGCGCAATTCATCGCCGGCGCGCTTCGGCCGCGTCAGGGCGTCCGAATCTCGGTCGGTGCGATGCTCTCGACCGCGCAGTACACCGACGCCCTGCGTCGCATCGCCGACGTGTGCGCCCATCCGGCGCGCTACCGCGCGACGGCGACGTGATTACTGGGTGGACGCGGGAGTGACCCGCGTCCGAGCGTGACGTTCGGCACTGGGACTCGCCGGCGCGGCAGAACATCCATGGACGCAAGCCGTACCGATTCTGGCGATCACGCGCGCTAGTGGGCCCTCCACCAGGCCGTCACCAGGGCCGCGTATTCGTCGGCCCGGTCTTCCCAGAATGAAGTGCCCGGCGTCAATGATATCGAGCTTGCTGTCGGGTAGCCGGTCATGGAGAAACTCGGCGTTGACCGGCGGGACGATCGGATCATTCTTGCCGGTAATGATCTCCACGGGCGTTCGGATCGTCGGCAGCAGATCGCGCAGCACCGGCAACTCCGCCGGATACTGCCGCACGTAGGCCATGGACTCGGCGAACCGCTCGCCCGCGTACGACGCGAGATAATCGTCGCGCGCGGCTTCGGATGGCTTGTATCGATCGAGCGTCGCGATCGCGCCGGTCACGACCTGCCGTCCGTCGATGCGCCGGTAGGGCTCGATGTCAGGCGCCTCGACCCACTCCTTGAGCAGCCCGCCGACCTGGAGTGGATACGCCGCGGCCCCGGTCCCGACCACGAGGCTCCGGAGTCGTCCGGGATGCAGCGCCGCGGCGAAAAGCGCCGCGCCGGTGCCGACGTCCGGACCGACGACGTGCGGCCGCTCCAGGCCGAACGCGTCGATCACCCGTATCAGAAAGTCCCCCATCGCCCGCGGCGCCATGAGCGCCTCGCGGCGTTCGGACAGGCCGAACCCCGGGAGATCAATGGCGACGAGATGCGCGTGCTCCGCGAGCCGCGACCACGTGGCCTCGTACGCGTAGATGCTCTCCGGCCAAGGACTCAACAACAGGGCATCAATGTCGCGGTCGTCGCTCTCGGCATACCGGATGGCGAGCCCGTCGATCAGGCGGATCTGCGGGCGGATGGATGAGTGCAGCGAAGTGGCCATGTGATGCTCCTCCCAATTCGCACGATACTGGGTCTGGTGGCCGTCTACAACACGCGCGGCAGCGTAAGGGTAAAACGTGATCCGTGTCCGAGCGAGCTGTGCACGGTCAGATCACCCTTCATAGCGCGCGCCAACTCGCAGCTGATCGCCAAGCCCAGCCCGACGCCATCCGTAGCCTGACTCGTCAACTTGCGGTCGATCTGCACAAAGGGCTCGAAGATGCGTTCGATATACGCCGGGGCAATGCCGATGCCGGTGTCCCAGACCTCGATGCGCACGACATCGTCCGTGGTGGCGTAGTCAATCCCAATGCGCCCCTCGGGCGCCGTGAACTTGAGCGCGTTGGAGAGCAAGTTGAGCAGGATCTGTCGGACCTTCTCCGGATCGGCGCGCACGACCGCCTCAGAGTCCCCCCGCTCGAACTGGAGCGCCTGCGCCCGGAGCTGCGGGGTGATGAGCTCGTGCAATTCCGCCGCCAACGCTCCCACGGGCACGTCGGACAGGTGGATGTCGAGGTGGCCCGCCTCGAGCTTGGCGAAGTTGAGGATGTCGTTGATGAGTACGAGCAGATAGCGCGCGCTGCGCTTGATCCGACCGAAATCCACCAACTGCGCCTCGGTTACTGGCCCACGCAGCCCCTGTTCGAGCAGCTCCGTATATCCACTGATCGCGTTGAGCGGCGTCCGCAGATCGTGGCTCATGTTGGCGAGGAAGTTGCTTTTCGTCTTATTGGCGATCTCCGCGATCTTGCGCGCTTCCTCGGCCATCGTCCGTCCCGCTTCGGCGACGTCGAGCAACTGCCGCCGCGCCTCGGAGACTTCGTCCGCCCGCTCGCCATAGCGCTTACTGGCGTCAATGTCCGCGAACACCAGCACGGCCCCGTCGACCCGGTGGTCGATCGTTTGATAGGGACGGATCGTCAGCGCCCACCAGCGCCCGTCATCGCCCCGCACTTCCTGCTCGACCAGCGTCAGCGTCTCGATGACCTTGAGGATCTGGCGCTCCAAGTCGGGCACCGCGACGCGCATCCGGACGTCGTCGAGCGGGCGATTGACGTCGGATGCGATCACCCGCATGACCCGCTCGGTGGCCGGTGTGAACCGCCGGAGTCTGAGATCGGCGCCGACGATGACGATCGGGATCGTCGTGCTGGCCAGAATGTTGGCGAGGTCACCCGACAACGCCGCCAGATCGGTATTCCCGATCCCCAGTTGCTCGTTGAGCGTGGTCAGCTCCTCGTTCGTCGACTGCACCTCTTCCTTGGTAGTCTCCAATTCCTCGTTCGTGCTCTGCAACTCCTCGTTGCTCGACTGCAACTCTTCACTGGCCGCGCGGAGCTCTTCCACG
Organism: uncultured Gemmatimonadales bacterium; assembly: GCA_963701965.1. Taxonomy (GTDB): domain Bacteria; phylum Gemmatimonadota; class Gemmatimonadetes; order Gemmatimonadales; family Gemmatimonadaceae; genus DASRDS01. Next base: position 2,187,385 of record OY969695.1, read on the forward strand.
GTCGCCTCGTGCTGCTCGACGATCCCTTGGAGATACCGCTTCATCACGGCAAGCTCCCGCGTCTCCCCACGCTGGCGGCGCTCCCGTATCGGGTCGCCTGGCGGATACGCTGCTCCACGCCTTCGCTCCGTCGTCACGACTGGCACGACGGTAAACGTCACGACGAAACACGGAGCGCTCGCCGACGGTCGGAACGGGAACACGTCAATGGTGACTCGCCGGATCACGTCGCCGTCCACGAGCGTGATCCCTTCCTCGCGAACGGGCTTGCCGCTGTTCTGGGCGACGCTGACGGCGGCGCGGAGCGGCATGACCAGCTCTGGCCTCGCGAACTTGAGCAGCTCCAAGCTGGCCACACCTGGTACGTGCGTGAGGACACTCGCCGTGTCACCGCGGAACTGCAGGATCCGCAGGTGCTCGTCGATCACGACGCCCGGAGGCGACTGGGCGAGGAGGCACCGATCCGCCGCTTCCGCGATCTGTTCGGGCGATGGCACAGCCGACGGCGCGCGGCTGGGTTGGCCCATGCCTGCGCCCGGCTCCAGGGTCGGGAGAGTCGCCAGCGCGCGACCAATGTCGATCGGGTGCGTGGGGATCGCCCGCGGTCGATAGATCCGCTGCGCCTTGGCCAGGGGCTCGAACAACTCCGACCCCGCGTCCGCGGACTCGGCGCTTCCGAGGACGAGGATCCCGTGCTGGTCGAGCGCGTAACGGAAGATCGGGAACACACGCCGTTGCAGCGCCGGCTCCAGGTAGATGAGCACGTTCCGGCAACTGACGAGATCGAGATGGGAGAAGGGCGGATCGCGGACCACGTTCTGGCGGGAGAAGACACAAAGGTCGCGAACCGCCTTCGTGATTTGATACCCGTTCTCCCGCGCGACGAAGAAGCGCCGGAGCCGGTCCGGGGAGACATGCTCGGCAATGGAGGCCGGATACCAGCCCGCGCGTGCTTTGACGATCGATGTTTCACGCAGGTCAGTGCCAAAGATTTGGATCGCCACATCGGCGGCCGCCTCACCCAGAAACTCGAGCAGCGCAATGGCCAGCGAATACGCTTCCTCGCCGCTGGCACACCCCGCGACCCACATGCGCACGGGGGTACCCCGGATATGCTCGTGCATCATCGCCGGGAACGCGGAGGTCTGCAGCGTCGCGAAGACCTCCGGGTCCCGGAAAAAGCGGGTCACGCCGATGAGCAGATCGTCATAGAGGACGTCGAGTTCGGCGGGGTTGAGCCGCAGGTAGGCGAGATAGCCGCCGCGCGTGTCTTGCCGTTGGACGAGCATCCGTCGGAGGATGCGACGTTGCAGCGTGCCGCGACGATACTGCTGGAAGTTGACGCCGGTCCTCTTGTGCAGCAGCGTCAGGATCGCGCGCAGCTCCTCGTCTTCACGTACGAGCGGTGCACCACTCGACCGCGTCGCATCGTCGGGATGCTGCGCGAAGTGCGAACCCAGGCGGGTGAGCTGGTCGGCAATCTCCTCAGGCGTGAGAATGAAATCGACCGCCCCCGTGTCGACCGCGCTCTGGGGCATGCTGGGATAGAGCGCCGACGCGCCGTCTTGGGCGACCGTGATACCACCCGCCTCCTTGATCGCCTGGATCCCGCGCGTGCCATCCGACCCGGTCCCCGAGAGGATGACGCCGACGGCGTTGGTGCCATGCGCCTCGGCGAGCGAGCGCAGAAGCGCGTCGATGGGGAGGTGCGGCCCGCGACCCTGCGCCCGCGTGATCAGTCGGAGATGCCCGTCGGCGACCGTCATCGTGGTGTTGGGCGGGATCACGTGGGCCCGGTTCGGCTCAATGCGCATGCCGTCGACGGCCTGCACCACGGCCGTCGCCGATGCGCGGCCCAGCAACTCGGGCAGAAGACTCTTGTGCGTGGGATCGAGGTGCTGCACGAGGACGTACGCCAGGCCGGTGTTCGAAGGGATATGGTGCAACAGGCGCTGAAACGCATCCAACCCGCCCGCCGATGCGCCGATCCCGACAATGTATGGCTCCTGGCGGCGCAGGGACTCCGGCGGTTGGAATTCCGCGGCGCGTTGTGGCGCCGGGCGTGCTCTCTTCTTCGTCATGTGCGGTCGACGCTCGAATAAGGTACGTCGGACAGGCTCACCCCTCGCATTCTCTCGAGCCGTGCTGCGTTGAGTAGCATGGGACGCGTACCTCGAGCGGGGCCATCAGGTGATTGCGTCGAGCCGGGCCGGTGCGGCCTGGGATCCGGCACGGGGTCGATCCGGTTCGCCCGGCGGTCCGATAGTCTGGGCCGACGGGCGGTCGGGATCGATGGGCGTTATGTCGCGTTGGGCGGCGCGAGGTTGCCGCAAGCGACGACGGTCTGCATGTTGGCTTCCGACGCGTTCACGGCGACGAAGTACGTCCCCGACGTCGGCAGCACCATGGGCACGGTCGCGGTGGAGGTTGCTTTTCCGTATTTGTCCACGACGAGCGGCGGATACGTGGTTCCCGCACCGACCACCGTGGCGCTGCCGTCACCGCACTGCCCCTGATACAAGTGCCAGGGGTGCGCGCCATTCGGCGCCGCGTTGGTTATCGACACGGTGACCAGGCTCGTGCTCGCTCCACTCGCCGCCAGTGAGGCAATGCCATCCACGTCGACGGCTCCCGTCATCCCACTCGGCGTGGAGAGGGTGCCGTTCCACTGGGTACTGGACGCGGCGTTCTGGGGATTGATCTGGCCGACCTGGCGACGGCCCGCACACGCTAGCGCCGTGGACAGCACGGCCAGCGTGACGAAACTCCGGGTGACTACTCTCATGAAGGAGGCCTCAAAGGCCAGAGGGTGACACGCAGAGGACGAGAATCGTCGACCTTGCGGTCGTTCATGTGTTCGTGGTCAATTATATTGTGCGTGATCGAATTTGTCAATATCTAAGCGTTGACAAGGTCATTGCGCGCTATATTATTTAAAGATGTCGGGCGGGTCCCATCGCCCATCCTTATCGACCGAGAGCCTTTCGTGACGAAGACCACCGACGACATCCCCGTCAACCTGAGCGATCGCGTGTCCTTCGACCTCTACGCCGCCGCGCGCGCGATCACGCGCGCCTACCGACCGCTCCTGGCGGAGCTCGGTCTGACCTACCCGCAGTACTTGGTCATGCTGATGCTCTGGCAACATGCCCCGCGCACGGTGAAAGAGCTGGGCGAGAGCCTGGAACTCGACTCCGGCACGCTGTCGCCTCTGCTCAAGCGGTTGGCCGCGTCCGGCCTGGTCACGCGCCAGCGCCGGGAGGACGACGAGCGCACCGTCGAGATCGCGCCCACGCTCAAAGGGCGCGGGCTATCCCGGGCGGCGGCCAGTGTACCGACCGCGCTCGCCACGGTGATGGGCCTGTCGCCCGACGAGGGCCGCAAGCTCCGGGCGTTGCTGCGGAAATTGGCGACGTCCCTCGAACTCCACCGGACGGAAGAGCCAATGTCCGTCGCGCGCGTCATCCCGCAGCTGGGCCAGGCCTGATCGCGCCGCACGGACGCGCACTTCACGTCGTGTACTTGCGCACCGAATAGGCGATCGGCAAGCCGACGCCGAACCAATGCCAGACGAACTCCGGGATCTGCCGGTACCATGGCGAGTGACCGGGCGGCAAAGCGGACAACGGGACCACGACGAAGTGCATGAACGTCCACACACACGCGCCGAAGATCATGCCGGAAATCAGCGGCTGTTGCGTCAGGAACGCCCATTGGCGACTGACGACGTAAAACACCGTGGCGGCGCCGAGGGCGATCGTGAAGTGCAGCACGAAGCCCAATACGGTGGTGCCAACCGTCCCGCCGAGCTGGTGGCCGACCCCGAGCAAGCCGGCCGCGATGCCGCGCGGGATGCGGAGGGGATCCGACGGGCTGTAGACCAGCATGGCGTACGTCATGTCCAGCGCGCCGGCGGTCAGCCCTCCGACGAAAATCGCCGGAAACGGGCGCGGCCCAACCTGAGAATTTTGCATCGTCTACGGTACAGCGCGACCATATCCGACACAACGTACCTCGCGTCCAGTCCTGGGACGCGCCGTCCCATCGCCGGCCACGGCGCCCTGGCGGTCGCCGCCGTAACAAGCCGACAATACGCGAGTTAGACCCCGGCCGTATCCGGCACGACACCTGCTCGACGTGACGGACCATTATGGACATTCTCCAAGACACGCGCGCCGCGGTCCGCCGTCTCATGCGGTCACCGTGGTTCACGCTCGCCGTGGTATCGACGCTCGCCATCGCGATCGGCGCGCCGGGCGTTGGCGGAGACGGATCCGAACGTTCCCATGTACGACGCGCGCCCCTTCGCCGCCGCGATCCGCCAGTCCGTCGAACGACCGCACATCTACGCGTCGGTCGTCAGCGCCTTCGCACTCGTCGCGGTGGCGCTCGCCGTGATCGGCATCTATGGCGTGCTCGCCTACTCGGTGCGGGCGCGCCGGCGCGAGCTCGGCATCCGCATGGCGCTCGGCGCGCGGCACCGTGAAGTCGTGGGCCTCGTCGTCGGTCAGGGGCTGCGCCTTGCGGGCATCGGCCTCGGCATCGGCCTCGCCGTCGCCTGGCTCACCAGCGGGTGCTGTCGGCGCTCCTGTACGGCATCACGGCCGGAGATCCGGCGACCTATGGGCTCGTCTGTGGCGCGCTCCTGATCGTGGCCACGCTCGCGTCGTGGTTGCCGGCTCGGAGCGCGGCGTCGATCGATCCCATCATCGCAATGCGTCCGGAGTGAGCATGCGCCCGGCGCCGGCCCCGTGGATGTCGTCGCGCGTGTCCTTGCGTAGCGCATCGACGTCGTAGGGCGAGACGAAGACGCTGACGGCATCGACGCGGGTAGCGCGTTCGTCTGGGCGAATGTGGCCTGGCAGCCAGTCTCGTGCCAGATTTGACGTAGACATGACGGACCCCGAGGATGCCCTGCGCACGGCGTTGGCCGATCGCTACCGGATCGAGCGCGAGCTCGGGCGGGGCGGCATGGCGACCGTGTATCTCGCCCAGGACGAGCGCCATCACCGCCAGGTGGCGATCAAGGTGTTGCACCCCGAGCTCTCCGCCATCCTGGGTCCCGATCGGTTCCTCAAGGAAATCGAGCTCACCGCCAGCCTGCAGCACCCGCACATTCTGCCGCTGTTCGATAGTGGGAGCGCCGATGGCCATCTCTACTACGTGATGCCATACGTCGCCGGCGAGTCACTCCGCGCTCTGCTAACGCGCGAGCGCCAGCTGCCGGTCGCCGACGCGATCCGGATCGCCAGCGAAGTGGCCGATGCCCTGGAGTACGCGCACCACCGCGGCGTCATCCACCGCGATATCAAGCCGGAGAACATCCTGCTGCACGGCGGTCACATCCTCGTGGCCGATTTCGGGATCGCGCTGGCGGTGGAGCAGGCGGGTGGTCAGCGGATGACGCAGACGGGCCTCTCGCTGGGCACCCCGCAGTACATGAGCCCCGAGCAGACCATGGGGGAGCGCGAGATCGGCCCCCGATCCGACATCTACTCGCTCGGCGTCGTCACGTACGAGATGCTCATCGGCGAGCCGCCGTTCACGGGGCCGACCGCGCAGGCGACCGTGGCCAAGATGATGACGGAAGAGCCGCGGCCCTTGATATCGCAGCGACGGACCATTCCGCCCGCGGTCGAAGACACCGTGCTCCGCGCGCTCGAGAAGCTGCCCGCCGATCGCTTCGCCAGCGCGGCGGCATTCGCGCAAGCACTGGCCGAGCCCCAGGCCGAGCACTCCCGCGCGCGCCGCTCCGCGCATCGACCATCGGCGCCGGCGTATCGGTCACCGGCAGTGCTCGGCGCCGCGGCCGCGGGGATCGCCGCGCTGGCGTTCATGCTGGGCCGCGGGCTTTCGCCCGTGCGCTCGCCGATCGCGGCTTTCGGGCGCTCCGCGCAAGTCACGTGGGAGCGCGGACTCCAGATCACGCCGGCCCTCTCCCCCGACGGCCGGTACGTCGCCTACGCCGCTGGCACGTCGGTCAAAATGCGGATCTTCGTGCGACAGGTCACCGGCGGTCGCGCGACGATGATCACCGGCGATTCGCTCGCCGTCGAGACCAACCCGTCGTGGTCGCCCGACGGCTCGCGCATTCTCTTTCTGGCGAATGGCGGCGCCTTCAGCGCGCCTTCGTCGGGCGGCCCCGCCCGGCCCGAGCTGCAGCCCGTCGCGCGCGGCTCGATCATTTCCGCCGTGTGGGCACCCAATGGACAGACGATCGCCTACGCGGTGCAAGACTCCGTGTACATCAGGAGCCCGGCCGGTCAGGTCCGTCCGCTCGCCAAGATCGTCGACGTGTCCCTGTGCCAATGGGCTCCCAAAGGCGATCGCATTGCCTGCGTGTCCCAGAATCCCGACTACTCGCGCGTCGGGCTCCTGTTCGGCAACCGGTCGCCCAGCCGCATCCTCGTGGCGCGGGTGAGCGACGGCGCGGTGACGGCCGCGACCGATGGCCTCTGGATCAACCAAAGCCCCGTGTGGTCTCCCGATGGGCAGTGGTTGTACTTCGTGTCGAATCGCCTCGGACCCATGGACGTGTATGCGCAACGCGTCTCGCGCGCGGGGAGACCCGAGGGCGTGCCGGTCCGCCTGACCACGGGCCTCGGCGCGCACACGTTCTCCATCTCGGCGAACGGGACCCGCTTTGCGTACAGTGTCTACACGGCCACGGCGAATGTGTGGTCGCTGCCGTTTCCACCGAACGGCGCCACCGAGGCCGCGGCGACCCCGGTCACCAGCGGCATTCAAGTCGTCGAGGAAGTCACCGCCTCGCGCAATGGGCACTGGCTGCTGTATGACTCGAACGTCAGCGGCACGTCCCTCCTCTATCGACAGAGAATACCGGGCGGCGAACCGGAGCAGCTGACCTCGGGCCCGAGTGATGACTTCTCGCCGGAGCTCTCGCCCGACGGTCGCCAGGTCGCGTTCCACTCCTGGCGGTCGGGTTCCCGCGACGTCTACGTGCTGCCAGTTGATGGCGGCCCGGTCGAACAGGTCACGTCGTCGCCGCTTCAGGAGTCGGCGCCAAGCTGGTCGCCAGACGGTAAGGCGCTCACCTTCGTCATGTTCGGCGATCCGGGCGGCGTCTGGGTCGTCCGGCGGAACGCGGCCGGGGTCTGGGGTCATCCCGTGAAGCGCTCGTCGGTGGGGACGTCGTCGGCTTGGTCGCCGGACGGCCGCTGGATCGCATACGCCACCAGCCTGTTCGGCGGAGCGTTGCAGGTCGTTCCGCCGGATAGCGGCGCACCGCGCACGGTGTTCGACCCGGCCGCGACGGGCGGGCCGCGCGTCGAGGAACCGTTCTGGAGCAGCGACAGCCGCACGCTCTACTTCAAGAGTCACGACCCCCAGGGAAACGCGACATTCTGGTCGATCCCCCTGACCGGGGGCCAGCCGAAGCTGCTGACGCGCTTCACCGACCCGCTGCGCCCGTCGTATCGTCCGCTGTGGGGCCTTGGTCCCGACCACATGTACTTCACGATCAATGAACGACAGAGCGAGGTCTGGGTGATGGAAGCAACGCCTCGGTGAGGGAGCCGACGCCATCACCGGGCCGCTGTTCCATCTGACCAAGTCCCGACGGGAATCAGGAGCACGGTAACGCGATCCTCGGGGCTCTTGGATGACAACATCGGAGAGCCGGGGAGATCGGCGCCCCAATTGCCCGCGCCGGTGGGCGGAACGAAGAACATGAGGTGGGGATGCCAGCGCCCGTCGCGATCGTTCAGGTATCCCTGGGCGGACATCATGTAGCACATCGCGCCGGGTTCCAGGGGCGGCAATGCTTTCGTGTCGAACGCGACTTTGAGGCGGTCGAACATCTGCGTCTTGGAGCGTCCGGCCAACACCCACTCGGTCTTCTTGAGTGTGAGGGGCAGGTAGGTTCGGACGGCCGGCGGGTTGAAGCAAATGGGAGACCGCAGCTTGGGATTCCAGAAATCCGGATCGTCAATACCGGCGGTCCACGAGCGCTGCACCACGCAGACGAAGCCGTTCTTGCCTTGGACCGCGGTTTCGTACCCATGCCGTCCAAGGACCAGAACCTCGGCATCGCGCGAGATGGATGCCGGGGCCGCGCTCCGCGCCAGGGCAATCTCGGCATTCCGATCGGCCATCAGGTATTGGTCGACCGGGGCCATGGCGGGATACCGTGAGGTGGCGCTCTGCGCCTGCGCTTGCCACGCCGCAGCCCACACGACCAACCCGATTGTCGGCTTCATTGATCTCTCCTGGGCAGTTCTCGCCAATAATTTCGCCGAACCACCCGAAACCGCCAGGCATGGCCGCGGTGGCGTTCCTCCTCGCCACCCCCTCACTCGGCGACCGCCTGAGCGTGCACATTCGCGTACTCGTACCGCGTCGATGAGTGAGCCTTGTCGTTGTCGCCAGGGTCAATGTCCGTCTCCGTCCGCAACACGAGCCCGGAGCTCTTGGCGATCCACCCCTGCGAGTCGGATTGTACACCCTCATTCTCGTTGTGGGCCGCGTACACTACCGCCGGCGTACCTCCGACTGCCTCGTCGCGCAGCGCCCCCTATCGCTTCGCGGTCTCTTTGACGCTGTAGGAATGCGCTCCGGTCCCGGCGAGCTTGCCGGCGTCGACGATCAGGTACTCGTCACGAATCGGCTTCTTGCCGAACCAGCACTCGAGAATCTCGCGCGTGCCCGCGGCGTACCGCGTTTGGGCCGAGAGCGATGTGCCGGACACGTGTGGCGTCATGCCGTGGTGCGGCATGGTACGCCAGGGATGATCCTTCGGCGCCGGCTGCGGGTACCACACGTCGCCCGCATATCCCGCGATCCGTCCACTCTCCAGCGCGCGCACGACCGCGTCGCGGTCGACGATCTTCCCGCGCGCGGTGTTCACGAGATAGGCGCCCCGTTTCATCTTCGCGAACATCGCGTCGTTGAACATCCCTTCCGTCTCGGGGTGAAGCGGCGCATTGATCGTCACCACGTCACAGACGGGGACCATCGACTGCGCGTCCGGATGGAACGTGAGCCCCAACTCCTGTTCCACCGCGGGCGGGAGGCGATAGCGATCGGTATAGTGCAGCTTGACGTCGAATGGCTCGAGACGGCGCAGCACAGCGAGCCCGATGCGGCCCGCGGCGACCGTCCCCACCTCCATCTGCTCCAGATCGTACGAGCGCGCGACGCAGTCCGCGATGTTCCAACCACCCGTGATGACCCACTGGTACGACGGGATGTAGTTCCGCACCAAGCCCAGGATCATCATCACCACATGTTCGGCCACGCTGATGCTGTTGCAGTACGTCACCTCGGCGACCGTGACCCCGTGCTCGATCGCGGCGTCGAGATCGACGTGATCGGAGCCGATACCCGCCGTGATCGCCAGCTTCAGTTTTTTCGCCTTCTCCATGCGTTCCGCCGTGAGATACGCGGGCCAGAACGGTTGCGAGATGACGACCTCGGCGTCGGGTAGCTCGCGATCGAACTTCGAATTGGCGCCCTCTTTATCGGACGTCACGACGAGGGTGTGCCCCTGGGCTTCGAGGAACTTCCGGAGGCCCAGCTCGCCAGACACCGACCCCAGGAGCGCACCCGGCTTGAAGTCGATCGCCGACGGCGTTGGCGCGGTCTGTCCGCCAGGATAGCGTTCGATTGTGGGGATGGTATCCCGCGCATACTTCGGCGGATAGCCGTCGATGGGATCGTCGTACAGCACGCAGAGCACTTTCGCCATTGGAGTCGCCCCCGTGAGGAAATGCTTCTTGAGTGAGTGAACCGTACGATGTCCACGTGCATAGCCCTTCATCAAATCAGTGCTTTTCATGGCGCCATAATCGCGCTTTATCGAGTTTGCGTTAGTTTCATTGAGGCATGACGCCATCCGCCCGTGACGTGGGGCTACGGTGCTGATCCGCCATTTCGAGTACCTCGTCGCGCTGTCGCGCGAACGTCATTTTGCACGCGCCGCGCAGGCGTGCAACGTCTCGCAGCCAGCACTCTCCGCCGGACTCAAGCACCTCGAGGAGTGCTTTGGCGTGCCGATCGTCGAGCGCGGCTACCGCTTCCGCGGATTCACGCCGGAAGGCGAGCGGATTCTGGCGTGGGCGCGCCATGTGCTTGCCGAGCGCGATGCGCTCTCACAAGAACTGGGCGTGATGCGCCAGGGACTTGTGGGGACCCTGCGCATCGGCGGCATTCCCGTCACGCTCCCCATCATTTCCCTGCTCACGTCGCCATTTGCGACCCACCATCCGCGCGTCCGCATGACCGTCACCTCGCTCACGTCGCGCGAGATCCAGCGGGGTTTGGATGAGTGCTCGTTGGATGTGGGAATCACCTATCTCGACAACGAGCCACTGACCCACGTGCGCCACGTCTCGCTCTATCGCGAGCGGTACGTGCTGCTCACGCCGCCGGACGGGCCGCTCGCGGGACGCGTCTCGGTCACGTGGCGCGAAGCGGCGGACTTGAAGCTCTGCCTCCTCAATCACTCGATGCAGAACCGTCGCATCATCGACGCGAACTTCGAGGCGGGGGGCGTGGCGGCCGACCCGCTCCTCGAGACGAACTCGCTCGTCACACTCCAATCGCACCTGCGCCAGGGCGAGTGGTCGACCGTCCTTCCGCACACGATCACGTACCTCCTTGGCCAACACCACGGGTTGCTGATGTTGCCGCTCGTCGAACCCTCCGTCACCCACGAGATCGGACTCATCGTACCAGATCGGGATCCGGTCACCCCCGTCGCGTCCGCCCTCATGGCCGAAATCGGCGCGATCAATGTCGAAAGTGCGGTGCGCAGCGCCTTGCTGCCGGGTGACGAGGCCGTGACGGCCGCGGTGCACTGACACAACCGGGAGAGAGAGAAGCGAGTGGACGAACGCGCCCGGAAGCATCCTCGATGCAGGAGGCCGAGCACGTGTTCGTGACCGCCTAGAAGCGCGGCTATGTCGCCGTCTGGACGATCAGCGCCATCGCGCAGCTCCTGGTCTTCTCGGGCCAGGAGCTGCACGCGCACGGCTCGTTAGCGGCCGACGATGCGCTCGACCTCCTTGATCCCGCGGCTCAAGAGCGTCGTGTTGGCGTACACGAAGTCGCCGCCGACGCCCGCCACGATCAAGAACCACTCCGATGGATCTTCGTCGCCATCGACGCTGCAAAAGAGCGACACGCCAATGCCGGTCTGTACTTGGGTCGGCGGCACGGTCAATTGATTGACTCCGTCCGCCGACAGGTGCGATCCATGCCAGTCGGTCTTCTGAAACGTGGTCACGAGGTTGGGACCATCCCACACATCGATCTTCTCGATCCGCACGACGCCATCCAATCCCTGGCTGGGCGCAACCAACGGCGCGTTGGCGTCGGTCTGGAACAGCACCGTGATCTTGGCGATCACCGGCGACGCCCCATCGACGGTCTGCGGGGTCGGAATCGGGATGTGACAGACCCGGAGGTCGTCAAGCGAACTCGTCCCCGCGTTGTACTTGAGCAACGTGCCATATCCACGGTGCCTGATGTACTCGTACTCGCCCGGGTCTTCGACGACCAGCGCGTTGCCGTGCGTCCACATCGTGGTCAGTGTCATTCGTCAAGCCTCCAGTATTAGTGCGGATACAGCACCTGTCGTCATATGGGTCGAACAATGCGGGCCGGGCCGTCGGCTGAACGTCTGCTGACTGTCTCGCGCCCCCGTCGGGCAGGGTCGACCCGGCTCAACCGCGGTCGATTGCGCAATCGGCACGGCGCGGCATATAGATTCGGCCCCAAATAACCGTTGGAGATCCGCAATGGCCGACTCATCCGCGACGCAGAGGGTCAACAACGTCGTCCTCGTTCACGGCGGATTCGTCGACGGCTCGGGTTGGCGGGGCGTCTACGACATCCTGACGCAAAAGGGGTTCAACGTCAGCATCGTCCAGAATCCCACCTTGTCGCTCGCCGGCGACGCGGCGGCGGCGAAGCTCGTGATCGACCAGCAGCCCGGTCCAGTCATCCTGGTCGGTCATTCATACGGCGGCGCGGTGATCACGGAGGCTGGGACCAATGCGAATGTCGCGGGGCTCGTCTACGTCACAGCCTTCGCGCCCGACAAAGGCGAGTCGGTGAATACCCTGATCGCCAATCCACCGCCCGGCGCGCCAGTGCCGCCGATCTTGCCCCCGATCAACGGATACCTCTTTCTCGACAACGCCAAATTCGCGGCCGCGTTCGCGGGCGACGTGGATGCCGAAACCGCCCAGTTCATGGCCAGGGCACAAGTGCCGTGGGGATTGGATGCGCTTGGTGGCCAGATTACGAATCCCGCCTGGAAGGCCAAGCCGACGTGGTACCTGCTGGTGTCCGATGACCACATGATTCCGATCGCGGCCCAGCGCTTCATGTGCGAGCGCGCCGGCGCGACCTCCACGCTAGTGCCGGGCAGTCACGCCATCTACGTCTCGAACCCCCGCGCGGTCGCATCGTTGATCGAAACGGCCGCCACTTCGCCGAAACTCGCAGGCGGAGTTGCCTCCTAGGGCGTGGCGCCGAGCGCTCGGACGATGCGCCGAAACACCTGCAACCGCGTCGACCGATCGTCAGTCCGCGCGATGAGTTGAGTCTCGAGAGGGATCGCGACGTCCGAGAGCGCGACGGAGCGTGGCCGGCAGCGCCGCGCGCGCCGTCGTGGGGAGGAGCGCGTTGGCGAACGTCCACGCGCCGGGCGCGGCGGCCATGTGAATGACGCGAGTAGGTCCGGACACGACGGCTATGAACTACGTGCTGAGCGGAAACTGAATCTCCAGCACGGCCCCATGATAGAGTTCGCGTTTCGGCCCGGCGAGCGCGTACTGTCGGGCGCCCATCCAATCGCGAATGCCGTCGTACGCGAGTTCGGCCGCCTGGAAGTCGTCCGCTGCGTAGGCGCACGCGACGACGACGGCCGGCAAATCCCTAACGTGAAGTCCGTCCCAAGCCGCCTTCCGCCCTTCCGTGAGTTCCACGAATGGCTCGCCGAGCGGGGTACCATCGTTGGCGCACCGATGCCAGACCACGCCACGCAGTGCCACCCGAGCCTGCGCGGGCAGGCGATCCCACAGTTCCTGCTCCGCGTGCGCGACGTCCTCGTAACCGGCCAAGGCCCCGCCCAGAGAGGCGACACGCATAGCGGCCCGTTGCTTCACGACGACGGGCACCGGGTCGCTCGACCCCGGGCGGTGCGCCAGCCAGCGCTCGATGCTGTCCAACGACGCGCGCGTGCGCAGCATCGTGCGCGTGAGCCGCGCCCGGGCGCGCTCCAGCGTCGCGCGACGGTTCACCTTCGGCAACGCCATCACTTCGGCGAGCGAAAGGCCCAACTCTTTCAAGCTGACGATCGCCGCCAGGTCCCGGAGTTGCTCGGGGGCATAGCATCGGTACCCGGTGACAGGGTCCGTCCGCACGGGCCGCAGGAGCCCGATTTCATCATAGTATCGGAGGGTCTTGGCGGAGACGCCCCCGAGTCGCGCGAACGGCCCGATGCGATACATCGTGGGCTCCAGTGTTGAAGCTTCCCCTGGCTGGAAGCTTTAATTGGGCGACATGACGCATCCTTTGCAAGTCGCCGCGGCCGCGGCCGCCATCACGCTCCTGTTCGTTCCCGCCACGAGAGCGCAATCGGCCGGAACGGCGGCCCGCATCGTCCTGTGGCAACCCGATATCGGGCGTGAGCGCGATTTCGAGGAGGGATACAAGCGCCACTTGGAGTGGCACCGATCCAACAATGATCACTGGACGTGGCTTGGATGGAATATCATTTCCGGCGACCGTACGGATCAGTTCATGGACGGCACGTTCTTCCACGCTTGGACCGATTTCGACGCGCCGGTCTCCCCCGGCGGCGACGCAGCGAACAACGCCCTCAACGTCGAACCGTACGCCAGGGTCCGTTCGGTGGGCTCCTATGAGATCGTCCCGTCGCTCACCGCACTGACTCCGGACCAAATGACGTCCCCGCTCCTCACCTTGTGCTACGTGTCGGCACACGACGGTGCGGCGTTCGAATCGACGCTCGGCGCGGCACTGAAACGGATGACGGCCGCGATGCCCCACGCGGTGCTGCGCCCGATCAACGGCGTCACCGAGTATCTCGTGATCGTCCCCGGCGTGAAGGCGTCCGATGCCCCGGCGCACGCCGCATTCCTAACGAGTGTGCTCGGAACGACGCCCTGTCAGCGCACCGAGACGGCGCTGCATCGCGCCGACATGAGTTACCTGCCGCGGTAAATGGTCGTGGCGGTCGACAGCTAGTTGGATCTAGCCGATCGGGCTCCGGCGCCATAGTAACGGGGTCGTGAAAAGATCACTTGCTCGCCGCTTCACCGGATGCCTCGCGACCGCGTTCGTGCTGGCCTGCACGCACACGGCGCCGTCGACACGGCCCGTGGCTACTGTGGCTACTGTGGCTACTATAGATATCGAAGATGTCGATCGCTTTTATGGGATCTACGACTCCGCCGGCGGCCATCCGACCGCCGACCAGCTCCAGCACGACTACATCGATGTCGGCTCCGACGGTCTGCACGCGTTTGCCAAAGCCCGAAACATTTCGGGAATCAGAATCGCCGCCACGCTGGAGCAGCACCCGGAGATCTATTCCGGGGCCAAGAGTTGCTTGGCCGTGCTCCCGCGGGTGCGCGAGCGCGTCCAGGTGGCGCTCCGGAACCTGGGCCAGATCTACCCCGAGGCACGCTTCCCTCCGGTGACGATTGCCGTCGGCCGCGGCCGGCCAGTCGCCATCGGGAGCCCGAACACTGGACTCCAGATTGGCCTCGAGGCCTTGTGCGCGACCGATTGGCTCAATTCCAACGTCGAGGACCGCTTCGTCCACGTCATCGCGCACGAATATGTGCACGTCCAGCAGGCGCAGGTCTCTCGTCGACGTCGAGCATCCCACCGTGCTGCAGTTGGCGTTGGCCGAAGGCGCGGCCGAATTCATCGGCGAGCAGATCTCCGGCGACGTCGCGTACGCGCTCTTCCGAACATCGACCAAGGGCCACGAACAGGAAATCGAGACGGCGTTCGTCGCCGACGAGGATAAGACCGATCTGTCCAACTGGTTCCAGAACAGCACCCGGGAAAAACCCGGCGACCTTGGCTACTGGGTGGGATATCGCATCGTGAAATCTTTCTATCAACGCTCGAGCAGCAAACGCGAGGCCGTTCGCACGATCCTGCAGATGACGGACGCCGAGTCGCTCCTGGCCAAGCAGTGGCTGGTCATCCCGGCATGGCGCTCCGATAGCATGTCCTACCGACGCATGCTCCTCGCGATGGCCTCCTGGCTGCCCCTGATGTTCGGCAGCACCGCCAGCGCGCAAATACTGTCGTGGGGTGTCGACGAATTCCGCGCGCCTCCCGACCCCCATTGGGCGGTGACCACGGCGCGCGACGTGGACGCGGCCTACGCGCTGCTGCGCGACAACCACCCGGGCGCCGCACCCGAGGCACACGACCTCGACTTTCAGCGTCGCTTGGCACACGGACACCGCGTGGCCCTGACGCGCGCCCGGACGGTCACGTCGTACCTGGGCTACATGGCCGTCCTCGCCGGCTTCGCGACCGCAATGGGCGATAAACACATTCTGGAGTCGCCCGACTTTCGTGGTCAACCTCCCGCGCTGGCCGCAGATTATCGTCAGCCGGCGCGGCAACACCTGGGTCGTGACCGACGCCGATCCGCCGAGCACTGCGCTCCTCGGCGCGGTCTTGGACAGCTGCAATGGTCAAGGCGTCGAGGCTCTGGCGCGGAAAAATGTGGGCGGGTTTCGCGCCGACTGGGACATCGGGGCGCAGCAAGCCCAGTTCGGCCCATGGCTACTCGTGGACGAAGGGAACCCCTTTATCACGCGTCCCACGAGTTGCGTGTTCGACACGAACGGCCAACGCCAAACGATCACGCTCGATTGGGTCCGTATCAAGCGCGATAAGCTCCTGCCACGCCTGACGAAGGCGGGCGGGGCCGGGCAGGCCGGCTTCGGCATTCGCCAGGTCGGGAGTGGCTACTGGATCGCGCTGCAAGACTTGATAAGCGCGCGAGCCGAGGACGTCACGAAAGCCGTCGAGCAACAGAAGGAGATGCTGCGGAGTGCGCCATTCGTCGTGCTCAATGTGCGGGGCAACGGCGGCGGCTCATCCCTGCTGGGGCGAGAGATCGCGGCCTCATTGTTCGGCGCGCCCTACGTCGAGGCGCGGCTCGGCTCGGTCACGTCGAGCTCATGTGGCGGTCCCAATGGCGCGTGGCGCGTCAGTCCGGGCAACATCAAGGACCAAGAGTACCTGCTCGGCTCACCGGATTTCATGCGCCTGGGAGGCCCGGAGGTGCGGCAGGTCCTGGAGACGACGCTGCACAATCTGCGCGATGCGCGCGCGCACGGTCGGGCGTTTTCCGGGCCCACTCACTGCGCGGACGCTGCGCCTCAGTCCACCGGAACCGCCGCGCCGCCATCCGAGATGAAAGGCCGTCTCGTGTTGGTCACGGACAACCTGTGCTTCAGCTCGTGTCTCTCGGTGACGGACGATTTCCGGCAACTGGGCGCGTTCCACATCGGGCAGACGACGGACGCCGCGACGCACTATGTGGACGTTCGCGAACAGTACCTGCCCTCCGGCAATTCCCTGTTCTCGACGCTCCAATCGCTCGATCCCAGCTCGCCGCTCGAAGTTGGCCCGTTCAAGCCGGCGTTGATGTACGATGGCGACATCGCGGACACCCCGACGCTAGAGAAGTGGGTCACTGATAGTGCCCTGATCCGCAAATAACTCGGCCGTCAAGAGTTTCGTCGCGTCGGTCATGGTGTGATGGGAATCGGTGTCAACAATCTGTCACCGCTGCGTGTTGAGGGCGAGGGTGTATGCTCCAGGGTCCACGAACTGGAGAGCCCGCCATGCGCCGGCTTGTCGTAGTCCTCGTTGGGATACTCGCCTGCAGCGCTCCGACGACCCCGAACGAAGCCCTGACGGGTCTGCGGGTCCGCCCCAGCAACTCGACGATCCTCGTTGGCCAATCGGTGACCTTGAGCGCCGCCACGGTCGACGCGTTGGGCGATTCGATTGGCGTCGCCAGCGTGACGTGGAAGTCGGGCGCGCCATCGGTGGTATCGGTCTCGGGCGCCGGCGTGGCGACCGGCCGCGCCGCCGGCGTGGCAACGGTCATCGCCACCACGACGAAAGGAGCCACAGACTCGGCGACGATCATCGTCAACGCCTCCGGCTGCGCCAACTTGCTGCGATCGCCGCAGTTGCACGGACAGGTCGACTTCTCGTACCGGTATACCACCACGTTGGACAGCGTCAAGTACGAGATGCATGACGTTACCGCCACGGACTTCGTCGTCGACTCGAGCGGGGGCGTCGACGCCACCGGCCACCGACTGTGGATGGGACCCGACACTGGCTCAGCGGTCATCGAGGATGTGCGCACCGACCTTCGGACCGGCCAAGTGAAAAAGATCGACGGCGATGGGGGACTCGTCGTCTCCGGCATCAATCTGTCCCACGTGGTCGTGTCGATCGATACGGCGTCGTGCGCGTACACGATCGAAGCCGTGCCGTACGTCGATCTCAAGGAGACGCCGCAGCCCGGTGACCTCGGCCCGTCGTGGTTCGGCTGGGTGCGTACGCCGCCGACCCCGATCGACACGGCCGTGCCGCGGGACACGAGTGAGTTTCCGCTCGACACCGGCACCGTGGAGGCGACACTGGCCGTGCATTCGGCGAACTGGCTGGGGGCCAACTACTTCAGCGCCAATGGGTGGTATGTCCCATTGGGCTTCTCGACCGACTACTTCTCCGCCGGCGCGCCGGACGATGGATCGGCCGGCACTGCGACCGTCCGATACTTCCTGAGAAAAGGCGGCGAATGACGCACCTCAGCGCGGCGGCTCAGCAAGCGCAGCGATGATCCCCTCAGGACCACGGACGTAACACAGCCGATAGCTGTTCTCGTACTGCGCCACCTCGCCCACGAGCGTGGCGCCGTGGCCATGTCCATTCGTCGGATCGTCAAGTCGCCTCGATCTGCATTCTAGAGGCCAAACGGACTGTGAAGTCGGCGAGTTCGCGTGTATCCCGTCACTCGGCACGCATCGTGCTTTGTTACGCGAAGTAGCGTGTCGGCCCGCCCTTTGCGGCCGCACCAGAGCCGACCCCTGATGGCTCGAACCGACGCGTCCCGGACCCGTGACGCGTGCAGCGAAAACCAAAGCATGAGATGAGGAGGACGCGCATGCGTGACATCCACTGGATTCGCTCGGCGTTGCTCATCGTGGGGCTCCTCGCCCCACCGATGGTTGTAACGGCACAAGTCTCGGTCTCGATCACGGTCGGTCCACCCGCACTGCCGGAGTACGAGCAACCCCCGATGCCCGCGGAAGGGTACTTGTGGGCGCCCGGTTACTGGGCATACGGCGACGGCGGTTACTACTGGGTACCCGGTACGTGGGTACTCGTGCCGCAGCCCGGGTTGCTGTGGACGCCGGGTTACTGGGAAAACACCGGCGGTAACTTCGTCTGGCACGATGGGTATTGGGCATCGCACGTCGGCTACTACGGCGGCATCAACTACGGATACGGCTACGGCGGCGGCGGATATGAGGGCGGGTATTGGAATAACGGCGCGCTGTATTACAACCGTTCGGTGAACAACATCAGCAACACCACGAATGTCACCAACGTCTACAACAAGACCGTCATCGTCAACAACACCACCGTCACGCACGTGAGTTACAACGGCGGTCAAGGCGGTACGACGGCGCGGCCGAGTGCCGAGGAACTGGCGGCGAATCGTGAACACCACATGGGGCCGACGTCCGAGCAAACGCAGCATCGGCAAGCGGCCAGTTCCGACCGTGCGCAATTCGCATCCGCGAATCACGGCCGGCCCGCGGTGGTCGCGACGCCGAAACCCGGGGAGATGAGCGGCCGCGGCGACAGCCACGGGACGGCTCCCAACCACACGGAGGCGGGCGGCGACGTCTCGACCAAGCCATCGACGCCGGCGCCACCGAAGCCCGATCATCCGCAACCAGCCGCTCCGGCGCCGCATCCCACTGCTCCACCGCCGTCCAAGCCTGCGCCTCAACCCGAGGCCAAGCCCGAGGCCAAGCCCGAAGCCAAGCCCGAAGCCAAGCCCGAAGCCAAGCCCGAAGCCAAGCCCGAAGCCAAGCCTGAGACCAAACCCGAGGGGAAGCCAGCGCCTGAACACAAGCCGGAAAACAAGCCGGCGCCTAAGGACAAGCCGAAACCCGAGGGTCCGCCCAACTCCGTAGAAGCGCGTTAGCGCGCTTGCGGCGCCGAGCCGGCCCGGCGAGTTGGCAGAACATGACCCTTCTCTAGTCATTGCTGCCAACTCGATCGGGCCCTAACGTCGGTGCATGAAACAGATCATCGTGTTGGCGGCGCTCGCTGCCCTCCTCGGCAACGCGCCGAACGTCCACGCGCAGGTGACCGCGATCCGGTTCGGCCGCCTGATCGACGCCCAAGGGCAGGTACACCGCGACGCCGTGGTCGTCGTCGAGGGCGACCGCGTGGTCAAAATCGGCACCGGGGAGGCCGCCATCCCGGCCGGCGCGACCGTCGTGGATCTGGGACGCTACACCGGCCTCCCGGGCCTCATCGACGTGCACACGCACATGACGTTCTACTGGGACCGCGCCCCGGGCACGCGTCCGTGGACGCAACTGGGCACGCTCGGCCCGGCGGTCACGGTGTTTCTGGCGCAGGAGAACGCCCGGAAGACCCTGGAGACCGGAGTCACGAGCGTCCGCGATCTGGGATCGTCGGACTACTCCGATCTCGCCATGCGCGATCTCATCAATCGCGGCGCCATGGTAGGGCCCCGCATGTTCGTGGCCGGCTATGGCCTGCACGTGAGTACGACGCCCGTGCGACCCGGGGCCAGCGCCACACCGGATCCCGGGACGGCCGACGGCGTGGCCGAAGTGCAGCGCGTCGCGCGACAGCAGGTCGCGGCCGGCGTCGACTGGATCAAGATGTACGGGTCCAGTGGCAGTGACAAAGACACGTCCGGATATCAGACCTTCACCTATGAGGAGATGAAGGCCGCCGCGGACGTCGCCCACCAGGCGGGCAAGCGCATCGCGATCCATTCCTACGGGCCGGACGGCGCCCGCGCCGCGGTGCGGGCCGGCGCCGAGTCGGTGGAACACGCGACGGACATGGACGATTCGACGCTCACCGAGATGGCGCGGCGGGGCACCGTCTACGTACCCACGATCGACCACAATCGCTACTACATCGCCCACAAGGACGAATACGGATACACATCAGCCGACTCGGCCGGCCTCGATGTGTATATGCGCCGCAACATGGCCACGTTGCGGCGCGCCCTGCGACTGCACGTCAAAATCGCCATGGGCTCGGACGCGGTCTTCACGGGTTTCGGGGAGAACACGCGGGAGCTCGATCGGTTCGTGGAAGCCGGCATGACGCCCGCGCAAGCCATCGCGACCGCCACGACAACGGCCGCCGCGCTCCTGGGGAAGGAGAAGGAGCTGGGCGCGATCGCGCCCGGCTACTACGCCGACATCATTGCCGTGGATGGCGATCCCCTGGCGGATATCGGCGCCCTGACCCACGGCGTCCGCTGGGTCATGAAGGGAGGGCGTGTCGTCGTCGACAAGCGCTGACGCCGACTACAGCGGATTACGCCGCCGGCTATCGAGATGATTTTGCCGTAGGGCGTTTTCGCGATAGATTACGAAATCGTCATACGCTCGATTCCTGAGAGGATCCCATGGACGCGGTCACGCTCTCGCCCAAGTTTCAGGTGGTGATCCCCCGCCGCGTGCGCGAGGCCCTGAAGTGGCAGCCGGGCGACAAGCTACAGGCGCTTATTGTCGGTGACGCCGTGCAGCTGATCCCGGTGCGCCCGATGCGCGCCATGCGCGGGTTCGCCCGCGGCATTGACACGTCGGTCGAGCGCGAGGACGACCGTGCCTAAGCGCTCGCCCGGCGTGCGCGAGCGGCCGGCGGCGGCCCGGGCTCCCGGTCACAACGTCGTCGACTCGTCGGCATGGCTCGAATACTTCGCCGACGCGCCCAACGCCGGTCACTTCGCGCCGGCCATCGAGGCAGTGGCCGGTCTCATCGTTCCTTCGATCACGCTCTACGAGGTGTACAAGCGGCTCGACGAACAGCGCGGCCGTGCGTACGCCCAACGAGGTGTCGCGCAAATGATGCAGGGGGGAGTCGTCGACCTCGACGCCCACATCGCCCTCACGGCCGCGCAGACGAGTCGGGCCGAACACTTGCCCATGGCGGACAGCATCATCCTGGCCACATCGCGCCTGCATAAGGCCGAGCTATGGACGCAGGACGACCACTTCGAGAACACGCCCGGCGTTCGCTACTTTCGGAAGGTCCTCAAGAAGTAGTCGGCGGCCGGGCGACCGGAACCAATTCGACTGTCGCATCGATGGGACCGGGAGTCCCACAACCGCACACGAGCCGTTGCACATCCGGCCGCAAGTGACTGAACGACAGAGAGTTACACGCGGCACGATCCTGGCTTTGGGGGTGGGCCATATGCGAGATCTCAAGGCCGCTTTCCGCTCTCTGGCCCGCGCCAAGGGCCTGTCGATCACCGTCATCCTCACGCTCGCCCTGGGGATCGGCGCCAACGCCGCGATCTTCACCCTGGTCCGCGGCGTGCTGCTCCGCCCGCTCGTCAACCGCGATGAGCAGCAGCTGGTCTACATTCACCAGAGCCAGAGCGGGTTCGGGGACGATAACGCCGAGTTTTCGGTCCCCGAGCTCAAGGACATTGAATCCGGTGTCCACGCGTTCAACGCATACGGCGACTTCTCGCAGATCGGCTTCGTGTTGGTGGGCCTCGGCGAGCCGCGCGAAGTCCGCGCGGGTGTCGTCGGTGGCTCGTACTTCGATGTCATGGGCCTCCATCCGGTCCTCGGCCGCCTCATCGGCCCACGCGATGACGGCCCGGCGGCGGCCGGCGTGGTCGTCCTGACGTACCGATTCTGGTCCTCGGTCCTCCATAGCGATCGCGCCGTGCTCGGCAAGACGGTGCGTCTCGGCAGCGGGGCCCTGGGTACGCGCAACGCCACCATCATTGGCGTCCTCGAGCCGTCGATCCCCTATCCGGCCGAGACCGAGATCATCGGGAACATGGTCACGAGCCCGCATCATCTCTCGGCGACGATGGTGACGGGCCGCGTCCACCGCATGACGGAGCTCTTCGGCCGGCTCGCGCCCGGCGCGACCCTCGAGCAAGCGCGCGCCCAGCTCCAGACCGTGTATGCCGAGATGGTGCGACAACATCCCGAGGCGTATCCCAAGCAAGCCGAGCCCACCATCAGCGCGGTCCGTCTGCGCGACCAGATCACTGTCCGCGCTCGCCCGGTGCTGCTCGTCCTTCTTGCCGCCTCCGGCCTGGTGTTCATCATCGCGTGCTCGAACGTGGCGAACCTGCTGCTCGCCCGCGCGGTACGTCGGGAAAGCGAGCTCGCGGTGCGCGCCGCGCTCGGCGCCAGCGCGCGCACACTCCGCCGCGCCCTGCTGGCCGAAAGCCTGCTGCTGTGTGGGGCCGGGGCACTCCTCGGCGTGCTGACCGCGCGCCCCATGGTCGCGATTCTCGCCCGCTACGCGTCGCGATTCTCCGTCCGCGCGCTCGATCTCACGGTCGACTCCAGCATGCTCTGGGTCGGCGCCGGACTCGCGATCGTCGCGTCCGTGGTCCTCGCGTTCGTCCCGCGCCTCCCATCGGCAGGGTTCGGACTGGCGAGTGGCGGCGTGCGCATCACCAGCGGCACGAACCGCCGGCTCCAGCTCTTCGCGGTCACGCAGATCGCGCTTTCGTTCGTCCTGCTGACCGGCGCCAGCGTGCTCTTGAAGACCCTGCTGGATCTGCAAACCGCCCGCACGGGTCTCGACCTCGCGCACGTGCTGGCCGTCAACGTCCCGGTGGACGGCTATGGCCGCACACAAGCGCAGGTCGCCGAGTTCTACAAGGAAGCGACTCGGCGCGTAGGCCAACTGCCCGGCGTCGACGGCGTCGCGTACGGGAATACGGTGCCCTGGCGTGACGGGGACTTCCGGTTCGGCATGGAGTTCTCAGCCGAGGGACACGCCGCAGCTTCGGCAGAGGACAAGCCCCGCGCCGAGTATCGCACCATCTCACCGGGATATTTCGCTGCGCTGGGCGTACCGATCCTCGCCGGGCGTGACTTCAATGATCTCGATCGCGACACGGTCGACGAGGTCGTGATCATCAGCAAGACCGTCGCCGAGCGGATGTTCCCAGGCCAGGATCCGCTCAATCATCATGTGACGTGGACCGACCCCGTGATCCAGTTCGGGGGCATCCGACCGACGCCTCGCCGCATCGTCGGCGTCGTGGGCGACATCGACGATTTGCACGTCCTGCCCGGACCCACGCTCACCATCTACCATCCCATCGAGCAAGAAGGCATGTTCGGCGGGCGCTTGTTCGTGCACACGCGCGCCAACCCCTACACGCTGGTCAGGCCGATCACCCGCACGATCCGCGATCTCTCCGCGGATCAACCGGTCGAGCACGCGGCAACGCTCGCGGATGTGCGCGCCGATGTGCTGTCACCGGACCGCCTGAATTCCCTGGTGTTCGGCGGATTCGCCATCGTCGCACTCGCCATCGCGATCGTCGGCGTCGCGGGCGTCCTGGCGTTCTCCGTCAGCGCCCGCACCCGCGAGTTCGGCATCCGTCTCGCCGTCGGCTCGCAGTCGAGCCGCTTGTTGGCGGGTGTCGTGCGTGAAGGGGCGGTGATGGCCACCGCGGGGATCGTCGCCGGCGCCGCGTTCGGCTATCTCCTGGCCCGCGTGGCCGGCAGCTACATCCTCGACGTGAAGATGCCGGGCGCGCTCCCCGTCGTCGTCTCGGCGGTGATTCTGCTGGTCGCCGCGATCGCCGCGTCGGTGCTCCCCGCCGCCCGCGCCGCGCGTGTCGACGTCATCCAAGCGCTCCGCTCGGAGTGATCGGCTCGAACCCCGGCGAATTGTTTTTCAACGCTCATGGATCACGTTAAATCTTCGAAATTGTAGTTAAGGCCGCTCAACACTAGACTGGTCGGCATGCGCCGCTCAGTCCTTTCGGGTCTCGAACTGCTGATAGCGATGGGCGCCACCTGCGCGCCGCTGTCAGCCCAGACCGATAACCCCACCGCGAATGGTGGGAACAATGCTGATTCATCCACCCAGCAAGCCCCATCGCTCGTCGGCACATGGATCCTTACGGGAGCCGACAAGCAGTTCCCCGACGGCATGCTGCTCGCCGACTATGGCCCGAGCCCACACGGCCAAGTGATCTTCACGGCCGACGGGTACTACTCCGTGCAGATCTACCGCGCGGCACGAACGAAGTTCGCATCAGGCGACAAATCCAAGGGCACGCCCGAGGAATACCGGGACGCGACGCTCGGCATGAGTGATCACTTCGGCCGGTATAGCGTCGATCCCATCCATCACACGATCACCTTTCACATCGATCGATCATCGTATCCGAATATCAATGACACGTCGCCGGTCCGTCCGTACGAGTTGAAGGGTGACGTGCTGTCCTGGAGAGTCGAGGCAAGACCGGATGGCTCGGTGCCGATTACGACGATGCGCCGCGCATCGACTCATTGACCGTTCGCCACAGGAGCTACGCCCTTTTCGCGGCGTGACGCGCGGAGCGCTCGACCAGCGTGGCCTTGACTGCCTGCCACTCGCTATCGAGGATCGCAAAGTAGACCATATCGCGCCGCCGTCCGGAGTCGGCGATCAGATGCTGCCGAAAGATCCCTTCCTGGACCGCGCCAAGCCGCGTGATGGCCGCGCGCGACTGCGCATTGTTGGTCTCGGTCTTGAACACCACCCGGATGGCGCCCAACGTCTCGAAGGCGTGCGTGAGCAGCAGCAGCTTGGCCTCACCATTCGCCCCCGTCCGCTGCCACGCCGGTGCGAGCCACGTATATCCGATCTCCAGTCGGCGGTGCTCCGGCGCGATCTCCATGTATCGCGTACTGCCGACGACGTGACCGCTCGCCTGATCGACGATGACAAAGGGCTCCGACACGCCGCGCCGGCGCTGCTCGAGGGCCGTCGTCACATAGCGCCGCATGTCATCAACGCTCGCGATCGGCGCCGGCTGCCACCGCCAGAGCTCAGGCTCCAGCCCAACCCGCGCCAGCGCTTCCACATGTTCGAGCGTCAACGGCTCGAGCCGCACGACCGATCCGGTGAGCGTGACCGGCTCAACGCGCACAGACACGCCCAGCGGAATCAAAGAGGCGAACGATCACGCCCCATTCTAGCGTCCAACGGGCCGCGTGGCCACCAGCCGGTCACGGGACGTATGGAGGGTGGCGGGCGCGGGCTTTAGCGCACGGTCGTAGGCCGGCGTCCCCGCCGGATGCGGCCAGAACGCCACGCCCCATGGCGCTGGGTTGTCGGTCGTCCCGATATACGTCGCAGTTTGGGCGCCGCCGGCGGCGAGTTGCGCCGCGGTCAGGTGGTAGAGACCGCCGCGGAATTCGGCGACCCACACCCCGCCGATGGCATCGAACGCGATGTTGTTCAAGCTGAACACGGTGTGCCCGGTCACGTTGATGCTGACCGTGGTCGTGGGCGTGACTCCGGTGGCGCTCGCGGCGAGCTGGCTCGCCGCGAATTCGAACAGCGCGTTGCCCTGCTGCGCGACCCACAAATTGCCCGACGCATCGAACGCCGAGTAGCCAATGTTCGGCGCGTTGGTGAGTTGGAGCGTGATCGACGGATTGACGCTGACGGTTCCTGAGTGTGCGCGCTGCGATGGGTGAACGCGTAGATGCCCACAGGGCCGAACAGATCCGTCACCCACAGATTGCCGCTGGCGTCGAACGCGAGGCCCCACGGACTGACCATGACCGGATTGCTCACCGCCGGCCCGATGATCAGGTTCGGCGCGGCCGAGCTGGCGCCGTGCATCGCGGCGAGCTGATGGGCGGTGTACTCGCTGATGTCGAGGTGTGTCGCATCGTTGAAAAACAGGTCGCCATTGGTGTCGAACGTCACGCCCATGATCCGCGGGTTGTTGGGCACCGTGATCGTCAGCGAGGGCGTGAGGTTTCCGCCGGTGAGCAGCGACTCCGCGTATTCAACGATCGTGCTATTGCCGGCGACCCAGAGGTTGCCGCTCCGATCGACGGCGAGGGCGGTCTGCAGGGGTACGTTCGCCAGCTAGAGGAACCCGTCGTCGCCGGCGGTCAGGCGGAGTTTGGGTGGGCGTTCTGTCAACGGCCGAGCATGTGCGCGAGGTCCCGCCGTCGCCCCCATACGACGAAGCTCGAAAGGAGGAGCAGCACCACCGGCGCCGTCGGAGGAACGTGCAAAAAGAAGAGGTGCGCGGTGATGGCGCCGAGCATGATGACGGCGAGCAGCCCAGCCCCGATGCTCTTGGTCTTCGGCACCACGATCAACACGGCTCCGGTGAGCTCGAGGATGCCCGTTACGTACCGAAACCACTGGCCAATGCCCACGGCGTTGAAGAGCGCCACCATGGCGGGCGCTCCGATCAACTTCTGAGAGGACGCCCCGAGGAACGCCAGCGCGAGCAACGCCTGCACGCACCACAGGATGACGTTGAGCGCTTTGCCGGGACCGGTGTCGATGTTGCTCTGATGAGGAGTTGCCGATGCACTCATGGCTTCGTTCCTTGTGGTTGAATCGTGTTACGCGGCGATGGCGGATACCTTGACCAACGCGGCGGCAACTGCGTGATCAGCAGCCTCTGGTCCGAATGCGACGCCCTCTATAGTGACCAGCTCAATGTCATTGAGACCAATGAACGGAAGCGCCGCGCGCAGGTACGCTTCTTGGAAGTTGAATTGCTGCATCGGGCCTTCGCTGCAGACGCCGCCCCGGGCCAGGACCAGGTAGATCTTCTTGCCTTTGATCAGTCCCTCTGGTCCATTGCTCGAGTAATTGAACGTCAAACGCGGACGCACGATATAGTCGATGTACGCTTTCAGGTTTGACGGAATGCCGAAGTTGATCATCCCGTACCGGGCCCAACCGTTGCACCCACGATGAACAAAGCCCGCCGGATCGCGGCGGGCACGTGGACCTTGATCTCCTTCGAGCCGGATGGGGGGGTGGCAGCCGTCAGAGCCACCCACCCTGGAAGCCTGCGCGGCGCAGACCTGCGATGATGTAAGGCGAGCGGCGGGTGATATTCCAAATCAACTCCGAGCGGTAGTTCTCGATCATGAGCGCGACCGGCCCCTGGTCGATCCCGAAGTGATAGGGGGTCACCCACCAGCCAGTGGAGCTGTCCGGCACTCGGTACGTCTGATTGTATGATGCTTTGAAGCCGTAGCGCTTCGTCATGCCGAGGTCGAGCCCCGCCATGGCGCGGACGGTCGGGATGACGATCTCCGGAGCGAATGGCAGCGAGGCGACGGCGACCCAGGGCGCTAGCGTCCCGTCGTCAGGCCCGAAGGGTGCCCCGCGCGCATTGTAATCGTAGAACTGTCGCTGGACGCCGTTTACCAACCGGCTCTCCCAGGCGGGGCCATCGGTCGCCGTAATCCCCCAGGCGAATTCGCCGTAGCCGGCGAACTCGAACGGATTGCGGCGCGCGTACTCTTGGTGAACGAATGTCGCCTGCCGGCTGTTCTCGAAGTAGTTGCTGTGATGCTCCCGCATGAACGCATCGGCGAGGTCGCGAAAGTCGATCCAAATGTGCGAGAGCTGGTGCGTGAACAGCGGCCCGGAGTAGAGCAGCTCGCGGCCGTAGATCTCTCTCCATTGGTACGTCGAGCAATAGGCGGCGTAGCTCTCTGGCGGCAGGGGGCAGGTCGGTGAGCCGAGGGCGAGCAGATAGACGAGCAGCGCCTCATCGTAGCCCATCCAATAGTGGGGAATGAAGCCGCTCTCCGGGCGCCAGCCGTGGCAGATGGCCGGACCACCGTTCGTGGCCCATTCCCAGTCGGCGCGGCTATACAGCTCGTGGACCAGGCGACGAACCGCGGTTTCCTCCTCGGTATCGGCGTCGAAGTAGGCGGCACACGTGAGCATTCCGGCAAACAGGAATGCGGAATCGATGGTCGATAGCTCGCACTCCCAGACGCGCTCGCCCGTCTTCATGTCCAGGAAGTGATAGTAGAAGCCCCGATATCCGGTCGCATTCGACTGCGGTCCCTGCGGGCTGTCGCGGAAGAACCGAAGCCGCTTCAGCGCTAGCTCCGGAGCGAACTCGCGGGCGACGACGCCGCGTTCGACGAGCACGGGGAGATTGGCCAGCGCGAGACCCGTGGCGGCAATGCTTGCCGGTGCCCCGGGCGCGGTCTTGTCGCGGACCAGCCCATTGGTCGGGTTGCTCTCGTGGACGTAGTACTGCAGCGTCGTGAGCTGTAGCATGGCCAGCTCTGCATCACTCACTGAGCCACCGGCCACGTGCCCGGTCGTTCCGCGTTCGGTCGCGTCCATGATGGCCCCTACCCGTGGCATATCTCGGGCCCTCGGCCACGTGCACGATCACGGCAGGGGTCGTCGCCGGTGACGACGACCAAAGTACAATAGCAGTGAGCGGACGCTCGCTCCAAGATTGGTAGCGCCAAGACGTGGAGGTACGGAACGTGGATGTCGTCTCGGTGGCATGCGACGTCCGACAGCCTGGCACGCCGCTGCCTCATGCATGGGAGCACACCGTCGGGAGCGGGCATGCGCTCCTCGCGCTACGCGCGGACTACCAGGCGCAACTCCAACGCTGCCACGATGAGTTGGGGATGCGCCACGTGCGCTTCCACGGACTTCTGTCGGACGATGTGGGAACGCTCGTCTGCGTGCAGAACCACTTGCTCTATTCGTTCTTCAACGCTGAGACGATCTGGGATGCGCTCCTCGCGATGGACGTGCGACCATTCGTCGAGTTGAGCTTCATGCCGGCGACCCTGGCCTCGGGGCCGCAAGTCGTCTTCCACTACGCCGGCCGCATCAGCCCGCCCAAGGACTACACGGAGTGGGCCGAGCTCGTTCGGCGATTGGCCGCCCACGCGGTGAGACGATATGGGCGCGACGAGGTCGCGCGTTGGTTCTTCGAGGCGTGGAACGAGCCGAATCTCGACGCGTTCTGGACGGGCAGCCAGAGCGATTACTTCCGGCTCTATCAGCACACGGCACAGGCGATTAGAAGCGTCGATGACACGCTGCGCGTCGGCGGCCCCGCAACCGCCGGCAACGAATGGATCTCGGACTTTCTGGCCTTCTGCGAGCATACCCACGTCCCGGCGGACTTTGTCAGTACCCATCACTATCCGACCGATGCCTTCGGTCGGCCGGGCGACGACACGGTCGGTCAGCTCGCGGCCAGCACCCGAAGCGTGTTGCGTGACCGCGCCCGTGCGACGCACAGTCTGGTCGGCGACCGGCCGCTGTTTTACACGGAATGGTGTACGTCGTCCAACCCGCGCGACGCGCTGCACGATGAGCCGTATGCGGCGGCCGTCATCGTGAAAACCATGCTCGAGGCGCGCGGGTTCACGACCGGGTACAGCTGGTGGACGTTCAGCGACCTGTTCGAAGAGAACTACTTCCCATCAGCGCCGTTCCATGGCGGATTCGGGCTGCTGACACTCCACGGCATCGCGAAGCCGTCGTATTGGGCCTTTGCGCTATTGCATCGTCTTGGTACGGATTTGGTGTTCGCCATGGAGAACGTCCACCCGACGGTCAATGCGTGGATCGTCCGGCAGCCTGACGACCGCGGCGTCACGGTCCTGCTCACCAATCACGCCTTGCCGCGCCACGACATCGCGACGGCGCACGTGCATATCGTGTTGAGCGGCATCGCTCGTCCCGCCGTGGTGATGACTCGCCGGATCGACGAGGCCCACGGTAACGCGAAGGCGCACTGGTGCACGCTCGGCAGTCCTGGCACGCTCTCGGTCGCCCAGGTCGATGAGCTCCGGGACGTGTCTCGCCTGGTGGCCGAACGGCAACCGTGGCGCTATGAAGACGGCGCGGTCCACATCGAGTTGGATCTTCCGCCTCACGCGGTGGCGAGCGTGACGGTCGACACCTCGGTTGCGCCCGCCGAGCCGCCCGACGAATCGCCGACGCCCTGCACCTGAGAGGGGGGCGCGCCGCGTCGTCAGCGTCGGTGACGACCGTTACTAGCGGTAGT
This sequence comes from uncultured Gemmatimonadales bacterium, assembly GCA_963701965.1. Taxonomy (GTDB): domain Bacteria; phylum Gemmatimonadota; class Gemmatimonadetes; order Gemmatimonadales; family Gemmatimonadaceae; genus DASRDS01. Next base: position 2,217,533 of record OY969695.1, read on the forward strand.
TGCTGAATGTCGGTGGTTCATAGGCGTAAGTCGCCATGATGACACCAGTCGACGTCGCTTCACTCACCAGCAGCTTCATCGCGACTGGATGCGTGGTGCTGCCGAAGAGCCTTCTACCCTTTCCCAGCGCCAAGGGAAATGTCATCAGCAGGAGGCGATCGATGAGATTGGCCTCCAACAGCTGCGGATAGAGGGTCGAACTGCCCCACAAGACAATGTCAGGCCCGTCGCCAGCTTTGACCTTCTTCAATTCGTCAACGCCGCGCACCTGGTGGCTATTGACCCAGCCAAGGGTCCCCGTGCCGCTTGTCATCACATACTTCGTGGCCTTGGTGAGCACAGGCCCAATGGGATCGTCCCCAGGGACGTGCGGCCAATAGTTGGCCCAGATGTCGTACGTCTTGCGCCCGAACAGCAGGTCATTTGGCTTGGCGAGGGTGCCTACCATCCGCAGGACGGCGGCACCGGATTTCTCATCCGAGTATTTCACGACCCATCCGCCAAGATCGAACCCGCCGCTCGGATCTTCAGTCGGGCCGCCAGGACCTTGCATCACGCCATCGAGCGACACATATGCAATAGCAATGATCTTTCTCACTTTCGTCTCCTAGTGCCGGACGTCGTGACCGGATTCCACCCTGCGATCGACGGTTGGAAGAACGAGTTCGCGCGGATGCTGACAGACGACGCGATTCTAGGGGATCCTGAACTCTCGCTCTCTACTCATGAATCTATCTACGTTCCCGAGGCTGGCCTAGCAGAATATCAATGTCGATGCGAACGGATGCGACGCGTCATTTAGCGCCAGTCTTCGATAGCCTGGCGATGATCACATCATCGTCCGAATGCCCACGCCACCATCAGCGGGAACTCTTCTCGCCAGAATGCGCCACCGTGCGACCCCGCTCGCTCATTCATGACAACATCCGCGTCTGCATCGCGCAGCGCGTCCGCCCACGTCCTTGCGTTCTCGAGGAAGAAGGGCTCCTGTGTGCCAGCGACAAGGTAGGTGCGCGGAAGCGGTCTCGGCATAACGCCCGGCGGCTTGTAACCACCGCCGGGCGAGGCGCAGAAGACCGCGCCGTAGACATCGGGATGCCTAAGCCCAAGAGCGAGCGCCAGCTCTCCACCCGCCGAGACGCCGAATACGGCGGTACGTTCAGTGCGCAGCGCCACGCCAAACTGGGACTCAGTCCATCGGCGAACGTCCTCTACGAAGAACTTCTCGTGTCCGGCGAAGCGCTCCGGCTCAAAACCCGGTGAGTACTCATGGAGCCGCGGCATCTCGTCGGTCAGCCCATGTACGCCGACGATCATTGTGGACGGTACGTCGGCCTTCTCGAGCAACGGGCCCCACTGCGAGATTCGCTGACCGTCACCGGCGAAGACGATGGCTTCGGGCGGCTTCGGTGGCACGTACACCGTGACTTGCCTTCCGCCGTCGTACTCTAATGTGCCGGTGACGAACTCTCCCGAGACTGCGCCGGTTGGTTTGGCGGGCGCTCCGTCGGACATACTGGGCTTGCTGCTGGCGTGATTGCCTGTTTGTTCCTTCATGGCCTCGCCTTCATTCTTGAAGTTTGGACCATCACCCAGAGAATGCGAAACGCCGCGTCACCGTCGTTTGGAACAGACCGCGCCAACAAGCGTCGGGTCCCGTTACGCGTGGTTGTCGTCCTATGGTCACTCGTGGCCTGGCCTGACAGTGCGATGGGCCAGACGGGCGATTGGATGCTGCCGGCTTTCACGCCGAAAATGTACGACGCGGCGACCTATGACATCGACCGGAACGAAACCGGTTCGGTCGATGCGCTCAACTCAGGTAGATGTGAGCGCGAGCGCGGGATTGACGCGGGTCGTCCGGAAGGCGGGCACGCTGGCGGCGCCGAGTGCCACCACCGCAAACGTCACGGCGGCGCCCACGAAGATACCCGGATCGTGGGGGCTGACACCGACGAAGAGTTCGGCCAGTATGCGCGTCAGGATCCACGCCGCGAGTGATCCGAGCGCAATGCCAATAGTCGCCAGCGCGAGGGCGCGCCGCACGACGTCGGCCATGACGTGCGAGTGACGGGCGCCAAGGGCGAGACGGACGGCAATCTCCCGCTGGCGCTGTCCGACAATGTACGCGAGGACGCTGTAAATGCCGACGACGCCGAGGAGGAGCGCGACGCTGGCGAAGAGCGAAGCGAGGAACGTGGAGAAGCGCGTCGAGCCCACCGATTGGTCGAGCCGCTCGGTCATCGTCTTGATGTCGGTCACCGGCACCAGGCGATCCAGGCCCGCGACGGTCTGTTTCAGCACCCGCGTTTGGGCTTGCGGATCTCCCACGGTACGCAGTGAGACAAATACTTGGACGGCTCTCGCGCCGAGGAGTTGCGCGGTCGGTCGGTAGTACGTCGGCTCGAGGTCGGCGGCGAGCCCGTTCTCTTTGACCGGCGCGACGACTCCGACGATCTGCAGCGTATCACTTGTCATCTCGGCGGGGCGATCGATGACGAGGAACTGGCCGAGCGGATCACGGCCATCGAAGAACCGCCTGGCGAAGAGTGCGTCTACGACGGCGATTTTCGCCGCGCGACTATCGTCGGTTGCACGCATGCCCCGCCCGCGCAGCAATTGGATGCCCATCGTCCGGAAGTAGTCCGGGCTGACAGAATTCGCAAGCGCGGCCGGGGTATGACTCGGATCCGTTGGGGCATCGCCGAGTATGTGGAATGGGAATTTGCGACTCATCATCCAGGCGGGTATGATCCCGCTGACACTCGCGCTCGAGATGCCCGGTTTGGCTTCGAGCTGCTCGACCAGCGTCGTGAGAAATTGGTTCTGACGTTCCGCGGTCGGATAGCGCTCGGCCGGGAATGCGATCTGGGCCGTGAGCACGCCGCGTGGTCGGAACCCCGGATCCATCAATTGAAAGCGCGCGAAGCTCTCGACGAAGAGTCCGGCCCCGGTCAGCAGCACGAGCGCGATGGCGATTTGCGCGATGACCAGTCCGTCCTGGAGGCGGTGCTGTTGCGCCGAGCCGGTGCCACGTCCGCCTTCTTTCAGGACGCTCGCGAGATCGGCGCGCGACGCCTGCCAGGCGGGGATGACGCCGAAAATAAATACCGTGGCGAGCGACGTGAGGCCACAGAACGCCACCACGCGGGCATCGACGCCGATATCCGTCAGTCGCGGCAGCGTCGGTGGCGCCAGCGCGCGCAGCACCCGTACGCCCATCATCGCGAGCACAACGCCGAGCGCCCCAGCCGCGATGCCGAGCGTCGCGGCTTCGACCACCAGCTCACGGACCAGGTGGCCGCGCGTGGCGCCGAGCGCGGTGCGCAGGGCCATCTCGCGCTCGCGCGCCAGGCATCGGACGAGGAAGAGGTTGGCGAGATTCGCGGCGCCGACGAGGAGGACGCAGCCGGCGGCGGCGAGCAGCATGACGAGCATCGGTCGTACCGGTCCCACCAGATTGTCGACCAGTGAGCCGCTCGTCACGGACCAGTGCGCGTTCGATTTCGGATACGCCGCGGCGAGTTGATCAGCGATCGTCTTCAACTCCGTCTCACCACCGGCGGCGGTGACGCCGGGTGCGAGTCGGGCATACGTATCGAGATAGTGGTCGACGCGATCGGTCGCTTCGATCGGCTCGAAGAAGATGCGGGTCCACATTTCGACGGGGCCCGGCAACCCTCGCGGCATCACGCCCACGACGGTATAGACGTGCTGGCGCGTCGGACGCGCGTCGTTGGGGTTGTCGATCGTGAGCGTCTGACCGAGCGCGGAGGGCGAGCCTCCGAAACGGCGCTGCCAGTAGCCGTAGCCGATCATGACCTCGGCGGGGCCGCTCGTATCCGGCGCCAGCGTCCGGCCGAGGATTGGGGCGATGCCAAGCGTCGTGAAGTAGTTGGGCGTAACGGCGAGGCCGACGACGCGATCCGCCTCTTGGTCGCCGGCGACGGTCAGTCGCAGCGCCGTGCCGCAGCAGGCGACGGCGATCGACGAGAAGGCATGGCTCCGTGCTTGCCAGTCGAAGAAATTGGCGGTGGCGACGCCGGCGCGCGGCGTGTGCTCCGTCGCGTTGCTCTCCCAGAGAACCCGGACGCGATCCGGGTCGCGATAGGGGAACGCCTTGAGGAGCACGCCATCGACGACGCTGAACACGGAGGCCGTCGCGCCGATCGCAACGGCGAGGGTGAGCGTTGCCGCAATGGTGAATGCGGGGCTTCCGCGCAGCCGGCGGAGCGCGAACCGGAATTCGCCAGGTGGCATTCTCATATGCCGGTCTATTTAGCTCACGAGACGTTCGACGGCTAGGTCACCGTCAGCGCGTCCCAAATGCGAACACTTCGGTGGGGAATCGGAACACCCCTCCGGTGCACCAAGCAGAGCCTCACGCAGGGGCACCATGTTTGCGCTGCGCGGTGGCACGCCATGGCACATGCTCCCACAGCCCGCGCGCCGAGAGCATGACGGAGAAGAGAGCGGTCACGCCGAGCGCGAGGAGCGTCCAGATAAAGAAGAAGGCTCCGTTGGACTTGGCGATCGCTCCGCCGACTCCCGCCCCCCCCATGTGGACGACCGGGACGACCAACTCAAGGAGCGACGCGAGGAGGATGATGACGTACCCAGATCGCTTTCCGGCCAGCACCAGCGTTCCGTACAGCTGGACCACAAGAATGGGCAGCACAATCAGGTCTGAAAGCGTTCCTGGCTCCATGCCCCGCACGATGTCGTCCGTCAGGTGCAACGTCATGAAGAGGATCGAGAGGAGAGACGCGATGGTGAGCGTACCGTTCTGTTTCATTGGATATCTCCTTGTTAGAACTGGAGCACCCTGGTCTTGAAATGCGCGCGCGCAGGTGCTTTACGCTTTAGCAACGCGCGGCTCACTGACAGGGGCAGCGCGGGCCGGTGCTGGTTCTTTTGTCGGAACGACGACAAGGAGCAAGACTCCAACACCGCCAATGATCACGATGTCCAAGGGACTGTCGGCTCTGTGAATCCCATGGGCCCAGGCCTCGGCTGATTGGATGGTCATCGTGAACGCATGGGCAAGGCTTGACCAAGCCCCATAGGCGATCAGCGAGCGATGCCTCGCCGGCTGCTTGACCGCCAGCAACAGAAAGACCCCGAGCACGGCGTTAAGGCTCGTGAACATCGGCAAGGCATCCTGATTGCCCTGAAGCCAACGGGAGTGCCAGAGCACATCGAACGTGATGTAGACCCAGGTGAAATAAAACAAACCCACCAAGACCAAGACGACCTGCACCGCGCGCTCGCGCTTCATACGGGTCTCCATTGGGGGAAGGAAACTTCTACCGGCGCTTCTACTCCGTCCGCAGCGTGATCGCGGGATCGACGTGAGCGGCTCGGGCGGCCGGTACCCAGGAGGCCAAGAGGCCAACGATCGCGAGACCGATCACCGACCCACCGAACGTGAAGGGATCGTGGGGCGTGATGCCGAAGAGCAGGCTGCGCAACACCTCGGTCGCGAACAGCGCTCCGACGAGACCGAAAGCGACGCCGCTCAAGAGGAGCGCTCCACCTTCTCCCAGGATCATCCCGCGCACCCGCCGGGCGTCCGCACCCAAGCTCATCCGGATGCCGATCTCGGCCGTGCGCGAGCGCACGGAAAACGCGAGGACACCCGCGATACCGACCATGGCGATCGCCACCGCCAGACCGCCGAACACCGCCACGAACATGGCGTTGAGGCGTCGCGGCGCCACCGACTCGTAACGGATCTGGTCCAGCGTCTCAATGTGCTCTATCAGCTGCTGGGGCGCCATGGTGTGGATCGTCCGCGCGATTGTCGCTCCCAGCGTCGGCGCATCAGACCCTGTGCGGACGACTAACGCGCCACTCGGAATGAACTCCTGCGCGAAGGGTTCGTAGACGGTTGGCTCAGGGTCACTCTCCACGCCGGACTCTCGCGCGTCCCGCACGACCCCGACGATCGTGCGCCAGTCGTCGGTAAAGGGGGTCACCTTGAGCACATCACCCGTCGGTGCGATCCGATGCCCGATCGGATCGGCGTCACCGAACATCTGTCGAGCAAACGACTCGCTGACGATCGCTACCCGAGGCGCGCCGACCCGATCGATCGCCTCGAATTTCCGCCCCCGAACAATGGGTATCCCGACGGCGCCGAAGTATTGGGGATCCACGGACCGGAAGGGAGCTCTCGGCGTCGGTTCGTTCGGCACCAGTGGCCGCCCTTCCACCTTCAAGTCGAACGTGAGGATCGGCTCCCGGAGCGGCGGGACCTCAGCCAGCGCCGCGACGTCCACGCCAGGCAGCGCGGCCACTCGATCTCGCATCGCCTGGTACCGCCCGAGGTTGGCCGGATTCAGACTCTGACGTAAGCGGTCTACCGCCAGTGGGAGTTCCAGCGTGAGCACGTGTTCCATACGGAGACCCGTGTCAACGGCCTGCAGCTTGGTGATTGTGCGCGCGAGGAGCCCGGCGCCGGTGACCAGCACCATCGAAATCGCCACTTGGCCGACGACGAGGTTGCGCTGGATACGCTGCCGACGAGGTCCGAGCGTCGCGCGGCTGCCGGCAGGCATGAGCGATGGGACGAGGGCTCGCAATCCATCGAACGGCTGGATGAGCGCCAGGCCGATCGCTGCCAGAAGGCTCGACAGCACTCCCACTCCCAGCACGACTCCGTCGACCTGGATTTCGGCCGCCCGCGGGGAGAACTGCGCGGCAAACGACACGAGGAGGTGAAGTGTCGAGTACGCGACGAGCACGCCCAACACGCCTCCGCTCAGCGCTAGCAGCAAGTTTTCCGCGAGCAGCAGTCGACGTAATCGCGCGCGACCCGCGCCAAGCGCGGCTCGAATGACCAGTTCCCGCTCCCGTCCCACGCCACGCATGAGCGTGACATTGGACACGTTGGCGCAGGCAATCAGTAGCACGAACCCCGCAGCCCCGGCAAGCAGCCAGACCGTAAGGGCCGCTCGCTCATCCAACGCCGAGTGCAGCGACTCCACGGTGATCGCGTATCGCGCTGCCGGCTCATACGCCTCGGGGTGAGCCTGAAACATGTGGGCGGCAATCTGCTGCAATTCGCTGCGCGCTTCCGGGATCGAGCGGTTGGGGTCCAAACGAGCGAACACCTGCGACATTCGGTGTGTGCGAAGCGTGACCATGGTCGGGCTCAGCTGATGCGGGCTGGTCACCGTATTCGCGTACAGGTCGGTCGCATCGGGAAATCGTGGCCCGGGCTCCGCCACGCCCACCACCGTCACCGGCCGGTCGTTCAGACGGAGCGAACGGCCGATGACTCGGCGATCGCCACCGAAGCGATCCCTCCAGAACGGGTATGAGAGAACGGCCACCGGCGCCGCCGCGGCTCCATCATCGTGCGGACCCAACACGCGGCCCAACGCGGGTGCTGTTCCGATGACGTCGAAGTAGTTGCCACTGACGATGCCGACGGTCACACGCGCCGGCGCTCCGTTGTGATCGACGAGGATGAACGGCACGGCCGAGGAGTACTCGCCGAACTCGCGTATCGTTTTCGACGCGTGGCGATACTCCACCAACTCAGGGACGGAGAACCGCACATCCGTTCGCCCGGCGCCAGGCATGTCCTGCCGCAGCACCAAGACCCGATCGGCATCACGATTGGGGAGCGGCCGAAGCAGCGTGCCCCGGAGGAGCGCGAACATCGCGGTGTTGGCACCGATCCCGAGTGCCAGCGTGATGATCACCGTCGCGGCGTAGCCCGGCGCGTGCGTCAAGTTGCGGATCGAGACCCTGATATCCCCGATGAGCTCCTCGAGCCAGCGAAGGCCGCGCGCATCGCGCACCTGATCCTTCTGGAACGCGACCCCGCCCATGGCGATGAGAGCGGCCTTGCGAGCGTCGTCGGGCGCCATGCCGCGTCGAATGTTCTCGACGATCTGCCGTTCAATGTGGTAGTGGAGCTCTTCGTCGAGCTCCGCGTCGACGGTGCCGCGGCGAAACAGTGAGCGCACACGGAGGGGGATGATGAGCGCCAGGCGATCGAGGTCCATCTCACGCCTCCTGAAGTCGGATGACCGCGCTGATCGCCGCCACGAGGCGGTCCCAGTTACTCGTCTCGACCTCGAGTTGGCGTCGCCCCGCCCGTGACAGCGAGTAGAACTTCGCTCGGCGGTTGTTCTCGCTGGCTCGCCATTCGGCAGTGATCCACCCCTGCTGCTCGAGCTTGTGCAGGGCGGGATACAGCGAGCCATCGCTCACCTGAAGCACGTCCGAAGAGAGTCGGCGCAGGCCCTGGCCGATCGCCCAGCCATTCATCGACTCGAGCGCCAGCATCTTGAGGATCAACAGGTCCAGTGATCCCTGTACCAGGTCCTGCGGTTTGCTCACACGGGTCCTCCACTCGGTAACCGAGTGGACGATATGCTATTGCTCCGTGGCTTGCAAGCCCCGATATCACGTTTCCAAACAGCCGAGGGGGCGCCCAGGACCAAAAACGTACACACTTTTCGATTTCGGGCGGGATGCGAAACGGCGCCACCTCCTGGACTCGAACCAGACTCTCCTGATCCAGAGTCAAGGAGGGAAGGCGCTCAACTCCGGCACGTTACTCTCAAACCGAAGTTGCGCGTCTCGGCTTGCCGGAATACTTGGTGTACGTTGCCGGAGCTTGCCGGCACAACGTCCACTGGAACGCACACACTTTTCATGCCCCCACCGGGCGTCGGTAGCGCGACAGCACCCATCGTCGGCGGCGGGCCACGCGCCGGACCTCCACGTTGCGCGCTACGCGGCAAGCCTCCGCACGGCCGGTACTGCTCCCGAATGGATACTGGTACTGATCAGAAGCGCGTGTACCCCTCGGCCGGAGCGAGCACCGTATCCTCCACGAGCGCGCGCTCAATGCCAGTAAGCGCCGACTCGAGCTCCGCGGCCGCGCCGGTCGATACACGCCCGGCCACCGTGAGTCGAATCTTGCACGCGTCGCCGAGTGGTTCGATGGCCACACTGAGCTCGCGCACACTCGCGCCGAGGTGTCCCCAGAACGCGCCTGGACTCACGAGGCCCGTCGCTGACGGCAACGCGTAACGGAGCGTGCCGCCGGCCAGTGGATGCCCACCGACAACGTCGATCAGCGTCAGGAGATGAGGCCGCCCGCGAAGCACACGGCCCAGGAGCGAGAGCGTCCGCTCCGCGGGCGCGTCGAACGCTCTCGTCACCGTCGTCGTCATGACGCGGCACCGGCCAAACGGCCATCGGACAGGGCGGCCTCGGCCCCCAGGCCGAGCTTCTCCGCCACTCGCCGACCGTAATCCGGATCGGCGTTCAGGAAATGCGCGAGCTGTCGGCGCTGGACCTCGACGCGAGCCTGTCCAAGCCCCCGCGCAATGCGGCTCGTCAATCGGTCGCGGTGGCTATCGTCGAACAGCCGGTAGAGGTCACCCGCCTGCGTAAAATCGTCCTGATCCGTTGAATCGAACCGGTCGGCCACAGCCGCGGCGAGGTGCCACGCCGGATCAGCGCAAGAGGGATCGGGCGCCGGCGTTCCCGCGACGCTATTCGGCCAGTAGTTCGGTTTGTCGCCGTACGGCGCCGTCGCCAGCGCTCCGTCGCGAATGTAGTTCGCGGCACTGTGGCGCGGCGCGTTGACCGGCACCTGGTGGTGGTTCACGCCGAGCCAATGGAGGTGCGCGTCGGCGTAGCTCACGAGGCGCGCCTGCAGCATTTTGTCCGGACTCGGACCCACGCCAGGCACGAACGCGCTTGGCTTAAAGGCGGCCTGCTCGACCTCGGCGAAATAATTCTCGGGGTTCCGATTGAGCTCGAGGATGCCGACGTCGATCAACGGAAACTCGCGGTGCGGCCAGACCTTCGTCAGATCGAACGGATTCCAACGGAACGTCTCGGCCCGGCTTGCCGTCATGACCTGAATCGACATGCGCCACCGTGGAAACTGGCCGCGCGCGATCGCATCGAACAGATCCCGCTGGTGACTCTCCCGGTCTTGTCCGATGAGCTGCGCCGAGTCGTCGTCGTGAAGCGTGTCGATGCCTTGTAGCGTCCGAAAGTGGAACTTGCACCAGACGCGTTCGGCGTGGGCGTTCACGAGAGAGTACGTGTGGCTGCCGAACCCGTGCATGTGCCGATAACCCTTCGGAATGCCACGGTCGGAAAACAGCATCGTCACCTGATGCAGGGACTCGGGGCACAACGACCAGAAGTCCCACTGCATGTCCATGTCGCGCAGGTTCGTCCTCGGGTGCCGCTTCTGCGTGTGGATGAACATCTGGAACTTGTACGGATCGCGCACGAAGAATACCGGCGTATTGTTGCCGACGAGATCCCAGTTCCCTTCGGCCGTATAGAACTTGAGCGCGAACCCGCGCACGTCGCGCTCGGCGTCGGCGGCGCCGCGCTCGCCGGCAACGGTTGAGAATCGCGCGAACACAGGCGTCGAATGGCCGAGCCGCTCGAACAGCTTCGCGCGGGTGTAGCGCGTAATGTCGTGCGTGACCGTGAATGTGCCGTACGCGCCGGACCCTTTCGCGTGCACCGGCCGCTCGGGAATGCGCTCGCGGTTGAAGTGCTGCATCTGCTCAATGAGCTGGACGTCTTGCATCAACACCGGGCCGCGCGGGCCGGCGGTCAACGCCTGCGGGACGCCGAGCGGGGCGCCGTTGGCGGTTGTCAGAACGGGTGGCTGTTCCATGTAGCGGAGGCTAGTGGCGGGACGTATAGTTGTCCAAGATGGATTGTCTCGCATATCGATAGGTGGAACCTATGGAATTGCATCAGCTCCGCTACTTCGTCGCCACTGCCGAATGTGGCAACGTGAGCCGCGCCGCCGAGCGCTGCTTCGTCGCGCAGCCCTCCCTGAGCCAACAGCTCAAGAAGCTGGAGCAGGAGTTGGGCACGACGTTGTTCGACCGCCTCGGCCGCGGCGTCGCGCTCACCGACGCGGGCCGGGCGCTCCTCCCCCGCGCGCGACGCATCCTCGCGGAGATCCGTGAGACGGAGGCGAATCTCAAGCGCGAAGCGGAAGACGGCCCCGGCACGCTCGTCGTCGGCGCCATTCCGACAATGGCGCCGTACCTGCTTCCACCGGCCCTGCGCGCGCTGCGCCGCGCCTATCCCACGTGTCCTATCACCGTGCGCGAGGACTACAGCGAAGCCCTCGTGGGCGCGCTCGAGAACAACGAGATCGACTGCGCGATCCTGAGCACGCCGCTCGACAATGTGCTGCTCGACGTCAATGTCATTGGGCAGGAGGAGTTGCTCGTCGCGCTGCCGCGGCGCCACCCCGCGGGCGAACGAGCCGAGCTCCACATCTCGGACCTGCGGGGCCAGCCCACGGTGGCGCTCGCCGACACGCACTGCTTGAGCCGCCAGATCGACCACTTCTGCTCGACGCGCCATATCGCGAGCCAGGTCGTCTGCCGCACGACCCAACTCTCGACGATCACGGAGCTCGTCTCACTCGGCCTCGGGCTTTCGCTCGTACCGGAGATGGCAGCGGCGACCGATCGGTCCGACCGCTGCCGCTACCTTCGGTTGCGCCCCGGCAAGCCGGTCCGGCAGATCGTCGTCGCGTGGCGAAAGGGACGGAGCCGGCCGGTCGCTGCTGTCCGCTTGATCGCGGAAGTGACCGCGCGCCTCGCCACTGGACGTCACGCGCGACCGTAGCCGCGAAGTCATCGACCAACGTGGTCCGGTGGGGGCCGATCCCCTCGGCTCCAATGCCTCTACTGCAGAAACTCCGACGAAACTCCGACAGCGTGGGCGGGAAAGACAAAGCCCCGCAGCGACCAAGCGATGCAGGGCCTTCGAGTTGCCCCTCCTGGGCTCGAACCAGGACTGTGGACGCCGAGTCCGAAGGCGCCACCACCCGGGCGAGCAGGAGCGCTCGGTCAGGAGCTGCCGCGCAATGTCCCCATAGTGGCAACCCAACAAGCGGTGCACGGCGATCTCGCGTTAGCACGGAGTCCCAGCGCGCAGCAGAGCAAGTTGCCGGACGTTCACGCACCCGATGAGCAAACGCAACCAACCGCGTCGTGAGCATCGACAATAGGGCCGCGCGTCGCCGACCACACAGTGGCGTAGGGACCACGGTGACGCCCCGGCATAAGGCAAACCATCCTGTCGAAGCATGGTGAGCCCTAGCGATCCCATGACCGACGCGATTGGCGCTCGCGAGCGAGCGTGCGTCGTGTCGATTCACTCTTCGGACCAGGCCGCCGGATAGGGCTCCGATTACAGCTCCGGCGGCGGCAACCAGCACCACTGTTATCGCGAGGACGCCGAGGCTCGGGATCCCATTCGGGGGCCTTCCAGGGCCGATCGCCCAAGACACCGCCCAGCCAATAGTCGCTTCGACAGCGGCGATGATGGCGACTCCCCATGACGCCGCAGCGACGTTCACTCGGCGGCCGATCATAAACCCGAAGGCCGCATAGATCAGCCAAGAGTCGACAGTCGCATAACTGTACCGGAATCCGATCGTTCGAGACGCGACCGAAGCCACTAGGTCAAAGACGACGATGGCCAGCGCGCCCCACGAGACCAGTCTTCCGACCACGTTCGCACTCGGTTTCTCAAAGAGACGGCAATCATGCGCGGCGGAGCGGTCGACCGCCAGGCCGGCTCGCGCCTCCGTGTTACTGATCCGGAAGAGTCAGCCCCGCTCCTTGCCGCTTCTTGCCAGATCTAACTCACACAGATCCTCACACAGCTTGGCGGGCCAGCGGCAGCTCGCTCCGCGCTACTGGGGAGGCAGCGTCGCGAGGAACGCATTCATCTCACGCAGTACGTCCGCCTCATTCGACCCAACCACCCAATGCGACGCGTTAGCTATTCGAACAACGTGCGCCGTGGGATTGGCGCGCTCGAACGCCGTCGCCTGGGCCGCAATGGCCGAATCGACGCCGGCGGGCACAACCGCGCTCATTGTGCCTTGTGCCCACGTTGTGCCCAGGGGTTTCCGCCAAGCGATTGTGCGTCGGCCGTCCTCTCTCACCAGGAGCCGGCAAGCGGCCGATCGCGCGTCAGATTTGCAGCGACGAGGATCGTGCGCCTGTCAAGCGATCCGGTCCGTCTCTAGGCATGGGCCCACACGCTCCAGGTCGGGTCGGACTTCATAGATCTTCAGACCAACGGCCTCTGCGACCTCAGCTTTGGCGAGCATTTCGAGCACGCCACGCTGGCGCTGGCGATGGCGGGATAACCACTCGCCGGTCGGCACGGTCGCCAAAAAGACGGTGGGCAGACGTCCGCGCAACGGGCGTTCCGTAGGATTCAGCCATCAACGAGCCTCTTCACCGTGTCCGAGACCCCTATGCGCCTCCGCAACCGCCTTGCCGTCATCACATCTCTCTCCACCCTCGCGCCAGCCGTCGTGCTCGCGCAGAAGGACCTCGCATCCTGCAAAGTCGTCTTCGATGCCACCCTCAAACAGCGGGGTACGCCATACCATATGTATACGATGCTCCCCACAAGCCTGACGGGCGGCAAACCCAAGCAGGACGAGATGATTAGCACCAAGGACAAGACTTACATCATGATCGAGGGCAAATGGAAAGTCAGCCCGATGACGCCAGAGGACAGCAGGAAGCAGGAAGAGGAGAACATCAAGAACGCCAAGACGTACAATTGCCATCGCGTGCGCGAGGAGTCGGTGGGCGGCGTAGCGGCCACGGTGTACGCCGTTCACAGCGAGAGTGAAGACGCCGACTCGGATGGCCAAATTTGGATCGCCAACGGCAGCGGGCTGCCGGTCAAGACCGAGATCGGCCTCGATTCCGGTGGCAGCGCCGCGTCAAAGGACCACATCTCGACCCGCTACGACTATAGCAACGTTCAGGCACCACCGGTTTCGCAGTAGGGAACCGCATCATTGGCGTCGAGCGGAGCTTCCCCCGGCGAGGCGCCGGGGCACCGACTTGGAGGGGATTGCACTCTACTCTGTGGACACGCTTTCTCATCTTCAGCGATTGGGTTGTTCCGTCAGCCCGTCACTGTTCACGGAACTCAAGCGAGCAGAATCGCGCCTTGGGAGGCGTGAGGTTCCAACGCTGGCAATGGGGACAGACAACCCAGAGGCGCCCCTTCGCCGCATCGAATGCCAGGCGCTGACCCACTGGGAAGCGCTCGACGACCTGGTTCGCGCCGAGCGGCGAGTGGCAGAATAGGCAGGTCGAGTACATGCCTTTGGCTATAATCCGAGAGAACGACCGGCTCTGCCAGGGCAGTCGCACGCTATGCAAGCCGAGTTTGCGTTGGCCAATGGCACTTGAGTCTTCAGGCCTGCAGGGCTGATTGAACGATCGCGCTCACGTGCCCAGCCCTACTCTGCCACTGTCGCCGGCCGTCTCGTGTCATCGCGAAATACGCGGCGAATCCAGAGCGACTGAAAGACGACAACTGCGACCGCGTAGTAGGCAAAGGCGACCGCTGGATAATGGCCCCACGAACGTGGATCCGGGCTCAGATACAGCATCACCGCGCTCATCAACGCAAAACAACTCGCATAGGCCAGGGTCGCCGCGAAGGCCTGTGCTCTCGTCGACTTCCCTACCGCGGTCTCCAGCATCGCCGCATACTGCGCCTCACCGATGCTGCGAAAGAACCACGCGCTACGGAGATTCGATGCTGTGACCATGAACGATAGGATCAGAACGACAACGCCGAGTGCCGTGTTGTAATACGGCAAGAGGCACACGGCGATGGTGGCAACGGCGAAACGATACCCTAGACCCCGTGCAATTGGGTTCGCCTCCAGCAGCAGCTTGGGGCTGATGAGCCACGTGCTGCCGATGTCTCCAACCCGCGACAACAAGACCAATCCGGCGAACACGTGTACGAAGTGACTGCTGACAAAACCCGCCAATTCTTGGTTCTCCTGATCAGAGTCCGACCGAGGCGCAGCTCGTTCCGGGTAACCAGTCCCGATACGGCGCCTAATCGGGCATCGGCGCCCGCCCACGCTGTCGAGATCGTCGCAACAGCCCGGAGAAACTGCGCCGAAACTACTGCCGACACGCCTCAAACACTTCATCAGGAGTAGGCCTGGCGAGGAAACAAACTGCGACCCCGCTCCAAACTCGACAATACCGGTCCAGTTGCGCCTAGCTATATTCATCCAGCGTGCGCAATTCGGCATTTGTTCGGCACCGGATCGGAGGATCTCTATGAGCTCGACCCATACTGCGATCGAATGGACCGATGCCACGTGGAATCCGATGACGGGCTGCACGAAAATCTCCGCGGGCTGCGACTATTGCTACGCCGCATTGTTGGCACAAACCAAGACCCGCGACGTGTATCTGCGTCGACGCCCTGTTAAGGAGAGCGCGGCGAACCTAGCGGATCCGTTTGCGCCCCGCTTTTGGGAAGATCGACTACGGCAGCCGCTAAGCTGGCGCACTCCCAAGCGGATATTCGTCAACAGTATGTCTGACGTATTTCATGCTCACTTTAGCGTCGAAATGATCCGTGCCGTTTTCGACGTGATGGCTCAAGCCGACTGGCATCAATTTCAGCTATTGACGAAGCGACCAGATCGTGCTGCTCGACTCTCACCCAAATTGCCTTGGCCTAAGAATGTTTGGATCGGGACTTCGGTTGAGAGCATGAACGTCGCACACCGCGTCGATGCTGTGCGGAGTATCGGTGAAGCGGCCGTCCGATTCATATCCGCAGAGCCCCTGCTCGGTCCGCTCGACCAGTTGGACCTGAGCAATATTCAATGGGTCATCGGCGGTGGAGAGAGCGGGCCTCACTACCGCCCAGTTGATCCGGCGTGGGCGATTGGCCTGCGAAATCTCTGTCGATCGAAGCGCGTAGCCTTCTTCTGGAAGCAATGGGGTGGGCGAACGCCGAAAGCTGGCGGGCGATTACTCGAGGGGAAGGAGTACAGCGCTTACCCGGCACCTCTACCTACCCGTCGGTAGCGCCCGGAAACGCAAACTCGAGCGGTCGCTTACTAACCGCGTAACTTGCCAGTTCTTTCTTCAGATCGTCGCCCATGTGCGAGTAGAAACGGGTCTCTGCCAGAACAAATTCTTTTACGCTGTCTTGCGTGCCAGTCCAACGGACCCGTTTCCCCGCAAACTTCTTCCGCACCGCTTCGAGTATCGGTTGTAAGTCCGTGGTAATGTGAATCGTCATTGATTCCTTGGCGTCATCAGGCAATGCACTCTTATTGATCGCTGCTCCTATGACCGCCTTCATTTTCGTGAATGCGCGCGGCGACTTCGACGCATGAATCAAGTAGTACGCATGGCGATTGTCAGCGGTTCGAAGCGCGAATGGAAGCACGTAAGTCGCGCCTAAGGTGATTAGAAGCTCAACGTACATTTCCACGGCACGTTCCGGCCTGCGTGAAATCGACGTCCTAATAAGCTCATTCGTCGCCGATTCATCGCCGTACGCTTCCCGCAAGATTCGCTCAGCCGCGGGTTTCGTGTAACCCAAAGCCCTTGCACTTGCTTCGACCTCCCTTCGTCTCCGCTCTTGATCCTCCACGTCAAACTCGGGGAACAGAGAAGGCCGATCCTGCAACTTCGCGACTTCGCGGTCGAGATCGGGCACCTCGCTGGCAACAACGCCAAGAAGTCGCACCGCAGACTCATCGGAGAACATCAAGAGCACCTCGCGGCGCTCACCCTCCAGAATCTTCTTAACCACGTCGCGTTTCAGACCATCAACGCCGAACGGATCAAGGAAGAAGAATGCCGGTTCTTCCCCGATTTTCTGCAAGAGTCCGTCGACCTTTTCGGCGAACGTTGAATGCCTCAGATATGCCACCGGGTGTGGCCCAGACCGATCGATATCGTAGGGCGCCATGGCGGCCTCTAGTCGGCGAAATCGACCTGCGTCCTTTTCGATCGCCACTACTGTAACGCGTTTGCCGTGTCCCAATCGATCTTGTACTTGGACGGCTATTTTCGCCGCGATGACGGGCGACCCATCGTTCCCCAACTCGTCCTTTCCTGCGCCGGCGAACGCATCGATGATCCAGACTCGCGAGAGCTTGGACAACAATATCATGGCCCAAGCCTTCAAGTAGCCATCTAAGATCAGATGCTTGAAGAGCGTGTGGGCTTTGAATTCTGCGAAATGGTCGTCGTGATTCGACAACACTCCTCCTCTCGGTGGATCGCGTAGTACAGCGCCCAGATTGCGCTGCCGACGTGGTCACCGCAAGAGCCGAATGGGCTGGCGATTTCGAGTGAACGGGCAACTGTCTACGGTTCGATGATGTCCGTTGTGCGAGCAAGAGGATCGATACCGGTGCGTCGCGCCTTCGGCGCTTGCACCAGGTATCTGATCCCTGCTCGCCGCCATTCGCACCGGCTGCGCCGGCGCTCAAGGCGGATTGCAATCCTGCATGGTGACTAGCGCGCGTCTGGCGCAGGGCGACGACTCTTGGCTGCCCGGTCTAGCTCTTCCCCAAAGGTCGCCCAGTTCTGTCCGAATGCCGCAAACCAGCGCGATAGGTAGTCCCTCGAGATATTGCGCTTCCCCAACTCGGCATCAGACGCGTAGTTGGGATGGATTTGCGTTAGGAAGGCCCCCCGCTCCTGGGTTAGCCCTTTCGCTCCCGGATTGCACGGAGCATCTGCCCGAGCACCGCTCGGTCGTCATTGGTGGGGGCACGCCCAAGGGGGACGAGTTCCCGCGCTAAAAGTCCACCCACCATCCGGTGGGTAACGGCAGATCGGCTTCGCCCGTGCGTCCCAGACGTCAGCCTCTGCCCTCAAGCAGTTGCGGCACACGGCCGGCAAGGGTTTCGAGCGCCTTGAAGTACCGTCCATGCGTCCGCAACAGACCTTCCCTGTTCGCCGCCTCCAAGAGGACGATCTCGCGTTCGACGCCTTCGCGATTCAACACGATCTCCAGATCAATGCGAGCATTTTCCGCCAGCGTCCGTTGGGAGTCGCTGAACGCTCGGATACTGACTAACTCCGCACGACCTCTGTCGTACTCAATCAGAAATAGCATTGTCATCTCCAATCGCCGCTGAAAGGGTGCCGATAAGTTTCGCGAGATCTCGGTGCATCTGTGCGCGCGCCTCGGCGACCTTCGCCAACACTTGCGAGGAACCTTCGGGTTCGGCCGATCCGTTGGGCACTGAGAACGCCCGTTCGATCTCTTCATTTCGGGCGATGATTTCGGACATCGAACGCAACATCGATCGAGGAAGCTCAGCCCCTCCGCCGTACTTGATGTCCTTATCGTTCCGATCGGACAACTTCTCGGACAGCTCAGCCCATCCGTGTTGAAGCCAAGTGCGGACCTGAATCTCTACCGGCTTGCCATTCCTCTCTACAACGACGTGAACCGCTCGATAACCATGACTCGGCTCCCGGCGGCGATCGATCACACGCGCGTCGGCAAATACCGAGTGCAGCTGACCCACCACTCCATCCTGCTCGGACAGGTTCGAGACGATCAGCCGGCAACCAGCCATATCTTGAATTTGACTGAGGCGAATGCTCTCCCGACGCAGTTTGTCCACGATCGCAGTAGTCGATTTCGCGGCTCGACCTGTTGGCTGCAGACCCAGGCGATCTCTGATTGTGGAGATGACGAATTCATAGGCTTCGCCGAAAGATCGACGGTAGTGGTCCAACAGCAGCAGGTCTGCCTCACTCGTATCGCCTCCCTTCAAACGATCACCAAGGCGATCGACCTGCGTCTTCGACTCGCGCTTCGCCATTCGGACCCCCGAAAGAGCAAAACGGCGCCGAATGAGCTAAGCTCATACAGCGCCGTTATTTACCAGTTGCCCCTCCTGGGCTCGAACCAGGACTCTCCTGATCCAGAGTCAGGCGTGTTGCCAGTTACACCAAGGGGCAGTACGGTCCGGTCCCGGCGCGTCTGGACGCGCGCCAGGACCGAAAAAGAATGACGAGCCACCGCCCGCCCCCGCAAGCCCGGCGGACTGTGGCTTACTGCGTCACCGCCCCGGCCGCCGGGATCGTCATCCCCAAATTCGCCGCCGTGAACGTGATCGCGTCGGCCGTATTCGCGATCCGCTTATCCGTGGGCAGATACCCGTGGCTCCCCTCGGTCTCCACATGGATCAGGACCGGCTTGGCACAGCCCTGCGCCACCTGCATGGCCGCCGTGAACTTGTAGCTGTGACTCGGCACCACGCGGTCATCGTGGTCGGCCGTCGTCACCAACGTCGCCGGATAACAGGTACCCGCGTGCACGTTCTGCACTGGTGAGTACTTGATCAAGTACCGGAACGCCGTCGAGTCCGACGCCGAGCCGTACTCGCCGGCCCACGCGGCACCACCGGTGAAGTGATCGTAGCGCAGCATGTCCATCACCCCGACCGCCGGCAACGCCACGCCGAACAAGTCCGGACGCTGCTCCTCCACAGCCCCCACCAACAGCCCACCGTTCGATCCACCCTGAATGGCCAACTTCGCCGGCGACGTCACCTTTTCCTTCTCCAGATATTCCGCCGCCGCAATGAAATCATCGAACACGTTCTGCTTCTTCTCCAACATTCCGGCGCGATGCCACGCCTCGCCATACTCACCACCACCCCGGAGACTCGCCGTCGCATACACCCCGCCCAGCTCCAGCCACAGTGGGATATCCGAGGCGTAGGTCGGCGTGAGACTGATGTCGAACCCGCCGTACGCGTACAGGAGCGTCGGGTGCGACCCGTCGAGCACGAGCCCCTTCTTCGCCGTGATGAACATCGGCACCTTCGTCCCGTCCTTCGACGGATAGAAGACCTCCCGCGTCTCGTACCCGCTCACATCGAACGGCAACTTCGGCGCTTCGAACGGGCGCCGCGTGTCCGTCGTGAGATCGTAGCGGAAAATCGTCGGCGGATAGAGCGGCGACGTGAACGCGAACAGGAGCTCGGGCGAATCCAACCGGGCGCCGATCCCAGCCACCGCCCCCACGCCCGGCAGCGCGATGTGCCCCTGCGCCACACCCCTGAGCGACAGGACATGCAGCTCGCTCTTCACATCCACGAGCTCCTCCAATACCAGATGCCCACCGGCCAACGCCGCGCTCTCGATGTGATTGTTCGACTCCGGCACGATCGTCTTCCAATGCGCCGAGTCCGGATGCGCAAGATCGACAGCGATCACCTTCCGCTTGGGCGCGCCATGGTCCGTCAACACGTAGAGCGTCGACCCCACAACGTCGAGCGGGAAATAGTCGGCCTCTGCCTGTGACACCACCGGCATCATCGGTGCATCCACGCGCGGATGCGCAGGATCGCCCAAGTTCACCACTCCCAGCGTCTTTATCGGATCGGTCCCCGGCGTCGAGATCAGAAAGAGATACCGCCCATCCTCGCTGACCTGCGCCTGCACGAACCAGTTGGGCTTGTCGGCCCGCTCGTAGATCATCCGGTCCGCCGACTGCGGCGTGCCGACCTTATGGTAGTAGACGCGCTGATGCTCCAGGGCCGCGCTCAACTTCTGCGCGGCCGACACATCCGGGAACCGCTCATAGAAGAACCCGCGATTGTCCGCCGTCCACGACAACCCGGAGAACCGCACGTACTTGACCGTGTCCGCGAAATCCTTCCCCGTCGCCACGGTCCGCACCAACACGTCCCGCCAGTCGGCGCCCCCCTCGGACAACCCGAACGCGACGTACTTGCCGTCCGGCGACGGCGACCACTCCGCCAACGAGACCGACCCATCCGGCGACAACGTGTTCGGATCAATCACCACCGACGGCGCCCCGTCCGCTCCCCGCCGCATATAGAGCACAGACTGCCGCTGCAACCCGCTGTTTTTTTGATAGAACCAGATCTTCCCCAAATCACCGCGTACCGGCAAGGACGTGCGCGGAAAATTCCAGAGCTCCGTCAACCGCCGCTTCACGAAGTCGCGACTCGCCAGATGCGAGAAATAATCCGCCGTCACCGCGTTCTCCGACGCCACCCACGCATGTACCGGCGCCGCGTTCAGATCCTCCATCCATTGATAGGGCTTGGGCACCGGAGTCCCGAACATCGTGTCGACCACCGGGTCCGCCGTCGCCACCGGATAGTGCAGCCCCTGTGCGCCAGCCGGCGCGACCCCAATGCCTCCCACCACCACCGCCATCAGAAAAACGGTCGTACAGCGCATGTGATCTCCTAGATCCAACGTGGTACTCGCTCTCGATACCGCCGATAATCCGACCCAAACTCCGACTCGAGATACTTTTCCTCCCGATCGATCACCAAGCGACGTACCACCACAACTTCGACCGCCACCATGAGGAGCGGCCACACGGCGTTCGCCATGACCGCGAGACCGGCGCTGACCATCGCCAGACCGAGGTACATGGGATTCCGTGTCCAGCGATAGGGTCCGCTGATCACCAATGCCGTCGTCGGCCGATCGGGCCGCACGCTCGATCCCGTGCGCAAGATCATCGCGAGCGCGACCACCACCAGCACTACACCGCCAACTAAGACGAACAGCCCCGGCGCCTGCCACACATATGGCGCCGCACTCCGCGGAAAGATGGGGCCGCCGAGCCACCACTCCAGCAAGAAACCCACGGCCAGCCCGACGATATAGTACAGCGGCGGCGGGATGCGCCCCCGGCGGTCCGGTCGCTCTTCGGTTTCAAACTCGTTCGCCACGGGCCGAACTTACGGCCAGGGCGCGCCCGACCGCTAGCTTTCACCAGTGCCGTTTCGTGACCCCCGCCGCGCCGCCCGCGTTGGACTCCTGGGGGCACTCCTCGTGAGCGCCCTGGTGAGCCTCGCGGCCTGCCACGACACCCCCCAAGCGTTCGCGCCCGGCGTCATCGCCGCCCGCACCAACGCCGACTCGTTCTTCCTGGCGCTGGAACAGCGATTCACCGCCGTCCAACGCTCGCCCCGATTCGCCGCGGCCCGCACGCTCCTGATCCGCGACGCGCTCGCCCCCTCGCGCGTATTCAATGATACCATCGCATGGAACGGGGCGGCGGCCGGCGGCGACCCGCCGCCCAATGTCCGCACGCTTACCGTACGCGGATCGTTCGCCAACAACGGCCACTACGTCCTGGCCGAAGACGCGGCCGCGACCCTGCCCGCCCGCTTCGGCGAAACCCTCCAAGTGGTCCGCCTGGAGCACATCACCAAAGGCCAATACGAGTGGACCACGCGCGCCGTCGGCGCCGTCGGCTCCCTCACCGGCGATGACCTGGCCCGCGTCCTCTCCGCGCTCATCTCGGCGTCCGCCACCCGCGCCGAACCCGCGCTCCGCACGGACTACCGGACCGCATTCCCACGCACCACCCAGACCGTGGGCCGCCTGCTCAACCTCGACACGCTGCGCACGGAACCGCTCGGCGACGGCACCACCGTCGTCACGCTCGTCACGAGTTTCCACCCCGAGCGCATCGCGGCCGCGTTCCCCGCGTACGCGAAATACATCAAGAAGTACGTGATGCCCTCACGGTTCGCGATGGTGGTCACAGACCACAGCAACGATCGGTGGATCGACCTGCGCGGCGCCCTCGGCACCGTCACCGTCACCGTGCGCGCCACGCGCGATGGCCACCTGGCGCCGCTCGCCGGCCCCCCGCGCGCGATGCCCGACTCGCTCCGCCTGACGTCCGAGTTCTTCGCCAAAGTCGCCATCTTCACCGTCGGCCTCACCGATCTCGTCGCCGACTGCACCGCGATCCACGAGCCGCACGAACGCGGTTGGAACCTCGCGTTCCGCCATGAACCGCACTGGCACCTCCCCCTGGCCATGGCGCATTTCATGAGAGGCGCGATGCGCGAGCCGTTCGAAGGCACCGGCGCCGGCCTTCGCTACACGCTCAAAGACTCCGCCGGCGCCCAGACGCTCCTCTTTCGCGATGGCCACATCGCCATCAAAGAGAGCACCGTCATGAAATGGCTAGGAGGCCTCGGCAACTCCGCCGTCGGCGAGTTCGCGCAACTCAGCGAAGCCGAGGAAAACCGGTTCGACGCCGAGGCGTTCGGCGCCCTGCGCGCCGATATCGACGCTTTGCTGAGATAAAAGCACGAGCGCCGCGAGCACGAAGCCCGCGGCGCGATCCGGTGTATGCTCTACTCTATCGTTCGAACCCGCTGGGGCATGCCACGCGCGCCGTCATTGGAACTCTCCGTCCTACCGAACAGCGGCGGGCAATATTTCCCCAAGCGAGCTACATACCAATGGAGCTGAGGGGAGTCGAACCCCTGACCTCTGCAGTGCGATTGCAGCGCTCTCCCAACTGAGCTACAGCCCCGCACTTCCAGCCGCGCGAGTGTGTGCCGCAATCCAAGGTAGAGACTTGCGACCCAAAGTCAAGGTAACACGGGTTACACGATGACGCGAGATCAACGCGCCAACTACCCGTTGCCGCAGGAGTTACGGGATCGAGACCTGACCGTCCCGACCCGCTGCCCTCGAAACCGCCCTACGCTGCCCCGTTGCTGCCGGCCGCGTCCCCGTGCGCCGCACGGGATACCCGGCTCCGATCCTCGACCGTCAGCTCATCTCCACCATCGCGACGCCGCGTCCGCGCACCAGCGCTCCGCGCTCCGCCGCCCTCACGACCTATGGCGGCCATGTGCTCGCGATCGCGACTCACGGTCTCGCCACCTTTCCGTCCCGCAACCCGCGCCTCATCGGCCGTCCATTCGTGCGCGGTTCCTTTCGCATGCGCGGCGCGCCCGCCCTTGCTGGCGATCTCGCGCTGCCGCTCCCGGTCCATCGAAGCGAACCCACGATTGCTCGTTCCAGTGCGCTTCGCCGTCCCGGTGGAGGCCCGGCCGCCGCCGTCATGCACCTCCAACTCGCGATTGCTCTGTTCCGGCATCATACCTCCATCGCCATGTAGTCGCGGCCATGTAATCGGCCAACCAACTGTGCGGACCGCAAGACAGAGACCACGTCAGTCTCGACCACCGAAGCACCGTGTCGCTGATATAGCTCGACTTCGCACCTGACGCGAGGAGGGCTCAAGAATATTCCCCCAACGCCCGGTGCCCATCAAGCCCGGTCCGGCCCAGTACACAAGCAACAAGCAGGCCCAGACGGCGCAGGCGCGTATTAGACCAAAGGTCGATACCGGTATATTGCACCGATGTCACTGTCTCTCCGGTTCCTTGGCACCGCCGCCAGCCGGCCCACGATCGAACGCAACGTATCGGCGCTCGCCGTCGTGCGCGAAGGGGAGACGTTCTTGTTCGACTGCGGAGAAGGCACCCAACGCCAGATGATGCGCTATGGGATCTCCTTCGCCCTCGGGGACATCTTCTTTACGCACTACCATGCGGACCATGTCCTCGGCGTCGTGGGGCTCCTCCGCACCCTCCAATTGCAAGCGCGCACGGACCCCATGCGCCTCTGGGGGCCGCCGGGACTGGGACGCCTCCTCCGCCTCGTCGAATCGTTCGGCGGTGAGCGATGGGGATTCCCGGTCGAACCGACGGAAATCGAGCCTGGCGTCGCGATCAAGCGCCCGGGCTATGAAATCGTTCCCTTTCCGGTCGACCACCGCGGGGCCCGCGCCCTGGGCTACGCCCTCATCGAGGAAACCCGCCTCGGACGGTTCAACCCGGATCTGGCGCGCGCGATCGGCATCCCCGAAGGACCGCTCTGGGGCCGCCTGCACAAAGGCGACACGGTCACGCTCCCCGACGGCCGCACAGTCGACGGGGCATCGCTGGTCGGCCCCACCCGGCCCGGACGCCGCATCGTGATCACCGGCGACACGCGTCCGGCCGAATCAACCGTGGTCGCGGCGACCGGCGCCGATCTCCTGGTCCACGAGGCCACGTTCGCCGACGAGGAGGCCGCCCGCGCCGCCGAAACCGGCCACTCGACGGCCCGCGAAGCGGCCACGGTCGCCGAGGGGGCCAAAGTCCGCCGGCTGGTCCTCACGCACTTCTCCGCGCGCTACGCCCGCGATCACGCGGACCTGGAACGCGAAGCGCGCGAGGTGTTTCCGGCCACGTCCTGCGCGCGCGACGGCACCGAGATCGTCGTCGCCTACGCCGACGAAATCGAGCCCGCGCCCGTCAGTCCTGCGTGAGCGGCCGCGATCCGCGCGGACCAGTCCCTGCGGGCCGGATCGGCATCGAGCGGCGAAAGAGCCGCGCCAACGCTGGTTCGTCCAAGGCGTTCAAGACCGTCCGCACCTGCAAATGGCCGGTGACGTTGCGGGCGTCGGGCCCATTCGCCAGAAACCAATTGTAGCGGTTGCGATGGGGATCGCCCGGATACCCGAACACGACCAGCGCGTTGCTGGACCCGGGAACTTGAACGGCGACGTTCCACGTCACCCCGTCCGGAGCCCGATAGGTGGTGCCTTTCACGCCACCACCTGCTCTTCCACCGGACGCCGCCCGACATACCCGGCGTCCACTTCGTGCCAGAATTGCACGCTTGGCTCACCCAACCGCCAGCACAGATACACGGTTCGTCCGTCCCGTTCCGCAGGAAAATCCACCAACCCGGTCTCGTAGTCCTTCAGCATCACCCCGAGCGCGTTCAACTCCCGCACGAACCGATCGACATCCGCCGCGATCGCGCTCGTCTCGCGCTCCAGCATCACCGCCCGGGGATCGGGCGTCGCCGCCGTCGCCGCCGCGGTCACCAGCTCGAACTCCCGCACGCGCTCACGCCAATGCGCGACCGACTCCACCACGTCCTCGACAATGCGACGCACCAGCGGCAGCATCTGCGTCGCCTGCTCCGCGGTAAAGCGCCGCATCTCCGGAGCAATCGTCATGATCGAATCGTGCGACATCCGACCAGGGATGGTCAAGGGCGCAAGCCGTTACTCTCGGCGGTCCGCTCCTCGAGCCTCCGCCGCCGGCGCTCCCGCGCCGCGGCAAACCGCCGCTGCTCGTCGGCGGTCTCGGGAACGAGCGATGGCACCGGCACGGGCCGGCCGTTGCGATCGACCGCCACAAACGTGAGATAACACGAATTCGTGTGGCGCCGCCGGCCGGACAACAGATCCTCGGCCTCCACGCGCACGCCCACTTCCATAGAGGAACGGCCGACGTAATTCACGCTGGCCTTCATGATCACGAGATCGCCCACGTGAATGGGCTCGCGAAAGTCGACGCGGTCCACCGACGCGGTCACGCACGCCATCCGCGCATGCCGGAACGCGCAAATGCCCGCCGCCTTGTCCATCATCGACAGGATCACGCCGCCGAACACGTGACCGAGCACGTTGGCATCCTGGGGCATCATCAGCTCGGACGTCTCGTGCTGGGAGGCGCGGACGGGCTTGGGCTCGAGCAACTCTTCGATGTCAGGCTTCATTTCCAAGGCGCGTGCCGGCGGGGTCGATGAACAGGCCGATGGCGATGCTGTGGCGGCCTCGCCGAGGCGGCCCACAACCGGGGGATGGGCCGGTGCCGCGGGTGCGCGTACCGCACACTGCGCGCATCGTCGGAATAGAGCGCGGACTCGTCGAACGCTCTGACCAACGCCCGGAGGGTCACGGTGTCGCGCGGAACGCCGTCGAGCCAGAACACGCGATGGGCCGGCGCCGGCAACCGCGCCACCGGCCAATCGCCATGCGCGCTGTCCCGGAGCGCCAACCGGATGCTGTTGTTGGCGGTATCATACCGGGCAACCAGGGTCACCCGACCATGCGCCCACGACTGCCCCGAGGGCAAAGTGCTCCGGACCTCGCGCCACCAGGGCGGCAACCCCGGGGTATCCGGCACGCCCACCGGGCCGAGCGCCAGCCACCGGCCGCGACCGCCGGTCCCGTGCCCCGGCACCACAAACGCGACGGCGAGGGCCCCGCTGGGCGCCTCCAGCGTATAGCTCAAGGGATCAAACGTGAACGCCCCGCCCGCCAACGCCCGCGCCGCCCGGCGTACCGACTCGTCGTCGGCGTCGCTGTCCCCGATGGCACGAATCGAGTCGCGCACGGCGCGGAACCGCTGCCGCCCGGCGGCCAGTACCCGGTCGGCCGACGGACCGACGACGGTCCGCAGGGGCGCGATGGCCCGCGCCCGCAGGTCGACCACGCCGTGCCGGCTGGTCTGACCGGTGCCGGCCTCGCCGTTGGCCGAACCGTGATAAGCGAACGACACGAAAGGACCGTGCAGATCGAGAATGTCGACCTCGCCCGTCACCGTGCTGGCAGGATCCTCGGCGGCATCCTCATCCGGATCGAGAGGCGCGTCATCGGGATGCCGCGCGGCGTACCCGGCGGCGGCTCTCCCAACGGTGCTGTCCTCGAACACGGCCACGGAATCGCCATTCAAGAGATCCCGGGCGTAGATGCGCTGGCCGACGAAGACGGCATTGTAGAACGACCGGTCGTCGTCGGCGACGTAGACCTCGTAGAAACGGTCCCCGTACTTCGTGAGCACGAGCGGCGCGCCGCGCACGTGCACGCCGTCGTGCCCCGTCGTCACCCAGAACGTCGAGTCACCCGCCGCGATCAGAAATTCGGCCGGCGGCGGCGCCGTCGCATGCCCGCGTGACGCACGCGCGGCAGGCCGCGCGCCGCACGCGGCGGTCGCCATCACCGTGAACAACAGCGGAACGTGACGCATCGTCGATGAATATAGTCTTGGTTCTCAGTAGGTCTTGCACAACGCATTACATTGTTCGACCGCAAATCGGCCGCACCCACCCATAATCGATGACGCGCGCGACCCCTCTCCTGTTCGCGTGCACGCTCTCGGCGTGCACGACCCTGGCCGCTGCCCAAGCGCCGGCTCCCCTGCCGCCCCTCCGCGGGATCTACGTCAACCGGTTCGCCGGCCAGAGTCCGAAAAAGATGCGATCGCTGATCGCGCTCGCGGACTCGACGGAGATCAACGCGTTCGTCATCGACATCAAGGACGAGTTCGGGATCAACTACGTCTCCACGGATACCCTCGTCCAGCGCAACGCCGGTCGCGCCGGGTCGATTCCCGATCTGGCCCAACTGATCGATACGCTCAAAGCGCACCACATCACCCCGATCGCGCGCATCGTCACGTTCAAGGACTCGGTCACCGCCCGCCTCAACCCGCGGTGGCGCATCCTGCAACCGGATGGCTCGCCCTGGCGGGACAAGAAAGGCATCACCTGGGTCAATCCGTACAGTCGCGACGTCTGGGAATACGACCTCCGCGTCGCCGAGGAGGCCGCGCGGTTGGGCTTCGAAGAGGTCCAGTTCGACTACGTGCGCTTCCCCGAGCCGTATAAGAGCCTGCCCCCCCAGATCTTCCCGGGCGCCCAAGGAGTAGCCAAGCCCGAAGTGCTGGCCGAGTTCCTGGCCACCGCCCGGGCCCGGGTCGCCAAGCACGGGGCGCGCACGACGGCCGACGTGTTCGGCCTGGTCACCGCCGGGGGCACCCTGGAGGTCGGCCAGCGCTGGGAAAACATCGCCGGCGCGGCCGACGTCGTCCTCCCCATGGTCTACCCGTCGCACTATCCGCATGGATCGTACGGGATCGCGCGGCCGAACGCCGATCCGTACAAGACGATCTTCGCGGCCGTGTCCGATGCCCACAAACGCGATATGAAGCTGGGCATCGCGGGCGAGCACGTCCGCCCGTGGCTGCAGGCGTTCACGCTGGGCGCCCCGGCCTATGGCCCGGCACAGCTCCGCGACCAGAAGCGCGCCGTCTACGACGCGGGATACCAAGGGTGGGTGCTGTGGAACCCGGGCTCCCGCTACGACGCGATCGCCGCCGGCCTCGACCCGAAACCCCGCCCGGCAGGCGGATCGTCCGCGCTGGCCGCTAAGCGATCTCCACTCCCGCCCAGCGTTCGACAACCTTGACCACCTCGGCGTGATCGGCGTCCTCGCCGAGCACGCCGTGCGCCATCCGCATCAGCTCCGCGGTCAGTTGGAGGAGCGGACTGGGCACGCGCGCCGCGCGCGCGACCTCGGCCGCGATCCCGACGTCCTTGTCGAGCAGCGCCAGACGGAACGTGCGCGGAAATGCCCGCGTGACGACGCGCTGGGGGATCAAGTTCATTGACGCGTTCGATCGACCGCTCGACGCGTTGATCACGTCGAGCGCGACCGCGGGCGACACCCCCATACGTGCCAGAGCGGCCAATCCTTCGGCCGCCGACCAGAGATGCACGGCGAGCATGGCGTTGTTGATCGCCTTTACGGCATCGCCGCTCCCGACTGGTCCACAATGCACAATCTTCTGGCCCACGACCTGAAGCACGGGCTGCACCCGCTCCAGCACGGCGGCATCCCCGCCGCACATGATGGTCAACGTGCCGGCCTCGGCGCCGGACGTGCCGCCGCTCACCGGCGCGTCGAGATACGACACGCCCGCCCCGGCCAACCGCTCGGCGATCCGCCGGCTGCCGGCAGGGTCGCCGGATGTGAAGTCGACCCAGACCGCGCCCCGAGGGAGCGCTGGGAGCGCGCCGTCGAGGACGGATTCGACATCGGCCGACGTCGAGAAGCACGTGGCGACCACTTCGGCGCCCGACACGGCGTCAGCGATGGTCGGGGCGACTCGCGCCACATGCTGGGCGGCGAACCGGTCGGCTTTGGCGGGGGTGCGGTTCCAGACCGTGAGGTCGAACGCGCGAGCGATGTGCGCGGCCATCGGCGACCCAATGTCGCCCAGCCCGAGAAACGCAATGCGTAGTGCTGTGCGTGGCATGGCCGGAAATTAAGCGCCCGTCGGCGTTAATCTCCCGCCAGCGCCGCCTCCCGCACGGGCTTGGGGAGCGCGGGATCGGCCGCCAGGGGGATGAGACCGACGATCCCCTGCTCCAACCACCGATGCTCGCCGCGCAGCACCTGCTGGGCGAGTCGATAGAGCGCCGGATCGTCTGGCCCGTACAGCGCCCGGAAAAGCTCCCGTACGCGTCCGCGCGCGGTGCGGCAGAAGACGTCGGCGAGGGCGACCGCCTCGCGCTGACCCTGCCCGGCCAACATCTGGGCCCGCGCGCACGCGGCCGACATGGCGAACAACTCGGCTCCAATGTCGACGGCCCGGAAGAGCACCATCTGGCGCTTCTCCAGCTTTGGGCCGAACCGGACCATCGCGTGGAAGATGGCCCGACCCAGACGCCGTGTGTTCCGCTCCGCGAACCGGAGATGGCGGGCCAAGGGTCCGAACTCGCCGTAGGCGCCGACCTGGCCTTTGCCAAACCACCGGGCGGCATACCACCGCGGATAGAATTTGGCGATGCGGCCCACGGCGGCCCAGCGGGCCTTGGCGGACGCTTTCGGATCAACGAGCGCGAACGCGGTCTTGAAGTGGTGATCGACGGCCTCGCGCGCGATGAACAAGCGCATGATCTCCGACGATCCCTCGAAGATCAGGTTGATGCGAAAATCCCGCATCGCCCGCTCAACCGCAATGGGCGGCTCGCCGCGCCGGGCCAGGGACTCGGCGGTCTCGTATCCGCGGCCGCCGCGCGTCTGCAGGGTGTCGTCGACGATGCGCCAGCCGGCTTCCGTGTTGTACATCTTGGCGATCGCCGCTTCCAACCGGATGTCGTACCCGCCGCGCTCGTACAGCGCGGTCGACAGCTCGGCGATCGCTTCCATGGCGAACGTGTTGGCGGCCATGAGCGCGATCTTGTGCGCGACCGCCTCGTGCTTGCCAATGGGTTGACCCCACTGCACACGCTCGTTCGACCACCGGCGCGTGATCTCCAACATGGCCTTGGCGGCGCCGACGGCGCTCGCGGGCAAGGTGAGGCGGCCGGTGTTGAGGGTCGTCAGCGCGAGCTTGAGGCCTTTCCCCTCGCCCCACAAAATGTTCTCGCGCGGCACCCGGACGTTGGTAAATCGAATGACGCCGTTCTCTATGGCTTTGAGCCCCATGAAGCGCAGGCGGTGCGCGATCTCGAGACCGGGCGACGAGGCTTCGACAATAAAGGCCGTGATCTGCTTGCGGGGCTTGCCGTTGACGACGGCGTCGGGCGTGCGCGCCATCACGACATAGAGCTCGGCGCGCGTGCCGTTCGTGCACCAGAGTTTCTCGCCATTGAGCAAAAAGGCGTTGCCGCCTTCGACCGGCGTCGCGCTCGTCGTCATGTTCGCGGGGTCGGACCCGGCGTTCACTTCGGTGAGCGCGAAGGCGGAGATGGCGCCTTTGGCCAGGCGCGGAAAGAACCGGCGCTTCTGGTCGTCGGTGCCAAACAGCTTGAGGGGCTGAGGGACGCCGATCGACTGTGAGGCCGAGAGCAGCGCGGTGAGGCTGCCGTCTTTCAATGTCACCATCTCCATGGCGCGGACATAGGTCATCTGCGAGAGGCCGAGGCCGCCGTACTCCTTCGGGATCTTGATGCCGAACGCGCCCATCACCCGCAGCTCCTGCACGATCCACTCGGGGATCTCCCCGGTCCGGTCGATCTCGTCGGAGTCGATCCGGGTCAGCAGCTCTTTGAGCTTGGCCAGGAAAGGCGCGGCGCGCTGGGCCTCGGCGGGGTCTTCCTGGGGGTGGGGGTGGATCAGGTCGAGGCGGAAACGACCGAGAAAAAGCTCGCGGACGAAGCTGGGGTGCGTCCACTCGGTCTCGCGGGCCGCTTCGGCGACGTCGCGGGCTTCCTGCTCGGAGACGGGACCATGCTCGGTCGTGGCCATGCACTCCTCCTGATACGCTCTAATCTACCCGCCGAAATACCACGAACCCGGAGCCTGCGAGCGCGATGAGCGCGAAGGAGAACCACTGGATCGCGTAGCTCAGGTGTGGCCCATCATCGAGGGCCGGCGCGCCGCGGCGCACCGGGCGGCCGGGGACAAATGCGGTGTCCCCGCCGAGTATGACGCCGTAAGACGCCACGGGATACCCGGCCCAGTGGCCGATCGAGTCGGGACTCAGCCAGCGGACCTTGTTCGGGTACCCAGGGATCGACGCGGGACCGGGACGCGCGGCCAGCTCCTCGACCTGGCCGTCCGCCGACAGGCTGTCGGCCTCCCGCCACCGCGCGTGGTCGATCGTCGCGGCGTCCGGCGAGTACACCCAGCCGCGGTCGACGAGGACCGCCGTGTCGGTCCCCGCGACGCGCAAGGGCGTCACCACGTCCACTCCGGGCGCGCCGTCGCGAATGCGGTTGGCCAGCGCGACTTCGTGGGCATAGTCGTATACGCCCCGTAACCGCACCCGCCGAAACTGGGCCAGAGCCGTGTCGCGCGGCAGGTCCTTGAGACCTACCGGCGCGTCTACCAGACGCCCCAAAATCTCCGCGTTGCGCTGGCGGCGTTCGCCGAGCCGGTGCAGCTGCCATACGCCGAGACGAATGAAGAGCGTGGCCGCCGCCGCGGCACACAGGAGAAAGAGGGCGCGTTTGCCTCGGCTCATGCGGTAAGCTAAGAGATCGCACGGGAGCGGCGGCTTGGCCGCCGCGACAGGCAACCGACAGTCGTTGTCTCGCTGTGGCGAAGGCCACAGGAGCGCGGCTTGGCCGCCGCGACAGGCAACCGACAGTCGTTGTTCTAGCTGTGGCGAAGGCCACAGGAGCGCGGCTTGGCCGCCGCGACAGGCAACCGACAGTCGTTGTCTAGCTGTGGCGAAGGCCACAGGAGCGCGGCTTGGCCGCCGCGACAGGCAACCGACAGTCGTTGTTCTAGCTGTGGCGAAGGCCACAGGAGCGCGGCTTGGCCGCCGCGACAGGCAACCGACAGTCGTTGTTCTAGCTGTGGCGAAGGCCACAGGAGCGCGGCTTGGCCGCCGCGACAGGCAACCGACAGTCGTTGTTCTAGCTGTGGCGAAGGCCACAGGAGCGCGGCTTGGCCGCCGCGACAGGCAACCGACAGTCGTTGTTCTAGCTGCGGCGAAGGCCACAGCTAGAACAACGACATTTGCTCACCCAGTTGTTCCGGGTCGACCGGGTGTTGGCCGAGCGCCTGTTGCAGCGCCCGCGCCGAGGACGGGGAATGGCCAGCGAAATGATTATTGAAGTAGCCATACACCGTGCGCACACGGGTCGCCTCGGCGAGCCCGGCGAGCGCCCGGGCCCAGGCCTCGATCTCCCGCGACCGGTCGACTTGGATGCGCGAGTAGTCGACGATCTCGCGGTCGGGTCCCATCCATCGGAGATACAAGAAGTCCGCGGTCGGCCGCGCCGCAAGCGCCAGCACCGTCTTCCGCGGAATCCATCGCGCATCGACGAGCGCCAGCGCGACGTTGTGCTCGGCGAGCAGCGCCAACACGCCGTCGTAGATCCACGCGCAATGGCGAAACTCGACGGCCACGCGGATGTCGCCCGGCAGAAGCGTCAAGAACGTCGCCAACGCCGGCAGCTCGACGGGCTCGAAGTCGGGCCCGAGCTGCACGAGCACGGGCCCCAGCTTGGGCCCCAGCTCCCGGGCCCGGTCGAAAAACTCCGCGACGAGATCACCCACATCCCGGAGCCGGCGCTCGTGCGTGACCTCCTGCGGCATCTTGAGCGCAAACACAAACCCCGCCGGACTCCGCTCCGCCCACGCCCGCACCGTCTTGACCGGTGGAATCGCGTAGAACGTCGAGTCAATCTCGACGGTGTCGAACCCCCGCCCGTACACGGTCAGATAGTCGCTGGCGCGCGTCCCCGGCGGATAGAACGGCCCAACCCACGCATCGTAGTTCCAGCCTTGGGTCCCGATCCGGACACGCATGTCCGGAATCTAGCGAGCCCCTACCGGTACGTCTCGAAGAACCCCGTGCCGTCGCCGGCCAGCGCGGCGCCACCGGCGCGGCCACTCAAATGCGCGCGCCCCTTCATCTGGACGAAATAGGGATGAGCCGGACCAGCGGTCGGCGTCCGCGTCGCGACCGCGTCCTCGATCTCGAGGTCGAGCCGCAGGGTATCGGCGCCGCGCACATCGGTCAGTGTGGCGTGCGCGGGTACGCGCAGCGAACGGCCGTCGACCGCGATGACTTTGCTGTCGTCGTACACGATCTGTCGCGGCCGGAACACCGTCCGGAAGCCAAGCGAATCGACGAGATACAGGAACATGGGCGCGGACGCGTCCAGCGAGTCGGGCGCGTGGACGCGGCCGTACAGGAGCCCGAACGCGCCGGCCCGCGTGGCACCCCACTCCCAGCTGACGCCGCGCCACACGCCCCAGTTGTGATCGTGATACGACTGCGTGTGCTCGTAGTGCTGGCACCGGTCGTCGATGCAGAGGGATCCGGACGCGTCGGCGATCAACCCCGGCACGGTATAGCCGGACCGAAAATTCCCACTCGTAAGATCGACACCAGGGAAATAGGCGCCCGGCGCGGGCGTGACGACCAGATCGACGCTGAGATGTCCGCGCCCACCCTCTTCGCGCGCCGTGGCGTGCACAGCGTAGCGTCCGTCGGGACGGACGCGCACCGATGACGACCCGAGGCTGACATCGGCCCGCGTCGCCGAGAAATGGACGTCCGCCGGCGGGACCAGAGCCACGAACCGCCGCGCCGGCCGGCCGGTCTCGTGGGTCGTGACCAGCACGCGGCCGCCGGCGCCGGCGACGATGAACGTGATGAACGCCCACCGGTTGCGGTCCGGCGACACGACGTTGAAGTAGTGCCACTCGGCCCACGTCTCGCGCCCGGCCCCCGAGACCGGCATCGCGTGAAAGTGGTCGATGTCATTCGCCAACTCGAGCGCCGTGGGCGCCACCCACCGCCGGTCGGCGCTGTCGTCGTTCCACGCCCCGGCCAGGACGACCGGCGCGGCGCGCACCGCCCGTTGGGCCGAGGGGATGTCCCCCGACGCGCGCACCGTGCGCTCGACCCCGTCCCGCGTCGTGAGATAGAGGAGCGCGTCGTCATCCTGCGGCGCGACCGCGCGGACGTCGCGCGCCAGCCGCGGCGCGCCGAGCAGTTGGCGATACAGGAACCGCGCGTTGGTGATAGAGAAAAAGAGACCGCCCAGTCCCCCGGTCTTCATGACTTCGATGTCGATCCCTTCCGGCAGCACCGTCACATCGCCGCCGCCGACCAACCGCTCGTCTTGCGCTTGATCGACCATCGCCTCGCCGATGGACAACAGCACGATCATGACGGATACGCCCAGCCCGAACCCGAGGAAGAGGAGCAGGGACCGCCACGGTTTGTAGAGAAAGTTGCGCAATGCCAACAACGGCATCATGCGCGGCGTCTCGACTCGTCGGCGACGATGCGGCCGTCGCGCATATGGACGACGCGCGCCGCGGCCGCCGCCAGATCCTCGTCGTGCGTCACGACGACAATCGTCGTGCCATCGGCGTTGAGCCGGCCGAAGAGCCCGATGATCTCGGCGCCCGTCTGGGCATCGAGCTCGCCGGTGGGCTCGTCGGCGAGCAACAGCGCCGGACGATTGGCCAGCGCGCGCGCAATGGCCACGCGTTGTTGCTCGCCGCCCGACAGTTGCGACGGCCGGTGCCGCTCCCGGTCGGCCAGGCCGACGTACTCCAGCAACGCGTGCGCCCGGGCCGCGCGTTCGTCGGGCCGCATGCGCGCTTCGGCCATCGGCAGCTCGACATTCTCGCGCGCCGTGAGCGTGGGCATGAGGTAGAACCGCTGGAACACGAATCCAATGTGCCGGAGCCGGAACAATGTCGTCTGCGCGTCGGTCATGGCGCCGACGTCGAGCGCGCGAATCGTGACCCGGCCGCTCGTCGGCCGATCGATGGCGCCAAGGAGATTGAGCAGCGTCGACTTGCCGCAGCCGGACGGGCCGACGATGGCCACGTACTCGCCGAGACCGACGTCGAGATCCACGCCCCGCACGGCCCGCACGATCTCGCCGCCGACCGGATACTCGCGCACGAGAGAGCGCGCGCTCAAGAGCACCGGGTGCGCGCGGGGACGCGGGCGGGGGGTGGCGATAGCGATGGTCACGCGATCGCCTCGCGGTGAAGGGTGTCGGCGATGGGCAGTGACGCCGCGCGCCAGGCGGGATAGATGCCGGCCAGGAGCCCCGACGTCAGCAGCAGCCCCAGCGCCGTCAGCGCCGCCGGGGCACGAAAGACAAAGAACTTGAAGGCCGCCGGGAGACCGGGAAACGCCGACAGGATGTCGTTGAGCAGGCCCGCGGTCACGAGACCCAGCGCGAGCCCCAGGATGCTGCCGGCGATCGACATCGCCAGACCCTCGAGCACGATCTGCTTGACGACGTTCCACCGGCTGACGCCGATCGCCCGCAACACCGCGATCTCGCCAATCCGCTCGTTCACGGACACCGTAACCAGTGTCGTCACCAGCAGAAATCCGACACCGAGGCTGATCGAACCGAGGATGAACGCCAGCTGGCGGAAGTAGCCCATGCGCTCGTCAACTTGTCGGAGCGCCGAATTCGTGGAGATCGCCGTGACGCGCGGGACCGCCGCTTCGATAGCGCGGCGCGCGGGTTCCGGGTCGGCGCCATTGCGCACACGAGCCATGACGAGAGAGACCCGGTCGGCGGTCGCCGGGCCACCCATGGCTTGCAACACGGGCAACGGTACGGCCGCGACCGGTTGGTTCGCCGACGTGTAGTGAAATCGTCCGATT
Organism: uncultured Gemmatimonadales bacterium; assembly: GCA_963701965.1. Taxonomy (GTDB): domain Bacteria; phylum Gemmatimonadota; class Gemmatimonadetes; order Gemmatimonadales; family Gemmatimonadaceae; genus DASRDS01. The sequence goes on from OY969695.1 coordinate 2,253,876, forward strand.
CCGGCGATGACCAGGCGTCGCCGTCCGCTGTAGGTGCGCAGTTGCGTGTCGAAGCCGGCGGCCACGTCCAGCGTGTCACCGATCTTGGCGCCCGTCGCGTCGAGGAATGGCGCGTTGACCACGATCCGATCCGGCGCTGCCGAGCGGGCGCCGGAGACGCGCGTGTAGTCGCCTTGCACGGACTCATCGAGCCCGATGGCGAAACTCGTCGCTTCGCGGCGCCCGCCCCCGATGACGTGGATCTGGAGGCCGAGCACCGGGCTGACCGCGACCACGTCGGGGATCGATCGCAGCGTCTGGAGCAAGCGCGCCGCGTCGCCGATCGTGGCCTCGCTGTCGAATGGCAGCGTGCCTTTGGGCGCGATCCGGAGCTGGAAGCCCTGCACCAGCAGCAGCCGGCGGAAAGAGTCGTGCATGCCGCCGGACAGCATCACCATGTCGAGCAGGAGCGCGCCGGAGACGGCGACGCCCGCCACCGCCAGCAGGGACCGCGCGCGGCGGCGGACCAGCGACTTGACGGCGAGGCGGACGCGCATCGGCTAGCGCCCGAGGAGGGCCAAGGGGGGCCGACTGACGAGGCGCGCGGCGGCGGCCAGGCCTACACCGATACCCAGCAGGATCGACACGACGACCGCAAAGCTCACGATCGCCGGCGTGACGAGGGAGAACATCAATGGCGTCTGATAAACGCCCTGGTAGTGCCAGTTGATCAGCAGGGATCCCAGCCAGCCCACAACGGCGCCCAGCGCGCTGCCGACGAGCGAGATCAGCGCGGCCTCGATCACGATCGTCAACACGACCGATCCGCGGGAGATACCCATGAGACGCAGCGCCGCAATGTCCCGGCGTCGTTCGTCGACCTTGAGCAGCAGGATGCAGAGCAGGAATATGGCGCTGGCCACGATCGTGATGATGCCGATCGCCGCCTGAAAGCGGCTGAGCACGCGGAAGGTCTGCGACGTGCGCACGGCGATTGTCGCCGATGGATAGGCGCGGAATCCGAACGCGACGGCGTTGATCGAGGCCAGCGCGCGGGCTTGGGCCGCCGAACCGTTGGTGGCGATGGCGAATCGGTCGACGCGGTCCCCGGTGCCCAGCAGCCGTTGGAGGTCGCCCAGGTGCAGGCGGACGCGCGACACGTTGCGCGCGACTTCGGACGGATCGGCACTCCGCCGCGTGATCGCGGCGACGACGAACGTGTCGCCGCCCACGCCGCCCGCCTGGGGCGCGAGCACCACGCGGTCGCCGACGGCCAGATGCGCCTCGGCGGCCAACCGCTCGTCGATCGCGATCGTCGGCGCCGCTTGAGCAGGGGCGCCTTGCGCGCCGGCGCTGGTGGCCAGCGCGGCGACGGCAACGCAGATCTTCCAGACGTGCGTCACGAGATGGGCGCTACCGGAGCGAGCGCTCGCCGCGCGCCATCGCGTCGGCGGCGGCCGGCGCCACGGGATCGCGCCAACCGGCGCGCACCAGCAGCACGGGCACCATGGACCAATGCCTGACTTCGTTGGCCACGCTGCCGCGAAAGAGATCGGACAGGAATTTGTGGCCGTGCGTCGACATCGCGATCAACGAGCACTGCTCCCGTTCCGCCGCATCGGCGATCTCCTCGGCCGGATCCCCGGTCGCGAGGATGGCGTCGGCCTCGAATCCTTCTGTCTCCAGCTCCGCAGCCACGTGTTCAATGTACGCCCGGTCGCTCTTCATCTCCTCGGACTCGCGGAGATGCAAATGCCGGATGTTCCTTGCCGCCCATCCATCGGCCACATGGATCAGCACGAGGGACGCCCCGCACATGCGCGCCAGGAGCCGCACGTGGGCGAGAATGCTGGCATCGGCCGTGGAGTGCTCCAACGGCACGAGGATACGATCGTACACGTCGACCTCCCCGGTTCAGCTAGCGGGCTCGCCCACCAGCGTCGCCAACTGTCGCAAGAATGCGCTCCGTCATGCCCCAAACAACGTATTCACCGTGCCGAAAACTGGGCACGCGCCGTTCGACCCCCCGGGCCATGACGGTCGATTCGACCCCGGCATCGGGCGCGGTAAACGTCGCGAGGGGCACCCAAAAGGCGGCCGACACCTCGTCACTGAGAACTAAAGGCGACGAGAGCGGCCCCTGTAACGCGACGACGTAGGGACGGACGCGCATGGCGTATCCCGACCGCGCCTGCAGGTCGTCGAGCGCGCCCAGCACGTGACCATCGCGCCGGAGGTCGATCCCGGTCTCCTCGAAGGTCTCACGCAACGCGGTATCCTCGAGCGACGCGTCGCCGGGCTCGACCCGTCCTCCCGGGAGGGCAACGTGTCCACTCCACGGATCACGATCGTGCTCGGCGCGCTTGATCATCAGGATTTCGATCCGGTCGTCGACCTCCCGGAGCACCAACGCCACCGCGGCCTGCGCACCGTCCGTCCCATGGCGCGCCGCGCGGGGCGCCAGTCGGTCGACCAGTCGCTCGGAGATCGCGGTGAGCATGTCCCGGTGGGTCCTCACCGTCACCCCTCGACCTCGCCGCCGGCGTCGACCCAGGCGCGGAATCCACCACGCATGGACGAAACCTTACTGTAGCCCATTTCGCGCATGGTGTCCGCGGCCAGCGCCGACCGGTTGCCGCTCGCGCAATACACCACGACGGTGGCCTCGCGCGGCACGCGTTGCTCGATCGTGGTCTCTAATGTTCCGCGCGGAATGAAAACGGCGCCCGGCAGACGCCCGAGGTTCCACTCATTAGGCTCCCGCACATCCAGAAACACGACGCCGTCGCTGCCTTTAGTGCTCGCGACGGCCTCGGCTACTGAGACTTCAGGGATGCGGGTCTTGGCCGCGTTGATGAGATCGCTTCCGGTCCGAGGCGTCATGCCCCGAAATCTAAACGGGGTGCGGGGACACAGTCCCCACACCCCGCTTTTTTGAGACCCTGGGACGGCGCGTTACGTCGTCGTAAGCGACGGCGACGCGGGGCAGCCGCTCCATACGGCCGTGACCGTCGTGCCATCGCTGAACTTGATCACCAGCGTACCGCTCACGACGCTGCCGATATTCGTCGTGCACGTATTGTCGATCACGAGCGGGGTGGGCGTCGACACCGTGAACGCAATGTTCCCGCTTTCAAGTTGGTTATTCGCCTGCGGCACACTGATGAAATAGTTCCAACTGCCGTTCAGGCTGAGCGATCCGTTGGGTACGGAGAACGCCTCGGTGATGACGTCGCCGGTATACGTGTAGGTCGCCGCGAACTTTTCGGTGATGCCGATCGTGTCCGCCGTGCTACCCTCGTGTATCCCGAAGCCCCACGACGCGGTATCGGACTCCGCGATGATGCCGGGTGTGTTGCTCACGCCGATCGAGCCGTTGATACCCAGCGCGATGCTCGTGTCGGCCGACTCCTTGATCGAGATGCCGAAGTTCTTGAATACTTCCTCGAAATTGAGGCCGGGGCTGTTCGGCACCGGATCCCACACGCTGATGCTGCCGGTTTCGGTGAGCGATCCCGAGACGCAGTCCGACCCGAAGGCGATCACGATGGTGTCCGTCGGGATGCCGAGCGAGTTGTACGTCGGATTGGCGGGGGTGGTGCTGGGACAATCGGTCGGAGTCGACTGCTTGGCGTGCAGTTGCAGTGACACCTTGGACGGGATCGAGCGGCCCAGAATGTGAGCGAGCGTCGCCGTGCGACGCGGCAGCGTGCGCTGGAAGCCGAAACCGACGAACGGATCGGTGAAGCCGCTGCTGAAGTCCGCGTTGACAATGTTCTGGACGGAGGACTCGACCTCAATGACGACCGAGCTGTCGAGGGCGGCCTGCTCGGCAGGGCTCAGCGATTTGAACGAGTCGAGATTTTTCGGCGACGTGGCGCTGTCACTGCCACCGCAGGCGGCGAGGGTGAATACCGCGGTAATACCGGCGAACAGCGTGGCCATCGTGTACGGACGACGCATGCGGACAGGCTCCAGGGTTGGGAAGGTTGGCATAGGGCGCATCGCGACGTAGGCAGGACGACTGGCATCCCGCCGGCGCCACGCAAGGGAAACCGTGCCTTGCTGACGGGAGGAGCATACACCGGCGCCCTCACCAGATTTGTTATCGATTCCATTGACAACGAGATGATGACAAACGTCGGATCGGATGCCCCTATCCTGCCGCGGTGCACTCTTTGCGCTCCGCGACGATGCTCCTCTCGTCCGCTCACGATTCCGTTACACTCGCTCCGATTCTCGCGGCGCTCCGATTCGCCGCTGCCAGACAGATAGACGCGGACGACCGCGCCCGCTTAGGTCTCGGCGCCCTGGCGAGTGAGGCCTGGGTCGCCCGCGGCGACGGTGCCCTCCGCGCCCTGATCATCACGCCCCGCGCCGGGATGCCGGCGCGGCATCTGGTTGGCCTCGTCGCCGAGCGCCTGGCGCGCCGCGCGCCACATCTGCTATGGCTTCTGATCGCGGTGGATAGCGGCGAGGCCGGGGGATCGCTGGCTTTGGCCGCGTGGTCGGCGGACCGCGTGCCGCCGCGCGTCGCCGCCCTCATCGTCGACCGCGCCCACGTCGTCGAAAGTGACGCGGATACGATCGTCGCGCTGGAAGCCGCGGCCGCGATCGGTCCAACCGATCCAGACGGCGCGCTGACGCACACGCGCTGGATCGACATTCTGGGCCGCGAAGGCCTCGGGCGCCGGTTCCACCGCGCGGTCGCGCGGGCGGTCAATGCGCTGGCGGCCGGCAGCGAGGGACGCGCCGCGGCCAGCGAGCGGCACGAGATCGCCCTCCTGTACACGTGCCGGCTCCTGTTTCTCGCGTTTCTCGAGGCCAAGGGTTGGCTCGACGGAGACCGCGCGTTTTTGGGACGCGCATTCGATCGCTGCGTCGCTGGCGCCGGCGGGGTGCACGCGCGCGTGTTGCTGCCGCTTTTCTTCGGCACACTGAACACACCGCCGCATCGGCGCGCCGCGCGCGCCCGCGCGTTCGGACGCATCCCTTTTCTCAACGGCGGGTTGTTCGCGCCGGCGCCGGTCGAACGCCGGCGCGGTATCCGCTTCACCGATGCCGCGCTCGGCGTGCTCTTTGGCGACGTCCTGCCCCATTTTCGCTTCCGGCCGCACGAGGACCACACCGAGTCGGCGATCGATCCCGCGATGCTGGGCCGAACGTTCGAGTCGCTCATGGAGACGGTCGCGCGACGGACGAGCGGCACGTATTACACGCCGCGGGCGTTGGTCGACACCGCCGTCGTCGCCGCCATCGCCCAGTTGTTGACGGGAGACGGGCTCACTGCCGCCGAGGCCGAGGCGTTCGTGCGAGGCGGACCAGTCGCCCACGAGCTCAGCGACGCAATGCGCGCGCGCCTCGGCTCCGTACGCGTTCTCGATCCCGCGTGCGGCTCAGGTGCGTTTCTGGTGCACGTGCTCGAGACCCTCGCCGCGCTCGCGGCGCGACTCGGCGACACCCGTCCCCTCGGCGAGTTGCGCGCCGCGATCCTGACGCAGTCGATCTTCGGCGTCGACACGAATCCGACGGCGGTCTGGCTCTGCGAGCTCCGCTTGTGGCTTTCCGTCGTGATCGAGAGCGAAGTCACAGATCCGCTCGCCGTTTCGCCTCTGCCGAATCTCGACCGCAACGTGCGCGTCGGCAATTCCCTCGCGGGCGGCGGCGCGTCATGCACGAACGCCCCGGGCATAGCGCTCCTGCGCCGCCGCTACGTGACGGCGACGGGCACGCGCAAGCGCGCGGTCGCAATGGCGCTCGATCGCGCCGAGCGGGCAGTGGCCATCGCCCACGTCACCCGCACCTTGCAGCGCGTGCGCGGACAGCGCGCGGATCTCCTGGCGGCCGGGCGCGGACGTGACTTGTTCGGGCATCACGTGGCGCCACACACCGAGCGGCTCACGGCGTTGCGCACCGAGTCCCGGGCCCTGCGCCGGCAGTTGACGGCACTGCGGGACGGCGCGGCACTGCCATTCGCCTACGCCGTGCAGTTCGCCGAGGCGGCGCTGGGGTTCGACGCCATCGTCGGCAACCCCCCGTGGGTGCGGCTGCACAACATCCCGGCGTCGGAACGCGAGCGATTGCGCGCCGGGTTCCGCACGTTCCGCGAGGCGGCCTGGATGCACGGCGCGCGACTGGCGCGCGCCGGACAGGGCTTCGGCTCGCAGGTCGACCTCGCGGCGCTCTTCGCCGAGCGCGCCGTGTCGCTGTGCCGCCCCGGCGGCGTCATCGCGCTTCTGGTCCCGGCCAAGCTCTTTCGCGCCCTGGCCGGCGGCGGCTTCCGCGCCCTGCTCCGGCGCGACACGCGGATCACCGCGATCGAGGACTGGTCCGACGCCGAGCCGGCGTTCGACGCGGCGGTGTACCCCGCGCTCGTCGTCGCGCGTCGCGCCGATCCGGCCGGGACGCGCAATGCGATGACCCGCGTCGCCGTGCATCAGCGCGGCGGCCGCGCGCGCCGCTGGGTCGCGCCGGTCGATCGGCTGGCACTCGACGCCACGGACGGGTGTCCGTGGGCACTCATTCCGCCCGCGGTGCGCGGGGCATTCGACGCGGTCGTCGCCGCCGGCGTGCCAATGCACGAGACGCGGTTCGGCGCGCCATGGCTCGGCGTCAAGTCGGGGCTCAACGCGGCATTCGTGGTCACCACGGCCGATGACGGCGAAAACGCCGGTGACCCGGCTAGCGCCAGTGGGATCACCCGGATAGTCGGGCGCGGCGAGCGCGGTGCACCACGGTGTGGCCTGATGGAAACGGCGCTCCTCCGCCCGCTCATCCGCGGCGAGACGATCACGCCGTGGGTGGCGCGCGGCCGCGAACGGCTCGTGTGGGCGCACGACGCCGAGGTCCTGCCCGAACACGCCGCGCGCTGGCTCGCGCCTTGGCGCCATCGTTTGCGGGCCCGGAGCGATACGCGCGGCGGCCGCTGGTGGCGGCTCTTTCGCGCGGAGAGCGCCGATGCCCGCCACCCGCGCGTCGTCTGGGCCGACATCGGGCGATCGCCGCGCGCCGCGGTGCTCCCGGCCGGCTGCCCGTCGGTCGCTCTCAATAGCTGCTACCTGGCGCGCTGCCCCGACCTCGGCGATGCGCTGGCATTCGCGGCGCTCCTCAACGGACCGCTGGCCGCGGCCTGGCTCAACGCCATCGCCGAGCCCGCGCGCGGCGGCTGGCGCCGCTACCTGGGCTGGACCGTCGGCCTCTTGCCCATTCCCCGCGACTGGCCCCGCGCCCGTCGTCGCTTGTCCGCGCTGGGCGAGCGCGCGATCGGCGGCGAGATCGTCGGACTCGACGAGCTGTGGGACGCGGCGGTCGACGCCTATCGTCTCCCGCCGGCCGCCGTCGCGCCTCTGGCCGCGTGGGTCCTGGGCCCGAGTCGCTGATCACCACGCGCGCCGCGTTAGCGCGCGTGTGGCTCGGGGACGCGGTTGCTGTCCCTATCCAGCTCGGCGCGATCACGCTCCATCCCCACCAAGCCTCCGCCGTCGCGCGCCTGGAGCGGGCCCTGGCCGAATTCGGCGGCGCGCTGCTCGCCGACGAGACAGGACTGGGCAAGACGTACGTGGCCGCCGCCCTCATCGCCAGGGCCCGGCGCCCGCTGGTCATCGCGCCCGCCGGGCTCCGCGCGATGTGGCACCAGGCTTTGACGGCCAGCGGCACGCACGCCACCGTCCACTCGGTCGAGGCCTTGAGTCGCGGCCGGCTGCCGGAAGCTGGGTGCCAGGATCCCGGCGCAGCCGGGATCAGTCCAACCGACCCCGGATCTCGCGACGCGGAGCGTGGGCGAGATCTCGTCGTGGTCGACGAGGCCCATCACTTCCGGAACCCGCACACCCGCCGCTACGCAGCCCTCTCGGCGCTCGCCATCGGCGCCCGCGTCCTCCTGCTGTCAGCGACGCCCGTCCACAACCGGCGACGCGATCTCATCGCGCTCCTGGCGCTCTTTCTGGGCGCCCAGGCGGCCGACGAGACGACGCGGGGACGGGTCATCGTGCGCCGCCTGCACACCGCGGAGACGCGGCCGCGCGTGGATCCCACGCGGTGGTTGACCGTTCCCCACGACGACGCAACGCTGGACGCGATATTGGCCCTGCCACCGCCGGTGCCGCCGAGCGACGGCGGCAGCGCCGGCGCGCTCGTGGCTCTCGGTCTCATCCGCCAGTGGGCATCGAGCAGCGCCGCCCTGCGCGCCGCATTGCGCCGGCGCCTGGAGCGCGCCGGCGCACTAGCCTCCGCGCTCGAATGCGGGCGGCATCCCACCGATCGCGATATCCGCGGTTGGTGTCTGGGCGACGGCGCCGTCCAGCTCGCCTTTCCCGAGCTGCTCATTCCCCAGCCGACCATGGAGGCGGGCGCGTTGCTCTCCGCCGTGCGCGCGCACGAAGCGGCCGTCGCCCAGTTGCTGCGCGACGTGCGCGACCGCCCTGATCCCGACATCGCGCGCGGCGCGCGGTTGCGCGCGATCATTGCGCGACACCCCGGCCAGAAGATCGTGGCGTTCTCCGTCTTCGAGGACACGGTGCGGGCCCTGGCGCGTCGTCTGGCGCGCGACGCCCGCGTGTGCGCCCTGGGCAGCCGCGGCGGTGTCGTCGCCAATGGAACGCTGACGCGCGCCGCCGCGATCGCGCGTTTCGCACCACTCGGCACCGGCGCCGCCGACGCGATTGATGTATTGCTCGCGACCGACCTGCTGAGCGAGGGCGTCAACCTGCAGGATGCCTCCGTCATCGTGCACCTCGATCTCCCGTGGACACCCGCGCGCATCGAACAGCGCATCGGTCGCGCGGCACGGCTCGGGTCGCCGCATGCGTGCGTCACCGTGTATGCGATGGCGCCGCCCGTCGCGGTCGAACGATGTCTCGGCGTGCAGCGCCGCCTCGAGGAAAAGCTTCGCCACGCCGCGCGCGGCCTCGGAACGAGCGGCCTGATCGTGCCGCGCGCACTGGACGTGACGTTCGACATGCGCGCAACGTGCGAACGGTGGCTTGCCGCCGGCGGTCAGCGAGAGTGCCAGGCAGGCTATCCGTGGGCCGCCATTCGCGCGCCGCGCACCGGATATCTCGCCGCCGTCCGCGCCGGCGGTGTCCCGTCGCTCGTGGTCGATCTCGGCGACGGCCCAACAGACGATACGGATGCGGTGGCCCGCGCCGTATCGCTGGCCGATGGGCCGGTCCTAACGGCGCCGGCGCGCCCCGAGGGCACCGAGCGGGCGGCACGAGCCTGGGGCGCGCGGCGGTGCGCCGCCCGCGACGCCGGCACGCTCGCCTCCGACGACCCGCGGCGCGCCGCAAGGCGGATCGCGCGGCGGATCGCGCGGGCTATTCGGCGCGCCCCCGCGCACCGGCGTCCGATCGTCGCCGCGTTGGCCGCCCGCGCGCGCCGCGCGCTTGCGCCGGCCGGTGCCGGCACCGAGCGCGCCCTCGCCGCGCTCGTGGACGCCGCGCTCGCCGACGAAGCCTGGCTCACCGCCGTCGCGGCACTCGCCCGCGCGCCACATCCCACCACCGCCACCGGTGGTGCGCAAGACGATGTGACCGTGCTCGCGCTGCTGCTGTTTCGCGCCGCGCCGTCGGAGTCGCGGGAGTGTCGGCCAGGGCCTTGACCTTGACGCTGCGTCAGCCGGCATCGTGTGCCCATGCCGGCAGTCCTCATGCAAACCGCGGTCGCGCTCCTCACCTACGCCTACGGCGCGAATTGGACGGCGGGACGCGCCCAGCGCGATATGTTGATGTTCGAGTATTACAGCGGCTGGGCCCACGGCGACGAGTACGTCTATCTCGAGACCCAGAACGTCGCGACGCACACCAATGGGTCGACCGTCGGCACCGGCGAAACCACACCCTACGCCGAAGTGCATGCCCGACTTGGCGGCGCCGTCGACGGGGGACCCATCCGCGGGCTGTACGTCGCCAACCAAATCGACGCGGGCCAAGGATACATTGTCCTCTTGTCCGGCGCCGGCATCCGGTGGGGCGGAGGGTTCCAGACGGACCTGTACCTCCGCTATGACCCCGGTCTGGCGAAGCCGACGTGGCAGGCGACCACGTACGGCGAATGGGCGTTCCGTATCGGACCTGTTCATGTGCGATACGGTGGGTATATCAAGGCCGTGGGATCCGAAGGGTCGTCGGTGACCTTCGTAGTAAGCGATACGCGACTCGTGTGGGAGCCGGTTCGGCATCTGGGGGCCGGGGTCGCGCTGCGGCTGTGGCGCAACGATTCTGGTGTCCGGGGGATTGATCAGATGGTGCCCGAGGCCATCCTCCAATGGAGGTTCTAGCGGTGTTACCGATCGGCGAGTTCGCGGAGATGGCTGGCGTCACGCATCGCTTGTTGCGGCACTACGAGGCCGTTGGCGTGCTGGCGCCCGCGGAAACGGACCGGCGTACCGGCTATCGCTATTACGCGCGAGCGCAGGTCGCGACGCTGCAGCGCGTGCTCGCCTATCGGGACGCCGGCGTGCCCTTGGCGGTCATCGCCGACTTGCTGCGAGACGATGCGCCGCGCGGGTTGCTCGAGCGGCAGCGCGACGCGCTGGTCGCGGCGCGGGTCGCGCTCGATCGGAAGCTCGAGCTGCTCGACGCCGAGATCCACCGGCTCGCCACGCGCCCGTTTCGAGTCAAGTGGACGGCGCCCGTGTGGACGGCGTCGGTTCGACGCTCGATTCCGACGTACGCCGAAGCGGATGCTTTGCTGCGGGAGCTCAAGGCCATGTGCGCCGCCCGAGAGGCGACGCCGTCAGCGGCGATCTGGCATTCGTGCCGTCCCGACCTGGGGCGCATCGATTGCGAGATGCAGGTCGTCTTTCGCCACGAGCGGCGGGGGTTGAGACCGATGCCCCGTCAGCTTGTCGTGAGCTTCGCGCACACGGGGTCCGACAGCGAGCTGCCGCTCATCTACGGAGAGATGAAGCGGTGGGCGGTCGCGGCGCGGTATCGCCCGTGTGGGCCCCTCCGCGAAGTGTACTGGAGTGGCGTTGACGGGCCGCCGATCACCGAGGTGCAGTTTCCGGTCAATCCTGGAGGCACATGAACAAATTCACGAATCCGCCAACGATGCCGGCGCTGCCCGGCTACTCGCAGGTCGTCGAGACGACGGGCCATCGCACGATCTACATCGCGGGACAGGTCGCCCTCGATCGCGCCGGCGTACTCGTGGGCGCGAACGATGCCGAAGCGCAAGCGGCGCAAGTGCTGGAGAATGTGCGCTTAGCCGTGGAGGCCGCGGGCGGCGGTCTCCAGCATATCGTGAAGCTCACGCACTACGTGACGGACATGGCGACCGCGCTCCCGGCCTACCGAAAAGTGCGACAGACACTGGTGCGCTTCGATCCGCCGCCGGCGAGCACGTTCGTCGAGGTGCGCCGGCTATTTCGGGACGAATTTCTCATCGAGATCGACGCAGTCGCCGTGCTGCCGGACTAGCGCTGCGTTAGCTTCTGCCGGGGATGCCCATACCACCCGCGCGGCGTGCGGTGCTGTTCGATCTGGATGGCACGTTGCTCGACACGATCGAGCTCCTCCTCAGCAGCGTGCGCTTCGCCTTTCGCGACCGCCGCGGCTCTGTCCCGACCACGGAGGAATGGGTGGCGGGCATCGGCACGCCCCTCATCACCCAGCTCCGCGCCTACGCCACCGACGAAGCCGATCTGGCAAGCCTGATCGAGGGGTATCGCGAGTATCAGCGCGCCCATCACGATCAGCTGACGCGCGCCTACGCCGACGCCATCGAGACCGTGGCCGAGCTGCACCGGCGCGGCCACCGCATGGCCGTCGTCACATCCAAGGCCACGGACATCGCCAACCGGAGTTTGACCTTCGTCGGACTGGACCATTACATCGAGTTCGTCGTCGGCTTCGACACGACCGATCGGCACAAGCCCGATCCGACACCCGTGCGCTATGCGGTCGAGGCGCTGGGTGTCGACGCGTCCGAGACCCTCTTCGTCGGCGACTCGCCACACGACATGCTCGCCGGAAACGCGGCCGGTGTTATCACCGTAGGGGCCCTGTGGGGGCCGTTTCCGCGCGCGGCACTGTTGGCCGCGGCGCCGCGCTACTCTCTGGACCGCATCGGCGATCTCCCGGCACTGCTGGATCGGCTCTAAGAGACCGGAGGAGGGCAGGTGCGCCTCAACAGCATTCAAACCTTCAGGGCCGTCCGGCGATCTCAATTCGTGAGACGCATGAATAGCCCGCACGATGCTCGTGGCGCCGCCTGAGGCGGCTAACGACGCCCAAGCCGCCCGCGCGGCAGAGGCGACCGATCTCTCGGCAGCCAATGGCGGAGATCGGGAGGCGTTCGAGCGGCTGTACCGGGCGCACGTCGATCGGGTGTTTTCGCTGTGCGTCCGGATGTCGGGCGATCGGGTGCTGGCGGAGGAGTTGACGCAGGATGTGTTCGTGCGGGCGTGGGAACGGTTGGCGTCATTCCGGGGCGACAGCGCGTTTGGCACATGGCTCTACCGGTTGGCGGTAAACGTCGTGCTCAACGCGCGGAAGACCGCGGGAAGACATTGGAAGCGGTTTCTGGACGAAAGCGGCAGCGAGTCCGACAGTTATGACAACCTGCCGCGCGAGACGGGAGCCTCCACTTCGTCTGATCCGGGAGGCAAGCTGGACTTGGAAACGGCGGTGGCGACGCTGCCGCCTGGCGCACGACGGGTGTTCGTGCTCCATGACGTGCAAGGATACCGACACGAGGAGATCGCCGAGATGCTGGGGATAACGTCGGGGGGCAGCAAAGCGCAGTTGCACCGGGCCCGGCTCCTCATGCGCGGCGCGTTGGCCCGATGATGACACCAGAGTTGACCTGCGACGCGTTCGACGCGTCGCTGCCGGACTACCTCGAGCGATCGCTCGACGCCGCGACGGCCGCCGGCGCCCAACTGCACCTGGCGCGGTGCGAGCGGTGCGCGGCGCTGGTGCGCGATCTCGACGACATTGGCTCGCGGGCCGCGGAACTGCCGCTGCTCACGCCGTCGCGCGATCTGTGGCCCGGCATCGCGGCCCGCATTGAAGCGCCGGTCACGTCGATCGACGCCGGGCGCATCGCCCGGACACGCGGCGCGCGCCGGTGGCTCTACGACGGCGCGATCGCCGCGGCGCTCATTGTCGCCACGGCGGGTGGCACGTACCTGGCCATGCGTCGCCCGCAAGCGGCGCGCGTCGCCCAGGGCTTCCCTCCCGCCGCCAGCGGCACCGTGACGACCGTCAGCGAAAAGCCCTCGGCCACGGTGACCTACGAACGGGAGATCGACGGCTTGCGCTCCATCGTCCGCGACCGGCGCAGTCAGCTCGATCCCAAGACCCTGGCCGTGATCCAGCGCAACCTCAGTGTGATCGACTCGGCCATCGCCGAGAGCCGGGCGGCGCTGCAACACGATCCCAAGAACGCGTTCCTGGCGACCCAGCTCGACCGCGCGTTGGATACGAAGCTCGACCTGCTCCGCACCGTCGCCTTGCTGCCGGCGCGCACTTGACCATCGAACCTGACTCCCTATGCCCACTCTAATGTCGATCCCTTCGACCTGGCGCACGCTCGGCGTGGCGCTGGTGCTGGCCGCGGCGTCGGTCGCCGGCGCGCAGGAAACGCCGCCGACCCCGCCCACGCCCCCCACACCGCCGACACCGCCGTCACCCCCGGCCGTCTATTACGCCGGCAAAGCCTGGAAGCACTCGCACCACGACGATGACAACGACGGCGAGACGATCGACACGACCATTGCGTTCGCCGGGCCCGGCGGTACCATCGATCTCGGGCTGGTCTCGGGTCGGATCACCGTGCGGGGATGGTCGCGCGCCGAGGCCAAGGTCCACGCCACGAGCGACGAAGGGCGGATCGAGTTCGAGCACAGCGCGAACCGCATTCTGCTGGACGTCCGGGAGCGGCACGACGGCGATAGCGAATTCGACGTGACGGTGCCGTTCGGCAGCCGGGTGCTCATGCGCAGCACGTCCGGGGACATCCATTCCGAAGGCGTGAAAGGCCCGCTCGAGGCCCGCACCGTGAGCGGCGAAGTCCAGGTCAGCGGCATCGTGGGCGACGCCGTGATCGAAGGCGTGTCCGGCGACGTGGGCGCCCGCGACATTGAGGGCAACCTGCGCGTGAACTGCGTCAGCGGCCTGATCACACTCGCCACGGTACACGGCGACGTCAATGCCTCCAGTGTGAGCGGCGACATCAGCTTGCCCAACGGCCGCTCCCGGAACGTCCGCATGGAGTCGGTGAGCGGCGAGTTGACCTACGGCGGCACCGTCGCACCCGACGGACGCTACGACTTCCACTCCCACTCGGGCGACGTGACGTTGCGGCTGCCGACCGACATCGGCGCCTCTCTCGGCCTCCAGACCTTCAGCGGATCCATCGAGAGCGCGTTCAAGATCATCATCGCGGGCGATACGGACCATTGGGGCTCGGGGCAGCGGATCAACACGACGATCGGACGCGGCGGCGCGCGCATCACGGTCGAGACGTTCAGCGGCGATATCCGGCTGGAACATTTTTCACACGCGGAGTAGCGATGATTCGGACGACGTGGGCCGTAGCAGCGCCTTGCGCGGCGCTGGCCGTGATGGTGTGTAGCGCCAGTCCTGCCATGGCGCAGGCGGCCGGCGGGGATGCGGCGCCGGACTTTCACTGGACGGGCGACGTCAGCGCCGGCCACTGGGTGCGCGTGCACAATATCTCCGGATCCATCCACGTCGAGTCGGCGGACGGCAATACCGTCGTCGTGGACGCCCATAAGAAATGGCGGCACGGCGATCCCGCCGACGTGCGGATCGTCGTCGAGCGCGGCAGCGGGGATGGCGATGTGGTGATCTGCGCCTTGTGGGACCACCAGTCGACCTGCAACGACGAGAACTACAGCGGACGGCGGCATCACCATCACGACGACGACGATGACAATGACGTGTCCGTCGAGTTCACCGTGCGACTGCCCAAAGGCGTGAACGTCGGCACATCGACGGTCAACGGCAGCGTCTCGGTCAACGGCGCCACGGCGCGCGTGGAAGCCAAAACCGTCAACGGTCGCGTCGAAGCGAGCACCCTCGGCGGCCCGGTCCAGGCGCAAACCGTGAACGGCGACGTCGAAGTCCACATGTCCACCATCGCCAACGCGAACGATCTCGAGTATTCGACGGTAAACGGGTCGGTGACGGTGTATCTCCCGACGCAACTCAACGCCGAGATCGAGATGTCGACGGTGAACGGGAGCTTTCATTCCGACTATCCGCTGGCGCTGAGCGGCCGGATCGACCCACACCACCTGCGGGCCACGATCGGCAGCGGGGGCACCCGGGTGCGGTTCTCGACGGTCAACGGCAGCATCGAGCTGCGAAAGACGACGTAGGGCTTGAACCCGCTATATTACAGAGACCTGTAATTGGAGTCCGTCATGGGTTTCTCGTACGCGGGTGCACTTGCCCAGCCGGTCGTCCGCACCGGCGAAGAGCGGGCGACGCTCGTCCGTCGCACGTACGCGCTGGTGTTCACGGGTGTGTTGGCCACGATCGGCGGCGCACTGTTCTCGTCGACCCAGCCGGCGGTGCTGGAGGCTGTCGTGCAGCATCCCTTCATTGGGATCCTGCTCATGTTCGCCCCCTTGATCGCTGCCCAACGGGCGTACAACAAGTTCCCGGCCAACATCGGCCTGGTGTACCTGTTCACGTTCATCATGGGCGTCTATCTGGCGCCGACGCTGCTGTACTACGCCAAGGTGCAGCCCGGCGTCTTGGGTCAGGCCGGATTGCTGACCGCCACGACGTTCGGGGCGCTGACGGGCTACGCCTTTGTGAGCCGCCGCGATTTCAGCGCGTGGGGCTCGTTCTTTTTCGTCGGCCTCATCGTCCTCGTGGTCACGTCGCTCATCAACGTGTTCCTGCAGAGCGCGGTGGCGCAGCTCTGGATCGCCGCGGCGACGGTGCTGGTGTTCTCGGGCTTGTTGATCTTCGACACGTGGCGGATCCGGAACACCTTCGGGCCTGACCAATACGTGTTGGCCGCGATCTCGATCTATCTCGATCTCCTGAACCTGTTCATGGCGATCTTGACGCTCCTGTCGGGCGGGCGCCGGCGCGGCTAGCCGAGTCCACTGGCGACTCCCACACCGCCCCGTCGTGGAACCGCGCCACCAAGCTGAGCCGCAGTCGCTCGGCAATGGAATCAGGCCGGGCGACGTCGGGGTTTGGTGTGTCAAAGGCCACCATGACCCCATGCATCTGCCGCAGCCGGTCCCCGAACCGGTGCAGCATGAGTCCGTCCAGGGACTCCGGCAGGTCATGCGAGCCGCGGCCCACCAGGAAATACAACGGCGCCGACCAGTTGGTGTAGAGCGTCCGCCCGACCCCCGCGGTCCGGACCCACGCCACGGTCGGTGACGCACGCCAATCGACGTTGGCGAAGTCGTTCCCTTCGGTGAGCCCGAACTGCACGTCGCTCACAGTCTCCACCAACGACACCACCGCCCAGGCCGTGCCCGCGGTCGCCGCGACCCAGCGCGCGGGCCACCGTTCCGCCCACCACACCGCGCCGGCGACGACGATTGCCACTTCGCCGAGCAGAATGACCGGCGACAGAATACGGCTGTCGAACGGAATGCTCGGATCGGCCACGATCCGCGACACCAGCGTCATGGCGGCGAGCCCCAGGCCGATCAGCATCGCGCCTTGTACGACCCGACTGCTGCGCAGGACGCGGAGTATCATCGCGGCGAGAATGCCGGCCACGCCGGTCGCGGCGAGCCAGCGCAGCGATGTCTCGCTCAACCCAGGCGCGAGCCAGTCGGCGAACGTGCTGGCGCCCTGGTGCAGCGTCCGGCTCAAGCCCCCATAGTGCGCGAACTTGCGGACGCTTGTCGATCGCACGCGGGACACCCACACACCAAGGGCAAACGCGGCGGGCAGCGCCACGGTCGCGGCATCGCGCCATCGTTGGCGCCACGGCACGCGTTGCAGCAACATCCAGAGCGCTAGGGCGCCCACCATCCCGGCACCGACATAGCGCACCAACACCGCGGCCGCCGCGCAGACCCCGACCAGCGCCCGCCATCGCCACGCGGGCCGCTCGTCGGCCAGGATGAGCGCGCCCAGCGTCGCCAGCACCAGCGCGAGAAACAACGGCTCGCTCAAGACCGACAGAATGCACGTCGGCAATGGCGGGCGTGAGGGCGACGACGGCTACGGCGAGGACGCCCGCCCACGAGCCGACCACCGTGCCCACCAACAGATAGAGCACAGCGGCCGACAGAAACGCCGAAAGCGCGAGGACGAGCCGCGCCGACTGCACGGGTGCGAAGCCCACGGCAATGGGCACGGCGATGGCCGTCGAAAATCCCGGCGGGAAATGCGCCAGCGCTTCCGTCGTGTCGGCGACCGTCCATTCGCTCGCCGGCACACGGTACGTCCCGGACCGCACGAGCGAGACCGCGGCACCGACGTACGAGACCGCATCCGGGTCGAGTCCGGGCGCCGGCGGTCGGGTCGCCAACACGACGAGCGTAAAGGCGAGCGCTCCCATCGCGAGCGCCCCCGCGACCGCGCCCCGGACCGCCGCGGGATGCCGCGCCGCTACGGCTTCCTCACCGAGTCGCGGGACGCCGGCGGGTTCTGCAATGTGTCAGCAGGGATCGCCGCTTTGTCTTTGAGCCCGGCGCCCTCGATGATGATCTCGACCCGGCGGTTGGCGGCGCGACCGTCCGCGGTCGCGTTGCTGGCAACCGGATTGGCTTTGCCGAACCCGTGCGACGAGAATGATCGTGGAGTCGATGCCGCCGCCGATGAGCGCGGTCCGCACCGCCGCCGCGCGGTTCTGCGACAGGTTGATGTTGTACGGATCGCCGCCGGTGGCGTCGGTGTACCCTTCGACCGCAATGTGGTGACTCGGATATTGCTTGAGCACCGACGCGATCTGCCCGATGTTCTTCTGCGCCGCGGGCTTGATCGTCGCCTGCCCGACATCGAAGAGAATGTCGCTGAGCGAGAGCACGAGACCGCGCGCGGTCTCCTTGATGTTGGTCATCTCGCTCACCAGCGACTGCAGCTGTTGCATGGCCTGGCCCAGCTGGGCGTTGGCCGCTTCCGCCGCTTTGCGCAGCGAGTCGGCGCGCGCCTGGGCCGAATCCGCCCGCGCCCGCGCCGCCGCGCCCTCGGCCTGGGCCTGGGCCAGCTGCTTGGTCATGCGCGCATCCCGCAGGCTGTCGGCGGAGTGTTGCGCCACCGCGCGTGCGTTGCTCGCCTCGGCGGTCTGCGCGGCGCGCAACGCCACTGTGCTGATGCCGTCCACGTACTGCTGGTTCTGCGCCTGCGTGAACGCCGTCTGCGCGGTGTCGATCGCGCCCTTGGCGCGAATCATGTCGCCCTCGGCGCGCCGGTCGGCGCCCTGGGTCTGCAGGGTTTGATAAAGCGCCTGCGCCTGCGTCAGCGCCGCCGGCTTCTGCACGGATGCGCCGCACGCGGCGACGCTGGCGACGGCCGCCAGTATCACGAGACGCCGGATCATGGCTTGCTCCCCGAGCTGGCCGTGAGCTTCGCGAGCTGCGCCTGCTCGGCGTCCCGCGCGTGCTCGGTGGCGACGCGCTGCGCATCGGCCTGCGCGAACGCCGCATCGGCCGCGGCCAGTCGCGCGGCGAGCGCCGCGCGATCGAGCTTCTTGGCCTTGGTCAGCGAGTCGGCCTCGACCAGGCGGGCGCGCGCCGAACGGATGGCGTCGGACGACAAACTGTCCGCGCCAGCCTGAGCCGCGGCGCTGATCAAATCCTTGGCGCGGCTGATGTTGGAAGTGGCATCGCCGACGGTCGGCGGGAACGACCCGCCGCCAGAGGCGCAGGCCGAAAGAACCAGGAGTCCAGTCAGTCGAAAGAGGCGCATTGCATATACGGGGTTTGTTCGGTATATACCAAGAGTGACGCAGCAAACCGTGCTCTTCGATGATACCGCCGAAGAGGCCACTCGAACACCCTCGAACTTGGGGTCGCAGGCGGACATTGCCTACTACGGCGCCCGGGCGCAATCGGTGTTGAACACGCCCGAAGCGACCGGCATGGGCTACTGGTCCGTCAACCCGTATGTCGGCTGCGCCTTTGGGTGCGCGTACTGCTACGCGCGGTTCACGCACCGGTATGCCATGGAGCGGGCGCCGGTGGCGGGGGTGGAGGCGTTGCCGCCGTGGCTCGCGTTCGAGCGGCGGATCATCGTCAAGCCAAACGCGGCCGAGCGGTTGCGCGAGACCCTGCGACATGGGAGTGCGCGGCACACGGGGCTGATCGCGGGCGAGGCGCTCGTCATTGGGACGGCGACCGACCCATATCAGCCCGCTGAGCGGCGGTTTCGGGTGACGCGGGGCATCCTCGAGGTCCTCGCCGATCATGCCGGGATGCGCATCGTCATTTACACCAAGAGTCCATTGGTGACGCGCGACGCGGATGTCCTGATGCGCGTCGCCCGGCGGTCGCGTGTCACCGTGTTCATCTCGCTCATCACGGGCGATGGCGATCTGGCGCGGCGGTTGGAGCCCCGCGCGCCGACGCCGCATGCGCGGTTGCGCGCCGCCGAGCGGTTGGTGCGCGCGGGGATCGATGTCGGAATCAACATTGCGCCCGTGTTGCCGGGCATCACTGATGATCCGGCGGCGTTGGATGCGCTGGTGGCGCGACTGGCCGCCGCGGGTGTCACACGAGTCTTTGCCGATACGTTGCGCCTGCGGTCGGATGCGCGCCAGCGATATCTCCCCGTCATCGAGGCCGAGTTTCCGCAGTTGGCGGCGCGATATCGGGCGGCGTACGCGGACGGGTATCGCGTCGGCGAGCGGTATCGCGCCGGCATGCGCCGGGCGCTGGGTCGCATCTGCGCCGCGCACGGCGTGCAGTTCCGGTCTGGCGATGGCGGCGCCGCCGGGCGCGAAGCGTTGCCAAAATCCGGTCCGGGACAGCTCGAACTCGCGGTCTGACCCCGGTGTCATGATACGGGGTCATGACACGTGTCGGGATCGTCGTCGCTACTCGCGCTCAAACAACGGCTTGCCGAAGTCATTCGCGCGCCGGTTCCCGGGTCGGCCGGCTTGGCGACCGGACTCGACGCGCTCGATCGGGCATTGGCCGGCGGCGGCCTGCCGCGCGGACGGCTGACCGAAATCACGGGACCGCGGGGCAGTGGCAAGACGACGCTGGTCCGGCGCATCGTCGCCGTGAACGCGGCGCGGGCCACGGGCGACATCGCGGTCGCCTACATCGATGCCGCCCGCACGCTCGTGCCGCGCGAATGGGCGCATCTGGCCTTGTGGGTGATCCGTCCCGCCGATCCCGGCCGCGGCGCCTGGAGCGCGGACGTGTTGCTGCGGAGCGGCGCCTTTGGGCTCGTCGTGCTCGACGGCGCGCCGCCGCTCAGCCGGGCGGTGACGGCGCGCCTGACGCAGTTGGCCCGCGACAGCGATGCGGTCCTGCTGGCGCTGGGCGACGACGACAGCGGACGGCGGACCAGTGTGCTGGGCGCGACGGTCCGGCTCCGCGTCAGCGGATGGCGGGTCGTGATCGAAAAGGGCGGAAGTCACCACGCAATGGAGGTGCCGCGTGACATCGGATTGGCGCGTCGCTTGTCTACGCATCCCGAGGTTCCCGATCGGCGCGGTGTGGCGCGCGCCAGGGGCCGCGGACGATCTCCGCGATGCGGCGAGCCCCCAGCATTGGGATGACCGTCTGCTGGCCCTCGCGCACGACAAGACCCTCAAGACCATTTCGTATGCCGCCGGCCGGCGGCGGGTGCGCGCCGGCATGACGGTGACCGAGGCCAAGGCCCATTGCGCCGATATCACCATCCTTCCGTGGGATGATGCCATCATCGATCGGGCGGTCACCGATGTGACCGCGGCGCTGCTGGCGGCCAGCCCCCAGGTGACGCCGGCCGCCGGCGCGCCCGGCATGTGGTGGGCCGGCGCGAGTGGGCTCGATCGCGTCGGCGGCGAACCGGAGCTCGTGCGCACGTTGGTCCGCATCGCCAGTCAATGGCATCCCCACGCCCGCGTCGCGGTCGCCGACTCGTGCGTGGCGGCGCGGGCTGCGACGTGGGCTCTCGGCGACGCTTCGCGTCACGAGAGCCCAGATCGGTTGGACCGATCCCCGCTCCGCCGGGATCCCGGCGACGCTTCGCGTCGCGAGAGCCCAGATCGGTTGGACCGATCCCCGCTCCGCCGGGATCCCGGCGACGCTTCGCGTCGCGAGAGCCCAGATCGGTTGGGCCGATCCCCGCTCCGCCGGGATCCCGGCGACGCTTCGCGTCGCGAGAGCCCAGATCGGTTGGGCCGATCCCCGCTCCGCCGGGATCCCGAGTGCGACCCGATCATCCCCTCCGGGTCGTGACGCCGCGTATCTGGCATCGGCTCCCCTCACCCTCGCACCCATGGACGCCGAAGTGCGCGACGCGCTCTTCGCGCTGGGGATCCGGACACTCGGCGCGTTGGCGGCGTTTACCCCGGCCGACGTCGAGCGGCGCTGGGGCGACGCCGGACTCGCGGCCTGGCGGCTGGCGCGCGGCGACGACCGGCGGCGGCCGGTGCTGGCGCGCGTCGAGGCGGCGCGGGCCGTCTCGGCCGAGCTGTCCGGAGCAGTGTCGACCCTCGAGCCGGTCCTCTTTCTCGTGCGCGCGGCCCTCGACCGGCTCGTGGCGCAGCTCCAGGCCGACGGCCGCGCGGCGGCCACGATCGCCATCACCCTCCTGTTGGACGACCGGCGCACCGTCACGCGGGAGATCAGCATGGCGCGGCCGTTGGCCCGCGCGGCCCCGCTGCTCGAGCGATGCCGGACGCTGTTGGAGCGGTTCACGCTCTCGTCGCCCGTAGCCGGCGTGACCGTCGCGATCACCGCGACCGCGCCGGCGTCCGGCGAGCAAGGCAATCTCTTCGACACCGCGTGGCGCGACGGCGGAGCGCTGGACGCCGCGCTCGACCGGTTGCGCACCGAGCTGGGCGCCGACGCCGTCGTGCGGCCGGTCGCCCGCGACCGGCACTGTCCGGAGCGGAGCGGCGCGTGGGTCGCGGACACGGACGCGGCCGCCGCCCTCGCGCCGGCGGCATCGACTGCCCCCGTCGCCACGGCGCCGCGCCGGTTTCTCGCCGCGCCCGAGTCCATCGATGTCGAATGCGCCGGCGACCGGCCGATCGCGTTTCGCTGGCGCGCCCGGCGCATTCCGATCGAGCACGCCATCGGCCCCGAGCGCCTCGCCGGCGACTGGTGGGATGACAGCTATTGCCGCGACTACTGGCGGTGCGAAAGCCCGGATACCGCGTTCGTCATTTATCGCGACTATCTGCGCGGCGCCCAGTGGTACGTGCAGGGCTGGCACGACTGACCGGCGACGGCTACTCCGGACGCATCGCGATCACCGGATCGATGGCCGCCGCGCTCCGCGCCGGCAGCCATGACGCGAGCGCCGCGACGCCCAGGAGCGCGATGCAGACCAACTCGTATGTGGGCGGGTCGTCCGGGCGAATGCCGTAGAGCAGGGCGGCGAGTACCCGTCCCCCGAGGTAGGCGACGAGCAAGCCGAGCCCGAGGCCGATGGCGGCGAGTCGGAGCCCTTGCCCGACGACGAGACCCACAACCTGTCCCTCGCGCGCCCCCAACGCCATGCGGATCCCCAGCTCCCGCCGTCGCTCGCGGACCGAGTAGGCGAGCACGCCATAGATGCCGATCACGGCGAGCAAGAGCGCCACCGTCGCGAACGCCCCCACCACTGCCGCGTAGAGGCGCGGCCGGGCGACCGTCTCCCGCAATGCCTGCGTCATCGTCTGGGCGGAGAAGATCGGCACTTTCGGATCCACGGCCAACACGGCCCGGCGGGCCGCGGGGATCAGCGTGCCCGGATCCGCGGACGACCGCACGACGAACGTGAGATAGCCGATCGACTGTTGATCGAACGCCGCGTAGAGTCGTGGCCCCGATGGCGCCTTGAGGTCGGCATCCTTGGTGTCGCCCACGACGCCGACGATTTCCCCGCCCATGGTGACTGTGTCCCGGTGCCCGGTCGAGTCGCCGGTCCAACCCACGCGGAGGCTCTTCCCGATCGGCGACTCGCCGGGGAACACTTCCTTCGCGAACGTCTCGTTGACTACCATGACCTGGTGGCCGCCCGGCCGATCGTCATCCGTGAACGTACGCCCCGCGCGGAGCGGAATGCCCAGGGCCGAGAAGTACCGGGGTGTCACGATCTGGATGTACGCCAGCTGCTTGTGGTCGACAGGATCGGGCGGGCGGCCGTCGACGTCGACGGTGCTCATCGCATCGGCGAGTCCGAACGGGACGCCAAATCCCGCGCCGGCCGCGATGGTACCGGGAAGCGCGCCGAGACCCTGGTTGACCGCGTGCACGAAGCCCCGTTGACTGGCCCACGTGGTGTATTGGGCACGGGGGAGCGTGACGTCGAACCGCACGACGTTCTCCGGTCGGAACCCCGGGTCGACCGCGATCACTCGCAAGAAGCTGCGCGTGAGGAGTCCCGCGCTGATCAGGAGGAGGACGGCCAGCGCTGTCTCACCGGCGACGAGCGCACTCCGCAGGCGGCCGGCGCGCCGGTGTGCGCTCGCGCCGCGCGAATCGGACTTGAGCGACGCGAGGACGTCGGAGCTCGCGGCCTGCAGCGCGGGCGCCAGGCCGAAGAGCAGGCCCGTGAGCACGGCGATCGTCGCGGTGAACATCAGCACCCGCCCGCTCAGGGTCACCTCATCCAGCCGCGGCAGGTTGCCCGGGTGCGTGGCGATAAGCACCTGGATACCGGCATACGCCAGCGCCACGCCAGCCGCCGCGCCGGCGCACGACAGGAGCAGGCTCTCGGTGAGCAGTTGCCGCGCGATCCGTCCTCGGCCGGCGCCGAGCGCGACGCGCACCCCGAGCTCCGCGGCCCGGCCCGAGGCCCGCACCAAGAGCAGGTTGGCGATATTCGCGCAGGCGATGAGCAGCACGCATCCCACTGCGCCGAGGAGCACGTAGAGCGCGCCACGGGCGTCACCCACGATGCGATCCCGCAACGGCTGGAGCGTGTAGCGAAAGTCGGCGTCCTCCTCCAGGTGCTGCTGGCGCAGGCGTTCCGTCACCGTCACGAACTCTTTGCGGCCGCCCTCCAGCGTGACGTTCGGCGCCAGCCGGCCGATGACCTGCACGTAGTGAGAGGCGCGCATAGCGGGCGCGAGGACCGCGGGATTGAACACCTCGGGGACCCAGATATCCGGGTCCCGCGGAAATGTGAAGCTCCGCGGCGCGACGCCGATGATCGTGTAGGGTGCGCCATCGAGGTCGATCGTGCGACCGACAGCATGCGCGTCCGCGCCGAACCGCGAGCGCCACAGCGCGTCGCTCAGCACCGCGACCTTGGGCGCGCCGACCGCGTCCTCTCCCGGCGCGAACACGCGGCCGTGGGCGGCGGACACGCCGAGGATCGTGAACCAGTTCGCGGTGACGGTGGCCGCGCTCAAGCGCACGGGATCCGTCTCGCCTGTCATGTTGTTGGTGCCCATCTCGTACACCGCCATCGCGTCCAGCCGGTGCACTTGATCGCGCCAGTCCGCGAAGTCCGGCGGTGACACGAAGGTCGAATGGGTGGGGCCATCCGCCGACGTGACCGCGACCAGGCGGTCAGGGGCGCCAAAGGCCAGCGGGTTGAGCAGCACGCTGTCGACGACGCTGAAGATCAGTGTGTTGGCGCCGATCGCGACGGCGAGCGTCACGACGATGGCGAGAGCAAACCACGGGGCCATCCGGAGA
The DNA here is from genome assembly GCA_963701965.1 of uncultured Gemmatimonadales bacterium. Classification (GTDB taxonomy): domain Bacteria; phylum Gemmatimonadota; class Gemmatimonadetes; order Gemmatimonadales; family Gemmatimonadaceae; genus DASRDS01. The sequence continues at coordinate 2,278,597 of OY969695.1, forward strand.
CTCCGGAAGGCGGTGCGCAGGTCGGCGAGCAGGGTGTCCATGCGCCAAGTCTATGAAAGTGCCGTGCCCGCCACATCACAATCCTAACTATCTACAAAATAAGAGCTTATGTGCCGAAGGCACCAAGCGATTTGATCGAAGTCGGGATGAACAGTTCCAGATCTGGTTTCGGCTTATATTCGGGATATGTCGTACGTCGAGTTGCACTGCCACTCGGCCTTTTCGCTGCTCGATGGCGCATCGATTCCCGAAGCGTTGGTCGATCGCGCGGCCGCTCTCGGGATGCCGGCGCTGGCGCTCACCGACCACGACGAGCTCGGAGGATTCGTCCGCTTTGCCCAGGCGGCGCGGACCGCCGGGATCGACGCCATCATCGGCAGCGAGATCACGGTCGCCGGATCGCATCTGGTGCTGTTGGCCGAGTCCCGCCAGGGCTACGGCAACCTGTCGACGCTCATCACCCTCGGCCGGATGGGCGCTCAGCGCGGCGAGCCGTCGGTCGCGCTCGACCAAGTCGCGGCCCACGCCGCGGGACTCCTGGCGCTGACGGGTTGTCCCCGCGGGTGGGTGCCGTCGCGACTGGCGGCAGGCGACCCGCGCGGGGCCCGCGCGGCCGCGGGGACCTTGGTCGACATCTTCGGCCGCGACCACATCGCGATCGAGTGCTGGGATCACGGCCTGCCCGAGGAGCGCGAGCTCGTGCGCGGGCTCCTCGGTATCGCCAAGGCCGCCGGCGTGCCGTGGGTCGTCACCAACGACGTGCACTACGCCGAGCCCGGCGGCCGCATCGTGCAGGAATGTGTTGTCCTGCCTCCGACACCAGTCCACGCTCGACGCGATGGGGACGCGGCTCCGGCCGAACAGTGAGTGGTACCTCAAGAGCGACGCCGAGATGCGAAGCCGGTGGGAGGACCCCGCCGGGGTGCGGGCCACCGAGGCCATCGCCGAGCGTTGCCGGTTCCGGCTGGACGATCTCCACGCCACGCTCCCGCGGTTCGCGGTGCCGGACGACAAGACACCGGATGCCTACCTTGCCGAACTGGTCGAGCAAGGCGCGGTCGCGCGGTGGGGGGGGCGACGAACGGATAAGCAGCGGCGGCAGCTCGATCACGAGCTGGCCATGATCCGGCAGCTCGGCTACGCCGGGTTCTTTCTCATCGTCTGGGACATCATGCGGTTTGCCCGCGAAGAGGGCATCCTCGCCCAGGGCCGTGGCTCGGCGGCCAACTCGGCCGTCTGCTACTGCCTCGGCATCACGGCCGTCGATCCTATTCGCATGGGATTGCTCTTCGAGCGGTTTTTGAGCGAAGGACGGCGCGAGCCGCCGGACATCGATCTCGATTTCGCGCACCGCGAGCGCGAGCGGGTGATCCAGTACGTCTATGCCACGTACACGCGGGAGCACGCGGCAATGGTCTGTGAGCAGATTACCTATCGCGGCCGCTCCGCGGTCCGCGATGCGGCGCGCGTGTTCGGGTTCTCGGTGGAGCAAGCCGGCGTCCTCGCCGATCTCAGCGATCGGTTTTCGGCGCGCGAGACCGCGGCGACGCTGCGCGGCGCTGACGCGCCGGCAGCGCGCCCCCGGCCGCTCAAGCGATCACCGCACGAGATGCGGGCGGTCGCATCCAAGCCCAATGACGATCACGATCGCCATCACGATCATGAATACCACCACGAACCCGAGCACCGTCACGACCACGAAGAGCGGCGCAATCCGACGACGGCGATTCGGCCGCACGACCATGTGCTGACGCGCGCCGGGCTCGATCCGGCGGACCGGCGCGTCGCGCTCCTGGCCGACGTCGTCGACGGGCTGCATCAGCTGCCCCGGCATCGCTCGATCCACGTCGGCGGTTTCGTCCTGACCGACGAACCCTTGTCGACCGTCGTGCCGATCGAGCCGGCATCGATGCCGGACCGCACGGTGATCCAATGGGAACGCGACGATCTCGAAGGCGCGGGCCTGATCAAGATCGACCTGCTCGGCCTCGGGATGCTGACACTGCTGCAGGATTGCATCCTGTATATCGCCAGGATGCGGGGCACGACGATCGACCTGGCGCATCTCGACATGTTCGACGCGGACGTCTACGCCAGCATGAGCCGCGCCGACACCATTGGCGTCTTTCAGATCGAGAGCCGGGCGCAGATGAGCACCCTGCCGCGGCTCCAGCCGCGTTGCTTCTACGATCTCGTGGTCGAGGTGGCGATCATTCGCCCGGGTCCGATCCAGGGCGACATGGTGCACCCGTACTTGCGCCGGCGCGCGGGCCGTGAAACGATCGAGTACCCCCATCCCAAGCTCCGCCCGATCCTCGAGCGCACGCTCGGCGTGCCGCTCTTTCAGGAGCAGGGGATGCAGGTGGCCATCGCCTGCGCCGGGTTCACGCCCGGCGAGGCGGACAACCTGCGCCGGGCGATGGGACACAAGCGTTCGCGCGAGAAGATGGCGGCGATCCAGGACGCGCTCGTGGGCGGCATGATCCGGAACGGCATCGCGCCGGACCTGGCCGCGCGCATTTACAAACAGATCAACGGGTTCGCGGATTACGGATTCCCCGAGTCGCACGCCGCGAGCTTCGCGTTGCTCGTGTATGCGTCGGCGTATCTGCGCTTCTATTACGCGCCGGAGTTTCTGGCGGCCATTCTCAACGCGCAGCCCATGGGGTTTTACGCCCCGGGGACACTGGTCGAAGACGCCCGCCGTCACGGCGTCGAGGTGCGACCCGTCGATCTCACCTGCTCCGATTGGGACTGCACGCTCGAGTCTACGGCCTCCGCGCCCGCGACCCGTCTCGGCTTACGCTGTGTCCGTGGCCTCGGCACCGCGGCGAAGAACGCGTTGGCCCGGGCGCGAAGCGCCGGGCCATTTCGATCGGTGGAGGATTTTGTCGATCGCGTGCGGCTTGATCGACGAGCGGTGCGACAGTTGGCGGAGGCTGGCGCGTTCGACACAATGGTCGGCGGGACGCGCCGCGACGCGCTGTGGCGCGTGCTGGAAGCACAGCGCGGGACCGGCGGGCCGCTCGTCGTGCACCCGCCCACCCCCACCCCGGCGCACGTGCCGGCAATGGCGCCGTACGAACTGACCGCGGCCGACTATCGCACGACCGGTCTCTCCCTCAACGGCCACCCCATGATCCACCTGCGCGCGACGATCCGGCCCAATGGGATTCGCACGGCCCTGGACATCGTGACGCACGGGCGGGACGGCGAACGGATCGCGGCGGCGGGGCTCGTCATCTGCCGCCAGCGGCCGGGCACGGCGAAGGGATTCGTCTTTCTGACGCTCGAAGACGAAACGGGCACCCTCAACGTGGTCGTCACGCCGAAACGCTTCGAGCGCCACGCGCTCGTGATCTCGCGGACGCCACTGCTTTTGGTGCGGGGCACACTGCAGGTGGAAGAGGGGGTCGTGAACCTGCGGGCCGACACGTTCAAGGTCCTCGACGCCCCGGTGGGCGCCGAGCACGCCCAGCGCCACGACTTTCACTAGCCGCCGCCGACTCCCGATCCACGATCGTCCCGAACTGGGTCCACGACACGTTCATCGCGGACAGCAACTGATCGATTTTCACCGCGGTCGGATTGAACACGCCCCGTTCGATTCGGCTGATATACGCGCGCGCGACACCCGCGGTCGCCGCCAGGCGTTCTTGAGACACGCCGGCCTCCTCGCGAACGACGCGAATCGCTTTCGCCAGAATCGCCGAGGTCACGGCACGCGGGCGCACGCTGCGTATTAATTCGGCCGCCGATCACGCGTCAGCGTCGTATGCGGCCACGCCTTATAGAGCCCTTGCCTTATAAGGCCACGGGTGAAAACTCACCGTTGTGCCAAGCGGCGTACGCTGGCAAGATGCAGAAAGGCAGACGCCGCGCCGCATGGATTCCCCTCACCAGTCGAAAAACCAAGACAATGCTCCGACCCTGGCGCACATTGCTCGCCGCCCGTCAGCTCACTGTCACCTTCACATTCGTAGTCGGCGTCCGCTTCCGGCGCATCGGCCGTCGGAAGCGAAGAAACCCTACCGCGGCGACACGGCCTGCGCGCGCGGGGGTGAGGTGCGCCAGGTGAGCGACCAGCGGCGCTCCGCGCCCGGCGCGAGCCACCCGGCGCTGTCCCACGGCTGCAGCAACGCGTTCGTGAGCGAGTCCGGCGCGCCAATGCAGGGCGCGAGGGAGAGCGTCGTCGACGGTTTGGTCCGCCGGGTCGCGCTCCAGCCGCGCCGATTGAGCCAGAGCGCCACATAGGGCGCCTCGGCCGCATCGAAGACGGCCTCCAGGCGCGCGCCGCCCTGCTCCACCCCCACGACGACCGGCCCCGCGGGCATCGTCAGAAAGAGCTTGCAGGCGTAACTCTTGGCCACGGCATCCGGCCAGGAGAGGTCGGCGATCTTTTTCTCCAGGCGCGCCCGCGGCCAGCGAAATTCGTCGGACATGCCGCTGGCGTCGCCGTAGCGGCCATCCGCGCGCACGAGTGCACCGGCCGGCAGATCGAGCCACGTGTCCTGCGTGAGCGACAGGATGGGCTGCGCGGACCAGAGGAACGGCATCGGGTCCTCGCTCAGGTTTTGCACCGCGTAGCGCATCAGCACGGTGCCCGCGGTCGTCACCTGCACGCTGCGCGTGAAGCGGTACGGCATCCGAAACCGGTACGCCATCTTCTTGCCGTCCCACACGCACGTCGCCGCCTGCCCATCGGCCGGCGTCTCCACGGTCACGTCGGGCCGCGCCGACCACAGCTCGCCGTGATCCGGCAGCTTCACCCCTCCGTATCGCTTGATGCTGCCCGGGATGTCACACGGCGCGACCGTCGGGAAGCACTCGTCGTAGCCTCCCAACTCGCCGGTGTCGCTGTACACCATGGTGTCCGCCGGCGCCGCGGGCGTGACGCCCGGGTTGGACCACAGCCACTGGCGTCCGCCGATCTCCAGGATGTCGATCTTGCCGCCGAGCGCCGGGACAATGCGCACGCGCGACCCGCCCCCTTGCAGCTCGACGAACCCGAGATTCACCGGGCCTCTTCGACCGTGATCCCTCGTGTGGCGAACACGCGCGCCACGGCCTCGCCGATCTTGTTGTTCGGCGTGCTCGCTCCCGCGGTAATGCCCACGCGGACCGGCCGGTTCTCCGGCAACCATCCGGTGGTCTCGATCTCGTCGTGGGCGCCCGCCGGCCGGTGGCGGATCGTGCCGGCCGCGACGTCGAGACAGCACGCGTCCTCGACGTGATACGTCGCCACCTTGGCCGCGCAGATCGCCGCCAGGGACAGCGTGTTGCTCGAGTTGTACCCGCCCACCACCAGCATCACGTCCAGCGGCTCGGCCAGCAACGCCTCGACGGCGTCCTGCCGGTCCTGCGTCGCGCTGCAGATCGTGTCGAACGTCCGAAAGTTCTCCGTCCGGTACGCCGCGCCGCGCGCCCGCGCCATCGCCGCGCCAATCTCCTCGCCGATCGCCAGGGACTCGCGCGCCAACATGGTCGTCTGGTTCGCCACGCCAATGCGGGCCAGGTCGCGGTCCGGATCGAACGCCGGCAATGCCGCGCGCGCGAACTGCGTCAGGAACGCCGCCCGGTCGCCGCGGCCCTCAATGTAGTCGCAGACGATCCGGGCCTCGTCCATGTCGCGGACCACGAGGTAGTGCCGTCCGCTGTACTTCTCCACCTGCGACGCGGTGGCCCGCGTCTCCTCGTGGTAGTACTTGCCGTGGATGAGCGCCGTGAACCCGTCCCGGGCGTAAGAATCGACGCGCTTCCAGACGTTCAGCACCGACCCGCACGTGGTGTCGACCATCACGACGCCTTTTTGTCGCAGCGTCTCGAAGTCCTGCATGGTGACGCCGAACGCCGGCAGGATCACCACGTCATGCGCGTCGACCGCCCGGAAATCGAATCCCTCGAGTCCCGGTGACAGGAACTCGATCCCCATCTCCCGCATCTTCGCGTTCACGTGCGGGTTGTGGATGATCTCGCCCGCCAGGAAAATCCGCCGGTCGGGAAATTTCGTGCGCGTCTGATAGGCGTATTCGACGGCCCGCTCGACGCCATAGCAGAACCCGAACTCGCGCGCCAGCCGGACGGTGACATCGCCGGCCGTCAGCGTATAGTCGTTCGCCCGCAGGAGGTCGACCAACCGCCCCGAGTAGTCCGCCGTCAGCGAATCCTGCACCTCGGACTTGAGGCCGAAGCCCTTGCGGTAGTACGTCGGGGAGACGTCGGAGGCGGGCATGCCCAAATCTAGCGGACGATCACTGCGTCGGCGTCAGTTGCACGCCGTTGACATTGCCAATGCCCATGGAGATGTAGGGCGGGAAGTTGGCGCTCCACTGGACGTTGACCTTGGTGCAACCCCCGGTCGGCACGGTCAGGTGCGAGAGGGGGGTTTTGACGCACAGGCCGCGGGCGACAACGTCCTTCACTACCACCGTCGCGGTGCTGTCGACAAGAGCGCTCGCCACCGTATCCGGGTAGAAGACCACCGACGTCCGTAGGGTATCACCCGACGCCTTCTTCTCGAACGTCATCGTCGCCTCGATGAAGCTCGTGGGGTTGAGCGCCCCCGACCACGCCGCCAGGACATACGACGAGTCGATCGTCACGCCGCCAGGACCCGCGACCGGGATGACGCTGGCAATGGTTACGGCCTCGTAGACGGTCTGGGTCCCTTCGACGTTGATCTGGATGATCCCCGGCACGACGCCGAGCGCGACGGCATCGTCGATCGTCTGGAGCCACGCGATGCGGTGATTCCCCGCCGACATCGATCCGGCCAGCGAGTCGAAATGGAGCGCCAGCTGGGCGCTCGTCTGGGCCGGGGTCGACGACGGGGCCACCGTCTGGTCGCTGCAAGCCGCCAGCAGTAGCACAGCGGGGAACAAGCGTCGCTTCATGTCATCGCTCCGCAATGCGCAGAGTGCCTTGCCCCGTGGCTCCGGCCGCGCCGAGGTCGAGCCGGACGCCGGGGATCGGTTGAGTCGGCATGTCGAGGCGCGCCGCCGGGTCGGTTGATGTCCTCTGGCGCAGGCGGACGCTGAACGACCACGTCGTGGCCTGCCGCGCGCAACGCACGCCCGAACCAAACGGGTCCGCGTGGAGCGGCGTAAAGGGGCATCCGGTGCGGAGGTCCGCGCGGGCGACGCTGATGGTGCCCGAATCGGACACGAGCAGGCCGCTGCCGTCGGGCGTGTAGGTCACCGTGCCCGCCGCGGCTCCGCCGGCGGTCGGACGGGCGCTCACCGTCGCCAGGATGAACGCGGACGGCTCCCACCCATCCCATGCCACGGCGACGAACTGCGAGTCGCGAGGTCCCACGACGCCCTCGTAGGCCAGCGCGTCGAACTGTCGCGTCACCCCATCGGCCACGATGGCCACTGGCACGGGGCGGACGCCACGGGCGAGACCAACCGTGATCTCGCGGAGGTAGTCCGCCCGCATGCCTTGGCCGGCGGCCGAGGCCCGGATAGCGAGGCTGTCGTAGTGCATGGCGAGCGCACTCGCTCTCGGTCCCGTCGGTGCCGTTCCGGCGCAGGCACCGAGCAGGGAGGCAACGGCCGCCGGCGCGACCACCAGGCGGCGAAACCGACGAGCGCCATGCATCCGACCGAATCTAGCGTATCACCAGTGGCCCGGGCGACCCGCCGTTCGGCAGGCTCAAGGTTTCGAGACCAGGAAACCGGAAACCAAACTGCCATTCGAGCAACGCGCCCGCGCACTGCGACGCGTTCGAATCGTTGCCCTCCGAGGGGATCGTCGTGAACACGCACGGGGACCCGACCGCACCGAATTGCGCCGTCACCGCCCCGGAGTCGGCGCGCACGACCTTCGTGCCGATAATCGACACCGCCTGCACGCCGCCGGTATCGGCGTCGAGGCCGAGGACGTTGAGCTGCGGCGCGATCGGCGGGGCGATGCCCTGCACGTCGCCGACCACGGCCACGATCATGGTGTCGGCGGGGATGTCTTTCCACGCGGTGAAGACCAGGACCGAATCCACGATGCTGTCGGCACCCGACGGCTCGGTGACCACCTTCGCCATACTCCACGAGAGGGCGTGGTAGGTGTCACCCAACGGCGACTTCGAGCTGAAGACCAGGGTGATCGGGTCCACGCCGTCGACGACGGCCCGGAGCGCCAACTTGACCCCGGCCGCGCGGGCGAGTTGTCCGGCCGCCGTGGCCGCCGTGGCCACCGAATCGAGGAAGCTGGCCAGCTTGGTATCGGCATGAGCCGGGGGGATGGTCGTGTCCTGGCAGGCAGCCAGCGCGACCGCGGTGATGAGTCCTAAACAATGAAGGCGCATATAGTTCTGTAAAACATATGGATAGGCTCGTTCCTCCGCCACTATGGACACCCCGCGCCTGAGCGTACGTTTCGGCCAATGCGTGAGGACGAAGGCGAAGGCCGGCCGGAGCTGCTCCGCCCGCCCGCGTTGTGCAAGGGCGATGCGATCGGGGTCGTGGCTCCCTCGTACGCTCCCCGGCCGGGATGGCTCTCGCGCGGCGTCAAAGCGTTGGAACGCGCCGGCTATCCCGTGGTCTTGGACTCGGAGTTGGCCACCCTACGCCGGTTCCAGCGCGCCGAAGACGAGCGGCGGGCCGAGAACTTCATGGGCATGTGGCTCGACCCCAGGGTCAAGGCCGTTATCGGCGGGACCGGCGGCTACGGCGCCGTCCGCATGCTCCCGCACCTGGAGCCCGAGATCTTTCGCCTCAACCCCAAGAGTTTCGTCGGCTATTCGGACGTGACGGCGTTGCACCTGTGGCTCATGCGTCGCGCGAATCTGCGCGTGTTCCATGGGCCGACCGTCGACGACTTGATCCCCAGCGTGCGCGATCCGACCATGTCGTCCTTGCTGGCGGCGCTCACGGTGCCGAGGCCGGCCACGCGCATCGGGCGCGACGTCGCCCGGGTCGTCCGTCCGGGGCGGGCCGTCGGGCGCCTCACGGGAGGCAACCTGTCACTGGTCCAGCAGTCGATTGGCACACCGTACGAGATCGACACCCGCGGGGCGATCCTCTTTTTGGAAGAGACCCGGGAGCCGATGTCGGTCGCCGACGAGCGTCTCGTGCACCTGCGGGCGGCGGGCCTCATGCGGAATGTGCGGGGCGTCGTGTTCGGCCAACTCTCGCTCGACCGATCCGAGGAAGACGAATTCGAGGACTTTCTCACGGATCTGGTGTCGGATCTCGACGTGCCGATCATCACCGATTTTCCCTCCGGGCATGAGATTCCGAATCTCACGCTGCCGCTGGGCACGGAAGTGGAGTTGGTGGCCGAGGAGCACACCGGTTGGTTGGTGTACCGCGAGGACGCCTTGATCGCGCCCGCGACGCCCGCTATCGTCGGGGCGGCGGCATCGGCTGCCGACTGAGCATGCACACACGGCTGTGGCTCGACTTCGTCAATACGGACAATGCACGGCGGGGTACCGGCGCCGACGTGCTGGGTGACTTCGCGACCTTCTTGGCCTGGCTGGCCGCGGCGGGAGCGCTCGACTCGGATCGCGTGTCCGGTATCCTGCGGCGCGCCGAGCAGCAGCCCGCGGGCGCGGGCGCGGTGTTGGCGGACGCGCGGCGGGTACGGGTGGCGTTGCGCGTGCTCGCCGAGTGCGGCGCGCAGGTGGAGCGGGCGCGCCTCGACGCGCTCGCCGAGATCAACCGCGTGCTCGGGCGGAGCGCCGGCACCCGGCGCATCGATCTCCGCGGGGACGGGCGCTTCGTGCGGACGTTTGCGCCGGTCGGCGACGCATTTGCCGGCCTCATGATCCCGGTGGTCGATTCCGCCGGCGACGCGCTCGTCACTGGCGAGCTGGTTCGCGTGCGCCGGTGCGTCGGCGCCCGGTGCACGCGCGTATTCCTCGATGTCACCAAGAACGGGCGCCGCCGGTGGTGCGACATGGCCACGTGCGGGAACCGCGCCAAGGCGGCGCGGCACCGCGAGCGCGTGCGCGAGCGCGTCGTCGACTCGGAGTTGGCGTAACGTGACGCTCGACGCCAGCGATCTGGCTGCGTCCCTCACCGTTGGTGATATCCGAAAGAGCCTCGCGTGGTACCGCGACGTCCTGGGTTTCACGGTCCATCAGGAGCACGCGCGCAACGGGACGCTGCGCGCGGTCTCGCTCCGCGCCGGGGCCGCCCGGATCCTGCTATCGCAGGATGACGGCGCCAAAGGCCCTGACCGGATCAAGGGTCAGGGGATTTCGTTGCAGCTCACCACGGCGCAGAACATCGACGAGATCGCGCAACGCGTGACGGCACATGGAGCCGTGCTCGACACCGAGCCCACCGACGCCTTCGGGGCGCGGATGTTTCGCGTGCGCGACCCGGACGGATTCCGCCTGACGATCTCGTCCGGCCGTCCCGGCTAGCTCTCCGTTTCCCGAAGATCTATATCGCGTGCGCGCAGCGCGTCGATGTAGCGGCGCGCCGGCATGCATTCGTCCGGCGTCCACACGCCGGGCTCGCCGACTTGGCCGCACGCCTGGAACTGTCCGGTGATCGCCAGCGAGTATCCCGTCGTGCGCATCATCGCGCTGATGCCGCGGGCGGCATCGAAGTAGTCCAACAACTCGAACGCGACGCGCTTGGGCGCCCCGTTGGACTCGCCCTCGACGACGACGCGCAGGGCCACGAGATCTTTGCCCGAGGGTTTCTTGAGGCGCGGTCCCATGGTCGCCACGACCACGTCGCGGGGCACAACTTTCGTACCCTTCACGTCCACCGGTTGGAGGTCAAGCAGACCCAGATCGCGGATCGCGGCCATGATGTGGGCGTGGCCGGGATAGCGCAGCGTCTTGTACTCCATCGTCGGGATCTTGCCTTCGTAGCGGAACGCCATCGTCGAGAGACCGCCGGCGGTGTGAAAGGCCTCCAGCTCGCCGACCGGAGCCGGAAACGCCACGGGCTCGATCTCGGAGAGGGCCTTCACCTGCTGCCGTTTCCCGCCGCGGACGACCCAGGACAGCGTCGTGTAGTAGTCGAGTACGCCCTCGAGGGAATAGACGATCTGATAGTTGAGCGGCGGCTCCGGGTTCTGCGGCAATCCGCCGACGAAGATCTTCACGGAGCGTGGGCGGTCGATCTTCGAGATGCCGTATTGGGCCAGGATGTTGACCATCCCGGGGGCCACGCCGCAGTCCGGCACCACGGTCACGCCGGCATCTCGCGCCCGGGCGTGCAGTTCCTTTTGCTGAAAGACGATCTCGGTGTTGCCGCCCAGATCCGCGAAGTGGACCTTGGCCTCGACGGCCAGGCGCGCGAGATCGAGGTTGAAGTAGTACGGGATGGCGCTCATCACGGCGTCCCCCGTTTGCATGAACGCCCGGACGCCGTTGGTGTCGCGCACGTCGAGGCGCGTCGGGATCAGGCGCTGGCCGACGTAGGGCGCCAGGAACGCGGGAAGATGGTCGACATCGACGTCGGCGAGGCGGACTTCGCCGACATCGGGATTTTGGAGCAGATCATAGGCGCACGCGGAACCCTGGAGCCCGGCGCCAAGCACGAGCATTCGCATGGCGCGAAATGTAACCCGGGCGTTCAGCCGCCGGTGCCGTCCACTCGATAGATGATGCCGCCGCTGTCGTCGGAGATGAACACCGCGCCGTCGCGCGCGACGGCGATATCGACGGGGCGCCCCCACCGGGTGCCATCCGGCCGCTGCCACCCCGTGATGAAATCGTCATAGCCGGTGGGCCGGCCGCCGCTCAGATGCACGCGCACGACCTTCGCGCCCGTTGGCTGATGCCGGTTCCACGACCCATGAAACGCCACGAGGGCATCGCCGCGATACTCGGGCGGCAATTTCACCGCGTCGCGCAGGAACGCGATGCCGAGCGGCGCCGAGTGCGCCTGAAATCCGAGGACGGGAGGGATCTCCCCCGCGCACCGGGCCGGATCGTGGAACTCCGGATTCGCCATGTGATCGCCATAGCAGTACGGCCAACCATAATCCCCGCCATCGCGGAGGATGTCGAGGCGATCCGGCGGCAGATCCTCGTGATCCGGCTCGAGGTTGTCCCGTTCGTTGACCGTGGCCCAGATCTGCCCGGTGCCGGTGTCGAGCGCCAATCCGACCGCGTTGCGCAGCCCGCGGGCATAGACGTGTCCGTGGCCGCCGTGCTCGTCGAACCGCATCACCGCCGCGCGCTCCGAATCTTCCTCGACGCACAGGTTGCACGACGAGCCAATGGACACGTACATCGCGCTGTCGGCGCCGAACACGATCGTGCGCGTCCAGTGGCCGCCACCGCCCGCGTAGTGATTCACGGGCGTGGGCGCGCCGGCGGCGTGCCCGTCGGGTCCCACGGTCAATCGCACCACGCCGTCGTTCTCCGCGACGTAGAGCGCGCCGCCGTGAAACGCCAGCCCGTGCGGCTCTTTGAGTCCTGTGGCGACGATAGTGGTCGGCCCCGCGAGTCCGTGACCCGCGTCGGGAATCCGCACGACCTGTCCCAGCAGCGGCTGCGAGATGTAGAGCGCGCCGTCCGGTCCGACCACCATGAACCGCGCGTCGGTCACATGTGCGAACGTCGTGACGTGAATCCCGTCGGGCGCGTGCAGCGCGTCGCCGGGCAAGCGCAGAATGCCGCGACGCCATCCATCCCCCGACGAACACCGCGCAGGCACTGACGACCGCGCCCACGCGCTGCAGCGCGCCCACGGGGAGCGCGCTCACTTCAAGTCACCCGTCCGGGTCTTCGTCCAGATCACGACCGTCTCGCACGATGTCCCCGGCTTGCTGTATTCCGCCGGCGTGTCGACGTCGCTGTACACCTCGACCGCTTCGACCTCGGTCGGGCGCATGAAGTCGTTGAGGTCGCCCGGCGTCTGCTCCGCATACGGCACACCGTCGAGGACGTAGTTGACGCACGATCCGCCGACGCCGCGCGACCCTTGGAGGACGGGCTGGCCGGTCGAGTAGTCGACGTGAATGCCCGGCATCGTCGTGAAAATGTCGGTCATGTACGTCGGCAATTTTCCCTCGATCTGGTCACGGGTCAGAAAATGCCCCAGACCCATCTTCTTGCGTTGCTCGAACCCGACTTTCTGCAAGCCGGTCTGAGCCGCGGCCGTAACCTTGATCGGGTCCAGGGTTGGTGGCGCGATCTGCAGGGTGAGCGCGACCGTGCGCGGCTCGCGCAATGTGAGGTCGACGGGCTGCGTCACTGGCGAAAACCCGACTTTGCGCACGACCAGCGTCTGTGTGCCCGACGGGAGATTGCGCAGGTTGAAGTTCCCGGAGCTGTCGGTCACGGTGGTCGAGACCGCTCCGACCACCGTGATATTGGCCCCAGCGATCGGACGGTCCGCCGCATTGACGATGCGCCCGTTGGCCACGGCGTGGCCGCTGCGGAGGCCGGTCGCTTTCGATACTGGCGCCGGGGCCGGGGCTCCGGGCGCGGGTTTGGGCGTCGAATCCACGACGGCGACGACGGTCGTCGTGTCGGGCTTGGCCGTGTGCAGCGTCACGACCTGAATCGTGGTCTCGGTGAAATCGACCGGGACGTCAGCCGTGGCGTAGCCGCTGAACGTCGCGCGCACCGCGGCCTTTGTACCCGCCGGGACTCCGCAGATGTGGTACGACCCACTGTTGTCGACGATCGACTCGCGATACCGCTGGATGTGCTTGACGCCGATGTCGCGCCCCACCTCCAGCTGCGACCAGACCATCGAGACCTTGGCGCCCGTCGATGGATTGTCGGTGTCGGCGTCCAACACACGCCCGACCACGACCCCGGGGCCCGTGATACGCTTTTCCGGAGGACAGAACGTCCCCGCAACCGTCGCCTGCGACGGAGTCGCCAGCGCGATGAGGGCGTACCGGCCCGCGGGGAACGTCACCGGGTTGGTCTGGATCCCCACCCCAATCGAGTCGAGCAGCGGGTGCACCAGCGCGATCTTGTAGTCGCCCGGCGCGATGCTGTCGATCCGGAAGTGCCCGGTCGAGTCCGTCACCCCTTGCCGGTCGGTCCCCATGATGGTCACGGTGGCGCCGATCAGCGGGCCGCCGTGAATGCTGTCGGCCACGACGCCGACAGCGCCGGAGATCGGCGGACCGGCCGCCTGAGCCGGCTGAGCCGGCTGGGTGGGTGACGGGGCCGCCGGCGGAGTGGCCGGTGGCTTGGTGGGCTTCGTTTGTTGCGCCTGGCTGTGCGAGAATGCGCACGCCAGGAGAAAGGCGGTCGTTGGCCAACGCATGTCTAATTGTACGCCAGTACCGCCCCGCCTGTTCAGGTCCCGCCGAACAATCGCATGATCCGGGACGCCCGGTTGTTGGGCGTCTGCGCCGCCGCCTCGAACGCGTCGGCCATCTCGGGCGCCGTGCGGTACCGGTGCTCGGGATCCCGTTCCATCCCCTTGAGCAGCACCTTCTCGACGGCCGACGACGCGTTGATGTCGGGGCGCGCCCGCCGGATCGGCGTGGGCGCGTCCCGGAGCCGGGCGATCATGAGCTCCTGCTGGGACTTCCCCTCGAACGGGAGCTTGCCGGTCAGCATCTCGAATGTCATGAGCGCCAGCGCATAGACGTCGGTCCGCCCATCGAGGGGCTTCCCGCGCAGCTGTTCGGGGCTCATGAACTCCGGCGTGCCCAGCACGATGCCGGTCGCGGTCAGTTTCTCGAGCTCGGCGCCCGCCCGCCGCTCCTTGGCCAGTCCAAAATCCATGACCACGGCCCGATCATCGATCGAGATGATGACGTTCTCGGGCTTGAGATCCCGGTGGACGATCTTGAGATCATGCGCCACTTGCAGCGCGGACGCGATGTCGCGCACGTAGCGGACGACCTCGGCCAGAGGCAGTTTGCCCAGCCGGTACGTCCGGTCGGCCAACACCTCGCCCTCGATGTAGGGCATGACAATGTAGACCATGCCCTCGGCCGTCTGCCCGAGGCGCTTGATGTGGCAAATATTGGCGTGCTCGAGCCGCTGGCCGACGTCGGCCTCGCGCCGCAACCGCGCCATCGATGTCGCATCGGTCGAGAGAGCGGGCGACAGCACCTTGATCGCCACGCGCTCGCCCGTCTCCCGATCCGTGGCGAGGTACACGTACGACATGCCGCCTTCGCCCAGCTTCGACTCGATCTTGTAGCGCCCGTCGATCGTCCGGCCGGACAACGTCGCATACTCCGGGGGCGGCGTCTTACGGGCCGGGGGATCGGCCGCTCCGACCGCGCGCGCCACGGGCAAACGCGTCCCATCGCGCGTGCAGAACTTCGCGGTGTCCGCGTACGTCGCACCGCAGCTCGGACAACGCAGAGACATTCGTTTAAGTCCTCACGCAGTTACGCCCGTCGGCCTTCGCCCGGTACAGCGCGGCATCCGCTTGCGCAAACAGGTCTTCGGCCGTATCGACACGCACGGACGGAAAGGTCGCGACGCCGATGCTCCCCGTCAAACGCAATCCGCCGCTCGACCCTTCGGCACCAATGACCGCGAATGGCTGGGCTTCGATCCGTTCCCGAATACGCTCGGCGAACGCGACCGCACCGGCCTCGGCAGTTTCGGGAAGGACGATCACGAATTCCTCGCCGCCGTAACGCGCCACGACGTCGACGCTGCGCACGGCGTGCTGCAGCAGAACCGCCACTTCGCGGAGCGCGTCGTCACCCGTCAGATGGCCGTACGTGTCGTTGATGCGCTTGAAGTGATCCAGGTCGATCATGAGCAGCGTGACGACGGAGTTGTACCGGCGGGCGCGATCGAGCTCCGACGTCAAACGCAGGGTCAGCGCGCGCCGATTCAAGACCTGGGTCAGCGGATCGGTGTGGGCCAGGGCCTCGAGGCGCGCGTTGTCAGCCTTGGTCATCTCGATGACCTGGGCGCGCTGAATGGTCGCGACCGCGGCCTTGATGACGGTGTCCGCGAACTCGACGTCCTCGGCCGACAGGGGCGGCTCTTCACCGGTGCGGCGGAGAAAGAACACGCCGGCCTGCGTCCGATCGAGGCTGAACGGCAGCGCGATCACCGACCGGATGGCGACGCCCAGGCCTTCCCGATCCCACTCCAGACGGGTGTCGGCGTAGAGGGGACTGGTCGACAGATCCTCGATCAACACTGCCCGGCCGGAATCGAGCGCCGCGCGGATCTCGGGATATTTCTCCAGCTGGATCTCGAGGTTGCGGAGCGCGGGATTCTCGTACGCGGTCGCCACGATGCCGATCGCGTCTCCGGGCCGGGCCAGAATCACCGAGCAATGCGAGAGACTGAGCGCGCGCGCCACGCGGCGCGCCAGGATGTGATAGATCTCGTCCGACGAGAGATCGCCGGTGACTTCGTGGAGGATGTCCACGAGCTTGCGGCGACTCTCGGCTTCCTCGCGGGCACGACGCAACTCCTGCTCGGTCGTGCGCAAGGCTTCGTGCGCCGAGCGGAGCGCGGCGCGAATGCGGAGCTGGGCCTGGATGCGGGCCAGCAGCTCGCGGACGCGAAACGGCTTGCGCACGAAATCGGCGGCCCCGAGGCCGAGTGTGCGAACGGCGGCCTCCTCGGGCGGGAGCGCCGATACCATGAGCACCGGCAAGTCGCGCCACCGCTCATCCGCCTTGATGCGCTCCAGCGTCTGATAGTTGTCCGCGCCCGGCAGCGAGACGTCGAGCAACAGGAGGTCGGGCGGCGATTCGTGCTCCAGACGTTCGAACAAGGCCTGGCCGCCGTGGGCGGCGCTCACGTCGTACCCCTGCTCCTTGAGCACCCACGCCATGGTCTGCAGCACGGCCGGATCATCGTCGGCGACGAGGATCCGCGTGTGGGCGATCATTCTAGGGAAGGAGGAGATGAGGGCAGGATGGGCTCGACGTCCGGACGGACGCTCCAGAGTATGCTACTAAGCGACCTCGAGTAATACCCCAGTATTGAGCGGAGTGCCGCCGCGAAGGCGGCACAGCGCAGTAAAACGAACGTCTACAACGATTTAGACCACTGACTGCCGCTCGACGAGCCAGGTCACATCTCCGGCGCGCGCTACTCCTCGACTTCGCCGTCGACCGGCGCCGTGTCCGCGCCGCCCACCTCGGCCTCACCGGCCTCCTCAGGCACGACACGCGCCACCGCCGTCACCAGATCGCCATCGTCGAGTTGAACGAGCTTCACGCCCTGCGCGATGCGGCCGGTCACCCGGACCTGCGCCACCGACGACCGGATGATCACACCGTGCTTCGTGATCAGCATGATCTCGTCCTCGGGCAGCACCTCCATCACGGTCACGACGTCCCCGGTCCGCTCGGTGCGATTGACCGTGATGATGCCTTTGCCCCCGCGCTGCTGCACGCGGTACTCCTCGAGGCGGGAGCATTTGCCCATGCCCTTTTCGGTCACGACCAGGATGGTCGCGTCGCGCTTGATCACGACCATGCCGACGACGGCGTCGGTCGCGGCCAGCTCGATGCCTTTGACGCCCGTCGTGTCCCGCCCCATCGCCCGCACGTCCGACTCGTGGAACCGGATCGAAAGCCCGTGCCGCGTCGCGAGAATGATGTCGTTCGAGCCGTTCGTGATCTGCACGTCGATCAGCTCGTCGTCCTTCTCGACCTTGATGGCCTTGATGCCGTTCACGCGCGGATTCGCGTACTCCGACAGCACGGTCTTCTTCACCGTCCCGCGCCGGGTGCAGAACAGGAGATACTGGGTGTCGGAGAACTCGCTGACCGGCAGCAGCGCCTTGATGTTCGTCTCGGGGCTGACGTTGATCAGATTGACGATCGGCTTGCCTTTCGTCGCCCGGCCGGCCTGCGGGATCTCGTGCACCTTGAGCCGGAAGCACCGGCCGTCATCGGTGAAGACCAGGATGTGATCGTGGGTCGACCCGACGAACAGGTGCTCGATGAAGTCCTGGTCTTTGAGATCTTGCCCGGACAGGCCGCGGCCGCCCCGGCGCTGGCGCCGATACGTGGAGACCGACGTCCGCTTGATGTAGCCCGAGTGCGAGACCGTGATCACCATGTCCTCCTCGGCGATCAGGTCTTCGATGGTGAACTCGCCTTCGTCACTCGTGATCTCGGACCGGCGCTCATCGCCGAACTTGTCGGCGATCTTCCCCAACTCGTCTTTCAAGAGCTTCATGCGCTTGGGCCGCGATTCCAGCAAGGCGCGCAGCTCCTTGATGGTCCCCCGCACCTCGGCCAACTCGGCCTCGAGCTTCTCGATCTCGAGACCCGTGAGCCGGGCCAACCGCATGTTGAGGATCGCCTCGGCCTGCCGCTCGCTGAGCTTGAACCGCCGCTGGAGCTGCGTGCTGGCGGTTGGCGCGTCCGGGGCCTTCCGAATGAGCGCCACGACCTCGTCAATGTTGTCGACGGCGATCTTGAGCCCTTCGAGGATGTGCTCGCGCTCCAGCGCCTTGTCGAGCTCGAACTGGGCGCGCCGCACGATCACCGTGTGCCGGTGCGCGATGTAGTGCTCCAGGAGCTCCTTCAGACCCATGACCTTCGGCACCAGCTGCTGCGTCGCGGCGTCGGGCACCAGCGCCAGCATGATCACGCCGAACGTGGCCTGCATCGTGGTGTGCTTGTAGAGCTGGTTGAGCACGACCCGGGGAATGACGTCGCGCCGCAGCTCCATCACGATCCGCCGGCCTTCCCGACTGGTCTCGTCGCGGAGGGCGGTGATGCCATCGAGCTTCTTGTCGTTGACCTGCTCCTTGATCTGCTCGACGAGCTTGGCCCCGCTCACCTGATAGGGGAGCTCGGTGACGACGATCTGCGACTTGCCGTTCTCGCGCTCTTCGATGACGGCGCGCGCGCGCATGACGATCCGGCCGCGACCGGTGTCCTGATAGTCCTTGATGCCCTGCCGGCCGTAGATGTACGCGCCCGTGGGGAAATCGGGACCCTTCACGAGTCGCCGCAGCTCGCCGATGGTGGTCTCCGGATTGTCGATCAGCGCCACGCAGGCGTTGATCACTTCGCGCAGGTTGTGCGGCGGAATGTTCGTCGCCATGCCGACCGCGATGCCCGACGACCCGTTGACGAGGAGATTGGGGAAACCGGACGGCAGCACCCGCGGCTCCTCCAACCGGTCGTCGAAGTTGGGCGCGAAATCGACGGTGTTCTTGTCGATGTCGGCCAACATCTCGATCGCCATCGCCGTGAGACGGGCCTCGGTGTAGCGATAGGCCGCCGCGCGATCGCCGTCGGCACTGCCGTAGTTGCCCTGTCCATCGACGAGCGGATAGCGGAGCGAAAAATCCTGCACCATGCGGACGAGCGCTTCGTAGACCGAGCTGTCGCCATGGGGGTGGTACTTGCCGAGCACGTCGCCAACGACGGTCGCCGCCTTCTTGTAGGGCCGCCCGGGCACCAGGCCCAGCTCGTTCATCGCGAACAGCACCCGGCGATGCACGGGCTTGAGCCCGTCGCGCACATCGGGAAGGGCGCGCGACACGATGACGCTCATCGAGTAGTTGATGAACGACTCTTTGATCTCGTCGTCGATCAGGCGCGGGAGAATGCGCTCGCGATTGTTCGGTGCGGTCATATCAAAAACTTACCCGACAGCCCGCGGTGGCGCAACGCGAACCCTAGCGTGCAACTACTTTAATGACATGGGCTTATCGTCAGCGACGCCGGTGCTGTTCGCGGCGTCCTCCCGCTCGTGGGCCGCGGCGTCCCGCTCGATCGCCTCGCGCTCCGCCCGGTACGCCTCGTACCAGTGGCGCGTGATCTCGCCAGCCAGCTCCCGGTTGCCGAGCCCGAACGCCAGCGCCAGCGCCAGCGCCACGGCGCCGAACAGGATGGCGAATGCCGTCGTCACGATCTGAGTGGCGACGCCGAGCTCCTGGAGGGCCATGAACACGGCGAGGAGGATCACGCCACCGCGGCCGACGCGGGCCAACGTCGGACCGCCGCGCAACGCGCCGGCCGAGGCCATGATCAGGCCGCCCACGAAGGCCCCGAGGACGTTGCCGATCATGATGATCACGATCGCGGCGATGACGCTCGGGATGTATCCCACCAGCTCGGTGAACACGCCCGACAGGGATTCGCCGAGGGCGTCGGCCGCCACCAATAGCGCGGCGAACATCACGAACCAGAACGCGAGGTTGGCCGCGACCCGCGTCGGGTCCATATGCGACCCGGAACGCTCCACGGCGTCCATGACACCGCCGCGTTCCAGCATCAGGTTGAACCGCACGCGCCGCAACAACCGGCGGGTGACGCGCTCGACGAGCGCCGCCAGCAAGTAGCCGACGAACACGATCACCAGCGCGCCCAAGAGCGGCAGCACGTGGTGCGCCATCTCCGTAAAGCTCGTTTGGATGCGATCGATCGCCGACGCCTGCGGCGTGGTCGCGGTCGTATCGACCTGTACTAACATGGGCAGCGCGTCATGTCCTGGTCCCCCGCTTCACATCAAAAATGGCGCTGCGCCGGCACGAGGGGCAGATGAGCCAGTCGCGGTTGCGCGCGTACCCGAGGCCAAACGATCCGCCGCCCAGGCGTTTGCGGCGCATGGGCGTCCGGCACCGCGGACATTCGGGGTCCTGCCCGGCGGCCAGTACGGCGCGCATGGTCCTGAGCTCGGCATCGTCGTACTGCGCTTTGGGCTCAGTCACCGGTCAGGGCCGGGCGCAAGGCGTCCGGGATGGGAATGGTCCGCTGCGACTGATAGTCGAACATGACCTGCACGGTCGATCCTTCGGCGACCAACCGGTCGTCGCGCGTGTCGACGATGCGGTAGGTCCAGACCCAGGCTTTCGTGCGCATCTCGGCCGTGGTGATGTCGATGGCCAGCGGGTCGCCGTACTTGGCCTGGCTCACGTAGCGGATGCGCGCTTCGGCGATGATGAAGTTGAAGTCGGCGGTGACGCCCGCGAGCCCGGTCCACACGTGCCGCCGCGCCATCTCGAAGTACGAGAGAAAGATCGCGTTGTTCACGTGCCCGCGGATGTCGTAGTCGCTGTACCGGGTCTGGAGGGCGATGCGCACGTCAGGCGTCTCCGGCGACGGTGAGCACGATCTTTCCGAACTGCTCCCGATGGGCCAGCCGTTGATACGCTTCGCGCCCGCGCGCCAGCGGATACACGCCATCGATGACCGGCGCGAGCCGTCCGGCGCTCAACTCGGCCGTGATGGCGTCGAACTCGCGATCGTTTCCCATGGTCGATCCCATGAGCGACCACTGGTTCCAGAATAACCGCCGCACGTCGGTCTCGACCATCGGTCCGGACGACCCGCCGCAGGTGACCAGTCGCCCGCCCCGGCCCAGCGCGCCCAGCGACGAGGCCCAGCTCGACGTGCCGACGCTGTCGATGACGACGTCCACCCCGCGTTTGCCGGTACGGGCCCGCACGTCCTTCGCGACATCGGTCGTCGCGTAGTTGATGCCGACTTCCGCGCCCAGCGCGACGGCGCGGGCCAGCTTGGCATCGGAGCTCGAGGTCACCCAGACGCGGGCGCCGAGCGCGCGCCCGATGGCCATCGCGGCGAGCGCGACCCCGCCGCCGATGCCCTGGATCAACACGATGTCGCCCGCGCGCACGCGGGCCCGCGTCACCATCATCCGCCACGCGGTCAACGTCGCCAGCGGAAACGCGGCCGCCACGTCCATCGGCGTCTCCCGGGGAATGCGGCGGACGTTGAGGGCGTTCACGACGAGGAGCTCGGCGAACGTGCCCGGCAAATGCTCGCCGATCACGCCGAACTTGACGCACTCCGACTGTTCACCCGCGCGGCAGTATTCGCAGGTCCGGTCGCTGACGCCGGGATTCAGGATGACATGGTCGCCGGGCGCGACCGTGTCGACGGCCGGGCCGACGGCATCAATGACGCCCGCGGCGTCGCAACCGACGATCCACGGCGGGACGATCGTGAGACCGGGCAGTCCCGCGACGACGAGCAGATCGAGACGATTCAGCGCGGCGGCGTGGACCCGGATGCGGACATCCGTTGGTGCGGCGAGGTCGGGAACCGGGAGGTCGGTGCGATACGCGAGCTGGTCCAGCCCCCCGTGCGCTGCAATGGTGAGTCCTCGCACCCGTTCTCTCGCCGGTTATATTCCCAAACGAAAATCTCTGGAAAGCTACGGGGAAACTCGATGATTGCCATTAAGGTGCCGCCGCTCGGTGAGTCCATCGTCGAGGCTACCGTGTCCCGCTGGACCAAACAGCCAGGAGACGCGGTTGCGGCCGGGGAGACGTTGGTCGAGCTGGAGACGGACAAGGTGACCGTCGAGGTCCCCGCGCTCCGCGCCGGTGTTCTCGTCTCCCACGCGCACGCCGAGGGGGACATCGTCAAAGTCGACGAGCCACTCGGCGAGCTGGACGACGAGGCCGTCCCGGCGACGCTGGGCGCCGCCACGCTCGGCGCCGCCAGCACTGTGAGCGCGGCGCCAGCCGCCGCCACGCCCGCGGCCGCACCAGCACCAGCACCAGCACCAGAAAGCGTGCGGGCCGCTCCGTCGGCGCAACGCGTGGCGGCCGAACGCGGGGTGGACCTGGCGACCGTCAAGGGCACTGGCCGGGGAGGCGTGGTCAGTAAGCCGGATGTCCTCGACAAGCTGGCGCGCCCCGAGAAGGCGCCGGCCGGCGCGCCTAGCGCAGCGCCTAGCGCAGCGCCTCGCGCGCCGGCGCCCGTCGCGCCGACAAATGGCGCGCGCGAGACCCGCGAAAAGATGTCGACGCGCCGGCGCCGGATCGCCGAGAACTTGCTGCAGTCGCAGCAGTCCACGGCCCATCTGACGACATTCAACGAAGTCGACATGTCGGCCATCGCGGCGCTCCGCGACCGCCTGCGGGAGCGCGTGGAGAAGGAGCAGGGCGTGCGGCTCACGTACATGCCCTTCTTCGTCAAGGCCGCGTGCCACGCGCTGGCCCAGTACCCGGTCGTGAACGCCCAGATCAATGGCGACGCGATCGTGTACCGGCATTATGTGCACATGGGGATCGCGGTGGCCTCCGACCAGGGCTTGGTCGTGCCCGTGGTCCGCGACGCCGACAGCAAGGGCATCCTGGCTACGAGCCGGGAGATCTCGGCCCTCGCGGGGCGCGCCCGCGAAGGCAAGCTGTCGCTCGACGACCTCGCCGGCGGGACCTTCACGATCACCAACGGCGGCGTCTTTGGCTCGCTGGTCTCGACGCCGATCCTCAACTATCCGCAGGTCGGCATCCTGGGCCTGCACAAGATCCAGGACCGCCCGGTGGCGATCAACGGGCAGGTCGTGATCCGCCCAATGATGTACATCGCCTTGTCCTACGACCACCGTCTGGTGGACGGCCAGCAAGCCGTGTTGTTTCTGGTCCGGATCAAGGAGTTGATGGAAGACCCGGCCAGCATGTTGGTCGATTAGTGGACGCCGACGTCGTCATCATCGGCGGCGGCCCGGGTGGATACGTGGCCGCCCTTCGCGCCGCGCAACTCGGCCTGTCAACGGTCTGCGTCGAGCAGGACGCCACGCTCGGCGGGACGTGCGTCAACGTGGGCTGCATTCCGTCCAAAGCGTTGCTCACGAGCTCCGAGCACTTCGAGTTCACGAAACTGCACACGGCCGAGCACGGATTCCATGCGGCGGTGGTGACCCTGGACTTGCCGCGGATGTTGGCCCGGAAAGATGAAGTCGTGGGCCAGAACACGCGCGGCATCGAGTTCTTGTTCCGGAAGAACAAGATCACGTGGGCCAAGGGGCGCGGCACCCTCAAGCCGGGCAACATCGTCGACGTCACCGCCGCGGACGGCACGGTCACGTCCTATCGGGCAAAGGACGTCATTCTCGCGACGGGCTCGTCGTCGATCGAGCTGCCGTTCTTGAAGTTCGACGAAGAGCGCGTGCTCTCGAACATCGGCGCGCTCAAGATCCCCGCGGTCCCTGAACATCTCGTCGTCGTCGGTGGCGGCGTCATCGGCCTCGAGCTCGGCTCGGTGTGGCGCCGCCTCGGCGCGCGGGTCACGGTGCTCGAGCTCGAGCCGTCGATCCTGCCGGGGTTCGACTCGGACATCGTGCGCGAGGCCGAAAAGGTTTTCAAGAAGCAGGGCCTGGAGCTCCGGACCGGGGTGTGCGTCACGGGCGCCCGCCGCAAGGATTCGCGCGTCGTGCTCGACGTCGACCGGAACGGCACCGTCGAACAGGTCGAGGGCGACTACGCGCTGGTCTCGGTGGGACGGCGGCCGAGCCTCGGCGGCATCGACGCCGCGGCACTGGGCCTCGACCTCGGGCGGCGCGGCGAGATCATGGTCGATCTCCAGATGCGCACAAACTTGCCGCACGTGTACGCGATCGGCGACGCGGTCGGCGGCAAGCTGCTGGCGCACAAGGCGGAGGAGGAGGGTGTCGTCGCCGCCGAGACGATCGCCGGTCGGCCGGCGCGCATGCGCTATCACGCCATCCCCAACATCGTCTACACGTGGCCCGAGATCGCCTCGATCGGGTGGGCCGAGCATGAGATCGCGGCATCCGGACGGAAGTACAAGACCGGACGGTACCCATTCTCCGCCAACCCGCGGGCCCGGACGATGGGTGAGGCGGGCAGCGGCTTCGTGAAATTCCTGGCCGACGCCGAGACCGACGAGCTGCTGGGGGCCCATTCCATTGGCCCCAACGTGTCGGAGCTCGCCGCCGAGATCGTGCTGGCGTTCGAGTACCGGGCGACCGCCGAGGATATCGGTGGGCTCATTCACGCGCACCCGACGCTGTCCGAAGCGACGAAAGAGGCGGCGCTCGCGGTGCACGGCGAGGCGTTGCACATCTGAACGTCGTCATTCGTCCGCTGGAGCAGAGTGACGCGCCAGCCGCGCGTGGGCTCTTCATGCAGGCGTTCGGAAACACGCTGTACGCCGAGGCGCCGCGCGACGCCCTGCGGCGGGCCCTCGCCGGCGAGAATCCCCGCGAGCACGGCGGTCTCATCGCCCAGCGCGAGGCCCAAGTCGTCGGCGTAGCCGTGTACGGATTCGTCGCCGGCGCCGAGGGCGCCGGGCGGATGCACGCGATGGCCGTCGCGCCCGACTCCCGCCGGCACGGGATTGCCCGCCAGCTCATCGAAGCGTTCGTCGACGACCTCGCCCGCCGCGGGGCGCGATTCGTGATCGTCGAGATGCCCGACGCCGCGGAGATGGCCATCGGACGCACCCTCCTCATGAATGCGCGCTTCGCCGAGGAGTCCCGGGTCGCCGATTACTTCCGGGATGGGGTCGCTCTGGCGTTTCTGCGGCGCGACCTGCGCTAGATGGCGAAAGGGCCGGTTCCGCCGCGAGGCGGACCGGCCCTTTTCGACCAACGGGTCGTCGACTAGCGCCGCATTGTCGCGCCAATGGCGGCACCGAGGGCGAGGAGGCTCCCCGCCGCGGCGGCCACTGCCAGAGGGCTGACCGCGATCGGCCGGCTCCACCACGAGGTGCTCACCGGAGCGGTGGTCGGCAGCGCGTCCATGATGCGCTGCGCCACGTGCTCGGGCGTCTGCATATGGCGCCGGGTCTCGAGATCCCGGTCCAGCCGCTTCCAGAACTCGACATGCCGCGCCCCTTCACTGCCGACGAGCGCCGACTCGGCGACTTCGCCATCAAGCCAGGCATGCACGAGTTCCGTGGTGCGCGACACGCCGATCGGGACCTCTCGGTCCGAGACGCGGCGAGCCGGCGGCCGCGAGACGTCGCGCAATGGGCGCGGGCTCTCGACTTTGTCGATCGGCTCCGGCGCATTCAGGTCATCATGCATTAGGCGTATTTCTCCTCTAAAAGGACCTGGAGCGCCTCGCGAGCGCGGTGCACGCGCATCTTGAGCGCCCCAACCGTAGTACCGAGCAGATCAGCCATCTCTTCGTAGGACCGACCTTCCACGTGTTTCATGACGAACGCCTCGCGCAACGACGGCGCCAGCGCCGCCAGAGCCCGGTCGAGGTCCCCCCTCAACTCCGTCCGGTCGAGATCTTCATCAGGAGTCGCGTATCCAGACGGCTGGTCGTCCTCGTCGTAACTGAGATGCGTGCGCCGGATGTTCTTGAGCCAATCCTTGCACCCATTGGCGACGATTCGGAATACCCAAGCGTCGAACCGCCCCCGCACCTCGGCCAGATGTTGATAAGCTTTGATGAAAGACATCTGGAGGATGTCTTCCGCAACATCAGGGCTCCCAGTCATGCCAAGAGCGTGCCGATAGAGCGGGTCGCTATAGCGCCCGATCAGCATCGAGAACGCTTCGCGATTCCCCGCCAGGACCCGCGCGATGATTTGCTGGTCCGCCTCCAACTGATCGGCCTGGGCCGCCGTGACAGTGCTTTTCACGGCGCTAGCATAACGCGTTTGCTCCGTACCGGATAGCCCCACGGACGAGTCCGCGTCTTTGATCGTGGCTGTCACGGCGTGATGACGCGTACTCCCAGGATGACGTCACACTGCTGGCGGATATCGTTTTATCGAAGCCGCACGTGGTACAGATACTCGGTGACCCCCGATGCCCGATATCGGCGGTTGTTACCATCTCGGTCCGCCCGATATCGTCGATACGAATAGGAAAACTGTCGCACTGGCGCCACAGCCCGGCGTCCGAGAATCGCTTTGAAGTCCGCATTGGCCAGAATCCCCTCCGAGTTGTAACTCACCAGAACGTGCCGCGCCCCGGTCGCCGCCAACAGATCGTCCAGCGCCTTGGCGACCCGGGACGGCCTGCACCACGCGCTCGGGGGCGTGCGGTCGACCGGTAAGCCGGTCTTCCCGCGGACCTCCGGCGTCGCCGTGAACCATCCCGTGGCGATCAGCTCCGGTATATGGTAGTACCCGGAGTATTGTCGGCCGTTGTACGGCGGATCT
Organism: uncultured Gemmatimonadales bacterium; assembly: GCA_963701965.1. Taxonomy (GTDB): domain Bacteria; phylum Gemmatimonadota; class Gemmatimonadetes; order Gemmatimonadales; family Gemmatimonadaceae; genus DASRDS01. Next base: position 2,305,327 of record OY969695.1, read on the forward strand.
ACATAGAGCAGGTCAACGGGACCCAATCGCCCGGCGATCGCCGCCGCGTCTCCCATGTGCGCCCGGGCGCCCGCGGCGCGAGAGACGGGACGGTCCGGGTCCACGCGAAACGGCCGCAGGGCATTCGGCTGCCACTGCTTGATGTACGCCGCGTAAATGCCCGCCGTGTTCGCGACCCGGTCGGCCCCCTCGATGATGGCGGCCAGCAGGAGATAGTAGGCATCGTCGCTGACCAACGCGTCCGCATGCCACCGGTGCAAGGCGTGTCGCGCGCCGTCGATCCGCCGCGCATTCTCATCGGTGAAGTACATCCGGCCCCCCGCGGGCGCGAAATGCCGCGACAGGAATCCGGTCTCCGGCGCCACGCAACTGGAGAGGTACTCGGCCAACACGCTCAGACCATCGCGGGCGGCCGGCCGAAAGGCCGGCGACTTGAGCGCGCGGCGCACGTCGGCGTCGCCCGCCGCCACGCGCGGCACGCTGGGGCCGCGTCGGGCGACGACATACGCGCGTTGAAAGACGTAGGAGTACGTCATCACGTCGCTGGAATCGACCCGCCAGCCAATGCCCTTGAGCGCGCGCCCGACGGCCGCCGTGCCCGCGAACGCGTCGTGCGCGCGACCCGGCGCAATGCGCAACTGCCCGAGGGCATCGGCCAGAAAGGGGAGCAACCGCGTTTTGTTGCCGATGTAGCGCACGGGCGAATCATGCGCGTCTCGCGCCGTATCTACCAGAGCACTACCAGAGCGTCGCGTGCCCCACGATCACGGAGCCGATCAGGCGGGCCGCCGGCCCGCCTTGATATTCGCGCGCCTGCGTGGTCAGCCGGAGCTCGACGGTGTAGCCAAAGAGACGCATTCCCGGCCCGATGTCCGTTTCCGACGTCCACGGCAACAACTGCGCGTGCGCGCTGCGCTGGAACGTGCTCCCGTCGAGGAAGATGTTGTGCAGCACCCACTGTTCGTGCGCGCCCACGGCCATGTAGACCTGGAGCTGCGACGTGTCGCGCAAGAGGCCAAAGCGCGCGCGGGCGCCCACGCTGGTGCCCGTGCGCACGTTGCCGATCGCCGCGTCCCAGTCGGGCACCACCTGGAGCGACACATCGCGCGTGAGCTTGGCATCGACCGCCAAGTAGCGCTCACCGTACTGCACGATGAGGCCCGGTTCGAACGGCAGCTGGTGGCGCCACCCGGGCACCGGCGGTCCCAATCCCGTGATCTGGTGAAACGTGTTCTGCGTCCACGCCGCCAGCGACGGCGGGCCGATGACGCCGATATCCGCGGTCAGCGTCCGCGAACGAAATGCGCTCACCGTCGTCGTCGAGAGCTCGGCGTACAACCAGCCGGCATAGGGCCGCTGATTGGGCCCCGGATTCATCGGGGCCCGCGTCGGCGTATAGATCTCTTGTCCGATCGTGATCTGCTGCGTGGCGCAGCCCTCGTCGGTGCCGACCGTGCGGCACGACGGCGCGGCCGTCAGGAGCCGCGAGAACCAGGGCATGGGCGCGATGTCGATCGACACGCGCAAACCCTGGGTATAGTTGTCATCCGCGCGCCGGTGCGACGGGACCCAGACCGCGAGATTCCCGTTGTCCTCCTGCACGGACCAACTCCCGGGTTGCTGCGCCCCGCTGCCGCGCGCCGCCAGCATCCCGATCGCCACCACCAACCATGTTCGACCAAGTCTTTCGCGCATAGGCCACCGCCTATCGTGCAATCGTCCGGCCGAAACAACTCACTGGTGAGGGTATTGGTTCCGATGGGTGCCGCCATGGTCGTCAGGGAAACGCGCGCCATCCGCGGGCGCGCACGCGCACGCCGTGCTCATCGAGACGCGGCGGTGGATACCGCACGGCACCGGGCACACTCGGTGCCACGCCCGTCAACGGCGAGCACTCGACTTCGGCCAACGCTTCGCGCACCGACTTCACGGTGCCGTGCGGCACACCGGCGCGCGCCAAGCGCAGGATCCATTCGCCCGCGGACCGCTCCGCGAGTCGCGCGGCCACAGCGCCCACGACCCGGTCGCGCTGCGTGACACGGCCCGCATTGGTCCGTAACGATAAATCGGCGGCGAACGCGGACAGTTCCAGCGCCTCGGCGCATCGCACCCACTGCGCATCGCTCCCCACCGCGACCACAATGGGCCGATCGGCAGTCTCGAAAAGTTGGTAGGGAACGAGATTCGGATGCGCATTGCCCCACCGCGCCGCATCGCGGCCGGTCACCAACGTGTTTTGGGCGACATTCACCAGCGCCGCCGCGGCGCTGTGGGCGAGCGAGATCACGATCCGCCGCTCGCCGCCACGATCACGGGAAAAAAGCGCGCCAAGAATGGCAATGCAGGCGTCTTTCCCGGCGAGCACATCGGCGAGGGCGACGCCGACCTTCATCGGCGCGCCGTCAGGCTCGCCCGTGATCGCCATCCAGCCACGCTCGGCCTGCACCGCAAAGTCGTATCCGACGCGAGAGTCGTCGCGCCCAAACCCCGCGATCGTACACCAGACGAGTCGCGGACACTCGGCGAGCACAGCGGCAGGATCGAGCCCGCGGCGGGTCAGCGCGCCAGGTAGAAAATTGTCGACGACAACATCGGCCTCGACCATGAGGGACCGGATCAGCCGCTGGTCGAGGGGGTCATCGAGGTCGGCCGCCAGACTCCACTTGTTTCTGTTCACGCTCAGGAAATAGGCGCTCTCCCCCGCCTCATCGAATGGCGGCCCCCACCCGCGCGTGTCGTCACCCGAGCTCGGCCGTTCAACTTTGATGACATCGGCGCCAAGGTCGCCAAGCATCATCGTGCAGAGCGGACCGGCAAGTACTCGCGTCAGATCGAGGACTTTGATCGTACTGAGATTATATTGTTGCATTACTGTTGTGATTAAGTCGGCATTATTCGTGATTTCCACGAGTGCTGTGCGGTGCGTGGCCCATCGCGTAATCTCCGAGGGCAACTTGCGTAGATGACGAACAATCATATACTTACCGCCGCGCGTGGGTCTCACCACTCGGAGCACGCACCCCATGGCGGATAAGCCGCACACAACTGACCCGAAGCCGGCACCGGAGCCAGCGGCATCCACCTCGACTGGCAACTCATCCCCGCCGACGCCGCCGAAGCGCAGTCCCGGCCATCGAGGGGCCGATGTCCGGGATACGGTCGCCGAGATGGCGGCCAAGGCCCAAGAGATCAGCCAAGAGGCTGGCAGCAAGAATGGCGTCGGCCATGCGCGACGTCATCAGTGCGGCTGCCGGCATGGCATCGTTCGCCGCCGACAGTGCGCGCGATCTCGTCCAGTACATGGTGCGGCGTGGTCAGATGACGCAAGAGGAAGCCGACAAGCTGATCCGGGAAGCGGAGGAGGCGGCTGGCAAGCGGAACGTCAACCTGCCGTTGCCGCCATCGAAGCAGCCCAAGCCTCCGGCACCTGTCGCGCCGCCGATCGCCGTAGCTCCTCCCGTCAGTGTCGCGCCAGCAGCTGCGCCACCGGTCGAGGTCAAGGCCGCGCCAAAGGCGCCGCCGAGCCATCCCGCACCGGCCGCCGTCGCCAAGCATCCGGTGAAGAAGGCGGCGGCCAAGACGCCGGTCAAGAAAGCCAAGGCGCCCGCCAAGGTGGTCGCCAAGAAGAAGCCCGCGAAAAAGCGCTAAGCTACCCGCTCAGCGTAACACCGGCTCGCCGACGATCGCCGCCGTCTGCCCCGACGTGCGGCGATCTTGCGTCGCCAGCACGTCGAGCACGTGCGCGCAGTTGATCAGCGCGATGTGCGTGAACGCCTGCGGAAAGTTGCCGAGAAACTCACCGGTGCGCGGGTTGAGCTCTTCGCTATAGAGCCCGAGATGATTGGCGTGCGTCAGCATGCGCCGAAAGACGCGCTCGCCATGCTCCCGCTCGCCGCTCAACGCGAGGGCCTCGGCGAGCCAGAAGGTGCAGATGGAAAAGACGCCTTCCCCTCCGGGAAGCCCATCGTCATTCCGGTAACGGTAGACCATTTCCTGGTCCCCGGACGTCAACTCCCGGAGCACCGCCTTGACGGTCCCCACAACCCGCGGATGATTCCGCGGCAAAAACCCCATCATGGGAATGACCAGATTCGAGGCGTCGAGCGCATCGGTCCCATAGTACTGAACGAAGCTCTGCTTGGCCTCGCTCCACCCATTGGCCATGACGTCCTGATGGATGGCCTCCCGCTCCGCCTCCCACCGCTCGATCGGCGCCGGCAGCACGAATTCCTTCGCCATGCGAATGCCCCGATCCAGCGCCACCCAGCACATGACTTTACTCATGACGTAGTGCTGGAGCGTCCCACGGACTTCCCAGATGCCGCTGTCCGGCAGCCGCCAGTTCGCCGCCACCCACGACACCAGCCGCTCCAGCGTGACCCACGTCCCCTCGGACACCTCGTTGCTGCGGCTCCAGAGATACGCGGTCTCCAGCAACTCGCCGTACACGTCGAGCTGCAGCTGCCCATACGCCGCGTTCCCGACCCGCACCGGCCCCGAGCCCTGATAGCCCTCGAGATGCGGCAGGATCTCCTCGGTCAACCGCCGCCGCCCGTCGATCCCATACATGATCTGCAGATGCGTATCGGTCGTCTTCCGCGCCACGCGCTTGAGGAACGACATGAACCGGTCCGCTTCTTCCGAGTGCCCGAGGATGCTCAACGAGTACAGCACGAAGGCCGAGTCCCGGATCCACGTGAACCGGTAGTCCCAATTCCGGACGCCACCGATCTCCTCCGGCAGCGACGTTGTCGCCGCCGCCACGATCGCCCCCGTCGGCTCATAGCACAGGAGCTTGAGCGTCAACGCCGACCGCTCGACCGCCGACCGATAGGGACCCGCGTAGTTGATGCGGCTGCCCCACTGCAGCCAGAACGCCTCCGTGTCCGCCAGCCGCCGCTCCGACTCGTAGGAGCCCACCGGGCGGACCTCGTCGTCGTCATAGCGGAGCGCAAACCACGTCGACTCGCCCGCGCGCAACTTGAGGCGCACGCGCGCCATGCCGTCCTCGAGCGTCCACCACAGGTCCTGTGGCGCCGCCAGTGTGGCGACCTTGTCCTCCGCATCGGTGGCGAGCACGCCATGGCGGCGTGGATGCACATAGGTCGTGCCCGCGCCGTAGTTGAAGCGCGGCGCGAACTGCACATCCATCTCCACCTCGCCCCGCACACAACTCAGCCCGCGATGGATCTCCGCGAACGGCCGGGCCGCCCCGCTCGGGGCGATGGGCATGAAGTCCGTGAGCTCGAGGATGCCGCCATCCGGCGTGTGGAACGTCGTCACCAGCACGCACGTGCCCGGGCGATACCGCTGCTCGACGCTGTAGCCGCCCGCAGGCCGGATGGCGAAGTGGCCGCCGGCCCCGCTGTCGAGCACCGCCCCGAACAACGACGGCGAATCGAAACTGGGAAAGCAGCACCAATCGATGGATCCCGACCGGCAGACCAACGCCGCCGTGTGCAGGTCCCCAATGATCCCATAGTCGGAAATCGCGGCGTACCGGCCCGTGAACCCGATACCGTCCTCGCCCGACGCCATTATTGCGCAGCGGCACGCGCCGCCGCCAGCCATGCCAGCAGTGAGCCCATCTCCATCGGATTCGACACGACAAACTCCGCCGCCGTCTCGTGCGTTCCCTCGCCGCCGCCGTCGACGTGCACCGTCACCGCCCGCGGCAAGCGCGCGCGTAACGTCCGAAACGCATCCTCATCGGTCACGTCATCCCCGGCAAACAGCACGGATGCGTCACTCCCCACACCGCCCACGCGCTCGGCCAACGCCAGCACGGCGGTTCCCTTGTCCACCGGCACCGGTGGTCTCAATTCCATGACCTTCTTCCCCTCGGATACCACCAACCCGTAGGTCGCGGCCACGCGCGCGACCATCTCATGGAGCTCGGCCTGCGGCACGCGGTCGGCCTCGGCCCCCCGATAGTGTACCGTCACGGTCCACCGTTTGTTCTCGATGATGACGCCGCGCCGCCCGACCAGGGCGGCGGCCAACGCATCGGTCGCTTCGCCCACGGCTTCCTCGAACCGGGCCACATCGCGCTCCACCGCGATCTCGCCGTCGGGCGCGATGACCTCCGCGCCGTGGTTCCCGACGACCCACGCCCGGTCGACGGCGACCAGCCGCCGCGCGTCCTCCGCCGACCGCCCGGAGACCACCCCGACAATGACGCCCGGCGCGTCCGCCAGCGCGGCCAGCGCCATGCGCGTCGGCGCCGGCACGACCGCATCCGACGGCCGAGGCGCGATCGGCGCCAGCGTCCCGTCGACATCGAGCAATACCACTAACGGCGTACCCGCCAGCCGGGGCGCAATGCGCTCCCGGGTGTCCGTTTCGAGCGTCACGAGCCCGCGGGGGCGTGCATCTCCAACAATGCGACCACGCGATCGGTGATTGCGTGCAACCAATCGAAGATCGTGGCGTGTCGCAACCGCTCCCGCATCTCGTGCATGCGCGCCCGGCGCTGCACCGGCGACATCTCCAGGGCGTTCCGAATGCCGGCCGCGAATCCGTCGACATTGAAAGGATTCACCAGGACGGCGCCGTCGATCTCCTCGGCCGCGCCCGTGAACCGGCTCAGGACGAGCACGCCGCGCTCGTCGATCTGACACGCGAGGAACTCCTTGGCCACCAGGTTCATCCCATCCTGGAGCGATGACACCAGGCACAAGTCCGCCGACCGATAGATCGCGGCCAACTCGGGGGCGTCGGCGTTCTCCGTGATCACGACAATGGGCGTCCAGCCCGGGGACGCGAACCGCCGGTTGATCTCCTCGGTCAGCGCCACGACTTCCGCCTGCAGCGCGCAGTACGGCGCCAACTCCGACCGCGACGGAGTGGCGACGACGAGCATGGTGAATCTCCCGCGCAGCTCCGGCGTCTCCTGCCACAGGAGATCGAGCGCCCGCAAGCGTTCGGGAATGCCCTTCGTATAGTCGATCCGGTCGACGCTCACGCCGAGCTGTTTGCCGTCCGCGGCGTAGCGCCGCCGCAACTCGGCGGCGTGTTGCGCCACGTCGGGGGCCTCGGCAATGCTCTCGAAGCGCTCGACGTCGATACTGATCGGAAAGGCGCCCACCGACATCGTCCGGCCGTCGTACGTCACCGTCCGCGCCTCGCGATCGACCGTGGCGCCCGGTAAGAGCTCGGCGACGCACGCGAGAAAATTCTGCGCGTACCGGTCGGTGTGAAAGCCCAGCAGATCGTTTCCCACGAGACCCCGCAAGATCCCCTGGTAGACACCATACGGCAGCAGGTGCAGAATCTCCGGCGGCGGAAACGGGATGTGCCAGAACTGATGAATGAAGAGCTCGGGGCTCTCGTCGCGGCTGACCGACCGGCGGAGCAGGTTGGCCACGAGCGCGAACTGATAGTCCTGAATCCAGACAATGGGCCGGCCGCCGACCCGCCTCGCCTCCTCGAGGACCGCTTCGGCGAATCGCGCGTTGACCGCCTGATACCGGTCCCACTGATCGGCCCGGAATTGATAGTGGTGTACAAGCAAATGGCAGAGCGGCCACAGCACGCTGTTCGCGAAGCCAAGGTAATAGCCCTCGACATCGGCCTCATCCAGCCACACGCGCCGCAGCGTATACTCCGGCTCCTCGGGCGGAGGAGGCACGCGCAGCCGCCCGTCCAAATCCGCGGTGGCATGGTCGGCCGAGCCCGATCCCCACGCGACCCACACCCCGTGGGTGCGGCGGAGCGTCGGGTCGAGGGCGCTCACGACCCCGCCGGGCGGGGATCGCACCTCGATGGCTCCGCGGTGCGACACGTGCTCGTACGGCTCCCGATTTGAGAGCAGAATCAGTGTCCGACCTTCCAGGACAGAGGCGACGTCAGCCATGGAATCAATGACGGCGCAACACGCGTGCCGCACTAGCTTACGCCTCTTATGGCCGAGCTAACCACTGCCCAATATGACGCGCTCGAGCGCGCCATAACGAACTCGACCCGCATCGCCATCTATCGGCGGGGCACCGAGTATGTCGTGATACCGACGCGCCTCATCTTTGCCGGCGGCCGGGAATCGCTCCAAGCCCGGCACCCGACGACCGGAGACCCGATCAGCCTCTTCATCGATGAGGTCGAGTCGATCGATGTCGTCGGTTAAGTCACTGGTCGCCGTTTATGCCGACGAATCATGTCTCGGCAACGGCCGAGAGGGTGACAATCCGGGTGGCGCCGGCGCGCTGCTCGAATATCGTCGGAGCAATGGCGCCATCGAGCGGCGTGATCTGTGGACCAGCGAGCGGGCGACGACGAACAACCGGATGGCTCTGCGGTCGGTGATCGAGACCTTTCGCGCGCTCGCCGCCCGGCCCTGTCGCGTGGTGTTCACCAGCGATTCGCGATACCTGATCGACGGACTCGGTGATTGGGTCTTCGGCTGGGCGGCGCGCGGATGGGTCCGCAAGGGAGGGCCCATCGAGAATCTCGCGCTGTGGCATGAGGCGATCGACGCCGTGCGGGCGGGCGATCATGAGGTCGCTTGGCGCTGGGTACGCGGCCATGCCGGCCACCCGCAGAACGAGTACGCGAATCACCTGGCCACGCGCGCCGCGGCCCAACAATCGGTTTCGAACGGCGTCGTACCGTCGGAATTCGACGCGTGGCTCGGCGAGCAGCCCTCGTTGAAGCCGCTGGCCGAGTTTCCCGACGCCGAGGCCTTCGTGCCATCACGATCGTTACCGGCGCGACCGCCGGCGCGTCGATAGAATATGGTGAAATACCTGATTCTTCTCGCCATCGGCGTCGCGGTCGGTTATGGTCTGGGGTTTCAGGACGCGAAGCAGAACGACCAGAACGTCGTCGCGCGTCTCGTCGGCGCGGTGGGCGGCGCGAATCGCGACAAGGTGCGCGCGGACGTGGACGCGCAAATGGACCGGGTTGAGAAAAAACCGTAGTGGGTGATCGCGATGGATGATCTGGATCGGCTGTTCCGTAGGCTCGTGGTCAACATCCGGGCCGACTATCCCGCGTATCTCACGAATCCGTTCCCGGTCGCGGAGCTCTACCAGAGTATCGTGCCCTACCGGCACAACCGGTCGGAGTTGGAGATCGGCGTCCCCGGCGACTACGAATTGGCGCTGACGCGGCTGCTGGCCGGCGAGCGGGGATACGTACTCGGTGACGCCGCGATGCAGCACGCAATGCGGCAGGCCACGGAAACCACCGCGTTCACCTATCGCAATTACGCCGCGTCGGTGATCGAGATCTCGGCCGATGCGGTGCGCGCGATCGATGACCAGATGAAGAAGCAGAACGCGCGCACGCCCACGCCCACTGTGTCGCCCGCCACCCGCCCGGCGGCCGCGGCGCCCACGACCATTCTGGCGACCGGACCGTGCATGTTCTGCGGCGGCCCGCTGCCCGACGATCGCCGCATCACGTTCTGTCCCCACTGCGGACACAACGTCACCGTGAGACTGTGTCCCGCGTGCAGTGCGGAGCTCGAGGTCGAGTGGCGATTTTGTCCCGTCTGCGGGCGCGAGGTCGAGCTGGAAGCTCCCGAGGCAGCCGTCGAGAGCGACGCGCCGATGTAGCACGATGTAGGTTTCGGGATGCGCGCGTTTCGAGTGGCAGTGGTCCTTGGGCTCAGCCTCATAGGTCTCGCCGCACCACTGCACGCCCAATGGCCGATCAAGACGCGGGAACACGTCGACCTGTGGCTCACCGCGTTCGCCGAGTTGAACGGAGACACGGCGGCAAAAGTCCCGACCTACCGCCGCGACTATCTCGAGACCATCGCGTTCGCCGAGAATCAGCACGGCCTCCTCACATCGCTCGATTCGGTCCACGACCGGTTGCAGGCGCACTGGGACGTCACCCCCACGCTCGCCGGTGCCCGGTCGCTGGCCCTCGACGCGGGGACGTGGGAGGAGATGAACTCGGCGATCGACCTGTACTTGGAGCCGGCGCCCAAAGACCAAGGAGGCGGCGGGATCACGTTCGGGGGTCCGAAGCGACCCAAGCCCGACCCCAAGGCCCCGAAGCCCGACGTCTACAACCGGCTGCCCGATTACTTCTCGACGCCCAATGACCGGCAGTGGCTCGGCGAGCTGGCGCACGGGCTCGATGGCATGCGGTCGCAGTTCTACCATAGTTGGTGGGTCGCCGAACAACGCCGCCGGCTGCCCGTGCTGGTGGCGACCGACTCGGTGTGGCGGCGCGTCTACCAACCCAAGCTGCAAGGGTTTCTGACCGCGACGCACCAAGGCACCGGTGAGATCATTCTGTCCCTGCCCGTCAATGGCGGTGGCGTGGCGCTGCAACTGCCAAACGGCCCCAAGTCTATCGCCGTCCCGTTCCCGGACAGCGCCGACGCCGCCGTCGAAGTCGTGTACGTCTTCGCGCACGAAGCAGCAAAGACGGTCGCCGCCGACGCCATCACTGCCGGCACGACAGCCGACGAGCGACGGAATGGGATCGCCGCCCAGTACGCCGAGGCCCTCGCCGTCCGTGGCGGCGCCCTCTTGCTCCAACGGACGGCGCCGGAACTGGCCAGCGGCTATGCCCGATACTATTCGCGGGGCGGGGACCCGGCGGCGCTCGCGTCGCAGTTCCCGCTACCGGATAAGATCAGGGACGCGCTGGCGCACCAGATCGATCTCGCTATCAAATGAGTGTCCCGGTCCGCTATTCTTCAGGAACGATGGACGACCTCCCCGCACCGGTGCCCGCCGGCGCGCTCGACCGCGCCGCGGTCGAGCGCGTCCTGGCCCGGGCGGCGGAGTTGCAGTCCCAGGGTGTGGGCGACGATCCGGCGGATGTCATTACTGACGCGCAGTTGATCGCCGCCGGCAGCGAGGTGGGCCTCTCGCTCACACACCTCCGCCAGGCCATCGCCGAAGAGCGGACGCGCGTGGGCATCCCGCTGGAGCGCGGTCTCCGCGCCCAGGTCGCGGGCGCCGGCACGGCTTCGGCTGGCCGCACAGTCGCCGGGACACCCGGCGCGGTGCTGGCGGCGCTGAATCAAACGCTCGTGCGCGACGAGAGCATGGCAGTCAAGCGCCGGTACGCCGAGCGCTGGACGTGGGAGCCGAAACGCGACTTCTGGGCGATGTTCCGCCGGCTTGGCGGCTGGCGCTTCGACCTCCAGTACGCCAGCGAAGTCGCGGCGACCGTCGTGGCGGTGGATGAGCAGCGCGTGGCGGTCCGTCTCGACGCCGACGTCTCGCGCACACGCGATGCCCGGCTGGAGCAGGGGGCGGGCGTCGCGGCCGGCGGCGTGGCGACCGGCGTGGCGATGTTCGGGATCGGCACCGCGGTTGCGCACCTGGTGGTCGCGGCGGTGGCCGTCACGGCCACCCTGCCGGTGATCGCCGGGATCGCGGGCGGATATATGTTGGCGCGCCGGCATCGCCAGACCGTGGAGCGGACGCAACTGGCGCTGGAGCAGGTACTCGATCGCCTGGAACATGGGGAACTGCGAGGGCGGCTGCCGTGATCGACTCGGTCGGAGTGCTCGGCGGTGGGCTCATGGGGAGCGGCATCGCCGAGGTTTCGGCACGCGCCGGTTTGCCGACGTACGTCAGAGAGGTCTCGGCGGAACTGGCCGACAAGGCGCGGCGGGCCATCGAGAAGTCGCTGGAGCGCGGCGTCGATCGCGGCAAGCTGACGCGGGGGGAGCGCGACGCGGCGCTGGCGCGCCTCGCGTTCGGCACCGACCTCCAGGCCGCGGCCGTCGGCAAGATCGTGATCGAAGCGGTCGTCGAGGACATCGAGGTCAAGAACCACCTGTGGCGAGAGCTGAACCGGCTGGCGAAGCCCGAGACCATCTTCGCGTCGAACACATCGAGCCTCACGATCGCCGCCATGGCCATGGCCAGCGGGCGACCGGATCGGCTGATCGGGCTCCACTTTTTTAATCCCGTGCCGGTGATGCCCCTGGTCGAGGTTGTCCGCACCATTGGGACGAGCCGGGAGACGTTCGATGCGGCGGTCGCGCTGGTGACGCGGCTGGGCAAAGAGCCGATCGCCGCCAAGGACGCATCGGGGTTCATCGTGAACCGGCTCCTCGTCCCCTACATGCTGGACGCCGTGCGGGCGTTGGAGCAGGGGGTCGGCGCGACCCACGCCATCGATACCGCCATGCGGCTCGGCACGGGTCACCCGATGGGGCCCCTGACGCTGCTCGACTTCGTTGGCATCGACACGGCGTGCCGGATCGCCGAGATCATGTTCGACGAATACCGGGAAGAGCGGTTCGCCCCGCCGCCGCTGCTGCGCCGCATGGTACTCGTGGGCTGGTTCGGCCGGAAATCCGGCCGCGGGTTCTACGACTACGCGACGGACCCACCGCAACCCACCGACCTAGGTCTGTAGTGCAGGGTCCGCCCGGATTTCTCGGCGCGTTCCGCGACGACGTTCCCGCCCGCGCCGTGTACTCCGAGGCCGCGGGCATCGCGCGGATCACGCCGCTCGCCGTCGCCGTTCCCACGAGCGCCGACGACGTCGTAACGCTGGTCCGCTGGGCGAAGGCCACGCGGACGCCGCTCATCCCGCGGGGATCGGGGAGTAGCATGGCGAGCGGCGCGATCGGCCCCGGGGTCATCGTCGATCTGAGCCGCCTCGATACGATGCAACCCGTGGACGCGGCGCACCGCCGGGTGTGGGTCGGCCCGGGCGCGCTGCGCGACGCCGTCGATGCGGTCGCGGCGCGCGAGGGGCTGCGCTTTCCGGTCGACCCGTCGAGCGGCGCCTTCTGCACGATCGGCGGAATGGCCGCCACGAACGCCGCCGGCGCGCACGCGCTGCGCCTCGGCGCCATGCGGCGCTGGGTCACGGCGCTCGACTGCGTGTTCGCCGACGGCCGTCGCGAAACGATCCGCCGCGGCGGGGGCGCCGCCGCGCGTCCGGCGCTCGGGGTCAGAAAAAATTCCTCGGGATACGCGATCGGCGGGGAACTGATCGATCTGCTGGTGGGCAGCGAGGGCACGCTGGCCCTTTTCGTCGGCATCGAGTTGGCGCTGGACGCGCGGCCGGCGGCCACGGCGAGCATCCTGGCGGCGTTCCCCACCCTGGAGTCCGCGGTGGCCGGCTCGGCGGCGGCCCGTGACGCGGGCGCGGCGGCCTGCGAGTTACTCGACAAGACGTTTCTCGACGTCGCCGAGGGCGCCGCGGCGGCGGCGGGATGTCCGCCGCGGACCGAGGCGGTGCTCTTGATCGAGATGGAGGGCGGCGCCGCGGGCGCCTACGCGCTGGGCCAGGCGTTGGCGCGCGCGGGCGCGAGCCGCGTCGACGTGGCCCGCGATCCGGCGGCGGAGCGGGCGCTGTGGGCGCTGCGACATGCGGCCAGCCCGATTTTGGCGCGGCTGGATCCGGCGCTCAAGTCCATGCAGTTCATCGAGGACGGCGCGGTGCCGCCGGTCCGCCTCGCGGAGTACGTGCGCGGGGTGCGCGAGGCGTTGACGCGACACGGTGTCCGCGGGGTCATTTTTGGACACGCGGGCGATGCGCACATCCACGTCAATCCGCTGATCGACACGCGCACGCCCGACTGGCGCGACCGGGTCGAAGCGCTCCTGGCCGACGTCGTGGACCTGACGGCGCGACTTGGCGGGACGCTGAGCGGGGAGCACGGCGATGGGCGGCTTCGGACCCCACTGCTCGACGCCGTGTGGGACGCGGCGGCGCGCGAGTGGTTCGCGGACGTGAAACGCCAATTCGATCCGGACGGCATTCTGAATCCGGGCGTGAAGGTCCCCGTCCCCGGGCAGCGGGCGCTCGAGGACATCAAATACGATCCCGATCTCCCGGCGCTGCCGGCTGCTGCTGCCGCGGTGCTGGCCCGGGTCGAGCGCGACCGGGCATACGCGGCGTCGCGTCTCGCGTTGCTCGACGCCGCCGCTCCGCCTCGGGACCCCGTCTCCTAGCACGGCATTGTGCCCCTATCTTTGATCTCGCCGGATCGGATCTCGCGCCACCGGATCTCGCGCCTTCGCCGTCGTACCGTTCTCCCAACTCTATTCTACCTTATAGAACAAGTGCTCTACCGCGCCCCGGTCGTTTCCGTGCTGTCCCGTCCCGTGTTCACGGAGCCCGCGCACTTGCCGGTGCACTGGCTCGGCGACAGCACGGACGGCGAGCGCCTCGCCGAGTTTGCCGGGCGGCTGTGCTACATGAGCCAGTCCAATCCGGCCGAGCGGGAGACCCGCGCCTATCTGGAGAACATCAAGCGCCAGCGCCACGGGAGCGTCCTCGAGCACGCCAACTACTCGCTGCTCCTCGAGGGTGTGAGCCGCTCGCTGACGCACGAGTTGGTGCGACACCGGGCCGGCTGGGCCTTCTCGCAGTTGTCCCAGCGCTACGTCGACGAGTCCGAGGCCGCCTTCGTCGTTCCCCCGGCGATCGACGGCGACGCCGCGTTGGAGGCGGAGTGGCTCCGCCAGGTCGAGGAAGCGCAGACCACGTACGTGCGGCTGGTCGGGGAGCTCATGGAGCGCTACACGTGGGTCGCCGACCGCGTGCACCGGCGGAAGATGGCGCGGGAAGCCGCGCGCGGCGTGCTCCCGAACTCGACGGAGACGAAGATCGTCGTCACCGCGAACGCCCGCGCCTGGCGGACGATGCTCGAATTGCGCGCGGGCGAGGGCGCCGACCTCGAGATCCGGCGACTCGCCGTCGCCGTGCTCCGGGTCCTCCGCGATGAGGCGCCCGCGTTCTTCTCCGACTTCGAGATCTACGTCGCCGACGACCGCCGCGACGCCGCGCGCGTCGGCTATCACAAGGTCTAAATCAGAGCAAATCGCCAGAGTCTTTCGCGAAACGCGAGACGAGTCATTGCGCGACAAAATCGTAGTCGGTATACTCCCGCCAATTCGTAACTGGCATCGCTCTTGCGCGTCCGTTGCACGAGGCTCACGCACGCAAAGGACCGGATGACGAGAATCGGATTCTCCTACAATCAGAAGCCAGAGCCCGATGCCACGGATCGAGGGCTGAGCGCCGCGAGTGGAGCGGTCGCCGGCAACGACGAAGACCCGGCTCGGGACGACGAACCTCCCAGTAGTCGCGCCGCGGCGCGCCGACTGGGAGCCGGCGCTTTTGGCCGCCGGGCGCTCGCCGAGCTCGAAGCCGACGACGAGTTCGCCGAATGGGATGATCCCCAGACCATCGATGCCGTCGAGCACGCCCTGTCCGCGCTGGGCGAGGTCGTGCGCTTGGAGGCGACGGAAGACTTTCCCGAGCGGCTGCGCGATGCCCGCCCGGATATCGTCTTCAACATGGTCGAGGGCCTGGGCGGGGCGAACCGCGAGGCGTTGGTGCCGGCGATCTGCGAGTTCTATGGAATTCCCTATTCCGGCAGCGACGCGTTCACGCTCGCGTTGTGTCTCGACAAAGCGCGGACCAAGGAGATCCTGTCCTACCACCGGATCCCGACCGCCGCGTTCCAGGTCGTCCACCACATCGACGACCTGGCCGCGCTGCGCCGGTTGGCCTACCCGCTGTTCGCCAAGCCGCTCCACGAAGGGTCCTCGAAGGGCATCACCGAGCGGAACCTGTGTCGCACCACGACCGAGCTCGACGCCCAAGTCGGCTTTCTGCTGGAGCGGTACCACCAGCCGGTGCTCGTCGAGGAGTTCCTGTCCGGCGACGAGTTCACCTGCGCGGTCCTCGGCAATGGCGCCGCGGCACAAGTGCTGCCGATCGTCGGCATCGACTTCGGCGCCCTGCCACCCGGCGCGCTACCGATCTACGGATTCGAGGCGAAATGGCTCTGGGACCGGCCCGACAACCCGCTGCGGATCTTCGCCTGTCCGGCGCCCATCGATGATGAGCTGCGCCAGCAGATCGAACGCGTCTCCCTGGCCGCGTACCGCGTCCTCGGCTGCCGCGACTGGTCGCGGGTCGACGTCCGATTGGACGCCGCCGGTGTACCCAACGTCGTCGAGGTCAACCCGCTTCCGGGCATGCTCCCCGATCCCGCGGACAATTCCTGCTTTCCGAAAGCAGCGCGGGCGGCGGGGATGACGTACGATGAGTTGATCCAGACGTGTCTACTCAACGCCGCCGAGCGGCAACACGTGCACATCAAGGCCAAAGGGAGAGGGGCGTGAAAGTCGCGATTCTATTTGATGGCGCCTCGGCCCTGGGCAAGACGCCCGACATGCTGATCCTCGAGGCGGTCGAGGCGGTCGAGCACGTGTTCGCGGACGACGGCCACGAAGTCGTGCGCATTCCCGTCAATCCGGACGCCCGCTGGATCGAGCGAATGCGGAAGGCGAAGTTCGACCTCGCCTTCAATCTGTGCGAGGGCGTCGACGGCGTCGCGTCGTTGGAGCCCGCGGTCGTTTCGGTGCTGGAGCTTCTCGGCGTCCCCTACAGTGGCAGCTCCAGCGCGACCACCGCCCTGTGTCTGCGCAAAGATCTGGTGAACAGCCTCCTCGACCGGTTCGGGCTCCCCGTGCCCCGTTGGTCGGTGACCCGCCCGGGCGGCGCCCTGCCCGCCGTGGGATTCCCGGCGATCTGCAAGCCGGCGGCCGAGGACGCATCACTCGGCGTGGAGCAGCGGTCGGTCGTCCGGACGGGCCGCGCCCTCGCCGAACGGATCGACGCCATGCACGAACGCTGGAACGACGTGATCGTCCAGCGCTACATCGACGGCCGCGAAGTGAACGTGGGCATCATCGGGGACCGTGTCCTCCCGATCGCCGAGGTCGACTTCGGCGCCATGCCCCGCGGGATGTGGCGGATCGTCTCCTATCGTTCGAAATGGGTGACCGGGAGCGACGAGGACCTCGGAGCCGCGCCCCAATGCCCGGCCGACCTCCCGTCCGAGCTCACCGCCGAGATCGTGACCGTCGCGCTCGCCGCGTGGCGGGCCGTCGGCGGCACCGGCTATGGTCGGGTCGACATGCGCATCGACCGCGCCGGCCGCCCGTGGATCCTCGAAGTCAACGCCAACCCCGACTTGAGTCCCGGCGCCGGTCTCTCGCGGATGGCCGAGACGTTGGGACTCGACTATGGCGCGCTCATTCGTCTCATCGCCGCGCAGGCGCTTGCCGTACGGGCGGACGTGTCGGCCGACCAGTGGGCGCTCACGCAGCAGCTGTCGGGCGTCGAGCTGACGCTCGACACCGGCGCGCCGGCCGCCGCCACCGGGTGACGACGCGACCGCTGACTCGGCACGACCGCGAGTCACTGGAAACCCTCATCCTCGCGACCGGCGCGTTCTCGGCGTCCGAGACCGATGTCGCGCTGCAGGTGTTCGACGAAGCCTTCCCGCCCGACGAGGGCACGGGCGATCCCGACTACGCGTTTCTGGGCGTATGCGACGCCGCGGACACCGCCCGGCTCCTCGGGTACGTCTGCTATGGTCCGATTCCGGGCAACGACCGCGGATACGACGTCTATTGGATCGCGGTCCATCCCGGCGTCCAGCACCGCGGGCTCGGCACGGTGCTCATGCACGAGGTCGAGTCCCGCCTCGCCGCCTGGAGCGCCCGCCTGATCGTCGTCGAAACCTCCGGCCGGGCCGCCTACGCGCTGACGCGCGCGTTTTATGCAAGGCTCGGCTACACCGAGTCGGGCCGGGTCCGCGGCTTCTACGCTCCGGATGACGATCGGGTGCTGTTCACCAAACGCCTAAAAAGCTCTGGTGCCGCATGAGCGAATGGCAACAGGTCCTCAAGAATCAGAGCGTCGCGACGCTCACCGCGCTTGCCGAGCGGTTCGGGACGGAGCAGATCGACGTCGACGCGCTGGCCGAGGCCTTCGACCGGTTCCAGATGCGGATCACTCCGGCGGCCCTCGATCTCATCAAGGCCCCCGACGATCCAATGTGGCGCCAGTACGTCCCCACGGTGGAGGAGCTGGACGTCGTCGACGGCATCACGGACTCCCTCGACGAGGACGCGGACTCCCCCGTCCCCAACATCACGCATCGGTATCCCGACCGGGCGCTCTTTCTCGTGAGCCCGGTCTGCGCGTCCTACTGCCGGTTCTGCACCCGCCGGCGGAAGGTCGGCGATCCCGAGAAGATCCCGCTCAACCAGTACGACTCCGCGTTCGCCTACCTCCGGGCCCACACCGAGATCCGCGATGTGATCCTGAGCGGCGGCGATCCGATGATGCTCTCCGACCGGCGGCTGGAGTATCTGTTCGAGCAGCTCCGGGCCATCCCGCATATCGAGATCATCCGGATTGGCAGCCGGATTACGTCCCATCTGCCCGAGCGGATCACGCCCGAGTTCTGCGAGATGGTCCAGAAGTACCATCCGGTCTACATGAACACCCACTTCAATCACCCGGATGAATTGACGCCCGCCGCCGTGGCGGCGCTGGACCGCCTGTCCAAGGCGGGCATCCCGCTGGGGTGTCAGACCGTGCTGCTCAAGGGCGTCAATGACGATCCCGTCGTCATGAAGGCCTTGATGCATGCGCTGCTCAAGGCCCGGGTCCGGCCCTACTACATCTATATGGCCGACCAGGTCGCCGGTGGCGAGCACTTCCGAACCACCGTCGAGAAGGGACTGGAGATCATCGCCGCCCTGCGCGGGTGGACGTCGGGACTCGCTGTCCCCCACTTCGTGATCGACGCCCCGGGCGGAGGCGGCAAGGTGCCGCTCCTACCCGAGTACGTCGACGAGATCACGGACGAGAAGGTCGTGTTCCGGAACTTCCGCGGGCAGCGCTTCGAATACCGGCAGCCCAGAGCAACAGCCAAAAGCAACTCCATCAGACAATAAAAGCGGCGATTAGTCGCCCTCCGTGTCATAGGCGAGGCCGTCGGCTTCGCGGAACGTGTCGAGCAGTGACTCCCCCGTGAGGCGCATCGCCTCGGTGAGCGGGGTCATCGAGAAACCGATCGCGCGCCGCGACCCTTCCGGCCAGTCCGGCATCGAGAGCCCCGCGACGAGTCGCCGGATGATCTGGCCGAACTCGCCCAGCAACCGACCCGCCGTCTCGCGCAGCGTGTCGAACGGGATGGTCAGATCCCGGATCACCATCTGGCCCGTGGTGGAATCGCGCCACGCGGCATCGCCGACGGCGCCCCGCTCCGGCCAGATACCGAGATTGCGGATCGTCCCTGAATGCTCGTCCGGCGTGCGGTTGGTTTCGACCGCGGCCGCCAGCGCCAACGCCAGTGTATCCGGTGTGGGTTGACCATAGAGCGTCACCACATTGCGCGGCGGCCGATCAGGATACTGGGGCGCCGGCACCAAATTCACATGCGCGAGCACTGGTGAGTGTTCGGGGTGATCCTCGAGCATGACGAGGACGTCCATTCCCCTACCTCCTTGTTAGTTCCATGTACGAGCCAAGTGCCGGCAAAGTTCCCTCTATTATCGGCTACTCTCGGGCAAGAGCTATACCGCCAGCCAGGGCACACGCTAACACGATGTAGAACAACGCTGCTTGCGCGGGGAACGCTGTCAGATCGTTGCCGAAGCGCAACAAAGATGCGGCAAGCAATGCGTTGAGCATCCAGATCGCAATGCTGCTCAAGATCGCGACAACGACCAGCCGCACGCCTTTGAGGCGCGCGGCGAGCGCCGCGAACGCGAGGCCCCAGAAGAGGGCGATCACCGTGTGCAGTGTGATCCCCGTCACAGTCGCGACGGCGGTGGACGGCGACGCCGCCGGCGCGAACGCAGCGAGCAACTGGCGCCCGGCAGCGGCAAACGGGTTGTAGTGTTCGGCGTGCGCGAGGCCGAGGAGAACACCGGCAGTCGACGACGCGGCCAGCGCGCCGGTAATCAGGCCGAATCGGAAGCGATCCACGGTGTCATGCACGCGCGAAAGAAAATGCCCAATGATCGGACGTCTCAAGGGCGTTTTTCGCACTACCCGGCCGGCCGGGGTTGCCGGGTGCGCTCACCCTTACCAGTATTGGACATGGGGCAGACCGCGGCTTACCCGGCGACAATCCTGGTAGTCGAGGACCGTCTGGAGGTCCTGGAGGTCGTGCGCCGCTCCCTGACCAGCCACGGCTACACGGTGCGGACCGCCGAGGACGGCGAGAGCGGGCTCAATCTGGCCCTGGATCTCAAGCCCGATCTCATCATCCTCGACATCGGGTTGCCCAAGCGGAACGGCCTGCACGTGGCCCGCGAGCTGCGCAACCGCGCCTATCGTGGGCCCGTCCTCATGCTCACGGCGCTGGACACCGTCTCGGACAAGGTCGTCGGCTTCGACGCCGGCGCCGATGACTACCTGGCCAAACCGTTCGACTTCGAGGAGCTGTTGGCGCGGGTCAAAGCCCTGCTGCGCCGCTCCACCATACGCGCCGACGACACCATCATGCGCGTGGAGGACCTCACGCTCTCGCCCCTGACCCGCGAGGTCACGCGGGCTGGCGAACTGATCCCGCTGACCGCCAAGGAGTACTCCCTCCTCGAGTACCTGATGCGCAATTCGGGGCGGATCATGACGCGCGAGCAGATTACCGAGGAGGTCTGGAAAGCGGACCTCGACGGGTCGTCCAACGTGGTCGACGTCTATATCAGCTATCTCCGCCAGAAAATCGACGCGCCCGGGCGGACGCCCCTGCTGCACACGATCCGCAAGAGCGGGTACTGCCTCAGCCCGACCCGGCCATCGTCGCGTAGTTAACGCCAGTCCCGGGGCGCTCGTCCAACTCGTATGCGCCTCTTTGTCCTGGCGGTGGCGGTGGCGGTCCTGGCGATGGCGTGTGCGGGCCATCACGGACCGCCCGAAGGGCACGTGACGCCCCTGGCCGCCGTTTCCGACAGCGGTCGCGAGTTGACGGCCGATCAACAGGTCTACCAGGCGCTCGCCCGCCTGACGTTCGGCCCCGGGCCTGGCGACGTGGCGCGCGTGCGGGCCATGGGCGTGGACCAATGGATGGCGGCCCAATTCACGCCGTCGAAACTGGATGACCGCGCCACGGAGCGGTTCGTCGCCGACCATTTCCCCACGAGTTATCCGCCACCCGGCCGCGCGCGCGGCGCCGACTCGGCGGCGCGGAAGGCACGGGCCCAGGAGCGCCGGCAAGTCGTCGCCGACCTCCAAACGGCGCGCGTGGCGCGGGCAGTCATGACCACCCGGCAACTCCAGGAAGTGATGGTCGACTTCTGGGAGAACCACTTCAACGTGTTCGTCGGCAAGGGCGGACCGGAGCCCTACCTGCTCTCCAGCTACGAGCGCGCGGCGATCCGGCCGTACGCGCTCGGACGGTTTCGGGACCTGCTGGGCGCCGTGGCCCAGAGCCCGGCGATGCTCTACTACCTCGACAACTGGGAGAGCGGGCGGCGCCGGGGGCTCAACGAGAACTACGGCCGCGAGCTGCTGGAGCTGCACACCCTCGGGGTCAATGGCGGCTACACCCAACAGGACGTGATCGCGGTCGCCCGCGCCTTCACGGGTTGGTCCTTCGTCGGGCTGGCGCAGCCGAACGCCGGGGACTTCGTGTTCCGTCCCGCCGATCACGATACGCAAGAAAAGCGCGTCCTCGGCCACACCATCGCGGCCGGCGGCGGCATCGCGGATGGCGAGGCCGTGCTCGACATCCTCGCCCGGAGCCCGGCCACGGCGCGGTTCATCGCCCGCAAGCTGTGCGTGCGATTCGTCAGCGACAGCCCGCCGCCGGCGCTCGTGGATCGCGCTGCCGCCCGTTTCACGGAAACCGACGGCGACCTGCGCCAGGTGCTGTGGACGATCGTGACGTCCCCGGAGTTCTGGTCCCGATCGGTCTATCATGCCAAGGTGAAAACTCCGTTCGAGGTCGTGGTCAGCGCGTTGCGGGCGCTGCATGCGGCACCCGACAGCACACCGCGCACGGCCCAGATCGTGGCGCGTCTGGGCGAGCCGATCTTCGGACACCAGGCGCCGGACGGCTACGCCGAGACGGGCGAGAGTTGGATGAACACGGGCGCCATCCTGGGGCGGATCAACTTCGGGTTGGCGCTGGCGGCCAACCGTGTCCCGGGCGCGTCGGTGGCCGGGTGGCCCGAGGCGGCCGAGCTCGCGGGGGCGCCGCGCGACGTGCAGGTCGACCGCGTCGTGGGCGCTCTGTTGGAAGGCGGCGCGTCGCCCGACACGCGTCGGATCCTGCTGACGGGGACGCATCCGATGCTCGGCGGCAAGCCGGCCGAGCAGACGGCCGGGTTGGCACAGGTCGTGGGTCTGGCGTTGGGTTCGCCGGAATTTCAGCGTCGCTGATCAGGAGATCCCAAATGCAACGCCGCGTCTTCATGAAGTCCGGTGCCATGGCGCTGGTGACCCTGGGCCTCAGTCCACGGTTCCTCCGACGGATGGCCTTCGGGATGGATGTCCGAAACAGCAAACGCACGCTCATCTGTCTTTTTCAGCGCGGCGCCGCCAATGCGCTCAACATCGTGGTGCCACACGGCGAGCGGACCTACTACGCCCTGCGGCCATCGATCGCCATTCCGCGCCAGACCGTCCTCGATCTCGACGGATTCTTCGGCTTCCACCCATCGCTCGCGGCGCTCAAGCCGCTGTATGACCGCGGGCTCTTGGCGCCCGTGCACGCCGTCGGCTCGCCCAGCGCGACCCGGTCGCACTTCAATGCCCAGGACTACATGGAGACCGGCACGCCGGACGATAAGAGCACGCCCGACGGTTGGCTCAACCGGTATCTGGCCGCCAAAGGCACATGCGCGGAGTGCCAGTTGACCCCATTTCGGGCGGTCTCGCTCACGGCGCAGACGCCGCGGATCCTCGAGGGTCCGGCGCCGACGGTCGCGATGAACAGCCTGGCCGAGTTCAGCGTCCGCGCCACCGGGTCGGACGTCGAGCGCTTGGAAGCCCTCTATCGGACGGGATCGGCCGATCTCGTACACGGCGCCGGCAGCGAGATGTTCGACGCCGTGAAGATGCTGCAAGCGGCCAATCCCCAGAAATACACCCCCGCGGCGGGCGTCGAATATCCCAAATCGGCGTTCGGTCTCCGGCTGCAGCAGATCGCGCAGCTGATCAAGATGGACCTGGGCGTGGAGATCGCCTTCGCCGACGTCGGCGGTTGGGACACCCACGTCAACCAGGGCGGAGCGACCGGCCAACTCGCCGGGCGGCTGGAGGATTTCGCCAAGAGCATCGCGGCGCTGGTGGCGGACCTCGGCGATCGGATGGCCGACGTCACCATCCTGACCATGTCGGAGTTCGGCCGGATGGCCCGCGAGAACGGCAACGGCGGCACCGATCACGGGCACGCCGGCGCGCTCTTCGTCTTGGGCGGCAACGTGCGTGGTGGCACGGTCCACGGGAAGTGGCCCGGTCTGGCGCCGGAGCAACTGTATGAGAGTCGCGACCTGGCGCTCACGACCGATTTCCGCGCGGTGTTCGCCGAAGTCGCCGCGCGCCACTTGGGCGCCGGTCGACTCGACGCCATATTCCCCGGCTATGCGGGCCGGGAACAGGACTGGCTCGGCGTCTTGCGCGCGACCTAGGTCGATCGTCAGCAGGTTGATGAGCCCCTATCGATTCGTTCTGCTGGCCGCGTGTCTCTTGACCGCGTGCCGAGCCCACACGCGCCGTGCGACCAGCACGGGCGACGTCCAGCCGCCGGCGACGCGCGCGGCCAACATTCACGGCAAGATCCCGATCCTCGAGTACCACCTGATCGGCGATCACGAGAGCATGTACTCCATCACGCGCGAGCACTTTCGCCGCGACTTGGAGATGCTCTACGCCCGCGGCTATCGGCCGATCACCGTCGCCCAACTTCTCGACAAGCACATCGACGTGCCGGCGGGGATGTCCCCGGTCGTGTTCACGTTCGATGACGCGTCGCCCGAGCAGTTCCGCTACATCGAGCGCCCGGACGGCACGTTGGAGATCGACTCGACGTCGGGACTGGGGATCTGGCTCGATTTTCATCGCCAGCATCCCGACTGGGCAAATCACGCCACCTTCTGCTTGCTGCCCGGGGCGGCTGCGGGGCACAATTTCTTTGGCAACGGCGGGATCGAGGGACAGAAGACCGCGTGGCGATACAAGAAGGTCCGGTATCTCGCCGAGCAGGGCTTCGAGCTGTGCGACCACACGCTGTGGCACGCGCAGCTCAACAAGTACTCCGACGCCTTCGTCCAGGAGCAGATCGCGCGGGGGCAGTTGGCGATCGACTCGGCGGTGCCCGGCTACCACGTGCGCACGTTCGCCCTCCCGCAGGGATTGTGGCCCAAGAACCACGACCTGGCGCATAAGGGTGAATGGCGGGACCCCAAGACCGGGCACGATGTGCCCTACAGCTTCGAATGCGGTCCTGGAAGTCGCCGGACCGCCGGCGCCCAGCCCGTACGACCCGTCCTTCAACGGCTGGCGCCTGCCGCGTATCCAGGCTTTCGGCAATGCGGTGGAGCACGTCCTCGACAACTTGGATCGGACGGGCACCCGATACGTCTCGGACGGAAATGCGACGGTGTTGCGCTCGCCGCCCGCGACGTCTAGGTAAGACGGCCTACGCCGAACCACCTACGCCCAAAGCGCCAACGGCGTGTTAGCGTTGGCGCGTGTCCGCCCTCTCGGTTTTGGCCTTTCTCCCCGCTCCGCTCCTGGCGCATCTGCGGGTGGTGTTGCACCCGTATCACGCGCTGACCGCCCACGACGCCTGGGAGCCGTTCGAGAACGCCGTCCGGCGCACGGCGTGGGACGCCGTCGTCGCCGATCCGTATGCCGATGGCGGTCCGCGCACGGATGATCTGGCCGCGTTGATCGAGGCGTTTCCGTCGACGCCGCTCACGCTGTACACGTGCTTCGCGCCAATGATGCTGCAGTCGCTGTCGGCGCTGGCGCGTCTGGGCGGGGGCACGCACCAGATCGTGATGCACCGCTTCGACAATGATCCCCGGCGATTTCTGGACCTGCTGGAGCACCAGCCCACGCACGCGCTGAGCGCGTCGCTCCTGCGCTGCCTCAGCCCCGGGCTCGAGCGCCTGGCGCCGCCGATCGCGCGCGCGGTCGAGCGGCTCGTGCGCCGACCCGCGATGTTCGGGACCGCGGCCGACCTGGCGGCGTCGGCCAATGTCACCGTGCGCACCATCTATCGGCAACTGGCGGCCGCGGGATTCGACTCGCCGCGCACCCTGATCGTGGGGGCCCGGCTGCTGCGTGCCTACGCCTACGCGCGCGACCCCGGGCAGTCCTTGGAGCACGTCGCCGCCCGCGTCGGCTACAGCGCGCCGCGCATCCTCACCCGCCACATGCGGGAGCTGGTGGGCGTCACGCCGCGCGCCGCCCGGCGGCGCATCCCGGCCGACGAATTCGTGTCGCTGCTGGCGGCGCGGTTGTATCTCGGCTGTGCTACAGCCGCCAGCCGGACAGCGTCGTGATGGCCTGATCGAGCGCAGCCCGCTGCTCGGGCGCCTGCGCCCGGCGGCGGAGCGTTTTGTAGGCGTCCAGCGCCAGCCCCAACGCCACGGGATCATGTTCGGCGCCGGCGAGACTGGCCGCGTTGTCGGCCAGGTTGGCGCGCGCGAGATCATCGTCGGGGAACCGGTCACACACCTGCTGCCACCGCCCGACGCGTTCGCGGGGAATCGATTCCGTCAGCGCCCACAGGTGCCAGGCGCCCCGATTGGCGGGATCCGCGGCCAGCGCCCGCGACGCCAGCGCCCCGACGACATCGGGGCCGCGACCGGCCATCCAGTAGGCGCTGGCCAGCACCACCAGCGCGCGGGCATTCGACGGCTGGGCGGCGACGATTTGTTCGTACAAATAGCCGGCTACTTCCGGGATGTCCCGGTACGGCTCGGCGGCCGAGATCAACGCGTCGACCGGGGCTCCCGCGGCCGCGCGCTCCAACTCGTCATGGAGCGCCGCTACGTTGGCGTGGGCGTGGTAGGCGGCGACGGCGTCGGCGACGGCCTGCTCGACCGAACGGGGTGAAGGCATGGGCGAAAACTAGAGCACGGTCCCTGCCTCACGGGCTTGCCCTTGCGATTTTACGCGGGAGCGGCCATACTCGTATCTTGTTGGGGGTGCATTCGGGCATACGAAGCACCCGCCTCCAGCTTCCATATCGCGCGTGAACGCTCCGCGCTCCGAGGATAGTAGCGCAGACACTGCGCGGTGCGCGCACGACCACATACTCTACTGATAGGTGCATGAACGAACGCCGACGCCCCCATCGTCGCGGCCGTGGGCCTCGCCCCTTTGGCCGTCAGCAACCCGATCAGACGGGCGAGCCGAATCCTTATCGTGACGTTCCCGATGAAGGAGGCGGCGCCGAATCGACTGCCGCGACCGGCTTGAGTCAGGGCCCGCCGGATCCGGGCAGCGAGGGACCGCCGCGCGAGGCCGCGGACGACGCGACGGGATTCGCGTCCGAGCCGACGGAACCAGTCAATACCGTACAACCGAACGATCCGCCGTCGCCGCAGCGACCCAGGCCCGAAGGCGGATACCAAGGGAACCAGCCGCAGCACAATCACCAGCACAACGGCCGCCGGCACCAGCAGCCCCACGGGCAGGGCGGCGGACGACGCAATCGCGGGCGCGGTCCGCGCCGCGAGCATCAGCCGGCCCCGCAAGGTCCGCCAGCGCCGATCACGCCGGACGGCAATGTCGCCGGGTGGTTCGACTCGGCGCGCGAGGGCGGATTCATTCGCCGCGCCACGAACAGCTATCTCGCCGAGAATGGCGACGCCTTCGTGCCGCCGCATCTGGTGCGGCAATACGCGCTCCGGCGCGGTGACGCCGTGATCGGCACCGTCGGACGCGACGCCCGCGGCCGCGTGACGCTGGTCGAAGCGACGCTGATCAACGACAGTGAGCCGGCGCAGATGCTGCGCCGCCCCGACTTCAGCTCGCTGACGGCCGAGTATCCGGACCGGAAGCTGACGCTGGAGACCGGGCGGCCCGCCAAGGGCGGACCCGAGCTGACGCGCCGGGCCATCGATCTCATCGCCCCGATCGGCTACGGCCAGCGGGCGCTGATCGTGGCGCCGGCGCGGGCTGGAAAGACGATGCTGCTCCAGGCGATCACCGAGGGCGTGGCGATCAATCATCCCAACGCGGTGCTCCTGGTGCTGCTCGTGGATGAACGGCCGGAAGAAGTCAGCGAGATGATCACCTGGGGTTACGGCGAGGTCGTGGCGTCGAGCTTCGACCAGCCGGCCGAACGGCACGTCAATGTCGCCGAGATGGTGCTGGAGCGCTCCCGGCGGCTCGTCGAGATGGGGAAAGACGTTGTGATCGTGCTCGACTCGATCACGCGCCTGGCCCGCGGCCACAACACCGTGGAGCGAGGCACGGGTCGCACGCTTTCCGGCGGCCTCAATGCCACCGCCATGGCCAAGCCCAAGGCGTTTTTCGGCTCGGCGCGCGCCGTGGCCGGCACGGTCGGCGGCGGATCGCTGACGATCATCGCCACCGCGCTCGTCGAGACCGGGTCGCGGATGGACGACGTCATCTTCGAGGAATTCAAGGGAACGGGCAACTCGGAGATCAAATTGGACCGCTCGCTCGCCGAGAAGCGCATTTTCCCGGCCATCGACATCGCGACCAGCGGCACGCGGCGCGAGGAGAAGTTGTTCCGGCCGGATCAACTCGACGGCGTGTATACGTTGCGCCGCGGCTTGCAGCAGATGCCTCCGCAGTCGGCCATGGAATGGTTGATCAAGCGGATCGCCGCCACGGCCAACAACGACGCGTTGCTTTCGGGGTTGTAGGTCCGCGCCTTGCTCATGGGCAAGGCGGTGCGGTGGATCATCTGGAGCGGGTTGATTTCAGCGAGCGTCGCGGCGCAGGACGTGCGCGCCCCGACCCGACGCGATCGTCCCGAAGTCACGAAGGTCCGGTTCGAGGGAGTCGTGCATCTCGACGCCGGCACCTTGGCCGATGGCATCGGCACGCAGGCCTCGCATTGCAAGAACGTGCTCTTGGAGCCGTTCTGCGTCTTCTGGAAGACGCCCCTCTTCTACCAGCGTGAGTACCTCGATCGCGAGGAGCTCAAGCGGGACGTCATCCGGGCGCTGATCTACTACTACAAGCGCGGCTACCGCGACGCGGTCGTCGACACGGCGATCGTGCCCCCCTCCGGCACCGCGGTTCAGGTCGTATTTCGCGTCACGGAAGGCAAGCCCACGCGGCTGACCCGGATACAGATCGATACGCCTCCGGGCCTGTTGTCCAAACGCGCGCTCGGCAGCAAAACGGTGCGGATCCACGTCGGACAGCGCTTCGACCTGTTCGCCCTGGACTCGACCGTCACCAACATCCAACACGCCCTGTGGGCCCGCGGATACGCCGAGGCGCGCGTCGATACCAATACGACGCTGGCGGGCGGCGACAGCGCGGGACCGGTCGCGGCGGTCCGTCTGACCGTGAATCCCGGCAAGGTCAACACCGTCGGCGCGATCAGCATCGCGCGCGACGCGGGCGCCAAGGTGTCGGAGCAGACGGTCCGCCGATCGCTCACGTTTCGCGAGGGCGCGCTGTACAAGCGCGGCGAGGTCCAGTCCGACCAACGCACGCTGTATCAATCCGGGATGTTCCGGCGCGTGGGGATCACCGCGGCCCACGATACCACGCCGGGGCGCGACAGCGTGCGGAACATCCAGGTCCAGGTGAGCGAGGCGCCGCTGCGCGATCTGCAGAACCAGGTCGGGTTCAGTACAGTCGAGTTCTTCCAGGTCTCGAGCCGGTTCCAGAGCTACAATTTTCTGGGGGGCGGCCGGGTGCTCACGGTCACGGGCGGCCTGTCGAACCTTTTCGCGTCGGCGCTCAACGGCAAAGGGCCGTTCACCAATGTGATCGCCGCATCCGGCGCCGGCGACTTCGGCATCGACACGCGGCCGTTTCTCGAACCGACGTGGCAGCTGGGCCTCGATCTCACGCAGCCCTGGTTCCTTGCCCCGCAGAACTCGCTGGGCGTCGGGTTGTTTGCCCGGCGGCGGAGCGCGCCCGGCGTGTTTATCGACTACGGCTATGGCGCCAACGTGACGTTCACCCGCCAGGTGTTCGATCGGGCGGCGCTCTCCTTTCGCTACCAGTACGAGCTGACGAAGACGGACGCGGCCGACGTGTACTATTGCGTGAACTTCGGCATCTGCGACCAGCCGACGATCGACGCGTTCAATCACAAGTTCCAGTCGCTCTCGCCGCTGTCGGTCGCCCTGACGATCGACCACACCAACAACGAGTACTATTCCGTCGGCTACCCGACGAGCGGATACGCGATCAAGAGCGAGCTGTCGCACGCGTCGGCGCTCACCTTGTCCGACTTCCGGTACAACCGTGCCGTCGTCGACGCGGCATGGTATCACGCGATCGGGGTTCCGCGCGGCGTACTCGCCCTGCGGGCCCGCGCGGGCTGGGTCCACGCGCTGGCCAGCACGACGAAAGCACTCGGCGACACGGGATCGGCGGCGATCTTGAATCCGCGGGTCCGGTTCTACGCGGGCGGCGCGAACTCGGTGCGCGGTTTCGGTGAGAATCTGCTGGGTCCCCGCATTTTGACCATCCCCCCGGATTCCCTCCGCTACAAAGTGGCGAAGATCAGCACGCACGTGAACAGCCTGTTCGTCTTCTGTCCACCGTCAACACCGATCCAGGAGTGCCCGCTCAATCCGGCGCCGATCGGCTACACCGGAGCGGAAGGCAAGCCGGCCAAAGCGGTCCTGAGCGACAACGAGTTCACCGTCCGCCCGCTGGGCGGCGATCAGGTGCTCGAGGGGAGCGTCGAGTACCGGTTCCCGTTGGCGGGCGCCCTCGGCGCCGCGCTGTTCGTCGATGGCGCGATCGTCGGGGCCGGTAGCGACAATCAATCCCAGCCGGTGCAGACGGCGGGCGCGATCACGCCGGGCTTCGGCATTCGATACTATTCGTCGGTTGGGGCGATCCGCATCGACTTGGGTCTCAATCCGGTGACGACCGACAACCTGATCGTGCTCACGCAGGTGGGGGCGGGGCCGACCGCGACGCTGGTCCAGGTCAAAGGACACCGCACGTACGCGCCGGCGATCACCGAGGCGAGCTTCGCGGCCTTTTTCCAGCGGGTCCAGCTCCATCTCTCCATCGGCCAGGCGTTCTGATGCGCGCCCTGCGCTGGATCGTGGGAATCGCCGCCACGGTGATCGCGCTGTCCGTGGGCACGCTCCTCATCCTGACGCAAACGGACTTCGGGCGCGAGCGCCTGCGCCGCTTGGCGCTGGGGATCGTGAACAAGAGCGTGCATGGCATCGTCCGCATCGGACACCTGAGTGGGAATCTGCTCACCGGTCTCCAGGCGGACGACATCGCGATCACGGACAGCGCGGGCGCGCCGTTCGTGGCGGCGCGCCACGCGTCGGTGGGCTACGCGTTGGGTGATCTCTTACACCAGCGTCTGACGTTCTTCGACGTGCGCGTCGATCATCCCGTGGTCGTGATCGACCAGTCGGCGGACGGAGTCTGGAACTTCCAGCGCATCTTCGTCCCGTCCCATGCCCCGAAGGACACGACGAAGCATGGGTTCGGCGATTGGATCGCGCTGCGGAATGTGCGCATCGTCGACGGCCGGTTCGTCATGCGGCGGCCGTGGAAGACCGACAGCGCCCCGCCGCCCGACGCCCGCCTCGTGATCGTCGGCGGGCCGGGGACGTATCAGCAAGTCATGGAGGCCGGCGCGATCAACGCGACGTTGCCGGTCGTGCGTGTGGCGGATCCGGCGTACAAGGACAAGCTGGCGCAGATCGCGACGCTCAACACCGATCTCGCGCTGTTCAAGCCGCCGATCGCCCGCGTCGATGATCTGGTCGCGACGGTGCATCTGAGCGACGACTCGCTGTGGTTCCGCGATGCGCGGCTGGCCATGCCGGGATCGACCATCGGGGTCGGCGGGCGATATGGGCTCAAGACCGAGGATCTGGACGTCACGGCGCAGGCCCGGCCGGCGGCGCTGGCGGCCCTCCGGTTTGCCTACCCGGCGTTGCCGAGCCAAGGCACGGTCGCGGCGGGCGTCGTCGTGCGTTGGCGGGGCAAGTCGCAGGATTACACCGTGAGCGGCCTCGACCTGCGTACGGGCGCGGCGCGCGCGGCGGGACATGTCGGCTTGCACATGGGGGATTCGCTGGCGCTGGTGGGCACCCGTCTGACGTTCTCGGGGATCGACACCCGGCTCATCCATCAGGTCGTGCCCGGGGTCAAGATTCCGCGCCAAGGCGTGTTCTCGGGTAGCGCCGCGATCAATGGTAGTCTCCGCCACACGAAGCTCGACGCCGATATCGGCTTCGACGATGCGCGCGCGGGCCCGAGTCGCCTCGTCGCGCTCGGCGCCGTTGGCATCGACAGCACGAAGAACGGTCGGGTGGTCAGTGCGGAGGATCTCACGCTGACGCTGGATCAGGTCCGCGTCGCGCTGGCGCGCACGTTCGTCAAAACGCTGCCCATCGGGGGGGCGCTCTCCGGCAACGTGCATCTCGACGGATCCACCGTCACGGAGCTGACGGCGGACGCCGATCTGACGCATGTCATGCGGGGGCAACGGTCACACGTGACCGCGAACGCCAGCGCGGAGTTCAGCGGGCGGCCGCGCAATCATCCGTGGATCGATGTGAGCGCGGTAGCCGACCCCGTGTCGCTCGTCGTCGCCGGGCGCTTCGCGCCGGCGGCCGATCTCCGCGGCAGCGTCTCCGGCGTGACGCGCGTCACCGGCGATCTCGGCGACCTGACGGTCCACTCGCGTCTCGTCGTCGCCGGCACCCCTCCGCGCCGCCGCCTCCCCGACACCCTCGTCGTCGTCGCCCCCGCCCCGGCGCCGCCGGTCACCGCTCCTGCCGCGCCACGCGATACCGCACCGGCAGCACCGGCAGCACCGGCAGCACCGGCAGCGCCAGGAGCGCCAGCAGCACCCACGCCCGCAGCGCCCGCGCCCGCAGCGCCCGCAGCGCCCGCAGCGCCCGCAGCGCCTGCGCCCGCCGCCGCGGGCGCGGACACGACGCACCGCGCGGGAGTGTCACTCCAACAGGCTTTGGCAGCGGGAGCGGTCACGAGCGAAGAAGTCCGGAGCGGTGTCCTACGGCCAACGCCTCCTCCGGTCCCGGGACCGCCGCCGGGCCGCGCCGGCCGCGAGCGCCTGTCGCTCTACCCGGGCCGCCTCGGCGCGACACCGAGCCCGGACAGCGTCCGCGCACGCGAAGCGCCGCGCGCGGACACAGCGGGCCTGGTGACGCTCGATGGCCACCTCGACCTCGCGTCGCCCGAGCGCGCGTATGACCTCCATCTGCGGGCGTCGTTGCTAGACGCACAGCTGGTCACGTCCAAGGCGCCAGCGACGTCGGTGACGGCCACGGCCGCGATATTCGGCCACGGCACCGCACTGCCCACGATGGACGCGCACCTCGCCGCGGATGTGGCCACGTCGGTCTTCGACAGCATCGCGATCGACACGCTGACACTTCGCGCAAGCCTCGCCAACGGCGTGCTCCAGATCGACACGGCCCACGCCCGGCTACCGGGTTCAGCGGCGGATATCGCGGGCAACATCGGCCTGGTGGCCGGCCGCACCGGACGCCTCACGTACCGCGTGGCTC
Source organism: uncultured Gemmatimonadales bacterium (assembly GCA_963701965.1). Taxonomy (GTDB): domain Bacteria; phylum Gemmatimonadota; class Gemmatimonadetes; order Gemmatimonadales; family Gemmatimonadaceae; genus DASRDS01. The sequence goes on from OY969695.1 coordinate 2,337,777, forward strand.
TCGACTCGTTGTCCACGCTCCGCCGCTTCTTCCCAGCCGACACCGGCATGCTGCGCCCAGGCCCCGGCCGGCTGGCCGAGGCCTACGCGCGCGCCCTCGGCGACACGCTGGGCACGGGGCGCCCGTTCGAGCTCCAACAGGCGATCGACACGATGGCCATGCGCCGCGACGTCTTGAGCGGCCATATCCGCGCCGCCGGCGTCGTCACCGGCTCGATCCAACGCTTCGATGTCCGCGGCCGCGCCGCCGCCACCGACATCATCGCGATGGAAAAAACCGTACGCCGGATGCGCGCCGAGTACTCCTGGCTCGGCGCACCCAGCCTGACGTCCCCGATCATCGCCGGCATTCAACTCGACACGATAGCCGCCGGCAGCTTCTCGCTCGACAGCATCGACGCCCGTATCGTCTATCACAAACCCGACGGCCATCTGATCCTGCTGGTCCGCCAACGCGGCATTCCGTCGACGCCGGGCGGCCCCCCCACGCACGACCAGGAATACACGGCGGACGTCGGGTTCGGCCTCAAGCTCGACGAGCACGAGCTCCGCCTGCACTCGCTGGCCCTGACGTTCGACACCACGACGTGGACGTCACCGCCCGCCCCCGCCCAGCCGGGCCTCGTGCAGTGGAGCGACAAACGCATCGACGTGCACAACGTGGCCTTGAGCAACGGCCGCGGCGGCTCGATCGCCGTCGAGGCCGCCCTGCCCAAATCGGGCCCGCTCTCGGCCCACCTGGCCGTCCAGCACCTGGAGGCCGGCGACCTCGTCGCGCTGGCCGAGAGCAAGCTGATCGCCCGCGGCGACGTCACGCTCGACGCCGAGCTGTCGGGCACCGCGGAGTCGCCGCGGTTCACCGGCAACGCGACGATCGCCAACGGCACGTACGACGGACACATCGTGCCCGACGTGCGCTCGACATTCAGCTACGACGGCACCACGCTGACCGGGCACGGCGAGCTCGCCACCAACGTCGGCCCAACCCCGGGCGTCGTGTTCGCGGCCGCTGACGGCCACGTGCCGATCGATCTCGGCTTCAACCATCCGGACAGCGTCTCGCGGCTCCCGAGCGACGGCCCGCTGTCCCTCGACATCAACTCCGACAGCCTGCCGCTGGAGCTGACACCCGAGGTCGTCTCCACCGTCAGCGACGTGCAGGGACGTGCGGCGGTGCACCTCGCCGTCCGCGGCACGATCAAGAATCCGCAGCCCCGCGGCGCCGTCACCCTCGAGGGCGGTACCGTTCTGATCGTTCCCCTCGGCATTCGCTTGACGAAAGCCGCCGCCAACATCCGCGTGACGCCGGACTCGATCGTCGTCGATTCGCTGGTGGCCACGAGCCAAGGGCATCTCCGGATGGCCGGCTCGGTCGACCTCTCCCAACGGGACGCGCTGCCGGCCGACCTCGTGCTCACCGGACAGGACGTCCGCGTGATCAATACGAAGGAGCGCGGCTGGGCGGTCGTCGACGACTCACTGGAGCTGTCGGGGCCGTTGACCGCGTTCAACTTCTCCGGTCCCGCGGTGCACGCGGTTCTCGGCGGACGCGTACACATCACCGATGGCGTGTTCTACGCCCCCGATGTCGGGCAGCGGACGCCGATCGATCTCATCGATCCGGTCGTCGCCAAGGTCGCCGATACGACGGACCGCGCCACGCAGAACGCGATCCCCCACCCGAACCAGCTGCTGAGCCGCCTGCTCATGGACGTCGAGCTGGAAGTCGATCCGCAGGTATGGGTGCGAAACAAGGACGCCAATGTCGAGATCTATACCGACGGCCCGGTCACGATGCGCATCGAGAGTCGGCGCCGCAACCTGGTGATGGACGGGCTGGTCGCCACCGAACGCGGGCAATACACGTTCATGAGCAAGCGATTCCAGATCACGAAAGGGACGGCCAACTTCGTCGGATCGAGCGATCTCAATCCGTCGGTGCAAGCCACCGCCGTGTATCCGGTCAGCGTGCCGGGCCGCGAACCCATCAACATCCAGATCAACATCGGCGGCACGGCGCTCACCCCGACGGTGGCGCTCACCAGCGACGCCCAACCGCCGTTGTCGCAGTCGGACCTGATCTCGTACCTGGCGTTCGGCACGTCGTCGTCGTCGCTGCTCCCGCAAAGCAGCGGCGGGGGCGGGGGCGCCGGCACCGCGTCCAGCGGCCTGCCGATCGGTGAAGCGGGCCAGTACGTTCAGCAACAGCTGGCCAGCGTCGCCCTCGGGACGCTCACGCAGCAGGTGCAGGGCGACATCGCGCGCTCGCTCGACGCCAATGTCTTCAACATCACGAACAACACCGGCACGCCGCTGGAGTTGTCGCAAGCCGGCGTTACGAATTTTCTGGCGTCGACGCGGATCGAGTTCGGGAAGTATTGGACACCGCAGACTTACGTCGCGCTCAATGCCTCGCTTGCGGGCTGGAGCACGAGTCCCCCCGGCGTCTTGGTCCAACACCGCTTCGGCCTCCGGACGTCGGTCCAGGCGACGTACCAGCCGTACTATCTGCTCCAGCAGCCGACCCTACTGCCCCTGACCGCGGGCCAGGGGTTCTTCCCCACGCAGGTGTTCGGTCTCTTCTTGCTCCGGGAGTGGCGATTCTAGGTGCGGGCGTATGATCGCCAGCGTTGAGCATGGAGCCCAGCATTGCGCATACTAAACGCAGTGTTTAGTATAGCGCAATTGTGAAGCCTCTACTAAACGCACCAGCTAACAAAGAAGCTGGCGGACTCGGAGCGGGACGAGCTGGTCGCTACGTGCGACAGCCACAGGGCTATCGGGCTTTCATCCCGGCTCCTTTGCCACCCGTGCCGCCCCTCCGGATCGATGGCGATCTCCAACATCTTCTCTCTGAAGCCGATCGGGCGCTCGGTCGACTAGATGGTTCGGTGCAGACCTTGCCGAACCCGAACCTTTTTGTCTACATGTACGTCCGCAAGGAAGCCGTTCTCTCGAGCCAGATCGAAGGAACGCAGAGCTCCTTGCAGGATCTGCTCGCCGCCGAAGCCCATGTTCTGGGCGAACGCAGCCCGCGCGATGTCGACGAAGTCGTCAACTATGTCCGCGCCATGAAAACGGGCCTGACTCGACTGGACGAGCTGCCCGTGTCGGTTCGCCTCATCCGGGAGATTCACGCCGAATTGCTGAAGGGAGTGCGCGGGTCGCGACTCACGCCCGGGGAACTGCGACGCACCCAGAACTGGATTGGTCCCGGCGGCTGCACTCTTACCGATGCCACTTTTGTCCCGCCGCCACCAGGGGACGTACCCGAAGCGCTCGGCGCGCTCGAGCATTTTCTCCACGAAAAAGACAAACTGCCGCTGCTCGTTCAGGTAGGCTTGGCGCATTCCCAGTTCGAGACGATCCATCCATTCCTCGACGGAAACGGTCGCATAGGACGCCTGCTGATCACTTTCCTATTGTGCGAACGCGGCGCCTTGAGCAAACCGGTGCTCTACATCTCGCATTATTTCAAGCAGCATCGGCAGACGTATTACGAGTTGCTGCAAGCCGTGCGAGATTCGGGCGACTTCGAGGGATGGCTGAAATTTTTCCTCGAGGGTGTGGCCCAGGTGAGCATTCAGGCGGCCGCCACCGCACGCCGAATCCTCGAGTTGCGAGAAACACATCGCCGCGAAATCACCGCTCACATGGGTCGGGCGGCCGGCAATGGTCACCGTGTGCTGGAGCGGCTGTACGAGCAGCCCATCATGAGTGTGAACGACGTGCAAGACCTGCTGAAGACGACATTCGCCGGCGCCAACGCCATTGTCCGACGGCTGGTCAATCTTGGCGTGCTGCGCGAGTTCACCGGACAGGCACGGCACCGTCGCTTTCGATACGACGCCTACGTGCGCTTGTTCGAGGACGAGACGGACGCGGCGCCCTGACGTCGCGCGACGGTCGAGCACTACCCGCGGCTGATCTGCTCAATGAGCTCGGCCGCGCGGGCCAAGGTCGCGCGGTCGGCAGCGGGGAGGGACGCCAGGCGCGTGGCCAGGGCAGCGACGCGGCGGGCGCGGCCGGCGGTGAGGACGCGCTGGCCCTTGACGGTGCCGCTCACCCGCGTAACCCGGGCATCGGCCGGATCTGCCGCGCGCCGGACGAGCCCATCAGCCTCCAACGCATCCACCACGCGCGTGATGGTCGGCGGCCGGACCCCCTCGGCCGACGCCAATGCGCCGAGGGTCAGGGGCCCGCCGAACACGATCACCGAGAGCGCCGAGAGCCGCGGCGCGGTCAGCCCGGACGCGGCATCCTCCCGCCGCACCCACCGCAACAAATGAATGGCGGCCGAATGCAGGCGATCCGCCACATCGCTGGCTTGCATCATGGTCGACTATCAGTTAGCCTAGCTAAATAAACACCCACCCACTGGCCGGAAACCTACACCTCGAGCGTCTCGATGACCACGGATTTCGCCGCACCCAACCGCCTCGCCCAGGTCGCGATCCTGGTGCAGGACGTTGACCGCGCCGTGCGCTTTTACCGCGACACGCTCGGGCTCCGGTTTCTGTTCCAGCCCTCGCCGACGTTGGCCTTCTTTGATTTGGGCGGCACCCGTCTCATGCTCGACCGCCCCACCGAATCGGTGCCCGGGATCGGCACATCGATCTTGTACTACGCGGTCGACGATATCAACGCCGCCTACGCGGCGCTCCTCTCACGCGGCGCGCGCTTCGAGGACAAGCCCCACATCGTCGCGCCGCTCGGCGACCGCGACCTGTGGATGACGTTCCTGCGGGACAGCGAGGGCAATCTGCTGGCATTGTCCAGCGAAGTGCGGCGCTAACCGCGCGCCAACTCGTCCCACAGTGTGGCCACGGCGCGCATGCCGCCCTCGAAGTTCTCGACGCTCATCCACTCGTCGGGCGCATGCGCGTTCTCGCCCGGCAGGCCGAACCCCAGCAGGAGGACCGGCGCGGCGAGGATCCGCGCGAAGTCATCGACCACCGGAATAGACCCTCCTTCCCCCTGGATGACCGGCTCCCGCCGAAACGCCGCCGCCAGCGCGCGTTTCGCCGCTTCGAAAAGCGGGCCCTTCATCTCGGCGCGCCACGGCCGCCCGCCGTGGAGATGCGTGACCTTGACCGCCACGCCCTTCGGCGCGACGCGCGCGATGTGCTGCTCGAGCAGCCGGCCGATGGCCTCCGGCTCCTGATCGGGCACCAGCCGGCAGCTGACCTTGGCCATGGCTTTCGATGGCAGCACGGTCTTGGCACCCTCGCCGGTGTAGCCGCTCAACATCCCGTTGACCTCGCAGGTCGGCCGCGTCCAGAGTCGCTCCAGCGTCGTGTACCCGGCCTCGCCGCCCAGCGCCGGCGCGCCAACCTCGCGCCCAAAAGCCGACTCATCGAATGGCAACCGCCGGATGGCCTCGCGCGCGGCTGGGTCCCAGTCCCGGACCGCGTCGTAAAAGCCCGGGATGGCCACATGCCCGTTGGCATCGTGAAACGACGCGATGATGCGGGCCAGCGCCGTCGCCGGATTGATCACGGCACCGCCATACATGCCCGAGTGCAGATCCTGCGCCGGCCCCGAGACGTTGATCTCGAAATACGCCAGCCCGCGCAGCGAGGACACGATCGACGGTTGGCCCGGCGCGAACATCGACGAGTCGGAGATGACGACCGCATCGCAGCGCAGACGGGCCGCGTGCTCCTCGACGAACGCGGCCAGATGGTCGCTGCCGACTTCCTCCTCCCCCTCGGCCAGCACGATGAGATTCACCGGCAGGCGATTCCGGACGAACAGATGGGCCTCGATCGCTTTGACGTGCAAAAACAGCTGGCCTTTGTCGTCCACCGATCCGCGGGCGAACAGCTTGCCGTCCCGCACCGTCGGCTCGAACGGCGGCGACGTCCACAGGTCGAGCGGCTCCGGAGGCTGCACGTCGTAGTGCCCGTAGACGAGGATCGTCGGCCGCGACGGCCCCGCGCCGCGCCACTCGCCGAGGACGACGGGATGCCCGGGCGTCTCCATCACCTCGGTCGTGAGCCCGGCCGCGGTCATCGACGTGGCCAACCAGCGCGCCGCGCGCGCCGTGTCGGCGTTGTGTTCGGACTTCGCGCTGACGCTCGGGATGCGCAGGAAGTCGAATAGCTCGCGCTCGATACGGGCGCGATTGGCCGTGAAGAAGCCATCGAGATCGCGCGGGACGATGGCGGGGGTCGGAGACGTCGGAGGCATGGTCGATCGATCCCTAATACGCCGCGTTGATCACGGCGGTCGGAGTGGAGGAAGTATTGGCGGCCGGCGCGGGCACCGGCCAGCTCCCGCGCCATCCGGCGCACGTCCACACGCGCCGGTCGCCCAGTAGCTCGCCGCCACGCCTGAGCTCGACGGTCTCACCGCGCAGCATCGACGTGCAGTGCGGCAGCAAGCGCACGATCGCATCGGGCGTCGATCGCTCATCGTTGAGCACGACGAGCAGCGTATCGCCAACCCGCGCCCGATCCGGGAAACGCGGCCAGAGATCGTATTGATTGGGCCGGCCGCCGATGTTGAGCGAGAACACGGTCGGGTGGTCATGCAGATGAAACGCCAACTCGGCGGCATCCTGATACCGGTTCGCGGCGATCCACGCCGAGCCGCCGCCCCGCGCGGCGCTGAGCTCCCACGCCAGGCCCGTCCAACCCGCGCCCTGCGCCGTCGGATCGCGGCGCGCGCTCACTGGGAGAAACGGCGCCACGACTTGGGCGTAGATCGTCAGGACCATGAGACCGCCCAGGGCGAGTCCCGCCCACTCCCATCGGGCCATTTTGTCGCGGCGCGGCCACGCCGCCCAGACGATGGCGGCCGAGAGCACCGCGGGCGCGAGCCAGTTGGGCTCCACCGAACGGCGGAGCGCTGACCACGCGAAGAACGCGGTCACGAGCGCCGCGACCGCCGCCACCATGAACACCCGCGATGGCGTCCGCCGCCCGAGCCCGCGGGCCACGGCGAGAACCAGAGCCACGAACAAGATCGGGGACACCAAGCCGACCTGGCCGCCCAGGAGATTCAACTCGCGCGTCAAAGGACCGCTCTTCCCCTTGGGCGCGAGACCGTGGGACAGTTGGAAACGAAACGACACCCAGTCGTGTCCGCTGTTCCACAGCACGACGGGCAGAAATACCGACGCAGCCAGGGCGACGGCGACCCACGGACCGGGGCGCCGCAACTCGGCGCGCAGATCGCTCCGCGCCAGGAGCGCCACGCCGACGGCGGCGCCCAGCAACGCCGCCGTGTACTTGGCGTCCAACGCGAGCCCGAGCAGGATTCCGGTGGCCGCCCACCAGGCGGGCGACGAGGTGTCGAGCGCGAAGTCGAGCGCGAGCAACCCCAGCGCGAGCCCGGCCAGGAGTGGCACATCGGGTGTTGCCAGCACGAGCCCCGCTCCCGCCAGCGGCAACGCGGCCACGACGAGCGCCGCGCGAAGAGCCGCGCCGGCGCCGCCCAGCCGCCGCGCCAGGAGGACGGCGGCCACCGTCGCGACATACCCGACGGCGATGACCACGCACCGCACGCCGATCCTCGTATGGCCGGCGATCGCCGTCCCCGCGCGGATCAACAGCGCGATGAGCGGCGGATGGTCGAAGTACCCCGTCGCCAGGTGCCGCGACCAGTCCCAGTAGTACGCCTCGTCCGGCACGATGGGCATGAGCGCCGCCATCGCCAGGCGGGCCATCGCGGCCACGGTCACGATGCCGAGCGGCCACGCCAGGTCCGACCGGGCCCTCACGCGCGCGCCCGGCGACGCCATGCTCCCACCGCCCCCAGTCCCAGGGCCCAGACGATCCACATGGTCCGCTCGGGCCAGGAGAGCGTGGCGATCATCGTCCAGGCCACGGCCGGCGCGATCGCCCCGACGGTCTCTGGCCGCGTGCGTTCGATGACGGCGACGGCGTGCCGGCCACGCGTGAGAAGCACGCCGGTGATCGCCCCCGCCAGCGAGTCGGCCGACATGACGCGCCACCCGGGGATGACGAGGACACTCCACGCCGCCGCCGTCCAGCCGAATCCATGGTTGTCGGACCCCGACACGACAGCGAGACCGAGGCTGTCGGCCAGCGCCAGAATGCGGGCGCGGTCCTGATCGATCGCGTCGAGCCCGCGCGGCGCCGCGTCGGACAGCTCGATGCCCTGCACGCGCGGTCGGCCAACCACCGCATCCAGATGCCCCGGCATGGTCTCGATGATCGGCCGATCGCCCACGTGCGCCGGGTCGCAGTCGCGCCCGCGGAGAAGCGCGGCCGAATCGACGGCGGTCGCGCCCAGCACCACGACGTGCTCGCGGCCGACGATGCACTCGACTCCGCTTAGCAACACCGTGCCCTCGCCCGCCTGCCGCGGATTCCGCGACGCGGCCTGGAGCGCTGCCGAGAATCGGCTATGGTCGGTGATGTAGGCCACGTCGAACCCGGCGCGCCGGTGCCACGCCCGGTTGGCGTCGTCGGTGAACCCCCGGCGCCCGTCGTGTGACGCGTCCGTGTGACTATGGAAATCGACGGCCAGCGCATCGGCGCCGGGGAGGCGCAAGGCCGCCATGGGACGCGGCATGAATACCCCCAGCGCGTAGATCAGCAGGACCGCCAGGAGCGCGATCAGCGCCGCGCGCACCTCGCCGCCCACGGTCGGCCGCGAACGGTTGAATCGCCACACGGCGTATAGCAGGGCCACCGTGGCCAGCAGCGCGAGATGCTGCCGCAGCGACAGCAGGGACAGCGCGTCACAGATATTATTCAGTGGCGCCAGTGCCAGAAACGCGGGTGACAACGCGAGGCGGGCATCGGCGGGCCTCAGGGTGGCCGCATCGCGCAACGCCGGCTCCGACGCGATCCCACCGATCAGCACGACGGCGACCATACCAAGCGACGGCAGCCACCCGCGCAGCGGCGAAAGCATGGCTGCAAAATGTATCCCGGTCCCCAAATGGCCAACCGACTGGCGCACGAAACGAGTCCGTACCTCCGCCAACACGCCGAAAATCCGGTTGATTGGTATCCCTGGTCTCCGGAGGCATTCGACCGCGCCCGAAAGGAGGACAAGCCGGTCCTCCTGAGCATCGGCTACGCGGCGTGCCACTGGTGCCACGTGATGGCGCACGAGTCGTTCGAGGATCCGGCCACGGCCGCGATCATGAACGACCGCTTCGTGTGCATCAAGGTGGACCGCGAAGAGCGGCCGGATGTCGACGGCATCTACATGCAGGCGGTCCAGGCCATGACCGGTCACGGCGGATGGCCGATGACGATGTTCCTGACGCCGGGCGCCGAGCCGTTCTACGGCGGCACGTATTTCCCGCCGCGCGACCGACACGGCCTGCCGGCCTTCAGCCGCGTACTACAGTCCGTCGCCGACGCCTATCACACGCGGCGCCCCGACGTGGAGCAATCCGCGGGACGCCTGCGGGTCCTCTACGACGCCGCCAGCGCGACGCCGGAGCCGGGCGCGACGCTCACGCCGGGGACGCTCGACCGGGCCTATCATGGCATTGCCGCCCGGTACGATGCTATCAATGGCGGGTTCGAGGGCGGGCCCAAGTTTCCGATGGCGATGGCGCTCGACTTTCTCCTGCGCACCTGGCGCCGCACGGAGCGGCGCGAGGCGCTGGAGATGGTCCGCCGGTCGTTCCAGCACATGATCCGCGGCGGGATCGCGGACCAGATCGGCGGCGGATTCCATCGCTACACGGTCGACGCGATCTGGCTGGTCCCGCATTTCGAGAAGATGCTGTACGACAATGCGCTCCTCGGGCGCCTCGGCGTACATCTCTGGCAAGCCACGCGCGACCCGGAAGTGCGCCAGGCGACCGAACGCACGTTCGATTGGGTCGCACGGGAAATGACCGATCCGGGCGGCGGCTTCTACGCCAGCCTCGACGCCGACTCGGCGGGTCACGAGGGAACGTTCTACATCTGGACCGCGGGCGAGATCGAGGCGGCGCTGGGCGCCGCTGCGCCGGCGGTGTCGGCGTACTACGGCGTGACGCCGGGCGGCAATTTCGAGGGCGCCAATATCTTGTCCGTCGTGGACTCCGCGGCCGCTCCGCGGGAGACCATCGAGCGCGCCCGGGCAACGCTCCTGGCGCGACGCGCGCGGCGCGAGCGCCCCGGGCGGGACGAAAAGATCCTCGCGTCCTGGAACGGCCTGATGCTGCGCGCGCTGGCCGACGCCGCCCGCGCGTTCGGCCGGGAGGACTATCGCGCGATGGCGATCGCCAACGGCGAATTCCTCGCCCGCACGATGGTCCGGCCCGACGGCCGCGTCCAACGCTCGCACGCCTTTGGCATCACCAAGATCGACGGCTTTCTCGAGGACCACGCGGCGGTGGCGCTGGGGTTCATTGGCCTCTATGAGCTCACGTTCGACCGCCGGTGGCTGGACCGGGCCCGCGCCATCGCCGACGCCATCGACCGCGCGTTCTGGGACAGCGCCAAACAGCTCTACTTCGATACCGCCCACGACGCGGACCGGCTCATCACGCGGCCCCGCGACATCACGGACAACGCGGTCCCGTCCGGGACGTCGCTGGTGGCCACTCTGCTGCTGCATCTCGCCGACCTGACGGGCGACCACGCCGCGCGCGTCCGCGCCGACGGGATTCTGGCCGGACTCGCCGAGCCCATGGCGCTCCATGGCCCAGCCTTCGGCTGGCTCCTCGGCGCCGCTGACGCGGCGCTCAATGGCTCGGTGCAGGTCGCCCTGGTCGGCGACCCGCCGGCGTCAGCGTTTCGAGAGCTCGAAGCGGCGGTGGCGAACCTCTATGTGCCAGCGCTGGTGCTCGCGGGCGGGCCGCCCGGTGGCGAGACGGGGATCGCGCTACTCGACGGCCGTCCGTCGATCGACGGCCGCGCCACCGCGTACGTGTGCCACGGCTACGTGTGCGACCGCCCGGTGACCGATGCCGGCGCGCTCGTGGCGAACATCACGGAGAGGGTCCGGAGCGTCCATGGCTGACCAGAAGCCGTCGTTCGTGAGGGGAATATTCTCGGGCGCGATCCACGAGTCGCTGCTCTTTCCGTACCCCGCGCCGCTCGAGGCCCGCGATCCCGCGGAAGCGCGGGTGGTCCAACGACTCCTCGCGGCGCTCCGCGAGATGCAGCGTTCGGGCCTCGTGGACTCGGCGCGCTTCGACGAGGATGAGACGATACCCGAGGATGTGATCCGGGCCTTCGCCGAGGTCGGACTGCTCGGCCTGACGATACCCAAGGCCTACGGCGGCCTTGGGCTCTCGGCCACGGCCTACGCCCGCGTGTTCGCCACGCTCTCCCAGGTCGACGCGTCCCTCGCGGTGCTCGTCGGCGTGCATTGCGGGCTGGGCTCCAAGGCGATCGTGCTCTTTGGCAACGACGAGCAAAAGGCGCGCTATCTCCCGATGCTGGCCCGGGGCGAGACGCTGGCGGCTTACGCGCTGACCGAGCCGGAGACGGGCTCCGATGCGCAGAACATCAAGACCACCGCCCGCCCGTCCGCCGATCGGTCGCACTGGGTGCTCAACGGGCACAAGCTGTGGATCGGCAACGGCCATCGCGCCGGCGTCATTGCCACCTTCGCCCGCACGGCGGTCGAACGCCGTGGCGAGACGGTCGAACGACCGACGGCGTTTATCATCCGCCCCGACATGCCGGGGTTCCGCGTGGTGACGACGATCCGGAAGCTGGGGATCCGCGGCTCGACACAGGCCGAGCTGGCCTACGAAAATCTTCAGGTGCCGGCCGACCACGTGCTCGGCAACATCGGGAAAGGGTTCGCCGTCGCGGTCAACGTATTGAACGGCGGCCGGCTGTCGCTGGGCGCCGGATGCGTCGGCGGCACGAAGCGCATCGTGGGCGCGATGACGGCGTACGCGTCGTCGCGCGTGCAGTTCGGTCATCCGCTGGCGGACTTCGAGATCACGCAACGGAAGATCGCCGAGCTGGCGGCGGACGCGTACGCCGCCGATGCCATGCTCGGGCTGCTCTCGGCGACGATCGACCGCGCGGACGCCGACTACGCGCTGGAAGCGGCGTGTCTCAAGGTGTTCGCCAGCGAGCTGATTTGGCGGGCGTCGGACGAGATGGTGCAAGTCGCCGGCGGGCGGGGGTTCGTGAAGCCGTATCCGTACGAGCGGCTGCTGCGCGACGCGCGCATCAACCGGATCTTCGAGGGCGCCAACGAGATTCTCCGGCTCTTCATCGCGCTCAACGGCCTCCAGGGACCGGCCGAGCGACTCAAGGAAGTGGGGACGGCGCTGCGCCGGCCCATTCGCCACTTCGGGCTGCTCTCCGGTTACATGACGTCGCGGGTGTCGAGTATCCTCGGCGGCGGGCCCGACCTGGCGGCCGCGGTCCATCCGGCGCTGGCCGAGCACAAGCGCTACCTGGAGAAACACATCGCCGAGTTGGCGACGGAAACCGGGCGCGCGATCACCAAGTACCGGCGGGCGATCACCGATCGGCAGCTCGTGCTGGAGCGACTGGCCAACATCGCGATCGATCTGTACGCGACGGCGGCGACGATCGCGCGGACGCAGGACCTGATCGATCGGCACGGGGCCGACGGCGCGCGCCGGGAGATCGTGATGTGCGATCTCTTCTGCGTGACGGCCGGACGGCGCATCCGCCAGAACCGGTTGGCGCTCTCCGGCCGCGAAGACGAAGTCGATGACGCGCGGCGGGCGATCGCCGCCGCCGTCAGGTCGGCCGAGGGCTACTTTGTGGCGGACGCAGTGCTGGATGAGCATGTTCCGGCGCCGGAGCGGACTTCGGGCGCGGCTTGATCGTGAGAATCATCACGGCGCTGACGATGACGGCCACCGCTACCAAGGTCCCACCCGTGATCGATTCGCCGGCGATCAGCCAGCCGACGAGCACAGCGATTACCGGATTGACGTACGCGTACGTGGCGAGTTTGGCGGGAGTCGTCGCGGTCACGAGGTAGGTGTAGGCCGAGTACCCCACGATCGAGCCCAGCGTGATCAGGTACGTGAGGCCGATGAGCGACGCACCGGAGACGGCGGCGGGGTGGAATCGGGCGCCTTCGCCGAGTGCCAGTCCCACGATGAGACACGCAATGCCTCCGGTCAGCATCTCCATCCCCGTGGTCACCAGGAGCGATTTCGGGAGATCGAGGCGCCGGCCGATGAGCGTCCCGCAGGACCACGAGATCGCCGCGATCGTGATCAGGATCGCGCTGCCCGCACTGACGCCGCCGCCCGTGGGACGGACGAGGAGCCCGACGCCAAAGAGCCCGAGTGCGATGCCGAGCCACGCCCGCGGCCCGGGACGCGTGCCGCCGCTCAGCCAGTCGATCACGACCAACCACAGCGGCACCGTCGCCACGATCAGCGCCGCCAAGCCCAATGGCACGCGCTGCTCGGCCACCGAGACCAGACCAATGCCCAAGAGCAGGAGCATGACCCCGCACACACTGGCGTTGCGCCACTGCCGCCAGGTCGGCACCGCGCCTCCGCGGAGCCGGGTCCAGGCGTAGAGGATCGTGCCCGCCGTGACGAATCGCATCCCGACCATGAGAAACGGGGGGATGGTCTGGATCGCGTAGCGGATCGACAAGTACGTCGACCCCCAGATCAGATAGACCAGACCAAACGCGATCAGGATGTTGAGCCGGCGCGACCGGTCGTTGGTCTCAGGCATCATGCGCCTCCACCGGAATCGCGGCGGTCTCTTTGACCGTGCTCAGGACGATCGTGGTGCGCGTCGACCGCACGGTCTCAATGGCGCCGATGCGCTCGCGGAGGAGAAACTGCAGCGCCTCGGTATTGGCGGTGCGCACCTTCACGAGAAAGCAGTCTTCGCCCGCCACGTGATGGACCTCCTGGACCTCCGGCATCGCCGACAGCGCCCGCTCGGTCATCGGGTGCGCGAGCCGCTCGTCGGTGCGGACGAACACGAACGCCAGGAGGCCCATGTCGAGCGCCTTGGCGTCGAGGCGGGCCGCATATCCGTGGATCACGCCGCGCTCCTCGAGCTTCCGCACGCGCTCGAGGACGGCCGACGGGGCCATGCCCACCTGCCGCGCCAGCTCGGCATTGGTGGTCCGGGCTTCCGCCTGGAGGGCTATCAGGATCCTGCGGTCAATGTCGTCCATACGCGTCGAATATTCTGTGATAGGACTAGATCACAGAATATAGTTCCAATTACGGCCCTGTCTACCGTGATTCGTGCGGTCGAATATCAGCCCCGACATTGGCGTGGCGGGGGCAGGTCATCACCAGCACGGCCGCGGCTATCACGGCGAGGATGGCGCCCACCAGGGCGACCTTGCGCCTCAGGCTCCGGTCGGCCGGCTCCGGGACGGCGCTCGGCGTCGTGGCCCCGCTCCGCCGCGGTAGCGCCGGCGGCGGTGGCGCCGAGGCGACCCGCTCGGCGGGCGTCACCCGGACCACATCGATGGCGCGGAGTAACTCCACCGCCGACTGGTACCGCTCTTCGGGCTGTTTGGCGAGGAGCTTCATGACGATCCCGGCCAGCGCCGGCGGGGTCGCCGGCCGCCGTGCGGCCACCGGCGCCGGCACGTCGCTGGCGTGCGCCGCGGCGAGCTGCGCCGGCGAGCGGCCAATGAACGGCGGGACCTCGGTCAGAAGCTCGTACGCGATGACGCCCAGGGCGTAGAGATCGGCGCGGTGGTCGCCCGCGCCCTCGGGCGCTGTGTACGCGGGCATCCCGGTGAACCCCAACGCGCGGGCGACGCCCAAGTCGGAGACCAGCGCTGTGGAGCCCCGCAGCAGAATCGTGGCCGGCGTCAGATCGCCATGCACCACGCCCTGGGCCTGGCCGTACGCCAACGCCCGGGCTACGTCACGCACCACGGTCACGACATCGCTGATCGGCAGCTTGCCGGCGCGCACGAGCAGGGCGCGGAGGGGCTCGCCATCGACGTACTCGGCGAGATAGTACCGCAAACGACCTTCCGCCTGTCCGATCGAGAGGAGGCGCACGACGTGCGGATGGTGCAGCTGCCGCAACGGCTCCAAGGCCGCGCTGAATTGCGCGGGCGTGAGCGCGACCGCGAAATCGCGCGGCAGGACCTTCACGACCACCGCGCGCGCCGTCGCGATCTCCGTCGCCAGAAAAGCGCGACCGGTCCCCTCGCTCAGCTCGCGCTCGACACGGTACGCGCCGCCGAGCGCGGATTGCAGCGCGGTGCGCGGATCCAATGGTATGGCTAGTCGAAATCGAGGGCCAGATCGAGCGCCGGCGGCGAATGCGTCAGCGACCCCGCCGAAATCCAGTCCACGCCCGTCTCGGCGATCGCGCGCACATTCTCCAGCCGGACGCGGCCCGAGGCCTCGACGGTCGCGCGATGATCGACGAGACGCACGCAGTCGGCGAGATGCGCGGGCGTCATGTTGTCGCACAAAATGATGTCGGCATTCGCTTCCAGCGCCGCGGCAACTTGCTCGATGGTCTCGCACTCGACTTCGATGCGCGCGTTGGGCGGCGCCACCTCGCGCGCACGCTGCACCGCGAGCTGGACGTTCCCATCGAGCGCGGCCAGGTGATTGTCCTTGATGAGCACCGAGCTCGCCAGATCCATGCGATGGTTCATGCCGCCGCCGCACCGCACCGCGTACTTCTCCAGGCGCCGCCACCCCGGCGTCGTCTTCCGGGTATCGACGATCTTGGCATGCGTCCCGCGCACCGCGTCGACGAACCGCGCGGTGAGCGTCGCCACGCCCGACAGGTGCTGCATGAAGTTGAGCGCGACACGCTCGGCCGACAGCAATCCGCGCGCGTGGCCGCTCAAGAAAATCACCGGCGTGCCCGCGACGACGTGGCCGCCGTCCTCGACGTCGACCCGCATTGTGACCTTGGGGTTCAGCAGCCGAAACGCTTCCAGCGCCAAGGGAACGCCGGCGACGACGCCGGCGCGGCGGGCCACGACCATGGCCCGGGCCCGGCGGCTCGACACGACGGTGGCCACGGTCGTGATGTCGTGGAACGCGCCGTCTTCCTCGAGCGCCTGCCGCACGACGGCCGTCAGGGCGTCCTGATGCAGCGGAAACGCCAACCGTCCTTCGTCGGCGCCCAGGGCCGGCAACTCGCTCGGCGTGATCGTGCGGGGGCGCGACAGGCGCCGGTCGGCGCCGCCGTATGGCTGCTGCATTTCGGTCATCAGCTCCTCCGGTGGGCGCCGAGTCGACCGGAGCGCCGGCTCACTCGCCGGGGTCTTCGGTCGTGTTGGGCGCCGGTGAGAGTGAGGTGTGCGCTTGCCCGCTTGGTTGGCCACCGATCGCGACCATGCGCTCGATGGCGCGCCGCGCGCGCGCGGCCACGTCCGGGGGTACGGTAATGCGGTGCTGCATCCGTTCGAGAGCGGTCAGGACCTTTTCCAGAGTCGTGACCTTCATGAACGCGCATACCGCCCGCTCGTTCGCAGGATAGAAGGTCTTCTGCGGATTCTCCCGGCGCAAGCGGTGGAGAATCCCGACTTCCGTCGCCACGATGAACTCGCTTGCCGGTGAGCTGGCCGGACGGCGGATCATCCCCTCCGTGGAGAGGATCTGCACGCCCTCGGAGGGGAGATCTCCGGCCGAGATCGCTTCGACGACGCTGGTCGCGCAGCCGCACTCGGGGTGCACCAGGAACTCGGCGCCCGGATGGGCCGCGCGCTGCTGCACGAGGTTCTCGGGGTCGATGCCGGCGTGCACGTGGCACTCGCCCACCCATATCTCCATGTTCCGCCGGCCGGTCACGCGGCGCACATGCGCGCCCAGGAACATGTCGGGCAGAAACAGCACCTCGCGGTCGACCGGGATGGCGTTCACGATCTCCACGGCGTTCCCGGACGTGCAGCAGTAGTCACTCTCGGCCTTTACTTCCGCGGTCGTGTTGACGTACGACACGACGACGGCGCCCGGATGCTCGGCCTTCCACGCCCGCAGCTGCGCGCCGTCGATCGTCGCGGCGAGCGAGCATCCGGCCGCCATGTCGGGCAGCAGCACGGTCTTGTGCGGCGACAGGATGGCCGCCGTCTCGGCCATGAAATGCACGCCGCAGAACACGATGGTGTCCGCGGGCGTCCGCGCCGCTTCCCGCGAGAGCCCGAGCGAGTCGCCCACAAAGTCGGCGACGTCCTGCACCTCGGGGCGCTCGTAATTGTGCGCCAAAATCACGGCGTTTCGCTCGCGCGCCAACGTCCGGATCTCTTCTTGGAGGCTGCTGTGCGATCTCACCACTCGATGTGCCGATGGCGCCATTTGTCCTTGGCACGGGGGAAGTCGGCCCGATAGTGGCCGCCCCGCGATTCCTTGCGTAACAGGGCCGCCTCGGCGATGAGGAGAGCCGTGTCGACCATGTTGGCTTCTTCGGTCGCGCCGTCGGGGAGCCGCTGCCCGATCTCGGTGAGCTGGTCGACCGCCGAGCGGAGCCCCTTGGCTGTCCGGGCGATGCCGGCGTGCTCCCACATGACGGAGCGCACCCGGTCGGCCGCGACTTGGGCGGCGCCCCGATCGGTCAACTGGGGAACACTCCACATCACGGCGGGCGAGGGATCCTGACTCGGCGTCACCGTCGCCAGGTCGCGGGCCACCCGCTCGGCGAACACGAGCCCTTCCAGGAGCGAGTTCGATGCCAACCGGTTGGCCCCGTGGACTCCCGTGCGCGAGACCTCGCCGCAGGCGTACAAACGGTCGAGGGTGCTCCGTCCCTGCAGATCGACCACGACGCCGCCCATCATGTAGTGGGCGGCCGGCGTCACGGGGATGAGATCGGTCCTGGGGTCGATGCCGCGGGCGTGGCAAATGGCGAAAATGCCGGGAAAGCGGGTGTCGAAATCGGTGATCTTTCTGGCGTCGAGACGCACGGCCCCGGTCGCTTGGCGCTCCCGAAAGATCTCGCGCGCGACGACGTCGCGGGGCGCCAGCTCGGCCAGCCGATGCCGCTCGGGCATGAACCTGACGCCGTCGCCGTTGAGCAGGATGGCGCCATCGCCCCGCACGGCCTCGGAGATGAGCGCCAACGGGTTTTCGGGCGTATCCAGCGCCGTCGGGTGGAACTGCACGAACTCCATGTCGGCCAGTCGCGCCCCGGCGCGATGGGCGATGGCGTACCCGTCGCCCGTGGCGACCTGGGGATTGGTGGTGTATCGGTACACTTGCCCGCACCCGCCCGTGGCCAGGACCGTGGCGTCGGCCACGATCTCGACGGGACGCCCCGCCACGCTGGCCCGCACGCCGAAGCACACGCCGCCTTCGACGATCAGCTCCAATACGCGCGCGGTCTCCAGCACCGTGATGCGCGGATTCTCGCGCACGCGCCCGGCGAGGGTCCGCGCGACCTCGGCGCCGGTCTGATCGCCGTGGGCGTGGACGATGCGCCGCCGCGAGTGGGCCGCTTCTTTCCCGAGCTTGAACCGCCCGTCTTCCTGCACATCGAAGTCGGCGCCGGCCCGATACAGGTCGCGCACCCGCGCGGGCCCTTCGTCGACCAGCACCCGGACGGCATCGGCATCACACAGCGCGGCACCGGCGGCCAACGTGTCGCGCCAATGCAGTGACGGCGAGTCCCCCGCGCCCAGCGCCGCGGCAATCCCGCCCTGCGCATACGATGTCGCCGAATCGAACAGCGATCGCTTGGTCAAGACGATGACATCATCCCGCTCGGCCGCGCGCCACGCCGTATGCAACCCCGCCACACCGCTCCCGACCACCAGAAACCGGGTCCTGATCCGTTCGGGCGCTCCGTTCATGCTTGAATTATAATCGTGTGGTGCGCGCCCTGGCCGCGTCGGTCGCCGCTCTGCTCATCGTCCATTTCGCCCTAGCGCTCGGCATCGCACGGGGGCATCCGCGCGGTGTGCCGGTGGGCGACAAAGCGACCGTTGGCGTCGTGCTCGACATCGGCGGGCGGGGCGACAAGAGCTTCAACGATGGCGCGTTCGCCGGCGGCGACCGGGCCATGAAGACCCTGGGCGTCGGGGTGCGGTACATCGAGCCCGGCGATGGATCGGACCGGGAAGCCGGACTTCGGTTGTTCACGGCCGAGGGGATGCGGCTCGTCATCGGCGTCGGATTTATTTTCTCCGATGACCTGACGGGATTGGCGCGAGAGTACCCGCGGACGGCGTTCGCCGGCATCGACTTCGCGGTATCCGGACCCGTGCCGGACAACCTCGCCGCGATTCGCTTTCGGGAAGAAGAAGGTTCCTACCTCGTCGGCGCGATCGCCGCGCTGGCCGGCGGCTCCAAGCGTGTCGGGTTCGTCGGGGGGATGGACATCCCGCTCATTCACAAGTTCGAGGCCGGCTATCGCGCCGGCGTCGCCCGCGTCTGCCCGGACTGTACCGTGGTCGTGCAGTACGCCGGCGCCACGCCGGAGGCGTTTCGCGACGCGCCCCGCGGCAAGGCCCTCGCCTTGAGCCAGTATCAGTCCGGCGTCAACGTGATCTTCCAGGCCGCGGGCGCGACCGGGCTCGGCGTGTTCGAAGCCGCGCGCGAGACCGGAAAGTTGGTCATCGGCACCGACGCCGATCAGTACGCCGAAGCGCCGGGGCACGTGCTCACATCAATGGTCAAGCACGTCGACGTCGCCACGTACGATGTCATCCGGCAGGTGCGCGACGGCACCTTTCACGGCGGCGTGCCCTCCTACGGACTGGCCGACGGCGGCATTGGCTACGTCTATGACGCGCGGAACCGTGCGATGATCCCCGACCGCGTGCACGCCCGCGTCGACTCGCTGGCCGCCGACATTATCGCCGGCCGGATTCGCGTGCCCTCGACCCGCTAGTGCTCGCACTCACCGGCATTCACAAGTCGTTCGGCGCCGTCGTCGCCAACCGGGGCGCATCACTCGACGTGCGCGCCGGCGAGATCCACGCCGTGGTGGGCGAGAACGGCGCCGGCAAGACGACGCTCCTGCGGATCGCCTGCGGCGAGCTCGCGCCCGACGCCGGCACCGTGCGCTTCGGCGGGCGCGACGTCACCGGGTGGAACGTCTCGCAGGCGATCACCGCCGGCCTGGGGTTGGTGCATCAGCACTTCATGCTCGTGCCGCCCCTGACCGTCGCCGAGAACATCGTTTTGGGCCGCGAGCCCCGCGCCGGGCCGGCGCTCCAGCTGCGCCGCGCCGCGCGCGATGTGCGGGCGCTGAGCGAGCGCACCGGCCTGGCCGTCGATCCACGGCGTCGCGTCGAAGACCTGTCGGTGGGCGAGGCCCAGCGCGTCGAGATCCTCAAGGCGCTGTATCGCGGCGCCAACGTGCTGGCGCTCGACGAGCCGACCGCCGTGCTCTCCCCGATGGAAGTCGCCCAACTGTGGACCGTGTTGCGCGCGCTCCGGGCGGAGGGCGGGACCGTCGTGCTCATCACCCACAAGCTCGACGAAGTCATGGCCATCGCCGACGCCGTCACCGTCCTGCGCGCCGGCGAGACCGTTGCCCGCTACGCGACGTCGGAGACCAACGCCGGCGCGCTGGCGCGTGCGATGGTGGGCCGGGAACCCACCGCTTTTCTCGCTCCCGCCGGCCCGACGACCGCGACCGCGCCGGTACTCGCGGTGAAAGATCTGACCGTACCGGGTGCGGTCGACCGTGTCAGCTTCACGGTCGCGGCCGGCGAGATCTTCGGCATCGCGGGAGTCGAAGGCAACGGTCAACGCGAGTTGATCGAGGCGATCGCCGGCTATCGGCGGTCTACCGGGAGCATCGCGTTGGCCGACGTCCCCATCGAGCGGGAAAGCGTGCGGCGGCGCGGCGCCCTCGGGCTCGCGCACATTCCGGACGACCGGCATCGGCGCGGCCTGGTGTTGGACTATACTGTCGCCGAGAACCTCATCCTGGGGCGTGAGGAGGCCTTCGGCCGGTGGCGGCTCGATCGCGCCGCCGTCCAGCGGCACGCCGAGCGGTTGATTGGATCATTCGATATCCGGCCGGGTGATCCCCGCCGGATGGCGCGCACCCTCTCCGGCGGCAATCAGCAGAAGATCGTCGTGGCCCGGGAGATGGCCGGCGTTCGCGACTTCGCCGTGTTGTTGGCCGCGCAACCGACGCGCGGCGTCGACATCGGCGCCATCGAGACGATCCACTCACATCTCCGCCTGGCTCGGGCCGAAGGCCGGGCCATCGTACTCGTCTCCGTGGAGCTGAGCGAGCTGCTGGCGCTCGCCGACCGCATCGCCGTCATGCTGCGCGGAAAATTCGTCGCCATCATCGGCCGCCCCGAGGCCGACGTCGGCATCCTCGGCCGCTATATGGCCGGCGCTTGAGATGAGACGACTCGGCCCCGTCATCATCGGCGCGCTCATCGCGCTCGTCGTCGGCGATTTGCTCATCATCGCCGTCGGCCAGTCCCCCAACGCCGTCTATCGGCTGCTGTTCGAGGGCACGTGGGGCAATCCTTACGGCGTGGCGCAAGTCCTGTACAAAGCGACGACGTTGACCTTCACGGGACTCTCGGTGGCCGTCGCCCTCCAGTGCGGATTGTTCAATGTCGGCGCCGAAGGCCAATTGGCGGCTGGCGGCTTCGCCGCCGCCGCGGCGGGGCTCCTGATCCCCAGCGCTGTGCCCGCGCCAATTGCCGTGGCGATCTGTGCGCTGGCCGCCGTAACCGGCGGAGCGGTCACGGGCGCCGTGCCGGGCGCGCTCAACGCGTGGTTCGGCGCCAACGAAGTGATCACGACGATCATGCTGAACTTCGTCGTGCTGTTCTTGTTGAACTGGGTGGTGACGGCGCATCTCCACGTGCCCGAGACCGTGCATACGCCGGCGTTGACGCTGGGCACCGTGCCGCGTCTCTCGGCATTCGTGCCCGCCTTTCACGGGTCGGCCGCGAACGTCACGATCTTCTTCGCCCTCACCGCCGCCGTCGCCAGCTGGTGGCTGCTCTTTCGCACGCGCTACGGCTACGAAGTGCGGGCCGTCGGCCTGGCGCCCGACGCCGCCGAGGCAGCCGGGATCACGCCGGCGCGCGCCCGCTTCATGACCTTCGTGGTCGCCGGCGCGTTGGCCGGTCTGGGCGGCACGAATTTCGTGCTCGGCTACAAGCACTATTACGAAGATGGATTCGCGGGCGGCGCCGGCCTCGTGGGCATTGCCGTCGCTCTCGCCGGCCGCGCGAACCCCTTCGGGCTCATCGTCGCCGCCCTGGCCTTCGCCACGCTGTCGCAAGGCGGCCTGGCCATCCATGCGGTCGTCCCCAAGCAGATGGCCGAGGTGCTGCAAGGCGTGGTCATTCTCGTCATTGCGGCCGCCAGCGGCCGGCGGGCCAAGTCGTGAACGCGCTGGGATTTATCTGGCAGACGCTGCGCATCGCCGCGCCCTATCTGTTCGCGGCCGCGGGCGGCACCATCGCCGAGCAATCGGGCATCGTGAGCCTCGATCTCGAGGGGTACATGCTGGCCGGCGCGTGCGCGGCCGCCTTTGGGTCCTACTATGCCGGTGACATGTGGACCGGCGTCGTGTGCGGCGCCGCGGGCGGCGCCGCGCTCGCCGCGCTCCACGGCATCGCCACGATCCGCTACCGCGCCGATCAGATCGTGTCGGCGATCGCCATCAACATTCTGGCGATCGGCCTGACCCGGTTCGCCCTCCGCGTCGCCTTTGGCAGCTCATCGAACTCGCCCCGCATCCCCGGCGTCGCGGGCGGCGCCTTCGTGATCGCCGGCTTGCTCGTTATTCCCGTGGTGGCCGCGATCATCGCCTGGACTCCCTTTGGCCTCCGCCTGCGCGCCGTTGGCGAATATCCGGGGGCCGCCGCATCGGCCGGGGTCCACATCGCGCGCATTCGCGCGATCGCCGTGCTGCTCTCTGGTGTGCTGGCCGGCCTCGGTGGCGCGTACCTGGCGCTGGATCAACACCAGTTCTCCGACCAGATGACCGCGGGCCGCGGCTTCATTGCGCTGGCGGCCGTGATCTTCGGCCGTTGGCGCCCGCTTTACGTCGGGGCCGCCTGTCTCTTGTTCGCGGCCGCGGAAGCCCTGGAAATCAATCTGCAAGGGGTCAGCGCCGTTCCTTCCCAATTTGTTGCAATGATCCCGTACGTCCTCACTATCGTAGCACTCACGGGTCTGGTAGGTCGGTCCGTCCCTCCGGCCGCCTTGGGCAACCCCGAACGTTAGATTTGCCCTGTGAACCGGAAACTGCTCATCCTCATCATCACGGCCGGCGTCGACATGATGGGGACGTTTCTTGTACTCCCCATTCTTCCGTTCTACGCCACGCGGCTCGGCGCCAACGCGTTTATCGTGTCCTGCCTGACCGCTTCGTTCAGCCTCGCGACGTTGCTCTCGGCCCCGTATTGGGGCCGTTTTTCCGACCGCCATGGCCGGAGACCCGCCCTGCTGATCGCGCTCGGCGCATCGGCGATCGGGTACGTGATCTTCGCCTTCGCGAACTCCGTCCCTTTGCTGCTGCTGTCGCGCATCGTCCAAGGGGCCGGCGGTGGCACCGTAGGCGTCATTCAGGCGTACGTCGCCGACGCGACCGAACCCAAAGGCCGCACCCGTGCGCTCGGATGGCTGTCCGCGGCCACCAATGCCGGTGTGCTCGTGGGCCCCGCGATCGGGTCCCTGTCGTACCAGCTTGGCGAATATGCTTTTCACTTGAACGGGCACTCGTTCATGCTCGGCAGCCACACGCCGGGCCTGCTCGCGGCGCTCGTCTGCGTCTGCAATAGCTACTTCGTCTGGAAGAATCTGCGCGAGACGCGCGTGATCTCCTCGTCGAAGGCGGTCCGCGTCGAGCGCTCGACGCAGGTGATCTGGAACATCATCCGGCATTCCGATCGACCGGCCTCGCGGCTCATCTGGATCTACGCCATCGCGCTCGGGGCTTTCTACGGTGTGACGACCGTGATGGTCCTCTACCTGGGCTTCCGGTTCAACTTCAACGAGAAATCGATCGGCCCACTGTTCTCGTACATGGGGATGATCTCCATCATCGCCCGTGCGGGGCTGCTCGGGCCGGCCATCGACCGATTCGGCGAGGCCCGGCTCTCGCGCGTCGGGACGGTGATGCTGGCGCTGGGCCTCGTGTTGGTCCCACTGGCCCCATCCGTGTTCGCATTCTATCTGGTGGTGCCGCTCCTCAACATCGGCACGGCCTTCACGTTTCCCGGCGTCACGGCGTTGCTCTCCCGCGTGATCCCGGTCGACGAGCGGGGCCTGTACATGGGCGCCCAGCAATCGTTCGGGGGCGTGGCCCGGGTGCTGTTCCCCTTGGGCGCCGGGCTACTCTACGTCACCGTGGGCCACGGCGCGCCATTCTGGATCGCGGCCACGCTCGTCATGGCCACGCTGCTGCTGGGACTCGATATGGAGAGCTACGTGCGCCCCGAACCAGCGCCCGTCCCCGCGGCCATCACCCCGAGTGAGGAAGTGACGACGTCTCGGGTGAGTGGATAGGCGGGTGGACCGCCTCGCCGATCGCCTCGGACACGTTCACCTGCAGGCTCTTCGCCAAGGCCAGACCACGCGTCTGCAGCCACTCCACCGGCCAGCGCAGCGCCTCATTGACCGTCGCTAGGAGCGCGCTCGACTCGGGCGTGGGGACCTGCGCCTTGGAGATGGACACATCGATCTCGGCCAACGGCGCGCTGGGCAGCGGCAAGAGCGGCTTCCCACCCGTCTCCCGCGCCCGGCGGGCAACCGCGTCGAGCACGCGCACGAGATGCCGCAGCATGTAGTCGGGCCGTGGCCGCGCTTCGATGATCAGCCGCGTCAACTTGGACCGCAGCGTGGGATCGATCCGCCCGGTCCGCATCGCATCGAGCACGGCGAAATACAGCTTCTTCGCCCGACGCTCGACCGCGTGCGCGGCATACGCGCCGGCGACCGGCACCGGGGGCACGGGCAGACGGAATTTGTACCGGGGGACAGCGTCGCTGTCCGCACGGCCGTGAACGACCAGGGCTGGTGCACGGCGCGCTGGACGCGTCCGGTTACGCATGACTCGGTATCTCCCTTCTCCTCACGAACGGGGACGCGCGGGAAGATAGATTGGCCACACGCCGGGAGCCAGTCACTTTGCGGCGACAACTCTCATATACGGCCGCGCCTCACTTGCTACGGCGGTGTCGCTCTCCAACGGTGATGTGATGATCCGCGACCCACGCTGGTACGTGAAGTACGCATAGGCCCACTCAACGAGCACGCTGAGCCGGTTTCGGAAGCCGGCGAGATACAGGATGTGCACGAAGAGCCACAGGAACCACGCCAGGACGCCCGTAACCCGGACGAAGCCGAAGTTGGCGATGGCGCGGTGGCGGCCCAGGGTCGCCAGATCGCCTTTGTTCACATAGTGGAACGGTTTTCGGGAACGCCCGGCTAGCGAAGCAATAATGCTCGCGCCCGCGTGCCATCCGCCCTGCATCGCTCCGGGGGCCACCCACGGCACGGGCGCCCCGTTCTTCCCCGGCACGGTCGCGAGATCGCCGACGACGAACACTTCCGGATGCCCGGGAATCGAGAGATCGGGCTCGACCTCGACGCGCCCGGCGCGATCGAGTGGCACGCCGAGGGTCCGGGCCAGCGGTGACGCGGCATTCCCCGCGGCCCAGAAGATCGTGCGTGTCGGGATCCGCTCATCGCCGACATACACCGTATCGGGCTCGACCCGGGTCACCATCGCGTTGAGACGCACATCCACCCCCAGTTTGCCGAGGTCCCGCACCGCGTGATCGGCGAGCGACTGCGGAAACGCGGGCAAGAGACGCAATGTGCCTTCGAGCAGAATGACCTTCACGTCGCGCAGATCGGCGCGCCGAAAATCTCCGCGAAACGCCACGTGCGACACCGGCGCCAGGATGCCCGCCAACTCGCAACCCGTCGGTCCGCCGCCGACGACCACGAACGTCAGATACTCCTGACGCTCGATCGGATCATCGGTCCGCTCCGCCACCTCCAAGGCATCGAGAAAACGATTGCGGATGACGACGGCATCGCGGAGACTCTTGAGCCCGGGCGCCAACGCCTCCCACTCCGGATGCGAGAAGTACGAGTGGCGGGCGCCGGTGGCCACGATGAGATAGTCGTACGAGATCGACTCGCCGTGATCGAGCTCGACGATCCGGTGCGCGACGTCGATCCGCGTGGCCTCGGCCATGAGGACTTCCACGTTCTTCTGCTTCCGCAGGAGCCAACGGATCGGCGTCGCAATGTCGCTGGGCGCCAGCGTGGCCGTCGCCACCTGATACAGCAGTGGCTGGAACAAGTGATGGTTCGCGCGATCGACGAGTGTGATGTCGACTGCCGCGCGCTTCAACCGCTGTGCCGCCTTGAAACCGCCGAACCCCCCACCGATGATCACGACGCGCGGCCGGGGACGATCGCCGTTCATCGCCATTCTTAACTATAACCACTAGTGGATCGGTTGCTCGGTCAGCTCGATGCGGCCCGCGGCGCCGATGAGGCGCGCAGCCAGAGTGATCAATAGCACGATGCCGATGAGCAGCACGCTGAAGGCGGCCGCGGTGCCGAACGCGAAATCACGGATCTGCGCCAGGATCTCGATGGAAATGGGGCGATTCGCGTGTGTATAGAGCACCACCGACGCGACGAATTCGCCAACCGCTGTGATCGCCGCGAGTTGAGCGCCGGCGACCAAACCCGGCCGTGCGGCGGGCAACATCACGCGCCGCAACACCAGCCACCAGTTTGCGCCGAGCCCGCGCGCCGCGTCCTCGAGCGAGGGATCCATCTGGCGTAGTGAGCCCTCGACAGCCGAGGCCACGAGTGGAACGCCGCGGATGAAGTACGCCAAGGGGAGGATCCAGAAGGATCCCACGAGCAACAGCCGGAGCGTCGCCGCGTCGTTGCGATTGAACGTCGACGCCAGACCAATGGCAACAGCGGTGGCGGGGATGGCCCACGGCAGCGCGACGAGAAACTCGAGCAGCCGCCGCCCCGGGAATTTGCGCAGCGCAATGAGGTAGGCTGCGGCCGAGCAGATCACGACGTTGCCCGCGGTGGCCAGGAGCGCCATCTCGACGCTGCTCCACACCGGTCTCCACAGATCGGGATCCGTCGCCAGGCGGCGGAAGTTGTCCAAGGTGTACGCCGGCGGCAGCACCTGCGTCGTCCACGCCCCGTCCTTGGCGAACGACACGAGCACGATCATCAAGTGCGGCAGAATCAGCACCGTGACCGCCGCCGCGGCCGCAGGCAGCGTCAGTGCCCGCAGCATCGGCGACCGCACGCGCTGGCGCGTGATGCCGCCCTTGCCCAGCGCCGCGTACCGGCGGCGGCCCTCGAACCAGCGCGACAACCACAACGCGGCCAACGCCGCCAACGCCAGCACCGTGGTCTCGACGTAGGCGACACCGACGTTGCCGTTCAAGCGCGAGACCAGGATCTGGGTCGAGAGCACGCGCAGCCCGCCGCCGAAGATGTACGGCGCGGAGAACGAGCCGAGGGAGCTCATGAAAACGAGCAGCATGGCGCCGGCGAGCGCGGGCGTGAGCAGCGGGATCGTGACGCGGCGGAGCCGCCGCACGGTGCCCGCGCCCAACCCCGCCGCCGCTTCGTCCAGTGACGTGTCGTAGCGTTCGAGGCCGGCCGCGACGAACATGTACACATACACATACATCGTGTAGGCGTGCACGAAGACGATCGCCCATCCCCCGCCCAGCGTCCATGGGGGCGTGTCGCGGTGCAAGAGCGCCTGCACCGCTCGCGTCACCACCCCGCTCTCTCCGTACAGGAAGAGAAACGCCACCACCCCGACGAGCGGCGGCAGCGCCGCCGGCAGCGTCGCCACCGCGCGGAGCAGGAGGCGTCCGCGGAATTCGATCCGGGTCAGTAGAAAAGCGAGGGGAAGGCCGATCGCCGTCGACGCGATGACCGAGACCACCGAGATCCAGAGACTCGTCCACAGCGCTTCGCGGTCCGCGGGGCTCGCCGCGAACGCGTGCCAGTAGCCCAGGCCGCGGCCAAAGCTGCCCGCGAGCACGGCGGCGTTGGGGTATACCACGGACCAGAGCAGCACGGCGAACAGCGGCCATGCCAGGAGCGGAACGCGGTTACGCGTAGCCGAGCCCACGGACGATGTCGCGGAGATCTTCGTCGGAGAGGCGCGCGAGGTCCGCCCAGCTCGCCGTCGCGTACGGAACGGCGTAGAACGCACCCGTGCTCGACTCGAAGAAGAGTCGCGGAGGGCTGGGCGGCAGCGCGGCGCGCGCTTCGCGGACGCGGAGATCCAGCGGGAGGTCGGATGGCCACGCCTCCCACAACATGCCGTCACACACGAAGCGCCGCCGTTTCTGATCTATCTGAGCCATGAGTGCGTACACCCACGTTAGCCGGCCTCCCCTGCGGAGCCGGTAACAAGCTGGTACCCCGCAGGCTCGCGTCCGGTCGCGACCACAGGCACCGGCTGGCGTACAATGCGCACGGCCGCCAAGTCCCCTTCGTCAGCCACGCGCTCGCTGCACGCGACTTCGACCTCCGGCCCCCGGTCGAGCTGCACGCGATAGTGGTACGACGACCCGGCGAACCGCCGGCTCTTCACGACGCCGGGCCACGTCTCCGGCGCCCCCGCCGGAGCGAACCCCAGCGCTTCGGGACGCAGCACCGCCAGCATCGTCTTCCCCGTCTCCGCTGTTCGCACGACTCGGACCACACGGTCGACACCCGCGACGCGAATCACGGCCTTGTCGTCTCCTTGCGCTTCCGCGGGGAGCAACGTGCCCCGCCCGACGAACTCGGCGACCTCCCGACACGCCGGCGTCTCGTACAGCGCTTCCGGCGTGCCGACCTGGAGCAGGCGGCCTCGACTGAGGAGCGCCACGCGGTCGGCGATCGCGAACGCGTCCTCCTGATCGTGGGTGACGAACAACGCCGTCACGTTCTGGCGGCGGAGCATGGCCCGGAGCTCATCGCGCATCGACTGCCGGAGCGTGGGATCGAGATTCGACAACGGCTCATCGAGAAGCAGCACCCGCGGCTCGATGACCAGCGCCCGCGCCAGCGCCACGCGCTGCTGCTCGCCGCCGGAGAGCGCCTGCACCGGCCGCGGCCCCGCGCCATCGAGGCCGACGCCCGCCAGCGCGGCCTGCGCCCGCACGCGACGCGCGGCCCGCGCGACGCCCCGCGCCTCCAAACCAAACCCGACGTTGTCCTCGACCGTCAGATGCGGAAACAGCGCGTAATGCTGAAACACCATCCCGAAGTCCCGCCGCTGCGGCGGGAGGTTCGTGATGTCCTTCCCATCGAGGATCACCGCGCCGGCATCCGCCGGCTCGTAGCCCGCGGCGATGCGCAGCGTCGTCGTCTTGCCCGACCCGCTGGCGCCGACGAGCGCCAACAGCTCTCCCGACGCGACCTCGATCGACACTCCGTCGACAGCCACCTTCGCCGCGAACCGGCGCGTGACGCCGCGGAGCGACAGCGTGCCCGCGGTCACCCGCGGCGACGGATATGGGAGTCCCAGTACGTCATCCAACTATCGAGGCTGTCGGCGAGGAGCGCCCGGTTGACCGGCATGAGCTTGATCTCGCGCCGCGCCGCGCGGACCCATTCCGGCAGCGAGTCCTCGGGAATGTCGGTGCGGGCCGGGATGCGGTTCTGCTCGCGCGCCGCCACCAGGAGCAGCGGCTCGCTGGTGACGAACTCGTAGAACGCCTTGGCGGGCACGGGGTGGGCGGATCCCTTCACCAGCGCGATAGCGTCGACGAGGAGCGGCGTACCACTCGTCGGGATCTTGTATTTGACCGGAATGCCGAGGCGTTGCTGCAAGCTGGCAATGTCGGGCATGTCGAACAGCGTGATCAACCCCTCTTGCCGGCCGAGCTTCTGAAAGAGGATCGTCGGGTTGAGCGTGTACTCCTTGGTATTGGCGTCGAGACGGCGCAACCAGTCCCATCCCGCGGCGGTCGATCCCGTCGCGGCCACGGACCGCGACAGGATCGCGCCGAAGATCTCGCGCATGCTGCCCGAGGCCACGGGATCCCGAATGAGGAGCTTGCCCTTCCATCGGGGATCCAGGACATCGTCCCAATCCTTTGGCGCGACGGAGTCGGGCACCGCCACGCTGTTGTAGCCGATGACCTCGGGGGTCAGGTACGTCCCGTACCACCGGTTCGCGCTGTCCCGCGCTTCCGCCGGGACATACTCGGCCCACGTGGGCGTATAGGGATCGAGGAGACCCTCCTTCGCCGCCCGCTCAAAGGCGTCCGCCGGCGCGCCGAACCACACATCGGCCTGCGGGTTGACCGACTCCGCGCGCAAGCGATCCAACACTTCCTGCGCGCCCATGTCCACCCATTGGACGTCGATCTCGGGATGCGCGGCCTCGAACCGCTTGGCAAAATCGGCGAGCAGCGCCTTTCCGTGCGGTGAGTACACGACGAGCGGCGTCCGATGATCGCGCGAGCACGCGCCCACGAGCAACAGCGCCAGCCCTAGGGCGCCGCGTCTCACTGAATGGTCCGCGTGTGTCCGGCGGCCAGCAGGTTCACGAAGAGACGGGCCGCGCCCGGCACGCCGCCGGGGAGCTGGCGGAAAAACGCCAGCGTCGTATACACGTACGTCCCTTTGCCTAGCGGCGCCACGAGGATGCCGGCGGCATTCGCCGCCTCGCCGGGATCGTTGATGGATACCACCGTGTGGTACTTGTCATCGTACGTGTGCGGCATGTACGTCGAGCGCTCCTGGATCCAGTTCGCCCAGTCCGACTCGCTGATCTTGTTCGGCGCGTTCAGCACGGCGGCCGTCGGATCGAGCACCCGGACCGGCGCGTTCTCGTCGGTGACGCGATCCGCCGGACGCGACAGCGTGATGGGATACGGCACCAGGTCGGGCATCTCGTACTGCCCATATTGCACGACGAGCGTGCCGCCGTTGCGCGCGTAGTCGAGCAGGCGCCGGTTGTTGGCGCGGAGGTCGCCGCTGGCCTCGTAGGCGCGCGTCCCGACGACGACGGTCGAGAACTTCGACAGGTCCGTGGCCGCCAGTCCCGCGGGATCGAGAACCGTCACCGGGATGCCGAGGGCTTCGAGCGTCGGCGCGACGTTATCGCCGACGCCCGGGATATAGCCGACCGTGATGCCGGCGGGCACGCGCACATCGACCGCGACCAGGTGGATCGTCGCCTCGCGGTAGAGTTTCTGGGGCCGGATATGGTCGTACTCGATCGGGATGTAGCCGTTCGTGTACGTCTTGCCCTCGCTCTCCGCCGTTGCCGCCAAGGTCGCGTCCCCCGCCGGCAGCGTGCCCATCACGCGAAAGTCGACGCGCCGCGATCCGTAGGCGGCCAACACCACTTCCCGACTCGCCGAGTCGGCCGTCAGCCCGCGCGGGACTCTGAGCGCGATGCGGACGACCTGCTCCTTGTCCGACGCCGACCGCAGCAGCACGCGGACGGGCCGATCAATGCGCGCCTTGGCCGGCACATAGGCCACGGTCTGGTCCAGCGTCACGGACACGGCCGGCGCGAACGCCAACGGGCGGTCCACTTCGCCGCGCGCCGGGTCGCCAATGCGCTCGACGGGCGCCACGGACTCCGAGAATGGCGCCGTCGCCTCCAGCGCGACGTGCACCCGGGCGCCATCGCGCTGGTCTTCGGCGACCCGCGAGACCGGGACGCCGAACAGATCGCCCACGCGCGGCTTGGCGAGCCACCAGGGACTGGAGACGGTCGACTCCGACACCGCGACGCTGTCGTGATAGGCGCTGTCCGGCGCGATCGAGCGCTTCGTCGGATCGGCGTCCACCCCATCGAGGCCGAGGCCCGCGCCGTCGCGGTTGTATACCGTGAGCGCAACCCGCGCCGGGGCGCCCACGGTCGCGACATCGTGCGCCACCGTGGCCTCGATGGCGACGCCGGACGCCGTCGCGATCGCCCGGTCCACGCGACCCTGGGCCAGCGCGATCGTGCGGGCGACGTCCGGCCCCGCGGCGCTGGTGTCGACGTTGCGGAGCAGTTGCGCGACCCGGGCCAACGGCGGGAGCACGCGCGCGGTGCTGTCGAACACGAACGCCGCCCGCACGCGGGCCAAGGCCGCCGGCAGCGAGTCCAGCGCGGTCCGCGACCGCGCATCGCGCACCAGCGGCCGGAGTCGCGCGAACGACGTGTCGATCCCATCGAACATCGAGTGCTCTGGCTGCGAGCCCTGTGCTGGCCCGATCCCGGCTTCGCGATAGACCGTGGCGGTGAACGGACCCTTCCGGATCAACTGCCCGAATCCCTGCGACTTGTGCTGGCTGCGGCTCCGCGAGGCGATCTCGCTGTACGACTCGCCGAGCAGGGGGCTATACTCGCCGACCTGAATCGAAAGGGCGTTGGCTCCGCCGCCGAAGTACGAGCGATCGCGATAGAACTTCAATGCCGTCCACGCCGGTCCGTACTTGGCCGCTGGGAAGCGGACCGTGTCGCCCGCGACGTCGTAGGCCTCGCGGGCAATGAGACCGGAGACCTGGTGATGCCCATGGCCGTCCGCCGGCGTCCCCGAGAACACCGCGATGATGATGTGCGGGCGAAACGCGCGCACGACGGTCACCACATCGCCCAGCACCGAATCATGCGGCCAATGGGTGTACGTCTCCGCCGCGCTCTTCGAGAACCCGAAATCGTACGCCCGCGTGAAGTACTGATGCGCGCCGTCGATCCGGCGGGCGGCGAGGAGCTCCTCTGTGCGGATCACGCCTAGCGCTTCGCCGAGCTCGTTGCCGATGAGGTTCTGGCCCCCGTCCCCGCGCGTCAGCGACAGGTACGCGGTCTCGACATGTTGCCCCCGGGCCAGCCAGGCGATGAGGCGGGTGTCCTCGTCGTCGGGATGCGCGGCGATCATCAGGACCCGGGTGGTGACGCCCAACCCGTCGACCAGCTCGCCCAACGCCACCGCGCCGCGCTCCTGAGCAATGGCGGGGCGCGGCGCGATGGAGCACGCACAAATTGCCGCGACCAGCGCGGCCGTGAAAACCCTCACACTCCGCCCGCGACGGATGACCGATCGGATGCGACAGGGGCCGCCAACGCCTCGGCGACGATCCGCGCCTGCTCCTTTTTGTGGGGCGCGGTGTACCCCTCGGCCGGACTGGCGCGCTCCGGCCGGCCCACATAGCGCGCGGCCTTGAGCCGCTGCGTCACGAACGCCCAGGCGCCCATGTTCTTGGGCTCTTCCTGGACCCAAACCAGATCGTCGGCTTCCGGGTACCGCTCCAGCACGTGCGCGATCTCCACCTGGGGCCACGGATACAGCTCTTCCACCCGGACGATCGCGACGTGCGGAGGCCGTTCCGCCGCTGTGAGATCGTAGTAGATCTTGCCCGTGCACAGCACCACGCGCCGCACGCCCCATTGCCGTCCGCTGTCGCTCACCATCGTCGGATCATCCAGCACGGCCTGGAACCGGCCGTTGGACAGGTCGTCCACGTTGGACATGGCCGCTTCGAGCCGCAAAAGGCTCTTGGGCTGCATGAGCACCAGCGGCCGCCGGAGCGCCGTCATCGCCTGCCGCCGCAGGACATGGAAGTACTGCCCCGCGGTCGAGGGATAGGCGATCGACATGTTGCCCTCGGCCGCCAACTGCAAAAAGCGCTCGAGCCGCGCGCTCGAATGCTCGGGCCCACCGCCCTCGTACCCGTGCGGCAGGAGCAACACGACGCCCGAGCCTTCACCCCACTTGGCGCGATCGGCCGCCAGGAACTGGTCAATGATCGGCTGCGCGACATTGACGAAGTCGCCGTACTGCGCCTCCCACATCACCAGCGAGTCCGGCGCCGCGGCGGCGTATCCGTACTCGAATCCGAGGACGGCGGTCTCCGACAACGGGCTGTTGTAGATCTCGAACGCGCCCGTGCCCGGCAGATGCTGCAAGGGGCGGTAGATCTTCCCGGTCTTCGCGTCGTGGAGCTCGGCGTGGCAATGCGAGAAGGTGCCGCGCCCCGCGTCCTGCCCGGTGATGCGCACCGACGTCCCATCGGTGAGGAGCGAGGCGAGCGACAGCGCCTCCGCCTCGCCCCAATCGATGAGATTGCCTGGTCCCAGCGCGTCGCGCCGTTTCGACACCGAGCGGTTCACGCGGGCGTGCGGTGAGAACCCCTCGGGCCACACGAGCAAGCGCTCGTTGAGCGCCACCAGACGCTCCTTGGGCACCGCGGTATCGGCCGACGTCGGCCGCGTGATGCCCGGGAACACGTGCTCGGGCTCATCGACGGTCAACGCACCGGCGGTCACCTGCGCGTGCACGGTGGTCAGATTGTCGAGCGCCTGCCGCTCGATCGCCTGCGCGCCCTCGGCGGTCGCCACGCCTTCCCGCGCGAGCCGGTCGGCCCACAAGGCCCGCGGCGTGGGATGCGACTTGATCCGCTCGTACATCTTGGGCTGCGTGAAGCTGGGATCGTCGCCTTCGTTGTGTCCGTTCCGCCGGTACCCGACGAGATCGATCAGGAAATCCTTGTGGAAGATCGCCCGGTATTCGTTGGCGATGCGTACCGCGATGATGCAGGATTCCGGATTGTCGGCGTTGACGTGCACGATCGGCACGTCGAACCCCTTGGCGACGTCACTCGCGTAGTACGTGGACCGGGCGTCGATCGGGTTGGTTGTGAACCCGATCTGGTTGTTGACGATGATGTGCAGCGTGCCGCCGACCCGATATCCGGCCAGGCGCGACAGGTTGAACGTCTCGGGAACAATGCCCTCGCCGGGGAACGCGGCGTCGCCGTGGATGCACACGGGAATGACCCTGGTCTCGTCCCGCCCGGCCAGGCCGTCGTCTTTTCTCCCATCGCGTTCCAGCGCCCGCGCCACCCCTTCCAACACGGGGTTCACGAACTCGAGAATGGCTGGGATTCGGGAGCAGCGTGATCTCCACGGCGCCCCGTGACGCGTGGGCGCCGAGGTGATACTTGACGTCGCCCGTACTGGCATCGTCGCCGTGCTTGCCTTCGAACTCGGCGAAGATCGCCGCGTACGACTTGCCCAGGATGTGGGCGAGCACGTTGATGCGCCCGCGGTGCGCCATGGCGATCACGACGTGATGCGCCCCGCTGTGCGCCGCGCCGGTGATCGTCTCGTCCAGCATCGGCACCAGCGCGTCCGTACCCTCAATGCCGAACCGCTTGACGCTGGGATACGCCCGCGCGATGAACCGCTCCAGGGCGTCGACATCGGTGAGCCGCTGGAGCACCGCCCGCTTTTCATCGGGGGTCAACGGCCGCGTCAATTCCTCGGCGGTGAGGATCTGCCGAAACCACTTCCGCTCCGCCTCCGCCGACAGGTGCGTGACCTCGAACCCGAGGGATGTCGAGTACCGCAAGCGCAACCGCCGCATCACATCGGTGGCCGTCGCCATGTGGGGGAACCCCACGGCGCTGCCCGGGACGAGATCGAGGTCGGCCTCGGTAATCCCGTGGAACTCCGGCGTCAGCTCGGGCGCGCCGAGTGGCGCGGTCCCCAGCGGGTCGAGTTGCACGGCGAAATGGCCGTAGGTGCGGATGGCCTGCATCAGCGCGGCGACGCCGGCGGCCTTCTTGAGCAACGCGGGATCGGCGGCGCCGCCCGACGCGGGAGCGCGCGTCGTGCCGGCGAAACGTTCGGCGGCCTGGAAAAACGTGCGCCACGACTCCGAAACGGACGCAGGATCGCGCCGGTAGGCGTCGTACAGTTCGGCAATGTACCCGTCGTTGAAGACGTTCGTCGCTGGATCGGTCGGCATGCAATGCATAATCTAACAGGTCCGTCGGTCCCTTCAGAACAACTCTTCCTGCGGTCCGGAACCGGAATACGAAAGGGAACCCAACGCCAGCTGGGCGGGCGAGGTACCCGTATGCGGCGTGGTGTTGCCGCCGCTACCAATGTGCTGGACGACGATACCCATGGCGGTCAGATAATCGGCAATGAGGCTCCGGTGACAGCGCCACCAGACCGCCTCGGCGCACATGACGGCGATGGGAGCGTCGAACGTCAACAATTCGTCAATGGCGCGCCGAAACGCGGGGGTCTGCATGTAGTCGGCGTACCCGCGAAACGAGGCGTTGCGCCAACCGGTGTTCACCGAGTCCGGAGCCGGTGTCCGCCGCCCGCCGAGCGACTCCAGGTGGCGATAGGCGATCCTATTGGTACGAAGCGATTCCGCGAGGGCCTCTCGACTAAACTGGGGATAGCGACGCGAGCCGGGAAATCGCCGCACATCGACGAGCGTCGCAATGCCCGGCGGCGCGAGGAGCGCCAGGAACTCGGCCGCCTCGCGCGTCGAATGCCCGACCGTGTACACGACGGACGGGACGTAAGGAACCGGCGGGGGAAGAACTATCGCTGCGAGTGCCCCCGGCTAGCGCGGCGGATGGCCGCCGTGGCGTAGGAGCTCGGTCGTGCGCTCGATCCAATGGATGTACTCGGCCACCGGTTCGCCGGACTTCCGCGTCGGCAGGACGAAATCGGGACTGTCCGGCTGGTCGCCGCCTTCGTCGACATACAGATCGCCACCCGCGCGCTCGACCGCCCGTTCCCAATCTTCGACCGCGTCGAGGAGATCGCCGACCTCGTCGCTGGTCTCCTTGCCGGTCAGCTCGACGCCGCGGCGCCGGAGCTTGGATGCCAGCTCGGCGACCACGCCCGCCCGCTCGCGATCGTCGTCGCGCGATGCGCTAGGTGGTGTCATACATTGATCTTACGGACGCGCCGTCTGTAGACGCAAGGCGTGGGCAAGGCATAGGTAAGGCGTCGGCAAAGCGTCGCCGACCGGGCGCGTTACATTTAAGTCATGCCTGTCGTAGCGTTTTCGTCTCTTCCGGCCTCGGCGCGGGTGTGGGTATTCGCGGCCGACCGGCCGTTGGCCCCCGCACAGGTCGACCTACTGCTCGCCGAGGTCGACCGGTACCTCGAATGAGTGGCGCGCCCACGGCCAGGCGCTGACCTGCGCCCGGGCGTGGAGTGACGACCGGTTCCTGACCGTCGCGGTCGATCAGACCGATGCGTACGCGTCCGGATGCTCGATCGACGGACTCTTCCGTGCGCTCCAAACGCTGGAGGCGCGCCTGGGTGCGGCGCTGGTCGGCGGTGGACGCGTCCATTTCCGCGACGAGACCGGCGCCGTGCGCACGGTGTCGCGCGATGAGTTCTCCCGCCTGGGCGAGAGTGGCGAAGTCACCCGACAGACGCGGGTGTTCGATCCCACGGTCGCCACCGCCGGCGAGTGGCGGACGCGTTTCGAGACCGAGGCGGCCCACTCCTGGCACGCCGCGGTCCTGCCTTAAGGCTGCGGGACCAGGGTCTTGTGGGTGCCGTCGCAATACGGCTTGGTCAACGACGCCCCGCAGCGACATAACGCGATCGCTTTCTTGTCGGGACGCGGCGACGGGATCTCGTTGCCAGCGGCGTCGACGATCACCACGTGGACGGCATCGTCGGCGTCAATGCGATAGGGGCCGTTCTCGGAGACCTTAATTTTTATCATCGACCGCCTGCTTGGCGAACCGTTTCACACGCGCGAGCATGGCATTGAGCCCGATCTCACGACTCGATAGCCCGATATCCGCCATGACTTGCCGGACGAAATCATCAGGAATGGCCAACGCGACCTCCGGCGGTTGATCGTTCACCGCCGAGAAAAGGATCGCCAGAAACGCCGCGATCGTCGGCGACTGCCG
Source organism: uncultured Gemmatimonadales bacterium (assembly GCA_963701965.1). GTDB lineage: Bacteria > Gemmatimonadota > Gemmatimonadetes > Gemmatimonadales > Gemmatimonadaceae > DASRDS01. Next base: position 2,375,289 of record OY969695.1, read on the forward strand.
GCAGTTGAGATCGGCGTAGAAGTGCAGCTTGCCGTCCCGTATCTCCGGAAAAAGATCCACCCGCGTCTGGCACTCGGGCACGGAAAACTCCGCCCGGTCGAGCGCCAACAGACGCTCCGGCACCGGCTCCAGCTGCCGCGAATACTGCACGAGCGCCTGCATCTTCTCTTCGCGACCGAGCGCGCGAAAACGGCCAAGAATGGCCTGTGTCAATGGCATGCGGGAAAGATATCCGGTCCCGCGACTCAGAGAGACTGCTTCACGCTGACCGAGAACTGTTGGCCGTAGTATTCGCGCTGAAAGCTGTAGTGCTGGTGCGGCGTCCCGGCGTAGAACCCGAAGACGGCGTTATTGAGATTGAGCCCCTCGATCTCGATCTCCAGGCAATGCGCGGAGTGGCGGAACAGCGTCCACTCGATCGAGGCATCGATCTGACTGTGGTCGTAGAAGTACTGGTCGCCGGTCGCCGGATTGCTCGTGCCATCGCCGTAGCTCGTGATGCTCGCCGCCTGCCATGCCCAGGCCACGCGCGCGGACAACGGCCCGCGCTCGTAGGTCAGCGCGAGATTCGCCAGCGACGGCGACTGCCGGGGGAGGCGCGCGGTGCGGGTCAGGCCCGACGAGTCGGCGGGCAGCGTCGCCGATGACGACGTCAGGGTGCCGTTGCAATCCACCCCCAGCCCCGACAACAACCCGGGCAGAAACTCGAGCGGCTGGCTCCAGTCGGCCTCCAGTCCCAGGAGCGTGCCGGCCAATCCGTTCTGCGGCTGTCCCGCGCGATAGTTCGGTCCGTCGTTGAACGGGGGCACCCGATATCCGGGAAACGAGTGCACGAAGATGAAATCGTCGATGCGCTTGTAGAACGTCCCGACGGAGAGCAGGCCGTCGCCCGGCAGGAAACGCTCGGCGAGCAGATCGAGATTCCACGCCCGCTCCGGCCGCAAACGGGGGTTCCCGATATTCACGATCGTCGCCGGATCGCCGACGAGCCCGGAGACCGAGGGCGCGAGATCCGAGTAGTTGGGACGCGCGATCGCGCGGGAGACGGCGAACCGCACGTCGCTGGCGCGGTCGATGGCGTACTTGATCTGTCCGCTCGGGAAGAGGTCGAGATACGTCTGGCCGGCGGACTGCGCGCCAATCCCTCCGTTGGGGAGCACGACATGCCCCGAGTACGCTCCCGCCGTCAGCTCGGCGCGCAGGCCGCCGTTGAGCGAGAACCGGCCAATGTCGCCGCGCGTCATCTGGTACAGCGAATACACGGCTTCGGTGCCCCAGAAGCTGCCGAGCGCGTTGGCGATCGTGTCGATCGCGCGCGGGAACAGCGCCGGATGCGCGTTTTCGAACGCCTGCACGGCCGCGTCATTGGGCACCGGCCCGAAGGGAAGCTGGTGAATCGCCGAATAGAACCCCGGGTCGTTGAACGAGGCCACGAACGGCGCCAGTGATTGGTCGGGTCCCACGTACGACGCCGAGTAACTCGAATTCGTGTACCGCGCCCCCTCGTCGCGCACCTTGAGTCCCACCTTCACGTGGGGCGTCGCGTAGTCGACCTGCGCGCCGTAGGCGTAGGCGCGGCTCCGCGTGTTGTCGTTGTCGTACCCGCTGAGAAAGAAGTTGGAGGCCTGTTGGGCGGCCGCCGCCGTCCCGGACTCGGGGAACGAATACAGCGGCACGTTGGGATTGGCGTAGTCGTAGCGGACCGTGGTCGCCACGCCGTTGGGCGAGCCGAAGTTGAACGGCGTCGCCCGGAAATTGATGATGTCCTCGCTCGTGCCGCTCATGCTGGCGCGAAACGAGAGCGTGTCGTGGTGCCACACGGTGCGCGCGCCGACGACCGAACTGTAGAGCCGATCCGTCGGCGTCAGCGACTGCGCGAGGCGGTACAACGTGGCGCCCGTGTCCAGTCCCATCGTCCGCGGGCCACCCATCGCGACCGGCGCGCCGTCCCCATTGCCCACGTCGAACACGTACAACTCGCCGTGATCGAGGAACTTGCTGTAGAGGCCCTTCACGTACAGCGTGGTGTTGGGCGACAACCGGTAATCACCGCCGCCGCCCACGCCCGTGCGCGTCCGCGAGTACGCGTCGGCCTGCAGGCTGAATTCATTGGGGTAGAACGGCACGGCGCCAGTGCCGGACGCCCACGTGGGCTCGATATCGTTGATCGTCCGCTGATTCACATCGTACGAAGCACTCAGCAGGAACCCCAGGCGCTGGTCCCCACCGACGCGTCCGCCGTAGGTCAGCGTCCCGCTCCCGGCACGCTTGTCGAGCAACGTGATCGCGCCGTACTCGACGGCGATCGTTCCGTGCGGCGCGCCATCCGGGGTCAACGTCACCAGGTTCACCGTCCCGCCAATGGCGTCGGCGTCCATGTCCGCCGTCAGCGTCTTGCTCACTTCCACCGATCCCAAAATCCCCGACGGAATGTCGTCCAGGCGCGGATTGCGCTGACCCTGCGCCGTGCCGGGGACGTGGGCGCCGTCGATCATCACGTTGGCCAGCCGCGATTCAGTACCGCGGACTTCGACGAATTCGCTCTCGCCCTCGGCCCGCTCGCTGGTGACGCCCGGTACGCGCGCGGCCGCGTCGGCGGCATTGGCGTTGGGCAACGCCGAGATCGCCTCCGCTCCGATCACGCTCTCGATCGTCGGCGCGGCGCGGATCGCGTCGACGGTGGCCGCTCTGCTGCCCTGCGTCACGTTGGCGGTGATCCGCAAGCCGGTCAGCACCGTCGCCGCCGGACGCAGCACGATGTCGCGCGTCGCGGTTTCGCCCGCGGCGATCGTCACCGCGAACGAATCGGCGGTGAACCCGATGCGCTTCACGTGCACGACGGCGCCACCGGGCGGGAATGAGAGTCGATAGCGGCCCGTGGCGTCCGTCATCGCGCCGGTCCGCGTGTCCCCGACGTGCAGTGTGGCGCCCGGGACCGGCGTGCCGCTCGAATCGGCGACACGCCCCGCGACGACACCGCCAGCCGCTTGGGCGAGGAGGCACGCGGGATGGACGGTCACGAGCGGGGCGATGGCGCCGCACGCAAAGCACGCGCGTACGCGCCACCGCACGGCACGTCGAGACAATCGTGTGACCAACAGCATGACCGGCCAACCTAGACCAACCAGCCGCCGGGATTGATTGGCCGCGCGGGCGGATCGCGGACATATTTCCGCAATGGACGCGCGCGAGTACGACCGGGAGGCCTACGACTTCCGCCGCGCCGTGCCACTGTTTGGGCGCGCGCTCCGTCTCCGCTGCCCGAACTGCGGCGGGCGGAACATCTTCGCCAACTGGTTCACGCTCCGCGAGCAATGTCCGACCTGCGGACTCAAGTTCGATCGCGCCGAGGACGACTATTTCATCGGCGCCTATCTCTTCAACTTGGTGGCGGTGGAGCTGTTGGTGGCGGCGCTCATCGGCGTGGTCATTTTCGCGACGATGCCGAATCCGCCCTGGACGCTGCTCCAGTACGGCGCCGTCGTCCTCGTGCTGTTCGGCGCCTTTGTCTGCTACCCGTTCGCCAAGACGACGTGGCTGGCCTTCGACATCCTGCTCCGCCCCGTCACGCCCGGGGAGATGGAGTGGTACGAGGCGGGGGGCTCGGCGGCGGGCCGGGACTTACCGCAGTTGTGACGTCGGCGCGCAAGAGCACGGTGTTGATCGGGGTGGGAATCGCCACCCCTTCGTCGGCCAGACGGGTCAGCGTGCCCAGCGTGACCGCTTGTTGCGCGGTCATGTACGCGCCGTAATCGGCGGAGAGCACGAAGTAGAGCGTCTCGACCTCGACGCCGGCGTCGCCGAGCGCGCGGACGTGGGAACGGGCCAATCGCGTTTGCGGGACCCCGGCAACCACATCACTGATGAGCGCGGGGACGCCGGCGATCATGTGGGGCGGGTTCTGATACGAGAGCCGCGTGACCATTGTCACCGCCCGCTCGCTCATGCGCTTCCAGTTGCGAATGCGACTTTTGAGGAGATCGCTGTTGGCGAAGATGAGTTGCTCGCCGGTGACGCTCCGGAGACGCGTGGTCTTGAGCCCGATGTGCTCGACGATCCCCGTGAACGTGTCGACGGTGATAGCGTCGCCGACGATGAAGGGCTTGTCCAACACGATCGATAGGGCGCCGAACAGGTCGCCCAAAATGTTCTGGACGGCGAGAGCGACCGCGACCCCGCTGATCCCGAGCCCCGCGACCAGGGTCGTGATGTGCACGCCGAGGTTGTCGAGGGCGATCAGGATGAGGATCAGCCACATCACCACGCGCGCGATGACGCCGAGGACGGCGAGCGTCGTCGGGCTCTGGGCGTCGCCCGAGATCGCGCGGCGCGAGGCGTAGCGGGCGACGCTGAAGGCGATCAGCCCGTTCCCCCACAGGGCCACCTGCAGCACCGACGCCAAGGTCACCAGCAGGCGGACCGTGTGCTCCCATCCCGTTGTCAGGACGAGATACTGGGAGGCGACGAGGAGCGCGAGCGCGACCAGGAAGAACACGCGGGTCTGCCGCAGCACATTGGCGACGACCGGGATCGCGACGCGCCGCTGCAGCACGGCGCGGAGCACCAAGAGCAGCAGGAGGAGGACGGCGAAGATGCCGCCCGCCGTCAGCCATGCGCGAACCGTGTTGTTCGTCAGCTCCCATTCGAGCATGGGAGTAAACTATAGTCGGTCCTACGCCGCGGAGGTCCGCTCGTCCCAGGCGACGCCGGCATCGCACGCGTCGCAGTTGCCGCACCGCCAGTCCGGCGCGACGGGCTCGCCGAAGTACTCCAGGATCACCCGGGTGCGGCACTGGGCGGTCTGACAAAACCGGATGATGGCCCGCAGCTTGTCCTGATCTTTCGCCCGACGCTCCTCGTAGTCGATGAGATCCTGACTCAGGTCGACCTGGGTGAGTCGCCCGGCGAGCCGCTCCCAACTGCCGCCCCGATGCTCGCGTACGAGGCCGTGCCGCTTGAGGAGCGTGAACACGATCCGCGCTTTGCGGCGGGGCACGCCGGCCTGATTGGCGAGCTGGTCGAGCGACACCGGCGTGCGCTCGGGGTAGTGTTCCAGCACGATGGCGGCTTTGGCCGCTTCCTCGATCTCGGGGTACTTCCCGCCGAGGAAATACGACTGGATGCGGCGGTCCTCGACCCGATAGAGCACCGTGCAGGTGGCGGGTTCGCCGTCCCGGCCGGCGCGCCCGGCTTCCTGATAGTAGGACTCGATGGACCCGGGAAAGTGATAGTGAATGATGGAGCGCAGATCCTGCTTGTCGATCCCGAGGCCGAAGGCGTTCGTCGCGATCATCGCGTGTAACGCGCCGGACATGAACTTGTTCTGCGCGCTCGTTCGCTCGGCCGCCGGCAATCTTGCCATGGTACAGCCCGACGGCGTACCGGTCCTTGAGCACCGTGTGAAGCCGTTCGGCTTCCTTGACGGTCGCGGCGTAGATGATCCCGGGCCCGGTGTCGTGATTCAGGATGTCGAGGAGCGCCTCATCCTTGGCACCGTCGTTTACCGTCCGGCGGACCTCGAACCGGAGGTTCGGTCGCGCAAAGCCGGTCACCGTGACAACCGGGTCGCGCAAGCCGAGTTGCCGCCCGATGTCGCGGCGGACCTCGTCCGTGGCCGTCGCCGTGAGCGCGAGTATCGGCGGCCGGCCCAGTCGCTCGGCCACCGAACCGAGCATCAAATAGTCGGGACGGAAGTCGTGGCCCCATTGGCTCACGCAGTGGGCCTCGTCGACCACGAACAGGCTCACGCGGCGCGAGAGGAGCCGCTCGAAGAAATCGCGGTCCTTGAAGCGCTCCGGCGTCATGTAGAGGATCTGCCCCTCGCCGTCGGAGACCTGCCGGTGCGCTTCGCGCGTTTGCGGCCCTGTGAGGTGCGAATGCATCGCCACCGAATCGACACCCTGTGCAATCAGCTTGTCGTGCTGGTCCTTCATCAAGGCGATCAGCGGCGTGATCACCACGGTGAGTCCAGGCAGGACGAGGGCGGGCAGTTGGAAGACCAGTGACTTCCCGCTGCCCGTGGGCATCACGACGATCGAGTCCCGTCCAGCGAGAACGGCTTCGATCGACGGCCACTGGCCGAGCTGGAAGTCCGCGTGCCCGAACTGCTCGGACAAGAGCGTTCGGGCCCGCGCGAGCAGAGAGGGGAGCGTCCCATGCCAATGGGAGTCGCAGATTCCGTTCCATTGGCAACAGTTAACTTGCTGAGTGACTTACTGGTGCTTTGCTGTCGCCGCGCCTGGGCTCGAAGGCCTGGTCGCGCAGGAGTTGGAATCGCTCGGCATCCGTCCAGTCGAGTCAGGTGCGGGCGGCGTCGCCTTCCAGGCGGATGCCCGGGCGTTGTACTCGGCGAACCTGCAGTTGCGCGTCGCCAGTCGCGTCGTGATCCGGCTGGCGCGGTTTCACGCCGAGGCGTTTCACGATCTGGAACGACACGCGAAGCGCGTGCCGTTCGAGCGATTTCTCGCGCGCGGCGCGCAAGTCCACGTGACGGCGACGTGTCGGAAGTCGCGGCTGTACCACTCGGACGCCGTCGCCGAGCGCGTGGCGCGCGCCATCGAGCGGTATACCGGCACGCCGGATGCCGGGACGTCAAACGAATCCGCCGTCCTGGTGTTGGCGCGCATCTTCCGCGATGAGTGCACGATCAGCCTCGATACCTCGGGCGCGCTGTTACATCGCCGCGGGTACCGGCTGGCCACCGCCAAGGCGCCCATGCGCGAGACGCTCGCTGCCGGCATACTGGCGGTGAGCGGTTGGGACGAGCGCTCCGCCCTCGTCGATCCGTTCTGCGGATCGGGCACGATCCCCATCGAAGCCGCGCTCCGGGCGCGCCATCGCGCGCCGGGTGTGTCACGATCATTTGGATTCATGCAATGGCCGGAGTTCGAGGCCCGGACCTGGGACGAAGTCCTGGCCGCGGCCCGCGCCGCCGAGGGCCCGGCCCAGGGATTGATCATCGCCGCGGACCGGGACGCCGGCGCGGCGGCGGCGACGCTCGCCAACGCCGAGCGGGCGGGCGTCGCCGCCGACATCGAGATCCGCACACAGCCGCTGTCGGCCCTCGCGCGTCCGGCGCCGGCCGGCTGGGTGGTGACGAACCCGCCGTACGGCGTGCGCGTCGGGGACCGCACGCAGCTCCGCGATCTCTACGCGCGCCTGGGCGACGTCGCGCGGACGGTGCTCCCCGGCTGGTCGGTCGCGCTGCTCGGCGATCGTGCGCTGATGCGCGAGACGCGCCTTCCGTTGTCGCCCGAGATCCAGACGTCGAACGGCGGCATCCCGGTGGCGATGTTCACCGGCTGCGTGCCGGACTAGCGAGCGCTGAACGCAGGGCGTCCGCGAGCTGCGGATGACGAAACACGTATCCCGCGCGCTCCAGCGCGCGGGGATAGACGCGTTGGCTCGCCATCAAGACCTGCTCGCCCATCTCGCCGTACGCCAGCTTCAACGCGAACGCGGGCACGGTCGCCAGCGCCGGCCAATGCAGCGCATGTCCCAACTCGTGCGTGAACTCGGCGTTGGTCACCGGATTGGGCGCGACGACGTTCACCGCTCCTGACACATGATCGGTGGTCAGGGCGAACTCGATCGCCGCCACGACGTCGTCGAGGGAGACCCAACTCATCCACTGGGTTCCCGGCCCCAACTTCCCGCCGGCGCCGAGCTTGAACGGCGGCAGCATCTTTTCCAACGCGCCGCCGGCCGCCGACAGCACGATGCCGAGTCGCGCGATGACGGTGCGCACGCCGCGCTCGCCCGCCGGAGCGGTGGCCGCCTCCCAGGCGCGTCCGACATCGGCCAGAAAGCCTTCGCCGAGCGCCGCGGCTTCGTCGAGTGACTCATCGGCGCGATCACCGTAAATGCCGATGGCCGACGCGCTGACCAGGACCCGGGGCGGACGCGCCGCCGCGATGATCGCCCGCACGAGGGTCGTGGTCGCGTCGATCCGACTGAGGCGAATGCGCCGCTTGCGATCTGTGGTCCATCGCTCGGCCACGGGTTCGCCCGCCAGGTTCACGACCGCCTGAACGCCATCGAGCGCGGACGCGTCGAGCACGCCGCGCGCCGGATCCCAGAGCACGTCGCCGCGGCTGGCATCGGGGTTCCGGCGCACGAGACGCACGACGCGATGGCCAGCGGCCGTGAGGCGGGCGTCGAGCGCCGACCCAATGAGGCCGGTCGCCCCGGTGATCGCGACCTTCATCCTCTAGAGCGTCAGGTGTCGCGCCGTCGACTCAGCACCGCGTCCAGCGCGTAGGCTCCGCCTCCGGCGGCGGCGAGAAACAGAAAGATGAAGCAGAGCAGCGTCGGGGTCTCCCCGTGATTCATGACGGGCCAGAATCCGCGCGGGAAGTGAAACATGAAGTACGCCACCGCCATCTCTCCCGAGGAGATGAACGCAGCCAGCCGCGTGAAAAGCCCCAGCAGGATCAGCGCGCCGCCGACCAGCTCAATGGTGCCGCCCGCGATCTGTAGGGGCCCAAGGTGATCGCTGGGCCCGCCGAATACCGGGAAGAACTTCTGCGCGCCGTGTTGCATGTACACGATCGCGGAGACCACACGCAGCAGCGCCAGCGTCGTGGTCGTGCTCGTGGATGAATTCATACGTCTATAATAGGCTACACGGGATGAAAGCGACAATCGCGGTACTGGCCGGCGATGGCATCGGCCCGGAGGTCATCGCCGAAGGCGTGCGCGTCTTGCACGCGACCGGGGCGCGCTTTGGCCATACGTTCGAGATGCGGCCGGCGCTGATCGGCGGCGCGGCGCTCGACACCACTGGAAAGGCGCTCCCCGCCGAGACGGTCGCCATCGCCCTCGCATCGGACGCGGTCCTGCTCGGCGCCGTCGGTGGGCCCAAGTGGGACAATCCCGAGGCGGCGGAGGGGCCGGAGCTGGGGCTCATGGGTATCCGAAAGGCGCTCGATCTCTACGCGAACGTGCGGCCCATCGCCGTCCACCCGGCGCTGGTCGGGACGTCGCCTATTCGGCCGGAGGTACTGCGGGGCGTCGACATCGTCGTCGTGCGCGAGCTCACCGGGGGGCTGTACTTCGGCGCCCGCGGAAGGGAAACGCTGGGCGACGGCGGCGAACGGGCATTCGACACGTGCGTCTACACGACCGGCGAGATCGAGCGCGTCACCCGCGTGGCGGCGCTTATGGCGCGGGACCGGCGGCGGCGGTTGACGTCGGTCGATAAAGCCAACGTGTTGACCACCTCGCGCCTGTGGCGCCGGGTCGTGACGCGCCTGATGCGCGACGAATTTCCGGACGTCGCACTCGAGCACATGCTGGTCAATGCCTGCGCCATGCATCTGATCCGCCGCCCGGCGGAATTCAATGTGATCGTCACCGAGAACACGTTTGGCGACATTCTCACCGACGAGGCCGCGGTGCTGGTCGGCTCCGTGGGCATGCTCCCCTCGGCATCCCTCGGCGCCACGCCCCGCGGCCTGTACGAGCCGATCCACGGCACGGCGCCGGACATCGCCGGCAAAGGCATCGCCAACCCCATCGCCACGATCCTCTCTGTCGCCATGCTCCTCCGTCACTCCCTCGGACTCGACGCCGAAGCGCGCGCCATCGAGCGCGCGGTGTCGGCGACGATCGACGCCGGCTGCGTGACCGCCGACGTCGCGCCGGCCGGCGCGCGCACGGCGACGACGCGCGATGTGGGCGCCGCTGTGATCTCCGCCCTGACGCTCGCCTGACGCACGGTCGGAGTTTCCACGTTGCGCCGGCGAATCGCGTGGCGTTAGGCTCGTTGCGGTCAACGCGGAGGCGGTGGTGGACACCCAGGAAAGAGTTCAGGCGGGGGATCGTCTCGACGGGGCGGTGCAGCTCATGACGGCAGAGCAGTTTGCGGAGCTCTCGATCGACCAGTACTCGGAGCACTATCGGTTCGAGCTGGCCGATGGGTGCCTCCAGGTGCACGAGCCTGCGCAGCCTTATCACGGCTCGTCGATGACGCAGATCACGCTGCTGCTCGGCAGTTTCATCCGAGATCGTCGTCTCGGAAAGCTGTACACCGGCGACACGAACTACTTCATCAAGAGAAACCCCGACACGGTCCGCGGGCCCGATCTGGCCTTTGTCGGCGCCGATCGTCTCGGCACCGTGGACCGACGGTGGCTGACGCGGGCCGATCTCGTAGTCGAAGTCCTCTCGGCTAGCAACACGCCGGGTCTCATGGCGGCAAAACTCGCGAACTACCTGCTGGTCGGCACGCGACTCATTTGGTATGTCGACGCAGAAAAGCGCCGCGTGTCCGTGCACCGGCTGGACGGGTCGACGACGATCCTGGGCGCGGATGACGTGCTCTCGGGCGAAGACGTGCTCCCGGGATTCGAATGCCGCGTGAGGGAGTTTTTCGACTAGCTTTCCGATGTGATCGACGTCTCGGGCCTGACACGGCTGTACGGCGACCTGGTAGCAGTCGATAGGTTGTCGTTCCGCGTCGGGCCTGGTGAGATCATGGGACTCGTAGGGCCCAACGGGGCCGGAAAGACGACGACGCTCCGGAGCCTCGCCGGTATCATCGCCCCCACCAGCGGCACCATCACGATCGCCGGCGTCGACCTCGCCCGCGACCCCCTCGCGGCGAAGCGCGCGCTCGCGTTCATCCCTGACGAGCCCGAGCTCTTCGAGTACTTGACCGTCGAAGAGCATCTGCGCTTCGTGGCCCGCGTCTACGGCGTCACTGGCGTCGATGCCCGGATCGCGCCCCTGCTTGCCGAGCTGGAGCTGACCGACAAGCGCGGAACTCTGCCGGGCGAGCTGTCGCGCGGGATGCGCCAGAAACTCGCCATCGCTTGCGGACTGATCCACGATCCCTCGGTCCTGATCCTCGACGAGCCCCTGACCGGGCTCGATCCCGCAGGGATCCGCCGGATGAAAGAGACCATCGTCGCCCGCGCCGCCGCGGGCGCCGCTGTCGTCTTGAGCTCCCACCTGCTGCATCTGGTCGAGGAGCTGTGCACGCAGATCCTCGTGCTGCGCCGCGGCCACGCCGTCGCCTACGGGACGGTCGCCTCCATCATCGCCGAACGCCCCGACTTGGCCGGCCTCGGGCTCGAGGACCTCTTCCTCGCGCTCACGGAATGACCGCCCCGGGATCGTCGCAGGGGTCCGCGTCCCTCATGTATTTGCTCGGTACGACCTTCCGGAACCGGGCACGCGCACAGCTGGCGCGCCTCCGGCAACCCCGGTACGCCATCGCGCTGCTCATCGGGCTCGCCTACATCGGTCTCATTTTCTATCGCCCGGAGCAGAACGCGGCGACGCCACCGGCGCCGCCCATGCTGCAGCCCTCCCTCGCATTGGGCAGCGCCTTCCTACTGGCGGTGCTGACTGCCAAGTGGTGGATATTCGGCGCATCGACCGGCACGTTGGCGTTCACGCCCGCCGAGATCCAGTTCTTGTTTCCCGCGCCGATCCCCCGGCGCGATCTCGTGCTCTATCGCGTCATCCGCGTCCAGTTCTCGATGCTGGTGAGCGCCCTCTTCATCGCGCTCTTGATCTGGCGGGGCGGATCGCCGTTGCCGGTGCCTCTCCGCGTGTTGGGCCTCTGGGTCCTCTTCGCGACGACCTTCATGCATCAGATGGGTGTGACCTTGGTGCGCACCGCCGCCGCGCAGCGCGGACGCGGGCTTCGCCGCAGCGCCCCGGCGCTCGCGCTCGTCGGCATCTGTGTCATCCTGCTGGGCGTGTCCATCGCTCCGGCGTTCCGGCCGATCCATTCCATGCAGGACGCGGTCGACTTTTCCAATAACATCACCAACGCGCTCCGCGCGCCGCTGCCGTCGGCGATCCTGCTGCCGTTTCACTGGCTCGTCGGCCCCGCGTATGCCCGCTCGACCGATGCCTGGGTCAGGGCGATCGGCCCGGCCGTCGTGCTCCTCATCCTCCATTACGTCTGGGTGCTGCGCGCCGACGCGACGTTCCAGGACGCCGCGCTCGACGCCTCGGCGCGCCGCGCGGTGCGATTGGCCGCGCGCGCCGTGCCCGCGGTCCGCGCGCCGCGACGCGCCGAGCGTCCACTGGTCCCGCTGGCCTCGAGCGGGCCCGCGTGGTCGGCCATCGTGTGGAAGAACATGGTGTCGTTCACCCGGAGCCTCCGGGTGACGACGGCACTGCGGTTCACCATCGTGCTGCTCGTCGCGTTGGCCACCGCCAACCTGGCGGGGCTCGTGCCGTCGCGCGGCAATGGCCTCGATACCCCGGCCGTGCTCATCGGTGGCGGCGCCATGGTCGGCGTCGCCTATCTGGCGCTCGTTGGCCCCCTCCTCGTGCGCAACGATCTCCGCGGCGATCTCGCGCATCTCGGCGTCCTGCGCACCTATCCCCTGCGCGGCCGCACGATCGTGTTCGCCGAGATCCTGTCGTCGGCCGCGACGCTCACCGTCATGCAGATCGGGCTCGCCCTGCTCGCGTTCGCGCTCTTCACGCCGATCGCGATCGGCCCCCGCGCGTCGATCCTGGCCGGCGCCCTCGTCGTTCTCCCGGCCGTGAACCTCACCAGCCTGACGATCCAGAACGCGGTCGCCATTCTCATTCCCGGTTGGACCCGCCTCGGCGCGGCGGTGCCCGAGGCTGGACAGGTGGGATTCGAAGCGGTGGGCCAGCGCGCGCTGGCCGGCATTGGCTCACTGCTCGCGCTCGCCATCTCCCTCGCTCCACCCACCGGCGCGGCCGTCGGCCTGGCGCTGCTCCTCGGCGGGTCCATTCCGGCCGTGACTGCGGGAGTCATCGCCGGCCTCGCCGTCGCCGCGGTCGAGATCTGGCTTGCCGTACTATTTATCGGGCGTCTTTTCGATCGTACCGATGCCGTCAGCGTCCGTGCGTGAGTCCCCGAGCTGGTTCGCGCGCCGCACCGCGATCGTGCTCGACACGAGCGCGCCGATGCCCAGCGTGCCGGCGCAGATCAAGGAATACGCGGGCTCGCTCACCCGGGCCAACGCCAGCGCGACGAACACCAGTACCAGCGAGAGCACGGCCATGTCGCGCCCCGCTCGCGCGTTGGCCTCGTACCACACCCACTCGTCAGCGAACGTCGCGCGCGTGCGTATCCCGTAGAACCGATTCGGTTTGACGCGCCGCAACGCGAGCGGCGCCGACAGGATGAACAGCACGATCCCCGCCGTCAGGAAGAGTCTCATGGCCCGGAATATGAAGCCGGGAGTGTCATGACTGCTACCAAAACCTGGTTCATCACCGGCACATCGTCCGGCTTTGGTCACGCTTTCGCGACCTATGCCCTGTCCAAAGGGTACCACGTCGTCGCGACCGCGCGCGACGTGTCGAAACTGCAGCCGCTGGTCGCGCAGGCGCCCGACCGCGTGCTGCCGCTGGCACTCGACGTCGACCGGCCCGGCGATCCGCCGGCGGCGATCAGCGCCGCGATACAACGCTTCGGCCGGATCGATGCGCTGATCAACAACGCCGGCTTCGGCATCGTCGGCGCCGCCGAGGAGACGCCCGACCACGAGCTGCGCGCCCTCATGGAGACGAATTTCTTCGGCGCCGTCGCGGTGATCCGGGCCGCCTTGCCGGTGCTGCGCGCGCAAGGCGCAGGCGCCATCGTGAACATCTCGAGCCAGGGCGGGCAACTGTCGTTCGGTGGGTTCAGCGCCTACTCCGCGTCCAAGTTCGCCCTGGAAGGCTTCTCCGAAGCGCTGGCCTACGAGGTCGCCCCCTTTGGCATCAAGGTGCTGATCGTGGAGCCCGGGAATTTCCGGACGAATCTCCTGGGATCCGGCACCCGGCGCATGCCGGAGCTCGCGGCCTATCGCGACGTCGTGGGGCGCACGCGCGATTTCGTGCGGGAGTCGAACGGCACGCAGGTGGGCGACCCGCTGCGCGCCGCCGCGGCGATCGACCTCGCCCTCGCCGCGGAGCGGACGCCGCTCCGGCTTCAGCTCGGTGAGGACGCGGTCGCCGCGGTGCGGGCGCACGCCGAGGGTCTGCTCGCCGACCTCCGCGCCTGGGAGCGCGTGGCCAGCGACACTCGATTCGAGGCAGCGAGCGGTTCGCGCGCGTGAATGGATGCGTGTGCACGCGAATTGCCGGTCAAGCGCCCCATGACGACTCAACGCATGGTCGTGGCGGCGCTGGCGGCTGTCTCGCTCGGCTGTGCGAGCGGGATTCATGTCGTCACCGACCACGACCCGACCGCGAACTTCAAGCAGTACAGCACGTACCGGTGGCACGACGGCACACCGGCCAAGAACCCGTTGACCGATCAGAGGATCAAGACCGCCATCGATTCGCAGATGATGGCCAAGGGCTTTCGACAGGTATCGGACAGCGCCGATCTCACGGTGACGTACCACGCGTCGACAGGCCAGCAGGTCGACGTGAACACCATGTATCAAAACGATGCGTGGGGACCCTACGGCTGGGGGCGGTATGGCCCGTACGGTAACTACTGGTACGGGCGCCCTTGGGGTCCGACCTACGCCACGACCACCGCGGACACCGTCACGACCGGAACCGTCGTGGTCGATATGATCGACAACAAGACGAAAAAGCTCGTCTGGCGCGGTGTCGGCAGCGATGCGTTGAACGGGGATCCGAAGCAGCTCAGCGAGGCGATCAAGAAAGGGGCGGTGGAGATGTTTCGGGATTTCCCGCCGAAGGCGGCGTCGAGCTGACGGCTCCCGGGCCGCGACGCCACAGCCAATAGACCGGGATTCCCAACGCGATGAGCGCGGCGCCAATCAGCGCGTTGCGCGGGCCGGAGCGCACGCTGCTCACGATGACGTACACGCAGACGACGAGGAACACGGCCGGTAGCGCCGGATATCCCGGCACGCGAAATCCGGCTGGCGTCCCCGGGAGGTCGCGTCGGCGGTACACGAACAGCGTCGCGACGATAGCGCCGAAAAAGAGCCAGTCGCCGAAGATGACATAGTCGAGCAACGCGCCGTATTTGCCCGTTGCCGTGAGCGCTACGGCCCAGACCGCCTGCCAGCACAGCGCGACCGCGGGCGTGCGGTAACGCGGATGCAACGCCGCCGCCCGGCGAAAGAAGAGACCGTCAGCGGCCATCGTCTGCAGGATGCGGGGCGCCGAGAGGATCGTGATGTTCACGAAACCGAACGTCGAGACCGCGATCCCCAAGCCGACCAGGGTGCCGCCGAGGGAGCCGACGGCGCGCTCGAGCGTATCCGTCGCCGGCGCGCGGCTCGCGGCGAGACCGGCGGGACCCAGCGCTGTTACGTAGGCGAGATTCGCCAGCAAGTACACGACGACGACGATCGCCATGCCGACCAGCATCGCCCGCGGCAGCGTGCGTTCCGGATCGCGCATCTCGCCCGCCACGTTGTTCGCGTGGGCCCAACCGCCATAGGCAAACAGGATCGGAACGAGCGCGATCCCGACACTCCGCACCAGATCGTGCGTCGGCGGGGCGACGGCGAGCGACGCCGCGCGGCCGTGGCCGAGGCCGACTATGAGACCGGCGACAATGACGGCGGCGAGCGCCGCCAGCTTGAGCACGGTGAAAATGTTCTGCGTCAGGGCGCCGGCCCGTACGCCGCGCACATTGATCGCCGTCAGCAACAACACCGCGCCGATCGCGATCGGTCGTTCCGCGGATTCGGAGAGGCCCACGAGAACGGCGGAGTAGTGCGCGAATGTCACCGCCACGGCGGCCATGCCGCCCGTGTTGACGACGAGCAGAAACGTCCAGCCGTAAAGGAAAGCCGGCAGCGGGCCGAATGCTTCGCGCAGGTACACGTAGCCGCCGCCGGCCGCGGGCCGCCGGCCGCCCAGCTCGGCGAAGCAGAGCGCGCCGACGGCCGCGATCGCGCCACCCAGCACCCAGACGGCGAGGATGAGCGGCTCCGTCGTGACACGCTGGGCGACTACGGCAGGATTCAGAAAGATGCCGCCGCCGATGATGCCACCGGCTGTCACCATCGCCGCATTGAACAGGCCCAGGCGGCGGGCGTAGTCAGTCATGACTCCAACGCGTCGAGCGCCGCCATCAGCGACTGCACATCGCCCAGCCGGGGCCCAAGCGCGCTGGGGACGACCTCGCAGGCGGCGACGGCGCGCGGCTGCGCGCGCCGGGCCAGCACCGCGCGCGCGGGGCCGAGGAGGCGCTCGCCCAGGACCACGGCCAGGGAGCCGACGACGATCACGCGCGGGTTGAGCACGGTCACGAGCGCCGCCATGCCCGCGCCCAGCCACCGGCCGCACTCCTCGACAGCGCCGAGCGCTCCGGGATCTCCGGCGAGCGCGGCGTCGACGATATCGCGGATGCGCGCCTCGGGACTCCAGCGCCCGGGTTCAAGACGGCGGGCCACGGCGAGCAACCCGCGGCCCGATGAAACACTCTCCCACCCCTCGTCCGCGGTGAGGCGCATGTCCGGTTCACCCGCGACCGCCAGCATCCAGACCTCGCCCGCCATTTCGCTGGCGCCGCGCACCAGCCGCCCGTTGGCGATGATCCCGGCGCCGTTCCCCGTGCCAAATGTCAGAAAGACGAGATCGGCGAGCCCGGGCCGCGTCGCTCCCACGCCGAATCGGAACTCGGCCAGCGCCCCGGCTTTGGCGTCGTGCTCGACATAGACGGGGAGCGGAAACCGGTCCTCCAGCGTGGCTTTGAGGGCGACGCCGTGCCATCCAAGGAGATTCGGTGGATCGAGCAGTCGGCCCGCGCGTGCGTCGACCGGCCCGGCGACGGCGACGCTGATCGCGATCGGACGCCGCCCGCTCGCGCGCGCGCGCTCCATCGCCAGCACCATGCGCTCGGCCAACGCCGGAAACGTGTCCGCGAACGGCCGGTGGCCCTCGGTCGGTCCGACGTGCCGCTGGAGGATCGCGCCATCGAACGTGCCTTCGACGACCGCGGTTTTCGTCCCCCCGACATCGATACCGATGATCGTCTTGGTCACGCGACGGACCCGGCGTCGACATGCCGATACATATGGGCCTCGTCGAGATACGCGTCGCCGACGCGGACGGCCTTTGGCTCGATCCCGTAGACCGTGAATCCCGACCGCTCGTACAGGCGACGCGCTTCGGCGTTGTCGGCGATGACCGCCAGGACCACCAGCGTGACGCCGATGACCCGCGCGCGCTCGATGAGGTGGGCGACGATCTGGCCCGCGATGCCCGCGCCGCGAAAGGCCGGTTGCACGTACACGCCGACCAGGACGGCCTTGTGCGCGGTCTTGGCGCGCGTCTCGCGCACCAGCCCCGCGATGCCGACCAGCGTCTCGCCGGCGAACGCCCCGAACATGTTGCCGCGCGACAACTGCTCGGCGACCGATTCCAGCGGACGCGCGAGCTCATCGGACGGCGCGCTGTGGAACGCGCGGGCATCGCGGGTGAGCGCTTCGACGCGGATGGCGCGATAGGCGGCGGCGTCGCTGGCGTCGAGACGCCGGTACGTGATCGCGGCGGGCATGGCGTAAGGTGCCAGCTTGACCCGCCGCCGCACTACGTGTATGTACTCATATTATGCACAAAGAGGCCTGGCGCCAGCAGATCGCCGAACAGACGGCGCAGTGCGCGTTGGCGAACCTGCGGCGCGCGGCGCGGTCGGTGACGCGCTTGTTCGATGAGGCATTGGCGCCGAGCGGGCTCCGGTCCACGCAGTTCACGGTCCTGGCGACCGTGGCGGCGGCCGGCACCGTGAACATGTCGGACCTGGCCGAGCAGCTGGGGATGGATCGCACGACGTTGGCGCGCAATCTCGGACCGCTGGAGCGCGACAAGTTGCTGGCGATCGAGGCGGGCGTGGATCAGCGCGTGCGGCTCGTGTCGCTGACCGACGTCGGGCTCGAACGCCTGCGCGCGGCTGCGCCGCTGCGGGCGGCTGCGCAGCGCCGCGTCGTGAGCACGCTCGGCGCCGAGAATTTTCGGCACTTCCTCGGCACTCTGGACACCGTCGCGTCAGTCGACGGCTAGATCAATCCGCCCGGCGCGGCTCCGACGTGCGGATGATCGGCGATGCGCTTTCGAGCACGCGCTCGATGGTCGCGACGACCTCGCGGGGCGTGCACGGCTTCGCCAGATACGCGGAGCATCCGGCCGCCGCGGCGCGCTCGGGCGCCGGCGGCACGGCGTACGCCGTGAGCGCCACCACGGGAATCCGCCGCGTCTCCGGGTCGGCTTTGAGCCGGCGCGTGGCCTCGAACCCGTCCATCTCCGGCAGCGCGATGTCCATGAGGATCACATCGATCGCCTCGCGCCGCGCCATCGTCAGCGCCGCGGCGCCGGTCGCCGCTTCACGCACGTGGAAGCCGACGTGGCGGAGATACGCGCCGTACATCACGCGCGTATCCTCGCTGTCATCGACGACCAACACTGTGCGCGCGGTCAGCACTTCCCGCTCGACCACTGGTCACCCCCGATCATCGAGCCTGTTCGGCGGCCGGACTGGCATGGCGAACCGGACCGTGCCGGTCTGCTGTAGCCTCCTAGCTTTGCGCCCCCGCTTTTCAGCGGGTATGCCATTTTCGCGAGCACCCCTGGGAGGGACCCTCGCCACCTGTAATTTGCCGTCTCTAGCAATCTACACCGGCGGTTGAGGTCGACAAGTTGACTTTATGTCGCTTTCTTGAAAGCATGTCATACAACAAGCCAGACGAGGACGATCTCAAGGCTCGGCTGACGCCGATACAGTACAAAGTGACTCAACACGAAGGCACCGAGCCCCCGTTTCGCAATGAATATTGGAACAATCACGAACCGGGCATCTACGTAGACGTCGTGAGCGGCGAACCGTTATTCAGTTCTCTCGACAAATACGACTCGGGCACCGGGTGGCCGAGCTTCAGCAAACCATTAGATCCGTCCAACGTTCGCACACGTCAGGATCGGCATCTCCTGTCGGAGCGCACCGAGGTCCGGTCCGCGCAGGGCGATTCCCATCTCGGTCACGTGTTCGACGACGGCCCCCAACCCACCGGCCAGCGTTTTTGCATGAATTCGGCGGCACTGCGCTTCGTGCCGGCCGATCGGCTGGAAGCGGAGGGGTACGGTCAGTTTCTGCCGCTGTTCAAGGACGCGCCCAGGCCCGGGAGGTAGGACTCTTTTACGTCTCCACGGGCGGGCAGGTGACGCCACTGGCGGCCGATGCGACGGCGCTCTTGCCCTGGTGGCATCAGTGGCTGAATGTTGCGGCCCACCATGCCCACCGACACGGCGATCGCCCACGCTGAATACTTCGAGCTGCTGCGCGAGCTGGCCGAGACGGGCCGGGCGCGGGGACTCTCCAACGAAGACGTCGAGCGGGACCCGCAGTGGCGCACCGCGGTCGCGGGACTGGTCACCCTTCGCCTGATCGATCGATGGGCCGAGAGCCGCACGGGGGCGGCGACGCCCCTGTTGTCGGAGATCGAGGCGGTACAGCAATCGATCATCGCGTGCGACGCGGGTCCCATCCCCAACATCCTGAGCGGCATCGTGCTGGCGGTGACCCGTTGGTGGGCACGGCGCGCGCCCGCGGTGCTCACCAGCCTGCTGGCCTACGCGCGGCTCCTCGACGGCGACGAGCATCGCTCGTGGCAGTTGGCCGAGGATGTCTACACCACGTTTCTCCGCCATGCGCGCACGCCGGACGAATTCGAGCTGGTGCCCAATGCCTGCGTGCGGTTGGGGCGGTGTCAACGCAACCGCGGGCATCTCGACGATGCCGCCACGTCGTTTGATCACGCCGTCGAAGCCGGCGAAGCGCAAGGCGACGCGTACAACATGTTCCTGGGACGCATTGGCACGGCGACGATTATTCGATTGCGCGGCGATCTGCCCGCGGCGGAGGCGGCGTTGGACGCCATCATCCGCGATGCCGAGCCGATGGCCGCTTCGCAGTCCGCGTATTTCGAACCGCTGGCCCGCGCCAAGCACGAGCGCGCGTACGTGGCCTACGAACGCCAGGACTATCAGCGCGCCATCATGCATCTGCATGCCGCGATGCGGGCGTACACCGACGACCGCTTGCGCGACAACGCGCTGCACGATCTGGCGCTCGTCTTCGTCGACATCGGCCTGCGCGAAGCGGGACGCGACGCGTTCCTCGTTCTGCGCGCCAGCGGCGCGTCGCCCATCCAACGGTGGTCGGCGATGATCAATCTGCTGCGCCTCGCGGTCACCGAGGGGCAGGAGACGGTGTTCGAGCGCTATCGGCGGGAGATTGCGACCGTGAAGAACCTGCCGCCGTTTCTCGCCGCCCATTACTACCTGCACCTCGGGGATGGCTATCGACGCTTTGGGCGTCCCGCGGCATCGCGGAACGCATTGGCCCGCGCCATCCATCTCGCCGAACAGCACCGGTTCAACCACGTCCTGATGCGGGCCGAAGAGCTCGCGGCCACTCCGGCCGACGCCATGCCCGCGCCTGTCCATGTCTCGTCCGTGGCGCCGGCCGTCTCCGCGATCGCGGAAGTCGCCGGCGTCATGCGTGTGCTACGCGAGCTGGCGACCGCGGGGGAGGTCGACTAAAAGGGGATCAGCCGCCGCCGATCATGACACCGCCGCCGGCGCTCATGTTCTGTGCGGGCCTCGCTTGGGATGTTGGGGCCGTCGGGTCGGCGCAGGCGGTGAGCGCACCGGCCAGGACCAGCGCCAGGGAGCCGGAGAGCAGGATGTGCTTGATCATGAAGTGCCTCGAAGCGTGGAGGAGACTGACCTCGTAATAGTGCTCTTCATGCGGAGCGGTCGCCTATGTCGTCACCGCGCCAACTCGCGGCGTCACTCAGCCATGCCGCGCCCGCTAAGATCGGATTTCACCTATGGAAATCGCCGCGTATCTGCCCGACCAATTGCTGCGCCCCTTCCGTACCGCCGTGCGCGGGCTGTACACCGTGCACGATGTCTCAGGACTGTCCGAGCTCGAGGGCGCCCTGCGGTTCTATCCCATCGATGTCGCGGTCATCGACCCGCAACTGGTGGGTCTCGCGACGCTGCCGGCGCTGGTCGCCATGCTCGTCCGGCATTCGGCGGTCCACGTCGTGGCGTATACCACCGTGTCATCGGAAGCGGTGCGGGCGCACGGGCTTCTCGCCGCGCACGGCTACCGGCACCTCGTGCTGCGCGGGTTCGACGACAGCCCCGAAGCTATCCGGGCGCTGCTCGACGCGCTGCCGGCGGACACGCTGACGGAGCTGCTGCTCCCCATGATCGAAGATTTGCTGCGCCGGGTGCCGCCGTCGCTGGCCAGCGCGATCGAAACGTTGTTTCGCGCGCCGCACACCATCGCCACCGTCGACGAGCTGGCCCGCACGGCGGTCATGTCGCGCCGGACGTTCGATCGCGCGATCGAGCGGGCGGGATTCGCGCCGGGGTGGATGGTGGTCCGGATCGCGCGGGTCGTGCGGGCCTACCACTACCTGCGCTCCGGTCGCGCCAGTGTGCGCGAAGTGGCGACGAAGTTGGGGTACGCCACGGAGCGGGGATTTGCCAACGAAGTGCACCTGGTGTCCGGATTTCTGCCGTCGTCGCTGGCCGTGCAGCTCGAGCCGCACGATTTTCTCACCCGCACCGCGGCGCGGCTGCACCGCGCCCCGCAGCCCGTCCGCGTGCACCACGCCGGTTAGGTTTGGGGGCATGGCCGACTCAGACGTGAGGCACTCCGATGCGGACGGCGTCCGCACCCTGGTGATCGACCGGCCGGACAAGCGCAACGCGATCACCGCGGCCATGTACACGGCGCTCGCCGACGCGCTGGTGGCGGCGCGCGAGGACGCTGGCGTCGCCGTCGTCGTGATCACCGGTGCCGGCGCGACGTTCACCGCGGGGAACGATCTCCGCGATTTTCTTAGAGCTCCGCCGGCCGCGGCGGACAGCCCCGTCTTTCGATTCCTGATGGCGTTGGTCGATTTCGACAAGCCGCTCGTCGCCGCCGTGCGCGGCGCGGCCGTCGGGATCGGCACGACGATGCTGTTGCACTGCGATCTCGTCTACGCGGCGCCCTCGGCGCGCTTCCAGCTGCCGTTCGTGTCGCTGGGTCTCGTGCCGGAGGCGGCGAGCACGCTGCTCTTGCCGCGTCTCGTGGGCCAGCACCGCGCGGCGGAGTGGCTCCTGTTGGGCGAGCCGTTCGACGCGGCGGCCGCTGCGGCCGGCGGCCTGGTGAACGCGATCATTCCTGACGAGGCGCTGGACGCGCACGCGGCCGCCAAGGCCCGCGCGCTTGCCGCCAAGCCCCGCGCGGCGCTGCGGCACACCAAGCGGTTGCTGCGCGCGGATATGGCGGAGGTCAAGGCTGCCATGCAGCGGGAAGCCGATCTCTTTTTGGAGGCGCTGCGATCGCCAGAGGCCCAAGCGGCGTTTCGCGCCTTTCTGGAAAAGGCTACGCGGTAAGGGCCGACGCATCGGCCAGCGTCACGGCTGGCCAGAGCCCTTCGTACAGCCACACGGCTCCCGTCACCCGGACGCGCCGGCCGCGCAGCCGGTGGAGCGCCGACAGCCGCAGGGTGTCGGGAATCCATATGGTGAGCGTCTCGGCGGGATGGACGGCGCCCAGATGCAAGATGTGCATGCCGGGGCTCGAGCGCGTGGCGGTGACGGCGGCGACCACGCCTTCCAGTGTCACGTGTCGTCCAACGTATGCCGCGGCCATCGCGTCCGGAACGATCTCAGGCTGAGCCCGCTCGGATCGCTCGCGCCTTCGTGACCGCAGGGTCCGCATGAGCGGCTATCCTAACGGCCCAACCTGTCACCACAATGACACTAGAGGCGGACTGCTCCGCAGTCCGCTCCAGTGTCTGTCGGTTGGACTGAACTCGGCTGCGCCGAGTTCCAGGCGGACTGAGCTTGGCTGTGAGGGGCTTGAGGGGGCGCTACGGGCGAACAAAGAACCATATGGTCATCGTGAGGCCGATCGCGATCACCAGTGTTCTGATCCGCGCCGGCGGGACGCGGCGCGCAATCGCTCCGCCGGCGTAGCCGCCCACGATCGCCGAGATCGCCATCACGATCGCGGGCCGCCAGACGATCTCGTGGGCCACGGCGAAGGCCACGGCCGCGACGACGTTGAGGCAACCGGTGAGCAACGTCTTGAGCCCATTCATCTGGTGCAGCTCGGTCATGCCGGCGAGCGTCATCACGCCGAGCATCAGAATGCCGACGCCGCCGCCGAAGTACCCGCCGTAGATCGTGATGACAAACAACGCGCCGATGAGCACGGGGACGCCGATACGGACGCGGCGCCGGACGGCTTCGGCGACCCGCCGCCCGCCGGCGAACACCAGCGTGGCCGTCAGCAGGAGCCATGGCGTGAGCGCCGCGAACGTCGCGGGGGGCGTCGACAGCAGCAGCCGGGCGCCGATCAGGCCACCGACCAAACTGATGGCGATCAGGGCGATGAGCGTCGGCCGTCCCAGTCCGGCGAGGTCGCGACGGTAGGCCACCGCGCTGGCCAGCGATCCCGGGCACACGCCGGCCGTGCTGGTGGCGTTGGCGACGATCGGAGACAGGCCGGCGAAGATGAGGGACGGGAAGGTCAGGAACGTGCCGCCGCCGGCGACCGCGTTGATGGCTCCGGCCGCGAATGCCGCCGCGGCCAGAAGGGCATCGGTGGTCCAGTGGATCAGTGCAGAGTCCTCAATGCCTTGCGGGCGTCGCCGTCCTTGGGGTTGAGCGCCACCGCAAGCTGAAACTCGGCGCGCGCGGAATCCGGCTGATTGGTGAGCGCGAACACGTGGCCGAGACGGTAATGCGCGCCCGAGAGCTGCACGCGTTTGGAAGGGTTGGCCGCGAACGGAGACGCAATGAACCGTTCCAACGCCGTCGCGGCCTGATCGAGGCGTTGCCCCGACAACGTGGCGACCTGACCCAGCTCCAGCAAGGTGGGCCAGTCATCGGGCCGGGTGGCGAGCCGGCGATCGAGGACGGCGAATGCCGAGTCGTACTCGGCGGTGTCGGAGAACCAGCGGGCCATCGCCACGTATCCCAGGGCACTGTCCGGGAACGTGCTCATGATGGTGTCGGCGGTCGCCCGCACGCAGGTGCGATCGTGGGAGACGCGGCACGTGAGCAACAGCGACTGGAGTCCGGAGAACGGCGCGAACGATTGCAAGATGATCGACATCGCGCGGGCGCGGTCTTTGTCGCCGCCGACGATACCGGGGGCCTGCGCGTAGTACTCGATCACATCGGTGCGCGCGTCGAGATTGGTGGAGTCGAGCGCGACGGCGTGCTCGAACGCGGACTTGCAGCGGCGGGCCAGCTTGTACTTGAAGAAGAACGCGGCCTCGAGCGCGTGGCCGGCGTACGCCTGTCCCAGGCGATCCCAGTACATCGCGTTGGTGGAGTCGAGGGCCACGGCGCGCTCGAACCAGTCGACCGCGGGGCCATAGTGGCCGGCGTCGAGCTCCGTCCGTCCGAGATAGAACGCGGCGACGGCGTTGTCCTTGCCATAAGGCTCGAAGATGGTCCACGCGGCGCCGCGGTTGCCCGCGCGGAACAGGGCGACGGCCGAGTCGAGCTGCGCCTGGATCACGCCGGGCACGAGGATGAGAGCGAGCAGCGCAGCCGAGCCGGACCATGGAGCCATGGACAACCCTCCACGCCAAGGACGCGCCACCCGTTTGCCGCGTAATTTACGGAGTATGGAGCCCGAGTTTGGCGAGCTGGCCTCGGCCGTCGCCGCATCCCTGCGCGCCGAACGCACGGCGCTCACGATGCGCTGGCTCGACCGCATCGCCGAGCGCGTGGCGCTGACGCCCAACCGGGTTTTCCCCACGGACCGGTTGCTCGACCACATGCCGCTCCTGCTCCTGGGGATCGCCGACTTCATCGAAGACCCCACGCTGGTCGTTTCCGCGGACACGCAGGTGGTGATCCACGCGATGAAGTTGGGCGAGCTACGCCACATCCAAGGGTTCACCGAATATGAGATCCTGAAAGAGTTCGAGATACTGGGGGGCATCCTGTTCACGTTTCTGGGACGTCTGGCCGAGAAGATCGAGGCACCGGGACCGGTCTGGACGTGTTGCGCGCAACGCCTCTTCCAGGCCGTGAGCGTGATCCAGCAGGCGACCGCGACGCGGTACCTGCAGCTCATGGCGGCGCGGGTCTCGGAGCGGGAGGACCGGCTGCGGACGTTCGACCGCGCGCTCACGCACGAGCTGCGGAATCGCATCGGCATCGCGATGGGCGCGGCCCAACTGTTGGAGAGTATCGAACTGGCGGACGCGGATCGCCGGCGCCTGGCCGGCGTGGTCGCCCGCAACGCGACGGGCATGCGCATGGTGTTGGACAACCTGCTGGAGCTGTCGCGACTCGACACCGATGCCCGCCACCAGCGGCACGTGCTGCTGGCCGCGGCGATCGGTGAAGCCGTGCGTCAACTGCGCGACGCCGCGCACGCGGAGGGGGTGGAGGTGCGCGTCGCCGAGGATATGCCCGACGTGGAGGTCAGCGCGGCGATCGTCGAGTTGTGTCTGATCAATTTTCTGTCGAACGCCATCAAGTATCGGCATCCGGACCGCGCGTCGTTCGCCGACGTGCGGGGATCGCTCAACGGGAACGAGGTCATTGTCGCGGTCCACGACAACGGGCGGGGCGTGCCGGTCGAGGCGCGGCCAATGTTGTTCCAGCGATTTTTCCGCGCGCACACGTCGGAGTCGCCGGACATCGAGGGCACTGGGCTGGGCCTGAGCATCGTGCAGGAGACCATACGAACTGCCGGTGGGCGCGTGTGGGCCGAGTTTCCCGAAGAGGGGGGCTCGGTGTTCGCCTTTGCGCTGCCCGCGCGACGGGCGGAAGACCTACCGACCTGACGGGGCGGCGCTTCGCCGGATGGCGACTAGCCGAATGGCGACTAACCGAGCGCCTCTCGTAATACCTCCCGAAATCGCGCAGGGTCCAACGGCAGCTCGATCCACGGGAGTCCGTGGGGCTCGGCCAGAGCGCGCACGTCGGGGCCGAGGCGTCCCGGACTGAAGGCGACGACGGCGATGCCGCTGAGGCGGAGGCGCGCCAACAGATCGGGTTGAAAGCCGTCCGGGTGATCGACGTCAACGAGGACGAGGTCTGGTTGATGGCGGGCGATGGCGGCGGCGGGTGATTCCGCTGGATCGTCGTGCACGGCAACCGACAGCTGTTCCAACTCCGAGAATGCCCCGAGCAATGCCGCCGTCAGCGGATCGGTCGAGACAATCAACACCGTATGCACAGATGTGGCCGGTCGCAAGGGACGGGCCGCACGGTCTCGAACCGGTTCGAACATTCTGGGTGTCACGAGACCGTTTCTGAAAATTGATCCTCGTGACCCTCGCCGGTGTCTGGAAAGACATGGGGCCGGATCATCTCGTGCGCGCCGTGGGCGCCGTGTGGGGGGCGTCGGTCGCGGCGACGGTCGCGTATCTGGTGGGCCGGCGCCCGCCGGCCGCGGCCAGCGCCTGCGGCACGGCGGCCTGGGACGACGGTGGTTCGCTGGTCACGGGCGCGGGGCTCATCGTCGGGCGCTCCCGGGCGGGCCTGCTGCGCTACGCGGGCGAGGGGCATCTGCTGACGGTCGCGCCGACGCGATCGGGCAAGGGCGTGAGCGCGGTGATGCCGAATCTGCTGACGTTTCCGGGGTCGATCATCGTGACCGACCCCAAGGGTGAGAACTACGCGGTGACGGCGGCGCGCCGGCGGGCAATGGGCTCGCGCGTCCTGGCGTATGATCCCTTTGGCGTCGTGGCGCCGCCGGAAGAGCGGGCGACGTACAATCCTTTGGACCGGATCGACACGCGGACGGCGGACGCGGTCGATGACGCGCGGCTCCTGGCGGACATGATGGTAGTGTCGGACGGGCGGAGCGAGGCGTTCTGGGAGGAGGAGGCGCGCGCGGCGCTGGTGGGGCTCATCCTGCATGTGGCGGCGGGGGGCGATCGCGGAGGGCGGTCGTTGAGCGCCGTGCGCGCGTGTCTCACGCGCCCGCCGCTGGAGTTCAAGTCGCTGCTCTCCGACATGGCGTCGAGTCCGGCGGCCGGGGGACTGGTGCAGCGGGCCGCGGGGCAGCTCCTGCAAAAGAGCGCGCGGGAGCGGGCGGCGGTGTTGTCGACGGCGCAGAGTCACACGCACTTTCTGGATAGCCCGAGCATGGCGGCGGTGCTGGACGCGACGCGTCGCCCGGCGGCGGATCCCGGCGCAGCCGGGATCAGTCCAACCGACTCAGGGTCTCGCGACGCGCAGCGTCGCCGGGATCCCGGCGCAGCCGGGATCAGTCCAACCGACTCAGGGTCTCGCGACGCGCAGCGTCGCCGGGATCCCGGCGCAGCCCACACGACGTATCTGGTGTTGCCGCCCGAGCGGCTCGATGGCTATCGCCGCTGGCTCCGGATCATGATCGGTTCGATGCTGAACGCGATCACGAAGCGGGGCGCGCCCGGGATCGGACGCGTGGTCTTCCTGCTGGACGAGTTCGCGCACCTCGGGCGCATGCGACCGGTGGAGCGGGGGATCTCGCTGGTTGGGGGGTACGGCGTCAGCTTCTGGCTCCTGATTCAGGATCTGGCGCAGCTGCGCGCGGTCTATTCCGACAGTTGGCCGACGTTTCTGGCGAATGCGGATGTGCTGCAGGCGTTCGGGATCAATGACTGGGAGACGGCCGATCATCTGTCGCGTCTGGCGGGGGACGCGACGGTGCGGGTGACGACCGAGTCGCGGACGCGCCGGGCGCGGGTGGCTGAGTCGGTATCGGAGCGCGGGCGGCGTCTGATCACGGCGGACGAGGTGCGGCGCCTGGCGCCCGACCTCCAGCTGGTCTTCGTGCGGGGCCGCTCACCGATCGCCGCCGGGAAGGTGAACTATCTCCGGGACCCGGAGTTCTCGACGCTGGCGGCGCCGAACCCGTTTCACAATGTGGCCGCTCGTCCTGTGGCTTAATCTGAGCCCGAGTCTCCCGATCGGCGTCTACCGGAGCGTGAGCGATCCGGTGCGCCGCGGCGCGATCGTCGTGGTGTGCCTTCCGGCCGACATCGGCGCGTTCGCCCGCGCCCGCGGCTACTTGAGTGCCGGACCGTGCCCAGGCGACGTCGAACGCTTGGGCAAGATCGTCGCCGGCGTGCCGGGCGATACGATCGACGTCGACACGACGGGTGTGCGCATCAACGGGCGCGCGATCGCCGCGAGCCGTCCGCTCCCGCGCGACACGCGGGGCCGCGAGCTCCCCCGCTGGCGCGGGCGCGCGGTGGTGCGCCCGGGCGAGCTCTTCCTGCTGGCGACCGTGCACGCACGCAGTTTCGACGGGCGCTATTTCGGGCCAGTGGCGGTGCGCGATCTGGTCGTCGTCCGGCCCTGGTGGATCATCGCATGGCGAAATACTTGTTGCACAGGGCCCCAAGCCGCTTGGCCAATGCCTCGCCGCGGGCGCTGGTGAAGTCCTTGTCGGTGCCGGACTGCGCGAAGCCGGGCAGCACGACGGTGCAATAGATGCGGCCCTTCTTGCTCTCGATCTCCGCGCCGTCCTTGGCTTTCCGTACCGCCTGGTCGCCGACGCCGCTCAAAGCAGTGTATTTGACCTTATCGCTGCTCGCGGTGACGTCGTTCCACGTCATTTCCGACGTCATGTCGGGGCCACCGTACACGATGATCGATCCACCGTCTTTGGCGGTGCTGAACGTGCACGACCCGGATCGATAGGGGTACGTGCCAACGATGGCGGGGTCGTTGAGGATGCCAACAGCATCGGCTGGTGCAAAGACCTTCTTGCAGTCGATCGGGGGGCCGTCGTCATCGGCTTTGCTGGACTGAGCGTGTGCAGCGGACGGCGCGCACGCGGCGATCGCGCCGAACGTGCAGGCGAGGAGCAGGTCTCTCACGGTCATGATTTCCTCGAGCGGCGGGTTAGGGCTCCCAATGTCGCCACGCCCCGTCGCCCCGCCGTCGCTCCAATGTCTCTTTACCGCCGATTGCTGTGTCTCGCCGTGACGCCGAGTGAAACAACGACCCCGACCGCGCCGTACGGGCTGGCTATGACCACATCGACCTTGACCAGGCCGGCCTCGAATGCGACGTGGATCAACGCGTCCATCATCGTCGGCTCGGCAATGTTCGTGTTCGGATTGACCGTGTCGGCGATCTTCGCGCCCCAGTGGCGCGTGTTGCACGTGTTCCAGGCGCTGATCTACGTGGCCCTGGTCGCGCTGACGCGCCGCAAAAGTGCCTGGGGGTTCGGCGCCGGCGTTCTGATCGCCCTCTTCTGGAACTACCTCACGCTGATCCGCTCCCCCGTTGGCCGCAATCTGATCGAGGGCCACGGCGGCGACCCGAGCACGGCCATCCAGGTCGTCGCCGCCTGCGGCCACTTCGTCATCATCTTCGCCTGCCTCGCCGGGTTCCTGCAGACCCGCCCCGCCTCGCGCCAGTGGGCGCAGTTCGCCACGGGCGGCGTGTTCGCCATCGGCTACCTTCTGGCGATGGCGGCCCTCGTGGGGCCGCCGGAAGGCATGGAGCACATCAAGGCGGCGTTTGGCCTTTAGCGGCCGACCCCTCGGGATCCTCCTGCCACATGATACGCGTGAAGCGCCAGCTACCGTCGCGCTGCTTCTTCATCACCCGTAGGAATCGGCCGTGCAGCGTCGCGGTCGTCTTCTGCTTCACGTCTTCGAAAGTCACATCGAAACGCCCCCATTCGTAGGCCACCGAGCCATTGACGTGTAGGCTCTCGAAGTGCGGCGTGTACGTCAGACACTTTTGTCCACCCGTCGCGTACACCGCGCGCAACGCCGGCAGCCCGACGATCGCGTGCTCGCCCTGGCCGAGTAACGTCGCGTCGTCATCCCAGAGTGCCGCGAGCTGATCGGGGTTCTGCGTGAGCGTGGCCGCAATGTCCCGCTGACGTAGCGCCTCGATCCCGGCGCGTTCGGATTGGGCGTGCGCCGCGCCGGCAATGCCGAGGAACAGCACCAGCAGCGGGGTAATGCGTTTGGGAATCATCGCACAAACATAGGGCGCGTGGACCGGACGCATCCAGCGGCCCTGGGCGGGCGACAGCTCGCTGCCCTTCGAAACCGTCGACGTCGACGCCGCGATCGTGGGCATGTGAGGCCAGAGGCGCGGGCCGGAATCGAACCGGCGAATAGCGGTTTTGCAGACCGCTGCCTTACCACTTGGCTACCGCGCCAGAAACAGCCCGTAAGCTATTCTTGCTGACTGACTTGAACAAGCCGGCCCGGCTACCCCGACTGGTCGGCACGTGGATGAGTGTGGGCATTTTTGTGGGCACTCCCATCACGCGAGCCGCATGCTAGCCCGCGCCCCGTCTACCCGCGCTGCATCCTCACCGACTCCGCCTTGCAGACTGGCTGCCACGCGCGCTGCGTCCTCAGCAAAGTACGCCTCGGGCGCGTGCTTCATGTAGCGCATCGTCCTTGCGCTTCACCAATCCGCATTCCCGTGTACAGCAACACGGCGAACAACGCCCACCACTGCGGCGACGCCACGTGCTCGATCTTGCCGATCTCCGTCGCGTCTAACCATCGTTCCTTCCCTTCGGGCTCGCGCCTCGATCCACGATTGAACATCGGCTGGTCGCCACCGCAGCGTGCGTGGCGCGTAGCGCACGGCAATGTGACCGACCAATTCATACACGCGCTTGTGCCGCATGCCGAGAATGCGGGCCACTTCCGGTGCTTTAAGCAGCGTTTCCAGTGTCATACTGCTTTCCTGCATGGTGCCGTGTTGTCGTGTCCTTGCCTCTCGCATCTCCTCGCTCCGTGAGAGTGTTGCCTACCAAGTGGGATTCAGCATGCCCTCTACTTACCAAACTCCGCCGAACGGTGGAATCCGCAATTGGCACGCACGAAGGCGTACTCGTCCGACCAACGCGCGTGCGTTGAAGGCCGCGCCGACCGAGCGAGCACGCGTTCTGCCGTATCGAACTTTTGTGATGTCGCCCAAGCTCTCAGATGCATCCTAGAGGGGCGCATCGAATTCATTGCCGCGCGTTACGCGACCATGCGAGTTAGTAGAGAGATGTCTCTTTTTGCGGCAGCGCCTTGCCCCATTCGCGCCAGACGGCGCTCAAGGGGCGAACTATCTGACGCATGCAGTTGGCCCTAGCTCTCGTCAGTTGGCGCGCACGGCTAGGCCGTGGAAGCAAGAAGTAGCTCCCCGCCAAGATCGTCGAGGCTATCGGCTGGATCGACGGACCACGGATCCAGAGCATCAGTCTCAGTCCGAGAAAAGGGACGCGCCCCTCAACCCCCGCGCGCGCGCTTCCTCAACGTCGAGGAGGAAGACGTCAACGACTGCCGCTAGGGTCAATTCGCCAACCTCGCTGCGCCCCGCCAGGCGAGCCACCTCAACGTGCGAGCGCGATCAAGCAACTCAGCGAGTAGGACGGAGGCGTACGTCCCGGGAGAGATCGGTGCGCCACGTCCCCTCGCAGCCAGGAAAGCCTCGCGTTCGAAATAGAACTGTCCAAACATGACCGGAAGCTAACGATCGTATGCCATTGTTAGAACAGACAACTGACCCTATCTCTCATAGCTTGCCGTATGCCATTGTTACCCACTCTTCCGGGCGCAGCGTGACCGACGCTAAGACCGAGCGCCTGGTTATTCGCATGAGCCCCGGCGACAAGAGATTGGTCGAGCGCGCAGCGGCCGCAGACGAGTTGGAAGTCTCGACCTGGGCTCGACGAGTTATTGTCCAGACGGCGAAACGCCGGGACGCGAAGGACCGAGGCGGCGATGACGCATAGGTTCGAGTCAGTTGAGGGCGCCTGCCGCTGGCCGCTTGCCGGTCACAAACAGCATCGGCCCCTTTCGTCCGGACCAACGCACGTCGACGGGTGTAGCGGTAGAGTGTGCAGTGCGACTAATTTTGATTAGCTGCGATCCCTATTGATGATGTTGCCTTGAGTTCCCACGCTCACCATCCAGGGATGCCCGCCACGGCGAACCCAGGTCACGAAAAAGGCCAATCGGTAGTTCGCCGGCAATATGTGCGAGCACCGATTGTCGAAGCTGTGCTGGAGATCTCGGCGGACGTACCGGCTGACGTCACGCCTGGCGCGCTTGGCAGTCAGTTAGAGCCTGAGCGCCAGAGGTACGATCAGAAGTTCGACGTGTCGACCTTCGGTGCCGGCGTGACGATCGACGCAACAGGTGTGACTGCTCCCTCGGCAACGGCCCAGCAACAACTCATGGGCTATATGTTCGTCGACCCTCACAATCACCGCTTATTCCAAGTACGGCGTAACGGATTCCTCCATAGCAAGCAGGCACCATACGACAAATGGGAATCGTTTCGAGATGAGGCCCGGCGCCTGTGGCAGCTCTACGTCGCGGCAGCGCGTCCAACGCTCGTTCGTCGACTCGGCCTACGCTATATCAATCGGCTCGACTTGCCGACTGGTGAGCCGGATCTCAAAGAATACTTGTTGACCGGTCCTGAGATAGCCCTCGGAATTGCCCAAAGCCTTTCTGGTTATACAATGCAGTTAGATATCCCTCAGCCGGATATTCCGAACTGTCTGTTGATCATTCGCGAGGCCATAGTTAAACCGCCGCGCCCCAATGTCTTCTCGATCGTCTTTGACATGGACATCCTGTGCGGCCAGCAGTTCAACCCTTCTGACACAGCGATCTGGACAGCTTTGGAGCAGATGCATACACGGGCCGACGAAACCTTCGAACGCTCCATTACTGATCGAGTACGGGAGATAATCGCGTAATGCCTTTACTCGCACCTCCAGCGACAATTGCACAGACAAAGGCAACGGGGACCGACATACTTGTCGTCTTCCGTGCGGCACCTGCGTCGACTTTGGAGCGGGCCGCACTTGAGGAGCAACTGTCCGTCGCTACGAAAGTGCT
This sequence comes from uncultured Gemmatimonadales bacterium, assembly GCA_963701965.1. Lineage (GTDB taxonomy): Bacteria > Gemmatimonadota > Gemmatimonadetes > Gemmatimonadales > Gemmatimonadaceae > DASRDS01. The sequence goes on from OY969695.1 coordinate 2,408,057, forward strand.
TTCGATGAGTACGCGCACAGTGATGTTAGCTCAGGGTCTCGAGTCACGCCTACAAGGCGGCCGCAACACCGTGCGAGCGGGCGCCCGGCCACAGAGCTGGATGGCGGCGGCGATGGCAGTATTCCCGAACTCTCGTTCGCTCACGCCGCAGGAGAACGCCGAGCTGGACACACTCTACAGTCGTACCTTGCGTCCTCTTTCACAGCCGCTGCGAAAACTGCCGAACGTCTGAATGCTCAGGGAGTTTACTCGGTTCGTTCAGAGTATCTTCCCCGCAATTGATCCGGGCAACGCTCGCGCGTTCCTAAAAGCACAGTTCGAATACGCTCCGGTTTGGCCAGATCTGTTCGCGACACGCCTTCCGCCCAAGATCTGCCAAGGCGACATCCTTGCACCGATAACCTTCATTGTCCAGGCATCCGACGGCACTTACGGCGAATGGACCGGACCTGGTATGCTGCTGTCGCATTCATGCGACGTCGATGAGGGAGACTATGTTTGCTTCGCACCGTGTCGACGGTTTGAGGAGTATCGTACTGTCAGCTTCGTCGGCGCCCTCCTGAGGAACACAATCTTTCGCTTGTTCTACGTGCAAGGCGTGCCCACGATCGGCGACACTGTGGTCGACTTCGACGTTACGCAAACCACGCGTAGGGCTTTGATAGTGCAGGGCGTGGAGACGGACTCCATACGGCGTGTTTCAAGCTTTACGGATTACGGCTATTGGCTCCTCGTGGCCAAAATGACTGTGCATTCACTCCGTCCACCGGCTCCCGACGAGGTCCGAGAGGTTTCTCGTCCTGGTCTCGCGACGCGGGCAGCCGCAGCCTACAAAGAACTAGTTGCACTTGCGGGATATCTTGTGAGAGGCCGGGGATAGAGTCGGCCGCGCGCTCACTTATCGAACTCCGGCAGATTGAACGGGTCGTCGAGGAACATCGAGACAGCGAGTGGAGGCGTGGCATGCGTACTTCCGAACCCAACACCGGTGAGCGCGTGCGGGACGTGCGGATCACAGAAGATGCTGTCAGCATCGATCTCGTCGACGGGCGGACGCTTGTTGTCCCACTTGCATGGTTCCCGCGCCTGCTGCACGCCACGCCCGAGCAGCGCGCGCACTGCAAGATCGCTGGCGGCGGTTTCGGCATCCACTGGCCGGATATTGATGAAGACCTAAGCACGGCCGGGATGCTTCGGGGCGGACCGGGACCTCGGACGCTGGCAACCGCCTAGTCTGGGGTCACCCGCGCGCTCAGTCGCACCCAGGGCCCAACTTTCGGTTGTGCGCGCCGGCTTGGCGAATCAGTATCGTGGGTTGGCCTCGGCCTCAACTCCTGGCAGCAATACGGCAATCAATCCGCGTTGGAGAATCTGGCGTTGACGCTCTTAAACAAGGCCGCAAACCTGTCGAGAGTCGGGTCATCGATTTCGGCCGCCGGACTGCTCACGAGCGTCTTGGCGACCGCATAGTGGTTGTAGCCGCCTGATGGTCTCAGCTCGACGCCCTCCTTCTCTAACCATTGGTTGACCCGCTCGACGATCCGATCGCCGGGCGGAAGGTCCGCCTCTTTGATCTGCTTGCTGCCGAGCTCCTTCTCGAACGTCCTGTTGAAGAGCTCGACGTAAACCTTGGGGGAGATGAGATCCTCGATGTCGCTGGCGCGTAGACCTGGCGTTGCTTTCGAGCCTTTCGCTGACTTGGTGTGAGATCCATCACGGAAAGCGGCGTACATCACGAGTTGCTTCTCACGCAGGATTTTCTCGCGAATCAGAGAGTCCAACCGAGCATCCGACCGCCCCGAATAATCGGACACGACGACTAGTTCGAGCGCGTTGGCGCCGAGCAGCGCGACGAACGTTGCGATCTTGTCGAGACCGCCCACAGGCGTGATTACAACGTCAGTGCGCAGCGCCTCACGCCCGCTAGCTTCGCATTCAGCGGAGAAGAACTGCAAGTATGCAAGGTCGGCCACTCCCTCGACGACCAGGTTTCGCTTGGCGATGAAGAGGTTCTGAGCAACTGTATACCCGAGGGCAGCCTGAAGTGGGAACAGCGTCTTCGAGTCAGAACCGTCAACCCGGTCGAATACCTTGGTCCCTACTTCGTCGCGATCCTCGACCACTCTGACCTGTACGAGCCGGTCCGAGTGTACCATGAACGGGGAGTGAGTGGTGTAGATGACTTGATGCTGCGTCGCCAGGTCGTCAATGTAGCGGAGCAGATCGGCTTGGGCCAGCGCATGAAGACTCAGGCCAGGCTCATCCAATAGGAGAATCAACGGAGCGGCGACGGCACCACCTGCATCAATCGCTCGTTGCTTTACGCTGTCGAACCAAACAAGAAAGCTGAAGAACCAGATGAACCCCTTACTACGCTGACTAAATGGGACGGTCACACGATGCCGTTGGTTCTTGATGCGAATGTACAGGTTCGGCCCATTGTTGAACGGTGCGACATCTGTCGGGTCATCGCGAATGTCCACGACCACTTCCAGGGTCTTGTTTTGCCGCCAGTACTTAAAGATCTGATCCGTGATCCTATTCGAGACACCCTCCAGCTTCGCCCTCGCCGATTCGTAGCCCGTCTGTTTCAACAACTCGTCGAGATTTACGCGGGCCATTTGAAGCAGCGCGAGGACCGCTTGCTCCTCGCCAGTCAGACGCAGGGCTTTGTTGGCACGCGCGCTCTGAACCCGTGAGTGAAGGGTGTTGAGGTTTGCCTTGCCTGGCAGCAACCGATAATCGTCAAAGTAGAAGAACCGTGGAACGCGAAGAGCCAAATATTTTTCCCATAACTCCCACTCCAAGACATTCTCCCAGCCTGAGCTGCCGAAACGAGCATGGAGCCCCTTGAGAAAGGCGTCGCCCTCGGCTGTCAAATCCTTACCATCTAGCAGCGCAATGAGGGCTTTTATGCTGGTCGCTGCGCGCGCTGCTTGTGCAATCGATTCAGGGAGCGGTATGTCCTTGAGGAGGTGCTTCACGTAGACCGATTCGTTTACCGCTTGGGCTATCTCAACTTTGCCGGGACCTTGGTATTCCTCCTTCACGCCAAGCTGAAATGGCTTGAGCAGCGCAATCCCTAATGCGTCGTTCACCACTTGCACATCCCGCTCGTCTACCTGGTAGCGAAGAGACGAAACGATCGCCTTCTTGTTTGGGTGAAGGTCCTCGAACCGAGTCAGGTCTTTTCGCGGATACTCCTCGGTCACATCGAATCCCTGGTCTTCGGAGAAGACCGGATTTGACTGGTAGAGCGCCTGCAAAAACGCGGTTTTGCCTGCCTCGTTCTGGCCGACAAGGACGGTTGTCTTGGCGTCGATTGGCACAGCGCCACTGTCGTCGATCGACTTGTATCGTGTTACCTGCGCGCTAAGTAGTTGCATGGTTCGCTTATGGACCTGAGAGCCCAGGAGGTAAGAAATCACTGGCGTCCGTGTGCGCCGACTCGATCGGTGTCTGCGTCCGCGCGATTACACCTACTTCCTAAGTGGTCTTGAGGTGATGGGCGCGCACCCGGCCATATCTTACCTGCAAATGCCGAGGTTGGCTACGGACGTTTGTCTCAAGGTCGATAGGTGTGACGAGCGACTCTTGAATGGTCCGGCCCTGGGCAGCCGACGCTCTGATGGGGGATGACGTAGCGTGAAGAGCAACGCCTTCGGCGTTGGAGTGGCTCGCCCACGAGAACGCTTGTCGCATTTGAAGTTGCGAGTGCTGGCGAACTGTGGGCACTCTCGTGGGCGCCCTCAGCGAGAAAGGGCGGCTTCCCCTGTACTCCGTGGGAACCGCCCTCTTCGCTAAGCCGACTGCAACGAGCTACTTGGCAATCAGGTGCACTCTCGTATCGTTTTCAACCCAGCCTTTGCAGACCGCTGCCTTACCACTTGGCTACCGCGCCAGAAACAGCCCGTAAGCTATTCTTGCTAATTGACTTGAACAAGTCGGGCCGGTTACCCGACTGGTTGGCGCTCTGTGCGTCGCTCGCGTTCGTGAAGCGGCGGCGCATCACTTCGACGTCGGCGAGGCATGTTGCTCGATGAGGTCGGCAACCTCGTCCGGCTGATCCTGAACGTCGTAGTGCACGGCACCGGGGATCACGGCGGCCTCGACGTGCGCAAATCCGTTGGCGCGGAGAGCTGCAACTGTCCTTGGAACCACCGTCGCGAAGGATGATTTGTCTCCGCCGGCGAGGAGCAATGGTACGTTGTTCGGCCCACGCTGCGCTGCATTTAATTCCGCGTCGGCGGGAAACGCCCGGTACATCTCGAGCACCGCGTGGAGCTGCGCGGGAGTCGAGTAGGCGTTCGCGTAGTGAGCCCGTTCGGCTGGGGTGAACTTGCTGAAGTTGAAGAAGTAGCCGAGGTAATCGGCCTGCCGGCCGGCGACGAGCTTCTCGGCAAGACCCGGAACCTGCATGAATCCAACGTGCCAGACGCCGTTCATGCTCTCGTCCCATCCCGCAATGCCTGGAATGGGCGCATCGAGGATCATTGCGCCGCGCAAAGCCTGTGGATCATGGCGAACCAGCGCATACGCCACTATCCCGCCGAGGTCGTGCCCGACGATGTAGACGCCTTGCAATTTGAGAACCGTTATGAGCTGCTCTATGTCCGCCGCCACATTGCCCGCGTCGTAGCCGCCGGACGTCGCCTTCGAGCCACCGATCCCGCGCAGATCGACCGCGATGACCGTGAACCGCTTCGCCAGTCGTGGCATGATGGCGTGATATGCGAACCAGTCCTGCGGAAAGCCGTGAATCAGGATGATGGCCGGGCCTTTTCCGCCGCGTACATAGTGAATCGTGGTCCCATTCACCATCGCGGTCTCCGACGCGAAATCCGGGCCCAGTCCTGTCTCCAACGGACCCGGTGTTCCCTGCGCCTGGGTTCGAGAAGGGGATGGCGCCGTACACGGCGAGCGCGGGCAGGATGAAGGCGCTTAGACGACTGACGCGGATACGCAACTGTTGAGTGATTAGAGTGGGCTACTCGAACGCCGCGGCGACTGTCGCGATCGAGTGCTACTAGCACTCAGGTGCACTCTCGCACCGTCGAGACGCTCGCCTTGGCAGACCGCTGCCTTGCCACTTGGCTACCGCGCCAGAAACAGCCCGCAAGCTATTTCGACTGAGCCACTTGAACAAGCCAGCCGAACGATCAGTGCTCGGCAGGCGCCGCGGCAATGTGCCGCCATACCCGATCATTGCGCGTCCCCAGCCGGCCGTCGGGACCGACGTCGATGACGTCGAAGTATCGACCGTGTGGCACGTAGCGGTAGGCAAAGCCGGCCACGTTGGTGAGGAACGGAGCGGACGGCAGACGCCGAAGTACTGGATCGTCCGTCGGATACGCCTCACGCGCCGTGCGCGGGAGACGGCCATGCTTCGCGAAGAACCAGCGCACCAGATTGCTGAACATGGTGGGGCCGGTCCCATTGGTGTCACGCTTATTCCGCTCGAATCCGGCCAGCGCCCGAGCGGCCCCTAGTACCGTGTCCACCGGCTCGGCCGCGGCCCATGCGGATAACGCCGCCGTGCGCGCCCGCCATGATGCGGTGTCCGCCGTATCGCACGTGACCCGCAGCGCCAGCACCTTGGCCCACGGCTGACCGAGAAACGGTATCTGGTCCGTCTCCATATCCGCGGTCCCGCGCAAGGTGTCCGGAGCCCACGCCAAGGCAAAGCTGGTCTGACCGCCCAGACAGATGCCGCCGTCCACCATGCACGGATCCCAGTACACCCTGATCGAGTCGTGCGTCGTCCGGCGCCAGTCCGACGCGTAACCCACGCGGTGCCGCTCCTGCTCGCGTGGCACGGCACTCACGAAACGCGTCGTATCGCCGCCGCGCACCGAATCGACGTCGGATCGCAACTCCAGGCGCTTTGGCGTCAGATATTTCGACGGTCGTGCGCGGTCCAGCACGTCCGGAAACACCGGGCCGTAGGCGAGCGCGTAACATCCCGCCACAGTTTGCGCCCGAGCGCCACAGGACAAGAACACCGTGGCCAGCATCGCAAAAACTCGAGTCATATGAGATACTGGACGCCGGCCCACCGCACGCTTGCACACGTAACCAGTAGCGACCAGCGACCGTAGGGACCGCATGCGCACCAGTACGAAGCCGACATCGCCCTCCGCGCCGCTCCTCATCGCCCTAGCCCTCCTGGCCGTCCACGGCGCCACCAACGCGCTCACGCCATACGGCGTGCACCGCGACGAGTTCCTGTACGTGGCCATGGGCCGCCACTTCGCGCTGTGGCGCATGGATGGCCCCCCGCTCATCGGCGCCATCGCCGCGATCGAGACGGCCATCGCCGGCCCCTCGCTGTTCGTGCTGCGCTTCCTCCCCGCCATCGCCGGCGCGCTGATCGGCCTGATCGCCGCGATGACCGCCCGCGCGATGGGCGGAGGCCGATTCGCGCAAACAATGACCGCCCTCGCGGTCGGCTGCAACGTGATGCTGCTCGGCTCCGCCAATCTCCTCCAACCCGTTGTCTTCGACCAACTGTGGTGGACCGTCGCGCTCTACGCCACCACGCGACTGGTGCGCGACGATCGGCCGCCGTGCTGGGTGTTGCTGGGCGTCGCCGGCGGCCTCGGGCTCCTCACCAAGTTCATCGTCGCCATCCTCGCCTGGAGCCTCGTCGCCGCCGCCGCCCTCACGCGCGCCACGCGGCGACCCGTGCCCATCAACTGGCGCGGCATCGCCCTCGCCGCGGGACTCGCGCTGGCCATCGGCAGCCCCAGTCTCATCGGCCAGCTCCGCTTGGGCTTTCCCCTGTTCGGCCAACTCCAAGAGCTCCACCACTCGCAACTCACCCACATCACCGCGATCGACTGGTTCCTGCAGATCGCGCTGCTCGGCCCCACATCACTCCTCGCCGCCGCCGGCGCCATCGCCCTCATCGCCGACACCAAGCTCTCCGAGTTCCGCGTCGTCGGACTCGCCTGCGCCATCGCGTTCACCACCATCCTGCTCCTGCACGGCAAGCACTACTACGCCGGACCCGTGTATCCAACGTTGTTCGCCGCCGGCGCCGTCTGGCTCGAGCGACGCACCGCGCGGGCGCGCATGACATCCGTGGTCCTCACCGTCCTGTGGGGCATCCAAGCCGCCCCGTTCGCGCTCCCCATTTTGCCTCCACCGCTGATGGCGCATTACGCCGCGCTCCTCGGCGTCACATTGACCCTGCACACCGACAAAGGCGAGCCCGTCGCCCTCCCGTCGGATTACGCCGACATGCTCGGCTGGCCCCAACAAGTGGCCGCCGTGGCCCGCGTCTACGACACGCTCAGTCCCGCCGAGCGGCAACAGACCGTCATCCTCGCGCTCAACTACGGCGAGGCCGGCGCGCTCGACTTCTACGGCCCGCGCTTCGGCCTTCCACCCGCCCTCACCAATCAAGGCACGTACTACCTGTGGGGCCCCGGTCCACGCACCGGCGCCATCGCGATCGCCATCGGCCCCCACCGCGACCGCCTCGCGGCCCTCTACGACACCGTCACACTCGCCGCGCGCATCGACGAGCCACGCGCGGTCCCCGAGGAACAACATTTGGAGATTTTCCTGTGTCGCAGCGCGCACGAGACCGTCCAACAACTGTGGCCCCGACTCGCCGGACGCTACTGACGCGACTATGTTTGCATCGTGTCGACGGACGAGCCGCGAACAGTGCGCGACCGCGCGCAGTTGGAGTACACCCTGCGCGGCGGCCAGATCTACGTGACCTACCCGCCGTCGTACACTGGCGGATTCCCCATCGGCGACGTCCCGCCGTGGTACGAGACCAACCCCCCGAACGAGATCACACGCGAACGCGTGGCGCTCTGGCAGGAGTTGCAACGCGGCACGGCGTGAACGTCGCGCCGCGCGCGCCCGAACCACGACACCCGAGGCCGACGACATGACCGCTCGTGCACGCCTTGCCGTCCTCGGCGCGATGATGTGCTTCGTCGCGCCGACCCTCAACGCCGACCCGCCATCGCGCGCCGGTCGCCTGGCGCTCATGACCGGCACGGTGTCCATACGCCCCGCCGGCGATTCCGAATGGGCCGCGGCCACCCCCAACCGGCCGCTCACCACCGGCGACCGGGTATGGACCGACACCAACTCCCGCGCTGAAATCCAGATCGGGTCGACCGTGCTCCGACTCTCCAGTCAGACCGAAGTCGACATCCTGAACCTCGACGACCAGACCCTCCAGGTCAGCATCCCCCAAGGGACGGTCACGACACGCGTCCGGCGGCTCGACAGCGGCCAGGGCGCCGAGCTGGATACCCCCAACTCCGCGGTCGAGGTCGGCGGCGCCGGCGAATATCGCATCGACGTCTCGCCCGACGGCACCAAATCCACCATCGAAGTCTGGGGCGGCGGCGTCACCATCACATCCGCCGGCTCCTCGTTCCAGCTCAAAGACAAACAAGTCGCCACGATCAACGGCACCGACGCCCCGACGTACGAGGTCACCGACCTCGGCGCCCCTGACGCCTGGGACCAATGGGTCGACGGCCGGGACCACCGCACCGATGCCTCCGCCTCCGCCCAATACGTGTCCCCCGAAGTCGGCGGCTACGAAGATCTCGATGATTACGGCACGTGGCGCGACGACCCCACGTACGGCGCCGTGTGGGTGCCAACCCGCGTCGAGCCCACCTGGGTCCCCTATCACTACGGACACTGGGTCTGGACCGGCCCGTGGGGATGGACCTGGGTCGATGACGCACCCTGGGGATGGGCCCCGTTCCACTACGGCCGCTGGGCCTATATCGACGACCGGTGGGCGTGGTGCCCCGGACGCGTCTACGCGCGCCCCGTCTATGCCCCCGCGCTCGTCGCGTTCGTCGGCGGCTCCCGGTGGAACGTGTCCGGGTCGTTCGGCGCCGGCGGCGGCGTCGGCTGGTTCCCGCTCGCGCCCGAAGAAGTGTGGTACCCACCATACCACGTCACGAACGTCTACGTCCGCAACGTCAACTACACCAACGTCACGAACGTCACCAACATCACGTACGTGACGAACGTCACCAACGTCAACTATCGCAATCGCGCGGTCCCGGGCGCGTTCGTGGCCGTCCCGCGCAATGCGTTCCAGAACGGGGCACCGGTCTACCGCTCCGCCGTTCGCGTCCCGGCCGCCGACATCGCGCGCGCGCCGTATGTGGGCGCCGCCCCCATCGTCCCCAACCGGCGCAGCCTGGTGCCGGTCGTCTCGCAACACCGCCCGCCCGCGACCATCGTCAACCGGCCCGTGATGGCCCGCCGCTCGCCGCCCGCGAGCGTACCCTTCGACGCGCAACAGAAGGCGCTGGCCGCGCACCCCGGCCGGCCCGTCAGCTCCACGCAGCTCCAGACCCTGCGGCGCGCCGCGCCCCCCCCACGGTCGCCGTGCGCCCCGCCGCCACACCGCCCCGACCCGGCGTGACGTTGCAGCCCGCGCGGCCCAACGCGCCCGCGACGCCCGATGCGCCACAACCTCGGCCCGTAGCCCGTCCCGGATTCGGCCCGCCGCCCCGCGTGGTGACCGCGACCCCCGTCACACCGCGGCCGATGCCGACCGCGACTGGACCCGCTCCCTCGCCGCCGAGCGCGCCGAGCGCGCCGGGTGCGCCGGGTGCGACGGGTGCCCCGCGTGCACCCGCGGCGCCGGCACGCCCGACCACGCCGCAGCCCCCACCGCGTCCCACGATCACATCGGCCCCGTCACCGCGCTCCACGCTCGCCCGCTCGTACAACACCCAGCGGAACCAGATGGAGCAGCGGCATATGCAGCAGGAAGTGTCGCCGCCCGCCGGTGCCGCGCCCGAGGACGTGGCCAAACAACAGGCCGTCGAACACCGCGCGCTGGATGACCGCTATGTCCAAGCGCGCGCCGCCGGCGCACGCACGATGCCGCCCGCGCCCAAAGCATCAGCGCCGCCCCCTCCGCCGCGCCCCAGCGCGCCGCCCCCGTCGCGCAAACCTCACTGACGACCCGCCACCCGGAGGTCAGCATGTTTCCGCTCGTCTCCACCCTCGCGCGCTCCCTGATCTGGCGCGGCGCACTGGGCGTCCTGATCGGCGTCCTCGCCCTCTGGTTCCCGCTCTCCGCCATCGGCGGCATCGTCCTCCTGTTCGCGATCTACGCCCTGGCCGACGCCGGCATGGCGCTGGCCCACGCGTTCACCGGTGACACGGGAACCAGCCGCTGGCCGTACGTGTTGGAGGCGATAACGGGCGTCGCCCTCGGCATCATTGCCTTGCTGCGTCCGGGCGCAGCGACCGCGCTGCTCCTGACACTGCTCGCCGTGTGGTCGCTCGTCATCGGCGTCTTCCGCCTCATGGCCGCCGTCCGCCTGCGCAAGGTCATAACCGGTGAATGGCTCCTGGTCTTGAGCGGCGTGCTGGCGATCATCGTCGGACTATGGCTACTCGCCGCACCGACGGTCGTGGGCGCGTACGCCGTCGGCACGGTGATTGGCGCCTACGCGCTCGTATTCGGCGGCCTCGCGCTGATGCAAGGCCTGCGATTGCAGATGGCCGTCCGGCGCCATAAAGGAAACGCATCCGCGACCAACGCCTAAGCTGGGCCCCACGTAGTACGCGCATGAAGCTCTGGTCTATTTTTGCGCTGTCCCTCGCTGCCGCGACCCCAGCGCTCGCGCAGAACGTCACCGCGCGCGCCATGCAGGATACGATCCCGCCGGACACGACGTTCAACTATGCGGCGATCATGACGATCAATCAGGTCGTCGATTCGTCGATCAAATACAGCCCCCTGGTGGAGCAAGCCCGGGGCAACGTGCGCACGGGCTTGTCCCAACAGCGGGTCGCGTACGGCGCGTTCTTGCCGAGCGTGACGTTCAACGCCAACGCGCTGCAGACGAGCAACAAGAATGCGCCGGGAATCATTCCGGGCGCGCCCGCCCTCCAGTACGCGCCCAACAACTACGTGGCGGGGTTCTCGGCGGCCTACGACGTATTCACGGGCGGCCGCCGGCCGTCCGAGATCGCCGCCGCCAAAGCCACGACCCACGCCGCCGACGCCGCGCTCGTGGAGCAAAAGTACGGGCTCGTCCTGACGGCCAAGACGTCGGCCTATGGCGTCTTGCGGGCGCACGACCTCGTGAACGTGTCGGTGACGCGGATCCAAACCGCCACCCGCGCCCTCGAATATGCCAGCGCGCAGCTGCGGGCGGGCACCGCCACGCGGGCCGATGTGCTGCAGGCGCAGTTCGCCGTGGAGACGGCGCGCCAACAGCTGATCGCGTCCCAGGACACGCTGGTCAACTACGCCTATGGCCTGGGTCGCCTGGTCGGTGTGGACGGCGCGGTCGGCATCACCGGTATCGACTCGACGCTGAACTATCAACTGGCGCTGTCGGATTCGGCGATCATCTCGCTCGCGGTCAACGGCTCGCCGACCGTCGTCGCCGCCGATCAGACCGCGCGCGCCAACAACGCGCTGCTCAACGCTGCGCGCACCGAGTACGTGCCGACGATCACGCTCTCCGGCGAGTACAACTGGGCCAATAATTCGCTGACGATCGGCAGCGTGCGCCAGGGCTGGCTGGTGGAGCTGGGCACGGCCTTCCCGCTGTTCAACGGATTTCTCCGCGAAGACGACGTGACGCGGGCCCAAGTGGGCCGGGACGTCTCCCGGTCGCAGGCGTCCGATACGCATCGCTTTGCCCGGTCGCAGGCCGAGGTGCTGCTGGCCAATCTCCGACTGGCGCAGCAGAGCATCGACGCCGCCAACAACGAAGTCGATGCCGCCGCCGAGAACCTCCGGGTCATGTTCTCACGGTACCGGAACGGCGTCGCGACGTTCCTGGACCTCACTACGGCCCAGCTCAACGACGCCCAGGCCCGCACGGATCTCGTGACCGCGCGCTACAACTACTTCACGACCCGCGTGTCCTTGGAAGCGCTGCTCGGCCGCTCGTTGTAAGCGCCGCCCGCGCTAGTCTGCCTCGCCCACGACCGGCACCACGTGCGGCAACTCGGCCGCACCGAGAGGACGCCGCCACCCATCACCAGGCCACCAATTCCAGCGCCCGGCCAAGCGCAACACGGCCGGGCCAATCGCCAGACGCACGATCGTGGCGTCGATCAGTACCGCGACCGCCAGCGCGAAACCCAGCACCTTGATGAGCAGGAAGTCGCCGAGCGTGAACGATGCGAAGACGACGATCATGACGGCCGCGGCGCTGGTAATGACCCCGGCGGTGCGCGCGACGCCCTCGGCGAGCGCGTCCTCGACGTCCACGCCGGAACGGTTGGACTCGGCCACGCGCGCGACGAGGAACACCTCGTAGTCCATGCTCAGACCGAACACCAGGCAGAACACGATGACCGGGACGGCGGGGAACAGCGCATCGACCGGAGCGGCCAGCCCCACCAGCGACGCCAGATGCCCGTCCTGGAACACCAACACCGTGGCGCCAAACGCGGCGCCCACGGACACCAGATTGAGCGCGATCGCTTTGATCGGAATCAGCACCGACCGAAACCCAATGAGCAGCGCCACGAACGTCCCGCCAACGACGAGCAACACGACGGACTTCATGTGACCGGCGATGGCGTCCTGGTAGTCGGTGTTCTGCGCGGGGAGTCCGCCGACGCGGATGGACGCGCCCGCGAGTCCCGTCAGCTGCGCCGGATCGGTCGCCCGCAGCTCATGAATGAATTCGGTCAACTGGGCCGGCGTCGCCGACTCTTTCGGGATGATCTCGATCGCCGCCGCCCGGTGGTCGCGACTCACGAAGGAGTGAATGAGATCGACCGGCACCAGACCCAACAACGTGGGGCTCGGATGCTCGGCGTGCAGGATCGTGGGCAGCGAACGAGTACGCGCGACCTCGGGGCGTTTCTCGATGGCCAACGTGAGCCGCCGCGTCGCCTGCCAACCGGCCTCGGTCAGCGGGCCGGAGCCCAATGGCAGCTCCAGCAGCACGTGCGTGTGCTCGACAATGCCCATCTTCCCCATATCGCGCATGGCGCGGATCGCCCACGCCGATTCCATCGACTGCGGCAGCCATTCCTCACCGGTCGGCAGTTGGTCGCGCAACCGCCGGCTCTGTCCCACCAGCATGGTCAGGGGGATGCCGCAGACGATCAATACCCGCAGCGGATGCGAAGCGACCCACGCGCCCCAGCGACGCCAGCGATCCGCGCGCTGATCCGCGTTCCGCATGTGTAGCAAGCTGAAGCGATTGACCCAGGGACCGAGCCAGGCCAACAAGCCCGGCAGTAGCGTCGTCGCCAAGAGCGCCGAGAAGATAACAGTCAGGAGCCCGCCGATCCCAATCGACCGGAGGTCGCCGATCGGGATCATGATCAGCGCCACGAAGCCTATGGCGACCGCCGCCCCCGAGATGACGATCGTATGCCCGGCGTGCTGCACCGCATCGATCGCTGCCTCGTCCGCGGTGCGCCCCGCCGCCAGCGCCTCCCGAAACCGGCTGACCGTCAACAACGCGTAGTCGACCCCGATACCCAACCCCAGCATCGTGATCACGTTTTGCGACAACACCGACAGCGGCCAGATGAGGCTCACCAGCGCTGAGGCGCCCAGGCTCAGCCCGATGGCGAGCGCCCCGGCGACCGCCGGGAGCAGCGCGGCGACCAGGGAGCCGAACACGACGACGAGCAGCACGATCGTGATCGGCAGTACGCGCCGCTCGGCGGTCCGGGCATCGGCGGCGCTCGCCGCCCGCACGTCATAGTTGAACGGCGCGTCGCCCGTCCAACCCATGGCGATCCCCGGAAACTGCCCGGCGAGCGACTGCTGCAACGCCGTGCTGGCGCGCCGCATCGCGGGGATGTAGTCCTGCGCCGGGTTCCCCACCTTGTCGAGCCCCACGACGACGAACGTGCCGCGCGGCGACAGAAACGCCGAGTCCGGGGTGGAGGCGTAGGAGAGGACGCGGCGGACGCCGGGCAGCGTGTCGAGGACACTCACGATACGGCGGAGCGCCACCTTTCCTTCGGGCGTCGCCGGCGACGCGATGCGCGAGATCACGAGGACCGCGAACGACGCGTACGGCGCGTCGAATCGGCTCGACAAAATGCGCTCGACGACGCCGGCCTCGCGGTCGTTCGCCCGCGACGCACTTCCGTTCATCCGATCGCCGGCGGTCCGCGCCCAGGGGATCAAGAGAGCGGCAGCGAGGACCCAGAGGGCGGCGATCACGCCGCGATGGCGTACGATCGCACGCGGAAGCATATGGCTTTTCAAGTTAGACCCCGCGGCCAACCGACTCAAGCGCCGGGGCCGAGCATACGCGCGAGCGCCTCACGCACGGGTTCCACGGGGAGCGACGCGAGCTCGCCGGTCGGCGCCGACAACTCGTGTCCGGCCGTGCCATACAGTCCCCAGACGTGCGCGCGATTGCGGATGAAGAGCACGACGGCGGGTTTGCCGAACGCGCTCGCCGCGTGGGCGATGGCGGTGTCGGGCGTGAAGACGTAGTCCGCCGTCGCCACCAGCGCCAAGGCGTCCCTGACCGCACCCGTTGCCTCGAACACGACGCCGGTTGCCGCGGCGAGGCGCCGGGCCACATCGGCATCACTCGGCGCCGCGATCAGCGCGATATCGAGATCGCTCCGCGCACGGAGCAGAGTCAGAATTTCGGCGAAACGAGCCTCCGGCCAGCGGCGCGCGGGCCGGCTCGCCGAGATGTTCACCAAGAGCCTGCGGGTCACGCCGCGCGGGCGCCAGCGCGCCTCGGCGCGTGCACGCTCGGCGGGAGTCAAAAAGAGCTCGGGTCGCCAGTCGGTCTTGGCGTGATCCACGCCGAACGGAATGGCCAGGGCACCGAGGTGCTCGACGTAGTGCCCGGCCGCGACCGGCCGCGGCACGGGGTCGGTCAGCGCGTCATCGATCCCCCGTCCCGCGAGACCCACCCGATGCCGCGCGCGACTGGCCAACATCATCGCCAGCGTCGTGGTCGACGGCGAGAAAACCTGACAGTCCAGTATGGCGTCGTATGGCGTGCGCCGGATCCGCCGGAACGCGCTCAGGTACGTCAGGGGCCGGCGACGGTCAGCGACGATGACGGACGAGACGTAGGGGTTGCCGGCGAGGACCGGCGCGTTCTCCGGCGAGGCCAGCACGTCGACCACCATGCCGGACCGCGACCGCGCCAAAGCACGGATGAGACCGGTAGATAAAATCATGTCTCCGATCCGGTCATAGCGGAGATACAGCACGCGCAGAGGCCCCGGCCCGAAACCAGAGGGTCGAGGCCAGCTCGCCCCCCAGCGCTCCAACACGCCCCGTATGCCCGCCTCCAATCGCCTCACGCGCATAGACACCCTGCCATTCTGGCGCGCATTACGACACGCTTGCGGTTCGTACTCGGAGTGGGCTTCTTACATCCATGCTGACGGAGACTGTGACCTACGGTGTGCTCGAGCCGAGCCCACGACTCTCGCGAGCGCGCGAGGCGGTGATGCGCGCGTTGGACGCTTTTTCGGGGACGTGTGATGCGAACCGGGCGGAGCGCGGCGCGCGGTTGGCCGCAGCGCGCGAGGCGGTCGTGGCGTATACCCGGTGGATGCGAGAGCAAGGCGTGCCGTCGTCGACCGTCATCGCCCATGTCAAAGCGCTCGTGCGCGGTGCACCGAGCCGCGGCGTGCAGGTGCTGCGTGACGTACTCCCGCAGTGGACCATTTCCGCGTACTACCAGGCGGATTGAAAGACCCCAAGCCTGTCCCCCGGCGTCCCCGGGACCCGAACGCGACGCAGGACACCGAGCGGCTGCGGTTCGTGGCGCGGAACCACGGGATTTCGCTCGACCGGTTGCGCTCGGATATCGACAAGGCCATGAAAGTACAACGGCGCACCCGTGAGGTGCGCCTGCCATTACACCCCGACGGCGACCACGGCGGCACCGAGTAGCCCCACGAAGTCGTTCATGATGACGCGGACCGGGACGGACGAGAGGAGGGGGCTCATGCGGCCTTTGGCCGCGAACGATCGGAGGAAGTCCCCGGACCGGAGCAGCGGCACGATGCGCCGCGCAATGCCGCCCGCCAGATAGACGCCGCCGGTCGACAGCGTCATGAGCGCGACGTTACCGGCCTGCGACCCATAGATCGACGCGAAGATGTCGACGGCGGTCATGCACGCCTGGTCGGTGCCCGCGATCGCCTGGTTCGTGATGACCGCCGCGGGCGTCTCGCGCTCCATAGCGGCCGTCACGGCCGGTTGCGCGGGCGCGAGGCCGCACTCGACCACGTAGTGATACGTCGAGACGAGCCCGGCGCCCGACAGCACCCGCTCGTACGAGACGTGACCGCCGTACCGGGCGACGAGGTATTTGGCGAGGCCCCACTCCACATCGGTGCGCGCGGCCAGCGTCGCGTGGCCTCCCTCGGACGGGACGATGCGCGTCCGCCCGCCGTCCCGCAGGACGAGGCCTTGGCCGAGACCAGTCCCGGCGCCGAGGACCGCGATGGGCCCATCAGGGGCGGGCAGACCGACCTGCAGCGTTTCCACGTCGGTGGCCGCCAGGCGCGTCACGCCATATCCCACCGCGTCGAAATCGTTGATGAGCGTCGTGCGCGGGACGTCGATCTCTGCCGCCAACGCCCGTCCGTGCACGACCCACGGGAGGTTCGACGTCTTGATGTCGCCATCTACCACCGGCCCGGCGACGGCAAAACAGGCAGCGGAGAGATCGTCGGTGTACGTCCGCCGGAATTCGGTGACGATCGCGCCGAGGCCGTCGTACTTGGCGCTCGGGTAGATCTGTTCGTGGACGCGCGAGAGGCCCTGGCCCTCGAACGCGAACACGGCGAGCCGGGCATTCGTCCCCCCAATGTCGCCGGCCAGCACCTTCACTGCTGCGGCGAGCCCGGGAATCCCTCGATGACTTGCGGCGGCGGCCGGAACTTGGACACGACGGGCTTGCTCACCGGTTTGTCCCCCGATGGTGGGCCCTCCTGGTCGAGCACTTTGGCGTGCACGTGTTGGCCATCGCGCAGGTTGTCGGACGGTTGGTTGATCACCAGATCCCCCTCGTTGAGGCCGTCGACGACCTCCATGACCGTTCCATAATCGCGACCGATACGGAGCGTGCGAAAGTGGGCGGCCGAGTCGTTACCGATGATCGCGACCTGGGCTCCCGCCGTCCGGAAGATCAAGGCCGTACTGGGCATGAGGATCGGCGGCGTGGCCCGGACGAAACTGAAGTGGACCTGGACGTACATGCCCGGCAGCAGGGACCGGTGCACGTTCGGCACGTCGACCTCGGTCAGGAGCGTCCGCGACGCCGCGTCGACCGCGTCGGCGCTGCGGACGACCCGCCCGGGGAACGTCTGGCCGGGCAGCTCCGCCGCTTCCAGCGCCGCGGGAACGCCGGAGCGAACGGCCGGGGCATACGACTGGGGCACGCCGACGTAGACCCGCATCGTATCGACCCGCGCGAGGTGAAACAACTCGCTGGGCATCCCGCCGGACCCGAGGACGGTATTTCCGCCGACGCCGCCCGCGATCGCCGTGTTCGTGGTGCCGTTCGCCGTAATGAAGGATCCGTCGTCGACGTTGCGTGCCGTGATGACGCCGTCGAACGGCGCCGACACGTGTTCGTAGGCGACGAGGGTCTCCATCCGCGACACGTTGTCGTCCGCCGCTTTGGTGTTGGCCACGGCCGCATCGTACGCGGTCCGCTTCTGATCGTACTCGTCCGCGGTGACGACGCTGTCCTTGATGAGCTCCGCCCACCGGTCGACCTGCGACTTGGCCAGGGCCAGGGCGGCGCGGGTGTTGGCCGCGTTGGCTTTGGCTTGACTGAGCTGCTGGTCGAGATCGGGCGCGTCGATGGTGGCCAACAACTGTCCGGCTTTCACCCGTTGCCCGATATCCGCGTACCAGTGGCGGACATACCCGGTGGACCGCGCGAAGATCGCGGCGTCGTGGTACGCCTGCATGGTGCCAGGCAGGAGGAGATCGGAGGCGTTGGCGGCCCGGGCGACGCGCACCACCGTGACCTGGGGGTCGGTCGTGGCGGCCGCCACCGCGTGCGCCCGGTTCTCGAGGAGGAGCCGTTGCTGCCGGCGGGGTACGGACCCGACCAGGAGCAGGATCAGCAACGTCGCCATCACGATGATGGTCCCGATGACGATGGACCGCCGCGAGAGCGTCGGTTCCGGCGGCGCGGACGTATCAGGCATGGTGCACGGCGAATTGCTCGGCGATGGGCGTGGCTTCGGGCAGCTCGACTTCCTCGAGCGGCTCGCTCTTCCGGATGGCGGCGTAGATCACCGGCACGACGACCAGTGTGTAGATGCTGGCGACCAGCAGCCCGCCGATGACGGCGCGGCCCAGCGGGGCGTTCTGTTCGCCGCCCTCGGTAAGGGCCAGCGCCATTGGGACCATGCCGATGATCATGGCCAGAGCGGTCATGATCACGGGCCGGAGTCGTGTCACACCGGCCTCGATGGCCGCGCCGTCGGAGTCGAAGCCGCCCTTGCGGGCGTCGTCGGCGAACGTAATGAGCAGCACGCTATTGGACGTCGCGACGCCGAGGGACATGATCGTCCCCATGAGCGACGGGACGCTGAACGTCGTGCCCGTGACGAAGAGCGACCACAGGACGCCGGAGAGCGCACCGGGCAGCGCCATGACAATGACGAGCGGATCGAGCCAGGTCTGGAAGTTCACGACGAGCAGGATGTACACCAGAATGAGCGCGGCGAAGATCCCGCCGATCAGCCCGGCGAACGAGGCCCGCATCTGCAGGACTTGCCCCCGCATGACGATGCGCGAGCCCGTCGGGAGCTTGGTGTGGGCGATGATCGCGTCCACATCGTGGGCCACGCCGCCCAGGTCGCGGCCGGTGGCGCGGGCGTAGACGTCGAACGCCGGTTGAATGTTGTAGTGGCTGATGCTCGCCGGCACCACGCGGCGCGTCGTCGTGGCCAGGTTGGCGAACAACTGCGTGGGGATGCCCCCGGCCGCCGCGGTCACCGGGGTCTGCGCGAGATCGTCGATCGAGTGAATCTTGTACTGCGGCGTTTGGACGCTGACGGTGTAGTTGACACCGTTGGTCGGATCCAGCCAGAAGTTGGGCGCCGAGGCGAAGCTCGAGCTGAGGGAGACCAGCAGCGCCGAGGCGACGTCGCGTTGCGTGAGACCGACGGTTTGGGCGCGGGCGCGATCGACATTGAAAAAGATTTCGGGCTCGTCGACGACCTGTCCCACCCGGACGTCGGATGCGCCGGGCAACTGGCGGATCTCATCGGCCAGGCGTTGCGCCACCATATAGTTGCTGTCGCGCTGCCTGCCGACGATCTGGACATCGATCGGCGCCGCGAGCCCCTGGTTCAGGACCTGGGTGACGACGTCGGCCGGCTGATACCAGAATTGGTCGCCCGGAAACTCGCGGCCGAGCGAGTCGCGAAGCGATTGCTGATAATCGGCGGTCTTGCCGTGGCGCTTTTCGCTGAGGGTGACCAGGATCTCGCCCTCGGACGGCCCGATGATCGAGAGGTCCCCCGTCGCCAGCGCCACGCCGCCGCCGGCCAACCCGATATTCGTGCGCATGAGCTCGATATCTTGGGGCGGGATCAGCCGGCGGATCGTCCGCTCGACCTCGCCGAACACCAGCTCGCTGGATTCGAGTCGCGTTCCGGCCGGCAGTCGCACGTGCAGCCGGAACTGCCCGGCGTCGACTGACGGGAAGAAGTCCTCGCCGATCCCCGGGATCAGAAGCAAGCTGGCGGCGACGAAGAGGAACGCCAGCGCCATGACGGGTGTGCGGTGCCGCATGGCCGCCCGGAGCACCAGCTCGTACTTGTGCTTGAACGCCTCGAATCGTTCCTCGACCCACGCGTTCATGCGCCACAGGCCGCCCGCGCGGCGCCGTTTTTCCAGGGAGACCTCTTCGCCGCCCTGGTACATCTCGACTTCGTCCTTGAGCATGTGGTGCACCATGGTCGGCACCAGCGTGCGGGACAACAAATACGACGCCAAAATGGCGAAGATCACGGCCAGCGCCAGCGGGCGGAACAGGGCTGACGCGGCGCCGCTCAGAAAGAAGATCGGGACGAACACGATGCAAATCGACACCGAGGCCATGAACGCTGGCGCCGCGACCTGGGAGGCCGCGTCGATGATCGACTGCAGGATGTTCTTCCCTTGGCCCATGTTGCGGTGGACGTTCTCGATCTCGACCGTGGCATCGTCGACGAGGATGCCGACCGCGAGGGCCAGGCCGCCGAGCGACTGAATGTTGATCGTCTCGCCGAGGGCGTAGAGGCAGATGATCGACGTCATGATGGAGAGCGGGATCGACGTCGCGACGATCACGGTGCTCTTCCAGCTGCCCAGGAAGAACAGGATCATGAGCGCGGTCAGACAGGCGGCGCTCGCCGCCTCGATGATCACGCCTTTGATGGCGTTCCGGACATAGGTCGACTGATCCTGAATGATGCTCAGATCGATCCCGGGCGGGATCACCTTTTGCGTGATCGGGAGCAGCGCGCGGATGTGATTGACGACATCGATGGTGGACGCTTTACCGAATTTGAGCACGTCGAGATAGGCGCCGCGGCGGCCGTTGATCCGCACGATGTTCGTCTGGACACCCTTGCCTTCGCGCACGTGCGCCACGTCGCGGATGTAGATCATCCGACCGGCGACCGCCTTGATCGGCGCGTCGTCCAGCTGCTCGACGATGTCCGGACTGGAGTTCAGGGCGATCTGGTACTCTTTGTCGCCCATCTTGGCGGTGCCCGCCGGCAGAATGATGTTCTGATTGCTGATAGCGACCGCGATGTCGTTCGGCGACAGGCCTTTCTGGTAGAGCAGAGTCGGATCGATGTCGACCATGACCTGTTTGGGCGGGCCGCCGAACACCGGCGGCAGATTGGCGCCCTGGGCGGTCACCAGCTGCGGTCGGACGAACTGGTTGCCAATGTCGTTCAGGTCCTGCTCGCCGAGCGTCGTGCTGGCGATGCCCACTTCCATGACGGCCACGTCCGTGGCGCTATACCGGATGATGTACGGCGGGGTCGTCCCGGGCGGCATCTGCCGCAAAATGGCCTGGCAAGTCCCCGCGATCTGCGCGATCGCGGCCGAGACGTCGCCGCTGGGCTGTATGTAGACGCGAATGATCGCGATGCCGTCGAGAGAGACCGACTCGATGTGTTCGATATCGGCGACGCCGGTCGTGAATGCGCGCTCGGAGAGCGTCACCATCCGCCCCTCCATGTCGCGCGCCGGCAGCCCGCCGAACGACCACACGACGGACACGATCGGGATGTTCGTGGATGGGAAGATGTCCGTCGTCATCGACAGCGCGGCGAACGCGCCGAACAACATCATGATGATCGCGAGGCACGCGGTCGTGTACGGTCGCCGCAATGCCAGTCGGACTATCCACATATGCGCCTTTTACGCGGCGGCGGTCGGATTCGATGGCCGATCGCATAGACTGCGCCGCCAATGACTGGCGCGATACTGTCGCCTGCCGATTACTCCTCGGCCTCACGCACGAGCTCCCACATCCGAACGCCCAGGCCGCGCGCGATCCGGGACAGGCTGCCCATCGACACGTTTTGCTCGCCGCGCTCGACCTTCCCCACGTACGTGCGGTGCACCCCGCACGTGTTGGCGAAGCTCTCTTGCGAGAACCCCAGGCGTACGCGGCGCTCTCGAACGCTCGTTCCGAGCCTGACCAACAGTGGTGACATCGAAGGCCAAGAGTGCGCGTGACGGGCGTGCGATTCCACACCCAGCGAGGCGCCACCCGATGGTGGGCGCCCCCCAAGACTCGCTCACTGCCTAGACACCGGAGACGGACGCTATTATGCCGCATGCTCCGACACCCCATCTTGCTGATCGTTCTGATGGTCGCCAACGTCGCGCTGGCGCAGACGACGAAGCCGCGGGCCCGCGACCTGGGCGTGCCGTTCGACGGCGCCCCGGGTCCACTCGATGCGATCACCGACGTCACCGGGGTCACCGTTGGGCAAACGACGATCATACAGGGCGAGGGGAAGCTCGTGGCCGGCAAAGGCCCGGTGCGGACGGGCGTGACGGCGATCTTTCCCCGCGGCAATCACGCCGTCGATCCGGTGTTCGGCGGGTGGTTCACGCTGAATGGCAACGGCGAGATGACCGGCACGACGTGGTTGGAGGAGAACGGATTCCTGCGCGGGCCGATCGTGATCACCAACACGATCAGCGTGGGCACGGTACACGACGCGGTGATCGCGTGGCAATTCAAGAATGTCCCGGAAGCCGACTGGTCCCTGCCGTTCGTCGCCGAGACGTGGGACGGCGGGCTCAATGACATCTATGGATTTCACGTCACGCCCGAGGATGTGTTCAAGGCAATGGACCACGCCACGACGGGTCCAGTGGCCGAGGGCGACGTCGGCGGGGGCACGGGGATGGTGTGCCACGAGTTCAAGGGCGGCATCGGGACCGCGTCGCGCAAACTGTCCGCGCGCGAGGGCGGCTACACGGTCGGCGTCCTGGCCCAATGCAACTACGGCTTGCGGCGACGGCTGACCATCGCGGGCGTACCGGTTGGCAAGGAGATTCCCGAGCCTCTGCCTTGCTTCGCCGGGCACTGGACCTATCCGCCGCGGCAGGAATACCGCACGTGCGATAAACCCGGGGTCGCCCGCGACGGCGACCAGGGCTCGATCATCGTCGTTGTCGCCACGGACGCGCCGCTGCTCCCGCACCAACTCAAGCGCATCGCGAAACGCGTGTCACTCGGCATCGGCCGCACTGGCGGACTCGGCGGCGATTCCTCCGGCGACATCTACATCGCCTTCTCGACGGCCAACCCCAACGCCGCCGACCCGAAGAGCGTGCGCCCGCTCTCCATGTTGCCGAACGAGGCGATCGACCCGTTGTTCGAAGCCACGGTCGAGGCGACGCACGAAGCGATCGTCAACGCGCTCGTCGCCGCCGAAACGATGGTCGGCGCCGACTCGCTGCGCGTGCCCGCGCTGCCGCACGACCGTCTCCGCGCCGCGCTCGCCAAGTACAATCGCTTGCACTAGGTTGCCGGAGTGACTACCCGGTATCCCCACTCGCATGTCTTTTACCGCAAGCTGCGGCGCACGTATCCGGAGATCGTGCGCGCGAGTGGATGCTGGCTCGAGGATGCGGACGGCAAGCGCTATCTCGACGGCAGCGGCGGCGCGTTCGTCGTGAACGTGGGGCACTGCGTGGCCGAGATCGGCGACGCAATGGCGGCCCAGGCCGCGCGCGTGGCGTACGTGAATGGCACCATGTTCACGCACGCGCCGGTCGAGGCGCTGGCCGTCGAGATCGCGCGGCGCTCGCCGGGCGATCTCTCGCTGGTGTATTTCCTGGGCTCCGGGTCCGAGGCCGTCGAAGCCGCGCTCAAGCTCTGCCGCCAATACTGGGTCGAGCGCGCACACCCGGGGAAGCACAAAGTCCTGGCGCTCACGCCGAGCTATCACGGCAACACGCTCTTGGCGCTGTCGGCCTCGGCCCGGGACTCGTATCGCGCCTTGTACCAGCAGTGGCTCGTCCCGGTCCCGCGCGTACCGGCGCCCTACGCGTATCGCTGCGCATGCGGCGGCACCGGCGACCCGTGCGCCGCCTGCAGCGGCGACGCCTTGGAAGAAATCATACGACGCGAAGGCGCGGAGACCATTGCCGCGTTCATCGCCGAGCCCGTGGGCGGATCGTCCACGGGGGCTTCCGTGCCCAGGCCGGAGTATTGGCGCCGGGTGCGCGAGATCTGCGACCGGCATGGGGTATTATGGATCGCCGATGAAGTGCTCACCGGCGCCGGGCGCACCGGGACCTGGTCGGCGCTCGAGCCCTATGGGGTCGTGCCCGATCTCATGATCCTCGGCAAGGGGATCGGCGGCGGGTACGCGCCCCTCTCCGCGCTCGTCGCGCCGCGCCGCATCGTCGATGCCATCGCCGAGGGCAGCGGCGCGTTCCAACACGCCCAGACGTTTTCACACCATCCGGTGCTGTGCGCGGGGAGCCTGGCCACGCTCCAGTATCTGGATCGACACGACCTCATCGCGCGCTCCGCGCGCATGGGACACTACCTGCACGCGGCGCTGGCGACGCTCCGCGACCTGCCCCACGTCGGCGATGTGCGCGGTCGCGGCCTCTTGGCCGGGATCGAATTCGTGGAGAACGCGGGAACGCGGGCCCCGTTTCCACGCGCCGCCAAATTCGCCGAGACTTTCGCCGATGCGGCGCTCGACGCCGGCCTCGTCGTCTGGCCCAATACCGGGCAGGCCAACGGCGTCGACGGCGACTTGGCGATGATCGCGCCACCGTTCGTGATTTCCGAGACGGAGATCGACGATCTGGTGAGCCGTTTCCGCGCCGCGTACCGCCAGGCGACCGAAAAAACGCTCCTCAGCACCCGGTAGGATACGAGTATGGCGACCACGCTCGCTCCCAAGTTCACCTACACATCGACGGCGATCGACCCCGAGCCGTTCCATCGCCGCTTCGACGACGCGCTGGCGCGCGTGCGCGGCGAGTCGGGACAGACGCACCCGCTCTACATCGGCGGCGCGGCGCCGGCCGTGCCGACGCCCGACCGTCCGCCGTTCCCCGATGTCTCGCCCATCGATACCCGGATCGTCCTCGGCCACTTCGCGTCGGGAACCGCGGCCGACATCGACCGGGCCGTGGCCGCGGCGCGGCGCGCCCAGCGCCCCTGGGCCCGTTTGCCGTGGCGCGAGCGCGTGGCGATCCTGCGCGGCGCGGCCGGAATCATTCGAGACAGAAAATTCGAGCTGGCGGCGACGATGTGCCTGGAGGTCGGCAAGAGTCGGTTCGAGGCCATGGGCGACGCCGAGGAAGCCGCCGATCTCATCGACTATTACTGCGCGCAGGTCGAAGAGACCGACGGGTTCGTGCGGCGCATGATGAGCTTGACGCCCGCCGAACGGAACACGGACGTGCTGCGCCCGTACGGTGTGTTCGCCTGCATCGCGCCGTTCAACTTTCCGCTGGCGCTGTCCACGGGCATGTCCGCCGCCGCGCTGGTCGCCGGGAACACGGTCGTCTACAAGCCCGCCGAGGATACGCCGTGGACCGGATTGCGGCTGTACGAGGTGTATCGGGACGCGGGTCTGCCGGACGGCGCGTTCAATTTCGTCACCGGGCATCGCGACGAGATCGGCAACGCCCTGTGGCAACATCCCGGTGTCGACGGCGTCGTGTTCACAGGATCGAAAGCCGTGGGACTCGCGATCCATGCCGGACTCACCGGCCGGTGGATCAAGCCCGCGTTGCTGGAGCTGGGCGGGAAGAACGCCGCGATCGTCACCGCGTCGGCGGACGTGGACGCGGCGGCCGAGGGGACCGTGCGCTCCGCGTTTGGCCTCTCGGGGCAGAAGTGCAGCGCCACATCGCGCGTGTACGTCGCGCGCGCGGTGGCACCCGCCTTCATTGATGCCGTGTTGCGCCGCACCGCCGCGCTCTCGATCGGCGACCCCAGCGCCCGCGACGTGTTCGTCGGGCCCGTGATCAATGCGCGCGCCGTCGCCCGATTCGAGCAGGCCGTATCCCAGGCCCGCCGCGAAGGTGAGATCCTGGCCGGCGGCACGCGCCTCGGCGCCGGCGCGTTCGCGCATGGACACTTCGTCGCGCCCACGGTCGTGCGGGCCGGGCTCGACAGCACGCTGTTCCGCGACGAGCTTTTTCTCCCGTTCCTCGCCGTCGGCGAGGTGGCGGGGCTCGACGAAGCGATCGCCGAAACCAACAAGGCCGACTACGGCCTCACGGCCGGCATTTATACTGGCTCGACGGCGGAGATCGAGCAGTTCTTCGACGACATTGAGGCGGGCGTCTGTTATGCCAACAAGCGCACCGGGGCGACCACCGGCGCGTGGCCCGGCGCCCAAGCATTCTGCGGGTGGAAGGGCTCGGGTTCGACGGGCAAGGGTGGGTGCGGTCCGTACTACGTCGCGCAGTTCCTGCGCGAGCAGAGCCGGACGGTCATCGAAGAGGGGTAAGGGGGAGAGCAATGGCCACGACAGTGGAGGCGCCGCCGCGCAACTACCCGCGGATCATCGTGCCACCGCCGGGTCCCAAGGCGCGCGCCATCGTCGACCGGGACGCGGCCTGGACATCGACGTCCTATATCAAGGAGTACCCGCTGGCGATCGCCGGCGGGAAGGGCGTGATGGTCGAGGATGCCGACGGCAACCGGTACCTGGACTTCATGGCCGGCATCGCGGTGTCGTCGACTGGCTACGGGCATCCGGAGGTCGTCGCGGCCATCAAGTCGGCCGCGGATCGCTTCCTGCACATCTGCGGCTCCGACTTCTATTACGAAGGCATGGCGGCGGTAGCCGAGCGATTGGCCAAGCTGGCGCCGGGGACGAGCAAGAAGCGCGTCTTTCTCACGAACTCCGGTACGGAAGCGGTCGACGGCGCGATCAAGCTGGCCCGCCATTCGACGCGGCGGCCGGCGCTGATCGCGTTCAAGGGCGCCTTCCACGGGCGCACGTATGGCGCGATGACGCTGACGTCGAGCAAGGCGAAGCAGCACGCCGGGTTCGCGCCGTTGCTGCCCGAGGTTTACCACGTGCCGTTCGGGTACTGCTACCACTGCGACTATGGCAAGCAGTTCCCGTCGTGCGAGCTGTACTGCGTCTCCACGATCGAGCGGGATCTGTTCGCCCGGCAGCTGGACCCGCACGACGTGGCGGCGATCTTCGTCGAGCCGATCCAGGGCGAGGGTGGCTACATCGTGCCGCCGCCGGGCTACCTGACGGCGTTGCGCGCGCTGTGCGACAAGTACGGCATCCTCCTGGTGTTCGATGAGATCCAGTCGGGCATCGGTCGCACCGGCAAGATGTTCGCGTGCGAGCACGAGGGGGTCGAGCCCGACATCTTGCTCACCGCAAAAGGCTTGGCGTCCGGCATGCCGCTCGGCGCCATCGTCGCCAAAGAGTCGATCATGCACTGGGGCACCGGCTCGCACGGATCGACGTTCGGCGGCAACCCGGTGTCGTGCGCCGCGGCACTGGCCACGCTCGACGTGGTGGAGCGCGAGCTCATGGCCAATGCGCGGGTGATGGGCGACCGTCTGCTGGCCGGCGTCCGCGACCTGGCCACGCGCCATGAGGCGATCGGGGACGTGCGCGGACGCGGTCTCATGATCGGCGTCGAGTTCGTGCAGGACCGCAAGACGCGGCAGCCGGACGGCCACGCGGTGCACGACTTGGTGCTGTCGGCGTTCTCCCGCGGCCTGTTGCTCCTGGCCTGCGGCAAGAGCACCCTCCGCCTAGCCCCACCGCTGGTCATCGATGCGCAGGATATCGATACCGGTCTCACGATGATCGACGAGTGCCTGTCCACTCGAAAGTAGTTGCAATGAAGGACGCCGTGGCCGCCTTCGTGCACGACGGCGACACGGTGGTGATCGAGGGGTTCACGCATCTCATCTGCTTCGCCGCCGGCCACGAGATCATCCGGCAAGGCCGGCGCGACCTGACGCTGTGCCGGCTCACGCCCGATCTCATCTACGATCAGATGATCGCGGCCGGCTGCGCCAAGAAGATCGTGTTTTCGTGGGCGGGGAACCCCGGGGCTGGTTCGCTGCACGCGTTTCGCCGCGCGGTCGAG
This sequence comes from uncultured Gemmatimonadales bacterium, assembly GCA_963701965.1. Classification (GTDB taxonomy): domain Bacteria; phylum Gemmatimonadota; class Gemmatimonadetes; order Gemmatimonadales; family Gemmatimonadaceae; genus DASRDS01. The sequence continues at coordinate 2,435,640 of OY969695.1, forward strand.
CGTCCGACCGATCCGATCGCGATCGAAGAATATTCGCACTTCGGGATGGTGGCCCGATTCTCGGCCGGCGCTTCGCACCTGCCCTTCTGGCCTTTGCGCAACTACGCGGGCACGGATCTCCCTGTCGCGAACCCGCTCATTCGGACCGTGATCTGTCCGTATACCGGGGAGACGCTTGCTACCGTCCCAGCGCTCAACCCCGACGTGACGATCGTGCACGCGCAGCGTGCCGATCGTCAGGGGAACGCGCAAATCTGGGGCTTGCTGGGCGTGCAAAAAGAGGCCGCGTTTGCCAGCCGGCGGGTGATCGTGGTGGCCGAGGAGTTGGTGGATGAGTCGGTGGTGCGGGCCGACCCGAACCGCACGGCGGTGCCGGGGTTCATCGTCGACGCGGTCGTCGTCGAGCCGTGGGGCGCGCACCCATCGTACGCCCAGGGGTATTACGATCGCGACAACGACTTCTACGTGAACTGGGAGCCGATCTCGCGCGATCCCGACCGCCTGGCGCAGTATCTCGACACGTTCGTCTACGGCGTCCCGGACCGGGCGTCATACCTGTCGGCGCATCCCGGCCTCACCGACCGGCTGCGTGCCGCGAGCCGTGTGGCGCCGGGCGTGAACTATGGGTTCTGAGTACTCGCCCAGCGAGTTGATGGCCGTGACGGCGTCACGGGCCCTGGCCAATGGCGAAGTCGTCTTCGTCGGCATTGGGTTGCCCAACCTGGCGTGCAACCTGGCCCGCGCCACCCACGCACCCGATCTCGTGCTGATCTACGAATCGGGCGCGGTGGGCGCGGTGCCCGAACGCCTCCCCGTATCGATCGGGGATCCGGCGCTGGTCACCGGTTCGCTCATGGTGGCGAGCATGGCCGAAGTATTTCAATACATGCTCCAGAATGGCCGCATCGAGGTGGGGTTTCTGGGCGCGGCGCAAATCGACCAATGGGGGAACATCAATACGACGGTCATCGGCTCCTACGACGCGCCGAAAATCCGGTTGCCGGGGAGCGGCGGCGCGGCCGAGATCGCGGCGCACGCCAAGCGCACGATCGTGATCGCCAAGCTGGGCGCCAAGACGTTCCCCGCCGCCGTGGATTTCGTGACCAGCCCCGGACATCGCTATCACGGCGCGCGCCGGGGCCCTGGCCTCACGGGCGCGGGCCCTGTCAGCGTCATCACGGACATGGGCATTCTGGAGGTCGATGAGGCGTCGGGCGAGTTGGTCCTCGCCGCGCTTTACCCTGGCGTCAGTGTCGAGACCTTCGCCCGCGGAGTCGGCTGGCCCCTGCGGACTCAGCCCTCGCTGCGCGAAGTCGAGCCACCGACGCACACGGAGCTGGATCTCCTGCGGCACACGCTGGATCCCCACAAACTCTTTCTCAAATGACCGCGGGGCTCAAACGCACGATGAACATGCGCGACCTGGTGTTGTTCAACCTCGTCGCCGTCATCGGATTGCGTTGGCTGAACACGGCGGCCAAGTCCGGGCCCTCGTCCATCGTCCTCTGGCTGCTGGCGGCGGTGATGTTCTTCATCCCGCAGGGCCTTGCCGTCGGCGAGCTCTCGGCGCGCTACCCGAAAGAAGGCGGCATCTACTTCTGGACCCGCCGCCGGTTCGGCGAGGGGCACGGGTTCTTCTGCGGCTGGTGCTATTGGGTAGTGAACGTCCTCTACTACCCACAGCTCCTGCTCTCGGGCGCCGTCATCGTGCTGTTCGTGTTCGGCAAAGGCGACTCGGGACTCGCCGAGAGCTGGCCCTACGTGCTGACCGCCTGCACGCTGATGCTGTGGTTTGCCGTGGCGCTCAACGTGGTGGGGCTGGGCACCGGGAAGTGGCTGCAAAACCTCGGCGGCATCGGGACGTACGGGGCGGGCGTGATCGTGCTGCTCGTCGGCATCTATGCGATGTTCACCCATCCGAGCGCCAATCCGATCACGGCGCGCGCCCTCGTGCCCAATTTCGGCTCGTTCACCGAGGTGAATCTCTGGGCCACGATCGCGTTCGCGTTCGCCGGCCTCGAGCTCGCGGCGACCCTGGGCGACGAGATCCAGGACGCCGGGCACGCGTTGCCGCGCTCCACGTACATCTCGGCGCCCTTGATCGCGGGGATCTACGTCCTGGGCACGGTGTGCGTGTTGTGGCTCGTGCCCGTCGATTCCCTCAAGCTGACGTCGGGATTTCTGCAAGCGATCGAGATCGGCGCGCAGCGCCTGTGGTGGCTGGCGCCGCTGGCCGCCGCGGCGTACACCGTCGGCAACATCGGGGGCGCCGGTGCCTGGCTCGCCGGGCCCGCGCGCGTGGCGTTCATGATCGGCCTCGACCGGTATCTCCCTCGGGCCTTCGGGCGCATCCATCCCCAATGGGGCACGCCGTACGTCGCCATCATCGTGCAAGCGGCCATCGCCACGCTCGTGCTGCCGCTGGCAGCCATGAGTAACGGGGCGTCGGGACATGGCACGACGGTCGAGCAGGTGTACCTCGACATTCTCGACGCACAGCTCCTCATCTACTTCGTCCCGTTCATCTATCTGTTCTGCTGTCTCTTGCTGGAGCGCGACACCGATCGCGCCGGCATGGCGAAATCCGTGATCCCCGGCGGCACGTTCGGCCGCGTCCTCACCGCCACGTCGGGCCTCTTCGTCACTGTATTCGCCATGGTCGTCGCCGCGATCCCCCCGTCGGACCAGGACCCCTTACTCTTCGAGCTCAAGGTCGTCGGCGGGGCGATGGTGTTTTATCTCGTCGGATACGGCTTCTACTGGCACGGCGCCCGGACCCGGGTCCCATTATCATGAAACGCTGGTCGCTCCTGGCCCTCTGCCTCGCGGCACCGGTGAGCGCGCAGCGCGAGCCCGTGCTCGAGCAGATCGTGCTGCCGCACGCGTACTACTATCGCGAGATGTACCTCCCCCAGGTGACGAGCGGACCGAGCACGGTCACGTGGTCGCCCGATGGGCAGAGCGTGATCTACTCGATGCAGGGCTCGCTCTGGCGTCAGCGCCTGGGCACAACGGAAGCCGAGCAGCTGACGGCGGGTCCCGGGTACGACTTTCAGCCGGACTGGTCGCCCGACGGCCGGTCGGTGGTCTACGTGTCCTATCGCGGCGACGCCGAGGAGCTGCGGTTGCTGGACCTGGCGAGCGGCGACGATCATCCGCTCACGGTCAACGGCGCCGTCAACGTCGACCCGCGCTGGTCGCCCGACGGATCGCGCCTGGCGTTCGTGTCCACGGTCTATCAGGGCCGCTTTCACATCTACGTCGCGACCATCAAGACAGGACAGCTCGACGCCGTTCGCCGCGTCACCGAGGACCACGACAGTCATCTGCCGCGCTACTACTACTCGGTATTCGACCACTACCTCTCACCGACGTGGTCGCCGGACGGCGCCGAGCTCCTGTTCGTCTCCAACCGCGGGCACGTGTGGGGCACGGGTGGTCTGTGGCGGGCGCCGGCCGACAGCGGCCCGGCCGACCGCGCACGGCAGATCCCGGCGCAGCCGGGATCAGTCCAACCGACTTCGGATCTCGCGACGCGAAGCGTCGAGATCCGGAACGAAGAGACGGCCTGGAAGCCGCATCCCGACTGGTCGCGCGACGGGCATCGCGTAGTCTATAGCTCGTTCGCCGGCCGGCAGTGGAACCAGCTGTGGCTGACGACGCCGAACGGCGACTTTCCCGTGCAGCTGACCTACGGCGACTTCGACGCCACGGTGCCCCGGTGGTCGCCGGACGGCGGCCGGATTGCGTTCATCGCCAACGAGGGTGGCAACACATCGCTGCGCATCGTCGCCGTCCCGGGTGGTGCGGTCTCCATCGTCACGGCCAAGCAACGCCATTACAAGGGAGCGGTCGGCGTGCTCCGCGTCATGGTGCGCGATGCGACCGGCCATCCGATGCCTGGCCGCGTCTCGGTCTCGGGCCGTGGCGATCGCACCTACGCCCCGGACGACGCCTGGCGTTACGCCGACGACTCGTTCGACCGCAAAACGCGGCGCCTGGAGATCGGATACTTCCAGACCACCGGCGCGTCGGTGCTCACCGTTCCCGCCGAGAGCGTCACCGTCGATGTGTCGCGCGGCCTCGAGTATCGTCCGGCGCATCGCCGCGTCGCCATCAAGCCCGGCGACACGACGACCGTGGTCGTGGGGCTCCCCCGTATGGCCAACCTCCCGCCGGAGGGTTGGTACAGCGGCGACCTTCACGTGCACATGAACTACGGGGGCACGTATCGGAACACGACCGCGCATCTCGCCGAGCAGGCGCGCGCCGAGGACGTGCACGTCATCGAAGACTTGATCGTGAACAAGGAGGGGCGCATCCCCGACGTGGGGTCGTTCATTCCCGGCGGGCGCGCCGATCCGGCGAGCGACGCCAACACGCTCATCGTCCACGGCCAGGAATTTCACACCAGCTACTGGGGCCACGCCGGCCTGTTGGGTCTTCGGTCGTCGCTGATCCTGCCCGGCTACGCCGCGTACGCGTCGACCCCGGTCGCGAGCCTCGTGCCCACCAACGCCGACGTCGCGGGCATGGCCCACGCCGACCGCGCGCTGCTTGGCTACGTGCACCCGTTCGACGTCTACCCCGATCCCGCGGATATGGGCACGGCGCTGACCGATGAGCTACCCGTCGATGTCGCTTTGGGCGCCGTAGACTATATGGAGATCGTCGGGTTCAGCGATCATTTGTCGACCGCCCGCGTATGGTATCAGCTGTTGAATTGCGGGTTTCGTCTCCCCGCGGGCGCGGGCACCGACGCGATGGCCAACTACGCGTCGCTCCGCGGGCCGGTCGGTCTCAACCGCGTCTTCGTCCACGCCGGCTCGGCTCTCTGGCACGGCGCCTGGCTCGACTCGCTCAAGGCCGGCCGCTCCTTCGCCACGAACGGCCCGCTCCTCACCCTCACGATCGACGGACACGCGATCGGCGATGAGATCAAGGTCGCCGGCCCGACGACGCTGCACATCCATGCGACGCTGGCATCGATCGTGAGCGTCGACCATTTCGAGCTCGTGGGCCCGAGCGGTGTCGTGGCCAGCGTGGCGCTGACGGGCGACCGCACGACGGCGACCGCGGACTGGACGGTGACCGACTCGACCAGCGCCTGGTATACGGTGCGCGCGTACGCCGATCACGCGGCCGATCCGGCGTATCCGATCCTGGACACCTACCCGTTCGCGACGACGAGTCCCATCTACGTGACCGTCGCCAACCGGCCAATGCGCTCGCCGCGCGATGCCCAGTATTTCGCCGCCTGGATCGCGCGGCTCGCGGCCGGCGCGCGGAACTACACCGGGTACAACACGCCTGCCGAGCGGGCGCATGTGCTGGCCCAACTCGACTCGGCCGCTGCCGTCTTTGGTCATTGATTTCGGTGTTTGTTCGGGTTATAATTCTCTCCCCCATCCGCCCCTGTCCGGGCGTGGTGTCATTTCAGAGAGGGAGAGCGACGTGCGCGGCTGGCGGGAGGATGCGGTGCGGCCGCGGACGGAGCGAGTCGCCGAGAATGCGGCGGCGCTGGCGGATCGCGGGCTCATCGTCGCCATGCGATGCGGAGATCGCGGGGCCTTAGCCGAGTTTTATCGCCGGTTTCGGCCGGTGCTCGTCGTGGCCGTTCGCCGGTTCACGTGGGGCGGGACGGATGATGCGCCGGGGGCAATAGACGGCGAGGCAGTCGTGGAGGACGTGCTGACGGATGCGGCGATTCGGTTCGTCACGACGACGGCGGCGGTGCCCGGGTCGGTCGCCGGGTATCTCGTCCGGATGCTGCGCAATCGCGTGCTCAACGCCGTGCGGGCGCGCGATCGCGAGGCGCGCCGCGTCGACGAGGGCATGGGGCGTTCCGAGTACGCGGAGCGCACCAGTGCTGGTCCGGAGAGCGCGGATGCCGGGCTCATGCTGTCGTCATCGGCCGCGCCGGCCGTGGTGCGGCTGGCGGCGGCGCTCGACGCCGCGATGACCGACGACGACCGGCTCGTCGCGACGTGGCTCGGGAACGGCGTCTCGCAGCTCGACATTGCCGAGTGGCTGGGCGTGAGCCACTCGGCGCTGTGCAAGCGGGTGAGCCGGTTGCGGGCGCGGCTGCGTCTGGTCGCCAATCGGCATTTGGCGGGCGCGAGCGCGGAGGACCGGCAGGTGTTGGACGCGGTATTGGGAGCGAGAGGAGGTGCGCATGAGTGAGCAAGGCGAGTTGTTTGATCCGTTAGCGCCGCCCAGCGCGGCGGCGCCGGGCGATGCGCTGCTCGCGCTCGTTGGTGAGGCATTGCCACCACCGCCCGACGAGCGGCCCTCGCGAGGCGAGCGCCGCTTTTGGGATTGGTACGCGCACCGAAGCCGCGGCCAACAGTCGCGAGAGGACGCCCGAAACACCGAGTCCGGCGTGAGCGCCTTTGTCGAGCGCGTGTCCGCACGGCTCGCGTCGCTGGCCGCGCCACTGCGCCGGGTCGAGACCGCGGCGCTCCGCCATCCCGCCATCGTGGGAGGACCGGTGTCGAGTACACTCGCGCTCGCGCGCGCCGCCGGCGCGGCGCCGTTGGTCGAGGTCGGCGTCGCGGCCGGGAGTGGGCGCGAGATCTGGGATGAAGTGACGGACGCCTGGGTTCTGGTGCCGGAGGATCTGCCGTCCCACCGCTACGTGGCGATGCGGGTCACGGGCGACAGCATGACACCGCTACTGCACTCCGACGATGTGGTGCTCATCGATCTTGACGATGGCGATACATCCGCGGGCGCGATCGTCGTCGCCCGCAACGCCGACGACGGATACGTCGTGAAGCAGATCACCGCCAACGACGGTTTCGACATCGAGCTCGGTTCACTCAACCCCGATTACGCACCGTTGCACATCTCAGCAACGAGGAATCTAGTACTGGGTCGCGTCGTGCTCCGGTGGTGCGAGCACTGAGCCTATCACGAATTCTGCACACTTTCGTCGTGCAAACCCTGACACCCCGAGCGGCATCTCATCGTACAGTTGTCAAGACCCCCACAGGGAGATGAGATGCAGATGCGGTTTGCAAGCGGCGCCATGCTCAGGAGCGCGATGTTCAGGAGAGCCTTGCTCCCAGCGGCGCTGGTGGCATCGGTCGGATTCACCAATCGCGTACCGTCGACCGAGCCCGCCCCGATCGCGGGCCGGGTGATGGACCTGGTTGGCGATGCGGTCCAGTTCGCGCACGTCCGGATCACCGATCAAATGACCGGCGCGGTCCTGACGACCCTCACATCATTGAACGGGAACTTCGTGATCGAGAATCTCTCCCGCGATCACCACTACAGCGTCGACGTCCGGTGTATCGGGTACGTGCCCCGCACGCTGACCGACGTGCAGCCCACCGCCGACGGCGCCGCGATCGCGGACGTCATGATGGAACCGATCCCCCGGCGCGCAACGCCGCGTATCGCCAGTCTTTAGCTGGCGACGAGCGGCATGACCTGCGCGCTGAAGCGCTCCATCTCCTCGAGCTGCGGGCTGCACTGCAGCAGGAGCAGGTCGACCCCGGCGTCCGAGAAAGCCCGGATGCGCTCGGCGACCATCTCCGGCGTCCCCACGAGCCCCGCCCGCAGCCCGCGATTGGAGACGGAATAGTCTTCCGGGCTCACGGCCTGCTCGAGTTTCGTGTTGGCCAACCAATCCTGATAGCCGGCGTATCCCGGCGACCCGGGACCGACGTTGGTGATACGGGCCCGCTCGCGCTCGGCCTCGGCTACCGTGTCGCGCACGATCACATAGGCCGCCATCCCGAACGTCATCGGCACCTGCCCCGTGGCGGCGCGGCGGCGGCGCATGTCCTCGACCTTGGGCGCCACGCGCTCCGGCGGGTCGCCGTGCATGACGTACGCGTCGCACTGCGATGAGATCAACGTCTTGGCCGCCTCCGACTCGCCGCCCGCGTAGACGACCGGCGGCCGCACGGGCTTCGGCTCCAGCACGCTGTCCGTCACCGAGTAGTACTTCCCCTCGAACGTGAAGCGGCTGTTGCACCACGTGCCCTGGACCACGCGCAGCCACTCGTCCGTGCGCGCGTACCGATCATCGTGCTGCTCGAAGTGCACCCCGTAGCGCCGCGCCTCGTCGGCCCACCAGCTGGAGACGACGTTGAGCGCCAGACGCCCGTTGGCAATGCGGTCGATGTTCGCGGCCTGCTTGGCCAGGATCGCCGGGTTGTGGAACGTGGGCCGTACCGCGACCATGAGCTCCAGCTTTGTGGTCACGGCCGCCAACGCCGCCGCCGTCGACCACGCGTCGAGCGCCGGCGCGTCGATGCCTTTGATGTCGTTCAGAAACAACTCGGCGATCAACGTCAGGTCGTAGCCCAGCGCTTCGCTGCGCTGCGCCACCGCGCGCGTGTACTCCCACGAGGCTTCCATCCGCTCATCGGGGATATTGCGCAGCCACCCGCCAAAGACGGGCATCCAGTAGCCGTAGCGCATCAGCAGACGCGCGTCAGGATGTAGTCGACCAGCCGCTCGTGCGGGTCGAACCCGACGACGTTGCGCGCGTCGGCCACGAAATTGGACAGTGCGTTCACGTCGTAGAAGTAGTACTCGCCGTCGCGATCATCGATCAGGCACTCAATGCCGCCCACGTCCAGCTTGACGTGACGGGCGATCTGCTCGACGGCCCGAATGATCTCCGCCGGCGGATTGGCCCGCTCCACGCGCATGCCGTTCTTCGGCGCATCGAGCGCGCAGGCCGACCGGCTCAGCGCCCGGCCATCGGTGGTTTGGCACACGTCGGCCGGACAGAGATTGTAGGAATCCTCCGCCGGGAAGACGTTGATCGCGTACAGAAACGCGCCGCCCAGCGTCTCCAGCCGCGTGATGTGGCCCCCGCGGAGCGGCGCCAACTCCTGCACCAACGCGACACCATCGACACCGAAATCGAGGGTCCCTTCCTCGGCGGCCGTGCGCACGGCGCCGGGATCGTCAAACCGCGTGATGCCGGCGCCGCTCCCGCCCACGTTGGCCTTCACGAGAATCGGGTACCGGAGATCCGCCGCGGCCTCGGAGACTGTGGCCCCCGAGTTTGCGATCCGCGTCCGCGGAAAGGGAAGCCCGAGGGTCGCCAGCGCATCGAGCTGCACGGCCTTGGACGTGTCCATCGCGTAGGCCGACTCGCCATTGACCACCGGCACGCCCAGGCGCTCCAAGTGGCGGAGCCACTGCAGCGTATAGAACGTGGATCCATTGTGGCCGCGCAGGTATGCCGACGGGCTGGCCCGGTTGAAGACCGCGCTGTATGGCACCGACTTTTCCGACGGGTCGTACCGGTGCGCCGCCGCGTCCAGGCGCACGAACGGCACGCGGCGTCGGTCCAGTTCGGCGAACAATGGACGAAACCAGTCCGGGTGTTCGTAATAGATGGCGATGGGTTCCATGCGATATAATTTAGGCTATGTCCAGCCCCGCCGCGCGTCCGGACGCCGTGCCCGCACCGGACATCCATCCCGAGTCACCCGAGACCCCCACGCGAACCTGGATCATTCGGGGGGTCATCGCCCTCGCCCTTGTCGTGGGCATCGTCTGGGGGGTGCGCAAGTTCATTTACAGCCAGTCCCACGAGACGACCGACGACGCCCAACTCGCGGGGCACGTCATCCCGGTCATCCCCAAGGTCAGTGGCTACATCCAAAAGGTGTACGTCAACGACAACCAGCCCGTCAAAGCGGGCGATACGCTCGTCGTGCTCGACCCGCGGGACTATCAGGTCGCCTTGGACCGGTCCGAAGCCGAGCTGCGCTCGGCGTTGGCCGCCGGCACCCGCGGCAGCGCCACGGCGGCCGTCAACGTCGCCGAGGCGCAGCACGCGGCGCTGGCGGCGGACGTCGCGGTCGCGCAGGCGAACTTCGATCGCGCCGAGCATGACGTGCAACGGTTTCGCGACCTGGCGGCCAAGAACATCATCTCGGCGCAGCAGCTGGATCAGGCGATCGCGGCCGACAAGGCGGCGGCCGCGCAGTTGGCGGCGGCCCAGGCCCAGGCGGTGAGCGGCGGGGCCAACGTCACGGGCGCAAACTTCGAGGCGCGGAACGCGGACTTCCGCGTGGCGAGCCTCACCGCGGCGCTCAACAACGCGCGCCTGCAGGTGGCCTATACGACCCTGCAGTCGCCCATCAACGGCATCACGGCCAAGAAGAACGCCGAGATCGGGCAGTACGTGCAAGCGGGGCAGCAGCTGCTGGCGATCGTCGAGACCGACACGGTGTGGGTGGTCGCCAACGTGAAAGAGACACAGATGCGTGACATCAAGCCCGGACAGGACGCCGAAGTGACCGTGGACGCGATCCGGGGCCTTACGCTGCACGGCAAAGTGCAGTCGATCCAGGACGCCACCGGCGCCACGTTCGCGCTGCTGCCGCCCGACAACGCCACCGGCAACTTCACGAAGATCGTGCAGCGCGTCCCCGTGAAGATCGCGCTGGAGAAGCCGAGCGTGAACGGCCGGCCGCTGTCGCCAGGGTTGTCGGTCGAAGTGTCGATCGATACGAAGAGCGGGACGAACCGCTAGAGCCCCAGCGCGGACGCTTCGGCGCGCATCGCGTCGATCACGAACTGGATGTGCTCGTCCAGGTCGACGCCCAAATCCGCCGCACCCTGCACGACGTCCTCGCGGCTCACGCCGCGGGCAAAAGCTTTGTCCTTCATCTTCTTGCGAACGGAACGCGCGTCGACGTCCTCGACGCGGCGCGAGGGCTTGACCAACGCGGTGGCGGTGATGAGACCGGTCAGCTCATCGACAGCGAACAGGGTCTTGGCCATGCGGGACGCCCGCGGCACGCCGGAATACCGCGCGTGACCGAGGATGGCCTCGAGGATGTCCTCGCCCACACCGCGGGAGCGGAGGACACCCACGCCCTCGGCCGGATGGCCTGCCGTCGGCGAGTGCTCGGCGTTGGGAAATCGCTCGTAGTCGAAATCGTGCAGCAGGCCGGCGAGCCCCCACCGCTCGGCGTCCTCGCCCCATTTGACCGCGTAGGCCCGCATCCCCGCCTCGACGGCGAGCATGTGCTTCCGCAGCGAGTCGCTCGCGGTGTACTCCTGCATGAGCGCTAACGCGTCCGGACGGTTCATGCCGGTTGCCCACCGAGAATGTCGCCGAGCGTCGCAATGGCCAGTTCCAATTCCTGCTCCGTGTTGTAGTAGTGTGGCGAGAGCCGGAGCATCTTCGCGCCCCGGCCCTCGTTGGCGCCTTCCTGCGGATCCGACACCGAGACGTTCACGCCGCGGGCCCGCAGCGCGACCTTGAGCGCGTCGGCATCCCGCCCCGCCACGGCTGCCGTGACGATGGCGCCGCGCCGGGCCCCAACATCGGTCGTGCGCACGCCAGGCACGGCGGCGAGCCCCTCGCGCAGCGTCGCCGCCAGCGCCGCCGGCCGCACGAACGTCACATCACCCACCGTCTGGGCGTACCGGACCGCCGCACCCATCCCCAAGACCAGGGCGTAGGGGTACTCCCAATTCTCGAACCGCCGCGCCCCGGGCGCCAGCGCGTACTCGCCGGGAGCCGTCCACGCCGCGCCGCGCATGTCGACGTAGAGCGGATACGCGCCGCGCGCGGCGATGCGCTCCGACACGTACAGAAACCCGATGCCGCGCGGCCCGCGCAGAAACTTCCGCGCCGTCCCCGCCAGGAAGTCGCACTTGACGGCCCGCACATCGACCGGGACCTGCCCGACCGCCTGGCAGGCGTCGACGATGTACGGCACCCCCAGATCCTCGCACACCGCGCCGACGGCGGCGACGTCCTGGATCAACCCCGAGTTCGTCGGAATCCAACTGACCGCCACCACCCGGCACTTGGGGTCCCGGGCCAGCGCGCGCACGCTCTCGGGGTCGACGCCCCCCTCCGGGAGATCGGCCGCCTTTCTGATCTCGACGCCGAGTCGCCGGGCGAGCGACAAATACATGATGTGATTCGACGGATAGTCGGCCCGCGTGGTGACGATGACGTCACCGGGGTGGAAGTCGAACGCCGACAACGCCAGCGCAAACGCCACCGTGGCGTTCTCCACGACCGCGATCTCGCCGGCCTTCGCACCGATATAGCGCGCTAGGTCGTCATACACGGCCCGGATCGCCGGCGCCGCGGCGTCCTCGGCCTCGTACCCGCCGATCGCGGACTCGAGCTGGAGGTGCGCGGCGATGGCTTCGCTGACAGGGTCCGGCATGAGCGCGGCGCCGGCGTTATTGAGGTGGATCCGGTCCCGACAGCCGGGCGTTTCGGCGCGCCACCCGTCGAGGGCATCGATACGCTGCATATTGGAGATGTTAACGAGTCCCCTGCCGGCGCGTCTGGATTAGAGAGAGGTTATCGATCATGACACCCGTTTCCGTGACCCCCCCGATGTCGCAAGATGCCGTCGCCGCGGCGCTGACGCCCGCCGAGACGTGGATCCTGCGCAGCGTCCCGCTTGGCGATTGGACGACACCCGCCCAAGCCGCGCCGAATCTATCCAAGTTGGCCGACGTCGATCGCATGGCCGAGTGGGCCTATCTGTACCTGGAAACCCTGCTCCGCAAGGGGTACGTCGAGCGCCGGTCGCTCGACGACGGGACCCCGCAGTATCGGCGTACGCGCTAACGCAGGTTGGCCGGCGGCGCGAACCGCGATTCGGCGATCGCGGGCACGGCGACCGCCGACGTGATGAGGATCACGACGGGCGGTGCCGCGGTCCCGCCTTTGGTCCCGCTCTCGATGCGCGACGGGAACTTGACCCCGCCGACATCCACGTAGGACTCGAAGAACGACTCGTACGTTTGCGGCTTGCCGTCGTGGGTGACGGTGCCCTCCCATTTCACAGGCAGGGACGTGCCGCGGTCGATGAAGTACACATGCTGTGCCCCATCGCTCAGGGTCACACGCAGCTTGTACGCGTCGCGGCCCCGCACGGGCTCAGTGCCGATGAGCGCGACGGCGGCGCCCTTGGCGCGATAGTCCACCAAGGGTCCCAGCAGGTCCGCCTCGTGGGAGATGTTCTGTTGCTCGTCGGGTGACATGCGCGTGGGCGTGGTGTCGCCCGGTGCCACCTGCCATCCCGTCCGGCCATCGAACACGCGGAGGAGGGTCTTGCCGCCCTCCGTGAGCTGCATCCGCATCTCATTGGGCAGCTTGTACTCGATCAGCTCGGCCGCCGTGTCCCGCCTGCTCAGGAGAAACAGGCCCTTGAGCTTCACAGACTGGAGCGCGCGCATGTTGGCCAGTCCCCCACGCGCGGCGATGACCCGGGCGATGATGGCATCGACCGAATCGCCCGGCTCCGCACCCGGCGTCGCGCCGCTCGTGACCCAGGCCGTCCACCAGATGTCCCGCAACATGCGGGCACCCGCTTCCAACCGCTCGGCCGTGAACTGGCGGTGCGCGGCATCGGTCGTCGTCGAGTCGAACGGTGCGCGCTGCTCCAGGTCGTACAGCTCCGTGACGTGCGAATGGGTCTCGCGCAGATAGTCGAGGATCGCGGGACGGAGCGACGCGAAGACCCGCGCCGGCTCGGCGATGCGCAGCGCGGCATCGCCCGGCGCGAAATGCGTCTGGACGTAAATGGTCTCGAATCGCGCGTGGAACCCGTGGGCCGTGGTGTATCCCTTGGGGTTGTCGCCGACCCATCCGTCGAAGTGGATGGTGGTATGGTGCGGGTTCGATGCGTCGGCGACGAAGTGGCCGAGGATGCCGGCGTCGTTGATGGCGCGGGCCTCGATCCAGCCGCGCGTCCGCGCGTCCGTCGCGGCGCGCCACAGACGGAACTCCTCGCGGAGGCGTTGCGACAACTCGAGGATGCCGAACGGCAGGAGGCCGGCCCCCGACGCCTCGACACCCGCGACGCGGAGCGAGTCGAGATACGCGAACCGGTCTTTGGCAGCCAACGCGCCGGGTGGGACGCGCTCCATGTCGATGAAATGGTCCGGCGCGAAAGCGTCATCCATCGCCGGGTCCAGCCCGCGCTCGGCGCGATCGCGCCAGCGGTCGGGCTCGGGGTTGAGGTACGACAGCTGATCGGCGGCCTGACGAAAAAAGGCGGGCATCTCCTGCGGGAGCGCCGCGGCCGCCGCGGCACCAATCATTCGATGACCCGCCTCGCCCCAGCGGGCGAACAACACGAGGGCGATCAGCGTCGTCTTCATGCGCGCAAATTTCGCAGCGCCACCAAGAGCTCGGAAGGCCGGCGCGTTGGGGGCCGCACCCCGACGTGCAGGTAGTCATGACCCGCGCCGCTCCACTCGCGGCGCAGTGACACGGTGTGGGCACGGCCGCACTCGCATTCCCACGCGTGTAACGACTCCGTACCCACGGCAGGGATCGGCAACGGCCCCGCCGTGAGCACCCGCGCGCACGTCACCCGTACGCCCGCCACCTGACATCCAAATCTCACCCAAACGGTGCCCTCTCCGGCGGCCACGACTTGCCGCCCCTTGGCATCGAGCTCGACCCACCAGACGCGCGCCTGTCTCTTGTCTCCGGCCCCCGCCGCTCCGGACACCATCTCTCCGGTCACCGTCAACTCTCCGGCACACGTCACCAGTCCCTGTCTCGGGGCTCGTATCGCGCGGACGATGGCGGCGCCAAAGACAGCGTCGGCGCCTGCGGCGCGTAGCGCCGCGGCACAGGCGCCGAGGGTGGTCCCCGTGGTCACGATGTCATTGGCGACGATCACGACGCGACGGCGCACGCTTTTGCGAACACGGTACGCGCCAGCGCTCGCCGCCCTTCGGGCGGCCGCGCCGAGTGTCGCTTGGCGAAAATCGCGGGTTTTCTCCAGCACGGACGCCAAGCGAACTCCGGGAAGTGCACGCGCGGCGAGCGTGCACAGGGTCCGCATGTGCGTGCGATTGTGGCGAAAAGACGGCACCGGGGTCAGAAGTGTGTCATCAGGGAGCCCGTAGGTCGCCGCTACGGCCAGCACGCTGCGCGCGAGCATCTCGGCGAGGGCTGGACCGAGCGACGCCACGTCGGGGGCGTTGGCCGGCGAGGCTTCTTTGAATGCGACGACACCCGCGTACACGTCGCGAAGCGACGGTCGCGGGGCATCCCCTCTCCCGCGGTACATAGACGCGGTGATTGGGCACCCCGGTTCCCGCAGGCACGCTCCGCAGATGAGCCCGCCTTCGGCGATGATCCAGGTGTCTTCGGTCAGATCGTCCGAGCCGCATATCGCACACCGCCGCCCGGACAGCGGCTCACCGTTCATGCCGGTAGCTTCGATATTCGCGAACGCGCCACTGTCATCAGGGCGCCACGAGCATGCTTCCTGCGAACTGGGGCGGAATTCGATTTCCGTTCGCCCCCGCCCGGTCATCTTTCAGGGGATGCCTATCGTGTCCACTAGTGCTACACGCGCACCGGCGCTCGTCGACGAACTGGAGCATCTGCTTCAGGACGCCCGGGAACGTACGCTGCTGCTGATCGATACGCTCACCGATCACGACCTGACGGTGCAGCATGACGTCCTCATGAGCCCGATCCTTTGGGATCTCGGGCACATCGCATCATTCGAGCGGCTCTGGCTCGTGCGCCAGTTGGACCAGCCAATCGAGTTCGGCGAGATGCCGGGCCTGTACAATCCCTTTGAGCACCCGCGGCGCGTGCGCGGCGCGCTCCAGCTGCCGTCGCGGAGCGACATCCTGCAGTTGCTCGCCGAAGCCCAGAACGAGGCGCTGGAGCGGCTGGCCGATGTCGATTTCGACTCGGGTTCGCCGTTGCTCAAGGACGGCTACGTCTATCGCATGGTCGCACAGCACGAGCACCAGCACAACGAGACCATGCTCCAGACACTGCAGCTCAAGCTCGGCGGTGCGTATCGGCCGCCGCGACGCCGCCAACTGCCCGCGGCGCTCGAAGCGCGCGGGGTCATGGCCGACACCGGCGGATCGATGGTGCGCGTGCCGGCCGGCGAGTACACGATCGGTACCGATGATCGGAGCGCCGCCTACGACAACGAGCGTCCAGGGCACATCGTGACCCTGGCGCCGTTTCGCATCGATGTCACGCCGGTCACCAACGACCAGTATCTGGCGTTCATCGCCGACGGCGGCTACAGCCGCCCGGAGCTGTGGTCGGTCGAAGGCCGCACGTGGCTCGACGAGTCGCGCGCCGAAGCGCCGCGGTACTGGTCGCTCTCCGATGGGGGATGGTGGTCGCGCTCGATGGATCGCGCGGAGCCGGTCGACCCGACGCGCCCCGTGTGCCACGTGTCGTACTACGAGGCCGAGGCGTTCGCCCGGTGGGCGGGCAAGCGGTTGCCGACGGAAGCCGAGTGGGAAGTCGCGGCGACGTGGGATAGTCGCGCCCGACGGGCGCGGCAGTTTCCGTGGGGCGATGCGCCCGCCACACCCGAGCTGGCCAACATCGACCAACTGGCGTTCGCCACCGCGCCCGTGGGCGCGTTCCCACGCAACGTGTCGCCGCTCGGGTGCTACGGCATGATCGGCGACGTATGGGAGTGGACGTCGAGCGACTTCGGCCCGTACCCCGGGTTCGCGGCGTTTCCGTACCGCGAGTACTCGGAGGCCTTCTTTGGTCCGGAGTACAAGGTGCTGCGCGGCGGATCGTGGGCCACGCGACCGGGGACGGTGCGCGCCACGTTCCGCAACTGGGACTACCCGCAGCGCCGCCAAATCTTCAGCGGCTTCCGGTGCGCGGCCGATGATTGAGATGCGCGACGTCACTGGCGACGCCACCGCCTTCCAGCGCGCCGATCCCGCGATCGTGGCCGACGTGCGCGCGGGACTGAGCCGGCCGCAGAAAGAGCTGTCGCCGAAATTCTTCTACGACCAGCGCGGCTCCCAGCTGTTCGAGGAGATCACGCGGCTGCCCGAGTATTACCTGACGCGCACGGAGCGGGCGCTGTTGCCCGAGGTCGCACCCACGCTGTCGGCGGCGACGCTCGTGGAGTTGGGCGCCGGCAACGCCGAGAAGACGCGCATTCTGTTGGATGACATGTCGGCGCGATCGCTCGAGGCCTACGTCCCCGTCGACGTCAGTGCCACATTTCTGGCCCAGACCGCGACGCGACTGCGCGCCGAGTATCCCGGGCTCAGCGTGATGCCGTTGGTGGCAGACATGACCGAGGGCGCACCCGCTCCCCGGGCGTTGCCGCGTCCCGTGCTTTATGCGCTCTTGGGGAGTACGATCGGGAATTTCACCGACGAAGAGGCCGTCGCGTTGCTGCGGCACGTCCGCGCCGGCATGGACCATGGCGACCGACTGTTGCTCGGAGCAGACCTGGTGAAGGACCCGGCCATTATCGAGGCGGCGTACAACGATACGCGCGGCATCACCGCCGAGTTCAACCGCAACATCCTGCGCGTGGTCGGCCGGGAGCTCAACGCCGATTTCCATCCCGATCTGTTCGCGCATTGGGCCTTTTTCAACGGCGTCGCGGGGCGCATCGAGATGCATCTCGTCGCCACGCGCGATCTGTGCATCGCGATCCCCGACATCGGCCGCGTGTTCGTGCGGCGCGGCGAATCCATCCGCACGGAGATCAGCAACAAGTACGATCGGCCACGGCTCACGCGGATCATGGACGCCGCGGGATTGCGCGTCGCGCAATGGAACACCGACCCTACCGGGGGCTATGCCCTGGTCCTCGGTGCCTAGCGCCGCGCGGCTCGTCGACGCGCTCCGGGCCCGGGCGTTCACGCCCGGCCGGGCGCGCGCCATCGGCGCCGAAGTCGAGTTCGTCCCCGTCGACCGGGAGACACGCCGGCCACTGCCGATCGGCGGCGGCGTGCGGATTGCCCGCCGGGCGGCTCTCCGCCTCGGACTCGCCGAGTACATGGGACCGTACGGGGTGCCGAATTTCGCCACCGATGGCAAGGGCGCGCTGACGTTCGAGCCCGGCGGCCAGATCGAGTACAGCGCCCCGCCGTTTCCGTCGGCGTCGGCGCTGGCCGCGAATCTCCGTGAGGCCCACGCCACGCTCCGGGACACCGCCGACGCCGCGCACGTCGACTTGCTCTCGTTGGGCATCGACCCGTGCAATGCCGTCGAATGTACGAGCCTCCAGATCGGCGGCTCGCGCTATCCCGCGATGGACGCGTACTTCCGATCCATCGGCCCGTTTGGCGCTCGCATGATGCGCCAGACGGCGTCGTTCCAGGTGAGCCTCGACCGCGGCGAGGATCCGACGGCCGCCTGGCGCTTGCTGAACGCGGCGGCCCCGGTCATCGTCGCCCTGTTCGCCAACTCGTCGCGGTACGAGGGCCAAGACACCGGACATCGGAGTTTTCGCGCGCACGTGTGGCGCCGGCTGGATCCGGCGCGGACCGGCGTGCTGTCGGGGGGCGATGATCCGGCGGGCGAGTATGGCGCATTCGCCCTGCGCGCTCCGGCGATCCTGCACGTCGACCCCGATGGGATGTACCAGCCATTTGGGGCGCTGCTTGCGCAGGGGATCGTGAACGATCACGATTGGGCGGTGCATCTGACGACGCTCTTCCCGGAGGTACGAGCACGTGGGACCTTCGAGGTGCGGTCGGCGGACGCGATCCCGCCCGAGTGGTACGTGGTGCCGCTCGCCTTGCTCGGCGGTTTGGCGTACGACGCCGCCGCGCGCGCCGCGGCGTCGGACCTCCTCGGCGCCCCGGATCCGTGCCGGCTGGTGCGGGCCGGCCAGGAAGGACTCGCCGACCTCCGTGAGGCTCGGGCGGCGGCCGAGCTCGTGGACATCGCGGTCGCCGGATGCCGCCGGCTTGGTCCCGCGTTCGTCGATCCGGGCGACCTCGAGCGCGTGGACGAATTTCGCGAGCGGTACATCCCGCACGGATAGTCCGTGACGGCCGCGCTTCGCATCGAGGGATTGGTGAAGCGCTGGGGACCGGACGTCGTCGCGCCTGACGGCGTCTCGTTTGACGTCGGCGCCGGCGAGTGCGTGGCGCTCATCGGCGAGAGCGGGTCCGGCAAGACCACGTTGCTCCGCACGATCAATCGCATGGTCGAACCCGACGCGGGGACGGTGTGGTTCGACGGCCGTCCGACCGTCGAGATCGATCCCGTGGATCTGCGCCGGCACATGGGATACGTCCCGCAGGACGGCGGGCTGCTCCCGCACTGGCGCGTGCGGCGGAATGTCGGACTCGTGCCGTGGCTCCTCGGGCGCAACGGCGCGGCGGTGGCCGACGAGGCCCTGCGCCTGGTCGGCCTCGACCCGGCGACGTTCGCCGAGCGGTGGCCCGGAGACTTGTCGGGCGGCCAGCGGCAGCGCGTGGCGATCGCGCGCGCGCTGGCCGCGCATCCGAGCGTGCTGCTGCTCGATGAGCCGTTCGGCGCGCTCGATGCCATCACGCGCGCGGAATTGCAGGACGCGTTTCGCGATCTGCGCCAACGCCTCGGCACGACGGCGATCCTCGTCACGCACGACTTGCGGGAAGCCATCGAGCTCGCGGATCGCATTGCCGTCCTGCACCATGGACGCCTGGAGCAATACGCGCCGCCCGCCACGTTGCTCGGTGCGCCGGCGACGCCGTACGTCGCCGAGCTCCTCTCCCGCGCCCACGTGCGCCCCGCGTGACCCGGCATCTCGGCGCCCTGGCGTTGGTCCTCGCCGCCATCGTCTCCGGCAAGACCACACGTCCGGTCATCGTGGGTTCCAAACCGTTCGGCGAGTCCTACATCCTGGCCGAGATGTTCGCGCAGCTTCTCGAAGCCCGCGGGTTCGCGGTCGAGCGGCGGCCGGGACTCGGGGCCACCGACGTGGCTTACCCGGCGCTCGTCCGGAGCGCGATCGACGTATACCCCGAGTACACCGGGACCGGCTTGGTCGCCATCCTCGGCGAGTCACCCGCGGGCTCGGCGCAAGACGTGTACGCCCGCGTCGCCACCGCGCTCGGCCGCCGCAATGGCGTGCGGTGGCTGCCGCCGCTCGGCTTTCAGAACACCTACGCGATAGCGGTGCGCCGGGCGACGGCCGACTCGCTCCACCTGTCGACCCTAAGCGACCTGGCGCGCGTTGGCGCCCACCTGCGCGGCGGGCTCACGGCGGACTTCATCGGACGACCCGACGGCCTGCCGGCGCTGCAACGCGCGTACGGCCTGACGCTCGCCGACGTCAAAGCGCTCTTGCCGGCCGTCAAGTATCGCGCGCTCGCCCAGGGCGCCGTCGACGTGATCGACGGCTACGAGACCGATGGCGCGATCGCCCGGTATCACGTCGCGGTGCTGACCGACGACCGCCGCGTCTTTCCGCCCTACGAGGCCGCCGCGGTCGTCAGCCCGGCGCTGCAGCGCGATCTACCCGGCGCCGTCCTGGCGCTGGCCGAGCTGTCCGATCGTCTCGACACCGCGCGCATGCGCGCCCTCAATCAGGAGCTGGAGCTCGACGGTGTGCCGGTGGGCACGATCGCCCGCCAGGCGCTCGTGGCGCTCCACCTGGTCGCCGATTCCTCGGCCACCGCCGCGGCCCCGGCGCGGCGCGAGGGGCTGGTTCAGTACGTGCGCGACGAGAGCGCCCACCTCACGAACCTGACCGGGCGGCATCTCCTGCTGGTCGCGGTTTCCCTGGCCCTGGCGATCCTGTTCTCGGTGCCGCTGGGACTGGCCTTGATGTCGGCGCCCCGACAGGCGGAGGGCGTGATTCGCGCCGTGGGCGTGCTGGAGACGATCCCCGGCATTGCCCTCGTCGCGTTCATGATCCCGCTCTTCGGCATCGGTGTCGTTCCTGCGTTGGTCGCGCTCTTTCTGTATTCCCTCTATCCGATCCTGCGCAACACCTATACGGGCGTGCGGGATGCCGATCCGGGTGCCGCGGACGCCGCGCAAGCGCTGGGGATGACCCGCGCCCAAGTGCTACTCTACGTGCGGCTGCCCCTCGCCGCGCCGGTGATCATGGCGGGGATTCGGACGGCCGCCGTCATCGACGTCGGCACCGCCACGCTGGCCGCGTTCATTGGCGCGGGGGGCCTGGGCGACCCGATCGTCTCCGGCCTCGCGCTCAACGACACGCGCTTGATCCTCTCCGGCGCCATTCCCGCCGCGCTCCTCGCGCTGGCCGTCGACGGCCTTCTGGCCGGCGCCGAACGCTGGATCGCGCCTATGGGCAGACGACGCGGCCGTCGCCCGTATGCACCGTCCCGATGATCGTGTCGACGCCGACGCCGATGTAGCACGTCGCGCCGTTGCTCACGGCCGTGGCGTTCCACCCCCGCCCGGCGGCGATGCCCGTCCCGCCGATCGTGATGCGAATGTCGGCTGGCGCCCGATAGCCCGTGGTGTCCCCATCGGTCGCGTAGCGATTGTGCTTGGCAAAGAACGCATCCTGCGCATCGCGCAGCCGTTCCAGCGCTTGCCGCGTATCGTACGCCGCCTGCTGCCGCCCCGCGCGGTTGAACCACGGCGCGGCGATGGCGACCAGGAGGCACACGATGGCGATGATGAGGATGATCTCGAGCGCCGTCACGCCCCGGGGCCGCCGCGGATAGCGTCTCACGTGAGCGGCAGCTTGACGCTGAAGACCGTCTCGCCCGGCACCGATCGACTGGTGATCGTGCCACCATGGCGACGGACGACGATCCGTTGCGCGATGTCGAGCCCCAGCCCCGTGCCTTTTCCCACGTCCTTCGTGGTGAAGAACGGCTCCCAGATCCGCTCCTGCAGCTCCTCGGGGATCCCCCGGCCATCGTCGATCACGTCGACCCGCACATCATGGTCGTCGCGACATCCGATGATGGTGATGTGCCCCCCCATCTCCACGGCGTCGATCGCGTTGGAGATGAGATTCGCCCACACCTGGTTGATGTCGCTGACGTATACCGAGATCCGCGGCAGGTCGATCAGCTGGCGCGTCACGGTGATGTGCTTCTCGGAAAGCCGCGTACTGAAGATGGCGAGCGTGGCATCGATCCCCGCCCGGAGATCGACCGACTCCCGGGCGCTGGGCCGGTCCATCTGCGTGTACGCCTTGACGGCCGCCACCAGATCGGAGACTCGCGCCGCGGACTGCGACGCCTCGCGCAGGAGCACGTCCGACGCCAGGCCGGCCTCGAGCCAGCACAGCGCCGACTTCCGGGCACCCGGCGCGATCGCTTCCGACGCCCGCGACAGGTCGTTGCAGGTCACTCCCGCGGCCACGAACGTCGCGGCGCTCACCCATGGGTCCGGCACGCCCGCCTCTGTGAGCCACTTGGTCAGCGCCTCCTCCCGTTCACTGCGCGTGATCGGGTCCAGGACCGGCGGTTCGCGCTCGGCGACGCTGGTGCGGACGCCGTCGAGCCGCGAGAGCGAGCCCGCATCCACGCCCACGGCGACGACTTCAATGGTGAACCGGTGCACGGCATCGAGCCGTTCGCGCAGCTCTGTGGCCGCCTGCCGGACCGCGGACACCGGGTTGTTCAGCTCGTGCGCCATGCCCGCCGAAATGCGGCCGAGCAGCCGGAACCGCTCGTACTCGTGCTCGCGGCGCTCGCTGTCGCGCACCCGATCCGTCAGCAACCCGATCAACCGCGGTTCCAGTACCGGGATGCGGTGCAGCAGATCGCTGAACAGGCTCGCCGGGAACGAAGCGATGCGCACGTGCGTCAGCGCCCGGGCCCGCCCGTTGAACGTCTTCATGCGGGAGAACGGCACGCGGCCGCTCACGTCGCCGGCGCGGACCATGAACGTGGGCGCGTCCGAGTCGCGGTCCGAGCGCCGGATCTCGACCGTGCCTTCCAGCGCGAAATACATCTCTTCCGCGGCGGCCCCGGGTTGAAACAGGATCGTGCCCGGCTCGAACGTATGGTCTACCGACCGTTCGGCGATCCAGTCGAGATCGTCGTCGGAGAGATCGGCGAAGATGCCGATCACCCGCAGGTCGGACCCGACGAGCCCGGTACTCACGCGTCCACTTCCACCTGATCGACATAGCACCAACCCCAGCTCTCGCCCGGCTCGATCGACCGCATGATGGCGTGGTGTGTCGTCCCGAAGTGTTTGGTGGCGTGCTTGTTCTTCGAGGAATCACAGCAGCCCACGTGACCGCAGACGCGGCACAAGCGGAGATGCACCCACGTGTCGCCCATCTTGAGGCATTCCTCGCACCCTTTGGTGCGCGCCGGCACGTCGCGAATCTCTTGCGTGTGCCGACAGGTCGTCTCCCTGACCTGCGTCATGACTTCGCCCCTTCCACCGCAAATGGCAGCCGCACCGTGAACCGGGTGACACCGGCCTCCGAGAACACCGCCACCGTCCCCTGGTGTCGCGTGACGATGCGTCGCACGATCTCGAGCCCGAGCCCCGTGCCCTTCCCTACTTCCTTCGTGGTGAAAAAAGTTTCAAAGAGCTTGGGCAGCGTCTCCAGCGGGATGCCCGGACCATCGTCCGAGATCTCGATCTGGGCGCACACCCCGTCGCGCAGGGTGCGGACCCGGATGGTGCCGCCGGGCTTGGCCCTGGCCTTGTCCGTCGAAATCGAGTCGATCGCGTTGTCGATCAGGTTCGTCCACACCTGATGCAACTCGCCGCCGAACGTGCGGATCTTGGGCATGGTGCGGTCGTAATCGCGCTCCACCTTGATGTTGGACCCCCGCAGCTTGTAGCCCAACATCGTGAGCGTGTTCTCGATCGCCATGTGCACATCGACGTTCTTGGGCGTCGTGCGGTCGGCGTGGGAGTATCCCTTGACGGCCATGACCAGCTCGGCGATGCGGGTCGTGCTCGACTGCACCTCGTCGAGGAGCTGGCGCAATGTCTCCAGTCGCTCCGTCCAGTTGAGCGCGGCGCGCAACACGTCGGGCGCGATCCCGCCCGCCGCGGATTGGACCAGGTCCACCGTGAATCCCGCGCCCACCATTCCGGCCGCGCAGGCCCAGGCGTCGGTTTCGGCGCCGTGCGACGTCAGCCAAGTCGCCAGCGCGTCCTCCCGGTCGCCGCGCGTCACCGGGTCCATGGACTCGACCTCGCGGCGGCCGGCCTCCAACTTCGCCGGGTCGGCCTCGAGATCGTCCATGACGGTGAACGCCGCCTGCATCAATTTCCGCGTGTTGGGATCCTTCGTCATCGCGCGCATGGCGTCCAACGTCTCTTCCGCCTGCATCGCCGCGCGGTGCGCCGCCGACGCGGGGTTGTTCAGCTCGTGGGCCAGCCCGGCGGCCATCGTCCCCAGGCCGGCCATCCGCTCGCGCTCCTGGAGCAGGGCGGTGGCCCGGCGCGTGCGCTCCACCAGCGTCTTGATCACGGTGGCGGCCACGGTCGGGCAGGACGACATGAGAGCGCGGAACGTCGGCTCCGGGATCCGCACCAGCCGCGCCGGCGTCGCCGCGCGGGCCTTGTGCCACGATCGCGTTTGGGTGAGCACGGCGATGTCCCCGAAGAACGCGCCGGGCCCCAGACGATCGATGAGATCTTCGCCGTTCAGTTCCTTTGTGATGCTGACCTCGCCCTCGGCCACGATCCAGACCGCGTCCAGCGTCGCGGCTTCGTCGTAGAGGACCTGGTCCTTCTCCAGCCGG
This sequence comes from uncultured Gemmatimonadales bacterium, assembly GCA_963701965.1. Lineage (GTDB taxonomy): Bacteria > Gemmatimonadota > Gemmatimonadetes > Gemmatimonadales > Gemmatimonadaceae > DASRDS01. The sequence continues at coordinate 2,460,063 of OY969695.1, forward strand.
AGCTCCGTGCTTTCGGCGATGACCCGATCCAATTCCGATCCACTGCAGGACGCCAAAAGCGGCGACTGCCGGAGGATGGCAACGGTGAGGACTGACTCGGTCGATGTCTCCATTACGCCTGCGCCAAATATTGATGCGTGAACTGCACGGCGATCGACCCTTCACCGACCGCCGACGCCACACGCTTGATCGATTGATAGCGAACATCGCCCGCGCAGAAAATGCCGGGCACACTCGCCTCCAACAAGAACGGATCGCGGTCGAGCGGCCAGCCGGAGGGTCGCTTGCCGTTCACGACGAGATCGGGACCCGTGAGGATGAATCCGTTCTTGTCGCGGGTCACGACATCGTTGAGCCAGTCCGTCCGCGGCGCGGCGCCAATGAAGATGAAGAGCGACGACGTCTGACGGACTTGCCGCTGACCGTCGGCGCACTCAACCGTGATGCAGTCCAGATGATCGTTGCCCGTCACTCCGACAATGCACGTGCGCGGCTCGACCCGGATATTGGGCGTCCCGGCGATCTGGTCGATCAAGTACTGCGACATCGTGGCGCCCAGTCCGGGGCCCCGCACGAGAATGTTGACCTGCCGCGCGAACTGCGCCATGTAGACCGCGGCCTGCCCGGCGGAGTTGCCACCGCCCACGATGAAGACTTCCTCGTCGCGGCAGGCGATCGCCTCAGCCGTCGACGCCCCATAGTACACACCGGCGCCCGTGAGGGCCTCGGCCCCCGGGACCTCGAGCATACGATAGGAGACGCCGGTCGCGACGACCATCACGCGGGCCGACAGCTCGCTGCCGTCGCCCAGGGTGAGCACCCGATACTGTCCGTCGATCCGTACATTGCGCACTTCCTGCGGGCTCAGGATCTCGGCGCCGAACCGGCGCGCCTGTGCGACGCCGCGTCGCGTGAGATCCGCGCCCGACAAACCGGCCGGGAACCCTAAATAGTTCTCGATACGCGAGCTAGTTCCCGCCTGCCCCCCGGGGGCCTCGCGCTCCACCAGGATCGTCTTGAGACCCTCCGACGCCCCGTACACCGCCGCGGCCAGCCCGGCGGGGCCGGCGCCGACGACGGCCAGGTCGTAGAACGGCTTTTCGGCCCGCGTCTGCATGCCCACGCGCTGGGCGACCGTGATCGGGTCGGGATTGCCGATCTGCGTGCCATCGGAAAACAGCACGAGGGGCAGGCGCGGCCGCTCGCCATTGGCGGCCTGCGTCGCCCGCTCCACCAGCGCCGTGCCTTCGGTGCCGGCGTCGAGATCCACCCACTGGTAGGGGATCAGATTCCGGCCGAGAAATTCCCGCAGGGCGTGCGACTGCGGCGACCACCGGTTGCCCACGACGCGGAGCCCCTCGAACGCGGGCCGGTGCCCGGATTTCCAATCGTCGAGGAGATCCGTCAGGTACGGGTACAGATTCTCTTCGGGCGGATCCCAGGGCTTGATCAGATAGTAGTCGATCCGCGCCGTGTTGATGGCGCGGATCGCCGCATCCGTGTCCGCGTATGCCGTGAGCAACACCCGCTTGGCCTGCGGGTACAGCTGAATGGCCCGCTCCAGAAACTCGACCCCGGTCATCACCGGCATCCGCTGATCGACGAGCAACAGCGCCACAGGGTCGCCGCGGAGTGTCAGCTTCTCCAGCGCGTCGAGCGCCGCCGGCCCCGATTCCGCGCGCATGACGCGGAAATCGGCGCCGTACTTCCGTCGGAGATCACGCTCGACGGCCCGCGAGACCTCCGGATCGTCGTCGACTGTGAACAGGATGGGTTTGGCCACGCACTAAAGCTAACCTTGCCTTAAACAGCATCCGACAGGCTCGTGAAATTGAAGTCGTGTGCCTTGATGGCCGGCATGACGATGTCACCGCCCTGTTCCGTCCCAGCGAGCCGAACCGACGGACCCAGCGCCTCGGCATTCGCCATGAGAAACAGCGGGGACTCGTTGAACCGGAAGTTCTTGATCGACTTCGAGATCTTGCCGCCCTCGATCAGGAACGTCCCGTCACGGGTGAGGCCGGTAATGAGCAAAACGCGCGGGTCGACCATGCGCAAATACCACAAACGCGTCACGAGCACGCCGCGATCGGTGCCCTTGATCATGTCCTCGACCGATGTGTCGCCCCCGGACAACTTGAGCGGAGCGTTTCCGCCAAAGCCGCCGCCACCGAACGGGTTGCCACGGAACGGCTTCCCTTGTTTCTGCGCCCAGAACCGCGAGTAGGCGAGCTCTTTGAGGACGCCGTTCTCGATCCAGACCTGCCGGCCCAGCGGAAAACCGTTGTTATCAAACGGTTGCGAGAGCAGCTGCGGATCGGCGGGGTCCGAGAACAACGTGATCTTGGGACTGGCCACGGTCTCGCCGACCTTGTTGCCCCCGCCCTGCTTGGCGAAGGGACTCCGCCCCTCGTCCGCCGTGCGCGCCTGCAGCCCAGCCGCGGTCAACTGCACGAGATCGCCGACGGCCTGCGGTTCGAGCACGACGGTGTAGCGTCCCGGCTCGATGGCCACGGGACTGCGCGAGGCCTGCGCCTTCTCCAGCGCCCGGGTGGCGATCGCCTGGAAGTCGAGTTTGGACCAGTCTTCATTGTCGGCGCCCGCCCACCCGGAGCCCGTCCCGTCCGCGGTCCGCACGGTGAGCGTGTAGTTCGCCGATGTCCGGCGGTGGTAAGCGGCGAGTCCCGCCTTGTTGCCATTGAGCACGGCGTGGCTGCCGGTGACGATGAATCCCGCGGCGGTGACGCCGGCCGTCTTGCGGGCGGGATCCAGCGCGACCAGCGCGGCGCGGGCCCGCTCGCCGGCGGTGAGATTGGCCGTGGACTCGAAAAAAGCACCCACGGGCCCGTACTGCTGGCCGCCCAACGCCGGCATGTTCTCCGGATCATTGGGCGCCAATCGGGCAATCGTCTCCGACTGGGCGACGGCGCGGGCGATGCCCTCATCGGAGAGATCGTTCGTGGAGACGACGGCGTGCTTGGGACCAAAGAAGCTCTCCACGGCCACGCTGGTGTCGCTGATCTCACCGGAGGTCGAGAGTTGATTGGCCGCGAACCGGGTGTTGCCCGTGACGGTCGACGTCACGGTGACATTGATCCCGTCCGCTTTGGATGCCTTGATCGCCCGTTCGACGATCCCCTGCATCTCGTCGCGTGAGAGAATCGAGAATGTGTCGCTCACGCCTTCCTCCCCGTATTGATGACGTTGACCTGTGAGAAGCGGGCCGGCACGCAGCCGTGGCTCACCGCGTTGGACTGGGGCGGCTGGCCTTTGCCATCGCCGAACGCGCCGCCGAGCAGGTAGCTGCGCTTGCCCCCGATCATGTTCATCGAGTTCCAGAAGTCAGGCGTGCGGAACTGGTACGCGACGTCCTTCAGCATACCGACGATCTTGCCTCCCTTGATCTCGTAGAACACCTGGCCGCTGAACTGCGCGTTGTAGCGCTGTTGGTCGATGGAGAACGATCCATCGCCCATGATCGCGATGCCGCGGTCGGTCGCCGCGATGAGATCCTCCCACACCAGATCTTTCTCGCCCGGTAGCAGCGAGACGTTGCACATCCGCTGGAACTGGACGTTCTGCCACCCCTGGGCATACGAACAGCCGTGCGAGCGCACGGGCCGACCGGTCTTGTCGTACCACCATTTGAGCCAGTTGGCTTGCTCGCGGGTGGTCTGATAATCGTTGAACATGCCGTTCTTGATGATCAGGAAGGTCTCGGGCTTCACGCCTTCGTCGTCGTACCCGATCGTCGACAGTCCGCCTTCCTGCGACCGGTCGCCCTGGATGTTCATCATCGGGGGACCGTAGCGCAGCTGACCCAGCACTTTCTCCGGCGGCGCCACGAAGCTGGTGCCGGCGAAGTTGGCTTCGTACCCGTCGGCGCGGTCCAGCTCCGTGGGATGGCCGATCGATTCATGAATCGGCAGCCAGAGCGTCGTGGGATGGAGGACGAGATCATAACGTCCCACTTCCACGGGCTTGGCCTTGAGCTTCTCGGCGGCCTGCTCGGCCCATTCCTTGGCGTGCCCGGCGAGATCGGTCTCCAGCACGTACTCCCAGCCTTGGCCCTTGGGGGCCGCGACGTTCGTCCGCGTCTGAAAGTCCGTGTGATCGCTGGACACGGCGGTGATGGCCATCGTGGGGCCGGTGCGCACCACCGTCTGCGTGATGACCGAGCCCTCCGTCGACGCGAAGTGGCGCTCCTCCTTTACGAACTGCAGGCCGCTGTTCACGAACTGGACGCCCGGGACTTTGAGGGCCTCGGCGTTGGCGGAGAGCAGGATCTCGACCTTTTGCCCGACCGGGATGTCGAACGGATCCGTCTTGAATCCGTTGTTCCACGTGACGTCGCTGTAGGCGGCCGTCGGCGTCAATTCCACGGGGGCCGCGCGCGCGATGCGATTGGCTTTGGCGATGGCGACGGCTTGCTTGGCGGCGCTGGCCACGCCGTCGGGGGTCAACTGTCGCGTTGCTGCGAAGCCCCACGTCCCATCCACCAGCACGCGGACCCCGCACCCGAGGGTGTCGTTGTCCACCACATTCAGGATCTGGTGCTCGCGCGTGAACACCAAGTTGGTCCGCCACCGGGCCACCCGCACGTCGGCGTAGCCGGCCCCGGCGGACTTCGCCGCGTTGAGCGCGGCCATCAACAGGCCGCGCGCTTCGGGCGGGTCGTTGAAGACCCTGAGGGCCGCGTCGATGGCCCGTGTCGAGCGGTGTCCCATTGTGGCGACGGCGAGAACCGCGCTGTGCTTGAGAAAATCCCGTCGATCGGTCATGCATTCCCCTGTGGCGACAATCGAAGACTTCGTACGCGTCGACATCCGCGTCGGCACCGTCCTCGAAGCTGCTGCATTTCCCGACGCGCGCAAGCCGTCCATCAAACTCAAAATCGATTTTGGGCCGGAGATCGGGATCAAAGCGTCGAGCGCCCAGCTCACGGTCTACTACGACCCGCCGGCGCTCATCGGCCGCCAGGTCGTTGCGGTCGTGAATTTTCCGCCGCGCCGGATCGCCGGATTTTCCAGCGAGGTCCTGGTGCTGGGCGCCATGCCGAGCCCGACCGACGTCATCCTTCTTGCGCCCGACCAACCCGTCGCGAACGGCGTGCGAATTGGGTAGTCTACGGGTCCTATGGCGAGCGGTTGGTGGCGGCGGCGGGCGACGCCGCTGGAGAATCGGGCCGGCGGCGCCGACCGGTGGTACCTCTGGCGCAGGCACCGCATCGCCTATGGCGTCCGCGGGAATGGATCGCCGCTCCTGCTCGTCCACGGGATCCACGCGGCGGCGTGGTCCTATGAGTGGCGGCTGGCGGCGGACGCGCTCGGGGCCCGGCACACGGTCTACACGATCGACCTGCTGGGTTTCGGCCGGTCGGATCGCCCGGCGATCCGGTATTCGTCGGCCCTCTACGTCGACCTGCTGAGCGACGTCCTCCGCGACGTCGTCCGGGCGCCGTGCACGATGATCGCGGGTGCGTTGGGTGCCGCGTACGCGACGGCCGCGGCGGCACGCCATCCGGAACGCGTTGGCGCGTTGGTGCTGGTCGAGCCGGCCGGATTGACGCCGGGTACGCGGCGCGGCGGACGCTGGCGGACCATCCTGCGCCGCGCATTGTACGGACCGGTCGTCGGCGCGTCGTTGTTCCACGCCCAAACGCGCCGCTCGGCGCTCCGCCGCCGGTTTCGGCTGGCGTACGCGACCGAGGCGCGTGTAACGGACGACATGGTGGAGCACTACCATGAGACCGCGCGGCAACCGGGCGCGCGGCATGCGCCGGCGGCGTGGGGGGCGTTCCGGCTGGACCTGGACGTGACCGCGGTCTGGCCGCGGCTCATCCACCCCACGCTCATCGTGTGGGGCGCGCACCCGCACCACGCGCCATTAGCGGATTTGCGCGCGCTCCGCGCGGCCCGGCCCGCGGCTGACGCCGCGATCATCGAAGGCGCGGGCGACCTCCCGCACGAGGAGTCGAGCGAGGATTTCGTCGAGGTGGTGGAGGCTTTTTTCAGCGGTGCTCGCCAGGACTCACCGGTGGTGCTTTAGCAGGTGCTAGCGCACCTGCCAAAGCACCGTCGGTTGGATGGGCCGCGGCACTGCAACTCCGCGGGGCCAGCGGCGCGGCTGCTGTAGAGCGGCTAGATGCGCGCCCCAGTCGCGGGGTCGAACGTATGCACCTGATCCAAGTCGATGCCCAGCGTGACCTCGCTCCCAATGCTCGGCGCGGCGTCGGGCGACACCCGCGCGGTCAGCGCACCGTCCGCGAAGCGGACGTGCAGTAGCGCTTCCGGTCCCAGCGGCTCCACCAGCTCGACGCGCGCTCGAATCGTCCCATTTGGCGATGGCCGGAGATGCTCCGGCCTCACCCCGATTGTTACTGGCCGATCGCCGAGCCGCGCCAGCGGAAAGCTCAGCGTATCGTGCGGCGCGTGAAACACGCCGCCGTCCACACGCCCGTCGATGAGGTTCATCGGCGGACTCCCCATGAACGTGGCCACGAACCGATTCGCGGGCCGCTCGTAGATGACGCGCGGCGCGTCGACTTGCTGAACCGCCCCGCGCTCCATGACGACGATGCGGTCGCCCATGGTCATGGCTTCCACTTGATCATGGGTGACGTAGATCGTGGTCGCCCGAAACTCCCGGTGAATCCGCGCGATCTCACGCCGCATCTCCAGCCGGAGTTGGGCGTCGAGGTTGGAAAGGGGCTCGTCGAACAAGAACACCTGGGGCTGACGCACGATGGCCCGCCCGATGGCCACGCGCTGCCGCTGGCCGCCCGACAGCTCCTTCGGCTTCCGGTCCAGCAACTCGTCGAGGCCGAGCACTTCGGCGGCGTGCCCGACCCGGGTGCTGATCTCCGTGGCGGGCAACCGTCGCAGCTCGAGCGCGAACGCCATGTTCTCCCGGACGGACATGTGCGGGTACAAGGCGTAGTTCTGAAAGACCATTGCGATGTCGCGCTCTTTCGGCGGGACGTCGTTGACGACGCGCCCCCCGATCGCGACCGCGCCCGACGTGATGACCTCGAGTCCGGCGATGAGCCGCAACGTGGTCGTCTTGCCGCACCCCGACGGGCCGACAAGCACGACGAACTCGCCGTCCGCGATATCGAGGCTCACGTCGCGCACGACCACGTTGTCCGGTTCGTACGTCTTCCGGACCCGGTCCAGTGTCACTCGCGCCATGTATGATCGGCAGGGAGGGCGTGGATGACGACACTGTCGGCGCGCGCACCCACGGGTGCGCGGCGGGTGCTCACGCCCGGCGTGAGCCATTCACGGCGCAGGCCGGCGCCGACGACGAGCGTCGAGTCGTGGTGGGAGTCGTAGGCGAAGAGATCGCTCACGGCTCGAATGTACTCGGCGGCCACCAGCCCATCACCCTTTGACACTCCCCATGGTAATGCCGGCGATGTAGTACCGCTGGAGCAGCACGAACGCGGTCAGCACGGGGACCAGCGTCACCACGGCGCCGGCCATCATGAGCTCCGTATCCTGCACGTGCTCCCCGGTCAGGTTGGCCAGGGCCACCGGCAGCGTGTATTTGGCGTCATCGCTGAGGACGATCAACGGCCACATGAAGTCGTTCCACACGCTCATGAACATGAACACGGCGAACGTGACCAGGATCGGCGTGAGGAGCGGAAAGACGATGCGGCGAAAGATCGCGAACTCCCCGGCGCCATCAATGCGCGCGGCGTCGAGCAGATCGTCGGGAATCGAGGTCGCGTACTGCCGGATCAGAAAAATGCCGAAGATGCTCGCCATCGAGGGGATGATGACGGCCCAATAGGTGTTGACGAGGTGCATCTCCTTCATGAGCACGAACAGGGGCAACATCCCGACCTGCGCCGGGATCACGAGACCCGCCAACAGCAGCTTGAAGAGGGCGTCGCGGCCGCGGAACCGGAATTTCGCGAAGGCGTAGCCCGCCATCGCGTTGATGATCGTGGAGAGGCCGGTCGCGGCCAGCGACACGATGGCGCTGTTGCGGAGGTTGCGGGCGACATCGAGCCGCGTGAAGAGCAGCCGGTAGTTCTCGAACGTCAGCGGATGCGGGATCAGCCGGGGCGGATAGGTCGTGGCCTGGCCGGCCGGCATCAGGGATGCCGCAACCATCCACAGGAGCGGCGCGAGCGTGGCGGCGGCGCCGGTCACCAGCGCCACGTGCAATAACACCACGCCCAGCGGGCGGCGGTTCATCGGCGCAGCCGCCGTTGGACGAGGGTGCCGATCAGCACCATCGCGAACAGGACGAAGGCGATGGCCGCGGCGAAGCCGAGGTGCCACCACCGGAATCCTTCCTCGTACATGTAGAGCACGATGCTGTATGTCGCGTGCAGCGGTCCGCCTTGCGTCATCACGTAGGGCTCGGCGAAGAGCTGCGTGTAGCCGATCATCGTGGTCACGCCGACGAACAAGAATGTCGGGCCCAGCATCGGCACCGTCACGTGCCGGAATCGTTGCCACGCGCTCGCGCCATCGACCAGCGCGGCGTCGTACAAATCCTGGGGGATCGCCTGCAGACCGGCGACGAAGATGAGCATGTTGTACCCGAAGTTCTTCCACACCGTCATGAGGATGATCGACGGCATGGCCCATCGACGATCGCCGAGCCAGTCTATTCCACCGAGTCCTAGGCTTTTCAGAGCAAAGTTGATCAAACCAAAGCGCGGGTCGTACAGGTATCGCCAGATCACGGCCACGGCCACCAGCGTCGTCACGACCGGCACGAAGTAGAGGGCGCGGAACAGCGGTTGGGCCCGGGTGAGTTTCGCGTTGACGAGGAGCGCGGCGCCGAGGGACACGGCGACCGACAGTGGTCCCCCGACCGCCACGAAATACAACGTGTTGCCGATCGCCGTCCAGAAGAGCGGCGTGCGCAGGAGATCGATGTAATTGCGGGCGCCGACGAATCGCACGTTGCCCAGCGCCGCGACCGCGTAGATGTCGAAGTCGGTGGCGCTCAGCACGAGCGACGCCACGATGGGCACGACGAAGAACACCGCGATGAGGAGCATCGCGGGCAATAGAAACCAATAGGGCGCTCGCGTATCGCGCACTAGCGGTGGTGGTCCTCGAGCCAGCGGCGCTTTTCCAACATGCGATCGACGTCGCGGTCGAGCGCGGTCAGCGCCGCGTCTTCCGTCATGGCGCCGCGGACGGTCTCCTCGGCGTACTGGGCGACCGCGGTCGCGATCTGCTCCCACTCCGGCACTTGGGGTGTCGGCACCACGTGCCGGAGTTGTTCCCGGAATGGGGCCGCGAAGTGGTTCGTGTCGAGGACCGGATCGGCCCACGCCGACTCACGGGGTGGCAGGTCTCCCGTGAGGCTATAGAGCTGAACCTGCACGGCGGGTTCGGAGAGATACTGGATGAGTTGCCGCGCGGCGGCCTGGTGTCGCGAGCCCCGGAATATCACCAGGCTGGAGCCACCAGCCAGCGAGAGTCCCGGCCCGGACCCGGGCGACGGCATCGGCGCCGTCATCCATTTTCCGTTCAGTGACGGCGGCAATCGCCGGTCGAACTCGCCAATGTCCCAGGGACCAGTCATGGCCATGACGTACTCGCCGCGCCCAAAGGACTGGTACCGGTTGGCGATTTGCGCGGCGGTGACGGCGGGCGCCAGTCCGTCGCGAAACAATCCGACATAGAACGCGAAAGCCTGGCGAAACTCGGGACTGGTGAAATCGCCGTACCGCCCATGATCGCGCAGTAACGGCGCGCGCAATTCCATCCCGAAAATGATCGGCGCCGCCCATTCGTTGAGCGGAAGGAGGATCGCGAAACGAATATCGCCGCCCGCGGCGCGGGCCTTGACCATGGACTGGCGCCAGGTTTCCCACGTCGTGGGAAACGTGCGGTACCCGGCGGCGGCCAGCACATCGGTCCGGTAGAAAATGAGGCGCGTATCGACGTACCAGGGCACGCCGTACAGGCGGCCGTCGATGACGTTGGTATTCCAGATGCCGGGGAAATAGTCCCGAGCGTCGACCAGCGGCGGGTCGAGCGAGTCGAGCGCACCGAGCGCCACCAACTCGGGCACCCAAGTGTTGCCCAGCTGCGCGACGTCGGGCGTGGCGCCGCCGACAAATGCGGTCAGCAGCTTTTCGTGGGCCGCCGTCCACGGGATCTGCTGTACGGTGACCTTGATCCCGGGATTGCGCCGCTCGAACTCCGGCAAGAGCGTGCGCAAGATCTCGCCTTCCCGTCCCAGACCCCACACGCGCAGCGTGACGACGCCCGCGTCGTGGCTCGAGCATCCGACCAGCACGGCAAGCCCGGCGAGCAAGAGCGCGCGCCAGTTCATGGCACCAGTTCGTGCAACGCGACCGGCGGCGGCGGGGCAGGCGACGGCGGTCGGGGTGGTGCCTCGGGCACCGGTCCCGCGCGGTCGAGCCATCCGCCGGAGAACCCGGCGCGACGCAAGCCGCGGATGACGTACGGGCTCTTTCTCATCAAGTCCCAGATGAGCCCGGACCGATAGTTCTCGATCATCGCGACGATCGGCCCCTGGTCGATGCCCAGGTAGTCGGAGTCGAACCATCCCTGCGTCGGGTCAACGCGTCCGCTGACGACTTTCACCGGGGCCACGAACGTCGGATTGAACGCATCCACGAATCCGTAGGTGGAGAACACGTTGTCGCCGTAGGTCTGCCGCATGTGGAGCAGCGTGGGAATCACGATCTCCGGCGCGAACGCGATCGAGCCGCCGGCCGCGGTGGGCGCGATGGTCCCGTCGTCGAACGACCGGGCGACGGACACGCCGCGATCCGTGTAATCGCGAAACCGCCGCGGCTTGCCATCGAGGACGAGCAGGAGATTGCCCGGTCCGTCGCAAGAGGTGAAGCCCCACAGGTTGGGCCCGTACCCGACGTATCCCAGGGAGTCCGCGATCGCATAGGCCCGCTGCGCATACGTCGCGCGGCGGGAGTTCTCAAAGTAGTCGCTGCCGTGCGCGCGCATATAGTCGTCGCGCACATCGCGGAAGTCGATCCAGACGTGCGTATACTGGTGCCCGAACTGGGGCGCGAAGGTCAGATACGACTGTCCGTAGTACGTGCCCCAACGATACGTGCGCTGATATTCGCCCCACACCGAGGGATCGACCGCGTGCGTCGGCGAGCCGAGGGCCAAGATGTACAGGATCATCGCCTCGTTGTAGCCGCGATAATCGTACGGCATGAACCCGCTGTCGGGCGCCCAACCCAGCGTGATCGCCGGCGGAAAGTTCTGGGCCCATTGCCAGTCGACGCGCCGGTAGAGCGAATCGGCGTAGGCGCGGATGGCCACTTCATCGTCGCTCGACCGGTCGAAGTACTGACCGGCGAACAAGGCGCCGGCGAGGAGCAACGCGGTATCGATCGTCGAGAGCTCGGACGGCGCGAACCGCCGTCCGTGTTTCATGTCCAGGAAGTGATAGAAAAAGCCTTTGAACCCGATGGTGCCGGTGTCGGCCGGTCCCTGCGGCGCTTGATAGAGGTACTGGAGCGTGATCCGCGTGCGATGGGCCGCCGCCTCGCGCGTGACGTAGCCGCGCTCGGCGCCGATGGGATAGGCCGTCAGCGCGAAGCCAACGGCGGCGATCGACGAGAACGTCGGCGACAGCGCGCGGTCCGGCGTCAAGCCGGTCGTCGAGTCGGAGAAATGCCAGAAAAAATCGAAGGACCGGTGCTCGACGGTATCGAGAAAAGCCTGGCCCGCGATGCCGCCAGGGACCGGCACCGGCGCCACGCGTGGAGCCGGCGGCGTGCGTGCGCACGCCGCCGTCAACACCATTGCGGCGACCGCCGCGGCCTTCCAGGAGACGGGCACCTCTAACAGTACACGGGCGCGGCGGTCAGAAGTCGTAGGTCAGGCCGGCCTGGAACGTTCGCCCCTGGTTGTTGAACCCGGCGCAGGTGAGTTGGCCGAACCCGACCTGGGGGCCAGCCGAGCCGATGGATGCATTCGGGCACGCGCGGTTGGCCAAGTTGAAGACGTTGAACACGTCCAGGAGCAACCCGACCCGCTGGGCGCCGACCGTCTGGAAATACTTCTGGACCCGGAGATCATCCTGATAGTAGGCGAAGGCGTTGTTGATGCCGAGGAAATCGTGCTTGGGGACATAGAACGTGTTGTATTGGGTGTAACACCCGAAGATCGGGCTGTCGGAGATCTGGCAGTTCACCTGATTGTACGCCGATCCTGCGCTCAATGTCACGATACTGCTGACGACGAAGTCCCACGGGAGCCGCACGATGCCGTTCGCTTGGACCGTCGACCGCTGGTCCGTGGCCGTCGGGTGGCGCGGGTAGTTGCTCGGCCGTTGGCGGTCGAGGTCAAAGATATCGTTTCCGCCATCCTCGTATGCCCAGCCGAGGGTGTAGGCGATCCATCCGCCCCAACGGGAGCGCCAAAGAACAGACTTTGGCGGAGCTGCTGGATCTGCGTCGACGCGAACTGCTGGGCGTCGAGCGCCTGTCCCGTGGCCGACGCGGGTGTGCCGGGGATGACCCTGGTCGCGAAGTTCTGATAGTTGCCTTCGTAGCTGCCAAAGATGTGCAGCTTGTCCTTGATGATCGGACCGCCGAGGCTCACGCCATCCTGCAGGCGCCGGAAGTCCGGCGGCGGCGAGCCGTTAATCGTGCTCTGGAAATCACGCCGGATCATCCAGGGCGCTTCGCCGTAGCCGAAGATGTTCCCGTGCCATTCATTGCCGCCGGACTGCGTCTTGGCCTCCACGATGGCGCTGGTCGCGTACTGGTATTCCGGCTTGAAGTTGTTGGTGATGACGCGAAATTCCTGCACGGCATTCTCGGGAAACGGATTGCCGCGGTTCGTCGTTTGCCCGTTGACGCCGCCGTTGAGCACATTGTTCTTGTAGCTGGCGCCGTCGATGTACACATTGACCTGGTCCAATGTCGCCGCCCCGGCGCCGAACGTCTTCTGGTCATTGGGCGGAATCGGCTGTTGGACGCCCGGCACGAGCCGCGCCAGGTCCAGGAAATTCCGATCGATCTGCGGCAGGTGCACGATCTGATCCGTCGAGATCTGGCTGGCGACGGTCGGGTCCCGGAGATCCGACACTGGCGCGGCCGCCGAGATCTGGATCTGCTCGAGTTGCGTGGCCGAGGTCACCAGCTGGAAGTCGAGACGCGGCGTCGTGGCCACGCTGATGTGCATCGTGTCGACCTGCGGGCGGTGACCGATCGCCGTCGCCTGCAGCACGTAGTTGCTGGCCTGGAGTCCACCAATGTAGTAGAAGCCACTCGTCCCGGTCCGCGCCGACCGCACCGTCCCGGCTTTGAGATCGCGCGCCGTCACGATGGCGCCCGCGAGTGGTTCTCGATTCTCGCCCGTCACGAGCCCCTGCACTGTGGCCAACTCGGATTGCGCCGCCACGCGCGGCGCATCGACGAGGGCCAGTCCCACCACGATCAGATACCACCGACAAACACTTCCTCGCATCGGCCCGCCTCCAATGAAGGAAGGACGTGGCGAGGCTTCCTGCGTCGCGTCCTTCGCTGTTATCCGTCGCTCATGGTGCCTCGGGTGCTTGTTCCTCCTCGCGACGACGCGCGAATGACCATGGTGGTGGGCACGACGATCTGCTTTCGCTCGTGCCGATTCTTCTCTTCGATCGCGGTCAGCAGGGCCCGCATGGCCTGCGACCCGAGCGCGCTGTTCTCGACGTGCACCGACGTCAGGGCGGGACTCATGTACCGCGCCATCGGGATGTCATCGAATCCGCCGACGGCAATGTCGTCGGGCACGCGCAACCCCGCCTCGCGAAATCCGCTCAAGGCGCCGATGGCCATGGCATCGTTGGCTGCGAAGACGGCGTTGGGTCGCGGCGTGAGCCCGGCGAGGACTTGGGCCGCGGCGTATCCGCCCGCCTCGGTGAAGTCGCCCGGTATCTCCCATTCCTCCCGCCAGACCGCGCCGGCGTCGCGAAGGGTGGTGCGGTAACCGCGCAGCCGTTCGCGAGCATCGGCGTTGCGCGGTGACCCCGTGATAATCGCCACGCGGTCGCGGCCGGTAGCTAGCAAGTGCCGCACCATGGCTGAGCTACCGCCGAAATTGTCGACGCTGATTGCGTCGTAGGCCATCCCCTCGAACGCGCAATTCATGAGCACGACAGGAAGGCTCTCGGGGAGATTCGCCGCGAGCACGCGCTCGTCGAGATCGGGCGACATCACGATGAGCCCGTCGACGCGACCGCGCATCGCCCGCATCGCGGCCTCGACCCGCGCCTGCGTTTCGTGCGCGCTCGACAGGAGCACGTGATAGTTGTGCCGCTGCGCGGTCTGGTCGAGACCGCGGATGACTTCGGAAAAGAATTCGCCGTAGAGATCGGGCAGCAGCACGCCGAGGACGTTCGACTTGGCGGTGATCAGACTGCGCGCGGCGCTGTTGGGCGTGTAGCGGAGCTCTCGGGCAACGTCGCGAATCCGCGCTCGCGTTTCCGCGTGCACCGGACCGCTATCGTTGAACACGCGAGAGACTGTTGCCACGGACACGCCGGCGGCCCGGGCGACATCGCGTATCGTAACTGCCATGCGTGAAAACGGTTACAGATCAGCGAAACGTTGTCAAGTGAGAGCGTGCTCTGCTACACGGAACGTCGCGTCACTTGGGACGCGCGCTTCAGCTCGCCTGCGTCGGAGCGACGTGGCTCAGTGCGAGAGCGAAAATACGAACGGCATTTCGACGAGCATCTTCGCGGGGCATCCGCCCACCGAAGCGGTGCGAAACTTCGCGGCGCTCAGAAACTTCCAGACGGACCGGGCGAAATTGCGATAGGTCGCGCGCTCGATATACATGGTACCGCGCATCGGGGTGCCACTCTCGTCGACGACAAAGATCGCCGTCACGGTATCCTGGACGTTGGCGCGGCGAGCCTCCTCTGGATAGTCCGGCGGGACATTGCCCGGCACCGTTCCCGTCGCCGCCACGTCGGTCCAGCGCGGCAGAGCAGTCTGGAGAAGCGGCGCGACCACGGCATCCTTCACAGGCACCGACCTGGTATTGGATGAGAGATACGCCGTCAGCCGCACGCGCGTGTGATGTCCCCCCGACTTTGGCAGAGGGAGAAAAAGATGGGCCGAGTCGGCGCGCCGCACGGCGTCGAGGATGGTGCTGTCGAACGCGTCCGAGAGCGACGACGCGAGACGGCCAACGTGGTCGATCGTCCCGTCGCGCCTGATGTCGAATTGCACGGTCGTGCTGGCCGCGAGAGACGCGGTGTCGCGGCCGGCGGGCTCGAATGACTGCACGCGCCACGGCTCGGTCAGGCGTATCGACTGCCGAACGACGACCAACACGGACTCCAAATACGTCGCGGGCAGCGGCTTTTCCGAGGGTGCGACGGTGAGACGCCCCACGATGAGCGCGGGCACGGTGTCGGCGGCCGGAGTCCGCTGACAGGTCGAGTCCTGCGCCGTCAGCCGACCGGCGACCAGGACGAGCAGAAGAAACGGGTGACGCATGGCGCACGAATATACATGAGTCCGCCCGCAGCGCGAGTTTAGTTTTGGTCACATGGCTCGCCGAACCAATGCGCTGACGCCGTTTCATCCGCTCGTCCAGCGCTGGTTCCGGGACACGCTCGGGAGCCCGAGCGCGCCGCAAGAGCGCGGCTGGCCCGCCATCGCGTTGGGCGAGCATACGCTGATTCTGGCGCCGACGGGCACCGGCAAGACGCTGGCGGCGTTTTTGTGGGAACTGAACGCGCTGATCGTCCGCGGGGCCGAGTCGCCCCTGCCGAACGCGGTCCAGATCCTCTACATCTCGCCCCTCAAGGCACTGGGCAATGATGTGCAGCGGAACCTCGACCGCCCGCTGGCCGACCTGCGCGCGCGATTCGCCGCGGCCGGCGAGACGTTTCCCGAGATCCGCGTCAATGTCCGGACGGGCGACACGTCGCCCTCGGCCCGCGCGCGGATGCTCCGGCGCACCCCGCACATTCTGATCACGACGCCCGAGTCCCTGCACATCTTGCTCACCACCGAGCGCGGCCGCACGATCTTCCCCGGCGTGCGCGCCGTCATCGTCGACGAGATTCACGCGGTCGCCGGCGGCAAGCGCGGCGCGCACCTCGCGCTCACGCTCGAGCGCCTCGATGCGCTGTGCCTCGGCGCCGGCTACAATGCGCCACAGCGGATCGGCCTCTCCGCCACGCAACGACCGCTCAATGAAGTCGCGCGCTTTCTCGGCGGCGCCGGCGATGACGGACGCTTTCGACCGGTCACCGTCGTGGACTGCGGACTCGTCAAGAAAATGGAGTTCACCGTGCAGTCGCCGGTGCCCGATCTCGGCGACGTCGGTGGGACGGTCTGGCCCGCCGTCACGGAGTTGCTCCTGGCGCGCATCCGCGAGGCCCGCACCACGCTCGTGTTCGTGAACAACCGCGGGCAGGCCGAGCGAGTGGCCGTGCGCATCAATGCGCTGGCCAACGAGGAGCCGGGCTCCGAGCTCGCCAGACCGTATCACGGGTCGCTGTCCAAAGAGCGACGCCTCGCGCTGGAGCGCGCGCTCAAGGCCGGCGAGCTCCGGGCGCTGGTCACCACCAGCGCGCTGGAGCTGGGCATCGACATCGGCTCCGTCGATCTCGTCGTCCAGATCCAAAGCCCCAAACGCGTCGCCGCCGCCGTGCAGCGCGCGGGCCGCGCCGGCCACTCGGTGGGCGACGTCAGTCGCGCGGTCTTCGTGCCGACGTTTCGCGATGACCTCATCGAGACGCTCGCCATCGTCGACGCGGCCCGGGAAGGCGACGTCGAGGCCACCGTCGTCCCGCAGAACGCGCTCGACGTGCTGGCGCAGGTCATCGTGGCCGTCACCTCCACGCCGATCGAGGGCACGACCGACGAAGCGCTGTATCAGCTCGTGCGCCGCGCCTACCCGTATCATCGCTTGCCCCGGGCGGCGTTCGATGAGACCCTCGCCATGCTCAGCGGCAAGTATCCGTCCGACGTGGCCGCCGAGCTGGAGCCGCGGCTCACGTGGGATCGCATCACCGGACGCGTCACGGGGTCGCGCGGCAGCCGCATGACCGCGGTCATCTCCGGTGGCACCATCCCGGACCGGGGTCTCTATACTGTCAACCTTCCAGACCGCACGCGGCTCGGAGAGCTCGACGAGGAGTTCGTGCACGAGTCGCGCGTCGGCGACGTGTTCCAACTCGGCTCCGCGACCTGGCGCATCGGGTCGATCGAGCACGATCGCGTCATCGTGACGCCGGCACCCGGCGCGCCGGCGCGGATGCCGTTCTGGCACGGCGAGTTCTCGACGCGCGGCGTCGCGGTCAGCCAGCGCGTCGGCGCGTTGCGCCGGGCGTTGACGGTGGCCGCGGAGACCGACGACGCCGCCTTCGCCGCCGCCAACGGCTGCGACGAGGCGTGCGCCCGCTCGGCGCGCGAATACATCGCGGCGCAACGCGCCGCGACCGGCATCGTCCCGGACGATCGCACGTTGGTGGTCGAGTGGTTCCGCGACGAAGTGGATTCGGTCCGCGTGGTGATCCATGCCAGCGTCGGCGGGCGCGTGACCGCGCCCTGGGGCATGGCATTGGCCCGGCGCGCGCGCGACCTCCTCGGCGTCAATGTCGCGGTGCAAACCAACGACGACGGCATCATGCTGCGCCTGCCGCCGCTCAACGGGCCGCCGCCCATCCGCGCGTTGCTGGCGCAGACGCCGGACGAGGTGGAGCGGGCCGTGCTCGACGAGGTGGGAACGACTCCGTTGTTCGGGGCGCGGTTCCGGATGAACGCGGCGCGCGCCCTCCTGCTGCCGCGGGGCACGGCGCGGCGGCGCATGCCCCTCTGGCTCCAACGACTCAAAGCCACCGATCTCCTGCAGGCCGTGCGGGCCTACCCCGAGTTTCCCATCCTCGTGGAGACCTATCGCGAAGTCCTGCGCAATGCGTTCGACATGGACGCGTTGACCGCTGTCGTCCGGGCGGTCGACGGCGGGCAGCTCGGGCTCCGCATCGTGGAGACGGACCGGCCGTCGCCCTTTGCGTCCGGGCTCTTGCTCGGCTTCGTGATGGACTGGTTGTACGCCGACGACACGCCGCGCGCCGAGCGGGCCGCGGCGCTGTTGGCCGTCGACCGGGGCATGCTCGACGACGTCATGGGAGTCGACGACACCGTCGACGAGGCGACCATGCGGGCCATCGACAATGTGCTCGCCATGCGCCGGGGGACCGCGACCGGGCGGCAGGCGCGTACCGCGGACGAGTTGGCGCATCGGCTGGAGCGGGCCGGAGATCTGACGCGGGACGAGTTGGTCGCCCGGGAAGCGCCGGACTCGGGCGCACTGCGCGCGCTCCTCGCCTCGAGCCGCGTCGTCGTTGCCCGCGTCGGCGGGGACGGTAGCGACGGGAGCGCGGACGCCGAGCGGTATATCCTTGCCGAGTATCGCCCGCAATACGATACGGCGAGCGGCGGCGAAGGCGCGTCGATGCGCGCAGCGCGGCGAGAGATCCCGGCGCAGCCGGGATCAGTTCAACCGACTCTGGATCTCGCGTCGACGCGCGCAGCGCGACGAGAGATCCCGGCGCAGCCGGGATCAGTTCAACCGACTCTGGATCTCGCGTCGACGCGCGCAGCGCGACGCGAGATTTTTGCTCGCTATCTCGCGCTCTCCGGCCCGGTGACGGTCAATGACGTAGCGGCACGCTATCCGTATCCGCGTCAGTGGATCGCCGCGCGCCTCGCCGAGTGGGAGCGCGCCGGCACGCTGGTGCGGGGCCGATTTCGGCCGGGCGTCGTCGAGCCGCAGTGGTGCTCCCGCCGCGTGGTGGACCGCGCGCGGCGGCGGGCGCTGGCGGCGCTCCGGGCCGAGATCGAAGCCACCGACCTCGCGACCTTCGCTGCGTTTCTCCAACGCTGGCAGCACATCGATCCCCGCGACCACCTCGATGGCGAGGCCGGCCTGGCGACGCTGCTGGAGCAGCTCGACGGTCTGGCCCGACCGGCCGCCGGCTGGGAGCGCGACTATCTCCCCTCCCGCCTCGCGCACTACGACCCCGCGTGGCTGGCGCGCCTCATGAGCGCGGGCACGCTCGTATGGGCCGGCGCGAACTTGGGCCGGATCCGGTTTTTCGAGCGCGGCGAAGGGGACCTCTGGTCCCGCGCCGTCGACGCGCCGCTATCCGAGACCGCCGTCCAAGTGCGCGACACCCTCGCCCGCCTGGGCGCATCGTTCCTCGCCGATCTCGCGACAGAGACTGGCAAGACCCCCCTCAACGTCAAAGACGCGCTGCGGGAGCTGGTGGCGGCCGGCATCGCGACCAACGACACCGCCGAGGCCATGCGCGAGATCGTGCGGATGCCCGCGCTGCCGGGGCGCGCGCGGCGCGACGAGCCCGATCCCACGCGCTGGCTCCCCGCCGGCTTCACGCCGCGGCCCGTCGTGCAGCGTCGGGTCAGCGCCCGCCGGCTTCCCCGGTGGCAGCGCCCCGACCGTCCCGGCCGCGCCGCGGCCTCGGGTTGGATCGGCCGGTGGTCGTTGCTCGACACGCCCGGCACCCGCGGTCCCGCCCTCGACGAGGAGACCCGCGCGGCCGCGATCGCCGAGCGGTGGCTGGCGCGCTATGGCATCGTGACCCGCGACTGGTGGCGCCGCGAACGGCCTCCCGTGTCGTGGCGCGCGATCTATCGCGAGCTCCGGCGTCTCGAGCTCCGGGGCGAAGTCCGGCGCGGGTATTTCGTCACCGGCCTGGCCGGAGCGCAGTTCGCCGCGCCCGAGGCGGTCGAGCGGCTGCGCGCGGCCCGCGACGATCCCAATGCGCCGTTCGTGCTCATGGCCGCGAGCGACCCGGCCCATCCCGATGTCCTCCCGCGTCCCCGCGGCGCCAGCGCGCTCATCGTGACGCGGCGCGGGATCACGGTCATGACGGTCGAAGGCGCGGGACGGCGCGTGACCATCATGGCGCCGCTGACGGAGCCCGAAGTCGCCGGGATCGCCGCGCAGTTGGCGGCCCGACACCCGGGGCGGTCGGCGACGCGCGAGCTCGAGACCATCGACGGGCGCCCTGCGGCGACGAGTGCGCACGCGCCGGGGTTTCTGCGCGCGGGATTCCGGAACGACGGTCTCGCGCTCGCCTACCCGGTCGGTTGAACCAGGCTCCGCCTGCGCGGAACTCTACGCGGGCGGGACGAGGTTGCCGCAGACGAGCGGCGGCGCGCCCGCCGGCGCCGACTCCACCCGCACGAAATACTGGCCGTTCGTCGGAAAGCCCAGTGGGATGATGGCATAGTCCGACACCCTCCCCGTCGTGTCGGCCTCCAACAGTCGATACACGCTTGGGGGGCCGAACACGCCGAGGTCCCGGTCGCATTTGCCCTGGTGCACGCGCCAGGCGTATACGCCAGGGCTCGCGCGGCGCACGTCGATCCGCACGCGGATCGAGTGGTTGTCCGACGCGCCCGCCGCCATCCAGGCGATCCCATACGGACCAGCGGTGGTGTCGCCGGCGGTGTCCTCCGGGGACCACAACGTCGCGTTCCAGCGCGTAGTCGAGGGGGGGTCCGGCTGCGGCGTGACCGCGTGCCGCGCACGGCGCATGAGTCCGCAGCCGAGACCGGACACCGATGCGACGAAAGCGATCCATGGGGGGCACAATCGGAACATGGGGAACAATATTACAGGGTGAGCGCCCGCCAATTCGACCGCGCGTATTTCGATCGCTGGTATCGCCACCCGGTGCATCGCGTGAAATCCGCAGGCGAGCTGTCGCGCGAAGTCGAGTTCGTGCTGCGCGCGACGGAACATATTCTCGGACGCGCCGTCCGGACGGTCCTCGACGTCGGCTGCGGCGAAGGCAACTGGTACCCGGTGCTAGCGGAGCGGCGTCCCGCGCTCCGCTACACGGGGGTCGACCCGAGCGAGTACGCGGTGCGCCAATGGACGGCGCGCCGCCACATCCGGCGCGGGTCGATCGGCGATCTCGGCCGCCTCGGTCTCGACGGCCCGTTCGACCTCATTATCTCGAGCGGCGTGTTGAACTACCTCACGCCCCGCGAGCTGACGCGCGGTTTGCGCGAGATCGCCGCGCTGCTCGGTGGCGTCGCCTATCTCGAGCTCTACACCGACGCGGACGCGGTGATCGGCGACACGCGCGACGCCCCGCGCCGCTCCGCGGCCTGGTATCGCCGCGCGACGCGGCGCGCCGGCCTCGTCGCCTGCGGGCTCCATCTCTACGTCGGTTCGGAGATCGCGCCCGAGCTCGCGGAGCTGGAGCGGCCGCGGTAGGTCGCCTCCACGGCGAGAGCGGCCGCGCTCCAGGCGAGCGCCATCGGGAGCGCCAGCGTCACCACGATCGGCACCGCGGCCGGCGCGTGCAGGATCGCGCCCACGGTGTGCGCGAGGTTCGCCAGCGGGCCGCGCACGGCGTCGAACACCAACCATCCGCCCACCGCGAGGCACGCCGCCACGGCGCTCCGCGCCGCTGGCGCGCGGGCCGGGCCGACGCGCCACGCCCACACGAACGCGAAAGCCGGAATTGCCCACCATCCAGCCACTCGCACCGCGGCCGCGAAGACCGCGGTCAGGGCCACGACGTCGATGAGCGCGGCGAGCATCGGTCGGATTACCGGGTGCGATCGAATTCGAGGATCGCGATCGCGCCGTTGGACGCCGCTTCGTCGGGCGTCCGCGGCACGGCGATGGAGTCGAGCACACCGGCGGCCCAGCGCGGCAATCGGTCGGCGTAGCGCGGGCTCACGGGGTTGCCGGACTGGCCGCCGGGGTAGATGGCCCACGCCCGCACCGTCGGGCCCAGTTCGACGACCATGCGCCAACTGGGTCCGTGCACGCCCCGTTTGCCGAGCGGACTGACCGTCTCGGTCCCGCCGTCCACCGGGATACCGAGCCGCGAGAGCGCGGGGATCTCGAGCAGGTGGTAGATATGGACCGATCGCACCCGATCCCAGCGCCAGCCGCCGCCGTCGGGCGGCCCGTAGAGCCGGGTCACGTGCGTCAACGCCGCCCGCAGGCTCGCGGCCAGCACGGAATCGCGCGGCGCGTCCCACCACGCGCTCGTCGAGTCGCCGAGCAGCTCGCCCAACACCGCTTCGTTGGGGCGGACGGGCAATCGGCGCCACACGTGGTCCTGCAGCTGATCCATCGCCTCCTCGAACAGCACCGCGCGCGTATTCTCCCGCGTGTAGCGGCGGTCCCATTCGGCCAGCAGGCGCCCCGCTTCGCTGCCCCGCGCCGCGCGCAGGAAGAACGGCACGAAGAAGTCGGCGCGCGCGCTGCCGGGATCCGTCTGGAACCGGCGCATCGCGTCCGGCGTCACCGCCGAATCCGCGCGCAGCAGCGCATTGATGCGCATCGCGCGCCACGGCGGCTCCCAGTCCGCAGCCAGATAACCCGGTGACGCGGCCGGGTCGCTTGGCTCTTGGTTCGCCGAGGCCAAGAAGCCCTGCGGCGGGTTGATCGCGGTCGGCCAGGCGGCCACGGGTTCGTCGGCGCGCCAATCGCTGGCGGCCAATGCGCCATCGCGGATGACCGTGCCGAGATCGTCGCCGCCCCGCACCGGAAATCGCCCGTTCGAGCGAATGGCGATAGTCCCCGCGCGATCGGCGACGAGCATGTTCTGCGCCGGCACCAGAAACCCTTCCATGCCCCGCAGAAACTCCGCCACGGTATGGGCGTGGGCCGCGTGGTCGAGCGCTGTGACGTTGTCGGATGGCTCCAGGGCCGTCCACCGCGTGGAAATCCAGTGTCCGCCAACGCGCCGCAGCGGCCCGCGGTGCGTGTAGCGCAGAGTGTCCGTCGCCAGCACCCGCCCCGACGGATCGCGATACGCCTCGACGTCGCGCTCGATGGGCCGCCACGCGCCATCGACGCGATACCGCGTCGGCTGCACCGGATCGTCGACGGTCTCGGCGTATTCGTCCATGACGTCGGCGCCGGTATTCGTGAACGTCCACGCGATATCGCGATTGAACCCAATGACGATGTTCGGCGATCCCGGTATGGTGACGCCGTACACGTCCATCTCCCCGGGCACGACGAGATGCGCCTCGTACCAGATCGAGGGCAACGTGAGATCGAGATGCGGATCGCCCGCCAGCAACGCGGCGCCGTTCCGCGTGCGGCGCGGCGCCACCGCCCAATTGTTGCTGCCAACGTCGTAGTGGGGCGCGTCGGGCGGCGGCGCGAAGGCGAAGCCGGGGAGCGTCGTGTCCGGCGCGCCCGGTGGCGGCAGGCGCCCGGGAAGCCACCGGGGTTCGGTGATCCCCGAACCGGCCGGCGGCGGGACGATCGGTTGCTGCAGGGGGCTATGGATCGGCAACAGCGCATCGGCCGCCACCGTCCCCACCCGCGCGGCGAGCGCGGTGCGCGCCGCTTCGTCGTCGCTCATTGCCAGCACGACGCTCATCCGGTTCAACAGATGCAGCGTGTTGATCGGCAACCAACGCACCGGCCGCCGCCCCAATAGATGGTATTCGAACGGCAGATCCTGGGGCTTCATCCGGGCGATCCACGTGTTGACCCCATCGGCGTAGGCGCGCGACGCCCGATAGGCCAACCCGGTGGTATCCCACGACGCAACCTGTCGCTCCGCCGCTCGCGGCAGCCCGAGGGCGCGCGCCTCGCGGTCGAGCGGCAACGCGGCGGCGCCGAGCAACTCGGTGAGATGACCACTCGCCGCCCGGGTCTGGATATCCAGTTGGAACAACCGGTCGCGCGCCACCACATAGCCCAGCGCCCGATACGCATCGAGCGTCGTATGGGCGAAGATGTGCGGCACGCCCCGCGTGTCGTAGAACACCCGCACCGACGAATCCAGCGTGCGCATCCGTCGCACCAGCGTGAATTCCGGAAGCTCGGCCCCCGGAGCGACCGACCACACGCCCGTCGCGGGATTGAGGAACACGCCGAGCGGGGGCAGCGGACCGAGTCGCGGCGCGCTGAGTCCCAGGGTCACGACGAGAACAGCGAGCGCGCCGGCGATGCGCCACGGTCGGCGGGGCATGACACAAGTTGCCACGGTGCGCTCGCGACGGCGAGGCCCGTGGAGACGCCGTTACGGGTTCGGCGTCCGCGTCCGACGCAGCGAGTCCGCGGTGTCCCGCGGCGGGCGCACCGACACCGCGAGTCCCGGGTCCGGCTCGGAAGCCCGTGGAATCGGCGCCGCGCCAGGTTTCACGACGGCCGCCGTCATCGAATCGTGTTGCGGTTCGGCCGGCGGACGGCGGCGGCGGAGCTTGTGGTGCACCGGCGCCGCGGAGGCCACCGTCATGGTGTCGATCCGCGCCGGCGGCGGCGTCACCAGGGCAACGGACCGCGCGGTCCGCCCGCTCGGCGCCAGTGCCTCGATCGGCGGAGCCACGTATGGCGCCGCCGGATCCGGCGATGTCGCTGGCGGTGGGGCGGCGGGCGGTGACGCTTGCGGCGATGCCGGCGACGATGCCGCGGGCGGCGGGATGACCACCGGCGCCAGTCGCGCCGGCGTGGTCGGTGCGTTCGACCGGACCAGCTGCACCGTCAGCACGCTCGTCGCCAATGCGACGAACGCGCTGCAGATCACCGCGAGCCCCAGCAGACGCCGCCGATCCAACGCCGGACTGGGCACGCGGATGAACGTGTGCTGCGGGCGCGGCGGTACGGTCCGCGGCTCGCCCGGCGGTCCCGCCGTCGCCGGCTCGCTCCATCCGGCCGGCCGGCCTTTGACCCAGGCTTTGCGCCGCTCGATGCCGTCCCAGCGCCGCCGATCGCGCCCGCCGTATCCGTCGGCGCCACCCGTCGGCCCCGACACGCGCCGCACGGGCAAGCTCGGTCGAGGAAGCGGAACAGGACTCGACGGCCCCTCGCGCACGGCCGGCGCGCGGGACTCCGGCCGATACAGGGCGGCGAGCCCGGCGATCGGCGTCGCCAACGTGGGCACGCCTTTGGTCGCCGTACCGGTCCAGGGCTCCAACATGGCCGCGACGTCCACCTGCACCCCGTGATCCAGCACTTCATGCACGGCCCGCTCGGGCTCCTGCGCCGCGATGGCCTCGCGCGCCGCCGCCCACGGCGCGCCAGGCACCGCGCCACTGCACGCGCACCCGACGCGCGCCGCGAGATCAATGACGCACCAATGGCGCTTGGATACGTGATACGCGATTTCGGCGACGTAGTCGACGGACTCGGGTTCGGTCACGGCCTGCCCGCGCCCCTCGGCATAGACCCAATTCGGCGCCGGCACACCGCCCGGCAACGAGTAGAATCGGCGCCCATCGCGCGCGACCCGCTCGTCCATGGTCGTCGGTTGCTCGGTCGGTATGATGCCGCGCTTGGCGAGGCTCTTGAGCAGCGCCGCGGGCGAGGCGTACTTGTCGATGGCGGGATCCACCGCGCCCGGACAGTCGCCGATGTACGTGACATGCAGCCCGTGCAGTCCCGCGCGGGCGCGGAGGTACCGCGCCGCGGCGACAGGCGGGGAGATGAACGGCAGGAGATTCGGCCGGAGGCTCCCGATCCGTCGCATCTTCTCGGCGACCCGGGGACAGGAGCACAGGATCAGCGCCTCGTCGCCGCGCGCCGCCAGCCGCTTGAGCGTCGCCTCGGCGATCAGCTCATCGCCCCAACTCGCCGGCACGGCCGCGGTGTAGCCCGCGGCCACGCACGCGTTGGCCAGCTGCACAGGCGTAGCCGGACGCGCCGCGAGAATCGCGTCCGCGCCGAGGATGACGACGGCCGGTGCTTGTTGCTGCTGGGACAAGGCGTTTTGAGGCTAGAGCCGTAAAGAGTGCAGCGGAGGAGCTCTCGGCGCAGCCGAGAGCTGTCCAACCGACTGCCTCTCACGGGTGCGTCAGCACCCAATGAGAGGCCCCTCAGAGAGAGGACGTCCCGCTTACGGTTCGTGCAACAGGGAGATAGTCCCGGAGCCGCTGTCGATGGACATCTTGCCCCCGCCGCCGGAGCCGATTCGCCCCGTGAAATGCGAGTCATCGTCCCGCCCGCGGTCCAAACGCCAGTCGCTCTTGACCGCCCCCGACCCGGCGTCAATGTCGACCGCGGCGGCGAACGACGCGGGAAGCCGCAGCGTCACGTCCCCCGAACCGGCGTCGACTTTGACCCGTTGGATCCCTTTGGCAAAGGCCAGGTCGACATCGCCGCTGCCCGCATCGAGCGACATCTCATCGACGGCCAGACCGGAAATCCTGGTCATGCCGGAGGCGAGGTCGAGCTTGGCGCGCCGGTAAGCGACGGTCGTGGCGCGCAGCGCGCCCGATCCGGCGTCGATCTCTAGCCGTTCGCCGCCCACATTGGTGAGGGTGACGTCTCCCGAACCCCCGTCGATCGAGAGCTCGCCCCGCGCGTCGCTGATCTGGGTCGGTCCGGACCCGGCGTCGATGGAGAGCGCGCCGCGGGTATGCGTCGCCGTGAACGAGGCGGCGCCGAGATCGGCCACCACGTCGCCGTCGACATTGGCGACCGACGCCGAACCAATGGCCAGATAGAGCGAGAGGCGGGCGCCGGTCGGCAAGTGGATCGTGAGATCGGCGTGGGCATCGAGCCCGCCGTTCGAAGACACGCGCACGCGGCGGCCGTGCGTGTGCCAATTCCCGCCCCACGTGCCGTCTTCCGCGACATCCAGCGTCATCGAGCCGCGATCCATCCCCCGATACATCACGCGGTCCGTGGGATACAGCACGCGGAGGGTTTGCCGGTCGTGCAGCACGCCGGTGGCGATCGACAGTCGGCCCGCATCCGCCCCAGCCCGGTCGACATCGACCACGATGTCACTGCCGGTGCCGGCCACGACACGGATCGTGCCCGCGATGTCATAGACGTCGGCGGGCGAGGAGAGCGTGCGGTGTTCCGTTTGGGCGGTCAGGCAGGCCGGCAGCGCGACCGCGTACCACAGGTGTCTCATCATTTCCTGATCAGACAGCGGCCCCGGTCCCACGGTTTATAGACTCGATCGCGCCCAGGACTTCATCGACCGTGGCCTGGCCCTTGTCCCGCGCATACCAGGCGCGGATCGCCTTGTAGCGCTCCTCTTTGGGCAGCGCCATCCCCTCCGAGACCGTCCACGCCTGGATCGCGCGCGGACGCGGTCCCCACCAGGCGCGCTCCTCGTATCCGGCGTCGAGGATCATGACGACAGGGATCGACCGCGACCGGCCCGTGAGATGCGCGTCCATGAGATCCGGGTTGGCATCGCGCTCGATGATGCGCAGCGAGATATTGGGCGCGCGCTCGGTGAGCCGCGCGAGCACCGGGACGGTGTTGACCGCATCGCCGCACCAGTCCTCGGCCAGCACCAGCAGGTGCCAGGGACCGCCGAGCGCCGCCGCCCGGGCCACCGCGGCGTCGGAGACCTGGGCATGGGCGTACACGCCGCGCCACAGATCCACGTTGGCGGTGGCCGCCTCGACAAAGGCGTCGAGCGGGAGTCCGCCCTCGAAACGTTCGCGCAGCGAGAGCGAGGCCGGCGCCGTCACGACGCTGCCGGGGTCTGGAGGGCGGCGAGCTGGGATTGCACTTGTCGCCGGAATTCGAGCGGCGCCGCAATGTTGGGGTACGACTCGCGCGTGCCCCCGCTGCCGGTGATCGTCACGGTGCCATAGTCGAACAGGCGGCCCACCAGCGTCTGATCCACCCCAATGCCCTCGACCTTGCCGAGCATGAGCTCCAGCGTGCGCCGTTGCATGGCGCCGACCGCGACAATGACCCGGTGATTCGTCACGGCGAATTCCGCCGACGCGCGCCGCGCCCACACGCCCAGCCACACCAACGCGGCGATCGCCAGCGCCGGGATGGCCAGCAGCCACAGGTTCAGGACCCCTCCGGCGATCGCCACCAGCACGAAGGGCACGACCCACAGGTACGGCAACCGGTAGAGTGAGGCCCGATAGACGATGCGCTCGCCCGCGATCAGGTTGCGTTCGACGTATCTCATGTCGGAGAGACGATCGAGGCGATCGGATCGTCGATCTCCTCCTCTTCGCGATTCAACCGGTCGCGGAGCGTGGCCGCGTGGCCGAGGAGGAACGGCACCGCGATGACCACGACATTGGGGCGGAACAGGAACGCCGTGCGGATGTACAGCGCGGTCTTGTTGTGGAGCAGGTGCTCCCACCAGTGCTTGGGCACGATCTCCGGCACCACGACGCTCACCAGCTCGCCCATGGTGTCGCACCGCAGGGAGTCGACATACCGCACCAGCGGCCGGATGATGGAACGGTACGGCGACGGGACGACGACGAGATCGACCCCAATGTCCCACTGTTCCCATTCGCGCTGGATCGCTTCCGTGGCCTTGGGATCGACCTCGACGTAAACGGCCCGGACATCATCCGAGATCGTGGTCGCGTAGACCAGCGCGCCGGCCGTGGCTTTGGAGATGCCGTTGATCGGCACGATGACCGTGTGCCGCAGCGGCGCGATCGGGCTCCGTCCGTCGAACTTGATGGCGTCGGCGAATTTGACGTAGTGGCGGTGGATGGCGACCAGCAGCAGAAGCAAGGCGGAATGATCAGCACCACGATCCAGGCGCCCGTGGTGAACTTGGTCCACACCTGGATGACGCTGACGATGCCCGTGGCCGCCGCGCCCAGTCCGTTCAACGCCGCCCGCCACTGCCACCCACTGTCGCGGCAGCGGAACCAGTGCACGACCATGCCCGCTTGCGACAGCGTGAAGCAGACGAACACGCCGACGGCGTACAGCGGGATCAGGGCATTGGTGTTGCCCCGGAAGATCCAGATCAGGAAGATCGCCAGCAGCGCGAGCGTGACGATGCCGTTGGAGAACGCCAGGCGGTCGCCACGCGCGGCAAGCTGCCGGGGCATGTACCGATCGTTGGCCAGGATGCTGGCCAGCCGCGGGAAGTCGGCGAAGGCCGTGTTGGCGGCCAGGACCAGCACCGCGAACGTCGCGTACTGCAGGGCGTAATACCAGAATCCGGTGCCGAAGACCCGGTGTCCCAGCTGCGACAGGACCGTTTCGCCGAGCGGCTGGACGGTCACCTGGTAGTGGTGGGCGAGCAGGCTCGTACCCAGGAAGAACACGGCCAGGATGCTGACCATCCACACCAGCGTCGTGGCCGCGTTCCGGGCCGCGGGCTGTTTGAAGACCATGACCCCGTTGGAGATGGCTTCCGTGCCCGTCATTGCCGAGCAGCCCTCGGAGAACGCGCGCAGCAGCAGGATCTGAAACGCGAACCCGATCGGGATGATGCCGGGGTGGGTGACGGGCAGGGTGGCGACGACCGGCGTGACGTCGGGTGCATGCGCGAACCAGTGATAGAGGCCGCTCGCGATGAGCCCGATCATCATGGCGATGAACGCGTACGTCGGCACGCGGAACGCGGCGCCCGAGTCCCGGACGCCGCGCAAATTCACCACCATGAGGACCAGCGCCGCGGCGACGCAGAAGAGGACTCGTCGGGGCGCGAGCGTGGGATAGGCCGACGCGATCGCGTCGACTCCGGACGCGATCGACACCGAGACGGTCAGGATGTAGTCGGTAAGCAGCGCCGCGGCGGCCACGAGTCCCGGGGTGACGCCCAGGTTCTCGCGGGCCACTGTGTAGGAGCCGCCGCCGCCCGGATACGCGAAGATCGTCTGGCGATACGAAAGGCCGACGAGGACGAGCAGCGCGACAATGACGCCGGAGATGGGGACGACGTACTGGACCGCGGCGGCGCCCAGAACGGCCAGGACGATCAGGATCTGGTCGGTGGCGTAGGCGACGGACGAGATGGCGTCCGACGACAGGACAGCCAGGGCGGTGACTTTGCCGAGCCGCTCATGGTCCAATCGCTCGCTGGCGAGTGGACGACCGAACAGCAGGTTTTTCAGGTGACGAAAAATTCGGCCCATTCCTGTTGAATTTTAGCCGGGGCGGTAGAATTCAGGCTATGGCCGCCTTTTACCGGGATGGCGAGCGGTACCCACTTGACGGCGAACGGAGCGTCATTCGCTTCGAGCTGCACAACTTGGGCATCCCGACCCTCAGGGGCACGCTCCACCCGCGGGCCGGCGAGATCGTCGTGGGCGCTGAAGCCGCGGTACGCTCAGCCGACTTTCACGTCGACGCCGCTAGTGTGCGAATTGACGGGCACAACCCCCACGCCGGGATCGTGGACCGCCTTTTCGGCAGCGACGACCACCCGACGATCACCTTCACCACGACGTGGGCGCGGCCGGTTGGTCACGGCCGGGTGGAGCTCGAAGGCATCCTCACTATGCACGGGGCCGAGCATCTCTTCAGCCTGCGTAGCGAGGGCGGCGCTTGGGAACCGGGGAGCGGCGCCATGTGGCACCGCGGCACCGCGCGCGGCGTGCTGGATCGCACCACCTGGGAAAACCGGCGCCACACGTTGCGCGACGTGGCCGATCTGCTGCTCGGCCACGACGTGCACTTGGTGGCCGAGTTGTACGCGGGCCCCCGCCCGAACCAATAGCCGAGTCTGCCGCTAAGTAGGGCCTCTCACGCTTGCAGCCGATATCCTACTTTCGACACGGTCAGGATATGGCGCGGTTCCGACGGCACGGCTTCCAGTCGCCGCCGCAGCTCGAAGACGTGGGTGTCCACCGTCCGCGTGGCGCGCGGATCATGCCAATGCCATACCTCGGCCAGCAGCTCGGCGCGCGAAACGACCGCGCCACGCCGGCGAACGAGGGCCACCAGCAGATCGAATAACTTGGGGCTCAGCGACACGGCCTGGTGGCCGCGCACGACGGTACGCGTCATGGGGTCGACCGTGATATCGCCGAACTGCTCGCGCGCCGCGGGCATGGGCGAGACGATGGCTCGGCCCTCCTCGCCTCCCAGCTCGCGCAGGATGCGGAGGCCGTCCCGCTCCGGTACTATGACCTGGAGCGCGACCCACCGGCCATCGATCGGGACTTTTTCGGGCATCGTCACGATCGCATTGTAGGTCCACGAACCTGACTCCAGCCACGATTCGGGGATGAATCGCGCCGGGGGTGTGACCGGGCGCCGCTCGGCGCGTCGAACCGCGTAGCACCCACGTTGCGCCATACTCCCCCGGGTCGTCGCGTTTCACCCCCCTTACCGAGCGTTTCGTCCCCTATCATGTTGCTCTCGCGTCATCAACCCGTACATTCGGCCCGTTGAGTTTTAAGGACGTAGTACGACGGAACCAGGACCTGGATCTAACACTCCGGAGGTAAGCCCATGAAATCAGCTTTTCGTCTGCTTCTCCTTTCGTCGTTGTCGCTCGCCGGGCCACTGGAGGCGCAACGCGGCGCCGTCAGCGGCCAGGTGACCGACAAGGCGAACGGAGCGCCCGTGCCCGCCGCATCGGTGGTCATCGTCGGCACGTCGCGCGGGACATCGACGGCGTCCGATGGTCGGTACCACATCGCCAATTTGCCGGCCGGCCCCGCGCAAGTTCGCATTCTCCGCCTGGGTTTCGAGCCCCAGACCCAGACCATCCAGATCACCGACAACGGGACGGCCACGGCGGATTTCGCGCTCAATCCGTCCGCGGTCACGCTCGACCAGGTCGTCGTGAGCGCGACCGGCGAGCAACAGCGGCAACGCGAGACCGGGAACGCCGTCTCCACGATCAATCCGGATTCGGTGGCCCAACCCGCGGTGGCCGATTTCTCGGACATGCTCAACTCACGCGCGCCCGGCGTCTCTATCGTACAGCAGTCGGGCACCACCGGCGGCGCGTCCAAGATCCGCATTCGCGGCGCGAACAGCGTCTCGTTGAACAACGACCCGCTGCTCGTCATCGATGGCAATCGCGTCGACAACAACTCGAACTCGATGTCGGCGAACCTGTTCACGGGCGGCCAGACCATCTCGCGGTTCAATGACCTGAACCCGGACGAGATCGAGGATGTTCAGATCCTCAAGGGTCCGGCGGCTTCGGCGCTGTACGGCACGGCCGGCGCCAACGGGGTCATCCTGGTCACGACCCGACACGGCGTGCCCGGACACACCAAGTGGTCGTCGCACGCCGAGTACGGCTCGGTCCGCGACTACACGAACTACCCGCCGAACTTCCTCGCCAATGGCATCGTGCTGGATGGCAATGGCGTGCCGACCAGCGATTCCACCGGCCAGTTCAACTGCTTCCTGTTCGAGCAGGGGCAGCCCAACGGTTGCAACATCCTGCCCTCGACGCTGATCGCGTTCAACCCAATGAGCGTCATCTCGCCGTTCGTGGCCGGCTATCGCGAGAGCTATGGCATCACGGCGTCCGGCGGCACCGAGAACCTCACGTACTTCCTCGGCGCCGACGACTACAACGAGCAGGGCGTCTACATCAATAACCGCGACCGCCGCACGAACCTGCGCGCGAACTTCGGCGCCCAGCTTTCGTCGGTGTTGAACGCGAGTGTGAACGTCGGCTACCTCCAGAGCCGCCTCAGCCTGCCGCAGAATGACAACTCGCTGTACGGTGTGATCGGCCTGTCCCTGACCGGCGGCGCCATCAACGACCCGGTGTGCCACGGCTTCTTTGCGTGCGTGACGCCAACCAAAGCCAATCTGCTGCTCGCCGAACAGGACAACGACCGGTTCACGACCAGTGGATCGTTGAACTACCACCCGACGAACTGGTTCTCGGGCGTCGCCAGCGGCGGCCTCGATCTCGGCAACCGGTTCGACAATCTCTTCGAGCCGGCCAACGTCCTGCCCGGATCCCAAGGGGCCGGACTTGGCACCGCGGCGCCGGCACCGTACACACTCTACACGTACACCGCGAACCTGAGCGGCACGTTCAAGTTCGATCTGTCGTCGACGATCCGGTCCACCACCACGATCGGCACGCAGTTCGTGGACGAATCGGCGCGCGGCATTCTGGCGTCCGGCGCGGGTATCGTGCCGGGCACGACCAACCTGGAGGGCGCGACCAGCCAGAAGACCGCGAACCAACCGGACTCCGAAGTCGTCACGTTCGGCGGCCTGGGATCGCAAGAGTTCTCGTGGCGCGACAAGGTCTTCCTGACGGCGGCCGTCCGCGCCGACGAAAGCAGCGCGTTCGGTAAGAACAACGACCTCGTCTGGTACCCGAATTTCAGTGCCTCATGGGTCATCGGCGAGGAGCCGTTCTTCCCCAAGTCGGCGATCGTGAGCTCGCTGCGACTGCGCGGCGCCTACGGCGAGTCGGGCCAGCGTCCGGATTTCCGTCAGGCCGAAACGTTCTACCAACCGATCGGCCAGACGAAGACCGGCATCGACCTGGGCGGCCTGACGCTGGGCGGTCTGGGCTTCCCGAACCTCAAGCCCGAGATCTCGCGCGAGATCGAAGGCGGCCTCGACGTCGGGTTCTGGAAAGACCGCATCAACGCGACGTTCACGTTCTATAACAAGACGACGACCGACGCGCTCATTGCCGTTCCCGAAGCCGCGGACGTCTGCGGCGACACCCAGGTCGAGATCTGCAACGTCTTCCAGAACCTGGGCACGGTCAACAACAACGGCTTCGAGTTGGGCCTGAGCGGCACGGTCGTCAACACCAAGCCGTTCCGCTTCGACATGACGGTGAACGGATCGGAGAACAACAACAAGCTGCTGAAGCTGGGCCTGGCCGCACCGGTGTTGATCAACACCGCGATCGACAATCCGGTGCAGGAGCACATCGCGGGGCACACGCTGGGTGTGTACTTCGCGACGCCCTACACGTTCAAGGATCTCAACCACGACGGGATCATCGAGCCCAACGAGATCACGCTGGGTAAGAATCCGGTCTTCCTCGGCGGCCCGAACCCCAAGGGCGAGTGGACGCTGTCGCCGGAATTCACGTTCTTCGGTCTGATCAAGGTCGGCTCGCTGTTCGATCGCCGCTATGGATCGCGGAACCTGAACTTCTCCGAGGAGTTCCGCTGCTTCGCCGCGTTCAACTGCGCCGCGGAGTACGACAAGAAGGCGTCGCTGGCGTCACAGGCGGCGTTCGTGGCGGCATTCAACGACAACACCGACTACGGCTACATCGAGAACACGGCGTTCTGGAAGTGGCGCGAGCTGTCGGTCACGCTCATTGCGCCGCGGCCGTGGCTGCGCTTCTTGCACGTGTCGGATCTCAATATCCAGTTGGCCGAGCGGAACGTCGCGACGTGGACGCATTACACGGGATACGATCCGGAGCTCAATTTCCAGAGCACGGGCTCGAATTTCTCCACGGCGGATTTCCTCACGCAACCGTTGGTGCGCTACTACACGATGCGCATCAATGTCGGCCTCTAACCCGGTGACCTCACCCATGACGAAAACGATCGCGCTTGGCCTCGTCGTGCTGGCGGCCGCCGCGTGCAATCCCAACGCCGCGCTCAAGCCAAAAGACGGGGGAGTCGTAACCACGGTCAACGCCGGGTCGCTGCCCGGCATCTATATCGGTGCGCTCAGCGACTTCCAGGTCGCGTGGTCCGGCGCCGGCAATGAAGCCAACGGCGGACACGAAGGCAACGTCGGTCTCTCGGCGATTTTCACCGACGAGCTGACCGCCGCCGGTCTCGATGAATTCACGTTCCGGCGGAACTTGGACAGCCGCCAGGCCACGCCGTCCAATCCGCAGTTGGCGGGCATTTTCAATGATTTGTCCGGCGCGCGACACTCGACCGAGAATGCCGCGGCCGATTTCGCGAAGTTCGCTCCGAATGACCTCGGACGTGCCGAAATGCTCGCCCTCGAGGGCTACACATACATCGTCTTTGCCGAGATGTGGTGCACGGGCATTCCGTTCGGCGAGTTGACGTCGGACGGGAAACCGATCTACGGGACGCCGCTGCGGACGGGGCAGATGGACACCATCGCGCTCCAGAAGTTCGACTCGGCCACCGCGCTGGCTAAAGCGGACACCAGCAACCAAACCATCCTGGCCCTGACGCAAGTCGGTCGGGCCCGGGTCCTACTCGATCTGGGTCAGTTCGACGCGGCGGGTGCCGCGGCCGACTCGGCCTTGGCGGGCGATCCCCAGCTCGTCTATCAGATGGAGAATTCGCTCAACTCCGGGCGCCAGTTCAACGGCGTCTGGCAGTTTGTGCAAGGGAACAACGCGTGGGGCGTCGTCGACAAGAAGGGCGGCAACGGCTTGAATTTCATTTCCGCCCAGGACCCGCGTATCCTGTGGGTCGACAGCCATCAGGTCGGCTCGCTCGGCGTCGATACCCCGTTCTTCGACATGAAGTATCCCACGAAAAACTCTAGCATCACGCTGGCCAGCGCCACCGAGGCCACGCTGATCAGCGCCGAGCGCGATCTCCACGACGGGAATGTCTCGTCGTGGGCGAGCAAGCTCAACGGACTGCGGGCGGCCTCGGGCCTCGTCCAGACTGTGTTCGACACGATCACCGTGTCACCGCTCAAGGTCGACACGCTCCGCGGGCCTCTGCCGGCACTCACCGCGGATTCGACCACCGGGGCGTCCGACTCGCTCAGGGTCGAGGTGCACTTCCGGGAACGGGAATTCTGGCTGTGGCTCACGGGCACCCGCTTGGGCGACCTGCGGCGACTCCTGAATCAGACCCAGTACCCCCAAGGCCAGTGGGGAACGCACAACGACTTCCCGCTGAACGAACCCGGCAGCGACGTGCGGTTCTCGGTGCCGGTCACCGAGCAGAACAACCCGAACTTCAAGCAGTGCGGAGATGTCGGACACGAGCAATAAGTAGCCGCTGCTCTCAGTACTGAACTAACTCTGTAGTCGTCGGGTAGTCGTACCACCTCGCAGGCCGGAGCGCATACGCTCCGGCCTGCGTGTCTTCCCCCCCAGCGTCGCATTCGACACGCGCGATCGCGCCTTCGTCCCCGGGCGCATCGAGACCCGCGGACGCAATCCTACATTCGGCGGTTCACCCACACGCGCGCGATCGACGCGCGGGAGGATCGCCTATGTTCCCACGTTTCTGTCTGTCTGTGCTGTCCGCGGAGCTCGCTCTTCTGGCCATGGCCGCGGCACCAGCCCGCGCCCAACGAGGCAGCGTCACCGGACACGTCAGTGACCGGGCCAACGGGGCAGCCGTGCCCGCGGCCTCGGTCGTCATTGTCGGCACGACGCGCGGCACGACGACGGGCGCCGATGGCCACTACCGCATCATCAATCTGCCGCGCGGCGCTGCACAGATCCGTGTCCTCCGCTTGGGCTTCGAGCCGCAGACATCGAACGTCCAGATCCCGGATACCGGCACGGTCACCGTCGATTTCACGCTCGTCCCATCGGCGGTCAAGCTCGATCAGGTCGTCGTGAGCGCGGCGGGCGAGCAGCAGCGCCAGCGGGAAACGGGCAACGCCGTGTCCTCAATCAGTCCGGATTCTATTGCCCAACCGGCCGTCGCCAGCTTCTCGGATCTCCTGAACTCCCGCGCCACCGGGGTGTCCGTCGTCCAACAGTCCGGCACGACGGGAGGCGCATCCAAGATCCGCATCCGCGGCGCCAACAGCGTCTCGCTCAGCAACGACCCGCTGCTCGTCATCGACGGCAATCGCGTCGACAACAACTCGAACTCGGCGTCCAGCAATCTCTTCACGGGCGGCCAGACCCCGTCGCGTTTCGACGACCTCAACCCGGATGAGATCGAAGACGTCCAGATCCTGAAGGGTCCGGCGGCTTCGGCGCTCTACGGCACCGCCGGCGCCAACGGCGTCATCCTCGTCACGACCAAGCACGGCGTCCCGGGCCGCACCAAATGGTCGGCGCACGCCGAGTACGGCTCCGTCCGCGACTACACCGATTACCCGCCCAACTTCACGATCAACGGCCTCGCCCTCGACGGCAACGGCCAGCCGATCGCCGGCGACACGGTGGTTGGCTGCTTGGTGGCCACCAAAGGACAGCCGGACGGCTGCAACCCGATCGCGAGCTCGCTCCTCGCCTTCAATCCCATGAGCGCGATCTCGCCGTTCGTGGCCGGCTATCGCGAGAGCTATGGCATCACGGCATCCGGCGGCACCGAAAACCTGACGTACTTCCTGAGCGCCGAGGACTACAACGAACAAGGCGTCTATATCAACAACCGGAGCCGGCGCACGAACCTCCGCGCCAATTTCGGCGCTCAACTCTCGTCGGTGCTCAACGCGCACGTGAACGTCGGCTACCTGCAGAGCCGCCTCGATCTGCCGCAGAACGACAACTCCCTCTTCGGCGTCATCGGACTCTCGCTCACCGGGACCGCCATCAACGATCCGGTGTGCCACGGCTTCTTCGCCTGCATCACGCCGGACCAGGCGGCGCTCTTACTCACCGAGCAGGATATCGATCGGTTCACGACCAGCGCCGATCTGAACTACCACCCGACGAGCTGGTTCTCGGGTGTCGCCACTGGCGGGTTGGACCTGGGCGACCGGTTCGACAATGCCTTCACGCCACCGAACGTGCTGCCCGGATCCCAGGGAGCCGGACTCGGTGCCGCGGCGCCCGCGCCGTATACGCTCTGGACGTACACGGCGAACCTGAGCGGCACGTTCAAGTTCGACATCAATCCGTCGATCCGGTCCACGACGACGATCGGCACGCAGTTCGTCGACCAAACGAGCCGGGGCATCGTCTCGTCCGGCGCCGGCATTGTGCCCGGACTGGGGAACCTGGCCGGCGCGACGTCGCAGTTCACGACCACGCAGCCGGATTCCACCATCGTCACGTTCGGTGGGCTGGGGTCGCAGCAGTTCTCCTGGCGCGACAAGGTCTTCTTGACCGCCGCCGTTCGCGCCGACGAGAGCAGCGCGTTCGGGACGCAGAACGACCTGGTGTGGTATCCCAACTTCAGCGCGTCCTGGGTGCTCGGCGAGGAGCCGTTCTTTCCCAAGTCGGCGATCGTGAGCTCGCTGCGCGTGCGCGGCGCCTACGGCGAGTCGGGCCAGCGTCCGGCGTTTCGCCAGGCCGAGACGTTCTTTCAAGCCATCGGATCCACTCGCGAGGGCGTGGATGTCGGCGGCCTGACGTTGGGCGGCATCGGTACACCGACGCTCAAGCCGGAGGTCTCGCGCGAGATCGAGGGAGGACTGGACGTCGGATTCTGGCGCGACCGCATCAACGTCGAATTCACGGTCTACAACAAGACCACGAGCGACGCGCTGATCCAACTGACGTACCCACCGTCGGCGTGCGGGCTCAATCTGGGCTCGAATGCCACGAACCTGAGCACGTGCGTGGCGTTCCACAATCTGGGCGAAGTCAACAACAACGGCTTCGAGCTCGGGATCAACGGCACCGTCGTGGACACCCGCCGGTTCCGGTTCGATATGACCATCAATGGCGCCGAGAACAACAACAAGCTGATCACGCTGGGGTTGCCGGCGCCGATCGTGTTCAACACGGCCGCCGTCAACCCGACGCAGGAGTTCATCGCCGGCAAACCCCTCGGCGTCTATACGGCGATCCCGTACACGTTCAAGGATCTGAATCACGACGGGATCATCGAACCCAACGAGGTCACGCTGGGAAAGAATCCGGTCTTCCTCGGTGGACCAAACCCCAAGGGCGAATGGACGCTGGTGCCGGAGTTCACGTTCTTCGGCCTGGTGAAAGTCAGTTCCACGTTCGACCGCCGCTACGGCTCCCGCACGCTCAACTTCAGCGAGGAGTTCCGGTGCATCGACGCGGTGAACTGCCAGGGAATGTTCGATCCGCACGCGCCGCTGGCCCGGCAGGCGGCGTTCGTGGGCGCCGAGTTCCTCGGCACCGACTACGGGTACATCGAGAACAACGCGTTCTGGAAGTGGCGCGAGTTGGCGGTCACGCTGATCGCGCCGCGCGCCTGGACGCGCAAGCTGCATGTGTCCGACCTCAGCCTGCAGCTCGCCGAACGCAACGTCGCCACGTGGACGCATTACACTGGCTACGATCCGGAAATCAATTTCATCAGTACCGGCTCGAACTTCACGACGGCGGATTTCCTCACCCAACCGCCCGTGCGCTACTACACGATGCGCATCAACCTTGGCCTCTGACGGTGACCCTTCCCATGACGAAAACGATCATGCTCGGCCTCGTCGTGCTGGCGGCCGCCGCTTGCAATCCGAACGCGGCGCTCAAACCCAAGGACCCGTCGGTGGTCTCCACCATCACCGAGGCTTCCCTCCCCGGTATCTACGCCGGCTCGATCAGCGATTTTCAGGTGGCGTGGTCCGGCGCGGGCGATCAAACCAACGGCGCGCACGAAGGCAACGTCGGGATGTCCGCGATCTTCACCGATGAATTGACGGCGGACGGTCTCGACGAGTTCATCTTCCGGCAGAACATCAGTGACCGGGTCGCGACGCCGGCCAACACGCAACTGTACGGCATCTTCAGCGACCTGTCGGCGGCGCGACACTCCACGGAGACGGCCGCCGCGAACTTCGCCAAGTTGGCACCCAAAGATCTGGGGCGGGCCGAGGTGATGAGCCTCGAGGCATACACGTACGTCCTCTTCGCGGAGATCTGGTGCGCGGGCGTGCCGTTCAGCGAGCTCAATACCGACGGCTCGGTGGCATTTGGCGATCCCCTGACCACGCCCCAGATGCTGGGCATCGCCATTCAGAAGTTCGACTCGGCCACGGCGCTGGCGGCGGGCGACACGTCGAACGCCGACATCCTGGCCCTGTCGCGGCTGGGGAAGGCGCGCGCCCTGCTCGACTCCGGCGCGTTCGACGCCGCGGGCGCGACGGCGGATTCCGTGCTGGCCGCCGACCCGACGCTCAACTACCAGATCGACA
The DNA here is from genome assembly GCA_963701965.1 of uncultured Gemmatimonadales bacterium. GTDB lineage: Bacteria > Gemmatimonadota > Gemmatimonadetes > Gemmatimonadales > Gemmatimonadaceae > DASRDS01. Next base: position 2,499,671 of record OY969695.1, read on the forward strand.
ACTCGCTCAACTCGCCCCGGCAGTTCAACGGCGTGTGGCAGTATGTACAAGCCAACAATGCCTGGGGCGTCGTGAACCGGAAGGGGGGGAACGGGCTGGACTTCATGTCGGCGAACGACCCCCGCGTGCTCTGGATCGACAGCCACACGCTGGGTTCGCTCAGTGTCGACACGGTGATCTTCCAGTTGAAGTATCCGCAAAAGCAAGCGAGCGCGACGCTGGGCAGCGCCACCGAAGCCGCCTTGATCAGCGCCGAGCGGGATCTGCACGACGGCAACATCGCCTCGTGGGCCACGAAGCTGAACACGCTGCGGACGACATCCGGCTTGGGGTTGGCGCCGCTGCCGGCCGATTCCACAACGGGGGCGTCCTCAGCGATGCAGCGGGAGGTGCACTTCCGCGAGCGGGCGTTCTGGCTCTGGCTGACGGGATCGCGGCTCGGCGATCTCCGCCGCCTCCTCTCGCAGTACCACGTCAACGATTTTCCGGACGCCACGGGGAGCGACATTCGATTCCCCGTGCCGCTCCAGGAAGACAACAACCCGAAGTTCCACGGCTGCCTGGATAGCGGCCACGAGACCTAGCGAATGCCTACCGCGATCGGCGCCCGTGCAACGGGAGCCGGTCGCGGTACGTGCGACTCAGCTTGAGCCGCGTCCCGTCCCGGAGAATCACGACGTAGTTCCCGGCAAACCAGGGCTGGAGCTCCTGGATGCGATCGACGTTGACGATGATCGTGCGGTGAATGCGCACGAAGATCGCCGGATCGAGCGTCGCCTCCAGGCCCTGCATCGTCTCCCGCAGGAGCGATGCCCCTTTGCCCACGTGCAGCCGCACGTAGTTGCCAGCGGCCTCGAACCAATCGACCTCGGACACCCGCACGAACACGACGCGACCATCGCGCTTGACCGTGAGCCGCGAGGCGTACCGGAGATTGCGCCCGGCATCAGTCGCCACAACCGCGCGCTCGGGCGTCATCCCGAACTCGCTCTCCACCAGGGCGCGGAGTCGCCGCCCCAGCTCGGCCAATGTCAGCTGATCGAGCTGCGCGCGGGCGCGGCGGAACGCCGTCTGGAACCGCTCGGTGTCGAACGGCTTGAGCAGATAATCCGTGGCGTGCACCTCGAACGCGCGCAGGGCGTGGGCATCGTGCGCCGTCACGAAGATCACCGGCGGCATGGCCTCGGCGCCGATCTCGGCGACGACGCCAAACCCGTCGATGTCCGGGAGCTGCACGTCGAGCAGGACCAGGTCCGGCAGCGCGGTGCGAATGGCGTCGATCGCGGCGCGCCCCGTGGGGCACTCGGCGACAATCTCGACGTCGGGCTCGGCGTTGAGCAAACGCTGCAGCCGCCGCCGGGCAATCGGCTCGTCGTCGACTATGGCAACGCGTATCGTCATACGGCACTCTCGCTAAGCAATGAGCTCTCTCCGCCGGGCGTCGTCCACGACAAAGACGACCTCGTGCGAATCGACCACGCGCACCGTGAGCCGTTCGATCGCCAGCGCCTGACGCGCGACCTCGGCGGCGTCATCGATCGGACGATCGGACACCACAGCAATGCGGGTCCCTCGGGACACTTCGCTGATTTCAATACGCACGGATGCCGGCCCGGCGTCCTCCAGCAAGGCGCGCAGCAGCCGGTTGGGAACAGGCCGGTCGCCATGCGTCCGGCCGCCGACGATCTGCACCCGAAGGCACGCGCGCCCGGCCTCGATGGTGCGCCGGAGATCCGTGTAGGCGGTGAGCAGCCCCAGTTCCCGCGTGAGCGCGATCCAGGGCTCGGCGGCGCTGTCCAGTGTCAGCCGGAGCAGATCGGCCAGGCGCGCCGTCATGCGCTCGGCCTGACTGGCATCGTCATCGATGAGCGCCGCGATGATGTCCAGGGTCTCACACACGAAATCGGGCCGGAGGCTGACGCACAGCGACCGCCAACGGGCGCGGGCAATGGCGCTCTCCAGCTTGAGACTCTCCAGCTCCCGCTCGCGGCGCCACGCAAAGTAGTCGCGGCCGTGTGACCAGGCGACGAGGGCGGCGTACACGAAAAGATTCCACACCACGGACTGCGGCTGCTCGGCGAACCGGAACGATCGCGGCTCGACGTCGAGCGCGACGATCATGCTGACCTGCAGCAGCGAAAACACGATCGCGCCCGCGATGTGAATGAGCAGCGGACGGCCCACGCGCCCGACACCCACGCGCACGCGCCGCGCCACGAAGAGCACGGCCGGGGTCAGCGCCGCCCAGACCAGCACCAGCGAGATGTTGAGCGGCGCGTACAGGAGCATCTCGCGCACGGCGCGCTGGGGGTGGAACGGGAACCGGCCGAGATACGGCTGGAGGTACCAGAACGTGCCGAAGAGGGCCCAGCCCGTGGCCAGGAAGACCCAGTCGCGCGCCGTCAGCGGCGGCGACGGATGCGCATCGTGCGCGAAGGGCACGGTCTCCGCTGGGGCCACCGGCGTTGTGGCCAGCGGGAGACCGGCGGCCCCATCCCCGACGGCCACCGCATCAGCGGCCGCGGCGCGCGGCGCCGGCGACGGGCTCACGCGCTGATAGGGGATCCGGATGTCGACGCAGGTGCCGCCATCGGGGTTGTCACTCAACGCGAACCAATGGTCGGGGCCATAGAGATGCCGCAGCCGCTCGCGCACGTTGCGCAATCCGATGCCGTAGCCCGAGGCCGATGGCATCGTCCCGTGGGGCAGACCCTGCCCGTCGTCCCGCACCTGCACCGAGAGCCACCGCCCGTCGACGCGCGCCGTGATCTCCACCCGCCCGGGACCACCGCGCGGGATGAGTCCATGGCGAATGGCGTTCTCGACCAAGGGCTGCAGCACGAAGGGCGGCATGAGCGCGTGTCGGGCGTCGGCGTCGACGTTGGTCGTCACCGTGAGCCAGTCGCTGAACCGTGCGCGTTGGATGTCGACGTACGGCTGCAGGGTGTCCAGCTCCTCGGCGAGCGCGACTTCGTCCCGTCCCGCTTTGGACACCGCCGATCGCAGCAAGGATTGGAGATCGCTGATGATGTGGCGGGCGGCGGCTGGCGCCTCGTAGGCGAGCTCGGTGATGGCGTGCAAGCAGTTGAACAGAAAATGCGGCTGGAGCTGCCGCTCCAGGAACCGCAGCTGCGCGCCCGAGAGCTCGGATTCCAACGCCGCGGCCCGCAGCGCGCGGTCGCGGTACTCGCGCAGCTGATCCGCCGCGTGGGTCACGCCGATGATCACGAAATAGAGAACCACATCGAGATCGGCGTTGAGGAGCAGATAGCCCAGCACCATCGGGTACATCTGCTGCGACCACATGCGGAGGATCATGGTGTCGAGCACGGTACGCAGCGCAGCGAACGCGACGGCGATGGTCATCGCCAGGATGAGATGCATGGCGACCGTGCGCGCACCCGCCCACCGCCCGGTGATCCGCTGCCGCGCCAGGTGGACGACGAGCGGGGTCAGCGCGGCCCAAGTCCAGGCCAGCGCCAGATCGAGCAGGAGCTCCCGCTCCCAGGCCGGCTTCGGCGTGAGCGTGGAGACCTGGTGTCCGAGAAATGCCAACACGGCGAACGCGGTCCACGCGCCGAGCAGCCAGCCAGACCGACGCAGCACCGCACGGTCCAGCGCCGGCAGGCGCAACCGTGCGGGTGCGGTCGTCGTCCGGCCCAGCGTCGCGGCCATCGGTGGCGGTCCCGCCGTTTCCATCGGCCCACGATAGTGCGCATTCAAACGACGCGCTACGCCGGGCGTGCACCCGATCTCGCGGGACGAACTATCCCCATCCCCCGCGTTTGGCCCTCATCACCAGCATCCGCGCGTTCGACATCACGCCGCGCCGGCTCGTCCCTATTTGATCTTCGGCGCTCCGACGATCACCACCGGGCCCGTGGCGCGCGCGACGCCGCCCGCCGGCTCGAGGGTCACCGCGACGGCGCGCAGAGAGTCCGCGGGCAGTGCGTAGGTGGCGTGGACTTCCGCGCTGCCATCGGGCCCCGGGGTGAACGTGCCCGCGCTGATTTGCGCCGACGGCGTCACCAGCCAGAGCTGATACGTGCGGCCCGACGGGGGCGACGCCAGGCGATGCGCGAAGAACGACCAGGTATTGTCGCCGCGGTTCCAGAACATGAGCGCCGTCGCCGCCGGGGCGGCGTTGGTGCTGAGCGCGACCACCAATGTGTTGGCCCCCGTCAGCGCCTGGATCTCGCGGTCGCGCGACGCCAGCAGGTGGCGGGCCGAGTCGAGCGCCGCCGAGTCTCCCGCGGCGGCGCGCTCCGCGGCGGCCAGGGCCGATGTCAGCCGATCTCTCCCTCGCACCACGACCCACGCGACGATCAGCGCCGCTGCGGCCAGGAGCGCCACATCGCGCCAGCGCCGACGCCGTGGTGCTCCTTCGCCGAGCGGGGCCCGATCCGCGCGGGCACGAGCCAGGACCCGAACGCGCACGCCGGCGATGCGCCGCTCGACGTCGGCCCCGCCGCGGAGCGGCACTCCAGCGCCCAGCGCGCCCAGCGCGGCCTGGAGCTCGGCGAACGCCGGCCCGCACTCCGGGCAGGTGGCGGCATGCGCGAGCACTGCCGCCTGCTCCCCGGCGGTGAGCGCGTCGAACGCCGCCCCCGCCAGGAGCTCACTCGCCGCGTCGTGCCCCATGTCGCGCGTCACGCCCGCTCCCCTCCTCGCAGGACCGCGAGCCATTCGCGGAGTTTCTGGCCGGCCAGCCGCGTCCGCGTCTTGACCGTCCCCAGCGGCTGACCAGTCCGTTCGGCGATCTCCGTTTGACTCAACCCTCCGAAATACGCCAGCTCCACGACCTCCCGTTGTTCGGTGGGCAGGGCCTTCAACGCGGCGACCAACCGGTCCCGCCGCTCGGCCTCCTCGGCCCCGACCGCGGGATCGCCGTCGGCGACGATCTTGTCACCCGTCACCGGTGTCAACGGTTCCTCGCGCAGCCGCTTCCGCGCCCGCAGTCGATCCAAGGCCCGGCTGCGCGCGATCGTGATGATCCACGTGGACACGGCGCCGCGACCGGGCTCATAGCGCGAGGCCTGCCGCCACGCTTGATAAAAGACGTCCTCGACCACGTCATCCGCGTCGTCGGCATCGCGCACCATCTGCGACACCAACGCGTACACCGGGCGCGCCCACCGATCATAGAACCGCGCCAGCGCACGATCGTCCCCCGCGCTCATACGCGACACGAGCACCCGGTCTTCGTCGTTGTCGACGAGATACGCGAACTCAGGTGACCGCGGATTCATGATCGGCCAAAATGAACCCTGGTGCCTCCAAGGGCCAGTAAAAGAGCGCCCCAGGGATGTACTTTTCGCCGCATGACGCCCCCTGCAACCTGTCCGGTCTGCGCCAGTCCGTCGACCGGCGGCCGGTTTTGTTCCTCGTGCGGCGCGCCGTTCGAGGGCGCCCTCTGCGCCGCGTGCCGCTCTACGCTCACGACCGGCGCAAAATTCTGCCACCGTTGTGGCACGGCAGTGGGCTCCGGCGCGGTCTCTGACCCCCGGATGGCGACGACCCTCCCGTGGGCCGTGGCCTCGATCGCGCTGTTGGCGCTCGTCGCCCTGATCGCGGGCCGCACCATCGGCGCGCGCCGCGTAGCGGCCGCGCCACCGGAACAGGCCGCACCAGCGGACAGCGACGCGCAGAGCCCCGGGGTGCGAGCGCCCGATATTTCGGCGATGTCGCCGGCCGAGCGCGCCGACCGCTTGTTCGATCGTGTCATGCGGCTGCACACGGAAGGCAAGGACGACAGCGTGCGATTCTTTTCGCCCATGGTGCTGAACGCGTACCAGATGCTCGGTCCTCTGGACGCGGATCATCACTACGACCTCGGCCGCATCGGTGAAGTCCTCGGGCAGCCCGATCTCGCGCGGGCGGAAGCCGACACCATTCTTCGCGAGCAACCCACTCATCTGCTCGGCCTCGCCCTGGCGGCGCGCGCCGCGACCCTGGCGAAACAGGACGCCACCGCGCGGGCATTCTACCAGCGCCTGCTGGCCGCTGAGCCCACGGAACGCAAACGCAACGTGCCCGAATACGACCGCCACCGCGATGATATCGACGCCGCTCTCGCGACCGCCCGCGGGGCGCTCCGCTCATGACCACGATTCACGTCAGCCATAGCCCGGACTCGGACGACGCGTTCATGTTCTACGCGCTCGCCGAAGGGAAAATCGATACCGGGGGTCTCGTGTACGTCCACGAGCTCGCGGACATCGAGACGCTCAACCAGCGCGCGCGCCGCGGCGAGTTGGAGGTGACCGCCGTCTCGATACACGCCTACGCGTACATCGCGGACCGCTATGCCTTGCTCCCGCACGGCGCGTCCATGGGCGACCGCTATGGCCCGCGACTCGTGAGCGCGACGCCGATGGGCCGTGCGGATGTCAAAGGCCGCCGCATCGCCGTCCCCGGTCCCCTCACGACCGCCTACCTGACACTCAAACTCTACGAGCCGGATTTCGTCGCCATTCAGACCCCGTTCGACGAGATCGAGGACGCCGTTCTGAATGGCGACGCCGACATGGGTCTCTTGATTCACGAGGGGCAGTTGACCTTCGGCGACCGCGGCCTCCATCTCGTCGAAGACATGGGCGAATGGTGGTATCAAGAGACCGGTCTCCCGCTTCCCCTCGGCGGGAACGTGATCCGAAAGGACCTTGGCCCGGATCTGATTGGCAAGATTTCGCGACATTTATACGACAGTATCGCGTATGGATTGCGCCATAGACACAAGGCGCTGGATCACGCAATGCAGTATGCCCGCGGCCTGGAGCGGTCTCGCGCCGACACGTTCGTCGGCATGTACGTCAACGACTACACGCTGGATTATGGCGACCGTGGTCGTGAGGCCATCCGGCGTTTGCTGACGCGCGGCGTCGAGTCGGGCGTCATTCCTCACAACGTGACGGTCGAGTTCGCCGGAGACACTGGAGGGGACTCGTAGTCCCCGCGCACTACCGTTACACGCCCGCCGCTTGATGCGTCTTCGGGCGGGAGTTCCCCTTTATTCGTGGACGGTCGCGACGTGACATCTTCCGCACCGCACCCTTACCTCGCGACACGGTCGACACCAGCCGAGGGTGAGGTGCAGCAGGTGACGGGGCGATTTGCCGCTTTGGCGGATCAAGTCGCCGAAAGCGAGACGCTCGCCCAGATCGCCCGGCAGATCGCGGGCGTCGTGAGCGATCGCGGCGCGACGTTCGATCTGCTGGCGAACGGTGCGGTCTCGCTCTTGGGTGCCGATGGCGCGATCGTCGCCGTGCGGGGCGACGATGCGCGCCATGTGCGCGTGGAGGCCGCGGCCGGCTCGCTCATCCCGATGCTCGGGTTCTCCGCGCTGCTCGCGGGTACGTTGGCCGAGGAATCCCTGGGCTGCTTCCACCCGCTCGTGCTGAACGACACGACGGGCGATCCGCGCGTCGAGGCGCATTTCCTGTCGGCGTTTCATCCGCGGCAGGTCGTGGTCGCGCCCATGGTGGTCGCCGAGGCGCCGCGTGGATTCCTGCTCGCCCTCAACAGCGCGAAAGGCTATTTCGCGCCGCCGGACGGCGCGCTGCTGCAGCGGCTCGCCGATCACGGCGCCATCGCGATCCGACACGCCGAGCTTCTGGCTCGCACCGAAGCCGCCGTCGAGGAAGCGCGCCGGCTCGCGGACATCGTGCAGGAGATCAACCAGTCGCTCGAGCTGGAGCGCGTCGTCAAGCTCCTGGCCCGGCATGCGACCGGGCTGTTCGCGGCGCGCGGCGCCCGCGTGTCGGTGCTCGATGGCGAGCAGTTGATCACTACCGCCACGTTCGGCGATGCCGTGGACCGCATCGGCGCGGTGTTCGACCTGTCCACCGTGTTCGCCGGGGAGGCCATTCGCCAGCGCCGCGGGGTGGCGACCAGCGATCTCCGTCCCTACGCCGATCAGTGGGCGCGGACCGGGCGCGGGGCCTCGGTCGAGGAAGGACGGGCCAACGGCATGGCGGCGCCCTTGCTCGTCGGCGGGCGCGTCATCGGGGCCGTCACCGTGTTCGGGCGCGAGCAGGGGGATTTCAGCGACCATGACGCCGCGACCTTGCATGCGTTGGCCAATCACGCCGCGGTGGCGATCGAAAACTCGCGCCTCTACCGGGCCGCGGCCTATACGGCCCGGCACGCCAGTATTCTCGCCGCCACGGGGCGGGCGCTGGCCAACAGCGTGACGTCCGAGGCGGTCTACGCCGGTATCGCCGAAGTCGTCTACGACTCGCTGGGCGCCAACGGCTACACGGTCATCCTCGCCGATAACGAGACCGGACACGTCGAGCTCTCCCACGCGGAAGGGCCCGGATCCGAGCAAGTGACGATGCCCGTCGAGCACTTCTGGGCGAGCCCGGCCGGGACGGTCCTCAGGACCGGCGCTCCCGTGTATTTCCCGGACTTTGGGGACATGGACACCGCATGGGCGCCCAGCGGATTTTCCGTCGCCAAGTACCGGGCGCGGTCGCTGGCGATCCTGCCGCTGATCAGCGAGGGACGCCCCCGCGGGACCCTCTCGATTCGCTTCGCCGCCGCCAAGAAGTTCGAAGAGCATGAGCGGCGCTTGCTGGAGGATTTCGGGACGCAGTTCGCCACGGCCGTCCGCAACGCGCAACTCGCCGCCGCCGAGCAGCGGCATCGCGAGCGCGAACGGATGTTGGCGACCGCGCTGGCGACCATGGAGCACCCGGTGTTCGTGCTCAACCCCAATGCCAAGATCCGGTACGCGAACCCCGCCGCGGCCCGCGAGTACGGGTACACGGTGGAGGAGCTGACCGCTTTGCCGCTCGACCGGCTCCTGGCCGTGCACTCCGATGGCATCGAAGGACCCGATCAGGTCCATCGCCGGCGCGATGGCACCGAGTTCCCGGCCACGGCGACCCTGAGCCAGATTCGCGATGACGCGGGCGCCGTGGTGGGGCAGGTGGTGTCCGTGCGCAATACGACGGAGGAGCGGAAGCTCGCCGAAGCAATGCACCAGACCGAAAAACTGGCGGCGCTGGGCGAGCTGGTGGCTGGTGTCGCCCACGAGCTGAACAATCCGCTGACGGGCATTTCGACATTCGCGCAGCTGTTGCTCGAAGAGGAGCTCACCGAGGACCAGCTGGAGTCCGTCCGGACGATCAAGCGCGAGTCCGACCGCGCCGTTGCCGTGATCCGCGACCTGCTGGTCTTCTCGCGCAAGACCGGGCCCCGGCACGGGCCGGTGGATCTCCGGGCCTTGATCCAACAGACCGTCCGCCTTCGGAGTTATGCCTTACAGTCGGCCGGCGTCACACTGCAGACGGAGCTCGACGCCGATCTGCCGACGGTCCCAGGCGACGACCGCAAGCTGCAACAGGTGCTGATGAACATGATGGTGAATGCCGAGTACGCCATGTCCAAGACCGAAGTCCGGACGCTGACCGTCCGGGCGTTGACCGGCACGGAGCACGTCACGCTCGAGATCGCCGATACGGGCATCGGGATGAGTCCGGATGTCGTCAAGCACGTCTTCGAGCCGTTCTACACCACGAAACCGGTCGGTGTGGGGACGGGACTCGGCCTTTCTGTCAGCTATGGAATCATCCAGGCGCACGGCGGCACGATCGACGTCAAGAGCGCCCCGGGCGCTGGCACGACGTTTCGGATCGCGCTGCCGCTCGCCGCTACCGCGGCATCGTTCGAATGACCGATTCGACGCACGTTATCCCGCGCTTGTTGGTCGTCGACGATGAGCCGACGATCCTCGGAGCGCTGTCCAAGTTTCTCCGATCGCGCGGGTACGACGTCCAAACGGCGTCGTCGGGCGCGGAAGCGCTCGAAAAGCTCGGGCAGGGCAAGTTCAAGCTGATCCTCTGCGACGTCCGGATGCCGGGGATGACGGGCGTGGAGGTCGTGACCCAGGCGCTGGCCCTGGACGGCGATCTGGCGATCGTGATGCTGACCGGCGTCAACGACGCGCCGACGGCCACGGACGCGTTGTCGCGCGGCGCCATGGACTACCTGCTCAAGCCGGTCGAGTTGGCCGATCTGCACCAGGCGATCGAGCGCGCGCTGCACCGGCGGGAGCTTTTGATCGACCGGCGCAACGTCGACCGGATCATTCGCGAGGAGGTCGACGCCCGCACCAAGGAGCTGGAGGCGATGAGCCTCGGCACCGTCCATGCGTTGATCAACGCCATGGAGGCGAAGGACATCTATTTGCGCGGGCACTCCGAGCGCATCGCCGAGCTCGCCGCGTCGATCGCCGATGCGCTGGGATTGGACGAGGACACGGTCGAAAACGTGCGGGTCGCGGGGCGGCTCCACGATATCGGCAAGATCGGGACCCGGGAGTCCGTGCTCAATAAGCCGGGCAAGCTGACGTCCGAGGAGTACGAGCACGTCAAGGACCACGTGCGTCTGTCGATGGAGATTCTCAAGCCCCTGAGCATCGTGCGGGACGCGATGGAGTACGTGCAGGACCACCACGAACGGTGGGACGGGAAGGGGTATCCGAGTGGGAAGGCGGGGGACGACATCTCGATCGGCGGGCGGATCCTCGCCGCGGCCGACGCCTTCGATGCGCTGACATCGCAGCGTCCGTACCGCGAGCCGAAATCGCCCAAGGACACGTTGACGTATCTCGAATCGTTGGTCGGCACGATGCTCGATCCACGGGTGTACGAGGCGCTCACGAATGTCGTGCGGGGGAGAAAGACGCTCGCGTTCTCCTTCATCGACGACCCCCATTGACGCCACGCTCGCGCCGTAGTATTCGGTGTGCTTCGTGATTAAGATTCCGGGCGATTGAAACACATACTATTGAGGAGGCGGTAATGCCGCGCGGCGACGAGTGGGAAGACGAGCTCCGGTTCTCCGACCGGGATGATGAGGGGGACGACGCCGGCTACGGCGGCGGCGCCGGTGGCGGCGGAGCCGCCTATGACGACGACGATGACGAAGAGGATGGCGGCTGGGCGATCACCAAAGACGCCAGCGAAGAGCTGTGGGATAGTGCCGAGGATGGGGAGGACGACGACGAGGAGGCGGAGGTCGTCGTCGCCGAGGTAGAGGGCGACGAGGACGAAGGCGACCTGTTCGGCGCCGCGCGTGTGCCCGCTAAAGCGCCCGCGAAGACCCCGGCCAAGGCGCCGGCGAAAGCCGCGGCCAAACAGCCGGTGAAGAAAGCGGCCCCCGCGAAGGCGGCGGCCAAGGCCCCGGCCAAGAAAGTCGCGAAGAAAGCGGCGAAGGCGGCGAAAAAAGCCCCCGCCAAGAAGGCGAAGAAGGCGGCGCCGCGTGCTGCCGCGAAAAAGAGCGGCAAGAAAGTCGCGAAGGCCGCGTCCAAGCCTTCGAAGGGTGCGAAGAAAGGCGGTGGGAACAAGGGAAAGAAAGGCAAGAAGGGGAAGCGCTAGCCCGGCGCCCTTCGGGCGCACCGTCCAAAAGCGCCTCCACAGCGCCCCCCTCGGGAGCGCTCACCGCGCTGGAAGCCTGGCACGCCGCACAAACACACGCGGCCCGCCAGGCTTCTTTGCTTGCCTGAGCGTGCGGCACCGTTCCGATAGCCGCCGCCTGCTGCGAGCCGTGGCTTTCGCAGGAGTGCCGCCGGACTCGGCGCGGACCGCGACGCGCCAAGCGCCGAGCCCACAACGCTGGCCGCGGGGCGCGCGTATCCCGGCAAGTACGCCTTTTTCCCAGCGGGGCGCTGTTATTGTATCCAATATGATGAACGAATCACCCGTCAACCTCCTGCGCACCCACGCGAACCACGCGCCGTGGAACGCCCGCGGCCTCGCGTCACACGCGACGGCCTTGGTCGACGCCGCGGGGGTTCGCCCGACCAACGCCTCGGCCCGCGCGGCGCCGAGTGCCCGCGCGATCCGTTTCTACGTCGCCAGCGGCCTGCTGGACCGCCCGGAGGGCACGGGCACGGCGGCGACGTACCACTATCGCCACCTCCTCCAACTCCTCTCGATCAAGATCCGGCAGCGCGAGGGCCAGACCCTCGACCACATCAAGCGCGAGATGACCGGCGTCACCGGCGACGCCTTGGAGCGCCGGGTCGCCCAGTCGCTGGCCCCCGCGCTCAATGCCGGCAGCATGGCCACCCCTGGCGCTGAGCCCTCGGCGCTGCTCTCGTGGCGCCGGCTGCCGGTCGCTGACGGGATCGAGCTGCACGTCCGCGAGGACTCCCCGGCGGCGCGCGACGACGCACTCGTCGCGATCCGCGAGGCCGTCCGCACGGCCCTCGGACGCCCGGACATTCGGTAGTCCCGTGCCCGCCGACGGGCTCGTCGTCATCACGGGCGTCGGCCACGAAGGCCAGGTGGGCGAAGCGATCGCCCGCGCGTTCGCGGCGACCGGCGCCCCGCTGGCGATCATCGACCGCACACCCGACAACGTCCAGGCCCGCGCCGCCGCCCTGCGCGCCGCCGCCCCGACACCGGCGACCGTGACCGGCTACGCCTGCGATCTCACCGACGCGGCGGCGACCGCCGCTGTCGCCGCCGCGATCGGCGGCGCCATCGCCACCCTGGTCCACGTCGCCGGCGGTTTCGCCGCCAACGGTCCGATCGGCGACAGCGACCCGGCGGTATTCGCTCAACAGGTCGCGATCAACCTCACGACCGCCTACGTCGTGACCCGCGCGTTCTTTCCCCGCATCCGCGACGGCGGCAGCATCGTGTATTTCGCTTCGGCGTCGGCGCTGCCCGACGCCCCGGTGTCCGGACTGTCCGGGTACGTCGCCGCCAAGTCCGCGGTTATCGGCCTCATGCGGTCGGTGGCCGCCGAGGGGCACGCGCGCGGCATCCGCGCCAATGCCGTGGCGCCGACCACCATCCGAACGACCGTCAACCTTCGCGCGATGGGCGCCGATGCCCCGTACGTCGAACGCGAAGCCGTGGCCGACGCCGTGCTCTTTCTCTCGTCGCCGGCCGCCCGCGCGGTGACGGGGCAGGTGGTCGCGCTCCGACGGCCGTGACATGATCGCCAGCGCCACCCGACGGCGCGGCGCTTCCAACACGGTATTTCTCGACCGGTCGCTCGAGGCGCTGCCGCTGTTTCGACTGAGCGATGCCTCCGACGAGGGCGCGCTGTCATACGCGCCGGAAACCGGCGGGCGGTGGCGCGTGCTGCCCGCGCCCGGCGATCGCCTGCCCGGCACGTTCGACCAGGATGTCTACGTCGAGGTGCTGCACCGCTACAGCGACGCCGGCGCCCCGCCGGACGGCGTCGTGCGCTTCACCCTGCACGCGTTTCTCCGGTCGATGGGTCGCCGCGTCGACGGGCGGACCTATGAGCAGTTGCGGGCCTCGCTCGGACGCCTGGAGCGGACCGTCCTCGAATCGGCCCAGGCCTATTTCGTGGCGTCGGACGGTGCCACCGGGGCCTACGCCGACGCCCGTTTCACGATCCTGGCCTCGGTCGTGATCGACCGCCGGCGGGCCTCCGACCGGGACCAGCTCCCCTTGTTCGAGACCCTCACCGCGGCTGAGCCTGGAGATGCCCGGGTCACCATCTCCCCGCTGGTGCGGGCCAACCTCAAGGTCGGCCACACGATCGCCCTCTCGTCGGCGACCTACGCCGGTCTCCCATCACCCACGGCCCGCCGGTTGTATCGCCTACTCGAGGTGGCGCGCGCCGAGGGGCGGGTGGCGTGGCGAGTTGCGCTCGACGCCTTGGCCGAGCAGCTTCCGCTCAACCAGCGGTATCCCTCGCACCTGCACCGAGTCCTACAGCCGGCGCACGACTTGCTTGTTGAGGCGGGAATCGTTCGTGATGCCGTGATTCGGCAACATTCAGCGGGCTTGGTTCGTCGATTACGTGCTGGCGTCACGCGCCTGACTCTAGGCCAAGGGCTTGGGTGCACGCCGGACGAACAGACTACCCGAGACGGAGCAACCCAAAATGGCCACGAAACTCGACAAGACGATCAAGCGCGAGCTCGACATGGATGGGAGCGCGTTCACGGTGGCCATCTCCCCGGAAGGCGTGAAACTGACCCAAAAGGGCTTCCGCAAAGGCCGCGTGATGTCGTGGAAGTACTTCTGGGAGCACGGGAACGACGAATCCGCGGCCGGAGCCCAGCCGGAAGCCGGAACTCCCCCGTCGCCCACGAGTAAGTAAGAAGGTAACGATTTTGTAGGCCCCCTCTTCCCTCGCGTATGTCCCGTATCCGTCCCGCGGCCTTGGTCGCCCTCGTTTCCGTCCCGCTGGTCGCTGGCGGCTTCATTTGGCAGAGCCGGGCCACGCATGACGGGGCACGTCTGTTCGATCAGGTGCTGACGCTGGTCTCGGATCGGTTCGTCGATACCGTCGACCAGGGTGCGCTCTATGAGAAGGCGGCCGAGGGGTTGGTGCACGAGCTGAACGACCCGTACACGGAGTTGTTGCAGCCCAAGAAGCTGACCGAGTTCTCGCGCCGGACCGGCGGACGCTACGGTGGCGTCGGTATGGAGATCGGACAGACTCCGCAGGGGCAAATCATCGTGGATCGCGTGTTCCCGCACACGCCCGCCGAAGAGGCGGGCGTGCTCGAGGGCGACCACATTATCGGCGTCGACACGGCGACCACGTCGGGCTGGAAGATCACCCAGGTGTCCGACTATCTCGTCGGCACGCCGGGCACCAAGGTCTCGGTCAAGTTCATGCGCCCCGGCGTCACCGAGCCGCTGGTCGATCATTTCACGCGCGCGATCATCCACATCCCGGCGGTGCCGTACGCGATCATGCTCGAGGGCAACATCGCCTACATCCCGCTGCAGCAGTTTAATGAGGATGCAACGGACGATCTCGAGGCGGCCCTCAAGAATCTCGTCTCCAAGCAGAACGCCAAAGGCGTCGTGCTGGATCTGCGCGAGGATCCGGGCGGGATCCTGGATCAGGCGCTCTCAGTGAGCAATGTGTTCCTCAAGGAAGGCCAAGAGATTCTGAGCGTACGCGGCCGCAACACGGAGCCGCAGGTGTACGTGGCGCGCGCCAAGCCGCTCGCACCCAGCGTCCCGCTCGTGGTCCTGGTCAACGGCAACAGCGCGTCCGCATCGGAGATCGTGGCCGGCGCGTTGCAGGATCACGACCGCGCGCTGGTCGTTGGGCAGACGTCGTTCGGCAAGGGCCTCGTGCAGACGCTCTTCCCGCTGGACGGCGGGTACGCGCTCAAGATGACGACCGCGAAATGGTATACGCCGAGCGGCCGTTCGATTCAGAAGGAGCGGAAACTGCTCGCCGACGGCGAGTTCATTGAAGTGCATCCGGACTCGCTGGAGACCGACTCGTCCCGCAAGGCCCGGCCGGCGTTCAAGTCGGACGCGGGGCGCACCGTGTACGGCGGCGGGGCGATCACGCCGGACGTGATCGTGAAGCCCGACACGCTGACCACTGTCGAGCAGTCGTTCCTCAAGACGCTGGCGCCCAAGGGTCAGGTGGTGTACCAGACGCTGACGAACTTCGCGCTCGATCTCAAGCCGAAGGTCGCACGCAACTACCCGTTCCAGCCGGCGTGGCACGATTCGCTGTACACGCGCCTCACGGCGGCCGGCGTGTCGATCCCGCGCGCCCAGTACGACTCGGCGGGCCGTTACATGGATCGGCTGCTGGATCTCCGGATCGCGCGGGTCGCCTTCGGGGACTCAACGGCCAAGCGCCGGGATCTGGACGAGGACCCGCAGCTCAAGAAGGCGCTCGACCTCTTGCAGAAGGGGCAGACACAAAAAGAACTGTTCGCGGTAGCTCAGCAGCGGCTGCCGTGACATTGGGGGTCAAAACGAGCGGCGGCCGTCGTCATGGCGGCCGCCGTTTTTTTGTGCATCTATATTGCTGATTGACAGGAGGCCCTCATGTTCGCCGGCGTACTCGCGGTCGCTTTCATCGCAGTGGTCGCGATGTTCATCATCTCCAGCTCGATCAAGATCATCGGGCAGGCCGAGGTGATGGTCATCGAGCGACTTGGCCGATTCAACCGGGTCGGGCGATCCGGCTTCAACGTGTTGATTCCCTTCATCGACCGGCCGCGCACGATCGACGTCCGGGTGTTCGACACCGATGTCAACGGCGTCAAGCGCATCTCCGCGGGGTCGACGGCGCGCATCGATCTCCGCGAGCAGGTGCTGAATTTCCCCAGTCAGCCGGTGATCACGAAGGACAACGTCACGATCAACATCGACGCGGTCATCTACTACCGCGTGGCCGATCCGCAAAAGGCGACGTACGCCATCCAGAATCTCCCGTTCGCCTTGGAGACGCTGACCCGTACCACGCTGCGCAACATCGTCGGCGAGATGGAGTTGGATCAGACACTGGGCTCCCGCGACACGATCAACCAGCGCATGCGCGACGTCATCGAAGAGGCGTCGATCGGTTGGGGCGTCGACGTCACGCGCGTCGAGCTGCAGGCGATCGAGCCGCCCCGGGACATTCAGCAGTCCATGGAGCTGCAGATGCGGGCCGAGCGGGAGCGGCGCGCGGCCGTCACGCAGGCCGAGGCGGGCAAGCGCGCCGCCATCCTGGAGGCCGAGGGCGTGCGCGAGTCGGCGGTGCTCCGCGCCCAGGGCGCGGCGGAGGCGCGGCTGGCGATGGCCAACGCCGAGGCCGAAGCGATCGGGCGCATCCGGAGCGCGCTGCCCGAGGGCGAGGCCGGGCTGTATCTCCTCGGACTCCGCTACTTCGAGGCGCTGCCGCTGCTCTCGCAGGGGAAAGGCTCGACGGTCTTTTTGCCGGCGGACGCGGCCGGACTCATGGGTTCGATCGGGGCGCTGCGGGAGCTGATGCGGAGCGGGGTCAACTCCACCGCGGACGCCGCGTCCACGCGCTCACTGCCGGGGCCGGCTCCTAAGACGTGATCACCGAGGAGCGCGCCGTGCGCATTGCGCGGGCGCATGCGTGCGAGAACTGCGGCGAGTACACGTTCAAGCGACTCGTCGTGAAGGCGGCGACCGACGCCAATCGCACCGACCTCGGCGAGGCCTGGCACGCATTCAAGGTGTGCGGCGTCTGCGGCATGGAACATGAGCTTGGCATCGACGCCGAGGGCGACATCGTCTATGTGAGCTAGCGGAACGATCACCACGGCATCGCGGTATAAGCGCGAGGGGCGTGGGCCCGGTGAGGCGGTCACCCTCGTCTGAAGCACCTATATCACTGTGATGCACACGCTTAGGCGGTTACTTTTCATCACAGTGACGAGCACTCCCTGAGGAGGCACGATGCGGAAGCCACGCCCGAATACATACAATCCAGCCCAGGCGCTGCACCTTATTGCCAGCGACCGGAACGGTTCCCCCCTGTCCTGTCCTTCTTGCTCCGGGCCGATCGAACGCGATCCGATGCGGGTGCCGCCTCCTCCCAAATCTCACGTGACGTTGAAGTGCACCCGGTGCGGGCGCTTCGCCCGCTACATCGCCGGAGCTGCCTAGCGCCCAGCGCGCTCGACAATTCCCTGCCTTGTCGGCAGGCAAGCTTCTTGCCCTACTAAAACGTCTCGGTCACGAGACAAACGTACGTGTAACAGTCAGCCCCGGTAGGGGAAGAAGAGGAAGCGTTTCATGGCACGTCTCAACGGCACAGTGAAGTGGTTCAACGATGCGAAAGGGTTCGGGTTCATCTCCCGCGAAGGAGGCCCGGATGTTTTCGTCCACTTCAGCGCGATCCAAGGCAACGGCTTCAAGTCCTTGTCCGAAGGCGACCGCGTGGAGTTCGAGATCGTACAAGGACAAAAGGGTCCGCAGGCCGCAGACGTCAACAAAGTCTGACTAGACGCGCTCGCGCACTCCCCTGACCGCGCCCCGGCCGCCGGCCGGGGCGTGGTTGTTTGGGAGCCGGGCGGTTGGGCTGGAGCCAATGTGACGCCCCGCTTGGGGTGGTCGTCAACTTCCAGATGCAGTCTATCTGTGCGGCTCTTCTGGCCTGTTCGATGGCGCTCGCTCTCCCCGCGAGCGCGCAGACACCCCGCACGCCGGCGAGGCTGATCGCCGTGCGCGGTCCGATCGACGGCCGTGTGTTGGTCACCACCGCCAAGCACTATATCGGCGTGCCCTACGTCCTCGGTGGGACGACGCCGCGCGCCTTCGACTGCTCCGGGTTCGTGCGCTATGTCTTCGCCCAGCACGGGATCGCGCTGCCGCGCACGGCACACGAGCAGGCCGCGCTCGGCGAAGCGCCAGCTCCGGGCGACACCCTGGAAGCCGGCGACTTGCTGTTTTTCTACGGTGGCCACGGCGCCCAGCACATCGCGATGTACGTGGGAGCCGATACGATCATCCATGCCTCGAGCACCGGACACCACGTGCGCCTGGACATGCTGACCCGTTCTGGCCACCGCCGCACGTGGTTCAACCAACGCTTGATCGCCGTCCGCCGTCTCCTTCCCATGGAGGGACTGACCTGGGTCCCGACGTCGGCGCCGCCATCGTATTCTTTCACCCCGGCCGCAAACCCCGAATGGTGATCTTCACGCCGAACGGCACTCCCGACGCCGAGCCCCTCTACACCCGCACCCTCCCGGGCGGCGGTTACGTAGTCATTGAGGCCAGCCGGCATGACTCGGAATACCGCCTGAGTCTCTTCGTCGAACGCCGCGTCGACCCGCAACGCCGCGTCGGCCACAGCGCCCCGGTCGTCGCCGAGATCGCGGGCGCCGATCCGGCCGCCGCGGCCGAAGAGCTGATGCGCATCGCCGCCGACAACGTCGAGGTGGCCCAGGCCCTCCGCCGCTGGCAGGCCTCCCGGGCCGACTGATGGCGCGGATGATAGATTAGGGCGTCTATCATCCCGCGGGGGACGTGTGGCGGACGAGCAACCGGTGCGCTTGGTGTTGACGGCGGAACAGCGCGAGCTCCTTCAACGGCTGTCGGGCCAGAACATCGACGCCATTGAGCTCACGCCCGACGACGGGACAAAGGAGTCGGGCCACCTGAAGCTGTTGTGGCGCCTCTCCGAGTCCAGCGGCATCCCGCGCCAGGGGTGGCACCTGGGCGACGCGGCTCCCCCGACGAAGGGGACCTAGCACTCGCCGTGACGTTGGACGCGACGCCGGCCGACGCGACGCCGGCGGATCTCAGCGGTCAGCTGCTCGACGACCGCTACCAGATGCTGAAGCGGATCGGCCAGGGCGGGATGTGCGTCGTCTATCTGGCCCACGACACGCGGTTGGGCGACCTGGTAGCGGTCAAGATCCTCTTGCCCGCGCTGATCAACGACCCGATCTCAATGGCGCGGTTGCGCCGCGAAGCCGCGCTCGGCGCCCAGCTCGCGCATCCGAACGTCTGCCACATCATCCGCCTGGGCGAGACGACGGCCGGCTTTGACTACATCGTCATGCCCTTCGTCGAGGGCGAGCTGCTGTGCGTGCGCATCGCCCGGCAGGGGCAACTCTCCTTGCCAGTGACCGCTGGCTTCGTGCGCGATGCCAGCGCCGGACTCAACGTGGCGCATGAGCTCGGCATCCTCCACCGGGACCTCAAGCCCGAGAACATCATGATCGTTACGCGCCCCGATGGGTCGGAGCACGCGGTGGTCATCGATTTCAGCCTGGCCAACGGCCCCCAGGTGCCAGCGCTCACCATGCCGGGCAAGGTCGTGGGCACGCCGGAGTTCATGAGCCCTGAGCAGCTACGGGGGGCGCCCCTCGACGCCCGCTCGGACATCTATTCGCTGGCGTGCACGACGTACGAGATGCTCACCGGCCAGCTGCCGTTTGAGGGGCAGAACCAGCACGCGGTCATGGTCGCTCGCCTCAAGGGCCTGACGACCCCGCTCCGCGTGAAGCGCCCGGATCTCGACCTTCCCAAAAAGGTGGACAAGGTGCTGCAGCAGGCGCTGTCTCTCGACCCCGACGCTCGCTACCCGACCACTCTCGCTTTCAGCGAGGCGTTCTCACGGGCGGCTCGATAGCCCCGCGCCAAACGGGGCGACGGGCGGAATCGAGATGGGCAGCCGCCCCGTGACCGGGGCCAGCCCGAGGATGCCGCGGGCGGCGGCCTCCTGCGAGACCGGAAACCCGCCCCAGGCGACTACGTAGGTCGGCACCCCCGGCACCTGCTGCAGGAAGTACGGATTCCCCAGCGCCACCACGACCGGCCGGCGGCCGCGCGCCACGAGCTGATCGATGAACCCCACGACCGAGCCCGGCGCCTCGATGGTCGTCACGTCCCAACTCTGCGCGACGTAGGAGCCGACGATCGTCACGTCGGCCGAGTCGGCTGACCTGAGCAAGTCGGCGAAGAGATCGCCTGGCTGGTCGGAATCGACGTAGGCCGTGTGCAGCGCCGGGAACGCCTGCCGCAGGATCGCGTTGAACGCCGTCCCGGCGCCGAGATCGGCGCGGTGGGCGATCGTGATCGACAGCACGCGCGCGCCGCGGTTCAAGCGGCCGAGAGGAAGCTCGTGCAGCGAATCCTTCACGGTGGTGATCGACCGCTCCGCCACGGTGCGGGCCAGCGCCTGACCGGCGGAGTCGCCGACGATCAGGGAGACGCTGTCCAGCGAAACGGTCCGAGTCCGGACCAGTCCAAGCTGGTGCTTCATAGCCAGGAGCTTCCGCACCGCGTCGTCGAGCCGCGACGCCGGGTAACGGCCTTCCTGCACACCGGCCACGATGGCATCGATCGCCTGGGCGACGTCGACGGGCTGGATCAGCACATCCGCGCCTGCCGCGACGGCGCGTTTGACCGACTCCACCGCGCCGTACTGCACAAGGACACCCTGCATGTCCATGGCGTCGGAGAACACGACGCCGTTGAACCCCAGCTTCTCGCGCAGCAGTCCGGTGAGCACGGGCCGCGACAGCGTCCCTGGCGCGCCGCTCGAATCGAGGGCCGGCATCGACCCGTGAAAGGACATGATGGCGCCCACGCCGGCGGCGATCGCGGCCCGGAAGGGCACCAACTCCACCGTGTCGAGCCGCGCCCGGCTCACGGACACCACCGGGAGTCCGAGGTGGGAGTTCGTCTCCGTGTCCCCGTGCCCTGGGAAATGCTTGCCCGTCGCGATCATCCCGTGGTCCTGCAGCCCGCGGATGAAGGCGCGCCCGAACGCGGCGTCGAGCGCCGGCGACTCCCCGTAGGACCGGGTGTTGATGACCGGATTCGCGGCGTTGTTGTTGACGTCGAGCACCGGGGCGTAGTCGATCTGGATGCCGAGGGCGCGGCCTTCCAGGGCCGTTACCCGGGCCTCCTCGTACGCCAGCATCGTGTCCCGCGTCGCGCCGAACGCCATCTCCCGGCGGAAAAGTCACGGCGCCGCCCAGGTCGATGGCGTTGGGCAGGAAGTACCCGCCCCGCGCCCGCTGGCCCGCGCCGAACTCGAGGTCGGCGCCCACCAGGAGCGGCAATGCCGCGGCGCGTTGCAAGGCATTGAGCTTGGCGGCGATCTCGATCGGCGATCCCACCGACACCGT
Source organism: uncultured Gemmatimonadales bacterium (assembly GCA_963701965.1). GTDB lineage: Bacteria > Gemmatimonadota > Gemmatimonadetes > Gemmatimonadales > Gemmatimonadaceae > DASRDS01. The sequence continues at coordinate 2,521,032 of OY969695.1, forward strand.
CACGCCGCCGACGCCCTCGTCGGTCACGTAGTGGGTCAACGCCCGCCACTGGGGCGAGTCGCGACTCACGAAGTCGCCCTTGAGCGACGGCCAGATCATCTGCGCGGCCTTTTGCCGCACGCTCATAGTGCGCAGGACCGAATCGGCCCAGACGTGGGCCGCGTCCCGCGAGGGCGCTGTCATTTTTGGCGCCGCCGGCTGCGCCGTCGCGCAACCAGCCGCCAGAATTCCGGCCAGCGCGACCCGCGCTACCAGTTGATAGTCCCTTGCTTGGTCGTGTCGACGTCTTCCTGATGGCCGCTCTTGAACAGGAACGCGTCGAGATTGCGGGTCAAAAACGCCCGCGCCTGGGGGTCCATCACGTTCAACCCGTAGTGGTTGATCAGCATGGTCTGTTGCTTGAGCCATAGCCCCCAGCACTCGCGGCAGATCTCGGCCACGATCCGTTGTCCCATGGCGCCAGGAAACGGCGCGCGCTCGAATCCGTCGCGAGTCTGCCCGCAACGGCTGCACTTCACATCAGCCATGGGACCACCCGTCAGGACGTCGCGCGCGCGTACTGGACTTTGGCCAATCGCACGAGCTCCAGGGTCCGGATATACATCCACCCGATGTCGAACTCGTACCACTTGGCTTTGAACTTGGCGGAGTGGGGATCGGAGTGGTGGTTGTTGTGCAGCTCTTCGCCGCCCAGCCAGATCGCGACCGGGAGGATGTTCCGGCTCTCATCCTTGACGTTGAAGTTCCGGTAGCCGATCGCGTGGCCGACGCCGTTGATGACGCCCGCGGCCCAGAACGGAATCCAGATCATTTGGACGCCCCAGACGATGGCGCCCACCATGAGGCCGAACAGATAGAGGTCGATCCCCAGCAGGAGGATGATGCCGAGGGTGTTGCGGCGGGTCAGGAGATGCCGCTCCAGCCAGTCGTTCGGGGTCCCTTTGCCGTACTTCTCGAGCACGCCCGGCATGGTCACCGTCTGCCGGTAGTAGAAGGCGCCCTTGATCATGATGTTCCGCAGCCCCTCCAGCAACGGGCTGTGCGGATCACCCTCGCGGTCGGCGAACGCGTGGTGCTTCCGGTGGACCGCCACCCACTCTTTGGTGACGATCGACGTCGTCAACCAGAGCCACATCCGCATTGGGACCGAAGCGATGGCGTGAAAGCTCACACTGCGGTGGGTCTGTGACCGATGTAGAAACAGCGTCACGCACACGTTGGTGATGTGGCCGGCGACCACCACGAAGACGATCGGGATCCACCAGTGCGATGACAGGATGGCGTAGAACGGCATGACTCTCCTAGGCAAGTATCAACTGATCCAATGTACCGTTCTCCCCGGCGCGTGGGTAGTTATTGTCCCACAGGGGCTTAACCAGGGACGCTCGGCTCGCTTCGAGCGCCACGCCCGCGCAAGCGCCGCGATTAAACTTGGGTCCGTGACCGACGCGCTCCCGCCCCACCACCGCCCCGGCGGCGGCTTCCAGAACCCGTGGGGACCCGGCAGCCAGCAGGGACGCATCGGCGCGTTTCTCAAATGGGTCCTGCTCGACCGTCCGCGCGACCAGACCCGGGGCACCGATCGGCGCGCGGCGTTCGCGGCCACCCACCCGCCGACAACGCCCGCCATCGCGCATCCGCGCGCCGACGCGGGCGCGCTGACGCTCACGTGGATCGGACACTCGAGCTTTCTCGTCCAAATCGGCGCCCAGAACATCCTGCTGGACCCGATGTGGAGCGACCGGGCATCGCCCGTCGGATGGGCCGGACCGCGCCGCTGGCGGCCACCCGGCCTGCGTTTGGATGCGCTGCCGCCGGTCGATGCGATCGTGCAGTCGCACGACCACTACGACCACTTGGACGCGCCGACGGTCCGCCAACTCGTGCGCCGCCACCCGGCAGCCGTCTGGGTCGCACCGCTCGGCGTCGCGTCATGGCTGCGCCGCCGCGGCGCCGCCGACGTGCGCGAGCTGGACTGGTGGGCAAAAACGACCGTCGGGCCACTGACCATTAACGCGACGCCGGCCCAGCACTTCTCGGGACGGCGTCCCGACAACCGGAACAGCACCCTGTGGTCCGGGTGGTCGATCCGCGGCGGCGGCCGATCCGTGTTCTTCGTTGGCGACACAGGGTTCCACCCGGTGTTTCCCGAGATCGGACAGCGCCTTGGTCCCTTCGACGCCGTGCTCATGCCGATCGGTGCCTACGACCCGGCGTGGTTCATGGGTCCGGTGCACATCAACCCGGAGCACGCGGTCCAGGCTTTTGTCTCCCTGGCCAGTGGTGGCGCGGTCATGGGAGCGATGCACTGGGGGACGTTCAAGCTCACCGACGAGCCAATGGACGAACCCCCGGTCCGCGCGCGCGCGGCCTGGCAACGCGCGGGACTCGACCCGGGAAAGCTCTGGATCCCATCGCCCGGCGAGACGAAACGCTGGCCGTTATCCACGCACTGAGCTACCGTAGAGGGAGATCAGCAGGCGCACTCACCCTCACTGTCTTATCGGAGTCAGCGCCATGGCCAGTTCGAAACGCACCCGTCGCACCAGCAAGTCGCACCGCAAGCCATCGCGCGCCAAGGCGGCCAAGCGCACGGTGACGCGCGCGTCGTCCGCGCGCAAATCGACACGCAGCGCATCGAAGCGCAGCGCGCCGAAGCGCAAGAAGGCCGCCGTCCGGAGAGCCGCCGCCAAGACCGCTCCCAAAGCCGCCGTGAAGGCGAAGACGGCGAAAGCGGCGAAGCCAGTCGCTGTCGCGAAGCCCATGCTCGCGAAGCCCGCGGTCGCGAAGTCTGCGGTCGCGAAGCCTGTGGTCGCGAAGCCCGCAGCGGCGAAGCCGATGATGGCCAAGCCCGCCGAAACGGCCAGCACGCCGGGCGGTGGCAAGGTGCCGAACATTGCGGCGAAGCCCGTGCCGCCCGCACCAGCCCCAGTGGAAGCCGCCGCACCGCGCCGGGTGAGTCGCGCCGACCGGACCGCGGCACCGGCCGCCACGCCGGTACCAGCCGCGCCAGCGGCCGCGCCCACGACACCGCCCAATACGACCCGGGCGTAGTCGGGGACAGCGCTAGACGTTCTTGACCTCGCTCACGAGCTTCGTGAGCGAGGCCTTGGCGTCCCCAAAGAGCATGCTCGTCTTGGCATTGTAGAACAATTCGTTCTCGATACCGGCGAATCCGGGACTCATCCCGCGCTTCATGACGATCACGCTCCGCGCGCGATCCACGTTCAGGATCGGCATACCGTAGATCGGGCTCGCCGGATCGTTCCGCGCGGCGGGATTGACGACATCGTTGGCCCCGATCACCAGCGCGATGTCCGCCAACTCGAACTCGCCATTGATGTCTTCCATGTCGTACAGCCGGTCGTACGGCACGTTGGCCTCGGCCAACAACACGTTCATGTGCCCGGGCATGCGGCCGGCCACAGGGTGAATGGCGTACTTGACGTCGCCGCCCCGCTTCTCGATGAGATCCGCCAACTCGCGCACGATGTGCTGGGACTGGGCCACGGCCATGCCGTAGCCCGGCACGATGATCACGCGCGACGCATACGCCAGCCGCAACGCCGCATCCTCGGCTGTCACGGGGCGCACCACCAACCCGACCGCGCTCTTGGTCGCGCTGGCCGCCACGGGACTCCCGAACGCCCCGAAGAGCACGTTGGCGAACGACCGGTTCATCGCCTTGCTCATGAGGATCGAGAGCAGGAACCCGGACGCGCCGTCCAACGCGCCGGCGATGATGAGCACGTTGTTGCCGATCGCGAACCCGGTGGCCGCGGACGCGAGGCCGGCGTACGAGTTGAGCAGCGACACGACCACGGGCATGTCGGCGCCGCCAATCGGCAGCACCATCGACACGCCGATCACCAAGCCCAGTGCGATCATGCCGTAGAAAAACATCGTTTGATCGGGCCGGGCGATCAGATACAGGAAGATCAGGAACGTGGCCGCGAACAACGAAAGGTTGACCGCGTTCTGGCCTTTGAACGTGATCGGCCGTCCCGGCACCAGCTCCTGCAGCTTGGCGAACGCCATGAAGCTGCCGGTGATCGTGAGGGACCCGAACATCACCTCGAAGCCGAGCGCGGTCATCCGCGCGTGCTCCAACACGCCGCCGGTGTTGTAGTACTCGGCCACCCCGACGAGCGTCGCCGCGATGGCGCCGAACATGTGCGAGATCGCGATCCGCTGGGGCATCGCGGTCATCGGGACGAACATGCCCAGGGGATAGCCGACCACGGTCCCCACCGCGAGACCGGCCACGATCCACTGGTACTCGACGATCTCGTGCTTGACGAGGGTCCCCGCGATCGCCAACACCATCCCGATGGCGGCCTGCTGCATCCCGCGCCGCGCGAACTCGGGCCGCGTGAGACTGCGCAGCCCGAGGATGAACATCACCGAAGCGGCGAGATACGAGCCTTCTGTGAAGAGGTCGCGCATCAGGCTAGGACTGCTTCCCGTCGCCTTTCGGCGACCCGCCCGGCTGGCGCTTGAACATCTTGAGCATCCGATCGGTGATCAAGAAGCCGCCGACGACGTTGGTCATGGCGCTGGCGACGGCAATGAAACCAAGGATCGTGCTGACGCGGGTCTCGTGTGAGCCGGCGGCGACCAGCGAGCCGACCAGCGAAATGCCGGAGATCGCGTTCGTCGCCGACATGAGCGGCGTGTGCAGCAGCGGAGGCACGCGCGTGATGACCTGGTACCCGACAAAGGCGGCGAGCACGAAAACGTACAGCTCGGTGGCCGACGTGACCGTCATGGCTTCCCTCCGTTGTGCACGATCACCATGGCCCGCGTGATCTCGTCCTCGAGTTGCACCGGCAGCGCGCCGTCGGTCCCCAACTGCATCAATGCTCGATCAAGGCGACGACGTTCCGGCTGAACATCTGGCTGGCGTGGAGCGGCACGGTGGCCGCGATGTTCACGGGCCCTACGACGCGGACGCCATTGACGTCAATGGTCTCGCCGGCCCGCGTCACTTCGCAGTTGCCGCCGCTCTCGGCGGCCAGATCGACCACGACGGAGCCGGGGCGCATGCTCTCCACCATGCTCCGGGTGATGAGCCGGGGCGCGGCCCGCCCCGGGACTTGCGCGGTCGTGATCACGACGTCGACCGTCGGCACGTGCGCGGCGAGCGCGGCGAGCGTGCGCTGTTGCTCGTCGTCGGTCTGGGCCCGGGCGTATCCGCCGGCCGCTTCCGCGGACTGGGTCACGGTTTCGGCGGCGATGAAGGTCGCGCCGAGACTCAGCACCTGCTCTCGCGCGGCAGGGCGGACGTCGAACGCGCTGACCACGGCGCCGAGGCGCCGCGCGGTGGCGATCGCCTGCAAGCCGGCGACGCCGGCGCCGATGACGAACACGCGCGAGGGCACGAGGGTGCCGGCGGCGGTCGTCAGCATGGGGAAGAGCTTCCCCAGCTCGCCGGCGGCGAGCAACACGGCTTTGTAGCCGGCCACGGTCGCCTGCGACGAGAGCACGTCCATGGACTGGGCGCGCGTGATACGCGGCACCCGCTCCAGCGCGAGGGCCGTCACGCCGCGGCCGGCGAGGCGCGTCGGCAATGCCTCGGCGTCGGGGCCGGTGCCCTGGAGACTGATCAACACCGCGCCGGCCGGCATCGCGTCGATCTCGGCCACGCTCGGCCGCTGGATCTTGACCAAAACCTGGGCGTCCCGAAACCCGTCGGCGATGAGCGCCGCGCCCGCGGCCGCATACGCGTCATCGGCGAACGACGCGGGCAGACCGGCGCCGCGCTCGACGCGGACGTGGGCCCCGGCTTTCACCAACATCCGCACGCCGTCGGGCACCACCGCGACCCGACGCTCGCCCGGCGCCGTCTCCCGCGGGATGGTCACGTCGATCGGCATGGTTCTGATGTTACCGCGTGGCGAGCCAGTCGGCGACCTTTTCGATGACGAGGTCCCGACCCGTGTCGACCGTGATGATATGGGCACCGTCGTCGACCCACACGATTTGCTTGTCCGCCGCGCCGAGGGTCGCGAACGCGGCGGTCGCGGCGGCCGACGCGATACGGTTGTCGTGATGGGACTGCACGACGAGGGTGGGCGCGCGAACGGCGGGCGCCGCCAGGGTGGCGGCGTCAACGACGGCGCGCAGCTCGCGCAGTAGCCGGGGGGTCGTGACGCCATAAGCGAGATTGCGGGCGGCCTCGGCGGGATCGCGGATCGAGCGTCCGCCACGGCCGCGCATATAACGCGTGAACACCGTGAGGAGCGGGGCTATCCGGCCGGCGAGTCGAATGGTGCCGGGCATCGCGAGGTACGGGGCGATCAGCACGAGCGCCGGGAGATCCGGGGTTTCCGCCGCAAGGATCGTCGCCAGAGCTCCACCCATCGATAGGCCAAGGACCACGACGTGGTGGTGCTGGGCCCGAAGGCTGGCGTACTCGTGACGCACCGCGCCGATCCAGTCGGTGGCGCTCGAGCGGGCAAATGCGCTCAAGCTGCGGCCGTGGCCGGGCAGGAGCGGGGCGCGCACCGCCCACCCGGCCCGGGCGAGGGCCTGCGCTACGTACGCCAAGGTCTGCGGCGTATCCCCGAACCCGTGGATCGCCAACACGGCCCCGCGTGGCGCGCCGGGAAGGGCGGGCAGATCAATGGTCCCGGCTCCCACGATGACGCCATCAGGACCGACGGGATGCCGGGCCCCAACCCACCGTTCAACCCGCCAGCCGATGATGGAGCGCCCGACGACCACCGCGGCGACGATGGCCGTGGCAATTGCCACGTACATATCGCCGCCAAGTTATACGCCGCTGGTGCTACGCCGCAGGCTTACGCCGCGGGCTTACGCCGCGGGCATCCGGTCTTGCGGTCCACCGATATTGGCGGCGACGAGCGCGGGGGCCTCGCGGGTGCGCGCCAAGAGCTCGGACACCGAGGCGATGATGATCGCACCGGCCGAGCGCTCGGCGAGTCCGTCGGCTACGAGCTTGTTCACGACGAGTGACACGGACTCGCGGGTGGCGCCGACCAACTCGCACAACACGCGGTGCTGCGCGGGGTCGAGGACCATGCTGCCGTCCGGAGCCATGAACATGCGCTGGCGCGCCATGCGCAGCAGCACGGACACGAGGCGCTGCTCGACGCTCAACGTGGCGAGCTCGCGCAGTTTGTCGAGCAGGCAAGCGTGCTCAGCCATTATTTGCCCGAGCAACGCGAATGCTTGGGGAGGACGTTCGCGGACAAAGGCCCGGAATCGAGAGCCGCTCAGGTGCAGTGTCTCGCTCTCGTCGTCGGCGCGGGCGTCGGTGACGTATACAGCGCCGGGTCGGGCGCTGGCCGCGAGCCCCTCGGCGCCAAATGTTCCCCCGGCCGTGGCGACAGCCGGGATGAACCCTCGACCGGCCTTCACGCGGGTGCGAAGTACGACGCGGCCCCGGACCACGACGAAGAGGCCATCTGCTGCTGCACCACGCTGATAGATATCGAAACCCGCGGGCCACATCGCCCTGGCCCCATATCCGGCGACGGCGGCTAGCTCTTCGGCCGTCAGCCGAGCAGTCTCGTAGAGCATAGGTAATCACCGGTGTAGCAATGTCTGGGCCGTCTGGACTTTACTGGACTTTAGCTGTCGAGCCAGCTTCCTTTCTTAGACAGGTTATGGAGTCCACGCCCACGCAGCTCCGGCCTTCGTTTGCCTTGTTGGGCGCCGACGCCTTTCTCGCTGGGCGGCCGGCGACACCAGTGCAGTTGGCCCATGCTTGCCTGAAAGCCGGTTACAATGCGGCGGTGCCGGCGAGTTGGGGCGATGAGTTGATCGCCGAGCGGTGCATCGAGCGGTTGGCTTCGCGGACGCTCGGACCGGCGGTATTCTGTGCATGTTCTTATGTGCGCGACCGACTGCTGGCGCCGGGTCCGGACCTCGCGCCGTTCATGCTGTCGTTCGTGGCGCCACCCGTGGCCGCGGCGCGGTATCTGCGCCAGATCTACGCGGGACGGCCGATCGACATCACGTACGTCGGGGTGTGTCCGTCCGCCGACGACGAGTCGATCGATCGGCAGGTGGCGCCCAAGGCGTTTTTCGCCGAGCTGCGCGCGAAGGGGATCGTCCTCGCGCAGCAACCCACGGTGTTCAACTCGACGTTTGCGCCGGATCGGCGGCGGTGTCTGTCGCAGCCCGGTGGGCTCCCGACGCCTTCGCTGCTCGAGCGGCAGACGATCCCGCGCGATCTCGTGGAGATCGAGGGGTTCGAGTATGCGGCGGACTTGGCGCAGCATCTCATCCTGAATGAGCCGGTTCTCATAGATCTGGCTACGCGGTCGGGATGCGCGTGCAGCGGCGCGGCGATCGGCGTCACGCCGGCCGAGGCGCGGAACGGCGTGGTCGCCTTTGAGCCGCCCCGTTCGGCGCAGCCGATCGTGGAGCCCGACGTGCTCGTCGCCGTCGATCTGCCGATCACAGTTCCGGTGACGGACGACCGCGCGCCGATCGGCGACCGGCCCAAGAACGAGCGCGTGCCAATGGCGGATCGCGCGCCGGCCGAGCGGCTGGTGGCGGACCGCGCGCCGGAGCGCGCGTATCCCGCGGATCTGCCGGCGCCCCAGGATGACGCGCCCGGCGGGCGCGCGGCGCCGCGACCCGAGCCCGCCGTGCCGGCCGAGCGGGTGGTCGACGAGAACCCCGTGTTCGAGCGGCGCGGTGCCGAGCGCCGCACCGGTGACCGCCGGACGGCGGCGCAGCCGGCCGAGGACACTCAGGACTGGCCGGCGGATTGGTTGGCGACGGACGAGCTGGTGGCCCTTCCCGACCACCATGAGCCCTCACGGCCGCCGGCGCCCCGCGCGCCGTACGCCGAGACCCGACGCGAGGAGCGCCTCGACGCCCAGAGCGAAGAGCGCCTCCCGGTTTGGACCGAAGAGCACGTCGACGTCAGGAGCGGGCGCCGGCGCGAAGAGCGTCTCGAGGCCGAGACCGAAGAGCGCCTTCCCGTTTGGACCGAAGAGCACGTCGACGTCAGGAGCGAGCGCCGGCGCGAAGAGCGTCTCGAGGCCGAGACCGAAGAGCGCCTTCCCGTTTGGACCGAAGAGCACGTCGACGTCAGAAGCGAGCGCCGGCGCGAGCAGCGCCTCGAGGCCCACGCCGAAGAGCACATCGAAGTCAGGCGCGAAGATCGCCGCGAAGTCAGGCGCGAGCATCGCCGCGAAGTCGGACTCGAGGATCGCCGCGAAGTCGGGCGCGAAGACCGCGATGTCGGGCGCGAAGATCGCCGCGATGTCGGGCGCGAAGATCGCCGCATCAGGCGCAAGACCGCGGCGATGTCGGGCGCGAAGATCGCCGCAATGTCGGGCGCGAGGAGCGCCTCGAGGTTCGGTTCGATGAGCCGCGGGAGGCGCGGCCGTTCGACGCGACCTTCGACGTGCAGTTCGACAGTGCGTTCCGCTCGGCGTTCACCAGCGTGCCCGCACTTCCGATCGAACGCCAGGCGCCGACGTACGAGCTTCCCCCGGGAGTGGCCGACCGCGAAGTGGCGCTCGAAGTCTCGCGCCGCCGCCTGGCGGTGCCACGGGCCCGGAGCGCCGAAGGCCGGACATTGCCGCGCGCCTACGCGGTGCGCCGCGCGTTGACGCCGCCGACGGGCACGCCGATGATGCGCATCTCGCGCCGCAACTCCGCCGAGATCTCGCGTCCGGCGCCGGCGGCGCCAGTCGTCCCGGCCGACCTGCCGGCGCCCGCTCCGGCGCCGCGGCCGGCGCATCCGCCGGAGCCGTCGTACTACGCCACGATCCCCCTGACCGCGTTCGCCGCGAGCGGGGTGCTCTCAGCGGCGAGCCAGGGCGACACGGCTGTCACGCGCAAACGGTGGCAGCCCGACGCGATGCCATTGGCCACACTGCCGATCGTGCCGAGCGACCGCGTGCCGAGCACGCCGGTCGCCCCGGGGACACCGGTCGCACCCGGCATGCGCGCGCCGAGCACGGAGCGCGTGGTGCCCGTCGCCACTTCGGTGGAGGCTCCGGTCCGTCGCCGCGCCCCGGCCACCAAACGGCGCGCCGCCGTCACGCCGCGCGGACTGGCCCGCCTCGGCTCGTGGCTCCGCCAGGTACGCCGCGCCTACATCATTGTCCTGATCGCGCTCGCGGCGTTGGCCACGATCGCGTCAGCCGCGATGCGCTACCTCGTCGGCGCCCCCGCGGTCGCCGCCGCCCAGCGCGCGCCGGCGCCCGCACCTCCGGACGCGGCGCCCACACCCGCTCCGACACCGAGCGCTGGGGTACCGGCGGATACCGTCACGGCCGCCGAGTACCCCCTCACCCAGTCGTAACTCAGCGCAACGCCACCGTCGCGTCGCCGAGCGCGTGCGCGGCGGCAATGAAATGCGAAGCGAGATCGGCGATCTCGGCGTCCGTGAGCGACCGATCCCCTGTCCGAATCGCCTCGACGATGGACGGGAACGTGACGTTCGCGTACCCGTTATCCTCGTCCGCCGCGTAGATGAGATTCCGCATCCACGGCCGCGTCCGCAGTCCGTTCGGCCGCGTCAACGCCCGCTCGACGCGGAGCAACGCGGCATTCGCCTTCCCGAACGCCGCCTCCGGCTCCCCGCTCTTCGTCAACGCCGCATCCCGCGCGGCGTTGAACGCGTGCGCGGCGCGGTCGAGCGTGTCGATGGCGGCGTTGAGCGGATCCAGTGAGACGGTGATGCCCTTGACCGTGCCAGTCTTGGCCAGCGCCGGCATCAACGCCCGCATGCTCCGCGCATATTCCACGTAGTCGTACGGCAGGATGTCCGCGTTCGCCAGCCGCAAGATCAGCGCGGCACCGACGCGCGCCGAGGCCGCGTGGTGCACATAGCCCGGATCCCCGAAGCGCGTCATCCAGTTGTAGTCGTCGTACGCCGAGTGGTAGACACCGGTGGGACCACCGAAGCCCCATTCGAGGATGGGGATGCCGAGGTGGTTGTAGAACCCGGCGAAATCGGAGCCGCCGCCGGGATCACCGAACGTGGGCCCCTGGCTGTCGCTCGCGGCCGCCCGGCGCCCGTTGTGGACCCACGAATCGTAGACGGAACCCGAGTCGGGCGCGGGCACCGGCACTTCCTTGGCGATTTCGCGCAGCGTCTCGCGGAGTGACGGCGAGCCGGCAGCGCCAAACTGCGAGCCGCCCGCGGCGACGTCCTGATTGAAGTAGGCGACCGCGCCGTGCAACAGGCGCAACGAATCGTCCTCGACGTATTCGGTGGAGCCGATCACCCCCCATTCCTCGGCGTCCCAGGTCGCGAACACGATGGTGCGCTTGGGCTTTTGCCCGGCGCGCACCTGCGCCGCGATCGTCCGCGCGACTTCAAGCACCGACGTGGTGCCGCTGATGTTGTCCGAGGTGCCGGGGCCCCACGCGTCGCGATGGCCGCCAATCAAGATCATTTCATCCGGATACGTCGTCCCGCGAATCACGCCGAACGTGTCCCAGATGGTCTTGTATGCCGCCGCACCCGTATCCACGGTGGCGGCGACACGGGCCCGCACCGGGCCCGGGCCCACGTGATAGCGGAATCCGAGCCCACCCTGCCAGGCGGCGGGCATGGCCACGTCGCGCGCCACGCACGAGCTGCCCGGCGCGGCCTCACACGGCGCGCCGCGATCCCGCAAGCCGCGCAGCAGTTGCTCGGCGTTGCCGTAGGAGAGCGGCACGACGGGGATGCGGGGAATCGCCATTCTGGTCGACCGGAACGCGCTTCGCGCCACGGACGCTCGGGTATCCGGGCGTGCTCGGGTCGCCGTCCTCGTTCATGACACTACCGCGTTGCACGCCCTGCGGCGGGCGCATCGGACCGCCCGGGTACACATCGCCGCGCGTGAATCCGTCGTCGGCGGGATCACTGTAGATGAGGAGCGCGACCGCGCCGTGCTTTTCGGCTTCGCGGGCTTTGATGCCCCGATACGACCGGCCATAGCGGGCGACGACGACCTTGCCCGCCACGGAGATCCCGATGGAGTCGAGATGCGCGTAGTCCTCGATCAAGCCGTAGTTCACGTAGATGACGTCGCCGCTGGCGTTGCCGCCGGCGCCGTAGCCGTTGAATACGGGGATCTGTGGATACGCGCTCGACGTCGAGTCGCCCGGCACCGGTCCTTCGACGAGCGGGAGCTCCATCGAGTCCGGCGACGTGCGCCAGACGTGCACGGACTTGGGGTATGGCATGTAGACGTCGTAGGCGCGGACGGACGCCTCGATGCCGTACTGCTTGAGGCGCTCGATCACGTAGTCGCGCGTCTTCGCTTGCTCGGGCGAGCCGGCCATGTGCGGCACGCGGGACAGCGTACGGGAGATCGTGTCGGCGATGGCGGGATTCGGTTCCGCGATGGCGCGGGTCTCCAGGCGCTGTTCCGCGGCGGCATCGGACGGCGTGTAGCCGGGCATCTGCGCCCGCGCCACTGACGCCGCCAGCATCAATACACTAAGCGCCCATCGCATCGCGCACCCCCGTGATCACGAATTGCACGGCGACTGCCGCGAGGAGCAACCCCATGAGCCGGGTCACGATGCGAATGCCGGTGCGGCCGAGCCTTGCCATCAGGCGATCTCCAAGTCGAAGTGAAAGCCAGCACGCGAACGCGGTGAGCGCGATCGAGGCGTAGAGCACGGCCGATTGCGCGACTCCGCGCGCCTGGCCGGCGAGCACCATCACGGTCGAGATGGCGCCCGGGCCGGCCAGCATCGGCACGGCCAGCGGCGTCAGCGCGACGTCTTCCTTCTCCTGCCCCTCGACGATCTCGGCCGGGGTTTCCTGCGTCGTGCGCTGGCCGCGCAGCATGTCCATCGCCACCAGCCACAGAATGAAACCGCCGGCGATCCGGAACGCGGGCAGCGTGATACCGAACAAGTCGAAGATGTAGCGGCCCGCGGCGGCGAACACCGCCAGCAGGATGGCGGCGGCCACGCACGCCCGCGCCGCCGTCCGCGCGCGCCGGTCCGGCGCCTGTTCGCTCGTGATCACGAGATACGCCGGAATCGCCGCGATGGGATCGACGATGAACAGGACCGACGTGAATGTGATGAGAGCGAACTGGAAATACGCGCGCACGCGGCAGGATAACCGACCTGGGCGCCAGTCGGTAGCTCCGCGTCACACGGACACAGCCTGATCGTGTTATACCCGTGCCCCTGGGCAAATTGGACGACCCGGCGGTGGCATGCGATCGATGCGGACGACGCGCAACATGCTGCCGATCCGCTACGCGTCGAGCTGACCGGCTTCGAGTCTGGCGAGCAGATCGAGCAGTCCGACGGCCTCCCACGATTGATTGCGTTGCGAAGTCCCGAGGGGGGCGAGCACGCCGGCGTCTTGCAGCTGCCGCAACGCCTCGTAGATGGATGGCTTTGACCGGCTCGTTGCCGCGATGGCCACGGGCGCGGTGATCATGGGATGCGACGGGAGCACGTCAATGACCGCCCAAGCCGCCGCATCGGATCGCGGTGCCGACGGCGCATCCGCGAGTCGAGCGCGCCACCGGGCGCCGAGATCCTGTACGGCATTGAGGTAACTCAACGCCAGCCGCGACGCGCCGGTTGTCGCCGCGGCGAACTGCTCGATCCATTCGTTCGTCCCGTGCCCTCGGAATGCGGTAAGACCAGCGATATACCGGTCCCGCGCCGATGCCAAAAGCACGCTGATCGGTGGCACGTACGCGGGCGCCACGCCGCGCCGGCGCAGGATCGCATGGATGAGGGCGCGGCCCGCGCGGCCATTGCCGTCGTGGAATGGGTGGATCGTCTCGAACTGCGCGTGGACCAAGGCTGCTTGGACGAGTGGTGGCAGCCGATCGTCGTTGATCGCGTCGCAGAGATCAGCCAGCAGCCTCGCGACGTGTTCGGGAGGCGGAGGGACGAAATCGGCCCCGCACGGGTTGTAGTCGTTGCCGCCGATCCAATTCTGCTCGGTCCGGATTTGCCCGGCAACGCGGGGCGATGCCTTGGCCATCAGCCGCTGATGGATCGCGATGATTTTGGTCACCGTGAAGGGCTCGGCAAGAGCCGCTTCATGAACTGCCAACTCCATGGCATCGATGTTCGCGAGGACTTCCTGCGCGGTGGGCCCGGCTTTCCTTCCCGCTTCCAGCCGGGCCTCCGCGCGCGCCAACTCGCGCACGCCGATTTGCATCCCCTCGATCTTCGAGGACGCGATGGACTCCGTACGGAGAAGCAACCGGGCGAGAGGGGTCAATGCCGGCCGCGCCTGATCGTTCAGGGTGCGAATGGCGGATTCAGCCTCGGATACCGCTCCGGCGACGTGAACGGGTATGTTCAGCGCCAAGTTCGAGAGCGGATCCGGGATAAAGGCCTCATAAGTACAAGCCTTCTTGTACTTTGCCGGCGCGTCGATCGCTGAGTCGTGTGGCCAGACCAACTTGACCTTGTGCCCCGCCATCGGCCTCCCGTTGGGCTATCCCTAACTAACCCGGCCTTCTTAGTTAGACTTACGACCCATCCCTAACTAAGCTACCGCCGCGAGTTAGCCCTACGAAAGGCCCCTACTCGTACTCCTCGAGCGCCGTGGCGATGGCCGAGCGGAGGCGCGCCTCGCGCGCGGGGCCCTCGGGGAGGTTGCCGGCGAGGCGCATCCATTGACGGACCATCTCGTCGGCCACGAACGCCGGCGATCGCCGCTGGAGGCCGAGGGCGGCGAGGGCCGTCTCGGCGAGGCGGCGGAGTGCGACCCGCGTCTCCGGATCCAGCGCCTCGAGCGTCGCCGGATCGCGCGGCACCGGCGGCGGCGTGCGGCGGCGGTTGCGGCGCGGGGCTTCGACGAGGGCGCGCAACGTCGCGAGGCGCACAATGAAGGCACCCGCGGTGTGCGCGTGCGCTTCGGCGATCACGCCCTGGCGGCGCAGCGCAGGCAAGAGGCGGGCGACCGCCTCGCGGACCACCGGGACGCCGCCAGGACTCCCCCGGCCGCGCCCGGTGATCACCAACACCTCCTCGCCCGGAAACGTGACCTGCCGCTCGCGCAGCCACGCCTCCGCCCGCCGGGCGGCGTCGTCGCCGCTCGGCAAGGCCAGCCGCAGGTTCAACGTCCGCGCCGGCCCGAACCGGGCCTCATCGAACGCGCCTTGAACGCTACCGGGCGTCGGCGACATGCGTGGAACCCGCGCTCTCCGCGCGTAGCGCCTGGCGGAGCACATGCCCATCGAGCCGTTCCGACGGCGTCACGCCGAGCACGGACGCCAGCGTCGGCGCCATGTCGACCACGCGCGCGATCGTCGGGTACTGCCCCGGCTTGAACGGCGGCCCATAAAAGAGGATAGGCACGTGCGCATCGTAATCGTAGACCGACCCGTGCGACGCCGATCCCCCCGGCTCACCCCAATACCAGTACGGCTTGAGCGTGATGACCATCGCCGCCGGACTATCGTCGGGGAACATGTGGAACCACCGCCGCGCGACGAAGTCGCGCACCGTATCGCCCTGCGCGAGCGTCCGCACGAAATCCGCGCGCGCTACGCCCGGCACCTTCTTCGCATTCGCCGCGAACGCCCGCATGAGCGAATCCGGATCCAGCCCGCCCGACTTGATCGCCCCCCGATCGAGATACAACACACCCTCGGCGAATCGCCACGCCGTCGTGTCGACCCCGTGCCGCGGCAGCGCCTGCCGGATGTACTCGTTGAACCCCGCGAGATTCACATAGCCCGCGCCCGCGTTCGGGTATCGCCCCGAATGCACTTCGGGGAACGGCGCCACACCGTGGTCCGCCGTCAACGCGATCACCACCCGCGTCGAGTCCCGCAGCGTGAACAACGTGTCGAGGAACGCGCCCAGATATTGATCCAGCCGCACGATCTGATCGTGCAGCTCCTTCGAGTCCGGGCCGTACCAATGCCCGATCGCGTCCGTCGTCGACAAGGACACCGCCAACAAGTCCGGCTGCGGCCCCGTGCCCAACCGCATCGCGCGGAGCCCGCTCAACGCCACCTCGAGCGTGATCTGGTCCATCCACGGCGTCGTCGCCAACACCCGCGTCACCGTCGAGTCCTTCGGCATGCGATGCGGGAAGAGATAGTCCCGCCCGCCGCCCTCCACGATGTTGCTGTCCGGCTCCGGATACGCGCTGTCCGGTAACAACGGCTCCCACGACTTGCCAATGAACGACAGCGGAATGCGCTTGGCGTTGAACTCGCTGAGCCACGCCGGCAGCGTATCCGCGTAATACGTGCTCGTCAGGAAGTTGCCGTTGGACGCGAACCACACGGCCATCTGATGCGCGCGCCCGAGCGGCAGGATCGCCGCGCGGTCCTTGCGCGAGACCGAAAGCGCGCGCGAGCGCCAGTCCTTGATGCGCATCCAATCGATCAGCGTGGACCCCCGAAAGCGGAACGGCGACGCGCCAGTGTCCGCCGCCCCCACGAGCGCCGCTTGATAGTCGAGCACGCCGGCCGCGTTCGCCACGATCCCGGTGTGCCGCGGAAAGCGGCCGGACAGGGTCGACGCATGACCCGGCGCCGTCTCCGTGATGGCGTGATCTTGAAACCCCTGCGTGAACACGGCGCCTCGGCGATATAACCGGCCGAGGCCGCCCGTGAGCTGCGGGAGAAAGCGCGTGAAGTAGTCGGCGCGCATCTGGTCGACCGTCAGAAACACGACCAGCGTGGGCGTGGGACCAGTCTGTGCCCCAGCCAACGTCGGGACCGCGAGCGCGGCAACCGCCAACCAAAGCCTTCTCGACATGAGCGACATGCAGCGAGATCGAAAGGAGTGAGCGTAAACGGCGGCGGGCAATGGCGACCACCCAATGCCCATGACCGCAGGGAAGGTACCCGCTCCGGATGCCTACACGGATGCCCCCCGCGCGTGGGTATCCAGTGTGCAACGATGAACGGAGGACGGGAGCGCCCGACCAACGCGACCATTGTCCCCGACTTGGGACAACACGCGTGTTCTGCCGGGCACATCGCACCCGGCCACCAGATGAGCGCATCACGCTAACGCATGTGTTATCAACGACTTAGTCGACCGACGCCAGCCCGGTGCCCACGGTACCGGCTGTGCGTATGATGGGCCTGCAGCTTGGCACAACGACCCCGCGGAGGACTGATGTCACGCCCGACCTTTGTGTTCGCGCTCCTGTTGCCGTTGGCGACCGCGTCGCTTGGCGCCCAGTACGTGGAGCGTCCCTACTATCGCATCCCTGGAGCGACGCTCCCGGCATTTCAGATCACGCCCTACGCCGGCTACATGGATTGGGGACGCTACGTCAACGGTCCGCTCGGATCGCACGTACCATTTGCCAACGGTCCCGTGCTCGGGGCACAGGCATCGCTGTCGCTGACCAGGTACTTCGCGTTCTACGGCGAGCTGGCCTACGCATACTCCAACATGGGGGGGTATGGGAACATCAACAACCAGGGCTTTCTGAACAGCGCGAATTCCGGAGCGTGGATCTACGACGGCGGCATTCAACTGATGGCGCCGTTTCGCAGCGAAGATCGCCACTGGATCGTGCCCTTCGTCCAATTCGGCGCTGGCGGCATCAACTACCGGCTGAATGACGGGTTCAATCCCGAGAAATCCGACACGCGCTTTGCCTGGAACGGCGGCGTGGGACTCGACTACCATTTCACGCGGCAGGTCGGCGTGCGTCTCATGGCCAAGGACTACATCGCAATGTTCAATGTCCCCGGCGAGGTGTTCGTGACTCCGGGCGGGACATCGGTCCAAAGCACGAAGCAGACGAACAACAACAACTTCACCTTCAGCGCCGGTCTCAACATTGGCTTCTGAGACGCAACGGCCCGCGCTCGAGCGCTGGCTGGCGCTCATGAGCGAGCAGGAAGCGCGGAGCCTGTTGCGCGAGTGCGTCGATCGCTATCGGCGTCGACCGCGCGGCGAGCTGTTGCAGGCGTGCGAAGAGGGGCCGACCACGGTGGATGTCGCGGGGCGCTCGGGGGCGCACTACGCCATCGTGGTCCGCGTCATCTGCGATGACCCGATCGGCCGCGACGGGCCGATCCGCGTGATCGCGACAATCGGCGACGACCACCGGGCCCTCTCGGCGCTACGCGACGAGTTTACGCTCGCGCCGTAGCGCCTCGTCGTCCAGCGCTTTCGAGACACAGATCTCGTCGCACGCCATCCGGCGCGGACACACGACGCAGTCCCGGCAGATCTTCTCCGGGTACCGGGCGCGATCGACGATCTCATAGCCCATGCCCTCGAAAAATCCGGGCTTGAGCGTCAACGCGAACACTTCCGTGATCCCGCGCGCGGACGCCAGCGCCTCCACACGGGCCACGAGCGCCCGCCCCACGCCCGTACCCTGGACGGTCCGGGCCACGGCCACCGAGCCGACCTCGGCGAGGGACGGCGCGTACTCCCGCAACGCGGCGCAACCGACGATCCGGCCGTGCCGGTCGGTCGCCACAATGAAATCGTCGAGCGCCATCGCGATGGCGTCGGGCGTCTTGGGCAACATCACGCGCTCGTCGGCATAGCCGTTGATGAGCGCCGAGACGCTGAGCACGTCGGCGGCGCGGGCGCGCCGGTACATGGTCATGAGAGCGAAGCCTCCAAGCGCGACAGCCCTTCGGCCAGCTCGTCGCGACTGATGATGAGCGGGGGCAGCAGCCGGACCGTATGGTCCCCGGCCGAACACACGAGCAGACCGAGCGCGCGGGCCCGGGCCACGACCTCGGCGGCGGGACGCACGACGTCGATGCCCCACATGAGACCCACCCCGCGGACCGCGCGCACATCGTCCCGGCGCGCCGCGAGATCGCGCAGCGCGCGGCCGAGCCACTCGCCGTGGGCACGGACGTTCGCGAGGAGCTCGGGATCGGCGAGCCGCTCGACGACGTAGCGGGCGACGGTCGCCACGAACGGCCCGCCGCCGAACGTCGTCCCGTGGTCGCCGGCTTGCACCGCACACGCGATCTCGGCCGACAAGAGCACCGCGCCCGCGGGCAGTCCGCCGGCGAGCGGCTTGGCGAGCGTCACGAGATCGGGCTCGATGCCCAGCGGCTCGTGCGCGAAGAGCCAGCCGGTGCGGCCCAGACCGCATTGGATCTCATCGAGAATGAGCGCCACGCGGCGTTCCCGGGTCAGAGCCCGCAGCTCCCGCAGAAAACCGGGATCGAGCACGCGGACGCCGCCCTCACCCTGCACGGGCTCCACGATCACCGCCGCGACCGTCTCGGCCTCGAGCATCGTCTCCAGCTCGGCAATGTCCCGCTCGGCGACCGTGACGCCGCCCGCGAGCGGCCGGAAGGGCGCCCGATAGGATGGCCGGTCGGTGGCGGCCAGCGACGCGAACAGACGCCCGTGGAACGCGCCGCGGAGGCCGATGATCTCGTGCTTCTGCGCCCCGCCTACCGTCCGCGCCCACCGGCGGGCGAACTTGAACGCGCCTTCGTTGGCCTCGGCGCCCGAGTTGCAAAAAAACACGCGGGCGGCGAACGAGTGCTCCACGAACCACTGGGCCAGGGACTCGCCGGGGTCGGACCGATAGAGATTCGACACGTGCACCAGGCCTTCGGCGGCCGCGTGCATCACCTCGCGGAACCCCTCGTCCCCGTAGCCGAGGGCGTTCACGGCGATGCCGCTCGTGAAGTCGAGGTAGGCGTTGCCCTCGTCGTCGAACAACTCGACGCCGCTGCCGCGCACGATCCGCATCGGCGCGCGCTTGTACGTGCCGAGCAACGCCGCATCGTCGGAGTGCAGGGCACCCGGACCCGTCAGGGGCAGCGAGAGAGGTAGCGAAATGGTCGTCATGAAAACGCTCCCGCGACGACGCGCGTGCCAGCGTGGGATTCGGTGAGCAGCGTGAGATCGCCGATGCGAACCGACGCGACGCCACCGTCCGCGGCCCGCGCCGCGGCGTCGACCTTGGCCCGCATCCCATCGGTGATGTCCGGATCGTCCAGCGCGTCGGCGCCGATGACCGGCACCGGCGCCCCGTGGAGTCGCACGGCCGGCACGTCGGAGATGAGCAGAAGGGAGTCAGCGCCCAGCGCGATGGCGATCGCCGCCGCGGCATCGTCGCCGTTCACATTGAGTCCCGGGTGGGCCAATGGAGAGACGACAGGCAGGAGGCCGGACTCGAGGAGGAGCCGCAACACGGGCACGCGCACGGCGCGAATGGCGCCGACGGCGCCGAGCGCCCCGTCTTCGGCGACATCGGCGCTGAGCACGGCGGCATCTTCGCCGGAGAGGCCGAACGCGTCGACGCCGGCGGCCACCAGCGCCGCGACGAGACGCTTGTTGGCGAGCCCCGACAGCGCCATGCGCAGCCGATCGATGTCATTGGCCGCCGTGACCCGCCGCCCGCCGACGAATCGCGGCTCGACGCCCGCGGCCCGTTGCAGCGCCGAGACCTCGTCGCCGCCCCCGTGCACGACGACGAGCGCGCCCGCGCGCGCGCGGGCGGCGAGCGCGGACGCCAGTCGGGCGTCGGCCTGGGCGCGCCCGCCGACTTTGACGACGCACAGCGTGGCGATCGTCATCGGGGCAACCCCGCGGCTTCGTCGAGGCCGAGCAGCAGGTTCGCGTTCTGCAGGGCCTGTCCCGCCGCGCCTTTGAGGAGATTGTCGATGGCCGCGATGACGACCACCGCGGGACGGCGCAGCCCCTCGGCCGGCGTCACGGCGATGGCCGCGACGTTCCGGTGGACCACGTCACGCAACGTCGGCGGCTGGTCGACGATCTCGACGAAGGGTTCGCCCGCGTAGTACGCCGCGTACATGGCCGCGGCATCGGGCAACGCGTCCACCACGGGCACGGTAAGCGTGACGAGGATCCCGCGGGCGACGGGCAGGAGATGCGGGGTGAAGACCAGATCGCAGTCGGCGCCGAGCCAGGCCAGGGCCGCGCGCATCTCGGCCAGATGCCGGTGCGTGTTGCCGACCGCATACGCGCGGTAGTCCTCGGCCACTTCGCCGAACAGCAAATCGCGCCGCGGCGCGTTGCCCGCCCCGGTGACCCCGCTGGCCGCATCGACCGCCACCGTGGCTCCGGGCGCGATGACGCCGTTCGCCGCCAGCGGGGCCAGCGCCAGCAGCGTGGCCGTCGCATAGCAGCCCGGATTCGCGACCGTGCGGGCGCCGCGAACCGCGGAGCGGATGGCCGGGCCCAACTCGGGCAGACCATAGGGGGCCGCCGCGTCGACCACCGCCCCGACCGCGGCCGACGGGCCCGGGCGGAGATCGGATGACAAGTCGACGACCTTGGCCCCGGCCGCGCGGGCGCGGGCGACCGCGCCGCCCGACGCCCCGTGGGGCAGCGCGCTGAACACGAGCGCCACATTGCCCAACGGCGCGTCGGCGGCGCCGATGTACGTGAGCGCGCGGCCGGCGATGCGGACGCACTCGCCCTGGCGCTCGTGCGCCGCGGCGAACGCCAGCGTGAGCGCCGGATGGCGCGCCACCAGCGCGCACAACTCCCGCCCGGCATATCCACTGGCGCCGAGCACGCCCACAGGGTACTTATGCACCTCTAATGCATAGTCTTGCACGACCCCTCCGTCAATACACACGACAAAAAAGCCGCCCCCGATACGGGAGCGGCTGTTGGGACTACGCGGTCGTCGACGTCTAGTGCACGACCCCCCAATCAGCGCGCGCCCGCTCCGCGGAACGCGGGGCGAACGGTCGCGGCGAGGTCGGGCGCGGGCTAATAACTTGGACGTCGG
Source organism: uncultured Gemmatimonadales bacterium (assembly GCA_963701965.1). Taxonomy (GTDB): domain Bacteria; phylum Gemmatimonadota; class Gemmatimonadetes; order Gemmatimonadales; family Gemmatimonadaceae; genus DASRDS01. Next base: position 2,542,681 of record OY969695.1, read on the forward strand.
CCATGCCCGATAGGTACCGTCCGCCGGCCGATCTGTCAACGGAGGTCAAAGTGGCTCACAAACAGGAGCGCCTGGCGACGATCCTGGAGTTGATCGCCGAGCAGCCCGTCGCCAGCCAGGAAGAATTGCGCGCGCTTTTGCGGCAGCGCGGGTGGTCGGTCACCCAATCGACACTGTCCCGTGACATGCAGGAGCTGCGGTTGGCCCGCGTATCGACCGACGAAGGCGCGCGCTACCAGCGCGGCGATGTGTCGGCGCCCGACATTGGCGGCCGTCCAGCGCTGGCGGGTCTTTTGCCCCAACTGCTCACCCGACTCGATGGCGTCCGCGAGCTGCTCGTGATCCACACGCCGCCGGGCGGAGCCCAGCCGGTGGCCCTGGCGATCGATCGCGAGGGGCACGCCGGCATTCTGGGGACCATTGCGGGCGACGATACCATTCTCATCATTTGCCGCTCCAGCGAGGCGCGCGAGCGGCTGGCGCGGCGGTTGCGCACCCTGGCCGGGAAAGCGGGTTGACGCGGGAACTGCTTGCTGCTTAATTATGCGCTGCTTACGCATTTATTCCCATTGGCCCGTTCCCATCGCCCACGCCGATCATGACTGCATCGCCCCTCTCGCCGACGTCCATCGTCCTCGCCTATTCCGGCGGGCTCGACACCTCGGTCATCGTGCCGTGGCTCAAGGAGCACTATCCGAACGCCCGCGTCACCTGCGTGGCCGCCGATATCGGCCAGGGTGACGAGCTGTCGGGCGTCCACGCCAAGGCGATGGCCTCCGGCGCCGACGCGTGCTACGTCGAGGACCTCCGCCGGGAGTTCGTCGAGGACTTCGTGTGGCCGACGTTGCGCGCCGGCGCCGTGTACGGCCGGAAGTATCTGCTGGGCACGTCCATGGCCCGGCCCCTCATCGCGCGGCGCCAGGTCGAGGTGGCGCGCCAGATCGGCGCCGATGCGCTGGCCCACGGGTGCACGGGCAAGGGCAACGATCAGGTCCGGTTCGAGCTGACCTACGCCGCCTTCGCGCCCGACCTGCCGGTGATCGCGCCGTGGCGGGAGTGGGACATCCGGAGTCGGGAGGACGCCATCGCCTACGCCAAGCGGCACGGCGTGCCGGTCACGGCCACGGTGGAGAAGATCTACTCCCGCGACCGGAACCTCTGGCACGTCTCCCACGAAGGTGGCGCGCTCGAGGATCCGAACACGGTGCCGGGCGCCGATGTGTTCCAGCTCACGGCCGACCCCGCCGCCGCTCCCGATGAGGCCGAGGATGTCACGATCGAATTCGAGGCGGGGACGCCGGTCGCGGTCGACGGGCGCGCGCTCGACCCCGTCGCGCTGGTAGCCGCGCTCAACGCCATCGGCGCGCGCCACGGCATCGGCCGCATCGACTTGGTCGAAGACCGCCTGGTCGGCATGAAGTCGCGCGGCGTGTACGAGACGCCGGGCGGGACGCTGCTCTACGCCGCGCATAGCGAACTGGAGCAGCTCACGCTCGACCGGCGCACGCTGGCCGCCAAAGACCTCATCGCGCCGCGCTATGCCGACCTCGTATATGAAGGCCGCTGGTGGACCACGGAACGAGAGGCGTATGATGCATTCGTGGCCGTGACGCAGGCGCGGGTCTCCGGGACGATCACCTTGCGGCTGTTCAAGGGATCACTCGCCGTGGCCGGCCGGTCGAGCGACCAGGCGCTCTACGATGAACGGTTCGTCACGTTCGGGGAGGACGATGTGTACGAGCAGAGCGATGCGGCCGGGTTCATTCGGTTGTATGGCCTCTCGGCGCGCGTCCAAGCGCTCAAGGATCAGGAACGCACCGTGTTGGCCGGCGTCTAAGGAGAAACCACCATGTCCGACGAAACAGACACCGCCCGCGATCGCGCCCACCGCCTCTGGGGTGGACGGTTCGCCGGCGCCAGCGCCGCGGCGCTGGAGGCGCTCAACCGGTCCATCGACATCGATTTCCGTCTGTGGCCGTTCGACATCCAACTGTCGAAGGCGTGGGCGGTCGCGCTGTGGCAGGCGGGCGTCCTGACGCTCGACGAGAGCCGCCGCATGGAGTGGGGTCTGGACATCGTCGCCCAGCGCCTGGCCGCCGGCGCGCTGCCGGTGACGTCGGACGAAGACGTGCACACGATGATCGACCGGATGTTGCAGAACGAGATCGGGGACTTGTCGGCCAAGCTGCACACGGGCCGGAGCCGGAACGATCAGGTCGCGACCGCGACGCGTCTCTGGTGTGCCGACGCGGCCGTCGGCCTCGGCGCGACGATTCGCACGTTGCAGGAGACGCTTCTCCGGCACGCCGAGGAGTTGGACGAAACCTTGATGCCGGCCTACACGCATTTGCAGCGCGCCCAGCCGGTCGCCGCGGCCCATTGGTTGTTGGGCCACTTTTGGCCGCTCGATCGCGACCAGGCCCGCATCACGCAGGCGGGCCGTTCCGCGGTCGCCGCGCTGCCGTTGGGCTCCGGCGCGATCGCGGGCTGCGCCTATCCGGTGTCCCGCGTGCTGCTCAAAGAGAGCCTGGGGTTCACGGGGCTCACGGCCAACAGCATCGACGCCGTCGGCGACCGCGACTTCGTCGCCGAGTTGTTGTTCGCCCTCACGATGCTCGGACTCCACCTGTCGCGGCTGGCTGAGGACTTCATTTTGTTCGGATCCAGCGAGTTCGGCTTCGTGCAGTTCGGCGACGCCTTCACGACCGGGTCCAGCATGATGCCGCAGAAGCGGAACCCCGACGCGCTCGAGCTGTCCCGGGCGTCGAGCGCGCGCGTGCTCGGCGACCTCACGGCGCTCCTCACCACGCTCAAGGGACTCCCCAGCGGGTACAACAAGGACATGCAGGAGGACAAGCGCGCGTTGTTCGACGCGGTCGACACGATGCGCCTGGTCTTGCCGGCGGCGACCGGCGCCATTGGCGAGCTCACGTTTCGTCCGGACCGGATGCAGGCCGCGCTCTCCAGCACGATGATGGCGACCGACCTGGCCGACTATCTCGTCGGCAAGGGCGCGACATTCCGGGACGCGCACCGGGCGGTCGGCGAGATCGTCCGCACGGCCGAAGTGCAGTGCGTCGGGTTGGATGATTTGCCACTGGAGACGTTCACCGCGGCCCATCCGCTGTTCGGCGCCGACGTCGCCGCGGCGCTGTCGCCCCGCGCATCGGCCGCCCGCCGCGAGGTGCCGGGCGGGACGGGGCCGAACGCGCTTCGCGCCCAGCTGGACGCCGCCCGCCTCGCATTGCACCCGCCCTACGAGTCCGGCCGCGGTAACGACATCACGTCCCGATTGCAGGCGGTCGTGTAGCGGGCCTATTCCACCGCTGGGTGGCGCAAGATATTCGGTACGTGTCGATCGCCCTGGGGATAGGCGGATTTCAACCGCGCGCGCCGGACTCGGTGATCCACTCCGGATTTGGCGACTGCAAGGACAAGGCGACGCTCTTCGTGGCGGCGCTCCGTCTGCTGGGCATCGAGGCCTATCCGGTGCTGCTCAATGCCGGCGGCTGCGTGGACCGCGCGCTGCCCACCATTGGACAGTTCGACCACGCGATCGCCGCGATCAAGCAGGGGAGCTCCTACGAGTACACGGACCTGACGTCGAGCGTGACACCGCTCGGCGAGCTCCCTCTGCCCGATGAGGCGGAGTTCGGTCTCATCGTGCACACGGACGGACGGACGGAGCAGGTCACGCTTCCCTCCGCGGGACCGACCCCGTCGCTCGCCGAGACGTCCATCGTGGGGACGCTCGCGCCTGACGGGACGTTCGACGGGCACGTTGCCTTGCGGACTACCGGCACGGCGGCCGAGGCCATGCGCGGGCTCATGTCCCGCCCGCTCGATTCGACCCAGCGCGCGGCATTGGCGCGGGGGATGGCGCAAGCGATCTTCCCGGGCGCCGAGGCCGACAGTCTCGTCACATTCGATGGAAAGGACCTGTCGGCCGACGCCCGGATATCGCTACACGTCAAGAACGGCCGCGCGTCCACGTCGTCCGGCACGACCGACCTTCTGACGGTGCCGCTGTCGAACACGGGCGCGGCCAAGATCGCGACGCAACTCGAGGCGGCGACCGGCCCCCGCCGATACCCCATCAATGGCAACGGCGTGTTGGGACGCGGCTCGTCTGTCGACGAGGTCCGCATCACGCTGCCGAGCGGTTGGCATGCCCGCCTGCCGGAGAGCATCACGGCGACGAGCCGGTTTGGTACCTACGAATCCACGTATTCCCAGGACGGCAATGTGTTGACCCTCCACCGTCACTACGCATCAGGCAGCGGCGTGTCGCCAGCCTGGCGCCATGGTGAGCTGGAGGTGTGGCTTTCCCGCGTGGCAAAGGATCACCCAGCGGTCATCCTACTCGACCACTGAGTTTTTTCGTATAGTAGGGCCCATGCGATTTCTTTGGCTGGTGGCCGGCGCGCTCTGCTGCGCCGGCACGCTGGGCGCGCAGGACTCGATCTACAAGCTGGCCGTCGACAGCGCAAAGTTCCCCGAGCAGGGCACCGTCCTGCTGCTCGACGAGGGCGCGGTCACGGTCGAAGCCGACGGCCGACACACCGTGACGTATCACCAAGTCACGCAAATCCTGCGCGACCGCGCGGTCGCATCGCGGCGCGAGCAACGCCTCGTGTACGACCCGACGCACGAGAAGCTGACGATCAACTGGATCAAGGTCCTCAAGCCGACGGGCGAGGTCCTGAGCGACAAGCCGTCGCAGACCCAGGAATCCGACGTGCCCGCGGGTATGGTCGATCCGGTCTACCTGAACCGCAAAGTCCTGCGCGCGTCGCTGAGCGGCGTCGCGGTCGGTACGCTCATCGACTACTCCTATACGAGAGAGGAGCTGAAGCCATTCCGCACGGGCGATTTCTTCGACGTCTGGCGGGTCACGGCCGGCACCACCGTGCGCCGCTCCCGCTTCGTCGTCAATGCGCCGAAGGACATGAAGCTCATCATCGAGGAGCACAACCTTCCATTCACCCGGACCGAAACCACGGCCCACGGGCGCACGACGTACACGTGGGCCACATCCGAAGTCCCGTGGACCAAGGGCGAGATGTTCGCCGCGGACTCGAACACGGTCGCCGAGCTCGTCCGCATCGCGGCGCCGGGCGCGTGGTCCGACATCGGCCACTGGTACGCCGGGCTGGCGCGCGACCGGTATGCGCCAAGCGCGGCGCTGCGCGATACGGTGCGCGCGCTCGTGGCCCACGCCACGACGCTCAATGATTCGCTGCGCGCCATCCACCGGTGGGTGGCGCAGGACATTCGCTACGTGTCGCTCTCGCTGGGCATCGGGGGCTTTCAGCCGCGCTTCCCGGACACGGTGATGCGTACCGGCTTCGGGGATTGCAAGGACAAGGCGACGCTCTTCGTGGCCGCCCTCGGTGTGCTGGGCGTCGAGGCGTACCCGGTCCTGCTCAATGCCGGCGGCCGCGTGGATCGCTCCCTGCCGACCATCGGGCAATTCGATCACGCCATCGCCGCTATTCGGCGGAAAGGCGCGTACCAGTATACGGACCTGACGTCGGGCGTGACGCCGTTCGGCGAGCTGCCGCTGGGGGACGAGTCGGAGTTTGGACTCGTCGTGCATGCCGATGGCCGCACGGAGGAGGTCACGCTTCCCTCAGACCCGCCCGGCGCGAATCGGCTGGAGAATCACCTGACGGGCACGCTCTCGCCGGATGGGATGTTCAACGGACGATTCGAGGAGCGGACGAGCGGCGCCGCGGCCGACGGCCTGCGCGGGGCCATGCGCCAGCGGCTCGATTCGACGCAGCGCGCCAACGGCATGCGGTCCCTGGCGCAAAGCATCTTTCCCAATGCGCAGGGCGACAGTCTGGTCACGTTCGACGGCAAGGATCTTCAGGCCGCGCCGACGATCACCATGCGCATTCGCCACGGGCAAGCGTCGGTCTCCTCGGGCACCACCGACGTGCTCACCGTTCCGTTCCTGCATCAAATGGGAGCGGTGGGATCGACCGCCGACCAGCTGGCGACCGCGGGACCGCGGCACTATCCGATCAATGCGGCCAAAATTTTGAGCACGCTCGATATGGTGTACAATGTGCGCATCACGCTGCCGCCCGGATGGCACGCGCGCCTGCCGAAAAGTGTCTCGGCGCCAAGCCCGTTCGGCTCCTACGAGTCGGCGTACAGCCAGGAGGGCGCCGATCTCGTGATCCACCATCGGCTGCACGGAGCCCAGGGCATCTTCGCTCCGGAACGGATCGATGACCTGATCGCATGGTTCCGCCTCATCGGCACGGATCGCGTGCAGGTCGTTTTGATTGACCACGGAGGGTAAGCCAACATTCCGACGTAATTCGGCGTATCACATTCGATAATGTTGCGCGCCCTCGCCGTCGCCCTCGCCCTCCTACCGGCGACGCTCTTCGCACAAGTGGGCGTCACGACGGACATCATCACGGGCCGCGTCACGTCACCCGACGGCCAGCCCATGCCGGGCGTCAGCGTGCGGGTCGTCTCGGCGGAGACCCAGATCGGACGCAACGCGGTCACCAATAGCGACGGCCGCTACACGATCGTGTTCCCGGATGGCGGCGGCCAATACCGGGTCGAGGCCCGCTTCGTCGGATACCAACCGACGCGACTCGTCATCGGCCGACAAGCCGACGAAGACCGGCTGGTCGCCGACATCAAGATGGGCACGGCGATCCCGGTCCTCTCCACCGTCACGACCACCGCGCGCCGAAACCAACCCCGCGGAGACGCCGGCGGCACGGGCCGGTTTCTCTCACCGCAGCAGATCGAAAAGCTGCCGATCGACGGCACGGACCCCAACGCGCTGGCCGCGCTCGCGCCCGGCGTCGTCGCACTCTCGGCGAGCGACACGACATCGTCCTCGTTCTCCGTCGCGGGCCAGCGGCCGACGTTGAACAGCGTCACGTTGGATGGAACGACGTTCGCCGGATCGTCGATCCCGCAGGAAGCCGTGCGGAACACCCGGGTCATCACCAACACGTACGACGTCTCCCGCGGCCAATTCACCGGCGGCCAGGTGGCGTCGACCACCCGCGGCGGGACCAATGTCCCCGCCGGCTCGTTCAGCTACTACTTCCGCAATCCGGCGCTGGCCTACGGCGAACAGGGGCCCAGTGGGTTCAGCCAGATGCGCAACCAGAACCAACTGTCGGGCGGCATCGGCGGACCCATCATCCCCGACCATGTCTTCACGTTCAGCGCCGTCAACCTGAGCCGCCGCTCCAATGACCTGATCGACCTGGCAAACGAAGATCCGGCGCAGCTGGCCCAGATCGGCGTGCCCGCCGCCGCCGTCCGCAGCGCGCTGCTCCAACAAGGCGTCCCGTTTACATCGCCGCTCGTGCCCGACGACCGCGACGCCGACAATCTCACGGCCTTCGAGCGACTCGACTTCCTGATCGGCGACGACAACTCGATCGTCTTGCGCGGCGATTTCCGGGGACGCTTGCAGGACGGCACGCGGGTGAGCCCCTATTCGCTGCCGACCGCGGGCGGGCACGTCGGCGGCGCCGGCGGCGGTGTGTTCCTGTCGTGGACGACGCATCTGCCCGGCAACTTCATCAATGAGCTGCGCACGTATGGCCAGCGGGACTACCAGTCCGCCGATCCCTATCTGAGCGGCGTCGCCGGTCGCATCAGCCTGGAGCCGGCCGCGGCGTCGGCCACGACGGGCATCACCACGGTGGGCTTCGGCGGCAACCCGGGTCTTCCGCAGAGCGGGTACAACGACCTCTGGGAATCCACCGACGAAGTCTCGTGGCTGTCGCCGCGCGGCGGCCATCGCGTGCGCCTCGGCCTCCTGGTCGATCTGGGCCGTTCGTCGCAGTTGTTCAATCAGGGCGTCAACGGCATCTACACGTACAACTCGCTGACAGCGTTCGCGCAGGACTCGGCGTCGACGTTCACGCGCACGTTCAACGCCAACGCCTATCACGCGAGCTCGGTCAGCGGAGCGGCATACCTGGGCGATACCTGGGTCCCCTGGTCACCGCTGCAACTCACGTACGGCGTGCGGGTCGAAGGCACGGACTATAGCGGCGCGCCCGCGGACAACGTCGAGGTCGCGAATCTGTTTGGACAGCGGACCGATATCTGGCCCACCGAGATCCACGTCAGTCCGCGCGTCGGATTCACGTATCAGATCCGATCGGGCGCCGGCGGCCCACCGTCGGCGGTCATTCGCGGCGGGTACGGCGAGTTCCGCGCCAACGCGCCCCTCTCGCTCTTCTCGTCCGCGCAGTCGGAGAATGGCGCGGCCAACGGCGAGACGCAGCTCATTTGCATCGGCCCGGACGTGCCGTTCAACCGCACGACCGGCTGGGCGGGCTATCTCGACGGCACGACGCCGATCCCGACGACCTGCGCCAGCGGCGCGGGCAGCACGCCGGGCAGCGTTCCCTTGCGACAGGTCGCCGTGTTCGATCGCGACTTCGAGTCGCCGCGCGCTTGGCGGGGATCGCTCGGCATCCAGAAGCGGCTGCTCGACCGCTTGAATGGCTCCCTCGATCTCAGCTACGCGCGCGGCGTCGACTTGTTCGGCGTCACCGACGCCAACTTGAACACGTCGAATCCCGCCTTCGCGCTCCCCTACGAAGGCGGTCGCCCGGTCTACAGCAATTTGATCGACCCGACCACGGGCGCCGTCAGCTTCGCCGGGTCGCGGCGGTTCGGCCAGTACGGCCAGGTGTACGACATCAACTCGCGTCTGCAGTCGGACACGCGGCAGATGACGGTGTCGATCAACGGCTTCACGCTGCGGGGCATCGCCTATCAGTTCGCGTACACGTATCAGCAGGTCCGCGACCAGTCGTCATTCTCGGGTGGGTCGGCGCTGGTGGGGTTCGGCAATCCGACGACGGCGGGCAATCCCAACGCCGTCGGCTGGGGCCCGAGCGACCTGGGTCGCACGCACCAGTTCCTGACAACGGTCACCTGGCCGATCGTGCCGGCCCTCGAGCTCACGACCATCGCGCGCCTCACGTCCGGCACGCCGTTCACGCCGGCCGTGAGCCAGGATATCAACGGCAATGGCGCGCGCAACGACCGGGCGTTCGTCTTCAATCCGGCCGCCGTCGCGGGCACGCCGGACAGCGCGTTGGCAGGCCCAATGCGGCAGTTGCTGGCGACGACATCGGGGCGCGTGCGCGACTGTCTGGAGAGCCAGATCGGGCAGGTGGCCGGCCGCAACAGCTGCCTCGGGCCGTGGACGCCGTCGTTCGACGTGCAACTCAACTATCGTCCGGCCTCTTTCGGCCTGCAACGGCGTCTCACGCTCTCCCTGCTCGCCGTCAATACGCTGACCGGGGTCGACGAGTTGGTGCACGGGCCGAACCATCTCGCCGGATGGGGGCAGCCGTTCCCCCCGGATAACATCTTGCTCTACGTGCGGGGATTTTCCACGACGCCCCAGCCGCACTTCATCTACACGGTCAACCAGCATTTCGGGCAACCGTACAGCGCGTTCGGCGCCTACAGCGCGCCGTTCCAGCTGGTGTTCGAGGCGCGGTACAGCTTCGGCGATGTGAGTCCGGACCAGTTGCGCGGGTTGCTGGGCGGCGGTGGCGGCAATCGCCGCGATCCCGGCGCGGGCGGGGCCGGCGCGGGCGGCGCGAATGGCGGCGCGATGTCGCTCGCCGATCAGGTCGCGGGGCGGTTTGCCGAGCGGTTTCCCAACACGTTCGATCAGATCCTGGCGCTCAAGGACACGCTGGCGCTCACGCCGGACCAGGTCGGGAAGCTCACGACCGCGTCCGACTCACTGAAGGAAGCGATCGGCGCGATGCGGGGGAAGGTGTCGACCGCGCTGGCCAAGCTCGGAAACAACCCGGACCCCGGCACGCTCATGTCGCTCATGCGACCGGAGTTGCTCGAGGCCCGCACCATGCGCCGCGCGGCGGTGGCCGCGGCGCAGGCGATCCTGACGCCCGATCAGTGGAAGAAAGTACCGGACGCGATTCGCACGACTACGGCTCGGCAGTGACCGACGGGAATGTCACCCCGAAGATGATGGGCAGCATCGACGCGCCCGTGTGCGGCCCGAAGTAGTACTGATACCGCACTTCGGCGAAGAGGCCGATCCCAATGCCGGGCCCGACGCCGAAGAGCCGCCCGCGCAGGCCGGCGCCCCCGTCGATCCCGAAGTGGCTCCCGCTGACCGTCGGCGTGTTGGGCGTCGTGCAGTTGACGTTCGGGGGACAGGGCGGCGGAGTCGGGCGGATGTTGTCGTACGTGTGGTAGTACCCGGCGCCGGCCATGACGTACGGGGTGACGAGATACACGGGAAATGAGTAGATCGCGTTCGCCGAGATCGCCCAGATCTGGCGGGCTCCCAGCTCGCTGCTCGTATGATCGTACTCGTTATACAACCCGTCGACCCGGAGGCTCACCGGTGTGAACGGCGCGCGGACGTCGATCCCGATCAACCCGTTGAAGCCGACGGAGCCGGCGTTGGTGGCGAGGCGGCCAAAGGGAAAGGACGGGCCAATGCCTGCGTCGAGGGAAACCGGCCATTGGGCCGCCGCGGGCCGCGCGAGCGCGGCGGCGGCGGCCAAGACGAACAGTGGACGTGCGTGCAGCAAAAGGACTCCGGGCCGTGAACTACCTTCACTACAACTGCACGCCAAAAGTCAGCGGGAAGAACTGGGTCGCCGTGTTTGGCGTGAAGACGTAGTGGTAGCGGATCTCGCCAAAGATCGAGAACAACTCTGGGATCTTGACGCGCGCCCCGACACCGCCGTTGAGACCGAAGTGGCTGCCGCTCGCCCCAAGGGAGAAATTGCCGCCGCCGGACGCGAAGCTGACGTCGTTGTAGTAGTAGCCGAGTCCCAGAATAGCGTACGGCGTGACAACCGGTTCCGGGATCTGGAAAACGGCGTTCGCCGTCAGGCTCCATAGCTCGCTGTGTCCCTGGGCCGGATCCTTCACGCCAAAGTGGTTGAACATGCCGTCGAGACGGGCGCCGAAGGGGAGCAGGCCCGGATCGACGCCGACGAAGGCAAGGATGTTATAGCCGGTGTTGACGGCGTTGCCGAAATTCCCGGTAGCGAACGAGGGACCGCCGCCCGCGCCGATGGTCGGATTGAGCAACTGGGCGTGGGCCGTGGATGCGGCAAAGGCGAGGCCGCAGACGGCCAGACATAGACGGGCAATGCGCATGGTGACGTGTCCTGCCGAAGAAGTGGTTACGGCTCAATTGAGCCACGCAACCGCCTCGAGGCGAGACCCGTGCCGGAACATGAACGGGGCGCCCGTTCCCAGGCGCCCCGTCCCCACTCGTGTGGTTGCCGGTGGTGCTTACCGGCCGCCAGCCTTCACGACGTTCTCAGCCGCGGGGCCTTTCTGGCCCTGCACGATGTCAAACTCCACCACATCACCCTCGGCCAACGACTTGAAGCCGTTGCCCTGAATGGCGCTGTAGTGAACGAAGCAGTCCTTCTGACCATTGTCCGGCGTGATGAAACCGAAACCCTTTGCGTCGTTGAACCACTTCACTTTCCCGGTGGTACGCATTCCTACTCCTGAAAGAAAATTTGTCTAGGGAGCGGAACGTGCCGTACCCCGACAAAGCATTATGACGCGGGACCTAAGCCCCCCGCGACTGGACCGGCCGCATCCCCGTCGAATTCTGGACGGATTCTTGGCTTATAGCGCGCTAATATAGCGGAGCCAAGTGGTTCGGGCAAGAGTCAATGATTAATTAATACGGCGCCGTGGTCACCCCGTCGACGAAATATTCGGTCTCGCCGAAACAGGACGTCGGGATGCCCTTGTGCTGGCTATAGTGCAGGCCCACCCGCTTCCCGACCATCGCGTTGATGGCGCCCGCGATCGAGTCGTTGCGGACCGTGAACGCCCAGAGCTGCGGCGGCACCCCCGGTTGCGTCGTCATCGCCAGCTCGCCCTCCCAGGTCTTACATACCCAGCCCTTTTTCGAGAGCTTCTGGACGAAGCCCGCCCGCTCGCCCGCAGCATACGAAAACCCGAGCGCGGACAGTGTATAGAGTGTGAAACCAACAATCGGCAGGACGACGATCACCAAAATGGCGATCAACTTCCAGTTGGTTTTCTTCTTGACCGGCACCGCCGTCGCCATGATCGCCTCGCGTTGGATCCCGGCCCGACCGGGATCAGTTCAACCGACCTCGGATCGCGCGACGCGAAGCGGCGCCCGCGTCCCGAGTCTGAAAAGTCAGCCCCACGTTAACTTTCCCGCATGCCTCTCGCCAGCCGCCGTCAGACGGTAACCGCCTCCGTGGGCGGTGTCGCGATCGGATCCGCGCACCCGATCGTCGTGCAATCCATGACCAACACCGATACTGCCAATGCCGCCGCCACCGCGGAACAGGTGGTCGCGCTCGCCCGGGCGGGCTCGCAGCTGGTGCGGATTACGGTCAACAACGAGGAGGCCGCGGCAGCGGTTTCCGGGATCGCCGAACGGGTCGCCGACCTCGGGGTCACCGTCCCGCTCGTCGGCGACTTCCACTACAACGGCCACCTGCTGCTCGCCAAATACCCGGCCTGCGCCCGCGCGCTGGCCAAGTACCGCATCAACCCGGGCAACGTCGGCGGCAAACGCCGCGACGAGCACTTCCGGCAAATCGTCGAGATCGCGCTCGACAACGACAAACCGGTCCGGATCGGCGTGAACTGGGGATCCCTCGACCAGGATCTCCTCACCACCATGATGGATGAGAACGCCGGGCGCAGCGAGCCGCTCGAATGCGCGCGACGTCATGATCGAGGCCATGATCGAAAGCGGCCTCCGCTCGGCCACCCTCGCCGAATCCGTGGGCCTTGGCCACGACCGCATCCTCATCTCGGCCAAGGTGAGCCTGGTGCCGGACCTGGTCGACGTCTACCGCCGTCTGGCGCCCCGCTGCGACTATCCGCTCCACTTGGGACTCACCGAGGCGGGACTGGGCACCAAAGGGGTGGTCGGATCCAGCGCGGCGCTCGCGATCCTGCTCGGCGAAGGCATCGGCGACACGATCCGGGTCTCCCTCACCCCGCGCCCGAACGGGGATCGCACCGAAGAGGTCATTGTCGCCCAACAGATCCTGCAGTCGCTCGGTCTCCGCAACTTCACGCCGCAAGTCACGGCGTGTCCGGGCTGCGGGCGCACGACATCGACCTTCTTTCAGCACATGGCCGAGGACATCCAAACCTATCTGCGCGAGCAAATGCCGGTGTGGCGGGAACAACATCCCGGGGTCGAGACCATGCGGGTCGCGGTCATGGGATGCGTGGTCAATGGCCCGGGCGAATCCAAGCATGCCAACATCGGCATCTCGCTCCCCGGCACGTTCGAGGAGCCGAAAGCCCCGGTCTACGTCGACGGCAAACTGGTCGTGACGCTGCGCGGCGAAGGCATCGTGCCGGAGTTTCTGGCCATTCTCGAGGACTACGTCGCCCGGACGTACCCTGCCGCGATGCCGGTCGCGTGATCGTCGCGCTCGCTCTTGTCTTCCAAGGACACGTAGGCGCCATCAGCGGGAGCGTGCAGGACACGACGGGCGCGCCGCAGCGCGACGCCGCCGTCGAAGTCGTCGGGCTCACGATCTCGGCGCGCACCGACTCCGCTGGCCGATATCGTTTGAACGGCGTGCCCACGGGCGCGCAGATCGTGCACGTAGGCCACATCGCGCAACGGGTCACCGTGGTGGCGGACACGGTGGTCGGCGCGTTCTTTTTGGTCCACGAGGTCACCGCCCCGCACGCGATCTGGAACGGCTGCCAACCGTACCGGACGTGCGCGCTGTTGCGCTACGTGGCGACGTTCAAACAGCACACGATCCCCGCGGGCATCGGGGTCATCCGCGACGCGGCGACCTGGAACGGATTCCTGGCGCGCTACGCGACAGGGCCGAACGAGAGCATCCGACGCAATGTGATCGACTGGTCGAAGGAGATGCTGGTCGTCGTGAGCTACGGCGCCGACACGCAAATGCTGGACCAAGGGGACGGCATCAACCGCGTCGAACGGCATCCCGACCGGCTGACCGTCCTCCTCGGACCGGACTCGCTCAATGGCCCGAGTCCACTCGGCGCTAATGGTTGGGTGCCCGCCACCGCTATCGCGGTCCCGCGCACGACGCTCCCCATCGAATACCGCGCCGTGCTGGCCTCGACGCACATCCCGCCGACAGTCGACTGGTCACGGCAGTGATGCCGGCGGTGATGCCGGCGGTGATGCCGGCAGTGATGCCGGCAGTGATGCGATGAAGTCGACGAGATAATTCTTCCACACCGCGGCCAGGGTATGCGTCCCGTGCCCGCGGGTCTGGTCGCTCAACGGCAACAGCACGTATTTCGCGTGGGGCACGCGGGCGATCAGGGGCTCGATGGCTCCAAGCTCGGGGGGATTGACGGCGTCGTCGGCCGAGTTGATGGCCAGCACTGGCGCGGTGATCCGCTCCAGATCGGCGGAAGGATCGTAGTCGCGCGAGGCGTCGAGCTGATAGATCAAATCGTTGGCGTCGTCGGCCGCCATACGCGTCTTGACGATCGCGTTGATCGCGCTGTCGGCGGCGTCGCGCGTCGGTCCGGCCTTCTGTAGCACCAGCGGACTGGATGCCATGATGGACAGGATCCCCATCGCGGCGGTGTAGCCGGGGGGCTGGCTCCGATACTCGCCGCCCTGGTAAGCGGGGTCGTTCCGGATGGCGTCTATCGCCATCCGCCGCCACATGCGATTGCGCCCCGCGATCTGGATAGGCTGACAAGCGAGGGGCACGAGCCCGTCGGCGAACGTGGGATACCGCTCGGCCCACATCCAGCTGTGCATGCAACCCATCGACGTACCCATGATGAGGTACAGGTGGCGCACGTGCAGGCCGTCGGTCACCAGCCGGTACTCGGCGTCCACCATGTCGGCGTAACCGTAGTGCGGAAACTTGGCGTGCCACCCGTCGCTGGGTTTGCTCGAGGCGCCGTGGCCGATATCGTCGGGCAGGATCACGAAGAAGCGCGTCGTGTCCAATGGCTGGCCGGCGCCAAACAGCTGCCCGGCGAAAACGGGACTCATGAACTGGGCGCCCGAGCCGGATGTCCCGTGCATGATCAACACGGCCTTTCCGGTGGACGGGCCGAGGGTGCGATAGTGGATCCGCAAGGCGGGGAGGCGCTCGCCGTCGGCGAATCGGAAATCGTGGATCGTATAGTCGGCGCCCTGGGCGCTCTGGGCGCTGAGCCGCGACGCGGCCAAGGCGAAACCCCACACGGCGACGGCGCGCCAAGCGAGCATGTGATCTCCCGGGTAGAGGAACGGATATAAGTTGCAGCATCATGCGCGACCGCGTAATGCGCGCGATGCTGCTGGAGGCGCCGCGCCAGCCGCTCCACATGGTCGAGTGGGCGGAGCCGACGCCCCTCGATGGGCAGATCCTGATCCACGTGCGGGCGTGCGGCGTCTGCCGGACGGATGTGCACATCGTCGACGGCGAGCTGCCGAACCCGGCGGTGCCTTTGATCATCGGCCACCAGATCGTAGGAACAGTCGCGGCCCGTGGCCCGGGCGCCGAGCGGTTCGAGATCGGGGCGCGGGTGGGCGTGCCGTGGCTGGGGTGGACGGACGAGACGTGCCGCTACTGCCGGAGCGGCCGCGAGAACCTGTGCCCGAATGCCCGCTTCACGGGCTACACGATCAATGGGGGCTACGCGGACGCGGTCACCGCCGATGAGCGCTATGCGGTCGCGATTCCCGACGACTTCACGGACACGCAGGCGGCGCCGTTGCTGTGCGCGGGACTGATCGGATACCGCGCCTTGATGGCGGCGGGCGACGCGCGGCGGGTGGGCTTCTACGGGTTCGGGGCCTCGGCGCACCTCATCGCCCAGGTGGCGCGCTACCAGGGCCGCGAGGTGTACGCATTCACGCGCCCGGGCGATACGACGACGCAAGCGTTCGCCAAGAGTCTGGGCGCCGCGTGGGCGGGGGACTCGGACACGATGCCGCCTGAGCGGCTGGATGCGGCGATTCTGTTCGCGCCCGTGGGCGCGCTGGTGCCGACGGCGCTGCGCGCCGTGGACCGGGGCGGGGTGGTGGTGAGCGCGGGCATCCACATGTCGGCCATCCCGTCGTTTCCGTACGCGTTGCTGTGGGAGGAACGGTCGATCCGGTCGATCGCGAATCTCACGCGACGGGACGCCGAGGAATTCATGGCGCTGGCGCCGCGCGTGCCGGTGCGGCCAACGGTGACGTCGTACCCGCTGGCCCACGCCAACCGCGCGCTCGCCGATCTGCGCGCGGGCCGCGTGCGTGGTGCCGCGGTGCTCGTCATGTCCGGCACGCCGCGCTTGACACGGTGAGCGACCGTACCTACCGGCAGCGCACCGGCATCCCCGCGTCCCTCGTGGTGGTGGGCTTGGCCGCGAACGATTTCACGATCGCGGATGCGGACGATCCCGCGATGCTCGACGTCGTGGGTCTCGATACCACCACGCCGCAGATGATCGCGTCGTTCATGACCGACGGCTGACAACGAAAGAGCCCCGGGAGAAATTCCCCGGGGCTCTTGTCGTTCGTATGGCGGTGGAACCGCCACGGCCGTCTCGCAAGCACTTTCAATTTTATATGATTCCACGCCAGCGTCAACGCTGCGGATTACCGAATTCTACGATTGCCAACTAGCGTACCCGGGACGGGATTCGAACCCGCACGCCCTTGCGGGCAGCCGCTTGCGAGACGGCTGTGTCTACCAGTTCCACCACCCGGGCACCGTTCACGCTCGGCGAAAACTGGATGGTGCGACACAGATTCATCGCAAGTGCTGCGCGACTAGCTGGCGGCGAACAATGTATCGACCCGATGCGATTCGCGCATCGTTGTATTTCGCACATCATCATGACCAACAACGAAAGAGCCCCGAGGGACATCCCCCGGGGCTCCACAGCAGTCTCGCACGCACCCGCAATGTATCGGCACGATGCGATTCGCGCATCGGTGAATGTCACACGTCAGCGCGCGGCGACCTCGGCCCCGCGGCGTTCGACATCGTCCGTGGCGAGGCGCAGCTCGGCGAGGATCGGTGCGGTGAATCCGACCTCGGCGAGGCGATCGCTGAGCTCCCGGTAGTAGCGAATCGTGCCTTCGCGCCCGCGCAACGTCCGCGTCCAGATGGTCTCGGGATAGTCGGTGCGCCGGAGATCGGCGAGGATGGTGCCGATGCTGTGCAGCGCGTCGGCCGCGCCGACCCAGCGCGAGGCGTCAGTCGCGATGGCCAGTCGCGTGACGACATCGCGCTTGCGCTCATCGGGCGAGAGCTCGACACCGTTGTCATCCGTCCGCCGCTCCGTCACGGCCAGCGCGATCTCGAGAACGCTCTGGCCGAACTTGGCGCCGATCCAATCATCGAGCTCTTCGCGCGTGAATCCGTCGCGCACGGACCCTTCCACGACGCCATGCAGGATGCCGGCGAGCACCGTGTCCTCCGGCTGGCCATATCGCGTGAGAATGACCGCGACATTCGCCGGCCGGGTCAGATACGGCAGAGCCGTACCCTTCCGCACCTGGGTATCGTGATGTTTCGCCGCAAAGGCGAACGCGTGATTGATGCGGTCGGAGTAGCCGGAAATAGTCAACGCAGACGCCGAAACGAGAGGGCCAGGGTCGTCGAAGATCGCCAGACGCGAGCCCCCGAGCAAGGGCTTCGGCCCAGTTGGTCCGTTACACGTATTGATTCACGACCGCGATGAACCGGGCGTGGAGCGCGAGCAGCGCCGTGCCCTGCACTATTATTCCAAGTCCGGCGCCGATGCCCCCGGCCCGGCGTCCTTGCGTCAGCACGACGGTCGCCAGCACGAGCGTCAACCCCGCGGCGGCGAAGCCAATGTCCAGACCGCTCTCCAGCCACAGGAGACGGCTGAGGCGTGCGGCGGCGCCCAGATCGCGGAGTGCGAGCCCATGTAGACGGCGCGCCGCCACGGCCAGTTCGACGGCGCCCCAAGCAAGCGTTTGGAACGCGAACCCCTGCAAGAGCGGCGAATGCCCCTGACGCCGGCGCAATACCGCCAGCGACGCGAGGACCGCCGTCCCGGCGACGATGGAGATCAGCGCCCACAGCGCGAGTCGCACCAGGTGCGCGCGCTCAGCGAGGAGTAAGGTGTCCGCCCACATGCCGCCTAAAGTAGCCGATCCGACGTTTCAGGAATGGGCCGAGACGGCCGACGCGATCCGCGCCACGACCAAGCGCCTCGAAAAATCCGCCCTGTTGGAGCACTACTGCGCCGCGCTGCACGGCACCCCGCTGGCGATCGCCGCGCGATTCTTCTCCGGCATCGTGTTCGCCAGGCACGACATGCGCACGACGAACGTCGGCGGCACCATCATCTGGCGCGCCCTCGCCGCGCTCACCGGACACCCTCCGGATGAACTGGGCGCCCGCTATCTCGCCCACGGCGATCTCGGCGACCTGGCCGGCGAGCTGCTGGCCGACCGCGCGCCGAGTGGCATCACGCTCGTCGCGCTCGCCGAGTGGTTCGCGCGGCTCGCCGCGGCCCCCGGCACCAACGCCCGCCGCGCAATGATCGCCGAACAACTCGGCGCCCTGGGCGGACTGGAGGCCCGGTTCGTCATCAAGCTCCTCGGCGGCGAGCTGCGCATCGGGCTCAAGGAAGCGCAGGTGGAGGAGGCGCTGGCCCGCGCGTTCGCGCAGACCCTGGGCACCGTGCGCCGCGCCAACCTGCTCCGCGGAGACATCGGCGAAGTGGCGCAACTCGCCCGCGACGGTCTCTTGGAGACGGCGGTCCTGACGCTGTTTCATCCCATTGGATTCATGCTCGCCCAACCGCTGGCCACCGCCGATGAAATCTTGGCCACGCTGCCCGCGCCGTTCGCGATCGAGCACAAATACGATGGGATCCGCGCCCAAGCTCACGTGGGCGCCGATCGCGTCGTGCTCTTCTCCCGCACCTTGGATGACGTGTCACGGGGATATCCCGAAGTCATCGCGGCGCTGTCGCGCGTGCCGTCCGGTCTCGTGCTCGACGGCGAATTGATCGCCTATGATTCGGACAATGCGGACGACCCAACACGCGCGCTCCCGTTCCTCGCATTACAGAAAAGGTTGGGCCGCAAATCGCCCGGCGCGACGCTGCTGCAAGAAGTCCCCGTCGCTCTCGTCGTCTTCGACATCCTGGCCGCGGACGGCGCGCTCGTCATCGACGAGCCATACACCGCGCGGCGCCAACGCCTGGAGGCCATGACCTGGCCGCCGCCCACGCTCCGCCTGGCACCCGTGATCGTCGCGCAAACCGTCGAAGAGGTCGACGCGGCATTCCGTGACGCGCGAGCGACCGGCAACGAAGGGTTGGTCGCCAAGGATCGGGCATCGACCTATACCCCCGGCCGCCGCGGCAAAACGTGGATCAAGCTCAAACGCGCCGAGCATACGCTCAATGTGGTGGTGACCGCCGTCGAGCGCGGACACGGGCGGCGTCGCGACGTGCTCTCCGATTATACATTTGCCGTGCGCGCTTCCGACACGGACCCGACGTTGCTCGACGTCGGCAAGGCGTACAACGGTCTCACCGACGCGGAGATCGCGGCGATGACGAAACGATTCGAAGACCTCACCATCACGCGGCGCGGCGGGTACCATGTCGTCCAACCCGAGGTCGTACTGGAAGTCACGTTCGACATCGTGCAGCCGTCGGACCGGCACGCCGCCGGCTACGCCCTGAGGTTTCCGCGCATCGTGCGCATTCGGGACGATAAGCCCGTCGCCGAGATCGACACCCTCGATCGCGTGCGCGCGCTAGCGGCGGCGCTCTGATGGACGGCGCATCGCGGTTCGCGGTGCGGCTGGCCACGGCCGCCGACGCCGACGTCATCGCCCGGCACCGGGCCGGGATGTTCCGGGACATGGGCTCCCTCCGCGCCGATGCGTTCGACGCGCTCGTCGCCGCGTCGCGCACGTATCTCGCGCAGGCGATCTCACGCGGCACCTATCGCGGTTGGCTCGCCGCGCCGGTCGATCGCCCGGACAACATCCTGTCCGGAGCCGGGGTCCATATTCGGGACATCCTGCCCCGACCCGACCGGGCCGGCGGCCTCATGGCCGGCCCCGAGGCGCTCGTGGTCAATGTCTATACCGACCACGGCTGGCGCCGCTTGGGTCTGGCCGAGATGCTCATGCGCCACATCATCGAGTGGTCGGAGACCAACGGGATCCAGCGCATGGTGCTGCACGCCTCGGACGCCGGCCGGAGCCTCTATATGCGGCTCGGGTTCAGCCCGACGAACGAGATGCGATACAATCCCTGAACAAACCTGAACAAACCCGTTGGGCGTCGGTGGTGTCATACCGGTAACCACAACAGTTGGAGCACGCTGTGTTACCGATTGACAATCACATGCTGCGCGCCGCGCTCGTTGGCGCGCTGTTCGGACCGGCCGACACCATCGATCAGCTGATCGACCAGAAAATTCCGGTGCAACCGGGGGAGCGGCTCGTCATCGGGCTGGGCACCGGAGGCGCGGTCGAGATTATCGGATGGCACGAGCCGGCCGTGTCGGTCGTGGCCGCCTTGCGGGACGGCGCCTGTCCCGACGGCCGGATGACCGTATCGCGGGAGAACGGTACCGTGTCGGTGACGTCGACGTTGCCGGACGGCGCGGGCCATCGCGTGTGCGCCGTGCCCGATGTCATCGCGATCAAGGTCCCCGATCACTTCGACGTCTCGATCGAGTCGAATGGCGGCGGCGTGACCATCGCGGGCGTGTCGGGACGGATCGAAGGCACGACAAACGGCGGGAACGTGTCGCTGGCCCGCCTGGACGGACGCGTACATCTCACCACCATGGGGGGCGACGTCGCCGTGACGGCATCGCATCTCGAGGGATCCGTGCATACGCTGAGCGGCCACGTCACGTTCACGGACGTCTCGGGCGGCGTGCACGGCGTGTCGGACTCCGACGGAGGGGACGTTACGGGCGGGGCGACAGGCGGCCACGGCTGACCGGCCGGTTCACGCGGTGGGGCGCCACGGGAGCAGCGTCGGCGTCCCAGAGGACCACGCCAGCGAGGCGCATGCCGGACGCGCGCAAACTCTCGGCCGACGCCGCGAGGCGGGCCAGCGTGGTGTACGCGATGCGCGCGCAGAGCACGGCGGCCGACCCCGGCAACACGCTCTGGGGACCCACTTGCGACACGCCCTCCGGCGCCACGACGATCATGATGTCGTAGCGACGGGCCAGCCGCGTGAGATCATCGCGCAACACCGGGCCGGCGGCCGCCGGCGGATGACTGTCCGGCACGCGCTCGCTGCCCGCGGGAATCACATCCAGTCCCCGTTCGCGCCCGATCGTCACCGTCGTGATCGCATCGGCCCAAGCGACCATTCCGCCGAGGACATCGGCGACGCCCGGCGCCAACCGCGCCCCCACGATGCTGGTCGCCGACGCGGCGTCGTGCTCGGCGTCGACGAGGAGCGTGCTCCGCGAGTCATAGACCGCCGCGACCGCGATGTTCGCCGCGACCGTGGCCACGATCTCCGCTTCCTCACCGGCGACGGTAACTATAGGCAGCTCGGCCTCGACGCGCGTGTTGACGAGATCGAGATACAGAAGTCGATATTGCGCCGACGTCGCGTCGATGAGCGGAGACAGCGCGCGATCCGTACTGCGGCGCGAGCGCTCGGGATTGGGCTTGGGCAGCGCCAGCACGGCCAGCGTGCGCGTCCCGGTCAACCGCTCGGCCTCGCCACCGTCGGCGACCCGCGGCTGCCGCGCCTCCTGCGCGAAGGTCACGGCGAAGCCAATGGCGGCGCCCAGCACGAGCGCGGCGGCCAGCAGCGCGATCGGCGGCGCACTGACGTTGGCCAGCTCACGCGCCCGCTCGACGCGCTGATCGAGCGCGGCGATGCGAACGCGCCCCGCCGCCACGCCCGCCCGCGCCACGGAATCCGCGGCCAGCAACGAGTCGAGCTTGACGTGGGCGCGCAGGGTTTCCGCCGCGACCACCGGCGCCGACGGGAGCGAGCCGCCGAGCACCGCCAGCTGCGCGCGCAACGCGCTGCGCTTGTCATCGCCAATGGCCACCAGCGAGCGCCCGATGGCGTTGAGCCGCGCGGTCAGCGCCACGAAGATCGGGTCCACGCCGCCCGCGCTGCCGAACGCCTCGCGCGCGCGTTGAATGTCGCCGAGCGAGTCGAGGAGGATGGGGACGCGCGGGTCGGCGCGCAGCGGATGGGTGGCCGCCAACGCGCGGTACGACGCGGGGAGCGGCGACAGCTCGACGCGACCCAGCGCCCGCGTCAGCTCGCCGAGCGCGGCCGCCAGCGAGTCACGGCGCGCGGACAGCGCCGGCGCCAGCGTATCGGCCGCCGCGAGACGCAGGGCCCGCGCCCGCGAGCGAGCCAGGGCCGAGTCCGCGGCCGCCACGGCCGCGGCGCTCGAATCCGCGCGCCGCAATAATCCGGTCGTGTCCGGATACTCCCCCGGCCGGGGAAGGAGGAGGCGCGCACTGCGCGTGGTTTGCCGCGGGATGAACGCCAGCGCGACGAGCGCGGTCACGAAGACCGCGAGACTCACCCCCCGATGCGCAGCGGGCGGCGGAGCGCGTTACGCGCTCGCGCCGCCAGCCATCGGGGCAGCGGAATGTTCGAGGAAACGGGGAGCGAAGCGCCCAGTTGCCCCTTCCGGCTACTGGACGGTGATCGTCCCCCGCATGCCCAGCGCCAAATGCGGCGTGCAGTAGTACGAGTACTTGCCCGGCTTCACACCCGCGAACGACACCGTGTACGTGTCATTCGGATTGATGAGGAGCGGTCCGATGAGCGGAGACGTGGTGTGCGGCATGTTCGCCCCCAGCTGCGACGCCGTCCCGGCGGGAATGCTGTCCGACCAGAACGACACGTTGTGCGGGCCGCCGGTGACGTTGGTCCACTTCACGCCATCGCCAACCTTGATCGTGATGTTCATCGGGTCTTCCCGATACCCCTGCGCGTCGCCCACCATCTTGACCTCGACGGTCTTGCCGGTGATCGCGGCGACCGCACCAGCCGCGCCTGCCGGAGCCGCGCCGCCTGGCGCGGGAGCCGGGGCCGCCGCCGCGGCCGCGGTGTCGGTCTTGGCGGCGGCGTTGTCGCCCGCGCCTTTGTCACCGCCACCACACGCGCCGAGCGCCGCCGCCGCGGTTGCCGCGAGGATCAGCCCGTAAATCCGCATGTCACAACCTCCAATATCGTTCACGTTTAATGATCGCCTTAGCCTTGTGAAGTTATTCACAAAGTGGCCCAATTTCAATCTGGATCGCCTCTGACGCCGTATCACATTGACGTGTCACCACGTGCGCTCTAGCTTGGTTCCCATGTCTACCGCACGGCGTCACCACCATCATGCGCAGCACAGCCATGGCCCGACGGGCCCTGGTGTTCGCTCGCGTGCCTGCTCGGTGGTGTAGCGCCGGATTACGCGACAGTCGAACCCCAAGGCCCGTCCGAATGGACGGGCCTTTTTTGTTGGCGTACTCTCGAACCCGTTCTCATGCTTCGCATTGCCCTTCCCAACAAAGGCCGTCTCGCCAATGAGGCGCGCGCGCTGTTCGCCAATGCCGGACTCGGGGTCCGCGGCGGCAACGACCGCGCCCTCACGGCCTCGCTCGGCGGCGAGTTTCAAGCGCTGTTCGTCCGCGCCCAAGATGTCGCCGAGTTCGTCGCCGACGGCGCCGCGGACGCCGGTGTCACCGGGTGGGACCTGGTCGCCGAGTCGGAACGCACGCTGGACACGCTGCTCGATCTCGAGTTCGGGCGCTGCCGCCTCGTCGTGGCGTCGCACGAAGACAGCGGAATCGCATCGCTCGACGACATGGCGCACACATCCCCGCGCGTGGCCACGGTCTTCCCCCGACTGACGCGGCGCTTCTTCGATGGAACGGGCTATCCGGTGACGATCGTCCCGGTGTCCGGCGCCGCCGAGGTCGCGCCCCACTTGGGGATCGCCGATATCGTCGTGGATCTGACGTCGAGCGGGTCGACACTCAAGGTGAACGGGCTGCGCGAGCTGGCCACGATCCTCGACTCGACGGCGCGACTCATCGCCGCCCCGGCGGCCGGCGCGCGGCGCCGCGGCCTCGACGAGCTGTGCACGGCGCTCGATTCGGTCGTGCGAGGACGCTCGGCGCGCTATCTCATGGCCAACGTGCCACGCGCGGCGTTGGACCGCGTGACCGCCGTCCTGCCGGGCCTCAACGGGCCCACGGTCATCGACATCCAGAACGGTCACACGATGGTCGCGGTGCACGCGGTCGTTCCCGCCGACGGCATCTATCGCACCATCGGTGCCCTCAAGGCGCTCGGCGCCGAAGGCGTGCTCGTGACCCGCATCGAGCGGCTGATGCCATGACGGTCTTCTCCTGCATCGGCTCGATCGCCGCGGGCGCGTCGGCGCTCGGCGATCGTTCCACGTCGGCCAATGACGCCATCCGAACCGAGACCGCCGCCATCATCGCCCGCGTGCGGCGCGATGGCGACGAGGCGCTCCGCGCGTTGGCGCGCACACTGGATGGCGTGGAGCTCGAGGCGCTCGAGGTGCCGCGCCGGGCGTGGGATGCGGCGCTGGCATCGACGAGTCCGGCGCTGTATCAGGCCATGGAGCGGGCGATTCGGAACATCGAGCGCGCGCATCAGGCTTTTCGTCCCGTGGGCAGCGAGATCGAGACGGAGCCCGGCGTGACGGTCGGCCGGCGTCCCGACGCATTACATCGCGTCGGCGTGTACGCGCCGGGCGGGCGCGCGACGTATCCCAGCAGCCTGTTGATGGGCGCAATTCCGGCCCGGGTGGCCGGCGTCCGGGAGGTGATCGTGTGCTCGCCTCGTCCATCGTCCGCCATCCTCGCCGCTGCCGCGCTCGCCGGCGTCGATCGCGTGTTCGCCGTCGGCGGCGCCGGCGCGATCGCGGCGATGGCGTACGGGACGGAGACCGTTCCCCGCGTCGATCGCATCGTCGGTCCCGGCAACGCCTACGTGGCCGAGGCCAAGCTGCAACTCGCCGGCGTGGTCGCCAGCGAGGCGCCGGCGGGCCCGAGCGAGCTCCTCGTCATCGCCGACGCCACCGCCAGTCCGGATGGGATCGCCCGCGAGGTCCTGGCCCAGGCCGAGCACGATCCACGTGCCGCCGTCGTCGTGGTGGGGATCGGAAGCCCAGTGACCAGTCGGATCGGCGACGCCGTGGCCGCGATGATCGCGGGCGCCGAGCGCCGGTCGATCATCGCCGAGGCGCTGGCGACGCGCGGCGCGCTGCTCGTGGCCGAAAACGTCGGAGAGGCCGTGCAGTTCGCGAATACCTGGGCGCCCGAGCATCTCCTGCTGGCGATCGCCGAGCCAATGGCCGCGCTCGGCGACGTCCGGAACGCCGGCACGGTGTTTCTCGGCGAGTCCAGTTCGGTCGCGTTCGGGGACTATGTCACGGGCGCGAATCACGTCCTTCCAACGGGCGGGCTTGCGCGTTCGTACAACGGTCTGTCAACGTCCGATTTCGTGCGGTGGACGACCTATCAGCGGGTTGACCCGGAAGCGGCGGCTCGTCTGGCGCTGGACACATCTGTGTTCGCCGAGGCCGAACGTCTCACCGCGCACGCCGCCGCGGCGCGCGCATGGGAGAAACGATGAGAGCCGCCTATCGCGACGTCGCGCTCTATGTCAACGAGAAACCGCCGTGCCCGGTCGACCTCAGCGACAATACGAACCTGTGGGGGATGCCGCCCGCCGCGGCCGAGGCGGCAGCGCGCGCGGCGGTAGCGTCCACGCGGTATCCGACGGTTTACGCCGGGGCGCTCAAACGGGCGATTGCCGAGTACCTCGGCGTCACGCCCGACATGATCGTCACTGGCTGCGGGTCGGACAATGTGCTGGACTCGGCCATCCGGGCCCTGGCCGAGCCGGGAGACCGGTTCGCGCATCCGGACCCGACGTTCCCGATGGCGGCGACATTCGCGCGCATGAATGCCCTGGAGCCCATCGGCGTGCCACTGACGGCGGGATGGGACGCCAACGCCGCCGCTTTTCTCGACACCGGCGCGCGCCTCACCTACCTCTGCTCGCCCAACAATCCGAACGGCGGTGCGTTCTCCCGCGACGCCGTGGCGGATGTGGTCGCCGGTGCGGCCGGAGTCGTCGTGATCGACGAAGCCTATGGTGAGTTCGCCGACCGGTATGACATCGATCTTCTTGCGCGCTCGGATCGCCTCGTCATCGTGCGGACTCTGTCCAAGGCGTTCGGGCTCGCGGGCCTCCGCATCGGCTACGCCGTTGGCACGCCGGCGCTCGTGGCCGAGATCGAGAAGTCGCGTGGTCCCTACAAGGTCAACGTCGTCGCCGAGCGCGCGGCCGTGGCCGCGCTGACGGAAGACCTGGAATGGGTGTCGGCCCGGATCGCCGAAGTCCGCCAGAACCGGCGGCGCTTCGCGGCGGCCGCGGCGGCGATCGGCCCATATGATCCGTTGCCCACGGATGCCAACTTTGTGCTGCTCCGGATCACGGAGCTCGACCTGGGAAGCCGCGAGGTCGCGCTGCGGTTGCGCCAGCGCGGCATCGCTGTGAGGCCGTATACAGGTCTGTCCGGGATCGGGGAGGCGGTGCGTGTCACGATCGGACCGTGGGACCTGATGGAAGAGTGCCTCGCGGCGCTGGGGAGTGCCTGAACGTGCGCGTCTCCGTGTTCGATTACGGCGCCGGCAACTTGCACTCGTTGTGCAAGGCGCTCGAGGCGCCCGGGATCTCGGTGGGGATCGAGACCGACCCGATGCAAGCGCTCGCCGCCGACGCGCTCGTCCTGCCCGGCGTCGGCGCATTTCCCACCGCCGCCGAGCGGCTGGCGCCCGGCCGGCTGGCCGTCGCCGATGCGCTGGCCTCGGGGATGCCATGCCTGGCGATCTGTCTCGGGATGCAGCTCTTGTTCGACGACAGCGAGGAAGGCGAGGGTGAGGGCCTGAGCGTGATTGCCGGCCAGGTCACGCGGCTGGTGTCCCGCCGCGTGCCCCATATCGGCTGGAGCGCGTTGGAGCTCGCGGAGCGGGAGGATCCCGGCTCAGCCGGGATCAGTCCAACCGACCCCGGATCTCGCGACGCGGCGCGGCGCAGGGATCCCGGCGCAGCCGGGATCAGTCCAACCGACCCCGGATCTCGCGACGCGGAGCGTCGCAGAGATCCTTTGTTCGTCGCGTCGGGGTTGGACGTCGCGTATTTCGCCCACAGCTATGCGTGCCGGCCGTCGGACGCCAAGCTCGTGACCGCGTGGACCACGGAGGGCGATGATCGTTTCGCGGCGGCGATCCGTTGGCGCAACGTCTTGGGAGTCCAGTTTCATCCCGAGAAGAGCTCGGCGGCTGGCGTGCGATTCGTGCGCGGATTTCTGGCGCGGGCGGCGGCGTGATTGTGCTACCGGCGGTCGACCTGCGCGGCGGCGCCTGCGTCCAGCTCATCGGCGGATCGTACGATCACGAGCGCATTCGCCTGAGCGATCCGGGTGCGGTCGCCCGGACGTGGCAGGACGTGGGATTCCGACAGCTGCACTGTGTCGATCTCGACGCGGCCACGGGCCGGGGATCGAATGAGGGCGTCGTTCGCGAGATTCTCTCGATCACCGACTTCGAGGTCCAGGTGGGCGGCGGGGTCCGCGACGATGGACGCATCGAGGATCTTCTCGCGGACGGTGCCCGCCGCGTGATCGTGGGCACGCGCGCGCTCGAGGACGGGGCGTGGCTGGATGAGATGGCGGCGCGATTCCCGGACGAGCTGATCGTGGCGGCCGACGTGTTCGACCGGCGGGTCGTGACCCGCGGATGGACGCGCGCGCTGCCGGTCGACATTCTCGACGCGATCGAAGAGTTGAACGCGCTGCCGTTGGCGGGGATCCTGGTGACGGCGGTCCACCGCGAGGGACAGCTCCAAGGCACGGACCTGCCACTCATGGAAGACGTCGCCGAAGCCGCGGCCTATCCCGTGTACGCGGCGGGCGGCAT
Organism: uncultured Gemmatimonadales bacterium; assembly: GCA_963701965.1. GTDB lineage: Bacteria > Gemmatimonadota > Gemmatimonadetes > Gemmatimonadales > Gemmatimonadaceae > DASRDS01. The sequence goes on from OY969695.1 coordinate 2,570,649, forward strand.
CACGACGGTGCACGATCTCCGGGCCTTGGCCAGTCGTGGCGTGGCCGCCGCGATCATCGGCACGGCCCTCTATACCGGCGCGATCGACCCCCACGCCACCGCAGCGGAGTTTGGCGAATGACCACTGTCACGCGCGAGACCAAGGAAACCCGGATCCAAGTCCGGATCGAGAAGGCCCGCCCCGGTGCCGTGGAGGTCAGCGCGGTCACCGGCGAACCGTTCCTGGACCACATGTTGGTGACGTTCGCCCACTACGCGGCGCTCAACCTGCACATGACGGCGGCGGGGGATCTGCGGCATCACCTGATCGAGGATACGGCGATCGCGATCGGGCAAGCGATCGCGCTCGTCGCGCCGCCGGGCGCGGCCCGCTACGCGGATCGCACGATCCCGATGGACGACGCCCTGGTGCAGGTGGCGCTCGATGTCGGCGGGCGGCCGTACTACGACGGCAAGGTGCCGAGCGCGCTCTACAATCATTGGTTCCGCTCCTTCGCCGACAACGCCCGCAGCACGCTCCACGTGCGCGTGCTGCGGGGGCACGACCGGCATCACATTGTCGAGGCGGCGTTCAAAGCATTGGGACTGGCGCTGCGCGACGCGCTCGTGGATACCGGCGCCGTCATGAGCATCAAGGGTGCCGTGCAGTGATGCGTCGCATCATCGTGTGTCTCGACGTTGATGCCGGGCGGGTCGTCAAAGGCGTGCAATTCGAGGCGTTGCGCGATGTCGGCGATCCCGCGTCGCTCGCCGAGCGCTACGAGGCGGACGGGGCCGACGAGATCGTCTTTCTCGACATCTCGGCGTCGGCCGAGGGGCGGGCGACATTGCTCGACGTGGCCCGCCGGACGGCGGAGCGACTCTTCGTGCCGCTGACGATCGGTGGCGGCATTCGATCGGCCGACGACGTCGGCCGGGCGCTGCGCTCGGGGGCCGACAAGGTCAGCATCAACTCCGCCGCCGTGGAGCGGCCGGTCGTCCTCGGCGAGGTGGCCGAGCGATTCGGATCGCAGTGCGTGGTGGCCAGTATCGACGCGAAATACGACGAGACGTTCGCCGCCGACGGACGTCCGCCGTGGCGCGTGTACGTCCACGGCGGACGCACGCCGACGGGCCTCGACGCGGTAGGATGGGCGCGCATGTGCGTGACGGCGGGCGCCGGCGAGATCCTGCTCACGAGTATCGATCGCGATGGGGCGCGCACGGGGTACGATTTGGCGTTGACGGCGGCGGTCACGGCCGCGGTCGATGTGCCGGTGATCGCGTCCGGCGGCGCGGGGAATCCCGAGGACGTGTGCCAGGTGCTGAGCGAGGCGCAGGCGGACGCCGCGCTCGTCGCCGGCATCGTGCACGATGGGGTCACCACGGTCGGTGCCATCAAAGCCGCCGTCGCTTCCGCGGGGATCCCATGCCGGCGATGAGCCTGCTGCACGCGGTCGCCGAGCTGGCGCAGCTCGTTGGTGATACGGCGCTCCAACACTTCGGCAACGCCGATCTCGCGGTGGAGACCAAGGCGGACGGGTCGCCGGTGACGATCGCGGACCGGAACGCCGAGGCAAAAGCCCGCGAGTGGTTGGCGCGGCGGTTCCCCGACGACGGCATCATCGGCGAGGAGTTCGGCGCCGAGCGGTCCGGGGCGCGGCGGCGTTGGATCATTGATCCCATCGACGGCACGAAATCTTTCGTGCGCGGCGTGCCGCTGTGGGCGACGCTCATCGCCGTCGCCGAGGAGGACACCGTGCTGGCGGGCGCCGTTCACTGCGCCGCGGCGGGCGAGTTGGTCGCGGCCGCGCTGGGCGAGGGCGCGTGGTGGAACGGCTCCCGGTGCGCCGTGTCGTCGGTCGCCAATGTGGCGCAGGCGACGATGTTGACGAGCGGCGATCGGTTCGACGGGTATCCCGAGCGCCGGGCGCGGTGGACGACGTTCACGGATGCCGCCGCGGTGTACCGGACCTGGGGCAATGGATTCGGTTACCTGATGGTCGCCACGGGGCGCGCCGAAGTCATGGCCGACAGCGCCCTGCAACCGTGGGATGCGGCGGCGCCGTACGCGATCGTCACCGAGGCCGGCGGCCAGTTTGTGTCGTGGGCCGGAGTGGATACGGCGTTCGGCGGAAACGGGATCGCCACCAACATGGCGCTGGCGCCCGCGGTGCGCGCGGCGTTGCTGGATCGGTGATGGACCTCGGCGCCCTCGACTTCTCGAAAGGCAATGGCCTGATCACCGTCGTCACTCAAGACGCGGTCACGGGCCGGGTGCTGATGGTCGCGCACGCCGATCGCGAAGCGGTGGAGCGAACGCTCGCTTCCGGCGAGATGCACTATCACTCCCGGACGCGCGGCCTGTGGCACAAAGGCGCGACGAGCGGCAATCGCCAGCTCGTCGTGTCGCTGACCGCCGATTGCGACGGCAATGCGATCCTGGCGCGCGTGCGACCGCTGGGACCCGCGTGCCATACGGGAACTCTCTCTTGTTTCGGCGGGCTTCCTGGTGATGCGCTGGGCACGCTCGACGAGACCATCGCCGAACGGGCCGCGGACGGGGGGTCGGAGAGCTACACGCGCCAGCTGTTGGCCGATGCAAACCGGCGTCTCAAGAAGCTCGGGGAAGAGGCCACGGAATTGGCGGTCGCGTGCGCCGAGCGCAATGCGGCCGCGGCGACGGAGGAAGCGGCCGATCTCTGGTATCACACTCTGGTCGCGCTGCGCGCGCTTGGTGTCGGGGTCGACGACGTGCGGCGCACATTGGACGGACGGACGAAATGACGAACTTGTTCACCCCGTTGTCGATCCGTGGCGTGACGCTGCGCAATCGCATCGCGGTATCGCCCATGTGCGAGTACTCCAGCGTCAATGGGTTCGCCAACGACTGGCATTTGGTGCACCTGGGTAGTCGCGCCGTCGGGGGCGCCGGACTGGTGATGACGGAAGCGACCGCGGTCACGGCCGACGGGCGCATTAGTCCGCAGGACCTCGGCATCTATCTCGACGATCATGTCCCGGCGTTGAGCCGCATCACGCGTTTCGTCGCCGAGCACGGCGCCGTGCCGGGCATCCAGCTGGCGCACGCGGGACGAAAGGCGAGCACGGCGCGCCCGTGGGACGGCGGGAAGCCGGTCGATTCCGAGCACGGCGGGTGGCAGCCGATCCATGGTCCGAGCGCCCTCCCGTTCGCCGAAGGGTACGCGGTGCCCGACGCACTCGATGCGGACGGCGTGCGCCGGGTCATCGACGCGTTCGTCTGCGGCGCCCAGCGGGCACAGGCGGCGGGATTTCGCGTGATCGAGATTCACGCGGCGCACGGATATCTCCTGCAGGAGTTTCTGTCGCCGCTCTCCAATCGCCGCACCGACGCCTATGGCGGATCGCTCGAGAACCGGTGCCGCTTGGTGTACGAGGTCGTACACGCCGTGCGCCGCGTGTGGAATCTCCCGCTCTTCGTGCGCATCTCGGCGTCGGAGTGGACCGAGGGGGGATGGACGATCGACGACTCCGTCGCGCTGGCGCGGGGCCTGGCGCCGATCGGGGTCGATCTCATCGACTGCTCCTCGGGCGGGAATGTCGCCAAAGCGACGATCCCCATTGGCCCGGGTTACCAGGTCCCGTTTGCCGAGCAGGTCCGGCGTGATGCCGGCATCGCGACGGGCGCCGTCGGCATGATCACCAATGCCACGCAAGCCGACACGATCATCCGCACCGGTCAGGCCGATCTCGTCTTTCTGGCTCGCGAGATGTTGCGTGATCCCTATTGGCCGCTGCACGCGGCCCACGCGCTAGGGCACGAGGGTCACTGGCCGGCGCAGTACTTACGAGCCAAGCCCGCCCGCTGAACGGACATCGACCAAAAACGGAGCAGTCAGTATGCGTCCGTGGCGTTTGACCTGGACCCACACGTCATAACGCCCGGCGCGCGGGAACGCGTAGGGAAAGTCCACGGTGTCGCCGAGCGCCATCGCCATGCCCATCGGCATCGCGCCTGCCGCGGCGATGCGGCGCGCGACGGCGCCATTGGCGGTATCACCGGGCTGTCGCGCGACGAGCGCTTGCTGCGCGACTTGAGAGACCGTGCCCATGGGATGCAGGTGCACGAACACGGACCCGTCGTCGCGCATGACGACCGCGTGTCCGGCCATCCCCATGTATGGCTCGAGACCCGCACCGGGCCCCTCGACAACGAAACGCAGTCCTGCCGGCCGGCCGGCGACGGCAGAATCCCCGCCGCCGATCCATCGGAGCGTCGACCCGTCGGCGAGCGCCACGGACCGCGCCCCGGCCACGGGCGCCGCCGCGGACCACGCGTCGTCCGAATCACCCGGCGCCGCCTTGGAACGGCTCTCGGCATCGCTGATATTCACAACAGTCGTGAGCGTCTGATCCATGCCGCTCTCGTCGACGATGTCGGCGAACAGGCGATACTTCCCGGGCGGCAGCGCCGGAATGTTGGTCGTGAAGCTCAGCGAATCCACGGTCGACGGATGCAGAATGCGCGAACGCGGGCGCCCCACCTTCCTGCATGAGGAAGAGGTGCATGATCTTCCCGTGATCGGGGATCAGCGGAAACACCTCGGTGCGATGGGCGTTGAGCCACGCCGTGTCGCTCCGATGCGTCCACGCCGAGTCGGTGATCCGGAGCGTGAGCGTGTTGCCCGCGACGCCCGCGCCGCTCTCATACGGCTGGAACATCGCATTCCGATACGCGGTATCCGTCGCTCCCCACCATTTCCATCCACCAAACAATACCAGCGCCACGACGCCACCAGTCGCCGCCATGGCCAGCCGTGCCCGCCGGCGCCGGCGCGGATCCGGAATCTCACCGGGCGGTAGCGACCCTTCGCGGACCGCCGCCCCGGCGATCGACATCGCGCCCACGAACAAGAAGATGCCAATGATAGCGAGCACCACCCCGAGCCCCCGATAGAGCGGGAGCCGGCGGGTCGCCAGCGCGACGACGGGCACGACGACCGTGCCCGTCCCTTTCGCGCCGCGGACGCCGACGGTGACGCTGTTGGACCCTTGCTCCATGACCCAGAGTCGCCCGGCGTACGTCGAGGAGTCGCCAGCGACGCGCCGCGCGACGTCCGGCGGCGGCGCCGCGGTCGTCGCATCGAACCGATTGACGAACATCGTGACCTGGTCGGCGCCGGCCACCCGGACGGTGATGTCGGCGACGCCGGGCACGACCCCGGGCAGTCGCACGACCACCAACACCGGGTACGGTCCAGCCTTGCCCTCGAACCAGACATCCGGGCTGCCCACGTGCGCGCTGCATACGGCCACGAGCAGCGCCAGACCGACCGCGCGTTTGATCACCGGCGCGTCAGCGCTTGAGGCGCTTCATGCCGTTGCCCCACAACAGGCCGATCCGGGCCGAGATCGCGGCGTAGAGCATCGCCATCCCGATGCCCTGCGCGAATGTCCCGGCGCTTTCCGTCGGTCCCCAGAACACGTATCGCCAAGGGCCGAGCGGCTGGTTGTACTCCCACTGGTCGGCCGCGAAGAAATAATTGCGGGCGGCCGGTGTGAGCATGAAGTCCGCGAAGAACCACTCGACGGCCAGGAGCACGGCGACGAACGCCACCCCGAGGACGGCCGCGAGCTGCCAGTCGCGCCCCGGCCCGATCCGGCGCATCAGTACATCGATGACGACGGCCGGGACGACGAGGAGCAGCGGAAAGAACGGCGGCACCATGTGCGTGACGAGAATGGTAGATCGGCGCCAGCTTGGGCGTGGCCGGAAACGCCTCCAACGTCCACATCATGATGAGCACGATACCCATGTAGATCGCCGCCGTGACGGTGGCCGGCCATTTGAGCCGTCCGGCCCGCGCGAACGCGATCAAAAAGATGGGAAACACGGCGCCCAGCACCTTGTAGGCGGACGCCGCGTGCATGCGGTTGGGCGCCGCCGCGTATTGCATGATCAGCGTCGCGATCATGGTGATGAGGATCCCGCCGGCCAGCGCGTAGCTCAGCGCGTATGGGCGCACATCATCGTCCTTGGCGCGATTCTGCGCCGCCAGCGCCATGAGCATGGCGCCGACCTGGACGGCGACCATGCCGGTCGCCAGCACCATGTGCGGCGGGCTCACGATCTTGACGTCGAGCCCGTACGCGTTGTGCCACCAGTCGTCGAACGGTGCCGACGTGATCATGAGGAGGGTGCCCCAAATGCACACCCAGGCGCCCAGCGGTCCGCGAAATCCCCAGAACCGCACGGTCGAGGCGCGGTCGGCGACCGAGCCGGCAAACGTCGTGCGGAGCACCAGCCAGCCGCAGGACAAGCCGGCGACCGAGGCGCCAAGCTGCTCCTCGAGATGCGGCAGGGTCCAGAACGTGTCGCGTCCCACGGTGCGGTGCCACGAGATGTCCCAGATGAGACCCGTGACAATGCACAGCGAGGAGAACATCACGGCCGCCATCGTCCACGTAAGATCGGACGCGGCAACCCGTTCCAATGCGTCGGCGCGGTAGGTCGGACCCGCGGCAAGAGTCGTCGCCATGCGATAAATGTTGCGACCGTCGCCCGGCAGCACCAGACTGTATGCAATGCTCCTGCGCAATGTCTCCGATACTGCGCGCTGGGTCGCCATGTACCGGGCACTCGAGTCGGAACGTCCGGACGCGATCTTTCGCGATCCGTTCGCCCGCCGGCTCGCGGGCGAGCGGGGCGCCGAAGTGGTGCGTACGGTGCCGGGCGCGAAGCAGCTGTCGTGGCCAATGGTGGTGCGGACGGCGGTATTGGACGAGCTGATCCAGCGTGCCGTGGCGCGCGATGGCGTCGATCTCGTGCTCAATCTCGCGGCGGGCCTCGACGCCCGACCGTACCGGCTCGCGCTGCCGCCGTCGCTCCGGTGGGTGGACGTCGACCTTCCCGAGATCCTCGCCTACAAACAGGAGATGATGAAAGGCGAGCGGCCGGCCTGCGCCCTGGAGACGATTCCGACGGATCTGGCCGACGCGGCGGCGCGCCGGGCCCTGTTCGAGCAGATCAACGCCCAAGGGCGGCGCGTGTTCGTGGTCTCGGAGGGTCTGCTCGTCTATCTCACGCGCGAGCAGGTGACGGCGCTGGCGAAGGACCTTCGCGCCGAGCCGACGTTCGAGTGGTGGGCGTTCGACCTGGCGTCGCGGGGTGTGCTGCACATGATGCAGAAGCGGTGGCAGCCGCATCTCGGCGGCGACGCCCGCATGCAATTCGCCCCAGCCGAAGGCACGGGGTTCTTCACGGCGCTCGGCTGGTGGGTGAGCGAGTTCCGGCTCACGATGACCGAGGCGCGCCGCCTGCACCGGCAAATGCGCCTGGCGTGGCTCTTCCGCCTGTTCGGCGTCCTCGACGCCCGGCGGCCACAGGAGAAATCCCTGTGGCGCACCGGCGTGGTCTTGCTTCAGAACCCCGTGACGGCGGCGCGCGCGAGCTTGGTGGTATCGCCGACGTAGGCGAACGCGATGTCGCTCATGTAGCGCTGCGTCACGCGGCGCACATCCTCGTTCGTGACCTGGCGGAGCTCGGCCACGAAGCGGTCCGCGACGCGGTAGTCGCCCCGATACAGCTCGGCCCGGGCCAGGAAGTTCGCCTGGTCGGCGGTGGTTTCGTTGTCGAGAAAGTATTCGGTGATGAATTGCTGCACGAGCCGCTCCAGCGCGTCGGGATCGACGAGATTCCGCTTGAGAATGGGCGATCTCCGTGTGCATGATCTCGAGCACGGAGTCCGGTGAGCCGGTGGTGACGTACAGGCCGCCCTCGGCCAGTGCGCGTTCGACGAACGGGGCGTTGACGGCGTACGACAGGTTCCGCTTATCGCGCACTTCGGAAAAGAGGCGGCCGGAGAGGACGGCGGTGGCGACGCGCAGGGCCTGATAATCCGGACTGGTGGCCGCCGGGCCCTCGTAGTAACCCAGCAGGTAGTTCGTGGGCAACTCCCGCGGGACGGCGCGCAGCGTACTCGTGCGGGGGGGGGTCGGCGGCGCGGCGGGCAGCGTCCACTTGTAGGTGCCGAGCGGCAGGCCGGCCAGCGTGCGGGAGATGAGACGCTCCATTCGAGCACGATCGACGTCGCCCACCACGACGATCAGCATCCGCGAGCGGACCATCTGGGTCGCTTGGAAGTCGGCGAGTTGCCGGCGTGTGAGCGCGGCGATCGAGCGCTCGGTGCCGCCGACGGAGCGGCTGTACGGATGGCCCGCGTACGCCGCGCTATCGGCGAGATAGTCGACGAGGGCATCCGGGCTGTCCTGCCGTTGCCGGATCGCCGACGTGTACTGCGTACGGATCAACTCAATGTCGGCGCCGTCGAGGGTCGGGTACATCAAGCGGTCGGCCAGCACGACCCAGGTGGAGTCGAAAGTCTCCGGGGTCGCCCGCACGCCGATGGACGTCCAATCGGCCGTAGGGTCGACCACAATCGAAGTGCCCAACCGGGCCATCGTCCGGCGGAGCAACGCGCGGGGGAAGTGCTTGGTGCCGCGGTCGGAGACGTCGAGCAGAAACGGCTCGATCCCCGCGGTCGCGTCAGTCTCCTCGCGCGCGCCGCCCAACAGATACACGTCGGCGGTCGCCACACCGGCCAATGTCGAATGCCGCAGGATCACCGGGATCCCGGCGACGACGAATCGCGACGTCGCCGTGTCGGGCGCCGCCGGGCCCGACGGGCCAGCGAGCGCGGTCAATAGCGCGATGGCCCGGATCATTGGTTGGTGTGTCCGGCCAACAAGTCGGCGTCCGTCAAGCTGATGGTCCGGCGGTCTTCGGGGGAGATGAGCACGCCGGTGACGTGGGGCTTGCCGACAATGTATCGCCGGGTATAGTCGGCGAGATCCCCGGTCGTCCGCGCCGCCATGTTGTCGACATACCCCATGTAGTACTCGAGATTCGCCACCGCCCACCAAAACCCGATCGTGTGGGTGTAGCCGGACGTCCGCTCGCGCCCGAACGCGGACGACACCGTGCGTTGGGCCTTGGACTCGGCCAGTTCCTCGTTGGAGACGTATTCGGCGTCCGCGAAGTGCGAGATCTCGTCCTCGAGCGCCGCCAGCGCCGGCCGCAGCTTCGCGGGCGAGGTCTGCCCGCTGATGGTGATCGGCCCTTTGTTGTCCAACGTGTAGTAGTTCACGACGACCCCTTCCCACAGCCCGCTGTCGACCAGCCGGCGCTGGAGACGCGACCCGGGCTGGTTGGCGATGTCGGAGAACACGTCCGCCGCATACGTGGCGTTGGGATCCTTCCTGACGCTGGGTCCCTGCCACTGCACCTCGACCGTGATCGCGCTCACGGGCGCCTCGGCGATCACGCTCTGACTGCCGTCGAGGGCCGAAATCTCGGGCACCGGATCGGCGACGAACGGATCGGCGCCCCGCGCCCACCCGCGAAACGCGCTATCGGCCAACGCCACGGCCCGCGCCGGATTGACGTCCCCGGTGACGAGCAGCGCGGAGTTGTTCGGGACGTAGTACCGCCGTTGAATCTCCCGCATCTGCTCGGGCGTCACACCCCGCACCACGTCGCGATCGCCAATGACGTTTTTCCGGCTGAAGTTGCCCGGATACAGCTTCTTGGCCATGGCCTGGTCGAGCGCGAAGAAGGGACTAGCCTCCTGCCGGTCGTACTCGCCCAGGACGACCTCTTTCTCCCGGGCCAACTCCGACGGCAGGAAGAGCGGGGCCTCGACCGCGGCCGCCAGGAACCGCATGCCCGCGGCCAGACTGTCCGACGGCAGCGTCAAGTAATAGTTGACGCGCTCCTCGGTCGTGGTGCCGTTGAAGACCGCGCCCAGGTCCGCCGCCCGGTCCACGAACGCCCCCGGCTCCGGGTAGGTGGCGTTGGCCTTGAAGAACATGTGCTCGTACATGTGCGCCAACCCCGCGTAGGGCGGCGTCTGGGTGAACGAGCCGTTCTTCACGTCGATCTCGATCGTCGCCAGGGGGACGCCATGGTTCTCCACGACGATCACTTCCAGGCCGTTATCGAGCACCCGCCGTTGGATGGTCTTCTCCAACTCGGCGCGCTGGGCGCCTGCCGGCGCCGCGGACACTATCAGCATCATGCTGGCGGCCCATGCGGTCCACCGGCATTTTCCTGTTCGCATGATCGATCCTGAACATCTCGAGTCCTTGGCCGCCCGCCTCGATCCGCGCCGCCTCAAGCGCGGTGAGCCGTTGGCTCCCTACACGACGTTCCGCATCGGCGGACCCGCCGATCTCTTTTACGATGCTACGTCGGCCGACGATCTCGCAAATGCGGTGCTCGCCGCCCGGACTGCCGGTGTCCCCTACTTCATACTCGGACTGGGCGCGAACGTTCTCATCGGAGACGGTGGCGTGCGCGGCCTGGTCATCCATAACGTCGCCGATCGCGCGACGTTCGGCGAGGATGGGCGCCTGTGGACCGAGAGCGGCGCCGTCCTCGGCCGGCTGATCCCCCAGGCCGTGGCCCGGGGATGGTCGGGACTGGAGCACTACGTCGGCATCCCGACGACCGTTGGGGGCGCGATCTGGCAAAACCTGCACTTTTTATCGCCCGCCCCGGCGCGCGAACGGACCATGTTCATCGCCGAGGTGTTTGCCTCCTGCGAGCTGTTGACCGCGGATGGCGGGCGCTGCATCGCCGACCGCGCCGCCATGCAGTTCGGCTATGACACCAGCGTCTTGCACTATCAGCGACACACGGTGCTGTCGGTGACGTTTCAGCTGGCGGCGGGCGACATCGCGGCCATGCACAAGGTCATGCAGGAGAACCTGAGCTGGCGCGGGGCGAAACACCCGTGGCTCGAGTACCACCCGAGCGCCGGGTCGATCTTCAAGAAAATCGAGGGCGTCGGCGCCGGACGGCTCATCGAGCAGGCGGGGCTCAAAGGCTATCGGGTCGGCGACGCGCAGATCTCGCACATCCACGCCAACATCATGGTCAACCTGGGGCAGGCCACGGCCCGCGACGTCCGCACCCTCATCGCCACTGCCCAGGACGCGGTCGAGCGTCAGTCGGGCCATCGCCTGGAGCCGGAGATCGGCTTCATCGGGGACTTCTAAGACGGCGACACGCAGAAGGGCGGGGACGACGGCCGGAGGCACGTACTGGCAGGCGAGCCACCAGGCGCGCTATAGCCTGCTATTCGCGCTCCCGCTGCTCGCGGCCTACGAAGCGCTGGTGGTGATCCTGTCGCACGGCCCCGCGTCCGGGGTGCGGAACGGCGCCGACGTGATCCTCCAGCAGGCGGTGTACGCCATCGCCGGCCCCTATGAGCCGATCGTGTTCGGCGTGGCGGTGCTCGGCCTGGCAGGGTGGCTGGTCGCGCGCGACCTGCGCCGGCACCGGGGTCCGCTGCGCGGGTGGATCTTCGCCGCGATGCTGGCCGAGTCGGCCGTACTGGCCGCGGCGTTCGGCGCGGTGGTGGGGACCATCACGGCCGATCTGCTGCACCTGACCCGCCACAGCATGATGATCGGTGGCGGACCGCTGGCCCAGTCCTCCTTAGGCACGCGCGTGATGCTCTCGCTGGGCGCCGGGATCTACGAGGAGCTCCTGTTCCGCGTCCTGATCGCGGGCGCCATCTCCGTCGCGGGGCAACGCCTCCTCGGCTGGAGCGCGCGCTTGGCCGGCGTCGTCGCCGTTCTCGTCTCGGCGTTCGTGTTCGCCGCGTGTCACTACATCGGTCCCTACGGCGACCCGCTCCGCCTGGACTCGTTCGTCTACCGCCTGATCGGCGGTGTCGCTTTCAGCGCGCTGTATCTGGTGCGTGGGTTCGGCATCACCGCCTGGACCCACGCCCTCTACGACTTGCTGGTGCTCGCGCTGTAGGGCAGGGCGCAGGGCTGGTCGTAAGGCAGCGTCACGACCACGTGCAGCGCGTCGGTATTAGCGAAGCGAATTTGCTCGGCGCGGCAAAAGGGATTGGCCGCGTGGAACGCGCCGTCTTCGCCCGCCAGGATCCACGACGCCGGAATCACGCCGCGCGAGGCGTCGGCGTAGGCGGCCATCTTGCTGGCCAGATCGGAGAACGGCGCGGGATCGCGCACGACGCACTCGTACGTCGCCACCGAGTCACCCGGCGAAAACCGGCAGGAGTCGGTGCTGTCCGCGGCACCGGTGAGCTGGAGATGGGCGTCGTAGAAGTTCGAGCGCGTGACGTCCGCCGGCATGGTCCCGCTATCCATGACGATGGTCCAATAGTCCGAGCGGTTGTTCGCGCTGCTCAACAGCGAGCCCAGCGCGACCGCGAACTGGTTCTTGATCGCCTGCCGCGCGTGATCCATGCGGTCGAACCGGTCTTCGATGGCGCCCGCCACTTCGGTGGCAGCGGCCACGGCCTTGTGCCGCACGCGCGCCATCGGCGTGGGTGCGGGGGCGCTCGGCTGCACCGCCGCGGGCAACGCCTTGGCGGTCTCTTTCTTGTCTCCCTGGCAGGCCGTCGAAGCAAGCGCCGCCAGGGAGATGATGACCACGGGAACCGAAAAACGCCTCATATGATACCGCCCAATATACGCTACCAAATCTGCGGCCGCTCGGATTCCGGACGCACCATCGGATCGCCCACCTTGCAGTGAAACGCCTGTGCAAACTGCGGCATGTTCGAGAGCGGTCCGTTCACGCGCCACCGGCCCGGTGAGTGCGGATCGGTGATGGCCAACTGCCGGGCGAACTCCGGTCTGGTACTCTCCCGCCAGGCTTGTGCCACGGCGAGGAAGAACCGCTGTTCCGGCGTGAAACCCGCGATCGTATCGCGCGGCTGGTTCGCGTACACATGCTCCATCGCCGTATAAGCGATGGTGATACCCCCCAGATCCGCTATGTTCTCGCTGAGCGTGAGCCGGCCGTTCACGTGGACGCTGTCGACGGCGATGTAGCCGCTGTACTGCTCAGCCACCATGTTCGCCCGCTGGTCGAACGCCTGCGCGTCGGCCGGCGTCCACCAGTCGCGCAGATTCCCTTGGGCGTCGGATTTGCGCCCCTGGTCGTCGAACCCGTGCGTCATCTCGTGTCCGATGACGTACCCGATGCCCCCGTAATTCGTGGCATCGTCGGCCTGGGGATCGAAGAACGGCGGCTGCAGAATCCCGGCCGGGAAGACGATCTCGTTCATTGAGCCATTGTAATAGGCGTTGACCGTCGGCGGGGTCATCGTCCATTCCGTCCGGTCGACCTTGTCCGCCAGCTTGCTCAGCCGGCGGTGCACCTCGAACTCTCGCGCGGCGAGCACGTTCTGGATGAACGGCCGGCGCGAAATGGTGAGTGACGAGTAGTCACGCCACTTGTCGGGATAGCCGATCTTGTTGGCGAACGCCGCCAGCTTCACGATCGCCGCCTTGCGGGTCTCCGGACTCATCCAGGCGAGCGTCGTCAGATCGTTCTTGAGCGTCTCCTCCATGTTGTGGACGAGGGCCAGCGCGCGCGCCTTGGCCTCGGGCGGGAACGCTCTCGCCACGAATGCCCTACCCAGGTCATCCCCCAACCCCTGGTCGGTCGCTTGGACGCAACGCTGCCACCGCGGCAACATCTCCGGCGTGCCCGTCAGGGCCTGCTGCATCCTGAAGTTCTCGTTGACGAACGACGAATCCAGCCAGGGCGCGGCGCTGCTCAGGAAATGCCAGCGGAGATACGCCCGCCACAGCGCGATCGGCTCGTGTTGCACGAGGCTATCGACCGCGGTCAGGAATCGCGGCTGCATCACAATGACGTCGGCGATTTTCGGGGCCTGCAGGTCGGTCAGCCACGTGCGCCACTCAAGGTGCGGCGCCAGGGAGTCGGCGGCCGCGAGCGACATCTTGTGATACGTGTTGTACGGGTCGCGCCGCTCGACACGCGTCATCGACGCGTAGGCGAGGGCGGTCTCCAACGCCAGAATGCTGTCCGCCTCACCGCGCGCGGCCGCCGGTTGCACCCCGCCCAAGGTCAGGATGCGCGCCACGTGGGCGGCGTACGCCGCACGGGTCTTCGCCGACGCCGAGTCGGTCTTCGTGTAGTAATCGCGATCGGGGAGCCCGATGCCACCTTGCGAGAGATAGAGCGCTTCGCGCGTGCTCTCCTTGCGATCCTGGTTGACGATGAGCGCCACGGGCACGCCAATGCCATAGCCCTGCAGGCGCGCGATCTCCGCGCGCAGACCGGTTTGGGTCGTGACGGCGTCGATGTGATTCAGCTCGTCCTCGATCGGCTTGATCCCCGCCGCATCGGCGCCCGTGGAATCCGTGCACGTCGCGTAGTACGTACCGAGCTTGGTCGGCGTCGGCGAGGCCGCGGCCTGGTCCAACACGTCGTGCAGGATGGCGCGATTGCGTTCCTGCATTTCGGCGAACGCGCCCCAGCGGGGGAACGCGGCGGGAATCGGCGTGCGCGCCCGCCAACCGCCCGTCGCGAACTGATAGAAGTCCTGGCAGGGCGCGCAGGTCGTATCCAGGTTGCTCCGATCGACCCCGTGCGTTTGGGCAACGGCGCGCGCGGAGCAGAAGAGGAGCCCGCAGATCACGGCGAGACGTTTCATTAGGGATACCCGTTGGCGCGAACGGTGTCGGCGAGCGCCCGCAGGGCCGCCGAGTGAGGGTACAGCCGAAGACCGCGGGCGACGATGTCGCTGGCTCGCGGCGGAAGTCCGACGGCGATGGCCTCCGACGCCGCGGCCCGGAACGTCTCCTCGGGCGGATTGGGCGCCGCGAGCAAGGAGTCGTAGCGCACGCTCGCGGTGTCGCGGACGGCGCGGAAGTGGAGCAGCCGGTCGTCGTTGGGATGGCGCTTGATGGCGTACTGCATGAGCATGCGCGCGTTGCTCATGTACCCCTGCTCTACCAGCAGATTCGCCAGGGAGACGATCGCGTCGACGTTGTCCTTGTCCAAATTCACGGCGTGTTCGTAGTCGAGACGGGCGCTGTCGGCCTGCCCCGCGGCGAGCGCGGCCTTTCCGCGCGCGTAGTAGTCCTTGGCCTTTGCCACGCGCGTCGCGCTGTCCATGGGCGGGGGAGATTGGCCATAGGTCGGCCGGCTCCCCAGGAGAGCAGCACACACGCTCAGCGCGCAGATCAAGAGTCTCACGTGAACCTTACGCCGAAGCCCCGGACAACCGTTCGACCGCCTCCGTGGCGGCCGTCCATTTCTCGAGTGCTGCATCGAGCGCTTTGCGCGCGGCGTCGAGCTCGATCCCGAGCCGCGTGCTGCGCGCGACCCCTGCGGGTGTCGCATACAGCTCGGGATCGCCCAACGCCTCGGACAATCGCGCCACGTCCGACTCGGCGCCAGCCACGCGCGCCTCGGCGGCGTCGACTTCGCGCCGCGCCGTGCGCAACGCCGCATCGTCGGCCTTGGACGTCCCTCGTCTGGATTCTACTACACGGTGCTCGCGCACGCGCCGGAGCGCCACCTCCTCGGCGGCCGCCACGCGGGACGCGTGGGCCCGTTCGGCGCTCGCGACCTCCCACTCGGCGAAACTGCCGTCGAATACCGTCATCCGCCCATCGTGCAACACCCAGACCCGCGTCGCGATCGACCGCAGCAACGCCCGGTCGTGACTTACCAGTAGCACGGTGCCGGGATACCGCTCGATCGCGTCCTCCAAGGCTTCGATGGATTCGACGTCGAGATGGTTCGTCGGCTCGTCGAGGATCAACAAGTTGGCGCCCGACAACATCATCATCGCCAACGCCACCCGCGCCCGCTCGCCACCCGACAGCGTATCGGCGCGCCGCTGCACTTCGTCCCCCGAGAATCCAAAACGTGCCAGATGTGATTGGATCTGCCCGCGCGACCAGAGCGGGCGCAGATCGTTGATGGTCTCGTACAGCGTCTTGCCCAAGGGGACTTGGGCGAGATCCTGACGATAGTGGGCCACGCTGGTCGAGGCGCCGAGGCGAAGCTCGCCTTCGTCGACGGGACGCTCACCGACGATGGCTTTGAGGAGCGTCGACTTGCCGGCGCCATTGGGGCCCAGAATGCCGACGCGATCGCCCCGCATGACCCGCCCGCTGAAGCCCCGCAGCAGGACGCGCGCTTCGAGCGCGAGTCCGGCGCGATCGGCGGACAGGACCTGGTCACCCCCGCGCTCGCCGATATCGAGCCGCAGCGCCATCGCCTCGTCGCTTCCCACCGGCGGGCTCAGGCGCGGCAGCCGCTCCAACCGCTTGCGCCGACCTTTGGCCTGCTTGGAGTTCTGCCCGGCAATGTTGCGGCGGATATAGTCCTCCTCGTTCGCGACCTGCCTTCGTTGCTTGTTCACCGCGCGGTCGCGCGCCAGCCGCCGTTCGGCACGCTGGGCGATGAAGGCCTCGTAGTCGCCGACGTAGGGGATGGCGGTCCCGCCCTCCAGATGCAGCACGTGATCGGTGATCGCGGCCAGGAACGCGCGATCGTGGCTGATCACGATGACGGTCTCGTCGGTCTCCGTGAGATACTGTTCCAGCCAACGCGTGGTCTCGAGATCGAGATGGTTGGTCGGCTCGTCGAGCAGCAGCACGTCCGCCGGCGCCACGAGTTGGCGGGCCAGCCCCAACCGTCCGCGCTCTCCGCCGCTGAGCGCGCTCAACGGGCGCGTGCGGGCTTCCGCCGGATCGAATCCCAGCCCGTGCAACACGGCGTCGACCCGCGGCGTGATCATGTAGCCGCCCTCGTGCTCGAACCGCTCCAGATCGCGCCCGTATCGGGCCAGCGCCTCCGGCTCGGCGTTGTCGCTCAGGGCCGAGGCTTGCTCGGCGAGCGACTGCTCCAGCGCGAGGAGCTCGGCAAAGGGTCCGGCCGCGGCCTCCCAGACGGTGCTCGCGTCGCCGAAATCGCGGTGCTGCTCCAACATCGCGACGCGCAGCCCGCCGATCCGCGTCACTTGCCCGCGGGTGGGCGCGAGGGCGCCGGTGATGAGCTGGAAGAGCGTGGTCTTGCCACTGCCGTTGCGCCCCACGATGCCCCACCGGTCGCGGGCGGCGACGGTGAACGTGACATCGGTCAGTAATGGCGTGGCGCCGAATTCGACGCCGACGCCGGACATCGCCAACTGCGTCATTTGGGCATCCAGTCGCGCCAGGTATCCTCGGCGGCACCGACGGTCAGCTTGCTTTGCCAGCGCACGAGCGGGGTGCGAAGCAGCATGGGGTCCTCGACGAGCCGCTCGAGCCACCGGGCGTCCGAATATCGCGCGCTGGAGAGTCCGAGGTCGGCATAGCGCCGCCCGTCGCGGTCAATGAGCGCGCCAAGGCCGAACTTCTGCGCAAATCGCGTGAGCTCGCCCGGCGAGGCGGCGCGCTCGACGAGGTCCACGAAGTGGGTCTTGATGCGCCGTTCCGAGAAAAACCGCAGGGCCTTGCGGGTGTTCGCGCACTTCTTTGTCCCGAAAACCTGAACTTCCATACGACCAAATGTATGGTTCGTGAATGAGCGGAATCGAGTACCGACCGGCCTGGTGGCTCCCGGGACCGCACGTCCCCACGCTCTGGGGACGGTTCATGCGCCGGCCCACGCCGGTGCCGACGCGCCGCGAGCAGTGGGAGACGCCCGACGGCAATGTGCTGGACGTGGAACGGGTCGACGCGGCGCCGGACCGCCCGCGGCTCGTGTTGTTGCATGGCCTCGAGGGCACGATCCGCTCGCACTACGCGCGGGGTATGCTCGCCGAAGCCTGGGGGCGGGGATGGGGTGTGGACTTTTTGCTGTTTCGATCGTGCGGCGGGACGCTCAACCGGACCCGCCGTTTCTATCACTCGGGCGATACGGCGGATCTGGCGTTGGTGGTGGGCCGGGTGATCGAGGAGTTTCCCGCGGCGCCCGTGGTGTTGGCGGGGTTCTCGCTCGGCGGCAATGTCTTGCTCAAGTGGTTGGCCGAGCGCGGGGACGTGCTGCCGGCGGCGGTGCGGGCGGCGGCCGCGGTGTCGGTGCCTTTTGATCTGGCGCGCGGCGCCCGGCACATCGATCAGGGATTCGCGCGTGTGTACCAGGCGCACTTCGTGGCGTCGCTCAAGCGTAAAGTGCGCGAGAAGCTGGAGCGATTTCCGGACTTGGTCGATCGGGCGAAGCTGGACGCGGTGCGGTCGATCTACGAGTTCGACGAGCTATTGACCGCGCCGCTGCATGGGTTCGCCGGAGCGGAGGACTATTACGCGCGATCGAGCGCGTTGCGACGGCTGCCGGCCGTGCGGTTGCCGACGTTGTTGCTGAGCGCGGTCGACGACCCTTTCTTGCCGGCGAACGTGCTCGATGAGGTGCGCGCGCTGGCGGAATCAAACCCGGCGCTCGAGGTCGAGTTCGTGGAGCGCGGCGGACACGTGGGGTTCGTGAGCGGCGCCGTGCCGTGGCGGCCGATCTACTACGCCGAGCGGCGCGTCACGGCGTTTTTGGCGTCAGCCTTGTCGCGCCAGCGCGGTGAGCACGCGGGCGCGCTCGGTGTCTGAGGCGATCGTCCGCGCCGCCGCGATGTAGGCGGCGCGCACGGCATCATCGGGGGCGCCGCGGCCGGCAATGGCGATGAGGACACGGGCCTTCTCGTGGTCGCCGGCCAAGGCCTGCGCGGAGGCGATCGTGGCCAGCGCGAGCTCGTCGGATCCGGCGCCGCTGGCCGGTCCGGCGCTGATCGTCGCGAGCAGCACCCGGCTGCGGGGATAATCGCTGGTCATGGCCGCGACGGCGTGGAAATAGGCGTCGCGATCGGAAGCCGACGTCCAGTCCATGTGCGGGGCGGCCGCGATCAGGAGCTGGGCGCGCTCGTCGTCGGACGTCATGGTGCCGGCAATGATAGCGACCTGGCGGGCGCCGTCGGCATCGAGGGTCGGCGTGGCCGCGAACAGCTTCATGAGATAGATGTGCTTGGCGCCGTCCGACGCCGCGGCGACGTCGTCGAGCACGGCGGATGGGCCGCCGGCGGCCATGAGCTGTGGGAAGCGCACGTCGACCAGAGCGCCGCTGGCGTGGTCCACCTGCAGGAGCAGACCAGCGAACCAACCCTCGGCCTCGGCGTCCCACAGGTGCGCGGCGCCGTCGATCGTGTAAATGCGATCGATCATCGCATCCGTCGCATTCGTCATCGGGCGGAGTTGGACGCGCCGCGTGTGGCCGCCGGATTGTTCGGTGACGTCGACCGACCCGCCCGGTTGGAGATCGGCGACGTCGGTGGCATCGGGGGTGAACGTGACGGTCCCGACCGTCGTCACATCCACGCGACAGCGGGGGGTGGCCCACAGGAGATGCCAGCGGGGGCCGTCGGCATCGGTGTGCACCGAGAGGTGTCGTTCACTGTGCCAGCTCCCAGCCCCAAACTGGCACGCGGTCAGAATCGCGGTGGCAACGGGAAGGGCGAGCATCGGGGCACCCGGTTCAGGTCATGTCACTCGGACACGGTCGTGAGGCAGATCTTGAAGTCGCGCTGCACGGATTCGTTGGTCATCCAGCCGCCGCGCACGAGGGCGCGGAGAACGCGCACTTTGTCGTCGGTGGAGCTGAGCTTGGACGTAGAGCCAATGGCGGCGCGGGCGACGGTGAGGGCGCCGTCGGGATGACCGGCGGAGCGGGCCCGGGCCTCGCCGAGTACGGCGAGGAGCACGCCGGCGCGGTCCGTGTTGGAGGTCATCGTGTTGGTGGCCGCGAAGAACTCGTGGCGCACGTCGGCGTTGGTCAGGGGGTCGAGGCCGGCGACGGTGCGGAGGACCAGGCCCTTGTCGGCGTCGGACGACATCATCGTCGCGGAGCGGAGGATCCCGGTGACCGTCGCGGCGTCGCGGGAGCCGCGGCCGAGGAGGCCGAGGAGAACGCGGCGGCGCTCGGTATCCGACGAGATGGTGTTGGTCGCGGTGAAGAACGCGCGACGCAGGGTGTCGGAGCTGCAGTAGTGTTGGGCGATCTCGAGCAGGACCGAGCGTTTGGTCGCGTCCGAGGCGATCGTGGCGACTTCGGCGGCGACATCGGCCAGTAGTACGTCCTTTGTGGCCTTGTGGCGCGCTATTAGCTGTATACTGTCGCGATGAAGGCTCGCTAACGTGAACGTCGCCTCAACCGGGCTGAGGACGATCGTGGCGGGCTGCGGGCGCGCTACGGCGGCTTCCATCGGGTGGACCGACGCCAGGGCGAAGACCACGGTGCTGGCGGCGGCGACCGTGGTGGCGATGCGGCGGCGACCAATGGGGTCGCGGCGCACGGCCCGATCGAGGATCGCCAGCAAGCGGCCCTCGATCTCGGTCCGGCGGGCCATCGCCAGGGCGGCGGCCGCGGGGGCGGCGGCGCCGCTCAGCGTCTGGACCAGCTCCAGCAGGTCGCCCGCGTAGCGCGACGGGCGGGCGCCGGCGCCGAGTACCAGATCGTCGCAGGCGCGTTCGCGTTCTTGGCGCATGTGGGTGGCGGCTAGCCAGGCGAGGGGGTGGTACCAGAACAGGGCGACCGCGAGTTGGCCCACGATGTGGGTCAGCACGTCGTAGCGGTGCACATGCGCGAGCTCGTGTGTCAGCACGAGCGTCCGCCGTTCCTCATCCCACTCCGCGGCATCGGCCGGCAGGATCACCAGCGGGCGCAGGATCCCGCACGTCACCGGCACCGAGCCCGCCGCGCCGATCCGGATCGAGACCGGGCGCCGGAGGCCGAGGCCGTGCGAGATCCGCTCGGCGAGAGCCGCCCAATGCGGCTCGGCCGGGCGGGCGCGCCGGACGATCGCCCTGAGGCGCGTGATCCCCATCAGGAGGCGCGCGATGACGGCGGCGGTCCCCAGGATCTGGAACAGGATCCAGAGGCGGGACAGGAACCCGGCGAGGCGAACGGTGCCGGCGCCCGACAGCGCCAGCGGCACGTCGCCCTCTTCGCGCAGAGCTTCGCGGCCCGCGCTTCGCGCGGCCGCGGCGCGCCTTCCGACGCGCGCGGCATCCGCGTGGGCGAGCACGCGTGGTGCGTTGCTCGTGCCGCCCGGACCATCGCTCGTGGCGTTGCTCAGCGCCTTGCTCGTGCTATTGCTGGTGACGTCACTCGCAGCGTTGGTCACGGCGCCGCTGATGACGTTACTCGTGGCGTCGCCCGTGCCATAACTGGTGGCGTTGCTCACCACCTCGCTCGTGCTATTGCTCGTCGCGTTACTCGTGGCGTTGCTCATAGCGTCGCTCGCGACGTTACTCGCGGCTGCGTTACTTGCAGCTGCGTTACTTGCAGCTGCGTTACTTGCAGCTGCGTTGCTTGCAGCTGCGTTACTTGCAACTGCGTTGCTTGCAACTGCGTTGCTTGCAACTGCGTTGCTTGCAGCTGCGTTACTTGCAGTCGCGTTACTTGCAACTGCGTTGCTTGCAACTGCGTTACTTGCAGCTGCGTTACTTGCAGCCGCGTTACTTGCAGCCGCGTTACTTGCAGCCGCGTTGCTTGCAGCCGCGTTGCTTGCAGCCGCGTTGCTTGCAGCCGCGTTGCTTGCAGCCGCGTTGCTTGCAGCCGCGTTGCTTGCAGCCGCGTTGCTTGCAGCCGCGTTGCTTGCAGCCGCGTTGCTTGCAGCCGCGTTGCTTGCAGCCGCGTTGCTTGCAGCCGCGTTGCTTGCAGCCGCGTTGCTTGCAGCCGCGTTGCTTGCAGCCGCGTTGCTTGCAGCCGCGTTGCTCCCGCCTGCATCGCCGATTGCGTCGCGCGTACCGCGCCCGTCGGCGATAGCCGACGGCGCCGGTGCCGCCGCGGGCGGGGCAGCCACCGCCGGCGCGTGAGACAGCGCGCCGAGCGCGCGAAGCGCGGCGGCGGGATGAACCGCGGGCAAGGGCACGGCCCACGTCGGGACGACCGCGGGCAGGACGGGCAGGACGAGCAGTCCGCCGAGGACCGACGCCCACACGAATGGCGCGCGGCCGCCGAGGATCTCCGGAGCACACCAATGACGGCAAAGGCGACGACGAGCAGCGCGGTCGCCCGCACGAACAAGTCAATCATAGTTCAGCGCCCCTCCTCGCTAGCGCGCCGAATGAGCGCAGTCAGCCGCGTTCGCTCGGCGGCCGTCAACGCGCGCGCCGAGCCATCGAGCAGCGCGGCAACCGCCTGCGCAGTGGACCCGTCAAAGAACGTCGCCACGAGATGGGCCATGGCATTCTTCTGCGCCGCCTCACGCGGCACAGTGGGGACATAGACGTACCTCGGCCCGTCTTCCCAATGCCGCACATGCCCTTTGTCCTCGAGCGTCCGCAGCATAGCGCGGACCGCCGAGTAACTCGGCGGATCCGGCATCTCGGCCACGACGTCCGCGACGGTGCCTTGGCCGCGTCGAAAGAGCACGTCCATGATCTGCCGCTCGCGGCGACTAAGCCGATTACTGAGAGCTTCCGCCATGCTAGCTATCTAGCATCATGCTGAAAAACTAGCAAGTCCCACATCCGCCCGCCCGTCGACCCCATTGATCCCATTGATGCCACCGATCGGCAACCGCACGGTGGCCACGCACCCGGTCGCTTGAACCCGATTGGCGAGGGTCACCGACCCTCCATGCGCCTCGGCGATCTGCCGGCTGAGCGCCAGCCCAATGCCAGAGCCATGGGGCTTGGTCGTATAGAACGGCACGAACAGGTTGGCCGTCGCCCCGACGCCAGGCCCTTCGTCCTCGACCGCCACTTCGATATGCCCGTCCGCCGCGCTCCACCCGATAGTGACCCGCCCTCCAGTCTCCAACGACGCGTCGGTCGCATTCCGAACGAGATTGATCAACAACTGATCGAGCTGATCCGCGTCGCCGATGATGGCGACCGGCGCCCCGTCCGTGATCGCGACATCGAGCCGCGTCTCGATCGCCGCCGTCCGCCGAACCCACGCCGCGACGTCGACCACCGCTGCTCTGGGCGGCGGCAGCTGGGCGAGCCGCGCATACGATGACATGAACCGCGACAGCCCCTCCGATCGCCCGGCGATCACGGTGAGCCCGCGGATGACATCGGCGGCCAGATCCGGCGGCGGCGGATCCCGGCTCACGATGGAGCGGAGCGTGTGCGCGATGGACTGGATCGGCGCCAACGAGTTGTTGATCTCGTGGCTCAGCACCCGCACCAGTCGCCGCCAGGCCGCCAGCTCTTCCTCGCGCAGCGTCCGGCTCAAATCCGTGAGCACGAGCAACGAGTGGGGCCGGCCGTCCTGCCGGAACGTGCTCCGCCGCACCCCCCAACGCCCGGTCGCCCCGCCCGGAAACGTCAACTCCTCGACGCGCGGCACTTCGCCTTCCAACGATCGACCCAGACCCAGCGCGTCGGCGCTCCGTCCCAACAACCGCGGGGCGGGCTCGCCGAGGAGTTTCTCCCCGGCGCGATTGATGAGCCGGAGCCGGCCATCGTCGTCGAACGCGAACACGCCGAGGTCGATCTCGGCCATGACCGTTCGCAGCAGCGCCGCCGCTTCCAGCTCGCCGAGCCGCCAGCTGCGCAGCTGCTGGCTGAGCAGGTTGGTCTCGAGCAGGGCCAGGCCGAGGGCGTCTTCCGGGTACGCGCTGGTCGCCCGCATGGAGTAGTCGCCTTCGCGCAGCGCGGCGACCATGTTCGACAAACTCTGGAGGGGCCGCACCACCGCGGCCCGCAGCGCGAGCGCCCCGCCGATCCAGGCGCCGAGCAGCACCAATACGATCGTGGCGCGCGCGGCGCCGGTCAGCGGCGTGCGTGCGAGGTAATAGGCACTGAGCAGGAGCGCCGGCACGGCCGGCGCCAGCGCCAAGAACAGCACGCGGCGCTCGTGGTTCCGTCGCCGGCCAAGACGCGGGGGCCGTTCACCGGCCATTACTCTCCAGACGGCGATAGAGCGCGCTCCGGCTGAGCCCCAGTGCTTTGGCGGCGGCGCTCACGTTGCCGTCGCAGCGGCTGAGCGCCCGCTCAATGAGCACGCGCTCCGCTTCTTCCAGCGTCATGTCCTCCAACCGCGCGGTCGGCCCGCCACTCGGCGGCCGGAGCCCCAGGTCCACGGCCTGCACGGCATTGCCGGAGGCCATGAGCACGCCGCGCTCGACGGCGTTCTCCAACTGACGCACGTTCCCGGGCCAGCCATACTCGAGCAGCGCGTGCACGGCTCCCGTATCGAAGCCCAGTCCGCGGCGCCCGTAGTGCGTGGCGTGCCGCTCGAGAAAGTAGCGCCCCAGCGGCAAGATGTCGTCGCGCCGCTCGCGGAGCGGCGGCAGCGCGATCTCAATGGTGTTGAGGCGAAAGAGCAGGTCTTCCCGGAACCGGCCCGCGGCCACTTCGTCGGCCAGCACCGCGTTGGTGGCCGCCAATATCCGGACGTCGACGCGCCGCGGGCGCGAGGAGCCGACGCGCTCCACTTCGCGGGTCTGCAGCACGCGCAGGAGCTTGGCCTGCTGGGCCATCGACACGTTGGCGACTTCGTCGAGGAAGAGCGACCCGCCGTCGGCCAACTCGAACCGCCCCATGCGGTCCGCGCGCGCGTCGGTGAACGCGCCTTTGACGTGCCCAAACAGCTCGCTCTCGAACACGCCATCGGCCAGCCCGCCGAGATTCACCGCGACAAACGATCGCCCGGCCCGCATCGAGGCGCTGTGCAGCCACTGCGCGACAAGCTCTTTGCCGGTGCCGTGCTCGCCGGTGATGAGCACATTGGCGTCCGACGGCGCGATACGCGCCATCAGCTCCAGCACGGGCCGCATGCGCGGCGACTCGGCGATGAGGAGCGGCCGCCCCGGCGTCGGCCGCAGCGCTTCCAGCTCGTTCTCCAGCTGCCGCCCGGCGCGCAGCGCGTGGGCCATCTCGACCTGCCGCCGCATGGTCGCGATGAGCCGCGCGTTCTCCCACGGCTTCTCGATATAGTCGTAAGCGCCGCGCCGCATGGCCTCGACGGCGAGGTCGATGCTCGACCACGCGGTCATGACGGTCACCGGCAGCGTGGCATCGAGCGCTTTGATGCGGGCCAGGAGCTCCATGCCCTCGCGGCCCGACGTCGTGTCGCGCGCGTAATTGAGATCGATCAGCGCGCCATCGAACTCCTGCCGCTCCACGGCAGCCAATATCCCCGCGGGCGACCGCGCGCTCTCCAGCTCGAACCCCTCGGCTTTGAGCAGAAGCGCCAGCGCCTCGATGATGTCGGGCTGGTCGTCCGCGACGAGCAAACGCGGCCGCTTCATAGTAGATGGAATTTAGGCCTCACTCGGCGCGCAGCGCGACGACGGGATCGACGCGCGCCGCCCTCCGGGCGGGGAGATAGCTGGCCACGGCCGCCACGGTCCCGAGAATCCCGACCACCGCCACCAGCGTGACCGGGTCGCTCGGACCAATGCCGTACAGGAGCGACCGCATGGCGCGGCCCAGCGCCACCGCGCCGCCGGCGCCCACCACCAAGCCGGTCCCCACCAGCGCGGCCGCGCTCCACGCGATCAGTCGGACAATGTCCCCGGCGCGCGCGCCCAGCGCCTTTCTGATCCCCATCTCGGCGGTCCGCTGCGTCACGGAATAGGCGATGACGCCATAGAGGCCGAGCGCGGCCAAGATCAACGCGACACCCGAGAACAGCGTCAGCAGGGACATGACGAGCCGCTGGCGCGAGACGCTGAAGTCGATCGCGGTGTCGCCGGTCGACAGATCCCGCACGGGCATATCGGGATCGATCGCCGCGACGGCCCGCCGGATCGGGTTGATCAGCGACGCCGGTGGCATGGACGTGCGCACGTACACGCCGCCGGCGGCATACGGGTGGGTGATCGGCAGATACACGGCCGGAAAAGGCTTCTCGTCCAGCGTGAACTTCTTCACGTCGCCCGCGATGCCGATCACGACGGTCCGGATCGGCGTGCCGAACCCCTGATCGCCGTGCGCGCCATTGAGCACCGTCATCACGTGTCCGATCGGATTCGCGTTCGGCCAGTAGCGTTTGGCCGCGGTGGCGCTCACGATCGCGGGGATGGTCCCGCTCAGCATGTCGGCGTCGGTGAAGTCGCGGCCCATGGTGATCGGTATGCCCAGAGTCGCGAAGTAGCGCGCGCTCGCGGTCTCGAATATCGCGCCCACGGTGTCAGCGACGGCGTCGCGTCCGTCAGGCCCGACCTGCGTGAAGGTGCCCCCGCTATTCAGGGGCCCATGGTTGACCAGCGCCGCCGACCGCACGCCGGGCATCTGCGTGGCGGCCATGACACGCTGGTAGAGCGCGAACCGCGAGGCGTCATCGGTATACTTGCCCTTCGGCGGCGCGAAATCCCAGGTGATGAGAATGGCTGGTATCGAACCCCGGATCGACGGCGCGCAGGAGCGCGAAGCTCCGGATGAGCAGGCCGGCGCCGGAGATGAGCACGACCGAGAGGGCGATTTGCGCGGTAACGATCGCGGAACGCAGCCGGAGTCCGCGGCGCGCAGCGCTGGAGCCGCGGCCGCCAGCCTTGAGCGCCGGGACGAGATCGCGCCGCCCGGAGACGGCCAACGGCGCCAGTCCGCACAGAATCGCCGCCAGCGAGGTCGCCGCCAGCGCCGCGCCGAGCGCGCGCCAGTCCAGATGGACTTCTTCCAGCCGCGGGATGTTGTCGGGCGCCGCGCCCACAAAGATCCGCACAGCGGCGAACGCGAGGACCACGCCCAGCACGCCGCCGGCGACCGCGACCAGGCCGCTTTCCGCGAGCAGCGCGCGCGCGATGCGCCCTCGCGTGGCGCCGAGTGCCGTTCGCACGGCGATCTCCCGATCGCGCGCCGTGGCACGGACCAGCGCCAGGTTCGCGACATCGGCACAAGCCAGGAGCAGCACCAGGACCACGCCCACGGTCAGCACGGCGAACGCGGGACCGATATCGCCGACCACTTGATCGCGCAGCGGCGGGAGCGCGATGAACTGGAACGCCGAATCCGAGGCGGGATAGGCCACCGCCAGGCTGGCGGCGATCGTCGCCATCTCGCGCTCGGCTTGCCCGCGCGTGACGCCGGGCTTCAACCGGGCCAGCGTGCGCGCATCGGCGTGGCTCGTCCGCTTGCCGTGCCCACCGCGCATGACGTAGGGCGCACTCTCTAACGGGATGTAGAGCTCGGCGCGCCTCCCGGGCACCCAGTCGGGATAGGCCTGCCCGACGTCGAGCACGCCGACGATCGTGTAGGTGCCAATGGTGAGATCGAGGGCACGTCCCACGACCCGCGTGTCGCCCGCGAAGTCGTTCAGCCACATCTCGTGCGACAACACCGCGACGGGTGCGGCGCCCGGACGGTTGTCCTCCGGCGTGATCAGGCGGCCGATCGCGGGTCGGGCCCGCAGCAGCGGGAAGAAGTCGTCGGTGACCATGGCGGCCAGGATCGACTCGCTACCGCCGGCCCGGCGATACGTGACTCCGTCGCCGGTGATATAGGCGAAGCCGGAGAAGACGTCCTGCTGCCGGTGGAAGTCCTGGAACGCGGGGTACGACAGCACAGTCGAATCGCGGCCGCGCGTCGTCGCCAGGACGCTCACCAGCTGCTCGGATTCGGCGAAGGGGAGCGGCTTGAGGAGCACGCTGCCCACCACGGTGAAGGCGGCCGTCGTGGCGCCGATGCCGATCGCCAGGGTGGCGATGGCGACGATCGTGTACAGGGGAGTCCGGGCGAGCGCGCGCCACGCGTGGCGCACCTCGTCGACCGCGGTCATGCCATCCACCCGTCGCGGAGCGTCACGATGCGACGGCCAGCGGCGGCGTTTTCCTCGGAGTGGGTGACCTGCACGATGGTCGTGCCGCGCGCGTTGAGCTCGCGAAAGAGGGCCATGATCTCGCGGCCCTGGCTCGAGTGGAGATTGCCGGTCGGCTCGTCGGCCAGGATCACGGCGGGCGCGGCGATCACGGCGCGCGCGATCCCGACGAGCTGCTGTTGCCCGCCCGACAGCTGGCGGGGATAGAGATCTTTCTTGCCGACGATGCCAAACCGGTCGAGCGTGTCGGCGACCAACGCCTGCCGCTGGGCGCGCGGCACGTCGCGATACGACAGCGGGACGTCGAGGTTCTCCGCCACGGTCAGGTCATCGAGCAGGTGATACTGCTGGAACACGAACCCGATGTGGCGCTTCCCGAGCGCGACGCGGGACTTGTGGGGCAGGGCGTGCACGGCCTGGCCGGCCAGGTGGTACTCGCCGGACCAACCCGAGTCCAACATCCCGAGGAGGTTGAGGAGCGTCGACTTGCCGGCGCCGGACGGGCCCATGATGGACACGAAATCGCCGGCGGCGATGTCGAGCGTGATGTTGCGCAGCACGTAGGTCCGGTTGCCCCCGGCCTCGTACCACCGTTCGACTCCGCGGAGCCCGATCAACGGCTCGCCCGGCTGGGCGACCGGCGGCGGCGGCTCGACCGCCGTTTCGGTCCGTCTCGACCAGATCATCATGTGGGGCAACCTGACGGCGGGGCGGCGCTGACGGCAAGGACCCGCGACGGGCCGTGGCCGGCCACCTGCACACAGACCGACGAGGCCAGCATGTGGCGCGAGGCGTTCACCAGGAAGATCGCCGCGAGCAGCTCGCCGATCAGGAGACCACGGCGGAACCAGCCCCGCGGCGGCCGCACGAGCCCGACGCGGAGGTCATCGATCGCCGAGGCCACCACGGGGATCACCCCGCAGGCCACGACCAATGCCACGACCGCCACATTGCTGAGGCGGATCGCCGACCCGGCCAACAAGACCCCGCTGATCTCTGTCATCACCCGCCCCCGCCCCCAAGTCTCTGTCAGCCCGTGAAGCCGAAGCCGCTCTCGGTGAGCTTGCGCTCGTCCTCGCGCTGACGGACGCCTTGCTCATCCTCGACCACGCGGCCGTCGAACAGGTGCACGGTGCGTTTGGCGTGCGCCGCGAACCGGGGATCGTGGGTCACCATGCAGATCGTGGCGCCGCCCTCGTGCAGCTCGCGCAACAGTCCCATGACGGCCTCGCCGTTCTGGGAGTCGAGGTTACCCGTCGGCTCGTCCGCGAGCAGAATGAGCGGATCGCCCGCCACCGCGCGGGCGACGGCCACGCGCTGCTGCTGACCGCCGGAGAGCTGCGCGGGATAGTGCTTGGTGCGGTGGGCCATCCCCACGCGCTCCAGCGCCTTTTGCACCCGCTCGCGCCGCTCGCTCGACGGCATGCCGCGATAGGTGAGCGGCAGCTCGACGTTCTCGTAGACCGTAAGGTCGCCGATGAGGTTGAACGCCTGGAAGATGAATCCGATTTGCCGGTTGCGGACGCGGGCCCGGTCGGACGCGGAGAGCGACGCGACGGGTTCGCCCGCCAGGTCGTACTTCCCGTCCGATGCCGTGTCCAGCAGCCCGAGAATGGACAGCAGCGTCGTCTTGCCGCACCCGGACGGACCGCCGATGGCGACGTATTCGCCTTCGCCGATCTCCAGGTGAATCTCCGACAATGCGTGCGTCTCGATCTCATCGGTATAGAACACTTTCTTGATGCCGTCGAGGCGGATCAACGGAGTCGTCATCGTTGCTGTCATTCTACCCGGACCTTGTTGACGTTGTCCCACGCGGACATATCGGAAATGATCACATGGTCGCCGGCCACGAGTCCCTGCAGGACTTCAATAGTGGTGACCGAACTCTTGCCGAGCTTCACGGTGCGACGCACCGCAGTCCTGCCATCGGGTCCTATCGTGAACAACGTGACGGTGCCGTCGGGCTGGCCGAACGCCGGGCGACCCACGTACAGCACGTTGTCCAACCGCTCGATCTCGATCGTGCCGTCGACGCTGAGATCGGCGCGGGCGCCGTCGGGAAGCTTGCCCTCGAGCGAGACGTCGACGCCCACAGTGCCATTCTGCACGGACGGATCGATGCGCTCGACGCGTCCCGGCACGGTGCCATTGCGCGTGTCCACGGAGACGACTTGGCCGACGATGACGTCCTTGGCCTGGGTCTCGGGCACGTTGAGCACGGCCTTGAGTTTCCCGGGCTGGGCGACGCGCGCCAGCATGAGCCCCGGAGTCACCCATTGTCCGAGCAGCAGCGGCAGCTCCTGCAACACGCCGGGCTCGCCGGCCGTCACATGCATCGACTGGATGCGCCCTTGTTGGAACCGGGAGATCGCCTTGAGGTGCTCGACTTGCTCGGTCTGCAGCGCAATCTGCTGGTCGATCGATGAGGTCAACACCGCGAGGCGGTCGCGCTCGATCTGGAGCTTGGTCTTCGTGGACGTGGCGGCATCGCGGGCCCGGGCCAGCTCGTTGCTGCCGGCCAACCCTTTCCCATCAAGCGTCTGAAAGACGGTCTGGTTGCGCGCGGCCTCATTGGCGTCCATCTCCGCGGTCGATACCGCGGACGCCTGCGTGAGGCGCTGATTCTCCAATGATTGCTTGAGCGCGACTAGCGCGCCCTCGGCGACCGAGAGTTGCCGTTCGGCGTCCAAAGCCTCGAGCTGCACGTCGGGGTTCGATAGCTGCGCGATCACGGTCTCAGGCGTCACGGTCACGCCGGCTTTGATCGGCAGGGTCTCGACGCGCCCCGCGGTCACAGCCGCGATGATGCGGACGTGATCGGGCAGCAGCGTGCCTGGGGCGCGCACTTGCCTCAGCATGGTCCCGCGGCGCACCGAGTCGATCCACAGCGTGCTTCTCTCCACTGATGGTGGACGGGATTCCAGTCGGCTGACCGACACGGAAAGCGCGGTGATCGCGACGACGGCGCCCGCAATGATCAGATACCGGCGGCGGGATTTTGGTTTGCTACGAACGATGTCCATGGCCACCTGTATATGGAAGTCGTGTGCCGGCCGGGGTTGGCGGCTAATGTGTTGATTTTATTGCGGTTGCATGATGAGCAACCGGATGGTGTTCACCCGACGCTGGGAACGACCGTCCCAGAATCGGACAGGCGCCGGCCGGCTAACGCCGGGCGCGAACGCCGGCGTAGAGCGTGAGCGCGACCAACACGGCGAGGCCAATAAACACGATCGCGATCATGTGCGAGGCCAGGCCGAGGGCGGCACGCATGGCCGCGACCTGGATGATGGACATGAACGTGACGGTGCCAAAGGCAACGATCTCGACCGACTCACGGGCCCGGGGATCGTTGGCCCGCCGGGGGTCGAGGCGGACGGCGATCTGC
The DNA here is from genome assembly GCA_963701965.1 of uncultured Gemmatimonadales bacterium. GTDB lineage: Bacteria > Gemmatimonadota > Gemmatimonadetes > Gemmatimonadales > Gemmatimonadaceae > DASRDS01. Next base: position 2,601,545 of record OY969695.1, read on the forward strand.
ATCGAGACGAAGATGAGCGCGGTGACCACTGGCAGGAACCACGCGCCGAACTCCCGGCTTGCCCAACGGGTCGGCTGGCCATCGAGACCCCACTTCATGGGGACGCGCGCGGGCAGGCTCGGGTACACGGAGAGCGTGTACACGACAGCCACGGCGAGCGCCGCGACGGGCACCAGGGTTCTCAGAAGTCGGCCCATATCTTTTGGACGACCTTAGCGTACAAACCGATTCAGGGAGACTGCATTATGCCGACACGTCACGCGACCGCCACGTGGGAAGGGGGTCTGCAAAAAGGAAAGGGATCGTTCTCCGGCGAGAGCGGCGCCATTGGGGCGTCGTACTCGTTCGGTTCGCGGTTCGAGAATGCCAAAGGCTCCAACCCCGAAGAGCTGCTCGCGGCCGCCGAGGCCGCGTGCTATAGCATGGCGCTGGCCGCCGGGTTGGAGCAAGCCGGCACGCCGGCGACGCGGGTGGACACGCGCGCGACCTGCACCATTGAGAAACAAGGCGCCGGGTTCACCATCACCGGCATCACGTTGGTCGTGAAGGCCAGCGTCCCCGGCATCGATGCCGCCAAGTTCAAGAAGGCGACCGAGGACACCAAGGAGAACTGTCCGGTATCCAAGGCGCTCAAGGCCGTGCCCATCACGCTGGACGCGCAGTTGGTGTAAGCGGGCGGCCGGAGTAGCCGCGACCGGTGATCAGTGGTTCGCCACCAGCGTGGCGCGCAGCATGGTCACCGTGTCCGCGGTGTCGAAGGGGAACCCCGGCGCCGGACCGGTGCTCTGCCGGATCAGCATGTTGAAGTGATTCGAGTCGCCGCCAAACGCGCCGCGCACCTGCAGCGTGTCGTGGCTCGCGTCAGCGATGCTGAGATTGACCGGCATGATCAACGGGCAGGGACAGTTGCAACCGCAACCCGCGACTCCCGTGTTGCGGCCCGCGATACTCAAGGCCATCGCGCCGATGGACCCTGTCCCGGCGATCGAGTCGCCGGTCTGAATGAGCGTGAGTGTGAGGACGCGCTGGGCCGTGTCGGTCGCGCTCCACATGCCGTTCACTGACGGACCACGCGCGGTCGCCGAGGTCGGGGCGCTCGAGCAGGCGGCGACGAGGATCAGGGCGGAGACTACGAGACACAAGCGCAAGCGAGCCCTCCTTTATGCCTGGATGGACCCCCGCCGGTCGGATCGGGTCACGGGCGCGGCCGCGCATGTCCGGTCCAGCCAGCGGCGAAAAGTGTAGTCGGCGCCAAAGTAGGGCAGGACGTAGGCCACGGACCAGAGCGCGATCTGGGCATTGATCAATCGTCCATGCGGCCACCGATCGAGCCCGATGAGGATCAAGAGCGCGCTCAGGGTCAGGACGAGGCCGAGGAGGGCCGTGAACCGGAGCTCGTAGCGGACCCGCCAGGGCTCGCCGGCGTTGGCGCCAATGGTGACGCGTCCGGACGAGATGGCCAATGACACACCTCCGGCGGCCAGCCGCCAGGGCGGCGGCATCCAGAAAGCGAACCCTCCAATGACGGAGTGGTCGACGCGGGCGCCGATCGCGGACAGTTCGTGTCCGACGTGGAACAGAATCTCCCGCGTCTGGCGTGCCGTGGGCTGCGGATCGAGCGGAAGGGATCTCACCACGGCGCCGCCGTCATGACAGAATCAACTCCCGCCGGCCGAGGGCCGCTGGCGCCGCACGCCGGCCGGCGAGGACGGCGAGCGCGATCAGCGTGAGCACGTACGGCAACGCGAGAAAGAGCTGGTAGGGGGCGTGCCAGCCCATAGCCTGAAACAGGAACTGGAGCGCCGAGGCCGCCCCAAAGAGGAGCGCGCCGATCGCCGTGCCCACGGGGTGCCAGCGGCCGAGCGCAACGACCGCAATGGCAATGAACCCGCGGCCGGCCGACATGCCCTCGGCGAACGTCCCGACCTGCGCCAGCACGAGCGTGCCGCCGGCGAGTCCGCCCATGACGCCGCCAAAGACGACCGCGAGGAGTTGAATGCGGCGCGCGTCGAGTCCCGCGGCGCGGGCCGCGTCGGGATTCTCGCCGACGGCGCGGAGCGCCAGGCCGGCCCGCGTGCGGTACATCGCGTACGCCATCAACGGAACCAAGAGGTAGACGGCATACGTGATGGCCGGCTGGTTGAAGAGCGAAGGTCCAATGACCGGTATACGCGCCAGCACCGGAATCGCGGTGGCGGGCTCGGTCGGCGTGGACAGTGCGGCGCCAGCGGCGCCGAACGCGCGCCGGTAGAGCGTGCCCGTGAGACCCAGGCCGAGGAGCGTGATCGCCGTCCCCGTGATGATCTGGTCGGCGCGCAGCACGACAGCAAATCCCGCGAAGAGCAGCGCCACCAGGGCGCCGCCGGCGGCCGCCGCCGCGAATCCCGTGGCGACGCCCACCGCCTGCGCCCCGACGAGCGCGGCGAAGGCGCCGACGATGATCGATGCCCTCGAGTCCGACATTAATGACTCCGGCGCACTCGGCCACTGTTTCGCCGAGCGCGGCCAGCGCCAGGGGCGTGGCCGTGCGGATCGTCGCGGCGAGAAAATCAGTGAGCGCGTGCACGCCAGCGGGACCCCGGAATGAGAAAGACGAGGATGAGCACCGCTTCGACGACCGAGACCACGACGGAGGGTACGCCGGCATCGCGCTGCATGGCACCGGCGCCGGCCTCCAGCGCACCGAACAGGATGCCCGTGAGGATCACGCCATAGGGGGAGAGGCCGGCGAGCAGCGCGACCGCGATGGCCGTGTAGCCATAGCCAGGCGAGATGTTCTCGTACAGCGCATAGGTCACGCCGGTCACCTCGACCGCGCCGGCCAGGCCAGCGAGCGCCCCGCTCACCAGGAACGCGCGCGTTGTGGTGCCCGGCACGTCGATCAACCCGGCGCTCGCGGCCGCGAACGGATTCGCACCGGCGGCCCGGAGCCGAAATCCGGGCGCGGTCTCCCGCAACACCCAGCCGGCGGCGAGCGCCGCGACGAGCGCGATCAGGAATCCCGCGTGCAGACGCGACCCCGGGACGAGTCCGCGCAGGAGGCGCGGCATCGTGGCGATGGCGGGGAGGTTCGCGGTCTGGGGATAGATGTGCGTGGGCTCCTGCAGCGGACCGCGCACGAGCCAGCCGACGGCGTCGAGCGCGATGAAGTTGAGCATGATCGTGCTGATGACTTCGAGCACGCCGAATCGGCGCCGGAGCCACTCGGCGATGCCGGCCCATCCGGCGCCGGCCAGGGTACCCAGAACGAGCGCCACGGGCACGGCGACTGCCGTGTGGGCGGCGGCCGTGATGCCGTACGCCGCGGCGGCCGTGGCACCGGCGAGGAACTGCCCCTCGGCGCCGATGTTGAGCACATTGGCGCGAAAGGCGATGGCCACGCCGAGGCCCGTGAGGATGAGCGGCGTGGCGCGCACCAGGGTGGCCGAGACGATCACGTAGGGCGAGCCGAACGATCCGCGCCACAGGGCGCGAAGGGCGGGGGCCGGGGCGTAGCCGGTCAGCGCGACTACGATGACCAGCGCGAGGACCGCGATGGCCGGGCGGAGCAGGACGTCACGAAGCGCGGCCGGCGTGAGGGCCGCCATCAGGATCGCGGTCGGGAAATCAGCGGGCCGTGCGCGGCAGCCATCGGGAAGCGCCCTCGGCGTCGCGGCGAATGATCGCCTCGACCTGGGCGCCAATGGCGTGGCCGGTGAGGCGGACGACCGGATCGTCGGGTGAGCGCTTGGATGGCGCTCGACGACCGGCCGCGCATCACGACGGAGAACTGGCCGAGGAACGCCGAGCCATCGCATTCGATCACGATGTTCGGGGGCGCCAGCACCTCGACGTTCGACAGGACGCCGACGATCTCGATCTCGTGCACTCCGGGCTCGACCGTCGCGTGGCGGAGGTCAATGGTCACTTGCCCCAGAACAGCGACGACCCGCATGTGCCGCGGCAGCGTCCACGGGCCGCTCAGCTTGTGGTGCGAGAGGAATGTCACGACGCCGCGCGTCCGTCGGACCGGCGGCGTGGGATGCGCGATCGGGGCGAGGTCGTGGGGCTCCACGACCAGAATGTAGCAGAAATGCGCGGTCGGTTTAACTGAGACCCAGCATGACCCGCCCCACGAATTCGCGATCGAACGGGGCGGGGGTATCGCCGGCGCGCGCGCGGGGGATTTCGCGGACGGCGCCGCGGGCGACCACGAGGACGCGGTCGGCGAGATCCAGCACCTCGTCGAGATCGCTGGAGTGCCACACGATCGCGGTGCCGCGATCGCGCGCCGCGAGCAGCGCATCGCGGAGGCCGGCGGCGGCCTGGACGTCGAGTCCGCGCGTGGGATTCGAGGCGATGAGCGCGGCAGGTGTATCATCGATCTCGCGCGCCAGGACGAGACGCTGCTGGTTGCCGCCGGACAGCGACCGCGCCGAGCTCCCGGGGCCGCCGGTCCGGATATCGTAGCGGGCCAGCAGGTCGGCGGTGGCCTGTCGGACGGCCGCCCACCGGGCGCGACCGCGGCGCCGGCCCGCGCCCCGCAGGTACACGTTCTCGTAGAGCGGAAAATCGGCGATGAGGCCGTCGCGCTGGCGGTCCTCGGGGATGAACCCGACCTCCGACGGCACCGTGAGCCGGCCTCCCGTCACCGTCGTCCGACCAGCGAGCGCGCGGAGCAAGGGCACCTGTCCCTGACCCTCGACCCCCACGACGCCGACGATCTCCCCGGCGTGCACGGCAAAGGTGGCCGCGCGCACGGGACCAATGTCGATCGCGTCGGCCCGGATCACGACGGGACCAGGCGTGCCCGCGCTCCGGCGCGCGCCCGGCTTTGGCGCGGCCGCGCCGAGCATGGCGTCGACGATTGTGGCTTCGTCGACAGCCGCCGCGGGCGCGGCGAGCACAGTCCGGCCGCGCCGCAAGACGGTGATGTCGTCCGCCACGCTGAGTGCGTCGCCGAGCTTGTGGGTGATGAGCACGACGGCGCAACCACGGTCGGCGAGCCGCCGCAGCCACCGCAGCAACTGGGCGGCCTCTTCGGGCGCGAGGACGGCCGTCGGCTCATCGAGGATGAGCACGCGGGCATCCCGCGCCAATGCCTTGATGATCTCAACGCGCTGCTGGGCGGCGACCGAGAGATCGCCGACACGGGCATTGGGATCGACCCCAATGTCGTACGGCAGCGGCTCGGCGACATCGAGGCGCATCTCGCGGGCGACGTTCGTCACGACTGTCGCTGCATCACGCGCATTAAAACGCCAGTCGCGCGTCAGTGTACCGCCGCTGGCAAGAGCGACGTTCTCGGCCACTGTCATATTCTCGACCAGCGCATAGTGCTGGTGCACCATGCCGAGGCCCGCCGCGATGGCATCGGACGGGGCACCGAACCGGCGCGGCTGTCCGTCCACGAAGACCGCCCCGGCGTCGGGCCGGATCATCCCGAATGCCACGCGCATGAGCGTGGTCTTCCCGGCCCCGTTTTCGCCGAGGAGCGCGTGCACGGTGCCCGCGGCCACGTCAATGCGCGCCCCATCGAGCGCGAGAATCCCGGTGTCCCTGGATCTCGGCTCACCCGGGATCAGTTCAACCGACCCCGGATCTCGCGACGCGGAGCGTCCCAGGGATCCCGGCGCAGCCGGGTCCAGTCCAACCGACCCCGGATCTCGCGACGCGGAGCGTCCCAGGGATCCCGGCGCAGCCGGGTCCAGTCCAACCGACCCCGGATCTCGCGACGCGGAGCGTCCCAGGGATCCCGGCGCAGCCGGGTCCAGTCCAACCGACCCCGGATCTCGCGACGCGGAGCGTCCCAGGGATCCCGGCGCAGCCGGGTCCAGTCCAACCGACCCCGGATCTCGCGACGCGGAGCGTCCCAGGGATCCCGGCGCAGCCGGGTCCAGTCCAACCGACCCCGGATCTCGCGACGCGGAGCGTCGCAGGGATCCCGGCGCAGCCGGGTCCAGTCCAACCGACCCCGGATCTCGCGACGCGGAGCGTCGCAGAGATCCGAACCGTTTCGTGATGTCGTGGAGCTGGAGCGCCGCGGTCACAGCCCGGTCGGGGCGTCGATGAACACCCATGGGAGTCCGAACGTGGCGCCCGCGTGCTCGGCGAGCGCGCGGGGGCCGATGGTCTCAGTGGCGTAATGCCCAGCATAAATGAGCACGAGTCGCGACTCTGGCGCGTCAACGGCGCTCCAGTGCGGCCCGTCACCGACTATCAGTGTGTCTACACCGAGCTCGACCGCTTCCCGCATCGTCTCCGCCGAGGCGCCCGTCCCGGAGCAGATGGCCCACCGCTTCGTGATCCGTCCCGGCTCGAAAGCGCTCGCCCTCGCATCGCCGCCATGTTGCCGCGCGAATTCCCGGGCGGCATCGAGTATCGAGGCGGTCGGCCGCTGATCCTCCCCGCGCACACCAATCGCGATCGAGTCGAACCGGGCGAACTCGCCGGTCGGCTCGAGGCCGAGCGCGCGCGCCAGCAGCGCATTGTTGCCGAAGGTCGGATGCCGGTCGAGCGGCAGGTGCGACGCATACACCGCGACGTCGTGGGCAATGAGGGCGCGGATGCGCTCATATCGCGGACCGACGAGCGGCTGCACGCCACCCCAAAACAGTCCGTGATGGACGATGAGGAGATTGGCCCCGGCGGCGATGGCACCGTCGATCGTGCGCTGCGACCCGTCGACCGCGGCCGCGATCGCGCGGATAGGCGCGCGATTGGCGACCTGCAGGCCGTTCACGGCGTTGGGATAGTCGGGCACTTGAGCGGTGCCCAAGATGCGATCGAGATACTCGGCGATCGCGCCGGCCATGATCTCCGCGTGCGCAGCCACGCCGGAAGCTACTGGGCGGTGAAGGTCCCGGCGACGAGGCGCTTCTGGACGGAGTCGACGGCGAGCAACGCCGCCGGTGGAATCCGCGACGTGAGCTGGGGGTTGAGCACGAGTCGGACGACGTTGTCCTTCGCGCCATAGGTGATGGGACGCGAGACGAAGAGCCCGTCGTGCACTTCGCGGGCGATGGACAGGAGGGCGTGGGGCAGATCGATGACGACGCTGCCGAGCGTGACGCCGGGCGCGAGACTGTTCTGGTCGGAGTTGGCGCCGATGATGAACACGTCGCGCGACTCGCGCACGGCCTGAAAGACGCCGAGTCCAGCGGCGTCTGCGTTCTGAAAGATGACGTCCGCACCTTGCCCGATCTGGGCCAGGGCCTGCTCGCGCCCGGCGCTGACATCGTCCCAATTGCCGAGATACGAGGTGAGGACTTTCACGTTCGGGTTCACGGACTTGGCGCCGGACGCGAAGGCGTCGAAGCTGGTCTTCACGGGGGGCAACTCGGTGCCGCCAATGACGCCAATGGTATTGCTCCGCGTCATCGCACCGGCAACGAGGCCGGCGAGATAGGCGCCGTCCTGAAAGGCGAAGTTGATGCCGGCGACGTTAGGAGAATTCCGGTCGCCCGACGTCACGATGAAGACGGTCTTGGGAAACTCCTCGGCGACACGGAGCGCGGCGTCCTGAAATTCGAATCCGTGCCCGATGACGAGATTGTACCCCTGCGAGGCGTACTGCCGAAAATTCTCCTCGAACTCGGCGGGCGTCTTGGTCTGGACGTTACTGATCTCGGCGCCGAGGCTGTCCCGGATGCGCTGGAGTCCTTTATAGGCGCCGCCGTTCCAGGCTTGATCGGAGATGGGACCGGGGGTCAAGAGTGCCACCCGGAAGGGGCCTTCCCGCTCCGGGCGATCCGATGGGAGGGCGTGCGAGTGGGCGTTGGGCGACTCGCCGCAGCCGACGCCGAGAAGAACCGCGCCGACTATTGCAGCGTTGGCGGCAATGCGCGCGCAGACTCCGCGCGCACTCACCGCACGACGGCGACGGGGAGAGGCTTGGTGTCGGTGCGGTTGGACTTGACCGACTCGTCCATCCGGACGTTGCCGTTGATCTTGCCGCCTTCGAGCACGACGATGGACTTGGTGTGAATGTCGCCGTTCACGCTGGACGTGCCCTGGATCTCGACGCGTTCGCCGGCAATGACGGTCCCATCGACGCGGCCGCCGATCACGACTTCCTTGGCGTGCACATCGCCTTTGACTTCTCCTTGCCGGCCGACGAGCACTTGCCGCGCGCCGCGAATGGTGCCTTCGACCGTGCCTTCGATCTTGAGTACGCCCGTGGTGTCAATGTCGCCGTGGACTTTCATCCCGAAGGCGATGATGGAGAGCGCCGCTTCATTGGAGGCGCCACCGCCCTGCTTCGTTTCACTCTTGTCGGGGGAATCTTTTGTGAACATGGCCATGGCGAAAAATGATGGGCTGAGGGCTCGGAGGGGATCGGCTGACTGACGATCAATGCATCGGAGCGGGCACTTGGTCAATCCATGGGATCGGCGGGCTTCGGCGGTGGGGTCACGGCGCTGGAGTCCGAGGCCGGTGACACCACTGGAGCACTCACTGGTTCCACGGATTGGTCGACAGCTTTTGGGGTACGCGGGGCCCGCACGACGCGATGCAATGTATCGCCAGCAGCGGGAAATGCCTCAGTCGGCGTGGCACTCGCGCCGAGCATGCGCTGGACTTGATCGTAGCGCTTTTGCAGCCCGGCGAGCGAACGCTCCAGCGTATCGAGACGGGCCGCGTCATGCTCGAGACGGGCAAGCCGATAGGTGAGCGTGGGAACGCGCGCGGCCTGGGCGGCAATGACGGCGATGATGGCGACCATGATGCCGAGCAGCACGCGTCCGACGTTGGACCGCAGAAAGAATCTGAGGAGCCGTACTTGTCTCTGGGTCAGGACGAAGGTCCGCCCTTGGAGTCCGCTCTCGCGCGCGACCTGAATGATCATCGAGCCCGCATGCGGCGTGTAGATATTACCGTAGCCGCGCGGCGCGTCGGATTTCGGCGCGCGGGAGAGTCCGATCATAGGCGTGCCTCGCTGCTGTCAGGTCCGAGCATCCGCTCCAACAGACGATCGAGGTCGTCGTTGGAGTAGAAGCGGATCGCAATCGTGCCGTCTTGGGGTCCGCTCAAATCGACGCGTACGTCGGTCTGAAGATACGTCCTCAGCCGATCCTCAATCCGCCGGGCGAGCGGATCTGGGGTCGACGCCTCACCGGTGGTCGCGCCCCGCCGCCGCTTGCGCTGGGCGCCAGCTCCGGAGCCCCCACCGGCCGCCACGCCGGTGGCCAACTGGACGCGCTGCTCGACGTCGCGCACGCTGAGTTTGCGCACCGCGATGATGTGGGCGAGATCTATCCGCGACCTCTCCCCCGGCAGCGCCAGCAACGCCCTCGCATGACCGGTAGAGATCGCTCCATCGCGAAGTAACAGGCGAACGCTTTCAGGCAACACCAATATGCGCAACATGTTAGCGATTGTGGATCGATCTTTACCTACGACCTCGGCGATTTCGTTTTGGGTCAGATGGAACTCAGTCGCCAGGCGCTGATAGCCCTCGGCTTCTTCAATAGGGTTGAGATCGGCTCGCTGGAGATTCTCTACGAGGGCCAGGGTCAGGGCAGCCCGGTCGTCGATGGGCTTGACCAGGGCGGTAATCTCCGCCCACCCCAGGGCCTGCACCGCCCGAAACCTCCGCTCCCCGGCGATGAGCTCGTACCCGGGTCCGGTCGGCGACGGACGAACGGTGACGGGCTGCAAGAGTCCGTTCGCGGCAATGCTCTCCTTCAGCTCTTTGATTTCCTGGGGATCGAACTCTTTGCGGGGCTGAAAGGGATTGGGTCTGATATCGCCGACAGGAATTTCGCGCAACGGTCCGGCGTTGACGCTCGGCGCTTCGCCGCCTGCCGGTGCAGCTGTCGCCCCGAACAGGGCCTCGAGCCCGCGACCCAGTCGCCGTGGCTTCTCGGCGCTCATTGCTGCTGATCCAGCTGAGCCAATGTCTCGGCGTCCGAAAACCAATCCCCGTCCGTATCAGCAGGACTCTCAGCGACCGCCGTCGTTGCGGGTGGCTTCACGGCATACCAGTCGAGCAGCTCTCTCGCCGCACTGATATACGACTGCGCGCCAACCGATCCCACGTCGTACTGAATGATCGGCTTGCCGAAACTCGGCGCCTCGGCGAGGCGGATGTTGCGCGGGATGACGGACTGGAGCACGCGATCGCCAAAGTGTTCCCGCGCGTCGAGCGCCACCTGGCGGGACAGATTGAGACGGGTGTCGTACATGGTCAGAAGCACGGCATCGACCTTGAGCTGGGGGTTCTCCGAACGCTGAATCAGCTGCACGGTGCGCAGCAGCTGCGACAGGCCTTCCAGGGCGTAGTACTCACACTGCAGCGGGATAAGCAGGCCATCCGCCGCCGCGAGCATGTTCAGGGTAATGAGTCCGAGCGAAGGTGGACAATCAATAAGGATGAAGTCGTAATCATCGCGTACCGCGTCGAGCGCCACGCGCATTGCCTGGACGCGGTTCGAATGGTCGACCAGCTCCACCTCAGCTCCCGCCAGATCGGGCGTAGCCGGCAAGACGTCCAGATGCTTAAACAGCACCTCTCTCAGCCGGGCCTCGATCACCGGTGTTCTGTTGACGAGCACATCGTAGATACTGAGCCCGACCTGCTCGGTTCTCAGCCCCACGCCACTCGTCGCATTGGCCTGTGGATCACCATCCACGAGCAGCGTGCGCTGCTCGGCTACGGCTAGGCTGGCGGCCAGATTGATGGCGGACGTTGTCTTTCCTACGCCGCCCTTTTGATTCGCGATCGCGAGCACATGCGCCACGGCACCCTCTCCGGCAATCGAGCGTTGGGCCGATAAGATAAGCGATCAAGCGGGCATATCGTGTTTCACGTGAAACACAGTCTCGTGATCGGAAAGGACGGGACTGGTGTGTTTCACGTGGAAAATTACGTGGGCGAAATCAGGGTCTGGTGCGTCGAGACACAAACCGATTGCGGCGGAGCACGGCGACAATTCGTCTCCGGCGTCTCGATACAGCAGGCCGCCTGCGACGAATTGTCGCCGCGCTCTGGTCGATCTCGTGGCAGGGAAAGCAGGGCTAGAGACTCAAGCAAAGGGACAGTGACACCTCATGATCGGGGGCGGCGTCGCCAGGCGATAATTCGTCGCCAACGTCTCGATACAGCAGGACTGCCGGCGACGAATTATCGCAGGCTCTGATCGAGCACAGTTTGTTGGATGTTACTACGCCTGGGTCGGGTTGGGAGGCAGACAACTCCGCTCGTTGGCCTCGGTCTGGGAGCGCCGGGCTCTGGCCGGGCGCTGCGGGGATTTCGCCTTGCTAGGCCTGGGAAGAACGAAAACCACCGGCCGTCTCTCGGACACGGCAAGGGGCTGAGCCGCGCTAGCCGGGGTTCAGCTGCAATCTCATGCGACACCAGCCTGTTGTCTCGATGAGAGCCTGCCGATAATTCGTCGCCGGCAGTCCTGCTGTACCGAGACGCTGGCGACGAATTATCGCCTGGCGACGCCGCGCTCAATCAGGAAACGCGCCGCCCCGCTCGATTGAATCTCATGCCTTGCTTTCCCTCCCTCTACCTCGACCAGAGCACGGCGATAATTCGTCGCAGGCGGCCTGCTGTATCGAGACGCCGGAGACGAATTATCGCCGTGCTCCGCCGCTATCACTGTTCAGACGCGCTACTGTCGCTATTATGCCGCTGAAACGGCAGCAGATGTCAGCATGTTCCATGTCTCAGCAACATGCCTCCGCTCCGTCCGCAAATTCCCAATCGCAAGCCGGAGAACAACTCTCCCACCAAGCTTGGTATGCGACAGATACGCCCGCCCAGAACGGTTGACTTCGTCAAGCACACGCATGTTCACCGCGTCCGCTGTCTCCGGCGCCATCCCACCCGGCTCATACCGAAAGCACACGACCGAGAGCGGCGCCGGCGCAACCAGCCGCCACTGCGGCTCCGCCCCCACCCACCCGGCAAACTCCCGCGCCAAAGCACAGTGCTCTCGCAGCCGTTCCACCAACCCACTGGCCCCAAACGCCCTTATCACCGCCCAAAGCTTGAGCGCCCGGAACCGGCGACCAAGCTGAACACCATAGTCCATGTAGTTCACGACCTCACCGGCAACTGACGTGACCAGATAATCCGGCACCAACGCAAACGCCCGCTCGAGCACCGCCGGATGCCGGGTGTAGAACGCCGAGCAGTCGACCGGCGTGAACAACCACTTGTGCGGGTTCATGACCAGCGAATCCGCACCATCGACGCCGTCGAGGATGTACCGCAGCTCCGGCACCATGGCCGCAACGCCACCATACGCCGCGTCGACATGCAGCCAGACATCATTCGCACGACAGATCTCCGCGATGTCCGGCACCGGATCGATACTCGTGGTGCTCGTCGTACCGACCGTCGCCACCACAGCGATCGGCAGCATGCCCTGCGCGCGATCCGCCGCGATCGCGCGCGCCAGCGCGTCAGGTCGCATGCGATACTCGGCGTCCGCCGCCACGTGCACGACATTATCGCCGCCGAGCCCCAGCGTGATCGCCGCTTTGTCGATCGACGAGTGCGCATGCTCGGACGCATAGACGCGCAGCGTCGGCAAGTCCCGCCGCCCCGCCATGCCACGCCGCCGAATGTCCAACTCCGGATGCCGCTCCCGCGCGGCCGCGAGCGCGAGCAACGACGAGATGGACGCGGTGTCCGTGATGATCCCAAACCATCCCGCGCCGAGCCCCACCAACTGTCGCAGCCAATCCAGCGTCAGCTGCTCCAACTCGGTCGCCGCCGGACTCGTCTTCCACAGCATCCCGTTCACATTGAGCGCCGTCGCCACCATCTCGGCAAGGATCGCCGGCGCCGACGCCGAGTTCGCGAAGTAGGCGAGAAACCCCGGGTGATTCCAGTGCGTGATCCCGGGCACCACATATCGCTCGAAGTCGGCAAAGATCGCGTCCCACGATGCCCCACCGACCGGCGGCGTCGCCGGCAACGCCTCGCGCACGTCTCCCGGCGCGACCCGCGACAACACTGGATACTGCTCGACATCAGTGAGATATCGCGCGATCCAGTCGACGACCTCGTGGCCAGCCGCGGCGAACTCGGCCGGCGAGAGCGCGTCCTTCACTCGGCCACCTCTCCACCTTCCGGCCCAGAGAAGAAGACCCACGCCGCGAAATCCAAGTGCACGTGCATCGTCGGCGTGCCGCGGACAGTCGGCATCGCGTTCTCCGTTGGGGGGGACGCAAAGATACCGGCGTGGGGCGAAACGCACGAAGGCCCGGGTCTGATCCCCCGGGCCTTCGTGTTCACAGTGACCACTGGCCGGCCGCGCGTGTTCCCGGCATTCTGTGTCGCAGACCCATTCGGGTACGCCTGGCGGAGCGCGAATTTCCGCCCTCAGTGGCCACCATCGATTTCTCTCACCGCAAATCTAGCGTTCCGCAACATGCGTTGCAACGACCGCCCCCTCATCAAATGCAAGGTGGAGATCCAAATCTCGTCGCTTCCGCTATGGCTCTTCGCTTCGCTCACGAACTTAAAACAGATCCTCAGCCAACACTGCGGTCGACCCAACACCCGCTCGATGATGAAGAACCGCCGCTCATCATGCAGTTCGCGTCCGCAGTAATCGGGATTGAACACTCTTCGGCGCAGAACATCGACGATCGCTCCCAACTCGTCGACCAGTCGCTGCCCGACGATGTGAGCCATCGTGCTCTCCTCGAGCATCACCGCTCGGGTCGACGAACGGAGGCCGAGAGCCACGCACACGTGCTCGGGCAACTCGCCCACGACCTTGAACTGACGCACGCCATTCGATATCGCGGCGCGTCAGCCCGGCGTCAGCTCCCACGCGATCTACGTGGCGGCCGCCACCACGCCCCGGCAATCGCCGAAGCCGATGCGCGCAAAGCCCGCGCGCTCGCAGGATGCCCGGAGCGTGATCTCGTCGTCGTCCGCCAAGAACGCCCGCGTCTCGCCCGTCGGCAGCGTCAGCGGCGCCGCGCCACGGCGCGTCAGCTCAAGCAGACAGCCCAGCGAGTCCGGCGTCGGCCCCGAGACCGTGCCACTCGCCAGCAGATCTCCCGGACGAAGCGGACAGCCATTGCTCGCGTGATGCGTGAGCAGTTGCGCCGGTGTCCAGTACATGTCGCGAAAGTGTCCGCGACTAAGCCGGATCGCCGTGTTGCGCGCCGCCCGCATGCGCGCGCTCGTCAACCACACGTCCAGCACCAAGTCCACGCCCCCCGCATCATGATCCGCCGGCAATGCCAGATACGGGAGCGGCGCCGGATCGCCCGCCGGCCGCACCGCCGCCGGCACCCGATACGGCGCCAACGCGTCCCGCGTCACCACCCAGGGCGACACCGTCGTCGCGAAACTCTTCGCCAGGAACGGACCGAGCGGTTGGTACTCCCAGGACTGGACGTCGCGCGCCGACCAATCGTTCACCAGGCAAAACCCGAACATGTGGTACTCCGCATCCGCCAGCGGAATCGGCGCCCCCTGCGCATTGCCCGTCCCCACGAACAACCCCACCTCGGCCTCATAATCGAGCGACCGCGTCGGCGCGAAGACCGGCACCTCGGCTTCCGCCGTCTTGATCTGCCCCCACGGCCGCCGCACCGGCGTCCCACTCGGCACCAGCGACGACGCCCGCCCGTGGTACCCGATCGGCACGTACTTGTAGTTCGGCAGGAGCGGATTATCCGGCCGGAACATCCGCCCGACATTCGTCGCGTGGTGGATCGACGCGTAAAAGTCGGAGTAGTCGCCAATCGCCGCCGGCAGCCGCATCGTCACCTTCCCCTGCGACACCAAAATGCGATCCGCGGCCCCTTTCGCCCGGCGCCCCGCGCCCGTGTCGTCGCTGAGGAGCACGCTCACCTGCGCCCGCAACGACCGCCACGCCGATGGCCCCAGCGCCAGCAGCGCGTTGAGCGCCCCATCGACACACCGCTCGGCCGCCGTCTCGGCCTCGCCGGTGAAGAGCCCGACGCTCCGCGCCTCCGCGATGTCCAGAATCTCGGTCCCAATGGCGATGCCGACGCGACCCGGTCCTTGCGCATCCCGGGCGAACACGCCGAACGGCAGATTTTGGATCGGAAAATCGGTACCCGGCATGTGCGCCGAGCCCACCCAGGAACGCAGCGAGGCCCGATGCGTGTCGTCGATCACGCGATGAGGCGCAACGCGCGCAGCTCGTCGATCGGCTCCTGGAACGAGCACGAGCCAAACGAGAGCGCGTAGTTGGCCCGCGCGGCCGTGACCGCGGGCGTCGTGATCCGGCGGTTGCGCCACGTGATCCCGCCATCGACAAACGCGAACGCGTCGGCCGACGTCTCCTCCATCATCGCGACCGCGTCGTTGGCCGGAATCCCCGTGCGCACGAAGGCGGCGGCGCAGAACACATTCAGGAATCCATGCATGACGGCCGACGCGCTGTCCGGCGCGTACGTCAGCCGGTACGGGCCGCGGGCGGCATGATGCAGACCCGCGGTCGCCTTGAGCGGCACCGCGGCTCGCGCGCACGCGCGGAGAAATCGCACGACCTCGGCCACCGCCGGGATCGCGTCCGGCGTCACCCCACCCGTGCGAATCTTCGCCTGCGCGCCCGCGCGCGACAGCTCGCCGATCAACGCCAATGGATCCGCCGCGGTCGGGATCTCGACCACCAGGATCACATCCGTCGGACACGCCTGGGTCAGCACCGCGATCTCCGCCGCCGTCGACGCGCGTGCTTCGACCACGTCGATCGTCGCACGCCCCGACCCTCGGCCCGGGCGGTGCCGGCGATTGAACTCGGCCACCCGGGCGACATCGGACCCCACGTCCGGGCCGGCGAGCGCGCTCAGATGCCACGCGGCGCCCACACTGGCGCGCGTCAGGAACGGCGCCGCCACCGTCTCGAATTCCTCGAGTCGGGCGGCCGGCACGATAAAGCGGCCAAGGAAACGGCGATCCGCGTCCGTTTGATAGGCCGCATAGTTGCGCACTGCCGTCGGCATATCGAGACTCGCCGGAGGAAAAAGACCGGCATAGTCGATCAACCCGGCCATCAGCGCCTCGATCGCGGCGTGCGGAGTCGAATCCGGCACAGGCATAATATCAACCGGAATGACCGGCCGCGAAACACCAGCCGCCTCCCAGGCGGCCAGTTGTTCTATCGCCCAAGTCGCCCAGCCCCTGCCCCCGATTTTCTCGGCGCCGCTTGGCGCACCGCAACGACCCCTCTGGCAGGCCCACGCCAGCCCCGCATCTCCCGTTGGCGCCCCTTCGCACGCCGAGACCACGGCTTTTCGGCCGACGTGAATACGCTACCGTCCCCGAAGCTCACAGTCCCCATACGCCCGTGATGCCCCTGACTCTCGATCCGAGCACGGCGATCATTCGTCGCAGAAAACCGCGGCCTTCTGGGCGACGTACGCTACCATCCCCGGAATCTCACGGTGCCCCACGCCCGTGATCCCTCCAGACTCACGATCGGAGCACGGCGATCATTCGTCGCAGGCGGCCTGCTGTACCGAGACGCCGGAGACGAATGATCGCCGTGCGACCCCGCGCATCGCCGTACGACCCCGCGCAGTCGCCGTACGACCCCGCGCAACGCCATACGACCCCGCGCGTCCGCAGGCTACATCGTGAGCACGATCTTCCCAATGTGCTCACTAGAGTCGATCCGCCGATGAGCGTCGACAACCTGCGCCAGCGGATAGGTATGGTCGATGACCGGCCTTACCCGCTCAGTCTCGAGCAACGGCCAGACCTCAGCCAGCAACTCCCGCGCAATGACGCCTTTCTCCCCGGGCGACCGGGGCCGCAACGTCGACCCCGTCACCGTCAGCCGCTTCCGCATGACGACATGGAGATCGACCTCGACCTTGCTCCCTTCGAGCAGCGAGATCTGCACCAACCTCCCGTCCACCGCCAACGCCGCCAAATTCCGCGCGACATACGGCCCCCCGACCATGTCGAGGATGAGCTGAACCCCCACGCCACCCGTGCGCTCCCGCACCTCGGCGACAAAATCGCTCTCCCGGTAGTTGAACGCCGCGACCGCGCCAAGCTTCACCGCGGCCGCGCATTTGACGTCCGATCCCGCGGTCGCGAACACCCGCGCCCCAAACGCATGCGCCAGCTGGATGGCCGTCGTGCCGATCCCACTCGCCCCACCATGGACGAGAAAGGACTCACCAGCCGCCAACCTCCCGCGCTGAAACACGTTCGTCCAGACCGTGAAGAACGTCTCGGGAATCGCCGCCGCCTCGATCATGGACAACCCCGCCGGCACCGGCAGACACTGCACGGCCGGCGCCGCGCAATACTCCGCGTACCCCCCACCGGCCACGAGCGCGCAGACCGCATCCCCCAGCGCCCAGTCACCCGCCCCCACCCCACGCGCCACGACGCGCCCCGCCACCTCGAGCCCGAGGATCGGCGACGCCCCGGGCGGCGGCGGATACGTCCCCAGTCGCTGCGCGACGTCCGGACGATTAACCCCTGCCGCCTCGACCTCGATCAAGACCCCGTCCTCCGGCACATCCGGCACCGGCCCGGTCGCCAGCACCATGACGTCCGGCGGCCCACCTCCCGGCACCCTCACGTCGACATACCGCATCGTCGACGGGATGGCCGACGCCCCGCCGGGCGCGATCGCCGCCGCCCGCGCCATCACGCGCGCCCGTTCCCAGCGCCCAACCCCGCATTCTCCGCCGCGACACGCCCCAACACCGCCTGATCCCGCGTCTCGTACCCGCGCGCCAGCGCGGTAACGAACGCATCCCGCACCACGCTGGCGATCGGCATCGGCACCCGGAGCGCCTCGGCCGCCGACAGGCACAGTCGCACGTCCTTGAGCGCCAACGGCACCGCAAACCCCGCCTTCTCGTCCGCCCCCGCCGCGATCAGATCCCCGTACGTCCGGTAGACCGGCGCGTTGAACAAGGATGTCGTCAGCAACTCCTTGTACTGCTCCACGTCCACCCCACCCTTCCGCACCAGCGCAAACGCCTCCGCCAGCGACTCGATCGCGGACTGCAGCAGGAAGTTGCCCGAGAGCTTGATCAGGTTCGCCGCCACCGGATCCGTCCCCACCCGATACGTCCGCTGTCCGACCACGTCGAATATCGGCTGCATGGCCGTCACCGCGTCGTCCGGACCCGCGACCACTACGAAGAGCTTCCCGGCCGCCGCCGCATCCGGCCGCCCGAACACGGGCGCCGAGATGAACCGCTGCCCCGCCTTCGCATGCGCCTCGACCAACCGGCGCGACAACGCCACGCTGATGGTGCTCATGGAGACGTGCACGGCGCCGGTATCGAGCACGTCCAGGATGCCGTCCGCCGCGAACACCACATGCTCCAGCGCGTCGTCCGCCGCCACCATCGTAATCACCGCATCCGCCCCACGCGCCGCCGCCTCGGGCGTCTCGGCGACCACCGCCCCGCGCTCCCGGAGCGACGCGGCCCGCGCCGCCGTCCGGTTGTAGACCGCCAGCGCGTGGCCGGCGGCCAAAAGCCGCTCCGCCATAGCGTGGCCCATCTGCCCGAGCCCCACAAATCCAATGCGCATATATGGGCGAATCTAACGACCCCCCGTGACAGGCCCGTGATCGGGCGCGACAATACTTGGCAGTATGCGCTACGACCTGATCTCCATCGGCAGCGGACCGGCCGGCCAGCGCGCCGCCGTCCAGGCCGCGAAGCTCGGCCGTTCGGCTGCGATCATCGAGGCCGGCAGCATGGGCGGCGTCTGTACCGCCACCGGCACGATTCCCAGCAAGACGTTCCGGGAAGCCGTGATGTCGTTCGCCGCCCCATCGGTCGCCCTGGACAACGGGCCCCGCGTGAGAGCCAGGCCGAGCGCGACCGAGCTCCTTGCCCGCGTCGAACAAGTGATCGAACGCGAAGCCAACGTCATCGCCAACCAGCTCGGCAGGAATGGCGTGGAGATGGTGCAAGGCAAGGCGTCATTCGTCGACCCACACACGATCCTGGTGCAGACCGCGGACGGCACGCGGCGCCTCGAGGCCGAGCACGTCCTGATCGCCGTGGGGACGACCCCCGCGCCGCCGCCCGGCGCCGCGTCCAATGGCGAGTTCATTCTGACCAGCGACGATATCGGCGGCCTCAAGCGCCTGCCCCAGTCCATCACCGTCGTCGGCGCCGGCGTCATCGGCGTCGAGTACGCCTCGATGTTCGCCGCCCTCGGCATCAACGTCACGCTCATCGACCGGCGGGACCGCCCCCTCGAGTTCCTCGATCAGGAGATCGTCGACGAGCTGTTGCACCAGCTCCGCAAACACAACGTCGCCTACCGGCCCAACGAAGCCGTCGACAACGTGGAGCGCGTCACCAACAACGGCGGCGTGCCGCGCGTCGCCCTCACGACCGAGTCGGGCAAGCGCATCGTCTCCGACATGGTCCTGTTCTCGGTCGGCCGCACCGGAGCCACCGCGGGTTTGGAGCTGGAACGCGCCGGCCTCGCGGCCGACGACCGCGGCCGCCTCGCCGTGGACGAGCACTTCCGGACAGCCGTGCCGCACATCTACGCCGCGGGCGACGTCATCGGAT
Organism: uncultured Gemmatimonadales bacterium; assembly: GCA_963701965.1. Classification (GTDB taxonomy): domain Bacteria; phylum Gemmatimonadota; class Gemmatimonadetes; order Gemmatimonadales; family Gemmatimonadaceae; genus DASRDS01. The sequence continues at coordinate 2,621,042 of OY969695.1, forward strand.
ATCCCAGTCTCGCCGCGACGTCCAGTGAACAAGGCCGCCTGGCGGCGTGCCACGCCCTCGGCGCGTCGGCGCGGCCCATGGCGCCGCACTTCCCCATCGGCATCTACGCGATTCCCGAAGTGAGCATGGTCGGTGCACCCGAGCACGAGCTCACCAAGCAAAAAATCCCGTATGAGATCGGCGTCGCGCGATACCGGGAGATCGCCCGCGGTCAGATTTTGGGCGACGACAGCGGCTACTTCAAGATGCTGTTCCACCGCGCCGATCGCCGGTTGCTCGGCGTGCACATCATGGGCACGAACGCCACCGAACTGCTGCACATCGGTCAGGCCGTGCTCGGCCTGGGCGGCGGACTGGATTATTTCCTGGAGACCGTCTTCAACTACCCGACCCTCGCCGAGTGCTACAAGGTCGCCGCGCTCAACGCCGCGAATAAGTTCGCCGCGTAAGCGCTGGAACCTACGCGCTCACTCTCTGGACGTCGCCTTCGTCCAAATGACGATGGCCGAACACCGCGTCACGCCCGCCATGGCGATCATGCCGGCCGGTACTTCCTCTGGCTGATACGCCTCGACGGCAATGACGTCGTTGCCCGGGACCGCGGTGTCGATCGCGCCGCGCGGCACGTCGGTGAACGGAAACCCGTCGATCGAATACACGACACAGGAGCGTCCGGTGCCCACGCCGCGCCCCTGCGTGATGTACTGCTGGTTGTTGCGCCCCGTCCGTACGGTGAACCCGGGAAGCCGGCGCGCGATGTCCGACACCACCTCTCCCTCCGTGTTCCCGAGGCGGTCACCGGTCAGGAACGTGCCGAGGCCAATGTGCTGGCGCTTGTTGAACCCGACCCGCTCCAGCGCGACGTTCCGGACCGCTTGCACATTGACCGTCGACAGCGTTGGCGGCGCATGGCCGAGCGTGAGCGCCAGACGGAGCGGGTCCTCCGTCGACAGTGTGACCGCCGTGTCCGTGGCCCGGTACCCCACCTTGCGCATCTCGATCGTCTGCGATCCGCCCGGCAATCCCCGGAGCGCGAACACCCCGCTGTCCGACGTCGTCGTCTTGACGTTCGACCCCGTCACCGCCACATCGACATGCGCGACCGGCGCGTCATGCTCATCGACAATGCGGCCCGTGACCACCGCCGTGCCGCGCCCGAGCGTATCGAGCCGCAGCGTCACCATCGCCAGCGCCCGATGCGAGAGATCGGCCACGATCTCGCCCGTGACGAACTTGCCGCGGGTCGCCACCACGGTGCCGCTCGAGCCCGGCGGGATGCCGCACAGGCGATATGTCCCGCTGGCATCCGTCTTGGTTTCGCGCGAGCCCCGCGTCTTGGTGAGATGCTTCCCGTCCACGACGTACGAGACCCACGCGTAGCGCACGATCGCGCTCGCGATCCCGCCCTCGCTGCCCGCGTTCAGCACATGGCCGAGCACCACCGCGTTCCCCAACGCCCGGTCGGCCTCCGAGCAATACAGCGCCACCACGCTCGGCACGGACGGCGTGGCCAGGATGACCGTCGTCACCGAGTCCGCGCCGAATTTGAGGTCTTTGGTCGCGATCGACACATCGATCGAGTCCAGGAGCGGATCAAAGACCCCGATCGCGTGCGCGCCGGGGGGAATGCTGTCAATGTAGAATCGGCCCGTCGAGTCGACGCTGGCATGCCGGTCGGTCCCCGCGACGATGACCTCCGCGCCCCGCAGGACACCACCGTGCACGCTGTCAATGACCGCGCCAACAAGCGCGGAATAGTGGGTTGGCGCGGGCGGTTGGGCGGCGGCCGTGACCGCGGTGCCGATCACGGTCAGGAGCAGGGCGATCGAGGGCCGGAACATGGCGGGGCGAATATAGCGAGTCGTCGACCCGAAATCTCTAGTGTTTATTCGCGCGCGACGATCAGGCGCGTGACCGAATCGAGACCGCCCCGATAGAACGCCGGTCGCGCGTCCGGCGCCGCGCTCGACGGATGCACAAGCCAGATCTGTCGTCCCGCAAATGCAGCGATCAACGCCGTGTCGCGCGCGCCCAAGTCCCGCGCGTAGACGTTGCCGTCATCCAGAATGGACAGTGGCGCGAGCGGGGTGACGCCACGCGCGGTTTCCACGGCCAACCCCGCGCAGTGCGCGGAGTACGGATACCCGACCTGGGCGCGCACGCGGGCGCCGGTTCCCAGCTGAATGGCCCGCACCAGCGCCGAGTCGCGCTCCAACGCCCCAAGGTCCACGGCGCGGCGCGTCTCCAGCGCCGTCACCGCGCTGTCCAGCCGGCAGGCGTCGACCGTGCGCATCAGCCGCTCGACGGCGGGCGCCGATACGCCCGCGGCGCCGAGGCGCGCCGCGAGTTGGCCCTCCCATCCTTCGCGAACGAAGACGAGCGCGTCATGCACGCCAGCGGCGCGCGCGACATCGGGCTGCGCCCAGCGCTCGGTCGCGAAGCTCGAGGACCATTGCGCCACACGCGCGGGCGCGCCCACCACCAGGGCGACCCCGAGACTCGTGGCCAGGGCGAACGTCGCGGTCCTCTGGAGGAAAGCCGAGCGGGGGAAGACCCGGACGCTTCGCGCCGTCCACAGCGCCGCCAGCGGCGTCAACGCGAAGAAGAATCGGGGCCCGAGGAAGAAGCCCGGGTGCCAGTACGCCGCGTACAGCGCGGCGAGGAGCGCGGCCGAGGCCAGGAGATAGCGGTCCGGCGCGCGGAGACTCCGCGCCGACGCCAACGCGATCATCGCCGGAGCGAGCGAGGGAATCGGCGTCTCGAACAGATACTGGTCGAGCTGCACGACATACGTGCTGATGAACCGGAGCCCCTCCGCCGGCGTATGCACGCCTCCCACCGGCGTCTCGTGAAATCCCAGATCGTGAGCCGCGCCCCACAGCACCTCGTACCCGAACAAGAGCGGCGCCCCGGTCGTCCGCGCGTTCACATAGAGCATGGCGCCGACCGGCAGCGCGACGCCGATCGCGGCCGCGCCCGCGTTGCGCCAGTGCAGTCGCAGGTACCAGACGGCGGCCGGCAGCGCAAAGGCCAGCGCGTCCACAGGGCGGATCGTGGCCGCGACACCGAACGCCAGTCCGGCGCCGAACGCCAATCCCGGTCGCGGTCCATCGGCGCGGGCGACCTGGGCCGTCGCGGCGGCGCCCGCCAGGATCCAGGCCAGGGCGGGCACGCAGCTCATGTGCGTGCCCGACATCAACGCGACGAAGGGCGCGAACGCGAACACGGCGACGGCGGCGGTCGCGATCCGGGCATCCGGCTCGGCCGCCCGGGCAAAGGCCGCGAACGCCGCGACGGCGAGCGCGCCGAAGAACGGACCCGCGAGCCACGTCGCGCCCACGAGCACGAACGGCGTCAGCATCGCCGGACCACCCGGCGGATACTGCGAGTAGACCCGACCCCGCGCATCGACCATCTGCAGGACCGAGAAGAATTCCGGGTGGCGCGGCGCGGGCAGCCAGAGGTGCCCCGACGCGAAAATCTGCGCCTGCCGCACCAAAGCGATCTCGTCGATCAGGATGGGCCGGCGCTCAAAGACCCACGCCGACACCGCGGCGTAGAGGACGAATGCCGCCAGCGCGAGCGCTCCGGCGACGCGCCAAGGCCCCGCGCGGACCATCGCGCCGCCAATGGCGCGCGCTGGCCGGGCCGGCCACAGCGCGGGGAAATGCCGGGAGCAGATGGCGAGCGTGACGCCCAGTCCCAGCACGATGGCCGAGCCGCTGATCCACTCGGTGCGCAGAACGCACAGGGCACCGCGGCAGCCGATCAGGGGAAACAACCCGAGCGCGGCGAGCAGTGCGGTCGCGATAGGACCCCAGACGTCGGCGTAGCGCTTCGTCGGCATCGTCTCCGAAAGGACGACCGACGACGGAATTCAGCTACGCGCCCACGACCGTCGCTCGACCTCCAGGACCAGATTCTGGAGGTCACTGGGACTGAGGCCGGGAATGCGCGCGGCTTGCGCCAGGGTCCCGGGGCGGATCGCGGCCAGCTTTTGTCGCGCCTCGGTGGACAGCGATTTCATGCCCGCGTACGGCAGCTCCGCCGCGAGCGCGAATTCCGCCATGCGCCGCAGCTTGTATGCCTGTTGGCGCTCGCGCTCGAAGTACCCCGCGTACTTGATCTCGAGATCCGCCGAGATCATGGCCCCGCGGTCCATGCCGCCACCGACGCCGCACGCCTGCAACAGATCGGCGAGCGTGAGATTCGGGCGACGGGCCAACTCGACGACCCGGACCGGCTCGTGCAGGGGGGCGCTGCCGACCTTCTCCAGTAGCGCCGCGACCATAGATGGGCGGGCGACAACATCCTCGGCCATCCGCATCGCATCTTCGGTGTCTTCCAGCCGGTGCCGGACCATGCCGTCCTCGCGGCCTATATAGAATGTTGAGCTGTCGCCCAAAGGGACCGAGCCGGCCCAGCGCATTGTCCTGACGCACGGTAAGGCGGAACTCCGAGCGGGACGTGAAGAGCCGGTACGGCTCGTCGACCCCGCGCGTCACCAGATCGTCGATCAACACGGCAATGTACGATGTCTCGCGACCCAGCACGAATGGCGCTTGGCCCAGCGCCGCCAGACCCGCGTTGAGACCCGCCATGAGACCCTGCCCCGCGGCCTCCTCGTACCCCGTCGTGCCGTTGATCTGCCCGGCGAAGTACAGCCCGGGCATACTCTTCACGGCCAGCGTCGCGTCGAGCTGGGTGGGCGGATAGTAGTCGTATTCGATCGCGTAGCCCGGGCGCGTCATCCGCACGTTCTCGAGGCCCGGCACGCTGCGCAGCGCTTCCAGCTGCACGGAGGCCGGCAACGACGTCGACATGCCGTTCACGTACATCTCGGCGGTCTCGTGCCCCTCGGGCTCCAGGAAGAGCTGGTGCCGTTCGGCGTTCGGGAACCGGACGATCTTGTCCTCGACTGACGGACAGTAGCGGGGGCCGCGCGACGCGATGGCGCCGCCGTACATCGCCGACAGACCGATATTGTCGGCGATGATCTGCTTCGTCTCGGCGCCGGCGTAGGTGATCCAACACGGCATCTGAGCCGGGTGGCGCGTCTTTTCGCCGACCCGTCGGGGGCGTCTCCAGAACGCCGACCACGAGTAGTCGAATTGCTCGATCTCGCTCTCTTGCGGCTGGAGCTTCTTGAAATCGACCGTCCGCCCGTCGATGCGCGGCGGCGTCCCCGTCTTGAACCGGCCGACGGTGAGGCCCGCGGCCTCGAGCTGTTCGGCCAGGTGCGTGGCCGGCGCTTCCCCCGCCCGGCCGCCGGCGACCCGGGTCTCCGTGCCAATGTGCATGCGTCCGCGCAGGAACGTGCCGGACGTCACGACGACCGCGCGGGCACCGAACCGGCGGCCCTCGATCGTCTCGACCCCGGCGACGCGGTCGCCGTCGAACAGAATGCGGGCGACGGTGCCCTGGATCGTCGACAGGTCCTTGTGCTGCTCGAGGAGCGTGCGGACGGCGCGCCGATACAGGCCCCGGTCGCATTGCGCGCGCGGGGACCAGACCGCCGGACCCTTGCCGCGGTTCAGCATGCGAAACTGCACCGTGGCCATGTCGGTGGCGCGGGCCATGATCCCACCCAGGGCGTCGACCTCGCGCACCACCGTGCCTTTGGCCACCCCGCCAATAGCCGGATTACAGGACATGTGGCCGATCGTCTCGATCGCGCTCGTCACCAGGGCCACGCGGGCGCCGGCGCGGCTGGCGGCGACGGCCGCCTCGGTGCCGGCGTGGCCGGCGCCGATCACGACGACGTCGAAGTCGGCCTCGGTCCAGGTGGGCGGGGTGGACATATATTGAAAGAATGCCGCTCTCGGTGCCCGCGGGAAACCCAACTGTCTTCATCCGCCGGGAGGCGTTCGAGCGTGTCGGGCTCACGCGCGCGGCGCTCGACGCCCACCTCAATCTTACCGCGGACGAGTTTCGCGTGGAGGGCCAGCTCATCGCCATCGGACCCCTCGTCGGCGAAGAGGCGCCCGTGGCGCTCATCGAAGAGCTGGAGAACGTCGGGCTCGTGTATTTCGACGACTTCTTCGAGCTGACCGGCAATTGGCCGGAGTGGCTCCGCGTGGTCGCTGTCGGCTAAATCTGCCTACAGCGCGATAAGTCCACGGCGTAAGCCGAGCGCGACCGCCTCGGCCCGGGTGCCGACCGAGAGCTTGTCGAAGATCGCGGCGAGATGCGCCTTGACCGTGTGATCGGAGATCGCGAGTCGCGCGGCGATCACCTTGTTGCCGAGACCATCGGCCAACAGCGTCAGGACCTCGCGCTCGCGCGGCGTGAGTGGCTCGATCGCCGGCGTGCGGCCCCTGTCGGTGGCGCCGAGGATACCGTCGAGCGCCGGATCGAGCACGATGAGTCCCGCGGCGATCGCGGCGATCGCCGCCGGTAGATCGTCGATCGCGTGCCGCCGGAGCACGGCGCGGGCGCCGGCGCGCAGCGCCGCGACAGCTTGGGCCGCTTCGTCCACGAACACCACGGACGGCACGTCCGGCACCGCCATCGGCGTCGCGACGTCGAGAACCACGACGTCGGCGCCCGCCGCGGTGATTTCCCCAGTGAGCGCCGCACGCGACCGCGCACGCGAACGCCCGACGACCGTGATCGTCGGGTGTCGCGCCAGTATCGCGTCGACCTCGGCCAGCGCCGGCCCTGAGTCCGCGACGAGAAAAACGCGCGTGGGCAGTTACCGCGGGCGCTCGCCGACCGTGAGCGTGAGCTCCCGGGGCGCACCGGCCCGCACGACTTGCACGGCGACCGGCTTACCAATGCGATCCGCGGTCAGCACGTCCATCAGATCGCCCGCATCGTGCACCGCCGAGCCCCCGGCGCTCAAGAGCACATCGCCGATCATGAGGCCACCGCGATCCGCCGGACTTCCTGGTTCGACCGACACGACGATCGGCGCCAGATTCCCTTCGCGGCCGATCGTGGCGACGAGCGCCTCGGGCAGGCGGATGCCCGCCTGGAGCCCGAGACCGAGATATGCCCGCGGAATGCGCCCGGTGGCCAGCAGCTGCGTGACCACCCGATCGACCGTCGAGCCCGGGATCGCGATCGCGCCCCCGCGCGTGAGCTCCGAAGTGTTGATGCCGGCGATCGCCCCCGCGGCGGTCACCAGCGCGCCACCCGAGAATCCGTCCGCGACGCGTAGGTCCAGCCGGATCAGGCGGTCGATGGTCCCCCCGCGCCACGTGCGCCACTCCGGGCCGATCGCGCTCACGATACCGAACGTCGCGGTGACGTCGGCCCCGGGGCGTCCGACCGCCAGCACCGGCGTGCCGACTGTCAGGGTGCCGCTATCGGCGACATCCGCGGCCGGCAACCCACTGCCGGTCAGGTTGAGGACCGCGAGATCCGTCGTCGGATCCCGCCCTACGATCGTAGCCGTATGGCGTCCGCCGTCGGCCGTCGTGACCACGATGTCCTCGTCGCGCTGAATCGTGTGGTTGGCGCCCACCACAATGCCGGCGCGCCACAGGACGCCGCTGGCCGGGATGCGCCGGCGCGCATGGATCGCCACCACGGCGCGCCCGGCGCGCGCGACCGCGCCGGCGAGATCAGTTGATTGAATGTCAGTCATGCATTGAAGATGCCCGGGCGCCGCGCCGCGCCGGCATCGGCCGATCGGGGGGGATCGGGGGGGCCGGACCCCGGCGCAGCCGGGATCGGTCCAACCGACCCGGGATCTCGCGACGCGGAGCGTCGCCGGATCCCTTAGTGCTTCGTCAGCTCCGCGGACTTCGCTTCCGTCGGCGTCAACGGGCCGTGACGGAGCACACCCTCCCATCCACACGCAAAGCACCAACTCGTGCGGAGAAACGGGAAGAGGCGATTCCAGGTCGTCCGCTCGACGCGCAACGTCACCGCGTCGCAATTGGGACAGCGGTCCCCACGGGGCAGGATGAAGAAGAAGATCACGGTCGCGGCGGTCACCCGGAGCACAAAGAGGCCGCCAAACAGCAGGAAAAAAATCGCCGCGTCGCTCATTCTGGCCCTCCCCCCGAGCGTGCCGCTACAAGCGCGCTTCCACCTGCAGCCACGGTTCGACATACGCGATCCCGTTCTCTACCCGCTCGATCGCGACTTCCGTGCCCACCTGGAGCACCGCACCGTCCAGGCCCCGCGCGTCCGACGTCTCTTCCCGGCCGCCGTTCTCGAACGCGATCACGCCCTCCGTGCCGTCCCCGGTCACCCGCAGCACGCGCGCGATACAACCCTGCAGGATGTAGCGCTCATCGACGACCTCGGCCTTGGCCGCCGGAATCGCCCACCCCGCGACGAGCGTGAGCGCGAGCGCGACGCCAGCCAAGCCGACGGCGCCCGCGATGGAGAGCACGGCCACGGGACTCAACGCCGTGTACCGCGTGAGCGGATACCCCGTGGCGCCGAAGACCGTGGCAAACGCGGCGACCGTCGGAATGTCGAGGGCAAACCGCCGCCGACCCGGGCGCCGGGCCGGCCGCTCGACACCGTGCAGCATCGCAAACACGGCGAGGACGAGGCCGATCAAGAAGGCGCAGACGAACGTGAGCCGCATGGAGGCGAAGAATATCGTACAAACGCACAAGAAGAAGTTGCGATATATCTTTGCTTGTATTACGATATTACGTACGTAATATCTTTACCGAGGAGGTCGGTATATGTTCGGGGAGCACAGGAGAGGCGCACGCGGCGCGTGGGGGTTCGGGGATTCCGGGTTCTGGGGACCGGGCTTCGCCACAGGTCGCGGCGGACGGTGGCGCGGCGGGCGCATGTTCGAGCAGGGGGATCTCAAATACGTGATCCTCAAGTTGCTCAGCGAGAAACCGCGGCACGGCTACGAGATCATCAAGGCCATGGAGGAGAAAATGGGCGGCGCGTATTCACCGAGCCCCGGCGCGGTGTATCCCACCCTCCAATTCCTCGAGGACGCGGGGTACGCGCGGACGACCGTCGACGAAGGCGGCCGCAAGATCTACGAGATCACCGCGGAAGGGAAAACGTATCTGGAGCAGAACAAGTCGAGCGTCGACGAAGTCTTCGATCGCATCGCGCAGTTCGCGGGCAGTTTCTTCGGGGGCCCCATGGTCGAAGTGCACCATGCCTTCAAGAACATCGCGCGGGCGACCTACAGCACGGCGACCAAGACGCACGACCCCGAGTTGCTCAGGAAAATCCGGGAGATCTTGAACCGCGCGACCGCTGAGATCGAGGCGGTGGGCAAGCCGACCACGAACGTCTGACCGTCAGCAACCCGTGTAGGCGCTGTTCCACCGCACGCGCCAATGCCCCGGGCCGGCACGCTCGATGAGCGTGTACGCGCCGCCGTCGCCGTAGTCGCGACCCACGACCAGCGACGGCGCGCGGCCCGGACCGAGGCGCACGGCGGCGAGCGCATCGCTGGACTCGACGTCATCCTCCGAGCCCGACGCGCGCTCCGAGTAGGCCGCGACGTACGACACCGGACCCGCGGCCGGCGGATGCGCGCTGTCGCGCTCGGCGATCAGCAAAATGTGCTCTTCGCGCGGGCTCGCCTCCTCGTTCAGGTGGCGCACGAGCACCGCGACCAAGGCGTCGATCCCCGGCGCGACCGGGAAGCGATTGGCGTGTTGGATTTCGTAGGGCACCCCGCGGAATGACACCGCCGTGTCGTTGGGCAGCGCCGCGGCCAGGCGCGTGATCTCCGCCGCGCGGCGGGCCGAGTCGGCCGGCGAGAGCATGGGCACGGAGTCCATGGCGATCGCGGTGGCGTGCCCCGCCACGAAACCGACGGTCCATGGGCCGGGCACGCCGCCCGCCGTGCGATCCAGGGCGCGCACGCGTCCCGACGGCCACGCCGTGCAGTCACCCCCGAGCACGCCGGCCGACGTGGGCACGATGCTCGCCGCCCCGACGGCGCCGCCGCGGGCAAAGAGATCGGCGCGCGCCTGCGAGACGACGCCCGTGTCGAGCGCCGACACGGTGCCGAGCGTGCTGTCGGTGTAGTGCGGGAACACGAGCGCGGCGTCGGTCTCGTTGCTGCCGGCGACGAAGAGCACCGGACCCATGTCCGCGTCCGCCCAGCCCGCCAGCGCATCGCTCGACGGCGGCGCCGCGGTCGATGTGGCGCCGTTCCCCGACGGCGCCGCGGAGCGCGCCCGCTCGCACGAGGCCAGCGTCAACGCCAGTGCCAGCGCGCCGGCAGCGACTGTCGCGATCCGCGATCCGCTCATGCTTTGGTCTCGAGCCAGTCGCGCCCGAACCCGATGTCGACGACGAGCGGTACGGACAACTCGGCCGCGTGCTCCATCTCGTGCCGCACGAGATCCCGGACCAGATCGACCTCGCGGTCCGGCACCTCGAACACCAGTTCATCGTGCACTTGGAGCAACATGCGACTCTCCGGATACTCGGCGCCGAGGCGGCGGCCCAACCGGATCATGGCGATCTTGATGAGATCGGCCGCCGACCCCTGTATCGGCGAGTTCTGCGCCGCCCGCTCGCCGAACGCCCGCACGTTGAAGTTCCGGTCCCGCAACTCGGGAATGTACCGCCGGCGCCCGAAGATCGTTTGCACGTACCCGAACTCGCGCGCCTGCGCGATCATGGCGTCGAGATACGCGCGCACCCCGACGAAGCGCTCGAAGTACCGGGCGATGAACGCCTTCGCCTCCGCGTGCTCGATCTTGAGCTGGCGCGACAGGGCGTGGGGCCCCTGGCCGTAGATCGTCGCGAAGTTGATCGTCTTCGCCCGCCCCCGCATGGCCGGCGTGACGGCATCCACCGGCACGTCGAAGATGATAGCCGCCGTCTGCCGGTGAATGTCGCCGCCGGCGTTGAAGGCCTCCACGAACGCCGGGTCATGCGACAGGTGCGCCAGCAGCCGCAGCTCGATCTGCGAGTAGTCCGCCGCCATCAGCACCGCACCCGGCCGCGGCACGAAGGCCCGCCGGATCTCTCGGCCGAGCTCGCCGCGGATCGGGATGTTCTGCAGGTTCGGGTCGTTCGAAGAGAGCCGTCCCGTGGCCGCCACCGTCTGGCTGAACGACGTATGCACCCGGCGGTCGTCGGGGAGCACCATTCGCGGGAGCGCATCGAGATACGTCCCCTCGAGCTTGAACAGCTCCCGATAGTCCAGGAGCAGCACCGGCAGGACGTGCCCCTCTTCCGCGAGCTCCTGCAGCACGCTGGCGTCCGTGGAGGCGCCCGTCGCCGTGCGCTTCCGCACCTGCAGCTTGAGCTTGTCGAAGAGGATGGCGCGCAGCTGCGGGTTGGAATTGATGTTGAACTGCTCGCCCGCCTCGGCGTAGATGGCCTGCTCCACGCGCTCGCGCTCGCGGCCGAACCGGTCCTTGAGGGATTGCAGCCACTCGACGTCGATCGTGATGCCTGCCCACTCCATGTCCGCCAGCACGCTCACCAGCGGGATCTCGATGTCCCGGAACAGCGGCATGAGGGCCAGCTCTTCCAACTGCGGCTCGAAGATCGTGCGCAGGCGGAGCGACAGGTCCACCTGCTCGCAGGCGAAATCGCGCGCGCAGGAAACGGGCGCCTGGTCGAGCGGGATGAACGTCTTGCCCTTCCCGCACACGTCCTCTTCCGACGAGGGCATGCGATCGAGAAACTCGAGCGCCAGCGTTTCCAGCCCGTGCGACCGGCGTCCCGGATCCAACACGTAGCTCGCCACCATAGGGTCGAAGTCCAGCCCCGCCAAGCCCACGTGCGCCCGGCGGAGCAGCAGCAGGGCGAACTTCGCGTTGAGCGCCGTCTTGCGGACGGCCGGGTCCTCGAGCAGCGCGCGGAGCGGCGCCATCTCCGGCATGTCCAGCGCCGGCACATTGCGCGGCTCGGCTCCGTCGCCGGCGGCCAGCGCCTTGGCCGCGCGGCTCGTTCCCGAGACGACGAGATCGTTCGTGGGCGAGCTCCACGGCCGGTGGCCGAACGGCAGGTAGTACGCCTCGCGCGGCTCGAACGCGATCGCCAGCCCCACGAGCGTCGACCGCAGCGGATCGTTGGGCGTCGGCGCGTCGGCGTGCGGCACGACGACCGGCGTCAGCGCCAGAAATCCCACGGCGCGGGCGGCGGCGGCCAGGTCCCGCACTCCTTCGACGGTGTCGATCGTCACGTAGTGCGTCGGCTCGGGCGGTGCCGCGGGCGCCGCCGCGGGCGCGTCCGGCACGTCGCCCAGGTCCTTCACCAGGCTATTGAACTCGAGCTCGACGTAGAGCTGGCGGAGACGCGCTTTGTCGGGCTGGCGGACGGCCAACGACTGGATGTCCAGCGTCACCGGCACATCGGAGCGAATCGTCACCAGCCGCTTCGACAATCGCGCCTGGTCGCCGTATTGGAGCAACGCCTCGCGCGGACGCTTCTTCGTGATCTCCGGCGCATGGGCGATAATCGATTCCAGCGGACCGTAGGCGTGGACCAGCTCCGCGGCCGTCTTCTCGCCGATCCCTGGTACGCCCGGCACGTTGTCCGAGTGGTCGCCGACCATGGCCAGATAGTCGGTCACCAACTCCGGCGGCACGCCCAACCGCTCGGCACCGTTTTCCACCCCCACCCAGTTTTCCTCGACGCTGGCCGGGCCGCCGCGGCCGGGATTCAGCAACCAGATACCTGGCCGCACCAGCTGCTGGAAGTCCTTGTCGCCCGAGACGATCACCACCGACAGACCCTGCGCCACGCCCTGCGCCGCCAAGGTGCCGATCACGTCATCGGCCTCGAAGCCCTGGCACGTCAGCACCGGGATCTGATTCGCGCTGAGCAGGGCCCCGATGCGTTCCATGCCGCGGTCGAAGTCCGCCTGGAGATCTTCGCTCAACTTCTCGCGCGTCGCCTTGTAGGCGGGATACTCCTCGTGGCGAAACGACAGCCCCGCGTCGTGGACCCACCCCAGATACTCCGGCCGGTGCGAGGCATGCAACCGTTTGAGGAACGTGGCGATGCCCCACGCCGCGGACGTGTTCTCGCCCCGCTTCGTCGTCAGCGGGCGCGCGAGCAACGCGTAGAACGCGCGGTAGATCAGCGCGTAGCCATCGACGAGAAAGAGGCGCGGCGGCGGCGGGAGGGTGGGGACGTCGGCCATGCGAGCTGAAAGTTACACTGAAAGTTACACGTGTCCCGTGAGACGTGACGCGAGGATGAGGACGGCGGCCGTCGCGGCGACGACGCGGACGTTGTCGTCGATCGCCGAACGCGGCCACTCGGCGGCAGTGCCGGCGGCGGCGACCGCCAGTGCCAGCGGCGCCGAGAGGGCCGCCAGACCGTATGCGCCGGCGAATGTCGCCACGAAGCACGCCGCGCTGCCCTCGAACGACTTGCCCGAGAGAGACGGCCCTCGCGCCAAAGGCCCGCTTGCCGGCCGGGGCAAAAGCCGGCCGCCGAGGACGATCCCGATGAGCGCAGCGCTGGCGTCGCCGACCGACGCGGCCCACGTCACCGCGATCGCGTCCTGCACCGGTAGCAGCCAGACCGCCGCGCCCAGCGCCGCGAGGAGCCACGTCGCGCCGGTCCAGTGATCGCGGCGCTCGGACTCGCGGAGGAGCGGCCCGACGCTCCGCGTGAACAGCGTGTCCACGACGGCGGCGCGCCGGCGGGCGATTTCGAGAGCGATCGCCAGCACCAACATCGCCGCCAACGCCTGGGCGGCGCGCGCGGCCGGAAAACCCGACGCGAGCGCGATGGGAACGGCGGCGAACGCGAGATGCAACAACTTACGCGCCAGCTCGCGCGACAACGCCATCCGGCTCACCGGTGCGTTCTCGCGCGCGCCAGGATCGCCGGCAGCTCGGCGCGGCACCGCGCCGTCAGCCGCCACGCGCCGGTCGCCGGGTCGGCGACGAACACCAGCCGCGAGAAATACCGTGTGTAAGCCCAGATCTCGGCCATCCGGTCCTCGACATACACTTGGTCGGGCTCCCCGAGCCTGAGATATACGCCGCCGCGATCGGTCTCCCAGCCGGGCACCGGTTCGCCCCGATACCGCTCGTTGGCTTCGTGCACCCGGTCGACGTAGTCAATCAGAAGATCTCCGCGCCCCGCTAAAAGCGCCGCCCACACCGCCGGCCGGCGCGCCGGCGCCGCGGCACGCAGCGAATCCAACTGGTCCGGCGCCGCGAAATATCGAAGCATCGCGACCAATTGGTCGAACGACACCGCCGGGACCCGGCTCCCAAATCCCACGAAAACAGGGACGGCGGCGCTGTCCGTGCCCGTCGAAATCATCACCGACGCCTCGCCCAGACCGAGCCGCGCCACCGGCACCAGGACCACGCCGCTTGCGAGATCCCTGCCACGCTTCGCGTTGCGAGACAGCGAGACCGTGTCGCTCCAGACCTCCGCCTGCGCGACGCGCGCCGTGACCCGCACGGGACCCTCGAGGCCATATGCTTCGAGATACAACGCGATGGCGCTGTCGCGCCCGACGATGGCCGTCGCGCGCGGGCGGGCAATGACGCGGAGCGGCGACGCCCGGTACGCCCGTGGCGTCGCCTCGTACACCGGGATCGGGCTCGCGAGTCCCCGCGCCGCGAAGCGCGGCACGGCCAGCGGCCACGATCGCGTCCCGAACGCGACCGTGTAAGACCCCGGCGCCAACGCGGTCGTCACGCCGAAGACGATCGACTCCGTGAGACCGCCGGCGGGCGTCTGCGTCGAGCGGGTCATGGCCGAAGCGTTGATCCGCCGGACGATCGTATCGCCGCGCGTGATGTCGATGGTGATCGCGTCCCGCGGCGGGTACGCGTACGACAACGCGACCAGCGCCAGGGTCGAATCCAATGTCGTGCCGGCGACGAACGCTACTTGCGCGACCACCGGGCTGGGCGCGTCCCACACGATGAGCCCGTGGCGCTCGTACTCAGCCATGGCGGCCGCCATCTGCTCGGCGGCCGCGTTCGGCACCGCACGGGGCCGGGCCACGGGTGTCGGCGGGGTGCGCGCGCACGCCGCGATACCGGCCGCGGCGGCGCCCGCGCGCCACGCGCGTGTCATCGTACGGATCGCGAACAATTCACGGACGTTTCATAGTTGCGCCTCCCCGAACCGGACGGTTACCTTCGCGGACGTGACGCGCTTGTCGCTGGTTGGGGCCACGGTGGGCGGGTACACGATCAATGCCCTCGTCGGCGAAGGCGGCACCTCGACCGTCTACCGCGCGGAGCATCCGCAACACGGCCCCGTCGCGTTGAAGGTCTTGCGGGAAAAGTTGCGCCAGGACAAGACCGCCGTCGAGCGGTTCTTGCGGGAAGCCCGCTACGGCACCCGCGTCGAACATCCCAATGTCGTGCGCACCATCGAGATCGGCCAAGCCGAGGCCGCTGGTGTGCTCACGCATTTTCTGGCGATCGAGTGGGCCGCGGGCGAGCTCCTGGAACGGTTCGCGAAGAAAAACACGCCACTACCGCCTACGCAGGTCGCTGAGATCGTCACGCAGATCGCCGGCGCGGTGCACGCCGCCCATACGGCCGGCATCGTGCACCGCGATCTCAAGCCCGAGAACGTCATGTTCGATCCCGAGAGCAACCGGGTGAAGCTGCTCGATTTCGGGATCGCGACCGACACCGACCCCAGCACCGACGAGCGCCTCACGCGGGCCGGGTTCTTCGTCGGCACCTTGATGTATGTGGCGCCCGAAGCGTTGTCGGGGGAGATCGTCACGCCCGCGGCGGACCAGTACAGCTTGGCCACGATCGCGTATTATCTGCTCACCGGCGCGCTGCCGTTCACCGCGCGCAGCCCGCGGGAAATGTTCACGCAGCTCCTGACGCAGCCGCCGATTCCGCTCAACAAGGCGCGCCAGGGTTTGACGTTCTCGCCCGCGGTCGAAGCCGTCGTCATGAAGGCGCTGACCAAACAGCCCGGCGGGCGCTATCCCGACGTCCTCACGTTCGCGGCCGCGCTCAAGGACGCGCTCCTCGCGCAGCAGGCGGACGCGGGATTGTTGGGCAAGATGAAAGGGTTGTTCGGCATCAAACGCTGATCGCCGCGACCTGACCCGAGGCCCGGAGCGCGGCGGCCTTGGCGTCCACGGCATCGACGGGCAGCCAGACGGTGAAGGTCGAGCCCCTCCCGACTTCGCTCTCGACCATGAGATCGCCGCCCAGCAGGCGGGCCAGGCGCCGGGAGATCGCGAGGCCAAGTCCCGTGCCGCGGCGGACCGAGTCGCCGCGCGGGCCCGCGTTCACTTGCTCGAATTCCTCGAAGATGCGTTCGCGGTCCTCGGCGGCGATCCCAATGCCGGTGTCGGTCACGGCCAGCGCCACCCACAAGCTGCTCAATGTCGGCGTCGGCGGGGCGGGCACACCGGGCATGCCGTCCTCGCCGCTCACGAAACGCCCTCGCACGGCGATACCGCCGGTCGTCGTGTACTTCACGGCGTTGCCGAGCAGATTCATGAGGATCTGGCGCACGTGCGACGGGTCGGTGCGGAGACGCGGCAACGAGGCGGGGATCGACATGGATAGGTTGAGTCCGCGCTCGGTGGCCAGGGGTTCGACTTCAGTGGCGACGTCGAGGACGAACGGGCGGAGATCGAGCGGCTCCGTGTGCACTTCCATGCGGCCGGCCGTCATCTTCGCCAGGTCGAGGACCTGGTCGACGAGGTGGCGCAGGTGCACGGCCGAGGCTTCGATGCGTTGCACCGGGCCGACCTGACGCGGCTGCAGCTCGCCGTAGACGCCATCGCGCAGCAAGTCCAGGAATCCCACGATCGCATTGAGCGGCGTGCGCAGCTCGTGCGACACGTTCGCCAGAAACTCGCTCTTGGCGCGGTTCGCCCGCAGCAGCTCTCCCGAGAGTCGCTCGAGCTCGGCGGACCGCTCGGCGATCCGCCGGGTGAGACGACGCTCATGAAACATCGCCACCGTCAAGGCGACGAGGGTGACGACACCCATTGACCAGAGGCCAATACGCAGTGGCCCCATGCCGGGCGACCGGGCCAGCTCGCGGTCCGATACGTACAGCACGGTAATGGCAAAGGCGGCGACTGCCGCCAGCGCGAGAGACGAAAATCGGACCGGAGCGCGCATCACCACGACCTTGGCACCACGACGTTGACGCCGGCCGCCACGACGCCTACCCTGCGGCACCATGAGCCCCGGCGTACACGACCACGACGACTACGATACACTCGTCGCCTTGCTGGCGCGACGGTCGGCTCGGCTGGGGGACTTCACCCTGGCCTCCGGCAAGCGCTCGTCACTCTACGTCGACGCCCGGCTCACGACCATGAGCCCGGAAGGGCAGGCGCTCATCGGGCCGATGGCGCTCCACGCGATCCGCGCCGCGGGCTGGCCGCTCGACGCCGCCGGCGGCCTGACGCTGGGCGCGGACCCCATCAGCTACGCCATCGCGTTCGCCTCGGCGCTTCCCGGCGGCGCACCGCTCGTCCGCGCGTTCACGGTACGCAAGGAACCAAAAGCCCACGGCACTGGAAAGCTCATCGAAGGCCCGTTCTCGTCCGGCGATCGCGTGGTCATCGTCGAGGACGTCATCACGACCGGCGGGTCGGCACTGCGCGCCGCCGAGGCCGTGCGGGCGGCCGGCGGTGTGATCTCCGGCATCTTGGCCCTCGTCGACCGCGAGGAAGGCGGCCGCCAAACCATCGAGCAGGCCGGATTCGCCGTCGTCGCGTTGGTACCCGCGCGCGACATCGTCGCCCGGATGCCGCGCTAACGCGGCGCCTAGCGCGGGTCGAAGCGCAGCAGGACGTCGCGGTGGGGCGCCACGAGCTCGCGGCGAAATCGTTCCACCATGCGCTCGCCGTCGTATTCGCGGCGAAAGGCCGTGGCCGGGATCCCGAGCGTCAGGTGCACGTGCCGTCCGAAGGATTGCGGCGACGAGTACTGCAACCGGTTCGCGACGTTGGCGATGGAGAGGCCCGGGTTCTCCAGGAGTCTGGCGGCGCGCGTCAGTCGCGCGGCGTTGAGATATCGCCGCGGCGACGGAAGCCCGGAGCGGCGGAACTGGCTCGCGAAGCGAATGGGCGGGACGCCGAGGATGCGACACAGACCGAGCGCCGTGCTGACGGCCGGCGGAGCGGTGAAGAGCGCGTCGAAGAACGTCCAGAGCGGATGCGAGACGCCGGGCAAATCGCGCGCGAGACGATCGAGCGCCATCCGGGCCGCCTCGGCGGCCCATCGGCCATCGGCGAGCACGGTTCGCAACTGGCGCCATCCTTCCGGCGTCCGGACATCGACCAGCGTGCGTACGCCGCTCCGGCCGAGCGAGAGCACGGCGTGCGGCGACGCGGCGCCGCTCACCAGCGCAATGGCGGGGACGCGCGGAAACTCCCGGACTATGCGGGCGACGCGGCTGGCCTCGCCATACGTGCAGCGCGCCACGGAGACCACGACGGCGGAGACGTGCGCCTCGCGAACGTCGCGTATGACCTCGTCGAGCGAGTCGCGGTGGAGCGTCGCATAGAGGCCATGGCCGGCGGCGTCGAGCGAGAGGCGTTCCGCCGGCGTCAGCATAGTCGAGATCGGCGGAGGAAATTGACCGGGTGACATTTACACCGCACAGTCATCACCCCCGTCAGGCTCCTGTCAGCTTATATTTCCCCGGCGAGAGCGTCGGTCGGACGGTCGCGACACAGGAGCAGGTTTCCTGCGCCGAGGAAAGTCCGGGCTCCGTAGGGCAGACTGCCAGGTAACGCCTGGGCGCGAGCGCGCAGTGGCGCACGTGACGGACAGTGCCACAGAAATGACACCGCCGATGGCCTTCGTGGGCGACCCCGGAGGATCAGGCAAGGGCGAACCGGTGTGGGTAAGAGCCCACCGCGCTCCCGGTAACGGGGGCGGCATGGTAAACCCCAGTCGGAGCAAGGTCAAATAAGCGGCGAGGGGTGGCCCGCCCCGACCTAAGACGCCGCGGGTAGACTGCTGGAGGGTACGGGTGACCGTACCCCGAGAGAAATGACCGTCCGGACGGGGACTCGTGCTCCGTCCGACAGGACCCGGCTTACAGACCGGCGGCTCATCGCTCGGCAGCCCTCCGGGGGAAGTCCCCGGGGGGCTGTCCCGTTCTGGGAGGAAAGGGATGTCGACAAGGTCGCTCGGTCTGCTCGCCACCACGCTCTTGATCGCGACCGCGATCGCGACCGCGATCGCGACCGCGTGCGGCCCATCCGTGTCGCGCGAGCCCCACGGACCTCCGCCTCCCGCGCCCACCGCGCGACCGGCGGCGCCCGCGCCTCTCACCTCGCCACCGCGCTACGCCGCGGGACGGGCGTCGTACGAAGTCGCGAACGTGACGACGATCCAGTTCGCCGGCGACTCCTCCGCCCGCCCTGACACGCTCGCCACCGCCGTGGTTCTCCGGTACGAGTCCAACTGGACGCGCACCGGCCTCGAGGCGACCGGCACCGCGCAGTCGCGCTTCGGCGCCACCAGCGCCGCGATGCGCCGCACCGCGAGTGAATCCCTCGACCCGCTGCCGTTTCACGCGACGGTCGATACGGCGACCGCGGCGGTGCGATTCGCCAGCGACTCGGCCGCCGGCGCCGGCGCCTGTCCGTCGGCCCACGCTGGTGCCGAAGCGATCGCCCGTCAGTTCCTGATGGCAATCCCGCGCACTCTCGCGCCCGGCGCATCGTGGACCGACACGGTGAACACGGTCACGTGCCGCGGCGACATTCCAGTGACGACGACCGCGGTGCGCCACTTCACGGTGACCCTCCGGCCCTCCTCTGGCCCCGAGGGCGCGACGATTGTCGTCTCGCGGGCGACTACGGCCCAGGTGCACGGGCAGGCGCTGCATCGCGGCCAACCGGTGACGCTCACCGGGTCCGGCACCGGCCTACATGAGGATCGCTACGACGCGCTCACGGGAAAGCTCTTGGGCGCCGGTGGCGCGTCGGACGCCGACGTCAGCGTCGGCGTGGCGGCGCACGAGAGTCGGCTGCACGAGCACATCGACCAACGGGTGACGCTAGTCGACCAGGCGGAGGGGCATCACTAGGCAGAGATACTTGGCCGGGTGGTCCCAGCCTTCCGGCTCGATCGTCGCCGCGCGCTCGGGCGCCTTGAACGTGAGGCGCACTTCCTCGGTCGGCATGAACTTGAGGACTTCGAGCAGATACGACGCGTTGAATCCGATGTCGAGCGGGTCGCCCGTGTAGCGGACCGCCAACTCGTCCTGCGCTTCGCCGAGATCCGGCGTCTGCACGCTGAACTTCACCATGCCGGCGTTGAGCGACAGCCGGATCCGATGGGTCTGGTCCGACGCGACGGTCGACATGCGGCGGAGGGCGCCGGCCAAGGCCTGCTTGTCGGCGATCGCCACGCGGTCGTTATCGCGGGGGATGACTTCGGCGTACGGCGGATACGGCCCCTCGATCAGCCGCGTGTAGACGGCGGTCACGGGCGACCGGAACCCCAGGTGGTTTTCGCTCCGCGCGATCTCCAGCTCCTCTTCGGCCGGAAAGAGCCGCCGCACCTGGTCCAGCGCCTTGGGCGGCACGATGAGGTCACTCGCGCCCCCCGTCGACGCGATGGGGAGATCCATTTTCGCCAGCCGGTGCCCGTTGGTGGACACCATGCGCATGTACTCGGGACGGAGCTCCCACAGGACACCGTTCAGGATCGGCCGGCTCTCCTCGGTGCTCACCGCGAACGACGTGTGCGAGATCAACTCCTGCAGCTCGCCCGACCGCACTCTCCACGTCCCGTCGAACTTGATGCTGGGGAAGGTGGGAAACTCATCGCGCGGGATCCCGAGGAGCTTGAACCGCGAGCGCCCGCACTCGAGCGTGATCCGCTGTTCGCCCGCGGCCGCGATCTTGACCGGCGACGGCAGGAGCTCGCGCGCGATCTCACTCAGTTTCCGCGCCGGAATCGTGACGGCGCCGTGCGCCTCGATATCGGCGTTGACCTCCGTGCTCACCGCGATATCCAGATCGGTGCCCGACAACCGGATCCCGCGATCCGTCGTCTCGATCAGGATGTTCGCCAAAACGGGGAGCGTCGTCTTCGACGGGATGCTCGCCGTGACGGCCGCCAACCCCTCCTGGAGTTTTTCACGCGAGATCGTGAAGCGCATGTCTACTGTTATTAAGTAGTAGTATTAAAAGCCAGTAGCACTAGTAGGGGATGTGGGGTTGTGAACAATCGCGGCAAGTTACGACAGGCGCAGAACTTTGCCTAGTCTGCGTACTGTGTGTTCGAGCCGGACAGGTCCGAGTTATGCCCGCCTGGTCACACCGGCGCCGCCAGCAATGTGCCCCACTGTGCATATCGCCGCCCGTGTGCACACTGGTGTGGACAGCCACTGTGGATTCTAGGAGTGAGCTCTAGGGCCTGAGCGATGCGAGCTGCGCGCGCACGCGCTCCACGCGTGTGCGAAACGTCGCGTCCGTGGTCATCTCCTCGGTGACGCGCTCCAAGCTGTGAATCACCGTCGAGTGGTCGCGGCCCCCGAACGCGTTCCCGATCTCCACCAGCTGCACTTGGAGGAGCTCGCGGGCCAGAATGCATGGCCACCTGGCGGGGCGTGGTCAGCGCCTTGGTGCGGGTCTTGGACTTGAGCCCGTCGACCGTGACGCCCCACTCCTTCGCCACGCTGTGCTGGATCGCGTGCACCGTCAGGCCCCCGGCGGCATCGGGCGCGACGCTGCCGTCCGGCGCCAGCCGGATTTTGTCGCGGAGCGCGTCGCGCGCCAGGTCGACGCTGATCGCGCGGTGCTTGAGCGACGAGTAGGCGAGCAGCTTGATGATCGACCCTTCGAGCTCGCGCACACTGGAGCGCACGTGCTCGGCGATGAACCCGATCACGTCGTCCGGAATCGTGGTCTCCAGGTGATCGAGCTTGGCCTTGTGGCGCAGGATCGCGATGCGGTGCTCGAGATCGGGGGTCCCGATGTCGGCCACCATCCCCCACTGGAACCGGCTCACCAACCGCGCTTCGAGCCCGGGGATTTCGCTCGGGGGCCGGTCGGACGTCAGGATGATCTGGCGGCCGGCCTCGTACAGGGCGTTGAACGTATGGAAGAACTCTTCCTGCGTGCTCTCCTTCCCCTTGAGAAAATGCACGTCGTCCACGAGCAGCATGTCGGTCTCCCGATAGCGCCGGCGGAACTCGTGGTTGGTCCGCGTCTGGATGGCGGCCACCATCTCGTTCGTGAATTGCTCCGTGCCCACGAGCATGATCCGCGTCGACGGATGCCGCTGCAGGACGTCGTGGGCGACAGCCTGCATGAGATGGGTCTTGCCCAAGCCGGTGGCGCCGTAGACGAACAGCGGGTTGTAGAACTTGCCGGGCCCCTGGGCTACGGCCTGCGCCGCGGCAAAGGCCAGCTCGTTCGATTTCCCGGGCACGAAATGGTCGAACGTGTAGCGCGGCGTCAACGGCGCGTTGATCAGGGCCTGTCGCTTGGTCGCGGGCTCCTCGGGCGGCGGTGCCACGAACAGGTCCATCTGCGGCCGCGCCTTGCGCTCGTCGCTCACGCGAAACACGACATTCACCGGATGGCCCACGGCGACTGGCGCGAAGCTCGCCAGGAGATGCGCGTGCTTCGACTCGTTCCAATCCGCCGCGAACTGGTCGGGCGCGCTCACGACCAGCGATTGCGGGGCCGGCGTCGCGCCGTTCGTCGCCCCATCCTCGAGCCGGAGCGCTTCGGTGGGCTCGAGCCAGGTCCGGAACGTCTGCTCGGGCAGCGCTTGACGCGCCCGTTCGAGCAGACGGCTCCAGACTTCGGCGGCGGTGAGTGAGGCGGTCGTTGAAGACATCGGGGGCGCGAACGTAGGATCGCGCGGGCAGAAAAGTCAACCTGGACCAAGGTCGACCGAATCGGAATCCGAACCGGCGTCGCTTGACCTACCGTCAAGCGTCCCATACGTTTCCGTGTCTGTATCCGAATTGGAGTTCGAGGAAATAATGGGAAAGCCCACCTATCGTCCCCGCAACAAGCGCCGCATCAAGACGCACGGGTTTCGGGAGCGGATGTCCACCCGCTGGGGACGCGAAGTTTTGAGCCGGCGTCGGAAGAAGGGCCGCAAGCGCCTCGTCGTGAAGCTGCCCTCGAAGTACGGCGGAGCGTGAGGCGTTTCCGCGCGCCTACCGGCTGACGCGCGGTGCGGATATCGCCGCCGTTCGTCGGCAAGGCAAGCGTATCCGCCTGAACGATCTCAATGTGCGGGCGAACGTCTCCGGGCGGTCGCACCCTCGGGTCGGAGTCATTGTGCCTCGCTATAAACACACCGCAGTGGATCGCAACCGTCTCAAGCGGCGGTTGCGCGAGCTGGTGCGGCGCCGGCTGCTGGCCGAACTGCCAGCGGTCGACGTCGTCATCCGCGCGTTGCCCAGCGCGTACGGCACGCCGTTCGACGGACTGGCCGCGCAGGTCGACGTCGTGCGCGCCGCGTATCGTCGGAGCTGAGCGATGCGCACGGTGTTGATCGCCATGGTACGACTGTATCAGGTCGGTCTGTCGCCGCTCTTGCCCGCGTCCTGCCGTTATTATCCGACCTGTTCGGCGTATGCGGTGACCGCGCTCGAACGCTACGGGGCCGTCCGCGGCGCGTGGCTCGCGGCGCGCCGCATCGCCCGCTGTCATCCGTTCCATTCCGGCGGCTACGACCCGGTTCCATAGAGCATTCCACAACGCATGGAAAAGCGACTGCTAATCGCGCTGGTCCTCGTGGCCGCCGTCATCGTGGTGTTTCAGTGGCTCTATCCCACGGTGCCGTCGCCGTCGGCGCGTCGCGGCTCCGGCGCCACGCCCGGCGCCGTTCTCGACTCGACGCACCACGACACCACGCTCGCCGCGGCGGCGCCGCCGGCCGCGACGCCCACGACCGTCGCGCCGTCGACCGCTCCAGGGATCGCCGCCGAGACGACGGAAGTGCGCACCGCCCACGCCGTGTACCTATTCACGAATATCGGCGCCGCGCCGCTCAGCGCCACGATGCTCGACTACAAATCAACGAATCCCGCGTTTCATGGCGACCCGGTGCACCTCGGCGTGCCGGGCGAACCAATGCTCCGCTATCGGATCGTCGGCGCGCGCGACACACTGGCCATCGATCGCACGGCGTTCCGGAGCACGCGAACGCGCACGCCGGACGGGGCGACGACGCTCACATACCAGGGCGACGCCGGGGGCAATCACCTCACGATCGCGTACACGGTGCCGCCGGGCGACTACGGCGCCACGGTGACCGGCACGATCGCCGGGCCGGCGGCCAGTGACACGTCGTACCTGTTGACCCAACTCCCGTCGAGCTTCCGTTCGGCGGAGGCGGACACGGTGGACGACCAGCGGCATCTCGCGTTCGCCGCGAAACCGGTGCGCGAGGACCCGCAGAACACCGCGTTCGGCAAGCTGGACCCCAACGAACGCCACGTCATCCGCGGCCCCATCGCCTGGGCCGCCGCGCGCAACAAGTACTTCGTCGTCGGTCTCTTGACGCCAACGCCGGCGTTCGCCGAGGTCGACTTGGTCGGTACTGCGAAGGCGCCCGGAGCCAAGACACAGACGGTTGGCCTGGGCACCGTCGTGCAGCCGCTCGATCGCGGCCGCTTCGCGTTCGAGCTCTACGCCGGTCCACAGGAATGGCGGCGCCTGCACGCCCTCGGTCACGAGTTCGAGGATGTGAACCCCTACGGCGGATGGCTGCATGGCATCCTGCAGCCGTTCGCCACGCTCATCGTCCGGGTCATCATCTGGCTGCGGGGCGTGCTCCAGCTCAACTACGGCTGGGTGATCATCATCTTCGGCATCGCCATCCGGATCCTGCTCTGGCCGCTCAACCAGCGCGCCATGCGCACGAGCCTGCGGCTCCAGGCGCTGCAGCCGGAGCTGCAATCCGTGCAGGAGCGCTACAAGAGCGACCAGACGCGGCTTTCGCAGGAGATGATGAAGGTGTACAAGGAGCACGGCTTGAGTCCGCTCTCGCCGGTCGTCGGCTGTCTGCCGATGCTCATTCCGCTCCCCATCCTCTACTGCCTGCTGTTCGTGCTCCAGAACACGATCGAGTTCCGCGGCGTGCCGTTTCTGTGGCTGCACGACATCTCGCTCAAGGATCCGTACTACATCCTCCCGCTCCTCATGGGCCTGTCATCATACCTCGTCTCCTGGATCGGCATGCGGAACTCGCCGCCGAATCCGCAGGCCAAGATGATGACCTATCTCTTCCCGGTGATGATGACGACGTTTCTGGCGAACGTCTCGGCGGGACTCAATCTCTATTACGCCGTGCAGAACCTGGCGACGCTGCCGCAGCAATGGTTCCTGTCGAACGAGCGAGCGAAGGCCGCGGCCCGACGCTCCGGGTGACGGCTGTCGGGCACGCGACGATGCTGCTCGAGCTGGGCGGCGCGCGCGTGCTCACCGATCCGAACTTCGACCGGCGGCTCGCTGGTGTCCTGCGGCGCGTGAGCGCACCCGGCATCGCGCTCGATCAGATCCCGCACCTCGACGCCGTCCTGATCTCGCACGGCCACGCCGATCACCTGTCTGTCGCATCGTTGGCGGTGCTGGCGTCGCGCCAAACGCCACTGTTGGCGCCGCCGGCCGTGGCCGCCCGGTTGCGCCGGCGCGGCTTCACCTCGGCTCAGGCGATCGCGCCGGGCGAGTGGACGACGATCGGCGGACTGACGATCACCGCGGATCGCGCGGCGCACCGCGTCCGGGGGCGGGCGAACATGTATCTCCTCGATGATGGCACGGCGAGCGCGTTCTTCGCCGGCGACACCGGGCTCCGCGCGGGGACGCACCGTCTGGTGGAGTCCATCGGCGGACGGCGCCTCGACGTCGCGCTGCTGCCGATCGGGCACGCGCCGTGGTGGCGACCGGGATTCCGGCGCGGGCATTTGTCGAGCGAGGATGCGCTGGCCCTGTTCGAGCGGCTGGGCGCGCGGTATCTCATCCCCTACCATTGGGGGACGTTTCAGCACCTGACGTCGGGGCCGTATGATGCCAAGCGGCGGCTGGATGGGCTGCTGGCCGCGCACCCGCGTTCGGGCGATGTGATCGCGCTGGCGCCGGGAGCGTCGCATGCTGTCTGAGGACACCATCGCGGCTGTCGCCACCGCTCCGGGACGGAGCGCGTTGGCGTTGGTGCGCGTCAGCGGGCCGGACGCGTGGGAGATCGCGGGCCGCGTCCTGGGACCGTGGCCGCCGGTGCCGCGGCGCGCAACGTTGCTCACGGCGCGCGACCCGGAGACCGGCGAGCGTCTCGATCGGGTGATCGCGACGACGTTCGAGGCGCCGCACTCGTTCACCGGCCAGCGGGTCGTGGAGATCGCGACGCACGGCGGGGCGCTCATACCCGCCACCATCCTCGCGGCGCTGGTCGCGGCCGGCGCCCGGCCCGCCCTGGGGGGCGAGTTCACGCGGCGCGCGTTGCTGGGCGGCAAGCTGGACGTGGCGCAGGCCGAGGCGATCGGCGATCTCATCGACGCGCGGAGCGGCGCGGCCCGGCGCGCGGCGCTGGCGCAGCTCGACGGCGGGCTCTCCCGCCGGGTGGCCGCGCTGCGCGCGGCCCTCATTGAGACCGAGGCGCTCATCGCCTACGAGATCGACTTTCCCGAGGAGGACGACGGTCCGATTCCTCCCGCCCGCATCGCCGCATCCGCGGCGGCCGCCGCGGGCGCGCTGGCGCAGCTTCTGGCGACGGCGCCGGTCGGCGCCCTCGTACGCGAGGGCGCGCTCGTCGTCATCGCGGGGCCGCCGAACGTCGGCAAGTCCTCCCTGTTCAATGCGATCCTCGGGCGCGCCCAGGCGATCGTCACCGAGATTCCGGGCACGACGCGCGACGCCATCGAAGCGCTCGTCGAGCCGCCCGGCGCCGCGTTTCCACTGCGGCTCGTCGACACGGCGGGACTCCGCGAGACCAGCGACGTCGTCGAGCGGCTCGGCATCGAGGTATCCGAACGCTATCTCGCCGGCGCCCACGCGATCCTGGCCTGTGGCGAGACTGCGGCCGCGATCGACGCCACGGTCGCCCGGGTGCGGGCCCACAGCGAGGCCCCGGTGGTGTCCGTCCTCACCAAGGCCGACTTACGCGGCGCGATTCTCCACGGCGCCATCGCCACCAGCGCTGAAACGGGTGCCGGCATCCGTGAGCTCCTGGCCGCGGTTTATGCCGCCGTCGGCGCCGCGACGCCCGATCCCGACACGCCGATCGTCACCCGCGCGCGGCATCGGGAGAGTCTGACCCGGGCCAGCGCCGAGCTACGGCTCTTCGTGGACACGTGGGAGGCGCACACGGTGCCAGCGGTCATCGCCGCGGTGCACTTGCGAAGCGCGGTCGATGCACTCGAGGACATCATCGGCGTTGTCGACACCGACAATGTCCTCGATCGACTCTTTTCCGAATTCTGCGTCGGGAAATAGACGCGCTACGCTGTTGCCGCGGCGGTGCCCTTTCGCCCGGCATCGCGCAGTCGCCGCGCGACGATCGTGTGGCCTTTGGCCGAGGCGACCATGGCGGGGGTTTGGTCGCTGTCCATGCGGATCGTCGGATCGGCGCCGAGTCGGAGGAGCGCATCGATCAGCGCGACGGTGCCGCGCGCCGCGGCGTTGTGGAGCGGCGTGATGCCCGCGCTGGCGCGGGCGTTGGGCAGCGCGCCCCGGCTGATGAGGATTTCGATCACCGTCGGGTTGCCGATGCCCGTGACCGCGAGATGGAGTGGCGTGTTGACCATGGCATCGGCGATCGCCGCGTTGGGATTGGCGCCGGCGTCCAGCACGCGCCGCACGGCGCTCGCCTGCCCCGCGAACGCCGCCAGGTGCAGCATCATCCACCCATTCGCCAGCCGGGCGTGGACCAGCGACGGTTCGGCGCCCAGCAGCGCGTCGAGCCGGGGGATCGCGCCGACCGCCGCCGCCTCGAACGCATCGAGATCCGTGCGTTCGGCGACCAGGACCGCGACGTCGAGCCGTCCCTTGTAGATGGCCGGCAGCACCATGCTTTCGCCGGTCGCGCGCCGGGCGGCGCTGGCCAGCTCCGGCGCCGCCGCCAGCAGCGCGCGCACGGCGATCAAATCGCCGTGCCGGACCGCTTCGACAAACGCGTTGGTCGCGAGGGGGAAGTCACGCATAGGGCCCTTACCCTACCCCTCACCCCACCCGGCCGCAAGAGTTCGGCCCCCCGGTGCGGCCAAGTCAGGGCTCGCGCGGCGGCTCGCGGGTCGCGGACTCCCAGATTTCGTCCGCCAGCCATTCCAGACGGCGTTGCGCGTAGTGCAGGTCGTCGGGTGACATGCTGCGCGCGCCGCGAGCCAGAGTGCGCACATGCCCGACCAATTCGTCGAGGATCTCGCGCAACTCCCGCTGGCTGCGGCGCTCCATGGTCACATCTACAACTTACGCCGAGACCGCGGTGGTGCGACCCGACGCCGCGATTTCTTCCGCGCTGGCCCGCGCGCACCATGCCAGGCCATGCGCCGCGACAGCAGCCTCGGCCATGCGGGCCCCCAGGTAGTACCCGCTGCGCTCGGGCAGCACATACCGGTCGACGGTGCGCGCTTCGTCGCTGACGCCGCCCGAGAGGTAGCGGAGGCGGAGCCCCAGCCCGCGCGCATCCAGATCGGCGTCGGCCGAGCGGGCGATCACGGATTCCAACTCGCGCACGCGCGCGTATTGCCGGCGGCCGTACCCGAAATACTCCCACGCCGCGTGACCGGGGCTCAACGTGCGCGAGACGTGCACGGAGAGCCCCTCGTTGATCAGGAGCTCGCGCAGCGTCGCTTGGCGGCCCGTCTCCCAGTAGGAGTATTCACCGCCTGCTTCGCGGACCAACGCCGCCATGTCACTCCGGCTGCTGGGCGACGTGTAGCGCACCGCGTGCGCGATCTCATGCGACAGCCAGAGCGGCATCAACTCCGGGTCGAGACCCAGCCCCTGCGTCTCGGCGTTCGCCACGCTCGTGAAGTGCTCCAGGCACACGAAGGCCGTGCCGCGACCGCCGACCACCAATTCGCCGGCGTTGGCCGCGCCAACACCCACCATGAGCACCGCGTCGATCTCGACGTCCGCCTCCAGCACCCCCAAGCACGCCTCGGCGGTGACGCGGGCCAGTGCCTCGACGTCCGTGCGCTCCAGCATGGCGATGAGGTCACCCCGATCGGCGTTCGCCGCCGCGCGAACCACGTCGGCGAAGTGCGGGCCGTCCGGGTCGACCACGTAGTTGTGCCAGTACGCGTCGAGGATCGCGCGGTGGGCGTCGTAATAGCGGAGATACGCCTGCACCCGATCCGTGCTGTTCAGGACTGCGAAGAAGTCGGGCAGCAGATTGATCAGCATCAGCGCCCAAGATAGCCAGTCTACCGCGTTCCGAACAACCGATCGCCCGCGTCGCCCAGGCCGGGAAGGATGTAGCCGTGCGCGTTCAGCTCCCGATCCAGCGCCGCGCAGTACACGCGGACATCCGGGTGCGCCGCCGCCAAACGCGCGACGCCGGCCGGCGCCGCGACGACGCACAGAAAGCGAATGCGCGTCGCCCCGGCCCGTTTGAGCGAGCCGACGGCCGAAACGGCGCTCCCACCGGTGGCCAGCATCGGATCCAGGACAAAAAAATCCCGCTGCGCCGCGTCGCCCGGGACGCGAAAGTAGTAGTCGACCGGTTCCAGCGTGTCGTGGTCGCGATAGAGGCCGATGTGTCCGACGCGCGCCCCGGGCACCAGGCGGAGGACGCCCTCGACCATCCCCAGCCCGGCGCGCAGGATCGGCACCAGGACCAGCTTCTTGCCCCGCACCTGCATGCCCGTCGTGCGTTCCAGCGGTGTGTCGACCTCGGTCGGCTCCAATGCCAGATCGCTCGTGGCCTCGTAGGCCATCAGCATTGCGATCTCGTCGAGCAGCTCCTTGAAAATCTTCGTCGGTGTGCGCCGGTCGCGGAGCAGCGTCACCTTGTGCTGGATCAGCGGGTGGCGCGCGATCGTGAGGGTATCCATAGGCGCCTCAAGCTAGTATCTTCGCGACTGCATGGCATCGAAAGAATACCAGGCCGTCATGCTGCGGCTCACGCACCATCCGCGAGACGACGAGGATGCGCTGACGGATTTGTTGAACGAGCGCAGTCGCGGCGGCTGGGAGCCCGCGGTGCTCGCGCAGAGCGGCGCGCCGGGCGGCGAGCGGCTCACCGTGATCTTTCAGCGTGTGACGGCACCGGAGCACTGACCGACGGGTGCCGTGCGGTGGGCGCTTCGCGTAGTTGGCGGCGTCGCCGCGCTGGCCCTGTTGGCGTGGGCCGCGTCCGCGGTGCTCGTGGTTGTCTGGAGCCGGCGTGACGAGGCCCGACCGGCCTCAGCGATCGTCGTGCTCGGCGCCGCCCAATACCTCGGCCGTCCTTCCCCGGTTTTGCGCGCGCGTCTCGACCACGCGATCGACCTCTGGCAACACGGCTTGGCCCCGATCCTCGTGCTGACTGGCGGTCGTGGTGTCCATGACACCACGAGCGAAGCCGAAGTGTCGCGGGTCTATGCAGCGCGGCGCGGCGTGCCCGACAGTGCGGTCCTGCTGGAGACGGCGGGGCGCACATCCGACGAGTCGATGCGCGCCGTCGCTACCATGATGCACGCGCGCGGGATGCGCGACGCGATTTTGGTGAGCGACCCCTTCCATATGCTGCGGCTGGAAGTGCTGGCATCGCGGCTCGGGCTTACCGCTTATACGTCGCCTACGCACACCAGCCCCATCTCCGCCCATCGCGAGCTCGTGGCTGAGTACATCCTCGGCGAATCGCTCAAGGTGCCGTTCACGCTGCTATTTGAACATGAGCACGCACCCTGAGAGACGGCGCATATCATCTGAGAAGTAGCACTTGCTTTATGCGCCTGTGGAGGCACATTATGTGGCGACAACAATAGGAAGCGCCCGTTGATCGGCCAGCCGGGTGTCGTGGAGAGTAATCTCCGCGGCACCCGCTCTGGCTTAGGGCCGTCAGGACGCAAGCAGTGTGTCGAGCGCGTTGTCAGCCGTCCAGAACCAGGAGGGGTCATGCGCACCAGCCGGCTGCTCGTATCGAGTGCCGTGGGAGCATTTCTCGCGACGACGGTGTTCGCGCAAGAACAGGTCGAGACGAAGACGAAGAAGGAGGCCGCCCCGACCTTCACCGCCGTTTCGGATGCCATGCTCCGCGATGCCCGAGCGGATGCGAAGAACTGGCTCATGATCGGCCGCGACTACACGAACCAACAATGGTCGCCACTCACACAAATCAACGCCACCAACGTTCAGGGCCTGCGGGTGGCATGGATGTACCAGACCGGCATCTCGCGACTCGGGTCGTTCGAGACGAGTCCGGTGGTGGTGAATGGCGTGATGTACGTGACGACGCCATACAGTACCGTCATGGCCGTCAACGCGCGCACGGGAAAAGAGATCTGGCGCTATGAGCCGAAACTCGCGACGACGATTTTCTGTTGCGGACCGAACAACCGCGGCGTCGCCATCTCCGACAACACCGTGTACTTCGGCACGCTCGATGCGCGACTCATCGCGCTCGAGGCGCAGACCGGCAAGGTGAAGTGGAACGTGGCCGTCGCCGATCCCGACGCGGGATACAGCGAGACCCATGCGCCGCTCGTCATCGGCGACAAGGTCATCATCGGCATCTCCGGTGGCGAGTACGGCATTCGCGGATTCGTGCGGGCGTACAACAAGGAAACCGGCGAACCCGTGTGGACGACGTACACGACGTTCCAGGACAACTGGTTCGGGAAGTGGACGCCAAAGACTTGGGAAGGCGACTACTCGCTCAATCGGAACATCGACGCGGAGAAGGCCGATTCCGGCAAGTACGCCGATGCGTGGCAACGCGGCGGGGCCGGCGTCTGGATGAATCCCGCGTACGACGCCGCCACGAACCAGATCTTCGTGGCCAGCGGCAACCCGTCCCCCGACCTCGACGGCAGCGTCAGACCGGGGGACAATTTGTGTGCGGACTGCATCATCGCAATGGATGCGGGGACCGGGAAGATCACGTGGTACTATCAGGAAGTCCCACACGATGTGTGGGATCTCGACGCCGTCAGCCCGCCGGTCGTGGTGAAGTTGAAGGATGGGCGGACGGCGGTGGCCCAGGCCGGGAAGACGGCGTGGGTATACGTGCTCGATGCGAAGACCGGCAAGCTCATCCGCAAGTCGAAAGCGTTCAATCGCATCGAGAACATGTTCGCGCAGCCGACCGCCGACGGTGTCCGGATGCTCCCCGGCGCGAACGGCGGGTCGGAGTGGTCGCCGATGGCGGTCAATCCAACGCTCGGCTACGCGTACGTCATGGGTCTCGAGCAACCCATGCACTACATCACGCACAGCGCTCCGCTGACCAAGGGGCAACTGTGGCTCGGATCGGCGTTCAAGGCGGTGCCGGGCGAAGACCAATACGGCACCTACACGGCGATCGATCTCAATACGGGCGCCATCGCGTGGCAGAACAAGACCGAGCAGCCGATGATCGGCGGCTCGCTGGCCACGGCGGGCAACCTCGTCTTCACGGGCGAGGGCAACGGCCATTTCGACGCGTTCGACGCACGCACCGGAAAGCTGTTGTGGCACTTCGCGGCGGGTGCCGGCTGCAACGCGCCCCCCGTGACCTACGAGCTCGATGGCAAGCAGTACATAGCAGCCGCCTGCGGCGGCAATTTCCAGCTCGGATATCCGTTGGGTGATGCCGTGTTGGTATTCACGCTTCCCCAATAGGCCGGGCATCGATGCGGCGGCTCGCGATCGGCGCGGCACTCACCGTCGGGGCATTCGGGGTTCTGGCGCAGTCCTCAGACCCCGCGCCGACGAGCTTGGGCGGCCACTATTGGGGCCGCCTGAGTGCCGCCGAGAAGGAGTCGTACCTCACCGGTTTTCTTGCCGGTGCGGCCGCCGAGCAGGCGCGGGCCGGAGACAGCACGCGGGTCACCGGCGCCGCGATCGATGCGTTGCGTACCCGTGCGGCGCTGCGTTTTCGATTCTCGCCGAACGTGTATGCCGCGCAGATCGACGACTACTACTACTCGCGGCAGGATCGCCTCGACGTGCCGATTGTCGAGGCAATGATCGTGCTCAACGGCGCCATGCTGGAGCAGCAGCGGCGCTAAGTCCACACTTCGCTGCAGGAGAGCAAGATGAAACGACTCGCTGTGTTGGGTTTCACCGCGTTTCTCGCCGTGGCTCACAATGCCCGTGCGCAATTGACGATGCAAATGAGTAACGGCTGGAACTTTACCTTCGCGGGCAACGTCAACGCTTTCTACGTCGAGCAGTGGGGCAACGCGCTCGCCAATGCGGGCCCCGGGGGCGCACCAGTCATCAACGGTGGACTCGTCGCGCAAGGCGAAGGCACGAACGCGAACATCCGCACGGGACTCCTGCCCGCGGCTGTGACATTCGACGCCAAAGGGAAGGAGGGCGATTTGCTGCTCGGCGTGCACTTCGGCTTTTTCCCGCAGATTCAAAACGGCGGTGATGGTCGCCTCACCGGGCAGTCCGGCAACATCCATGATCAGTTCGGCGCACAGATCGACATGCGCCAGGTCTATTTGACAGTCGGCGGCGATTGGGGTCAGATCCTCGCCGGTCGTGAGATCGGCCTCTATCAGCGCCAGAACATCCTGACGGACGCGACGCTCTTCGGCATCGGCGCGAGCGGTGGCAATCTGGGCGCCGGTGGGACGACGCTCGGCCGCATCGGATTCGGGTACGTCTATCCGAACTTCGAAGCGCAGATCACCTACAGCACGTCGGCGACGAGCCCGCTGCAATTTGCGATCGGTGTCTTCCAGCCGAGTGAGGTCGGCGCCGCCGGGACGGCGTACGTGTACACGCCGCTGCCGCGCGTCGAGTCTGAGATCTCGTACACGGGCAAGTTAGGCCAAGCCGAAGGCACGACGAACAAGTGGATGGTCTGGGTCAATGGCATGGTGCAGCAGGCGCAGAACGCGCCGACGGGTACGACGCCCAGCGGCGCGCCGGACACGACGACCAAGGTGACCTCGGCAGGCGTCGGCGGCGGCCTCAAGCTCGACTTCTCGCGTCTGTCGCTCGTCGGCTCCGGGTACTACGGCCGCGGCATCGGGACTGTCCTCATGTTCGGTGGCACGGCGATCGATGCCAATCCGGCCGGCGCGCAGGGGCGCATCGGCTACGGCTACATTGGCCAGGCCTCGTTCAAGCTCGATCCCAAGTGGACGCTCGTCGGCAGCTGGGGCGAGAGCATGACGACGGGCACCAATTTCGACAACGCCAACTTCGCGACCCAGGATGGCCCGCTCCTCAAGTACAACGCATTGGGAGTGGGTTCGCTCGTGTATCAAATGACGAAGTCTCTCAAGTGGGTCATCGAATACGACTACACGGAGGCGGCAAACCAAGCCCACCAGAAGCAAGTCGCGAATCAGGTGGCGACGGGCTTCATGGTCTTCTTCTAAGACAAATCCACCAGGCGTTTCACGGCGTACCGGATGCAGTACTCCTTGCTCGTTCATCTTCACATCACGGGGCAGCTCATGAATCAGCTCAACCGCCCGATGCGGATCGGTGCGTTGGTAGCCGGTTCACTGGCATTGTGCGCCGCAACCGCGGTCGCACAGGATCAGTTGGCCGACATGACGAAAAATGCCAACCAGTGGGTGATGACGGGTCGGACCTATGACCTACAGCGTTATAGCCCGCTGGCGCAGATCACCGCCGCCAACGTCGCACACCTCCACCCGGCGTGGAGTTTCTCGACCGGCACGCTGCGCGGACACGAGGGCAACCCGCTCGTGATCGGCAGCGTCATGTACGTGCACTCCTCATTCCCCAACAAGGTCTACGCGCTCGATCTCACCAAGCCCGGCGCGCCCCAGAT
The DNA here is from genome assembly GCA_963701965.1 of uncultured Gemmatimonadales bacterium. Lineage (GTDB taxonomy): Bacteria > Gemmatimonadota > Gemmatimonadetes > Gemmatimonadales > Gemmatimonadaceae > DASRDS01. The sequence goes on from OY969695.1 coordinate 2,655,802, forward strand.
CTGGCAGTACACGCCAGAGCAGGACGCCAACGTGATCCCGATCGCGTGCTGCGACGTGGTCAACCGCGGCCTGGCCTATCACCCCAGCGGCAAGCTGTACATCGAGCTGCTGCAGGGGGACTTGTTGGCCCTCGACGCCAAGACCGGGAAGAAGATCTTCCAGGTCAAGAGCGCCGATTTCCACAAGGGCGAGACGATGACCAACGCCCCGCTCGTGGTGAAGAACGTCGTGCTCACGGGGATCTCGGGCGGGGAGTTCGGCGTCCGGGGCCGCATCACGGCCTTCAATGCCATGGACGGCCATGAACTGTGGCGCGGGTACTCGACCGGTCCGGACGCCGAGGTCAAGATCACTGGCGTGCCGAACGCGAACTATCCGTCGATGCAGGGCAAGGATCTCGGTGTCTCGACGTGGCAGGGGGATGAGTGGCAGCGCGGCGGCGGCACGACGTGGGGATGGTACTCCTACGATCCGCAACTCAACCTGTTCTACTACGGCTCGGGCAATCCGGGGACGTGGAACCCCGATCAGCGGCCGGGCGACAACAAGTGGTCGATGTCGATCTGGGCCCGGAACCCGGAGACGGGCGAAGTGAAGTGGGTCTATCAGAATGACCCCGCACGATGCGTGGGACTATGACGGCGTGAACGAGATGATCTTGAGCGACCAGACGATCGGCGGGAAGCCCGTCAAGGCGCTGACGCACTTCGATCGCAACGGGTTCGGCTACACGCTCGATCGGACGAATGGGAAAGTCTTGGTGGCCAACCCCTACGGGCCGACGAACTGGGCGAAGTCGGTCGATCTGACGACGGGACGGCCGGTGGAAGATGCCTCGAAGCGGACGACGGCCAAGGGGAACACGGAAGGGATTTGCCCGGCGGCGATCGGGTTCAAGGATCAGCAGCCGGCGGCGTACTCGCCGAAGACGCAGCTCTTCTACGTGCCGGTGAACAACATCTGCATGGACTACGAGGGCGTGGAAGTGAAGTACGCGGCGGGGCAGCCGTACGTGGGCGCGATCGTGCGGATGTTCCCGGGCCCGGGCGGCAACCGCGGGCGCTTCATCGCCTGGGATCCGCGCCTGGGGAAAGTGATGTGGGAGGACAAGGAGAATCTCGCGGCCTACGGCGGGGTGCTGACGACTGGCGGCGATCTCGTCTTCTACGGGACGATGGAAGGGTGGTTGAAGGCGGTGGATCCGAAGACGGGCAAGCTCTTGTGGCAGTACAAGACGCCGTCGGGGATCATCGGGAACCCGATGACGTATGTGGGGCCCGATGGGAAGCAGTACGTGGCAGTGTTGTCGGGGATCGGCGGGTGGGCCGGGATCGGCGTGGCCGCCGGGATCGGGGCCGAGGATCCGACCGCGGGCCTGGGCGCGCTCGGCGCGTTCGGGGACGCCGGATCCTTCACGACGCAAGGTGGTGTCCTGACCGTGTTCTCACTCGACGGTCCGGCGATGGCGAAGTAAAAGCAAGAGACAACAAGAAAGCGCCCGTTGATGGACCAGCCGGGTGTCGCGGAGAGCAATCTCCGCGGCACCCGGTCTGACATGAAGACTAGATTTCCTGTGAGGACCAGGCTGCGAGGGTTTGGTGGATCGAATACTACACACGCTCTCCGTCGCGCTCTTTCTTTCACTCGCCGGCATCGAGGCCGGGGCGCAACAAGCGCAACTATCCGGACCGCTCTTGCTCCGGGTCTGCGCCGATCCCAACGATCTGCCCGTCTCGAACGACAAGCGCGAGGGCTACGCCAACAAGATCGCCGAGCTCATTGCCAGCGACCTCGGCGCGCAGGTGACATACACGTGGTGGCCCAGCCGGCGCGGGTACATTCGGAATACGCTGCGCGCTGGGGATTGCGACGTCGTCATCGACGTGCCGGCGCAGTATGAGCTGGTCGCGGCCACCAAGCCGTACTACAGATCGGTCTATGTGGCGGTCAGCCGAAAAGACCGCGATCTCCGCATCAGCTCGCTCGACGATCCCCGACTCAAGACGCTCAAGGTCGGTGTCAGCGAGATCGGCGACAACTATACGCAGACACCGCCGGCCGACGCGCTCTCCGCGCGCGGGATCTCGAGCAACCTCGTGTGGTTCACGTCGTTCTACGACCCCGACCATCACCCCGGGGACATCGTGAACGCGGTCGCCGACGGCAAGGTCGACGTCGCGTTCGTGTGGGGGCCGTTCGCGGGATATTTCGCCAAACAGTCGGCCGCACCGCTCGACATCACCTTGTTACCCGACAGCGACGCCATCACCGGCAAGCAACTGGCATTCACCCAAGCCATGGGCGTCCGCCGCAGCGATCGCGAGCTGATGGATAAGCTCAACAATGTCATCGAGCGCCGGAAGACGGACATCGACAAGATCTTGCATGACTACGGCGTCCCGACGCTGCCGATCACCGCGACGCAGGCCGACCGCAAGTAGTCACCAACTCTCCCCAACGCATATGCACATTTTTCTTGCCATCCTTTCCTTGGCGCTCCCGCCCGACAGCCTCGGCGTGAATGCCGTCGTGTACCAGGGCTGGAAAATGTTCGAGGTCTATTGCACGCGCTGCCACGGCGAGGATGCGGTCGGTTCGAGCTTCGCGCCCGCCCTCAAGAAGTCGGTGGGGCCTGACGGCACCATCGATCACAAGGCCTTCTGGCTGACGGTGACGAATGGCCGCCCGGGCAAGGGTATGCCGACGTGGGGCAACCTGCTGTCGCCGGAGCAAAAGGAAGACGTCTGGAATTACCTGCGCGCGCGCGCCGTCGGCCATCTGGCGCCCGGCCGTCCGCATCTCATCAAGGGCGCGAACCGGGACTCGACGGCGTTTCCGCCGGCCCAGGGAAACGACACGACGTTCGTTCCGCCGTTCTTGAAGGAGTGACGCCCGAACATGCACGGCCACCTGTTCCTCGCGTTGGGCCTCCTCGCGGCCGTCCCGCTGGCCGGCCAACCCATGAGTCGCGAGTCCGTGGCGCGGTTGATCGCCGCCGCGGGCCCCGACCATGGGCCCGATCTCTCCGGTCGTGACCTGTCGGCCCTCGACCTGTCCGGTCTCAATCTGTCGCGCGCGAAATTGACCCAGGCGACGTTGAACGGAACGAAGTTCACGCACGACACGATGTTCGCCGCGGATTTGAGCGGCGCCCACGCCCATGGGGCCAACTTCGACGGGGCGGTGCTCGACGTCGCCGTCATGCGGGGTACGGATCTCACGGGTGCATCGTTTCGGAATGCCAGCATCTACGCGGTCATCATGCTGAACGCCGACTTGAGCGGCGCGGATCTCACGGGCGCCCGATTGATCGGCGCCATGACTGACACGAAGCTGGTGCGCGCCAAGTTGGTGGACCTCAAGGGCGGCGCGGACATGCGCAATCAACCCATGGGACTCATGCGCACGGACTTGACCGGCGCCGATCTCACCGGTGCCGATCTCACGGGCGCGAACCTGCAGCACGCCAAGCTGGTCCGCACGAATTTCACCAACGCGACGGTCACGCGCGCCGATCTCGCGAACGCCAATGTCAACAGCGCGATCTTCACGGGCGCGAAGGGCCGCGACACGATCGTGGGCTGGAATCGCGCGCTCAACACCGACCAGGCCATACTGGATCCTCAATGACCCCTGTCACACGTCTCACGCTCGCCGTACTGCTCACGCCCGCGGTCGCTCATGCCCAGCGGCTATACGCCAGCAACGAAGGCGGCAACAGCATCTCGATCGTGGATCTCCGCACGGGGACCATGACGGGCACGTTCCCCGTCGGCAATCGGCCCCGAGGCATGGTGTTGAGTCCTGACGGCAAGACGGTCTATGTCGCGCTGGGACGGGACAATGCCATCGCCGTGATCGACGTCGCCAAGGACAGCGTCGTCGACAAGATCCCGGCGAGTGTGGATCCCGAGCAGGTGACGTTGAGTGTCGACGGCAAGACGGCATTCGTCTCGAACGAAGAGACGGCCATGGCGTCGGCGATCGATCTGGCGACGAAGCAGATCAAATGGACCGTGCCGGTCGGCAAAGAGCCGGAAGGCGTAGGCGTCACTCCGGATGGCACGCGCCTCTACGTGACCGGCGAATCCGACAGCAGTGTCACGGTGCTCGACGCCAAGACCGGAAAGCGCATCACGCAATTCCGCGTTGGCGCGCGACCGCGGTTCGTCGCGTTCGATCGGACCGGGTCACGCGGGTACATCACGGCGGAGGCGGGGGGGAAGGTCACGGTCGTCGACGCGCCGGTGAATCGCGTCCTCAAGACGGTCAGCGTCGGGGATTCGACCCGGCCCACCGGGGTCGTCGTCGCGCCCAATGGCCGGGAGGTGTACTTCGCCAACGGCAAAGCGAATCGCATCTCCGTGTTCAGTCCGGCGGCCATGATGGTCACGGACACCATCCCGGTCGGCCAACGGCCCTGGGGCGTCGCATTGTCGCCGGACGGGAATACGCTCTACTCGGCCGACGGCCGATCCAATCAGATCTCGGTGATCGACGTCGTCCGCAAGAAGGTGATCCGCACGATCACCGTCGGCGAGCGACCCTACGCCCCGCTGCTGGTTCGCTGACGGTGAACGCGCCGGCGTCGTAGGCCTCGGCAAACTCGTCGTAGTTCGCCCGGACGACGTTGCGATAGCGCCGGGCGTAGACGAGCGTCTCGCGGATCCACCACCGCTCGGCGCCAAACGCGAGCCAGGCGTCGGCGGTCGCCGCGCCCTCGCGGCTGGCGCTCCGCAAGTGGCTCCAGGCGACGACGTGCGCCATGGTGCCCATGATCTCGGGAACCTTGCCCGCGTTCGCCTTGGTGAGCGCCAGGCGATCGATGGATGGTTGGAGCTCTTTGAGCACGTAGGGCACCCGGCCCATGGCGACCGGGTGCAAGAGCGCCGGCGCGATGGCCTCGGCGCGCCGCTGGACGGAGACCACGCGCGCGGCCTGGCTCGGCCATGCCGGCTGCGGCGTGGCGACGTAGGGCGCCAGGGCCGAGGGACGCGCCTCTTTGAGATCAATGACGAAGTGCCCGTCCGGCGCCCCATGCCCCTGCACCAACACCGCAAACCGCCGGATGCCCAGACTCCCCGTACCCGCGACCCGCCGGGCGACGTCGAGCACGCGAAAAAAGTCCCCCTGAAACTCCTCGGGGCAATGCTCGCTGGCCGCGAACGCTTTGATGCAGGCCACCACGCCGGCCCGGTCGGCGCGGGAGACCGGAAGCCGCCGGTCGTCGATCCGGAACGCCCGCCCGGCGCGCCGGCCGACGGTGACGATGTCGAGCAACTCGCGCCGCGTACGTTGCTTGATGATCCGCAGGAGCTTGCGCACCAGGCCGACCGCCGTCTGCCGCTCGACCCACCGCGCTTTGCCCTCGCGCAACATCGCCGCGTACGAGTCGAGGAACGTCCGCGCCAACGTTCGCGCCGCGGCATCCTCGACCCCAAAGCTATGCGCCGCCAAATGCAGGCTCGTAATGAAGCGCGTCAACTCCCACGTCGCCGGCGCCAAACACGCCTCGTCGAAGTCGTTGAGATCGAAATACCCCAGCCGGTTGTCGCCCTTGTATGTCCCGAAGTTCTCGAAATGCAGGTCGCCGCAGATCCACGCCGCCGGCGCTCCGTCCAACGCGCCGTCCTTCGGCCAATCCTCGTAAAAGAGGTGGCACGTTCCGCGGAAGAACGCGAAGGGACTCCGCCGCATGGCCGCATACTTCATAGCCAAACGCTCCGGCTCGCGCCCCGCGTTGAACGCCCGGATCCGCTCGACTACTCCGTCCACATGCGCGCTCCGACTTGGCTAAACGGCCCTTCATAGACGTCGGCCACGTCTTCGGACACGGCGGTCCGTATCCGCGTCACCAGGTCGGCGCCCGCCGCCGGGTCGCCAACTATACCATATACAGCCGGCCCCCACGAGCTCTGACCCACGCCCGCGGCGCCCCACTCCCGCATCCGCGCGATCAGTGATGCGCCAATGCCCGGGGCGAAAGCGCCGCCCTGCGCGCTGGCAAACCACCGCCCGGTCGTGAATTGCACTTCGGTGAGGGCCGCGCCAAAGGCCTCGAGATCGCCATCGGCGAGCGCGGGGAGCAACGCCATCAACACGAGATGTGCCACATGCTCGACGTCGCGCAGGGGTGGCTCCGGCAGCGACGCAAACGCCGCCACCTCGGCGTCGCCGCTGACGCCTAATGCCGTCCGCGGGACAATGATCACGCAACGCCAGTCGGGGGGGATCGCCAACCGCGCGATCAACGGCGCGGGCTGGTCCGGCGCGTCCCCCGCGCCCGATCGGCGTCCGCCCTCCAACACGAATCCGCCATAGGCGAACGTCCACGTCCCCACCGCCGACCGTCGGGCCCGGCCGACGGCGCTGGCCAGCGTCGCAATGTCATGGTCCAACTCATAGAGCTCGGCCATGGCGCGCGCGACCGCCAACGCCAGCTGGGTGCCCGACCCGAGGCCATTGTGCGGAGGGATCGCCCGCGCAATGTGCAGGTGCACGCCGCACCCCTGCAACCCGTAATGATCAATGAATCGTTGCGCGAACCGCACCGCGCGCTCGGCCTCCGGCCCCTCGGCCGTGAACGCGGCCGACGCTTCGGCCGAGAGCAGTAGCGAAGGCGCCGGGACGGCGGCGCCGATACCGCCAAACCGGCGCCCCAGCGTCCCCGAAAGATCCAGCATCCCGAAATGCAGCCGGGCCGGGGCCTCAATGGACACCCTCACGCCGTGTGGCGCTCCACATAGGCGGCCACCACGGCCCACGCCTCCCGCTCCCGCGGGCCGGCCGTCTTCTCGACCAACACCGCCAACGCATCGACCTGTCGCCGCACCTCGTTGTGCGGGATGAGGTGCAACCGGGTGGCCAGGATCGTCGCCTCGAGCACCGCGTGCCGCGCGCGGTTGAACCCCAGGAACTCGGCGCGCATCCCGCGGTGCACGACCCGCGTCTCGATCCGCGAACGCGGCGGCGTCGCGTCGATCGCCGTCACCTCCAGCTCGCGCCACGAGCAGGCGGCGGCCAACACGACGCCTGGGACCATCACAGCGGGCACCGTTGCTTCGCTCGCAGTCGCCAGTGCGGCGCGGGCAAAGATGCGCACGTCGTCCGTGAGATTGACCACGGCCGCGCCGGTCGCGCGCAGGTTCTTGAACGTCGTCGTATCGAGAAACGGCCTCACGACCAGCCGTTCGTCGTCATCCCACTCGACGCCCATGGGCGCCACGTTGACGGCTCCCCGCGCGTCGAGCGTGGTGACGATCGTCTCGATGATCACGACTCGCGCTCGATCTGCACGCGGGCCTGGTACGCGCCGATCACCGCGGTCGTCACCGGGCCCGGTGCGGTCAGGGAACGCCCATCGAGCGCGTCGACCGGCGTGATCTCGCGCACCGAGCTGGTCAGAAAAACCTCGTCCGCCGCGGCCAACTCCTCCGCCGAGATGGGCCCATCGCCCAGCGACAACGCCTCGTCCTTCATCGCCCGCAGGAGCTCGAGCACCGTCTCCCGCGTGATCCCGGGGAACGCCCCGCAGGACGTCGGCGGCGTCCGCACGACGCCGTCCTTCACCACGAAGATGTTGCTGGAGGTCGCCTCGGCGACGTGGCCCTCCGTGTCGAGGAACACCGCGTCCTCGGCGCCCGCCTCCGTCGCTTCCATGACGGCCACGATGTTCTCGGTGTAGGAGAGCGTCTTGATCCCCGCCGTCATCGAGCGCTCGTTCCGCCGCCCGCTCGCCGTCCGCAGGCTGATCGACATCGGAGGGGTCGACAAGCCCTGCGCCAGGAGAACGACGGTCGGCTGGCCGACGCCACGCACTACCCCTAGTCCGTGGACTCCGGGCCCGCGCGTCACCGTGAGGCGCACGATCGCATCGAGCGCGCTGGCACGGAGCTCTTTCTGTGCCTCCGCCAGCATCTCCACCATGTGTGCCGGCCGGGGAAACCCGAGTCGCTCGGCGCCGCGCGACAGCCGGGCCATGTGTGCGTTGAACCGGAAGATGGCGCCGCTGTAGGCCCGCATCGTCTCGAAGAGACCGTCGGCGAGCGTGAATCCTCGATCGAGCGCCGACACGTGAGGGGCGCCGAGGTCGACGCGCTTCCCATCGACCCAACAAGCCGGAAGTACCGTCACCGCACTAACTCCACCGGTGGTGGGACGAACGCAGGCTCGGCGGGATCGCGGCTACTGAACGCGCCATCGGCGCGATCCGGGATGTTGGTGCCCGGATGGCCGTTGAGAAAGGTGGACAGCATCCGGTACCCGAACTCGGTGAGCGCGGATTCAGGATGAAATTGCACGCCGACGGTCAGGATGCACGCGGTGCGCCACGGCCATGATCTCGCCGGCCGGAGAGAACGCCGTGACCCGCAACTCCGGGGGCAGCGCGTCAGCCTCAATGATCAGCGAGTGGTAACGCGTCGCGCGGAACGGCGACGGCAGGCCGGCGAATACGCTGGTGCCGTCGTGGGTCACGAGGGACACCTTGCCGTGCATTGGCCGCGTAGCGCGCACAATGCGGCCGCCGTAGGCCTCGCCAATGCATTGGTGACCGAGGCACACGCCGAGGATGGGGATCGTGGGCTCGAACCGTCGGACGACATCGGTGGAGATTCCGGCCTCGGCTGGCGTGCAGGGCCCGGGCGACACGATGATGTGTGTGGGCGCCATCGCCGCGATCTCATCGAGCGTGACCGCATCGTGCCGGCGGACGACCGCGTCGTGGCCCAGCTCGCGGACGTAGCGCGCCAGGTTGTAGACGAACGAGTCGTAGTTGTCGATGAGTAGGATCACGGGGATGAGCCGATCACGGACGAAGAGCGGCGATCAGCGCGCGGGCCTTGTCGAGTGTTTCCTGATACTCGGCCGCCGGGTCGGAATCGGCGACGATACCACCGCCCACGGAAAAATACACGCGGTTCCCGAGGGCGAGGTAGGTACGGATGACAATGCTGGTATCGAGGGGACCACTGGCGCTGAGATAACCGATCGAGCCGCAGTAGACCCCGCGGCGCGAGGGCTCGAGCTCGGCGATGATCTCCATGGCCCGGACCTTGGGCGCACCCGTGATCGAGCCGCCGGGGAAGCTGGCGCGCAAGAGATCTATCCCGTCGATCTCCGGCGGAAGCTCCCCGACGACGGTTGATACGAGATGATGCACCGTGGGATAGTGCTCCAACAAGAACAGCTCGGGGACGCGCACGGTGCCGGGCGCGCAGACGCGGGACAAGTCGTTTCGCAGCAAGTCCACGATCATGAGATTTTCGGCGCGGTCCTTCTCGCTCTCGGTGAGCGCGAGGCCGAGGGCCGCATCGTGCTCCGGGCCGATCCCTCGGGGGCTCGTGCCCTTGATCGGACGTGTCTCGACCGCGCGGTCGGCCGAGACCCGCAGAAAGCGTTCCGGGGACGCACTGATCACCGCGAAGTCGCCCAAGTCCAAGTACGCCGCGAACGGCGCCGGGTTGATGGTGCGCAGGCGGCGATACAGCGCCCAGGGCGATTCGTCGAGGGGCGCCTCCAAGCGCTGGGAGAGGTTGGCCTGGAAGATGTCGCCGGCCACGATGTACTCCCGTACGCGCTCCACCGCGGCGAGATACGCGTCGCGCGTGAAGCTCGATCGCAGCGCGATGTCCCCGGCCGCCTCCGGCGGCACGGGATACGACGGCGCGCTCTCTCGGGCGCTCTCGCGGCCGCGTACGTCTGATGACGCGAGCGGCGCGGTCGGTGGCGGATCGCTGCGGCTCGTGCCGCGCGCGATGGCGCGCGCATCGCGCAGCCGCGCCGCGGCGCGCGCCGCGTCGCCAATGACAATGATCCAGGCCCGTCCCAACTGGTGGTCCCAGGCGATGACCCAGTCATAGATGCCGAGCACGACATCGGGGATCGCCAGATCATCGTATCGCGGAACGGGAAGCCGCTCCAGAACGGCGCCGTAGTCATATCCAATGTATCCCGCGGCACCGCCTTGAAACGGCGGCAGGTCCGGGATGACGTCAGCGCGATACGGCAGCAGCGCGTCTCGTGCCGCGGCCAGGGCGTCGGTCCGCGAGCCCTTGCCCTGTATCACCGTGACCGGATCGGCGACGACGAACGAGTAGCGGCCCAGTCGTTGCGGATCGCTGGCGCTGTCGAGGAGAATGCGGTACGGCAGCCCCGCGGTGCGCTCGAACGTCGCCAGCACGTCGGGCGCGGGAATGATTTCCTCCACGAGCGGCCGCACGTCAGCCGGCGCGCTCCCGTCGCGCGGTGACGCGCAAATGTTCGCCGATCGGGTCGTCCGGCGGGGTGAGATACCCCCACGCCAGCGATCCCTCTTGCCGATACGTCTTGCCGAGCTGGATGGCGATCTTGGCCTTGGCCAACTCTTTCCCCAGGTAGAACGCGTGCGTCGGCTCTTCGACGCCCAGCTGCGCGAAGATCGCCTGGATGTCGGTGCCGCGGACGAAGCGCTCGCTGTTGAGCACCGTGATCGTATCCCGATCCGTGAAGATGCGGAAGTTCGCATCCGTGATGGACGCTTGCAGGGTCCGCAGCTCCGCCTCGGAATAGGCGAGGAGATCCGGGTCTTTGACGGTCACCAGCCGATCATCAATGTGCTTCGGCAGCGATTGCTTGGAGACCGCGTAGTGCATGAGACGGCGCGCGACGTCGAGCTCGCGGACGGCGCCCCGGGCCCAGGGAATGACTTCCGTGGTCAACACGCCGCGGACGCCGGTCTCCTGGGCGATGGCCATGAGGATCGCGTTGACGCCGGTGGTATCGGCCGCGGTGAGCTCGGTGAGATTGCCGATGCCCATGAACAAGGGCGCGTCGGGAAACCGGCGATGGGCCTCGGCGAACCGTTCGATCGACGCCGTGAACCCGAACCCGATCGGTTCGATGACGGGGTCGATGAGATAGGGCACGCCCCACTGTTCGAGCGCCGCGATCGTCGGGTCGATGGTCGCGAGACCGGCGCCGAGGTCGGGAATGGCTACCACGCGGGCCCCCGATCCCGCGATCTCGCGGGCGACATCGCGATTCGCGCCGTGGATGCTGAGCACGAGGGTAGCCCCGGCGCCGACCGCCGTCAGGATTTCGTCGCGCTCGAAGCTGTCGATACTGAGGCGGAGTCCGAGACCGACCAGCTCGCGCACGAGGTCGGCGAGCTCGGGAAACGGGCGGCCGGGTGTCATCCCGAGATCGATGATGTCGGCGCCGCTGTCGCGGAAGTACTGCTGCCTGGCGCACCACCTCGGCCCGCGACAGCCGCGGCACGTTGTTGATCTCGGCGACGATTTCGATGTCGTAGGCGCCGTACTCGCGCGCGACGTCCGCCCGGCCAAACCACGTAGGGATTTCGCGGAGGTCCTTTGGCCCTTTCACAACGGCGACGCCGACCTTGTCGGTGATGACGGCCGGATCGCCTTCGCAGAGGCCCGGGATCATCACCAGGTCGGTGCCCGCGGGCACTTCCAGAAACCGCGCGATCCACGGCGTGGTCATGAGGGCCGCGACGGTGATCTTGAGCGGCACGACCGAGTAGGCGAACCCGGGCGCCATCGCCGTGAGCGTCTCGCGCAGCGCGGGCTCGGCCAGCCGCCCGGTCACGAATGCGACTGACCGGGCGTTGCTAACGATCCCGGCGACGCTTCGCGTCGCGAGATCCAGTGTCGGTTGGACCGATCCCGGCTGCGCCGGGATCCTAGCCGCGCTTATCGCCGCTCCCCGCTCTGCACCCACTTCGTCGGCGTGCCCTCGAGCGCGCCGCCGGGTGTCGGGCGCCACAAGGCGACGTCCTCGATCTTCCGTGCGAGATCGAGATCTTTGCCAGTGATGCCGCCGGCCGAGTGCGTCTGCAATTTCACGCCGACGCGGGCCCAGGTGACGCTCAGGTCCGGGTGATGGTTTGCGGCCTCGGCGAGATACCCGATGGTGTTCACCAGCATCAGCGTCGTGCGCCAACCGTCGGTCTTGTAGTACCGCCGTACCCATCCGTCCTCGTAATACCAGCCGGGGAGGGCCGCGAGTTGACTCTCGATCTCGGCGTCCGTGAATATCGGCTCTTTCTTGGTCACATCACGACTCCTCCATTAATGAGCATCGTTTGACCGGTGATGAACGACGCGGCGGGTGACGCGAGGTAGACAGCGGCGCCGGCAACGTCGTCCGGCGTGCCCCATCGCCCGAGCGGGGTGGCGTCGCTTACCTGTCGCCGGCGCCCGGCGTCGAGGCCGGCAGCGAACGCGGTGTCGATCCACCCTGGCGCGAGGATGTTCACCCGGACCTTTGGGGCAACCGTGCGGGCGAGCGACTTACTGAAGCTCAGCACGCCGCCCTTGACGGCGGCGAACATCTCCGGGTTCCGGCCCTCCATCCCCGCTAAGGCGTGGTCCCAGCTCATGTTGATGATGACCCCGCCCGCGGGCTGCGCGGCCATCAGATCGGCGGCGGTCCACGATGCGAGCATCGTTCCGCGGCAGGTCGACCGTCAGGAGTCGGTCGAGCTTCTCGTGGGTCGGGAGCGCCGCGCCGGCGCCGGTCAGAATGTCGGCGCCCGCGTTGTTGACCCAGACGTCGATCCGGCCGGCGGCCGCTCGGGCCTGCCTGGCCAACGCCGTGATCGACGGCTGGTCCGCGAGGTCCAGCGGGAATACGTAGGCGCGGCGGCCTTTGGCGCGAATGGCCGCGGCGACGGACTCGGCGTCCGTGGCATCCCGCCAGTAAGTCGCCACCACATCGGCGCCCGCGTTCGCGCAGGCGAGCGCGATGGCGCGGCCGATCCCGCTGGATGCGCCGGTGACGAGCACCACGTGACCGATCAGGCTCTCTCCCACACCGGGCCTCTCAGGTGTTAGCGTAAGCTAGCATGCGACTCCTGGTCAGTGTGGCGGACGCGGCCGACGCGTACGCGGCAGTCGACGGCGGCGCCGACATCGTCGACGCCAAAGACCCGACGCGCGGCGCCCTCGGCCCCGTCTCGCCGGCGGCGCTTCGCGCCATCATCGGCGCCGTTGCCGGCCGGCGGCCAGTCAGTGCCGCGATCGGCGAGATCACGGACGGCATGCTCGGCGCACGCGCCTTCGGCGCGGCGCCGCACTGTAAGCAAGCCGGCATCGCATCGCCGCCACTCGTCCAAGGCGACTTCGCGTTGTCCCCAGTCGTGCACGGCGATTTCGCATCGTCGCAATTCGTCCCGGGCGACATCGCGCTGCCGCCATTCGCCCAAGGTGAATTCGCATCGCCGCCACTCGTCCGAGGCGACATCGCGCTGCCGCCATTCTCCCACGGCGACTTCGCATCGCTGCAATTCGTGAAAGTCGCCTTCGCGCCTGGGATGTCGGCGACGGCGGCCGCGAAGCGGGCCGCCGAGATGATCGACGTGGGGACCGTGCGCTGCGTGTTGGCCGCCTACGCCGATGCCGGGCTGCATCGCGATGACGTCGTAGAGATCGCCGCGCAGATCGGCGCGTCGGGCGTATTGCTCGACACGTTCGATAAGACCGGTCCGGGTCTCTTCGACGTGGTCGACGACGACACGTTGGCGCGCTGGGTCCGGGGCGCGCAACGGGCGGGGTTGACCGTCGCGTTGGCGGGGCGTCTCTCGGCCGCTGAGCTGCCGCGGGTGGCGGCGCTCGGTGCGGACATTGTCGGCGTGCGCGGGGCCGCGTGTGTGGGCGGCCGCGAGGCCCAAGTCTCGCCGGCCGCTGTCCGCGCGCTCCGCGCTACGATCCAGCGAGAAACCGCTCCCATGCCGGATTGCCGCGCAGCGGCCAGTACGTGATGTCGGTCCGCGCGGACCACAGCGAGAATCCCGTCTTGAGCGTCATCAGCCGGCGCAGGTGCGCGATGGCGGAATCGGCCATGCCAATGGTCCCGAACACGGCCGCAACAGTCTGCTCGAAGTTCGCCCGCTGCGGATCGTCAGCGCTGAGCGAATCCGCGTAGCGCTCGAGCGAGATCACCTGTTGCATGGCCTTCGGGCGGTCGCCGCGAAATGAGTAGCCCCATCCAAGCAGCTGATAGCGGGCGAAGATGAGCGGGCCGGTCAAGCGCGGCGACAGCCCGATGCGCACGACCGAATCCCCGTACGCGCGCGCCGCCTGCTGATCGCCGAGCGCGAGCACCGCCAGTCGCTTCGCGATATAGAACGTGCTGGAATCCAGAAACTGCCCCGCGTGCGCGTCCTCGAGCGACATGTGCTGCAGTTTTTCCCAGCCCGTGCGGCCAAAGTTCGTGTACTGCGTCGCCAGCGTCACGGTCATCACCACGCCGCGCGCTTCGGCCGTATCCATGGTCCGGCGTCCCGCCGCCGTGTCTCCGCGCCCGTCGATCTCGGCGTTGATGCGCCAGCTGTACCCGATCGACGACGTCGGCGCCAACGCGATATACCGATCCGCGTACCGTTCCGTCTCGGCGTAGCGGTGATAGTTGTACGTCTGACCGATGACCCGCTGCAGGGTGACGAGTGCCCGCGGATCCAGCTTCACGGCCTTGGCCAGGTTCGCGAACCCCTCCGTCGTCTGGCCTTGGACGATCTGCGCGCTGCCGAGACGCGAGAGGAGATTCGCATCGTTGGGCCGCAACGCCTGGGCCCGCGTCAACTCCTCCATCGCTCGCGCCTTGTCCTTCAAGAAGAAGTCCAGGTAGAAGGCGCGGACCGCGTGTCCGTCGGCGAGACCCGGCTTGAGCGCAAACGCCGAATCCAGGGAGCGCTTCGCGGACGCGAGGCGACTCGTGTCGGAGATATCCAGAATGGCCCAACTGAATTGCGCATCGGCGAGCTTGGCGAACGCCAACGCGAACGATGGGTCGAGATGTGTGGCCTCCCCGAACGCGCCCATGGCCTGGCGAATGTTCTCGGGGGAGAGCTCGTTAATGGTCTGGTCGAACGCCTCTCCGCGCATGTACGCATCGTACGCCCGCGGGTTGGCCGTCGGGCGATCCACGAGCGCCTTCTGCTCGTCGCCGTTGAGCGTGACGTTGAGCGCGTCGGCGACCTCGGTCGCCACCTTCGTCTGCACATCGAACACATCGGCGGGCGAGACCTGGTACGGTCCGCCCGCGGGCTTCGTGGTCAGATCGTTCGTGCTCACCAGCGATGGCGAGATCTGCACCAGCGGCGCGCCCTTCTCGTTCGACGCCCAGCGCACGGTGCCTTCGAGCACGTACTGGACCCCGAGCTCGCGGCCGATCTGCCGCACCGATTTCGTCGTGTTCCGGTACTGTCCGGCGCTCCGCCGATCGATGACGCCGAGGTTGTGCAGGCTCGCCAGGCGATTCGTGATGGCCTCGGTAAGCCCGTCCGCGAAATACGCGTCCGACGCCGGTCCCTGATTCTCGAACGGCAGGACCGCGAGCATGGTCTGCCCCTTGGGCGTATCGAACCGCTGGCGATGCAACAGGGTCCAGGCGCCCGCGGCCACCGCCAGAAACGCCGCCGCGACCGCGGCGACGCGAGGATGCGAGGGCCGCCGGCTCCCCCGGCCGGCGGGAACCGCCGCGTTGGTCGGCGTCCACGTGCCGCTCGATGTGGGGATCGAGTCCAGCACCCGGATGATCTCGTCCGCCGATTGCGGGCGGTCGGCCGGCCGCTTCTCCAGGCACCGCATGACCACCGCGCCCAGCGCCTGCGGGATCGCCGGGCGGCGCCGGGTGACGGATTCCGGCGTCTCTATCGCATGCGCGGCCAACATCGCCTGGGCCGGTCGCCCGGCGAACGGCGGATCGCCTGTCAACAGCTCGTACGACATCGCGCCGAACGCGTACAGGTCGGCCCGGTGGTCCGTCGCCGGATCGGCCGCGGCCTGCTCCGGCGCCATGTACGCCGGGGTGCCGAGCGCGACGCCGAACTGCGTGAGTTGCCCCTGGCCGCTCATCGTCGCCGCGGCATTGAGCGCCTTCGCCACCCCGAAATCGGTGACCATTGCCGACCCGCCGGAGATCAGCACGTTGTCCGGCTTGATGTCGCGGTGGACCACGCCGTTGGCGTGCGCATAGCTCAGTGCCGACGCTACTTCGCGGAGCACCCGCACGGCCTCGCCGACGGGCAGTTCGCCGCCCTTGGCCAGCCGATTTCGCAGGGACTCGCCGTCGATGAACGGCATCGTGAAGTACGGGAGACCGCCCGACTCGCCCGCCGCGAGCAACGGCACGATGTGCGGATGCTGGAGCCGCGCCGCTACCTGGATCTCGCGGCGGAACCGTTCCACATTGAGGCCCTCGGCCAGCTCCGGGGACATCACCTTGATCACGACCGTGCGCGCCAGCACCGTCTCTTCGGCCACGAAGACGCGCGACATGCCCCCACCGCCGAGCTCTCGCTCGAGG
This sequence comes from uncultured Gemmatimonadales bacterium, assembly GCA_963701965.1. GTDB lineage: Bacteria > Gemmatimonadota > Gemmatimonadetes > Gemmatimonadales > Gemmatimonadaceae > DASRDS01. The sequence continues at coordinate 2,672,111 of OY969695.1, forward strand.
CGATAGGCGGTTCCCAGGGTCGATTGGAGGCGGGCGCGGAGCGCGTCGTCGGTCACGGTACCATAAGATTATGCCAGACCTCGTCGGAGGCGAGCGCGATGTTGAGCTCGCCGGCGCGGCCGGCGGCCAACACGCGGGCGTCCAGGGCCTTGGGTCGGGCGCACGGGAAGTAGCGATCCGTCGCCCCAGGTACCGCCGCCGGCTTGATCAAAAGGAGCCGCCGGGCGCCGACGGCGCCGGCGATCCAGGCGGCGATGCTGTCGCTGGTGACATCCCAGGAGTGGGGCAGCGGATCGGCGGCCCGGAGCCACCGGTACGGGGCGAGGATGCCGAGCCCCCCGAATGGGGGTCGATCCGCCACGACCGCCTGTGGGAGGCGCGACGCCAGCACCCAGGCGTATTGGTCCATGGCGAGAATCGCCGCCCAATGGGCGGCGTCCGCGCCCAGCCCCAGTGTCCTATCGACCGCACGCACGGCGTCGGCAAACGGACCACCGCCCGGGACGATCAACGTTCGGCCATTGGCGGGAATGCTGGCGAGCTCGGCCACAACCGCATCAAAAAGCGGGCGATCCGCCAACAGAGCGCCGCCTACTTTCACGACAGTGTCGATCACGCCCGGGCCAGGAGGAGCGCGACCGCCGCGGCCGGCGCACATTCCGCGGCGGCGACGCCCAGCGTGTCGGAGAGCGCGATCGGCTGCAGCCCTGCTTGGCGGCAGGCCGCCTCGGCGATCGCCGCGCCGATGCCGGCAACGACGCCCGTGGACAGCGAGGGGTGGCGCTCCCGGACCCGGGCGATCGCGCCCGCGGTGCGCGCCACCTGCGCGTCGCCGACGTACGTGGCGATGGCATTGATCGCCTTTTCGTCCAGCATTTCCCGGTCGGCGCACACGACGCGGGCGATCCGCTCGGCCGCGAACGTACGCGCCGCGGGGCGGCCATCGGGCGTTGGCGCCGTGTACACCGTGGAACTGATCGTTCCGCGCCACACGTGCACATCGCCCACGAGCGCGAAGCCCTCCGCGCTCACGCCGGCCCAACCAGCGCCCAGCGGCACCGCCCGCACGATCGCTTCGACCGGTGTCCGCACCGCGCCCAGGTAGACCAGCTCACCCGATGCCAGACGTTCGGGATCGGTATGTCCCTCGGCGACGACCCGCCCGTCGACGATCGGGATGATGTCGGTCGTCGTCGAGCCGATATCGACCAGGACCGCATCCGGGACGTGCGCGGCGACCATCTGCGCCATGGCGACCCAGTTGGCGGCCGCCACGGCGAGCGGCTCGCGCCGGGCCGACTCGACCGTGAGCCAGCGGCCGTCGGTCGTGAATACCGCGATGCGGGCGCGCGGGAACGCGGCGGCGACGCCATTGAGCACAAACGCGACCCCTTCGCGCTTCGTCCGAAAGGCCTGTGACAGCTCGGCGGTCATGGTCACCGCGTGGGCCTCTTCGCCGATCCCCCCGATCTCGGCGGCGAGCGTGGTCAAGAGCCCGGGCAACGCGCCGAGGTCGCGCTGGATCTCGTAGGGCCGCGACCGCACGGCGACCACGCCGGGCCGCCCCGCGGCGTCCACGCCAACGCCGGCGACCTTGGTGTTGACGCCACCGATGTCCCAGCCGATTACCGTACAGGTCATGCGGCTCATTGGGGTGATCGACTTGGCCGGCGGGCAAGCGGTCCACGCGCGCGGAGGGCAGCGGGCCGCCTACGCGCCCGTTCGATCCGCGCTTTTACCTTCCGGCGGCGGCGCCGATCCCGTTGCGCTGGCGCGCGCCTATCTCGATGTGCCGGTCGCGGAAATATACGTGGCCGATCTCGATGCGATCGCCGGCGACGAGCCGGCTTGGGATACGGTCGAGGCCCTGTCGCGGCTCGGCGTGCCGGTCTGGATCGATGCGGGCCAGCGCTCGGTCGAGGTCGCGGCGGGAGCGCCCACGGTGCGGGCGGTGATCGGGCTCGAGACGTTGCGCTCATGGCACGAGCTGGCAGCGCCAGGCGCTGCCTTCAGCCTCGATCTCCGACGTGGCCGCCCACTCGTGGGCGACGAGCCGCCCGCGGCCCTGGCGCGGCGCGCAGTGGCCGCCGGCGCTTCCGCCATCGTCCTGCTCGACCTCGCCCGCGTCGGGTCGTCAACCGGGCTCGACTGGGTAACGGTCCAGGAAGTCCGTACGTCAACGATGGGGGTGGAACTCATCGTCGGCGGAGGCGTACGGGACTCACAGGACGTGGATCGGCTGGCGGATCTGGGCTGCAACGGAGTCCTCGTCGCAACTGCCCTCCATGAGCGTCGCCTTGGGCACGGAGTTTTCCTGAGGACTTGAGGGATGAGAAAAGCGACGGCGGTATTCGTGGCGGCGATAGCGGCCGGGGTCGCCACTGGCGGCGCCCTACCCGCGCAAGCGGTGCGGCTGGGAGTGGTCATGGATGGACCACGGCAACAGCTCATCGAAGCGTGGAACGATGCGAACCCGCGGCAGGTCGAGCGCGCGTACTGCGTCGTCGATTGGTCGTTTGGCGTCTACCATGTTTCGCGCACGCCGCCGATTCAGGATGACACGGTGTTCCGCGTGTTCGCCATCAAACCGACGGACGTGTCCAACGCGACGCCCGCGTCCGCGGACTTCGAGTGCCCCACCGGGAGCCCGGAGTTGCACGTGCACACGCCGACGACGTGTATGGGCGACGATGTCGACACGTGCCGGCTGGGCGGCCTCAACGCATATAGCTGTCAGCCGAGCCGCAATGATTACGAGAAGCTCGTGCGCCGGCACGACACGTTCGGTGTGATCCAGTGCGACCGGCGGTCATTTCGCTTCTACTATCCGAGCGACTACGCGACGCCCGACGAGACGTGGCTGTCGAGCGCCGCGGGCAAGCCGCCGGAGGTCAAACAACGGCCCGGGAATCTGACGCCGGCCATGAAGCCTGGATATGAGCGTCAGCCCCATCAGGGCGACCAACAGCCCTAGTGTCTGGTCGTATCCTTCGGCATTCTGTTGGTGCGCCATGCCCGTGTCGGTCGACGCCGCTGGCGGCGGCTGCGTCGCTGCCGCGCCCGTATCGGCCATTGCGCCACTGCTCGAGTTCGATGTTCGCCCCCCGCTGCAGGCGGTGAGCAAGGCGGCGACTGCTATCGCTGTCACGTATCTCATGGATTGTGCTCCCCGAAGTTGGATAGTCCCCGAAACCACGGTGTTTGAGCAAGTACCGGACCCATTAGGTTGCAGACATGGATCGTCGCGCATTCCTTTACGCTGGTACGAGCGCAGCTGTAGGACTGCTGTTCCGGCAGCCTGACGACGATGAGCCGACGGAGGCCGTGAAACGCGTATTGGCTACGCGCTTCGGGTCTCGTCCGCTGACCAAGGGGCATGTGCAGTTCGACATTCCCGAAAACGCGCCCGATGGCCGCGCGGTGCCGGTATTCATCGAGACGGATTTACCGATGACGCCGGAGCGTTACGTCAAGGCGTTCCATCTCCTTGTCGACCACAACCCGGACATTTATCTCGCCGGGTTCACGTTCTCTCCGGCCCTCGGCGCGGCGTCGATCGACACGCGCATCAGAGATGCGGCGCACGTCCTATGTGCGCGCCATCGCCGAGATGTCGAGTGGCGAGTTGTACGTGTCGGCGAAGAAAGTGTTCGTTTTGCTCAACGGGTGCGGCTGATGGCGACCGGCGATGCGCGCGTGATCGTTCCCGCCGGTATCAAGGCCGGCGATGTCATCTACGTGCGGGCCATCATCGAACATCCCATGGACACGGGATTCTTTCGCACCCCCGACGGCCAGCCGATCCCGGCGTATTTCATACAGGATGTCACCGTCCGATACGGCGAGGACGAGATCGCGCACTACGAGTGGACGTCGGGGGTGAGCCGGGATCCATCGGTGACGTTCGCGTTGAAGGCGGTGCGTGAAGCGCCGATCGCCGTGACGTGGAAGGACAACAAGGGTGGTGTGTACCACCAGTCGGCCGACGTGAGATTCGCGCCGCAGGCGCAATGATCGCGCGGGCGCTGCTCGGCGCCCTGGTTGCTCTCCCGCCGCTGTTGCCGTTACCCCGACCAACGGCGTATCCCAGCGTCAGATTGGCCGAAGGGGTGTACGCGGTGCCCGGCGACACGGGACGCGGCTCCGAGGGACGGGCCAACGCGGGCTTCGTCGTCACGGACAGCGGCGTGGTGGTCATCGACGCCGAGTCCAGTCCCTATCAAGCCAAGCGCCTGCTCGCCAGCATCCGGCGTGAGACGCCGGCGCCCGTGCGGTGGCTGATTCTCACGCACCACCATCCCGACCATACGTTCGGCGCGATCGTGTTCAAGCGGATGGGCGCTCAGGTGATCGCGCATCCCGATCGACATTTCCTCGCCGCCGAGGAAGGCGACGATGCGCTGGTCGCCAACTGGGATGGCGTCGTCGGTGTCCAGCAACTGGTGGGGTTCGCGTTCGCCGACACGCCGGGTTTGGCGATCACGCACGACACCACGCTCACGCTCGGCCGTCGCCGCATCGAGATCCTGCATCCGCCCGACGCGCACACGGCGGGGGATCTCGCTGTCTTGATCCCGGCGCAGCCGGGATCGGGCCAACCGACCTCGGATCTCGCGACGCGAAGCGTCGCCGGGATTCCCGACGTCCGCGTGCTCTTCGCCGGGGACATCGTTGTCGAGGATGGGGTGAGCATGGTGGTCGATGGCACGGCGTCGGGGACGCTGCGGGCGCTCGACCGGTTCGAGGCGTTGCATCCCGCCGTCGTCGTGCCGGGGCACGGGCGGATCGAGGCCGATCCGGCATCCCAGATCGCGCGCACGCGGACGTACCTCGACTCGGCGCGGACCGCGCTCAAGGCCGCGCTCGATCGCGGGATGCCGCTCAGCCGTGTGCTGGCGCGGATGCCGCCGCCGGATTCCGGACGCCCGGTGTCGCTCGCGTCGCGCCATCAGCGGAACGCGGTGCGCATCTACGCCGAGCTCGAGAAGGAATTGATAGACCCGCCCCATTCAGGTCTGATCTCGACCGACTCATTAGCGAGTCTGATCAAGAACGGCCAGGCGACGATCGTCAATGTGCGTACGGACGTCTCGTTGTATCTGGAGTCGCACATTCCTGGCGCCGTATATCTGCACGCCGAGTCGCTGCGATCGTTCGACCACGGGGTGCCGAATCTGCTCCTCCCACCGGAGAGCTACGCGACGCTCTTCACGCGCATCGGCATCCGCCCCGACCGCCCCGTCATCGTGTACAGCGCGGGAGACACGCGCAACATCGACGCGACGTATCTGGCGTGGATCCTGGATGGTTTCGGGGTGCCGGTGTCGGTGCTCGACGGTGGTTTTCAGAAGTGGGATCTGGACCAGAAGCCCACGGGGCGCACGTACCCGGCACCGGTGCCAGGCACGTTTCCCGTGCGGGCGTTTGAGCCGGCCCGGGCCACGCTCGATGATGTGAAGCACGTCGTCGAGGCGCATCCCGCGGACGCGGTGCTCGTCGACGCGCGGTCGCCAGAGCAATATGCCGGGCAAGCGGGCGCCCAGAATGCGGCGCGGACACATTCCGGGTGCGGTCAATCACCCGTGGACGACCGATCTGACGACGGGGTTGTCGCACGTCTTCAAGGATCGCGATGCCATCCGCACCAGCTATGTGACGCAGGGTATCACGTCGGACAAAGCCATCATCGCGTATTGCAACGGCGGACTCGAGTCCAGCCACATCTACTTCGTGCTGCATATGGTGCTCGGCTATCCGCGCGTCCGGGTGTACGACGGTTCGTACACCGAGTGGGCGGCGCACACCGAGCTGCCGGTGGTGGGCCCTTAGCGCACGACGATCAGCGCCGGGTGGCGGATCCCGCCATCGGCGAGGCGCACCGCGGCGTCGATCGAGTCGGCGTCCCAGGCCGCGAGCACGACGCGGTCCGTGCCGGCGGCGAACGTGGCCAGGTCAGTCGAGGACAGCACCGGCTCTTTGAGCGCGTGCCCGACCGAGTCGGCGCGGTAGGGGTGCGTGTGCCACGTGCCAATGAGCGCGGACACGTGTGTGCAGGTACCGGTGACCGCGAACTGGAGCTGGTGGAGCCCCAAAGCCGGCGTCCAGTCCGTGATGTAGACGGTGTCGGCGCTGACGTGGCCGATGAGACAGCCCAAGTATTCGCGCTGGGTCGGTTTCCCGGTGCCCAGCATCTGGGTCAGCGTGTTGACGTCGGACAACTCGTTCCAATGCGTGTTGTTGCGGAGCCAGATGGCGTTGATCGAGTCGGCGACCGGACGCGCGATCACCACGACGGCGGGTGGGTGGGGTGCGGGCGACAGGGCTACCCCGGCACACAGTAAGACTCGAAGCAACGACGGGCGCAGCATAGGTTTTAGCACATGGTACCGAGACATACGACCCTGGTGGAATCGCCTCGGCTGTCCGACCGCCTTGGCGTGGCGGTGACGCTGGCGTCCGAGACCTTTCAGTATACCGGAAGCTTCAAATTTCGCGCGGCGAGCTATGTGGTGGGTCATGTGCCGAACCCCGCGGTAATCACCGCGTCGTCCGGCAACTTTGGCCAGGCCATGGCCTACGCCTGCCAGCAGGCGGGCAAGCGGTGCACCGTGGTCATGCCGGCGAATTCGGTGCGGGTGAAAGTCGACGCGGTCCGCGATTTCGGCGCGACGGTCGATCTCGTGGACACGACGAAGATCACGCGGGCCGCACGGGTCGCCGAGCTGAGCGCGGCGCAGCCCGACGCGTACGTGGCCAGTGCCTACGATGATCCCTTGGTGATCGCCGGCAACGCCACGCTCGGGCGCGAGCTGGCCGCGCTGCCGCAGCGGTTCGACGCGATCATCGCGCCCGTGGGCGGCGGCGGTCTGTGTTCGGGGATCATTCAGGGGTTGCGGGCGGCGGGCGATACGACGCCGGTCATCGGCGCCGAGCCGTTGTTGGCGAACAATGCGGCGCAGTCGCTGCGGACGGGGCGGATCGTTGCCAGCGACCACGAGGTGCAAACGATCGCCGACGGCGCGCGCACCATGAGTCTCGGCAAGCATAACTGGGCCATCATTCAGAGCGGCGTCGAGACGATCGTCGAAGTCTCGGAGGAGCAGATTCGCGAGGGGGTACGGCTCTTGTTCGCGTTGGCCAATCTCAAGGCCGAACCCACCGGCGCGTTGACGCTCGGCGCCGTGCTGGCCGATCGGAACCGATTGCGGGATCGACGCATTTGCTGCATCGTGAGTGGCGGCAACGCCGATCCACACCTGTATCGAGAAATTCTGGGCGACTAGCGGGCAATGCCCAGATCTTGCTACGGCCCACTGGGCGTAGCAAGATCCTGGTCGGTTGAACAGATCTGGGCTTTGCCCAGATCTTGCTACGGCCCACTGGCGTAGCAAGATCCTGGTCGGTTGAACTGATCTGGGCTTTGCCCAGATCTTGCTACGGCCCACTGGCGTAGCAAGATCCTAGTCGGTTGAACTGATCTGGGCTTTGCCCAGATCTTGCTACGGCCCACTGGCGTAGCAAGATCCTGGTCGGTTGAACTGATCTGGGCTTTGCCCAGATCTACCTACGGCCCGATAGTTGCAACCTATGGTCGCGGTATTAAATGAGGGCACCCCCGATGACCATCACTCGCTCGACCGATCGCCCGTCAGCGCCAAAGAACCCCCGTCCCGCAAGCCCGCCTCCAAATGACGAGCCCCGGGTGATCGTTCGTGGACGCGTGTCCCATGTCGAACACGAAATCGATCAGCCGGAGCCGATGCCCGTGCGCAAGTCCGGGGACCGCCCCACGGCCTCGCGGTAGACGGCCGACTGGCCGAAGTTCTCCTCTACCTCGATCTCGATCACCCCAAGTCGACCCGCCGCGGAGCCGAGCTCCGTTTTGACTCGCCCGGCCAAGTACTGGGCCAACATCTCGACGGTGGTGTTCGGGATCGGGAGGAGAACGCAGTCTTCGCGGGGAAACACGTAACGGGGGCGGTGCTCGTAGGCCACCGTTATCGTTTCCCCCTGCTCGCCGATCACGAGCTTCGGGTTCTCCAAGGGCAGGAGCACCCAATGGTCGATCTCATCGCACAGCCGCTTCATCAGCCGCTTGAGGTCGACAAAGTTGAACACATACCAACTTTCGGGATCGAGTGGCCCCTCCAGCGCGACGGCGACACGGTAGTTGTGGCCGTGCAGGTTCTCGCAGCGGTGTCCGGCGAACGTGATGAAGTGCGCGGACGAGAACACGAGATAGTCTTTCGTGACCTGCACCCGGAAGAGCTTTTCGGCGTGATCAGTGGTCGGCATGCCAGAGTCCCGAGAGAAGACCAACAAAGAGCGAAGCCGCGGTGAGATCCGCGGTCGTGCCGGGATTCAACCGGCGCTCGCGCAGCGTGTGGTCAAATGTGGAAAGCGTCACGCGCCCGGCGAGCACGGCCGCCGCGCCGCGGCTGACAGCCGCGGCCGTGGGGGCGCCATGGCGACGGGCAATATGTGTATCGGGCGCGGCAGCGAGAAGGTGTAGGTAGGTGTCCACCGTCGCGGGCTCCCAACCCGCGCCCGTCGCCAGCGCCGCTCGCAACGTCGGAAACCCGAGCTCGAACGTCGTCTCGAAATCCGTCGCGTACTCGCGGGCGACGCCATCCCGCTCGGCAGCCAGGCGCATCGTCTCGCGCAAGGCGATCCGAGGCTCGGCCGCAACGTCCTCGGCGCTGACGGCGCCGAGCCCGCCCGGTCGCGCGAGCCGGATCGCCGCATAGACCTCGCGCGCGTCCTCCACTGTCGTCGCCGCTAACATCTCGCCCAACGCTTCCCGAAGCCTCTTCGGGGCGCGAGATCCCTTGTCGATAACAGGGGTCGCGGCTTCGCCAGGATGCATGCGCTCGGTTTCACGGGCCCCGGCCTGGGCCGCGCGCGCAGCGCGCGCCAGCGGGACGATGAGCAGGACGATGCCGAGGTTGGTGTTCGAGCGCGTCCAGCGCGCTGTTGCCTGTACGGCCGCGTGTATGGTGGCGCCGAGCGGGCGGTCACCAGCGAGCGCGGGGCCGAGCGCGGCAGCGCTCGCCAAAAAGTCCTCGTAGCGCGCATCATGAAAATGTCGATCGGGCGACACGTTGCCGGGTTTGGGCGCGCTCGCTTCCAGGAGGCAGGCGAGCTGGGCGGCCGCGACAATGAAGTCATCCGTCATGTCGCCAGCGCCGCGTCGACAATAGCGCCAGCCACGTCGAGCCCAGTAGCCTCCTGCAACCCGCGCCACCCCGGAATGCCATTGACCTCCAGCGCATACACCGGCCCTTCGCGCGAGGGCAGGAGATCGACGCCGGCGTACATGGCGCCAACGGTGCGCGCCGCCGTGATCGCCATATCGCTCCAGTCCGCCGGCAGCGTAAACGGCCGCGCGCTTCCCCCGCGCGAGTAGTTCGTCCGCCAGCCAGGCCCATCGGCGGATGCCGACCGTTCGATGGCGCCGACGACGCGGTCGCCAACGACGAACGCGCGAACGTCGCGCCCTTCGTGGGCGATGAACCGCTGCAGATAGAAAACCCCCCGCAGCTGCTCGATCGCCCGAAAGACCCGCCACGCGACGTCCTCGTCGGACACGCGCACCATGCCCAGCCCCATGGAACCAAAGAGCGGTTTGACAATGACGTCGCGCAGATCCCGAAACGCCGCCATGGCGTCATCCGCCCGCTCGCAGACGACAGTCTCCGGCGTCGCCAACCCGGCGCGCTCGAGCAACGCCGACGTCAAGAACTTGTCCACCGTGCGCTCAATGGCACGCGGCGCATTGACGACCCGCACGCCCACATCACTGAGCCAGTGCAGCGCATCGATCCGATAGAATGATCTGCTCCAACGACCCGTTGGGGATGATGCGCGCCAGCACGAGATCCCCGGGCCGGATAGACGGCGGAACGCGGCGGCCTGCGCCCAGGCGGCTCACGATGCCTTCCCACGGGACGATCCGCACCGCCGCCCCGCGTTTGGCGAACGCGCGGCAGAGCTGCTCCGTATGCCAGCCCTGTCGTGACGCGAGAATCGTGACTACTTGGACGACTCCACGCCGATCAGCGCGGTGAGACCACCCGTGGCAAAGTTCGCCAGATCGTCCGACACCTTCTTGAACCCCGGCGTAGCCATGCCCTTCTTGAGCGCGTCCAGCGACGGAAAGAAGAGTTGCGCCTGGCGGTACAACGTCGGCGTCTTTCCGTCCGCGGTCGACACGAACTTGGTGAGGATCACGTTGGAAATCCCGATCTCTTTCGCGTTCGCGCTCACGAGCGGCAGATGCGTCGCCTCGTAGTAGCGTTCAAACGCCGCGGCGTCCTTCGGCGTGTTGTACAGGACGACCAGCTCCGCTTGGGCCATCGCGCGATCTCCGCAGTCAGGAGTAAAGAGAGGACCGAAGAATGTTGGGATTGAGGTCTCCGCCCTGGAAGGTCCGCCCGGAGCGCGCACTCGTCAACCAGACTTCGGCGGGACTGAACAACAGCGGGTCGATCTTGTAGAAGTCGCCTTTGTAGCGGGTAAACGTCTCGTAGAACGGCGTGCCGTAGTCGGACGACGCCGAGGCCGGAAGCTTGGCGGCGAGCGGTTCCAGCTCCGCGTCGTCGGCATCGATCAGGAATCGCGCCTCCCCGCCGTACAGGATGCAATCATTCGTGCGGCCTATCGCCCGGAGATCGTTGGTGCAATAGGGAGGCACCGGCGCCGACCCGGCGGCATGCACGACGCGGGTCACATCGAAGCCCAGCGCATCCATCTTGTGCAAGCCGGTTTCCAGCACGCGGGCGACGATCTGCACGCTGCCCGCGGTGCTCGCGGTGGGGGCCACGACGAACGTCAGCTGTGGCGGCGTGAGACGCGCGCGGGCGGCGACCCACTCGGCCACCGCGTCGGTCGGGTGGGCGCGGGTCTCCATCACGAGTACGCCGCGCGCCGCGGTCTCCTGGTACCGGAGCTTCTCGAACAGCTCCTTCTCGACGCGGGCATGAGCCCGGAGCGGCCCCGACCCCATCGCGAAGAACTTGTCGACCTGAATCGCCCAGCCCGCGTACTGCGAAGCCATGCAGGAAACCGCGGGATGGTCAGTCCAGACTTCGACGCCCGTGTAGTCGTCGGGCCCTACGCGCACCGTTTGATAGGCAATGTGTCCGAGACCACCCATGCACACCTGCGCCAGCGCCAGGCCCGCGCCATAGCCGCCCGGCACGTCGATCCCCAGGTCAATGATCCGCGCGCCGGATGGGAGTGTCGAGACGGCGATACGCAACTCCTCGCTGCGCGCCGCGACGTCATCCGCGATCGTCGCGGCCCTCGCGTTCAGTCTCAGGTCGTCCACTGGAGAATCTCTCCTTTGCCGACGTCCGCCAGGTCGCCGACCCAGCGCGTGAAGAGCCCCGTGCCATATCCGGCGTCGATCGGGAAGTTCCGGACGCGGCGGAGGTAGCGGACGAGTACCGCAATGTGCGGCGGGCGGTACGTGCAGGCGAAACCATAGGTGGCCGGGATGTCCACGCCGCCCAGGGCGACGATCGAGCCGCGCTTGGACCACAGCCCCGTGCCGGGACCGGCGCGGCCGCACACGACGAGACTTCCGGCGATCATGGCGTGCGCGGCGCGCGGCCCCGCATTGCCGCCGACGACGATCAGGCCGCGGCGCGCCCGCGCGCCGGCATCGGCGCCGGTGTCGCCGCGCACGATGATCTCGCCCCCGATCATCCCACGCGATGCCCCCGGCGCCGCGCCGCCGAGCCGGTCGCCGGCCGAGCCGCGGATGGCCAGATACCCGCCCGCCATCGCGACGGCCGCACCGTCGCCGACGTCGCCCGTGGTCGCGATCGTCCCGCCGGTCATCGCCAGCCCGACGTCGCGGCCCGCCGGCCCGTCGATCGTGAGGGTCCCGCCCGTCATGTTCGTGCCCAACCCATCGACTTGTCCCAGCTCCCCCACGACGGTCACGTCCGCGCTCCGCTCTCCCTCGACATCGAAGATGTCGCCCAGCGCTGCGCGCTGGCGACCCACCCACACATCGAGGTGGGCGATCTCGGCCGTGCCAAGCGTGGCCAACCGATCGGCACAGATCAGCGAAGCGTCGATCGACGCCGGGGCGCCTGGGCGCAGGGTGAGCGTGACACTCATGCGACGATCTTGCGCAGATAGAAGTGGTGCGGCCCGAGCTTGCCGCCGTAGTTGCCGGCGGTGATCAATCGGATGCCGGGCAGACAGGCGGCGGGAATGCCGGCGCGCATGGCGCGGGCAATACTGTCGAAATCCACTCCGTCGATGACAATCTCCATGACCGAGTTGACGCCCGCCGGCAGCTCGGTGGCCGTCACGGGCCGCAGGGTCGGCGCGAACGCATCATTCGTCGTCGCGATCATGCTCGGGTATCGCTTCGACCCGACTTTGCTGCCGCTGCGCACAATGCCCCCGGGAAAGGGCATGATGACGCCCGCGACGCCCGACATCGCGTCGATCGCCGCCTCGGCGGCCGCCAAAGCCCGCTCGGCGCTTTCCCCAAGCACGAGGAAGTTGCCGCCGCCGACGCCGGAGACCTTTCCGAAGCTCTCCTCGATCAGGCATTCGCCTTCCATGACCGGCAACCGCCAGTAGCGCGTGCCGCCGATCATCTTGCTGGACTGAAAGCCGTCGGCAAACACGCGCAACGCTTTGCCGACGGGCATCCGGTCCGGCGAGCCGGGAATCCCATCGAAGATCGACGTGGTCGGACAGGTGAGCACGGTTTGCCCGAGGCGTTCGATGAGCCGCTGCTGCAACCCGGCCGAGTCGGGCGTGAAGACCAGCACGCTGATGCCGGGGCGACCGTCCGGGGTCTCCTCGCCGTCGATCTCGCGCTCGATGCCGGCTTCGACCTTGCAGCCAATGACCGAGGTCGCGAATCCGGTCATCGTCGTCGCCGCCACGCGCGCCCAGCGGGCGTTCACCGCCGTGATGATCACGCGCGCGGCGCGCATGGGGAACGCCTCGGCGAACGTGTCGGCGATCTCGACGCCATTGATCGCAAACGGTTCACTCATCGAGCCACCGGATAATTCTCGAACGACACCGTGCCGTGCGCGTCGAAGTACCGCTTGATGTCGCGCTCCACCGCCGCGTCATACGCGGGTTGCACGCGCAGGCGGCGCCCTTGCGGCGCGCGCCGTAACTGACCCTCTTCGACGACCAGCGTCCCCGCCTTGATCACGTAGCGCGGCGTCGAGAACATCTCGGCCAGGTTATCGGAACGGGCGTAGATCGTCACGTCGGCGTCGGCGCCGACGCCGAGGTGGCCCTTGTCGCGCAGCCCGAGGAGCCGCGCCGGGCCGGCCCGGGTGACGATGGCGATCTCGTTGAGGGTGTACACGCGGGCCAGGCCGTCGGCCAACGCGCTCCCGGCGAGCATCTTGTGATTGACGCGCTTGAGCTGGTCGTCGCGGTACGTCTTGTCCATCAGCAACCGGATCAACTCCGGATAGCTCATGAACGACCCGCCATTGGGATGGTCTGTCGACAGCACCAGCCGCCAAGGGTCCGGCGACAGCAGAAACAGCTCCAGCCCGACGACCCACTGGAGCGCCGCGACCGCCGCGCTGTCCTTGTAGACGTAGGGCACGATGCCGCACCCCGTCTCCATCTCGATGTCGACGTTGACCCACTTCTTCCCGGTCGACATGTGGAGCAGATACTCGACGGCGCCGTCGGCGGTCAGCGTCGTGGCGTCGCCGAACATGACCTGGCCGACGTCGCCGCTGACTTCGGGATGGGTCGCGAAGTACTCGGCGATCTGCTTGGCCTCGGACGTCCACGGCTTGCCGCGCGCGCCGCCATAGCTATGGAACTGCAGGTGCGTGAAGTGCGCCCGCCGCCCGGCGACGGCGCGCATGCTGTCGAGCGTCATGGCAATGTTCCCGGGCACGCCCAGATTGTTGCAATGGATGTGCACGGGATGGGGAAGCCCCAGCGCGTTGGCCGCGTCGGTCAACGTCTCCAGCACGGCGCGCGGCGTGACCGTGGGCGCGCCGATGGGGTCATCGAGCGAGTGGATCTCGCGCACGTTGCGCTTCCACAGCTCCACGCCGCCCGGATTCACGATCTTGATCGCGTAGCCCTGGATGGCGCCGAGGAGCCAGGCGGCGTAATCGCGGGCCCGATCGCGCTCACCCGCGGCGATCTGGCGCAGCAGGTAGTCGTCGTTTCCCAACAGCGCGAAGAAGCCGGCGTCGATGATCGGTGTGTCGTCGAGCTGTGCGTGCGTGGACCGCGCCGTGATGGGGGCGACCGCGGCGTCGAACACCGTCGTGTAGCCCAGGCCCGCATACCGGTACCCCGTGGTGAAAGTGCTCGGCACGGTCCCACCACTCCCCGACCGGGCGAGCGAGGGTTCGTCATCCGCGAAGCGCGGAGCGCGAGCGGGGTCGGCCGCGTGCTCCTCGGGGAGGAGTTGCCGCGCCAGATTGGTGCTGGAGGCGGCGACGTGGGCGTGGATGTCGATCCCGCCCGGCATGACCACCATCCCCCGCGCATCGAGTCGCGGTGCATCGCCGCTCAGCGACGCGACGATCCTTCCGTCCTGGATGCGGATGTCGCGGATCTCGCCATCGACGCCATTCGCCGGGTCGTGGACGGCGCCACCGGTAATACGCAGCGCGCTCATCGCGCCCTCACCAGCGCCGTCAGCGCGCCCACGGTGCCCGCGGTCTCGCGGATGGTGCCGGCCAGCGGCGGCCGCAGCGGAAGCGGGATGTCATCGGCGCGCACGGCCGTCCCGCCGTCGTGAATGCCGGCCATGCCGGTGTCGATCGCCACCGCGGCGTCGGTCGCGGTCGCGCGTGGTCCAATCACGATGCGGGATACTTTGGCGAAGCTGCCGGACGGGATCGACCCCGCGGCGCCGACGATCAAGACCACGTCGGGGTCGACGCGGGCGTCGGGATCATAGCGCGGGGCGCCCCGGGCGAAATCCACGGCCATCGGGTATCCGGTCTGCCACGTGAGCACCGACTCGGCCCCCACACGGTTCCCTCCGGCGCGCATCGTGACGAGCGCGCACCGCGTGGGCCCATTGAGCGCCTCGGCCAACGCCAACAACGCCTCGGCCCGTCCCTCGTCGCGGCCCGGCCGTGGCTCGGCGTCGGCGATGAGGGCGACATACTTGGCGGCGACGAGCCGCGCGGCGAGCGCCGCGGGCTTGTCGCCGATCGGTGCAAGCGCGGCGCTCATGGGCCTGTCGCCACCGGGCATTCCGCCCGACGGCGCAACGGTTATAACGCGACCCAGTACCGCGGCGCGCATCAGCGCGGCCGCGGCGAGTTCCTGCGCGGCCGGGAACGCGAAGCGTTCCGCCGCGTCGGGCGGCCCGGCATCATCGCCAATGTCCACCGCGATGATCCCGGCGGGATTGGTCAGATAGCGCGACCGAAGTCGCGGATAGCCGCGCGCGGGGTCGATGCCCCAGAACACAATGACGTCGGCCCGGTTCCGCAGCTCGCCGAACGTCGCCCCGGCGCGCCCGCGGCGCTGCGCGGCGATGAGCCAAAACCCGGCGGTCAATGCCGTCAGCGTGTCGAGCGCCGCGCCCAGCGCATCGGCCAGCGCGACGGCTTCGCGCTGCGCCACACTCGACAGCTCGGCCGCGAGATAGATCAACGGACGCTTCGCCCGCATCAAGAGTGTCGCGGCTTCGCGCAGCGCGGTTGACGCGTCCGTGTCGGCGCCGCGCACACGGACACCGGAGGAGATGGCACCGTCGCCGAACCACGCCACGCCCAGCGGGCACGCGTTGCGGGCATCGGTGATCCGACCGGCCGTCACCGTGACGGCAATGTCATCGCAAGCCAGCCCGCAGCCCAGACACGTGACGTGATCCACGACGGTCATGCGGCCACCCGCCCGGCGCGGGCCACCAGGCGACGATAACAATCGTCCTCGTCGCGACCGGTGGCGAACACCGTGCAGATCGGAGCACCGGCGCGGATGACCGAACCCGGGCACGGGATGTCGCGGACGCTAGGATCGCCGAGCCACGACGTCGTGTCGTCCACGGTCACCATGCGCCGCGCATAGACGATGGCCTTCCCAATGGTGCCTCGACGGCGGACACGCGGCGCTTCGGCCAGCCGTCCCGCGCACGCCGCCACATGGGCCGTGGCGATCGAGATGCCGTAGTGGCGCTCGGCCAGCTCCATCGACGCGCAATACCGCGGATTGACCTCGATGGGAATCGGCACGCCTCGGCGCACGATGAAATCGATGCCGTTGATCCCGACGAGCCCGAACGCGCGCGTCGCGATCCCCGCCAGGATCACCGCGCGATCGTAGAGCGCGCGGTGCTCACCCGGATGCATCAGGATGTTGCCCGCGTAGCGGAATCCCGACGCCCCGAACGCCGCATCGCCGACTAACTGGCGGGTCAGCGCCAACGGAGCCGCCGATTCCCCGTCGGCCACAAAGACGATCGAGCCCGGGACACCCGCGATGCGCTCCTGCACCACGCAGCTCCTGGCGATCGGCATGTGCTGTCGCCACGGCACGATCGCGTGCCCGCCACCGGACCGCCGCGGTTTCCGGAGCCATCGCCCCACCGCCGGCGCGCTGGCGCGCACGGCCGGCGTCGCGATCGCATGCGCCGCGAACGCCCGCCGGAGCGCGAACGGATCGCGCACCCGCGCGGTAACCCCTGGTGGGTTCCCCAGGAGCGCCCGATCTCCCGCGAGCGCGCCGAGCGCCGCCGGGTGATTCTCGAAGTTCGACGTGTAGGCGACGACGTCGGCGGCGACGCCGCGCGCGCGCAGCGCGGCGGCAGACGCCGAGTACCGTCCCGGAAGGGCGTGCACGGTCGCCACGGCGCGGAGATCGAGATCCCCGTATCCATCGATCGCCACCACGCGATACCCCGCCGCGGCCGCCGACTCGGCGAACGCGCGGACGCTGGCCCCGGCCAGGAGCAGCGTCGCCATCAGGCGATCCCCAGGCGGCGCCGCGCATCACCCGGCGCCACGGCGTAGAGATGGTCCAGCACCGTTCCCCGCGCCTCGCGCAACCCCAGCGCCTCGACCAGCGGTTGGCGCGGCCCACCGGCGAGACCGTCGGCGATCAACGCCGCGCCTTGCGCCGCCTGCTTGGCGACGGTGGCGAAACCACCCAGCCGCCGCACGGGGGCGATGTGCCCGAGACGGTCGGCGAACGCGTCGAACACACGGTCCGAGCGGGCCATGCGCCCCGAGAGCACGATCTCCGCCGGCGCCGGCACGGCCACCATGAGCAGCGCGATCGCTTTGAGACCGCCCTCGAGGAACGCCGCCCACGACACGTCGGCCTCGGGGATGGCCCCGAGGCCGCCGGCGAACAACATCGCTTTGGTGACCTGTCCCGCCAGGTACGCGACCTCGCCATCCCACGCTCCGGGCGACTGCTGCCCCGCGGGTCCGGACGATCCCCCCAGCCCGTCGACAATGCGCCCCGCGTCGACAGCGACCGCCGCGGTGAACGCGCCGCCCAGCTCCAGGAGGATGAGCGAGACGTCGCTCACAGCGCAGTCGCGCCGCCGGCACTGCGCATCGATGGCCAGCGCCGCCGCGCAGACCTTGTCCGCGGTTCCCATGTCGACGCGATTGACCTTGCGGTGCGCGGGCACCGAGGCGAGATGCACCACACCGGGCGTGAAAACGACCGGCAGGCCGGAGGACGCCAATGCCCGCACGAGCGACGTCAGGCCCCCGAGGCCGCCCACCTCGCCCGCCTCGGCGAGCACCGCGAGCCGCAGGTCCTCTTCGGTCAACTCCCACCCTGGCACGAGCGGAAGCCCGTAGCCCGATGGGCCCGCGATCACGTCGAGCGGCCCGCAGGATCGCAGCATCCGCACCACCTCATCCGGTTCGGCCAACGCGTCGGCCGTCGCCAGCGTGCGATCGAGAAACACGGCGTCGCCGGCCAGTCCGCAGAGATCGATGCTCACCGTCCCGGGGTCGATGCCGACGACCCGCGGCCCGTTTCGCGCCGCCTCCGCCACGATGTCCTCTAGCCTATCGATTGCGCCAGCTCGTGTATCGCCTCGGCGTCGAGCACCACATCGTTCGACTCGAACAGCCGCGCGATGCACCGTTTGTGAATTTTCATCTTGAGCCCACCGACGCCGAGCGCGCCAAAGCACACGACGCCGTCGCGCTTGACCCCATCGTCATTGGCATCAATGCCTTCGATGCCCAGTGGCGGCACGGCGTTGAGATCGACGGCGACGATGAGTCCGCGGTTCGCCCACGCCGCCCGTGGTACCATCTGCACGCCCGCCGGCCCGCAGTTGAGCAGAATCTGCGCCCCGTCGACAATGCCGGCGGCTTGCGACGGCTCGGCCATCGGCTTGCACGAGACGTGGCCGCCAAACCGGGCGATGATGTTGCGCTGCGCGCGCTCGCCATCCGGGCCGCGGCGCGATGTGATGACGACATCGGCGCCTTCTTTCGCGAGCAGACCCGCGGCGCGGGCGCCCACCGGGCCCGTGCCCGCCGTGACCACCGCGCGCTTGCCCCGCACATCGCCGACCGTGCGCACGATTTTCCGAACCGCCGCCACGGCCGTCGTGTTCGAACCGTTCGAGTCCAGCATCAACGAGACGCGGAACGGTCCGAACAGCGTTTCCTGCGCGGCCGTCAGGATCGATTCACCGACATTGATATCCTGGCCGCCGATGAACACCGCCGAGTTCACGAGGTCCTTTGGGCCCCGCGTGAAGATCAGGCCGTAAATGAGATCCCGTGCGTCGGCCGGCACGATACTGCCGTAGCTCATGATCTCATCGGCGCCGCCGTCGTAACCGACGACGCGGTCAAAGGCGCTCGGCAGCCGGTTGCTGTCGAGCTGCAATAACAGTTTTCGCATGGGCGGCTGGGCTCGTAGCGAGGATATCACCAGCAACCCCTAGGCCGCCCGCGGCTGTGCGGGCGGCCCAGGCTTGGGTCGCTGCTACTCCGAGCCCTACTTGCCTGCCGAGTCCGCTCCGCCCGCGAACGGATGCTTGGCCGTTCGCGCCCCGTTGATCACCGCATCGACCGTCGGCTGCTTCTTGAGGGCTCGCTCGATCGATTCCTTTGTCGCGCGGTAGTTGTAGTCGAAGATCTTCTTGTCGTCCGCGGCGTCCCAGTGAATGAACACGCCGACGGTGATGACGAGATCATCGACTTGGTTGCGCGGAATCACACCGCTCGACACCGAATCGACGACGGCGCGCGCGACGGCGGCCTGAGCCGGACCGAACATCTGCACGGCCTGCTTCGCGCCCTTGATCGTCACCTTGTTGTAAAGGATCGTGTCAGGCTTGGCAGGGAGATTTGGCGCGACGACGGCAAGCAACGTGGTGAAGCCGTCCTTGTTGTTCGTGAGCGCTGCCGCGAAGGCGTGCCCTACGGGGCCCTGCCTGGAACCGATCATGAGATCGATATGCGCGACTTCGTTGCCGTCGCCGACCAGCGATTCACCGAGGAAAAAATCCGCAGCCATGCTGACCTCCGAACCAGGTTATGTGGGAGCGGCACGCCGGAGATCCGGTCGCGCGGTCCCTATCCACGCAGTCGTGGGCATAGGGTAGCTCGACGAGGACCAAGAGAATGGCCAGTGCTACGCGTAAGTGTCAAGGGGGACAATGTGCTCAGAGGCCTGGTGAGGTGCTTCGGTGTCCGTTTCATTTGGTTATGCAGATCCCCATTGACACGTTTCGGCTGAGCAACGGGCTCTTCGTGACCCTCTCCGAAGACCACACCGCGCCGATCGTCGCCGTCAATCTCTGGTATCACGTTGGCTCGGCCAACGAGCGCGTGGGACGAACGGGATTCGCCCATCTCTTTGAACACATGCTGTTTCAAGGATCGGCGAACGTCGGCGCCAACGAACATTTCGAGCTCATTCAACGCGCCGGCGGGACGCTCAACGGTTCGACCTGGCTCGACCGGACGAATTACTACGAGACCGTGCCGTCGAATCAACTCGCGATCGCGCTCTGGCTGGAGGCGGATCGCATGGGCCGTCTCCTGCCCGCAATGACGCAGCAAAAGCTCGATACCCAGCGCGACGTGGTGAAAAACGAGCGCCGATGGTCGGTCGATAACCAGCCCTACGGCACGTGGTGGGAACGACTGCCCGCGTTGGCGTTCCCTGCCGATCATCCCTTCCATCATTCATTGATCGGCTCGATGGAAGATCTCTCGGCCGCCAGCCTCGACGATATCGCCCAGTTCTTCGCGACGTATTACCGGCCGGATAACGCCGTTCTGACGATCGCCGGTGACTTCGACGCCGCGGAGGCCCGCGCGCTGGTCGATCAGTATTTCGGCCCCATTGCGAAACCGCGCGACCGCAAGCCGCCTCTTCCCGAGATGTCGCTGCCGGCGCGGTTCGACATGCCGCCGCGCGAGGTCGTCGCCGACGACGTGCGGGTGCCGCGCGTCTATATGGCGGTGCGATCGCCGGCATTCGGGACCGACGGGTACTACGAGGCCAGTGTCACCGCGGCCGTGCTGGGTCTCAAGAAAGGCAGTCGTCTGCACAAGGCGTTGGTGCGCGACCGGCAAGTGGCGGTCGACGCCAGCGCCTCCACGTTCGATTTGGGCAGCGGCACGGATCTCTTGATCGTCGATGCGACGGCCCATCCGGGCACGAGCGCCGAGGAGCTGGAACGGGCCGTCGCCAGTGAGATGGACCGCCTGGCGGCCGAGGGAGCGTCCGTGGAGGAAGTGGAGCGCGCCATCGCGTTGATCGAGACCGACTTCGTCAAGTCGATGCAGTCGGCGGGGGATCGCGCCGACAAGCTGTCAATGTTCGCGACGTATTTGGGTGACCCGGCGCGCATCAACCAGCATGTCGACCGCTATCGCGCGGTGACGGCCAAGGCGGTCACCGCGTTTGCCCGCGCGCGCCTCGGCGCGCCGCATCGGGCGACGCTGATCTACGTGCCCCGCAGCACGGTGCCCGTGGACGTTGCGACCCATGATGCCGTGGCGGTCGGCGCATGACGGCGATCGCCACGCGGCCGACGGCGCTGCCGCCGCGGCCCTATCAATTTCCGCGTTTCGAGACCGGTGTGCTGAGCAACGGCGTGCGGCTGGTGGTCGCACCCGTCGCCAAGCTTCCCGTCGCCAGCATCATGGCCGTGATCAATGCCGGCGCCGCAATGGATCCAGCGGGCAAGGAGGGCGTGGCGCTCCTCACCGCGCGTGCGCTCGTCGAGGGCGCTGGACCGCGCAATGGCGCGGCCCTCATCGCGAGCGCCGAGCGGCTGGGGACGGAGCTGGTGACCAGCGCGGACTGGGACGCGGCGTTGGTCGAGCTGACGGTGCTGTCCCCCCGGCTCGACGAGGCCCTGAGCCTCGTGGGCGAGATCGTGACGGCGCCGACGTTTCCCGCGCCCGAGTTTGGGCGGCTCAAAAGCGAGCGGTTGGCCGAGCTGCTGCAACTGCGCGCCGAGCCGCGGGGGTTGGCCGACGAGATGCTCGGACGATTCCTCTACGCCGCCAATGTCCGTTATGCGCGCCCCGAGGGCGGGTCGGAGTCGTCCGTCGCGGCGCTCACGCGCGAGGACGTCGTCGCGTTCTATCAGGCGCGATATCGCCCGGCGGCGGTGACACTGGTCGTCGTGGGCGATGTGACCCTCGCCGATGTACAAGGCATGGCCGAGGCGGCGCTCGGCGGCTGGCGGGGCGGAAGCGACCCGGGCCGCCCGGTGGCGTCGGATCGGCCGGCGCGACTCACGTCCGCGGTCCATATCGTCACCAAGGCCGACGCGCCGCAGTCGGAGCTCCGGGTGGGCCAGATCGGCGTGCCGCGCACGCACCCGGATTACTTCAAAATCACCGTGATGAACGCGATCCTCGGCGGTCTCTTTTCCTCCCGGATCAATCTGAATCTGCGCGAAGTGCACGCGTACACCTACGGCGCCCATTCCGGATTCGAGTGGCGGCGCGAGGCCGGTCCGTTTGCCGTCGACACGGCCGTACGGAGCGACATCACGGACAAGGCGCTCGCTGAGATCCTGGGGGAGATCACCCGGATTCGCACCGAGACGGTGACGGAAGACGAGCTCTCGCTGGCCACCAGTTATCTCGACGGCATTTTCCCGATTCGATACGAGACGGTGTCCAGCATCGCCGTGGCGCTGGTCAACCTCGTCATCTACGGGCTGCCGCCGGATTTCTACGATCAGTATCGCTCGCGCGTCAGGGCCGTCAGCACGGCCAATGTGCTGGCGACGGCCCGCACCCATCTCGATCCGTCGCGTCTCCAGATGGTCATTGTTGGCGACCCCGAGACGATCCGCGTTCCGCTCGAGCGGTTGGCGGTCGGGCCGGTCGCGACCTATGACGACAGCGGGCGTCCGCTGTGACGGGCCGCCCTGGACGCGTCGGCACGCGCCGGGTGTATACCGGCCGCGTGATCGACCTGGATGTCGATACGGTCCAGTTTCCGGACGGGTCGATCGGCGAGCTCGAGATCATCCGGCATCCCGGTGCCAGCGCCGTCGTGCCTTTCTTGACCGACCCGTCGGGTGAGGATCCCCAGGTCCTTTTGATCCGGCAGTACCGGTATGCGGCGGACGGGTATGTCTACGAGATCCCGGCCGGCCGCCTCGAGCCGGGCGAAACACCCGAAGCGTGCGCGGTCCGGGAACTCGAAGAGGAAACCGGGTGTACGGCCGAGCGCGTCGAACCATTGACCACCATCTACACGACGCCCGGGTTCACGAACGAGCGCATCCATCTCTTCATGGCGTCCGGATTGGCGAAGGGTGTGGCGAAGCGCGATGTCGACGAGTTTCTGGAGGTAGCCCCCCGGCCTCTCTCGGAGGCCCTGGGGATGATCGCGGCCGGCGAGATCTCGGACGGGAAGACCATCGTGGCCCTCATGTATGCGGCGGGATTCCGCCTTGGGGCCTGAACGGGGACACGACTGTCGCTCAGAGTAGACATTTCGGCAAGGTTTCGGTATTTTCCAGCGAGGTACGATCGGCATAACTCTTTGTCAGCACAAGCGTTGAAAGGAATTCGCCTCACCGGGGTACCGGGCATGGCGCGTGCGATTCGTTTTTTGTGCTACCGGGTCGCCATTGAGAATGAGCAGGAGAGAGCATGGCCGAAGTCGCGCTGAAGCGGGTCGCCCCGAAATGGACCACCATGGAGGATTCGACGGTTGTCGCGTCCTTCCTGGCTGGTGATGAGCGGGCGTTCCAAATACTCGTCGAGCGGTACCAGACGCGCCTGCTCAACTTCGTGTTCCGGACGATCGGTGACCGGGAGAAGGCGGAGGACTTGGTGCAGGAGGTGTTCATCCGGGTGTACCGGCATTTACACCGGTTCGACCGCGCCAAGAAGTTCTCCACCTGGGTGTACACGATCGCCTCGAATCTGGCGAAGAACGAGCTGCGCAATCGCTCGCGAAATCCCCTGGTGCTGTTCCAGACGATCCGCCGGAATTGGGAGGACGAGGACCGTCCCCTGCAGTTCGAGGATCCGGCGTCGCGTCCCGACGATCTGTACCGCAAGCGCCATCTCCGGGAGCTGGTCGAGGCCTCGGTCGCGCGGCTGCCGGAGCATCACCGGCAGGTCTTCATCCTGCGCGAGCTCGAGGGCAAGTCGTACGAGGAGATCGCCGAGATCACGTCCTGCAACCTCGGCACGGTGAAGTCCCGGCTCAACCGGGCCCGGACGTCGTTCGCCGACATTATCGCGCCGGCACTGCGCTAGCCCCGCTAAGCAGGGTCTAGAGCTCCGCGCAGCGGAGCTCTGTCCAACTGAGTTGTTCCCGCAGGTGCGGCTCTTATGCCCCCTGCGGGAACCCTCAGGGGGGCGCCCGGGTATGTCCCGCCTATCATGGACTGTGGCACGTTCCGCGAAAATCACGCGGCATTCTTCGATAACGCGCTAGACGAGCGCGCAATGGCCGCCATGCGCGCCCACCGCGCCGAGTGTGCGGCCTGCGCCGCGCACGATACGATCGTACGGCGGGCGTTGTTGCTAGTCAGAAATCTTCCGACCATTGAGCCGTCGCCGCAATTTGCCGCGCGGCTCGATGCGCGTTTGCGGCAGGTCGCGCATGCCGAGGGCCGGCGCAACGTCGTGGCCGGTCCGGGGCTGACCTCGTTCGCGACGGCCGCGGCGGCGCTCATCGCGGCCGGCTACATCGTGATGGCGGCGTTGGGTAGTGTGGAGACGGCGCGCGCGCCGGAGTTGGCGTTGTCACCCGTGGTGGTCACCGCGCCCGTCGACTTGACCGCGCGGCCACTCGACCCGGATTCGGAGCTGTTCCCCGCGAGCCGGCTGCCGGCGACGCCGACGTCGCCCATGGTGAGCCCCGCGATCGTGGCATCGGTGTCCATGGGCATGCCCGTGTGGCCCGCCGCGCTGCTCGCCGCCCAGGCACCCATGCACTTCGCGGCGTCGGAGTTCTCGCTCGTCAGCCTCGGACGATAGCCCGGACTGGGTCTCGGCCAGTGAGATCGCCGCCTACGCGTACTGTGGGCGCGCCTACTGGCTGGAACGCGTCCGCAACATAAAGACCGACGACACACGACGCGCCGCCGGCGTGCGGGCCCACGCGGGACACGGTGCCCGGGTGGCGTGGGCGCGGATACTGTTCCGCCTTGGCGTCGCCGCTCTGCTCGTCCTGATTTTCCTGATCTGGCGGCGCGTGTCGTGATCGCGCTCGTCGGCGTCGCGGTTCTCGCTCTCGTGCTCTTCGCGTGCGCATGGGCGGTGGGACGGACCACCGGTGTCCGGGCGCCGGTGGTGACATCCGACGTGAGGGACGAAGGGGGCCCGACGTTGCTGGACCCCACGTCGGGATTGCGAGGGCGTCCCGACTACGTGGTGCGCGAGCGCGCCGGGCTGGTGCCCATCGAGGTCAAGCCGCTCCGGCGCGCCAGCGTCCTCTATGATTCGGATCGGATGCAGTTGGCGGTCTATCTGCTGCTGCTCCGCGCCGTCGAGCCGACCCGCTTCGCGGGGTTCGGCCGCGTGCGCTATGCCCGGGCGGCGTTCGTGGTGACGTTGACCGCGGCGCTGGAACGCCAGTGCCTGGAGCTTGCGGGCCGCGTGCGGGCCGCCCGGCACGCGGCCGACGTGCACCGGACGCACGACGTGCCGGCCAAGTGTCGCGCGTGCGCGGTGCGTGCGGCGTGTGGCGAAGCGTTGGTGTAGCTTATTGGCCATGCCGCCGTCGACGGAGCGCGCGCTGCGCGCCGCGATCACGCGCCGGACGTTCGAGCCGGTGTACTACCTCCACGGCGATGAGGATTTCCGCAAAGACGAGGCGGTGGCGGCGATCGTGGCCGCAGCCGTCGATCCCGCGTTGCGGGATTTCAACGTCGAGATCCGGCGGGGCGCCAATGTCGACGGCGAGGTGCTGGAGACGCTGCTCGGGACCCCGCCGCTCATGTCGGACCGGCGCGCGGTGGTCATCCGCAATGTGGCAGCGCTCAAGAAAGACGCGCGGGGTGTGCTCGACCGGTATCTCGAACATCCCGCCTCCGATGCCGTCGTCGTCCTGGTCGCGGTTGCCGGGGGCAAGCCGGACAAGGCGCTCGTCGACCGGGCGGCGGCCATCGATCTCGGCGCGCTGACCGGGGACCGGCTCGGCGATTGGATCACGCGGCGCGCCGAGTCGCTGGGCGTCACCATCAGTGCCGAGGGTGCGGCGCTGCTGCAGGATGGGGTGGGCAACGATCTGGGGCAGCTGGCGGCCGAACTCGACAAGCTGGCGTCCTACGTCAACGCCAGCGACACGCGCGTCATTGACGAGCGCGCGGTCTCGGCGATCGTCGGCGTGGTGCGCGACGAAACCCTGGGGCGCCTGCTCGATCTGGTGGCCGCGCGCGATGCGGCGGGAGCGTTGGTCGTGCTCCCGCAGGTGTTGGCGTTGCCGAAAACCACCGCGGTGTCGATCGTCATGGCATTGACGACCCAGACGCTGGCGCTGGCCTATGCGGCGGCGGGTGGTGGGCGGTCGGCTGGGGAGTTTTTTGGACTGTTGAAGGACACCGGGGCGTTCCCGGGTCGGGCGTGGGGGGAGGCGGTGTCGGCGTGGGTGAAGGCCGCGCCGGCGTGGAGCGAGCCGGCGCTGGGCCGCGCGCTCGATGCATTGTTGGCGGCGGATGTCGCGCTCAAGGAGACGCGGGTGTCGGACGACGAGCAGATTCTCGTGTCCCTGATCTTGAGATTGTGCGCCGATGTGTCGAGGCGCGAAGGGAGAGCCGCATGATGCGCCCACTTTCTCTCGTCCTTCTCTTGGTATGCGGCGGGGTGGCCCGGGGGCAGGCAATGGCGCCGGTCGTGGCGGACCCCGCCGACTCCGTGTTGCAACGGGCCGAGCGTATGGCCGGCGAGGGGCATGCGGCCGCGGCGCGGCTGGTAGTCGACTCGGTGCTCGCGGCGACGCCTCCGGGGAGTCCGCAGTATGCCGAGGTCTTGTTCACGAGAGCCTCGCTATCGGCCACGGCGTTCGAGACCGAACGCGATTATCGGCGCATTACCGTCGAGTATCCATCGTCGCTGCGGGCGGACGACGCGCTGTTGCGGTTGGCCCAGTTGGAGTTGGCGCGGGGCAGCAAAGACGAGGCGCGCGCGCATCTGCTGCGCCTCGAGCGCGATCGGGCGCCCGCGCAGACTCCCCCGCGCACCAACCTGTCGATCGCGCATGCGTGGTTCGCGGTCGCGGAGCCCGAGCATGCGTGCGCGGCGTTGGACGCGGCGCACCAGGCGGCGCCGCCGACGGAGGTCGAGTTCATCCATCAACTCGACTACGCGGGACAACCCTGTGCCCGCCTGCCGAAGGCGGTCGCGGTCAAACCCGCCGTCACACCCAAGCCGGCGGCGCCTGCGGCGCCTGCCGTAAAACCAGATAGTGCGGCCGCGGCCAGCGTGACGCCGGTGAGCGCGCGCCGACGCCCGAGAGTGCGCCCGCCGCCAGGTGCCCCGGCGACACGACGGGAGCCAGTGCGACGGGAGCCAGTGCGCCTGCCGCTAGCGTGTCTCCAGCGAGTACGACTGGAGCTGGTGCAACTGGAGCGACGGGAGCCAGTGCGACGGGCGCGGGTACAATCCCGCACCGGCTGCGCCTGCGCCGCCACCGGTACCGTAGGGTCGCACCAACGAGCGGCGTCCCGTCACCGCGTGCTCCCAGCCTGGCACGGACCGCCGACCCACCGCGCCGCCGGCGAAAGCGCCGGATCACCGCGCCACCCGCACCGGCCGCCACCGGCAAGTACACCGTGCAAGTCGCCGCATACGACACGCGCGGCGAAGCCGAGGCGCTGTCGTCGAAACTGGTTTCGAGGGGATACGAGAGCCGGGTATGGGGCACGGCCGCGCCGTTCCGCGTGCGGATCGGCCGCTACGCTACGCGATCGGCGGCCGAGTCGGAGCTGGCGGCGCTGAACGTGAAGGGGATGTCCGGCTTCGTCATCGAGACCGAGTCTCCGCGCTAGCCATCGCCTTCAACTCGGCGAGCGCCGCCAGCGCTTGCATGGGTGTGAGATGATCGGGCTCGAGTGCCGCCAGGCGCACCAGCGCCGGGTGCGGCGCCTCGGCAAATAGCGGCAGCTGCTCGGCGCGCGGCGCGGGTGTCCCCGCGAGTCCCGCCACGAGCTGCTCGCCCTCGAGCAAGTGCAGCACCTCGCGCGCCCGGGCGAGCACGGGTTCCGGCAGCCCGGCCAGCCGCCCCACTTCGATGCCGTACGACCGGTCCGCCCCACCCGGCTGCATGCGGTGCAGGAACAACACCCGATCGCCGACCTCGCGGACCGCGACGTTGTAGTTCCGGAGCGCCGGCAGCTCATCGGCCAGCTGCGTCAGCTCATGGTAGTGGGTGGCGAACACCGTCTTGCACCCCACTCGCGTGTGCAGATGCTCGGTGACGGCCCAGGCAATGGAGACGCCATCGTACGTCAATGTCCCCCGCCCGATCTCGTCGAGCAACACCAGACTCCGCGCGGTTGCCGTGTGCAAGATGGCGCTCGTCTCCGCCATTTCGACCATGAAGGTCGACTGCCCCCGCACCAGATTGTCGCTGGCGCCCACGCGCGTGAACAAGCGGTCGACAATGCCAATGGTCGCCCGGGTCGCCGGCACGAAGCTGCCCGCCTGCGCCATGGCCACGATCAAGCCGACCTGTCGCAGGATCGTCGACTTTCCCGCCATGTTGGGACCCGTCAGAATGATGACGCGCTCGGCATCGTTGAGGCGGACATCGTTCGGGATGAACTGCTCCCGCGGCATCATGCGCTCCACCACCGGATGCCGGCCGCCGACAATGTCCAGCGCCAGCTCATCGGTGATCTGCGGCCGCACGAACCGCTCCCGCTCCGCCACCTCGGCGAACGTGGCCACCACATCCAGCTCGGCGACACACCGCGCCGCGCGTTGCAACCGCGCGATCTCGGCGCCGGCCGCGCTTCGCGCGCGCTCGAACAATTCCCGCTCCCGGACCTCGATCCGCTCGGCCGCGGTCAGCACGCGCTCCTCGTACTCCTTGAGGGCCGGCGTCACATACCGCTCGGCGCCCGTCAACGTCTGCCGCCGCTGATAATCCGCCGGTACCGCCCCCCGATGGGAGTTCGTCACCTCGATGAAGTAGCCGAAGACGCGGTTGTACCCGACCTTGAGCGATGCGATGCCGGTCCGCGCCCGCTCGGCCGCCTGGATCTCGGCGATCTTGTCCTTGCCGCCATCGCGCAGCGCCCGCAACTCGTCCAGCGCCGGATCGATTCCCGTCGCGATGGTCGCCTCGTCGCCGACGGCCAGCGGCGGCCGTTCGACGAGCGTGCGCGTGATGGCCGACGCCACGTCGGCGCACGAATCCCACGCCGCGCCGAGCGCCGCGAACGCCCCATGATCGAGCCGCTCGATGGCCGCGATGACGCGCGGCAGCCGGTCGAGCGAATCGCCGAGCGCGCGCAACTCCCGCGGCGTGGCCCGCGCCGCCGCCGCTTTCCCCGCCAGGCGCTCCACGTCGCGCACCCCATCGAGCGCCTCCCGCAGCGCGGCCCGCGCCAGCGCGTCGGCCGCGAGCGCCGCCACGCGATCGAGTCGCGCGTCGATGGCGGCGCGATCCGTGAGCGGGGCCAAGAGCCACTGCCGCATGAGACGCGCGCCCATGGCCGTGCCCGTGCGGTCGAGCACATCGATCAGCGTCCCGGCGGCTTCCCCGCGCAACGACTCGACCAACTCCAGGTTGCGTCGCGTCATCTCGTCGAGCGGCATGGCGCCGCCCGGCCGCTCGATCACCGGGCGCGCCAGATGCGGCAGTCCGCCGGGCTGCAGCTCGGTGAGATACTCGAGCAAGGCTCCGGCGGCCGCCACCGCCGGTCCGTCCGCGGCGCCAATCCCGAAGCCCTCGATCGACGCCACGCCAAACCGTCGCGCCAACTGCCCGGCGCCGTGGACGGGCTCGAATTCCCACGGTTCGCGCTCGGTGACGAGCACATTCTCGATGCGCACCGCGGCGAGCGCGGCGGCCGCTCCGCGCGCGACGAGCACTTCGCGCGGCGCGAAGCGCGCGACCAGCGTCGGGGCGTCGGCGTGGGGCGCGGTCGCCAACCGGAACTCGCCCGTGGAGACGTCGACCGCGGCGAGACCGAGCGTCGCGCCCTGCGCGAACAGCGCGCAGAGGAAGTTGTTGCGCGCGCCGTCCAAGAGATCATCGGCCAGCGCGGCGCCGGGCGTGATCGTTTCCACGACCTCCCGGCGCACCGGTCCCTTCGCAAACTTCGGATCCTCGACCTGCTCGCAGATCGCGACCCGAAATCCCTTGCGGACGAGGCGTTTGACGTACTCGCCGACAGCCTTCACCGGAATTCCGGCCAGCGGGACCGCGGACGCCGCGCCGTTGTTGCGCGACGTCAGCGTCAGGCCGAGCGCGCGGGCGCCGGTCTCGGCGTCGTCGTAGAACATCTCGTAGAAGTCGCCCATGCGGAAGAACAGGATCGCGTCCTGATGGCGCGCCTTGATCTCCCGGTACTGCTGCATCAGCGGAGTCTCGGTCATACGCGATCGACGAACACGACGGCGCCCAGCGCCGGCCCGATATCCCGCGTGCCGCTATTGGAGATGTCGAGCGACAGCGGTCCTTCGTACGGTGCCCGCCGGACGACGGTGACGACGGCGCCGGGCACGAGACCCAGCTCCGCGAGATAGCGGAGCCGGTCGGGATCATCATCGCTGACGCGCACGATGCGCGCCCGCTCACCGGGTCGGAGCTCGGCCAGCGGCGTGTGCGGCCGCTCGTCGATCGCGCCCTCGGCGGTCGGAATCGGCGCGCCATGCGGGTCGACGGTCGGATGGCCGAGGACACTGGCCATGCGATCGATGAGCGCGTCGGATGCCGCGTGCTCCAGCCGCTCGGCCTCGTCATGCACCAGGTCCCACGACAGGCCCAGCGCCCGGCTCAGATACGTCTCGAGGACGCGGTGGCGGCGCAGCGTGCGGAGCGCGACCCGCTGTCCCTCATCGGTGAGTCGCGCGCCATGATACGGTTCGTACGCGATCAAGCCAGAATCCGCCAACCGGCGCATCATCCCCGTGACCGACGGCGGCGCCACGCCGAGCCGGTGGGCCAAGTCGGTCGTGGAGACGGTGCCCGACGCCCGTTCCAGCTCGTAGACCGCCTTGAGGCAGTCTTCCATGGAAGCCGTATACACGACGCTCATAGGAGCGCAGCCACCAGGAGCCAGGCGTTGAGCCCCGCGATCGCGATCGCCACGGTCCACGCGAGAACTGCCAGCGAGCGCCCGTTCACAAACTCCCCCATTTTGGCCCGACTCGACGTGAACTGCACGAGCGGGATGACGGCGAACGAGAGCTGCAGACTGAGCACGACCTGGCTGAAGACGAGGAGCGTGGCCGTGCCGTGCTCGCCATAGAGCGCCGTCACGATCACCGCCGGGATGATCGCGATCGCGCGCGTGATCAACCGCCGGAGCCACGGCCGGAGCCGAATGTCGAGAAACCCTTCCATCACGATCTGTCCGGCCAGCGTGCCCGTCAACGTCGAGTTTTGTCCGG
The DNA here is from genome assembly GCA_963701965.1 of uncultured Gemmatimonadales bacterium. Taxonomy (GTDB): domain Bacteria; phylum Gemmatimonadota; class Gemmatimonadetes; order Gemmatimonadales; family Gemmatimonadaceae; genus DASRDS01. The sequence goes on from OY969695.1 coordinate 2,703,136, forward strand.
AGGCGAGGAGGGCGAGCGCGAACACCACGCTGGCGCCGCCAAAGCCCAAGAGCGGCGTGAGCAGCTTGTACGCGTCCTGGATCTCGGCGACATTGGCATGGCCCGTCGTGTGGAACGTGGCCGCCGCGACGATGAGAATCGCCGCATTGATGAAAAGCGCGAAACTCAACGCAATCGTCGAGTCGAGGAACGCGAAACGGATCGCTTCGCGCTTGCCCGACGGACTGATCTCGTAGCTCCGGGTCTGCACGACCGAGGAATGCAGATAGAGATTGTGCGGCATCACCGTCGCGCCCAGGATGGAGATCGCGATATAGAGTTGGGCCGGGTTCGTGATGATCGACGCCGTCGGCACGAATCCCCGCATCACCGCGCCGTAGTCCGGCCGCGAGATCACGAGCTCGAACAAGAAGCAGAGGCCGATCGTCGCGATCAATACCACGACCAACGCCTCCAGCCGCCGGAACCCGAAGTGCTGCAGGTACAGCACGATCAACACATCGAGCGATGTCAGGATGACGCCGGCGATCAGCGGCAGATGAAAGAGCAGGTTGAGCGCGATCGCCGATCCGATGACCTCGGCCAAGTCGCAGGCCGCGATCGCGATCTCCGCGAACAGCCACAGCGCCACGCTCGTGGGCCGCGAATAGGCGTCGCGGCACGCCTGGGCCAAGTCGCGCTCGGTGACGATGCCGAGCTTGGACGCGAGACCCTGGAGCAGGACCGCGAGCAGGTTCGAAACGAGGATGACGCTGAGCAGCGCGTAGCCGAACCGGGCCCCGCCGGCCAGATCCGTGGCCCAGTTGCCCGGGTCCATGTAGCCGACCGCCACCAGGTAGCCGGGCCCGGCAAAGGCGAGCAGCTTACGCCACCACCCGCCCGTGACCGCCACCGTCCGGTAGGACTCGGCGAGTGTCGGTGTGGGGCGCGACCGTCGCCACCGGACTTCAGGCTCAGCGGATAGTTTAGCCACGGCTAATTATTATCTCAATGCCACCTAAATTACAAGACGAGGCAGGAGACTGGGCCGGTCCGCGTGCCCGGCGCAACGCGTGGGTCGCGCTGGCGGTGCTCACTGCCATGAACCTGCTCAACTACCTCGACCGGTTCGTCGTCCCGGCCGTCCAGGAGAGCATCAAGCACTCGCCCATTGCGCCCAGCGATCAGCAGCTGGGCTTCGTGTCTTCCGCGTTCCTCTTGGTCTACATGTGCGCCGCACCGTTGTTCGGGATCCTCGGCGCCCGACACTCCCGGATGCGCATCATCGCGGCCGGGGTCGCCATTTGGAGCGTCGCCACGGCACTGGGAGGACTCGTCACGACGTACGCATCACTCGTCGTAGCCCGTGCCCTGGTCGGCGTCGGCGAGGCGGCGTACGGGACCATCGCGCCCGCGGTCCTCGCCGACGCTTTCCCCGAGCGTTGGCGCGCCCGCGTGTTCGCGATCTTCTACATGGCGATTCCGGTCGGCTCCGCGCTCGGATACGTCCTGGGCGGCGCCGTCGACCACGCGTACGGCTGGCGGGCCGCGTTTTTTGTCGCCGGCGCGCCCGGCTTGTTGTTCGCCCTCGCGGCTTTCTTCATGACCGATCCTCCGCGCGGGGAGGGTCCGCCGGTGCCCCGGGGCCTCGGCGCGTACGGGACGCTGCTCGACAATCGACCCTACATGCGGACGGTGCTGGGGTACGCCGCATATACGTTCGCGCTGGGCGGCATCGCGGTCTGGATGCCCACGTTCCTGGCGCGGATTCGACACGTGCCGCTGGTGACCGCGAATACGCGCCTCGGCGGCGTGCTCGTGGTCACGGGATTCCTCGGCACGTTCCTCGGCGGCTGGGTGGCCGACCACATCGCCAAGCGGACGGCGCGGGCGAATCTCTGGGTGTCGGGCGTCGCGACGCTGGCGGCCGTGCCGTTCGCTTGGATCGCCCTGGTGACGCCCGATCAGTCGGTGTTCTGGGCGACGATCGCCATCGCCGAGGTGCTGCTCTTTGCGTCGACCGGACCGGTCAACGCCGCCATCGTATCCGGGGTGAGCTCGGCGATGCGCGCGCCGGCGATGGCGCTCTCGATCCTCACTATCCATCTGCTGGGCGACGTCCCGTCGCCCTGGATCATCGGCACCTGGTCAGACCAGGGCTCGCTCGCCACGGCGGTCCTCATCATCCCCGTCGCCGTCCTGGTGTCGGGGATCATCTGGACCTACGCGGCGTGGAAGCCTACATCGTCGTCGCCGGCTGATCAGGCATCAGGAACCGAAATTCCTGCCTGACCCACTGGCGAACCAAACGCCCTCCCAGCTCCGCGGGCACGAATCGCATATGCGGCAGGGCCGCGCGCAGGGACTGCTCGAAGGCCGGGTGGGACGAGTGGACCACGCGCAGGCTCACGCTATCGGCCTGGCCCGCGGTGTCGACCACAAACTCGACGGTGAGCGCCCCTTCGATATGGCTCTCCTGCAAGTACTGCGGATACTCGGGGGCGGCGCTCGTCGGATCGCGCTGGACTTCCCGATCGACCTCGGCGTCCACGTAGACCTTGTTGGCCGTCTCTTCGGCGTCCGGCGTCGGCTTGGGGGTCTCCGTCTCGGCTTTCCCCCGCCGTCCGAGCCCGATGCCCCTCCGCCGATCGCCAGCGACGCCGTCGCCCAACTCCTTGGTCGCCTTTGGCTTATCCCCGCTGCCGTCGGCGTTGCTCGGCGCCCACTCGACACCGGCGGTGTCCAGCGTGTGCCCATGTGGGATGGGCGGAGCCAAATACACGACCCGCCGGGTTTCGTGATTGGCGGGCGTGGATTGGTCAGGTTGAAGATATGCCGAACGGCTCGCTACGATAAAGCAGATAGCACTCATAGCGGTGCCGACAAAAAACGACGGCACCGTACACAACCCTGGCACATCCGAAGCCAGCAGCTGCCGAAACATGACGCACCCCCCAAGGCGCGTGCGCGCGATCTACTATGGGAAGATTTCCCGCTCTACGCTAGTCTCGGTAGTATTCACGAACCATGTAGTCGGGACGAAACGTGCCGCCGGTGGGGTTAAGCGACGGAATGCCGTGATCAATGTCCCGGACCTGTCAAAATGGCCTCAAAAAGCGCCAGGGCCCGTGGGTCCCCGGACTGGCCGAGCCAGAACATCGCTTTGCGGCGGAGCGCGGGGTCGGGGTTGGTTCGGGCGATCCGTAGGAGAATCGGCACCCCCTCGTTGGCCGGTCGCTGCGACAGGGCGAAAATCGCCTCCTCCCGCACCGAGCGGTCGAGTTGCGGCTCGTTCGCCAGCGAATCGAGCGCGCCGGTGGCACTGGCGGCGGCCTGGCCGAGCCAGAACACCGCCTGCTTCCGGGTCTCGTTGGGCGCGTCGGCGTTGCGCGCCAGGGCGATCAGCCGGGGCCAGACCGTCACGCTGTCCGCGAGAGTCGCCGGGAAGATGGCGTCGCGGCCAATGTGCGTCGGGGTGTGTTCCGCCAGGCCCAAGAGATAGTCGGCCGCCTCGCGATCGGAGACCGGACCGAGGTCGGTGATCGTGGTGCCCGGGCGGGCGCGCCACTGGCCTCCGACGTACGTGTGGAGCTTGGTCGGCTGGTGTCCCGCGACCCAGAGGACGATCCGGATGGGCCCGGGCTGGCAGTCCGGATTCCATTCGACGTCCGCGTCGTCGTCCGAGCCGTAGTACGTGCGCCCGTGATTCCCCGCACAGATCCCGGGTCGGGCCGCGAACGTCATGCGCACCTCGCCATCAGGCGCGGCCGCCACCCGCGACGCAAGGTCGGCGGCCAGAATCAGGGCGAGAATCATCGGTCGATGAGTTGGGCGAGGAACTGCGCCGCGCGCGGGTCACGGGATTGACCGAGCCAGAAAATTGCCCGCTTGCGCAGTTTGGGATCGCGGTCGGACCGGGCGACCTTCATCAAGGCGTCGACGGCAGCCGGCTCGTCGCGTTGGGAGACGGCGAACAGCACGCCCTCGCGCGTGTCGGCATCGTGGGTCCGGTCGTAGAGACCCATGAGCTGATCCAGACTGGCGCCGCCCTGGCCGGCCCAGAAGATCGCCTGCTTGCGGATGTGCGGGGTTTGGGTGGAGTCGCTCGCCACGTTGATCAGCCACTGGCTCGACGCCCCACTCCAATGCTGACTCACGGAAAACAGGATCTTCTCCTTGAGGTCTTCGTTCGGCTCGCGGGCGAACTGTGTCTTGAGCCAGGCGGCATCGTCGTCGTTACCGGTCTGGCCGATCCAGAACAGCGCTTTCTCCCGCAGCTCCTGTGGCTCCGACGTGCGGGACGCGAACTGCCGCAGCATCTGGCCTCCGCGCCCATCGCGCTGTTGTTGCTGGGAGAGCGCGAACAGGGCTTTCTCGCGGAGCGCTTCGTCGGTCGAGTGCTCGAGCACACTGTCCACCATCGTGACGGCGCGCGGGTCCTGCACCTGCGACAGCCAGAACACGGCTTGTTGGCGCACGTCCTCGTCCGGATCGGAGCGCGCCGATGCCAGGAGGAGGTCGGCGCTCTCCGGGCTCTCCTTCTGAGAGACGATGAAGAGCGCTTTGCGCCGGAGGCCGACGGAGCACCGGTCGCGGCGGGCGAGCACGTGCTTGAGGATGGGGAGCGCCTTCTCGGCGTCCACCTGCATCAGGGCGTTCATCGCGGCGATCCGCGTGTCGTTGTCATCCTCGTCGCCATCGCCGCCTTTGGTGGCGCAGGTGCTCGTGTCGTCCTGCGCGGCGTGCGTGAGCTGCGATTGGCAGGACGTATCGCCGCGTTGGGCGAGTACGCCGCACACGCGGGCTTCGAGCGCCGTGGCGTCCGAGTGATGCGACGCGGTCGGGTATTTGGCGGCCAGCGTCGACAAGCCTTGCCGCGCCGACCGCAGGTCCTCCGTCGTGCCCATCTTGTAGTGGGAGAACGCTTCGTAATAGAGCGCGGTGCTCGCGTACTGCGAGCCGGGGTAATCGGTCGCGATGCGGTGGAACAGGTCCGCGGCCTGGCCATAGCGTTTCTCGGCCAGCGCCGCGCGGGCGGCCGAGTACAGCGAATCCGCCGGATCGGCGGGGTAGGCGCCGCTCGGTGCCGGCCACGGCGCGGCCGCGTGCGCGGGCGCGGCCGGCAACCCCATCGCCAGCAAGAACGCGATCATGATCTTCATAGACCAACCTGGTTGACGGGAATAGCCGCGCGCAGGCGCCGGAGCACCTGGGCATCGGCGAGTGTGCGGTCGATAGCGGCGCGGTCGCTGGCCGAGGCGTCGGGTGAGAGCTCGACGATTTGCACCAGCACCAGCTCCAGATCCTCGAGCAACTGGCGGCGGTGCGGGTCGGCGCCCGCGGGAGAGTCGATGAGGAGTCGGGTGTTGGAGAGCAGCTCGCGCGCCCAGCCCGCGAGACGGGCGTTGGCGCCGCGGTCGCGGTCATCGGCCGCGAACGCCGTCAGGAGCGCTTGCACCTGCACGAGTTGCTGCGCCGCGATGATCTGATACGGTGCGTTCGGCGTCGGCGCGCCGGGCGGAGGCGCGAGGACGACCAATGCCGGAGCCAGCTGGCGCATAGCGACCGGTGCCTGTTGGCTGGTCGACCGTCCAATGCCGATACCCAAGGCCAGCACCACGGCCGCCGCGGCCAGGAGCGGCGCCCATCGCCGCACGGCCGGCCCCACGCCGAGCGCCAGCAATGCCCGCGCGGCGCGGCGCCGGGCGGTAATGGCGTCCCACATCTCATCCCGCGGCACCGCGTGTTGCGGCTCGTGGTAGTCCCGCGCCATCTCGCGCAGCGCGTCGACCCACTTGTCGTCGTCCAAGTCGTCAATCATGCGATCCACTCCCCGGCGAAATCCGCCAATGCGGCACGGAGCTTGGCGCGCGCTCGGGAGAGCTGCGCTTTGGATGTGCCCGACTCGATGCCGAGCACGGCTCCGATCTCGACGTGCGTATATCCCTCGATGTCGTGCATGATGAACACGGTGCGATATCCGTCCGGCAGCGCGTCGATCGCTTGCGCCAGCCGCTCCTTGAGGTCCGGTTCCGCCCGTCGTCCCGCGACGGGCGCTACGATGTCCTTCGTCTCCATCACGGTCTCCCGTCCCCGGAGGCGCCGCACGGACCGCAGTCCGTTGAGCGCCACCGACACGCCGATCGTATGCAACCACGTCGCGACGGACGACTGCCGCCGGAACGTGGCGATGCGGTCGAACGCCCGGATGAACGTCTCCTGGGTGAAATCCCGGGCGAGATCGCTATCGCCGGCGAACCGGTAGGCGAGCCGATAGATACGGTCGACGTGCGCGTCGTACAGCGCACGCTGCGCCGCCGGATCCCCGGCCACCACCCGCTCGATCAGCGCTGCCTCGTCCACCCGGCCTCGTCGTTAACGACGCCCCTCTGACACACGCCCCTCACAAAGGGTTGCGCCGCGGCCCCTAAGGCTTGAGTTGGCGGTCCAGGAAGTCGGCCGCGGCCGCGTAGAGCGCGACCCATGTGCCGTGCAACAGGATGTCGTGCGTCTCGTCCGGAAACACGAGCGTCTCGACGTGCACGTGCCGGGCGCGGAGATCCTCGGCCAGCTGTACCGTCTGGGCGAACGCGACGTTGCGGTCGTCGTCGCCGGCGGCGAGGAGCACGGGCGAGCGCCAGGTGGCGACATCGGCCATGGGCGACGACCGGAACGCGAGCGCCCGTGCGTGCTGGTCCTTGGCCACATCCCAACCCGGGATGAGCGCCTCGAACTCCAGGTTCCAATCATGCACCCCCGCGTAGTCGACGCCGGCGGCGAACATGTCGGACGCCCGCGCCAGCGCCATCGCCGTGAGGTATCCCCCGTACGACCCACCCCACGCCCCGATGCGCGCCGGGTCGACGTCGGCCCGCGCGCGCAGATAGAGCCCCGCGCCCTGCACGTCGTTGAATTCGCTGGCGCCTGTCGCGCCGTAGTTCAGCGCCTCGCGGAAATCGAGACCGTAGCCGATGCCGCTCCGGTAGTTGACGGACAGGACGATGTACCCGCGGCTGGCCAGGTACTCGTTCATGGCGTAGGCGTTGTGATAGAACTGCAGGTAGTGGAACCCCAGCAGCATCTGCCGGCGCGAGCCGCCGTGGAAGAACACCACGGCCGGTCGCCGCTCGCCGGGTTTGAGATTGCCGGGCAGAAACAGGTCGCCATGAAGCACCAGGCCGTCCGCGGCCGGGAACGTCACCGGCTGCGGCGTGACGAGGAGCCGCTCGGCAGGGAATGAGGCCGGCAATGGAGAGATGTCCCGCATCGCGCCGCTCGACACGACGGCGGCGCGCGCGGGGGCGCGCGCGCCGGAGTGCAGGACGGCGACCTGGCCGTCCGGGAGCGCGACCGGTGACCACTCGATCCCGTCGCCACGGGTGACCGCCGAGGGCGGGCTCCCCGATGCCTCGACGCGCCAAATGTGCCGTCGCTCGCCATCGTTCTGGTTGCTGGTGACCAGCGCCGCCGCGCGATCGTTCGTGAGCGCCGCTTGCTCCACCTCGAACGCGCCAGGCGTCAGCAGTCGCGCGTCGCCGCCGGAGGCGGCGATCGCGTACAAGTGCAGCCACCCATCCCGCTCCCAAGGGAACACGAGCGCGTTCAATGCGGTCCACAAGAGCTGATCCGGCGAGTCCAGCTCGTGAAAGACGCTGCCCGTCCCTTCGGCTGCCGTCCAGAATGGCGCGCGCCGCGCCGGTGGTCGCGTCCGCCACCCAGATGGCCCACGGGCGCCCGGTGCGTCGCGCGCCGAACACGCTCGTCCGCGTGACCGCCGGCGCGCGCACGTAGGCGAGCGAGCGGCCGTCGGGCGACCACGCGGGCGCCTGATCGACGTCCAGCCCCGGCGCGACGTAGCGCAGCGTGTGCGTCGTGAAGTCGTACACGCCAATGAACGCGTGGTCCCCGCGCGTGCTCACCCAGGCCAGGCGCATGCCGTCCGGCGACCACCGGAGAGCACTGGCCCGGCCCCGCGTATGTGCCAGCTGCGTGGCCGTGTCGTGCGCGTCGGCGCTCACGCTCCAGATCTGCCCGGCGTGCACGAACGCGATCCGGGAGCGTCCGACTGCCGCTCCAGTGCCGGCACCGAGCCGCCGCGGCGGCCCGCCGACGAGCGGGGCCAACCAGACGTCCTGCGTGGCGCCATCGGGAACGAACGTCGGATTCGGGATCTCCCCCTGCGTGTTGGGATCGCCGCCCCGGACATAGACGACGCCGCTCGCATCGTCCAGCCAATGCAGATCGGTGATCTCTTGGCCGTTGTCTCCCGTGTACGCCGTCAGCCGCCGCGCGGCGTACCCGGGGGCCGGAGCGACCCAGACATTGCGGGCGCCGTTGCTGTCGAGCACCCACGCGACGCCGCCGGCGCCAGTGGCCAGCTCGGTTGGAAACGGCGCGCTCATGACGCCGGCCAGGGTCACGGCCTGGCCGGCGAGCGCCGCCGGCGCCAGCGAGACGACAGCGCACACAATGGGGAGTCGGGTCATGGCCGCGACGTTAGCGACGCGACGTCCGGATGTCTATATTCGCCGGCCATGCTGCCCTTGCTGCTCGCCCTGACCGTCGGCGCGGATTCCCTGCAGGCCCAGGTGAACGCGCGCATTGCCGCGGTGCCCGGCGCCCAAGTCGGCGTCTACTACCGCCGCCTGTCCGACAATGACACGCTGAGCCTCGCCGCGGACACGGTCTTCCATGCGGCGAGCACGATGAAGATACCGGTCATGATCGAGCTGTTTCGGATGATGGAGGCCGGCCAGGTCACGCTCGCTCAGCCGCTCCTTCTCTCCAACCGCTTCACGAGCATCGCCGACGGTTCACCTTTTTCCGCCGACTCGGCCGACGACTCCGACAGCACGCTCTATCGGCGCATCGGCCAGCGGGTCCCGATCCGCGACCTGCTCCGGCTCATGATTCAGCGCTCCAGCAACCTGGCTACCAACACCCTGATCGCGCTCATGGGGGCGGCGCGGGCCGACTCGGCCGCGCGGGCCCTCGGCGCCACGCACACCCAGGTGCGGCGCGGCGTCGAGGACGGAAAGGCCTTTGCGGCGGGGATCAACAACGTGACCACGGCGCGCGACTTGGCGACGCTGATGGCGGCCATCGCCGGCAACACGGCCGCCTCGCGCCGGAGCTGCACGCTCATGCGCGACATCCTCCTCGGCCAGGAGTTCAACACCGAGATCCCGGCCGGGCTCCCGCCGGGTACACGCGTGGCGCACAAGACCGGGTCGATCACGGGCCATCTGCACGACGCGGCGATCGTGTATCCGCACTATCCCAGCGAGAAGGACGCCTACGTGCTGGTCGTCATGACGCGCGGGATTGCCGTAGAGAAAATCGCGCGGTCGATGATCGCCGATATCTCGCGCCTCGTCTACGCCCGGGCCACTAGCGCGAATACGTCCCCGTGAGCGTGCCTTGCGCCAAGAGGTGCCCGCGCATGCCGAAGTTCATGCGGGCGCCGGTCGTCATGGAACCGATCCCGGAGATGGTGGCGACGTCGAGAGCGAACACGGTGAAGTGATAGTGGTGCGGGCCATCGTCTTCGGGCGGACACGGTCCCCCGTAGGTGCTCTCGCCGTAGTCGGTCAGTCCCTGCACACTGCCTTGGGGCAGGAGTCCGGCGGCGACGGCGTTTTCGGGCAGACTCGTCACCGCGGCCGGGATGTTGGCCAGAATCCAGTGATGAAATCCCGACCCGGTCGGCGCGTCCGGGTCGAAGCAGATGAGCACGAAGCTCTTCGTGCCTTTCGGCGCCTCGCTCCACGACAGTTGCGGCGATACGTTCTTGCCGCCGCACCCGCCAAACGCGGTGCTGGCCGGCATCGCGCTATCCGGCTTGAACGTCGTGCTGGTCACACGAATGGGTTGCGGGCTCGCGGGCGCCTGCGGCGCGCGCACGGACACGGTCGGGTTCGTCATTACTTGAGCTCCGTGGAACGTTCGTAAACAATGCGGCCCCCGACGACCGTGGCGAGGACGTGCGCCTCGCGGATGGTCGCGGGAGGGGATGCGCGTGAGATCCCGGTCGATCAGCACGAAATCGGCCAGCTTCCCCACGGATAACGTGCCGAGCGTAGAATCGCTGAACGTCGCGTAGGCCGCGTCGCGAGTGTAGGCGCGCAACGCTTCCTCGACCGTGATCTTCTGCTCGGGAATCCACCCGTCGGGGTGAGCGTCATCGAGCGTCCGCCGCGTGACCGCCGCATCGATCCCCTCGAGCGGCGTGGGAGGCGCGACGAACCAGTCGCTCCCGAACGCCAACCGGGCGTGCGTGTCGAGCAGCGTCCGGAACGCGAACATCGTCTGCGCGCGCTCGTGTCCGATCACGCGTTCGGCCCACCGGCCGTCGTCCATGGCGTGATACGGCTGCATGCTGGCGATCACGCTCAGCGTGCCGAACCGCGGCACATCGGCCGGCGCTAGGTGCTGGGCGTGCTCGATCCGGAACCGCCGGTCGCGCGGACCGTTCTCGCGTTCCACGCGCTCGTAGATATCGAGCATGAGGCGATTGGCCCGGTCGCCAATGGCGTGAACCATGACTTGTAGTCCCGCCTGATCCGCGGCCTTCGTGCGGGCATAGAGGCTCTCGGGGGGGGTCACGAGGAGTCCAGTGTCCCGCGGCGCATCGTTGAACGGCGCCAGCATGGCGGCCGTACGCGAGCCCAGCGACCCATCGGCGAATCCCTTGAGCCCGCCCCAGTGGAGCCAGGCGTCGCCGCGGCCCTCGGCGGCGATCGTGTCGCGCAACAGCGCCCAGTCCCGGAGCGGCACCACCGCGTAGATGCGGGTCTTGAGTCGCCCGCTCGCCCGGGCGCGCTTGAATGTCTCGAAGTCCGCCCACGAGCCCATGTTCGTCACGGCGGTGACGCCCCGCTCGGCCAGGTAGGCCGTCGCGGTGTCCAACGCGCGGTCCTGTGCCGCGAGGGACGGCGCCGGAATGACGCGGCCGATCAGCCCCATGGCGTTGTCTTTGAGGATGCCGGTGGGCTCGCCGGCGGCGTCGTGCACGATCTCGCCGCCATCGACCGCGTTGGCGCGCGTGATCTGGGCGGCGGCCAGCGCCGCCGAATTGGCCAGCCCCATGTGCCCGTCCACGCGGCCGATCCACACCGGGTTGTGCGGCGTCACCGAATCGATCCACTGGCGGGTGGGTAGCTCGCCGCCCCAGTGCGTGTGATCCCAGCCGCCGCCCCGGATCCACGTGCCCGGTGGCACCCGGCGCGCGTAGGCGCCGAGGCGGGCCACGAAGTCGGCGCGGGAATTCGCCTCGTGCAGCTGGACGGACATGAGCGAGAACCCGGCGTCGATGGCGTGGACGTGGGAGTCTATGAGGCCCGGAGTGACCATCGCGCCGTGCGCGTCGATCACCCGCGTGTCCGGTCCGCGCCACTTCATGGCCTCGGCCGAGGTCCCGACCGCCGCCAGGCGATCGTCGCGCGCCGCCAGCGCCTGCGCCCACGGGCGCGCGCTGTCGCCGGTCCAGATACGGGCGTTGACGACGATCAGGGAAGCGGGGGCGGTGGGCATGCCGACGGGCCAGAGCGCGAGAGCCAGCAAGAGGAGGGAGCGCATGGGCCAACGTTGCGCCGAACTCCCACTCGGCGCAACGCTTGACCAGTGCCACTGCTAGATTATTTCACGCCATGATCCCGCCCAAGCCGCTCGGCCTGCTCGTGTTGTTGGCGCTCGGCGCCTGTGTCAGCAAAGACGACGCGAAAAAGGCGATCGACGCGCTGGCCGAGTCCAAGACCGTGGTGCCGGACCAGCTTCCCCTGATGCAGAACACGACGCCGCCGTTCCGGTACCCCGAGGCGCTCGTCGCCTCGGGCGCCCGCGACACCGTCGTGCTGCGGATCTTCATCGACTCCCTGGGTGCCGTCCGGCCGGAGTCGACGCGGCTCGACCATCCGTCGCACTATCCTGCCCTCGACACGGCCGCTCTCGCCGGCGCCAACGCGTTGACGTTCTCGCCCGCGCGGCGCCAGGGTCGCGCAATGGCGGTGTCCATCAAGCTCCCCGTGCAGTTCAACCCGCCACCATCGCGAGCCAAGCCGTGACGAGCGTCGAGCGCAACCGGACCCCGTACGACTCCGTTCTCGACACCATCGGCTGGACGCCGCTCATCCGGCTCAACCGCCTCACGCGCGGGATCCGGACCCCGGTGTTCGCCAAGGCCGAGATTTTCAATCCGGGCGGGTCGGTCAAGGATCGGATCGGCATTCCGATCATCGAGCGCTTCGAGCGCGAGGGCCGCCTCAAGCCGGGCGGCACCATTGTCGAGGGCACGAGCGGCAACACGGGCGTCGGCCTGGCCATCGCCGCCGCGGTCAAAGGCTACAAGTGCATCTTCACGATGCCCGACAAGATGTCGCAGGAGAAAGTCCGTTTGCTCAAGGCGTTCGGCGCCGAGGTGATTGTGACCCCGACCGCCGTGCCGCCCGACCATCCGGACAACTACATCGTGATGGCGAAGCGGATCGCCCACGAGACGCCGAACGCCGTGCTCGCCAACCAGTTCTACAACGAGGCCAACCCCGCCGCCCACGAGGCGACGACCGGTCCCGAGCTGTGGGAGCAGACGGGCGGCCGCATCACGCATTTCGTCGCGTCGGCCGGCACTGGCGGGACGGTGACCGGTGTGGGGCACTATCTCAAGCAGAAGAACCCCGCGATCCGCATCGTGTGCGGCGACCCGGCCGGATCGATTCTCGCCCAGAAGTGGCATCAGCGGAAGGACGGCGTCGACCAACCCGTCGAGGGCGCGCCGTACAAAATCGAGGGCATCGGCCAGGACAAGATCCCGGGGACGCTCGACTTGGGGCTAGTCGACGAGTACCACACGGTGTCCGATCGCGATAGCTTCGCAATGGCGCGACGGCTGACGCGGGAGGAGGGGCTCTTCGTCGGTGGCTCCTCGGGGCTCATCGCCCACGTCGCCCTGTCGCTCGCCCGGCGCGTCGACGATCCCGCCGCCTGCATCGTGACGTTTCTCTGTGACACCGGCGAGCGCTATCTGTCCAAGCTCTACAACGACGAGTGGATGCGCGAGAACCAGAATGCTCGATGCCGACCGGACGACGCTGGGCGCGCTGCTCGACCGCAAGAGCGGCGGCAAGACCCCGACCGTGGTGAGCGTCGCTCCCGGCACGGGCGTGCGGCAGGCGCTCCGGCTCATGACCCTGCACAATGTCTCGCAGTTGCCGGTGATGGACGGCGCCAGCAACGTCGGGTCGGTGAGCGAATGGGCGCTGACCGGCAAAGGGCTCGCCAATGCGAAGGTGCTCGACCGGCTCGTGGGCGACGTGATGGACTCGCCGTTCCCCGAGATCGACGCGCGCCAGAGCACCGACTCGGCGGCCAAGCTGCTCTCGAAGTCGAGTCCCGCCGTCCTGGTCCGCGGCGCCGCGGGCATCGAAGGGATCGTCACGCGGTCCGACTTGCTGACATTCCTCATGGCGCGGTAAGCCAATGGACATCGCGGTCGTCCTCGGTGGCACATCGGCGGAGCGGGATGTCTCGCTCAGCTCGGGCTTTCGGATCGTGGATGCCCTGCGGTCGGCCGGTCACAAGGTCACCGCGGTCGACCCGGCCGCCGGGGTGCTGAGCGGGGGCGACGAGCTTGGGTTGCGGCAGGTCGCGGCGGTCAAGCGCGCGCCGCCGTCGCTCGAGGACTTGGCGCAACTCGCCTCGGCCGCTCCGGGCGATGCCGCGAGCCTGACGTTGATCACGACGTTTCCCGAAGTGCGGGAGGCCGATCTCGTTTTCCTCGCGTTACACGGCGGCCGGGGGGAGGACGGCACGGTCCAGGCGCTGCTCGACGCCGCCGGGCTGCCGTACACGGGCAGCGGGCATCTGGCCAGCGCGCTGGCAATGGACAAGGATCTGTCCAAGATCCTGTTCCGCGCGGCGGGCGTCCCGACGGCCGATTGGCTGATGGCGCCCGTCTCGGCCGGCGAGGTCGAACGCACGCTCGGGTTTCCCGTGATCGTGAAACCCTCCAAACAGGGCTCGACCGTGGGACTCAGCCTGGTGCGGTCGCGGGATGCGTTGGCGCCGGCGATCGCCGAGGCGTTGCGGTACGACGACGAGGTGATGGTCGAGCGGTTCGTGGCGGGGCGCGAGCTCACGGTCGCGGTGCTCGGGGACCAGGCGCTCCCAGTTGGCGAGATTCTGCCGACGCACGAGATCTACGACTACGAGTGCAAGTATACCGAAGGCATGGCGCGGGAAGAATTTCCGGCCCACCTGCCCGCCGCGGTGGCCGCGCGCGTCCAGGACGAAGCGTTGCGCGCGTTTCGGGCGCTCAAGCTCAGCGGGTGCGCGCGGATCGACTTCCGACTAGACGCGTCGAACGTCTCGTATTGTTTGGAGGCCAATACGCTGCCGGGCATGACCAGTCTCAGCCTGGTACCGCAGGCGGCGGCCGTGGCCGGCCTCTCGTTTGTCGAGCTGTGTGAACGGATTGCGGCGCTGGCGCTGGACTAGGGTGACGGCCCGTGCCACGACTCGTCGTGGCTGACAGGAACCGAACCCCACGGGCCGGGTCCTACTAGATATACTTAGTCTGCCGCACCCGACTCCCCCATGTCCTACCCCCTCACCGACGACTCCGACGCGCACCGGGTGACCCCGGCGGTGCAGTGGCTGATCGGGATCAATGTCCTGATCTACTTCCTGCAGGTCACGGTCACGCGCCAAGGCCTGGTCGACCTCCTCGGATTTCGCGCGGCGAACCTGCCGACGCAGTGGTGGACGGTCGTCACGTACATGTTCGTGCACGGGGGGCTGTTCCATCTCGGCTTCAACATGCTCACGCTCTTTTTCTTTGGCCCGCGCGTCGAGCGGGCCTGGGGCGCGGGGCCGTTCGTCCGGTACTACATCCTCTGCGGACTCGGGGGGTGGCTGGCGCACCTCATGCTGGCGCGGAACACGACGCTCATCGGGGCGTCGGCGGCGATTTACGGCGTCATGTTGGCCTACGCGGTGCGGTGGCCCGACGACGAGGTGTATCTCTTTTTTGCAGTGCCGGTCAAGGTCAAATGGTTGGTGGCCATTCTCGTGGTGATCAACCTCGTCATGGGCCTGGCGCCGGGCGGGGATGTGAGCGGTCTCGCCAACTTCGCGCACCTGGGCGGATTCGCGGCCGGCTGGCTGTATCTGCACTATCCGAGCACGGGCAGCATCCAGCGGCTGCGGCAGCGGGTGTCGCAGGTGCCCGACGTGCCGGATGAGACGCCGCGGGCGATTCCCCGGTCGGGACCGGCGCCGCGGTCGCGCGAGCGGCACGACATCGACGAGATCGTGGCGCGGAGCAAAGCGGCGGTCGTCAAGCGGCCGTCGCCCCCCGCGCCGGCGCCGTTGCGCGTCAATCCGGCCGCGTCCCGCACCGAGGAATTGGACCTCGTGCTCGACAAGATCAACCGGCAGGGGATGGAGAGCCTGACGGTCGACGAGCGCCGGTTGCTGGACGAGATGTCGCGCCGGTTGCGCGACCGCTAGATGCCCCAGCCGGAGCTGCTGGAGTCTTTTCCCAATCCGTACCCGGGGCGCGACTACACGATCGCGATGACGTGTCCCGAGTTCACGTCGCTCTGTCCCCTGGGCGGCATCGAGAGCGATGCCCGGGAACTGGACCTCCTCAAAGGCGGCGCGCCCGACTTCGGTACGATGATCATCTCGTACCGGCCGGACGCGCTGTGCCTCGAGCTCAAAAGCTTGAAGCTCTACCTCTGGAGCTTTCGCAACGACGGCATCTTCTACGAGCGCGCCGTCAACCGCATCCTCGATGATCTCACCGCCAAGGTGACCCCGACGTGGATGGAAGTCGTTGGCGACTTCAACATCCGCGGCGGCATCAAGTCGGTGATCACGGCGAAGTTCTCGGCTCCCTGAAAGAGTCCTAGAAAGCGTACCGGGCCGAAAGCTGGATCTGGTACACCGACGACAGGTTCGTCGCGCTGTACCGGTTCTGCCCGGAGAGGGTGAACTCCAGTGAGGGCGCCCGTCGTGATGCTTTGCGCTGCAGCGCGCATCGCGTTCAGGAACAATCCACAGCCGATCGCGACTACGAACCGACAGCGAAGACTCATCATCCCGTCTCCTGTGAGGTGTAGAGAGCGGGAGAAAATGAAGGTTGACGCTTTACGGTCCGGTAACGTCGACGAAACGAAACGCGTAATTATTACGGTCGCATTTCCATCCAAACGCGCGCGAAACGTGGAGTGTATCCCGTATTCCCCATCATACGGCGAGCCGTTGGCGTTCCAGTTCGCGTGAGGCGCGATCCGCTTCGAGGCTGGGCAGCGTGCGGCCCGCGGCTTCGGCGAACGCGCGCAAGCGTCGCATCATGGCGTCGAAGTGGTCGAACGTAAGACTTTGCTCGCCATCGGAGCGCGCCGATTCGGGTTCGGGGTGTACCTCGACGATCAGTCCATCGGCGCCCGCGGCGATCGCGGCGAACGCCAGCGGTGCGACGAGCGAGGCGCGGCCGCCGGCGTGGCTCGGGTCGACGATCACGGGTAAATGCGTCTCGGCCTTGAGGACGGGGACGGCGGCGATGTCGAGCGTGTTGCGCGTGGCGGTCTCGTAGGTGCGAATGCCGCGCTCGCACAAGATCACGCGCCGGTTGCCGTAGGATAGCACGTACTCGGCCGCCATCAAGAGCTCCTGGATCGTCGCCGAGAGCCCGCGCTTGAGCAGAACCGGGCGGTCGACGCGGCCGACTTCCGCCAGCAGTGAGAAGTTCTGCATGTTGCGGGCGCCGATCTGGAGACAGTCGGCGACCTCGGCGACGGCGTCGACCTGTCGCGGATCCATCACTTCCGTCACGATAGGCAGGCCCGTCTCGGCGCGCGCCTCCGCCAGCATCTCGAGCGCCGGGTTGCCCAGGCCTTGGAACGCGTACGGGGAAGACCGTGGCTTGAACGCGCCGCCGCGGAGGGCGCGCGCGCCCGCGGTGCGGACCGCGCGCGCGGTGGCGCGGATCATGTCGCGCCCTTCGACCGAGCACGGGCCGGCGATGACGGCCAGCGCGCGACCCCCGACGATGCACGGGGAGTCGGTGGTCCCGGCGCCGAGCGTGACCGGAGTCGTGGCGCCTTCGGCGGCGAAGCCCCGCGCGGCCAGCTTGTAGGGACGCAGCACTGGCGTCACCGACTCGACGCCCGGCAGCGCCAGCAGCGGCACCTCGGCCAGCGCGGACTCGTCGCCGACGCAGCCGATCACGACGCGCTGCTCGCCGCGTGAAAGGTGGGTTCGCAGGCCGAGCGACTCGACTCTCGCGCAGATGTGCGCGATCTCGGCTTCGGTAATACCGGCTCTCGCCACGATGATCATAGGAAGAAGAGAAGAAGTAAAAAAGGCCCCCGTCGTTTGACGGAGGCCTTTGGTGTTCGCTGCTCGCCGCTATGTGCTAGCGTCTACGCGCGCGATCGCCAGGCCCCCGGAGGGAAGGCCCAATAAAAGCGGTAGGCGTAGTGGCAGCGCATGATGGACAATGTCTCTCGGGCGAAGGGCTTTCGCAAGGGTACTACATGCCCGCCATGCCCAACTCACCGCAGGCGACGATGGTGCCCAGATCGCTCGGTGACTTGTGCACGTTGATGGCGAAGCTTCCATCATCCGGCGTCGCGTACGGCAACGTGACGTCGACCTTCGCGCTGCCGTCCTTCCCCGCCTTGAGCGGCGTATAGGCCGTCGCCGGGCCCACGACCTTGCCGTGGTCCGCGCACTTGCCTTCGTGCACGTGCCAGGGATACGTCGCACCCGGCTCCCCGCCCGTGATCATGACCGTGGCGTGCGTGCTCTTGGCATCCTTGCCCGGCTCGACGGTGGCCGTGCCGACGATCGTCGACCCGCTCTCGGATGCAAGCTTGGCGGCCCACTTCATGGGCATGATGGCGGCACCGGCGGCCAACGCAACAGTGGCGAAACGGTTCACTCTGCTCTCCTCGAGGTAGGGGCTACGAAGTAAGGGATCACGACGGAACTTGCGAGATGTACGCCGCTTTGCGCAAACCGGATCACTATCGTGTTACCGGGCGCGTCTAGGCAGAGCGCCGGAGAAAAAGCTCCAGCTGCCGGGGGTCGGCCGGCGATTCTTGTCGGAGCTGGCAAGTTTGATGGTAGAACGACCACAGCGCGATAGGCGCGCGCAGGCTCGCGCGCGGCAGCGACGCGATCGCCAGCGCCTCCTCGCGGACGCGGCGCGGCAGCACGGACGCCGCGCCCGTCACGAGGCTGTACACGGCTCCCACGTCCCGCGCGGCGACCGCGGCGGACAGCGCGGCGAGGAGCCGGAGCGGGGAGCGATCAAGCGCTCTTTCGCGACCGCGATCGACCAGATTTTGCCTTCGACGTTTTCGCGCCATGTTTGGCTGCCGGCTCGGTTTCGGCCTCTGCTTCGGTTTCTTTCTTCTCTTCGGCCGCCGGGCGCTTGCGGCCCTGCTCCAGGCTCTGGCGCAGCCGCTCCATGAGATCGAGCACTGGCGTGCCCTCCGGTTCGGTCTCTTCGCCGACTACGATCTCCTTGCCCTTCAGCTTGTCCTGGATGAGCCGCATGACGTACTCGCGGTAGTCATCGGTGTATTTCGAGGCGTCGAACGGCGAGGCCAGGCTGCCGATGAGCTGCTCGGCCATCGCCAGCTCGGCGGGCTTCACGCTCTCGGCCGGGAACGTGTAATCCGCCGGGTCGACGAGCTCGGCCCCAAATCGCATGACCTCCAACACCAGCGCATCGCCGAGTGCTTTGATGCTGGCCAGCGATTCGCGCTGCCGGAGGGCGAACTTGCCGATCCCGACCATCTTGGTCTTCCGGATGGCCTCGCGCAGCAGCGCGTACGGGCGCTCGCCGCCTTTCTGGGGGACACAGAAGTACGGCGTGTCGAAGTACCGCGGGTCGATCTCGCTCTCCTTCACGAAATCGAGAATCTCGAGGGCCTTTGACGTCGTGGGCCGCGCCGCCTTGATCTCCTCGTCCGTAATGACCACGAACTTGCCCTTGGCGTACTCGTAGCCCTTGACGATCTCGGCCCAGGGAACGGCCTTCTCCTCGGCGTTGCAGAAGCGCTCCAGATGAATCGGAGACAGGTCTTCCGCGTGTAGTTGGCGAAAATGCACGCCGTCCCCGTCCGAACGAACGGCCGATCGCAGCTCAATGGGTATGTTCACCAGCCCGAAGCTGATTGCGCCCTTCCAAATGGCAGCCATGGTAGGGGGCGTAACGCCGCAAACACGGGACCCTTGTGGATGTCCACAACCTGTGCACAAAATCCGGTGTGCTCAACCCCAATTACACGTTCGCCCAGTTCGTGATCGGCCCGTCCAACGACATAGCCGCGGCGAGCGCCTCGGCCGCCGCCGAAGCACCAGGCCGGGCGTACAACCCGCTGTTCATCTACGGCGACACGGGCCTCGGCAAAACGCACCTCATGCACGCGGTCGCGCACGCGGTGATGGCGCGCCAGCCGGCGACGCGCGTCGTGTGCGTGTCGGCGGAGCGCTTCACCAACGATCTCGTGGCATCCATGCAGCAGATCGCGCTCGAGGCGTTCCGCCTGCAGTACCAGACGGCCGACATGCTGTTGATCGATGATGTGCACGTGCTCGCGGGTCGGCGCGCCGCGCAGGACGCCTTCGCCGAGACATTTCGGGTGCTGTACGAGCGGGGGCGGCAGATCATGCTCACGTCCGACCGGGCGCCCCAGTCGTCGGGGCTCGATGCCGAGTTGGTGGGACAGTTTCGCTGGGGGCGCGTCGCCAATGTCTCGCGACCCGATGTCGAGCATCGGTTGGCGATCCTGCGCGCGAAGATCGGGACGGGTGCCCACGGAGCGCTGCCGGACGATGTGCTGCTGTTCTTGGCCGAACAGGTCCACACCAACGTGCGCGCGCTGGAAGGGGCCCTCGTGCGCCTCGTGGCCTACGCGTCGCTCACCGGGCGGCCGGTGACCCTGGCGCTGGCCCACGAAGCGCTTCCGCTCGCTGCCGCCGCAGGGAGGGAGACGGCGGCGCCGGATGCCTCGGCGGTCACGCGCCGGGTGGCCGCCGAGTGGGGGGTGACGCCAGAGGCCCTGGCCTCGAAACGGCGTACCCGGGAGATCGTGGAGCCCCGCCAGGTGGCGATGCATCTCTGTCGTGAGCTATTGGGCATGACCCTCACGGACATCGGTGCCGCATTCGGTGGGCGCGACCACTCGACGGTGATACATGGGCTGGAACGCGTGCGTGATGCGATGGCCTCGAACCCCGCATTTTCCGGCCGCATTCAGCGCATCGAAGCGGCGCTCAAGTAGCGTAAACGCACGTATCCGCAAGTCCCCGTCATCTGGTCGCCTGTGACGGATCGGCAGGCCTCCGCGTGACACGGCGACCGCCGTTGTTACGAAGCGGATTCCGGGTGCGCGCGCGGCAATATCCACATTCCACCCGATGCCGCTAGTGCCACGTATCGCGCGGGTTAGGCAGACACCGGCGAGTTATCCACATAGGGTTATCCACGTTATCTACATACAGGGCAACAACTTACACTGTCACAGGGCGTTGCGTTCCCGGCATGAACCTCGTATACCTCTCGCACCCGGCTGGAATGTGCCGGAATACCACCGGATCGCGAGCGGAGTCGAGAGGGCTACTTGGGATGAATCTTGTTGCGTGCGACGCGCCGGCGGGCGTGCTCGATCGGGCCCCGCATACGGCGCTGCGACAGGACACGTCGACCGAAAACTGGGACGGATTCTGGGGTAGCGATGACCGCTACTATGCCCGATGCACCACCTCGGGCGGCCGGGTCAACTGGTTTCGGCTGGACGATGGCGGCGACGAGGCCGCCCCGGCCATCGACGTCCCCCAACCCTCCGTGGCCGCCCTGCCGGTCCCTTCGCCAGCCGCCTCGGCCATTGCCGGCCGTCACACCGTGGTCTTCCGTGTCGGACGCAGCGCGTCCCACGGTTGCGTGATCGGTGTGCGCCGTCCGATCAAGCGCTCGCGAGCGCGATCTGCTGACTTCACGGCGTAACCGTGTTTGGCTACGCCGTCGTGTCCGGGGCGATCCGCGCCTCGGTCAGAGTCGCTTTTTCTTTACTGGGTAAGGCCGCCCTACTGGGCCAAGCCCGGCAGCGCGAGCTGTTCCGTGCGGCGCTGGGCGAGCATGACGGCGCCGCCGTGCAGCCAGGAGAGCGCGACGTCGATGGTCGCGTTGCCGGACGCTGCGGCGCGGGCGACCGTGAAGTGCAGCGACAGTTGCCGCAGAATATCGACGGGCTCGGACCGCGTGAGGTAGGTGATGAGCGCGGCGGCGGCGTCGGCAATGTGATAGAGCGTGAACAATCGGAAGCGCACCGTGGCTGCCGCGTCGTCGTCGAGTCCCGCGAGGAGCGCGGTCTCGCCGGCCTCGCGCTCCTCACGGATCGCGCCCAAACGCGAAATCGCGCGGCGGTACGTGGTACCGCTGGAACGCGAGGGCGCCAGCAGATCGACCCACACGTGCGCGAGGCGGTCGGTGAGCACCGCGGCCCAGTCGGCGCCGGCACCCGCGTGCAGCGTGCGCAAGACGTCGCCGGTGCGGAGCCAGTCGCCGAGGTCCGATCGCCGATCGCCCACGGTGCCCAGCGCCGCGACGTGCAGGAGACCAATGAGTCCCGTCTCCCCGGGCCCGCGCGTGGGCAGCACGCGATGCAGTTGGAACGCGCGCGCGGCGACGGCGACCAACGCGGGACGGAGAGCGTCGGCGGTGTCCGGCGCGGCGACGGCGCCGCCGTTTCCACTGGAGCGCCGCACGAAGGGATCGAGCCAGTCGAGGGCCGCGACATCATACGCCGTGGCGAGTACGCTGACGGCGGGGATGTCTTCGTCGGTCGGCGACGCCGGTCCGTGTCGGGCCGACCACAGACGCTGCGCGGCCGCGAGCGCTCGCGAGCGCTCGTGTGCGTCAATGGCGGTAACCGCCCAATGACCATCGAGCGCGCTGACGGCCCCCGGCGGACCGGGGGATCCGTGCAGCGGCTCAGTCTTGAGCGGCGACATCGGAGTCATTCAATCTCCGCGGAGTGGATCTCGTTCGCTCTGAACCACCGTTTATCACAATACTGCGGGAGCAATAATCGCGAAAGGACTGGTCGTGCCTAACGTTACGGACGATTTACAGCTGGTATCGTCCGGCAGGGCCCGGGGCTGTCACGGCTCAGTAGCGAAATCCGCGAATCCCGGTACATTTCCCGACCCATTTTCCGTTCTTGGATAGTGGGGTTTGAACCCGGCGCGGCGCGCCGTTTCCGCCTGCTGTGCTCGTCGTCCCGAGACACAGATCTTCGTTTCATCCTCAACGCGGTCCTTGGGGAAGTCGACATGCCATCTCTCCCGCGCGAGCTACTTCTGCCGTCATTCGAGGCGGAGGGCCCGTGCGACCTCGCTCCACCCTCACACTGTAACGAGCTCGGCGGTTCGCTGTCCGCGCTCGCGACTGGTCTCTCCCACGCAGAGTCGGCGGGCGCATTGCTCGCCCTGTCCGAGCACGCTTCCGTGCTGCGGCTCATATGGGAAGCGCACGCCCGCGGGGCGATCGCGTTACCGCCGACTCTGGCCAGTCGCGTCGTCCAAGCCCGTCGCTCGATGCCGACCTTCCTCAGCGCAAGCTCGGCCACCAGCGCCTTTGCTCATGCGTCCATGACGCACGAGCCTCCGATTACGCCGTCGTAGCCGTCCGCTTTTTTCGGTTTTGAGGCGCCCCGCACCCGGGGCGCTTTTTTTTGCCTACGATCCAGCTGTTGTCATCGCGGCAAATGGCGTTATACTGTGACCGTTTCGTTGCATGCCGTGACACAATGGTGACTCAGCTGGCAGGAAATTGCCGGGGGTGGAGCATGCGGGCGCTATGGGGCGTGATCGGCGGGTTCTCGGTCCTCTCGGGGTGTGCGGCGCACCATCCCGCGGCCGAAACGGCGCCTGACCGGGGGTTCACCGTCGTCGAAATCCGGCCCGTGTCCGGCCAGACGCTGGGGCAGCAGTTGGTTACCCAGGCGGAGCGCGCCCAAGGCTTGAGCCTGGCGCCGATCCTGGAATTGACGTCGCCGTGGTGCCACGAGTGCTTCGTGCTCGACCATACGTTCGATGACCCGCATATGCGCGAGGCGCTCAAAGGGACGTACATCATCCGCATGGACGTCATGCGCTGGGCCGGCCGGTACGGCGAGACCGGCCTGGGAGCAGTCACGATGGCGCTGCCGTCGTTCGTCCAGCTGTTCGACAACGGCCGGGGGATCGGCCAGTTCGTGGACGCGCGCTCCTGGGTCGCCGATGCGCCGGGGACGGTCGCGCCGTCCCTCGGCGCGTTCGTCCGGTCGGTCGAGGATCGCTAGAGCTCCGCGCTGGAGCTCAGTGCAACCGCTTCCTACGGCTTGGCGACGGGGGCCGCCACCAACGGCGCGATTTGGGGCGCCGGCGGCAGGAACTGGCTGGGATAGTAGAACACGAACGCGTGTCGGTCGCACTGCACCAGCGCGAACGCGTCGCCACGGGCGATGAGCTTGCGGGCGTCCTCCCGGCTCGCCTGGCAACTATAAGCGTCGGCGCCGCCGGCGTAGCACTGGTCGGGGCGGTCGCTGTAGCACGTCGCCGGCGGATGCGTGTGCACTTCGGGCACGCCGGGCGGACAGGCGAAGGTGGCGCCGTTGGGCGTGGCCTCGACGGGCGCGATCGGCTGGATCGCCATCACGCGATACACGGTATCGGCATCGCGGCCGTCCATGACCGTGGTCTTGCGCGCCCCTGGCGCTGCCTCCGGCGAGCCGACATGCGCATTGCGCGAGGTGGCAGTCCACCACTGCGTCACGCAGTAGGTCCGCTCGACCTGCCGGGCACCATCGCTCCACTGCGCCGCCAGCGCGTTCCGGGCGTTGTCCATGACGACGCCGTACCGCATCACCTGTGAGGCGAGCGGCTGGGCCGCGGCCAGCCAGAGGCTGGCGACGACGGCGTACCGTCCTATGGATGCACTGGCGTTGATGTGTCGCAAGCGAGTCACCTACCGTAGCGAACATGCTTATTGGGTCGACGAGCGTTTTTTCTTAGCGTCACTTTTGGCAACTTTCTCCTTCCATGCCCCCACGACCGTCCCGTGATCTGTCGCACCTCCTCGCGGTGATGCAGCCCGTGCTCGATCCGCGCGAGTTGGTGTTCGCCACACTCCCTCACCCGATCCTTGGCCTCGCGTCGATCGCGTCCTTTGTCGAACCCGAAGGTCTCAGCGTGATCCTCGAGCGCAGCGAGGCGACGCGCGCCGGCCTGCCGTACATATATCCTTGCCGCCTCATCACCTTGTCGGTGCATTCGGCGCTCGACGCGATCGGTTTTGTGTCCGCGGTCACACAGGCGCTGGCCGACGCCGCCATCAGCGTGAATCCGGTCTCGGCGTACCATCATGATCATCTTTTCGTGCCGGCCGATCGGGCGATGGATGCGATGGCGGTCCTGGCCGCGCTCAGCGCGCGCGCGGGGCCATCGGCGCCGTGACCGCCGCGGAGGACGCGGCCGCTCGCTATTTCGCGGGACGCCCGGATGCGCTCCCGGCGCCGCGCCGGACGCGGATCGTGCGAGCGATGGTCTGAGCGCGTTATTTTACGCCATGTCCACCACCGACGAGATTCTCGCCGCCAACGCGCGCCACGCGGCGTCGTTCGATCGGGGCAATGCGCCGCTGCCGCCCAAGCGGCATTTGGCGATTGTGACCTGCATGGACGCGCGTATCCTGCCGTCGCGGATCTTCGGGCTGGAGGTCGGCGACGCGCACATCATCCGGAACGCAGGCGGGCGCGCGGCGGAAGCGTTGCGGTCCCTCGTCATCTCGCAGCAGTTGCTGGGGACGACCGAGGTGGCGCTCGTCCACCATACGGACTGCGGCATGTTGACGTTCACGAACGTCGACCTGCGCGCGAAGGTTCGGGCGGCGCTTGGCGCCGAAGCGGCGGCCGAAGCGGAGCAGATCGATTTCTTGACGTTTCCCGATCTCGCGCAGAGTGTGCGGGACGACGTCGCGTTCCTGCGCGATTCGCCGCTCATCCCGGACTCGATCATCATCCGCGGATTCATCTATGACGTGCGGCGGGGGACCTTGACCGAGGTCGACTCCGACCCGGTCGCTCTGCCGGCGACATCGATTGGCACGCGAAAGGCCGGCACCGACTACTGATTTCCGACTGCTCTGGGGCGGCCAGACCGTCTCGGAGATCGGCTCGCGCATCACCCGGGAGGGGTTGCCGCTCACCGCGGTCCTCGTGCTGGGCGCCACACCGGCGCAGATGGGCGTGCTGGCCGCGACGGGCGGAGTCGCGGTGCTCGCGGTGGGCCTCGCGGCGGGCGTGATCGTGGACCGCCACCGCCGCCGGCCGCTCATGATCGGGGCCGACGTGGGTCGGGCGCTGTTGCTGGCGAGTATTCCGGTGGCCGCGTTCCTCCACGTCCTCACGTTCACACAGCTGCTGGCGATCGCGCTGTTCGCGGGCGTGCTGACGGTGACGTTCGACGTGGCGTATCGATCGTACCTGCCGTCGCTGGTGCCCCCCGATCAACTGATGGACGGCAACCGGCGCCTGGCGATCTCCTCGTCGGTCGCCGAGGTCGTCGGCCCGGCGGCCACCGGTGTGCTGGTCCAGGCGCTGACCGCGCCGATCGCGATCCTCATCGACGCGGTGAGTTTCGTGGTGTCGGCGGTGTCGCTGGGGGCGATCCGCACGCCGGAACCTGACGCCGATCCCGGCGCCGCCGGATCGTCGCTGTGGAGGGATGCGCTGGCGGGAGCGCGGACGATCGCCGCGCACGGGACGTTGCGCGCGTTGGCGTATCGCTCCGTGCTGGCGTACTTCGGCTACGGCGTTCTCGGGCCGCAGTACATCCTGTACGCGATCCGGGTGCTGCACTTGAGTCCATCGGTGCTCGGCGTGCTGATCGCCATCGGCGGGGCGGGGGCGTTGTCGGGGTCGTATTTCGCGGACCGGTTGACGGCGCGGCTCGGCGTGGGTGGGGGGTTCGTGACGGCGGCGATCATCATCGCTGCCGCGGCCGTTCTCATCCCGCTGGCGTCACATGACCTGTCGTTGTCGGTGGTCTTGCTCGGGGTGTCGCAGTTCCTCGGCGACAACGGGTTCGCGCTGTACACGGTGAATGAGATCACGATCCGGCAGCGGGTGGCGCCGCCGGATGTGCTGGGGCGCGTGAACGCGGCGATGGAGTTGGCGTCGCGCGGCGTGATGCCGGTCGGCGCGCTGGTCAGCGGGGCGTTGGCTCAGGCGTTCGGTGTGGTGCCGACGCTGTGGGCGGGCGCGCTGATCGTCTTTTGCTCGTGCTTCTGCCTGATTCCGCTGCTCACGCCGGAGCCGGTCGGTTCTTTGTCGTAGCGACCATCGGCGCGAGCACGTCATCCATGGTGGTCGTTCCGCGCCGGACGGGGCCCGCGCCGCGCTCGGCGTCGATGCGTCCGGCGTTGTGGGCATCATACAGGTCCGCCACGAGCTGGGCGTAACTGGCACTCACGCCGCCGCGCAGTAGCGCGGGCACGCGCTCCCCGGCCGCGAGCGCGCGCGCCGTGATGGGGCGCCCTGCCAGTCGACCGAGGATCGCGGCGACCTCCTCCGATGTATACCGGCGCGGCCCCTCGACGTGCACGATCCGGCGATGCTCGGCGTCGCCATCAGTCAGGAGCTCGGCCGCGACGATGCCGACGTCGGGCGCGGACACGACGGGGAATTCCTTGGTAACGGGCGCGTGCAGGGTCGTGAGCACGCCGTTGGCCACGGCGCCCCCGGCGAACCGCGCCCAGTTCTGCATGTGCTCGGCCGACCGCAGGAACGTCACTCTCCCATTCAGCCGGGCGAGGCGCTGTTCGAGCCGATGGAACAGGAGCGTGACGCCGGTACCGTCCGGCACTTCGGCGCCATAGTCGGAGATCGCGAGCACGTGCGGCACCCGCGCACGGTCGAGCGCGGCTCCGAGCCTCGCGATCGACTGCTCCATCTCGCGGACGGCGTCCTCGGCGCGCGGGGTGATCGGGCAGATCACCTGTGCCGCGTCCGCTCCCTGAAACGCCGCGACGAGCCCGTCCGGTTGCTCCAGGTCCGCCACGGCGAGCTCGCAGCCGAGTGCTCCGAGGTCGCCGGCGCGGGCAGCGTCGCGCACGACGGCCTGCACGTGTACACCCTGCCCGCGCAGCGCCCTCACCGTCGCCCGTCCGATTTTCCCCGTGGCACCGAGTATGGCCAACATATCAAATCAAGTCCTGCAGTCTCGCGATGGGTTCCGGACGCGATGGTTCATCGTTTGCTCGAGTCCGCTCGCGGGGGCTCTGGCGCGTCCAATGTGGTAGTACTACGTTTTTGTATGTACAGAACGGTACTTACATGCGCTATACGTGGAGTGTCGGGACACGGGCGAGGAGACCGTACGGATCATTTCCGCGCGAAAGGCGACGCGGTTGGAACGGAGCGCGTATGAAGACAGGCTCAGGTAAGGGTCGTGGGCGGCCGGTCGCGCAACCTCGAGTTGCGCGCGAACTGACGGCGTCCCAGCGGAGGGAGCTGTCGTTTCTAGCCACGCTTCCCGATGAGTCGATCGACCTTTCGGACGCGCCCGACGTTGCCAACTGGACGTCGCCGGTGGTGGGCCGGTTCTATCGCCCGATCAAGGAACCGGTGACGCTGCGGATCGACGCCGACGTGTTGGCCTGGCTGAAGGCGTCTGGCCCCGGCTATCAGACGCGGATCAACCGATGGCTGCGGACTGCGATGGAGACAGAAGGCGCGCGCGTGAAGCGTTCTGTCGCGAACAGGAGCGGCCGCGCGCGACGCTAACGCGTCAGGTCGACGCCCAGAGATGTTGCGCCGCGTACGCGCGCCAGGGGCGCCAGGCGTGGGCGCGATCGAGCAGCGCCGCGGGGGTGCGGTCGAGGCCCTCGTGCGTCGCCATGACGCGCATGAGTCCTACGTCGGCGGCCGGGAACGCGTCGGGTTCGCGCAGTTGGCGGAGCGCGATGTACTGCGCGGTCCATTCGCCGATGCCGCGGATCGACCGGAGGCGACGGACGGCGTCTTCGAGTCCCGCGGTCGCGTCAAACAGGTGCGGATCGGCGACGGCGGCCGCGGCGAGCGCCGAGACGGTCGCGGCGCGGCTCCGCGGCATGCCGAGACTCGCGATGTCGGCACCGATCAGCGCGTCGGGTCGCGGAAAGACGCGGGTGAGCGCGCCGTCCGGCTCGGCCAGCGGCGCGCCATAGGTCGAGACGAGGCGCCCGGTCAGGCGGCGGGCGGCCGTGAGCGTGATCTGCTGGTGGAGCACGGCGCGGATGGCGAGCTCGAACCCGTCCCATCCGCCGGAGACGCGGAGTCCCGGGCGCGCCTTGACGAGCGGCGCGAGCGTCCGGTCCTTCGAGAGATGCGCGCCGATCGCGACCGGATCGGCCGCGAGATCGAATACGCGGCGGAGCCGCGCGATGATCGCCGGCAGCGCAGGAATCCCGGTGACGCTTCGCGTCGCGTGATCCGGGGTCGGTTGGACCGATCCCGGCCAAGCCGGGATCATTGGGAAGCGGACCGTGGCCCGCAGCGCGTTCTTATCGGCCAGCTCGACGGTGACCGTTCCCTGGGCCCCATCGAGATCGATCGATCGCGTGTAGCGGTCCGCCGTGACGTGCTCGATGCCGGGGATGGCGCGCCGGCGGAGGTGTTCGATCATCGCCGGCCAGTCGTACGGCGGCTGATAGCGGAGCAGGAGCGCGATCTCCCCGCGCGGTCCGATCGCGCCGTCGGGTGTGCGGGTGCGCCGGAGCATGCCGGGCGATCGGCCGAAGAGCGTCGCGAACGTCTCATTGAACCGTCGGACGCTCTTGAACCCCGCGGCGAACGCCACGACGCCGAGGGGCATCCGCGTCTCGTGGATGAGTTGTTTGGCGAGGAGGACGCGGCGCGTTTGGGCGACGGCGATCGGCGAGGCGCCGAGGTGTTCGCGGAAGAGGCGCCGGAGTTGGCGTTCGCCGACTCCAAGCCGTTCGGCGAATCCCGCGACGTCCGCTTCGTCGAGCGCGCCGTGCTCGATGAGCGCCAGGGCGCGGGCGACGGTGCGGGACGTCGTCCGCCACGCGCCCATGTCGGGCGCCGTCTCCGGCCGGCAGCGGAGGCAGGGGCGGTAGCCCGCCTCTTGGGCCGCGGCGGCCGTTGGGTAGAACACGACATTCTCCGGTCTCGGTGTGCGGGCGGGGCACGTTGGGCGGCAGTAGATGCCGGTCGTCTTGACGGCCGTGAAGAAGCGGCCGTCGAACCGCGAGTCGCGCAGCGCGAGCGCTCGAAAGCAGGCGTCGTGGTCGAGATCCATACGGAATAGTCGCCGGGGTGCTGGCCCAAAACTAGCGGATTTCGGACACTGACATTCGGCGGCGTTTTCCCTCGGAGTTGGCGTCCGAAAACCGCCAACTTTGCCGAATTCACCAGGCATGTTTCGGGACCATTCTTTTGGGAGTGCATCATGCCGGTTTCCGCATTTCATCTCGAGCGCGTCGGGACCCCGACCGGGCCGTTTCTCATCGTCACCGATGACGAAGGGCGCCTGCGGGCGGCGGAGTGGGAGGATCTCGGCGACGCTCCGCGTCGCGAGATCCGAGGTCGGTTGGACCGATCCCGGCCGAGCCGGGATCTCGCGCATCGCATGCATCGGTCGCTGCGCGTGCCGTACGGGGAGCGGGTCGAGTTGCGGCCGATCGCGGCGCCGTCGGCCGCTGCCCGGGCGCTGGAAGCGTATTTCGAGGGCGAGCTGGAGGCGGTCGGTGTGCTACCGACCTCGACGAATGGGACGGAGTTTCAGCGCGCGGTGTGGGATGCGTTGCGGCGGATTCCTGTCGGCCAGACGATGAGCTATAGCGGCGTCGCGCTCGCGATCGGGCGGCCGACGGCGACGCGCGCCGTCGGACTGGCGAACGGTTCGAATCCCATTCCCATCTTCGTGCCGTGTCACCGCGTGATCGGCGCCAACGGGTCGCTCACCGGGTTTGGCGGCGGAATCCATCGCAAGCGGTGGCTCTTGGCCCACGAGCGGGCGCTCGTGGACGAGCAGCACTCGCTGTTGGTTGGCGCGCGGTAAGACACTCACCCGCTGTGGCCGGCGCACTGCATGACGCCGAGGTATTGACTCCACGGCCCCACGGCCTGCCGATACTGGCAGGCCATGATCCGTGAAATCTGGTGCACGTGCGTGAGGTCGTGTCCCGCCCATGCCGCGAGCAGCTGCGCCATGGTGACCGTTCCCAGCGCGGGATGGCGTCCACGCAACGCGAGCTCTCGCGGGCCGAGGTTCATGGCGCGAAGCGCCTGAAGGTTCTCCTTTCGCGCGCGCGCGAATTCATCCAGCAATTGCGCGAGCGATTGGCCTTGGGATTCGCGAACGTGGCCGAGGCGGTCGAACGGTTCGAACGAACGGCTCTCACCGTGCTCGAGAATCATGCGGGCGCGGGGCATCCAGTCGGTGCGCTCCCCGTGTATCAGATGGCCGACGACATCGTACGCCGTCCACGAGTCGCCGCCTTCGTTCTGCGTCGTCCACGCGTCCGGCAGGTCGCGGAGCCACGCGTCGAGCGTGGCGGGCGTGCGTTCGAGGAGCGCCATCGTATGAGCGAGGTCGTGGTCCATGACCGGTCCTCAGGTGCGGCATGTTTCTTTCGTTACGAACGTGTTATGACGCTCCGACGAGTCTGGCTTGCGCCCATTCCCGTGCTCCTGGCCGCGGCGGGCTGCGCCGTCTCCCAGCAGCAGGAGGTGGCCATGGGGCAGCAAGACGCTCTTCAACTGAGCCGCCAGTTACCGGTCGTGCAAGACCCGGCGATCGACGCCTACATCAATGCACTCGGGAACCAGAATGGCGAAGCTGACGCCGCGCGCGGATCTCGACTGGCACTTCTACGTCGTGAACACGGGCGTCGTAAACGCGTTCGCGGTGCCCGGCGGGTACATCTACGTCAATCGTGGCTTGATCGACCACACGGAGCGCATGGATGAGCTGGCCGGAGTGCTCGGGCACGAGATCGGGCACGTGGTGTTGCGGCATTCGGTCAAGCAGATGCAGCAGATGCAGGGCACCAACATCGGCGTGGCGTTGGGGTGCATTTTGACCCAGGTCTGCGACGATCCGGCGGCGCAGGCCGCGGTCAACACCGGCGCCGGGCTGGCGTTCGCGAAGTTCAGTCGGGACGATGAGCGTCAGGCCGATGAACAAGGGGTCCTCAATACCACGCGCGCCGGCATCAGTCCGCAGGGGATGGAGTCGTTCTTTCAGAAGCTCGTGGCGCTCGGCGGGCCCGGGGCGTCGGGCGGGGTGGCGGTGTGGTTCCAGGACCATCCCGGGACGCAGGATCGCATCGACAATGTGCACCGGCAGATCAGCGCGATCCCGCCGGCGAAGTTGGCGACGCTGCGGACGGACGATCCGGGCTTTCGGGATTTCAAGGGGCGCATCGCAGCCTTGCCGGCACCGCGGCCCGCCAAGTAGCCGCTCAAGACCGGGTGAGCTCCTGGCAGAAGAGGTCTGTCGCCTCATCCGCCGGAAAGAAGCACTCGATCCGGAGCTCCTCCAGCGTGACATTCTGCGGCGTCGCGAACGTGGTGATGGTCCAGAAGAACGTCATCTCGCGCCCGTCCTTGCGATAAATGATCGTCCACACCGGCTCCGTGGGCGCGTCCCACGCCTCGCGCGTGCGCCAGCGTGGCGGCACGGTTGGAAATGCCAGGACCTGCGCCAGCAGCGCCCGCGCCCGCGGATCGAGCGGCGCGGCCGCGACATCGGCATGAAGCTGGCGGAGGAGGTCGATCGCGACGTCTTCCCAGTTCGCGATCAGTGGCCGGAGGATCGCGGGATCGAACACCATGCGCATCGCGTTGCGATCCGCCGGCCGTTCGCCGAGCAGCCAATCAAAGAGCCGGCCAGTGCCGCCGTTGGCCATGAGCACGTCCCAGTGTCGGCTGACCACCACCGCCGGATACGGTTCCTGCTGCTTGAGGATCAATTCGATCGCGCGCCGCGCGCGGGTCATCTCTGGCGCCGCGATCTCGTTCTCACCATAGAACGGCGCATAGCCGGCCGACATCAAGAGCGCATTGCGCTCCCGCATGGGGACGTTGAGCGCCCCCGCCAGCCGCCCGATCAACTCGCGACTCGGCTGCGCCTTGCCCGTCTCCACGCAGCTCGAATGCCGCGACGAGACATCGGCGGCGAGCGCCAGATCCAGCTGACTGACCCGGCGCGCCACGCGCCACTCGCGGAGGAGATCGCCAATCGGAGAAGACACATCGGATGTTAGACGGCCGCCGTGCCAAAGACCATGACCTCCGAGGTCATGGCTTTTGCCGGGACGCGTCGCGACTATGCCGCCATGCAACGCCGACACTTCATCCAGCTTAGCACCGGCGCCGCGCTCGGTGCCTACGTCGGACGCTCGCGCGTGCTCGCCGCGGACGCGCCCGGCGGCCCCATCGATGCGTCGACCTTCCATGCAATGCGGCGGTTCGCCGATACGCGCTACGGGCGTATCGCCTACGTCGAGCGCGGATCCGGCAAAGCCGCGCTATTCCTCCACGGCTTTCTCCTCAACGGCTTCCAATGGCGCGGGGCCATCGAGCGGCTGTCGCCGTACCGGCAATGCGTCGCGCCGGATCTCATGGGCCTCGGGTACTCGGAGATCCCCGAGGGACAGTCGCTCGCACCGCTCGACCAGGTCGGGATGCTGGCGGCGCTACTCGACACGTTGCACATCCCGGATGTCGACCTCATCGCCAACGACAGCGGTGGCGGCATCGCGCAGCTGTTCGTGGCCCGCTACCCGCACCGGGTGCGCACGCTGTTGTTGACCAACTGCGAAGTCGTGATCGACAGCCCGCCGCCGTCATTGCTGCCCGTCATCGCCATGGCGCGTAAGGGGACGTTCGCCGACGAGATCATCGTGCCGCAGCTCAACCCGACGTTCGCGCGATCGCCCAAAGGCATCGGCCCCCTCCTGTATCAGGATCCGGCGCACCCGACCGACGAAGCGATCCAGTGCTACTTCACGCCGCTCGTCAGCTCGCCGCGGCGCGAGGCGCAGGTCGGCGCCTACGCGATCGCGCTCGAAAAGGACGCCTTGCTCGGCATCGAGCCGGCATTGCACCGGTTCAATGCCCCCGTTCGCATCGTCTGGGGTACGGCCGACACGATCTTCTCGCCCGCCTGCCCCGACTGGCTGGACCACGCGTTCCCGCGCTCGCGTGGCGTGCGGCGCGTGGAGGGCGCCAAGTTGTTTTTCCCCGAGGAGCAGCCGGATCTCCTCGCGACCGAGGCTCGGGCGCTCTGGGGCGGCTAGTGGGTCCACTGGCGACGTATCACATAGCGCACACATTTTGGATCGCCCATGAGGCTGCGCTTTTACCGGCACACGCAGTCATGTGACCGAATGGCGGGTCGGATGGTTGGTTCAGCTGTCGATCACGATCCAGCCATTCTCTTTGGAGCGATCAGATATGACCGTTGAACGTTGGGGGCGCGGGATCATCCCCGCCGTCGTCCTGTCAGCCACCATCGCCGCGTGCAGTGCCTCGACGGCGCCCAGTGGGAGCCGGACGCCGACGGCATCCGTGGCGGTACAGAGCGCGAGCAACAAGTCGACGAGCCGCATCGAGGGCCTCGTCGTTGGGGATAGCGACCAGCAACGGAGCGCGATTCCGCTGGCCGGCGCGGTGGTGAGCCTTACCCTCCTGACCAGCCCCGATACTTCGGTGGCAAAGGATACATTGCCCGTCGTGGACACATCGGGGGCGGGTGGGAAATTCGCGTTCAGTCGCCTGAGTGCGGGCACCTACATCGTGGCCGCGTCGCCGCCGCCGGGAGCCCCATATCTCCCGAGCGCTGGGACACTCGTGACCGTGCGGTCCGGCGGCTCGGTGAAGGTCAATGTTGTGCTGCAGACATCGACGCCGACGTCGCCGCCCCCACCGCCGCCTGATTCCGCCTGATTCCACCGCGCCGTGAGCCCGTCTCGCCGCTGACGGCGTGACGAGTGACGCATCGTCAGCCGATGCCGAGGTCCCGTCGGACGCTGCGCTGGCGGCGGGTGTCCGGCGGGGCGTCGCGGCGGCGTTCGCGGCTCTTGTCGGCCGGCATTACCCGACGTCGCTCCGCTACGCCGTACGCTTTCTGGGGCATCGAGAGGATGCGGAGGATGCCGTTCAGGAGACGTGGCTGCGCGTCTACCGCGCGTTGGGGAGCGGCGCGTACCGGGAGCAGGCCGTCTTCGAGCGGTGGTTGTTCCGGATTTTGCTCAACGTATGCCGGACGGCGGCGGCGAGTCGACGTCGGCGTGACGCGGGACGAACGCCCGTTCCGGACATCGACTTGGCTCCGGTCGCGGCGGATGCCGGCGGAGGCGGGCCGGTGGGCGAGCCGATGATGGACGCGCTGCTCGCGACGCTCGATCCGCGCACGCGAGAGGCCCTCTTGCTCAAGCATGGGCTGGGGTTGGATTATCCGGAGATGGCGCGCCGAACCGGCGACAGCGTGTCGGCGCTCAAGATGCGCGTCAAGCGCGGCTTGGAGGCGCTCCGGTCGCGCGTGCTCGAAGGAGACGATCGGTGACGGACGAGGGCGAGCTCGAGCGGCGCATGGAGTCGGCAATCCGCCAGTGGTATGCGGGTCCACTCCCGATCGACCACGCGCATCGGTCGACCGTGATCGACGCGGCGATCCGTGGCGGCCGGCGATCGATGGGGCATCGCCGTTGGATCGCGGGCGTGTGCGCGGCGGCCGTACTCGTCGGAGCGGTCGTCGCCGTGCGCGGGGAGCACGGCGGGAGGCATCGGGTGCGGGTCACGCCGACCGAGGTCAATGTGCGATTCGTTCTGCGCGGGGCGGAGGCGGAGCGCGCGGGCCGCGTGAGCATCGTCGGCGATTTCAACGGCTGGAACGTTGCGGCGACTCCGCTCGATCGGGTGTCGTCGAGCGAAGGCGTGTGGGCGGTTGACGTGCACATTCGCCCAGGGAGATATGCGTATGCGTTCGTGGTCGACGGCCGCGACTGGATCGCGGATCCCACGGCACCGCTCGCGCCGGACGGATTCGGCAATCCGACGTCGGTGATTGTCGTGGGATCGGGCGCCACGTGAGTGGTGCGCCGCGTGGCGTTTGGGCCGTCGCCGCGGTGCTCGCGATGATGGGCGATGCGGTGCGCGGTCATGCGCAGCCGCCCGTCATCGATAGTCTCGTCGCGCAAGCGAACGCCGAGGGGTTGCCGGGCGACGTTCTCCGGGCCAAGGCGCTGGAGGGGGCGAGTCGCGGCGTGTCGAGTGAACGCATTGCGCAGGTGGTCGTCGCCTACGCCGGCGCGTTGCGCCTGGCGCGATCCATTCTGGCGGAAAGTGGAGAGACGCCCGCGCTGCGGGAAGAGTTGGTGGCCGTGGCGCAAGCGCTGACCGCGGGCGTGTCGCGTTCGGCTGCCGGGACGTTGGCGACGGCGGCGCATGCCCGGACCGCGGCGCCGCCGGTGACGGTACCGTTCGTGGTGACGGTCGATCTCGTGGCCCGCGGTGTCCCGGCGGATTCGGCGGCGGTGGGCGTCCAAGTGGCCGTGCGGCGCGGGGCGTCGGACGCGGAGCTGTCGCGGTTGCGAGAAGCGATCGCGCGGGACATTGGCGACGGCGTGCCGCCGCTCGACGCGGCGATGGTCCGCAGTGGGGCGGATCCGGCACGGCCGGCGAGGCCACCGGCGACGTCGATGCCGCCCGTCCCCCCGTGAGGTCCGTCCTGGTGGTCGTTTTCGTCGTCCTCGTCGGAGCCGTGAGCCCGACGCTGGACGCGCAGGCGCCACAGGTGCTGGGTGGTTCCGGCCGGGTGTTCGGCGCACCGTCGGCCACGAGCGCGCAGCTGGGTCTCGTCACGCCCAACGGGTTCGGTGTCGTGGATGCGACGTCCGACAATGGGACGACGGGGACACCGCGCACGACGTGGACGTCGAGTATTACGGGAGTTGTGCCGCTCGCGTCTCAAGGGCGCGTGGTCGGGAATGCGGTGTACGCGACGGCCGTGCGGCAACCGGGGTTCGCCCTGCGGTACGAGCGGGGCGTGGCATCCGGCGCGTGGGCTGGCGTTCGCGCGGGGCCGGCACGCCTCGACAGCCTGGGAGACGATCCGTGGGATCCCGTCGCGCCGTCGTTCGTGTTACCGATGCCCCGTCCCGTCATCGGCGGGCCGATCGGGCTCGGGGGTGGAGTGTGGAGCCACCGGTGGGGCGTGGTGTTCGGTGCGTCGGTGACAACGGGTACCGAGGGATACCGTACACCGCACGTGTCTCAACAGTGGGTCTCCGCGTCGGTGGGTGGCGCACCGGATTCGACGGTGGCGGAGCTCGTCACTGACACGAGCATCTCGTCCAGAGCGGTGACGACGTGGTTGCTCAAGCTGTCAGCCCATCGCACGCTGTCACGGTTGACGCTGGACGCGAGTGGCGGTGTGCTGTCGACGCCGGAGACATCCCGGATCGGGTGGGCGAGCGCGTCGGCGGCGTGGCGACTGCTTTCGCCGATCGCTGTCGTGGTCGCGGCCGGCACCCGAGGCGCAATGTTGGTGTCGCCGCTCGGCGGCGTGCGCGAACGGGCCTATGCCACGGGTGGGCTGAGCATCGGCCGGCCGGTCGCCGTTCGGACGCCGCGCACGAGCGACGCGGCGTCGAGCGATCTCCGGTACTGGCTGGCGCGGTCCGATAGCGGGTACACGCTCGAGATTCGGGCGAGAGACGCGCGGCAGGTCGAGGTGATGGGCGACGTGACGGATTGGCGGGCGGTGGTGTGCGATCCCGTACGCGGCGACGAGTGGAGACTGTCGACGCCGGTGATGCCCGGCGTCCATCAGCTGGTCGTCCGCGTCGACGGGGGGCGGTGGACGGTGCCCCCGGGGGCGTCGCGCGCCGTGAGCGAATTCGGCGACGTCGTGGGCGTGATCGTCGCGCCAGTCCGGGGGTAATCGCGGCGGCGGTCAACGCTCCCAGAGCTTGAATCCCCCGAGAAAGGCGTCGTTATTGTGGCCGCGTCGGCAACCGTGTGGCAGGCGCTTCAACTCCTTCGCGTTTCCGCCGCCGAGCACCAGGTCGTCGAGGAAGAGTCCCGACATCAGCCGGAGCGCAATCCGCTCGACGCGCTTGCCCCACTGCTTGCGCCCGCTCTGTTTCAGCCCACGAGTGCCAATGTAGTCCTCGAGCGTCCTCTTCCCGAAGGCGAGATTGCCCAGGCGCATCGGCAGGACGGTGCCATCCATCACGAGCGCGCTGCCGAGTCCCGTCCCGAGTCCGAGAAATAGCATGACGCCGTGCCGGTAGCAGCCCAACGCCTGCATGACGGCGTCGTTCGTCAGTTTGACCGGGCAACCGAAGGCCGCTTCGAAGTCGAATCGTGTCCACCCCGGCGCGAGGTTCGGCGCCTCGCCGACGGCGTGTCCGTCATGGACGCTCCCCGGGTAGCCAAGCGAGACGACGTCGTAGCTCCAGTGCTCGGCGTGCTCCTTCACGCCTTCGACCATCGCCGCCGGTGTCAGCGCCCGTCCCGACGGGAACTTGCGGCGCTGACGCTGGCCGCTCGCCAGCATCTTGACGTTCGTACCGCCGACGTCGACGACCAGCACCTTCACGGCCTCACCCGTGTGCGACCGATCATTCCCGCTCGTGCGACCGCGTGTCTTGGCTGGTGCCGTCATAGGATCTCCCGATTCGGTCGCATTGCAACACCTGCTCCGATCACGCCCATCACCTCGCGCAACATCGTGAGGTCCTCCCGCGTCTCCACGACGAGAATCCGGGTGCGGGACCCCTGCCGCGAGACATCGGCGTCCGGACGGCAGTTCGCGTTGGCGTCCGGATCCACATCGACGCCCAAGAACCCGAGCCCAGCGCAGCATGCGGCGCGGATCTCAGCAGAGTGCTCGCCGACGCCGGCGGTAAAAACGAGCGCGTCCAGCCCGCCCAGCGAGGCGCTGAGCGCGCCGATCGCCTGCCGCACGCGATACGTGTAGACCCGAAGCGCCAGAGCCGCCCGCTCGTCCCCGTTGGCGGCCGCGCTCAAGACTTCGCGCATGTCCCCCGAGGTCCCGGAGACGCCGAGCAATCCCGATTCGTGGTTCAGGATGTGCTCCACCTCCGGAGCGGTGAGGCCATGGTACGTCTGAACGTGCAGCACGACGCCAGGATCCAGGGCCCCGCTTCGTGTCCCCATCATCAGGCCGTCGAGCGGCGTGAAGCCCATCGTGGTGTCGACCGAGCGACCACCCAGCACGGCGCAGGCCGAGCAACCGTGACCCAAATGGCAAATGACGAGCCGCAGCGCTTCCGCTGGCCGGCCCAGCATCGCGGCCGCGCGACCCGCGCAATACGCGTGACTGAGACCGTGGAACCCGAAGCGGCGAATGTTCCAATCGCGGGCCCAGCGGCCTGGCACGGCAAAGGTGTAGGCCTCCGCCGGCAACGTGGCGTGGAATGATGTGTCGAACACCGCGACGTGCGGCACGTCCGGCAAGAGGGCTTCGGCCGCGGCGAGCGTCTCGAGCGCCGGCGGGTTGTGGAGCGGCGCCAACTCCGAGAGCTCGGCGATCCGTGAGCGTACCGCCGGTCCAATGGGGACCGCGCGCGTGAACTCGCCGCCGAACACAATGCGGTGTCCAACGGCACCAAACACGGATCCGTTCGCGCCTCGCGCTGGCGACGACGCGTAGTCTTCAGCCACACGCCGCACGGCCTCGGCGTGCCCTCGCCACGGCACGTCCTCGGCCGCGCGCGCATCTCCAGTCGGGGAGAACGCATAGCGCGTCACCGGACCGGCCCAGTCGGCCGAGGCCTGCGCGATCACGCGACAGTCCTCAGCCTCCATGACCACGCATTTGAGGCTGCTCGATCCCGCATTCAACAGCAGCACCCTCAGACGTTATCTCCTTCGGTCGAGGTGCCGCCGCCAGCCACCGCGGCGCCGCCCTCCCAGCGCCAGCCCACGATCTCCGGCATGTCATCGCCGTACTCCTCAATGTAGTGGCGGTGCTCGATCAAGCGGTCGCGGATCGCTTGCTTGAAATACGCCGCGCGCGCGCCGAGCTGCGGCACGCGATTGATCACGTCCTCGACCAGATCGAAGCGATCGAGCTTGTTCAGCACGACCATATCGAAGGGTGTCGTCGTCGTTCCCTCTTCGTTGTAGCCGTGCACGTGGAAATTCCGGTGATTGGTGCGCGAATAGATGAGCCGATGGATGAGCGCTGGGTATCCGTGAAACGCGAAGACGACAGGCCGGTCCTTGGTGAACAGCACATCGAACTCGTCGTCCGGGAGACCGTGCGGATGCTGCTTGGCCGGTTGGAGCCGCATGAGATCGACGACGTTGATCACGCGAACCTTGAGCCGTGGCAGGTGACGGCGGAGGAGTTGGACGGCGGCCAGCGTCTCCAAGGTGGGAACGTCACCGCAACAGGCCATCACGACATCGGGCTCGACGCCTTTGTCGTTACTCGCCCACTCCCAAATGCCGATGCCGGCCGTGCAATGCTTGACCGCCTGGTCCATGTTGAGCCACTGCGGTGCAGGCTGCTTGCCCGCCACGATGACATTCACATAGTTGCGGCTTCTCAGGCAGTGATCCGTGACCGACAGGAGCGTGTTCGCATCGGGCGGCAAGTAAATCCGAACGACCTCCGCCTTTTTGTTCGCCACATGGTCGAGAAATCCCGGATCCTGGTGGCTGAAGCCATTGTGATCCTGACGCCAGACGTGTGAGCTCAACAGGTAGTTGAGGGACGCGATGGGTCGTCTCCACGGAATGTGCCGGCAGGCGTTCAACCACTTCGCGTGCTGATTGAACATCGAATCGACAATGTGGATGAACGCCTCGTAGGAACTGAGGAACCCGTGACGGCCGGTCAGGAGGTATCCTTCGAGCCACCCCTGACACTGGTGCTCGGAGAGCACTTCCATCACGCGACCGTCCGGTGCCAAGTGATCGTCCTCGGGTCGTATCTCCGCGACATAGCATCGATTCGTCACCTCGAGGATGTCCTGCCAGCGATTGGAGTTGTTCTCATCCGGGCTGAACACGCGGAAGTTCTGATACCCCATGTTCAACTTCATGACGTCGCGCAAGAAGCGCCCCTGCACGCGTGTCGACTCGGCGATCGTGGCGCCGGGACTCGGGACGTCGGCCGCGTAACCGCGAAAATCCGGAAGGCGCAACTCCTTGAGCAGCGTCCCGCCGTTGGCGTGCGGGTTCGCGCTCATGCGGCGGTCGGCTCTGGGCGCCAGCTCCGCCAATTCGAGCACCAGCTTGCCCTCGGCGTCGAACAGCTCCTCAGGGCGGTAGCTCCGCATCCATCGCTCGAGGATGCTGATGTGCTCGGGTTGGTCCATGTCACCCATTGGGACTTGGTGACTCCGCCAGTAGCCTTCCTCCAACTTGCCGTCGATCTCGCGCGGACAGGTCCAGCCCTTCAATGTGCGGAGCACGATCATCGGCCACGCCGGACGCTGCTCGATGCCGCGCTCCCGGGCGTCCGCCCAGATCCGTTCGATCTCGCCCACCACGTGATCGAGCGTCTCGGCCAACTCCTTATGGACGGCCTCCGGGTCGGTGCCCTCGACGACGTACGGCGTGTAGCCCATGCCCTCGAGGAGCTTCATGAGCTCACCCCTCGGGATGCGGTCGAGGTAGCACGGGTTGGCGATCTTGTAGCCGTTCAAGTGCAGGATGGGGAGGACGCACCCATCGCGTGCCGGGTTGAGGAACTTGTTGCCGTGCCAACCGGTGGCCAGCGGGCCTGTCTCGGCCTCGCCGTCGCCCACCACGCAGGCCACAATGAGGTCCGGGTTGTCGAACGCGGCGCCGAACGCATGGGAGAGGGCGTAGCCGAGCTCTCCCCCTTCGTGCATCGATCCCGGCGTCTCCGGTGCCACGTGGCTTGGAATGCCACCAGGGAAGCTGAACTGCTTGAACAGCCGCTTCATCCCCGCCTCGTCCTGACTGATGTCGGGATAGACCTCGCTATACGTGCCTTCCAAGTACGCGTTGGCGACAATGGCTGGTCCACCGTGGCCCGGCCCGATGACGTACATGATATCGAGATC
The DNA here is from genome assembly GCA_963701965.1 of uncultured Gemmatimonadales bacterium. Classification (GTDB taxonomy): domain Bacteria; phylum Gemmatimonadota; class Gemmatimonadetes; order Gemmatimonadales; family Gemmatimonadaceae; genus DASRDS01. The sequence continues at coordinate 2,744,249 of OY969695.1, forward strand.
GCGACTCTTGATGACCCGATTGAGGTGCGCGTAGATGAGGTTGAGACCGGGCGTGGTGCCCCAATGCCCGAGCAACCGCGGTTTGATATGGGCTCGCGTGAGCGGTTGGCGCAGGAGCGGGTTGTCGAGCAGGTAGATCTGTCCGACCGATAGGTAGTTCGCCGCGCGCCAGAGGGCGTCGATCTTCCTCAGCTCGTCGTCGGCGAAGCGAGGCGCCGCGGCACGAGCGCGACTGGTCTTTCGGTCGGCGGTCATCGGGTTTGGGATCGTCGTGCTCATGCAGTCCTCCTGAGCAGTTGTCTGGGTCTACTTGGTCACGGCGATCGATTTCCGGAACAGGATCACGCTGTAGGCGAAGAACGCCGTACCAACGGCCGCGACCATCGCGAAGTGGCGCCACACCGCGCTGATCCCGCCGCCACGGTAGATGATGATTTGCGAGAAGCTGACGAAGTGCCGCGACGGCAGAAAGTACGTGATGGCCTGGAGCCAGCTCGGCTGACTCTCGACGGGCGTCGATCCGCCCGACAGCAGCTGGAGCACGACGATCACGAGGACGATCAGCAGCGCGAACTGCGCCATCGAACGCGCCATCGTCCCCAGAAAGACACCGAGCGCCGTGGCGAAGAACAGATACAGCACGACCCCAAAGAACCAGAGCGGCATCGAGCCTGCAAACGGCACCTGGAGCGCCATCCGCACGATCAGGAAGAGCGATGCGGCCGTCGCGACGAGGATGACGAGACTATTGGCCCACACCTTGGCCATGGCGATCTCGAAGGCAGTGAGCGGCATGACCAAGAGGTGCTCGAGCGTCCCGTGTTCGCGCTCGCGAATGACCGCGGCTCCGGTGAGGACCACGGTGAGCAGCGTCAGCTGGTTGATGATCGCCACGATGCTGGTGAACCATGCCAATGCCGTTCGGGTTGAACAGCTTGCGCACCACCAGATTCACGGACTTGGGCGGTGTGACATCGGTGCGACTGAGAAAGGACGCGATGCGGTCGTCAATGATGTTCTTGATATACCCGGAGCCAATGCCCGCCTGCTGCATGGCGGTCGCATCGATACTCACCTGGATGTCCGGCTGACGACCCGCGCGCAGGTTCCGCTCGAACTGCGGCGGGATCGTCACGACGAACATGAATCGCCCTTCATCCATCACATCTTCCACCTCGCTGGTCCGGATCGGCTGGGCGAATTGGAAGCGGGGTGGGTAGAACGCGTTGAACAACTCCTGCGAGAGCGCCGAGCCGTCCTCATCCGCGAACGCGATCGAGGCATTGTTCACTTCGTTCGAGGTCCCCGTGGCCTGAGAGTAGATCGCCAGCGTGAAAGCGTAGATGACGAACAGCACCATCACCCGGTCGCTGACCAGACTGCGGATCTCTTTGATCCCGAGCCAGAGAATGTTCAGCGCGGAGCGCATCCCTAACTCTCCTGCTTTTTCAGGCCAAGCGTGCTGATGGCCCACAGGATCGGGAACGAGCAGGCGAGTATGAGCAGATCGGGCGCCATGAGTCTGGGCATGAGTCCTTTGGTGTACGCCCCGAGGCTCGAGTGCATATAGTAGGTCGTTGGCCAAATCGTCCCCACAATGCGCGCGCCGCCTTCCAGCGTCGAGACCGGCTGCAAGAGACCGGCGAATTGGAGGGTCGGCTGGATGGTGAGAATCGCCGTCACGAAGACAGCCGCGACCTGCGTCTTGGTGAAGGTCAATGTCACCATGCCGACGCCCGTCGTCACGATCAGGTAGAGCAGCGTGCAGAGTGTCAGGAGGAGGAAGCTGCCCTTGATGGGCACACGGAAGACAATCAGCGCCAGGGCGGCCATGATGAAGAAGTTGATCATCCCGATGGCGACATAGGGGATTTGCTTGCCCAGCAGGTATTCGAACCGGCCCGTCGGCGTGACATAGAAGTTGATCATCGACCCCAGCTCTTTCTCCCGCACGATGCTGACGGTCATGAGAATGGCCGGAATCAGGATCAAGAGCAGGGCCGGCACACTCGGCACGATCGAGTAGATGCTCTCGAAAGTCGGGTTGTACATGTACCGTTCTTGGATCGATGCCGTGTACTTGGACCGCCCGGCGCCGAGCTCGGTGGCCCGATCATCCTCCAGTGTATTGTGCACGCCCCGGACGTACTGGGAGACGGTCTCCCCCCGGTAGGTCATGGCGCCGTCCACCTCGGCCAAGACATCGGGTTTGGAGCCCCGCCGGAAATCGCGGCCGAAATTCGGCGGGATCTCGAGCAGCAGCGAGATCTCGTCCCTGCGCATGCGATCGAGTCCGGCCACGTCCGACTGGGCCGGGCGCGTCGGCGTGAAGTACACCGCCGTTCCGGCGAACTCCTCGAGATAGGTGCGGCTCTCGGGCGACCGGTCGTTGTCGAGCGCGGCGTACCGAATGTGCTCCACATCCGTGGTGATCCCGAAGCCGAACACGAGCATGAGCAGCGCTGAACCAATGAACGCAAACGCCAGGCGGATCGGATCGCGGAGGATCTGCATCGTCTCGTTGCGCATGTACGCGACCATGCGTTGGAGTCCCTTGCCTTTCGTGGTCTCGTGTGGTGCCGCGTGGACGGTCGCGTCCGCTGCGACCGGAGTGGTCGTGGGCGTCGCCGCGGCGGGTGTGGCCGGTGTGGCCGGTGTGGCCGGTGTGGCGGTAGAGGCGATGGCATCCTCCATATAGGCGATGAATGCCTCTTCCAGGGTGGCCGCGCCGCGATCATCAATGAGCTTCTGCGGCGCGTCGCAGGCGAGCACTCGCCCCGCGTGCATGAGCGAGATGCGGTCGCAACGCATCCCCTCGTTCATGAAGTGTGTCGTCACGAAGATCGTCACGCCCTGGTTGCGCGACATGTCGATCAATACCTCCCAGAAGCTGTCGCGCGCGATCGGGTCGACCCCGGACGTCGGCTCGTCGAGGATGAGCATCTTGGGTTCGTGTAACACGGCGACGGCGAGCGACAGGCGCTGGCGGAGGCCGAGGGGTAGCGAGTCCGCCAGCGCATCGAGGTGAGGGCGCAAGCCGAAGCGATCGACCAGCGCATCGATGCGGGCTTCCGCCTTCTCTTTGGGGATGTGGAACAGTCGCGCGTCGAGCACCAGATTCTGCCGGATGGTCAATTCGCCATAGAGCGAGAACGCCTGGGTCATGTACCCGAGGTTGTTGCGCACCACGAGACTTCCCGCTTCGACCGAGCTGCCGAACAGTGTCGCCGTTCCCTCGCTCGGCGGAAGCAGTCCGGTCAGCATCTTCATGGTGGTCGACTTCCCGCAGCCGTTGGAGCCGAGGAAGCCGAAGATCTCGCCCCGCTCGATCGACAAGGTCACATGGTCGACCGCGGTGAAGGTGCCGAAGCGGCGCGTCAGACCCTTGGCATCGATGGCGATGTCCGAGGCGCCCGCGGGTCGCGGCGGAATCGTGATGTCGGTGTGCCCTTGGCGCAGCGCTTCCGGCAGGAGCGCGATGAAGCAGTGCTCCAGGTCCGCGCTGTGCGTCCGCTCCATCAGCTCCGTGGGCGTGCCCGTCGCGAGCACCTGGCCGGCGTTCATCGCGACAATCCAGTCCCACTGCTGTGCCTCGTCCATGTAGGCGGTCGAGATGATCACGCTCATGGTCGGCCGATCGGCCCGGATGTCGTTGATCAACGTCCAGAATTGCCGTCGCGACAAAGGATCGACGCCGGTCGTGGGCTCATCGAGGATGAGGAGGTCGGGGTCGTGCACCAGCGCGCCGCAGAGGCCCACCTTCTGCTTCATGCCCCCCGAGAGCTTGCCCGCGGGCCGGTCGGGGAATGGCGCGAGCCCCGTCGCCTCGAGGAGTTGCGGGACGCGGGCGGCGCGCTCGGCGGCCGATAGGCCGAAGAGCCGCGCCATGAAGTCGACGTTGTCGTACACGCTGAGCTCGAGGTAGAGGTTCTTCCCCAACCCCTGCGGCATGTAGGCGATTCGAGGACAGACGGCGCGCCGGTGCCGGACGTCGTCAATGTTGCCACCGAGCACCGTCACCGTGCCCTGCTGCAGTTTCTTCGAACCCGCCACGATCGCCATGAGCGTCGACTTGCCGACGCCGTCCGGGCCAACGATGCCCACCATGAGGCCACTCGGGATGTCGAGAGAGATCCCATCGAGCGCCGTCACCTTCCCATAGTGGTGGGTGACATTCTTGATCGACACCACTTGTTGCCGAGACGTTCCGACCCCGGTGGACATCATCAACCCATCCCTCAGTTGCCGACCTTGGAGGTGCGAGTCGTTGCGCCCTGCAGCCAGGCGGGCCACGGCGCCGCGGCGTTCACCTTCACGTACCCGATGCCCCGCACGCCCGTCTTGATCTGGTCCACGTACTCCATCACCAGATCGCGCGGCACCTGGATCTTCACGCGGAACATCAGCTTTTCCCGCTCGCTGCGCGTCTCGACCTGCTTCGGCGTGAACTGCGCTTCCGGCGACACGAAACTCACTTGCGCGGCGGCCGCCCGGTCCGGTTGATAGTCGACCGTAATCCGCGCGTCGGCGCCGACCTTGACCGCGGCCGCTTGCTCGGCGGGCAGGAAGATCTCCATGTACACGTCCTCCAGATTCACCAGCGTCAGCGCCTTCCCGCCCGGCGCCAGCACCTCGCCCGGCTCGGCGAGGCGATACAGGACGCGACCCACCACCGGCGACACGAGAGTGGCGTCGGCGATGCGGGTTTGTATGGTCGCCACGTCGGCGCGCGCCACCGCGACATCCTGACGTGCCGCGGCGAGCCGGGCCTGCTCCTCGACGAGGGCAGCCTGGGTCGTCTCCAGTACGGTGTTGCGCACGTCGCTCTCCCGCTGCGACCCGGCGCGCTCGGCGACCAGCGCGTTGGCGCGCTGCGCTTCGATTTTCGCCAGCCCGATCTCACTCTGCTGTCGGACGATCGCCGCTTGCGCCACGGCGATCTGCTCCTGTGCGGCTGCCACGCGCGCCTTGGCTTCCGCGAGCTGCGACTCGAGCGTGGAGACGTCCATGTGCACGAGCACCTGCTCGGGCTTCACCAGATCGCCTTCCTCGACCAGAATCTCCTTCACTCGCAGCGGCTCCCGGGCCGCGACGTCCACCAGCTTGGCCTCGATGCGGCCGTTCCCCGACGCAATCCCGGCCGGCAACGCCGACTGCTTGGACTTCCAGTAGCGATAGCCAAAGAAGCCTGCCGCGGCGACCACCACCACCGCGAGGATCCATGTTCCACGCTTGGACATCGTGCATCACCTTGGCTTCGAGGGACCGGCCGGTGCGGGATTGGGCAGCGGCTGCGAGAGCATGTCGCCCCAGTTGGTGCGTCCTTCCATCTCTTTCCGCATGCTGTCCGACACGAATGGCTGCCCGAGACGGATCTGCCATCCGCCACCCATCGCCTTGTACAGACCGACGAGGCTCGTGGCGACGGATGAACGCGCATTGGCCAGATCGTTTTCATCGGTCAGGAGAGAGCGCTGGGCGTCGAGGACCCGTTGGAAGTCCACGGCGCCTTCGCGATACTGCACGAACGACAGGTCTACCGACCGTTGCGCGCTCTGTACGGCTTTCTCAGCGGACGCCACCCCTTCTTGTGACCGGAGGAAGCCGACGATCGCGTCATCCACCTCTTGTGCCGCTGCGAGCACCGCCTGCTGGTACTCGACGAGGGACTGCTGATACATCGCATCCTGCACCCGCACGGTATTCTTGATGCGTCCATAGTTGAAGAGCGGATACAACAGCTGGGCCCCCAACGAGTAGAAGAAGCTCGCCGGATTGAAGAGCGGTCCGCCGGTTCCCGGAGGGCCGCCGATGAGGCTGCGGAAACCCAGCACGGCGTCGATGGAGAACTGCGGATACAGCTCGGCCTTGGCGACCCCGACGCGCTCGCTCTGCGCGATGGCGCTGAGCTCCGCGCTCCGGACGTCGGGACGCCGGCGGAGCAAATCGGCGGGCACGCCCAACGCGACGTTGGGCGGCACCGTTGGAATGCCTTTCTGGAGCTGGAGCAGCTCTTGGAGCGAGCCGGCATTTTGCCCGAGCAAGGTGCACAGCGCGTTCTGCGTCTGTTGCAAGTTCGCCAAGAGCGGTGGGATCGATGCGCGCGTGCCCTCAAGTAACGTCGTCGCTTGGTCCACGTCCAGTTCCGAAGTGGCGCCGTTGCGGAATCGGGCATCCGCAATGCGGAGTCCTTCTTCTTGAATCCGGACATTCGTCCGGGCCTGGTCGACGAGCACCTCGTACGTGCGCATGATCGTGTACGTCCGCGCGACTTCGGCGGTCAGCGAGACGACGGCGTTGTCGTAGTCGGCGACCGTTCCCAGGTAATTCGCGGTCTGCGCCTTCACTTCCTTCCGGTACTTGTGCCAGAAGTCCAACTCCCAGACCGCGTCGAACCCCACCTCGTACACACCGAAGTTGGAAGCGGCTGTACTGCTGAGCGCGTCGGCCGCGCGATCACTCAGGCCGACGGCGGCCACCCGGGCGAGCGCCACCTGGAACTGCGGATACTGCGAGCCGACGGCGATGTGCAGCTGGGCCCGCGCGGTCAGGATGCGGAGCCCTGACGTCTGGAGCGGGAGATTCTGGTGGTAGGCGAGCGCAATGAGGCGCGCGAGTGTCGTATCGCCGAACACGGTCCACCAAGCGCTGTCGATGCTCGTCAGCGTCCTGAGCGTGACGCGCGGGTCGCCCTGCCCCTGCCATTCGCTCGGTACGGGAAGCTTGGGCGCCACGTACTTCGGGCCCACGGCGCAGCCCGCGACCACCGACGCCGCGGCGACAAATGCCAGCGCCGCTCCGGAGCCTGGCCAGCCGGGCGCGCGGCTCCTGCGGTGTCTGCCGTCGCGCATCGCATCCCCCTCAGGCTCTCGCGCTCCCGGCAGGTTCGACGCGTACGGCCTGGAACGTGTCGACCCACGTGCGGTAGCGGCGTGCAATCTCCGTGACCGCCGCGTCTCGCGTGATCTTTCCGGCCCGCCAGTCCACGAGTGGATCCCAGAACGTCGTGCGTCCCACCGCGAAGCCCACGAAGCCCGGGACCGCCGCCGCCGTGGTGAGCCAGTGGCGCACCTTGTCATCACCCTCGGCCCGGCCCAGGACGATGCACCCCACGTGATCCCGCCCGCCGCGGCGCGCCGTCTCTACGATCCGCACGCAGTCGTCGCGGCGGTCCAGGCCTTCGATCTTCCAGACGTCGGGCTCGACGCCGGCGTCCTGCAGCTCTTCGATAGCGCGCACCATGAGTCGCGGCCGAACCTGGAGATCATACACGTCCCTGCCACGATCGAGCTGCGATTTCTCGGGCGGCACCAAGAGCTCGAACATGTATCGCGTCTGGTCGCTCGTATGCAGGTAGTCCGACAGCTGTGCCAGGCGTCGCGCCTGACGTCGGTTCAACGGCACATCACCCTGCGGATTGTAGCGGACCAACACCTTGCAGAACGTGGTGGGGCGCGCGGCGATCTGGGCGGCGAAGTTCTCGTACTCGAAGTCGAACTCGGCCTGGCCGCTTTTCTCGGCCGGACTCGCGGTGACGAAGCCGCCCTTGATCGCGTCCGAGAGAATGTCCGAGCCGAACATTCTCATCGACGAGGATTCCAGCCTTCTCCCGAGGGACCCCCGCCTGTACGGCCGCCTCGAAGGCGTCGTAGATCACTCGCTTGGTGGCAGCGATCTCCGCCGTCTGCTCGGGACTCAGCTCGCCCCGCCAGCCGAACATTTGCGTCTTGAAGGAGCCACGATGGTCGAACGGAAGGACGTAGAGTGGCTTATCGTATCCGAGTGTCATCAACCACCTCGCAATTGCGTTGTCCAGCACGCCGTACGGCGCTCGTGCTATCCGCGCTTCGCGAGCAGAGCCCGCTTCGACGCGATCACTGCCATCAATGCGTGCCACGACTCGACGAACGCCGCCGCCCCATCCTTCTGCAGGCGGGCGGCGAGCGCGTGGATGTCCGTCCCTTCCGCGGCGAACCGCGCCAGTACAACGTCCGCTTCCCCGCCGTCCGCCCGCATGAGTGTCGGGACGTCGCCGTGCTCCGCGAGTTCGGTCAGCGTGCCCTCGGGCATCGTGTTGACGGTGAACGGCGCGGCCAGCGCTCTGACATAGAACAGTTTGGATACGCCCGGATCCTTGCTCGCGGTGCTGGCCCAGAGCAGCCGCTGGGGCCGCGACCCGGCGTTGTAGATGCGCTGCCAACGGGGCGAGGCGAGGAGCGAGCGATACGCCTGGTACGTGCGCTGGGCGACGGCGAGGCCGAGCCGGTTGCGGAGCGCGGCGGGTACTGTGTCGGCGACGGCGGCGTCCCACCGGCTCACGAACACGGAAGCCACGGAGCTCACGTCCGGCTTGAGGCCCGCATCCAGCCGGCGCTCGATGCCGCGGAGAAACGCCTCGGCCACCGCGAAGTAATGTTCGCGGGAGAACAGCAGCGTCGCGTTCACGGGGATGCCGGCAAAGATGACCTCCTCGATCGCGGGCAGCCCTTCGCGCGTCGCCGGGATCTTGATCATGAGATTCGGCCGGTTCGCGCGCACGAAGAGATCTTTGGCCGCCGCGACGGTGCCGGCTGTGTCGTAGGCGAGGAGCGGCGACACCTCGAGCGACACCCAACCATCGACATCATCGGTCCGATCGTAGATCGGGCGCAACACATTGGCGGCGCGCCTCAGATCATCGATGGCGAGGTCGAAAAACACTTCCTCGTCGGTGGCATCCGTCATGCGCGCCTCGGCGATCGCCACGTCGTATGCCTGGCTCGTGGTGATGGCCCGCTCGAAGATCGTGGGGTTGGACGTGAGGCCGGTGACGGACAGGTCTTTCACGTACCGCGCGAGCGTGCCACTGGTCAACAAGTCGCGCGTGATGTTGTCGAGCCAGAGGCTCTGTCCCAGCCGGTGGAGTTGGCCCGTGGCCCGCGTCGCCGGGCCGCGAGCGGGCGCGGCGCGTGGAAGGATGTACTGGACCACCGCGTCGGCGAATCCTTCGTCCTCGTACGAAGTCGTGACGACGTTCGCGTGCCGCTTGACCTCGTCACTGGCGTTGCCCATCGCAATGCTGAGCCCACTCCGCTCGAACATGGCGATGTCGTTCAGCTGGTCGCCGAGCGTGGCGATCTGCGCCAACGGTATCTTCAGATACCGCGACAGGCGCGTGATCGACGAGCCTTTGTTGGCCGCCGGGTGGGTCACGTCGAGGTAGTGCGGCTGGGATCGCACGGCAGTGACCTGCGTGCCGAACTCCTCCTGGAGGGCTCGCTCGCACGCCGCGACGCGATCGTGGTCGAGGCTCGCACCGACGATCTTCACGATGCCCGTCAGCACATCGTCGAAACTCGGCACCACCGTCGGCGCAAACTGGACGGTCGAGGTTTCCCGGTCGACGCGCGGGGCTTGGGCGTCGCGCACATACCACTGCGTCGCGGAGTAGAGCCACACGTCGATGCCATGCGACTCGATCGCCTCGACGAGCGCGGGGAGCAGATAGTCCGGGATCGCCAGCTGATCGAGGAGGGAAAGATCCGGGAGCACGATGGCCCCGCCGTTGAAGGCGGCCATCGGCATGGTCAGCCCGAGGGGCTCGACGAGCATTTGCAGGCCGCGGGGCGGCCGGCCACTGGTGATGGCGAAGATGATCCCGTTGTCCCGCATCCGCTGCACGGCCTGTTTGGCGCGGTCAGTGATCACCTTCTCCTTCGTGACCACCGTACCGTCGACGTCGGCCAAGAGGGCAGCGATTGCAGGGGAGCCCGGGGTGGAAACGGCCATGGGAACCCTCGGATACGGCGGCCGAGTCCGGCGGCACGCGTCCATACCACCGCCATCGCCGGTCACTGCAGCGCGTAGACTGTATAGGTACCCGTGCGGCAAAACGCGCGCATGAGGACCAAAGTCTAAGGCATTGCAGGCCATGGCTTCGCCGCATTTGCGATCGCATCGCGGCGGTCACGATAGGACAGTCTCTGTGCCATCGGTGATTTCCAGTGCTATTGGCGTGATTTGTGGCGCCCGGTTGCCGGGCACGATCCGGCGACCCATGATGTACGCATGCCGGATGCACGCCAGCCGACCGACGGTTTGCGGAGTTCCCGGGTCGTAGCGCTCGCACTCGTCGTCGGAACATTCTTCGTCACCCAGGAAGCGTTGACCGATCTCGCCGGGGGGCGATCGATCAACGTCGGCGCCGACGTGCGGGTCGCGCTGCTCTTCTGGGGCGCGTGGGCGCTCCTCACGCCCGCGGTGCTCGTGGCCGTACGCCGGTGGCCGCCCGACGCCAAGCCGATCTCCCGTTCACTGCTCGTGCACACGGCCGTGGCGGTGATCTTGGCGACCGTACAGTACGGGGTCGTGATCACGCTCCGGTCGCTGCAGCTGTCTCTCCAGCACGGGGTCGGTCTCGGCGCGGCGTTTGACGGGGTCGCCAGCCCCAACGCGTTCGTGTGGGGCGTGTTCACGGGCGTGTTCTTTTATGCCGTGGTCGCGATGGTCTACACGGTCGTGCGCTTCCAAAGTCTTTACGCTGCCGAGCGGATCAGCGCCGCCGCGTTGGAGGCCGAGCTCACGCGATCCAAGCTGGACACCCTGCGGTCGCAGCTTCGGCCCCATTTTCTGTTCAATACGTTGAACGCGATCTCCGTGTTCGTGACCGAGGATGCGGGGAAGGCCGAGCAGATGCTGTTGCGGTTGTCGACGCTGCTGCGGCGGAGCCTCGACGAAGAGGCGCATGAAGTGCGGCTCGAACAGGAGTTGGCGTTCGTCAATGACTATCTGGATATCCAGCGCGGGCGATTCGGCGATCAGTTGCGTGTGGAAGTCACGGTCGATCCGGCGGTGCTCGACGCGCGCGTGCCGGTGTTTCTGATCCAGCCGCTCGTGGAGAACGCGATCGAGCACGGGAAGACCGACGACGCCTGCACGACGATCGTGTTGTCCGCGGGCCGCCAACACGACATGCTGCACATCACGATCGTCGACGACGGCTTGGGATTCGGGGACGGCGCGCCGAGAGTCGAGGGGATCGGACTCGGCAACACGCGGGCGCGGCTCAATCACCTCTATGGTCCGCAAGCGACCGTCGAGCTGCATGGGAGACCGGGGTCGCCGGGGACGCGCGTGGAGATTCGCATTCCCTTTGCACCGGTGCCCGCATGAAGGTGCTCATCGTGGATGATGAGCCGGTCGCGAGACGAGGGCTCCGGCGGCAGCTCGGAGTGCTGCCGGGTGTGACGTGCATCGGCGAGTGCGGCGGGCGGGCCCAGGCCATCGCGGCCATCGTCGAGCGGAGTCCCGACGTCGTGCTGTTGGACATCCAACTCGGCCGGGCGACGGCGTTCGAGATCATCGAGGAGATCGGAGTCGACGCGATGCCGTTGGTCGTGTTCGTGACGGCGTACGATCGGCACGCGCTGAAGGCGTTCGAAGTCCACGCCCTCGACTACGTGCTCAAGCCAGTTGACCCGGACCGTTTGCGCGAGGCGCTGGAGCGGGCGGCGTCGCAGCTCTCACTCCAGCGCGGCGCGTCACTGGCCGACCGGCTGGAGGGGCTGCTGGCGCAGCATGCGGCGGTCGCTCCGGAGACGGTGCCGTCGTCGGCCGACCGTCTGGTGGTGCGGGACGCGGACCGTCTGTCGTTGATCGAGATCGAGCAGGTCGATTGGTTCGAGAGCGCCGGCAACTATGTCCGCGTGCACAGCGCCGGTCGGGCGTATCTCATGCGCACGACCATGGATCGCATCGCGCAGCGGGTGGCCGGGCGGAGCGCATTCATCCGCGTGCGGCGTTCCGCGCTCATCAACGTTCGGGCGGTGGCGACGCTGGAGCGCTATGGGAAGGGGACCTACGTCGTTCATCTCCGGAATGGGACGAAGGTGATCTCGAGCCGCTACTATCAGCCCGGTCTGCGCCGGCTGCTCGGATCGTCAGCGTAGCGTACGGGCGACGCGGAACCCCAGCACGACGTCGCGGTTGTCGGCCGGGTTCCTCTCGCGCGTCGCGGGGCGGAGGAGCCAGGATGGGTAGAACCACGACCCGCCGCGATCGACGCGGAGGCAGTCCTTTGCCGTCTCGACGGCGCGGCCATCGTGCGGCGCGGTGGTGTAGTTGTCGATATAGCAGTCTTCCGTCCATTGCCAGACGTTGCCCACCATGTCGTAGAAGCCGAGGGGGTTCGCCGGCTTCGAGCCCACCGGGTGCGGGTGACCCTCGGCATTGGCGTCGTGCCAGGCGTAGCGTGGTGCGTCGGTGTCCTCGTCGCCCCACCAGAACCGCGTCGTCGTGCCGCCGCGTGCCGCGTATTCCCACTCCGACTCTGTGGGGAGTCGGTAGCCGCGATGGACGGTGGTATTGAGCCAAGCGACGTAGGCTTGCGCGTCCGTCCACGAGATGCAGACCACGGGGTCGCGGTCGGTTTGCGGGAAGCCGGGGTTTTGCCAGTTGGTGCCGGGGAGTTTCTTCCACAGCGAGTTGTCGGCGTGGACGCCGTCGGAGACGTGGCATCCATTGCCCGCGGCGTATCCGGTTGCCCGCACGAAGGCGGCATATTCGCTTCGCGTCACATTGTATCGGCCCAACGCGAAGGACGCGAGCGTCACGTCGTGGGGCGGGGATTCATCGGCTACGGATGCCGGGGTGGCACCGTGATCGACGGCCCAGGCGCGCGCGGCCGCCGAGGAGCCCATGGTGAACGAGCCAGCGGGTACGACGACCATCTCGGGGCAGGCCGGGCAGTCGCGGAACGCGCTCCCCGGCGTACGGTCGGACTGTGCGGCGGCGGTCGCCGTCGATGTTAGCGCTGCCAGGAGCCAGGCGGCTCTAGTACTCGCCATAGTGTCCTTTCGTTGCGTCGAGCAGGGCGTGGGGATCGTATCCAATGCCGTCCTTGAAGACGATTTCGACGTTTTCGATGTCCGCGATGTGTGTGGCGGGGTCGCCTTTCATCACGACCAGGTCCGCGTTCTTTCCGACGGCGATGGAGCCGATGTGTTGGGCGCGGCCGAGGAAGGTGGCGCCGTTGAGGGTCGCGATGCGGATGGCTTGGACGGGGCTGAATCCGGCGACGACCAGGAGCTCGATTTCCCACTGGTCGCCAAAGCCCGGGAGGAGACCGTGGAGGCCGACCGGATCCGATCCGGCGAGCAGGAGGCCGCCGGCCGCGGCGAATGCGCGCTCCAGCGCCATGTCCCGGGCGAGCAGGCGCGCGGGGTCGCTGCTCGCTTTGGACGTGCGCCGCCAGTCGGAATAGGTTTGGCGGACGGGCGGTGCCATGGCATCGAGTACGGCGGGGCGCGGCGCCGGCAGCGCGTCGGTGTCGCCGCCGAGGCCTCGCACGGACGCCGCGGTGCCGGGCAGGGTGGACGTGATGGCCACGTGATGTCGCAGGAGATCGTCGATCAGGCGCTTGGCGTCGGGGCCATCGGCGCTCATGTGATCGAGCGTGTAGTCGCCGCCGCTCGTCGAGCAGGTGTCCGGTCGCTTGTCGGGGTCCATCCCGGTGTTCGTGAAGAACCCGTGCTCGAGGTTATCGATGCCCGCGTCGATCGCTTCCTCGTAAGTGACGGAGCACAGGTGCCCGGTGACCTTGATCCCGCGTTTGTGGGCTTCCTCGATCGCGGCCCGCAGCTCTTCGCGGGTGATGTGGGTGTACGCTTTGAGCGATGTCACGCCGCGATCGGCCCAGTAGCGCACCGTCTCGCGAGCATCGTCCGGTCCCGTGAGCTGGTGCATCTGGAGATTGGGACTGGCGCTGGCGCCTTCCAAGTAAGGACCGGTGACGTCGAGGTGTGGCCCAGGGACGACGCCGGTCTCGATCAGATGCGCGAGTCTCAGGTCGGTGTACGGGTCGATGCTGCCCGCGGTGCGCATGGTCGTGACGCCGTTCGCCAGATAGAGGCGGGGCGCCGAGAAGCTCATTTGCAGGAACAGGGCGGGCGGATCGAAGGTGTTGTCGCTCTTGAGGCCGGGGCGCGCCAGGTACCACAGGTGGTCGTGCATGCCGACGATACCGGGCATGACCGCGTATCCCCGCAGGTCGAGGATGGTGGTGCTGTCGTGCGGCAGCCGATCGGCACCAGCCGCGATCGCGGTGATCTTGCCGTCCTCGATCGTGATATTCCGATCCATGCTCGGAGCGCCGCCGGTGCCGTCTATGATCTCGACGTGCTCGAGGATGACCTTCGCGGTGCCGACGCGCACGTACTTCCGGACTTCGGGCGCCAGCGAGTCCGGGCGCGGGGCTTGGGCGCCCGCGGCGGAGCACAGCGCCGCCAATGAGAGAACTGTCGTGAGTACCATCGTCACACACGTTACGGAGCGGTGTGTGGGAAGGCCTACACTTTGGCGATGGACGGGGGTGTCGCCGGGATGAAGGGTACCGTGCGCGTGTTCTCTTGCGCCGCGGTTACTAGATTCATCGCGCACACTGACGGAGGTTCACATGGTACGGCACACACCGGCGCAGTGACGCGTACTGGCGGAGATGCGGGCGACCGATCATCGACTGATCCGTCGAGGGGACCCGCGGCTCACGAACCTCTCGACGCGTGGTTGCGACGGGATCTGCTCGCTGAGTTCGGACCAGAACGTGAGTCCGAGCCGTGGGCCGCCACACAGGTCTCCCGCGTCATGACGCGCCTCTTAACAGCGCGCGAGACCGGGCGACCGATAACAGCAGAGATTCTCTGGGTGCGTGAGGTTACGGCATTCACCGTACCGGGTCACTACGCCTACGTCTCGCGCCGCCTCCTCGAGCGGTGTGCTACTGACGATCCTGTTGCCTTCGCCCTGGCCCACGAGATCGCGCACCATGATCTGGGTCATCTGCGTGGTTTAGACGAATTCGCCGCGAGCATCCCTCGCGGGCTCGACGGTCTGCGCACGGGCCGGGCGCTGCTCCTGGTGGCGCTCCTGCTGATTGAGCGACGTGTCCACGGTCCCGAAAAGGAAGCCCATGCTGACGCGCGCGCCCTCGAACTGTGTCTGGCTGCAGGGTATGATGGTGAGCGGTGCATCCACCTCTTCGACATCCTCGAAGCCGATGCGCTCGACCGAGGGGATCTCGACGGAGTTTTCGGGACGGAGGACTCTCTTGTGTCGCCCGCCGATGGCGATCACTCCTGGTTGCAGGAGGCCCGCGAGTGGCTTTGGGAGCGTGTACGCGGCTACTTGCCGATCAGAGAACGCAAGGCGCGCCTCCGCGCATTGATACGAAGTGCTCCTGGGTGTCCGTCCCATCGTGACGACGCCCGGCATGCCTGAAGATGTTCACCGGTATCCAGGAGTGACGCGCCTAGCCCCCGACTGTCGAGCGCTGGCCGCTAGCCAACGCCTCAGGCGGCGGCGATGTGCGAAGGAGCTGGATTACAACCATCCGCTCCTAGTTAGGCTACGGCAGTAGGCGTTGCGGTGAAGTCTGACCTGCCGCTTGGCGCGCGTCGGCGACGTTCGAAAGGCGCTCGTACAGGTTACGAGGAACTGTGAAGTTGAATGTTCGGCCGACCTTGCTCGTGATCAGCAAGTGCTGATCAGCCAAATCGAGCAGATCGGCCCGCGCGGTCGCGTAGCTCACATTATGAGATCTGCGGTGAGATTCGAAAGTGTATTCTGCGTGGGGACGCTTTAGAGCGTGATTCATTAGCGCGAGCTGCCTGTAGTTGAGTTGATTCTTGATTGCATCCGACTGCTGTAGCAAGCCAGCTGTCTTCTTCAGATCGACAGCTTTCTTGGCCAGGTACAGATGGAGCTCCTGAATAGCCTGTGTGACAATGCGAAGTTGCCCAAGGATGAAGTACGTAGCGTCATTGTCATCCGTCTCTGTATAGAGAAATGAACGGCCGTACGCACCGCGAGCCTTCTTGATAATCCGCGATATGGATAGGAACTCGGCGAGCCAGTAGCCTTGGCGCACCATGGACCAGTAGAACAGTGCACGCGCGGTGCGGCCGTTGCCGTCAACAAACGGGTGGTCATAAGCGAGCCAGAAATGAAGCAGGACGGCACGTATCACCGGATGCACAAAAGGATCCGCTGACTGCTGATTCGCAAACGCGCACATTTGTTCTATGCGCCACGCGAGTTCGTTGGCTGGTGGAGGGTCGTGGAGCATCGTGCCAATTTCGTCCGAAACGCAAATGTGCTCGTCGGCGTTGCGTGTTCGCCCGGCAGCGTCAGGATCGTCGAGAGTTCCGTCAACGAGTGTGCGATGGATCTCAAAGAGAATCTTTGGCGTTAATGGTTGGTCGATGACATCTCTGATAAAAAGGAGAGCCCGGTAGTTGTTGTAAATCATGCGCTCGCTGCGATCTTGTGGCTCTCTGCCGCGTTTGATCATGTTCTTAGCCACTTCTCTAGTTGTCGCGGCGCCTTCCAGTTGGCTGGAAGTAATTGCCTCCTCGATCAGCGAGGAATAGAGATATGTGTCGCGCGTCTGGGGATTCGTTACCTGTTCACTGATTTGAATGGTTCCACTGGCGTCGCGGTCGATCTCATGTAGCAGTCGTTGGGCTATGTCGGGAAGCGCGTACTGAAACGGCATCCCTCCTTTGTCCTGAAGAGGAATGGTTTGATACATTGCGGTTCGAGCCATCTTCAGGCCGAGCCACCACTGCTCAACTGTCAGTCCCGATGGCGGCTCGAGATGTCGCAGAATGTCCCAATGCTGGTACTTGCCGCGTACCAGTGCGCCGGTGCGAGCCGCAGCGATCTTGAGCCAGACTTGCGGACCACCTGCCGCGATTTCGCTCTGCATCAACGCGTAGAAGGTCGGTGGACTAACGGGGATTTTCATTTGTTACGTTCACCAATCCTGGAATTGTCGTCATACATTTGTGACATGCTACTCCTTAACTAGTTGTGCTGTAGTCAATTATCGCGCAAATATCAATTTATGACAGATTGATATTTAGTTGATAAGTTATAATCGGGATACCCGAATATCAATCCGAAATGAATTGATATTTCGCACCTTCTCCTTTTGGCTAAGGTGACGCTGGCTGATTAGGCCATGGCCTCGGGGCCCCGAGACGCCATTGGGGGATCTGACTCGGGGCCGCCTGCTGGGCGACGTTGCTGTGCTTGCTCGGCGGGCCGGCCGGAGCAACGATAGTCGGTATCGCGAGCGGAGCGACTGTCATGCCCAGCATCAGGACCAGCAGGATCACCATGCATTACGATGCGCAGGGAAAGGGTGAGCCACTCATCCTCATTCCGTATCTGGCGGCTGACTATGCGTGTTACGCCTTCCAGGTTCCGGAGTATTCCAAGCACTTTCGCTGCCTCTCTGTCGACTTGCGCGGGACGGGCGAATCGGACAAGCCCAATGGTGTGTACACGACCGAGGACCTCGCGGACGATATCGCGGCGTTCATGCAGGCAATGGGGATTGAGCGTGCGCACCTTTTTGGCATGTCGCTCGGCGCAGCCGTGGGACTGTGGGTCGCAGCGAAGTATCCGGACAAAGTGCAGTCGCTGTCGGCGCACAGCGCGTGGCCGAAGACGGATTACTACGTGGAGACCCTAGCTCGGGATTGGCAGGTGGTGGCCCGGGCTCTCGACGACATTCCCGAAATGACGGTGCGTTGTATCCTCCATTGGTGCCTATCGCCAGCGCTGTACGACACCAAGCCGGACTACATCGGGACCCTGGAGGAGTTCATTCGCGGCCGGCCCTCGCAGCCTGTGCCGGCGTTTCTCCTGCAGTCGAACGCGGTGATTCGGCATGACGCGACATCGCAGCTCGGTCGGATCACGGCGCCGACCCAGATCACGTTCGGCGCGCTCGACCTCGTCACCTCGACCCGCTTCGCGACCCCGCTATGCGAAGGCATTCCCAGCGCTGAGCTGTTGGTGTTCGACGGGTGTGCGCACGCGGCGCTCTACGAGCACGTCGAGGAGTTCAACGAGAAGACCGTGCAGTTCCTGTTGCGGCATACTAGGAGGGGCGCCGGGCAACTCGCGTGAGACATGCTGGACTGAGGAGCGCTTCACGGAACGGGTGAGGCATGACTGTGGGCGGCGTAACGTGCGAAACGCCCACGTTTTGCCTAAAGGGGTGCCCCGAGACGCATGCGAACGGCAGTGGCGTAGCTTGAGGAAGCTCAATCAGGGCACTACGTTACACCGTCTTCCGGCCAGGTAGCTCAGTTGGTAGAGCAGCGGACTGAAAATCCGCGTGTCGGCGGTTCGATTCCGTCCCTGGCCATGATTGCCTGAGTGTGGATCTTGGACTTTGTCCCTCTCGCGCGCGCCGTATGCTGGCGACCGCCTTCATCTCTCAATCGCAAGTCAGTGCAACGCCGCTCGACCGCCGAGATGGAAGCGGCTGTCGAGAGTGCGATTCACAACCTCCCAGAGAGCAAGCAGTCGACTGGTGATGGGACCCAGATGAGTCACGCCCTACATCGCCTTAGGCACTCACCAAAGAAAGTAGAAGCCAGGTAGGGCCCGAGAAGGCTAAAGACTTGCCGGATACAGAATATTGCTCTAAATTATACAGATCGCAGTGGTAATTCTGGAGGCACCTATGGCGCGTTCAACGGGCGGCAAAGTCGCTCGCAAGAACATGGACATGGATACGGTAAAGCTGCGCCGTGCCAGAGCCCTCCTCGGTGCGCGCACCGAGACCGAAACCGTCGATCGCGCGCTGGATCTGGTGATCTTCCAGGCCGATCTCGAAAGCGCCATTGACGGCCTTGCGGCCGCCGGCGGTCTCAGCGAGCCCTACGCCGATCTGGTCATGAAATCCTCGAGCGGGCGTCGTCGAGAGTCATAGTCTGCGGACTGAATGGCGAGCGGCGCACGCCGTCATCATCGACACGAACCTCTACATCCAAGCGTTTCGCAACTCTGACGCTCGCCAGGCGTTGCTGGCCTTCCAGCGCCGAGTCGTCGGCAGGCTGGCGCTACACGGCGTGGTCGCAATGGAGCTCCGTTCGGGCGCGATGACTCGTCCTCAGCAGGCTGCCCTGGCTGATCTTGTGGGGCCGTTTCGAGAGCGTGGCCGCCTCATTGGTGTGTCCGCATCCGCGTACGTTGATGCCGGACGTGTTTTATCTGTACTGCGCCGCGAAGGACAGGTCGGCGAGAATCCAACGCCGTCGTTCGTACAGGACGTCGTGCTCGCGGCCTCAGTGCGCGAGCTCAGGGGACTGCTGGTGACAGAAAATGGCAGCGATTTCGCATCCATCCGGCGTCATCTCAGCGGATTTCAGTTCGTCGCACCTTGGCCGTGATCGAGCGCTCTGGGCTAGCTGTAGTTCCGCCCTCGACTAACGCAGCCGTCGGTAGCGCTTAACAACACTCCGGGCCGCGCGCGAGAGCGACGGCGAGTGAGTGGACCAGGCGGGGTGGCATTGGGTTGAACCGGGTGTTTCGTGTATGGTCCCGGAGCGCCCGGCGTCGGGTCGAGTACCATTCTGGGTACTCAAGGGCGTTGGCGTCTCCGGAGGATTGAACTGCCCTGGTTCTGAAAATCCGCGCGTCGGCGGTTCGATTTCGTCGCTCGTGTTGTTGTGTTTGTGCTGCGCGATTCGCTCGGCATCGTTGTCCGGGAACTGGCGCGGATCGCTCCTGAGCCCCGCTCCGAGGAAATCTCGCTATTATGGTGTCTCTTTTTTTCGGAGCTTTGTCTGCGCCAGCTCGTTCTCGGCATCGTCGTTCTCGCGATCGCCGCTTGCGGTAGCTCGAACACGACGCCCACGGGTACGAAGCCACCGCCGCCGACTGCGTCGACTTTCGATACCTTGTCCCAGGGCTCGGTCCCGGCCTCGGGCGGGACGATCACCGTCAACAAATCCGGTGACCCGCTCAACGGGCTGACCATGACCGTGCCGTCGGGCGCGTTCTCTGGCGCGCTCACCGTCACCATCGGCTCGTCGACGAACAAGAACCTCCCGACGGCGAACGGCATCGTGCCGATCTCGCCCGTCGTGCACGTCGTGACCAGCGCCGGCGGCTATGCCAAGGGCGCGATCACGTTCAAGGTCCCGGTGACCGTGGCCACCGGTACGTTCCCCGTCGTCGTCTTGTATGACTCGGTGACGAAGGCCATCGAGCCGATGACGACGATCGCCTACGACGGTAGCAGCGTGACGGCGATCACGGGGCATCTGAGCCAAGCCAGCGCCGCTTCGGTGTCGGCGGACCAAGTCCGCGGTCGCGTCCACGCGATGGCGAGCGGCGGTTCGTCGGACAGCTTGAGCGTCAGCTTTGGTGTCTACGCGATCCCGACGGCGGTGCTGAACCAGGATTGGGATACCCACTATCGGCCGGGCACCAATGATTGGGAGATGCCGGCCTTCCCCACGGAGGCGGCGCCGGCGAGCACACTGCTCGGCGTGGCCGCGACGGAGTTGTGGTATTTCAACGCCAAACCCTCGACGACTCCGCTGCATGGCCGGTTCGCGGCCGTCCGCAACGCGCCCCTCAGCGACACGATCGGTTTCCACTGGACGAGTTTGATCGACGGGCAGGTGAGCAACCAGGTGAATAGCTACCTCAGCTCAGCCTACAAGAGCGTCACGCAAGGCGTGGCCGACAGGGACTCGCTGCAGTTCAATCAGATTCGCGCCAGCTTCGCGCTCGGCACCTTGAACGGCGGCGCGCCACTCCCGGTGCTCGTCGATCTCCAGAGCTCCGCGATCAATGGCTTCTACTTTCTGATCGCGTACCGGGCGACCGGCAAGCAGATCTACGTGGGCGACCCGATCAGCCCCGGTGACAGCAGCCGGTTTCTGCAGTTGGTAGGCAGTGGTATGACGCCGTACGTGAATCCCCTGTACAAGGCCGGCGTCTCCTTCACCACGCCGCTCGCCACTCCTCTCGGCTTGGCTATCCCCCTCGCGCCCCTCGCGTCGTCGTACACCGACGCGACGGCGGGGACTGCCGGCGCCAGCCTCTTCCCAACGTCGGGGTTCTACACGTGGTCTGGCCCGCTATTCGACACAATGTATGTCGTCGACACCCTGCGCTTCTGGGCGCAGTGCGCGACGTGCCAATACGGATTCACGTCGACGCTGTCCCCCAGCCCGTCAGGGAATGTGGAGTCGAGCTACAACATCTATCGCCTGTCAGGCGGAGTAGTGACAGACTCGAATGGCGGTCTCGGTGCGAACGGGCTCTTAACGACGAGCACTTCATTCACGCCGGGTACGCAAGCCACGTTCGGCCTGCCACTCTCTTCGGCTGACGCCGCGGGCACAACCTCGGCGAGTGGCGCCAGGCGCTGGCTCGACTGGCATCAGTTCACGATCACGAATCTGCAGGTGACCATCTCGCCGACCGCGCTGCAGGCCGTGAAGAGCTCACCGCAGACGTTGCAAGTGTCGGTGAGCCCGACCCTGTTGCCGGCCGACGTGGCGTACCAGTGGAACTTCGGCGACAGCACGCCCAACGTGACGGTGCAGAACAGCCCCAGTGTGCAGCACGCGTTCGCGAAGACCGGGACGCTCCCGACGACGGTCAAGATCATCGACAACCGAAACACCCAGGTGATCGCCCAGGGCAACACCACGGTGACCGTCACCGATCAAGTGGAAGTATGGTCGATTACGTCGCTCAGATATCTGTACACGCTCGTCAACGGCGTGCAAGGACACGCGGGTGACCCTGGCGTTCCCAATGACACGCTGGTGATCGTGGTGAATTTGACCCCCAATCCTACACTGGTCGCATTGAACGGTCCCCCGTTCCCGAACGCGAACTACCCTCAAGCGGGATTCGCTTTCGTCAGACCGAGCACTGGCCCGCTAGACTGGGCGAATTTCCCGCCTGATCCGCTCGCGATCTCCACAGCGGCAGCTCCGTACGACGTCATCGGGTACAGCAACATTGGTACGGACACGTCGGGGACGATTACGGGTCAGGTGATCGTATCGAAGACAGACAGCGGCGCCACGAATATCGGCCACACCGTGAGTCTCGCCAAGAAGGGCGCGACGCTGAGCGGATACATCAGGTTCCAGTATACCGTGCCCATCAACGGCGTCCCGACCACCAACGTCCTCGTCGACAGCGTCATCGCTCAACGGGTATCACCATAGGAGGCCCCCCGTGGTGCGCATTGGGCCCCGTCGCCATACTTGAGGTCGACTTTCCCCCTACTCCAATGCGTGCCACTCGCCTTTCGGTCCCCGCCCTCACACTCGGCGCCCTGCTCGCCACTCCGCCCAGGGCGCCGCATCCACCCGCGCCGCGCCCGGTGACGACCGCGGAGTACGATCGTGCGGCCAAGATGCTCGGGTTCAACGTCGACAGCTTGGTCATCGGCGGACGGGTGACCGCGACGTGGCTGCCGGATGACCGGTTCTATTACCGGACGACGACGCCCACGGGTAGCGAATGGCTGCTCGTCGACCCGGCCCACCGCACGCAGCAGGCGCTGTTCGACGCCGCGGCGGTGGCGCAAGCGCTCGGGCGCGCGGGCGCCGGGACGTTGGATGCGAGGCACCTGCCCGCCACGCGGGTCGAGCTGTCCAGTGATGGCGCGCGCGTGACGCTCGAGATCCCGAAGCATCGGTGGCGCTGCAATGTGAATGGCCATGCCTGTCAGGCCGACAGTACCAAAGTGCCGGCGGTGCCCGAGGTGATGTCGCCCGACGGCAAGCGCGCGGCGTTCATTCGGAACTGGAATCTCTGGGTGCGCGACGTCGCGACCGGACACGAAACGCAACTCACGACCGACGGCGTCGAGAACTTCGGATACGCGACGGATAACGCCGGATGGGTCCACAGCAATCGCGCGATCCTCCTCTGGTCGCCCGATTCGAAAAAGATCGCCACGCAGCAACAGGATGACCGACCGGTTGGCGACATGTACGTCGTCGAGACGCGCGTCGGTCATCCCAAGCTCGACGCGTGGAAGTATCCGCTCGCTGGGGACAGCGTGGTGTCGATGGTCTCGCGCGTGATCATCGACGTCGATGCGGCCAAGGTCATTCGCCTGGCGACGCCGCCGGATTATCATCGGGCCATGTTGGGCGACGACATCAGCATGAAGGACCTCATCTGGAGCCCGGACGGATCCGCGCTCGCCTACGTCAGCACCACGCGCGATCACAAGTCCGCGACGGTGCACGTGGCCGATGCCAGCACCGGTGCGGTACGCACACTCTTCGACGAGCATTCGCCGACCCAGTTCGAGTCCGTCGCCGGATGGCGCATTCTGTGGCCCGAAAACCAGATCATCTGGTCGTCCGAGCGGAATGACTGGGCCGAGCTCTACGCCTACGACCTCAAGACCGGCGCGCTGCAGCATCCCATTACATCCGGGTCCGGCCCGGTCACGGCCATCGACCACGTGGACGAGCACACCCATTCGCTGCTCGTCGAAGCCCGCGGTCGCGACGCGAGTGAGGATCCGTATTTCCGACACTACTATCGGGTCGGCACAGACGGTCGTCAGTGGACCCCATTGACGCCCGAGAGCGGCGACCACGCCATCCAGGTCGCCCCTGACGGCCGCTATTTCGTCGACAGCTATTCGACCCCGGTCACGGCACCGACCGTCGTGCTGCGCGACGCGAACGGCAAAGTCGTCATGCCGCTCACGCACGCCGACATCACGCGCCTGGTGGCCGCGGGTTGGAAGCCACCCATGCCCATCGTGACGACGGCCCACGACGGCAAGACCAAACTTTACGGGCTCCTGTACCGGCCCACCAATTTCGATTCGACGCAACACTATCCGATCATCAACAGCGTGTATCCCGGTCCCCAGACCGGCAGCGTCGGCTCGCGTAGCTTCGCCGCCGCGCGCGGCGATTGCCAAGCGCTCGCCGAGCTGGGGTTCGTCGTCGTGCAAGTCAATGGGTGGGGGACGCCGTGGCGATCCAAGTCCTTTCATGACGCATACTATGGCGCGATGGGGCGGGACAACACGCTGCCCGACCAAGTCGCCGCGATGCGCGAGCTGGGCACGCGGTACCCGTGGGTCGACACGACGCGGGCCGCCATCTGGGGGCACTCGGGCGGTGGGTTCGCCACGGCGGATGCCATGTTCCGCTACCCGGACTTTTTCAAAGTCGGCATCTCGGAGTCGGGCAATCACGACCAGCGCGCGTATGAGGACGATTGGGGCGAGCGCTATCAGGGGCTCGTGGCCGGCGACAACTACGCCGTAGAGGCCAACCAGTCCGTCGCCAAGAATCTCAAGGGGCACCTGCTGCTGGCCCATGGCGCGATCGACGACAACGTCCCGCCCTACAACACGATGCTGGTCGCCAACGCCCTCATCGAGGCCAATAAAGAGTTCGATGAGCTCATCATCCCCAACGCCCATCACGGCTACGGCGCCGCCTCATTCTACATGATGCGGCGCCGGTGGGATTACTTCGTCCGGTATCTCTTGGACGCCGAGCCACCGAAGGACTACCGTATTGCTGCCCCGGGGCCGACGCTGGGCGGTTAGTTCGGCCGCACGGCGACCACGTCGATTTCTACCAACGCGCCACGAACGCCGGCGGGCAGCACCACCTGCGTCGTGGTGCGGGCGGGCTTGTTCGGTTGGTCCTTGGTGCCGAAGAACTGGCTATATCCGGCCTGCATTCCGGAAAAGTCCGTCTTGCCGTCTTTCGTGATCTCGCCCCCAAGGTACACATGCATCATCACGACATCGCCCATCGATAGTTTCTGCGATTCGAGGAGCTTTTGGATGTCCTTGAGGATGCCCACGGTTTGTGACTTGGCATCGGTATCGGTCTTCATGTCCGGGTCGAGCCAGCCACTCACATACAACGTGTTGCCGGCCCATACGGCCGCCGCGATTGGCAGGTCCGCACCCGTCGGGTTTTGACTGGGCGGCAGCGGAATTTGCTTGACTTGTTGCGCTGACGCGGTCGCGACACCCAGCACCATCGCGAGTGCGAAGAGGCGAAAAGGCGTGATCATCATGCCGCCAACGTAGCCCTCGACTGACCACCGCACAATTTCGTTTTTCTCACGGCATCGTTGAGAAATATTTATGATTTCTTGGCGACGTTGAGCCGTATATTGAGTATTATTCATGACAATCTCGCCGATCCCACGCGACCAGTGAGCACGGGACAACAATCCGCCACTCTTATGCCCCTCACCAACCTCGATCTCGACGCCGTGCGCTCCCTTGTGCTGGCGGCCGATCTCGGTGGCTACGGCCACGCCGCCACTCGTCTCGGCCGCACCCCGTCCGCCGTCAGTCTGCAAATGAAGCGGCTGCAAGAGAGCGTCGGCGCCACGCTCTTTCGCAAACTCGGCCGGAAAGTGGTCCTGACCGAAGCCGGTGAAATCGCGCTGCGCTTCGGCCGCCGGATGCTCTTAGCCAATGACGAGCTGTTGGACACGGTACGCGGCGCGTCCCTGGTGGGCAGCGCGCGACTCGGCTTTTCCCAGGACTTCGCCGACACGGTCCTGCCGCAGGTCCTCTCGCAGTTCACGAAGCTCTATCCACTCGTGCAGCTCGAGCTGCACATCGAGGGCAACGCCGCGCTCGTCGAGGGAATCGCGAAAGGCACACTCGACGTGGCGCTCGCAGTCGGGCAAGCCGATCAGCCGACAGCGGAGGTCGTCGGCACCATGCCGCTCGTCTGGATCGCCGGCCAGGACTTCACCCCGCGGCACGACCAACCAATCCCGCTCGTCGTGCTGGGACCCCAATGCGCGTTTCGCAAACGGGCCATTCAGCTGCTGGAGCAAGCCGCACAGCCCTGGCGCATCGCCGCGGTCAGTCCCAGTCTCGCGGGACTGTGGGCCGCAGCGCTTGGCGGGTTGGGACTCACGGCGCAATGTGTGCTCGGTGTCCCCCCCGCACTCGCCGCCTCCGAGCGACTGTTCGATCTGCCATCACTCGGCACCTTCCCGATCACGCTGCACGCGTCGGGCGAGCGACTCAGCGCCGGCGTCGAGCGATTGCGCGGGATCATCCGGGATGAGCTCGCACGGCACTATCACACGAAATGAGGTGACATCATGATCCAGATCGTGAACGTCGCGCAACATCCGACGGTCTATCGCACGAAGCAGATCGACGGGCTCTCCATCTTTTACCGCGAGGCCGGCCCCTCGGACGCGCCGACGCTGGTCCTGCTCCACGGCCTCCCCTCGTCGTCGCGCATGTTCGAGCCGCTCTTCGCCCGGCTGTCCGACCGCTACCACCTCATCGCGCCCGACTACCCGGGTTTCGGCCACAGCGACTGGCCGGATCCTCAGCAGTTCGCCTACACGTTCGACCACTACGCCGAGGTCATGACGCACTTCGTGGAAGCGCTCGGCGTCTCGCGATACACGCTCTACATGCAGGACTACGGCGGTCCCGTCGGGTTCCGCATGGCGCTGGCGCATCCGGACCGGATCAAGGCGCTCATCGTGCAGGATGCGGTCGCGCACAACGAAGGGCTGGGCGCAAACTGGAAGGCGCGGCGCGCCTTCTGGGCAGACCGCGCCGCCAATGAAAGCACGCTCCGGACGAATTTGTTGTCGCTGGCCACGACGCGCACGCGCCACGTGGGAAGCGATCCCGACGTCGAACGGTATGATCCCGATCTCTGGACCGACGAGTTTCGGTTTCTCAATCAGCCCGGCCAGGCCGAGATTCAGAGCGACCTGTTTTACGATTACCGTACCAATGTCGACGCGTACCCCAAATGGCAGGCGTGGATGCGCGAGCACCAGCCCCGCCTGCTCGTGCTCTGGGGCAAGTATGACCTCTCGTTCGAGCTCTCGGAACCCGAAGCCTATCGACGCAATGTGCCAGGGGCGCAGGTGCACGTGCTCGACGCCGGTCACTTCGCGCTGGATACGAACGCCGACGAGATCGCGGGGTTGGTCCGGGGATTTCTCGATGCGGCACCATGACCGACTCTCAACTCGTACTCATCAACGTGTTTACGGTCACACCCGCCGACCAGCGGCGCCTGATCGAGCTGCTCACCGAGGCCACTGAACGCTTCGTGCGCTACGCGCCGGGATTCATTTCGGCCCGCTTGCACCGTAGCCTCAATGGCACGAAGGTCACCATGTACGCCCAGTGGCGCAGCATGGACGACTACGAAGCGATGCGCGCGGATCCGGCGCCGTTGCCCTACCTGCAGCACGCGCTGGCGATCGCGACGTTCGAGCCCGGCATGTACGAAATCGTCGGCACGTTCGCGCCCTAGGCGTCATGCTCGAGCCGCGCTGCTACGAGCAATCCGGTCGCAATGGCGACGACGGTCGCGGCAATCGCCGCGGCATGGAGCGATCCGGTGAACGCGTTTCGCGCCGCGCTCAGGAGTTGCGGACCGGCGTCCCCCGGCAGATGCTCGGCGACAGCGACGGCGCCGCCCAGCGTGCGCCGCGCGGCCTCGGCCGAATCGGGTAGCACCGCGCCGGGGACGTGCGTCATCGCGCCGCGGTAGGCCGCGGTGCCGATGCTTCCCAGCACGGCGATCCCCAGCGCGCCGCCAAGTTCCGAGCCCGTCTCCGAGATCGCCAATGCGGCGCCGGCGCGCTCCGGTGGCGCCGCGCCGACGATCAGGTCGGTGGCCAGCGTGAAGACTGGCGCGAGGCCCAGGGAGAGGATCGTGTCTCCGACAATGACACTCACGACGCCAGACGTAACGCCGACGCGGGTCAGCACCAAGCACCCAATCCCCGCGACGACGAGTCCGAGGCTTATCAAGCGCGCGGGCGGCACCCGCTGGGCCAGGCGCGGCACGACCAGGGATCCGAAAATGAACGTCACGGCGAACGGCACGTTCACCAGGCCCGCTTGGAGCGACGACAGCCCCAGCACCAGTTGCAAGTATTGCGTGATGAGGAAGAACGGGCCGAAGGCGATGAACGTCCCCATCGTGTACGCCGCGAGCGCGGTGCTGAACGAGCGGTCGCGGAAGAGCGCGAGATCGAGCAGGGGATCGCGGAGCACACGCTGCCGGGCAATGAACACCGCGCCCAGGAGCGCACCGGCGATCACGGCGACCGCGGCGCGTCCGTCGACGTCACCCTGCGCGGCGCGCTTGATGCCGTAGATCACGAGCAGCACGGCCGCGAGCGACAGCGCGGCGCTCGGGACATCGATCCGGCGGGCGGCCGGGTCCCGATACTCCGGCAGCAGTGCCGGACCGACGGCGAGCAAGACCAGCATGACGGGGACGCCGATCAGGAACACGGAGCCCCACCAGAAATGGTCGAGCAGCATGCCGCCCAAGATCGGGCCAATCACGCCGCCAACCGAATAGCTCGTGATCCACACGCCGATCGCGAACCGGCGCTCGTCCGGGTCGGCGAACATGTTGCGGATCAAGGACAGCGTCAATGGCGCCAACGTCGCCCCGGCGACGCCCAAGATCGCGCGGGCGGCGATCAGCATCCCGGCGCTGCGGGCGAACGCGGCGAACACCGACGCCAGGCCGAACGCCGCGGCACCGATCAAGAGCAGGCGCCGGCGTCCGATACGGTCGCCCAGCGTTCCCATCGGCACCAGGAATCCGGCGAGCACAAACCCGTAGATGTCCACGATCCAGAGCAGCTGCGCGCTCGTGGGCCGCAGGTCGGCGCTCAAGCTGGGCACCGCCAGATTCAATACGGTCAGGTCCATCGCGTAGAGGAGACACGGGAGGGCGATGACGCCCAACCCGATCCACTCCCGCCGGCCCGCCCGCACCCCGATCCCCGTGGTCTCGACCTGCATGATAGAGAGTGCACCGGGTGCGGCGGCCCCCGCCACCCCATCGAGGAACCGCGCCCGGCGAAGCATATTTCCGCGTGATCCTCGCGCTCGCGGCGCTCGCCGCCTTGCTCGCCGCCCCGCCGCAACCGCGCGTTCGAGTCTCGCTCGATGATGCCTGGCGATACGCGGCTGGGACCAACACGGGCGCCGAAGCGCCGGCGTTCGACGACAGCCAGTGGCAGTCCGTGACACTGCCCCACACGTGGAACGCGAAAGACGCGCTCCAAGAGAGCGAAGCGTATCGGCGCGGCGTCGGGTGGTATCGCCGGCACCTCACGGTGGAACGCGCGTTGGCCGGCCGGCGGTTGTTCCTGTGCTTCGAAGGCGCGAACCAGGAGACGATAGTCTATGTGAACGGCGTGCGCGCCGGCGCGCACAATGGCGGATACACCGCATTCACCATCGAGATCACGGATCTCGTCCGGCTCGACGCCCCCAACGTCATCGCCGTGCGCGTGGACAACGCGGCCAACCCCGACATCCCGCCGCTCAACGCCGACTTCACGTTCTACGGCGGCATCTATCGCGACGTGTGGCTCGTGGCCACCGCCCCGGTCCACATCGACATGATGGACCACGCGTCGCCCGGCGTGTACGTCGACACGCCGTCGATCTCCGATACACAAGCGACCGTCCGCGTGCGCGGCACCGTGGTCGATCAGTCACCCGCGGGCGGTGCCGTGCGGATCGCGACGCGCCTCCTCGATCCCCACGGCCGCGAAGTGCTGCGCCTGGACACGACACTCACGGTCGGCGCCGGCGCGTCCGCCCCGTTCGCGCAGATGACACCGGCGATCCCGCATCCCACCCTCTGGTCGCCGGAGACCCCGGCGCGGTATCACCTCGTCGTGGAAGTCAGCCAAGGTCGACGCGTCGTGGATAGGGTCACCGTGCCACTCGGCTTCCGGTGGTTCGCGATCGACGCCCAGCGCGGATTCGCGCTCAACGGACACCCCTACCGGTTGTACGGCGCGGCGCGCCATCAGGACGAGGGCGGTTTCGGCAACGCGCTGACCGCGACGATGCAGCGGTCGGACATGCGCTTGATCAAAGAGACCGGATTCAACTTCGTGCGCCTCGCCCATTATCCCCAGGCGCCCGTTGTGCTCGACGCCGCCGACAGCCTCGGGCTCATCGTGTGGGAGGAGATCCCGATCGTCAACGGGATCTCGCCCTCGTCCGCGTTCGCCGCCAACGCCGAGCGGATGCTCGTGGAGATGATCCGGCAGCACTACGATCATCCCGCGATCGCGTTCTGGGGTTACATGAACGAAGTCGATGACCCCGCGCACGCGAGCCAAGTGCTGGCCCTGGCCAAGACGCTCGACCACCGGGCCCACCTCGAGGACTCCCACCGCGCGACCGGGATGGCCATCACGTGGAGGATGGTGAACGCCTACACCGGCCTCGCCAATGTCCCCGACGTCACCGGCCTCAATCTCTACTTCGGCTGGTACTACGAAACCCCCTATGCCCTCGCCAGCGTCCTCGACACCTTCCATGGCCAGCATCCCGCCCGGCCGGTCGTGGTTACCGAGTACGGCGCCGGCGGCGACGAGCGAATACATTCGTTCGCACCCGTCCGGTTCGATTTCAGCGCCGAATATGAGCAGCGGTGCCACGAGATCACCTTCCCGATCATTCAGGCGCGGCCCTGGTTGATCGGCAGCACCGTATGGGCAATGTTCGACTTCAGCTCCAAAACGCGCGAGGATAGCCGGGAGAACGTGAACAACAAGGGCCTGTTCACTTTCGAGCACGCGCCTAAGGACGTCGCCTCGTACTATCGGGCCATGCTCGCCCCGCGGCCGGTGCTCGCCATCGCGTCGCGCGGCTGGCGCCATCGCGGCGGCCCCGTCGTCCAGCCCGTCACCGTGTACTCCAACCGCGACTCCGCCGAGCTCTTTGTCGACGAGACGTCGCTGGGCTGGCGCCACTTCCGGAATGCGACGGCCCGCTGGTCCGTGCCCCTGCACGCCGGCACGAACCGCCTGCGCGCCGTGAGCGGCGCGTTCGTCGATACGGTCACCGTGGGCTTCGAGTCCGTCAATGAAGACCCGGCCGTCAGCGCCGGGAACTACCAGTATACCGACGCCGAGGGCATCCTGTGGGATGCCGATCAGGGCTACATGGGCGGCGCGATCCACGAGAGCCATCATCGCATCGCCGGCACCGACGACAATGGACTTTACCAGACCACGCGCGAAGGATCCGACGGCTATCGATTCGCGGTACCCGACGGCACGTATACGGTCGATCTCCGGTTCGCGGAGACCGATACGAACCCGCGCGTGTTCGACGTCCTCGTGAATGACGGGCTGGTGTTCGACCATCTCGACCTGGCCACACAGTTTGGACGCTATCGCGCCGTCCGCCGGCGCGTCACCACCACCGCGCGGGGCGGCCACGGCGTCGTCGTACGCCTCGTCGCCCACGTCGGCGCTACCACGATCAGCGGCATCCGCATCGCACCCACACCCCCCACGGAGTAGATCGCGTATGCGACTCAGGATCATGTTCGCGCTCTTGCTTGGAGCCACGGCCGGCGCACAAACGTCCCGGCGCAGCATCACGTCCGCGGATCTCCTGCGCTTTCAGTGGGTGGCCGACCCGCGCATCTCGCCGGACGGCGCCCAGGTCGCCTATACCCTGGTCACGGTGAACGAGAAGAAGGACAAGTACGAGACCAGCGTGTGGGTCGTCGCCGCCGACGGTCACGGCGCGCCCCGGCGCATCGCTGAGGGACCGCGCGACCAGGCGCCGCGTTGGGCCCCGGACGGCAAGACGATCGCGTTCCTGCGCGGCACCAGCGACACCGGGGCCGCCGAGCTCTACGTGACGCCGCCGCAACCCGGCAAAGCGCGGCAACTCACCCATCTGCCCAAGAGCGTGTCGGCCGCCGTGTGGTCTCCCGACGGGCGGACCATCGCGTTCACGAGCACCACCCTGCCGGGGGATACGGTACACGGCAAACCAAAGAAGAGCGACGTGCACGTCACCACGCGCGCCGTGTATCGGGACAACGACGAAGGCTGGCTCGACGATACGCGACACAACCATATCTTCGTCATCGACGTCGCGGGTAACGGCGCGCCGCGCCAGCTGACCGACGGCGAGTTCGATGAGAACGGGCTCGTTTGGAGCGGTGACGGGTCGCGCATCGTGTTCACGTCCGATCGCGTCCCAGAGCCGTACTACGAGAACCCCGATGACGACGCCTATACCGTGCCCGCCGCCGGCGGCGCCATGCAGAAATTGATCGACACCGACGGGCCGATCCAGGGCGTCACGCCATCGCCCGACGGCCACGCGTTCGCCTTCACGGGATCGATCAACCCGCCGCACCGGCAGTCGTACACGCAGAACGCGGTGTTCGTGTTTCGCGACAACGCGGTCCAGCAACTCACCACCGGCGGCGACGCCGAGATCGGCAGCAGCGTCACCGGCGACCAGCATCCGCCGCGCGCCGGATCGGGCGAGAGCCCGCTGGTGTGGTCGGCCAATGGCCAGAGCGTCATCATCGCGAACACGGTCCACGGTGTGTCGAACCTGGTGCGCATCAATCTCGCCTCGCACGCGATCGATCCCGTGACCACGGGCGCCCACGACATCATTGGATACAGCGCCACGCCGGGCGGGACGCGGTTCGCCCTCACCATCAGCGACGTCACGCATTTGGGCGAGCTCTATGCGTTCGACCCCGCGACGAAGGCGCTCACGCAGCTCACGCACGTCAACGACCCCCTCTGGTCCGAGCTCAAGTTCGGACCGACGGAGAAGATCACGTACAAGAGCTTCGACGGGACGCCCATCGAGGCGTGGGTCGTGAAACCGCCCGATTTCGATCCAGGAAAGAAGTATCCGCTGATCCTGAACATCCATGGCGGTCCGCACGCCGCCTACGGCGAAACGTTCTTCCACGAGTTCCAGGTCATGGCCGCGCGCGGCTACGTGGTCCTCGCGCCCAACCCACGCGGCAGCACCACGTACGGTGAGCAATTCGGGAACGTGATCCAATATCACTATCCCGGCGACGACTACAAGGACCTCATGGTCGGCGTCGACACGCTCCTCGCCCGCGGCTACATCGATGAGAAACGACTTGGCGTCACGGGCGGCAGCGGCGGCGGCCTCCTCACCAATTGGACGGTGACGCAGACCCACCGGTTCGCCGCCGCCGCATCGCAGCGGTCGATTGCCGACTGGGCCGCGTGGTGGTATACGGCGGACTTCACGTTGTTCACGCCGAGCTGGTTCAAGGCGCCGCCGTTCAAGGATCCGCAGGACTACGCCAGTCGCTCGCCGATCACGTACGTCGAGCAAGTCACGACGCCACTCATGCTGATCGAAGGCGAAGCCGACTCCCGCACGCCGTCCGGATCGGGCGGCATGACAATGTTCCGCGCCCTCAAGATGCTCCACAAGACGACCGAGATGGTCGTGTTCCCGGGGGAGACCCACGAGCTCTCCCGCTCCGGCAAACCGTCGCACCGGATCGAGCGCATCGACCAGATCAATGGCTGGTTCGACAAATACCTCACGGGTTCCGCGAGTACGAGCTGATGGGTACCTTCCGGGCCATGCGCACTTCGTTTGCCGGACTCGGCCTGCTGCTGTTCTCGGCGGCAGGGCTCAATGCGCAGACCGCCGGCCGCTCGCCGGTCTACGCGCCCCATGGGGTCATCGCGACCAGCCAACCGCTCGCCAGCGCTGCCGGGCTGGCGGTCCTGGAACGCGGTGGGAACGCGTTCAATGCCGCCGTCACCGCGGCGGCCGTCCTCGGTTTCGTCGAGCCGATGATGACGGGACCGGGCGGCGACATGTTCGCGCTGTTCTGGTCGGCCAAAGACCACAAGCTCGTGGGGCTCAACGCCAGTGGACGCGCGGGCGCGCTCATGACGCGCGAGACGCTGGCGGCCCGCGGCCGCACCGCGGTGCCCCTCGAGGGCGCGGAGTCGATCATCGTGCCGGGCGCGGTCGCCGGCTGGCAGACGCTGCTCCAGAAGTACGGCACCATCTCGCTCGCGCAAGCGCTCAAGCCGGCGATCGCGCTCGCCGACAGCGGATTCCCCGTGTCGCCGATCATCGGTCGCGATTGGCGGGCCGCGGCGGAGCTGCTCAAGCAAAATGAAGGGGCCGAGCAGACCTTTCTGATCGACGGCGTGCGCACGCCGAACACGGGCGAGTGGTTCCGGAATCCCGACTACGCCAAATCACTGCGCGCGATCGCCACGGGTGGTCCGGCCGTGCTCTATGGCGGTGAGCTCGGACAGAAGATCGTGAAGCGGGTGCACGAGCTGGGCGGGTTCCTCACGCCGGCGGATCTCACCACCATCCACCCGACATGGGTCGAGCCCATCTCGGTCCCGTTCAAGGGACTCCGGGTCTGGGAGCTGCCGCCCAACAACCAAGGCGTGGCCGCGCTCGGAGATGCTCCGCATCCTGGAGCCGTACGATCTCAAATCACTCGGCTACAACTCGGCGGCCTATATCCATCGGCTCGTCGAGGCCAAGAAGCTCGCGTTCGCCGACCTCGCCCAGTACATCGGCGAGCCGGACGCCATGACCATCAAGGCGACCAGCCTCCTCTCCGACGACTTCATCGCCCGGCGGCGCGCCGCGCTCGATACCACCACCGCGTCGGATCAAGTCGATCCCGGCACGCCGGCGACGGCGAGTGAGACGATCTACCTCACGGTTGCCGACAAGGACGGCAACATGGTCTCGTTCATCAACAGCCTGTACTCGGAGTTCGGCTCGGGCGTCGTCGTGCCGGGCACCGGGTTCGCGCTCGAAGATCGGGGAGCGGGATTCACCATGAAACCGGGGCTGGCCAACACCGTGGGGCCCGGCAAGCGGCCCTTGCACACGCTCATCCCCGCGTTCGTGACGAAGGACGACCAACCCTATATGAGCTTTGGCGTCATGGGCGGCGCAATGCAGCCGCAAGGGCATGTCCAGGTGCTGCTCAATCTGCTGGTCTTCGACATGGACCTGCAGTCGGCGATCAATGCGCCGCGCTGGCGGCATTACGACGGGCGGCGCCTCGGCCTCGAAGCGGCGATTCCCGATTCGGTGCGCAGGGCGCTGGAGGCGATGGGCCACACGATCATCGCGCAAGACAAAGTCATCGGCGCCTTCGGCGGCGGGCAGGCCATCCGCCGTCTGCCGCGGGGATGGGAAGCGGCATCCGATCCGCGGAAAGACGGCGAGGCCGTGGGCTACTGATGCGGTCCGTTCGGATCATCGGCGTCCCGCTCGACCTGGGCCAGAGCCGCCGCGGCGTCGATATGGGCCCGTCGGCGCTGCGCATCGCGCGGATCGCCGAGCGCATGCAGGCGATCGGCTATGACGTCGAGGATCGCGGCAACGTGACCGTCGGCCAGCGCGAGCATCTCGGCGCCAATGACGCGTACGCGGCGATCGCCAATGTCTGCCGCGCGCTGGCGCTCATGACCGCGGAAGCGGTCCGCGCGGGCGCCAGCCCGCTGGTGTTGGGCGGCGACCACTCGCTGTCAATGGGATCCATCGCCGGTGTGGCCACGGCGCTGGCCGAACGGAACGAGAAGCTGGGCGTGATTTGGCTCGACGCGCATGGCGACATCAACACGCCGGAGACGAGCGCGAGTGGCAACATCCATGGGATGCCCGTCGCGCACGTGCTCGGTCTGGGCGACGAGCGGCTCTCCCACATCGCGCAGCCCAGTCCCGCGGTCGCGGTCGAGAATTTCGTGATGGTGGGCTTGAGAGACCTCGATCCCCCCGAGCGGGCGACGATCGGCCGGCTCGGGATGACCGTCTACACGATGCGCGACATCAATGAGCGCGGGCTGGCCACGATCATGGCCGAGGCGATCCACGTCGCGAGTCGCGGGACTGGCGGGATCCACGTGTCGTGCGATCCGGACTGGATCGATCCCATCGAGGCGCCCGGGGTGGGGACGCCGGTGCGCGGCGGCGCCACGTTCCGCGAGGCCCATTTGGCGTTGGAGCTGATCGCGGATTCTGGCCGACTGGTCTCGATGGATCTGGTCGAGATCAATCCCGTGCTCGACGATCGGAACCGCACCGCCTCGCTCGCGGTCGATCTGATCGTGAGCGCCTACGGGAAGCGCATTTTGTAAGAACGCGAGCGTGCGTCAAGCGCGACGACGGCGCTTGGTGGCGTCCCAAAGGCGAAACCCGCCCAGGAAGGCGTTGTCGTTGCTCCCCAGCACGGTGTTCGGCGGCAGGTTGCCGAGGAGCGCGGCGTTACCGCCGCCGAGTACGACGTACTCCGCGGCCAGCGCCTCGGCCAGGTGCCGGATGATGTCGCGCGCATGGTTGCGCCACTTCTTTTTCCCCGATTGCGCGAGACCCGCGGCGCCAACGTAGCTCTCGTACGAGCGCCCTTTCTTGTAAGTCAGGTGCGCGATTTCCATGGCATCGGGGACTCCGTTGGCCACCACCGCGCAGCCAAGGCCTGTTCCGAATCCCAGGAACAGCATCCGACCACCCTTGTAGCTACCCAGGGCTTGCATGGCGGCGTCGTTGATGACCCGCACGGGACAATCGAACGCCTTCTCGAAGTCGAATCCCACCCAACCGGCACCGATGTTCACGGGATCGCAGATGGCCCGCCCGCCGTAGACGAAGCCGGGATAGCCGACCGAGACGACGTCATAGTCCCAGTCGGCGGTGGCGTGCTTCACCGCTTTGACCATCCGCTGGGGTGTCATGCCAGGGCCAGACGGAATCTTCACCCGCTCGTCCCGTCCCGTGGCCAACACCTTCACATTCGTCCCGCCGACATCGATAACCAGGATTTTCGAGGGTTCGTTCATTGTCCGAGCTACTGGCGGTCGAGCGTATCCTGTAAGAACGCGAGTGTGCGCCGCCAGGCGTCAGGCGTCGCCTCGGCCTGGCGCGGCGTGCCGAAGTAACGGAAAAATGCGTGATCTTCCCCGGAATACACAGTCAGCGAGAACCCTTTGTCCTGGTCGACCAGCGTGTCCCGAATGCGCTCAATGTCCGCGTTGGGGATGCCCTTGTCCTTCGCGCCAAAGACCAGATAGAGTGGCGCCTGGATGAGCGGCGCGTAGTCCAGCATCGGCACGCGGTCGGGGCCGGCGGACTTGGCCGTCTGGGCGCCGTAGAATGAGACCGCCGCCGCGATCCCGGGAACGGTCGCCGAGAGAAACGCCAACGAGCCGCCCCAGCAAAATCCCCACGTCGCGATGACGCCGGTGGCGTCGGGGCGGGCGCGGATGGCGGCGATCAGCGCGGTGAGATCCGCCCGGGAGTCGTCGTGCGTGATGATCGCGCGCGCCGCCAGGCCTCGTTGCATGCCCTCGGCGTCGTATCCCGACAGAAACTCCGGATCCGTCCGATAGAACAGCGCCGGCACCACCGTGAGGTACCCCTCGGCGGCCAGGAGATCGGCAATGTGTCGGAGCTCGGCGGTGACGCCGAAGATCTCGTGGAGCAGGATGATCGCGGGGTGCCGGCCGCCGCCTGGTGGAACGGCGACGTAGGCCGGCATGGCCCCGATCATCATACGGTCGCGTGCTTGCGCCGGCTCAGGAATTGGAAGAACTCGACGCCTTCGCGCAGCCGGCGTTTCATCATGGTCGGGCTCTTCGCCATCTCCGCCGTCATCTCGGCGATCTTGCCAGCCCGGAAATAGAAGCGCTTGTAGAACGTCTCCACGGAGTCGAAGATCTCCGTCTGGCCGAGGTGCTCGTAGGAGAGCGCCGCGGTCTGCATGCCGCGCTCGTCGACCAGATGCGTGTTCTCGTCGTCGGGCGGGAGCCAGCCGTTCTCTTTCGCTTGCTTGTAGAGAAACGTGCCCGGATACGGCGCCGCGATCGACACCTGGATCGTGTGCGGGTTGATCTCGCGCGCGTACTGGATCGTCTGCTGGATCGTCTCCCGGGTCTCCCCGGGCAAGCCCAGAATGAACGTCCCGTGGATGGTAATCCCCAGGTCGCGGCAGTCTTTCGTGAACTTCTTCGCAATGTCGATGCGGAGACCTTTCTTGATGTTATTCAGGATGTCCTGGTTCCCGGACTCGTAGCCCACGAGCAGCAGCCGGAGTCCGTTGTCGCGCATCACCTTGAGCGTGTCATACGGCACGTTCGCTTTCGCGTTGCACGACCACTCGAGCCCCAGTTTCCCCAGGCCGCGCGCGATCTCCTCGGTGCGCGGCCGGTCATCGGTGAACGTGTCATCGTCGAAAAAGACTTCTTTGACCTGCGGGAAGTACTTGGGGATCAACGCCATCTCTTCCAGCACGTGCCCCACACTGCGCGTGCGGTAGCGATGCCCGCCCACAGTCTGGGGCCACAGGCAGAACGTGCACTTGGACCGGCAGCCCCGTCCCGTGTAGAGCGAGACGTACGGGTGCTTGAGATACCCAATGAAGTAGTCTTCGATCTTGAGGTCGCGCTTGTAGACTTCCGTGACGAACGGCAGCTGATCCATGTTCTCGAGGATCGCGCGGTCCGGCGTGCTGAGGGCCCGGCCGTTGTCGTCGCGGAACGTGACTCCATCGACAGACGCGAGCGGCCGCCCTTCGGCGATCTCCTTGATCGTGAAGTCGAACTCCTCGCGGGCGACGAAGTCGATGGCCTCCGAGGCCAGGAGCGACGCGTCCGGCTCGACCGCGACCTTGGCCCCGACGAATCCAATCATGAGGTGCGGATTCTCGCGCTTGAGCGCCTCGGCGACTTTGACATCGCCGGGGAACGACGGCGAGCTGGTGTGGAGCACGGCCAGGTCGAAGTCGCGCGCCATGGGAAGCACTTGGGCCAGCGAGAGGCCGGCCGCCGGCGCGTCGACCAGCTTGCTGTTGGGGACCAGCGCCGCGGGTTGGGCGAGCCAGGTCGGGAACCAGAAGGAGCGCACTTCGCGCTTCGCCTGATAGCGTGAGCCGGCACCGCCGTCGAATCCCTCGTAGGAGGGAGGATGCAGAAAGAGCGTGCGCATCAAGCGAAAATCCTCTCTTCGTTCGTCCGGAGGACCCCATCGGGTCGGACCCACAGCTCCGTACCGCGCCACGTCACCCGCCGGCTCGTATAGCTCGCGATCCACAGCGCGAACGACATCAGATCACGCATCGGGACCATCCACACGAGATAGGGCATCCGGTACCCCGCGATGATCGCCGCGATATTGTCGCGGTCCCAGCGCGCGGGGCGCAGCACGACGTAATGTAGCGCGATCCGCAGGAGAATCGCGAGCGCCGGGAGGACCAGCGTCCATGGCTTCGACCCATTGACCAGCGCGGCCAGTAGTGTCAGCGGCACCACGTAGGTCAAAAACGAGAGCGCGTGGCCCACCGGGGTCACCGTCCGGATCGTGCGCATCCAGCGCAGCTCGTGGTGGATCAACGTGAGCAGCGTCGGTTCGTGGGCCGTGGCCGCGACCTCGTACTGCGCGACCACGCAGCGGAGACCCAAGCGCCGGACGCGCGCGCCCAGCTCATAGTCGTCGGCAAGGAGCGGCGCCAGTGCGGGGAATCCACCGGCCGCTTCGAGCAGGTCGCGCCGGAGGGCCATGGTCGTGCCCGAGCAATACGCGTTCGAGCCCAGCGCCTGGCTGACCAGCACGGACGGGATGAACCACTCGTCGATCGCCAGGGCGCCCAGCTGTGACCAGAGACCTTCGGTCGGCCGGCCGCGATAGCTGCACGTGACGATGCCCACCGTCGGATCCGCCAACGGCGCCACGACGCGCTGTAGATACGATGGGCCCACCCGAACGTCGCTGTCCGCGATCACGATCGTGTCGTGCGTCGCCAGCGACATGAGGTGCGTCAGGATGTTGACTTTGCGATTCTCGCCGAGCGCGTGGGCGCCCGCCACGACCCGAATGTGCTGATGCGGGTAGTCGGCGGCGACCCGCCGGGCCAGCGCCAGCGCGGGGTCGTCGCTGTCGCGCGCGCCGAACAGCAGCTCGACGGTCGGATAGTCCTGCGCGCAAAATGAGCGCAGGTTCGCCTCGAGGCCGGGCTCGAGCCCGCACAGCGGTTTGAGAACCGTGACTGGAACGGACGCAGCCGTCGAGGTCGCCGCCGTCTTCCGTCGCCAGGTCAACGTCGCCAGGACGCCGAGCGCGACATAGATGAGGGAGAAGACGGCCAAGCAGATCGTTAAATAGGACAAGACGTAGGTCAGCACGTGCGGTCTACTGCACTCCCATGGTGCGAGATTCCTGGCTAACTTCGCGAATCGACCCGCCACAGCACAATCCAGGGTCGTCCCTCTTCTGTTCCCGACACGTTCT
The DNA here is from genome assembly GCA_963701965.1 of uncultured Gemmatimonadales bacterium. Classification (GTDB taxonomy): domain Bacteria; phylum Gemmatimonadota; class Gemmatimonadetes; order Gemmatimonadales; family Gemmatimonadaceae; genus DASRDS01. The sequence goes on from OY969695.1 coordinate 2,784,186, forward strand.
CCCAACTTATTCCATCCGACATGCCCGCACCCCGATCACGCGTTCGCACCGCCCTCTGGTTGGCGGCTGGTGCGGGTCTCGCGGTCGCGGTCGCGCTCGTCGTGCGCGAAGGATTCCACGACATACTCGGGCTGCTGGATGTCGCGGGCTGGCGACTGCTGTGGCTCGTGCCCGCGCACGTCGTGCCACTCGCGTGCTTTGGCGCGGCGTGGCTCGCGTTGCTTGAGGGCAGAGACCCGCCAAGTCTCGCCTACGTCACGTGGGGCGCGATCGTGCGCGAAGCGGTGTCGGGATTGTTGCCGGTCGCCCGCATCGGGGGCGAGGTCGTGGGCGTCCGCCTCCTGTCCCGGCGCGGCATTCCGGCGTCCACAGCCGGGGCCAGTGTGGTCGTCGAGCTGACCCTCACGATGGCCGCGCAGGTGGTATTTGCGGCCATCGGGTTGGTCTTGCTCGCCGGGTATCCGACCGTGGGACCGGCCGTCCGCATCGTCACCGTTGGCCTGCTCGTGGGTATCGCCGCCATCGCGGCCTTCGTGGTCGTCGTGCGCCGGTGGGGGCGAGCGATGTTCGCGCTCATGCAACGGGTGATCGGGGCCCTGACCGGAAGCACCGATCGTCTGGGCGGCGATCCGGCGCGGTTCCATGAGGTGCTGCACGCGATGTTCGCCGATCGCGGCGCGCTCACGGCGTGCGGGGTCTGGCAACTGGTTGGCTTCGTGGCCGGCGCGTTCGAGCTGTGGCTCACGTTGCGCCTCCTCGGCCAGCCGGGTGACGTGCGGATGGCCCTCGTCTTGGAGAGCTCCGCGACGGCCGTCCAGAGCGCGATGTTCATGGTACCCGGCGGCTTGGGGACACAGGAGGGCGGATTTGTCCTCTTTGGCGCGGCGGTCGGCCTCTCGCCTCAAGTGTCGTTGGCGCTGTCGTTGGCACGCCGCATGCGGCAAGTCGCGCTTGGGCTCCCTGCCCTCCTGTCGTGGTACTGGACGGAACTCCGTTCCGCCCAGTCGACTTCTGTTCTCGAGACCGACAGGAGATAATGACTACTCGCGCCGCAGACAGACCACGAGACGCAGCGCCGGGCGCGGCGAACGGCAGGGAGTTGCAGGACCGACTCCTACCGGGCGTTTCGCGCACGTTTGCGCTGACGATCCCGCAACTTCCGGGCGCGCTCCGCCCGGTCGTGACCAACGCGTACCTGCTCTGCCGGACGGCGGACACGATCGAAGACGAAGTGGCGTTGTCCCCCGAACAAAAGCAGGAGTTCTCGGACCGGTTCATCGAGGTCGTGGCCGGGCGCGCGTCGGCGGAGGCGTTCGCGCGGGATCTCGAGCCGCTGTTGTCGCCGGCGACCCTGGATGCCGAACGGACATTGGTGCGCGAGACCGAGGCGGTCGTGGGTGTCACGGCGGAATTCACGCCGCGGCAGCGCGCGGCGCTGGAGCGGTGCGTCCGCATCATGTGCAATGGGATGCCCCGATTTCAGCGCAACGCGGATCTCGGCGGGCTGGCGGACGTCCGGGAGTTGGACTGTTACTGCTATTACGTTGCCGGGGTGGTCGGCGAGATGTTGACGGAGCTGTTTTGCGCGCATTCACCCGCGATCGAGGCGCGGCGGGAGCGGTTGGCGCCGTTGGCGACGTCGTTCGGACAAGGGCTGCAGATGACGAACATCATCAAGGACACCTGGGACGACCGGCGGCGGGGCGTGTGTTGGCTGCCCCGCGATATTTTCGGCCGGCAGGGACTGGAGTTGGAAACGCTCGCTCCGGGCGGCGACACGGGTGCTCTGGCCGCCGCCATGGACGAGATGATCGCGATCGCGCACGGGCATTTGCGCGACGCGCTTACATATACGTTGACCATTCCCCAACGGGAAACCGGTATCCGGCGTTTTCTGTTGTGGGCCCTCGGGTTGGCGGTGCTCACGCTTCGGAAAGTCCATCGCAACCCGGCGTTCCTCGCCGGACACAGTGTCAAGGTTTCGCGTCGCACGGTCCGCGGGACGGTCCTCGCGACGTCGTTGTGGGTCCGGAATGATTGGGTGCTCACCCGACTGATGCAGCTGGCGACGCACTCACTCCCAAGGCTGTCATGAGCTCAACTCTCGTCAGTGTAGTCGATGTTCCATTACGGCCCGATCCCGACGCTCTGGAAGCCGCGATCGCCCGGGGGTCCGACGCGCTGAGACAGGCGCAGGCCCGCGACGGGTACTGGCGGTTCGACCTGGAAGCCGACTGCAGCATCACCGCCGAATACGTCCTCATGATGCACTTCATGGACGAAATCGACGGACCGCTCGAGGGGAAGCTGGCGGCGCATCTCCGGGCCAAGCAAGAGAAACACGGTGGGTGGGGGCTGTATCCCGGCAGCGACTGCGATCTCAGTTGCTCGGTGAAGGCGTACTATGCGCTCAAGCTCGCGGGCGACGACGCGAACGCGGAGCACATGGTCCGCGCGCGCAAAGCGATCCTCGCCCGCGGCGGCGCGGCGCGGGCCAATGTGTTCACGCGCATCACGCTGGCGCTGTTCGAGCAGATTCCGTGGCGGGGGTGTCCGTTCCTGCCGGTCGAGATCGTGCTCCTGCCGCGCTGGTTCCCGTTCCACCTCACCAAGGTCTCGTACTGGTCGCGCACCGTGATGGTGCCGCTGGCCATTCTGTGTAGCCTCAAGCGCCGGGCGCGGAATCCGCGGCGCGTGAACGTGCGGGAGCTGTTCGTCACGTCGCCCGAACTGGAAAAAGAATACTTTCCGGCGCGCTCGACGCTGAGTCGCGCGTTCGCGGCGCTCGATGCGCTGGGGCGGCGGAGCGAACCGCGCATCCCGGATGCGGCGCGGCGCCGGGCGCTGCTGCGCGCGACCCGTTGGTTCACGGCGCGGCTCAACGGCACGGACGGACTGGGGGGCATCTTCCCCGCGATGGTCAATGCCTATGAGGCGTTGGCCGCGCTCGGCTACGGCTACGATCACCCGTACCGGGTGCAGGCGCGCGAAGCGCTGCGCAAGCTGCTCGTGGTCGAGGGCGACAGGGCGTATTGTCAACCGTGCGTGTCGCCCGTGTGGGACACCGCGCTGGCGACGCTCGCGCTCCAGGAGGTCGGCGACCAGGCTTCGACGGCGTCGGCCGGCCGCGCGCTCGACTGGATGGTCTCCAAGCAGCTCCGCGACGATGAGCCGGGAGATTGGCGGGCGATCCGGCCCGGCGTGCACGGAGGCGGTTGGGCGTTTCAATTCGCGAATCCGCACTATCCGGATCTCGACGACACCGCCGCGGTCGCGTGGGCGCTTTCGCGCGCCAGTCGGCCGGAACGCTATCGCCGGTCAATGGCGTCGGCCGTCGAATGGATCGTCGGGATGCAGAGCCGGAATGGCGGCTTCGGCGCGTTCGACGCCGACAACACGGCGCGGTATCTCAATCAGATCCCGTTCGCCGACCATGGCGCGCTGCTCGATCCGCCGACGAGCAATGTGAGCGCGCGGTGCGCGCTCGCGCTGGCCCGGCACGGACGGCCGGAACACCGGTTCGCGTTGACGCGCTGTCTGGCGTTCGTGCGGAGCGAGCAGGAGCCGGCCGGATCCTGGTTCGGACAATGGGGAACGAACTACGTGTATGGCACGTGGTCGGTGCTCACGGCGCTCGAATTGGCCGGCGGCGCCGCCAATGCGCCGATCATCGCCCGCGCGGCCGCGTGGCTCAAGGCGACGCAGAACCCCGACGGTGGCTGGGGCGAGGGATGCGCCAGCTACTACGACAATGGCTGCGTCTCCCGTCGCGATCCGAGCACGGCCTGCCAGACGGCATGGGCGGTCCTCGGTCTGCTGGCGGCCGGGGAGGTCCGGTCGGCCGAAGTGCGCCGCGGCATCGCGTATCTGTTGGCGCGCCAAGACCGGGACGGCGACGGGCTGTGGGATGATCCCTGGTTCAACGCGCCCGGGTTTCCGCGCGTGTTCTATCTCAAGTATCACGGATACGCGAAGTACTTTCCGCTCTGGGCCCTGGCCCGATATCGCGCGCTGTCGCCGGGCGCGGTCGAGGAAGGACGTCGGGCGTGACCGCCGCGGAGACGGCGCCGACCGTGGCGACGGTGGGCGTCGTCGCCGCGCTCGCCGCGGAAGCGCGGTGGCTGGACGGCGTGCGCGGACCGCCGGACTCGCCGCTCCGCGTCCTGGTGAGCGGCGTCGGCGCGCGCGCGGCCCAACGCGCCGCCGAGCGCCTGCTGGCCGACGGCGCGCGGTCGCTCGTGAGTTGGGGCACCGCCGCTGGACTGCATCCGACGCTCGCCCCGGGCACGTTGCTCATCGCGGACCGCGTGCTGGCGGACGCCGCCGCGACGACCGCCCTCGAGCCTACCCTGGCGTGGGCCGATCGCTTGGCCACCGCGCTGCAGGGCGTGGTCCCGGTCGCCCGCGGCACGATGGCGTGCCCGCGCGCCGTGCTGCGGACCGCCGCCGACAAGAGCGCGCTGGCCCGCGCCAGCGGCGCGATCGGCGCCGACATGGAGAGCGCGGCCATCGGACGGGTGGCCGAGGCGGCCGGTGTCGCCTGGATCGTCGTGCGCGTCGTGTCCGACGGCTGGGACGCCACGGTGCCCGAGAGCGTCGTCGCCGCGGTCGGCAATGACGGCGCGATTCGACTCGGCCGGTTGGCGAGGGCCGTCCTCGCGCGCCCGTCCGACCTGCGGGCGTTTCCCGCGCTCGCCCGCGGTATGCGGGTCGCGGGACGGACGATGCGCCGGGCGGCGCCAGTGCTCGCCTGCGGCGGGCGGGAAGCGTGATGAAGGCGCTGGTCACGGGTGCCACCGGGTTCGTTGGCGCGGCGGTCGCGCGCCGCTTGCGCGAGGCGGGACACGAGGTGCGTGCGCTCGTGCGCCCGCGCGCCGATCGCCACAATGTCGAGGGGCGGGGCATCGAGACGGTCGAGGGAGACCTGACCGATCGCGCCTCGCTCGCGCGCGCGGTGCGCGGATGTCAGGCGGTCTTTCACGTCGCGGCCGACTATCGGCTCTGGGTTCCGTCGCCTGCCGCGATGTACGCGGCCAACGTCAAGGGCACACGGTCGGTACTGCAGGCAGCCGGGGAAGCGGGCGTCGAGCGGATCGTCTACACGAGCAGCGTCGCGACCCTGGGCCTGCGCGCCGACGGCTTACCGGCCGACGAGGAAACCCCGTCGACCCTCGACGACATGATCGGTCACTACAAGCGCTCGAAGTTCCTGGCCGAGGAAGTCGTGCACACCATGGCCGCCTCCGGTACGCCGGTCGTGATCGTGAATCCCTCGACGCCCATCGGGCCGGGCGATGTGAAACCGACACCGACCGGCCGCATGATCCGGGATGCCCTGGCGGGCCGCATGCCGGCCTACGTCGATACCGGGCTCAACGTGGTGCACGTCGACGACGTAGCGACAGGGCATCTGCTCGCGTACGAGCGGGGCCAGATCGGGCGCCGTTACATCTTGGGCGGAACCGATATGACGCTCAAGGAGATTCTGACAGAGTTGGCGCACATTGCCGGCCGCCGTCCGCCACGGTGGCGGCTGCCGCAGCGGGCCCTGCTCCCCATCGCGTATCTCGCGGAAGGATGGGCGCACGTGAGCGGGCGCGAACCGTTGACCACGGTGGACGGCGTTCGCTTGTCGGCGAAGCGTATGTACTTTTCGAGTGCGAGGGCGGCACGCGAGCTGGGCTATGGAGGGGCGACGCGCGAACCTCGTCGCGCGCTCGAGGATGCGGCCGAGTGGTTTCGGGGGGCGAGCGTATGGACCTGATTCTGGCGCAACCCCGTGGCTTCTGTGCGGGCGTCGTTCGCGCGATCGAAATCGTCGAGCGCACGTTGGAGCTCCACGGGGCGCCCGTGTATGTCCTGCACGAGATCGTGCACAATCGCCGCGTCGTCGAGGATCTGGAGCAGCGGGGCGCGATCTTCGTCGAGGAGATGAGTCAGGTGCCAACCGGGGCGATCTTGATCTTCAGTGCCCACGGCGTCGCCCGTAAAGTCGAACACGCCGCCGCGGCCCGTGGGCTGCGCGTGATCAATGCCACCTGTCCTCTGGTCACCAAAGTCCATCTCCAGGCCCAGCGCTACGCGCGCGAGGGCCGCGAGCTGATCATCGTGGGGCACGCTGGCCACATCGAGGTCGCCGGAACTGTCGGCCAGGCGGATGGCCCGGTCCACGTCCTGTGCAGTCCAAGAGAAGTGGATGAGCTCGTCGTGACGGATCCGGACCGACTGGCGTACGTGACCCAAACGACCTTGAGCATCGACGACACCCGCGAAGTGGTCGATGCGCTCAAGCGGCGGTTTCCGTCGATCAAGGGCCCCGGACTCGACGACATCTGCTACGCGACCCAGAACCGGCAAAATGCGGTGCGGGCGCTCGCCGTGCGGGCCCATGTCCTGCTGGTGGTCGGTGCAAGGAACAGCTCGAACTCCAACCGGCTTCGTGAAGTCGGGGCGCATCACGGAGTACCTTCCTATCTGATCGAGGAAGCGGGCGATATCGATCCCGCTTGGCTTCCGACAAACGGCGGGCGGGTGGCGATCACGGCTGGGGCGTCGACGCCGGAGGTGTTGGTGGATCAGGTGATCGAGCGGTTGCGAGGGCTCGGCATCCGATCGGTGTCGACGATCGATGGGGTGAAGGAAACGACGACTTTTCGGCTGCCGGCGGAGCTCGCGCTCCCGGCGACCGGTGATCTCGAGGAATCGGCCTGATGGGTATTCCGTTTTCGGCGCAGGCGCGCATTGCGCGCTATGTCCTGGGGAAAAAGCTCTCGGGACAGAAGCGCTTCCCGCTCGTGCTCATGCTGGAGCCGCTCTTCCAGTGCAACCTGGAATGCTCGGGCTGCGGCAAGATCGCGTACTCCAACGACATTCTGCGGCGGCGGCTGACGGTCGACGAGTGTCTGGCCGCGGTCGACGAATGCGGCGCACCCGTCGTCGCGATCCCCGGTGGGGAGCCGCTGATCCACAAAGACATGCCGGAGATCGTGGCCAAGATCCTGGCCCGCGGCAAGCTCGTGTCGCTGTGCACGAACGCGATCCTGCTGGCGAAGCGCCTCGACGAGTTCACGCCGTCCAAGTACCTGATGTTCTCGGTGCATCTGGATGGCATGCAAGAGCGCCACGACGCGTCGGTGTGTCGGGACGGGGTGTTCGAGAAAGCGGTGACCGCGATCCGGCTGGCGCGGCGGCGCGGGTTCCGCGTCTCGATCAACGCGACGTTGTTCCAGGGCGAGGATCCCGAGAAGGTCGCGACGTTTCTGGACTTTGTCACGACAGAGTTGGGCGTCGAGGGCATCACGCTGTCGCCAGGGTACAGCTACGAGAAGGCGCCGCGCCACGACGTCTTCTTGGGGCGGAACGAGAGCAAGAAGTTGTTCCGCGAGATCTTCAAGCGGGGCAAGGACAAAGGCTGGCCGTTGACGGACTCGTCGTTGTTCCTCGATTTCCTCGCGGGGAATCAGCCGTACGAATGCACGCCGTGGAGCACGCCGACCCGGAACGTGTTCGGCTGGCAGAAGCCGTGCTATCTCCTCGTGAACGAGGGGTACGCGCCGTCGTTCCAAGCGCTCATGGACGAGACGGAGTGGGAGCAGTACGGGACCGGCAAGAATCCCAAGTGCGACAACTGCATGGCGCACTGCGGGTACGAGGGCGCGGCGGTCGATGACGCATTCGCGCATCCGATCAAGGCGATGCTGGTGTCGCTCCGTGGGCCCAAGACCGAGGGGCCGTTCGCGCCGGATCCCGAGGTGCGCTACGCCCGGCCGGCCGGTCGTCCGCCGTTGACCGTGCTGCCGGCCGAGCCGGGCCAGCGCGCGGCCCGAGCAAAGGGCAACTCCAACTGACCGCGCCCGGCGCGGCGGCCGCCGCAGCCACGGCGGCCGCGGCGCTGTGGCTCGCGATTCTGCTGGCGCCGTGGCGGCCGTGGAGCACGGCCGAACGGCTGGATGCCAGCCGCCAACGGAGATCGGGCGGCGACGATCGCCCGGGGGATGATGATCTCTCGCAGGACCTGGGGGATGTCACGGCGCTGATCCCCGCCCGCGACGAGGGCGCCCTCATCGGGCGCACGGTGTCGGCCCTCGCCGCCCAAGGCATCAGCCGGATCATCGTGGTCGACGACCAGTCGACGGATGACACCGCCAGCGCGGCCCGTAGTGCCGGTGCCGAGGTTATCCCGGGTGAGCCTCTACCGCCGGACTGGGTCGGTAAACTGTGGGCGCTCGAGCAGGGACGTCTGCAGGTGACCACGCCGTTGACACTGCTCGTCGACGCTGATATAGAGCTTCATAAGGGCACTATCAGAGCACTATTGCAACAGAAGGCCAGGCGCGGTCGAGTCCAGCTCGTATCGTTGATGGCGGTGCTGGAAATGGACAATGCGTGGGAGAAGCTCCTCATCCCCGCGTTCATCTACTTCTTCAAGCTGCTGTATCCGTTCCGCCTGGCCAACGGCAAGACCCGGCTGGTGGCCGCCGCGGCCGGGGGCTGTGTGCTCGTCGAAACGGCGGTGCTCGCGCGCATTGGCGGGTTTGGCGCGCTCCGCGGCGCCATCATCGACGATTGCACGCTCGCCCGCCGGGTCAAGGATGCTGGAGGCCGCACCTGGATCGGCCTGACGCACTCGGCGGTGAGCCGGCGCGCGATGCACGGTCTCGCGCCCATCTGGTCGATGGTCGCCCGGTCGGCGTTCGCGCAATTGCGCTATTCGACGGCGCTCCTCGTCGCCTGCGTGGCGGTCCTGGCCTTGGCGTTCTGGGTCCCGCCCGCCGGCCTCTTCGTCCCCGCCATGCGCCTGCCTTCGGCGGTCGCGCTCGTCGCGATGATGACGACGTATCTCCCGGTCCTGCACTTCTACAGGCGTTCCCCCCTCTGGGCGCTGGCCCTGCCGGTCGCCGGAACGTTCTACGTCTTCATGACCATCACGTCGGCCGTCCGGTACTGGCGCGGCGAGCGGTCCCGGTGGAAAGGACGCGTCTACGCATCTTCCGGGGAGGGATAAAAATACGTATCATGGGGGCCCGTAAGCCGAGGTCGCTCCCCTTGTCCGTGACATTCTCGCCGGCCGATCTCAGTCGGATGGAGATGGCCGCGGAGGCGCTGCTGTCCCCGCTCGCCCACGAGCGGGTCGATGATTGGCGGCGCACGGTCACGCGCACGATCAAACGCGCGCTCGACGGGGACCGGGCCACGTTCACCCTCGCGCCGCCCAGTGAGCCGGGCGCCGGGGCGACGTTCAGCGAGGAGGACCCGACGGTCGCGCTGCGCCCCGACGCGCCCGATGAGCCGGTGTTCGGGTCCGGCCCGATGGACAACATTTGCCATGCCGCCGGCATGCAGGCGGCGTGTCGGACGACCAATGCGGTCGGGGTCGTCGTGGTCACGCGCGACGGCCAGGGGACGCTCCCATTTGGCGAAAAGGCGTTCGCCATGCTTCGGTTGCTGCAGCCGGCCCTCGCTGTGGGCATCGAGATGCGGCAGCGGTTCGCGCGGCGCCGCGCCGAGTTTCACCGGGTGCTGGACGCGATGCGCGAGGGGCTGGTCCTGATCGACGCGTCGGGACGCGTCGTGCACGAGACGCCAATGCTCGGACGGCTCATGGCCGACGAATGGGAGTGCGATCGCGTGCGCGCCGTCATGCTGGCCTGCGCGCGGAGTGTCAGCGATGCGCTGCGCGGCATCGGGCTCCCGCGCGGCGCGCTCACGGAGCTCTGCACCGCGCAGCACCGGTATCGCGTCCGCGGGTGCTACGCGGGCGACGAGTTGGCGGGTTCGGCCGCTGTGCTTGTGGCGCTCGAACGGGTGGGCCCGGCGCCGGCGCCGGACGATGCGACGCTCCGGGCCCGGTTTGGCCTCACGCCGCGCGAAATCCAGGTCACGCGGCTGCTGGCCGCCGGACGGCGAAACGACGACGTCGCGGCGTCGCTCCAGATCAGCCCGCACACGGCGCGCCGCCACACCGAGCGGGTGCTCGCCAAACTCGGCGCCACGTCGCGCGCCGCCGTGGGAGCGCTCCTCCGCGGCACGTAGGCGCCGGCCGTAAATTTGAGCGCAAGACTTGGCGCGCGTCATCGGCGAGGGCCAAGCATCATTGGAGCATGACTGAGACAATCGTGAAAGACGAGGAGCGGTGGGCGGCGCTCGACGCCCGGGACCGCCGCTACGATGGCGCGTTCGTCTACGCCGTCCGTACCACGGGGGTGTACTGCCGGCCGAGCTGTCCCTCGAAGAGGGCGCGGCCGCAGAACGTCGCGTTTTTCGGGACGGCCGCGGAGGCCGAGCAGGCGGGGTTTCGCGCGTGCCGGCGGTGCCGGCCGCACGCCGCGGATGGGGCGCCGATCGAGCGATCCGTCCGGGCGGCGCAAGCGTATCTCGATGCGCGGGTCGGCGAGCGGGTGCCGCTCCAAAAGCTGGCGCGCGCCGTGGGCTTGAGCCCGTGGCATGTGCAGCGGGCGTTCACGCGGCTCGTCGGCGTGTCGCCCAAGGCGTATCAGGACGCGCGGCGGCGCGAGGTGTTCAAGGACCGGTTGCGCGATGGCGCGACGGTGAGCCGCGCGGCTATCGAGGCGGGTCTCGGTCCGTCGGCGCGCGACGGCGCGCCGTTGGGCATGAGTGCAGGGACGTATCGCCGCGGTGGACGCGGAGAGTCGATCCGCTACACGGTCGTCCCCACATTGCTCGGCGCGTTGCTCGTCGGGACGACGGATCGCGGCGTGGCGACGGTCTTGCTCGGCAACGGTGAGCTGGAGCTCGAGGCGGCGCTCGGCGCCGAGTTTCCCGCGGCCGACATCGCGCGCGATGACGCGGCCGTCGGAGCGATCGTGCGCGACGTGGTCGACGCGATCGAGCGCGGCGACAGCGGCGCGACGCTGCCGCTCGACGTCCGCGGTACGGCGTTCCAGATGCGCGTCTGGCACGCGCTGCGCGAGATCCCGCGCGGAGCGACGCGCACGTACTCGGAGATCGCGGCGGCCATCGGCCAACCGCGCGCGGTGCGCGCCGTCGCCAGCGCCATCGCCGCCAATCGACTCGCGGTGCTCGTCCCCTGCCACCGCGCGGTGCGCGCGGATGGCACGCCCGGCGGTTATCGCTGGGGGCCAGAACGGAAGCGCCGGTTGCTCGAGCGCGAGCGCGCATGATGCGAAAAGTCTCCGAGGAGAAATCCTCGGAGACTTTCACTACGTGGTGGAAATTAACCACGCCGGCTTGACAAGTGCCACGAATGTATGCAATCGCACCGGCGCGGTCAACCGGTAGTTTGGCGCTAACTAGCGTGCCCGGAGCGGGACTCGAACCCGCACGACCTCGCGGTCGCCGACTTGTCAAGCCGGTGTGTCTACCAATTCCACCATCCGGGCACTCTTCGCGATGGACGGAATTGGATGTTGCGACACGAGCTTCGACTGTCGTTCGCCACTAGCTAGCGGTGGCGAATCTCGCGCTACGTGAGGCGCGCGTCGTCATCGTTACACTTCGTACATCATCGGGAACGCGGAACTCGACGCCCTGACGCGGGATAAGAGCCGCATGCCAACACAACTCTTCAGTGGTCTCGTGTTCGGCGAGTCGCCGCGATGGCGTGACGGACGCCTCTGGGTCTCGGACTGGGGCGCGCGCGAAATCGTGGCGATCAATGGAGCGGGCAAGAGCGAGGTCATCGTTGCCGCGCCGTCCTTTCCGTCGTGCATCGAGTTTCTGCCGGACGGACGGCTCCTCATGGTGTCCGCGCTCGCCGGGCTGCTGTTGCGCCGCGAACCGAATGGCACGGTGGTGACGCACGCGGATTTGAACGCCGCCAGCAAGCCCGCGTGGAACGACATCGTCGTCGATGGGCGCGGCAACATCTTCGTGAACAGCGTCGGCTTCGATCTCTCCAAAGGCGAGCCGTTCGCTCCGGGCTCCGCCGCCGTCGTCACGCCCGACGGCGCGGCGCGCCGCGTGGCCGCGGGATTCGCGTTCCCCAACGGCATGGCCGTGACGCGCGACAACGCGACGTTGATCGTCGCCGAGTCCTACGGCAAAAAACTCACGGCGCTAGACATCGCCGCCGATGGCAGCCTGTCGAACCAGCGCGTGTGGGCCGACCTCGGCGACGGCGTCCCGGATGGCATCTGCATCAATGCCGAGAACGCCGTGTGGTACGCCGACGTCCCCAACAAGCGTTGCGTGCGCGTGCGCGAGGGCGGCGAAGTCCTGGACACGGTCACGCTCGACCAGGGGTGCTTTGCCTGCATGCTCGGCGGCTCGGACGGGAAGACGCTATTCATCGTGGCGCGCGAATGGCGGGGCGTCAAGACGATGGCCGACCAGCGCCGCGTCGGTCAAGTGCTCACAGTGACCGCGCCCGCGGCGCACGCCGGCTGGCCCTAGTGTTCGCCAGGGAGCGGCGTGCCGACGAGGATGGCGGTGGCGACGAGGACGAGCGCGCCGATCAGTAGCTCGACGCGGGCGGAGTGGCGGAGGGCGGCTTCGTCACCGGCCACGAGGCGCGGGGTGCCGAGGCGCCAGTTATACGCGCCGCAGGCCGCGACGCCGGCGACGAACGCGAGCTTGATCAGGAGCACCGTCCCGTAGCGGGACGAGAACACGGCCCCGATGGAGCCCAGGTGGATCCAGGCCGCGTAGAGCCCCGTGAGTGACAGCGTCGTCGCCGAGAGGAGCGCGATCGGCGAGAAGGCGCGCACCAGCGCGGCGAGATCGGTGGCGGGCGCCGCCGAAGCGCGGAGCGGGACGATCGCCGTGAGTGCGAGGACGAAGAGCGTGCCGAGCCACGCCCCGGCGCCGAGGACGTGCAGCATGTCCGCCACAATCGTGAGCGGCACCGACGGCGAGTCTCCGGTCGCGTGTCCCGAGAGCGCCGGCGTCAGCGCCAGCGCGATCGTCGATGCCGCCGCCACGAGCCAGGCCGGCCGCGCGCCGAGGCGCGCCCGCGAGAACGCGAAGTAGGCCACGACAATGAGCACGACCGACAGCGTCCACACGCGGCCCCATTGCGTCCGCAGAACCATCGCGCCGAACAGATCCCGCGCTTCGTCCGCCGACTGGCCGGGATCAGAGAGCGCAGTGTACTGCGCCCAGAGCCGGACTCCCGCGCCGAGCGCCAGCAGCGTCGCTGCCCAGGCGCCGAGCATGGCCGAGCGCGCCGCGAGCCGCTCGCAATGCGCGATCTCGAGCGCCGGCGCCCGCGCCAAGATGGCGTAGCGGAGCGTGATCACTCCGATCGCGATCGTGAGGCCCAAGAACGTGAGCCACCGCCCCCCCGCCGCCGCGAGGGCCGCCGCGCCGAGCGGGTTCATGTCCAAGCGGCGGCGACGCGATCAGTGCGCGGCTGGCGTGACGACGAACGCGAAATGCCCCGACGACGGATGTCCGTCGGTCGCCGTCGTGCGCCAGGCGACATCGTAGGTTCCCGCCGCGACCTTGCCGCGGACCGAGGCCACGACGGGCGCCGTCTTGCCCGTGTCTGCCGCCAGCGGCGCCAACGCCACGGCCGCGCCCGCGGCCGTCGTGAGCTTGACGGATGTCACCGCCAGCTCGGGCCGTTCCGAGAACCAGAACTTGAGCGCCGCCGGCGCCGCGGCCACGGTGTCGTTCGCGCTCGGCTCGGAGCGGACGAGGTGCAAGTGAGCCGCCGATCGGGCCGCCGGGATCACACCCAGGGCGATGACGGCGCAGGCGGCGGGAATGCGGAAAAGGGAAGCAGTGAGCGTCATACGTGAAGACTAATAGCCTACGAGCCGGAGCATACCCGCCCGGGCAATGGTGACCCCATCGTCATAGATTGGAAATCTCTTTCACCGGAGCACCCTATGCAGCGCCTCCTATTCGTTGCCCTGGTGACGGTCGTCCCTGTCGCCCGGGCCCAAGGTACCTTCGAGGGCATCGTGACATACGAAAACACGTCGCCAGCTGGAGCGAAGTCTTCGTTTGACTATATCGCGAAAGGCAGCAAGGTGCGGATACAAACTCATGATAGCACCAGCGGCATGGGCGGCATGATCATGGACCAAGCCAACAATACCATGACCGTGATCATCCCCCGGCAGAAGATGTACGCCACGTCGACCATGTCGCAGACGGATCTGTCGCACCACATGGATTCCACGATGCGGAACTCCAAGGTCGTGAAAGTCGGGTCGGAAGTCATCGCCGGCATTCCCTGCGATGACTATGCATCGACCAACGCCGCGGGGGAAAAAGAAGGCACCGCCTGCGTGGCCCACGGCATGGGGAACTGGATGATGTTCGGGATGAACCGGGGCGCGATGGCCCAGATGTCCCAGGCGCCCGGATGGTCGCAGCTCATGTCGGGCGGATTCTTCCCGCTCAAGTTCGCGGGCAAGGACGGCGAGACAATGGTCGCCACCAAAGTCCAGAAGACCACGGTCGACGCGTCGCTCTTGTCTCCGCCAGCGGACTACAAGCAGTTCCAGATGCCGGCGGGGATGCCCATGCCCGGGGCGAAGCCCTAGGGGCGGCCCATACGTTGCAATCGTCGTATTGAGCCGGGGGATGTCTCAATGCGACGATTGCCTAACGGGTTGATGGTCTTGGGCTTACTCGGGATCACAGCGAGCTCGGCCATTGCACAGCAGGACACCGTCCGGCGCGACAGCACCCCGCCCCATCACCGGATAGTGCATCACCAGCCTCCGGTCGCGCACAGCCCGAAGACGCCGGCGGATACCAGCCTCGAACCGCACGCCGCGCCGTCCCGCCGGGACTCCTCGATCGTCCGCCACGAGATGCGCCACGATACGGCGTCGGTCGGTTCCGATACCGCGGTGCACAAGAAGCCACCGCCGCCTCCGCCGTAGTTGCCCGTGTGCGACGCCGAGGACAGGTTGTGCATGTGCCGAGTGGCCGATGCTGATCAAGCACCTCGAGTATCTCGTGGCTCTGGCGAGCGAGAAGCATTTCGCGCGCGCGGCCGCGGTCTGCCACGTCACCCAACCGACGCTTTCAGCGGGCATCAAACAGCTCGAGGACACCCTCGGCGTCCTGGTCGTGGAGCGCGGCCAACGGTTTCGCGGTCTGACGCCAGAGGGCGAGCGCGTGCTGGCCTGGGCGCAGCGCATCCTCTCCGACGTCGACGGGTTGCGGCAGGATGTCAGCGAGACCCACGGCGGGTTGATCGGACGGTTGCGCGTCGGCGCCATTCCCGCGGCGCTCCCGATGGTGGCGTTGGTGACCGCCCCATTCGTGGAGCGATATCCGGCCGCGACGGCCACGGTGTGGTCGCTCCCATCGATCGGCATCCAGCGCGGCCTCGATGATTTCACGCTCGACGCCGGACTCTCCTATCTCGACAACGAGCCGCTGGCGCGCGTGCGCACGGTCCCGCTCTACCGTGAGCGCTACGTGCTGATCACGCCGGAGAGCGGTCCCCTCGGCGGGCGTCCGAGCGCCAGTTGGCGCGAAGCCGCCGAGCTGCCGCTCTGCTTACTGACGCCGGACATGCAGAACCGGCGCATCGTCGATGGGCACTTCCGGTCGGTCGGCGCCGTCGCGCGCCCGCGTGTGGAAGCGAACTCGCTCATGGCCTTGGGCTCCCATCTCCGCTTCGGCAGCTATTCCAGCGTGCTGCCGCGAACGGTCCTGGCCGTGATGGGACAGCTCCCGGGGATGCGCGCTGTCCCGCTCGTCGAACCCGAGGTCTCGCACGAAGTCGGGCTCATCACCGCCGACCGCGATCCCGCGACGCCGGTGTCCGCCGCGGTGATGCGAATCGCCGAGTCGCTGCACATTGCAGGCGTCCTCGACCACCTGAGCTGGCCGGGCGCGTGATCGATTCGTCGGACCCGTTGTTCGGCCTCGGTTACGCGAAACCCTCCCGATCGCGCGAGTTCCTGCGACTCGAGGGCGACGAGGCGCGGGAGGATGCGGCGCAGGTGGCCGAGGAAGTCCCCGTCGCTATCGCCTACAACAATCGGCCCCACGTCGTGATGATGGCCACGCCGGCCGACTACGACGATTTCGCGTACGGGTTTTCGATCACCGAGGAAATCGTCGCATCGGCCGCCGGGATCGAGTCCTGCACGGTCATCCCCTACAGTCAGGGCGTCGAGATCCAGCTCGTCATTCCCCAGGCCGCGGCCGAGGCGCTGGCCGATCGCGGGCGACAGCTCGTCGGGCGGACGGGATGTGGATTGTGCGGCGTGCAGACCGTCGACGATGCGCTGCGTCCTCCGCGCGTCGTCGCGCCGCCGCGGACGCCGATCCGCCCGGACGCCCTGTGGCGTGCCGAGGCCGCGCTCGCCGCGCGGCAGACGCTCAATCAGGCGACCGCGGCGGTCCACGCCGCGGCGTGGGCGGAGCCCGACGGCACGCTCGCCGTCCTCCGGGAAGACGTCGGGCGGCACAATGCGCTCGACAAGGTGATCGGCGCGTTGATCCGGACGGGCGTCGATCCCGCGACCGGGTTCGTGGTGATGACCAGCCGGGCATCATACGAACTGATACAGAAAGTGACCGTGGTCGGCATCCCGTTGCTGGCCGCCGTGTCGCGACCTTCCGGACTTGCCATCCGGCTCGCCGAGGCTTCGGGCATCGCGCTGGTCGGTCTCCTGCGCGGGCACAGCGCCAACGTCTACTCACACCGGGAGCATCTATCTCACGCCTCATGATCGTGCCGGCCCTGGCGTTCCTTGCCGCGCCGCTCGCCGCCCAAGACTATGCCGCGCGGATGGCCCATCTGCACGCCGATGACCGGCCCATCGCCAACGCGTCGGCCATTGCGCCGCGTGCCGACGTGGATACCCAGCAAGTCAGCTACGGCACGGGGATCAATGGGTATCTCGCCAAGCCGAAGAGCGGCAATCCGAAAGCCGCGGTCATCATGATCCACGAATGGTGGGGGCTCAACGACAACATCCGGATGATGGCGCGTCGGTTGGCCGGCGAGGGCTACACCGTGCTGGCCGTCGATCTCTACGGGGGTCGCTTCGCGACCACCCCCGACTCGGCGACGGTGCTCACACGGAGCGTCATGCAGAACAAAGATGCCGCGCTGGCGAATCTCCACGACGCCGTGGCGTATGTGCGCGCGCACGGCGCGCGCAAAGTCGGCGTCATGGGCTGGTGCTTCGGCGGCGGGTGGAGCATACAGACCGCGCTGGCCGAGGGCGACGCGGTCAATGCCGATATCGCGTACTACGGCTCTCCGGAGCTGGATCGCGCGAAGCTGGCGCAGCTGAAAGCGCCGTTCTTGGGCCTGTACGGCGGCGCCAATGACGGCATCCCGGTTGCCAAGGTCCACGAGATGGAGACGGCGCTCGATTCGCTGCACAAGACGGTGGCGGTCAAGGTGTACGATGGCGCCAAGCACGCGTTCGCGAATCCCTCGGGGACCCACTACGATCAGGCGGCAGCGGACGACGCATGGCAGCGCACGACAACGTTCTTCGCGAAGTACCTCAAGGCGTAATGGAGCCACGGTGGCCCGCCACCGTGGCGTTACTGACGATCGGGGCGCTCAATCTCGTGCTGCCCCGATCGTTGACGCTCGGTCCCGAGTGGCTGCTCCTCGTGATCGTGTGCGTGATGTTGGTGCCGATCATCCTGACGCACCGTCGCGGGCGCTATCAGCTCAACCACGCGTTCGCCATGACGTTGGCGGTCGCGATCACGATCGAGCTCATGGCGGCGGTCGCCCTGCTGCTGGCGGCGCTGCCGGCGCATACGGAAACTCCCGCCAAACTGCTCCAGTCGGCGGCGGTGCTGTGGTTCACGAACGTGCTCGTGTTCGCCTATTGGTACTGGCGCCTCGATGCCGGCGGGCCGAACCAGCGGGCCAAGAATGGGCAGAAGAACGGCTCGTTCTATTTTCCGCAGCTCGTGCGCGGCGATACCGGGTGGCGGCCGGGGTTCATCGACTATCTCTTTCTCGCGTTCACGACCAGCACCGCA
Organism: uncultured Gemmatimonadales bacterium; assembly: GCA_963701965.1. Classification (GTDB taxonomy): domain Bacteria; phylum Gemmatimonadota; class Gemmatimonadetes; order Gemmatimonadales; family Gemmatimonadaceae; genus DASRDS01. The sequence continues at coordinate 2,802,096 of OY969695.1, forward strand.
TTCTCTCCCACTGACACACCGGTACTCTCTCCATGGGCGAAAGCGCTCACGATGCTCCAGGCCGCCATCGCATTCTCCACGGTGACCGTTCTCCTCGCCCGTGCTATCAACTTGCTCTAGCGCTCGCGGTATTCGGGGCGGTACCGGCGCTGGCCCAGACCGCGGATTCGTCGCGCGTCACGCTCGATCGCCTCTTTGCGTCGGCTGATTTCGCGACGGACCGGACGGGCGGCCTGGAGTGGCTTCCCAAGTCGCCAGCCTACTCGGCGTTCGAGGCGGGCACGCGGGGCGGCGGTGATCTCGTGCGCTACGACGCGGCGACGGGCGCCCGGACGGTCCTGGTGCCGGCGGAGAAGCTGGTGCAACCGGGCACGACGCACGAGCTGGCGGTCGAACGCTACGCATGGTCGGCCGATGAGAAGAAGCTCCTGCTCTTCACCAACTCGGCGCGGGTGTGGCGGGAGAATACGCGCGGCGACTTCTGGGTCTACGATCTGGCGACCGGCACGCTCCGGCAACTCGGCGGCGACGCCAAGCCGTCGACGCTCATGTTCGCGACGTTCTCGCCCGATGGCGGCCGCGTGGCCTACGTGCGGGAGCACAATCTCTACGTGGAAACGGTCGCCGACGGCCACATCACGCAGCTGACCACGGACGGATCGCCGACGATCATCAATGGAACGTTCGATTGGGTGTATGAGGAAGAGCTGAACGACCGCAACGGGTTTCGGTGGAGCCCGGATGGGAAGCAGATCGCGTACTGGCAGCTCGACGATGCGGGCGTCAAGGACTACGATCTCATCGACGATACGGACTCGCTGTACTCGTTCACGACGCCGGTCCAGTACCCGAAGGCGGGGACGACCAACTCCGGCGCGAGGGTGGGGATCGTCGACGCGGCCGGTGGCCCGACCCGGTGGCTGGCGCTCACGGGGGACCCCAGGGCGTATCTGATCGCCCGCATGAGCTGGGCCGGCAACTCCGATGCGGTCGTGGTGCAGCGTCTCGACCGCGAGCAGCATCAGAACGAAGTCGTGTTGGGGGACGCGCACACGGGCGCGGTGCGGCCGGTGCTCACGGAGCGCGATAGCACGTGGGTCGATCCGGTCGACGACGTGCGGTGGTTCGATCGCGGCGCGCGCTTTCTGTGGGTCAGTGAGCGGGACGGCTGGCGCCGGCTGTACACGGTGGGGCGCGATGGCGGTGGGGTTCGGCCGCTCACGCCCGCGGCCGTCGACGTCACCACCCCCGGCAGTCCGTTCGGCGAGCCGTTCACCGCCGGCATCGACTCGGCCGCGGGCTGGGTCTATTACACGGCGTCGCCGACGAACGCCGCGCAGCTGTATCTGTATCGCGCCCGATTGGATGGCAGCGGCCGCGCCGAGCGGGTGACGCCAGCCGCGCAGGGCGGGGTGCATGAGTACGAGCTGTCGGCGGACGCGAAGTTCGCGATCCATCACTGGTCAGCGTTCGGCACACCGCCCACGGTCGAGATCGTGCGATTGCCGGACCACCACGTCATACGGCAGGTGACCGACAATGCGCGGCTCGCCCGCACCGTGCGGGCGTTGGCCCGGGGGCCGGTCGAGTTCACCCAGATCGACAACGGCGCGGGCGTGCGGCTCGATGCCTGGATCATGAAGCCGCCGGCGTTCGATTCGACGCGTAAATATCCCGTCCTCTTTTTCGTGTACGGCGGGCCGGCCGAGCAGACCGTCCTCGATCAGTGGGACGGAGACCAGTATCTGTGGCATCTCATGTTGACCCAGATGGGATACATCGTGGCTTCGGTCGACAACCGTGGTGCGCCATCGCCCCACGGACGCGCGTTCCGGCACGCCATCTACAAGCGCGTCGGCGTCGTCGAGTCCGCCGACCAGACGGCCGCGGCCCGCGCGATCGCCGCGCGATCGTACGCTGACGCCACGCGCGTCGGAGTCTGGGGATGGAGTAACGGGGGCTCGATGACCCTCAACCTGCTGTTCCGCTCGCCCGACGTCTATCGCATGGGCATCGCCGTGGCGCCGGTGACCGACGAGCGGTTCTATGACACGATCTATACCGAGCGCTATCTCGGTCTGCCGCAAGACAACGCCGAGGCGTACAAGCAGGCCTCGCCGCTCAACTACGTCGATCACCTGCGCGGCGATCTCTTGCTCGTGCATGGTTCGGGCGATGACAACGTGCACTATCAGAACAGCGAGGCGCTCATCAACGCGCTGGTGGCGGCGGACAAGCCGTTCACGATGATGGCGTATCCCAATCGCACGCACTGCATCTGCGAGGGCGAGAACACGTCGCGCCACTTGTACGGCCTCTTGACCCGGTACGTGCGCGATCACCTGCCGGCGGGACCGAGCGTGCAGTAGCGGTGACAACGCGATCGCCACGATGACGGCTAGCGGCTCGAAGTGGAGATATTCGAGTCGCTAGTTAGTGGCGTGCAATGAGTGAGCCCGTGTCGCAGCATCCAGTTTCATCCGCGTGTAGAGTGCCCGGATGGTGGAATTGGTAGACACGGCAAACTCGCAAATTGCCGACCGTAAGGTCGTGCGGGTTCGAATCCCGCTCCGGGCACGCTAGCTAGCGCCACATTGCGCGTCGCTTCCTGGTTTCATAGATTCAAGGCACTTGCGAGTTTGCCGTGGCGAGCCCCGGGGAGAGATCCTCGGGGTTCGTTTGCATCGGAGCGTGTGCGGCTTGACTTTCGGGATATCTTCGGGTAGCGTTAGAGCGTGGAGGACAATCTCTCGCTCGAGCAAAAGCTGGTGCTGCTGACGTCGCTCGCAGCCGATGACCGTGAGGGTCCACCGCCGCCACGGCTGCGGAACACCAGCACCAAGAAAGTCGGCGCTCTGCGCCCCCTCAACATCCGCACCGTCCGCGTCGGGACATGGACCACGTCGCTGTTGCGCGTGCTCATGACCAACGCCTGTAGCTACAATTGCCACTACTGTCCGATGCGCCGCGATCGGAACATGCCGCGGACGCTGCTCAAGCCCGAGGAGTTGGTGAAGATCTTCCTCGCGGCCCACGCGCGCGGATGGTGCCAGGGATTGTTCATCACGACGGGTATTCCGGGCCGGCCGACCAAGATCATCGATGACCTGATCCAGGTATTGGAGCTCCTCCGCGGGAAGCACCGGTTTGGCGGCTACATCCACGTCAAAATGCCGCCGGGCGGCGAGCCCGCGCAGATCGAGCGCTTGACTGCGTTGGCGAGCCGGGTGTCGATCAATCTGGAGACCCCCTGCGGCCAAACGCTCGAGCACATTGCGCCCGAAAAGAACCTCGACCAGACGCTGGTCAGCCTGGAACGGTCGCGCACGCTCGTCAACCACGCGCGCGAGGCCGAGCGGGACGGGAGGCGCCGGGACCCGCTCTCGCCGGGCGGTGTGGCCGGTATGACCATGCAGTTCGTCGTCGGCGCGACCGCCGACAACGACCGGTCGATCATGGGTCGGGTGACGGCCCTCTACGCCGGCGGCGGCATTCATCACGCGCACTTCTCGGCGTTCCGCCCGATCCGCGACACGCCGATGGAGTCCCAGCGGGCCACACCGGCGCTGAGGGAGCACCGGCTCTACCAGGTGGACTATCTGCTCCGGCAATACGGATTTTCGCCGGAGGAGATCGTCTATGGCGCCGGAGACAACATCCCACTGACCAATGATCCCAAGACCACTTGGGCGCTGGCGCACCCGGAGCGGTTTCCGGTCGAGCTGTCGAACGCGGATCTCGAATCCCTGCTCCGCGTGCCGGGAGTCGGCCCGACCTCGGCGCGGCGCATCGTCGAAGGCCGGCGCGGCACCACGATCCGGGGGTTGTCCGATCTGCGCCGGCTGGGGGTCGTGACGTCCCGGGCCGCGGGGTTCGTGGCGATTCGCGGCCGGCGGCTGAGCGACACCCGGTGGGCCGAGCAGCTGGGCATTCGGCGGCCCGAGGACGAGATTGGGACAAGGTGGCAGGCTTACGAAGTCAGTCCGGGGACTTTTCGATGATCGCACGGACCTGGCGTGGCTGGACCAGCGCCGCCGACGCCGACGCCTACTTCGCGTATCTCGAGCGCACTGGGTTGCGCGCGTATCGTGAGACCCCGGGGAACGCCGGGGTCTATACGTTGCGCCGGATACGCGAAGGCCGCGCCGAGTTTCTCCTGGTGTCCCTCTGGGAGTCCTGGGACGCCATTCGCGCGTTCGCCGGGGATACACCAGAACGGGCGGTGTTCTATCCCGAGGACGATCGCTTTCTCGTGGACCGCGAACTCCACGTCGATCACTATGAAGTGGTAGACTTTGGGGGTGGCGAGCGACAATCTCCGTGAGCGGTTGCAGGCCGGTCTCGGCTCGGCCTATACGATCGAGCGCGAGATCGGGCGCGGCGGCATGGCGACCGTCTTTCTCGCCCAGGATCGGAAGCACGACCGCCCCGTGGCGGTCAAGGTGCTGCACGCGCATCTCGCGGCATCCCGAGGTCCGGAGCGGTTTCGGCGCGAGATCACGCTCGCAGCCCGTCTGCAGCATCCCCACATCCTCGCCGTCCACGATTCCGGCGAGAGTCCCGACGGGCTCCTGTGGTTCACCATGCCCTTCGTCGACGGTGAGACCCTGCGCGAACGGCTCATGCGGCAGCGGCAGCTGCCGGTCGACGAGGCGTTGCGCATTGCGTCCGACGTGGCCGGCGCGCTGGAGTATGCGCACGCGCGCGGCATCATCCATCGCGACATCAAGCCCGAGAACATCCTGCTGTCGAGCTCCCATGCTCTGGTGGCCGACTTCGGCATCGCGCGGCCAGTCGCGGAGGAGGGCGACCCCGCGCTGACCGAGATCGGGCTGGCGGTTGGGACGCCGGCCTACATGAGCCCCGAGCAGGCCCACGGCGAGCGCACGCTCGATGGCCGCACCGACATCTACAGCCTCGGCACGGTGCTGTACGAGATGCTGGCCGGCGAGCCGCCGTTCACGGGACCGTCGGCGCGCACGGCGAAGATGCTGAGCGGCAGCGCGCCCTCCGTGCGGCGCCGGCGGCCAACCGTCAGCGAATCGGTCGATCTCACCCTGCAGAAATCGCTGGCGCCGGTGCCGGCCGACCGGTTCGCGTCGGCCGGGGAGTTCGCCGAGACACTGGCCGCGGGCGGCAGCGGGCGGCACACGGGGCGATACAGCAGCGGGACCGCCATCGGCGGCCGTCCGCGGATCGGACTGGCCGCCGCGGCCGCGGCCGCGATCGCGCTGGTCATCGTGTTCGTGGCCGTGGCCGGACGTTGGCGCGGCGCCGCGCACGCCGGATCGATCGGCGTGCTCGCGGTGCTGCCCTTCGACAACTTCGGCGCGGGCAGCGATGAGTATTTCGCCGAGGGGCTGACCGACGAGCTGCGCGCGAAACTGTCGGCGATCGGCGGGCTTCGCGTCATCGCGACCGGGAGCTCGGAGCAGTATCGCCACAGCCCGAAATCCCAGACCGAGATCGCCCGCGAGCTCGGCGCGCGGTATTTGCTCGTGGGCAGCGTGCGGTGGGAGCGACTCGCCGACGGCAAGAGTCGGGTGCGGGTGAGCCCGGAGTTGGTCGATGTGACGTCGCCGGCGCCGACGACGACGTGGAAGCAGGCGTTCGACGCGGCCGACCTCGAGGATGTGTTCACGGTCCAGGCGAACATCGCGACCAATGTCGCGGCCAAGCTCGGCGTGGCGCTGGGTGGCGCGGTGCCGAAGGTCATCACCACGCGGCCGACGGAGAACCAGGCGGCGTACAACGCGTATCTCCAGGGGTTGGCGCTGTTGCCGCGGACGATCACGGCGGGCACGACGACACCCTCGGCCGGTGTCGCGCGGCAGGCGGCCGCGGCGTTCCGCCAAGCGGTGTCGCTCGATCCGCGGTTCGCGGATGCGTGGGCGCGGCTGTCGTTGGCCGACTCGCGGCTCTATCTCGCCGAGCCGTCGCCGGCGGTGTTGGCCGAGTGCCAGGCCGCGGCCGAGCGGGCGTTGGCCATCGCGCCCACGCTGGCCGATGGGCATCAGGCGATGGGCGCGTACTACGCCACGGGGCCGGGCGATTATGCGCGCGCGCTGGCCGAGGATTCCATTGGTCTCGCCGCCGAGCCGGACAACGTCGATCTCTTGACGTCGGCGGCGGCCAACGAGATCAACGTCGGACGATTGGATCCCGCGATTGCCCGTCTGCGCCGCGCGTTGGCGCTCGATCCGCGGTCGGTGTTGACGGCGACGCGGTTGGCGTCGGCGCTGCTCCGCCGGGGCGATTTCGCCGGCGCGCGCGACGCGGCGGATCGGGGGCTGGCGGTCGATCCGACGAGTCTGGCGCTGTTGGAAGCCGACGCGACGGCGCGCCGCGCGCAGGGCGATCTCGCCGGGGCGCGCGCCGTGCTCGATCGGGCGCTCGCGGTCGCGCCGGACAATCTCGAGTTGATCGAGCAGAAGGTCATCACGTATCTCATGGCGGGGGATCTCGCGGGCGCGCGCGGGGTCGTGCGCGCGGCGTCGGCGCTCGTGGACACGCGGGCGTTGCTGGCGTACATTGGCGGGGTGTACGACCTGTACTGGGTGTTGGACGACGCCGATCAGCGGACGCTGCTCTCGGTGCGGCCGGAAACGTTTACGGGGGCTGGTGCTGGGAACCGGCGGGATTGGGCGCTGGCGCTGGCGCACACCGCGTGGTTGCGGGGGGACGCGGCGAAGGCGCGGGCGTATGCCGATACCGCGCTCATCGCCAGCGGCGCGGACGACGGAAGTCCCAGCGCGCAGGATATGGCGCTGCGAGGTGTCGCGTATGCGTATCTCGGGAAGGCGGCCGAGGCGAAGGCCGCCGGTCGGCGCGCGACGGCGTTCGATCCCATCGCGACGGATCGGCAGAATGGGCCGTACACGCAACTGTTACTGGCGCGCATCCTCGTGCTGGCCGGCGAGCCGGATAGCGCGGCCGCGGCGCTGGCGGTCGCGGCAGGGGCGAAAGGCTTCTATCTCACGCCTGCGTGGTTGGCGATCGATCCGACCTGGAAGGGCTTGCCGCGAGTGCCCTCGAGTCTGCAGGTTCCGGCCAACTAAACGGAGACGATATGCTGGCACGTTGGGTGGTGGGATTGGCGGTCGTGGGGGTGTGCGCGATGGCGCGGCCCGCCACGCTGGCCGCGCAGTCGACGGCGACCGCGCCGCAGGTCACGTGTGCCGATGGCACGACGTCGAAAGCCGGACAAGGGGCGTGTTCGCATCATGGCGGCATCAAAACGGCCACGACTGGCGCGGCCGGCGGTATGACGGCCGCGAGTACCCCCGGTGGGGGCAGAGTGCCGAACAAGACGACCGTTACGCCGAGCGCGGCTGGTACGCCGACGCCCGCGCCAGCGACGACCGGTACCGCGAAGCCCGGCCCTGCGGATTCCACGGGCGCCATCGCGCAGTGCACTGACGGCATCTTCTGGCACGGTACCGTGCGGCAAGGCGCGTGTTCGGGGCATAGAGGCGTCAAGCGCTGGTTGGCGGCGGCGCCGGCCAAGTAAGCATGTGCGGTGCGAACACGCCGCGCTTCGCGCGTGCGTGTTCGCGCCGCGCGCGCCGCGGCTGCGTGATCGCCGGCAGCGCGGCGAGTCGCGCCTAGGACCGCTGCCCCTTCAGCGCGAGTAGGATGGCTAACGGCTCAGCCGCGGGCGGTGCCTCGCGTACCGTGCGCGTGTGATGCGCGTCACGCGATGTTCGTGTGACACGACGGGACGAGCGGGAGCGATAGCGCGGGCAGCGCGCATCGCCAAAGTCAGGTGATCGAGGGGCAGTAGTATGTGCGCGCACCTCGATTTCCTTTCCCGCCCCGGAGCCGTCGTATGCGTCGCGCCCTCGCCGTCCTCTCGTTGGTGACTGCTGTCACATTCCAGAGCGCCGCGGCTCAAACGTCGGCCAAGCCCTGGATGACGACGTTCATTTACGGTGTCGTGCCGTCCGCCGTGGCCTCGGCCGCCGCCCAGTGCCGCGATGGGCTCGCCACAGTAAGCCGCGGCGAAACGCCAGCAAGCGTCCTCGCCAGCATTCTGACGCTCGGCATGTTCTCGCCGATCACGATCGCCGTCACCTGCGCGACCCCGCGCGCCCGCGCGCCGCTGACCGGCCCGGTGGCCGTGACGATCGATGGATTGCGCAACGCCCTAGCCAACGCGGCCGACGCGACACTCAAGTCGCACCGTCCCGTGCTCGTGCGCTACATTGCCGGCTGGACCGCCGACAACGCATCCGGCGACGCCAACAGCGCGTCCATCGCGTCGATCGTCAACGGCCGCGAGATGTAGTTGCCTTGCCCCAGGTCGCACCCCAGCGACCGGAGCTCGTGCAACTGCCCGGCCGTCTCCACGCCTTCCGCGACCGTCTGCAAGTTCAACGTCTCGCCGAGCCCGATGATGGCCCGCGCCAACGCGGTGTCGGTCGTCGCATGCGTCACGACATCGACAAACGGTTTGGCGATCTTGAGCAGGTCGATCGGAAACCGTTTGAGATAGGAGAGCGACGACGCCCCCATGCCGAAGTCGTCGAGCGCCAGCCGGATGCGGAGCGACTTGAGCGTGCGCAGCTGCGCCAGCATGACGTCCGTCTGCTGCATGAGCGCACTCTCCGTGATCTCCAGCACCAGCGATGTCGACGCCAGGGCGCTCTCCGTCAGCGCGAACCGCAGCGACTCGATCAAGCTCGGATGCTGGAGCTGATTCGCCGAGATGTTCACGGTGAGCAGCAGCGGCACATTGCGCGGATGCGCCAGCTGCCAGCGCTTGACCTGCTGGCACGCCTCCCAGAGCACCCATTGCCCGATGGGCACGATCAACCCCGTCTCTTCCGCCGCCGGAATGAACTCGCTCGGCGCCAACGTCCCGCGCCGCGGATGCTCCCAGCGGAGCAGCGCCTCCATGCCCGCGACACACCCCGAGCGGAGATTGAGGATCGGCTGGTAGCGCAGCGAGAACTCGTCGCGCTCCACGGCAAGCCGCAGCTCCGTCTCGAGCTCCAGCCGTGCCAGCGTCTCGGCGTGCATGCTGGCCTCGAACAACTCGTGGCGCGCCTTCCCGTGCGCCTTGGCCTGATACATGGCCGTGTCCGCATTGCGCAGCAGATCCGACGGGCTCAAGTCCGGCGTCGCCACCGCAATCCCGATGCTCGCCGATGTATGGACTTCTTTCCCTTCGACCAGCAGCGGTTGCCGCAGCGACGCCGTGATCCGCTCGGCGGCCAGCGCCGGCGCCATGGCCCCTGACGCATTCCTCCAACAAGATCGCGAACTCGTCGCCCCCCAATCGCGCCACCGTGTCGCTGGTGCGCACCGCCTCGCACAAGCGCCGCGCCACCGCCGCCAGCAACTGGTCCGCCGGCAAGTGCCCGAGGCTGTCGTTGAACGCCTTGAAGTTGTCGAGATCGAGGAACAACACCGCGACCGGATGGCGGCCCGACGCCGCCGGACCACCATATCGTCCCGTGATCGCCAGCGCATGGCTGACGCGATCGAGAAAGAGCGCCCGGTTGGCGAGGCCCGTCAGCGGATCGTGAAATGCCTGATGGACCAGCTGCGCTTCGAGCGATTTCCGTTCCGTGATGTCGCGCGTGTTGACGACCACCCCGCGGACCGTCGGCTCGTGGACCAGATTCGTGCCCACCGCCTCGACGTACATCCACCGCCCGTCCCGGTGCCGAATCCGCCACTCGCTCGGCGTCGTCACGCCCGCCCGGAGCGCGGCCTCGGCGAACATCGCCTCGCCTCGCGCCACGTCGTCCGGATGGAGCAGCGCGGTGATCGGTTTGCCCTCGATGTCCCCGGTCGGATACCCCAGGACGCGCGTCGCCGATGGGCTGCAGTACCGGACGATCCCGCCCGGCTCGACGATGACGATGACGTCCGACGAGTGCTGCACCAGCGAGCGAAACCGCGCCTCGCCCTGGCGCGCCGCGCGCTCCGACACCAATCGCGCATTCTCGCGCACCGCGGTGATCTGCCGCATCACGATGAGCACCGCCACCAGAATCTCGCCCACGGCCAACATTGACCACGGCTGACCCGGCGCCTGGAACGCGTCCCGCAGCAACATTGCCGAACACAGCGTCAGCACCACGTACGGCAGGGGACTGAACGGCTGGACCTCGGCGTCCGTGACCGACTCCGCGTCGGCGGGCGCACCATTGGGGTCGATCGCCCAGCGATACAGTCCCCAGACCAGCAGCGCGTACGCCAGCATGAACGTGAGATCCGTCCAGTTGATGCCGAACGGACCCACGCGTTTGAGCACGAGATCGTTGGCCAGATCGCTCAGCGTGAAGACCGCCACGCCCGTGAAGAAGAGCGTCCCCGCCAATGATCCGCGCGCCGGCAACCGGCGCAACAGCACGGTGGTGAGGCCCGCCAGCACGAGGATGCTGCCCAACGGGTACAGGAACGTGATCACCGTCGCGACGACGCCCAGCTCGCCCTCGATCGCGGTCGGCACGACGACGAGCTGCCAGATGGCGATGCCGCCGCCGATCAAGACCGTCAGCGTGTCGTAGAAGAACTTCCGGCGCTCGATGCGCCGCCGATCCGCCAACGGCAGCGAGACGAGCCCCGCGACGAACAACGGGTACCAGCAGAGATAGGGAAGGTTGACCCACCACGACGCCGTGTAGTCGCCGAGCTGGAAGACGTTGGTGTACAGGGCGGAGCACGCGTTGCCGATGAGCACGCAGACCCACGCCGTGCCGAACCACCGGGACGCCCGGCGCACCCTCTCGTCGCTGACCCGCGAGGCCGCGAACCACGCCATGAAACACGTGGCGACGTTCATCGGCAGGAACGCCACGGCCGTGACGATCAATCGACGCCCGGAAAGGGCGGTCGACGTCGCGAACAGCACCGGATAAAGGACGGCCCAGGCAGTCGCCGCGACGGCCATCGCGCGGGCAATACCGAGGGACCGCCGGGGGTTGGCGTTCACGGTCATTACGAGGAAGGACGCGCAGCCCGGGGCGATCGTTTCGGAAGTGTCAAATCGCTGTTGGCAACGTAAGCCCATGTGAAACAATTATTTGCACTGAAACCAGTGACGAACGGGCCGTCGCTTCGTGTGGAGAGTATGCGTCTCGTCATCGAAGCTCCCGAACGACTCGCCATCCACGATTCGACTGCCGGTACCCGGGCACTCGGCGCGGCGCTCGTGCTCTGCGGCGCACTCTGTTCCGGCGTGGTCGGCGTGGGATGCGCGGTCCTCGGACTGATACTCATAGTGTGCAGTGGCGAGCGCCGCGTGGTCATCGATCGGGCTGCGGGGATGGTCACCATCGACCGGTGGGAGTGGTCGTCGTGGAGCGGCCGGGCGTATCCCCTCGACGCGATCGCCGACATCATGCTCGAGGAGAGCGACGGCGAGGCGTCGACCGGACGCTTTCGCGTCGCTTTCGTGATGCAGGATGGCGAACACGTCCCTTGGAACCGCGCCTACTCGCGCGCCGCCGCGGGCGCGCGCCCGGCCGTGGAAGCCGTCCGGCGGTTCCTGGGTACCGCTACGCTTCCGCCGCCCCCTGCTCGGCGGCGAGCCCCAGACCAACCGCGCCACCAACGACGTCCTGGACGTACAACATTCTTGATCGCGACCAGGGCCGCGGCGAGTGGCGGCACGGCGATCACCACGTTGGATTCCAGGCCCCGAATGAGCAGGTAGACGGCCAGCACCTCGGCGCCCTTTTGTGGCGAGTCGAGGATGCCGCGCGCATGCACCAGAATCGTGCCCGCGCGATAAATTCCGGTATGACGACGCTCATTCCGGTCGAGATCGTCGACCCGGTCAACGCCCGCATTCTCGCTATTTCCGAGGATCGCCTGGCCGGATTTCAACGCGACCCGTTCGGGGCGATCGCCGAGCGCGCGGATGTCGCGTTGCCGATCGTGCTCGACCGGTTATGCGCGATGCTCGCCGCCGGGACGATCCGGCGGATACGCCAGACGATGATGGCGACCAACCTGGCGCCCGGGGCGCTCGTCGCCTGGAACGTGCCCGCCGCGCGGTTGGACGCGGCCTTCGACTACATGGTCGCGCAGGATCCCTTTTCTGGCCACGTCGTGATCCGGTCGACGGACGCCGACACGACCGGATCAGCCTACCGGTTGTGGACGACACTCAAAGTGCCGCAGGGCTACTCCATGGAGAAGCACTGCGCCTATTTGAGCGCGGAGACCGGCGCCGTCTCGTATCGCGTGATGCCGGCCAAGCGGCTGTTCGCCTTGGGCGTCGGTCATGTCCGGCGCCGGACGATCGAACCGGGGAGCAAGAGCGACGAGCCCGGCGTGGTGTTGGACACGAAGGTTGTCGAATTGTCGCCGCTGGAGTGGCGCGTGCTGGGCCCCCTCAAGCGCGAGTTCGCGGTCGACGAGATTCAGGCCGAGCCCTGGGCGCCGCGCGCCGCGGAGGCGGGCGTATCCCTCGAGGAGTTTTGTCGCGTCGCGGACCAGCTCAATGCCCGCGGGGTCGTGGGGCGCTTTTCCACTTTCCTTGAGCACGTCAAGCCGTCGAGCGCGGGCGTGCGCGTCACGCGGTATAACGCGCTCTTCCATTGGAGAGTCCCGCCGGGCCGCGAGATCGAGGCTGGCCAGGAGATCGGGCGCCATCATATTCTAACGCACGCGTATTGGCGGGAAGGTGGCCCCGAATTCGCCAACGTCAATCTCATGGCCGTGGCGCACGGGACTGACAAGGCGCTGGTTCTGGAGCACAAACTGGCTATAGACCGACACATGGACGCGGTCGGCATCCCCGTGTCGTACACGAATGTCTTCTGGGGCGGCCGCAGCGAGATCAAGCCTTCCGAGATTACCCCCGCCGCCTATGCGGCGTGGTGTCAAGAACGCGTCATCGACAGGTAACGCATGGGCTTGTAATCAACGAACTTCGGACGAAAGTTGTAGTACACAGCGAAGTATTACAATCGTTCACCTCGCCTCCAACCACATCGCCTATGCGCAATCGCGTCTGCGTTCTTGGGTTGCTGATCCTTGCCGCGTGTTCGGATTCCAGCCCGCGCGTTCTCACCGACGGTGCCCTGACGGTCTCGAACGTCTCGATCTCATCGAATCCATTCAACGTCCTTTCGTTTCGTGTGGCATTCGATGCGGTCAACGGAGATTCGGCCCGGGTGCTCTACATGGCGACGACCGACACGACGGGGGCGCTGGTGGATTCCGGTTCGACGCCGTGGCAGCATGTGGCGCAGGGACCGAACCGTATCACCCCGCTCGGTCTCCTTCCCCATACCACCTACCATCTGACGTTGCAGGTGACTGGCAAGGGCGGCGCGATGCTCGAGCCAAAGTACAACGAAGCAACGGACTTTCTCCCGAGTGACCTGCTCACGGCCAAGATCGCGTGGACAGGCACGCCCGGCCCGGGATACACGCTGATCTCACCGATCAACGTGGTGATTCCGCGCGCCTACGCGATGGCGTTCGACGGCCAGGGACGGGTGCGGTGGTACCGGCGATTCGACAACGTCTCGTCGCTGGACGCGCAGATGCAGCGCAGCGGTCACATTACCGTCGGCCTCTCGCACATCACGCCCGACAGTCTGAACATCGGCCCGTTCGTCGAGATCTTGCCGAGCGGAGACAGTCTCGCCACGTACAATGCCCCCGCCGGATATCTCACGGATACCCACGAGATCGTGGTAAGCGGGGATCCCGCCAACCAGATCGTGCAATTCTTCGCGTTCGACACCCTGCGCAACGTCGATCTGTCCGGGGTCGGCGGAGCCGCCAACGCCCCGATATTCGGCCACTCGCTGTTTCGGCAGACGGCGCAGGGGGCACGGCTTTTTGCGTTCGATGCTTGGAATCACTTCGACGTCTCGGACGCGCTGGAGCCCGTCACCGCGGGCAGCGACTTCGACCATCCCAACGCCCTCTCGTTCGACACGGACAGCAACTATCTCGTGTCGTTCCGCGATTTTGACGCCGTCGACAAGATCGACCGGAACACCGGGAACGTCATCTGGCAGCTCGGGGGCGTGAAGAGCAGCTTCACGTTCAAGAATGATCCATTCGGCTCATTCAGCGGCCAGCACTTCGCGCGCCGCATCGCGAATGGGCATATCCTGCTCTACGACGATGGCACCCGGCATTCGCCGCAAACATCCCGCGCGGTCGAGTATGCGCTGGATACCGTGGCGCACACGGCGACCATGGTCTGGCAATACCTGCCCCAGCCCGCGGTGTTCACCGCGATCGTCGGGTCCGTGGTCCGGCTGGCGAACGGCAACACCGTCGTGGGGTTTGCGTTCGCCTCGCAGATCGACGAGGTCGGACCGAACGGCAATCTCCTGGCACGAGGCAAGTTCTCATTCTCGGGCGCCAAGGAGTTCTATCGGGCCCTTCGCCTGCCGTCCCTCTACCGGTACGAGACGCCCTGAAGCTCGGCGAGGACCGTGCGCAGGTGGCGCGGCCACACGTGGGTCGCGTAGCGAAAGAAGTTGGATCGGGCCTCGGGGTGCGCCGCGAGAAATGCTGACAAGCGCGCGTGCCCCTTGGCCCGATTGCACGCGCGGCAGGCGGTGACGAGGTTACCACCGCTCCGGTCGCCGCCGCGCACGCGTGGCTGCACGTGGTCCGTCGTGAGATCCTCTGCCGCGAAGACCACGCCGCAGTACACGCAGCGGTAGGCATCGCGATCGAAGACCTCGTCGCGGGTCACCGCCGCGCGATCACTGGACTGAGCCGGTCGACGCCGTGGCCAGCGCGCGGATCGCGACTTTGGCGCCCGGCGTGAGCCGCGACTGACCGTCGGTGACCACTTTCTCGCCTTCGGCCAGACCCTTGCCGATCACGCAGATGTTGTCCGCCTGACGCTGCACGACGACCGGCCGTTGCCGCGCCGTGCCTGCCTGGTCGACGACGAAGACGTAGGTTCCGGTCTGCCCCGTCATGATCGCTTGTTGCGGGACGACCAACGCATCCTGCTGGATGTAGAGACGCAGCGTCGTCGCCACGTATTCGCCCGGCCACAGCTCGCTGTGCGGATTGGGGAAGGTGCCCTTGAGCAGCACGGTGCCCGTCACCGTATCGACGGCGTTGTTCACGAACGACAGCGTGCCCGACGTCATCGGCACATTGACCGTGACGTTGCTGCCGCCCGGCGAGCCCGCGCCGTAGCCACTGGCGGGCGGACCGCCGGCGGCGGCTCCGCCACCGGATCGGGGGGCGGCGGAGGAGGACGCGCTGGCCGTGGCGCCGGCGCTCGTGGCCGCCGGACGGCTCGGCGGACCGTGGGATCGACGCGAGCCGGCGGCCGGCGCCGAGGCGGCATCGCTGCCCGGGGTGTCGGGAGCGTTGGACAGCGCGGGGTCATTGGATTCGCCGATCGTCGTGCCCGGCGGCGCATCGGTCTGCGGATCTTGCGGGACGTTCGCCGACGGCGGGGCCGAACTCGCGGTCGGGGACACGGTGACGGGCAAGGAGCCCGTGGCGCTGTACTTCTGGATATCCGGCAGATTCGTGGCCGGTACCGCGAACTGCACCAGGATCGGGTGCATCTGATTGATCACGACCAGCGGCGTGCCCGACGCGGCGTGCACGAGATTCCCCGTCCGGACGAGCAGTCCTCCGGTCCGGCCGCCGATCGGCGCCCGGATCGTCGTGTTGTCGAGATTGAATTTCGCGTTCGCCATGAGCGCCGAGTCGGCGATGACCGTGCCCTGGGCCGATCCCGCGGTGGCGCGGATCTGATCGACTTGCTCCTGCGTCACGTAATCCTTCTTGACCAACTGCTCGTAGCGCTCCACTTCCTTGACCGCATCGACCAACGTCGCGTGATCGCGCGCCAGGTTGGCGACGGCTTGCTGATACGCCGCCCGGTACGGGATGGGATCGATCTGGAACAGCGTCTGTCCCTTCGCGACATCCTGCCCTTCCTGGAACGCCACGTTCACGATGATCCCATCGACCTGGGTCGCCACCGCCGCCGTTTGCATCGGGTAGACCGTGCCGTTGGCGCTGATGGTGTACGGCACGGCCGCGCGCTTCACGGTCGTTACCGCGACGGGCACGGCGGCCTGCGGGGGTCGCTGCTTCTTCGGCTTGCAACCGGTGGCGACGACGGCAAATGCCAGAGTCGCGCCAAGAACGTGCACTTTCATCATCGGGAAGGGTGGCTCGTCGAGTCCGACGTGAGCTGGAGCGGCATTTCGCCGTGGAGGCCGATCACGCCGGCATCATGCGAAAGTTGCGCGAGGTCCGAGTACCACGTCCAGCGCGCTTGGGCTTCTTGTGAACGCGCGGTCGCGAGCGCGGCCTCGGCCGTGAGCAGATCGAGAATGGCGCCGACGCCTTGCTTGTACTTGCCCAACGCCACGTCGTAGTTCTGCTGGGCGCTGGCCAAAAGGTCCTGCGAGGATTTCACCTGCGCGGTCGCCGTGCGCAGGTTGTAGTACGACGTGAAGACCTGATACACCACCTGGTCGCGTTGGAACTCGGCGTTGGCGATCGCTGCCTGAGCCTGCTCTTTGGCTTGCAGAATGTCATAGGCATTCGTAAACCCGGAGAAGATCGGGATCGACACGCCGATCTGCGCGGACCAGGTGTTGCCGTCGAGCGATGACTGATCGGCGTACGTGTGGCTGGCCGTGCCGCCCAGCGTCAGCTGGGGCAGCCAGTTGCCGCGCACGACTTGAATGTTCGCCTGCGCTTCGCGCGCCGACGCGCGGAACGATGCGAGGTCGGGCCGCCGGCCCACCGCTTGGGCGACCAGCGAATCGACCGTGACCGCGATCGACTGGATCGGCACGTTGGGCGGTTCCGGTGCGATGTCATACGGTACGTTGGCGGGGAATCCAATGGCGACGGCCAACCCCCCGCGCGTCGTCTGCACCGCGCCCTCGTCGCCCTCCAACGTGAACACGGCTTGCGAGTACGTCGTCTGGGCCTGCAAGACGTCGGAGATCGTGGCGACGCCCGCGTCGTGACGCTCCTTCGCCGCCTCCAAGCTCACGCTGTCCTCGCGGACCGTCTCCCGCTGCCCGTCGCGCACCGCTTTGGCCGCGTTGTAATTGCAGTACGATTGGACGATCGTGAGGACCGTCTGTTGGACCGTCGCGTTGTGCGTGTACGAGGCGGAGAACGCGGCCTGCCGCGCTGCCTCGATGGAGCCAAACCGCCCGAAGTCGAACAGCAGCCACGACGCCGACACGCTGGGTGTGAAGAACGAACGGGTCCGGCCGCCACTGACAGCGATCCCGGCGCCGCCGCTCGTCACCGACAATGTGCCGCTCAATGACGATCCGGTGCGTTCGGCCGTGCCGTCGGCCGTGATCTGCGGGAGATACTTGCCAAAAGCGGCGCCCACCGTCGCGCCCGCCGCGCGCGCCGTCGCGTAGGACGCGCGTGTTTGCGGATTGTTGAGCAAGCCAATGTCCACCACGTCCGGGAGCGTCAATCGCTGGACGCGGTCCTGGATGTCCGGCGGCACGACCTGGCGCGGCAGCGTGTCTCGCACAATGGCGCGCGCCGGTGGCGTCCAAAACTGATTCGGCGCCTGCGGAGCACTGGGCTTTCCGCCGACGTCGGGAGGGTTATGGATACAGGCGGCGGCGCCGCCGATAAGGACCAATACCGCGGCCCGTGCGGCTCGCGCCGATCTCATATTCGACAATACGGATGAGGTCCCGATTTCGCTGGGCTACTTTTGCGCGCGCAGCTCATCAGCCGCGCTCAGAGCGTAGCCGATTTCCTTGGACAAAGCCTTCGCCTGTTCGGTTGCGCTGGTGACGGTTCCGATGCCGGCATCCACTCCGGCCGACCGCAACCGTAGCAAATCGAGCGCCAGGTTCTGCAGGGCGAGCGACGCCCGTTCCATCTGGCCCAAAAGTTCCTGACGTGGTACGGCTAGTTGGGATCGTTGTGTTTCAGGCGTCTCGACGTCGATCCGGTGCAGCGCGGTGGCCAGGGACGCGATCTGATCCACCAACGCGTCGGCGGTCGGTAGGACGTCGGGGATCGCCCCACCTTTGGGTGTAATGGTCTTGAGGCGGTCGATATGATCCAGCACCGCCGCATGGTCGCCTGTGGCGCGGCGGACCGCGGGACCGTACGGGCCGGCCAACACCTCCGGCGCGACGAGCCGTGACGCCACACGTTGGCCCGAAGGCAACTTCCCGCGCAACCCCAGGTGCCCGCCGCGCAGCATGGCGACAGGGTTCACTCCGTCCGCCCACAGCGAGCCCGCGCTTCGCACCAGGCCGAAACCCCACCAGATCGTCACCCAGGGGAACCGAATGTCGCCCATGTGGTGGATGCCCGCCATGACATTGATGGTTGCCATGACGGCGTTGAAGCCCAACCACGATACCGTGGCCCGCCGAAAGCGGTTGACGCGGAGTTCCAGGCCTTCGGGATCGGTCCGGTCCCGAAGGCGGACGGGCTTCTCGATCGTCGCCGCCAGTTCCCGCAGTCGGGCGGCATTTTGGAGCGTGGCCGCCACGTTGGTCATCGG
Source organism: uncultured Gemmatimonadales bacterium (assembly GCA_963701965.1). GTDB lineage: Bacteria > Gemmatimonadota > Gemmatimonadetes > Gemmatimonadales > Gemmatimonadaceae > DASRDS01. The sequence goes on from OY969695.1 coordinate 2,820,574, forward strand.
CGGCGGTGGCGGCGTGGGCGCGGCCGGCGGCGGGGATCCCGCTGGGGCATCTAGGGCTTGGACGACCGCTTGCGCGTCCTGAAAGCGGTCCCCGGGGTTTTTTTCCAGGAGCCGCATGATGATCGCCGCGAGGTCCGCGGGCACGTCCCCGCGCACGTCCCGCAACGGGCGCGGCCGCTCGGTCAGGTGCTTCACGAGCAGCGCGGCGGTGTTTGTGCCCGCGAACGGCGGCGTCCCGGCCAGCGCGTAGTACATCACGACGCCGAGCGAGTACAGGTCGCTGCGGCCGTCGACCGCCCGCTCGCCGGTACACTGCTCGGGTGACATGTAGGCCGGGGTGCCGATCGCCACGCCCGTCGCCGTGAGCTTGGTGCCGGTCGTATCGTCCGCCGCGCGCGCGATCCCAAAGTCCGTCACCACGGCGCGCCCGTCGTCCAATGCGATCAAGATGTTGTCGGGCTTGATGTCCCGATGGATCACTCCCCGCGCATGGGCGTAGGCCAGCGCGTCGGCCACCTGGCGCAAGATGGTGCGCGCCTCGGACACCGCGAGCCGGCCGCGCGCGGTGATACGGGCGCCCAGGGTCTCTCCATCGATGAACGCCATGATGAAGTAGACCAGGTTCTCTTTTTCGTCGACCGTGTAGATGGGGACGATGTTCGGGTGCGAGAGCTGCGCGGCCATCTCGGCTTCGCGCAGAAACCGGGACCGGATCTCGTCGCGATACGCCAGTTCCGGGGGCAGGAGCTTGACGGCGACGGTGCGCTTGAGGCGCACGTCCTTGGCGCGATAGACGATCCCCATTCCGCCGCGGCCCACCTCGTCCTCGAGCACGAAGCCCGGGGCGAGCACGTGCTCCAGACGTTCTTTGAGGGCAGGATCTTTCATTGCGACCGGGGACGGGGCGTGACGAGCGCCGGCGGGCCAGCGTCGTATTGCAAAACTAACGGTCGACGGTTCCGGTGTCTCCTTCTCGTCAGCACCTCATCGCGGGGCTCGCAGGGTCCACGCTCGTCCTCGGGCTCGCGGGGTTCGCGGTGTGGCACCGGGCCAACGGCGGCGCCGAGCGACCGTTGAGCGGCATTGTCGGTTCCTTTCGGGACCACGCCGGCACACGGCTGGCCTATTATCTGGACGCCGACGCGTTGAGCCAGCAAGTGGCCGACGTCGGTCTCGATTTCCTCATCGCGCAGCACAACCGGTCGGCGCTGGCGGCGGTACTGGGCGAGGTCCCGTCGGCCGAACGCGAGGGCCCGGACAGCGCCGCCCGCATCCTGGCCCTCAAGTCCGCGATGGCCGAGCGCGGCGCGCGCGGCATTTCGGTGGCGATGACGTCGGGGACGGCGGATAGCGCCAATGTCCTGGAGCGGGTGACGGCCGCGTTCAGCGCCCTGCCGCCGCTCGACGTCATACTCGCCGGCGATCATCTCGATCTGGTCGACGTGGGCGGCGTATCGGGGCAGAAGCAGGATCGCGTGATCGTGCTCGCGTTGCGCGACCGCGAGCTGCATCTCCCGGTCGACATCGGGGTCGCGATCCACCATGAGGACACGCAATGGCGCGTCGTGGGAGTCGACCGCCTGGATCGGACCCTGGGCGCGATCGACAACGCGCAGCTGGAGCGCTTGGCCGTCGCCAACCGGCCGATCGAAGAACGGTTGGCCGATGCCCTCGGCGTCGGCGCTCCCCAAGTCACGCGCGTCGCCCACGGCCGGCGGCGCACCGACATGCAACTCGCGGTCCGGCTGGAGAATCGGTCGACGGCGACGATCGACGCCCTCGACCTCGCGCTGTCGACCCGGGCGTCCGATGACGAGCACGCCGAGGTGTTGCACGTCGATGGGCCGATTCCGCCGGGACGGGCGGTCATGGCCAATTGGCAATTCGACGAGACGCGGCGGCAGACCAGCCACACCGCGGCGCTCCTGATGCATCCCGATGACCTCACGATGCGCGCCCGCCGGGTCGTGCTCGACTCGGCGGGCGTTGCCGACACGGTGCGCTTGCTCAGATCGTACCGGGATCTGCGCAAGCGGGGCGCCGAGCCTTAGGCGCCAGGCCTTAGCCCGGCGGGATCTGGAGCTCGACGTCGTCTCCGGCCGTCACGCTGATCGACTGGGAGACGGGCGACCGATTGCCCCCGATCGGGCTGCACAGAAAGCGCAGCGTCGTCGGGATGTTCACCAGAAACGCGGGAATCTTCATCGTCGACGTGCTGTTTCCGGTCGACGTGCCGAGGCGGATCCGGCTCCCGCCCTGCGGCAGGACGTAGATGTCCATGTCGACAAAGCCCTGATTGGCGACCGTGAGCGTCGTCTCCGGTTGCGCCTCCTGCGGTTGCATGTCCGGCTCACCGCTCTTGCCGGAGTGACACGCCAGCGCCAACGCGAGGATTGGGACGAATCGAGTGCGCATGACGCCTAATACTCGCCTGGCCGGGGATCGTGCCGCCTTCGCCCGAGTGGTCGTCTGTATTCAATGGCTCAGGTTGATTGCCCCGACGAACGTTTCGACCGTGTGACCCGGCTGGCCGCGCGCATCTTGCGGGCGCCAGTCGTGTTGTTTTCGCTCGTCAATGGCGACCGTCAGGTGTGCAAGAGCGCGGTGGGCCTCGCCCCATCGCGCGTGGCGCGCCAAACGCCGCTGGCCGAGTCCCTGGGCCATCACGTCGTGCAGTGCGGCCACGCGTTGGTCGTGCGCGATGTGCGCCTCCATCCGACCCTGGCCGACCATCCGGCCATCCGGGACCTGAACGCGGCGGCCATCGCCGGCGTCCCGGTCCGCGCCATGAACGGCGAGTTGCTGGGAACGTTCTGTGTCATCGACACGGTGCCCCGGGATTGGACCGCGGACGACGTGGCGGTACTCGAGGACATGAGCGTCAGCGTCGGGACCCAAGTCGAACTGCGGCGGGAGATCGCGGCCCGGGAACGGGTGGCCCGGGAGCTGGGCGCGGCGCGCGAACAGCTCCAAGACTATTTGGAGAACATTCCGGTGCTCGTGCAGCTGGCGACACCGGATGGCCGGCTCTTCTTCGTGAACCGCACCTGGCGTCAGACGCTGCGATACGCCGAGTCCGACGTGGCGCGCCTCTGCGCCGGCGACGTCATCTCGCCGGATCATCGAGCGGCCTATCTCGACGCCGTGCGCCGTGTGCTGGCAGGCGAATCGGTGCCGGCGTTCGACACGGTGTTTCTCGATGCCGGCGGCCAACGGCTCGTAATGCGCGCCATGGTGAGCGCGCGGTTCGAGGATGGCGAGGCGGTCGCCGTCCGTGGGACGTTCGAGGACGTCACCCTGCAGCGCGGCAACGACGAAGCGCAGGCACGGCTGGTGCAAGTGCTCGACGCGACGACCGACTTCGTCGGGATCGCGACCATGGATGGCCGGGCCGTCTACATCAATCGCGCGGGGCGGGCGCTGATCGGCGTCGGCGAGCACGAGGATGTCTCCGCGCTTCGCATGAGCTCCGTGTACACGCTGGCGGCGCGGCAAAGGGTGCTGTCGAGCGGCGTGCCGGCTGCCCTGCGCGATGGCACCTGGGAAGGCGAGTCGGCGATCCGGCGCCGCGACGGTCGCGAGATCCCGGTCTCGCAAGTCATCGTCGCTCATGAGTCGGCGCAGAGCGGCGTGTGGTACTTCTCGACCATCATGCGCGACATCAGTGATCAGAAGCGCACCGAAGATGAATTCCGGTTGTTGCAATCCCTGACGGAAGCCATTGGCGACGCGGAAGATCTGCACGTCGCGCTGGTGATCGCGCTCGACCGGTTGTGTCAGGTGACGGGGTGGCCCTACGCCGAGGTGTGGGTGCCGGACGAAAGCGGGACGGTGCTCACCTTGGGCCCCGTCTGGTGCCAGCCGTCGCCGCCCCTGGTCGCCTATGCGCGCGCCAGTCAGAAGCACGTGTATGCGCGCGGGGTGGGTCTACCGGGCGGCGTCTGGGCGACGGGACGGCCGTCCTGGGTGCGCGATGTGGGGACGGACGAGAGCTTGCCGCGGGCCCAGATGTCCCTGGCCGCGGGCCTCAAGGCGACCGTCGGCGTCCCGGTGATGGCCGACGGGGAGTTGGTGGCCGTCTTGGCGTTCGGCATGGCCGAGTTGACCGACGAGCAGGAGTACCAACTGCGGTTGGTCTCCGTGGTCGCGGCGCAGCTGGGCGGCATGATGCGGCGGAAACAGGCCGAGGATGCGCGCCGCGCCAGTGAGGAGCGCTTCCGGCGGTTGGCCATGGCGTCCAACGACGGCATCGTCATCTCGCGGAATGGGCGCTTCCTCGAGGTGAACGCCGCGTGGTCGCGCATGAGCGGCTATCCCGAAGGGGAGCTGCCGGACATCCCGATCGGCGAACACGTGGCCGACGAGGATCGGGCCGAGGTGCTGCATCGGGCGGGGCGCAACGTCGAAGGGACGTACTACGCGACGATCAAGCGTCTGGATGGGACGATGTTCGAGGCCGAGATCACGGCCAAGTCCATCATCTATGAGGGCGCGCCGGCGCGCATCGCGGTCATGCGGGACGTCACGGCGTGGCGGCGGGTGGATCGCATGAAGAGCGAGTTCGTGTCCACGGTGTCGCACGAGCTCCGGACGCCTCTCACGTCGATTCGGGGCGCGATCGGGCTGCTGGAGGGTGGCATTACCGGCGAGATGGCGCCCAAAGCGCTCGATCTCCTGCGCATGGCCCGCGAGAATACCGACCGGCTGATCCGCCTCATCAACGAGCTCCTGGATCTCGACAAGATCGAGGCGGGCAAGTTGGAGCTTCGGTGGACCACGCTCATGCCGGCGGACATCGTGCGGACCACACTCAATGGCATCGCGGCCATGGCCGACGAGTACAAGGTGCGGTTGGTGGAGCGGGTCGAAGCCCACCGGACGTTCGCGGCGGACCGCGATCGCATCATTCAGGTGCTCACCAACCTCGTGTCGAACGCGATCAAATTCTCGGACATGGATTCGGCCATCGAGATCGAGGCCACGGCGGCGCCTTCGGTCGTGCGCTTCGCCGTGCACAACGCCGGGGCGGGCATCTCGGCGGCGGATCGGGCGCGGTTGTTCGCCAAGTTCCAACAGCTCGACGCCGGCGACAACCGGCGTCGGGGCGGCACCGGTCTGGGGCTCGCCATCTCCAAGGCGATCGTCGAGCAGCACGGCGGGCGCATCGGCGTCGAATCCGAACTGAACGCCAAGACCACGTTCTGGTTCGAGCTGCCGCTCACGCGCCCGACGACGGTGTCTCAGGCCATCACCGTCGCGACGTAGACTATCGGGTGCTGACGCACCCGTAAGGCACGGCCGTCCCGCCCGCGCGCCAGCGATCGAGCGCGCCGCCGGATGGCGCCTCGGCGGCGCCGGCATCGAACGCCGCCCGGATGACCGAGTCGCGCGACCGCCGCGCATCGGCGCTCAACGTATCGGGTTCGGCTTCGCCCGACGCCCGCGCCAGCGCGATGTCGGCCGCGATCTGCGTGGTGTCGTAGTGCGCGAACCGGACGGTATCCTGCCGCCGCAGGTCGGCGAGCAGCCCCGGGTCGAACAAGGCCTCGACGTGTCGCGCGGCCAGTATCTGCCGCGCCGTCAACCCATACGCGCCCCGGAAGTCGGCCCCATCGAGATCGGCGCCTATGAACGTGGCGCGCTGCACCCGCGCCTTCTTGAACGTCGCGCCTTGCAGCATCGCGTCGTCGAACGACGCGCCGCGCACGTCGGCGCCCCACAGCCGGGCGTCGCGCAGGTTGGCGGCGGCGAACATCGTGCGCTGGCAATACAACGTGTCGGCGTGCTTGACGCCGGCCACCGCGTACGACCGCTCGGCCGTGGGAATCGCCTTGGCGCGCGCCTTCCGGAGATCGGTGTTGAACAAGAGCGCGCCGACGAAGCTCGCACCCCCGATGTTCGTGCCGCGGAGATCGGCCGACCAGAGATCGGCCCCGAGGAGATCGGTCGTGCGCAGATCGGCCAGCGCGAGGAACGCCCGCTCGGCCGCCGCGAACCGGAGGTTCGTGCCGACCAAACGCGCGCCCGAGGCCTTGGGGTCGGCGTTCGTCTCGCCCGTATCGGCCGCCGTCGGCCCCGTCGTCAGGCGCGTCGAGATTTCGCTCTCGGCCAACTGCGCCGTGGGATTCACGCCCGCCCGCGCGAGCAGATCGGGCACCAGCGCGCTGAAGGCCGGCACGTGGGCCAGGCTGATCGTCGCCGGCCGGACATCCGCCACCTGATCGGTGAGCGTTCCCGTGTCGCGTCCCCGATAGACGCCGTTGATCCCGTAGTACGACGCCACGCCGAAGACCAACGGTACCAGCACGGCGACGACGATGGCCGGGATATAGGGACGCAGTGGTTGCGAGGACGGTGGCCGCCACCGCACGGGCAGGGTGAGGCTGGCCAGCGTGAGGAATCCCGCCGCCGCCGCGCACCCCACGCTGAGGGCCGCCACCTGGAGCACCGTGACCGGCCAATGATGCCGGTGCAGATAGCGCATCCAGAACCATCCCACGGTGACGGGCACGATCCACCACCCGACGATCACCCAGAGCCAGGACTGCACGCGGTCGAGCAGGCCAATCTGGCGCTGATCGCCGACGCGCGACGCGGCCCAGGCGCCGAAGATCCACGTGCTGGCCCGGTCCGCCATCGCCGTCGCGTCCGGCAGTACGGCCGGCGCGGCGGCCACGGACGCCCAGACGCGCTGCGCTTGGAGCATGACCACGAGCGCGATGCCCACGAGCGCCACCGGCACGAGGGCGTAAAAGTTCACGATCGGGATGTCCGCGTTCAGGATCGGCAGCTTGGACGTCGATGTGTCCGTGAGCAACTTCGCGTCGGCCGTCGAATTGATCGTCAACCACGAGAACACGCAGACGAGGAGGAGCGTCAAAAAGATCTTGCCCGTCGTCTGCGCGATCTCGTTGGCCGTGTCGAACGCGCCAAACCGGACGCTGCCCGGCAACGTCGCGCCGGCGAGATCCGCGCGGGCGAACTGGGTGCCGACGACGCCCGAGGCGCCCGTGAAATCGGCGTGCTGCAGACGCGCCCAGGCGAAATTGGCGCCCATGAGGTTCGCGTTACGCAGCTTGGCGCCAGTGAGGACGGCGTTCGTGAAATCGACGCCTCGAAGGTCGGCCCCACTCAAGTCGGCGCCGCTCAGGTCCGCGTCGGGGCCCAGGCTCGTCTTGCGCCAGTCCTTGGTCGTCTTGAGCTCACTGGCGAGAGTACTCGCATCGATTTTCGGTGCCGCGTCGGCCAACACCGGCGGCCGGGCTGGCACCGCCCGTTCCGGCGTGATCTCGGTCTCCATGCCCCAATCTATGGCACTGTCTGGATGACGTCGTCATACAGCTGGGCGATGCCCGGCCAGACGCGGTCGGCGCCGGCTTGGCGCAGCGCCGACTCCGAATATCCCCCACTTTGGACCGCAAAAGCAGCAACGCCGGCCCCTTTCGCGGCCAGGATGTCGTAGGGGGTATCCCCCACGTACGCGCAGCACGCGGCGGACGCGTCCAGCAGCCGGACGGCCAGCAGAATCGCGTCGGGCGCCGGTTTGCTCACGGGGACCATCTCGGCCGTCACGACCACGTCGGCCACCGCCGCCGCGTCCAGTCCGACCAACGCCAGGACGGCGTCGAGCGCCCGGCGCGGACTGGACGTGGCCAAAGCGGTGCGGATGCCGCGCGCGCGGAGAGCGGCGAACAGCTCCCGGACCATCGGGAAGAGCGCGATCGGGAGCGTTGCCAAGCGCTCCAGGTAGATCGACCCGGCCCGGCCCCGGATGGTCGCGCCGTGCTCGGCCGACAGGGCCGGTCCCAGAATCGACGGGACGACGCGGTCGCCGCCCTGCCCGACCTCCATGGCGATCCGGTATGTCGGGATCGCGAATCCCGAGGCCGCGAACGCCTGGCGCCAGGCCTCGACGTGCGCCGCGTTCGTGTCGACAAGCGTGCCGTCGACATCGAAGATCAGGGCATCGCGCTGCATATTATCGCCCATGCGCCTCGCCCCCGTGACACCGGGCAGCCGTGTCCGCCTCCGGTCCTCGGATGCCCGGCCGCCCGCCAACATTCCTCACGATCTCGAGGGAGCGACGAAGCCCATCCTCAAGCGGCTGAACGAGCTGCAGGAGGCCCTCTACGCCGAGTCGAAACGCGCGTTGTTGATTGTGCTGCAGGGGACGGACGCGTCGGGAAAGGATGGCACGATCCAGCACATCTTCAATGCCTTCAACCCGCAGGGCGTCCGGATCGCGGACTTCAAGGCGCCGGCCGGCGAGGAGGTGACGCACGATTATCTCTGGCGCGTGCACCGCGCGGTGCCGCCGCGGGGCATGGTGGGGGTGTTCAACCGGTCGCAGTACGAGGACATCCTGGTGCCGAGGGTCCACCATCTCCTGCCGCGGGTGATCTGGGCCAAACGCTATCACCAAATCAACGAATTCGAGCGCATACTCGCGGAGAACGGCGTCACGATCGTGAAGCTGTTCCTCCACATCTCCCGGGCCGAACAGGCCCGCAGGCTCAGAGCTCGGGCGACGGACGAAAAGAAGAATTGGAAAATCTCTCCTTCCGATGTGAAGGAGCGTCTCTACTGGCACGAATACACCCGTGCCTACCAGGACGTTCTCTCCAAGTGCAGCACGCCCTGGGCCCCATGGCACGTCATTCCGGCCGACGATAAAGAGGCCCGAAATTACTTGGTGGCGTGCGTGTTGCTTGCCGTGCTGCAACGCATGGGTCCCACCTTCCCTCCGGCGGACCCTAAACTCGTGGCCCGGGTCAAACGGTTGAGGTGACAGATGCGGGTCAGAGCTAGATTTCGCCCATGGACGTGACATCACGAGCGATCCCGTTGCTCGCCGGGTGCTTGGCGGCCGGAACGATCGTGCTGGGCCAGGTGCGGCCAATCATCTGGTCGGCGGTGTCGCCGGCCGGACGCCTGACGCCCGGCAGTACCGTGTCCATTGCCCTCACGGCGAAAATCGATGACGGATGGCATTCTGTATTCGACGACGCAGCCTCCCGGCGGTCCGGTGCCGACCCGTATCGTGGTCGTTGCGTCGCCCGTATTCGCGGCCGCCGGCGCGGTCACGTTTCCGAAACCTGCCGTCACCCCGGACCCGAACTTCGGCATCAACGTCGAGACGTATGACCGGGCGGTCACGTTCACGGTGCCGGTCCGGATCGCGCCCGATGCCAAGCCCGGTGTCGACACCCTGTCGATCCAGGCCAAGTTCCAAAGCTGCAACGCGACGCTGTGCCTCCCGCCGCGGACGCAGGCGGTCGCCGTGCCGCTGACGATCAAATGACGGCGCACTTCGTCTGGCTGGCGATCACCGCCGGTGCCGTGTCGTTGCTCACGCCGTGCGTGTTCCCCATGATCCCGCTCACGGTGACCTACTTCGCGAGCCAGGGCACGATGCACCGCCGCGACGCGGTGGGCTCCGCCCTGCTCTTTGGGCTGGCGATCGTGGCGTCGTTCACCGCCCTCGGTCTCGCGCTCTCGCTGGTCGTCGGAGCCACCGGTGCCGCCCGGTTCGCGACGAACCCGATCGTGAACCTGGCGCTGGCCGCGCTGTTCGTGGCGTTCGCGCTCAATCTCTTCGGGGTCTTCGAGATCGTCATTCCCGGCCGCGCGCTGACGGCCCTCGATGCGGCCGCCCGCCAGCGTGAAGCCGCCGGCGCCCGGATCGCGGGCGCCCTGCTCATGGGCGTCACGTTTTCGCTGACGTCGTTCACGTGCACGGCGCCTTTCATCGGGACGGTGCTGGTGACGGCGGCGACCGGCGCCTGGAAACAGCCGGCGATCGGGATGCTGGCGTATGCGACGGTCTTCGCGCTGCCGTTCTTCCTGCTGGCGCTCGTGCCGCACTGGGCGCTCCGGCTGCCGCGCGGCGGCAAATGGCTGGTGTCCGTCAAGGTCCTGATGGGCCTCGTGGAGCTCGCCGCCGCGTTCAAGTTTCTGTCGAACGCGGACTTAGTCTGGCACTGGGGCATCTTCTCGCGGGATGTCGTCCTCGCCTCGTGGATCGTCCTCGCGGGAAGCGGGGTCGTCTACCTCCTCGCAACCGGCTCAGGCAGCTTTGGCCGGTTAGTCACGACGGCGGTCGCGGGTGGGGTCGGGGTCTGGCTATGCACGGGACTCGCCGGCCGCCCGCTCGGCGGCCTGGAAGCCTTTCTGCCACCGATGGCCAAGTCCGCCCGGTTTCTCAATTGGCAGATGAATAACTTGCCTGCAGCGCTGGCGGCTGCGCAGACGTCGTCCAAGCCCGTCTTTATTGATTTTACCGGTTACACCTGCACGAACTGTCGCTGGATGGAGGCGAACATTTTTTCGCGGCCTGACGTCGAGGCTACCCTCTCGAAGTTCGAGCTGGCGCGGTTGTTCACTGACGGCGACGGACCGATCTACGTGAAGCAGCAGGCGTATCAGGAATCGCGGTTCAACACCGTCGCGTTGCCGCTGTATGTCGTCATGTCCTCCGATGGACGCACGCTGGGCACGTACGCGGGTCTGGTCCGCGACCCGGCGGTCTTCGTTGCGTTCCTGGAGAAGAGCATCCAGGCACAGTAGGATATGGCGACGGTCGTGCCTCCGCCCCCGCGTCCCCCCGGTTGGGCGGGCCTCTTCGCGCGGCTCTCCGCCCGGACCGCCGGAGCGCGCGACGGGGTCGGCCCGGATCGTTTCGCGGGGCCGATCCGCGGCGAGCTGCTGGGCACCGAGGGACTCGCCGAACATGCGCGCGCGCTGGCCCGGCAGCAGCGGGTGCTGCCCCAGGTGGGACGGGGCCCCCGCCAGCGCGGTCAGGGCCCGCTCCTCGCGCGTCTCGACGACACCCGGCGATTGCTGGAATCGGCGCGGGCGCAAATCGACGCCGCCGCGGAGCGGGGTGTCGATATCAGTCCCGCCGGCGAATGGCTCCTCGACAACTTCTACGTGGTGCAGGAGCACATTCGCGAAGTGCGCGCCAGCATGCCGCGCACCTACTATCGCGAATTGCCGAAGCTGGCCGCCGGGGCCCTCGCGGGATACCCGCGCATCTACGAAGTCGCGATCGAGCTGATCGCCCATACCGAGGGGTACATCAAGCTCGAGAACATCGAGCTGTACGTGCGCGAGTTCCAGCGCGGCGCCACGCTCACCACCGGCGAGCTGTGGGCCATGCCCACGATGCTGCGCTTGGGGCTCATCGAGAACATCCGCCGCATGTCGCTGCGCGTGGTGCAGCGGCTGGACGAGTTGGACGCGGCGGACCGGTGGGCCAAGCGCTTGCGCGAGGCCACCGAGGGCGGCGCCCAGAGCCTGTCCGCCGTGATGGCCGCGTTCGTGAACGAGCATCCGCCGCTCACGCCGTCGTTCGTGTCGCGGTTCCTGCAACAGATCCGGTCCTATCAGTCGAACTTCACGGCGCTCCGCTGGCTGGAGCAATGGATCGCCGAGGACGGTCTCAACGCCGAAGACGCCGTCTCCCGGTCGAACCAACGGTTGGCGTTGACGCAGGTGGTGATGGCCAACAGCATCACCAGCCTGCGCACCATCGCCCGGCTCGACTGGTCGACGTGGGTCGAGTCGATGAACGCCGTCGAGACGTTGCTGCGGCAAGACCCCGCCGGCACGTACCGCGCGATGACGTTCGAATCGCGCGACCTGTATCGGCACGTCGTCGAAGAGATCGCCAAGCGGACGGGCGCGAGCGAAGTCGACATCGCGGAGCGCGCGCTCGATCTGGCGCGTCGCGCGGATGACATTCCGGGGGTCGACGTGCGGCTCACCCACGTCGGCTACTATCTGGTCGATGATGGCGTGCGGGAGTTGGAGCGGGTCGTCGCGTACACCCCACCGTGGCGCGAGGAGCTGTATCAGTGGATCCTCGCCCATCCCAACCCGGTCTATTTCGGGAGTCTCGGGGTCACGACGGCGCTGTTGCTGGCCGTCGCCTTCATCGGCATCCGGCAGGTGACCCTCGGCGGCTTTCTCGCCGTCGTGCTCTTGGGGATGATCCCGGCCAGCGAGATCGCGATCAGCATCGTGCACCAGCTGGTGACGATGCTGCTCAAGCCGCGGATCATGCCCAAGCTCGACTTCGAGGAGGGCATTCCCGCCGCCTGCCGTACGGCGGTCGTCGTGCCGACGCTGCTCCCCAACCTGGAAACGGTCAAAGAGGCGCTCGAGCACCTCGAGGTGCAGTTTCTCGCCAATCGCGATCCGTCGCTCCATTTCGCCCTCCTCAGCGATTTCACGGACGCGTCGACGGAGACGCGGGCCGGCGACGACGAGATCTTGGCCGCGGCGGTCGCCGGCATCCACGCGCTCAACGAGCGGTACCCCACCGACCCCGCCGACGGGCGGGGCGATGCGTTCTATCTTTTTCATCGGTCGCGCCGCTGGAATCCCGCGCAGCGCGTGTGGATGGGGTGGGAGCGCAAGCGGGGCAAGCTCGCCGAGTTCAATCAATTCCTGCGCGGCGGCGCGTCGAGCGCGTTCACGACTATCATCGGGGACACGGCGCCCCTGGGTGACGTCCGGTACGTCATTACCCTCGATTCCGACACCGTGATGCCGCGCGGCGCCGCGGCCCTGCTCGTCGGCGCCATGGCCCACCCCGTGAATCGCGCCGCGTTCGACCCGGCCAGTGGCCGCGTGGTCCGGGGCTATGGCATCCTGCAGCCGCGCATCGGTATCTCGTTGGAGAGCGCCAACCGCTCGCTGTTCGCCGCCATCGCGTCCGGGCGGCCCGGCGTCGACCCGTACACCACCGCGGTGTCCGACGTCTATCAGGACCTCTTCGCCGAGGGGAGCTTCACCGGCAAAGGCATCTACGACGTCGATGCCTTCGAGGAAGCGACCGCCAGCAAGTTCCCCGAGAACGCGCTGTTGTCGCACGACCTCATCGAGGGCACCTACGCGCGGGCGGCGCTCGTTACCGACGTCGAGCTCTACGACGACTATCCGACGCGGTACCTCACGTACACGCGGCGCAAGCACCGGTGGATCCGCGGCGACTGGCAGTTGCTGCCGTTCATCTGGCGACACACCGTGTCGGCGATCTCCCAATGGAAGATCTACGACAACCTGCGCCGCAGCCTGGTCGAGATCGCGCAGCTGCTGTTGCTGGTCGCCGGCTGGACGGTGCTGCCCGGCGGACCGTTCCTGTGGACCGGTCTGGTGTTGGCGGGGATGTTCACGCCGTACGTCTTCTCGATCGTGCTGGCCCTCGTCACGCCGCCGCGCGACCAGTCGTGGCGCGCGTATTACGTGGCGGTATGGCGCGACACGCGCGCCTCCATCGCCCAGTACGTGCTCCAGGTCACGTTCCTCCCCCACCAGGCCGCGGTCTCCGCCGATGCCATCGGGCGAACGCTGTGGCGGGTGTTCGTGACCCACCGGCGGATGTTGGAGTGGCAGACGGCGAGCCAAGTGGAGCGCGTGATGGCGGGCGGGTCGCAGCGCGAAGTGTGGCGCCGCATGGCGCCCGCGATCGTGCTGACGCTGACGCTGTTGGGCGTGGTGCTCGCGAACGGCGTCGAGCGGCCGCCGCAGGTCCGCTGGTGGTATCTCGCGGTCACGCTCCCCCTCATTGCGCTGTGGGGCGCCAGTCCGAGCATCGCCAATGCGCTGAGCGCGCCCGCGGTCCGGCGCGAACGGCGGCTGTCGGCGGCCGAGAGCGCCACGGCACTCCGGTACGCGCTCCTGCATTGGCATTTCTTTGATCGCTTCGTCACCGCCGATACGCAGTGGCTGGCCCCCGACAACTTTCAGGAGGACCCGAGTCCGGTCGTGGCGATGCGCACGTCGCCGACGAACATCGGTCTCCAGCTCTTGGGGCTCGTCTCCGCGTACGATCTGGGGTTCTTGTCGTCCGGCGCGCTGATCGATCGGCTGGAGTTGGTGTTCCGGACGCTGGAGCGCATGCCGCGCTTTCGCGGCCACTTCTATAACTGGTACGATCTCCGCGACCTGCAGATCCTGGAGCCGGCGTACGTCTCCACGGTCGACAGCGGGAACCTGGCGGGCGATCTCCTGGCCTTGAAGCAAGCGTGCCTGAGCCTCGCCGATGAGCCGGTGGTCGACGCGCGCATCTCGGGATGCCCTGCAGACGGCGCTGGATCTGGCGGTGGGCAGTCTGCGGTCGCTGGCGTCCTCCGGCGACGTGGCCACCCCGAAGCAATGGCAGGCCGTCGTCGAAGCGGGCGAGCGCGTGCGCGCGGTGCTGCAGTCGCTCCTCCAGGCGCAGACCGAGAAGACGGTGCAGAAGACGACGCTGCAAACGCTGGCCGAGCGGCTGCGCACCGCCGAGCGGATTCTCGTGGAGCGCGCTGACGATCTGGCCAACGGCGACCTCATGCCGGGGCGCGACTGGATCATCTGGAGCCGTCAATTGCTGGAGCGGTGGGCGGCCGACGTGAACGCCGTCGGCGATGGCGCGATGAGCCTGCGCCAGGCGGCGGCCACGTCGTCGCACGCGGCCGAGCAGGTGAAGCGGCTGGAGGCGCTGGCGGCGCGGGCCCACGAGTATGCGATGGAGATGGATTTCCGGTTTTTGTACGACGAGCGGCGGAAGCTCTTTTCCATCGGGTATCAAGCGGGCGCCGGCCAGCTCGATGCCTCACTCTACGATCTCCTGGCGTCGGAGGCGCGACTGGCGAGCTTCATCGCCATCGCCAAGCACGACGTGCAGGTCGAGCATTGGTTCAAGCTCGGGCGCGCCCTCACGATGACCGCCAGCGATACCGCGCTCATCTCGTGGAGCGGCAGCATGTTCGAGTACCTGATGCCGGCACTCGTGATGGAGTCCTTTCCGTTCACGTTGCTGGACCAGACCTACACCGGCGCCGTGCGACGGCAGATCGCCTACGGCGGCGAGCGCGGCGTGCCGTGGGGCGTCTCGGAGTCGGCGTACAACGCGCGGGACCGCAACCAGACGTACCAGTATCGGGCGTTCGGCGTCCCCGATCTGGCGCTCAAGCGGGGCTTGAGCAAGGACCTGGTGATCGCCCCGTACGCGACGATTCTGGCCCTGATGATCGAACCGCACCACGCCATGCGCAATCTCGCCGCGCTGGAAAAAGAGGGCGCGCTTGGGCCCTTCGGGTTCCGCGACGCGGTCGACTTCACGCGCCCCGCGGTCGGCTCCAACCACGCGCTGGTCGGGTGCTACATGGCCCACCACGTCGGCATGAGCCTGGTGGCGCTCAACAACGCGCTGAGTCCCAACCGCTGGCCGCTGCGATTCCACTCCGACCCCATAGTCAAGTCGGTGGAGCTGGTGCTCTACGAGCGCATTCCCCGGCGCTTCGTGCTGACCGAGGCGCAGACGGGCGAGGGCGATGAAGTGCCGCGGCGCCGGGGCTCGGAGAAGCCGGCGGCGCGCGCGCTCGACACGCCGCACACCCCCCAGCCGCGGATTACGCTCCTCGGCCACGCGCCGTACACGCTCATGGTCTCCAACGCCGGCAGCGGCTACGCGCGATTCGAGAACTATCAGGTCACGCGTTGGCGGAACGATGGGACCGTCGACCGGCACGGCCAGTGGTGCTACGTCCGCGACGTTGCGACATCCCGGCTGTGGTCGGCGGCGTTCCAGCCCGTGGCCGTGGAAGCCGACTGGTACCGGGCGACGTTCGCATCCGACCGGGCGACCTTTCAGCGCCGCGACGGCGACGTCGATACCCGTGTCGAGGTGACGGTGGTCCCCGATGATGCGGCCGAGGTGCGCCGCGTGACCGTGACCAACAACGGGTCCACCACGCGCGAGATCGAGCTCACGTCCTACGGGGAGATCTCGCTGGCGCCGCCGGACGCCGACCGGTCGCACCCGGCCTTTCAGAACCTGTTCGTCGAGACGGAGTTCGTGTCGTCGCACGGCGCCATCCTCGCGACCCGGCGGCCGCGGTCGGCCGACGAACGCGTGCTGTGGTGCGTGCACGTGGCGGCGTCGGGGCCCGAACGCGTCGGCGCCGTGAGCTGCGAGACGGACCGGGCCCGGTTCGTGGGCCGCAACCGCACCACGCAGGACCCGGCGGCGATGGATGCCGACGGCGCGCTCTCGGGTACGACGGGCGCGGTGCTCGACCCGATCTTCTCGCTCCGGGTGCGGGTGCGGGTCGGCGCCGGCCAATCGGCGCGGGTGGCGTTCACGACGCTCGTCGCGCCCACGCGCGAGCGCGCGTTGGAGCTGGCCGATCGCTATCAGGATCCGTACAGCGCGCAGCGGGCGCTCGACCTCTCCTGGATGCACGCGCAGGTCGAGCTGCGCGAGTTGGCCATCACGCCGGCCAATGCCGCGCTCTATCAAGAGCTCGCCGGCTATCTCCTGTTCTCCGACAAAGTGGTGCGTCTCCCGGTCGAAGAGCGGGAACCTCTCAAGCGCGGCATCGATGCGCTGTGGGCGCACGGGATCTCCGGCGACTGGCCGATCTTGCTCGCGGCCGTCGACGCGGCCGCCGGCGTGGCCACCGTCAAGGAGCTGCTGCAGGCGCACCAATACTGGCGCCTCAAGGGCCTGACGGTGGATCTCGTGATTCTGAACACCAACCCGCCCAGCTACCTGCAGGACCTGCAGGATGAGCTGACCGCGGCGGTGATGGCGTCGACCGAGGGCGGCCTGGTCGACAAACCGGGCGGCGTCATGCTCCGCCGGCGCGATCTCATTCCGCCCGACGACCTGGCGGTGTTGCGGGCGACGGCGCGCGTGCATGTCGTGTGCGACGGGCTCCGGCTCGCCGAGATGCTGGAGTTGCCGGAATCGGAGCCGGACTACGGGGCGCCGTTCGAGCCGTCGACGCAGGCGGGCGGCGGCATCGTGAGCGCCGCGCTGCTGGCCGCCGCGGCGGCGCGGTCCGGTGACGGCGCGCGGGGCGCCGCGCTCATCGATGCCATGCCGCCGCTGGCGTTCGATAACGGCATTGGCGGGTTGACGCCGGACGGCGCCTACGAGATCCGCCTCACGACCGGCGTGACCACGCCGGCGCCGTGGACGAACGTGATCGCCAACGAGCGCGGAGGATTTCTCATCTCGGAGAACGGCGGCGGGTACGTCTGGGCCGAGAACAGCCTCTTCTTCCGGCTGACGCCGTGGCGGAACGATCCGGTGGGCGATGAGCCGACGGACATCCTCTACGTTCGCGATGACGAGACCGGCGAAGTCTGGTCGGCGACGCCGGATCCGGTGCGCCACGCCACGCCCTACGTCGTGCGGCACGCGCCCGCCCGCAGCGAGTTCCAGCACAGCCACGCCGGGCTGACCACGACGTTGACGCTGGGCATGGCCGGCGACGAGGCAGTCAAGGTCGAGGTGCTGCGGATCACGAACGACACCGGCGGCTCGCGCCGCGTGACCATCACGCACTATGCCGAGTGGTGCCTCGGCGTCATCCGCGAGCACACGCAGCATCAGGTGCGCACGGCGTTCGACCGCGAGACCGAGGCCCTCCTCGCGCAGAACGAATACGACGGCGACTTCGCCAGCCGGCGCGCGTTCACCGCCCTCAGCCTGCCCGTGACCAGTTTCACGGCCGACCGGCGGGAATTCCTCGGCCGCAATGGATCGTTGGCCGCGCCCGCGGCGCTGGAGCGGACCCTCCTGTCCGAGGCCAGCGGGCCGCTGCTCGATCCCTGCGCCGTGCTCCAGACCGTCGTGACCCTCGCCCCGGGCGAGACGCGCGAGGTCGTCGTGCTCGTGGGCTGCGGCACCAGTGACGACGACTGTCGCCGGCTGGTGCGGGCCTACCGGGACCCGCTGGACGCCCGGCGAGCGCTCGACAGGTCGGCGCTGGCCTGGCAGCGGCGGCTCGGCGTCATTCGCGTGCAGACGCCATCGCCCGCGTTCGACGCGATGCTCAACAGCTGGGCGTTGTATCAGGCGCTGGCCTGCCGGTTCATGGCCCGGACGGCGTTGTACCAGTCGAGCGGGGCCTATGGATTCCGCGACCAGCTGCAGGATTCGATGGCGTTCGTGTACGCCGAGCCGGCCCTGGCCCGGGCGCATATCGTGCGCAGCGCGGGGCGGCAGTTCGTGGAAGGCGACGTGCAACATTGGTGGCACGCGCACAATGGCCGCGGCGTGCGCACGCGCTTTTCGGACGACCTGGCGTGGCTCCCGTACGTCGTCGATCACTACATCGCGGTGACGGGCGATGCGACGGTGCTGGACGAAGTCGTGCCGTTCATCACGATGCGCGCGCTGGAGCCCAACGAACAGGAGCTCTACGACCGGCCCGACGTGTCGAGCGAGACCGCGACCGTGCGCGAGCACTGTGTGCGCGCGCTCCGGAAAGCGACCACGGTCGGCCAGCATGGCCTGCCGCTCATGGGCATCGGCGATTGGAACGACGGCATGAATCGCGTCGGCGTCGGCGGAAAAGGCGTCAGCGTGTGGCTGGCGTGGTTTCTCATCGCGACGCTGCGCCGTTTCGCGGCGTACGCCGATGCGGCGACGGCCGCCGAGTTCCACGCCAAGGCCACCGCCTACGCCGAGGCCATCGAACGCGAATCGTGGGATGGCCAGTGGTACCGGCGGGCGTACTTCGATGACGGCACGCCGCTGGGCAGCGCCGAGAACGACGAATGCCGCATCAATGCCATCGCGCAGAGCTGGGCCGTCATCTCCGGCGCGGGCAATCCGGCTCGGGTGCGCACGGCAGTCGCCTCGGCCTACAACCATTCTCGTTCGCGAAGACGCGCGGCTCATCATGCTGCTGACGCCGGCGTTCGATCGCACGGATCACGATCCCGGCTACATCAAGGGCTATCTCCCCGGGGTGCGGGAGAACGGCGCGCAGTATACCCACGCGGCGACATGGGCCGTGCTGTCGCGGGCCATGCTGGGCGATGGCGACGTGGCGTACAAACTCTACGAGATGCTCAACCCCCTGACGCACGCGTCCACGGCCGAGGGCGTCGAGCGGTACAAAGTCGAGCCCTTCGTCGTCGCCGCCGACGTCTACACGGCCGCAGGCCATCTGGGCCGCGGGGGGTGGACGTGGTATACCGGGTCGGCCGCCTGGGTCTATCGCGTCGGCCTCGAAGGTATTCTCGGATTTACGCAACGCGGGTCGTCACTCACCATCGCGCCCGTCATACCCGCGGACTGGCCCGGTTTCTCTCTCTCATACCGGTACGGCGGATCGACCTACGAGATCACCGTACAGATCGGCGACCACTCAGAGATCACGGTCGACGGCGAAGCCGTCGCCGAGATCAACTTGGTCGATGATGGCGCAACGCATCACGTACTGGTGATACGCTCACGGCGGCCCTAGGTCGCCGGCGGCCGGCCCGTTGATCACTTTGCCATAGGGGTCGAACCGCGATCCGTGGCACGGGCAGTCCCACGTATGCTCGCCCGAGTTCCATTCGACGATGCAGTAGAGATGCGGACACACGGCCGAGCATTCGTGTGTGACGCCGGCGGAGTCGCGGTAGGCCGCGATCTTCGTGATGCCGCGCCGGATGACGGCCCCTTCGCCCGGACGGATCAAGTCGACGGTGCGGACTTCGCCGGGCGTCACCCACCGCGCATACTGGCCGGCCACGTTCAGATTTTCCCGGGCGTAGGCGACGCCCGACCGCATCATGAGCCGCGACGGATCATAGAGCTTGGTCCACGGATTCTCGCGGCCCAGGATGAGATCCGTGAGCAGCATGCCGGCGATGGTGCCGTACGTCATGCCGTTCCCCGAGTCACCAGTCGTGACGAAGATGTGCGGCACGACGCCGGGATTGGCGCCGATGAACGCCAACCCGTCGACCGGCTCCAGGACCTGACCCGACCACCGGCGGATGGGAGCGCCCGCGCGGGGAAACCGCGCCCGGGTCCACGCTTCCAGCGCCGCGAACCGCGCCTCGGCGTCATCGGCCTGGCCCGTCCGATGATCCTCGCCGCCGACGATCAACATGTCGCCGCGCATGCGCACGTAGTGGTACGGCGTGTCCGTATCCCAATAGAGCGCCGTCTCGGCCGCGATCCCGGCCGCCGCGCGCGTGTAGGCGATGACGTAGGTCCGATAGGCCGCTTGCTTGGTGTGGAGTGTGACCACGTCGTTGACCGGCGCGCCCGTCGCCACGACCACATCGGACGCCGTGATCGTATGCCCGGTGTCGGTCACGACCCGGCCCGGGATGCCTCCCTGCATCGTCGCGGCGTGGGTGCCGCCGTAAATGCGTCCGCCATCGCGCACGATGGCGCGGGCCAGTCCCTCCAGATACCGCACCGGATCGAACTGGGCTTGCCGCGGAAACCGGAGGCACGGGCGGTCATTGTACGCCAACGCCGGGAGCGGGGCCTGCGCCAACCGGCGCACGTGGGACAGGCCGGCCCGATCGCAGGCGGCCAGCTCGCGGTCGAGCAACTCGGGGTCGCCCCCATCGGCGAGGACCAGGTAGCCATCGACCCGCTCGAAGTCGCAGTCCAAGTCTTCGGCGCGGGCGATCGACTCGATGCGGTCGATCGCGGCCACGTGGCTCTCGGCGGCGAGCCGCGTCGCGGCCATCCCGTGGCGGCGCTCGAGGGCGAAATACCGGTCATCGAGCACGCAGGTGATCTGCGCCGTGCTGCGGCCCGTCTCGCCGCCCGCCAGGCCGCCGTCGTCGATCACGATGACGGTCTTCCCTTCGCGGGCCAGGAGATACGCCGTGGTGATGCCGGCGATGCCGGCGCCGACGACGCAGACGTCGGCGTAGGTGTCTCCGTCGAGCGGGGCGTACCACGGGACCGAGCGCCGGCCGCCGTGCCACCAAATCGGAGTGGTCGCGATCATCGGCGCGCGGGCGCGCCGATCCAGGAGCTCAGCCGCAGCCGGGAGCGAGCTCGATCGAGTCCGCCGCGAACGGCGGGGTGGCCGTACCGCCCCAGATCGCGCACTTGCTGGGTGACGCGCTCGACGGCACGTAGCCGCTGACGACGGTCGCCGTCCAGCCGTTGTTGGTGACGCTGCTGGCCGAGATCGAATTGGCGGAGGACAGGTGGAACGCGCCGGAGGAGATCAGGCTGGCCGGGTCGGCGTACGTGGCGTTGTCGAAGAAGTACCCCTCCTCGACTGTCGCCAGGTTGCGCAGGTCGGCCCGCATCGACGTCACGTAGGCTTTCTGTTTCGAGCTGGCGAACTTCGGAATCGCAATCGCGGCAAGGATGCCGATGATCACGACGACGATCAGTAGCTCGATCAGGGTAAAGCCGGTACGCCGGGTCGACACGATGCTCCTCGCGTTTCAGGTCGGGCCCGAGTAAAAGCAATGACCGTTCCCACAGCGAGCCGGCTAGTAACATGTTGTGATATCAACACTTGCGGTAATGGGTCGCGGCCCGCAGTCTCCGCGGGCCGCCTCATTCTGCAACACTCCCCGCATTATGAAGCGCGTAAGGCGGCCTCTACGACCCGTTCCGGCGTGATTCCCAGCTCTTTGAACAGGATCGGGGCGGGGGCCGAGGCTCCGAACCGTTCGAGGCTGACGACGGCGCCGTGATCGCCGACCCATCGGTACCAGGACATCGGATGTCCGGCTTCCACAGCCACGCGCGGGATCCCAGGTGGCAGTACGCTGTCGCGATAACTGGCGGGTTGTGCGGCAAACAGCTCGTGGCTCGGCATGCTGACGACCCGGGCGCGGACGCCGCGGGCGGCCAGCATCTTCCGCGCTTCGACCGCGACGGAGACTTCGGAGCCGGACGAGAGGAGCACGACCTGCGGCGCGCCGCCGTCGGCATCGTACAGGACGTAGGCGCCTTTGGCCACGCCGGCCGCGCTTCCGGCCGTCGACCGGTCGATGAGCGGCAGTTTCTGGCGCGTGAGAACGAGGGAGACGGGTCCGTCCTTGTGGGTGATCGCGACGCGCCACGCTTCGGCCGTTTCGTTGGCGTCGGCGGGTCGCACCAGGGTCATGTTGGGAATCGCGCGCATCGTCGACAGCTGCTCGATCGGCTGGTGCGTGGGCCCATCCTCGCCCAGTCCGATCGAGTCGTGCGTGAACACGTAGATCACGTGCTGGTGCATCAGCGCCGCCAGCCGGATGGCGGGGCGCATGTAGTCGGAGAAAATGAAGAACGTGGAGCCGTAGGGGAGGACGCCGCCGTGCAGCGCCATCCCGTTCAGGATACCACCCATCCCGTGCTCGCGGATGCCGAAGTGGACGTTCGATCCGGCGTATTCGCCCGGCGCGAACGCGCCGTCGGCCTTGAGGTAGGTGAGGGTGGATGGATTGAGATCGGCGGCGCCACCGAAGAGTTCCGGTACCTGGCTCGCGAACGCGTTGAGCACGACCAATGAGGCGGCGCGGCTGGCGACGTTGCCATTCTCCGCCGTGAACACCGGGATGTTCTTGTCCCAATCCGGGCGGAGTCTCCCGGCGAGCCGCCGGTCGAACTCGGCCGCCTTCTCCGGCTGCGCGGCGGTGTAGGCGGCCCGCGTCTTTTCCCACGCGTCGCGCGCGGCGGCGCTCTTGCGGCCGGCGGCGCGCCAGTGCTCGAGCGCGGCGTCGGGCACGAAGAAGGGCTCCTGGGATGGCCAGCCGAGGTTCTCCTTGGACAGCTCGACCTCTTTGACGCCGAGGGCTTCGCCGTGGGCCTTTGCGGTGTCGACCCGGTTCGGGCTGCCGTAGCCAATGTGCGTGCGCGTGACGATGAGCGAAGGGCGGTCCGTCACCGCTTTGGCGGCCACGATGGCGGCATCGACCGTTGCCAGGTCATTGACGTCCGGCACGTGCTGTACGTGCCAGCCGTACGCCTCGAAGCGCTTCCCGGCATCATCGCTGTACGTGAGATCGGTGTCCCCGTCGATCGTGATGTGGTTGTCGTCGTAGAAGCCGATCAGCTTGCCCAGCTTGGCGTGTCCAGCGAACGATGCGGCCTCGTGCGAGATGCCTTCCATGAGGTCGCCGTCGCCGACGATGAAGTACGTGTGATGATCGACGATCGCCTGACCGGGGCGATTGAACTGCGCGGCTAGGTGCGCCTCGGCCGCGGCCATGCCGATGGCGTTGGCGATGCCTTGGCCCAGGGGTCCGGTCGTGGTTTCGACGCCGGGCGTCTCGCCATGCTCGGGATGGCCGGGCGTCTTGCTCCCCCATTGCCGGAACTGCTTGATGTCATCGAGCGTCAGCGCGTAGCCGGTCAGATAGAGCACCGAATACAGCAGCATCGACGCGTGTCCGTTCGATAGCACGAACCGGTCGCGGTCGGGCCACTCCGGATGGGCCGGGTCGTAGCGCAGGTGGCGGGTCCACAGGAGGTACGCCAGAGGCGCCAACGCCATGGGCGTTCCGGGGTGTCCACTGTCGGCCTTCTGGACGGCGTCCATGGCCAGAGTGCGGACGGTGTCGATCGCCAGTTGTTCGATCGAGGATGTCGCCGGGGGGAGGGGCAATAGTCGCCATGCCCCAATTTATCGCGTGATCGTGAAACTCGCGGTCTCGGCGATCACGGGATTCAGGAGCGTGACAACCACGCGGGCGGGACCGGGCGTCGCGCCCAGCGTCACCACGACGAAGGCGGAGCCGGACCCGTCGGTGGAGTCGACGACCGAGCAGGACGGAGCGGTGCCATCGAGACGGGAGACCAGCGCCGTGCAATTGCCGGCCGCCAGCGGATGGTGCACCAGCGACGTGTCGGCCGTGGGCGCGAACAGGATCCCGCAATGGTCCGGCTCCCGCGTCCCCTCGAGCAGGATGACGAGCCCCTGGGGCAGCGTCGCGTTCGCGGTATCGCTTTGGAGGTTACCGGACGCGATGATGAGGCGGGACCCGCCGGGTTGCGTACTAGTGTTTCCGCAGCCCGCCGCTCCGAACAGGAACCCGATGAGCGATAGTCGCGCCGTGTGCCGCATCGCGTCCCAATTTAGCCGCCGCGGCGCTGGACGTGGGCTGCCAGCTGGGTGACTCGAGATTGCTGGTGTACAGCAGAGGCACCACTTCGCTAGTGGCGACATTGATCAGATCAATGTGGCCCGTCGACGAGTTGAAGGCGACGAGCCACTGGCCGTCCGGCGACCAGTCGAATCCCGCCAGGTAAAATGAGGCCCCCGCGAGGATCCTGCTGCCCGTCCCATCGGAGTGCGCGATGCCAATGTTGCCCGCGCAGGCGATTCCGTTGATATAGGCGATCTGATCCCCGGTCGGGGACCACGACGGCGACCACGCCGGAATCGAGGTGCTCGTCACCGCTCCGGTGCTCGTCGCGAGGATCCGAAGGACGCGGGAAGAATCGGCGACGTAGGCGACATGCGAGCCGTCGGGTGACGGCGTCGGATACAGGTCCTCGTCCGGCAGCTGGTTGGGCAAGGAATCATCGTTGCTGCCGTCAGGCGCGACGCGCCAGAGCGACCAGTGTCCCGTGTCTTTCGCGTAGTAGATCCATGAGCCATCGCGTGAATACTGCGGCCACTGATCGATCGCACCGGGGCTGTTTTCGACCACGTGCGGATGGTTGCTGAGGTCGACCGTGGTCAACTGCGTGCTGCCCCCGGAACATCCACCCACGGGTTGCGAGAATACCACGCTCGTGCCCGAGGGTGCCCAACGCACGACGCCCACGCCTTGATCCGGCGTCGCGATCGTCTTCATGCCCGAGCCGTCGAGGTTGAACGTGATGATCCTGGTCAAATCCGTCGCCACGAGCGCGCCGTGTGGGACCGCGGACACATGGACCGTATCGACCGCTTTGCCCGCGGAGGCGGTAACGGCGATCACGCCGAAGCCCTTGGCGGTCAGCGTCGTTCCCGTGATCGTTCCCGGACCGGATGCGATGCCGAACCTCACGACGTCAGTTCTGGCGTTGCCAAACGTGTCGAAGGCCTTGGCTTGCAGGGTGAGGGACGCGTCACCGAAAATCGTGGTGTCTCGGGGTGACACTCTCACCTGCGCCGCTTTGCCGGGCGTCACCGTGAATGTCGCGGTATCGACGTATCCCAGTTGGGGGACCCGCACCTCGATGCGGGCAACGCCTGCCGTGGCTCCGAGCACGACCTTGACCGCTGCCTGTCCCAACGAATCGGTGGAGTCGGCAATGAACGGGGCCGGGCCACCAGAGCCAATGGTCTCGACGTAAGCCTGCTCCCCACCGACGCCGCTGTCGACCGGGAAAGTCACGAATTGCACGACGTCGTGCGCAACCGGTTTGTGCAATGCCGTGATCCGGACCACCAAGGCCTGGGTGAACGCGCCGCCGACCGTGTCGGATTGTTGGTTGCCCGCGACGAAAACAATGCCCGATCCTGACGACGCGTGAGGCGCCGTGCCCGATCCACAGGCCGCCGTGAGGAGGAGGGTCGCCGCGGAGACGGTGCGCTTCAGTGCCATGTTGGAGAACCGATTTTGCCCGTGTACGCCAGCGGGAGGATCTCAGCGGTCGACACGCTGATGAGATCGAGGCGATTCGTTACGGCGTTCCGGGCGATGATGAACTGACCATCCGGCGACCAGTCGAACTGCGCGCCGTAGATGGATGTCGGCGTCAGCACCGTCTGGCCGGAGCCGTCCGTATGCACGATACCGATATGGAAGGCGTCGGATGCGTAGGCGATGAGATCGGACTTGGGCGACCATTGCGCCGCTTCCGCATTCACGCCGATCTCGAAGTCGGTTTGCGACGCCAGGGTGAGGATATGAATGTGGTTGCCGCCCGCCGCCACGTAGGAGAGCTGCTGACCGTTCGGCGAGGGACTCGGGAAGGTGAAGCCGTTTGGCAAGGACGGGAACGGCTGCACGGCCGCGTCGCCGGTGCTATTGGGATGCACTTGCCACAGCGCGTTGCTCTTCCAGTAGTAGATGAGAGAGCCGTCCCGACGATAGGCGGGCCAGGCGTCGATCTGCGACGCGAGGGCCTTGTCCAACACCGACACCGTCCCATCGAGGGTGGCGCTCGCCAGTTGATTCGAGCCGCCATCCAGTCCGCCCGGTACTTGATCGAATACGACGCTGGTGCCGGACGGCGCCCACTTGACCGTACCGGCCAATGTTGGCGTGATAATCCGGTACCCGGAACCATCGAGATTGAACATCGCGATGCCGCCGCTGTCGTCGACGGCGCCGGCGATCAAACCCTTCGGGACTACCGAAACGAATGACGTGTCACGGAACGTCCCACTGGCGCTCGCGATCGAGACACGACCGACACCGGTGGCCGTGACCGTGCTTCCGGAGACGCTGGCCGGGCCCGATATGATCGAGAAGGTGACCGGATCCGATCGCGCGTTGCCGAATCGATCCGTCGCCGCGGCGTGAAGGATCGCCTGTCCGCCTATGAAGAGCGCCGTGTCGGCTGGGGTGACGGTGATGGCCGCGGCGTTGCCGGCCTTCACCGTGAAGGTCGCGGTGTCGGCGTAGCCGAACGCGGGTACAGTAACCTCGACTCGGGCTCTCCCTGTCCGAAATCCGAGGAAGATCGAGGCGTAGGCCTTCCCCTGGGCGTCCGTGGTGTCGACTAGGACGCTCTCCACCAGTGGCGACAGGAGCGACCCGACGTATGCCTCGTAGGCCGGGCCAATGACGCCGGGCGGAGCAGTGTCGAGGAGAATGCTGCGGAACTCGACGATTTGACCCGCCGCCGACTGCCCGTCGTGCGGCGCGATCTGAACGATCAAGGCGCGAGCGAGGTCGGCTTGGACGGTGTCGGTTTGTCTGTTCCCGGCAATGAAGCCTACGCCGCTCGCGCGGGGAGCAGTACTGCCATCGCCGCCGCACGCGATGCCGCCAAGGGCTAGCGAGAGACCCACAAACGGTGCGAAACGCAAGCGCGAACGCTCCAATAAAGAAAAACGGGCCCAACAATGGGCCCGCAAACATACGCTTTACCGGATGCGGGCGCGACCATTCGCGCCCGTGCAATCAGATGTTTGGTCTATTATTTACAATTCAGTCGCCCTAGAGACCATTAGGCAACCGGGGCATCCTTGAGCCGTTGGTTCAACACACGGCGCATCCGCTGCAGCGTCTTCGGATCATCGCGCACGTCCTCGACCACGTGGGCGAGGAACATAGCGCCGGACCCGCGGAACATCTTGTGCTTGAGATACCGAATGCTCGACTGCGCCGCCACCTCGCGGCTGACGCCGGGATGAAAGCGATGCGCCTTTCCCTCGACCGTGTGGGACAAGTAGCCCTTCGCCTCGAGCACGCGTAGCACGGTCAACACCGTGGTGTACGCCAGACGGTCGCTCAGCCGCACCTGAACCTCGGCGGCCGTCGACGGTCCGTGCTCCCAGAGCACGTTCATGAGATCCAACTCGCGGTCGGTAAACACTACCTCAGCCAGCTCCATATCACCTCTCGCCGTCCATACGTGCCGGACAGCCGTCAAGTTTCACGTCTTTTTCTTTGACGCCGAACGCCAGCAAATGGTTTGCAGGCTGCATACCCCCGGACGCACGAAAGGTCCTGACGGCAAAACGTCAGGAAATGATCACCGCATGATCAACGCGAGCTATGCGACGCGGTCGCGGGGGGACTTGCCAGAGAAGAAAAGCTCCAGGTTGGCGAGCGCGCGCTCGCCCATCGCGATGCGGGTGTCCACGGTCGCGCTCCCCAGATGGGGGAGCAGCACGACATTGTCGAGCGCGAGGAGTGCAGGCGCGATCGCGGGCTCTTTCTCGTATACGTCCAATCCCGCGCCAGCAATGCGCCGCGCCGCCAACGCCTCGGCCAACGCCGCCTCATCAATGACGTCACCGCGCGCCGTATTGATCAAAAACGCGTGCGGCGGCATGAGACGTAACGTCTCGGCATTGATCATGTGACGGGTCTCCGGCGTCGCCGGCGCGTGCAGGGACACGAAGTCGCTTTCCCGCAGCACATCGTCCAGCGACGCCCGGGGCTCGGCGCCCAGCGCCTTCGCCTCGCCAATGGGGATCGGTGGGTCGAAATAGATGACGCGCATGCCGAATCCATCGTGCGCACGCTTGGCGACCGCGCGCCCGATCCGCCCCAGACCGATGATCCCCAGGGTCTTGCCGCTCACCCGCGTCCCCAACATCTGCGTCGGGCCCCATCCGGTCCATCCTTCCGAACGCACCAGCCGCTCTCCCTCGGCCAGCCGCCGCGCCGCCATCAACAAGAGGGCGATCGCCAGATCCGCGGTGTCATCGGTGAGCACATCGGGCGTGTTGGTCACCACGACCTCGTGCCGCTTGGCGGCAACGACGTCGATGTTGTTGAACCCGACCCCGAAGTTGGCCACGATCCGCGCCCGGCGCCCGGCCGTGCCCAGTACCTCGTCGGTGATCTTGTCGGTCACCGTAGGCAGCAAGGCGTCGGCGCCGCGCATCGCGTCAATGAGCTGCGCCGTCGTCAGTGGCGTGTCGCTCGTGTTGACGCGGGCGTCAAACATCGCTTTGGCGTGCTGCTCCACGGCCGCGGGCAACCGCCGGGTGATGACGACCGTCGGCCGCGCGCTCATGAGAGGACCCTCGCCATGGTGGCGCCCAGCTCCGACGGACTGGGCGCGACCTGGAGCCCCGAGGCGCGCATGATCTCGGCCTTCTCGGCCGCACTGTCGCCGAACGCCGAAATGATCGCGCCGGCGTGCCCCATGCGCCGGCCCGTCGGCGCCGAGAGTCCCGCGACGTAGCCGACGACAGGCTTCGTCATGTTGTGCCGCACCCACTGCGCGGCTTCCGCTTCCTGCGGGCCGCCAATCTCGCCGATGAGCAACACTGCGTCTGTCTCCGTGTCGCGCTCGAACAGCTGGAGGATGTCGAGAAATGAGGAACCGTTGATCGGGTCGCCGCCGATGCCCACGCTGGTGCTGACCCCAATGCCGAGCGCCGCCATCTGCGACGCCGCTTCGTACCCCAGGGTGCCCGAACGCGAGACAATGCCAACGCGACCTGCGCGATAAATATGCGGCGGCATGATGCCGATGAAAGCCTTGCCCGGGCTGATCACCCCGGCGCAATTGGGTCCGATCAAGGTCGAACGGCGCTCGCTCGGATAGCGCCGCAAGTACCGCTTCACCCGCATCATGTCCTGGGCCGGCACGCCGTCGGTGATGGCGACGATCAACCGGATGCCGGCGTCGGCCGCTTCCATGATGGCGTCGGCCGTGAACGGCCCCGGCACGAAGATTCCGGTGGCCGAGGCGCCCGTCGCGTGGACCGCGGCCTTCACGGTGTTGAACACCGGCAAGCCCAAGTGGGTGGCGCCGCCCTTGCCGGGCGTCACTCCGCCCACGAGTCGCGTCCCGTAGGCGATCGCCTCCCGGGCGTGAAAGGTGGCCTTGTCCCCCGTGAAGCCCTGGAAAATGATCGGGGTCGTCTGGTCGATGAGGATGCTCATACCTCGGCACCCGCGAGCATCTGCAATGCACAGACGGCCTTGGCGGCGCCGTCCGCCAACGTGTCGGCGGTCGTGATCGAAAGGCCGCTCTGCTTGAGGATCCGGCGGCCTTCCTCCACGTTCGTCCCGGCGAGCCGGGCGATGATGGGCGCCGTGATCGACATGTCGCGGGCCGCTTGCACCACGCCCTGCGCGATCCAATCGCACCGGTTGATGCCGGCGAAAATGTTCACGAGCACGACTTTCACCCGGGGGTCCGACAACACCAGGCGAAAAGCCGTGGCCACGCGCTCCGGCGAGGCGCCGCCGCCCACGTCCAGGAAATTGGCCGGCTCGGCGCCGGCCAATTTGATCATGTCCATGGTCGCCATGGCCAGGCCCGCGCCGTTCACGATGCATCCGATCTCACCGGTCAAGCCGACGTAGTTGAGGCCATGCTTGGACGCCTCGGCCTCCCGGGGATCCTCTTCCGTATAGTCGCGCAACTCACGCACGTTGGGCCGCCGGAACAGCGCGTTGTCGTCGAACTGCATCTTGGCGTCGAGCGCCAATACGCGCCCATCCTGTGTGACAGCCAACGGGTTGATTTCCACCATAGTGGCGTCGAGGTCCCGAAAGGCGCGGTAGGCGCCGAGGATCGCCCGCGTCGCCTCGGGCACTTGCGCGGCATCGAGCCCCAAGCCGAAGCACAGCTCCCGCGCCTGGAACGACTGCATCCCCACGGCCGGCTCAATGACCTCGCGCACCAGCGTGTCGGGCCGCTGCGCGGCGATGTCTTCGATCTCCATGCCGCCTTCGGCGGTCGCCAGCACGCACACCCGTTCGGCGCGGCGGTCGAGGACCAGGCCCACGTAGAGCTCGCGGGCGATGGGCACCGCGGCCTCGATGTAGAGCCGCTGGACGAGCTTGCCCTGCGGGCCCGTCTGCTTGGTCACCAGCACGCGCCCGAGCAAGTCGGCCGCCGCGGCGTGGACATCGTGCTCCGAGGCGCAGATCCGGACGCCGCCCGCCTGCCCGCGGCCGCCGCTATGAATCTGGGCCTTGATCACCCACCGCGCGCCGCCGATCTCGCGCGCGCAGTACACGGCCTGGTCCGGCGTGTAGGCGACGCTGCCCCGCGGCACCGGCACCCCGAAGTTCGCCAGCAGCTCCTTGGCCTGGTACTCATGGATGTCCATTGCGGGCTCCAGCGTCTATCGCGTCCATCGTGTGCACGACGTTGCGGGCCATCCGTGCCGAAGCGGCGTCGATCATCTTGCCGTCCAGCTGCGCCGCGCCGCGGCCGCCGGCGGCAGCTTCGTCGATGGCGACCAGGATCCGGCGCGCGCGATCGACCTCGGGCGTGGTGGGCGTGAACACCTCGTTGGCCAAGGCGATCTGCGAGGGATGGATCGCCCATTTCCCCTCGACACCGAGGGCCGCGGCCCGGCGCGCCGCGGCCCGGTAACCGTCGGGGTCCTGGAAATCGCCGAACGGCCCGTCGATGGGCCGCAACCCGTACGCGCGGCACGCGACGATCATCCGGGTGAGCGAGGCGTGCCACTGGTCGCCGGGATAGTCGGGGTTGAGCCCTCCGATGCTCACCGTGCGGGCGCGCAGGCTGGCCGCGTAGTCGGCGACGCCAAAGTGCATGGCCTCGAGACGACGGCTGGATTGCGCGATCGCCTCGACGTTCGCCATCCCCAGGGCGGTCTCGATCAGGACTTCGATGCCGACGCGGCGCGGCAAGTCCGTGCGGCCGTGGGCGTCCTCGATCTGCGTGAGCAACGCGTCGACCATGTAGACATCAGACGCGGTGCCGACTTTCGGGATGAGCACCGTGTCGAGGCGGTCGCCAGCCGCCTCCACGACGTCGACGACATCGCGATACATGTAGTGCGTATCGAGCCCATTGATGCGCAGCGAGATCGTCTTGCCCCGCCCCCGCCAGTCATGATCGCGAAGGCCCGCGATGGCCTGCGCCCGGGCGGCCACTTTCTCGTTCGGCGAGACCGCATCCTCGAGATCGAGAAAGACGTAGTCGGCATCGCCGGCCAACGCTTTGGCGAACAGCTCCGGCCGCGAGGCCGGCACCGCCAGCTCGCTCCGCTGCAGGCGCTGACGGGTGGGCTCGGGGCGCCAGAAGCTCATACTCCTGCCGCGGCGGGAGCGCGCTTCGCCGTCTTCGCCGCGCACTTGCCGCGCCAAAATTCGGCGGCGGCGGCCACGCCCGATCCCGGCGTCACGTCGATCCCGACGTCGCGCATGGCCATCTCGGCGCCGGCGATGCCGCTGATCAACATCAACTCGTTGAGATCGCCGAGGTGTCCGATGCGAAAGAGCTTGCCGGCGACCTCGGAGAGCCCGGCCCCGAGCGCCAGGTTGTAGCGCTTGAACGCGACATCAATGATCTCCGCGGCATTGACGCCCGGCGGAGTCATCACGGCGCTCACGGTGTCGGAGTACCACTTGGGATCTCTTGCACAAAGTTGCAGTCCCCATGCCTGTACGGCGCGCCGCGTGCCCTCGGCCAGCCAATGGTGCCGGGCGTACACGTTGTCGAGACCCTCCTCGAACAGCATGTCGAGCGATTCCCGCAGCCCGTAGAGCAGGGGGATCGACGGCGTGTACGGGAAGTATCCCGTGGCGTTGGCCTTGATCTGATCCCCGAAATCGAAGAACACCCGCGCGCACTTGGCGCTCGACTGGAGGGCGAGCGCTCTCTGGCTCATGCACACCAGTCCAAGTCCGGCCGGCATCATGAAACCCTTCTGGGATCCCGTGATCGCGGCGTCGACGCCCCAGGCATCCATCTCGAACGGCAGGCTGCCGATGGCACTCACGCCGTCGACATAGAGCAGGGCGGGATGCCGCGCGGCGTCGATGGCTTCGCGGACGGCGGCCACGTCGGTGGTGACGCCGGTCGCCGTCTCGTTATGCACGACGAGTACGCCCGTGATCTCGTGCGCCGTGTCGGCGCGGAGCGCCGCCGCGATGCGGTCGGCCGGCGCGCCCTCGCCCCACGGCACCTGCATCACGTCGACCCTGAGGCCCAATCGCTGCGCGCAGTCGATGAAGAGATGACTGAACTGGCCGTAGCGGGGGGCCAGGACCCGATCGCCGGGCGAGCGTGTGTTGGCGAGCGCCGCCTCCCACATCCCCGTCCCCGTCGCCGGGAACACGAAGGCCTGTCCCGTCTCGGTGCGGAAGACGCGCTTCAGGTCCTCGAAGATCCCCTTGGGCAGCGCCGGAAACGACGATGACCGATGATCCTCCTGCGCGCGATGCATCGCGCGCAGGATGCGATCGGGGACATTGGTGGGACCGGGCACGAAAAGGTGATTCCGACCGGGCATGAGACGGCATCCTCGACAGAAATGATATGGCGGGCGGGCTCGACTTGGTGCCCACTTACCGGCACGTCGCGTGCCGAAAAGCGACAGAAAGGGCCCCCCCGCTGAATGGCGAAGGAGCCCTCTCGCTCAAGAGCCGCGACCTATCGAACGAGCTGCTCGACCTCTGCAGCCTTACATCGATTCTCGTGGTCCGGATAGGTGTGACCGCAGTGGACACAGACCTCGCCAAAGCCGGTGCGCTTCCACACGAGATAGTACACCGCGCGCTGCAACTGCTTGATGCGTTCGTTGATCTGTCGGACGTCGAGGTCCGCGTCGGGTGGTGTCATGCCCTACACTATAGCTCAGCGAGAGAGGAAACGCGACCGGACGTCCGCGGTCGGCACCATACACGTGTCGCGCCGGCCGAACCAACGGAAGCGGTTCCGCGCAATACAGCGATAGACGGCGTCGCGCACCGGCCGGGGAACGATCATCAGGCCGCGGGCCAACACCGGCCACACCCCGTCGAGCCCTAGGGCAATCCGAAGCGCGGCCGTGGACTCCTGATAGACGCGGTCACTCTCGACCAAGACGACGCTGGATGCCGGCGCCGTCCACTGGACGCCGCGTTGCCGCAGCAGTTCTGTCGCGGCGTCGCCCTGGAATGGCGCGAACGTAAAGTGTCCGTGGGGGTCGTGGCGGATAACGAACCGCACCCAGGCATTGCACAGATTACACACCCCATCGAACACGATCACACGCGCCATGAGTTCAACATACCGGTGGGCGGGAAGCAGCCCCATGTTTCTCTCATGTTTTCCCGGTGCCTCCTGGTGTTGGCCCTTGCGGCGCGGCCGGCCTGCGGCCAAGCGGCCGCGACCGACGAATTCATCACGCTCACGGCCAAGGGCGATACGTTCGCCGTCGAACGCTACGTGCGGACGCCGGAGCGCGTGGCGGGGGAGATGCTCGTCCCGTCCGTCCACCAGCTGCTCTCCTACACGTACACGCTGGGGGACAGTGAGTTGGTAAAGCGCCTCGATGTCGCAGTGCGCCCGGACTCGGCGGCGCCGTCGACCCCCGCCCGGCAAGTCTTCGCGCTCTCGTTCG
Organism: uncultured Gemmatimonadales bacterium; assembly: GCA_963701965.1. Lineage (GTDB taxonomy): Bacteria > Gemmatimonadota > Gemmatimonadetes > Gemmatimonadales > Gemmatimonadaceae > DASRDS01. The sequence goes on from OY969695.1 coordinate 2,854,254, forward strand.
CCAGCGACAGCGTGCACATCGAGGCGCCCGGAGGCACGCGGTCGGTGCCCGCCGCGCGCGGCTCGCTCCCCTGGATCAATCCCTCGTTCGTGCTGCTCGAGCAGCTCGTGCGCCGCGCCCGCAGTCGGGACCCCCGGCGGGCGCGCACGGACACGGTGCCGATGTTCGATCTCAACAGCGGGCCGATCTCGGCGTCCGTGAGCTGGGTGGGCGCCGACTCGGCGATCATCGCGTTCACCACGGTCACCGTGCGCGCCGCGGTCGATCCCAAGACGGGTCAGGTGCTGGGCGTCCGATTTCCCGACGGCGGATCAGTGCGCGCCCATCATCTCTAGCAGGTGCTGAACTACGCACGCTGCTAGAGTTAATCGGTTGGACTGATCTCCGCTGCGCGGAGCTCCAGCATGGTGGCGCGGCGCGGCGGGGGTTCGGGGACGGCGTCGCCCTTGACGGCGCGCCACAGGATGGTGTTGAACAGCGTCTCGTCCGACTCGTCCTCTTTCCCCAGCCGGAGCCGGCGGGACATCGCCGCCAGCGGCCCTTTGGCCGGGTTCATCTCGTCGAGGGGGACGGACGGCGTCAACGCCGTGTAGGGCGTGGTATCGGCGACGGACGCGAAGGCATCGCGCAGCGGCCGGCCGAACCGGTCGAACGGCGACAAGGAACCGAGGCCGAGGATCTCTTCCATTGTCGCGATGACATTGGTGGTGTTGGCGAAGCGGTGCCGCACGCCCGCGCGCGCGTAGGGCGAGATCACCAGCACGGGCGACCGGTGGGAGTCGACATGATCGGCGCCGGCCTGGGCGTCATCCTCGAGCACGAACACCGCGGTGCTCTTCCAGAACGGCGTCTTGGACAACGCCTCGATCATCCGCCCCAGCGCCAGATCGTTGTCGGCGACCATCGCGCGCGGGGTCGGCGCGCCGGCCCGGGCGCCGGCGGTGTGATCGTTGCCGAGGTGCACGATCTCCAACGCCGGCATCGCCCCGTCGTGCACGTAGCGCTCGAGCTCCGCGATCCAGATATCGGCCCGGCGCTGGTCGGTGATCGACAGGTCGAACGGCGGAAAATCGGGGTTGGTGTGGGACTTGAGCGCGGGTTTCGCGCCGATCGCGGGGCCCTTCCACTTGCCTTCTTCGGCCGTGCGCCCGTTCTCGACCACGAACTCGCCGTAATCGCGCAGTGAAAGTCCCTTGGCGGCGGCGAGATCCCAGAGGTAACCCGCGACCGGCGACGCGACGTCATCGCCGTCGCGCGGCAGCACGTTGCGGTTCGTGCCCTCGTAGTCGTACGTGCGGCCACGCGCCGAGTAGTTGGACTCCAGGGTTTTTTCCACGTAGTCGGTCGCGTAGGCCGCGGTCGACCAGGGGTGCCCGTCGGCGCTGACTTCGGCGTTCACGAAGAACCGGTCCCAGATGCCGAATCGCTCGGCCAACGCATGGTGATTGGGCGTGATGGACCGGCCAAAGAACACGATCGACGAGTCGCCGTCTCCCTGGGGCAGGTCGCCGAAGATCTGATCGTAGGTCCGGTTTTCCTTGATGATGTAGACCACGTGGGTGATCGGCGGATAGCTCGCGGCGGGGCGCGATGTCTTCCAGCGGTTGGCGCGCGCGACGCGGGCGGTGTAGCCGGCCAGCGTCGCCGAGTCGCGCGGTGCGGCGACGATCGACAGGGTGCCCGACAACTGGCCGAGGGTGTAGGCCTCGGGGTGGCCATTCTTGTCGCGCGGCGACGGCCGGGTGGGCCCGGGGCCGGTCCCGGGGTTGGGCGCCGTGCCGATCCCCTTGCCGTTCACCACGAACAGCGCATCGCCAGGGCCGGCCGCGATCGCGGTGGGATACCACTCGACGGGCACGCGGGCCACGAGGCGGTCGCCGCCGCCGAGCTGCACGATCGCTACGGCGTTGTTGTCGGCCTCCGCGATGAACAACCGGGTGCCGTCAGCGGAGAGCGCCAGCGCATTCGGGGTGCTGCCCTCGGCGGTGCCCGCGGGCGTCGGATCGTCGATGTGGCGCGCCACGCGGCGCGTCTTGGTGTCGATCACGTCGACGCGGTCGGTGCTGGCCGAGGCGACGAATAGCGACGCGCCGTCGGCGCTCAGGGCGAGGGCCGAGGGATGCCGGGCCACCAGAACGCGCCCGCGCGCGGCGAGCGCGCCGCCGGCGCGGGGCGCGAAGACGGACACGGTGTGGCCGCCCCACGCCGAGACGTACACGCTGCTGTCGTGGCCGACCACGACGGCGTAGGGATAGCGCTCGGTGGCCAGGCGCTGGCGTACCCGATGCGCCGCGACGTCGACGACCGCGAGCGAGTCGCCGAGGTTCTCGGCGACGTACAGGCGGTGGCCATCCGGAGACACCGCGATGCCGGCCGGATAGCGCCGGCCGCCCGTGTTCTTGTCGTGCGGATCGCGCGCGTGGGTTTCCTCCAGCGCGATACTGTCGATGAGCGTCGCGCTGTCGGCGCGCCAGGCATAGATGTAGACCTTGTCCTCGTTTCCGCCCGACGCATACAGCGTCGCGCCGTCCGGCGCGAACGCCAGGCCGAGAAACGCGGCGGGTTGCGGTAGCGTTTGGCGCAGTGCGCCGGTGCGGTCGACGATGGCGATGCCCTGCGAACGCCAGCCGTTGAGCGACAGCACCAGACAGCTCGAGTCCGGCGACCAGATCGCGCTCAGCGGCAGCGGTCCCACCTCGTGCGATGTGCCGGCCGGGTCGAGCGTGACTCCCGTGGGCAGGCGCGTGCCGGCGAGCGTGCCGGTCGATCCCGCGGGCCCGGGCGGGGTCTGATCATTGTGGACCGTCGTGCAGGCGGCCAATACCGCAGCCAACGTGGCCAGTGCTCGTCCCAAGCGCATTGAGTGCCCCTCACATGTGTCAACGCGGTGTGCAAGTCCGGACCGAACCGGCGTCTCCCTCGTACAACCGCGACTCGAGGGAACGTTATGCACGGGAAGTCGGCCTGGCCAATCGTTACACGTCTCGTCATTCTGTCTCATCGCATCGGGCTGGCCAAACGCCCGGATTCAGGCTCAAGGGTGGGTCATGCCGCGCGCCGGATTCGCGCCGACGGTCGTTCGCACGTCGAGCGATGTCCGGGCCGATCTGACGGATCGGGTCGTGCGCTGGGAGGTCAAGGAGACCTTCCGCAACACGGGCGGCCAACTCGGCGAGGCCGACTATCTGTTCCCGTTGCCGCGCGACGCGGCGTTCGAAAACCTGCGGCTGTCGATCAACGGCGAGCTCGTGGCCGGCGAGACGCTCGGCGCCCAGGAAGCGCGCAGTCTCTACGAAGAGATCGTGCGGCGACGCCGCGATCCGGCGCTCGTCGAGTGGATGGGGTACGGATTGCTTCGCGCGCGCATCTTCCCGCTGGCGCCGGGCGAGGAAAAGACGGTCGTCGTGCGGTTTCAGACGGTCATGCAGCGGGAGGGCGATGCCATGCGGATCGACTACGTCCGCGCTGGCGGCCGCTCGGACCGGACGGACAGCACGGACAGCGGGCGCTGGAACTTCGCGCTCGCGCTGCCGGCGCAAGGTCGCTACGGCACGCCCTACTCGCCGACGCACCAGTTGACGACGGCGGATGAAGACGGACGGCGCGTCGTCCACGTCGCCGGCGCCGCGCGCGACATCACGATCCTGTTGCCCGTGGAGCAACCCGCGCGGGCGTCGATCGCCATGCTGCCGTATGCGCCGGGGGGCGAAGATGGCTACGCGCTGCTCACGCTCACGCCGCCGCGCGCCCACCGGGCGAACATCGCGCCGCGGGACGTGACGCTGGTGCTCGATGTGTCGGGGTCCATGAATGGGCGCAAGATGGATCAGGCGCGCGCGGCCGGCCGGGCGCTGCTCAAGACGTTGCGGCCGACGGACCGGTTTCGGTTGATCGACTTCTCGACTGATGTACGGTCATTCCGCGACGGGTGGACCGTGGCTACTGACGACAACCTGGCGGCGGCGGACCGCTACTTCACGCAGCTCGAGGCCGAGGGGTCGACGAACATTCGAGGGGGCGCTGCGCGCGGCGTTCACCGTGGCTCCGGATAGCGAGCGGCTGCCGCTCGTGCTCTTCATCACCGATGGCGAGCCCACGGTCGGCGAGCGCCGGCCCGACGCGCTGGCCAAGATGCTCGCCGACGCCAGGCATCAGGCGCGCGTGTTCACGTTCGGCCTCGGTGCCGACGTCAATGCGTCGCTGCTGGAGCAGTTCGCGCTCGACGGGCGGGGGACGGCGCAGTTCGTGCGACCCGACGAGTCGGTCGAGCGCGCGGTGTCGCTCGTCGCCCGGCGCTTGGCCGATCCCGTGGTCACGGATCTCGTGGTGCGCGTCGACGGGCCGGTGCAATTGCGACACGTGTCGCAGGCGGGGCCGATCGATCTCTTCGACGGACAGGACGTCGTTGTGTTGGCGCGTTATACGGGGACGGGGCGCTCCCGTCTCGAGTTCGATGGCCGGAGCGTGGATGGGCCGGTGCACTGGACCCAAGACGTCGATTTTCCCGATCGCGACCGGGCCAATCCGTTCGTGGCGCGTCTCTGGGCGACGCAGCGCATCGGGTATCTGAGCGCCCAGCGGCGAAAGGATGGCCCTTCGGCCGAGCTCGACGACGAGATTCGCACGCTGGGCATGAAGTACGGCATTCCCACGGAGCTCACGTCGTATTTCGTCCGGGACCCCTCGATGCGGCTGGCTCAGACCGTGGTCACCGCCGGGGTGGTCGGTGCGCCGGCGGCGGCGCCGGCGCCCATGGTGGCGTTCGACGCCGCGAAAACGGCGTCGGCGCAGCGGCAGGTGTCGTCGCTGTCGGCCATGGAGACGTCAGGCGTCCGGTACCGAGCGGCGGGCGGAGGATCGGACCTTTGTGCAGAAGGACAGCGTCTGGGTGGATACGCGCGACCGTCCGGCCCTGCCCGTCGTGCGCGTCCAGCCGTACACGCCGGCCTATTTCGCGCTGCTCGATGCGATCCCGGAGTTGCGGGCGTTGTTCGCGGTTGGCGAGCGGGTACGGGTGAGCGGGCGGACGATCGCGATCGAGGTCACGCCCGCCGGTGTCGAGCGGTTGACCGACGCCGAGGTCGCGCGCGTGCGCGCCGGCTGGTAGCGTTGCGATCGTGGACGACGCCGACCGCCTCTTTCGCGAGTATCACGCGCCGCTCGTGCGGTACTTGACGAGGCGGCTCGGCGACCGGGATTGGGCCGAGGAGGTCGCGCAGGAGACCTTTCTGCGGGCGCTGCGGCAGCCGGTGTTGGTGAGTGAGCGGGCGTGGTTGTTTGCGGTGGCCACGAACTTGGTCCGCGACGCCGCGCGGAAAGACGCGCGGCGGAGGAGGTGGTTGCAGGTGCTGGCCGCCGAGGAAAGGGAGCGGGAGGAGACCGAGCCCATCTCGGCGCTGGAGCAGGCGCAGGAGGCCGCGCTCGCGCGACGGGCCGTCGACGCGCTGGCGGAGCGGGACCGGTTGGCGTTGCTCATGCGGGAGGAAGGGCTGAGCTATGAGGAGATCGCTGAGGCTCTGTCGTTGTCCGTTGGATCCATCGGCACGACGTTGGCGCGGGCGCGGCGGCGGCTGGCCGAGAGTTACGAGGCACTGCAGGGCGCGGCGCGCGTCCGTGAGGTGGGACGGAGGGGCCATGCCACGTAGTGGAGAGCGGCACATCGAGGAAGGCACGCTGCACGCGTGGATCGATGGGGCGTTGGTGCCCATCGAGGCGGCGCGCGTCGAGGCGCACATCGAGCGGTGCGACGCGTGTCAGGAAGCCGCGGCCGAGGCGCGCGGCCTCGCGGCCGCGGCCTCGCGCATCCTCACGGCGCTCAATGCGGTCCCATCGGGGATTGTACCCGCTCCGTCGGACGAGCCCGGCTCTACTTTCGCGGCGCGGAGCCGGCGCCGGCCATTTATCTCCTGGTCGCTCCGCGTTGCGGCGACGCTGCTCGTCGTCGCGGCCGGCACGCTCTCCGTCGTCCGGGTCGCGCAGCAGGATTCCCGGCCTCCGGCGACTGTGGCGCCTGCGGCGCCAGCAGCGCCGCTGCCGTCAGCCCCGGCGCCGTCGGGGGCTGCCCCCTCAGGGACTGCGCCTTCGGGGGCTGCGCCGTCGGTAGCTGCGCCGTCAGGGGCTGCGCCGTCGGGGGCTGCGCCGTCGGGGGCTGCGCCGTCGGGGGCTGCGCCGTCGGGGGCTGCGCCGTCGGGGGCTGCGCCGTCAGGGGCTGCGCCGTCAGGGGCTGCGCCGTCGGGGGCTGCGTCGTCGGGGGCTGCGCCGTCGGGGGCTGCGCCGTCGGCCACTGCGCGATCGGGGGCGCCGGCGTTTGTGCCTCCGCCCTCGGCGCCGCCGCGGTCAGCCGCGCCGGCACCGCAGTTAGCGGCGAAGGCGGCGGAGCCGCCGCCGGTGGGCGCGGCCCGCGACTCGGTCGTTCAGGCACCAGCCGCGGCGAGCGACATGGCGGTGGCCCAGCGCGAGCAGCAGTTGCAAAATGACAATCGTGCTGCCCCCGCCAGGCCGGCTGGCATAGCGGGAGCCCTTACGCGACCGCTGGCGCAGGCCGCGGCTCCCAGTATGGCGGCCGCGGCGCCGATCGTCAGCGGCCGGGTAACGTCGGCGACGACCGGCGCGCCGGTCGCGGATGCGGTTGTCTCGTTGGCCAATGCCCAGGGGAGCGCGCAGACGTCGGCCGACGGGCACTACTCGATCGCGGTGCCCGACACGGTGTCCAAGGGCCACATCGCCACGCTCGTGATCCGCCGTCTCGGCTTTCAGCCGCAGCGACAGGATGTCGCGGTGGCGCCGGGTGTGACGGCGCACGACGTCGCATTGGTCGAGAACCGGCAGACGCTCATGCAGATGGTCGTCGCGGGCACGGCCAGCGCAACGCCTGTCGGCTGCTATCAGACGAAGAGCCCATTCTTCCCGTCCCGTTTCACACTAGACACCGCACCCGGCGACACACTTCCCCTGCGCCTCTCTCCCCCCGACGCACGCCGGTTCCCCATCGCGTACTGGCTCCGCGGCGATTCGGGCCGCGTGGTCTTGGTCGTATCACCGGATTCGACGAGCGAGCCCATTCGCATCAAAGCGGCCGTGACCGCCGATAGCCTGAGCGGCGCGACAATCGCGCCGGATGACGAGCTGACTCAGCCCGCGCCGTTCACGGCGACGCGCTGCAAGCCAGCGCGCTGAGGCGCGACGCCCAGGCTCTTCTCGATCGCATCGCACGCCACGGCGATGCCGCGCTCGGCCCGCACGCGGGCGCCAATGGCGGCGGCGCGCTCCGCCGTGGCCGGGTCGCCGAGCACGGCATCGAGCGCGCGGGCCGCCGTGTCGGTGCGATATCGCGCGCGCGGCACGACGCGGGCGACGCCGAGGCGTTCGCAGCGCGCCGCGTTGTCCGGCTGGTCGTGGCTAAAGGGCACGACGACCGCGGGCCGACCGGCGCGGAGCGCCTGCCCGGTCGTGCCCACGCCGCCCTGATGCACGACCGCCGCGGCCAGCGGCATGACCAGGTGATGGGGGAGATACGGCACGGCCAACACGTCGTCCTGCCCGCGGAACGTCTCCACCACTCCCGGCGCCGGGCCCACGAGGACGATGCTGCGCCGTCCGACGCGCCGCGCGGCCGCGATGCTCGCGGCGAAGAAATCACCGGCCGTCGCCACGGCCAATGACCCCAGCGTGAAGACGATCGGCGGCTCGCCCGCCGCCGCGAACGCACGCGCCAGGTCGGCCGGCTCGTCGAGCCCCGGCGGCGTCGCGTCGTAGAACGGAAACCCCGTCACCAGAGTCCGCGGCGGAAAATCCGGTTGCGGGCTCCCGAGGACCGGCGAGAACAGCGCCAGCACGCGCTCGTCCGAGTGCTGTCCCTCGAACAGCGGGTGGGCGCCGAGCGTGACCCCTTGGTCCCTAGCCAGCGCGCGGAGCGGTGCCAGCCATCGCCCCGTCTGCAAACGGCCCGCCGCGACGAACGCCCGCGCCGCGGACGGTCCCAGGCGGCGAAAGATCCGGCCAACCCACGGCGCCTGCGGGACGAGGGGGAAATCGTAGGCCGAGAAGAACGAGATCGGCGCCAGGACCGAGGACACCCAGCGGAGCGAGGGGCGTTTGCGCACGACCACCGGACCCGCGAAGGACAGCACGTGCGTGACCAGCAAGTCCGCCTGGGCGGTGGCCGCCGCGAGATCCGCGTATGTCTCGCGGACCGCGGACAGCACCAGCCGGATGACCGTCTCGGTGCCGCGGAGCGGATCCATGATGCCCCGCATGAACGCCGCGTCGGTTGCATCGACGTCGGGCCGGATCGGCGCGAACGCGAGCCCTGCCGCTTCGACTATCCCGCGGTGCGACGCGCTGGTGGCGACGATCGCCTGGTGGCCGCGAGCAACGAGCTCGCGGCCGACCGCGACGTACGGGAACACGTCGCCGTAGGAGCCGAGCGTGTGCAGAACGATGCGCGCGGCCACCGGACGGCTAGGTGCGCGGGTTCGTCGCCCAGATCGTCAGGTCGGTCGTGAACCCCCGATCATCCATCGTCAGCATCCCTAAGATCGCGTGGGCGATTTCCTCGGGGCGGAGCTTGTCCTCACTGGCCGTCTGCAGGCGTCCCGAGTTGTGCGCGAAGTCCGTGATCACCTCGCTCGGATTCACCTGCATCACGCGGATGTTCGCTTTGCGCAATTCGGCCCGCCAGCATTCGGTGAGGCCGCTGAGCGCGAACTTACTGGCGACGTACGCCGAGCCACCCGGGTAGCCGCGCATGCTCGACGTCGAGCCCACGTTGACGATATTCCCCGTCTGCTGCTGGACGAAGTAGCGCGCCGACTCCCGCGCGACCAACATGGCCCCCGTGATGTTCGTCGCCAGCAGGCGCTCGAACGCGTCCGTGTCCACGTCGAGCAACGGCGCGAAGTAACCGAACGCCGCGTTGTTGATCAACACGTTGTAGTCGCCGAACTCGTCGACCACGCGGGCGACGAGCCGCGTGACCGACTCCTCGTCGCTCACGTCCGCCGGCACGCCCAGGATGCCCAACTCATCGGCGGCCTGCTCGACCTTGTCGGCGCGCCGGCCGCAGATAGCGACTTTGGCGCCGGCCGCCGCCAGCTCGCGGGCGGTCTCATAGCCGATACCGGAACTCCCCCCGGTCACCAGGGCGACTGCGTTCTTGAGATTCATGCCTGGATTATACCATACTGTGCCCATGTCCGAGGCCGAGCAGGTCGAGCAGCTGGCGCGGGCAGTGCGCGCCTTGCAGGCGCAGGTCGAAGGGCTGCGGCGCGATGTGCAGCGTCTGGCCGAGCCGCGGGCGGTGCCCGCTCCGGTCGCTGTGGCACGCGTCGCGCTAAGACCGCCAGACCCGGTGGAACGAGTCGCGAGGCCCGTGGCGCCGCCGCGCGGGCCGCGGTTCACGGTCGACATTGAGTCCATCGTCGGTCGCTACGGGACCTTGGCACTCGCCACCCTCGCCATCCTGCTGGGAGTCGGAAGCTTCGTAAACTGGGCCATCGCGCACGGGTTGCTCGTCCCGTGGGTGCGCGTGGCGTTGGGCCTCTTGGCGGCGGTGGCGATCGGCGTCGCCGGGATGCGCGTCCGACCGCACGCGCGCCCGTTCGGCAACGCGCTCTTGGCGTTGGCATTGGCCATCGTGCACGTCAATGCGTGGGGCGCGGGGCCCGTGCTCGGCTTGGTGCCGGGGTGGGCCGCGCTGGCCGTCGCCGGTGCCGCGTCCGCCGTGCTGTCGGTGTTCGCGCTGGTGCAGGGCGAGCAGACCCTGTTCAGCCTGGGTGTCGGTGGCGCGCTGATCGCGCCATTCGTCACGACGTACGGGCCGCCCCGCATCGTGGCGCTTCTCTCCTATGGGTACTGCGTCATCGCCCTCGCCATGAGTGCAATCAAGAGTCGCGAGTGGCGGTTGCCCACGTGGTTGCTGGCGGCGGGTTGTCCGATCTACGTCGTCGCGGCGCTCGAAGCGGGAACGACCCTCGATCCGTGGATACCGGCGCTGCTGCCCGCGGCGTTCGCGCTGGCGTGCGCCATCACGGCGCTCCGGAGCGTCATTCCCGCGCGGCGGACCGTCGTGGCGCACGTCGCCTTGGGGGCGCTCCTCCTTGGCCTGGGTTTGCGCGCCGCCGATCGTTTGAGCCTGGGCATCGTGATCCTGGCCGCGGCGGGGACCGTCACCGCCTACGCCAGTCTTCGCACCATCGACGCCGAGGCCATCGTCGCGCGCCTGTTGGCGAGCGTCGTATTCCCACTGGGATTTCTGGCGACGGCCGCCTATGTCGCGCCCAATCGGGACATCGCCGCGCTCATCGCGCTCGCCTGGATGGGCGGTGCCATCGGGATGGCGTTCAACAGCGATCCGGCCAATGAGGCGGGCGGCTTGGACCTGGCCGTCGCGGCCTTGGCGGGGTCCGCCGCCATCGTGCTGGCCACACAGGAGCGCTCCGCGCCCCTCTGTATCACGCTCCTCGCGGGCGCCGCGGCGACCGGAGCCTACGTCATGATGCGCTGGCGCATCGCGGCCCTGGCGGTGCCCGTGGCGCTCAATCTCCTCGTCACGGCCGGATGGGCGGCCAACCTGCTCATCTACCGGCCTCATTACGGATACATCCCGTTCGCGTCATCGCCCGGAGTGGCGGCGGGTGCGACATCGGCCGCCTGGATCATGTCGGCGTGGTGCGCGAGCCGGTTCACCGCGAAAGACGGGACGGCCGTACTGGACACCCGGTGGCGGACCGGACTCTGGGTGGTGGCGGTGCTCGTGGCGTTCCTCTGGGGACGCGACGAGTGCGGGCACGCGTTCTCGCCCGACATCGCGACCTTTCTCCTGATCGCGTACTACGCCATCACCGGCGTCGCGGCCATCTTCGTTGGTCGTGCGCGGGCGCTGCCGGTCGTGCGGCACGCGGGGCTCGTGGTCGCCATCTATGCGGCCCTCAAGTCCATCGCCCAGGCGTCGGACCTGGTCATCGTCCCGCGACTCGGGAGCTACTTCGTCGTGGGGCTCTTTCTTTTGGCGGTCGCTTACTGGTACCGGGCGCGCGTTCAGGGCGCGTAGTTCGGGTCCAGTGTATAGCCGCGGCCCGGGATCGTGTGCAGCAGGCGAGCCGGGTAGCCGGGTAGCCCCGCATTCTCGCCTTCGATCTTCCGCCGGAGCGCGGCCATGGAGTTCTGATACGTCCGGCTGTGCTCCGTGAATGTCTGCTCCCATACGGCCGCAGCGATCATCTTGATCGTGACCACGCGTCCCGAGTTGCGCATCAGGTAGCGCAGGAGGCGGAACTCGAGGCGCGTCAGCTCGATTTGGCGATCTCCCCGATGGACCGTCTGCGCGGTCTCATCGAGCTCCAGGTCATCGACGCGCATGACGATGGACCCGTGGGCGCCGATCGTGCGGCGGGCGAGCGCGCGCACGCGGGCGAGCAGCTCCGGCCAGTTGAACGGCTTCGTGACGTAGTCATCGGCGCCCGCCTCCAGCCCCCGGACCCGGTCGGCCACCGCATCGCGGCCCGTGAGCATGATCACCGGCGTATCGATCCCCGCGCGGCGCATCTCGGTCAGCATCCCGATCCCGTCCAGGCGCGGCATCTCGAGATTGAGACACACGAGGTCGGGGAGCATCTCGCGCACGCAGCGGAGGCCCTCCTCGCCGTCCCCCGCCACGCGCACGTGATAGTGCTCGCTCTCAAACAGGCGACTCAGGAGCGCCCGGATCGCCGGCTGATCGTCGACGATCAGCACGTGGACGGCCCGCGGCGACCCGGCGGGGAGCCGGCGCCGGCTGTCTTCGGACACCTGGGAGAGGGAGTCTGGGCACATAATCCGGTTGCCCAATGTCGGGCCGGTCCGGCCGGCGGCGCAACGGTCGACTACCGGTGGAGGCAGGGTGTCCGGTGCCGGTGTCTATGAAGGTGAGAGCAGAACGTGGAGGCGAGCGGCGCGTTGCAGCTTCGCGTGCGCAAATAACTTACGCGATAAACGTCCTCGGCGATTCATGAGAAAAATCTTGCACCGTGGAGGATTGCTCTTCGTTCGCTTCGTACGTACCTCTCTGTTACCAAAAAACGTGTGTGGTCACCCGCACCTTCCGACCGCGCGGCGGACAGATGACCAGTGACCACGCACGGCACGTCAGTCCTTGACGCAGCCGTTGCCCGACGGCTGCGCGTATAAACACCGTGGGCACCACAGCACGAGTCGCCGGCTGGTCGGCGCCGGCGAGGAGCGGCAACTTGCCACTGACCAATGAAGGACCAAGTCCCACCGAGAGCCTGGTTCCGGTGGATGCGTACGCGGTGCAGGGCGCGCCGCATACGTCTCGTCGCGCGGCTGGACCGGCGCACGTCGCCGCGCTCCTGTTGCGCAAGCCCGAGCGCGCCCACGTCGAGCGCGTGCTCAAGTCGCGGGCGACGATCTCGTTCTGCGATCGCATGGACTCGCTGGTGCAGCTCGCCGAGAGTTTGCCCCTGTCGGCGGTCGTGACGGAGCTGCGGGATATCGAGGGCGAGCGCGTGGGGCAGACGATCGCGCACTTGCGGGAGCGGTTCCCGACGCTGCCCATTGTCATTTTCGTCTCACTGGAAGCGGCCGATGTGCACGAACTGGCGCACGTGCCCGAGCTTCGGGCGACGGCGGTGGTGATTCGGGCATACGACGATCTGGCGGCCGAGGTTTTGGCCGCGATCCGCACGGTGCCTGAACATCCGGCCGAGGTGAAAATCCTCGAGACCGTCCACCGTCACGCCCCGCGGGGGCTCGTGAACCTGTTCGACTTTCTGGCGCACGCGGCGGTCCGGCCGATCACGGTAGAGCAAGCGTCAAAGGGCGTCCGCGTTCCGCGGCGCACGTTGGGGGATCAACTGAAGCGCGCGGGATTGCCGCCGATGGAACGGTTGATCGGTTGGATGCGGCTCCTGCACGCGGCGTGGAAGATGGACGGCCATGGACGGACGGTCGATTCGGTCGCCAATGAGCTGGAGTTCAAGTCGGGATCGGCGTTGCGCCATATGGTGAAGCGCTACACGGGGAGAACGCCATCGGAGATCTGGTCGCTGGGCGGGTTCGCGTATCTGCTCAATCAGTTCGAGCACTCGCTGTGGAGCGAAACGCGCGTGTAAAGCGGCGTAACGATATCCCGAAGAGACCGGGTAAACGGCGGTCGTTGCTCGCCCAGAGCGAGTGACGACCGCCGTTTGCCGCACTGTTCATTTTCGCACAGGCTTGCAGTGTGGCAACAATTGCTTACTGTGTCCCCCACCCGCCCGTGGTGTCCGCCATGGAGCCGGAGAGTCTTCGTCGGGGGCATCATGTCGAGCAGCGAGCCAGCCCTGAGTTGGACCGGTGAATGGTGGGCGCCGAAGCCGGAACCCCAACAGCCGGCCGCGCCGCCGCCCGCTGCTCCCGCCGCTCCCGCTGCCCGGCAACCCTGGCGCGCGCTGACGTACGCCGAGCGCAATCCGTGGGCGGGACGCGTCGACACGCTGGAAGCGATGGACGCCATTCGGAACGGCGACGAGAACGCCTACGAAGCAATGTTCAAGGAGTTCTATCGGTCGTTGTGTTCGTTCGCCTATCGCTATGTGCGCTCGCCGGAGTTGGCCGAGGAGGTCGTGCAGGAAGTTCTGGGCGCGCTGTGGCTCCGGCGCGAGGACATCACGGTGCGGGTCAGCGTCAAATCTTATCTCTACGGTGCCGTGCGTTACCGCGCGCTCAACGTCGTGGCCCGGAATCGCATCGAAGCGACGTGGCTGGCGCAGGCGTTGCAGAATGGCGCGCCGGCGATCGCCACGGAGCGCGCCGCCGACGAGCAATTTGTGCTCGAGGAGAGATCGGCCGCCGTGGGGAAGGCCGTCCACGACTTGCCGCAGAAGCGGCGCGCGGTCTTCGTACTGCGCTCGTCGACGCAAATGAGCTACGCGGAGATCGCCGAGGTGTTGCACACGTCCGTGAAGAATGTCGAGGTGCAATTGCGTCGCGCGACGCACTCGCTGCGAGCGGCGTTGCCACAGCACGCGGAGTGAATCAGTACTGTAGGGTTTGTTCGGGGTGGCCGGTCCGGGGTACGAATTATGTCGCCCGCGACTGACACCACCCCGGATAACGGATGGAGATTCCCAACGACATCGACTGGGCTCTGATCGCGAAGTATCTGGCTGGTGATGCCACATCCGCCGAGATCGAGAGAGTCGAGCAGTGGGCCGCGGCCGATCCCCGCCACGCCGCCGAGCTTGACGCGATACGCAATGACGCGATACGCAATGACGCGGTACGCGAGCGCACGGCCGACGCCGGCGCCGAGCCACTTCCCCAATTCGACGTCGAGGCCGCGTGGGCCAAGAGCCCGGTCGCGCGCGAACGCGCATCGGCCCCGCGGATTCGTCTGCTCGGTCATACGCGGGTCCGGCGGTCGCGCGTGGCCGTCGCCGCCTCGTGGCTCGCGGCCGCGGGCATCATCGTCGCCATCCCGTTCATCTGGAATATCGTGCGGGCGCGGCGCGCCGAGTTGTCCCAGCAGGCGAGCGCCGACGACACGATCTACGAGACCCACAAAGGCGAGCGGAGCCGCATCCAGCTGTCCGACGGCACGACGATCGCGATGGCCGCCGACACCCGGCTTCGCGTCTCGTCGCGCTACGGCGATCTCCGGCGCGATGTGTTCCTCACTGGTGAGGCGCTGTTCGACGTCACGCACGACGCGGCGCGGCCATTCGCAGTCCACGTGGGCGATCTCGTGGCCCAGGACCTCGGCACCCAGTTTGGCGTCCGGGCGTATGCCGGCAAGAGACTCCAGATCGTCGTCGCCAAAGGCGCGGTCTCACTCGGCGCCGACAAGAGCCGCGCGCCACGCCCCGGCGCGCCCGCCCTGCCGGATCTGCCGCCCGTCCGCCTGGCGCCCGGCGATCTCGGGCAGCTGGACTCGACCGGACACATCACGTTGCAGCATGACGTCGACGTCACCCGATACCTGGGCTGGACCGAAGGGCGCCTCTCGTACCAACTGGCGCCGCTGAGCGAGATCATCGCCGATCTCGATCGCTGGTACGACGTCGACATCCGCCTCGCCGATTCGTCGGCTGGCACCACCCGGGTCACCATGTCGGCGACGGGTAAGTCGATCGACAATGTCATGACCGTGCTGGGGGCCGCCCTCGCGCTCCACGTCGAGCGCCACGGCCGCGTCTTCACAATGCACTAGTATTCGCGGCGTGTCCGTCACGCCGCTGCCCGTCACCCGGAGCACGCTCGCCCGTTTTCTCGTGGAGACCCTCGATCTGGCCGCCAAGCGGCCGGGCGGGACTCCCGACGATGTGTTGGACGAGATCCGCCGGTTGGAGTGCGTGCAAATCGATCCCGTGGCCGCGGTCGAACGCAACCAACATCTGGCGCTGCACGCCCGGCTCCGGACCTATGCCCCGGCCACACTCGGCGCCCTGCTGGAGCGCGCGCAGGTCTTCGAGGGCATCGCCAATGCCGCGTGCGTGATCCCCATCGAGGACTATCCGATCTTCGCCGGCACCCGGCGCCGCCGTCTGGCCGGTCTGGCGCGCGCGCTGGCCGATCTCGACCCGATCGTGCGCCACGTGCGGACGACGCTCGCCGAACGCGGTCCCCAACCGGCGCGGTCGTTCGAGTCCGCGCATCGGGTGCGCGGGTATTGGAACGTCGGGACCGCCACGACCAAGGCCACGTCGCACGCCCTCACCCTGCTGCTCGACGCGGGAGAGGTGATCGTCGTCCGCCGCGACGGCAATACGCGGTGGTTCGATCTGCCCGAGCACGCCCTGCCGCCGGCGCTGTTCGATGCCGCGCAGCGCATCCCGACGCCCGACGCCGACGAGGCCCTCCTCCAGAAATACTTGCGGGCGCTCCGGGTGTGCGACGCCGGAGACTTTCGCTTCGGATGGCGGGCCATGCCGGCCGCCGAGCGCGTCGCCCGGTTGGAGCAGATGGCCGGGGAGGGGCACATCGTGCCCTTAGCGGTGCGCGATGTGAAGCGCCGCTACTACGTCCTCGCTTCCGATGCCGAAGTCCTGGAGCGCCCGCGCCGCGGCGCCGGCGCCGGCGGCCTGCGCTTTCTGCCGCCGCTCGACAACCTGCTGTGGCGCCGCAGCCGTCTCGCCGACCTGTTTCGGTTCGACTACACGTGGGAGGTGTATCTCCCGGCCGCCAAACGCCGGTACGGCTACTACGCCATGCCGATACTGTTCAACGGCCGCCTCATCGGCCGCATGGACCCCAACCTCGATCGCGAACGCGGTCGCATGACGGTGAAAGTGCATCTCGAGCCCGATGTCGCGGCCACCGAACGGCTGCGGTCGGCACTGCGTCGGTCCCTCGCCGCCTTCGCGGAGTGGCATGGCGCCGACCTCGTTAAGTTGCGGTCATGACGACCGCCGCCGCGCCCGCGCCGACCCGTGCCGCGGGCGTCGTGTCCTCTCCCACGCAGGGGGCCCGGCTCGACGCGATCGATCTCCTGCGCGGCATCGTGATGGTCGTGATGGCGCTCGACCACACGCGGGACTTCGCGCTCAACTGGACCCTGTTTCACAGCGCGACCGATCCGACGTCCACCACACCCGCCATCTTCCTGACGCGCTGGGTGACGCATTTCTGCGCGCCGGTGTTCGTGCTCCTCGCCGGCACCGGCATCTCGCTCCAACAGCAGCGCGGCAAGTCGATCGGCGCGCTCTCCCGGTTTCTGGTGACGCGCGGACTCTGGCTCATCCTGCTGGAGTTCACGGTCGTCCGCGCGGGATGGCTGTTCGATTTGGATTACGGAAAGCTCTTTGGATTTTTCCAGGTGATCTGGGCCATCGGGTTTTCCATGATCGTCATGGCCGCGCTCATTCGACTCCCCGCGGCGACCGTGGGCGTGATCGGGCTCGCGCTGATCAGCTTTCACAATGTGCTCGATCGCGTCGCGCCCGCGACGTTCTGGCGCCCCGGGCTGCCCGAGCCCAGCCGGTGGAGTGAGATCTGGTCGGTGCTGCACGGGGCCGGCCTCATTCCCCTCGGCCACCCGTTCCCGCTGGCGCTCACCGGGTACGGCCTCATCCCGTGGCTGGGCGTCATGTGCGCCGGCTACGCGCTCGGCATGGTGTACAGTTGGCAGCCGGAGGCGCGGCGTCGCGTCCTGCTGCGCGCGGGCCTGGCGGTCACCGCGGCATTCATCGCGATCCGGCTCGCCAACAATTACGGCGATCCGGCGCCGTGGAGCGTGCAACACACGCCGGTCTTTACGGTGCTGTCGTTTCTCAACACCACCAAGTACCCGCCGTCGCTCGATTACCTGCTCATGACGCTCGGCCCTGCCCTCATCGCGTTGGCCTGGTTCGACCGCATCCGCGAGCCTGCGTTTGCCGTGCGGGCGCTCATCACGTTCGGTCGCGTGCCAATGTTCTTCTATCTCCTGCAATGGCCCGCCACGCACGGTCTCAGCTTGCTGGCGGGCGTCCTCGCCCACAAGCCCACGGCCTATCTCATCGGCACGCCGGCCTTCTCATCCCAGGGCATCGATCCGCAGTCCGGCTTTGGACTCGGCACGACGTATCTCATCTGGATCACGGTGATCGTGATCCTGTATCCGTTGTGCGCGTGGTACGCTGGCGTCAAGCGCCGGCATCGCGACTGGTGGTGGCTCAGCTATTTGTGAGTCGGCGCTCCAACGTGCGGTGCGAGCCGGGTGTATCCCGGTAGGACACTTCATGAGGAGTAGCGACCGAATGCGCACCATACGCTGGCTCGCCGTCATGATCGGCGCAGCCTTGTTGATTCCAGGAGCGGCCGCGCACGCGCAAGGGAGAGGAATGGGTGGCGGCGGCGGCCGCCGTCCCGACTTGTTGCAAGGGATCACGTTGACGGACGCGCAGAAGACGTCCGTCGACTCGATCCATACCGCGTATCGATCGCAGTTCGAGGCCCTCGGCCAGCCCGGGCCCGACACCCGCGATCAGCGGCGGCAGCTGTTCCAGAAGGAGAACGCCGATATTCGCGGGCTGCTCACGCCGGATCAGCAGACGCAGTTCGACAAGAACCTCGCCGACGCCCAATCCCGCATGCAATCGCGCGCCGGTGGCGGCAACACCTAGCAGAAAACGATCGCGGGGCCAGTCTTTGACTGGCCCCGCTCGTCGTCGCGCTTAGCGCCAGCGCCCCTCGACCCAGAAATATCCCCGCGGCTCGCGGTCCCAGTGACCGGGGACCCATTCGCGCCGGCCGCGCGGCGGCAGCGCCCAGTAGCCACGCACCCACTCGTAGTGGCCACCGACCCACTGATGATGGCCGGCGATCCAGTAGTGGCCCGGACTTGGACGCGCCGGGGCCGTCTCCACCACTTCGACGGGCGGTCTCACGTTCACGAACACCCGCGCCTCGACCTGCGCGCTGGCGCGCGGCGCGGAGGCCGCGAGCATGATGCCGGCCAGCGCAACCGCTGGCAGATATTTCTTTAACATAGGTCCCCCATTCGGTTCGTGTTGCTCGTCACGTATTGGACGAGCGAACCAGGGCCGGCGTTAATGCCCGGCCGCGAGCCGCCGGAATCGGGGGATGGCGCGCAACTGGTCGAATACCGGGTCAACGCGAAGCCAGCCTGGCGACAGCAACGCGGGACCTTTGAGCAAACTCTCAATGAGATCGAGCGCTTTGTCCCGCGCGCCAATGCGCAGGTAGATCCGGGCCAACGTCTGCTGGTACGTCGGTCCTTGCCAGGTGTTTTCCGGCGGCGGCGCCAGCGTCACGGCGCGCTCGCCTTCGCGCGCCGCGTCGTTCGTGCGGCCAAGGTAGGCCAGGGCCAGCCCGTACTCGGCGTGCAGCGCGGGTGACTCCGGCGCGGCGCGGAGCGCTCCTTCGAGTTGGCCGCGCGCCGAGTCCGCGAACGCGCGCATGCGCGCGCTGTCGCCGAGCAGCATCGCGTCCGCCGCGATGGCGCTGGCCCAGGCGGCGCGGTTGCCGCCGAACGCGCGCGGTCCGAGCGTGGTCACGTAGCGCCAGGTCGTCGAGTCCATCACCGCGATCGCGCCGAGCACGCCGCTGGCATAGGCGTAGAGCGCCGCCGAGTCCGTGACCTGCGCGCCAGCGCGGAGTACCGCGCGCGCCGCCTCGCGGTCGCCGGCGCAGAGCTCCACGAGCGCGCGGTCGACGATGGCGTCCGCGCTGCCGGGCGCGCGGGCGAGCGCCAGGTCCAACGCCTGGCGCGCCTCGGGGTACCGGCGTAGCCGGAGCAGCGTCGTCCCCCGCACCCGCGCCGCCGCGCTGCCGAACGGCTCCATCCGTTCGGCCTGGTCGAGCCGCGCCAATGCTTGCTCCCAATGGCCCACACTGCGGAGCGTCTGCGCGCTCGCCACCAGGATCTCGGCGTCGTTCGGCGCGTACCGCAGCGCGGCCTCGTACTCGCGCAGCGCCGCGTCGTTGTCGCCGGCGATCGTGGCATCGTACAAAGCCATGGCGCCGTGCGCCGGCCCCAAAGTTGGCGCGATCGCCAGGGCGCGCTCGGCGTCCTTGTGCGCGGCCCGGGCCAGCGCGGAGTCGGCGCGGCCGCGCGCCACCCATAGCGCGCTCAGCGTGGTACTGAGTCTGGCCCACGCCAGCGCGAACGCGGGATCGACGGCGACCGCGCGCTCATAGGCCGCGATCGCGCGGCGCGGGTCGGTCGTGGATTGTCCTTTGACATATCCCTCCCACGCGTCGAGACTCGACGTCGGCGTCGCGTCGATCGCGCCGCGGTCGCCGGGGTCGAGCGTGACGCCAAGTGCGCTCGCGACCTTGGTGGCGATCGACGCCTGGATCGCGAACACGTCGGCGACGCGCGCGCTGTACGGCGCCGACCACGTCTCGCCGGCGCTGGCGGCATCGAACAGCTCCGGCTCGACGGCCAATCGTCCGCCGGCGCGCTGCACGCGGCCCCGCAGCAGGTAGCGCACGTGCAGCGCCCGGCCGATCGCCGCCGGCGTTTCCTCGCTGTGGCCGTAGCGGGCCGCGCTCGCCGGCGCAATCACCTCGATGCCCGGCACGGCGGCGAGCTTCGTCCGGAGACCGTCCGTCATCCCATCGGCGAGATACGCATCCGTCGAGTCGCCGGTATTGTCGAATGGGAGCACCGCGAGCCGCGCGGGCGCGGCGGCGCGCGGCATCGAGATCGAGCGGTTGTGCCAGGCGTTGGTGAGACCGGCGCCCACGAGCACCGCCACCAGGGTGCCGGCAATGGCGATCGCCGCCGGCACGCGCCGGCGGGTCGGGGTGAGACTCAGGGGCACTTCAGGCGCGTCGGTCATCCAGGCCCACACACTGTGGGCCGGCGACCTCGACCGTCAAGGCCGAACGTCAAAGCCGACTAATGCACAGCCAATGCGCTGACCCCGTCCGGCGCCAGTGGCTCGTTCCAGATCCAGTGTCCGAACCAGCGCAGGTTTTCCTCCATGACCGAGCGCTGTTGTTTCGGCTTGTCGATCGGGTGCCCAAACCCCGGGTAGACGACCATCCGGACCGGCACGCCCTTGTCGCGCAACGCCTGATAGAGCTCGAATCCATTGGGGAGAGGAACGCGCCGGTCGCTGCCGCCATGCTGAATGAGCGTGGGCGTCCGCGCCGCCTTGACGTACGTGATGGGCGAAGTCTTCCGGTAGATCTCGGGATCATCCCACGGCGTGGCATGGAGATACTGCCGCGTGAACGGATGGATGTCGGTATTGACGTAGTACGTCATCCAGTCCGAGATCCCGGCCCCCACGGAGACGGCGCGGAACCGGTCGCTCGACGCGGTAATGAATGCCGAGATGTACCCCCCTTCGCTCCACCCCATCGCGCCGACGCGGGACCGGTCGACGTAGCCTTTGGCGATCAGGTAGTCGACGCCCGAGATCACGTCGGCGTAGTCACCGATCCCCAGATTGCGGACGTTGAGCGCGCGAAATTTCGCGCCATAGCCCGCCGAGCCCCGATAGTTGGGCCGGAGGATGAGCGCGCCTTTGGCGACGAAGTCTTCCATCGGGTAATAGCGGTCCGCGCCCAGCGACGCGCGGTCGACGCCGGTCGGTCCGCCGTGGATCACGACCAGGAGCGGATATTTCTTCGACGGGTCGAAGTCGGGCGGCGTATACAGTACGCCTTCGATGCGCGCGCCGTCGGTCGAAGACCATTGCACGAGCTGGCGGCGCGCGGAATGGAACGGCTTGAGCTGGTCGCCCATCGCCGTGAGTGTCACCGGCGCGAACGTGTTCGTCAGTGAGACTTGGACTTCCGGATAGGCATTGTCCAACGCGCCGACGAACGCCACGGCGGGCGCGTTCCGGGCGAAGGAGAACTGCGTGGCGCCGAGCGAGTCCGGTTGCGTCACGCGGTCGATCGTACCGGCGCGCGGGTCGAGGCGGAACAGGTGCGAGTACGTGCGCTGCTGCGCCCCGAAATAGATCCCGTCCCTGTTCCACGCGACAAGGAACGGATCCTCGTCGAAGTGCTCCGTGAGCAGGCGCGGGATACCACCGTTGCTGGAGACCACCGCAATGAAGGAGTTCGTGTAGTAGTAGTACGGGTTTCCGTTGGCGGTAGAGAACGCGATCTCGGCGCCGTCCGGCGACCAGAGCGGATTTTGGTTCGGGCCCGGCCCGTCGACGATTTTCTTGACGGAGCGATCGGCGACGGTGACGACGTAGATCGTCGCCGTATTGGACGAGCCCAGGTCGGGATCGTGCTGCGCCGTGAACGCGATCCGGTTGCCGTCCGGGGACCAGGCGAACGATCCCACGGTGAGGCTATCCCCCTCCGTGAGGCGCCGCGCCGCGGGCGCGGCCGATGGGGCATCGGTGGCCGGCACGTCGACGAGCCAGATGTGCGTCATCTGATAGTCGGCACCGACGATCTGGATGTCGCCGTAGGTGCTGTCGCGGTCCTTTCGCGTCTTCGATTTGGGATCGCGCGAGGCGAACGCGATCGTGCGTCCATCCGGCGACCACTCGAAGTCCACGACGCCGGTCTCGTGTCGCGTGAGCTCGCGCGCTTCGCCACCGCCTGGGGCGATAATGTAGATCTGCGTCGAGTCGTCGAGTTTGCCCCCGGCGCGCTGCGGCGGGCGGTTGGAGAGGAAGGCGATCCATTTCCCGTCGGGGGACCACCGCGCGTTGTCGCTCGAGCCTTTGCTGTCGGTGAGTCGAGTGCGGCGGGTACCCGCTGCGTCCGTGAGCCAGAGATCGCGCTCGAACGCGTTGGCATCCCAGTTCGTGCGGCTCACCTCGTAGGCCACCCACTTGCCATCGGGCGAGATGCGGGGCGACGCGGCGGCGCGCATCTCCAGGGATTGATCGATCGTCGGCGCGGACTGCGCGCCGATCCCACCGGCTAAGGTGAGAAGCGCCAACGTGATAGCGCCAAATGTCTTGCGGGTCATTCACGCCTCGGAAGGTCGGGTAGCCGCCGGGAAGTAACAGCCGTTCTTCCTGGCGCGAAAGTGGGACAGCGGTGCGCCTCGATACGTTTCTCTTTTGCTGGCCAGCGGGCTCACGTCATCCCAGATTGGAACATGATCGGTTCTGTGCCCGGTACCCGCCGGGTGTCGGCGCCTGCCGACGGTGCGCTGTGGGCCGCGGTCGAGGGCTTGGTCGGCGGCGAGTACGAGTTGCACGGCGAGTTGAGCGATGCGCCGGACGGCCGGCGGGTCGTGTACGTGGCGACGCGGCGCAACGGAGCGTCCGGTCTCGTGCTCCTCGTGGTCGACCGCTCGCCCGACGTGCCTGTCGGCGCAACCGGGTCGTACGAGTTGACCGTGCACGATGTGTTGGACGAGACCATTCCGGTGCGCGACACGTTTTGCCGGCATTGCGCGCATCGGCTGGTGACGTGGGCTGCCGCCTGTCCGGCGTGCGGGCAGAGCACGGCGCTCATGACCGCGATCGCGCGCGCCGAGTGGTCCGAGGCGAGCGCGCGGGCCGCCGTGTCGGCGGCGTTGGGGAGCGAGTGCACGATGCTGGGGTCGCTGCCGACGGCGGCGGGCAGCGTGATCGCGATCGCGCGCGACGATCAGGAGGGAGCGGTCGTGGCGATGGCCATCGAGCGGATCGGCGGGCGTGGTGGCGCTACGCGGGCCGTCCCCGCGGGACGGCTCCGCCACCCCGTCTCTCCGCCGCCTGTGGCGCCGCCATCGTCTGTCCCTGCGCCAGTCGCCCCCGCGATCGCGCCGCCAGCCGCGGCGCCGCACCGGTCATCGCCGCACAGCGGCGAGATCGGTCCGTTGCCGCCCGCCGATCGCGGTCTTTTGGAGCGCCCTCTCGTTCTCGTGTGTCCGTCGTGCCGGTCGCGGTACGAGGATGGGTTGAGATTTTGTCCGTCCGACGGGTCGCAGCTCGTGCGGGCGCCCGACGGCAGCGATCTCGTGGGGCGTGTGCTGGAAGGGAAGTTTCGCGTGGAGAGACTGCTCGGCGAAGGTGGGATGGGCCGCGTGTATTTGGCCGAGCATGTGCGGATCGGCCGGCGGTGCGCGCTCAAGGTGTTGTCACCCCAGCTCGTCGGCCATCCCGGCGCCATCAAGCGCTTTGGTGGCGAAGCGCGGAACGCGAGCCGCATTGCGCACCCCAACGTGGCGACCGTCTACGATTTCGAGGAGACCGAAGACGGACTCGTCTACATCGTGCTGGAGTACATCGACGGGGAGACCCTCGGCGCCCTCCTGGCGCGGGAGCAGCGGCTCGATGCGATGCGCGCCGTGCGCATCGCGCGGGACACCGCCGCGGCGCTCGCGGCCGCGCACGATCTCGGCATCGTCCATCGCGATCTCAAGCCTGACAACATCATGATCGCAAGGGCCTCGTCGGGCGCCGATGTCGTCAAGGTCGTCGATTTCGGCATCGCCAAGGCGCTGGAGGGGTCGCAGACCAGTGTGACCATGACCGGCCACGTGGTGGGAACGCCGCGCTACATGAGCCCCGAGCAATTCGCCGGCGCCGGCGTCGATGCGCGCAGCGACATCTTCTCACTCGGCTGCGTGTTGTACGAGGCCCTCACCGGCCGGCCCGCCTACGATGCGCCGGTCACCACGCAGGCCGGCACCGGGCGCACCGCGCGGCAGCAGCCCCGGTTTCGGGAGGGGGCGCCGCGGGCGATCGATGCGATCATCACGAAGGCGATGGGTCGCACACCCGAGGTCCGCTACCAGACCGCGCGCGAGATGTCCGACGCGCTGGACGCGGTGTTGGCGCACGCGGCCCGGAAGGCGCGCGCGGGGCAGCGCGCGCTCGCGCTCCGCATCGCGGGCGCCGCGGCCGCGGTACTGATCGTGGGAATGGGCACTGTGTTCGTCGCGCGGCGGGTGGGCTCGCGCGATACGGTGACCGCGTCCGCTGGCGTCGTCGAGATGCCCACGATCGCGGCGGCGGGGCCAATGGGGCCCAACGCCTACCTGCGCCGCGTCGAGACCATCGTGCGCGATGTCTGGCGCCAATCCCGCTCGGCGACGCCATCGGCGTCGGAGAGCGCCGACTACACGATCGCCGTCGATGAGACGGGCCGCGTCGTCGATGTGCGCTCCGTCCGCGCGTCCGATGCCGCCTACTCGGCGCCGATCGCGGCCGCGATCCAGCACCTCGCCGGATTCGGGCCGCCGCCCGCGGCGCTGGGGCGCGCGCCGGGCGACGTCCTCCGGATCGATCTCCACTTTGGCGGCGTGACCGTCAGCGCATCGCCCGCGGCGGAAGATCGCTGAGACTGTCGGTCTCGCGGATCAGGCGCGCGTAGTCATCCTCGATCGTGCGTGCGCGCTCCAGGTCATTCTCACCGTTCACATAGATGACGTCGGGCGCGGTGTCGCGCACCGGATACGCCTCGGCGAACCACACGTAGAGCGCGCGGTTGTCTGCCGCCCGGTCGTCAGTGAGCGTGCGCCAGATGACGAGGGCGTTCCGACCGTCGGGCAGCATCCCAGCGACGGTGCGGAATGACGATGGACCGGTGATCGATCGCACGGTCAAGCCGATCAGCCAGTTGAACGTCTCCATCCGGTCGACCGTGTCGGGAGGTTGCTGTTCCCCATCGTCGAGACGGATCACCTTCACGATGCGCGGACTGCGGGCCGCCTCGGTCGGACTGGCGTGGCGCGCGGGGCGACCCTCCTTCCACTCGGGGGCGAACGTAACCTTCTTGATGCGGGCCAGGAGCACCCGATCGAAGTAGTCCGCCGACTCGACGAGGATGAACTTGCGGCGTCGCCCATCCTCGCGGTTCAGGTTGATCACCGCGTGGCCCGTAGTGCCGGACCCCGCGAAGTAGTCCAGCACGAACGCGTCGTCGTCCAGGGTCGCCGCGTAGATCGCGTCCTCCACCGTGTGGACCGATTTCGGATAGAAGAAGCGATGCGAGACGCCGAGGATGTCCCGGAGCAGGTTCGCGCCAAACGTGCCGGCGCTATACCGGCGGCCGATCCAGTTGCTGAACAGCGCCGGCGTGCGCTCGTGGCTCTCGATGCGCTGGTAGATCGTGCCGTTCGCGCTGGCGCGGAGCCTCCCCTGGGCGATGAGGGCGGCGCCTGACGCGAACGCGCGTCGCCACACGCGCTCGTCGTCGCGCGCGCCGATCGGGTAGATCCGCTCGTAGCCTTCCGCGGTGCGCTCTTGTGGATAGTCGTCGCCCACCGGCGGCGGCTCGGCGCCCACGACCATGCCGGTCCGGGGATCGACCAGAATGGCGTAGAAGCTATTGGGGCGTTTGCGCCGATAGTTGCTCTCCGCGGTGCCGCTGCGCTTGAACGGCCGCTGCTCCGGCGCGTTGTCGCCCGCGCGACCGGCGAGCGTGCGTCGGGACGTGCGGTCGACGCACGTCAGCATGTATTCGTGGGTGTGGGCCAGCGTTCGGGCTTTGCCGCCCTGCGGGTGGTGGTTGACGATGATCATCTCGCGCTTGAGCCGCGGATAGCGCGTGTCGATCATTACCGAGAGCGTGACCATCTCGAAATCATCGACGGCGATGAACAGCACCGGGTCGGGCGCCAGGAGAGACGTCGCCAGGTCCAGGCGGTTCTCCATGAGCATGAGCCACGATGTCCGCGCGTAGGAATTCTTGTACGGGATCTCCGGGCCGCCGGTGTTGTAGGGCGGATCGATGTAGATGCAGGCGACGCGTCGTTCGAGCCGCCGTTGCATGAGGGAGAGCGCGTGAAAATTCTCGCCGTGGACGAGCACCCCATCGGTGCGATCGTCGATGTCGCCGAGTGATTCCAGCAGGCGGTCGGTGAACTCAGCCGGGAAGTGGCGCGTGTCGAGCATCAGAGTGCCACGCGCGCGGAGGAACTCCGGCGTCAGCGGGACGCGGTCGATGTCACACAGGCTGACCCATTCGTCGCGTTGCGCGTCGCTCGCCGCGACCGCCGGCAGAAACGCGTCGGGGATCTGGTCGAGCGTGATGCAGTAGTGCGTTTCGACCACGGGCCGTTTCGTGAGCCATTGTTGCTTGCGCGCTTCTTCGCGGCGCGCCAGCGCGTCAATGATTGGCGCCGCGGCGCGGTGCAAGGCCGGGTCCTCGTGCCCGGGATGGTGGCCCAGCGCGTCGCGGAGGAACCCCCCGAGATCCTTGTGTACCAGGATATCGCGCCGGCCGTCGTCCGTCTTCACGTAGTACTGGTCGCGATGGGAGTTCGTGACCAGGCGGCCGTCGGCGTAGTGGCGCCGGAAGAATGCGATCAGGTGATCACAGATTTGGTCGGGCAGCCCCGGGCTCAAGGCCGCGGCCAGGTCCGCTTGATCGAGCGCCAAGAGCCCGGTCAGGGCGCCCGTCACGCGCAGCGCGACTTCCACCCCGGCGGTGTGAGCAGGTGGACCGCGATGACCACGGCATCCGGCTCCTGCTGCGTCGCGGCCGATGTCAGCGTCAGGTGCGTCGGGTCGACGCAGGTCAGTCCCGGGAGTCGCGGCGGCGGCATGCCCGGGTCACCGGTGGCCGCGGCCAGTTGGCGGGCCAGGTCGATCTTGACGTTCTGGTTGACGTATTGGGCGATCTGGTCGTGGGCGACGCCCAGGAATCCATTGAACACCGCGTCCCCGCCGCCGGAGGCGACGGAAGTTTGCGTCATGCGCAGCAAGTTATCGCGCACGACCGGGACCGCCGCGAGGTCGAGCGTGCCCTCGACGACCGGCGAGAAGAATTGGCTGATCGGGTAGGTGCCCTTGATATGCACGGAGAGCAGCAGCCGGGCGGCGTCGGTCTTGATCGCCGGGTTCGTGAGGGCGATGTCGTGGCCCCAGTTCTCGCAGCGGCTGCCTTGCACGCGGCACGGATAGAAGGCGCCGTCCTCGGTGAAGACCACTTGATTGAGCATGGACTGCATGTCGTCGGCGCGGACTACTATTACATAGGTCGTGTCGTGCGGCGCCGCGGGGGGTAGCGGGTGGCGTACGGCGGCGCGGGGCGCCGCCAGCAGGAGCGGAACGGCGAGCGGGAGCAGGCGGGCAGGAGGGAAGTTCATGCCCCTACTACACACCGACCCCCGGTTAGGCTCCCTCTTCTTTCTCTTCCTCTTCGCCGCTGGTGAACTGGTCGAATGATCCGGGCCAGGGCAGGTCGCCCAGTCCCTCCAGCGTCGGGTCGTCGGCATCCGGCAGGGCCAACATGTATCCCATGCTGGGGACCGTGTGGAGGATCGGTTCTTCGTCGGGTCCGTGCAGTTTTTGGCGCAGGCGCGAGATGCGGGGGAGGAGGGCGCAGTCATTGCCCCGCGGGCCGCTGCGATCGCCCAGCACCTCTTCGCGGAGCCGTTCATTGGAGAGCGGCACTTCCGGGTGCTCTAGGAAGTAGTGGAGCAGGGGGCACTCCGCTGGCGACAGTTGTATGGCGCGCCGGCCGCGTGTCGCGCAGCGCGTGACCAGGTCCAGCTCGAGATCCCGATACCGGTAGACCGACTTCTTGACCATGACGCGCCGCAGCGCGGCGATCACGCGCCGGTGGAGCGTCTCGTCGGTGAACGGCTTGGCCATGATGTCGAGCACCGCGTGCTCGATGGCCGCGAGGTGGACGCAGTCATCCGCTTTTTCGGTGGCGATGATGATGCGCACCCAGTTCCCGCGCGTGCGCAACCGTCGGATGACGTCGAGTCCCGACAGGCGCGGCAAGTCGACATTGGTGATGATGAGGTCCGGGCGGGGGAGACCCAGGGCGGCTCTCAGGCCGTCGATGCCATCTACCGCGCCGCGCATCGTGAAGCCGAGGTCGCCCAGTTGGTCGCACATGAAGTCTCGCGACTCCGCGTCATGGTCGATGACGAGGATGCGCGAGCCGACCAGGTCCGAAATGCCGTTCGACGCCATTATATGGTATCGGTTACAGGGTGGCGGGGCGCTCGCCCCGCAGCGGTGTAGGAGTAGGACGTCCGGGCGGCGCGAACGGGTGAATCGTCCGGCGGCACGTGTCGCCGCACCCAGCGGGGAGTCGACAGGGAGGCTCCTTGCGTTTAAAACTCCCCCTACCCATCTTCGGCCTCCTGCGGCACCGTTTGTGTCACTTGACGGTCACGCTAGTATGGAGGCCAGGTCACGGCGGTCGGCGGGTAGTCGCCTCATTTCTCAGGCAGCGGGCGTGGCAGTGCGCATCGGACGGTTCGGGTTCTTTCACCGTGGGAAGCGCCGGGGGACGGCGCCGCCGCGGAGTGTCGAAGATCTCGCGGGCGTCCTGCAGGCCAGCGACGCCGACGGATTTCGCGTGATCTTTTACGCCTTTTACGAGCCGCTCACGCGGTACGCGCTGTCGCTGGTGGATACGCGGGCGGACGCCGAGGATGTGGTGCAGGGCGTGTTTGCCAACGTATGGTGTCGGCGAAAGAGTCTGGCCATCGAGTCGGACTCATCCGCGTATTTGTATCCCGCGGTCCGCAATCGTTGTTTCGACAATCTGCGGCAGATCCAGACGCGCTCGCGGGCGCAGACCGTGGTCGATCCGGCGGTGGGCGAGATGCCGCCCGCGGACCGCGAGCCCATTCCCGCGCGTTTGATGACGGCGGTGGAAGAGGCGGTGGCCGAGCTGCCGCGTCGCCGGCGGGAAGCGTTGGTGCTCCGGTATATGTGTGAGCTTTCGGAGCGCGAGGTCGCCGAGTTATTGGGTGTGGGCGTGGCGACGGTGCACACCCATCTCCGGCTCGGGCTCAAGGAGCTGCGCGCGAAGTTGCGCGGCGAGCGGCCGGAGGGTTGGAATGGTGGGGTCGACGGCTAGCGGCGGCGGCCGGACGGTTTTTTGGGCGCGTTCGCGCGCTGGCGGAACGCGTTGATGTCCGTAACGTCCGGCGTGGAGGCGCGCGGTTTCGGCGGGAGCGCGTCGGGGATCGGTCGATAGTCCCAGGGGCCCGGCTGCGAGTTGCGGTTCATAGTCGCGATTTCGCGATGGAGTTGCTTGATCAACTCCGGTAGCGCGTCCTTGTCGGTGGCTGAGAGTTGGCCGGTGAGGTAGCGCTCCCAGACCGAGTTCTGGTCTTTGTCCCGCGGTGGTCGGTGCTTCATTGCAGCTCCAAGTCTGGATCGGGAGTGGGACACAAGCCTGCGGGCTAATATAGCTATAAGGACCGGCCAGCAGTTTACTTCCCTACCGTGCGTTTAAGATTCGATCAATACTGAACGGTATAGAGACGCCTTCAGTACGATTGGGTACGTATGCCGCGGGCGAAAAATTGACGTAGCCGGCGGGCGATGACGTTGGGCACGTAGGGATGACGCGCGATCGCCGTTGCGGTGGCACGATGCGCGTATGACCAAGCGATCGAGAGCCAGGGCCCAGTTGCTGTCGCGACTGATTGCCCAGGCGTTGCGGCGGCGTCAGCAGCAACCCGACAAGTTCGCGGATCTTCGAAGAGCGTTGGCGCGCCTGCTCGGAGTTTTGCCCGGCGCGCTCGCCATCAAGTCCTTTGAGTCGGCGACGGCGACGATGGATAACAGGCTCGACGAGACCGGCAGACTCGGGAGACGGGTCGGGGTCGCCATCGGCGTGTTTGTGTTGACCGCCAGCCCAGCGAGCGTCGACCGGCAGGTCCGGGTTGCGGTGAAGAAAGCGTTCGGGGCGATGGGGGAATGGCCCGCCGACGGCTTCGTTCTCATCTACGGGCGGCCGCACGGCGGGCGGCGCGGCGTCCTGTCGTGGACGTTGCGTGCCGCGGTCGAGCCGATTCCGAACGATACGGTCGAGCGATTGTTGCGCCTGTACCCGCAGGCGCACCGGCGGACCGGGCAGCCGGTGCACGCCGGCGCGGCGGCGCCTGTTGCCGGGATGGTCGCTGGGACTATCGGGCCTGTGGATGCCGCGGCCGAGAAGAAACCGGGAGTAGACGGCGCGGGCGATCCATAATCGACAGACGCTGCGTCAAACGAGGCATGGTCGATTCGCCGCGATGCGGCACCGTATGGGACCCTTTCACTCGTGGAGAGTCCTATGCGCCGTATGACCTGGTTTGCATTGATTGGTCTTCTCACGCTAGCCGCGTGCGCCACCCCTTCCGCGCCCCGGGATTGTGGCGGCTCGGCCGTGGGATCCGACAACCACTGCTGATCCTGTCAGGCCGGTGCTGGTGAGCGCGCCGGCGGGCGCTCACCAGTGCCGGGGATCATTTGCGGAGCGCGCGCCGAACCCGGCGGAGTATTTCCGTGAATCCCCGGAGTTGGGCGATCTCCGCGACTCGTCGGTAGAGATTTTCGGCTTGGGCTTTCTGGCCTCGCTTGGCGTGGGCGCCGGCCAGCGTCTCGAGCAATTCGCACTCGAGGCGATCGGTCGGTGGCGAACCCACCAGGCAGGCGAGGAGACGGTCGAATTCAGCCCACGCATTTTCCTCGGCATGCATGTCGAGGAGATTGATGGTGGCTGACCAACGGAGGTCGGCCTGTGTGGCCTCGGTGCGTACGGTCTCGAAGGCACTGCGCGCGACTTTCGACATGCCACCGGCGCGTGCCGCGTTGCCGATATCGTTCACGATGCGGAGCTGACGCGCGGGATCGCTTTGGAGACTGAGCGCTTCCTGCAGGTACGTGAGGGCCTGCTGGTGGTTTCCTTGGTGCGTCGCGACGAGGGCCCGGTCCTGGAGGGCGAAGGCCAGGGGGGCCAGGCGCTGCGCGGCGCGCGCCCGGTCGATGATGCTGTCCAGCTGTTGGCACGCGGCCGTGTAGTGATCCTGGTGGATCGCGATCTTGGCGAGGCCGCCTTCGATCAGGAGCTCGGAAACTTCGTCGCCGAACTCTTGGGCGGCGAGGATGCCGGCGCGGTAGGCGGCTTCGGCCTCGGCGATCCGGTCTTGATTGCGGAGGCAGAAGCCAGCGCGATGGAGCGCGTGGGGGACGAGCGCGATGTTGGGCTCGCAGCGTCCGAGGTCGGCGGCGAAGTGATAGACGTCGGAGCCGAGATCGTAGGCGCCCGCGTCTTCGGCCGCTTTGCCAAAGCCGATGAGGCCTGGGGTGGCGGCCACCGGCGAGTCCGTGAGGTCGCGGGCCAGGACGCCGAGTGCGACGGCGAGTCCTTCGGCCGGCAGCTCGGACGCGGCGGCGCTGAACGCGAG
The DNA here is from genome assembly GCA_963701965.1 of uncultured Gemmatimonadales bacterium. Lineage (GTDB taxonomy): Bacteria > Gemmatimonadota > Gemmatimonadetes > Gemmatimonadales > Gemmatimonadaceae > DASRDS01. The sequence goes on from OY969695.1 coordinate 2,885,740, forward strand.
GGATTCGACGGCATTCGGCGGCGACGCGTTGCGATCCAGGCGCCGGGCCAGCGACCGGAACATGATGAGAGCGATCGCCGCGAAATCGCGCTCGGCCGGGGCGCGGTCGGGATCGGCGAGCCAGGCGGAGAAACCGCGGAATCGCATACGTCGAGCGGAGGGGCGCGAGACGGCGAAGCGGTGAAGCCGGGCAGCGCTCCGGCTTCAGTGAAGGTCGCGATGATATCGCACGGGTGAGATTCCCGCTAGTGCATCCGTATGCCGGTATGGGCAGCATCCGCACGCTCGCGCCGGCCGGGCCGTGCAGGGTAGGGCGACGGCGATTTCGCCTGTCCAACTCGCCGGTGCGAGCACCGTGCTTTTTCTCCCGGAGCGATGCGATTGAGCCGAAATGTCCGAGGGCGTGTCGCGGAGCTCGAGCTGCAGTGTTTAGCGCGGGCGATGGTGGCGGACGATGTCGTCACCTTTGTGGGCCCCGCGGTGTCGGTGGAGGCTGGTGCGCCGACGACGGCGGTGGTGGCGATGGAGCTGTGCGCCGAGCTGCACGTGCACCCCGTGCTGGCGACGGAGTCCTTGGCGACCGCGGCCAAGTACCACCTTTATGAGCACGGGCCGCGGACGTTCCAGCGGCTGCGGCAGATCTATCACCGGTGGCCTTTGCGGCCGACCGCCGTTCACCGCCTCCTGTGCGGGCTGCCGCTCCGGTTCTTCGTGTTGGCGAGCATCGATCATCTGCTCGAGCGGGCGGTCCGGGCATCGGGCCGGGAGCCTTTGGTGATCGCCGATGAGGGCGCGTTGGACACGTGGCTCGATGCGTGGGACGATGGGGCGACGGTGCGGATCCTCAAGCCTTATGGGGATGTCGATCAGTCCGGGACGCTCGCGCTGACGGAGCAGGATTGTGCCCGGCGGATGGGCGCGGATGGTCGGTTTCGGGAGGCGGTTGGTGATCTCCTGCTGTGTCACCCGGCCTTGCTGATCGGGTACAGCCTGGGCGATCCGGAGCTCGCGTTGCTGAGCGACGAGTCGACTGGCGGCTTGCTGCCGCATCCGCGTGGGGCGTTCGTCCTCACGACCGAGACCGAGCCGGAGCAGCTCGCGGAGTGGCGCCGGCGCGGGTTGAGACCGATCGCGGCCGAGGCAGACGGGTATTTGCCGCGCGAGGCGGTGGAGGCGGCATTGGAGCGGCTGACGGCCTTGGTGCAGCGTTACTCGGCTTGACGTTCCGGGAAGGGGCGAGTCGCGCCTGTGATTGCCCATCAATGGGTCGGCGACGGAGCCGGCCGAGTCTCCACGGGGAGAAATGCATTGTCGTCCGGGAGCAGATTCGGCGTTGACGTAGCGATTGGCATCGACCACTGTGTATCATCCGTGCGCTGATGCTATTTCACGTCTGCCCTCTGCAACCCATGCCTCAGCCTTCCCGACGCGCGGTCCGGTCCTCCGCCGCGAGCCACGCGCCGTTCCGCGACGCGCTCCGGGCCGCCGCTCCGGCGAGCCAACGTGCTCAACGCTACCGCGCCGGCCTCTTGGCGCTCGAGTATGCCGACCAACCACGCGCGCGGCGACGCGATGCGGCCAGCAATCGCCAGTTCGCTGCCGTTCGACGCGCGGTCGACGCCGTTCGCCCGGTGCCGGCGCGTGCCGTGCTCCGCGCAGTGGTCGACGCGGCGGCGACCAGACCGACCAAACGGTCGGAGGTCGGCAGGGCGCTGACCCGGTACGCGGCGTTCCTCCAGTCCGAGGGGGAATTCGCGTTGGCGAATCACGTCTACCGGACTGTGGTCGACGGAGCGCCTCCCAACGAACCGCGTCGGGCCGCGGCTGCCGCGCATCTCCGGCTCGGCCTGTCGCTCCGAGAGCCGGGCGACCGAGCGGTCGCCATGGACATCTACAAGTCAGGCCTCGCGGCGGGTGCCCGACGCCAGGACGCCGAGACAGCGCGGGCGATCGGCGTGGCGAGCGCGGCCGTGCTGCGACTTGGCGGCGAGCATGCCGAGGCCAATGCGTGGCTCGAGCGCGTCCTGCGCGGGCGCCGCCCGTCCGAGCACGGGGAGCTCGATGCGCGGGCGCTGCAGGAGCGCGGGGTGGTGGCTTACGCATCGGGGAAGCCCATCGAGGCCCTCGAGTACTACGCGGCGGCGTATGACGCGTACTCGAACCGGGATCATCGCAATCAGCTGCTCGTCGACATCGCGCGCAGCTTGCGGGCGATTGGGCGCGTTGCGGATGCGCGTGAGGCGCTGACCTTCGTGCGCGAGACGGCGCGCGAGCGCTGCACGCGGTGGATGGCCACCATCGAACTCATGTCGATCGCTGTGGCGGAGCACAAGCGGCATGACTTCGAGCGTCATGCGCGCGCGTTGGCGCGCGCGCCGATGCCCGCGCGTCTTTCGGCGGCCTATCAATTCGAGCGGCGGGGCGGATACGCCAAATTCAAACGGCCGGCCGATGGGCGACGAGCGTATCAGGGTGGGTCGCAGCCGGCGACTCCCTCGAAGGCCGAAAATGTGAAAAGACTTGCCAGCGATATCTTGAAGGGCCGTGCGATTGCTAGCACTGACGCGCGTACCAATGTTCAGAAACGACTCTCTAGCTCGGTCACTGATTTGATTGCCACAAACTCGACTCTCCGGTCGCTATCCAAGGCTGATCGCGGCAACTAACACAGAGACGAACGACGGACCTGTCGCGTCGGCTCAGACATACGTCGCCTCAATTGCATTTTTGTATCCGAACGTCGTGCCTCGCGTACACGTGGGGTGGTTATCTGCACCGACGGTGGCGAGTCGACCGTCCGCATCCCTTCGGAGTGCGAGCCGAGAGACGGAGGCGAATCAGCGCACCAATGCTTGTCTCGTTCCATGACACTCACTTAATGCGCACGCTCCCGGAGTCGGCTTACGCGTTTCCGAGCAGTTCGATTCCATAAGTCATTCCAGCAAAGGCGCTTCGGAGCGATTGTTGTAGGGTTGGTGGGGTCGTGCACCGTCTTCTTATTCACCGTTTTCGCACGGCATGTCTCCTCAGCGTCACGCGTCGACGACGCCTCCGTCACATAGCGGCAGAATGTCCGGGATGAGACTCCCCACTCCTCAGCGGGAGCGTTTTTGGCGCGCATGGTTGGTCATCCCTGCGCCGTTTTCGCGGAGCTTGTGGTCCCATCGCTCTATCAGATTTTGCGATGAGCTCTAGTCGTACGAAGAAACCGCCCGGGCGTCGATATTGAAACCTCCCCCTTGTAGGTCGGTGCTCATGATCCAGGTGATTGATCGCCTGCCGCGGAGTATGACGACATGATGCCCAAGATGCAGATTGGATTAGACCTTGTTGCCGCTGCGAAGAGAGCAGAGGCCCACTTCGCGCTGAAGCTAAGGGTCGGAATACCACCAGCTGGTATCGAACTTGAGCTTCCGCTCGGCCCTGTCGCTGCTTGCTTTGCGCGCGTGCTGCGCCGCGCCCCCCGTGGCATTTTTGCCGTTCCTTGCGCCAGTGGAATCAAGCTGACCTCGTACTGCGAGGGCTTTGTAGTTATCCGACTGTGCTTGTTTCATCCAGGCAGCAAGCGGTGTCCGATTGACGAGATCACCGTTCATGGTTGGCTGTTCGGTGCTCGGCCGTTCGCCATTCAGCCGTTCTCGGTACGAGTCGATCGTGCAGGTAAGACGCGATGGACGGAGGTCGATTTGTCGCTCAAGCTCGGCGAGTCCGAGGTCAATACCATCAAGATGGTGTTGGGCAGCGAGGTCGTTGACTCGTCAGTGCTGCGTAGTTTCGGCGTGCCATATGATCAACATCTTTGGATCACCTATCGCACTAACAGGCGCGCCCAGGCCGTTGACCCAAGCTGGGTTTCAGTGCCGCGAGTGGCGATTCAAGCGGTTGGCTCATTGTCGCGCCCAGCTTCTACAGCGTAGTGATGCGCCGTGGCGCGAGAAGACCGCCACAATTCGGCGCAGGCGCACTCGCACGATTCAGGGACGCATGACCGGACCGTCGCATCGGCCAACGTGATGCTGGCTAAAAAAGTCAACTAAGGCCAACCGTCGCAAACTGCTGTTCGGGCGACGCCAATTTTGACGCCGCTAGTATTGCATCCTCCGCGGCCCTCGTGCTGCGTCACAAGTCGCACCGTTCGAATCAAAAACGTCGCAAACGCTGTAGGCGCGCGGGAATCTACTCTGACAATAGGAGTGGCTTGGAAGGCGGTATCATTGGAAAAGAGAACGGAGCAGTTGCGTCACGTCTTGCAAGGCCGGCGACGAAAATGACTTGTGTGCGCCTGCCGCGCGTAGAGACGTGTCGTCGGGAATTCCTTTCTCCAGTGACTTGAAGCCGCGAAGCTAGTCTCCGCCCTGGCGGTACAAACGAAGTCATACGCTACGGGGGGCAATTAGTCGCTTCTTCGCATCGCTCCAAGGCCAGGCGGCGAAGTCAATCTCCGGGGACATTGCGAGCGGCTAACGATTGTCGCCCTGATTGTTCCATCATGCGACCGAGGTACACCTTCTGAATCGTCTCGGTCCCATCTTGGCGGTCGATGCACGCGCGTTCTCGGCACACTCCGTACACCCTGCCACACTCGCCCACAACGGACCGTAATGCCAAACGCCGGCCTACGCCTAACACTCGGCGTCCTTTTTGTCACGTTCCTATCTGACGCGACAGCGCAACCAGCGAACCAAGTCGTCCAAACGTCCTTCCTCGGGGAAACATCCGTCACCGGTGCCGGAGGAACGCTAGATCGACTGATCGATTTGGACCTAAGAGCGGTATCCAGACGCGAGGCACTGTTGCGTATCGGAACCGCGGGCGGCGTGACGATCGGAATCAGGGTGCCTTCCGATCGTAATCTGACCGAGCCTGTTTCTCTCTACGCTCGATCCCTCACGGTCCGTGCGGCTCTCAACGCAATTCTCAAGGGGACAGGTCTTGGCGCCGAGCTGATCGGCGTCCGCGACATCATCATATCGGCAGATTCGGGGCGCGTTCTCACAGATCCAGACGCGTTCGGCATGATTCGTGGCAGTGTACGAGACCGCCGTACCAACGAGCAATTAGCTGGTGTCGTTGTGCGCATACGAGGGACATCGAGTCACGCGACCTCCGGTCTAGATGGGCGGTATCAGATTGGCCGCGTCATTGGGGGCGATTTGCGCGTCGAGGCCCGGCGGCTCGGTTATGCACCCGCGACGATTGCCATATCTCTGCACCCTGGCGACACTGCCACGGTGGATTTTCTTCTCAGTCCCTCCGCATATCAACTCGACCAAGTAGTCACCACGATCACCGGTGATGCGCCGCTCTTGCAGCTCGGCAATTCCATAGGAACCATTCGCGCTGATAGCGTCGCTGCGACTCAGCCTGTCACCGATTTGTCCGACATCATCAATGCTCGCGTTCCGGGGGTGCAGGTCATTCTGAACGGTGGGCTGACGGGCGCATCGCCACAAATCAACATTCGTGGACAAAACAGTGCGCAGCTCTCGAATCAGCCTCTGTTGTACATCGACGGCGCGCGCGTTGACAACAGCGTCAGCAACGGAGTTGGCAGCGGTCGGTCGAACGACATCAGTCCCGATGAAATTGAGTCCATTGAGATCGTCAAGGGTCCATCCGCCGCGACTCTGTACGGGACAGACGCTGCAAACGGCGTCATCGTCGTGCGGACCAAGCGAGGTGCTTCGGGGCGCCGTCTCTGGAGCGCTTACGCGGAATCGGGAACGATCACCCTCGACCGTGACCGTTTTCCAGAGAGCTACTATCCCTGGGGAACGACCGTTGGCGGCGCACCCGCTGTCGGTCAATGCACGTTGCAGACCGGTGTCGCCACGGGTGCGTGTACCATCGATAGCGTAACGCGCTACTCACCGCTGAGGAATCTGGCCACGACGCCAATTGGCACTGGCCAAAGGCAAGCATATGGGTTGCAGCTTAGCGGCGGCGGATCGGACATGCGGTACTTTCTTTCCGGTGCGTTCGACGACGAGACGGGTTATCTTAAGCTCCCGACCTCCGATCGGGACGCGTTTGCGGCGGAGCGCGGCGCGGACGGCTTTAGTCAAGACGACCTGCATCCCAACGGCTTGCAGCGTGCGAGCGCGCGAGAGAATGTCACCGCATCGCTGGGTCGCGATGCCGATCTTACGCTCTCTTCAAGCTTTTTAACGCAGAATTCCCGAATCCCGAATTCGCAGGTCATTGAGTTCGGTGTTTTCGGTCCTGGGTATCAAGACAGCACGGGCGGTTGGGCTCTGGGGCTGCGCCCCGCGTATTACATGCTGTCTCGAAACGATGAATCTGTCGATCATTTTACGGGTAGCGCGACGTCGAACTGGCGTCCTGCCTCCTGGCTTACCACTCGAGCGACGGCAGGACTCGACTTCTCACTCGACTACTTGAATCAGCTCACTCGCGCCGGCGAGGGACTGCCAGGAGCGACCCAGGGTTCGCGCAACAGTTCGAAGACATCCAATACGCTTAACAGCATCGATCTCGGTGCGACGGCGTCGTTTGACTTAGCGCAATCCTTCACGTCCCGAACGTCCGTCGGTGCTCAGTACAATCGTTCGACCTTACTGGTAACCGGCGCCGGAGCAACAAGTCTCTTACCGGGGGGAGTCGACGTATTTAGCGGAAGTACGCAATCCGCTGCCGAAGAGACGGTTGAAACCGTCGTTGCCGGTGCCTATGTCGAGCAGACGTTCGCCCTCAACGAACGACTATTCGTCACGGGGGCGGTGCGTGCCGACGGCTCTGGGAGCTTCGGGTCGGATTTTCAAACGGCGTACTATCCCAAGGGGAGTCTGTCCTGGCTGATCTCGCGTGAGTCGTTCTGGCCCGCAATTCCAGGCCTCAGTAATCTGCGATTGCGCGCGGCGTACGGTGAAGCCGGAATCCAGCCTAGCCCGACAGCACGCCTTGCGAGAGAAGGGTACGTACAATCAATCACTGACGGCTCGCAGCAAGTTGGTGCGATTCTAACCAATGGTGCCAACCCGAATCTGAAGCCAGAGTTTCAACGCGAGTTCGAAGGCGGCTTTGATGCTGGATTCCTTGGTGGTCGAATTAATGTTGAACTCACGTACTATCAGAAGCACAGCACAGACGCGCTGAGTACTGTGCCACTGGGTCCGTCTATTGGGGGCCCATTTGGGTTCGAGACAATCAACGTGGGTTCTGTTAATAATCTGGGCTATGAAGCGCTGGTCAATGTCGTCGTTTTAAAATCACGCGACCTGGCCTTAGATCTTACAGCCAACGGCTCGATCAATCACAACAAGCTTGTCCGTCTTGAATCGGGAGTCGTTGCTGGACTACCCGCCACGGGTGCGGCCACCAATGTTGCCGGGTATCCTGTTTCCTCGCTCTTTGACTACCCTATCACCCGCTTTTCCGACGCGAACCACAATGGGATCATCGACCCGTCTGAGATCACGCTCGGATCGTCACCTGTGTTTATGGGTCAGACCTATCCCAAGACGCAGTTGACGGTGGGAGGCACGGTCGGTCTCCTGAATAACCACGTTCGCCTGAACGCCCAGCTCGACTATCGCGGTGGGTTCGTCATTCTCAATCAAGCCGCCGAATTCGGCTGTCTTCTAGGCTTCTGTAGAGCTACCAGTGTCGTAGGGAGCGATCTCCGCGACCAAGCGGCGGCGAGCGCCATTTTCACGGGACCCGGGAGTGCCGTTGGATACTATCAAGACGGCTCTTTCACGCGGTTGCGCGAAGTGTCGGTGACCTTCTCCATTCCCGACGGCATCGCGCGGCGACTACGTACCCGCACGCTTAGCGTGACGCTCGCTGGGCGAAACCTGGCACTGTGGACCAAGTACACGGGTCCCGACCCCGAGGTCAGCACCGCGGTCGGCGATCACTCATTTAATGATCAAGGGGCCGTACCGCCTGGGACGTACTGGATCGCTCGCGTCAACCTTGGTCTGTAGAGCAATTGCCGCGGTGCGTGCTCAACGCTCCGCGTTGCTCGTTACCAACGAATCCCGTCGCAATGGGCGAGTGACCCCCAATCATGTGGTGGCACTCTTCACACAGTGGAACCATCTCCTCTAACGGATATCGCGGCATGATCGCACACTTTTGGATTCGCGTAAGCAGGTCACGCGGACGTGCCTCGGCGGCGCTAATGGTCATAGCCATCTTGGCCGGCTGCGACATAACTCACGTGGCATCGCCAAATGTGGTTACTCCGAGTCAATTTCAAAACGACACGGGTGCGCTCACGCTGCGTGCGGGAGCAATTGCCGCCTTTGCTCAGGCATACAGCGACCAGATCGTAATGGCCGGCCTATTGTCGGATGAACTCACCGATCTCACAGGCAGTTTTAAGGCGGATCAGAGAATAATCGCGACCAACGGGAGCTTGGGGTCGAACTATCCTTATGATGAACTGAGTGGCGCGCGAATCAACGCGCTTTTGGCAATTCATGCGTTGGAACTGTATAGTCCATCTTCACGTCCTCAGATAGCCGAACTATTTGCGTATCTTGGGAATGTTGAGGTGTTCTTCGCCGAGAACATGTGCTCTGGGGTTCCTCTCGGAGTACTCGTTGCTGGCAATCCGAGCTATGGAAAGACCTTGTCGCGCCAGCAGTTGCTACAGCGAGCACTGGCTGATCTCGACTCTGCCTCACACTTCTCGGCCGCAAACGATTCCATAGCTAATCTTGCTCGGATTGCCCGCGCTCGTGCCTTGCTCGACTCGAACCTCGATCTTGCCAGTCGAGCCGCTCAAGTTGCGGATTCGGTGGGTGAGGGATTCGCTTACAGTACATCGTACGGCAATATCCCGAATCAACAGAACACGGTGTTTGGGGCGTTGAACTTGCGGGGTGTCGCATCACTATCCGACCGCGAAGGTATCAATGGTCTGGATTTCATTAGCGCAAACGACCCAAGAGTGCCGCGCGACAGCCTTGGACCTGGAAGGTTTGGGATACTCAGCGATTCCAGTGTAAGCGCGCCGATCAAGCTCGCGAGTTGGATCGAGGCTCGACTCATTCGGGCTGAGGCCGATCTTCACGCTGGCAATGCGTCGGCTTGGCTAGCAGATCTCAATGCCTTGCGTGGCGACTCTGCCACCACTGGAGTTCCCGGTCTAATGCCGCTGGCAGATCCCGGCTCCAGCAATGCGCGCATAGACCTCATGTTCCGTGAGCGTGCATTCTGGCTGTTCGGGTCCGGCCACCGACAGGGTGACTTACGACGCCTCGTCAGGCAATACAAGAGGCAAACGGAATCCGTGTTTCCTACGGGGCAATATCGGAATGGACCACAGCGGTACGGTACGGACGTCGTATTTGTACCGTTCGGCGAATCGAATAATCCAAACTTCGCGGGATGCTTCGATCGTCTTCCGTAGAACCCCCATCAAATGCGCTGCAAAGTGTTTGGGTCCTATCTGATATTGGCGGGCTGCTCAATGCAAGCATTGGGCGCGCAGTCGTCGCTTGGTACCAGCCATCCAACAACCATAGAGGATCTTCTCGTACAAGAGCAGGTCAGCCAAATCGCTCCTTCTCCGGACGGGCGCTGGATTGCCGTAGTTGTGGACCGAGCGAGGACAGCGAGCGAGTTCTACAGGTCATATAGCAATGACGTGCATGAACGGGGTGACGTGTGGCTGTTCGCTGTTAACGACACGGCCGGCCGCAATCTGACACATGGAGCCGCTCGAGGTGCTGGCTATTGGAGTCCCGTGTGGTCAGCCAGCGGTGATCGAATAGCAATGCTGTCCACCGAAGGGCGAGACAATGTTCGACTGTTGGTCTGGAGACTGTCCGACAATAGTCTCTCGCGTCTAAGTGATCGCGGTGTGGACCTTAATGCAGATTTCGGAGAGGGCGGCGGCATACCTCGCCGTTTCCAGTGGTTGGGTGACACAGCAATAGCTTTTGTCGCACTCCCCCCGGGTGAGGCGCCGATCACCTATGGCTACCTCACGCAAATGCAGCGCGCCGCTACAACAATGTGGCCAATGGCGGAGCGAGGCGAATTGCCGACGCGCCGTGTATTCAATGTCGGCCCAGGCGCACCACCTCCTCCAGTGCCTTCGGCCCAATTGTTCGTGGTAGGTGTCTCCAATTCACGACTACGCTCTACTGGAACGTTCCCAGTGGTTGGCCTGGAACAACATCAGATTGCCATGTCGCCCACGGGCCGCGCTGTAGCGGTCATTACACAGACTGCGTCCTATACACCAGACCGCTACCCCGTCACAGACAGTCGTGGCTTGGGCACATGGCGACTTGGTGTTGCCCGATTGGATTCGTCCGAAGCAATACACTGGAGTTCAATCAATGTCCGGAAGCGCTCCTTCGATACACGGCAAATACGGCCACGATGGTCAAGTGATGAGCGGTCCGTTGCGGCTATTGGCTACTCAAACGAAGCCGACAGCGCATCCGGTGTGGCGTATCTCATCTCTGCTTCGACTGGTAAAGCCGCGCGGCTCACGCCGGATAGTGAGGACGTCTCCGATCTAAGGTGGTCACCCGCTGGCTTCCTCGCTTACGCTGGAGTGCGAGCTCGCGGTTCGTTCGGGATGAGGATGCCGTCAGGCGCCGATTCATTGGTTGTCCCGACGCGTCGAGACTGGCTGCTAGTTCGCTCCGACAATGCGCGACCGACAAACATTACGTGGACGTTCGCGAACGTGTCACGCGACCTGCTGGTGTCTCGTGTCGGTGCGCAAGTGTACTTAGCTTCTGCTGGCGCGCTCTGGGCTATTGATCTCAACACCGCCCACGCTCGTCGACTGACAGATACGTCAGTGTTCATGGCACAATCCATCCTGTGGCCTGACCCGACGACCGAGCGTGCGGGTTCAATACGCGAAGTCGTTGCGAGTACTCATTCGCGACTCCGGGTCGACGATCCAAGGCTGGTGTCGACTTTCACACGTGCGTCGGCGCCCGATGGCGTATGGTGTGTTGACGTGTCAGTCGGCCTGAACTCTGGCGCGGATCGTCCCGTGCTCATGCCGACGTCGGATGCAATCTTTCGCGATTTCATTCCCGCGAACCGTACTGCCGTCGTGACCGCCGACCGTTGGGCCGGACAGCAAACTGTTTGGATTTCCGACATTTACCGAGCGCGCGTTGACACCGTGTTGTCCCTCAATCGCGAAGCGAACGCCCTAATCGGGGCGCGCCGGATGTCGATCACCTATCTAGGCGCGGATGGCGATAGCTTGGGCGGCACGATTACGCTGCCCGTAAATTATGTCGCCGGCAGACGTTACCCCCTCGTCGTAGACGTCTATGGCGGTACGTCTGCTGGTTCTGCCGATACGGTGGCGGAGTCGCCGAATCTCCTGGCAGCTCACGGATATGCGGTGCTCACTCCAAGTATGCCCTTGTCACATGCCGGCGAAATGTCCGACCCGTATATCGACATGCCTAAAGGCGTCATCGGCGCCGTCGACAAGGCAATCGCTATAGGGGTAGCTGACCCGGCGCGACTAGCACTCTTTGGTCACAGCTACGGCGGCTACAGCGTAATGTCGATACTGGCCTATACGCATCGCTTCCAAACGGCCATTTCCTATGCGGGATTTGCCGATCTACTAAGTCTCTACGGCACACTCTCAGCCCCGTACCGTTATACATCTCAGGCTGCAGACGCGACGTTATTTCCGTGGTATTTGACTGAGGGAGGGGGAGCTCGCATGGGAGCTCCACCATGGTCCGACATGTGGCGCTATTGGCGCAATAGTCCCATCAGCTATCTGGACCGAATTCGCACGCCACTGCTCCTCATACATGGCGATGTCGATCCTAACGTACCGGTTGGACAAGCTGAGGAAGTTTTTAGCGGTTTGTACCGGCTCGGTGGAAGGGTGCGTTTCATTCAGTATAGCGGCGAAGGTCACGGTATAAATTCGCCTGCGAATATGCGCGACTTTTGGCACGAGGTCTTTGGCTGGCTCGACTCATTCCTGCTACCGAAAGCCACGTTGCAAGGCAAGGATTCGCACTTGGGCACGTCGTGAGTTCCAATGCCCCCGACGCAGGCCGTCTCTTGTCTCTGCTTACAACGCGGCGGCCGCGAGCTCAGATGACGAGAAGACTTGCTCACGCAACGCTACTGCGGCCAGTTGCTAGTTGCGCTTGGGAGAGCTTACGATCCCACTGTCGTGTCAGGCGCTTCCACGTCGTCTTCGAACGTCATGCCCGGCGGATTATCGACATAAACCCGAGCTGTAAGGCTACCTACCTCATGGCTCATCGAGAAAGGCCCACCGAGCGTTCGCTTGCATGCAGATCCGTGGTCGGTAATGTGAGGTGCCACGTAGGCTCGCAAAACCCTCTGTTCTTGGTTTAGTCCTCGCCGATCGACTGTTTGCTTCACGCGTCCGATTCTCCCAGGGGTATATAAGGTCAGTTCGGGCAATGCGTGATCGCCGACTGCAGTAGTGGGATCTGGCCAAGGTTTGTTCACCTGCAATCGGCGATCACGTCCGCGCTAGCTTAGGTTCTGCGAGATTACGATCCCACGGTCGTATCAGCCGCCTGAACGCCGTTCTCGAGCGTCATGCCCGGCGGGCTGTCAACATCGGCATGTCCCGTCAGGCTACCGGTTTCATGCGTCTGGCTAGCCAGGGATCCGAAAGTCTTGGCGACCACGCTGCCATGGTCGGTAAACCGGGGAGAATTGTACGCCTTCATGTTACACCTCCGTGCCGAAAATTGTGATTTGCCGTCCACTACTAGGCGGCTTGAGGGGTGGCCGCACGCGGCGGCCAGAGGCCAGATCTCACTTGAAGCCAGGTTTCCAAAGACAGCGCTGCGTAAAGGCGAATGACCGACGTTCCTCGACCGCGGCGAACGAGCGACATAGCGCCCCGCAGCTTGTCCCTTTGAATGCATCCGAGCTGAGCAAGAACAGGGTCTTTCAACATCGCCTTCAACTTCGACCGCTCCGCCGTAAGCGCCCAACGGGTACGTGCTCCGAGCGTTCCCTTGCCGACGCGATTTCGCACGCGATCCGGCAGTTCGCTGCCAAGAGCCTGTCGTAGAACCAGCTTTGTGACTCCCGGCTGCGCTATGAATTCCGGATTTAGACCGAGACAAAATTCGACCAACGGCCGATACAGGAACGGGTATCTAAGATCCACGTAGTGTTCGAAGGGTTCTCTCTCGATGAACGAAGGGAGTGCTTCGATTTGCCAGGCGAGCTCGCCATTGCCATAGCCGTCCGCACATTCCTCGTACCGACGCAGTCGCGACCGCCGGTCTGCGATCGCATATTGCTTCTCAAAACGGGGCTCCAGCCATGCAGGGAGCCCGCGCCGCGGCGGAATCAGCTTTCGGCGTAGCACCTGCGGAAGAAGAGGCTGTATGGCGCATGCATACGCCAGACGCCAAAACGACGTGTGTGTGGTCGTTGCACGGCGCGCCATTGCGTCAATGGCGCGAAGAATCCGGCCGCCTGCAATGAGGTCGGTGATGAACCCAAGGTTCCCCGTCAGGTAGTGATCTGACCCGTATCCGCTCAGGAGCACTCTCCCCCCAGATTCTCGGACGATCCTACACATCTCTTGATCCCGCGCGTAGTACGGATACATCAGGCGTGGCTGATCAGTAATCGGCAGCCTCGTGGCATCTTCCCGCCACGGCCAGTAGTCGGCGATTCGTGCATTGGGTATCTCGTACATACGCAGTACTTCGCGCACAAAATCGCTTTCATCGCCGCTACCGAGTGAATCAACGATCGTAACGGTACCCGCGAGGCCTGACGATGCTCTACCCGCGCGATGAAGTCGCTCGGCCGCCGCGACGATGGATGACGAATCCAATCCTCCAGACAACTGCGCCCAGGTGCGCCCCTGACCTTCTATGCGCGCCCCCACCGCCTCATCGAGGAGTAGCCGCAGCTGTTCTGCCGCCATCTCCGCGGACAGGCAATCGGTGCCACTCCATACGAGATCTCGTGCCCGCCAAAAATATTCGATACGGATGCCACGGGCCGACGCGACTAACATTGCGCCCGCCGGCACGGCACTCACCCCCCGATAAATGGTCCGCTCGGAAGTGACACACCCGTGGACTAGGAAATCGGCAATGTATTCGTAATCCACCTCGTCATCCGCCGCGATCAGTGATGCATGTGTCGATAGCCATATGCCGTTAGTCGTCGTGCGGTAGTAGAGAGGGGCCACCCCGAAGCAATCCCGCGCAGCGACGACTTCTTGTCGCCCCGGACGCCATGTCACGATCGCAAAATCCCCAGTTATAGCGCGCATGGCAGCGGCGCCGTTAAGCAGCGACTGGGCAGCGCACATCATGTCGCGTTCCCCCTTCTCGTGGCCGCTGTCAATGTCGACGAGGCTCGGCGCATCGAGCCGTGCCATACCAACACTCACAGCGTCGTCGCTACCGACCGTCGACACTCTCGGCGTTGCCTCGTTGTGGCTGTCAATGTAAGCGGCAAAGCCGCCACCGGTCATCCATGTGCCCTTGCCGGCAGCAATCCTCGAGTGACGCAATGCCACAATGTGGCGCTCATCGTGCGATAGGGTTCGGCCATCATAGTTGATGGCGCACACAAAGGCGCTCATAGCGTCGGCAACGGCAACTGAGCCAACCCGCGCGTAATTTCGCCAGTCTCATTAAGCGGCGCCCCATTGTACTCAACCCACGCGTGCGCCGTGAAGCCGTACGGCTGCACCCCCAGGCGAAAGACAGAGTCCACTCCGCTCCGCCGAAGCAGGTGATGCAGTGTCAGCGACTGCTCCAGACAGTACGCGCGACCGGGAAAGAATGCACCTGCGACCGCCACTTTCCGTACTATTTCGGTGAGCACCGTCGTCTCGACGCACTGTCGTGGGCGCACCGTGGCGCATAGTGCATTACTAAGTCTCATCGTCCGACCGAGGCCGCCAACGCGCAATGCAAGCTTGATCCAGATAAGCGTCACTACGCAGGTCATGGTACCGGGTACCGCTAAACGTCTGCCAGTCATGGCAGCTTGAGATCGGTCATCGTGTGCGCGCATCAGACGGCTACGAGCTGTGACTGATAGAGATCTAGCAAAAGCGTCACCACGTCCCGTTCGAGACGTTCGCGAGGCACGTCGTAATTCGGTGCTAACTGGTCGACGATAGCTGCCACCGTGTGATACTGCTCGAGCAACGACCACACATCACCACCGATTTCGTTGAGGGAGTAGTACCGACTCCGCTTCACGTCAAGAAGCACTGTGGCTTGGCCATGCCGAGTGAAAATGATATGCCTATGTGCTGAGATAGTGGCGGATAGCCGAATGGTTGCGTCGTTCGCAGATCGCTGGGGCATACGCCTTACCGGGATGATGGAACGCGCTGTCATCGACACGTGCGCGAACGTTACGCCACCATGCGTTGGGACGATAGCGTCGGTACGGGCCAGATACCTCCGTGACAGGCTGACAGCACGCATCGCTCATTGAGTCACGAATACACGTACGGTCTATCCTGTCTTTACGACGCTAGGACGAGAACGTGGTGATCGCACGACCCACGGCGCCTCAGAGCGATCGGCACCGCCACACTCTACGTAGGAGATACGAATGTCTTTGGCGGACTATGCCGTCGGGAAGATTCTGAGCGGCAGATATCGCATCCTCGAACATAGGGCAGGTGGTGGGCAGGCAATCGTGCTCCGTGTGGAGCACACCTTCCTGCACCGCCAGCTGGCGATGAAAATTGCCAGACGGCGGATCAGCGTTGGCCCACCGCGAATCCTCGAGGAGGCTGAGACTCTAGCCGCGATAAATCATCCTGGCATCCCCGCAATCGTCAATGCAGGGGTATTGGCAGACGATCGTCCCTACCTGGTCTCGGAATGGATTGATGGCCGGTCGCTCGCTGAATTAGCCGCCGTGCACGCCTGTAGCCCGCGTGCCGCTGTTCAAACCATGGCTGCCTTGAGCGCCATTGTTGGCGATTTGCATGCGCTGGGCGTTCTACATCGTGACCTGAAACCAGCGAACATCCTGATACCTATGAACGGGGAGCACCCAGAGTATGCAACCCCCAAGCTGATTGACTTCGGCGTTTGTGACACTCTAAATGTCGACGTCGCCGGCGGAGTGCGCACAACTGGCAGCGGACGCACCAGTGGCACGGCGCTCTACAGCGCGCCGGAACAGATCGCTGGACGGCGTCAATCAATGACGACCGACGTATTCGGTCTGGGTGCAATCCTGTTCGAGTTGCTGTGCGGCCATCCTCCGCTCGCTCCCACCGGGGAGGTGTCACTGTTCGAGCTGGATTGCGGAGGTGAAAAGATGGCAATTCCCGTCGCAGTCAATCGACTTATCGCCAATGTGCCGGTACCGGAGATTGCGGGCGTGCCAACCAGTGTTCGCGAAATTGTTCAACAGTGCCTGCGCAACGAACCAGAGGGACGCCCACAATCCGCCGCTGAAGTGGCGGTGACGCTGCAAGGCGCGTTAGCGACGTGGTAGGCCAGAGAGTGCTGTCTATCAGCCAGGCTGTGGCTGTGGTCGCCTTGGCTTGCGTCGCGGTATCGACGGCCTGACAATGCTATGCGACCGATTGAATGATCAGCGTGAAGTCCCTGTCGGTTCGTGAATTATTAGGCCGGCCGCCTTCACCGTCAGCGGTATCCGGCAGCCTGCATCGAGAAGAGTTCACTGTAGAGCCCTCCCCGACCGAGCAAATCAGTGTGGGTGCCATGATCTGCAATGCAGCCACCCTGAAGCACGATGATCCGGTCCGCCATTCGCACAGTGGAGAATCGATGCGAAATGAGAACGGCGGTGCGCGCCGTCGCGAGTTCCGAGAAGCGACTGAACACCTCATATTCGGCGCGTGCATCAAGCGCTGAAGTCGGTTCATCTAATATGAGAACTTGGGCTTGACGCATGTACGCGCGTGCGATCGCGACCTTCTGCCACTCGCCTCCGGACAAGTCTATGCCCCCATCAAAACGACGTCCGAGAACTTGGCGATAACCGGCGGGTAACTGCGTTAGCAGAGACGATGCCAGGGAACGTTCGGCCGCCCTCGCAATTGCAGGATGCACCGGGTGCTTCAAATCACCCTTGAGATCGTCGAGCTCATCGAAATGATTGCGAGACGCCTCGATTTCTCCGACGCCAATGTTTTCGTCAAACCGAAAATCGTAACGAACAAAGTCTTGAAAAATGACGCCAATCGCGCGACGCAGCGATGCGATGTCGTATTCGCGGAGATCAACGCCATCAAGGAAAATCCGACCTTCGGTCGGGTCATAGAGTCGCGTCAGCAGTTTTGTGAGAGTCGTCTTGCCTGCGCCGTTCTCGCCTACGAGAGCGATGCGTTCACCGACACCCAGCGCCAGGTCAATGTGCCGTACGGCCCATCGCTCACTGTTGTGGTAGCGGAACCCGACATCCTGAAAAACGAAGCCTTCGTGAATGTGGGCCGGTACCAGGACGGCGTTGTGCCGGGCAGCGATAGTCGGACGAATCTCGAAGTAAAGAAAGAGATCGCGGAGATACAGTGTTTGTTCGTAGATGTCACGCCCCGTCTGGAGAATGCTCGCGATGTACGAACGACTGCCGGAGAAAGACGAAGCCAGGAAGGTTAAAGCGCCAATGGTTATGCGGCCGCGCATCGCATCTACGAGGATAAACACATAGGCGACGTAGTATCCAAGAGTGCCCAAGATTGGCAGGGCACCACTGATGAAGGCGCGCTGAACCGCCAACGCCTTGTTTTCCTCGTAAAATTGCTGCGAAAGGCGCCGAAAACGATCAGTCAGCCAGGGTGCGAGACCAAACATCTGCACTTCTTTGGCAGAGCGATCGCTGGACCCCACATAACGAAGATACTCGAGCATGCGCCGTCCTTCGGTGCGGCCGAAGAACAAGGAGTAGGCTCGGCGACTGTAGTGCGTCTCGCCGAGAAAACTTGGAAGGATGGCTAGCACCAGCAGTGCCAGCAGCCACGGGTTGAACGCAACGATCGCCCCACTCAAGCTGAGCAGCGTCAGCGCATACTGCGCGATGCTAAGGAGCTGGCCGAGTAGGCCAAGCCGCGCGGTCGAGTTTTGCCGCGCACGCTCGAGCAGGTCGTAAAACTCCGGATTCTCAAACTGCGCGAGATCGAGCGTCGCCGCGTGCTCCATGATGCGCACACTGACGTGGTTCGTGAACAGATCCCCAAGCAAAACCTCGACCAACGTCGACGCTCGCGAGATCGCCTGATCCGCGACGACGATCGAGATCTCGATCGCCACCAGCGTCCACAAGTGATGCCAATCCGGCCCCCGGAGCCGCGCCTTCACCACCGCGTCGATGATGAGCTTGGCCACCCACATCGTGGCGAGCGGCGTCGCGGCGCGCACGATGCGCAGTACCATCATCGCCACCGTGAGCGGCCAGCTCGTCTCCCAGATGAGCGCGATGAACTTGGGAACGTAGCGGAGCGCCGAGATACGCTCGCGAAGCTTGGGCGGCTCCTTGGTCGTGCCGGCGCCGGCGCCGTTGCCGTTGTGCGTCGCCATGCGCGGTCAGTGGTGCGTGGCGAGCGACACGGGATCGCTAGAGTGGAGACCCATCCGCCCCGTCTCGTGACGCCCGTGCCGGTGCCCGCTCCGGTACACCGTGCACAGGGGGTCCACCACGAGCGACCACGTGTACGCGGCGGCGATCACGGTAGCGGTAGACAAGACCACGAGGCGCAAACGAAACGACATGACGGTGAGCTCCACTCACCGCAACGTACGAAACCTCGCCCGCCCGGGATACGAACCACCGGGCGAATCGCGGCCGCCTAGTGCGCTACCACCGCTCCGGAGGATCCGGCGGATCGTCCAGGTGCAGATCCGAGATCGCGCGCCGCGCGTGAGTATCCGGACGCACCCACCCCCACAACATCTTCCGCTTGATGTCCTCGAGCGGCGAGATCATCGTCCACCCGTCCCCGGTCTTCTCGATCAGCTTCGACTCGTCGGGGTGATGCAGCTTCGCCTTGATGTTCCGAAAAACGCCGGTATACTCGCGACTCGTCGGCGACACACGCCCGCCGAAGTACGCGTCGATCAACGTGTCGTTCTTCACGCTCTTGCCGTTCACGATCAGCAAGTGGAACAGGACGTCGAGCTCCTTGCCGACGACCCGGAACGTGCGGTTGCCGCGATGCACGACGCCCGAGCGCAAGTTGATCTTGATCTCGCCGATCTCGACGATCGGCTCGCCCGGCGGCTCCGGCTTGGCCGACCCCTTGAGAAACCCCACGACCTGACGCTCCAACTGCTCGGCGTCGAACGGCTTCTCGATCAACGACAGACCAAGCTCGATCCGGTCCAGATCCACGAGCTCCGCGGGATAGCCCGTCATCAACAACACCGGCATCGTGCTGCCGCTCTTCCGCATGATCCGGTAGACGTCGATGCCCCTCACATTTGGCAAGAACACATCGAGCAACAACATTGCCGGCGCCGGGATCGTCAGCACCGCCCGCAAACACCGCGGCGCATCCAACGCCATGCGCACGTGGTACCCGGCCTCGCGCAACGTTCGATCGGCCAATGCCAGGACCGCGGGCGCGTCCTCGCATACCACAATCGTCGATTCCGCCGTCGATGAACCAACCATAGGCCCGGGCCAGTGAAAAAGGGCAGGCTAGGAAGTTGTCAGAAGAAACGCACGGCGCAAGGCTCTAGCGAGCTCAACCATACACCGAAGTGAGCCGCAGGTGAGCCAGAATACGCATATTGGTTTGCTTGTGCGTCGTTACATGACGGTCCGTCCCTTGAACTGACCACGTAACGGGGGATCGCTCGTTGATCCGCTTCGACTTCCGATCCGCGTAGGCAACGCTTCCCTCGAAACGTATAGTATGTAGCCGCATAGGGTACGGATGAGGCAAACTAGGCACCGTATGACACCACAGGCACCACAGCAGCCTATACCACAAACTGGTTTGGATCGGCCTGAAGCGCCCGCGCGTATCACGTTCGCGACAAACGTGCGACGCGCGCGGACGCAGTTGGGCATCTCCCAAGAAAAGCTCGCCGAACTGTCCGGGTTACACCGGACATTCGTCAGCTCGGTGGAACGGGGAGAGCGCAACATCTCGGTCGACAACATGGAACGCGTCGCGTCCGCGCTGCGCGTCAAGTTGGCGATCCTCCTCACCCCCACGCCGATCATCGATTGACGGCGAGGACACACCGGTAACCCACCACCGGTGGTGAGGCGACCGAGCGGCTGTCGGTGCACTTCCCACGCGTCCCGGCGATCCCGCTGAGAACGCGCCAGCCGCGGATCGACCCACGACTTGCCACACGAGACAAGCGCGCCTAACGCGCCGCCGCAGACGGCGCCGTCCCGTACGGCTCGTCGAACACGAGATCCCGCGCCACCAACACCACGAATGACGTCCCGCCCCGCACCGTGATCACCGGCGTGAGTTGGGCGTCGGCGCGCAACATCTCGAGCGTCCGCTCGGAGATCTGCTCGCCGAACGATCCCGCCACGACCTGGCCCGCGCTCGGCGTCGTATAGGGCGCGCCCGCGCCGGCGTTGGGTTGACTCAACTGCCCCGCCGCGCCGACCAGCGACAATAGCGCGGCGTCGATATACGCGTGGGCGATATGCGTGTCCACCGCGCCGCGCAGCCCGGCCGTCCCGCTCTCGTCGCCGGCTTCGAATCCCGGCAGCGCCATCGAACGCCCATCAGGAAAAAGGAGACGCGTCCATACCACGAGCAACGCGTCCTCCCCGCGGCCCACCTGCGTGTCGTAGCGCCCAATGAGACGGGAGCCGCGCGGCACCAATACCCAACGCTGGCGCGGCGTGTCGTACACGTCGCGCGTGACTTGGGCGACAACCTGACCGGGTATCGTCGAACGGATCTCGGTCACGAGCGCAACGGACACCACGGTGCCGGTCTGCACGGTGTACGGTGAATCCAACGCGTGCACGCTCGACGACGTGTCCAACCGCTCGGCCGCGGACAAGAACTGCGCGTGGGGCGCGGTCGATGGCGGCGCGTCGGACGCCGGCGCTCTCTCGCGCGCCGTGCGTACCAACGGTGCGCTCACTAATGCGCGGGTGTACGACGTTGGTACGGGTTGGGGAAGTGGGGCGCTCATGATACTGGATACCGGGCGCACCGCAACGCGATGCGAGGTATCGGGAGTGGGACTGGGAAACGATGGACGCTGCGCGGCCACGGGCCGCGGCGCCGTGGGATGGTCGGGCGCCACGGGACGCACCGCCGACCACAGAACGACACACGCGGTAACGCCGGCAACGATCGCCGCGGCGAGCAGCGCGGTGTGATTGAGACGCGCGGGCTTGGGCGGGGTCGGTCGATAGGCCGAGCTCACGATGCATTACTCGCGAGCGAACAAGCGCGTGTTGATGATCTCGACCTGACGCGGGCGACGCCCATCCTCGGTCCCGCGCAAAATGGCGCGCGCGAATACGCGATCGGTGATGTACGTATCGTTGGCGACGACGTAGTTGAGCACCGCCGTGCTCCCATCGGCGAGCTCCAAAAACAACACGGGCAGCGCACCCTTCCGAGCGTCGGCGCCCAGACGCACGAAGGCGTGCACACCGTCGTCGTACACGGCGGCCGGCGCCCAGGGAATCTTCCCATCGGCGCTCCACCGATACGTGAATGCCAATGACTCGGGACGCACCGCGTCGCCGCTGGCCGCACCCTCGGCCCGCGCGACGAGAGCGGCGGGATAATAGAACCGCACGTGCCGCGTGTACCGCGCGGCGCGATGCCCGCAGGCGGGCGCGTCCAACGCCAGATCGTATACGCGCCGGTCGGTCGAGACCACGAGATTGGTGCCGAGGTCGCAGGCGGTGGGCTTCACGATGAGGAGCGGCGTGCGCCCGCCGGCGCCGCTCCCGGCCTGATCGATGAGCCACCGCTCGGTGTCGCCCAACGCGGTCGCCAACACGCGCTCGCCGGCCTCGAGCTCGATGACGCACGCGCGCAAAGGCGCGCACGTCACGGTCGGCTGGCTGTGCCCGAACGGGAACACGACGGCGTCACCGACCTCGACGGTCCGGGGCGACCACCCGCGCAGGACCTCCCGCTCGGCGATAGCAACAGGATCGGCCGTGGTATCGACCTGGGCCCCGAGGGGCGCCAACCCCACCACCAGGAACCCTACAATCATTAGATACGTGAGATACGTCCTCATGATACCGGCCCTCCCACCCGCGTCCAGGTGATCGACGTGACATAGAGCCCTAAGGGGTTCCGCTCGATGGTCTCCTCGGTCTCAGGCGGAGACACCCGGACGCTCAAATAGGCGTCCCACGCGTGGGTCACCGCGGGCGCCCCATTGGCGGGATACTCGGTCTCGGTCCACTGCACACGCCATCCGGCGCCGCCGGTCCGGGGCACCGGCAACACCGCGGTGACGTCCGCCGTCCGCGTCATCGTGCGACCAAGAACGCGCGGGTTGTTCCGGGGATCACCGTAGTACGCGTTCAAGAACGCGGCGCCACCTTGGTCGAGATAGGCGTACGCGCGCGCCAACACATCGGCCTCCGCGGCCTCCGATGGCACCACGGTCCGCACATTGCGCACGAACTCGGCGAGTTGCGCGATCACGAGGCGCGTGTCCGCGTGGCGCAATGGCTCGGCGGGCCCGAACGCCCGCGCCTGCCCGAGCTTGTCGACTTCCACGAGATAGGGCGTCACGCGCGCGGTGAGCGACAGCCGCACATAGCCGGCGGTCTCGATGATCTGCCCGATGACGAGCGCGAACGCCATGAGCTGCCAGTTGCGCTTCCCGCGGGCGAGATTGGCGTACACGCCCTCGAACTCGCGCCGGGCCGCCACCCACGTGCTCATGGTTGCCTCACGAGCCGCGCAGGGCACCGGCGAGTCCGAACGACTGCCGCGCAGCGATCCACCGCGCGCCATGCTCGGGCACCCGCGTCGCCAACAGCGCGAATAACACGGCGCCGCCCAACACCTGCCCCAGCGGCGAACCCGGACCAAAGAGCTGATCGGCCTGGATCAACGCCACCCACCCGCGCGACAACTCGCTCCCTAAACTCACCATGAGATAGAGGAGAAAGATCTTGACGCCCACATGCACGGCGTAGGTCAGAAACCCGTCGGCGATCCCCGCCGTCCCCCGAAACGCCGCGAAGCCGAGGAACACCACGCCCCCGCCCAATACCACGTAGCTCTCGACGAGGACCATCACGAGCTGCGCAGCCACCGCGATGTACGCTCCCAACACGATGACGGCGCTCAACGCGGCGAAGAGCGCCATTGCGGGGTTCGCCAGTACGCCGACGACGTCGAGGGCCGTCAATAGCTTGGCGGCGAGCGCCATCCCGATGTCGATGATGTCGGACGGATTCACGGTGCCGGCCACGCCAATGGCGCGCTCGCCAGCGGCCGCGAACCCGTCGATGAACGGTGGGATCCAGAACGCGAACGATGTGATCAACGACAAGAGCACCGCGAGCAGCGCAAACTTGAGCACGAACCGCGCGGCAATGTCGTCCAACGCGTCCCGGCGCAACCCGTACACCAGGCCCGATACCACGACTTCGATGCCGGCCAAGAGCGCGAACGCCCGCTGGGCCACGGGCACGAGCCGCGCCAGCCAGTCGTGCGAGGCCAACCGGTAGGCGTCGGCGATCCCATCAAGGATCGGCCCGGTGGTCTGGATCTGCATCAGGGCCGATACGAAAAGGACGGACGCCGGGGCGGGGTCGCCGCCATCCCGGCCAGCAACGCGCGCGCGTTTTCCTGGGCCTGGGCTTGGGCGTTGACCTGGCTCGCATAGTACACGGCCTGGGCGTTGGTCTGGGCCGCAATAGCCTGCCGCAACAACAGCAGCTCCTCCGCGCTGTACACGTGCACGGTGTTGGCGAGCTCCAGGGACTCCTCGTGCCCGTTGGATGCGGCGACCTGCGCCTTGAACTGGTCGATCTGCGTGGCGCCGGGCGCGAACGTGGACGCGCCGACGCGCGTGGCGTCGAGCGCACCGGCCAACGTGGCCATGGTCGCGGCGTTCCGCGCGCGCTCGTCCGCGGGAAAGTCCCGCGTCGCCGCGGCGGGGAACCGGGCCGCGAATCGCTGATCGAGATCGCTCGACGAATACGCGATCGCGGCGCCCTGACTCTGCGCCACGCTGGCGGCCTGCACGACGCCACCGATCTGCCGCCACACCGGCGAGCCGAGCTTCTTCAGGGCCTGCACTTGGTTGGCGATCTGGGACTCGGCCAACCGGATCTGCTCGAGCGCCTTGAGATAGTGGGCGACGCTCTCGGCGTAGTTTGTGGGATCGAACACCGTGAACTGGGCCCGCGCACTGGCGGGCAGCATGATGGCCAGCACCGCCACTCTCACTGTTCGCATGATGCCTCCTCGAGCCAAACGTGAACCCACGCGTCGCCATGGGCCGCCATCAACGCGGCGGCCCGGCGCCGCACGTCGTCGCCCGACGCCAAAAACGCCCGGGCCACCGGCCCGAGCGCGAGATCGAACAGCCGGCTGCCGTGGGGCGACGTGAGATAGTAGTCGCGCTTGGGCACGGCCCGGGCGATGGTCTCGATTTCTCTAGCCCCAAGTCCGAGCGCGGCGTACACGGCGGCGGTGTCGGGAGACGCGGCGTCGGCGTTCGGCAGATAGATGCGCGTCGGACAGGACTCCCGGATCAAGTGGGCATGGGGCATGTCGCGGAGCTGCGCGGCGCTATGCGCCACCAGCACGACGGCGGCGTTCTGCTTGCGCAGCGTCAAGAGCCACTGCTTGATCCGGGACGCGAACGTGGTGCGCAGCAGCGGACCCCACAACTCCTCGATCACGATGAGCGCGGGCCGGCCGTCGAGCTGCCGCTCCACGTGTCGGAACAGCGCCAACACCGCGGGCACGAGCACGCGGTCGTCCATCTCCAGCAACGACCGCAGCTCATACACGGTATAGCGCGTCGCATCGGCCGGCGACGGGTCTGCCGTCTCCGTGCCATCGACCACGCCGCCGTACACGCCACCGATGTATGGGGCCAACGCGGCAACGAGGGCCCGGTCCTGCACCTGCCGAGCGAACTCCGCCAGGGTGCGATGCTCCGGCGCGGTCTCACCCAACAACGCCAACGCGCGCTCGATGCGCGCCCGCATCGCCGCCGTCACCGTTACGCCCTGGAACTCGGCGATGCTCTCGACCCACTCGGCGCACCACGCGTCAATGACGCGCAGCGGTTGTAGCGCCGTGCCGCCGCCGGGTACCAGGTCGATGTGCCGGCCGCCCAACGCTTGACACAGGAGCCATGCCGAATACCCGACGTCGAACACGAACACGCGGGCCCCCGGGTAGCGCAGGAACTGCGCGCCGAGGAGCCCCACCAGAGTGGATTTGCCAGCGCCGGTCTGGCCGACGATCAGCGTGTGCCCCACGTCCGACACGTGGAGGTTCACCCGAAACGGCGTCGATCCGTCGGTGGCCGCCCACAGAAGCGGCGGACTCCCCGCCGGAAAGTACGGACTGGGATTCGCGGCCAAGCCGGGCCACACGCCGGTCACGGGCACCAGATCGGCGATCGCCGCGCCGCTCACGATGGGACGGCGCACGTTGGGCGATCCGTGCCCCGGCAGCGTGCCCAGAAAGGCCTCGACCGCGTTCACGGTCTCGATCCGCGCGCCGAAACCGGCATCGCCCAATGCGCGCACGATGGCGCGGGCCACGGTATCGGCGCCGCGGTCGTCGTCCGCGGTGACGACCGCCACCTGGTTGTACACGCAAAACCGCGCGCGCCCGCTGGCGTTCTCGGCCGCGGCGCCGGCCGCATCCTGCGCCATGCGGGCGGCGTCATTGTCGAGCCACTGGGTGTCGGTCAATGCGCTGGCCGAACGGTGCGTCATCTCCCGCAACCACTCGCCGGCGCCCTTTCGCTTCTGGAACCATCGCAGCTGATGCCGCCGGATGAGCCGCGCCGCTGTCGCCTGCGACAAGGGCAATATCCGGTGGGACCAGCGATACTCGGCCGGCAGCGCGGCGATGGACTCCAGCATGCCCGGCACAGACGTATCCGGCCAACCGGTGACGGCGACACAACGGATCGACTTGCCGCCGATGCGCGGCTCGAACCCGCCCGTCAGCTCACCCGTGGCCAGCGCCATATTGAGATAGGCGCCGGACGGCGGCACGCGCACGGGATGCCAGAGGCCCGTGAGGCAGCCGTGCAGATGCGTGCACAGTGCGTCGGCGTCCAGCGGCTC
This sequence comes from uncultured Gemmatimonadales bacterium, assembly GCA_963701965.1. Classification (GTDB taxonomy): domain Bacteria; phylum Gemmatimonadota; class Gemmatimonadetes; order Gemmatimonadales; family Gemmatimonadaceae; genus DASRDS01. Next base: position 2,911,966 of record OY969695.1, read on the forward strand.
CAACACCAGACGGGCGCTGAGCCGGTCCGTGATACCGCGTAGCGCGCGCCGGTAGGCGCCCAGCAGGGTGCCCCACGTCGTCTGCGGCGTGGGGCGGTGCGCGTAGAGCAGGGCGCGGGCCCGCGAGCCCGCGTCCGACGGCGGCAGCCACGTCACGCTCAGCACGTACGTCGTCTCGTAGCGGCGATCGCCGCGGGCGTACGCCGCACGGCGCTCATCGTCGATCATCGCCGCGACCGGCGCGGGAAACACCGACGTCGGGTACACCGGCGCGGGTCGGCGCACGGCGTCGAGATGCCAGCACCAGTCGTCGCCGTGCGACAGCAGCGCGTCGCTCACTGTTCGCGACAACGCCTCGCGCTCGGCGTCCGAGGCGGCCGAGATATCCGGTCCGCGATATGTGAACGCGGAGAGGAGGGCGCCGTCTTTTTGGAGGACGATCCCGTCGTCGATCATGAACGCCCACGTCAGGAGATCGGCCACGCCGGTGGCGTGGGGGCGGTGCTCGCGCAGCATCTCAGTGCCGCGGGATCGAGACGGGCGCCAGCGGCGGCCGGGCGCGGGGATGCGCGTGCGGCGGATAGTAGTCGCGCCACCGGAGGGAGCGGAGATACACGGCCGCGATCGCCGGATCGGCGACCGTCGCCCGGACCATCGCCGTATGAATGACCGTGAGATAGAACGCGCATAGCGCGATCGTCGCCACGTGCAGGCCGACTATGATGAGCAGCCCCAGCACGGCGCTGCCCTCGGCCACCGCGACCGCCGGCTCGACGCCGGCGAACAACACGGGCCGGTGGAGCGAGGCATGGATCGTGGCGCTCATACGGTGGCGCCCGCGAACTGCAGGAGCGCCACGATCTGCACGGCGCCGAACATGATGGCGATGGCGAAGATCGCCTGGCCAAACCGTTTCGCGCCGTCCTCGTGTCGCGTGAACCCCCACACGACGCCACCGATCACCAGCATGATGCCCGCCATGACGCGCGCGGTGGGGCCCGAGAGATTGGCCAGCAGCGTCTCGAACGGCAGGTTCCACGGCATGTCCGTGCCGCCGGTGCCCGCGAACGCCGGGGCCGGCGCTGCGAGCCCGGCTGCGAACAGCATCAGGGCAACGCCAACGCGCATTGCGCCTCCGACTCGCCGAAACGGTCGATGCGATAGCGGCCCGCGCCGTCGAGGCCACGGAGCCGGGCCAACCGGCTGACGCGACGGTCGGCGCCGGACATCATCACGATCCACTCCACGGCCTCGGCGATCAGCGCCGGTTGCGGCGGCACGTTGGCGCGTTGCGCCAGCCGGTCGAGCCGTGCCAGCGCGCCGGCCGGCGATGTCGCGTGCAGCGTCGCGACGCCACCCGGGTGTCCGGTCGCCCAGGCGTCGAGGAGATCGAGCGCGGCCTCATCGCGCACTTCGCCGACGATGATGCGGTCCGGGCTCGCCCGCAGCGTCGCCTTGACCAGCTGCGCCAGCGTGCTGCCGGCGGGCGTGCGGACCGCGAGATGATCGCGGGCCACGCACAGGAGCTCCGCCGTGTCCTCGAGGATCACGATCCGGTCGTTGGGGCAGACCCGGGTTATCTCATGAAGGACGGCGTTGGCGAACGTCGTCTTGCCGGAGTTCGTGCCGCCGCACACGAGAATGCTTTCCCGGCGCAGCACCGCGTCGCCGAGGGCGTGGCGGTGTGTGGCGGAGAGCGCGCCGCGGGCCACGTAGTCGTCGAGACCGTAGACGATCGCCGGCGGTTTCCGGATGGTGAACGCCGGCGCCGGTGTCACTGGCGGCACGAACCCCTGGAGGCGCGCCCGCCGAAAGAACGCGTGCGGGAGCGTGGTCTGGAGGAACGGCGCCTCGGCGCCCAGCGCGACCCCGGCCCGCGCCGCGGCGGCGTTCAGGAACATCTCGACCTGGTCGCTCTCGATCGTGCACGGGAACACGCTGCGTCCGCCCGAGCGCGTGTCGACGCGTACGAGATGATCGTGCGGGTTGACGTAGACCTCGGTGACATCCTCGTCGGCCAGCGCGCCGGCCGCGACCGGGCCCAGATAGCGGAGGAGCGGCTCCGCCTGATCGGTATCTTCGGCGTCCATTGGTCTCCTGGGAGAGAGGGTGATCTCTACCAGTCAAGACACACGCCGAGGCCTCGAGGATCAATTTTGTCGAAAAGTCGCGACGTCAATGTGTTCGCCAGCGTGCACCGCGGACGGCTGGCCGGTGCGCGTGGTGTCCGCCCAGACCATCACGCTCCCTTGTTCGACCGAGACGCCGACGGTGGAGTCCCACGTGTTGGCGCGGACGGTGAACACCGTGCCGACGGCCGTCACCAACACGCCTTGGGCGACGACCTCGAACGGGTGCGCGATGTCGGGATGGACCTGGAATCGCGCTTCGCCGTCGAGCGTGAGCGCGCGCGGCCGCCGGAAATACGACGCCCGGTAGCCCAACCGCGCCCCAGGCTCGAGCGTCGCCCGTGAGCCATCGGGCAGGCGCACGACGCGACGCGCGTCCATCGGCGCGGCGTATCGCTCGTTGGCGTGCGCCGCGACCAGCGGCGCCACGGAGAGGTACGTCACGCGGCCGATCACGAGCACGACGACCGCGGCGACAATGATCTCGGCCCACTGCAGGACGCGCCGCCCGCGCCGCGGGGTTGCGCGCGCCGAGAAGCTGGCCCACGCGGCGTCCACCGGATCGGGCGCATCGACACTCATGCCGAGCGCCAGGAGGTCGGCGGCGCGCCGGAGTCCCGGATCGCGCGCCAGGTCGCGCGCCACATCCGCCGCCTCGTCGGGTGGCAGGTCGCCCCGGATGTACTCGGCGAGCCGGAGATACACGCGGTCGCGCCGCGGCAGCCGCGGTGCGCTCATGATCGGCCGTCCGGTCGCGTGATGCGTCCGAGCGCGTCGGCCCAGTCTGTCTGGGCGAGGTTTCGAGCCAGCAAGTGCAAGGCTCGCGCGTGATGGCGCTTCACCGTGACGACCGAGATGCCGAGCCGCGCCGCGACCGCGTGCGCGTCGAGGCCCGCGCCGTGGCGGAGGCGGTAGACATCGCGGCAGCGCCGCGGCATCCCGCGCACTATCGCGTCGACCGTTGCTGCCAGTTCGTGAACGAGCGGCCGGTGTTCGCCGGAGTTGTCGACCGTCGGTTCTCCGGCGCCGTCCTCGAACGCCCAGGCGACGACCGTGTGCCGCGCCGCGCGCACGCGGTGGGCGCGGTTCAGCACCGCGCCATACAGGTAGCGCCCGAGACCCTGGTAGATCGTGAGCCGGTCGCGCGCCCGCCAGAGGCTCAAGAACACCTCCTGCACCAGCTCCTGCGCGTCATCGCGCGACAGCGTGCCCGAGTGGCGCGCGCAGGCCACGAGTGCTGGCCAGAACGCGCGGTAGACCCGTTCGAACGCCGCCCGGTCACCCGCGCGCACGCCCGCGATGACCGCGGGCTCGTCCTCCAGCTCCACACTGGGCGCGTCCGATTTCACTGTCCCCCCGCCGCCGTGACTTCGGCGACCGCTGGCTCGTATCCGTCCGATGACCCTCGGCCGCGAAACTGGTGAGTGGACGGGACGCCGGCAAGGTGGCCCAAAGACGGTTGATCCTCGGACCCGTCTCGTGTGTCATCCGGCTTTAGCGGCGCTTGCGGCGCTGATGCTGGCCGTTGGTTGCCACGGTCACCACCCGCCGCCGGCGCCGGTGACGCGGGCCGAGGCTCCGATCGTGACACCCGATCATGCGATCCTGGCGCTCGACGCCACGCAGCGTCGCGAGCGCTTACAGCACGTCCTCGACGCCTACCGCGCGCGCGGCGGGATGCCGGGCGCGGTCCTCGCGGCGCGCTTCGGGGACAACACCACGATCGCGGTCGCATTGGGGTTCGCCGATCGCGAGCGCGGCACGCCAATGACGGCTGATGCGCGGATGCTGGCGGGCGGTGTGGCCCCGACGTTCTTCGCCGCCTTGGCGCTGGAGCTGGCGCGCGAGGGGCGTCTCGCGCTCGACACGCCGATCACCGTGTACCTGCACGGGGTCCCGTGGCTGCGCCGTTTGCCGAACGCCCAGCGGGTGACGCCGCGCATGCTGCTGTTGCAGACGAGCGGGTACGGCGGGTTCTCAAAGACGTTCTACGATGCGCTGGGGCGCGACCCGTTGCGGCCGCGGGAGCACGTCGAGATGCTGCGGTCTCTCTTTGAGACCGCGCCACGCGGCCAGCCTGGGGAGCGGTTCGAGGCGAGCGCGCTGGACTACGATCTCTTGGCGATGATCGAGGAAGCGATCACGCACGACGATCCGTACGCCGAGATCGAGCGCCGGTTCCTGCGGCGTTACGGGCTGCGCGAGACGACGCCGGCGCTGAGCCCTCGTCTCGCCGGTCTCGTGCCCGGCTACACGGGGCCGGTCAGTCCGGTCGGCAACGCGCTGACGGGCGAGGGTACGCTCATCGTCAATCCGCAGTTCGAGTGGGCGGCGGGCGGGTTCGTGTCGACGGGCGGCGATCTCGCGCGCTGGATCGCGGCGTATTGTCGCGGGGAGGTGGTGCCGCCGCGCGAGTGGGCGGAGGTCATTCGCGGCGACGGGGTGCCGGCGCCTGCATTCGGGCCCGGCGTGCGTTGGGGGCTGGGGCTCACGATCGAGCACACGGCGCTGGGACCGGCGTTCGGCACACGGGGGTTCTTCCCGGGGTATATGTCCGAGGCCCGGTGGTATCGTGACATCAATGTGGCGATCGCCATTCAAGTGAATACGAGCGATCCCGATGCGTTGCCCGGGTGGGCGGCGGGGGTGGTGCTCGACGAGGCGGCGCAAGCGCTCACGCGGCAGTAGTCCTGGCGGGGGACCGCGTGTCATATTGCAATCGTGACCGAGCACGTACAGTCGAGCCCGTTTCGCACGTCGGGCGCGCAGCAGCGCGTGTCGCAGCCGCAGCAGCGCGCGTCGGAGCAGCGCCTTGCGCGGGTTCCCGATGTCGACTGGACGCTCGACTTGCGGACGGACGCGTTATCGATGTCCGACACGTTGATGGTCTCGTTCGGGTGGCCGAGTGAGGACGCGACCACGCGCCAGTGGTGGATGGAGCGGTTGCATCCCGACGATCGGGAGCGCATGCTCAGCGAGACGGCCGCGGTGATGGATGGTGCCGATGCGCGGTCGGGCGTGAGCTATCGGTTTCGGGATGGGCACGGCGAGTACGTGCGCGTGCTCGATCGATGGGCGATCGAGCGGGACGCGGCGGGGCGGGCGACACGGATCGTGGGGACGTTGGTCAATCTGACGGCGCGTCACGCGGCCGATCTCACGGAGACGCGACTGTTGGTGATGGAGAGTGCGGCGCGGGCGAACGCCGAAGCGGCGAACCGTGCCAAGGCCGAGTTTCTGGCGGCGATGAGTCATGAGCTCCGGACACCGCTCAACGCCATTGCTGGATACTCCGAGCTCTTGGAGATGGAAGTGCACGGGCCATTGAGCCCGATGCAGCGCGAGGACGTCAAGCGCATCCAGAACGCCAGCGCGCATTTGTTGGCGCTGATCAGCGACATCCTCGACTTCACGCGGATCGAAGCCTCGCGCGTGGAGCTCAGGGTGCGCGACATGCCGATCGACGCGGTGCTGACACCGGCGATGGTGATGGTCGAGCCGCAGGCGGACGCCAAGGGCGTGTCGGCGTCCTATCTGGGCTGCGATCCGAAGCGCACGGCGCGGGCCGATCCCGAGCGCGTGCGACAGATCGTGCTCAACCTCCTGTCGAACGCCATCAAGTTCACGCGCTCAGGCGGGTGCGTCGTGTTGGCGTGCGATGGGGGGAGCGATCCCGTTCGCATCACGGTGAGCGACACCGGCCGCGGGATCCCGCCGGACAAGCTCGAGGCGATCTTCGAGCCGTTCGTGCAGGTCGGTCGCGCGCTCGGCATGGGCGAGCATGGCGGCGTCGGGCTGGGGCTCGCCATCAGCCGCGAGTTGGCGCGGCGTATGGAGGGCGATCTCACCGTGCAGAGCGTGCACGGCGAGGGGTCGACGTTCACGCTGACGTTGCCGGCGGGACCGCTCCATGACTGACGATAACAACGGAGAGATTCCCGCCGCCATCGTCGAGGCGGTGCGGGCGTTAGCCGAGTACGAGGCCTCGATGGCCGCCTACGTGTCGCTGGCCCAAGAGCATCCGACGCCGCGGTCGTTGCGCCGATTTCGCGAGGAGCGCGCCGGTCTTGCCGGCGACCGCCGCCGCGTGCGGCGCGAGTTGCGCGAGATGCTGGCCGATTTCACGGGCGCGTTGCGCGCGCACGGCGTGCCGCCGGAGCGCATGGTGATCGCGGTCAAGACCATCGCCGAGCGGGCGCTGGGTCGGTCGAACACGCTGCTGGCGGCGACGCTGCGTAGTGATCTTATGCTGTGGGCGATTGAGACGTACTACGCTGGTGCGCCGGGTGGCAGCGAGGGCGTATAACGGAACTCGACGCCGTTCTATCAATCACCAGGCGTTCCATTACGTGCGCATCGCGGTCGTGACTGCGCAGGGACCACCCACTGAGTCGGTGATTGAGCCGTGAGGCACGCATGTGGAACTTGGTGGTCACGGCGGTCTCGGTTGTGGTGGTCGCCGCACGTATCACACTGAGTATCGCCATCCACGAAGACCGAACGGGTCGAGACGAGTCTCTACCGGGGTGGCTTTCCACGAAGTGGCGTCCGATCCGCGGTCCTCTGACCGAGCGTGGGCGTTTGCTATGGCGCTTGCGGCTCTTGTGTGTCGGCGTTGGCGCCTCCGTCATTCTCCTGTGGCACTATGCCGCATAGCAGCGTAGGCCATGCGTGCGTAGCCCCCCGGCGAATCCGGCGGGTGCACCTGAGTAGCGTTAACTCCGGGTCTTCGCACGCCGCGCGGTAATGTGCTAGACCAACGTGGCTATCCGACGTCGTCCGTTGGAAAACAGCCTATACTCAATGCACGCGCCAGGAGCACTTTAAGGATGTGAATGGGTACCGACTCGGCCTTGGGCTATCGCCAGGGCCCAGCACTACCGTTGTGGGCCCAGTTTCATCAAGCCACTGCGCGCGTCGCGAATGAGACCAGGCAGCAAGCCTTCGTCGCGGCGTATGGAATCTCGCAGATCGAGAGTTGGGGCACCCCCGAGTGTGCCCGGGCCTTGCCCCGCTGATGATGTATCACGCGAAGGAAGAATCTGCAATTCTGAGAAGCCGACGGAACTGACATAGCGGCGAACGCGGTCGGTCGCCGACAACGGCACGTCGGAGCGTGTGAACGCAATGGCCACCAGCGACGCAGCATCGATATGGCCTGCGCCGGGTTCCGTGGACACCATCTTTAAGGTGTTCTTTACGGAATCGGGGGTGCCGATGGGCACGAGACGGCGGTACAGTCGGGAGTTTAAGCTCGAGGCGGTGCGGCTGGTGTGCGAGCGCGGCGTGACGGTGGCGCAGGCGGCCCGGGACTTGGATGTGCATGTCAATGTGCTCCGGAGCTGGGTGCGGGAGCATCGCGCGGATCCGGCGCAGGCTTTTCCCGGAGTCGGCCAGCAGAAACCGGACGACGCCGAGGTGACACAGCTCCGACGGGAGATCGCGCGCCTCAAGATGGAGCGCGACGTACTAAAAAGCCGCGGCCTACTTTGCGAAGGAGTCACTGTGAAGTTCGGCTTCGTCGCGACGCACCGAGGGATCTGGCCGGTGGCAGTGCAGTGCGAGGCGCTCGGGGTCTCGCGCAGCGGGTTCTATGCCTGGCGCACGCGCCCACCGAGTGCCCGCACGCGGACCAATGCGGCGATCCTGGCGACCCTCCGGGTGCGCTTCGCGTTGTCGGACGCCACGTACGGGGCGCGACGTCTGGTGCTCGACGTACGCGACGCCGGCCATGTCTGCAGTCGGCAGCATGTCGCCCGGCTAATGCGGGGGGCCGCGCTCCGGGCACGACCCCGGCGTCGCGCGCGGCCCATGGATACGGGTGAGAGTGCGTTGCACGCGATCGCGCCGAACGTGCTCGATCGACAGTTTGGCGCGTCCGCCCCGAATCAGAAATGGGTCGCCGACTTTACCTACGTCTGGACGACCGAGGGCTGGCTCTATGTCGCCGCGGTGCTCGATCTCTTCTCGCGCCGCGTGGTCGGCTGGTCGATGCACGCGACAATGACCACGCAGCTCGTGGCTGACGCGCTCCTCATGGCGGTGTGGCGCCGCGGTCCACGGGCGACCGTCCTCCATCACTCGGATCAGGGCAGCCAGGGTGGATTCAATCGGTCGTCGCAACACCTAGCAGAGGGGTTGCGATGTCGACGAAAAGACAGCGGTCTTCAGGTCGAGCCGGGCGAGTCGTCGTGTTGCGCTCACCGGGCCGGCCCTCGGTGGCACAGCGGGACGAGCGGCGACGATTCTGGGTCGCGATCGCAGTGGGGTGCTCCAGTGATGACGCCGCGATCGCCGTCGGAGTGTCGCCCGCTGTGGGCAGACAATGGTTCCGGGAGACTGGCGGGATGCCCCCATCACACCTTGCGCCGTCATCGCCACCCCGGTCCGGGCGGTACCTGTCGATCGCGGAACGCGAGGAACTGGCGATCCTGCGCACGCACGGGCACGGCGTGCGCGAGATCGCCCGTCGCTTGACACGCGCGCCGTCGACGATCTCGCGCGAGGTGCGACGGAATGCCGCGACGCGTGGCCGTGGGTTCGCCTATCGGGCCACGACGGCGCAGTGGTACGCCGACCGAGCCGCTCGTTCGTCCGAGGTCGCCCCGACTGGCGGTCCATGCGGCGCTCCGCGCGTATGTGGAAGACCGTCTGGCCGGTGTGGTCGTCGCGCCTGACGGCGCCGCCGTCCCCGGTCCCGTCGTGGCGTGGAAGGGTCGTCGGCACGGGCCCCGGCAGCACCGGCGGTGGGCGTCGGCGTGGGGTCCGGAACAAATTGCGCATCGCCTGCGACTCGACTTTCCCACGGACCCCTCCATGCACATCAGCCACGAGGCCATCTACCAGGCGCTGTACGTGCAGGGCCGGGGCGCCCTGCGCCGTGAGTTGACCGCGTGCCTGCGGACGGGGCGGGCGCTGCGCGTGCCGCGGGCGCGCAGCCGCGGGCAGGGCAAGGCCTTTGTCACGCCGGAGCTCATGATCACCGCGCGCCCGCCGGAGGCGGCCGACCGCGCGGTGCCGGGCCATTGGGAGGGCGCCCTGATCCTGGGCGTGGGCAGTTCGGCGATCGGCACCTTGGTGGAGCGCACGACGCGGTTCACGCTCTTGCTGCACCTGCCGCCTATGGCGGGCCATGGCCTCGGCGCTCGCGAGAAGAACGGGCCTGCCCTCGCCGGGCATGGCGCCGAGGCGGTCTGCGACGCGATCACGCGCACGATCGCCACCTTACCCGAGCAGCTCCGACGCTCGCTGACGTGGGATCAAGGGGCGGAGATGTCGCAGCACGCCCGCCTGCGCATCGACGCCGGCCTGCGCGTCTACTTCTGCGACCCCCACAGTCCGTGGCCGCGCGGCACGAACGAGAACACCAACGGCTTGTTGCGACAGTACTTTCCGAAGGGCACGGACCTGAGCCTGCACAGCGCGACCGACGTGGAAGCCGTGGCCCTCAACCTCAACACCAGGCCTCGGAAGACCCTCGGTTGGAGAACACCAGCCGAGGCGCTGGATCAGCTCCTACGTTCCACACATTCAGCCGCTGTTGCGACGACCAGTTGAATCCGGGCAGTATACCAGTGAACCCTTTCAGCGCCTGTTGCGGGATCTCGGCGTCATCTGCAGCATGAGTCGGTCCGGCAACGTCTGGGATAACTCGGTGATGGAGAGCTTCTTCTCCACACTCAAGACGGAGCGCTGTCACCGGCGCGGTTACGCCACGCGGCAGGCCGCGCGCGCCGACGTCTTTGACTACATCGAACGCTTCTACAATCCCACGCGGAGGCATTCCACCCTGGGCAACATCAGCCCCATTGCGTTTGAGCGGGCGATGTCAGTAGCGTAACTCACCGTCCACAGAACCCGGCGCAGGCCAATGCGAACTTACTACGTCACCGCGTCCTGAGGGCGGGTTTCGGAGAGCAGCTCGACGTTCATTCCTGTCTAAAGCGGAGCAAAGTGTGACGAACACTGTCGACAGGTCCGCCGATCGAATTCCGAAATTAGTAATTGTCTGTGTCGTCACCGCTGCGTTAGTGGCAGTCGCCGCGGTGTACCAACCGTCGTACCGGGTAGCAGCCACTGCGAATGGCGATCACTTTCTGGTTGCTGGCGCCGGGCACGCTGTTGGAACAATGGGTAAGTGGACATATTTTAACTACTTCACGCACGATAGCGAGCCCTCCCGCCTCGACGCGGATGTGGCGGAGCTGCTGCGGGACGTGGTGGCGCCAGCGGCCGATCGTTACGGAGACACGGTGATCGCCATTCAGGCCATCAAACCTCGATTGCACATAGGGATCCTTGTGAACACCAGCAAGCGATTCTCGTTTCGTTTCGTGAAGCGAGACGGTCGCTGGGTGAACATCGCCTATTAGTAGATCACAGATCAACAACGCCGTACTGATGTTCCACGACGTGGCGAGAACAGGAACGCCCTGGTTCTGGACTGGCATCTTCTGTGACTAGGGTCAACGCCTCGATGCCATGCTATAAATGCCGTCCCTGGGCTCGCCGAACGAGGTCCCGCAGCTCTTCAGTCGCTCCAGTGCCGCCACCGGTAAAATTTGCATCCAACGGTATGAATAGGAGAACATCCGCAGATTGAGGAGCCACGTCGAAACGCACTCGGGTGAATCGCGGCCGATCGTATGGATGCGTTAGTTCGACGTGCGATATGCCAGACAACGGGATACGGCGCGTGCTCCTTCGAGTGCGCACTTCGAGCTCGTCTCCGACCAGCCACACATCCTTGAACCGACGTCCCCGATAAACACACCACGTTACAAGTGCGAGCCAAAACACACCCGTGGCGAAGATCATCCAGTGAACGTGCCCCGCCGCAAGAGCCTGCGCGATGCCGGGGATCTGGAATGCGAAACCACCGATTCCCACGAACGCCGGGAGGATCAGGCGATAGAAGACAGTGATGCTACGCGAGGAGAGCCGGCGTTGCCTGACGGGTATAGCAGTGGAACCGTCCCCGTCACCTGCTCCGGTCCCCTCAGCAACTTCGTCTCTCACGGTGAATTTCGTCCTTGATGGGGGGCCTTGTCAGGACCTTTCGGACACATAACATCCCTCCACCCTCTGCGAAGTCAATCGAAATGCGTTTCCGGTACGCCTAGCGGCGACGGATTTCGTGCCAACGCAGCCTCCTTCGCCGCCGGTAGGTGCTCCCACTCCGATCCTCGCTAGTAATCCAGCAGGCCGCCAGCACAACCATAGCGGTATCCGTAATAGCGCCCCGGGCTCTGAATAGTGATGCAACCAGTCTTGGGCCCCAGTGGAATCGACAAACTAGGTGGCAACCCGAAGCTTCCGCCGTTTCCCCAGTAGAACCCGTTCACGTAGAGTCCTCCTGCGAGTCCCCCACCGCTGATACCCAGACTCAAGGTAGTTGGTGGCCCGAGTGTGAAGTTCGTCACATTGGAACCGGATACAACGTTGCCTACGATTATGCTGTTCGTATTGGTCATTCCATCGGGGCCAAAAGTCGTGCAATTTTGAACTATGCCAATGCTGCCACACAAGGTCTGCGAAATCTGGAAAGGACCGAACAATGACGTACTAGGCGGGGCGCCACAGGGACTTGATTGTGTGGAATTTCCGTAGTTGCAACTGGAAGGAGGAGGTGGTGGAGGAGGCGGCAGGGTTGAATTCGCATCGCCCGAGTCGCCGCCTCCCTGATCCGAACCGCCGTCGCTTCCGCCCTCCGGATCACAATCGGCAACAGACGGGTCCGCACAGTCCATCCCGCTCGGATCCCTGCCGTTGATCGGGTCTCCGCCCGCGAACGCGTATTGATTGATCCCCGCTGAAAGGCCCAGTGGATCCGGCGAAATGAACCGACGCGTCGTGGGGTCATACCACCGCGCTCTCATGTAGTACAGGGAAGCAACACCTCCCTCGTAGAGCAGCCCTTTCCACCGCAACTGCGTCGTGTCGCCGGATGACAAGCCGACGGCCGCGGTCCCCCACGGCTCATACGTCAGTAATTGGTCGACGGTGTCCGCGTGAAACTCGGCAAAGACGTTGCCTAACGCATCCTGCGCGTAATAGTGAATGGCGCCCGCCAATGCTCCTGTAATCCGGGCCAACGGCTGATCTGTGCCACCCGGCATATACGCGAACTCGGCAATGCGGGTGTTCCCGCTGCTGTCCACAATCGCGAGGAGCTGGCCACTATCCCAGATGTAGTACTGATCGGGCTGGCCGCTCTCCGCACGATGCACCAACTGCCCTTGCGCATTGTATTCGTACGTGCGGGTAGTGGGTCCAATGATCTGCCGGAGCAGGCCGTCGGCACTCCACTTGTAGGTCGTTGTCGCCGAGCCGGAGGTTGTACTCATTCGGTTCCCATCCGAATCGCTGCCGAACGTCAAGCCCGTCCCCGAACTCAGAGCCTTCCACGCAGTCATCAAACCGTTGCCTGATGCAAACGTGGCTATCGTGTCTGTCGCACCGACCTTGATCGTATCGAGACCTTGCGCCGAATCGAACGTCAATGCGTACTGTTGTAGCAGGCTGTATTTGGTGGTATCGCCCTGATGACATCCGTTGCCCTGGAACTGGTGATTCGGACAGGTCGTAACGGTGCTCTTCCAGGTACCCAATTGCCGGCCGATAAGCTCGCCGAGTTTATCATAGGTGAAGAACGCGACTGTGTCATTCAGCTGCACAGTGTTGAGGTCTAACTCGTTGATGCGGCCGGTCGGGTCGTATCCGTAGCTCCGAGACAGAGCACTGGTCAGCCCAGACCATGTGCTGGAGACCAACTGGTCCGTATCGGTGGTAGAGTCCACTCGCATCACACTGCTCGGGTAGGTGACCGTATCGCGTCGACGGTCTGCGTCGTAACCAAAGAGCGCCCGCGAAGACCCTCCGAGCCTGAGGCTGTCGAGAAGGCCACTGCTGGCATTGAAGAAATAGTGTCGATTGTTCGGTGTGAACGCGGTCGCCGTGGTTTTCAGACCGACCGAGTCGACGCGCCCAAGATTGTCATGGTGATAGTAGCGTCTGAAGCTCTTTCCATGAATATGCGTCGTCGTTGAGTCGAGCCATCCAAACGCGTCCGAGTAGAAGCTACTATCTGTCGACACCATATCATGCGTGACAGCGAGGTCCCCGGATATCGAGTACTGCATGATCTCGAGGGTGTCCGCATCCCCGCTGAACGCTGCGGGCCGATGCACGGCCGTGTCACGGCCGATCCGGTCGTACCCGTAGGTGATTTGCTGCCCACGCCGGTTCGTTACGACTGCCGGGAGTTCGAACTTATTGTAAGTGGTCGTAGTCGTGCGGCTGGTCGGGTCCGTCTGACTCGTGGGAAGACCCAAGGCATTGTACACGGTCGTGTACCGCCGACCATTCGGGTCCGTGACCGACACCACGTGCGATGCGGAATCATAGGTGTAGGACGTCGGCCGGTTGAAGCTATCATGGACGACCGTCGCACGATTGAGCATGTCGTAAGTCGTGGTCGTCAAAGTCGTTTGCCCCGCCGTGGCACTTCCTGTGACCGTTGACGTCCGACCACGACCATCGAATCTCTTAGACGTGAACCGGCCGCTCGGCGTAGCCGCCACACTGTCAAGATTGCCAGTCCTCGCGTCGTAGAACTGTACCGTCGTGTGCCCTAATGCGTCGACGAGCGCGCTATCCCGTCCCAGGTGGTCGGTGAAGTACGTCATCTGGTTGCTGCCGGCCACTTGTACCGAGTCGACATGGCCGCGCTTGTAGGTGCTGTCGTTGATGAAGAACGTCTGCGTCGGACCGCCACTCACGGTAATCGTACTCACCTCGCCGAACGGTCCGTACGTATATGTGGTGGTGTTTTGCCCGGCCGGCGTGCTCGACGTGAGAAACGGGCCAGTGTACTCGTAGTTGTCGGTCTTGCCACTGAAACTCTTGAACTGCGTCGGAAATCCGTTCGCGTCTCGTGTGTAAAAGGAGGAGATGCCAAACGGTATGTCGTACTGCAGCAGCTGGCCCCAAGGATCGAGCGTCACGAAGTAATTATGGCCCGCCGTGCTGAGCTCATTGGCGCAGGCGACGTTGTTCGACCGGAATGGCGCCGCCGGAGTGCTGGCACTCGTCCGCCCGGTAGGCAGCGCGCAAGTCTGGTATGGGTGAAAGGCCTGCCGGAGCGAGATAGTCGCGGGCAACGGCGATCCCGCGGTCCCGGTATCGATCAGCGTGGCCGGATAGATGATCGTATCGACCTTCCAGGTCGTACTATCGTAGGCGTAGCGCGTCAGATTCCCGTTGCGGTCTGTCACCGAATTGAGCCGCCCCAGACCGTCGTATCCGAGTTTTGTAGTGTCGCCGCCCGGATCAATCCAGGCCGTGAGAAACCCACTGGCGTCGACCACAAGGTGCGTGACGCGGGCTTGCGCCGACGTCGAATCTCCGATCGTCCCGTCCGTATCCGGCTCGATGATCGAGCGGAGACCATTGGCGGTCCAGGTGAGCAGCCAGGCCGTGTGGCCGCCTCCCGGCTTCAGGCGCCACGGGTCCGTGATCGAGTCGAGCCGGTTGTTGGAGTTGTACTTGTAATTGATCGTATCGTTCAACCGGTCAATCGTCCGAATGATCTGTCCGCTGGGTGCGTAGTACTCCTTGGACGAATCAGGGTAGACCACCTCTATCCCGCCGCCGAAGGTACTATCGGCACTCACGAATCGGAGCTGGTTCGCCACGTTGGCTCCTGGAGGAGCGGACCAGGTGCAACCCCAAGCGAAGCATTGCGCGTTGTTATACATGATCACCGACCCGTCGCCACGCCCAATGGTCTCGTTCTCCGACCCGCCGTCCTCCGGATTGAATCGGCCGTTCTGACCAAGAATGGTCCAGCCGTGAGCAATGGTCGAGCCTCGAGTATTGTGGATGACCACATGGTGCGACGAATCAGTCACGGTGTCGCGGTGGCTATCCTGATAGACCGCCACAACGGTCATCCTGAGGGGATAACTGCCATTGGCAAGTCCACTCGCGTCGAACACTCCGGAGAGTCTGTACGGCTTCGTCGAGCCGTAGACGGAGTCGCCTTTGAAGTAGATCGTGGTGTCGCCGTTCAGAAACACGATCTTCTGCCATGCGCCGCTCTGGTGCAGGAAGGCCGTGAGTTGCAACTGCGTGACCTTGTACGTCGTATCCGTGGTACCATGGCCAACGGTCACGTCAGCACTCAGGATCGGCCGCGCCGCAACGCGATCGCCGTTGTAGACCAATGTCACGGATCGCGCGACGTCCCGCGAGATGTAAGGGACCGTGCTGAGCGCCGCCGTCATCGCGTAACACGCCGAGTGGCAGCGGCTCTCATCCTGATCTTCCTGGTTGGTGTACGCCGTACTGACGACAAGCTGGGGCGCATAGTGAACCGCAATACTGACCGCCGCCGAGTCGGCATTGCCATTCCATCGCGCCTTGAGTTGCACCGCGCCGCTCGAAGCGGTCGCCGCGGTCTGGTATGTCACGATCACCGCGTGCAGTCCGGGCGGCACCGTATCGATGCTCGGCCCGTGACAAGTCGAGATGCCCGATCCGGTGCAAGACGCCGTCAACGTGTCAATTGTGGTGCTGCCCGTATAGTTGTGGACGTAGAAGGTCTGCAATGTGTCCTGGTTGGGATTCACCAGTGACGGCCCTCCCGAGTCGATCACCGCGATAATCTTGCGTGTGATGGTGAGTGATGCGCTGGTGCAGGTTCCCATGTTACCGGCCAGCAAACCGCTGCATCCCCATGCTTGGAGGACATTGCCACTACCGATTGACAGCGAGTACGTCGCCGTCTTGGTCCAGCAGCCGCCGCTATAGGTCAGTCCCGTAATCGTGGTGCCGTTAAACTTGGCCGAATCGCCGGCCGCGGGACTCTCGCAAATGGAGATCATCTCGGTCCTGCTCGCAACGCTGTCGATCGTTGTCGAAGGATTGAACGTGATGGTCACTGGGTTGATACATGTCCCCGTGCACGCGTTCGGATTAGCCTGCGCTTGCGCGGTCCACGCCAGTGGACCCATAGTCGCCAGCGACAATACGAATAACAGCGCAGGGAGAATGCGAGACAGGGAGTACCACATCCACTGCGGGACTGACGCTGACATGGGCCGACCTCTGACTGGGGTCAACGGATGCGCCTTCGACGAGGCACGATCTATAGCGCGTCGGCATCATGCACACAGTGCCCGGGTCAGCCAGCGTGTCACGTCGCGAGACAGGACAATGCAGATGGGCTGAGTAGTCTACGCTTGTTGTCAGTTTTGAAATGGCCGCACGGCGTGATGTAACCGCGCCGTATTATGAGCAAATCGCCGGATCGATCAGCGACGCTGTGTGACGTGTGCGCGACGTCGGCTAGGTCGGCTTTGGAAGGGGCCGAGAATATAGGGTCTCCCAGGTCGCCCGCAGTGTCTCCGCCGGACAATGTGTCACCGGATAGGACACCCACGACATTCGTAGATCGCTAGGGCAAACTGCCAGTGGCGAGTCCCGACGCGGTGTCATATACTCGTCGCCCCGTTCCAGTCGCATCGTGCCGTCGTTTTGATTTGCATCCGACAATCAATGATCTCAGCGTTGCCGCCGTTGGTTGCCGCAGGGGTACCCCCTGAAGAACGAGACGCGATCGACCGCGCTCTACGTCGCATTGCCCCCACAGAGTTCATTGCCCTACAGCAACTTGGGCCCTATCTGGACACTGGGCGATCCGCATCTGGGTTCCTGATCGCGCTCTGGCCCCGCGACCGAATGCAGATCGAGGATTGGATTAGACGCCTCCATCGTGCGCGAGCAGCGACGCCGATCATTGCGCTCGTGCGCATGGTCGGTGAATGGCCCAATCAAGTGGTAGGCGCTGTTAGGGCAGGGGCCAGTCACTTCGCACTCGACGACATCGACAGTCTGCACAATGTGGTGGCTCGTGCCCTGGGAGACCTTCAGATCACGGCCGCGTGTGCGCAGACGGCGCGACACGTCATTCCATTGATGCCTCGCGCCGCCCACTCCACCATCGAGTTCTGCACAATGAATGCGGCGCGCCCCTTGGCAGTATTGGACGTCGCTAATGCTGTCCGCCTTCACCCCCGGAGCTTACATCGTCTGTTACATCGCCTTGCGCTGCCGTCCCCGTCCGCGACCATAAGTTGGTGCCGCCTGTTCGTAGCGGTTCACATGCTGTCGTCTGGTGCTCAGCGGGTGGATCACATCGCGACCACGCTGGGATACGCATCGGGCTCGGGTCTGCGGAATATGCTGCGTCGCTATTGTGGCCTGACCACGTCTGGGACTCGCGAAAATGGCTCCCTCATTCATCTTGCGCGCCTCTATCGCAGTGGCGACTTGAGCGGCCGTGGACAGGATGTGATTCAGAATGTCGATCCTCGCGAGCAGGCGTTGGCTCACGCCGCGGTGCTTTAGGCAACCTGAGTGTTACACACATTGCGAAACGGCAATCTGCCCTCCGCCGTTCTCCTGGCTGATGGGCTGACGCGCGACTATCTGCTGCACCACGGCATCTGCCCGGTCGGTCACACTGATGCCGGTGCAGTCCGAGTGGCTGCCGCGCCGGGGGCGTTGCTCGAGGATGCGCTCGACGATCTCTGTTTCGTCTATGGCCAGGAAGTCGTGGTGGAGCCCGCGAGTCGCGGGGACGTCGAGCGCGCGATCGAGCGCCTCACGACGCAGGCCGGCCGCGACATCGAGCTCGCGCGGGTCGACGCCGTCGAAGACGAGCGGACGGCCGACGTGCGCGATCTCGCCACCCAGCCGCCCGTCGTGCGCTTCGTCAACCTGCTGGTACGCGACGCGTACGATGCCGCCGCCAGCGACATTCATCTCGAGTCGGCCCGCCATGGGCTCGGCGTCCGGTTCCGGCTCGATGGCGTCCTGACGCCGGCGCCCGAGCCGCCGGCGGAACTGGCGCACG
The DNA here is from genome assembly GCA_963701965.1 of uncultured Gemmatimonadales bacterium. Taxonomy (GTDB): domain Bacteria; phylum Gemmatimonadota; class Gemmatimonadetes; order Gemmatimonadales; family Gemmatimonadaceae; genus DASRDS01. The sequence continues at coordinate 2,930,014 of OY969695.1, forward strand.
CCGTGGTGTCGCGGATCAAGTTGTTGGCGGAGCTCGACATCGCCGAGCGGCGGCGCCCGCAGGATGGGCGCATCCGCGTCCGCCTCGAGGATCGCGAGCTCGATCTTCGCGTGTCGACCGTGCCCACGCTGTTCGGCGAGAGCGTCGTACTCCGGCTGCTCGATCGCGGCGGCCGTCCGGTCGCGTTGACCGAACTGGGAATGCCGGACGACATCCTGGCCGCCGTGTCGCGCCTCGCCGCACGACCCCACGGGATGATCCTCGTGACCGGCCCCACCGGCAGTGGGAAGACAACGACGCTCTACGCGGCGTTGCAGCGCCGCGACACGAAAGCGGAGAAGATCATTACCGTCGAAGATCCCGTGGAGTACGAGCTGCCGGGCATCACCCAGGTGCCGGTCCATCGGCAAGCGGGCGTGACGTTCGCCGCCGCGCTCCGTTCGATCCTCCGGCAGGATCCCGACGTCGTCATGCTCGGCGAGATGCGGGATCCCGAGACCGCGGAGGTCGCGGTCCAAGCCGCCATGACCGGACACGTCGTGTTTTCGACGCTGCATACGAACGACGCGGTCAGCGCCGTGCCGCGGCTCATCGATCTCGGCGTCCCTCCGTATCTCATCGCGGCCACGGTCGACGGCGTGTTGGCGCAGCGCCTCGTGCGCCGGGTCTGCGAGACCTGCCGGGTGCCGTCTGGCGACGGTGTCAGTTGGGTACGTGGGGACGGATGCCCCACCTGCCGCGGCACCGGATACCGCGGACGACTCGGCGTGTTCGAGCTGTTCACGGTGAGCGAGGCGGCCAAGCACGCGATCGTGGCCGGCGCGTCGCGCGCCGAGCTGACGGCGCTGGCCCGAGGCGAAGGCATGCGGACGTTGGCCGAGGACGCGCAGGCGAAGGTCCAGGCGGGACTTACCACGATCGAGGAGGTACGCCGTGCGGCGGACGCGTAACCAGCGGCGGGGATTCACGCTCATCGAGATGATCGTGGTCATCGCCATCATCGCGACGTTGGCGGCGGTCGTCGCCCCGTCCGTCTTTCGCAACGTCGGGGACGCGAAGGTCAGCGCCGCCAAGAGTCAGATCGAAGTGTTCGCGCTGGCGCTCAACGCCTATCGGATGGACAACGACAACTTTCCGACCTCCGATCAGGGGCTGGAAGCGCTCCGCACCCTGCCGACGGCGGGCGACCCGCCCCGCAACTGGCGCGGACCGTACCTCGCGCGGATCGTGCCGCTCGATCCGTGGGGACGGCCGTACGTCTACGTCGCCCCCGGAAAAGCCAACCCGCAGTCGTTCGATCTCTACACGCTGGGCCGGGACGGGAAGCCGGGAGGCGATGGGGAGGACGCGGACGTCACATCGTGGGGCGGCCCCGTCTCGCCGTGACGTCGGCGTACGCGTACCGTGCGGCCCGCGGCGATGGCGCGATGGAGCTGGGCACGGTCGACGCGGCGAGCCGCGACGCGGCGTCGGTGGTCCTGTCGGCGCGAGGACTCTGGGTCCTCGACGTACGGCCGGCGGCGCCAACACTCGCCCGCCGGTCACTGCCCGTCGCCGATCTCGCGCTCGGCCTCCGCCTTCTCGGCTCCCTGCTGGACGCCGGTCTCCCGGTCGCGCGGGCACTGGCGGCATTCGGCGACGTGGCGCCCGACGCCTGGCGCGAGGCGATCCCCGGCGTCCGCCAGAGCGTGCGTGAAGGGCAGTCTCTCGGCGCGGCGCTGGCCGCGGCGCCGATCGACGTGCCGGCGGTCGTCATCGGCATGGTCCAGGCGGGCGAAGCCGGCAGCGGGCTCGCCGCCGCCGTCACCCGCGCGGCCGATCTCATGGAGTCCCAGGCGGCTACGCGGGCGGCCATCCGGGGAGCCCTCATCTATCCGCTGATCCTCACCGTCGCCGGATCGGCGTCACTCACGCTCCTGGTCGGCGTCGTGTTGCCGCGGTTCGCGGCGATCCTCGCCGATCTCGGACAGACACTGCCGCCCACCACGCGCGTCGTGCTCGATGCCGCGGCGGTCGTCCGCGCTGGTATCATCCCGGGGCTCATCGCACTGGTCGTCGGCCTCGGCGTCTGGCGGGTGTGGGTCGCGACGAGCGCCGGTCGGGCGCAGTGGCATGCGTGGCTCCTCACCGTGCCCCTCCTCGGCGCGATCCGGCGCTCGGCCGCGGTCGCGCGCTCCGCGGCGGCGGTCGCGTCTCTACTCGACAGCGGAGTCCCGCTCGCCTCGGCGATGACCGCCGGTGCCCGCGCCGCCGGCGACGCGTCGCTCGAGACACGACTCAGCGCCGCGCGCGCCGCCGTCGTCGCCGGCGCACCCTTGGGTCGCGCGCTGCACGACGCCGCGGCGGCGACGTCGACCGTCGTCCGCCTCGTGCGGGCCGGCGAAGAGAGCGGCAGGCTGGCCGAGATGCTGGCGCGGGCCGCCGCGCTGGAGGCCGAGCGCGCGCGGCGGCTCGTGACGGGCGCCGTGCGGCTCTTGGAGCCCGCATTGATCCTCGCCTTCGGCGGCGTCGTGGCGTTTGTCGCGGCGGCGCTACTGCAGGCCGTCTACAGTGTGCGTCCCACGTGACTCGCGCACGCGGGTCGACGCTGATCGAGTTGATCGTCGTGCTGGCGATCCTCGGCGTGCTCGCGGGTGTGACGACCTTGGCGTTCCGCCGGGCCGCGCCGGCCGCCGAGGCGCCGAGTTGGGCCCGCGCCGTGGCCGCCGCCCGGCGCACCGCGCTCGACTCGGCACGGTCCGTCACCATCACCGTCACCGTCGACGCAACGCCGCGTGCCGTGACGGCGCTACCCGACGGAAGCGTGATCGCCGACCAAGGCCTCACGCTGGATCGCTTGACCGGAGGAGCATCGCGTGTCCGTTAGCGTCCGATCGGGCGTGGTGCTCCTCGAGACGATGATCGCGTTGACACTATTGACAGTCGCCGGTCTCGCGACCGTCGCCATCGTGCGCCAGGGCGTCGACAGCGCCCGCCGGGCCGAGATCGCCGACGCCGAGATCCGGCGCGCTAGCGCGTTCCTCGATGCGGTCGCGCTCTGGCCCCGGGCCGATCTCGATCGCCATCTCGGGGATCGCCCCGAGGGTGCGTGGCGCCTCACGATCGACCGCCCGGTTCCGACCCTCTATCTCGTGGCGTTGAGCGACGGCGGTTCTGGTCGCGAGCTGCTGCGTACGGCCCTCTATCGTCCGGTGCCACCTGATGCGCCCTAGGGGATTCACGCTGATCGAGCTTGTGGTCGCGATCGCGATCGGTGGCGTGGTATTGCTCGGCGCCCGCGCGCTGTGGGAGTCGCTGGCGCTGTCGGTCGATCGTCTGAGCGGTCAGGCGCGTGTCGCTGACGCCCAGGCCAACGGCGACCGGCTGCTGCGGTCGGTCCTCGGCCGCCTGGAAGTCGGCACGGATCAGTCCAAGGAATTTGCTGGCGACCCGGGCGTTGTCTCGTTCACCACGTGGTGCGACGTCCCGGCGGGCTGGCAGGAACGGTGCGACGCCCGCCTTTCGATCGAAAACGCGTCGGATTCGGATCTCGCGCTCGTTCTGCGTCTCTCCACCGGCGAGAACGTCACGCTGCGCCGCGGGATACACGTCGCCGCGCTGCGCTATCTCAATGATCCGGTCGCTAGCGGCGTGTGGTTCCGCGTCTGGGGCCGTGGCATCACGGCGCCGCTCGCCGTGGGTGTGATCGCCGACGGGGACACCGCGATCGTGCGCATTGGGGAGCGGGGATGACCCGTCGACGTCAACGCCGCGGGTTCGCCTTGCTCGCGGTGCTCTGGGTCACCGTAGGCTTGAGCGCCATCGCGCTGGCCGGCCTGCTCGCTGCCCGGGGCGCCGCCGCAACGGCGCGGAATCGCATTGCCCTCACGCGCGGACGGTGGCGCGCCGAGGATTGTGTGGAACGGGCACGGGCGGTGATCGACGACGCGTTGAGCGGTGGGAATGCGATTCCGCGTCCCATCGCCGGCGGTTGGGATGCGCTCGACCGTGTCGTCGCCGCGTCGCCCGCAGTCACGGCCGCCCAGTGCGACGTCACGATGACACCTGCCGGTGTGGCCGTCGACGTCAACGTCGCGGACGCCGAGCAGGTGCGCGCCACGCTGCTGGCGGCGGGCGTCGTTGCGCCACAGGCAGATTCAATGACGGATGCGTTGCTCGACTGGCGCGACCCCGACGACATCCCGCGTCCACTCGGCGCCGAGCGTGACTGGTACGCGGCGCGAGGGCTGTTCACTCCGCGCAATGGCCGGATCGCGGACATCCGCGAGCTACGGCGCATTCGCGGGTTCAATGCCACGGTGTTGCCGGACTCGACGCTCGCTGCGCTGTTCACCGTCGAGCCGGGCCGCATCCTCTGGAGTCGTGCGCCGCTCGCTGTGCTGGCCGGCCTGCCTGGCGTCGACAATGAAGCGCATGGCCTCTTGCGTGAGGCGCGCTTGAGCCTCCCCGATCTACGCGCCTCGCTGTCGCCGGCAGCGCAGAAACGTATGGATGCCCATTATGCGGACCTCCAGCGGCTCACGACCGACCATCCGGATGCGTGGTTGCTGACGGCACGGGACAATGGCGCAACTATAGAGGTGCGGCTGGCGCTCGCCGGCCCCCGTGCCGCCATTGTCCGGCGGCGTACCACGCCATGAGGATGCTCGTCGGGGTAAGCCTCGATCGCGACCGGGCGCGCGCCGTTGGCGTGACTGGCGACCGCGTGGCGTGGGGTGTCAATGCGCCGATCGATCCCGCCGCGCCTCTCGCCGATGCCCTTGCCGCTTTCCTGGGCCAGCTTCCGTTGCCCCGCTGGCCGCGGCCGCGACTCACGGTCGCACTAGGGAGCGCGTTCGCGCAGACGAAGCGGTTGGCCGGGCTGCCGCCTCTCGCTGACGAGCGCCTATTGGCTCGCGCGGTGGACGAGCACGTCGGCCGATTCTTTCTCAAGAATGGTATCCCGCTCGTGACGACGTCCGTGCGCGTGGATAGCCCGGACGTCGTATGGGCCGCCGCGCTCGACCAGCCCGTGGTCGCCGCGGTGGAGTCCGCCTGTCGCACGACGCGCGTCCGGTTGCACGGCATCGTGCCCGTGGTCGACGTGGTGGGCCGCGGCCTCGCGCTCGCGGCGAGTGACAGCGTGACATGGCGCGAGTCTGGACCTGGCTCGCGCATCAGTTGGATCAATGGGCGGTTGATCGGAGTATCCCGCCACTCGGGCTCCGCCGACCCAGCCCCAGCACCGATCCCCGTCGCCGCGCTGTCGGCCCTGGGCGATAGCGCCTGGCGGTTCGCGGCCGCATATGGCGCGACCCAACATCTCGGGCAAACGCTCGTATGGCGTTCGCGCGTCGAAGCGGCGGATGCGGTGCCCCGATGGCGTCTCGGAGTCGCCGGTGCCGCGGCCGCACTCGCGCTGTGCGCGACCCTGCTGGTCCCGGCGTTGTCAGCGCGACTCGCCGAACGTCGCACGATCGCGCATCTCGGGGCGGTTGGACCGGCGCGCCAGCGGGCCCTCCGGATCGACCGTGAAACCGATCTGGTCACACGCGCACTCGGCGAAGTCGCCGCGTTCGACGCCGGTCGCCGGCCGGTGACCTTGATACTCGGCGCCCTGGCGCGCGCGTTGCCCGCCCAGTCGGCGGTCGTGGCGCTGCATGTCGACAGCCTCGGCGGCTCGGTCGTCGCGCTGGCGCCCCGGGCGGGTGCTGTTCTCACCGCGCTGGAGCACGTCCCCGGCGTGGCCGCGCCGGAGATCGTCGGTCCGGTCACCCGCGAACTCACGGGTTCCGATGCGGCACATCAAATCGACGTCGAGCGCGCGACAATGCGATTCCGGTGGTTAGCTCAATGACGCGCATCGCGATGTCACCGCGCGAGCGGCGTCTCGTGATCGTCGGAAGCACCGCCATCGCGTTGATCGTCGTTCTCGGCCGCGGGATTCCGGCGTGGCGCGCCTGGGTGCGCGATGCCCGCGCCGGTGCCGCCGAACAAATGCGCGCCGCCGCGACGGCTGACGCGTTGCTGGCTGGGACTCGCGGGCGGCAGGATACGCTCGCGGTACGCCAGGCGCGATATCTGGCGCTCGCGCCGTCTCTGGTCCCGGGAACGACCACGGGTCAAGCCTCGGCCGCGTTGGCCTCCTTCGTTTCGAGCAGCGCCGCGGCGGCGGGTGTCAAACTCGGCGCGGTGCAGATTCGACCCGCCGCCGACACGGGGCACGGCCACGCATTCGCCCGCGTGAGTGTCCACGCGGATCTCGTTGGCGACGTGCGCGGCCTCGCGGCCTTGCTGCTCGCCCTGGAACGCGGACCCCTCGGACTCAGGGTGCGCGAGCTGACCGTCAATCAGGCCGCGCCGTCGGCCCCGACGGACCGCGCGGAAGCCTTGCACGCTGATCTCGTGGTCGACGGGCTCGTACTCATTCAATGAATTCGCTATGAACTCGAGCCGCATCGAGATCGCGCTATGGGTCGCGACCGCCACGTTTGGCGTCGGGGCTGGCATTGCCGGGCGTATGACGTCTGCGTCACCGGTTGACGCTGCCCGCGGCGCCCCTATCGTCGCCGATCCCCGCGCGCCCGACGCGGACAGCCTCGCCGCCTCGGCGCGAGCGCTGGCGGATGGCGATCCATTCCGGCTCGACCATCGCCCGACGGCTGTCGCCTATCGGCCCGAGCTCGAGGGCGTCACGCCGCCGCCGAGACCACCCAAGCCTGTGCTCGTGGTCGAAGGCGTCGTCGGCCGCTCCGCCCTGCTCAATGGCGTTCCGGGGCGCCCCGTGACCGCACTGGTCCATGCCGGTGACACCCTGGGAGGCCTGCGTGTGCGGCGTATCACCCCCGACACCGTAATCGTGTCCGATGCGGATACCACCTGGCGACTGATCGTGAGACGTCTATGGCAATGAGTTTCCCGCGCGCCGCGCGTGCCCTGTTCGTGATCGCGACAATGGCGGGCGCGACCCAGACATCGGCCCAACGCCCGGTCAGCGATCAGGGCGACAGCGTCACGATCCACCTCGTCAATGTCGACCTCCGCGTTGCGGTCTCCGCGCTGGCGCCGTATCTCGACCGGCCGGTCGTATTCGGCGCGGTGCCCGCTCTCCGCGTGACGTTGGAGACACCGCACCCGGTGCCGCGCGCCGAGATCACGCGGCTGCTCACCGGCGTCGTGATATCGCAGAATCTCGATTTCACGATCGATTCGACGGCGGGGCTCTATCGCATCATGCCGCACCCTCCGGCGTCACCGCCCCCACCTCCGGGCGGCATTCGCGGTGCAGACGGCATCGTTCGCGCGGCGGACGCCCCGCAACTCTTCGTCATTCACTTGAGTCATGCGCGGGCCGCTGACGTCGCGGCGACGGTGAACGCGCTGTACGGCCGCGCGAGTGCGTTGGGCGAGCCGGGTTCGGAGCGATCCGGCACCGGCACGCTGGGCAGTCAGCTGGCACAGAGCGCTTTTCAACCGCTGGCCACTCCAACAAGTCCCGGGAACCCGTCGCCCGCTGGCTCCGGCGGCCACGGGGCAACGCTAACGGGGGAAATCGCGATCATCCCCGACGCCGGAACCAACAGCCTCTTGATTCGCGCCAATGCCAGCGACTATGAGCTCCTCGCGGCCGCCGTCCGGGAGCTCGACGTGCGGCCCCTGCAGGTGCTCATCGAGGTGTTGATCGTCGAAGTCACGAAAAACTCGAACTTTGCGGCGGGACTCGGTCTCGCGTTTCCCACGCAGCAGGTCAAAGGCTCGCCCGTTAGTATCGGTGGTTCGACGCCGAGCGCGGGACTCGGCGACTTCGCGCTCAACGTCATGCGGAGCGGCGGACTGGCATTCACGGCCGCGCTGACGTCGGCCGCGACGAAGGGCGAGGCGCGGATTCTGTCGCGGCCCATCGTGCTCGCTGAGAACAATGAGGAGGCCGAGATCCTGGTCGGGAGCCAGCAGCCGTTCATACAGGTGCAGCAGACGCAAGTCGGCGCCGTTGCGCAGAACCAGGTCGTGCAGTATCAGGACGTCGGCACCAAGCTCACGGTCAAGCCCACGATCTCAACCGACGGCTACGTGCAGCTGCAGCTCACCCAGGAAGTCAACCAGGCCACGGCTACGGTGCAGTTCAACGCCCCGGTGATCTCGACGCGCACCCTGCGCACGCGGCTCCTCGTGCGTGACAGCCAGACCGTCGTCCTTGGCGGGCTCTCGAGCCGCGAGAAGGACCGGACGTCGGAGGGAATACCGGTGTTGTCCTCGATCCCGGTCTTCGGGACACTGTTTGGACAGCAGAGCCGGACCGGCAGCGAAACCGAGTTCTTCTTGTTCCTGACGCCGCGCATCGTCAAGACCGACGCCGACGCCGCGCGGGTGACCCAGCCGATCGATTCGATCATGCAGCGGGAGGTACCGTGAGAGTAGCGACGACGATCGAGGATCTCCTGATCGGCGACTCGAGGGTGATGTCCGACCTGCGCGCACTCATTCGGCAGGTCGCGCGCTCTTCGCTGCCGGTCTTGGTGCGTGGTCCACGCGGAGCTGGCAAGGAGCTGGTCGCGCAGGCTTTGCATCGTGCCAGTGAACGCTCGGGTGCTTTCATCGCCTTCAATATTTGCGCGATCCCGGACCCCATGTTCGAGGACGCGCTGTTCGGCCACGTCCGTGGCGCGTTCACGGGTGCGGTTTCGGATGCGCCAGGATACCTCACGGAGGCCCATCGCGGAACGGTCTTACTTGACGAAGTGACCGGGGTGGCGCCCGTCAACCAGCGCAAGTTGTTGCGCGCTCTTGAAACGCAGCGTTTTCGTCCGGTCGGCGGTCGAACCGATCGGCAAAGCGATTTTCGTCTTATTGCGGCGACGAACGATGACGTCGCTACGATGATCAGCGCGGGTCACTTTCGCGCAGACTTGGCAGACCGCCTGGCCGGAATTGTTGTCGACGTTCCTCCGCTCGCGAAGCGAATGGACGACTTGCCGTTGCTGGCGCGTCACTTCGTCACCGCGGCTCAGGTGCGACGACTGATGCACTTGTCCGATGACGCCGTCAGTGAACTGACAAGACACCATTGGCCCGGCAACGTCCGGCAGCTTCGCAGCACGATCGATCGTGCGATCGCGGTGACGGAGGGCCCGATCATTAGACGAGAAACAATTCTGTGGGCGCTGGCGAGCTCCGTCACGGAGACGGTCAGTCCGCCAGACCAGATTAAGAGCGTCTTCGAGCGTCGACGACTGATGACACTGCTTGAGGACCATGACTGGAATGTCGCCCGCGCTGCGGCTGCTCTCGGCGTGCATGAGACGACGGTCTACCGGCGCATGCGCAGACTCGACCTTGATCTTCCCAGAGAGACGCGATGGATCGCGCGCCGGCCGTCGGATGTTGCCAACGCTGGGTCGACTGCTGCACGCGAGGAATCGCCGACCTGACGGCGCCGCGAGGACTAGTTGCCGTACGTGCGGCCTGGCAGCCAATTGCGAATCAGACTCGATGGTGGGCACCCAATGCCTGGAGACGAATCGGACTCGTAGATCTCGGAGCCGTCGCCGTAACCGCTCGTCGGGAATTCGGCCCCGGTACCGCCTTCACACGCGCCTCGGTTGCGCCGTAGCCTGGTCACTAGGCGCCGCAAGCGGTGGGCTGCACGACTTGCGGACTCGCGCGCAACTTCGCGCGCCTGACAGGCAAGAAATGCAAGAGCCGGAGCGTCATCAATCGCCGTAACATCAGCGTGACCAGCGGGTTAGTACTTCGGCGCGAACGGTACGGCGGGTGCTAAGGAATGCCTGTCTCGATCGTCTTCCTCGTTCTCGCTGCGCTGGTGAGGGAGACATTGTGGTTCTCGGCTCAGGTGCATCCGCCCATTTGCGCGCTCCCTCAGGAGGTACATTGGTGATTCGGCTCTCGAAGCATGTCCCCGGTTTCGCACTGGCTTGTGCCATACTGCTCGTGGCGCGTGCCGGAAGTGCCCAGACACCTCCGCCACACCTGTCGTTCAGTGTCGGTGGTGTGGTTGGGTCCGACACTCTCCACGAGATGATCACAGCGTGCTCCGGGACGACGCCGAACAACACGACATGGGCGGTCACGTTCAACGGGGCCACGGTCACATCATCGTTCCCGCTGGTTAGCGGTGGAACGTGTACGTCAGGGTCGCCGCAGCACGGCACGGGGATCGTCACACCGTTGCTCATGGGCACCAACACAATGACCGCCCACTTATGCGACCTCGGTACCGTGCGCACGGACCCTCCGGGTTGTGTGACGAACACTCTGACGTTTACGCACGATTACGTTCAGGTGACTCCGAAGAATGCGACAGGAAAGGGCGTGGTCAACGAACCGGACTCCGTGCTCTTCACTGTTCAGAATCTCCGCCCCGCGGCCTCCACTTTTGCGCTCACGGTCACATGTAGTGGCACTGGTGTCTCGGCGTGCACTGCGCCGAGCTCGATCACGGTCCCCGCTTCCTCGAGCAGCCCAGTGCCAGTGCATTTCAATGCCGGTGCATTGAACTCCACTGGTACTATGCAACTGAAGGCAGTCTACACCGCAAACACGGCTGCCAAGGACTCCGGTGCGGTGATTTTCACGGCGCAATGGAACTCGTTTCTCTCTGTGAACACCAGTTACACGAATCAGGAGGATCAAGACGTCGGACTCTGTGCGCAGGCCTGTTTCGCGAATGCCCTCACGGTGTCTACCGTGCCGTACATCTCCAGCGACACCCCTCGTCGGGTTACCCTCGCGTACAACAGTGACGGACATGCTGTGCGCCCCATCATACGTGCGGACGTCACGATGGCCGCCGGCGCCCAGGCCGTGCAGGAGTTTCAGCTGCAGGCGCAAGTGAACGGTTCTTTCGCCACCTTCACGAACGGTGAAACGATTCTTCACTTCAGCGCCGTACCCGTCAACGGCACGACAATGCCATTCCGGCTGGCCGGAGTCTTCGATGCGAGTACGCTGACCTCCGGTGCTTATGGGCTGAAACTGATCGTCACCGCCATTATTCGGATCATATGGAGCAGGTAGTCGACAGTTCGCACGTGCTTGGCATCGTCAACACTCGTCACTCGTCGATCGCAGACGGTTGGTCTGTGTCGGGGGTACCGTTCCTCTATAGCTACTATCATCCGGACGGCACGTTCGACCAACACATGCTCTTGGTGCCGAACGGCAATGGCTCGGCCGTCGTATACGGACCAGTGGATTGTGTCACTACCTGCCACTGGGGTGCCCCCACCGGCGTATACAATCAGATCCAGGGCCACGACAGTGCGGGTCTCCACAATCAGGGATACGAGAGACTGTACCCTGACACATCAAAGGAAGTATTCAACACTACCGGGCAGCTCGTGTACACCGTCTCGCGTAGCGGCGTGGACACGGTGTTCTACACGTACGACGGGTGCTGCAATGCGGGACGCTTGATGACGATCTCCGATCCGCATCGTATGAACGGGGCTACGCACGCAGTCACCACGATTCACTACAGCGCAAACGGTATTTCGTCGATCGTCGAGCCCGGCGCGAATGGCGCGAGCGGTGGTGGTCGTACGACCACATTCACGGTCGGTACCGACAGTCTCTTACGCGTGGTCACCGATCCTGATAGCGTGACAACACACTTTGGATACGATAGCCAGAGGCGGCTCGACTCTTTGACCGATCGACGCGCTAGCCTGTGGGTCTTCGCCTACGAGCCAGTAGCCTCGAAGCTCACCCAGACGACGCTGCCGCAAGTGCCGATCGACAACGGCGCCGGCTCCACGACGCTACAACACCCTGTGCTCAATCAGGCGGCGTGGCACCTCGTCGGAGTGCCAACGAGCGCGACCGGGACCGGCACCCCAGCAGTGCCGGTGCGCGCGGACACTGTGCGGGCGAGCGTGACTGACGCTAGTGGCCAGACGACGCGATTCACTATCGACAAATGGGGTCAGCCGATGGTCAGCACCGATCCAATCGGGCGAGTGACATCGATCGTGCGTGGCGGCCCCGGCCCATTCGCGACACAAGTCACGCACCCCACTGGTATGGTCGACACCTACATTTACGACCAATTCTTGACCGGACACCTCAACCAGTCGATCATCGCCGGTGGGAACGCAACTGTGTATAGTTACGGCGCCGCGAACCAAGTCCAATCACAGTCGGGCACCAATCAGCCATCCATCACGTACACCCTCGGCCTCCATGGCCGCGTGGATTCGGTCGCCGTGGCGGGCGTGGTCCGCACACGTATTACATATGATGCTTTGCAACGGCCGATCGTCGTCGCCGATGCCAAGTTTGATTCGACGACCTTGCACTACGACGCGCGTACCTTGAATCGCGACAGTGTGACGAGTGCTCAGAGTCGCCGATTTGCGAAACGGGTATTCGATGCCTTCGGACGGGATTCCGTGCGGCGTGCGTCGGGCGAGCCTTCAAGAACAATGTTGTATGACGTCATGAATCACGTGCTCCAGACTTCAGACGGCGTGCACCCATTGCCCACGACATTCGCCTACGACTCGCTGCATCCGCGCGCCGTGACCGATCCGAAGGGACAGACGTTCGCCACGACCTACAATGCTCTTGGCTGGATCACACAGCGGACCGATCCCACCGGGGCATCCGTGGCCTTTACTTATACGCTGAATGGTCTCGAGGCGAGCATCACGAATCGCCGGAACCAGCGCGTGACGAAACGCTATGACGCGGTCGGGCGGCTCATCGCGAAGCACGACCCAGCGGTCGCAGCCGCGGACACATTTAGTGTCTCGGCGAATGGCAGGGTAGGCGTTGTCGCGAACGGTGTGTCCGTCGACACAGCCTACACGAGTGTGCTGGGTGTCGTGGACTCCGTCACAACATGGATGGGCGCTCATCGTTTCCATCGCGCCTACCAGTACGACAGCCGACATCGCTTGACATCAATGGTGACAACAACCACCGCCACTGGCATCGATTTCATGTCGCGGGGGGTGACCTGGGATGCCACTACCGACGAACCGTCCCAACTGACGCTCAATACGGCCACGATTGGGCTCCATCATGATTCGACATTTTTTCTGACATCGGTCAGTTTCCCCGGAGGTGCAACGCGATCCGACACCCTGTCGTCGGCCGGGCTGCTGCTGAATTCGCGATTCACGCCGGCGCCGGTCGATTCGGCGCTGGGGCGGAGCTACGCCTATGACTCTGCCTATCGCATCGTGGAGATCGACGGACGCTTTTCGGGAGCATCCGAGCCTGTGCGGGCCTTCCAGTTTGATGGAATCGGAGAGCTGGTGCGTGATCTGCGTGCAACATCAACATCGTCGCGCACGTGCACAATCACGGGCACCCAGATTACCGATTACCAGTGTACGACGACCACGGGCTTGACGACGAACCAACTGTACGGGTTTCTGTATGATGCGGCCGGCAATCAGACACAGATCGTCGACTCGACTCATGGCAATGCGATCACCGTCGCCGTGTACCTACCGGGAAACCGCGACAGTACCTTCGGCGCCCTGACGTATCAGCGCGATGCCGATGGCAACCGTACCGGCAAAAGCGGCGCAGCGACCGCCATCCAATATGGGTGGAGCGCTGACGGCCGCCTTCTGTCCGTTACCGCTGGATCCTATGTACTCAACTACGACTACAACGCTCTTGGGCAGGTCGTGCGCCGCCGCCGCAATGGGACGGCGGACCGTTATTACCTCTGGGATGGCAATAAGCTCTTGGCCGAGCTCGATGGAGCGGCGAACGCCCGTGTCAATGAATACGCGTATTACCCAACTGCTGATCGGCCGCTGGCTGTTATCACCGGGGCGGCGGGCGCAGCGGTGCCGCATTACTATGCCGTCGATCAGGTTGGTGCCGTTATTGGCACGTTTACGTCGGGCCCGGAGCAAGGCCTCACATACGATCCCTGGGGCAGGCTCGAAAGTGCCACCACGACTACCGGTGACACGACGCACCTTCGGTGGAAGGGCCTGCTGTGGGAGGGTGATTCGACGCAACTCTACTACGTCCGGAATCGTTGGTACGACCCGGTAAGTCGTCGCTTCATTACCGAGGATCCGCTTGGTACCACCAGCGGCACGAATCAATACACCTTCGCCGGTGGTGATCCAGTCAACGCCAACGATCCGACAGGGCTCGCCTGCCGGGAGCACAGCGATCTCGACACGTGCTTCTCCGGCCCGGCCGGGATAGACGGCTTCGGGACGCCGGACGGATACGCCGGGTTCTCGGGACCGAGCACGCTACAAGACATCGTGAACTCCGTGTGCCCGGGTGCGGGTTCTTGCGATGTGACGATTACCGATCCGGCCGCCATCCAAGAACTCTTCGCGGACAACTACTCAGCGTACTTCATTGACTTTCAGTTCCAGGACCAGTTGCCAGGTTGTCCGGACGGAACTAACAAGTTCGGGGGGCCTGGTCCCGTCGATGATGCGACGTCGGGTTCAACGATCGGGATGTATAACTACACCTTGACGCTCTGGGTGTGGTTCCCCGACCTTAGTTCGGGCGACTTTTTCACCAAGAGCACGGCCATTTATTCAGGCAGACTGGATGTCAACTCGCGTTTCTCTTCGAGAACATATTTCGTGCCCTCTGCCACCGTCGACTGCGCTACGGGCAACGGCCACGGGACGGCTATCTCGCCCTAATCTTCCCGATGATGGATCAATTGGACACCGTGCCGGATGATGCTAACCTTCGAATGGCGCGGGCGACCCTCGTCGCGCTGCATAGTTCGATTGCCGAACACTACCGTCCCTCCCAGAGCCCGGTGGTATTTCTGCCGGGACTTCGGCCCTTCGATGTCGCCGGAGCAGTGGAGTACCTGGCGCGGTTGCCCAAGCCGGTCGTGTGCATTGGGCTCGAAGCCGCTGGCGCCCTGGTGATCGGGTGCTGGGAGGCTGGTTGCATAGAGACTGGCACTGACAGTAGCACGGACCGCGAATTCGCGCGTCAAGCTTGCGATGGGATTTTTCGCAACGCGGCTCTGCGCGGTGCGCCGGCGCGAGCCGAGGTGAAAGGCGTTACAGAAAGTGTGCAGCTGGAGGGGCCCGAGATCGAGCGGTGGCTGCGAGACTTTGCGATGCCCCTTGCCGTCCGTAGCGTCAGGTGGGGAGACCGTGAGGGTCGCTTGACGGGAGTAGACGCCGTCTTTCTCACGAATGCCTGGCGCCCAGGAAACTTCTCAGGTCGTTCGTGGTGAGGTACATCGTAAGCGTCGTGGGGCTTGCCTGTGTGACCGGTGCGTTTGCCGCGGTGGCCCGGAGTCAGAGCATCGCGCCCGAGTCGACCGCGCTTGCGGACACGGCCGCGCGGATCGAGCTCATTGCCCTACGCTCTGTCGTCCCGGCCGGACGCGTGCCGGGTCTCTATCAGATGGGCAACGGATCGCCGGTTGGACGCGACGAGGCGATTCGCTGGCTCGCGACGCGTCCCAAGCCCAGCGAGTGCCACGCCTCGGTAACCGCGGCGGTGCTGGCGATGGTCTGCCAGCCGTTCGATTCGTTGAGCGCCGATGAACAAGAGAACATTCGCGTTCCGTTGAAGGGAATCGATGGCAAACCCGGATTGCTCGGTTTTCTTCGTCTCACGCGCGGCGCGGCAGCCGACAGCGTCCGGGTCGTGTGCATCGGGCAGGGCGGCGATACGATCACCACGCGCACTCGGGATGTGGAACAATGGTTTCGAGACTATCCCATTTGGACGCCGACGGCTCCGCCGTGGCCGCCGCCGCCGATGTATGAGGTGGAGGCGCGAGACGTGACGACTCTGACTCATGCGCCCGTCACACTCTACGAACTGGGGCAGCGCCGATCGGCGGTCGCGGTCGTGCGGTTCGCGCCGGTTCCGACCGACCGTGTAGGTCTTGAAGATATCGCTGACGACGCTCCGCGCGAAGCAACCGACAGCACGCGACGCGCGGCGGCGCGAGAGACATACCTCATTTCGGTTGCCGAGCAGCTTGACCATGTGAGGTTAGACGGACCTGATTCGGCGGAGCATGCCTATCTCGCCTGGTTGACTGGCGTAATGCGGCGCACCTGGGCCGGGCGAGCAATTCCACCAATGGTCCAAGCGTTTTTGGAGAGGGTCGATGCCAACACGCCCAAAGCGGGCCACTAACCGGGCACGAGTCGCGCGATTATGATGACATCCAACCGGAGCGCGCCCCGATGCCCGTGTGGGAGGCCACTGTGTGTATGTGTTCTTTCTCGTCGGCTTCTTTGCGCTCGCGCTTCGGAACCTGTCAACGAGTTTGAGACACCGGGTGGGTGGAGTTTACGGAGCGACGCTCGCTGACGGGGCGCGAGATTGGGGTGGGTTGATCCATGCCGCCGTCGGCAGCGCGGGTGGGATCGGCATTTGGCGGACGAACCGCTCCGGGTGTGCGGCGTAGGCAGCCTGCGCACGGTGGCGCGGGCCCCGCGCCGGGCATCGGCGAGGCCGTGATGGACGTCGTGGGGCGTGTGCAGCCCGAGCCCGCCGTGGCGAGCAACAGCCACACGCACATCCTCGATCACCCTCAGACACTAAATCCAGGGAAGGTCGGTGTCTCACTCATATTGGCAGAGAGGGGCCAAGTTGAACGGCCGCCCTCGACAAACGCTCGGCTGGCAGACACCATCCGAAGCGTTCGCCCGGCTGTTGCGATGACCGCGTGAGACCGCCCCTCATGAATTCCTGGACGATAGCTCTCGGCGTCGAGTTTGTGCTGGCGCCAATCAGCCTTGCGGTACTTGGGGCGCGCTTCGGACGTGGACAGTGGCGATGGACTCTGTACGGTATCGCGCTGATCGCGATCGCGGCTGGCACGCTGCTCTACATTGGCCGTTTGGCAGTCGGCTCGCACGTTCTGCTGCCTGACGGAACGTGGGGGAGTGCGTGGCGTGATCCCTGGCAGTTACCGCCGGCGCTGGCCTTCGCCGGCGTGCCCGTGTGGGCGGTGGTATATCGGGCGACGAAGCGATCCGATGTTGCGCCGGCGGTGACTCTGCGTGACTTGCTAAGGACCGCGCTGCTGTCCATGGTTATCGCGCTCCCCTTCAGCCTGTTCGTGGCACTGGCGACTTGTCACGGCACCTGCTCCTGATGACAATGTGCCGAGGCGTGCGATGAACATGTTCCCGATCGCTCTCGTGGCGTTGCTGTTTCTCGGAGCGTTCGCGTTGGCATTGGTCGACCTGCACCTCGTGCGCCGAGGACGGGGGCGGGCCGTTTATACAGCCATGGGCGTCTTCGTCGCTGTCGGTACGATTGTCTACGGTGCCGCCAGTCCGTGGTCAGCACTGCTGCCGAACCGCTCGTGGGACAGTGTGCTTCGCCTACCCTGGCACCTCCTGCCGACACCGGTCATCCTGTTTGGCGTGCCCGCTCTTGGGCTCGCGTGGTGGACATCGGGCGCCTCGCCTGACAAACCAGCGCGGTCCGATGTCGTATCGACGATCCTCCTGACGATGGTCCTCCTCATGGCCGGCGCCGGCGTGCTCGCGATCTTTCTCGGATTGCTGGGCGGCCTTATGAGCTAATATTATGATGATTGAACTTACGGCCACATGACTTTGCCCTCTGGAGGGGCAAAGGGCCGGCTAGCTCGCGGCGCCCCGCCACCGGAAGGGAATTTCACGCACGCTTCAACATTTGGGCGATCGGTTCCTCTGCGGCGTTTTTCCTCGGCCCGATCACCCTAGCCTTCCTCAACGTCCCTCTCGTATGGCGGCGGCGACGGTGGGCAGGGTACGCGGCGACTGTCGCGGAGGTGGTCATACGCGCGGTGTCACTATGCGGCTGGCGAAGAACGGCTACGCCCGCGATCATAGATTGCATCCGTCAGGAGCGCGCCACGATGACCGTGTGGGAGAGCGCCTTGTGCGTGTTCTTTCTCGTCGGCCCTTTGTGCTCGCCTTTCTCGACTTGTACTTCGTGCGCCGCCAGCGGTCGCAGATGGTCTATGTGGCGGCGACGCTCTTCGTCGTTCTCGGCATAGCGCTCTTCGGGAGGGCACAGGTGAGATACGGCTATGTGCTGCTTCCAAACGGCACGTTCGGCAGCATTCTGGGAGACCCCTGGATGCTCATTGGACCCCCGCTCGCACTCTTCGGACTGCCGGCAGGCGGCCTGGCCTGGTGGACCTTAGGAGCGTCGCTGGAGGAACCAGCGCGGGCGGATGCGCGGCACACGCTCTTCGTCGCCATCGCATTCATCGCCGCCGGGATGGTGGCCGGCTTGCTGACGGCCATGGCAACGGGTCTCGTCTGGATCTGAGATAGAACAAGGCGTTAGTGGCGGTGTCCCGCGCCGGCCGTCGGCGCCGCCGTGATACCCCTCGATCCCCCACCGCGCAACACGTCACCATGTGCGATCCACCGCGGCGGATCCGCTCCCCCTTCTCGGCATCGATCTTCGCGAGGCGTGGCACCTCGTGAGCCGCAAAGCTGCGCTCGGCGATCGGCGCGATTGGCTGGAGGTTCAAGATGTCCTTGCAGGCGAGTGTGCGAATACAACGATCCATTTATGTGCGGAGCGGCGGCCGCAGGAGCTCGCGCCTTTCCATCGAGGGCGACGTCGACTGGCACTACGCTCACGCTCGGGAGAATGGATTGACGACCGCGACACCGGCGCGCCGCAGGTGCGCCTCGCTTCGCGTGGCAACCGATAGCCCATGCTCGAGCGCGGTCGCTGCCAGCAGCATGTCGACTGCGCGCTGCGGCTGGGCCGCAACCAGCGCGCCCCATCGCATCGCGACCGCCGAATCAACCGGGAGGATGCGGTCGCCATACCCGGTCACCAGGCGATCGAGCCATCGTTCCAACTCGTCGGCGTGCGCAGGATTGTCCCGGTGTCGTAGCGCCATGCCGCTCGCGATCTCTCCGATCGTCACGACGCTAACAAAGGCCGCCCCCGGCCCAAGCGCCCGGACCCACGCAACAACGCGCGGGTCGGGCCGCGGCCGCCGCAACTCCGAAATGACGTTCGTATCCAGCAGGTACATGGCTGCGGTGATCCGGCGAGCCGGGTCAGATGTCGACGTCGCGCAATGTCATGCGAATACGCTTCGGCCCGGTGCGAACGGCGTCCTTTGGGGCATTAAGGAGAAACTGTTCGAATGATTCCCGCTCGCCCTCGACGACATGCGCGACACGCACGTAATCCTCGTACGACAGCACGACGGCCGTCTTGACCCCGCGTCGGGTCACCACCTGGGGCCCTGACGCGGCGGCGCCGATGACTTCGCTGAGCTTGTTCTTCGCGTCTTGCAGCGACCACTGGCGCGGTGCAACCAGTCGTGATTGGCGGGTAGGCATGACCACGCTCGGTTCAGAATTGTTAGCAGCTAGCTAACTGATCTAGCCCGTTCGGCCGGAATGGCAGGCGAAAACCGACTTGGCATGGAGGAAACCCAGATCGAACGTGTGCGTCACCTCGACGCCCGAAACCTCTTGCGAGCCAGCGCGCCAGCAATGGCGGGAGCTGCGCATCGATCCAGACGCGCAGTACGGGCGGGCTGGTGCTCACGCCGTAAACTCGTCAGGCAGCAAGTGTTGGGTGGTCGAATCGTCGCGCGGCGTACTGCAGGGCGGCGAAGATGTCGTCGCCTTCGAGATACGGGTAGTCGGCCAAGATCTGCTCGTGCGTCTCGCCCGCGGCGAGCAGCTCCAGAATGTCCTTCACGCGAATGCGCATGCCCCTGATGCACGGTCGCCCCCCGCACTGATTCGGGCTCACAGTGATCCGATCGAGGAGATTCGTCACGGGCGCTCCTGAGGGTGCGTTGAACGGGTCGAGAGGAATCTAGTCGAACGTCGACGGCGCGTTGTGACGCGCGACGACACCCCGCGCGCGTCCCCTACCCGCCGTAATACCCCTCGATCCCCCAGCGCACGAGCCGGTCGATCACCGTCGCCCGCCACCAAGACGTCGACCCGAGCAGCTGCGGCGACGCCACCGAGTCCTTGAGCACGATCAACAGCCGCTCGGGCGGCAACCCGCCCATCCGCGCATGCGACGAAAGCCCCGCCACCGCCGCCCGCATGGCGGGCGTATCGTACTCATCCCGCACCCGCGCCCGCACAAGGGCCGCCACCAACCGCCCCCGATCCGCAGTCAGCGTCGGGCTGTGTTCGTAATTGGCGGAGTACGCGATAGCAGAAATATTCGGGCACCAACGACGCCTGTCGCTCTATGAATGGTTTGCCGGTTTCGACGCACGGCGGAAGTTACTAGCTGACGGTTCTTGGCAATGACGCGATAGTCAGGAGCCTCAGGGAGGGTGACGGAAGCTGGCCCCTAGGCTTGACTGTTGGATTCTTCGCACAAGTATACAGAATACACAGGTGCCAACGACGCTTGCCGCTCAATAACGGTTTGCCACTTCCGATCTGAGAGTGACCTTGATACCGTTTCGTTCCCCTCGAACGGGCCAACCGGATAGCGGACATATTTCCGGCGGGGCGGCCACGCTGAAGACCATCCTTGTCATCTTGCCCTCGCTTGTCGTGACTGAGGTCGCGCATTCTAGTAATCGCTTCGTTTTTGCCGGTTCTTTGGTTGCTGGCGCTTTGCTACAAACCGTGGTTCCTCCGGCGAGAAAGGGACTACTCTGGATTCTTGGGGGATCGCTCATCGTGGCGGCAGTCTATTTGGCTTTCCGAAGGTGAGTCCAGACCGCTGAGGCTCGGGTGACCCTAGCACGGCTTCGACGACGCGCGTCGTCCGGCAAACCCGCCGGGCAGAGAACCGAGATTCGCCAGGGCTAGCGCTCGACGACCGCGTGTGGCGTCGTTCGGATCGCCGCCGGAAGAACAGAGTGCGGGCAACGACGTACGCGACGAGCAAAGCAAAAGGGACTGCCGCACCCTGCGATGCGGGGAGGATCGTGCAGAACTCTAGCAGCAATGCGCAAGACTTAATTGACGGAATCGGTCGAGCGTTGGGCACGCCTCCTCAACCCCTACCTGCTCACGGTGCGCCGCCATCTCCGCCCCGCTGCCGTTTGCCGTAGGATTACCGTAGTTAAATTCGAGAAGAAATGTCCCGCACTTACCGTCATCGCGCCGCAGCGAACTATCCCTGTTCGGGCGGCGTGGTGATTGAGTGTGTGCGCCGGCTACCAACTTCCCGACATGCTGCGTTGCGATCTTGGGCATGTCGACAGGACGATAATGGTACAGCCTTCGAGATACCACATCATTGCCAGAGTGCATGGGCCGACGGGCGAGCACGACCTCCGGTCGACGTGCGCTGTATTGTTGGACATCCTCCCCCGAGGGGGGACGATACATCGTGCCACCTCGCTGTCCAACAATGTGTTCATTCTGCAGGAAGCATCCCGTGCCACTCTAATCCTGTGTCAGCTAGCGCTCGATACCGGTTTCGCACTGCGCTTCGACCTTTCCCCGGATACCGACGTGCTGGGTGAGTGGCCAGCGGTGGTGCATACAGCGCCGGAGCTGGAGCAGGTCATCTGGCGGCTGGTCAAGTGTGCGAGACACGAGTTGCTCTACCCGTTGTCGATCTGGGGAATTGCCTTGGACCGCGAACTGACGACCAATCGGGCGATCGAAGCATTTCAGAGTCTTCGCATGGATGAAGGACTGTTTGACAATGTGCTCGCGCGACAGGGCTTTCGAATCGCAGTGCTCCAATCATCCATCACCATTTCGGTTCACTGCGCGGATCTCGATCGCTCGATCGCATGGGCTCGACGGGCTCTCCAAGAACCGGGGCCATTCGTTAGTTGGCCGGTCGACACGAGTTAGTGCAGGTGGCGACGGCAGCATGCGCCGCGGAGTGGGTAGTACCTGGCGTTGTTGATGCTGGGGATCTAATCGGGAGAGCTGACAGTGCCGGAGCCTGATGTAGCCGACGGGGCGCGAGCTACGCTGCGGAGCCCTCGCGAGACGCGGCCAGCGCGCCGGTGGCCGCCAGCGTCGGCCGAAGGAATTGCCGTACCCCGACGCGCTCGCGCACGAGCAGTCCGCGTGTGACCAGTCGGTCGGCGGCGCCGTGAGCGGCGGCGTAGGACACGCCGGTCGTTCGGCCCAAATCGCTGGCGGTCAGAGGCGCTTCGAGCGCTTTGATGATCGAGATCGGCCTCGAGCGAAGGGCCAACAATGGCGCGAACGCGGAGTTCCGGGACATGACGCAGGAGCCAGTCGGCGGGGCGGATCGCGCTCGGCTTGAGCGCGGTGTCGTCGTGCCAGAATCCCCACTGCCGATAGAGTGGCGCGGCGTGCTCACGGACTGATGAGCGCAACGTGGGGAATTGTTCAATGACGGCGAACAAGGGCCGCGGCGTTTTGATGGGGCGGCAGCGCTCGATCGCGCCGGCGAGCTCCGGCGCGGACAGGGCAGTCTGTGTGGTCGCGAGCGTGAGCATCGCGCCCATCGCCGCCGACGCAATGGGATCCGTCTTCGCGAGCGCCGTCGCCAGCGCGACCAGGCGCCGGCCGTTGACCCAGCCATGGTACGCCGCCAACCAGGACGCCGCGCCGACGAAGAGGCGCTCATCCGTCCGCGCCACCCGTGCGGTGCGGACGATGAGCGCTTCGACGTCGACGACATCCAGGGCGGATGCCACACTGAGCCACAGACCGATCCGCGCCCAATCTTGAGCGATACGCTCAAGGGGATCGGACCGCACCGCTGCGGTGATCGCCTTGTGTCGCGCAATGCCACTCATCGGCTTGCCCCCTCGGCCCATACATCGAGCAGCGCCTGCATCCGCTTGGCTTTCTCGACATCGATCTTCGCAAGGCGCGGCACCTCGTGCGCCGCAAAGCTGCGCTCGGCGGCTGTTGGCCCGATCTGCTGGAGGTCCGAGATGTCCTTGGGGCGCCCGGAGAAGAACTTCATGACAATGACATCCTTCCGGGATACGAGGGACACGGAGAGCCGACCGAACGGTGGGAGTGTCGTGACACGCGAGGCGTAGTCGGGCGGGAGAACTTCGGCGTAGCTCTGCACGCTGCCGTTCAGCCAGCCGTCGGGCAACCCTCGGTCATGCGCGACCGCTCGGATGGCGGCCTGTAGCCGGTCCAACCCCGGGCTCAATGTCAACACATCGCCGTCGTTGGTACCGCGATCAAGCGCGTGGCGCAGGATAAGCGCGGCCGAGCCACCCAACAGCAACGTCGTCCGTCCCCGGCACTTCGCACCGAGCGCGGCGAGCGCATCAACAAGTTCCGTGCGGTTAAGCGCTTCGGGCATATATAAAGATAATATGATAACATGCGGATACAACGATTCGTATGGCGGAACCCTAGCGCGGAACGGGCGCGTGGACGATCATCTCGAATGCGCCGCAGGAGATCCGTGTCTGCCATCCTCTGGGCCGCCGCTCTGCTGCTCGCCTTCGCACCCGCCAAGCACACCGCGCCCCGCGATCACCAACCCATCGCGACGCGGCGTGGGATCGAGCATGACAGCACCGCTGCGGTCGAAGCGGTGCTGCGCCCACTCGGCATTTCGCACGGTGAGATGCCCATGCGTGTCGTCACGTTCTATCAGGACGTGGACGGTGACCTGGTTCGCCTAGCCGTCACCACGCCAGGCACACGCGACGGCGTCGTACTGCTATGGTTCGACCGGGCAACGGACAGCGACACGGTACTGCGATTGGACCGACGCCCTACTGGCCGTAGTAGCCCTCGATCCCCCAGCGCACGAGCCGGTCGATCACCGTCGCCCGCCACCAAGACGTCGACCCGAGCAGCTGCGGCGACGCCACCGAGTCCTTGAGCACGATCAAAAGCCGCTCGGGCGGCAACCCGCCCATCCGCGCATGCGACGAAAGCCCCGCCACCGCCGCCCGCATGGCGGGCGTATCGTACTCATCCCGCACCCGCGCCCGCACAAGGGCCGCCACCAACCGCCCCCGATCCGCAGTCAGCGTCGGGCTGTGTTCGTAATTGGCGGAGTACGCGATAGCAGAAATGAGGACACCTGTGAACGGTTGTGTCACAGGTATTCAAACGCCGTGCCACGAGGACGCCTTTCTCGCTGGCGTTAATGTAGAGCCCGGTAGCGCAACAGACCGGAAACACGAGACATAGCACGAGACTGGCATTACATGCGTAACAAAGCGGGCCCACCTCGGCCCCAACCCCCTAGGGAGACCCGTGCACGCCCTCACCGCCTCGACGATCGCCACCGTCATCTGCGTCGCGCTCATCGTCCTGGTGATCCTGGGCGTCCTCCGCACGCTGGTCCGCCCCCTCGTCGCTGTCGCCCTCATCGCCATAATCCTGATCCTGCTCGGCGTCCTCCGCGCCGACGAGGTCGGACACGCGGCCCGGCTCGCCGTCCATCACATCTACCGGTTCATCGAATCGCTGATCGGCGCCGCCAGCCGGTAACGCTCGTTGAAGATCCGCAGATGATGTCGCTCATGCCCGGGGACGATATAGGCCAACGCCCGTACACTCACGGGGACACCCATGGCCACGCCCGAGCGACTCCACGCCTCATGGTCGAAAGCTCTCGAACAGCGCGACCGTCGACCCCCGCACCAGCCAGTACGCCTCGGCCAGATCAGCGATAGGCTGCCGGTCGGCGCGCGCGACCGTCGCATACAGATCCTGATCCCACGCCGGCAACGGCGTCACATCCCCGCGCCCGATCCGGAGCGCCCGATACGCACTGATCCGCTCGGCATCGATCAGATGGCCGATGACGTCGCTCACGCTCCACTTGTCCGGCGCGTACCGGTAGTGACCCTGCTCCTCGGTCAACCCGGCAATCCACGCGTGCGTCGCCTCCCCCTGCGACCGCATCGCGTCCACAGGATGCTCGGGGACGTTGGCAATGTACTGGGCATGGAATGGCGCATATTCGCCAGGATCGAGCGGTGGAATGATCTTGTTCATGGACACGGACCAAGAATGCTCGAATGAGAGAACAGATCGACTACCTTCGGATCCCATGAAAAAGCTAGCGCTCGCGCTGTCCGCCCTGCTCGCCCCGGCGGTCCCGGCCCAGGTCGTCCCGCCCATCGATAGCGTCCCCATCGTCGCCCTTGCCGACACCGCCAACCCCGACCGCGGCCCCGCGCTGCTCGATAGTCTTCAACACGACACCGCCGCCCGCCGCGCGCTCTTCGACGCGTTGCGCGGACGGTACAAGCACAACGACTACATCTGGCGCGCCATCCCCGAGTCCAGCCTCGGCCCCGCGCTCCTCGCCATCGTGCACGACCCCGCCGCCTCCCCACACAATGCCTGGGACGCGCTGCAGTTTTATCACGTCTGGGAAGCACGCGGCGACCGCCAACGCATCCGCGCGCTCCGAGCACGAGCCACGCCCGACACCGCGCTCGCCAACGACATGGACATGGCCGACGACCAATGGCTCGGCCAACAACTCGGCAACGCGGTCCCGCGCTTTTTGCAAACCGTCAAACCGTTCACCGTCACGAAAAAGGACGCGATCCGCGTCCTCGTGTTCGGCGACTACGGCAATCTGCCGGCGCAAAAGGCCATCGCCGCCGACATGCGACGCTACCATCGGGACCACCCGTTCGACCTGGGCGTCACCGTCGGCGACAACTTCTACAACCCCGACGGCATGTCGTCGCCCACCGGCCCACGGTGGCGCACGCTGTGGGAGAATGTCTACGGCCCGATGCACATTCCCATCTACGCGAGCCTCGGCAACCACGACTGGTACGTCGGCGATGCGCCGGCCGCCGAGATCCTGCACACGGGCAAAAGCCCGACCTGGAACATGCCGGGCGAGTTCTACCGGTTCCGCGCCGGACCCGTGGAGTTCTTCGCGGTGAATACCGGTATCGCCGAAGTCTCGCCCGTCCAGCTCCAATGGCTGGCCCACGCGCTCGCCACCAGCACCGCGCGCTGGAAAGTGGCGTACGGCCACTACCCGGTCGTGAACCCCGACGGCTCACCCGAGCCGCACATGGCCGAGCTGCTGGCCGTCCTCGAGCAGGGCCACGCCGACGCCTACCTGTGCGGCCACATCCACGATCTGTCCAAGATCCCCCCTCGCGGCAACCTGCATTTCCTGCTGTCGGGCGGCGGAGGCACCGAAGGCAAAGGGTTCGCCGTGCTCCGGGCCGATCAACACCGGATCACGATGACCCTGGTCGGCCAAGGCCTGACGGAACGAGGAACGGAGACCCTGACCAAGTGATTCGTAAGGCATGCGTATCGGCTTGGTCCACCTCCGCGTCGCCGACCGGCAACGGTCCCTCGACTTCTACACGGGTCTCCTCGGGCTCCACGTCGCCGCCCACGAGGGCGACACGACCACCCTCTCGGCGACCGGCGGGACACCCCACCTCCTCGCGCTCACCGAGTATCCGGGCGCCCGCGCCCCGGAACGCACCACGGGTCTCTATCACGTCGCCATCCGCGTGAGCGACGCGCCCGCGCTCGGGCAACTCCTGGCGAGGCTCCTGGCCGCCGATTACCCGCTGCAAGGCGCCAGCGACCACCCGACCAACAAAGCGATTTACCTTGCCGATCCCGACGGAAACGGCATCGAGCTCACGATCGACAACCCGCGCGCCGAGTGGTTCGGGCCGGACGGGCATATCCGTCTGGAATCACCGCCGCTTGACGGACCAGCACTGTTGGCCGCGGCCGGCGGCGCGAAATTCCATATCCATTCGCACACGAACATTGGGCACGTGCACCTCCACGTGGCGGACTTACCGAGAGCCATCGCGTTCTATCGCAATGTCCTGGGGCTGACGGTGACGTCGGCCCTGCCGCGACTCCGCGCGGCGTTCCTCGCCTACGGCGACTACCACCACCACATCGGTCTCAATACGTGGAATGGCGTCGGCGCCCCGCGGCCGGCCGCCAACGCCGCCGGCCTGCTCGCGTACACGATCCTGCTACCGGATACAACCGACGTCGAGACCGTGTTGGCGAATGCCGCCCGCCACGGCGCGAGGATCGTGGGCACCTCTGGGGCGATCGTCGACCCCGATGGACACCACATTCTCGTCACCACCGCCGACGTCCCTCTAGCCGTGTAGTGCGCTCTGGGGTACTGTAGAGGATTCCCGCATTTGGAGGGGTCCTGCTCCGTAAGCTGCGCGTAGGCGTGCTCGATCTCGTATCGACCGGCCCGGCCAAGGGCCTGTATTCGAAGTTGATGAACGCGAACCTTGCCAGCATCATGCCCCAAGTCGTCGGCGCATGGTGTGAAGAAGCGGGCCATGAGGTCCGCTTCGTGTGCTATACGGGATACGAAGATCTCGCCCAAGAGCTGCCCGCCGACACCGACATCCTGTTCATCTCGGCATTCACGGAGAGCGCCCAGCTCTCCTACGCCATCAGCGCGATGTACCGGGACCGGGGCTGCGTGACCGCCCTGGGCGGCCCGCACGCGCGGTGCTACCCGGAAGACGCGGCCCAATACTTCGACTACGTCTTCGGGTTTACCGACAAGACGATGGTCATGGATGTCCTGGCCGACTGCGAGTCGCACCGCCCGATGGGCGTGATGCTGAACGCCGGCAAACAGCCCCGCCAACTCCCCAGCGTCCGCGAACGCTGGAAGTTCATCCAGGCGACCCTGGCCAAGGCGCCCACCATCAAGATCGTGCCCATGCTGGCCAGCCTGGGATGCCCCTACACCTGCAGCTTTTGCATCGACTCGACGGTCGACTATCAACCGTTCGACCGGCACCAGCTGCGCGATGACCTCCGGTTCCTGCTCGACAACATGAAGCGCCCGCGCATCGGATGGCACGACCCGAACTTCGGCGTGCGCTTCGACGAGACGCTGGGCGCGATCGAGGAAGCCATCCCGCCCGGCCGGGCCGATTTCATCGCCGAGAGCAGCCTGTCGCTGCTCAACGAAGACCGCCTGCCGCGCCTCAAGAAAAACGGCTTCGCCGCGATCCTGCCGGGCATCGAGTCCTGGTTCTCGCTCGGCAACAAAACGAAAACCGGCAAGAACGTCGGCATGGACAAGGTCCGCCAGGTCTCGGACCACGTGAACATGGTCATGCGCTACATCCCGTACGTGCAGACCAACTTCGTCCTGGGACTGGATACCGACGAGGGCGAAGAGCCGTTCGAGTGCACCAAGCGGTTCATCGACATGACGCCGGCCGCGTTCCCGGGCTACTCGCTGCTCTCGGCGTTCGGCCGCGCCGCGCCGCTCAACCTCGAGCTCCAGCGCGCCGGACGCGTCCTACCGTTCCCGCACCACTTTTTGAATAACAACCTGGCGATGAACGTCAAACCCAAGAACTACTCTTGGGGCAAGTTCTACGACCACGTGATCGACCTGACGACGTACTCGTTCTCCAAGCGCGCCATCTGGCGGCGGTTCGCGGCCACCAAGGGCGCGATCCCGAAATGGATGAACGTCGTCCGGGCGATGTCCAGCGAAGGCTACGGGCGCATGGCGTACTACAAGCACGTCCGCGGACTCCTGGACTCGGACATGGGGGTCCGTCGCTACTTCGATTCCGAAACCGACGTCCTCCCGCCGTTCTACGAGGACCGGGTGCGCCGCGACCTGGGACCGTTCTGGCCGATGCTCCCCACGGGAGCGATCAACCACGACCCGAACGCGTACCTGCACGCCGAAGCGCCGGCCATCACGCGGTTGTCCGTGCGGGAAGCGTAAACCACTACTTGCTCGCCGCCTCGATACTCAGGGAGATGACGACGTTCGTTCCCGCGAACATCGTCCCGTAGGTCATCCCGTAATCGCGGCGGTCGAGCGTCGTCGTCGCTCGATAGGCGACGCGCGGCGCGCCCATCGCGTTGGCCCGGCCGTCGAAGTGCGCGCTGAGCGTCACCGGCTTGGTCACCCCGTGCAACGTCAGCGTCCCCTCGATCGTGAACGTCGAGTCGGCACCCATCGGCGAGACTTTCGTGCTGGCGAACGTGATGGTCGGATACTTGGCGGCGTCGAAGAAATGCTCCGACTTGAGGTCGGCATCGCGCTTGACGTTGTTCGTGCTGACGCCGCCCACGTCCAGCGTCGCCGAGATCGATGACGGCACGGTCTGACCGCCCGCGACCTGGGCCTGCACCGTGGTGATGGGAATCGTCCCCTTCACATGCGTAATCCCGAGGTGCACGACGTCGAACTCGGCGCTGGAATGCACCGGGTCCGCGGTCCAGGTGCTGTCCGGAGCGAAAGCCAGCGGGCGCACGGCATGCGACGGCGCAACCAACACGCTGAAGGGCAGGGCGAGGGCGGCGAAACGGAGCGCGAACATGTCAGTTCTGGTGTGAAATGGGTGGGAAACAAGGGCGCACGAAGTCTCCCCCCGAAGGGGGCGGCGTCGTGAAGAAAACGTGATCTATGAGTGGCGGTTGATGGCGTGTCGCGCCGAGGGCACGATGTCACCGATGCCGGCGGGCCGCGCGGCCTGGCGATACCAGGTGGCCAGCTCGCGCCAGGCCTCCGCCGTCTCCTGAATGGGCGTCGCGCTCCGCCAGGCGCACATGCCGCTGCCCCGTGTGGTCAGCGAGTCTCGACGATAGGCGATGCCGAACTGCACGAGCACCCACTCCTCGTACGAGGCCACCGCGGCCAATGCCTCGGCCAACGCGCCGCACGCCTCCCGCCACTCGGGGATGCCGGCGTTGGGCCGCACCTTCGTAGCCTGCAACGGCACGCATGAGCTGGGATCGCTCATCACCCCATCGGTATGCCGCGGCTCGAACCCCAGGCGCCGCACGTAGACGCCCCCGCCCGACCGCTCACCGCTGACCGTCGTGACGAACAGCCCGCTCTCGCACACGCGCATCGACCGGCCACTCTCCAGCGGCAACGCGTACGCGTTCGTACTCAGCGTGCCGCCGGACCCGGGACCGCACTCGCACGTGAACCCGTACGCGAGCAGGAGATTCCCCGACGGATGCTTCACATCGTGATTCCACAGCCCGAGTTGTTGATCGAATAGCCGCTCGGCACGCGTGCGAAGCGTGCGCGGCAGCTGGTACGGCAGAAGACCATGCGAGAAGGGCACGATCAGATTTACCGCTGTGTGAGGATGATGTTCCTCGCGAATTCGCGCAGATCGGACGCGTTGACGTCGGACACGGCCCAGCACTCCAGTCCGCCAGTCACCCAGTGTAGCACAGTGTAACCACGATGCAACTCTGATGCTATATCCGCACCCGTGGCGCCTTCCGCGGCCGGCCATTGATAAAGATTGATCAGATGTTGGCGCCGGCCATAAACGAGGGCCGCCGCGGGATGTCCGTCGATATAGTCGACCCGGCCGCCGAGGAGCGGAAACCCCTGGGGCGCGAGATCCGTCACCGCCGGGCTGAAGTCGAGCTTGCCTTGGAACCACGGCTTGACCGTGTGTTGATCGGTCGAGGCGACGTCCATGAGATGCGTGGCCCCGCCGGCCAGCGAACGGATGTGGCTGTCGAGCACCTCGCGCACAATGGCCGACCCGGCCTCCGGCCGGGCCCGGCGGGTCAACGCTGACCACGTCGCGCCCAGTCCCAGCCCGATGAGCAGTGTCGCGGCCATCGCCATCGCCGGCCTCGTCGGCCGCCAGCTGTTCCGTCGCACGGCCCGCGCCGATCCACCGTCCGCCGCCTCTGCCCCCCTGAGGGCGGCCACCACTTGGCGTCGGAGCGCTTCCGGCGCCGGCGCAGCGTCGGCGCGAAGCGCCGCGCCGAGATGGACCCGCAGCCGCTCGAGATCCTCGAGATGGGCCGCACACGCCGCACAGCCCGCGAGATGGGCGGCAATCTCCGCGGCCTCACCAGCCGGGAGCTCGCCATCGACATAGGCGCTCAAGCGAACGCTATCGACGTGGGTCATGGATTCACGACCTGCCGCAGCCGCTCGCGCGCCCGGGCCAGCCGCGACATGACGGTGCCAATGGGTGCTCCGATCACGTCGGCGATCTCCTTATACGAAAGTCCCTCGAGCTCGCGCAACACCAGAATCGCGCGCGCATCGTGGGGCAGCGCCGCCAGGGCCTGCGTCAGGGTGAGGCGATTCTCTATGCCACCGGCTTCGGGAGCGGGAGGCGAGTGTACCCGATCGTCGAATTCGACGGTCTCCGCCCGCTCCACGGCCCTCCCGCGCGCCGAGTAGCACGTGTGCCGGACGATCGTGAGCAACCACGCCCGGCTGTCTTCCCCGCGAAACCCCCCGAAATACCGGAGCGCGCGCAGATAGGCCTCCTGCACGACATCCTCGGCGTCATGGTGGTTGCGCGTGAGTTGCCGCGCCACCGCATAGGCGGCATCGAGGTGTGGCATCATGAGCCGCGCGAAGCGCCCGGAGCGCTCCGCGTCATCGTCCGTCACGTGATGAGTATACCACCACCGGTCCGGGAATATTCCCGACGCGGGTGCGGTCTCCGTGGCATGACAAAAATCATCACGGAAGATACGGCGCACGACGGCATCGACCGTCGCGGGTTCCTGGAATGCATGGCCTGGGCAGGCACGGGCGTGGTCTGGTCCATGGTCGGCGGCGTGCCCCGCTCGTTTCGCATCGGGGAAGCCCATCCGAAAGACCTGTTTTTCGTACAGATCAGCGACAGCCACATGGGTTTCGACAAAGCGGCCAACACGGACGTCGCGGGGACGTTCCAAGAGGCCATCCGGCGCATCAACGCGCTGCCATCCCAACCGCATTTCCTGCTGCACACCGGCGACATCAGCCACCTCTCCAAACCCAGCGAGTTCGACGCCGTCGACCAGATGATCCGCGCGGCGAAGACAAAAACGGGCAACGTGTTCTATGTCCCAGGCGAGCACGACGTCCTGAACGACGCCGGCGCGTCCTATCGCGCGCGCTATGGCAAAGAGACCAAAGGCAACGGCTGGTACAGCTTCGACCACAGCGGCATCCACTTCATTGGCCTGGTCAACGTCATGGACCTCAAGCCGGGCGGCCTGGGCTCACTCGGCGCCGACCAGTTGGCGTGGCTGGCGCAAGATGTCAAAGGGCTGGCCAAGAGCACGCCGATCGTGGTGTTCGCCCACGTGCCCCTCTGGGCGCTGTACCCGCAGTGGGGCTGGGGCACCGATGACGGAGCGCAAGCGCTGGCGCTGCTCGCCAAGTTCGGCTCGGTGACCGTGCTCAATGGACACATTCACCAAACGGTCCAAAAAGTGGAGGGCCACATGACGTTCCATACGGCCCTGTCGACCGCGTTCCCACAGCCGGCGCCCGGCACCGCGGCCGGCCCCGGCCCCGTGGACGTGGGCGCCGATCGCCTCCGGAGCTTTCTCGGCCTGTCCAGCGTGCGATTCTCGGCGCACGGCGGCACGCTCGCCATCGTCGATGCGTCCCTCGCCGGCACACCCGTGGCCGTGGCCGGAGCGTCGACCAACCGCGGCAAGCCCAAGACCCTGGCGCCGGTCAAGGACGACGAGATCGCGATCGACAACTTCGTGTTCTCGCCGCCGAACCGCACCGTGCCCGCCGGCACCACGGTCACGTGGATCAATCGCGACGATGTCCCGCATCGCATTGCCAGCTTCACGAACGCGTTCAACCCCGGACCGACGATGGATACCGACGGGAAATTCTCGCAGAAGTTCGAGACGCCGGGGACGTACAAGTACTACTGCACGGTGCATCCCACCATGACGGGAATCGTTACCGTGCAGTGACCACGTGATAGAAGAGCATCCGGTCGCCCGACTCGACGTGGGCGGCCAGCCCCACCGTCGCGCATTCGTCGGGGAAGCGCGGCGCATGCACGCGGTGCGGGTCGGCAATGAGCGCGCGGCCGCCCGGCGCGATCGTCCGCGCGATCGCGCCGGCGATGAGTCCGGGATAATCGGGCTCGTACAACACATCGGCGCCGACGATCAGATCGTACCCGCCACCGTCGCCGATGTCCGCGGGCAGCGCGCGCCAGTCGACCAGGCGGACGTCGGGCCGCCGGCCGGTCGCCGTGAACGCGTTGTGGGACGTGAACAACAAGGCGTCTTCGTAGTAATCGCTGGCCGTGACGCGCCAGCCCGCGCGCATCGCGGCGATGGTCGCCAGACCGAGGCCGCATCCGAGCTCCAGCAGCCTGGCGTCCGCGCGTGGGGGTTTTGGGATCGCCTCGGCCAGCGCCCGCGACGCGGGCCAGAGGTCCGCCCAATAGGGCAGACGCTCATCCCGCACGAAATCCTCTTCCCGGATCAGATCATCGGCGTTGCGCGGGCGCAGCAGAACCACGGTGGCGTCGCCGAGCGTCACCGACTCCGAGAGCGTGACGAACCGGTCGAACACACCGGGAACCGGACCTGCGTCCGGTTCCCGGTCATCAGCAGGGGTCAGAACCGCACAAAGACGGGCTGGCCCGTCCGTCGGGCGATCTCGTACGCGTCATTCATGATCTGCTGCCGCGCGGCATCCGTCGGCTCCGACGGCGTCAACATTGACGTCTTGGGCGCCATACCCGGGCCGGCGCACGTGACCTTGATGTCCATCGGCGTATAGATCTGGAACGTCAGAAATGCCACGAGCGCATTCAGGAAGCTGTGCTGCGTCTCCACCTTCGCGACGCCGGACTTGCACTCGTTGGAGACCTCGAGCGGATCAGGCGGCACGAGTCCGAACACGAACGAACTGGCCCAAGGCTTCTCGATGATCGTGGAGCTTTCGGCGCGACCGGTGGTGATAATGGCGTGATAGCACGCCATGGAGGAAAACAGGACGACGGCGAGCGTAGCCCTACTGAGTGAGCGCATGCGTAAGCCTCGGGGCGTAAACGGGGAAAGACACGTGAGCACGCAAGGATGCGAACGACCGGGTCGACCTGGCAACCCTCTCCGAGGGTCGCGGTGATCCGTGTCACGATCCCAGGATACTATCCCCGCCTCACCCCATTTCACCCGGGCCGTGCGTCCGCCGCCGTGCGCGCCCAGGGGATGATATCCAACCGCTCGAACGGAATTTCGCCCCCGGTATGCTCGTCGCGCCCAAACCGCGCCGGCTCCGAATAGAGGCGGCGCAGCGCATCGTCGATCTCCGCTAGCTCGCGGGTCTCGCGCGCCGCCTCCGACGCATCCAGCTCCTCGTCCATCGTATCCGTTCCTTCATCGGCCAGATGAAACGGATAGTGGGAGAGGTCGCCCGCTTGGTCGGACGTCGACTCTCGCGTGCGGGCGTGGTACTGCTCCAATGCCCGGACGACGCGCGTCCGCTCTTCCAGCAGTCGGCGCTCCAGGTACTCGCGTTGCTCCTTCGTCATAGGCGAGAAAGCTAGCGCATCGCATTGCGCAAAGCGGCCGTCGCTTCCGTCACGACGCCGGCCTCGTCCTCCAGCACCTTGCCCACGCGCGCGATCTCGTGGTCCGCCGACGACCAGGTACGCTGTTCGATGGCTTCGCGGACGCCCGGTAGCGTTTTCACTCCGTATCCCGTGTAGAATCCCGGGGCATAGATCAGATGCCGGTACCAGGAACGGTTCGGCAATCCTTCGGCGGACGTCAACGCGCGCTCGCTCTTGATGAGCACCGCGTTGAGCGCGGCGAGCGCGGCGGGCGATGCATGGTCGAGGGTCGTGCCGCCGGCGGAGTCGGAGACGATCTTGTACGCGGCGGCCGCCCGGGTCAGCGCATCGAGGCCGTTCTCCAGCGGCGCGAAGTCGAGATGCGGCGGAACCGCGGTGGTGTCCGGCGCGTAGGTCGGCCGGCGCGGGTCGTTGACCGCGGTGAACGTGCCCTCGCGCACTTCGCGGTTCGTCTCCGCGATCGAGTCGGCCTCGGCCGCCGCGAGTTTCTCCACCTCCGTCCGGTATCGTCCCACCGTCTCGGCCAGCCCGGTGAAATCGAACGGGATGACTTCGGCGTCGGCCAGCCGCATCACGGCCGTGCCCACCGTCTGCGCCAGCGCGCGCTCGTACACGAACGCGGTGTCGGCGAAATGCGTGTACCAATAGAAATCGTCGTACACGGAGTGGTAGATGCCGCCTTCGTCCTCGCCGCCGTACCCGAGATTGGCGGACGCGATGCCGGCGTGCTGCAAGAACGACGAATAGTCGGAACCCGATCCCAGCGCGCCGACGCGCAGGTTCGGATGGGCGCGAATCTCATCGCGATCGGCCGCGGTCGCGGCGGCGCGCAGTTGCCGCGCTTGTTGCCGGCGCCAGACCGGGAGTTTGGTCTCCGGATCGGTGATGTCGCGCGCGATGTCGTTGAAGAAATGCTCCAACGTGTGGGAGGCCTCGACGTTGAGGAATCCGCGCCCGTTGCCGTCGGTATTGATGTAGGCCACCGCGTGCTGGGCCAACTCTTCACCGTGCTGCTCGACCCACTCGGTGGACCCCAGAAGTCCGGGCTCTTCGCCGTCCCAGGCGCAGTAGATGATCGTGCGGCGCGGCTTCCAACCCTTGGCCAGCAGGATGCCATACGCGCGCGCCTCGTCCAGCAGCGCCGCCTGACCGGAGAGCGGATCCTCGGCGCCGTTCACCCACGCGTCGTGGTGGTTGCCGCGGACGATCCACTCGTCGGGCGCCACCGCGCCGGGAATGCGCGCGACCACGTCAAAGAGTGGCTTCGTGTTCCAGTCCGACTTCAACACGAGATGAACCCGCGCCGGTCCGCTGCCGCCCAAGTGATACGTGATCGGGAGACTGCCCCGCCACGAGACCGGCGCCACCGGTCCACCCATCGCGGCCAGGATCGGCTGCGCATCGCCGTAGGAAATCGGGAGCGTGGGAATCTTGGTGAGGGTCTTGGCCTCGGAGATGGGAAGCCGCTTCGCGCCGGGCACCGCGCCGACGCCCGGCGTCAACGGGTCGCCCGGGTAGACCGGCATGTCCAACACACTGCCGCGCTGCACGCCGTCGCGGGGACGCATCGGGCCGGCGGGGAAGACTTCGCCGGCGGCGTACCCGTCCTCGTGGGGGTCCGAGTAGATGAGGCAACCCACGGCCCCATGTTCGGCCGCGACCTTGGGCTTGATCCCGCGCCACGATTGGCCGTAGCGGGCGATCACGATCGCGCCTTTCACCGAGACGCCGTGGCGCGCCAATTCATCGTAGTCGGCCGGTACGCCGAAGTTCACGTAGACGACGGGCGCCGTGACGTCGCCGTCCAGCGCATAGGCATTGTACGTGGGGAGCTGCTCCGTGGTCTGCCCCGACGTGGGGTCACTGGCGACGGTCGGCTCCTTGAGGGCCAACTTGAAGTGCGTGGGAGCGACGAGCTCGACCGAGCGCTCCCGGGGGGTGGGGTATAGCACATCGAACTGCTCGATGTGCGCATCCAGTCCAAACGACTTGAACCGGCCCAGAATCCACTCGGCATTGTCTCGATCGTACGGAGTCCCCACATTATGCGGCCTCGCGCTGAGGCGGCGCATTGCCACACGCATGGTGTCGGGTGCCGGAATCGCCTGCATTTGACGCTCCCAGTCCCGTTCGGCCTGGGCCGCTGAACTGGAATAGCCGGTCAATCCCTGGGGCTCCGGAAGGAGCGCCGCGGCAAGGAGGGCGATCGAGAGTCGTGGCAGTATCGGCATGGGTCGAACTTGTGCCGAAACCAACCTCGGCGTAAAGGGGCTCCTACTAGCTGAGCGGGAACAATGGCGGGTATACTCAACCATATGAGCGAGACCGTTCAGGCCGCGACTGACAGCGGGAAGTACGTCTACTGCATCGTCAGGAGCGATAAGCCACGGGATTTCGGGGACATTGGGATCGGCGGGAGTCGGCGCGTTTACACGGTGCAGCACAAGGATTTAGCCGCCGTGGTCAGCAATACGCCGATCGTCCTGTACGACCCCACCCGGGAGAACGTCCTCGCGCACGAGTTCGTGAACGAGACCGTGATGCGGGAGTTTACCGTTATCCCCATGAGCTTCGGGACGCTGTTCCGTTCCGAGGACGACGTGACCGAGTTGCTCCGCTCCGCGTATCAAGCGTTCAACGACGTGTTGGACAAAATGCAGGACAAGATCGAGTTCGGTCTCAAGATCCTGTGGGACCGCGAAAAGGTCATCGCCAATCTCGAGCAGCAGAATGACGAGATCCGGCGGCTCAAGGACGAGATCACGAACAACGCGTCGTCCTCGACCTATTTCGCGCGCATGCAGCTCGGGCGGTTGGTCGAGGCGGCGCTCGAGGAGACCGGCAACCGCCTGGTCGCCGAAGTGCACGAGGCGCTCAAGCCCATCGCCGTCGCCAGTCGCAGCAACAAGGTCATCGGAGACCGCATGATCATGAATGCGGCGTTCCTCGTCGACCGGGCACGGAGCGAAGAGTTCGACGAGGTGGTGCGTGTGGTCAGCCACCGCTACGACGAGCTGCTGACGTTCAAGTACACGGGCCCCTGGCCGCCGTACAACTTCGTCAACATCAAGCTCAAGCTCGAACGCGCGAGCTGAGGGTCCGGGCGGCGCTATGGGACTGCTGGCCAAGCTCTTGTTCTTTCCCGTGACGGGCCCCGTCGCCGGGATCCGCTGGACGCTCGGTCAGGTGCAGCGCGTCGCCGAGGAAGAGCTGACGGACGACACGGACATCAAACGGGACCTGATGGAGCTGCAGTTGCGCCTCGAGCTCGGCGAGATCGACGACTCGGCGTATGCGGCGGAAGAGGCCCGCATCATGGACCGGCTCCGCGCCGTGCGTGAGTGGCGGGAGCGGCTCGGGCGACCGACGAGCGGCGGGCCGGTG
Source organism: uncultured Gemmatimonadales bacterium (assembly GCA_963701965.1). Taxonomy (GTDB): domain Bacteria; phylum Gemmatimonadota; class Gemmatimonadetes; order Gemmatimonadales; family Gemmatimonadaceae; genus DASRDS01. The sequence goes on from OY969695.1 coordinate 2,967,587, forward strand.
CGCGTCGCCGGGGAGTGACCGGGCGGGCTCTCGATCAACTGCTCGACGCGCTGCCCCGATGGGTCATCGTTGGGGGCAAGGGAGGGGTCGGTAAGACCACGTGCGCGGTCGCGCTGGCCGCGCGGAGCGCCGCCCGTCACCACCAGACCCTGCTCCTCTCCACCGACCCTTCGCGCTCGCTCGGCGACGCGGTCGGGGAGTCCGTAGGGGCGGCGGCCGCCGCACTGCGGCGATACCCCGGCGTGTTCGCGCGGCAGCTCGACGCTGGTGTGGAACGGGAAGCGTTTCTCGCGCGGTGGCGGGAGGAGATCGTCACCGTCGTCGATCGCGGGACCTATCTCGATCGCGAGGACATCGCGGGGTTGGTCGATGCCGCGTTGCCAGGGACCGACGAAGTCATGGCGGTGCTGTCGCTGGCCGACATCGCGGCCGAGGGCCAGTGGCGGCGCGTCATCGTGGACACGGCGCCCACGGGACATACCCTGCGGCTCCTCGCCCTGCCGGAGACGTTCCGGCTGGTCGTCGACCTGCTGGAGCGGATGCAGGAGAAGCACCGGTTTCTGGTGCGGGCGCTGACGCACCGGTATCGGACCGATGGCGTCGACGCCATGCTCGTCGAGTGGCGCGCGCGGATCGCGGCGCTGCGCGCGCTGTTCGCCGATCCGGCGGCCACGCGATTGGTCCTCGTTACGCGGGCCGAGCCCGTGGTGATCGCCGAGACCGGACGCTACGCCGCCGCGCTCCCCGCGCTCGGCATCGCCGCCGGCGCGGTGATCATCAACGCCGCCCCCGAGACAGCGGATCTCGTGGCGTTCTCGGACATTCTCCCCGACGTCCCCCACTACGTCGTGCCGTTGATTGCGGATCCGACGCCGGAAATCTGGGCGGCCCGCTTCGCGGCCGCCCCGCCGGCGCCGCCCCTCGGTGGAGTGCCCCGGGAGATCACAGGAGTGTCCGGGGAGAAAGTGGCGCGCGTAGCGCCGGCGGAGCCCGGCGCTACGGGCCCACAGGTGAAGGCCCTGACGATCGTCGGCGGAAAGGGCGGCGTTGGGAAGACGACAGTCGCCTGCGCGCTGGCAATCGAGGCCGCGCACGAGGGGCATCCGGTGCTGGTGGTGTCGACCGACCCGGCGCCGTCCGTGGGCGACGCCCTCGGCCTCGCTGTTGGCGACACCGAGGTCGCGATCGCCGATGCCCCGGGCTTATGGGCCCGCCAGGCCGACGCCACCGCGGCCTTCGCGGCTATCGAGCGCTCGTATCGCGACCGGGTCGACGCCGTATTTGATCGCCTGGTCGGCTCCGGTCTCGACCTGGCGCACGATCGCCGGATCCTGCGCGACCTCTTGTCGTTGGCGCCCCCGGGAATCGACGAGCTGTACGCACTCGCCGTGGTCGGCGAGATGCTGGACCAAGGCCGCTACGCGAACATCATCGTCGACCCCGCGCCGACCGGCCACTTGTTGCGCCTCCTCGAGACGCCGGCCGTGGCCCTCGATTGGAGCCACCGGATCATGCGCCTCATGCTCAAGTACAAAGAAGTCGGCGCGATGACCGACGCCGCCGGCGATATCGTGACCTTTGCCCGTCGCACCCGCGCCGTGCGGGATCTGCTAGCCGATCCCGCCCGCGCCGGTCTCATTCTGGTTGCCCTCGACGAGCCGATCGTGCGCCGCGAAGCCGGACGGCTCGCCGCCGCCGTCGGCGCGCTGGGCCTCGCGGTCCAGGCCGTCGTCTGGAACCGCGCCGATGGCACGGTCCCCCCACTGTCGGTCGCCCCATCGATCCCGCAGTTTGCGGCACCGCCGGAGGTGACCGGCCCCCGCGGCGTGTCCGCGATCCGGTCGTGGCGCGCCGGGTGGACGGCCATCCGTTAAGGAGCACTACGCTGTTCTACGTCTACGGCATCGTTCCGCGAGCACTCGACATCCGCGCCGCACCTCCCGGCATCGACGGCGAACCGGTGACCGTCGTCGGCGCGGGCGCTGTCGCGGCGTTGGTGTCCGAGCTCCCGCCCGACACGTACGATCCCCAGCGCCTCGAGTCCTTGGTCGCCGATGTCGCCTGGCTCGCGCCGCGTGCCATCGCGCACGACACCGTCGCCAGTTGGGCGAGCGAGCATGGCGGGTCGATCCCGTTTCCGATGTGGGTGCTGTTTCGGGACACCGCGTCCGTCCGTAATCATCTCGAGCCGCGATCGGCCGAGTATGCCGAAGTCATCGACCGCGTGGCGCTCGGTCGGGAGTATGCCGTGCGCGTGTTCGGGCTCGACGATCAACTCGGGCCCCGGCTCACGGAATTGAGTCCCGCGGTGGCGCGCTTGGAAGCGGAGATCGCCCAGGCCACGCCGGGCCAACGGTATCTCTTGGAACGGAAGCTCGCCGGCTTGAGGAGCGCCGAGTTGCGCGAGGCCACGGCCAAGATCGCCACGACGATTCATAGCGAGCTGACCCACGTCTCCGCCGGCAACTTCCAGGGCACTCTGCCCCGCCGCGAGGACGGCGCAAACGCCGCGGCGATCTTGAACGGCGCCTATCTCGTGCGGCGCGATGCCTTCGAGCCCTTTCAAGCGCGGCTGACCGATCTCATGCGCCGGTTCACACCGCTCGGATTCCGGTTCGAATTCACCGGCCCGTGGCCGCCGTATCATTTCGTCCAGTGAGTAGCGACGCGGACGAACGACTCATTCTGAGCGACCTGATCAACCGGGTGCTGGACAAGGGTGTCGTGCTGAGCGGCGACGTCGTGATTTCGGTCGCCGATATCGACCTCGTGCGACTCGAGCTGCATCTCCTGCTGAGCGCGGTCGAGACCGCTGTACGCAAGATCGAGCCGCGATGAGTCCGACGTATCTGTATTGCATCACGCAGCCGATCGCCGCCGGACCGCCATCCGAGACCGCGGGAGTGGATGACACGCCGGTCCGGCGATTGGCCGACGCCTGGGTCAGCGACGTCCCCTCACTCGTCGTGCGTCCGACGGTGGACCGCATTCGCGCGCATGACGCGGTGGTGGCGACGGCGCTGGATACGGGCACCACGCCGCTGCCGGCGCGATTTGGTCAGACGTTTGCGACCGATGCCGCTTGTGTGCAAGCCCTCGCCGGGCGCGGTGACGCGTTGCGAGTCGCACTCGCGCGCGTCGACGGATGTGTCGAGATGACGGTCCTGTTGCACGCGGAAACCGGTACGGAGACCGATTCCGACGCGTCGATGGGGCCGGGCCGGCGGTATCTCGAGCGATTGGGTCGATTAGCGGCGGCCGGGCGACGGGTGGACGCGGCGGTCGCGCCGCTGCTCCGGGCGGCAAAGACCAAGGACGCGACAGTGTCGCATCTCATCGCACGCGAGGCCCTGACGGCGTATCGCGCGCGTATGGATGCCGTCGCGGGTACCTTGGGAGGCATTACGGTCCGCCTCGTGGGTCCGGCGGCCCCTTATTCGTTCGGAGCGGTCGATGAGCAGTGAAGGTGAAATGGGGCGGTCCCTGCGCGACGTGGCGCCCGCGCTGCCGCAACGGATCGACGCCGATCCTGAGCACGTCGAGCAGGGACTCGCCCGTCTCGCCTTGACCTTGATCGAGTTGGTCCGTAAGGTCCTTGAGCACCAGGCAGTCCGGCGCATGGACGGCGGCACCTTGACACCCGAAGAGATCGAGCGTCTCGGACTGGCTTTGCTCAAGTTGAACGATCGGATGCAGGACCTGAAAACCACGTTCGGACTCTCCAATGATGATTTGGAGATCGACCTCGGACCACTTGGACGGCTCGGATGACGCCGGGTTGGAGTTGACGTCTTGTCAGATTTCGTATCCCCGACGCGGAGCCATGGACTGGTCGAGATTCTCGACCGCGTGCTCGACAAAGGCCTGGTCGTTGCCGGCGACATCAAGGTCAATCTGGCGAACGTCGAGTTGCTCACCATCCAAATCCGGTTGCTCATTTGCTCCATCGACAAAGCGGAGCAGATCGGGTTGAACTGGTGGCGTCACGACCCGCGGTTGACCGCGGGCCCGGTCGGCATGGGCGGGTACGTTCCCGGCGCCGACCTCGCCGATCGGCTGGCACGAATCGAGCGACAGCTCGACAAGCTCACTGGCACACAACCGGAGTCCTTGTAAATGGCCGTCGAACGCTCCCCGAGTGGTAGCTCCCTGATCGATGTCCTCGACCGCGTGCTGGATAAGGGCATCGTGATCGATGCCTGGGTGCGGGTCTCGCTGGTGGGGATCGACTTGGTGACCGTCGAGGCGCGGATCGTCGTCGCCTCGATCGACACGTACCTCAAGTACTCGGAAGCCGTGGGTATCACGTCCCCGGTTTCCCGGCCGCGCGAGTCACTCATGGCGGCGACGGCCGAGGCGGAACTGGATCGGGTTCGGCTCGAGAACGCCGAGTTGCGGCGCCGACTCGAGCTGCAGCGGCCCTAGCCTTCGAGCGTAGACGGTGAGCGTTGCGGCGCACGACGACGCCGAACACACCGACGCGGGCGCGCTCCTCGAGTTCCTGGCCACGCTCACGGAAGCTCCGGACAGCGCGACGGCGGCAACGTATCTGTTGTCGCAGTTGGTGGGGCGGACGCCCGGCGCGACCGGGCGCGCGTTCGCCATGCTGTTGGACGTCACTCAGGAGACGTTGGCCGCGACGGCGACGCTCGGCATGTTGCCGGCCGAGTTGCCGGACGAGCCGGTGTCGATCACCAATGAGCGGCATCCGCTGGTCGTCTCGGCGCTCACCCTGACCACGGTCATCGGGTCCGGCGCGCGCTACGACATCCCGTTCACGGGATGGATGGTGTTCCCGCTGCCCCAGCCGACGTTCCGTGGTGCGCCGGCGCCGATTCCCAGCCACCGCGCTTCGGCGTTAGCGGCCAGCGTCAACGCGACGCCGGGGCCGGCGATCTTGCGGCCCGGCCAGGCGCCCGCCGGTGTCGTCGTCGTGGAAGGGTTGCCCGGCACGCCGGAGGATCTCGTCTTTCTCGCGCGCTTGGCGGCGCTGGCGGGACCGGTGTTGGCGCGGATCGCGGCGGCCGGCCGGACGGATGACATGACGGACCGGTTGCGACAGCAGCGGGACCGGCTCCGCATGATGATCGATGCGCTGCCCGATCCGATCGTCATCACCGACGCGGCGAACGACATCGTCGTGCAGAACGCGCGGGCCGAGCAGCTGCTCCACGCCCGGGAAGGCGACTCGCAAGGACGGCGGCGCGCTGTCGAGATCAACAACTTGCTCTTCACGTCGTATCTGTCGAAGGCGATGATGACGGGGCCGACCAAGCAGAGCGGCCCGCGGGAGTTGAATCTCGTCGACCCGAGCGAAGGCGCCGACATTTTGTTCGAGGTGCTCGCCCATCCCTTGAGCGAGCACGTGGATCGGAAAGGCGCGTTCCTCTCGGTGCTCCGCGACGTGACCGATCTCCGGCGCGCGGTGAACGAGTTGGAGCGGCACATGCAGCGGCTGCGGCTCGCCGAGATCGACGCGACGCGCGAGCGGGACCGGCTGAATCTCATCCTCGAGAATGTCGCCGATCCGATTCTCGTGACCGACGACCGGTCGAACATCATCCTGATGAACGATCAGGCCGAGCGGCTCTTCGAGATGGCGCCGGCGACGCCGGCGGCCACGGCGCGCGCCCGCCGCGCCCAGGCGCAGGCCGTCCGCGGCAACGACATGAAGTTCACGTCCTTCATCTCGGACTTCGCCATGGCGACGGCCATGTCCCACCGGGCCGAGATGATGTTGACGCGGCCGGAGACCGGTGATGCGCTGCCCATGGAGGTCGTGTCCGGCAAGATCCGGAACGATCGCAACGAGCCCGTGGCCATCGTGTCCGTGCTGCACGATCTCACCAAGCAAGTGGAGAACGCGCAGCTCTACGAGGAGTTGAAGCGGTTCAGCGAGGATCTCGAGGCGCGCGTGCGCGCCGCCACCGGCGATCTCGCCGAACAGAATGCCAAGCTGCAGTGGCAGGCCCAGGAAGTGGAGCGGGCCAATACGCTCAAGTCCGAGTTCTTGGCCAGCATGTCACACGAGCTCCGCACGCCGATCAACGCGGTGCTCGGGCACACCGCGAACCTGATCGACAGCATCTACGGCGACGTGCGGCCCGCGCAGCTCGACATGCTCAAGCGCATCCGGGCCGCCGCCAACCATCTCCTGGCGTTGATCAACGACATCCTCGATCTGGCCAAGATCGAAGCCGGCAAGATGCCGTTGCGCATCGAGAGCGTGAGCTTGAGCGCCGTCGTCATCGAGATCTCGCAGCAGATCGAGCCGCTGATCCGGCGGAAGGGGCTCAACTACGTCACGCAGGTACCGACGGATTGTCCGGCGCTGCGCACCGATCGGACGAAGGTGAAGCAGGTCCTGCTCAACTTGCTCTCCAACGCGATCAAGTTCACGCCGCGCGGCACCATCACCCTACGCGCCGAGTGCGCGAACGAGTCCGTGCGCATCATGGTGATCGACACCGGGATCGGGATCAAAGAGAAGGACATGGAGGTGATCTGGGAGGACTTCCGGCAGGTCGATCAGACGCTGATTCGCGAGTATGGCGGCACGGGTCTCGGTCTCAGCATCACCCGCAAGCTGCTCGACCGGCTCGGCGGCACGGCCGACGTCCGCAGCGAATACGGCCGGGGGACGACGTTCACGGTGGTGCTGCCCTGGCGCGTCGACGAAGAGATGGCATTGACGACGCCCGTGGAGCAGCGGGCGATCTCGTAGGCCAATTCCCGGCTAATCCCCGGCTAATCCGCCCGGGTGCGGATCTCGCTGGCCCAGCGCACGACCTGATCGAGCACGGCCCGGACGCCGGGGTCATCGCCCCGCAGCGCGCCGGTACGGGCCAGGGCGTCGGCCACTTCGCGTTTGATCTCGGCGAGCACGCGTTCGGTGGGCTCGCCCTGCTTCATGAGATGGCGCGTCTGCTCGGCGACGGCGTCGCGGAGCTCGTCGTTGGCCATGGGCTGGGACGCATCCGTCATGCGGACCGCAATCTCGAGGCGCTGCAACGCACCGGAGGAGAGGCGCCGGCGCCGCGGAGACGAGGAGTCAGTGCCACTGCTCATCATGAAAAACAACCTTGATCGAACAGTGGCCGAATGTCAACGGCGCCCCTCAATTCTTATTTCGCTCTTATTTCGTCGCGTACCCGATGAACTTCGCCCGTACGGGGCCGGTCCGCTGGTTGTTCACCAGTTCGTGGTCAAACTCGCCGTACGATCCCGATGCACTGCGCACTTGCACGAAGTCACCGAGTTGCCAGGTCGCCGTCTCCGCCTGGTCGGCGGGGAAGACGTCCCACACGCTGCCATCATCGATCTGGATGTAACGACTGCCCACACGGATCGCCGTGACCGTATGCGCATTCGCCGGCGGCAGGGGCGTGCGGGCGGCGGCGACACCCGACGCCGCGGCGGCTGGCATCGCGGCGTTTTGCGCGGCCGGTGCTGCCGGCGCCGCGCGCTGCTCCGACGACCGGTTCACACTGTCGATGAGCTGCGCCCGATATCGCGTGAACCAGACCTCGAGCGACTGCACCGCGGCCGGTGTCAACGTCGTGAGTCCGCTCGCCGTGTACTCGTGGAGGCTCATCAACTCATCGAGATGCACGGGGGCGCCGCTCGCTCCCGCCGGCGGATTGGTGTCGTACGTCCCCGCGGCCGCCACGGGCGCGCGGTCGCCGGCGTAGCCACCAGTAGCCGCAGTCGTGGCCGCGGCGGGCGCGGCGGGATACGTTGCCGCCGGTGCGGGGGGCGGCGTGCCCGGAGTGCCCGGCGGATACGTGGTGTTGCCGACAATCGTCGGGAGCACCGTCGGACCCTGCTGGGTGGGCGCCGGCGCCGGCGGCTTCGCGGCCGGCGTGCTCGCGCTCGAGCCACCGACATACGTGGCCGTCGCGGGCTGTTGTCCTTGTTGCTGTTGTCTGCTCTTGGGCGACGAGTATACCACGCCCCATCCATGCTGCGCGCTCGTGTCTTGCTGCGCGTGCAGCCCCACGGCGAAGGTCGAGCCGGCCAGCAGCATCACGTACCGCATCGGACGAGCTCCTGACGATGTGCGGGGTCTCTCAGTACTGGCGAGTCTACCAGAGAAAAGTACAACACTTGCAGCGCTTGCAATTGTAGGACCGCGGGGGGCGTGTGGAGTTCTCTCGCATTTTGCGAGGGTGAGCGGACTCGTCTGCCTTCTACGCCAGACGGAAGCGTCACGAACCGTCCCCTCCAGAGCACGACTCTGTTTCGATGCGAGGACACTGTGACACAGCGTGTGCGAGCCGTCATTGTTGCGGTCATCGTGACCGCAGGGCCGCTGTCACTCGGCGGACAGACTGTAGTGACGCAAAAGTGGACCGCGGTCTTGGCCACACGCGATGCGCCGACGGTCGCCGCCGGACGGGCGACGGTCACGACGCTGCCGAACGGCGACACGACCGCCCACGGCACGCTCACGGTTAAGCATGGACTGGAGCCAGGTCGAGCGTATACCTGGCATATCGCCAAAGGACTGTGTTGGTCGGAGGCGGCGAAGGCCGAACCCGTGAGCGAAACCGCGCCCCTGACCGTCGATCCGCAGGGGCGGGGCACCGCCGAGGCAGACTTCCAGCTGGCCGAGCGCAACCTGTCGTCCTATCACCTCGACGTGCATCCGGTTGGATCGGATGTCGTCCTGTGCGGTGACTTGGTCCCGACCCAGTCGCGTTAGTGGACGCGGAACTCGGCGATCTGCGAGCGGCGGCGTCCGCGGCGGTCGGTCACAGCGAGTTCCAGCGTGTAGTTGCCGGACTTGAGGTCCGGCAGCTCGTGGTGGACGTGGTCGGCCAGCCCCGTCGAACGGTCGTCGTAATCCTTGGTCGTTTCGTGTGACGAGCCGAGGAGTTTTTGTATCCCGCTCTCGCTCCGCGAGATGGTGGCGACCGTGCGGAAGTGCGAGCCATTGGGAAGACCGCACACCGCGTAGGCCAGGTTCGGCGGGATGATCGAGTCCATCAACACGTGGAACGTCGACGTGCCGCCGCCCGGGTCGCAGAATGTGGCGCGGGGGGTGACCACCCGCGGCGCCGGACGCGGAGCGACTGGCGGCGGCGGAGGCGGCGGTGGAGGCAGCTGGGCGACGACCGGCGCGACGGGTACGGTGACAGTCGGTGTTGGAATGGCGCGCCAGCCGGCGTACGCCAGTCCCGTGATCACGGCGAGTAACAGCGCGATCACGACCGCGACCACGCGCGCGCGGCTGCGGCGGCGCGGCGGCGCGGCGATGACCGGCGCCGGTTCCTTGGGCGACAGGTCCATGACCGGGGTCGGTGGCTCTTCGGGCCGGGAGGGCTTGGAGATCCGGAAGCCGGTCGCGGTCTGGGCCAACTGCGGCACGTTGACGCTCGACAGAACGGCGGGCGTCGCCCGGACGGCCACCCCAGGCCGCACGGATTCGTCGAGCACACGGAGCAGCTCGTCGCCGTCCTGGACCCGATCGCCCGGGTCCTTTTCCATCATCCGGCGCACGATCGCGAACAACGTCCGCTCTTCGTCGGTCGCCAGCGTCGGCGTCGGCACGGGCGCCGTGACGTGCCCATACAAGATGGCGATGCCATCTTCGCCGTCGAACGGGACGCATCCCACCAGGCACTGGTAGGCCACGATGCCGAGGCTGTAAATGTCGGCCCGCTGGTCGAGCGGCCGGGCCCGCGCCTGCTCCGGGCTCATGTAGCGCGGCGACCCGACCGACGTCCCGGAGTTCGTGAGCGTGCGCGCGCTGGCGACCTTGGCAATGCCAAAGTCCGCCAGCACCCACCGGTCATCGTCGAACAGGATGTTGTCCGGTTTGATGTCCCGGTGGACCACCCCGCTGCGGGCCGCGTAGGCCAAGGCCCGCGCCGTATCGGCCAGCATCTCCCGGATCTCGGCCGGCGTGAGTTTGCCATCAGGCCGTTCCGCCAACATCCGTCCCAGGGAGGGTCCGCGCACATATTTCATCACGAAATAGCTCACGCGGTCGCCGCTGGCCCGGCCGACCCGATAGATCGGCACGATGTTCGGGTGCTCCAGGCTCGCGGCTGTCTTGGCCTCCCGCTGGAACCGCTCCACCACATCGGCGTCGAACGCCATGGCCAACGGCAGCACCTTGACCGCGACCTCGCGATCGAGTGCGCGGTCGCGGGCCAAAAAGACAATGGCCATGCCCCCGCGGCCGAGCTCCGACACGATGTCGTACTCGTCCGCCAGCGCGCCGCGTACGACGTCGTGGTCGGTCAACTCACCGCTGACAACAGTTGTAGTCGAGCTGGCCATTGTGTCACACTCCCGGACACCGATTGGACGGTTTACGATCCCTCGCGTCACGCCCGTCGGTCACTGTGACTCCCGTCACACCGGTGCCCCATGCACCGTCTATATCGTGAGCACATGGTCGACCGGTACTTCACGCATGAAGGCGAGCAGTGGCGCTGCTCGGCCACCAATACGCCGCTGGCGCCAGCGGGACGGCCGCGGGAGGCCGTGGGGGAGGATGAGGGGCGCACCCGCCTTTACTTCTGGTCGGCCTCTGGGGTCATGCGGTCGGTCGTCTATCCCTCGGCGCGGCAGCTGACCGAAGCCGAGATCCGGCGTGTCACGGATGACGAGCTCCGGGCCTTGTTGGAAGCGCCCGCCGCCAAGGAGATGGGACGCTTGAGGATCGTGTCGCCGCTCCGCGTCGCCAGATCCTGAATCGGTTGGACTGATCTCGGCTTCGCCGAGATCTAGCCGATAGCGCATCTTTCACCGCATGGCCGACGAGACCGTGCTGGTGATCGACGACGAGCCTCAGATCCGGCGTGTGGTGCGGAACGCCCTCAAGGACGAGGGCGACGTGGCGCGAACCATCGAGGCCGGGACGGGCGCCGAGGGGATTGATCTGGCGGCGGCCGAGCGCCCCGCCCTCATCGTGCTCGATCTGGGGCTCCCCGACATGGCGGGCGAGGCGGTGTGCCGCGAGATCCGTTCGTGGTCGACGGCGCCCATCATCATCCTCTCGGCCCGGCACTCCGAAAAGGAGAAAGTCGCGCTGCTCAATGCCGGCGCTGACGACTACATCACGAAGCCGTTCAGCACCGTCGAATTTCAGGCGCGCGTCCGCGCCCAGCTGCGCCGCGCCCGTCTGGCGGGCGCCGGCGACACCGGCGAGCCGCTCACGCTCGGCAACGGCGTGGTGACGATCGACGTGCGCAAGCCGCAGCTGCTCAAGAACGGCGCCAGCGTGCACCTGACCCGCACCGAGTGGGAGCTGCTCCGGGTGATGGTCGCCCATGCCGGCCGGACGTTGACGCATCGCGAGTTGTTCACCGCCGTGTGGGGCAACTCCTTTGGCGACGCCCAGCAGTATTTGCGGGTCCACATTCGGAGCCTCCGCCGGAAGATGGAGCCCGACCCGGTGCGCCCGCGCTTCATCGTGACCGAGCCCGGCGTGGGGTATCGCCTCGAACCCGCGGTCTAAATGGCCAAAGCCGGGCGCACCGTCGAGGCCGTGCTGTGGGTCGTGGCGCTGGGCATCGTGGCGTTTGGCATGGCCCTCGTCCGCCAACGGCTCAACGAAGCCCACGTCGCGCTGACCTTTCTGCTGGTGATTCTCGGCGGCAGCGCGCGCGGCGGCCGCACGCTGGGCCTGCTGTTGGCGGCCACCGCGTTCGTGCTGTTCGATTGGTTCTTCCTGCCGCCGTACGGCAACCTGATCGTCGCCAATCCGATCGACTGGCTCGTGCTCGCGGTGTTCCTGGCCACGAGCGTGGTCGCCGCGCAGCTGCTCTATCGGGCGCAGGAGGAAGCGGCGCGGGCCGAGCGCCGCGCCGTCGAGATCGACCGCCTGGCCTCGCTGGGCGCCGAGACGTTGAACGCCGGTCAACCGGAAGACGCCCTCTTCGCTGTCGCCCAGGTCATCCGCACGAGCTTGGGCGTCGACCAATGCATCATCTTCCCCCGCGAATCGCCGCCCGCCGTGACACAGTCCCCGGCGGGCGTGCCCCCCGATCCCGCGATCACGCCCGGGCTCGTGGCCTGGATCTTTGCCCATGGCACGGAAGCCGTCTTGTCCGCCGACGGCACGACGCGGCTGGCGTGGGACGGCCCGGCCCGCCTCGACAACGCGCCCAATGCGCGGGCATTGCTGCGGGCGCTGCGCGTGCGGGACCGCACCGTCGGGGTGGTCGCGATCATCGTCGCCGAGGGTCTCCAGCTCGACGCCGAGCAACGGCGCGTGTTCGAGGTGCTCTCGTACTATGCGGCGCTTGGCGTGGAGCGGGTCCGGCTGGTGGCCGACGCCCAGCACACCGAGGCGCTCCGCCAAGCCGATCATCTCAAGGACGCCCTGGTCGCCTCGGTGTCGCACGATCTGCGCACGCCCTTGACCACGATCAAAGCGCTGGCCCACAATGTGGCCGCGGGCGGCGACGAGCGGGCCATGATCATCGAGCACGAGGCCGACCGGCTGAACCGGTTCGTCGGCGATCTCCTCGATCTGTCGCGCATTCAGGCCGGCGCGTTGACGTCGAATCCGGAGCCCAACGAAGTCGAGGATCTCGTCGGAGCCGCCTTGCGGCGAGTCTCCGGAGTCGCCGGCCATCGCGAGATCGCCGTCTCGTTGGACAGCCGGTTTCCCGTGCTCATCGGACGATTCGACTTCAGCGAGACGCTGCGCGCGCTGGTCAATCTGCTGGAGAACGCGCTCAAGTACGGGGCCGCGGACGGCGGCGTCACGCTCACGGTGCGGCGCGACGGCGAGATGATCGCCTTCGAGGTCGCCGACCGCGGGCCCGGGATCCCCGAGTCGGAGCGCGAGCGCGTCTTCCAGGCTTTCTATCGCCCGCCCGGGACATCGCCGGACGTCGGCGGCGCCGGGCTCGGCCTGTCGATTGCGCGCAGTCTCATCGAGGCCCAGGGCGGCACGGTGACATACGCGGAGCGCCCTGGCGGTGGCAGCGTCTTTACGCTGCGCGTTCCGTTGTTGGAGGCCGTCGGCGAAAGCTGATATGCAGGGGCGTCGGTGACGACGCCCGATATTCACGAAACATTTATGACGCGGTAGCGCGCCCCTACGCGGTCTTCATGGCGAGCGCGTTACGATTGCGACCATGTACGATCTCCTGTACCTGGGCGTCACGCTCGTCTTCTTCGGCCTGATGCTCGCGTTTGTGCGCGGTCTCCAAGTCCTGGGCCGCGACGCCGCTATTGAGGAGCACGACTCGTGACCGCCAATGCTGTGATCGGCGCGCTCGTTTCCGTGGCGCTGCTCGTCTATCTCGTCTACACCCTGCTCCGGCCGGAGAAGTTCTGACATGACCGCCAACGGCTGGGCGCAGATCCTGTTCTTTTCCGTCGTCATCCTCGCCCTGACGAAACCCGTCGGCGTGTATCTCGTCGGCGTCTACGACGGCTCGCTGCGCTGGCTGCGCCCGATCGAGCGCTTGCTGTACCGGTTGTCCGGCGTCGACGAGACCGAAGAACAGCATTGGACGCAGTACACCGCGGCCATGCTGCTCTTCAGCGCCGCGACGATGCTCGTCACCTATTTGGAGCTGCGCCTGCAGCACGTCTTGCCGCTCAACCCGGAGCATCTGGCCGCGGTCACCGATCGGCAGGCGTTCGAGACGGCGGCCTCGTTCACGACGAACACGAACTGGCAGTCGTACGCCGGGGAGACGACGATGTCGTACTTCTCGCAGATGACCCAGCTCGCGTTCCACAACTTCGCCTCGGCCGCCGTCGGCATGTCGGTAGCCGTCGCGCTGGTGCGGGGCATTGCCCGCCGCTCCGGCGGCCGGCTCGGCAACTTCTGGGTCGATCTCACGCGCGGGACGCTGTACGTCCTGATCCCGTTCTCGATCGTGCTCGCGCTCCTGTTCGTCCAGCAGGGCGTGATCCAGAACTTCCACGCCTACGTGCACGCCGCCACGCTCGACGGCGGCGCGCAGACGCTGCCGATGGGACCGGTGGCCAGCCAAGAAGCGATCAAGCAGTTGGGCACGAACGGCGGCGGATTCTTCAACGTCAATGCCGCGCATCCGTTCGAGAACCCGACGCCCTGGAGCAACTTCCTGCAGATGGTGGCGATCTTCGTGATCCCCGCCGGGCTCGTGTACATGTTCGGCCGGATGGTGAAGAGTCCCAAGCACGGTTGGGCGGTGTGGACGGCGATGTTCGTCCTCTTCTTCGCCGGCACGACGACGGCCTACTGGGCCGAGGCGCGGGGGAATCCCATTCACCAGCAGCTCGGGGTGATGGGCGGCAACATGGAGGGCAAGGAGGTGCGGTTCGGCATCGCCAACTCCGCCCTCTACGCCACGGTCACCACCGACGCCTCCTGCGGCGCCGTGAACGCGATGCACGACTCGTTCACGCCCATCGGCGGGCTGGTGCCGATGGTCAACATCCAGTTGGGCGAGTTGGTGTTCGGCGGCGTGGGCGCCGGCCTCTACGCGATGATCATCGAGATCGTCCTCGCGGTGTTCATCGCCGGGCTCATGGTCGGGCGAACGCCCGAGTACCTCGGCAAGAAGATCGAGAGCCGGGAGATCCGCATGGTCATGCTGTACATCCTCGTCTATGCGACCATTGTGCTGGTCTTCACCGCGGTGTCCGTCGTCGTGAAACCGGGACTGGCGGGTCTCAACAACGCGGGACCGCACGGCTTCTCCGAGATCTTGTACGCGTTCAGCTCGACCGTCGCCAACAACGGCAGCGCGTTCGGCGGCCTCACCGGGACGACGTACTACTACAACACGATGTTCGGACTGGCCACGATGTTCGGCCGGTTCGCGATGATGGTGCCCGCGCTGGCGCTGGCCGGGTTTCTGGCCGAGCGGCGGGCGGCGCCGGCGACCGCGGGGACATTCCCCGTGACGACGCCGTTGTTCGTGGTGTTGCTCCTCGGCGTGATCGTGATCGTGACGGCGCTGACGTTCTTCCCCGCGCTGTCGCTCGGTCCGATCGTCGAACACTTCCTCATGCAAGCCAGGACGCTTTTCTAGTATGGCCGCCACTGCCCGTCCGCTCTTCGACCCGCCGATCGTCCAGCGGGCCATCCGCGATGCGTTCGTGAAGCTCGACCCGCGTCACATCGTGCGGAACCCCGTCATGTTCGTGGTCATGGTCGGGAGCGTGCTCACGACCCTGGTCGTGATCCGCGACGCCGTGACCGGAGTCGGCGATCTCAAGTTCTCGGTCCAGCTCACGCTATGGCTATGGTTCACCGTCCTGTTCGCGAACTTCGCCGAAGCGATGGCCGAGGGGCGCGGCAAGGCGCAGGCCAATGCGTTGCGGAAGTCGCGCACCCAGACGGTGGCCCGGCGGCTCGAGGCGCGCGACGACCGCACGGCCTATGACATGGTCCCGTCGCCGTCGCTCGTCAAAGGCGACCTGGTGCTGGCTTTGCCGGGCGACGTGATCCCGGGCGATGGCGACGTCGTCGAAGGCGTGGCCTCGGTCGACGAGTCGGCCATCACGGGCGAGTCGGCGCCGGTCATCCGCGAGTCGGGCGGCGACCGCTCGGCCGTCACCGGCGGGACCAAAGTGTTGTCGGACTATCTCGTGGTGCGCATCACGGCCAACGCCGGCGAGACGTTTCTCGACCGGATGATCGCGCTCGTCGAGGGCGCCTCGCGGCAGAAGACGCCCAACGAGATCGCGCTCACCATCCTGCTGTCCGGGCTCACCATCGTGTTTCTGCTCGCGGTGGTCACGCTGCAGCCCTTCGCCATCTATAGCGGCACCGCGATCAGCATTCCGGTCCTCGTGGCCCTGCTGGTGTGTCTCATCCCGACGACGATCGGCGGACTCTTGTCGGCCATCGGCATCGCGGGGATGGATCGCGTCATCCAACAGAACGTGATCGCCATGAGCGGGCGGTCGGTCGAAGCCGCCGGCGACGTCAACACCCTGTTGCTCGACAAGACGGGAACCATCACCCTGGGCAACCGCCAAGCGGTGGAATTCGTGCCCATGCCCGGCGTCACCATCGAGCAGCTGGCCGACCGGGCCCAGCTCGCTTCACTGGCCGACGAGACGCCCGAGGGGCGCAGCATCGTGGTGCTGGCCAAAGAGAAGTTCGGGCTGCGGGGCCGCCAACTGGGCGACGCGGAGAGCGGAGCGCTGGTGCCGGCGCTGGTCGGCGCGGGCGAGGCCCAGGCGCGCGACGTCGAGTTCGTGCCGTTCCAGGCGGCCACGCGCATGAGCGGCGTGAATCTCCGCGGCGGCGCGGCGCTCCGGAAAGGCGCCAGCGATACGATCGACGCCTGGGTGCGCGAGAACCACGGGGTGATCCCGTCCGAGCTGGCAACCGCCGTCGGGCGCATCGCCCGCGAGGGCGGCACCCCGTTGGTCGTCGCCGAAAAGGCCGACGACCAGACCCGGGTGCTGGGCGTGATCTATCTCAAGGACATCGTGAAAGGCGGAATGCGCGAGCGCTTCGACCGCCTACGCGCGATGGGCATTCGCACGGTGATGATCACGGGCGACAATCCGCTGACCGCGGCCGCGATCGCCCAGGAAGCCGGCGTCGACGACTTCCTCGCCGAGGCGAAACCCGAGGACAAGATGGCGCTCATCCGGCGCGAACAGGCCGGAGGCCGCCTCGTGGCCATGACGGGCGACGGCACGAACGACGCGCCGGCCTTGGCCCAGGCCGACGTGGGCGTCGCCATGAATACCGGCACGCAGGCCGCCAAAGAGGCGGGGAACATGATCGACCTCGACTCCAATCCGACGAAGCTGATCGAGATCGTGGAGATCGGGAAGCAGCTGCTCATGACCCGGGGCTCGTTGACGACGTTCTCCATCGCCAACGACGTGGCCAAGTACTTCGCGATCATCCCGGCGATGTTCGTCGTCACGTTCCCGGTCCTCCAGGCGCTCAACGTGATGCGTCTCCACTCGCCGAACTCGGCGATCCTGGCCAGCGTGATCTTCAACGCGCTGATCATCGTCGCGTTGATCCCGTTGGCCCTGCGCGGGGTGCGCTACCGGCCCATGGGCGCGGGCGCGATCCTGCGCCGCAATCTCCTCGTGTATGGCGTCGGCGGCATCATCGTGCCGTTCATCTTCATCAAGCTGATCGACATGCTCCTCGTCGCAGCGCATTTGGTCTGACCATGATCCGCAAGCATATCCGTCCCGCGATCATGATGACGCTCCTGCTCATCGTGATCACCGGCTTCGTGTACCCTGGCATCGTCACAGGTCTGGCGCAGGTGTTGTTTCCCCGGCAGGCCAACGGCTCGCTGCTGGAGTCGGCGGCGGCGCCGGGCAAGATCATCGGCAGCGCGTTGATCGGGCAGCAGTTCACGTCGGCGGCCTATTTCCACCCGCGGCCGTCGGCGGCCGGGTCGGGCTACGTCGGCGACTCGTCGTCGGGGACGAACAAGGGACCGACCGACCGCAAGCTGACCGACACGTTGATCGCCCAGGCGATCGACAGCGCGGTGGCCCATGACGGCGCGGTCAAAGGGCAAATCCCGGCCGACATGGTCACGTCATCGGCGTCGGGTTTGGATCCGGATATCTCGCCGGCCAATGCCCAGCTCCAAATTCCGCGCGTCGCCAAGACGCGCGGGGTCAGCGACGACCGCGTCCGCGCGCTCGTCGCCCAGCGCACGCAGGACCGCCAGTTCGGCTTCTTCGGCGAACCCCGCGTCAACGTGCTGCTGCTCAACCTGGCGCTCGATTCCATCGCGCCCATGCCCCACTGACCTGAAACCAAAACAATCCCCATGAATCGTTCCTGGTGTGCGGGCGCCCTGCTGTTGACGCTGGGCGCCCACCGGGCGCTTGCCCAGGCCTCGGACAGTACCAAGACGGACAGCACCAAGCACAAGCCCGAGCCATTCGCGTTCGCCGATTTTAGTTGGCTCAATGGCAACAGCCGGGAAAACCCGGTCATCGACACCAAGTATTTCACGGGCGAGATCCGTGTGGATGCCAGTTACATCTGACGACTGGGCGCGCCCCAAAGATCACACGCTCGACGGTGCCGCGGAGAGCGGCCGAACGAGCGAGTTTCAGGTACAACAATTCGGGATCGGCGGGGATTTCCACTGGAATAATGTCCGCGCGCGTCTCATGACGCAGTTCGGCGCCTACTCCGAGGACACGCCACGCAACGATGCGAGCCCGGCGCGCGGGCAGTTCCAGCTGGATAACGCCTATCGGTATCTGTCCGAAGCCTATGGCGGCTATCACTGGGACGTGTGGAACGGCATCAACCTCGACGCCGGCATCTTCATGTCCTACGTCGGGCTGTTCAGTTACTACAACTTCGACAACTGGGCCTATCAACCGTCGTACGTGTCGGCGAACACGCCGTGGTTCTTCAACGGCCTCAGAATCCAGACCTTTCCGAGCCAGAAGCTCAAGATCGAGTATTGGATCGTGAACGGTTGGCAGTCCTACGGCATGTTCAACGAGACGCCGGGCTTCGGTACGCAGATTCTGTGGCGGCCGACAGGACGGCTCGAGTTCCTGACCAACGACTACTGGGGCTACGACACGCCAGGGAACCCGCACCGAGCGCGCATTCACAGTGACAACAGCTTTCTCTACAAGTACTACGACAACCCGAACCACTTCTTCAATCGGGCCGCGTTCTCGGTCACCGGCGACATTGGGTGCGAGAGCGGCGGCGGCGTGAACTGCACGAGCACGAGCGACGGCCATCCGGCCCAGAACTTCTTGGGCTTCATGCTCTATCACCGCGCCTGGTTCGCCGAGAACCACCTCGGGCTCACCGTGGGCGGCGGCGAGATCACGAACCCCGGACGGTATCTCGTGCTGCTGCCGCCGATCAACGGCGCCACCGCGGCATCGGGTACGCCGTACTTCACCGCCAACCCGGGTGACAAGTTCCAAGCCTGGGACTCGTCGGTCACGTTCGACTACATGCCGCAGGATCAGATCACGTTCCGCGCCGAGGTGATCCACCGGGCGGCGAACGTGCCGTACTTCGTCGGTTCGGGCGGCATCACACCGACCGGCGGCAACGTAGGGGCCCCCGGCTCCATCGTGCCCGGCTTTACCCCGGACCTTCGCAAGACTGAAACGCGTATCAATCTGGCCCTGCTGGTCAAAATCTGACGCTCGCGGCAATATGCGCTGATGCAAGAAGAACCGGCCGACTTCCTGACGCTCGTTCGCCAACGCGAACGCGGGAAACTCAAGCTGTACATCGGCTCGGCGGCCGGCGTGGGGAAGACGTACCGGATGCTCAACGAAGCGCGCGAGCTCCGGAGTCGCGGGGTCGACGTGGTCGTGGGATTCGTGGAAACCCATGGCCGCGCCGATACCGCGGCGCAGGTCGCCGATCTGGAAGTCGTGCCCCGCAAGTCCATCACGTATCGCGGCGTGACGCTGGAGGACATGGACGTCGATGCCATCCTCCGGCGCCACCCGGAGGTCGCGGTCGTCGATGAGCTGGCCCACACGAACGTGCCGGGCGCCAAGCACGCCAAACGCTGGGAAGACGTGATCGAGCTACTGGACGAAGGGATCAACGTCATCTCGGCGGTCAACATCCAACATCTCGAGTCGCTGAACGACGTCGTGGCCGAGACGTTGGGCGTCACGGTGCGCGAAACCGTCCCCGACTGGCTGCTGGCCACCGCCGACCAGGTCGTGAATCTCGACATCGCGGTGCCCGACCTCCGGCAACGGCTCGCCGAGGGCAAGATCTACCCCAAGGAAAAGATCCAGTCCGCCCTCTCCAACTTCTTCACCGAAGAGAACCTGACCACGCTTCGCGAGCTCGCGCTCCGCGAGGTGGCCAGCACCGTGGACCGCTCCCGGGAGCAGATCGTCCGGCGCGAGGCCGGCGAACCGGTGGCCCGGAAAACCGTGGACCGCCTCCTGGTGGCGCTGTCCAGCGATCCACCGCACACGGCGGTACTGTTGAGAAAGGCCAGCCGGATCGCCGGCCGGCTGAACACGGACTGGTACTGCGTGTACGTTCAGACACCGGACGAAGCGGCGGATCGGATCGACTCGACCGTACAGCGGCGCCTGGTGGCCAATATCCAGCGCGCCCAGGCGATGGGCGCGGAGGTCGTGAAGCTCATTGGGACCGATGTGTCCGCGACCCTCCTCGCGTTCGCGCGCGAGAAGGGCGTCACCGTGATCATCGCCGGGCAGAGCCGGCGGCCCCTGTGGCATAGGCTGCTGCACCAGTCGGTCGTGCACCGGCTGATCAACAATGAGCAGGGAGTGGATGTCATGGTCGCGTCGGCCGAAGGCACCGAGAGGGACGACGGGTGAGCGTCGCTACGCGGCTCTTTTTGTCGACCGTGCCGGCCATCCTCGGGGTATTCACCGTCGCGGGGCTGGCCTATTGGGGCCGGTACGATCGACAGGCGCCGCACGTCCTGGTGATCACCGCCGTCATCGCGTCGGTCGGCTCGCTGATCATGGCGTGGATGAACACGCGCTACGTGGCGCGGCGCGTCGAGCGACTGGCGGCCGCGTCCAGCGGCACCGGCGACGAGCTCGATCGCATCGAGCAGTCGGTCGAGCGGCTCACCGCGGAGCTCGACCACATCAAGTCCGAAACCGAGGCCCACGAGGCCCAGGCCGGGCAGAAGTTGCGCGAATACGCCGCGCTCCTGGCCGATGCGACATCCGACGCCATGAAGCAGCTCGACGAGGCCCGGCTGCCGCTGCACATCCTGCTCGATAACAAGTTCGGCGATCTCAACGAAAACCAGGAAGAGATGCTGGCGGCCGCGCGGGCCGCCGTCGAACACGCCGATGGCCGCATGCGCCGGCTGCGCGAGATCGTCGACATCGATCGCGGGCAGTTGACGTTGCGTCGCGACCCGGTGCGCACCGGGGATCTCATTGCGTCGCTGCTCCCCGGGTTGAACGCCCAGGGCCAAGAGGCCGGCGTGGAGATCACCACTGACGTGGCACCCGCGTTGCCGCGCGTCACCGGCGATCGCGCCAAACTCCAGGAGGCGTGCAACCTGCTGCTCAGCGAGCGGGTGCGCGCGCTGCCGCCGGGCAGCCGGGTGGAGATTTCTGCGGAACCGTCCGGTGACGTCGTGCAGATCGACGTCAAGCACGCGGGCAAGCTGGCCGGCGACGGCGCGGACGCCGCGCTGGCGCGGCGGTTGATCGCCGCCAACGGCGGCGCGGTCGAGGACAAGGACGGCGTCACGAGGATCACCCTGCCATGCGCCCGATAGGACTGGTCGTCATTGCCGCGGCATTCGCCGCACCGACGATCGTCGAATATCCGATTCCGCGCGCCGGTGCGTTCCCGCACGATCCCGCGGTCGGCAAAGACGGGATCGTGTGGTACACGGACCAGGCCAACAGCTACATCGGCCGCCTCGATCCGGCAACGGGCCGGATCACGGACTACGCGACGCCGACCCCGCAGTCCGGTCCCCATGGGATCACCGTCGCGCCGGACGGCGGCGTATGGTATACCGCGAACCGCGTGGGCAAGATCGGCCGGCTGGATCCCGCGACCGGGCGGATTCGCGAGTTCTCTCTGCCAAGAGAAGCGGAAGACCCCCACACGCTGATTTTTTTCGGCGATCACATCTGGTTCACGGTGCAGCAGTCGGATCTCTACGGCTCGCTCGATCCGGCCACCGGACAGGCCCGCGTCTGGCCCGTGCCGGTGAAAGGCGCGCTACCGTATGGTATCGCGCCAGCGCCGGACGGATCGCTGTGGGTCGCGCTCTTCGGCACGAATCAACTCGGGCGTATCACCACGGCCGACGGCCGCATGACGCTCCATCCGTTGGCCGACCCGCTCACGCGGCCGCGGCGCATCGTGGTCGACGGCGGTGGCCACGTCTGGTACACCGACTACGCCCGCGGGCGCCTCGGGATGTACGACCCGGCGACGGCGCTGGAGAAGCAATGGCCGGCGCCGGACGGGAAGGGCTCGGGGCCCTACGGCATCGCGATCGCCCCGGACGGAACGATCTGGTACTGCGAGTCGGGGAACAGCCGCCTGGTCGCGTTCGACCCCAAGACGGGCCAGTCGAAAACGGTCGACATCCCGACCAAAGGCGCGATCGTGCGCAATATGGAGACTGACTCGACGCGCGGCCGGCTCTGGCTGGCGCTGAGTGGCACGGGGCGCATTGGCCAGGTCCGTCTACGATAGCGTCCCGTTGTACCCGCAGCCACATTTCCGCCGTGCACAGCGCTCACTCCATCTCCGTCCTCCAACGCGTCGCTCCGGCGATCGTCGCCATCGCGTCCTTCGCCGCCGCGGCCTGCGTGGGCTCGACCCCCCCGCTGCCGCCCCCCGCGGTCGCCGACACCGTCTGCGCGCGCGGCGCGCTGGCCGTCGGCGGCTCCAAGACCGGGAGCTTCAACATCCTGAATGGATGCCGGACCCTCGACATCGTCACGGGTGAGACGTCCTACGCCCATTCCTACAGTGTGTCGCTGACGCCAGGCCAAGGGTACCTGGCGACCATGTACACGACGGACGTCGGCTATTACTACATGAAGAGCGCCCTGGAGTTGATCGGCAAGCACGCGGCCGTCCAGGACACCAGCAAGGACTCCGTGCTGGCCTACGATTCGTACTATTGGCCGTACTGGACGACGTTGGCATTCGTCGCCGACTCGACGAAAGTCACCTCGATTCGTACGGCGACGGCGGACTCGCAGTCCGTGGACACCGGGTCGTACATCGTCAGTCTTACTTCGTGCAAAGCGCCCCTGGTGAATGTCGTAGACTCGGCGACCCATCCGGACACGCTCAAGGCCACCGACTGCTTGATGCCGGTGGGTAACTTCAACGTCCTCGACAGCTCACGCGTTCAGCTGTATTCCGTGCACTTCGACGCCAACACAGCGCGGACGATCACGTGGAGCGCCAACCGGCCGATGGCCGTCGTCGTCGGACCGACGTACGACACGTACGCCGAGCTCGCGGGATCGTTGGGGTCGACGAGCTACGGCATCTCCACCGGTTCGCTGGAGTTCGCCGCGCCCCGAACGGGGACGTACACGATCATTTTCGGGACGTACGGCTTCTCGACCGCGCCCGTACCCTATACGATCGGCATCGGCGGCGAGCACACGCCCACGGCGTCCGTGGCTACTCTGTTTTCCAGAAGTCGATCCCGCCCGCTTGTTGGCCCACGTCGATAGCGGCCACCTTCTGGAACGTCGACAGGTCGATCACGTCGACGGTGCCGGGTTCTGATCCGATCCCCTCGTCGGTGACGAACGCGTAGCGGTCGTCGCTGGACACCGCGACGCCGCTGGCCACTTTGCGGGTGGTGGCCACCCGGGCCACTTCGCGCCCCGAGGCCACGTCGACGATCGACACGGATTGGGCGCGCTTGTTGGTGCCGATCAGCAGCTTGCCGTCGTGCGTGACGGCCAGATTGTACACGCCGTCGCCGAACGGCATCCGGCGCGTCATCGTCCACGCGCCCACGTCGATCTCCACGACGTCGTTGCTCTTGTTGCAGGCGACCCAGACTTTCGTGCCGTCGGGTGATGGCTGGGCCCAGGTCGGCGAGCACGTCGCCGCCAGGTGATGCGCTGGCGCCGACACGCCGTGCTCGGCGCCCTTGGCGACGCTGAACCAACGGGCCACGCGCAGCGCCCGGGCGTCGATCTCGACCAGCAGGTCATCCATCATGCACGCCGAATAGTGGCGCGTCCCCGCCGCGTTCAACCGCGACCCGTGGGGCATCGTGCACGTCGGGATCCGGGCGATCTCCGTCATCCCGTCGGTGTACACGACCGACACCAATGAGGGGACCATGTCGCCATACAGGTT
The DNA here is from genome assembly GCA_963701965.1 of uncultured Gemmatimonadales bacterium. Classification (GTDB taxonomy): domain Bacteria; phylum Gemmatimonadota; class Gemmatimonadetes; order Gemmatimonadales; family Gemmatimonadaceae; genus DASRDS01. The sequence goes on from OY969695.1 coordinate 2,991,357, forward strand.
GAAGTTCACGACGTAGACATACGCGTTGTCCGGTGTCACCTGCAGCGTCGCCGGAAAGAGCCCCAGCGGCACGCGTCCCACCAGCGTGTCGCCCTGCGTCGTGTATTTCCAGAGCGCGCCCGTGGGCGTCCCGTGCGCCGTCGACACGTAGTAGTACCGGCGGTCTGGCGAGACGCCGAGCCCGTGCGGGCCCACCATCTCGGTGGGGTTGAACCCCATCCGGATTTGGTGGTCCACCCGGGCGCCGCTGGGGCCGAACCGCACCAACGCCACATGGTCGTCGCCTTCGGAACCGACGAAGACCAGGTAGTCGACCTTGGGCGGCGCGCCGCGGCCCGCGGCGAGGCCCAGCGCCAGGCCTAGGGCCAGCGCCCGTATCACGGGATCACGGGCGGTTTCGGATCGACGCGTACGATCCACAGGCCGTTGTTGAAGTCGTTCACGTACGCCAACCCGTCTTTGGGATTCACGACCACCCCCCAGGTCGACGCCGAGTTCTGCACGAACCCGTCCATGTCCGCCGTATTGAGCGACGCGATCTCGCGGCCCTGCGCGCGGAGGTCGCCTTTGAGCTCGCCGGAGATGTCGAAGACGTGGAACCCCGCGTCGTAGGCGCCCATGTACAGCGTATCCGCCACCACCCACACGTTGTGCACGCCGCCCGCCTCCGGCGTGTACCACGCCACGGAATGCGGATGCTCGATGTCGCTGACGTCGACCACCTGCAGCGTGCCGTACATCCGGTCCGCCGCCGCGTCCTTGGCGCCGCGCACCTCGCCGTTCCGGTACACTTCGTCGGCGATGAACACGTACTGGTTGTGCCGCCAGGCCGTGTGCGTGCCGCGGTTGAATCCCGGCGCCGATGCCGCTTCCACGTCGCGATACAGCGAGTCGAGATCGTACTTGAACTGCGAGACCATCACCGGGTGCGACGGGCTGCCCCCCTTGATGCCGTTCCCGATGTCGAGGATGACGAGTCCGTCGTTCCAATAGGCGGCGTACAACAGCCCATTCTGGACATCAATGTCGTGGACATAGCGGGCCACATCGGGCCGCTTGGTCCGGAATTCCCCGACCTGCTTGGGATGATACGGATCGTTGAGATCGATGATGTCGATCGCACCCGTCCCGTCGTTCGTGATGTAATCGTGCGTCCCGTACTTCTCCTGCTTGTAGATGAAATTCGAGTGCACGCCCGCGGTCACGCCGTCGGTGAACTCGGCGATCTTCTTGGGGTGGAGGGGCTCTTCCACCGACGCGATGACGATGCCGTTCTTGCGATCGGACGCGCTTTCGCGCGTGAACGACAGATACTTGCCATCGGGGGTCGTCATCATGTCGTTCACGAGCCGCGTGTTCGCCTGGATCGAATCCACGATGCGCGGGTGGGACGGATTGCTGATGTCGATCGCGTACAGGCGATCGCCGCCGCCGTGCGTCCCCAGGTAAGCGACCGTTCCGTTCGGGTGGATCCAGACCTCGGACGTGGGGAACGCTTGCCGACCCAGGCGCCCCACGACGGTGACGCCGCGCCGCACGTTGCGGGGCTCGGCGTGGACGATCGTGCTGGCCGTCGTGGCGCCCAGCGTTGCCGTGATCAAGTAGTCGCCGGGGTTGTAAGCGACGAAGCTGCCGTCTTGGTCGAGTTGGCCATTGCCCGGCGCGAATACCCACGTGGGCGTGAGCCCGGCGATCGTGCGGCCTGCCGCGCTCTTGGCGACCGCGGTAAACCGCACGACGTCGCCCTGGCGGACCGTGGAGTTGGCCGGTGTCACGGTCAATGAGACGATCTTCCCCGCGAGCACCCGGACCGGCAGCGTTGTCGTCGCGCCGCCCGCGGCGAGGGTGATCTCGGCGCGGCCGGGCGCCACCGCCGTCACGACCCCTTCGGCATCGATTTTCACGACGGTCGTCGCGCTACTCGACCACCGGAACGGCTCGCGGGCGCGGTCGTTCGCGGCGGAGAACGCGATCGCGTCGAGCCGCATCTGCTGGCCGGGGACCAGTGTCCCGATACGGGTGCGGATCTCGGCGCGGACCGCTTTTCCGGGGACGACCCGAATGTCGACGGGTTGGATGACCGGTTTCGAGCCCGGGACCAGCGCGGTGACCGTCAGGGGCAACTTGCCCACCGAGCTGGCGACGACCATTCCCGTCGAGTCCACCGCGCCTTCGCCTTCTCCGCCCCGCATGGTGAACCGGATGACCGCACCCGGCACGGGTTTCCCTTGCGCGTCCAGGGCGCGGACCTGCAGCCGCGTCGAGTCTCCCGCGGTCACGGTGTGGACGGGAGGATCGATCACCACCCGCGAGATCGGGGGCGGCGCCGTAGAAGAGTCCTGCTGCTGCAACGCGAGCAGGAACAACGCGACGTGAGCGAGAGGCATGCTACTGACTACCACCCGGCGCCGGGGGGCGCAACGCTCGTTGCGTCAGATGTGTGTTAGATGCGCGGCGCTAGTAGCCGGGTCTTACCAGTAGTGAGTCGCCGGCGCGGATGCGGTTCGACAAGAGCTGGTTCCAGCGCCGCAGCGAATCGACCGGGACGTGGCTGGCCGCCGCGATCGTCTCCAACGCTTCGCCGCGCTTGACGTGGTGATAGACCGGCGCCCGGGCCAGTTCGGCGGCTTCCTCCTGCACCTTGAGCGCGCGCGCGGCCGCCGCGCGCTGCGCCGTCTGCCACCCCGTGACGCCGGTCAACAGTCGCTCGGCGTCCTTCCGATCCCGCGCCGCGACGGTGAACCGATCGTGCGCCGCGCGGGCGCGGAGCGCGATCGTATAGATCCCCGTGACCGGCGAGCGGTTGTCCCGCAGCGACACGGAGTCGAGCCAGAAGCTCGCCAGCTCCGTCGCCGGCGTCGCCGCGTCGCCGCGGGGCGGCGGCAAGAGCGACGGCACGAGGCCGACGTAGATCACGCGTCGCTCCGTCGTGGCCAGGATGCCCGGCGTCTCGCGCGGCGTCCACCACACGTGCCGGGTCACCGGCACCGCGTAGACGAGGTGCTCGCCGGAGGTCCGCAGCTCGTCCCGCAGGTGCTGCATGATGGCGGGCAGCGGTGGCTCGCCGGGGGCCTCCACCAGGTACATCCCGTACCCGACCACCTGGCGGGCGCCCAGGAGGGCCAGGACCCAGAACGCAACGCGCGTGAGACGCCGCGTGGACACACCACGCGCGCGCCGGCGAATCGTCTGAAGGGCATGACGGACGTCCACGTGCACGACAAAATTTACTCTCGATGAATGTCGAACGCGCTGCCACGCGCGTGGTGCAGGCCGGCGCGCTCGCCGTCGTCCTCGCCGCGCTCCCCTACAAGACATTTGACCTCGACCGCTACTTCGTCCCGAAGGAGCTGGTGCTCGGTCTCACGGCGGGGATCGCGGCGCTCCTGGTGCTGCGCCGGTCGCTCACGCCGACCCGCGTCGACGCCCTGCTCGTGGCCTATCTGGCCCTCAGCACGGCGTCGGCCGCGACGGCGGTGAACGGTTGGCTCGCCTGGCGCGCGTTGGCCGTCAGTCTGGGAGGCGCGGCGATGTTCTGGATCGCCAGAGCCTTAGCCCGCGCGGGGAAGGGCCGCGCGCTCCTGGGAGGCGTGGCGTTCGCCGTCGTGATCGCGGCCGGGACGGCCCTCTTTCAGGCTTACGGCGGCCACGGGGACTTCTTGAGTCTCAATCGCGCCCCCGGCGGCACGCTCGGAAACCGGAACTTCATCGCCCACGTCGCGGCGATCGGCCTCCCGGTGCTCGTGCTCCTGGCCTTCGATGCCCGCCTCCTGGGGCGCGTCGCCGCCACGGTAGGTATCGGTGTGGTGGCCTGGGCCCTCGTCCTGTCCCGGTCGCGCGCGGCCTGGCTGGCCGTGGGGCTCGCTGCCGCCCTGGCGCTCGCCGTGGCGCTCCGCCACCGGCTCCCGGTCGGCCGGAGCCTCACCATCGCCGCCGCCGCCGGGATCGGGGCGCTGGCGGCCGTGGCGCTGCCCAACTCCCTGCACTGGCGCAGCCGGTCGCCGTATCTCGATTCGGCGCTCGGCGTCGCCGACTACCGGGAGGGGAGCGGACACGGACGCCTGGTGCAGTACGGCGGCACCGTGCGCATGGCGCGGGCGCACCCGTTGCTCGGCGTGGGACCGGGCAACTGGCCGGTCGCGTATCCCAAATACGCGGCGCCCAACGACCCTTCGCTCGACGACGAGAGCATGACGGCGAATCCGTGGCCGAGCAGCGACTGGGCCGCTTTCGTGTCGGAGCGCGGAGTGCTCGCCACCGCGTGCCTGGCCCTGGCGCTCTTGGCCCTGGCCGCCAGTCGCGGCGCGCCACTGGCGCTGACCGCGACCATCCTCACGGTCGCCGTGGTCGGCTGCTTTGACGCCGTGCTGCTGCTCCCCACGCCCACGTTACTGGTGTGGGCGACCCTCGGCGCCCTGGCCCCGGCGCCCTCGCGCAGCGTCCAAGTGCTTTTGCGCGCACCCCTGCGCACGCTCACCGTGGGCGTCATCGCCATCCTCGGCGTGGCCGCCGTCGGCCGCAGCGCCCAACAGGCCGTCGCCATGGCGCTGGCCAACGACACCACGTCGGAGCGCACCTTGGAGTTCGCCGCGCGCGTCGACCCCGGATCCTACCGCCTGCACATGCGGGCCGCCGAGGAAGACGAGCGGCGTGGTCGTTGCGCGGCGGCGACCGCCCAGGCGACCACGGCCCATCATCTCTTCCCGGCGGCTCCCGCGCCTCGTCATGTGCTGGCGCGGTGCCGGTGAGCTACTGGACGCCGCCGAGCAAGTACTGCTGGACGAACGCGACCGTCGCGTACTGCTGGTAGTCCTGGTTTTTTTTCTTGGCGAACCCGTGTCCCTCGTCCGTCCCGACGAGGTACCAGACCGTGGTGCCGTGTTGCTTGACCGCGCCGACGACCTGGTCGGCCTCGGACTTCGGCACGCGCGGATCGTTGGCGCCGGCGACGACGAACAGCGGCTTGGTGATCTTGTCGGCGTTGTTGAGCGGGGCCGTGCGTTCCATCCACGCCCGCACCGAGGTGTCCCGTTCGTCGCCGTACTCGACGCGCCGGAGATCGCGGCGATAGCTCTCGGTGTGCTCGAGGAACGTCGCCAGGTCGGACATGCCGACGACATCGAGCGCGCACGTGATGCGGTCGGCGTACAGCGTCGCCGTGACCAGCGTCATGTGCCCGCCGTAGCTCCCCCCCGTCACCATGACGCGGCTGGCATCGAGATCGGGCTGCGCGGCGATCCAGTCGAAGAGCGCGCCGATGTCGTGATACGCGTCCATGCGCTTCACGCCGTTGTCGGCGGCGACGAACGTCTTCCCGTATCCCGTCGACCCCCGGATGTTCGGGAAGATGATCGCCACGCCCTGTTGGTCGACGAAGTAGTTCATCCGTCCGAGAAACCCCGGCCGCCACTGTCCCTCGGGTCCCCCGTGAATGTCGATGATGACCGGGCGCTTGCCGGTGTACTTGGCGGGCGGACGATACACGAACCCCGAGATGGTGAGACCGTCGGCGCCTTTCCAGTGGACGAGCCGCGGCTCGGCGAACGTGCGCGGGTCCATCCCGCCGGTCTCGGACTCCGTCCACCGGTCCACCGACTGCGTGGCGACGTTGAGCGAGTAGACATCCTGCGGCGAGTGGGCCGAGCTGATCGTGAAGCCCAGATCGCGGTTGTTGCGGTGCCATTGGAGTCCGCCGATGATGCCCACCGGTAGCGTCGGCGTCGGTCGCGCCGTGCCGGTCACCGGATCGATCAGGTGCAACGCGCTGACGCCGTCTTCGTTGGTGACGTAGGCCATCGTCTTGCCATTCTTTCGACAAGGCGAACGACTCGACGTCCCATTTCGCTTCGCCCGGGACGACGACGCGATGGATTTTGGTGGCCAGGTCGATCGCGATGAGGCGGGCGAACTCCGAGCCCTCGTCGCTCGTCGCGTAGACGACTTTGCCGTCGCGGCTGAACGCGCCGCCGCCATACGACACGACGCCGGTCGTCGTGAGTCGCGTCTTCGCGCCCGACGCCACGTCGACGAGCCAAAGCGCGCTCTCGTTCACGGACACGTAGTTGGCGACCAGCAGTGTCTTGTCGTCGGGGGACCAGTCGATCGGCGCCCACCCGCCGCCCTGTACTTGAAGGAGGAGCCGGTCGCTCGCGGGCCGAGTTGGATCCATCAGATAGATGTCGGTGTCGGTGCCGTTGCGCCGCGTGGAGCGGTAGGCGATGCGGGTGCCATTGGTCGACCACGGGCCCAAGTCATTCTTGCTCTTCCCGTCCGTGAGCAATGTCGCGGTGCCCGTCTCTTGGTCGAAGCGATAGAGCTGGTTGAATTCGCTGCCGCCGACGTCGCGCTCGATCACGAGGTACGCTCCCGTCGTCGGCTGGTAGCGCGCGGACAGAATGCGATCGGGGAAGAACGTCAGCTGGTGCCGGTCGCCACCGGGGACGCGCACCGTGTGCGCTTGCACGACGTCGGCGAAGCGGGTCGAGATCAGCACTTCGCGGCGCGTCGGGTGCCAGTCCTGAAGGCCGGCGCTCCGGAACTCCGTGTAGCGGCTGACGGCTTCGGCGACGGCCGCTTGGATCGGCGGGACGCCGTCGACGACGAGGTGTTCGTTCGGGGCGACGAGCTGGGAGAGCGCGGGCGCCGATATCGCCAGACTGGCGATCGCCAGGCAACGGGAGAGCACGCGGGGTCTCTGGGGGCGGGGAGCCCCAAGCTGTCGAGAGTCCCGCCGGGACGCAACGGTACTACGTCACGTGCACGATGCCGTCGCGAATATCGATCGTGCGGGTTGGTACAACAGCGCCCGTAGGGTCCAGCAGTTCGAGGGCGAGGGCCCGCAGGGCGCGCTCGCGGCGTTCACCGCTCAGCTGAAACAGCGGCTCGACCAACTCATAACCGGGTCCCGGCCGGAATTCTCCCGACCGCGCGCTCGTCGTGGTCCCGGTGTGTTCCAGATCCGAGCGCCCGACGATGATGCCGCGCAGGCGCAGGGTATAGGTCACTGGGCCGGGAGCCGCACCTCGATCTCGCCGACGTAGGGCCGAAGCTCCCGGGCGAGATGGTTTGCCGACGACACCTTCTTGTCGCCCATGACCGACCGATAGGGCTTGGGCTCGTACAGGTGCAGAGCGTCGAGACGGATCGAGAGCGTCGTGTCCCGGGCCAGCGTGCCGCCGCGCCAGTTGGTGACGCGGCCGCCGTAGTCCCACCCAAATCCGAAGAACTCGAACGGCTTCGCGTTGAGCGACTCCAACTCGGCAATGCTCGTCCCCAGCGTGAGCCCGGCCGCCGTGTGCCACACCGACGTCGATCCCTGAAAGAAGATCGAGCGCGGGTAGCGCAGGTTGACCGTGTCGGCCCAGACGATCTCCAAGCGTCGCAGTGAGTCGTCGGGGAACACAACGGCGGCGATGGCGCCGGTTTGGCCCTCGGGGCCAATGCGGCGCTTGAGGCGGACGTTGGACTCGCCGTACGCCCGCGCCACATCCGCGAGCGTGCAGCGGGGCATGATCGCGCCGACGCGGGCGCCGGGGACGATAAGCCAGTCGGGAATGTCGGCTGCCAGTGGGTGCGGCGTCGGCGCGGCTGCCAGCAGCAGCCCGGCCGTCAAGAACCGAAATGCGGCGCTCATGTTCCACTGACGACTGAGGCGCCCCTACAGGTCACGGCCGGAGGCCGGCCGTGCTCGCTGGTGCCGAATAGGGCATGCGAATTGCGGCCGAGGCGGGCATGCGCGACGAGGAAGCATCGCGATCCCGGGAGCCTGCGGTTCCGTCGGTTGATCCAAAGGAGAAAGCGAAAGCTGATCAGAAAAAAGCCAAGGCGCGCGAGCTCGGCGGTGACGCTGATCGCGGGTTGGATACTGGCGAGTACGAGCTGCTGGACGAGCGGACCGGCGAGGTCAAACGCCGGCGTTAGTGTCGGCTAGGCCGGGCTAGACGCGGCGGGCGCAGTGGATCGCGACGCCGCCGAGCAGTTTGCGATGGACGCGTTCGACGACGAAGCCGGCGCTGGCGAGCGTCGCGGAGAACGTGTCGGCGGATACGAAATGGTCGACCGAGCGCGCGATGTAACCGTACACGACCGGCTCCCGATGCCAGAGCCAACCGACCGTGTTTCCGGCGGCGCTCAGGTACGCCAGGAACGCGGTACGCCAGAGCACCGGATCGGGGCGGTAGAAGTCGAGCGTGTACAAGCGGCCGCCGCGGGCCATCACGCGGGCGATCTCGCGGAGCGCGCGCGCGAAATCCGGGACGTTACGGAGCGCATACCCGGCCGTGACCGTGTCGACTGATGCGTCCGCGACGTCGAGCGCGGTCATGTCGCCGACGCGAAACGTGGGCGCCTGATGCACGGACGACGACGCGCGTGCGCAGGCGGCGTCGATCATCCGCGCCGAGGCGTCGATGCCCGTGATCCGGCCGCGAGGGGCGCGCGCCGCGATGGCGAACGCCAGGTCGCCGGTCCCGCAGGCGAGATCGAGGGCGACGCTATCGGCCTTGATGTGGGTGTCGAGCTCCGACAGGAGCTCGGTTTTCCAACGCCTGTCCATGCCAAACGAGAACAGGCGCGTAAAGTCATCGTACCGTGGCGCGATGATGTCGAACATCGGCGTCACGAACTGCTGCTTGAGCGACGGGTCGCTCAAGTGTCGCTCCAGGGACATGCCCCGGAGCGTGGAGCGGGTTCTCTGTTCCAGACGCCCTGCCGCGCTCAGCCGATCAGCCGGCGCGGCTCCTTGGCTTTCTCGGCCTCGACGGGTGCCGGCGGTTCGCTCCGCCCTTCGCGGACGCTCTCTTGACGAGGCGCATCGTTGATGGCGTCGTGAACCCCCGACAGGCTGCCTTTGAACTCCCGAATGCCTTTACCGAGCGACCGTCCGAACTCCGGTAACCTCTTGGCCCCAAAGAGCAAGAGGATGATCAGGAGCAGGAGCAGAATTTTCTCGATCCCGATTTCACCCATATGGCTGTATCCCGAGGAGGAACTCAGCCAAATCTACTTCGGAACGCCGGCCTCGCGAAACTGCGCCAGGGAGTGGCGGGCGACGGAGATCATGCCGCCGCACTCGGGGCATTCATGCACCTGGACGTTGCCGACCCGAAGCCGAGTCCGGTTGACGGTGACGGTTTGCTTCGTCGCACGGGTGTGCACGAGGGCGTTGCAATGGGGGCAGACGGCGGCCGAATTGTCCGACGCCCAGCGAGTTTTCGTATATGACATTAGGTAGTACCTCGGTGCTATTGCGGGCTGGCCCATCCGACCCGCACAGTGCCATACGAGTACGGCGACTGAAAAGTTTTAGTCAGGACGCCCGGGCTTACCGGGCACGGGTGCGAGGAACGCAGACGACAGCTCGCCCACGCCCCACGTATAGCTGTTGTACGCCGAGGAAGTTTCCCCGCCGTCGACGATCACGGTCACGGTTTTGAGTTGCGACCGATATCCGTAGTGTTCCGCCGCGTACTGGGCGACCGTTCGGCCGAGCAGCCTCGGGTCGCTGGTGTCCGCGGGTACGACCAGCACCAGTTCGTTCCAGTGGTTGACGGAGACCAGAATTGGCCGGTGAAACTGCCCTTTCATCTCCCTCGCCAGGGTGGTGACGCCCCGGACCGGCTGGCACGCGGCCAGACAGATGAGTACGCCAAAAATGACGCCCGAGGGGTTGGTCCGTCGCATACTTTTCATGGACGGGTAGCGGGGTCCACACGCAACGACGGGTGGGAAGAAAAAACATTTGTACGCGCGGCAAAAAACTACGCCGCCGAGGCTGCTCATTGATTATCTTGTCTCGATCTGATGGCCGGCGATTCGAGCCGCCGGCACACCACTTAACCGGTATCGAATAGTGAAGCATGCCAAGGCGACGGCCGGACACCTCACGCAGCCGGCCGCCGGCGGGGACGTTCCAGGAGCGGACATCCTCGACCTGTACATTGAAGAGCTGCGTCGTACTCCCGTGATTTCCGCGCAGGCGCAGAAGGATCTCGCCCGGCGCATGCGCAATACTCGCGTGTCCGTCGCCGATCGTGCGCGCGCGCGCGAGGAGCTGATCACGGCGAACCTCCGGTTCGCTTTCTCGGTGGCCAAGAAATACCAGAACCGCGGTCTCCCGCTCGATGATCTCATCAGCGAGGCGAACGCGGGACTGTGCCGGGCCGCCGACAAGTACGACCCCGATGTCGGCGTGAACTTCATCTCGTACGCCGTGTGGTGGATCAAGCAGGCGATTCTCTCGTCGATCACCACGACGGGTCGGTCGGTGCGTCTGCCCCTCGGCCGCGCCGCCGATGTGGCGCGTCTGGGCAAAGCGCAGACGGCGCTCCGTCAGGCGCTGAATCGCGAGCCCACGGTCGACGAAGTGGCGCGCGTGTGCGGCCTGTCGGTCGAGATGGTGCAGAGCCTCTCCGCCCTCGCCTATCCCGAGCGCTCGCTCGACGAGCCCGTGTCGCGCAATGGCGCCGAGGACGGCGGCGCCACGCTGGCGAATTTCGTCGCCAGCGAGGATGACGATGGCCTCCCGCCGGGATTCGACGAGCGGGCGCGCCGCGAGGCGCTGTGGCAGGCACTCGAAGAGCTGCCGCCGCGCGATCGACGCATCCTGGCGCTGTACTACGGCCTGGAGACCGGCGAGCCGCTCACGCTCGAAGAGATCGGACAGATCTTCGGCGTGAGCCGCGAGCGGGTCCGCCAGCTGCGCGATCGCGCGCTGGCGCGCGTCCGCCGCGGTGTCGCCGCGTCTACTTTGCGGGACTGGGCGGCGTAGGAGCCGCTTTCGCCGAGAAACTGGGTCGCGCGATCGCGTACACCGCGATCTCGCCGACCGTGAAGTCGGGCCGCGCATGCGCCGCAACCTCGCGGTGCATGCGCGGATCGTTTCCGGCCACGATCACGTAGTCATACTCGTCCGTCACCCGCGACCAGTCCACCGCGTCGGTGTCCCGCGTCATGCCACCGCTCCACCCGCCCGGCGGCGGGTAGAGATGCGCCGTCTCCTGGAAGTACGGCATGAACGTCTGGGGTGGGGCGCCGCCGCCATCCCCGCCAAAGTTGAAGAGCGACGGGACGCGCCCGCCGTTCTCGATCTGGTACCAGAACGCGAAGTGGCGGTACGGGATCACCCGCGGGCCCCAGCGCTGCTCGTCGGCGACGACCGGAAAGACGTTGCGCCCAGGCGGGAGCCGCTCGAGCGCCGTCGCGTAGTCGTCCAACTCCCGGTCGATCGTGTGGACGCCGCGGGAGAGGATGACGCTGTTGATCACGGAGCCGACGAGAAGGGCGACCAGCACGCTGGTGCGAACCCGATTCCCGCTCCACTCGGCCATGCAAAATGGCAGGAGAAACGCGGGCATGAGCCACCGCATGTCGAGGTAGCCGGTGCCCCACATGTTGGGCGGAAAGATGAGATACAGGGCGACGAACGCCGCCACCGCGAGGCCCCAGGTGCCGATCCAGTGGGGGCGGGGGTTCGTACGGAGAAACAACACCAGGGCGCCGAGGTAGGTGACGACGGACACCAGCGCCTGGCCATAGCCGTACACGTAGAATGGCGTGAGGATGTTCCGGAGCTTGGACCACGGCGTGCCGAGGTAGAGCGCGCCGGGATGCGCGTCGGGCGGTATGGGCGGGAGGAGGGAGTTGGAGATCAGAACGAAGAGGCCGAGGATCGCGGTCATGAGGAGCACCCCGCGCCACCGCTTGTCCTTGTGCTCGCGCCGGTCGTACCACACCGCCAGCATCATGTCGAGCCAGATCACGACCAGGATCATGAGCGGCGCCGACAGATGGAACAGGAACGTGGCCAGCAGTCCCAGCGTGAGTCCGGTCCATCGCGCCGGTGAGAGCGCCTTCCGGTGGGGCCACCAGGCCGCGAGCCACGCCATCGTGAGCCCCAGCCCGACGGTGTAGCTCATGAAGCCGACGTGCGTAAAGAATCCGAAGCCCAGAACGACGCCGACCAATGCCCAGCCGCGGTTGACCGTCCCGGTGGCGGCCAGCAGCAGATAAAATCCGATGGGGATCGCCGACACGACGAGCACGGCGATCACTTTGAGCGTCGCGGCGGGGGACAGGACCGTCGCCAGAACGGCGCCGATGAGATCGAGACCGAGATAGGGGCCCGGGATCGGCCGCATCTCAATGTACGGCACGCCGTGACCGCTCCACGCGCGCGCCATGAGCACGTAGCGCGTGAGGTGGTCGACGGAGTCCTCGAACGGGAAGTTGTTCCGGACCGCGAGCACGATCGCGATGTTCACCGCGAGACCGATCAGAAACACGGTCAACTCGGGGGTCAGGCGCAAGGAGCGGGTATTCATACGCTTGGGGTCCCGTTGCAAGACTCGCGCTCGGTCGTCCCGGATCGTATGAAGTTAGCGGCGCGCCGCGGGGGAAGTACGATCGCCCAGCGCTTGTGGGCGGGGTTCGCGGGTCTACTCGTCCTCCTGGTGCTGGCGGGTACCCTGGGTTGGTCGACCCTGCATGCGCTGTCGGCGGCCGTCCGCGCGACGGTCGAGGCGTCCCAAGGCGACGCCCAGCTGGCGTCCCGGTTGTCGAGCGACGTGGCCCGCGAGGTGGACGCGGCGGGGCGCCTGCTCGACGTCCACGAGGAGTCGGTGGAGGGGGAGTACCGCTCCCTCGGCGAGCGCGCGCACGCGATCCAACACGCCATGGCCATGCGGCCCGGGCTCACGCCGGTCGAGATGGCGCTGTTGTCGGACATCGACGACAAGCTGTCGCAGGTCGAGGTGGGCTTCGCGTTGGCGCACGTGCTGCACGACCTGGGGCGCACGGAGGCGGCGATGACGGAGCGCTCGGGCGCGCGGCCGTTGGTGCGCGCCGTGCTCGACGACCTGGATCGGCTGGCGCAGCTCAAGGCGCGGCAGGAGATGGACACGTCGGAGCGCTTGAGCGACAATGCATCGCATCGCGCGCTCGTGTTTCTGGCGGCGATCCTGGCGGCGCTGGTGTTGGCATGGGTCATCGTGCGATCGACGGTCCGGGGCATCGCCCGGCCGCTGCACCAACTGCTGGCGCACGCGGGGCGGTTGCGGGACGGAGACCTGACGTCGCGGATCACGACGACGCTCCCCGGCGAATTCGAGACGCTGGCGACGGCGCTCAACAAAACGGCGGAGTCGCTGGCCCGTATCGTCGGGGTGGCGACAATGACGGCGGAGAGCGTCGCCAAGTCGGCGCACGAGCTGTCGACGGCGGCGGGCCAGATCTCGCAGGCGGCGTCGCAGACGGCGGACTCAATGGGCGAGGTCACGATCGGGGCGTCGAGCCAGGTCGAGGCGCTGCACCAGATCGACGGCGTGCTGCGGGGCATCACGGAGCGCGCCGACGGCGTGCGGTCGGGGGTCGAAGCCGTGGGGCAGTTGGCGGCGGGCGTCGCCGAGTCGGCGACCGCGAAACGCAATGAGGTGGAGCGGGCGCTCGGCATCCTGACCGACGTGCGCGAGACGGTGCGGCACGCCGCGGCGGAGGTGGCGGCGCTCATGGCCAGCACGGACAATGTGAACCGGTTCGCGGAGTTGGTGCGCGGCATCGCCAATCAGACCAATCTCCTGGCGCTGAACGCCGCCATCGAGGCGGCGCGCGCCGGCGAGGCGGGGCGGGGGTTTCGCGTAGTGGCCGACGAAGTGCGCGCGTTGGCCACCCAGGCGCGCGACGCGGCGGACGACATCGCGCGGACGACCGCGTTGGTGGGCGAGCGGGTGGCGGCGACGACGCGGGCCATGGAGGCAGGGGTCGCGCGGGTGGCCGAGATCGAGCAGGTGGCCCGCGACATCGACGGAGCGCTGGCGACCATCGGCGAGTTCGCGGGACGGACGCGCGCGGCGGCGACCGGGGTCGCGGAGTCGGCGGTGTACAATATGACGGCGGTCCAGGAGGCGGTGACCGGCTTGAGCTCGATCGCGCGCACGGCCGAAGGGTACGCGGCGGCGGCCGAGCAGGTGTCCGCGTCGACGCAGGAGCAGAGCGCGGCGTGCGAGCAGATGACGTCGGCGTCGGCCGAGTTGCTCGACGGCAGCACGCAACTCCGCGAGATCGTCCGCACGCTGCGCGTCGCGTAGTCGTGGAGCACGTCGCCCTGCCAAAGGTCTTGCTCCCCGGCCTGCCCGGTCCGTGGGTCCTGCTGGCCATCGCGGCGGCGCTCGTCGGGCTGCTTTGGTATCTCGTGCGGATACCGCGCGACTATCCGTTCCGTAGCGCGTTGCTCTCGTTGGGCGCTTTGGCGCTGGCCGGCGTGATCATCGCCGCGATGGCTGCGTTGGGTCACGCCGGGTCCATCACGCGCAATCTGGATGCCGCCGTGCACTCGGTGGCCGCCCGCACGCTCGCGGCACGCCGCATCGCGCCGCTCACGGACTACGTCCCGGCTTTTCCCGGCGCCGACACCGCCGTGCGCCGCGAGCAACCGGCGCTCAACGGACTGCCGGCGGGCACGATCTGGGACGAGACGGCGACACGGTCGATCTCCAATGTCGTCCGCTACTATGGCGACGGGGCACACCACGCGGGATGGCAGGTCGAATTCTCCGCGCCCACCGGCGTCGTCCTCCATCGCACCACGACCGCGCTGGGCCAACCGGCCGACGAACGCCTGCGCATCCAGGCGAGCGAAGCGTCCGACGACCACACCCGTATCGAGTTCGAGCTGACGCGCCGACTCAAGTAAGGCGCCCTTGACTTCGCCAGTCCCGCGCCGAAACTAGGCGTCGTGAAGATCACTCCTCTGCTGGCGCTATGTCTCCTGGCCGGGAGTTTGTCGGCGCAGGCCGATACGACCCACGAGACGGCGATCCGCGCGGGGCGATTCATCGACACCGAGCGCGGCGTCGTGCTCACCGACCAACTGGTGGTCGTGCGCGGTGAGCGCGTGGCGTCGGTGAGCGCGTGGTCGGGGCGGGCGCCGGCGGGCGCGCGGGTGATCGACCTGTCGAAATACACGGTGAGCCCGGGGCTCATCGATTGTCACACGCATCTCGCCGACAACGTCGAGTCGCAGGACGTGCTCGATCCGCTGGAGCACTCCGAGGCGCAGATGGCGTATATCGGGATCCGCAACGCGCGAGTCACGTTGATGGCCGGCTTCACGGCGGTCCGGGACGTCGGCGTCTATCGGGCATTCACCGACGTCGCCCTGCGCGATGCCATCAACGATGGCACCGTGCTGGGCCCGCGGATGCTGGTCGCCGGGGCGTACGTGACGTCGTCAACGGGCGGCGGCGAAGTGAGCGGGTTCGCGCCCGACATCACGCTGCCGGCGACGTTTCGCGTCGGCGTGGCCAACACGCCGGACGAAGTGCGCGAGAAAGTCCGCATCATCCTGCACGGCGGCGCCGACTTCATCAAGATCATCGCCACCGGCGCGGTGCTCACCGCGGGAACGAATCCGGGCGCCAGCGAGATGTCGGAAGAGATGATGCACGCCGCCGTCGACGAGGCCGCCAAGTACGGAACGTTCGTGGCGGCCCACGCGCACGGGGCCGAAGGCATCAAAGAGGCCGTGCGCGCCGGCGTGCGGTCGATCGAGCACGGGTCGCTCATCGACAATGAAGGCATTGCACTCATGCGCCAGCACGGCACCTATCTCGTCGCCGACATCTACGACGGCGACTGGATCGAAGAGGAAGGCAAGAAGCACGGATGGCCGGCCGAGATCATGCGGAAGAACGAAGAGACGACGCTCGCCCAGCGGCAGGGATTCAAGAAAGCCGTCGCCGCCGGCGTCAAGATCGCGTTCGGTACCGACGCCGGCGTGTATCCTTACGGCACGGATGCGATGCAACTCCCTTATATGGTGCGGTGGGGCATGACGCCCATGGGCGCCATCCAATCGGCGACGATCGACGCCGCGCGGCTCATGCGGTGGGAAGATCGCGTCGGATCCATCGCGCCCGGCAAATACGCCGATATTATCGCCGTCGAGGGTGACGGCCTCGCCGATCTCGGCCGCTACATGCATGTCGCCTTCGTCATGAAGGGCGGTGCCATAGTAAAAGCTCCATGATGATGCCGATCACCGAATGGGCGGACGTCGACGCCCTGCTGACGTCGTTCACTCCGTACTACTTGACCGCGGGGGTTGGTCTGTTCATCGCCGCGGTCCAGTCCAGCGGCAAGCCCGCGCGCGTGCACCCGTGGGAGTGGGCCGCCCTGTTGGCACCCTTCGTCGTCTGGGGCATCGTGTTCACCCTTCCGGCCGTCGGCGCCGGACGGACGCCGCTCGACAATGTCGGCGAAGCCATCTACGTCGGCCTGGCCACGAGCGCGTCTGGCGTTGCTCGTGCGGTGGATCGGCCCGCGGTACATGCCCGCCGCCGTCGCCCGCGTGGCGTTCGTGTGCGCGGCCTGCGCCGCCGCGATACTCATCGCCGTCTTCGCGCCGTCGTTTCCCAGGGGCACGCAGTGGCACTCCTGACGCGCCAAATGCTGCCGCTCATGCTGGCGCTGGCGACGGTCGCCCGCGCGCAGCCGCCGCGCCGCGCCGTCACCGTCGAGGATGTCTATCGAGAACGGGATGTCTCGGATCCTCAAATCAGTCCCGACGGCCAATGGGTCGCCTACACGGTGAGCATGCTCGACTCGGCGAAAGACGAGTCCGTGTCCGACGTGTGGATGACCAGCTGGGATGGCCAGCGGTCGATCCAGCTCACCCACGGCACCGCCAGCCAACACGCGCCCCGGTTCAGTCCCGACGGCAAGTCCCTGGCGTTTCTCTCGTCGCGCGAGGACCCGCACGGCGCCGCGCAGGTCTGGATCCTGGACCGCGCCGGCGGAGAGGCTGGCCGGGTGACCAACTTCCCCGGCGGCGTCGATGACTACGCCTGGTCCCCGGACGGCACGCGACTCGCCATCGTGGCGACGGATTCCACGGGCGATACGCCCGTCCCCCAGCCGATCGTGCTCGATCGCTATCAGTTCAAGGCCGACATCACCGGCTACTTGACCGGCGCGCGGGACCGGCTGTACGTGTTCGATATCGCGAACCGCCGCGCCACGCTGTTGGACTCCGCCAACGCCGACGTGACCACACCGGCGTTCGCGCCCGACGGCCGCGCCATCGCCTACGTGCGGAAGAGCCCCACCGCGGCATCGCATGACCCCGACCGCGCCGACAACAATGATGTATACCTGGTAGACCTGGACGCGCAGGCCGCTCCGCGGCGGGTGACCACCTGGGAGGGCGATGACAACGATCCCGACTGGGCGTCCCCGATCAGCTGGAGTCCCGACTCCAAGTCCATCGCCTATACCCGCGGCGGCGATCCCAAGCTGATCTACTACACGATGCAGCACTTGTACGTCGCCCCGGCGACCGGCGGCGCGCCGCGGGCCATGACGCCGGCCTTTGACAACATCGTCACGGTGCCGCGGTGGTCACCCGACGGACGGTGGCTGTATTTCCTCGACGAGGAAGATCGCGCCGTCGGACTCGCGCGCGTGCCGGCCGGCGGCGGGCCGATCGAGCACATCGTCCATGGGCGTCAGAAGCTCGAAGGCTATGCGATGGGTCCCGCGGGGCACATCGCGATGCTCCAGACGACGCTCGATCGACCGGACGAGATCTTCGCGATCGATCCGGGGAAGGCCCCCAGGCAGATCACCCATCAGAACGACGCGTGGCTCGATCAGATCATCGTGGCGCCGACGCAGGAGATCAGCGCCAAGAGCGCCGAATGGGACGACGATCAACGGGTTCATGGTCACGCCCGCTGGCGCGCCCGCGCGCGCTAGGAGCCCGGCGATCCTCCGCCTCCACGGCGGCCCGGTGTGGGAGTTCTTCGACGCGTTCGACCTGCATATCCAACTTTTCGCCGCGCAGGGATATGTCGTGCTGTACGGCAACCCCCGCGGCAGCTCCGGCCGCGGCGACGACTTCGCGAAAGCCATCTGGGCCGACTGGGGCGTCAAGGACGTGCCCGACGTGCTGGCGCTCGTCGACTGGGCCATCGCCCGCGGCATCGTGGACCCCGCCCGTCTGGGCGTCGGCGGCCACTCCTATGGCGCCATTCTCACCGACCAGGTGATCGCCCGCACCACGCGGTTCAAAGCCGCCATCGCTGACGCCGGCCAAGGTAGCGCGATCGGCGGCTACGGCGTCGATCAGTACGTCCGGGAGTACGAGGCCGAGCTCGGCCTCCCCTGGCAACACCCCGACGTGTGGCAGCACGTGTCCTACCCGTTCTTTCACGCCGACAAGATCACGACGCCCACGCTGTTCATCTGCGGCGAGAAAGACTATAACGTGGCCTTGCCCGAGTCCGAGCAAATGTACCAGGCGCTGCGCAGCGTCGGCGTGCCCACGCAGCTCGTGATCTATCCGGGACAATTTCACGAATTCACGCGACCCAGCTACATCGTGGATCGCCTGCACCGCGAAGTGGCCTGGTACGACCGGTATCTCTCGCGTCAGGGCGAGCGATAGATGCTCTTATAGAGCTCTCATAGAGAGAGTCTAGCCGCGCGAAGCGCGGCACACTATCGTGAGGGGCTTATGGCCTCCTCGTACGACATCATCGTCATCGGCGCCGGACACAACGGTCTGGTCACCGCCGCGTACCTCGCCCGCGCCGGACTCAAGGTCCTGGTCTTGGAGCGACGATCTCTCGTCGGCGGAGCCTGCGTCACCGAGGAAGTTTGGCCAGGATTCAAAGTCTCGACAGCGTCGTATGTGAACAGCCTCCTGCGCCCCGAGATCATCCGCGATCTCGATCTCGCGTCGCACGGGTTCGCCATGATCCCCCGCAGCCCGTCGTCATTCTCGCCGTTCCCCGACGGCCGGTACTTGATGCTCGGCCCCGACAAGGACATGACCCACCGCGAGGTCGCGAAGTTCTCGGCCAAGGACGCCGACGCGCTGCCCCGCTACGAAGCCATGCTCGAACGCGTCGCCGATTTCATCGAGCCGACGCTCACGATGACGCCGCCGAGCCCCTGGTCGTTCACGCCGCGCAACCTGGCGGCCCTGGCCAAGCTGGGCTGGGGTTTCACCCGGCTCGGCACGCATGGCGTCGAGGCCATCGAAGTGCTCACCGGCGCCGCGCGCCCGATACTCGACCGGTGGTTCGAGTCCGAGCAACTCAAGACGACCCTCGCCACCGACGCCGTCATCGGCGCCAAAGCCTCGCCGTCAATGCCGGGCACGGCCTACGTGCTGTTTCATCACGTGATGGGCGAGACCAACGGCGTGCGCGGCGTGTGGGGCTACGTCCGGGGTGGCATGGGCGGGATCTCCAACAGCATCGCCGCGGCGGCCCGCGCCGCGGGCGCCGAGATCCGCGTCAACGCCGAGGTCCAACAGATTCTGGTCAAGGACAATCGCGTGCAGGGCGTGGTGCTCGCCGACGGCACCGAGATTCGCGCGACGCGCGTCGCCTCGGGGGCCGACGCCCACGTGACCTTCGAGCGCCTGATCGACCCCGAAGCGCTTTCCAATGAGTTCGCCGCCGCCATCGCCAACATCGACTACGCCAGCGGCAGCCTCAAGATCAACGTCGCGCTGAGCGAGCTCCCCGACTTCACCGCGTGCCGCGGCACCGCGCCCGGTCCCCAGCATCGCGGGACGATCCACATCTCGCCGACCATGGACTACATCGAGGAAGCCTACGACGACGTGAAGTACGACCGGCCGTCGAAGAGCCCGATCCTCGAGTGCACCATTCCCTCGGTCCTCGATCCCACGGTGGCGCCGGCCGGGAAGCACCTCATGTCAATGTTCATCCAGTATTTTCCCTACACGCTCCGCGACGGCAGCACGGTCGAGCAGGCGAAAGAGAAATTCGCCGACCGTTGCTTCGACATCCTGAACGAATACGCGCCGAACTTCAAACGCGCGGTCATCGATCGGCAGGTCCTCGCCCCGGTGGACATCGAGCGCCGCTACGGGCTGACGGGAGGGAATATCATGCAAGGCGCCATGTCGCTCTCCAGCCTCTTCTTCATGCGGCCGGTTGCCGGATACGCCGACTATCGGACGCCCATCAAGCACCTGTACCTCTGCGGCGCCGCCACGCACCCGGGCGGTGGGGTCATGGGTGCGTGCGGATACAACGCCGCGCGAGAGATCCTGCGGGACGCCGGCCGGTGACCACCGCGCGGCACGAGGGGACGCTGGAGCGCACGCTCCCACGCGACGAGTACTTCTCGACGAAGTTCTTCGAGCGGGAGCGCGAAGGGATCTTCTCCCGCGAATGGGTCTACGTGACGCGCGACGAAGGCTTGGCCGAGCGGGGGGCGTACGCGGTCGTCAATGTGGCGGGCGAGAGCATTCTCGTCGTGCGATCGGACGATGGACTGCACGCCTACTACAACCTGTGCCGCCACCGCGGGTGCCAGCTCATCCTCGGCGCCGGCGAATCCACGGGACAGTTCCAAGCCGGCATCCGGTGTCCCTACCACTCCTGGACGTACACCCTGGATGGACTGCTCAAGAGCGCGCCCTTTCTCGACGACGCCAGCGGGTTCACCAAAGCCGATTTCCCGCTCCACGCCGTATCGGTCGACACGTGGGGCGGGTTCGTGTTCGTGAACCTCGACCCGCATCCCCGCCAGACGTTGCGCGAGCAACTGGGGCCCATCCCCGAGCGGGTCGCGCGCTATCCGCTGGCCGACCTCCGGTGCGCGTGGACCGTGGTGTACGACGTGGCGGCCAACTGGAAGGTGGTGCTCGAGAACTACAACGAGTGCTACCACTGCGCCGGCGTCCATCCCGAGCTCTGCGCCGTCGTGCCGGCGTTCAAGCATCGCGGCGGCTCCGAGCTGGACTGGGAGCGCGGCATCCCCCACGCGCCGGGCGCCTGGACGTTCACGTTCAGCGGCACGACCAATCGCGCGCCGTTCCCCGGGCTCGACGCCGACGAGCAGACGCGGCACAAGGGCGAGTTGATCTACCCCAACTTCATGTGCAGCTTGTCCGCGGAGCACGTCGCCACGTTCCGCCTGCAGCCGCTGGCGCCGGACCGGACGCGCATCACGTTCGACTGCCTATTCCATCCGTCGGCGATCGCCGCGCCCGACTTCCACCCGACCGACGCGGCCGATTTCTGGGATCTGGTGAATCGCCAGGATTGGGCCATCTGCGAAGGCGTGCAACGCGGCATGCGCGCCCGGCCGTTCGAGTCGGGGTTCTATGCGCCGATGGAAAGCCTGAGCCTCGATATCCGGCGCTATATCCGCGAACGACTCGGGCCATGACCGTCCGACAAACGCGACGGGATTTCGAGTACATCGTCCTCGGGCTCGGCGGCCTGGGCTCGGGCGCCGCGTACTGGCTGAGCCGGCGGGCGGGCGCCGACGTGTTGGGCATCGAGCAGTTCGCCCTCGGGCACGTCCGCGGCGAGTCGCAGGACCACTCGCGCATCATTCGCCTCTCGTACCACCGGCCGGACTACGTGGCGCTCGCCAAGCGGGCCTACGCGTCGTGGGACTTGCTCGCGGCCGATGCCGGCGAGTCCGTCGTCCTCGAGACCGGCGGCCTCGATCTCGGTCCGCGCAATGGCGCGATCCCGCTCGCGGGTTACGCCGACAGCATGACGGCCGCCGATGTCGACTTCGAATGGCTCGACGCCGACGAGATCATGCGGCGTTGGCCGCAGTGGCACGTCGACGACACGATTCACGGGCTCTATCAAGCGCGGGGCGGGATCGCCATGGCGGCCCGGGCCAATGCGGCGCATCAAAAAGCCGCGCGCGCCTTCGGCGCGACGCTGCTCGAAAACACCACGGTATCGGGCCTGGGATCCCGAGACGGCGAAGTGCACGTAGACGCCGGTGGCGTGACGTATACGGGACGGCAGCTCATCATTGCGGCCGGGCCATGGTCGGCGAACGTGTTGGCGTCCTTTGGCGTGCATATCCCGCTGGAGATTACGCAAGAGCAGGTGACGTATTTCGCGCCGCCGGAGGCGGGCGCGTTCGCGCCTGATCGGTTCCCCGTGTGGATCTGGATGGACGATCCCTCGTACTACGGCTTTCCGGTGTTCGGCGAAGCCGGTCCCAAAGCGGCGCGGGACGCCGGCGGCCGCCCGGTGACCGCGGATACGCGCACGTTCGACCCGGACCCGGAGGCGATTCGCCTCCTTCGCGCCTTCCTCGCCCGGTATTTGCCCAGTATGGTCGGGCCTGAGATCTACACCAAGACTTGTCTGTACACGCTGACGCCGGATCGCGATTTCGTGATCGACCGCGTCCCGGGGCACGACAACGTGCACATCGCGATCGGCGCCGGGCACGCGTTCAAGTTCGCGTCGGTCATTGGTCGGACGCTGTCGGAACTGGCGATGGACGGCCGTACGCCGTCGGATCTCGGGATGTTCGGGATCGACCGGCCGATCCTCCAGATGGCAAACCCGCCCAAGCACTACATGCAATGAGGGCGCGTCTCACCGGAGTTTTCGTCATGGCCGTCACTCTGACTCCCACCATCGGCTCGGCGCAGCGGGCGACCGGCGTACCGGTCGCGCCGCTGCTCGCCGAGTCGGACTCGGGAGATGTGGCGCTCCGCGATGAGGGCGTGAAAAAGCTCGCCGAATATCTCGCCATCAACACGACGAACCCGCCCGGCAACGAGCTGGCCACCGCCCAGTGGCTCCAGAAGACGCTCGCGGCCGAGGGTATCGACGGTCAGATTCTCGACACGGCCGAGCTGGGACCGGGTCGCGCCAACTTCTACGCGCGCCTGCCGGCGACGGTGCCGGCCACCGGCCCTCTGCGCGGCGCGCTGGCGCTGGTCAGCCACATGGACGTGGTCCCGGTCTCGCGCGAGTTCTGGTCGGTGGATCCGTTCGCCGGCGTCGTCAAGGATGGCTACGTGTGGGGCCGTGGCGCGCTGGACATGAAAGGGCACGGGCTCGTCCAGCTCATGGCGCTGATCGCGCTCAAACGGTCCGGCGTCCCGCGCACGCGCGACATCGTCTTCATCGGCAACGCCGACGAAGAAGTCGACGGGAAGGGCGCGATCACGTTCGTCGAGCGGCACAAGGACCTGCTGCGGGGTGTGCAATTTCTCCTGACCGAGGGAGCGGACACGCGCGTCGAACAGGGTCGGCTCAAATGGTTCGCAATCGACGTCGGCGAGAAGCGCGCGTTCTGGCAACGCCTCACGGTGCACGGCACGGCGTCGCACGGCTCGGTCCCGACGCCCGACAACCCCGTCCCGCGCCTGGCCCGCGCGCTGGCCCGCGTGGCGAACTGGGAGACGCCGGTGCGGGTCATCCCGCCCGTGGCCCGGTATCTGGCCGCGCAGGCGCCCTACGAGACCGGCGAGCGCCGGGGTTGGCTGTCCGACGCCGGCACCGCGATCCAGGATCCGCGCGCCCGAGCCTGGCTCCTGTCGGAGCCGGAGCGCAACGCGCTCCTCCGCAACACGGTGTCGATCACGATGCTCAAGGGATCGAACCAGACCAACATCATCCCTCAAGAGGCGTCGGCCGACCTCGACATCCGGCTCTTGCCTGATGAGGACACCGTGGTGTTTCGGAACACGCTGCGGCGGGTCATCGACGATCCCAAGGTCACGATGCACACGGTCGCCGACGTCGAGCCACGGTTCAACGCGCCGCTCGACACCGAGCTGTTCCGCGCGTTGGAGCGCGTGATCCACGAGATGACGCCAGGCGCGCCGATCGCCACGCCGATCAACGTCGGCGCGTCGGATCGGCCCACCTACGCCGACGCCGGCATCGTCTGCTACGGCCTCGACCCGTGGCTCGTCGACTTGACCGAGAACCGGCGCGGGGTCCACGGGAACGACGAGCGCGTGTCCGTGGACAACGTGGGATTTGGCATCCGGTTCTACCGGCGTTTGCTCGAGACTTTCGCCGGCGCGCCGACCGGCGCCTGAGGGGCCGCGAGCTCGAGGCTTCGCCACAGGTACCACGCGGCGACCGACCCGTACGGCGCCCACGCCTTGCCCACCGTCAGGACTTTCGCCGGCGTGGGCAGCTTCCGGAGGCCGTACGCGCGCTGGATCGCCGTGCGCACGCCGAGGTCCAACTCGGGTACGATGTCGGGCCGCCCGAGGCGAAAGATGAGGAACATGTGCGCGGTCCACCGGCCGATGCCCTTGACCTGCACCAGCGCCTCGATGATGGCGCTGTCCTCGAGCTCATGCAGCCGCTCGACGTCGAGGCTTCCTTCCACCGCGCGCGTCGACAGGTCCTTGACGTACTTGATCTTCGCCCACGAGAGCCCGGCGCTGCGCAGGGTATCGGCGCCGGTCGCCAAGAGGTCGGCCGCGCTGGGGCTCCGGTCGCCGAACAGCGCCCGCACGCGGCCGTAGATCGTGGTAGCGGCCCGGGTGGAGAGCTGCTGAAAGACGATGGATCGGACGAGGGCGTCGAAGTGCGTACCCTCGGCGCGGATCTCCAGCCGGCAGGCGCCGACGCGCGCGATGATCCGCGCCAAAACCGGGTCCGATTGTTTGAGGTGGGTGACGGCGCGGTGGTGCATGGGGCAAATTTAGCACCATGCATCTCTTCGGCGGACACACGCGCGATGTCGGCGGCATCGACATGACCGTCCGGCGTGCCGGGGCCGCCGGCATGCGGGCGATGCAGCTCTTCACCGCGATTCCCAAGTACTACGGCGACAAGAGCACGATTCGCCCCGAACGCATCCAACGCTTTCGCACGGCGCTGGCCGAGACGACGATCGAGCCGGCCCACGTGATGGCGCACGGGGCCTATGTCCTGAACCTGGCCACCGACGACTCGGAGAAGTATGCCCGCGCCAGCGCCGGCCTCCTCAAGGAGCTGGAGCGCTCCACGTCCCTGGGGATCGGATCGCTGTGCTTTCACCCGGGTGCGGCGACCGGCGGCGATATAGATGGGGCCTATGCGCGGATCGCGCACGCCATCACGGCGGCGCTCGAGGCGATCCCCGGGTCGACGCGCGTGCTGGTCGAGAACACGGCGGGCGCGGGGAGCACCGTGGGGCGCACGCCGGAGGAGATCGGCGCGATTCTCGACGAGGTGCCGAAGGCGCTGCGGCCCCGCACGGGCTATGGGTTGGACACGTGCCACTTGTTCGCCGCGGGCCACGACATTACGCGATCGGCGGGCACCCAGGGCGCCGTGCTCGATGCGTTCGAGAAAACGACGGGCGAGCCGCCCTCGTTCTTTCATCTCAACGATAGCGAAGGCACACTCGGCTCGAACCGCGACCGCCATGCGCTGATCGGACAGGGGCAGATCGGTGTCGAGCCGTTTCAATGGCTGCTCCACGACCGTCGATCGCATGGCGTGCCGCTCATTCTCGAGACGCCGCAGTCGGAGGACGAGATCGACGCCAACGATCCGACGCCCGACCTGTACGATATGCAAATGCTCGAACTACTGCGTAGCCTGGAGTGACGAGCGCGGCAGTGGCGCAAGGGGCGGCAGGTGCGCTTCACCGCCGAAGCGCTCAACTTATGACGAGATGAACGAGCCGCAGCAGTCGTTGGCGATTCGGTTGTTGTCCGGCATGAGTGGTGCGACCGGTGTACTAGTCGCACTAGTTGCAGCGATCGACTTAGGGGTCTGGCGCACGGGCATGGCGCCGTTTTTGGGGCCGCAGACGGAGTTCAGCGCCCCGATTCCCGCGACGGCGCTGGCACTGTTCGGCATCGGTGTCGCCCTGTGGCTGGGCCGCTCGGACAGCGTGCCCCGTTGGTCCATTCTCGCTTCGCGCATGATCGCGACCGCCGTCGTCATCTGGGCGTGCCTCTTTCTCATCGAATGGCTGGCCGATATCAACCTGGGCATCGATCGGGTGCTGTTCTCCGATCACGTCTACCAGGCGGCGGGCAAGCCGCACGGACGGCCGTCGATCTCGATCGACATCACGTTGGGGCTGATCGGACTGGCGCTGGTGGCGTTGCACGCGGACTCGCCGATCGCGCACGCGGTGACCCGCGTCGGGACGGCGGTCACCATGTTGATCACGTTCACGGTGATCGTGAGTCATGTCAACGGGGCGCGCGACTACTACCACGTCTCGCCGTTCGCCGACATGTCGCTCGTCTCGGCGCTGGCGCTGGGATTGGCGGCGCTGGGCATCCTCCTCGTGCGGCCGGCGTCGCGCGGCGGGCTATCGTCCATCTTGGTCGACGATGGCGCGGGCGGCGTCCTGGCCCGGCGGCTCCTGCCCGCCGCGGTGCTGGTGCCGATGGTGTTGGGACGCCTCTGGCTGAGCGGCGCGGTCGCCCTCTGGTATGACCCGCGCGGCGGAGCGTCGCTCTTCGTCGTCGCGTCCACCGTGGTGCTGGTCTGGGCCGTGGCGCGCAGCGCGCACGTTGTCCATGCGGCCGACGGGCAACGGTCGCGGCTGCTCGTCCGCGAGCAGATGGCGCGGCAAGAGGCGGAGAGCGCGAATCAGGCCAAGGTCAACTTCCTGGCCGTCATGTCGCATGAGCTGCGCACGCCGCTCAGCGCCATCATCGGCTATGAGGAGCTGCTTGCCGATGGCATCACGGGGCCGATCAACGATGGGCAACGCCAGCAATTGTCGCGCATCAAAGCGAGCGCCCGCCATTTGCTGCAGCTCATCGATGAGATCCTGACGTACTCGCGCGCCGAGGCGGGGCGCGAGGAGGTCGATGTGGAGACGCTGCCGGTGCAGGCGGTCATCGAAGAGGCGATCGCGCTGGTCTCGCCGATGGCGGACGACAAAGGGGTCGCGGTCACCTGCGTGCCGCTGGCGACGAGCACGCCGATCCGTACCGATGCCCAAAAGGTGCGGCAGATTCTGGTCAACCTGCTGACCAACGCCATCAAGTTCACCGAGCGCGGGGGGTCGGTCGCCCTCGGCGTCACGCTCATTGAGCGCACGGTCGCGATCGCGATCCGCGACTCGGGGATCGGCATCGCCTCCGAGCACTTCGACCGGATCTTCGAACCGTTTTGGCAGGTGGAGCAAAAGGCCACGCGGACCGCCGGAGGCACGGGCCTGGGTCTCAGCGTCTCGCGGCGCCTGGCGCGGATGTTGGGCGGTGATATCGAGGTGGAAAGCGACGTCGGACACGGTAGCACCTTCACCGTCACCTTGCCGCTCGATTCGCGGCTACCAGCGCTGGTGCGGTCGGCTTAGTCGCAGCCCGTAACGGGGCGCGGGCTCGGGTTGCGGCCGAGCTTCACCAGCGAACACGCCAGGCCGTGGCGGGCCTCACGGTCGGTGACATCCAGCTCCACGGCGCGCACGTAGAAGCGACGCGCCAATTCGTAGTGCGCTGTCCGGTACTCGCGGTCGGCGAGTGCGCGCATGGCGCTGGCCGAGTTCTGCACCCGCTGCGTGCCGGCCACGCGCTGGCGCGCGAGGCCCACCGCCACCAGGACGATCGCCGCGGCCGCGAGCAGCAGCGCGATCGCGAAAGTGTGGCTCTTGGACTTTGGGCGTGAGGCCGGCGGCAACTTCGGCATTGGCTTCGCCGGCGCCTTTGCCGACGTCTTCGGCGTCGTGCTTGGCGTCGTGCTCGGCATCGCGCCCGGCATCGCGCCCGGCATCGCGTTCGGCATCGTGCTCGGCATCGCGCCCGGCCTCGCGTCCGGCGTCGCCGGCACGGCAGTCGCCCGTATCGCGGTCGTCGGCATGAGGGCCGGAGTCGTGCGCGGGGGCGCCGTTACCGTCGGCGCCGAAGGCGCCACGGGTGATATTGGCGCGATGGCTCTGGTACGAACAGGCTCGGCCGCGGCGATGCCCGACGCGGCCGACCGGGCACGCGGCGCTGTGCCCTGCACCATGGCCCGCAGCAGCGCCTCACCCGCAATCCGCTCGGCGGGCGTCTGCCTGATGGCATCAATAGTCGCCAACAACTCGTCAGTCGTCGCGAACCGTTTGTCGGGTTCTTTCTCCAGCATGCGCAGCACGGCCACCGTGAGCGCCGCCGGCGTATCCGACCGCATGAGCGTCCAGTCGGGCACGGGCGTGAACCAGTGATGCTGGATGATCTCCGGCAGCGAGTCCCCTTCGAACGGCACACTGCCCGTCAGCATTCTGATACGCGACGACGCCGAGCGAGTACTGGTCCGACTGCGGGCCCACCGGCTTGCCGCCGCACTGCTCGGGACTCATGAAATGCGGAGTCCCGATCATGGCGCCGGTCGCGGTGAGCGTACCGGATTCGACCGCCCGCGCGATGCCGAAGTCCGACACGACGACGCGCCCGTCGCGATCGATCAGGATGTTGGCGCCCTTGATGTCCCGATGGACGATGCCATGCTGATGGGCAAACGCCAGCGCCGCCGCCGCGGCGTGCATCACGATGAGCACCACGGACAGCGGCAGGGGCGCATAGGCCTCGACCACGGCATCGAGCGGCCGCCCGTCGATGTACTTCATGGCCATGTACATGACGCCGCCCGTCTGCCCGACGCGATACACCGGGATGACATTCGGATGATCGAGCGACGCGGCCAACCGCGCCTCGCGCTTGAAGCGATCCGCGATCGTCCCCACCGGCGCCAACTCCGGCGGCAACACCTTGAGCGCGATGACGCGGTCCAACTCGATCTCGCGCGCTTTGTAGACGACCGCCATGCCCCCGCGGCCCAGTTCGCGCTCGACCTCGTACTCGCTCCCGAGGGCCCGCTTGAGCATCGCCAGCGCGCGCTCGGGCTCCGTGGCGCCCATGTCGATCGTCCCGTCGCCGGCGCCCGTCACCGGCGTGCCGCAGGTGACGCAGAACTTCGAGTTGGCCGACGCGAGAGTGCCGCACTGGGGGCAGAACATGGCTACTGCTGTGACTGGGAAAACGCCCCTCAGGTCACGCCGGACCGAACTCCCGCGCCAACGTCCGCAGCACGGTGTCATCGAGTCGATGACCGCCGTCGAACTCCAGCATCGTAAAGGGCTTGTCCGCCTGGCGGAGGGCCGCCTCCTGGCGCGCCACCCGTTCCGCCGACCCGTACATGTCCCGTGTCCCCAGGACCATGACTAACTCCGACCGGCGGAGGGCGGTGTCGACGTCGAGCGGGACGTCGTCGGGGATCGCGCCGGCCCAGCAGATCGTCCGATCGACCCGGAGCTGGGTCCGCGACAGCCAGCGGGTGACCGTCGCGACGCCCTGGGAGAACCCCAGCACGGTCACGCGGACCGCGTCGCGCGCGACTTCGCGGAAGATCGCGCGATAGACCGCATCGAGGTACGTGACCTGATCGGCGATCTCGCTCGTCCGGTCCTCTTTCGTCATCCACGTCGCGCCGACGCCGGACGTGCCCGACGCGCCGGGCGTCGGGTCGAGGTAGTACCGGTTCAGGGCCTCGGGAGCGATGACGAGATGAACGCCGTCGTCCGCTGGGGCGAATTGGGCGAGAAACTCGCCCGCCAGTTGGCCGTAGCCGTGGCACACGATCCAGACGGCGCGGATGCCGTTGCCGTTGCCCAGGGTGTAGTACCGCGCCGTTCGCGGCACGGTGAGATGGTGTTCATGCGGTGCCGTCATTGCGCGTGGGCGTCTCGTTCGGCCGGCGCCACGAAGTTGAACCCCCGCAGGACGAGCGCGCCGTGCCGTCCGCGGTTCGGATCGAGTGTGTAGGTCGTGACGGAGCCGTTGGCCACATCTTCCCCTTTGTCCAGCGCCAGAAGCTCCGCTTCGGTCAGGTGCTCCAGGATATAACGGAAGCAGAGCACGACCACGGAATGGGCGACGATCAGGACGCGTTCGCCCGCGTACTCCCGCGTCATCGAGTCCACGAGCGTGCGCAGCCGCAGGATCACATTGGCCCAGCTCTCGCCGCCAGGGGGGCGGTGATAGATCTTGCCCAGAAACCGGCGGAGTGACGCTTGTTCTGGTTGGCGCGCGAGGATCCCGTCGCCGGTCAGCCCGTCGAGGATGCCGAACTCCTTCTCCCGCAGGCGTTCATCCGTGTACACGGGGATGTGGTCGAAGCCGGCCGCCTCGATGAGAATGTGGGCGGTGCGGAACGCCCGTTCGTAGGGCGACGTCAGGATGATGCTCGGCTGCTCGTGCGGGGGTTTGGCGGCGAACCAGCGGCCGAGGGCCGCCGATTGCATCTCCCCGCGTGGCGAGAGCGGGATGTCGACGTCGCGGATCCGGATGCCGATCGACTGGCGACCTTCGGCCAGCGCTGCATCACGGGCGACGTTCCCGGCGCTCTCGCCGTGCCGGACCACCCATAGCGTCGAGGGCCAGAGGTCGCTCGGGAGGGAAGGGCTCACTGCCGAAGCATAACCCGCCGTTCGGCGAGGATCACTCGCACCACCGTGATGGCGGCGCGGACGGTCAGCACGACGCCGAGCGCGGCGGCGACGTCGGCAAAATTGAAGACCAGCAGATGCCCACCCCCGTGCTCGATCGCCATGAAATCGACGACCCCGCGCGGCGTCGTGATCAGGCTGAACAAATTCCCGGTGGCGGCGCCGGCGATGAGACCGAGCATGACCGGTGACCATCGGTCGATCACGGCCAGCGGCTTACAGAGTGAGAACGCCAGCAGGAGCGCGATCAGCGTCAGCGCGCAGTTGATCTCCCACGTGTACGGCCCCACCGATATCCCAAACGCCGATTGATCGTTGTGGGCCAACACCAGCCGCATGGCGCCGGGAATGATGGGCACATTGCCCCAGGCCGTGAGCAGTCGCGACGCGACGGCTTTCGAGACGAGGTCGAGCGCGACGACCACCGCGAACCAGATCGCGAACGTGCGGCGCGGGTGTTTGGGGACCGGATGGGGCGACGGGACGATAGGCGCCGAAGCGGTGATCCGGCGCTGCCAGAGGGGGGTCGTGCGCACGGACCTCCCTCTCGCACGGCTCGTACCGTCGCGATCGATCTGCTAAGGCAATACCGGACCAAGGGTTAACGCCGCCGTCCCGGCCCAGTCGTGTTGCGGCTTTACGACACTTTTGCCACGTTGCAGGCTCATGTACTGGCGCGCGACGGCGTCGCTGGCTGCTCGGTGGCGCGGTGTGGGCCGGCGTTACCGGCTCGGCGTTCATCGGGAGTGGCATGCTACCCCAAACCCTGCCGATGCTGATCGGGCTGCCCGGAATGCTGGCGTTTCTAGGCGTCCGACTCGGGCGGTCGCTCCGGCAATCGAGCGCGTTCGAGCAGGCGGAGATCCCGTACGAATCCGGAGGTGGCAAGTACCCGCCCCGGGTTGGCTTCGCTCGTGCCGACGGTGGCGATGGGTGGCGCATCCACATTGAGTCGATCGTGTCCAAGGGCCACGTGAGTGAGATCATTGGCAGTGCGGCGTACCGCGCGGCGGGAAGCATGTTGCCGGTCGCCAACGTGTTCGGAGCATCGCGTTCGGCGGTCGCGGACGCGGTGAGATTGCTTGAAGTGAACGTCGATCCGCAGGCGCACTTCGCGAAGACCGTCGACCGTCTGTGCCGGGCAGGGTACGCGTATGCCAGCATGGAGGCCATTCCGCCCGCAATGCGCTCGAGTCTGGAGATCGCCGCCCATGAAGAAAGTGAGCGCCGGGCGCTGGAGGGCGAGCTCGCCGCGTTGGAGGCACAGTGGCGCCTGGCCGAGGAAATCGCCGGGATCGCCGACAACTTGTTGCTGCCGCCATCAGTCGGTCGCTTTATCGAAAAACATCGACCCTGAGCCGTTGCCGGGCGCCGGGTTGGTCGGCTACTCATTGCCGGATGGCATTGTCTCTGAGAGTCCCGCGCGTGCAGCCGTTCGAAATTCGGAAGTCCTCCATCCAGGGGCGCGGCGGTTTCGCGACCCGGCGTATTCGAAAGGGAGCGCGGGTTGCCGAGTACTTGGGCGAGCGAATCTCGCACGACGAGGGCGACCGGCGGTACGACGACGACACGATGCAACGCCATCACACGTTTCTCTTCGTCGTCAACAACAAGATCGTGATCGATGCCGGAGTGGACGGGAACGACGCCCGCTATATCAACCACTCCTGCGACCCCAACTGTGAGGCGGTCATCGAAGACAAGCGCGTCTTCATCGACGCCCTCAGGACCATCGAGCCCGGGGAAGAGCTGTTCTACGACTACGCGTACGAGCGCGACGACGCCACGCTCAAGGGCTCGGCCGCCGACGCCCAGTACCCGTGCCGCTGCGGTGCCGCCAACTGCCGAGGGACCAT
This sequence comes from uncultured Gemmatimonadales bacterium, assembly GCA_963701965.1. GTDB lineage: Bacteria > Gemmatimonadota > Gemmatimonadetes > Gemmatimonadales > Gemmatimonadaceae > DASRDS01. The sequence continues at coordinate 3,023,420 of OY969695.1, forward strand.
CCTGGCCCCCGAAAAGAAGAAGCGGAAGCCCAAGAAGAAGGCGGCCAAGCGCCCCGCGAAGACGCGGCGTTAGATTTTCCCGCATGAACAAACGGCTCCTCATTCTGGCGGGGATTGTCGCCGGTTGTACGCATGCGCCGGCCACCCCGAGCCCATCTCCGGCCACGGTCGCCGTGGCGCCCAAGGACACCACGCGCGCCGACACGACCGCCCAGGCCAACGCCCAGCGCGTCCGCACGCCGCGCCTGCGGGCGCCGATCACCATGCAGTCGGACCCGTTCTTCCCGATGAGCCGGGCCGATTGGCCCGGCCCGAACAGCTATCGGGAGGCGTCGGGATCCCCGGGCCCCGACTACTGGCAACAGCGCGCCGACTACTCGATCAAGGCGACCCTCGACACGACCAAGCAGAGCGTGACGGGTGACGTCACCGTCACCTACACGAACAACTCGCCGGACACGCTGCGCTTCGTGTGGATGCAGGCCGACCAGAACATCTACAAGGGCGAAAGCGAGGGCAACGCGCTCTATCCGGCCGACACCCGCACATTGGCCGGCGCGTTCGAAGGCGGCTACACGTTCAGCGCCGTGGCCGTCAACGGCGCATCCGTCAAGCCGCACATCGACGACACGATGATGCGCCTCGACCTCCCGGCGCCCCTCGCGCCGCGCGGCGGCAAGGCCACCATCACCATCGCCTACGCCTTCCGCGTGCCCGAGCACGGGTCGGATCGGATGGGCCGCGACGGAACGCTCTACGAGATCGCCCAGTGGTATCCCCGCATGGCCGTCTACGATGACGTGCGCGGCTGGAACGTGGATCAATACTTGGGGCAGGGCGAGTTTTACCTGGAGTACGGCGACATCGACTACACGGTCACCGTGCCGGCCGGCTATACGGTCGCCGGCAGCGGCGTCCTGGAAAACCCGGGCGACGTGCTCAGCGCCGCGATCCGCCAGCGCCTCGCCCGCGCGATCACGTCGCGCGACGTCGTCCAGATCATTCCTGGCAAGGAAGCCGTCGCCAAGCCGACGCCGGGTACCAAGACCTGGCGCTTCCGCGCCCGCAATGTCCGCGATGTCGCCTGGGCGGCGGCGCCGGATTTCCGGTGGGACGCGACGAGTGTGCGCGGCGTGCTCTGCCAGGCGTACTACCAGATCGCCAAGGCCGGCGCCGAGTGGGAGCAAGCGGCGGAGAACACGCAATGGACCATCGGCACGTACTCCGAGCTCCTGTCGCCGTATCCGTATCCCCAGGCCACCGCGGTGGCCGGACCCGTCGGCGGCATGGAGTACCCGATGTTCGTGATGGACGGCTACACGAACCCCGAGCTCCCGGGTGACGTGTTCCGGACCAATGACCACGAGCATGGCCACGAGTGGTTCCCGATGATCGTCGGATCGAACGAGCGACGCTACGCGTGGATGGACGAGGGGATCAACACCTACATCAATGCGTTCTCGCAGGAGCGCCGGTACGGCACGGATCTGAGCAAGTGGCCGAACGGCATGAGCAACTATCTGACCCTCCTCGGCGACTGGTACAACGCGAACCGGGTCGGCGCGGATGCGCCGCTCATGGAGCGCCCGGATCATTTCGCGGATCAGCAAGTGATGGCCGTCGAAGCGTATGAGAAGCCCGCCGCAGTGCTCCTGACGCTGCGGAACCATGTCGTTGGTCCTGAATCGATGGATCGGGCCATGCGGGAGTACGTGCACCGGTGGTCGTTCAAACATCCCACCCCGGGTGACTTTTTCCGGACGGTGGAGAACGTCGCCGGGAAAGACCTGTCGTGGTTCTGGCGCGGGTTCTTCTACTCGACCGACGTCCTGGACATCGGCATCGACAGCGTGACCACGCACCCGGGTGCGGACGGACGGCCCATCGCCTCCATCGAGCTCGAACGCCACACGTCGATCGTCTTTCCTGTCGAGTTGCGCTTGGCGCTGGCCGATGGCTCGGTCAAAGACGTGAGCCTGCCGGTAGACATTCTGGTCGCGCGGCATGCATTTCACCGCCGAGATCCCCGTGTCCGCCGACGTGCGGGGCGCCCGGCTGTGGCCGGACCGGTCGTCGATCCCCGACATGAATCCCCGCAACGACACCTGGGGCACGCCGCCCGCGGGCGACAAGCCGCACGCGGCGACCACCGGAGGTCTGGCGCCCCAGTTCACGGCGCGCTGATATTTCCCGCTATGACTGAATCACCGAAGTACGTGCCGTTCAAGAAGCAGGGCTGGGGCTTTGCCTCCTTCATTGTCATCCTGGCGCTGGCGATCACGTACGGCACCTATCTGATTCACAAAGCGACCTATCGGTCGCCGCGCGATCCCACGACGCTGGGCGCCATCAATCACAACCCCTAGGCGCCCTAGGCGCCCTAGGCGTTGCCGCCCGGCGCAGCCGAGCGCTGTCCAACCGACCCGAACTCTGGCAACGCGAAGCGTTGCCTAGAGTTCGAACCAGAAAGTTGTTTTGACCCCGGGTTCCGACTCGAAGCCGATCTCGCCGCCGTGCTGCTCGACGATCGCCTTGGCGATCACGAGCCCCAGGCCCGTGCCGCCCCGCTGTCGGTTATCCGCGCCGTCGAGCTGCTGAAAGCGCCGGAATAGGCGCTCCCGGTCTGCCGGCTCGATTCCGGGCCCCGGGTTCTCGATGGCGAACCGCACGCCCCTCGCCCCATCGAGCGTCCGGATACAGACCACGGACCCCGTGGGCGAGAACTTGATCGCGTTCGAGATCAAGTTGAGCAACACCTGCACGATGCGGTCATGGTCGGCCCGCACGGACCGCGTGCTGCCCACCACCTGCTCCAGCCGGATGCCGTAGACGTCCGCCGTCCCGGCGATCCCGCTCACCGCGGCCCGCACGATCTCGGCCGGCGCGCACGTCGTCAACGCGAGCGTCATCCGACCCGCTTCGATCTTGTCGAGATCGAGCATGTCGTTGATGAGACGGATCAACCGTTCGCAATTCTCGCGGGCGACTCGCACGAGCTCGCGCCCGCGCGGACCCAGCTCGCCGCTCACGCCCGCGTCCAAGAGACCGAGCGCGCCGCGTATCGACGTCAACGGTGTGCGCAGCTCATGCGACACTGTCGAGACGAACTCGTTCTTGAGCCGGTCGAGCGCTTTCCAGGCGCTGATGTCGCGCATGATGGTCGACAGAAACCACACGCCGCCTTGCGCCGACTGATGGGCCACGATCGCCTGCGAGACCGGCACGTCCTTGCCGTCCGCGCCGCGCACGGTCGTCTCGCCCGTCCACGACCCATCGCGGATGGCACCCGGCAGCGCGACCTCCCACATGTGCCGCCGGGCCTCGGCTGAATGCAACGTCTCGACCGACAGCTCGGCGATCCCGGCGCCGTCGGAGATGCCGACGAGCCGCCGTCCGGCGCGATTGAGATAGACGGTGTGCCCGGCCATCGTGTAGATCGCGACCAGATCAGCCGTCGCTTCCAGCGTCGCCACGAGTCGCCGCTGGGCCTCCTCGGCCCGCCGCTGTTCCGTCACATCCCGAAAGCCGCCATGCGTGGCCACCGCTTTCCCGTGCTCGAAGCGCGGCGTCACATAGCCCGACACCACCAACCGGCGCCCACTCTTCGTCACGAACACGGTATCGACGACGCTCATGCGCTCGCCGCCCAGGGCCCGCTCGACGACCCGCCGAAACGCGTCCCGGTGCTCGGTGACCACGACATCATCGATCCGCAGATTGGCGACTTCCCCGGGCGAGAATCCCAACGCATCGCGCCACGTCCGGTTGACGTAGAGCAAGCGGCCGTCCGGCGCGGCGGTATGGATCAAGTCACTCGACGAATCGAGCACGTCACCCAAACGCTCTTCGCTCTCGCGGCGGGTCTGCTCGCTGCGCGCGTAGCGGATGGCGCGCTCCAGACCCCAGGTGTCGAGATGGGCCTTCTCCAGCGCGTCGTCCATGAGCAGCAAGTCCGGCCCGCGCCCCTCCAAGCGCATATCATAGACGCCATCGGCCAGGGCCGCGTTCCGCACCCAGTCCACCTGGTGCGCCGGAAGCATCGCGCGGATCTTCCGCGCGTCGCTCTCGTCTTCCTCGATCAGCAGGATGCGCATATCAGGCGGCGCCCGTGGCGGCCCGCAGGGCGTCGAGCGCTTGCACCACGTGGACGAGATCGCCCGGCTCGGCGGCGGCCGAGGACTCGCACGGTTCCGCCGCCGCGGCGGCCGCTTCGGCGAGCATGAGGATCTCGTTGAGCGCGTGTTCCTCGGCGATGGCCACGGCGCGCGCGTAGGCGGCGCGGGCCGCCGCGGTGTCGCCAAATCGCCGCTCGCCGTCACCCGCCAGCACGTGCAACCGGGCTTCCAGCGCCGGCAGGAGCGGCGCGACTATGAGCTCATCGCGATAGCGCTCGAATGCCGCGCGATCGCGCGCCCGCGAGGCGTCGTCCATGAGACTCAAGGCCGCCGACCACTGGACATCGGGCGTCGCCGACGTGCAATAGAGCACCTGGAGCCCATCGCGCGCGGCGTCGCGCAGCCCGCGCGCGGCGAGCGTGGTGGCGAGATCGACGAGCGCGCGATCGCGGGACGCGGGTTCGGTGTACCGCCGAAACGCGTCAAAGAAATGCTGCGCCGCGCGGTCGAGATGCGGCGCGTGCACCTTGCCGCCGGGATGGGCCGTTGCCCGGTGGTAGAACACGTCGCCCAAACCATGCGTGGCCGCGGCCAACAGGTCGCCGAGCCCCGCCGTCAGCGCCTCGGCCCGCGCCGCCTCCAGCATCGTCTCGGCCGCGGGCAAATTCCCGCGGTGCAGTGCCGCGGCCGCCTCGGCAATGCGGCCCAGCACGGCCCGACGCAGGGCGTCGCAGGGTCCCGGCGTTTCGGCGAGTCCTGCGACGCGGAGCGTCGCCAAGACCATGCGCTGACACGCTTCCACCCTCAGGCAGACATCGCCCCGGATCACCGCGTCGTCCGGCCCCGCATGCTCGGTGAACGTGAGATAGGCGTCGATCGCCAGCGGCCATTCCGCCGCCGCGTGCAGCGCCCGGCCGTAGGCGGCGACGGACGCCAGCGGTGATGTCCCGGTCGGCTCGGCCATGGCGTACCATAGGGCGTGCAGGGGATCGAACAGCGGGCAATTACGCTCGATGCGCCGGACCGCGTTCCCGACAGCGTGCAGGCCGTCGGCCGGCAGCGCGCGCCCCTCGGCCCGGCACTGCACCCAACGGTCGAAGAGCCTCAATGTCACCAACCCAGCAGACGTCGTCCGCCACGCCACACTGGTTGGGTCCAGGGTAGCGAGCGCCTCGAAGTACGCGGCGTGGCGAAGTCCCCGTCGCTCCATCATGTGTCGCGGATAATACTTGACGCGCGCGGGCTGGTCGAGCAGGTTCGCCCTGGGAGGAGGGGTCGTGACTGATCTTGCTGTCGCGGAATCGCTCCACGTATATCGGGCCTGCGGGCTGTGCATCCGGTCCGATCTCCCGTTGCCGGAGTTGCCGGCGGCCGCCGACGGTGACGTGGTCGCGCTCGAAGTGCGATGGCTCGATGTGCCGGCGCCCGACGACCCGACCGATCCGGCGGGCCAGATCGACATCGACGACGACGTCGCAATGGTATGGCGGACGGCGATCGGTCGGTGCATCGTCGCCGAGGGGGCGGACATTCTGCGTGGCGCCCGCGCCCGGCGCCGACCCGGCACAGCTCCGGGAGTTTCTCCTGGGACCCGTGTTGCGGGTGGCCCTCCGCCAGCGCGGTTGGCTGCTCGTCCACGGGCGCGTGCTTGCCGTCGCCGAGCGTCGCATGGTCTGCCTCGACGCGACGGGCGCCTCGGTTGTGGCCCTGAGCGCCGGCGCGGACGATGTCGAGGCGCTCGAGGGATGCGCCAATGTGCCGACCGTCGTGGACGCGATCTATGTCATTGACGCGTGCGCGAGCGCGCGCCTGGAGCGGTTGGCGCCGCTCGACGCGCGCACGGCCCTGCTCCAGCATGTTTCCGGAGGCACGATGGCGCGGACCGGCCGCCTCGTGCAGAATGTGGTGACGGCCGTGCCGTTCTATCGGGTGCAGGGCCCGCCGTTCATTTGACGCGCACGCTGTCGACGGGCGTTTCGCCGTCGATGGTCCCGAGAGCCCCATGGTTCCGGCGCATGAGCCCCGCGAACGCCTCGGCGATCGACGGGTCGAACTCGGCGCCGGAGCGGCGTTCAATGTACGCCAGCGCGTCCGACGACGACCACGCCGGACGATACGGCCGGTCGGTGTGCAGCGCATCGAACACATCGCAGACGTGCACCAGCATGCTGGCGTAGTGGCAATCGCGTGAGAAATGGCGCCGCGGATACCCGCGGCCGTCGAGCATGATGTGGTGCTCGTAGGCGACAGCGGCCTGGAGGCCGAGCGCTTTGTCGCTGTTCAGGATGATGCGCGCGCCTTCCGCCGGGTGCCGCTCGAGAATCTCCCGTTCCTCTTCCGTCAGCTCGCCGGGCTTGGTGAGAATCTGGGGGGGCACACGCACCTTGCCGAGGTCGTGCAGCAGTCCGCAGATGCCGATGGCCCGCACGTCGCGGGGCACGTGTCCGAGCGCTTCGGCCAGCGCCATCGCCAGCACGGCAACGTTGATCGAATGCGTCGTCGTGTATTGGTCGAAGGCCTTGAGCCGCAGCAGGGGGATCAACAGCCGCCCGTCGGCGTGCAGCGCGATCGACAACGATCGCACCACCATCTCGGCTTCGATCATGGGCAGCGTCCCGCGGTCGCCGACCTCGCCGTGCATCCGAGATGACGGTGTCGATCTCCTCGCGCAGCACGTAGCCCCCGAGGCCGGAATCGGACAGCGCCGGGGACTTGAACTTGCCGTTTCCGCTCAGGTCGACGCCGATCATCCCGAATCGGATGACCTTCTGTCCCGGTGGCCGCTCGCGCTGCGAGGGATCGGTCATGCGGATATGGATGTCTTCGACGAACGTCGCGAACGCCTCGGCGCCGACATCGGCCACGACCTCGACCCGCTGGACGCCGGCCGCGGCGCATTTCTCGGCCCACTCCCAGTCCTTGAGCTCGCGGAGCGCGTCGTATCCGTAGATCACGTCGCGCCCGACGAAGCTGAAGTACGGTTGCCCATCCGCCGCCTGGAGGATGCGCAGCCGCTCATAGGCCGCATCGACGGCCCGGGCCCGGGCCGGATGCGCGGGTCCGTACAGCGCGGTCGCCGAGAGGGCCTGGGCGAACGAATGCAGAAACGCCGTCGCGTCGTTCATGCCGACGCTCCCGCGGCCACGCGGATCGCCCGGTCGCCCGAACGCGCGGCTTTGGCGATGATCTTGGCCACCTTGGGATCCGCGGCCCACCGCGCCGTCAGCGCCGTCAGCGCCGCCAGCATCGTCGGCGAGCGGGGCAACAATTTGTCGCGCCGAAGCCACCGCGTGCGCTTCACGGTGAGACTCCACAGGCAGCTCAACGCCGCCGGCACAGTCGACGTCCCGATCGCTTGAATGGCCAGGAGCTCGAGCTCCGGCGGCAGCGTCTCCGCGGCCAGCTTGGCGGTGATCTTGGGCACGATCGCGGGTGGGCACTCCTTGAGCGCGGCGTCGAGACCCATCCGGAGGAGCTGGGGGTCGCTGTCGGCGATCGCCACCGTGAGCCCCAGGACACGGGTCTGGGTCCGTTTGAGCAACAGCCGCAACGCCTCGCGGCGCACGCGCACGTCGGTATTCTCGGCGTAGTCGGCGGCCGTGAACTGCGGCGGCCACGTTTCCAGGGAGCTCATGAGAATCAACAAGTTCCGCTGCGCGTACCACGGCGCGTTGGGGAGCCGCCGCACGATAGCGGGGCCAATGCCGTCCCCAAGCGAGGCCAGGACGTCCAGGATTCGGCGGCGCGCGGCGCGGGATGTCGACTCGATGAGGGCGTCCAACAGGATCTCGGTCGCCGAGTCGCCCACCCGCTTGGCGAATTCCCCGATCCGGCGCGCGTCGACGGCGGGGGCGGCGAGCAGCTGTCGGAAGTGTTCGGGCGTGGCCATGCGCGAGCGGATCACGCCGGGCAGCGGGTTGTCGCCGGGAATGGCGTCGAGCGTGTCCAGCACGAGGATGATGTCCCCGCGCGCGATGAGCGCGTCGATGGTCTCCCACAGCGCCGGCAATGTGTTGCGGAGCTCGAGGCAGATCTCGAACGTGCGCTCCAACTCGCTGACTTGCGTGATCCCCGTGGCGATCTTCCCCAGCTCGGCCGGGCGCGACAGATCGTCCAGCGCCTGGGCATACAGGGTCGACGTCGGATCGGGAAGCGTCCACCCGTCGATCAGATCCCGGACCTGGTCGCGGAACGTCGCATCGCTTGGCTGGCGCAGCGGCGCGGCGCCGCGCTGGGCGTGTCCGGCGAGCTTGACCAGGAGGCGCATCAGCGGCTGGGAGATCGCGCGCTGCGAGACGGTCGCGGCGGCCGTCGTGATGGACAGCACCGCGTCGACGGCCATCCCCTGCGCCGCGTCCATGAGGAATGCTTTCCGCTGGGCCAGGTCGCCGCCCATCTTGAGCAGCCGCTGGAGCGCTTCGGGGCTCAGGTTGGCGACCAGGTTGGACACGCGGCCGCGCAACATGCTGGAATCAGCGTTGTCCGTCGTCCGCAGCTCATCGGCGATCTGCAGCAGGTAGCCGACGACGACCTGTTCGTAGGCGTCTTCCGACTCCTTGGTGTGCGTGTTGATCGCATCGGCCAACACCTTGGGATCGGTGTTGGTGTTGCCTTTGTCATCGCCCCGGACGTTGAGCGCCGCCTGGGCCAGCGAAAGCCAGAGCTGCGCGGCGCGCGGCACGGCGCGCGGCTTTCCGTCGGCCGGGCCGCCGTCTTCGTCGATGAGCGCCAGCCGGTCGTACGCCTGGCGATAGAGCTGGATGTGCACCCAGCCCCCGGGGGCCGCGCTCGTGATCGGATCGACCGAGTGCTCCTCGGGCTCGCCCGCCAGGCGGCCGAGGACTTCGGCCAGCTCCGCGTCGGTGAGGCCGGGCAGCAGCTTGATGCCCGCCACGCGGTGGGCGTGGAGGCGTCCGGCCAGCGCGCGGAGCAGGTTGTTCTTGCTGTCCGTGGCCACGCCGTCGATGATCATCTGGTCGCGGGCGACGCCGATGGTCAGCGACTGCCGCCCCGCCATGAGGGGCGTGAGCTTGTCGAGGACCCGCCGTTCCGACGTCTCCAACGACGGATGGCCGCCGGGGTACATGGCCCGGCGTTGGGACGCAACGGCCAGGTCGATCAGGAACTCGGTCAGCTCCCGGCTGGGTTGCGCAACGGTTTGCTCCTGCCGCGCAGACGTGCTCACACTGTCAGGACGACCCGCCCGCGCACGGGGTACAGGCGGTCCGACCGGTTATCCCAGCGTGGTCGCCATGCCCATGACGTGGTAGCCCTTGTCGACGTAGACCGTCGAGCCGGTGATGCCGCTGGCCAGCGGGCTGGCGAGGAACGCCGCGACGTGTCCGACTTCCTCGGCGACCAGGGCTTCGGGGAGCGGCGTGTTGTTTTTACAGTACTCCACCATGCGCTCGATGATGCCGATGGCGCTGGCGGCGCGCGACGCCAAGGGGCCGGCCGAGATGGTGTTCACCCGGATGCCGTACTTCCGCCCGGCTTCCCAGGCCAGCACGCGGGTATCGCTTTCCAGCGCGGCTTTGGCCGAGCTCATGCCGCCGCCATAGCCCGGCACCACGCGTTCGCTCGCCATATAAGTGAGCGATAACGCCGACCCTCCGGGCCGGAACAAGGGGCCCAAGCGGCTGACGGCGGCGGTGAGCGAGTACGCGCTCGTGCCGATGGCCGCGAGATAGCCGGCGCGGCTCGTTTCCAGGAGCGGTTTTTTGACTTCCGGGGCGTTGGCCAGGGAGTGCACGACGATGTCGAGCGGCTGGTCCCCAAAGTCGCTGGTGAGGCGCGCGACCAGGCCGGCGATCGTGAAGTCGCCGACGTCCTTGTAGCGTTTATTGGTCGCGATGTCGGCGGGAACGTCGCCCAGGGTATCGTAGGCGGCGTCCAGGGGGTAGATCTTCTCGAAGGTGAGTTGGGACCCGTCCGACATCCGGCGCGCCGCGTCCATCTTGCCGCGCTCGAGCAGGTTCAGGAAGATGTTGAGCGCCGGCGGCCAGGTGCCGACCGACACGCGCGCCCCGGCCTCGGCCAGGGCTTTGGCGATCGCGAATCCGAATCCCGCGTCGTCGGCCACACCCAGGACGAGCGCGCGTTTCCCGGTCAGGTCTATTTTCAGCATGGTGGAAAATAGCCCGGACGACGGTTCGCGACAGCAGACGCTCGTGCGGGGTCGATCCGGTCCTTCGTTCGTCCGCGGACTGTGGCGGGTGGCCGCCGCCGACGTGTCGAGCGGGAACCGCGTCCGATTGTTGCGCGACGGCGCGGCGACGTTCGACGCGATGCTGGAGTTGATCGCCGCGGCACGGACGTCGGTCGCGATCGAGCAGTACATCTTCCGCGGCGACGAGGTGGGCCGGCGTTTCGCCGAGGCCTTGGGCGCGGCGGCGGAGCGCGGCGTCGCCGTGCGGGTGCTGGCGGATTGGTTCGGGCGCGTGGGTACCCCGCGCGCGTTCTGGCGGAACCTGCGGGCGCGGGGCGTCGACGTGCGGTTCTTCAATCCGGTGGGGTTTCGCCGGTGGTTTGGCTGGGTGCCGCGCGACCACCGGAAGCTGCTCGTGGTCGACGAAGGCGCGGGCGTGACCGGCGGCATCGGCATCGGCGCCGAGTGGCGCACGGGGGTGCTCAAGCGCCGGCGGTCGCCGTGGCGCGACACCGCGGTGTGCATCCGCGGCGCGGCCGGCGCCGACATGCAGCGGGCCTTCGAGTCGATGTGGACCCGGTCCCTGGGAAAAGAGCGGCGGGGCGCGCACCGGCTCATGAGCCGCAAGTCGCGCGGCGCGCATCTCGACCCGGCGACTGACGAGCCGTCGCTGGTCGGCATCATCGAGGGCGAGCCCGGCCGTCTGCGCGTCTCCCGCGCGCTCCAGATCCAGGCGGTGTCGGCCGAGAAGACCATCTGGATCGCCAGCGCGTACTTCGTCCCGGCGTTCTCCGAAGTCGAGGCGCTCACCGGCGCCGCCCGCGACGGCGTCGACGTGCGGATTCTGGTGCCGTCGCGCTATGACCATCCCTGGATCCGGCTCCTGACCACGCATTTCTATCGCCGGCTGCTCATGAACGGCGTGCGCATCTTCGAGTGGAAGGGCGAGATGATGCACGCCAAGACGAGCGTCGTCGACGGCCGCTTCACCCGTGTCGGCTCCACGGACTACAACCCGCTCGGCGTCGCCATCAACTTCGAGTTGGACGCGGTGATCGAGGACGCCGCGGTCGGCGCCGAGGCCGAGCGAATGTTCCTCGCCGATCTGGAGACGTCGCAGGAAATTCGGCGAGCGCCCTAATCGGCCTGCAGCGCTCTCGCCGGATCGACGCGCGTCGCCTGGTGCGCGGGGAAGAACGCCGCGAACATGGCGACCGCGAGTAAGACGACACAGGCCGCAATCAGAGCGATGGGATCGTAGGGGCGGACCTGGTAAAGCAGCGAGGCGACCAGGCGGGAGAGCGCGAGCGCTACCACAATCCCGACGACGGCTCCCGCCGCCGACACGGCCAGCGCGCGGCCGAGGACTTCGCGGCGGACGCGGTCGGGCGTAGCGCCGAGCGCCATGCGGATCCCAATGTCGCGCGTGCTCTCGCGGACGGCGGTCGCCATGATGCCATAGAGGCCGATCGCGGCGAGTGCCAGCGCGACCATGCCGAACGCCGAGAGGAGGAGCGCGCTCATGCGCGGCTGGGCCAGAGGGGCGTCGAGCAGCTGATCCATCGTTTGGGCCCGATACAGTTGGAGGCCTGGTTCGATGTGAGCCGTCGCTTTCCGGATCGCGGGCAGCACGGTGGCCAGCGGGACCGCGGTCCGGATGGCCACCCATCCCTGCCAGTAGAATTGCCGGTACGGCACAAACACCGTCGGTGTAGACTCGCGCAGTGTGCGGAGGTGCGTATCGCCGGCGACGCCGACCACCGTACGCCACGTTACCGTGTCGCCGCCGTCGTATCGGATGCGCTTGCCGATCGGGTCGGCGCCCGGCCAGAAGCGACGGGCGACCGCTTCGCTCACCACGACGACCAGCGGCGATTTTTCCCGGTCGGTGTCGAGAAACCCGCGGCCGCGGACAATGGGGATGCCGAACGTCCGGAAATAATCGGCGTTGCCGGACTCTTGCGGGATCCACACGCCGGCGTCCGGTTGCGGCTGTTGTTCCGTGACCCACAGCGCGGTCCACACGTTGGCGCCAAGCAGTGGCTCGATCGTTGTGGGTGTGAGCGACGTGATGCCGGGAATGGCTCGTAGCCGGGGCGCGATGGCATCGAATCGATCGTAATCTTTCATCGGCTCGCTGTCCGTCGCGGTGATCCGGAACGTGAAGGAGAGCATCGTCAGATGCGACGGACGAAAGCCCAGTGGGATGGTTTCGAGCTGTTGGAGGCTGCGCACGAGCAATCCGGCGCCGGCCAACATCACGAGTGCAAGCGCGACCTGCGCCGCCACCAGGAGCTGCCGCGTGCGCTGGCGGTCGCGAGTGCCGGTACCCGCGCGTCGATCGAGGCGGAGCGGCGACATGGGGCTGCGGGCGCCCGCGAGGAATGCGGGCACGACGCCGAACGCCAGCACGGCGATACCCGTGAGGCCCAACGCGAGCCCGAGCGGGGCACCGGCGACGCGGACCGCATCCAGCCGTGGTAATTCGCGCGGCGCAGCGGTGATCAACGTGCGGCGCAGGAACTCGGCGCACGCGAGACCGAGCGCGCCGCCCGCGACGGCGAGGAGGCCGCTTTCCAGCAGCAGATGCCGCACGATGTCGCCGGGCGTCGCGCCGAGAGCTCTGCGCACCGCCAACTCGCGGGCGCGCGTGCCGGCGCGGAGCAGCAGCAAGTTGCCGACGTTGGCGCAGGCGATCGCCAGGAGCAGGCCGACGGCGGCCGTCAGCACGATCAGTACCGGCCGGACGTTGCCGGTCACGCCGGTCGCCAACGTCCGGATCTGGGCCCGATACGAATGTCCCAAATCGTGGTGACGGTCGAGCGATTGCGTCAGGGTCATCATCTCGGCCCGCGCCGTGGCCAGCGTGGCGCCCGGCGCCAGGCGGGCAATGACGTCGGACGCGACGCCGTGTGCTTCCCCCCTCCAATAGTCCGTGCCGACGGGATAATCGAGACCCGGCGGCGCGACGCCCACGATCGTGTAGGGCGATCCATCGTACGGCAATGTCAGGTGACGGCCGATGACCGACGGGTCGCCGCCGAACTGTCGTTGCCAGGCGCCGTAGCTGAGCACGATGACGACCGGCGCCCCCTTCGCATCATCGTCGCGTCGGATGAGTCGGCCGATCACCGGCCGCACGCCGAGCAGGTCGAAGAAATTGCCGCTGACCAGCGCTGCGGCCAGCGTGACTGGCTGGTCATTGTAGGTGACGGGGAACGGTTGCGCGTTCCAATGCGCGATACTGGCCATCTCGCGCATCGTGCGGCTGTGCGGGGCCATCGCCTTGATGTCGTCGCGCGACATCGCCACGTCCGTCCCCGCCTCGTCGACGATCGCCGGCAAGACCACCCGGTCGGGATCGCGCACTGGCAGCCGTTGCAGCAACACGGCGCGGAACACCGTGAACACCGCGGCTGACGCGCCGATCCCGAGACCCAGGATCAGCACGGTCGTGATGGTGAACGTCGGGGCGCGTCGGAGCCCACGGAGCGCGACGCGCAATGCCCGGATCACAAGGCCTCGCCGGCGACCCGCGCCGCCTCGGCCAGGACCGCGGCGCCGACGTAAATGCTCGCCTCGGCCGCATAGAATCGCGGCGAGTGCGCTGCGTGGCGTTCGCCGCCCGGCTCGCGGGCGCCGATCCGCATGAACGCGCCCGGCATGCGTTCCAAGTAGCAGGCGAAGTCTTCGCCGCCCATGTTCGTCGTGCCCAGCGGGACGACGCCGTCGGGGCCGACGACGCGGGTCGCGGCGTCGCGGGCCCAGCGGGCCGCGTCGTCCGGGTTGACCAGTGGCGGAGTGCCTTGTGGCAGCGTGACGGTCGCGGTGAGCCGGTAGGCGGCGCCGATCTGCTCGGCGAGCCGCCGGACTTCCCCGATCAGGAGCGCGCGGGACTCCGGTTCGGTCGCCCGGATGGTGCCACTTAGCGTGGCCGTCTCCGGGATGATGTTGGGTGCGGTGCCCGCCCGGATCGTCCCGACGGTCACCACGCCCGCCGCCGCCGGCGCCAGGCGCCGCGAGACGATCGTCTGGAGCGCGGTAATCAGGGCCGCCGCGCCCACGACCGGATCGGCCGACTCCTGCGGACGCGCGCCGTGAGCGCCGCGCCCCGTGAGGACGATCTCGAACGTGTCCGCCAATGCCGCCAGCGGTCCGGCATCGGCCACGACTTCGCCGACCGCGAACCGGCGGTCCACGTGGCCGCCGAAGATCGCGCGCGCGCCGTCGAGCGCCCCGCTCGCCAACACCGCCCGGGCGCCTTCGCCGACCTCTTCGGCGGGCTGGAACACCACCAGGACATCACCAGCCGCGGGTCGCTTGCCGAGCAGCACGGCGGCGCCCGCCGCCCACGTCGCGTGGATGTCGTGGCCACAGGCGTGCATGACGCCCGATCGCTCCGAAGCATAGGGGAGTCCCGTCGCCTCCTCGATCGGCAGCGCGTCAATGTCGCCGCGCACGGCGACCGTCGGTCCGCCCCGTCCCGGGATGCGCGCCAGGAGCCCGGTGTCGACGATGCGGACGACGTCGGAGACGCCCAGGGCGCGCAGCGCTTTCTCGATGCGCCGGGCGGTTTCGGTCTCGCGCCAGGACAGCTCCGGGAACCGGTGCAACTCCCGGCGGAGCGCGATCAGCGCGGCGCGCTCGTCTTCGGTGAACAGCGTCTCGGGTTGCACACCGGAGCTTGCGTCCCGGAGCGGATCATAGCAAGAGTGCACCCGTGCACGACACGGATGAGCCGGAGACGTGGCGCCGCCCCGCGGGCCTTTTCATCCTCGCCATGGTCGAGGGGCCGGCCGCCGATCGCATTCAGGCCATTCAGCGGGAGTACGACCCCAAGTTCGCGACGGCCCACCGTCCGCACCTGACCCTGGCCGGCTCCTCCGGCGTCGGCCCGATCCACGCCGGCACGTCGATCGAGACCGTGCGCGCCGCGTTGGTACCGGTGGCGGCGGCGACGCCGCCTCTGGCCCTGGCGTTTGGGCCGCCGACGCGATTCATGCAGACCAACGTGGTGAGTCTCCCGTTGGATCCTCACGGGCCCCTGCGCGTGCTCCATGATCGCATCGCCCAGAGCGGTCTCGCGTTCAGCGCGGCCCGGTTCACGTTCACGCCGCACGTGACGCTCAGTTTCTACCCGACGCTGAGCCGCGACCGGTTGCGGGAGCTCTTGAGCCTCCGCATCACGGAGCCGGCGCGCTTCGCGAGCCTCGCCATATCGTCGACCGACGATCCGCTCCCGCCCAAGCTGGTGTTGGAGATCCCCCTCGGCGGCTAGAGGGCTTTCCGGACGGCGGCGTCCACGTCCGGCGCGCCGCCGCTGCCGGCGTACACGACGGTGCCTTTGGCATTGATGACGACGAGATATGACGTGCCCGGTACATCGTACGCCTCGACCGCGGCGCCGGTGTCGTCGTACAGGACCGGGCCGACGAACGGCTTTTGCCGCGCATACCGCGCCACCTCGGCCGGTGTCTCGTCGACTGCGACCGCGACCGTCACGAACGCGACGCGTCCCGTGTAGCGCCGCGCCGCCGCCTGGAGCGCCGGCTCCAGCTCGCGGCAGTTGGGGCACCATTTCGCCCAGAACTCGATCACCGCCGGCCTGTGGCCGATGTATGTCGAGAGGTTCGCGGCCTGGCCATCGAGCGTCTGGACCGCGGCGTGGGGAGCCGGCGCGCCCACGGCGATGGCGAGCAGCGCGGAGAGGGTCCACCGGCGCATGAGGCCAAGTATACTTCGTGTCATGGCGCCCCAGTTTATCTACGTAATGAAAGGCTTGCGCAAGGTCGTCCCGCCATCGCGGGAGATCCTGCGCGACATTTATCTGTCGTTTTACCCCGGAGCCAAGATCGGGGTGCTGGGCGCCAACGGCGCCGGCAAGTCGTCGCTGCTCCGCATCATGGCCGGCGTCGACCAGGACTTTCAGGGTGAAGCCTTCGCTCACGGGGGCACGCGTATCGGGTACCTGGCGCAGGAACCCCAACTCGACGCGTCCAAGGACGTGCGGGGCAACGTCGAGGAAGCCGTGCGCTCGACGCGCGCGCTCCTGACCCGGTTCGAGCAGATCTCGGCCAAGTTCGCCGAGCCAATGTCCGACGACGCAATGACCAAGCTGCTCGACGAGCAGGCTAAGGTGCAGGAGCGCATCGACGCCGTGAACGCGTGGGAGCTCGATCGCACGATCGAGATCGCGATGGACGCCTTGCGGCTCCCTCCTGGCGACGCCAATGTCGGCCGGCTGTCCGGCGGCGAGCGGCGCCGCGTCGCGCTCTGTCGCGTGCTGCTCGAAGAGCCCGACCTGCTGCTGATCGACGAGCCGACCAACCATCTCGACGCCGAGAGCGTCGCCTGGCTGGAGCGCCACCTGGCCGAGTTCAAGGGCACGGTCGTGGCGGTGACCCACGACCGGTATTTCCTGGACAACGTCGCCGGCTGGATCCTGGAGCTGGACCGCGGCCACGGAATCCCGTACGAGGGCAACTACACGGCGTGGCTGGATCAGAAGCGCACGCGCTTGGCGCAGGAGGAGAAGCAAGCCTCGGCCCGCCAGCGCACGTTGGAGCGGGAGCTGGAGTGGGTGCGCATGGCGCCGCGGGCCCGTCAAGCCAAGTCCAAGGCCCGCGTGCAGCAGTACGAGGAGTTGGCCAAGGCCGACACGGCGGAGCGGGTGCTCCAGAACGAGATCATCATTCCGCCGCCACCGCGCTTGGGCAACGACGTCGTCATCGCCAAGGATCTCAAGAAGAGTTTCGGCGACACGCTGTTGTTCGAGGGGATGTCCTTCAGCCTGCCGCGCGGCGGGATCGTGGGCGTCATCGGCCCGAACGGCGCCGGCAAGACAACGCTTTTCCGGATGATCGTCGGCCAGGAGGCCCCCGACAGCGGCACGCTGACGGTCGGCGAGACCGTGCAGCTGGCCTATGTCGATCAGGGGCGGGAGCTCAACGGCGCCAACACCGTCTATCAGGAAGTGAGCGGCGGGACCGACACCATTCAGGTGGGCAAGCGCGAAGTCAACGCCCGCGCTTATCTCGCCAGCTTCAACTTCCGCGGCGCCGACCAGCAGAAGAAGGTCGCCGACCTCTCGGGCGGCGAGCGCAACCGGCTCCACTTGTCCAAGCTCCTGAAGAGCGGCGGGAATCTCCTGCTGCTCGACGAGCCGACGAACGATCTCGACGTCGACACCCTGCGCGCACTGGAGGACGCACTCCTCGATTTCGCCGGGTGTGCCGTCGTCATCACGCACGACCGGTGGTTCCTCGACCGCATCGCGACCCACATCCTCGCCTTCGAGGGCAACAGTGAAGTCGTCTGGTTCGAGGGGAACTACCGGGCGTACGCCGAGGATCTGCACAAGCGAAAGGGGACGGACGCCGACCAACCGCACCGCATCGCCTACAAGAAGCTCGTACGCGCCTGACATGCGCGCCCGGGGAAGCGGGCTCGTCGACTGGAAGGAGCATGGCGTCGACCAGAAGGGGTCGGACAACATTTGGATTGGCGTCATCGGACCCGACACAAAGCCATTGGGCGAGCGGGCCAACACCGCGCCCGTGACGCAGTCCCAGATCGCGGCCACGGTCGCGGCGCTGCTCGGCCGCGACTTTCGGCGCGATGCCCCGTCGGCGGCGCCGCCGCTGGCCGAGGTGTTGGCGCACTAGCGCCCGCCCCACCTGTCCTAAAGCGTCGGTGGCAGACGTCATCCCGTTTGGCCTCTAACGGAGATGACCGATGCCGCACCCCCACGAGGGCGATCTTCGCGCGTATCTCGACCGCGAGCTGCCTCCTGCCGCTGTGCAACAGTTGGAGACGCATCTCCGGGGCTGCCTTGCCTGTCGGCGCGCACTTGCCGAGGCGCGCGACCGCGGCGACCGCGTCGACGCGTTGTTGGAGGTGGCCGGCGTCTCGTCCATTCGCCGGACCCCGCGGTGGGCCATGGCGATCGCCGGCGTCGCCGCCGCGGCGGTGGTCGCGACCTTCATTCTGCGCGGCGAACCGGCGACCCATAGCCGCGTGGCGGGCGCGACCCGCGTGCAGGATGTCTGCTGCTTCAACCTCGACGGCGGGGGTCCGGGCGACGACGGGCTCTTGACCGTGAGCCGGGCCGGCCAGATCGTCGACTGCGTCGTGTTGTACGAAGACCGGACCGGCACGCGCGCGTTCTCGCCGCGCGATCCCGTGCGGTTCGTCTCCCGTCCCAACGGCTGCGATCTGGCCGACCTGCACCGGGCGGGCTCGTGAGATACGGTCTGCTTGTTGCCATGCTCATGGCCGCGCCCCTCGTGGTCACGCCCCTCGCCGCTCAACAGACGCCGCCCATGACGCACGCCGACAGCGTGCGCGCCGACTCCCTGCGGCGGACCCAACACCGGCTGGCGACCGTCGTGGTGACCGACACGCGTCTGTCGCAAGCCGACGAGCGGACGCCGTCGCAGGTCGAGGCCGTGGAGATCTCGCGCCACGTCCCGGGCCCCGAGGCCGTGCCCAATGCCATGCTCAATCTGCCCGGGGTCACGGCCTTCGACGATCAGGGCCAGAGACTCCAGCCCCAAATCCAGGTTCGCGGGTTTACGGCCTCGCCGGTCGTCGGCAGTCCCCAGGGAGTGAGCGTCTTCGTGAACGGCGTGCGGGTCAACGAGCCGGACGCGCAGGAGGTGAACTTCGATCTCTTGCCGGCGGCCGCGATCGACCAGGCCACGCTCGTGCGCGGATCGAACGTGCTGTTTGGCCGGAATTCACTCGGCGGGACGATTCTGTTCAACACGCGGCGCGGCGGCGACACCCCCGAGGCCGAGCTCGAGATCGGGGGCGGATCGTTCGGCGAGCAGACGCTGACGTTCACTAGTGGGGGTCGACTCGGCGGCGAGCACGGCATCGACGGATTCGTCGCCTTCACGGGCGAGAACGAGGTCGGGTGGCGCGACGCCTCGTCGTCCAACACGCGCAACCTCTTCGTCACGCTCGGACACCAGTGGGGCCCAACGCACGACAGCGGCGACGTCGCGCTCGACGTGCAGTACGGGCATGACCGGCTGTTCGAGGCCGGCTCTCTGCCCGTCAGCTACATCCAGATCCGGCCCACGATCAACTACACGCCGGGCGATTTCTTTGCGCCGGAAGCCGTCAACCTCACGTTGCGTGGGAACGAGCCCGTGGGCGGCGGCATTCTGCGCGGCACGCTGTACGGCCGGCGGAACAACTACGAGCAGTTCAACGGCAACGTGCCGCCTCCCAACACGGATGGCTTCACGCACAATCTCTCCGGTGGCACAACCCTGGAGTGGACGCGGCCGTTCCTGATCGGGACGATCCCCGTCGGTTTCACCGTGGGCGCCGAGTATTCGCGCGAGTCGGCGCGGATCCATCTGATCAACGTCGGCGGGGGGTTGCCGGATTCGACGACGACCGCGTCGACCATCAACCAGGACAACGCGGCGGCCTATGCGCAGGCGATCGTCACGGTGACGCCCGCGCTCAACATCACCGGCGGTCTGCGTGCCGATTACGTCCACATTCCCTATCGGGATAGTCTGGACGCGACCAACAACGGCAACAGCACCTATCGCCGCCTCTCGCCGGAGATCGGTGCGTCGTATCAGTTCACCGACGAGATCAAAGTGTTCGTCGCCTACAAGAGCGGCTTTCGGGCGCCGGCGCCGCTGGAGCTGGCGTGCGCGGATCCGACGGCCCCGTGCTCCTTGCCGTTCTCGCTCGGCGCCGATCCAACGCTCAAGCCTGTCACGACGCAGGATTACGAGGGAGGGTTCGACGTCGACTTGACGCGGCGCACGCACCTCGACGTCAATGCGTTCTGGACGGACGTCGACAACGACATCGTGCTCGGCTCGCCGAACCTGACGGAGCAGTTCTTCTTGAACGCGCCGAAGACGCGTCGGGCGGGTGTCGAGGCTTCGGCGGAAGTCGGGTTGCCCGCGGGCTTCCGCGTGTTTGGCTCGTACAGCTATGTCGCCGCGACTTATCAGAGCGTCGTGGAGATCGCGACGCAGGACACGACGCCCAAGCCGACGCAGCCGGGCGATATCATGCCGCTGTCGCCATTGCACCGGGGGCGGGTGGGCGTGGGGATGGGTCGTCTCCTCGGCCCACTGGTGGTCGACGGCGAGTTCGACATCCGGGGCTACTCCGGGCAGTACATGCGCGGCGACGAGTCGAATCAGCGTCCCCAGATCCCCGGCTATACGGTCGCGGGTCTCCGGGGCGCGTTCACCTATCGGCGGTACACGCTGGCGTTCCAGATCGAGAACCTCTTCGATCGGTCGTACGCCACGTACGGCATCCTGGCGCAGAACCAGTTGGGGCCATTCGGGCAGAACATGCCCGCGGGCGAAGATGCCCCCGTCGAGCCCTTTTTCACGCCTGGCTATGCGCGGCGGATCACTGTCACGCTTTCCGCCAAGCTTTAGGCGGCGTTTCTCGCCGCTAAAGCAGTCGGTTGGCCTGGCTTGGCTCGCGCCAAGTTTTAGGCGGCGCTTCTCGCCGCTAAAACAGTCGGTTGGCCTGGCTTGGCTCGCGCCAAGTTTTAGGCGGCGCTTCTCGCCGCTAAAGCAGTCGGTTGGCCTGGCTTGGCTCGCGCCAAGTTTTAGGCGGCGCTTCTCGCCGCTAAAACAGTCGGTTGGCCTGGCTTGGCTCGCGCCAAGTTTTAGGCGGCGCTTCTCGCCGCTAAAACAGTCGGTTGGCCTGGCTTGGCTCGCGCCAAGCCTTAGCTCGCTTGGCGATTGGTCCGGTTGGTGCGGTAGATCGGGGGATGGCGACGGTGCAGTACCCGCGGGTGGTCGCTCTGGAACGGGAGCTCGGCGACGCGCACGTGCTGAGCGTGTTTCTGGAGCGGCCGCCGACGGCCCCGCCCGAGCGACATGCGTGGCAGGTTCGGTTCGACGAGAATGATCCACGCGCTCCGCGATGGGGACGGGGTTCGGCCACATGCCGAGCGCGCGGAGTTGGATCATGCGCTGGCGCAATTGCAGCGGCACTTGACGCGCACGGATGGGATCGCGCGGTCTCGCGGGTGGGTGGCCTACGTGACCGCGCGGGGGGTCATGCTGGCCGAGGCGTTGCCGGTCACGGTCCCGATGACGGTGTCGTGGGGGGCGCCGCGCGTGGCGCCTCTGCTTCGCACGTTCAAGGAGGCGCGGCCCGCGATCGTGGTGGTCGTCGATGGTCGAACGGCGGACATCTATCGCTACGCCGAAGGGGCGATCCAGGAGGTCGACCGATTGGCGGCGCCGGCTGAGATCCCATTTCATGGGGAGGCCAGCGGGCGCGCGGCGCGCCGGAAGGTCGAACGCGAGCGTGAAGCGGCGCGGGCGCGGCTCATGGGTGCGCTCGCCGACCGGTTGGTGCATTCTGGCGGGACTCGACGGTTGGTTGCTCGTGGGCGGGACTCCCGTCGCGGCGCGGGAGGCCTACGCGGCGTTGCCGGCGCGGGTTGCGGCTCGCGCGCGGTTGGTGCAGGCGCTGCACAAGGGCGCCACGGGGCCCGAGATCGCGGCGATGGCGGCGACGGCCGCGTCGTCGTTGCGGCGGGACGAGGATTGCGCGGCGGTGCGGCGGGTATTGGAGGGATTGGGTGCGGCGGGGCGCGGCGTGGTCGGCCCCGACGAAACCTTTGCCGCGTTAGCCGAGCGGCGGGTGGAGCGGTTGTTTGTGAGCCTCGCGTTTCTGGAGCAGCGGGGCGCCGAGGCGGAAATCGCCGTGCGCGAAGCCTTTGCCCAGCGGATTGCGGCCGAGGCTGTGGCGGGGGCGGGCGCCGAGCTCCTCGATGCGCGCGCGGGCGGGATCGCGGGCGAGCTGCGATACGTGGTGAGCAACGGCGCGTCGCAGTAGTTTCGCTCGTATGAAAGACGCGATCAATGAAGGCATAGCCGGGGTCACCGTGGTGCGCCCAGCGCCCGGGTCCGAGCGCGTGTTGACGGACGACGCGCTCGCTTTTCTCTCGCGGTTGCAGCGCCAGTTCGGCGCCACGCGGGAGACCGTTTTGCGGGCGCGGGCCGACCGGCAGCACCGGCTCGACGGCGGAGAGCGGCCGAAGCTGTTGGTGGAGACCGCCAATGTGCGGCGGGCCGAGTGGCGTGTGGCGCCGCCGCCGGGGGCGCTCACGGAGCGGCGCGTGGAGATCACCGGGCCAACCGAGCGGAAGATGATGATCAACGCGCTCAATTCAGGCGCGAGCTGTTTCATGGCCGATTGCGAGGATTCGTTGTCGCCGACGTGGGAGAACGTCGTCGAGGGGCACGCGAATCTGATGGACGCGGTGCGGCGGACGTTGAGTTTTCGCGCGCCGGAGGGCAAGGAGTACAAGCTCAGTGACTCGGTGGCGACGCTCTTGGTGCGTCCGCGCGGGTGGCATCTCGTCGAGCGCCACGTGCGGGTGGACGGGCATCCCATGTCGGCCAGTCTGTTCGACTTCGGGTTGTTCTTCTATCACAACGCGAAGGAGCAGATCGCGCGCGGCGCAGGTCCCTACTTTTACGTCCCCAAGTTGGAGAGCCATCGCGAAGCGCGGTTGTGGCGCGATGTGTTCGCGTTCGCCGAGCGGGAGTTGGGCGTGTCGGCGGGGACGATCCGGGTGACCGTGTTGATCGAGACCATCTTGGCGGCGTTCGAGATGGACGAGATCCTGCACGAGCTGCGCGACTACGGGTGCGCGCTCAACGCGGGGCGGTGGGACTACATCTTCAGTGTGATCAAGAAGTTTCATTCCGATCCGGCGTTCGTGTTGCCCGATCGGGCGCAGGTGACGATGACGGTGCCGTTCATGCGGGCGTATGCCGATCGGCTCGTCCGCACCTGTCATCATCGTGGGGCGCAGGCGATCGGCGGGATGGCGGCGTTCATTCCCAGCCGGCGGGACGCCGAGGTGAACGCGACGGCGATGGCGAAGGTGCGCGAGGACAAGCAGCGCGAGGCCGGTGGCGGGTTCGACGGGACGTGGGTCGCGCATCCCGATCTCGTGCCGGTGGCGCGGGAGGCGTTTGCGGCGTGGAAGCCGGCGCCGGTCGGATCTGCGGCGGACGGCGAGACCGCGGCGTTGATCGACGTGCGGGTGCCGGGCGGTCAGGTGACCGAGGCCGGCGTGCGGAACAACATCAGCGTCGCCTTGCAATATCTCGAGGCGTGGATGCGCGGGTCGGGCGCGGTGGCCATCAACAACCTGATGGAGGACACGGCGACTGCGGAGATCTCGCGGGCGCAGTTGTGGCAGTGGATCCGGCAGGGGTTGGTGACGAAGGAGCGCTATCTCGAGATTCGGACGCCGGAGTTGGTGACCCACCGCGGGGCGGATCGGGGCGGGCGGTGGGATGATGCGGCGCAGTTCTTGGACGAGCTGGTGTTGAGCGAGGGGTTTCCCGAGTTTTTGACGGTCGCCGGCGCGCACTACCTGCGCTGACTACCAGCGCAGGCGGAACGGCGTCAGATCGAAGCGCGTCGTTCCGGTCGTGATGCGGTCGGCGACGAGCTCGCCGATGACGCTGGCGAATTTGAACCCATGGCCGGAGCAGGGGCTCACGAGCTCCACGTGCGGATGCGCGGGGTGGGTGTCGATCACGAAGTGTTCGTCGGGGGTGTTCGTGTAGAGACAGACCGACGAGGCGATCAGGGGCCCATCGGCGGCGGGCATGAACGTGCGGAGCAGAGCGCGGATGTAGGCGATCTCCTCGGGCGCCACGGTGCGCTCGACCCTATCCGGGTCCGTCGTCGCGGCGCCATCGCGGACGTGGTGCAACCCGATCTTGACGCCTTCACCGTAGTCGGGGAACGAATACCACGCGTGGTCGGGCGCGTATTCGCAGATGATGACGGGGAAGCGCTCAGGCGCGAACAGCGTGGTGTGGTGGGCCGGTTGGAACCAGTGGACGACGTTGCGTTCGACGATGAGCGGGAGGTGGAGCCCGGGTGCGAGCTGGCGGAGCCAGGCACCGACGCTCAGGACGAGCCGGTCGGCTTCATATGTGTCCTGCGCGGTGGTGATGCGCACGCCGTCGCCGTTGCTCGTCCATTCGACGAGTGGCTCGTTGGTGCGGATGACGGCGCCCGCGGCGGCGGCCAGCGTGAGGTGGGCGCGGATGGCCGTTTCGGGTACCACGTATCCGGCGCGTGGTTCGAGGACGCCGACCATATCGGTCGTAGGGCGGAGTCCGGGGAACCGGCGCGTGATCTCGGATGCCGTGAGGGTTTCGTGGGGCAGGTGGTGGCGTTGGGCACTGGCGAGGGCGCCGGCGGCGACGCGTCCATCGGGCGGTCCCACCATGAGCCCGCCGGTGCGTTCCAGGATGCGTTCGCCGCTAAGCCGCTGCAGCGTATCCCATTGTTCGTAGGCCCGGGCGACGAGGGGGACATAGCGCGGGTCCTCGAAGTACGCCTCGCGGATGATGCGCGATTTGCCGTGCGAGGAGCCGAGCGTGTGTGGCGGGTCGTACCGGTCGAGTCCGAGGACGCGTTGGCCGCGGCGCGCCAGATGAAACGCGACGGCGCTGCCCATGGCGCCGAGGCCGGCGACGATCACGTCAAAGCGCGGGGACGTCACGACGGGGGAACATAGGGGTAGGGACGGTGGCGCGGCCAGCGCGACAGCACGCTGGCGGCACCGTGCCGCCACTGGTGCATTGTTGCCCTATTCGCGCGTAGACGTCAGGGTTCGGAGCGCGATATATTACCGGGCCCGGCGCATGTGGTGAGTCGGCGGTGCAATGGGGAGTGTGATGGGGTGTAGCTTAGCTGGCAAAGCGCCCGGCTGTTAACCGGGAGATCGCTGGTTCAAATCCAGCCGCCCCAGTTTCTAATCCTAACTGCGCTAGTGAGTTAGGCTGGCGACGCCGGTTGCCGAACACTTCGTCTTCCAACGGCACCCGCTGCGACTCCAACGGCACCCCGAGCCGGCAAACTTGCGCAATCTCGCCTCAACCTGCCTGAGCGCCCGGTGCACGACCGGGCGACTTAGATCGTCCGGCACTGGAAATCGGAGGTGGCGATGCGGATCGTCATTGTCGGTGTGGGTCTGGCTGATCTCATCGATCTCTTCAACAAACGGAGTTTGGGTGTACGCGCCAAGTCCGCCGGAGAGCCGTGCGGTCCAGCTACAACTGTAGTCGCGCGAGTGCGGAGCCGCGGGCTGAGGAGGGTATCGTAGATGTATGAAAGTCGACACGCGCACCCGAAGTCATAGCAAACCAATACAGTGGGGTCCACGTGTGCTGTGCGAAGACCGCTGGCGTGTTGAAGCGGTAATCAAGCGTGGGCACGTCGCGCGAATCGAACGCGTCGCGCTGATAGGCGATGCCGACGACATCTCCTGAGGCCTGTTCTCAAGTAAATGGGTCAGATCCCGAACGACGTGAGTGGCAGTGCAAGAGATTCAGCAACTATGCCGTGCAGCCGCGCTGGTCCATTCCAGGGAGCCAGGACGACAGGTCCGTGCGCCAGATGTGCATCAGCCCATTGTTCCAGCTGTGCATCTGATCGAGCGCGATCGTCCCGCCGGGCGGTGTCCGGATAACCCGATTGCTGCCGAAGAACAGCGTATGGCCATCGGGCGCGAAACGAGGCTCGATCTCCCGAAACGCGCTGTTGATGCCTGGACCCAGAGACAGCGGCTCCCCCCAAACGCCCTTCTTTCGGAAGACGATAAAGAGATCCAGGTCTTTGTCCGCGGTTGGTGGACGGTTCGACGCAAAGACGGCGTAGGATTCATCCGGCGCCACCGTCGGATCGACGTTGTTGTAATGCTCGTCGCTGAATGACACTCGCTGGGCCCGCGCGTATTGACCGCTCTTCATCTCCGACCGGAAGATCTGGAAACGCCCCGAGTCCCCCGTCGGTTTCATGAAATACACGCTACCGTCCGCGACGATGCTCGGCGTGTACACAGATGAGTTCGCGTTTACCGTCTCCGGCAGCCGCACTGGCGCACTCCAACCGTTGCCGCGCCGGTCGACTCGCCAGAGGTTTCCGCCGGCGCCCGGGAAGACGCGGCCCCCGTAGTTCCCATCGAGTGGAACGCCCCCATCCGTCGCCGGACGGTTGGATGCGAAGATCAGATAGGACCCGTCTGGCGCTAACGCGCCTTCCACATCGCGCCAGTGGCCGGAGAACGCGGCAATCGATGGTAGAGTCCAGTGGCCGCGCTCGAGGCGCGAGGTCACGATTGCGTCTTCCACGCCATTGCTCATCGTGTACCAGACCGCGCGGCAATCCGGAGCGAACGTCGGCGCGTAACTGGCCGCCCCGTTCGAGATGATGCCTGGCGCGAAGATCGTCGGCTGTTGTGCGCCGAGCGTAGGCGCCAGGAGTATCGTGAGCGCAAGCCATCGCATGCTACGAAACTAGCACGCGGTTCCGCCGCTGCAAGGATAATGCAGCGAACTGACCATTCCCGCTCGCCAGCGAGTGCCGACCGGTCGCCGATGGTGACGGATCAGGGCTGTTAGCCGGCATAGAGCGCGACGATTGATCTGAGCGCACATGCGAGCAAGAGTGCCGCCGCGCGTGCTGCATTCGTTCAGGCCGATGGAGCCGATGCGTTGCCCGTCTCGAAAATCATTGACTTTCTGCCAGAGTCCCAGCACTTCGACTTACGTAGGGCGACACAATCGTCACACCTTCATCAATGCCGGCTCGAATATCACCGAGGTGATCCCAGTGATGATGCACCGCGATCCAGGGGACGGCATCTGCCAGGTCAGTCACGGCATTTTCCGTCATGTTGAGAGCGAAGCCACAGCACCGACGCCCGCATTCGCCAACAAGTACGGTCTTTTGCAGGTTTTGGGGTAGACAACAGGAAGACTGTTAGCCGGGAGATCGCTGGTTCAAATCCAGCCGCCCCAGTTTGTAATTCCTTCAAGATCTGCGACTTGCAGAGCGAGTGCTCAGGCTTCGAGCACTCGGGGGCGCGTTGGGGACGCGTAATATCCGCCCGCGGCCTGTAGCGATTTTCCCACTGCTCTCCCAACTTCGACGGCTCGTTCATTACGGCGAGTATCGTGTCGGGATCGGGCTGCTGATAGCACTTCAATAACATTCGCGTTCCTTTCCATCCGCCGGCTGCTGCTACATCAACCAGCGGGAGATGCTTGCGCTCGGTCGCCCACTCTCGACGGTACGGGTGCCATGCGCCGAGCGGTAGTGGTCGGAGATCGGCTTTCTCTTCAGCAACGTGCAGCCAGAAGAGAAACATTCTTCGATTCATGAGCCGCAACGGACCGCGCTCACCGGTGAATATCGGCCCCGATGTACCGAGCTGCAGCTGAAACGCGGGGATCTCGTCGTAGAGACGACTGGGCAACGGGATGATCCAATCGTTGTTTCGCTTATCCGCATCGGCCTTCCAGTAGATGCAGCCTTGCTGGAGATCGATGTCCTCCCACTCAAGCGCCTGAATTGATCCGAGCCGTCGCCCGGTAGTTTCGGCGAGCAACAGCGCGAACTCGATCTTGATCCACCGATTTTGACCGTGAGATCGTCCGCTTCGCGTGCCAGCTGTTGGAGCGCGGCACGCGTCTCCGCCGGTGGATGCCGCGGCAGCGCACGCCGCGTTGATGGTGCGGATATCCAATCGAGCGCGCACTCCGGTAGTATCGAGCGTTCGACCGGTGCCGCGATGGCGCGCTGCCCTGGTGATGGGCTTGGGTGGAGCGGCAGTGTTCTTCACCGTCCTGACCTTCGTACCAAGCGTCCGCCGGTTGATCGCATTGGCCGTGGGCGCGCCGGCGGACATCGAACTTGCTACGGCGATCGGCGAGACGCGGTCTATCCGACTACCAGATGGATCGCGAGCTACGCTCGAGCCAGACAGCCGGCTCTCGTACCACGCGTCGCTCTTCGAAAGGGAGCACGTGGTGACGCTCCGGGGCGCGGCCACCTTCGATGTGGTACCTCAGGGGTTCGGCATATTCCGGGTTGCTGCCGGTCAGGTATTCGTCCAGGTCCAGGGGACACGGTTCACCGTCCGGTCGTATCCGGGCGACTCGAGCGCCAGCGCTTTCGTTTCGCGAGGGCGCGTGTTGGTGTCAGGCGTGGACCGTAGATCCGTGACCGTCAACACGGGGGAGCTGGCGCGCATCGTGGGTCGGACGGCGATAGTGGGATCTGGCAGTGCGGACGATCGGGTCTCCTGGGACGGAAGGACGCTGCGGTTTGATCGTGTGCCGCTGTCCGAGGCGATCGAGGCACTAAGGCACTGGTACGGCCTCCCGATTCGCCTGGGTGACGCGCATCTCGCGGCGCGGGTTGTTAGCTCCTCAATCCCTGTTACTCAGGATGACGGTATAGCTGCTCTCTGCGCAGCGGTAGGTGTTAGAGCCCAGCGATCATTGGGCGCCGTCGTTCTGTACGATGTCGCACCTGACTGAACCCGAGATGCGACCGCAGCGATTTTATCATTGTTACGATCGCGCCGAATCGTTTAGCCGAAGATGTTGATGAGAATGGATGAGCGGATTTTTGCGTGGAGGGAGACGCACGCACGAAGGGGCCGCGAGTGAAAAGCCTCGGCCGCGTCGTGATTTGACATGGATTGCGCAGTTTTACAGATCTGTAAAATCGCGATATTTGCCGATCTGGTCTTCGGATGCCGGACCGCCCCCTAGCATGGTCCAGGCGCCGTAGCGTCGTCTTGCCGATTGCGGCAACGTGCTAACCAGGAAGTCAGGTACCGTTTGATTTACTGCATTTTACGGCAAAACACTGACATTTTTTACGGAGATCGACTAGCGCTTGATGGACGATGAGCTGCAGCAGGATCCTTCGCCGCTACGGCCGAGGGCTGATGACAGCGCCTCGAGGCATGGGAGTATCACTGTCGAGACACGATCGACTGAGCGTAGCGCCAAAGCGCATCGGCGCCGCGGCCGCGACGCCGTAGGTAGTCTCGGAGCGCCTCGATTGCGACGTCAGCGCCCACCTTGTTGCGGAGCTTGAAGCAGTCGACGACCGTCTTCGCGGCGTCGAAGACTCGCACGGATGCGCCGTCGATTTGGTGTACCTTGACGCAAGCCGCGAGAGCCGCTCCGGAGAGGTCAACGATCCGAAGGGGAGTTCAGGTTCACGCGGGGTACGCGCGTTATGGGCGATGGTGACCCAAAACTCGCCTGGGTTCCGGCGGCGGGACCACGAAATCGCAGGGCAGTAAGCAGGCGGATAACGCCGTGCGGGACACGGATCGCCGTCTCGGCGAGCATCCGCTTTTCGGCGAAACCTCGTCGAGCGTCATGTAGATCCCGCGTGCGGTTCGTTCGAGGCGGCCGGCGGCGCACAGCCGCCGTAGTAGCATTGGGTCGAGACGGACGGTTTGAGATCCCGCGGTCTGAGGATTCTACGGGGTTTGATCAGCGCCAGTAAGTGATCAGGTCCAGACCTGGCAGGGTCGTCTTGAAACGTGGGCATTTGTCAATATATGCCGAGGTTTAGAAACATCCCCTCCGACCAAGATCGGGACGGCAAGTAACAATGATGCGCGGATCGGTCACGCTGCGACGCTAGCAGGACCCCCGAATTGCGTTCCAGCAGGTTGGCGAGTCGGTCGAGATACGTGTTGAGGCTCAGGTTGTGAGCTTTGGCGAGCAGTCTAAGGTCGCGACCGACGTTGGTGCGCCACCTTCGATTCGTCGAGCTGCCGTTCAGACAAGCCGCCGAGGCCGGACTGCCGGATCCATTTTTCTGGGGCAAAACTGTAATAGCCTTTCCGTATTCGTGGTTGTGAGTCGCCTTCGCGACCCTGGCCTTCTCCCGATACTCAGGATCGATTGCGTTGCGGATCGTGTCGAGGTCAATGTGGGTGTCTGTCGAGGGCCAGTGGAAAAAACTCCCGTCCTTGTTACCTTAAACTCCTGGCGTTCCGCGTGTGGGATCGCGGCGAGAGCCGGAACGTCATTGAAGGCGATCTCGTAGGTAGTCGCAGCGCACTGAGATGACGAACAGCTATCGCCCGCAATCGTTGCTTTTGCGATCAGCTGATGCTGAGCGCCACGAGTCCATGCGCGCATGACACTGCGCGGGACATCTCCGCCGCGACGGGCAGCGCGTTTCGCAGTGTGTGTAGATTCGCGCGTTCGAGCATCTGCGGCAGCCACGACGGATCGGCATTCTGGCGCACCAACAAGGCGCGCAGCTGATGCCGCCGATCGGCCGCATGGAGAGGTCTGGAAAAGCCGTAGCTGGGTGGCTGAGCAAAGAACGAACAGATTCTGCACGTGGTCGCTGAGATCTCTTGGGGCGGCGAGCACCTTGATTCCTGGACTCGAGGCGATCGCGTGGCTGTCCGTGTCGCACTGAACGACATTGAATTCAATCTCTGCGCCGTCGTCCTTAGCGGGGAGATAGTTTCGCCTCCCATTCCTCAAATAGCTCTGCTCGATGAGCGAGCACTTCGTCCAATATCGCATCCGGTCTGATCGAGATGGATCGGAACCCCACTCCATCTCGTAGCTTAGGTCTTCAGCTCCACTCAAAAGAAAGAACACCCGAATCTCCCACTCGCCGCGGATTTTCGCGTGAAAGTGAGGGGGCTGGTGATCGACGAGTTGAACCATAGCTGCAAGCCTGCTAAGGAAAACGCATTGGGTCGACCCATGGCTCCTCAACCACTCGTGCACGTGAAATAATAGTAATACCAAGTGGACATTTAAGCAATCGCCAGCGAACTACATGTGTCCGCTCACTTGACTGTTGCCGCTGGGAACGGTTTACCGCGGATATGCGGCCGGCGGTCGCATATCCCAATTGATGGCAATCCAAGGCAGGTCGACGCTGTGTCGAAGTCCTGCGGGGAACCATCGGCTTGGGTGCAAACCATGATTGGCGACGGGTACGTCTACGGTGAATTGTGAACCTACCCGCCTGCCCGACACCGGGACTCATTACCCAACACTCGACGGCACGCCTGCGGCATGGAAATCAGCCGCGGGATTACATGTCGCGCACGCCCCGCCAGCGTTCTTAAAGACGCGGATCTCGTCGGGACCGGGTTCCGGGACGGGGAGTTCCGCAGTCACCTCGAACTGAGGGAAGATCTATCATCATCAGGATCAGGAATGCAGTGCTGGAGTGCCTTTTCGCAGCACAGGGAAGACGAGCGTGACTCTGGATTTTCGAGCACGGGCCACGAACTCACTGGTCACGCATGGCCAGAAGCGGGCGAGGGCAATGGGCGGGCCCGGTGCCCGGCCGAGCGGGATCCGTGACGGTGCGGATCATGGCGCGGTCCCGAGAGTACAGGATGCTGGGGATGACCTGACCGTCGGGCTACGTCACGCGCCACAGGGACAATCTCCAACGTGGACGGCGCTCAGGATGCACGGGGGTGAGCTCGGACGGGCGATCATGGGTGGCCCGCTGACGAGATCGCGGTGCGCCACCGTGTAGTTCGCTTCGTAGGCGTCGAGGCTGCCCTCGAAATCGCGGGGGCACTCGAGTTCCGGCGGGTCGTGCAGCAAGCGACTCCGACCTCGGCGACTCCTGAACGGGTTTGATCTCGGCGCCCCACCACGCGGAGGGGGGATCGAGACGGATATAGCGCCGCAGGATTGCCGCCTCGGCGACGGCGGCCGGCCAACGACCGGCGGCGAGTTCCGCGTCGATGAACGAGGCGCGGGGGATGCCGTCGACGACCAGTAAGCCCTCACAGGCAATGATCACCAACTCGACGGCGCGGACGGGACGTGCTTCCGATGGTGCCACGAGACCTCCGGATGACGGTCCGCAGGAGCACGCGAGATAGGATGGGCGTGCCCCTCGGCGTTGATTGCGGTCAGTCCGCGAACCGGGAAAGGGGGAGCGGGGTGGCTCGCTTTGCGAGCGGGGAAGATAGGCACAATCATTATAAAAAGTGACGACTAAATAGCTTGTGCATCATTGCGACGTCGTGTTGGTGTCGCCCGCAGAGCCGAGCCAATCCCACCCGGCACCCCCACGACAAAGGGCGAGTTTCGCATGGACGGTGGGGTGGACACCGCAAGCGGGCGTGCCGAGATGATGCACCGGCGGGCAACAGGAAATGGAGCGCCCAGCGCAGTCCGATGCAGTACACCGGCGAGCCGGTGAGCGGACGATTAGTCAGGAGGGCGGGGGCGATGACTGGACAGTATACCGATTCTTTGGTCCTTTGTCATGGATATGTGATGGGACTTCATGGGGCTGTGGAATGCGCTTGCCTGTTCGTCTTTCGTCGGAACTGATCCTCCATCGTGAACGTACCGTGACCCTGAATGGCGGGTATATTGAGGCCTACGAGCTCGACCTTCATTGGAACCGCTTCACCTGGGGGTCGATGTCCTCGATAACGGCGGGATGTCGACTTACGATGTCGAGTGTGAGAAGGTCGGCCACGTTGCCGTCGACAGCGAGAGTCGCGGCGAGAAGGGGGACGAGAACTACCTAACTGTGGATCGATGAGGCGCGATAAGTTTCTATTTCTGAGTAGGGGCCATTACGATCAGAATGTGGAACATGACGCACATTCGGGGGCGGCGTGCGTCATTGTTGTTGCTGGATTCCGGTGGGATAGAGAGAGGGTATCCGGTTACCCCTCCAGGACCAGGGGCGTGGTGTGGCTACACCGCGCAGGAATCGAGTAGACTGTTTGGCGCGCCGGTCCGGCTCAACCCTGGATGACCATCGAACGGGGTTTGGACTGACATGGCGCCGCCGGCTGTCGACATGTCGTGGTCGCAGTTCCTCTGGGTTTCGTGGCCATCTAGCTGATTTTCGGAGCATTCTGTGTCACGGTGTTTCTTGCCTGGCACTTCAAGTACGATGCGAGCCTCGGCCCACCCCGATTCGTGGCGACCCGTATGCGAGCGCTCGGGCTCCACCTCGGCGGACTTGGAGCGGGTTACGTCGTGATTGGGCTGATCTGGACAAGCGCCACCGATGGTCCATCCCGCGCGCGCGCTCGCCGTGTTAGCCTCCTGTTCGCTGCACATTGGCCGATCTATGCACCGCAGAAGGACTCCTCTGGCTCTTCCTCCTGTGAAAGACGCCGAATTCCACGCGCTGCTCTGCACTCCGCGTACGTGTGGCGGTGCGTCCGCGGCAGCAATCGGCGCCACCTTTGGAGTCGGCCAAGCCCACACAAACGCGAACTATCGGGCTCTCATGGGTCTGCGCGGTGGGGTGACGCGGCGACGCTGGTTGGGGCGACAGGTCTGCTTATTGGACGGGATCGTCGATCGAAGGTCATGCGGGACCCGGGCGATGGCCACTTGCTGACGGTGGCGCCGGCGCGCTCGGGCAAGGGAATCAGTGTCGCGATCCCGAACCTGCTGTTATACGATGGTCCGTTGGCTCTGCGACCCCAAAGGCGAGAACTACGCTGTCACCGGAGCGCGCCGGCTGGCAGTGGTGTGGCCGGTGCATGCCTTCGATCCATTCAACGTCGCTGGAGGGCGAGCGGCATACAATCCGCTTGACTTGATTGACGTGGAGCGCGACAGCGCCAATGACGATGCGTGGAGGCTCGCCGACACGCCGGTGGTGGGGAGCCACCGGCGCAGACGTGCTGGACGAAATTCGGATGCTGGGCGATGACCCGGTCAGCGCGGTGAATTTGGAGGCGACACCGTCACCGTCAGCAATATCAATCAGCAGTGGGGCTGCGTCGCCTATACGAACGCACCCATCGACGCCCCATTGGATGTCATCCGAATGGGTTATGACTCGACCTTCGCGGCCGCGATGAAAATCATACCACATTGCGATTGGAGTGGTCGGTTCGATTTGGGGACGTTTGCGCTTGGCGATAGTGCATCGTCAATGGGATGGACGCGGCGAAGTTGAACTGGCCCGCCGAGACTTTCGGGCGCCACTGGCAGGATCCGTTCTACTCCCAGTCGACCGATCCCCGGTGGAGCGCACGTCGTCGCCGGCCGACGGGACTGACGGGAGAGATCGACCTGCGAAACCGTTTCATGACCCCGCGACCAGGCGGTTCACGGAGGAGGACCCGATCGGCCTGGCGGGTGGCCTGAGTGCGTATGGCTTCACAGCCGGTGATCCGGTCAATTACTCGGACCCGTTTGGACTCTGCCCTCCTCAAGACAAGAACTACAGCACCTGCGCACACGGTTCTAGGGAGTGGAAGGCGGGCGCTAATCGCAGCCAGACCAACGTCGCATTTACCTCAGTGAATCCGGTTGTTATGGCCGGTGTGTCCGTTGCACTGAGCCCAGGCGCTGGTCCGGTCGTTTCCGCCGGGGTGTACGAGGATAGGTATGGTGTCGGCTTCTATTTTACTCCAGGATTTAGTGTGGGCCAAAATCTCGGAATTACTCGTGAACTTGGAGGTCGAACATTGGCAGCTGCTCTAGGGGGCGATTCGCAGGGCGGGTGCGGAGGCATTCTGGTGACGATTTGTCACACGAGCAACAGCAATGGTGGAACTACTACAGTTAGCGCCGGCGCTGGGACTCCTGCAACCGCGGCCGCGACTTCGACCACTACATTTCTCTCTCCCACGGCACCAACTCCTTGCGCAACCTCTACTACCAGCCTAGCATGCCGAGCGACCCTAGGACCTTACACACCCTAGCAGGATGCATTTTCGTGGGGCTGTCGTTCATGAATTGCATATTCTGGTTGTACCGGCTGTCAGCCTTTCGAAAGGACAGGCGCTGGGAAGGTAGTGTCTTCGGTGAACCATTCGACTTGAACTGGGAGATACTTGATCTGTCCAAGTACACCCCAGCGGGAAGACCTACCTACGCCGTGTTTATCGCTTCCACGATTGTCTTTTGGATCGGCGTAGGGGTCACGGCGTATTGGGCATGGTTATGACCGTTTGTCTGCAGCCGAAGTGGCGTCTTGAGCACGACATTAAACGCTCGTGTGCTGCATGTTGCCGGTGGCAGACCCGGCGGAAGGTCGGGGTGCTATTTCGCCTCGCGGGGCATTCTGATCGTTGGCCCTCGTGCGGCGTCGAGGTGGATCAGCAGGCGACGGGTCAGGTGTGAATTCGGGCCTCGAGGGCCGTCCGGATCGCTGGACCTCGCGTGCGGCGTGGGAAAAGATTGGTGGTGGGGCAGGTCGAGGGTTAGGCGGGGCTCGTGGCCTGGTTACATTGCGGACCTCACCCCACCATGCCGAGGCGACGGGCGTGCGCGGTTCTCCGGCGTGGACGCTATCGCGCTCCCGTCGACTGGGCTGGTTGTGTGTGGCAAGCAACGTCGGTCAGTTGTCAAACAGCGCCGACCAGCAGCGTACGTAGCGGGACCTCCGCGCGACGATCAAATATCCTGGGTGCTCGACGGACGACATTGGCACGACACATATTTACGGACGCTTCGGGTCCGAGGGAGACCGTAAAACGAGAGTAGGGCGGCGGTCACCCGGGCGGCGACGCGCAGGGCCGCGAGCAGTTCGTAGGCCTGAGCATCTCCCTCCACGCTCGGCTCACCAACGGGTACTTCCGAACAGTCCCGTGCCTATGCGGCGCGATATGGTGAGCCGGCGTGCCCGGCCCGCCACGTCTCCTCGTCGAACGGCTCCGCGGTCTGCATAATGTGGAGGAGCATGGGCACGAGCTTGCGCGCGATCGCGCACACGGCGCTCACCTTCGAGCCGCCGTTCCGACGGCAGAGCGCGAGATAGCTATCCCGTGAGAGCCCCCGAGCCTGGCACCACCGCCCGGCGAGCAAGAGGAGCTGGCGCCGGAGCGCTGGCCGGCCACGCTTGGTCTGCTTGATCCGTCCCCGCACCGACGTCCCGTCTTCCTTCCCAGCGAGGTTCATGCCCGCGAGCTTGAGGACCTGGCGTGGCGAGACGTAGCTCGCCGGCGTTCCCAACTCGGCGACCAGCGTTGCCGCACACACCACACTCACGCCAGGCACTGTCGTCAGCGCCGCCACGGCCGGCATTCCGCCCGCTAACGCCGCCAGTTGTCCCTCGACGGCCGCCGTGTGCG
Source organism: uncultured Gemmatimonadales bacterium (assembly GCA_963701965.1). Lineage (GTDB taxonomy): Bacteria > Gemmatimonadota > Gemmatimonadetes > Gemmatimonadales > Gemmatimonadaceae > DASRDS01. The sequence continues at coordinate 3,059,598 of OY969695.1, forward strand.
GGCCTGGGTCCCGCGGATTCTGAGTCCGGCGGCGGTCCCGTTTTGACAGCGTAGGGATTCGAGGCCAGACTCCCCTAACGGGGAGGAGGCCAGGAATGCGGGGGAGTAAGTTCACCCCGGAGCAGATTCTGCAGGCGCTGCGGCAGGCAGAAGCCGGGACCGTCGTGGACGAGATCTGCCGGAAGCTGGGCGTGACCGAGACGACGTTCTATCGTTGGAAGAAGCAGTACGCGGGGCTGGACGTGAGCGAGCTCCGGGAGCTGAAGCAGCTGCGCGAAGAGAACCGGCGATTGAAGCAGGTGGTCGCCGATCTCACGCTGGACAAGACGATCCTCCGGGACGCCCTGGGGTGGAAACGGTGAGCCCAGCCCACAGGCGCGAGGCGGTCGGCTGGGCGCAGTCGGCCTACCAGGTCAGCGAACGGCGGGCGTGTCACGCGTTGGTCGTCCATTGCGCACTGGTGCGCTACACGTCGGTGAAGCCGGATGACGCGCCCGTGCGCCGGCGGCTGCACGAGCTGGCGCTGGCGCGGCCGAGCTTTGGAGTGAAGCGATTGCACGTCATGCTGCGCCGCGACGGGCTGCCGATCAATCACAAGAAGACGCGCCGTCTGTACCTCGAGGAACGGCTCCAGCTCAAGCCGCGGCGCCGCCGACGCCGTGCGGCCACGGTGCGCCAGCCCCGGGCTGTCGTCACGCGGGCGAACGAACGCTGGGCGATGGACTTCATGCACGACGTCTTGGCGACCGGCCGTACGGTCCGGGTGTTCACGCTCGTGGACGTGTGCACCTCGGTGGACAGTCAAATCCGGCCACTGATCGACGGTTGAAAAACCGGCCACCAGCCGGGGGGACGTCCGAGGCGTTGACGCCGAGGCGGCGGGCATTGTCCCTCCGCCGGCATGAGCAACGTCTTGAAGGCCGACATCCAACAGCAGATCGTGGCGTTGGGGCGACTGGGGTGGTCGCTCCGGCGGATCGAATAGGGCGACCGGCGTGCGCCGGGAAGACGGCGAGCGCGTATCTCAAGGCGGCGGGCATTCCGGTGCGGGGGCGCGGCGGCCGGCCGCGCGCGTGGCCGCCGGCAAATCCGGCCACCACACCGGTGGTGTCCACCGACTCGACGGCGCCGACCGCGTCGCGGCGGGCGAGTGCGTGCGAGCCGTACCGCGAGCAGATCGTGGCCGGGGTGGCGCAGGGCCGCAACGCCATGGCGATCTGGCAAGACCTGGTCGACACGCACGGCTTCGCGGCCCGCTACGCGAGTGTCCGCCGGTTCATCCGGACGCTCCACGATCCGGCGGCCGTCGAGGCGCGCGTGGTGATCACGACCGCCCCGGGCGACGAGGCGCAGGTCGATTACGGCGAGGGGCCGATGGTGCGCGACCCCGCCACGGGGAAGTACCGGCGCGTCCGGCTCTTCGTCCTGACGCTCGGCTACTCGCGGCAAGCTCGGTCCGGCTCCTCGTCTGGCGATCGAGCACCCAGATCTGGGCCGAGCTGCATGAGCGCGCCTTCCGCCGGCTGGGCGGCACGGTGCGCGTCATCGTGCTTGACAACCTGCGCGAAGGCGTCCTCACGCCCGACGTCTACGACCCGACGCTCAATCCACTCTATCGCGACGTCTTGGCCCACTACCACGTCGTGGCCTTGCCGTGTCGCGTGCGGGATCCGGATCGCAAGGGCAAAGTCGAATCGGGGGTTGGCCACACGCAGCGGACGCCGCTCAAGGGCCTCCGCTTCGAGTCACTGGAGGCCGCGCAGACGTATCTCGATCAGTGGGAGACGCGCTGGGCCGATACGCGCATCCACGGCACGACCAAGCGGCAGGTCGCGGCGATGTTCGCCGAGGAACAGCCCACGCTCGGGCTGTCCGCCTCGAAACCCTTCCGCTACTACCGCTACGGCACCCGCACGGTGCATCTCGACTGGGTGCGTCGAAGTGGAGGCGGCCTACTACAGCGCCCCACCCGGCTGGATCAGCCAGCGCGTGCAGGTCCAGTGGAACGATCTCTGGGTGCGCCTCCTCGCCCCCGACACGGGGCAACTCCTCCGGGAGCATCGGCGGACGGCCCGCGGCCGGCATCGGGGTGCACGACACCGACCGCCCCGCTCGGACGCCGCTGACGACGCGTCGCCCTGCTCGCGCGGACCCAGCGCGCCGGCCCGCACATCGGCACGCTCTGCGACACGATCCACCGCCAGGACGGCGTGCTCGCCGTCCGTCGCATCCTCGGCGTCCTCGCCCTCGCCAAGCGCTACGGCCCGGCCGTCGTTGACGCGGCCGCGCACGCCGCCCTCGAGCTGGGCGTGCCCACCTATCGCTTCCTCCGCCGCTACCTCGAGCACCGCGTCCCCGTCCCCCTCACGCTCCGCCAAGTCGATCCCCTCATCCGGCAACTCACCCTCTACCGCGACCTCATCGATCGCACGCTCGGAGATCCCCCATGAACCTCGTTGAACTCGATCACGCGCTCCGCCAACTCCGCCTCTCTGGCATGGCTGCGGTTCTCGAGACCCGGCTGCACCAAGCCCAGACCGAACGCCTCGCGCCCATCGACCTGCTCTCGGCCCTGGTCAGCGACGAACTCCTCCGCCGCCAGGATCGCCTCCTCGAGCGCCGGCACAAGCACGCCCGCTTCCGCGATCCCGACCGCTCGCTCGACACCTTCGACTTCGACTTCAACAAGAAGATGAACCGCGCCCTCGTCTACGACCTCGCCACCGCCCGCTTCGTCGCCCAGCGGGAGGACGCCCTGTTCGTCGGGCCGCCCGGCAGCGGGCAAGAGCCATCTCGCGCAAGCGATCGGCCGCGCCGTCATCCATCAAGGCTACCGCGTGCTCTATCGCGAGGCCCACACGCTGCTCGAAGAACTGGCCGACGCCACGCTCGACGGCACGCGCAAAGCGTACCTCGCCGACCTCGCCACCGTGCCGCTCCTCATCATCGACGATCTCGGCATGCGCAAGCTCCCCCACACGGCGGCTGAGGATCTCCTGGAACTCATCATGCGCCGCTACGAACGGGCGTCCACACTGCTCACCTCCAATCGCCCGGTCGAGGACTGGGGCAAGCTGCTCGGTGACACCGCGGCGGTCACCGCGCTCCTCGATCGGCTCCTCCATCACGCCCACATCCTCAAGTGCGGCCCCCGCAGCTGGCGCACCAAGGTCCAGGGTGACAGCTTGTCCACCGACGCGACCGGGCTGCGCTAGCCCACTCACCAGTCTCGGACGCCTCACCGTGGTGGCCGGTTATCAGCTGTCCATCAGTGGCCGGTTATGAAGTGTCCACCGAGGGTGCACGCGCGAGTGCGTCGCGCTGGCCGTCGCCGGACGGTTCCGCGGGACCGATGTCGCGCGGCTGCTGACCGAGGCGGGGGAGCGACGCGGCACCCTGCCCCCGGTCATCCAGTGCGACAACGGGACCGAGTTCACGTCGACCGCGCTCGATCACTGGGCGTACTGGAACCGCGTGCAACTCGACTTCAGTCGGCCGGGCAAGCCGGTGGACAACAGCGTCTGCGAGGCGTTCAACGGGAGCCTGCGGCGTGAGTGTCTCACGCGTCATTGGTTCGCATCCCTCGCGGAAGCCCGGATCGAGCTGGAAGCCTGGCTTGAGGACTACAACAACCACCGACCCCATACCAGTTTGGGGTTGAATCCCCCAGCGCGATATTGGAGCGCTGGCAGTCACCACCCTCGAACCCCGCGCTGACAAACTGACGCGCTAGCTCGGACTCACTTGGGGGACCCAGGCCGCACTCTTCGCCTGGTATGTCTCCAGGGTTACTGGCCTGTCTCGCAGTGCCCATAATGTTGGATGCATAGCAGTTTAATGTCTTTGTAATACCACCTATAGGACAATGCGCTATATCTCAATCGCTGCGCTCACTAAAAAAAGGAGCCCATCGATGACCGAGCGATCGTTACGCATCGTCCTATTCGCGCTTATCGCCACAGCATACCGCTGTGAGCCGAACAGGGAGCACGTTGACTTGCCGTTCGCGTCGCAAGAGATTTGCGCCGCTCAGCCAGTGGAGGTGGATCTGACGATCAACGATCGCCTTTACCTGAATCGCCAGCCGGTTGACAGTGCATCATTGTTGCACTGGATTTCGAGTTCCTTGCCGCAGTTCCCGATCGACCGCCGCTACCTATTGATTCGCGTAACGGGTAACGCACGCCGTCAGGAAATAGCCTGGATTGCATCCGCCGCTGACCGGCAGCATGTCCCGGTGTTGCTCAATGACAGGAATGCAACAACGAGGTGCCAACTTCTTAGTGCGACATGACTCGCCAGACTCCAAGCGAGATTCGAGCGGCAGAAAGTCGCGCGACGTCGCCCGCGCTTCGCAGTAAATCGTGTCCGTTGCTGGAAGCGGTGACGTGTTTGTAATGCTCGATAGCCGGGGGCGGGAGAGCTGCCTGACGTCCCTTGTTTGCACCCTACTTTGAGTGCCAGTCAAGAATCACGGGACTACGCGTTCGCGATTAGATCCAGCCGACTAGATACGGATCCCAATCTCATTGAGGGTCCGCGTGCGTAGTCCGTCTTGAGCTGGTACCATCGACCGAGTTACGCAACGCTCCACAGATCGAGTACTCAACCGCCGACGTCAATGCGGGAGGCATCGAAGAGCCCGAACTGATGCTGACGATTGGCATCGGCTTTCTCCGTTCGCTCGTAGCGGTGTTCTTGCGGAACGGGCGCGCCTGTCGGCTGGAGGGGTCGGAGTTAGCCGACAGGTCATGGCTTGAGTCATTTCAATGCGACTTTCTCGCTGATCTCCCGGGATGCATGGAGCGCCTCGCGGCGATGACAAGGTCTTCGGGATCAGACGCCTACCCGATATTGATCTGGGTGATGCCCGTCGACTTTACTTGGCAGATCAATGCCGCCATAGCTGAATTTCGGGGCATGCGGACCAGCTGGTCTCTTTGGCGACAGATCATCGATAGCGGTGTGCTTCGTCTGACTGTAAGCGAGTCCACCTGTTCCGTGGCATTCAGTTGCGAGCAATTCGATCAGTGTCGCCGTTGGATCGAGGAGGCCGTCGAGCACTCGAGTCTCCCTGCGCGGTGGCAGCGGTAGGGTTGCTGAAGCGTCGACGACGACATCGACGTGATAGCGTGCCGTACTGGAAAGGGGTGGTGTCACTCGCGGGGCGTGTGGAACTGCTTCACCGTCCGTGCTGCCTACCGGGTAAGCCCCTGGTGTAGCAGGTCCGATTTCGCGAGCATCGCCAGTTGGTCGCCGTCGTGGCTCACGATAACCGCCACGCCTGCCTTGTCGGCGGCGTGCAGCCACCTGAGCTCCCCGGCAATCGCGCCGCGATCCTCGCGGATGGAATCGGGCTTCTGGGTTTCCGTCTCAATGCCGAAGTGGTGCCAGGCCACATCGCCCGCTAGGATGACCTCTTTTTCCGATGCGAGCGTCACATAGATGACTTGGGATCCTGGCGTGTGACCGGGCGCCTTGATCAGCACGACGCTGGGCGCAATCGGCAGCACGCCCTCGTAGTCGACGACGATATAGCGGTTCACCTTCGCCGAGTCGAGCTTTGAGATGAGCTTGGGCGTCCGGACCAGTGATTCGACCTGCTGGCGCGTGAGCATCGTGTGCGCCGCCATCTCGTCGGCCACGGCCGACTGCACGACCGTGGCGACGTGGTCGTAGTGCTCGTGCGTGACGACGATCAGGTTCGCCCCACGTAGGGTCGCCAACATGCTCGTGTAAGCCGAATCAATGAACACGCCCGGGTCTCAGGCGCGTCGCGCCGTCGCGCGATCCATCCCGGCATCGACCATGATCCAGCCATGCGGAAAGCGCACCTGGAATACCGGGACCGGGTTAGAGACTTTGGTTTTGGCGGCGTTCTCGACCAAGTCCGACCGCGGAAATGCGGCGGTCTCCAGAACGAGGTAGTTGATCGCGGTCGGCAAATCGCCTGGAATCGCATGCGCGACCGCGCGTGCGGCCGCGAGCTGGGCCCCGAGTGGCTCTGCCAGCGCCAGGACGAGCACGCAGAGCAGGCGCTTCGCAGGCCGGCGGTGAGTACGCCGTTCTTCGCGAGCATCTTCAGTTGCAGGGATCATCTATCCTCTTGAGGATTGCGATGCGTGGGGTGTGTTCGTCGGCGAGACCGTTATTCGTTCCCGTTGATCCGGCGGCACGCGCGCATCCGAATCACGGCTTTCTCTGGTGGCGCCCGTCCTTAGTCGACCCGTAACACCTCGGCGGGCGCGACGCGCAATGCCTGGCGCGCCGGCATCCAACTCGCCCCGACCACCGCCGCGACCAGCAACACAATGATCCCGGCGTAGGTGGCCGGGTCAGACGGGGCAACGTCGTAGAGCAGCGAGCGCAGAACACGCGTCGCCGCGAGTGCTCCCGCAATGCCCACAATGCCGCCGGCGGCCGCGATGACGACGCCCCGGCCGACCACGAGTTGACCGACCAAGGCGGGGGTCGCGCCAAGCGCGACGCGCACGCCAATCTCACGCGTGCGCTGCACGACGGTGAACGCGAGTACGCCGTACACGCCGAGCATCGCGAGCACGAGCGCAACGGTGGCGAACGAGGTGAGCAGTGATGTTCCGAACCGGGCTAGTGCCATCGAGTCGCCGACGCGTCGAGCGAGCGGAAGGGCACCGTAGACCGGTGCGTTCGGTGCGACGCCATGGACCACCCGCCGCAGGGACGCGACCAGCGCGAGTGGGTCGCCAGCCGTGCGAACCAGCATCGTCACCCGTACGTCCGGCATCTGAAGGTATGAGAAGTAAATGTCGATGCCAGGCACCGAGTCGGGCGCAGTGTATCGGACGTCGCCGACGACACCGACGACGCGCGCGGTATCGGTGGCAAAGCTGCCGATACCAAGGTTCACGGGTTTCCCGATCGGGTCTTCGTCTGGCCACAGGCGCCTCGCCGCAGTCTCACCTACGAGCACGACCTTCGGCGCGTTCGCCCGGTCCGCATCAGTGAACGCGCGGTCCCGGACGACCGGCACGCGCATCATCAATGGCCAGTTGGCGCTGATCACGTGATCGGTTACGATCCGCCTCTCGGCATCTCGGAGCGGCGGTCGGTCGAGAAGGTGGATGGGTGTTCTGCCCAGCCGCCGCTCAGTGGCAGACGGTCCTGGAGTGCGACACCCGCAACCCCAGGGAGGCTGCCAACGGCAGCGAGCACCCGGTCGTAGTAGCCGGGAAGGAGATCCTCGTTTTTCCCGTCGTGTGCGCCCGGGTACACGGCGTCTTGGAGTGCATCCGGCCGGCCCAACCCCACGGTCAGCACGCCGCTGGCGTCGAAGTTAAGCGGTACGGCGAGGATGTTGCTCAGACTCCGGATGAGGAGTCCCGAGCCAACGAGCAGCACAATGGCGAGCGCCACTTGCGCCGACGCGAGCAGCGCCCGTCCGCGTGCATCGCGTCGCTCCCGAACACCGGGGCGCGGCGTTGAGCGCGTGGCATAGAGCGCGGGGAGCAGCCCAAACAGGAGGCGCGTGCCTAAGGTGATCGCGGCGGCGAACGCGAGCGCCGTTCCGTCGAACCGGATCTGATCGAAAGACACGAGCTCGAGCGATCGAAGCAAGATCGGTTTCGCGGTTCGCGTAGGGTCGAGTGCGACGAGGAGCCCTGTGCTCCACCAGGCGAGCGCCGTCCCGGCCGCACCGCCGGTCACGGCGAGCAGCGCACTCTCCGTGAACAGCTGACCGACCAGACGCCGACGCGGCGCGCCGAGTGCGACACGGATCGCGATCTCTCGTGGCGCCCGGCGGCACGTACCAGCAGCAAATTCGCGACGTGGCACACGCGATGAGTAAAACGATGCCAACCGCGCCGAAGAGAGCGAGCAGCGCGCGTCGCACCACGGGGTCCACGCGTCTCGCGTCCAGCTCGCGCGCGACCGCGCCCCAGTGAACGCTCCTCGGTCTCTCCATCGGGAAAGCTTCGTCCACACGCCAGCCCAGTTGGCGTACCTGTTCCTTCGCGAGCTCCGGCGAGACACTGGGCTTGCGTCGCGCGATCAGTGTGAGGAAGTGCCGGAATGGTTCGCTTGGCGCCTCTGGCCTGGCTCCCATGATCGGCGCCCAGAGTTGGGCATGCCCAGTCAGTCCGTGAAAGCCCGGAGGCATGACACCGACGATCGTGTACGGCTCGCCACTCAGATTGATCGTGTGGCCGACGACAGCGGAATCGGCGTCGAAGCGCTGGCGCCAGAGGGCGTCACTGAGCAGCGCGACTTTCGGGCCGTTCGGGACACGCGTCTCATCGGCCGTGAAGTTGCGGCCGAGCGCCGGACGATGCCAAATGTCGGCAGATAGTGACTGTCCGTCATCTCGGCCTCGAGCGGCCGCGCGGCGTCGCCGCCGAGTAGGACGACCTGCCAATCCGAATAGAGCGCGACGTCCGAGAAGACGGTCTGCGCATCGCGAAACACGGCGAACTTCGGCAGCGACCAGGCCATGTCATCCATCGCCGGCATCTGATGCACCGGCGGTATGGTCAGGCTCACGACCGTGAGCCGGTCGGGATCACGGAACGGGAGTCGGCGAAGCAACATCGTGTTGACGGCGCCGAAGATGGCGACGTTCGCGCCGATGCCAATGGCGAGTGTCAGCACGGCAACGACCGTGAACCCCCGGCGCTTCCGCAGTGCTCGTATCGCAATGCGTAGGTCCTGCACAATGGCGTCGACGGTCGACATCGAAGCTCCTAACTGGCGCAGCTGCGTTGGCGCATAAGATGTGAGACTCGGGTGCGATCCCGATTGCTCACGATAGTGGCATCGCACCTCCAAATCCAGCAATCCATGATCGCGAAATTCCGGCGGGCGTTCACGAGCGCGATTCACGGCATTTTCCGTCATGTCGAGAGCGAGACTACGGCACCGACGCCCGTATTCGCCACCAAGTACGGTCTTTTGCAGGTTTTCAGGTAGACAACAGGAAGACTGTTAACCGGGAGATCGCTGGTTCAAATCCAGCCGCCCCAGTTTGTAATTCTAACTCCATCAGCGAGTTAGGAGGGCGCAGCTGCCGCGCGAGCACTTGCTCCGTTGTCACATGACAACGGCACCCATTGCGATACCAACGGCACCCCGAGCGACTACACTCAGGAACCGCCGCCTCAACATGTCTGATCTCCCGGTTTCCGACCGGGCGATCACTCTGCGCCAACGTTCGCGATCAAGTGGACGGCGTTCGAGTCGATGAGTTGCGCGATGACGCCTCTCCGTCCGCATCAAAGCCAATGCGGCGCGAAGGCTCGTCCGGTGGTGATGCCACGAGCTCGCGAATCGCATCGAACACAACGGCGAACTGCTGATCGTATCGTGCTCCGAGGTCGTCGAGTCGGCGCGCGAGTTCGACCTGCGTCAGGAGCATCGAGCGAAGTCGACCGAACGCTCGCATGATCGCAATGTTCACCTGTACGGCGCGCTCGCTGGTCAGCACGCTCGAAAGCATGGCGACGCCATACTCTGTGAACGCCAGGGGTGGCTTTCTCACACCCATGCGCTCGCGATTGGATATCACAATCTGTGATTTCCAATCCTCGACCTCGTCCGCCGTGAGCTGGAACATGAAATCGGGCGGAAAGCGATCAATGTGGCGTCGGACGGCCTGATTTAGAGCTCGTGTCTCGACCTCATATAACACCGCGAGATCTCGATCCAGCATCACCTTCCTGCCGCGGAGCAAAAAGATCCGTTGCTCGATTGCTGCAGCTGACACGACGATTTGAGATTAGGCTTCTAGCACGGTGTGACATAGGTTGAATGCGTCGCAATGTTTTGTGCGTGACGGACGACCGTGTTATCGGTCATTCGCCGCGAGCCATCAATGCAGCACAAGCTACTGGACGGCTTTGTGAGTTGAAACGTCAATAATTGAACGTGGATCAGGACAACTTGTGTGTATCGTCGCCGAGCGCGGGCGCGGCGCGAGGTGCGCCACCTGCGTTGCAGATTATCAATGTACGCGCTCAACGCCCGCGATACCTGGCGGCGCCGCGGCTGGCAGACGTAGGTGTGATGCCCGGTCCGGCGATGGCGAAGCGCCGATTCAGCGCGGCGTAGTTAAGGCCGTGGACCAAAACCCATAGCTGGGCTAGCTCGTCGCGTCGGATGCGCCATCGCGCAAGGAACTCTGGTCGCGTCATGAGGTACGTGACGGCACTAGAGGGAGCTCGATCTAGTGCGCCGACTGGAAGGACCAGGTTGCCTACGCTAAGATCGGGGTGCTGCGAAGCCAGAAGGACTACCAGAAGCGAGGTGACAGCATATGGACCGACTAGTGCGGGATGTGCGGGTCGCCTTACGCGGGTTGCGCCGTCAGGCAACGTTCACCGTGACGGCGGTGCTCGTGCTGGGCCTGGGCATTGGCATGGCCACCGCGATGTGGGTGGTGTTCAACGCCGCACTCCTACACCGCCTGCCTGTCGGGGATCAGGACCGGATTGTCCTGCCGCGCACGCTGGATCGCGCGGGAACGGACGTGGCGATGCCCGATCGCGAGCTGGACGAAGCTCGCCGCGAGAGTCGCACGATGCGTGACATGGCCGGCGTCGGAGACTGGGGCGCGTACGATTTCCCCTTTCTCAACGGCGATCAACCGATCCATCTCGGCCAGGCCGACGTCACCAGCAACTTCTTCAATGTGCTCGGCGTGCGCCCTGTGCTCGGCCGGCTACTGGGTTCGCAGGACGACAGCGCGTCACGCGTGCTGGTGCTGAGCTACGGAGCCTGGCGGCGCCGGTTCGGTGGCGATCCGTCCATCATCGGCCACCACCTGACGCAACCAGGCACGGGATGGACGTTCACGATCGTTGGTGTGGCGCCTCCTGGGCTCGACTTTCCAGCTGGCACAGATTGCTGGACTCCCTTGGAGGCGACCTTCTATTCGGTCGACATCGTCGCACGGCTGGCGCCCGGCGCTTCGCCCGCGGCGGCGCGTGCCGAGTTCCTGGCGGCCATGGAGCGCATCAGCGCACGTCGCTCTTCGAGCCTCAACCTTGCCCGAGCCGACATCCGGACATTGCGCACGGCGATCGCCGGAAATGCGCGACCCGCGCTCGTCGTCCTCGCGTCTGCCGCTGGCCTCCTGTTGCTCATCGCATGCGTGAACGCCGGCAATCTGCTGTTGCTCCGCGCCATGAGACGCACGCGAGAATTGGCCGTGCGGCGCGCGCTGGGCGCAACCTACGTGGATGTCATGCGCGAGCTGCTCATCGAGAACATACTCTTGGGCCTGGGCGGCGCCGTTTTCGGGCTCGTCATCGCCGAGATTGCGCGGCGCGCCTTGATCGCGGCAGCGCCGCCGCAACTTCCGGGACTCGACGTCGTACAGGTGGGCGGGTTGCCTCTGGGGACGGCCGCCAGCGTCACACTCTTGACCGTGCTCCTGTTCGGGATCGCGCCGGCACTGACGGCCGTGCACCGGAATGCCGTCTCGGCCCTTCGCCTTGACGCCCGGGCAGGCGTCTCGACGCGGCACCAACGGCGCACACGTCAACTGCTCGTCGCTTCGCAGGTCGCCCTCGCGCTCATCATGTTGGCGGGCGCGGGGCTCCTCACTAGAAGCCTGCGGCAACTCGAGGCGGTGCGCTTGGGATACGCGCCCGAGCATCTCGCGTTCGCGGAGCTGACGATCCCCGACAGCCATTGGGACACGGTCTCGCACGGCTTCCCCGTGTACGAGGCGCTGGCGGCGCGTCTGACTGCGATTCCAGGTGTGAAGTCTGCGACGCCGCTCCTCGGACCACCATTCAGTGACCTCAATGTGTCCGCGGTGTGGGAGATCGAAGGACAGTCTCCGGTCCTAGCGGCAGCCAATCCAATGGTCCCGATCGAAATTGGCAACGCGGATTACTTCAGAACATTGGGCATAGCGGTGCTCCGCGGGCGGGGCTTTCTTGCAACAGACCAGGGCAACGCGCCCCACGTCGCCGTCGTCAGCGAAGCCGCCGCCCGCCTCTTCTGGCCCGGTCAGGATCCGATCGGCAAACGGCTGCGGCTCGCACATAGCAAGCAGCCTTGGTGCACGGTCGTCGGTATCGCCGCCGATATCCGCTACCGTTCGCTCTCGGAGGCTGCGCCGACCGTATTTCTTTCGTGGCGCCAATCCTACTACTGGCAGGGCCTCGTCGCGTTGCGCACCGCAACGAACGTCGTCGGGTTGGCGCCGGCCATCCGGCGCGTTGTCGCCGATGTTTATCCAGACGTGACCGTCTGGCGCGTCCAGAGCATGGACGACTACCTCGCACAGCCATTAGCCCGACCGCGCTTGAGCGCGACACTGCTGTCGGCCTTCGGACTCACCGCTCTGCTTTTGGCAGCGGTAGGACTCTACGGCGTGATGGCGTCCCTGGTCCGCAGCAAACCCGCGATATAGGTGTGCGTATGGCGCTCGGTGCTACGCCGGAGCGACTTCGCCGAGAGGTCCTTACTCGGGCGCTCGCCGTCTCAACATCGGGAGCGGCACTCGGCCTGGTCGGTGCACTGATCATGTCGCGATTCCTGCGATCGCTCCTGTTCGAAATCAGTCCGGCGGACCCGATTGCACTCGGCGGCGCGTGTGTGACACTGCTCTGCGTCGCGGTGATCGCCGCGTACATTCCCGCGCGGTATGCCAGCCGCGTCGATCCCGCGCGAGTGTTGAAGCTGACTAGTTCTACGATCCGGTAGTCGAGCGCGACGTTCCTCATACTGAGACGCACGTCGTTCGCGATCGGTCTATTCGGGTTCCGGAATTTATGTTGGGCTTGCCAACGGTGAACGCCTACCGGAGACGGTGCTCAACCTGACGAACGGTTGAGTGACTCGAATGGCTATTGTGGCCTTGGTCGACAACGGCCGACGAGGCGAGCTGGCGGTTTGACCGCAATACCGAAGTTCAATGCTCAGAGTTCCGATTTCAGGCAATTCCGCGGACGTCATCTGCGACCCGGATTCACGGCATTTTCCGTCATGTTGAGAGCGAAGGCACGGCACCGACGCCCACATTCGCCAACAAGTGCGGTCTTTTGCAGGTTTTCAGGTAGACAACAGGAAGACTGCTAACCGGGAGATCGCTGGTTCAAATCCAGCCGCCCCAGTTTTTTAACTCTTTAAAAATCTGCGACTTGCAGAGCGAGCGCTCAGGCTTCGAGTGCTCGGGGGCGCGTTGGGGTGCGTAATACGCGCCCCCGACCGGTGACTACTTCCCACTGCTCTCCCAACTTCGACGGCTCGTTCATCACCGCGAGTATCGTGTCGGGATCGGGCTGCTGGTAGCACTTCAATAACATTTGCGTTCCTTTCCACCCGCCTGCCGCTGCGACATCGACGAGCGGGAGATGCTTGCGCTCGGTCGCCCACTTTCGACGGTACGGGTGCCATGCGCCGAGCGGTAGTGGTCGGAGACCGGCTTTCTCTTCAGCAACGTGCAGCCAGAAGAGAAACATTCTTCGATTCATGAGCCGCAACGGACCGCGCTCACCGGTGAATATCGGTCCCGATGTACCGAGCTGCAGCTGAAACGCGGGGATCTCGTCGTAGAGACGACTGGGCAACGGGATGATCCAATCGTTGTTTCGCCTATCTGCGTCGGCTCTCCAGTAGATACAGCCTTGCTGGAGGTCGATGTCTTCCCACTCGAGCGCTTGAATTGATCCGAGTCGTCGGCCGGTGGTTTCGGCAAGCAGTAGCGCGAACTCGATTTTGATCCACCGATTTCTGACCGTCAGATCGTCCGCTTCGCGTGCCAGTTGCTGGAGCGCTGCACGCGTCTTTTCGAAAGGGAGCAGTTGGTGACGCTCCGGGGCGCGGCCACCTTCAATGTGGTGCCCCAGGGGTTCGGCATATTCCGAGTCGCTGCTGGGCGGGTATTCGTCCAGGTGCAGGGGACTCAGTTCAGCATCCGGTCGTATCCGGGCGACTCGAGCGCCAGCGCTTTCGTTTCACGAGGGCGCGTGTTGGTGTCAGGCGCGGACCGTAGATCCGTGACCGTCAACACGGGGGAGCTGGCGCGCATCGTCGGTCGGACCGCGATAGTGGGATCTGGAAGTGCGGACGATCGGGTTTCCTGGGACGGAAGGACGCTGCGGTTTGATCGTGTCCCGTTGTCCGAGACCATCGAGGTGCTGAGGCACTGGTACGGCGTCCCGATTCGCCTGCGTGACGCGCACCTCGCAGCGCGTGTCGTCACCGCCTCGAATCCCGTTACTCAGGATGACGGTATAGCGGCACTCTGCGCTGCGGCGAATGTGGAAGGTCAACCATCAGGACGAACCGTCATTCTTTATGATTTTGGCGCCTCGCTGATAAGTGCCTCGAAGGCGCGGTCGCCGCGTTGACCTCGTCGCGAACGATTTTACAAAATGTCGGCGTTTTTACAGATCTGTAACACTCCGCGATATCTGGGTTCTTCGGCAGTTTTGATGATGATCCTGGCTAGCTGGCGCCGGGCACTTCGCTGGCGACTTAGGCGGCGCGCCGGACTCGCTGGCGGAGGAACGCGAAGCCGGCGCGCCCGTAGCTCTGCCGCTTGAACAACTTCAGCCGGTTCACATGGCCCTCGACCGGTCCGTTGCTCCACCGGAAGCAGATCGCAGCGAGCACCGCGGCAGCGTCGCGACGCAGCCCGGCCGCGAGGGACCGGAGTTCGCTCTGTTCGGCCGCCGCCAGCCATGCTGTCAGAGCGTTCGGGTCGCGCTCCCGGAGCATGCGGCGGAACTCGGCGGCGAGCACGCGCACGGCGGCGATCGGTGGACACGCCGCGCCGAGCGCGTCGAGGTAGTCGCGCTGGCGCGAGGCGACAGCCTCCGCCGGGGCGCTCAGCAGCCACGCCGTTTGTCGCGGCGACGGGCGACCGCGACATCGTACGATTGTGTCGCGGCCGTCGGTGGTCCCGCGCGTAAGCGCGCCGCCACCACCCAGTCCCGCACCGTCGAGCAGGCACCACGGAAGCCGCGAGTCGCGCAGAGCTCACGCCAGAGCAGCGTCGCGTTGTGGCAGCCCTCCGTCCAGCGCTGCCGGAGCAGTGGCATGCGGGCGAGCAGGGTGCGACGCGGCGGTCGCGCACGCCGTTCAGGAAAGACTCCGGCGTGCAGCCAGCGGATGATCGTCGCCCGACTGACGCCGGTGGCGCGATGATCGCTACCCCTGAGAGGCCGCGTGCGTGTAACGCGACGATCTGTTCATAGCGAGCGTATCGTCGCGCGCGCGTTGTCGCGGTGCGTTGCGCCGGTAGCCGGGGCTGCGCCTGGGTTTGGCGACCGGGCCGCCTCGCTCGGTGGGCGTCGGGTTCACCGGCGGAGGTTACCGGAACCGCGACCGTGCGCACGGTCGCGTGATGCCGCTCGAGGACGCGTTCGACCGCGTCGGTCACGTTCGCAGCAGGTGAAAGCGATCGGCCACTTGGATCGCGTCGGGCGCGCCCGCCCGTGCACCGTCGGCGTACGCACCCGCCCGATCGCGGCTGATGATTCAACGCCGGGATGGCACGGAGCCACGCGGCGAGTGTGGCGGCCGCCGATCGGGGAGCACGTCAACCACTCGTCGGCGTTCCAGATCGATCAGCAGGGTGCCGACGATGGCGTCGCCACGCCCATCGTTGACACCCACCACGCGTGGTGTGGGCGCGAGGGGGACGGACTCCCCCTGCATGACCACCCGGCGCACCGTGTCGCCGCTCACGGCCATCCCGAGCCGCTCCGCCAACCGCGCCCCTGCCTCGCCCCCGAGTCCAAGTCCGATCGCATCCAACGCGGCGGTGAGCCGGGCGGTGCGGCGTGCCGACGGCGCCGCTGTGGCGGGAAGCCGTTCGGTGAAGATCCGCCGCGAGCAGCCAGCCAGGTCGCAAAAGTAGCGTCGCGTCGTGACGACGAGTTGTACGGCAAGCCCGTGCCAGGGGAGATCAGCCAGCGTGCGGGGTAGTGGCTGTGGACCCGAGCGGCGTGCGTTCCGCAGCGTGGACACGTCGCTCCTGGTCGGCGGGTCAGTGCGACGACGGTGATGCCGCGATCGTCGACGGCGAGGTGCGACAGGTGCAACTCCGGGGACGGGCGGCGGCGGCGTGGTGTCCAGACCGGTCTCCAAGGTCGCGCCGCCCATCAATCTCCGCCCGCCGCCGTTCACCAAAAGTCCGGCAGAACCCAATTATCTCCGCCGTTGACAATCTATACTGTGGCGCGCGCTCTCGAGCCATTTTCCAAATCAATCAGAGCGTCGTAGTACTGGCGGATGCGCTCTGCGCTCGGCGCATAATCATCGGAGCATGGTGAGCGGATGGTCGTCGTCCATGCCGATCACACGATCTACTAACTTCGCTGAACACCCTGCCTCGTTTAGGATTGCTCGCGCCCTGTCGCTGTTAATGTTGTGCGCCCCTGTTTGTCTCTTTAGAATCACCTGCGCCACGTCGGCAACGAGTTGTGAAGCCGTAATGCGAATCTCCTCTTCGCCCTGTTGAAGGCGTACTCCTGAAGCTGTTGGATCCTTCGAATACTAAGCGCCTCCTTTAAGCGTTGATCAATCGTTGCCCACGCTCGTTGCTGGATTGCCGGTCCCTCCTTGGTGTATCCCGTTATATCGTATCGCAACCCGTTTAAGCTGCGACAGTGTGCAGCCACTGGGTCAATCCAACCACGGCGGTGCGACATCAGGATTACTTGGCGCTTCTCTTCCTCAACGAGAGCCCGCAGTTAATGAATTGAATCTCGTGCTCGTCATCCCATGATTGGATTGGGTCGTCTAGTACAATGAACTCAAAGGGGCCTGGTGCACGCAGTGCAGTAGCGACGCTCACGCATAACCCTAAAGCATTGAGTTTTGATTCACTCAGTGACGAGACGGCGCTCGCGAGCTCCACGCCGTAGGAAGCAGCAGCAACCTTGACACGACGGTTCTTGAAGTCGCCGGTCTTGGTGCGCTCCATGCCGAAGCCTACAAAATGAACGTCAGGGTCACTTGTGGTTCGGATCCGGCTGTACCAGTTCATCACATCGCCAGTCAACTCGCTTGAAAATGCCTCCTCCATCGTTTGCCCGACGGTATGATCGACTTGTTTCCTCAGGCTCTTTAGTCCGGTCACTACGTCTCGAATACGCAAGCCGCGGTTGATGTCACTACGACTATTCAACATCTCAATGAGCAGGCTGAGCTCTGCGGTTCCTGCTCGCGCGTCGACGGCTTTTTCTAGAAGGCGAGAAGGGTCTGCTAGCGTCGGTTCGAGTTCGGAAAGCTTGCGCGCGTATTCGTCGGCCGCACTCAGATAGTTCATGCCAGCGTCAATGAGGAGTTCGATCTGCGACACTTCCTCGTGCCTGGTTCGCACAGCATCTGCGCACACCTCGGCCGCATTGATCACTTCTGACGCCGCTTGCCGCAATTGGGTGAGGACAGGCGTGATCGCTGCACCGGCGGCCGCGACTAGGAATAACTCGTGTTCGTGCCCCTTTCCGAACAGTGCGTTGATTTGCGCACTACGCTCCGGCGTGTTGGCTTCAACCAGGTCCGAACATCGGGCGCTGTACAATGCGAGGTGCGCGGTAACACTATTGCTAAGATCCTTTAGGCCGGCAGCGACCTGACTTCGGAGAACTCCTGGTTCCGCGTCTGCGCCAAGTGAAGCGATCAACACCGCATAGCGCTGGGCAATTCGGTCGCGCGTGGCAGCATCCAACGATTGTTCGCAGAGCGGGCAACCGGCGGGCCGATCCTCGAGCAGGTCCACGCCGAGCTGTAGCAATTGCACTTCTTTCCTTAACCTTACAGAGACATCGGCTACAGCCAAGCGGATGTAGTCAGTACGCGATTCGGCGGCTATCGCGCGTTCAATGCGATCGCGTGCGGAGGCGGCGCGTTGATTCTCCGTCGTGGGCAGGGGTTTAATGCCCACTGACCCGGCGAAGACTTTCTCTGCGGCCGCACTGCGCAGCTCTACGAGTTTCATTGAAACGATATCCGGATCGGCGTTGACACCGATCAATCTGATCGCCCTTTTGTGAAGCCTATCCCATGCGTCTGGCAGTCCGTTGCTACCTTGCGCCAACGACTTGGCTATCGCTCGTGTCTCTTTGATCGACTCGAGTCGGCCCTCGAACAGCTCTACGGATGCTAACAGCTCTTTTGCACGCGCCGGCAACTGCGCTTCTGGCTTCGTGCACAGATTGATAAGCGCAGCTTGCAGTTGGTCGATCTCGTGCAAACCGAGCAGGCGGGCAAACCCTTGGAACCGGTCTGACGGCGACGCTAGCAGTAAACTCTTCAACGCATGCTGCACTACAAACGGACGCGCGGCCTTTGCCGCGGCCGCAGCGAATGGCCACTCAGTCACAGCTTGGCCATTTACGAACCGGTGTATTTCTGACCCATGCAACTCAGCTCTTAGTGCTAAGTCATCTGCGTTGTCGCTACACTCGGCTTCGACGAACGGTACTTGGTCTGACGCAAAATGCCGATTCGTGTACGAATCCTTGTACTCTTCTTTGGAGTCGGCAGATTCGACCTTTGAGGTTTGGCCAAAGATTAAGAATTCGAGTGCCTCGATGATACTGGTCTTGCCGTAGCTGTTTGGCGCGGCAATGAGCGTAATGTCGGCATCGAACTCGATTGTCTTTGTCGCGTTGAATCCGCGAAACCCGCCCACGGTCAGCCGTCTAAGCCTCACGGAGAATCTCTCTCACTATCGCGGCGAGCTCGTGTTCAAGTGAGACCCGTGAATCTAATGTGCGCGCTGCCTTTACTAGCCGTACATGAACCGGATCACTGACGCGCGCCGCGAGTGCCGTTAAGAACCTCTCGGCCGCCTCGGATCGTACCCCTTTGAATGGATAGGTCACCATTGGCGAGGCATGAGATTAGGCGTAGCTGTCAGTCGCAGTTAGCGCTGTAACGCGCCGGCCTGGCGGACCTTGGATGCGCGTTCCGTTAGCGGTGGCTTGCATCGACCGGTGTCCCGCTAGCCATCGTGGGGCGACTTCGCAAAGGACAACGCAATGCCGGCGTCGGGGTTGACGAATGGGTGCGCATCGCGTGCATGGTGGAAGCGTCGCCGCGAGGCTCACCGCGCCTCGGTCTTCGCGTGGCGCCGACCCCGTATCTGTTCGCGTTGGGCAGCGCGGAGCGCCCGTTGTGCGGCGCGGCTCGCGCGCAGTATTGCGGTGGCGAGACTGCGGTAGGACAAAGGGCCGATCCTCGAAGAGGGAAACAGATGGGACCGCCTAGGCGCCAAATGTTCGCACGAATTTGGACAACGCGCAAGCCCGGTTGGAGGGTCATCGCTTGCTGTTAGATCGACGACGCTTACGTTCGCTCGTAAGTACGATATCACGTACTTTACAAGAGTATCTGTTGAAGATATAATACATAATGCCAAGATGGGTGCCAGCCCTACCATTGCCGGTCAGGCGGACGCTCGCACGGCTGGGCGGCGACATACGCAATGCACGACGACGGCGCCGCCTCCCCATGGCTGTCGTCGCGAATCGGTCGGGCATCGCCCGCCAAACCCTTCAACGGGTCGAGCGCGGTGATCCTGCTGTATCGCTGGGCATCTACGCCACTGTGTTGTTCGTTCTCGGCCTGGTCGATAAGCTGGCTGTCGTCGCGGCTGTGGAGGGTGATGCCGTCGGGCTCGCTCTTGAGGGGGAGCGACTTCCCAAGAGGATAAGACAAACAGCTCGCCACGACTCTTCGTCGAAGGAAGAGTGAGTCCACCAACGGCTCTTGTCTATGTAGATCTGCTCGGTATCACGCACCGAGTGGGTCGATTGTGGGCCGTGAGCTCCCACGGAAGAGAAGGGGCCAGCTTTGAGTACGACGGAGAGTGGCAGCGGCATCCTGAGCGTTTCGCACTGGAGCCGGCTCTCGAGGTCGGACCCGGAGCGTTTCACACAGCGGGCGACCGTGCGCTCTTCGGGGCGCTCGGAGATTCGGCGCCGGATCAATGGGGGCGTTCGCTTATCGCTCGGAGTGAGCGGCGTAACGCTGCGGCGGAAGGCCGGGCGCCACGGACTCTCCGTGAGATTGACTACCTCCTCGGTGTGTCCGACGTAGCTCGGCCTGGCGCCCTACGGTACAAACGCGATCCGGATGGGCCGTTCGTGGCGGACGGCGACCAGACGGTCCCGCCGCTGGTTGCGCTGCCCCGGCTGCTCTCTGCTGCGAACCACGTAGAAGCGGCCGACGAAACCGACGAGGATCTCCGCCTCCTGCTCGCACCAGGCTCCTCTCTGGGCGGGGCACGACCCAAAGCCTCAGTCCGCGACAAGAAAGGGCATCTCCTCATCGCCAAGTTTCCCTCGCGAAGCAATGACATCAACGTGGTACAATGGGAGGCGGTAGCGCTAGAGCTTGCGCGTCGAGCGGGGATTCCGGTGTCACTCTCGCGCGTAGAACGAGTGGGAGAACAGGACGTCCTTCTCGTTCGGCGGTTCGATCGGGAAACCGTTGCAGCCAGCCAAGGTGATATTTCCGAACAGCGGGTGCCGTTCTTGTCGGCAATGAGCATGCTCGACGCGGCTGACCGCGAGGTGCACAGCTATCTCGAGATTGCGGACGCGCTCCGACGCTATGGGGCTGATACCGTGACGGACCTTGTCGACCTTTGGCGACGCGTGGTCTTCAATGTGCTCGTGTCCAACCTCGATGATCATCTCCGAAATCACGGCTTTCTCTACGCTGGACTTAACGGGTGGCGCCTGTCGCCGGCATACGATCTCAATCCAGTCCCGGCCGACGTGAAACCACGATTCTTGACAACCACTATCGCTGCGGACGAGGACGCATCCGCCTCTATCGCGCTGGCCCTCTCTGTCGCGAAAGATTTCGGCGTTCGAGAAAAGGAAGCGCACACGATCGTGCGCCATGTTGGCGAGGCAGTGCGACCATGGCGAAGCGTCGCGTCGCACTGTGGACTCACCCGTTCCGAGTGCGACCGCATGACAAGTGCGTTCGAACACGAGGACGCTGAGATCGCGCGCCACGGATAGAACGCCGACGAAGGTCGCCGTGGGCAAAGGTGAGACGTCAGTACGCGTGCAATATCTGACGAAATTGCCCGATTTCGGCATTCAACCTGTAGTTAGTGCACTCACATTTTCGGCATCACAGCACCAGTACCCGATCCGGCTCCTTCTCGTAAGATGTCGCGGACTGCTCGTACAGCCGACATCCGGCGTGCTCCGGCAATGAGCTCGCAATGGAACGCGCGTCGCGCTCGGCGTCCAAGATCTGTCCGCTGTCGTCGACACAAGCTATGTCGAGTTTATCTCCGTCAGTCCGAGGTCTTCCTGCGAGCGGTGCCTCGGGCGGCACGATCCGGCCGACTGCTCAACGTGATATCGTCCGCACCCGCGCTCATTAGTTGGTTCGATCGCGGGGAGCGCACAAATTTTAACGTTGTACATGGTTAACCAATCAGGCCAGGAATTGAACGCTATTTGGCCGGCGCACGAGGCCTTCTATATCGACAGCATGTTGTTTATTAGCTCGTCGGCGGTTGCTTCCATCGATCAGGTTGCAGAGGCGCTGACAGCGGTAGTGCGCGGCGACGTCGCGCCTGACGCGCTTGATCAGGATGCAATTTTGGATCTACTCCAGCATGTCCTGATCCAAGGTGCTGCACTCTCCCGGTACTTTTGGCCTGCCCGGCGAGGTCATGAGGCGAGAGCGAAATATCTTCGCTCAGCGCTCGCGGTCACGGATACAAGCGCTCTCCGGAGCCGCGGCTTGCGGAACGCGATCGAGCATTTTGACGAGCGCCTCGACGTATATCTCTCGGGCCACGTCGTGGGTCACATTCTCCCGCACTACGTCGGGCGCACACCGTCACAAGATGCTGGGGTGCCGCTACACCTATTCCGGGCCTACTTCGTCGATCGGGGCGTCTTCTCGCTCTTAGGCGAACAATACGAAATGCAGCCCATGGTCGACGAAATAGGTCGCATCCATGATTTGCTAGTCGCGTGCGCGGAGGCCGGGGGTCGGCTGCAGACGACGTAGCGTTGTGTAGCGAGCTGGTCGCGTGAGGGCGTGTCGAGTGAGGCGTGAGCAGGCACCGTTGAATTCCCGGGAGAGCTGCCACTGGGTGTCTCGCCTAGGAGTTCGAATGCAGGTGGTTCAGTCCCTGCGACTAGCTGTTATCCCGCGGCTCGTTGACCTCAATACTCAACGCCAGCAGCCGGACGCGCTCCTCAAGCTTATCGAGAAGGTCTTTGATAGCGCGCTGGGCTAGGAACGGCTTTAGCGACTCGCGATGCTCGGGCGCCAGTGGCGGGAGATTCGCGCGGCCAGGGTAGTGCTGATGCAATCGTATCCCGGCCTCGCCCGCGGTAAGAAACTCACTCTTGTCACCGTCTTGTCCTACGAGCGACCCCCGTGGAACACAAAAGCCGTCGGCCCACGCGCCGAGTTCGATGGGACGGTCGATCCCGTGTGCAAGGAGCTGGCGCGGGGAGCGGTGCGGGCGGGAGGAGCGATCGCGCAAGCCGGCGCGCCCCTCCACGCGGTAGCGGCGCACCCATTTGCGCGCACTCTGCGCACTGAGCCCGAACGCGGCGGCCGCCTCCGGGACCGTCCACCCGTCGGCGAGCACGCGCATGACGAGACACACTCGCCCCGTGAACCCCAGGCGCGCATTCTTGTGACTGTTCACTCGGTCCTCTGGCAGTTGCTGGTCGGTGGTCCAGACAACCCCAGCTTGTAACCGCTACGACCGGGTAAACACCCCCAACCCCGAAACAACGTGTCCGGTAATCACATCTAGGGGCAGCTGCACTCCCCGAGACCCGTTTCCAAATGCCAGGATTCTGCTGGACCACGATGTGGATCTCTTGCAATCGTGGCATTGCCGTCGGATAACTCCGACACCGACGCTCGGTCTTGCTTTCAAGTACGGCAAATTGTTGATTTATAAGGACTTACACGAGCGACTGTTAACCGGGAGATCGCTGGTTCAAATCCAGCCGCCCCAGTTTGTAATCCTAACTCCATCAGTGAGTTAGAAGGGCGCCATCGCTGCCCGCGCTTCTCGTCCGTTGCCACAGCCGACGGCACCCGTTCGACACCCAACGGCACCTCAAGCGACTCCACTCACGAAGTGTCGCCTCAACATGTCTGATCGCCCGGTGCACGACCAGGCGATCGACCGCTCGGGCGAACGCGTCAATGCCTCAGTCCCACACCTACAAGTTCGATGCACCGCGAGATGACGCCTCCGCATCAGCGCCGAAGCCTATGCGGCGCGACGGCTCATCCGGCGGCGATGCCACGAGCTCGCGTATCGCGTCGAACACGACCGCGAATTGCTGATCGTATCGAGATTCAAGATCGTCGAGACGGCACGCGAGTTCGACCTGCGTTAGGAGCATCGACCGCAGTCGGCCGAATGCTCGCATGATCGCGATGTTCACCTGTACGGCGCGCTCACTGGTGAGCACGCTTGAAAGCATAGCGACGCCGTACTCCGTGAACGCCAGGGGTGGCTTTCGCACGCCCATCCGTTCGCGATTGGATATCACAATCTGTGATTTCCAATCTTCGATCTCGTCCGTTGTGAGCTGGAACATGAAATCGGACGGGAAACGATCAATGTGTCGCCGGACTGCCTGGTTCAGAGTTCGTGTTTCGACGTCGTACAGCTCGGCGAGGTCGCGATCGAGCATCACCTTCCGGCCCCGAAGGAGAAGAATGCGTTGCTCGATGACAGCAGTGCGCGCGACGATGGCAGATGTGTCTTTCGGCACAGCGGGTCAAGGATGATAGGTGTTTTTTTGTCAACATAGCGACCTTTGCCCGCGCTCGCGCCATCGCCGACAGAGCGGACGCATCGAACAAACGTGCAACCTATTCCACCACCGCGTTGAGCGAAACGTCGATATTCGAACGGCGGCCAGTATCGAGGGTGCCGGTGTGCTGGTCAGCATTCGACGCGAGGCCGGGATCGCAACCGTCTCGCGCGTGCCTGTCGACGGCGTTCAGCGCATCGGCAACGACACCAGCAGTAGGCGACACGGAGCCCTTTTTCACCGTCGAGACCTGAAACGGGCCGATGTCCGTGCTGTGTCGCTCCTTCGTGTAGCGGATCCCGTTCGCCGCGAGCACCACGACACCTAGCACGATGAGTACGACCCCGACGAACCCTGTGAGCCGCATTACCTACCCCCTTTCTCCGGGTCACCGGCCTAAGGGCAAGAGGGATACCCGAGGACGCTCCCTGCTGCGTTTGGACTCTAGCGCGTGTCGCCGCGCCGAAAGGCTCGTAGCGCCGCGCGCCACCAAGACAACTGATACGCGGACCGCAGCGTCAAGCCCGCGCCTGGCCCTGGCCGCTCGTCCGCCAGTCGCTGCAGACGCGGCAAGCTCAGCATGGCGGTGTACCGGTGCGCGAGGTATCCCTCGAGCAACGCGGCCTCGGCCAGACCGCCCCCGGGGGCCGTCTGGGCGTATGCTCGTTGAAAGAGATCGTCGATCGCTCCCATCGACGCGGTCGCGCGCTCCGCGTCCGGCTCCCCGCGCGCCAGCACGTGCGTCAAGCGGCTCAACTCGGTGAGCTCATTGGCCGACCACGGCACGCGACCGCGCGGTGGCAGGGTCGCGGTCGGCAGCGCGGCGACGAAGTCGAGCAAGCGAATTGAGAGGTAGGACAGTTCGCCGGCGGTCTCGCGCCACTCTGTCCCTCGGTCGTCCGAACTCACCACTTGGGCCGCTCCGCTTGGCGGGATGCGCGCGCTGTCATGAAGCCGCGCGCTGATGGATCATACAGGAATGCTCGCGCAGGCGCCTCCCAACTCCGGCGTTCCGCCGGTCGTTCGCTCCGCCCGGGGTGCGGGCCGCTCGTATCACTTCACCAACCTCTGTGTCTCTTTCCAGTCGCCCAGTTTTCGACGGCTCGTTCATCGCCGAGAATCCTGTCGGAGTCGGGCCGCTTGGGGGCCGTTTCCTGCCGCCGATGTCGCGGATGGCAGGCATACATGTCCGGAAACTCTAGCACCGACGCTCGGTTTCCTTCGCAAGCCCGGCAAATGGTTGGCTTATAGTGACTTACACGTGCGAGTGTTAACCGGGAGATCGCTGGTTCAAATCCAGCCGCCCCGGTTTTTTTAACTCTTTCAAAATTTGCAACCTGCAGAGCGAGCGCTCAGGCTTCGAGTGCTCGGGGGCGCGTTGGGGCGCGTAATACGCGCCCCCGACCGGTGGACCCCCGCCCCGCCAGGTCGGACACGGCGTCGATGGCCGTGTCGACTTCGGCCTCGGTGTTGTAGTAGTGCGGCGAGAGGCGCAGGCACCAGTCGACGTGCTTGTCGGTGAAATCGTACTGCGCGAAGTCGTGGAAGCTGAGCGCCGAGTTGATGCGGCACGCGTCCATGGCCCGCTTGCACGGCTGCGCCTCCCAGCCGGCGACGTCGAAGGTGACGAGCGCCGCCGGGTCAGGACCGCGGTCCAAGACGCGCACGCCCGGGAGCGCGGCGAGGCCTTCACGCAGGCGTGCCGCGAGCCCCGTCGCGCGCGGGGCGATCACGTCGAGTCCCACGCGCAAGGCGTAGCGCGCCGCCTCCGCGCAGCCGAGCACGGTGGCGTAGGGGAACTCCCATTCCTCGAACCGTGCCGCCGTCTCCACGGCAGCGTATTGCAGCGGCTCGACCCAGCGTGCCCCGTACATGTCGATGAACAGCGGCTCGTAGCCCGCGCGCAGCACGCGGTCGGCGACGTAGAGGAATCCCGAGCCGCGCGGACCGCGGAGGAACTTCCGGCAGGTGGCCGTGAGCAGGTCGCAGCCGATCGCCCGGACATTGATCGCGCGCTGGCCGAGCGACTGGCAGGCGTCGACAATGTAGAGCAGGTCGAGATCACGGCAGTGCCGCCCGATGTCTGCCACCGGCTGCACGAGGCCCGAGTTTGTGGGCACGTGCGTGACGGCGACGAGCCGTGGCCGCCGGGCGCGCATGAGCGCCACCATCGCGTCGACATCGACGCCGGCGCCGTCAGGCAGGTCGGGCGCGTGCACCACGTCGACTCCGCTGCGCTTCCGGAGCGCGAGGAAAGCGATCTGGTTCGAGATGAAGTCGTTCCGCGTTGTCAGAATGACGTCGCCCGGCTGGAACGGGATCGCCGAGAGGGCCTTGGAGTAGGCGTCCGTTGCGCTGCCGGCGAACGCGATATTGCGCGGCGCGGCGCCGATGAGCGCCGCCGTCTGATCGTAGAAGCCGCGCACCGCTTCGGCGCGCGCCGCCGCGGCTTCGTAGCCGCCGATCCGCGCCTCCAGCTCGAGGTGATCGAGCATTGCTTGGAGGACGGGACGGGCGAGGAGGCCGCAGCCGGCGTTGTTGAGGTGCACCACTTCGGCACATCCGGGCGTGTCGGCCCGCAACGCGGCGACATTGAGAAGTGGTTCGCTTGTGCCGCCGATAGCGCTATCGTATGTTGACATATATATGAGTAGCGTTATCGACACCCTCGTGTCAACCCTCCGCACCGAGATTGCCCGGCGCGCGCCCGGCGAACAGCTCCCGAGCAGCCGCGACCTCGTGCGCCGCCACGGGGTCGGCCCCGTGACCGTCGCCCGTGCGATGGCGCGGCTCGCCGCCGAGGGGGTGGTGGTCACGCGCCCTGGCAGCGGCACGTTCGTGGCGCCGCGCGGACTGCGCGCCGCCGGCGACACCATTGACACATCGTGGCAGGCGGTTGTGCTCGGCGACCGCAGTGTGGATGCGCGCGCAGTGATTGCGGCGTTTCGCCCGCCGCCCCCCGACGCCATCGCGCTCGCCAGCGGCTACTTGCACCCCTCACTCCAGGCGACGGGGGTTCTCAGTGCGGCGCTCGCTCGCGCTGCGCGCCGCCCAGACGCGTGGGACCGCGCGCCAGCGATGGGGCTCCCGCCGCTGCGCGCGCTGTTCGCCCGGTTCGTGGGAGGCGACGTCACGCCGGATGATGTGTTGATCACGAGCAGCGGGCAGACCGCGCTTGCGACCGCCGTCCGGGCGCTCGCGGCCCCGGGCAGTCCGGTGGTTGTGGAGACGCCAACGTACCCAGGCGCCATTGCCGTCATGCGGGCCGCCGGACTGCGCCCGGTTCCCGTGCCCATAGACGCGGACGGCATCCGTCCAGACCTGCTTGCTGAAGCGTTCGCGTCCAGCGGGGCCCGAGCACTCTACTGCCAGCCGACCTTCCACAATCCGACCGGCACTGTCCTCGCCGCCGAGCGGCGGACGGCGGTCCTCGACGTCGCACGCGCGTACGGCGCCTTCGTGATCGAGGACGACTTCGCCCGCTTCCTCGGCCATGGCGGTCGCGTACCGCGCCCGCTCATCGCCGAAGATCGCGACGGCGCCGTCGTCTATCTGACCTCGCTCACGAAGCCGGCCGCGCCGAGTCTGCGCGTGGGGGCGCTGATCGCTCGCGGCCCGGTGATGGAACGGTTGCATGCCATGCGGCTCATCAACGACTTCTTCGTTGCGCGCCCGCTGCAAGAGGCGGCTGTCGAGCTGCTCGGCGCTCCCGCGTGGGAGCGACACATCCGCGCGCTCGGCGCCGAGCTCCGCGCGCGCTGCGCCGCGCTCGTCGCGGCCCTCGCGCGCGAGACGCCCGAGTGGACCGTGACCCGCGTTCCCACCGGTGGCCTGCACCTGTGGGTCCGACTTCCGCCAGCGGACGCGGAGGCCGCCGAGCGCGCCTCGGCGTCTGGCGTGGTGGTCGGCGCAGGTCGCGAGTTCTTCCCCGCCGAGGAACCGGGTCCTTACTTGCGCCTGAGCTTCGCTGCGGCGACCGATGTGGACGAACTCGCCGAGGCTGCGCATCGCTTCGCCGAGGCGCGTCTCGGGAGTCACTTCCCGTCCGCTGCGGCGAAGGGGAGGAAGAAGAGGGCCCAGTGAGAGCCGCGGGCGACGGGGCGCGCCCGTGCCTCGCGTCAAATGACGCGGCGAGGACGATGCCGTTGACCAAATGAACGTGGTCGTCCCGAAACAGCACGCCATTTTCTGCCACCTCTCGCGCGAGCTCGCGGAGGACGGTGTCATGTACAACGCCGTTTCGGGGCCGTACGTGCCTCACGATTCTATTTACAGGACGACGCTAGACGGTCCGTCGGCGAACTCCGCAACGAGCTAAGTCCCGGCCCAATCGTAAGGGGGCCAAAATGGCGAGCAGTCGCGAGGGCCGGTGGAGCGTGCTACAACTCTGTTTTGCTACCACTGCAAGCAGTCTATTGTGGTCATAGAGGAATGATGGGTTAGCGGCCGACAATGGCGTGAAGCGGAGATCGGCGGAGACCTAACGTGGCGGGGAATATTTTGGTGGCTGCGTCCGGCGACGCAGATGTCTACCGACGTTCCCGGGGTCGATTAGCGCATGTCTGGTAGAAGCAGGACGTAGCACTTGGGCAAACTGCCCGTGAGCCGCGGCCGTCATGGCGCGCGCCTGAACGCGCGCCCCTTGATGCCCCGTGTCTTATACGCGGTATGCGATTGGGGTAGGCCGACAAAGCCCGACAGTGGCCCAGAGGAAATCGAGTTATCAACATCGTAGATTCGTCGTAATGGTCACATATAAATCCCCGGTTCTCTCGGGCTGCGGCCGGTGGTTGGAAGTTGACCTCTGTATTCCCCATCAGACGGTCGGCTGGACAGTAATCGGAGGCGGTCAACGTCAAGCACAGCGCGTTTTCTGGCACAGCGTCGGCGGCGAGGATTTGGGGCTGGGGGTGGATGCGAGGCAGCTGTTCGAAGACCGGCGCCGGCAGCGAGCCGGGGATGTCGAGGGTGTGGGCTTTCTAACAGGTTGTGTACTAGCAGAGTTCGTCGAAAGACAATGCCATCGTGGTCCGTTGTCGGCGAGGTGCATAGCCACTGTGGGATTGAGGAACGCACTCAGGATTGGTAATCCGCCAAGTCCGGACGCGATCTCTCCAAGTACGATCAACATTCTCTTGCAGACTTCCTGTCCACTAGTGAGTGTGCTTCGTTGGAGACCTTGTCGCTCGTGGCAGAGGCTCGAACCTTAGCGATGTTAGAGGGACAGGTTCCGAGCGCAGTGGATTCCTCGTTCGCGACGGGCACCGGAACAGATTGCATTGTTGTTGCTTCCCCTCTGCCCTCGAGCAGCGGACCCGGACGTTCCTTCGCGGGCAAACACACAGTGATTGGCCATCTCATTGGTTCTTGCGTCTACGAGGCGGTAACTCAGGGGATTCGGCAGCCCTCAGCAGGGAGTGGGCACGGCCTGAGCGGAGCGGCCCTCACGGCACCTCACCCTTGACGCACTGTTCCGGCGTTTTGATCCCGCCAACCACATAGGACACCGACGAACCGCGTGAGCTGGGTGCAGAGCATCGGGACGCTGTGGCATTGTCGGACAGAACAACCTTGCGGCGACTGGCACTGACGCGGTTACCCGCCGGCCGTGGCGATGACGAAGATGTAGTCCCCAACATCATCACGAGCCTCTGCCACGACACGATCGATGCGTCCCGACGCGAGATCCGCTTCGAGCCGAGCGAGTCCCGACGCCAACTCTTGGGCGTGTAGGCGATCACGCAGGGGTTGGTGCGTGCGTCGATGGTCTTCTCGCCAATCGCCGGCTCCGGCCACACAAGCGACAGACCGGTCTGCGTCATCCGCGACCAAACTCGGGCGTGCGGTGACGCCACTGGGAAGGGCAGGCGACCACTTACCGTATCGTCCACAGCGCGCTCCATCGTCGAAGGAGGCCGAGCATAACGACTTCTTCGTGCGCGATGTATGGGCGAATCGACACGGTGATCGCGTCGGTATCGCCGAACGAACTTCGAGGCGGCTCAACTTGTAATGAGTCCAATCGACGTGAATCTCAACGGTTGCGGGAATATCGTGGAAGGTTTGCATCGCTGTCCACTGCCGATTACGCGCAAGTCAGTCCGCCCCGATGTTGTCAGTGGTGATGCGGGTGGTCATTGTCGTGCGTCTGCCAGGGACCCACCGCCGTGCCGATGATAATCGTATCCACGTCGGCGCCCATTGTATGCTCCACATTGGCAGGCACGAAGACGTAGCTCCCGACCGGGTAAATCGTTGATTCCGTTTTGTCAGGACTCGGTCCCACAGCAAGCCTCAGCCCCCCGGAGATCACCGCCACGTGGGCGTCCTGATTGTGCGAGTGGGCGTAGTGGTCCCAGGATCCGGCGGGAATGAATGCGGCGTAAGTGAACTCCTTGCCGGGCGCATTCTTGTCACCTTCCAGAACTGAATACTTCGATCCGTCCGGAAAAGTGTGCTGCCAAGTGATGTTCTTGGCATCCCAGGACTTTAGTGTCGGACTGCGCTAGAGCGGACGACGAGGCAAGTACCACACACACTGCCAGGGCGATCTTCATAAATCCTCGCTGAAGTTACATGATGTCGTGATTCCGACTGGCAGAATCACGCGCAGTCAACGTAAGTCAAGCGGGATGGAGTCACCATCCGATTCTTGCGCTCAAAGTGTTGTGTTCCTCGCGCCTACTCGTGACCCGCTCCCGCCACGCGCCAGTCGTGACGTGGCTTCCTCAAGTCTGCACGATCCTGAGCGAATCGAGCTTGACGTGCGACCCAATCGTTGCCGGTGGAGTCCTGGCTGAAAACTGCTGGAGAATTCCTCTTGTTCATTCTCTTGTATCGGTCTTCTCGCCTGGCTTCAAAAACGAGGCGTCGTTCAGGTACCTGTCGCGATGGACGGCACCGACGCTCGCTCTTGACAGCGCTGGCGGGGCACCGCGCCTTCGCACTTCAGTCCCGTGAGGCCGAGGGCAAGGTGTCGCGCGACGCCGATGCAGCGGCTGAGCCTGCGTTACGGAATCGGGTCCTTTTCAGCGCTTAGGACTATACCCCGCCCCAGTTTGTAATACTCACTACGTCACTGAGTTAGAAGGGACGCGATCGCCGCCGAGCAATTCTTCGTCCGCGACTTCCAACGGCACCCGTCGCGACGCCAACGGCACCTGAAGCCACAGAACCGCGAAATGCCGCCTCAACGTGTCTGATCGCCCGGTGTACGAACGGCGATCGCCTGCGCCAACACAACCGCGGGGTCGGGTCTAACTCGTCGCCCGGCGTGCGGTCAGGCGTGCTGCAGTCTGTTGTGATCGGGGACGCATAGAGACAGGAGACCATCACCATGACCGCCAACGCTCGCCCGCTCGATTTCACCAAGCCGCACGTGCTGCGCAACGCGATGGAGCATCGCGCCGCCGTTCGCGAGATCGACACGCTCCTCGACCGCGATTCCCGGCGCAGCAGCGACGAGTAGGACCGACCGAAGTTTCTGTCGGTTCTCGTCCAGCGTACGAGGACGAGCATTTCCCGTGGGAGGAGCTGGAGCGCAGCGGCACGCCGCAAAGCGCGGTCGCGTTCGTGCTGGAGCAACGCGGAATGACGCGCGCGGAGCTCGCGTCGCTCATGGGTGGACGCAGTCGCGTGTCCGAGCTCTCGCCGGCAAGGTCAGTCTATCCTTGACGCAGGTTCGGACACTCAGCGCCGACCTTGCGCCCGGCCAGCGCCGCATGACCCGGCTGCGTGATGGCCAGCCGGGACGATCCATTGGAAAGAATGATGATCTGGAAATGTAGACTTGACTTTGCTGTCGGCAGACGACAACAATAAGACATGAGTCCTGACGACCGGCTCCAAGGCACGCTGGACCTGCTCATCCTGCGCACGCTGGCTGGTGAGCCACTGCACGGGTGGGCGATCTCGCGGCGGATCCGCGAGCGGTCCGGCGATGTCCTCCAAGTGAACCAAGGGTCACTGTACCCTGCGCTGCACCGGCTAGAGAGCGAGGGCTGGTTGGCAGCCGAATGGTTGGTTGCCGAGTCCGGGCGCCGGGCAAAAGTGTATAAACTGACGCCGCCGGGACGCCGTGCGTGCGAGCGTGAAGAACGGGGCTGGCTCGCTTTCGTCGCCGCGGTCACGCAGGTGCTCCAACCGGCGTTATGAGTCTGCTGCGTCGCGTTCGTGCCGTACTCTTCCGCCCCGCCGCCGAGCGCGATCTCGATGACGAGATCCAGCTGCATCTCACGCTCGAAGCCGAGCAGTTGCAGCAGCAAGGTCTCGATCCCCGCACGGCGGCGGCGACGGCGCGACGGAGGTTCGGCCGGGTCGAGGCCGTGAAAGAGGCGCTCCGCGCGATCCGCGGCGTCGAACCGATCGAGGATCTGCGCCGCGATCTGGCGTTCGCCGCACGCGCACTCCGCCGGCGCCCCGGATTTGCGCTGGTCGTCCTGCTGACGCTCGTGATCGGCCTGGCCAGCGCCACAACGATCTTCGGTGTCGTCTACGGCGTACTCTGGTCGCCGCTCCCCTATAGCGACGCGGACCGCATTGTCACGGTCTATCAGACCAATCACACGCAGGGCGTCGAGTACGCTCCGGTCTCGCTGCCCAACTATCTCGACTGGAAAGCGCGCTCGCGCGCCTTCTCGGCGCTCGCCGTCGCCGAGCGGTTCGGCGTACGCTACAGCGCGCCCGATGGCCCCGAGCGCTTCGCGGCGTGGCGCGTGACCGCGGGATTCTTCGGTGCGCTCCGCGCACGGCCACTCCTCGGCCGCACGTTCTCCGCTGACGAATTTCAGCCCGGGCGCGCGCCGGTGGCGGTGTTGGACTACGATCTCTGGCGCACCCGGTTCAATGCCGACTCCAGCCTCGTCGGCAAGACGCTCATCCTGGCTGACCCGCCGGTGCAAGTCATTGGCGTTATGCCGCCGTCGGTTCACCTTCCGGGGCCAGGGATGTGGCTTCCAAAGATTCCCGGGCCAGACGAGCTCTTGTGGCGCGGCGCGGCCTACTATGCCGCCATCGGACGCCTCGCGCCTGGCGTCTCGCTGGATCGGGCGCGCGAAGACATGCGCCGCGTCGCGGCGGATCTCGCGCGCGAGTACCCGGACGTCGATCGCGATGTCGGCGTCTCGCTCGTGCCGCTGCGCGACAGTCTCGTCGGCCACGTCCGTGGCCGGCTGTTGCTGCTCTTCGTCTCGGTCGGACTGCTGCTCCTCCTGACCGGCGCGAACCTCACGGCGCTCCTGCTGTCTCGCGCCGTCGAACGCGAGAGCGAGCTCCGCATCCGCGTCGCGCTCGGCGCCGGCCGCGGGCGCATTGCGCGGCAGCTGTTCGCCGAGCACGCGCTCCTCGCCGGACTTGGCTGGGCACTGAGCATCGTACTGACGTTCTTCGCGCTACGAGGCATCCGCGCGCTCGGCGCCGGTCTCTTGCCGCGCGCCGACGAGCTCCACGTCGGCCTGCCGGCGGCGCTCTTTGCTGGTGTCGTCGTGCTCGGCCTCGGGCTCATGCCGACGCGAACCCCGAGACGGGGACGGAGCCTGCAGCGCGTGCTCGTTGTCGGCGAGGTCTCGCTGGCGCTCGTACTGGTGATCGGTGCGGGGCTTTTCGTGAAGAGCGTCCGCGCGCTACTCAACGTCGACCCGGGATTCCGGTCGACGAATATCCTGGCTGTCACCTTCCAGACGGAACATCTCTACCCCGCCGACTCCACGCGTGCGACGTTCGTGCGCACGCTCCAGGATCGTCTGGCTGCGATCCCCGGCGTCAAGCATGCCGGCATGACCACGTCGCTGCCATTCGGCGGCACGATCGGACCGGACGAGGCGACGTTCGAAATTCGCGGACGGCCGCTCAGCTCGAGCCGCGCGCGGCCCAGCGCGCATACGGCAGCCATCACGCCCGGGTTCTTCGATGTGCTGCACATTCCCGTCGAACGCGGCCGCGCGTTCGTGGCGACCGACGACCGGAACCACCCACGCGTCGCGATCGTCAACGCGGCGT
Source organism: uncultured Gemmatimonadales bacterium (assembly GCA_963701965.1). Classification (GTDB taxonomy): domain Bacteria; phylum Gemmatimonadota; class Gemmatimonadetes; order Gemmatimonadales; family Gemmatimonadaceae; genus DASRDS01. Next base: position 3,093,368 of record OY969695.1, read on the forward strand.
TGGCGCGGCAATATTGGGGGACCGAGGACCCGGTCGGCCAATGGCTGAACGTGGCGTTCGACACCGATTCCAGCATGCGTCAGATCGTGGGCGTCGTCGGCGACATCCACGATATGGGCCTCGACCAGCCCCCGCTTCCGATGCTCTATCTCCCGTACGCGCAGACACCGACCGGTGGCGTCACCTTCGTACTGCAGACGTCCGTGACTCCGCGGTCGTTGCTGCGCCCGGTGCGCCGCGAGCTCGCCGCGTTGAACGGCGCCATGCCGATCGTATCGGCGACGACACTCGACGACCTCCTCGCCGCGTCGACCCGCGCCCCGCGCGTCGTGCTTACCGTACTCGGGATGTTCGCGGGACTCGCACTGGCGCTGGCCGCCGTAGGCATATTCGGCGTCATGAGCCACCTCACGCGGGCGCGCACCAAAGAAGTCGGCATCCGGCTCGCACTCGGCGCCTCCTCCCGCGGCATCCTCGGCCTCATCCTCGGCGAAGCGGTCGGGCTCGCCGGAATCGGCGCAGCGATTGGTATCGTCGCGGCTGCGATCGCGAGCCGATCCGTTACGGCTCTGCTGTACGCAGTGTCTCCGCTCGACCCCACGACGCTCGCGGCCGGTGTGACATTGCTTATGGCCGTCGCCGGCGTCGCGGCGTATGTCCCGGCGCGCCGCGCTGCGGCCGTGGACGCGGTGCGCGCGCTCAGAGATTAGAGATTAATTGGTCACGCGACTGGCGTCGCCTGGCCAATCAGCCTGTCGCCTTGCGGCGCCAGATCGCTCGAGTGCTGCTTGGATCATGCGGCGATTCATGAGCTCCGTCGGCTTCCGCTCCGACGTGAAGATCGGGCACCAATCCCGCCAAGCATTCGCCGAAAGTGCACGACCTCCTCTTGAAGTCGTTCGGGCATGGGTACCACCCAATCCATGCCGCGTTTGTCGTGTTCTGCACGCACTACGTCCCGCAAACCGCCTTTACGCCCGTGTACCGCCAATCACCCGACCTGAATGTGATCGGCAAACGCTAACGGTGTGCTGGTGGGTTCAGCCGCTAACTGTCGAGCAAGATCCAACGGTCTGACGATCGATCGAAGTAGCGCCGGACGCGAGTGCCGTCCCATTCATAGACCAGGTGAGACGTCTGCCGTGGAATCCCAACCACCGTTGGACGGAAAGCGCCAATACATCTCCCTCCGGAATGACGGACGCTCCAGTAATGCACGCCATTGCTTCCTTGCGATCGAAGGGCCGCCGCAAAAGGCTGCGACGCAGCGTACGAGTCAGGATCAAGGAGGGGTTTACTCGATCTTTCGTCGAGTTGTGCAACGTCGTGGAAATGCGCGTCGATGCGACTGACTAAGACACGCATTTCTTCGCGACGTGGCCCGTCTGCCGAGTCGCGTGCGATCTGGCTGAAATGAAAAACCGTCTCTGTCACCGCAGTAGGCAGGTTATGTGCCGCATAGTAAACGCCATATGAGCCGTCCGAGAATCGCGACCCCCATGGCTTGATGTGCGTAAAGGCGGCCATAACGAAAGTGGCGCCCGCTCCGCTGACACGTTGGTCAGGAGGAACTAGGTGAAGATTGCCCACCTGATCTCGGACACGAGGATTGACCAGCATTTCCGCGACAATCAACGCTTCCCACACCGAGGGATCCGGCGAAACGCGCTCGTACAGGTCGATGGGTGGGTACCGCGACGCGACGATTCTGGTTGCCGCGCTGAATCGGATCCTGCGTACTGGAACTGTCGAAGTCGGTGTCACGAACCATTTACCACGGTGCCCGAGCGGCATCGAGGTACTGGCGAACAGCGGCAAGGTCCGTCACATCACCAGCGCTCATGCGCGCCAGTGGTGTTTGCCCATTGAAGAATCGGTTCGGTCGGTGGATCCAACTATCGGCCTGATGCGGGTCGCTATACAGAATCTCAAGAGCTTTCCAAATCCCGCTGACATAACCGATGCGTCTAATCGTATCCATCGGTACCGCTCCGACTTCACCGGCCTTCCACTTGTAGAATGTGCGCTCGGGCGGCTCACCGAGGATCACGCGGGCAGTGGCATTGTCAATGTTCCATCGATCCATGATGCCAAAGAAGCCCACAAAGAGTGGTCGGATCTGATGAGCAGCGATCGTCGGACGATCACTTATCTGTTCCGCGTGGGCGTGCATAGCCAGCTCCTCTAATGCCTATAGGCATAATATGACATAGTAGCGGCCTTCAGGCAATTAGCGATGTCTGCAGACGTGATGCGTGGTAACCTTGCCGCGTTGTTCAGTCATTCATGTCCGGGAACTCCGGCACCGGCGTCCGGTCTCCCTAGCAAGTACGGCAAATTGTTGGTTTATAGTGACTTACCCGAATGTCAGTGGGTTAGAAGTGCGTCGCCGTCGCACGCGCAATTGGTACGTTGCCACTCCTAACGCACCCGTTGCGACCTCCAACGGCACCCCAAGCTACTAGAGTGGCGAAGTGTCGCCTCAACGTGTCTGATCGCCCGGTGTACGAACAGGCGAGCGACCGCATGCGCGAACGGCTCGATGTCTAAATCCCAGTCCTACCGGTTCGATGCGTCGCGCAATGACGCCTCCGCATCCGTGCGGAAGCCGATGCGGCGCGAGGTCCTCTGGCATCGAAAATGCGAACGGTACTGTTGGCTCCTTCGTGTTGAGCGGCCAGTTGCTCGTCGCCAAGACCGTGTAGCAGTCAGAGGTTCCCCGACGCGTGTGTGGGATCCCCCCGACAGCGCCGCTGCATGCCGACGCCCAACATTGGGTAGTAGACTGCGGCGATTCCGGAGCTGTCCTATGCCACGCGTCAATGGATCGTTGCCGCTCAGGGCCCTGGTCGCGGTCGATGGAAGCCAGGCCTCACGGGGGGCGGTTCGCGCGGCGGCGGCGTTCGCGGACGCTGGCCTCATCGTGCCCGAAGTGATCGCGGTCGATCCCATCGATCTTACAGCCACGGGCGGGATCGCACTCGATGTCGACGAAGCCATTGAAGCGCGGCTGGGCTCATCGGGCATCCTCGATTGGCGGGGGAGTGTACAAGCCGATCTGTTTGCTGGCGGCGGTGGAAATTGGCCGATCCACCTCCGTGCGGGTGCCCCGGTCTACGCTGTCATCGCCGGTGAAGCCGAGCGAGGCCGCTTTGATCTCGTGATGGTCGGATTGCGGCATCGCGGTCTCCTAGCGCAACTGACGCGGCGGGATACCGCTCGACGCATTGTCGAGTCGACCGACGTCGCTGTGCTGTCTGTGGCTGCGGGATTCGCCGGCGTCCCAAACCGCATCGTGGTGGGGGTCGACTTCGGCGACGCGAGCGAGCGTGCCGCTCAGGCCGCCGCCCGAATGCTCGGCAAGGGCGCGACTCTGACACTGGCGTTCGTCGATCTGTCCCTGGGCGAACCGACCGAAGTAATCGAAGGATACGAGCGCTTGCACGACCAGGGCTTCCGCGTCCTGATGGAGCAACTCACCGTGACGCTCACCGTCCCGCCTGGAGCGCGAGTCGAGCATGTGCGCCTGAGCGGCACTCCCGCGACGACGCTGCTTGCGTTGGCCGATCGGACTGACTCGGATCTGATCGCAGTGGGCCGGCAGCGAACCGGCCTCGCGCGGACGCTCCTCGGCAGTGTGGCGGGTGATCTCTTGCGCGACGGCCGACGGTCCGTCCTCGTTGCGTCACGTGTACCCCTGAGGCGTCGCGAAGCGTAATTCCCCGGCGCCGCGGCGCCATTCGCCGGCCGATCCGCGCGCAACTCCTTTACAGGCCCAGACCATGACGACGAGTATGACGCCGATCCCACAAGGTGCCGCGACGTATCAGCCCTTCGCCGAGGTCCGGTGCTGCTGGCTACGGCCGGTAACGATCCCTCCGATACATCCGTGATCGCGGCGCGACTCCTGGCGGAGCGGTTGGGTGAGCCCGTCGAGGCGCTGTCGGTTCTCGAGGCCGGGCGTATGCCTATACGGCGCCGGCCATCGTGATTCCGGTGGTGGTGGACGACGACGTTCGTCGCCGCGTACGTATGGAGCAGGTCCGACGATATCTCCTCCCGTACATGCCTAGCCGTACGGAGTGGCCGATCATGATCGCGTTTGGGTCCTAGGCCCGCGCTATAGCCGACCGGAGGAGGACCCTCGGCGCTAGCGCGATCGTGGTCGGCGCGGCCCAACCGCTGGGCACGCGTCACCGTGTCGCTGGGCATTGCGCCGCTGATGTCCTGTCCTGCGCGTGACGCTGCGCGACGGCGCCGCGCTCTATCAGCTCGGGCGGCACTCCCGTCCGGTGATCTCAGCGGCGTGAATTCGAAAAACGATGGTTCGAAAGGGGACTGGGTCGTCCGCGGTCAACGTTCCGGGCAGGAGTGCCTGTAACGCCGCAATCCCTCGCGTCCAGGCATCGTGTTCGGACGGCGGGGCCTGTTCATGCGCATACCACGCGCCGTGCACTACGACGCTTCGCCAATCGAAAAGGCCGGTGACCTCATTGACCTCGAAGGCGACCCATCGATTGTGCGCGACGATCTCCATCTTGGCGCCTGGCGACGTGCGACCGTATATCCAACCATCGACATAGACGTAATGCAGCGGCGTGATGTCGACGCGGTCATGACGTGCGAAGGCGACCCGGCCGACATGCTGTTGACGGAGGATCACTTCGCAGCGATCCCGCTCGAGGGGGCGGATCGTCGGACTGTTCGGGATCGAACGGTCAATAGTCATACGTCACGTTGGTAATGCGCCCGCGCCAATAGGGGAACGGTCCCGTTGGAAGAACCCATTCGGCCTCGCCGACCATCGGGATCATGAGGCCACGCATCCGCTGATACTTGTGGAAGCGTCCCGTCCACGGCGTCAGGACGAGCGCCCCGTCGACCTCCCGAAAGCGATCGGCAGACACCTGAAGGATCTCACCCGTCGGTCCGAAACGGAAATTGGCGATCACGCTCGTGCCGTTCGCATGCATCGTAGCGCGCGCGGTGTCCTCATCGAGCGCCACCCAATCAACGCCATGACCCGGCAGCAGCGCCGTGGGGAGCCATGCCAGTTCTGCCAGGTACCGTTGAAGGCTGGCCGTCGCGAGCTCGGGTTTACCCAATGCTGACGCCACGGGAAAGAGACCAAAGAGCCGCGCCTCCATCCGGGCCTGTCCCGCGATCTCCATGTCGCGCACGCGAATCGACATCAAGGGGCGCGTATGGATCGAGGCGTCCCAGACGAATTGAGGCGGATCGACGGTAAAGTATTCCGTCGCATGAAACGGGAACCAACCGCCATCGGCAGCAAAGCGAAACTCGCCGTCCTGCGAAACACGGGCTTGTCGAATCGAGAACTGCCCATCGGCCAGCGCGAAGTAGAAGTAGCGCTGTACCACGGTGGGCAGCGCGTCCATCTGCTCGATGGCGACGGGCATAACGTCGTAATGTCCCCGTGGAAGGAGGCTATCGACGATCCGTCGCGTGGTGCGATTCCATGGCATCATCGGATTGATCGAATGTCGCGCGCCGGTGAGCCTCGCGGTGTCCGAGTTTACCTGACGTCGTGTCAGGGCGTGGCGAGTAGGCCGAGCTTCAGCGCAAATCGCACGTAGTCGGCGCGATGCGACAGGCCCAGCTTCTCGTTGACCCGTTGCTTGTAGGTATCGACCGTCTTGGCGCTAATGGAGAGCTTGGCCCCGATCTCTGGAGCGGTATACCCTTCCGCAGTGAGTCGCAAGACGTCGCGCTCGCGATCACTCAGGGATTCGTAGCGCTCGCGATCGATCTTGGCGGGGTCCTTGCGCACAAGACCTAACGCTAATACTCGAGCCGCTGCCTGCCGCACGTACAGATCTCCTTTGGCGACGGCGCGAACGGCGTCGACCAGCTCTTTGTCGGCCGCCGTCTTGACCACGAACCCGGCCGCACCCGCTTGCAGCACCGGGACGAGGTATTCCTCCTCCGTGTGCATCGTGAGCACGAGAATTCGAGGACGTGGGCCTCTGGCCACGACCGCCTTCGTGACCTCGACTCCGTCGCCGTCGGGCATGTCGAGGTCGAGCACGAGGACGTCAGGATCGCAGCGTTGCGCCATCGCGATGGCCTGCTGACCTGTGGATGCTTCCCCGACGACCATCATGTCCTTCGCCGTGGCGAGAACGGCTTTGGCCCCGGCGCGTACGACCGCATGGTCGTCGGCCAGGAGCACCCGAATGACGTCGCTTGACATAGCCCGAATATCGGCTGAGGGGTGGCAGCGGTTGTCAGGGAGTCCCTGACAACGCATCACCGACCAATCTGTCGTCAGGGAGAATCGGACGGCAATGTCGGGCGATCACCGACACGCCCGGCGTGTCGGTGGTCAATGCTAGGCTGTGATGGTTCCTCGAGAAACGGAGCAGCATCGACAGGTACTAGTCGTGGCCACCAATGGCGGAGCCGCATCGGCCGGAGCCTTGCGCTGTGCTGGACGCCTCGCTGAGAGGGACGATGTGGTTGTCGAGCTCGTGAGTGTAGGATTCCTTGGCGGCCCGGGGCGGCGTGTGCAGCGGCTTCTCAGCGATACATTCGTCAGCGTGCCCGAGTGGAATCACACAGTTGCGGACGGTGACGTAGCCGACACCCTCGCGTACTTCAGCCAGCGCTCCGAAGCTACTCTCGTTCTCGTTGGACTCTCCAACCACCACGGAGCGCGAGCCGACATCTATCGGATCGTCAACACGGTCAGTGCTCCAGTGCTCGCTGTTCCTCCGTCCGTGACGGACCTTCCTCGGCGGGGTGCCGTCGCGATGGACTTCAAGGAAGCGAGCATCCGTGTCGCGCGGACCGCACTCCACGTCATGGGCAGGCCGGCGGAGCTCCTCATCGTGACAAGCTCTGTGGCCGCATCAGCGGCACCGATTCCCTCACCAGCCGCCCTGTTGTTCGACGCGCTGCAGGACACCCTCGGCGGACCCGCTGACGTTACTGTCCGGCACACACCGGTGAGTCAACCGCTGACGCCGCCCCTTGTGGACTTCGCCGTGCGTCAGGTGGTCGACCTGATCGCCATCGGGCGCCATCGATCGAGTCGCGCTGCGTCGACACGCCGACGTATCTTGGGCCCCACCGCGGCCAATGTTCTCGCCGCGGCGCCCTGTAGTGTCCTTATTGGTTCGGCAGAGGATAAAGCAAACCTGGTGGCCTAAGCTTGCGGTCGACGGGGCCTCGCGCCACATACTTGTTGGCCCGGCGGCGTTTCGCCAGACTCCAGAGGGATTTGCGACCGAGTCGGCAACGCCTCGCGGAGATGGTAGGTTCTCGCGATGAAAACCCCCACCGATCGTCCCCCAAGCCCTGTGCCCTTGGATTCGGCGCTGGTCCAGTCCGCCTTCGAGCAGTCCCGGGTCGGCATGCTTCTCCTCGACCCCCGCGCCTGCATTCTGATCGTCAATCGGTCGGCCCGGGGCTACCTGGGAATCGCCGAAGATCAGGAGGTCGCGGGGCATCCGATCTGGGAGTTCGTGGGGACCGCATCTCGAAACTCGGACGCGGCCTGGCGCGGCCTGACTGAGGGCGCGGCCGCAGGTCGCGTGGAGTTCCGCGACATCGGGTCAGACGAGGTCATCGAGTGGACCGCCCAACCCATCCAAAGCTCGGACGGGGTCGTCGTTGGAATAGCGATGGAAGGTCGCGACGTCACCGCGCTCCGCCGGACCGACGGTGAGGCTCGGCTGCTCACAAAGCTCGCGTTGGCGATCGGTCATACCGATTCGCTTGAACTCGCGATCTCGGCGGCCTTGCGCATCGTCTGTGAATCTGCCGGCTGGCTCGTGGGCGAGGCCTGGCTCCTCGACACTAGTACGCCTGGAGAGCCGCACTTGACGCACGGCGGCGCCTGGACCGTTCGAGACCCGCGTCTCGACGCGTTCGCCTCGCAGAGCATCGGATTTCGATTTGCGCGCGGTGAGGGCCTCGCCGGCGTTGCGTGGGAGCGGCGAGAGCCCGTGTCGGCACAGCAGTTCAGCCAATCAACTGAGTTCACCCGGAGCCCCCTCGCGGCGGCTGCCGGCATCAAGAGCGCCATCGCCATCCCGGTATTGGCGGGCGATGAGATCGTAGCAGTACTCAACTTCTTCATGGCGTCGGCCTCGATCAATGCGGGCATGGCCAAGGTCACCACGGCGGCGGCGGCGCAGCTCGGTCCGCTCATTCTTCAGAAGCAAGCGGAGGAGGCCCATCGGGTAGCCGAAGCGAGATTGAGAGGGATCGTTTCGATCGCGCTCGATGCGATCATCTCGATCGATGACGATCGGCGCGTCACGCTCTTCAATTGGGGCGCCGAGCGCATTTTCGGCTATTCAGCGGATGAGATGATAGGCCAGCCTTTGGACGTGCTCTTGCCGGAAGCATTGCGGGCGCGTCACGCCGCCCACATCGCGGGATTCGCGACGTCGGCCTCGGCGGCCCGCCGCATGGGCGAACGCTCCCCGATCGTTGGGCGCCGCAAGAATGGCGAGATTTTTCCGGCGGAAGCGTCCATCTCGCGGTTTCGCGCCGGCGGTCACTGGACCTTTAGCGTGATCTTGCGCGACATCACCGACCGCCAGCGCACGGAAGAGGGTCTTCGGTTTCTCGCCGAGACGGGTGCCCTCCTGACGGACCTCTTGCGTGATCCCACGGTGCTCGATCGCATCGCGCGACGCGCGGTCCCGACCCTTGGTGACGTCTGTGTCATTGACCTGGTCGACGACACGCGGGTGACCACCGCCGCCGTCGCCGCTGTCGACGAACGACTCGCTGAGATCGTTCGGTCCCATCAGGACGTACACGCCCTCCGTTGGGACGGGAATCATCCGGTCGTCGCGGCCGTCCGCCGGTATGAGACGCAGCTCATGCCAGATCGCGCTCACGATGATCTCGGTCTCGGATCGATGCTTGTCGTGCCTCTCATCACGCGCGGCCAGGTGTTGGGCGCGATGAGCTTTGCGATGGCGCAATCCGGCCGACGGCATGACACGAGCTATCAAGCCCTCGCGGAGCAGCTGGCCGTGCGCGTGGCGCTGGCTGTCGACGGTGTAGGACTGCTGGCTCGCACCCGGCGAGCCGTCGCTGCACGCGATGAGGTGCTGGCAGTCGTGTCGCATGATCTTCGCAATCCGTTGAGCGCAATCAACATGTGCGTGGGGGTTTTGCGCGGGCAGCCTGCGCCCGACGCCGCAGTAGCAAAGGAGCTCCTCGAGACGGTGCATGAATCGACCGCACTCATGTCGCGCATCATCCAGGATCTGCTCGACATCGCGAGCATCGACGCGGGACGTCTGTCGATCGACCGCCGCCCGCAATCGCTGCGGCCGGTCCTCGTTCACGCGGTGCAGATGCTCCAGCCGATCGCGATCGAGCGGCAGCTCACGTTGACACTCGACGAAGTCGACTCGGCGCTGCCGAACGTCGCGATGGATGCGGATCGCGTGTTACAGGTGCTCGCTAATCTGCTGCACAACGCCTCCAAGTTCACTGAACCCGGCGGCGCTGTCCGCATGGCAGCCGAGCGGGTAGGTGACCAGGTACAAGTGTCCGTCCAGGACACGGGGCGTGGCATAGCGCGCGACGACCTGCCCCGCGTGTTCGACCGCTTCTGGCATGATCGTCAGGCTTCGACGATTCGGTCCACGGGGCTGGGCCTCGCGATCGCACGCGGGATCGTCGAGGCCCATGGGGGTCGGATTTGGGTCGAGAGCGCGACCGACCGCGGTAGCACGTTCACGTTCACCCTACCTCTCATCGACTCAGGGCACGACCAGCACTGAGGACGTGGCACTGCGCATCACGGCCTCGGCCGTGCTACCAATCATCAAGCGATCGCGCAGGCCGCCACGGTGTGTCCCGACCGCAACGAGATCCGCATACTGGGCGCGCGCAATATCTTCGATCGCGTGGGCGGGGCGACCGTGGACGTCGTGCGTCACTATTCGGGCGCGTTGCGGCGCGGGCAGCTGGTCACGCAACTCCTCGAATAGTTGGGTGACGCCGGCATGATAGACGGTGGACCACGTGTCGAGTTCGGCCGCTGGCGAATCGGGCCACGACGACGCGTGCACTATGTGAATCGTGGCGCCGTCGGACGCGAACGCCATGGCCAGGATCGCGGCTCGGTGGGCCGCGGCGCTGAAATCCGTTCCGATGACGATCGTGTCCATAGTGGTCGATGCGTCGGGCGCGACTGTCAGGATTGGTATCGCGATCTTACGATGCACCGCCATGCCGACTTCAACTCCGGACAGCCGATCCAGCAGACTATGGTGTTCCCCGCCGAGCACCACCAGGGATGCGCGCTGTGCGACCGCGTGATCGGCGATCAACTCGGCCGGAAAGCCTGTCATCACGCTGAACGGAATGTGGCCGGCGTTCGTGCGTGTCAACTGGTCCGTCAGGCTGCCGCGTAAGGCATCACAGCACGCGCCTTCGCCATCCTCGAACGTGACGCCCTGCGCCATGATCTGCGGTGAGATCGGTGGAACGAGGGCGAGCGCCTCAATGGACGCGTGTTGACGCGCAGCGAATGCGACGGCAACCCGGATAGCCGCGTCGGTCGCTCGGTCGCCGCGCGTCCCGACGACGACGTGGTTCGCCGTAGGCAGTGCGGGACTCGCTGTCGCCGATGATGTATCTCTCGATGCCGTCATGCGTCCTCCTGGCCCTGATCGGACGGTGTCGCGTGTCGCCCGAGCGCGATGAGGTCGACAGCCTCCCGACGCACCATGTCCCGCAGCACCCGGACCGCGGATCCAACCATGAATCGCACGGGTGTGTGGTGTCGGGCTTTTGGTGGGAGAGCGGCACGGGTGACGGTGCAGAGCTCGTTCGCCGCGTCGAGATAGGCGTTCACGGCACCGTCAGGAATGACGTGGACCAGCTGCGTCGCTTTGTCATTGGGCGCGAGCGCGCACGCCTGACTATTGGCCTGCATGCTCGTGCCCCCGAAATCCGCAGTTAGCACGACGCGGTCGATCGAGGTTGTGTCGGGCGCGACCGCCAAGACTGGACAGCGAGCCCAACGTAGGATCGTGCGTACCGCGGCGTGTCGTCGGAGCGGACTGCCTGATCCGAGGCCAATGACGATGAGCGAGGCCCCCAACTGTTCCGAGGCGTGTGAGACCGCGGGGCCGAGTGTCCCGCGACACACGTCGGTGGGTATCGCGTCCGGAGCGACCCCCGCTTCCGACAGGCGGCGATTCAAGCGTCGACGTGAGACTTCGAGTCTATTCGTGCGTCCGACGACCGACAATGTCGCCAGCCCAGCCCCAAGATGAGTGGCAATCGCTCGAGCGACGACGATAGAGGCCGTCGAACGCATGCGCGCGTTGAGCACAAGGAGCACGCCTGTCTGCTCTTGGTTCTGTGGGGTTGCTAGATACTCGTCCACGGTCAACTCCTCCGTGCGGTCACGGTGATGGCGGTGCCCAGGACGCCGGTCCAGCACTCACGTATCGGTCACTGAGTGTCAGCCCATTGGCGAGCGCTTGCACGCCGGCGACTCCGCGAACCGTTGCCGTGGCCTCGTGTCGGTCCGCATTGGTGTCGACGTGGCCGGCCAACGAGGCGACTCCATTCCGGACGGTGACTTCAATGCGCAGAGCGGTGAGGCCGAGAGCGGCGCGGAGCGCTCCGCGTATGCTGGCGTGAAGCGCGAAATCGGACGGCATGGATGTCAATATCGGCGGGCGGGCGTGCCGAGACAGTCAAGGGTCTTCCGGACCCGATGTCAGGCGATCACCGACGTATCTCAGGGATCGCCCGGACGGCGGTCCACGGCGCGATTTGTCATCGTGCATGCGTCCCTTGCGAGAGGTGAAGCAATGCTCCAGGATCGCGCGATACACGAACAGGTCTTGGTTGCCCTGTGTCGGGAGCTGGACGTCGGGATCGAGACCGTCAGCATTCGGGTCGACCGTGGTGTCGTGTTGCTGAGTGGGGTCGTGGACACTCCGGCCGAGCGCCAGGCGTGCGAGCGTGCGGCGTGGGGGGTTCCCGGTGTCCGGGCTCTGGTTCAGCGCCTTGCGGTTCGGCGCGCCCGCCCCGGCGGCCCGACGGATCGAGAGCTCGCCGTCGCCGTTCTGAGTGCGTTGGACGCGCGCGGTCGTCAGGACATCCGGGTACGTGTCCAGGAGGGATTGGTGGCCATCGGCGGCACATTCGGCTCGGAGGACGAGCGCGATAGTCTCGCGGGCCGCCTCACGGCCATCCCAGGAGTGGTCAATGTCGTCGCGACCGACTGGGCGACGAACGCGCCGCGGGGCGTGGCGGGTCGCGCGACGCTCGGCGGCATCCCCATCGCTTAGGTACTCAGAAGTCGGTGCCTGTCGTCAGGGCATCCACGCTGCACGCGGCGATCATACACGAGGGCGACCGCTTCACGGCGTGGCGGCAGAATGCGCAGGGGCCGTGCCTGTCATTCGACGTGGCGGCCGCGGACCAGCATGATGACGATTGCGGCCACCGCGATAACCGCGGTGACGACGAGCTCCAGTTGGGCGGGAGTGGGGAATACTGCTGACATCGCCATCGGTGCTCCTTGGTTAGGGATCCCTGGAGGGAAGATCGGCGTAGCGAAGTCTCTGCAATGTCAGGCCAGATGAGTAAGACGGTCAGGGATGACCTGACACGCGGTGGAGCGCTGACGAGTTGGAGCTGGTGTGGTACGGCCGAATGTCGGGGATTCGCTTACACGGCACCGACGCCCGAGTAGCGAGTTTGCAGCTATGGCGTCCGATCAACCTTCCAAGCTTTGGGTCGTGCTGCGACCCGTTGGAGTCGTAGCGGCGCTCATTGGCGGCGGCGCACTCCAGCTCAGTGCCACGACACGTTCGGTCGGGCACGCGCTTTGGATGGTTGCTCTCGTAGTCGCAGGCGCGCCCACCATTTGGCAGGCCGTGCGGGCGCTAGTGTCCCGACAATTTGCGGTGGACGTGGTTGCCGCCTTGGCGATCGGCGGCGCGGTCCTGATCGACCAGCCGCTGGCCGGGCTTATCATCGTTCTCATGCAGAGCGGTGGAGTGGCGCTCGAGGCCTATGCCGCCGGCCGAGCATCCGCGGCCGTCCGCGCACTGGAGGAGTCCGCTCCACGGATCGCGCATCGGGTCGCCGATGATGGCACGGAAGACTTGCCAGCCGAGGCCGTTCTCGTTGGAGATCTACTGCTTGTTCGACCAGGAGAGTTGATTCCATGCGATGCGGTCGTCGTGAGCGGGCTTTCGACGGTCGACACATCGCGTCTGACCGGTGAGCCATTGCCTCTCAGCGCGCGAGAAGGCACCCGATTGCTCAGCGGTAGCATCAATGGCGACCGTCCACTCGAGGTGCGCGCCACCGCAATCGCAGGCGAGAGTCAGTATGCCCGCATCGTCGAGTTGGTCCGCTCCGCACAGGCGAGCAAAGCGCCTCTCCAGCGTGTGGCGGACCGATACGCGATCTGGTTTACCCCTCTCACTCTTCTGGTGTGTCTCGCCGCCTATCTCCTCACCCGGGATCCGGTCCGTGTTGTGGCCGTTCTCGTGGTCGCGACCCCGTGTCCACTCATTCTCGCCGTCCCCGTCGCCATTGTGAGTGGGATCAGCAATGCGGCCCGACATCGGATCATCGTCCGTCACGGTGAGGCGCTGGAACGACTCGCTGCGGTCACCGTCGCCGTCTTCGACAAGACGGGCACGCTGACGATCGGGGCGCCGCGCGTGCGTCGACTCCTCCCAGCACCAGGCATCGACGCACCCACGCTGCTCCAAGGGGCGGCGGCGATCGAGCACGGCTCAGGGCATCTGCTCGCGCGCACCATCGTGTCCGCCGCGGAGGAGGCCGCACTCTCATCGTCGCCGGCGTGCGATGTCGTCGAGGTGTCGGGGCGCGGTGTCACGGGTTCGGTGAACGGACGGGCGTGGATCGTCGGGTCGCGAGCGTTCGTCGAGGAGCGTCTGCCGCTCACGCGATCGGCGTTTGCGGCGCTCGATGCTGAGGACGCGGTGCTCCTGCGCGCCTACGTAGCGGTGGACGGCCGGGCGGCGGGGGTCATCGAGTTCGCGGACGCCGCACGTCCCGAGTTAGGCGGCATGCTCAGCGAACTCAAACACGCTGGCGTCACCCGCGTGCTCTTGCTCTCGGGAGACCAAGATCGCTACACCCAGGCCATCGCGCGGGCTGTGGGCATCGACGAGGCGCACGGTGATCTGCTGCCCGGTGACAAAGTACGGATTGTGAACGAGATCCGTCGCGCCGGCAGCGCGGTCATGATGGTGGGCGATGGCACAAATGACGCGCCGGCGCTGGCCGCCGCGGACGTCGGAGTCGCGCTCGCTGGCCACGGCGGCGGCATTGCCGCGGAAACGGCGGGCGTCGTCTTGTTGACGGACGACGTTGGAGGCGTCATCGATGCCGTTGTCATCGCGCGGCGCACCCTCCGGATCGCGAGGCAAAGCATTTGGGTCGGACTGGGGCTCAGTGGAGCCGCCATGATCGTCGCCGCCGCGGGGATGATTCCGCCCACGATCGGCGCGGTGTTACAGGAGATCATCGATGTGACGGTGATCTTCAATGCATTGCGCGCGTCGCATGACCTTACCAGAACGTGAACACGTGGGAACGCCACGAAAACGCGGCCCTCGCTTTTTAGGAGCTACCGAGAGATCACCTTGCCCATCCAGAGCACGTCCCAGTAGCGGTCAAACTTGCGGCCGACTTCGATGAACGTGCCAATGGTCGTGAAATCGAAGCGCTCGTGCAGGGTGTTCGAGGCCGCATTGGGTTGGGCTATTCCGGCGAGGACGAGATGCACGTCCTCCGTCGCCAGTGCTGCGAATAACGCCCGATACAAGGCGGTGCCGATACCTCGCCCAGTCGCATCCGGGCGACACTGGATGGTGACTTCCACCGTCGGGTCGTAGGCTTGCTTGGCTCGAAAGCGGCCGGTGGCTGTGTAGCCGGCGATCCTGCCCGCCGGATCCTCGGCGACGAGGATCCAATGGCGGTGGCCGTCGGAGTGGTCGTGAAACCACGTTGTGCGTTGGGAAGCGGTAGCCGGACGGACATCAAAGGTGACATGAGAGTTGACAACATAGTAGTTGTGGATCTCCGTCAACTGCGGGAGGTCGTCGAGGGTCGCGGGTCGGATGATCACGTCAGTCCGTTGCTCCATAGGTGTTCTGGGGGTCGGCGCCGACATGGGCGCCAAACCAATGATCCGACTGTGAAAATGGCGGCATGCTCGCCGACTTGGGTCGCAACCAGCGTGGTTCGCGACGAGCGCTCCGACATCGTCATCGTGGCTCATGGGTTGCTAGGGCCTGAGTCAGATCCTAATCGCGTCGATTGAATGCACAAACTCGCGCGCGAGCTCGACACCTGCCGCAAGTGACGGAGCGATGTTCTCTGGGCCGACATCGTCGGCAACGGGTGATCGCTCGAGCGCTTGGCGAGGTTGCGCGTGGAGTTCCGTGAGGATGACCAAGGTCCCTTCGCGACGGAACCTGTGGACGATATCGGCTAGCGTGCGGAGCCCCGTCGCATCGATCGCCGGCACGCGCCCCATGCGGAGGATGATCACCCGAGGCCGTTTGGCAATGTCACTCAGCGCTTGCTTGAAAGTGGTTGCGGCGCCAAAAAACAGTGGCCCATGGATCTCGTAGACTGCGACGCCCCGGCCGGCGGCACGTTCGGCATTGGTGATGTCTGCCACGTGAACGGCATCGTTCGTGTGTCCGACGGCGTCGTTCGGCGAGACCGACACGCCAGCGACTTCGGCCATGCGTCGCATGAAGAGAAATGCGGCCATGACCATCCCGACCTCTATCGCGACGACGAGCGACACCACGACGGTGAGACCGAACGTCACGAGCAACACGGCCACGTCGCTCCTCGGCGAACGAAGCTCTGCCCGAAAAGTGCGCCACTCGCTCATGTGGTAGCACACGATCGTGAGGATCCCGGCCAGACACGCCATTGGCACGAGCGCGGCCCATCGGCCGACGAAGATCGTGATCGCGAGGAGCGTGACGGCGTGGGTCAGCCCGGCGACCGGCGTCCGGCCGCCGTTCTTTGCGTTCGTCGCCGTCCGCGCGATCGCGCCGGTGGCCGGAATGCCGCCAAAGAGAGGCGTGACCACGTTGGCGATGCCCTGCGCGATCAGCTCTGTGTCCGGACGGTGCTCGCCACCGATCATGCCGTCAGCGACGACGGCCGAGAGGAGCGATTCAATGCCGCCTAAGAGCGCGATCGCGATCGCTGGTTGGGCAAGATCGGTGACGGTCCGGATCGTAACCGCGGGGATCCGGAATGGTGGGAACGATGCGCGAATCGCGCCGAACCGACTGCCAATCGTTTCGACCGGCAAGTGAAAGATCTGCACGATCGCGGTTGCCGCGAGCAGCGCGATGAGTGGACCGGGGATTCGGCGGCTAACGGCCGGCCAGAGGACGAGAATAACGATCGTTCCGGCAGAGACGGCAGCCGCGGAGGGGTTGATCGAGGACAGATGCTGCCCATACGCCAGCCACTTCTCGAGGAAGTTGGCGGGAACGTCGCTCATGCGGAGGCCGAGCAGGTCCTTGATCTCTCCCGAAAAGATGATGACGGCGATCCCGCTCGTAAATCCGGTGATGATTGGGAACGGAATGAACCGTATCGTCGAGCCGAGCTTGAGCACGCCGAGCACGATCAGGATGACGCCCGCCATAATGGTCGCAACCGTGAGCCCATCAATGCCGTAGCGTTGCACTATAGCATACACGATGACCACGAAGGCCCCGGTCGGCCCGCCGATCTGGACGCGCGATCCGCCGAGGGCGGAGATGAGGAAGCCCGCGATAATGGCGGTGTAGAGGCCGCGATCTGGTGTGACGCCACTGGCGATGGCGAATGCGATCGCGAGCGGGAGCGCGACGATACCGACAATGACGCCCGCGCCCACATCGGCGAAAAATTGGGCGCGGGTGTAGCCGCGGAGCGTCGCGAGGAGTTTTGGGGCGTACATCTGTGAACGATGACGATCTGGTGCGGCCTGGCTGTCAGGCCGCGGCGCAGTTGCTGTAAGGGGTTTCCTTACAGGACAGGCCGGTCTCCGCGTTCCTCGGGCGATGCAAGCTAGTAGCGCTTGTGGCAAGGCTGCGAGACCGGGTAATCCCGCGCTGACCCTTTTGGTCAAACTCCACGAATCGAGGCGCGTGGTGGAGCTTTAGGCCGACCGGCCTCTGACACTCCGGTTCACGGCATTTTCCGTCATCTTGAGAGCGAGACTACGGCACCGACGCCCGTATTCGCCACCAAGTACGGTCTTTTGCAGGTTTTCAGGTAGTACGGCAGCGCGTGTCCCTCGGAATCACCAGTCGAAGCGACTCGCCGTGCACCGCAACCTAACGGCGACCACCTGCCGCACTGCGACCTTCGGCGATTGCCGGCCAGATCACCTTCTCCGTGCGCTCAAAAGCCGCGCTGACGCGGCTACGCACCGGCCGTCGCAATCACGAAGATGTAGTCCCCGACATCATCATGGTCTGCCACGACGCGGTCGATGCGCCCCGACGCGAGATCCGCTTCGAGTCGAGCGAGTCCTGACACCAACTCTTCAGCGCTTGCTAACAGGCGAAATCCGGACGATCCGGCCCGCACTTCGGGCCGGAGATACTGGGCTGGGCGATGCTTGTGCGAATACAGGAAGTGATCCTGCAGATCGTCCCGGACGATGTAGGGCTCCGTCGTGACAGACGCGAATCCGGACTGCTCGAGTAGCGCGCACAGCGCCGGGACCTCGGGGACGCCGGCCGCCGCTCTGGCGAGCATGTTCGGGAAATATTCGTTGAGCCAGTAGTGCTGGAGCTGCTCGGGAGTAAACGTGAACAGTACGAGCCGGGCATCTCTTCGGAGTACGCGGGCGATCTCCGCGAGACCGGCGGCGTCGTCGGTCCAGTGATGCATGGTCAGCATCGCCAGCGCGCCGTCAGCGCACGCATCCGCGAGCGGCAATCGCTCGGCGGCGGCCTGAACGATAGCGGCGCCAGAACACTGCGCCCGCGCCGTTGCCACCATGGTCGCCGATGGATCGACGCCTATGCAATGCAGGCCGCGACGCGTCAACGCGGCCAGGTAATTCCCCGTGCCGCACCCGATGTCGAGGTACCTACCATGCGGCGAGGGGACGAGGTGCGCCACAATGCGGTCCGTGATGTAGGGGTCGGCCGCACGGGTCGCGTTGTACCCGCTCCCAATTGTGTCGTACACGGGCACGGTCATGAAATCAGTATAACCGCGTCCACGCTCGTTCACCGTGATCGAGGCCTGGCGCTTCTTCGCTCGCCGCCCGATTAGCCCTGTGAAGATCGACCAATCGCGATCGAGTTGAACGATGCAAAGGGATCACGCCGGACGACTATCAGCAGTCGTGTAGCGTGGCCTTGGATCAGGAGAGTTCCGATTCAGGGGTTCGCGCGGACGTCATCCGCCACCCGGATTCACGGCATCTTCCGTCATCTTGAGAGCGAGGCTACGGCACCGACGCCGCATTCGCCAACTTTTACAAGACACGTGCAGTTATACAGATCTGTAAAATCGAGCTATTTGCAGATCTGTAAAAAGCGCCATATATTGTAAACAATGCCCGAGCGTGCCTCGCATCATTTGTTGAATCGCGCCCTCAGATTCTTGCGAGGTGCGGCGCCTGCCGTGCGCGTGCTCCCCCTCAGCAGCAACGAGGCGACGGGCATCATCACCGTCGAGGGACCCGGCGACCAGGCGAGTCGGTTGCAGCTCGTCCGGTGGGACGCACGCGATGCAGGAGAACGGCGCGCGCCCAACGCCGATTCGCGCGCTACCCGCGTGTGGGTCGTGGCCAAAGCCTCGACTCGCCAGCGGCAGCTATGGCGCGAGCGCAACGAGAATTTCATAGATCTAAGCGGCGCCATTCGACTCATCCTGCCCACGTTCGTGGTCGACCGGACCGACTTGGCGGCAGCGACGCGGCCTGAGGCGGATACCGTGGGTCACACGCGCAATCCCTTCGCGGACCGTGCATCGCTCGTCGTTCGGACACTACTCGAGCGCCCGGACGAGTCATGGAGTGTCACGGCGCTCGCCAAAGCGGCCGAATCGTGTCGGTCCCCACCGTCTCGCTCGTGGCCGAAGGGTTGCGAGAGATGGGCGTGCTCTCGCCGATCAGTCGGCGTGGCGTGATCATGCTCAATGATCCGGTGGCTCTCGATCACCCAATGGGCGCGCCGTTATGACTGGCGTCAAAATCGGGCGATCGAGTTTGCTGCACCGATGGGAAGTCCTGCCAGGTTCCTGAGGCGACTGCCAGAGATTCTCGGACCGTCCGCGCTGGAACGCAGCCGACCCGATCACATCCCAGCGAGCGGCGTTGGGCGCTCACACTACAGGCCGGGGCCTCGCTCGTCGACCCACATGCCGACTGGGATATCGTGCACATCTATGTCGATGCCGAATCAGTAAACGACCTTGTCGCGATCGGAACGCACGCGGGATGGCCGACTTCCTCGGGGGGAAGAGTGGTACTGATGCTGCCCCGCTACAGGACTTCGGTTTGGTACCACGCATCGGTAGTCCGCGCTTTGCCAGTCGTGAGCCGCGTGCAACTCGTGCTCGATCTCTGGCACTATCCGGTCCGTGGACGGGAGCAAGCGGAGCATCTGATGCGCGACGTCGGCTTCGGGGGCGCGAGGGCGAGCCTCCGGTGAGCGACGACGGGAAGAAGCCGGACCTCGAGCATGCGATGGCGCGTCTGCTGTGGATCCTGCGCGATTACCTCTCAGACCTCGTCATCATTGGCGGTTGGGTTCCATATCTCTACAAGCATTACAGTGGCGATCCGTGGGTTGGGCGTCAGTCGCGCACCACGGAGATCGACGTCCTCGCGATACCGCCTGTCCCCATACGTGCAGGGTGCACCGCTCGATAGCATACTCACGGCAGCGGGGCTCAGACCCGCCCGCAAAGAGGGCCCGTCCGCGGTCTGGTCAGCCGCCGATCAAACCGGTGAGGAGATCGAGTTCCTTACACCGCTCTTGTCCGCACGGCAGCATGGACAGACCGTCGCCGTGACCGGGCACGGCCAGATCGGCACAATCGGCCTGCCGCTCCTCGGCCTCCTGGGACACCATTCGACGACGCTCACCATTCCGGTCGGGGAGTTCGACGGCCGATTGCAAGAACTCTCGGTCCGAGTGCCACGGTTGGGTGCCTACGTTTTGAACAAGGCCGCCACTGTCCAGGCGCGCACTGCACACGTGGACGGGGGCAATCCCAAGAAGGCAAAGGACCTCGTGTACCTTCACGACGTCATGGCCGCCGGGGACGTGGTTCGGCAACGGGTCGAGTCCGACATCAGGCTCATGCTACAGCGTACAAAGAAGACGAGCGTTGAACAGCATGCGATTCGAACTGCGATCAGTACACTAGTCACGCTACTCGATCAACGGCGGCGCCACGAGCTCGTCTCGTTAGCAGCCGCGGAACTGGGTACCCGCGACGGATTGGCGTTGGTCAATGCTGAGGCGCAGATCCGCGGACAGCTGACGGATCTCTTGGAAATGTTCCGCGAGATAGTGGCATCGCGTCGACGCCGCCCCACCGGTTAGTTCGCCATAGCGCGACGGAAGTGCAGGGAGTGGCAATCGAGGTAGACGCGCTTCGAGTCCCAGCGGTGCGTTGGGCCGCGCTACTTCGATCGATCTTCGCGCATCTGATCGGGATGAGAATACCTGGTGTGCTTTTCGCCTTTTACGGCAATCGACTCATACTTTTTACGGCAATCGACTACGACTTTCTACGGCAATCGACTTCGAGATGTGCCGCAAAACGTCCCCAGTAGCCTCCAAGTGTGCACGATTTGTGGCAACTCAACACCGGGCGGTGTGAGGCAGTCCCTTCGAGCGCGACGAGCGGCCCGCGCTCCAGCCGCTCGCGCCCCGCCCGTATCCGCGGGTCGTCCTGCCGGCCGCGCCCAGCGATCCCCCCGCGGCCCCCATCCCGACCCGCATCGTCGTCGTCGAACGGCGTCCGCTCGCCGCCTACGCCGCGCTCGCGGAGGCTGTCTCATGACCGGGCTGACCGTCGCGAGCGCCTGCGCGCGCAACTCGCCGACCTCAGATGCTAGGGGCCTTGAAAGCGCTCGACACCGTCCTCCAGCGCGTGGATGCGGGCAGCCTCCCCGCCGCGGCCGCACTCGAAGCCCTGCTTGGCGCCGCGTTGGGCGTCGTCGGTCCGCGCTCGCCGGTGAAGATCAGATCTGAGGTGCCGCGCGGCAACTCTCTGCGCGGGACGGCGAGCCGTAGTGCGAAGATCGTGGTGCGCGTAGCGATCGCGGCCACTGTGTGCTGTGCCTGCGTGGCGCAGGTTGCCATTTAGGGGAACCAACCCAAGCCTACAGTCAGATCGCCATGAGGGCGTCGTGTAGCGGTGTATGTCATCTCGACGTCAATGTTGTCCTGTTCGTGGTGCGGACGGGCGATCGTGTCGCTTGGGCGTCGCCTGTCTCGGCGTGCACTCCCTGCTCTCGGCCGATCGGAAAATGGCTCTGGATCAACGCCATCCATGCGCGCAGGGTCGGAGCGTGCGGTCCGTCGTTTCTGAGAAGAAAGCCGATCGTACGAAATCGTCGCGGCCGGAGACGGGATGCCCGGACTCCCGGTGGGGAATTGTGAATGGACAGACGCGGCACGATGGTCACTCCCAATCCCTCTGCGACCATGGCGAGAACCGTGTTGACCTGCTTGACCTCCCGGTGGAGTGGCAGTCCGAGCCCGGCATCGCGAAACAGCTGTCGAATGTGATCTTCGCATCCGCCGCCCGACAACAGGAATGGGTGCCAATGCAACGACTCGAGCTCGACGCCGCCGACCGTGATCGGCCGTGCTGCCGCGGGAACAACGGCCATCCACTCGTCGCGCGTCATGACCTGTTGCAGGAGTCCTGGCTGCGGCAACGTGGCAAATCCGATGTCAGCCGCTCCGCTGGCGCACCACTCGCCGACCTCGCCGTCCGTGCCCTCGAACAAGGAGATCTCGATGGCGGGAAAGCGGCTGTGGAACTCGCGGATGAGCCGCGGCAGGAGTGTGCTGCCGACGCTCGGGACGGCGGCAATGCGCAGATGGCCTTCGCGCAGTTCGGTCAACCCGGCGATCTCGTGTCGGAGCGCCTCCACAGACGCGAGTATCCGCTGGACGTGAGGCAGGATGCGCACGCCAGTCTCAGAAAGGCGTAGACCCCTCCGAGTCTCTCGCGTCGTCAGTGTCGCGCCCAACGTCTCTGCGAGGACCGCGAGCGTGTGGCTGGCGCCGGATTGGGACATTCCAAGCTGACACGCCGAGCGAACAAGCCCGTCACCCCGTGCGACTTCCGCCAAGAGGCGCAGTCCACGAATCGACGGCTCACCAACGGCCATCTTCAATGTTCGATTTTCATCATGATTCATATGCTATCATTCGATTTGACTCATATCGAATATACCACCATCATAACCGTCATGCTCATGTCCCCACGCCACAGCGTCACGGCCGTCGCGATCATCGGCGACTACGACCCGCACTTTCCTCCGCACCCGGCAACGACGGCCGCGGTACTGCATTCCGCCCACGCCCTTGGCATCAATGTCAGAGCCGACTGGATATCGACCGAGGTCGCTGACGTCCCGGCGCTCGCCAAGTACTCGGCACTATGGATTGCCCCCGGAAGCCCCTACAAGAACATGCGGAAGACGCTGGACGCCATTCGGTATGCGCGGGAGAGCAATGTCCCGTGCCTTGGGACCTGCGGAGGGTTGCAGCACATCGTCATTGAGTACGCCCGCAATGTGCTGGGATACGTAGACGCCCAACATGCGGAGTACGAACCGAGTTCATCGGCTCTCTTCATCTCTGCCCTGGCGTGCTCGCCCGCTGGCCGGGAGATGCACGTCGCCCTGGTTGCCGGCTCCAAGGTCGCGGGTTGTTACGGCTCCCTCCACGTCATGGAGCGGTATTATTGCAATTTCGGTGTGAACCCGCTGGTCGTGCCAATGTTCAGCAACGGACCAATGCGAATCGTCGGTTCCGACGAGGATGGGGAGGTTCGAGTGCTCGAACTCGAGGATCACCCGTTCTTTGTCGCGACGCTGTTCGTGCCGCAGAATCGCTCACGGACAGACGCGCCGCATCCGCTGGTGACGTCATTCATTAGCGCCGCGCATGGCGCTGGCATCCTGCCGTCGAGCGGTGATATTCCATGACGCATTGGAGACCGTTGGTCGAACGCCAATGGTCGAGCTCGCGCGGTTGGCGAGGGATCGTCCGCATTGGGTCATCGCGAAGCTTGAAAGCGCAATCCCGGCGGCAGCGTCAAAGTCCGACCGGGCATTGTGCTCATCGAGGATCCTGACCGAGGAAGCTGTCGTCGACCGTTGCCGTCTCAACGCTGACATCGTTGAGGTCGCCGTGAAGGAGCGCGCTCAGGCGCCCAGCCGTAGGGTGTAGCGGCTTCGATTGTGCGCGCGGCCGGCATTGAGGTCCACCGTTTCGGGGGCGCGACGGTCCGAATCTACAGCGCGGCTAAGACCGTCGTGGACTGTTTCAAATTCCGCCGTAGGGTCGGCCTCGACGTCGCCCTTGAGGCGCTGCACGATTATCTGAAGCGGCGTGGCTACGCGGCGAATGCGCTCTGGCGTTACGCTCAACTCGAACGTATGACCACTATCATGCAGCCGTACATCGAAGCACTGCTCTTTTCATGCAGCACCATACACGATCGACATATCGTCATTCTGACGCGCAATGTCAGATTTGACATTTAATCGGTTATTGTAGGGTCTCGCTACGCGACGGCGTCGTCGAGTCATTGTCGACGCGCCCGATGCGTTCGCCGGGCGCGTGCTATGGTCACAGGCTCCAAGACGATTCAATTTCCGGCCCAAGCGGCCGATAGAGGGTGCATCAAATGGGAGGTCTCTTTGATCATCCAGGCTATCTCGGATTGACATCGCTGGGGGTAATCGCGATTCATGCAGACTGGCCAGTGTATCCTGCCGAGCATGGAAGCGAGGTCGCCCTGCGGACGCTCGGCCAGTTTCCACGCGACAACTCGCTGTCGGTCGTGGACAGCATAGATCAGTGTTTCCTGTTGCGTCTCGATACGCCACGGGATATGAAGGACCCCTTTTACTGCGCGATCTGGCACAAAGATGCGCTCGAGTTGTTGACGGCGGGATTCATTCGTGGTCGCTCAAACCTTATTCCTATCGACTGGATCAATGCGCACGGAGCGCGTCCCCTGACTATCGGTCTGATCTCGGCTCGTCAACTCGTCGGCCAGCGCTAGCATGCTGACGCGCGCTTGGATAAGCTTCTCCCTGGTGTCCATGGGCTTCACCCCCGGTAAGTGTGGTTGTCTCGACAACACCAGCTTACCACCGGGCGAGGATCATGGGCACCTCGCTTTTACGTCACACTGTCCGCCGATCTCCCGCTAAGTACACTTTTATCCGCGCGGCGCACGGTCCTGACCAACGTCACCTCCAACCACGAGCCCGAGAGTACGGAACGCTACGGGGTCCTTCCCACACTTGTCATCTATCTCCGCCCCAGTTTTGGTGGGTTGCTACTGGTAGCACTTCACTCAGGGGCCGCTCTTGACTTCACGTCCGCGTGCGCCTCGGCGTTCAGACTGACAGACTCCTTCGCTCGCGCCGCGAGCCGGGCACTGAAAAGGTGCTGTCGAGCGACCTCCTCGCCACGACTGGTCAGCACACTCTCTCCCGTCTTTTGATCGCGTCGGAGATGAGCGAGTCGGCGACCGTGCAAAACGCCCGAAGTGCGAGTGTCGTAGCCGTGTCGCTTGAGGAGGCGGGCGAGCTCTCGCCGACTGATGCGTCCGCCGCGCTCGTAGATCTCTGCGATGATGACGTTTGTGCCGGGAGCGGGTAGGGGCGGTGCTGAGTCAGCGGCAGCCACGGCGCGCGTATAGTATCGTCCCCTCCGCTGTCCGTGCGCGCGCAGCAGACCATGTGCAGCCAGTGCGTCGACATGGTATCGGACCGTGCGGTACGGCATGCGCAACTGCACGCCGATCGCCGTGGTCGTCGCGCGGCCGAGCGTCGTCACGAGATCCAGCACCTGCTGTTGAATGTCGGACAGCTCGATCAGCGAATGCTCGACCCGAAGCTTCGCCTCGAGCGATCGTTGCTGTGCGCGCTGCGCCTGGAGCAGGAAGAGGAGCCAGCGACCGAATGACGCTGGGTCATCGCGCATGGCGATCTGCGATTCTCGCAGGGCGGCGTAGTACGCGGCCTTGCTTTCTTCGATGACCCGTTCATGTGACGCATAGGGCACATAGTCGTATCCCGCTCGCAGTAGCAGCAGTGTCGTCAGAGCTCGTGCGAGGCGTCCGTTGCCATCCTGGAAGGGATGGATGGCGATCAAGTCGACAATGAAGCGCGCAATGACGACGAGCGGGTGGATGATCTGGCCCTCGAGCGCCTGGTTCGTCGCGGCCACGAGCGCAGCCATGAGACGAGGTGTATCGAATGGACTCGCGGTCTCGAAGACCAGCTCCGTATGCCCGTCAGGGTGTCGCGCCTCGACATTGTTCGGAAATTTTTTGTACTCCCCTCGATGACGCTCATCCTTTTCCGAGTACTTCAGTAGGACGCTGTGAAGTTGCCTGATATGGTTTTCGGTTAGCGCGATCGCAGTCCAGCTATCGTAGATCAGCGTCACCAGCTCACCATATCCGCGCACCTCCGACTCGTCGCGCGCACGGAACGAGTCGATGTGTAATCCCTCGAGTACTCGTGCTACCTCGGCGTCGCTGAGCTCGGCCCCTTCGATCCGGGTTGAGCTGGCGGTCGACTCGATCGTCGTGACTTGGCGCAACTGTGCCAGGCGCTCGGTCCGGACTTCGTTCACACGCCGCCAATGCCCTTTGAACTCATCGATCTCGCCGATGAGCCGGAGCATTTCGGCGGTTTGAACACGACTGAGGCTAGGAAGAAAATCGTCGGGCGAGAGTGTCATATGTGTTGCCGACAGGTAGCCGACAAGCCATAAGCCGGCCGTCAATAATGTTGCCGATAGATTGCCGATAATTAACCGCATTTTCGGGTTCGCGCCAGAGGGGCGAGGTGCCCGGCTGCTTCTACTACGGACGTTTCATGCCACCCAACGTCGACAGAGCGATCGAAGCCGAATCTGCCTGCCCACCACACCGCACAACGAGGGACATCGGTGGCTTACTACCTTGATCCATACTCGCCACAAACCTACGAAGCGTTCAAAAACTCTGCACACTCCCTCTCTGGTTTTCGCCTCAGGCAGAAGAGCATTGCCGAACGAATTAGAGAACACAGTCTTTTCTCGCGCCACACCGACGCGGCTGGAGTGGACGTTCGGACGTCGTTGTGGTGCGCGATACCAATAACTCGGGGACGTCTATCGGGAAACGACGGCACCGGCGCCCAGTCTCCCTCCCGAGTACGGCAAATTGTTGGTTTATGGTGACCTACCTGGTCGACTGTTAACCGGGAGACCGCTGGTTCAAATCCAGCCGCCCCAGTTTTGAACTAACGCAAAATCATCGACTTGCGCCTTCGACACTCAGCCCACGAGTGCTCGGGGGCGCGTTGGGGGCGCGTAATATCCGTCCACGGCCCGTAGCGATTTCCCACTGCTCACCCAACTTCGACGGCTCGTTCATCACAGCGAGTATCGTGTCAGAATCGGGCTGCTGAGAGCACTTCAATAACATCCACGTCCCTTTCCATCCGCCTGCTGCGGCGACATCGCCGAGCTAGGCGTTGGTTGTGAGTGTAACCGCGGGTGTATCAGCGTTCATCGCTGCGCAGCTTTGGCTCCAGATCTCGCCTCACTGACGACATCGAGGATTTCACGGGCGAGGTACACTCTGCCTCTGGCGTTCCCAGTCACCTCTGCAAGAATTCCATTGCGTTGGAGAGTGTTGATGCAACTTTGCGCTGTGCGGAATGTGACCCCTAGGAAGCCTTTCGCCAAATTGGCCGTTGTTACTGGCACGACGAACAATTGATCAACCAGCTTCGTGGTGAGCACTGAGGCGCGCGCGACTTGGCACCGGTTCCGAAATTCATCTCTCAGCGCAAGCAGCTTAGTCAATCGAGCAACCGCGTCCGTGGCTTGTTCGCTTACTCCCTGCAGAAAGAATGTGATCCATCCTGTCCACTCGCTGCGCTGGCTTACCGCAAGCAGGTGATCGTAGTACGCCGTGCGGTGGTTCTCGAAATAGGCGCTGAGATAGAGTAGCGGCTGGGTCAGAACTCCATCGATTGCCAGTAGCAATGCGATCAGCAGCCGGCCAATGCGTCCGTTGCCGTCAAGGAATGGATGAATCGCCTCGAACTGATAATGAATGAGCGCGAGCCGGATCAGGGGGGGGATGCTTGAATGTTGATGGAGGAAGACTTCGAGGTCATTCAAGCATATGCGCATTTCGTCCGGCGGTGGCGGAACGTAGCGCGCGTCGCTCAACGGGCAGTTCGGGGCGCCGATCCAATTCTGCGACGTTCTGAACGCGCCGGGCGTCAGGTGGTCGCCTCTGACGCCATCGAGCAACTTCGAGTGAAGCTCACAGAACAATCGCGAGCTGACCGGAAGCGTTTGCTGACGCGTGAGCCCGTACTCGAGTGCCCTGACGTAGTTCGCGACTTCTTGTACGTCCGGTGCCTGTGGTGTGACGCTTGGAGCGGCCTCGAAGAGAAACAGATCTGACAGTGAGGCTTGGGTGCCTTCAATACGGCTGGAGAGTACAGCCTCTCGCCGCATGAACGGTGCAATGAGCAGGTGCGGATTGGCCAATGTCTGCGCGACACCGGAGAGTCGTCCTACGGCACGATCCGCTTCGGACAGTTGCCTGATGAGTTCGGTGTCCCACTCGAGTCCGCTCGGAGGCAGCGGATCTGGGATGAATGCCCAATAACCGGCAGGCATTTTCTGAAGTCTGCCGGAAGGGTGATCGTTGAACTCATTGCGGTCCATTGGTTGGCTGTGCGTGAGTAATGGGGAAGACTGATCCGAGTCGACGAGCTGGTCGCGGGCTTCTTTGTAGTATGAAAGTACCACTAAACTGCCAGTTATTATATTATTCCACTAAAAAGTATAATAGCGGCCGGCGAGAAGTACGTGAGTACCGCTAGCCCGGCTTGGCAGTGCCACTAAAGTCGCACATATTAGTGTGACTATAGTAACACCCATCCAAACTCCTCAGAGAGGCTCGCATGCCGATTCTTCTCAGCAAGACTCGCCCGCAAGGGGCCTCCGTCGTCACCACGCTGCCAGCCGAGGTCGCCCGTCGGCTCGGCATCGAGGCCGGCCAAGAGTTGGAGTGGATCGAGGATGGATTGGGCGGATTCCGCGTCATCCCGCACACACGAGAGACCGCCGAAGCACTCGAGGCACATGCCAAGGTCATGACGGAATACGTTAGCGTGTTCAGAGCCTTGGCGAAGTGAGCGCGGCACGCCCATCAGATGAACCGCGCTGGCTATCGGAATCCACTCTCTTCGCGATCCACGCGCAGCAGATCGAACGGTATGGCGGAGCGCACGGCGTGCTTGATCCGAACGTCGTGCACCCCGCCCTCGCGCGCGCCATCAACCGCTGGGCCTACGACTCTGACGCCGATCTCGCCGATCTGGCCGCCGCCTACCTCGTCGGCTTCGCCCGAAGCCAAGGCTTCAGCGGCGGCAACAAGCGCACCGGTCTCGCGTGCGCGCTCGTCTTTCTCGCGCTGAACAACGCCGCCCTGCACGTCGCTCCGGCGGAGTTGTACGCGCTCACGATGTCGGTCGCCACTGGCACCGCCGATGACAAAGTCGTTGCCACCTACCTTCGGACTCGTCTCAGTCCTCAACCGTGAGGGACATTTGACAGACTGGGTGCGCTGGAGCGCTTGTCCGGATAGGCCGAGCCTGGCCGGTCGGGATGGGTCGTCAGACTACTCGGTGCGCGACCGGCCGATCGGTTGATCGTTGCACGGGGAAAGCTTTCCGTGCTCCGACGATGAGTCAGGATTGTAGATAAAAACGTGCGGACGTTCTATCGCTTTTTGTGCTCGCATTTTATACATTTACGGCTGTGACCGCGCAGCGTGGGACCCTCCGAGAGCGGGCGCTCGCTTGGTGGCGAACGCGCACCGACGCGCATCGGTATGTCGCCGGCCGACAGGACTTCCCTCCGACTGCCGAGACGCGTGCGCTCCGCTCGATGGGGCTTGTGGTCGAGGTCGCCGAAGGCGGCGTCTGGATCTTGGTTCGTCCAGACGACGCAGATCCGACTGCCCTCCTGCTCCGCAACTATTGGGCGGTGATCGCCGCAGTCGAACACGCGTACGCACCAGCTGTGGTGGAGCGGCTGTCCGCGGTGTACTTGCACACCGATAACGTGGACGCACAGCCCGAGCTCTCCATGCGGCATGGAGCCAACGCCAGTCGACGCACGCTGACATTGGTCGATGGATATACCGTGCGGCTGACACCGGGCGACGTCGGCGCAAGCAAGTCCGTAACGGTGCAGGGTGCGGTGATCACGCTCGACAGCGTGGCGCGTACGCTCGTACAGCTCAATGCCGGCAATGTTCGGCGGGACACGCCTGCCGTCGCGCTCTGGCTGCGGCACGCTGCGGTGACGCACGCCGAACTCGCTGCGACGTATGCGGTCAACCCACGCCCGGTGCTGCTCAAGCGAATGGGCCTTCTCGCCCGCGCGAGCGGGAACCGGCGCCTGGCCGATCTCGTGGAGACCGTGCTCGCCGAACATGCCGAGCGGCCCGCATCGGCCTCGGCAACCGGCGTCGGCCGGTTGATTACGATTCCCGTCGGTCTCGAGACCATGCCACGGGGCGCGACGGCCTGGCTGGACCGCCACAGCCTCATGATGGCGGAGTTCCGGACCAAGATCGCAGGCGCGATCGGGACAAGATCCGCCGCGCTCCCTCGTGCATCGTTGGCGCGCGTACTCCGTGCGGCGAAAGCCGCCAAGGCCTATGACGCCTATCACTCAACGACTATCGAAGGGTATCGGATCACGCGCGAGCAGGCCGACGCGATCGTTGCAGGGCGCCCGCTCGGCGACGAGAGTCTGGAGGGTCTACGCGAGAGGGCGGCACTGGTCGGCTACTCGGCGGCATTTGACGAGGTCACGCGCGTGATGTCGGCGGCGCGCGGCCCCGTGCGCATCGACGAGGCGCTGATCTTCGATCTCTACGAGGCGCTCTTCTCCCCGTCCGTTGACGCGGGCCTGCTCGGCGCCAGCGACCTCCGCCAGTGGCGTCGGCAACCGGCATATATCCGGGGGAGTCCTCACGTACCGCCGGCCGAGGGGAAACTGCCGCAACTGATGTCGGCGTTCGTCGAGTCGATCAACCAGGACCTCGACAAAGATCGGGCGGTGGAGCGTGCGGTGTTAGCGCATCTGGACTTCGTGACCATCCACCCCTTCGTCGACGGCAACGGTAGGATCGGACGGTTCTTAATGAACATTGCGCTCGTCGGTGCGGGCCTGCCGTGGGTGACAATTCGAGCCGACCAGCGAGATCGGTACTTCGCGGTGCTGAGGCAGGCCCAGCCGATGGACGCGGATCCGATCCCATTCGCGCGGTTCGTTTTCGATGGGGTCCGTGCGGCAACGCGTGCGATTACGGGTGAGTCGACAGGACGACAATAGATCGGATCCGTCCCCCACCTACCGAGAACAGAGCCGTTTTCTCGGATGCCTGATCCGCGGGCAGCATCCGTGATGCCAACCCACGCGCTCGCGCTCGAGTACTAGCGTCGGCGGACTCTCGGTGTAGCGTTCTGAGCGTCGCCCCGTCGACTGCCTGTGGCGGGCCGACTCGAGTCGCGCGCCACGCGCACACCATAGGAGACACCAATGCCGCGTACTGCTGTGAATCTGGTGATGGCTCTGACTCCGGTCGCGCTCGCTTGCTCGAACGTGCCCGACCGGGTCCTCGCGCCGAGCCGCGATCTGTCAGTCGCCGCCGGCGTGATCCCGTTCGCCAGCGGCGTGCACACGGCGGCCATTCCCGCGTTGGACCAAACACAACACACGCGGTATATCCCCATGGCGCTCAATGACTGGGGCTTGATCGTCGGCCAGCGGCTTTCGTCCGATACTCTGGGTACAGCGTTCAGGTGGAGTGCGCACTTCGGTCTCCAGCTCACGCAAAGCGGCGACACGGTGTTGAGGGTCAACAACGCCGGGGATGTGGCGCTGTCGGAGCCGGGCAATCCCGGAACCGACTCGCTTTTCCCTTCCGAGAACGCAGCCATCTGGGACTGGCAGGGCAATGTACGGCGCCTGCGCTTGCTCTCGACGTTCTTCATTCCGGTCGTCATCGGGAGTGGAGATAACTCTCCCGCGTGCGCCGGCACGGGCGGTATCACCAATGCCGGCGTAGTGGTGGGATTTTGTGTCGTCGCGGGACAAGGTAGGGTGCCAACGATCTGGACGAAGTTCGGTACGCCATGGCCGATCAGCGGGCAATTGATTAAGGGGTATATGCCGCACGGGATCTCCAGCACCGGATTTATCGCGGCCGGCCCGGAAGGTATCGACGGTCACGCGCTTGTGCTCACGATGACCGGAGCCCAGCGAATGCTGCCAGACCCGCCTATGGGAGCCGGTCACGCCGGGACCGATCAGACGGCGGCGTTGGCGGTCAATGACAGCGGATGGGCGGCGGGCTACCGGGTGGTGGGCGACACGGCGGGCCGCTGCTCGGGTGGCCAGAGCGCCCAGGCTGTCGCATGGCTCGCGGCGGACACGGCCATCGTTATCGGCGACTGCAGCGTGAGTCTCACCTTTCCGTCGGCAGCCGCAACTGGGATCTCCGACGACGGCATCGTCGTTGGCATTACCACGGATCCCGCGTCGTTGTCGCCATTCGCGTTTGTCTGGACGGCGACCCGTGGGCTGCAGCGACTCCCCGGACTGGAGGGGGGTGGGGCGCAGACGCAAGATTGGAGCGGAGCGGTGGCGATCAATCACAAGCATCAGGTGCTCGGCTGGGTCCGTACGTCTGTCGGTGTGTATCGCACGGTGGTGTGGACGCTGCCCTAAGTCGGCGGAGCCGGGGGCGCGTGCCGCGTGACGCCGTTTCGTGGCAGCGACGTCGCGAATTGCAGACAGACATGTCCGTAAGCGCTTTGGCGAGAGGCTGTTGACCGGGAGAAAACTCGCGTATCGCGTCGAACACGGCCG
The DNA here is from genome assembly GCA_963701965.1 of uncultured Gemmatimonadales bacterium. Taxonomy (GTDB): domain Bacteria; phylum Gemmatimonadota; class Gemmatimonadetes; order Gemmatimonadales; family Gemmatimonadaceae; genus DASRDS01. Next base: position 3,125,587 of record OY969695.1, read on the forward strand.
CGGACTGCTGATCGTATCGAGATTCAAGGTCGTCGAGACGGCACGCATGCTCGACCCCATTCAGTGAACTGACGGGTCGAGGTAGCATGTCGTGTTCTCTCCATGCCCGGTCATTTTGGGCCGCGAAAGGGCTCAATACTGTTGCTACGGAAGACGATCGCTCGTGCGCGCGCTCGACGAGTCGTGCCTGCTCACACATCGCGCAGCACATTTGCCGGGCTGAGTGTTACGGCTCTGCGGGTCGGTATGAAAGACGCGAGCATAGCGATGGCCGGCATGAGTGCACCGACGGCGACGTAGAGCGTCCAGTTGGTCGACCCGTCGACGTAGAATGCGTTCGCCAGCAATCGCGCAAAGACCTGCGCCAGGGCAACGCCACCTGCCAGACCAAGGCTAGTCCACATCGCAATGCGGCCAAGGACGAATCCTATCACTTGCGGTGCGCGTGCGCCCAGTGCGATGCGCAGTGCGATCTCACGGGATCGTTGCGAGACGATGTAGTGCACCACGCCGAATAGGCCAGCCGAGGCGAGAACGAGCGCGACGCTGGCGAAGCTGCCGAGGACCACGAGAAGAAAATGGCGATCAACTAGCGACGTGCTCAGCACGTCCTCCATCGTCTCGATGTCGGACACTGGCTGAGTCGGATCAATGCTTCGCACCGCGAGACGAATATCTGGCAGGATCTGCGCGATCGGGACCGTGCTCCTGACGACCAGCGACATGCTCGTCACGTAGTCCGGCAGAGCGATCTGCGACAGAGGAATGTCGATTTCAGGAAACGGATCGGAGTCCAATGAAATTTGGTGCACGTCGCTCACGACACCGGCCACCGAGCCTGTGTACATGGCAGGAATCGCGATCCGTCGGCCGGTCGGATTCTCATTCCCCATGATCTGGCGAACGAGCGCCTGATTGACCTCCAACACCGGCGGCGCTCCGTTCACGTCGCCGCTGGCAGACAGTGATCGACCGTCGACTTGGTGAATGCCCAAGGCCGCGTAGTAGTCCGGCGTGACGAGACGCAACTCGGCTAGCGGCGAGGACTGATGCGCCGCACGCGGTGCTGGTTCGATGGTGAAATCGCTGTTGTTGCCGGAGGACTGCAATGGAAGCATTGAGATGAGTCCCGCGTGCGCGACGCCAGGTATCGCCTGAACCCGAGCGAGCATCGGGAGATAGAACCGTTGCACGGCGTCGCCGCCAGATCGCTGGGGTGAGGCGCCGACGTGCATGGTCAGCACATTATTCGTGGCCATCCCGGACGGTACGGCCAACAATTGCCGCACAGTATTGAGCAGGAGCCCCGCGCTTGCCAGCAGGGCGAATGCAAGGCCGGTCTCCACGGTGAGCAAGGTGCCGCGCAGCCACTCGTTCGGTGTTGTAGCGCCGGCAAGACGGTTGCCTTCCGCTCCGAACGCGACACGCAAATTCGCGCGCCACGCGCGCCATGCTGGCAGAACCCCAAGCCCAAGGCCAATCGCCGCTGAGACCGCGAGAAGGAACGCGATCACAGCTGGATGGACGGCATCGATACGCAACCCCGTCACATGCTCACTCAGTGGTCGCAGCGCTCGCAGGCTGACGCCAGCCATCAGTAACCCGGAGAGGCCTCCCGAGAGTCCCAGGGCGAGACCTCGCGTGATCAATCCGCGTGTTAGGCGTGCCGGTGATGCGCCGAGCGCCGCACGAACGGCCGTCTCACGCTCGCGCTCGCGTGCCTGGGCCAGGAAAATGATCGCCACGTTCGCGCACGCGATCACGAGTACCAGCCACGCCGCGGCCAGCATAAGCAGGACGGCCGGTCGCAACGATCGCGTGAGATCGTCCGTGAGCGTAAACATGATCGCGCCCCTCGACTGGTCAGCGCCCGGCAACTGCGCGTTGAGTCGTCGAGCCGTTTGGTCGAGAGCCGCCTGGGCGCTGGCGATGGTGATACTCGGATTCAAACGGCCGAGGACAAATAGGTCGTGTTTGTCGCGATCGGCCCATTGCGTAGGGGATAGCGTCAGCGGAATCCAGACGTCCGTCGGTTGACGAGCCGGTAGGGCGAATGTGCTTGGCATGACGCCGACCACAGTATACGTCCGCCCGCTGAGGCGAATAACTTGACCTACCGCGCTCGCGTTGCCATCGAGGGACGAGCGCCAGAACGATTCGCTCACAACGGCGACCGGCACACTCACTTCGGTGTCACGTGGCGCGAGATATCGTCCGAGCAATGGAGTCACTCGGACCATACCAAAGACGCTGGGAGTGAGGAGTGTCACGGCGATCGAGCGCGCAGATGCTCCTTCGAATGCTTCTTGGTCGACGGTGTACGCACCAAGGTCGAGTGTGCCGCGCATCGCCAATTCCCAGTCGCGGAAGGTCGCAGGCGCTACGGTGCCCACGCCTCCTTGGCCGAATCGTTCATAGACCTGGACGAGGTGCGCGGGGTCCTGATAGGACGTGGGGCGCACGAGCGTGCGATCTACCACCGCGAACACTGCGGTCACACTGCCCGTTCCGAGTGCGAGACAGAGGATGGCTGCGCCGGTTGAGATGCTCCGGCGTCTCAGCGATGGCAACGCGACCGTCATATCAGTGACCCTCTAGTCAAAAGGCCCGGCTAGGTCCGAAGTCGTGAACGCCGATTTTAGCACCCAGACTGAGTACATGGCAAGTCAATCCGGCGTTGATGGGTACTGCGCTCTAGTCGACGCCGTGTGCGACAGCTCGGTCGCTCGCTCCGGCATGTGTTGGCGGAGGATTCCTCGTAGCATGTCGATTTCTGGTGCCGGCACTGCCGATTTCGGTAGGTAGACGGCCTGGATTCCGTCGCTGGGTGAAAAGAGCGCGTTCAGTTGGAGACGAGGGGTCGAACTCCCCGGTGTGATCGCGGCGTGGCTCTGGTTCATCCTTGCTGGATGTGGCGGCTTGTGGCTCATGATCACGACAGGGCCATGGCCACCGACTCACGGCTGGTTCGTGCTCTGCTCTGGCCTCTCCGTCTGGCCGGTGACCGCGTGGGTGCAGCAAGTACCTGAGCGTAACGCTGTCAGGCCGCGCACGCTTAGGTGCCGCCGTCTTGTTCGTTCTCGCCGGGCGTCTCACCGTCACGTTCCTCTGGCCCCGACCGGGACAACCGGTGAACCAACCAGATTGGGTCGCAATCCTCAGCGGCATTATCCTGCTCACGGCCGTTCTGAACGGTGTGCTGGCTCATAGCAGCAAACCGCCGTCTTCGCCAGATCTGGATCGGAACTTGAAGTGGGCGGCTGAGGGCTTTCGCTGAACCCTCAACGCCGGCGGCCAGATCCCGGGAGTGAGAGATGCGTCCGGACCGATATCGCAACGCCGTTGTCGCCCACATTTACGTCGAGGGCGCCGCCGACGCGATCGCCTTCTACGAGAAAGCGTTCGGCGCTCAGGAGCTGTTCCGTGTCACCGGCAAGGACGGGGAAATGGTACACGGTGAAATCGCGATTTGCGGCTCCGTAGTCATGATCGGCGATCCTGGCGGCAGCGGTCTCTACGGTGAACCGCGCACCCTGGGCGGCTGCACCGCCTCACTCCATATCATGGTCGATGACAACGAAGCGCTGCTGCGCCGCGCGACCGACGCCGGTGCGGAGAAAATCCAGCCGGTGACGGACTTGTTCTACGGCGCCAGTTCGGGTTCGGTGCGCGATCCGTTTGGACATGTCTGGGTGCTTTTGTCGTGGAAAGAAGATCCCGGCGTGGAGGAGATCGAGCGGCGCGGCGACGCGCTCCGAACTCAGTGACCATGCAGCCGGCGCCTTATACGTCGCGTGAGCGCGTTCGGCCGCTGATTGTCGAGTAAGGTCCAACGGTCTGACGATCGATCGAAGTAGCGCTGGACGCGGTGCCGTCCCTCACTGTTCCGCCTATGTGGAACAGTCGGATGCCGAAGGTCGCGCCGTGCGAGGAGCATAAGCGCCGCTCACTTCACAGATAAGCATTCCAAAATTGTGCCGGGTCGTCGGGATTGATATAGTGCGCCCGGGCCTTTCCCTTGTGGCCGTCGCGCTGATCGGGCCGCTGACCGCGTCAGCGCAGACACGAAAGCAAGTCCCGCTCCCGGCGGCGCAGGGGACCTTCCCAAACATTTCGGGAGCTGTATGGGCCGGAAACCTGCTCTTTGTGAGTGGGTGGCTCGACCCGGATCTGGAGACACATCCCGACGTCAAGTCACAAACCTTGGGTGCGTACAAGGATCTTCAACAATTCCTCGAGTCGCAGAAACTGACGCTGGGCAATGTGGTGATGATTCATGCCTACATCGGGACCGAAGCCGATCACGCCGGATATTCAGCCGGATACAACGAGATCTTCGGCGCGGACCAACCGAACAAGCCCGCACACACCTTGTTGCAGGTGGTTCTGCCCGCTGCGAAGCGTGGCGCCCGGGTCGAGATCGACATCGTCGCAGTGCGTCGAACGTAGCGGCCATTCGCCACGTTTCCGGTGCCGGAGAGTTTCAACCCAGTGCGTTCTACCGGGTAAGCCCCTAGCGTAGCACGCCGGATTTCGTGAGCATCGCCGATTGGTCGCCGTCGTGACTTACGACCATCGTCACGCCTGCCTTCCCGGCGGCGTGCAGCCACTTGAGCTCCCCGGCGATTGCGCCGCGATCCTCGCGAATGGAATCGGGCTTCTGGGTTTCCGTCTCGATGCCCAAGTGATGCCAGGCCACATCGCCCGCACCAGGATGACCTCACGCAGGAACGTACGTCAACCGCACCGCGTTCTCGCCGATTAATTCGTGGGCCACAAGCCGGAGCGGCGGCCGAGGGCCAGCGAAGAATGGCGTGCCCCGACCCATCACGCAGGGCAGGAAGTAGAGTCGATACTCATCGATGAGCCCCCAGTCGGTCAGGCTTCGCGCCAGGTGTGGCCCGGCAATGTGAATCTCCCCATCGAGCCGGGATTTCAGCCCGCGTACCGCCGCCTCGACGTCATCCGCGATAAGCGTGGCATTGGGGCCGACGGACTTGAGCGAGCGCGACACGACCCATTTCGGCGTGCGCCGCCACTCAATTGCGAAGTCGCGATCGCCCGCGTCCCAATCAGGCTGGTCATCATCCCAATACCGCATGATCTCGTACACGCGGCGACCGTACACCAGGCCCGTCCCGTCGCGCACCAGCCCGACGAAATGACGAGAGACCAAGGGAAGAGGTGCGCCCAATGCCGTGTGGTCGACATAGCCGTCCAACGACTGCATCAATCCGAATACAAGCTTCGCCATGCGACAAGACCTCCATTCCGGGTTCTGAGTGTGACCGGCCGAAACCAGGCGCCAAACGAATTACCGGCAACCGCGCGCGTTACAATGTACAATGCTGGCGGGTTAGTGGCCTCGCTGATACATCGCCCTTAGTCCCTGCTGCATTAGGCTCTCAGACACACCTACTCACGGCCGGTCGCCCAGTCATGGCGCTCGCCATCGTGTGTATAATTGGTTGACCAGACAAAGGAGCCGCGGCGATGAGAACAAAGGGCATACGGTGCAGCGTCAGCACTACTGTAGCGCTCGCCGTCTTAGCTTGCCAGCCGGCGAATTCCCCACAAGACCGCAAGTACACCCTCAAAGTTCCGAATGGACTCGCGTTCTCCGAGTTCGAGGGCTACGAAGGATGGCAGACTATTGCTGTCAGTCATAACGGAGACAAGCTGGCTGTGATCCTCGGCAACCCGGCGATGATCGCCGCGTACAAGGCCGGGTTTCCTGGTAACGGCAAGCCATTCCCCGATGGCGCCAGAATGGCGAAGGTCCATTGGAACATAGTAAAGGCCGACTCGGAGCCCGGGCAGCCGCTCGTGCCCGGTACCCAACATGACGTGGATTTCATGGTGAAGGATAGCAAGAGGTTCTCGGACGGCGGCGGATGGGGATACGCCGAGTTTGAGTATGACGCCGCGTCCAAGACGTTCAGGCCCGGCACTTTGGCGGATAGCCCGCCGCAAGCGAACGACGCCAAGTGCGGGCTCTCGTGCCACACGCTCGTAAAGGCGAAGGACTACGTTTTCACGAAGTACCCGACGCGGTGACGTAGCCGGTCGGCAACGGCTGCTTGCCGTCGCGCCGCGGCAGCGGACGGGGTCACGTTTCCCTCGACGCCCGATGCCGCAGGACCGCTGCCGTTGCTGCTAACGTGCCCGTGACGGGAGTGTTGTTCCGCAGCCGACCACGATATTGAGCACCCTGTGACCGCCGTTCTTGAGTCCGGTGTACGAGATCGCCGCCGGCGCCTGACAGTTTGTGGGGACGTTGGACACCGCGATGCTGCCGTCTCCGGCTGGCACGTTATCCAAAGTGAACGCGCCGCTCGTCGTCGTCTGAACGGCTGGTAGCGCGCTTGCCACCGCCGGTGTCACGGTCACCGTCGCGTTCGCGACATCGCCGCCTTCTGAGCCCGTTATCGTGCCGGAAACGGTCGCGCCGCTGTTTGGTCCTGAAGGTGATCCGACACAGGCACCGAGCCACAACACAAGTCCCACCGCAGCCGCGCGCAGGCTGCGCGCATCCCGAAGCGTCTTCACGTTTGCCTCTTCGTTGTTTGGTCGTTGTCTTTCGATCGTGCTTAGGTAGCGGCAAAACGCGGCCTTCCGGCTCATCGGCGGCCGCGCGGCTGGCCCGTAACGTCGCCTCCCGCCTCGGTTCATATTCTTCCGATCTTCGTCGCCGGCGGTTTCGCAGGTCGCACTCCGCGCTCATCCTGCTATCGCCGGGGCAGGGCTGCTTGCGCGCAGCGTACAGCGCCTGCAATCGATCGATCTCGGCTTTCGGCCCGATCATCTGTCGCTGATCAGCGTCGTATCTCAGTTCAGCAAATACGCGGATGAGCATCGGTACCACGCACTCGGCGATGCGCTCATGGCACGCTTTCGCTCCCTCCCCGGCGTGACCGCGGTGACTCCGAGCATCATCGGCCCGTTCATCGGGCGAAATTCTGGGCCGGAGGTTGGCAGGCGGAGGGACAGTCAGTCGAGGAGGTGACGTCGAATCCCAGGACGCCGTTTCCCGCGGGAGGACAGGACTACTTTCGCACGCTCGGTATCCCGATTGTCCGCGGCCGGCCGTTTCGACGAGCGTGAGAGGCGCGAGCCAGTCGCTGTCGTGAGCCAGAGCTTTGCTCGGCTCTATTGGCCCTCTCGGGATCCAATCGGCAAGCGAATCCGGCTTGACGGGAGTCCAGACCACTCCTGGCGCACGGTAGTCGGTGTCGCGGGAGAAAGCCGGTTTCGTTCGCTGCGCGAGCCCACCCCCATGGTGTACGTTCCCTACGCGCAGTCCGTGTGGCAAGGAATGATCGTGCTCCGGACGACGACCGAGCTCCACGCGTTGGTGCCCGCCATCCGGCACGACATCGCCCACGTCGATTCGACAGCGACGTGGTGGACAGCACGCACTATGGACGACATCTCGCCGGGCCGCTCGCACAGCCGCGCTTTAGTGCATTCCTCCTCTCGGCGTTCGGCCTTGTCGCTCTAGCGCTGGCGGCGATCGGTCTCTACCGCATCATGGCGTTGCCGTGCGCGAGCAGACGCGCGAGATTGGCGTGCGGATGGCGCTCGGTGCTACGCCGGCGCGTGTGCGCGGCGAAATACTAAGGCGAGCCCTCGCAGTGTCAGTGCTCGGCGCGGCGACGGGATCGCGGGAGCGCTTGCGGCGTCGAGGTTGTTGTCATCATTGCTCTTTCAGGTGAGCCCGAAGGACTCCCTCGCGCTCTGACGCGTGCGGCATCCTGCTCGTTGTAGCGGTGATTGCGGCCTACCTGCCGGCGCGCCACGCGAGCCGGGTCGATCCTGCGAACGCTCTCAAAGTCGACTAGGGATAGGGTGCAACCCTGGTAGTGAGGCGACACGATGAGGTCGTGAGTGTCCATTCCGCCCAGGCCGAACGCTTGGCCGATATCGGGTGCTATCGCCAGGTGTCCTTGCGGCCCTCGCATGTGACTGAGTGGGCTTGTCACGCGGTAACACGGAGGCGCGGGCCGGCCTGGCGGTCGACCGCTCCGCCGCGCATGACAGGCATGCCTATTCGCCGGCGCGCTCGGTGCGGCTCGCGTACCCTCCGGAAACTACGCCACGTCGCGACGGACGACGTCCCAGCATCCGAGGATCGCGACGATTATGCCTCCGACAATGCCGACCAGCAACGCGGTCCCGCGAAGCGTTGAGGTTGCCTGACGGGCTAGCACCACATACGGAAGCGACCACGGAAAGACGCTCGCGAAGAGCGGTCCGTGCGGCGTACTCGCGATATTCTTCAATGTGCGCAGTAACATGATGGCGACTACCGTACCGCCAATCCCCAACGTCATGGGGACGGTGAAGCTGCGCCAGCGGCCTCGGTGGACACTTCATAACCGGCCACTGATGGACAGCTGATAACCGGCCACCACGGTGGGGCGTCCGAGACTGGTGAGTGGGTTAGCGCGGCCCGATCGAGTCTGTGGACAAGCTGTCACCCTGGACCTTGGTGCGCCAGCTGCGGGGCCCGCACTTGAGGATGTGGGCGTGGTGGAGGAGCCGATCGAGGAGCGCGGTGACCGCCGCGGTGTCGCCGAGCAGCTTGCCCCAGTCCTCGACCGGGCGATTGGAGGTGAGCAGTGTGGACGCCCGTTCGTAGCGGCGCATGATGAGTTCCAGGAGATCTTCAGCCGCCGTGTGGGGGAGCTTGCGCATGCCGAGATCGTCGATGATGAGGAGCGGCACGGCGGCGAGTTCGGCGAGGTACGCTTTGCGCGTGCCGTCGAGCGTGGCGTCCGCCAGTTCTTCGAGCAGCGTGTGGGCCTCGCGATAGAGCACGCGGTAGCCTTGATGGATGACGGCGCGGCCGATCGCTTGCGCGAGATGGCTTTTCCCGCTGCCGGGTGGCCCGACGAACAGGGCGTCCTCCCGCTGGGCGACGAAGCGGGCGGTGGCGAGGTCGTAGACGAGGGCGCGGTTCATCTTCTTGTTGAAGTCGAAGTCGAAGGTGTCGAGCGTGCGATCCGGATCGCGGAAGCGGGCGTGTTTCTGCCGGCGCTCGAGGAGGCGATCCTGGCGGCGGAGGAGTTCATCGCTGACGAGGGCGGAGAGGAGATCGATGGGCGCGAGACGTTCGGTCTGGGCTTGGTGCAGCCGGGTCTCGAGAACCGCAGCCATGCCAGAGAGGCGGAGCTGGCGAAGGGCGTGATCGAGTTCAACGAGGTTCATGGGGGATCTCCGAGGTGGCGATCGATGAGGTCGCGGTAGAGGGTGAGTTGCCGGATGAGGGGATCGACTTGGCGGAGCGTGAGGGGGACGGGGACGCGGTGCTCGAGGTAGCGGCGGAGGAAGCGATAGGTGGGCACGCCCAGCTCGAGGGCGGCGTGCGCGGCCGCGTCAACGACGGCCGGGCCGTAGCGCTTGGCGAGGGCGAGGACGCCGAGGATGCGGCGGACGGCGAGCACGCCGTCCTGGCGGTGGATCGTGTCGCAGAGCGTGCCAATGTGCGGGCCGGCGCGCTGGGTCCGCGCGAGCAGGGCGACGGTCGTCAGCGGCGTCCGGGCGGGCCGATCGGTGTCGTGCACCCGATGCCGGCCGCGGGCCGTCCGCCGATGCTCCCGGAGGAGTTGCCCCGTGTCGGGGGCGAGGAGGCGCACCCAGAGATCGTTCCACTGGACCTGCACGCGCTGGCCGATCCAGCCGGGTGGAGCACTGTAGTACGCCGCCTCGACTTCGACGCACCCATCGAGATGCACGGTACGGGTGCCGTAGCGGTAGTAGCGGAAGGGTTCGAGCGGGAGCGGCCCGAGCGTGGGCTGTTCCTCGGCGAACATCGCGGCGACCTGGCGCTTGGTCGTGCCGTGGATGCGCGTATCGGCCCAGCGCGTCTCCCACTGATCGAGATACGCCTGCGCCGCCTCCAGCGACTCGAAGCGGAGCCCCTTGAGCGGGGTCCGCTGCGTGTGGCCGATGCCCGATTCCACTTTGCCTTTGCGATCCGGATCCCGCACGCGACACGGCAAGGCCACGACGTGGTAGTGGGCCAAGACGTCGCGATAGAGTGGATTGAGCGTCGGGTCGTAGACGTCGGGCGTGAGGACGCCTTCGCGCAGGTTGTCGAGCACGATGACGCGCACCGTGCCGCCCAGCCGGCGGAAGGCGCGCTCATGCAGCTCGGCCCAGATCTGGGTGCTCGATCGCCAGACGAGGAGCCGGACCGACTTCCGCGAGTAGCCGAGCGTCAGGACGAAGAGCCGGACGCGCCGGTACTTCCCCGTGGCGGGGTCGCGCACCATCGGCCCCTCGCCGTAATCGACCTGCGCCTCGTCGCCCGGGGCGGTCGTGATCACCACGCGCGCCTCGACGGCCGCCGGATCGTGGAGCGTCCGGATGAACCGGCGGACACTCGCGTAGCGGGCCGCGAAGCCGTGCGTGTCGACCAGGTCTTGCCAGATCGCCATGGCGTTGCGGCCCTGCGCCACCCCGGCCACGATCTGCTCGCGGTACGGCTCGCACGCACTCGCCCGCCGCGACGCGGTCGGCGCCGTCGAGTCGGTGGACACCACCGGTGTGGTGGCCGGATTTGCCGGCGGCCACGCGCGCGGCCGGCCGCCGCGCCCCCGCACCGGAATGCCCGCCGCCTTGAGATACGCGCTCGCCGTCTCCCGGCGCACGCCGGTCGCCTATTCGATCCGCCGGAGCGACCACCCCAGTCGCCCCAACGCCACGATCTGCTGTTGGATGTCGGCCTTCAAGACGTTGCTCATGCCGGCGGAGGGACAATGCCCGCCGCCTCGGCGTCAACGCCTCGGACGTCCCCCCGGCTGGTGGCCGGTTTTCAGCCGTCGATCAGTGGCCGGTTTTGACTGTCCACCGAGGCCAGCGGATCGCCACCCACGTTTCCACCGCAAGCATCAGCGACACCGCCGGAACGAATGAGAAGCTTCGCACGAGAATCGGCGCCCACGGGATCACGGGGTTGAGCCCGAAATCTGGCCTGAACACCAGAATGATTGCGCCTTCGAGGCCCGTGCCGATTGCGAGCACGAGCGAGCTAACGCCGAGCAGTCCCGCACCAACCAGCAGCTTGGCGACATAGATCGTCCAGCGAGGAGCGGGAAGTGCGAACAGGTGCTTCCAGGTGTTCTCGCGATGCTCCAGCCCAGCGAGGAGCGCCGCTTCCAGCGACACGAAGAGCGGGAGTCCGACGAGGCACCAGAGAAACAGCACGAGATCGAGCATCAAACTATCCCAGCCATTGGGCTGATCCGGATCAAACCGGCTTCCGCGGGCACGGGACATGTTCATGGCGGTCGTCATCGCGATTACCGCGACGGGGACAAGCGTTGACGCCCAGAGAGCGAGCGTTCTTCGGAGCTTGAGCACCTCCATTGCGGTGGCACGCACGAGATTCCTCATACCGTCGGTCCGGGTGAACGAGGGGAACCGAGATGAGTCCCACTCGTCAGATCGAGGAAGAGTTCCTCCAATGATGGCCGCACCGTTCGGAGCTGATACAAGCTTAGTCCCGCATTGATGAGTGCCGCGGCCACCCGGGCGACATCGGGTCGAAGCGCAAGATCGAGACTCAAGCCTGTTGACTCTTCGCGTGCGACCGTGCAACCGATTTTGCGGAGGACGGCGGCAGCGACCAGCGGGCGATCCACTTCAATCACCAGACGCTCCGGCCAGCGTCTGCGGAGAGCGTCCAGGGTCCCTTCGAACAACAGGCTTCCGCGTCCGATGATTCCAACATCAGACGCCAGCTGCTCGACCTCGGCGAGCAGATGACTCGACAAAAAGACGGTGATGCCGTGCTCGATCGCGAATCCGCGGATCAAGTCTCGGAACTCGTGAATGCCCGCCGGGTCGAGCCCGTTCGTTGGCTCGTCGAGAATCAACAACTCAGGTTGACCAAGCAGCGCAAGGGCGATCCCAAGCCGTTGGCGCATGCCCTGCGAGAAGGTCTTGACGAGGCGGTGCGCGTCGCGCTCCAAGTGGACGATGCGCAACGCGCGCCCGATACTGGATCGATCCAGCGCGAGCAGCCCCTGCGCCACCCGCAGGTTTTCGTAGCCCGTCAGGTGCGGATAGAGCGACGGTGCCTCGACCATCGCGCCGGTTCGACGAAGAAATGCCCGACGACTAGTTCGATCGAGGGGCCGGCCGAACGCGCGGATCTCACCGCGGTCTGGATGGGCAAGCCCGAGGAGCAAGCGGATGGTTGTGGTCTTTCCAGCGGCGTTTGGTCCGAGAAACGCGTACACGCTGCCGCGCGGCACGCGCAGGCTGAGGTCCTCGACGGCGCGCACGTCTCCGAAATATCGCGTCAAGGCGTGCGTTTCAATCGCGGTATCGGACATGAACTTTACAACATAAAGTCGAATGCCGCTTGCGGCTAGAGGCTAGATCGCCACTGGGTCATGCGTCGGGAGCATTCGTCCTTGGAGGAGACTGGCGGTTCTCGCTCTCCTCCGAGGTGACGCATGGATCTGACCGATGCGCAGTGGAGACGTTTGGAGCCCTTGTTGCCCAAACCCCGGGTGCGGAAGGATGGCCGCGGGCGGCCGTGGCGCGATCCGCGCGACGTCCTCACCGGGATTCTGTGGATCATGCGCACGGGGGCGCCGTGGCACGACCTGCCGCCCCGGCACCCGCTGGCACGCCGGCCGCAGCGAGCGCAGCGAGACCGAATAGACCCGAACGTGGCACTCCTCAACGGAGACAGAACCCACTGTAAAGTGCTCTCTCTGGTGGCGCCCGCCCTAGTCGACTCGTAACGCCTCGGCAGGCGCGACGCGCGATGCCTGGCGCGCCGGCATCCAACTCGCCGCGATCACCGCCGCGACCAGCAAGACGGTGATCCCGATGTAGGTGGCCGGGTCAGACGGTGCAACGTCGTAGAGCAGCGAGCGCAGGACACGCGTCGCCGCGAGTGCCCCCACGATGCCCACGATGCCGCCGGCGGCCGCGATGACGACGCCCCGGCCGACCACGAGTTGCACGACCGAGGCGGGGGTCGCGCCCAACGCGACGCGCACGCCAATCTCGCGCGTGCGCTGGACGACGGTGAACGCGAGTACACCGTACACGCCGAGCATCGCGAGCACGAGCGCAACGGTGGCGAACGAGGTGAGCAGCGAGGTTCCGAACCGGGCGAGGGCCATCGAGTCGCCGACGCGTCGAGCGAGTGGACGGACATCGTAGACCGGTGCGTTCGGTGCGACGCCATGGACCGCCCGCCGCAGGGACGCGACCAGCGCGAGTGGGTCGCCAGCCGTGCGAACCAGCATCGTCACCCGCACGTCCGGCATCTGCAGGTATGAGACGTAGATGTCGATGCCGGGCACCGAGTCGGGCGAAGTGTATCGGACGTCCCCGACGACACCAACGACGCGCGCGGTATCGTCGGCAAAGCCGGCGATGCCAAGGCTCAAGGGCTTCCCGATCGGGTCTTCGCCTGGCCACAGGCGTCTCGCTGCAGTCTCACCCACGAGCACGACTCTCGGCGCGTTGGCGCGGTCCGCATCGGTGAACGCGCGGCCGCGGACGACCGGTACGCGCATCACCGAGGGCCAATGCGCGCTGATCACATGATCGCTCAGGGTCCGAAACTCGTTATCAGAGAGCGGCGGCCGATCCAGCAGGTAGATGGGCGTCCTGCCACAACCGCCACTCAGCGGCAGGCAGTCCTGCAGCGTAACGCCCGTGACTCCGGGAAGGCTCGCGACGGCCGCGAGCACCCGGTCGTAGTAGCCGGGGAGCAGATTCTCGTTCTTGCCGTCATGTGCGCCCGGGAACACGGCGTCATCGAGCGCATCCGGCCGGCCTAATCCCACGGTCAGCACGTTGTTGGCGTCGAAGCCAAGCGGCACGGCGAGGAGGGTACTCAGACTCCGGACGAGGAGCCCCGCGCCAACGAGCAGCACGACGGCGAGCGCCACCTGCGCCGACGCAAGCAGCGCCCGTCCGCGTGCATCGCGTCGCTCCCGAACCCCTGTGCGCGGCGTCGCGCGCGTGGCATGGAGCGCGGGGAGCAGGCCAAAGAGAAGACACGTGCCCAAGGTGACCGCGGCGGCGAACGTCAGCGCCACTCCGTCGAGCTGAATTTGATCGAAGGATACGAGCCCGAGCGCGCCAAGCGTCCGCGGTCTTGCGGTGCGTGTTGGGTCGAGTGCAACGAGGAGCCGTTCGCCCCACCAGGCAAGCGCCGCTCCGGCCGTACCACCGATCGCGGCGAGGAGCGCACTCTCGGCGAACAGCTGACCGACGAGGCGCCGGCGCGGCGCGCCCAGCGCGACACGGATCGCAATCTCTCGTTGGCGCTCGGCGGCACGCACGAGCAATAGGTTCGCGACGTTGGCACAGGCGATGAGCAGCACGATGCCCACCGCGCCGAAGAGGGCGAGCAACGCGCGCCGCACCACCGGGTCCACGCGTCTCGTGTCCAACGCGCGCGCGACCGCGCCCCCGTGAGCACCCTTCGGCCCCTCCATCGGGAAGGATTCGTCGACGCGCTGGCCCAGTTGCCGCACCTGCTCTTTGGCGAGCTCGGGCGACACACCGGGCTTGAGTCGTGCGACGAGCGTGTACAGGTTCGCCCAGGCTTCGCTTGCCGTCTCGGGCCTCGCCCCCATGATCGTCGCCCAGAGTTGGGCGTGTCCGGTCAGTCCGTGAAAGCTCGCCGGCATGACGCCGACGATCGTGTACGGGTCTCCACCGAGGTTGATCGTGTGGCCGAGGACACCGGAATCCGCATCGAAGCGCTGGCGCCAGAGCGCGTCACCGAGCAGCACGACCTTCGGTCCGTTCGGGACGCGCGTCTCATCCGCCGTGAAGTTGCGACCGAGCGCCGGACGGATCCCCAGCGTCGGCAGATAGCGGTCGTCCGTCACCTCGACCTTGATCCGTTGGGCGGCGTCGCCGCCCAGTATCGTCGCCTGCCAGTCTGCATAGAGCGTGATGTCCGAGAAGACGCTCTGCGCATCGCGTAACAGGGCGAACTTCGGCGGCGACCAGACCATGTTATCCATCGCCGGCATCTCGATGCATCGGCGGTCTGGTCATGCTCACGACCATGAGCCGGTCGGGATCGCGGAACGGGAGTCGGCGAAGCAACATCGTGTTGACGGCGCCGAAGATGGCGACGTTCGCGCCAATGCCAATGGCGAGGGTCAACACGGCAACGGCGGTGAACCCCAGGCGCTTCCGAAGGGCTCGTGCAGCGATGCGGATGTCCTGCACGACGGCGTCGACGGTCGACATCGAAGCTCCTAACTGGCGCAGCTACGTTGGGCGAACAAGATGTGAGACTCGGGTGCGATCCCGATTGCTCACGATAGTGGTATCGCCCCTCGAAATCCAGCAATCCATGATCGCGAAACCCCGGTGGCTCGGGGAGTCTCGTCCGGCGGAATAGCAACAGAGTCGGCTCGATCTGTCACGGCACTTGATTCTGCGACGCCTTCGGTCAGTTGAAAATGCGACAGGTCATGAGGGTCGAGCCCGCTAGGTCGGTGGAATAAGGTAATCATGATTACGGTATTGACAATTACCGTATTCTTTACACAATTTAGGGGGCTCCTAGATCAGGAATCGCCATGCTTTTCGTTGGTCGCTCTCGTGAAATTCGTGTCCTCCGGGCCGAGGTCTCTGCCGACCGGCCATCGCTCGTGATCGTCTACGGGCGCCGCCGCGTCGGCAAGTCGGCGCTGTTGCGGCACGCGGTCCGCGGTCGGTCCGTGGTCTACTACCAGGCGACGAAAGTCGCCGATGCGGATGGCCAGGCGCTGTTCCGGGCCGAATTGGAGCGGACGCTCGGCGTTGACCCGATCCTGACCGGACTCACCGGATGGGAAGCGCTTATCGGCTACGTCCAGCGACTTGCGGCCTCAACCCATCCTGGCCTCACGGTGGTGTTGGACGAGTTCCCATACCTGTGCGAAGCGAACAAGGCGTTGCCGTCGATCGTGCAAAAAGTGTGGGATAGCGTCCGGTCGGCCGGTACTCCGCTCGCGCTCATCCTCTGTGGATCGCAGGTCGCGTTCATGGAGGACCTGCTCGCGGAGCGCAACCCGCTCCATGGTCGGCATTCGGCGAAGCTGGATGTTGGGCCGCTGTCCTTTCGGGACATCGCCGCATTCGCGCCGGACTGGCGCGCGGACGATGTGCTCCGTGGGTACGGCGTGTTCGGCGGCCTTCCGTATTACTGGTCGCTCGTGGACGGGAATGCTGACCTCGAGACCAACATCAAGCGCCTTGTGCTGGCCGACGGCGCGCCATTGCGTGACGAGCCCGTTCACTTGCTGCAAGCGGAATTCTCCAGCGTCGCCCGCTACGCCAGCGTCCTGTTCGCGGTCGCCGACGGATGCACGACGCGCAGCGAGATCGCCGGTCGCGTGCTGGCCCGAGGCGAGGAGGGGGCGATCCTAACCCCATACATCGACAAGCTCGAGGCGCTGCGCCTCCTCAGGCGCGTGCATTCGTTGGACGTCCCCGACCCCGGTCGGAGTCGGCATACTCGCTTCTACATCGGCGATTCATTCCTCGCGTTCTACTATCAGTTCGTCCTGCCGAACTTGTCCGCGCTCGACGCCGGCCACGGGGCGGCCGTGTATCGGACGCACGTCGGCCCCAAGCTCGACGAATACATGGGTGGACGATTCGAAGAGATCTGTCGTCAGTACGTTTCCCTGTACGGCCAGGAGCGGTTGCCTGACGTGGCTGGCAAAGTCGGCAAGATCTGGGGCGCGGATTTCGACATCAATGTGGCCGGCGAGTTCCTCTCCGACGGTGGCTTCGCAGGCGAGTGCAAGTGGTCGAAGCACGCGACCGGCATCGGGGTCTATCAGACTCTCAGTGCCGCGGTTAAGCAAACGCGATACTACGACGGCGCCGATCCTCACCTTGTATTCTTTAGCCGTTCGGGATTTGCGCAGGATCTCGTTCGCGCCAAGTCGAACATGATGACACTCCTAACGCCGTCCGATCTCCTCTCCCGCTCACCAAAAGCCGCGAGCGGCCGATAACGGGACATCTCCGCGTGCTCCCTCTGGAAGCGCGTCCGCCAGCGCGTCCGAGCCGCTCGGATCCAGCACTCGGGCGCTAACCCCGAACAGTCGCAATGCCAAAGCCATGCTCGAAACACTGCGCGCATTGGGAAAACATTGAGGCGGCAGTCGCTTCGGGATGAAGGGAGAGCCGTTGGCTGCGTCAAACGTGCCGTTCACTGCGTGCGATCGACTGTTGCCACCGTTGGACTCTAACGGTGACTACCGTTGGGCGCATGGCACACTCCTTCATTCTCAGGCCGTGTCAGCTGAGACGACTATCGCTACTCTCTATCCTGTTTTCATTCACTCCGTCGACGGTCAGCGCGCAAACCGTTCTTCAACCCGGGGATAAACGGATCCATCCCGAATGGCTGAAGCCCACGCATGATTTTTACCGAACGGTCGTATCGGATTCCACTGGTCATGTCCGGTACGATTTCATGATGGATGATTTTACGATAATCGACTCAGCGGCTGGGAAGATCATTTTTGCCCGGTCACGTCAGGTCCCCCCCGGAAGATTCTCTACTGACACTTCAGTCACCGACCTGGCCCTGCGACCGCTGCGAATGCATGAAATTCATTACACGGAGAACGTCGATTTCGAGATGCTGTTTGGCGATACACTGGCCACTGTCCGGACTACCCGTAAAGGCGTGCCTTCCAGTAAGACCTACGCAATGAAAAAGGGTTACTTCGAAGACAACATGATCGAAAACATTTTCGGGTACCTGGAGTTGCAAAAAGGCGTGGTCTACACACTCGATAATTTCAACAAGGATACGCCCACGCCCTCGGACCCCTATACGCTCGAATATGTCTTTGATGACACCTGGTTCGTGGCCGCCGATCAGCAGATACCCTGTATGATGATCCGATTCACACATGGTGCGACGACTGGCTATGTGTGGGTTGACAAGCGTACGCGGCAGGTGCTCAAGGAAGCAGGCCAGTCCAAAGGGGCCTCCTATGTTTTTAGAAAACTTTGAAATACCTCACCAACACGACGTTCCCTGCAACTGTCGCTATCTGGCCCCATCGCCGGAGCCCATTGCGACTGCGGTCGACGGTCTCAGCGAGCCTCAGACCGACCTTGACATCAACGTGACGTGGCGTAGCGTTTCTGTATGGTTGACCTGCTCGTGGTACGTACGCTCGCGGACTATCCGCCGGGTTTGATCGGTACGATCGCCGCGCTCTTTGGCCGCACAATCGCGGCGAGCCATGGCGTCGACTGGACGCTCGACGCCATGATTGCCGAGGAGCAAATCGAATTCTTTCGGCGGTTCGACCCGGCGCGCGACCGGGTGTGGGTCGCGATGGACGGTGGTGCGCCGAAAGGCGGGCTGACGATCGAGGGGCCCCGGTCTGATTCCGACCAGGGCGCGGCGCGGCTCCGGTTCTTCATCCTCGATCAGTCAGTGCGCGGGCGCGGGCTGGGTCGGCGCATGGTTGCCGAAGCCATGCGCTTCTGTCGCGACCAGCGGTGCAAGAAAGTCTATCTCACGACGTTGCCGGGTCTGGACGCGGCCTTTCGCCTGTATGCCGAGCACGGGTTCGTGCTCGCTGCCCAACGCGACCAGGCATTTCACGGAAGCCGATCTATGGAGCAAGTCCTCGAATGTAGCTTGCCATAGCGCGTCGAGACGGCGCGCCGGTTCGGTTAGCGCGCCGGCTGGCTCGACGGGGGTACCATGCCGAGCATACGCATGTAGGTGACGATGTTCCCGTAATGCTCGTTGTCATGCGCCGTACTGTAGAGCAGCGCCCAGAGCGCGGACCGCTCGCCAGCGAACGTCTTGACTGTCCTTTTCATCGCGTCGGCGTCGGTCATCGCGTACGCCTTCTGGCAGTGCGCGGTGGAGGCCTTGAGCGCCGCCACCAATGCGGCCTTCCCGGTCGTGGTGTTCTCGATGAGGCCCGAGGCGTTCGCCTTCTCGCCGAGCGCCTGGGCGCAGAACATATCCTGGGAGCCGGCGATGTGCGCGATGAGCTGGCCGAAGGTGCGCACCGTCGGCGCAGGGCGGTACGAGTAGCTCGAGTCTGGCACCTGCTCGGCGGCCGCGGTCACGTAGCCGATGACGATCGTCCAGATCTCGCGATCCGCCGCGAGTGCCGACGGCGCGGTGGGGGCAACGGGATGCGAAGGCGCGGCGCCCAGGGTGGCGGCAAGGAATAGCAGGGGAATCGAACGCATCATGACGAAACGCCTCCGAACGGTGGGTCCCAGCGGCAGTGGCTGGACAACCGGGTTGTGACGACGAAGATCGAAAAAGTATGTAGCAAGACGGGAGGCGACGCCACGAGCTGGCCACGCACGCTCCCCTTCGCACCGCTGCCGGCGGCTCAGCGCACCAACCGCCGTCGCGCCGTTTCGGGTCTGGCACCTCGGGCATTGACGCCTCGTTCGCGTCTCACCGGCGGATAGGCTGAATGACCTATACCCGACAGTAGGGACTTGTTGGCGCGGCCAGGCGCACCACGTATGGTAGGTATCCACACCGGGCATCGACGTCACCGCGACACCATTGGGCTTATTCTGACCGGAGTGCTGCAGCCGATATCCCGATCCGGATCCAATGACTCGCCCATGAAACACCTCGCGACGGGTCTCATGCTCATCGTCGGCTCGGCTACCCCCGCCTTCGGCCAGTGGACTATCGACGCCGCCGTCGGCGTCGTCGCACCGACGTCCGGCAGTGGCTTCAGGTCAGGCCTCGATCTCATGGGCGCGGTCGAACAGCGCCTGGACCCCGGGCTTCCGCTCGCGCTGCGCCTCGAAGTCGGCTGGAATCGCACCATCACGCGCACCGATCTCGACGGAATTGTCGACCCGCCGTTGGCGGGCACTCGACTCCGTCCGGACGTACTCGCCGGCTTCGGCCTGTATCAAGTTAGGGAACTCCGCTCTAACCATACCAATTTTGGCCTCAATTTTGGTGGCGGACTCCGATACCCCATCGGCCCCGTCCAACCGTTCTTCGAGGTCCGCTATCACAGGCGACTACGCGCCCGTGGCGGCTATCAGGTTCATTCCGTTCCAGTTCGGCGCGCGCCTTCCATTTCTGTGATCCGGCCGGGAGGCGGGGAGTGCTTGACGGCGCGTGCGCCGTTCTGTAGCCTAATGCCCATGGGCATTAGAGCAGAGACCATCCGCGCGCGCGTACCCGCCGCGGAGAATCCGTACCACGCGCTGCTCGAGGCGGCGGCGGCCAGGGCGCAACGGTACCTGGCGGACATCGGTGAGCGTTTCGTGGGCGTCGAAGCGCCGGCCCTGCAGCAGATGCGGATCCTTGGTGGTCCGCTGCCCGGCCACGGCGAAGATCCGCATGCGGTCCTTCAGTTGCTGGACGAATCGGGCTCGCCGGCGACCGTGGCGGTCATGGGCGGCCGGTTCTTCGGCGGCGTCATTGGCGGATCTCTCCCGGTGACCGTGGCCGCGCACTGGCTGGCCGACGCCTGGGACCAGAACGCGTGCCTGTTCGAGATGTCGCCCGTGTCGGCCTATCTCGAGGAGGTCGTGCTTGCTTGGATGCTGGAGCTCTTCGGTCTCCCGGCAGACTGCGGCGGGGCGTTGGTGACGGGAACGCAGATGGCGGACGTCACCGCGCTGGCCGCGGCCCGGCATCGGGTCTTGCGCCGGCACGGGTGGGACGTGGAGCGCGATGGCTTGTTCGGGGCACCGGGCGTCACCGTGATCGTCGGGGAAGAAGTGCATGCCACGATGCTCAAGGCGCTGTCGCTGCTGGGATTTGGGAAAGGTCGGGTGCTGACCGTGCCGGCTGATGCGCAGGGCCGCATGGACCCGACGGCTATTCCTCGTGTGTCAGGCCCGGTCATTCTCTGCGCTCAGCTGGGTAACGTGAACTCGGGCGGGTGTGATCCGTTGGTGGAGATCTGTCGGGTGGCCCGAACCATGGACGCGTGGGTTCATGTGGACGGAGCCTTTGGGATGTGGGCCGCCGTCGCGCCCCAGCGGAAGCAACTGGTCGCGGGCTTGGAGTTGGCGGACTCGTGGGCAACGGATGGGCACAAGTGGGTGAACACGCCGCAGGATTGCGGGATGGTGTTCGTTCGCGATCGGGAGGCGCTCCGGGAGGCGATGGCGATCTCCGGCGCGTACTACGGGACGACCGCGCGCCGTGACCCGATGCGCTGGTGCCCCGACTCATCGCGCCGCGCGCGGGCCGTCGAAGTGTGGGCGGCGCTTCGCACCCTCGGTCGCGATGGGCTCGCGGCCCAGATCGAGCGTACGTGTCAGCATGCCGAGCGATTTGCCACCGGCTTGCGGGAGGCAGGGTACGAGATCTTGAATGATGTCGTCCTCAATCAAGTATTGGTGGCGTTCGCCTCGGATGCCGCCACCGAACGGGTCATTGAGGGCGTGCAAGCGGATGGGACCTGTTGGTGCGGTGGCACGGTGTGGAAGGGACGGAAGGCGATGCGGATCAGCGTCTCCTCGTGGGCGACGACGGACGATGACGTGAGGCGCAGTCTGGACGCCATGTGCCGCATCGCGGCCCGCGTCGGGAGGTAGCCGCGACGCGAGCCGCACTCTCCAGGGATGTCGAGCGCGCCGGCTCGCAGTTTTTCGGCGGCCGGGTGTGCCTCGATTTTGCCAACACGGTCGATTGGCGCACCTCTCTCGAGCCGGTGGAGTTGATTCCGGATTATCCCTCCTTCGTCGCCTGGTCGGTCCGCAGGCACATTCTCTCGGCGCGGGCTGCTGGCCGACTGCTGGTGCGGTCGAGTAGGGGCGCCGAGGCGGCCGCGGCAATGGATGACGCGCGGGCGCTGCGCGAGCAGATCTGGCGGATCGCGGAACGGCTGCTCGATGGCCGCGCGTTCAGTGTGACAGGGCTCAACCGCATGCTCAAAGACCTGCCTCCGCAGCCACAGCTCGTCCTGGGTCGCGGCACCGTACGGTACGAGTTGCCTGGGGAAGAGCTGCGAGAGCCGCTCAGGCCGGTGCTGTGGTCGTTGACCAGTGTATTGACATCGGTGGATGCCAAGCGGCTCGGGCTCTGTGGGGCCAATGGGTGCGGGTGGTTTTTCGTGGACGAGAGCCCGAACCAGTCGAGGCGGTGGTGCTCGAGCGAGACTTGCGGCAATCGGGAGCGGGTACGACGCGCGTATGCCAGGAAATGAAGACCGCGCGCTGTCCCTCTGTTCTCAGCGAAACGGTTGCCCCCCGTGTCGATCGTCGAGCACGAAATGACTCCGCGCGGGCATTTCGACCTTGGGCAGCGTCGTTGCGTCCATGACCGCCGTCCGCGGGATGATCTGACTCTCGGCCAGGATGTAAGCGACGAGCGCGTACGTCTCGTTGGGCGTCAGCGATCCTGGCGCGGAAAGCGGCATGCTGCGGTGCACGTAATCGTACAGCGTCGTCGCGTACGGCCAATAGTTGCCGACGGTCTTCGGAATCCTGACATCGAGACCGAATCGGAAGTCGGCTTCCGCCGGCGCGCCTAGGAGCCGCGGATACGTGCCAACTCCCTCCCCATTCCTGCCATGGCAGACCGCGCACTTGGCCGCATACACCGTCGCACCCTCGGTGTACGTGCCCTGACCGGCCGGCAATCCGGCGCCGGCGGGATTCGCGTCGATATCGATGGGTGTGATGTCGGCCGCCGTCGCCGCGCGTCCGAGCGCGAAGCGTGAGGGCAAGCCTGGCGCTCGCGCCGCCGGTGGCAACCCCGCCGACCGATCGGTCGGCTCGGCACCGCGGCAGCCCATCAGCACGAGCAGCGCGAGCGTGATACGCACGGTGTCAATTCTCGAAGAAGACATGTCCGTCCGCCTCGACCCGCCACGTGTGAATCGCGTTGAAGTGATAGTCTGTGCCAGCGCCTCGCACGCGGCGGAACGTCGACAACGTGGGCTGCACGTACCCCGTCTCATCGATCGCGCGACTCATGAGTCGTGCGGGGCGGCCATCCCACTCCCACATGTGACGAAAGCGTGTGTGCGCCATTGGCAGGACGGCCCCGACGAGCTCCGCTTCCGTCCAGGTACGAGCGCCGTCCGTGCTCACGTCGACGCGCGTGATTTTCCCGCGCCCGGACCAGGCGATTCCGCTGACGGGCCACCATCGACGACTGCCGAGCTGCATGGGGTAGGTGGGTGACGTGATGATCGACTTCGCATCCATCACGAAGCTGAACTGGCGCGCGGTGCCATCCGGGAGCGGGTCCGTGTACTTCGACGTCTCATCGCGCGACATGTTCGGCTGATCGATCGCCTTCAGGCGCCGAATCCACTTGATATTCATGTTTCCCTCGTAGCCGGGCAACAGGAGGCGTGCCGGGTATCCGTTCGCGATGCGCACGGGCTCGCCGTTCTGCGCGTAGGCGATCATGGCGTCGTCCAGCATCTTCGCCATGGGGATGCTGCGCGAGAGGCGCGAGGCATCACCCCCTTCGGCCAGCATCCAGGGCGCGCCCCTGACGCCGACCTCTTGTAGCAGCATCGCGACGGGAACGCCGGTCCACTCCGAGTTACTCGTGAGTCCGTCCACGTCCTGCGGCGTCATCGTGGGTTTGGGCGTGCGGTACGCCGAGCGTCCGTTCCCCGAGCATTCGACGAAACACGTGCGGGTCACGGACGGGAACCGCTTCAAGTCGTCGAGTGAGAGCACGAGCGGCCGCTCGACCATGCCATGAATGGTCAGGGTGTAGCGGCGCGGGTCGATGACCGCGATGCCATTATGGTGGCGCTGAAAATGGAGATCGGATGGGGTGATCGTGCCCATCAGATCCTGGAGCGGCGCGTTCGACGAGCCGGTCGTCACGCCAACCGGTGCGAGAGTGGGGTTTTCGAACGGCGATCGGAGACCTTGCGGACTGGAAGGGAGTCCGGGGATCGTCGACGCGTCCGCCGGTGCCGTCGGAGCGGGAGGTGACGCGACAGTGGAACTCGAGACCTGTTGCGCCAGCGTCTCTGCCGTGTCGCCGAGCAGAGCTCCTCCCATCAAGCCAGCAGCAACGCCTAGTGCCCGCCGGCGATCTATTGGGCCGCCGCCATTGCCGAACGCTGTCATATCGTCCTCCGTTCGCACTGAGCTCCCTCGAGTGACTCGCCCATCGAGCCGCCTGTGCATTATGGTGCACAAATAGGACAATATGGGAGACCTCGTGCTTCGGCTATCCTCTGCCTTCAAACCCTGCGGCCCCCCGCACGGTCCAAAGGATATGGAAGCCGCCATCCAGGAACTCCGATACGCCGCGCGCCGACTGGTGCGCACCCCCGCGTTCACACTGATCGCGCTCGCCACCGTGTCGCTCGCGATCGGCGCCAGCACCGCGGCGTTCAGCCTTGTGAACGGCGTGCTCCTCGAGCCCCTTGGCTTCGAGCGACCGAACCGACTCTTGTACCTGCATGGGACGGATTCCCGCCAAGCGGCGCAGATGCTCTCGCCGCAGGATCTGATGGACTTCCGGAACCAAACGCACAGCTTCACAGCGGTCGTCGCGATCCAAAGTCCGCTGAGTCTCAACCTGCTTCGCACCCAAGGTCCCGCGCTCCGCGTCAACGCGGCTCGGGTGGGCGCCGACTTTTTTTCTACGCTGGGTACCCGCGCACAGGTCGGGCGAACGTTTGCGCCGGGCGAAGACGCGAGAACGGCGCCCAAGGTCGTCGTTCTGTCCGACGGCGCATGGAAACGCTATTTCTCGGCGAATCCCAACATCGCGGGGACGCAGATTACGCTCGACGGCGACCCCTACGTCGTGGTTGGCGTGGCGCCTCCCCGGTTCACCTTCCCCGACAACGTCGAGCTCTGGTACCCCGCGGTCTGGGAACCCTGGGAGATCGGCGATATCGGCCGCGGCAATCATTCCGAAGCGGCGATCGCGCGGTTACGCAATGGCGTCACGCTCGCTAGCGCCCAGCGCGATCTGAGCACGGTCGCGAGTCGCATCGCCCAGGCGTTTCCGAAGGACGACGCGGGGATCGGCGTGGCGGCGGTTCCGCTGCGGCAACAGATCGTGGGTGAGGTCGAGGCGCCGCTCTGGGCGATGCTGGGCGCAGTCATGTTCGTGCTCTTGATCGCCTGCGCCAACGTCGCGAACCTGTTGCTCGTTCGGGCGGCGTCACGGGTGTCCGAAGTGGCGGTGCGAACCGCCCTCGGCGCGGGGCGCCGGCAGATCGTCGCGCCATCACTGGCCGAGAGCGCGCTCATCGTCTTGGGAGGAGCGGTGATCGGTACAGTGATCGCCGTGCTCGTGGTGCATGTGCTGGCGGGAGGCGGGATGGTTTCCCTGCCGCGCATGCAGGATGTCAGCGTCGATGGGCGCGTGCTCGCATTCTCGGCGGCGCTTGCCGTCGCCACCGCTCTTGCCGTCGGCCTCGTGCCGGCGCTCCAAGTTTCCCGCTGGGACCTGTCGCCCTTGCTCCGCTCGGGGAGATTCGGAGGGGCCTCGGGAAGCACCCGCACTCGATCCGTTCTCGTCATGACGGAGCTCGCGCTGGGCACGGTGTTGCTCGTGGGAGCCGGCCTCCTGATCCGCAGCTTCCAGCGGCTTACTCACGTCGATCCGGGCTTCAGGGCAGATCATTCTCGTGGTGTTCGACGTCGCACTGGCGACAAAAAAATACACATCCGACGCGCCGAAGATCGACTTCGCCGATCGTGTGCAAGCAGGGCTCGCGGCGTTGCCAGGTGTGCAGAGCGTGGCTGTGGCGGCCAACCGCCCGTTCGACCAGGAACAGTTTGGCCCTTCCACGTTGTTCATGGTCGATGGCGCACCGCCACCCATGCCGGGCGCGGAGCCAAAGTCCCGCCTCCATCCCGTCTCCCCCGCGTTCTTTCGCACCATAGGGATGACGCTGCTGCGCGGGCGCAGCTTTACGGAGGACGAGAACCGGTGGGACGCGGCCCCGGTGATCGTCATCAACCAAGCCCTGGCCGACCGATACTTCCCGGGGGAGGACCCGATCGGGAAGCACCTGACGTTCGCCTTTTGGCACGGTGGCTCCACCGTGCCAGGAGACAGTGCGGTGCATCCGTACGGTGAGATCGTCGGTATCGTGCGCAATGCCTCTTACGGCTCGCTCAAGAGCAAACCCGAGCCCGCGACATTCCTGCCGTACCGCCGGTTCCCGCTGGAAGCGACCTTTCTCCTTCGCACGGCGCTCCGACCCGCGGCACTGGAGCCAGAGATCCGGCGCGTCGTCGCATTGGTCGATCCGTACGTGCCGACGTATGAACTGGGGAGCATGAACGCGGCGGTGGCCGAATCGGTGTCGCAGTCACGCTTCTACACGCTCTTGCTGACCGCGTTTGCCGCTATCGCGCTGCTGCTGGCCACGCTGGGCGTGTACGGGGTGGTGTCGTATGCGGTGAGTCAGCAGATGCGGGACTTCGGGATTCGCATCGCGCTCGGCGCGGCCTCGCGTGATGTCGTGAACCTCGTGCTCGGACGTGGGGCCTTGCTGATCCTGCCCGGCATCGCCTCGGGCCTTGTGGGCGCCCTGTTCCTCACGCGCGCGATCCACGGTCTGTTGTTCGGCATCGAGCCACTGGATCCGCCAACTCTCGTGCTGGTGTGCCTCGTGTTCGCCACCGTCGGGGCGATCGCGTGTTGGCTCCCCGCCCGTCGAGCGGCGCGGGTGGACCCGATTATCGCGATGCGCTCGGAGTGAGCGGTCGCGCGAGCGTTTCGATGATCGCGATCGATGCCGGCGCCAGTGGCGTGATCTCCGGGTCGTTCGGGTGCGCTCGCGCGATGCGAATGTACTCCATCACGAAATCCGCCGGCGGTGCGCCCACGAGCGCCCGCAGCCGGTCTCGCCCGGCGTATCGATCGATGACTTTCGACATCCGGTACCCCACATAGTACCCCGTCTGGTCCCACGACCCCGCGAATCCCAGCTTGAGCAGTGTGCCAAGCGGCGCATCAGGGTCGTGTGCCGAACGAAACAGGATCGTGTCGAAGAGCGCGAAGATGTCACCCGCGCGACCCAGCTCGCGTTGAAGCTCCGCCTGATCTCGCGCCATGCGCGGTCCGGTCGATTGATACATCGATGGGTCGCCGACATAGCTCGCCATCCCTTCGATGACCAGGTTGAGCAGAATCGCACGCGCGCGATGCCGTTCACGCGCATCGACGGCAAGCGTCGGCTGGTCGGTCATTTGGGCGCCGATGTCGGGCTGCGCCAGCTCCTGCACGACGTGAAAGAGCTCATGGCTGGCGCTGTTGGTCATGCTCTCGACCTCTTCCCGATGGAAACCCAGGTCCAGGTAGAAGTCGGCGTGATTGCCCTCGGGAACCCAGCCATTCTGGTGCGTCGCGCCAACCAGAACGTGGAGCGTCGTCTGCACGTTCATGCCGTCCGGAGTAAAGGACCGCAGCCGATCGCCTAGACGCTGGGCGATGACCGCACTGTCGGTCGTCAAGCGCGCCAGCATGCGCCGTGTCGATGACGGATCGGCGCGCAATCGCGCCAGATCGAAGGGAGCGCCATCCCCGCCACGGGACAAGCGCAACACGGCCGTCTTGAACGCCGCCGGCGTGACCGTCGAGTCGTACTTGGCCATCTTGGCGATCATCGCGCGCACCGCGTCGTTCCGGAGCGCCGCATCGGCGGCGGCGGCGGCTTGGACCGTGTCGGCCAGAGCGGCGGCCAGCACGGCGTTCGCGCCACTCACGTCGAGGATCACGCTGAAGGTGGCGGGCCGAGGCGCCGACGGCGCCTGGCTACACACGAGAGTGGCGCCCAGCACCAGCAGGGATGTCAGGCTCATGAAAACGCAGGCTAATGTGGCATAGACCGTCGCGTCAGTACCCGGCCAAAATGCCCGCTCGTGTTCTCGTGTCGCGCGGACTGCCGGAACTGGCCGGGACTGGTGCCCACCTGACGTCCGAACACGCGGCAAAAGTGACTTTGGTCGAAAAAGCCGGCTTCCTGGGCGATCGCATCGAGCGATGACGTCGATTGCTGGAGCTGGACCATCGCCCATTCCACGCGCAGGCGTCGCTGGAACTCGCCGACGCTGCACGCCATCCTGGCGCGGAACACCCGCCACGTGCGCCGGGTGGACGCCCGCACTCGCGGCGAGATCGGACACGGTGAGTGGCTGGCGACACTCGTCGCGCAGACGGGTTACGATGGCGAAGCTCAGAGCCCAGGCTCCGTAATCCCTCGAACGCGGCACCGCCTCAGGTGCTCCCCGGCCCGTGGTGAAATCCATCAAGAAGCCGGACGGGCCCGCTGGCGGACGGTCTGAACGCCGCAACGCAGTACGTCGCGGTCCAATCTGTGCGCGTCCCCACATACACGTGCGCGACGCATGCCTCAACAGAGGAGCAGATGATGATCACCGTGAAATCGCTCGGCCTCACCGACGCGAACCTCGTGATTCAGGCGGGGATCGCCCGTGCCAACAAGATCGGCTCGCCGAGCACGATCGCCGTGGTCGATGTTGGGGGCACCGTCGTGGCGCAGGCCCGGATGGACGGCGCGTCGCTCTCGAGCGTCGCGCTGGCGTACGACAAAGCGTATACCAGCCTCTCGTGTCGGCTGCCGACGAGCACGATTACCAAGATCGCCCGGATCGACGCGGTCTCTCCCAAGTTTTACTCAATGTGCTCGGGTGGTTCGGGCTTCAAGCGGGTGGGGTTGGGGATGAGAAAAAGCGCTGGTGGTGCTACTACTGGCGTGAGCTACCTCGTGACGTTGACCGACGTCACGGTAACCAGCATCACGCACAACTCGAACGGGACGGACGTGATTGTATT
This sequence comes from uncultured Gemmatimonadales bacterium, assembly GCA_963701965.1. Classification (GTDB taxonomy): domain Bacteria; phylum Gemmatimonadota; class Gemmatimonadetes; order Gemmatimonadales; family Gemmatimonadaceae; genus DASRDS01. The sequence goes on from OY969695.1 coordinate 3,154,361, forward strand.
GAGCTTTGGCGAAATGACATCCAACGTGCCGGCCTCGGTTGCACTCTCAATGGCTAGCGCGACCGCTATGATCCGATGAACGGTCGTACGGCGGCTATCAAAGCCGCCGGTTGCTCCTCGATGATCCAGTGTCCAGCATCGGGAATGACGGCGCTCTGGACACTCGTGAACGCTTCGCTCGCCACCACCGGCATCACCGTGCCATAGGAATGGTCGCCGCCGATCGCCAACACCGGCATCGGGAGCTTCCCCTTGGCGGCCAGCGCAGCCCGGTTGTCCTCCGCATCGTGCGGGAACGCCTTGAAGTTCTCGAAAGCATCATGCATGGCATTCGGCCGCGCGTAGATCGCCGCATAGTGCTGGCGGATGCCCTCGTTGATGCCGGAAGGGTTCGCCGACAGCTCGTTATAGAACCGATCGAGATAGATGCGCTCCCGGCCGGCGACCAGGCGCTCCTCGTCCTTTCCATAGAAGTAGAAGTGCCACGCCTTGACCGCGTGCGCGTACTCGTCCCACTTCCCGACGCCGGGAAGCGGCGCGTCGATGAGCACGAGTCGTGACATGCGCGGCGTGTGCCAGAGCGCGAACGCAAACGCGACCATGTTGCCAATATCATGCGCCACGAATTCGGCGCGATCGACCTTGAGGGAGTCGAGCACACCGGCGATGTCCTGCGCCTGGTTCTTCTTGTCATACCCGCTCGCCGGATGGGACGAGAGGCCGAACCCGCGGAGATCGGGGACGATCACCATATGATCGCGCGCCAGATCGACGGCGAGGGGCTCCCACATGTCCCCGGTGTCACCAAACCCGTGCAACAGCACGACGGCCGGACCTTTCCCGCCATACCGGACATGAAGGACGGCGCCATTCGTGGCGATATCGCGAACACGAAACGACGTCGGAAACGGCGTGACTTGCGCGCGCGCCGCCGAGGCGGCGATCGCGACGACCGGGAGCCAACGGAGAAGAGACATGCCGGTAACATAGCGAACTATCGGCTCAGAGAATCAAGCACGGCCAGGAGACGTTTCCACGGCGTGGCGGCGACGTGCATGCCCATGAACGTCTCGGGTTCGATCTGTTCGCGCTGGACGGCGGCCACGGCTTCCATCGCGGTCGCGGGGAATGAGAGGCCGGTGGGATAGAGCTGGATGGCCTCGGCGGTGTAGACGAGGCGCCGGCCGGGGAGGTAGACCATGAGCATCCGATCCAGCTGATCGGTGTGCAGGGGCATGAGGTCAATGCGGTTGTCGCCCGTGCCGATCGACACGTGAGCCTTCACGGAATGGATGATCGGCGCGCGCGGTGCGCGAGCCAGGCTATCGCGCACCATTGTGTGCGGTGCGCGCAGGCGGTCTTGCAACACGCGGACGTTGCGATCTAGGATATGATGCGCGGTTCGCCGAGTCGTTGGCGAAGGCCAAGGCCGCCGTGCGCGGTCGAGCGAGTGGCGCGGGTACCGACTGGCCGACCCGATTGCTGGCCAATGCGGAGCACCGCCCGCCTGCCACGCCCAAGGTGGCCCGACTTCTGGTCAAGAGTGGCGGCCGTGTGCTCTTTGTCCGGGTCGACGACATCGATTGGATCGAGGCGGCCGACTATTACGTCAAGCTTCACGTGGGCAGCACGACCCACATGTTGCGCGAATCCATGTCCGCGCTCGAATCCACCCTCGACCCGGCCATCTTCTTCCGCATCCATCGCTCGGCGATCGTCAACCTCGATCGGATCCAGGAGTTGCGGGACTACTCGCGGCGCGAGGATATCCTCGTGCTCCGCGATGGGACCCGATTGCGCCTGACCCGCGGCCGGCGTGCCAAGCTGACCGAACGCTTGGGGTACAGGCGGTAGACCAGCGCAGTTGAGGGTTGATTCGTATACTTTGGCCCTACCCTAGCGGAGGCCTCTCGTGGCGACAGCCGGATCCGAGTATACCGTCGATTTCCTCCCGTCCGTTGGCCCCAGCCTCACGGGCGTGTCGTTGGTGAGCGTCGCGATGCCTCCGTCGCCGTCGATACGATCCATGTCCATTACGAGGAAGGTCGACGCTGCCTCTCCAAAACTTTTCCAAATGTGCGTGGCCGGTGTGCACATCAAGCAGGCCACCATTACTTGCCGGAAGGCCGGCAAAGGGCAGCAAGAGTACATGATCGTGAAGCTGAACGACGTCGTGGTGACCAACGTTTCGCACAGCTCGACCGGAACGGATACGATCACGTTGAGCTTTTCCCAGATGACGTCGAACGCCCCGCTGTCCGCGGCACTCTAGACGGCCAGCGCGAGCATCGCGGTCCTTGTCAATGACGCTCGAGTGCATCAATTCCGCCGATCTGCCGACCCCCACCACGTATACGCAGGTCGTCGTCGCGACGGGAAGCAAACTGGTATTCGTATCGGGTCAGGAGCCCGAAGACATACACGGCAAGCTCGTTGGCCCCGGAGATCTCGCGGCTCAGGCTCGCCAGGTATTTGGCAACCTCGGCCGTGCACTGGCTGCTGCCGGTGCCCGGCCTGATCAGGTCTGCACGATCACCATCTATGTCGTCAACTACGACCCTAGACCGATGCTTGGCGATTATCGAAGCAGCCCGGGTCGCGCTGTTCGGAGATCACAAGGCTGCCGACGTGGTGGTCGGCGTCGCAACGCTGTCCTCGGCTACCTGATCGAGGTCGACGCGATCGCCGTTGTTTGACCGTCTACTTCGGTAGCTTGGCGCCGACGATGTCCAGCCGCTCGATCACCGGTGGTGTGGCAAGGAGATTGGGCGCTTGCGCCATCAGTGCTTTGGCGATCGGCCCGGTGAGGTGCTTGTCCCGGCCGCTCTCGTTCTCGAACGCGTCGAAGATCGCGAACGTGCTGGGCGAGAACTTGAGCGCGAACCACAGCGGGGTGGTGGTCTCCTGATTCGCGAGTTGCAGCCCTTGCTGCAGGAACGCGGCGAGTTCTGCTTCCTTTCCGGGTTTCGCCTCGAGGCGGACAAAGAGGCCGAGCGTGAGCATAGCGAGTCTCCAGCATCGTGAGGGTATATGGAGCTTAGCGCTGGCACCGCCGTCCGCCCAGAGGCAAGAACGTCACGTTGCGCATCGATCTTGTCAAACCGTCCGGCGAATCTCTCTGATGCCAGCGTTGAGCTGGCGGCGCAAAAGGGCGCGCAGCGTGGCGCCATCGGCGTACCCGACGCGCGTGGCGATCTGATCCACGCTCAGCGGCGTCGTCTTGAGCAGGTGGACCGCGCGCTCGACGCGCAGACTTTGGAAGTATGAGAGCGGCGTCTTGCCGAGCACGCGCTCGAGTCGCCGGGCGAGCGTCCGCTTGCTGGCGCCCACGGCCTGCGCGGCATCGCTCAGCGAGAAGCCGCGAGTGAGCCGGCCCCGCGCCCAGTCCTCGAAGCGCTGCACGACGGGGTCCTCGTGGACGAGGTGATCCGCCAGCGCGTACGCCGACTGCGATGCCCGGGGGTCGACGATCAGGTACCGGGCGGTGAGCGCCGCCAACTGCGGGCTCACGCGCCGGACGAGCCACAGCGCCAGATCCATGTGGCTCAACGCCGCCCCGGCCGTGACGCAGCGGCCCGATCGCACGATCATCTGCGATTCGTCGAGGATCACGTGTGGATACCGCTGGCGGAAGAGCGGCGACAACCACCACGTCGTGGTCGCGCGTTGATGGTCGAGCACCCCTGACTCCGCCATCACGAACGTGCCGATGCACGCCGCCGCGAGCGTCGGTCCGCTCTTCGCCCACTGCTTGAGCGCCGCCGCGGCGTCCTGCGTGTCCGGCCGCGCCAGCGCGCGCTCCAGCGGGCCGGGCATTCTTGAAGCCAATCGCGGGGACGACCACACAGTCCGGTGCTCTCGCCGCGATCGGGTGTACGGGCACACGCCAGCCCTGCGCGGTGCGCACGGCCCGCCGCACGCCCACGACGCGCACCGCGAATCGCGGCACCGACATTTCCGTCATCTCGATCAACTCATTGGCCGTCTGCAGTGCATCGAGCACCGCCGACAGTCCCAGGTCAAACACTCCGTCCAGAGCGAGCACGTCGACGCGCATGGCAAATCTCGACTCAAGATTGACGTTCTTGCCACTGGGGATACCCACCACCGCCGCCCAAGTTGCCTGAATCACCCGAAACGGTCAAGGAACCGATGACAACCAACGACATCCAACCGGACATCCTGCAGTGCATCGGCAACACCAGCCTGGTGCCGCTGCGGCACATTCGCCCTGCGAACGGCGCGCGCGTGCTGCTCAAGCTGGAGTCGGAGAACCCGACCGGGAGCATGAAGGATCGCGTGGCGGTCGCCATGATCCAGGCCGCTGAGCGCGATGGCCGCCTCCCGCCGGGCGGCGCCGTCGTCGAATACACCGGTGGCACGACGGGGGTGTCGCTCTCGCTCGTCTGCGCGGTCAAGCGGTATCCACTCTTCATCGTGAGCTCCGATGCCTTCGCCCGCGAGAAGCTCGATCAGATGGCGTTGATGGGCGCGTCGGTCGACGTCATTCCCAGCGACCGCGGGCTCATCACGGAGCAGCTCATCAAAGCCATGATCGAGGGCGCGCGCGCGATCGTGGAGCGCACGGGTGGCTTCTGGACCGATCAACTGAATAACACGGACGGGATCTCGGGGTACCACACCCTGGCGGACGAGATCTGGACGCAGACCAAAGGACGAGTCGACGCCTTTGTCCAGAGTGTCGGCACCGCCGCCTCGATCCGAGGCGTGGCCGAAGGCTTACGCCGGCATCGTGCCGACGTGCAGATTGTCGCCGTCGAGCCTGCGGAATCCCCGGTGCTCGCGGGCGGCAAGACCGGCGCGCACCGTATCGAGGGTATCGGCGCCGGCTTCGTCGTGCCTCTGTGGCGCCCTGACATCGCCAACACGATGGATCGCGTGCCGACCGAAGACGCCAATGCGATGGCGTTTCGACTGGCGCGCGAGGAGGGTATTTTCGCCGGCACGTCCACCGGCGCCAACGTCGTCGCCGCGCTCCGCGCCGCGGAGCGACTCGGATCTGGTTCCACGGTCGTCACGCTCATGGTCGACACCGGCATGAAGTATCTCGAGACCTACGGAGGTCTCTTGCGATCAGCGTGACCGGTACGCGTGTCACAAGGGCTATGTCCACTCGACCGATCGCTTGATCTGGTGGTATCCTGCAGATCCGGATGATGGTCCAGAAGAACACGCCCTAAAGATTAGCTAACATGTTGTTACGGCTCGGCTTACGAATCATAATAGCGGGCGAACATGCTTGACTCCCGTCGTGCATGATGGTATATACCATTTGGTATCTATCAGTACAACTGACATCGAGTCGACATGCCACGGTCATCCCGAAAGGCACCACCCGCGCGCCGCCGCCGGCCGCCAACAACGGCCGACGCCGCGTCGGTCGTCGCTGAGGCCAGGCTCTTCATGAATGGCCGCAGCCAGGCGGTCCGGCTGCCGGCGGCATACCGGTTCACCGGGACGTCCGTGTACGTGAAGCGGTGGCGTGGGGCCGTGATTCTGCTGCCCAAGCGGAACCCGTGGGCAGCGCTGATCGACAGCCTTGGGGGATTTTCCGAGGACTTCTTGGCGGACCGCGCACAGCCGGCACCGCAAGAGCGGCCGGAGCTGGACGCGCTGTTCGACTAAGGGCGCGCGGTCATGCATATCCTCGACACAAGCACCTGCATCATGCTCATTCGCCGGCGAACCGAGGCGGCGGAGCGCGTGCTGCGACGGCTCACGCGGCACGCGGTCACGGACGTTGCTGTCTCGGCACTCACCGTCGCGGAGTTGGAGCACGGGGTGGCGAAGAGCGCAGCGCCGGCGCAGAATCGGGCTCGACTCGACCAGTTCCTTCTCCCGATCCAGATTCTACCGTTCGACAATGCGGCGGCCCTTGAGTATGGGGCCATCCGAGCCGATCTCGAACGGTGCGGGGTGGGGATCGGGCCGATCGACACGCTGTTGGCGGCGCAGGCCCGAAGCCTCGAGGCGGTGATGGTGACGGAGAACGCGGCCGAGTTTGAGCGGGTGCCGCGACTCGTGGTCGAGGACTGGACGCGGATCCCCTAGCGAGGCCTTCCAGGAGTGGGTCACCACGAACGCGGCGGAGTTTCGGTCGTAGCGGCGGTTCGGCGTGCCCGCCACTCTTCGGCGGTGATCTCCCAAATCTCGGCCGGCAGCCGACCGGACACGTAGTCGCGCTCCCCGGTGCCGACGAGCCGCATCCCCTGCTTTTCCGAAATGCGGCGCGACGCGACGTTCGCCACGGCCTTGGGCACACGAAGGACCGGAAACCCGAGGACGTCGAACCAGTAGTCGGTCGCGACCTCGCACGCCTCGGTCATGAGGCCCTGCCGCTGCCAGGGGAGCCCAAGCCAAAAACTGCGATTGTCATTGGTGCCGCGCATCAGCGCAATGCTACCAATGAGGGCCTCCGGCCGCTCCTTGAGCCGCAACGTCCAATGCCATTTTTCGCCGCGCTCCATCGCCGGCAACACCGTGTCCCGATAGAACTGGACCGCGCCGTCGCTCGGATAGGGCCACGGGACCACCCTGGTGAGATAGCGGACGATCTCCCACTGCGGAAAAAGCACCTGCGTCTGCTCGGCGTCCGCGAGTTGCAGCGGGCGAAGAATCAGCCGGGCCGTCTCCAGGGTGGGCAGGGTCACGGGTGGCTGAGATCATGACGCGTCGCGCCGCCGACCGGCGCGTGGCGCCCGGCCGTCGCCAGCGATACCATCAGCTGAATACTCGGGGTCACGCGCGCGGCTCGCAGATTCGTCAAAATATACCACGCGCTCGGCGCGTAGCCGATCTGGCAGTACAACGTGCACCAGCGATCCATCACGGCCACGATCGCGTTGCTCGCCGGCGTCCACGGCGTACGACACACGTGATACGGGGTGGTGCCGGGAAACGGCGCCGCCCCCGCACTGGCATCGCCCGACTAAACCGGAGTGCGGCTGGACGTCACCCGCCAATCGTTTCCTGGCTGGCCACCACCCGGCTGCCCGCTTCCGGCTGGTCGTAGAACTCCCAGCGCAGCATGTATGGCGGCCGATCGATCAACCATAGTCGGCTCGCCAGCCTGCGCGTCGTCGCGTCCCGATCGTCCACAACCCACACGTCGCGGTACTGCTTGCCGAACACCTCGATGTCCTCGCGGCGCTTCGTCTCATACAGATGCGTTTCCCCGGAGCCTTGTCCATCGGACCACAAGCGCGCGCGATAGACCACTCCCAGCCGTCGCGGCAGGAATTCCACCATGATGTCGGCGGTCGGCCTATGGAACGCCTGCGGGTCGTGCGGCGTGTCGGGTGACGATGTTTCCACACCACCAAAATAAGGGCTCGCACTATTGCTCCACGCTCACGGGGACGATCATGTGGTACACCACGTACTGACGTTCCGTGGCCCGAATAGGAGCGTGCCCGGGCGCCGTCAGCATCAGCGAGCGTACGACGATCAACCCTCAAGGGGGCTTCAGTTTCCCGCCGCTCAAGCCAACCGTCGGCGGGTCGAGAGCACCGCCGCGAGCTGTCTCACCGCCAAGCGAATACGACTGACTTCGTATGAGCTGTATCCCAGTACAAGCCCGCCGCGTCGCAAGGGTCTGGTGCAGAACGTGGACAGCGGGATCGCATCCATGCCGCGAAGCGCCGCCGCTCTCGCAACGCTTTGGTCGCTGACGCCAGGATTGAGCCAAGCGACCAGATACAAACCTGTCCCGCCCGGTGACGTTTCCAGCATCCCTTCGGCTTGCGCGTCAATCGCGTCTACGAGTGCTTCTTGGCGCTCGTGATACGTGCGCTGTGTCGCTCTGACGAATCGCTCCAGGTGGCCCTCACGAATGAACTCGGCCAGGATGGCCTGCTCCACACCGGGCGGCTGTCGGCTCATCGCAAACCGGGCCCGTTGGAAGTTCTCGACGAGTGCCGGCGGAAGAATGAGGTATCCGATGCGCAATGAGGGAACGACACTCTTACTGAAGTTTCCGACGTATATCACTCGGTCGTCCTGATCGATGCTCCGCAGGCTTGCGACCGGGTTCCCTCCGTACCGATACTCGCACAAGTAGTCATCCTCGAGAATCCACGCATTCTTTGTCCTGGCCAGCTCCAACAGCTGGAAGCGGCGCGCCAGACTCATCATGGACCCGAGAGGACACTGAAATGATGGCGTGACAAAGACGAGCTTCGGTGAAGGTTCCAGGTTCCTTCCGGCGGAGACGACCAGCCCCTCGGCGTCGACCGGGACGGGGATCACGGTGAGTCGCGCACTGAGGAACGCCGCTCGCGCGCGAGGATATCCCGGTTCTTCCATCCACACCGACTCACCAGGATCGAGCAGCGTGTGAGCGCACAGATACAACGCTTGCTGGGCGCCGCAGACGACCAGCACCTGGTCGGGGTCGCAACGGATCGACCGGAGTCTGAGCACGTAATCGCAAATGGCCTGTCGGAGCGGGCGATACCCCAGCGAGTCGCTGTGTTCAGGATCTCGGTTCGCCCGGCGCCAATGCTTGGCCGCGAGCCGGGACCAGAGGTCGAGAGGAAACAGGCTCACGTCGGGCTGTCCCGGCCGAAGCGGCCGGGCAGCCGTTCGGAGGAAAGACAGGTCGGCAGCTGGAGGAAGACGCGACCGCTGTGAGACGATGGCCTTGGCGTGCGACGAACGGACGCGGGTTCCCTGGGCCTGCATTGCCAAATCACCGGGCACGTAGGCGGACACGCGGGTGCCTGAGCCCATCTTGCCTTCCAGATACCCTTCCGCGGTCAGCTGATCAAAAGCACTCAACACGGTCGTGCGAGAAACGCGAAGATCCCTGGCCAGGAGGCGAGTCGACGGCAGGCGAGCTCCGGGTCGCAGACGCCCCCCCAAAATGGCCTGCTTCACGACGACATAGAGCTGCCGGTGGAGCGACTCGTGACCAGAGAAGTTGATGTCGAGTTCGAGCATTGTCGCGCCGGGTTTCTTTGCCATGGCTCATCTCCAAGTGGTATCTATGATGACCAAAATAATGGCTCTGGTGATGATACCACCCTGGTTTATCATAGTGGATGAGTATTCTCGATGCACGCATGCCCGGGGCGATGCGAACCAACACGGCGATCTTGTTGCTGAGGATCGCGTCGGGTTGGGCGTTCTTGTATCACGGTAGTGCCATTCTTCTCGGCGCATTCTCAGGACCGGGGCCGAAGGGCTTTGCGGCCTCCCACCACTGGCCGGTGGCTGTCGCCTACCTCGTTGGGTTGGCGCAAGTCACAGGGGCCGTAGCGATCCTGACCGGATTGCTGTTTCGGCTGGGCGCAGCATTCGTTTTCATTGTCATGGTTGGAGCGATTGTGCTCGTCCATCTCCCGCACGGTTTTGACGTCTCCAACAACGGCATTGAATACCCTCTCACGCAGTTGATGGTCGCGACCGCGTTCGTGCTGGCCGGGCCGGGCGCGTATTCGCTCGCGGGTTGGCTTCCGCCCTGGCTACAGAAATGCTGAAACGCAAGGCGAGGGTGTGACGATTCACTGGGGCACGTTCTTCGCCGCGACCATGACCCTACTGCTCATACCAGGTCCATCCGTGATGTATGTCGTTACACGAGGTATCGAGCATGGATATCGGGGAGTACTCCTCTCGTCGCTGGGTCTCGCTTTCGGCGATCTGCTGCAGGTGCTGTGTACGGTCGCGGGACTGGCCGCGCTGCTCGCCTCTTCCGTCTGGCTCCTTGGCATTGTCAAGTACGCGGGAGCTGCCTATCTGTTTCTACTTGGCATACATCGATTCCGTGTGACGCACGGGGCTCTGGTGACACACGGCGTGATGACGACCGATCCAGTTCGGCAGACCAGCCGCTCGTTGCTCCTGCAGGGTTTCTTCGCATTGAATCCGAAGACCGCACTATTCTTCCTGGCGCTCTTCCCTCAATTTGTCGTCAGGAACGCAGGACCGGTGTGGCTCCAGATTCTGGTCCTGGGTTGCGTGTTCATTGCTCTTGGATTCGTCACGAATTCCATGTACGGGTGCGTGGGTGGAAAGCTCAGATTCTTCGCCGAACACAGTCCGAGGTTCCCGGTGGCGACTCGCTACGTCAGTAGTGGGGTGTTGGTTTGCATGGGCATAGCCGCCGCCTTGGCTTAACTCGGCTCTTCGCGCCTTCAGCTCGCTGGCGACACCACCCAACTAAGGGCTCGCACTATTGCTCCGCGCTTACGGGGACGATCATGTTGTACACCACGTACTGACGTTCCGTGGCCCGAATAGGAGCGTGCCCGGGCGCCGTGAGCATCAGCGAGCGTTCGACGGTCAACTCGTCGGCGATCACCGCGCCGTCGCGAATAATCGTGTAGCCGGTCCACCGGGCCGCGCCCGGCGCGGCATCGAATGTCGTAGACACGCTGTCCTTGGTCAGCGTGACATGGCCGTTGTCATGTGCGAACGGCCCCTGACCCGTCCCGTCGCGCCGGAGCATCACCATCCCCGCGGCGGTGTCGACATGAATGACGTGCACCGTCTGCGATCCCGGCGGGCCCATCCCCCAGGGCTTCGGCAGCGCGACCGTCCACGTCGTGCCGTCGCACACGTCGTGAGGCGCGTCGCCCCACACGTAGGGGTTGTAGAGCACGCCGCTGGCGTCCGTGTACAACGCGCACTGTCCGTCCACGCACCGCGTGCGGCGGCCATCGCGCATGACAACCGAGGCGTGCAGGTCGCCTTGGCCATAGGAGTGGATTCGGGCATTGAACGCGAGGCTGTCGGGTCTCGCGCTCGTCACGACGAACGACAACGTCCCCGCATCATGCGTCGCGATTTCGGCATATCCATCGGCTTTCACCGCGGTCGTGAACACCAGACCATTGGAGAGCGTATCGCCGACATGGAGACGGGGAACCAGGGCCGCATTGCCGGAGTGACACATCACCGCGACCAGCATCGTCATCAGGTTCATGTCACCCAAGGTACCGCGTCCTTCGTGAGGCATGCGAGCATCATGCGGCAGGACGTGCGTGCGGTGCGACGGACCGTGGTGGGCGCCCGTGCGCTACGGCGCCTTACTCGCATGCGATGCCACGATTTCCCATCGCCCATCCCGGCGCACGTAGACGCGAGTGAACCGGTACGTGCCACTCAGGCTCGTGCCCCGAAAGCTCGCGTCGCTCCACACGTCGATGCCACTGGCCACGGCGACGTCGCCGTAGAGGTGGGAGCGACAGCTCGGAATCCTCGCGCTGCCAAGCGTCAGACCACCATTGGCATAGAATGCCAACTCCTTGGCCCGGTAGCCGATGCCGCCGACGTAGTTCGTGTGCTGATACTCGTCGGCGTAGAGCGCGTCCAACCGTTGCCGGTCGTGCGCGACCTCGGCCCGCGCGAGATCCCCTTCCAGCTCACATACATCGACCAGCAGCGACTGGTGCTCGGCGCCCGCCGGCCACTGCCCCGACAGGAACGTATCGACAGCCGCGAAGACGGTCTGCGGTGCGTCGAGCCACGCCATATGGGCGGCGCCGCGCACCGTGAGCAGGCGGCCGTTCGGCAGATGCGAGGCCCAGCCGACTCCCCCCCCGTACGGCGCGTTGCGATCCTGCGTGCCGTGGATCGTGAGCACCGGCACCGTCAACGTCGCGACCTGCTCCCAGGTCGGTGGCTGGCTCCCGAACAACGATGTGAAAAGCCATCGCTGGTGCGCATCGAGATGCACCGGCCATTCGTTCGGCATGTCGCAGAGATCCGGCACCTGGTCGGCCAGCCGCGGATCGCCGACCAGGCGGCCCCGCAGCACGCGATAGTCTTGCTCGCAAAACCCCCGTGCGTCGCGCTCGCGCGTGCCATCGGCGCGTCCTTGCTGCAGCGTGGCGTAGGCCGCCGAGTCCGTGACCGGCATCGAGTCGTGCGCCACGAGCGAGTCCGTGTACACGGTGCCGACATCTCGGCCGACGGGACCGACCAGCACGACGCGGTCGACGTGCTCGGGATGGGCGACGGCGTACCGCATGACCATGTTCCCGAGGTATGACCAGCCGAGGGGGATGAATCGATCGACCTTGAAATGCGCCCGGACGGTCTCGAGATCGGCGACGTCCCGGTCGATCGACACCCGTGTCGAGTCGTCGATCGGCGACGATCGGCCCCGGCCGCGCATATCGTAAAACACGATCGTCCTGCCGTGCGCGAGCCGCGCGAAGTCCCGCTCCAGGAACAATCCCGCGGGCACGATGACGACCGGGCTTCCCGAGCCCTCGGTGTGATAATAGAGTCGCGCGCCGTCCGGCGTCGATATGTACCCGGTGCTCGCCAAGAGGGCGAGGAGTAGTGTGTTCACCATACCGACGATACATATTGGAGGACATGGAGTACATCCAGGGTACGAGCGGCGAGCGGTCGATCCGCGCGGCGAGCGGTGTGTTGGCGCTGACCGCGCTCTGGTGCATTCCCGCGCTGGCCGGCACGATCAACAACGTGCTGTTCATGCGCGCCACCGGGATCCGGGGCACCGTGTGGGATGCGGCATCGGTCGAATTCCCCGGTTGGCTCATCTGGGTGCCCGCCACGCTGCTCATCCTGTGGCTTGGCGCGCGCTTTCCCATCGTGCCGGTGCGCCTCGCGAACGTCACTGTGCATCTCGGCACGGTGGCGGCGCTCTCGGTGCTGCGCGCGGTCGTCGTCGCGATCTCGTACCGTCTGGACACGGCACAGGTGCCCTTCCTAGCGACCGACCGCGATGTGGGGTTCGAGCTCATCAAGTTTCTGCCGCTCACGCTCTTGATCTATGCCGCCGTGCTCGGCGTCAGCTACGCGCGGCAGTACCGGCAGCGGGCGGCCGCGCTCACGGAGCAGTTGAGCGCCGCACAGCTCACCGTGCTGCGCGCGCAGTTCCAGCCGCACGTCATGTTCAACAGCCTCAATGCCGCGGTCGCGCTCGTGCGCTCGCGCGATTGTGAGGCCGCCGAGCGCGTGTTGCTGCTCCTGAGCGATGTCTTACGGACGGTGGTGCGCGCCGATCCAGTCCAGGAGGTCACGCTCGCGCAGGAGCTGGCGTTCGTCGAGCAATGTCTGGAGATCGAGCGCATCCGATTCGGTCCCCGGCTCCGCGTGTCCGTCTCGGCCCCCGCGGATGTCCGCGACGCGCTCGTGCCGAATTTGATTCTGCAGCCACTGGTGGAGAACGCGATTCAACACGGCGTCGCGGCGGCCGACCATCGATCACATGTGGAGATCGCCGCGCACGGCGAGGACAGCCGCCTCGTGATCGTGGTGCGGAACGATGGCTCGCTACTCGAATTGGGGCGGGAAGGCGTGGGGTTCCGCAGTACGCGGGCGCGTTTGGCGCAGCTCTACGGCGACCGGGCGTCGTTCGCGATGTCAACCGGCCGGGCCGGCGTCGAGGCCCGGCTCGATCTGCCGCTGCGGCTCAAGACGGTCTGAAGAGCCGCTCGAGCGCGGCCCACCGCCGGCGGCTGACCATGAGCCGCGTCCCGTCGGCCAGCAGCACCGCGAGGCGCCCCGTCGCACCGCGACGCAGCTCGGCGATCCGCTGCACGTTCACGATCGCCGCCCGATGCACCCGCACGAACCGCGACGGATCGAGTCGCCGTGCGAGCGACGCCAGCGCTTCGCGCACGACGTATTCTTCGCCGCGCGCGTGCACCGTCGAGCAATAGTCGTTGGCCCCGATCCAATCGATCTCGTCGACAGGAATCACCAGCGACCGCGTACCGACCCGCACGGCGAGGCGCATGGCGCCCCGGGCCGGCAGCGCCGATCGGACCCGTCGCAATGTCTCCGCCAGCCGCGCGGCCGATATCGGCTTCGTGAGATAATCGAACACCGCGGCATCGTACGCGTCGAGCGCGTACTCCTCGTACGCGGTGGCCATGACGACGAGCGGCGGCGGTTCGACCTTGGCCGCCCGCACGATGTCGAAGCCGGTGATGCCCGGCATTCTTGATGTCGAGAAACACGACGTCGGGCGCCATCGCCTCGATGCGCGCGACCGCGTCGCGCCCGGTCAGCGCCTCGCCCACCACATCGACGTCGGGGTGCCGGTCCAGCAGCGCCCGCAGCGCCACATGGGCCAGCGGTTCGTCGTCGATGAGCAAGACTCTCATGGGTGGCGGACGCGGCCCATCCGGCGGACCGCGGCGCGGATCTCGGTGTGGTCGAACGCCGTGAACCCAAAGATCAACCCCGGCCTCACGCGACGGATCGCGAGCGCCGAATGGGCCCGCGCGTCGACCTCCACGCCGGCGAGGGCCGTGACCCACGCGGCGTCGTCCGCGGATTCCGGGAGGAAGCCGGAGATGTTCATGCCACCATCGGCGTGCGGGAAGTCCAACGGGAGACCGGTCTCGCGCACGGCCGTGAGAAACGTGTCGAGACGCGCGCCGTACTCCCGGCGACAGCGTCGGATGTGCGAGTAGTAGGCGCCCGTCTCCAGGAATTCGGCCGTCGTCGCCTGGTCCATCAGGCTCCCGTGATCGTCCATCGTCGCCCGCAGCTCGCCGAAGGGGCCGAGCAAGCTCCAGGGCAGGACCACATACCCCAAGCGAAGAGAGGGGAATAGCGTCTTGCTCATGGTCCCGACGTAGATCACACGACCGCCGGGGTCGAGGCTATGGAGGCTCGGCAACGGAGGGAAGCGATACCGGAACTCGGCGTCGTAGTCGTCTTCAATGATCCACGTGGCCGACTGCGCGGCCCAGCGAATGAGCTCCGTGCGACGCGCGACCGGCAAACAGGCTCCGGTGGGATATTGGCGCGACGGTGTGGTGTAGATGAGCGCGGCCTTCTTTCCGACGTTGGTCGGTGGCAACAGGCCCTGCGCATCGACCGCGACGGGTTGGATGGCGGCGCCGGCGCTGGTGAGCGCGCGCCGGGCGCCGCGATAGCCCGGATCCTCCATCAACGCGGTCGCGCCAGGCCGCAGGAGGATGTGCGCCAGCATGTAGAGGGCATGCTGTGAGCCGCTGGTGATAGCGATTTGCTGCCAATCGCAGCTCACGCCGCGCCGGTCGCGCAGATAGGAAGCGATGGCGCGCCGCAATACCGGAAGGCCGAGGGGCAGCTCGGACTGATACTGGAGGAGGGCGCCCCGATGCGTCTTGAGGGCGCGCCCGCGGACGCGATTCCAGAGCGCGAGGGGAAAGAGCCGCACATCGGGCCGGGACTCGCGGAACGGGCGCGCGGGCGCGACGCGTTCCAGCTGCGACTCGCGGGCCGCGCGGTCGCCCGCCGTCTGGGGCGCCGGCATCGACCCGAACGACTCGCAGACGAAGAGGCCGGAGCGTGGTCGGCTCTCCAGATATCCCTCGTCGACCAAGCGTTCGTAGGCGAGCGTGACCGTATTCCGCGAGACGCGGAGATCGGCCGCGAGTTGCCGACTGGGGGGCACCGACTCGCCGGCGCCCAGATGACCGTCCTGGATCAACCCGCGAAGCTTCGCGGCCAGCTGCGACTGGAGCGGCGCGTGTCTCGAAGGCGAGAGGGCGATCGACGCGAGGGATTTCGGCATGGGCGCTGGATCTATAGTGTCGCTCGAATCTGGCTCTTGTCTAGGGCCAGCGACCGACCATTTTGGCACCTATGCATACTCTTCTCAAGGCGGCGCTGCTGGTCCTACCAGTCGCGCTCGGCGCGCAGAGCCCGGCGCCTGCCCCTCAACGCGACGGCTCCCACGATTTCGACTTTCTGATCGGGAACTGGAAGGTACACGTGCGCAGGCTGCCCGATCGCCTCAACGGCTCGACCAAATGGGACGTGTACGACGGGATCTCGAACCACAAGAAGGTGCTCGATACCAGCGCGAATTTCGAAGAGTTCAATGTCTATTCGGACGAGATCAAGCAGGGCATCAAGGGACAAACGCTGCGGATGTACAATCCGACGACGCACCAGTGGTCGATCTACTTGCTCGATCTCGACAAGGGCGAGCTCGACACCCCACCGGTGATTGGCCAGTTCACCCGCAACCGCGGCGAGTTCTACAATCAGGACTCGTTCAAGGGCCGAGCCATCTTCGTCCGCTATGTCTGGCTGAACATCTCGCCGGCGTCGTCCCGCATGGAACAGTCATGGTCGGCCGACGGCGGCAAGACGTGGGAGGTGAACTGGATCTGTGAGCTCACGCGCGCTGAGACATCGGGGCGTTAGGGTAAGGGTCCAACAGCGCAACGGAGCCCGTTTCCAGGAGGGACTTGAGGTTGGAGAGGACCTTCGGCCACCCGCCGGACACCGCCTCGATGAACTTCGAGGGGTCGCGTTCGATGGTGTGAGTAATGGAGAGCTTGACCGCCGGTCCCGTGGGCTCGAGCTCCATCGTGCAGAGGGAGTCGCCATCGGCCGCGAGCTCCGGCCTCCATTGATTCCGCCAGCGGATCACGAGACGCCGGGGCGGCTCGGCCTCCACGATTTCGCCGGCGTCCGCGATGCGCCCATCGGGGTACCGCAAGGTCCACGAGGACCCTGCCGTCCACTGGCTTTCGCAGTGGCTCCCGAACCAATACTGCTTCATGAACTCCTCGTCGGTCAGCGCGGACCACAACCGCTCCGGCGTGGTGCGGATATAGGTCACGTAGACAAAAGTCGATCTAGCCATTGGCCTTCTCCAGTCGTCGTTTCAGATCGGCAATCGCCTTGAGGCGCGGCTTTTCGAACTTGGCAATCCAGCGCTCGTAGATCTCCTGGAGCGGTACGGGATTGAGGAAGTGCAGCTTTTCGCGGCCGCGCCGCACGGTGGCGACCAGGTTCGCTGCCTCCAGCACATCCAGATGCTGCGTCACGCCCTGCCGCGTCATGTCCAGGTGTTCACACAGCGCGTTGAGGGTGCGGCCGTCGTGTGCATGCAGGAGGTCCAGCAGCGTGCGTCGGTTGGGATCGGCCAGGGCCTTGAACAGCAGATTCGTGTCATGAAGGGGCTCGGCCATGGACGCTATAGGCAAGTAATCACTGGCCTAATAATAGGCAAGTAGCGCCTTGCATGTCAATGGCCGCGCGGCTCGTTGGGTCTCAGCCGCGAGACCAGTGGCGACCGTGACATGCGTGCCTCCTGATCAGTCGATGGCCAGAGTCGGGGAGCAGCGGCCCATCGTTGCTCCGACAAGGTCCACTCTTCCCATCCTTCCCCGACGACCGGTCGCGCGAACTCATGCGCCAGCAATTCCAGCCACCGGTCTCGATCGGCACCGGTCGATACGTGCGCGCCTTCGACGGTCTCCGCGGCGTCGCGATCCTACTGGTCCTCCTCCGCCACATCGGCGAAGACGCGCCGGCGAGACGGGTCGGCGGGTTGGTCTCGGCAGCCCTCGCTTCGGGATGGCTTGGTGTGGATCTGTTCTTCGTGCTGTCGGGCTTTCTCATCACCGGGATCCTGCTCGATGCGCGCGGCGACGAAGCTGAGCCCACCCAAGGCTTTTTCACGCACTTCTACGCCCGTCGCGCCCTGCGGATTTTCCCCGCGTACTATGTATTCCTCGCGCTGGTGATGTTCGTCGGGCGGCCCCCAATGCCACACGGGACGTGGTGGTACTGGACGTATGTCGCCAACGTCTTGATCGCGCGGCATGGTTGGCCTCCCGGTGTGTGGGATACCGGCCATCTGTGGTCGCTCGCGGTCGAAGAGCAGTTCTATCTGGTGTGGCCGGCGATCATTGCGTGGACGCCGCGTCGGCGCCTGCCGGCGGTCTGTCTCTGCGTCATCCTCTCGGCGATCACGCTCCGAGCGGTGCTCGTCCACCAGGGCGCGGCACTCTCAGCCTACGTCCTGGCGCCGGCCCGAGCGGACACGCTCGTGTTGGGCGCGACGCTGGCGATCGCGCTCCGCGGTGGCGCCCGCGTGCGCGACGGGGTCAGGCGCGCCGCGCCCATCATCGGCTCGGTGGCGCTCGCCGTGCTCGGTGTGCTGTTCGTGACGCACCAGTTGGACCACCGCTTGTCCGCCGGCGGGCTCGTGTTGGGCAGTGCGGCCGCCTCGGTCGCCACGGCTGCGTGCATCGCGCGGATCAGCGCCGGGAGCCGCATCCGCCGCCTGTTCGAATGGCCACCACTGGTGTCGTTCGGCATGTACAGCTACGTCATCTACCTCGTACAGCTGCCCGTCCGCGGCGCGCTGGGCCTCTGGCTCGGCGATCGCTTGGCCACGTGGACGCCCGTGTCGGCTCTAGCGGTGGAAGGGATCCTCTTGGCGGGCCTGTCGTGGTGCATCGCGTGGGTTACCTGGCGCATCCTCGAGCAACCAATGTTGTCGCTCAAACGGTATGTGCCCATGCCGCATCATACGGATCCGAGGCTCGCCCCGGGCCTCGCGCTCCGCCAGCAAACGCAAGACAGCGCCGCGTGAGCTGGACAGCGGCGCTGTGCGACGCTATGGTGATCGCGGGATCACCATGACGGGATCGGCGACTCCGAGACTTTCCATGCTCGACTATGCTGGGAATGGCACCCAGTCACCATCAGGCATGAGGGCGACCGAGTGAAGACACCACTGCGTTTCGTCATCTACATCGCGGCCACGCCGGAGCGGGTGTGGGAAGGATTCGTGTCACCGGTATCCAATCGCATCCTGTTCGGGGCCGAGCTGCAGGCGGACTTCAAGGTTGGCGGCTCCATAGCGTGGGTCGGACCGGGGCCCGATGGGAAGCCGGTCCAGTATGTCCATGGCGAGGTCCTACGCTGCGAGCCGCCGCGGGTTCTGCAATACACGTTCATCGTCGGCCCGTCGGACCAGACGTCGCGCGCGACGGTGGGGCTGGTCGCTGAGACCGAGGCGACGCAGGTGACCGTGACGCACGACCAGTGGGCCGACAATGATCCCGCATACGGGCCGACCGCCAATGGGTGGCCGCGCATTCTGTCGCGGCTCAAGACGCTCATCGAGACTGGGAAGACATTCAAGCCGCATTAAGAGGAGTAGACCGTGGCCGAGCACCACTTGGAACGAGGCAAGGTGCACTACAAGTGGGACCGGGCGAATCCACCGGTCCTCGAGATCGACCCCGGCGACATCGTCCACTGCGAAACGCAGGAAGTGTCCGATGGGCAGATCCGACCCGGATCACCCGCCTCGGTGTTCTCGTCACTGGACTTCAACCGACTCTATCCGCTGGCAGGACCCATCTTTGTGCGGGGCGCCGAGCCCGGCGACGTGCTCCAGGTGGATATCCTGTCGCTGGCGACGCTCGATTGGGGGTGGGCGGGGATCATTCCTGGTCTCGGTCTCCTGGCCGAGGACTTCACGGAACCGTACATCCGGCACTTCGACCTGACGAACGGCGTCGATACCCCACTGCGGGCCGACATACGGATTCCCATTGCGCCATTCTGCGGCACGATGGGAGTCGCGACCGACGAGCCCGGGTCGCACGACGTACTGCCGCCCACCAAAGGCGCCGGCAACATTGATACGCGACACCTGACGGCGGGCAGTACGCTATACCTTCCCGTGTTCGTGCGCGGGGCCCTGTTCTCGGCCGGAGACTGCCACGCCGCGCAAGGCGACGGCGAAGTGTGCGTCACCGGGATCGAAAGCCCCATGCGGTTCGATCTCCGGTTCTCCGTCCTCAAGGGCGTATCGTTACGCCCATGGCGCTATCACTTTCGCACCCCGCCCGGATCGCTCCAACCCAAATCCGACCGCGCCGGCTACTACGCCACGACGGCCCTTGGCCCCGATCTCATGACCAACGCCAAGAACGCCGTCCGGGATCTCATCGAGTGGCTGGGCCGCGAGCGCGGACTGGATCCGCGCGACGCCTATGTCCTGTGCAGCCTCGCCGCCGATCTCAAAATCTCTCAAATCGTAGACCAACCCAACTGGGGCGTCTCGGCGTACTTCCCGCTCAGCGTGCTCTCGTAGCGAGACATGAACGCCTCCTGGACCACACTCGCCGGCGCGAGGTTCCACGGCTCCACGTCGGCGGCCTCGAGCATCAACAATCGAGGCCAAATCGTGGTCACGAGCGGCGATCCTTTCCTCGCGACCGCCACGCCGGCCAACACCATGCGCCATTAGTCCGATACGGTGGAGTGCGCGAGGTCGACGGTGGCGGTGTCGTCGCGAGCAACGTTCCGCGTCGGCAACGCGAGGGTGAACGCCGCCCCCGCGCCCTGCACACTGCGCACGCGCAGCCCGCCGCCCATGCCCCGCGCCAAATCGCGGCTGATGGCGAGCCCCAGGCCCGTCCCGTGGCCGGAGCGCGTGAAGCTCTGATTGAGCTGCACGAACGGGTCGAAGATGCTCTCTTGCTTCTCGCGCGGGACCCCGATCCCGGTGTCGCGGACGCGGAGAAAGATCGTATCGGCGGGGGCGTTCTCCGGATGCTCATCGCGTCCCACGATCTCAATGACGACGCGCCCGCCCGGCTCGGTGAACTTGACCGCGTTGGAGAGCAAGTTGATGAGAATCTGTACGAGCTTGTCGCGGTCGACGAGCGCCGTAGTGGCCGGTGGAATGGTCATACCGACCGTCAAGCTCTTGGCCGCGAGCTGCGGCTCCACGATCCGCACCACGTCGGACACGACCGGCGACAGCGGGACGTCCTCCAGACGGTACTCGACGCGTCCCGCCTCCAGCTTCGCGTAGTTCAGGATGTCGTTGATGAGGGCCAGCAGATACTGCTCGCTGCGCTCGATCCGGTTCAACGCGTCGCGTTGGGCGTCGGTGAGCGCCCCGTGCACGCCCATATGCAGGAGCTGCGCGTGGCCCGCGATCGCGTTGAGCGGCGTCCGGAGCTCGTGGCTCATGACCGCCAGAAACTCCGACTTGGCCCGATTCGCCTCGTCCGCGCGCCGACGGGCCGCCTCGGCCTCCGCGCGCGCCGCCTCGATCGCCTCGCGCGCCCGCACCCGCGCCGAGATCTCCCGGAAATAGCAGACGACCCCGGCGCTGCCGTCGGGTAGCGGCAGCCGGTGGATCTGCCATTCGTAATACTCCCTGCGGCCGCGGTCCTCGCGGTCCTCGCTCCACTCCGGCGCGCTGTACGGCGCCCCAGTCGCCAGCGTGTGGTGGAACCGCGCCACCACTTCGTCGGCGAATTCCTTCGGCCACAGGATGTGGATCACTTCGTCGAAGTCGCGGCCGATGAGATCGGGAATGTCGCCGAACACCTCGCGCGCCGTGGGATTCACCTCGATGATCCGGAACGCCCCGTCGACGAGATAGACGCCCATCGGGGCATCGTCGACGATGGCGCGCAGCTGCGCCTGCATGTGCCGGAGTGACGCCTCGGTGCCCCGCCGTTCCAGATAATCCGCCGTCTGCCGCGCCAGAAGATCCATGAGGCGGAGCTCGCGGTCCGTCAGCCGCTGGTGCGTGGCGAAATGCGTGGAGATGAAGCCAAGGGGGGCGCCATTGTTGCCCACGAGTGGCGTCTGGCGGACGAGGGGCGTCTCGGCTCCACGCTGCACGGCGATGGTAAGTACACCGGTGACAGGGTCGACCAGCTGCACATTCCCGTGGTCGGCCCCCGTGATCGCCATCGCGGCATCCAGGATGTGCAGCAGACACTCGTCCAACGACGACTCGGCGCGCGCGCACCGGACACCGACTTCGTGCAGCCGTGTCATCGCGTCCAGATCCGCGGCGATACGCCGCTCGAACGACTGCCGGCTCCGGGCCATGGTCAACGTCGACGCGATGCGCGCCAAGAGCTCGCGGGCGCTGAACGGCTTGATGACGTAGTCATCGGCGCCGACATCGAGCCCATCGACCCGGGCTTCCTGGCCCGCCCGCGCCGAGAGCAGGATGACCGGCATGTCCGCCAGCGCCGGGTCGGCGCGCACCGCGCGGACCAGCGCAAAGCCGTCCAGCATCGGCATCATGACGTCGCTCAAGAGCAGATCCGGACGCCGTGCCCGGAGCGCCGCGAGCGCGGCGGCGCCGTCGCCGACCGTCTGCACGTCGTAGCCTGGTGACAGGAGACGCGACACGTAGTGCCGCATGTCCGCGTTGTCGTCCGCGAACAGGATCATCGCCCGGTCGGCATCTTCGGTGCGCGACGGCGCGATCGGCAACAGATCCCGCTCGATATCCGCGAGCGAGTCGGCCCGGGCAGCGTCGGGCAGCCACCGCAAAGCTTCTTCGTGGTACGGTTGGGCGCCGAGCGCGGTCGAAACCAGTGTGCGTGTGGCCTGTAGCCGCTCGGATGGCAGGTGCGCGACGCCCAGCGGAACGCTGACCGTAAATCTGCTGCCTTCCCCCAGTGTGCTTTCGGCGCGCACCATGCCCCCGTGCAGCTTGACCAGCTCTTGCACGAGGGCGAGCCCGATCCCGGTGCCCTCGTGCGTGCGGCCACGCGCGCCCTCCACCCGGTGGAACCGATCAAAGAGCCTCGGCAACTCGGCGTCGGGAATGCCGGTTCCGGTGTCCTGCACGGTGAGGACCGCGTGCTCGCTTTCCTGTCGCACCCGCACCGCGATCTCGCCCTCGAATGTGAACTTGAACGCGTTGGAGACGAGGTTGAGCACGATCTTCTCCCACATATCGCGATCGACCCACACCGGATGGGGGAGGGGCGGGCAATCGACCGTGAGTCGCAGTCCCGCCTTGTCCGTCGCCGCGCGAAAGCCGCTGGCCAGGTCGGCGGTCAGCATCGCAAAGTCGACTGGCTCGTACGATGCCTCGACGCGCCCAGCCTCGATCCGCGAGAAGTCGAGAAGAGTGTTGACGAGACGGAGCAGGCGCAGGCCATTCCGGTGCACGAGCGCGAGATCGTCGCGACGGCCTGGCAACGCGTCCGCCGGCGCCGAGATCACATCTTCCAGTGGCCCGAGCATGAGCGCGAGGGGCGTGCGAAACTCGTGGCTCACGTTCGAGAAGAACGTCGTCTTGGCGCGATCGAGCTCCGCCAACGCCTCGGCGCGCTTCCGCTCCTCCTCATACGCGCGCGCATTGGCAATGGCGGTGGCGAGTTGGGCCGTCAGGAGCTCGAAGAAACTGTGGTACTGCTCGTCGAGCGCGAGCCGGGGACTCACCCCGGCGACGAGCACGCCGGCGGGACGGTTGGCGACAGTCGAGGGAATGACGGCGACGACCGCGGTCTCGGACGCACCTCTGACCACCTGCACCTCGTGCGACCGGATCGCATCGAGCAGTGGCCACGGGCCGGCGCCGCTCGCGTCGGTGAGGTCGACCGTGACGGAACTCGAAGGAAGTCCAGGCTCGACGCCGGCCGCGCCGGCAAGGTGCGCGCGTTGCCCGTCGGCATCGATCAGATAGAGGAGCGCGAACGGCACGTCGCGCCCGTGCTTCGCCAGGATCTCGGCCGACGTCGCGCAGGCGGCGTTCGCGGTGCGTGCTTCGGCGAGCGCGCGCGCCCCCAGATCGCGGAGCACGCGCACCCGACGCGCGGCGATCACCTTCTCCGTGATCTCGTGCACGGTCGCCAGCACGCCGCCGATCCCGCGGGGGGCGGTGTCGTCCGGCACGGGACTGTAGGCGACCGTGAAATGCGTTTCCTCGACGAACCCATGCCGGTTGATCTCGAGCTCCAGATCTTCCATCCACGTGGCGGGGCCGCCGTGGAACGGGGTGTCGATGAGGGGCCCGATGATGTGCCAGATCTCCGACCAGCACTCGCGCGTCGGCTGACCCAGCGAACGCGGATGCTTGGTCCCGAGGATCGGCCGGTACGCATCGTTGTACAGCTGGATGTAGTCGGGGCCCCACCACAGTAGGAGCGGGAAGCGATTGGCCAAGAGAAAGCTGACCATCGTCCGCAAGGTCAGCGACCATTCGTCGACAGGGCCCAATGGCGTCGCGCTCCAATCGATCGAGCGCATCAATGCCCCCATCTCGCCGCCATTCGCGAGGAAGCGCGGTGCCGTGTCCGCCGGCATCGTGGCGCCCGCGTCGCTCATGTCCTCGTTCGGTCTCCTATGAGTCATGGTGGTCGAAGGTCCAAGGTAACCGCGGGTGCAAGATACGCATACGCAGAATCGACGCCGGAGCGCGAAGCCGTAACGCACGTTGTATGCTCAGCTGTTTGCGGCCGGCAAGGGTGATGTTAAGCCCCGCCTACCGAGCCTAACGTGGTCCGGCGCCTGACTTTGCGGTTTTGGGGAGATCAAGACATGCTTGAGCGCAGCATGGTGGCTGCTCGACTGCCCGCTGCGAGCGGCTCGTTCTCGTTGTTCGCATCCGCCGGCAAGCCGTCAGGAACCCACGTCGGTGACGCGATGTAATCGCTACGGCACTCGTACGGCGACGATCGTGTCCACAGCGACGATCGTAGTCTGTACGCCTTTGATTGGCACGGTCCCCTGCAGCGTGATGTAGCCGCTCAATATCGTGCCTTTCTTGATAAGATTGACGGTGAAGCCCCCGTTCGTCAGTCCACCACCCTGCGTCACCGATTGTATCGCCTTACCCGTAATCGTTCCCGACGTCGCGGTCCCGGTATTCGAGTACGCGAAGACGTCGATCGGAGCGACGGCACCCGAGATCGCCAGGGGAATGGGTGCGACCTGGGCAAATTGCTGCGCGCTATCAGGCGGTGAGGCGAAGGCGAAGCCGGCCTCCGGATAGTTGCTGTTGGGGAATGGCGGTCCGTTCAAAGCGACCAGCGTGGGGACCGTATTCGGTTGAATGTCGAACGCCAGCTTGGCCGACGCGGTGTCTGAGATCGCGCCATCGATGAGCGTATGGAGCCACGTGAACGACTGAATCCGCCACAGCTCCACGTTGGCGCCGTTCAGCGTGGTGTCGACCCGGGCAATGACCTGCTTGTTGCGATTGTCTATGGCTTTAATCGTGAGCGTGCGCGGTCCGCCCGCCGTATACGTGTGCTGGACGACAGGATTGTTCTGCACCGTGACCGTGGGCGTGCTGTCGCCGAAACTCCACTCGTACGCGACGTTCGCCGGGAGCAAGTTCGGTTGGAAGGAGAGCTGCAGCGTGTCGGAGCTGTTCACGAGGATGCCGCCCGCTGGCGCCGTGACGGTGCCGTGCAGATTCGCGATCGTGAACTGGTGCCAGTCGAGCCAGCGCCCGGCAGCACCACCAGTCGTCGGTACCATGCCTGCGGCGCCAGCCGCGTCGAGTGGTATGCCCAACGATCTTTGCGCGCCTGGGGCGACGCTGGCACTCGACACCAAGAGACCCTGCGCTCCCAGAAATCCAACCGAGTCCGTAACCAATCCGCCCGACAGTGTGTAGATGTTGAAACTCGACTCCACATTCCCCGACGGGCTGGGGGACAGCGTCGACGTGAATCCGTATTGGCACGTCGCGCACTGCGCCCAGAAGCGCAGGGTGTCGACGACATACATCGTGTCGAATAGCGGGCCAGACCACGTGTAGAACCCCGACGTTGGGAAGAGGCTGGCGCCGGCAGTCCCCGCCGTCGCGTCGGTGTACGACGACGCGAGGGGCGCGAGGGGGATAGCCAAGCCGAGAGGAGTGGCGAGCGGCGTGGTGAAGGAGACGCCGGCCTTGTACAGGGGATTCACGTACGGCGTCATACCACTGCCTACCAACTGCAGAAACCGGCTGCTGTCACCGGGGCTGATCGGGTCGCCCACGTAGATCTGCTTGCCGGTCGCCCGGTACGCGATCAGAAAGTAGAAGCCATTGATCGCGGAGCTCTGGAGATCGACGAGCACCGGGAGTGGCGCGCCGCCGTTCAAGGTGCCGAGCGCGAAGCTGGCGCGAATCTGATTGAACTGCAGCGAGTCCCTGTCGGCCACGCCTTGCGTGACGCTCTTGTAGGCTGAGCTGAGGTAGCTATTCACCTGGTTGCTCACCTGCCCGTCGATCAAACTCGTCCAGTGGAAACCGATCGTGTCGCTGAGGGGCGCGTTGCGGACGGCCGCGAACCGGCCATGCAGCGGAGTCGTCGAGGGTTTGGCGTTGAAATACCACAACTCCGTCGCGGCCACGCCGAGCAGTGTGCTCGCCGGCGCCGCCTCCGTGGGGAAGGCCGGCATCTCCCAATCATTGGTGCCCGGCCGATAGTGGGTATCCCAATCCTGGTTCAGCACCGCCGTCGGGATCGCGTAGACACCAAAGCTGACGCTCAAGCTGTCCGACGAACCGCCGCTCGCCATCGCGTGGACGCGACCGCGGACTTGGTCCGCCGACACCGAAGCGGCGCTGGCTTGGCTCAGATGCCCCGTGATCGCCGTCACGCTGCTACCGTCGTAGGCGATCGTCGTCATCGGCTCGATGGCCTTCGTCACCGAGTCATACAAGACGACGACGGGGAACGTACCGGTGGCCACGGTCACCGGGACCTTGAACGTGATCGCGCCCTTGGCATAGCCGCCGGCGCTGGTCACGACGTGCACGACGGGCGAGATCGGCACGATGCCGTTCGCCGTCGGGAGGTTCTTGTTCGTCGACGAGCCAATGGTGACGGTGAGCGCGCCAGAGAACGCGCCCGACGGCACGGTCATGGTCAGCCCGTTGAGCGGGTCACCGGATTTATTGACGGTGATCGTCCCGCCCGAGGCCGGGACCGAGCCCTGGGACAGGGTATCGAAAGTCGACGCAGTCGGCGGCGGTGGCTTCGTGCCCGTGGGTGTCGAGTTCGAGCTACCGCAGGCGGCGATCGCGAGAACGACGATGCCGAGAACGAGCTGGCGCAGATAAAGCTCCGAAGAGGCGGGTCATCGAGAGAGCGGATTCTCTCGAACCAATGGCTCACGGCAATGGTAGGATCAGTTATGGACGGTGTCAATGCAGAGGCCGGTAAACGGCCGGCTCCGCCAGGAACACGGCGCCAAAGACAATGAAGGCCTGCGTAATGTCCACTGTTCCGGCGATCAGGCCGCCCACACTGATCGCCATCATCGCGCGTCGTGTCATGGCCTACCGTAAGCCCGGGAGGCCTGAAAAGTCCTGAAGTCGGTCTGAAAGCGGCCTGAATCAATACGGCTTGATCCCGCCGCAGTGCATCGGGACTTCCCAGGGTGGCGATTCCCGAATGACGTTGTAATCGAAGCAATCGGAATTCGTCGGATCCTGGTACGGGGCGAGACTCGGCATGGCCGGCCCGGCACCGCCGGCCGCGGGTTGCGGTGGCCGGGCCGTGTACGGGGCGAGCATTTGCTTGAACATGTCCGGTGTTACGCGGTAACTCCCGGCGATCTTCTCGACGATCGGGCGCGCTTGGGCCGCCTGACTCGCGGGGGCTTGTAACAGGAACACGATGTTCTTGTACAGTCCGAGCCAGTCGGGTTGCAGCGAGCAGATGACGCCCTCGAACTTGATGTTGTCCGACCCGGCAACCCAGCCGCCCGTCATACGGGAGCACATCGGGAGTCTGGTCGGCGTCTCGGAGGCGATCGTGATATTCGGCGCGGGCATTCCCTGTTTGGCCGCGCCGGCGTTGAGAATCTTGGTAAACTTCTCTTTGAGCGGCGTGCTGAAAGGCAAGGCGAATGCGACATTGCTGGCGGCGTCGCCGGCCCCCTCCGGTCCGTTCTTCGCGACGACGATGACGCCGAGGTTGACGCGCTCGCCGTTGGGGCCAGTCACGAATACAAATCCGTTCGACCCTTTGGCCAGGGTCCAGCCGTCGGGAACACCTACCGTGGCGGTCTTGTCGTCCGTCGTCGCGAGCTTATAGCCGCTGGTACTTTGGGGTTGCGTGGATGCGGGCGCTTGTGATGGGGTCTTGGTTTTGGTACGTCCTTGTGCCTCGGCGCGCGGGATCATCGGGCTGACGACCGATAGCGCGGAGAGGACGCAGATCTGCGCGAGAGTGCTCTGCAAGGGAAGCTCCAGAAAGATGGGTCAACCCCAAGAGCGGATTTTCCCGGGCCGGGGGCTCATGCGCTCTGGAAACGTTCGAGCATCGTGGCTCGTCCCTCGCCTCTGGTTGCAGCTCTTCGTCTTCCGGTCCGGCCCCAACCGGGACGAATACCAGCACCGGAACGATCTCCGGCACGGTGGCGAGCTCACTCGGCGGCGGATTGCCGAATGTGCACGTCATCGTCACCCCGACGAACGCGTCGGCACTCCCCTCGGTCAAGACCGATTCGACCGGCGCCTACGCCGTGGCCAACGTGCCGGTCGGCAATGGCGGCGTGGCCGTCTCGACCCTGCCATCAAACTGCCAGGTCCCGACTGCGAGGTCATACACGGGCGTGGCTGGCAGCGCGGCAACCACCGTCAATGTCACCGTGACATGCGCGCCGCTCACCGGCAACCTCACCGTCACGATCTCGGCGCCGAACGGGGCCACGCCATCGGTGAGCGTCTCAGGGCCCAAAGGCTTCACCAAAACCCTGGTCCGCGACACGACGTTCACGGGGATCACTCCCGGTGCCTATGCGATCTCCGCCAAGAAATACACGCATTCGGGCCTCTTGGTGGATAGCGTCTTCGCGGCGACGATCTCGTCCATCCACGACACGGTGGTGGCCGGACACACGGCGACCACGACCGTCACCTATGCCGTGCAGGGCGGGAGTGGGTCCCTGTGGGTCGCCAGCTATGCCAACACCCAGGTACTCGAGTTCGGCGCGTCTCAACTGCAAGCGTCCGGCAGTGTGACGCCCGCGGTGAACCTCAATGTCGCCGGCAATTATGGGGCGCCCACCGCGCTGGCCTTCGACTCGGCCGGCAATGCCTGGATCATGGCGGCGAACTTTCTGTGGGAGCTGCCGCCGGCATTGCTCACGCAAAACGGGTCGCCCATCTCGCCGATCGTCATCAACAGCACGGCGTTCAACGGCAACGAGAGCATGGCGTTCGATGCCGCGGGCAACGTGTGGGTCTCGAATTTCATCGTCAACACCGTGGTCGGATTCCACGCGAACCAGTTGACAGCCAGTGGCAGCGTCACGCCGGCCGCAATCATTACTGGTCCCGCGCTCAACGAGCCCGTGCCGCTCGCGTTTGACAAGAACGGCACGCTCTGGGTCGGCAACTTGGGCGCCACCAACGTATTGGGATACAGCCCGGCGCAGCAGGTGACGGGATCGCCAACCCCGATCACCATTGCTGTCTCCGGAGTCCCATCGATCGAAGCCGTGGCCGGTGATCCAAAGAGTGGATTGTGGGTCGGCGGCAGTGGTCACCTCGCCGCGTTCTCCGCGTCACAGCTCACGACGAGTGGCTCGCCGACCCCGGCCGTCGCGATCGCGCTCAACGCGCCGTACAACACGTCCAGGTTGACCGGCATCACGTTCGACAACCAGGGTAACGCGTGGGTGCTCGACGGCACGGAGAACGTCATCCTCGAGCTCACTTCCGCACAACTCACCGCCGGTGGCGCGCAATCACCGGCGGTGGTCATTTCGTCGTCCGCGATGAACCTTCCCGACGCCCTGGCGTTCAATCCGCATGGGGGAGGGGTGCCACTGTTCGGGGCGAAGGTCGCGCGTCGTCAAGGGCATCCGTGATCCATTGATGGTGTTAGTCGACGGCACCGATCAGTCTGTCTGTTACCCTTTGACCACTGGGTAGGCCGCCGCAAGTCGTAGCGCTTCCACGTCGAGTTCGTACTCGAGTGCCTGCAAGACGTCATCGCCGATCGCGCCTATATCGCGAAGGGCGATGACTTCGTCTCGTTCGGCGGTCAATGCCTCCTTTCTGAGCCACCCATACGACTGGGCCTCGTCGGGCGCGCAGTCGCCCGTATCGCTTCCCTCGGCCAGTCGATGCGTGCGCACGCGATAGCTGTCGACCAGTCGGTTGACCAGAGTGTCCGGGGCGCGGCCGCGCAGCTGCTCGAGGCGTTCCAGCGCGGCGTCCGCGGCACGGAGTCGAGCCGAGGCTTCTTCCCGCCGTTCGTCGTCGCCACCGCGCACGTGGAGGCGCCGCAAAACAAAGGGCAGCGTCCCGCCCTGTACGACGAGCGTCACCAGGATCACCGCGAACGTCAAATACAAGATCAGCGCTCGCGCGGGGAAGGGCCCCCCGGCCTGCGTGGCTTCCGGGAGGGCGAGCGCCGCGGCCAAGCTCAGGACACCGCGCATCCCAGCCCAGCCGATGATCGTCGTCTCCTTCCACGTGGGATATCGATCCGGTTGGTTCCCATAGATGCGCAGCCAGCGTGGGACGAGCACGCCGAAGGGGATATACGCCAACCGGACCCCGACCACGACGAGGCTGATCAACGCGCCGTACCAGAGCAGTGTGATCGGCGTCGCGTGCTGGGTCGGCGAGAGCGACGGCCACACGACCGACAGCGCGAGCCCGGTCAGGATGAACAACGTGCCGTTGAGCAGGAAGACCAACACGTCCCAGACGGCGCGCGCCTCTACCCGTGAGCGCGGCGTGGCATGCCGGCTCATGAACTGGCGCAGCGTGAGGCCGGCCGCCGCGGCACTCAGTATTCCGGAGACGCCCAGGACGTCGGCCGACAAGTAGGCCGCATAGGGCGTCAGCAGTGTGAGCGCGATAGTGGTGAGCTCGTCGTTCGTAAGGCGCAGGAGACGACCAGCGCACCAGCCGATCGCGATACCCACGACGGTGCCACCCACGATCACCAGCGTGAAATCGAGCGGGGCGTGACTTGCCGAGAACGTGCCGACCACCGCGGCGGCGACGGCGACGTGTGACGCGGCCAGGCCCGTGGCATCGTTCACGACGCTTTCGCCTTCCAGGATCGTTACGATCCGGCGGGACACGCCAAGACGCCGGGCCACGGCGGTCGCCGCGACCGGATCGGTCGGCGACACCACCGCGCCGAGGACGAACGCCGCCGGCCAACTCAGCCCGGGGATCATCGCGTGAGCGACGCCAGCGACGCCAAAGATGGTGGCCAGGACCAGTCCCAACGCCAACGCGCCAATCGGGCGAAGGTTTGCCCGAAAGTCGCGCAGGGATGTCAGGTAGCCCGCGGAGAAAATCAGCGGCGGGAGGAAAACGAAGAACACCACGTCGGGCGCGAGCGTGATCTGCGGGAGGCCCGGGACCAAGCTCAGGACAAGTCCACCGAGGACCAGCAGGATCGGATACGGCAGTCCCAAACGCCGGGCGAGCGCGGCGATGCCGACGACGAGGGACAGCAGACCGACGACGACGGTAACCGGGTGCATGGGTCAAAGTTACTGCCATTGACCCTGCCGCCGATTACCGTCACCGCACGAGGACGACCTGTCCGCTTATGGGCAGGTCTTGGTGAACGAGCCGCCGCGCGCCGCGGTTTCAGCGAACGGGATCGGCTTGTTCGTGGTGAAAAGGTCCTTCTGCGTCGTGCCAACCCATGTCTTGTCCTGCTCGGCGGCCACGCCGTACATCCGGATCGCGATCATGCGGTCCCCGCTGGCCTCGAACGCCGTCGAGATCTGCTGCTCGTGGAGCAGCGCGTCCCGGGTCGCGGTGTACGTGTTCCCGATTCTGGCCGTGGGAAGGCCGCCGACTGTCGTGCGCACATCGTTGATGAGCGTGGCCGCGTTGGTGAGGTTCCCGAGCCCGATCTGAATCTCCGCGCGAACGAGGACGAGCTCCTCGTTGCGCACGATCGGGATGAACGAGCCAGGCGTCGGGTAGTACGCGTACACGTACGGCGAGGCGGCCGACGCATACGTCGGCTGCTGTATCGGGTGCGGGTTGACCGCGAACTTCGTCTTCCAGCGTAGATCATTGATCGTGTCCTGGCTCGACGGAATCGCGTTGAGGACGATGAACGTGCCACCGTTCGCGTTGATCGGATTGACCTGATCGCCCGACGTCGCGCTGAAATTGTGCGATACGGTGAAGTTGTCGTTGGTGAATCCGCCGGACGGGGTCGGTGCAAGCGCCCCAGGGTTGTACAGCGCCGACGCGGCAATCGCACTGTCGGCCCGTAGGAGCGCCGCCTGGTCGGGCGACCCGGGCGACGATGCCGTCGGCGGGTTGCCACCAGGGCCCCGCGCGATCGCGTACGCCAGCTCGAGGCCCGCCTTGCCGGCCAACGCGCGGTTGAACGCGGAGAAACTCGTGCTGGTGGCGCTGACCGCCTTGAACCCCGACGGCAGGTTGACCGGGAGCGGAGTCGACCCCGCTGTCACAAGCTGCGCGTTGGCCGAGTCGAGCAGCGCGACGATGTACTTCCACCCGTCGCGGACGCAGAGACCAGGCGGCGGGCCCGCCGGCGTTTGCGGCATGATCGCGATACCGGCCGTGTCATGATCCTCGGCGATCATCATGTAGTTCAGCGCCTCGATTGTCTGGACGACGCCGACGATCGCCGCGTCCTGCGCCGGCGAAAAGGCCGGGACCACGCTGGGCAATGTCGCAATGATCTGATGCGCCTGCAGGATGTCGGTGTAGAACTCGGCCCAGGCGACATTGAGGCTCCACGCCGGATCGATGGGCTGCAGGCCCAGCTCGTACAGAATGAACCGGGGCTCGGTATTCGTGTAGTTGGCGCCGTCGCGGGCGAATCCCGTCGCGTCGACGAGATACCCGAGGAGATCGTTGCCGCGCATCTCGCCGACGAGACCCGTCATCGCGTTCTGAACACCGGGAGGTGAATTCGGAATCGACGTCGGCGCGGCGTAGAACGGGATGTCGGTATCCTTGCATGCGGCCGGTGCGATCAGCGTGATCGCGGCGACGGCCAGTGTGAGTGAGCGTCTCATGGTCAGAATCCCAGGTCGAGGCCGAAGAAATAGCTGCGGGCCGGCGGGTAGCCGGTCACCTCTTGGCCGCGGGTGATTTGTTGATTCCCGTTGGCGCTGATCTCGGGGTCGAGACCGTCGTACTTGTACCAGTTGAAGACGTTATAGGCGGTGAACGACAGCTTGGCGCTCGTGATCCGCCCACGCGTGAACGCGAACACCCGGTTGGGGAGCGTGTAGCTGGCGGATAGCTGGCGCACCTTCACGAACGACGCGTCTTCGACGTAGATCGTCGGGTTCTTGTTGGACTGCGCGAACCGCTGCGCGCCCTTCGCCGAATCGCCCAGCAGGGTCAGACCGGCGCCATCGAAGTACAGGTCGGTGAGGTTGATCGCGCTCCCGCCGCGGCTCCAGTCGACGAGCCCATACAGCCGCACGGGTCCGAAGGTGATCTCATTGCCGAAGTCCATGCGATACGCTGGCTGGACGTCGCCGACTTGTTGCGGCAAGCCATTCGGCAGGATGGCCGAGGCATTCACGAGCTCGGAGACCGACCGGCCGACGGCGAGAAATCCTTCGCCAAACCCGAACGTATTCCCGATCGGTCCGGGCGTGGTCGGCAGGGCATCGACGCGGCTGTAGTTCCGGTAGAACGTGTTCGTCGAGACCCACGAGATCCCACCCAATTGTCGCATTTGCACTGGGGTCATGGTCAACGACAGCTCGATGCCCTGGTTCGTGAACTGGCCGCCGTTGAACCACTCGTTCTGATGTCCCTCGGTCGGCGGCACGCTGGCCTGGAGCAACAAGTCGGACAGGCGCTTCTGGTAGACGGTCGCCGAGAATTGGGCCCGCGAGTTGAACATCGTGAGATCGAATCCGGTCTCGATCTCGGTCTCGGCTTCCGGCCGGATGCCCGCGTCACCGAGGAGCGAGCTGACCCCGATGCCGTTCAATTCATTGTCCTGGGTGGGAACGAACGGCGTGTACTTCGCGCCATAAATCGGCAGGTTGCCCGATTGCCCGTAGGCCACGCGGAACTTGAGATCGTTGATGGCCTTCGCGAACTCCGGTACGCGGTACGACGCCGAGAAGCGCGGGTAGTAGTAGAACTGGTCGATGACCCCGTCGGCGGTCGACCGCTCGCCGGTGATACCACCGGTCAAGGCCAGGCGCGAGTCGAGCAGCAGCAGTTGCTCTTGCCCGTACCAGGACTGGTCGAGCTGCGCCGTCCGGAACAGGAAGTTGGTCTGTACGGTGCCGACGATCGGCGAGTTGACCCCGGCCAAGAGGTTTTGGCCGACCGTGACGGGCTCGGTCGTCGACCGGCGGTCGCGCGTGTACCCGATCGACGTCGTCGCGTCGAGCCAGGAGAGCCCGGTGAAGTGGTGGCTCAGGTTGAACGAGTAGTTATAGTAGGTCGTCGTCGCCGTGTTGGACACCGACGCCCCCGGCAGCCCGCTGGGCTCGAGCTGCTCGACCTGGAGCGTTGGCGGGGCGTACAGCAGGTCGTTCAAGCTCGTGAGGTCGGCGCCGCCGATGACGGTGAGCTTGAGGTTCTGGTGCTCCTGCTGGAACACCGTCCAGTCGATCGTGCCGCCGCCGAGGAAGCGGCTGACGTTCTCCGGCGTCGCGATGAGCAGGGCATCGGCGAACGGGTTGGCGTTGCCAAACGGATTGGTCGGCCAGGCGCTGTTGGAGAGCGCATCCAGCCGCACGAACTGCGGGGTGGTGGAGAACACGTTGTACGGGCTGATCCCGATATTATCGTTGCCCGTGATGCCACGCCGCGTGAGGTCGTGCACGTAGCTCAGGTTGGCCGAGACCCGGATACTCGACGAGAGATCCTGGGACACGTTGGAACGGATCGACTGTTTGTTGTAGCCGGTGTTGTTCTCGATGCCGTTGTCGTACTTGGTCGTCCCCGATAGGAAGTACTGCGTTTGCCCTTGCGTGCCGGACACGCTCACATCGGCTTCGTACGACGCCTGGTTGTTGCCGAACAACTGGCTCTGGAAGTCTTGCGGGCCGGCGAAGACCGACTTGATGAACGCGTTCGCGTCTGCCTGGGTCGCGTAGGTTTTCTTCGCCGCCGCATCGTCGTTCCAGTACCAATCCTGGGCGCTTTGCAGGGTCGGGAACGTCCGGAGCGGCAGCGTCCTGGCATCCTCGAAGTGACCCAGGCGCGTCGTGGCGCTCCATTGCGCCTTGCCCTCTTTGCCGTGTTTCGTCGTAATGATCACGACGCCCGCGGACGCCTTGGACCCGTAGATCGCGGACGCCGAGGCACCCTTGAGCACCTCGATCGACTCGATGTCGGATGGGTTGATGTCCGCGATGCGGTTGACGCCGCTGTCCTCGAAGCTCGGAGCGTTCGGGGTGAACACGCCCTCCGAGTTCGCGCCGCGACCAGAGCCGTTGATCGCGTTCATGTCGTTGTTGATCGTCTCGTTGTTGACGATGATGCCATCGACGACGTACAGCGGCTCGGCGTTGGCGTTGATCGACGTGATGCCGCGGATCTGCACTTGAAGGCCGCCGCCGGGCGCGCCGCCGTTGTTCGACTGAATGATCGCGCCGGTGACTTTGCCTTGGATCGCGTTCTCGATCGTCGGCGCCGGAACCTCGTTGACCTGGGCCGACGTCACGACGGCAACGGCATTCGCGGCATTGCGCGACGACACCGTGGTTGCGACGCCGGTGATCACCTGTTGTTCGAGCTTGAGGACGTCCCGCTCCAACACCACCTGGACGTCCGTCTGACCGGCATTCAACGGCACGGTCATCTGTCGATAGCCAATGCGCCGCACCGTGACACTCTTGGCATCGGCGGGGAGCCGGAGCGCGAATGCTCCGCTGTCGTTCGTCAATGCACCGATCGTCGTACCGGTGACCGTCACTTGCGCGGCGGGAATCGCCATCGCGTTGGCCGCGTCGGTCACGTGTCCCGTCAGTCGCGTGCCGGGTTGCTGCGCCCCGACCGCGCTCGCAATGAACAGTCCGAGCCATCCCACTGATCGCACACCAATTCGTTTCATGCCTCTTCCCTCGTGAGATGAGTGTTGCGCGGGAAAAGGTGCCCAGGCCCAACATCGTGGTCCAATGAAGTTTTGTCGTGATCTATCACGTCGCGTGATCGATGAACATCGCGCCGTCGGACCGCGTAATCGTTGTGGCGAAAGGCTTTGGTCTGACTCACATTGCACGAGCACTGCGTACGCAGTCGTAGTAACTATTCGGTCAAGGACACCATCCGGAGGTCATCGTGACTCGGTACGGCTCGCTGTTGTTGGGGTGTGTGTTGCCAATGTGTGCCGCTGGCCAATCACATTCTGATCCGGTCGTGATGATCGCGATCAATGGTCTTCGACCCGGCGATCTGACGAGCGACGCGACCAAGGATTGGCACGTGCCCGTGTTGCGCGGATTGATACGCAATGGCGCGGCAGCCTCGGGTGTGCGCGGCGTGTTGCCCACGCTCACGCTGCCCAGCATGATGACGCTTGTTACCGGAACCTCGCCAGGTCATCACGGAGTCGTGAACAACGTCCAGTGTGGCGAGGAGGCGCGCGCCAATGGCGGATACTACTGGTACGCGCGCAATGTGAAGGTCGAGACCCTCTGGGAAGCGGCGCGCCGCAAAGGGCTCAAGACGGCAAACGTTGGATGGACGTCCACCGTCGGCGCGTCGGTCGACCGCAATCTGGCGGAGGTGTGGCCCGCGACGTCCGGATCGCAGTATGCCCTGCAAGACTCGTCGTCGACCCCGGGACTCTTAGCCCAGCTCGATCCGCGCGCGGCCAATGCCGCCGGCTCGTACCTCATGGACGATGACCGGCGCACGGTCTACGCCGAGACGCTCATGGCATCGTATCGACCCGATCTTCTCACGGTGTTCTACGAGAATGTGGACAACATGGAACACAAGACCGGCCTCGATACACCTGAGGATCGTCACGCGCTCGAGCACATCGACAGCTTGGTCGGCCGGTTGGTCTCAGCGGCGAGACGCCAACACCCCGGCGTGACGATCGTGGTGGTCTCGGATCATGGGTTCGCGTCGGCGTCCACGGACATCAATCTCATCCCGGCTTTCGCCAATGCCGGCCTGCTGTCGCTGGACCAGGGCGCGGTGAAGAGTTGGACCGCGCGGCCGTGTGGCGCCGGAGGCTCGGCCTACGTGGTGCTCGCGGACTCCACGAATGCGACGGTCAAATCTCGTGTGGCGGCGCTGCTCGAGCGGCTCCGGACCGATCAGGCCAACGGGATCGACCGGGTCTTGGGTCGCGCAGCCATCCAGGATGTCGGAGGCTGGAAGCAAGCCGACTTCATGGTCCTGTTCCGACCCGGCTACGTGGCGGCGCGGTCTGCCGCAGCGCCCTTGCGCGCGACGAGCCAGTATCGTGGAATGCACGGATACTGGCCCGCCGATCCTGGCATGTATGCCACCTTCATCATCGCCGGGAGCAACGTGCCGCTCAAAGGCGATCTCGGCGTCGTCGATATGCGAAACATCGGACCGACGGTCGCCGCGCTCCTCGGCACCCGGCTTACATCGGCGACGGGGAAGTCCTTGTTTTGATGAGCCCGCGGCTGGCCAGCAACCGCCACAGCCCGAAGGTCATGAGCGGAATGATGTAGATCAGGATGAAATCGTAGGCGAAATAGCGATAGCCTTTAGCGATCAGCTCGACCAGGCCGAATTTGGTGGCCACAAAAATCGCGAGTACCAGCATCGCCAGGGCAATCCCCACCCTGATCTGCTTGCTGAGACCGGAGTAGAGTGACGCCACGCGTTCGTTCACGGCGTGCACGGTACCGGTGCCGCTCTCTAGCAGTGCGCAGAAGACCATGAGCTGGAACGCGTAGTGAAAGACCGGGATGTTGAACCGTTGGAGCATGAAGTCGGTCGGCAGGGGCGACGAGCCAATCTGCGGGTAGAACGCCAGCATCGAGAGGTAGTACAAAATGCCGGGGAGCATCGACACCGGGCCGCAGAACGCGCCGGCGATGAGCGCGTCTTTGGCGCTCGTGAGATGCCGGGCGACTGGCAGGATGATGATCGCGCAGAGCAACTGGTAACCAGCGTAGGTGATGCCGTTTGACACCCAACCGGTGGCCGGCACGTGGAGCGCGAAGCTGGCGGCAATGGAGTGGCCGAATTTCGTGAGGGCCAGCGTGATGAAGATGATATAGACGGTGTAGATGAGAATCGTCACGTAGCCGAAGAGCCGTTCCACCGCCACGTTCCCGAACGCGACGATCGCCGCAATAATCACAATGAGGAGGCTGGTGCCGATGACCACTGGCCATCCGAAGAGCGCCGCACCGATTTCGCCGGCCGCGGCACCGTAGACGGACAGCACGATGATGATGAACACCAAGTAGGAGACGTCGAAGATCACCCATCCCGGGCCGAGCAAGTTCCGGAAGAACGTACGATAGTCGAAGCTCTTCGTGGCCCAGGCAAAGAGAAAGGTGACGGCACAGACGACGCTGAAGAGCGTCGCCGCGAGTCCCATCCCCAGGAGTCCACCCACCGGACCCGATGGAATGAAGAACTCCGCGAACTCCCGGCCTGTCGCATAGCCGCCGCCGATGATGACGGCCTTGAAGGCAAGGCTCGGAAGAACCAAGCGTTGGAACGACGTCGCTTTAGTGCTGTTCGTATTGGACACGGCATCGCTCCCAGAGAGACTGAACGCTCATGCGAAGGTCGAGCAGTGGCGGCGGCAGCAATCGCGCCGGAGTACCGAGCCCCTCAATGTCGGCGATGAGGGGATTGTCGCGACCGGTGGCCAAGTCGGCCGCCAAGAGCCCCGCGATCGTGCCCTTGGTGATGCCGACGCCATTCTGACACACCGCTAGATACACATGGGGCGCGCTTCGGCCAAAGGCCTGGGCGCGATTGCTCGACATGGCATCGTAGCCCACCCAGGTGTACTGGATCGTGCCAGACGGCAGCATCGGAAAGCGCGCGGCGAGACGTGCCGCGTGTCGGCGGCGGACGTCGCCCACGTCGACGTGCGCCGGCGCGAAGTTGGACGTGAACTGCACCGTCTGGCGGAGAAACAATCGGCGATCCTGCGTCAACCGCATCGCGGTGCCGCCGTTGACATGTACCGGCGTCAATCCCCAATCGCGATCCGTGCCCATCTGCTGGAGCTCACCGTCGGTCAAGGGCCGGGTGAGACTGGCGTAGATGGCATAGTTGAGCAGCTGGTCACGGCAAAAGCCGAACTCCCGCACAAACCCATTCGTCGCCAGAATGACGGCGTCCGCCGTCAGCGATCCGTGCGGCGTGGTGAGGCGAATGCCGTTCTGGTGCTCGAACTCGATGACCGGGGAGTTCTCGTAGAGCACAACATTCGCCGGGAGCGTGTCGGCCAGCCCTCTCACCAGCGCCGCGGGATCCACCAGGACGCATCCCGGCAGATGCAGCGCCGCCGCGAAATAGGTCGTCCCAATGCGATCGGCGAGCTCGCTCCGGTTGAGCCACGTACAGGGCTCACCGAGTATCTGGAGCTCGTCGGCGCCGGGCTCGAGGGAGCGCGCTTTGCCCTTGTCGGTGATCGCCGCGTGATACTTGCCGCGCCGGCTCCAATGGCAAGCGATCCCGTGATGCCGGATGATGCCTTCGAGAGACGAAAGCGCGGCGCGATTCAGCCGGACGTGCCGCTGCAGCGTGGCCAGGTCCGACGTGCCAATGTTGTAGGGCACGTCCTGGGCGATGCCGGAATTCCGGCCGGATGTGCCCGCCGCGACCTCCAACGCTTCGACGACCGCGATGCGGTCCTGCGGCCGGTTCTCGGCGAGACGCCGCGCCGCCGCCAACCCCGCAAAACCGGCCCCGATCACCACGAACTCCGCGTGATGGGACCCCGCGAGGGCGGGGGTCGCGCGACGCGGCGGCAGAATCATGGTCCAGCCGTTGGGGCTATCGTTGCGCGGCAGCGTCGTGATGCGCGGCATCAGGGACCCGGTGCGTGTGCCAGGAGACCCGTCACCGCTTCAATGATCGCCTCGGTCGTGGGCACGACTCGCTCTTCCATCCGTGGGCTCATGGGGATCGGCACTTCCAACGCGCCCAGTCGCTTGATGGGCGCTTGAAGGGAGGAGAAAGCGATATCGGCCAGGCTCGCGGCGATCTCGCCCCCAATGCCGCCGATGGTATTGGCCTCGTGCACGATGAGCACCCGCCCGGTCTTGCGGACCAATGCCGCGATCGTGTCCATATCGAGTGGCCGCAACGTCCGAGGATCGACGACTTCGACGGAGATGCCATCGGCCGAGAGCACGCCTGCGGCGACGAGGGCCCGCTGCACCATCGCGCCGATCGCGACGACCGTGACATCGTCGCCCTCACGCTTCACCTCGGCGGAGCCCAGCGGAATCGTATAGTCGGTCGTGGGAACGGGTCCCCGCACGCCATACAGCCGCTTCGGCTCGAAGAAGACGACCGGGTTGTTGTCCCGAATGGACGACTTGAGCAGGCCTTTGACGTCGTAGGGGGTCGATGGCATCACGACTTTGAGCCCGGGCACATGGGCGAACATCGCCTCATTGCTCAGCGACATCAGCGGGCCGCCACTCGGCCGGAAACCGGACGACACGCGGAAGACCATTGGGGCGCTGGCGCGACCGTCATAGAGGTAGGCCATCTTCGCGGCCGACGTGACCACGTGGTCCATGGCCGTGAGCATGACGTCGGCGAGTCCCATCTCCAGCACCGGACGAAATCCCCGGACCGCGGCGATGACGGAGGCGCCAACGAATCCGGGCTCGGAGATCGGCGTTTCGATCACGCGATCCGGACCGAACGCCTCCATGAGGCCGAACGTGGCGCCGACGAGCCCACCAAACACGCCCACATCCTCTCCCATCAAATACACAGTCTGGTCTCGGCGCATCTCCTCGGCCAACGCCTCGGTGATGGCTTCGCGATACGAGATCTCACGCATTGCGTCGTCCTAGCGGTAAACGTGAGTCAAACCAACCTCCGGGGCGTCCAACGGCGATCCCTCCGCGAACCCGATACAATCCCTGACGGTGGCGAGCGCCGCATCGTCGATCGCCTGCAACGTGTGCGCATCGGCCAACCCGAGCGTGGTGAGCCGGTTGCCGAGACGGGTGATGGGGCAGCGCGCCTTCCAGTGCGCCAGTTCTTCATCGGAGCGCGAGGATTCATTCGGCGCCAGCGTCGAGTGCGCGGTCCAGCGATACGTCTGACACTCGATCAGGCTTGGGCCCTGCCGGCTACGCGCCCGGGCAATGGCGCGGTCCATGACCTCACCGATGGCTTCGACATCGTTCCCGTCGACCAGTTCGCCTGGAATGCCGTACGCCGCCGCCCGCCGCCACACCGACCCGCCGGCCGTCGTCTTCTCGATCGGTGAGGACTTCGCGTAGAAGTTGTTCTCACAGACGAAGATGACGGGAAGCTTCCAGATCGCGGCCAGGTTCAGCCCCTCGTGAAAGTCGCCGCGGTTCGCCGCGCCCTCGCCGAATATCGCGACCGTCACTTCGTCGGTTCGGCGAAGTTTCGAGGCGAGCGCCGAGCCCGCTCCGAATGGAATGATTGCCCCCACGATCGACGTGGTGCTCAGCACGCCCTTTGCCAGGTCACCGACGTGAAAGATCGGCATGCGTCCGCGGGTGGGACTATCGGCCGTTCCATAGAGTCCCGCCATGATCTGGCGCGGCGTGAAGCCCCGGACGAGCAACGTGCCGACGCCGCGATAATGTGGAAACACGAAATCGGAGGGGCGCAGCTTGTAACTTGCGGCCACGCCAACGGCTTCTTGGCCTATTCCCGCATGGAAGTTGTCGAACTTCCCGGACTCGGACAGCGTGATCGCGGCCTCCTGGAAGCGCCGCGCCAGCACCATGACCTCGAAGATCTCGAGTAACTGCTCGTCGGTGTACACCATGCAACAAATGTGGCCGTGGTCTTGAGTCGGGTCCAATGAAGATTTATCGTGATCTATCAGGAAACCTTATCGATGAATTTCACCCACCTCCGAAGCTTCCTCGCCGTGGCGAGGGCGGGCAGCGTCACCGCGGCCGCCAGCGAGCTGCATCTGACGCAGCCATGCGTCTCGTTCCATATCAAGGCGCTGGAACAGGACCTGGGCCTCAAGCTCTTCGTCCGGGTGGGACGGCGCATCGAGCCCACCGAGGCCGCGCGGGTGGTGCTGCCGTATGCGGAAGCGATCTTCAATGTCAGCGACCGCCTGCACCGCGAAATTCGGAGTCGATCATCCCACCGGTCGGGGACTGTCCATCTGGGATCGGGGGTGTTCTTCGCGGAACACTATCTCCCCGAGATTCTTGCCACATTTCGGAAACAATTTCCGCAGGTCGGCATCCACTGCGAGACGACGCAGACCCGTGCGCTACTGCGCAAGGTCCAGAGCTTCGACTTCGACTTTGCGTTCCTTGGTGACGTGGAAGACGACCCGCAGCTCGAGGTGGTGGACCTCGCCTATGATGAGATCGTGGTGATCGTCGCGCCCGACCACCCGTTGAGCGGCCGTGCCACGATTCCCATCGAGGAGTTGGCGAATTGGCCCCTGATCGGGTACCCGGACGGATCGGAAACCCAGGCGATCGTCGACAATCTCGTGAAGGCCGAGCGGGTCAGACCGGCCACGGTGCTGGTGTTTGCCAGCTCCGAGGGGCTGAAACGCGCGGTCGAGGCCGGCATTGGGATCGCGCTCATTCCGCGGAAGCCTGCCGCCCGCGAGCTTGCCGCGGGCTCGCTCAAGAGCCTGCGGATCCGCGGGATGTCATTGCGCCGGCGCTATACCCTGGTCGCGCATCGGGACAATCCCATGTCGGCATCGGCGAACGCCTTTCGCAACATTGTCCTCAAATGGAAGGCGCGGCAAAAAGGGTAGATTTCCGCTCGCAGTTGTGCGCATCGTGGGCTCCACCTCATTCAAAGAGTCGCCGCATGCTGCCTTTTCTGTTGTTGGCTCTCGCGACCAAGACCGAGACGATCCGGATTCCGAGCCCCGTTTCCGGGCTCGAGTTGGCCCTGCATCACGAATACCTCGTCGCGTCCCCAGCTCAGCCGCGACTGGTGGTGCTGTTCGCCGAAGGCAGTGCCGTTCCGACGGCCGGGAATGCGGCGTTCAAAATCGATGGCCTGTCGTGGATGGACGATCTCGCGCGACATGGCTACGACGTGTGGTCGATCGACTATCTGGGGTACGGCGCATCCAGTCGATACACGGCTCCAGGCAGCGACAGCGCGGCGGGGAATGCGGCGGCCTGCGCGGCGCAGCTCGAGCGCGCGGCTCGATTCATCATCCAGCGGCAGCACGTCCCCAAGCTGTTCGTCATTGGCGACTCGTTCGGCACCGAGGTGGCGGGCGTGTTCGCGACGCACTCGGGCGAGCTCATCGATCGGCTGGTGCTGTTCGCTCCGGTCACTCCGCCACCGACCGACACGCGCGGCTTCGCGTCAGCAGATACGACGCCTGTCGCCGCGCACAACTTCGTCACGCCAGAGGACATCTGGACGGCGTACTCGAGCTGGCTACCGAAAGGTGAATACGCCGGAATCGATCACGATTCGTTCATCCATGTCTGGGGTCCCATGTACCTCGCGACCGACCCCACGAGCGGATCGCGGACGCCGCCGAGCGTCCAAGTCACGACCGGGCCCGATGCGGACGACCGGGAGATCGCCGCGGGGCGGTTCCCCTACGATCCGGCGCAGATCCGCGTGCCGACGATGATTCTCATGGGCGAATGGGACAGTATCGCGACGGAGGACGGCGCGCAGCGCTTGTTCAACGGGCTCACGCAGGCGCCGCTCAAACGACGCGTCGTCATCGGCGGCGGGACACACATCGTTCAACTCGAGCGGCGGAGCCGGATGCAGGCGTTTGAAGAAGTGCGCGCGTTCCTGAAATGACAGAGGCCAATATCCGCAATAGTGGAGGCGCTGCCGACGACGTGGAGACGCCGGCTGTGCTCATCGACTTGGATATCTTCGAGCGCAATCTGGACCGGATGGCCGCGTACACCAGTGCGCACCGGCTCAGCCTCCGCCCCCATGTGAAGACGCACAAAGCCCCCGCCGTCGCTCGCCAGCAGCTCGGGCGTGGCGCCGTCGGGCTCACGTGTGCGACGGTGACCGAGCTGGAGGTGATGGCCGCCGTCACCGACGATCTGTTGTTCGCCTATCCGCCCGTCGGCCCACGACGACTGCTCCGTCTCGAAGCGGTCGCCAAACGCCGACGACTC
Organism: uncultured Gemmatimonadales bacterium; assembly: GCA_963701965.1. Taxonomy (GTDB): domain Bacteria; phylum Gemmatimonadota; class Gemmatimonadetes; order Gemmatimonadales; family Gemmatimonadaceae; genus DASRDS01. Next base: position 3,198,104 of record OY969695.1, read on the forward strand.
ACGGTCACCGTCGAATCCCAGGAGGCGATCGACGCGCTTGCCATGGTCGCGTGCAGCGCCAAGCAGCGCGTCCGCGTCCTCCTCGAGATCAATGTGGGGATGCACCGAACCGGTGTCGCCGGCGTGCACGAGGCCGTGGCTCTCGCGCGGTACGCGGCCGAACGGTCCGAGCTCGAGTACGCCGGCATCGCGTACTATCCGGGCCACATCCGCCAGCATGTCCAATCGCAGGATGCGCAGTTCGAGACGCTGAATAGTCACCTCGAGACCCTTGTTGCCGCCCTCGGCACCGCCGGTTTGGCCCCGGGGATGGTGAGCGGCGGGTCGACTCCGACGGTGTGGCGGACTCACGAGCTCGCAGGAACTACCGAGATCCGGCCGGGCACGTACGTATACAACGACGTCACGACAGCGGCGATCGGCGCGTGCGCCTGGACCGACTGCGCGGCGACGATCGTCACGACGGTGGTGAGCACCGCCGTCGGCCAGGCGGTCGTCGACGCCGGGACAAAGGCTCTGGGCCGAGAGCCGATCCGCGGCGTGGCGCAGGATGGCTTCGGGGTGGTCATCGATCACCCGGAAGTGACGGTCGCCCGCATGTCGGAAGAACACGGCGTGCTCGATCTCGGCAGCACATCGTGGCGACCATCGATCGGCGACCGTGTGCGGATCATTCCGAACCACGTGTGCGTCGCTATGCACCTCTACGACTCCGTCCATGCCGTGCGCGATGGGAATGTCACAGCCGTGTGGCCGGTGGCGGCGCGCGGACGGTTATGAAAGGGGTTAGAGACGAAATCGCCAGACCGCGCTGCCCGTCATGGGATCGCTCACGCGATGGGAGCGGACGGCGAACACGCGGTCGATGAGTTCTGGCGTGAGGGCGTCGGCGTGCTCGGCCTCGGCGGCGACGCGGCCCTCGTGCAGTACGAGGAAATGATCGCCGTAGTCGCAGGCGACGTTGATGTCGTGCAGAATCGCGATCACCGTGCAGTTGTGCTGGAGGAGATCGCGGGCGACGTTCAGGATCTGGATCTGATAGTGCACGTCCAGGCTCGACGTGGGCTCGTCCAGGAACAGGTAGCGATGCTGGGCGGCATCGTCGTAGTTCCAGATCTGGGCCAACACGCGGGCGAGTTGCGCCTTCTGGCGCTCGCCCGCGGAAAGTGTCGGGTAGGGCTGGTCGCGCTTGGGCGAGAGGTCGACGAGATCCAGCGCGCGGTCGACGATCGCCAGATCGGCGGGGGTGGGGACGCGACCATAGTAGGGGTAGCGGCCCATGAGCGCGACGTCGCGGACCGTCAGGGGAAACGCGAGGTCCACGCTCTGGGAGAGCACGGCCCGGCGGCGGGCGAGCGTCTCGGGCGGGATCGTCGACAGACGGGTCTCGCCGTAGCGCACGTCGCCCGTCGCCGGCTGGAGCAAGCCCGTGGCCAGCTTGAGCAACGTCGACTTGCCCGCGCCGTTGGGACCCAGGATCACGTTGAAGGCCTGCGGGCGAAATCGCGCCGACACGCCATCGATGATCCGGACCGCGCCCGCGTCGTAGGCGAGGTTCCGGATCTCGATCACGAGAGCGTGCCCAGGCGACTCCGCTGGTGGAGCAGGATCGACAGGAACACCGGTGCGCCGACCGCCGCCGTGATGATGCCGATCGGGAGCTCCGCCGGTCGCACGATGACGCGGGCCACGATGTCGACGAGCGTCATGAAGAGCGCGCCCAGGAGTGCCGAGGCGGGCAACAGAAACGTGTAGTCGGCGGACTTGAGGAGCCGCAGGATGTGCGGCACGATGAGGCCGACGAACGCGATCACCCCGACCATTGCCGTCGCCACCGCGACCATCAGCGTGTTCACGATCAAGAGCCGCCAGACCAACGCCTGCGGGTCGATCCCCAAATACGACGCCTCATCTTCGCCGAGCATGAGCGCGTTGAGCGCTTTGCCGAAGCGACGGGACTCAATGTAGCCACCAGCGAAGACCAGGGCGATGAGGCACGCGCCGCGCCAATCGGCCGTGGTAAAGGTCCCGAGACTCCAGAACGTGATGTTGCGGGCCTGCGGATCGCGCGCAATGTACGAGAGGAAACCCGTGCCCGCGGCCGAGACGGCGTTGACGGCGATCCCGGCCAGGAGGAGCGTCAGAACGTTGACCTTACCGAACGCCGTCGACAGGCGGTAGACGATGAGTGTCGCCGCGAATCCCCCCGCAAATGCGACCACCGGCACGGCGAGCGCGAAGTGGGCGCCAAAGACGAACACCAGCGCGGCGCCGAACGCGGCGCCGGATGATGTGCCGACGAGGCCCGGCTCGACGATCGGGTTGCGGAAGAGACCCTGCATCAGCGTCCCGGAGACCCCGAGCACCGCGCCGGTGAGCGCGGCGACGGCGGCACGGGGGAGGCGCAGTTCCACGAATATGTTGCGGTCCAACGCGTCGGCGGCCACAGCGGGTGTCGCGCCAATGGCCTGGAGCGTGAGGGCCAGCATGCGGCTCGGGGAATACGTGAGCGCGCCGACGCCCGCCGAGGCGACGAGGGCGACGGCAAGGAGCGCCGCGAGAGCTACAGAGATCTGATGGTACGAGAGGCGCCGCAGCAACGCTACTCGCGATCCGACGGGTCCAACTGCGGCAAGATCTGACTCTCGTAGCAGCTGGGACGAATGCCGTGACTGAGCTGGGCGGTGGTGTGCTGCGCCAAATACGCGTCCAACGTCAGCCAGTAGTTCTCGTCGTTCCGCAGTCGCTTGCAATAGGAGCAGATCGGCAAGATCTCCTGCAACGTGCGGACCTCGACGAGCGCCGCCTGGAGCTTGCGAACGAGCTGTTCCCGCTCCTCCTCCGCTTGCTTCCGCGCCGTGATATCGCGCGCGACGGAGTAGATCATGTGCTTGGCGGCGTCCGGCCCGGCATTCCAGAGTAGCCACCGATACGAGCCGTCCTTGCACCGGTAGCGGTTCTCGAAGCCGAGCGCATGGCCGCCGGCCCGGACGGCGGCGTTCTGCCGGAGCGTGTTTTCGCGATCGTCGGGGTGCACGAACTCGATGAACGGCCGGGACATCAGCTCGGCGCGCGTGAACCCGAGCGTCTTCTCCCAGGCCGGATTCAGGCGCTTGAAGTACCCACTGAAGTCGAGCATGCACAACAAGTCGATCGAGACCGAGAAAAAGCGCTCTTCCAGCTCGTGCGCCCGTCGCGTCAGGTCGAAACGGCAGAGCGCCAGCTCGATATTGATGCTCAGCTCGCGGTCAGCGAACGGCTTGGTGACATAGCCGTGCGGCTCGGTCACGCTGGCCCGCGCCAGCGTCGCGCTGCTTGCGTCCGCGGTCGTGAAGATGACCGGGATCGACCGGCGTTGACGGATCGCCTGCGCCGCCTCGATGCCCGACACGTCGCCGGCGAGTGCCAGATCCATCAGCACGAGGTGCGGTTCCAGTCGCGCGGTCAACGTGAGCGCCTCGCGGCCGGTCGCGGCAATCGCCGTGACGTTGTACCCCAATCGCGCCAGTCTCGCTTCAAGGTCCTGGGCGACGGCGGGGTCGCTCTCCGCCACCAGAAATGTCGCGGTGCAGCCATCAGGGGGCGCAGCAAGTCATGAGTGGAGGATCGTCTCGAGCTTCCGAACCGTGGCCGTGGTCCGCGGGCCGAAGTACATGACTTCGGTCTCGTCGATGCGGTAGATCTTCCCCGTCTTCCCGGCCGGCGTGAGATCCACGCCCGGCAGCTTCCGGAACGCGTCGACGCTGCCCACGCGATCGAACCCGACATCGGTGGCCAGGATGATGTCGGGCGCCGACCTGGCGATGATCTCGGGCGTGAGGCGCTTCATGGTGCCCGCGGTGTCAATGGCGTTGACGCCGCCGGCCCAGCGGATGATCTGCGTCGTGGGACCTTGGCCGGTGACGCCGAGATAGCTGTTGCCGATCTGGCCGAAATGCATCACCAGAACCCGAGGTCTCGCTGCGCGTGAGCAACGGGCCGTGTCGGCGAAGATCGAGTCCATGCCCGCCTTCCAACGCGCGACAAGGCTGTCGGCGGAGGCACTACGGCCAAAGCGACGACCCAAGTCCGTCATCATGAGCTCGGCGCTATCGAGCGATGAGCCTGGGGGAAGCGTCACGACGGGAATGCCGACCTTGCGGACCTGATCCAAGACGGCATCGGGACCGACGTTGCCGTCAGTCAGCAGGAGCGTCGGGCGCATCGAAGTGATCCCTTCGGCACTCAGCGCGCGGTGGTATCCGACGGAGGGTAGCGTCGTAATCTCGGGCGGGTAGATCGACGTCAGGTCCCGGGCGACGAGGTGGGACTGGGCTCCGATCGCATAGAGAAACTCGTTGATCTGCTTGGAGACGCAGACGACGCGCGAGAGATCAACACCCGCGGACTGCGCCGGGTGGCACGCGACCGTGGCCAGCAGGGCGACCAACGCTCGCCGGACCATGCGGTCAGAAGACATAGGAGAGGGTGAGACTACCATAGATGGACGCGTGGTAGGGCGCCGGCAGGATGTACCCGTCGCCGTTGCCGCCGTCCGGCGATTGGGCGAGCGCCTTGTAGTTGGGGCCGACGAACAGGAACGTGTAGTACGTCTCGCCGGTGAGGTTGTCGCCCCCGATCGCCGCGTCGATCTTGTAGCGCTTGGCGATCACCGTCTTGTAGCCCACCTTGGCGCCGAGGAGGTCGTATCCTCGGACCCAGGTGGAGTTGTCGAACGTGACGGGGACCTTGTCGACGTGCTGGTACGTGCCGTTGGCGTAGAAGCCGAGGCGCGTTCCCGCGTCGAGGCCGGCGGTGAGGAAATTGCGCGGGACGCGCGCGACCTGATTCCCGGAGTAGTCGACCGTGGCGGTCGTATGGTTGTTGTCGCTCTCGAAATCGACGTACTTGGCGTCGGTATACGTGTACGAGACCCAGGGCCGGAGCAGCGACAGGAGCTGGTCCCGGCGGTCCACGACCGAGTAGCTGAGTGACGCTTCGACGCCGCGGTTCCGCTGCTTGCCGGCGTTCGTGGTGAACGTCACCGCGTTCGCCGTCTCGGTCACCAGCTTGTCCGTGTTCTCGAGATCGTACAGCGTCAACTCTCCGATCAGCCGTTGCGCGAGCAGCGCGGTGTGGGCGCCGAGCTCGTACTGGACGGCGCGTTCCGGTTTGAGCGCGGCGTTGACGGTGCCGTTGTTGGCTACCGCGTCGCTCAGGAGCGGCGGCGTAAAGCCGCTGCTCACGTCGCCGAACACGGCCAGCGCGTCCCCGAAGCCCTTGGTGACCGCGATGCGGGGCGTAAAGACGGTGCCGAACGACTTGTCGAGTGACGACGTCGTGTCGAACACCTGCTTGTTCACCAACAGGTTGTGGACGACGAATTGATCTTTGTTGAGACTTCCACCGACGGTGACCGTGACCTGGCTGGGCAGGCTCACGTTCCACTCGGTGAACAGGGATGCATTGACGGCGTAGTTCTGCTGGTCGCTCGGGTTTTCCGGGAACGGTGGGGCGGGGACGATGAAAACCCCGTTCGTCGTCACGTTCGAGCGCTGGAGCATCCCGCCGAGGGTGCCGTGGATGCCGACGATCCCGACCTGCGACGTATACGTGAACGCGGTGCGGGCGCCGAGGTTGTACTGGTTCGCGTCGGTGAAGCCGTGGGCGAACGGTTGGTGGCTGGAGCGGCCGCTGCCGAAGATCGTCGTCTGGTTGGCGAAGTGGTCGTCGATCGAGTAGTCGTCGGTGATGGCGGCGACGATACTGGACAGGTTGATCGCCGAGTTGTTGGCGAGGTAGTTCGCGTCGGAAGCCGGGAGGCGGCCGTAGAAATCGGTGCTGTCGATCTCGCCGGCCAGGTTCTCGAACGAGCGGTTGTAGGAGACGTACGCGGACACGAACTGGTGGGATCCCGCGCGGAAATCCGCGGTACCGTGCCAGTACTCTTTGTCCGACCCGCTATGGGGGCGGAACGAGTCGAAGCCCTGATGCCCGTACGTCAGCGAGAAGTCCGAGCCATCGGCGCTCGCGTGGTCCAGCGTCGTCGTCGCCCGCAGGAGGTCATACGAGCCGCCTGTCACTTGTTGCGTGAGTGAAGTGCCGATCGCGTCGGGTCTCGCGGTCGTCATCTTGACCGTGCCGCCGATGTAGCTGCCGTAGAGACTCGACGACGGGCCCTTGATGACCTCGACGCTGCTCAACGTGGCGTAGTCGATGTCATCCAGGATCGTGGTGCCGGTGGCGTCGGTGATGGGGATGTGATTCAGGAGGACCTGGTAGCCCAACCCGTTCGAGTTCGGGCTGTTCCCGCTGGTGCTGGGGTAGTAGCCGCGGATCGTGATCCGGGCGCCGCCGAACGGCGTGCGGGATTGCATGAACACGCCCGGGATCGTGTTGATCGCGTCGGGAAGGCTCAAGCCAGTGCCGCGATCGAGATCGTCGGCCGTCAGGACGCCGGCGGAGGACGCCGGGCGCGCAGCGACGACCTGGATGCCGGGAAGCGTAGCCAGCGGCGTGAGCGCGATCCGGAGCGGCGTGGTGGCGCCGTCCAGCGCCACCGTGTCGGGCTCGAAGCCAGGGTGCGAGACGGTCAGTTTCGCCAGCGGCCCGTCGGGTCGCAAGGCAAATCGGCCCCCGTCGTCCGTTGTGGCGGTGACCGTGCTCCCTTCGGCGCCGACCGTGGCGCCGACCACCGCCTGGCCGGTCGCCGCGCTCACGACCGTGCCACGGATCACCGTTTGGGCGGGAAGCGCCAGTGGTGTCGCCAGTAGAAAGAGCGCGGGAAGCCCCCCGCGCAGGGACTGTCTTGTCAACTCGCCAAACCTGGCCATGACGCTCGTGGTGACATTATTGAGACCGTCGAGATATAGCAGGTCCAGCAGTCCAGTTGGAGGGCATGGCGGCGTCTCGCGCACGCCGAGTGGGCTCACTACCTTGGTCTCATGCCATTTGCTCCGACCATCAAGCTGTTCATCGGCGGCGCGTTCCGTGAGTCGGCGACGTCAGACTGGCGCGACGTGGTCGATCCGGCGACTCAGCAGGTGCTGGCGCGCGTGCCGATGGCGACGCGTGAGGAGGTCGACGCGGCGGTCGCCGCCGCGCAGGCGGCATTCCTTTCGTGGCGCCGCACGCCCATCGGCGTACGGGCGCGGATCTTTCTCGCCTATCAGCACCTGATCCGCGATCATATGAAGGAACTGGCGGCCCTGGTCACCGCCGACCATGGCAAGACACTGGCTGATGCCGAGGGCGAGGTGTTTCGCGGGCTCGAGGTCGTGGAGCAGGCCGCGAACATTGGCACCCTGCAGATGGGCGAGATGGCCACCAACGTGGCCACGAACGTCGATACCTACACGCTGCAGCAGCCACTCGGCGTCTGTGTCGGCATCACGCCGTTCAATTTCCCCGCGATGATTCCGCTCTGGATGTTCCCGATGGCCATTGCCTGCGGGAACACCTTCGTGCTCAAGCCGTCGGAGCAAGATCCGATGAGCACCATGCGCCTCGTCGAGCTGGCGGTCGAGGCGGGGATACCGGCCGGCGTCTTGAACGTCGTGCACGGCGGCGAGATGGTCGTCAACGCCCTCTGCGACCACCGCGACGTGAAGGCGGTGTCGTTCGTCGGATCCACGCGCGTCGGCACCGCGGTGTATCAGCGCGCGTCCCAGGCCGGCAAGCGCGTGCAGTGCATGATGGGGGCGAAGAACCACGCCATCGTACTCCCCGACGCGCACAAAGAACACACGATGAACAATCTCCTCGGCGCCTCGTTCGGCGCCGCGGGGCAACGCTGCATGGCCGTGTCGGTGGCGGTTCTCGTCGGCGAGACGCGGTCGTGGATTCCCGAGCTCGTGGCGCGGGCCAAGCGGCTGACCGTCGGCAACGGCGCCGCGCCGCACACCGATCTGGGGCCGCTCATTTCGTGCGCGGCGAAGGAACGCGTCGAGCGGTTGATCGCCCAGGGACAGGCCGAGGGCGCGACACTCGAGCTGGATGGGCGCTGCCCGGACGTGCCGAACGGAGCGGCCGGCAATTTCGTGGGGCCCACGATCTTCTCCAACGTCACACCGGGGATGCGGATCTACGAGGAGGAGATCTTCGGCCCCGTGCTCTGCATCGTGAGCGCCGACACGCTCGACGATGCCATCGCGATGACCAACGCCAACCCGAACGGCAACGGGACGGCGATCTTCACGCAATCGGGCGCCGCGGCCCGGCGGTTCCAAGAGGAGATCGACGTCGGACAGGTCGGCATCAACGTCCCGATCCCCGTGCCCGTGCCTCTCTTCTCGTTCACCGGATCGCGCGCGTCGAAGCTCGGGGATCTCGGCCCATACGGGAAGCAGGTGGTCTTGTTCTACACCCAGACCAAGACGGTCACCGCCCGCTGGTTCGACGACCAAGTGGTGGCAAGCGGCCCCAACACGACGATCAGCCTGCGCTAGCGCCGTACGCCGGCGCTATTTCGCCGTGATGGGCGCCGTCCACACGAACGTGTCCCAGCTAATGCGGAGCGCACCGGTGTTGCCCGAACCGGTCAGGTCGATGGCGAAGTCCTCGCGCGGGCTCGGCGCCGTCGCGACCTGCAGCGGGATCTTGAACATGTCCTGCTCCGGATCGTAGTCGGTTCCCCACTGTCCGTGCTGGCGATTGACGATAAGCTGGACGGTGCCGTCCTTCGCGGGAATCGTCCACAGGCTGTACGTGCCCGCCGGCACCGCGTTGCCCCCGATCGCGACATCGTGGGCGAAGATGATGTTGGTGGCCTCGTTCGCCCCGGTGCGCCACACGCGGTCGTACTGAACGACGCCACCGAGGATCTGTCGGCCGCGCTTCTGCGGACTGCCGAATGTCACGACGACCGCCTGACCGCCGATCGACCCCTTCGCGATCTTGTTGGGCGACGCCGCGCCCAGACCCTTGTGATCGTGGTCCGCGGACGCAAAGGTCTTGGCCATGCGTTCGACATCGATAAAGTCGGTGCGATGGGACAGCGTCTTCTCGGTGGTCCGGTCGGCGTCAACGGCCGTGATATGACCGTCCCCGTCCACCGTGAGCTGCGTCCACCCGACGCCAAAGTAGTCCACATCGATCGACGTCGGCGACCGGCGCACGAAGGCGCGGGTTCCGGTCCGCGCCGTCCCCATGTCTATGGAGTTCACCCCAGTGGTGTCCTTCGCTCCGGCCACAACGCGCGGGAGAAACAGCTCGTACATGCCGAGCGAGGAGTACAGGCCGTACGACGAGCCAAACCCGGTCATGTAGAAGGGAAACCCACCCTTCGCGAACGCGCGTACCGCGTTTTGCTGCTGTCCGTTGGGCGCGTCGGCCGTGACACGAGCCGCCGTGCCATCAAAGTCCATCGTCACGTGCTGCGACTGAACGTCGGAGGTCCCCATCGGCTTGACGTCGAGCATGGTGTGGGTGACCGTCCCATCCTTACCCAGGTCCGCGGAGTAGTGGCAGAGGACGGTTCCGGGGATCCGCACCACGATGTAGCCGTCCACGTGGGTGTCGCTCCGCGTGATACTCTCGACCACGACCGTGTCGCGCCCTAGTGTCGTCACGAACGCCGCGCGCTCGTTCGGCGCCGGCGCGATGCTATCATGCGCGGGGCGGGCGCCGGCGCTCGGTGCGATCAGCCAAGCCACGACAAGTGCGTACATGATTGACTCGCCGGAACGACGTGATGGGATGTGATGAAACCGGTCGCGTGGCAGCCTCTGCGGCACACGCACCCAGGTACTATTGAGCTAGTCGGGTGAGCGGCCGCCCGGTAGTACCAAGCAGTGTTGGTTCGGGCAGACCATAAGAAGGGCGTGACTTCGAAACCAATGTCGGGGCAACCACGTACGGACGACCCAATGAAAACAATCACTCTGATGTCATTGCTGGTCGCCGGCGTCTGCCAGGCGCAGGCCGACACGGCCCAACAAACCATGCAGCAGCCGATGATGGCCCGACGGGAGGTGACGGACATTATCGCGGCATACCGCAAGATCGTCTCACCCCACGGGGTGGAAGAGATGCTCCCGTTGCCGATCAACGGATCGACGCAATGGGTGTCCATCCGCGGCAAGGATGTTCGTAACCCGATCCTGCTCTACTTGCACGGTGGTCCTGGGTCGCCGACGATGCCCATCGATTGGGCGTTCCAGGGTCCGTGGGAAGACTATTTCACCGTGGTGCAGTGGGACCAGCGCGGCACGGGCAAAACGTATGCGGCCAACGACTCGTCGGCGCTCGCCCGGTCAATGACGTTGGAGCAGATGACGAGCGACGCGGAGGCCGTCGCGGCGTATCTGCGGAAGAAGTATGGAAAGCCGAAGATCTTCGTGCTGGGCCACTCGTGGGGTACCGTGCTCGGGGTGGCCCTGGCCCAGCGGCACCCCGAGTGGTTCTATGCCTACATCGGTGTCGGACAAGTCGTCGACAACCAACGCAGCGAGGCGGAGGGGTATCGCTTCGCGCTGGACGAGGCTCGCGCGCACCACAACGCTGACGCCGAGCGCGAGCTCCTGGCGCTGGCTCCGTACCCTGGCTCCGCGGGCACGATGACGTTCGCGCGCATCGGCACCCAGCGCAAATGGCTCAACTTCTACGGCGGTCTCACGTACGGGCGGACGGACTTTTCGTACGACGGCAACGCGTGGACCTTATCGCCGGACTATACCGACAAGGAACTTGCCGCGATCGACGAAGGCGGCGTCTACACGCTGTCCCATTCTGTTGCCGACCATCCTTGCCATTAACTACGAGCAGGTCACGACGTTCAAGTGCCCGATCTTCCTTTTCGTGGGCCGGCACGACTATGCAACGTCTCACACGCTCGCTGCCGAGTGGTTCGGGCGCATCGCAGCGCCGTCGAAAAGGCTGTTCTGGTTCGAGAACTCGGCCCACATGCTGATGCAGGAGGAGCCTGGCCGCTTTCTGTATCACCTCGTCAGCGACGTGCGGCCGATCGCGGTGCGAACCGGTGATGGCAGTCCGCCATGATGCCCGTCAGGGTGACCACGGCCGGGAGGGCGAGCGCCGCACTGGCGTTCATTCAGTAGCGGTCCAGATCGTGCCCGGCGGCGACGCGTCCATGGAACCCCCCGCGGACGATCCCGGCGACCAGCGTGCTGTCGGAGGCGCCCCCGAATCGCATGATGTGCGACAGCACCAGCAGCTTGGGATTCGCCTGGGCCGCGAGCGCGCCCAGCTCACTGTCCGAGGTGTGAAACTCGCGCATGTACCGCGGCCAGTCGCCTCCGCCCGCACGGGTCTCGGGCCGCACTGCGGCCGCGACGTACACCTCGTGCACGAGGACGTCCGCCCCGCGCGCGGCCTGGGTCAGCGCCGCCGACGGACGGGTGTCGCCGGAGATGACGACGACACGGTCGGGCGTGTCGAACCGATACCCAAAGGCGTAGCGCCAGCTCCCATGCGAGACCGCGATCGCGGTGACGCGCACGCCGGCGCTATCGTAAACCACGCCGGGCGCGACCTCGTGCACCGCGACCCGGTAGCCGCCGGGCGTCTCGTGCTCGAGGCCATCCGTCCGGACCTGAATGTCCTCCGCGTACGCCGCGATGAGATGGTCGGTCATGGCGCGCAGTCCCGGCGGCCCATACAGCGCCAGCGGCTGCGTGCGTCCCATCACCCACGACGTGAAGATGAGATCGGGAAGCCCAAGCGTATGATCGCTGTGCAGGTGGGTAATGAACGTCGCCTCGGCGCCGTTGATGGGTAGGCCCGCCGCGGCCAACTGGCGCTCGACACCGGGTCCGGCATCGACGAGAAAGACGCGGCTCCCGACCACGATCGCGGTCGCCGGTCCGGACGCGGCCGGGTTGGGCCGCGGATAGCCCGTGCCCAACAAGATCACGACGGTGCGGTCCGCCCGCGGCGGCGCGGCGCCCATCGCCAGCAAGAGGATCGCGGCCGACCACTTGGACCATGCGTGGGTCATGCGTCAATATGCTAGTCTGACGTTGGCCCCAGCACCGTCTCCACGGTCACTTCGACGACCGGGCCCTCGGCGCCCAGTTGCACGATATCGCCGGCGCAGAGATCGGCCGCGCCGTCGATCCGGGAGCCGTTAAGAAACGTCCCGTTGCGGCTGGCGAGATCCACCAGCACGAACCCGCCGGCGTTCCCATCGCGCGGCACGATGCGGGCATGGTGCCGCCCGACCGTGACATCGCGCCGCGAGTCGAACCGCACGGCGGCCGATGGCGCGCGGCCGAGGATCAGCTCGCGGTGCGCGCCGAGCGGCACCACGTCCACTTCGGTCGCCCGGGCACCACGGATGTGTCGAAAGAATGAGTTGGACCACGCGCATATCCCCATGCGATAGCGGAATACGCGCGGGCGGCGGCTCACGACGGCGGGGCGGCCAACCGTGCGCGCTGCAACGTCGCTTGGGTGGGGCGGCCCCACGCCTGGTAGAGTCCGGCGAGACGTTTGACGTTGGCTTGCGTCCGGGGATGGGCGAGCCCGAGCCGGCTCACAAAGATGGTATCGGCGGCGAGCGCAAGCCGCTCGGCCTTGGCGTACTGATGGACGAGGACATCGTGGTCGGCGAGCACGCCTTCCGAGCTGGCGACGAGCCAACTGTCGGCCGGCAGGTACCGGCGCCGGAGCGCCAGACTCTCCTCCAGTGCCTTTCGACCGCCCGTCGTATCAGACAGGTGATCGAGGCACCTGCCGAGCGTCTGCAGCGACGTGGCGATCGACGGGTGGCTCTCCGGCAGCGTTTTGCCGCGAAGCGCCAGCACCTGGCGGCTCAAATCGGCGGCCTGCTGATATCGTCCTTGCTCGAGAGTAAACATTGCGTAGTTGAACACCGTCCACGTGTACTGCGGGTGCTCGGGGCCGAGCAGTTTGCGCCGGAGCGCCAACACATTGAGATAGGCGCTCTCCGCCGCGACGTTCTTCCCTTGGATGTCGAGCGCTGTCGCCAGCGCGTCCTTGGCGTCGGCGACCTGCGTGTTCGGGTCGGGATGGTTGGCTTGGAGTATGGCGAGGGCGCTGCGGTGGAGGGACTCCGCGGCGACCCAGCGATTTTGCTCGCCCAGTGCGACCGCGACGTCGCCCATGGTGAGCGCGACCTGGTCGGCGTGGTCGCCCAGCTGCTGGCGAAAGATGGCGAGCGCCTGGCGGTGGAGCGCTTCGGCCTCCGGGATGCGGCCTTTGCCGTGGGCCACGCTGCCCGACGCGTCCAAGAGCAGCGCGAGCAGCGTATCCGGCTTGGCCGACAGCGAGCGCCGCAAGGCGATCGCCTGTTGGATGACGGTATCGGCGCGGTCGAAGTCGTTGGCATCGACGTACGCGTCGCCGAGGTGCCGCAGGGCGGCGACTGTCGCGATGCTGCGTGGGCCATCGATTTGCCGGTGTTCGCCCAAGGCCGATCGGAACTCGCGCGCCGCATCGTCATAGCGGCCGAGCGAGAGGTAGCTCTCGCCGATGACGGTCTCCAAGTCCGAGCGCACGTCCGGCTGGGCGCCGAGCTCCGTCTCGATGCGCCGCGCCGCGGAGTCGAGCACCTCGGACACGGGCACGTCCCGTCCACCCATGGCCGGGCGGACGGAGCTCAAGAGCGTGCGGAGGAAGCTGTTGACGCGTTCCGTTCGGACTTGCGCGGCGCGGGCGCGCCGCGCTTGCACCGCGGTCGTGACCGCCCCGCCCACCAGGGCGGCCAGTAACAGGATCGATGCGGCCACCATGCCGCGGTTCCGCTGCACGAATTTGCGCAGCCGATATCCGGCCCAATCGCGTTCGGCGTCGACGGGCAGTCCGTTCAGTTGGCGCCGGAGATCTTCGGCGAGCGCGGCCACCGAGGCGTAGCGGCGTTCCGGCTCGGAGCGGAGCGCCATCAAGATGATGTTGTCCAACTCGCCCCTGAGGCGTCGCCGGCGACGCGGGTCGGCCGACACGACGGCACTGGGTCGGGGGACGGGGTCGTGCAGCACGGCCCGCATGACGTCGACGGGGGTCCCGATCGTGGACACGTGCGGCCGGCGGCCGGTGCATAGCTCGAAGAGGACGACGCCGAGCGAGTAGACGTCGGACGCCGTGGTGAGCGGCTGGCCGCGAATCTGTTCGGGGCTGGCGTACTCCGGTGTGAACGGGCGGGCGCCCCCGTGGGTTAGCGGCATCGCGTCGTCTGTCCCTAAGAGTTTGGCGATGCCGAAATCGAGCAGCTTGGCCGTGCCGTCCGCGGTGATGAGAATGTTGCCCGGCTTGATGTCGCCGTGGACGATCAGACTTTGGTGCGCATACTGGACGGCGGCGCACACCTGGCGGAACAGCACGATCCGGTCGCGGACGGAGAGGCCCCGCGCATCGCACCACGTGGTCAGCGGCTCGCCCTCGACGTACTCCATGACCAGAAAGGGGCGGCCATCCGGTGTGACGCCGCCGTCGAGGAGCGTCGCGATGTTGCGATGTTCGAGCGAGGCGAGGATCTGTCGTTCGCGGCGGAACCGGGCCACGGTCAACGCCGAGTCCAGTCCGCCCGGGACGAGCTTGATGGCGACGCGCTTCCGGTACTGATCGTCGGCGCGGATGGCTTCGTAGACCGCGCCCATGCCGCCGCGCCCGATCAGTCGCACGATGTCGTAGGCCCCGAGTCGGGAGCCGACCAGGCGCTCCGACGTCGGCTCCGGCGACGCATCCGCGTGCTCCGCCGACGTGATCATCTCCCGCACGGCGTCGCGGAGCCCCGTGTCGCCGATCGTGGCCTGGGCCAGGTAGGCATCGCGCTCCGCCGCCGGCCGGTCCATGACCGCGTCGAACAGCGCGCGCAGGTCGCGAAGGTAGGCGGGACCGTCGGTCATGGCGTGCCCAGCTCGCGGGCGAGCCAGGCGCGGGCGAATTGCCAGTCGCGCTTGACGGTCGCGACCGACACCGCGAGCGCCGCGGCGATATCGGGGACGTCCAGGCCGCCGAAGAATTTGAGCTCGACGACCTGGGCCCACCGCGGCTCGGCGGCGGCGAGCCGGGCGAGCGCGTCGTCGAGCGCGATCATGTCGAGGACGGGCGTGTCGCGACCGACGATGGTCTCTTCGAGCGTGACCTGAAGGGCGCCGCCGCGTTTCTGGGCATTGCGCGCGCGGGCGTGATCGACGAGCACTTGTCGCATGGCGCGCGAGGCGGCGCGCAGGAAGTGCACGCGACTGGTCGCCGAAAGGGCGGTGGTCCCGATCAGGCGCAGGTAGATCTCGTGGACCAGAGCCGTCGGCTGCAGCGTGTGGCCCGGCCGCTCCCGGCGCATATGCCGGTCGGCGATCGCGTGGAGCTCGGCGTAGATAATGGGCAGCAACTGCTCCAACGCGGCCGGATCGCCGTAGCGCGCGTCGCCGAGCAACCGGCCTACCGTGTCGACGGTTGTCGGGTCCGCATTCACGGGTGCGATGGTAGGACTTCGGGCGGTCGCCGTCAACGGTCACCTGTTTCGTGACGCTGATACGCAAGTGCTGATACGCCTGGGCGACTGAGCCACTGGGGCTCACGCAGCTATCCCGCAGCTCGTACAATTGTCGTCGCGATTTCAGCTAACCCACCGCGACTCGGAACCGGGATGCGTATCGGACTGTTTGCCGTGGCGGGCGCCGCCACACTAGCGTGCAGCGCAGGCACGGGCCCGTCGTCCGGCACCGTAAGTGGCACGGTCACGAGCAGCCGGGGGGGCGGGCTGACGGGGCTGAAGGTCACCGTCACGCCGTCGGACGGGGTCCCGGCCGCTACCGTGACGACGAGCGCCGGGGGGGCGTACAGTGTCACTGGCGTACCCGCCAGGGCGGGAGAAGTCGTGGTGACGGGCCAATCCAATTTGTGTTCCGCGCCCCCGCCGGCGCAGTACACACTGAAGGGAGGCGGGAGGGCGATCGCGAACGTGACGGTTCCATGCACTGAGCCGGTCGGCACGGTTGCCGGCGCCGTCACCAACACCCTCAATTTCCCGCTCCCGATCGTCGGCGCCACCGTTATCGTGACGCCGAGCGGGCAGCGCGCGTTGCGGGTGACCACCAATTCGGGCGGCGGTTTTCGGCTCGATAGCGTCCCAATCCCAACCATCAACGCGACGGCGGGCACCGGCAGCGGCACTGTTACCGTGGGGGCGCCCCTGCCCGCCGGTTGTGCCTCGCCGGCAACGCCCACGACATATTCTGGGCTCAAACCGGACAGCGCCGTGGGCGTCTCGATCGTGCTACAGTGCCTCGGCGGTACGCTCACACTGGCCGTTACCGGGGTTCCGATTGGCGGCGGCGTCTTGAACGGTCCCGATGGAAGCCCGATCGTGATCGCTGAATTTGGCTCGCGCACGTTGACGTCGGTCCAACCCGGCTCGTACCTCTTGGGCGTTCCCAACTTTCACTTCGCGTTTGACTCGATCCTCGGCGTCTCTGCCACCGCCGTGGTCACGGGGAACCCCGCCATCGTCACGCCTGGTCACTCGTCCACGATCGCCCTCGACTGGGTCGAACGTCCGGGTACCGGGCAGCTGTGGCTCACGTCGCCCAGTGGCGCGAAGGCCTACACGCCAACCGAGATCGCCCAATCGGGCACGGGGTCAGGCCGAGCGATTCCCGTCGCCGGCGGGGCCGGCGCCGTTGCATTCGACACCGTAGGAAATCTCTGGCTCACCAGCGGCTCGAGCGTCCTCGAATTCGCGGCGGCGACCTTACCCCTGCGCACCGGTGTGTTCTCGCCGCCGTCCACTCCTACGCGCGCCCTGACGTTGCCCGGCGCATCCGCCGCGGCGACGGGCGTGGCCTTCGACGAACAGGGCAACCTCTGGGTCGCTGACGTGGGACTCTCCCGCCTCGTCGAGTATGCGGCATCCGATCTCGCGACGTCGGGCACCATCGCGCCGCGCGTGATCATCGCGAGCACTGGGCCGCCAGCCACCGGCCCACGCTTGCTGGCGCCATTCCGGCTCGCATTCGACCACGGCAACCTCTGGGTCGCCGACACGCTGGCCCACTGCGTCCTGATGTACACCGCCGCGCAACTCGGGGCGAGCGGCGCCCCGACTCCGTCCGCCTTGTCGACGACAGCCGCTCTGCCAGGCGGCGGACCCTACGCCGTTGCGTTCGACATCTCCGACTTCCTGTACGCTGGCGGGATGTCGGCCGAAGGGCCGCCTGGGGAAGATTCGGCCTTGGTCGCCGTGTATGCGCAGGGTGGGAGCACGCCGCTATTCATGCTGCGGATGCCCGGAGCCACGTTTCCGCCCGGCACCCGCCCCGCCAGCGTTCCGGTGCGCGACATCGTCATGGACGAAAGCTTCGGTGTCTGGATTCTCGCCAACAACCATCTCGCCTACTTCACGAACGCAGCGAGCCACCTCGGGGGCGGCCCCACCATCGTCGCGGCTGTGAACGGAGAGACCGGGCTCGCCTTCGATGTCGCGCCCCCTGGACTTCCGCTGTTCGGCAGCGCCGCGCGCGTGACTGGCCGGCAGGGTCCCGTGTCGATCCGCGCGAAGCGGTCATCGCAACGGCAGTCGCGATCAACGGAGATCGAAGGCGAGCGCCGGCGTTGACGCCCGGGGTGATTGGCGTGCACGCCGCTGCCGAGAAGCGTGTGCCTGTGCATTACGGGACGGACATGCTTTCGGCCACGACCCACGCACCCGCCGTGATCGCGGCGGAGATGACCAACTCCGTCCACACGGACAGATCCGCATGCGGGCCCACGATGGCCGGAACCCACACGAGAATCGTGAACGTCCCCAACATCACCGCTTCCAGCCTCGCTGCCAAACGCGGATAGATCGAGAACAAGACACCGACGCCGGCGGCGATGTGGGCGGCGCCGGTCAGAGCGGCCCACCCCTTGGGGAACGGCAGCCACGTCGGCACCAAGGACGCCGTGTTGGCGAGATACGCAAAGTGCGACAGCCCGAAAGCGACCAGAGCGAGGCCAAAGAGCATCCGGGCTATACGCAAGCCCCTCACGCCAGTCGCGAAAAGGACCCACGCTCCGGCGACGAGCACGGCCAGCTCACCGGCGTTCTCCCAATTGACGACGGTGAGCGGGTCCGTCGCCAACGTCGGGACCCGCAGCAGGAGCCAGATGGCGAGGTAGGCGAGCAGGATGCGCGTCGAGATCGCGGCCGTAGGTCGGAACAGGAGACCGGCACCGCCTCCCAGCAGGATGATGCCCGAAGCGTAGGCGCACCCTCGCGGCCACGGGACCCATGCCGGGACTGAATACCACGCCACGCCTAGATTCCCGTAGACGAGAGCGAGGATGCCGAGACCCATGATCCCCAGCGCGAAGAGCATCCGGGCGAGCTGCTGGTTTCGGGTCATGCGCTAAGCTACGCGACCCATAGATGATATTTGGTCTGACTACCAGCATGCTGCTTGGTACGGCGCGTCGCCTCAGCGCAGCTCCACGTCGACCGTGATGTCGAGCGCTCTCCGGAATCCGCGCCGACCCTGAGACGTGACGGAGAGCGCGCGGTTTGCCTTCGACCGTTCGAGCCAGCCGGCCTCGATCCATCGCGTCGCCAGCGCCGCGCCGAGGGCGCCAGCCAAGTGGTGTCGCCGCTCGCTCCAATCGAGGCAGGGGCGCGCCATGGCTCGTCGCGAGCGACCCGCGACCGTCGCGACCTCGACGCCCAATTCGGCGAACGTGCGGGTGCCGGCGAGTGTCACCGTAAACGCGTCACCGGCCAGCATGAGGGCACCGCGCGCGATGAGCACATCGGTCACGCGGACGCCGAGCGCGCCAGCCAAGTGGTCGTAGCAGGTGCGCGCGAGGCGGAGGGCTGAGGGCATCTGGAGATCCGGCGGCACGGCCGGCGGGACAGCGGCCAGTGCCTCCAAAGCCGCCACTACCGCCGGGTTTGCCAACCGGTAGTATCGAAGCCGGCCGCGGCGTTCGACGGCGAGGAGGCCGGCGGCGACGAGCTTCGTCAAATGTGCCGTCGCCGCGCTCGGGCTCACGTGGCCGGTTTCGGCCAGGACACCTGCCGGCAGGTGCCGGCCGTCGCTGACCGCCCACAGCATGGCCACGCGGGCGCGGTCGGCGAGCAGCCCGGCGATTGGTGCGATGTCCAGGTCCATGCCTGGAACGTAACGCCGCGGCATTTCAACGAAGAGTGAAATGACGCGGCGATAGGATCCGCGATGCGCCTTTTCATGGTCTCACTCTTCGCCGCTGCCGCGTTGCGCGCGCAGACGGTCGTCCGCGTGCCCGTCGACTCGACGGGCCTCCGCGTCGCGCTCTGGCACGAGGCCGCGTCGCGGCCGGGCACGCACGCGCCGGTCCTGTTTGTCCACGGCGCGTCATTCCCGTCGTCCCTTGCCGCCGGATTCAAGTTCGATGGCGTCTCGTGGATGGACCACCTGGCAGCCCGCGGCTTCGATGTGTGGGCGCTCGATTTCCTGGGCTACGGCGCATCGGATCGCTACCCGGCGATGCGCGAGCCGGCCGGCGCCCACGCGCCCCTCGGGCGGAGCGCGGATGCCGCCCGCCAAATCGCGGCCGCGGTGGCCTACATCGAGCG
This sequence comes from uncultured Gemmatimonadales bacterium, assembly GCA_963701965.1. GTDB lineage: Bacteria > Gemmatimonadota > Gemmatimonadetes > Gemmatimonadales > Gemmatimonadaceae > DASRDS01. The sequence continues at coordinate 3,217,593 of OY969695.1, forward strand.
ACAACGCCGCGCTCCACGCGTGTCGATCGTCGCGCACTCGTGGGGCACGATGCCGGCCGGCCTGTTCGCCGCCACGCACGCGCCCCAAGTCGACCGCCTCGTGCTCTTCGGCCCCGTCGCCGCACGGCACGAGGCGCCCGACACGACGCGCTTCGAGGCATACTGGTTCGTGACCGAGGAGGCGCAGCGGGCACGGTTCTACGGCTATGTACCGGCCGGCGAGCGGCCAGTGCTCGATCCGCGATACTTCGCTACCTGGGGTCCCGCGTACATGGCGACCGATGCGACGAGCCGCACCCGCACGCCGGCCAGTGTCGCGGTGCCAACCGGGCCGCTGGTGGATCTCGACGAAGCGTGGCAGGGACATCTGACATACGATCCCGCGGCCATCACGGTTCCGGTGCTCATCGTGCGCGGCGAATGGGACACCGTCACGCGCGATGGCGATGCCGCCTGGTTGTTCAGCGCGCTGACGCACAGCCCGATCAAGCGCGACGTCAAGATCAGCCGCGGCACGCACGTCATGCACCTGGAAGCGGCCCGCTATCAGTTGTATCGCGAGGTCGAGACGTTCCTGGGCGCGGACGATACGCCGCGGGTCCGGTCGATCGCCATCGCCGGTTTCGGCGCTCTGACCGGTCCCGTGCATGCGTTCGGCGAGAACAGCCGCGCGGCGCTGACCGCGGCCGCCGAGTGGATCAACGCGCACGGAGGGATTCGCCTTGGCGACGGCGCCATGGGCCGATTCGACGTGACGTACGACGACGATCACTGCGCCCCGGCCGATGCCGCCGCGCTTGTGCAACGCTATACGGCCAGCGACGCGCTCATCGCGATCGGACCGAGTTGTTCGTCGGTCGCCGAACCCCTGTACCCGACGCTCGGCATGCCCGTGTTCACGGACGGCGCGACGAAGGCGAACCTGGCGCGCCTTTCCCCATGGGCGTTCCGCAATGCGCCAAACGAGGCCGACATGTATGCGGCGCTCTGGCGTTGGGTCCGGCGCCAGTATCCTGCTCTCCGCACGGTGTACGGCGGCCAGGAGGCCGACTTCGCCCATTCGCACGCCACGTGGGCGAATATCATGGCGCCCGCGGCGCGGACCGCGGGCTTGGACGTGGTCGGCGTCGCCGATTGGTCGATTCGAGACACTGTCTTTGCGAGCCCGGTCGCCCAGATGAAGACCGCGCATCCCGACATCGTGGTGCTGGCCTCGCACCCGGCGACGACGTGCGCCGTGCTCGCCGAGATGCACCGGCAGGGTGTGCGGCCCCGGCTCGTGGTGGGGTTGACGTCGAGCGCGACGCCTACGACGTTGGCGCAGTGCGGGAAGGACGCCGACGGTCTCCTCATCCCCACAAGCTTTGCGCCCATCACTCCCGCGGCTCGCGCGGCGGCCCGGGCCGTGCGGCGAGCCGGGGGCGTCCCGGATCTCCACTGCATGGCCGCGTGGGAAATTCTCTTCGCGCTCAAATCCGTCATGGAACGCGAACGGATCACGGGAGTCCCCCAGCGCCGGGACGCCGAGCGCCTGATCCTGCGCGACGGGTTGGCCCGAATGACGACGATGTCCGGTCTCCTTGGCACGATTCAACGGACGCCGGAACGCGAGTCGCAGAAACCGTTCGTGTTCGTCCAAGCGGAGGCCGACCACTGGGTGGTGAAGTTCGGCCCAATGTCCGCAACATCGCGATAGCTTATTGGGCGTGCCGAACGCGTCATTCGTCGTCAAGCTCGTCGTGGTACCGGCCCTGATCGCGGTCGCGAGCCTGGTCGGTCGACGTTGGGGCCCGCGCGCCGGTGGCTGGTTTGTCGCGCTGCCGCTCACATCGGGCCCCACCATCCTGCTGCTGACGCTGGAACGCGGACCAGCGTTCGCCCACGCGGCGTGCGTGGGCGCGCTCCTGGCGACGATCTCGCTCTCGGCATTCGCCCTCGCCTACGGGCGCGCCGCGCGTCGTCTGTCATGGGCGTGGAGTACCGCATCGGGATGCGCGGCGTACGTGGTCTCGACCGCCCTGCTGTCGCGCCTCCCCGCCACGTTGGGTTGGACGTGCGTCGCCGTCTGCGCGATCCTCGCCGTGACCGTCCGCCTCATGCCCGCCGAACCGGGCGCGCCTCCGCGGACCGCGACGGGTGCGTGGGACATTCCGCTTCGCATGGTGCTCGCCGCCGTCTTGATCACGACCATTACCGCGTTAGCCGCGACCGTGGGCCCAAGACTGAGTGGCCTTCTCACGCCGCTCCCCATCGCCACGACGATTCTGGCGGCGTTCACCCACCGGAGCGATGGCGGTCCGGCCGCGAGTCAGTTCCTGCGCAGCCTGGTCATCGGGCTTTTCTCGTACGCGGTGTTCGTGTTCGCGGTCGGCGTGACCGTCGGCCACTGGCCCGTGGTCACCGTGTTCACCACGGCCTCCGTTGCTACCCTCGCGATGCACGGCGTCGTGTGGCGCTGGATGTGCATTAGGGACGGCATCCGACTGCGAGGCAGTGATGGCAAGCTCAATGATGGGCGAATCGTCCGTAGCGGCCGCTACGGTGACCTGTGATCAACTCCGCGCGGCGCTGAGCGCCGCCCAACGGACGAACAACGGCGGTCTCGGCTTTCACATGTGGGGGGTCGTCGTCGATCGCCATGGCATCGTGGTGGCGATCGCCTACACGGGCGCGCAGGTCGGCGATCAGTGGCCGGGGAGCCGCGTGATCGCGGCGACCAAAGCCAACACGGCGAACGCACTCAGTCTCGATCGCTTTCCGCTGTCGACCGCGCGACTCTACTCGGCGGTGCAGCCGGGCGGGTCGCTGTTTGGTCTCCAGGAGTCAGCGCCCGTGAACATTCACGCGGCCTATGGTGGCAAGGCCGACGACTATGGCACGGTGGACGACCATATGCTCGGCAAAGCCATCGGCGGCACGAATGTCTTTGGCGGCGGTCTCCCGTTGTACGACGCGACGCGTCACATCATCGGCGGCCTCGGCGTCTCCGGCGACATGTCGTGCGCGGACCATAGCGTCGCGTGGAAAGTGCGACACGCGCTCACGCTCGACTATCTCCCCGAAGGGACCGACGACAACATTGTGTACGACATCGGTCCGAACGGGAAGAGCGCCAGCGGGTGGGGGCACCCCGTGTGCTCGCCGTCGACCAAAGCCGTGGGCGAGGCCTTGGCCAAGGATCTTCCCACGCGCTAGAGGCGCGCGAATCTATATAGACTGGACTTCGCCCCCGTCCATGCGAACCGCGGTACCCGTCATCCAACGCGCTGCAGGCGAGACGAGGAACGCCATGAGATCGGCGATCTCCTCCGGTTGCCCGTAGCGACCAATCCCCGAGGCCGACAAGAACGTCTGCGTCGCATCCTCGACGCTGACGTTGTGCGCCGGCGCCCACTTTTCGAGGTAGGAACGTCGTCGCCCGGTCATGACCGGCCCCGGAAGCACGCTGTTCACCTGCACGCCGTCTCGCAGTCCTCGCTCGGCGAACGCCTTGGCCAGTGCTATGATTGCGGCATTGATGGCCCCCACGGCGGCATAGAGGGCCTTAGGGGCGAGCGCGGAATTGCCCGACATCAACACCACCGCGCCTTTCGACGCCTTCAACGCTTCCCAAGCCGCGAGGGTCAGCCGGCGCGCCCCGTGCAACTTGAGCGCCATGCCACTCTCCCACTGCGCGTCGGTCATCTCGAAGAGATCGATCTGCGGCACCGCGCCGGCGATGTTGAGGAGCGCGTCGATCCGGCCAAAGCGCTCCATCGTGCGATCGACGACCGCGGCGGCCGTCGCCGGCACACCCAGGTCGAGATCCACGACGAGCGCTTGGGCGCCCGCGGCCTGCACCACCGCGGCGGTCTCGTTGAGATTCGGGAGATTTCTGGCGACCAGGACCAACCCGGAAAAATCGCGAGCCAGGCGAATCGCCGTCGCCCGGCCAATGCCTTGGCTCGCGCCGGTCACGATCGCGACCGTCATGCCCGCCCCGCGACAGCGACCGCGGACGCCAGCGCGTGCGCGAGAAACGCGTCGATGGCCGCGGCGATTTCGACGGCATGCGTCTCCAGCGCGAAGTGGCCCGTATCGAAGAACCGCACCTCGGCGTGCGGGATGTCGCGCCGGAACGCCTCGGCGCCCGGGGGCAAGAAGAACGGGTCATTGCGACCCCAGACGGCGAGGAGCGGCGGCTGGCTATCGCGGAAGTAGCGGTGGAATACGGGATAGAGCGCGATGTTGCTGGCGTAGTCGATGAAGAGGTCGATCTGTATCTCGCCGGCGCCGGGTCGCGCCAGGTAGAAGTTGTCCAGCGAATACCCATCGGGCGACACCAACGACCGATCGCGGACGCCGTGGGTGTACTGCCACACGGTCGTCTCGGGCGCCACCATCTGCCGGAGCGCCGCGCGATGCGCCGGGGTGGGTTCACGCCAATACGTCCGCGCCGGACCCCACGCATCGCTCAACCCTTCCTCGTAGGCGTTGCCATTTTGCGAGATGATCGCGGTGATGCGTTCGGGATGGGCCGTCGCCAGGCGAAAGCCGACGGGTGCGCCATAGTCGAACACGTACATCGCGAACCGGTCGAGGTGCAGGACTTCGGTAAAGCGCGCGATCACCGTGGCGATATTGGCGAACGTATACGAGAACGCGTCCGGCGCCGGCATGGCGGACTGCCCGAAGCCGGGCAGGTCAGGCGCCACCAGGTGAAAACGATCCTCGAGCAGCGGAATGAGATCGCGGAACATGTGCCCGGCGCTGGGAAACCCGTGCAGCAAGAGCAGCGTGGGCGCGTCCGCCGGCCCCGCCTCGCGATAGAATATCTCGAGCCCGTCGACTTGGGCTGTGCGATAATGCGTCGTGCTCATGCGCGCCTCCCTCAGGGCATATAGACGATAACCGCTCTAAAGTCCACAATGGAGTTATCCATGTCTCTGCGGCTTGTCAAGGCGGAGCGTCGTAAATAACTTGTCGCGGAGATATAGGGCGGTTATCGCCGAGGTCGCATGAGCATCGTCGTGTCCGTGAACGTCGGGCTTCCCCAAGATGTGTCATGGCAAGGCAAGATCGTGCGGACGGCGATTTGGAAGCGGCCGGTCGACGGGAGGGTGCGCGTTGGCCGCCTCAACATTGCCGGTGACGGACAAGGCGATCTCAACGGACACGGCGGTGAGCACCGCGCCGTGATGGTATACCAGCTCGACTCCTATCGCTACTGGCAAGAGCATCTGGGGCGATCCGACTTCGTCCACGGGCAGTTCGGAGAGAATTTCACCGTCGACGGGCTCGCCGACTCCGAGGTCTGCATCGGCGATCGCTTTCGCATCGGGAGCGCGGTATTCGAGGTGAGTCAGCCGCGCGTCACGTGCTACCGACTCGGCATCCGGATGAACGAGCCGGATATGCCCGCGTTGGTGGTCTCGCATCACCGGCCGGGATTCTACTTCCGCGTCATCGAGGAGGGCAATGTCGGCGCGGGGGATCCGATCACCAAGGTCGCGGACGGCCCCGAGCGCGTGACGGTCGCGGACGTCAATGCGCTGCTCTACCTCCATGGGCATTCTGCCGACGCCCTGCAACGGGCGTTACGCGTTCCGGCGCTCAGTCCGGGATGGCAAATGTCTCTCCGCGCGCTGCTCGCGGCGAGTCACAATGGCCAAGCCACCGGGAACCCCGGTTTATCGGCGCCGACTGGCGCCGTGGCATGGCCCGGCTTTCGCCCGATGACGGTCGTCTCGTCGACCCCGGAGAGTGTCGACATTCGGTCGTTTGTCCTGGGAGCGGCGGACGGCACGCCGTTGCCCGCCGCGCTGCCTGGACAGTACATCGTCATCAAGGTGCGGCCCGCCGCGGGCGGCGCCGCCCTCTCCCGCTCGTATTCACTCTCCGGCCCACCGGCGGCCGGAACCTATCGTATCAGCGTCAAGCGCGAAGTGGCGGGCGTGGTCAGCACGTACCTCCACGAGCACCTGCGTGCCGGCGATACTCTGGACGCTAGTGCCCCGCGGGGGGCGTTTACGCTCGCCTCCGACCCGCGTCCGGCCGTCTTTCTCAGCGCCGGCGTCGGCGCCACCCCATTGGTGGCGATGCTGTATGCGTTGGCCGCCGCCAATGGACACGCGCCGCGCGCGATGTGGTGGATCTACGCGGCGCGCGATGGCGCGCACCATTGTTTCGCGCGCGAGGCGCGCGGTCTCATTCAGTCCCTGGCGTCGGGTCACGCGATGACGGTCTACAGCCGGCCGGACGATCGCGATCAACTCGGCCGCGACTACGATGCGCAAGGACACATCGGCGTGCCTCTGCTCGAGCAAGCGGGCGTTCCACGGGAGGCCGCCTTCTATCTCTGTGGACCGGCAGGGTTCCTGGACGCCGTGCCGGCAGGGCTCATACAGTGGGGCGTCCGGGAGGCGGACATCCACACCGAGGTGTTCGGCGGCGGTCCGGCGTTGACCCCGGGCGTGGTCGGCACCACGCACGAGGCGCCGCACATGCCCAGCGGCGCACCGGGGACCGGTCCGTCCGTGGCGTTCACCCGCAGTGGACTCGTCGTCCCATGGAATGCGCGATTCCAGAGTGTCCTCGAGCTCGCCGAAGCGTGCGCGGTCCCAACGCGGTGGTCCTGCCGCACGGGCGTGTGTCACACCTGCGAGTGCGCGCTCATCGAGGGCCGGGTCCGTTACGCGCCGGATCCCCTGGACCCGCCCGCGGATGGGAACGCCCTGATCTGCTGCTCGACGCCCGTGTCGGACGTTCAGTTCGACCTTTGAAAGGCACTTGCGTCTGTCGGCGCCGCCGGAGGCTTGAGCTCGAGCACCAGAATCGTGATCAACACCGCGAACACGGCATCCGAGAACGCGCTCAACCGCTCGGGTGTGGCTCGTTGATCCCGCATAGTCCCTCCGCTAGGGTAACTTGGCAAGAGTCCGTAGAGTGGTTAGCTTCGATCAGTTCGCTCACTCGGCAAGCGCACAATCGTTGCCATCGAGGGTAACCTGTCCAGCTTCATCGCCGACGCCCTCGGCGTGGATTTCTTGAATTCGATCGCCACGCCCGTGGACACGCCGGTCGAGTCGATCGGCGATGGGGAAGGCCTGCTCCGCTGGCTCGACCAGGCGGGGCTCGTCTCCGACAATGTCCTCGCGACGTACCGGGCCACGGCGGTTCCCGGGGAATTGGATGCCGCGGCGGCGCAGGCGCGCGCGCTCCGCGAGTGGTTTCGCGCTTTTGTCCTCAAGCACTTGGGGAAGCCGCTCAAGCCGGATGCGCTGCGGGAGCTCGAACCCCTCAATCGCATGCTCACGCGCGACGAGGCCTTTGGCCAAGTGGTCGCGCGCGGCCGGACCCGGCCCCGTCCCACTAAGGGCGTCCCTCCGTTCGAGTGGCGGCCGCAGCGGCGGTGGCGGTCGCCCGATGCCCTGTTGCTGCCCATTGCCAAAGCGATCGCCAATGTGGTCTGTACCGAGGACTTCGCGCACATCAAGGCGTGCGAGGGTCCGGCGTGCACGCTCCTCTTCCTCGATCGCACGCGTGGCCGCGCGCGCCGGTGGTGCAGCATGGCCGTTTGCGGAAACCGCGCCAAGCAGGCCGCGCACCGGAAACGCGCCCAGCGCCACGCCTGAGTCGGGGGCCCAAACCTTCCTGAGGGCGACGCTGTCGAATCCGAAATGCCGACCCTCGCCGAGTTGCGCAGCGCCGCCCGCGGGCTGGTGCGTGCCCCGACCGTCTCGATTGCCGCGATCCTGTGTTTGGCCTTGGGGCTGGGTGGCACCTGCGCCATCGCGAGCGCGCTGGACCGCGTGCTCATCCGCTCGCTGCCGTTTCGGAGCCCCGATCGGCTGGTGACGGTGTATCGCACGAGCCCGAAATTCCGCACCCTGCCGTTTTCGGTCGCGAACTACCTGGACTTCGCCCACGATCCGCGCCAGCTCGAGGGACTCGCCGCGCTCGCGTTCAAAACCGGGCTGCTCGCGCTCCCGGATCGGGCGATGCAGGTCGACATCTATCGCGTGACCGGCAACCTGTTGCCGCTCCTCGGCGTGCACGACGTACAAGGCCGGGTGCTCACCCCCGCCGACGACGCGGCGGGATCGCCCCCCGTGGTGGTCCTGAGCAATGCGTTGTGGCGCGACGCGCTGGGCGCCGATCCTGCGATCCTGGGCCGCACGATTCGGCTGGACGGCGTCACGCGCACGGTCGTCGGCATCCTTCCCTCTGGCTTCCGCGTGCCGCACGGCGGCGAGGTGCTCGAGGCCGATCTCTGGGTCCCGACGCAGTTCACGGCCGAGGAGCGCTCGCGGAGATTCTTTAACCACCTCAAGGTGCTAGGCCGGCTCGCCCCGGGCGCCCCGGGCGCCACGGTCGCGTCGGCCGAGGCGGAGCTCCAAGCAACCGCGGCCCACCTCGACGCTTTGTACCCGGAGATGCGCGGCGAGAGCATCGTGGCGACGACCATGCAGCAGGACGGAGTCCGGGCCGTGCGCACGCCGCTGCTCCTGCTCTTTGGCGCGGTGCTCGCCGTCCTGCTCATCGCCAGCGTCAACGTCGCCAGCCTGCTCCTCGCCCGCGGCCTGGCCCGCCGCCGCGAGATGGCCGTGCGCACGGCGCTCGGCGGCGCGCGGTGGGTCATCATGCGCCCGGTGCTCATTGAGAGTCTCCTGCTGGCGTCGACCGGCGGCGTCATTGGGCTTGGCCTGGCCTCGATCGGCATCCGGCTGATCCGCACGCTGGCGGTGCGCGAGCTGCCCCAGCTTACCGGACTCTCGGTCGACTTCCGGATCGTCGCGTTCGCCATGGGTCTCGTGATCATCATCGCGGGCCTGGCCGGCGCGATCCCGGCGTGGCGGACGGCCGCGGTCGATCCGGGCGAGGCCTTGGGCGGCGGTCGGGGGTCGAGCGGCGCCCGCGGGCAGCACCGCGTGTTGAGCGTGCTCGTGGTCACCGAGCTCGCGCTCTCGCTCACCTTCCTGGTGGGAGCGGGACTCGTGCTGCGCGGCTTCGCGACGCTGACGCACAAGGAGCCCGGATTCGACGCCCACGCGATCCTGACGCTCAGTGCGAGCGTGGCCCCGGATCGCTATGACGGCGACTCGATCATCCTGCGGCGGTTCCTGAACCCCGTGCTCGCGCGCATCGGCCAGCTGCCGGGCGTGGCCGGCGCCGGATCGATTCACTGTCTACCGTACGCGTGTTGGGGATCCAACTTCAACGCGCTCTACGAAGGGCAGCCCGACGTCGAGGCGTCCAAGCGCCCGGAAGTCGAAGAGCGCGCCGTGTCGCCAGGCTATGTCCAGGCGTTAGGTATGCGCCTCGTACGGGGCCGCGCTTTGCGCGACGATGACGACCGCCGCGCGTCGTCGCCGCGCGTGGCGCTGGCCAATGAGGCGCTGGTCGCCCGCGACTTCCCGGGCCAGGACCCTATCGGCAAGCGGTTCCGGGCGGGAAGCGACACCGGGTGGGCCACGATCGTCGGCGTCGTCAGCAACGTGCGGAACTTTGGTCCGACCAGCGACCCGGTGCCGGAGATGTACTTCCCCTACGCGCAGGATGGTCTCGACGACCGGATCCCGATCGTCGTGCGGGTCAAAGGGGATGACCCGACGGCGATCATCCCGTCCGTGCGCGCTATCATTCACGACATCGATCCGCAGGCGGCGGTGAGCCGCGTGCGACCGATGACCCAGGTGATGGCGGCAAGCGTCGGCACGCCGCGGTTCTATCTCACGCTCTTGGGCACGTTCGCGCTGGTAGCGCTAGTCCTCGCCATTGCGGGGCTGTACGGCGTCATGAGCTACGTGGTCGTCCAGCGCAGGCGCGAGCTCGGGATCCGGAGCGCCCTCGGCGGCTCACGCTCGGCGATCCTGCGCCACGTCTCGCAGCGCGGCGTCGGGCTGATTGCGGTCGGCGTACTCTTCGGTCTCGCCGGCGCGGCCGCGCTCACCCGCGTGCTGGGCACGATGCTCTACGGGGTGAGCCCGCTGGATGGTCAGGCGTGGCTCGTCACCACGAGCGCGTTGGCGGTCGCCGGCCTCATCGCGACGCTAGTACCGGCGTTCCGCGCGGCCCGGGTGGATCCGGTGATCGCGATGCGCGTCGAGTAGCCCCTCTACCTTCGGCGGAGATGCCGTCGAAGCTGCGCCGGTGTGTACCCGGTGGCCCGCCGCACACTACGGGTCAGATGACTTTGGTCGGCGAAACCGGCGCGAGCCGCCACCTCGGCGAGTGGTGCGTCCGTCGCCGCCAGATCGCGGCAGGCCGCGCGCACGCGGACACCCCGCGCATATTCGCCAACTGAGGAATTGAGGTGTGTGCGAAAGGCACGCGCCAGCTCCGCCGGGTGCACCCCAACAATCGCCGCGATCGCGGTCAAACCGGGCGGGCGTCGGAAATGGGCCTCCAGGTACGCCTGCACCTCCGGCAACCAGGACGGCCGCTGGCGCGTCGTCAGGGCGCCGGGTTGGCGCGGCAGCGTCGCCAGGAGCTCCATGATCAACCCCTCGACCAGTAGGTTCGAGAGCGGATCCTGACTGTCCGCCTCCGCATGCATGCGCAACATGAGGGCACTGGCGGCGGGCCGACTGAGCCACGACGGCCTCTCGGTCGCGATGTGACATCCGTCGAGACGGGACACCCACGCCTCTGGCAACTCGATGCTGAACAGTCTTCCGCCGTCGCCGCCGAAAGTGTCGCTATGCAGCTCGCCCGCCGGATGATACAGCCCGGTCATGGCCAGGCAGTGCCGCTCGTCGCGGCCGGCGCGCTCGGTATACGATCCCGCGATCACGAGCGAGAGGTACGCGTGCTCATGATAATGGTGCGCGCACATTGCCCGTGGCGCGTATACATAGTCCGTCAGAGTCGTACCAGCCACGGACCTGATCGATATACTCTTACCCAGGAAAGCGCCGCGTCCGAGGCCCACCGGCGTACCAAACCGTTTCGCGCGTTCAAGACTCACTGCGGTCCCCCGCGTATGCATTTGTCCATGCGCACCAGTAGCGGACTTCATCTCGCGACGGTCATCGGATCGCTGTTGGGAATCTCGATGGTCGGCGCGGCACTGTCGAAAACGTATGCGGGCGTCACGCGCCAGGGCCACGGCATCGTCATCGTCTACTTCGCCGCTATCGCGTTCGAGTGGTCCCTGCTTGCCTTCGTCTGGTGGGGATCGATGCGCGGGTCGAATGCCACGCTACGCGCCGTCGTGGCCGGTCGCCAAAGAACCTGGCGCACAACGGTCATCGACGTGGGGGTCGCGGCGGTGCTACTCATCGGCTGGGGGCTCCTGGAGCCGCTCATCATCCGGGCACTGGGGACCGAGGGTTGGGGTTCCACGGCGGCGATCCTCCCGCACGGCGCCCTCGAATTCGGCGTCTGGATAGTGCTGTCGCTCACCGCGGGTTTCTGCGAAGAGATCGTGTTTCGCGGTTACCTCCTCGAACAGCTGCGACGCCGTACCAGGACCGTGAGCGTCGCGATCCTGTTTCAGGCCGTAATGTTTGGCATCTCCCACGGATACCAAGGCGTGAAGAACATGGCGCTCATTACCGCCCTCGGCGTCCTATATGGGCTCGTCGCATACTGGCGCGGCTCGCTCGCACCCGGCATCCTCGCGCACGTCTGGGCTGATATCGCGAGCGTGATCTCCTAGCGCGGGTCGCGTCAGCGTCTGCAGTCGAGCGACGTCAGGTCCACCTGATACAGATTCCGCGAGCCGTTGTAGATGTTCGACAGCGCTTCCTGCTCGACCTCGGCGTACGTCGCGCGCGAGGGCCGTGGCGCCCGGTCGGGATTGGGGGTAAGCCGGTCGCTCCAGAAGTACAACCGCTGGCCGTCGGCACTGACCCAGGGATCTCCCGCGTTCGCGGAGTTCACCGGCGCCTGGAATCGTTTCGGGGACGCCCAACCGTCGCCCGTCCGACAACTGACAAAGAGATTGCTCTTGCCGGCTGGTCCGTCATTGTCGAACACGACGAACCGTTCATCGGCCGCGATGCTCGGATCCCCGCCGGGAAACGGCAACGCTTGTGGAGCCGCGTAGCCGCCTCCCGCCGGTTCCGCCCTGTAGATCGTACTGCCCCGCGAGAAATACAGGGTACCGCTCGATGTCAGCGATGGCGCGAATGACGACGTGTCGGTATTGACGCTCAGTCCCAACGGGACGGGGCTTCCCCAGCTCCCCTGCGCGCCGCGCGGGACGCGCCACATGTTGAAGTTGTGGCGCGGCGCGTTCACTTGATCGCCCGGATACGGGCGGTTGGAGATGAACAGGAGGGTCCGACCGTCCGGTGCAAAAGCGGGATCGCCATCGCGCCACACGCCGGAGAACGTGGCCACTTCGGGAGTCCCCCAACTCGCCCCCCGGCGATGGGACTCGACGATCGTCATGTGCCGGAAGAGATGGTCGGTGACGACGTACAGCAGCGTCTGCCCGTCCGGCGAGACCGTCGCCTTGAATTCCTCGGCGGGAGTCGAGATCACTCCCGGCCCGAGGATCGTTGGTTCCGCGGCGAGACGCACCGAATCCGACCCTTGGGCCCACGCGAGCCGGGAGATCATGAGGGCCGCAACCGCTATCGCACGAGTGATCATGGGTCGAAGATATGACGGGCGCCGAGACCGCTTCATACCCGTGCAGCGAGTGGCATCCGCCGTGCAGCCAATGGATCTGTTCGCCCCTCCCGTACCCATGAGACGCCGTCTACGACCAAAGTAGGTCTAGGCGCCCGAAACGGCGCCCACTTATGGTATAGCTGCCGAATGATGTGGCGTGGAGGCAAAACATGGCTCAAGACCAAGACTGGGCGACACCGCAGGCGATGGCGATCCCGGCCGAAGGGTACTTTGCGCTCGAGCGCGGCCGGTACGGGCCCACGTACCCCAGGACACCGGCGTGTCACGGCTTCACGATCATCGCCAGGATCAAGCCTGGTACGGAGGCGGAGATCCGGGCGTATGGGAAGAAACTCGCCAATGCGGTGGCCGCCAGCCCCCACGTGCTGGCGCCGCTCCAGCTGCACTACCTGCGGTGGGTACTCTTCGACATCGGGAAGGACAAGTACTTCATGTACCAAGGCATCTTCGACACCGATTTCGACAAGTACACCGAGGACGCCATCGCGCTCTTCACGCAGACGGGCCTCAACACGATCTTCGAGAAGCTCGAGGGATTCCCCGCGGACTGGCAGACGAATGCACCGGCGTTCATCCAGTTCGTCCGCGATCACCAACGCCCGAGCTTCTTGGAGTATGGCGAGTATCCCTACGTCTCGGCCCCCGAGATCAAGCGGGCGTTGGCTCTCAAGAAGTCGTTCTCCGAAATGCTCGACGAAATGCAATGAAGTCGTGAGCGCCGCCGATGCTCGAGCTCGACGACATTCAGCATTTTCTCTTGACGCGCACCCCGGCGCTCGCGGCGCGGTATGAGTTCCTGACGTTCAAACACGCGGCCGCGGGAAAGGCGTGGCTGGCGGAGATGGTGGACAAGGTCGGCACCGGGGCCGGGGCTCGCAGCGGCGCACCGGAAACGCGGTGGGTGACCGTGGCCTTCACATGGAATGGCCTCCGAGCTTTCGGAATCGACGAGGCGGACCTGGCCACGTTTCCCGAAGAGTTTCGCCAGGGCCTCCCGGCCCGCGCGGAGATTCTCGGCATCACGGGAGCCAGTCACCCTGATCGCTGGGAAAGCGGTTTGACGAGCCCGGCGCTGCACGCCATCGTCATCCTCTTTGCCCGTGACGCCGCCGCGCGCGAGGTCGCGACGCGCCAACACCGCGAGTATCTGGCGCGCATCGGCGGAGTGACGGTCCTCGCGTCGTTGGATCTGGAGGCGATCCCGCCGTACGACGACATTCGCGAGCACTTTGGCTACCGGGACCGACTCTCCGAAACCGTGATCGAGGGCACGGGTGTCGAACCCACGCCGGGATCGGGCCGGCCCATCAAGGCCGGCGAGTTCATTCTCGGGTATCCGGACGAAAGGGGCCAACCCGCATTGCCTCGACCCGAGCGACTGTCGCGCAATGGGAGCTTCTTGGCCTACCTCCGGATGCAGGAGCACGTCGGTGCGTTTCGCGATTTCTTGGAACGGCAGGCCGAAACGCCCGACGAGCAAGAGATGATCGCGGCCAAGCTCATGGGGCGCTGGCGGAGTGGCGCGCCCCTGGTCCTGGCGCCGGACCGGGACGATCCGGCTTTGGGTCGAGACATGCAACGCACGAACGACTTCGACTACGGCACGATGGATCCCCGAGGGTATCGCTGCCCGGTCGGCTCGCACATCCGGCGGATGAATCCGCGCGACACGGTCGAGAACATGGAGCGGCGAAGAATGATCCGGCGCGGCGCCACGTATGGGCCGGCGCTACCGGCCCACGCGCCGGAGGACGGCGTGGACCGGGGGATCGCCGCCTTTGTGGGGTGCGCGTCACTCGTTCGGCAGTTCGAGTTCGCGATGAACGTGTGGGCGAATGATCCCGCATTCAAAGATCTCGGGAACGAACGAGACCCCATCATCGGCACCCAAGACGGCACGTTCGACATGACGATTCCGAGACGGCCGATTCGGAAACAGATCAAGGGCCTGCCCGCATTCACCACGATCAAAGGCGGGGCCTACTTCTTTTTGCCGGGCATCCGGGCGCTACGGTTTCTGGCGGGCCGGTAGGGTTTCTCCCATGACACCGCTCAAGAATCATCCGCGGACGTACAATCAGGTGCAGATCCCCCGCAAGTACACGCCGGGAAAGCCGCGTTTCAGCGTGTATTGGACGTGGAGTTACCCCTGGGAGGCCAATCGTGACGTCACCGAGTTGGACAATCGGTTCTCCACGATGACCGAGGTGCGACGCGTGGGTTGGCCGGCGTATGAGTCGGAGGCGTTTTCCGAAGCGAATTTCCTGCAAGGCATCGCCGGAACGCTCGAGCTTTTTCATCTCTCGCTCCTCCGATTCCAGGAAATGGTCGGTGAGATCACCGGCCACCCGGTGGCGGTGTACCAGCGTATCGATCAGGCGGGCCAGAGACTGCATCTCGACCAGGGCGTGCTCGACGACACGGACACCCTCATGGTCTTCGGGCTCGATCATGTCTTGACGGAACAGGAGGCCACGCCCGAGGAGATCGAGGCGGTGCGGCAGTTCGTGTCGCGCGAAGGAACGACGTTGATCTTAGGACCGCATCACGACGTCGGCGCGTCGATGGATTTCAAGGAGCGTGACCTGGAATACGACCACCACGGCGATCCGCTGGTGCCGCGCCAGCAGCGCTTCGGCCGGTACACGCGCTCGCTCATGAAAGGGTTGGGCGTGCCGGTGGAAAACCGCTACGGCCTTCGACCGGCCACGCTGAAGGGGACGGATCGTCTGCAGCCGCTCGTCACCGCCAATGACCTGGACCCTCACGGCTGGCTCGAGGGCGTGACCACCTTCAACTTCCACCCGCATCTGCCGCACTACGCGGTCACGACGGATGTACAAGGCGCCATCCATGTCTTGGCCCGGCAGCCGGTCGATCTGTCACACCCGCATCCGTTCACGGAGGCCGGTAACCGCGAGTTCAACATGTTCCTCTGGATGCCGCCGGCGGGAGCACGGGGCGGCGACATCTTGCTCGCGGACTCCACGATTTTCACGACGTTGTTCGGCGCCGACGAGAGTCTCCAGCGTTTCTGGAAGAATCTTGCGACGCGATGAGGGGGCGGAAGCCGCTATCGCGAGCGCGCGTCCTTCACCTGGTCGCCGTCTGCCTCTTCGCTGCCAGCTCCGTGGCCGAAGCGCAAGTCCGGGGCGTGTACCCCCTCGGATTGAGTGCGATCAATTCGGGAGTGACACCGGAGCCAGGCTTGAGCTACTCGAATGCCCTGTTGTTCTACTCGCGTGACGAGCTGAGAGGCGCGAACGGCGCGGTCGAGGCCACTGGGCAGCAGGCGGTCCTCATGGACCTCAACAGCCTGGTGTGGGTGTTCAAGAATAGAATCCCGGCCTTGGGCGGCGCGATATTCTCCTTCTCCGCCACCCTCCCCATAGCGACCAACTCGCTCACATCCACTGGGGACGGCCCGGTGAGCGGCGGCGGTGGCTTCGCGGACTCGTTCTATCAACCGCTGATTCTCGCGTGGCGAACGCCGCGCGCCGACATTCGCCTGGTGTATGGGTTCCTGGCGCCGACGGGGCGATTCAGTGCGACGTCGAGCAACAACGTCGGATCGGGCTATTGGACGTCCGTCGTGTCGTCAGGCCAGACGTGGTATCTCACGCAGGACAAAGCGACCACGATATCGATGTTCGAGATGTATGAGCTTCCCGGCGGGCAGTCCGGCACGGACATTCATCCCGGCGACACGTTCGACCTCGACTACTCGGTCCTGCACTCGCTCCGTTTGTCCGAAGACATCCGGGTGCAGCTTGGCATCGTTGGCTACGGGCAGTGGCAGACGACCGCGCGGACCGGGCCGACGATAACCCCCGCCCAAACCGCCGCGCGCTACCGCGTCAATGCGCTGGGGCTCGCCGCGAGCGTGATCCTCCCGGCGCGGAACGTCAGCGTGGGGCTCAAGTATTTCCATGAGTTCGACAACCGATCGACGTTTCAAGGGCAATCACTCCAGATCACCGAGGCGATCACGTTCTAGCGTTGTCGATCCAAAGAATCGTGTTGACAGCGTCGACGTTTCGCCGTACACATGCCGGAAGTGACGGCCTCGTTACCGCACGTCGACACCCACTCGAGCGCACGCGCCGAGGACGAGGCGCTGTTGGCGCGCGTCCGTGTCGGCGATCACGTGGCGTTCGAGCAACTGTTTCGCCGGTACGCCGAACCGTTGTATGAGTGCGCGTACGGGTACGTCGGGTCGCGCGACGCGGCGCAGGAGATTGTTCAACAGTTGTTCGTGACCCTTTGGGAGCGTCGGAGGGTCTGGGAAGTATCGGGCTCGGTGGCCACCTATCTCTATCGCGCCACGCGCAATGGATCGCTGAACGCGCTGCGCGATGGGCGCCGGCGCTTGGAGTTCCGCGCGTCTGTGCTAGACGCGGCGGACGCGGTGGCACCCCGGATCGAACAAGACCTCGCGGCACTGGAGCTGGCGCAGGCCGTGGGAAAGGTCGTCGCCCGTTTGCCCGAACGCTGCCGCGAAGTGTTTCGGCTGAATCGCTACCATCATCTCACCTACGCGGAAGTCGCGCAGGTGCTCGGTCTCTCGGTCAAGACGGTCGAGATACACATGGCGCGCGCGCTCAAAGAGCTGCGGTTGCGCCTCGGCGGGTGGAGCACGTGATCGACTAGGGGTCGGAGGGGGCGTCGGGTGTTAGGGGGGCAATGACCCCTGACGACATCGACGACGCGCTGCTGGCGCGTTACCTGGCCCATGAGTGCACGCCGGCCGAGGCGGCGCTCATCCGCCAATGGATCGCGGGGGACCCCGAGCGCGAGCACATGGTCGAGCGCGTGCGGGCGGCGTTCGAGAGTCCGGCACACGCGCCCAGGCGGCCGGACGTCGACGCCATGTGGGTCCAGGTGCGCGAGCGCGCGGCGCGCGCCGCGATGGCGCAGGTCACCGTCCCGCGGCTCGCGCGTACCGTGCGACCGTGGCGCCTGCCGATTGGATTAGTCGCGGCCGGAGTGACCACCGTCGCGGCCGTGATGGCCAACCGGTTCATCAATCAGTGGTCGGCCAAACACAGCGCGGTGCGCGAGGTCGCCACGGCCACCGGCCAACGCGCCACAGTCGATCTCGCCGATGGGAGCCGCGTCATCCTCGGCGTACGCAGTCGACTCCGGATGCCGGAGCGATTCGGTGACGGCCCGCGCGATGTGACACTCGACGGCGAGGCGTACTTCGAGGTGCGGCACGACGTCGCGCACCCCTTCCGCGTCCACGCCAATGGCGGTGTGGCCGAAGATCTGGGCACCCGATTCGTGGTGCGCGCGTACGCCGGCGAGCCCGTGAAGGTCGTAGTGGCGCAGGGGCGCGTGTCCGTGACCCGAGGCGGCCCAGCGGTCGCCCTCGGCGCCGGCCAGCTGGCCAGTCTCGATGCCCAAGGCACCGCGTGGGTCCGGCCCGTGGACACCGCCGCTTATCTCGCGTTCACCGACGGACGCCTCGTCTTCGATGGGACGCCATTGAGCGAGGTCGTGGCCGAATTGGGCCGCTGGTACGATCTCGACATTCATCTCGCCGCGCCGGAGTTGGCCGGTCGACACATCTCCGCTTCCTTCGCCGGCCTGGCCGCCGACGATGTGTTCGGCGCGGTCGCTGCCGCCGCCGAACTGCGCTACACCCGCCAGGGTCGCACCGTCACGTTTTCTCGCGCCAGAGGTAACCCGTGAGAGTCCCGCTCCTGCTCGCCTTCCTGAGGGCGACCGCTCTGCTCCCGCAACAGCCCGCGCCGTTTCTCGCCAGCGACCGCGGACCAGCGTTCTTCATGGTTCGGACCCCGGGCGGCAAACGAGAGGAGGCCAACGGTGCGGCCGCGTTTCGCCGGCGACTCTCCCTGAATCTCCAGGACGTGTCGATCGCCGATGCCCTGACGGCGATCTCCGAGCAGACCGGCATCCGGTTCGTCTACATGCGCGAGGAAGTGCCGGTCGACCGGCACGTGTCCCTCGCCGCGCAGGACATTGCGTTGGCCGCGGCGCTCACCGAGGTGCTCTTCGACACGGGTGTCGACGTCGAGCTCCTGAGCGGGGGGCAGATCGCGCTGGTCAAACATCAGATCGTGCCGGCCAAGAAAGCCGACGCCGTCCGGCGGATCACCGGACGCGTGATCGACGCCGAGACCAAGGTCCCGCTGCCAGGAGCCGCGGTGACCGTGCCGGGAACCACGGTCGGGGCCACCACGTCGGACAGCGGGACGTTCGCGTTAGTCCTGCCGGACAATGCCAACACCCTGTCGGTGCGGCGCATCGGGTACCGGCAGATGAGCCTCACGCTGACCGCGGACCAGACGGACATCACGGTCGAGCTGACCAAGGACCCGCTCAAGCTGGAGACCCAAGTCGTGACCGGCGTCGCGACGACGATCTCCTCGCGCAACGCCGCCAATGCCGTCGCCGTGGTGAATGCCGATCAGATCACATCGGTCCCGTCGCCGACGCTGGAGAACGCCCTCCAGGCGAAGATCCCCGGCGCGACAATCGAGCAGAACAACGGCGGCGCTCCCGGTGGTGGCCTGCAGATTCAGATTCGGGGCATCACGTCGATCGAAGCCGCCGCGTCGCCGCTCTACGTCATCGACGGCGTCATCGTCAACAACGAGACCACGAACTCCGGTCTCAACGCCATCACCCAGGCGGCGCTCGGAACGCCGGGCTACACCTCGACATTGCAGTTCTTCCAGGACAATAGCCCCAATCGCCTCGCCGACATCAACCCCAACGACATCGAGTCGATCGAAGTGCTCAAAGGCTCATCGGCGTCGGCGATCTACGGCTCCAAGGCGGCGTCGGGCGTGGTGGTCATTACGACGAAGAAAGGTTCCTCGGGGAAGACGCAATGGAGCGTGACGCAGCGCTTCGGCACGTTCACGCTGGCCAACGATCTGCCGCTCCGCACCTTCCCGACGCTGGGGAGCGCGCAATCGTGGTATCTCAATGACGTCAAGTCCGGCGATATCGCCACCCCCGCGGCCGGCGGAGACAGCGCCTTCATCAAGTCGGTCTATGGCGGACCGCAGGACTACCAGAACCAGCTCTTCGGTGGCGGGGAGCTGTCGTACGAGACGGACGTGAGTGCCCGCGGTGCGAGCGAGAGTGGCAAGACGACGTACTTCCTGTCCGGACTCACCAAGTACGACAACGGTATTCTGCTCAACAGCGGCTACAACAAGCAGTCGATCCGGACGAACATCTCCCAGACGGTTTTCTCGAACGTGACGATCTCCGCCAACCTGTTCTACGCGAACTCGGTGACGCGTCGCGGGGTGTCCGGGAACGACAACACCGGGATCTCGCCGTACGACGTGCTGTCGTACACGCCGCAATTCATCAATCTGAACAACCGGAGCGCCACGGGCGCCTGGGCCCAGAATGTCTTCGGGCCGGCCAATCCGTTCGCGGACGCGCTCGAGATCGAGACGCCGGAAACCGTGCACCGGTTCGTTGGTGGCGGCACGATCAACTGGATCGTCTTCCACACGGCGAACCAGAATCTGCAACTCTCGGCCATCGGGGGTGCGGACTACGCCGACGAGCGGGCCCAGCTCTATGCGCCGCCCGATCTCCAGATCGAGCAGAGCCTGCCCAGTGGGTTGCCCGGGGTCGCGACGACGAACGAGGCGAACACCCAGTACATCAACTACTCGGTGAGCCTCATCCACCACTACGCGGCATCGTTCGCGGATGCGACGACGTCGATCGGCATCGCCGACGACCAGCGGTCGTTTTACAACCCGAACATTGTAGGGCTCAATCTCGTCCCGGGGCAGAACAGTTTCACCGCGGCCTCGGTCCAGAATGGGTATTACACGCAGTCGGGTCTGCGGGACTTCTCGTTCTATGGCCAGGAGCAGGTACTGCTCCTGGCGCAGCGTCTGGCCGTCACGGGAGGCGTAACGGCCCAACGCAGCTCGAACAATGGTGACGCGTCGAAGTACTATGTCTACCCCAAGCTGTCGGCCTCGCTTCGCATCCCCGGCCTGCCGAAGTTCCTCGATGATCTCAAGCTGCGCGCGGCCTACGGACAGTCTGGTACCGAGCCGACATACGGGGTCAAGTTCAGCGGCCTCCAGCAACAGATCGTCGGCACCGCCAGCGGCACGTACACGACGGCGACGCTCGGCGACCCGAATGTCACTCCGGAGGCCAATACCGAGATCGAGGCCGGCCTCGACGCCACCATGTTCGCGTCCCGCGCGCAGTTCACGGCCACGGTCTATCAGAAACGCATCACGAACGTGCTGCTCGATGTGGCCGTGAATCCGTCGTTCGGCGCCGCGAATCAGTGGCTCAATGGCGGGCAGTTCACCAACCGCGGCATCGAGCTCTCCTTGGCGATGACGCCCGTCGAGATGCGACGCGGTCTCACCTGGACGTCGACGACGACGTTCTACCGCAATTACAGCGTCGTCGACAATCTGAGCGTGCCGGGGTTCTTTATCGGTGCCGGCGGTGGACCGTTCGGCGCGTTCCTCATTCAACCGGGTCGTTCGGTCTCCGAAGTGGTGAATACGGGAACCTTGGGCGCCGATGGCGTGCCAGTGCAGGTCGGCAATGTGCAGCCGGCGTTCCAGATGGGGTTCAGCAACGATTTCTCGTTCGATCGGTTCCACCTGCACACCGTGCTGGATTGGAAGGACGGTGGCACCGGCCAGAACGCCAATAATCTGTACTTCGACAACGGTCTCTTCCTGCTCGGCGACTCGTCGGCGTCCGCCAAGCGGCTGGCGCAGCGCGCCGCCGGTCTCACGCCGTACGTCGAGGACGCGGGCTACATCAAGCTTCGCGAAGTCACGCTCGCCTACGACCTGCCGGCGTCGATCATCCGGGTCGTCTCGCGCGGCTATCTGTCGACCGCCCGGCTCTCGGTCTCCGGACGGAATCTGTGGGCGAGCTTCAAGTACACGGGGCCAGACCCGGAGGTCAGCGGCAACGGGAATTCCGACGTCACCCGGGGCAACGACGTCACGCAATACCCGCCCGCCCGCAGCTACTTCATCTCCCTCGACCTGGGATTCTGACCATGGCCTCCCCACTGCGCGCCCGCACGCTCGGCCTGGCCGGCATTCTCCTCGCTGTTGGCTGCGGCGAGCCTACCGTGCCGAACTACGCCTCGCCCAATCCGGCCGTCACCACGCGGACCGGGCTCCAGACGCTGGTCACGGGACTCTTCGGCGGCACCCGGAATGATCTGGTGTGGATCATGACGGAGTTCGCGTCGTTCGGGCGCGACGGCGCGAACTTTACCAACACCGATCCGCGATTCATCACCGAGTTCCTGGGCGATGGTACCCCGATCGGTAACTCGGACTTCGGTGTCTTTGGTTGGAACAATCAATTCCAGATGATGCGCACGGCCGACAGCGTCCTGCAGGCGCTGCCTGGTGTCACATCGCCAACCGCGTACTCGGCAAACGAGCGTGCGCAGATCACCGGCGTGACCCAGACGATCAAAGCGCTGAACATCATGTATCTCGCCGAGCAGCGCGATACGTCCGGGGTGCCGATCGGCGGTGACGTACTCAATGATCTGGGAAAGGCCGCACCCATTCTGTGTAACAAAGATGTCTGGGCGGCCATCGTCGCACTGCTCGACTCGGCGAACACCCAGCTCAATGTCGACCAAACCGATCCGCTGCCGATCGCGCTGCCGGCGGGGTTCGCCGCCGTGTCGACTTCCGCGGGGCCGAGCACCAAAGCCGGCTCGTTCGCGTCGCTCAACCGGGCGTTGGCGGGAAAGGCGAATCTGGAGCTGGCCTATGCGATCGCGCGCTCGACTGCCGGCGCCGCGCCGACCGCGACATCGGCCGGCACACCCGATCACACGGCACTGGAACGCGCCGACAGCGCCCTCAGCGCGTCGGCGCTCTATCAGCCCGGGCAGCTCACGGCTCCGGTACCCGGTCCGTTCAGTGATCCCATCGCCGTCTATCACTCGTTCAGTGGGACGTCGGGCGATCAGGTCAACCCGATCAGCGGCGAGATCGGCACGTTCCGCATCATGAACGAGTTCGTGGCGTCCGTCGACACGGCGCATGACGCCCGTTGGAAAGCCAAGTTCATCGCCAATGCGGCGGCGCCCCAGCAGCAAGCATATTCCGGAGTGTCGGCCCCGTTCATCGTGGACTTCTACCCAAGCGTCAGCAGCCCGGTCCCCATCGTGCGGAACGAAGAGTTGGTCCTGGTGCGCGCGCAGGTTCGCCTCGGCCTTGCCGATTTCACCGGCGCATGGAATCTGATCAACATGGTGCGCACAGTGGTGGGACAACTGCCGGCGGCAACGACGACCACGGACTATGTCTCGACGCGCGATGCGCTGATGCGCGAGCAACGTATCTCGACGGTATTGGAGAGCAGCGGCGATCGGGCGATCGCGATCCGCATGTATGGTCTGGCCGCGGCGGTCGATACGACGTGGGGGAGCACCGATACGCACGCGACGCTCATGCCGGTCCCGGTGGCCGAGCTGGCTGGACGGACGTCTGCGACACCGTCCTGCCAGTGAAGCGCCTCCTGGCGCTGCTCGCCCTCGTCGGTTGCTCGGGGCCGCGCCCGACCGCGTGGCACGATGCCTCGCCGCACACGCAGCGATTCGTCACCGTGCCCGGCGGCGTTCGGCTCGAGGTGTTGGACTGGGGTGGCAGCGGGCCTCCCTTGGTGTTCCTCGCGGGACTCGAGAACACCGCCCACGTGTTCGACGATTTCGCGCCACGGTTCACGAAGGACTTTCATGTCTATGGGATCACGCGCCGTGGGTGGGGTGCGTCCAGCCGCCCGCCCAAGGGCGGCGGCAACTACACGATCCCACTTCTAGTGCAGGATGTCCATGCCGCGCTGGACAGCCTGCACTTGGACACCGTGACTCTCGTCGGACATTCGATCGCGGGCCAGGAATTGTCGTGGCTGGCGGCGACGTATCCCGACCGCGTCAAGCACTTGGTGTATCTCGACGCCGGGTTCGACTATCACGCGCACCCGGTACCGTCGCCACTGCCGGACCAGCCGCCGCCCACGGCGGCGGACTCGGCGTCGGCGACGGCAGGACTCGCGTTTTTTCGGCGGATGAACGGCGCGCCGCTGCCCGAGGGCGATTACCGCGCAACGGAGAGTCTCAGTGTCGTGGGTCGGGATCTCGGCCCCGCGACGTCCGGGATCATCTCCGGTGAAGTGATCGGCTCGGCGGCGGGTTTGGCACCGCCGCTCGATCGCGTGCGCGGGCCCGTGCTCGCGATCTACGACCGGCCGACGTCGGTCACCGAGTTCATTCCGTGGCTCACGGCGGCCGATTCGGCGGCGCCCCGGATCGAGCATTCTGGTCGTGGAATGGCGCGATGCGCAGCAGACGGAGTTCGCCTCCCAGGTGCCGCAGGCGCGCATCGTGGCACTCCCGGGCGTCTCGCACTACGTCTTCGTGGTCGCGCCGGACACGGTGTATCACATCATGCACGATTTCTTGGCGACGGATCGGCGCGCCTCGCGCTAGCCGGGAACTATTCTTTCCGCTCCATCCCGTCGAGATCGAGGTCGGCCCAGTCCAGCTCTTCCTCGACGCGATGAAAGGCATCGTCGCCGATCGCGCCGTTGGCCCGCAACTCGACCAAGCTGCGTCGCTCGGCCGACTGCGCGAGGCGGCGGTCGGCCACGTCCAGCTGGGCGGTGACGTCGTCCGCGGCGTCGTGGGTGCCCGTGCGCACGATATGCTCGGCGTGCCGGGCGCGGAGCGCGTACTGCTGGTGGAGCGGCGTGTCCGTCTCGCCGGCGGATTCCAGCGCGGCGAGGCCCGCGCGCGACGCCTCCGCGCGCGCCAGCCACACCTCGCGGTCGACCGATCCGTCATCCTCCAACCCGAGGACCTCCTTGAGCGGCTTCAATGTCAGCCCCTGCATGACCAGCGTGCCGACGACCACGGCGAACGCGGTGAACTGCACCAGGTCGCGGTGGGGAAACGCGGCGGTGCCGTTCGCGCCGTCGGGGAGCGCGAGCGCGGCGGCGAGCGTCACCATGCCGCGCATGCCGCACCATCCGACGAGAAGGGACCCGCGCCATGTCGGCGGCGCCATGGCCGGGTGACTTGGTACGGTGCGCGCGATGAAGGCGTAGCCGGCCACCCAAACCATACGGACGACGATGACCAGAAGACACACGGCGGCGGCGGTCAGCCCGTGCCTGACGAGCGAGAACTCACTCAGCCGTTCCAAAATCGGCCTGATCTGCAGGCCCACGAGGATGAAGGCCAGGACGTTGAGAACAAAGACGACGACGTCCCACACCGCGTACGACGGGATCCGTAACCGCGCGGGCATCAGAATGGGCGCGCGGCGGGCAATGAGGATGGCATAGACGACCACCGTGATGACGCCGGAGAGTCCGAGATCCTCGGCCAGGATCCACACCGCGAACGTGGACAGGAACTGCACGATCACCGACGTGGCGACATCTTCGACTTTGACGATGCTCATGAGCAGGAGGCGCGCGAGCACGACGGCGAGGATGATGCTGCCCGCGGTCCCTAAGAGCAGTGTGGGAATCGCACGCCATCCGTTGAACGCGCCGGTGATCGCCGCGGCGACCGCCACGCGGTAGATGAGGAGCGCGCTGGCGTCGTTGAACAGGCTCTCGCCTTCCAGAATCACGAGCAGGCGGTGGGGCAGGCGTAGGGGACGGAGCACCGCGGTGGCCGCCGTGGCGTCCGGCGGCGCCACGATCGCGCCGAGCGCAATGGCCACGGCCCACGGGACGTCCGGCATCAACCAGTGGACCAGAAGCGCCACCGCGGCAATGGTGGCCATGACGGCGCCGATGGCCAGGGCCGCGATCGGCCGCCAATAGTACCGGAGATCCCGCGGCGAGATATCGAAAGCGGCGTCGAGCAACACCGGGGAAACGAACAGCGTCAGCGCCAGACGCGGGTCGAGAACGATCCTCGGCGTGTGTGGGAGGAGCGCGAGGGCAGTCCCGGCGATCGCCAACAGCGCCGGGTACGGGACGCGCAGCCGGCGCGCCCAGGCCGAGAGGATGGCGCCAATGAACAGCAACGCGATGAGGAGCTGAAACAGGGCCATCGAGGAACAATACCTCGTGGCCCCGACGTCACTGTGTTCGAACGAGCTCTTGTACGGCCACGCGATGCAAGGTGGGGTAAGGCACGCCCGGTCCTTTCACGGTGCGCCACAGGATGTGATTGAAGGCCTCATCGTCGACGCGGTCCGGCTCCGAGAAATCGGCGCGCGCCGACCGGCGGGCGTCGGGACCCGTGGCCACGTTGAGCTGGTCGAACGGTTGCGCGGGTTTCAGTGCGACGTACGGCCGATGATCCGGATGGTCGCTCCAGATATCGCGGAGCGGGCGGCCGAAGTGGTCGAACTGCGACATGGCGGGAAGGCCGAGGATCTCTTCGATCGTCGCGATGACGTCGGTCGTGTTGGTGAATCGGTGCAACACGCCGCCGCGATTCCACGCCGATATCGCGAGCATCACAGAGCGGTGCGAGTCGACGTGATCGGGGCCATCCTGCGCATCGTCTTCGAGGACGAAGACGACTGTGCTGTCCCAGAACCGTGACCGGGAGAGGCCTTCCACAATGCGGCCGAGGGCGAGATCGTTATCGGCGAAGTACGCCTGTGGCGTCGGCCGGCCCAGGCGCGCGCCCGCCGTATGATCGTTGGGCAAGTGCATGATCTCGAGCGCCGGCATGTGCCCCGTCTGCTCGAACTGATGCAGCTCGGTGAGCCACGCATCGGCGCGCCGCTGGTCCGGCACGGACAGGTCGAACGGCGGATAGATCGGACTGACGTACGGCGCGAGCTCCGGCTTGAGCGCGCGATACACCGGAGCGCCGTGGTCGCCCGAGTCGCGGGGCATCGTCTCCTCGAACTCGCCGTACTCCCGCACCGAGAGCCCCTTCTGGCGGGCGATGTCCCACAGGTACCCATTCGCCGGGTCATCCGCGCTACCCAAGGCCTCGGGCTCCGGCCGTTTCCCGCGATAGAGATCCGGGGTCGTCTTCTCCGTATAGTCGGTCACGTATGCCGCGGTGGACCACTGATGTCCCTGTTGGCTCACTTCGGCGTTCACGAAAAACCGATCGAACAGACCGAACCGCTCGGCGAGCGCGTGGTGATTCGGCGAGATGGCGCGCGGAAAGAACACCAGCGTGCTATCGCCGTCGGCTGCGCGGATGTCGCCCAGCACCTGATCGTACGTGCGGTTCTCCTTGATGATGTAGACCACGTGCGAGAAGGGCGGGTAGTGCGCGTGGGCCGCGCGCGTCGTGTCCCAGTTGTCGGCGCGCGCCACGCGCCGCGACAGGGTATCGAGTGCGGCGCCGCGCGCGTCCGGCAGCACGGTGATCGTCCCATCGAGCTGACCGAGGTCGTATTCGTGGGCATCGAACTTGGCGAACGGCACGTTCGGTTGCGGCCCCCCGCGATTCGGACCCGCCCCGCGGCCCTTGCCGTTGACGACCCATAGCGAATCGCCCCGTCCCGCGACCACGATCACCGACGGATACCATTCGGTTGGGATGCGTCCCGCCAACGCGCCCGTCGCCAGGTCGAACACCGCGACCGCGTTCGCGTCCGCCTCGGCGACGAAGAGTTTGGTCCCGTCCGCCGAAAACGCGAGTGCGTCCGGCGTGCTGCCTTCGGTGACGCCATCGGGCGGCGGGTCGCTGAGCCAGCGGAGTACCCGGCGGGCTTTGGTGTCGACGATGCTGACGCGGTCGGTGCTGGCCGAGGCGACATACAAGCGCGAGCCGTCGGCGTTCAACAGCAGCGCCGACGGGTGCCGACCGACGTCGATCGGTCGCTCGCTGGCGAGGCGGCCGGTCGGCGTCGCGCGATAGACGGTGACCTCCGCCGCGTCCCAGGCCGACACATACACGTGGCCGTCGGGCGCGACCGCCACCGCGTACGGATACGCGCCGGCGCCGAGTCGCTGCACGACGCGCCGGGTGGCCAGATCGATGACCGCGAGCGAGTCACTCAGGTTCTCGGCGACGTAGAGGCGGCGGCCGTCCGGCGACAACGCGATGCCGGCCGGATAGCGCGCGGTGCTGGTATCGCCGCGGGCGAGCGGGATGCTGTCGGCGCGGCTCGCCGGCGCCGGGGCGGCCGAGTTCCAGCGGTAGGCGTAGATCGCGTTCGTCATTCCTCCGGACGCGTACAGCGTACGGCCATCGGCGCTCCAGGCCAGTCCGAGGAACGCGCCTGGCTGCTCGAACCGCTGGACGACGGCGCCCGACGCGCGGTCCACGACCTCAATGCCTTGCTCGCGCCAGCCCGAGAGACTGACCACGAGCCAACGGCCATCGGCCGAGGGCAGGGCGGCGAGCGGCATGTTGCCCAGCGGGATCGAACGCCCGGCGGGATCGAGACGCAGGCCCGTGGGGAGGCGTTGTGACGTCGGCGGCGCGGGGTCCACCGCGGGCTGATGCGACGTGCACGCCGCCAGCACGAGTCCCAAGGCCATGAGGGCTTTCATGCTGGTAGTGTGCGCAGTCGACGGGACGCCGCGCTAGGACCAAGGCGGGCCTCCCCGACCATACCATATTCCTACTTGGGCATCGGCAGCGGCACGTGGCGCGGCACGTTGAGACGTCCTTGATCGACGACGATATACCCGTCGCGCACCACGAGGGCCACCTTGGCCAGATCATCGAGCGAGACGTCGGGCTGGCCATCGATGACGGTGATGTCGGCGAGCTTCCCGGGTTCCAGCGTGCCGAGTTTGTCGCCCATGTCGAGGAACTGCGCGTTGACGCGCGTCGCAACCTCCAGCGCCCCGGGCACGGTGTATCCCAGTTTCACGAACTGTTTGAGCTCTGTGATGTACGGGTCCGGGAGATAACGAAACCAGTCGAGCACGAGATCCGTGCCGATGCCCAACTTGATGCCGGCTTGCTTCATCTTGCGGACCAGCTCGAAGTTGGCGTCCTTGGAGAACGTGAAGCGGCGCGACGGCGCGCCGTAGTAGCCGCCGGCCGAGTTGAAAATGATGATGTAGGGGATCAGGGTGGGATCGGATTCCGTGCCTTTCCGCGCCATGAGCTGGATCGTCTCGTCCGACCGCGGCAGCGGGTGCTCGATCATGTCGATCCCGGCGTCGACCGCCCACATCGTATAGAACGTCTCGCAGTCGCACGTCACCTTGAGTCCCAGGGCGTGCGCCTCCTGAATCGCCGCCGACACCTCGGCGCGCGTGAAGTGACTGGCGATCTTGATGAGGTCCGCGCCCTGGGCGAATTCCTCGCGCACCGCCAGGCGCCAGTCGTCCGGTCCCGTCGCCACCCGAATCATCCCGAGCGCCGGACTGTTGTAGGCACCGCCGTCGTCGCCATGGCCGCCTTCGGCCGTGATCAGCTTGCCCGCGGCGAAGATGCGGGGCCCGGGAATGCGGTTCTGGCTTACCCACGCCTGCAGGCGAAACGGCACCTCGCCCTGTGACCCGACATCCCGGATGCTCGTGATGCCGCTCTCGATATAGTAGCGGAGATGCTCGGCGCCCCGGAGCGTCGCATCGGAGGGGCTATCCGCGATTGGCCCCGGCGTGCCCGGATCGGGAAACGTGAGGTGCGTGTGCAGGTCGATCAGCCCGGGAAGGACCGTTTTGCCGCCCAGATCGATCACCTTGGCGTCGGACGGCCAGGCGGTGGATGTCGCCGGGAGAATCCGATCGATGTGATTGCGGACAATGACCAGCGTGCCCGGATGCGCCGGCGCTCCCGTGCCATCGAAGATCCGGCCATTCCGGAGCACGAGGGTGCCCGGCGGGCCGCCGATTCCTGATGGCACCGGCGTGCGGCGCGGGTCGTCGGATACCGACATCAATGGCGAGGCGAACCGTTGCCGCTCGCTGCGCGAGACGGACGAGTCTTGCGCGGCAGCGCGCGCGGAGACCACGACGATCCAACACGTCAGGAGTCGGGCGATCGAACGGCTGGTCACAGCGCTGCTCCGGGGTACGTGGATATCCAGGCTGGCGGTTCGGGCTCACGCGTGCCGTCCACCGCGACATTCCGCATGCGCGCCCATCGGTAGCCCCACATCGGACCAAATTTCGAGACGAACGTGTCCGGGGCGCGATAGGCCGCATCCGATTCGGCGGCGGCAAGCGTGATGAAGCGATAGTGGGCTTGCTCGAAAATCGCGAGTACCTGCGCGATCACGTCGGCGTTGAGGCGATTGTCGTGGAGGAGCATGACCTCCGGCGGCTCGCGGCCCCAAACGCGCGTATCGAGCGCCGCGTAGTAGGCGACCTCGCTCCGCGTATAGGCGAGATAGTCGGTGCGGAGGCGCGCGGCGGACGCCGAGTCGTGCCGGGCGAGCATCCGGACGTAGGCGGCGTTGAAGATGAAGTCGTCGTTCGTCATGGTGCACGCGGCCACGCGGTAGCCGCGCTCCCGGAGAAACGCCGCGATCGCGTCGTGCTTTTCCGGCGTGTCGCCGGTGTGATTGTAGGGAAAACGAAAGAAAGTGGGGCGCTTCGCGCCCTCGCCGCGGACCACGTCGGCCTCGAAGTCTGCCACCGAGCGCTGGTCCAAGTCCTGATGCGAGAACGTGTGATTGCCGAGCGCGAAGCCCGCGCGCGTCCACTGGTCGAGGACTTGGGTGTCGGCGCGCTCGCCGATCACGAACCCCGTCGCGGGCACGTGGTGTTGGACCAGTGCGGCAATGATCTGCTGATTCACCGATGCCGCCGCGGTGTCACCCGCGATCGCGACGTAGGGAAGATCGTCGAAGGTGATCGCCACCTGGTGCTGTGCGCTGGCGCTGCGGGCGATGAGCAGCGAGACAATGACAACGGCGGGAGTTTTCATTTTAGGGCACATCCACCGCGCCAACCCCGCATATAGCTTTCGCGGCATGAGCGAGACACCTACGCCGCGCACGCGCGTCAAGCGATATCCTGACCGCGGTCACTATGACCGCCAGACGATCTACGACATCGTCGACGCGGCATTCATTTGCCACGTCGGCTACGCGATCGACGGTCAGCCGTATGTGACGCCCACCGCGCACTGGCGCCTTGACGATCACGTGTACTGGCACGGCTCGTCGGCGAGCCGCATGTTGCGCGCGCAGACTGGCGGCACGCCGGTGTGCCTCACGGTCACGCACGTCGATGGATTGGTCCTGGCGCGCTCCGGCTTTCATCACTCGATGAACTATCGGTCGGTGATGGCCCTCGGCCACGCGGAGATCGTGCGTGACGACGCGGAGAAGCTGGCGGCCATGGAGGCGTTCGTCGAGCGGCTCGTCCGCGGGCGATGGGCCACCACGAGGACGCCGACGGCTCAAGAGCTCAAGGCCATGTCGGTGTTGCGCATGAGTCTCGACGAGGCGTCGGCGAAGGTGCGCATGGGGCCGCCCATCGATGAGGATGGGGACTATGGTCTTCCCGCATGGGCCGGAGTCATCCCGCTGTCACTCACCTTCGGTGCGCCCGAACCGGACCCGCGCCTGCACGATGGCGCGCTGCCCCCACCGACCCCGGACGCGTTGCGGCGCTAGAGTCACTCGCGCGCCCGCGCGGTCCATTGCCACATTCCGCTCATCGTGTCGATGGTGACGGGGTACCCGAGGAGCCGCGCCTGCACGAGGATCTGTCCTCGATGATGGCCGTCGTGCACCATGTAGTACGCCAGAAAAGTCGTGGCGTCGTGGGATGAGCCGCCGATCCGTTTGTCCTCCGCGAGCGCGGGTCCGACGATCGCCAGGACGGCGCGCCGTTTGGCGCCGAGGGCGCGTACGGCGAGGGCGGGAGTGACGCGGTGCCGGTCGAGATCGGGCGGCACGGTGATGCGCGGGGCCGCCCGCCGGAGATACGTGAGTCCGCAGTTGTGCATATGGGCCACGAGCGCCGCGATCGTGCGGAGGCGCGGCGCCGGCGGTTTGGCGCGCCACACGGCGGGATCGAGCCGCTCGACGAGATACTGATTGACGCGGGCGCTGGCCGAGTAGGCGCGCAGCAGAGCGGCGCCGGCGTCGACGGATCGGCTACTGCTTTTTATAGCGCACCTCGTACAGGCTGCCGTCGACCACGCTCTTTCTCAGCATGTAGAGCACGGGGAGCCATCGCGCGTCACCGCCGGTGTTTTCGTCTTCGACACGAAACAGCGCGTTCTCGGGGCTTCGGGCGTGATTATCCGGAGTCAGGACCATCTTGTTCCCCTCGAGCGTGTAGGCGCCGTCGCCCGCGAACGCCTGCGTCGTTTGGACGACTTCGCCGCTGGAGATCCGGTTGTAGTTCGCCACTGCCGAGGCGCCGCCGTAGCGGCCGTTGGCCGCGAACGCGAATTGGTCGGCGGCCGTGGCGCTCGCGGTCGTCCATGTGCCGACCAGTGCCTTGGCCAACACCGGTGAGGGAGTCGGCGTCCAGGTCTTGAATCCCAAGCTGTAGAAAAACTCCGGCCACACGTTGCCGGCGAGCTCGCCGAAGCACGTACTCACCAGCGGATCCTTCGACATCCCGGAGATGACCGCGATGTGATTGCCGAGCTTCGCGGCGAAGACAAACCCGAGCAGTGTCTGATAGGTCACCCCGGGGCCGGGCGCTTTCCGGATCCCCTTTTTCACGATGACGTAGTCCCAGCCCTGGCCCGATATGCCGCGCACGACAATCGGCGGCATTGCCGTGCCGCGCGTTGTCTGATCGCTGCGCTGGTACGTCTTGAAGATCTCCTGAAACGCGTTGTCGGCGTCGTTCAGGAGATTCGGCCCGGCCGGACGCGTCGGCCACAGGCTGATGAGGCATCGTTCGCCGGTGTTCGCCACCGGGGCCGCGAGGACGATGCCATCCGGATACCGCGTCCCGGTCCAGCCCCGGGGAGTGGCGAACACATACTCGTCGAGCGCTCCCTGCGCGCTCAGCGGGGCGGGGCCGAGCAAAGCGGTGCCCAATGCGAGGGCCAGGCAGTGTGGCAGGTGCTTGGGGATCATACCCACGCTCCAGGTCAGCCGGTGGTGAACCGGCAATGTGGTAAACCCGGTGTCGCGGCGCAACTCTGTTCCTGACGCGTCCGTAACGCGCCGCCGACACGCGTTTGCGCTTCGGGTCGTCACCTATCGGTAGATCGTTCCGCCCTTCATTACAAAGGTCACGCGCTCGGTCGCCGTGATGTCGGCCAGCGGGTCGCCGGGCACGGCGACGACATCGGCGTAGTGTCCTGGCGCCAGCGTACCGACGCGGTCTTGCCAGCCGAGGAGTTTCGCGGCGTTGATCGTGCCCGCCATGAGGGCCTGGCGCGGGGACATCCCCGCTTCGACCATGAGTCGGAACTCGCGCGCGTTGGTCCCGTGCGGGGCGACGGACGCATCGGTGCCGAGCGCGATCGGCACGCCGTACTCGAGGGCTAGCGAGATGCGGCGCGGCCCCGCCGCGTACGCCGTGCGGGCCTTCTGGGCTTGGGCGCCGACGAGCACACCCTGGTCGGCGAATCGCTTGACGGCCTCCAGCGCCAGCAGCGTCGGCACGAGGTACGTGCCGTGCTCCGCCATCAGGCGCGCGCCTTCGTCGTCCAGAAACGTCCCGTGCTCGATGCTGGCGACGCCAGCCCGGACTGCGAGCTTGATGCCCTCGGCGCCGTGGGCGTGGGCTGCGACCTTGCGCCCGAGGAGCGTCGCGGTCTCGACCGCGGCGCGCATCTCCTCATACGACATTTGGAGAATGCCCACCGAGTCGCCGGCCGAGAGCACGCCGCCGGTCGGGCAGACTTTGATCGCGTCGGCGCCGTACTTGATGCGATAGCGCACCGCGCGACGGATTTCGTCCGGGCCATCGGCGGCATTCGACCGCCAATCCGTCTCGTCGACGCCGGGCCGGAATCCACTATCGTCGCACGACCCGCCCGTGATGCCGAACTGCTTCCCCGTGTTTTGCATCCGCGGGCCGGGCACCACGCCCTCATCAATGGCCTCGCGCAGCGCCATGTCCTTGAAGCCCGGGGATCCCGCGTTGCGGACGGACGTGAACCCGGCCATGAGCGTCGCCCGGGCATTGGCGACGCCGAGGATCGCGCCGTACGCGGCGTAGTCGCGCACCGGGGCATCATCGTCGCCGGGGTCGCCCAGCATACGGCCGATGAGAATGCACGTGCATGTCGATGAACCCGGGGAGGAGCGTCACATCCCCCAGGTCAATGACGCGCGCGCCGGTCGGGATCTTTACGCGCGAGGCCGGGCCGGCGGCGACGATGCGGTCACCGGTGACCACCACGACGGCCGGTCCCACCATTGGTGCACCCGTTCCGTCGAACATGCGGGCCGCCCGGAGGACGGTCGTCGGCGGGGTCGTCCAGAGGGATAGGGCGAGGGCTACCGCCCGAGCGATCAAAAGGTCAATGGCCGTGCGCGACGGGCACGATGTGGGGGTGCAGGACGCCGAGCGGCGGCCGGAGCGCGAGGCTCGACAGCAGCCAGGAGGCGCCGCCAGTGATCGCGGCCAGGCCGGCGAACTGTCCACCACTCCGCAGCGAGCTCCAGAAGCCCGGGCCCGACAGATCCGGCGCGAAGAGCGACGTCCGTGCGAGCTGGGTGACGCCGGCCGCCGTGACCGCGCTGATCCAGTCCATTCCCATGGCGCGGGTCCCGTCGGGTCGCCGCTCGAGGCCGCGCGCCAGCTGGGAGAGGAGGAGGAATCGGCTCGTGGACCGCGCCGTCTCTTCGCGGGCGGCCGCCGCGCTCTGCATCCGGCCGCCGATCTCGCCAATGCTGTCGATCTCGCGGGCCAACATCTCCGATCGATTCGGCTCCGCCGGCGCTGCCGGCGCGGCCACGCCGATCGCGCGTGGAAACAGGGGCACATGTCCGGCGCCGGACGTGTGCAAGGCATCGAAACTGCTTTGCTGCGCGGCCAGCCCCGGGGCCGCAATGAGCGCGATCAGGGTGGCACGGACTGTTCGATGCAGGCGCACACGCATGAGGACCGCTCCGACTCCGAGTCTCCTCCCAATACTACTGGTGCGTCGCGCCAATGGGTATCACGCCGCCCGTCGTGCTCGCCAGGGAGGGATCGGCCGTCAGGCGGCGCCGAGCCGCCGCAACATCCGATAGTGCGACGCGACCGCGGACCGGAAGGTCGGCTGATCGTGATACGGGAGCCGGTAAGCCTGGGCGACCTCGCGCACGATCCCGCTGATCGCCGGGTAGTGCACGCTGCACACCTTGGGAAAGAGGTGGTGCTCGATCTGAAAGTTGAGACCGCCGACGTACCAGGAGAGCAGGCGATTGCGGCGGGCGAAATTGGCCGTGGTGTGCATCTCGTGCAACCACCAATCCGTCGCCATGCGACCCGCCTCGTCCGGCAGCGGATGCTCCGTCCCCTCGACAATGTGCGCCAGCTGGAACACCATGCCGAGGATGAGGCCGGCGGTCAGATGCATGGCCAGAAACCCGATCGCGATCTGCCACCACGCCACGTGGAGCACGAGCAGGGGGACGATGAGCGCGTAGCCATAGTAGGCCAGCTTCGCGGACAACAAGAGCGCGATCTGCGACTTGTCGTGGCGCTTGTCGCGATAGGGACCAAGATCGCGCCGGAGCAGCTGTTGATAGTCCTTGACGAACACCCAGAAGAGCGTCGTGCACGCATAGAGCGGAAACGCATACAGGTGCTGCAACCGGTGAAACCACAGTCGATCGGCGTTCGGTGACAGGCGGAGCAGCGGCGACACGGCGAGGTCGTCGTCCACGCCATGAATGTTCGTGTACGTGTGGTGGACGATGTTGTGCGTGATCTTCCACATATAGCTGCTGGCGCCGAGCGCATCGAAGGACAGCCCCAGCAGATCATTGAGCCAAGGGCGCGCGGCATAGGCGCCGTGGAGCGCGTCGTGGGCGATCCCGAATCCAATCCCCGCGATCCCGATGCCCATCGCGACCGCCAACGCCAGCATGGTCCAGGGGCCGAAACGATTGGAGAGGATGAGGCCATAGGGGACAATCGCCATGGCCAGCAGCACGGCGCCTTTGACCACCATGGCCGCGTTGGCTTTGCTCGACAGCTCGCGGCTCGCGAAGTATTCAGCGACCCGCGTCTTCATTTCCTGCATCGCATCCCGAGCCCTGGGGACCGCTGCATCCTGCGCAAATCGAACGGCACTCTTCACTGATCTACCCCGCGGGCGAACTCATCAATTGTGGGCCCGCAGGATACGATGATGCGAATGATAGCGTCAAGGCCGAGGCCCAACGTGTCCGGCTCGACTCTCGCCTCATCAGCCTGCTTAACGTATCATGAACGTCATGTGGACCGCGCGCTTGGCGGGGGCGATGGTCATGGTCATGACCACTCACGGGGTCGCGGCGCAACCAGCGACGATTGTCGGCGTCGTCGTCGACAGCTTGCGGGGCGGACCCCTCGGCGGTGCGGTCGTCCAGGTCATCGATGGGCCGCCACTCCAGACGAGCGCGGACGCGGCCGGGCGGTTTCGCATCGACAGCGTCCCACCCGGCGCCCACCGCATCGCGGTCTTCCATCCGTTCCTCGACACCCTCGGCGCCACCGTGGTCTCATCACCGATCACGTTCGCGCCCGGCGCGATGGTCACCGCCGTATTCGCCACGCCCTCCCCGGCGGCCCTCCTGCACGTGATGTGTCCCCGGGACACGGTGGGGGGCGGTACTCTGCCGGCGGGTGTCATCGGCGAAGTGGTGCGGGCGACCGACGCCCGTCCGGTCAATGGCGCCACGGTCACGCTGGCGTGGACGGTGGTCGAGGCGAGCACCGCGACGGGTGTCGCGCGAAGTACGCGGGTGCGCGATGCGCGAACGGGCACCGATGGCCGATTCCACGTCTGCGCTCCGCCGGGGGTCTCCGACGCATCCCTTGGCGCATCGGTCAATGGCGCGCGCACGGGCTGGGTGTCGCTGGCGCTCGCGCCGGGCAGTGTCGCCGTGTCCGCGCTCCGCCTCGGCGACGACAGCGCGCGCGCCGTCGCTATCGGCCGCGTGGTGGGACCGCGCGGCGAGCCGATTGCCGGCGCGATCGTGACGCTGCCCCACACCGCGGCGCGCGCCGAGACGCGCGACAGCGGCGCGTTCACGCTGGCCGAGCTCCCGG
The DNA here is from genome assembly GCA_963701965.1 of uncultured Gemmatimonadales bacterium. GTDB lineage: Bacteria > Gemmatimonadota > Gemmatimonadetes > Gemmatimonadales > Gemmatimonadaceae > DASRDS01. The sequence continues at coordinate 3,254,295 of OY969695.1, forward strand.
CGGGGACGCAAGCGCTGCGGGTCGTGAGCCCCGGCTATGCCCCCAGGACCCTTTCCGTCAACTTGGGCCCCGGCGTCCCGTGGCGCGGCGTCATCACGCTCGAGGCGGCGGCGCCAACCCTATCGACTGTGCGCGTAACCGCCGACCGCGTGGCGGCGGGATACGCCGCCGTGGGCTTTTCCGAGCGCCGGGAGCGCGGCGCCGGCACGTTCTTGTCGCTGAACGACATCGCCCGCAAGCGCGCGCAAACGACCGCCGACCTGTTCGATCAAGTACCAGGCGTGTACCTCGACCGGACGTTCAACCCGCCGATTCTCGTCGGCTCACGCGGACGGACGAGTCTCAAGGGCGCCAGCGGGGCCTGCGTCAATCTCTGGGTCGACCGGCACCGCGTCGTCGCGCCGGCGGTCCGGGACACGCTCTCCGGCATGCAGCAGGCGTTCACGCCCATGCGCATCGATGAACACGTCTCCCTCGGCGAAATCGCGGCCATCGAGGTCTACTCGGCGGCCGCCGTTCCGACCCAGTTCGAGGTACCGGGCGAGAGCTGTCCGGTCGTCGTCGTGTGGACCAGGAGCGCGATCGGGCTCTGACCGGCGCGTGGCCCGGCCTATTGGCGGCAGGGCGCGTTCGGGTCCGGTTTCGGCTGATCGACGAGCGGTCAATGATCGAGGTCGGCGACGTGGAGGGCCACCGCGTAGACGAGAGTGGCCGCGCGCGCCATATGGGCGAAGTCGAGATAGGCCGGCTCGTCGGTCACTTGATGATAGTCGACGCCGTAGCCGGTCGAGAAATACGCGACCGGAATCCCGTAGCGCGCATACGAGGCATGATCGCTGCGGCAGTATTTCTGCGACGGATGTCCGGGCGCGTCCCAGGAATAGTCGATCGCCATCGGCTCGGCGAGCGTCGCGTTGACCGAGTCGATCAGCGCGCCGAGCTCCTTGGACAGTCGCCGGGCGCCGCCCGACTGGATGTAGCGCGGGCCCGAGCGCGCCGAGTCGGCGTTGTAGTCGTGGCCGAAGAGATCCATGTTGAGATAAGCGACGATCGAGTCGCGCGGGACCGTGGGATGCTCCGCGTACCAGCGGGAGCCGAGCAGTCCCTGTTCCTCGCCCGTGTGGGACACGAAGAGTATCGACCGCGCCGGCCGCTCGGACCGCGTCGCCAGCGCATGGGCGATCGCCAGCAGCAATGCCGTCCCCGCCCCGTCGTCGTCCGCGCCATTGAAGATCGAGTCGCGCCGTGCCGGGCGTATCCGTCGCAAGCTGTCCACGTTGACGTGAATCGTCGGCGACGTCGCGCCCGGGTTGCCGGCGGCGGGACCGTCGAGGTGGCTGCGGGCCAGCAGGATATTGTAGGCGCGGAGGGAATCGTGATCGATGCCGAACGCGGCTACGCCCAGATGGTCGTTGTGGGCGCCCATCGCCACGTATTCGCCGCGGCGCGCGGGGTCACGTCCCGGAAGGACAGCGACGACGTTACGCGCCTGAATCGTGTCCGGCGCGAAATACCGCAGGCGTCCGCCGAGCGTGCCGCGGGCCACCGCGCCGACCGTCAGGGCATCGACCGACGCGCCAAACAACGCCCGCACCGTCGTATCGCCGACCTGGAAAATGACGGGCGCGATCGGCATGGTATTCGGCCGGACCGGTCGGGGCACCGCGAAGCGTTTGAGACGCGTGTACACGGTCACCGGCGGCAGGTGGGGCAGGACGAACACGATCCCGGAAACTTGCTGGCGGAAGACCGGCAGATACCTCGGCGACCGGAGATCCGGCCGCCCGTCCGGCAGGCGCCCGAGCGCGAAGACCACGATCTTGCCCTGGCCCGAGTCCGGGCTGACCATCGCTGTAGAGTCCGGGCCCAGTCGGCCGCCGTAGACAATGGGTATCCCGGCGGGGTCGAACGAAAGGGCAATGTTGAGCGCGTTCTGCGGGACGACGCCAGTCCATAACGGGAGTGGCGCGCCATTGACCGTGAGCGTCTCCGTCGTATCGAGGCGGCTCGAGATCATCGGCACGTACTGGAGATAGCCGCCGCTGTCGCCGGCTGGTTGGAGACCCAGCCGCCGGAACTCCGATGCGATGTAGTCGGTCACTTCGACATTGCCGCGCGATCCCGGCAGCCGCCCCGCCATCGAGTCATCGGCGATGATCGCGTCGCGATGCTGGAGCTCGGCGGCGGTGATCGGGGAAGACGGCGTGGCGCGAGTCGCGGTGTGCGTGCAGCTCGCGGTCAGGACAAGGGCGGCGGGCAGGAAGCGGCGCATACGCGTGAAACTATCCACGCTCCTGGGCGGCGTCGAGCCAACCCGTCATTCCACGCCGGCTGGCGGGTGCACGTTGGTGTACTCATAGCGCGCGGACGTGTGGCTCTTCCCGCCGGCGGCTCCCGCGTCGACATCCACTTCGGTGCGGAGGACGAGGCCCGTGCCCGGCGCCACCCAGACCTGGCCGTCGGACTTCGCCCCATCGATCTCGGTGTGCGTGCCATAGACCACGGCCGCCACACCGGCCACCGATTCCTCGCGGATGCGGTGGCAGGCATAGGCGGTCGCGTTGCGCACATCGTCCTGTTGTTGCTTGGCCATGAACGCCGGTGTGAGCAAGCTCCGCGTCCAATGTCCGGCCGTCAGCACGTAACTCTGGCCGCCCGTACTGATGACCTCCGTCGCTCGCGGTTTGCCACCGGTGTACGTCGACGTGGTGGTTCCATACACGTGGTGCGGCGTGTCCGCCTCCTTGGCGACGGCATCCAACACCGGCTTGCACGACGCGACGTCTTTTTGCGCCCGCGCCACCTGCGGCGCGAGGGCGACGATGGCCAGCAGGGACCAGCGCGACATCGCGAGCTCCGGCGTTAGTGACTCACCGCGAAGAACCAGGCGCCGATGACCGGCCCCCGCGGCGGGCGGGTTCCGGGCGCCGGTGGCGGCGCCGCCGGATCAGGGGCTGGCGCCGGGCCGTACTCCGGCTGGAAAAGATACGCCACGTGCTTGACGGGGTCGACCGCAATGGTCTTCGCTCCGGGCATCGTCGGGATGGTCGCCACGACGGTGTACTTGTCCGGGCCATCCTCATGCACGACGGTGACATTGCCATCGCGTCCCGCCGGAATGTAGATCAGCTTCTCCCCGGCATCCCAACCCAGCGCGTCGACGCCGTCGCCGTTGGCGATCGTCGCCACGATCTTGCCCGTCGCCGGGTCGGTGACGACCGACGTGTTGCCGCAGCCCGAGAAGATGCGCTTCGTGGCGCGATCGAACGCGATGCCCGTCGGCCCTTCGCAGGGCGTGAGCGGCCACGACGCCAGGATTTTCATCGTCTTGACATCGAGCACCTGCATGGTGCCCTTGCGCTCGTTGTTGATGAAGATCTTGCCCTTGCCGTCACTGGCCGCGCCCTCGGGCGCATTGTCCTCGAGCTCGGCGACGCCCGCAATGTCCCCGGTCTTGGCATCGAGCGCGACGGCGGTGCCGATCGGACGGCTATGGTTGGTGAGGATGATGCGATCGGAGTAGTCGTCGTACATGATGCCGTCGAGACCCCCTTGGCGTACCGGGATCTTCTTGATCACGGCCAATGTCTTGAGGTCGAACATCGTGACCGTGGAGTCGCCGCCATTCGTGATGAAGCCGTGCTGTGACTTGGGAGCGAGCGCGATCCCATGGGTGTGCGGTGTATCGGGAATGTCACCGATCACTTTCCCGGTCGGGCCATCGATCACCATGACGTGGGTGGCGCGCGACACGAACACCCGCCCGGTGCCGGGTTCCGCCGTCAGGTAGTCCGTGCCACCGTCGCCACCGATGCTGAATTTGGCCGCCTTGAACGTCTGGGCGGACGCGATCGTTGGGAAAACAAGCGCCGCGGTCAGCAGAATGGCCGGCGCAAAACGTGAATGAATGGGCACGCGATCCTTGGGGTTTGAGACGCCGGGATAATGCGTCGTCGAAGCTGTCGGGACGGTTACGAAGCACCTTTGATCTCTGCTTCCGGGCGATCAAGTTCAAGGCTATGATCTCGAGCGCAGGGAAAGTGTTGGTGGTCGAGTCCGACGATGCCCTCCGGGACCAGATCGTCACCGCCCTCGGCCGCGCGGGATATGACGTCTCGACCGACTATCGGGACGGCATGAAGTCCGTGCTCGCTTTTGCGCCTGACATCGTGGTCCTGGGCGCCGATCCGCCCGAGCTGGACTGTTGCGATCTGCTCGCCGAGATCAAGGGTGCCGAGCACACCCGGAACATCCGCGTCGTGATGCTCGCTCCGGGCGGAACGGCCGAGCGCACGCGAGGGTTGGACCTCGGCGCCGACGATGTCATGTCCCTGCCGTTCGAGCCCCACGAGCTCTTGTCCCGCGTGCGTTCCCAACTGCGGAACAAGAATGCCGGGGACGTGGTGACCGCGGTCAACGAGGAGCGGCGCACGGTGCGCGCCGGCGTGGTGGCGACCGTGGCGGTGTTGATCGTGGCGGGTGTAGTGTCGTTCGTCGCGTACCGTCGCACCCAGGAGCAGAATACGCGAGTCTACGCCGCGATCACGCGATTGCAGACCGGCGTGCTGCGGCAACAGCAGCTGATGGATCTCTCCCGCCACGTGCTGCGGGACGCGGCCCGCGCGCCCGCCCCGGCGAACGATTCGCAGCTCGTCGCCGTCGAAGGGCGTCTGCAAAAGCTCGAGACCCAAGGCACGGTCGCGCAAACGATCATCCGGTCGTACGAGCCCAGCGTCTGTCTCATCCACGTGGTGCTGGCATTTCGGGATCACAACAGTGGCGCGTTTCTGCACTACGCGGGGATGACCAGCGACAGCGCGCCCATCGTGGACGACCACCAGAATCCGCTCGTGAGCCTGACCGGCACCGGTCCGGAAGTGCACTTGGACGCGTTCGGCACCGGCTTTCTCGCGTCGCCGGGCGGCCTGATTCTCACCAACCATCACGTGGCCGAGCCCTGGTGGCAGAACGGCGAGTTGAAGGAGATGCGCGATCAGGGGCTCGAGCCGGCCGTCGTCGAGATGACTGCGTACTTCCCCGGCGTGCCCCGTGGCGTCACTATCAGCACCGACAAGATCTCCTCCGCGGCCGACGTGGCCCTCGTCAAAGGCGACGTGTCGACGCTGGGCATCAAGCAGATCACGTTGGCCGATGCACGCGGCGCGGCCGTCAGCGGGGCCCCCGTGGTGCTCATGGGCTATCCCACGGCGATCGACGCCATCCTGGCGCGGGCCGGTCCCGAGACGCTCCGGTCCATTGCGGTGGCGACCAAGGGTGATCCATCGCGGGTGATGGAGGAGCTCGCGCACCGCAATCTCATCCGGCCGATCACGACGCAGGGGCACATTGGCAATGTGCTGCCCGACAAGATCGTCTACGATGCCCAGACCACATCGGGCGGCTCCGGCGGCCCGTTGTTCAACATCGACGGCAAGGTCATCGGCATCAACTTCGCAATGGTGCGCGAATTCGGCGGATCGAATTTCGCCATCCCCGTGGGTTTCGGCCGGTCACTCTTGAAGCCCTGATCGCCGGCCCGCGGGCGCTAACGCCGCGGCCAACTGCATGACGCCCCGGCGCAGCTCCGCTTCATTCCAGGCCGCGAATCCCAGGAGCAGGCCTCTGGGATCCTGTCGTTTCAACGTAAAGCGGTCCAGCGCCAGGGCCTCGACGCCGCGCGCCGCCGCGGCCGCCTCCGCTTGCCGCGACGTCATGCCGTTCCGGAGCAACGCCGTCGTATAGAGACCGGCTTTCACGCCGGAGATGTCGAGCACGCCGTCGAGGTGGCGCCGCCCGCTCTCGGTCAGCGCGGCCAGCCGACTGGCGTACAAGTCCCGCATCCGCCGCAGATGGCGTCCCAGATGCCCGTCGGCAATGAAATCGCAGAGCACCGCCTGATCAAAGTGCACCGAGCGGGAGTCCGTGCGATAGCGGAGCGCCAGGAAGTAATCGGCGAGGGGCTCCGGCACGACGACGTATCCCAGGCGCAGCGAGGGGAACAGGAGCTTGCTGAACGATCCGGTCAGGATCACGCTCGCGTGCCGGTCGAGGCTTTGCAGCGTCGGAACGGGCCGCTCTTCGAAGCGGTACTCGCTGTCGTAGTCGTCCTCGATGACGAATGCGCCGGCGCGCGCCGCCCATTTCAGGAGGGCGATGCGCCGTTGGAGCGACATCGTCATGCCCATCGGAAACTGATGGGCGGGCGTCAGGTACACGCCCTTGGGACGGGGGCACAGCCGGATGCCGTCCGCGACGGAGAGCCCTTCGGTATCCACCGGCACCGGGATGATCTTCGCGCCGACATTGGCAAAGGCAATGGTGGCGCCGAAGTACCCCGGATCTTCCATCCACACCGGGTCATCCCGCCGGAGGAGGAGGCGCGAGAGGAGATCGAGCGCCTGTTGGACGCTGGACACAATGCACACCTGATCGACGTCGCATTGCACGCCGCGTGAGGCGCCGAGGTAGTGCGCGATCGCCTCGCGCAGCGGGCGATATCCCCGGCCGTCGTCGGCCGTGTCCAACCACGAGCGGAACCCGCGCGCCCGCCGGGCGGCGAGGCGTCCCCACAGCGCCGCGGGAAACTCGGCGATCGCGGGATCCCGCATGTGAAACGGCCGCGGCCCGTCGAAGGGCACGAATCCCGCAAAAGCCTTGGGCCGCGCGTACCCGGCAATGACGCGCCGCGCGTAGGCAGGCGGGGTCGCGGGCTTGGCCCGCGCCGGCTCGCCCGCCGCGACGCGGCGGCTGACCCACGTGCCCGATCCGACGCGGCACAGGACGTACCCTTCCGCCTGCAGGCGCTCGAACACACCGACGACGGTGCCGCGCGACAGCCGGTGCATCCGCGCGAAATCGCGCGATGCCGGCAACCGCGTGCCGGGCGCCAGCCGTCCCTCGAGAATCGCCCGGCGCAACTCGCCGTACACCCACGCGGCGAGGGTCTCGCGCCGCGGCCGGCTGCCGAGCGTCAGTTCGAACGCGCTAATGGTTTTGGACACGGCGCCAAGTGGTACAGTGGTGTCACTGCAAAATGGCTCTAATCCTTGTACCAATCCCACAGTAATATGGGTCGATGCCGAATCTTTTTGCCAAGAAGAACCTGACCGATCTGGTCAACGAAGCGGACGACGCGCACGACCTGCGCCGGGTGCTGGGTTCCTGGAACCTCATTACGCTGGGCATCGGAGCGATCATTGGGGCCGGGATCTTCGTGATCACCGGCCAGGCCGCGGCGCAGTTCGCGGGGCCGGCGATCATCATCTCGTTCGTGCTGGCGGCGATCACGTGCGCCCTCGCCGGCCTGTGCTACGCGGAATTCGCTTCGATGATCCCGTTGGCCGGGAGCGCCTACACGTACTCCTACGCGACGCTGGGCGAACTCGTAGCCTGGATCATCGGCTGGGACCTGATCCTGGAATACGCGTTCGGCGCGGCGACGGTCGCCGTCGGATGGAGCGGCCATCTCCGCGCCTTTCTGGGCGATCTCGGAGTCACGCTGCCGCCCATTCCCCAGGCGACGATCGCGCTGTTCGGGACCATGGTGCCCGTGAAATTCGATTTCATAGGGTTCGGCGTGATTCTCCTGGTGACGTCGATTCTCGTCATCGGGATCAAAGAGTCGGCGAATTTCACCAGCGCGGTCGTTCTTTTGAAAGTCGCCGTCGTGTGTGTCTTCATCACGATCGCGACGGCGTTCCTGGCGACGCACCACTGGCAACCGAACCACTGGCAACCGTTTCTCCCGCCCAACACGGGGGAACGGGGGCACTTCGGGTGGTCGGGTGTGCTGCGGGGCGCTGGCGTCGTCTTCTTTGCCTATATCGGATTCGACGCCGTCTCGACGGCGGCGCAGGAGACGAGGAATCCCAAGCGGGACATGCCGATCGGCCTTCTTGTCCCGCTGGGCATCTGTACGGTGTTGTACATCATCGTGTCCATGTTGCTGACGCGCCTCGTCCCCTACGACCATTTGAATGTCCCGGATCCGGTGGTGCAGGGCATTCGGGTCGCGGGACAGCCATGGGCGACTTTCCTGGTAGAATTGGGTGCGCTCGCGGGGTTGGCCAGCGTCATGCTGGTCATGTTGCTCGGCCAGTCCCGGGTGTTCTACGCGATGTCGCGCGACGGACTGCTCTGGCCCTGGGCGTCGAAGATTCATCCGCGCTTTCAGACGCCGTATATTAGCTCGATCGTCGTCGGTTTCGTCGTTGCCGTGCTGGCGATGTTGTTGCCTCTGAGCGTGCTGGATGAGATGACGAGCGTCGGCACCCTCCTGGCCTTCGCCCTGGTGAGCGCCGGCGTGCTGGTCATGCGCAAGACCCATCCGCACCTGGAACGGGCGTTCAAGACGCCGTTCGTGCCGATCGTGCCCGGTGCTCTCGATCATCTTCTCGGTCGGCTTGATTCTCTCACTGGCGCTGGCGACACAGATCCGGCTGATCGTCTGGCTCCTGATCGGTCTCGTCATCTATTTCAATTACGGACAGAAACACAGCAAGGTGCAGCGGTCTATGAACGCGGCGGACCGAGATATAACTTCGGCGGATGACTCTCGCGCCGATGCTCCTCATGCTGCTGCTGCAGCCGCCCGTCCGCGCCCGGGATCTCGGCGTGCCCTTTGAGGGCACGCCCGGCGCGCACAATGCGATCACCGATGTGCCGGGGGTGGAAGTCGGGTTGACCACGCTCATCTCGGGCGAAGGGGAAGGGGCCGTGCGCACCGGGGTGACCGCGATCTTGCCGCGCGGGAAGATGTCCAAAGACCCGGTGTTCGCCGGGTTTTTCTCGCAGAACGGCAACGGCGAGATGACCGGCATGGAGTGGCTGCAGGAGGGCGGCTTCCTCGAAGGACCCGTGATGATCACGAACACGCACAGCGTGGGCGTGGTGCGGGATGCCGTCATCGCCTGGGAAGTGAAGCATCAGGCCGACCAGACGCCCAAGGGCATCGGTCAGTATCCGTGGTCCCTCCCCGTGGTCGCCGAGACGTTCGACGGCGGGCTCAATGACGTCAACGGATTCCACGTGCATCCCGACGACGCATTCCACGCGCTCGACGTCGCCGCGACGGGCCCGGTCACCGAGGGGAACGTGGGCGGCGGCACGGGCATGCGGTGCTTTGGATTCAAGGGCGGCACCGGCACCGCGTCCCGCGCGCTCACCGCGGCGCAGGGCGGGTACGTCGTCGGCGTGCTCGTGCAGTGCAATACCGGCTCCCGCAGCCAGCTCCGGATCGCGGGCGTCCCGGTCGGTCAGCTGGTGACGCCGGCGGCGCCGGTCCGGACGTCCGGTGAATTATCCGGATGATCCCGGACCGCGATGTCGGATCGATCATCATCGTCGTCGCCACGAATGCGCCGCTCACCTCGACGCAGTTGGACCGACTGTGCAAGCGGGCCACCTCGGACTCGGCCGCGTCGGCGGCACGTCGGGCGACGGGTCGGGCGACATCTTCATGTCGTTCTCGACCGCGAATCCGCTGGCCGACGATATTGGCATTCGGACGCCCGGGCGCCGCCGCGGCCCCGGAGAGTCAGGTGGCCCACATCGACATGCTCCACAACGACGCGATGGACCCGCTCTTCCTGGCGACCATCCAGGCCACCGAGGAATCCATCGTGAATGCACTCGTCGGCGCGCGGACCATGACCGGACGGAGCGGGCGGACCATTGAGGCGCTGCCGCCCGACCAGTTGCAGGCGCTCATGCGGCAGAAGTTCGCCCCGAACGCATGGTAGGGCTCGTCTCGGGACGGCATGAAGACTGCTGTGAAACCCGTCAAACGGGCATGATTGCATGAGGCGGACATCATGCATGTGCAGCGAGACATCGCGGTCGAGCTCCAAAAACTGCTCGGCTGCATCCCGCTAGTGGCTCCGGCGTTCACCCTCGTCGTCATCTGCGACGAGGAGACGCCCTGGGGCCCGTGTGATCCGCAGGAGCGCACGTTGCCCATCACTCGGCCCCCGTCGGATGGGCGAGTCAATTCCGAGTTGACCGCCTGAGTCTCTCCGACTGGGGACCCCTGATCCTTCGGATCATGCTCGCCGTCGAGTTTCTGCCGAGTGGCGTGTTCAGCGTGCGTGATCCTGTCGGGCGCGCTCAACAGAATGGCGTGAGCACGCCGTTCATGGTGTTCATTGGCGTCGCCGAGATCGCGGCGAGCCTGGGTCTACTGGCTGGCGTGCTGGCGCGGCAGGCCGCTCTCGGACTCGTCATGATCATGGCCGGCGCCATCTACAAGAAAGCGTTCGTCTGGCACACCGGTTTCTGGGGCGCCCATAACGACGGTTGGCACTACGAGCTGATGCTCGTGGCGATGTGCCTGGCCATCGCGCTGGGCGGCCCCGGCCGTCTCAGTCTCTTGCCCCGTTGATCAGCCGTCGTCCTCGTTTTGATCGAGGTCGACGCCCATGTCGGGGTCCGCATCGGCATTGGCGTTCAGGCGCGGCAGGGTGATGAGGGGCTGACCGTCGGCCTTGCGCTTCGCGTTGAGCGCCGAGAGACCCTTCGCTTTCATGGTCTTCCAGTGCTCGAGAATCTCCGCGAACTCCTCGTGCGCCTTGCGGCAGGCCGCGATCTCCGCCGTCGTCGGCGCGACATCGGCGTTCTGCAGCGCCATGAACGCCGAGACCAGCTCTTCACTGGCGCTGGCCAGCGTGGTGTGCTCTTCGCGCTGGGCGCCGAAACGACGACGGCCGCGCGCGGGCGGCGGGGCGAGCGACTCGACCTGTGCCCGGAACGCGTTGATGCCATCGCCCGATTGTTTCCCAAGCTGGTCGACCAGCGCGCGCGCCTCGACGTAGGCATGGTGCGCCGCCTGCGCGTCGCGATACGTGCTCTTGGACTGCGTGGCGAGGATCGTGAGACCGGTGGCCGACGTCTTGATGCGCGGGTCGAGTCGCACGACGAGCGGCTGGCGGTACTGTTTGCCGCCGACGGTGAGGCGCACCGTGTACGTGCCGGGGGGCGCCCACGGGGCGTTCACCACCGGGTACGTCCGGTGCGGCACCGCACCCAACGCGGCGTCACCCCCGCCGGGGATCGGCGTGTACCGCAGGTCCCACGCAAACCGGTGCATGCCGGCGTCCGATGAGAGGTGCGCGTCGGGAGCCGGCCAGTACAGTGGCAAGCCGCAGTCGCGCGCGCTGGGGTTCTTCTGGCACAGGCGATTGTACGCCGCCGGATCGAGCGCGGGATCCGGTGACCGGACCGAGTCCGTGCTGGTGTACGAGCGCACGACCGCGCCGGTAGCATCCAGAATGTCGAGCGTCGCCGCGCCGGCGGCGTCGCTCAGATAGTAGTCGATGATGGCGCCGACCGGCGGGTTTTCGCCGGCCGGCCACTCCGGCGGCCACGGCGTGGGATCGTTCGTGCCCGAGCGCATGCGCACGGCCAGTTCCGGCTTGAAGAGATACGCCCCCTGCGCCGCGCGGGCGGCGGCCGCCTGGCGCAACGGCGTGAGGTCATCCAGGATCCAAAATCCGCGACCGTGCGTGCCGGCGACGAGATCGGCGCACAGGCACGTGGAGTCGTCCTTGACCTGGAGGTCGCGGACCGAGATGGCGGGCATGTTGAGCTGGAGCGACGACCAGTGGTCCCCGTCATCGTACGAGACCCAGACCTGCGCATCCGTCGAGGCATAGAGTAGTCCGGGCACGCGCGGATCCTCGCGGATCGCGTTCGCGACATTCCCGGAGTCGATGCCCGTATCGATCTCCGTCCAGTGCTTGCCACCGTCGTGCGTGCGCCAGAAGTGGGGGCGCAGGTCGTCGATGCGGAACGTGTTCGCGGCCGCGTACGCCGTACGGGTGTCGAAGTGGCCGGCGTCGATATTGAAGATGCGCGTCCAGGGTTTGATCGCGGTTGGCGTCACGTTGGTCCACGTGGCGCCGCCGTTCGCAGTCGTCTGGATGTTGCCGTCGTCCGTGCCGGCCCAGAGCACCGTTGCCGTCTTCGGCGAGATCGACAAGGCCGTGATGGAGCCCTTCGGGCCCGCTTTCACGTCTTTGGCGTACTCTCCGGCGGTTGCGGGAACGTCCCACGTTTGGCGGGTGAGGTCCGGGCTCATGCGCGTCCAGCTCTGCGCGTGATCAATGCTCTTCCAGACCGCGTCCGACGTGTAGAACAGGAGCGTGGGATTCGTGGGGGCCCAGGCGATCGGCATCGTGCGCACGTTGCGGTCGAATCCCGTGCGATCGGGACCGACGAACGTCACTTGCCCCGTCTTCCTGTTGTAGAGCGAGATGTTCGTGCGCATGCTCCCATAGACGAGATCCGGGTTCCGCGGGTCCGGCGCCGCCATGCCGTATTCCTGGATGTCCACCGGATGCCAGTCGTGGAACGTGATCTCGCCGTCCATGGAGCGACTGTCGACGCAACCCGACCCGGAGTCCTGTTGTCCGCTGCAGACCCGATAGGGGAAGGCGTTGTCGGTCGTGACGTGGTACATCGCCGCGGTCGGCTGCGTATACCAGTTGCTCCACGACTCGCCACGATTCGCGGAAACCACACCGCCCTGGTCGGAGACGACGAGCAGGATGTTCGGGTTCGTCGGATTGACCCACGGCTTCTGGTAGTCGTCGCCGCCCGGCGAGCCACGCACGGCCGACCACGTGCGGCCGCCGTCCTCGGTGCGCCAGAAGACCACCGACGCGCTATAGACGACATTCTCGTTCGAGCCATCGACGGCGAGCGTCGGGAGGTCCCCGCCCCCGATGCGGCCCATGGGGCGCGGGTCCGTGCCGCTCGAATCGTGGTCCACGCGCTGCCAATGCTGCCCGCCGTCCGTCGTCTTGTAGAGATTGACGGTGCCCGTGGCGCCCTGTTGGCTGGGTTTCGCCGACGTGTCGCCGGCGACTGCCGTGTAGAGCACCCGCGTGTTGCCGGGTGCGATGGCGAGATTCGCCTCGATGACCGGCGGGAGGCCATCGTTGATCGGTTGCCACGTCGTGCCGCCATCGGTCGATTTGTAGACGCCACCGCCGACGCCGCCGAATCCGCCCCCTTCGATGAAGCTCTGTTGTTGCTTCCAGAGCGCCGCGTAGACGGTGTTCGGATCCGAGGGATCGATCCGGACGTCGTTGGCGCTCGTGTACTCGTCCTTGTACAGGACGCGCTGGAAGCTCTGCCCGCCGTCGGTCGAACGAAAGACGCCGCGCTCGCCGTTCGGTCCGTACGGGTGGCCCAGGGCGGCCACGAACAGGCGGTTGGGATCGCGGGGGTCGACGTCGATCATGGCGATCATTTGGGTCTGTCGGAGCCCCAGGTGCGTCCACGTCTTGCCGGCGTCCGTCGACTTGTAGACCCCATCACCGACGGCGAGATCGGGACGGATAATACCCGCCCCCGTTCCCACGTAGATCACATTGGGGTCCGAGGGCGCGACCGCGATGGCGCCGATCGAGCCGGTGGGCTCGCGATCGAAAAGCGGCTGCCACGTGGACCCGTAGTCGGTCGATCGCCAGACCCCGCCGTTGTCGAATCCGATGTAGAAGACGTTGGGCTGGCTGGGCACGCCGGCCAGGGCGCGGGCCCGGCCCGCACGGGTGGGGCCGATCGTCCGCCAGCGCATGGCGGCGGACGGGTCAACCGATTGCGCTGGGGCCACGGCAGCCCACGCGGATGCCGCAACGCCGCACGCATAGGCTACGCGGGACAGAGTTTGACGCATGACACGATTCTAGCGCGCGACGATCGAGTACGCGAGGCCATGGAATGGGCCGCGCCTCGCGTCTTGACGCCGCCAAGGGACGTCTCTGGGTCGGCGGCGGCCGTGTCGGCGGTGGAGCGGATCCGTGACAGCGCGTCGATCGCGGGGTATGATCGCGATATGATGGGGTTGATGATAGGTCACGGAGGGCCATCAGTCACGGGTCGCGCCGCCGTCGGCGCGGCGCCGGCGGCCGAGCGCCCAGGACCCGGGTCCGTACGCGGCGATCATGAGCAGCCCGCCCATGATGCCTAGGTTCTTGAAGAACTCGGTGAGGTTGGTGCCACTCCGCATGCCGGATTGATTCCAGAAGTCGTGAAGGCGCACGGTCACGATGCCGAGATACACGAACAGGACCGCTGCTGCCGAGCGGGCGCGATAACCGGTGATGACGCAGAGAGATCCGACGAGCTCGATCACCAACGCCGCGGCCAGCAACGGGCCGATGAGACTCATGCCTTTGGCCGCCATGTAGGCGGCTTGGCTCGACCACCCGAAAATCTTGCCGTTGACCGCGACGAGAAACTCCGCGCATACCAGGAGGCGCGCGACGAACGGCAAAAGACCGAACCGGATCTTCATCTCGGCTAACGCAACAGCGCGTGCAAGCGCGCGCTGTGCGACCGGCTCGAGGCCAAGCGGCTGCCGTCTCGCATCGTGATCAGGTATTCGCCGTGGCCCTGCGGCTCGAGTCGCTGCACATGATTGATATTGACCATGATCGACCGATGGACGCGGATGAAGCGGTCGGGGTCCAGCTTGGCCGCGAACGCCTTCATCGTGTCGCGGATGAGGTGCGTTCGTCCGCCCACATGCACGCGGACGTAGTTTGCCTGCGCGTCAACCCACCCGATCTCGGCGGCCGGCACGAAGTAGAGATGGTGTGGCCCGCGCACGAGAAACCGTTCCGGAAAAGCCTGATGCGCCCGCAGCCGTTCGAGAAACCGGCGCAGCTCCGGATCCAGTCCTCCGCCCGACAACCGTTGCTCGGCGCGGGCCAACGCCAGGTCGAAGCGCCCGACGTCGAACGGCTTGAGCAGGTAGTCGACCGCGCTCACGTCGAACGCCTTGGCCCCGAATGTCTCGAAGGCGGTGACGAAGATGACTGCCGGCGGCACCCGCACCTCGGTCAGCGCGGTCAACACCTCGAACCCATCGAGTCCCGGCATCTTGACGTCGAGGAACACGATCGCGGGATCCAGCGCCAGGATCGCCTCGACCGTCGCCACGCCATCCTGGCATTCGGCGACGACTTCGTAGGTCGGTCGGCCCGCGAGCATCGTCCCGATTCGCTCCCGCGCCAGCGGCTCGTCGTCGGCGATCACCACCCGGCGGACCGTCATGTGCGAACGCGGAATGGCAGGGTAATGGTGGCCCGTGCGCCCGCCGGGGCGACGTCCTCCAGGCGCAACGTCTGGGCGTCGCCGTACAGTTGCTCCAGACGCGACCGGGTGTTCGCCAATCCCACGCCGCCGTTCAACGGGGTGTCACTGAGGCCCAGTCCGTCATCCGCGATCGTGATCCGCAGCCGGTCGCCGTCACGCGCGGCGGCGATCGCGAGCCGGCCGGGCCCCGGCCGCCGCGCGATCCCGTGTTCCAGCGCGTTTTCGACCAACGGTTGGAGGACAAAATGGGGGACGAGCGCGTCTCCCAGGCCATCCGCGATGTCGCGGACAATGGTCAATCGGTCGCCGAACCGGGTCCGTACGATCGACAGATAGCGGTCGAGCAGCGCCAGCTCCTCGGCTAGTGGGATCTCCTGGCTTCCTGGCACTTGCAGCGTGACGCGCAGCAATGCGGCCAACTGCGTCAGCATCTGGTCGGCCGCGCCGACATCGCGGTGCATGAGGGTAGCGATGCCGTTCAGGGTATTGAACAGAAAGTGCGGCTGCAGTTGTCCCTTGAGCGTTTCGAGTTGCGCCGTCGAGAGCTGCGCCCGCAACCGCGACGCCGTGCGCTCGCGCTCGACCGCGGCGCGCGCGAACGCAATGGCGTGCGCGACCGCAATGACGCCCAGGAATACGGTCACCACGGCCACCGTATTCCCCAAGAACAGTCGCCGCACCGACAGCGTGCTGGTTGGAACGAGGGAGCGAAAGAGGGCGACCAGCAGTACATCTTTGAGCGCCACGCACCCCGCCACAACACCCAGTTCAAGCGGGACATTCCGGCGCCAGTGATCGCGATCGATCGGGGCGCGACGCGCCACAGCGAAGAGGACCGGCGTGAACAGCGCGCAGGTCGACCAATCGATCGCCCAGAACAGCACGTCGCCGCGTCGCATCGTCTCCCCATGGTCGCCCAGGGCGAGCATGGTCTGGCCCAGCGACATCGTCGCCAGGAGCGCCCAACATCCCAAGGCCAGCAGGACAGCGATGGGGGCATTCCGACGCGCGCCGGAGGCGGCGGTCATCATGGTACGAAGATAGTCACGGCGTCATGTGACCGCCGTCCACTTCGTCCCGCCAACGGGCCGCGCTGTCCCTGCGACATGGCATCCGGGAGGCGGGCGCCCGACTATTGCGCCATGACGATGCCACAGTCGTACGTTCGCGCGCTCACCGTGAGCGCCACCCTGTTCATACTCGCCGCGCGCGCCGTCCCGGCACAGACGGCGGCCGACACGGCCGGCATCCGGGCGGCGGCCATGGACTACATCGAAGGCTGGTACGCTGGGGACGCGGACCGCATGGCCCGCGCCTTACACCCAGAGCTGGCCAAGCGGATCGTCATCACCGATACGGCCGGCCACAGCAGAATAGGCCAGATGAGCGCGATGACGCTCGTGGGGAACACGCGCGCGGGAGGAGGCAAGGGGATCGCGCCGGAGCGTCGTCGAAAGGAGTTCCGCGTGCTCGACATCTATCGGGGCGCGGCGGTTGCGAAGGTCGTCGCCTCCGATTGGGTCGACTACCTGGAGCTCGGCAAGTGGAACGGCCAGTGGACGATCGTCAACGTACTCTGGGAGCTCACACCCAAGGACGAGCGCCCGGCACCCTAGATGGTCGGTGTCCAACCCGTCGGTCACAGTCTCCAGAGGTAACTCACTTTGAACACCAAGCCGTCCTCGCTCCGCGTGAAGTCGCGGAAGGCGAAGGCGTTGGGTTCGTTCAGCGTGGCGCCGTAGCCGAGGAGGATCACCGTCCCCGGCGTGGGTTGATAGGAGAACAGGACGTCTTGCCGGAAGATCCGCGACGGCGCCAGCCCCAGGTTGGCGAACGTCGCGGAGTCGACGAGCAGCGGCTCGCCGGTGCGCGGATCCTCGAGTGGCGACTCGGTCTGCGCCGTGTACTGGCCCACGTAGCGAAAGAAGATCGCCGGCGTGAGCTGGTATTCGACTTTGAGGCGGGGGATGTCCGCGGTGATGGCGCGCGAGCCGTCGCGCGCGCGGTCGAACGTCTGGTGCGTCCAGAGGGCATCGAAGCGCAGCGACCGCGTCGGATGCCACAGCACTTCGCCCTGAAACGAGATCTCGTTGCTGAGCGCCGCCTCCGGAAAAATTGGCGCGGCGCCAACGGCGACGGTGAAGATGCCGATCACGGCGCGATTCGGCGTCGTGAGGCTCCCCTGCTCCGACCACATGTTATAGAGACCGTGCGGCAGCGTGAATGCCACCGTGTCCGTTTGGCGGACGACGCGGTACGAGGCGTACGAGGCCGGGTCCCACTGCTGGATGTTGTTGGCGACCCCGCCGCTGATCACCCAACCGCCCCGGATGTTGGCGGAGAGCACGCTGTTGTATCCCCCTTCGAACGCGCCGCGGAATTTCTCCATGTCGCCGTAGCGCCAGAGCGGGTTGGCGCCGAGCATCAACGTGACCTGCTCGATCAGGTTTCCCGGCGCGCCATAGAGACTGAATCGCTGCCCCGTATTGGCCCGCTCGTACCCCACGCGGTTGATGAATCCGCTCTGGGCATCGAAGCCGTTGCTCAAGCCCGAGATTTCAAAGTGATTGCCGTACGCGCGTCCGGTACGGTCGGCGAGTACGAAGTCCCAGAGGGTGCCGGGGCGATAGCCCGCCGAGTCGGTCCACGATTGGACGATCTGCGCTTGCGAGAACCAGAGCTTGCCCCACGCGTAGCGGGCGTCCCCGCCGAGGACCCTATTGTACTGCGCGCCATCAATGCGGTCGGTGTAGACGAGGCCGAGCAATGTGTTGGGGTTCACGTCCTCGCGAAGCCTCAGGATATTGAAGATCGGGTGGTTCCCCGACGTGCTGTCCTTCGTGTCTACCGCCCCCAGGTAGGCGATCGTGGTGTTGCCGACCTGCCCGATGAGTTTCGCCCCGCCGTCGGGTTGAACGATCTGGCGGGTGTAGATGAGCGTGTTCGGGGTGTTGAAGAGTTGCAGCCCTTCGAGGAAGAACGGTCGCTTCTCCGGATAGAAGAGCGCGAAGCGTTGGTTGGATGACACTTGTCCCACGTCGGCTTCGACCTGCGAGAAATCCGGACGCACGGTGCCCAGCGCGCTCAGGTTCGCGGCCAGGCCAAACCGTACCTGTCCGCCCAGGTTCGTCGATCCCTGATATCCGTACTTGGTGTTGGCGGCATTGGGCGCGCCGTCGACCTTCGTCGTCCACTCCGGATTGACATCGAGGAGGAGACCGCGATGGATCTTGGTGAGGCCGACCAACGACCCGGATTGGATGAGAAAGCTCGCGCTGGCGCGCACGACGGGGGTCCACGTCTCCTCGTACCCGCTGTGCTGGACCACGCGATCGATCTGAAAGCCCCACGTCTGCGGATCCCGGCTTTGATAGTGCAGCGTCTTGAACGGGATACGGACGACGACCTCGTAGCCCCAGTCCGTGACGTGCCCCCGCGAGGCGTACACGTAGTCCGGGTTGAGATCGATCGACGCGTCGAACCGGTTGTTGGTGCTCTGGCCGCCGGCGGCCGCGCCCGCGCCGTCGCTCCACACGCCGTCCTCCTGCACGCCCAGCGGATTCACGGCGAAGAGGAGCGCCTGGCGGCGATTGTCGTACGTGTCCAGCAGGATGTTGATGTGGTCGTCCGCGTCAATGTTGTCGCGATTGGCCAGCGTGGCGCGGACGACGGTCCCGTGGGCCTCGAACGCCCGGATGCCGAAGTAGATCGCGTCCGGCGCGTACCAGACGAACACTTCCGTGGAGTCGCTCGCCGGACGCCCGTCGACGGGGCGGTACTCGGAGAATCCGTTGAGCAATGCGGCGCGGCGCCACACCGGGGCATCCATGTGGCCGTCGACGACAATGGTCGTGTCGATCCGCGGGATGGAGGCCGCCGTTGCACCAGCGCGGCCGTTGTACACCTGTTGCGCCCGCCCTCGCGCGGCTGTGCCAACCGAAACGAGAGCGACCACGAGAAGAGTTGCGAATCGAAGCACAGCGTGATCTCTCGGCCTGAGCGCCCGAGCGGCGAGCTCGGGAATAAGCCCGCATAGTTAAGCGGGTTGTTGACGGATCGTCAATGCACGGTCTTGCGGTCATGATCCGGACGCCGCATATTGGCCGCGCACGACACGCCACATCTGACATGTGCGCTGTCGCTGACACACAGCATCGCTGGGGCCCCTCGAGCCCGGGATAACGGCAAACCCGCCGAAAGGCGGCGACGCAAAGCTCCGAGGCTATCGCGCGCTTCCCGCGCGCCACGCCGGTCGAGCCGCCGAACGGATTCTCATAGCGAGAGAGGTCGCCATGCGTTCATCGCACCTTGCCATCCTCGGCGCTCTGATCGCGTCCCTCGCCGGTTGTGATTCCGGCGACCGCTCCGCCACCACCGGCCCGTCCGTCGACGTGTCGTCCAATACCGTGGCCAGCGCCGCGCGGACCGGCCAACCACTGTCCGGACTTACGTCGCCGGAGCTCGGCCAGTTTCAAGCCGGCGCCAGCGTCTTCAATCGCGTCTTCACGCCGCAGGCCGGATTGGGCCCGCTGTTCAATGCGGCGAGTTGGACTCGGTGGGCGGACAAGTCTTTCAGGACCACGCGACGCCGCAGCTGACGGCGGCGACCGGTCTCACGAAGGAACCGATTCCGAGCTACGCGATGATCGGTCACCGGTCCACGCCGCAGTTGTTCGGTCGCGGATTGTTGGAGGCGATCTCCGACGCGACGATCAAACAACTGGCGGCCGAGGAACGCCGCGACGATCCGCGGGCCGCGGGGCGCGTCGCGTTGTTTCCGGACGGCACGGTAGGACGGTTCGGTCGCAAGGACAACGCGCCGACGCTCGGGGATTTCAACACCGATGCCTTTCTCTATGAAATCGGGATCACCACGCCGACGGAAGACAGCGTCGACGGGGCGATCGGTCCGTTCCCGGTCCCACCGGGAGTGGATCTCGCCAAGGACCCGGAGCTCTCACTCAAGGACCTGAACGCGACCACCGCTTTCGTGCGGTATCTGGCGCCGCCGGCGACGAGCAAGGCGACCGCCGGGGCGAATAGCACTGGCGACGCGATGTTCCGACGCATCGGATGCGCCACGTGCCACGTGCCGTCGCTCACGACGGACGTCAACGCTGTCCCCGCGCTCAGCCGCCGTTCCGTCCGCGCCTACACGGACCTGCTGCTCCACGACATGGGTCCGGGACTCTCCGATATCTGCCTCGGGGTCGCCAAACCCAGTGAATTCCGCACCGAGCCGCTGATGGGACTCGCCGCGCGCACCACGTACCTGCACGACGGACGGGCGACGACCCTGCCGTCGGCGATCGCGGCGCACGGCGGTCAAGCGACCGGCGCGCCAGCGGTACTACGCGCTCACCGCGCAGCAGCGCGCGGTATTGATCCGGTACTTACAGTTGCTCTAGGTCCCGTCGCATGCTCACGCATGCACGGCCGGTCGAATGTTCTGGTTGACGCGGAATAGATTCGCGGGATCGTAGCGGTTCTTGAGCTCGACGAGGCGTTGGTAATTGGTGCCGTAGGCCGCCGGAATGCGGTCCTCCTCTTCCTGCGTCAGAAAGTTGACGTAGGCGCCGCCGGTGGCGAATGGCGCCGCCGCGGTGTACAGGGCGCGCGCCCAGGCGATGCACTCGGTGTCTTTGGCCGGGTCCTGCCACCGGCCGTGGACGTTGACCACGAACTCGGCGTCCCGGTGCGTGTACGCCGTCGCCTTGGCTGGTACGCGACCGACGGCGCCGCCCAACTCGGCGAACGCGATCTCGGTCTGGGGGTCGGGAATCAGCCGCGCGTACTGGAGCAGGACGTCGATGAGTCCGTCGCTCAGTTCGCGAAAATCGTGTGTCTTCCAATAGTTGCGCATCCCGGGAGCGAGGAGCGGGTCGAGGATGGTCTGCCACGCGGCATACGGCACCGGGGCGATGACGTCGGCCAACGGTTCGCCGAATGCCCGGAGTGGCGCGGCCGCGCGCTCGCCGTCGGCGATATTACCCGCATAGCACACGGCCAATACCAGAATGTGCCGCCCATGCCACTCGGTGGGCAGGAAGGGCAGGGGGGGCGCCTGGCGCATCACGAACCAGCAGACGAGCTCCTCGGGCGCCGCGGCGACGAAGTCGCGGTAAAAGCGCAGCACGTCGGGCGCGGCGTCGAGTGGATGCACGATGAGTCCCGCCAACACCTCGGGGCCGACGGGGTGCAGTCGGAAGTCGAACGCGGTGGCGACGCCGAAATTACCGCCGCCGCCCCGAATGCCCCAGAAAAGCTCGGGGCTCTCGGTCTCGCTTGCGCGCAGCAGCTCGCCATCGGCCGTGACGATGTCGGCCGACACGAGGTTATCGATGGTCAGGCCGTAGGGCCGGCTCAGCCAACCGAACCCGCCGCCGAGCGTGAGCCCGGCCACGCCGGTGGTGGAGTTGACCCCCAGCGGCGTGGCTAGGCCGTGCGCTTGGGCCTGCGCGTCGAACTCGCCAAGCGTGACGCCCGGCTCCACGCGGGCCAGCCGCCCGGCCGGATCAATACGCACCGCCTTCATGGGCGACAGATCGATCATGAATCCGCCATCGCAGACGGCATTGCCCGCGATGTTATGCCCGCCCCCGCGCACCGCCACGAGCAGGTCCTGGTCGCGGGCGAAACGGACCGCGCGGACGACGTCGGTGAATGTCGTGCAACGGACGATCACCGCCGGCCGGCGGTCGATCATCGCGTTCCACACCGTGCGGGCCTCGTCGTAGCCCGGAGATGTCGCCGTCAGGACGCGACCGCGGAGACTGGCGGCCAGTCGGGCCACCGCATCGGTCGGGACGTCCCGTTCGCTGCCGTACGATGTGCGGATGCTGATGCTCATGCCGATCTCCGGTCGGGGTTTCGCAATGTGGCTCGCCCCTGTCGGTGGCATCATGGGCCCTTAGGCTTATACGCAATTCATTTTCGCTTGTCGGGCTCGGCTCACCGTCCCATACTGAGGCATCATGCCCATCGACCGCCGCTCATTCATCACGAACGCCGCGGCGTTTGCGGCGTTCGGCGCCCTCGGCGATCCGCCGGGGATGCAAAGGACGGGGGAGCCCGATCCGCTCGGCGTGCGCGCCGACTTCCCCATCGTCGCCGATCGGACGTACCTCAACTCGGCCTATATCGCGCCGATCCCGCGCCCTGTTGTCGAGGCCGGCACGGCGTTCCTGGAAGCCAAATCCCGCCGGCCGCTTCTGGTCGACGAGCTTCTGGCGACCGACGAGATGGTCCGGACGCAATTCGCGCGACTGGTGAACGCCACGCCCGACGCGGTCGGGCTTCTGTTCTCGACGGCGGAGGGCGAGAACGTCGTGGCGCACGGCCTCGAGCTCGCGGCCGGCGACAACGTCGTGGTCGACGAGTTGCACTACCCCACGTCGTTTGTGCTGTACCGCGCGCTGGAAGCGTCGCGAGGGATCGAGCTCCGCATCGTGAAGCATCGCGACGGCGCGGTCACCGCGAGCGACTTCGAGCCGTACGTGGACCGTCGGACGCGCATCGTGTCAGTGGCCTGGGTGTCGAACCAGAATGGCTTTCGCCACGACATGCGGCCCATCGCCGATCTGGCGCACGCCCACGGCGCCGTGTTCTACACGGACGCGATCCAGGCGGTCGGCATGTTTCCGATCGACGTGCAAGCGGCGGGCGTCGATGCGATGTGCTGCGGGTCCTACAAGTGGATGTTGGCGGGATTCGGGATCGCGCCGTTCTTCATTCGTCCCGAGCTCAACGAGCGCCTCCGCATCGACCGGTTCGGCGAATTCCAAATCGACCGGGAGTTACCGGAGCATCACGATGATCTCATCAAGACGGCCAAGCGCTTCGATTATTCGAGCCGGGCGTTCGGCGCCGCCCATCAGTTGAGCGCGGGCCTGTCGTATCTGGAAAAAACCGGCGTGGCGCGTATCGAGTCGCACACGGTGGCGTTGGCCCTCCGGCTCTCCGACGGTCTCGCCAAGCAAGGCCACCGGCTGTTTACGCCGCCGGGCAACCGGTCGTCGATCGTGACGATGTACGTGGCCAAGCCGGCGGACGATGTTCGCTCGGCATTTCACGCCGGCCATGTCGACGTGACGGCGCGCAACGGCCAGGTGCGCATCTCCCCCGCGCTGTTCAACACCGCCGACGATGTCGATCGCTGCCTCGACGTCACCCGCCGGCTGGCGTAGGTGGTGAAGACGAGCGCGGGCTTGTTGATGTTCCGGCTCCGGTCGGAAGCCGCTGACATGGAAGTGCTGCTCGTGCATCCCGGCGGGCCCTTTTGGGCCAAGAAGGACGTCGGGGCGTGGTTTATCCCAAAGGGGGAAGTGGAGGCCGGCGAAGACGAGTTGGCGGCCGCGCAGCGCGAGTTCGGCGAGGAGACGGGATTCGCGGTGGGTGGTCCCTTCATCCCGCTCGGGCGCCTCGACGTCCGCCGCGACAAGATCGTGGTGGCGTGGGCGTTCGAGGGCGACGCCGATCCGTCGACGCTCGTCAGCAATACGTTCTCGATGGAGTGGCCGCCCCGTTCCGGGCGGCGGCAGGAATTCCCGGAAGTGGACCGGGCGCGGTTCTTCCCCCTGGCGGAAGCGCGCGAGATGATCGGCCCCGGCGAGCGCGAATTTCTGACGCGGCTCGCGGAGACGCGCGCCTAACCTCTGTCCGCTTTGGGCGGTCGATTCCGTTTGAGAAAGGGAGAGGGAGTCACAGGGACTCCATTCAACACTCCCGAGGAATCGTCACGTGGACGTCGCCCACTTTTCCCGTCACATTGGCCTGATCATTCAGATGGCGTTGGTTACGCCGCCCGCGGTCGCGTGGGGGCAGAGCGCTAGCCCGCCGGCGAGCGTCGTGCGCCTCGACATTACCAACGATGGCATGCTCGACGTCGATGTGTACGCCTACCGTCAGGGACAACGCCGCCATCTCGGCCTCGTCGTCGCGCATCAGACCGCGACGCTGACGCTGCCGCTCAGCTTCACCGAAGATGGCGAAGCCCAGCTCTACGTGCACCGGATCGGCGAGCGGCCGGACAAGGACTTTCTCTCCAACGCCGCCCGCGTCCGGAGCTACGGTCACCCCGTGTTTCACATTGACGCGGACGTGCAGATGTCGAGCCTCGCGGTTTTTCCCGAGTCATAAGGAGCATCACGAGGCGCTGGAAGCGGACCTCTACGCGTTGCTCGACCGGTCCAACATTGCCGAGGATGGCACGCTGGTGGTGCCCAGTGAGTACCTGGAGGTGGTCGACCAAGAGGCCCGGTTGATCCACTCCTAGGGGTTCGTGAGCGCGTCCTTGACCTTGCCCACCGTCTTCTTGGTCTGCCCCTTGGCCTTGTCCTCGGCGCCGTCGGCTTTGAGGGACGAGTCGCCCACGACGTCGCCAGCGGTCTGTTCGACCTTGCCCTTGGTTTCTTGGTTCTTGCCTTCGCGCGTCCAATTCCCGCATGCCGCGAGACTCAGCACGGTCATTGATATCATAAGTATTCGCATACGGCGTCGTAACGCACGTGTCGTACCACGCCGCCGAGCGGCCTCAGCCCGCGACCTGGGTGCCGATGATGAATGTCAGCGCCAGCAACACACCGGCCGCGAGCGCATCGTCCTCACGGTACCAGGTGACCACGATGTATAGCGCCAACGTCGCGATCAGGAACGAGAGCGTGCCCAAGTCCGTCAATCCCGGCGAGTGGCTGCGGTTACCGATCAAATGCAACGCACTGCCAATGCAGGCCGCCCCGGTGTACGCGAGACCCAAACGTTGAGGCGGGAGGCGACCCAAACGACGGAGCGGCGAATCATCGCTGGCGGGTGCCATGTGCAATTGCCCGGAGTGACGGGGGGCGGGTCGGAGGCGGTCCAAGATACCCCTCATGAAGGCATTCGCCAGTGATCCCCGACTTGCGGGCGAGCGGAGGGCCACTACTCTCCGGCATGCGCAGTGTCTGGGTGGTACTCGTCGCGGCGAGCGGGTTGGTGACCGGGGTGTGGTCCACGGCCGCCCCGATTCCCGAGCGGTTGCAGGAGCACCATGGTGCCGTGCTCCAAGGGCAGATCTACATTGCTGGCGGATTCGACTCGACGGATTCGCCGACCGCGGTCGCGTATCGGTACGATCCGCGGTCCAATGCGTGGAGTCGCATTGCCAATCTTCCGGAGGACCGCCACCACATGCCGCTGGTGGTGGTCAACGATACGCTCTACGCCATTGGCGGGTTGGAAGGGCAGAAGTTCGTGCCCAAGACGAACCTGTGGATCTATCGCCCTGAGCGGAACGTGTGGGAGGATCGCGCGGCGCTGCCCGCGCCGCGCGGCGCCTCGGCGGCCGGCGTCGTGTCCGGCAAGATCGTCGTCGTGGGAGGGTTCGGGGATGCCCGCCGGTTGCTCGACTCGATTGTCGTGTACGATCCCGGTACGAATCGGTGGACGACGCGCGCGCCGATCCCGACCGTCCGCGATCATCTGACCGCCGAAGTCGTCGACCGGATCGTGTTTGCGATCGGCGGTCGCCCGCTCGATCCGGGCAAGAACTTCGATGTCGTCGAGGCGTACGATTTGGCGACCGATCGCTGGACGACCAAAGCTCCGATGCCGAGCCGGCGCGGCGGGCTCGCGTCCGCGGTGCTGGGCGGGCAGATCCACACGTTCGGCGGGGAGCGGCGCGATGGCGTGTTCGCGAACCACGAGGTGTACGACCCCGCGCACAACACGTGGACCGTGGCCGAGCCATTGCCGACCGCGCGGCACGGATTCGCGGCGGTGACGCTCGGCGACCGCATTTACACGATCGGGGGCGGTCCCAAAGAAGGGTCGGCGCAGACCGCCGTCGTCGAGGTGTGGCGCCCCCAGTAGCGCTAACGCGGTAGCGCGGACACGCGGGCCGCGAGGCGCGCGTCGCCCAAAGTGTCGGCCAATGCCGCGAACGCCGGTGTGGGCCCGCGCCACCGCAGCGAATCCACGTCGTCGAACAGCGGCGCGTCCGTTCGCAAGGTCGCCAGCCGTTTGAAGAGAAGCGCCAGGTCGCGCCGGTCGCCGAGCACTTCGGGCGGGAAGTCCTCGATCGCACCATGGCGCCCGATGAGGCGGGCGGCGGTCTTGGCGCCGTATCCCGGAATGCCCGGATAGCCATCGGCCGCATTGCCGACGAGCGCCAGGTAATCCGGAATACGTTCGGGATTCACGCCGAACTTGGCGTGCACTCCGGCGGCGTCGCGGATCTGGTTGCCCCGGCGATCCATTCTGCACCACGCGATCCCCGACGACGCACTGGGCCAGGTCCTTGTCCGGCGTCCAGATGCAGACTTTTTCGACGCGGTCATCCCGCTCGGAGAGCCACGCGGCCGATGCCAGCGCGTCGTCGGCCTCGAGCTCGACCATTGGCCAGACCACGACACCCATTGCGGCCAGCGCCTCCTCCAACGGATGGAATTGGGCCCACAGTGCCGGTTCGATCCCCTCGCCCGTCTTGTAGTCCGCCCACAGCGCGTTCCGAAACGACTCGATTACGTGATCCGTCGCCACGCCCACGTGCGTGGCGCCGCTCTCGATCATTTGGGCGACAGTGTTCAGCACGCCGGTGACGGCGCCACGCGGCGGGTCGAACTTTGCGAAGCGCCGGATGCCGTAAAAGTGGCGAAAGAGCTCGTACGTGCCGTCGATCAGGTGCACGATCATGAGTTCCCCATGGCTATCGCCAGACGCTGGACGCCGGCGCGGATCTGCGCGGCGTCCGTTCCAGCGTAGCCGAGGATGAGGCCCCCGCGCGAGGGCCTCCGCCGGAAGCAGGATGAGAGCGGCATGGCCGAAACGCCGAGGCGGCCGGCGTTCTGAGAGACCGCGGTATCGGACACGTCCGGGTGTAGCAGGCCCACGAGATGCATGCCCGCCTCCGCGCCGATGATTTCCAGGCGCGAGCCCAAGTCCGTGGCGATGGCATCGACCAAGGCTTTCCGCCGCTCCCGGTAGAGGGCGCGTGACCGGCGGATGTGTCGCGCGAAGTGTCCTTCGGTGATGAAGTCGGCCAGGGCCGCCTGGTAGAGCGTCGGCGCGAAGATATCGACGGCGTCCCGCGTGGCGACGAAAGCCGGCACCAGATCCTTTGGGAGGATCAGATAGCCGACGCGCAGCGACGGGAACATCACCTTGCTGAACGTGCCGAGGTAGATCACGCGGGCGTCCTGATCCATGCCGTGCAGTGCCGCGATCGGCTTGCTGTCGAACCGGTACTCACTGTCGTAGTCGTCCTCGATGATCCACGCGCCCGCCGCGGACGCCCACGACAGGAGCTCCATGCGCCGCCCCACGCTCATGGTGACGCCGAGCGGGTATTGATGCGATGGCGTGACGTACGCTGCCCGTGCGTGGGGACACCGGCGGACGCCCGTGAAGACCCGCATCCCTTCGTCGTCGACCGGGATGCGGACCATGCGGGCGCCCGCCAAGAGCAGCGCGCGTTGCGCGCCTGGATATCCCGGCTCTTCGATCCAGACCGCGTCCGTCCGATCGAGCAGTGTCCTCGTCACGAGGGACAGACCGTGCTGGGATCCCGCCACGATCATGATCTGCGACGCGTCGCACCGGATGCCCCTGGTGGCGCCGACATACTCGGCGATCGCCTCGCGGAGCGGCGGGATGCCCATGGCATCCCCGTACATCATGAGATGCCGGGGTGCGGCGCGCGCGTGTCGGGCGACGAGCGTGCCCCAGGTCCCCGTGGGGAAATGGTCGAGCGCCGGCAGACTGACGCGGAACGCCCCCGCGTTGCGCAACCACGTGTCGGGCGGGAGCTCGAGCAACGCCTTGGCGCCGCGGGCGATTCGGAGCGGCCGTTCCCGTGCGGCGGGCACCTGCGAGAGGTCGGGAATTCGTCGGGCGACGCGCGTGGCCGATCCGACGAAGGCCTCCAGATAGCCTTCGGCGCACAGCTGTTCGTACGCCTTGAGCACCGGAATGCGCGAGAGACCTAACTCTGATGCCAGAGTCCGGGTCGACGGGATGCGGCGTCCCGGTTGGAGCCGGCCGCTGGCGATGGCATCGCGAAAGTAGTGATACAGTTGCCGGTAGAGCGGGACATTGGACGCCGGGTCGACGCTCGTGGGTGGTACGTAGTAGGCCCGCGCGGCGCGCATAAGTGGTAATATAAAATCCGGGAAAAGTGGCGATTGCAAGCATCCACTTGCCGATATATTGCTTTGCCACATGACCTCTCCCGCCCGCCTGCTGCTGTCGAGTCTTTTCGTGCTGTGGGGGGCCACAGCCCTCGCCCAGGACGGATCTCACGATTTCGACTTCGAGATCGGCACGTGGAAGACCCACCTGTCGCGCCGGCTTCATCCCCTCACCGGCTCTTCCACGTGGGTCCAATACGACGGCACCACGGTCGTGCGAAAGGTGTGGAACGGCGGCGCCAATCTCGTGGAGCTCGAAGTCACCGGCCCGGCGGGTCATATCGAGGCCCTTTCCCTCCGCCTCTACGATCCGGCCGCGCACCAGTGGAGTCTCAACTTCTCCAACAGTGCCTCGGGCACGCTCAGCCAACCGACCATCGGCGGATTCAAGAACGGGCGCGGCGAGTTCTACGATCAGGAGATGCTGAACGGTCGGGCGATCTTCGTCCGATTCGTCATCTCGGACGTCACACCCAACTCGTGCCACTTCGAGCAGGCTTTTTCCGACGACGGCGGCAAGACGTGGGAGGTCAACTGGGTGGCCACGGATACCCGGGTGCCCGGCCAGCCGTAGTCAGTATCCGCGCGCCTTGTCGTAGAGATTTTCCAAGGGGCAGCCGTCGAGATACCGCTGGAGATTGTTCGCGAAGAGCGCCGCCATCCGCGTGAAGTAGTACGGCGTCAGGCCGGCGACGTGCGGCGTGACGATGACGTTGGGCATGTCCCACAGCGGATTGTCCGCCGGCAACGGCTCGGTCTCGAAGACATCGAGCCCCGCGCCCGCCAGCCGACCGGCGCCTAGTGCCGCGATCAGCGCGGCCTCGTCGACCACCGCGCCGCGCGAGATGTTGTAGAGGTAGGCGCCCGGTTTCATGCGGGCGAAGAGCGCGGCGTCGAACAGACGGTGGGTCTCCGTCGTGTACGGGACCGTGATCGCTACGTGGTCGGCGGCGCCGACGAGCGCGGGGAGATCGCGCGGCGCGTACAGCTCTACGCCCTCGCCGCCCCGCGCGACATCGCGTCGGGTCGCCACGATCCGCATGCCGAATCCCCGCGCCCGTTCCGCCAGCGCGCGCCCGATCGCGCCAAAGCCCACGATGCCGAGCGTCTGTCCGGTCAACTCGGCAGACGGGCCCTCGTCGTGCGTCCACCGGTGCGCCCGCTGGGCGTGCGCGTACGTATCCAACCGTCGCGTGAACACCAGCATGTAGCCCATGATGTGCTCGGCGATGTTGGGCCCGTGCACGCCGGCGGCGTTGGTCACCATCACCTGCCGCGCTTCAATGTCCGGCGGCACACGACGATCCAGGCCCGAGGCCCAAAAACTGACCCAGCGGAGTCGCGGCGCCATCGCCGACACTTCAGCCGGCAGATTGCCGCAGACGATCACCTCGGCGTCTCGCACGATCGCCAGATCGCCGGTGGACGTCGCGAAATGCAGCTCGACCCGGTCGCGCAACGCCGGGCGCGCATCAATCGCATCCTGAAACGGCGTCGCGCCGTCCCGGAGTTGCACGCCGTCCCGCGGCGTCGCCAGCACCACGACGATCGTTTTGGCCATCACGCGCCGCCTCGCAACGTTCGCACTAATCGCAACAATCCTCCCACCATATCGCCAAAGACATTCCGCGCGGGCGGGACGGGTTCCGTCAACGCCCGCGCAAACGCGCCCGCCGAATCGTGCCGGTCCGACGGTTCGATGGCCATGGCTTTGGCGATCGCGACGTCGATGCTCTTGGGTACATCGGGACGCCGCGCCCGCACGCGCGGGGTGATCGAGAGGTCCGGTGCCAGCGCCACCGCCAGACCGGTAAACCCCGGAAAAGCCTGTTCGCCCGCCAGCATCTCGTACAGCACGACGGCGAGGGAGTACACGTCCGACCGGGAATCGATCCGGAGGCCCGCGGACTGCTCCGGACTCATATAGGATGGTGTCCCGACCGTGTATCCCGTGTCCGTCAACCGGGGGTCGCCCGTCGACGACAGCGGCCGGGCGATGCCAAAATCCACGAGAAGCGCCCGACCGTCGGCGATGAGAATGTTCTCGGGTTTGATGTCCCGGTGCACGATGCCAATGTCATGGGCATGATCGAGGGCGTCCGCCAGCCCGAGCGTGATGGTGAGCGCGGCGTCGATGGGCATCCGCCGCTCGCGCCGCACGCGCTCCCGCAGCGTCTCGCCCTCGACGTATGGCATCGTGAGCCACAGCTGTCCGGAGCCGATCTCTCCGGAATCGAGCGCCACCAGGATGTTCGGGTGTTGCAACCGGGGCGCCAGGCTGATCTCGCGTCGAAAACGCTCCGATCCCACGTTCCCGGCGAGCTCCGGGCGGAGCACCTTGAGGGCAACGCGACACTGGCGGATCGTATCCTCGGCCAGATACACCGTCGCCGTCGCGCCGCGCGCCACTTCGCGCTCGATGCGAAGGCTCCCCAGCGCCGCTCGGAGCATCGACAATTCATCGGTTTCTGCGGTCACCGCGGCAGAAGATGCCACGAGACGTGCCGGTTCCGCCACCGGCATTACGCAGAGCGGCCTACGGAGGTACGATGAACGACGGCCGGTTGGGCAGTCGCCCGCTTACTTGATCGGTGGCGGCGACGTCTTGGTGTAGCCCTCGGGGATGACGAACTCCTTGTCCCCGACGTCGTGCCGGTCGATGCTCGTGACCTGCCACACCACCCGTTCGGGCCCATTGGCCCGCGAGATGATCTTGAGGGGGAAGTAGCCGCCCGGGAACCGGCTCCCGAGGTCATCGTACGTCGTGTCGGTGGAGGTGTTCGTGGTGCCACCCATCGCCTGCGCGCCGTTGATTTCGGGGTCGGCGACGAAGACGCCCATGTTGTTGGCCACGCACACATCGATCATTTGCGCGGATCCCACCGTGAAGAACTTGCACGGGTGGCCAGCGATCTCGTCGGTCCGTGATGTCTTCGAGACGACGACGGTGCCCGCGCGCGGTTGGTACCCGTCCTCCTCGAGCGCTTGGCGCCATTCCTTGGCGCGTTCGCCCATGTCCACGGTCCAATACTGCTTCTTGGAGGGATTGATCACCGTCCGTGTCCGGGCGTCAAAATCGTACAACACGGTGACCTTGCCGATCGCCGTCAATGTGACGTCGAGGCGTTCCTTTGGCCACTTCTGGGTGAACGTAGCCTTGCCCGTGTGGCCTTTGATGAAAGCGGTATTGGCCGTGACCGTTCCTTCGAATCGCCCCTGCTGAACGACGAAGAGGATCGCCAGCGGGGCCAACAGAATCGGGCGCATGTGAGGACGATAGTCGTGTGCCCTCCCGGTCGACTATTCGACTTTAGTCTATGGTCGCTAGTATTCATCCATGAGCCTGGACGGACGCGTTGCCTTGGTGACGGGAGGCAGTCGGGGGATCGGCCAGGCGATCGCCATCGCGCTCGCCGCGGCGGGGGCCCATGTCGCCGTCAATTATCGAGAGGACGCGGCCGGTGCGGACAGGACGGTGGCTGACATCAAGAAGGCCGGTGGCCATGCGCTCGCCGTGCGGGCCGATGTCGCATCGCTCGATGATGTCGCGACGATGATCGCCACAGTCGTCAGCCAGCTCGGCAACCCGGCGATTCTCGTGAACAATGCCGGCATGGCCCAGGTGCGGACGATCGACACGTTGGGACTCGCCGACTTCGACGACGCGATCCGCGTGAACCTGCGCTCGGCGTTCATGGTGACGGCGGCCGTCGTGCCGGCCATGCGCCAAGCGCGCTGGGGCCGGTTGATCTGGATCTCGTCGATCGCCGCCAACCTCGGCGGCGCCATCGGCCCGCACTACGCCGCGTCGAAGGCCGGCATGCTCGGCCTCATGCACGGCTACGCGGCGCAGCTCATCAAAGAGGGCATCACGTCGAACGCCATCTCGCCCGCCCTGATCGACACCGATATGGTGCGCGCCGCGCCCCACATCACACCCGACCGTGTGCCGATCGGACGATTTGGCTCGGTCGACGAAGTCGCCGATATCGCCGTCCTTCTCGCCCAGAACGGCTACCTCACGGGACAGACGATCCACGCCAACGGCGGCATGTACTTCACGAGCTGAGCACGGCGCGCGCCGCGCGCGCCACGAGGTAGTTCCGCTCCGGTACACTCGTCGTCCGCC
The DNA here is from genome assembly GCA_963701965.1 of uncultured Gemmatimonadales bacterium. Lineage (GTDB taxonomy): Bacteria > Gemmatimonadota > Gemmatimonadetes > Gemmatimonadales > Gemmatimonadaceae > DASRDS01. Next base: position 3,286,686 of record OY969695.1, read on the forward strand.
CGGCCGCCGCGCGGTAATGCGTCGCCGCCGCCTGGCGATCCCCCGCCATCTCCAACAAATGCGCGCGGACCGCGTCCAGGCGATAGTGGCCGGCAAGACGCTTGTCGGCGCCGAGCGTGTCCAACAGCGCCAACCCCTCGGCGGCACCATGCACCATGGCGACGGCGATCGCCCGGTTGAGTGTCACCATGGGATTGTCGGACATGCGCTCGAGGAGCCCATACAACGCGAGAATCTGCGGCCAGTCGGTCTCCGCGGCTCGCGCCGCCTCATCGTGGACGGCCGCGATCGCCGCTTGTAATTGGTACACCCCGACTGATCCCCTCGACAACGTCGCCGTAATGAGCGCCACCCCCTGGGCGATCTCGCGCTGATCCCACAGGCCGCGATCCTGCTCCGCGAGCGGAATCAACTCTCCTGCTGCTCCCGTCCGCGCGCTCCGGCGCGCATCCGTCAGCAGCATCAAGGCCAGCAACCCCGCGACCTCCCCATCGCGCGGCAGCTCGAGCCGCACGGCCCGCGTGAGGCGAATCGCCTCGTTGGCGAGATCGCGGCGTTGCAGGCGCTCGCCGCGGCTCGCGGTATACCCTTCATTGAAGATCAGGTACAACACGTGGAGCACCGCGGCGAGTCGTTCGTCGCGCTCGTCGGGCGTCGGCAGACGGAACGGCACCCCCGACGTTTTGATCCGCTCCTTGGCCCGGCTGATGCGCTGCGCCATCGTCGCCTCGGGCACCAGAAACGCGCTGGCGACCTCAGCGGTCGTCAACCCGCCAACCGCCCGCAGCGTGAGCGCGATCGCCGATGGCGTCGTAAGGGCCGGATGGCAACACATGAAGAGCAGGATGAGCGTGTCGTCCCGCTCGACCGCGTCGCCGTCCGGCGCCAGGTCGGTTGGACTGGTCCCGGCGCTGGGATCCATAGCCACGGCTCCTTCGCGGCGCCGCCGCGCGAAATCGGCGCGTAATTGGTCCGTCATGCGGCGCGCTGCGACATGGACCAACCACGCGCGCGGGTTGTCCGGCACCCCGGCTTTCGGCCACTGCGCCGCGGCCGCCATCAGCGCCTCTTGCACAGCGTCCTCGGCCGCATCGAAATCGCCGAATCGCCGGACGACCGCGCCGAGTACCTGCGGCGCCAGACTGCGCAGCAGGTCCTCGCTCATGCGTCGTGCGGTGGCGGCTCGCTCATCACCTGGCGCACTTCGATCGGCATGTTGAGCGGCTTGCCTCCCGGCCCCGGCGCCGCCGAGGCGCGCGCGGCGAGCGCGTACGCGCGCCCGGCGTTCTCCACGTCCACGATCCAGTATCCGGCGAGAAATTCCTTTGCCTCGGCGAACGGCCCATCGGTCACCGCGGGCGCGCCGCCGTTGGTCGCGCGCACGATCCGCGCTTCGGCCGGCGCCGCCAGGCCTTCGCCTCCCACGAACTCTCCGGACGCCCGCAGTTCCTTGTCGAACCGCATCATGAACGCGATGTGTGCCTGGAAATCCGCCGGGGTCCACTGGGCGACATTCCAATCCCCAGTCCCGCGCGGCGCGTGCATCATTAACATGTACTTCATGGTCTTTGCTCCCGTGGTTTTCCTTCAGTCGGAGCTGAGCCCCCGTTCTCGACATCCCTCATGCGCTGGATCCGCCGATGACTCACCAACGCACCCTCGCCATGTTGTTCGAGCATCCCCTCAATCACAATATCGAGTGGCCGGACGTCCTTCACCTCCTCGAGTCTCTCGGGACCGTCTCCGAAGGGGGGAAGGGCTCGCTCCACGTCACGGTGAACGGCCAGACGACGGTCCTTCACCCGCCCAAACACAAGGATCTCAAAGACAGCGAACAGCTGATGGAGATCCGGCATTTCCTCCGCCGCGCCGGGATCCAGCCGCCGCACCCGGACAAAGGACCGACAGCCTGAACGTCATCGCGTACGCCGCCACGGCCGTGATCGGCTTGCCCTCACAGTATCGCTCGCCACGTGGACCGAGACTCGATCGAGATAGATTGTAAATCCACTGGTAACAGAGCGGGCAACGACTCACGAGGAGCGTACCATGCATCGCATTACGCTTGTCGGCGTCGCGTGCGCAGCGACGCTCGTCCTCCCGGCATGCACCAGCGACACGCCCACCGCCCCGACGGACGATCCCAACATCGCGACAGCGGCGCAGATGGCCGCGGCCTACGCCGGATTCCACGTCGCCAACATCCAACAGCTCCACGCCGCGCTCCAGCAAGCGCTCGATGCGGCACAGAAGACCGAGAACGGCGGCTTCGGCCTCAACATGTGGGGCACCATCGTCAGCCAGGAAGGCTTCGTCCTGGCCGTGGTGTTCACGGGCGAGAAAGAGGCGGATCAGTGGCAAGGTAGCCGGGTGATCTCGGCGCAAAAGGCGAACACGGCGCGCGATTTCAGCCTGCCATCCCTCGCGCTGTCCTCCGCCAATCTGTACTCGGCGACCCAACCCGGCGGCACGCTGTTCGGTCTCCAGGAGTCGAATCCGATCAACACCGACGCCGCCTACGGCGGTCACGCGAGTCAGTACGGCACCGTGAATGACCACATGGTCGGGAAGCGCATCGGTGGCATCAACGTGTTCGGCGGTGGCCTCGCCCTATACGACAACGGCGGCAACTTCCTCGGCGGCGTCGGCGTGTCGGGCGATGCGTCGTGCGCCGATCACAACATCGCCTGGAAGGTCCGCAGCCTCATGGAGCTCGACTTCGTGCCCGCCGGCGTCGATCCGGTGATCACGGTCAAAGGGCATACGGACGACAACATTGTCTACGACATCGACGCCAGTGGGAAGAGTCCCAGTGGCTGGGGACACCCGGTGTGCAACCAAGCCACGGAGGACATCGGCCTCAAGCTCCCCGTGGACTTCCCTATCCACTTCGTGACGCAATAGCTGATGTGAGGCTCCGCGAGGTCGTCGAAGAAGCCGGGCTCGCGGAGCAGGGTCTAGCGGAGCGTTCGACCGAGCGCCAAGATATGGCATGGCAACTAAAATTTTCGGGGTTCTCGCCGGCGGGCTCCTCGGATCGAGCCTAGCCAGCGGCCAACAGCTCGCACCCGCCACCCGCCAGTTCGTCACGGTGGCCGAGCCCGCGGTCGTCCTCACGAACGCGATGGTGATCGATGGAACGGGCGCGCCGGCCGCGCGCGGCCAGACCATCGTCCTTCGGGACGGCAAGATCGTCCAGATTGGCCCCGCGTCGAGCGTCCAGGCGCCGACGGGCGCGCGCACGATCGACCTCCACGGGCAGACCGTGATCCCGGGACTCGTCGGGATGCACGACCACCTGTTCTATTCGGCGGTCGGCGGCCGCGAGATGATCATCTCGTACTCGGGGCCGCGTCTCTACCTCGGCTCGGGCGTGACCACGATCCGCACGACCGGATCGGTGTCACCATACGCCGACATCGCGACGAAGACCGATATCGACAACGGACGCCAGCCCGGCCCGCACATCTATATCACGGCGCCGTACATCACCGGCCGGGGCCCGAACGGCAGCGGCATCATGGCCGTGCTGGATTCTCCCGACCAGGCGAAGCACTTCATCGACTACTGGGCGTCCGAAGGCGCCACGTGGGTCAAGGCGTACACCGACATCCGGCGGGCCGAGCTCAAAGCGGCCATCGATGAGGCCCACGCGCGCGGGCTCAAAGTCACCGGCCACCTGTGCTCCGTCACCTACGAGGAAGCGGTCGATTTGGGCATCGACAACCTCGAGCACGGGTACGCGACCGACACCGATTTCGATCCCCAGAAGACGCCCGATGTGTGTCCGGCCGGCAGCCTCGCCCGGGTTGGCGGGACGGCGCCCGACGCCGCGACATCGCGCGCGGTGTTCACCAAGATGATCGACCACAAAGTGTCGATGACCTCGACGCTCGACGTGATCGAGTCGCTGTTGCCGCAGCGGCCCTACGATCCCCGGACGCCCGACCTCATGGCGCCCGATCTCCGCAAGGCATTTCTGGCGTTGCGCGCCCACATCGATTCGTCCGCCGACTGGCCGTTCAAGACCGTCGTGATCAAGAACGCCGAAGCCTACGAAAAAGCGTTCGTGGATGCGGGCGGGTTGCTGGCGGCCGGCTGCGACCCCACGGGAATCGGCGGCGCGCCGGCCGGACTCGGCGACCAACGCAACTATGAGCTCTTCATCGAGGCCGGCTTCACGCCCGCGCAAGCCGTGCAGATCATGACGGCCAACGGCGCCAAGATCCTCGGCGCCTACGCGACGATCGGCTCGATCGAACGCGGGAAAGCCGCGGATTTGGTAGTACTGGACGGGGACCTCACCGCGGATCCGTCCGTGATCCACAAAGTCACGACCGTGTTCAAAGACGGTGTGGGATATGATTCCAACAAGCTCATCGCTTCAGCCAAAGGCCACGTCGGAATAGATTGAAGGATGGATCACACAATAGTCTCACGCGACGAATGGCTGGAGGCGCGGAAGCGCCTGCTGGTCAAAGAGAAGGAGCTGACGCGCGCTCGTGATGCGGTGGCGACCGAGCGGCGGGCATTGCCGTGGGTCAAGATCGAGAAGACCTACGTGTTCGACGGTCCCAACGGGCCGGTGACGCTCAGCGAGCTCTTCGAGGGCAGAAGTCAACTCATCCTGCAGCACTTCATGTTCGGCCCGGACTGGGACGAGGGGTGTGTCGGCTGTTCGTTCAAGTCCGATCACATCGACGGTGCCCGGATGCACTTCGAGCACCACGATGTGGCGTTCGCCTCGGTGTCGCGGGCGCCGATCGAGAAGATCGAAGCGTATCGCCGGCGCATGGGTTGGACGTTCACGTGGGTGTCGTCGACGCGGAACGACTTCAACTTCGACTTTCACGTGTCGTTCACGCCCGACCAGATCGCCCGGGACCGCGTCTACTATAACTACGCCGAGCAGCGCGCCCAGGGCATGGACGAGGCGTCCGGCGACAGCGTCTTCTATAAAGATGCGGCCGGCGATATTTATCATACGTATTCGACGTTCGCCCGCGGCGATGAGATGCTCGTCGGCGCATACAACTATCTCGATCTGACTCCCAAAGGGCGCAACGAGACGGGTCCGGGCTTCAATCTCATGGACTGGGTGAAGCGCCACGATCGGTACGTGGACGAATCCCAGCCCCACCAGATCGCGTCGCGACGCCGGGCAGGCTCTGCCAATGTGTAGAAATATCCGGCCTCTCTTCAACTTCGAGCCGCCCGTCACCGAGGATGAAGTGCGGGCGGCTTCCCTGCAGTTCGTGCGCAAGATCAGCGGTTTTCACAAACCCTCGAAAGCGAACGAAGCCGCTTTCGCGGCCGCGATCGAGGACATCGCCGCCGTCTCGCGCCGCCTGATGGCGTCGCTCGAGACCCACGCGCCGCCCCGCAATCGCGAGGAAGAAGCCGCCAAGGCGAAAGCCCGCGCCGCGACGCGGTACGGGACCTAGGCCAACGGCAGCGCGAGCGTGAAGGTCGTGCCGACGCCGACCACGCTCGTGACGCGCAAATCCCCGCCCATGCCCCGCGCCAGATCGCGGCTGATGGCGAGCCCCAGGCCGGTCCCCTGCTCCGACGCCGTGCATTCGAGTTGCACGAACGGCTCGAAGATCGACTCCAGCTTTTCCCACGGGATGCCCGGCCCCGTGTCCGTGACCTGCAGCAACGCGAGCGTCGGCGTGTCCGGCGGCGTGGTGCACACCAGCTCCACGTGGCCGCCGGCCGGCGTGAACTTGGCCGCGTTCCCCAGCAGGTTCGTCAGGATCTGCACCAGACGCTCGCGGTCGGCGCGGACGCGTACTCCCTGCGGCAGACGCGGCGTGAACCGAATGTGTTTTTCCCTGAACTGCGGCCCCACCAGCGACGCGATGTCGGCCACGATGTCGGCGACCCGGATGGGCACCAGCTCGTAGGCGACCTGCCCCGATTCGACGCGTGCCAGATCCAGGACGTCGTTGATGAGCCGCATCAAATGCCCGTGCGCCCGGTTCACCCGCTGCAGCGCTTCGTGTTGCGCCTCGGTGACCGGTCCGTGCACCCCCATGTCCACGAGCTGTACGTGTCCAACGATGGCGTTGAGCGGCGTGCGCAATTCGTGACTCATGGTCGCCAGAAATGCCGACTTGGCGTGGCTCGCCGCCTCGGCCGCGGAGCGCGCCCCTTCTGCTTCGGCGCGCGCGTGCAGCTCGGCGTCGTACAGTCGGGCGCGTTCCAGCGCCAGGCTGCACTGCGCCGCGATGGCGAGCAGAAAGAGACGCTCGCTCTCACTGAACGGCCGCGGTTCGGGGAAGAGAAACGCGATGCTTCCCAGGATGCGATCGCCCACCGCGAGCGGCAGGACGGCGACCGCCTCGTGTCCATAGTCGTTGGCGATGCGCCTGAGGTGCGGATACTGGCCGAGCGCGTCGGCGATCGACGGGATCCACTGTGCGACCCCCGTGCGCGCCGCTGTCGCCACGACCAGGCCGCTCGACAGCGACACCGTGGTGTAGTCGTCGAGCAAGCTTTGGGGGAAGGCGTGGGAGCCCGCGATCGTGAGCTTCGTGCCCGCGCGATCGATAACGTAGACTGAACCGCTCCGCGCGCCCACGGTCTCCAGCGCGTGCGTCAGAATCGTGTCCGCCACCTCGCGCGGGGTGACCGCGCCGGCCAGCGCCGCTGTTACCGACTGGAGGCGCGCCGCGCGTTCGGCGTCCCGCTCCGCCGCGGCCCGCGCTTGGATCAACGCGGCGACATCGTTCGCGAGGTGCGCGATCCGGGACGCCGGGGCCGCGATGTCGCCCGACAGCCGGATCGCGCCAATCAGCGCGCCCCGCGAGTCGAAGACCGGCGCGTCCGTCATCCAGGCTATGAACTCGGTGCCGTCGCGGCGGCGCGCGATCATTTCCGCGGCGCGGGCCTGGGAGGATCGCATCGGCGCCCGGGCCAAGACATTCTCCCCGATCGTCTCCTCGGCCGCCCACCCATACAGCTCTTCGGCGGCACGATTCCAATAGACGATCGTGCCTTCAAGGTCCGTCGCGATGACGGCGCAGCCGAGGGCGTCCATGATGCGCGCCTCGTGCGCGATGTTCGCCGAGTTCGGCATGGTACGCGACCAGCCAAATGGTCAAGGCTACAGTAACGACGATGTCACTCCCAAGCGAGCACAGCGGGGCGGGTTGTAACGCCGGCGCCACGGCATGCAACAACGCGGTCGCGCTGTAGGGCAGACGGGGTCGACGGCAGAGCGTGACTAGTGCGATGCGCTATGCTGCGGGGGTGTCGGAGGCTACCCAGGGGCAATGACGCGAGTCGGAGTGCAGCTCGGCGCGCGGCAGGCGCGAGCCGTCGTGTTGACCGGCTGGCCGCGGCGCAGCGCGCGGGCGGTCGACGTGCCGTTCGATCCGGAGCGACCGGACGAGGCCGTCGCCGCGCTGCGCGCGCTCCTCGGCAACGTGCGGCGCATGGCGGTCGCTATCGATCTGCAGCTGCTGCGCACGAAGCGCATCACGCTGCCCGCCCTGCCGGCCGCCGAGCGGCGCAATATCGTCCGCCTCGAGCCGGACCGGTTTTTCGCGGTGCGGGGTGAGGAGATCGTGCCCGCCGTGCGGGCCGAGGATGGGCTCGTGTTCGCGGTCACTGCGGCCCGGGTCGAGCGTTGGGTTGCGGCGCTCGAGCAGATCGCCCCGGTCGATGTCGTGGAGCCGACGCCGGTGGCATTGGCGCGGGCGCTGGCCACCGCCTCAACCACGGATGCCGTCGTATTGTTTGATGGAGCGGATGCCGGCATCGCGGTCGCCGAGATCCGGCAGGGGCGCGTGACGCGAGCCCGGCGCCTGTTCGGCGGTGCCACGCTCGCGGCCCGTGCGGTGGCCGAGGATCGTATCCCAGGCGATGCCACGCGCCTCTATTGCGATCCGTGGACCGAGGACACGCAAGCGACCGCCGCCGAGGTGTGGCCCGGCGGGGCGTGCGCGCCCGTGCCGGGGGTCGGCGGTGTGGCCGGCGCCTACGCGGCGGCCTACGGCGCGGCGCTCGCCATCGAGAGTCCGCCGCCGGTCGCCGAGACTCTGGTATCGGCCACGCACGGCGCGGCGATTCAGCGGCGCCGTTTCCGCGATATGGCGGTGGCCGTCGCCGCCTGTGCGACCGCCTGCCTGTTCGCCTTGTCGTCACTCGACAGCCGGCGCGAGCGCGAGGCGCGCGACTTGGAGGCGGCGACGGCCGCGCTGGCGTCGCGCGCCGCGCCGGCGCTGGCACTGCAGACCGAGCTCGCCAGTCTGGCGCGGCGCGGTACGGCCATGCGGGCCATCGACGCCGAGCGATCCGACCCGCTCCGCGTGCTGCGCGCGTTGTCGGCCAAGCTGCCACCGGGCGCCTTTGTGCGCGGCGTCCGCGGCACGAGCGCCGGTTGGCAGGTCGATGGCTACGCGCCCAACGCGTCGGCGGTGATCACCGCGCTGGGCGCCGACGCCGAATTTCGCGACGTGCATTTTCTGGCTGGCACCACCCGGAATCAGATCGGCAACCGTCCGTATGAAAGCTTCGCCCTCGCTTTTCGATTCGTTCCAGCGCCTTAAGCCGCGCGAGCAACGCGTGGTTGCCGGCGGGGCGGTCGTCAGCGTGGTGCTGATGATCGCCGTCTGGGTCGTGCTGCCGTTCGCCCAGCACTGGGCGAGCCGGTCGGCGCAGCTGGCCGAGGCCCGGGCCCATTGGGCGCGCTTGTCGGCGCTCGTCGCCAACACCGGCCGTCTCAACCGGACCCTCGATCTCGCCCGGCAGTCATCGGGATCCGACCAAGACCGCCTCATCACCGGTGCCACTCCGGCCCTCGCCGCCTCGGCGCTCCAGAGTCTCGTGCAGCGCTACGCCGGTGAGACGGCCGTTCAACTGGAGCGCGTGGACGCCGCTGGCGAGCCCCATCCCGACAAACCCGGGCTCCTCGCCATCCCCGTCCAGTTGCAGGCCCGGGGCGATCTCTATGGTCTCGTCGATTTCCTGAGCCGCCTCGAGCACGGCGGCCCCTTGGTGGTCATCGACGAGCTCAATGTGAGCGCCGGTCTCGATGCCGGCGACGACGAGGCGCGCGTGACCGCGGTCGCCGACGCGCCGCGGCAATCGCTCATGTGGACCCTGCGATTGCACGCCCTCTACGAGGGCAGCGCCGCGACGAACGGGGACACCGGTCGCGCCGACGAGAGCAATGTCGACGCCGGCCGCGCCGGCGCGAGCAACGTCGACGTCAGCCCACGCGACGCGAATCCGCCGCAAGTCAGCCAGATCGAGGCCAGCCAACCCGCGCCGCCCGCCGCCACTCAAACGCCGGTCCCGTGGAAGCGCGCCCAATGAACGCCGCGCGCCGGTTTTTCAAACGCCCATTGTTCCCGCGAGCGCTGCTCCCGCGCACGCTACACCCGCGCACGCTCGTCACGCGCGCGGCATTGACGCACACGCTCTACGGCGCCGCCGCACTTTTCGCGGCCGTTGGCCTGATGCTCCGTCTGACGCCAATCCCCCGGCCCCGCGTGCCTCAACCCGACGTCCGCGACGGCGACCTCCCGGTCACCCGCCACGTACAGACGGCCGCCGCCGGCGGCATTACCCCCAACGGATCCGATCCGATCATCAACGCCAACATTTTCGCGCGCTCCCGCGTCGCACCGATCCGCGCGGGCGCCGTTCCCCACGCCGACCACAAGCCCGCCACCCCCACCGTCCACGAGCCGACCTTTGCGCTCTTCGGCACGACCATCGGCCCCCGCGGCGCGGTCGCGTTGATCTCGGCCGGCGGCGCTCCAGGCGGCCACGTCCACGCTATCGGCGATATCATAGATGGCGCCCGCCTCGTCGCCATCACCGACTCGACCGTCACGCTGGAACGCGGCGGCAAGCCGTTCTCGCTGCACGTGCCGCGCATCGTGCGCCAGCAACCGTGACGCGCCGCGAGACGATAGCCACCCTCGCGCTCGCCGCCTTGCTCACCGCGCCGGCGCGCGCGCAGTCCGCCGCGACGGCCACCAACGTCGCGTCCCCCTCGACGCTGCGGATCAATTTCGTGAACGCCGACCTGAGCGACGTAATCCGGTCGCTCAGCATCGCCCTTGGCGTCAACGTCGTCCTGACCGACGTGCCGGCCCGCCGCATCACGTTCCAGATCCCGGACCCCGTTCCCGCCACACAAGCCGGCGCCGTCCTGGAGAGCATTTTGGCCGGCCAGGGCTTGGTGCTCGTCCAGAATGGTCCGGTGGACGAGGTGGTGTCCGACGACAAGCGTCCGACGAGTGGTCCGGTGCGCGTCGGCAAGGCGTTTCCCGATCCGCCGCCCTTGGGCCTCGTCACGCAGATCGTGCCGCTCGAGTTCATGCGCGCCGACGAAGCGCTCCCGCTCGTGCGTGGCATCGCGTCCAAGCAGGCCCGGGTCGAAGTCGTGCCGCGGTCGAACGCGATCCTCATGACCGATCGCGGCGTGTTCGTCGCGCGCTATCTCGACCTGCTCAAACAACTCGACGTCAAGGCCGGGGGCGAGTCGGGGCTCGCGACCTTCGTGTACCCCCTCAAGCACGCGAATGCCGGCGAGCTGGCGACGACGCTGGGGTCCGTCTTCGGCGTCACCGTCGTCGCGCCGCAGGCGCCGGCGCGGGTGCAGGCCCTGGAGGGGCACAACCTGTCGTCGGCGCTCCAAGGGCTGCAGTCCCGCCAGCTCGAGTCCATGCAGCAGCGGCCGCAGATCCCGGTCGAGCCACCGACGACGGTCACGCCGGTCTCGGCGGACAGCGCGCCGAATCGCGGCCCGAACGGCAACGCGTCGGGTGGCACGACGATCGTGCCGGATCAAGCCACCAACTCGCTCATCATTCGGACCTCGCCGCCCAACTATCAGGTGCTCGTGAGCACGATCGAGCAGCTCGACACCCGGCCGGCCCAGGTGCTGTTGGAGGTCCTGATCGCTGAAGTGACGCTCGACAAGTCGAGCCAGTTCGGCGTGAACTGGAGCTTCTTTTCATCCAAGGGGTTCAGCGGCACGGACAGCACGCGTGGCATTTTCGCCGGCCTCGGGCCTCAGATACCGGATTCGGCGCTGCACTCGATCCCCGGCTTGGCGGCGCGGGTGGTGAGCATTGGCTCCGTCAACGTGCGCGCCGTGCTGCAGGCGGTGGCTTCGCGCACCAACGTACGGGTGTTGTCGGCCCCGCGCGTGATGGCGCTCAACAACGAAAAGGCGCGCATCCTGGTGGGCAGCCAGGTGCCGTTCACGTCGGCCAGCTTGACGAGCCTGAACTCCATCGTCGATCAGGTGGTTCAGTATCAGAACGTCGGCACGCAGCTCACGATCTTGCCGACGATCAATAACGACGGGTATGTCACGTTCCGGCTGCTGCAAGAGGTCAGCGAGCTGTCCTCGCAGACGATCGCGGCCGCCCAGAATTCGCCGATCATCACGACGCGGGAGGCCGAGACGAGCGCGATCGTGAAGACGGGGCACAGCGTAGTCATTGGCGGACTGATCGGCGAGATGAAGAGCGACATGGAAACCGGCGTGCCGATACTCAAGGACATTCCGCTGCTCGGCAACTTGTTCAAGACCAAAACGAAGGATCACACGCGGACCGAATTGGCGATTTTCTTGACGCCGTATGTCGTCACCAACGACGACCAGTCCGATTCCTTGCTCGACAGCGAAAATCGCAAGCTCGAGATCATGGGTCCGCAGATCGACAGCGTACTCACGGACTCGGCGTCCCACCGGTACCACAAGCCATGAGCAACGATCTCCGCGCCGGCGCCGCCGGCACGCTGGCGCGGCGACTCTCGCCCAAGTATCTCGACGAGCATTGCCTCATCCCGCTCTCGATCACGGCCGGCGACGAGCTCCTGGTGGCGGCCGGCGCGCCGCTCGATCCGACGGTGATCGACGAGCTGGCGTGGACGTACGAGCGGCCGGTGCGCGTGATCGAGGCGCCCGCGGCCGAAATCCACGCCGCCGTGATGTCCGCGCAGTCGGATGCGCCGGTCGAGAGTGACGGGCGGGACGTCGAGCTGGTGGCCGAGGATGAGGCCAACATCGATGATTTGCGGGCGCTGGCGAATCAGACGCCCGTGATCAAGCTGGTGAACCTCATCGTGCTGGAGGCGCTCCGGGCCCGGGCGAGCGACATCCACCTCGAGGCCGAAGCCGACGGGCTGCGGGTGCGCTACCGTATAGACGGCGTCCTGCAGGAGATGGCCAATCCTCCCCGGCAGTATCAGGCCGCCGTGATCAGCCGCGTCAAGATCATGGCCGCGCTCAACATCGCCGAGCGGCGCCAGGCCCAGGACGGGCGCATTCGTCTCCGGCTCTCCGACCGCGACCTCGATCTTCGTGTCTCGATCACGCCGACGCTGCACGGCGAGAGCGTGGTGCTGCGCATCCTCGATCGTGGCGTCGGCGTTCGAACATTGCGGGATCTCGGGTTGCCGTCGAGGGTCCTCGACGAGTTCGAGGAGTTGATCCGGCAGCCGCACGGCATCGTGTTGGTAACGGGGCCGACCGGATCGGGGAAGACCACGACGTTGTACGGGGCCATCGACCGGCTCAACCAGCCGGGTGTCAAGATCGTGACGGTTGAAGATCCGGTAGAGTATCAGATCGCCGGCGTGAGCCAGATCGCGGTCAACACCAAGACCGGGCTCACCTTCGCGGCGGCCTTGCGCTCCATCCTGCGGCATGACCCCAATGTCATCATGGTGGGCGAGATGCGCGATCGGGAGGCCGCGCAGATCGCGATTCAGGCAGCGCTCACCGGGCACCTGGTGTTCTCCACCTTGCACACCAATGATGCGCCGTCCGGGGTGACGCGCATGGTGGACATGGGCGTCGAGCCGTATCTCGTCGCCGCCACGGTACTCGGCATCGTGGCGCAGCGGCTCGTGCGCGTCATCTGTGACGATTGCGCCGAGGAAGTGCAGCCGTCGGACGACGTATTGGCGCGGATTGCGGCAGGGCAGACCACCATCGAGTCGCCCCGGTTTCGGCGGGGGCGCGGGTGTGAGCAGTGTAGCGGCACCGGCTATCGCGGCCGCACGGGCTTGTACGAGCTCATGCCAATGACGCCCGGGTTGCGCAATGCCGTGGTCCGGCAAGCCCCCTTGTCCGAGCTGCGCGCGCTGGCGGGCGCGCGGGGCATGGCCTCGTTGCGCGGCGCCGGGTGGGAGAAGGCGTGCCAGGGGATCACCACGGTGGAAGAGATCCTCCGCGCCACCCGGGACGAAGGGCAAGAGTGAGCCCGGCCGGCCAGTTCCGCTATCGGGCGTCGACGCCCGACGGCCAGATCGTCGAGGGGGTCATGCACGCCGCCTCGCGGGAATCGGTGCTGGACGGCCTCCGCCGGCAACAGCTCTATCCGGTGCGTGTCGACGACGCGCCGGTCCCGGCCGCGTCGTCGGCCGGCCGGCGTCTGAGCCGCCACGCCGCCGTGGTCCTCTGGACGCGCAACACCGCGACCTTGTTGGCCGCCGGTGTGCCGCTCGACCGCGCGCTGGGATTCACGGCGCAGCACGCGGGACACGAGGGCCTCGCCGAGGCGGTCCGCGACGTGCGGCGCGCGGTGCAGGGAGGCGCGACGCTGGCCAATGCCTTCAACCGACAACCGCGCTACTTCGACGCGCTCTTCTCGGTGATGGTCTCGGCTGGCGAAGCCAGTGGGGCGCTCAATGCCGTGTTCGCGCAACTGTCGGAGCAGTTGGAGGAGAGCGCGGCGCTCACTTCCCAGGTGCGCTCGACGCTGCTCTACCCGGCCTTGATGGCGGTCGTGGCGGTCGTCGGCCTCGTCGTGCTCCTCGGTTTCGTGATCCCGCGGTTCGCGACGGTATTGGCCGATATGGGCGGTACGCTCCCGTTCAGCACGCGGCTCTTGCTCGCGATCAGCCATGTGCTGACCGCGTGGTGGTGGTTGTGGCTCGCGCTGGTCGTCGGCGCCATCGCCGCCGTGCCGCGCGTGCTGGCCCGTCCCGGGGTCCTCCTCCGTTGGCATCGCGCCCGGCTCGGCTGGCCGGTCGTCGGCGACATCGAGCGGAAGTACTCGACGGCGCGCGTGGCGCGCACGCTCGGCCTCCTCCTCAAGAGCGGCGTCTCGGCGCTGCCCGCGCTCAAGCTCGCGCGGGCCTCGGCCACCAACCTCGTCGTCCGCGAGGGCATCGATCGCGCGGCCACCGCGCTGGCGGAAGGGAGCGCGCTGGCGCCCGCGTTGACGGGTACGCTCCCGCCGCTCGCCGTGCAGATGTTGGCGGTCGGAGAAGAAAGCGGGCGACTCGATGAGCTGTGCCTCAAAGTCGCCGCCAGCTACGACGTCGAAGTCCGCCAGGCGATGCGCACGGCCGTCACGCTGATCGAACCCGTGTTGATCCTCACGTTCGGCGCCCTGGTCGGCTTCGTGGCGCTCGCCATGCTGCAGGCGATCTACGGGATCGATCTCAAAGGTTAGCCCAAAGGATCTTAGCGACGCTACGCGTCGCACGATCCCGGATCGGTGGGACGGACCTCGCCTCACGATCTCGCCTCACGATCTCGCCTCACGATCTCGCCTCACGATCTCGCCTCACGATCTCGCCTCACGATCTCGCCTCACGATCTCGCCTCACGATCTCGCCTCACGACCTCGCCTAGCGATCCCGCTCTTCCCAGCTTTGCAGCGACATCGTGCCGCCGAGGACAAAGTAGACGGCTTGAATCTCGTGCGTGAGCGGCGAGCCCCGTTGCCACCCGCGACTCACGATCATGATCCGCGACGGCGCGATCGTCAGCAGGCTGCCATCCAGTGACGCGACGCCCGGCGCCCGGAACGCATCGACCGATGCGATCACCTCGCCCGCCTCACGCCGGGCGACGATCGCCCCGGCCTTGCCCGGCCCGATGCCGGGGATCGACGCCAACACCGCTTCCGGCGCCGAGTTCAGGTTGACGAGCCCATCGCTCCCGACCGTGACGTATGGGGCGACCGCCAGCGCCAGCGCGTCGTCGGATCCCGGCACGCGCGCCAGCTCGCCGTACCGCGTGATAGGCGTCCGCCGGAGCCCATCGACAATGGTGCTGGCCCGCCCGGCCGGCACGAACCGCGTGAACAGCGCGCGCAATGCCGCCGAATCGTGGGCCAGGTCGAGCCGGGAGTTGAGGTCGACGACCGCGACCGCATACTGCCCGTTGCCCGACGAGCCATCGGCGGGTCGGCGGCCGAGCGTGTCCAAACGTCGTGCCCGGGTCGCCAGGTCTTCCGGCTCGGGCGCCGAGGCGACGAGCGTCTCCAGCGCCGAGCTGGTCGCCAGAATCCCACTCTCGGCCGCGTAGCGCGCCACCGCCCGCGCTTTGAGCGTGGCGACGATGCCCGACTCCGTGCGCGCGCGCGTCAGGAGATCGGTGACCACCAATCCCAGGATCACCAGGATCCAGAGCACGAAGATGAGCGCCACTCCGCGCCGCGGCCGCGTCACCACCGCTCCCCGCCGTTGCGATCGATACGCGCCAACCGGTCCAGATCGAATCGCGCCCCACCGGGGAGGATCACGGAGACCGTCACTGTCTCGAACCCCTTGACCGCCGCCGGCCGGCGCGTGATCTGCCGGTGGAACCCGCCGGGCAACACTTCGCCCGGCGGCCCCCGCAACGTCGTGCTCCCCATCTTGGCCAACTCCATCCCATCCTCGGCGTAGGCCACGGCCTCCGACCACGTGCGGGCGTTGTCGACCACCTGGTGGCTCATGTGCGTCAGCTCGAGCGCGCCGAGCCCCACGAGGCTCAACACCACGAGCGCGACCATGACCTCGAGCAGTATGAGTCCCCTCATCGCGCGTGCGCGGGCAAGGCGACATGCAGCGGCAGTCCCGACAGGCGATCTCCATTCCAGAACGTGATGAGCGCCGCGGCCGGCATGAACGTCGTATCGTGCCACGCATTCACCCACGACTGCCCGTCGGGCGCCAGCAGCCGCACCGACCACCGCGTCACCTCCGGCACCGCGAACGCCACCGTTGCGGGCCTCGCGTGACCAATGGCGATCGCCGTTACGCCGAGCGCTCCACGTCCGGGCGCGACGGTGAACTGCCAGTCGTAGTCCGGGTCCAATGGCGAGACCCCACTCGACGCGATGAACGACAACGTATCGTGCGACAGGTAGACCCCGCCGGGGATCGACGGCGGGCGCGGCGCGCGCGCATTGCGGAGCGCGTCACGGAGCATCTCACGCGCCGCGCGCGACCCCTGGACGGTGCGCAACCCGGACGTCAGTCGCGCGCGGGCGTCGATGGCCGCGCTCGACATGGCGTAGGCGACGGAGACGACGATCGCCGTGAGCACGAGCGCCACCATGACTTCGAGCAGCGTAAAACCCTGACGCGACCGCATATGATGAGATGGCTGGCGGATGTAACAGTTGTACCACGCGCCCCGCCACGGGAACGTGACAGGCTCCTTGCCGATCCACCGACGGACCGTGACACGGCGGACTGTTCATGAGACTCATGGGAAAGATGGTATTGGTCATGGCCTGGCTCCGCGCGCTCGGCCTGGCCGCTGGCTTGCTCCGCCCGGCTCCGATGATGTCCGTCCAGCGCGCGTTCGAGGGCGACCTGGACGCGTTGCTCGCCGCGTTCGACACCCTCGGCGCCCGGGTCACGTCCGGCAGGACCCTGGAAGCGCAACAGGCCTTTCGGCGAGCCCGCACGTCGTACAAGCGTGTAGAGGGTCTGCTCGGCTACTACGCCCCGGAAGCGATCGTTGCGCTGCAGGGCCCGTTGGAATCCGAAGGCGAGGACGACGTGCTGCCGCGCCCCTTCAACATGCCCGGCGGATTCCCCCAGATCGAAGAGGCCATCTTCCCGCGCCTGGCCGACTCGTCGCGCAACATGGTGTTGGCCCGGCTCCGGGCCATGCGGGAGCGCGTGGCCCTGCTCCGGTCCGAGACCGGGTCACTGGAGATGGAGGAGGCGGCGGTGTTCGACGCCGCGCGCGAGGAGATCGCGCGCGTCAGCACCCTCGACATCGCCGGGTTCGACTCCGACCGTCAGGACGACGCGCTGCTCGACGCCGCGGCTGCTCTCGACGGCGTGCGCGCGACGCTGGTGGCGCCGGCGGAGCCGGAAAGCGACCGCGCCGCGGCCGACCGGCGCCGCGCCGCTGACGCGCTGCTCGCCGCCGCCGACTACCTGCGCCAGCATCCGGCGTTCGAGCGCATGGACCGATTCACGTTTCTCACCCACTACAGTCAGCCGGCCGCGCACGCGGTGGCCGCTTTGCGGTCTTCGCGGTCGGTCCCCCGCCGCCCCATCGGGCGCGTCTGGCGCGACGGCGCCGCGTCGGTGTACGACAGCGCGGCGTTCAATCCCTTCGCCTACGCGCCCCGCTTCGCCTCGATCGCGGAGATGGACACGTCCGTCTTCGGGTTGGGCGCGCGCCTCTTCGCCGACCCGCAGCTCTCCGGGCCCAAGGTGCGCGCCTGCGCCGGGTGCCATCTGCCGACGCGCGCGTTTACCGACGGCCTCCCGAAGCGGACCCCGCTCGTGCCGGGGATCCCGCGCCCCGACGGCGCGCCGCCGGCGCGGCACACGCCGACGTTACTCAACGCCGGCCTCCAACCCGCGTTGTTCGACGATGAGCGGGCGCGGTCGTTGGAACAACAGATCGCGTTCGTGTTGGCCGACCCCGATGAGATGCACAGCTCGACCGATACCGCGGTGGCGCGCGTGGGAGCCGACTCCAGCTACCGCGCCGCATTCGCGCGTGCGTTCGGCACGACGCCAGAGCACGCTGTTACGCCCATCACGCTCCGCGTCGCGCTGGCGACGTATGTCCGCTCGTTGACGGCGCTCAACGCGCCGTTCGACCGGGCCGTGCGCGGGGACACGGCAGCGTTGTCCCAGGAAGCCAAGCGCGGATTCACCGTATTCATGGGCAAGGGCCGCTGCGGCACCTGTCATTTTGCCCCGCTCTTCAACGGGACCGAACCGCCGCTCTACCGGACGACGGATCCCGAGATCATCGGCGTCCCGGAGCGACCGGTCTTGCATCAGGGCCGGCTCGACACGGACCCGGGGCGCGGGCTCATCGACCGCGTGGGGAGTCATTGCTTTGCTTTCAAGGTGCCGACGGTGCGGAACGCCGCCCTGACCGCGCCGTACATGCACAACGGCGCCTTCCGCACGCTCGACGACGTGGTCGCGTTTTACAACGCCGGGGGCGGCACGGGCATTGGGATCGATCTGCCGTATCAGACCCTGTTTGACCAACCCCTCAACTTGACGCGGCGCGAGCAAGGCGATCTCATTGCGTTCCTGCGCGCCCTCACTGACACTTCCAGTCGCCTATGACCCGCCGTCCTGGATTCACGCTGATCGAGATGCTCGTCGTGATCATCGTCATCGGCTTGCTCGCCGCGCTCGTCGGACCGCGCATTCTGGGGCGCGTGTCGGAAGCGAAGAGCGCGACGGCCAAGACGCAGATCGAGCTCCTGGGCACGGCGCTGGATAATTATCGGTTGGACAACGGATCGTACCCCACGAGCGAGCAGGGATTGGGCGCGCTCCAGGCCAAGCCCACGCGCGATCCCGTGCCGCTCGACTGGCGGGGTCCGTACCTCAAGCGCGAAGTCCCGAACGATCCGTGGGGGCGCCCGTACGTCTACAAGAGCCCCGGGGAACACAACCCGACCAGCTATGACATCTCGACGCTGGGACGCGACGGGCAGCCGGGCGGCACCAATGAAGACGCCGACATCATGAACTGGAAGGCGCAGCAGTAGGCGGCCGTCCGACCGTACAGGTCAGCGGGTCGATCGCGAAGGCGCGACCCGCGGCGGCGCTCCGGACATCGAACGCACACGTCCCCGCCGGCGACACCAGCAACGTGAGCGCTTCGCGCGCCAGCGGCGCCACGCGTCCGCTGGCCAGCGCGAGCTCGAGCGGCGAGCCCGCGCCTTCCAGGTGCCAGGCGCCGGTGGGCTCGATGCGCACGTAGATCAATTCGCCGCGGCGGGCGGCCGCGTCGCGCGCGTGGTCGATCACGGTTTGTAACGACGGCGCGCCCAGACGCGAGCGCACGAGCGCCGGCAGCACGATGGCCGCCGCCAGCCCCAGGATGGCGATGACCACGAGCATCTCGATCAGCGTGTAGCCGCGCCGCATCCCGTGTCGCATGACAAACCAACGTATCGCGTGCCACGACGATCCGCAAACGCGCGCTGGCCGCCCGCGGCGCGGTCATCGTTACGCGATGTGTCACTATTGGTGTGCGTCGATTGTGACGTACGCCGTTTGTGGTGCTCGCCACCTGTGGCGGCCCGCGCGTTATGGTTGGGCTCAGTCACCACATCGTGCCAATGGTACATCGCGAACGTGACAAGTCCGCGATCAACGGCCACTACTCTCCGGCGTGAGTAAAACCATCCAGCGGAGGACAGGCATGAAAGCAGTGAGTCTACGGAGAACGATCGTGGGCTGTGCGATCGGCGCCGGGTATGCGGTTGGCATGCCGCTGATCGCCCAGGCCCAGATCGGCGGGAACCAGAACGACCGCAACACGGCGACGCCGATCAAGCACATCGTCTACATCATCGGCGAGAATCGCACCTTCGACCATATCTTCGCGACCTACGTGCCGCCGAAGGGGTCGACGGTGTGGAATCTCCTCTCCGAGGGGATCATCAAGGCCGATGGCACGCCCGGCCCGAACTTCTCCAAGGCGCTGCAGTGGAAGGCGACGGACACCGACAAGTTCTCGGTGCACCCGCACAAGACCGACCCGTACACCACGCTCCCCCCGGTCCACGTCGGGGGCCCCACCAACGCTCCGTTCGCGACCGTCGCCGCGGCCAAGGCCGTCGAGCCTTCGATGTGGTCGGAGAGCTATTTCAAGCTGACGACCGGCGGCAACGGGCAAACGAACACGATCTACGATTCGCGTTTCCCGACGAACCTGCCTGATGGTCCGTTCGACATCAGCCGTTACACGTCCTACGATTCGTACACCTCGAGCCCCGTGCACCGGTTCTACCAGATGTGGCAGCAGCTCGACTGCGACATCACGCGGGCGACGGCGCAGAATCCGAGCGGCTGCCAGAGCGACCTGTTCCCCTGGGTCGAGACGCAGTTCGGCGCCGGCTCCAACGGCGCGCCGCCCCCGGCTGGCTTCAACAACCAGACCACGGGCGAAGGCTCGACGGCCATGGGCTTCTTCAACGTCCAGGCCGGTGATGCGCCGTATTTCACGTCGCTCGCCAACGAGTACGGCATGAGCGACAACTTCCACCAGGCGATCCAGGGTGGCACGGGCGCCAACCACATCGCCCTCGGCTTCGGCACGCTGATCTACTACGCCGACTCGAACGGCAACGCGGTCACCCCGCCGTCCAACCAGATCGAGAACCCGGATCCGATGCCCGGGACGAATGACTGGTACACGCAGGATGGGTACGGCGGCGGCTCGTACGTGAACTGCGCCGACTCGACGAAGCCCGGCATTGGCGCGGTGCGCGATTACCTCAAGTCGCTGCCGTACAAGACGCTCAAGCACGACTGCAAAGACGGCGCGTACTACCTGGTCAACAACTACAACCCTGGCTACTTCGGCACGGGCGTCGCCGCGCCGCTGGCCGACACGCTGTTCACGATCCCGCCGACGCGCCAGCGCAACATCGGCCTCCTGCTGTCCGAGCACCACATCTCGTGGAAGTACTATGGCGAAGGCTGGGCCAATGGCACGGAGACGGGCGAGAACAGCACGTACTGCAACATCTGCAATCCGTTCCTGTATTCGACGCAGATCATGACCAACCCCAAGCTGCGCGCGAACCTGCAGGACGTATCGGATCTCTATGACGACATCAGCAAGGGCACGCTCCCGGCGGTCTCGATCGTGAAGCCCGATGGCTTCATGGACGGCCACCCGGCGTCGTCGAAGTGGGACCTGTACGAGGCGTTCACCAAGAAGATTGTGCAGATGATCCAGGCGAATCCGGCGCTCTTTGCCGAGACCGCGATCATCATCACGCAGGACGAGGGCGGTGGGTATTGGGATTCCGGCTACGTCCAGCCGATCGACTTCTTCGGCGACGGCACCCGGATGCCCCTCATCGTGGTGTCGCCGTTCAGCAAGGGCGTTGGCGTCGTGCACTCGTATGGCGATCACGTGTCGTTCGACAAGTTCGTCGAAGCGAACTGGGGCCTGCAGACGATCACGCCGCAGACCCGCGACAACCTGCCGAACCCGATCGTGAACGCGAGCAACCCGTATGCTCCCGTGAACGCTCCCGCGATCACGGATTTCATGGACCTGTTCAGATTTCCGGCGCACTAGGTGCCGCTGCGCGGCACTAGTGGCCGCTCCGCGGCACTAGTGCTTTCCGGTTGGAGTGAGCCCGGCTCTGCCGGGCTCGGAACGGCCCAGTGTCACGCACTGCACCGCTAGTCGAACGAGTTCCTGATCACCCGGGGTGGCGAAAGCCACCCCGGTTTTTTGTCGTGACACGATTTCGGGGCCCGCGCGCAGCGCGGCGCGGTGTGTCACGGGATGTCACGGAGACCAGACTAAGAGCATCCGACTACCAGGCTGTCGCTATGGCCCATCGGATGTGCGAAGTACGGGGATCCTCGCCGACCCCGCCTTTGCAAAGTCCCCGTATTTCCTCGCGCTCAATGTCACGACGTTTTCACGACAGTTTCTCTTTTATGCTCGGGCTGGGTCACCACATCAAGACGATCGCGTGTCATTCGCCGTCGTCAGCCGTGACAACTTCGCGAAGAACCCAGGCTAGGGTCCGGTTGCGACGCCTCTGTCGCATCCACTCAGGGGAGGATCCGAAGCATGCATGGAGTCGGATTTCGCAGGACCATCGCAGGCTGCGCGATCGGCGCTGGCTGCGCGTTCGGCCTGCCAATGCAGGCCCACGCCCAGAACCAGAACGATCGCAACACCGCCACGCCGATCAAACACGTGATCTACATCATCGGCGAGAACCGCACGTTCGACCACCTCTTCGCGACGTTTGTCCCGAAGCCCGGACAGACCGTCTGGAACCTCCTGTCCGAGGGCATCATCAATGCCGACGGCACCGCCGGCCCGAATTTCTCCTCAGCGCGGCAGTGGAAGGCGGTCGACACCGACGTCTTCTCGGTCCACCCGCACAAGACCGACCCGTACCACACCCTGCCGCCCATCAACACCGACGGCGCCCCGACGACCGCGTTCTTCACCACGATCGCACAAGCCAAGTCGATCGAACCCGGGCTCTGGTCCGGGAGCTACGTCAAGCTGACGACCGGCGGCACGGGCCAGGCCGGGGGTGTCGAAGACAAGCACTTCCCGCAGAACCTCGCGGATGGCCCGTTCCAGATCACCCGCTTCGTGCCGTACGATTCATACACATCGAGCCCGGTCCACCGCTTCTTTCAGATGTGGCAGCAAATCGACTGCGACATCACCCGCGCCACGCCGAAGATCCCGAGCGGCTGCCAGAACGACCTCTTCCCCTGGGTCGAGACCCAGGAGGGCGCCGGCTCCAACGGCGCGCCGCCGCCGGCCGGCATGAACAACCAGACCACGGGTGAAGGGTCGACGGCGATGGGCTTCTTCAACGTCCAGGCGGGCGACCAGCCGTACTTCGAGCAACTGGCGACGCAGTTCGCCATGAACGACAACTATCACCAGGCGATCCAGGGTGGCACGGGCGCCAACCACATCGCGTTGGGCTTCGGCACGCTCATCTACTTCGCCGACTCGAACGGCAATCCCGCCACGCCGCCCAAGAATCAGATCGAGAACCCGAACCCGCTGGCCGGCACGAACGACTGGTACGTGCAGGATGGGTTCGGCGGCGGCTCGTACGTGAACTGCGCCGACACCACGCAGCCGGGCGTCGCCTCGGTCAAGGACTACCTCGAGTCCCTGCCGTACAAGACGCTCGAGCACGACTGCAAGGATGGCGCGTACTACCTGGTCAACAACTACAACCCCGGCTTCCTCGGCACCGGCCAGCCGGCGCCGCTCGGCGACACGCTTTTCACGATCCCGCCGACCCGGCAGAAGAACATCGGTCTGCTCCTGACCGAGAACAAGATCTCGTGGCACTACTACGGGGAAGGCTGGGCCAACGGCACGGAGACGGGCGAGGCGAGCACGTATTGCAACATCTGCAATCCGTTCCTGTACTCGACGCAGATCATGACCAACCCGAAGCTCCGCGCCAATCTGAAAGACGTCACCGATCTCTACAACGACATCACCAACAGCACGTTGCCCGCCGTCTCCATCGTCAAGCCGGACGGTCTCCTCGACGGCCACCCGGCGTCGTCGAAGTGGGACCTCTTCGAGTCGTTCACCAAGAAGATCGTGCAGATGGTCCAGGCCAACCCGTCGCTGTTCGCCGAGACGGCCATCATGATCACGAACGATGAGGGCGGTGGGTACTACGATTCGGGCTACATCCAGCCCGTCGACTTCTTCGGCGATGGCACCCGCATCCCGATGATCGTCGTGTCGCCGTTCTCCCAAGGCGTCGGCGTCGTGCACTCGTACGGCGACCACGTGTCGTTCGACAAGTTCGTGGAAGCCAACTGGGGCCTGCAGACGATCACGGGTCAGACTCGCGACAACCTGCCCAACCCGATCGTGAACGCCAACAACCCGTACGCGCCGCTCAACGCTCCGGCGTTGTCCGATCTTATGGACATGTTCAAATTCCCGCACTAGGCGCCGCTACGCGACGCTAGTGCTCGTTCTGTTGGAGGGAGCTCGGCTCCGCCGAGCTCGGAACGGCTGGGGCATCGTGCCATCGTGAGCTGGTTCGGTTTGTGGCGGGAGACCGCTACAAACCGAACCGGTGGCCGAGTATGACTTTGTAGATCACGTGATCCGTGGCCCGCGTCCAACCGTTGCCCACTCCGGCGTTGAACTCCCACCGGGGACCCAGGTCGAGGTTGACGACTCCGAACAGCTGGTGCTCCTGCTCCTGATACGGATCGAATTGTTGAATCGATCCCCACGACCCGTAGTACTCGGCGCCCAGATTGATCTTACGCGTGATGTCGTAGGTCACGGTCGCCGCGGGCGAGAACTCGAGCCCCTTGGTCACGCTCGGCCCGTGCCACGAGCGCTCCAGCGCGGGATTGATCGCGAGATACCACGGTCCCAGCGTCTTGTCGACGATCGGCCGGATCTCCCACGTCCACGTGTCGGTCGAGACCTGCGGGCGTTGATAGCCGATCTCGGTCGACAGACTCACGCCCACCGGCCAGCCCCAGGACGCGGGCACGCGCACGCGGGGCCGAATATGGTCGCCGGCCCATTGCCAACCGTTGCCGTCCCGCGCGTACGTGAAGATGTAAAATCCGGTCTCGAGCCAGCTCGTCCAGCCGTGCGTGATCTCGACGGTCTCGTGTTCGGCGTCCTCCGTCGGCCACAGTCCGTCCTGCACCGTGCGCCGGCCGTCGCCCGTGAAGTTGCTGTGCAACTCGACCATCGTCACCGCGGGCGCCACGGTCTCCGAGGCGTAGACCTGGATCTCGTAGTTGTCTTGCGCCTCGACGCGAGCCGCCGCCGCCGCGCACCACACGGCGATCCCGACGGCCCACCGCGGGGTCACGGCGTCGCGGCGCTGGGAAGGCTCTTCCACTCCGCCAACGCCCCGGGCGGCAAGGAGTCCTCGTGTCGCAAGAACGCCGCGATCGCCCAGCGCTCGTCATCCGTCAGGGTCTTGGTGTAGGACGGCATGCCAGTCAGCCGAATCCCGTGCGTGATCTTCCAGTAGGTCATCTCGATCGGATCATCCGCCACGTCGTGCTTCCCGAATTGCGGCGGATGCTGATAGAGCCCGGCGGCGACCGACGATTGCTTCCCATCGGACGCGCCATGGCACACGAGGCAGTTGGCCTTGTACAGGTGCACGCCTTTGATCAGCACCGAGTCCGGGGTCTGGGCCGGACCGTGAAGGCTGCGCATGTCCCGCGCCAGGACGGCGCGTAACGCCGTGTGGGCCGCCCAGCGCTCGAACTGGGGCGGACGGGCGTCCGCGTTCGCCGGTACCATTCCAGCGTGCAGGCAATAGAAACCGACCAATAACAAGAACACAATCGTTCCGACGAACGTCAGAACCATGACCCGGAATGGGGACGAGAGGCTCGGCATGCCCGGCAATATAGCCGTCATGGCCCCGAGCCACTTCCCCTGATGGTCACGTACCCGGCACGAGCCGCGCCGCCACGGAAAGCCGATTCCACGAGTTCATGCTGGCGATGGCGAACGTGAGGTCCGCGAGCTCCCGGTCCGAGAAGTGTGGCCCCACGGACTCGTACACCGCGTCCGGAACACGGTCGTCGGCCAGGAGCGTGACCGCCTCCGTCCACCGGAGCGCCGCCCGCTCGCGCTCCGAGTACAAACTCACCTCGTCCCACACCGGCAGCGAATAGAGCCGGTGCTCGCTCTCGCCGAGCGCACGGAGATCCTTCCAGTGCGCGTCGATGCAGTACGCGCAGCCGTTCAGCTGTGACGCGCGGAGCTGGACCATCAGCAGCAGGGGGCGCTCAATGCTGCAGGTGGCCAGGTATTGCTCGTGGGCATCCATCGCCTGATAGACGCCGGGTGCGCTCTTGGAGTAGTTGAGTCGCGCCGTCAATGTTGGGGATGTCGTTGTCATGTCGGAACGTACCAGTGGCATTGACCAGCCACCAGCGCCAAATTATCGACAAATGCCTGGTCCAAGTTCTCCCCCGCTTCTCCTGTTGCCGCTGGATCCCGACGCGGCGACGCCCCTCTACCGGCAGGTCTACGATGGCCTCCGCTCGACGATCCTGGCGGGTCGTCTCGCCGCGGGCGCGCGACTGCCGTCCAGTCGCGCGCTGGCCACGGAGCTGGGCGTCGCGCGGAACACCGTGGTCCTGGCGTTCGACCTGCTGCGCGCCGAGGGGTACCTCGCGGGGCATAAGGGCGGCGGGACGCGGGTGCGGGCGCAGGTGCCGGATCGGTTGCTGACGGCGACGCCAGCCCGCGCGCCGGCCGCACGGCGCGCAGTGGCCGCGGTTGTGCCTTCCCGGTGGACGCGGATTGTGGCCGAGGCCGGCGAGTGGGGCGCCACGCATCGCGTCCGTGCCACGGCGTTCGCGCTCGGCGTCCCTGCGATCGACGCGTTTCCGGTCGCGCTCTGGACGCGACTCACCACGCGCCGGTGGCGCCGGCATGGCGTGTTCTTGGGACAACCCGCGGCGCCCGGCGAGCGCGCGTTGCGCGCCGCCATCGCGGACTACGTCACGACCGCGCGCGGAGCCCGATGCTCGGCGGACCACGTCATAGTCGTGGGAGGCGCGCAGCAGGCGCTGGACCTCATCGCCCGCGTGCTCGTCGAGCCCGGTGATCGCGTCTGGATCGAGAACCCCGGATACACCGGTGCGCGCGCCGTGCTCATCGCCGCGGGCGCGGACGTGTGTCCAGTGCCGGTCAATGACGAAGGGCTCGATGTCAGCGCCGGGATACGAGCCGCGCCGCGGGCGCGGCTCGTCTATGTGACGCCGTCGCATCAGTTTCCGCTGGGTGCGGTCATGAGCGCGTCCCGACGGCTCGCCCTTCTCACGTGGGCGCGGCGGGCTGGCGCGTGGATCGTGGAAGACGACTATGACGGCGAGTTTCGGTACGCGGGTCGGCCGCTGCCGTGTCTCCAAGGACTCGACGCGACGCAGACGGAGCCCGCGCGGGTGCTCTACGTCGGGACGTTCAGCAAGACGCTGGCGCCGGCCCTCCGGCTTGGGTACGTCATCGTGCCCGAACAGCTCGTCGAGACGTTTCGCGTCGCCGGGGCCATCACGAGCGGCGCGGTCGCCACCATGGATCAAGGCGTGCTCACGGACTTCATCACTGAAGGGCATTACGCGCGTCATGTGCGGCGTGTGCGCGCGCTCTGCGCCGAGCGACAAGAAGTCCTACTCGACGCTTCGCGTCGTCGTCTGGCGGGCGCTCTGGATCTGGTGCCTGATGTTGCCGGATTGCATCTGGTTGGATGGCTTCAGGGTATCAGCGAAGGCGCAGCCGCGGAAGCGGCTCGCGCCGGCGGCGTGCAGGTGTCCCGGCTCTCGGCGTTCACCATGGGGAGGACCGCGCGGGGAGCGTTATTACTCGGCTACGCCGCGTCGGACTCCCGTGCGATTCGCACGGGAGTCGAGCGGCTCAGTCGCGCGCTAGGCGATCGGTAGTCAGACGATCGGTAGCGCTTCTCGCGTCAATCGTCTCCGGCCACGGGCACGAGGCCCGCCGGCACCTGCGAACGGGCCTCTTTCCTCCGCTCGACGATCGCCCGGATCGTCACATAGAACACCGGTGTCAGCAACAATCCGAAGAATGTCACCCCCAGCATCCCCGAAAACACGGCCACGCCCATGGCGTGCCGCATCTCGGCGCCCGCGCCCCGCGAGATCACCAACGGCGTGACGCCCATGATGAACGCGAACGACGTCATGAGAATGGGCCGCAAGCGCAGCCGGCACGCCTCGAGCGCCGCGGCAACCCGGCCGCGCCCTTCGCGCAGCTGGAGCTCGCGCGCAAACTCCACGATCAGGATCGCGTTCTTGCACGCCAGCCCCACGAGCACGACGAGGCCGACCTGGGTAAACACGTTGTTGTCGCCCTTGCTCAGCCAGACACCCGTCATGGCCGACAGGAGGCACATCGGGACGATCAAGATCACGGCCAAAGGCAGCGACCAACTCTCGTACTGCGCGGCCAACACCAGAAACGCCAGGAGCACGCACAGCGGAAAGACCAGCAGCGCCGTATCGCCCGCCAGAATCTGTTGGTACGTCAGCTCCGTCCACTCGTACCCGATACCGTTGGGTAGCGTCTCCGTCGCCAACCGGTCCATGATCGCTTGCGCTTGCCCCGAGCTCACGCCCGGCGCGGGCCCGCCGTTGACGTCCGCCGTCGGATAGGCGTTGTAGTGCAGCACGCGATCCGGCCCGAAGGACTGCTTGACGTTCAACATCGAAGCCAGCGGAATCATCCCGCCCTGCGCGTTCCGCACCTGCAGCCGCCCGATGTCCTCGGCGTTGGCCCGATACGCGGCGTCGGCCTGGGCGATGACTTGGTACGTCCGCCCGAACCGGTTGAAATCGTTCACGTAGATCGAACCCAAGTACGTCTGCAGCGTCTCGAACACATCGTCGAGCGCGACGCCTTGCCGCAGCACCTTCGCGCGGTCCACGTCGGCGTAGAGCTGCGGGACGTTGATCTGATAGCTGGAGAAGAGGCCAGTGAGCCGCGGATCCTGATAGGCCTTGCCGAGCAACGCTTGCGTGGCGTCATACAACGCCCGCTCGCCCAATCCGGCCCGATCCTCGACCTGGAACTTGAACCCGCCCACGGTCCCGAGACCGTTCACCGGCGGGGGCGGGAAGACCGCGATGAACGCGTCCTGCACGCCGCCGAACTTCTGGTTGAGACGCTGCGCGATCACCAGTCCGTTGTCTTCCGCCCGCGGCCGTTGGTCGAACGGCTTGAGCGTGAAGAACACGATGCCGGCGTTGGCGCTGTTCACGAACCCGTTGATCGAGAGTCCGGGAAACTGCACGGCCGACTGGACCCCCGGCTCCTTGAGCCCAATAGCCGTCATCTCCCGGATGACCCCTTCGGTCCGATCGATCGTGGATGCGTCGGGCAACTGCGCGAACGCCACCAGGTATTGTTTGTCCTGCGTCGGCACGAAGCCCGTCGGCACGGCCCGGAACGCCATCACCGCCAGCACCACCAGGCCGGCGTAGACGACGAGGACCGCCGGTGTCCGCCCGATGAAGCGCGACACCGTGGCGCGATACCGCTGGGAGCCTGAGGCGAACGCGCGATTGAACGGCCGGAAGAACCAGCCGAGGAGGCCGTTGAGGAGACGGGTCGGGGCATCCGCGGGGGCATGCTGACCCCGCAACAGGATCGCGCACAGCGCCGGCGACAACGTCAGCGAGTTGAACGCGGAGATGATCGTGGAGAACGCGATCGTCAGCGCGAACTGCCGATAGAACTGTCCCGTCAGGCCGGAGATGAACGCGATCGGCACGAACACCGCGCACAAGACCAGCGCGATGGCGATGATGGGGCCACTGACCTCCTCCATGGCCCGATAGCTCGCCTCCCGCGGCGACATGCCCAACTCAATGTTGCGCTCGACATTCTCCACGACCACGATCGAATCGTCGACCACGATGCCGATCGCCAGCACGAGACCAAACAGCGTCAGCGTGTTGATCGAGAACCCGAACAGTAAGAGCACGCCGAACGTGCCGATGATCGAGACCGGGACCGCGACGAGCGGGATCACGGACGCCCGCCACGTCTGCAGGAACACCACGACCGTGATCACCACGAGGAGCACGGCCTCCAGCAGCGTCTTCACGACCTCGTGGATCGAGTCGCGCACGAAGGTCGTCGGGTCGTACACGATCTGATAGTCCAGCCCTTGCGGGAAGCTCTTCTTGAGCTCGGCCATGGTCTTGCGGACGAGCGCCGACAGCGCCAGGGCATTCGAGCCCGGCGCCTGGAAGATCGGAATGGCGACGGCCGATTTGTTGTCGAGGAGTGACCGGAGCGAATAGTCGCCGGCCGCCAGCTCGATGCGGGCCACGTCGCGCAGGTGCGTGAGCGCGCCGTCGGGCCCGGCCTTGATGATGATGTCGCCGAACTCCTGCTCGTCGACCAGCCGCCCATGCGCGTTGACGCTCAGTTGATGGGCGAGCGGCACCGGCATGGGCGGCGCGCCGATCGACCCGGCTGCCACTTCGACGTTCTGGGCCCGGATCGCCCGCACGATATCGCCCGCCGTGAGCCCGCGCGAGGCGACCTTCTGGGGGTCGAGCCACACCCGCATGGCGTAGTCGCCCGACCCGAACAACTGGACTTGGCCCACGCCTTGGAGACGGGCCAGGACGTCGCGCACCTGCAAGGTCGCGTAGTTCCGGACGTATACCGGATCGTAGCGCCCGTCGGGCAATGTCAGGTGCACGACCATCGTCAGGTCGGGCGAGCTCTTCACGGTCGTGACGCCGAGGGAGCGGACTTCATCGGGCAACCGCGGCAACGCTTGGCTGACCCGATTTTGCACCTGCACCTGGGCAATGTCGACGTTCGTGCCGATGCGGAACGTCACCGTCAGCGTGAGGGTCCCGTCGGCCGTCCCCTGGGACGACATGTACAACATGTTCTCGACGCCGTTGATCTGCTCCTCCAACGGCGTGGCCACGGTCTGACCGAGGACCGTAGGATTGGCACCCGGGTATTGCGCGCGCACGACGATCGTGGGCGGCACGACTTCCGGATATTCGCTGATCGGCAGCGTCACGATGGCGATCGCGCCCGCGATGACGATGAGCACCGACAGGACCGCCGCGAAGATCGGGCGGTCAATGAAAAATCGGGAGATGTTCATGGCCGCTCCTAGTGCCCCTCGGCCAGTGCCGTGCGCCGCTTGGTAGACGTGTCGGCGCTCGCCGGCTCGGCGTTGGCGATCACCTTCACGCCGGGGCGTACGCGCTGCAGGCCGTTCACCACGATCAGATCGCCGGGGTGCACGCCATCGGTCACGACGCGCAGGCCGTCGACGAGCCGGCCCGTGTGCACGGCGCGATAGGCGACGGTGCTGTCGGGTTGGAGCACGTACACGAACTTCTTGTCCTGATCGGTGCCGATAGCGCGATCTTCAACCAGCGTGGCCGGCAATGGCTGGCCGCCCACCAGCTTGACGCGGGCGAAGAGGCCGGGCGTGAACGCGTGGTCGTGGTTGGCCAACACGGCCCGCGCCCGGATCGTCCCGGTCTCCGGCGCCAGATGATTGTCGACGAAATCGACGATGCCCTGGTGAGGGAATCCTTCTTCGTTGGCCAAGCCGATGAAAATTTGATCGTTCGCGTGCCGCGCCGTACCGGACAAGACATCCTGCTTGAGATACGCCTGCTCGTCGCCGTCGAAGTACACATAGATGGGATCGAGCGACACGACGTTCGTCAGCAGCGTCGCGGTGGGGGGGCCGGCAAGCACGAGATTCCCCTCGGTGACCTCGGCACGACTGACGCGACCCGCGATCGGCGAGCGGATCTCCGTCCAGGTCAGATTCAATCGCGCGGTTTCCACCGCGGCTTCGGCGGAGCGGACAGCGGCCTCGGCCTCGGCGCGCGCGTTCTGCCGCGAGTCCATTTCCTCGACCGAAATCGCATGGCTCGCCGCCAACGGGCGCACCCGCTCGGCCAGATCGGCCGCGTTTTGCGCCGCGGCCCGCGCCTTGGCCAGATCGGCCTGGGCGCCGTCGAGCGCCGCTGCGTAGGGCCGCGGATCGATCACGAACAGGACGTCGCCGGCATGGACTTCGGCGCCGTCACGAAACGCGACGCGTTCGATGTATCCGGAGATGCGCGGCCGGATCTCGACCACGCGCACGGCGTCGAAACGTCCCGTAAACTCGTCCCAGTCGGCGACGGCGCGCCGTTCGGCGGGCGCGACTGTGACCGCGGGCGGAGGGGGGGCGGGGGCGCGGCGGCGCGACAGCCAATGACGCCGGCCATGGTCGCTACCGCCATCAGGGACACTGCAGATCGGATCATCATGTTATCATCCCGGTTAACTTCTATTACGAACCCGGTGAATCCGGGCCGGGACGATTTCGTTCACCGTATGGTGCAGCGTACGTGGTATGGTTGACCGTACTCCAGTTGATGACGAATGCGTCGCCGAGTTCTCGTGTAGCGTTGATGTCACGCTGAGCGTGATCGGCGGCAAGTGGAAGCTGATCATCTACCAGCATCTCGCAAACGGCGCGAACCGTTACAGCGAGCTGCGGCGCGCCATCCCGCGCATCACGCCAACAGTCTTGGCGACGCAGCTCCGGGAGATGGAGCGGGATGGGATCGTGTCACGGACGATGCACACGGGCAGCCCCGTACGCGTGCAATACGCGTTGACCGACTTTGGACGCTCGCTCGAGGGTGTGCTGGACGTGATGGCCCGCTGGGGCGAGCGGTATCACGCCCAGGTTGTGTCCAAGCGTCTCGCGCGACCGCCCGCC
Source organism: uncultured Gemmatimonadales bacterium (assembly GCA_963701965.1). GTDB lineage: Bacteria > Gemmatimonadota > Gemmatimonadetes > Gemmatimonadales > Gemmatimonadaceae > DASRDS01. The sequence goes on from OY969695.1 coordinate 3,318,701, forward strand.
GACGCTCAGTAGTTCCAGCTGCTGGTATCCTCGCCCTGGGGCGCGGCTTTCTTCATGGCGTCCGCCATCTTCTTCACCATCTCGGCCCAGGTGAACGAATGCCAGCCGTGGCCTTTTTCCGGACGCCCGTACACGAACTCAACCGCCGGGTCGTGTAAGAAATCCTCGAAATCGTACACGGCCAGATTCAGATAGTAGTTGTCCATGTCGCCGGCAAAGAAGTGCAGCTTGCCGGTGAGCTTCGGTCCGAGCGTCGACCAGTTCCGCGCCGCGTAGTCTCTCAGGTCGAACCCATGCTCCTTCATATAGTTGGCGACCGTGCGATCGATCGCGCCCGTGTGCTTGTCCCACAGCGGCACCGGATACCCGTCCGGGCCCACGGGGCCGTACACGGCTTCCCACGCTTCGAGCTGATAGCTGGAGCGACCGTGTGATCCGAGCACGGCCTCGAACCGGCTGATCTCCCGGGCCGTGACCACCACCTGGCCCGCCGTCGTGCGCTGAAACGGCCGCTCGGTCGACGTGAACGGGCCCGTCACCACGGCGAACGCGTTGCTGTCCTGATAGATGTTGGTCTGCTGATAATGCCGAAAGTCGATCGGATCGGGCTGCAGCACCCATGCATCCCCGATGACGTCCGGGTGCTGCAGTTGAAGGGCCAGCGTCTGCCACCCGCTCGTGGATGCCCCTTCCACCTGTCGCGCGTACGGCTTGCGGATGATGCGGAAGTGCTCTTCCAGGTACGGCAGGACTTCATCGATGATGGCATCGCCGTACGGGCCGTTGTTGGCCGAGTTGACCGAGTACGAGTCCGGGAAGTAGGGTGTCTGCTGCTCCAGGGTAATCGCGATGACGCGCGGGAACGCGTCGGCCGTCCACGCTTTGTAGAAATCGTATCCGGACTCGAGGCCCGAGACCGTGCCGATCGTCGCCCCGCGGCGCACCTCGGTCTTGCCGCGTGATTCTCCGGTCGAGTCGGGCGTGAACCCGAACGGTTCGGTCCCGTGTCCCAGCGCATACACGCTCGGGTAGTACGTCTTGGGATGTTGGGCGTACCCCTTGGGCAGGAGCACCGTCGCGTTGACATAGACCGGGCGTCCCCAGAATTGCGTGAGCTTCTGGCTTTGGACGCGGACGTGCTTGAGCCACTCGGTGTCGGCCGCCCGCGGCTGCGCCGGCATGACGCGCGTGACCGTGATGCGCGTCGAGGCGCCCCCGCTGCCGACGTGCAGCCGCTGAACGTCGCTGTACAAGTTCCCGGCCGCCGTGTTGAAGAACTCGACGGTCCCGTCATTCATGTGGACCCAGATCGTGTGGCCATCGGAGCGGTGCACTTGCTCGTACACGTTGACGACCGCCTGCACGAAGTAGTCGCCCGGCTTGAGCGCCGAGAGCGTCATCGGGTAGCTGTCGGCGCTATCGGTGACCACGGCGGCCTGTCCCGGCTCCAACTGCGTGAGGTCGACCCCGAAGACCGCCGGGCCGGTGAGCGTGAGCCGGAAGCGCGGTTCGGGTGTCGAGTCTTTGGCGACGAAGAGCACCAGGCGTCCCGTGACCGGCCCCGCGTGCGCCGCCGGCGCGATCGTGACCTCGACGCGCTGCGCCTGCGCCAGGGCAGGGAGCAGCGCGAGTCCTATCCGGGCAATCCGGTTCACTTGGCCGCCTCGTCGGGGGACACCATCTTGATCACCTTGCCGGCGACATCGAGGAACTGGATGCTTGCGGCTCCGGTGGAGTCGACCACCATTCGGAGGCGCGGCCGTCCTTGCGCGTCGGCCAGATTCACCACCGCGCTGCCCGACGGGTCGCGGCCGGCGAACAGGCGTTGGGCGGCGATCGGATGACCGTTGTTCTCGACGAACGCTTTCATCGCCGAGTCGCGGGCCGGGCCCGCCGGCATGGCGCGTATCGCATCGCGTTTGTCCAGCATCTTCGGAATCGGCATATCGAGCGCGCGGTCCGTCACCGAGAGTCCCTGGCGGTGGCGTCCGTTGTCGTCCGAGTAGCGGAGCGTGACCGATTCGTCCTGGTTGTACTGATCGAACGCCATGCCGCCATCGGCGTGGTATTTCCCGTTCTCGGTGCGCCCGCCAAAGCCAAACCCTCCATCCTCTTCGCCTTCATCATTGAAGAAGATCATGCCCGCGCCTTTCGGCCGGCCCGGGTACAGCTTGCCGTGGAACACCCAGCCCGGTGAGCGCGCGGCGTCCGATATCGTCATCCGGAGCGTGCCATCGGGCTCGATGATGTCGATGCGCTCGACGGCGATCTCTTTGAAGCGCGGTGTTTCACTGGCTTTCGTAAAGGCCGCGAGGGCCAGTGCGCCGACGCCGATCAGCGCGCCGGTCAGATAGCGTTCACTTCGCATTGGTGTCCTCGATGCGCTGGAGAGGTCGCACGGTGCGCACGCCGGCCCGCGCCGTCAAATCGCCGGGTGCCGCTTTGGCGGCGGCCAGCGCGGCGTCATCGCTCGGCGGGGTTCCGTCGACCCGCCACAGGTAGACGTATCGCCCTTCGGTCAGCGGCAGGGTGACCGTCCATTTGTCGCCGTCGCGGGTGGCGGCGGCCGGCGGCGTCGTGGAAATCGAGAGCTCCACGGACTTCGCTTGCGGCGCGATCAGCTCGAACTTCGCCAACTCCCCCCAGTGCCTGCGGAGGAGGAAATGGTGATCCGGATCGACCCGCACCGCGGTCACGTCCCCGACACTCCCAACGTCGAGCGTATCCGCGCGTCCTGTCAGAATGCACCGCCCGCCGGCTCTCGCCGGCGGCGGTCTGCAGCGCGATATCGAGAGGCAAGTCGAAGAGGGCGCCAGGCTGCGACTGGGTGACGATCAGCCTCGATCCGTCGACGCGGGCGTCGACGTCGGGGACGTACTGGCTGGAGAGCCAGGGCATGATGAACGCCGTCATGTCATGTCCCGCGGCGTGCGACATGGCGGCGATCAACTCCTCGTACCCGTCCGGCCCGTGCCCGCAGCGCGCAATGTACTCGCGCATGCCGCGGTCGAACACCGCGTCGCCCAGCAATGTATTCAGCGCCCGGAGAATCCACGAGCCTTTCGTGTAATGAATGCGTCCGTTGTCGGGATTGCCGAGGATGCTCTGTTTCCCTTCGAAGCGGTTGCCCGCGAAGTAGCCCGTGCTCGCCCGATCCCAGAATTTCTCCTCGGCGGCCGCGCCGAACACGTCGCGCAGGAGCAGGGACTCGGAGTACGTCGCCCATCCCTCGCGCAGGAAATTCGCCGCCGGGCCCGAGGCGTTCATGGTCCAGGCATGGGATACTTCGTGGGCGAACGGGTACGAGGGGCCGAGGTCCGGTTCATCGAGGAACGTGGCCTTGTCTCCCGAGACGATGGCATCGTTCATGCGGACCGCGAATCCGCCCCCGTGCAGCTCCCGGTCTTCGACGACCGCGAAGTAGTTCGTCATCCCGCGAGGCTCGCCAAAGCGCCCCGCGAGGATCCGGTGCACGCGGGCGATCACGGTGGCCATCGTGTCGATCGAGAATTTGAAGCCTGGCGTGACGAACGTCGCCACGCGGAGGCTGTCGATCGTGCGGTGTGCCGGCTGCCAATTCCGGTCGTAGATCAGCGCCAGGAGGAACTGCGGATATTGACTCTGTCCGTGCACCGTTCGCACACCGTCATGAACGGATTCGGTCTGGGGCGCGGTCGTGGTCAGATGATACGCCGCCGGCAGGGTGACGGTGACGCTCAGCGGCGCCAGGTCATTGCCACTGTCGTAGTTGAAGAACGGGTGCCAGGCGTCGGTGTTGTGCATCGCCCCGTGGGCGGCGGCGCTGTCCGGCGTATCTATAGTATAGGTCAGCACCAAGCGGGCTCGCGGCGCCTTGCTCGTCGTTACCCAGAGGACTCCGCCGGCAAACGCGTACGGGGACTGGCGGCCGTCGACCGTCAGGGCGGTGATGCGGGCCGCGTTGTTGAGACGTGCGCCGAACCCGTACGGGCTCCCGACGGTGACGGCGAGCGTGTCGACGATGCGCGCGGTTTTGCCGGGCGAGAGCGCGACGTGGAGCGTTTGCTCCCGGATGACGTTGGCGGAGTCGAACGGGATCTGGTGCGTGAGCGCCCAGGTCGTGCCGGAGCGCACGGCTTCGTAGATGCCGGAAAAGCGGCGGACCTGGTTCGTCTCATCGCCGCCCGCCGAGAGGCCGTGGGCTTTGCCTTCCCGCACGGTGCCGGTCAGCAGGAGCACCGCGCGCCCGGGCGTCGCGCTCAGCACGCGGGCGAGGCCCGCTTCCCGGGTCAGGTGCCGCTCGGCGGCCGTCCGCACCACCGTGCGCCCGACGGGATCGGGATCGAGGCTGTCGAACGCATCGGGTGTTCCGGACACGAAGCGCGCCAGCACGAGGTGCGCCAGTGAGTCCGGCGTGGGCGCCTGGGCTCCGGCGCCCGCCGCGCCGAGGAGCGTGAACAGCAGCACGGAATAGGCCGTCGTGCGCATTACGATCTCCTTAGGAAGATCTGTGCGCTCTACGAGCCGCAAAGATCCTGCTGGCGCAAGTATTTCGATCTCATTATCATTTGTCCGGACTAATAGTAATTTGTACGGACCAATTCGCCAATCATGGGATATACCGGGAGTCCCACACTGGGAGCCATACATGGTCCCGACTGGATGCATCGCATCCAGTGCGGCGATGAGACCGCGCACGAGACCCTGTTTCGGACCTTCGCGCCCGGCCTCGCCGCCTTCCTCGCCCGGTACGTCGGCAGCGGCGAGACGGCCGAGGATCTCGTGCAGGACCTCTTTCTCACGCTCTGGGCGCAGCGGGCCCAGATGCGGATCGCGGGCTCGGTGCGCACCTATCTGTTCACCGCCGCCCGCAACCGCGCCCTCAATCATCTGAAGCGCGAGCGCGTGGCCGACCGGTTCCGGATGGCCGTGCGGCGCTCCACCGATGCCTCCGACCCCTCGGCCCCGGGCGAGGCCGACCTCCTCGCCGCCATCGAGGCCCAGCGCGCCATCGACGCGCTGCCCCCCAAACGCCGGCGGATTTTCTCCCTCTGCCGGCAGCAGCACATGTCCCACAGTCAAATCGCCACGTTGCTGGGCATTTCCGTGAAGACCGTCGAAGTCCAGATGGGCCGGGCACTGAAGACCCTTCGTGCCCAGCACCGCGATTCGTTCACCTCTCTATAGAGGAAGGGGCCATGAGTCTTCGTGTAGTGTGCGCTCTCTCGCTGTTCGTCGCGCTCGCGTCTCGCGCCACCGTGCTCCACGCACAGGGGACCGGTGGCGTCGCGTCCGGAAAGGTCACCAATGTGCGAAACGGCCAGGGGATCGCCGGGGCCACGATCACCGTGGAGGGGTCGGAGCTGGCCACCACCAGTGGGCCGGACGGCACCTATCGCATCATTCGCCTCTCGGTCGGCCAACACGCTCTCACCGTCCGCGCCTTGGGGTTCGCCATGGGCCACAAGGTCGTGGCCATCGCCGCCGGGGCCACAGCGACGGCGGACTTCCCGCTCCAATTCTCGGCCGCCAACCTGCAACAGATCGTCGTCACCGGCACAGCCGGCGATCAGACCCGCGCCGCCCAAGGCGCCACGATCGCCAGCGTCGACGTCGGTGACCTGAACACGAAAGCCCCCATCGCCACGGTGACCGAGACCCTGCAGGGCCGGGTCGCGGGCGTCGCCGTGACCAATGGCGCGGGCACATCGGGGACATCGGCGCGCATCACCATCCGCGGCCCGGCGTCGATCTCGCTGTCTGACGCCCCAATCGTGTTCATTGACGGCGTCCGCATGGACGCCGGCCAGCGAAACAATGTCCAGAACTTTCACGGTCTCGAGCGACTCGGCGGACAGTCGGCGTCAGCTCTCGACGATCTCAATCCCGATGACATCGAGAGCATCGAGATCGTGAAGGGGCCAGCGGCAGCCACACTCTACGGGGCCGACGCGTCAGCGGGCGTGATCCAGATCATTACCAAGAAGGGCAAACTCGGAAACGTGGCGTTCCACCAGAGCGTGACCGGTGAGTGGAACCAGATCTCGCCAAACTTCACGCCCTACAGTGTCTTCGGCACCTGCACCTCGGCGCTCATCGGCACGGGTGGGCCTGATATCTGCCAGGGGAAGACGGCAGGCACCGTGGTGTCCGACAATCCGCTCGTGCGGAACAATATCTTCCGCGACGGCAATCTCGGCGCGCTCTCGTACAGCGGGTACGGCGGAACGGACGCATTCGGCTACTACATGTCGGCCAGCGCAAAGAACGAGCAGGGCACGACGCCGAACAACTACAACAAATGGCGGAACGGTCGCGCCAACATGCACTGGGTCATCACGCCCCAGTTGAGCGTCGACGCCACCGCGGCGCTGAGCAAGACAGACTACGAAATTCCGACCGGTGATGACTCGCAGTATGGCTTTCTCACCGACGGCCAGTTCGAGTCCAGTCCCTTCGCCGTGACCATCGGCCCCAACGGCGTGCGCTCGGGCGGCTCCGCGTTCGCGCTCCAAGGCCTCGAGGCTATTCATAACGAGATCACGACCCAGCGCTTCACCCCGACGGCGCAGATTCAGTATCAGCCGTTCTCGTGGCTCTCGAACCGCGTCACCCTGGGCGGCGATTTCTCCTCGACGCACGCCGTGTCGCTCTTTCCGCCGAACGATCAGGGATGGTACTCGGGCGATCAGGCGAACGGGTACGTCGAAGACGTGCAGAATCCGGTCAACGTCTACACGGTGGACTACCTCGGCAACATTCGCGCAAAGTTCGGCCGCGCCGGATGGATCACGTCGAACCTCTCGTTCGGTAGCCAGTACATCGACATCACGAACAACCAGCTGACCGGCGTCGGGCTCGGCCTGGCGACGACCGCCTCGCCGCTCGTCTCCTCGGCCTCGACGTCGGAGTCGCACCAGACCTTCACCGAGTCCAAGTCGCTGGGCCTTCTGGTGCAAGAAGGGCTGGGCTTCGATGACGTGCTCTTCGTCCAAGGCGGATTCCGCGTCGACGAAAACTCGGCGTTCGGCCAATCATTTGGCTGGTTCTTCTTGCCAAAGGTGAGCGGTTCCTACGTCATCTCTCAGGAGCCCTTCTGGCGGTCCCTCCAGAGCACGGTCTCGACGCTCCGCCTGCGTGCGGCGTACGGAGAGACCGGCCGTTCACCGACGCCGGGCGCCTCGCTCACGACGTACGCGCCGTTCCCATTCGTGAACGGCAATGGCAGCACGGGGCCTGGCGTCGTTCCGTTCAGCCCCGGCAACGCGGGTCTCAAGCCGGAGCGTGGGACCGAGTTCGAGACGGGTATCGACGCGGGCTTCCTGCAAGATCGCTTCGGCTTCGAGCTGACGTACTTCAACAAGCGCAGCACGAATCTCCTGCTCCTCCAACCGATCGCGCCGTCACTCGCGTTCACCTCACAGCCGTTCGTGAACGCCGGCACCGTGGACAACAGCGGTCTGGAATTCACGGTGCGAGCCACACCGATCAGCCAGCGCATCGTCCAGTGGGACGTCGCGTTTACCGGCAACACACTACGCAACAATCTGGTGAGCCTTGGCGCCAACACGATCCCCAACACGGCGTTCCTGTCACCAGACCTCACCCAGCGGTTCGCCACGGGGAATCCGCTGGCATCGCTCTTCTCCAGCAAGATCATCGGCGTGAACACGCAGAAGGGCTTCGCGACGGTGACCGACCAGCCGGTCTACGACGGCCCGCAGTTCCCGACGTTCCAGGCCAACGTCAATACGACGGTGACCCTCTGGCACACGCTCAAGCTCTATGGGCTGCTCACGACGCAGCGCGGCGGCAAGATCATCAACGCCGGCCAGTATATCTATGACCTCGTCGGGATCAGCAGCCAGACGAACCTGCCGGCAGGGAAGGGTGGGTACACGGCCGCCCAAAAGTTGGAGCGGTTTGGGCCGTTCCAGACGGCGGACGGCACGCCGGTCGGCGGCGTCCTGGATGCCTACGTGCAGCGGACGGACTACACCCGATTGAGCGAGCTTTCGGCGACGCTCATGATCCCGAGCTGGATCGCCCGGAAGCTCCATGGCGACGGCGCGTCGATCACCTTTGGCGGGCGCAATCTCTACCTGTGGAAGGCCGGCGACTATCAGGGGTTCGACCCAGACATTCTCTCGAGCACTGCGCTCGATCCGTCGAACCCTGCCTCGCAGCAGGTCAAGCAGCTGTCGACGGTGGAGGAATTCACCGTACCGCCCACGCGCCGGTGGTTCGTTCGCATGAACCTTCAGTTCTAGGAGACGACGACCATGACGAACATCGCAAAAATCGCCGTGTGTGCGTCGGCCCTGCTGGCGGGATGCACGATGGACGTGACCAACCCGTCGGTGATCGACGCCACGAAGTTCAACCCGGCCACCAATGGTCAAACGCTGGCGCTCTCGGCGCAGACGAACTTCTACATCGCGTTCCAGGATGTCACGCTCTTCGGCGGCCTCATTTCCGAAGAGGCATGGACGGGCGCGCTTCGTCTCGAAACGAACCGCACATCGGCCCGGACATTCGTCGGAACCGATGACATCAACGTGGACTTCTTCGCACCCCTGAGCCTGGCGCTGGTGTCGAACATTCAGGCGGCGGAGGTGCTCAAGAAGGGCGCGCAGGCGGCCACGGACATCAATCTTGCGACGGCGTCCATGAACGCCGGGTACTCGTTCGTGTTGGAGGCGGAGACGATGTGCGCGAGCGCTATCAGCGAGGGACCGCAAGTCTCCGATGTCCAGCTGCTAGACTCGGCCGTCGTCCGATTCAAAGACGCCATCACCGTTGCAAACGCGGCGGGAGCCAGCTCGATCGTGGCGCAATCGAACGTCGGATTGGCGCGCGCGTACCTCCAACTCCACGACTATGCAAACGCGGCATCGACCGCGGCGCTGGTGCCCGCCGGGTTCCAAGCGAACGTGATCACGACAGCCAACTCGGCCACCCTCGCGACGCTCGGGAATTTGATCTTCGCCACGCAGATCGGAAATCAGTTCATCGTGCCAGCCCGTTATCGGAACCTGAATGACTCGCGGGTGAAGGTCCAGCCTAACCCGGGAACGGCCACCAACCCAAACGTGGGGCTGTTCGATCAGCTGAAATACACGGGGTACGACACGCCGTACCGGCTCGCGTCGACGCTCGAAGCGCAGTTCATTGGCGCCGAAGCCAAGCTTCACCAGGGGAATACGGCGCCGGCGTTAGCGTTGATCGCGGCGGAGCGTGCCGGCCAAGCGCAGGATACCGCATCATTCGGCACCGACACGCTGTCCGTGCTCGGCGCGCTCCTCAACGAGCGGGCGCGAGAGTTCTGGCTCGAGGCGAAGAAACTCGGCGACCTCCGGCGAAACCCGTCCGTTCCGCTGGACAGCGTTTTGACCGATAAGGCCGGTACGGCGTTCTATGGGGTGGGTGGTGGGAATTTCGGGAGCACGTTCTGCGCCCCGATCCCGCCGGAGGAGACGAGCGCCAACCCGAACTTCTAGGCCCGTCATGCGACTCATCGACGCCTACGCCGTCGGGGCCACGACGGTCGCCCTCGTCCTCGCGGTCGTCGCGCTCCGGGAAGCGCGGCGATCGCGGTTCGATGCCCTCACGGTCGGCCGTATCAACGTCGTGGAGCCGAACGGCACGCTGCGCATGACGATCTCCAATCATGCGCAGCTGCCCGACCCCGTGATCGGCGGGAAATCGTACCCGCTCCGGACCGGCACCGGCGGCGCCGGCGCCGGCATCATCTTCTTCAACGATGAGGGCAACGAGAACGGCGGCCTCGTGTACACCGGCCGCACCACGCCGGCCGGTCCCGAGGCCGGCGAGTCGTTGACGTTCGATCAGTTCAATCAGGACGAGACGATGACCCTTTCCTACGGCGAAGGAGAGCACCGGCGCACCGCCGGTCTCAGCGTCGCCGATCGCCCGGAGGAGTCCATCCAGGCGTTCGCCGAGAGCGCCATGGTCTTCCATCGCCTGCCCGACGGTCCCGAGAAGAATCAGCGGATGCAGGCATTTCAGGATCGCATGCGCGCCCTGGGGCAATACGGCGGAGCCAATCGCCTCTACGCCGGCAAAGGCGCGAACAAGGAGGCCGTGGTGTCGCTGGCCGACCCCAAAGGCCGGCCGCGCATTCGCATGCAGGTCGATTCGACCGGCGACCCCACGCTCGTGTTCCTCGATACGGCGGGTCGCGTGACCTATCAGGTGCCGGCGAAGGGCAAATAGCGCATGTGGCGCTCCAACCAGCGCCCGTAGAGCGCGATGCCGCCGCTCCCTGCCAGATACACCAGGCCGACGAACAAATAAGCCTCGGTCGAGAATCCCAGCCATAGGGGATCCTGCGCCGCCAGCCGCGACGTGTTCAGAAGATCGAACAGCCCGATGATCACGATCAGGCTCGTGTCCTGAAAAAACCCGACCGCGATCGAGATGAACGACGGGATCACCGTGCGGAGCGCTTCCGGCAGGATCACCAGGCGCATCGCCTGCCACCAGCTGAGGCCGAGCGCGAGCGCCGCTTCCAGGCGCCCCTTGGGAACGATCTGGAGCCCTGACCGCACGGCTTCGGCGAGATACGCCCCCGCGAAGACGATCACCGCCGCTTGGGCCAGGAACAGCTTGTCGATCGCGATGCCCGTTGGAAGCGCCAGCGGAAAGATGAGCACAGCCAGGTAGAGCACGGCGATCAAGGGGATGCCACGGACGACCTCCACGATCGTCGTCGCGATCGTACGGGCGACCCCGTCGCGCGAGCGACGGCCCAAGGCCAGCAGGATCCCCAGCGGGAACCCCAGTGCCAGGCCGATCGCGGTGATCATGATAGTCACCGGCAAGCCACCCCACTGCTGCGTCGGCACCGGCTCCAGTCCCGCCCCGCCGCCCAGCAACCAGAAGACCCCGGCGAGTCCGACGCCCCACGCGACCAGCAGAGTCTTGCCCCAGTGGCGCGGCGCGCCACTGAAGGCGATGAGCAGCAGGAGGGCCACCGTGGCCAGTGCGGCGCGCCAATGCAGCCCTGGCGGGTAGAGGCCGTAGAGAATAAACGGCAACTTGTGGCCGATGAACGCCCAGCACGCCCCGTGGGCCGCCCGGCACGCCGCCGGCGTCCCCGTCCACGTCGCGTCGACGATCGCCCATCGCAGAAACGGGAACGCGACCGCCGCGGCGACAGCGATGACGACGGCCGTAACCACCCGCCGTCTCATCGGAGCAAGGCGCGGTTGTAGCGATTGAGCGCAGCCGCCACCGTGAGACTCAGGGTGAGATAGACCACGACCATGATCAGCATAGTCTCGATGCTGTGTCCGGTCTGGTTGCCCGTCGTATTGAGGACACTCACGATATCGGGAAACCCGATGGCGACCGCGAGACTCGAGTTCTTGATGAGGCTCACGCAGTTGGTCGCCAGGAGCGGCACCATGGCGCGGAGCGCCTGCGGGACGACGACCCATCGCACCGCCTGTCCACGCGAAAGCCCCAGCGCGTAGGCCGCATCGATCTGCCCCCGGGGGACGGCGAGGACGGCGCCGCGCACGACTTCGGAGATGTGCGCCGCGTGGTGCAGCACCAACGCGATGAGCAGCGCCGCGAACTCGGGCGAGAGCAGCACACCACCGACGAAGTTGAACCCGGAGAGGTGCGGCACGTCGCCCGGCAGGGGCAACACCAATCCCCGGTCAGACAAGTAAATGCCCGGCGGCAACGCTATCGCGTGCCGCGCGTCGGGTAACCCATGCAGCAGCCCCGCGAGAAGCAATAGCAAAAGAAGAAGGGGCGTCCCGCGGAGGAGATCGACCAGCGCAGAGACGAGGGCGCGAAGCGCCCGAGTCTGAGAGAGACGAAGGATCCCCAGGACGAATCCGAACGTGACGGCGAGCATGCCGCCGAGCACCGCAACCCGCGCCGTGTTGGCCAGCCCCACGGCCAGCGCGCGGGCGACACTATCGGCCGGACTGTAGCGCAACCAGGCCGTGTCGCCGATCTCGAAGTTCGCCGGCTGCCGGAGAAAATCGAAGCCGAGCGTGATGCCGCGCTGGTCGAGACTGACCAGCGTGTTGTGGCCGAGCCAGAGCAGAAGACCGACGATCGCCGCGAGGGCGAGACTATCGAAAAGGCGGCGAGTAGAGAAGGCCACCGTCGGTCCACAGCTTGTTCAACCCGCGGTCCATGCCCAGCGGCGTCTTCGGGCCCAGGTGACGCTCGAAGATCTCTCCGTAGTTGCCGACCTTGGTGATGACGTTGGCCGTCCAGTGCGGGTCCAGGCCGTACCCGTTGGTCACGCCCGGCTCGAGTCCCAGAAACCGCCGGAGCGCGGGATCGCTACTGGAATCGAACTGCGCCACGTTCTTCTGGGTGATACCCAGCTCCTCGGCCTCGATCGTGGCCCGGAAGACCCAGGTCACGGTCTCCAACCATCGCCCGTCCCCCGCGCGCACCACCGCCGCAATGGGCTCCTTGGAGATGCGATCCGGTAGAATCACGTAGCCGCGGGGATCGGCGAGCATCGTCCGGGTCGTGGCCAGGCCGGCGCCATCCTGGCTGATCGCGTCACATCGGCCGCTGGCCAGCGCGCTGACGGCGGCGCGCAGATCTTCCATGACGACCGGGTGGAACGTGATGTGATTCCGGCGCGCGAAATCGGTGAGATTGAGCTCCGTCGTCGTGCCCTGCTGCACGCAGATCGTGGCGCCATCCAGCATGGCCGCTTTCGTCGCCTTGGACGTCTTCGGCACCATGAACCCTTGGCCGTCGTAGAAGTACACGGGGCCAAAGTGGAACGGCTGCTGCATGACGCGGCCGATCGTGAGCGACGTGCCATTCGCCAGCACGTCGACTTCGCCGGACAGGAGACCCGAGAATCTTTGCTGTTGGGTGTATGGAATGAACCGCGCCTTGGCGGGATCGTTGAACACGGCGACCGCGATGGCCCGGCAGAAGTCCACGTCGAACCCCTGCCACTGCCCGGCGTCATCCGGCGTCGCGAACCCCGCGCCCGGCGTGATGCCGCAGGTCACCACTCCCCGGGCTTTGACCGCATCCAGCGTCGCCGGCGACTTGGCCGCCGTCCCCGCCGCACATCCCACCAACACCGCGACCACGCCGACGTATCGGATCATGCCAGCCGCTGCAACGCCGACGCGAGATCGGCAATGAGATCGTCCGGATCCTCGAGGCCGACGTGGAACCGCACGTAGGGCCCCTCCTCGGTCCACGACGACGCCGTGCGGTGCCCTTTGGGATTCATCGGAATCGCCAGGCTCTCGAACCCGCCGAAGCTCACGCCCATGCGAAAGAGGCGCAGGCTGTCGAGCATGGCATCGATCTTGGCCTTGGGGACGGGATGGAAGACGACCCCAAAGAGCCCGCTCGCGCCCGTGAAGTCGCGCTTCCAGAGCGCGTGTCCGGGGTCGCTGGGCAGCGCCGGGTACACGACCCGCTTCACCTCGGGTCGTCCCGCCAACCACTCGGCGACCCGCAGCGCGTTGCGCTGGTGTCGCTCCAGGCGCAGCCCCAAGGTGCGCAGTCCCCGCAATGCGAGATAGGCGTCGTCGCCGTTCACGCAAAACCCCAACTCGGCCACCGCGGAGCGAACCCGCTCGTAGAGCGGCTCCGTGGTGGTGATCGTGCCCATCATGAGATCCGCGTGCCCGCCAATGTACTTGGTGACCGCTTGGATCGATACATCGACGCCGTGGGCGATGGCCGGGAAGAAGTACGGGCTGGCCCAGGTGTTGTCCATCAAGACGACGGCGCCAGCGGCGTGAGCCGCGGCCACGATCGCCGGCACATCCTGCACCTCGAACGTGACCGATCCCGGCGACTCCACGAACACGACGCGGGTGTTGGCCCGCAGCAGCGACGCGATGCCGGCGCCGACGAGCGGATCATAGTACGTCGTCTCGACGCCAAACCTCTTGAGGTGCAAGTCGCAGAATCGACGCGTGGACGCATAGGCGGTATCGACCATGAGCAGGTGGTCCCCGGCCTGGAGCGTCGCTTGGAGCGCGACCGTCGCCGCCGCGAGCCCGGACGGCAGCAGCATGGCCCGATAGCCGCCTTCCACCGCGGCGATCGCCTGCTCCAACGCGAACGTCGTCGGCGTGCCGAGCTGCCCATACCGCACGACGTCGAACCGGGTCCGCGGATCGCGCCCCTTCTCGTACTCGGCGACCGTCGGGAACACGATCGTCGAGGCGCGGTAGACCGGCGGGTTCACCGCGCCGTGGCGATCCTGTGGATCGCCTCCGGCGTGCGCCAAGAGCGTATCCAGTCGGGACACGGCTACCGCGCGCGCAGGCGCTCGAGCGTCCGATGCGCGGCCGCCGCGCTCGGGGCGCCGCGCGCGCCAAGCACGGCGGCGTAGTGCTTCCAACCCCAGATGTTGCCCGGCCGCCGGTCGGTGCGCTCGGCCAGGAGACTCGCGGCGACGTCCAGCCGCCGGGCGCGCCAGGCGGCGTCGATCAGCAGCTGGTCGAACAGGTCGCGCTGCGCATGACTGCCGCCAATGCGCCGGAACCGCGGGCGGACCGGCACGAGCAGATCCACGACATCGCCGTAGGCGCCCCGGCGGTGCGCCAGCACGGCCCGGGCCAGCGGCAGGCCCACATCCGCCATCACACTCGCTTCGGTTCCGCGGTCCCCCGCCGCGAACCGACCGCAGGACTCCACGAACCGGTCGATCGCGGTCGCGTCGTCGGTGGCCGCCAATGCCATGAGATAGTGGACGTCGGCGAACACCAGCGCGTGATCCTTCTCGTGGCCGCGGGCGCACGACCCCAGCTCGCGCCACCGCGTACCGACGTCGACCCCGCCCTGCTCCAGGCGCCATAGCAGAGACACCGCGTTCGTCACGTCCAGGTACTCGTCGGTCGACTGCTGGCGGACTTCGCGGTCGTACAGCTCGAGCACGCGGTCGAACTGTTCCAGGTCCAGATGAAACAATGCTTCGTGCCAGCGGAGGTGCAGCGCGAAGTTGTTGCAGCCGGTCCAGTGGTCCGACACCCGGTTGATCCACGCCAGCCCGTCGCGCAGGCGTCCTTGCATCTCCGTCACGTGCGTCACGGCGTGTGCCGCCCAGATGTCGCTGGGCTCGAGCTCCACGGCCTGGCGGCCCAGCGCTTCGGCCTGGGTGTAGTCGCCCGACTCTTCCAGGCCGTACGCGTAGCACCCCAGGACGAAGTGATAGCCCGGCGTATCGGTGCTCCAGGCTGGAAGGACGCGCGCGACCGTGTCGCGCATGCGCTCGCTTTCGCCCAGATACGATAGGACGAACTGGGAGATGCGGAGCGCGAGGATGTCGCGCGGGTAGGCGTCGAGCAGGCTGTCCCAGTGCCGGGCCGCATCGCGCATGTCGCCCGCGGTCCAGGCCGAGAGTGCCGCGATGTGCAGCGCTTCGCGGCGGGTCCCCGGCTCCCGTGCGGCCGCCGCCGTGGCCCGGGCCAGGGCCGCGCCCGCGTCGGTGAACCCGTCCCGTTTACTGGCCGCCATGCGGAGGTAGCCGTCGAGGCAGTGCGCCAGGATGCAGTGCGGGTCGGCGGCCAGGAGATTGGCCAATAGCTCGCGCGTATTCGTGCGGGCGCCCAGGTAAGCGTGCACCGTGCCGTCGAGCTGCCGCACGATCTCCGGGCTCGCCCCCGCGACCGGTTGGTCCCGGGCATCGCGGAAAATCGGCATCAGGCCGGATCCGTGATCCAGTACCGGACGATGGGGTCGCCGGTGTTGACGACTTTATGGGTCCAGATCAGTCCCGCCACACCGGCGCCTGGCGAGGAGAGCCGTTCGACGACTGTGCCAAACACATTGCAAATCTCGGCGATTTCCTGGCCTTTGGCTATTGTGTCGCCGATCGAGACCTTGAGGCGCAGCAAGCCGGCGCGCGTGGCGCGGATCACAATGCGATCGCGGGCCGCGATCCGGGCGCCATTGGTCGGCGGGCCTCCGTCGATCATCCCCAAGTAGCGCATGACGTTGACGGCGCCGTCGACGTGCGTCCGGACGTCGGCTTCCTCGAGCGTGCCATTGCCGCCCGACTCGGCCAGGATCGACACCACACCATTGCGCGTGGCCGCGAAGTTGAGCGAACCCGGAAAGGGCGGGATGGTGCTGCCCGCGGTGGACAGCGAAATCAAGCGCGGCGTGAATGCCCGGGCCAACGCCTCGCCCTCGGCGTCGAGCGCCGGCTGGCCGGTCATCGAATAGCCGGCGAATGCGAGGAGGTCTTCGCCCAGGTCGCCGGCGTGGAAGTCAATGTGATACCGCGCTCTGCCAATGACCTCCTTGAGCAGCACATCGGCCAAAATCTCGGATGTCGAACCGTCGGCGCGGCCGGGCGCGATCTTATTGAGGTTGAGCCCGTCCAGTGGCGACACGAACCCCGTGCGCTGCTCGAACATGCGCATGTTCGTCACCGGGACGGCGATCACGGCGCCCCGGAGGGCCCGGGGGTCGAGCGTCTGCGCCAGCCGCATGACGGCGTCGATCGGCGCGTATTCCGTGGCGTGAACGCCCGCGGTGAAACAGAGCACGGGCCCGTCGTCGCGACCATTGATGATCACGAGCGGTACGCGGACGGGCCCGCCCGCGGTCTCACCGATTGTCAACCACCCTTCGGCCCGCGATCCGCTGTCGGCCGCGACCTCGCGTATCGCGAGCGGCGCCTTCATCCGGCGGGGTAGGCGTTGGCCAAGCGGCGCACGCCCTCGTCGATCTCGTCGTGCGTGGCGTGGCTGAACGCGACGCGGACGTGGTGTTTGGGATGGGGGACGTCGGTGCGGGCGAAAAACGCCCCGCCCGAGAGCACGCTGACGCCGCAGGCGCCGGCGCGCGCGGCCAGCGCCGCGCCATC
This sequence comes from uncultured Gemmatimonadales bacterium, assembly GCA_963701965.1. Taxonomy (GTDB): domain Bacteria; phylum Gemmatimonadota; class Gemmatimonadetes; order Gemmatimonadales; family Gemmatimonadaceae; genus DASRDS01. The sequence continues at coordinate 3,335,535 of OY969695.1, forward strand.
GACATCGCTCGGCAGCGTGAGCCACACGTAGTAGCCACCCTCGGGAACGTGCATCGATGCCTCGGGCAAGTCGCGCTTGAGCGCCGCGACCATGCGGTCGCGGTGGCCGCGATACGTCTCCTGCACGCGCACGGTGTGCGCCTCCAAACGCCCCGCGGCGCAGAACTCCAGGATCGTCCGCTGGGTCAGCGGACAGGAACCCGCGTCGGTCTTGAGCTGGGCCATCCGGGCCACGAAGATCGGGGGCGCCGCGGCCCAGCCCACCCGGAGCCCGGGCGCCATCAGCTTCGAGAAGGTGCCCAGCTGGACGACCACGTCATGCGTGTCGAGCGCCTTGAGCGATGGCACGGATGCGCCCTCGAACCGGACTTTTCGATACGGACTGTCTTCTATGATATAGATGCCGTGGCGAACGGCCAGCGCGATCAGCGCCTGGCGGCGCTCGACCGGCATGGTGATCCCGGTCGGGTTGTGAAAGTCCGGAACGTTGTAGATGAACTTGGGCGCCGGACGGCCCTCGCTGGCCAGGCGGTCGAGCAGCGCCGACAACTCGGCCACGTCGAGCCCCCCGTCGTCCTGCCCGATCTCGTGGAACGTGGCGCCGAAGCTCCGAATGATGGGGATGGCGCTGAAATACGTCGGCGCGGTGACGACGACGCTGTCGCCCTCATCGAGCAGCACGCGGCACATCAGCTCGATGGCGTGCTTGGCGCCGTTGGTGACGAGGATGTTTTCGGCCCGGACCCGCGCGCCATCGGCTTGCATGTATTCCGCGATCCACTGGCGCAGCTCGCCGAGCCCGGCCCGGGGCGCGTACTGCAGCGTCTCCGCGCGACAGTGGGAGAGGGCGGTGGCCGCCTCCCGGGTGAGGTCGGGGAGCACGCCGGGAAAGGCGTGGCCGGAATCGAACGAGATGGTGCCGGCGGGTGCCGGTGCTGCCATGGCCGACGACAGATGCGCCGCGCGCCGCGCCCAGGAAACGTGCATGCCCGAAGGCCTCCGTGGCATTTGTACGGACAAAATAACGCGACGTATATGTACGGACCTAATCCGCGTCGGTCAAGTACGCCTACTGGCTAAACCTGCTGCCGGACGAGGCTCGTGACGTAGGTGAAACGGTCCGCGGGGTGGATGGCGCTGGAGAGCTCGATCAGCGTGCCGTCGGGTTGGTAATAGCGGCGCACGGCGCGCAGCGCCGGACTGCCGATCTGGGCGCGCAGGAGCCCGGCCTGCCGCTTACTCAGGCTCATGGCCTGGATGCTCTGTTCGATACGCGCGATGTGAATCCCGTACACTTGCTCCAGCATCGCCGAGATGGGACCGGCCACGGTGCCCAGCCGCTTTTCGATGTCGGGGAGGCCGGCGTCCACGTACGCGGTCGTCATGCAAATGGGGCGCGGATCGCTGGGGATCGTGCGGAGGCTCGTCACCTTGAGCCAGGCGTGGCCCTCGCGGCACTCCAGGAGTTGGGCCAGCGTCGCGTCGCAGATGACCCGTTTCTCGGCGATGATCTCGATCCGCGTCTCCTCGGCGTACTGGAGGAGATCGCTGATGGAGTTCGTCGGCTGCCGGTAGCTGACCGGCGACAGCTGGGCCACGACTTCGGTGCCGGTCCGGCGCCGCCGGGAGATGAGCCCCGCATCCCGCAGCAGCCGCAGCGCCTCCCGTACTGTCGACCGGCTGGCGTGATACTTGGCGCACAGCTCCAGCTCGGTCGGGAGCAACTCGCCGACCGGATACGTGCCGGCGCCGATCTTGGCGGTCAGCTCATTGGCGATGCGGCGATACCGCGGTCGCAACGCCGCCGTCCGCCGTCCGTCTCGCGCCGCGTTACGTGACATCGTGTTGCAGAATCTTCGCGACGCTTTGCGTCGCAAGATCCTTCTTCGGTTGGACCGATCCTGGCTTCGCCAGGATCTTGGAGAGAAATTCGCGGGCCCGCGCGCTGTGCGGTTCCGTAAAGAACGCATTGGTATCGCGATCCTCGACAATCCGCCCGTGGTCGATGAACAGGATACGGTCCGCCACCTGCCGTGCGAATGCCATTCTCGTGCGTCACCACCAGCATCGTCATGCCCTCCGCCGCTAGCGCGACCATGACATCGAGGACTTCGCTGATCATCTCCGGGTCGAGCGCCGACGTCGGCTCGTCGAACAACATTGCCTTGGGATCCATGGCCAGCGCCCGGGCGATCGCGATCCGTTGCTGTTGTCCCCCGGAGAGCGCCGCCGAATATTTCCGCGCTTGATCCGCGAGGCCGACCCGCTCCAACAGCGCCATCGATCGCGCCGTGGCCGTGCGCTCATCCCGCCGCAACACCCGCATCTGCGCCAGATTCAAGTTGTCGAGCACCGTCCGATGGGGAAAGAGCTCAAAACTCTGGAATACCATCCCGATCCGCGCGCGCAGCGCCTGGAGATCGGTGCCCGGCGCACACACCGAGACGCCGTCCACCAAAATGTCGCCCGAGTCGATGCTTTCGAGCCTGTTGATGCACCGAATGAGCGTGCTTTTGCCCGATCCCGATGGTCCGCAAATCACGACCACCGATCCCTTCGCGACCGTCGTCGAGCACCCGTCGAGCACACGAAAGTCGCCATACGACTTCGTGATGTCCCGGATTTCGATCATCGGGAGGGCGGACGGTGTGAGCAGAAGGGTAACATCGGGTCGGCTCACACGAGTGTCAAGCCGAAGCGGGGCGCGTCGACGAGTAAGGGCTGGCGCGGTGCGTAGTTGTCTTAGACGCGTGATAGTCTCTCGTGTTCTGGCAGGCGCGATGGTGTTGACCCGGGCGCTTGGCGCCCAAGCCGACACTTCGGCCGTCCTGCTCACGCCCGCACGCGTCTTCGACGCCCCCGCGGGTGTGACGCACGAGGGTTGGGCTGTCCTCGTGCGCGGCGCCCACATCGCCGCCGTGGGCCCCCGGGCGACGATCGCCGCGGGTGGTGCGCGGACGATCGATCTACCGAACACGACCCTGTTGCCCGGGCTCATCGACGCCCATTCGCACCTGTTCCTCCACCCGTATATCGAGACGCCATGGGCGGATCAGGTCCTCAAGGAGCCGTTGGCGCTACGCGTAGCGCGCGCCACCATGGCGGCGCGCCGGACACTGCAAGCGGGGTTCACGACGCTCCGCGATCTCGGCACCGAAGGCGCCGGTGACGCCGACGTCGGGGTCAAACAGGCCATTGATCAGGGGATCATTCCGGGGCCCCGGCTCTTCGTCGCGACGCGGGCCATCGTCGCCACCGGCTCCTACGGGCCCCACGGCTATGCGTTCGCGGTACCCCAAGGTGCGGAGGACGCCAGCGGCGTCGAAGGCGTGATGACCGCGGTCCGGCATCAGATCGCCAACGGCGCGGACTGGATCAAGCTCTACGCCGACGGCTCGGCGAGTCCGAGCGGGCAGATCGAGGTGACGTTCTCGCTGGACGAGCTCAAAGCCGCCATGGATGTCGCGCACGGCGCCGGCCGACTGGTGGCCGTGCACGCCCGGAGCGTGGAAGGGGTGCGGCGGGCCGTCCTCGCGGGCGCGACGACCATCGAGCACGCCGACTCCGCATCGAGCGAGGATTTTCGTCTGATGGTCGAGCACGGCGTGGCCTTGTGTCCGACGCTGGCGGGGACCGAGAGCGGCTATCTGCGCAACGGATGGAAAAAGGGGACTGACCCCGTGCCGCCCGGCGTCGCTCTCAAACACCACGCTTTCCAGGCGGCTCGCGCCGCCGGTGTCACGATCTGCAATGGCAGCGACGTGGGTGCCTTTCCCCACGGTGACAATGCCCACGAGCTGGAGCTCCTGGTCGAATACGGCATGACGCCGGTGGAGGCGCTGCAAGCCGCCACCTCCGTCGATGCCAAAGTCCTGCACCTCACCGACCGCGGGATCATCGCCCCTGGTCTCTTGGCCGATCTCGTCGCCGTCAATGGGGATCCGACGCGCGACATCCATGCCCTTCATCACGTCCGCCTGGTCCTCAAGGGCGGCGAGGTCGTTTCTCTCCAATGATCACGCGTACCGTGTGCGGCGCGACCCTGCTGCTGGCCCTGACCGCCGGCGCCCAGTCCGCCAAGCGTCCGATGACGTTCGACGACATCATGTCGATGCGTTCCCTGGGCGGCATCGAGATCTCGCCCGATGGGCGCTCGGTCGTCTATTCGGTGAGCGGTTGGGAGAAGGCCGAGATCCCGGTTCGGCGATCCCACCTGTGGCTCGTGCCCACGGCGGGCGGGACGCCGCATCAGCTCACCTTCGGCGACCGGGGCGAGTCGTCGCCCGCCTGGACTCCCGACGGCCACGCGATCGCTTTCATTACTGCCCGCGGCACCGGCGACGAGGGTCAGCGGCCGCAGGTGTGGTTCCTCCCCATCGATGGCGGGGAAGCGCGGCAGATCACGCACGCCCATGACGGCGCCGAGAGCTTCTCCTGGTCGCCGGACGGAACGCAGCTCGCGTATCTGAGCGTCGACTCCGTTCCGCGCGCCGAGGAAGCGAAACTCAAGCGGCACGACGACGCGCAGGTGTTCGAGAGCGGCGGGCGGACGACGCACTTATGGGTGGCGAACGTCGCCACCGGCCAGACCGTCGAACTCGTGCACGGCAACTATACCCTCAGCGCGCTGGCGATTGGCGGCATGCCCCAATGGTCGCCCGATGGCACGCGCATCGCCTTCGTGGCGTCACCCACCGGTCTCCTGCGCGATCTCCGCGGGACGGTGTACGTGGTGACCGTCGCCACCAAGGCGGTGGAGCGCGTCGGGCAACAGTATCGCGCCGCGCCGATCACGTTGACCCAGCCGGCGTGGTCGCCGGACGGGCACACGCTGGCGTTCGCCTCCTTTCCCCAGAGCGACACGCTCATGGGGGACAGCATCCCGGCACCGGTGCTCAACAACGGCGACATGGTCTTGTACGATCTGGCCACGAAGCAAAGCAAGACCGTGCACGATCCCAAGCTCGAAGTCACGCTGATGCAGTTGCAGTGGACGCCCGACGGGCGATCGTTGCTCTTCTCCACCAACGACCGCGTGTATGAGAGCGTTTTCGCTTTCGATCTCGCGTCCGGGGCGTTCCGTCGCGTGACCGACAAGACTATCGTGCGCGGCCTGTCGGTGAGCCGGGATGGCCAGCACGTGGCCTTCGGTATGGAGACGCACGACGCGCCGCGCGACATCTACGTGAGCGATCTGCGCTTCACCGCGCCGAAGCGACTCACCACGATCAACCCGCAGCTGGCCGACGTCGCCCTCGGGCAGACCGAGTTGATCACGTGGAAGAGCGCTGGCGGCCCCGAGATCTCGGGCGTCCTCCTCAGGCCGGTCGGGTATCAGGCCGGCCGGAAATATCCGCTGCTGGTCGAAGAGCACGGCGGCCCGACGGGCGCCAGTATCGACGACTTCAAGGCGACGCCCACATCACCGGGCCAGGTGTGGGCCGGTGAAGGGTGGGCCGTGCTCTATCCCAACCCCCGGGGGTCGGAAGGATTCGGCGAGTCGTTCATGCGCGCCAACATCAAGGACCTGGGCGGCGGCGATTATCGCGACATCATGGCCGGCGTCGACGACGTGATCCGCCGCGGCGTCGTGGATTCGAGCCGCATGGCGTTCATCGGGTGGAGCTACGGCGGATACATGACGGCCTGGGTCGTCGGTCACACGTCGCGCTTCAAGGCCGCGCGGATGGGCGCGGGGATGTCGGATCTGCTCAGTATGTACGGCACCAGCGAGATCTCCGGCTATATCGGCCTGTTCGAAGGCGGCATGCCGAGCGCGGAGACGATGGAAGTGTACCGGAGGCAGTCGCCGCTCACGTACGCGGATCACGTGACCACTCCGCTCCTCATCGAGCACGGCGCGGCCGATCCCCGCGTGCCGCCCGGGCAGTCCATTCAGTTCTATCGGGCCCTGCACGATCGTGGCAAGACCGCGGAGCTGGTGCTGTATCCCCGCGAGCAACACGGATTCACCGAGTACTATCACCTGCTGGACCGCATGCAGCGGGACTCGGCCTGGATCACCAAGTACACGCTGGGCACGCCAACGACGGTCCAATGAGACGGTGCTCCGCCGCGCGCGCTTCGCTAGCGCTCGCGGCGCTCGCGGTGGTCGGCAGCGCGATGGGTGCGCGTGTGGTGCTCGCACAGGCTGTCAGCGTCTCGTTTGCGCGGTCGGTCCGGGCGGAGCCCGTGACCGGCCGCGTGTTTCTGTTCGTCTCGAACGACAGCACGCCGGAGCCACGCTACCAAGGCGGCGCCCTGGGAGCGAACGCGCCGTTCTTCGGCAAGGACGTCGCGGGAGTGGCGCCGGGTCAGCCGATGACCCTGGCCGCGACGACGCCCGGTTTCCCGCCATGCACGTTGAGCGCGCTCCCACCAGGCGACTACTTCGTGCAAGCGCTGCTCAACGTGTACACGGAGTTCCACCGGTCGGACGGGCATACGATCTGGGCCCACAACGACCAGTGGGAGGGGCAGCAGTTGGCGTCCTCGCCGGGGAATCTGGTCAGCGCCGTACGCAAGGTGCACTTGGGGCCGGGCACGACGTTGCGACTCGATCTCTCCCAGGTGATCCCGCCGGTTGTCGTCCCCGCGGACACGAAGTGGGTCCGGCACGTGAAGATCCAAAGCGCGATCCTCACGAAATTCTGGGGCCGCCCGATGTACTTGGGCGCCGTGGTGTTGCTGCCCAAGGACTACGACGCGCATCCGGATGTCGCGTATCCGGTCGACTACGAGCAGGATCACTTCAGTCTGGCGCCGCCCTATCACTTCCAGGAAGAGCCGGTGTACCCGGTGGATTCGCTCGAGGTCGGGCACCGCGCGTGGGTCGTCAACATGCGGCGCGGCGAGGGCTATCAGCTCTATAAAGACTGGAGCAGCGATAACTTCCCGCGCCTTCTCATGGTCACGTTCCTGCACCCGACACCGTACTACGACGACTCGTACGCCGTGAACTCGGCGAACAACGGCCCGTATGGCGACGCGATCATGCAGGAGCTGGTGCCCTATATCGAATCGCACTTTCGCATCATCAAGGCGCCCTACGCGCGCGTGCTGAGCGGCGGCTCCACCGGCGGGTGGGAGTCGTTGGCCCTCCAGGTCTACCATCCTGAATTCTTCGGCGGCGCGTGGGTCTACTATCCGGACCCGGTCGACTTTCACAACTGGGCGCTGATCGACATCTACCGCGACACGAACGCGTTCCGCGCGCCAGGCTCCACATGGTTGGATTTTGAGCGGCCATTCCTGCGCACGCCCGAAGGGCAGGTCATGCTCACCGAGCGTCAGGAGAGCCAGCTCGAAGCGGTCCTCGCCTCGCACGGGCGCTCGGCCGAACAACAGGAAGCGTGGGAATCGGTGTATGCGCCCGCCGGACCGGACGGATACCCGCTGCCCCTGTGGGACCGACACACGGGCGTCATCGATCATGCCATCGCCGATTCCATGCGCGCCCGCGGGTTCGATCTGCGCGACTACATGCAGGCGCGTTGGAACACGATTGGATCATCGCTCGTAGGGAAGCTGCACTTCTACACGGGCGACATGGACCACTTCTATCTCAACCTCGCGATCTACGACGTCCAGAAGTTCCTCGAGACCACGGACTACGCCGGCTCGTTCGACTTTGGCCGTCCGCTCAAAGGCCACGGCTATCGCCCAACCGCCACCGGCGTGATGCTGCGGTGGATGGCCGACGAGATCGCGAAGCACGCTCCTCCCGGAGAGGTAACCACCGCATGGCACTATCGCTGAAGACCTACACGATCGTCTCCACGACGGTCACGGGCATTCTGGCGCTGGCGGCGTTCGCCCAGAAGACCCACTTCAAGGAGATCGACGTCGAGCGCATCAACATCGTCGAGAGCGACGGCCGCATGCGCATGTCGATCTCCAACGCCGAGCTCTCGCCGGGCTGGGTGTTTCGGGGGAAGACGGTGCCCGGTCGGCCGAAGGAGGCGGGGATGATCTTTTACAATGACGAAGGCGAGGAGAACGGCGGCCTCATCTTCGGCGGCAAGAAAGTCGACGGCAAGATCCAGTCGTTCGGGCATCTGTCGTTCGACCAGTACGACCAGGACCAGGACATCTCGCTGGACTACCAGCAGGAAGATGGCCATCGCCGCGCGGGCATCGGGTTCTACGACCGGCCAAACACGCCGATCATGGACATGGTCGACCAGCAGCGCACGATCACCAAGATGGCCGACGGTCCCGGCAAAGACTCGGCGCTCAAAGCGCTGAGGGTCGGATACGCGCAGCGGGCGTACATCGGTCGCGATCCGGGTCGCGCGTCGATTGTCGTACTCTCCGACCCGATGAACCGGCCGCGTCTCCGCATGACGGTCGACTCCCTGGGGCAAGCGAGCATCGAGTTCCTCGACGAGGCCGGGAAGGTGACGCGTCGCCTGAGCGGGGCCGACTAGAAGGCGGGCGCCCCCCGCCCGACGACGAGCGGTTTTTCGAGCGCATCCAACCGGGCCGCGCGCAACACGCGCCGGCCCGCGGGCGAAAGCAAATACGCCACGAACCGCTCGCCGGCCGACTTGTGTGGCGCGGCCGTCGGGATCGACAACGCATACACGATCGGCTCGCCGCGGAAGGTCACCGTGTCGCCGGCCTTGGCGCCGCGCACGCGCACGACCGCACGCGCGTACGCCATCGAATCCGCGGGACTGCCGAGGTCCATGGCCTCGGGCAAGCGCACGTATCGGAGGTGCGCCGCCAGCGCGACGGACTCGTAGCCCCACGCGTAGTCGAGATCGCCGGTCTGGAGTAACGCCACGAGATCGGCGGACTTGGGGCGCATGTTGCGCGGCGGCGCCGCCTTCTCCAGCGTCGCGGCCAGACCCGGCTGCTTGTACTGCTGCTCCGCCAGCTGGAACACGAGCAACGCGCGATACCCCGCGGGGTCGAGATCCGGGTCGGATCTGCCTACCTCGACGCCCGGCCGGGTAATGGTCTTGACCCAGTTCTGGGCCGAGATCGTCTGGGCGCCCTTGGACCGATCCGTATAGGCCAGCACCATACGGTTGCGGGCGAACGCCGCGTACCACGTCGTCTGCGCCGGCATGAGGAGGCGCGGGAAGATCTCGTAGTCGGCCAGCGCGATGACATCGGGAATGCGGCCCAGGTCGAGCAGTTTGCGCGCGGTCTCGAGACTACCGGCATTCTCCTGCAGCAAGACCGCCGGCGTATGCACCGCGAACGAATCGAAGGCCGCCTTGAGGGGCAATGCCAGCGTGCCCGCATCGAACACGACGACGGTGTCGCTTGCCGTCCCCGCGCGCGGCATGGCGGCGAGCGTCGCCGCGGCTGCCAGGGTGAGCCAGTGCATGCCGCAATGTAAGGGAACGTTGGGTCATGACAAAACCTTGACATTATTGGACGAACGGGGCGAAACGCCGTATGATCACCCTATGCGTATCCCATTGGTGGTATTCGTCGCGTGTGTCGCCACGTCTCACGTGAGCGCCGCGCAAAGCGCGCCCGACCGCGCCGCGGCCCTCGAAGTGCGCAAGCAGTTCCGGGCCGACCTCGACACGATGTACAACAAGTTCTACTCGCTGGCCAACGCGATCCCCGCCGACAAGTACGCCTGGCGGCCGGCGCCCGGCGTGCGCTCCATCGGCGAAGTGTTCATGCACGTCGCCAGCGAGTTCTATGTCTGGACGCCGCTCTCCTACGGCGCCAAGCCGTCCCCCGTCATCCCCGGGCGGGACGAGGCGTCCATGAAGAAGTTCGAGGCGATGTCGACCAAAGACGACGTGCTCAAGAATCTGAAGGACGGGTACGCCTACACGAAGACCGCGCTGGACGGCCTGGACCCGGCGGCGATCACCGGCGCGCACAAAATGTTCGGTGGCGAGCATACGGTGATCGACATGTCGTTCGGGATGGGTGGCGACCTGCACGAGCACCTGGGCCAGCTCATCGCCTACGCCCGCTCCAACGGCGTGACGCCACCGTGGAGTAAATAAGCGATCAGGTTCCCAGGCCGGGAACCTCGACGTACAGGAGAAATCATGCCGGCTCATGCTCGGCGCCTCGATACCGCGTCGACGATAGTGATCCTGGCCACGGTCATCCTCTTTCTCGTGGCGTTGTTCGAGAAGGGGCTCACGCATGACCTGTTGCTCGAGGCCGGTGTGTTTCTCGTCTCGACGAAGATCGTGCTCATGAGCGCGAAGCAGGCGCTCTCGCAGGAGGCGACGCATGCGAGGCTCGATCAGATCGAGGCCACGCTCGGACGCATCGAGCGGGTGGTGGGGCCCAACTCGACCGGCGCTCGTTGACGTGCGCGTTAGCGCGCCGCCGTGAGTTCCTCGCGACGGCGCTTCGCGTGCTTCCGGTGCTTCTTGCCCTTCCCTCGCTTCGCAGACTTCGCGTGCGCCGCCAGGGGTGCGACGGTGAGCAACGTCGCGAGATTGGTGCCGATCGGTGAGCCGAGGCCGCTGGCGGCGTCCCATCCGATCGTGGCATCGTAGCCGACGTTCGTGTGCGATTCGTAGGTCACCCGATTGTCGCCACTGGTGACATCGCGGAACGCGGACCCCGGCGCCATCGCGTAGAGTTGCGGGTTAATGAACCCGACGCGTCCGCCGAGTTTTTGGTTGATGCGCGCCACAAGCGCCGCCCACAGCGGGGCGACGGCGCTGGTGCCGCCGACGGCGATGGCCTCGCTGCTCAAGTAGAATGTTGTACCCGGAGTCCGGATCTCCATCACCAGTGACGTCCGGCACGCCCCGCCCGGTGCCGCCAGCCGCGGCCTTCTGGTACGCCGGCGACGGGAACGCGGTGCTGATGCCGCCACCCGTGGCGCCGAACGATCCGTCCGGCCCGGCGTCGGTCGAGATGTCGGCCGAGTGTTGGTTCCAAACGGATTCCCTGGCGATGGTGTTGCCGTTGGCGATGAGTCGCGTGCCGCCGCAGGCGAGCGCGAACGGGCTCGATGACGGGAAGTCGACATGTGCGAGCCCGTCCCACCCCTTTGGCCCCATGTCCGCCGCCCCATCATCACCGGCGGCGACACACACCGTGATGCCCAGCATGGCCGCGGACTGCAGCACCTGATCGAACTGCTGCTGGAACCCGGTGCCCGCCTCTTGCTCGGGGCCGCCCCAGCTGATCGAGATGACGGATGGATTATGCGTGCGATCATGCACCGCCGCCGTCAGCGCATCGAGAAAGGACTTCGACCCCCGATCGTTCTTCGCGAAGTAGACCACAATGGTGGCCCCCGGCGCGATCGCGCCGGCGACCTCGATGTCCAGCACGACCTCGGCGTCATCGGGACCACCCGGCGCATTCGTGGCGCCGTCGATCGACACCGGAATGACCGTCGGCATCGGCACCGGCGGCGTCAGGCTCGCGAAATAGTGCTCGAGGTCCGCGGGTCGATACCCGCCTCCCAGCTCGATGATGCCAATGGTCTGGCCCGCGCCGGTGACCCCGGTCGGGAAATCGTAGAGACTCGCAATGGTCCCCGGGTCCATGGAGCCCGCCCCGTCGCTGGCGGCGGCGGTGGCGCGACGGATGCGGACGTGGCGTTTGGCGACCGGCCGGTTGTCGAGACCAAAGACCCCTTCGACAATGGGCGCCAGATCCGCCGGGATTTTCACCGAGCCTGTACGGCCCCGGTACGTGCCGTGTGGGTAACTGTAGACCTGGAGGGTCACGCCAAAGGCTTTGCTCATGTCCGCGACGGTGCCCGACACCAGGACACTGCGGCTGGCGGCCGTCGCTTTGACCACGGTCAGGTCGTTGTCCTTGGCGAATTTCCGTACCTTCGCCACGTCCTTGGGATCGGCTCCGTAGCGCTTCTCGAACGCCGCGTGGTCGAGGATCGGCGGACGGGCCAATGGCGCCAGCAGGTCGGCCTTGGGCGGGAGCGGATGCCGCGGACGGATCCGGATCGTAACCTCCACCCGCTCATCGGGCGCCGCCGGCGCGATGACACGGGCCCCGGGCAGCGGGTTCTTCTTACTGCCCCGGACGGCGACGGTCTTCTTTGAGGGCATGTACTAACGCTAGTGGCTGCATGAGCGGGGAGAGGGGGTCCGGCCGATTTGTTACTCGTCCCCGCTTGACCCGATTAGGATACTGGCGTAGGGTATTGCCTATGGTCGTGACCCGCGGTGCCTGTGCCGCGGTCGCCGCTATGGTGGCGACCGCGGCCGGTTGTTCATCGAAACCGGCGGCCGACGCCGGGCCGGCATTCGTCGCGCAGGCCAATGGCGCCGTCCAGATCCCCGAAGGCTCGCCGCTCCGGTCGGGGCTCGTGTTCGACACGGCGCGGACCAGCGTCCGGAGCGACGTGGTGTTGGCCACGGCGTCCGTCGAGTCGGACCCCGTGCACACCGTCCCGATCTTGCCGCCGCTGGCCGGCCGCATCATCGCGTTGAACGTCCGCCTCGGCGAGGCCGTCCACAAAGGCCAGCCGCTCCTGACGCTGGATTCGCCCGACTTTACATCGGCGCAGGCCGACTACGACCATGCGCTGTCGGCCTACCACCAGGCCAAGAACAACCTGGCCCGCCAACACGATTTGGCACAGTACGGGATCGCGGCGCAGCGCGACGTGGAACAGGCCGAGACGGACTTTGCCCAGGCCGCCGGCGATCTCCGTCGCAGCGCGGCGCATCTGACCCTGCTCGGTGTCGACACCGCGCTCGCCCTCAAGGAGCAGGCGCTGGTCATCCGCTCGCCCATTGCCGGACGCGTCACCGACCTGACCGTCGGCGTCGGCGAGTTCCATAACGACCCGACGATCTCGGTGATGACCGTCGCCGATCTGGCGACCGTGTACCTCACGGCCAACGTCCCCGAAAAAGACGTGCACGCCATTCAGCCCGGGGAGCGCGCGGTGGCGGTGCTCAGCGCCTATCCCACGGATACGCTGCGCGGCATCGTCGCCATGGTCAGCGACGTCGTCGATACGGCGACGCGCATGACCAAGGCGCGGGTGCGCGTCGACAATCCCACCGGTCGTCTCAAACCCGGCATGTACGGCATGATCACGTTTGCCGCGCATCCGCGGCCCACGATTGTGGTGCCGGCCACGTCGCTGCTCCAGATCGGCGACTCGAGCTACGTCTTCGTCGAGACGAAACCGTGGACGCTCCAGCGCCGGCCGGTGATCGTGGGGAACGTGGACTCGGGCCGCGTGGTCGTCCGTGAGGGCCTCTCCGGAGGCCAGCGCGTCGTCGCCAGCCAGGTGGTCCTCTTCCAGTGATCGACTACATCGTCGGGTGGTGTCTCAACCGGCGGGTGCTGGTGATGGTGCTCTTCGTCATGCTCGCCGGCCTCGGGGTGTACTCGTGGTACCAGCTGTCGCTGGAAGCCTACCCGGACATCGCCGACACGACCGCGCAGGTCATCACCCAGTATCCGGGGCATGCCGCCGAGGAGATGGAGCAGCAGATCACGACGCCGCTGGAGCGGGAGCTGGCCGGGACGCCCGGACTCCAGGTCATGCGCTCCCGCACGACGTTCGCGCTGTCGCTCATCACGCTGGTGTTCCGCGACGGGGTCGACGACTACTGGGCGCGACAGCGCATCAACGAGCGGATCCAGGGTATCACGCTACCGCCGGGTGCGACGCCAGGGCTGGATCCGATCAGCTCGCCCGTCGGGGAGATCTATCGATACACGGTCGAATCCAAGCAACGGACCCCGCGCGAGCTCAAGGACCTGCAGGACTGGGTCGTCTTTCCGCAGCTCAAGCAGGTGTTCGGTGTCGCCAATGTGACGCTCTTCGGCGGCGAGACGGTCAGCTTCCAGGTCGTCGTCGACCCGGCCAAGCTGGCGCAGTTCGGGCTGGGGCTGCGCAATGTGGAGAACGCGATCACCACGAACAACGCCAACGCCGGCGGCAGTGTGCTGGTCACGGGCGAGCAAGGGGTGGTGGTCCGCGGCATCGGCCTGATCACGTCGCTCGATGACCTGGCCAACATCGTGGTCACGCAAAAAGGCGGCGTCCCAATCTTTTTGCGCGACATCGGCGCCGTGCGGCTCGGCACGCTGCAGCGCGAGGGCATGGTGGGGAAGGACGCGAACCCGGACGTGGTCACGGGTATCGTGCTGTTGCTGCGCGGCGTCAACCCGTCGCCCGTGCTGGACTCGGTGCACGCCAAGGTCGCGCGGCTCAACGGCGGCCTGCTCCCTCCCAATGTCAAGGTCGTGCCGTACATCGATCGCACGAACCTGATCCACACGACGATCCATACGATCTCGCGCACGTTGACCGAGGGGTTGCTGCTGGTGACGCTGGTGACGCTGCTCTACGTCGGGAGCCTGCGTGGAGCGATCCTGATTGCCCTCACGATCCCGCTCTCGCTCCTGTTCGCGTTCATCTGCATGCACCTGACCAATGTGCCCGCGAATTTGCTGTCACTCGGTGCAATAGACTTCGGCATCATCGTCGACGCGTCGATCGTGCTCGTGGAGACGATCCTGCGCCGCCGCGAGTCGCACCCGGACTCCGAGCTCACCGAGGCGGACGCCCGATCGGCGGCGGTTCAGGTGGCGCGGCCGATCTTCTTCGCCACGCTCATCATCATCACCGGCTATTTGCCCCTCTTCGCGTTTCAGCGCGTGGAGCGCAAGCTGTTCACGCCGATGGCGTTCACCATCGGGTACGCGCTGATCGGGGCGCTGGCGACGGCGCTCCTTCTCATGCCGGGACTGGCGTACGCGATGTACCGGAAGCCGAGCAAGCCGTATCACAACGCCGCGCTGGCATGGCTGACGGTCCGGTACGATGCCCTGCTCCAGCGCGTGCTCAACCGGCCGCGACTCGCCATCATCCCGGGTATCGCGGCAGCGGTGCTGGCGGTCATCGCTGGCGCGACACTGGGCCGCGATTTTCTGCCCTGCCTCGATGAGGGCTCGATCTGGCTCCAAGCCCAGCTCCCGCCGGGGATCTCGTTGCAAAAAGGCAGCGAGATGGCGGCCCAGCTGCGCCAGGTCGTGCGGACGTTCCCCGAAGTCTCCTACGTCGTGACGCAGCTCGGGCGCAACGAGGACGGGACCGACCCGTGGACGCCGTCGCACATCGAAGCCTCGGTCGGCCTCAAGCCGTACGATACGTGGGGCGGGGACAAGCAGGCGCTGATCCGCCGGATGGACGCACGATTTCAGACGATGCCGGGCTTTCAGGTAGGCTTCTCGCAGCCCATGATCGACGGTGTGCAGGACATGATCGCCGGGGCCCATAGCCAACTCGTCATTCGGGTATTCGGGGACGATTTCCGGGAGACGCGCCGGATCGCGGAGTCGGTGCGCGACCTGCTGGCGTCCATTCCCGGAGCGGCCGATCCGGCGATCGATCAGGAGCCGCCGCTGCCCCAGCTGCAGCTGGTCATCGACCGCGCGGCGGCCGCGCGGTACGGCATCAACGTCTCCGACATCGCCGATCTCATCCAGACGGCCATCGGCGGCCAGGCGCTGTCGCAGGTCTTTCTCGGCGAGCGGCGCTATGACGTGACGGTGCGGTTTGCCGACTACGCGCGCAACAGCGCCGAGGCGATCAGCAATCTGCAGCTGGTCACGGCGTCGGGCGCGCGCATCCCGCTGTCGCAGGTGGCCGACGTGCGCCAGGGGTCGGGCGAGAGCACGATCACGCACGAGAGCGCGCGGCGCCATCTCACGGTCAAGCTCGACCTCCGTGGCCGCGATCTCTCGACGTTCATCGTCGACGCCAAACGGGCGATCGAGACGAAGGTTCCGTACGATCACCAGCACTATTCCATCGAGTGGGGCGGCGAGTTCGAGAATCAGCAGCGGGCACAGGCGCGCTTGGCGGTCATCGTCCCGGCGGCGTTGGCGTTGATCTTCGTCCTGCTGTACGGGCAGTTCGGTGACCTGGGATACGCGGGGTTGATTCTGCTCAACGTGCCGCTGGCCCTCTTGGGCGGCGTGCTGGCCCTCCACCTGCGGGGCATGACGCTCAACGTCTCTAGCGCGGTGGGATTCATCGCGCTGTTCGGCGTGGCCGTCCAAAACGGCGTCATCATGGTCGCCAACCTGAATCGATGGCGGGCCATGATCGGGGTATCGGTGGTGGACGCGGCGCGGCACGGCGCCGGGGAACGCCTGCGCCCGGTGCTCATGACGGCGAGCGTGGCGACGCTGGGCCTCATGCCGGCCGCGTTGGCCCATGGCGTGGGGAGCGACGTGCAGCGGCCGCTGGCGACGGTCATCGTCGGCGGGCTGATTACCGCCACGGCGCTCACCTTGATCGTGCTGCCGGCGCTCTATGTCGTGCTCGAGGAACGTCGGGCGCGGAAGCAGGCCTTGGTGTGAGCCCTGCGGTGAGGCGGTGCGTACTCCTCCTCGGCTTCGGCGCCAGCCACGCGGTGGGCGCCCAGCCGGCCATCCCCATCCCCGAGACGCCGCTGCCGCCGATCGCGGTGCTCGACCGCGAGCCGGTGACGCGACTGACACTCACCGAGTACGTCGCGCAGGTGGGCCAACTCAATCTGGACTATGCGGCGCAGGCGTTCGCGGTGCCCATCGCCCAAGCCCAAGTCTCCGTCGCGCACCTCTTCCCGAATCCCACGCTGTCCTGGGGCGGGGGCTTCGATGTCTCCGGGCAGCATCAGGCGACGTCGTACGACATCTCGCTGGCCCAGACGATCTTGCTGGGCGGCAAGCGGGGCGCGCGGACGGACGTGGCGCGGGGACAGCTGGCCGCGGCCCAAGCGCAGCTCGACGATTTTCTGCGGACGCTGCGGGGCACCGCGGCCACTGCCTACGCCGACGCGGTGCATGCCGAGCAGGTGTATGCGCGCAAACGGCAGACGGCGGGGGATCTCGACCGGCTGGTGGCGGTGAACGAGCGGCGAATGCGGGCCGGAGACATCGGCGAGATCGACGTGGTGCAGTCGCGGGTGGGGGCCGCGCAGTTTCGCGGCGAGTTGGTGGCGGCGACGAATGACGTGCGCACGACGCGGCTCGCCATGACGGCGCTCTTGACGCCCCGGCAGGTCGACACGCTCATCGCGCCCGGCGCGCCGGTCGAGTTGGTGTCCTTGCCGCCCATCCCCCGGGACGCGCCGCTCACGCCGGCGCTCGTGCAGCCGGCGCCGGCCGGCGAGATGGCGGGCGGGCGAGCCGTGCCTCCCGGACTCGACGTCGATAGCCTGGTGCGGGCGGCGGTCGACTCCCGGCCGGACGTCGTCGCGGCGCGCCGGTTGCACGACGCGGCGGCGGCAGGCATCCGCGTCGCCAAAGGCGACCGGTGGTCGGACATCGATCTCTCCGTCGGGACGTCGTATTTCACCAAGGGGACGAACGCGCTGGATCCGACGCCGCAGTTCTCATCGATCAACGTCGGCCTCTCGGTCCCACTCCCCTTTTCCAACTTCACGCACGGGGAGCTCTCGGCGGCGCGCTACACCGAGAAGCAGGCGGCCAAGACGCTGCAATCGACGGAGTGGAAGGCGGTCATCGACGTGCATCAGGCCTGGACCAGCTACCAGGCATCGGTCATCCAGATCGCCCAGTACACCGGCGGCGTCCTGGTGGACGCCGAGCGCGTGCGTCGCGCCAAGCTGTACTCCTACGAACACGGCTCGGCCTCGCTGCTGGACGTCTTGAGCGCCGAGCAAACGACCAACGACGTCTACCTGGCGTCATACGACGCGCAGCAACAATATGCCCACGCGCTCATCGGTCTGGGTCAGGCGACGGGCCAGTGGGCGTTCGTGTACGCCGGCCTGGAGTCGCGCTAGTCGCCCCTTAGAGCAGTGGCGGCGCGTGCAATGTGGCGTAGTGCTTCTCCGCCTCTTCGGCGTGCTGGGCCGCGAACGTGTGGTGCGCATGCGCGACGTACGCGTGGTATCCGGCCCTCTCGTGGTTGCCGGCGTCGTGGTGCTTCGCGGCCTCGAGATGATGCCGGGCCGCCTGTTGATAATGCTCGGCGGCCTCGCGGTGGTGCGTGGATCCGGAATGCGGTGACATGGACATTTCCCCGGGCGACGGTCGCGCCCACTATAGCGCGCCGTCGCCTGGTTCCGCCAGTCACGGCGCGCTTACTGCCGGGCCATGACCATCCGGATCAAATCCTTGGGGTCGACCAGGTGATCCTGCGTGTCGGCCCCCGCGTGCAGCTCCACCCAGTCGATCGTGCCGTTGAACACGCCGTTCGGCGTGCTCGCCTCGTCGGGTGTCACCGGCGTGCCAGTGAAACGTCCCACGTCCGTCGTTTCATCCAGCGAGTAGGCATTCGGAATCGTGCGGTCGACGCGCCCGCGCCCGACTTCCTTGCCGTCGACCAGGACCACGGCGGTCCCCCCTTTGCCGACGCCACCGCCATCGTACGTGAATTCCATCCGAATCTGGTGCTTGCCCGCCGGCACCACCGACTTCCCCTCCACCACGTAGCGTTGCGCGCCGAGGAAGTTGTAGCAGTACATCGGCCGCCCGTCTTTCATGTAGATCGACCAGCCGCCGAACTTGCCCCCTTGCTCGACAATGTTGCCCTGGCCGGGCGCACCGTCGGGTAGCGCCACTTGCGCCGTGATCGTGTGCGATTTGTTCTTGAGGACGAGGACCGAGTTTTCCTGCAGGCGCTTCATGCCCGCCGCCAGGATCTGCGTGTCGCCCCGGATCAACTCCGGCCGCCCCGCCAGGTCCGCGTTGAACCGTTCGATCCGCCGATCGTCGAGCGGGAGACAGTAGTACTTCGCGGCCTCGATCAAGAACAAGCGTTGCAACTCGGCGAGGCGACCGGGTTCCTGTGTGGCCAGGTCGCGAGCCTGCGACCAGTCCTTGGTCGTGTCGTACAGCTCCCAACGGTCTTCGTCGAATGGCGTCGCGGAACTCTCGGAGACCCAGGGCGGCGCGTGTATGGTGCTGGCGATCCACCCCTGATGATAGATCCCCCGATTGCCGCCGATTTCGAAATACTGGGTTTCGTGTCGTTCGGCGGCATTGGCATCGTCGAAGCTGTAGGCCATGCTCACGCCATGAAACGGCGTCTGTTGCACTCCATTCACCGCCGTCGGCTGCGGGAGTCTGGCGGCTTCCATGATCGTCGGCGCGACGTCGATCACGTGGGTGAACTGCGTCCGCATCTGGCCCTTGGCCTTGATGCCGAGCGGCCAGTGCACGATGCAGCCGTTCCGCGTGCCGCCGAGGTGCGACGCGACCTGTTTGGTCCATTGATAGGGTGTGTCCAACGCATGCGCCCATCCGACCGCATAGTGATTGAACGAGTCGACGCCGCCCAGCTTGTCGAGGTTGGCGATCATGACCTCTGGCGCATCCAGATCCTGGGCGCCGTTGAACATGTACCCTTCGTTGAGCGTCCCATGGAGCCCGCCCTCGGCCGACGCGCCGTTGTCGCCGATGATCAGGTAGACCAGGGTGTCGCGCAGGATCTCGATCTTCTCTAGATCATCCAGCAGTCGACCGATATGATGATCGGCGAATTCCAAAAATCCGGCGTAGACCTCCATCTGCCGCGCCAATGCTGGTTTGAGCTTGGCATCGATCGTGTCCCAGGCCGGGATGTCCCCGTGGCGCGGGGTGAGGACGGCGTCCTTGGGGATCGTGCCCAGTTGCTTTTCCCGGGCAAAGATTTTCTCGCGCAGCTTGTCCCAGCCGTCGTCGAACTGCCCTTTGTACTTGTCGGCCCATTCTTTCGGGACGTGGTGCGGCCCGTGGGCCAGCGGTCGAACGGTCCGACCGGGCTTGTCTCCCACGTTGGCGTCTCGTGCGCTTTGCCGAACTGCGCGGTGCTGTAGCCGTTGAGTTTGAGCATCTCGGCGAGCGGCGCACAGTAGTTCGGCCGGATGCCCGAGTAGCCAGGAGCCGACGTGGCGATCTCGGTGATGCCGCCCATGCCCACATAGTGGTGATTGCGTCCTGTGAGCAGCGCGGCCCGCGTGGGGGAGCACAGCGCCGTGGTGTGAAAGCGCGTGTACCGTAACCCATCGGCGGCGAGCCGCTCGGCGTTCGGTGTGTTGATCACGCCCCCGAACGCGCTCGATGAGCCGAACCCCGCGTCATCGATCAGAATGACCAGCACGTTGGGCGCGCCTTTCGGTGGGCGCAGCGGTTCGATCGGCGGATACTTGGCCGCCGGGTCGGCGGCGGAGAATGGTCGCACGCCTTGGTACGGCTGATCGGGAATCGGGAGTGTCTCGCGCTGCACGGTCTTGTTCATCGCGTCTCCGGCTTGTTCCAGGTATGGGAGAACGAACGCCACCGCGTCCGACGCGGGCTATGCGACTTAGGTCGAAGGGCGAGCGCGGCGAACGGAAACAGGAACACGGATATCATTCCCGCGCCCACCAACGCCGCCGCGTTGTCCGTGCGCATCCGACCGGTGGCGACGCCGATCTCGGCGATGGCCACGATCAGCGGGAGGCCGGTAGCCGAAAACAGCGCCAGCGGCGCGAGGTCCGCGCGCGGGAGGTCGCCGCGGTAGAGCACGACCGGCGATCCGCGCACCAGGAGCATGAGCGCGAGAAACACCGGCAATCGGAGCAGGCTGCTGGCCGATGCGATCAGGGCGTGCAGATCGAAGTGGACTCCGCTCGTGATGAAGAAGATCGGTACCAGAAATCCAAACCCGATCCCGTCCAGCTTCTCGCGGAGGGGCGCCCCCGGGTGATCCCTCGCGGCGAGCGACACCACCATGCCGGCCGCGAACGCGCCAAGAATGAGATCGAGGCCGAACCGCTGCGCCAGATCCACGAGCGCGACCAGGAGCAGGAGGGAGACGCGAACCGGGAGTTGGTTCGAGGCGTGCATGCCGCGCCCAAAGAGGCGGACCGCCGTCGCCGGGCGATACCGCACCGCGACGATCGCGGCCGCGAGCGCGACGGCGGCAAACGTGAGCAAGAAAGCCACGTGTGCCGCGCGCCCCGTGCGGCCCGTGAACACCAATGCCATGAGCACGATCGGACCGAACTCGCCCATGGCGGCCGCCGCCAGCGCCATCGAGCCGAAGCGTCCCTCGATCTCGCCGGAGTCCCGCAAGATCGGGATCAGAATGCCCAGCAATGTCGTGCACAGTGCGATCGTCACCAGGACCGTGGCGCGGAGGAATCCCGACAGGTGCAACAGCACCGCGATCACGGCCGACAGGCCAAGCGAGATCAACCAGCCCTTGGCGGCGAGCTGTAGGGGCCGGCCGCGGACGCGCGTGAAGTCGACCTCCAGTCCGGCGAGAAAGAACAGAAAAGCGAGGCCCAGCACGCCAAGGAACCCCAGAGCGCCCCCGGCCGCCGTGAGCTTGAGCACTTGTGGCCCGATCACGATGCCGAATGCGATCTCGAGGACAACGGCGGGCAGACGCCGCCGCAGCGGCAAATCGGCGATCAAGGGCGCCAGCACCGCGACCGCGGACACGACGAGCAGCGCGACCAGATCGACTTCCATCGGGATCAAGCGTGGCGACCCAAGACGAAGCGGACAATACTACCTAGGTCCCAGATCCGACCAAGGTCTAATGGGCTCACCCGCGCGCTCCCGCCGAGTGTACATCAGGCAGGGAGGACCCATGCATCGCATTGTGATCGCGCTGATGACACTCAGCGCTTCGGCGGTGGCCGCGCAACAACCGCCAGCCGGCCAACCGCAGACGAGCCCGGGACAAGTCGCACCGACGACGCCGGCGACGAGCCAACCGGCGAACCAGCTCTCGTCGAGCCTCGGGGTATACGCGTTCCCGGGGAAGGGCCAGACCGCTCAACAGCAACAGCAGGACGAGTACGACTGCTACGGGTGGGCCAAGCAGCAGACCGGGATCGATCCCAATGTGCCGGCTCAGCCGCCGGCGCAACCGGCCGCGAACCAACCCTCGGGCGCCGCGGTCGGAGGAGCAGCGAAAGGCGCGGCCGCGGGTGCGCTGATCGGTGTCGCAGCCGGCAATGCGGGCACGGGTGCGGCGGTCGGAGCGGCAGCCGGTGGAGTCGGTGGGGTCAGGAAGAAGAAGAAGACCGAGGCCGCGCAGCAGCAAAAGGCTCAGGAGACGGCGAAGCAAACCGCCGACTCGACCAAAGCGACGTTCGGGCGCGCCTTCAGTGCCTGTATGGAGCCCAAGGGCTATACGATGAAGTAGTCGAAGTAGTCGACATGTAGTCCAAAGTCGACTAGGCGGCGGCGCGCGCGGCGGATAGCCTGTCGCGCGTGGCGCACGATACGTTCGAGCAGGTCGTTGACTGGATCGGCCTCGGCGTCGACGCGGGTGCCGCGTTGTTGATCGCGATCGGCGCCATCGAGGCGTTCGTGCGCTCGATCCACGCACTGATCACGGGGAAAGAAACGGCGGGCGAGCGGAAGGCCGCCTGGCTGCGCTTCTCGGTCTGGCTCCTCCTGGCGCTCGAGTTCGAGCTGGCGGCCGACATCATCAAGAGTGCCATCGCGCCCACATGGACCTCGGTCGGGCAGCTCGCCGCGATCGCCGTCATCCGCACGTTTCTGAATTATTTTCTCGAACACGACATCGAACGTGCGGAGCACTTGGCATGAACCAGAATTCGCTGTCGGACCACCTGGCCAACGAACGGACCTACCTGGCGTACGTCCGGACGACCATCGCCCTCATCAGCTTCGGCATCACCATCAACCGATTCAGTCTGTACCTGATCCAGCTCAAGGAATTGGACCCGACCCCAATGGGCCGCCGGCTATTCCTCGCGGACACGGAGCAGTTGGGGTTCACGATGGTGATCGCCGGGATTGTGCTCATCATCTGGTCCGCCATCCGCTATACCGTCGTGAGCAACCAGATCGAACGCGGCGAGTTCGTCCCGAACCGGACCATGATCTGGCTCATGACCGTGGGGATCCTGGCCCTCGGCGCGCTCAGCGTCATATGGTTGTTTCAACGGTAGAGACGATTGACGAGCGGTCACTCCGCCATCCATGGGAGTGGCCGGTCTTTGTTGGTACCGTGACGGTCAATCTCGCGCTCCTGGTCGGCGCCGTCCTCGTCATCGCCTACGGCCCGTCATGGTTGGCCGACCATCCCTTCTTGAAGAGGTGGGCCGAGCATTTGCGGGCGTTGGCCGTGGCCGCGCTCCTGGGTGTGCCGACCCTCGTGTTCCTTCGCAACACGCGCCATGCCCTCACCCACGGGAACGGCATCCTGTTGTCTGCGGACCAGATGCCGGACATCCACGGCCTGCTGACGCGGCACTGCGCGGCGTTGGGCATGCCGCTGCCGACCCTCTACGTGTCCCAATCGGAGTCCCATCTGGCGCGCGCCTACTCGTCCTGGCGGGACCACTATATCGTGCTCGGCACCAACCTCCTGCAGGCGGACATCGGCGCCATCGCCAATGCATTGGGATTCCAGATCGCGCGAGAGGTCGGTCGCCTTCGGCTCGGTCACACCGTGTGGTGGGATGAGCTGCTCGTGTCCTATGTCGTGCGCATTCCCGTTCTGCGGAATCCGCTGGGTCAGATCCGCACCTACTCGGCGGATCGCTACGGCGGATTTCTGGAACCGCATGGCGTGCGCGGCCTCATCGCCTTGGCCGCGGGACGCCGCATGTTACCGCGGGTGGACGTGGGCGCATACTTGCGCATGCCGCCCGACACGCCGCACCTCACGGCGCTCCTGGCGCGGTGGAGCAAGGCCACACCACCCGTCGCGCGCCGGGTGCACACCCTCTACCGGCTGGGCCTCTTCAAAAGTTCAATGTCAGCGTCAGCGCGAGCGCATTGACATCATCGACCGTCGGGTCCTTGTCGTTCTTATGGACCAGGCCAAAGTCGATCGATGCCTGCTTCGTGAACTGCCACTCGGCGCCGATCTGCGTCTCGATCCGCGTGAACATCTTCTTGACCAAGTCGTAGTACGCCTCCGTCTGCAGGTACGGCGTCACCGAGTGATGGTCGCCCAGGTCCACGCCCCGTTCAATGCGCGGCCGATTGCGGTAGCGCGGCTTGAAGTCATTGCTGAGCCACCGAAAATCGAACCGGTTCCGGTCCTGAAAGCGAAAGGAGGATGGGAGGTCCACGCTGAATGTCGCCGCGGCCACGGCGCGGTTCTCGTCCGAGGACGGATTCGCCACCGATCCGAGGTAGCTGTAGCCACCGCGCACCGATACCCAGGACGCCAGCTTCGAGTCGATGTACGCACCAACCTCGAGTTGATGGAACTGGATCTCGCGCGAATCGGTGTAGTTCGTCAACAGCAGCAGCCGGGTGCCTGGGATCAGCGTCTTGTAGGCATCGATCTCGGGCCAGAACTCCCAGTGCACGCCCTGGGCGCGCACCGGCCAGGCGGCGAGGCTCAGCAGTCCCATCACGCCCGCGAGACGGCGCGCGCCTCTCATCGAACGAATCTTGGGTGGCGCTCGCGCGGACGCCTACGTCGACCTAGGTCGAATAGTCGCGCGCGCCGCCGCGGTGTAGCGTGCTACTATGCCTATTCGCCACCTCGTCTGGCTCCTGTTCGGGGTTGGTTGTACGACCCTGCAGACCCACGACGACTATGATCCGAGCGCCAACTTTGGCGCCTATCACACGTACGTATGGAAGAACACGACGCCGGCCCAGAATCCCCTGGTGGACCAGCGCATCGTCACCGCGGTGGACGAACAGCTGGCCGCGAAGGGACTGCGCAAGGCCGACTCAGGCGCCAGCGACCTCTTCGTCACGTACCACGCCGCGGTGAACCAACGGCTCAACGTCCAGTCGTTCGGGTACGGCTACGGTGCGCCCTATGGCGGAAGCTGGTCGTCGACGAAAACGGTCACGGAGATTCCCGAGGGCACGCTGATCGTCGACCTGGTGGACATCAAGAAGAACAACCTCGTGTGGCGCGGCACCGCGCAAGACGAGCTTCGCCAGTCGGATAGTCCCGAGCAGGCCCAAAAGCGGGTGAGCAGCGCGGTGCAGACGATGTTCGCCAAGTATCCACCGCGCGGGCGATGAGCGCGGGCCGTTCGGTCCGTGCCTCATCGGTGTTGGCTCTGGGCCGCTGGACTGATCGGCGTTCACGCCCTCGGCGCGCAGGACACCGTGCGGAAGATCGAGATCTCGACGCAACAGGTGTTCGATTCCGCGGACGCGGCATCGTCCACGCTCTTCCGCATCATGAATCTGATCCACATCCCGACACGGGCGTTCGTCGTTCAGCAGGAGCTGACGTTCGCCACTGGCCAACCCTACGACGCCGCCGCCATCGCGGAATCCGCTCGTAACCTGCGCGCCCTCGGGATCTTTCGCGCCGTGGATATCGATACGGTGCGCACGCCGGATCCAGCCGGGCTCATCGTCCACGTCAACACGCACGACGCGTGGACGACGAATCCCCAGATAAAATTGCAGACGAGCGGCACCGAAGCGACGGTCGGTGCGGGCCTGCGTGAGACGAACTTTCTCGGGACGAACACCGTTCTCGATGTGGCCTACGAGCGCAATCCGGACCGGTCGGTGCTCACCCTCGCGGCGGCGCGTCCGCGGCTCGTCGCCAGCACCGTCGGTGTCGACTTCAACTACGAGGGTCGAAGCGATGGCACCGACCTCTCGGCCACCGTGTCGGCGCCATTCTTCCACCTTTCTACACCGGCGAGCGGATCGCTGAACGGGGTGAGGACCGATATCCGGGTGCTCCAATTCCGCGACGGGAACGGCGAGCCTTTCCGTGAGGTGCGCCAGCGGTCGGATGCCCTCATCGGCGAAGGCGGATTCAAGATCTCGGCGTCGGAGTCCGGATACCTGCGCGCCGGACTCGACGCGCAGATCCGGCGCGACGGCTTTCAGCTCGAGTCGGACACCAGCCCGTTTCCCAGGCCGGTGACGGCCGCGTTCGGTCCATGGGTCGAGTACCGGCACGTACAGTATCTGTCGACCCGCGGTTACGAAGCCTTTGGTCGTGACGAAGACGTCGACCTTGGGCTCACCGTGCGCCTCGCCGCCGCCATCGCCCCGGGCCCCTGGGGTTATCCCCATGGTGGTATCGGGCCATCGCTCACGCTCGCGACGGGTCAACGCATACCGGTTGGGTTCGTGCTCGAGCACTTCGAGGCCAATGGCTTGCTCACCAGCGTCGGCGTCGATTCCGGCGCCATCACTGCGGGCGTGACGGCGGTGTTCCAGGCGGGGGAGCGTCACATGGCCGTGTTGCACGCTGACGGCGGCGTGCGGTCGAATCCCTATCCCGGCGAGGAGTTCGACCTCGGTCTCGGCTACGGTGCCCGAGCGTATCCCGCGCACGCGTTTACGGGCGACCGCTATTACATCACGAGCGCCGAGTATCGCTACATCATCGTGCCGAACGCCTTTGGTCTCTACGCCGTGGGACTGGCCGCCTTTGTCGATCAGGCGGGGGCGTGGTTTGCCGGATCTCCGGCGCGCTCCGGTACCGACGCGGGGCTCGGACTCCGGTTTGGCTCTCTCCGGTCGCCGACGGGCGGCATGATTCGGATCGATCTCGCGTTTCGCGCCGCGACGAGTGCCCAACCGGCACAGTGGGTCATCGCGGTTGGGAAGGGGTTCGCCTTCGACCTGCCTCACTGAGAATCGGTTCACCGGACCACGGATTCGTCAGTGTGCGAATCCCAGGCCGACGCCGATGGAGAGGAATCGCATGCTCTTGTTGTCATCCGTCGGGAGGAAGCTCCCGGCGTTCACGGGCCAGTTGTAGCGCGCGTATAACGCGATCTGACCACCGTTGGACAAGCCGATCAGGACCCCGAGCTCCGGCGCCCAGCCGAAGATCCAGTTATCCGTGTTGAACGTGACGGTTCCGATGTCGAACGTTTGATGGATGTAATAGACCCCCAAGCTGGCCCCGATGAACGGCTTCAGGTTGCTTTCAGAGCTCATGTGGAAGTAGTAATCCCCGCCGACCATGAAGGGGAAAATGTTGAGATCGCGATACTGCGTGCTCTGAATCGTGCCCGCACCGTTCTGCTGGAACGTGAAGTTGATCGGGTTGTTCGTTTTCCAATACAACTCGGTCCATCCGAACGTCGTCCCGACAGAAAGCGTGTGATCCGGATTGAGGTACCGGCGAAAGTCCAGATAGAATCCGAGCCAGCTGTCATTATCCGTGAACGCCTTCGCGTCGTTCGTCGGCACCGAATAGTTGTAGCTGATGATGCCGAATTGGTCCTGGGCGCGGACGGGCGAGACCATGACGGCGCTCGTGAGCGCGGCGGCAGCGAGCCAGCAATGCATGCTCATTTGGGCGTCAGGAATGGGGAAGCCGTGAACATCTGATTGATCCGCGTCGGAATGCGCGATGCGACCGAGCTCGTGCCGTTGAGCAAGCCGTTCGCGCCGCCCAGCCAAACGATCGGCAGCTTCTTGTTCACGGTGTCGCGATTCTTGTTGTCGAGCATCGAAACGAACACCGTGCCGGTCGTGTAGCTGTACGGCACCGCATACGTCGGGTAGTAGTAGCTATAGGTCGGACCATAGGCGCCGCTCCATCCGGGCCACCAGCCCCAGTAGTTCCAGTACGGGTAGCTCACGACCCCGACCGTGGTCGAGGATGTCGCATTGACGAGCAACACGAGATCCGCCGTCGCCGCGTTGGACACCTGCGTGAATCCCAACGTGTTCATGTTCTGTTGAACGCTGTTGAGCACGAGACCGTCGTTGGCGTGCGAGACATTGTCGGTCTGGCCCGCCGTATCGAGGTGCACCACCGAATCGGGTAGCGCATAGGTCTTATACGTCCCGAACGGAGCCGCCTTGTCGTAGATCGTCGTGACCGTGTCGAAGTCGGACACGTCAGTGGAGCGATCCGGGTAGCATGAAGCGACGAGTACCATGGACGTGGTGAAGAGGCTGAGCCAGTGCCATCTCGAACCGAGCATTGCCTGCATGGACCCCCCAACCTGCGATCGACTGGACTCATGATCGGCCTTGGGGCTTGTCACCGGCCATTGGCTCTTGGTCGACACTCCGGTTAAGTTGAGCCTGGTTGGTCAGGAGGCTGTGTTGTTTGGGATCAAGGTGACGACCCCGGTGGTGACGAACGCCGATGGCTGGTCTCACGCGGGTGGCGAGCTCAAGGTGGGCGACGAGTCGCTCAAGTTTCTCGTCGACCTCACGTGGTGGCGCGTGGCCGATTACGAGCACCAGTGGCGTGACGCGATGGACCGTCTCGCGCACGGGACGCGGGCGACCGCGCTGGTCACCGCGTACGCCGGACCGGGGGGCCCGCACCGGATGTGGGCACTGTGGCGGGACGATGACTTCGTGTACGTCCAGGAGCACATCGTCGTGCCCACCGACCTCGACACGCCATTCGACCCTTCGCACCCCGACGCGCACGTCGGCGCGCGGATCAGCCCCGAACACGGGGCGCCCATCGCCGAGTGGCGGATTGAGTTGCTGCACGTCCTCGCCGCGGCGTTCGGCATTCGCTGGCCGCTGTACCCCCGGTAACGCCAAGAAGTCGCAGGCGTATACCTAGGTCCAACTGATAGGGGATCGCGCTCGCGATACGATGAGCGGCATGCGCCGCGTGCCCCTGCTTCTATCGCCTTTGCTCGCGGCGTCGATCGCCCACGCGCAGGCGAACGTGCCGCAGTTCCGCGGCGACTTCGGACTCAACTCCGGCACGCAGCCGCCGCCTGGCTCATACGCCGGTGTCTTCTTCAGCTACTACGATCCAGACAAGATCATTACGTCGGATGGGACGGCGATCACCCGGCTGCGTATCGACCAGAGCGCCCTCGCTCTCCTCCTGCAGTGGGTCTCGGATTTCACCATTCTCGGTGGCGCCCACTACAGTACGCTGATCGCGATTCCCTGGGCCAACATCGCGATCGCCACACCGAACGTGAGCAACGAGACCAAATGGGGGTTCTCGGACCTGTACGTCCAACCCCTGAACCTCGGTTGGCACTTGGGCCGGGCGGACGTGCTCGGCACCGTCGGCACCTACATGCCGACGGGCCGCTTCACCAATGGCGCGCGCAATAATACGGGCCTCGGCATGTGGACCGTGGAGCTGGGCGCCGGCGGGACCGCGTATCCGGACGAAAAGAAGCAATTCAACGTGGCGACGTACGCCACCTTCGACATTCCCGTGTCCTACGTGCGCGGCACCGACCGGCGCGCGGGAGCGATCCTCACGCTCGAGGGCGGCGTTGGCCACACGCTGATCAAGGGATTTGGCGCCATCGGTGCCGCGTACTATGCGCAATGGAAGGTGACGTCGGATCACAACTACACGCTTCCGCCGGGCTTCCAATCGAAGGACTTCTACTTTGGAGTCGGCCCCGAGCTCTCGATACCGATTCCCGTCGTGAAGTCGCTGCCGTTCTTTCTGACACTCCGATACTACTTCGAGACCGGTAATCGCGTCGCAACCGAAGGCAACTCGTTCATCGCGACCTTCACGGTCGCCAATCCCTCCCCGCCGCCGAAGTAGTCATTTCGGTGCGGGGAACAGGAGAGACAGGATGAGGCGAAGCTGGTCGCGCCCCGCGGCCGTTGGGCGGGCGACGGCATTGTAGTATTGGAGCCCGAGGCTCACGGAGCGCTTGCCGATCGTCGTGACCTTGGTGATGCCGAGTCCCAGCGGGACCGTCCATTGCGTGCCGTGGGGCCCGCTCCAATTGGCGGTGATCAAGGGTGACGTGCTGATCGCCCACCCCACTCCAAAGTTGAAATTGACGAACGGCTGAAACGTCAGGATGTTGACCTCGGACGGTCCACCGGGGCCGGCGATGGTCCAGATCTGATTGATCAGCGCGCCATAGACCCAAGGACCATTGATCTGGAGCGCGACCGCGGCCGGACCAAACCCCCAGTCTCCCGTGCTCACCGCAGAATTGGTGGCGGTGGGGAACGAGAAGACCGGGCCGATGCCCCAGATGATGTCCCCTGGTGTCGCCGGTGTCACGAACAGCTGCTCCTGGATGTCCCCGAGCCCCGACTGGTTCGTCCCGCTGGGGGCGGGCACCGTCACGTAGGGCACGATCGTCCGCGCGATCAGCGTGTAGCCGGTCGTGGTCTTGAAGGGCACCACGGGTTGCACGTTGAGCAGCAGCGATGATTCCTTCCCCAGGCCACCACCCGAGAAGAAATTGAACTGGAACGGAATCGAGATGAGATCGCTGACGGGATTTTGTGTCTTCTTGGACAGCTCCGTGGCGTTGGGCGGCGGTTGTTCCTGTGCCAACGTGACGATCGGGGTGTGGAGAGCCACAGCCCCGATCGTCACGAGCACCGCTGACGACCGGCGCATTACTGCGGTGTATTCATCGTGGCAGTGGCTCCGGCGTTCTCCGCGGTCTCCACGACGAACACCGCGCGGCGATTCTGCATGGCTCCCGGGTCGTCCTTCTGTGCGTCGGGATGCACGAGGCGCTCCTTGCCGTAGCCCACCGTGCGCAGATGTTCGGCGTCGAGGCCCTTGGTCTGGAGATACTGCGAGACCGCGTCCGCCCGCCGCTTCGAGAGCGCGAGGTTGTAGGCCTTCGATCCCGCCGGATCGGCGAACCCTTCCACCGTGACGACCGAGCCTCCGTAGAACTTGCTCACCACCTGCGCGAACTTATCGAGCGCCGCGTAGTCGTTCTCGGCCACGGTCGCGTCGTTGAACGCGAAGTTCACCGGCACCGCGAAGCGAATGGTGCTGCCCATGGTGGACACCGCGGTGTGGAACTGCGTGCGCAGCGAGTCGAGTGCCGCCTGCTGCTGCGCGATCTGCGTCTTGGTGTTGGCGTCATCGGCTTCGCGGGCGGCGGCTTCCTTGGCTACCGCGGCGTTGACGGAAGAATCGACGTAGGCGGTCGACACCTTGTTGCTGGCCATCATCTGGTCCTTCACCCACCCCTTCGACGCGCATGCCGCGATGAGTGGGGAGACCAGGCCCAACGCGATCGTGGACGTGAGCCGCGCGTTCATAACGACGTTCCTCCGGGAGATGTGGGTGTGGATCGTGTGTCCCCTCAACCTACGAACCCGGAGGGCACATGCCGATGTGGACCAAAGTACTATTTGCCCGGGTGTCGCCCGGATCTAGCCTCACCCTGTGGCATCGGTCGAGACGCATGACATGATCTGGATCCCCAGCGGCGCTTTCCGCATGGGGTCGAACGAGCACTACCCTGAGGAGCGGCCGGTGCACCGCGTCGAGGTCGATGGATTCTGGATCGACCGCGCGCCGGTGACCAACGAGCGATTTGCCGAGTTCGTCGCCGAATCGGGACACGTCACGTTCGCGGAGATCGCACCGGACCCGGCCGACTATCCCGGCGCGCTGCCCCACATGCTGTACGCGGGGTCGCTCGTGTTCATCAAGCCGCGGAATCGGGTCGACCCCTGGTGGCACTACGTCGCCGATGCCGACTGGCGCCATCCGCAAGGGCCCGGCAGCTCGCTCGATGGACGCGAGAAACACCCCGTCGTGCACGTGACGTACGGCGACGCCGCCGCGTTCGCGCGCTGGGACAACAAGGATCTTCCGAGCGAAGCGGAGTGGGAGCGCGCGGCGCGGGGCGGACTGGACGGCGCCGCCTACGCGTGGGGTGACGAGTTCCTGCCCGACGGCCGCATCATGGCCAACACGTGGCAGGGCGAGTTTCCATGGCAGAATAGATGCACCGACGGATACGAGGGGACGTCGCCGGTCGGGGCGTTCCCGCCGAATGCGTTCGGGCTGTGGGACATGATCGGCAACGTGTGGGAGTGGACCACCGATTGGTACGCGCCCCGGCATCCCGAGCCCATCAAACCCTGCTGCATGCCGAAGAATCCGCGCGGCGGTCTCGAGGGCGAGAGCTACGATCCGGCCCAGCCCGCCATCCGCATTCCCCGCAAAGTGCTCAAGGGCGGCTCGCATCTCTGCGCGCCGAACTACTGCCGGCGCTATCGGCCGGCCGCGCGGCATCCGGAACCGATCGACACCTCGACGTCCCACGTGGGATTCCGCTGCATCGTACGTCCGGTGCGATGAGGCTGCCGGGCGGCACCCTCGGAGAACGCTGGCTCCGCGAGTTGGCCGTGCTCTACCGGGTCCTGCGACATCCCAGGACGCCATGGTATGTGCGCGGCGTGGCGGCGTGCGCCGTCGGATACGTGCTCAGTCCGATTCAACTCATCCCCAGTTTCATCCCGGTCATCGGCCAACTGGACGATGTGTGCGTGCTCCTCGTGGGCGACAAGCTCGTGCGCGCTCTGGTGCCGGATGATGTACTTGGCGAGTGCGAGATCCTGGCGCGACGAACGCCTCCCACCGCGGTGCTCGGGTTCGTCGCGTTATCGGTGGCGGCAGCGGTGGCCGTCTTTCTCGTCGCCTACTCGACGGGATAGCGCATCATGGTGACAAGCCCGAAGACGCAACACCCGAAAGCCAGGGCGAGGAGTGCGGTGCGGGACGGGATCGACGGGATCTGTTGCGATATGCCGGCAAGAAAGAGGACGGACGCGAACACGACGGCCAGGAGCACGTACTGATCGCTCTGCTGGTTCGCCGCCTGCGCTTCACTGAACGCGCGCTTGGAGGCGAGCTCGAGGCGCCGGGACGAATCCGCGAACGCGAGGCGATACTCGGGCAGCGTAAACGGGCTCGGCGCCGCGTTCGGATTCTCGAGCGGGTGACTGGCGATCCAGACATTGAACGCCGGCCGGAACTCGTCACGAAAGCGTGCACTGAGGAAACTGGCCAGGCGTTGATTGCCACTGGTGAAGGCATTGAGCCACGAGGCGAACATCCCAATGTCGACCCCCGCCCGCTGTCCCGCCTCCGTGGACATGCGTGTCGCCTCGACGCGGAGGGTGCTCGCGTCGCTGTATCGCGCCGCCTGGACGCCGCCCCACCGCGTGGCCTGGTAGCCGACCCACGACGACGCCAGGCCCGCGGCCGAGAGCAGCACCGTCGCGACCACGTCGAGTCGCGCCGGTGTCACGGGGCCGCGAGGCGGAATCCCGCGATGAGGGTGATACTCGTGTAGTTGATCTTCGCGCCGGCCGGTAGGACGGGGGTGTCCCTGATCGTCGTCGTCAGGCCCGACTGCTGCGTGGACGAGCCGAACGCCACGTCGGCGCCGAGTACGAAATCGGACCGGCCGAATTGCCAGGACACACCACCGGTGAAGTGGTACAGATCCCACCGCGAGATGAGCGCGTTGTTGTCCTGAGCCGGGCCCAGGGAGCTGAAGTCCGTGCGAAAACTCACGTAGCCGGCGAACGTGTTCGCGAACTGGTGCTCCACGCCTATGCCACCATTGGTGACGGCATCGAGCTTCTGCTCCACTACGCCGGTCAAGGCCGCCCCGCCAGTCTGCGGCGTGAACGGAAGCGGCGACAGAATGCTATAGGCGTCCACGCTGCTGAACCACTCGCCCGCGACATGAATGGTCGTGGAGCCGACGCCGTTGCCGATCAGGTAGGAACCGCCGGCGCCGATCGCGGTCGGCGAATGGTAGGTGGCCGACAAATCCTGCTGAAAGTTGTCGGCGACCAATGGCGACGTCGGGCCATTGCCTTGCACCCCTTGATTGATGGTCGTCGCGTTTCGACCGACCTGGCCGCTCCCGAGCAACTTCAGTCCCGGCGTCGTGAGCACGATGCCGGCCCGGAGATGCGGGTACACGAACCCGACGCCGATCTTGGCCATGAGACGCCAGTGCGTGTAGGAGAAATCGTAATCGCGGAGTACAATGCCGCCGGTGCCGTTCACGCCCACCACTTCGGCGTTGGCCTCGGCGCGCTCGTTCTGGTTGCGGACGGCAACATACGGCGTGATCCCGATGCCGATATGTTCGTTGAACGGATGCGAATACGTGATCCCGCCCCAATACTCGCCCAAATGCTGATGCAGCCGGACCGTGCCCGTCGCCGATGAGACGTTGGGCGCGCTGATGGCCGTATCGATCGGGATGTCCCGGCCTTCAATGTCGATATCGAGACTCTGGCGCGTCAGAAACGAGTACGCCAATCGGTCCTTACCGCCGATCTTGATCTCGCCCGCGAAGAGACTCGGCAACCCGACGACCGAGGTGCTGCCGAGCGTGCGACCCGGGCCCGCGCCGTTCACGTATTTCAGCGAGGAGTACTGATAGGCACTGCCCGCCACGGCGAACTCGTCGCGTGACGTGAGGGCGAGCGAGCCCGGATCGTAGAACGTCCCGCCGAGATCGTTCGCGCTCCCGATGACCACGCCGCCCAGGAGCTGGGCCCGCGTCCCGTAAGCGACGGTCCAATATTGCGCGTCCTGCCCGAGGGCGGACTGGGCGCCGAGGCTGCCGGCGACGCCGACGACAAACCACCATGGCCTACTCACGCCCAAGACGCTACGGAATGCGGTGCGCGGAGGACAGTCGACCTAGGTCTAGTGTGGAGTCGGTGACGCACGGCAACGTGAACCCAATGGTGGCACCACGATCCGGATTGCTGCGGCAGAAGATGGTGCCCCCGTGCATCTCGACGATCGAGCGGCAGATCGGCAGGCCCATGCCCAGGCCGCGCGGCTTGGTCGTGAAAAAGGGCTCGAACAGGCGCGGCATGTCCTCGGCCGCGATACCGCGTCCCGCGTCGCGCACGGCGAGCTCAATGTGCGTCGCGTCGGAGCGCTGGGCGGTCAACAGCACCCCGCCCGCCGGCGGACCATTATCGCTGGGAAGGGCATCGAAGGCGTTGAGCAGAAGATTGAGCAACACCTGCTGGAGTTGCACGCGGTCGCCGCGCACTGGAGGCAGACCGGGCGCGACGTCGACGCGGAGCGTCACGCGTCGGGTCGCGGCCTCGTGCTGGACGAGATGGATGGTTTCGGCGACCAATTCGTCCGGATAGAGCGGCACGCGCTCGACGGCCGCCCGCCGGAACAACGCCCGCATGCGCGCAATGATCTGATGCGCCCGACTGTCTTCGGCGGCGATCCGGCGCACAATGTCCCGGACGCGCTCGACATTCGGGGGATCGGCATCGAGAAACAACGACCCGGCCTCGGCACTGGCGAGGATGGCGCCCAACGGTTGATTGAGCTCGTGGGCCAGCGACGCGGCCAGCTCGCCCAGTGTGGTCACCCGGGCCACGTGGACCAGCTCGGCCCCGTGCTGTTGCGCGAGGTGCTCCGCGCGCACGCGGCCAAGGGCGTTGCCGATCAGATCGCCCATCGTGCGCACGACGTCGGTCGCGAGGCGCCGCCGCGGCCACCGCACCGTCGCGCTGCCGAGCGCCAGCAGCGTCGGGTTGGGCCACGTGGGGAGTCCGACGACCACGGCGGACCGCATGCCCCAGCCCGCGAACGTGTCGCGGTCGTCACGGGCGCCCACCGGCAGGCGACTCACATCCGGGATGCGGATCACGCCGTCGGGCAGCGCGCGCATGGTGTGATGCGTCAACCGCGCGTCACGCGCGTCGCCGCTCCCCGGCCGCCGAGGGATCGATCAATGGACGGACGTGACGCGCAGTCGATCGGGTGCGTACGTCACGAGCGACGCGGACTCGGCTTCGAGCGCGGCCACGGCGTGCTTCAGGATGTGCGCGGTCGCCATGTCCGCACTGGATGCGCCTGTTCGGACATGCACCGACGACACGGCGCGGCCGAGTGTGTTGACAATCGACCGCCAGGACGGGCCCGGCATCCAGACGCAAATATGCAAGATCGCATCCGCGGCTCGTCCGACCGGCGTATGACCTTGGGGCAACGGCGTGACACGCGCCAGTGCGCTATTGTGCAGGCGTGTCGAATGCGCGGGTGGCGGTCATCGAGGATGACCGCGCGGTACGCGACTCGGTCGCGGACATGCTGATGGGCGTGGGCTACCGCGTATCGGCATTCGGGTCGGCGGAGGAGTTTCTGGCTTGCGACAATGCGCCGGACGGGACGGTGAGCTGTCTCGTGGTCGACGTGCACCTGCCCGCGGCCAGCGGCGTGGAACTGCAGCGGCGGTTGGTGGCCCGGGGGCGCGCCGTCCCGACTGTTTTCGTCACGGGATACGATGACGTCCCCACGACCGTGGCGGCAATGAAAGGCGGCGCCATCGACTTTTTGCTCAAACCCGTCTCCGCGTCCGCGCTGCTGAGCGCCGTGCGATCGGCGGTGGAGCAGGGGGCGCTCACGCTGGGCGATTCGCGGGTCACCGCCAATGCCGCGCACCGTCTGGCCCGCCTCACGCCGCGCGAGCGCGAGGTGTTCACGTTGGTCAGTCGCGGGTTGCTCAACAAGCAGATCGCCGCGCAACTCGGTGTGTCGATGGCCACCGTGAAAGCGCACCGGGGCCGCCTCACCCGCAAACTTTCCGTGTCGACGGTCGCGGATCTCGTCCGTCTGGCGGATCGCGTCAGTCTCGCGCTCGCGCACGTCGACCTAGGTGGAATGGCCGCAGACGCTATCCCCGCGTAGTCTGTCTCCAGAATGTTGGTCGGGATCGTGGAAGATGACGTAGGAATGCGTCAGGGACTCTCGTGGCTGCTATCGGCCGCCCGGTTCAATGTCGTGGCGTTCTCGTCAGCAGAGGAGTTCCTGCAGCGCAGCCAAGCGGAGCGGATCGACTGCTTGGTGCTCAATGTGCGCCTGCCGGCCATGGACGGGTTGGCGTTGCGCCGCACGCTACGCGAACGGGGGGATCAAATGCCGACAGTGTTGATCAGCGGGCATGACGACAATGCGACGCGGGAACGGTTTCGCCGCGCAGGCATCACACGGTGGTTGCGCAAGCCATTCGACGGGCAAACCCTCATCGATGCGGTGCATGATGCCATCGGCAATCTTACGTAAGACTCATGGTGTCGCAGGCCTGCTCGGCCTTGCCCTGGCGAGCGCACCGGCACTGGCGCAGGCGTCGTTTCTCATCGGACTGGGCGGCGCGTTTCCGGCGGGCGGCATCGCCAGCCGCATCGATCCCACGTTCGCGGGGCTGCTCGGCGTGGAGATCCAGGGGAAGGAGATGCCGGTTGGTCTGCGCATCGACGACACGTACGCCCAGTTCACAGGGCCGAACGGATGGGCGGCGATCGACGGCATCACGTTCGGCGGGGTGTTCGGGGAAAAACACCCGGGCAAGCTCGAGCCGTACGCCATCGCCGGCCTTGGTCCGTATTACGTGACTGGGTCGGCGCTGGGGGCGTCGTTCGCCGGGTATCGCTCGAGCTGGGTCTTCGGCATGAATGCTGGCGGCGGGATCAAGTACGGCGGCCGCTTTGCCGTGTTTCTCGAAGCGCGATACCATCTCATGTTCCAGGGTGGCCAGGTCCTGCAGTACATCCCGGTCATGGTCGGGATCTCCCTACGTTAGCGCCGCTCCAGCGCCGCGCGGTCCCAGGCGCCGAGCGAGGCCGCGGCATCGTAGGTCGACTGCCAGAAGTCGAGCAGGGCCGCGTCGGGATTCGCCGACGCGCGCACGGCTTCGTACGGCAAGACCCACTCGTGAAGCGTGGTATCGTATCGTCCCGCCGCCGGCAGGATTGGCGCTGTCGGACACCCCGAGGGCTCGGGATACGCGTAGGAGTAGAACGACGCATCATAGGCGCCGCCGCCCGGCCACCAGCCGGCGCTGGAGCATTCGTGCGAATAGGACTCGCGCGTGACGCGGTCGGCGAGATGGGGAATGCCTCCCGGATGCGGTGGCGCCGCGCGTCCGGAGAATCGCGTGCAGGCGAGGTCGAAACTGCCCCAAAAGAAGTGCACGGGGCTGCACTTTCCGATGAACCGCCCCCGAAATGCGCTGAGCACACGGTCGGCCTGCGCGAGGCCGCGCCAAAATCGCGTGGCGTGTTCCGCGTCGTACGCGGCGTGGGTCTCGTCGTCGGGAAAGGGGATCGCCACCTCGACCTCGACGGGATGGGGCCAGATGTGAACCCGCAGCTTGAGATCCCGCAAGATCGACGTGTACTCGGCATAGAAATCGGCCACGGATCGCGGCGCCAACGCCATCAGGCGCTCGTCGTCATTCGTCCGCATCGCCAGCACGTGGTCCACGAGATCGAACTCGACCTCGAGAATACGCCGGCCGGCCGGCATCGCCGATGTCGTCAGGCCACGCGCCGAGACGTAGAGGGGCACCTGCCACCAGTGATTCACCATCGGCGCGAGCGCCAGGCGCGTCTTTCCGATAATCTGTGTCCAGAGATGTAGCGTGTCCTTCGTGTCCTGCCACTCGGCCAACGGGAGGGCCGGCCACTGGTCGCTTGCCATGCCCTAAGATAAAGGAGAGGCGATGTCGATGACCGAGCTGTTTCTTGCCGAGTTGGACCGCGAGTCCCCGGGCACCCGGCGCGCGCTGGAGCGCTTCCCTGATGGTCGCGGCGACTGGAGGCCGCACGAGAAGTCCATGCCGCTCGGCCGCTTGGCCGCTCTGGTCGCCAGCATGCCGGCGTGGACGGCGTCGATGATCGGCGAAGCCGAGCTCAATGTCACGAAGGGCGGCGGGTCACAGGCGGTGCCGGCGACCAGCCGCGAGCTGGTCGACTTGCACGAGCGCAGCGTCGCGACGGCGCGCGAGTTCTTGTCCAAGACCACGGACGCCCACCTGCTGACAACGTGGCGACTCGTGGCCAACGGTCGCGTGGTGAGCGAGCAGCCCCGCCATATCGCGTTGCGCGATGGCCTGTTCAATCACTTGGCCCACCACCGGGGCCAGCTCACCGTGTATCTGCGCCTGATCGGCGCGTCGGTCCCCTCCATCTACGGGCCCTCAGCCGACGAAGGACACTTCGGCTGAGGGCGACATAGTCGATCAGCGCGACGCCGTGAGGGCCGGCTTTTTCACCACCGTTACCGTGACCGACGACGGATACAGCTTCGAGTGGTGCACGGCGTTGTGGGCGACCAGACCTGAGGTCTCGTCGTAGTTGTGCCCACCGGTGTTCAGGTTGCGGTCGAACCGCGGGAAGTTGCTGCTCGACACTTCGATGCGGAGCTTATGGCCCGCTTCGAGGTAGTCGCTGGTGTTCATCGGGCCCAGAGCCACCTTGTACACCTTGCCGGGCTCCATCAAGACCTGCTTGTCATACCCCTCGCGATATCGGACGCGCTGAATCGTCTCGTCGAGGTTGTAGGCGCGGCCGTCGGGAAAGACGTCGATCAACTTGATGGTGAAATCCGTGTCTTTGCGGTCCGATGACACGTAGAGATTTACCGAGATGGGGCCACTCACTTCCGTACCGGTCGTGAACGCGTCCGTCGTGTAGACCAGGATGTCGGGGTGCGCCTCCTCCATCTTCCGCTGATCATACGACCCCGACGTCACGCCCGGCTGGCAGCACCCGTTGCCGCCATACGACGGCACGGGGTTCATGGGA
Organism: uncultured Gemmatimonadales bacterium; assembly: GCA_963701965.1. Lineage (GTDB taxonomy): Bacteria > Gemmatimonadota > Gemmatimonadetes > Gemmatimonadales > Gemmatimonadaceae > DASRDS01. The sequence continues at coordinate 3,374,718 of OY969695.1, forward strand.
TCGTAGGTGAAGCCGTCGGGCTTGTCGGCGGTCGGACCTTTTTGCGACAACGACCCGCCGTCCGAGAGATAGAACGTGAGCGGCGACGCGCCCTTCGGGGGCCAGCTGTCCGACGACTGCCACTTGTTGAGGCCCATCGTATAGTAGCGCACCTTGGGCAGCGTATCGAGCAAGTGGTTGTTGGCGCCGTTCAGGAAGTGATCGAACCAGCTGTAGACCAGCGAGTCGTACCCATAGCGCGCATCGCCCACCCAACGCTCGCCGACGACCGTCGAATCCGTCGCCCGCTTGTACGAGCAGTGCTGGACGGGCGCGATGATCGCGTACTGGTTGTTGGCGATCTCCGGAGCCGCCGTCTTCCGGACGTGATTGAAGAGCTCGAGATTCGGGCTGATCGACACGTCGTACCACGACATGAACCACAAGCTCGGCACCTTGAACGGCATGTCGTCGTGATACAATCCCCCGCGATACCACGCGGAGTCGTTCGGCGTGCGTTGGATCATGCGGCCGCCCGTTGCGATGCCCTTGACCGAGTCGGCGAAGATGCCGGGCGGGCCGTCGATGGCCTTGAAGATGTCCTGCTCGGGCAGATGCTTGAACGCCTCCATCCAATCGACCTTCGGGGCCGCCGGCGCCAGGTCGTAGTACTTCGCCGCGTAGTCGAGGTCGGCCTGCGACGTGCCCGGCGGGAACTTCGGCCGGACGTTCGGCGTCTGCTCCCCATACAGCCAGTCGATGAAGAGCATCTGGACCGCGCCGCCGCGATACCAGTTGCCTTGCTCGTAGAACGGACCCACCCGACCGACGCCGGCGCCGAAGCCCTGCGGCACCATCGCCGCGTGTCCCGGCGCGCCGAGCGCCGCGACACCCATCTGCCACTCGGCGGTCGAGGAACAGCCCAGCGTGCCCAGCTTGCCGTTCGACCACGGTTGCGAGTTGATCCACTTGATCGCGTCGTACCCGTCGGTCCGCGGCGGGCCCAGGATGTCCCACGTGCCCTCAGACCAGAACTTGCCCCGCTCGTTCTGCCCGACATAGGCATAGCCGCGCTTCACGGCGTCCAGGATCGCCGTCGCGTCGCGCGGGACGCCGTTCCGGACATCGAAGTAGTTGAAATTGTACGGAGTCCGAACGAAGATCGTCGCCGATTTCCCGTCCGGTCCGATCGGATGCTTCGGGCGGTAGATGTCGGTCGAGAGTCGCACCCCGTCGCGCATCGGGACCATCACCTTGTGCTCGATGATGGCCACGGACTCCAACTCCTTGTACGTGGCTTCCCACTGAGCCATCTGCTGCGGGGTCGGCCCCGGTCGCCCCTGGGCGGCGGTCGTGCGGACCGCGGCGAAAAGGCCGGCAACGAGGAACAGGTGGCGCGCGGTGCGATGCATACGTCGTGCTCCCGGATGTCTCAAAGTTGTCGACACAGTGTCAGTCTCCGGGCAAGCGCGCGAGACGCTCTGGACGTCCTGACCGAATGCGGACATTCTCTATCGGATGCCCGGGGGTTCGATGCCTGACCGCGTGCTGATAGCGACATCGGGAGCTGACAGTACCACGACAGCAGTGCGCATTGGGTGTTGGTATGCCGAACACCGGCACCTGCCGGTCGAGGCGTTCGCGGTGATCCAGCCCCTGCCATTGGAGGCGGAGACATCGGCCTCGGCGATCGACACCGCGGCGAATCTCATCCAAGAGAGCGTGGTCGCGAGCGTACGGGCACAGCTCGCCGTAGTCGCGCCGGCGAGGCCGGTGCCGATCGTGACGGAGGTCGGCATCCCGGGCGACGCGATCGCCGAGCGGGCCAATGCCGTTCATGCCGGGCTGGTGGTGTTGGGGCCGGAGGAGCACCGCCTGTTCGGCGGCAAGGTGGCTCTCACCGTGGTGCGCCGCGCCCGCGCGCCGGTGCTCGCGGTGGCCCCGGACGCGCAGGTCCGGATGACCGGGATTCTGATCGCCACGGATTTTGGGCCCGCGTCGGTGCGCGCGGCGCGTCTGGCGCTCGATCTCGCGGCCGACGACAGTCGGGTGCACATCGTTCACGTGGGTCAGACTCCCGCGAACGCGTTCTCCGATCTTAAACTTGAGCCGCCACCGCGGGGCACGATCGAGACGCACCGGTTGGACGGCGACCCCGCGCGTCAAATCATCGCGTTCGCGCACGAAAAAGGAATCGACTTGATCGCCCTCGGTACCAAAGGAAAAAGCCGCGTCGCGGAGTCCGTTTTGCGCGGCGCCGAATGCTCGGTGCTCATCGCCCCGCCCGAGTGAACGTCGAATTCTCCGGCGCCGCACAAGAAGTCACAGGGTCATGCCACATTCTGCGGGTGGCGGGACGCACTGTGCTCTTGGATTGCGGGATGTTCCAGGGCCACCGCCTGGAAGCCGATGCCAAGAACCGGCGCGTGCCGGTCCCGGTGGCGACCATCGACGCGATCGTCGTGTCGCACGCGCATCTCGATCACACGGGACGTCTGCCCTATCTGGTGCACCAGGGCTACGCGGGTCCCATCTTCACGACGGCGGCCACGCGCGATATCTCGGTGGCACTGCTCGCCGACAGCGCGCACATCCAGGAGAGCGACGCCGCGCACATCCAACGGCACGGGCGGGAGGCCGTCCAACCGCTCTACGACTCGAATGACGCGTCGCGCACCATCGAGCGCATGCAGCCGCGTCCGCTGGACGAATGGTTCGACGTCGTGCCCGGCCTACGCGCGCGCTACGGCGAGGCGGGGCATATCCTGGGCTCGGCGTCGGTGACGCTCGAGGCGACCGAACAAGGGGCCACGCGCCGGCTCATCTTCTCCGGCGACATTGGACGCTGGGGCCTCTCGATCATTCGCGATCCGGTGGCGCCGTCCGATGGCGCGCACATGGTCATCATGGAGTCGACGTACGGGGACCGGGACCACGAGAGCGTGGCCCAGGCCCAGGAGCGCCTGGGCGATGTCGTGCGGGCGACGGCGGCGCGCGGCGGGCGCATCATGATTCCGGCGTTCGCGCTCGGCCGGGCGCAGGAGTTGATCTACGATCTGCACGCGCTGGCCCGCGCCGGCCGGATCCCGCACATCCCGATCGTCATCGACAGCCCGCTGGCGAGCGCCGTCACCACGGTGTTCGAGAAGCATCCGGAACTCTACGACCGGACCGAGTCGATGGTCCGCGATGTGCCGCAGTTGTTCCAGTTCGACATGCTCCGCTACACCCACAGTACCGAGGAGTCCAAGGCGCTCAATACCGAGACCGTGCCGATGGTGATCATCGCCGGATCGGGCATGGCGGACTCGGGTCGCATTCTGCACCATCTGCTCCACGGCGCATCCGATCCCCGCAACACGGTACTCATCGTCGGATTCCAGGCCGAGCATACCATCGGGCGCCGCATCGTCGAGCACCGACCGACGCTCAAGATCTTCGACCAGCACGTGCCGCTCCGCGCCCAGGTCGAAGTCCTGAACGGGTACAGTGCCCACGCCGACCGCACCGAGCTGGCGAAGTGGCTCGACGCGGTGCACGCTGGCGCGCCGCAGTTGGCGCGCGTTTGCCTGGTGCATGGCGAGCCGCAGGCCCAGACATCGCTGATGGAGCGGTTCGCCGCCAAGGGGTACAAGGTGACCAACCCCGCGCCCGGTACCAAAATCGACGTTTAGCAGGGTGCCGAAAGAACGCACGCCTGCTAAACGCGTCGGTTGAACTGAGCTCCGCCGCGCGGAGCTCTAACGCTTCAAGAAATAGCCGGCGGAGCGAACCGTCAGGATATGCTCCGGCGCCAGAGGGTCGGTCTCGACCTTCTGGCGCAGGCCCACGATGTGCGTGTCGACGGTCCGGCTCACCGTGCCGGCGTTGTAGCCCCAGACCTCGCGCAGCAGCTCCGCGCGCGACACGATGCGGCCGCTGTGGCGGATCAAGGCCAGCAGGAGATCATATTCTTTTGGCCGGAGCTCGATCTCGGCGCCATTGCGCCGGACGGTGCGCGTCGGCGGATAGATCTCCAGTTGGCCGATCCGGATCCAGCTCGCCGGCTCGTCCTGTCGGGCCTGGGCCCGGCGCAGGAGCGCCCGTACCCGGGCCACCAACTCCAGGATCCCGCACGGTTTCGTGACGTAGTCATCGCCCCCGAGGCCAAAGGCCCGCAGCTTGTCGGGTTCGTCCTTGCGCGCGGTCAGGACCAGCACGGGCACATCGACCTGGGCGTCGCGGATCGCGCGCAGGACGTCGTATCCGTCGATGCCGGGCAACATGAGATCGAGGATGACGAGCGCTGGCGTCTGCTCATGCAGGAGCCGGAGGCCCGTGGCGCCCTCGTGCGCCACTACGACCTCGAACCCTTCGACCTCGAGGTTGTTGCGCAATCCCGCCGCGTAGCTCTGATTGTCTTCGACGAGCAGTATCAGCGCCATAGTGCTCGGGCCATATTGCCCGGAATATATGCGGAAACCCCTCGTGCCCCGGTCCCGCGGTCAGCTCCTCATCGCGCTCACCGTCGCCCTGGCTGCCGCCTTCGGGCTCGCGGTCTGGCAGACCGGTCGGGTGCAGCACGAGCGCGTGCGCGCGGCCGTCTGCTTTTATGCCGCAAGCGCGGCGCGGCAGCTGTTGGCGCGGGCCCGCGTGCTGCTCCACGCCACGGCCGATCCCATCTTCGCTGGCGTTGGCGGCCAGGTCCCCGTGGCGCCGGGCGCGCCCCTGCCGTCGCCCGCGGTGCTGGCGCATACCGCGCAGTCGCTTGCCGATTGTCATTGCTCGCCCGCCGTCCCGGCGCGCGCCTATTTTCGCGCCAATGCATCCGACGGCCGCATCACGGTCGTGCCGGCAGCCGGCGACTCGTCAGTCACCGATACGGCGGCCATCCGGCACACGCTCACGGCCAGCGTGGCGGTGATTCGCGCCGCGGGGGTCGCCGCGCTCCAGTCGAAGCACGACGTCATCATTGTCGCGCCCAAATACGCGTCGGACGGCGCGCTGCGCGCGATCTACGGGATCGTCATGGCGCCCGCGGCGTTCGCCGAGACGTTCGTGGCGCCGATCTTCAATCAGGTGTCGCTCTTTCCGCGCGAGTTGACGGAGCGGGGCACGCTGCCGAATTCCGCGTTCGTCTCCTACCGCGTCACGGACTACGATGGCGCGGCCATCGACCAGTCCGCCGAGCAGTTCTCGGGGTGCACCGGGACGGCGGTGCCGGATCCGGCGATGGCCTACGTGCTGCTTTCCCTGCGTGCGACGCCGGCCACCGCGGAGCGGTGGTCGGCGGTGGGCACGGTGCCTTCGCGCCTGCCGATCCTCGCGACGTTGCTGTTCGCGACGCTGGGCTGCGGCGCCGCCGCGGCGATCGTCGGGCATCGGGAGGCGGAGTTGGCGCGCCTCCGATCGGATTTCGTGTCGGGCGTGTCGCACGAGCTGCGGATGCCGCTGGCGCAGATCCTCCTGTTCGGCGAGACGTTGAGCCTGGGCCGCACCCGGTCCGAGGCCGCGCGCACCGAGGCCGCCGACGTCATCGTGCGGGAGGCCAACCGCCTGACGGGTCTCGTGGAGAACATTCTGTATTTCTCGCGCGTGGAGCACCACAACCTGCACGTCGCGATGGAGCCGGTGAGGCTCGGCGCCTGGACGGAGACGATCGCGGCGGCGATGGGTCCGTTGGCGGCCGACGCCGGGGCGGCCATCGCGGTGGACGTGCCCGAGCGGTTGGACGTGATGCTCGACCAGAGCGCGTTTCGACAGGTGCTATTCAACCTGTTGGACAACGCTCTCAAATACGGACCCCGCGGACAGCGCGTGTCAGTGACCGCCGTCGCTGTGGATGGCCGGGTGCGTCTGGCGATCGAAGATCAAGGTCCCGGGATTCCGGCGGCCGACGCGCGCCGCATCTTCACGCCCTTCGTGCGTCTCGATCGCGATCGACACACCGCGGTCGGCGGCTGTGGTCTGGGACTGGCGGTCGTGCGGGACATCGTGGCGCTGCACGGCGGGCGCGTGTGGGTCGAGCCGACGCCGGGCGGTCACGCCCGGTTCGTTATAGAGCTACAGCTCTCGTTCGCGGACCGGGAGAGCGGTGCGGTCCGGCTCGATGAGACCCTGCCCGGCGCCGAGGATCGTCACGTCGGGTAGACCGGCGGTGACGGTCTCCGTGAAGTAACACATCTCCGGCTGCGAGCCATTGGCGACGATGGCGCGAATGGGGACCGGCGCGCCGACGATGGTGCGCGACTCGCCCGGCCGCAGTTGGTACGGCTCGGAGCGCAGATCACAGGCATCGGGAACAGCGGCCTGGCCATCGTAGGCCGCCGGGCCCCGGCGGTCCGGCGACGTATAGACGCTGAGCACGATCGTGCAGGCGGGATTGCCGAGCACGACGCGCCGTGGCGCGCCGGAGGTGTTGGTGACGGTCAGCGTGGGGTACAGCATTTCCGCCGTGGCCATGGTAGAGGCCACGAACCGAAGCCCATCCCATGTCAACGACTCGTGGACGATACCATTCGGTACCGTCGCGAGGGTCGTCGCGATCGCGCCTGCATACATCCAGATCACGGATACACCCCAGCCTCAAGCCACCCGTAATCTGTGGGCCGCCGGTCCCGCGCGCTATTCCCTATTCGCCTTGCAGCGCGAGTTTCGGATCGATCGCGGTGGCGCGCCGCGCCGGAAAATAGGCCGCGGCGCCGGCCACGCCGGTCATGAAGGCGATGGCGCCGACCAGGACTCTCGGATCGAGCGGACTGGTGTCGTATAAGAGCGATGCCATGATCTTCGACAGCGAGAGGGCGCCCAGCAATCCGAGCCCGATGCCCAACGCGGTCACCACGAGTCCTTGACGGAGGACCATGGCCCGAATCACGCCGCGATCGGCGCCCAACGCCATCCGAATGCCGATCTCCTTGCCCCGCAGCGTCACGATGTACGACAGCACGCCGAACAATCCGACGGCGGCCAGCAGCAGCGCGACCGCGGCGAAGCTCACCAGGATCCGCATCGTGAAGATCCGCTGCGCCGAGCCTTGGCCGATCACCTCGTCCAGCGGCGCGGGGTGATCCATGACCAGACGCGGATCGAGCAACGCCAACGCCCGCCGGACGGCCGGCGCGGCATTGAGCGGCGGGCCGTCCGTGCGCACCAGCTGCACCAGCGACCAGTTGCGATCGCCGGCGAACTGACGATGGGCATAGTAGACGTAGGGTTCCGTCCGGCCATCGGGAAAGATGGCGACGTCGCCGACGACGCCGATGACGACGCTTTCCCGGTCGCCCGCGTTGAGTTGCTGACCGATCGCATCGACGCCCGGGAAGAAGCGCTGGGCCGCCGAGTGGCTGATGACGATGTGGCGGGGCACGCCGGCGTCGTCGCGCGCGTCGAACACGCGCCCTGCCAGCACGGGGATTTGTGCCGCCGCGAAGTACTGCCCGGACACCACGCGGTTGTCGGTCAGCGCGTTCTCTTCCTTGGTGCCCGCCAACGGACCGGAGAGCGCGTCCGTCCCCCACTGGTTGAATTCGCCAGTGGCAGGGAGCTTCGAGATGCCGCCGACGGCGCGCACGCCGGGCACTTGGGCGATGCGCTCGGCTAACGTTTCGTAGAAACGGGCGCGAGCCGTCGAGTCGTACGTCGCGTCGGGGAGACTCACGCGAAACGTCAACACGTGATCCGTGCCCACGCCCAGCGGGGTTTGCTCGAGACGCGCCAGGCTGGCCAGCAGCACGCCGGCGCCGACGAGCAGCACGAACGCCAGCGCGACCTGGGCGATGACGAGACCGGCGCGCAGTCGCCCTTGGCCCGCCGACGATGACGCGCCGCGCGCTTGCTCGCGGAGCGTCCCGTTCGGATCCACGCGCGCGGCGCGGAGCGCGGGCACGAGGCCGAATCCCAACGCGCTCAGCGTGGATACGCCGAGCGAAAACATCAGGATCCACGGATCGAGCGCCACCTGATCGATGCGCGGGATCGAACCGGCGCCGAGCCGCGCCAGCGCGGCCATCGCCAAACGCGCGACGCCGATGCCGGCGACGCCGCCGGCCACGGCCAGCGTGAGGCTCTCAATGAGCAGCTGCCGCACGAGGCGCGTGCGGCGCGCGCCAAGCGCGGACCGCACGGCGAACTCGCGGCTCCGCTCCGAGGCCCGGACCAGCAGCAGGTTGGCGATGTTGACGCAGACGAGCAGCAGCACGAGGCCTACCGCTCCGAGCAGCGCCACGAGGGCGCGATCGGCCGTGCCGACGACGTCGGTCTTGAGGGGAACGAGTACTCCGCGGTAGTTCTTCTCCTGAGGATTGGCGATTGCGAGCGCAAGACACAGGGCGTCCAACTCGGCTTGCGCCTGGGTAATGGACGCGCCCGGCTTGAGGCGGGCCAGCACGGTGAGAAAGTTGTTGCCCGGCGTGAAATCACCGGGATGGGCCGCGATGTCGACCGGGATCCAGGCATCGACCGCGCCGGAGACCGGGTCGCGGAACTCCTCCGGGCCGACGCCCACGATAGTCCGCGGGATCCCGCTCATGGTGATCGAGCGGCCGAGCGCGGAGGGATCGCCGCCAAATCGCCGCAGCCAGAACTCGTGGCTCAGGATCACGACGGGCGAGCCGATCTCCTCCCGCGACTCGAACGCACGGCCGATCGCGGGCGGCGCGCGCAGCGTCGCGAAGTAATCGGCGGTGACGGGCAGGATCTTGATCCGCTCGGCCCCGCCGCCCAGATCGATGTCGGCCCCACGTACGTCGTACGTAAAGGTGGCCGCCGCCTGCGCGAAGGTGGAGAGCTGCGTCCGGTAGGCGTTGAAATACGGCACGCTGACGAAGCCCCGGGCGTCGCGGTCGTTCACGAAGCTCGTGTACACCCGGACCAGTTGCTCGGGTTTGCCATAGGGCAGCGGCTTGAGCAGCACGGCATTGACGGCACTGAACACTGCGGTGACGCCGCCGGTGCCGAGGGCCAACGTGAGAATCGCGACGATCGTGAAGCGCTTGCTGCGGGCCAGCGTGCGCAACGACCAGCCGACGTCGGCGATGCTGTCCTCGAGCAGTCGCGTGCCGCGCGCGTCGCGCACTTCTTCTTTGTAATTCTCTATGGCGCCAAACGCCTTCCGCCCCGACATCTCGAGATGGAACCGCATCTCCTCGGCCATCTCGGCTTCTTCGCGCCGGCGGAAGATGAGCGCGCGCACGCGCTCGGTCAGGTCGGTGAAGAGACTCATGCCAGCACCCAATTGACGGCGGCCGACGTGCGCTCCCACGTCGCGCGCTCGATCTCCAGTTGGCGCCGTCCGGCGGCGGTCAGCTCGTAGTACCGCGCCCGCCGGTTGTTTTCCGTGGCGCGCCAAGCGGCCGTGATCCAACCGCGCCGTTTCATACGCTGGAGGGCGGGGTAGAGCGAGCCCTGTTGCACGGAAAACACGCCGCGCGACAGCTGCTCGACGCGCTGGGCGATGCCCCACCCGTGCATGGGTTCCAACACCAGCGTCTTGAGGACCAGCATTTCCAACGTGCCTTGTAGTAGCACCGGCGCTCCTGTAGACCGTCTACAGAGCACACTATATCACGGGGTGGCTCCCGCCGCCAGCAGGGCGGCCCGGGTGGCCGCGTAGTCGCCGGCGGCACGGAGCCAACTCCCGTTGGCCCCATGGTAGGCCCAGCCGATGGGCGTGCCGCTGTATCGCTCATCGATTGTCTCGACGGGCGCGCCGTGCTGCAGGAGCTCGCGAACCATGGCGACGTTGCCGTGGAAGGCGGCCCAGTGCAGCGCGGTCGCGCCGTGGTGCCCGCGCGCGTCCACCGGCCAGCCGAGGGCCAGCATACGGGAGACGGCGCGGGTGTTGTTCCGCTCGGCCATCTCGGCGATCCGCGGGCCCAGTGCCTCGGAGATCGCGACCGGGCCCTGGGCGGTCTCCTCGCTGCCATCGGCGATAGCGACGGCCAGCCGAAGATCGGGCGTGCTGCGTTCCCACAGGAGGTCGTACACGGCCGGATGTCCGAACGCGCGCGCGACTTCGTGGGCGGTCATGTTGTGCCCCAGCGTCCAGTGGTAGATCGAGCCTCCGGCCTGGAGATTTTGTTGCGGAAAGTGCCGGTGAGACACCGTGAGGGTCACTGAGGCCGGATCCGCGTCGAGGTGTCGTCGCACCAGGTCGATGTCGCCGAGGGCCACGGCGAGCAGGAGGTCCGTGCGGCATCCGCGCGCCACGAGCGCGCGCGCCACGTCCTGATGCTCACGTACCATGTACTGCGCGGGCGTCGACTCGTGGTCGATGGCCAGCGCATTGATGTCAGCGCCGTGGTCGAGCAGCAGGTGCGCTGTCGACACCGTCCTCGCGCAGTGGAGCGGCGTCTGGCCATCGGGACCGTGGGCGTGGACGACGCCGGGATCGCGTGCGATCAAGGCGCGCAGGTCGGCCTCGAGGCCGAGCCGCGCCGCCGCGAACGCGTCGACGCGGGCGCCGCGCTGGATGAGATACGCGGCCAGCGCTGGTTCGGCCTGATCCAGGACACCGAAACCGCCCGCCCACCAGTGACTCTTCTGGTCGATGTCGGCGCCGGCATCGAGCAGCGTGTCGATGATCTCCCGGTTGCCGCGTTGCACGGCACCCAGGAGCGCCGTGGCACCGAAGCCCAACTCCTCGATGGGGTCATTGATATGGTCCCTCAGGTCCGGGTGCGCCGCCAGGGTGGCACGGACCGTGGCGGCATCATTTGCTTGGATGGCACGGGCGAGATCGGACAACATGTGTCGAAAACTAGTTAGCGATTCGGGTCCCGGCGCGATTAAGTTGCCCGGATGACGTACCGGGTACTGATCACTGACGAGATAGATCCCGACGGCGTGGCCGTGCTGGCCGCGGAACCTGGCTTGACCGTCGATGAAGTGCCGACGCTTTCGCGCGACGAGCTCTTGGCGCGCATCGGCGGCTACGACGCGCTGGTTGGTCGGAGCGCGACGCGCATTTCGCCGGAGTTGCTGCGCGCGGCGCCGCGGCTTTCGGTCGTGGGCCGCGCCGGTGTGGGGGTCGACAACATCGCGGTCGATCTGGCGACCGAGATGGGGATCGCGGTGATCAATGCACCGGCGGGCAACACGATCGCGGTGGCCGAACTGTTTTTCGGGACCGTCATCGGGCTGCTGCGGCACATCCCGCGCGCGGACCATTCGATGCACGACGGCCGGTGGGATCGCTCGCAGTTCCTGGGCCGCGAATTGCGGGGCCAGACGCTCGGCATCGTCGGGCTGGGCCGCATCGGGGGCGAGATCGCGGTGCGCGCCCATGCGTTTGGTATGACCGTGGTGGCGTACGATCCGTACATTGGCGAGAGTCGCTTTCAGGGGCTCAGGGTCCGGCGGGCGTCGACGTTGGACGACCTCCTGTCCGAGTCGAGTCTCGTCACCGTCCACACGCCGCTGACCGATGAGACGCGGGGCCTGATCGGCGCGCGCGAGATCGCGCGCCTCCCGCATGGCGCGGTCGTGGTCAACATGGCCCGGGGCGGCATCGTCGACGACGCCGCACTCTCGACGGCCATCCGCGCGGGGCGCGTCGCCGGCGCCGTGCTGGACGTGTACGCCGCCGAGCCGCTGGCGGCGGACCATCCGCTGCGCGCGATGACGAACGTGGTGTTGACGCCGCACATCGGCGCGTCCACGGCGGAGGCGCAACGGTCCGTGGCGGTCGACGTGTGCCGGGCGGTTCGCGATGCGCTGCTGCACGGCGAGCTGTCCCAGTCGATCAACGCGGCACTCGTCGACGGCTTGTCGGCGGCCGACGTGCGGCCGGTGTTGGTCCTCACGCGGCAGCTTGCGGCCGTCGGCCGCGCCGTGTTGGCGTCGCGCGGAGCGCGCGCCATCGACCGCATCGACGTGACGAGTGGTGACGCGCTGACCGGCGCGCGCGATGCGCTGCAGGCGGCGGCGGCACTCGGCGCGTTGGCGCCGGTGCTGTCCAACGAACGCCTCAACCTGATCAACGCGCGCGCGCTGGCCGTCGCGCGCGGGATCGCGCTGTCGGCCACGCAAGGGGCACCGTCGGACAACGGGCCCGCGCCCTATGGGGTGAGCGTGCGCGTCACCAGCGGGTCGCGCGAGATCAGTGTCGCCGGCACGGCGCATCCCGCGGGCGCGCCGCGTTTGACGCGCATCGGCTCGTTCCACGTGGATGTGCATCCCCGTGGGACGTTGCTCATCCTGGACAACACGGACGTCCCCGGCGTCATTGGTCACGTTGGCACGGTGCTCGGCGCCGCCGGGGTCAACATCGCCGAGTATCATCAGGCGCGCCTCGCGCAGGGTGGGGAAGCGTTGGCCGCGGTGGCGGTGGACGGGCGGGTCGGTGACGATGTGCGGCACGCGTTGCTGGCACTCCCGGACGTGCACGCGGTCACCGTCGTCGAGCTGCCCACCGAGTAAGCGCGTGGGGTTCAGCACGGACGATGACGTCCGGCAGGCATTCGAAGCCGATGCATCCGGGCTTCGCCTGCGGCCCGACGCCGTCGCGCGACCGACGTCGACTGATGAGGTCATCGCGGTGCTCGGCGGGGCCGTCGCCGCGCGCACGCCGGTCACCACGGCCGGCGCGCAGAGCAGCACGACGGGGGCCTCGATCACGGATCGTGGCCTCGTGCTCTCGATGCGGGGCTGCGACCGGATCATCGACATTGATGCCGGGGCGCGCACGGCGCGGGTCGAAGCGGGCGCGTTGGTCGCCGACGTCAAGCGCGCGGCGGCGGCGTGCGGACTCACGTGGGCGCCCGACCCCACGAGCGAAGTCGAGTCCACGGTCGGCGGGGCCATCGCGTGCAATGCATCCGGGCCACGGACGCTGTGGTACGGCCCCACGCGCCAGCACGTGCGAGCGCTGCGCGTCGCACTGTGCGACGGGCGCATCTTGTCGCTGCGGCGGCCGATGTTCGACAAGAACACCGTCGGCTATAGCCTTGTGCAGGATCCCGTCGACTGGTTCATCGGGAGCGAAGGCACGCTCGGCGTCGTCTTGGACGCCGAGTTGTCGTTGGTCCCGTTGCCCGACCACGTCATAGGCCTGGCGATCCCATTCTCTACCGAGGCAGCTCGCATTCGTCTTTGTTGCCGCCGCGCGCGAAGCGCGCGCGGTGTCCCCGCGATGCATCGAGTTTCTGGACGCCGAGGCGACACGGATCGCCCGCGCGGCGGGCGAGCGGCTGTCCGTGCCCGATGGAGCCAGTCTCGTGTACGTGGAGCAAGAGGCGTCAGAGAGCGCGCTCGATGCTTGGTTGGCGCTAGCCGAGACGCACGGGGCGCAGGCCGACGACATCCAGGTGTTCGACGGCGCCCCCGAGATCGCGCGAGCGCGCGCGATGCGGCACGCCGTGCCCGCGACGATGCACGAACGGGCGGCGCGGGCGCGCGCGGCCGGCGGCCGGCGCGTCTCGACGGACTGGGCGGTGCCGTATCGCGAGCTACGCGCCGCGGTCGAGACCGCGCGGCGGTTGGCGGACGATGCGGAGATCGCGCCGGCCGTGGTGTACGGCCACGCGGGGAACGGGCATCCGCATCAGAACTACATCGCCGGGGACGCCGCCGAGCTGGCGGCGATCGAGCGGGTGGTCGAGGCGACGCTGCGGTACGTCGTGGGCGTCGGCGGTACCATTGCGGCCGAGCACGGGATCGGGAAGATCAAGCGCCGATGGCTGCCGTTGCAGCTTCTGGGCGTCCAGCTCGACGTGATGCGCGCGGTCAAGCGGGAGCTGGATCCGCACGGCCTTCTGGCGCCCGGGAACATCCTGTGAGGTTCGCGTCCGTGGTGTTCGACGTGGACTCGACGCTGACGCGCCTCGAAGGCATCGAGTGGCTGGCGGAGCAGCGGGGGCCAGCCGTGGCGCGGGCGGTGGCGGACATGACGACCCGCGTCATGGAGGGCGCCTTGGCATTGGACGCCGTGTATGCCGAGCGGCTGGCGATGGTCCGTCCGTCGCGGGCGGATCTCACGGCGCTCGGTGAGGCCTATGCAGCGGCAGTCGTCGCGGGCGTGCCCGAGGTCTTCGACGCGCTCCGCGCGTCGAAGGTGCATATTGTCCTCGTCAGCGGTGGCCTGTTGGACGCGGTAGTGCCGTTCGCTGTCTCGCTCGGCGTACCCGCGACTGATGTCCACGCGGTCCCGTTGGAGTTCACGGCCGACGGTGCCTACGCGGGTTTCGACGCTACGTCGCCGTTGGCGTGTCGCGGCGGCAAGCCGCGGGTCGTGGAGTCTTTACATCTGCCGAGACCGATCCTGGCCATCGGTGACGGTAGCACGGACGCCGAGCTCAAGTCCTGCGTCGACGCGTTCGCCGCGTTCACGGGCGTGGCGCGCCGCGAGGCCGTGGTCGCGGTGGCCGACCATGTCGTCACGCGCTTCGCTGACATTCCTTCTCTCGTGCTATGACGTTCGGTACGTTCTTTCTGCCCGGGCCGACGGAAGTCCGCCCGGAAGTGCTGCAGGCGATGACGCGGCCCATGATCTCGCATCGCGGCGCGGCCTTTCAAGCGATGTTCGCCCGCGTGCAGCCGGCGTTGCAGGCCGTCTTCGGGACCGCGCACCCCGTGTTCATCGCCACGTCGTCGGCCACGGGGCTCATGGAGGCGGCGGTCCGGAACGCGCCGGCCGGCCGGGTGCTGGCGTTGGTGAACGGCGCCTTCTCGTCCCGTTTCGCGCACGTGGCCGAGGCCTGCGGCCGCGCGGTCGAACGCTACGAAGTGCCGTGGGGGGCGGTGCACGATCCCGCCGAGGTCTCCCGGCGCGTCACCGGCGCGGCGGTCGTCACGGTGGTCCACTCCGAGACGTCGACGGGCGCGCTCAACGATGTGCGGGCGATCTCCAATGCCGCACACGCGGCCGGCGCGATGTGCGTGATCGACAGCGTGAGCGGGATTCGGGGCGCCGAGATGCGGTTCGACGCCTGGAGCCTCGACTACGTCTTCACGGGGTCGCAGAAGGCGATGGCCTTGCCCCCGGGCTTGGCCTTTGCGGTCGCGTCGCCCGCATACCTGACCCGCGGCGACCGCGCGCAGCGCGGCGCGTATTTCGACCTCGCCGAGTACGCATCGAATGCCGAGAAGGGCGAGGCGCCGAACACGCCGTCGTTGCCGTTGTACTACGCGCTCGACGCGCAGCGCGATCGGATCCTCGGCGAAAGCGCGACGGCCGCCTGGGCGCGGCACGCCGGGATGGCGGCGTTGACGGTGGATTGGGCGGGCGCCCACGATCTCGAGATTCTCGCGCCGAAAGGCCATCGATCGCCGACGGTGTCGACGATCGTGCTGCCGGCCGGGATCAAGAGCGACAGCATCGTGCGGGCGGTAGCCGACGCGGGATACACCATTGGGTCCGGCTACGGGAAGCTCAAGGACACGACGATCCGCATCGGCCACATGGGCGATCACACACCGGACGGTGTTGCCCGGGTGCTCCGGATCACCGCCGACGCGCTAGGGCGTCGCTGACGGCTGGAACGGCCGCAACGCCGCATACCCCGCGTCGCGCAGGCGCAGCGTCGTGATGCCACCCAGCACGTAGACGTGCGCGTGCTTGTGTGACCGTGGCAGGCGCTGCTCGCCGGCGTAGGTGATCGCCGACCACGGGATGAAGAGGGCCGGCTGCCGGAACCGCAGGAGCAGATCGCGCTCCATGTAGAGCCCCGCGTTGGTCGGGATGAGCGTCGTCACGCGATTCTGCCCGGTCCCGCCGATCCCCATGACCTGCCCCCGGACCGGCGTTCCCTCGGGTCGCACGTGCGTCCGGTATTGCGCCGCCAGCTTCGTCCAGCCACTCAGCTCCGCGAGCATTGCGCTCAAGGCCAACCATCCGCCCGCGACGGCAATCGGGAACCAAAAGGGCGGCGGCAACTGGTGGACCATCGTGGCCATTGTGGTAATGTATGGCGCATGCGCACCGATCACGTCGTCGCCGGCGCCCGTCGCACCATCGCGCTGCCGGCCGCGATC
Source organism: uncultured Gemmatimonadales bacterium (assembly GCA_963701965.1). Taxonomy (GTDB): domain Bacteria; phylum Gemmatimonadota; class Gemmatimonadetes; order Gemmatimonadales; family Gemmatimonadaceae; genus DASRDS01. Next base: position 3,390,648 of record OY969695.1, read on the forward strand.
GCCATTCTCGTCTCCAACATGATTGGCACGGGCGTGTTCACGAGCCTGGGTCTTCAGGTCGTGGGAACGCATACCGGCTTTGCGCTCCTGGCTCTCTGGGCCCTGGGCGGTGTCGTGGCGCTCTGTGGGGCGGCGTGCTATGCGGAGCTCGGCGCCGCCATGCCGAGATCGGGCGGGGAATACGTGTACCTCGGCGAGATTTTTCATCCGCTCATTGGTTTCCTCGGCGGATGGGTGTCGGTGACGGTGGGATTCGCCGCGGCGGCGGCGCTGTCGGGCATCGCATTTGGCCGGTATCTCGCGGCCGTCGTGCCCGTGCCGCCGGCGGTCGGGTCTCTCGCCACGCTCGGCGTCGTCACCGGCGTCCACGCCGCCAGTCTGACCCTGTCCCGGAGATTTCAGGTCGTCACCACGGCGCTCGTCGTCGCGTTGATCATTGCGTTCATCGTGGCCGGGTTCGGGTACGGTCACGCCGAACCGGTCGCGTTTGCGCCGAGCGTCGGCGCTTGGCGCGAGGTCGGGTCGCCGCCATTCGCCGTGTCGCTCATTTACGTCTCGTATGCGTATTCGGGCTGGAATGCCGCCGGGTATGTCGCCGGAGAGCTGCGGGATCCCGAGCGCACCATTCCGCGGGCGTTGATCGTCAGCGCGATTCTCGTCACCGTGCTCTACGTGCTGCTCAACTGGACGTTCCTGCGTACCGTCCCCGCGGGCGATCTCGCGGGCACCATCGAAGTGGGGGCGCGCTCGGCCACGCGCATGTTCGGTCCCATCGGGGGACGCATCATGAGCGCGGTCATCGCGCTGGCCCTGCTCGCGTCGATGAGCGGGTTCGTCCTGGCCGGCTCGCGCGTCACGCAAGCCATGGTCGCGGATCTTCCCGCGCTCGCTTCCCTCGCGCGGTACAGCCCTACCGGCGTGCCGCGGGCCGCGGTCCTGGTCCAGGTGGGACTCACCGTCGTGCTCCTGCTCAGCAACGCATTCGAGCTGGTGCTGACCTATGCCGGGTTCACGCTGGAGCTCATGACCCTCTTTGCCATAGCCGCGCTGATCGTGCGGCGGAGGCGCGGCACACCGACGCCGCCCGCACTTCAGGCCTGGGGCTATCCGGCGACCGCGTTCGTCTACGCCGCGGTCAGCATTTGGACACTCGTGTTTGTCATCGCCCAGCGTCCGATCGCCGCTTTAGGCGGCGCCATTACCCTCGTCCTCGGGGTCCTGCTGTACGCCGGTCTCCGCGCACGATAGCTTGTCGCCCATGCCTCTTTACATGCCGCCGCCGCGTGTCGAAGTCGTGGTCCCGGCCACACTCCGCGCCGCGCCGCTCACCGGGCGCATCTTCGTCTTCTTCTCGCGCGACTCGACACCGGAACCTCGCCTGCAAGCCGGCGGGATGGTCTCGGTGCCCTTCTTCGGCGCCGACGTCGACCAGTTGGCGCCCGGCACGCCTGGCATCATTGACGACCACGCGCCCGGCAACATGGGCTATCCCCTGCGATCGCTGTCGAGCCTCAAGGCCGGCGACTACTACGTGCAGGCCATCGTCAGCGTCTACACGAAGTTTGTCCGCGCCGACGGCCACACCATCTGGGCCCACATGGACGAGTGGGAGGGGCAACAGTTCAACCGGGCCCCCGGCACGTTGGTCGGCCCCATCACCCGCGTGCACGTGGACCCGCGCGCGGGACTCGATCTCAAGCTCACGGTGGCGCGCGAGCTGCCCCCCGTCCAAATCCCGCCCGACACCAAGTACGTCAAGCACGTCCGGATCCAGAGCGAGATCCTGACGAAATGGTGGGGCCACCCCATCTACTTCGGCGCGGTCGTGCTCTTGCCAAAGGGCTACGACGAGCATCCCGATGCCCACTATCCCACGGTCTGGGAGCAGGGCCACTTCACCCTCTCGCCACCGTTCGGGTTCTCGCTCGACTCGACGCCCGAGACTCTGGAACGCAAACGCGAGCGCCTCGAGCGCACGCAAGCGCGCGAGACTGGCTACGAGTTCGCCCGCGACTGGATGAGCGACACGTTCCCGCGCATGGTCGCGATCCGGATCCTGCATCCGTCGCCCTACTACGACGACTCGTACGCGGTGAACTCGCCCAACAACGGCCCGTTCGGCGACGCCATCATGCAGGAGCTGATCCCCTACCTCGAGGAGCATTATCGGGTCATCCGCCAGCCGTACGCCCGCATGCTCACGGGCGGGTCGACCGGCGGTTGGGAATCGCTCGCCCTGCAGGTGTACCACCCCGATTTCTTCGGCGGCACGTGGACGTTCTATCCCGACCCTGTCGATTTCCGGCGGTACGAGCAGGTCAACATTTACAGCGACACGAACGCGTTCTGGATCCGGCGCAATGAGTGGATCACGCAGCCCCGGCCGTCGGAACGCCGGAGCGACGGGCAGCCCGTGGTCCAGCTCCGCGAGGAGAACCAGCTCAACAACGCGCGCGGCAGTCACCGCCGGGGCGGCGAGAACTTCGCCATCTGGGAGGCCGCCTACGGTCCCGCCGCCAGCGATGGCTACCCGGCGCCGATCTGGAACGACAGCACGGGCGTCATCAACCGCGACGTCGCGGAGTATTGGCGCGACCACTATGACATCCGCGAGTACCTGTCGCGCAACTGGTCGCGCGTCGGCCCCGATCTCGTCGGGAAGATCCACGTGTATTGCGGCGACATGGACAACTATTACCTGAACCTGGCCGTCTACCTGCTGCAGGACTATCTGGAGCACACGACCAGCCCCGCTTACGGTGGATCGTTCGACTACGGCCGTCCGCTCAAGGGCCACGGGTGGCAGCCAATGTCCAACGCCGATCTCCTGCGGATCATGGCGAAACACATCGCGCAGCACGCGCCAGCGGGGTCGGCGGCGGCGGTGAACTGACGCCGGGAAAAAGGCGGCACCGGCCGCGTTCAAACGCCGCGGCCGGTCGCGTTGTCCAACCCGCCATGCGCGCACTCCAATACGCCTGGCGCCGCCTGTGGTCGACCCGAGGGGTCACCGCTCTGGCGATGCTCACCATGACCCTGGGCATTGCCGCCACGACCGCCGTGTTCAGTGTCGCCAACGCGGTCCTGCTACGGCCGCTGCCGTACCCCGATCCCGCCGGTCTCGTGATGATCTGGAATCACTGGACTGGCTGGCCGTCCACCTGGCTCGCCGAAGCGGAATTCCTCGATTACCGCGACAAGGCGCGATCGTTCAGCGCGGTCGGGGCGTTCACCGGCGATAGCCGCAACCTGACCGGCGGCGACACGCCGGAACGCGTGCGGGTCGGCATCGCGTCGGCCGGGGTCTTTACGGCCCTCGGGACCCACCCGCAGATCGGCCGCGTGTACTCGGTGACCGAGGACCGACCCGGGGGCGCGCGCGTCGCGGTGATCTCCGATGGACTCTGGCGCCGCCGCTTCGCGGCCGATCCCAACATCCTGGGCAAGTCGATTCTGCTCGACGACAGCATCTCCACCGTCATCGGCGTCATGCCGCCGGGATTCCAGTTGCCGCTCGACTTCGGCGCCGACCCCATGGATCTCTGGCTGCCGTTGGCCCTGGGTCCCGTCAATCCGACGATGCGCGGCGGACATTACCTCAACGCCATCGCCCGCCTCCGTCCCGGCGTGACGCCGGCGGCCGCCGAGGCCGAAGTCCAGGCCATGGGGCGGCAAATGATCGCCGACTATCCCGGCGCCTATGCGCCGGAGTTCGGCGCCTTTGCGCGCAGCGTCACGAGTCAGGTGCTGGGCGACATTCGGCCGACGCTCGTGCTCCTGCTGGCCGCCGTGGCGTGTGTACTGCTCATTGCCTGCGCCAACGTCACGAATCTCCTGCTCTCCCGGGCCCACGCGCGCCAGCGCGAGATCGTCGTCCGCACGGCGCTTGGCGCCAGTCCCGCCCGTTTGGTGCGACAGCTCCTCTCCGAAGGCCTGTTGTTGTCCCTCACGAGTGGGGCGATTGGCCTGGCGCTGGCCGCCGCCGCGCTCCGCGGGTTCGCCGCGATCGCCCCCGCCACCATCCCTCGCGTGACGGGCGTGGGGGTCGATCTCACGGTGGTGCTCTTCATCACCGGTGTGTCGTGTCTCACGGGCATCGGCTGCGCGCTGGCGCCGGCGCTGCACGCGATCGGCGCGGACCTGCATACCGTTCTCAAAACGGCGGGTCGCGCGGTCACGATCGACCGGGCGGGCGATCGTTTGCGCCGCGCGCTCATTGCCGGCGAGGTGGCGCTCTCCGTCGTGCTGCTCATCGGGGCCGGACTGCTGCTCAAGAGCTTTGCCCGCTTGCACGCCGTGGACCCCGGGTTTTCGCCGGCCAACGTGTTGACGGTGCGCGTGAGCGTCCCGGCCGCGCGGTATCCCGACAACCAATCGGTCCGCGCGTTCTATCAGACGGCGGTGCAACGCCTGGGTAGCCTGCCCGGAGTCACGGCGGCGGGGCTCGTGCGGGTTCTCCCCATGACGGACATCATGGGCGACTGGGGGTTCGCCGTCGAGGGCCGCAAGACGGACAAGCAATTTGCCTATGCGGCCGACTGGCAAATCGTCTCGCCCGACTACTTTCGCGTGATGGGCATCGCCCGCCACTCCGGGCGCGCGTTCTCGGTGACGGACGATGCGCATGCGCCCGGCGTCGTCGCCATCAACGAAGCGTTGGCCCATCGCGTGTGGCCGGACGGCAACGCCATCGGCCAACGCATCCTGCTGGGCGGAACGTCGGATAGCCTGTGGCGCACGGTCACCGCGGTGGTCGCCAATGTGCACCATCGCGGCCTGGACGCCGAGCCGCGCCCGGAGATGTACATCCCGCACGCGCAGTGGCCGCACGGCGAAGGCACCGCGTCGCGCACCGTGTATCTCGTGCTGCGGAGCGTGCGGGATCCGCGGGCGCTGGCGGGCAATGTGCGGCGCACGGTGCAGGCGCTGGATCCGAATCTGCCGTTGTCGAACATTCGCACGATGGACGAGGTCCTCGCCGGATGGACGGCGGCGCGGCGCCTCGCGCTCGTCGTGCTGGCGGCGCTGGCGGCCGCGGCGGCGACGCTGGCCGCGATCGGCTTGTATGGGGTCGTCGGCTATGCCGTGGCGCAGCGGACGAGCGAGATCGGCATCCGCCGGGCGCTCGGTGCCGATGCGGCATCGGTCATGGCGCTGGTGGCGCGGCAAAACGCGGCGCCGGTGGTGATCGGCGTTGGGGTGGGGTTGCTCGGCGCCCTGGCCGCGTCGCGGCTCGTGCGCGCCATGCTGTTTCAGGTGTCGAGCGGCGACGTGACTGTGTATGCGATCGTGCCGGTGATGCTGGGCGTGGTCGCGGTCCTGGCCACCTATGTGCCGGCGCGCCGGGCCACGCGCGTCGATCCGCTGACGGCGCTCCGCTCCGAGTAGCGCAACGCGATCGCCAGAAAGGCGTTGAGGACCCGCGAGAGCCGGTGCGGTTGGTAGACCGCGGCCAGCTCCGCGGTGGCGCGTAGGCCGCGGAGAGGGCGGAACTCCACGCCTTCGAGATTGAGGCTGCGGACCGAGGCGGGCACGATGGTGACGCCGAGCCCGGAAGCGACGAGGCTCAGAATGGTCTGATATTCCGAGCTTTCGTGGCGGACGTTGGGCTCGAAGCCGGCGCGCTGGCAGGCGCTGGTGAGCACGTCGTGATAGGCGGGCGCGACGTGCCGCGGAAAGAGGATGAAGGGCTCGGCGCGCAGGGCGCCAATGGCAATGGTGCGCCGGCTCACGAGCCGGTGATCCGCGGGCAAGGCGGCGAGAAAAGGCTCGCGCCGGACGACCTCGGCGCGCGCGCGCGTCGCCGACACGGGGCCGCGCACGAGGGCGGCGTCGACGAGGTTGCGCTCCACGGCATCGAGTTGGGTCTCCGTGGTGCCTTCGATCAGCTCCAGCTGGATGTGTGGGTACGCGGCCCGAAACGCGCGCACGATTTCCACGAGGCCGCCGAGCGCCGCCGAGTCGGTGAAGCCGACGCGGAGGATGTCGACCTCGCCGCGGCCGGCGCGCTGGGCCGCGTCCATGCCGCGGGTGGCCTCGGCGAGCGTGCGGCGGGCGCCGCCGAGGAGCGCGGTGCCCGCCGGCGTGAGCTCGACGCGCCGGCTGGTGCGCACGAACAGCGGTGCGCCGAGGATGCGCTCGAGCTGCCGGATCTGCTGGCTCAAGGGCGGCTGCGAGAGGTTGAGGCGCCGCGCGGCGCGGCCGAAGTGCAATTCCTCGGCGACGGCGACGAAGTACCGCAGGTGTCGGAGTTCGACCAGCATCGAGACGCTCCAGATATTGATAAAGAACGAACAATATATTGGTCGTCACGGCTACCGCTGTGCATCCTGTGACATGAACGCGTTGGAACGCATGGCGGCACATGGCCACGAATCGGTCGTGTTCGCTTCCGATGTCCCGAGTGGGTACCGCGCCATCATCGCCATTCACTCGACGCGCCTGGGACCGGCGCTCGGCGGGACGCGCCTCTGGCCGTACGCCAGTGAGGACTCGGCGCTGGCCGACGTGCTGCGGCTGGCGGAGGGCATGACCTACAAGGCCGCGGCGGCGGGCATGCCGTTCGGCGGCGGCAAAGCGGTGCTCATCGCCGATCCGGCGTCGATCGATCGGTCCGCGGTGTTCCGCGCCCACGGGCGCGCGGTCGATCGCCTGGCCGGCCGGTACATCACGTCGATCGACATCGGCACGGGGCCGGACGACATGGTCCACGTGCACGAGGAGACGCGCTACGCGGCTGGGTTGCCCGCGCCGTTTGGCAGCCCGGCGCCGGGCACGGCGCGCGGGGTCCAGCGGGCCATCGAGGCCGCCCTGCTCCACACGCGCGGCAGTGCCGATCTGGCGGGTCGTACCGTGGCGATCCAGGGATGCGGCGCCGTCGGCGCCCTGCTGGCCAAAGGGCTGCACGCGGGTGGCGCGAAGCTCATCGTCAGCGACGTGGACACGGCGCGCGTCGCCAAGGTCGCCCGCGAGTCGGGAGCGCGGATCGTGCGGCCCGAGGAGATCCACACGGCGGACGTCGACGTCTTTGCGCCGTGCGCTTTCGGGGCGGGGCTCTCCGAGACCACGATCCCGCAGCTCCGCTGTCGCGCCATCGCCGGTGCCGCCAACAACCAGCTGGCCACGCCGGTCGACGGCGTGCGCCTCACCGACCGCGGCATCGCCTACGCGCCGGACTTCATCGCGAACGCGGGCGGCCTCATCTACCTGGGCCAGGAAGTCCTCGGCTGGAGCTCCGACCGCGTCACCGCGAGCATCGACCGGATCTTCGACACAGTCGGCGAAGTGTTCCGCCGCGCCGCCGAGCGGCATATCACGACCCACGAGGCCGCTGTCGCGCTAGCGAAAGAAAGGCTCTGAGCGGTTAGCGCCGCAGCGCCAGCGAGAACGTGTCCCCTTGTCGCGGGACCCGTCGCCCTTGGTACATCGGGACCTGTTCCCCGGCCCGATGGTGGTAAATGACGATGCGTCGGGCGTCGACTCGCTTGCCAATCTTCATGAACGCCTTGAGTTGCCACGGTGTCACGAAGGCGACGTCCAGATCGGTTTGGCTGGCCAACGCCTGGATGTCATCGGTGTCGCCCGGGAAATAGAACCTGAGGCCGTGCCAGACCACGAGATACGAGTAGTGTTCGATCGTCCCGTGCGGAGTCCGGAAGGGCGTTATCGTGATGCCCTCATAGGTCATCTCCGGCGCGAACGGGATCTTGCGGGGCGTATCCAAGGTGGCCACGAGAGACGGAGGGGCCACGATCGCGAAGTGCGTCGCTGAAAACAGAGTCGGGCTGAAGTGATCGGCGTGGCCATGCGTGATGAGACAGAGGACGTTGCCGCCTCGGGGGATCTTGCCGGCATCGTACGTCATGTAGCCGAATGCGCCCGACTCGTAGGGGAAGTCAGTCAGCAGCGTGGTAGTGCCGTCGCTGATGTGGAAGGCTTCGTTGCCAATGAACTCGAAGACGAGACTGTCGGGCGGCGGCGCCGCGTGTAGCAGGCGTGGCACCACGAGAAGGAATGCCAACAGCTTCGGGACGAGTCCCTGCCATGCTCGCATAGGTGTGGTGTCTCACCGATCGTTGACTATTGCCACCAAGCAGGGATGGAACCCTTGGAACCCGGGCCGGTTCCAACTCGGTATGCCCATCCGGCCGTCATACCGCGCGGCGGGAGCAGCCGCGTGCGCCCTCTTCGCGCTGTACGTGGCGACTTTGCTCCCGTCGACCGCGATGTGGGACACGAGCGAGTACCTGACGGCGGCCCACGTGCTCGGGATCCCGCACCCGCCGGGGAACCCGTTCTTCGTCCTCATCGGCCACGTCTTCTCCCTGCTGCCCGTCGCGCCCACCATCGCGCAACGCGTCAACCTGATGGCCGCGCTCACCAGCGCACTCTCGGCCGGCGCCTGGTTTCTGGTCACCGAACGCGTCCTCGCGCACTGGCTGCCGAAACCGTGGCAACGGCTGGCCGGCGCCACCGTGGCGGTCCTTGTCGGCGGCACGGCTTTCACGGTCTGGAGCCAATCCGTCGTCAACGAAAAGGTCTACACGGTCTCACTCCTGTTCTTCGCGATCGTCGCCTGGCTCGTCATCCTGTGGTCGGACGACCCGGATGCCCCAGGCGCCGAGCGACTCCTCGTCCTCAGCGTTTTCCTGATCGCCCTCGGCTACACCAACCACCCCGCGGGCTTCCTCGTCGCTCCTGCCGTCGCGGTCGCGATCCTCGCCCGCCGCGCGCGCCTGCTCGTCGATCCCCGCTTCCTCGGCAAATGCGCCGCCGTGTTCGCGCTCGGCCTCACGCCTTTTCTGTTCGAGCCCATCCGCGCCGGCAACCTCCCGGCGCTCAACGAAGGCGAAACGACGGCCTGCACGACCCACTTCGCGTGGAACTGCACGCTGACGCCTGAGACCTGGGACCGGTTCCGCGACCAAGTCACGCGCAAACAATACGGCGGCCATGAGCTCGTGGAGCGGCAAGCGCCGTTCACCGGCCAGATCGCGATGTACTGGATGTACTTCAAGTGGCAGTGGATGCGCGACGTCACTGGCGCGCACCCCGGACTCCAGAGCGGCCTCGCCGCGCTCTTCCTGATGCTCGCGCTTCTCGGCGGCTACGCGCACTGGCGACACGACCGGGCCAGCTTCTGGTTTTTCGGGTCACTCGTGTTCACCGTGACGCTGGCGCTCGTCTACTATCTCAACTTCAAGTACGGCTACTCCCAGGACCCGTCGCTCGGCGAACGCGAAGTCCGCGACCGCGACTATTTCTACCTGTGGAGCTTCAGCGCGATGAGCGTCTGGATCGCGCTCGGCCTCGTCACACTATGGGAAACCTGTGCAACGCTCCGCGTTGCCAGGTCCCCAGTCGGTTGGACAGATCTCGGCTCCGCCCAGATCCTGGGCGCCGGTCGCCGTTGGCTCGCGGCTTCGCCGGTGCTGCTCCTCGCCGGCGTGCCGTTCGTCGCCAACTTCCACGCTGCCCCGCGCGCCGAGCAGGTCGTCACCCGCGATGTCGCCATCGACCTCCTGAACTCGGTGGAACCCTACGGCATTCTGGTCACCGGCGGCGACAATGATCTCTTCCCGCTCTGGTACGCCCAGGAGGTAGAAGGCGTCCGGCGCGACGTGCTGTGCGTCACCACGTCGCTGCTCGGCACCGAGTGGTACGCCGGGCAGCTGCTCCGGCGTCCGGTGTACCCGTACGACGCGGCGCACGGACCCGCGGCCTATCGCGGCCGCCTGTGGCCCAAGCCCACCCGGCCGCTGTTCACGATGTCGCTTGCCGACACCCGACACGTGCCGGACTTCGTGCCGCTGGCCCAGGCGGTGACGTTCCACAAGCCCGGCACCGCCCTCGTCGCCACGGTGGATCCGAAACGATTGCCATTCGGCGGCCTGACCCGCGCCAATGTGTTCGTGCTGCACATGATCGCCGACGGCAGCGAACGGCCCGTCTACATCAGCACGACCTATGGGAACTACGGATCGACGCTGGGCTTGGACTCGCATCTCCTCACGCAGGGGTTCGCTCGCAAGGTCGTCGACGACACGCCCGTCGCCACGCGCGACACGGTCATGGTGCCCAGCGACGGATGGATGGACACCAGCCGCTCCAACGCGCTGTGGCGCGAGGCGCGCGGACCGGCGACGATCGTCCGGCATACCGGCTGGAGCGATCCCGCGTCGGTGGGCATGCCGTTGCTCTACGTGTTCCGTGGCTACGCGCTGGCCGAGGCCCTGTCAGTCCGGCACGAGCCTGGCGACGACCAGCAGGTCAACGCCGTCATGCAACAGCTTCATGGTATGGCCAACGCCCTGGGCGCGAACGATCTGTTTTCTCCACGGGCCAGCAGTCGCTGACAGTCGAGCTTGCTCCGACGGGCCCCGGCGTGTTAACAAGCACGCCCATGAAAACATCTCTTCGAGCCATCGCGCTACTCCTGATCGCGAGCGCCCCGGTGCGCGCGCAATCCGATCTCGCCAAAGAGGGCGTCGTCCTCGACTTGCACGGCCATTACGCCGAGGCACGCGCCGATTTCCAGAAGGTGCTCGACGCGGCGCCAGATTCGACCAAGTCCCGGGCGCGACGGACGCTGGCGGTCTCGTACGCGTTCACCTGCGACATCCCGCACGTCAAACAGTACGAGCACCAGGTGATTGACCCGCAGATGACCGCGGGGAACTACCTCGCGGCGGCCGACGTCGACAACGAGTTGGCGCGCATCCTCCTCGAGTGCGGCGACCTGAATGGCGCCTTGGAGACGTACCGGGCGGGTCACGACGCCGCCCTCCGCGCGCCGGCGCTGTCCGACACCGCCCGCGATCTGTGGAACTTCCGGTGGGAGCACGCCCAAGCGCGCATCGCCGCGCGCCGCGGGAACAAGGCGGACGCCGCCCAGCACGTCGCGCAGGCCAAGGCCATTCTCGACAAGGGCACGAACCCGGACCAGAAGCGCTTCTATCCCTATCTCACGGGCTACGTCGCCCTTTATACCGGCGACTATCCCACGGCGATCGCCGATCTCCAGCAGGCGGATCAACACGATCCCTTTATTCTCGTCTTGCTCGCCCAGGCCTACGAGAAATCGGGCGACAAAGCCCAGGCCATCACGTACTATCGCAAAGCGCTGGAAAGCGATGCGCACAACCCACCGAACGCGTTCGCCCGCCCGCTGGCCAAGCGCAAGGTGGCCGCGACCTAACGGTCTTGCGTTGGGGCGTGACGCGCGATAAAACATCAGTATGATCAAAATCATATCGAATCTCGCGCTGCTGCTCGCGACCGCCGTAGCCGGTATCGCCCCGGCATCGGCGCTGGCGCAACCGTCGGACTTCAAGAAGCCGAGCGATGCGGAGCTCAAGAAAAAACTCACGCCCGTCCAGTATCAGGTGACGCAGAAGGCCGCGACGGAGTTCGCGTTCCGGAATGAGTACTGGGACAACCACGAGCCCGGCATCTACGTCGACATCGTGTCGGGCGAGCCGTTGTTCAGCTCCACCGACAAGTTCGACTCCGGCACCGGTTGGCCGAGCTTCACCAAGCCGTTGGAGCCGGCCGATATCAAGACCAAGACGGACCGGTCTGTGATGGAGGTCCGGACCGAGGTGATCTCGGTACACGCCGGTTCGCACCTGGGTCACGTGTTCGACGATGGGCCCGCGCCCACGGGACTCCGATACTGCATGAACTCGGCGGCGATGCGCTTCATCCCCGCCGACAGCCTGGAAGCCGAGGGCTACGGCAAGTACGCGAGCTTGTTCAAGACCAAATAGAGGCTGCCAGAGACGGCAGCATCAACGGCGCTTCTTTCCCTTGTTCGGGCGCCGAGAGGGCGGGAGCGCTGACAACTGCACCCGGTCGTACGCGCCTCGTTTCGCGTCTTCTGGATGCGGCTCCAATCCGATAACGGTGACTTGGCCACGGTCGGGACCGTAGACCCAGAACAGGCGTCCGGCACCAGGCGTGTTGTTCTCAATGTATGACTCGAAGACCTTCTGGCCAAAGCGTTTGGTCAGCTCGGCAATCTCGTGGCTCTGAAGGCCCGGGTGATAGGGGTTCTCCGCCAAATGTCCGAGCGCCCTGGCGAATCGCTTCGCAAAGGCGCGTTCGGGCTTCGTAAGGGAATCATCCCTCAATCCGTCCATGAGATAGCGCCAGATCTTCTCGAGTCCTGGCACACCCGGCATTACCTCGAACCTCATAGCGGCGTAGCAGGCCTCCCCCCGGGGAAACGAAAAAAGCGACGCTGATCGGCGCCGCCCCAACCCTCGCGGACTTTCGAAGTCCGCTACTCGTCTTGTTCGACGAGCTTGAGCATGGCGGCCCAATCCAATGACTTGCCGACGCGGCCTTTCGCGAAGTTCTCCATCGCCTCGTCCATCTGATCGAGCGTGGCCAGCGAGACTGTGGGATCCGCTAGCACACGCGGATACAGCTCGATATGACCATCGCTGAACAGTTTGGCGTGGTAGTGCTCGAACGCCGCGGGCTGAATCGTGAAGCGCTTTCGTGGATCGCGCCTCACGTCAAATTCTTTGATGACAGTGCTCATGCGCCTACCCGGTGCGCGTACCCAGTCCCCGAATCCCCAATCCCCACCTGCCCAATATTACCGCTGGGGCCCAACTGAGGCAATACCCTATTTGGGCTTTCGGGCAAAACCCACGATCAGCTCGTCGTGCAAGCCGTGATGTCGGGCGAGCCAGGCGCCGAAATCAGCCGGGGTCGGGAAGAACGTCGCCTTCTTTATGGAAGCCGGCGTGGCGGATCTCCCTTCGTGAACAGCAGACTAGCGCGCCGACCGTCATACTCGGCCATCACGATGTTGACCTGATCGTCGAACACATCGAACAACGCGCGCGCCGCGATCGTCATGCCGCTCGGTCCGCGTGGCGCCGCGGTCCGAACACAAAGCCAAAGGACATCGCCCTCCCGCCGCGAGCCACACCAGGTCGTCGGCAGCGGGCGTCCAGTTTGGTCCGCGAGCGCGATGGTCGCCCGCGCGTACGTCGAGTCGGCCTGATGCGCGCGCGCCAGCGCGCGGCCCAAGTCATCGGCGAACGCGCGGGTCGTCGCCGTGAGAGATGCTGTGCGGGGATCGTAGCTCAACGTCGTGAGCGTCGTGTGCATCGGATGGAACAGACACGCCAGCACGAGACAGGCCACTACCACGGCCTGCGCTCCACGGCCCAGCCCGCGGCAACCACGGCCACCACCGTCGACACGGCAATCACCCGCAAGCGGAGTGGAGACGGCGCGCGGCTGGGGAGGCGGAACGCACCGATGGCCCGGTCGACGGCGGCCAGCGCGACGGCGGCGCTCGCGAGCGCGAGAATCTGACCCAACTCGATCCCGACGTTGAAGCCAAACAACGGAAGCGCAATGTGATCCACGAACAAGCTGCGCAGATAGTTCGCGAAACCCGCGCCGTGCACGAGACCAAACACGCCCGCGAAGACCGCGCGATATCGGCCGCCGTCTTTGGCGAACAGATTCTCGATGCCGGTCAACATGATCGTCACCGGGATCAGGAACTCGATCACCGGCGATGGCAGCGTGAGCGTGCCCGTCACGGCCAAGGCGAGCGTGATCGAATGTCCTACCGTGAAGGCCGAGACGACCCACAGCGCGCGACGCCAATCGGCCGGACGATAGATCGCGGCCAGGGCCAGCAGGAACAGGATGTGATCCATCGCGCCAGGATCGACGATATGGCGAAATCCCAGGTGGACGAACGTCAGCCACTCACTCATGAGTCAGTACGGCCCGCGCACTGTCCGGCTGCGTCGGGTGAAAGTAGGGATTCGTGTCGAGCGCCCGCCGGAGGTAGACCCGCGCCGAGTCGGACCGGCCTTGGGCGCGCGCGATCATGCCGGCGTGGTAAAAGAGCAGCGCATCCTGGGTACCCTGGCTGAGCGCACGCGTCATGGCGCGCGCGGCTTCGGGATAGCGGCCGTTCCGGTAGAGCGCCCACGCCAGCACATCGTAGCCGTAGATGTCGCGGCGGGTGCGAAGCTCTTGGCGGGCCTTCCCCAGCACTTCCGGCACACGGCGCGCGTGGTCCAGCAGAAACAGGCTCCAGGCCCGATGATAGGCGCCCGGTTGCTGGGAGACGGCCACCTCCATCGCATGCGCATAGGCGTTGGCCTGCACCGTGTCGCCGAGCGCCAGGTAACAGTCGCTCACGGTGCCGAGCGTGGCGGGATCGAGGACCGCGGCGATCGCGCGATCGCCATCAGCGATCGCGGCGCGCCATTCGTGGCGCACCGCGTGCAGATGCGACAAGGCGGCGGCGATCCGATAGTCGTCCGGGTGGGCCGCGAGACCCAAGCGATACTCGCGTTCGGCCGTGTCGGGTTGCCCCATGCGCAGCGCCAGGTCGCCGAGTCGGAGCCGGAACCAGGCGCGTTGCTCGCTCGGCAGATCCGTGCGGGCTTGGGCGGCGGCGATCGCGTGTTGGAGTAGCGAGCGCGCTGTGGCCGGATGCCCCTCGATCTCCTCCCATCGCGCCAGCCGCGGCGCCACGGAGAGACTCCGCGCCTGCGTGCGGAGCGAGTCGAACGTGCGGCGCGCTTCGTCGTATCGTCCCAACTCGACCGCGATCTCGCCCGCCATCGCCCGGTACGACACGCGCTCCGGGTCCAGCGCGGTCAGTCCCCGAGTGACGTCGAGGGCTTCGGCGAACCGGTGCTCCGACAGCAGCGCCGAGGCCAGCACTTGCGCGGCCAGCGCATTGCGGGACAGCCGGTTGTGGAGCGACCGGCGCGCCGCGCTATCGGCGCGGAGCACGTCCTCGTAGTGGCCCGTCTCCCGGCTCCGCGCCAAATACAGTTGTGCCGCGCGGGCCAGGTCCATGGCCCCGGTCGGATCGCGCCGGGCGCGCGCCTCGTAGAAGGCGATGTCGAGATCGCGCGTTTCGGCCTCGCTGTGGACGGGCCCCAGCGCGTACAGCGGTGGTGATGGCGGCGGAGAGCGCCGGGCCGCGTAGGCGTACGTGCTGCCCGCCAACGCCGCCACGGCGACGGCGGGCAGCACGAGACGGGGGCGCATCAGTGCGGGTTCCCCACATACGGGAACGTTGTCTGGTAGTCCGTGTGCGGCGGGACGTTGTCGTTGCACAGCGCCGGGCAGCTGTTGCCCGCGGTCTCGATCAGCGTGCCGAAGATCGCGTCGAGACCCGCGGCCACGACGTCGTCATTGAGCTTCCGGCCGCCGTAGCCGTTGGCCAGCGCCCACGTGAGCCAACCGGCACCGGCCGGGTCCTTGTCGGTCTGGACGATGAGCATGTCGGGCAGGAGCACCGCGGCGAGGGTGTTCTGCACCGTCGTGTCGCGGCCCGCGACCGTGGCGACGAAGTTCTTGAACTCCGCCTCGATGATGGTGTCTTGGGCCGGCCCGAGGGAGCCGTGGGTGGGGTGACTGCGTTTGGCAAGGAACACTTCGCTGACCAACGGATTGCCCAGGCGTTGCACTTGGTCGAACATGCGGGTCGAGGTCGACGGGCCGGTCGTTGAATTGGACCCGTTGTTGTCGTCGCTGCACGCGGCGACGGTCATGATCGTGGCGACCGCGGCCACGAGACACAGAGCTCGGCGAGACATTGCTATAGTCCTCTCGTGGTGTAAGGTCAGCGGCTGATCGTGCCCCAGAGGCCGATCTTGGCGTTGCCGCCGGCGGTCAACATCGATGTCGGCAGCTCGACGACGATCGACAGCACGTTGTGGCCGGCGACGAAATCGACGCCCGGGTTGCGGAAGCTCGTCGCTGACGGCGTGTTCGGGAGTTGCGACAACGTGCCGGTGACGGGTTTCCGGTCGGGCAGAATGCGGAAGAATTGCTCGAGGTCGATGAAGAACGGGTCGCTGCGCGGGCCGGCAAAGAGTTGGATGCCGGACGCGGTGCCCAAGACCGTGTTGACCTTGCCGGTCAGGACGGGCGTGCCGGTCGAGATCGTGTTCTGCATCGCGCCGACGACCGGCGGTTTGATCGGGCCCCACAGTGAGACCGTCTGGTTGGCGCCGGTGCCGCTGAACGTCACCTGCATCACCAGGTCTTCCTTGGCGTCGCCGGTGTTGTCGATCTTGAACTGGTACAGGAGGTTGGGATCGAACGATGTGCTCGCCGTCGAAGCCGGCGTCAGGAACGCCCAGCTGTCGAGGACGAGCGCGATCCGTCCGGCGGCCGAGCCGGGGAACGCGTAGAAGTCGGTCATGTCTGTCGCCGGGTTGAGCTCGACGTCAGGGCTGTCCTGATGGTCGGAGCCAAGCGCGTGGCGTGTGGCGAGCCCGCCGGCGACGAGGGCGACGAGCAGGCCAGCCGTGAGCAGGCGTGGCCGGGAAAGCAACGTACGGGCGTAGCGCATTGCCGCCTCCGTGGAAGAGCGCTGTGGTCTGGTATGCGCCCTACCTACGCCGCTCATCGCACCGCGGATCTGTGCGATGCTTCGCATTGCCAGATCCGTCGTCGGTTGGACAGATCTCGGCTGCGCCGAGATCCCGCGATGCTTCACGTCGCCAGATCCGTCGTCGGTTGGACAGATCTCGGCTGCGCCGAGATCCCGCGATGCTTCACGTCGCCAGATCCGTCGTCGGTTGGACAGATCTGGGCTGCGCCGAGATCCCGCGATGCTTCACGTCGCCAGATCCGTCGTCGGTTGGACAGATCTCGGCTGCGCCGAGATCCCGCGATGCTTCACGTCGCCAGATCCGTCGTCGGTTGGACAGATCTGGGCTGCGCCGAGATCCCGCGATGCTTCACGTCGCCAGATCCGTCGTCGGTTGGACAGATCTGGGCTGCGCCGAGATCCCGCGCCGCTTCACGTCGCCAGGATCCGTCGTCGGGTTGGACAGATCTCGGCTGCGCCGAGATCCCGCGATGCTTCACGTCGCCAGATCACGCGTCCGTTGGACCTATCCCAACTCCGCCGAGATCTCGCAATGCGAAGCGTTGCTGAGATCCGTTGGCGCGCGACCATTGTATCGAGACGGTGCGATTCACACTCATAGTCGCGTTCGCGACGATCCCGTGTGCGTTACGGGCCCAGGCCGCCGATAGCGCGAAGAACCATAAACTCGACACTCTTCGTGTCATGGGCCGCGCCAACGATCTGCATGGGATCGCCGGTTCGGCGTCCCAGGGGACTGTGGGCGCCGTCGATCTTCGTCTCCGCCCACTAGCACGAGAGGGCGAGTTGCTAGAGACCGTCCCGGGGATGATCGTCACCCAGCACTCGGGCCCTCGTGGGTGGCATCACCTGGACGCCGCGACCGCGCGGTCTCTTCGCCGCCTTCCGTGTCCGCCGGTTCGGGTCCTATCCCCTGACCCAAGACATATAGTATCCGCGCCGGTTCGACCACGTTGTGCAACGCCGACGTCGGGTTCCAGTTCGCCGGGGAGTCCGTTTGCAGCTCACGATGCTCAACGTGTTCGATTCCAGGGGCGACGACATTGACTACTACTATGTCTCGCGCCTCCCCGGCGAACCGGCGGCCGGCGTCGGCGATCAGCATTTCCATCCCGTCGAACCGCGACAGCTCCGGGTGTCGGTGGCCTGGGGACTCTGATCTGGCGGGGGAGCGGCCGTACCGTTATGGTGCTGCCAAATGCGTACCCTCGCGACTCTCTCGACGATCGCCCTGTGCGCCGCGCCCCTCGCCGCGCAGAGCACCGGTTTCCGCGTGCTCGTCACGATGCCGGCCTCCGCGGCCACCCGGCCGCACAATGGCCGCCTCTTGCTGCTCCTGTCCAAGGACAGCACCGCCGAACCGCGGTTTCAGATCACCTATCACGACGATACGCAGGAAGAGTTCGGGATCGACGTGCACGGCTTGAGCGCGACGCATCCCGGGGTGTTCGATGCGCGCGTGCTCGGGTACCCCGTCGCCAGCCTTTCGCACGTGCCCGCCGGCGACTACTGGGTGCAGGCCGTCCTCCATCCCTACGAAGTCTTTCATCGCGCCGATGGCCACACCGTCGAGCTCCCGCCCGATCGTGGCGAGGGCCAACGCTGGGAGCGCGCGCCCGGATCGCCCATGAGCCGGCCCGTGCGCGTGCACATCGATCCGCGCACCAGCGGTGTCGTGCGCGTCGTGCTCGATACGGTGATCCCGCCGCTGCCCGAGACGAAGGACACGAAATACGTCAAGTACGTCCGCATCCAAAGTGAGCGCCTGACCAAGTTCTGGGGCCGGCCGACCTACCTGGGTGCGATTCTGCTCCTGCCGGAAGGCTTCGACACGCATCCCGACGCCCACTACCCGCTGGCGGTCTACCAGGGACACTTCCAACGCGCCGTCTCCGGTTGGCGCGAGACGCCACCCGACACGACGCTGCCGGTGCCCGACACCGCGCGCATCGCCCACGATTGCCCGAACGGGGGCGAGATGGAGCACTGCGATCGCCGGGCCATTCAGCGGTTGCGGGAGGAAGAGGGATACGCGTTCTACCGGCAGTGGACCGGCCCCGGATTTCCGCGCCTGATCATGGTCACCATCCAACACGCCAATCCGTACTACGACGATTCGTACGCCGTGAACTCGGAAAACGTCGGCCCCTACGGCGACGCGATCACCTACGAACTGATCCCCTACATCGAGCAACACTATCGCGGGCTCGGCCCCTGGGCCCGCGCGTTATACGGCGGGTCGACCGGAGGCTGGGAGGCCTTGGGTGTCCAGGTGTTCTATCCCGACCAGTACAACGGCAGCTGGGCCTTCTGTCCCGATCCGGTCGATTTTCACGCCTACACCAACATCGACATTTACCACGACAAGAACGCCTACTATACGGAAGGCTTCTGGCGGCGCACGTTCCGGCCCGGCGAGCGCACCTACCTCGGTGACATGCTGTCCACCGTCCAAGACCAGAACATGACGGAGCTGGTCAGGGGCACGCACACGCGGTCCGGTGAGCAGTGGGACATCTGGGAGGCCGTCTTTTCGCCCGTGGGCCCCGACGGCTATCCCCGCCGCATTTGGGACAAGCGCACCGGAGTCATCGACACCAGCGTCGCGGCCTACTGGCGCGAGCACTACGATCTCGTCCACATCATGCAGCGGGACTGGGCGACGCTGGGACCGAAACTGCAAGGCAAGTTGCACATCTACGCGGGACTCTCCGACAGTTGGATGCTCAACGATGCCGTCTATCTGGCCCAGGATTTCCTGCAGTCGGCGCAGAACCCGCGCGCCGATGCCGTCGTCGAGTACGGGGCGCGGGACGAGCATTGCTGGACCGGCGACCACGACCATCCCAACACGATCGCCGGCGGCACCGTGAATCAACGGTTCATCCCGCAGATGGTGAAGCGCTGGCTGCAGACGGCGCCTCCCGGAGCGGACACCACGAGCTGGCGGTACTGATGCCCTTTCTTTTTTTGCCCCTCGCCGCCGCGATCGTGCTCGCGGCGCCGCCGGACTCCGGCATCAAGCAGACCCTCGATCAGAGCGCGGTGGCCTGGAACCACCACGACATCGAGGGCTTCATGACGTCGTACGAAAAAGCCCCCACGACACTGTACGTCGGATCGACGGGTATCGCGCGCGGGTGGGACGCGATCCGCACTCACTATCGGATGGAGTACCCGCCCGACGATGCCCACATGGGGACGCTCAGCTTCTCCGATCTCGAGGTGCATCCGCTGAGTCCCGAATACGCCATGGCGATCGGGCGTTATCATCTCCTTCTCGCGGGTGGGAAGACCGCGACCGGCATGTTCACGTTGGTGATGCACCGGACCGCCGGCGGTTGGCGCATCGCCATCGACCACTCGTCCTGACCGTGCGGCTCGCGTTCGCGCTCGCTCTCATGATTCCCGCCGTCATGACCGGTCAGACCGGCTACGTCGCCGGGTCGGACGGAGTGCAGCTGCACTACCGCGTGATGGGCCACGGTCCGGACACCGTCATCGCGATTCATGGCGGCCCGGGCGTCGATCTGGAGAGCATCGCGCCGGATTTCGCGCCGCTCACCGCGCATCACACGGTGATCTTCTACGATCAACGCGGCGCTGGTCGGTCGACGCTGCCCAAAGACACGGCGCTGCTCACCGCGGCGAAACAGATCGACGATCTCGACGCGGTGCGGCGTCACTTCGGCCTGACCCGCGTGACGCTCATCGCCCACTCCTATGGGCCCCTGTTGGCGGCGACGTACGCGCTCGCCCATCCCGAGGCCGTGCGGCGCATGGTGTTCTTCAATCCCATTCCGCCGCGCCGCGGCGATCTCTGGCAACGCTTCAACGCCACGTTGGATCAGCGTCTCGACAGCGCGCAGCAAATAAAGATGGCGGATGCCATGCGCCACCTCGACTCGTCCACGGCGGACGTCCGTCAGGCTTGCCGCGATTTCTGGGCGATCGCGCTCCGACCCCGGCTCGCCGATCCCAATCGTTCGCTCCCGCGGCTCAAGTCGGACCTCTGCGCCTCGAATCCCGCCGGCATCCGCTATGGGCTTACGGTGACCAACCCCGTCATCATGGGCTCGTACGGCGACTGGGATCTCCGCGCCCAGCTCCGCGGGCTCGCGGTCCCGACGCTCGTCGTGCACGGCGAGGAAGACGCCATTCCCATGGATCTCGTCGAGGAATGGACGACGAGTTTGCCCCACGCCCGGCTGCTGCGTGTGCCGCACGCCGGGCACTTCTCCTACGTCGAGCAGCCGGATCTCGTCTGGCCAGCGGTGGAAGCGTTTCTGCAGTAGAAACGAGCCGCCTAGAGCTCCGCGCAGCGGAGCTCAGTTCAACCGACAATGCCCTAGCGGGGGTGCGTTCTTCAGCACCCCGCTAGGGCAACACGTCGATTTCGACGTTCGACGGGGACTTGGCCGTCCGGTAGATCGTGTGTTGCCGCGCCTGATAGTCCTGGGGTCGCGCCTGGAAGATATTCGGCACGAACGTCTGGGGGTTCCGGTCATATAGCGGGAACCACGTGCTCTGCACCTGCACCATGATGCGGTGGCCAGCGCGGAACGTGTACGCCTGCTGGTGCAGATCGACCGTATAAGGCTCGACCTGCCCCGGCGGAATCGGCGCCGCGTGCTCGAAGCTCTGGCGATACCGGCCGCGCATGATGTCCGCCGTGACGATCAATTCGTATCCGCCCATGGTCGGCCGGTCGTCGATCGTGTCGGGATACACGTCGATGAGCTTCACGACCCAGTCCGCGTCGCTCCCGGTCGTCGCCGCATAGAGATGCGCGACGACGTTGCCCGCGACCGTGAGGTCTTCCGTCAGGGGCGCGGTCTGCCATGTCAACACGTCCGGGCGTTCGTCGACGAACCGCTGGTCCTCCGTCATCCACCGCCGCCAGCGCGACGTCGCCGAGTACGTCCGTTCGACGGGGCGCGGCCGGTAGGGTACCGGATGCGTCGGGTCCGAGACGTAGCGATCGGCGCCCGTGTCGGCCTTCGCCGGTGTCATCGACAGCGCGCGGCCCGACCGGAAGTACAGATGCTTGTGCGCGACACCGGGGGCCGGCCACTGCGCGAACGTGCGCCACGTGTCCGTGCCGCCGTCGAACACCGTGGCCGCCGGCGTCGTGCCGCCGGCCGAGTCGTGGAGCCAGTGCGCGAACCAGCGCGCTTCCAGCGCGCGGAAGTCGATGCCCGTCGGCCGGCCGAAGCGCGCGTTGCCGAGCGCGATGCCGGAATCACCGGCCCATTGTCCGTGGAACCACGGACCCATGACCAATGAGACTTGGTGCGTCGTGTCGGTCCGCGCCAGCGTGCGATAGGTGAGGAGCGGGCCAAACTCGTCCTCTTGGTCCCACCATCCGCCGACGACCAGCGTCGGAATCGTCGCGTGCGGAAACGTCGTCGCCAACGATCGGCTCTTCCACTCCGCGTCGTAGGCGGGATGGGCGACGAACCGCTCCCAAGTCGGCCAGGCTGTGGCGCCGACCGATTTGGCCAGCGCGCCCAGCGTCGGATACGAGAGGTACCACTCGTACGTGTCGTACCGCGCCGGAGACGGCGTGACACTCTGGTCCTTCGACGCTTCCAGGGACCAGGCGTACTCGAGGCCGTACGTCAGGCGAAACGCGCCCTGGTGAAAGAAGTCGTCGCCAAGCCACGTGTCGGCCATCGGCGCCTGGGGACTGATCGCTTTGAGCGCCGGATGCGCGCCGATGCCCGCGACGGCGGCCAGCCAACCCGGATACGAGACGCCGTAGATGCCGACGCGTCCCGTGTTATCCGGGACATTGTGAATGAGCCACTCGATCGTGTCGTACGTGTCCGTGCTCTCGTCGGTGCCCGTCGTCGTCGTCTTCTGCGGCCGGTTCATGACAAAGGATCCCTCGGACTGAAAGCGTCCGCGGATGTCCTGCAACACGAAGATGTAGCCATCGGACACGAAGTCGGCGCGCCCTTCCGCAAATCGCGCCAGATCCATCGGCCCGCCCACTCCATACGGGGTCCGTGTCATGAGCATGGGCAGCGGGCCGGAGGCCCGCTCGGGGCGGATGATGACGGTGTAGAGGCGCACGCCGTCGCGCATGGGGATCATCGCGTCGGTCTTGACCAACTGGCCGGGCACCGGGCGCGCCAGCGCGGTGATCGCGAGCAGAGTGGGGAGGAGTTTCACGGTGCCAAGTTGCGGGCTGAACCGTGTCCGCACAAGGCGCGTAGCACAAGGCGCCATAACACAAGGCGCCGTACCCGCTATTGCCCTACCGCTGGCGCTCGCGTTCGGAGTCGACGTTGGCCGACGAATCAGCGGCCATGAGCGTCAGCAGTTCCCGGCAACTCTCGAAGAACGTCGCCACCGCCTCGCGTTGCTCGTACAACGAGCGCGTCGGGCTCACGCCGGTGGCCGCCGCCCGGACTTCCGCCGCCGCGGTGCCGAGCACCGGATAGCGGCGCGCTTGCAGGTCGGACAATCCGTGGGCGGCGCGGATGAACGCGTCCCGCGCGATGTCCGCGTGCTCCGGCGTCCCGCGCGGCGAGCTTTCCAGGGCGCGCGCTTGATCGCGGATGGTCTCCATGGCGCCATCGCCGCCCGCCGCCGCGATGGCGTCGGTCAGCGTATAGAGCCGCATCGCCGTCAGTTCATCGGCGGTACGCGGGGTCCAGGATGGTGCCTCGCCCTGGTCGCGGGTCGCGATGCCCCATCCAAGCAGCGCAATTAGTACCGTTCCAAGTACCCACGGCCAGGGCGGGCGAAGCATTGGGTGACGATAAGCGCTGGTACGCCGCAGGTGTCCGGGGACATGGGACCGGGCAGGCGATCGGTGGGGCGAATACCCTGGGGGCCGGGATGAGACGTTGCACCGCGTCACCCGCGCGGCAATCGATCACGATACTGCGGGCTCATCGGAATTTCCGTGCCATCGGTCAGCACGATCCGGTACTCGCCCGAGGGCAGCGCGCGCAGCTCGCGCACGAAGTCGATGCGCACTAGGAACGACCGGTGCACGCGCGCGAAACGGGACGAGTCGAGCCGGCCTTCGATGCCGCTCAAGGTCGAACGAATCAGGTAGGTCTTGAGACCCACGTGCAGGCGCAGGTAGTTGCGTTCCGCCTGCATCCAGTCGATCGAATCCGTCGGCACGAAAAAGGTCCGCCGGCCGACGGTCACGGCCACACGGTCGAGATGCGCCGCCCGCCCGCGGAGCGTCTGCACCAGCTCGCGCACCTCGGCGTCGAGCGATCCCGAACGCGCCGCTTGCAGCGCCGCGCGCGCGCGACCGAGCGAGCGCGCCAGTCGCTCCCGATCGTACGGCTTGAGCAGATAGTCGACCGCATCCGCATCGAACGCCTGCACGGCGTGTTCGGCGTGCGCGGTGACGAAGATGACGAAGGGCCGCGGCGTGGTGCCCAGTCGCTCCAACATCGCGAAGCCATCGACTTCCGGCATCTGGACATCGAGAAACAGGATGTCCGCCTTGCTCTCGGGCAACGCGCGCAACGCCTCCGTGGCGTCCTCGTAGTCGCCAATGACCTCGACGTCGGGATGCTCGGCCAGCATCGCCCGCAACCGGCGGCGGGCCAGCGGCTCGTCGTCGACCATGATGACTCTCATAGCGGCCGCAATGGCATCGAGATCGACACCAACGTGCCGCGCGGCGTCGCGGCCGACAGGGCCAGCGATGTTCCACCGGGGAACATGGCGTCGAGCCGGGCGCGCGTGCTGCCCAGACCGACCCGTTCCCGGCGGGCGTGCTCGGGCGGCGGCCCGATGCCGTCGTCCCGCACCGACAGCAGGAGCCGGTCACCGTCGCAACGGGCCTCGACCTCGATGTGGCCCGCCCCGCGCCGGGGCGCAATGCCGTGCGAGATCGCGTTCTCGATGAGCGGCTGCAACAGAAACGAGGGCACGCGCGCGTTGGCGGCGTTGGGGTCGATCTGCATCGACACCGACAGCCGGTCGCCGAACCGCATGCGTTGCAGCTCGATGTAGGAGTCCAGCCGGCGGAGCTCCGTCTGCAGGGTGATGTGGTCCCGGGCGTCCGTATCGAGCGACAGCCGCAACAGGTCCCCGAGGCGCACCAGCATCGCCTCGGCGATCAGCGGGTCATCGGGCACGAGCGCGGCAATGGCGTTGAGGGTGTTGAACAGAAAGTGCGGCTGCAATTGCAAACTGAGCGCGTGCAGGCGCGCCTCGGCCAGCGATCGCTCGAGCCGGGCCGCTACGTCCCGCTCGCGCCGCGCGCGCTGCACGCGGGCCAGGACGTGGTACGACATCCAGAACAGCAGGACGGGCTGGAAGTTCGTTTCGAAGAGATAGCGGAACGTGAGGAGCGGGGAACCGAGCGCCAACCGGGCGCTGTGGGACAACGTGGCGCCCGCCACCCACAGTCCACGCACCATCCACGCCTGGGCGGCGGCGGTCGCCACGCCCAAGACCACCCATCCGGCGGCGTGCAATGCCAGACGCGGGCGGGCCAGCGGCATGCGGTCCAGGGCGGCAAACACAAATGGAATGAGCGCGAGCCAGAGCGCCAGGTCGGCCGTGGCGGCGATGGCCACGTGGGCGACCGCCGGCTGAAACCCGACCGCGCGATTCGCGGCGAGGGTCGGCCGAATCGAGGCGAGTTCCAAGACCAGTTGCAGCGCCGCGACGGCCGCCCACTCGGCGGGCGTCGCGTTGCGCGTTACCGCAGGGGTGGGCGCGCGGGTCGTCTCGTCCACCCCATAATATGAATCGGCACCTCAGGAGGTGCTCGTGCGCGCGCGCGAACCACCACGTCGCGCGCGCGTGCCTTCCTCCGCGGCCTCTTCGGCCGTCACGAATACCCACCACACGAAGTCTTCGAGCTCCTCGGTGAGCGGGCCGCCGGTGTAACTCGGCAACACGCTGCATCCCCGAGCGGGAAGGGCGCGCAAGTTGATCCGGCGGCGCGCCAGATTCACGCGCGTGTAAGCAACGGGCACGAGGACACGCTCGTGGCTCGCTTCGAGGTCGACGATGAAATACTGCGCCTGCCCCTCGCACGTGCTTCTCACGGAACCTTCGATCGATCCGACGGTCGTACGGTCGGCACCGTATACGATCCATCCGCTGTAGTCGATCATGCTGTGAAGCAAGCGGTCATCGCCGGAGACTCCAGACGACTCGGGCCCAATCAGGTTGGAATTGGGACGACGGGCATGCATCGTGGGACGGCCCCGGCGCTTGCGTTCAAAGAGACACCAGAGTATTATCCAGATATGAACAAACCGGCGGTCGCGCCGTCAGTGACACCCGATCCGCTCATCTTCTCGCTTCTTCACGCGGCACACGCGGTGGAGAAACGCCTCGATGACGCGTTCGCGACCGTTGGGCTTTCGCTGGCCAAGTTCTCCGTGCTGTCGCAGCTGGCCCAGGCCGGCGCGCCGATGGCGTTGAGCGAGTTGGCGGCGCGGCTCAGCTGCGTACGGTCCAACATGACGCAGCTGGTGGACCGGTTGGAGAGCGACGGCCTCGTGCGTCGGGTCGATGATCCGGCCGATCGGCGTGTCGTGCTGGCCGCGTTGACGCCGTCGGGCGCGAAAGCGCAGGTGGCGGGTGCTCAGCAGTTCGCGGCGGTGCATAAGGAGTTCCTCGCGACGTTCAGCGCGCAGGACCGCCCGCATTCGGAACGCCTGCTGTCAGCGATTACCTAAGTGATGCGTTGTCCTTCTTAGCCCTCTTTTTGCGGACTGCTTCAGTGCTCGACAATCCAGCAGTCGATCATATCACCTTCCCCCATCCCTTCTATGACTACTACTCAGAAACCGACGACAATGACGACGTGGCAGGTGGATTCGGCGCATACGAGCGCCGAGTTTGCTGTCCGCCACCTCATGATCTCCACCGTGAAAGGCCACTTCACGGACATCACGGGTACCGTGGCGTTCGATGAGTCGGATCCGTCGGTCGTTGACGTCAACATCACGATCCAGACCGCCAGCATCGACACGCGACAGCCGCAGCGTGACGATCATCTGCGCTCCGCGGATTTCTTCGACGTGGCGAAGTATCCGACCATCACGTTCCACGGGAAGCGTCTGGATGGCGATCCCAGTGACGCCTTCGCGCTCACCGGCGATCTCACGATCCACGGCGTGACCAAGCCCATCACCCTCTCCGTGGCGGCTGAAGGTCGGGGCCCGGATCCGTTTGGCGGCGCCGAGCGGGCGGGGTTCAGCGCCACGGGTAAGCTCGATCGGCGCGACTATGGTCTCGTGTGGAACATGGCGACCGAGGCGGGCGGCATTGCGGTCGGCCACGACGTCAAGCTCACGCTCGATCTGGAGCTGGTGAAGCCGAAGGTCGCGTAAGACTGAAGCGCAAAAGCCCCCTCCCCCTTTTCGGGGGAGGGGATTTTTGCTTCTTGCGCTAGTGTTGCGTGAACGCCGTCGCCAGAGCGGCCAGATCGACCGGGTCCGTGCTCGGCGCGTCGACCCGCCCCGTGACCCGGGCCAGGCTCACCTGCGCTTTCGCGTATCCGCTATCGGCCGCTAGCGCGCTCTGATAGGCCGCGGCCGCCGCTGTGAAGTGTCCGGTGCGCTCGAGCGCGATTCCCAGGTTGTTCTCGAACGTGGCGACGCTGGAGTCCAGTTGCACCGCGCGCGCCAGCGGGCCCAGCGCCTCGGGATAGCGGCCGGCGTCGATCAGCAGCACGCCCATGTTGTTCATCGACCAGGTATCCGTCGAGTCGATCGAGATCGCCGTCCGGTAGGCGTTGAGCGCGTCGTCCACCTGGCCGAGGTGGCCTTCAACGCGGCCCATGACGCGCCAGCTGGCGCCGTTCATCGAGTCGATCGCGATCGCGTCCTTGATCCGCTCCAGCGCCTCCGAGCCCTTGTCCTGATCGAGCAGCACGCGGCCCAGATTCACCAGCGCCTTCACATGCTGCGGGTCGCGCTGCAGCACGGCCTCGAACGCGTCGCGCGCCTTGTCCAACTGGCCCGCCTTCCATGCCGAGAGGCCGAGCATGTAGTAGCCCCACGGATTCTCCGTGCGGTCTTTCGTGTAGGCATCGAACTTGGTGACGGCCGTCGCGTAGTCGTGCGACGTGAAGCTCGACTCCGCGTCCGCGTAGGTCACGTGGATCGGGGCCGGCGGCGCCGCCGTCACCGGCGTCGCCGTAGGGGTCACCGGCTCCCCGTTCGACACCTGCACGGGGGGCTTTGCGCGGCACGCCGCGATGGAGAGGAGAGCGAGACCTGCAATCGTCGGGCGGTACATGGTGGGGCGGTACATGGTGCGACCTCGGGTTGGGGTTGCCCCATACCCAAAGCAATCGCGCGACCGCGTCGCGGCGCTGCGCGCCGACGACGTCAACTCCCTACGCCATCACACGTTGCGCGCACGCCCCCAATTCCAACATCACGTGATCGTGTCCATGCGGACACGCCGCCGGTCACGCCCCTGTGTCCACCGGGACACGCCCGAGATGTAGTCGTAATCCACGAACGAGCGCCCGGCGATAATTCGTCGCAGGCGGCACTGTCCTCTCAGCCACGGCCCGAGAGGCCATGGTGATCCACCAACGAGCACGGCGACACTTCGTGGCAGGCGGGTTGTCCTCTCAGCCACAGCCCGAGAGCTCATGGTGATCCACCAACGAGAGCACGGCGACAATTCGTAGCAGGCGGCGTTGTCCACTCGGTTTTCAGCCCGAGATGCAGCTGTAATTCACGAACGAGCGCCCGGCGATAATTCGTCGCAGGCGGCCTGCTGTACCGAGACGCCGGAGACGAATTATCGCCGGGCGCCGCCGGCCGACCTCAGTTTGCCCGTCAATCGCGAGTAATCCCATGCCGCCGCATGATCTTGAGGAGGCTGGCATGATCCGCGAGTCCCAACTCTGCGGCCGTGCGCGTAACATGCCCGTCGTTGCGCTCCAACGCCGCCAAGATGATCTGCCGCTCCGCCTCTGCTTTCCGTTCGAGAAACGTGCGAGCGGTCCCGACTGGGACGTGAGCCGACTGGATCTCGACGGGAACATGCTCGGCGCCGATAACCTCGCCGTCCGCCGCAATGACCATACGCTCGACGACATTGCGCAGCTCGCGGACATTGTTCTGCCGCCACTCATACGCCATGAGCACCGGCAATACCCCAGGCCCCAGCTTCTTCCGTCGGATACCAAACCGCTCGGCGATCCGCGCTAGCAGATGCTCGACCAACTCCGGCACATCCGACAGCCGTTCCCGGAGCGGCGGCACCCGCAGCACATGCACATTGAGCCGAAAATAGAGATCCCGCCGAAACCTCCCGTCGCGCACCTCGCCTTCCAACTCGCGGTTGGTGGCCGCAACAACCCGCGCCGGCACCGCGACGGGCCGGTTGCTCCCCAACCGGACAACCGCGCGTTCTTCCAGCACGCGCAGCAGTTTGGCCTGCGCCGGGAGCGGAAGCTCACCGATCTCGTCGAGGAACAACGTGCCTTTGCCCGCCGACTCGAACGCCCCTTTGCGGGTGACGCTAGCCCCGGTAAACGCCCCCCGCTCATGCCCAAAGAGCTCGCTCTCGACCAGCTGCTCAGGCAACGCCGCACTATTGACGGCGACAAACGGCTCACGCGCACCAGGACCGAGCCGATGGACGTCGCGCGCGACGAGCTCTTTCCCCGACCCGCTCTCCCCAACGATGAGCACCGGACTCGGGATGGACGCCACCCGGACGATCGCGTCCTTGAGCGCCTGCATGGCCGGACTCGAGCCGAGGAGCGCGCTGTCGTCACTCGCGTAACGCCGGAGGGCCGAGACCTCCGCGAGCATGCGCCGGCGCTCGATGGCGTTCTCGACCTCCCGCGCGACCCGTTCGACCGGCTCCTCCTTGTCGATGAACCCATACGCCCCAAGGCGTATCGCTTGCGCGCACCGGTCGTAGCTGCCGGTGCCCGTATAGACGATGACCGGGACGTCGAGGCCCCGCTCCCGCATGGCGCGCAGCACCGCGAATCCGTCCATTCGCGGCATCTCCAGATCGAGGATGACACAGTCGATCGCCTCGCGCGCCAGCACCTCCAACGCGTCGTCCCCCGACCCCGCGATGACCACCTCATGCCCAGCCAGCCGCCGCAAATCGTAGGCATACTGCTCGGCCAGCGCGACGTTGTCATCGCAGACGAGAATCGTGCTCATGGCGCTCCCGGAAACGTGATGGCCACCCGCGTGCCGGCCCCGGGCGTCGTGTCGATCGCCAGGTTGGCGCCGAGGTCCGCCGCCAGCCGCCGCACGATCGACAGCCCCAATCCGGTCCCGGTGGGCTTCGTCGTGTAAAAATCATTGAACGCCCGCGCCAACTGCGCCTCCGTCATGCCGGGCCCCGTGTCGGCGACCGTGATGCGAGCGCCGCCACCCTCGACGGCGGCACTCGCGATCGTGACCGTACCGTCCCGGTCGGCCAGCGCCTCCACGCCATTGGCGACGAGATTGTCGAGGATGCGCCGGAGCACCAGCGGGTCGACCGCCAGCGGCGCCAGCCGCGCGTCGAGATCCACCTGCACAGGCGCCACCGCACCCCCCGCGATGGCGCGAATGAGCGCGTTGACGTCTACGGGCCGCACGTCGAGCCGGGGCGTCAAGCGCGCGTAGTTGCGCGCCAGCGCGTCCAGATACTCGACACTGGCATCGAGCGTCGGACGGCGCTCGACGAACACGGCCGCCAGCCGCGCCGGATCCTCGCGCGCCACCTGATCCAAGTGCCGGTGCACATGACGCAGCGGCGCCAAGCCATTCTTGACGTCGTGCGTCACCTGCCGGGCGAGATCGCCGATCGTCGCCCGCCGCTCGGCCTCCCGCTGTTGCATCGCGCTCGTGCGCAGCCGCCGCGTCATGGCGCCGAGCAAACGCGCCAGCACGCCGATCTCGTCGGTGCGCGTGGTGGCAAATTGGACATCCAGCCGGTCGAGATCGACGCGCGCGGTCGCGTCGGCCAGCGCCGCCAGCGGGCGGCCGATGTAGGCGGCCAGCCAGATCGCCGCCAGCACCGCGACCAGGGCCGTGGTGACCAGCGCCGTCACGACGACCCGGCCGACGCTGGCGCGGATCGCGTCCAAGTCGTCCGTCGTATGCGCCACGACGAACTGCGCCGACCGGAGCGCCGACCGGTCGACGAAGGGGAACGCGAACCGCGTCACGATAGTCGCGTCGGGCGATCCCGACGGTGCCGCGGTTGCCGAGTCGGCGTCTGGCGTGCGCAGCGAGACCGTCATGACGCTGTCCGCCGCCAGGGCGCTCAGAAAACGCTCGTCGACCGCCACGCCGCCGACGAGCGAGAGCCGCCGGCCGCCCAAGCGCAGCGAGTCGGTGCGCGCGATGACCATCAGCGGTCCTTCCGGCGTTCGCATCGCCACCAGCGCCGCGCCACCGGGCGCGGCGGCGAGGAGGCGCGGGAGATCCGGTTCCAGTCGATCGTATTCGTTCCGGAAATGCCCGGAGCTCAGGATGCGGCCGGCACTATCCTGGAGTTGGAGCGCGGCCAGTCCTGTGAGTCGCATGGCGCGGCCGCCGTAGTCCAGCAGGTACGACTGCTCGTCGCCGGGCCGGGCGATGGCGACCCGGAGGCGGTCGTCATCGGCGATCGCGCCGCGCAATGACGCGAGGCGATCGGCGATCGCTCCGCTCTCCCGGCTCAGCGCGCCACGCGTGACGGCCGCCAACGCGTCGACGCGCGAGCGGTACTGCGATGTCATCCGGCGGTCGACGGCGCGCTCCAAGCCCCACGCCAATCCCAACAACGGCAACGTCGCGATCAACGCGAACGCCAGCACGAGCCGGACGCGAAAGCTCACGGATATCCCGTGTCCAATCGCAATAGTCCGCCGGTGTCGATCGTGAGCCCCACCACGCCGCGCCGCGCGATGGCCACCGGTCTCGTTTCGATCAGGGGCACCCCGCACACCGTGGCCCGACCGATCCAGGTCGGCGTGATCATGACCGCGCCGGCATCCGACGTCGGACCGGCGCGGGTGATCCCGAGACCGGGCACGGCGTTGGTCTCCGCGAGTGAGACCAAGCGCTCGGCCAGCGACCGCGCGATGCTGTCGCCAGGCGCATAGCTCACACGCGACGGGTTCGCGGGGGTCGTCCGTGGTGGAAACGGCGTCGGACAGCCGGCGAGGACATCGTCATTCGCCGGCCGGGCCTCGCCGTGGACGGCGCGCTCGGCCATCTCGGCGCGCTGCGGATAGGGAATTACCACGCCATCGACGCCCGTCAGGACGTAGACGCGATCCCATGGGAGCGGTGCGACGACGAGATCGGATCGAGTGGAGGCATAGCGGATCGCGGCCGCGTTCGTGGTAATGACCAGATCCGCCCCGGCGTCCATCGCGTCGCGCAGTTCCGACTCGGGCACCACCGCGATCACCACGCGCGGACCGGCGCCGTTCGGCGTCACCGCGATGCGCTTCGCCTCGAGCGAATCCGTGACGACCACGCGCAGCGAGTCGGTCGCCACGGTCGGCGACGGCAGGAAGCGCATCGAATCCGCCGGTGTCGCGGGTGTGATGTGCGTCACACGTGTAGCGCTCCGTCCACACGACAGCGTCACCACTACGACAGCGACGACCGCTAGGCGACGAGCCCTGGCCACCATGCCTTAATTGTAGGGCCCGATAGCCGCGTTGTTCCACCGTTTAAGATTCGGTCTCGGCACGCAGCTTGCCCATTTATACGCGCGAATGGAGGATATCATGTCGCTCTTCGCGCATCGGAAAGGCCGTGGACGTCGCGGCGGGTGGCGCGCGCCCCGCATTCCTCGCACGCTCGGCGAGCGCGCCGGGAACGTGCTGTGGTGGTTTGTGATCGGTGCTACCGCGATCGTGAGCGTTGGGTACATCGTGCGCGTCGCCCGGGTCGGCTAGCGGGCGACGCGTTTATCTCGGCGGCCGCCCCTGCGCGGTGGGCGGCCCCTTCACCCGATCGGGGATCTCGTTCCACTGATCCGGGGTGATCAGCCGGTGCAGGTCGTCGAGCGCCTGCTGCTCGAGCTCACGAACGGCGCCTTGCTGGTGCCGCATGATCCCTGACATGGTCGTCGCGTCCAGCGTGGCCCCGAGGTTCTTGAGCTGCTGGCGCACGACGCCGGTGATCGAGTCCGCCTTGTCTTGGAACCGGGCCGACGCCAAGCCCAGCGAATCGACCTGCGCCGGAGTCAACGCCAGGGCCAGCGAATCCTTCACGCTCAAGACCATGGCGAACGGGTTTCTCAGGCGTCGCGAGAACCGGTCGGCAATGTCATCGGCCAGACTTTGACGCTGTTCGTCAGCGCTCGGCGCCGCGCTCGAACCCGGCGCGCCGGGGTTCCCGCCCCCGCGCCCGCCACCGCCGCCGCTGCCTCCGCGCCCGTTGAATAGCGAGCGCAGTTGTTGGGCGGCATCGGCCGGCCCGACGTTGAGGCGCGCGGCCAGGATGAACTGGAACGGCTGCCCATAGGCCTGGTTCGCGCTCGCCCGTCCAAAGTGCGTGTTGACGGTGTACCGATACGTGTTGCTGGACGCGTTGAATCCGGTGATCGTGAGCAGCGTGGGGTCCGGTGGCGCGGGTTGTCCCCACCCCTGCAGGTGGTTCGGGCCGTTGAACAGGAGATCGAGTCCCGTCAGCGAATTCAACATCTGCACGGAGATGGTCAGCCGCCGGTCGAGCCCTAGGACAGCGGGCCGGACGTTGACCTGCCAGTTGAGCGATGTGGTCCAGGGACCGAAGCAGCTATTGCGCGCCGCCACCTCGCCGATCTGGGACGTGAGACAGTCCTTGATGCGGCCGGGCGCGGCCTGAAGGAGCGTCCGCATGGCGGCCGCGACGGACGGATCAGTCGCCGGGTTGTTCGGGTCGAAGATGAACGCGCGGTCGTTGCGCGAGACCCCGTCGCCGTTCACGTCGCCGTTGACCAGCGGCGAGTACGGCGTGCCGGAGTTGAGCTGCGCGATGCCGGTGAGCTCTATCAGCGGCGAGAGCGGATACGTGACCGTGCCGACGAACTGGTGCTCGCGCTGGAGATCGCTCGTGCCAAACGGCACGACGTTGGGGTTCCCGCCCGTCGTCGGCGACGCGAATCCAAAGACCGCCGAGCCCCCGGAGAACGACGACTGGTCGCGCACACGGGAGTACGTGTACGACATTCTGATACAGCATCCCTTTGTCGGTGAACCCGCTGACGCTCGACGTCACCTGCCGGGTGTCCGACTGCAGGTTCGAGTTGAGCGAGAGTACCTGGCCATACTGGTTGTGGATCCGCGAGGAACCGAACGCCGCCGCGCCCGTCACCGGATCGATAGCGCCGGGGTTCACGAACACCGGACGGTTTCCTTCGTTGGCCAGCGAGAACTGCGGCGCGGTATTGAGATTCATGTCGGTGACGCCGAACAAGTGCGTGCCGCGCGCGTACGTCCCGTCGACGGCGAGCGTGATGCGCTGGAAGAATCGCTTCGTCACGCCGAAGGAGCCCCGCCAGGCCCGCGGCGCCTCGAAGTCCGGTGCGAACGTGGTGACGGCGTTACGGGCGCCGAGGCCGAGCGAGTCGATCGGGAAGATGCCGCCGCCGCTGCACATCGTCGGGGGTGGCTCACCACCGGCCAGGTCACTCCAGTCCGGCGGCGGCACCTGGGGCCCGACGCACACCAACTGCGCTTCGCCACCCAATGCGCCCGTCGCCGACTGCAGGGCCGGGAACAGGGACTGCGGGACGGGCGCCCGGAACTCCCCGAACCCACCGCGGACGATCGCGAACGCATTGTTGCCGCCGCGACCGCCACCGCCACCGCCACCGCCTCCTCCGCCCCCACCCCCACCGCCCCCGAAACCCCCGCCGGTGCGCGCGCCGCCGCTGCCGCTCCCCACGAACCACGTGAACCCGACGCGCGGGCTGGCGTGGATTTCCGACGGCCAGTCGTCGGTGCGCCGGTGAAACAGCGAATCGATCGCCGGGTTGAAGGCGGGGGCGCCGCCGTATGCCGAGCCTTCGAGTCGCGCCCCGTAGGTGATCTGCAGGGGTCCCGTGCGCCAGGCGTCGCCGAGGTACATGCCCGCGTTGTAGGCCCGGGCCTCGGTGTTTTGCATGTTGAGGGTGCGCGTAAACGTCGCGGGCGCGGAGTCGACGAACGCACTCAAGGACGGGTAGGTGTACACGCCCTCTTGGTCGGGCGCAATGTTCTGTCCGAATCGCGCCACGTTCACCAGGACGCCGAACTTGACGCGATGGGCCCCTTCGCCCGGGATGAGCGAGACCTCATCGGTCGCCTCGACGTAGTCGTTGAACGTGCGCGTCGGCAGCGCCGCGCTGCCCCCGAACGCGAGCGACGAGACGCCAAATCCCAGCGGTTCCGTCGCATCGGTGTCGGCCAGCTCGGGGACCACGGTGACGCGTCCGCTCGGCAGCCGCAGATAGGGGTTGACGCTCGTCTGCGAGTGCGAGACGTAGGACCGGAAATCGTTGATCGTCCCCTCGCCGATATGCGACGTGAGGGCCAGCAGCAAGCCACCACCGCCACTGGCGTTCGCCGTGCCCGACGTCGGCAAGGAGAAGACCGAGATCCGGCCGCCGTCCTGCGCCGTGACGCGGTAATCGAACCGCAGCGTGATGGTCTGGTCGTCCGTGGCCAGGAAGTCGAGCCGCTCGAAGGCCACGGCGGACGTCACGCCGCGCGTGGTCGGCACATTGCCCCCGGATGTCGGGAGTCCCAGCTTCTGCACGTTCTTGATGAATGCCTGCGCCGTGTCGCGTGAGATCCCCAGCGCGGCCAGCGTCGCCGGGTCCGCGTTGAGCAGCGAAGTCAGGTCGTCGTAGCGGTGGTTGAGCTGGACGGCCGTGAACGAGAACAGCTTGTCGGGTACGATAGGTCCCCCGACGCCGCCGCTGAACTGCAGCTGGTTGCGCAGTTGCCCGAATGTGGGTGGCCCCTGGGTGCCGAACGCGAAATTCGAGTTGCGCACCGAAGAGCCAAAGGACCCCGAGAGGTCGTTCGTCCCGCCGCGGGTCGTCGTGGCGATCTGGCCGCCCGTGAACTGGCCGCGCGAGACATCGTAGCTGTTGGTGATGACGCGGATGTTGCGCACGGCCTCGGTGGGGACGGACGTGCCGCCGAACGTCACGCCGTCGACGGTGGTCGAGTTGAGCGTCGGCCGTTGGCCCGCGACGGAGAAGGCGCTCGCCGTCGTGTCGCTGGCGGCGATGCCGACCACGCCCGGCGCCAGGGTCGCCAGCGTCGCGAGATCGCTGCCATCGACCGGCAGCTTCTCGATCATTGAGGGGGTGAGATTGAGACCGGTCGCGCCCGCGTTCGCCGCATCGCGCCCATTGTTCGCCCGGGCGCGGACGTTGACCGTCTGCAGCGTGGCCACGGACGTATTCAACTCGACGTTCGCCGTCAGGCGGTCCTCATCCGCCTGGCGCGACAGGATCAGCGCCGCGGCCGCGTAGCCGACCATGCGCACTTCGATCCGGTATTGCCCGCCGCCGTCGGGAAAGACCACCGTATAATGGCCGTCGGCGTTGGTCTGTCGCGTCCGCGTGATGCGCGTGTCGAGCGACATGACCGTCACCGTGGCGCCGCCGACGGCCTGATGCCCCGGCGCTGGTCCCGTGACCTTGCCCGAGATGATGTCCGTCGTGGAGCCGACTTGCGCGCCGAGGCGGGCCGCTAACGCGAGCCACCCGACGGCGAGAGAGAAGCGCAGGGTCCAATGCATTACGATCAAGTACTATTTGCGCCGACCGACTGTTGGCCCGGTGGCTAGATTTTGACAACTATGGTGTCGACGGCGACCACCGCGGGCGAGAAGCTGCCCCTGCGCGAGAAGATCAGAGTGCTGCGCTACTTGCCGCAGCTGCTCGGACTCGTGTGGGAAACCCATCGGTGGTACGCCACGACGATGATCGCGCTCCGCCTCCTGCGCTCCGTCGTGCCGGTCGCGTCGCTGTGGGTCGCGAAGCTGATCATCGACGCCGTGATTCAGGCGGCCGCCGGGCACGGCACGCAGCGCCTCTGGGATTACGTGGCCGCCGAGTTCGTGATCGTCCTCCTCGGCGAGGTCCTGGCCCGCGGCTCGGCGCTGGTTGAATCCCTGCTCGGCGACCTTTTCTCGAACCACATCAGCGTGCGCCTCATGGAGCACGCGGCGACGCTCGATCTGGAGCAGTTCGAGGACCCGACGTTCTACGACCATCTGGAACGGGCCAGACAGCAGACTACCGGGCGGATTGGGCTGGTCGCCCAACTCCTCGGCCTGGGCCAGGACGCGCTGACGCTGGTGACGCTCGGCGGGGCACTGGTCGCCTACAATCCGTGGCTCCTGCTCCTGCTGACCGTCGCCGTGTTGCCCAGCTTCGTCGGCGAGACGCATTTCGCGGCGCTCAGCTACTCGCTGCTGTGGCGCCGGACGCCGGAGCGGCGGGAGCTGGACTACCTGCGATATGTCGGGGCTAGCGACGAGACCGCGAAAGAGGTCCAGAATGTTCGGGCTGGCGTCGTGGCTCACGTCCCGGTATCGGCGCTTGTCGCGGCAATACTACGAGGAAAACGCGCGACTCTCGGTCCGCCGCGCCATCGTCAGCGCGCTCCTGTCCGTGGTGGGCACGATCGGGTACTACGCCGCCTATGTGGTGATCTTGTTGCGGGCGGTCGCCGGGCAGCTCAGCATCGGGACGTTGACGTTCCTGGCGGGCGCGTTCATGCGGAGCCGCGACCTGATTCAGCGCCTCCTGTTGTCGGCCAGCGACATCTACGCGCAAAGTCTCAATCTGCAGGATCTCTTCACGTTCTTTGCCATGCAGCCGACGATCGCCACCCGTCCCGGCGCGCGGCCGGTCCCGATGCCGTTTGGCACGGGGTTCGTGTTCGAGGATGTCGGCTTTCGGTATCCAGGGAGCGAGCGGTGGGCCGTCCGCCACGTGAGCTTTACGCTGCGTCCCGGCGAACGGGTGGCGCTGGTGGGCGAGAATGGCGCGGGCAAGACGACGATTACGAAGTTGATCGCGCGCCTCTATGATCCGAGCGAGGGGCGTATCC
The DNA here is from genome assembly GCA_963701965.1 of uncultured Gemmatimonadales bacterium. GTDB lineage: Bacteria > Gemmatimonadota > Gemmatimonadetes > Gemmatimonadales > Gemmatimonadaceae > DASRDS01. The sequence continues at coordinate 3,428,063 of OY969695.1, forward strand.
TGCTCAATGGCGTCGATCTCCGGGAGTACGATCTTTCGTCGCTCCGTCGGGCCATCGGCGTGATCTTCCAGGATTTTGTCCGCTACGACATGCGGTTCGACGAGAACATCGGCGTGGGCGAAATCGAGGCGTCGCGCACGTATCTGGAAAACCACGGACCGGTCCCGGCGCCCATCGCCGACGCGTCGGAGCGGTCGCTGGCGGCCACGCTGCTTCCCCGGCTGGCGCAGGGGTATCGTCAAATGCTGGGCCGCCGGTTCGATCAGGGCGTCGATCTGTCTGGTGGCGAGTGGCAGAAGGTCGCGCTGGCCCGGGCCTACATGCGGACGGCGCAGCTCTTGATTCTCGATGAGCCGACGGCCGCGCTCGACGCGCGGGCCGAGTACGAGGTGTTTCTCCGGTTCTCGGAACTGATGGCGGGTCGCATGGCGGTCATCATCTCCCACCGGTTCTCGACCGTGCGCATGGCCGACCGCATCATCGTCCTTGCGGACGGCCGGGTGGTCGAAGAAGGGTCGCACGACGAGTTGGTGGCTCGCGGGGCGCAGTACGCCGAGCTGTTCGAGATGCAGGCGTCGGGCTATCGCTAGATCGCGGCGACGCCGCGATCAGTCGAACCGACCGGCTTTAGCGGCACGAAGTGGCGCCTAAAGCTCAATATGAACCATCCAACCGAATAACAGCGAATAAAAAGTACCGCCAACCGCGTTGCACGCCTCGCGCGTGTGAATCGCGCTGCGTGGTCCGAACACCGGCGCCCCGTGGTCGGTCTCCGTCCAGCGCGACCGTTGGTCACGCGGCGGGATGCAGAATGTCGACGTGCTCGTGCCACTGGGCGAGACCCACGGGCACGCGCGCGTTCAAGTCGCGCTCCGACGCCGATCGCGGCGCCGTGTACATCGCCCCGACGAGCGTCCACGTGCTATCGGCGTTCTGGCGATAGAGCAGGGACGTCGGCTTGGCCGGGTCGAAGCGAAACGCCGCGTTGATGGCCCAGGCCCGCCTCGTATAGTGGTAGATGGGCTGCTTGACGTTCGGCAGAAACGGGCGGAACCCATCGGCCTCGGCGACCGCGATGTCCCGATATTTGGCCACGGCGTTGCGCAGGGTCGCCCGGATCCCGACCATGCGGGCGGAATCCGTTGCCGTCGGCACACCGGGCGCGGTCATCCGCATGTGCAGCGCACCGGCGGCGCCTTCCATGTGCATGTCATGCATGTCGCTCATGGCCGCATCCGTCATGTGCATGTCGCTCATGGCGGAGTCCGTGGGCTCGGGCGCTTGCGCGCCCGCGGCCAGCGACCACACGAGGGCCGAGGCCAGCCCCATCGCAATCCTGCGCATCGGTTCTCTCTTCTCCCTGAAGTGTGACGTCAGACGCCGAATTCCGGCCGGCGTTAGTGACACGAACGAAACCTTGGCGAGCAACGCGGGTTTTCACGCAATCGATTGCGTGACAACGGCTTAGTCTCTGACGATCGAACGGGGCCGTTGGCGGCGGTCTCGGTCGGTCCGTGACGCTCTCGTATCGGCCTGTTGACGCTTGGGGCACCGGCGGCGGACTAGCCTGACGTCGATCCTCGTGCCGGTCGACTGTCTCTCTCGCATTCAGGGCCCCATGAAACTGGTTGTCAGTGTCTTCGCGCTCCTCACGAGCGCGACCGCGGCGCAATTGGGCGCGCAAACCTCCACGGGGGCAGTTGCCGGCGTCGTGCGCGACGCGGCGCATCGGCCCCTCTCTGGCGCCATCGTCCAGGTGATCGAATCCCACGTCGGTAAGGCTGCCGACGAGAACGGCACGTATCGCCTGGACCACATTCCGGCCGGCGCCGTGCGCATGGTTGCACGAATTCCTGGTTACACGCCGGACACGGCTTCTGTGACGATCCTGGGAAGCCAAACAGTTGCGCACGACTTCGCCCTTCGGCCGACCAACGTCACCCTGGAAACCGTCACCATCGTCTCCCCCCGTATGAACGAGACGAAGGCGGCGGCGCTTCAGGAACAAAAGACATCGGATCTCACGGTGAGCGTGCTCTCGGGCGACGAGATCCGTTCCTTGCCCAATGCCAACGCGGCCGAAGCCGCCGCGCGCATCCCGGGCGTGACGTCGGAGCGGGACGAGGGGGAAGGCAAGTTCGTCGAGATTCGCGGGACGCCGCCGCAGTTCACCAACGTGATGATCGACGGCGTACACGTTCCGGGCACGCTGAGCGGCGATCGCTCGGTGAAGCTCGACGACATCCCGTCGGATCTCCTCGGCGCCATTGAAGTCAGCAAGACGTTGACCGCCGACATGGAAGCGGACGCGATCGGCGGCACGGTCAACTTGGTGAGCAAGATCCCGGAAGGGTCGCCGCGCGGTTACATCGCGGGCCAGTACTCGCACCAGACGCTCGAGGCCAACTCGCAGGGTCAAGGCAGCTTGACGTACGGCGGCCGGGTCGGACCGAACCAGAAAATCGGATTCCTCCTCGGCGGCTCGTACGATCGGACGAACCGCACGATTCAGGATGTCGAGCCTACGTTCGCCGCGGAGAACGTGCAGGGCAACACGGTGACGCCAGTCGACAACGGGTCCGGGTTCAACCATGTGTACCCGAATGACTGGAGCCAGCGCGAATACAACTACTATCGGACGCGCTACGGTATCAACGGCGATCTCGATTATCGGTTCTCGCCGACGTCAACCGTGTACCTGCGCGGTCTGTGGAGCGCGTTCTTCGACCAGGCCAACCGGTGGGTGACCGAGGTCGCGGCCGGCAACGATGTGCCGGGGAAGAACACGGTCACCGGCGCGTCGGTGAGCAACGAAGTGTCCAACCGCGGACCGGTCGAGCACACGTGGGGCCTGATCGGTGGCGGCAAGCACAACGCCGGTATCGTCCACCTCGACTACTCGGGCAACTGGACGGGCTCGTCGGCGACGACACACAATCACTTCGACGATAAGTACGACGGGACGGGAGGTGGCCTCGGGGCCTTCAACTACAGCTACGCGGGATCCTCGCCCCTGGTGCCCCGATACACCGTGCTTCCGGCCGTCGCGGGTGCTTTGGAGACCGCCAACAACTACACGTTCAACAAGGTCTCGACCAGCAACGAGGCGATCGACGGCCAGGATTTCGGTGGCCAGGCGAACGCACTGATCCCGTTCTCGCTCGGCAGCCTGCCGGCGACATTCAAGTTCGGCGCGAAGTACTCGAACGAGCACAAGGCCGACACGCCGGACAACGGCACGTTCACCTTCAACGGCACGACGATGCCGACTCTGGCGAATTTCCCGAGCCAGTACTCGCTCAACAACTTCTACGGCCACATCTGCCCGGGGTGCTACATCAACGCACCGTTTGGCAGCATTCCGTCGGTGAACAGAGCCATCGCCGGGAACTCGAACTACTCGTTTGCCACCGACAACTTGGGCAACTTGCAATCGGCCTTCGCTGGCACGGAGCAGATCGCTTCGGCGTACGCGATGGGCACGGTCAATGTCGACCGGCTGCACATCAACGCCGGATTGCGTGTCGAGAACACCGCGGTGAGCTATGTGGCACACGTGGACACGACGCAGGCCGGCGCCAGCACAGCCAGCCAGCTCAACACCCTGCACAATCAGCACTCGTACACCAACGTCTTCCCCAGCGTCCTGCTCCGGTACTCGATCGACGACAACACGAACGTTCGGGCCGCCTTCACCCGCGGCATCTCCCGGCCGAACTACAGCGACCTGGCGCCGACGTTCGCCGCGGCCAACGCCCTGCGGGGGTCGTTCACCAGCGCCATCAGCGCCGGCAACTCGGCTCTCTTGCCGGAGTACTCGTGGAACACGGATTTTCTGGTGGAGCACTACTTCCCGTCGGTCGGCGTGATCTCGGGAGGCGTGTTCTACAAGGACATCAGCAACTTCATTTTCTCGCGCACGGTGCGGTACACGGGTCAGGTGGCGAACGTCCCCCAACTGCTGCCCGATGCCACCGGATCCTATTTCATTAGTCAACCGCAGAACGGGCCGCACGCGTTCCTGTACGGCGCCGAGGCGGACTACACGCAACACCTGACGTTCCTACCGGGCGCGCTGCGCGGCATCGGTTTCGACGCCAACTGGACGTGGGTGTACTCGCGGGCAACAGTGCCGATGGACACGACGATCTACTCGACGCCGTTCCGCCACGCCCCGCTGCCCCGCCAGTTCCCCAACATCTTCAACGTCGCCCTGCTGTACGACTACTCGTCCGTGTCGGCGCGGCTCGCCGGCCAGTACACCGCGGCCAGCATTTTTCAGTACAACGCGGACGGCACGAGCAACCCCGAATCAGGCGACACGTACAACTACCCGCACTGGCAGATCGACGGGTCGATCGTGTGGACCGTCTTTGGCCAGTCGGCGCTGCAGGCGCAGGTGCTCAATCTGAATAACGCCGTCTTCGGATTCTTCAACGGCACGACGGGGCACCCGTACAACCTGCAGCGCGAGCTTTACGGCACGACGCTCTTCATCGGGGTGCGTCAGGGGTTCTGAGCGAGGTGGTTCCAGTTCGCCATGGCGTTGAGCACCATGGCGAACGTCCCCTGCGATTCCCACCGCCACAACGGGCGGATGCCGAACGCGACAACGTGGCCCTTGCCGACCGGTGCGTCGACAAGGGCCGCTTTGCCGACAAGCTCCGGCGCGCCGACGAGTTGTCCCGACAGCAGCAGCGAGTCAGGGCGCGGGAAATAACGCAAGATCACGCGGGCCCGCCGGGCTTCCGCTTCCCGCAAGAACGTCGAATCCACGTCCGACGTCACGGCCAGCGTGTCTCGCGGCACGACGGTCAGCACGGGATCTCCCCCGAAGTACACGGGGAAGCTCGCGGCGTCGTCGTAGCCGTACAGGATCGGACTGCCCTTCGCCACCTCCTGCACTTTCACGATCGAGCCCTGGACCCGCAAGGCGCGGCGCTCGACCGCCTGCATCGTCGGGTTCAATCCCAACGCGACGGCGAACGCGCTCGTCGACCCCTCCGTGATCAGCAGGCCGCCGCGCTCCACGAACGCGCGCAACGCCTCGGCGCCATCCAAACCCATGCCGGGCCGGACATCGTCCGTCGCATCCCACAACCCGAGGTTGGGCGTCGCCACCGTCTTCTTCCACGGCACCGGCGGCCCGATCATCGGCCGCCCGTTCAATAGCGACGTCATCGGCGCGCCGACGTGCGGGAACACGATGACGTCGAATTTGTCCAACGCGCCAGGCTTGTGCAGCGATTGGTCGGCGATCGACGTGAATGGCACGCCCATCTGATCGAACGCAAATCGCACCCAACCCTCGTTTTGGGTCTCGAGCCACGTATGCAAGATCGCGATACGCGGCAGCGTGATCGCGTGCGTCCTGACGGATGGCGCCGTCGCGGTCGCGACCGCTGCCAAGCCCAGGCCCACGACATCCTGTTTGGAACCGCCTTGTATCATGAAAGTGCCAGCAGGGTACTGCTGATCGCCAACCGTGAACGAGGTGTCGGCGACCGCGAAGCGGGCGCCAGGCACCTTCCACGGCAACGCCGCGGCCCGCCAATCGCCGGTGTTCCGCACGACCAGCGTGGCGCCGTCGCCCGTCACGTTGCCGGCCGGGACGGCATCGCGATCCAGCGGCGTCATGGCCGCAGCCAGTACGCTGGAATCGGCAATGGGATGCGCAATGACGTGCCGCAACAAGTCCATGGTCCAGCCGGTATCGTCGTACGGCGGCGGCTCCTGGGCCCCGAACTTCTGCGAGGCCAGCAGCGTGCGCACGGTGCCGGTGTACGGCTGATCCATGCGGACGATCCAGTCGCCACGGTGCACCGTGAGCGGCTTGGGTGCCGTGGGAGGCGGCGCGCTGTCGCCCGGCAACCGCGCGACGGTGTTGGAATCGCGCGGCGCCAGGTTCGATCCGAGGTCGACGGGCCGGGGCGCGATGTGCGTCGCGAAGTCGGACGACGCGACCTGGATCTCGGCGCCCTGCGCCCGGAACAAATTGACCAGCGCCGCAGCTTCGCCTGTATGCCGCTGATCGTGGGGGATCACCCAGGCGTACGGCGCGCTGGTCTGTCCCCGGCGGATGGTCCGCTCGACTTTGGCGGCGTAGTTGGTGAGAAAGGTCTCTTTGTTGTCGGCGACGTACTTGAGCGCGATGAGAAGTCCCGACTCTTGATAGTTGATATTGGACCGAATGCACCACTTCACGCCGTTGACCGGCGGGTTGGACCGATCCCACCGGCGGTCGGTCGCGTCATTGCCCAGGTGCACAATGTGGCAGTCGGCGCCCATCGACGTATAGGTCTCGTAGAATCGGCCGATCGAGTTGTGCAGGCTGGCCACGGAGAGGATCGTGTAGTTCGGGGCCCATCCGTCATAGTACCCGTGAGTCCACACGCCCGGCAGCCCGCGCCGCGTGAGCTCCGTCATCTCCTGATACGCGAGCGTGTGCAGCTCATCGACCAGGATGGGGTCGAACTCGTCGTTGTACGGACCCGTGCCCGTGCTCGTGTACAGGAACGGCACCGACTCGTGGAGGTCGTGCGCGATCTGCGGGTGCCACTCCAGGAACGTCTTCACCACGTTCTGCGTGAGCTTCTGCGACACGACCATGGCGTCGCGATTGTTGTCGTGCGCCGTGTACTTGCCCCAGTACACGAGCGGCACACCGCGCTCGCCCACCTTGAGCGCGCGCGACTCCATCATCACGTCCACGGCGCGGTCGCGCCCGTCGGTCTCCAGCACGGGCGTCATGAGCGTGATCACCCCGCGCCGGATCGCCTGCACGTGCGGGGACTCATCGACGGCCAGACGATAGGCCAACTCCATCAGCATCTCGGGACTGCCGGTCTCCGGGGAGTGGATCGAGCCGGTCATCCAGTAGATCGGCTTCGCCTCGCGGATCAGCCGCGCGCGCTCGTCGGCGCTCAACCCCCGCGTGTCGGACAGCCGCGCGATCTTCGCCTTGTAGTCATCGAGCGCCGCAATGGTCTGCTCGTCGCTGATGGCGACGGCCAGCATCTCGCGCCCCTCGTCGCTCATCCCGGCCGAGAAGACCTTGACCCGGGGCGACGCGGCGGCCAACGCGCGAAAGTACTTGTTGATCTCGGCCACGTGGGACAGGCGTCCGACGGTGCCTGGCACATAGCCGAGGACTTTGAGGGGCGTTGGGACCGTGGCCGACGCCGGCAGATAGTCGACGAACTCCGTCGAGAACTTCCATTTCGGATCGGTCGGCGTGAGCTCGCGAATGGCCCGCGTGTACGCCGAGTCGATCGGCTGTTGGGCGAGGAGTGGGGTACTAGCGAGCGTGAGCAGCGCGGCGATATTATGGAGTTTCATACCCGACTATACGCCGTCTCGGTCATGAACGCTACGCGCGTGCTTTTGGCATCGCTGGCACTGGGCCTCCTGCCCGGGTGCAGTGGGCACAGCATGCACGCTTGTGTGTTGCTGCGGATCGCCGAGATGGGCCGCTGCGGTTTCGTTCGAGTCTACGAGAACCGCGCCCGTGCCGCGGGCCGGCAGATCGATCTCCGCGTGGTTGTCCTCCGCGCCCGCGGGCGCGAGGTGCTGCCCGACCCGATCGTCTTTCTCACCGGTGGGCCGGGCCTGGGAGCCGCCGAGGACGTCCGCTTCGCCGCGCGCGCCTTTCGCGCCTTCCGGCGCTACCAGGACGTGGTCTTGGTCGACCAACGCGGGACGGGACGCTCGGCGCCGCTCGACTGCGATCTGTACGGCGGTGGCGGCCTGCAGCCGTATCTCGATCCGACATTTCCCGCGCCACGCGTGAACGCCTGTCTCCATAAGCTCGAGGGTCGCCTGGATCCCGGCGCAGCCGGGATCAGTTCAACCGACACGGGATCTCGCGACGCGGAGCGTCACCGAGATCTGACGCAGTACACGACGGCCGTGGCGATGGACGACCTGGCCCAAGTCTTGACGACCCTGGGCTACGGACAGGCCGATATCATCGGGGTCTCCTACGGCACCCGCGCCGCGCTCGTCTTTCTGCGCCGTCACCCGGACCGAGTGCGCACGGTGACCGCCGTGAGCGTGGTCCCGCCGGGCAAGCCGATCATGCTCGCCGCGCCGCGTGCCACGGCGCGGGCGCTCGCGGCGGCGGGCGCTAGCCAGGAAATCGACACGCTCATGGCGCGCCTCCGTCGGGCGCCGGTCAGGGTGACGCTCTGGAATTGGCGCCGCCTCCGCCGGGAGACGGTCACGATCGGCCCGCGGGGTTTCGCCGAGCGCGTGTTCTCGTTGTTCTACAGCGCGTCCAGCGGGCGTCACGTCGTGCCCCTCCTGCGTCAGGCCATCGCCGGCGACTGGACCCCGTTCGCCCGGGTGGCGCTCGCCGAGAGTCGCGCCCGCCGGAGCGACCGGAGCGTGGGCATGACGCTCTCCGTCCTCTGCGCCGAGGACGCGCCGCGCTTCGCGGGTGTAGACACGGCAGCGCTCGCGGCGCAAAGCCCCCTGGGTCTCCCCGTAGCTGGAGAGCTATTGACCGCCTGCGCCGACTGGCCGCGAGGCCCGGTCGATAGCGCGCCCTCCGGACTGACGCCACCCGTCCTCTTCGTGTCCGGCGCGCTCGATCCGGCCACCCCTCCCGAATGGGCTGACTCCGTCTCAGCGCAGCTCCCCAACAGCGCGACGATCGTCGTCCCCGGCGCCGGTCACTCGCCGGGCAATGAGGCGACGCTCGACCGCATCGCGTCCTTCGTGCGCAGTGCCCATATTCCGGAATGCCGGACCCCAGAGTCCTGCACGAGCAGGCCGAACGCGACAAAGTAAAGAGCCTGACCCTGACGGCCATGGCCTGTCTGGGATGGTGCGCGCTCGGAATCTTTTGCCTGGGATGGTCGATGCACACGACCGACATGATGCTGGGCAGGGCGGCGTTCTGTGCCGGCGTCGGGATCGGCAACGGCGGTATTCTCTTCACCCTCCTCCACGCCTATCGGAAAGGCGAGCGACGCGGAGATTGGTAGACATGAAACTCCTGACCGTCCTCCTCGTCGCGCCGGCCCTCGTCGCGGCACAGACTGGGCACGCACCAACGGTGCATCATCTGGCCGCGACGCCGGAGACCGTCGCCTGGGGCTACTATTGGTCCCAAGCCAAGCCGGCGATCCGCGTGCCATCGGGCGACATCGTCGAAGTCGAGACCCTGCTCACATCGACGCCGGACCGGCTGGAAGGTGCGGGCGTAAAGCCCGCGGACGTCCAGCAGTCGCTCCGCGACATCACGACGAAGGTGACCGACAAGGGGCCGGGCGGCCACATCCTCACGGGCCCGGTCTACGTCGAGGGCGCCGAGCCGGGTGACGTGCTCGAGGTGCGTATCCTGTCGATTCGCCCGGCGATCGGCTACGGGTACAACGGCTGCCACGGGTTTCTGCCGGACAATTGCACGAATCCCGGCGGGATGCGGATCATCCCGCTCGACACCGTGCACATGGTCGCCTCCCTCGGCCCCGGCATATCCATTCCGTTGCATCCGTTCTTCGGGAGCATGGGCGATGCGCCGCCGCCGGACTCCGGTCGCCTCTCCAGCAACCCGCCGGGGACGCACGCCGGCAACATGGACAACAAGTACCTCGTGGCGGGGACGACGTTGTTCATTCCCGTGCACGTCGCGGGCGCGCTGTTCGAGATCGGCGACGGCCACATGGCCCAGGGCGACGGCGAAGTCGATCAGACGGCGATCGAGACGTCGCTCGTGGGCCGCGTCCAGCTCATCGTCCGCAAGGACATGCATTTGACCTGGCCGCGCGCCGAGACGCCGGCGTACTGGATCACGATGGGGATGGACAAGGATCTGACGCAGGCCACGCGCGTCGCCGTGCAGGAGATGGTCGGGTTCATCGGCGGGAAATGGGGATTGTCGCCGATGGAGTCCTATCGGCTCGCCAGCGTGGCGGCCGATCTCCACATCACGGAGCTGGTCGACGGCAACGTCGGCGTGCACATGATGCTGCCCAAAGCGATCTTCGCGAAGCAGTAGCGCCGCGGGCGCCGCCATGGCCTACAGCTTCCAGCTCCTGCGGGTCTTTGTTGCCGTGGCGCACCGCCAGAGCTTCACCCGGGCGGCCGCGCAGATGGGGCTGACGCAGCCCGGCGTATCGAAAGGCATTCGGGAATTGGAGCGCCAGGCCGGGATGCGGTTGGTGGAGCGCACCCCGACCGGCGTTCGTCTGACCGACGCCGGGAACGTGCTGCTGGTACACGCGCGCGCCATTCTTGCCGAGGAGCGCGCCGCCGAGGACGCGATGCTATCGATGCGCGGGTTGGGGCGCGGATCCCTGCGCATCGGCGCCAGCCCCACGATCGCGACGTATCTCCTGCCCTCGTACGTGCAGGAGTTCAGCGCCCGGCATCCGGCGATCGATCTGCATCTCCAGACGGCGCCCTCCCGCGCGGTGGCCACCGCGCTCCTGGAACGCGATCTCGACGTCGGGCTGATCGAGGCGGCGGTGCCGGACGATCCGCGGCTCAAGCTCATGCCCTGGCGCGAGGATGAGCTGGTGGTGATTGCGGCGCCGGGGCACCGGCTGGCGCCGCAAGCGCCGATCCCCATCGCCGCGTTGGCGGGGGAGATGATGGTGCTGCGGGAGCCGGGGTCGGGCACGCGCAAGGTCGTGCTCGACGTCCTCGCGCAGCACGGCATCACGCCGCAGCGGGTGATGGACGCCGACAGCGTCGAGGCCATCAAGCGCATCGTCGCCGCCGGTCTCGGGCTCTCCATCGTGTCGCGCGCCGCCATCGAGGACATGCTGGCGCTGCGACGGCTCGTCGTGTTGGAGATGACCGATGTCCGCATCACGCGGCCGTTGAGTCGGCTCGCGCTCAAGCGGGGTCAGACCGCCGCGGCCCGCGCTTTTCTGGCGCTCATGCAACCGTGACGCTCACCAAGAGCACGGCCAACACCACGGCGCTGATCGCCGTGTAGAGGCGGTCGCGCTCCCAGGCGAACGCCACGACGAGGAGCGCCACCCGCGTGATGGGTGTGGCGACGAGCACCAGGATGCCCAGTTGAAGCAGCGCCGCTCCGTCGAATGCGAGCACGCCGTGGGCGATGGTCGGGATGTTCCAACTGGCGGCCTCGCCCCGAAACGCGTGGTAGTCGACGGGTGCCGTTCCGTGCTGGGCGAAGTACACGCAGCCCCCGAGGACCGCGATGCCCGCGGCGAGCAGCACGCCGGCCCGCAGCATGCCCCCGACGATCCGCTCGACGCGCGAGTCGTCGGTCACACGCCGCCCCAGATGCCCTTGACGATCATCTCTAGAGCGGTCGCGCCGAGGACTACGGTGAAGATCCGCCGCAGGATGCCGACCTGCGCGCGCTGCAGCAGGCGGGCGCCGAGCATCGCGCCGATCAGGACACCGAGCATCACGGGGCAGGCCAGGGCCGGATCGATGTAGCCGTGGCGCACGTAGATGCCGGCGCTGGCAGCCGCCGTCACGCCGATCATGAAGTTGCTGGTCGTCGTCGAGACCTTGAACGGGATGCGCATGGCGCGGTCCATGGCCAGGACTTTGACGGCGCCCGATCCCACGCCCAGAAGTCCCGAAAGCACGCCGGCGATCGCCATGAGCGAGAGGCCGGCCGGCACGTGTTGGACGGTATACGGCACGGGGCCGGCGGGGGTAGGTTGGAATCCACCGAGGCGCAAGCGTTCGGCGAGCGGGTCCGGCGGGCGCTCGGCCTGCGCGGTCGTGTCGGGTTGCGGCGCCCGGATGGCCGAGTAAAGCAGCACGAGGCCGAACACCACGGAGATCGCGCGCGTCGAGACGTGGCTGGCGAGGACGGCGCCGCCGATGGCGCCGAGCGTCGTGGCGATCTCGAGCAGGATCCCGACGCGCATGTTGGCGTACCCATCGCGCACGTACGTGGCGGCGGCGCCCGACAATGTGGCGATGACCGAGATGAGCGAGGCGCCAGCCGCGTACCGGAGATTGACGCCGAACACGAGCGTCAGGAGCGGGACCAGGATCACCCCGCCCCCGAGCCCCGTCAGCGCGCCCACGAGACCGGCCCCGACCGAACCACAGGCGACGAGGGCGGCGAACAAAGTCGCGGTCACGCGCGCATGGTACGTCCCGACGACGCCGTGCGCCATTGGGTGGCGGCGGCATGGGGACATGCCGTGGGGTTATCCCCCATCTATGACAAGCGCGTCCAGCCGACCGGCGCTCTACCCGACGACGATATCACGCTCCGCGGGGTGGCGTTCCAGCCACGCTTTGACAAACCGGCATGTCGGCATGACCCGGAGCTTCTGGGCCCGCGCGTAGTCGAACGCCGCGCGGGCCAGCGCGGCCGCGGTGCCGTGCCCCCGCTCACTCTCCGGCACTTCCGTGTGCCGCAGGTCGATCGTCTTCTGATCCGGCCGCTCGTACGCCAGCTCCGCGTAGCCCCCGTCGAGGCGGATGAAGAATCGCTGCCCCAGCGTGTCGTGCTCGACAGTCATGACGGAAGTATACCATGCACGCGATGGAGGATCGCGCGCACCTCTTCGTCGGTTACCTGCGGAAACTCCTCGTACCACGACCCCACGGCGTCGAACGGGTCGACGGAGATGGGACACACGACGTCGTCGGCGATCGGTCGCAGGAGTGCGACGGCCTCCGGCGCGCCGACCGGCACCGCGATGACGATGCGCGCCGGTCCGAGTTGCCGGAGCGCGGTGGCGGCCGCGTACATGGTGGACCCCGTGGCCATCCCGTCGTCCACCAAGATCGCGATGCGGCCGCGGACGTCGGGTGGCGGCGCGTCGTCGCGATACTCGTACGCGCGTCGTTCCAGCTCCCGGTGCTCGACCGCGGTGATGGCGTCGACATCGTCCGGCGTGAGCCGCGCGGCTACGATCACGTCACGATTGAGTACACGTGTCCCGCCGATGGCCAGCGCGCCAAACGCGTACTCCGGTTGTGCGGGCACGCCCAGCTTGCGCACGAGCCATACGTCGAGCGGAAGTCCGAGCTCATCCGCAATGATCCCAGCCACGGGGACTCCGCCGCGCGGGAGCGCCAGCACAATGGTGTCCGGGCGCCCCGCGTACACCGCGAGTCCCGCCGCGAGCACAGCGCCCGCCTCGCGCCGGTCATGGTAGCGAGTTGTCGGCGACGGCCACATCCTACATGCAGTATGGCTGCCGAAGAGAGACTACGCGAGCACATCCTGGAGCTCCTGCGCGGTGGGCAAGCGCACGCGACGTTCGACGATGTCGTCGCCGATTTCCCCCCGGAATTGCGGGGCGTACGCCCCAATGCGCTGCCGTATTCGGCGTGGAAGCTCGTGGAGCACATCCGGATCGCCCAACGGGACATTCTCGACTATAGCCGGGCCGCGCGCGATGCCTACGCCGCGCCCGCCTGGCCCGCCGGCTACTGGCCGGCGGCCAATGCCCCGCCGACGGCGACAGCGTGGGACGAGTCGATCGCGACGATCCGGGCCGAGCGCGAGGAGATGGAGCAAATGGTCGCCGACCCATCGCGCGACCTGTTCGCGACCCTTCCCGCGTCGTCGGAGGGACACTCGCTGCTCCGCGAAGCGCTCCTCGTGGCCGACCACACGGCCTATCACGTCGGCGAGCTTGTTTTGTTACGCCGGATGCTGGGGAGCTGGGACTAGGCTGGGACTAGGCAAACGGGCGGCGGTCGGCCACTGTACACGGCGACATGACTAATCGAAACGATCTCATCAGCGCCGCCTTTGCGGCGGTGGCGGTCTTCGCGCCGCCGACCCACAAAGCGCCGGCCCCGATCCGGCTGTACGTGCTCGACTGCGGGCACATCGAAGCCGCGAGCGACTCGGTGTTTCATCCCCACACCAAGGGCGTGCCGCGCAAACTGGCCGATGGCTGCTACTTGATCGTGCACCCTAAGGGTACGCTCATGTGGGACACCGGTTTCCCCGACGCCCTGGCCGCCAAGGAGCCCGCCGGCATGACGACGGGCCCCTTCGTCGTGCACGTCACCAATCCGGTATCCGCCCAGCTCAAGGCGGCCGGGTTCGATCCCAATGCCATCACGTATCTCGGCATCTCCCACATGCACGGCGACCACGTCGGCAACGTCGCGCTCTTTCCCCGCGCCACGCTCCTCATCCAGAAAGAGGAGTTCGAGACGGCCATGGGCCCTAACGCCGCCAAGTACGGTCTCGACCCGTCCGGCTATGCCACGCTCAAGTCGAACCCCGTGAAGAAACTCGAAGGCGACTACAATGTCTTCGGCGACGGCTCGGTGGTGATCAAGCGCACGGTCGGCCACACGGTCGGTCACCAGGCCCTGTTCGTCGAGCTGCCCAAGACCGGCAACATCCTGCTCTCGGGTGACATGGCGCATTTCGCCGACAATTGGACGAACCGGCGCGTGCCGGCGTTCAACTACGACAGCGCCCAGACCGTGAAGAGCATGGTCGACATGGACGCATTCATGAAGGCCCATCACGCCACGCTCTGGATCCAGCACGACGGACCGCAGAACGCGGCGCTCAAACACGCGCCGGCGTACTACGAGTAGTCGCGGGTGTTACGGCGCGAGCACGACCGCGGTCAGTACCCACGTCTTGCGGTCGGTCGACGGTTGGTCGTAATAAAACCCATAGACTTTGTGGGTCTTGGGGTCGACCGCGACTGACCGCGCGCCGCCGCCGGTCTTGATGGTGTCCACCACGGAGTACTTGTCCGGCGCGTCCTCGTGGACGATCACCAGAGTCGAGTCGGTGCGGTTGGCGTTGAACGCGAGCTGGGTGGTCGCGTCGAACGCGTCCTCATCGGCGTGGCCGTTGACCGGAATACGGCTGACGACCGCGCCGTTGTCGGCGTTCACGACGACCAGCTCCTTGTCGCAACCCAGGAAGAGGCGGCGGTGGGCGGCGTCGAGCGAGAGCCCCTGGGCCGCTTTGCAATTGGGAATCGGATAGCGGGCCACGACGTCGAGCGAGCGGGCGTCGACCTTGGTGACGATCGACGAATCCTCCCGGTTGATGAACAGCATCCCGTGGCCGTCAGCGACGCCGGATTCCAGCTTGTTGCCAAAATGTTTGCGGGCGACGATCGCGCCCGCGCGCATATCGACGACGGTCACGGTGTCGTCGAGCATGAAAGCGCGGTGGGTGCCGGCATCGTACAGGCTCGCGTCCCCGGCTCCGGCGACGTGGCCCGTCACCTTGGCCGTCGACAGGTCGAACCGCGTCCCGTTGCGCGCCAGTCCGGCGCCCACATCGGCGGCCAGCGCGTAACCGCCCGCTGCCTTGCCGGGGATCGAGTCGACGACTTTGTCCCGGTCGATGTCCACGATCGTGTTCCCGAGGCCGTACAGCCGGCGGTGCTCGGCGTCGATCGCGATGAAGTCCGCGGTGTTGCCGGCGCTCTGCGGGCCGATCACGATGCGGGCGACGACGTGGTAGTGGGGCGTCGCCGTTTGCGCGCCGAGCGCGCCAGCGGCGAATGACAGGGCGAGTGCGAGACGAAGCATGGCGTGATCAGGTCGGAGGAACGCGCGAAGAGAGGCGATCGCCTGCGGGACGCCGCAAGTCTAGGTCGCCAACCTGTCATGCCAGTGACAAGAACCGAGGGCGCCGCCTCAGAGTCGCGCGTTGTCCTCGCGCGCGGTTCCCGACTTCGCGTCGTCCATGCGATCGGGTGGTTGCTCGCGCTGTTCCATCTCGTTACGCTCGCGAGACCATCGGTCGAAGTCGTCGAGCTGCCCCGCGGGAAGGATCTCGAACGTCGTCGTACTGTCGCCCACAATGGTCGCCGTCTGCCGGAAGTCGACGGGAAATGTCGACCCGGCCGTCGCCACCTGGGCATGTCCCGCCCACGCCGTCACCCGCGTGGTATCCCCATCGGCCGAGACATCGACGCGATACTCGCCGGGTTCTTCGAGAAAGATGGCCGCGTTCGGCACATCGACTTCGTACGTTCGCGACGAGTCGATGGCCTCGATGCGCACGTCGAGCGATCCCTGGGGCAGGCGGACCAGCACCAAACTGTCGCCCAGGCTGTCGATGTCGAGCTCGGTTTCCTGGGACATACGGATCGCATTGTCGCCGATCTCCATCTCGACGTGCCCCACGGAATCGACCCACAGGCGATCTCCCGTCACCACGTCCCGATCGGGTTCGGGAATGGCCCACGTGTCCCCCGCCGCGGGGCGAAACGACACCGCCCCCTCGATGAGATCGAGTTGGCCCACGCGGGCGGGCGCGTCGTCACTGGGCGCCGGCGTTTCCGGCGACCCGAAACCGGCGTAGCAGGCGGAACCCCCAATGCATCCGACGAGCGCGATCACGAGCCACACACGCGACATGCGTGAATTTAACCGGTCGCGGAACGGCCGAGTGTACGCCGTCGTCCGAATCCACTAGGTTGACGCTCACGATGCGATCGTCCGACTATCTGACGGCCCAGGAAGTCGCCGAGCAATTGCACATGCACGTCAAACGCGTGCAGTTGTTGGCGCGGCAGGGCAAGCTCCCCACCGTCCGGCACGGGCGCCGGTGGCTTTTTCCCCGCGAGCAGATCGTCTCCCGCGCGACGACGGCGGCGGCAACCCGCGGCATCGACCTCTCCGCGCGCAATCAACTCCGCGGGACCATCCGCCGGTTGCAGCGCGACGGCCTGATGGTCGAGGTGACGATCCGGCTCGCCGCACAGGACCTCGTGGCCGTCATCACCAAAGCATCGGCGCAACGTCTCGGTCTCACCGAGGGCGGCGACGCGTTGGCCGTCATCAAGGCGACCGAAGTCATGGTGGCCCGCAACGTCCGTTAGCGGTCCGGGTTGTCAGCTGATAGGCCATTACTCTACGTTGCCCTACGTTACCTCGCGGGTTACGTTCTCCAACCATGAAAACACGCCTGTGGTTGGTACTTGCGAGTCTCGCTCTGTCACATGTGGCATTGGCGCAGGACAGTTTTTGGACGACCTGGGAAAAGACGGCGTCCGCAATCCAAGCGGAGCAACCGCACTGGGCCACGCCGCTCGTCACGGTGACGCCGCGGATGGAGCAGGAGTTCCGGTTCGACTACGTGTCGCGGTTCACGCCCGCCGGACTCAACACGTCGATCTACGACAACGGCAAAGGTCTCGAGCTCATCCCTTTGCTGCCGATCGAGCTGCTGATCAACCTGCCACCGTACACGGTCCATCGAAACCCAAAAGCGCCCGACGGCTGGGGCGACTGGCCACTCCTGCTCAAGGTCCGTCTCCTCTCAGCGAACGAGCAGAAGGGCAACTATCTGCTCACGCTCTTCCTCGGCGGCACGGTGCCCACCGGCGGGCATCTCAACGGCAACGGATTCGGCCTGTTCTCACCCTCGATTGCCGGCGGCAAGGGCTTTGGCGACTTCGACGTGCAAACGACGGCGGGTTTCAATATTCCGGTGACCAGCGAGCCGAAGTTTGGGCACCCATTCCTCTACAACGTCGCGCTGCAATACCACATTCCCGAGGCCTTCCTGTGGCCGGAAGTGGAGATGAACGGCACGGCGTGGCGCGACGGGACGAATCTCGGCAACAACCAGATCTTCATTACTCCTGGTGTCGTTCTCGGGCGGTTTCCGCTCCACGCGCTCTACAATCGCTTAGGGCTCACATTCGGCGCTGGCATTCAGATCGCCGCCACGCACTTCCATCAGTATGATCACGCGTGGACGTTCACCGCGCGCATGCCGTTTTAGCACGGGGTGCTGAACTACGCACCCGTGCTAAAACTCGTCGGTTGAACTGAGCTCCGCTGCGCCGAGCTCTAGGCGCCCCATGCATAGACGGGACAAATCCTTCGATACGCTGCGTATATTTGCCCGGGCTGCTAACGCTCAGCGAACTTACACGAGCACAGCACCGGAGAACACAATGGCGACGCCATACGTACGTTTGACGGAACCCATGGTGCGGGAAGGAGATACGCTCCGTCCCGCTACTTGGGAAGAAGCCCTCGATCGGGCGGCCTCAGGCTTTCGCCGGGTGATAGACACCGCGGGGGGCGACGCGCTCGGAATCTTCTCGTGCTCCAAGGCGAGCAACGAGATGAACTTCCTGGCGCAGAAGCTCGCCCGGGTCGCATTCGGCACGCACAACGTCGATAGTTGCAACCGAACGTGACACGCTCCTAGCGTCGCCGGTCTGGCGACAGCGTTCGGCGCGGGCGGGGGTACGAGCTCGTACCGTGAGGCGGAAGAGACCGACGTGATTTTCATGTGGGGCGCCAATGCCCGCGAAAATCACCCGATCTTCTTCCATCACGTTCTCAAGGGCATCCGCAACGGCGCGCGGGCGTTCGCGGTGGATCCCCGCCGCACGTCGACGGCGGCCTGGGCCGATATGTGGCTGGGCATCAACGTCGGGACCGATATCGCGCTGTCCAACGCCATGGCGCGCGTGATCATCCACGCCGGCCTCGCGGACACGACGTTCATCGAGCGGGCGACGACGGGATTCGAGCGGTACCGGGCCTCGGTCGAGTCCTACACGCTGGAATACGCCGAGCATACCACGGGCGTGCCGGGGCGGTACATCGAGGAGGCGGCCCTCGCTTACGCCCGCGCCGATCGCGCGATGATCTGCTGGACGCTGGGCATCACCGAGCACCACAACGCGGTCGATAACGTCCTTTCGTTGATCAATCTCGCCTTGCTCACGGGTCACGTCGGCCGATACGGATCCGGCCTCAATCCGCTGCGCGGGCAGAACAACGTCCAGGGCGGCGGCGACATGGGCGCGATCCCAAACCGTCTGTGCGGGTTCCAGGATATTCACGATCCCGCCGTGCGCGAGGCGTTTGGCCACCGCTGGGGCGTGACGCTCCAGCCGGAGTACGGGCGCACGATGACGCAGATGTTCGAGGCCATGCGCGACGGACGTCAGCGCGGACTCTACGTCATCGGGGAGAATCCGGCACAGTCCGAGGCCGACCAGCACCATAGCGAGAAGCTGCTCCGCGGCCTCGACATCCTCGTGGTCCAGGATGTGCTCCTCACCCGGACCGCTCAACTGGCGGACGTCGTGTTCCCCGCATTGTCGAGTTGGTGCGAGTCCGAGGGGACGGTGACGAACAGCGAGCGCCGCGTGCAGCGCGTACGCAAAGCGTTGGAGCCGCCCGGCGATGCGCGCGATGACATGTGGATCATCTCCGAAGTCGCGCGCCGGCTGGGTGTCGACTGGGGACAGCCCACGGCCGAGGGCGTCTGGGACGAAGTCCGCGCCGTGGCGCCCGCGATGTTCGGGGGGATGTCATACGCGCGGTTGGAGGAGCATCTGGGCCTGCAGTGGCCGTGCCCGGACGAGTCGCATCCGGGATCGCAGTTCCTCCACACCCGGCTCTGGGAGGAGGACGAGGCCAAGCGCGGGTTGGCCGCGCCGTTCAGCGTCGTCCTGCACGATCCGCCGGTGGAAATGCCGGACGCCGAGTATCCGTTTCTCTTGACCACGGGCCGGCGGCTGGACTCGTACAACACGGGTGTGCAGACGGGTGGGTACACGTCGCCACTCCGGCGTCCGGAGACGCTCGATATGTCGCCCGAGGACGCCGAGCGGTTGGATGTGGCCGAAGGCGACTGTGTCCGTGTGGCGTCCCGCCGCGGCAACGTCCTGGCCCCCGTGCACGTCGATCGGGCGCTCCGGCCCGGACTCGTGTTCATGACGTTGCATTTCCAGGACGATGTGCGGGTGAACCAACTGACGATCGACGCCACCGATCCCGTGTCCGGGACGGCCGAGTTCAAGGCCTGCGCGGTGCAGGTCACCCCCGTACGCGCGGTCCAAGTCGCGGCTGACTGAATGGACCTGAAGTTGTCGGCGGCCGAAGCGACGGCCGAGGAGCGGGAGGCCGTCGACGCCGTACTGGGCGTGCCGACATCGGGATGGGACGGGGGGACGCGCATCGCGCTGCGCGACGGGCATGTAGCGGTCGCCGATCACGCGGCGCGGGATCGGCTGCTGCCGGCCCTGCAAGCCGTCCAAGGCCGGATCGGGTGGCTCAGCGAAGGGGCGCTCATGTACATCAGCGCCCGCATGGACCTGCCGCCGGCCGAGGCGTATGGTGTGGCGACGTTTTACGCGCTGCTCTCCACGACGCCGCGGCCGCGGCGCGTGCTCCACGTGTGCGACGACGTGGTGTGTCGGACGCGGGGCGCGAACGCCGTCATCGATGGGCTGGGACCGGCCTATCACGGTCCGAACGGCGATCACGTCGTCTTCGACGACGGCGAGACGATCTGGATGCGGAGTCCGTGCCTCGGCCTCTGCGACCAGGCGCCCGCGGCGTTCCTGCAAGAGGCGGGCGCCCAGCCGAGGGCCTATCTCTTCGGATCGGTGACCGCCGCCGAGGCGCGGGCGGTGCGCGATGGCGACAACACGGTCGTCACGCGGCCGCATCCCACGATCCCGCAATCCGGCGACCCGAGGCTGCGTCTCTTGGCGCGCGTGGGCGTCGTCGACCCCACAAGCCTCGATGCCTACCGGGCCGCGGGCGGCTGGGAAGCGCTGCGGCGCGCGCACGAGATCGGCCCCGATGCGGTGATCCGGGAAGTGCTGGACTCGAAGCTCATGGGCCGCGGGGGCGCCGCGTTCCCGACGGGCAAGAAGTGGGAAGCCGTCGCCAAGCAGACGGTGCAGCCCCACTACCTCATCTGCAACGCCGACGAATCGGAGCCGGGCACCTTCAAGGATCGCGTGATCATGGAGGAGGACCCGTTCGCGTTGATCGAAGCGATGGCGATCGCCGCTTTCGCGACGGGATGCGCGCAGGGCTACATCTACTTGCGCGGCGAGTATCCGCTGGCCGCGGAGCGCCTGTCGAACGCCATTGCGCAGTCGCGCGCCCACGGCGTCCTCGGCGCGGGCTTCGACATCGAGCTGCGTTTGGGCGGCGGAGCGTACATCTGCGGCGAGGAGACGGCGGTCTTCAATTCGATCGAGGGACATCGGGGCGAGCCGCGCAACAAGCCGCCATTTCCCGTCGAATCCGGCGTCTTTCGGAAGCCGACGGTCATCAACAACGTCGAGACGTTGGCCAACATCCCGCGCATCGTGCTCGAGGGCGGTCCGGCGTTCGCGGCGATCGGGGCTGGCGGCCAGTCGACCGGCACGAAGCTCTTTTGCCTCTCGGGCGCGGTCGCCCGCCCCGGAGTCTACGAAGTGCCTTTCGGCGCGACACTCGGCCACATGCTGGAGATGGCCGGCGTGCAGGGGAAGCTGCAAGCCATACTCCTCGGCGGCGCGGCGGGCCTCTTCGTCCGGCCGGACGAGCTGGACATGCCGCTGACGTTCGAGGGGGTCCGCGCGGCGAAGGCGACGCTCGGCTCGGGGGTGATCGTCGCGTTGGACGATACGGTCGATCTCACCGACACGCTGCTCCGCATCGCGGCCTTCTTTCGCGATGAATCGTGCGGGCAGTGCGTCCCCTGCCGCGTGGGGACGGTGCGGCAGGAAGAGGCGCTCCACCGGATCGCCAGCCGCCGCACCCGGGGCACGGTCAGCGATGAGACGGCGCTGCTCGATGAGATCGGGCAGGGAATGAAAGACGCGTCGATCTGCGGTCTCGGCCAGACGGCATACAGCGCCGTCGAGTCGGCGATCAAGCGGCTCGGACTCTATGGGAGGACGTCGTGAGTACCCCGTTGGTCCCGCTGCGCTCGGCGCGGCGCACGGTCTCGCTGACCATCGACGGCGAAGCCATCACCGTGCCCGAGGGCACGACGATCTTGGACGCGTGCCTGTCGCGCGGCCAATCCCTGCCCACGCTCTGCTACCTGGAGACGCTGCACCCGGTGAACGCCTGCCGCGTGTGCGTGGTCGAGGTCGAGAACTCGCGCGTGCTGGTGCCGGCATGCTCGCGCAAGGTCGAGGCGAACATGGTCGTGCGCACCAACACGGACCGGGTGAAGCACAGCCGCAAGATGGTGCTGGAGTTCCTGGCGTCGTCCGTGGACTTGTCGACGACGCCGGACGTCGCGGGCTGGCTCGACGAGTACGACTGTCACCCCGAGCGCTACGGGCCGCCGGCTCCGCCGACCCACACGCGCGACGAGGCGCACGCGGGACACCACGAGCCACCGGACCCCGCGTACGCGGCCACCGTGCGCCAGCCCGCCAAGATCGACAACGAGCTCTACGTCCGCGACTACTCGAAGTGCATCCTCTGCTACAAGTGCGTCGAGGCGTGCGGCGTCGACTACCAGAACACGTTCGCGATCGCCGTCGCCGGCCGCGGGTTCGATGCCCGCATTTCCACGGAAGGCGCCGTCCCGCTCCCGCAATCAGCCTGCGTCTACTGCGGGAACTGCATCGCGGTCTGCCCGACCGGCGCTCTGATGTTCACCTCGGAGCACGACAAACGGGCCGACGGCACCTGGGACGAGAGCCGTCAGGCGCAGACGGACACGATCTGCCCCTACTGCGGCGTCGGATGCACGCTCACGCTGCACGTACAGGACAACGAGATCGTGAAGGTGACGTCGCCGTTCGACGTCTCCATCACGCGAGGCAATCTCTGCATCAAGGGCCGGTTCGGCTGGAAGTACGTCCAGAGCCGGAACGGCAACGGCCGGGGGAAGCGTAACGGGGGCTAAACGCCGTCGCTCAGGATTCGGTCGAGCGCGTCGACCAGCTGATCGGCGTTGGCCTCGTCGAACGGCATGGGTGGCCGGATCTTGATGACGTTGTGATACGGCCCGTCGGTCCCCAAGAGGATGCCGTCCTCGCGCATCTGATTGACGACCCGTGAGGCCTCGGCCGTCGCCGGCTCCAGCGTCGCCCGGTCGCGCACGAGTTCCATGCCGAGAAAGAGGCCGGAGCCGCGCACGTCGCCGACGAGCGGGTGCCGGTCGACGAACGGGCGCAACCCGGCCAGCAATCGCTCCCCGACGCGATGCGCGTGCTTCCGCAGGCGTTCGTCGCGCATGACGTCGAGCACCGCCAGGCCGACGGCGCACGACACCGTGTTGCCGCCGAACGTCGAGAAGAACTCCATCCCGTTGTCGAAGGCGTCGGCGATCGCGCGCGTGGTGACGACGGCGGCCAGCGGGTGGCCGTTGCCGAGCGGCTTGCCCATGACCACGATGTCGGGCACGACGTCGTGCGCTTGAAAGGCCCAGTCGTGGGTGCCGATGCGGCCGAGTCCCGTCTGGACTTCATCGGCGATACAGACGCCGCCCGCGGCGCGGACTTGGGAGTAGACGTCGGCCAGGTAACCACGCGGCAGCAGGAGCTGTCCGCCGACGCTCGGACACGTTTCGGCGATGAAGGCGGCGATCGCGCCGTGCGCGGCGATGATGTCGGCGACGTGGCGCGCGTATTTTGCGCCGCGATCGGGATCATCGCGCCGATAGGGTCCCCGGAAGTCATCGGGCAACGGCGCCACGTGCACCCACTCCGGTGTTCCGGTGCCGCCCGGTCCCGCGTGCTTGTACGGGCTCACGTCGATCAGCGTCGTCGTGTTGCCGTGATACGCGGCGCCCAGGACGATCATGTCGCGCCGCGCGGTGTAGGTCCGCGCCAGGCGCAACGCCAGCTCGTTCGCCTCGCTGGCCGAGTTGAGCACGTAGCACACGCCCAGCGGCGCCGGCAGCGTCGCCACCAACCGCTCGGCGTACGCCGTGAGCCCATCGTTCAGGTAGCGCGTGTTCGTGTTCAGCACGCCCATCTGGGCTTGCGCCGCCGCGACGACGCGCGGGTGGCAGTGGCCGACGTGGGGCACGTTGTTGTAGGCGTCGAGGTACCGGCGGCCCTCGTCGTCGTACAGGTACTGGCGCCACCCGCGCACGATCCGGAGCGGATCGTCATAGGCGATGCTGAGATTGTGCCCCAGAAGCCGGCGTCGCGCGGCCAGGCTCTCCGCTTTGTCGGGCTCGCGCTCGACCGACACGCCGGCCAGACGGCCTGGATCGGGCGAGAGCTGCCGCCAGACGTCGCGTTGCGCCGCGGTGCCGACGCCGGGGAAATCGCGGCCCATGCCGAGCAGGTCGATGATGATCTGCAAGTGGAGGTGCGGAGTCCAGCCGCTATTGACCGTCGGGTCGCCCAGCCACCCGACGCGTTGCCCGGCCCTGATGACGGTCCCCGGCTCGAGTCCCTGCAGCGACTCCCGGCTCGAGATGCCCGTACAGGGTGAAGAACTCCTCACCGTCGTCTGTGCAATGTCTCAGAACGACAACGGGACCATAGTCCAGTGGCGCCGCATTGTCGGCGACGATGTGCACGACGCCGCGGAGCGGCGCGTGCACCGGCGTGCCGGCCGGGGCGAAGATGTCGAGTCCCAGGTGAATCGTCCGGCCAGCGAACGAGGGCTCTGAATAGAGCAGCCTCGCCTCGTCCCATCGGCCGATGCCGACGCGCGCGTCTGCGGCGCGCAGCGCCGCATCGATTCGAGCCGTTACCGCGGACTCGGCATTGTCCGCGGGGTCAGAGCTCACGAGCGGGCTGCCGACGCTGAGATCGAGAATAGTGTGAGACGAGACATCGAGTATCGGGGCGAACTCTTGCTGGCGGAGCCATTCGACGACCAGCGCCGACGCCGGCACCGGCGCGAAACCGGCGGCCTGCCGAAACACCGCGGTGGCCAACCCAAACGGCACACGGGCCAGCGCCGGGAGCGTGCGGCCAATGGCCGCCTGGCTCACGCCCAGATACGCGTTGTCCGGCCGCTGCCGTTGCTGCGCCGCCGCGACGCACGCGCTGGTGCACAGCCGGAGCGCCAGAAGGCCGAATAGCGCGGCGCATTCCGTCTCGGTGATCGCCCATCGCGCCGCATAGCCGCGCACCACGTGCGCCGCGGCGGTGAGCGGATCGTCGGCGTCGAGCACGGCGTACGCGGCGCCGATCGCCAGGTCGCCGACGGTGAAGCTGTGCACCATGTCGCCAAAGTCGACGATCCCGGCGACCGCTCCCCGATCGACCAGCACGTTATAGTCGTTCAGGTCTCCATGGATCACACTGCGCCGGAGCGCCGGGAGCAGCGGCGCGGTGTAGCGATCGAACTCCGCGATGAGCGTGTCGACCGCCGTGCCCGGCAATGTCAGCAAAGACCGGTATTCGTCGACCAGCTGCCGACCCCGCGCCAGATCCCAGTAGAAGTCCCGATGCAGCGCGGGATGGTCGAACCCAACCAATGCCCGCGTGATGCCGCCGATCTCGCTGCCGAGCGCCGTGAGCAACGCCGGCGGCCGCCGCCGCGTGCGGCCCAGCGGGACCCCGGGCCAATGCGTGACCGCCCACACCCAGTGGCGCCGCCCATCGGCCCCCACCGTCTCGGCCAACGGCGTGCCGTCCCGCGTCGCGACGACGCGCGGCGCGATCGCCGTGGTCGTCGCCAGGTGCGTCATGGCCCGGCATTGCGCGTCCAACATCCCGGGCTCCTCGAGCGCGTTCGCGATCTTGAGCACGAGCCGTTCGCCGCCGCTCGTCTCCAGCAGGAAGTTCTGATCCCGCTCGCTGGTCAAGGGCCGCGCGGTCGCGTCCACGCCATACAGGTCGTGGGCCAGGCGCGCCGCGTCCGTGGCATTCAATCGGGGAGCATGATCGAGCATCGGCCCGAAATATGGCTAGTTTCCGGCGTGACGATCTATCTCAACGCCGCCGGCACCGGCCCGCTGCCGCGGCGGACGGTGGACGCATTGGCCGCGTTCAACGCCAAGCGCGCCGCGCCGTGGACGATCACGCTCGACGAGCAGTTTGGGACATTGGCCACCGCGCGGAGCCTGTGCGCGCGGCTCATCGGGGCCAGTGCCGACGAAATCGCCCTCGTGCCGAACACGAGCACGGCGCTGCACATCGCCGCGTCGATCCTGCCACTGGCGCCGGGCCGCGTCATTCTGTCGCACGAGGCCGAGTTCCCGGCGAACATCTATCCGTGGCACGCGCGGGCCCACCGCGATCGGCGACCCTATGAGGTCGTGCCCCTCGGGCCAGACGGGTTGCCCGATCACGATGCGCTGGTGGGGCGCATCGCCACGGGGGACGTCGGCCTCGTCGCCATCTCGTGGGTCTCGTATCTCTCGGGCGACCGCGCCGACCTCGCCGCGATCGGCGCCGCGTGTCGCGCCGCCGGCGCGTGGTTCGTGGTCGACGCCATCCAGGGCGTCGGGGCTGTGCCCATCGACGTCTCGTCGCTCCCTATCGACGTCCTGGCATGCGGCGCCCAGAAATGGCTGCGCGCACCCTGGGGCACCGGTTTTTGTTACGTGCGCCGCGCGCTGGTGACCCGCCTCGATCCCGAGACCGGCGGGTGGCTCTCGGTGCAGGGGTCGCACGATCTGGGAAGCATCGGTGCCCCGCGTTTCGCGTATCTCGACGACGCCCGGCGTTTCGAGGTCGCGACCCTCGCCTACCAGGACTTCATCGGTCTCAACTGCAGCCTCGATTGCCTGTTCGAGGCCGGCATCGATCACGTCACCGGGACGATCGCGACCCTGGCGACCCGCCTGGCCGACGGGATCGCGGCGAACCCCGCGATCCGGTTACTGACGCCCGCGCGTCGGGCCGGCGTGATCACGGCAATGGTGGCCGATCCGACGACGAGCGACCGCTTGCGCGCGGCGGGCATCTTTGCCACGGCCCGCGAGCTCACGGTCGGCCCGCGCCGGGGACTGATCCTCCGGTTCTCGCCGCACGTTTACAATACCGTCGACGAGATCGACAAAGTCTTGACCGTTCTCGACGGCCATCGATAGCCGATAGGGGTTGTCGGAATTATTTTGAAGCCGTATCTTCGGCGCCATGAAATGCCGAGTAATTCTATCCCTTTTGGCGCTGCCCTTCGGCTGCCTCCTCGCGCAGGCCGATACCACCGCGCACCAGCTCCCCACGACGCACATCAGGGCCCCCCGTTCGCAGCCACTCGTCCGGCTCGGCGACGATAGCACCGGGCACCTGTATACGGGCGGCACCACCACGCTCATCCACGTCGACAGCATGCCGGCGAACAACGCGAACTCCGTGTATCGCCAAGTCCTCGGCAAGGTCCCGGGCTCCAACATCTCCGAGACCCGTGGCGGAGGGTTCCCGTCCGACGGCATTGGCTTCCGCGGCCTCGAGCCGCGCCAATCGGTCGAGGTGAACATGCGCCAGAACGGGGTGAGCCTCGCCGGTGATCTCTATGGATATCCCGAGACCTACTATAGTCCCGCCTTCGAGGGCGTCGACCATATCGAGGTCGTCCGCGGCGCGTCGGGGATCGAGTACGGCCCGCAGTTCGGCGGCATGATCAACTTCGTCATGAAGGACGGGACGCCCGATACCCCACTGCAACTGACCCTGCGCCAGACCGGCGGCAGCTTCGGCGAATACAACGGCTTCGGATCGCTGGGCGGCGGGGCCGGCAAGTTCACGTACTACGGCTACCTGCGCTACCAAGGCGCCGCCGGCTGGCGGCCGAACTCGAACTACGAGGAAGGCGACGGCTACGGCTCCATCACCTATCACGCCAACGCGAACCTCTCCACGTCGCTCCAGTTCACCGGCTACGGGAACCACATCCACATGCCCGGTGGCCTCGACGACGCGCAGTTCTCCGCCAACCCCGGCGCGTCGTTTCGCGCCCGCAACTGGATCGCCTCTCCCTGGGCCATCCTCCAGGACAACACGATCTGGCACGTCGCGCCGGGCGTCACGTGGACGACCATCGTGTCCGGCACGTCGAGCCAGCGCTATCTCGTCTGGCGCAACGAGGACGGCGGTCCGCAAGCGATCGACAGCATCGATCCGGCGACCGGTGAATTCGAGCCGCGGGAAGTCGAGCGCGAGCAGTTCCGGAACGGCATCGTCGACACCCGTGTGGGGGTGAAGCACTCGCTGTTCGGTCTGCCGGCCGAGCTGGCGACTGGCATCCGCTATTTCAACGGCATCATGCACCGCCAAGAGGATGGCACCGGCACAACGGGATCGAACTTCACGATGCATCTCGTCGAGCCGTACACCACGGACATGCACTTCGGGACGCAGAACCTCGCCGGATACGTGCAGGAAGGGTTACGCCTCACGGACAAGACTGACCGTGACCCCGGGCGTGCGCGGCGAATGGCTCCAGAGCAACATCCACGGATTCACCGCAAATGACGGCGCCATCCCGTTCGACCAACGCGCCCAGACGTTCGCCATCGGCTCCCTTGGCGTCGAGTACGCCGCGAGCCCAGCGCTTACGCTCTACGGCAACATCACGCAAGCCTATCGTCCCATCACCTATGACAACCTGATCCCGTTCGGCACGGCGAACACGGCGATCATCGATCCCCATCTGCACCGTTCGACGGGCTACACGTCGGATGTCGGGGTGCGCGGGCGCGCCGGCCCGCTCACCGGCGACGTCGACGCATTCTATCTCTGGTACGGCGACCGCATCGGTACCGTCGCCATCAACGATTCGGTTGTGGAGACGACCAACGTCGCCGATAGCCGGCACTATGGGATCGAGGCGTCGCTCGATCTCGCCATCTACGAGAAGGACAACTGGCACGTCTCCCTCTTCGACTCCTTCTCCTGGGTCGACGCCCACTACGTGAATGGCCAGTTCAAGGGCAACGTCGTCGAGTACGCCCCACCGATCACCAACCGCGTGGGCCCGACGGTCGGATATGGACCGTTCGCGACGACCCTCACCTTCAGCTATACCGCGAAGCAATACGGCGACGCGAGCAACGCCCTGTCCGATCCGAACGACCCGAGCGTTGGCGTCATACCGGCTTACCGGGTCTGGGATTGGGCCGGGCACCTGGATGTGGGGTCCCGCTACCAGATTCAGTTCGGAATCGACAACTTGTTGAACGCGTACTATTTCACGTTCCGCGCCATCGAATATCCCGGACCGGGCATCATTCCAGCCAACGGCCGCACTGCGTACGCGGGAGTCGTCGCCAAATTCTGACCTTTGACTGGCTGTTCGAGACGTGGTATCCGCGACTGGTGGCCGCCCTGCGGCCACTCGTCGGCACCGCGGACGAGGCGGAGGACGTGGCCCAGGACGCGTTCATTCGGCTGCTCGATCGGGAGGAACCTCGTAACCCGCGCGCCTGGCTCTTGACCGTCGCGCGGCGGCTGGCGTCGGACCACCGGCGCGCGGCGTTCCGCCGGCGACGCCTCGAGGTCGCGCCGGACGACGCGCCCGGCGCGCCAGCGATGGACGAGCGGTTGGTCAGAGCCGAGCAGATCGCCTCGGTCCGCGCGGTCCTCGGCACCCTGTCCGAACGCGATCAACGACTTCTGCTGTGGCACCACGACGGCCTGCCCTATCGCCGGATCGCCGAGCGACTCGGCGTGGCCCCCTCCTCGGTCGGCGCCTTGCTCACGCGGGCCCACCGGAGGTTTCTGCGAGCCTACGAACGCACTGAAACCATTGAGGACGCGCGCGCCGGCAGTCACATTGGGTCGTGCCACGACTCGGAATCATCAGCGTCCTCGCGGTCGCCGTCCTTGCCATCGCGCCGGCGCGGCTGACGGCCCAGGGATCGGAAGACGTCCCGCTGGGCGACAATGCGTACGTCTATCTCGACGCGTTGTTGAATCGCGGCGCTCTGCGCTCGCTGTCCGCCCTCGAACGGCCGTACAACGTCGCCCAGATCGCGGCCGCGCTCACGAAGCAGATGCCGGCCAATCCCTCGCCCGTCATCAAGAGCTATGAGCGCGCGTTGCGGCGCGCGCTGGTCAAGTACAATGTGGGCGGTCTGCTCTCGGGGGCACCGCGCAAGCCCGGGTTGCACTACCAGCTCGGCGGCGACGTGTATGGCACCGCGCAGAGCACGTCGATCCGCGAGATGATGCGCGCCAACGACGTGCGCGGCATCTATGCCGGCGGCGGCATCCAAGGCGCGGTCCAAGTGGGCCCGGTGACGGCGGTCGTCCATCCCATCTGGGACGGACGGCTCAACGCCGATCCGGAATACTCGAAGCTGACCCAATCTCGGGCCGACCCCGTGCGCCTCCAGGAGGGGTACGTCGACGCCCGCTGGAAATACGGGGAGATCTTCGTCGGGCGCGAGGGCCGGAACTCGGGCCCCTCCGACTACGACGGCCTGCTGCTCGGCAACTACGCGTACTCCTACGACCATATCTACGGTCAAGTCGGCGTCCCGCAGATTCACTTGCAGTGGCTCGTCACGCGCCTCAACGACGAGCAGTTCGGCGACACGATCGAGCAACGCTATTTCTCCTGGCACCGCATCGCGTCCCACATTGGCCCCGTCGAAGTCGCGGGCGAAGAATCGATCGTCTACGGTCGTCCCGGCCAGTCGTTCGTGCTCAATTACGTGAATCCGGTCGCAATGTACTACTTCACCGAGATCAACGAAGAGCAGGGAGGCACGAACGCCAACAAAATGATCGGCATGCAAGCCGCCTGGCGTTCGCCGGTCGGCACGTTCAGCGGCGAGTTCTATCTCAATGACGTGCAGGCATTCAGCGATTGCACGCCAGCCGTCCTGTGCGAGAAGCCGTTCAGTGGGGGATGGACCGTCACGGCCAATGGCATTCCGCTGGTCGGCGATCAGCGCCTGTTCGCGTCATACACCCGGCTCCAGAACCTCTCCTACCGGACCTTCGAGCAGAAGTGGACGGACTACACGTCGTACGACGTGAGCCTCGGCCGCGGCTACGCCGACTATGACGAGTACCGTCTGGGGCTCGATCTGGCCGCCGTTCCCGCCGTGCCGCTCAAGATCTACGCCGCCTACAGCCGGCAAGGACAGGGCGACTATCGCATCCCGTTCCCGCCGCCCGACTCATTTCCGGTGACGACCGGTTTCTTAAGCGGCGTGGTGAGCCACGTCTATCGGGGCGCGGTGTCCGGCGCCCTCTCTTTACCGTGGATCGACGTGAGCGGCGACATCGG
Source organism: uncultured Gemmatimonadales bacterium (assembly GCA_963701965.1). Lineage (GTDB taxonomy): Bacteria > Gemmatimonadota > Gemmatimonadetes > Gemmatimonadales > Gemmatimonadaceae > DASRDS01. Next base: position 3,458,885 of record OY969695.1, read on the forward strand.
CATCAATCACGTGAGCAACTGGCAGCACCTGCCCGGCGTCGATCACACGCATTTCGCCGGCAGCGTGAAATTCGCGCTCACCTGGCGCCGCATCTTCGGCGGCACCTTCGAGCCGCCGCCCGATGTCAGCGAGCGAGACGTGAGCGGCGCAAGGTCTGATCAATGACCGATTGCCGGCGCTCGACGTCCACCGTCGACGCGTCCGGGTTGTAGGCCCGCGGATCGCGCGGCGCCGCCAACGCGGCGGGCAGGGGGGCCGACGTGCCATCATTGAACAAGTCGGCCAGGGCCTTGATCTCCTGCTCCAGGTCGACCAACGACGCCGTCACGCCGGCGAGTTGCTGGGCGATGATGTCCTGAAACTGGAGATGGGTGTACAGGTGGTTCACCTCATCGCGCATCGCGTCGAAGCCCGCATCCGGTGCGCCCGACCGCTGCTGCAATCCGTCGATGATCTCGAGGGTCCGATCGAGTCCGTTCAGCATCGCCAGCGTCGCCGATTCAGTCGCCTTGTTGACCTCATCCAGCCGCGCGTGCGTCGAGGACATCCGCTCGGGCTGCGGGGCGTGCAACAGGTCCCGGGCCCGGCGAATACGGGCCAACGCTTCGCCGACCTGGGAGCGAATGCGCGGCATGAGCGACGGCAGGCTTTGGTCCGGCGACTGCTTGGTGAGCGTGCGCAGCAGGACATGGATGCGATGCGCGGCCTCGAGACTGGGCTCGGACTGACCCGACGTCACCAGTAACTGATGCAGCAGACCGAGCGTCAGCTCCAGTCCGCTCGGCGCGGCCTCCGGTGTCCCGATGGTCATGGGACGCTTGCGCACACCTCGTCGATCTTCGCCTTCAAGACTTCCGGTGTGAACGGCTTCAGGATATAGCTGTTGACGCCGGCTTCGGCGGCCTGGACAATGTCGTCCTTCACACTGCGCGTCGTCACCATGAGGATCGGCAGCTTGGCCGTCGCCGCGTTGGCGCGCAGGGCTTTGACCAGATCGAGGCCGCCCATGTTGGGCATGTTCCAGTCCGTGATCACGAGCCCCACCGACTGGTCGCACTTGGCCAACGCTTCGCGCCCGTCACCAGCCTCGATCACGTCGGAGAACCCGACCGTCTTGAGCGCGTTGACCAGAATGCGCCGCATGGTGGCCGAGTCATCGACACACAAACATTTCATAGATCGCTGGCAACTCGATTCGCAATGGTGTCCTGTACCGAGGCCTGATCGTAGTGCCCGCTGGAGAGTCGTCCGGCGATCGTCGACAGGCGCTCGGCCGATAGCGTGCCCGAGGGCGGCCGCTCTTCGCCGACGGCCGCCTGCTCGCTCAAGCGCATCGAGTCGGCGGACAACTGCACACTGTCGCCGGGACCGCCGTCCGGCCTCGGCGTCTCGCCACTCGAACGGGCGTTCGCGTTGCCGTCGACCGACTTGGCGTCCGTCTGCTGCTGAACGCTGTTCGGGTTGACGTGCAAAGGATTAACCGGCATGGTCGGTCTCTTCGGCTTCGAGGGCTTCGCTCAGGGCGCGGGCGGCTTCCGACAGCTCCAATTGATCCTCGTCGGACTGAGGGCGCCGCGGCGCGGGACGGCGCGGTTTCCGGCCGTCCTTGCCGCCGCCGTATCCGGCTGCAGGCTGAATCCCCGTTGGCCCATCAAGTGGCGAGATTGGCATCAGTGCCTCCCCTGCGTACAGTATCGGCAGCGGGCGCCGGAACTTGAGCCCGCGGATGCCGCTACGACGCCACCGCCACCGGGACCGGCGACTCGCTCAACCCCATGGCAATCTGGCGGTTAATGTCGATCAACGGCTGCAGCGCGGCGGCCGAAGGTTTCGCGAAGACCTCGAGGGTCCGGCGATTGATGAAGCGGGTCAGCAGGATCACGTTGATCCGAACCTGCTTCGGCAGCGGGCAATCGGCCTCCTCGGCCGACGCCTGAAACACGGCCCAGAGGCGCGTGTTGTATTTGAGCGCGGCATCCAACTGGGCCGCGCGATCCGGCGCATCCCAAGCGCGCACGACGGCCTCGATTTGTCGTGCGGACCGGAACAGCAAGAAGGCTTCCAGTTCGCGCGGGGAAGTGGCGGTGCGCTGCGCGGCGCGGTATGCGTCAGAGGCAGTCGTGGGCATGGGCGAGAAGCTCGTGTTCGTAGTTGAGCAGCTCACGCGCCGTTTTGAGCGCGTGGTAGAAGCGGCCTTTGGACAAATCTTCGTTCATTCGGGCGATGAACTTGAGCGTGCTGGGTGCGGCCTTGATGACGTCTTGCGACAGCTTGACGTAGATCTCCTGCTGTTGCGCGCGATTCCGCGGCTCGACGTACATGAGCTGAATCGCCAGGTAGATCATCCCGCACGGGCTCGTCGCCGTCCGCGGCGTCAGGATGTCGCGCTCGCGGAGAATCGGCACCGTGTTTTCGATGATCAACTCGGTGCGGGCGTTGCCGTTGCGGACCACGGCGCCGCCGAGGATCAGTCGTTCATTCGGTTTCAATACGAGTCGAAGCGCCATAGATCGTTCTCTCGGTATCGGCAGGGGACAGCCACAACGTGAGCCCCCCGGCAACTTTGGCCGGGTACGGCAGTTTCTGCGCGTTTCTTTTCTCATACCGGAACGGGACGACGTCAGGTAAGTCGTGATGTGAAAACAATATACGCGTGTAGTCCAGGTTGGCACAGGAGATGCTTTCCGGCGAACCCAACCATCCGCGTATCGAATGACCGCTCCCGCCCGACTTGGCCAAAATGACCTGCAAGAGGTGCTCATGTTCGCCCTCGCCCGGCACCGCGCCGGCGACATGGGTGAGGCCGAACGCATCTATCGGCGCGTACTGGACATCGATCCGGATCAACCCGACGCGCTGCACCTCCTCGGACTGATTACGCTCGATCGCGATACGGCGGAAGCGGTCGCTCTCCTGACCCGAGCCGCCGAAGCGGCGCCGACCGTCGCGGCGATCCAGAATGCGCTCGGTACCGCCCAGCGGGCGGCCGGCGCCCTCAATGCCGCGATCGCCAGCTACACCAACGCGACGCGTCTCGACGAACGTCCCGAGTTCTTGACCAACCTCGCCGCGGCGTTGCTCGAAGCCGGCGACCTGGCCGCGGCCGAAGCCGCGGCAATGCGCGCGAGTGACCTGGCGCCCCAGTTCCTCGACGCGGCGTTCGTCCTCGGCAACGTCTCTCGCGCCCGCGGCGAACATACGCTCGCCGAGCGGTGGTACACGCGCGCCACGGCCTCCGATCACCTCAAACGCCCGGCGCTCCTCAATCTGGGCAACACCCGCCGCGCACTCGGCCGGCTGGACGAGGCGATCGCCACGTACCAAGAGTTGCTGGCGCTGGGCGCCAGCGAGATGGATGCCACGGCGCGGTTCGCCCTCGGCACCACACTGCGCGATGCGGGCCGCGACACCGACGCCATGGAATGCTTGCGCGCGCTCGTGTTGCACTGCCCCACGCATCGGGATGGTTGGTTTCATCTCGGTGTCCTGGTGCACCAGTCGGGCGCGGCGCCCGTCGCGATCGAAGCGTATACCCGCGCCGAACGTTGCGGACTGGATACCGCGGCCCTGCATACGAACCTCGGACTGGCACTGTCGCAGCTCGGACGACTCGGCGAAGCCGTGGACCATCAGCGCCGCGCGGTGGCGCTCGAGGCCACCGCCGCCGATCTCCGCATCAACCTGGCGACGACGTTGCACCAGGCCGGGGCCCTCAATGAGGCGGCGGCGGCCTGCAATGCCGCCATCGCGATCGACCCGCACCGCGCCGCGTCGCATTCGGTCCTCGGCGCTGTCCGCATGCAGCAGGGGCGCCGCGACGCCGCGTTCGCGGCGCACGCGCGCGCGCTGACGCTCGATCCGCGGTCGGCGACGGTGCTCAACGAATACGCGCACGCGCTCATCGACGACAATGACGTCCCCGGCGCGCTGGAGCTGTACCGACGCGCGCTGGACGCCGCGCCGGACATGCCCGAGCTGCATTTTCACCGGGCGCTCGCCTTGCTCTCGGCCGGGGACCTCCTCGCGGGTTGGGACGAGTATGCCTGGCGCTGGCGCCTGCCCAAGATGTCGTTGCAATGGCGCATTCCGCGCCCGCTGTGGCAGGGCGAGCCGCTCGACGGCCGCACGCTCCTGGTGTGGCGCGAGCAGGGGATCGGCGATGAGCTGATGTTCGCCAGCTGCCTGCCCGATCTGGCTGAAGCGGGCGGGCGACTCATTATCGCCTGCGCGCCGAAGCTCCGATCGCTCTTCGCGCGATCATTTCCGCGGGCGACCCTCATCGATGAGCGGGCCCTCGCCGCGCCGGCAGCGCTGGCGGCCGACGTGCACGCCCCTATCGGCGATCTGCCCCGCTGGCTTCGACCGACCGTGGGTGACTTCCCACAACGGCGCGGGTTCCTGAGCGCCGATCCCGATCGGGTCGCCGTGTGGAAGCAGCGGCTGGCGGCGCTCGGTCCGGGACCGGCGATCGGGATCTGCTGGCGCAGCGGCCTGCTCACGCCGTCGCGCCGGGCGGGTTACGCCGCGCTCTCCGAGTGGGCACCCGTGCTGCGCGTGCCCGGCGTCAAGTTCGTGAGCCTGCAATACGACGACTGCGGACCCGAGATCGCCGCGGCGGCGCACGAGCTCGGGGTCACGGTGCACCAACCCGACATCGATCTCTTGAACGACATGGACGAGGCGGCCGCGTTGACAGCGGCCCTCGACCGCGTCATCTCGGCGCCCACCGCGGTCAGCGAGTTGGCGGGCGCGCTGGGCGTTCCCACGTGGCGGGTCACCGCCGGTCGGGATTGGACGATGCTCGGCACCCCGGGCCGTCCCTGGTTCCCCACCATGCAAATGTTCTCGCGCGCGCCCGGAGAGTCCTGGCGCAATGTGTTCACCCGTGTCGCCGCCGGCCTGGCGACACATCCGGAGAATGGCTCGTGATAAATGTCGAGAGCCTCGACTGCGCAGTCGAGGGTGCCCCCACGATCGAACGGCGCACCGGATACCTGTTGACGGACAAGACGGTGCTGATCACCGGTGGCACGGGATCCTTCGGCCGGGCGTTTGTGCAGACGCTCCTCGACGAGCACTTGCCGCGTCGCGTCATCATCTACAGCCGCGACGAGCTCAAACAGTCGGAGATGCAGGAGCAGCAGAAAGATCCGCGACTGCGGTTCTTCATCGGGGATGTCCGCGACTTGGAACGGCTCCGTCGCGCCTGCCGTGGGGTGAACGTGATCGTCCACGCCGCGGCCCTCAAACAGGTGCCCGCGGCCGAGTACAACCCGTTCGAGTGCATTCGCACGAACATCTTGGGCGCCCAGAACGTCATCGAGGCCGCGCTGGACAACGGGGTGGAGCGCGTCCTCGCGCTGAGCACGGACAAGGCGGCGAACCCGATCAACTTGTACGGTGCCACCAAGCTCTGCTCCGACAAACTGTTCATTGCCGGCAACGCGTACTCCGGCGGCCGCGAGATCCGCCTCTCCGTCGTGCGCTATGGGAACGTCGTCGGAAGCCGGGGCTCGGTCGTGCCGTATTTCCGCGGACTCCGCGAGACCGGCGTGCTGCCGATCACCGATCCGCGCATGACGCGGTTCCTCATCACGCTCGAACAGGGCGTGCGATTCGTGATCGCGTGCATTCGCCGGACCTGGGGCGGGGAGCTGTTCGTGCCCAAGATCCCGTCGGCCGACATCGTGAGCCTGGCGGAGGCGATTGCGCCCGGCGCCGAGTTGCGCACCGTGGGCATCCGGCCCGGGGAGAAGTTGCACGAGATGATGATCAGCGAAGACGATGCGCGGCGTTGCGTCGACATGGGCGACCACTATGTCCTCCAGCCGCAGTTCCCCTGGTGGCCAGAGCGGCGGCTGGCGGGTGCGACGGTGCCCGAAGGGTTCGCCTACCGGAGCGACACCAACCCGCACCGGCTCTCCGTCGAAGAGATCCGGACAATGCTGGCCAAGCTGAATCTCCTGTGAACGCGGTGCGCGCGCTTCCCTACGCCCGGCAGACCATCGGCCCCGAGGATATCGCCGCGGTCGTCGAGGCGCTTGGGGCTCCGCTCGTCACCCAAGGCCCGCTCGTCGAAGCCTTTGAAGCGCGGTTCGCCGGGATCGTCGGCGCACGGCACGCCATCGCGTTCAACAGCGGCACCGCCGCGCTGCATGGGGCCTATGCCGCCGCCGGCGTGGGACGTGGGCACAAGATCATCACGTCCCCGATCACCTTCGCCGCGACCGCGAACGCGGCGCGGTATCTCGGGGCCGAGGTCGATTTCGTCGACGTCGACACCGGCACCGCCCTCATCGATCCGGACTCCGTCGCCGCGGCTCCGGGGCACGGCGTCTATGCCCTCGTGCCCGTCCATTTTGGCGGACAGGTCGCCGACATGGTCGCGCTTTCGACCATCGCGGGGCGCGAGGGTTGGGTGGTCATCGAGGACGCGGCCCACGCGCTGGGCGCCTCCTATCGCACGCCCGAAGGCCGGGAGTACCAGGTGGGCGCCTGCGCCCACTCGGCCATGTGCTGTTTCAGCCTCCACGCCGTGAAGCACGTCACGACGGGCGAAGGCGGTATGGTCACCACGAATGACGCCGAGCTCGCGCGCGTCATGCGCCTCTTCCGGACGCACGGGATCACGCGGGACCGATCCGACATGCTGCACGACGAAGGCCCGTGGTACTACGAGCAGCACGATCTCGGCTACAACTACCGGCTGACGGAGTTTCAGAGCGCGCTGGGCATGAGCCAACTGGGCCGGCTGCCCGCCTTCGTCGCCCAACGCCGCGCGATCGCCGCGCAGTACAATGCCGCCTTCGCGGCCGTCCCTTGCGTGCGCCCTCTCGCGGTGCCCTCGTGGTCCGACGGTTCCTACCACCTGTACGTGATTCGGGTGCCGGCGCCGGCCCGTCGCGCGGTGTTTGATGGCCTCCGCGCCGCCGGGATCATGGCCAACGTGCACTACGTGCCGGTCTACCACCACCCGTACTATCAACGCACCGGGTTCGCCGGCTTTGCGCTGGGGGGCGCCGAGATGTACTACGGGCAAGCCATCTCGCTGCCAATGTATCCGGGGCTGACCAGCGAAGACGTCGCGCGGGTCGTCGATTGCGTCATCGCGCAGGCCACGGCGTGACCACGTTCATCGCCGAGGTGTCGAGCAACCACCACGCCGACCTTTCGCGCGCGCTGGCGTTCGTCGACGCCTCGGCGGCCATCGGGTGCGATGCCGTCAAGTTTCAACTCTTTCGCGTGCGCGAGCTGTTCGCGCCCGAGATCCTGGCGCGGAGCGCGCGCCATCGCGCGCGCGAGGCGTGGGAGTTGCCGCCGGCGTTCCTGGCGCCTTTGGCCGAGCGATGCGCCGAACGGGGCGTGGCCTTCGGCTGCACGCCGTTCTATCTGCGCGCGGTGGACGAGTTGGCGCCGTACGTGGCGTTCTACAAGATCGCCTCGTACGAGCTGCTGTGGACCGAGCTCCTCATCGCCTGCGCCCGGACCGGCAAGCCGGTCATCCTGTCGACCGGCATGGCCACGCTGGCCGAGGTCGGCGAGGCGGTCGCCACGTTGCGGGGCGCAGGATGCCGCGATCTCACCCTCTTGCACTGCGTATCGGGTTACCCCACGCCGGTCGCCGAATGCAATCTCTCGGCGATCGCCGAACTGCGCGATGCGTTCGGGTCTCCCGTGGGATGGTCGGACCACAGCGTGTCGCCCGGCGTCGTGCAACGCGCCATCCACCGGTGGGGCGCGACCGCGATCGAATTTCACCTCGATCTCGATGGCCAGGGCGACGAGTTTCGGACGGGGCATTGTTGGCTGCCCGGGCAAATGGCGCCCGTCATCGGGGCGGTCCGCGACGGGCTGCGTGCCGACGGCGACGGCCGCAAGGCGCCGGTGCCGAGCGAGCTGCCGGATCGCGCCTGGCGCGCCGATCCCAGCGACGGCCTGCGCCCCCTGCGCGCCACCCGGGAGACGTTCGTCGGGTGATGCGCATCCGGTTTCTGGTCACGGGCGGTGCCGGGTGGGGACTCGGCCACGTCATGCGCACCGCGGTGCTGGCCGGCGAGGCCCGGGAGCGGGGCTACGACGTCCGCGTCGCGCTGCGCGGCGACGCTGCCGCTCGCACTGCGCTGTCTGTCGAACTGCCCGACACGACTCCCTGCTGCTGGCCCACAGGCGACGACGTGAGCGCCAACGAGCATCTGGTGATCGACTCTCCGGAGTCCATTGGGGATGTGATCGCCGCCGCGCGCGACGCGGGGGCGCGGACCGTGGTTATCGATCGCCTCGATCATCTGGACGATGCCGATGCGACGGTGCTTCCCATCGTCCACGGCCCGGCGTTACCCCATCCCCGTCTTTTTCAGGGGCCCGCCTACGTCCTCACCGCGCCCATCGTGCGGGCCCACGCCGGCGCGCCCTATCCGGGCGACCGCCGGGTCGCGCTGATCACGTTCGGCGGCGCCGACCCGGCCGGCCTCACGCTGCCGGTGACCCGCGTGCTGCTCGACACCGGTGTCGACTTCGAAACGCACGTGGTGATCGGCCCGGCGTTCGCCGAGGCCGACGCGCTGGCCAAACGGCTCACGGCGTTGGGGGCTCGTGTCCATCGCGGCCTCACCCGCGCCGACGTCGTCGGGCTCATGGTCCGGTCGCGCTTCGCGCTGACCGGGTTTGGCACGAGCTTGTACGATCTCGCCGTCATCGGGACACCGGCCGTCTACTGGACGCATCGGGCGTCTGATCTCGCCGACGCCGGGCGTCTCGAGACGCGCGGTCTCGGCGCCTGCGCCGGAAGCGGCGATGCCTTTGACGACACGCGCGCCCGCTCGGCGATCGCACGCACGGTGCTGGACGCTGCGTGGCGCGAGCGGGCCAGTGCCAGCGCGCGGCAACTGGTCGGCGCCGGGGACGGCGCCCGCAACGTGCTCGATCTGGTCGCGCGGCTATGAACGCTGGCGCTATCGTCCAGGCGCGCTTGGGCAGCACCCGCCTCCCGGGGAAAGTCCTGGCTGATCTCGGCGGCCGCCCGATCCTGGGCCGCGTGGTCGATCGGCTGCGGCTGGCGCGCGCGTTCGCCTTCGTCGGCGTGGCCACGACGACCGACGCCGGCGACGACGCCGTCGCGGCCTGGTGCGCACAGGAAAACGTGCCCTGCTTTCGGGGCCCCGTGGACGACGTGCTGCACCGATACGTCGCCGCGGCCCAGGCCTGGCGCATCGACCCGATCGTTCGCATCACGGCCGATTGTCCGTTCGTGTGCCCGCTCGCGATCGACACGTTGGTCCCGGCGCTGGTGGCCGCGAACGCCGACTATGCCGGGTACGACGGCCCGCGGTTGGGCGAAGGCATCGATCCCTTTTCCTTGCGCGTGTTGGCGCACTTCGACGCGCTCCCGATCCCGGCGGACGAACGCGAGCACTTGGCGCTCCTGGTCCGCCGGCACCGCGAGTCGATCGCCTGCGTGTGGGTCCCGCCGGAACCGGGCCTGGAAGCCATTCCGGGCGCCCGCCTTTCGGTCGACGAGCCGGCCGACCTCGCGTTCGCGCGGGAACTGCAACGCGCCCTCCCGCGCGACTTCACGTCCTACGATCTCGCGACCCTGCTCGCCCGCCGGCCGGAGCTCGCGGACCACAATCGGCACGTGGTGCGCACCGTCCCGTCGGGGGTCCGATGACACACCACGGCGCGCTGCGCGACGCGGTGCAGGGGTTCGACGTCATCGACTGCACGGAGTGCGGATTCGCGCACGTCATGCCCTTGCCGTCGCCGGCCGATCTCGCACCGGTGTACACCCATGAGTACTACGCGCGGGAAAAGCCCGACTATCTGAGCGTCGTTCGGAAGGACCTGTCCTGGTACGAGATCGGCTACCGCGAGCGCTTCGACACGTTCGAGCAGTTCCTGCCCCCCGATCGCCGCCGCGTGCTGGATGTCGGGTGCGGCCCCGGGTTTTTTCTGGCGCACGGCGCCGGGCGCGGATGGCGCGCCATGGGCGTCGAGCCGTCGACCCAGGCGGCGGCCCACGCCCGGAGCTTGGGCGTCGACATCGTGGAGGAGTTCTTCGACGCCCCCCTCGCCCGGCGGCTGGGGCCCGTCGACGTCGTGCAGATGACCAACGTGCTCGAACACGTGCCCGATCCGCTGGCCTTCATTGGGGCGGCGCGCGATGCCTTGCAGCCGGGCGGCCTGCTCTCGATCTGCGTCCCCAACGACTACAACCCGTTTCAGGACGCGTTGCGCAACGGCTGTGGCTTTGCGCCCTGGTGGGTCGCCCCACCACACCATCTCAACCACTTCACGTTCGACTCGCTGGCGACGGTCCTCGAGCGGACGGGGTTCGACATCGCCGAGCGGAACGCCTCGTTTCCCATCGATCTGTTCCTGCTCATGGGAGACAACTACGTCGGCGATCCGGTGCTCGGGCGCGCCTGTCACGAGAAGCGCATGCGGTTCGAGCAGACAATGGCGGGTACGGGTCACGAACATCTGCGCCGCCAGTTCTATCGCTCGCTCGCCGCGCTCGGCCTCGGGCGCGAGATCATCATGATCGCGAGGATGCAATGATCGCGAGGATGCGCTGATGCCGGTCGCGCTCGTCACCGGTGCAAGCCGCGGGATCGGTCGCGCCATCGCGCTGGCCCTCGGCGAGGCCGGCATGGACGTCGTGCTGACGTACGCCACGGGGCGCGAAGCGGCCGAGGCGACCGCTCGCGCGCTTCGCGCGCGCGGTCGTTCCGCCACGGTGGTCGCGTTGGACGTGGCCCGGCGGGAAAGCATCAAAGACGCAGTTGGGACGACGAAAAAAGCCCATGGGAGAATCGACGTTCTGGTCAACAACGCCGGGATCCTGCGGCAGAAGCCGTTCGCCGAGATCAGCGACGCCGAGTTCGACGACACGATCGGCGTCAACCTGCGCGGCCCGTTCGCGCTGGCGCAGGAAGTGTTGCCCCTCATGCGCGAGCAGGGCGGGGGCGCGATCGTGAACATCGCGTCGGTCGGCGGCCAATTGGGCGGTCCCTTGGCGGTGCACTACTCGGCGAGCAAGGCAGGGGTGATCGCGCTCACGCGGTCCCTGGCCCGGCTCGGCGCCCCGACCGTGCGGGTCAATTGCGTGGCCCCGGGCCTCATCGCGACGGACATGACGCGTGACGAGCTCGCGTCTCCAGGTGTCGGAGAGAAGATGCGACAGATCCTGCTGGGCCGCGCGGGCACGCCCGAGGAGGTCGCGGGCGCGGTGGCGTTCCTCGCTTCTCCCGCCGCGGCGTACGTAACGGGACAGGTCCTCAACGTGAACGGCGGACTCTATCTTGGCTGACACGGTAACGATCCAAGGAGCCGGTGTCATCGCGGACGCTTTCGTCCGCCATGGCATCGCGGAGGTTTTCGTCTATCCCGGCGGCACCATCGGCCCAATCCTCGATCTCATGGAGGGTTTGGGGATCTCGGTCTTTTGCTCGCGCCACGAGCAGGGCGCGGGCTACGCCGCCCTGGCCGTGGCCCGACTGTCGGGACGGCCGCAGGTCGTGATGGTCACCTCCGGCCCGGGCGTGACGAATCTGGTGACACCGATCGCCGACGCCTATTTCGACTCCGTGCCGCTGGTCATCCTCACGGGACAGGTCGGCACCACGGACATGCGCGGCAGGCTCCCGGTCCGGCAACGCGGATTTCAGGAAGTCGACACCGTCGCGCTGCTCAAGCCGATCACGAAGGCGCAATTTCTCCCGCTGACGCCGGACGACGTCCCGGGCGCGATCGAGCGCGCGTTCGCGATCGCCGCCGACGGCCGTCCGGGCCCCGTCGTCGTCGATCTCCCAATGAACGTGCAGCGCGGTGACTTGTCGGCCGCGCCGCTCAGCATCGTGCCCCAACTCCCGCTCACGCCCGAACCATCCGCCGTGTCGATGGCCCAAGCCGCGGCCTGGCTCTCGTGCGCCGAGCGGCCGCTCATCGTCGCCGGGCACGGGGTGCTGTTGGCGAATGCCCACGCGGCGCTGCGGCGGATCGCCGACGGTGGCCGCATTCCCGTCACCCAGAGCCTTCTCGGTCTGGGCGCCTTCCCGACCGATCATCCCCTGGCGCTGGGCTTTCACGGCCACACGGGCAACCAGGTCGCCGGTCTGGCCATTCAGCACGCCGACGTCGTGCTCGTCGTGGGCTCTCGCCTCGACGTCCGGCAGACAGGCACGCGCCCCGATGCCTTCGCGCCGGCCGCCCGCATCATCCGCATCGATCTCGACGAGGCCGAGCTGACCCACTCGCGCGTTGCCGCGCATTTGACGGTCCGCGCCAATGCCCACGCCGCCCTGTCGACCCTGGCCGATCTCATCGCCCCCCGCGACTACGCCGTGCAGCGGCGCCCCTGGTTGACGCAGATCGCCGAATGGCGGCGCGAACACCGGCTGACGTATGTGACCGGCGGCCCGCTCAAGCCGCAGCGCGTGATCGAGACGCTCGACCAGTTGACCGCGGGCGAGCCCGTGATCTGCGTCTCGGGCGTGGGGTCGCATCAACAATGGACGGCCCGGCATTTCACGTTCGATTATCCCACGCGCATCTGGCTCACCTCCGGCGGCCATGGCGCCATGGGCTTTGATCTCCCCGCGGCGATCGGCGCCCAGCGCCACGCGCCGTCATCGCTCGTGGTGTGCTGCGTGGGCGACGGCTCGTTCCAGATGAACCTGCAGGAGCTGGCGACGCTCGTCGCTTACGAGCTGCCGGTCAAGGTCATCGTGCTCGATAACCACCGCCTCGGCATCGTCTCCCAGTTCCAGAAGCTCAACTGGCAGCGCGATCCGGCCTGCGGCGACAAGTGGAATCCCGACTTCGCGGCTATTGCCCGGGGATACGGGCTCATGGCCCACACCGTCGAGCACAGCGCCGACCTCGAGGCCGGTCTGCGCCGGGTCCTCGCGGTGCGCGGTCCCGCTCTGCTCCATTGTCTCGTCGATCCCAACGAAGATGTGAGTCCCATGCTCCTCGGCGGGCAGACGCTCGACCAGATGTGGACCCGTGCGTAAGACGGTCCTGATCGTGAGCGGCGGCGCCGAGGCCGTGCCCGGCATCCGCCGCGCGCGCGAGCTTGGGTTGCACGTGGTCGTCGCCGACCACGATCCCGCGGCACCGGGCATGGCGCTGGCCGACGATCAACTGGTCATCAGCACGTATGACGCTCGAGGGATGGCGGAGGCGGCAGCGCGTTTCGCGCGCGCCGTACGGCGCATCGACGGTGTGCTGTCCATCGCCGCCAATGTGCCGCTGACCGTCGCGACGGTCGCCGAGCGGCTGGGGCTCCCGGGGCCCTCGATCGAGACGGCAAGGCTGGCATCCGATAAGCTGGCTATGAAAGAGCGCTTTGCGTCCGCCGGGGTGCCCATTCCGTGGTACCAGGCAGTCGAGAGCGCGACGGCGCTCGCGGCAATCGCGCGTCAGCGAGGGTTGCCATTGGTGATCAAGCCGGTCGACAGCCGGGGAGCGCGCGGCGTGCTGCGGTTGACGCCAGCGGTCGACTTGGGCTGGGCTTTCGATCATTCCCGGTCGGCATCGCCGACGGGCCGGGTGATGGTCGAGGAATACCTGCCAGGTCCGCAGTACAGCACGGAGTCCGTGCTCCTCGCGTCGGGCGCCTGGATGCCCGGACTGGCCGAACGCAACTACGAGCGCCTCGAGCGCTTCGCGCCGTTCATCATCGAAGACGGCGGTCAACAGCCACCGGATCTGTCGCCGGTCGACCGGCAGGCGCTCGCCGATCTTACCGAGGCCGCGGGGCGGGCCCTGGGCGTGACGCAGGGCATCGTCAAAGGCGATCTCGTCATCACACCGGATGGCCCGCGCGTCATCGAAGTCGCCGTCCGACTCTCGGGCGGATGGTTCTCCACGGATCAGGTCCCGCTGGCCACGGGCGTCGATCTCGTCGGGGCCGCGATCAAAATGGCCGTGGGCGAGCCGCTCGATCCCGCGACGCTCGTGCCCCAACGCCGCCAGGGCGTGGCGATCCGCTACTTCTTTCCGCGGGCGGGACGGGTCGAGTCGATCGAGGATGAGGGCCGCTTCCGGAACGTGCCGGGGATCAACCGGATCGGGTTCTTCGTCCGCGCCGGCGACCGGATCGGGACGCCGACCAACCACACGCAGCGCGCCGGATTCGTCATCGCCACGGGCGCCACGTGCGCCGAGGCGGTCGGCCGCGCCGAATCGGTGGCCCGCGACATTCGCATCGCGACGGTCGAGACCGGAGCCGACGCGTGACGCTGCACTGCTTCGCCGTCTTTCACCTCAATCTCGCGTTCTCGTCCATCGAGGAAGAACAGCGTCCGACGGTGATGGACCGGTGCTACTGGCCGCTGCTCGATCTCGTGCGCCAGCATCGCGTCCCGATCGGGATCGAGGCGCCCGGCTCCACGTTGGAGATGGCCGAGGCGATCGATCCGGAGTGGGTCAATGTGCTGCGCGCCCTGGTGCGGAATGGGCAGGTCGAGTTCATCGGCAGCGGATATGCGCAGCTCATCGGACCGCTGGTACCGGCCGACGTGGTGCGCGCCAACCTGCGCCTTGGGCACGCCGTGTACGAACGATTGCTCGGCGTCCGTCCGACGGTCGCCCTGGTGCACGAGCAGGCCTGGTCGGCCTCGCTGGTCTCGCATTACCGCGACGCCGGATACGGCGCCGTCATCATGGAGTGGGAGAATCCTCGCGCGACGCACGAGGAGTGGCCGGCCGAATGGCGCTACCATCCCCAGCGCGCGCTCGGGACCGACGGCGCATCGATTCCGGTGCTGTGGAATCACTCCATCGCGTTCCAGAAGCTGCAGCGCTACGCCCACGGCGAGATCGAGACCGAGGAGTATCTCGAGTATCTGCGCGGCCACTATGGCGCCGGCGATCGGGTACTGGCGATCTACGGCAGCGACGCCGAGGTGTTCGACTACCGGCCGGGCCGCTATCGCACCGAGGCCGCGCTGAGCGCGCTGGGCGAGTGGCAGCGGTTGAACGCCCTCTTCACTGTGCTGGGCGCCGAGCCCGGTCTGGCGCCGATCACGCCGAGCGCGGCGCTCGGGCTGATCAATGGTCCGGATGCCGGCCATGATGTGCGGCTGGAAACCGCCCGGCACCCGGTACCGGTCAAGAAGCAGCCCAAGTATGACCTCGCGCGCTGGGCCGTCACGGGTCGCGATGATCTCGGCATCAACACGGCGTGTTGGCGTATCGCCGAGGCGCTGATCGCCCGCGGTGGGGACGACAGCGAGTGGCGGGAGTTGTGCTATCTGTGGAGCAGCGACTTTCGCACGCATATCACGGCGTCCCGTTGGGACGCCTATATCGCGCGTCTCGCTGCGCTCGACGCGCGTCATCGTCGGCCCAGGGTACTCCGGTCGGCGCAGCCGTTGCCGGCCGAGGTCACCGTGCGCCGCGAAGGCCGGTACCTGACCGTCGACACTGAAACCGTTGGCGTGCGGCTCAACTGCCGGCGCGGCCTGGCCATCGACGCGCTGACGTTTCCCCATCTCTCGCCGCTGGCGCTGTGCGGCAGTGTGCCGCACGGCTACTTCGACCGCATCGATTGGAGCGCCGACCAGTACACGGGGTTTCTGGTCCTCGCGGCCGCCGGTCAACACCAGGTCACGGATCTCGAGCCGGCCGAGCCCGTGGTGACGTGGGATGAGGCGACCGACCGCGTCATCGTGAGCGCGTGTGTCGGGACGCCGTTGGGCCGGATCGAAAAGACAATCGCGGTGGGCCGTGCCGACGCGCGGGTGGAAGTGCGCTACCGGCTCGACTGGCCGGAGATTCCGCTGGGGACACTGCGGCTGGGGCACGTCACGCTCATCCCGACGTCATTCGATGCCGGCTCTCTGTTCTATGCGACGCACAACGGCGGCACGACGCTGGAGCGCTTCGCGCTCGACGGCGAAGTCGATCATGTGCAGCCCGTGTCCCACCTCGTCTCGTGTCGAGGGGGCGTGGGTGCGACCGGCGGTGTCATCCTACTGGGTGACGCTCAGAGGGCCGTTCAGATAGAGATCGACCGGCAGGCGGCGGCGTTGTTTCCCCTGATCACGATGCATCGCATCGGCGACCGCTATCTGTGCCGGGTGACGCTCTCGGCCCGGGAGTTGGATGACACCAGCCGACTGGGCCGGAGTCGTTTCGTCGACGAGCTGGCCTTCGCGATCTCAGGCCGCGAGCGCGCGGCGGCCCTCTAACCACTCCGCGAACCGCGCCAGTCCCGCGGTCAGCGTCGTGGCCGGCCGGTAGCCCAGGAGTCGCCCGGCTTTCTCAATGTTGGCCCAAGTCGCGGGGACATCGCCGGGTTGCATCGGCAGATGTTCGATCGCGGCCGGGCGTCCGAGGGCGTCCTCGATCCCGGTCAGGAGCTCCCGCATCGAGACCGGCTGGTCGTTCCCCAGGTTCATGATCTCGAACGGGGTCGCCCGATAGTCGAGCGCCGCCCGAATGCCGGCGACAATGTCATCGACGTACGTGTAGTCGCGCATGGTGGCGCCGTCGCCGAACACCGGCAGGCGCTCACCGCGCAGGACCTTCGACGCGAACCGGTGAATCGCCAGATCCGGCCGCTGGCGCGGGCCGTAGACCGTGAAGAGGCGGAGCGCCAGGAATCGCATGCCGTGCCGCGCGGCGTACTCCCGTCCCAGGTCCTCGCCCAACAGCTTCGTGAGCGCGTATGGGCTGATGGGCTGCAATGCCGCATCCTCGTTCCACGGCGTATGCGGATTCACGCCATAGACACTGCTCGACGATGCGAAGACGAACTGGGGGATGCCCCGCTCGCGCGCCAGCTCCAGCAGATTGTAGGTGCCGTTCACGTTGACATCGTGATACAGCGCCGGGTGTTCGAGCGACGGACGGACCCCGGCCCGCGCCGCCAGAATGCACCACGGCGTCGTAGTCGCCGCGGAGCCGCGCCCGCAGGGTGGGGAGCGTCCGGATGTCCGACTGGACGAGCGTGTAGCCGCGATAGGCCCCGTGTCGCGCCACCTGCTGGCGCTTGAACGCCGGCGGAGAGAAGTCGTTGAAGTCGTCGACGACCGTGACGCGCCATCCCTCGGCCAGCAGCGCGTCGGTCACGTGGCTGCCGATGAATCCCGCGCCGCCGGTGACGAGTGCGTGCCGCGTCATGTGAGAGCTCATGTGAGGGCCGCCAGCTCGCCGGCGACGCGCGTCAAGAGCGCGCTCCAGTCATGGCGGGGCTCGGCGCCCATGATGCGCATCGTCGGATACCACGGCCGCCGCCCGGTGTTGAACGACGTCCAGTCACCCTGGGGGCTCGGCAGGAGCCGCCACGCCGGCACGCCGAGGGCGCCGCTCAGCTCCCCGACGGCGTTGCCGACGGTGATGACCAGGTCCAGGTTCGCGATCAACGCCGCCATGCCGTCGAAGTCATCGCGCCGGTCGAGATCCGGGAACTCGTGAATGTGGACGCCGAACCGGTCCCGCGCGGTCGCCAGAGCGAGCGAGCAGTCGTCGTACTGCAGGTTGATGAACTGCGCGCCGGGCGTCTGCAGCACCGGACCCCACCGGTCGAGCGTCGAGTAGGAACGGGCCCGCTCGGCGGTCATGAGCCCGCTGCGCCAGCTGATCCCCACCTTGAGCCCGGGGCCGAGCGCGGCGACGCGCGCGTGCCACTGCCGCACGCGCTCCGCGTCGGGAACGAGATACCCTGAGTGCGTGGGGAAGCTCTCGACCGTGGGCCTAAGCCAACGCGGCAGATCACCGATCGCCGACTGGTAGTCCGCCGCGAGCGGTTCGGCGGGCGGTTCGACCCGGGCCGAGTTGATGACGTCGGCCTGGGGGAACGATCGGGTAAAGAGCGAGACGAGTCGCGACGTGCAGGCGAACGTCACTTTGCCGGCGCGGGCGATGAGATCGGGCAGGCAGTTGGCGAACATGATCTCGTCTCCCACGCCCTGCTCGCGCCACACCAACACGTGCTGGCCCGTGATGTCCTCGCCCGACCACTGCGGGTAGGGGAGTGGATAGCGCCACTTCGCGTACCGCGTATGTTGCCAGCGGTAGGCGTAGCCTTCCCAGCCCGCCTGGAGATCGCCCGCGCACAACTCGTGGAGGGCCAGATCCCAACGCGCTTCGTTCTGCTCAGGCTTGAGCGCGACATAGCGCCGTCCGGCCGCGACGCGCTCGTCGAGCAACTCCAGGTCGTCCGTGATCCTCCACAGCGCCGACGCCGCATCCACCGAGTCCGGCGCGTAGCGCACGGCGTCCCGGAAAAATTCCCGGGCCGCCGGCAAATCGCCCGCCATGGCGCGCAACTGCCCCAGTGCGAGATGCGCGCCGGATAACGTGCGATCCAGCGCGAGGGCGCGCCGGAGCGAAGCGACGGCGTCGTCGTGTTGGTTGAGGCTCGCCAGCGCGAGTCCCAGCGCCAGGTGACCTGCCGCGAGCCGCGGCGTCTCCGCCAGCCCGCGCCGGTAGGCGACGACCGCGGCATCCAGGTTCCCGGACCGGTGCAGTTCCGCGGCCGATTCCAGCGAGCGAACGGCGCGCTGGATCTTGGCGGTGGCCGTCACGCGTGCACCGGCGCCGCGACCACTTCCAGCGTCGGATCCAGTGCGATGGCCCGTGCGCGGCAGCGGGCCGCCTCCGTCGGATCTCCCCCAATCTCGCACAGGTGCGCGAGGTTGAGCCATGCCAGCGCGTTCGTGGGATCGATCTCGATCGCGGTCGTGTAGCAGCGTGCCGCGTCGGCCGGGCGTCCCAGGGCGACCATGACCCGTCCCAGATTGCTATGGTACGCCGGGACCCGGTGTTGGCGCGCGATCGCTTGGCCGATCCAGTCGGCGGCCAGGGCGTGTTGCCCCAGCTGGCTGGCGGCGACCCCGGCCAAATGCATGGCACCGGGGTCGCTTTCGTCGACAGCCAGTCCCCTCATGTACAACACTGCTGCCTCTATGTACCGCCCCGCGACGTGGTGCGCGTAGCCGTCCCGAATGTATGTCCGGACCCGAGCGGCATCCGAGGCGGAGAGCGCTGGTGAAGCGTCCCAGTCCCGCATCGGGGCGAAGTCGAACATCATGTGCTCTTACTCTTCTCAACGGAGGGGGAGCTCGTCGCTCCCCCGTCCGTTGTTTGGGTCAGAGACCAAAAAGATGGAGGACGCTCGCGTTCGCCTGACTAGCCAAGCTCAGAGACTCGATACCGAGGCTCTGGCGAGTCTGGAGGGCCAACATGTTCGCGCCTTCCTGGTTCGGATCGGCCAGGGTGAGGTTATCCGCGCCCTGGTTCAGGGTGTTGACCGTGCTCGACGCGAACTGCTGACGGATCGTGACCACGCCGAGGTTCGCGGCGAGGGTCTGCGTCTGCGTCTGGAGGCTGGACAGCGCCGAGGTCAACTGGTTCGCGTGCGTGTCGAGGATGTTCTGGAAGCTCGCATTGCCCCAGCTGTGGGCGCCGGTCGCACCTGCCGACACGATACCCAGACCGGTGGCCGTCGACGCCGCGAAGGTCGTGCGCCCGCCGGCCAGCGCCGAGAAGCCTTGCAGCTTCAGCGAGCTGGTGTTGTTCTCGTTGAACACGACGGTCAACGACTGGTTCTCGAGCAGGTTGATGCCCTTGTAGTTGGCATCGGCGACTGCCTGGTTCACCTGCGTGCGAAGCGTGTTGAACTGCGTCTGCAGCGTGTCGCGGCCGGCCGTCGTCGCCGAGCGGGCCGACTGAATGACACCTTGCATCTGCTGGATCAGGGCCGTGATCGCGGTGATGCCGTTCTGGGCCTGCGTCACCGTCTGCACCGCCTCACCCATGTCGTTCTGCAGACCCTGGAGGTCGTTGGCGCGGTTCCGCTCCGACGACGCCGTGAAGAACGAGCTCGGATCGTCGATCGCGCTGTTGACCTTGAACCCAGTGGCCAGATCGTTCTGGGTCTTGTTCATCTGCGTGGTCGTGTTCTGGAGGCTGAGCAGGTTCTGCTGCATCGAGGCCGACAGAACGATATTCGTCGACATACTGTGTGTGCTCCCATTCTGGGTTGACTGTCGCCGGGTTCTTCCGGCGGGGTCCCGATTCTCGGGGCCTGTAGTTCAGTATCGGCCGGCACCGCCGCCGAGTTGAGGATGTGCTGCACCGACTCAAGTCTGGACACCGCGCCGCCGATACTGGACAGCATGTCCGTCAGTGTCCTGACTTCCACGATCCAGAACACGTTTGGTGAGACGCGCACCGATGCGCAGTACATCGGGGATCTCAACAACCGTCAAACGTATCGGATCGACTTGACCGGGTCGCTCGTCCCGCGCGATAAGGGCGACTACTACAAGTTCCGCGTCACGGCGAACAACACGAACATTCGGTTGTTCTCATTCGAGCAGACGGCGGGCAGCGGGACCACTGCCGCCAACAGCTCCAGCACGCCGCAGGGCACGGCCGCCAATCCGCTGGACACCGGCAACCTCACGTCCCTCGTCGACCAGGGACAGTTGCGGTACCAGTTGTATACCCAGACGGGCAAGCTGGTGGCCGATAGCAGCCCGGGGTCGGGGAACCTGTTCCATGCCTATCAGAACCTCACCAGCTCGACGAATATGCAGCTGTCGACGGGCACCTACACGATCAAGGTCTCGCCGGGGCCGAACGCGAACCCGCACACCACGTACGAGTACCTCTTCACGCTGCGGGGCGACGGTTCGCCGATCACCGATACCAGCACCAATGCCACGCGCCGCGCGTTCGACACCACGGCGACGGCCGCTAGCAACAAGGACACGACGGTGACGCTCGGCAGTGCCGGGAATGCCACCATCCTGAGCACGAATGCGGGTGTGTCGGAGAGCCTGTTCACCACTCTGCAGAACAGCGCCAGCGGCCAGACCAGCGGGTCGACGATCAACCTGCTGGCGTAGGCTAGGCTGTCGGTCCCAAATAGTTCGCCAACGAGAGACCGAGCACGCGGCTGGTCGCTTCGTACGCCGCGCTCAGCGCCGTCTGCGCGGTCAGGAGCTGCGTCGCCACCTGCGCCGTATTGATATTCTCGATATTCCCCTGCTGGGTGCTCAGGCTCGCCGCCTGGGTCGACTGCGTGCTGGCCGTGTTCTGCATCGTCTGCAGTGTCACGCCGGTCTCACTCTGGAGCCCCAGCACCTGCGTCTGCGTGCTCTCCAGCTGCGTGGTGGCCGAGGAGATCGTGTCGCTGGTCCCGGTCTGGAGCGCCTGCAGGGTCCCCTGGAGGGCGGCGATCGTGTTGCCGAAGATCTGGTCGCCGGTATGGTTCGTCGACACGGTCTGGCCGCTGCCAATGAGCGCTTGCGGGCGGTTCGTATCGCCCTGATAGGACAGGCCGGATGCGACGGCGATCGTTTGCTTGTTGAGCGCCGCGACCGTGAACCCGGTGCCCGCCGCGATGGTGACGCCGAGGGTGCTGAAATTGAGCGCCGTCGTGCCGTTGGTCACGCCCGTGATCGTCTGCGACTGCGTCGGATCGCTCTGATTCGTCAGTGTGACGTCGCCGGCGCCGTCGGTGGTCAATTCGTAGACACCGGCTTCCGCGCCACTGCCCACAGTGACCGCACCGTCGGTCGCGCTGAGACTCGTGCCAACGAGTCCCGCCGTGCCAGGGGGCGTGGCCTGCATCGGCGGCTGGTCGGTCTTCAAGCCTCCAAAGACGTAGTTGGAGCCCACCTGCGTATTCGCCAGGTCGACGACCTGTTGCAGCAAGTCGTTGATCTCGGTGATCGCCGAGGTCCGGGTGGAGTCCCCGGGCTGCGAGTTGGCCGCGCTGGCCGCGCTCGACTGCGCCGAGGCCAGCATCTGGTTCACCGCCGTCTCCACCGAATCCTCGGTATCGAGATTCGTCTGGACGACAGCCTGATTCTGCTGGTACTGGGTGATCGCCGCCTGATTGAACGAGATGTTTATGACCTGACCCGTTCCCTGTGGGTCATCCGACGGCTGATTGAGCTTACGCTGCGTCGCCAACTCCCCGGCAAGTTGCTGGAGCTGGCTGTCCTGCGTCATTATGCCGTTGACCAGCGTTTGGTACCGGCTGAGGTCTGAAATTCCCATATCGTTGGTATCGGCAGCTCGGCGAAAAAGTTTAGGGGTTAATGGCGACAATTCTCTGCGTAGACGACGAACCAGCAGTCTGTGCGGTCCTGGAGCATGCGTTGGCCAAGATCTCGCATACGCCGCTCATAGCCTCCAGCGTGGAAGAGGCGCTCAAGATCGCGGCCAACGGCGGGGTCGACCTCATCATCTCCGACTATATCATGCCGGGGTTGAACGGTCTCGATCTGATCCGCCTGCTCGAGCGGGAAGGGCACCCGGTGCCCGTCATCATCATGACCGGATTCTCCAGCATCGAGAACGCGGTCGCGTCCATCAAGACCGGGGCGATCGACTACCTCACGAAGCCGGTGTTGGCCGACACGCTGGAAGTGGCCGTCAACCAGGCGTTGGAGATGGTGCGCCTCCGCCGTGAAAACGAGTCGTACCGGACCGAGATTCGGAAGTTGCGGTCCACCAAGCGCTTGGTCGGGGACAGCCCGTCGTTCCGCCGGACAATGGAAGTCGTATCCATGGTGGCGCCCACGCGGGCGACGGTGTTGCTGCACGGCGAGTCGGGCACGGGCAAAGAGCTGTTCGCGCGCGCGGTGCACGACCAAAGCCCCCGGGCCGACGGACCATTCATCACGATCAACTGTGCCGCCATGCCGGAAGGGCTGGTGGAGAGCGCCTTGTTCGGGCACGAGAAAGGCGCGTTCACGGGAGCGACCGTCCGCACCGCGGGCGCGTTCGAGCGCGCCAACGGCGGCACGCTGCTGCTCGATGAAATCTCGGAGATGCGGCTCGACCTCCAGTCCAAGCTTCTGCGCGTCATTCAGGAGCAGGAGTTCGAGCGCGTGGGCGGGACCCAGCCGATCAAGGTCGACGTCCGGCTGATCGCGACCACGAACCGCGATCTCAAAGTGGCCGTGGAAGAGGGGCGGTTTCGGAGCGACCTCTATTACCGCCTGAACGTCATGCCGATTCGCACCACGCCATTGCGCGAGCGGCGCGAAGACATCCCGCGCCTGGCGCAGCATTTCGTGCAGCGGACCGCGGAGAGCCTCGGGCTCAATGTGCCCACCATCGCGCCGGACGCCATGCGGCTGTTGCTCACCTATGATTGGCCGGGCAATGTCCGGGAGCTCGGCAACGCCATCGAGCGCGCCATCATATTGTCGCGCAACGGAGCGCTCCACCCCGGGCACTTCACCGAACACTTGGAGATGTCACCAGCGATGGTAGCCGTACCCAGCCCCGCCGGTCCATCCCGGATGCCGGTCGGCGTCGCCGCGCCAGTCGCGCCAGCGGCGCCGGCCGCCCTGCCATTCGATCTCGATAGCATCGAGCGCGAGGCCATCGATCGCGCGCTCACCGCCACGGGCGGCAATCGCACCCGGGCCGCGAAACTGCTCGGCATCAGCGAACGCACCTTGCGCAATAAACTCAACGGACCGACCCCCGCGATCGGCCGCCGGCACTCCGGCGAGACGGAAGAGACGATCAGTTAGGCCGGCACTTTCTTCCCCTACGTCGCGCGTTGCCGGGCGCGCCGCCGCGCGGAGGCGAAGAGATAACCACAAGATATAGAACGAGATAACCGCTCAAAACCAGGCCATGCCGCGATCGGCATGGCCTTTGCTTTTGCCGGCCTCGACTGTTACGCCCATCGAACTCGTGGAGCCAGACATGATGATCCGCTCGTTGTTCGGTCCGGACACGACCGCCGCGATGCTCCGCGGCGGGCTCGAGGAGACCAGCGCCACGCAGCGCGGCATCGCCGCCCGGGTCGCCGCGGTCACGACCTCGAGCGCCAACGGTGATTTCGCTTCCCAGTTGAACGCCAAGACTGGCGCCGGGGCCACGCGCCCCAGTGAGGCCGATCTCCAACAGGAGATGGCCGCGCTCGCCGACACGGAGCTGCGCTACGAGACCTGCGCCAAGCTCCTGCAAGGCGAGTACGCCGGAATCAAGAGCGCCATCCAGACGACCAGTGCCTAATATCGTCCCCGTCCCCCGCGCCCATCTGCTGCCGCGACCCATCCGGCAGCTCTTCCGACCGCTGGCCATCAGCGAGGTCGGGATGAGCGCCCAGCAGAATTTCATGGAGACGATCTCGGCGAACATCGCGAACGCCGAGACGACGCGCACGGCCGAGGGCGGCCCTTATCACCGGCGTGTCGCCGTCATTCACGGCAGCGCGTCGGGCAACGGCGTCACCGCGCAGGTGCTCGAGGACAAGTCGGACGGCCGCATGGTCTACGATCCGGGACACCCGGACGCGGACGCCAATGGCTACGTCCGCATGCCGAACGTCGACATCCCCACCGAAACGGTTGACCTGATGGTCGCGCGCCGGATGCACGAGGCCAACGCCACGGCCTTCCAGGCCGCCAAGGCCATGCTGCGTCGCGCCCTGGATATCTGAGAGGACCATACCCGATGCACGTGTCCGGCCCCAACGGCGCCAACCCCTATCTCAATGTCCTGTCGCCGCAACCGGCGCCGAAGCCGCAGGCCGCGGCAAAGCCTGATGCCGCGCTCTGGAACGTCTTGACCGATGAAGAGAAGGGCTTCTTCGAACAACTCGCGTCCATGGGACCGCTGACGTACGGCGGCCGTGGGGCGCAGCAGCAACC
Organism: uncultured Gemmatimonadales bacterium; assembly: GCA_963701965.1. GTDB lineage: Bacteria > Gemmatimonadota > Gemmatimonadetes > Gemmatimonadales > Gemmatimonadaceae > DASRDS01. Next base: position 3,483,527 of record OY969695.1, read on the forward strand.
GGCCGAGGCCCCCCTCGGCCAACGCATCGACGTGCGAGGCTAGCCGATGACGATCCCGATACGTCCTGACGGACCGATATCGATCCCAATCGGCGGCCCGCACGGCCCCTTGGAGACGGAGCCGAGCGGTGCATCGTTCGGCGATCTGCTCAAGCACGGACTGGGCGAAGTGTCCGGCTTGCAGGACGACTCCCAAAACATGATCGCCTCGTTCTTGAGAGGCGACCCGGTCGAGCTGCACCAGGTCGTCGCGTCGGCCGAAGAAGCCGGCATCGCGGTCGACCTGCTGGTGCAGATGCGCAACAAACTCACCAATGCATATCGCACGGTGATGAACACCCAGATCTGACGTAAGTGGCTACGCTCGTTCCGGCGGACCTTCTCGCCCAGACTCGTGCCTTTGGCGCGGCCAACCGCCGATTCGCGGCGCTCGGCCTCATCATCGGCGGCCTCGCCGTCCTGTGGGTCGCCAGCAAGTGGATGACGGGGCCGACCTACGTGACGCTGTACCACGACATCGAGCTGTCCGCGATGAGCGGCATGACGGAGAGCTTGACCAAGGGCGGCATCGCGTACCGCTTGGAGAGCGGCGGCAGCGAGATCCTGGTGCCCGTGCAGGACGTGGCCCGCGCCCGCGTGCTCTTGGCCAAAGACGGCATGCCCATGTCGGGCCGGCCGGGCATGGAGCTCTTCGACAAGCCGACGTGGGGCATGACCGACTTCACGCAGCGGGTCACCTATCGGCGCGCGCTCGAGGGCGAGCTGTCCCGCACCATCGGTTCATTGGAGGGGGTCCAGCGCGCCGAAGTCCACCTGGCGTTGCCGGAGGACAGTCCGCTCCGCCGGCTCAATCGCCCGGCCGAGGCGGCCGTCGTCGTGAGCCTCAGGCCGGGTGGGATGCTCACGCCCGGAGTCGTCCAGGGCATCTCTTATATAGTCTCGAACAGCGTGGAAGGCCTGCCCGCGCAAAACGTCGCGGTCATCGACGCCGCCGGCCGCCTCTTGTCGTCACCCGTCGACACCGGGACATCCGGGCTGTCGTCGCGGCAGCTCGACATGCAGCGCGCCACCGAGAAGGAACTGGGCGACAAGATCAATGGGCTGGTGGCGACGGTACTGGGCCCGGGGCATAGCCGCGTGCAGATCGCGGCCAAGATGGACTTCGACCAGACCGAGCGCACCACCGAGACGTACGATCCCGACGGGCAGGTGCTCAATACCGAGCAACGCAGCGAAGCCACGGGTGACCAGACCGAGGCGGGTAGCGGCAACCAGACCGTCATCAGCAACACGTACGCGAACACCAAGAAGGTCGAGCGCACCATCGGCTCGACGGGCACGATCAACAAGCTGACCGTCGCCGTCTTCGTCGACGAAAAGGCGCTCGCCAAGAGCGCGGCGACGCCGGCCAAGGCCGACTCGACGCTCAAGAGCTTCAATGCCGCGATCCGGAATGCGATCGGACTCGACACCGCGCGGGGCGATCGCCTGACCTTGGCGACCATGCCGTTCGAGATCGACCCGCTGGCGATCACGAAACTCCCGGCCGATTCGGCGCCCAAGCGCGACGTGCTGGTCGTGGTCGAGCGCTTCAGCCGCCCGGTCATCATGCTCATCGGTATCGCGCTCGCGTTCGTGCTGGCGCTCAAGCTGATGGCGGCGGCGCCCGGATCGCCGGGGTCCGCGCCCGGCGCGCTGGCATCGGGATCCGCCGAGCTGGCCACGCCCGTCGCGCCGATCGTCATGGCTGACGCCACGCACCGGCTCAAGGCTGGCGTGCGCAACCACATGTCCGAGGAGCCGGCCCAGGCCGCACAGGTCGTCCGGGCCTGGATCGGGGAATCGCGCTGATGGCGCTCCAGTTTCCGCGGCAGGAGGCGGAGCTGACGGGCGTCCAGAAGGCGGCCGTCCTCATGATCGCGGTTGGCAAGGACAAGAGCGCCGCGATCCTCCAGCATCTGACACCCGAGGAAGTCGAGGCCATCTCGAAAGAGATCGCCGCCCTCCGGACGGTGAAGGCCGACGTCGTCAATGCGGTACTCAACGAGTACCAGGGCGTCGCCCGCGCCGTGCAGTCGTTCGCGACCGGCGGCCCGGAGGTCGCGCAGGAGATCCTGGAGGCCGCCGTGGGATCGGATCGCGCCAAGGTCATCTTCGTGCGCATTCGCGAGGCGCTGGTGCCGACCGCGCTTGGCAAGCTCAAAAAGGCGCCGCCGGACATGCTCTTGAGCGTTCTCCGCGGCGAGCACCCGCAAACGTTGGCGCTCATCCTCGCCCACCTGGACAGCGCGCAAGCGGCCCTCGTCATCGAGCTCATGGAGCCGGTGTTGGCGGGCGAGGTGCTGTACCGAATGGCCTCGATGGACAAAGTCTCGCCGGACATGCTGGCGCTGGTCGAAGATGGCCTGCGGTCGAAAACCGACCTGACGCTGACGCAGGAGATGACGCTGTCGGGCGGACCCAAGGCGGTCGCCCAGAATGCTCAACTTCGCGCCGCCGTCGATCGAGCAGGCGTTGATCGCCAGCATCGGCGAGCGCGATGAGGCGCTGGCCACGCAGATCAAAGATCTCATGTTCGTGTTCGAGGACCTGGTCCTGCTCGACGGGCGGTCGATGCAGCGCGTCCTCCGCGATGTCGACGGCAAGGAGCTGGCGGTGGCGCTCAAAGTCGCCAGCGAAGCGCTCAAACAGCACATCTACCAGAACATGTCGGAACGCGCCGCGGCGGCGCTCAAGGAGGAGTTGGAGTACCTGGGCGCCGTCAAGGTCAAGGATGTCGAGGCGGCGCACATGAACATCGTGCAGCGCGTGCGCGCGCTGCAGGAGACGAACGAGATCACGATCTCGGGACGGGGCGGCGGCAATGTCATCCTTTAAACGGTGGTCGCTGCCGGACTTCGCGGTGGTGCCCGGGGATGCGCCGGTGCTGCCCGCTCCCGTCACAATGGAAGAGGCCTACGCCCGCGGGTACACGAACGGCTCCAACGACGGGTACAGCGAGGGGATGCGCGACGGCCTGCGCGACGGGGCCGGCGAGGGCGAGCGCCGGTTCGGAACGGCGTGTGAGGCGGTGGAAGCCGCCGCGCAGGCGTTGCGCGAGGCGCACGCGACGGCCGTGGCCGAGATCGAGGAGACGTTGACGGTGCTGGCCCTGGCCGTGGCCCGTCGCATCATCCAGCGCGAAGTCACCGCCGACCCGACGGTCGTGCCGGACTTGGTGCGGCGCGCGGTCGAGACGCTGACGTCGGACACGCCGCCCACGGTCCGCCTCAATCCCGACGACCTGGCCACGCTCAGCGACGCCGGGCGCCGCCTGGAAGTCGAGTGGGTGGCCGATCACGAGGTGGAACGCGGGGGGTTCATCATCGAGACGCCGCACCGGGTGCTCGACGGCCGCCTCGATGGGATGCTGCGCAACTTCTACGAGCATCTCCGCAATGTCTGAGGCGTTTCGGACGGACGCGCTGCGGCGCATCGAGGAGACGCCGCGATTCACGGTCTACGGGCGCGTGACGCGGGTCATCGGCCAGGTGATCGAAAGCTCCTGGCTGCCGGTGGCGCTGGGCGAGATTTGCCGCATCGAGAGCGCCCACTTGGAGCGGGTGACGGCGCAGGTGGTGGGCTTTCACGAACGGGGCATCCTGCTGGTGCCGCTCCGGGGGCTGGACGGCCTGCAGGCGGGAGCGACGGTGCGCCCACTGGGCCGCCCGCTCGACTGCATCGTCGGCGACTCGCTCATCGGACGCGTGATCGATGGCCTGGGACGCCCGATCGATGGCCTCGGGCCGCTCGGTGGCACCAAACGCAGCTCGCTGCAGGCGCATCCGCCGAACCCGCTGCGCCGCGCGCGCATCGGCTCGCCGCTGCCCACCGGTGTGCGCGTCCTGGATGGTCTGGTCACGCTCGGCCGGGGCCAGCGCGTGGGTATCATGGCCGGGAGCGGCGTCGGAAAAAGCGTCCTCCTCGGCATGATCGCGCGCCATACCGCGGCGCAGGTCAACGTGATCGCGCTGCTCGGCGAACGCGGCCGCGAGGTCCGCGAGTTCATCGAACGCGATCTCGGGCCCGAAGGCCTGGCCCGCTCCGTCGTCGTCGTGGCGACCAGCGACCAGTCGGCGGTGCTGCGGGCCACGGGGGCGTTCGTGGCCACGACGATCGCCGAGTATTTCCGCGATCAGGGAAAAGACGTGCTGCTCATGGTCGACTCGATCACCCGCGTCGCCATGGCGTGGCGCGAGACGGGTCTGGCGATCGGCGAGCCGCCCACGACCAAGGGATATCCGCCGTCGGTGTTCGCGCAGCTGCCGCGCTTGCTGGAACGCGCCGGGACTGGTGAGCGGGGCAGCATCACGGGCCTCTATACCGTGCTCGTCGAAGGCGACGACTTCAACGAGCCGGTCGCCGATGCGGCGCGGTCGATCCTCGACGGGCACATCGTGTTGAGCCGGCGCCTGGCGGCCGGAAAGCAGTTTCCCGCCGTGGATGTGCTGGAGAGCGTCAGTCGCGTGCGCGACGGCGTCATCTCGGCCGAGCATCTGGAGGCGGCCAATCTCATTCTGCGCGCCGAAGCGACGTATCGGGCGCACGAAGATCTCATCGCCGTGGGCGCGTACAAGAGCGGGGCGGATCGACTCGTCGATGCCGCGATCGCGTTACGAGGGGAAATGTTGCAGTTCCTGGTTCAGCGGCCGGCGGATAGCTGCACGTTCGACGAAGTGCGCGGCCGGCTGGTCGCGCTGGCGCACCGCATCGTGGCCCACCAGGCCGGTCGGGCGGCGGCATGAAGCGATTTCAGTTCCGGCTGGAACGGCTGCTCCAAGTCCGCCAGGCCGTCGAATCGGAGCAGGCCCGGCGCCTCGGCGAGGCGCAGTGGGTCCAGACCGAGTGCGAGCGCGTGGTCGACGAGCGGGCGGCGCGGGTCATCGAGGCGACCCTGCAGCTGGCCACCGAGTCGCCCACCGGGCGGACGGTCGGCATGTGGTCGAACCTCGCTTTGATCCTCAATGCGGCGCGGGCGGCGCTGGTCGTCGCCGAAAAGGAGTACCGCGATGCCTCGGACGTCGTGGCGACGGAGCGGGCGCAGTTCGACGAGGCGCGACAGGCGCGCCGGACGATCGAGCGGTTGCGCGAGCAGCGGTATGAGACGTGGCAGATGGATGTGACGCACGAAGAGCAGCGGACGGTCGACGAGGTCGCGCTCCGGCGCTTTCGCGCGCGAGGCGTGACATGAAGAACGTCATCGTCGCGGTCATCGCTTTCGCGTTGGCGCTGGGGGGGAGTACGGGGCTCGCGGTCACGCGGCTGCGCAAAGCGGCGGCGGCCGCGGCGGCCGCTGCGGCCGCGGACTCGGCGGCTCGCAAAGCGCGCCCCAAACCGATCAATCCGGACTCGGTGGGTCTCGTGCACGACTCGACGGCCAAGTCGGATTCCGCCGCGACGCACGACTCGGCGGGGGCCAAGCACGACACGACGGCCGTGAAATCCGACTCGGCCGCGTTGGCCAATGCGATGCGGGCCGTGCGGACGCCGGTCGTCCCGGCGAGACCGGCGCCGCGTCCGACCAAGCGCGCGAAACGCGCGCCGAAGCCGGCGCCGCCGGCTCCGAAGCCAACGCCCAAGCCGGCCGACTCGGCGGCGGCGCCGGTCGCGCAGAGCGCGCAGCCGGCCAAGGCGATACCGACCGCGGGCAAGCCGGGTCCGGCGAAAGCGACGCCGGCCAGTGGCAAGCCGGCGCATGCCGCGCCTCCCATGTCGAAATCCGAGGCGCAGATCGCCGCGCTCAAGCGCATCGGCAAGGTGCTGGCGAACATGAAGCCGGCCGAGGCGGCGAAAGTGCTGGCCTATCTGAACGACACGCAGGTGGCGGAGATCATCAGCCAACTCAGTCCACGCACCGCCGGACCGGTCATGGCGGCGCTCCCACAGGAACGGGCGGGCGCCGTGAGCCAACGGCTCTTGCAAGTCAAGGAGGCTCCCTAAGTGCATCCGATTTCCGCGACGCATCACGCCGCGCCGACGCAGGACCGACAGAATGCGACGCAAGGGTCGTCGGACGGAACGGTAAACCCGTTCGCGTTCCTCCTGCTCGGCGCGTTGCAGCCGCTCCTGGCGACGCCGCCCCTGGGGCCGGCGACCGGTGCGGCGCCGGGGTCCGACGGTGGCGCGACGCCCCAGGCGTCGACGACCGCGGACCCCGCGTCGCCGCCGCCTCTGCCAGCCGTCCTGGCATCGTCGCCGTCGGCGCGCACCGGCGTGTCGCTCATCCAACCGCTGCCGCCGGACGTCAAGGTCATCGAAGCCGTCATCGGCGGTGCGCAGGCCCCGCAGGTGCGGGGGCAGATCCAGGCCGCCGAGAATGCGCTGGCGACGACGCCTCCGGCGTCGATCGCATCGCACAACGCGGCGACCAATGCCTCGTCAGGCAACGCGGCCTCGGTGCTCGCGGCCATCGCCGGCGAGGCATCCCATGCGCTGAGCCAATTGTCGACTGGGACACCCGCGCCGTTTGCGACGCAGGCCAATGCCGCGCGGTCGAACACGCCGGCGCCTTCGGCGCCAGGCGCATCGCTGTCAGGCGCACTGACATCAGGCGCATCGACGTCGGGTACGTTGACATCAGGTGCGTTGACAGCAGGGTTCGGCGCATCGACGGCAGGCGCGTCGATATCAGGTGCGTCGACATCGGGCGGATCGGCGTCAGCCGCATCCGCGTCAGGCGCATCGTCATCAGGCGCATCGTCGTCTGGGGCATCGTCACACGCGTTGACGGCCGGCGCGGTACGCGCCGCGCCGTCGTACACGGGATCCGGGTCAGGTGGGGGCTCGGGAGCAGGCACCCGATTTGGTTCAGGTTCGGGGTCGTCGAGCTCCGGCGCGCCCGGTTCGGGCGCGTCCGGTTACGGCTCGTCAAGTTCGGGCTCCGATTCGGGCACGGGTTCGAGCAGCTCGAGCGCGACGGGGGGCCGCGCCGCGCGCGGCGCAAAGGGTCCCGTCTCCGCGTCCTCCGTCGCCGCCGAGTCCCACGCGGCGGCGCCGATGCCATTCGCCGCGCCTGGCACACCGGGTTCACCCACGGTGCCCGCCGCGCCCGATGGCTCGCAGGTCGCCATCGCCGCCCCGGTCGACCTGTCGATGCGGCCGACGACGCCAAGCACGCCGTCGCTGCCCGCGGCGCCGCTGACGGAGCCGCCACCGCCGGCCCCGCCGCGGACCGATCGGATCACGCTGCAGGTCGCGGACGAATCAGGCCCGGCCCGCATTCAGGTCTCCGTGCGAGGCACGGAAGTCACCGCCCGCATCGTGACCTCCGATGCCACGAGCAACACGAACCTCGCCAGCTCGGCGAACGAACTGCGCGATGCCCTGGCGCGCCAAGGCTACGACCAGGTCAAGGTGACGGTGCCACCAACCCCGTTGGCGCTCCGTGACACCCCACGCGAACCCGCCAACCAACACACCTCCACCCCTCAAGGGCGCGACCAACAGCCGAACGGCCGCCCGCAACAACGCTCCCGCCGCGAGCGGGAAAGGTAGACCATGCAGACGACGACGATCAGACACCCCATGCTGCAGTCGACGGTGCTGGCGCCCAAGACGCACGCCGCCGCCGCGAGCGCGCCGGCCAACGGCACGACGCCCAATGCCGGCACCAATGGTACCGGCGGCACGGGCAGCACGTCGAATACCAATGCCGCCACGGGCTCGAGCGCCGACGCGACCGGGAATCCGAACGCGACGCTCAACGAGTCGGACTTCATCACCCTGCTCGTGACGCAGCTCCAAAACCAGGACCCATTGAACACGGTCCCGCCCGACCAGCTCGCGTCCGAGCTGGCCCAGTTCACGAGCGTCTCCGAGCTCCAGCAGCTCAACTCGCAGTTCGCCAATCAGGTCACCGCCACGAACTCGAACACCGCGGCGGTGCAAGCCAGCTTGGGCGAATCGCTCATCGGCCGCCAGGTGATCGGCACGGGCAACCAGGTCGACGTCAGCGGCAACACCACGAGCGTGATCGCCGACATCGGCGGTTCCGGCGGCGTCGCCTCGCTCACGCTGTCCGATGGCAACGGCAACACGGTCGGCACGTTCCCCTTGGGTCCCGTGCAGGCCGGGCGTCAGGTCCTGTCGTTCCCAACCAACGGCGTCAAGGCCGGTCCGTACACCTACGCCCTCAAGGTCACCGACCCGTCGGGTAACTCCGTTTCGTCGACGACCTACATGGCCGGTACGGTCAACGGCGTCGACCTCTCCAACGGCGCGCCAACGCTCGACTTGGGCGATCTGACGTTGCCGATCAGCAATCTCATTGAAGTGCTCCCCGTTCAAGCCGCAGCGAACTCCAACTAAGAGGCTTTTCCCTTATGATGCCCGCTCTCTACTCGGCCGTGTCCGGGTTGACCAACGAACAAACCGCTATGGACGTGATCGGTAACAACATCGCCAACGTCAATACGGTGGCGTTCAAGGCGTCGCGCACGACGTTCAAGGAAGCGTTCTCGCAGCTGCTCCAGGGCGCCGGTCAGCCCAACGGCAACATCGGCGGCACCGATCCGGTGCAGATCGGATCCGGCATGGACCTGGGTAGCGTCGACCAGCTGTTCACGCAAGGGACGATGCAGAACACCGGCGTCAATACCGACCTCGCGATCCAGGGCAACAGCTTCTTCGTGCTCAAGAACGGCGAGCAGGATCTCTACACCCGCGCGGGGAATTTCCAGTTCGACGCCAATGGCAACCTCGTGGCGCCGGACAGTGGCTTCATTGTTCAAGGCATCAATGCCGATACCGCCGGCAACTTCTCGGCAAACGCCGCGATCGGGGACATCACGATCGCGCAGGGCCAGCAGACGCCGGCCAAGGCGACGGCCAACGTCACGTTGACCGGGAACCTCGATCAGGGCGCGGCGGCTGGCACCACGACCAGATGGGCATCACCGTGTTCGACTCGGCCGGTGGGCCGCACAACATGGATTTGACGTTCACGGCGACGGCCACGCCGGGCAGTTGGACGTGGGCCGCCACCGACGGTGACACCCCGCCGACGGCGACCATTACGGCCGGTGGCACGGGCACGGCGACGTTCAGCCCCACGGGGTCGCTGGCCACGTTCACCGGCGGTCAGCCGATGACGATCACGCCGAGCGGCGGTGGCGCGGCGTTCAACGTCACGGTCAATCCCGGCGCCGTCAACGGCATCAGTGGTCTGGCGGGCTTCGCCGCGACGTCGAACGCGGTCATCAGCGCGCAGGACGGCTTTCAGGCGGGCAAGCTCTCGAGCATCAGCATCAACTCGAGCGGCGTGATCAGCGGCACATTCACCAACGGCGTGACGCGCGACCTGGCGCAGATCGCCCTGGCGCAATTCAACAATCCCTCGGGATTGGTGCAGAGCGGGAACAACACGTACGAGCAGTCGTCCAACTCCGGCACCGGCGTCATTGGGTTCGCCGGCATCAGTGACCCGTCGAGCATTACGGCGGGTGCGCTCGAGAACTCGAACGTCGACATCAGCACCGAGTTCACGAACATGATCGTGTCGGAGCGCGGCTTCCAAGCCAACGCCCAGGTCATCACCACGGCCAATACGATGCTCCAGACCCTGGTGAACCTGACCGGGCCGGCGTAAGGCCAGGGGTTTGCCGGGGCGGCAAAGCTCGACCGCGCCCCGGCAAACTCTTCCCGGTCTCCCCCCGGGTCGAACCGGGGCTGTAAGCATAAGTTGTTGATATTCAAGCATTTATACTTCCGGCCGAGGTTGGTATGACCGTTGCCTTAGGCACCGGTCATGAGCAACGAACCCGAACCGGCCGAAGCAGCAGCTCCGGAAGCTCAAGCCCCGGCCAAGCGCAGCGGAAGTCTCCTCCTCGTCGTCGCCGGTCTGGTCGGCGGCGTGCTCGGGGGCGGTGTGGGCGGTGTGGTCCTCGCCCCTCGCATGGTCGGCAAGACCCCCGCGAGCGCCGAAGCGGCCCAATCAGGCAAAAGCGGAAAAAGCGAAAAGGGTGAGAAGAAGGGCACCCCGGCGGCCGACCGCGTGTTCCGCATCGACAACGTGATCGTGAACCCGGCGGGTTCCGAAGGCACGCGGTTTCTCATGACGTCGGTCGCGTTCGAGGTCAGTGACGAGGTGGCCGAGTCGGCGCTCAAGGCCCACGAGCTCGAGCTGCGCGACCTGGTGGTCGGCAAGCTCCTGACGATGACCATGCCGATGTTGACGGCCCCGCATGCCCGCGACTCGCTCAAGATCGCGCTGGCCCAGGCCGCGCGGCAGTTCGTCGGGCCCACGGGCGATATCGCCGTCTACCTCCCGCAATTCGTGATTCAGTAACGTGGTCAACTTCATCGATCAGCAGAAGGACATCGACTCGATCCTCAAGGGCGCGTCGGTCGCGGCCCGTGCGACCGCGCCGCCGGTCGATGCGCAGCCGTACAACTTTCTGCGCCCCCACCGGATCTCCAAGGATCGCCGGAACGCGCTCAACGCGATCTATCAGCGGTTTTGCTTCTCGCTGCAGACGCTGCTCACGTCGCGGTTCCGCCAAGCGACCGACGCGGTCGTCGCCGGCGTCGAGCAAGCGACGTTCGCCGAATTCATCATGTCGCTGGGCACGCCCTGCGCGGCGTTCGTGTTCGACCTGGGCGACGGCAGCGGCATCCTCGGCGTGTGCGATCTCGGGACGGAGCTGGCCTTTCGGTTGATCGATCGCATGTTCGGCGGGCCGGGGACGACGCGCGATATCGCGCGGCCGCCGACCCAGCTCGAGCAGCTCGTGCTCAAGGGCGTGGTCGACTACGTCCTGCAGGCGCTGGGGAACGCGTGGCAGGAATACCTCCCCTTCCGGCCGATCCAGATCGCCTTCGACGCCACGCCCGAGCATTCTGGCGGTCGCCAATCGCGAAGACAGCGTGCTGGTGGCCAATATCGACGTCAAGACGGCGGGGTTCAGCGCGCCGGTGACGGTCTGCATTCCGCTGCAAGCGCTCGAGTCGTTCCTGCAGGAAAAGCGCTCGATGATCACGCGCGTGGGCCAGCACGAGGCGCAGAACCGCGCCGCCGTGCGGGCCGACGTCGAAGCGGCGATCCGGCGGGCGCGGGTCATGGTCGCGGCGCGATTTCCGACGTTCGGGTTACCCGCGCGTAGCCTCGTCGGCCTCTCGGCCGGCCAAGTCATCGAGACCGGTCTCCCGCTCGATGTGCCCGCCGAAGTGTTGGTCAGCGGGCGCGTGCGGTTTCTCGGCAATGCTGGACAAGTCCGCCGGAATGCCGGCGTCCGGATTCTCCAATCGGCTCAGGGCGAACGGTCCGGAGCCACTACGCGCGTGCGCGCGAGGATTCTCATGAACTACCCCAATTCCGATCAGAACAGCGATCCGGCGTTCGACCAAATCGATGTCGCGCCGCTGGCCGAGCTGGGCGCGTCGGCGGGCAACGGCGGCGTGCAGACGCTCGACGCGCTGCTCGACGTCAACCTGCCGGTCACGATCGAGTTCGGGCGGACCGCCATGGTCGTGCAAGAGGTGCTGGGCTTGGGACCAGGATCGGTGATCCAGCTGAGCCGCATGGTCGGCGAGCCGGTCGACGTCTATGTCGCCGACCGCAAGTTCGCCGAGGGCGAAGTCGTGGTCGTCGGCGAGCACTTCGGCGTCCGTATCATCCGCATTCTTCCCGCTAGCGATCAACAGGCTTGAGCGGTTTCTCCATGTTCTCGATGCTCGCCGCGTTCGCGGTCACGATCGGTCTGCTCTTTCTCACGCTCCACCTGCTCCGGCGGCTCAACGGCTCGGCCGGCGCACGGGGGCGCGTGCCCATGACCATGATCCAGCGCGTGGCGACCGGGCCCAAACAGAGTGTCGGGCTCCTGCGCGTTGGCGATCGTGTGCTCGTCGTGTCGCTGGCGGAGCGCGGGACCACGTTGCTCACCGAGCTGTCGGGCGACGCGTTGCGTGACGCCATCGCCGAGGCGCCCGCGGCCACGCCGGCTCAGCGGGTTGCGCCGTTCCGGTTGGCGCTTGGCAAGGCCATGGGATTCGCGCGGGTTGGGACGCTCGCTCTTGTAATGAGTGTCGGCGCGCACGCCGCGCGTGCGCAGGCGCCTGCTCCCGCTCCCGCGCCCAAGGCCGGCGCGAACGCCCCAGCGAACGCGACAGCGAACGCGACAGCGAACGCCCCGGCAACGCCGGCTCCCGCAACGCCGGCTCCCGCGACGCCGGCTGCCCCGGGCTTCCGCACCGGGACGCGCTTGTCGCCGAGCGCCGCGCGAGCGGCGTTATCGGCAGCGCTGGCGGCGCCGCAGGCGCCGACAGCGCCGACGATCCAGGCGACAATCCCGATCCAGCCGATCGCCCCACGCCCCGGCAAACAAGCCATCGGCGCCCGCGGCCCCACGCTGCCGGTCCCGAGCGTCAGCGGCCCGGCGAGCCCCAAGGTCGACTTCAACATCGGCCAGGGCGACAGCCAGCTCAAGCTGACGGGCACCGTCGGCCTCGTCGTCTTCCTGGGCGCGATGACGGTGCTGCCCGCGCTCTTCTTGTTGATGACGAGCTTCACCCGCGTGCTGATCGTCTTGCATTTCCTGCGGTCGGCGCTCGGCACCCAAACCGCGCCCCCCAGCCAGCTGCTCGTCGCGCTCTCCGTCCTCCTGACGGGCGTGATCATGCACCCGGTCCTCGACCGCGTCACCGCCGACGCACTCACGCCGTACTTCGACGGCCGCCTGTCCCAGGTCGAGGCCTACAACAAGGGCGTGCTCCCGTTCCGCGAATTCATGCTGGCGAACGTCCGCGAGAGCGATATCGCCTCATTCGCCGACATGAGCGGCATCACCAATGTGAAGTCGGTCGACGATCTCCCCACCGTGACCATTGTCGCCGCGTTCGTCACCAGCGAGCTCCGGACGTCCTTCCAGATGGGCTTCGCGATCTTCCTGCCATTCATCGTGGTCGACATGATCGTCGCCTCGGTGCTCATGAGCATGGGGATGATGATGCTCCCGCCGGCCATGGTGTCGCTGCCATTCAAGTTGCTGCTCTTCGTGCTCGCCGATGGATGGACGCTCGTGATCCGCAACCTCGTCGCCAGCTTCAAGGTCTAGCCCAATGACTCCCATCATGGCGATCGAGCTGGTGCGCCGCGCCGTCACGCTGACCCTGATGATCGCGGGTCCGCTGCTGGTGACAGGTCTGCTCGTCGGGATCGTCGTTGGCCTGATCCAGGCCGTCACCCAGATCCAGGAACAGACCCTGACGTTCATCCCCAAGGCCGCGGCCGTGAGCGTCGTGCTCCTGCTGCTCCTGCCCTGGATGCTGCGCCAACTGATCGAGTACCTGATCGAAGTGATGCGCTCGCTCCCGATGCTCGCCGGATGATGGCGCCGTCCCTGATCGACGGTCTGGCACCCGAACGGTGGCCGACGCTCGTCATCGTCGGTGGCCGTTTCGCGGGCCTCATGTTCATCGACCCCTTGTGGGGCATGACAGACATGCCGGGATCCCTGCGCGCCGCCCTCGTCGCACTGTTCGCGCTGGCGGTGCTCCCGGGCGTGCACACGCTCAGCGTCGCCGCCGACGTCGGGAGCCTGGTCGCGCCGCTGGCGACCGAGGTCATGCTCGGCGTCGCGATCGGCCTGACCGCCGCGATCTTCCTCTCCGCCTTCTCGCTCGCCGGCCAGATCGCCTCGGCACAGATGGGACTCAACGTCTCGGCCACGATCACGGGTTCGCCCGATGACACCATGGGCGGTATCGGCGAGTTGGAGCGCCGGTTCGCCACCACGATCTACGTCGCGCTCGGCGGCCACATCGTGCTGCTCACCGGCGTGGCCCACAGCCTGTCCGTGATCCCGCCCGGCTCGGTGATCAACATCGCCGAGGGCGGACGAACGGTCATGGTGCTCGCCGGTACGATCTTCACCACCGCGGCCCGCATCGCCGCGCCCGTCCTGGCCACGCTGCTGTTGGCGCACCTGGTCGTCGCCGTCCTGGCCCGCGCCGTGCCCCAGCTGCAGTCGTTTGCCGTCGCGTTTCCGATCACGATCGGCTTGGGCTTCATCGTGTTGGGCGCCGTGCTGCCTTTCTTCGCGTCGCTGGTCGCCGACACGGTGCGCTGGATGCCCCACACGATCTCCGATCTCCTCAACGCCTTCGCCACACCGGGGCACTGAGCCATGGCGACCAACGGCGGCGACGAATCGTCCGGCGACAAGACCGAACGCGCCACCCCGCGGCGCCGCCAGGAGGCGGAACGCGAGGGGCGCATTCCGCGGAGCCGCGAGTTGTCCGGCGCCGCCGTCCTGGTGGCGGCCACGGTCACGCTCGGCTCGGCCGGCGCCGCGGCCATTGGCCGCGAGACCACGCAGATCCTCCGCGCGAACATCGGCGGGATGACCGCCGAGCCGATGCCCGTGAGCGGCGCCGTGTCCATGCTCCAGACGACCGGATACCACATGCTCCTCGGCCTCGCGCCGTTCCTGCTCGTGGTGACGGCCACCGCCGTGGTCATCAACGCCGTGCAGGCCCGTGGAATCATTTCGTTCGAGCGCATCACCCCCAAACTCTCCAATCTCGATCCGCGCCAAGGGTTGAAACGCATTATCGGGCTCCAAGGGGCGTTCACCCTGGTGAAATCGCTGGCCAAGCTCATCGTGCTCGGCTGCGTCGCCTGGGTGACCCTGCATGGCGCCTGGCCGCAGCTGACGGGGCTGGCCGCGGCCGACATCACGGCCACGATCGTCGTGTTGCGCACGCTGTCGATGCGTCTCGTCTTCCACGTCGGCCTGGCCTATCTGGTGATCGCCGCCGGCGACTACGCGTTCGAGGTCTACCGGTTCGAGCAGGATATCCGGATGTCCAAACAGGACATCAAGCGGGAGTACAAGGAGAGCGACGGCGACCCGATGATCAAGGGCCGTATCCGGGCGCTCATGCGCGCCTTGAGCCGGAAGCGCATGTTGCACGCCGTCGCCAAGGCCGACGTGGTGATCACCAACCCGACGCACATCGCCGTGGCACTCAAGTACGACACCGCGGTGGCTTCGGCGCCGATCGTCGTCGCCATCGGCGAACGCAAGCTGGCGGAACGGATCAAGTGGATCGCGCGCCAGCACAGCGTGCCCTGTATCGAGAACAAACCGCTGGCCCGGGCGCTCAAGGCGACCGCGGTCGTCGGCTATCCGATTCCGGCGGCGCTGTACGCCGCGGTCGCTGAAGTCCTGGCCTGGGTGTACAAGCGCCGCGCCGTGGGGATCGCATGACGACGGCCGCGCTGCCGATTCCGCCGCGCCGGCTCGCCGTCGGCGCGCTCTCCGCCGAAACCTGGCTGGCGATCGCGGTCGTGACGGTGGTGGGCCTGTTGGTCCTGCCACTGCCGCCCCTGGCGCTCGATGCCATGCTGGCGCTCAGTATCGCGCTCTCCATCGTCGTGTTGCTGGTCACGGTCTCGACGCGCGACCCGCTCGACTTCAGCATCTTCCCCAGCCTCCTGCTGTTGCTGACGTTGTTCCGGTTGGGCCTCAACGTCGCCACGACGCGCCTCATCCTCGGGCGGGGACAGGCCGGGCACGTGATCGCCGCATTCGGCAACGCGGTGGTCGGTGGGAACTATGTTGTCGGCCTCGTGATCTTCCTGATCCTGATCGTGATCAACTTCATGGTGATCACGAAGGGCGCCGGGCGCATCGCTGAAGTGGCGGCGCGGTTCACGTTGGACGCGATGCCCGGGCGGCAGATGAGTATCGACGCCGATCTCTCGGCGGGCATCATCGATGAGAACGAGGCGCGCCGGCGACGCGAGCAGATCGCGCGGTACGCCGACTTTTACGGCGCCATGGACGGCGCCGCCAAGTTCGTCCGCGGCGACGCCGTGGCCGGTCTCATCATCACGATCATCAATCTGGTCGGTGGCTTCGTGATCGGCATGGCGCAGCTGGGCATGAGCGCGTCGGAGTCGGCCCAGACGTTCTCGTCCTTGTCGGTCGGCGACGGTCTGGTGACGCAGATTCCGGCGCTCATCGTCAGCACGGCGGCCGGCATCATCGTCACCTACGGCTCGTCGAGCCCCAGCGTCGGGCCGGCGATCGCCGCGCAGCTTACGCGATATCCGCGGGCCATGTGGATCGCGTCGGGCATTCTGGCGCTATTGTCGGTGGCTCCGGGGTTTCCGTTTGCGCCGTTCATGCTGCTGGCGGTGGCCACGGCCGCGGTCGGGCGCTTCTCGGCGAGACGGAGCCGGGAAGCGATCGCGGAGGCCGAGGCGCCCGCGGCGCCGCCGCCGCCCGCGGAGACCGCGGGGCAGCAGGTGAAAGAGGCGATGAAGGTCGAGCCGTTGGAGTTGGAGATTGGCTATGCGCTGGTGCCGATCGTCAACGGCGCGCAGGGCGATCTCCTGCAGCGCATCGCGCTCATGCGCAAACAGCTCGCGGTCGATCTCGGCATCGTGGTTCCGTCAGTGCGCATTCGGGACAACATCCAGCTGCCGTCTACCGGGTATGCGATCAAGCTCCGCGGCGTCAAAGCCGCTGGCGGCGAGCTGATGTCGCATCACTTGCTGGCGCTCGACACGACGGGCATGGCCCGCGCGATCGAAGGCGTGCCGACGAAAGATCCCAGTTTTGGCATTCCCGCGGTGTGGATTCGGCCGGAGAGCCGGCTGGAGGCGGAAGGGCGGGGGTTCAGTGTCGTCGAGCCCGCGGTCGTGTTGTCGACGCATCTCATGGAGTCGATCCGCCGGCATGCGTCGGAGTTGCTCACGCGGCAGAATGTGCGCGAGCTGCTGGATACGCTCAAAGAGACCAATCCGGTGCTGGTCGACAATGTCGCGGCCAAGCTGTCGCTGGGCATCGTCCATCGGGTCCTGCAACGGTTGCTCAAGGAAGGGGTGCCGGTCCGCGATCTCGTCATCATCCTCGAGACGCTGTCGGACGCGGGCGATCAGGCGAAAGACCCCGAGGCGCTGACCGAGCATGTCCGCCGGGCGCTGGGCGGGGTCATCGCCCACCAGTACGCCGATGTCGACGGCGTGATCCGTGGCATCACCATCGGGCCCAAGCTGGAATCGGCGCTCATGACGCTGTTCACCGCGCGGCCGACGCGCGAGTCGGTGAAGGCGCTGGAGCCCGATGACATCGCGGCGGCGCTCCGGGCGTTGGCGGATACGGCAGCGCGGACGAAACGCGATGGCCAGTATCGGCCGCTGGTCACGCCGCCGGCGCTCCGCGTCGGCGTGCGGCGGCTGGTCGAACCCGTGCTGCCGCTCCTACCCGTACTCTCGCTCGGCGAACTGCCGGCGCAGACGATCATCAATCCGGTTGCCACCTGGGAAGTGAGCCGTGTCGCTTAGAACCTACGAAGGCGCCACGGTCGGCGACCTCCTCTCCCGCGCCCGCCGCGATCTCGGCGCCGACGCGGTCATCATCGAAGTCCAGCAGCGCGGCGGTCGCGTCGTGCTGACCGCGGCCGACCCGGGCACCGCGACGGACATTGCGCACGCCCGGAACGGCGCCTCGGCCCCCGCACCGGCGCCGCTCCCTACGCGCTCGCCCCGCGCCTCCGCCGCGTACGCGGCCGCCGCCCACGACCCCGCGGAGCTCGTCACCGCGCGCGCCGAGGCGGCACGCCTCGAAGCCTGGCGGACCCAAGCCCTCCGCGCGGCGGCGCGGGTGGAAGCCACGCGCGCCGAGAACATGCGCGCCAATGCCACCCGCGCCGAGGCTGCGCGCAACGAAGCTGCGCGCACTGAGGCCGATCGCACGGACACCACCCGGGCCGCGGCCACTCTTTCCGGCGCCGTGCTGACGGCCGACGATTATGAAGCGGTGATTGGCGGACTCGGACGCGCCTCCGGCGCGCCGAGTGAAAACACCGGCCGCGACACCGCCGCCCGCCTCGCGGCGCGCATCGCCGCTCGCCAGGAGCCCCGCGACAATGTGCGCGCCGAGACGCGCCCCGAGCCCCGAGCGGACACTCGCGAGGGGACCCGCGACGGGACGCGTAGCGGGGGCCGTGACGAGACCCGCGATTGGACTCGTGATGAGACCCGTGAGGCGAGCCGTAACAGGACCCGTGGTGGGAGCCGTGACGAGACCCATGCCGCGACGCGTGAAGGGACCCGCAATGGGCCCCGCAATGCGAGCAGTGACGAGAGCCGTGAACCGGCTCGTGGTGAGAACCGCAACGGGGACCGTGACTGGACTCGCGTGGACTCGCGCGAGACCGTCAGGCGTGAGACCGAGCACCGCGAGACCGAGGCTCGGGCCCGCCGTGAGGCGCGCACGGCCGAGCGGACCGGCGCCGCGCCGGAGGCGTCGACGCGGGACACCGACAATGCCGCCAATGACGCGCCCCTAGCCTTCGCGCGCCCGGGCGACCGCCGCACCGTGCTGGCCTTTCTCGGCCCGACAGGCGCCGGCAAGACCACGACGGTCGCCAAGCTGGCCGCGCACCCCAGGGTCTTCAGCGGCCGCCGCGTCGGGATCCTGAACCTCGATACGTACCGCGTCAGCGCCGCCGAGCAAATCGCGGCCTACGCGTCGCTGACGTCGACGCCCGTCGCGTCCGTCCACGAACCGCGGGACCTCGACCGCGCGATGAAGACGCTCAAAAGCTGCAATGTCGTGCTCGTCGACTGCCCGGGCCGCGGCCCGCGCCTCGAGCGCGACCTCTCGACGATCCGCGCGATCCTGGCCGCCGTGCGCCCCACGGAGCGCCACCTCACGCTCCCGGTCGGCACGCAGCCCGGCCTCGTGCGCCGCACCATCGCCAACTTCGCCGCCTTCCAGGTCACGCACCTCCTGGCGACCAAAGTCGACGAGATGCCCGACGACTGGATTCTGTTCGACGTCGCCGCCGAGCTCAGTCTCCCCATGCGCTGGCTGACCGACGGCCAGTCCGTGCCCCACGACGTCCGGTCCGCCACCGCGCGGATGGAAGCCGTGCGCGCCGGTCTCAACGGCCGCCGCTCCGCGCCGGGCGCGCGGGTGGCGCACGGAGTCGCATGACCACGCCCTTGGCGGAGGGCCCCCTCGTGCTGCTCGTCGGCAGCGGCAAGGGCGGCGTCGGCAAGTCGGTGCTCTCGATCATTCTGGGATCGATCGCCGCCCGTGCCGGCCGCCGCACGCTGCTGTTCAATGCCGATCTCAACCTCGGCAACCTGCACGTGCTCCTCGGCGTCCGCCCCACGGCCCGCGTCGACGCGCTGCTCAATGGCGACGTCGAAGCCGCCGATCTCGTGCGCCCCCTGCGCGAGAACCTCTGGCTCCTCCCGGGGACATCGGGCGGCGAGCGACTGCACGGTCTCGAGTCCCTTGACCGCGCCCGCTTGGAAACCCGGCTCAGCGTCCCCTTCACCGACTACGACGTCGTGATCGTCGACGCCGGTGCCGGCATCGACGGCGTGGTGCGCACCGCGACCATCAGCGCCAGTCGCCTGGTCGTCGTCACCGTCCCGGAACCCGCGGCCCTCACCGACGCCTACGCCCTGATGAAGATCGTGCACCTCCGCACCCCCGACATTCCGATCGACGTCCTGGTCAATCGCTGCCGGGATGATGCGGAAGGACGTGCCGCATTCGATAAACTGGCCACGGCCAGTGAACGCTTCCTGCGCCGCGGCATTCGACACCTTGGCAGCGTCGGCGAGGAGTCAACCATCGGCGCCGCCGCTCGCGAGCCCTCCAGCTGTCTGTCGATTCTCGACGCCAGCCTCGCGGCACAGAGCTTGACTTCCTGTCTCCTCGACCGGATGGAATTACCGGCACCTGTACGGAGTACGCAATGACCCCAACGGCAGAACACACGGACATCCTCTGGTCGCGCTATCGCTCGACCGGCGATCCGGACGCGCGCCGGCAACTGCTCGACCGCTACCTCGGCCTCGTGCACCACGTCGCCCGCGAGATCGCGTCGCGGACGCCGGCCGTGGAGCTGGATGATCTGGTGAATGCCGGCGCACTGGGGCTCGTGCGGGCGTTGGAGAGCTTTGACATCTCGCGCGGACTGGCGTTCAGCACCTACGCCATGACGCGCATCCGCGGCGCGGTGCTCGACGACCTGCGGGCCCGGGACTGGACCCCGCGGTCCGTCCGGGTCAAAGCCCGGCAGTTGGCGGCGGCCGTCGCCGCGCTGGAGAGTCGCTTGAACCGCGCGCCCGAACCGAAAGAGATCGCCGAAGCCCTGGACATCGATATCGAGACGTACTGGGCCTGGCAGGCCGCGATCGGAGGCGGCGTGATGGTCTCGATCCATCACTCGGCCGCCGACGAGCATATGGAAGGGCCCACGCTGGAGGAGACCCTCAATGATCCCGACGCGCAGGGGCCCGGCGCCGAGCTCGCCCAGGGCGAGCAGCGCGCGCTCTTGCGCGAGGCCATCGCGGCCCTGCCCGAGAAAGAGCGCACCGTGCTCGCCCTCTACTACTACGAAGAGTTGACGCTCAAGCAGATCGCCGAAGTGCTGCACGTGACCGAATCGCGCATCTCGCAGATTCGGACGCAAAGCCTCCGGCGGTTGAAGCAGCTTCTTACTACCGAGGCCATGTTCTCATGACACGTCGACGCTTGTGGCTCGCCACAATGACCTGCTGTCTCCTGCTCGCCCTTCCAACGCTCACGTCGCTGCGGTGGTCGCTCGCGCCTGCGGCGCTTCGCGCGCTGCACTGGCCGACGATCAGCCTCCCGGCAATCGCTTGGGGCGCGTGGGCCGTCGATCTGTCGTCCCGCGCGATGGCGGCGATCGATACGATACGGTCCGGCTTGGAGCGACCGGCGATAGCCGGGTCGCAATGGGTCTTGATCGGCGCCATTGCGCTGAGCAGCCTCGCCGTCCTGACGTTCGGCGTCGCCATGCGCCGCCGACACGCCAACGTGCCGGCGCGCGTGCGCCGGATGTCCAAGAGTGGGATCCCGGTCAGCCAGATCTCCCGCCGCACCGGCTTGGCACAGGACGCCATCCGCGACCTGCTGCAGCTGGCCGGCCGCCCGGGCTTCGCGTCCGTGCTCGCCGCGACCCTCCACAAACACCCCTAGGAGGGCCGCCATGCCAATCAAGGGAATACTGAACTCGGCCCACGCGCTCTCGTACTACACGCGTTGGCAAGAGGTCACGGCCAACAACCTGGCCAACGCGTCGACCGACGGCTTCAAGCTGGAGCGGTTGACCGGGTCACTCAATGCGGGCACGGCGTTCCCGTCCCCCGTCGAGAAACTGGACTTGCAACAGGGCCCCATCCGGCACACCGGACGCGATCTCAATGTCGCGCTCGAGGGCCAGGGCTTCCTCGTGGTCGACACGCCCCAGGGCCAGCGCCTGTCGCGCGGCGGCTCGCTGCACGTCGACGTCTCCGGCAAGCTGGTGGACGGCGACGGGAACAGCGTCCAAGGCGACGCCGGCCCCATCGTCATCCCCGACGGCGCCAAGATCGACATTCAGGGCGACGGCACGATCCTCTTGGACGGCGCGCCGCTCGACAAGCTGCGCATCGAAACCGTCGCCGACCCGAACACCCTGCAGCAAGAGAGCGGCGGCCGCCTCAGCACCAGCGCGCCCCTGATTCCGGCGGCGCCGGGTACGGTCACGCTCCAACAGGGTGCGGTCGAAGATCCCAACGGCGACTCGGTGGTTGGCATGGTCGATCTCGTCACCATCCAGCGCGCCTACGCCGCCAACGTTGATGCACTCAAGGCCATGGACGGCGTGCTCGACACGGTCGCCGGCCAGATCGGCTCCACTCAATCATAGAAGGGGATACCACGATGCCCAGTTTCACGACGTCAGCCACCGGCATGGAAGCCCAGCAACAGATGATCAACGTGATCGCCAACAACCTGGCGAACGTGAACACCACGGGCTTCAAACGCAGCCGCGCCTGCTTCTCCGACCTGCTCTACGAGACGCTCCAAGGCGCGCGCGTCGTCAACCCGGAGAACGAGCAAGTGCTCGCGCCCGTCCAGATCGGATCCGGCGTCCGCCTCTCGGCCGTCATGCGGCTCCACACGCAAGGCACCGCGGTGCAGACCGGCCGTACGCTCGACCTGGCCATTCAGGGCGACGGGTTCTTTCAGGTCCAGAAAGCCAATGGCACCACGGCCTACACCCGCGACGGCACGTTCTCGCTGTCGGACACGGGCACGGTCGTGACCAGCGATGGCTTCCCGCTCATCCCGAATGTCACCGTGCCCAACGGCGCCCAGAACTTGTCGATCTCGTCGAGCGGTGTCGTCAGCGTCACCACGAACGGATCGGCCACCACCGACATCGGGCACATCGAGCTGGCGCGGTTCATCAACCCGAGCGGACTCGAAGACCTGGGCGGCAATCTCTATCAGGAGACCGCCGCGTCCGGACTGCCGCAGCTGGGCCAGCCGGGCACGTCGAACTACGGCACCATCCTCCAAGGCAATCTCGAGTCGAGCAACGTCGAGATGGTGCAGGAGATGACCGACATGATCACGGCGCAGCGCGCGTACGAGATCAACGCCAAGGCCGTGACCACGGCCGAAGACATGCTGGACGCGACGAATGCACTTATTCGCTAGCCTGCTGCTGCTCGTCGAAGCCGCGTTGGGCGGGGGGGCGCCGGTGGATTCCGTGCCGGCGCCGCTCTCCGCGCAAGTCGCCGGCGCCGTCGCCCACCTGTGGGGCGACGACTCGGCGCGCGTGCGGCTGCAATGGATGGCGCTCCCGCCCGCCGCGGAGTTTCCGGCGCGGACCGACGTGCGCCTCATGGGACGCGGGGATCGGGGATGGTTCTCGGCTGTGTTCTCGCACGATGGCAAGCCCCTGTTCGCCCTCCGCGTGCACGCCGGTGCGCTGGATACCGGGTTCGTCGCGGCGCGCGCCGTCAGCCAAGGCGCGGCGCTCACCGCCGACGATCTGCGGAGCAACGTCGCCGTACGTTGGGGACCGCCGCTCAACGCGGCCGAACGGCCCACCTTGGGCTGGATCGCGCGGCATCCGCTCGTCGCCGGCGAGGCGATCACCAGCGGTACCGTCGCGCCACCGTTGCTCGTACACGTCGGCGATACCGTGCACCTCGAATGGCGGCGCGGGGCCGTCGTGATCGCCATGGACGGCACGGCGCTCGGCTCCGGCACCGCCGGACAACCCGTCCGCGTGCGCATCACCCAACGCTCTGAAGAGAAAAGTGGGACCATCGTCGGTCCCGACCTCGTGAGGCTTGATTCATGAACAAGAATGCTGCGCTTCGCGCCTGCGGCGCTCGCGCTCACCGCCATTCCCGCGTGGGGTCAGGCCGCGAGTCCGCCGGCGAGTAAGCAAGCGGCTAACGTGGCGACGGCGGCGACGGCGGCGACAGCCGCCGAGACGCCGGACGCGCCGAAAACGACACCGACAGAGAACATGCGCGCGTCGTGGCTGTCCGACCGCCGCCCGCTCCACGTCGGCGACATTCTGACGGTGCTGGTCGATGAACAGACCAGCGCCAGCGAGCAGCACACGACCAACGCCACGGCCAACCGGTTCTTCAATCCGTCGCTCAACGTGAACACGGGGTCGCTCACGAGTGACCTGATCGGTCCCACGAAGCAATTCGCGACGGGCGTGAACAACAACTCACAGGATGAGGGCGACGCGGGCCGAAGCGGCAACTTCACCGCGACCCTCGCCGTCAAGGTCACCGGGATCGACGCGCTGGGCAACGCGCAGGTGTCGGGGACGAAGAACGTGCTGATCGATGGCCGCCAACAGGAAGTGAAGCTGTCCGGCCTCGTGCGCGCCGACGACGTCACGTTCGACTATCAAGTCTCGTCGACCCGCATCGCCAATGCGACGATCAGCTACAAGGGCAAGACCATCAAGCCGAAACAGGGCTTGATCGGGAAGATCGTCGGTCTGATCTGGCCATGAAAATTCTCGCGCTGGCGCTCACGGCCCTCACCGCGCTCGTCGCGCCGGTCGCCGGCGCCCAAACCGCGCGCATTGGGGACCTCACGGTGCGCGCCGGCGACGTGCCCCGCCGCATCGTGGGCTATGGTCTGGTCGTTGGTCTCGACGGCACCGGGGACCGGAGCTATGGCGGATCGACGAACCAGACCCCGACGGTGATGTCGATCGTCAACCTGCTGCTGCACTTCGGTGTGCGCGTGCCGACGGATCAGCTGATGCCGCGCAACGTCGCCGCCGTCTTGGTGACCGCCGAAGCCTCGCCCTATCTCCACGCCGGTGGGCGGTTCGAGGTGCAGGTCTCATCACTCGGCGACGCGACGTCCCTCCGGGGCGGCGTGCTCTGGATCACGCCAATGGTGACCGACCCGAATCAACCGCCGGTAGCGACGGCGCAAGGTCCCGTGCTGATCACCAGCGAAGACGGCTCCGGCCGGACATCAATGTATTCGGTGGCGCGCCGCGGGAACTCCGGGCGCCTGCCTGATGGCGGCGTGCTCGAAGTCGATTGGCCCACGCCGCCCGCCAGCGCCACCCCAAAACTCGTGTTGCGCCAACCCGACTTGGCCGTGGCCACGCACATCGTGGCGGCTGTCAATACGGCATACGGCCCCGGTACGGCCACGCTAACGGACCCTGGCGCCATCACGCTCAAGACCCCGAAGTCGCATGCCGATAGTCTATATCAGTTTCTGGCGGCGGTGGATACGCTGTCGGTCTTGCAGGCGTATCCGGCGCGGATCGTCATCAATGGGCGGGATGGCACCGTGGTTACGGGTGGCGAAGTTCGCGTTGGTCCCGCCTCCGTCAGTCACCGCGGTCTGACGCTCAAGATTGGCAATGCGCCGGCCCCGACAGTTGCGGCGGCAACAGGAAATACAGCGCCGCCGGCCGTCTTGACGCTGAGCGCGGGAGCAACGGTGCAGGATGTCGCGGCCGGTTTGCACGCAGCAGGCGCCACCACCGGGGAGATCGCGGCGATCTTCGACGCCCTCCGTTCCGTCGGTGCACTCACCGCCGAGGTCACGATCCAATGACCGCGCTCCCCGCCGTCGCCCAATCGGCGACCCCGCCGCTCGACGACGCCCACCAGAAGCTCAAGAAGGCGGCGCAGGCCCTGGAGGGCATGTTCTTCCGCCAACTCTTGAGCGCCATGCGCGCCACCGTGCCCTCCGGGCCCGGCAATGGTGGTCCCGGCGGCGAGATGTTCACCGGCATGATGGACGACACGATCGCCGATCGCGCCGCCGAGCACATGCAGCGCGGCATCGGCAATGCCTTGTACCGCCAGCTCAGCGCTAAACTGGACTCTACCACATGAAACTCATGCTGGTGCAGGACGACCCGACGTGCGTCCCCCTCACCCGCGCGCTCGAAGCCGAGCGCCGGTTGATCAATGACCTGCGCCAGGCGCTGTTGCGCCAGCGCGCGGGCATTGCCGCCGCCGATACATCCGCGATCGAAGCCAGTGCCCAGGTGATCAGCCGGACGCTGTCGTCGCTCAGCCAAGCGCGGCGCACGCGCGAGCAGCTGGTGACAGCGCTCGCCGGCGACGCCTCCGTGCCGCTGGCGCAGCTCGAGGACGCCCTCGGCGGCACGGTGCCGCCCGCGTTGCGCGATGCGCGCGCGGCGCTCCGCGCCTCGGCCACCGCGACCGCCAGCGAAGTGGCGATCAACCAGCACGTCCTGCGCCGGGCGCTCGAGGCCGGCAATGCGTTCTTGCAGCGCCTGTTCGCCAGCGCCGCGAACCCATTGCCAATGTATTCGCCAGCTCCGAAGCGTCCGTCGACGCCGTCGGGCGTCCTGGTCAATCAGAGGGCCTGACCAATGTCTCTCAACAGTGTGTTCAACAGCGCCAACTCCGCTCTGCAAGCGCAGGAGCGGGTCATGGCGACCATCTCCGAGAACATCGCGAACGCCAACACGCCGGGCTACACCGTCGAGCAGACGAGCCTCGTGCCGTCCACGCCGATCGCGACGCCCGAAGGGCAGATCGGCACCGGTGTCACGGTGGCCGATACGCAGCGCCTGCGCAACTCGTTCCTCGACGATCAGTTCCGGACGGAATCGGGTCTGAGCGGTCAGTCGGACGCCACGCAGACGCTCATGAACGAAGTGCAAGGCGTGCTGAACGAGCCGAGCGACTCTGGTTTGTCGTCGGCGCTGAGCGGATTCTTCGATGCGTTCAGCAGTTTGAGCACGAACCCCAGCAACACCACGGACCAGCAGATCGCGCAGCAGGCGGGCGCCAACCTCGCGCAGACGTTCAATGGCCTGAGCGGATCGCTGGATCAGGTGAGCCAGGACGCCGAGACGCAGCTCCAGAACAATGTCAACCAGGCCAACGCGCTCCTGGGGCAGATTCAGAACCTCAACCAGCAGATCGTCGCCGCCAACGGGCAGGGCGGCGCGCCAGCGCTGGCCGACCAGCGCGATCAGGCGATCGATCAGCTGTCGACGCTCGTCGGCGTGCGCACGGTGGACTACGGGAACGGCGCCGTCGGCGTGATGGCCGGGAGCACGCTGGTGGCCGATGCGACGCAGCACGTCACGCTGGGCGTGGTCTCGAGCGGGCCGGGCTTCGGCGTCGGAGTCAACGGCTCGACCTCCGCGGCGGATCTGGGCAGCGGATCGTTGAGCGCCATCAGCACCTTCACGCAGACGACGCTGCCGGGCATCAAGGGTCAGCTGGATCAGCTGGCCGCGGGCGTCGTCTCGTCGGTGAACACGCTCTCGCAGTCGGGCACCGTGACCGGGTCGAATCCCCCCGTCACTGGCGTGCCGTTCTTTGCCACGACGGGGACGACGGCGGCATCGATCGCGCTCAGCACGCAGGTCGCGGCGTCACCCGGCAACATCGTTACGGGGACCACCGGCTCCTCCGGCAATGGCGGCATCGCGCTCCAGATCGCGCAGTTGGAGCAGAACCCCGTCGCCACCCTGGGCAACCAGTCGATCCCCAACTTTTACGCGGGGTTCGTGTCCACCATCGGCGCCACGGCCCAGAGCGCGCAGCAGGCGGCGACGGCCCAGAGCACGTTGGTGTCGAACCTCGGCACGCAGCGATCGGCCGCCAATGGGGTGAACACCGACCAGCAGTTGGTCTCCATGCTCCAGACGCAGAGCGCGTACGTCGCGGCCGCGCACCTCATCACGACAGCGAACGCGATGATGCAGAGTCTCCTGCAAGCCGTTCAGGGCTGATCGAGCGCCAGACGTCGAGGGTGATCACGAAACGGGCGCCGTGGGCGCCTGTTTCGTTTTTGAGCGACCCGCCCCAGGGTTCGATGATGTGGCGGGCAACAGCCAACCCCAGACCCGCGACCGCCGCTGGTTTGGTCGTCGCGAATGGTTCGAACAGCCGGTCGCGCATGACCGCGGCAACGCCCGGCCCATTGTCCTCGACCGTGATGGCGACGACTCCGTCGCGCGCGCCCGCGGAGAGCCGGATCACGCCGTCCGGGCGATCGCCCAGCGCTTCCAGCGCATTCAGCACGATGTTGAGCAGCGCGTGGGTGAGCGCCGCGGCATTGGCGCGGACGGCGGGCAGCTGGGGCGCGATGCCCGTCAAGTCCAATGCCGCGGAGGACGGGCGTCCCCGATGCGCGGCGACGATCAACTCGACGATCTCGGCGAGTGGCGTTGGTGCCGGCTCGTCGTCGACCGGCGGACGCTGCGCGCGCGAGCAGAAGTCGAGCAGTGGACGGATTTGACGCGCGTGGACCGCGAGCGACTGGCGGATCGGCTCCGTGATCGCCGCGCCGTTCCGGGCGATCAGCTCACCAGCGAGCGAGAGGGCTTGGGCCGGGGTCCGCAGCTCGTGCAGCAGCCAGCGGGTGACGAGACCGAAGACGATGCCGCGATTGGCCGCGACCAGCACCGCGGCAGTGCGCGGATCATCAGAGAGTGGCACACGGGAGTGTACTACACGACCGCGGGGCAGATCCAGGCGCCGTCGATGATCGGATCGATCAGATCGCGGCGGCGCACGACCTCCAGCGTCGGCGCGGTCAGCGTCGCGCCGGCGGCCAGGAGCTTCACGCCCGACTCGGTGCACAAGTCTTCGGCCAGCACCATGCCGGCCGACAGCGCCGAGATCGGCACGCGCCATTTGTGGCGACCGCCCCCGCTATCCGGCGCCTTGGCCATGATCGCTTCCACCTGCGCCACGACTGCCGGGTCGTACCACGTGCCGGCGTGCGGCGTGAGTGCCCCGACGTCGCCGCCGGCCGCGTAGAAGTCGATCAGGACCCGCAGGAGACGGGAGCGAAGGGGGATCTGTCCCCGCTGCCGGCGGTCGGGGAAGCCGCTGCCGTCCCAGTTCTCGCCGACCGCCGATACGAGGTCGGCGGCCGAGTGCAGCGCCTCCACGCGCGAGAGCACGTGCGCGGCGACGACGAGGGAACGCCACCCGGAGGGCGTCAGCCATCCCGGCGCGGCGTCCTTCTCCACGGCCAGGCCCACCTCGTGCAGGAGCGCCGCCCGCTCCAGATCGCGCGTGAACACGGGCGGTACCTGAAACCGTTTCGCCAGCCGCAGGCTGGATTCGGCGAGCTGTCGTCCCCGATCCGCCGCGCCCGGCCGGGTCACGTCGATCATGTACGCCAGGAGGCCGACAAAATGATCGATGCTTTGCAGGAGCGCCGCGTGCGATCCGCCGAGGTCGATCCGGTCGGCCACCAGTTGCTGCCGGATGCGCCGGGTCCGGAGGGCCGCCCGCACCCGCGACACCAGCTCAATGTCGGACGCTGGCTCGAGGACATAGTCGTCGACCCCACAGGCCAGCCCGTCGAAGGCGCGCTGGCGGTTCTTCTCACTGGTCAGGACGACGATGACGGCGTCCACCAAAACAGGGTCGGTCTTGAGGCGCTGACACAACGCCATCCCGGCTTCACCGCCCGTGCCATCGAGGTCGATGAGGACACAGTCCGGCTTCGCGCGCCGCGCCGCGTCGAACGCCGCCGTCGCGTCGGCCTCGATCTCAATGTTGAACCCCGCGTCGGGGCCGAGCAGCGCGAGGTGCCGCCCGCGACTTTCGGCGTTCCCGTCGACCAGGAGGATCGTCGACCAGGCGGGCTTCACGGCGACGCGGTCCCGGTCGAATCGGGCAGGTCCGGCAGCGGTTTGCCGGGCGCCTCCTTCGACGGCGGTGTTTCGAACAGCATCGTGATCGTGACGCGCCGGTTGCGGGGCGCCGTCGGATTGTCCGGTTCGCGGAGCTGGCGGTCGGCGTGTCCGCGCACTTCCCACACCTGGGCGACGTGGAGGCCGCCCTGCACCAGGATGCGCCGCGAGACGTTGGCCCGGTCGGAGCTCAATTCCCAGTTCGTGTAGGTCGCGTCCACATGATAGGGTACCGCGTCCGTGTACCCTTCGATGGTCACGGGATTGGGCAGCGTGCCCAACTCTTCGCCGAGGACTTCGAGCAACTGGGCGACTTCGGCCCGCGGGACCGCTGAACCGGTCTCGAAGAACACCCCGCTCGAGTCCTCCAGGAGCTGGATCCGGAGCCCCTCGTCCGTGATCTCGATCTCGATATGGCTCGCCAGCTCCTTGAACTCCGGCGTCTTGAGCCGGCGCTGGATTTCCTTCCCCAGCTGCGCGACCAGCGCTTCCTTCATGCTGGTGATTTCGGCCTGATTGATGGGGCGCGGGTTGGGCGTGGCCCCCTCGCCCTTGACAATGGTGGCGCCAAACTCCGTGGCGCGGCCTAACGGGTCCTGGAAGTACCCGGCGATGGCCGTCCGGATGTCCGAGCTCTGGGACACGATCCACAGTACCAGGAACAGCGCCATCATCAATGTCATGAAGTCGGCGAACGCGACTTTCCACGCGCCCCCATGGTGGCCGCCGGCGTGCCGCGATTTCTTCTTGCGGACGATGTAGACGGTTTCGCGGTCCTTGTTCACGCTACGCCGCCTTGGCTTTCTTCGCCGACTCCTTGCACGCGCTCTCCATCTCCTGGAAACTCGGTCGGATGTCCTCGGCGATCGTGCGCCGCCCGAACTCCACGGCGACCATCGGGGGCACCCCCTTGGCAAAGGCCACGACGGAGGCTTTCAGGAACCCCAGGCACCGGGTCTCCTCGGAGTCGCGCATCTCGATGCTGGTCGCCACCGGTCCCACGAACCCGTAGGACAGCAAGATCCCCAGGAACGTGCCGACGAGGGCCGACGCCACGTGGTGGCCAATCGCCTCGATCGGGCCGCCGACGGATTGCATGGTGACCACGATGCCGAGCACCGCCGCCACGATGCCGATACCCGGCAGCGAGTCGCCGACCTTGTTGATCGCCGAGACGATCTGCGCGTTCGTCTCGTGGTGGACGTCGATCTCCGAGTCCATCATCGCGTCCAGATCGAACGGCGGAACGCTGCCCAGGAGCACCAGCCGCAGGGAGTCGCACAGGAACGTCACCAGATGGTGGTCGTTGGCGACCTTTGGGTAGCGCTTGAAAATGAGACTTTTCTCAGGCGACTCAATGTGCGACTCGATCGCGATCAGCCCGTCGCGCCGGGCGCTCTGAAACAGCTCGTGGAGCAGTTTCAGCGCGTCCAGATACATGGTCCGGCTGAACGGGCTGGGTTTGAGAACCGACACGATCTTGGTGAACACCCCTTTGATCACGCCGGGGGGCGTGGACACCAGCAGGGTCCCCAGCGCTGTGCCGATAATGACCACGTACTCGGACGTGACGAGGAGGACGGCGAATGGCCCACCCGCCATCGCGAATCCACCGAGTACGGAACAAACGACTATGAGAAAGCCGACAATGGCGAGCATTCCTGGCTAGTATCGGCCGGTACGGCACGCATCTACAGTCCCCCACGTGCGGTGCCGATAGTAACCAACATGCGCTTTCTGTACACATGGCTCGCCCGTGTGAGTCTCCGGCCCAAGCTCGTCGGAGCCTTCCTGCTGCTCGCCTTGACGGCGGCGATCGCCGGCGAAATCGGGCTCGCGCGGTTCAAGGCCTCCGACGTGGCCAGCGACGAGGCGGATGTCCGGGCGATCCGTCAGGAGCGGGCGCTCTACGACGTGACGACGCACTTCCTGATGGCGCGCGACACGTTGGCGCTGGCGGACCGGGAGCTGTCGCTCGTCGACACGGGACTGGACACGCTGGCGACCATTGTTCCCGACGCGACCGCCCGCGTGCGACTGGACCGCGTCCGGCAGCTCGCGCGGGACTACGCCGCGGCTCCCGACGCGGCGTCGCGGAAGCGCGCCGAGGGCGCCATGATGACGGCGCTCGCGGCGTTTCGGGAGATGGCCGACAGCGAGGCGATGACCGCGAGCCGCAACGCCGAAACGGCGACCCGTCGCGCGGTCAACGCCTTCATGGTCTCGGGGCTCGTCGTCGTCGTGCTGTCGGTCGTCCTCGGGTTTGGGCTGGCGGCCCATATCGCCGCGCCCTTGCAACGGCTGGGCGAGATGGCGGAAGCCATGGCCACCGGCCGTACCCCGAGGGGCAAATTGCGCATCACCTCGCGGGACGAGATCGGTTTGGTCGGATACTCAATGGACCGCCAATTCCAAGCGGCGCAGGAGATGGCGGCGATCGCCGACCGGATCGCGTCGGGCGACATGACGAACGAGATCAAGGTCCGGGGCGACGAGGACCACTTCATGCTCGCGTTCGCGCGGTTGCAGGAAACGGTCGCCGCTTTGACCTCGGAGACGATCCGCCTCATGGAGGCGGCGCGGGCCGGCAACCTCCGCCAGCGCGGCAATGCCAGCCGGTTCGCCGGCGGCTATCGGGAGTTGATCAATGGCTTCAACGCGACGTTGGAGGCCGTCATCGCGCCAATGAACGAAGCGGCGCAGGTGCTCGATCGGTTGGCCCAACGCGACCTGACCACGGAAATGCGCGGCGCCTACGCGGGGGATCACGCCCGGATCAAGGACGCCATGAACAAGGCCATTGGCGAGGTCAGCCGGGCCTTGGGCACCATCGGCGAGCACGCCCGGACGCTGGCGGCGCACGCGGAGCAGCTGTCCGTGGTGTCCGGCCACATGGGGACGGCGGCCGAGCGGACCAACACGCAGGCGTCGACGGCATCGGCGGCGTCGGAGCAAGTCTCGCAGAACATCGCGACCGTGGCGACGGGCACCGAGGAGATGAGCGCCTCGATTCGTGAGATCGCGGCCAACGCCGCCGAGGCCGCGCGCGTCGCGGTGGATGCGCGCGAGGACGCCGCCGTCACCAATCGCCTGGTCATCACGCTGGGCGAGTCGACGGCCGAGATCGGCGAAGTGCTCAAACTGATCACGACGATCGCGCAGCAGACCAACTTGCTGGCGTTGAACGCGACGATCGAGGCCGCCCGCGCCGGCGAGGCGGGGAAGGGTTTCGCGGTCGTGGCCAGCGAGGTCAAGGAGTTGGCGAAGCAGACCGCCCGTTCCACCGACGAGATCGCGGCCAAGATCGCGACGGTGCAGGAGAGTGCGCGCGCCGCGGTCGACGCCATGGCCCGCATCGGCAAGACGGTGACGCGCATTTCCGACATCCAGGGCACGATCGCCAGCGCCGTGGAAGAGCAGACCGCGACCACGAACGAGATGAACCGCAACGTCACGGAAGCGGCGAAAGGCGCGATGGAGATTGCCGCCAGCGTGTCGGCGCTCGCCCAGGCCGCGCAGGAGACCACCACGGGCGCGCAGCAGACGCGCGACGCCGCGGAGGAGTTGACCCGAATGGCCGCCGGGCTGACCGATCTGGTCGCCCAATTCCGCCTGGCGACGATCGCCCCCGCGACGGCCGGCGCCGGGCCGCCACCATTGCCGGCGCGCTTTCGCCGGCCCGCCCGCCATTCCCTCGGAAAATGACGATACGCTCGAAATTGATGCTGGGGTTCGGGACGATCAGCGCGCTGTCGGTCGTCGTCGGCCTCGCGGGACTCTGGAGTCTGCGCGCCGCCAACCGGTCGACCGAGATCATCGCGCGCCAACGGATGCCGGCGGCCGTCGCCGTGCTGGAGGTCCTGGCCGGGAGCCGCACGATCGAGCGCGATCTCCGGCAGAGCGTCCTCGCCCGGTCGCCCGCCGAGACGCGGATGTGGGAGCGCAGCATTGGCGGCGCCGAGACCATGGAAGCCGCGGCCATGCGGGAGCTCGACAGCCTGCGCCTCTCGTCCGAGGGGATGGCCAAGCTGAAGGAGCTCCGTCAAGCGCTGGCGGTCGACGCGCCGTTTGAGCAGCGGATCGCCGTGGCCAGCGGCGCCGGACACGCCGACCTGGCCCGCGAGATCATCTTCGGCGCCGACTACACGGCCGCCGCGGCGGCGGTCAATGATCGGGCGCTGGAGCTGGTCGCCATCATTAAAGCCCACTCCGACGCCATCATCGCCCAGGATCGAGCGCGCGGCCACCCAGGCGTCGACGCTGGTCCTCATCGTCTTGGCCGTCGTGGTGGCGTTGGGTGTAGGGATCGCGGCGATCCTCTCGCGACGGTTCACGCTCACCGTCCGCGAGATTCTCGACCGCGCCGACCGCCTCAGCGAGAATTGCGTCGCCAGTTTGAACAGCGGTCTGGAGCGCTTGGCGGTGGGAGATCTCACCACCCAGCCGGAAGCGACCACGCCGCCGATCGTCGTCCACGGCACCGACGAGTTGAGCCAGCTCGCGACGCGCATGAACCAGATCATTCAGCGCACGCAGTCCACGCTGCGGAGCTTCGGAACGGCGCAAGACGTCGTGCGCCGTCTCATCGCCGAGATGGAGATGCTGCGCGTGGCGGGCACCGAGGGCAAGCTGTCCACGCGCGGCGCCGCCGACTCCTATGCCGGCGCCTTCCGCAATGTGATCGCGGGGGTGAACGCGACGTTGGAAGCGGTCGTGGCGCCCATGCACGAGGCGGCCGCGGTGCTCGAAGGCATGGCCCAGCGCGATCTCACGGCGCACATGACGGGCGCCTACTCCGGCGATCACGCCATGATCAAGTACGCCCTCAACGCCACGCTCGACGAAGTGCGCCGCGCCATCGCGACGATCGGCGAGCACGTCCAGATCCTGGCGTCGAGCTCCGAGGAGTTGTCGGCGGTGTCGGCCCAGTTGGGCGCGGCGGCCGAGGAGACGAGCCAGCAGATGCGGGTCGTCTCGGGCGGTTCCGAACACGTCTCGGAGAGCGTCCAGACGGTGGCCGCGGGCACCGAGGAGATGACCGCCTCGATGCACGAGATCGCCAAGAGCGCCAACATCGCGGCACAGGTCGCGGCCCGCGGCGTCGGCGTCGCCACGGCGACCAACGCGACGGTCGTGAAGCTGGGCGAATCGAGCGCCGAGATCGGCAACGTGATCAAGGTCATCACGTCGATCGCCCAGCAGACGAACCTGCTGGCGCTCAACGCGACTATCGAGGCGGCGCGCGCGGGCGAGGCCGGAAAGGGCTTCGCGGTCGTGGCCAACGAGGTCAAGGAGCTCGCCAAGCAGACGGCCCAGGCGACCGAGGACATCAGCCGGCGGATCGTCGGACTCCAGGAGAACGCCCACGCGGCGGTCCAGGCAATCGGCGAGATCAACGCGATCATCACGCAGATCTCCGACATTCAAGGCGCCATCGCCAGCGCCGTCGAGGAGCAGACGGCGACCACCAACGAGATGAGCCGGAACGTGACGGCGGCCGCGCGCGGCGCCGCCGAGATCGCGTCCAGCGTCTCGGGCGTGACCCAGGCGGTGGGCGAGACGACCACGGGCGCGCAGCAGGCGCGCCGGTCGGCCGAAGAACTGTCGCGCATGGCGAACAGCCTGCGCGAGTTGGTGGCCCAATTCCGGTTGGGCGATGGCAGCCAACGCGCCATCCGGCGCGTCGCGGCCTGACGGCGGTATGGACGACGTCCTGCGGGAGTTTCTGGTCGAGAGCATCGAAGGGCTCGACCAGCTCGACCGGAATCTGGTCGCGCTGGAGCAGCGACCGGGTGATGGCGAGCTGCTGGCGTCCATCTTCCGCTGCGTCCACACCATAAAGGGCACCTGCGGATTCCTCGGCTTTCCGATCCTCGAGTCGGTCGCCCACGCCGGGGAGAGCCTGCTCGCGCTCCTGCGCGATGGCACCGTGAGCCTGACGCCGGCCATCACCAATGGCCTGCTCCAGCTGGTCGACGCCATCCGGTCGATCCTGGGGCGGATCGAGTCGACGGGAAAGGAAGGGGCGATCGCCTACACCGATCTCATCGCCCTGCTCAGCCGGCTCCACTCCGGAGAGGCCGCGTCGGAGACAGTGGCTGGCGTCGCCGAGCCCGCCGATGGCCGGATGGCGTTGGCCGATACGACGGTCCGTGTCGACGTGACGTTGCTCGACCGGCTCATGAACCTCGTCGGCGAGTTGGTCCTGGCCCGCAACCAGGTCTTGCAGTACACCGCGCGCACGAGCGACGCGACGTTCTTGCCGACGTCGCAGCGCTTGAATCTCATCACCAGCGAGCTCCAAGAAGGGGTGATGAAGACCCGCATGCAGCCGATCGGGAACGTGTGGGGCAAGTTCCCGCGCGTCGTACGCGACCTGGCGGTCGTCTGCGGCAAGCAGGTGGCGTTGGAGATGACGGGTGAGGACACGGAACTGGACCGCACGATCATCGAGGCGGTCAAGGATCCGCTCACCCATATCGTCCGCAACAGCATCGATCACGGGATCGAGCTCCCCGCGGACCGCGTCGCCGCCGGCAAGCCTGCCGAGGGGCGGATCACCATGCGGGCCTACCACGAGGGTGGGCAGGTCAACATCGAGATCGGGGACGACGGCGGGGGAGTGGACACCAATCGGGTGCGGAAGCGCGCGATCGAGCGCGGATTGATCACGCCCGATCACGCCGCCCAGATGACCGAGCGTGAAGCGCTCGACATCATCTTCCAGCCGGGGTTCTCGACGGCCGCGCAGGTGAGCACGATATCCGGCCGCGGGGTGGGGATGGATGTGGTGCGGACCAACATCGAGAGGATCGGCGGCACGGTGGACGTCGAGACGGTCGCCGGCCGGGGGTCGACGATCCACATCAAGATCCCGTTGACGCTGGCCATCGTGCCGGCGCTGGTCGTCACCTGCGCCGGCGATCGCTACGCCATTCCCCAGGTCAATCTCGTCGAGCTGGTCCGGAGCGCGCGGGCCGTCGAGATGGTGCACGGCGCTCCGGTGTACCGGCTCCGCGGCCGCCTGCTGCCCCTCGTCTGGCTGAACGAAGCCTTGGGCGATCCCATCGCCGCCCGGCACGCCGAACGGCAGGTCGAGACGATCGTCGTGCTCCGCGCGGGCGAGAGCGTGTTCGGGGTCGTGGTCGATGAGGTGAATGACACCGAGGAGATCGTCGTCAAGCCGCTCGGGAAGATGCTCAAGGGCATTCCCCTGTTCGCTGGTGCCACGATCATGGGGGACGGCGGCGTGGCGCTCATCCTCAATGTGGTCGGGCTGGCGCAACAGGCGCACGTCGTGTCGGGCCCGCGCGAACGCGCCCGGGCCGATGCGAAAGGGGAGCGGCTCACGACCGACCCGCGACAGACGCTGCTCATCCTCGGGTTGGGAACCGATCGCCGGCTGGCGGTCCCGCTGTCCGCGGTGGCGCGCCTCGAGCAGCTCCCCCGCGGCACGGTCGAACGCGCCGGCTCCGCCGAGGTGGTGCAGTACCGCGGGAATATCCTCACGCTGTTGCGGCTCTCCACCCTACTCGGCGTCCGCAGTGAAGAGCAGCTCGATCAACCGCTCCAGGTCGTGGTCTACGCCGGCCACGGGCGGCCGTTCGGGCTCGTCGTGGATGGCATCGTCGACATCGTCGAAGAAGTGGTCACCGTCCACGAACATGGCCGCGCCGTGATTCAGGAGCGGGTGACGGAGCTCATCGACGTGGAGCGTCTGGTCCGCGCGGCGGAGGCGGCATGAGCCAGTACTGCACGTTTTTCGTCGACGGTCTCTTCTTCGGCGTCAATGTATCCCGGGTGCAGGAAGTGATCCGGTACCAACGGGTCACGCGCGTACCATTGGCCCCGGCCATCGTCGAAGGCTTGATCAACCTCCGCGGCCAGATCGTGACCGCGGTCGATCTCCGGCGGCGCTTGGCGCGGCCGGCGCGCGAAGCCGGGGCGCTCCCCACCAACGTGATCGTGCGCGTCGACGACGGCACGGTCAGCTTTTTGGTCGATGAGATCGGCAATGTCGTCGAAGTCGACGCCTCCACGTTCCAACCGCCGCCCGAGACTTTGCCGGATGTCGCGCGCGAGTTGATTCCGGGCACTCACACCCTGCCGGATCGTCTGTTGCTGATTCTGGAACCGGAACAGGTCGTTCGCTGATGCGCGCGCTCATTGTCGACGACTCCCGCACGATTCGCGTGGTCGTCGGTCGCATCATGCAAGAGCTCGGCTTCGAAGTCATGGAAGCCGCCAACGGACAAGAGGCGCTCGATCTGCTGGCCGCGAATCGGGCGCCGGACGTCGTGCTGGCCGACTGGAACATGCCCGTCGTGAACGGCTACGAGTTGCTGTGCCGGTTGCGCGCGGATGCCCGGTGGCGAACGCTGCCGATCGTCATGGTGACGACCGAGACCGACATGCACATGATGGTTCGCGCGCTCGAGGCGGGCGCCAACGAGTACATCATGAAGCCCTTCACGCAAGACGTCATCCGCGAGAAGCTCGACCTGCTGCAGCTCTCGCCGTCGTAGGATCCCGGTGTCCCGCATCCGGGTCCTCGTCGTCGACAATGCGGTCGTCGTCCGCCGCATGCTGTCCGACGTGCTCGGCGCCGACGAGGCGATCGAGGTCGTGGGCGTGGCGGCCAACGGGCACATCGCGCTCCTCAAGATTCCGCATGTGGCGCCCGATTTGGTCGTGCTCGACGTCGAGATGCCGGAGTTGGACGGCCTGGCCACGCTGACGGAGATCCGGAAGACGCAGCCGCGGCTGCCGATCGTGATGTTCAGCACCACGACTGAGCGCGGCGCGGTGGCCACGCTGGACGCGCTGGCCCGTGGCGCCACGGACTATGTCACGAAGCCGAGCTACACAGGGAGCGCCGCCGAGGCCCAGCAGCGCATCCGCGAACAGCTCATTCCGAAGATCAAGGCCCTGTGCGGGCGATCGACGGTCGCGCGCCCCGGGCCGGAGCGGCCGCCGCCCCTCCGGCCCGCGCGCTCACTGGGCGGCCCGGTCGACGTGGTGGCCATCGGCGTCTCGACCGGGGGACCCAACGCGCTGGCGCAGATCATTCCGGCGCTCACGGCGGACATTCCAGTGCCGATCCTGATCGTGCAGCACATGCCGCCAATGTTCACGGCGCTCCTCGCCGAACGGCTCGCGGCGCAGGCGGCGATCCCGGTGGTCGAAGCCGTGGACGGGATACCGGTGGATCCGGGTTGTGCCTACATCGCGCCGGGCGACTATCACCTGCTGGTGGAGCGTACGGCGGC
Organism: uncultured Gemmatimonadales bacterium; assembly: GCA_963701965.1. GTDB lineage: Bacteria > Gemmatimonadota > Gemmatimonadetes > Gemmatimonadales > Gemmatimonadaceae > DASRDS01. The sequence continues at coordinate 3,521,806 of OY969695.1, forward strand.
GGGCGTGGTGCTCCGGACGCAGCAGGGGGCCCCGGAGAATTCCTGTCGCCCCTCGGTCGATGTCCTGTTCCGCTCCTGCGCCGCGGTTTGGGGGAACGCGGTCCTGGGCGTCGTCCTCACCGGCATGGGCCAGGATGGGGTGCGGGGGTCCCAGGCCATCGTCGAGGCCGGGGGCCGCGTAGTGGCTCAGGACGAAGCGACCTCGGTCGTGTGGGGGATGCCAGGATTCGTCGCCGCGGCGGGGTTGGCCGAGGCGATCCTCCCGCTGCCGCAGATCGCCGCCGATATCACCCGTCGGGCACTCGCGCTATGGCGGTAACCAGTCTCGAATTTGCCTTCGTGCGCGATCTCATGCGCGAGCGCGCGGGGGTCGTGCTCGAGCCGGGCAAGGAGTATCTGATCGAGTCGCGGCTGGCGTCGGTCGCCCGCAGCGAGGGCTTCGCGTCGCTGCAGGAGTTGATCAGTCGTCTCCGGTCGCGCCCCACCGACCAACTCCGCCTGCGGGTCGTCGAGGCGATGGTCACGAACGAGACAAGCTTCTTCCGCGACCTGCACCCGTTCGAGGCGCTCCGGACGACGGTCATCCCCGAGCTCAAGCGCCGCCGCGCCGCCGACCGGCGGCTCGTCGTGTGGTCGGCGGCGGCGTCGACGGGACAGGAGCCGTACAGCATCGCCATGATTCTCGCGGACCTGGGGCTCCGCGAGGCAGGATGGACGGTCGACGTCCTCGCGACCGATCTCTCGACCGAAGTGTTGGCCCGCGCCGCAACCGGCGTGTTCACGCAGCTGGAGGTGAACCGCGGGCTGCCGGCGTCATTGCTGGTGAAGTACTTCACCAAGGAAGGGGGCGCCACCTGGCGTATCGCCAGTGCTGTGCGCGATATGGTCCAATTCTCCGCGCTCAATCTCGCGGGCCCGTGGCCGTCGCTCCGCGTCCCCGACATCGTCTTCATGCGCAACGTCCTGATCTACTTCGAGACGGAGACGAAGCGCGACATTCTGGGACGGGTGCGCCGGCTCATGCGGCCCGACGGGTATCTCTTCCTGGGCGGCGCCGAGACGACCCTCAATCTCGACGACGGCTACGATCGGGAGCCGATCGGCAAGACGGCGTGCTACCGTCCGCGTCCTAAAGGCGAAGCAGGACATCCCGCAATGCGCGCGCCCGGGACCGGCTGACCGGGATCTGCTGGCGGTTGGCCAGCGTCACCACGTACGTCCCGCCGGGCATCGGACTGACCCGCTGCACGACGTCGAGATTGACGATGGCGCCGCGGGAGAGCCGGATGAACCGGGTGGGGTCGAGCCGCGCTTCGAGATCTTTGAGCCGATAGCTGATCGTGTGGCGCTCGCCGTTGGCGGCGGTCAGGTGCAACAGCTCGCCATCGGCGACGATCGACACGATCTGGTCGACGGCCAGAATGATGGTGTCTTCGCGGCGCCGGACGGGGATGCGACGCAGATATTCGCCGCGGGGCGCGCCCCGGTCGTAGGCGATGACGGCTTCGCGCAAACGGTCGGCCTGCACCGTCTGGTACTCGGTCTCCTCCATCCGCTGCCGGGCCCGCGCCAGCGTCAGCGCGAGGCGCGCGGGCTCGACGGGCTTGAGGAGATAGTCAATGGCGCTCAGCTCGAAGGCTTGCACCGCGTACTCGTCGTACGCGGTCACGAACGCCACGAGGGGCATCCAATGCGGGTCAATGAGGCGCACGACGGCGATGCCGTCGACCTCCGGCATCTGGAGATCGAGCAGCGCCAGATCCGGCCGCAAGCGCTCGATCGCCGCCACGGCCTCGGCGCCGCCGGCGGCTTCGCCGACGAGCTCCACGTTCCCCAACGACCGCAGCGTGTTGGCGAGGAACGCGCGGGCGGGCCGCTCATCGTCAGCGATCAGGACGCGCAGCACGGCGCCTATCCGGCCTTACGCCCGGCACGCGCCGGATCGGCCGGCATCCGGATCTCGACGGTCGTGCCGACGTCGGGCGCGCTCCGGACGGCGAGCGTCGCGATATCGCCGTAGTAGTGGCGAAGCCGCGACTCGACGTTGCTCAGCCCAATGCCCCGCGCCCGGCGCCGAGACAGGTCGTCGGGCGAGACGCCCACACCCGTGTCGACCACGGTCACGACCAGCATCTCCACGGGTTTCGCGCGATCGATACGCGCCGATATCACCAACCGCCCGCCATCCTTGCGCGGCGTGATGCCGTGTTTGACGGCGTTTTCCACCAGCGGCTGCACCAGCAACGGCGGCAGTTGCGCCGCGGTCAACGCATCGGGCACATCGATCGTCACCGAAAGGCGCTCCTCGAATCGCGCGCCTTCGATCGCCAGGTACGACCGAATGATCTCCAGCTCGTCGCCCAGCGTCGCCAGCTCGCCGTCCGAGCGCCGGAGCACGGCGCGCAAGAGACCCGTGAGACGAAACAGCGTCTCCATGGCCCGCTGCGGCGCGGTCTCCATGAGGTAGCCGATGGTCGTCAGCGCGTTGAACAGAAAATGGGGATTGAGCTGGGCCCGGAGCGCCGTGAGCTGGGCCTCGGTGGCCAGCTGCAGGATCTCGCGCTCCCGCAGGTCCCGTCCGTAGCGTTCGCGGGCGACGCGCACGGCGTCGATGCGCCGCGCGGCGAGGAGCCCAATGCCCTCGAGCATGGCGGTGTCGTCCGACAGGAGCCGCCGGCCGCCGGAGAGTCCCCCCACGATAATCGCGTACGTGGGCGCGTCGGAGGTCGGCACGCTCGCGTCCGCCGATGCCCCGCCATCGGCCACGCGCCAGGTCACGTGTTTGGCCGACAGCGTCGATTGGAGGGCGTCGCAGATGGCGTCGAGAATGGCCGATTCGGCGTCGAGGGCCGCGATGCGCGTGGCGATCGCCTCGCGCAACTGACGATAATCGCCACGCCGCAGGATCAACCGGTCGACGACGCCATGAATCCCCCGCCGGAGTCGTGGGTACGCCAGCGCCGTCGCCACCCACAGGGCGACGAACACCGCCGCCGAATCGGGTGAATAGGGTGCGGGGACCAGCCGGTAGAGGCCAAGAGCCAACAGCAGCAGCGCGACGAACGTGAGCGCGCGTTTGAGAAAGAGGTCGGCCAGCGCGAACCGATAGTCCTGATAGAGAATGACGAGTGCCAGCGGGAGCGACGCGTGATGGCCGACCAACTCCGTCGCCCAGGAGTCGGCGGCCGCGTGTTGGCTCAGGTGCAGCGCCATGACGGCGAACGCCGCCAGGGCGACGGCGGACAACGCCCGGCGCCAACCCGGCTGTCGCCGGGCGTACACGATGAGCGCGCCGATGAGAATGGCGTAACCGACCGTGAGGGTGACCAGCGCCGCCCGCGACGGCAGTGCGCCGCCGCGTTCGGCATCGAGCAGTTGCAGCGCGCCCGCGATCGCGCTCAACCCGTACGCGGCCGACACCAGCGCGGCACCGCCCGCGCGCCGCCCGGCCGACTGCACCGCGGAGTGGACGACGACCGCGGGCAGGAATCCCAACGCCGTGAAGGCGAGAGCGACGACCCAGGGCCAGGCCCGGGGCAGGGGGGCCGGCAAGCCGAAGTCGTGCAGGCCGTAGATGATGAGGGCCACCGAGTTCCACAGCAGTCCCAGGATCGCCGTGGCCAATGGGATGCGATCGCCGCCCGCGCGCTCCTGCAGCGTCATGACCGCCAGCATCGCGTAGAGCACCACCCCCGCGAGGAACCCTACGAGGTGGACGAGGGTGGTGGTGTCGTTTGGCGTCACGCGTCGGCTCCCGCCTACATGGGCTATATCCCCAACGTCAGGCGAAAGTTAACCGCGAACGGACGTCCGATGGACGCGCCGCTGAAGAACGCGCCTTTCAAGATGTACTGGGAGTTGAAGAGATTCGTGAAGAACACTTCCGGGCGGATGTAGCCGCGCACGGTGAAGAAGGTGTACCCCAGGCTCAGATTCTGGATGTAGCTGGGATGGACCTTGTACTGCGAGTTGAAGCAGAAGAGACACGTCCCGTACTGCTTGAAACCGGGTTGGAACGTGCCCTTCGACACGCTGCCGGTATCGTTCGGCACGGTGCCGTCGGGCGTCAGGCCGTTGGTCAAGCCGCTGCCGTAGATCCCCGTCGCGCTGGCGTAGAAGCCGTGGGTGCTGTACATGATGTTGGCGACGGCCGAGACGCGCTGGTCGTGATCCAGGTCGAACGTGTAGTTGGGCGTCGAGATCGGGAAAAATCCGCCGGTGATGGGCCCGCGACCGTAGGCGTGATTGATCGCCAGGTTCACGTAGCCGGAGAACGGTCCATGGGGCTGCCACTCCAGAGCGTCCTCCACGCCGACCACCTGCACCTCGGCGATGTTCACGTCGGTCGTGATCGCCGATCCAGGCACGGTGTTGTCGTCGATCCCCGGCGTGCTGACTTTGTGGTACACCGCCGCCTTGTTGATGAAGCCCAGCGGGAACCGGTGGATGTAGCCGCCTTCATAGAATGCGTCGCGCTCGGGGAGCGTGGGTGTCGTCGCGACGTTCTGGTCGCCGATCTGCGTGATCGACCGGAGGTCCTCGATGTTCGTGGGGATGAACTGCCGGCCGAAGTACAGGTAGATGGTGTTCGACGCATCGGGGAAGAAATTCAACCGGACGCGCGGACTCCACTGGGTCTGGTTGCCGGCGAAGGGCGCGACGTGGCTGTCGAACCGCAAGCCCGCGCGAAGCTCGAACCACTCCACGGGCTTGAGTGACGTCTGGACGTAGCTGCCGAAGTCGTAGCCGTCGAGGGCCGAGACGGCCTGGATGGTACCCTGCCTGCCGGTGGGGTCGATGAGCTGGAAGTTCTCATTGCCGGACGTGTGGGAGTAGAGCGTGCCGATCTTGCCGTCCATGATGCCGCTGATGAGCGGGAACGACAGGTCCGTCTTGACGCCGATCGTATTGAAGCTCCGATTCTCCGACACGTTGCGCGGGGTCTGGGTCGGATCCTCGGCGTCAATGAAGCCCGGAACGTCCTGGCTGCCCGGCCGGTAGTCCAACGATCCATGGCGGTAGAACGGTCCCACGAACAACTCGGTCGGCGCGCTGCGCTCGTCGGTGCCCACCGAATCCCCGAACCAATGGCGATAGCTCAAGTTCACGAACGCGTTCACGTCCGTCTGATGATCGTTCAGGATCGTACCGCCCGTGGAATCGAACGGGACGGCGAAGTTCGTGGTCGAGTAATTGCCGTCGAGCGACAGGAGGTCGCGGTTGCTCGCCGTGTACTGCAGCTTGCCGAACCCGAAGTAATCCTCGCCGTGGTTATGGAAGTTGATCGGCGAGTTCTGGGCGTTGCCCATCACGGGCTCGTTCCGCATGTCACTCCCCTGCGCCGTGCCGGAGACGAACGCGCCGAACTTGCCGCTGTTGCCGCTCATCGACAGCGCCTGGCCCAAGGCGCCGTATGAACCCCCGTACGTCGCTTCCTCGCCGTGGAATCCGCCGGCCGGGACGCGCGTCTGGATGTTGATCACGGCCACGTTCTTGCCGCCGTACTCCGCATCCCAGGCGCCGGTCTGGAAATCGATGCTCTGCACGACCGCGGGATCGAACAACTCATTGAGCGAGCCGGCCACGCCCGACGGCACCGGTACGCCATCGACATAATACTGGTACTCGGCGTGCTGCCCGCGAATGTGCACTTCGCCCGTCGGCGCCCGGGCGGCGCCGGCCATCGCTTGCTGCAGAATGCCCAATGTCGTCGTGGTCGGGGCCGCGTGGGACTCGTTCTGCGTGTACGACTGGTCGCCGGATCGCGTGTCGATTTCGACGGGAGCCTTGGACGTGATCTGCACCGACTCCAGCGTCGTCGGCGCCGGCACGAGTCGGAAGTTCACGTGGACCGTGCCCGTCCCGATCGTCACGGGCCGGGACTGCGCGTGGAACCCGATGAACCGGGCTTCGATCTGGTAGTCTCCGCCCGGTACATTGTGTATGATGAACCGGCCGAACGCATCGGTCGTCGTGTTGGCTACGACCGTGGTGCCGCGTTCGATCGCGATTTCGACGGCGGGCAATGGGCCCCCGGACGTGCTGTCGGTGACGGATCCGGCCACGTCACCATTGAGCGCGAGGGCGGCGGCTGCGATGAAAGTGAGCATGTTGACCAGACTATCGGCCGCCCTTCGGGTCGCCCACGAAAATTCAACGAATGGAGCGAATCGTCCGGTGAGTGGTCGGCGACGGAACGCCTATGGCGTGCTCGGCTGCTGGTCCCTGGTCACGATCGCCGCCTGCGGGGGCTCGGCCAGTGGTCCGTCCCCCAAGGGATCCTGCACACCGGCCACCGTGTCGCTCGCGCCGCTCCACGGCGTGACGCTGGACTGCTCGACCGGCAGCGGTCTGACGCTCGACGGGAATGGCGCCACGTATCTCATCGTGCCGCAGTTTGCCACCGGCAACGTGGCGTATCAGTTCCAGAATTTCACGCTCAATCGCCGTCAGGCGCTCTTCGACCTGCACTTGAGACGCAAGGGGCAGCGGCTCGCCGCCGCGGCGGCGTCCATGGGTCCCATGGCGCCGGGTCCAGCGGCGGCCGTGACCGTCGGCAGCACGCGCACGTTCTGGGTATTCGCCGACACCAACGCCACGACGTACAAACTGGACACCGCCACGCTCCAGTTCGCGGGCGCCAACGTCTACGTGTATGTGGACAATGCGGCGCCGGCCAATGGGTTCAGCCCGACCCAACTCCAAACGTTCGGCCAGCTCACCGATCAGGTGCTGTACCAACTCAATGTGACGACATTCGCGGCGCCGACGGACATCGACCACAACGGCCACGTGATCATGCTGCTGTCGCCAGCCGTGAACGCGCTCACCCCGGCGAATGACTGCCGGACCGAAGGCTTCGTGGCCGGCTACTTCGACCCCAACGATCTCGCGCCCGGGAACGCGCACTCCAACCAGGGCGAAGTGTTCTATGGTATAGTGCCCGATCCCGATGGGACCGCGCACAGCTGCGCGCATCTCGTGGCCGATGTCGACGGCATCATCCCCGGGACGTTCCTGCACGAGCTGCAACACATGATCAACTACGGCCACCACGTCCTGATCAATGGCGGGAGCGCCGAGGAAGGGTGGCTCGACGAAGGGATGAGCATCGTCGCCACGGAACTGGGCGCGCGATACTACAACGCCAAGCATCCGCCGGCCAACGGCCGGATTTTCACCGATTCGGCGGTGCCGTACATCGAGGAGCAGCTCAACGACTCCTACGACTACCTCGCGAATCCCGATACGGCATCCCTGACACTGCACACGGACGCCGACTGTTGCCTGGAGTGGCGCGGCGGTGACTGGCTCCTGATGCGGTACCTCGGGGATCAAAAGGGAGACCCGGTCTTTCACGCGCTGGAGACGTCCACCGCGACTGGCACGGCAAACATCGCCCAAGCGTCGGGCCTGCCCTTTTCGGTCTTCTTCGGCAACTTCGGTATCGCCGCTTATACCGACAGTATCCCGGGAGTCGCGCGGAGCGCGATCCCCGCTCCGTATCGCTTTACGTCGTACAACTTGCGTGACCTGTACGCACTCGTTCATAACATCTACCCGCTTCTTCCAGCGACCCTCACCAGCGCGGGCCTGTCGGGGAAGATCGTGCCGGGCACGAGCGCCTATTATCAGCTGGCGACGCCGGCGGGCTCGGGCTCCGTCTCGCTCACGTTCGGTGGAACGGGCGGCGGGGTGTTCCCGGCGTCGCTCCATCCGCAGGTCAACGTGTTTCGCCTCGAGTGACGGTCACGGGAACGGCACGCCACCCATCTGCGCCACGCCCATCATCCCGGACATGGCCTTCCAGTCGGCGACCGTGGTGACGGACGAGACGTCGTCCCGATAGCGGGCGGCGGCGGCGACGACCTCGGCGCGTTTGCGCGCGCGTGGCACGTCGTTCGACGCCAGGATGTCGGCGACGACGTCGTGAAAGGCGTGCAAGTTGTCGAAGATGATCGCCGCCTCCGGATAGCGCCCGGCGAACGCGGGCGCGACGCCGGCGGTCATCGGCATCACGCTCGGCATCCGCGAGGGGGCCTCGGCCAGCATGCCCCGGAACCGCGCGACCGCCGAGTCGACGTTTGCCCGCCGCTCGGCGGGTGTCGCGCCCCGCATCAAGGCATCATACAGGACGACCTGCAGCCAGTGATACGACCACAGCAGGCCCGTGAACTTCGGGTAGCGCTTCCGAAAAGCCAGGGAGTAGTACTGGCCATCCATCAGGGACATGCGCTTCGGGCTGCTGCTGAATGCCAGATCGTGGCGCGAACGATAGTAGCGGATGGCCGTGGCCACCGCGGTGTCCTTCGCCGCCGTTGGAATCCGGTCGTCGGCCCAGATGTCGTAGATCTGCCGGTGCAGCATGTGCGCCCACTCGAACATCGCGTGGGCCTCGGGAATGAGGCGCGCGTAGTCGGGGCCGATGGCTTCTTCGTCCAACGGGACCGCGGGCGGGTGCACCAACAGTCGGGTCGTGATAAACGTGAATCGATCGTCCTCGATGCGGCTCACCGGACCGTCCGGGTGCGCGATCAGCTCCTCGTACACGATCGCGTGCCCATAGTCGAACGCGTTGAACAGCCGGTCGGCCTGGGCATACTGATGCCGAAACGCCCAGTTGTGCGACGCGGGGAAATACGTCTGCTCGTAGTATCCGCAGCCCGCGACCAGCAGCAACGCCGCGACGCCCCTAGTGCGCACCAGGCTTGGCCTCGGGCACGAGCGCCGGGAGCGCGAAGGTGTACGACGTGCCGAGCGTCACCAGCCACGCGGGTCGGAGCCCGCTGAACAGCCGGCCCACCCCAGCGTCGAGCACGAAGCGCGGCGAGAGTTGCTTTCGGAATCCCAGCTCCAATGTCCAATCATCCGGTCGCGGCGGTCCGCCGCTGTAGCGGGACACGACGATATCGCCCACGACGAGCCACGAGGCCAGCGGGAAGGTGCGGTCGAGAGCCAGACCAGCGGATATCACGTTGCCGCTGCTCTGGGTCGGCGACGATGCGGCCGGTGGGGCTGTTTGCTGACTCCCAATGTCGTCGGCGACGACGCCGCAGGGGATATCGGGAATAGGCGGCGGAGGTGCCGGGCAATTCACCGTGCATCCCGGTGCCGGCGCGGGAGCGCTCGCTACGTGATACGAGCTATAGGTGACGTTGGCGTGCACACGAAACGCGCCCAGGGTCCGAGTGGCCATCGCCCGGCCCTCGAATAGTGTCCCCGTCGTGGTGGCGCCGGCCGCCGGAAACGCGACTTCCCCCCGCACCGCGAACGCGGGGAGCCACGTGCTCTCGTTATTGAAGTTGTACATCGCGCCCAGCCCGAACTGCGTGAGCCCGTGGCTGGGCGTGGCGCCGCGCTCCCGAAGGATGAACGGCGCCAGGAGCTCGATCTCGGCGCGGGGCAGGATGCCGTAGGAGAGCGCCGGCTCCAGCGTCACACGGGTCAGGCCGCCACTGAACAGCGCAACCGTCGCCGGCGCGAGATCCAGCTCAATGGCTTGTCGAGGCGTCACCGCCGCCTCTTCGACGCTGGATGGCCGTCCGGGTGACAGGTCGTGGTATTCGGTCTGCGCGGCCGCGGCGCCCGCGAAGAGCCAGGCGCCGATCGGCAGCAGGATCCTCAGGACGACGTGAGGCGGGCCAGACCCTTGCTGACGCGGATGCGGTCGATCTCGCGGCCCCATTGATCGATCTGCGTCAGCGTGAGATTCGCACCGTCAATGTCGAAGACGGTGAACGAGTGGCGATCGGAGACCATACGCGCGACGTAGGCGACGCGGCCATCGTCGTCGTGCAGCCATTGCTCCGGGGCATCGGTGAAGCCTGGATCATACAGAATGCTTTCCGCCAGCCCCGGTCGTGATGTACTGGACGCCGTTGGCGTGGGTCGTGGTCTCTCCGTCGAAATGCTCGTCGACGTGGAACGTCCCCGGGGTCCGCCGGTCCTTGCCGAAGCGGTTGGCGGCGTTGGCCGTGCTCGACGCCAGAAAGGTCAGCGGCCGCGTGCGCTGGTAATTGTGCTCGTGTCCACTGAGCACGAAGTCCACGCGATGGCGCTCCAGCACGGGGCTCAGCGCCCGCATGTGCTGCTCCGTGTAATGCTCGAGGCCAACGTTGAACGCCGGATGGTGGTAGACCACGAACTTCCATCGCGCGTCCGTCGCGCCCAGGTCGGCGTCAATGTACGCCGCCCATCCGGCATCGGTGGGATCCACGTACGAGTTCGAATCCAGACAGAGAAAGTGCGTGTCGCCGTAGTCGAAGCTGTAATTCCCCATCCGCGGAAACCGATCGCCGGCGCACCGGGTGAAATCGTCGACACGCGCGCTGGCGCCCGCGATGGGCATGGGTTGTGGAGGCGCCACCGGCCCGTTCAACGGCAGGTACATGTTGGTGAAGTAGCCGAGGGCGTCCGCGTTGGTGTCGAAGTCGGCGACGACGTGGCCGTTGGCATCCTTCCCGTGCACATCGTGATTGGCCAGCACGGTATAGAAGGGCACCGACCGGAGCAGGGGCGCCCCGACGCCGGGGCTCGCCACCTCGGCGTTGTAGATGGGGAAGAAATAGCGCTGATACTCATCGTCGCGCCCGCTCTCATACACGTTGTCGCCGGTATTCATGACGAAGTCCGGGCGCGCGTGGTAGGCCCAGTACGCGATCGCCCGCTGCCCCATCTCGCCGTAGGAGTTGTCACCGAAGGCGACGAATCGCACCGCCGTCCCCCGCGGCTTGCGCGTCGTGCAGTATCCCTCGGCGACGAGGCTCTCGCCCTGCTTCACGCGATAGTGGTAGGTCGTGGCGAGCCGGAGTCCGGTCAGCGTGGCCGCGTAGTTGAGCCGGCCCTCGCCCTCCTTCTTTGGATCGCCACCGGAACGCGACGCGCGCACGACAGTCGCCCGGCGGCCGTAGCGCGGCGTCAGGCCGTACTCCACGGTGAAGTCCGCCGGCCGGGAGTCGGTCTGCCAAGCGACGACGACGGATTCGTTCCCTTCGTTCAGGGGTCCGCCTGCGGGGCCGGGCTGGATATAGGGGACGGCCGTGAACAGCACGGGCGCGCGGGGCAACACGCCGGGTTTGGTCGCGTCGGCCTCCAACGCAAACAGGCCGCGTCCAACGGGCAGGAGGCCCAGCACCGTGATGCCGCCGGCTGCCTTGAGCAGCTCGCGCCGCGTGATGTCGTTTGTCATGGGTATGGTACGAACGTGACGCCACGCGCAATGCGAGGCCAGTATGCGCGAGGGCCGTGAGCAACCTGTTACCCGGTTGCGCCTTCCGAAACCGGGTTACGCCGCGCGCGCCGGGCGCGTCCGCCAAATGTGAGGCGGCCTATCCTCCTATTCGCGCTCGCGGTCGCGCTGGGCGTGGCCGGATTCGTCCACCGGCGGGCCGCGCCCGCCGGACCGGTCCTGACCGAAGCCGACAGCCTGCGGATCGTCCAGGCGTACGACGCGCAGGTGGCCAACCAAGGCGGGTCCTACGAGCCACCCGACTGGCTGCGAGCGATCCATTTGGCGCGGCTGCGCGCGACGGCCCTCCGGCAGATCGCCGGCGACACCGGGGCCGATGCGGCGCCCGCGGCGGTCGATTCGATCCTCGATGCGGAGGGCGGGGGCACGTACCTGAGGGCCATCCTGGCTGACCATGAGGGCCGCATCCGGCGCTGGCCGGCGCGCGATCGCCCGCTCGCGCTGTGGGTCGCGCCCCATCCCTACGCGGGCGTCGTGCGGGCGGCCTTCCTCCGGTGGAACGAAGCGAACGCCGGCATCGGGTACGCCATGACCGACGATTCGACCCAAGCCAATGTCCACGTGACTTGGAGCGAGAGTTTGCCCGTCACCGGCGAGCTGGGCACGACGTTCCGGCTGACGGACGAGGCGGGACGCATCGCGATCGCCCACGTAGTGCTCCTGTCGACGGCGAGCGTCGAGGGCATACAGAACGCTGCCCTGCACGAGGCGGGGCATGCCCTCGGCCTGGATCACTCGCCCGACAAGAACGACATTATGGCGGCCGTGTCCAATGGCCGGCAGTACCAGCTGAGCGACGCCGACTCGAGAACTCTACGCTTACTCTACCGTCTGCCGTTCTAGCGCTCGCAATGGTGCAACAGCAGGACTTCCCGGCCGCGTTCGACCGCTACGTCCACACGGATAGCGTCGTCGGCGGAGCCTACGTGGTCGTGGACCGGGGCCGGGCGGTGGAGTGGCACACCGTCGGCATGGCCGATCGCGAGCGGCACCAGGCGGTCGACAGCGCGACGATCTTCCACTGGGCGTCGATCACGAAGACGTTGACAGCGATCGCCATCATGCAGCTCCGTGACCGCCACCGATTGTCGCTCGATGACCGGATCGTCACCTACTGTCCCGAGCTGACGGCGGTGCACGCTGATACGGGGTCGGTGCGCGACGTCACCCTGCGCCAGCTGCTGTCGCACACCGCGGGGTTCCAGAACGCGACCTGGCCGTACAAGCAGGGCCTCCCCTGGGAACCGTTCGAGCCCACGCGCTGGGAGCAGCTGGTGGCGATGATGCCGTACCAGCAGCTCGCCTTTCGACCGGGCGAACGCTACTCCTACTCGAATCCGGGCTTCATCTACTTGGGCCGCGTCATCGAGGCACTCGGCGGCGATCCCTACGCCGTGTACATCGAGAAGAACATCCTCGGGCCCCTGGGGATGACGCACAGCTACATGAACGTCACGCCCTATCACCTCGCGGGGCACCGCGCCAACAACTACACCGTCCTGGAGAACGGGACGGTCCAGGCCAATGGCCGCGAGTTCGATACGGGGATCACGACGGCCAACAGCGGCCTCAACGCCCCGCTCGGCGACATGGTACGCTATGTCGGGTTTCTCGCCGCGGCGGCATCCGACGTTCTGGCGCATGGGACGCTCGAGGAGATGTGGCGTCCAGTCGCCCGGGTCGAGCCGGGCTCATGGCCCGAGACGCCGGCCGCGGGCTCGTCCATAGGGCTCTCGTTCTTCATCTTTCCGCGGGGCGGTGCGACGTTCGTCGGCCACACGGGCGAGCAGGCCGGATTTCGAAGCTTTTTGTTCTTGAATCCCGCCAATGGCAAGGCGATCGTGGGATCGCTCAACACGACGCACGCAGAAAACAGCGGCGCGTCGGCCGCGGGCTACAATGATCTGCGCGAGCGGGCGTTCCAGCTGCTCCGCTGACCGCTACTTCAAATAACTCTTGATGATATCGACGAGCTGCTCGGCGGCCTGATGCTCGTGGGAGCCGGGCGCCGAGTCCGGCGGCAGCACGTGATAGCGCACGTGATCTTCGAGAATCTCGGCCATGAGCGCGTTGATGGCCCCGCGGCACGCGGCCAACGTATGGAGCGCGCGCTCGCAGTCGACCTCCTCCGCCAGCAACTCCTCGACGGCGCCCACCTGGCCGCGAATCCGCTTGATGCGGTTGATCAGCTTCTGCTTCTCGCGGATGGTATGCGACATACCGAACAGTATACCGTGGAAGGGTATCGGCGCCAGCGACGGCGCTTGCGACGGCACCCGTGCCGGGTTTTTGGCTCGCGTCATGCATTAACGACTGGCATTCATCACAGTCGAGGGTGGGGCCGTGTATTTCCTATGGTGGATCATCGTTGGACTGATCGCCGGTTGGGCGACCGGGCGCATCATGCGCGGAGCGGGCTACGGTCCGCTCATGGACATCATCCTCGGCATCGTGGGTGCTGTCATTGGCGGCTGGATCATGTCCGTGCTCGGCGTCGGCGGCGGCGGGATGATCTATACGATCGTTGTGGCGATCATCGGCGCCTGCATTCTGGTCGCGCTCGCTCGGGCCGTCTCGGGGCGCCGGACGGCGCTATGAATATCGACTCGCTGGGCACGCTGTATCTGGAAGAGTTGCGGGACCTCTATAGCGCCGAGCTCCAGATAAAAAAGGCGCTGCCCAAGATGATCAAGTCCGCGTCGAACGCCGAACTCAAGCGGGCGTTCGCCACCCATCTCCAGCAGACTGAAGGTCATGTCGATCGGCTCGAGCAGATTTTTCAGGACCTGGGGTCGAGCCCGCGGGGGAAGAAGTGCGTGGGCATGGAGGGCGTGATCAAGGAGGGCTCGGAGCTGATCCATGAGCGCCCGGACGCCAATGTGCTGGACGCCGGATTGATCTCGAAAGCGCAGCACATCGAGCACTACGAGCTGGCGGGATACGGGACGGTGTGCGCCTGGGCCGACAAGCTCGGACATGGGCGGCATGCGCAGGTGTTGCGGCTGACGCTGGGCGAAGAGCGCGACACCGACCGCCTGCTCACGCAGCTGGCCGAGCGGTCGATCAATCTGGCCGCGGATCGCGCGCAAGCGAACGAACCCGAGCTGGCCGATCTGCCGCGGCGGTCCCCCGCCCGAAAGAAAAGCGTCTCGCGTCCGGCTGGAGAGCGCCCGCGCGCCTGAAGGTTTGGCAGCGCACGGCCTTACGCATCGGGGGGCGAATGCATAAGTTCGTCACCCGATGCACCTGCGTCTCGCCATCTCGTGTGCCGCCCTTGTCGCCGCGCCAGTTTTGGCGCAGTCGGATACCGCCGCCGCGCGCGCGGTTTTCTCGGCGAATCTGGATGCGATCCACCACCACGATCGCCAGCGCTACCTCTCGTACTATCTCTCCACCGAAGGGCTGATCCGGAACGGTCCCGGCGGACCGGATCTGGGCTTCGCCGGGCTGGCATCGGCCCGCGATACGACGTGGCCGGACACGCTCATCGCGCGCGACCTTCGGGTCTGGTCGCTGGCGCCGGGCGTGGTCTACGGCACGTACCATTATCGCGTCACGCAGCACGGGGTCACATCCGAGGGCATCTCGGAGCGGGTGTTCGTCCGCACGGCCAATGGTTGGAAGATCGCGGTAAGCACCGCGTTCGGTCTGCCGGCGGGTGCCGCGCCGCCACCCTTGGCCCTCGTGGGCGGCACTCTGGTCAACCCGTCGGCCGCGCCGGTGAGCAATGCCGCGGTCGTCTTCAAGGCCGGCCGCGTCGTGTGCGCGGGTCCCCGTGCGTCGTGTCCGGTGCCTCCGGGCACGGAAACGATCGACGTGCGGGGCAAGTTCATCGCGCCCGGGCTCATCGACGCCCACGTCCATTACTCGCAGACGGGCTGGATCGACGGGCGGCCCGACGCCGGCGACGTCCGCAGCCAGTTTCCGTACGACTCGACGATCATCGCGCTGCGCGACCACCACGACCGGTTTGATCGCGCCTATCTCTGTACCGGCGTGACGGCGGTGTTCGACGTGGGCGGGTATCCGTGGTCGATAGAGTTGGCGCGCCGTCAGGACGCGTCGCTCGTCGCGCCCCACATGGCGGCGGCCGGTGGGCTCCTGTCGACGATCGATTTCTGGCTCAACCTGCCCGACCAAAAGCAGTTCATTTACATGCGGGACGACTCGACCGTGCGCGCCACGGTCCGCGCCCTGGCCCGCGCCGGTTCCTCGGCCATCAAGGTCTGGTATATCCAGGTGCCGGACTCGCTGGCGGCCCATGCGCGGGCAATGTTGGAGGCCGCGGGTGATGAAAGCCGCCGCGTGGGACTGCCGTTGATCGTGCACGCCACGCAGCTGGCGCGGGCGAAGGAAGCGGTGGCCGCCGGCGCCCGGGTGCTGGTGCACGGTGTCGAAGACGCGCCGGTCGACAGCGCATTTCTCGCGCTGGCCAAGCAAAAAGGGGTCATCGACATCCCGACCATTACCGTGCTCAATGGGTACGCCGACGTGTGGGCCGGCCGGTCGCCGGGTGAGCGGTACCCGCTGGATTGTGTCGATCCTGTGACGCGCGCACACGTCGAAAGTGTTGCGCCGGCGCCAATACGGGCCAATCGCGCCGCGGCCTTTGAGCGCGTCGCCAAGACTCGCCGGATGATCGAAGCGAACGTCCGCGCCATGATGGCGGCGGGCATCCCGATCGCAATGGGCACGGACGCGGGGAATCCCGGCACCGTGCACGGGCCGAGCGTGTACGCGGAGATGGAGGCGATGCAGCACGCGGGGATGCCGGCCGCCGCCGTCTTTTCCGCGGCGACGGAAGTCTCGGCTCGCGCTATGGGCCGTCAAACCGATCTGGGGTCGCTGGCGCCGGGCAAAATCGCCGACGCCGTGGTGTTTGATGCCGACCCAGCGGCGGATGCGGTAAACATGCGTAGCGTGCGCTGGGTCGTGCGTGGGGGGGCGATCTATGGGCGATCCGAGCTCCTTCCCGCTCGGTCGCGCTGACCGGGACAGTCCGTCCACGACGGACAGCGGACGGTGACCGGTGGCGCGGCGCAGAGGTTGCTTACAGGGCGGTATTGAGGATATGCCGGCCACCATGCGGAGACTCGCGATCGTCGTCTGTGCGCTTGCCGCGACAGGGTGTGGGTATCTCGACAACCTGCTCGCGCCGGCGCATCCGGAGACGACCAACTGGGTGAAGTTCGACCCGCCCGGTTGGTATCGCACGTTGTTCGTGGAGGCCGAGCAGTGCTCGGGGTTGGAGCGCAACTACCAGTCGCTGCGGTTCTACTATCACGTCCAGAAGGACACCAGCGACCACATCCTCGATAGCGACGGCCAGCCGGTGCTGGCCATGGAAGACGCGTGGTCGCGGCGCGTCTGGATCGGCTCGCAGTCGCTCGCCGATCCAATGGTCGTGGAGCACGAGATGATGCACTATCTCCTCGATGGCGTGGGTGGGCATCCGCCGAAGTACTTCGAGGACAAGTGTCATCTGCGGCCGTGGGTCTACACCCAGGCCGACTGGACCCGCGACCACAACATGATGTCGGCGTTCGCGGAGACCAACGGCTCGTTGGACCTGCCGGTGCTACCCGACGGACAGCCCGAACACAACGGGGCGGTCACCGGCTCCGACAGCTCCGACGTCGGCGTCCCGCAGGGCGCCGAGCCCCAGGGCGCCGACTAGCGGCCCTGCTTCTTCCGGCTCTCTGCCGCCACGGTGGCGGCGATCGCCTCCAACTCGATGAGATGCTCCCGGTCTTTCGACCGCCCTGCCGCGCGCTTGGCGCGGATGAGCGCGTCGAGTGTCAGCGTGCGAAACCGTATGCCCGCGACCGCGAGTTCTTGAGACTCGGCGAGGCACTTGGCGTAATCGCCCACGCCCTTCACGACATCCATGATGTCGAACCACCCCTGGCTCGTCGTCAGCGTCAGTATCGGCGCCTGGTGCAGCGTCTTCGCATCCATGATGAAGGGCAGTCCTTTTTGGACGCCGCGGGGATACGCGTCCCACCGCGCCAGGAGAGCGGCGAGCCGGTCCAGGTTGTCGGGCGCCGTGTCGTAGCAGATGTCGATGTCGTCGGTCACGCGGGCCGAACCGTGGGCCGTCGCGGAAAAGCCACCGACGACGACAAAGCGAACGCCCGCGTCGACGAGTCCCGCAATGGTGCCGAGGAGGCTCATCGTCGCGCTGCGCCGCGCAAGGCGCTCACGAATTGCGCGTTTTCGTTGAGCATCACGAGCCGTTCCTCCGGCGTCATCGCCAGGTGCTGATCGACGAGCGTGAGGTCGATCCCGTAGTCGCGAGCGCGGGCCCGGGCATCGCCGCGCGTGGCCCGTGGCCGGCCGCGGCGGAGCGGCTCATGCCGGGCGGCGAGTGACAGGCGACCGGCGTACGCCGACAGCAGGTGTGGCAGGTCGACCGTGATGTGCACATTCCCGTCGCCGGGGAGCGCGACCCCCCCGGCCAGTGCCTTGGCCGCCAGGCGGTCGGCGCGCGGCAGCGCGACGCCGAGGGCTTGTTGGATGGCCCGGGCGACGGTGAGCCGGCGGGCATTCTCGGCAGTGTAGGGGATGCGCCGGCGGAGCGCGGCGGCCGCGTTATGGACCCACTTCTCCGGCGCCCCGACCGCGATGGCGAACTGGGCTCGCGTCATGACTTAAATATGTCTGACGCTCAGACTAAAAGCTATTATTCGTACCGCAGGGCGGCGACGGGGTCCAATCGCGACGCGCGCAGGGCGGGGAGCAGGCCGAAGAACACGCCGGTGATGGCGCTGACGCCCAGCGAAGCGAAGAGCGCCACCGGCGGGATCGACGCCTCCACCGGGGTCACCGATCGAATGAGCCAGGTGGCGAGCCCGCCGAAGATGAGGCCAATGACGGCGCCAATGGTCGTGAGCGTCGCGGCCTCCACCAGGAACTGCCAGAGGATGGCCCCGCGCGTGGCGCCCAGCGCCTTCCGCACGCCGATCTCCCGCGTGCGCTCCGTGACACTGATCATCATGATGGCCACGACTCCCACGCCGCCCACGAGCAGCCCGATGGCCGAGAGGACGATCATGACGAGGAAGAACACCAGCACAGTCTTGTTGTAGACCTCCATCACCTTTTCCTGACCGTAGATGAAGAAGGTATTGTCCGCCGACGGTCGCAGCCCGCGGCGGATGCGCAGGCTGCCGGTGACATCGTCCATGGCCTCGCCCTGCGCCACGCCTGCGCGCGGCTTGACCGTGATGTCGAGCCACTTGATGTTCACCTTGAGCGACCGCCGCGCCGTCTCGAACGGCACCACGACTTTTGGTTTGTTCGCCGGATCGAACAGATTCCCGCGGGAGTGATAGACGCCAATGACTTGGTACGGCGCGTTGTCCAACGACACCAGGTTCCCGATGGCCCGCCCCGTGGGAAAGAGATCGCGCGCCACCACGTCGTTGATGAGCGCGACGTGGGCGCCGCCATCGTTCTCCCGCTGCGTGAACGTGCGCCCGGAGTCGATCTGTGCGGGATCGACCTCCGTCCACCCCGGCGTATAGGCATCGACGGTCGCCGCGCCCAGCGAGCGGTCGTTCACCCGCGCATACGCTGTCGTCCCGACGTGCACAATGACGGCGTGCACGCTGGCCAACGCGCCGATCGCGGTTGCCTCGGGCACCGTCAACGGCTTGTTGTGCCGCCACGGACAGCTGTCCGCGGACCCGCTGCAGCTGTTCACCTGCATCGGCCACCGCGTCACGTAGAATGTGGTGGGCCCGGCCGCGGCCAGGCTGGCCTCGACGCCGGAATTGATGCCGTGCACCGCCGCCGACATCGCGGTCACCACGAACACGCCGACGGCGATCCCCAGGATCGTCAGGCCGGCCCGCACGCGATTGCCCCGGATGGCATCAACGGCGATCAACACGCCCTCGGCCAGGGCCTGGACGGCGCGCCTCATTCGACGCGCAGGGCCACGATGGGATCCAGCCGGGCCGCGCGACTCGCGGGGTAGGCGCCGGCCGCGATGCCCACACCGCCGCCCAATCCCACGGCGACGACCAGGGACCAGGGCGCGATCGCGGCCGGCAACGGCGAGGCGGCGGCCACGACGTGTGCCAGGCCGATCCCGAGGCCGATCCCGATGCCCGCGCCGATGAGGCTCAAGGTCGCCGATTCACGAGGAACTGGGCCAGGATGTCGCGCCGCCGCGCCCCCAGGGACTTCCGGATGCCGATCTCGCGGGTCCGCTCGGCCACCGCGACCAGCATGATGTTCATGATCACGATCGCGCCGACGATCAACCCAACCAATGGAAGAATCAGCCCGCCGTACACCATGAACGACTTGATTTGCTTCCAATCGCCGAGCGCCGACTCCGACGTCTCGAAGACGAAGTCGTCGCCCTCGGCCGGGTGCAGCTTATGGCGGCGCCGCATCACGTCCCGCGTCCGATCTTCGGCGTCCAAGAGGGCGGGACCCAATGGCGCCTGCACCACGACGCCGTAGAGGCCCGAGCTCAAGCGCAACGCGTGCACCAACGAGGAGCGGAACGGCCCGATGATCTGGCGATCGAGGTCGAGACCGAAGAACGAACCTTGCGTCTCGAGCACGCCGACGACGGTGAACGGCAAGCCGTCGAGGCGCACTTCGCGGCCGAGGGGATCGAGATTGGGGAAGAGTTGCTCCGCGGTGGTCTTGCCGATGACCACCACGGGCGCGCCGTACTGGTCCTCTTCGGCGTCGAACAGTCGGCCGGCGGAGACGTGCAGGTCCTTGATGGCGAAGTAATCGATGGTCACCGCCTCGACGATGACCTGCGGACCGCCCCGGGAGTATTGCGACCGCGGCGTCACCCACCGTGCCTGCTGGATCGCCCAGCGCGTGCCCGGCGGCAAGCCGTCGCGTACCGCTTCGGCATCCTCGGCCGTGATCAGCGGCCGGTGTTGCCAGTCGCGCCACGTCGCGGCCGAGACGTCGCCGGAGTTGAAATCCGGAAAGCGGCGGAGATTGAACGTGTTGACGCCGAGGAACTTCCCGGCGAAGTCGTCCTCGACGTAGCGGGACATGCCATTCACGACCGCCACGACGGCGATCAAGAACATCACGCCAATGGTGACGCCCAACAGCGTGAACACGCTCTTGAGTTTCTGGACGCGGATTTGCGCCAAGGCCAGACGGACGGCTTCCAGGATGGACATGCGCTCCGCTCCAAGCAGTCCCCTTCCTACGCGGAAGCGCCCCTCAAAGTTTCAGCCCTTGAGGTTGATCGACAGCCCGGCGGCCATGAAGGTGACCCGGTCCGCGGCGGCCGCGACGAGGCGGTTGACCGCCCCTAGGGCGTCCCGATACGTCCGTGCCAAGGCGTTGTCGGGTACAATGCCGAGACCGACTTCGTTGCTCACGACGATCCAGCTCGGCGTGCCGCGCCGGTAGGTCTCGATCAGGGTGCGCGTGGATCGCTCCAGCTCGCCGTCCAGGACGTTGCTGACCCAGAGCGTCAGACAGTCGATGACGACGAGATCGTACGCGGTGCTGGCGCGCGCGATCGACGCGGCCAGATAGCGGGGCTCTTCCAGGGTCTGCCAATGGGCCGGACGCTCGCGCCGGTGCGCGGCGATCCGCACCGCCATCTCGTCGTCGAGTGCTTCGGCGGTGGCCACGAACAGCACGCGCGCGGCGCCACGCGCCAACTCCACGGCGCGCGAGCTCTTACCAGAGCGCGCGCCGCCCAGGATCAATGTCAGGGTTTTGTCAGGCATCCGATGAGTTGAAAGATGCGGGCGACATCGACGTGGCGACACACGAGGTCGGCCAGTGCGTCGAAGGCGGCGTCGCGTCCTGGCGGAGCGGGACCGAGATCCAGTGCTAGGCCCTTCCATCGGGCGAGCTGCGCCAGGATGGCGCGCCGAATGTCGGTCTCTTCGAATATCCCATGGATGTATGTGCCGACGACGCGACCGCTGGCGTCGGTCGTGAGCACCGGCCGCTCTGGTCCGTCGGTCTGGCCATGGTGAATCTCGTATCCGGTCACCGCGCATCCCTCGGCGCCGGCGAGGAGTCCGGGAGCCGCTCCAGCGCGTGCCCGAACGACCCGTGTCGTCTTCGCGGACACGAAGGTCGTGTGCACGGGGAGCAGGCCGAGCCCTGGCACGGTCGCTGACGCTGACTCTACGTGGTCCGGATCGTGGATCGCGCCACCGAGCATTCGGTACCCGCCGCAGATTCCCATGATGGGCGCGCCGCTGGACTGGCGTGCCTGGAGCGCCGCGGCGAAACCGCTGGCGCGCAGCCACTCGAGGTCGGCGACCGTGGATTTCGTGCCGGGGAGAATGAGGAGATCGGGCTGGCCTAAGTCCTCGGCGCGACGGACGTAGCGGACGCCAACGCCGCGCTCGCGCCGCAACGGATCGAAGTCATCGAAGTTGGCCATGTGGGGCAGATGGACGACGGCGATGTCGAGCCCGCATGGTTCGGGCGCGGTGGGGACGCCGAGAGAATCCTCTTCCGGCAACCCGAGATCGCCGGCATACGGCAGGACGCCGAGTGTCGGCACGCCGGTTCGCTCGGCGAGCATCTCCGGGCCCGGCGCGAGGAGAGCGGGGTCGCCGCGAAACTTGTTGATCAGGAATCCGCGCACCAGGGCGCGCTCGGCGTCGCCGAGAAGCATGACGGTACCGTACAGCGAGGCGAACACGCCGCCGCGCTCGATGTCGCCGACGAGGAGGACGGGGGCATCCGCCCACCGGGCCACGCGCATGTTCACGATGTCGCGCGAGGCGAGGTTGATCTCGGCGGGGCTGCCGGCGCCCTCGATGATGACGATGTCGTGGGCGGCGCGGAGATCGTCCAGACTTTCGGTGACGATCGGCCACAAGGCGTCGCGCCGGGCGTAGTAGGCGGTCGCTTCCTCGGTGGCGAGGGGACGGCCGAGCACGACGACCTGGGACCGGCGGTCGTCGGTGGGTTTGAGCAGGATGGGATTCATCTGGACCGACGGCACGACGCCGGCGGCCTCGGCCTGCGTGTACTGCGCGCGTCCGATTTCCCCGCCCGCGGGAGTGACGGCGGCGTTCAACGACATGTTCTGCGCCTTGAACGGCGCGACCCGATAGCCGGCGCGCGCGGCGATCCGACAGAGCGCCGTCACGATGGTCGATTTGCCGGCGTGGGACGCCGTGCCTTGCACCATGAGAGCCGCGCCCAACCGTTTCCCGCGCACGGATCGAGGCTAGTGGCCCGGCACCGCGCGCGCCAGTTGCGCGTCCGCCCGCGCCGACGTACGATTGCCTCCACAACTGTAGGCGAACGGGGCTCACGGAAGTCCGGTGGAATACCGGCGCGGCCCCGCCACTGTAAGAGGTGTTCCGGATGTGCTCGGATTGTGCCACTGCTCGCGCGACATTGCGTCGCGCGGCGGCAAGGCGAGCACTGCTGCCTCGAGCCAGGAGACGCGTCTCGTTCGCTCCCGCGTGTGACACCCTCGAGGGAGGGGTGCGGGGCGATCTCAACCGGTAGCCGCGCACACCGTCGCCGCTCCGGACAATCGCCCGTCGCCTTCCCGACCAAAGGGGAGGAGGTGGGCGAAACGTGTTTTGGGCGGCGACCGTACGAATAATCAGGTGCGCTAGCGCGGCGCTTCGCGCCAGCGCTCGCGCTACGCCGCGCGCGTACGCCGCGGCGCCGACGCGTTTCGTAACCTGTGGGTTGCCTCGAATTGCATACGGCGTGATGCTCGTGTGTGGCGTGGCGTGCAGCGCCGGCGCGCCGAAGACGCGCTCGGTGCATAGCATGCCGGTCACGGTCGTCGATGGCGATGGGGATACCGTGCGCCTTGCCACATTGGCAACGCGCGTCGTGTCGCTGGTCCCGAGCGCCACCGATCTCATTGGAGCGCTCGGCCAGCCGTCGCCGCTCGTCGGGCGGACGCGATACGATACGGCCAAAGCCATCCAGACCGTAGCGTCAGTCGGCGGGACGGAGGACCCGGACCTGGAGCGACTGTTTGCGCTCCAACCGGATCTGATCATTGCGTGGCAGGGCGCCAAGCGGGCTCCCATACGGCGGACGATCGCATCCCACGGGATCGCGGTCTACGCCGCCGACACGCGCGACTCCGCCGCGCTCTATCGGACCGTGCACGACCTCGGCGCGCTCCTGGGTCGCGACTCCACCGCCGCGGCGCTGGCCAGCACGCTACGCGCCCAGATCGACAGCGTGCATGCGTCGGTCGCCGGGCTCGGGACACCGAGCGTGCTGTTCGTGATCTGGGGCGATCCGCCCATGACCGTCGGCCCGCACACGTTCATCGCCGAGTTGATCCGGATCGCCGGTGGCCGCGACGCATTCGACGACGCGACGACCGATTGGCCGCGCGTCTCGATGGAGCAGATCGTGCATCGCGCGCCAGACGTCGTGGTACTCTCCGTGGGAGAGGATTCCGCCCGGGGCGCCGAGCTCCTGCGGCACAGTCCAGGGTGGCGTACGCTCCCGGCCGTGCGCACGGGTCACGTCGCCGAGGTGCCGGCCGACCTCACGATTCGCCCCGGGCCGTTGTTCGGCGTCGCCGCCCGCACCTTCCGCGACGCGATCCACCCGGAGGCGCGCCACCAGTGATGCCGCGCCGGGCCGCGGCCGTGCTGGCGACTCTCGCGATGTTGGTCGTGATCGCCTTCGCGATCAGCCTGCGCGTGGGATCCGTGACGCTCGATGCCCGTGCGGTAGTCGTCGCCCTGTCGGGCCGGGGGGACCCCGCGACGGTGGCCATCATCAGAGAGCTTCGACTTCCCCGCGCCACAGTCGCCATGCTCATTGGCGCCGCCCTCGCCGTCAGCGGCGTCACGTTCCAAGCGCTGTTGCGGAACCCGCTGGCCGAGCCCTATGTCCTGGGAGTATCGGGCGGCGCCGCACTGGGTGCCGTCGCGGCGATCGTGGTTGGCGCGGCGATGCCGGTCCCGTGGTCCGTGTCCGCCGCCGCATTCGCCGGCGCCGCGCTGGCGATCCTGCTCGTGCTCCGCATCGCCGCCGGAGTCGGTCCGACCCTCGACACGCGCGTGCTGCTCCTGGCCGGCGTCGTCGTCGGCGCCTTTGCCAACGCCGGGATCTTTCTCATCCTCTCCGTCGCCGACGTCGCTGCCTTCCGCTCGGCTGCGGGTTGGATGATGGGCAGCTTGTCGGGGTCCACCTGGCCCGGCGCGGCGACCCTGGCCGCGTATCTGGTCCCCAGCCTCGCGCTGCTGCTCACGCTGGCCCGTCCCCTCAACGCGCTCGCCATCGGCGAGGACACCGCGGCCTATCTCGGCATCTCGGTGGAGCGCACGAAATGGCTCGCCTACGGCGCGGCCTCCTTGCTCGCCGCGGCATCGGTCGCCGCCGCCGGCATCATCGGCTTCGTCGGTCTCATCGTGCCTCACGCCGCGCGCCTGGCGTGGGGCAGCGACCATAGGATACTGCTACCTGCGTCGGCACTGCTCGGCGCGGCGTTCCTCCTCCTCGCCGACACGCTCGCCCGCACCGCCGTCGCTCCGACCGAGCTGCCGCTGGGCGCGGTCACCGCCGTCATCGGCGTCCCACTCTTCGTCGCGCTGCTCCGGCGCCCGCGCGCATGACCGCGGCGTGGGAATGCCAGGATCTCACGATTCGATACCCCGGCGCGCCCGCGCCGGCGCTCGATCGCGTGACCCTGGCACTGGAAGAGGGCGCGTGCACCGTCGTCCTCGGCCCGAATGGATCGGGCAAGTCGACTCTCTTGCGCGCATTGCTCGGCGTGCAACCTCCCGGGAGTGGCGACGTACGATGCTTCGGCACGCCCGTTCGCGCCTGGCGGCGCGATGCCTTGGCGCGCGCGGTTGGGGTCGTGCCCCAGGGCGAGCGCGAGACGTTTGCCATGACCGCGCGCGAAGTCGTCGCCATGGGGCGCTACCCGCATTTGGGCCCGTGGCGGGCCGAGCATGCCGAGGACCAGGCCGCGATCGCGTCGGCCATGGCGCGGTGCGATGTCGCCGACTTCGGCAGTCGATACATGGACACCCTGTCGGGCGGTGAGCGGCAGCGCGTACGCGTCGCGCGCGCACTCGCGCAGGAACCCCGCGCGCTCGTGCTGGATGAGCCCACCGCGTCGTTGGATCTCCGACACGAGATGGAAGTCCTGACGCTGCTCGCGACCCTGGCGTCGAGCGGCGTCACCATCGTCTTGGTGACCCATAATCTCAGCGTTGCCGCCCAGTACGCGAATCGCGTCGTGCTCCTGGATCGCGGGCGACTGGTAGCTGACGGTCCGTCGGATGCCGTGCTCACCACGGAGCGATTGAGCGGCGTGTTCGGTTGGCCCGTGGAACTGGTCCGCGGTGGCGCCGGCACCCCGTACATCGTGCCCACGCACTGATGCGCGGCGCGATGGCGGCTCTCCTGTTTCTTCCGGCCCTGGCGTGGGGTCAAGTGCCGGCCGAGGTACACGGCCGGGTCACATCCCGGTCTGACGGGCGCACCATTGCCGGGGCGATCGTCGAGGACGTCGCCGCCGGAGGCGGCGCGTCCACAAACGATCAAGGGGATTTCGTCCTTCGCGGACTTCCACCCGGCCGCCGCACGCTGCGCGTGCGCGCGGTCGGGTATCGACCAGTGAGTCTTGGGGTCGGCGTCGAAAATGGCCTGACCACGACGATGGACGTCACGTTGGAGCCGGTGACCGCGCGGTTGGCGCCGATCGCGGTCGTCGCCGCGGCCGACACCGCGAACGCCGGCGCCACGACGATCACGCGCGTCGAGATCGAACGATCCGGCCGGCGCGACCTCGGCTCGCTCTTGTCCGGGCAAGCGGGCGTGCTGGTCACGCCGTACGGCGGCCCGGGCGCGCCAGCCACGCTGTCGATGCGCGGCTCGGACGCCAACGAGATTCTGGTGCTGGTGGACGGCGTGCCGATCAACTCGCCCCTCACCGGTATCGCCGACCTGTCGACGATCCCCCTGAACACGGTCCAACGCATCACCGTAGTGCGCGGCGCCCAATCCGCGCGCTGGGGTGGGCGGGCGATGGCGGGGGTCGTCCTGATCGAGACCCGCCGCCCCACCGGCGCCGAGGCCGAGTTGGATGTCACCGCGGCGTCCTGGGGAGAGCGCGACGGCACGCTCTCCGTCGGCGGCACAGGTCCCGCCGACATTGGCGGCGTGATGACGGCGTCCCGCCGCCTCACGCGGAACGACTACCCGTACGACGTCCCGGACATCCGCGGAGGCGGGACCGCCGTGCTCGGCAATGGCGGATTTTCGTCCACCGGTATCGACGGAGCGCTGAGCCGGGATATTGCGCCGATCGCGCTGCGCGTGCACGGGACTTACCTCTCGGACGCGCGTGGCGTCCCGGGTTCCATTGCCGCGCCATCGCTCGAGGCCCGCAACACCGACGAGCACGTCGCCGGCGGCGTCGATGCCCGCGCCGATCACGGCATCGTCCGGTGGACCGCCGATCTCGAGGCCGAACATCAGCGCACGACGTTCGTCGACACCAATCCGCCCATTGGAGCGCCCTACAACGACCGCATTGGCGCCAGCAGCCTGTCCGCGCTGGCGTCCGTCGGGACCGGTGGCCCGCGGCTGTCGGCGAGCGCGGGGGTCGAGGCGCGCTGGATCGACATTTCCGCGACCGCGCTCTCGGCGAACGCGCCGGCGTCGGAACACGAGGATGGTATCTGGACCCGCGTCGAAGCCAGCCAGCCTGTCGGGCGTGCCGTCACCCTCGGCGCCGAGGCCGGCGCCCGTGTCGACTGGAGCTCATTGCTCGACGGGCCCCAATTCTCGCCGCGCGTGGGCGTGTCGGCCAGCCATGGCCCGCTGACGTTGCACGTGAGCGTCGGCAACGGCTTCGCGCCGCCGGCCTTGGCCGATCAGTACTTCCACGAGGGTGTGCAGGTGCAGCCGAACCCGAACCTCAAGCCCGAGGAAGTCCGTGGGGAAGTCGAGGGTCGTCTCACGCTGCACGAGATCGCGGTCGGGCCACTGCTGCGCGTCAGTGGCGACGTCGCCGCCTATCGGGCCGACGTGGACGGCATGATTCTGTGGTTTCCCGATTTCCGGTTCGTGTGGAGCCCGAACAACTTCGACGTGCATTGTTCCGGGTGGGACGGCTCCCTCGCGCTGACCCTCCCGCCCGCGGGCTTCACGTTGCGCGGGACGATCACCCAGGTCGTCGTCGATTACGCCACGGCGCCGCTCTCCGGCCAAGTGGCGTACCGGCCGCGGACCACCGGGAGCCTCACAGGCTCACTCACCCGCGGACCGGCGACGCTCGACGTGACGACCCGCTACATTGGTGACCGGCGCACCGTGGAAGGCAGTGCCCTCAACTCCATCGGCGCCTACTGGCTCACCGATGCGCAGCTCACCCTGCATGTCCCCGGGACTCCGTGGCCGCTCGACGTGTTGGCCGGAGTCGACAACGCGTTCGATCGACACGTCGCTTTGCTCTTCGACTATCCGCTGCCGCCCCGTACTTGGGTGCTCGGCATCAAGATCCGCACGCCCTCTCACTCCTATCTTCCATGACTATTACCCGCCGTTTGATCGCCGGTCTCGCACTGCTCACCGTTGCCGCCTGTGGCTCCGACAAGACCACCGCGCCGCCGCCGGGATTCCTGCACGGACAAGTCGGTTTCGTCGTGAACGCGCTGAGCCACTCGGTCACGTTGTTCCAGCTGGCCAGTCCCGCCATGAAAGAGCAGATCGCCCTCGGCGCGTCCAATACCATCACGCCAGTCGGCATGAGCGTCCAGGGCAAGACGGCCATCGTCCCGCTCGGCGACGCGGCCAGTGTTGCCGACATCGATCTCACGCACGTCAGCGCGACGCCGAAATTCTTTCTCTTCCCCAGCGGCAACGCCACCGGCCAGGCGTTCATCGACGACACGACGGTGCTGGCCAACAACGCCACAGACGGTGTCGTCGGCCGATTCACACTGGGACAGTCGTCGACGAACATCTCCAACACGGTCGGCGTGGCGCCGCAGCCGACGGACATCGTCGTGAGCGGCACCCGCGCTTACATCATCTCGGCGAATCTCGACCAGAACTTCGCCCCGATCGGGAATGGCATCGTCACCGCGCTGGACACGAAGACCCTCCACGTCCTCGGCACCGTCTCGACGACGGGAATCGATGCGTCGGCCGGCGCCATGGGCCCCGACGGCAAGCTCTACGTCGTCAACACCGGTGATTTCGTAGACCCCGGCAGCGTGACCGTCATCGATCCGGCGTCGCTCACGGTCGTCGACAGCATTCCCAACGCCGGTGTCGGCCCGACCGCCATCGCCATCGACAATGGCGGTCTCCTCTACATCTCCGACTTTTCGACGGGCACACTTGTATACAACACGTCGACGCGAGCCTACGTACGGGGGCCGAACAACCCGGTTTGCGCCTTGAACGCGCAGCAGGCCTGCCGCGGGGCCGCGGACACGCGGACCGATGCCAACGGCAACGTGTACCAGGTGTACTTCGGCGCCACGGGCGACCCCGGACAGATCTTCATCTATGCGCCGGGCACGTATACGCTCAAGGACAGCGTGACCGCCGGTGATGGGCCCATCTCGCTCCGGATCGCCTCCTACTAATGCGCGGTGCGGCGACGGTCGCCATGCTGATCGATGCCGCGCTCGGCGAACCGCCGCCTGCGTGGCATCCCACCGTATGGATGGGACGCGGCATTGCTGCCGGGCGCACGCGACGGCGCGCAGCGTCACCGAAGGGGGCCTTTGCCGAAGGGGCATTGACCGTTCTCGGCGTCGCCGCGGTCGCGGCGACCGCCGCCCGCGCGTTGGAGTCGATCGTCGGCGGACCACTCGTCGCCGGGCTGGCGCTCAAGCCGGCACTGGCGCTGCGGGGACTGCTCGATGCCGGGAAAGCCGTGGAGCGCAGCCTGCGCGCCGGCCGCCTCGAAGAGGCGCGCCGGCAGCTCTCCTATCATCTCGTCTCTCGAGACACCGCGACGCTATCGGCGAGCGACGTGGCGGGGGCGGCTATTTCGTCGCTGGCCGAGAATGCCAGCGACAGCATCGTCGCCCCGCTCCTGGCGTATCGGGTCGGCGGCCTCGCCGCCGCCTACGCCTATCGCGCGCTCAACACGGCCAATGCGATGCTCGGGTATCGGACGCCCGAGTTGGAGTGGTTCGGCAAGGCGGCGGCGCGCACCGATGACGTCGTCAACTGGTTCCCCGCGCGGGCCACGGCGGCGCTCATCGCGGCGGCCGCGCCTGCGGCGGGTGGCTCGATGCGCGCGGCTTGGATGGCGGCACGACACGACGCGGGTCGTTGCCCCAGCCCGAACGGCGGCTGGCCCATGGCCGCCATGGCGGGCGCACTCGGGGTCGTGCTCATCAAGCGCGGCGTGTACACGCTCAACGATCGCGGCCGGGCGGCCACGCCCGACGACATCGCGCGCGCCCGTCGTATTCTCGTCGTGTCGTCGGTGATGGCTACCGGATTGGTCGAGCTGTGCTGACCCACGGTCGCGACGGCTTCGCCGTCTGCGTGAATGCCTATGGGCCCGCGCCAAACGTGCGCGCGGCCGCGCTGGCGGCCTCGATCGACGCCTATCCCAATGCGTCGTGCGCCGCCGCCCGCGCAGCGGCCGCGCGGCGTTTCGGGCGACCGGTCGACGAGATCGCCTGCGGGGCCGGGACATCGGAGCTGATCCAAGCGATCGCGCTCGCCACGGTCCGACCGGCCGACGTCGTCGTCATCTGCCGTCCGGCGTTCTCCGAGTATGGTCGCGCCGCTCTCGTGGCGGGCGCTCGCGTGCGGCGTCCGGCACGGCTCCCGGTCGGTGCGCCGGAGCCGGCTATTGGAGAGGGGATGATCGCCGCCATACGCGAACATCGTCCTCGCCTCGCGTTCCTGGCCGCGCCGACCAGCCCGGAGGGCATCGCGCTCTCCCGCGAAACCGTCCGGGCCGTGGCCGATGCGTGCCAGCAGCAGGGCGCGCTCCTGGTCCTCGACCAGTCCTATGATGCCTTCACCGGCGCGCCACTCGACACGCCCGCGCTCCCCGGTCATCCCGCCGTCTTGCATCTCCGATCGATCACCAAGGACCATGCGTTGGCGGGGCTGCGCGTGGGATTCGCCATCGGGCCCGCGCATCGCATTGCGGCTTTGTCGCGCGTGCGGGTCCCGTGGACGGTGTCGGCGCCCGCACAGGCCGCGGCCGCTGCGGCCATGACGAACGAAGCTGAGGCCCACGTGACGCGGACGATTGCGCTGCTCCGTGCGCACGCGGCGGAGCTGTGGCGGCACTGCGACGCCGCCGGCATTCGACGCGTTCCCAGTGACACCCATTATGGGTTGTTGCGCGCCCACGCCAACGGCGTGTCCGTCCGGGACTGCCGATCCTTCGGTCTCCCGGGTTGGATCCGCGTGGCGGTCCGCACGCCGCCCGAAAACGCGGCGCTCACCCGAGCTCTTGGAGCCAGAGATGGCTGACCGTACCGATCCCCTGGCCCCGCCGGACGAGGGGCCCAACGTCCCCAAGCCGAAGCTCAAGCGGCCGCGCCTTCGGCGCGTGCCGCCCCGCGAGCAGCGACACGGACTCGTGATCGTGCACACGGGCCACGGAAAGGGCAAGACGACCGCCGCCCTCGGCCTGCTGCTCCGCGCCGCGGGCCGGGGCATGACGGTCGGGATGTTCCAGTTCATCAAGAACGCCTCGGCCGACTACGGGGAGCACCGCGCCGCGCGCCAACTGGGCGTTGAGATCACTCCCCTCGGCGACGGGTTCACCTGGCTGACGGAGAACATCGCCGAGGATCGCGCCTTGGCCGAGCGGGGTTGGACGCGCTGCGCCGAGGCGCTGACCGCTGGCGCGTTCGATGTACTGATTCTCGACGAGCTGACGTATCCGCTGACCTTCGGCTGGCTCGACATCGCCACCGTGTTGGCCACGATTGCGTCACGACCCCGCGGCACCCACGTCGTGATCACGGGGCGCGACGCTCCGCCCGCCCTCATTGAGGCCGCGGACCTGGTGACCGAAATGCGCTTGGTCAAGCATCCGTATCGGGAACGGGGCATCGGCGCGCAACCGGGGATTGAGTTATAGCCGGGATGGGCGAAAATGATGGCGGCATCGTTGCAGGACACGCTCTCCGTCGGCGCGCTGAGCGTGTCCGAGATCGAAGTGGAGATCACGACCGTCCCGCGCGTCCGTCTTTACTTCACCCACACCGCCGCGACCGTCGCGTAGGTCGCGAGCTCGACCAGCTGGTTGGCGGCGCCGAGGCAGTCGCCCGTGACGCCGCCAATCCGACGGCGGAAATAGAAGCCGGCCATCGCCGTCACAATCACGGCGACGAGTACCGGGCCAATCGCCCGGAATTGCATCACGCCAGCGGCAACAGCGACGGCGATCGCTGACGCGATCGCCAGCCGCATCGTCCCCACATCACTAAACGCCGCGCCCTTGCTAGCCGCCGACGTGCCGGCCGCCGAGCTGACGTAGGGATATCGCCAGAGTAGCGCGACGCTGGACCACCGGGCGAGTGTATGGGCGACGACCAACGCGCGCAGCGCGTCGAGTGGCGTGAGCGAAGCGAGCGTAGCGAGCTTCGCCACGATGACGAGTATCAGCGCGACGGCGCCGTACGTGCCAATTCGGCTGTCCTTCATGATGGCCAGCACCCGGTCCGGCGCCGTCCCGCCGCCAAATCCGTCGGCCGCATCGGCCAGCCCGTCTTCGTGCAGGGCTCCCGTGATCGTCACCGTCGTCGCCACCGCGGCGACGGCCGCGATCGCCGGTGGCCACAGCAGGCTGGCGAGCCAGAACGCCGCGGCCCCACCGACGCCAACGAGCGCGCCGACGACCGGGAAATAGATAGTCGCGCGTCCAAAGTCGGCCGGGTCGACGGGCCCGGGCAGCGGGATGCGCGTGAGAAACGTGACCGCCGCGCCGAACGCGCGCCGATGTCGCGTGTTACGCCTCGCGCGACACGTTGGCGTTCGCGAACGTCGCCATGTCGGACAACACCGCGGCGGCCGACCGCAGCAGCGGGATGGCCATGGCCGCCCCCGTGCCTTCGCCCAGCCGGCACTTGAGATCCAGCATCGGCAGTGCCCCCAACGCGTCGAGCGCGATGCCATGTCCCCGCTCGGCCGATCGGTGCGCGAAGAACAGATTGGCGCCGGTCGCGGGATCCAGTCGTACCGCCGCCAATGTCGCGACGGTCGAGATGAACCCGTCGGCCACCACGACCATCCCGTGCGCCGTGGCCTCCAGGGCCGCACCGGCGATGGCCGCCATCTCGAGGCCGCCCAGGGACGCCAGTAGATGGCGTGGGTCGTCCGACGCATGCCGGCCCACCGCCCGATCGACGACCCCGCGCTTGTGCGCCAATCGTTGGTCGTCGACGCCGGTGCCGCGTCCCACCGTCTCGACGGCCGGCGCACCCGTGAGGCCACTCAGGAGCGCCGCGGCGGCCGTCGTGTTCCCAATGCCCATCTCGCCGAGACCCACGGCGCGGACGCCGTCGGCCGCCGCCCGCCGCAACGCATCGCGCCCCGCGGCCATCGCGGCCGTGCACTCGGCGTCGGTCATCGCCGGTTCGTGCAGGAAGTTGCGCGAGCCCGACCGGACCTTCGCGTGCACCAGCGATGGGATCGACGAAAGGTCCGCATCGACCCCGACGTCGATGACCTCGACCTCCAGGCCATTGGCCCGGGCCAGCACATTGATGGCCGCGCCGCCGCGCGCGAAGTTCCGCATCATCTCCGCGGTCACCTGCGGGGGGTAGGCGCTGACGCCTTCGGCCGCCACACCGTGGTCGGCGCCAAACACCAGGATGCGCGCCCGGTCAATGCGCGGGGTCAGGGTCCCCTGGATACACGCCAACCGGACCGCCCACGCCTCGAGTTCGCCGAGCGCGCCCAGCGGCTTGGTCTTCTCGTCGATCGCCTGTTGGGCGCGAGCCGCGAGGGTCCCGGTCGCCGTGATCATTTGTCCTTGTAGCCCGGCACCGGCCACCCACCGCCGAGCGCGCGGTACAGGGACACGACGCCCACCAACTCCTGCCGCTCCGCCGCCGTCAGCGACAGCTCGGCGGTGAACAGCGAGCGCTCCGCGTTCAGGACGTCCAGGTAGCTCGACACACCGGCCGCGTAACGGTCGTTCGCCAACTGGAGCGCGCGCCGCAGCGCATTGACCTGCGTCTGCTGGGCGACGACTTGCTCCCGGTCGGTGCGGACCTCGACCAGCTGACCGTCGACCTCGCGCGTCGCGTTGAGCACCGTCTTCTCATAGGTGTAGCGCGCTTCTTCCCGCCGCGCCTGGGCCGCATCCTGCTGGCCCTGCAGCGCGCCGCCGTGGAAGATCGGCACGGACACGCCGGCGAAGATCTGATACACCTGATTGTTGAGCGAAGTGAATTGTCCTTGGGGCAAATACCGTTGCGTGTCGAACGCCTCGGCCCCCCAGCTGCCGGTGATGGTGAACTTCGGCAACCGGTCGTCGAGCGCGGCGCCCACGCGCGCCGTCGCCGACACGAGATTGTGCTCGGCCAGCCGGACGTCCGGGCGCCGCTCGAGCAGTGTCGACGGCACGCCGACCGGGATCTCGAATTGCGACAACACTTCGCTGAGCGCCCGCCCGCGCGGAATGGGTCCCGGGTGATGTCCGAGCAGGAAGGCAATGGTGTCCTCCTGCTGGCGGATCTGGCGCTCGTAGTTCGCGACCTGCGCCGCCGGATCGGCGACGTTCGCCTGGAACTGCCGCACATCCAGCTCCGAGATTACGCCGCGGTTGAACCGTTGGCGGGACAGCTCCAGCGTCTGCTGGTTCGATGCCAGGGTGTTCTTGGAGATCTCGAGGTCGAGGTCCAGTTCCCGGAGATGCAGGTACGCCACGGCGACGGTCGCCACCAGGTCGACAACCACGGAGCGGCGGCTGTCTTCCTGCGCCAGTAAATCGTTCCGTGCGGCCTGTCGCGTGTTCCGGAGGCGGCCCCAGAAGTCCAGCTCCCAGGTCAGGTTCGCTTGTGCTTGCAGCACGTTGATGGGCGGGATCACGACCCCCGGGCCGAACGCGACCTTCTCGCGTCCCGATTGACCCGTGGCATCGATCTGCGGAAAGAGCCCTCCGGTCGCCACGCCCAGGTCGCCGCGAAATTCCCGGATCGTCGCCACCGCGATGCGCACATTGCGGTTCTCGTTCAGCGCCGTGACCACCAGGTCTTTCAATACCGTGTCCTGGAACAGATCCAGCCACGTGATGTTGGCCGCGGAGTCCGACAGCTTGTAGTTCGGCGTCATGAAGCTGCCCGTCCGGCCGCCTGACGCTTCGCCGGCGGGCGGCGCGTGCATCGTGTCGCCGGGGAGGTGGATCATGGAGTCCCGGCTCGCGGCCAGGGAGTCGAACGTCGGCCGGAGCGAGTCCTCGAGCGTGCTTGGTGGACGATAGGCGCTGGGCGGCGGCGTCACATCGGGCCGGTGGTACCCCGGCCCGACGGGACAACCCGTGGCAAACGCCAACAACGCGATGGGCAAAAGACGTTTCATATCAGTCATCCCCGGCGGGTGCCGGGGCCAGGGCAGGCGACGGGGCGCGGCGACGGAAGACACCTTCCTCGCTCGCCCGTCGCACAATGACGAACAACGTGGGGATGAACACGACGCCAAAGAGCGTCTCCAACAGCATACCAAAGCACACGCCGGTGCCGAGCGAATGCCGGCTTCCAGCGCCGGCGCCGGTGGCGAACAACAGCGGTGTGACGCCGAGAATGAAGGCGAACGACGTCATGAGAATCGGCCGGAGCCGTTCGCGACCGGCCTCGATCGCCGCTTCCTTGATCGAGCGGCCCGCTTCGCGGAGCTCGCGGGCAAACTCCACGATCAGAATGGCGTTCTTCGCTTCCAGTCCGATGACGACAATGAGGCCGATACGGAAGTAGATGTCGTTCGGCATCGTGCGCAGGAACACCGCGAGGAACGCGCCGAACACGCCAAACGGCACGCCCAACATGACCGCGAGTGGCGTCGACCAACTCTCGTATTGGGCGGCGAGGACCAAGAACGCCATTGCCACGCCGAGCCCCAGGACCAACACGATGCTGCGGCCGGCCAGCGTTTCCTGATACGACTGGCCGCTGAACGCGAAGCCCAAGCCCTTCGACTCGTATTTTTCGCGCGCCAGATTGGACACGGCTTGCAGCATCTCTCCCGAGCTCTTGCCTTCGGCCGGCGAGCCCAGCACCAGTGCCGATGTAAACCCGTTGAATCGATTCAGCACCGTCGGCCCGGCCCGGAAACTCGTACGGGCCAGCGCCGAGATCGGTACCATCTGTCCCGAGGCGGCGCGCACATAGAGCTTGCCGATATCCTCCGGCGTCTCGCGGTACTGCTGCTGCGCCTCGAGCTGCACGCGATACGTCTTCCCGTACAAGTTGAAATCGTTCACGTAGTACGTGGACAGCATGGACGACAGCGTCGTGAACACGTCGCCCATCGGGATGCCCAGCGATTTGACGCGCGTGCGGTCCACGTCGACGTACAGTTGCGGCACGTCCACGCGCATGGTGCTCTGCACCCCCTTGAGCATCGGACGCCCACGGCGGTCCTTGAGTCCGTTCGCGTCGGCCGTGAACTGCTGAACGAGGCTGGCGAACTTCCGGACGTCGTTCACGCTCCGGTCCTGCAGCTGCATCTCGAGGCCGGCGCTCGTGCCCAGGCCCGGGATCTCCGGCGCGTTGAAGCCGAAAATCAGCGCTTCCTTGATGCCGAAGAACCGGAAGTTGGCGCGTTGCACGACGGAGTCGACGACCGAGCCGCGTTTCTTGCGCTCATCCCACGGCTTCATGACGGCGAACAGCGTGCCCGAGCTCGTCTGGTTCGTGCCGAGAATGAGGCTGAACCCGGTGAGCGAAAAGACGTGGTCGACCTCCGGCTGCTTGAGCAGATATTGCTCGACCTCGCTCAGTGCCGCGCTGGTGCGCTGCGCCGACGCGCCGCCCGGAAGCTCGACGGCGACGATGAAGTAGCCTTTGTCCTCGGTCGGCAGGAAGCCGGTGGGGACCGTTCGCCCGAGCTCCACGACGCCGAACACGATCAACGCCACCAGGCCGAGGACAGGGATGGGATGGGCGACGATTTTCTCCATCGTGCCCACGTACCAGTGCCGGAACTCATCGAAGCGCCGGTTGAACCACCCGAAGAAGCCGGTCGTCGCCGGGGCGTCCGACCCTTCCTTGAGCAGGATGGCGCACAGCGCGGGCGTCAGCGTGAGCGCGACCAGGCCCGAGATGATGATCGCGATACAGATCGTGATCGCGAACTGCTTGAAGAGCTGCCCCGTGATGCCGCTCAGAAAGGCGACGGGGACGAAGACCGACACCAGCACGAGCACGATCGCGATCAGCGCGCCGGCCAGCTGGCGGATGCCCTTGTCGGCCGCCACGCGGGCCGAGACGTGCTCGTCGGCCATGATGCGTTCGACGTTCTCGATGACGACCATGGCGTCGTCGACCACCACGCCGATCGCCAGGACCAGCGCGAACAACGTCAGCAGGTTGATCGACATCCCGAGCAGGGACAGACCCAGGAACGTGCCGATGATCGAGACGGGCACCGCGATCAACGGGATGAGGGTCGACCGCCATTTCTGGAGAAAGATGAACACGACCAGCGTGACCAGCAGCATGGCGACGACGAGCGTGCTCACGACCTCCTTGATCGAGGCCGTGATGAACGGCGTGGTGTCGTAGCCCAGGACATAGTGAACGCCGGGCGGGAAATTCCGCTTCAGCTCTTCCATGCGCTGGATGACGGCAGTCTTGACGCGGAGCGCGTTGGCGCCGTTCCGCAGATAGATGAGCATGCCGCCGACCGGCTGCCCATTGTAGCGACTGAAGTTGTCGTAGCTCTGGGAGCCGAGTTTCACCTTCGCCAGATCGCCGACGCGGAGCACCGATCCGTCGGGTCGGGCGCGGACCACGATATTGGCGAACTCCTCGGGCGTGCTGAGCCGGCCAATGGCGGTGACCGGAATCGTGAACTGATTGCCCGGCGGCGCCGGCTCCCGTCCGATGCGCCCCGAGGGATTGGTGGTGTTCTGCTCCTGGATGGCGGCGATGACGTCGGACACGGTGACGTTCATCTGGGCCATCTTCTGCGGGTCGAGACTCGTCAGCATCGAGAACTGCAGGTTGCCGAACGTCAGGGCTTGGCCGACGCCTGGTACCCGGCTGATCTCATCCTGCACGTAGATGCGCGAATAGTTGCTGAGCGCCGCGGCATCCCAGCTGGGATCATCCGACGTGAATCCGAAGGCCAGCAGAATATCGGTCTGCGCTTTCTGCACCGTGACGCCGATGCGCTGCACGTCCTGCGGGAGCAACGGCTTGGCGATTTCCACGTAGTTCTGGACGTCGACGGCCGCCAGATCTTCATTGCGCGAGATGTCGAAGTAGCAGCGGATGCTGAGCGAGCCATCGCTGGCCGTCGACGTCTGGTAGTACAGCAAGCCGTCCAGCAATGCCAGCTGCTGCTCGATCGGCGCCGCCACCGCTGTCGACACTTCCTCCGCGCTCGCGCCCAGGTACTGGGTCGTGATCTGCACCGTCGGCGGCGTAATGCGGGGGTAGGTGTTGATGGGCAGACTGCTGACCGCCGCCAGGCCGAGGAGCACGATCACGATGGAGATGACCATCGCGAAAATCGGCCGTTGGACGAAGAAATAGTGCAGGTCGCCCTCGCGGGCGGGTTTGGTCGGAGTGGTCATCGGCTACTCCCTCAGTTGCGCCGGTCGCGCACCATCGGCACGGAGGGCGCCGCGATGGGATCGTCAGTGGGCACGCCGCTTGAATCGCGTGTCGCGACGTAGGCCACCGGGGTGACCGGCGCGCCGGGGAAGAAGATCTTCTGGGTGCCGTCGACGACGACGCGGTCGCCGGCTTTGAGGCCGCTGTTGATCACCCACTGCGAGCCTTGCCAGTTCGCCGCTTGGACGGGCCGGATCGCGGTCTTGTTGCTGTCACCGACGACGAAGACGTACTGGCCGGTGATGCCCTGTTGCACGGCCCGCTGCGGCACGAGAATCGCCCCGAGGCGCTCGAAATCGAGCAGCGAGACGCGGACGAACTGGGCCGGCAGCATAATGTGTTGCGGGTTCGGGAAAGTCGCCCGCAGCGTCTGGGTCCCGGTCGATGAATTGAGCAATGTCGGCGAAGTTCACAATGCCGGGTTGCGGGAACACACTGCCGTCGCTCAATGCCACGCGCACGCGCAGCTTGCCATCGGGCAGCCGGAGCCGCTTTTCGGCCACCTCGCGCCGCCACTGCAGCACGTCCTGGTCCGAGGGGTTGAATCGCACGTACACGGGATCGACCTGGTCGAGCGACGTCAGGGAATCGCCCGGGCCGGTGACGCGCGAGCCCAGGACCATCCACGCAATGCCGACGCGCCCGGCCACCTGGGCGCGGACCTGCGTGTCATC
The DNA here is from genome assembly GCA_963701965.1 of uncultured Gemmatimonadales bacterium. Taxonomy (GTDB): domain Bacteria; phylum Gemmatimonadota; class Gemmatimonadetes; order Gemmatimonadales; family Gemmatimonadaceae; genus DASRDS01. Next base: position 3,560,481 of record OY969695.1, read on the forward strand.
GAGATCTTTCTTCGTCTTGTCGACGGTGCCCTGCGCCGCAATGACGTCGGCCGAGTCCTGGTGCACCTGCGCCTGGGCATTGTCGACGTCCTGTTGGGCGACCGCGCGTTCGGCGAGGAGCGGGACGTCGCGATTCAGCGTGATCTTGGCGTTCGCCAAGCGCGCGCGGGCATCTTCGAGCGTCCCGATCGCGTTGTCGTAGGCGGCTTTGTAGGTCGTCGGGTCGATCCGAAAGAGCAGGGCGCCCTGGGGGACATCCGTGCCCTCGACATACGGGCGCTCGACGATCACGCCGGTGACGTTCGCCCGCACGACAATGTGCTTCGACGCCTCGGCCTGGCCGACGTACTCGAAGTGGGCGGCCACGTCCTGCGGCGCGATGGTCATCACTGCTACCTGCGGCGGCGGCGGCGCGCCCTGTTGCGGGGCCGCGCGACAGCCGGCAAGAAGGCCGAGCGCACCGACAATACCCGCCGACCAGACGCGGGACCTGCGAAATGAGCCTGCTCCTTGCACATCCCCCTCCGTTCAATTGCTTCAATCAATCGTTTAATCCCACGGTGGAATCCTGCCAGGGTCGTACGAGTTCCGCTAGCGGAGGTTTCGTTGTTGTTTCGGGAACCCGAACCGAGCGGACTGTACTTTTCCGCTAATGTCTGCGACGGCGCTCCCGATTCCTGCCGACCGGTACGCGAACAAATGGCTCATCGCATTTGCCGTGACACTCGGCGCCGTGATCGAGCTGATTGACACGAGTATCATTAACGTCGCGCTGCCGCACATCAGCGCGAACCTCGGCGCGACCATCGAAGAAGTGACCTGGGTGTCGGTCGGCTACATCCTCGCGGCCGTGATCGTGCTCCCGATGACCGGTTGGTTGTCCGCGTTCTTCGGCCGCACGCGTTACTACGTCGGCTCCATCATCCTGTTTACCATCGCGAGCTTCCTGTGCGGCGCCTCGCGCTCGCTGGACATGCTGGTGCTGTGCCGGATCATCCAGGGGATCGGCGGTGGCGCGCTGATCGCGACGTCGCAGTCGATCCTCTACGAGAGCTTCCCGCCCGACGAGCAGACGCTGGCGGCCGCGATCTTCGGCATCGGCATGATGATCGGCCCGGCGATCGGGCCCACCCTCGGCGGCATCATCGTCGACCGGTACGATTGGCCGTGGATTTTTTACATCAATATTCCCATCGGGTTCCTGGCGACCGTCATGATCCTGTCGTTCGTCCGGGATCCGGTGCACGAGCACAAGGCCGGGCGCTTCGACTTCGTCGGGTTTACGCTGTTGGCCGCCGGGTTGGGCTGCCTCCAGTTCGTGCTCGAGCGCGGGGAACATTACGACTGGTTCGAGTCCCCGCTCATTCGCTCGCTGACGGCGTTTGCCGTCATCATGCTGTCGGTGCTCATCTGGTGGGAGCTGACGACGGACCAGCCGATGATCAATCTCCGTCTGCTCCGCCATCGAAACCTGGCCGCGGGATGTCTGGCCATGGCGGCCGTCGGGCTCGCGTTGTACGGGAGCATCTTCGCCGTTCCGTTGTTCACCCAGAACCTGCTCGGCTACGACGCGGCCACGACCGGTTGGGTGCTGTTCCCCGGCGCCGTCGGCAGCGCGGTCGCAATGTTTGGCATCACGCGCATGCCCAAAACTATCGACCGGCGCTACATCACGGTCACGGGCGCCTGCATCCTCGTGGTCGCCATGTTCATGCACTCGCAGTGGACGACCCAGTCCGGGCGTCCGGATATGTTCTGGCCGATCGTCCTGCGCGGGGTGGGCGCCGGGATGATGTTCGTGCCCTTGGCCGCGTCCACCGTGGCGGGGCTCAAGGGACCGGACATGGCGCAAGGCAGCGCGATGTTCAACCTCGCGCGCCAACTGGGCGGCAGCTTTGGCCTGGCGTGGCTGGCGACGCAACTGACCACCGCCACGGCCATTAACCGGGGGAACTTGGTGTCCCACGTCACCATGTTCAATCCCGAGACGCAGCGCCGGCTGACGATGCTCACGGCCGCCATGCGCACCCATGTCGGCGACCCAGTGCTGGCGGCCCGGCAGGCACAGGCGATTCTGGATCGCATGGTGCAGGGTCAAGCGCTGATGCTGACGTACGATCAGCTCTTCCGGGTCGTGGGCATCGTCATCTTCTGCTGCCTGCCACTACTCGTGCTGCAGCGGCGGCCCGCGGGTCCCGTCGAGGTGCCGACCGACTTGCATTGAGCGGCGGCGGGGGAAACATTAGGCAGTCATGCGGAGCCCAAGGATCGGGGGACCCGAGCCGGAGCCGGTCCAGACGGCGGTCGAGCATTTCGCCTTCTTCGAGGCGATGGCCGAGCTGGTGGAGCAGATCGAGCGCGACGGGTATCGCGCCGAGGATGCCGAGCACATGCAGCCGTACCTCGAGCTGCTCGCGGGTTTGCTCACCATGCGGCTGGTCGATCGCTGGGTCACCGGGGTCACGGGGGGATCGCCCCCGACGCTGCGTGAGCTGCAAAGCGCCCGAAAGGCCGTCCGGGACGTCAATGCCGGCCCGATCCGTACCGCGCTGGGTGGGGTGCTGCGGGCCCTGACGGATTCGTGGGGCGCCCCATCCCGCCACGTTGGCGCCCACGCCTTCGCCTACGGGCAACTGTTGGAGGACCAACTCGCCGTGGGCATGGCCGCTGACGTTCAGCGATCGGTCATCGCCTGCGCCCAGGCGTCGGGCGATGAGGAGCTGCTGCCCAAGGTGTATCTGAGCCTGGGGAACAGCTATCGCATCGAGGGGCGCCTGTCGGAGGCCGAGCGCGCGTTTGGCCGGGCCGGCGCCACCGCCAATCTCGTGCGGGACGATTACTCCGCGCTCTTGAGCCGGCACGGGCTCGCCTACGTCGTGTGGCAACGCGGAAATCTCCCGCGCGCTGGGGCGATGCTCGACGCGCTCGTCCAGGACATCGAGGCTCTGATGCCGCGCGCGCCCGCGCTCCGGGACGTCTGGTGCAAGGCCAAGCATGACCGGGGTAACATCATGATCGTGAGGGGCGACTTCACGCGCGGGATCGCCGACGTGAGCAATGTGTTGGATGTCACGACCGATCCCAACATCCGCGGGCGCCTGCTGAATGATCTCGGGTATGCCTTCTTGATGATTGGCTGTCGGGGCGCGGCGCGCAATGCGTATCAGCTCACACTCGCGACCACGACGGAGCGCATGATTCAGGTCGTCGTTCGCATGAACCTCATGGATATGGCCCGCGAGGATGGGGAAGAGACGGTGTTCGAACGCTGGCGGCGCGAGCTCGCCAGCGAGTCGCTCCCTCCGCACCGGGAGACGCAGTTCCTCGTGAATACGGCCGAGGGTCTGTACCGCTTTGGGCGGCGCGATGCCGCGCGCGACGCGATCGTGCGGGCCCTCGTGCTCGCCGAGCGTCACCAGTACAACGAGTACCTGATCAAGGCGGAAGCCTTGCAGGCCGAGATCGAGGGCGGCCCGTGGACCCCCGGGACCGGTGCCCCAGCCACCGATGCCCGCCCTGCGTCCCCAGCGGTCGCCAAAGTCGTCGATCGCCTCCGCCTGATGCGTCAGTGCACGACCATGACCCCGTGCATGTAGGGGTGAATCCCGCAATGGTAGGCGAATGACCCCGCCGTCGGCGCGGTCACGGCGATCAATGTGTTCGATTCCCCCCCGCTGGTGCCGACCGTGTCCGCAGTGCCGGGGTGGGTGGGGCTATCCCAGACGATCTCGTGCTTCACATCCTCGTACCTGAACGTCACGCTGGACCCGACGGCGACGGAGTCGGGCGTCGGCGTGAAGTAATAGTTGCAGCTCGGCGTGCTGCCGTACGCGCCGCCGCCGCCGGAGCAGACCGAACTGCCGACCGCCGTGATCGTTAAGCTGCTGCCGGACACCGGTCCGCCGTTCGGAGATGTGCTCGATCCACAAGCCCCGGCGACGACGGCCCCGGCGCCCATGGCTAGCGCGTACAGTTTTCTCATGATGTTCCTCCGGAAAGTGAAAATGGCCCCGGCTAGAACGTAGACCCTCTCCGGCAACCCCCGGTGGGTTCTGGGGTGAGCATCTACTGCGATGTGGCGGAGAGCTATTATCCTCAGGCCATGAAAACTGAAAGCCGCCGCTCGTTCGTTCTCTCCGGTCTGGCCACCGGAGCCGTGGCGCTGACCGGTCTCCCGCGGTTGCCCGATCGACGCAATGTGCCGGCCGAACAGGACTTCGCCCTCGCCGAGGCGACCGTGGCCCAGCTGCAAGAGGGCATGCAGTCCGGCCGTCTGACCGCGCGCAGTATCGCCGAGCAGTACTTGGCGCGCATGGACCAGGTCGACCGCCAGGGGCCGGCGATTGGCGCGGTGATCGAGCGGAATCCCGACGCCCTCAGGATCGCCGACGCGCTCGACGCCGAGCGCAAGGCCAAGGGCCCGCGCGGTCCGCTGCATGGGATCCCGGTGTTGATCAAGGACAACGTCAGCACCGCCGACCGCATGCAGACCACGGCCGGCTCGCTGGCGCTCGTCGGCAGCATGGTGCCGCGCGATGCCTTCATCGTCGCGCGGCTCCGCGCCGCGGGCGCGGTCATCCTGGGGAAGACGAACCTGAGCGAGTGGGCCAATTTCCGGTCCAGTCACTCCACTAGTGGATGGAGCGGCCGCGGCGGCCAGACGCGCAACCCCTACGCGCTCGACCGGACGCCGTCCGGCTCCAGCTCGGGCTCCGCCGCCGCGGCGGCGGCGAACCTGGCGGCTCTCACCATCGGGACCGAGACCGACGGGTCGATCCTGTCTCCGTCGTCCTGCAACTCATGCGTCGGTATCAAACCGACCATTGGTCTCGTCAGCCGCGCCGGTATCGTGCCCATCTCCCACAACCAGGACACGGCCGGCCCGATCGTCCGGACCGTCCGCGATGCCGCGGTGCTGCTCACCGTGCTGGCGGGCATTGATCCGCGCGACAAGGCGACGGCGGCGAGTCGCGGCAAGGCGTCGCCCGACTACACGGCGTTCTTGAGCGAGACCGGCCTGCGCGGGAAGCGCATTGGGATCGCCCGATCGCATTTTTTTGGTTACAGCTACGTTACCGACGCGATCGTCAACGGGGCCATCGACGCCATGAAGCAGTTGGGCGCCGAGATCGTCGATCCCGCGGACATCGTGACCGCGGGCAAGTACGACGACGACGAGCAGGAAGTGCTGCTGTACGATTTCAAGGCCGATCTCAATGCGTACCTCGCCGAGCTGGGCGCCGGCGCTCCGGTGCGCACCCTGGCCGACATCATCGCGTTCAACACGGCGCACCAGGACGCCGAGATGCCGTACTTCCGCCAGGAGCTGATGGTGCAGGCCCAGGCCAAAGGGCCGTTGACGAGCCCCAAATACGTGGCGGCGTTGGCCCGCTGTCATCAATTGGCCCGCGCCGAAGGCATCGACCATACGATGACCCTCCACAAGCTCGATGCCATCGTCGCGCCGACCGGCGGGCCGCCGTCAATGATCGATCTCGTGGATGGCGACGGCGGGGGCGGCGGGAGCAGCACCACGCCGACCGCGGTCGCGGGTTATCCGGCGGTCACGGTTCCCGCCGGCTACGCCTTCGGGTTGCCCGTGGGTGTCTCCTTCATGGGACGGCCATTTTCCGAGGGGAAGCTCTTAGCGATGGCCTACGCCTTCGAACAGGCGACCAAAGTCCGACGTCCGCCGGAATTCCGGCCAACGGTTGTGTTGACGCAAACGTAGCCCTGGCACGACGACTGCAGCAGGGAGTCTTTCGTGCTGATCGCTGATCGTCTCTCAGAGTCCGAGTGGAGCGCACGGGTCGGTGCGCTCCTCGGTGACGAAACACAATATCCCGAGGTCGAGGGGGCTTTTCCCTCCTCGACTTCCGCTTGGCCCATCCCCCGGGAACTGGGCCGGGTCCTGGCCCGCCTCGTGGTGCAGCTCGATCGGCGCAATGTGTTGGAGTTCGGCGCGGGCGCATCATCAATGGTCTTTGCCCAGTCATTGACCCGCCTCGGGGGTGGGCGGCTGACATCTGTCGAAGAGGACCCCCGCTGGACCTCGGCCCAATGGGCGTTCGTCTCCAACATGCTGGGCGTCGATGCGCACCTGGTGTCGTCCCGCGTGGCGTTCCGGTTGCGCCGTGAGGGCATGTACCACGGGTATACCGCCGAGGCGGAGGCGGTGATCGCCCGCCGGGCGCCGTACTCGTTGGTATTGATCGATGCACCGGATGGGTACATCGGCCGGGATGGCGCGCTGCATCTGGCGTTCCCCTACCTGGCGCCCGGCGCGCTCATCGTCGTCGACGACGCCAGGCGCCGAAAGGAGCGGGACACGATCGCGCGCTGGCGCGCGACGTACCCGGGACTCCTGCTGCTCGCCGACGATCCGGCCCTGGGCCATGGCACGGCCATCCTCGGCTATACCGGGGATGCCACGCGGCTCGTGTCGCCCCGCGCCATGCTCTCGAGCGCCATTCGCGAAGCGTATGCGTCCGTGCGGACGCTGTTCGACCCGCTCCCGACACCGCCCGGAACCCAGGTGGTCGACGGCGTACAACTGGGTCATGACGATCAGCACAGTCCGGCCTACCCCGCGCTTCGTCGAAGTCGCGACAACTGACCACGTGATCGGCCCGGCCAGCGCGCCGGTGACCCTCCTCATGTACGGCAATTACGAGTGCTTGCACTGCCGCCGGGCGTATCCCGCGGTGGCCGCGCTGCGCGCCGAGCTCGGTGCGCGGCTGCGCTTCGTGCATCGCCACTTTGCGATTTCCGCCGATTTCCCGCACGCCGAGATGGCGGCCGAGGCCGCGGAGTCAGCGGCGGCCCACGGAAAGTTCTGGGAGATGCACGAGGCGCTCTCCCTCCACGCGCCATTTCTCGATGAGCCCGCACTGCTCGCCGAAGCGGCCCGCATCGGGTTCGACATCGGGACGCTGGCTGGCGATCTCGATGCGCGCCGGTATCAGTCGCTGGTGCGTTCGCGCACGACCCAGGCGATCGAAGCCGGCGTGTGGAGCACGCCGACGTTTTTCGTGAACGGCGCGCACTTCGAAGAGGCGTGGGACCTGGAGAGCCTCGGCGCGACGTTGCGTCGTCTCGGCCGGGCTTAACCCGCCGTCGCCGCGGCGCGCAGCGCCAGCGCGCGTATCAATGGCACGCCCGCGCGCTCGGCGGCGCCGATCGTTTCGTTGAGGATGGCGTGGGCTTCGTCCGTGGCGCCGCGGCGCGACGCGACCGTCGCTTCCGCGACGCGCAACCGCAACTCGCCGACGACGTCGCCGCGCGTCAGCGCCAACGCCCGACCGGAGCGGAACGACTGCGTGGCTTCATCGAAACGTCCCAGCGCCCGGAGGCACTCGCCCGCGCGCTCGTACGTCTCGGCCACGTCGGATTCATCGACGGGCATCTCCGCGTGCGTCAGCAACGTCTCGTAGACGTCGGCGGCCAGCGCCCACTCCTCGAATGTCCTGCAGGTGACCCGCGTAGCGCGCCAGACCGGCAATGAGGCGTGGCCGCCGGCCGCTGATCGCGGCGCCGAGCAGCGCGAGCAAGGGCGCGCGGAGCGGCGAGTCGCGCCGGAGCTGGCCCACGGCGCGGCGCACGCGCCAGATCTGGCGCCACGTCGGTTTGCGTCCGCCGGCGCGCGCGTCGGCGAGACGCACGGTCACGAGACCGGCCGCGGTCGCGCGCCAGGCGGCGCTCTCCGGCGTTTGCCGGTTCAAGACTTGAAAGAAGGGGAAGTGTGATGTCAAAGGCTCTCAAGAATTGGCGGTGGCTCTGCAATGAAATGACGCGTACGCGCGTCGCGCGCTGCATGCCTCAGGAAGCGGGCATCGCGCGGTACGCGCGACGCCGGTAGATTTCCGCCAATGAAAAGACGAGTCGTCGTCACCGGGATGGGCGCCCTGACGCCGATCGGGAATACGGTGCACGAGTTCTGGACCGCCGCGCTGCGGGGTGAGAGTGGCGCCACGCCTATTACGCGGTTCGACGCGTCGGCGTTCGACACGCGCTTCGCGTGCGAGCTCAAGGGTTTCGATCCGCTCGAGTTCATGGATCGCAAGCTCATCAAGCGTCTCGACCCCTTCTGCCAATACGCGATCGTCGCCGGCAATGAGGCGCTACGCGATGCCGGCCTCGACCCGGCGACAATGTCGGCCAATGAGAAGGCCCGCTGCGGCGTGATCTTCGGCAGCGGCATCGGGGGCATTCAGACGCTGCAGGCGCAGTCCAAGGTGTTTCAGGAGAACGGTCCGCATCGTCTCTCGCCGTTTTTCGTGCCCATGATGATCTCGGACATGGCCGCGGGCATCATCTCGATTCGCCACGGGTTCACGGGTCCCAACCACTGCGTCGTGTCGGCGTGCGCGACCGGCAATCACAACATCGGCGATGCCTTGGCCGCGATCCAGTCCGGCGACGCGGACATCGTGTTATCCGGTGGCAGCGAAGCGGTGATCTGCGAGCTGGGCGTCGGTGGGTTCTGCGCGATGCGGGCAATGTCCACGCGCAACGATTGTCCGGCGATGGCGAGCCGGCCGTTCGACGCCACGCGCGATGGGTTCGTGATGGGCGAGGGCGCCGCGGCGCTGGTGCTGGAATCGCTCGAGCACGCCCAGGCGCGGGGCGCGCGGATCTACGCCGAGCTGCTGTCCGTCGGCGCGTCGGCCAATGCGTTTCACATGACGGCGCCGCACCCGGAGGGATTGGGAGCGAGATTGGCCATGGCGGCGGCGCTGCGCAATGGCGGGATTGGCTTGGACGAGGTCGACGCCATCAACATGCACGCGACGTCAACTCCGCTCGGCGACGAGTCGGAGTCGCGCGCCATCCGCACGCTATTCGGCGCGCGGGCCAATGCGATCACGGCGACATCGACCAAGAGTATGACGGGCCACATGCTGGGCGCCGCGGGTGCCGCGGAAGCGATCCTCTCCATCCTGAGCATTGTGCACGGGGTCGTGCCGCCGACCATCAACGTCCGGCAGCCCGATCCGAAGTGCGATCTGCGCTTCGCGTTCAATACGCCCGTCGAGCGCCCGGTCCGCATCGCGCTGAGCAATGCGTTCGGGTTCGGTGGGCACAACACCACGGTGGCATTCAGAGCCTTCGAGTAGCCGTCGCCGCCGCGCTGCGGCGGGACTCGGAACGCCTGGCGATCGAGCACGGCGTCCGCACGGCGATCGTCACGGTCGCGCCGCTGATCGCCGGCGACTGGATCGGACACCCGTTGGCGTTCGCCTGGGTCTCGCTGGGCGGTTTTCAAGCGGCGCTGGCCGACAATGGTGGGCCCTACCGATCCCGGGCCGCGGCCATGGCGACCGTGGTCTTCGGTGGAGGCCTCGGCTGCCTCATCGGATCGCTGGCGGGACTCTCTCCGTGGCTCGCGGTGCCGTGGACGTTTGCCGCGGCGCTCCTCAGCGGGATGGTGCGGGTGTACGGGAACAATGGCTCGGTCGTCGGTCTGGCGAACCTGGTCGTGTTTCTCGTCGCCGTCGCGTCGCCGCTCCCCACGCTCGCCGCCGCGGGGACGCGCGCCGGCCTGTTTGTCGCCGGCGGCGCGGCGTCCGGTGTCCTGGCGCTGCTGCTGTGGCCCTTTCATCCCTACCTGCCCGCGCGGCGGCCGGTCGCCGAAGTGTGGCGGATGTTGAGCGCCCGGATCGTCGCGACCAATGGCCTCCCGTCCAATCACGAGATTCGCGAGCAGTTGGAGGAGGCCAATCGGCAGTTGGTCGCCGTGCGGGCATCGCGCGATGGGACGACGCGTCGCGGGGAGGCGCTCCTGGCGACGCTGGTCGGCGCCGATCGGACGTTCGGTGTCGTCAACGGTGTGCCCGACGTGCTGGCGACCACCGGGGTCGCCCCTCCTCCCGTGCTCGGCGACGCATCGGTGGTCGCGGCCTCGATCGCCAATGTCGTGCTGGGGAAGCGCGCCGCGGCTGACACCAGTCGACTGGCCTCGGAGCGCGCGGGTCTTCCCGGGGACGCCACCAGGGTCCTCGAACACCTGACATCAGAGATCGGTATTGCGGCGGCGGTCGCCGTGGGGATCGATCACGACGTGGCGGCGCCGATCAACGTCCACGGCGCCGGGGGCCGGCCGCACCCGCGCACTTTCTCCGACGTGTTCCTCGCGCCGCTGCGCGCCAGCTGGGCGCCCGGGTCGCTGGTCGCGCGCCATGCGCTGCGGCTGGCCGTCGGTGTCACCGGGGCGCATCTGCTCAGCACGGCGTTGGGACTGCCGCGGGGATACTGGATGACGCTGACGACGGCCGTCATCCTGCAGCCCTATGCCGGCGCCACAATGCATCGCGCGCTGCAGCGCGTGATCGGCACGATCCTCGGCGGTGTCCTTGCTGCCGCGTTGACCACGGTGGTGCACGGGGCGCTGGCAGTGTCGCTCGTGTTGGTGCCGCTCTGCGTCATGACGATCGCCGCACGGCCGCTGGGCTATACGTGGTTCGTGATGTTCCTGACGCCGCTCTTCGTGATCATCACGGAGGGAACGCACACCGATCCGCGGTTGGCGTTCGTGCGCATGTTGAATACGCTGCTCGGCGGCGCGCTGGCGCTTGCGTCGGGCGCGGCGCTGTGGCCGGATTGGGAAGGGGACTCGCTCAACGACGCGCTGGCGGCGGCCGTGCAAGCCGTGCGCGCCTATCTCCGGGCGGCGCTCACGGGCGCGCCGTCGACGCCCGCGGCGCGGCGGGCGTCGGGGTTGGCGAGCAACAATGCCAATGTCGTGCTCCAGCGCATCGTCAGCGAGGGCGACCGGTCGGCGGCGCGGGTGGCGCCCGGTCTGGCCCTGGTCACGTTCGTGCGCCGACTCGCGGCCACCACCAGCGCGCTCGTGGCGCTCCGCGCGCCGGAAACGTTGGGTCCGTTCAGCGATGCCGCGGACGCGGCGCTCGCCGACATGGCCCAGGCGCTCCAGCACGGCACCGCTCCGGCGCCCGCGGTCGATCTGGCGTCGGCGAAACCGAGGCAGCTCTCATCGCCCACCGTGAGTGCGTTGCTCGACCAGATCGCGCGCCAGATCGACGTGCTGCACCACGCCATCGCCGCGCGCTAACGCAGGAAGCGCTCGGCGAGTTGCTCCAGGCGATCATCGCCCTCGGCGCGCGCCCGCGCCAAAATGCGTTGGACGTGGGGAGCCAGCCGGGGCTCGCCCCAGTAATACCCGGTCGCCATCTCGGCCGACCCCGTCTCGCCATCCCGCGCCGCCTCGAGCAGCGCCTCGGCGGCCGCTTCATCGAAGCCCGGATCCTCGCGCGGTGGCAGCGCGAACCGCCGCGACGGGTCGCCCCAATGTCCGCCGGCGTCGTCGTCGACGAATGCCCGCGACATGCGCGCTACTGGCTCGCGGTGCGGACCGGCGGCAGGGGCTCGATTTCCGAGCGGATGACCTGCGTGCTCGCCGGCCCGTCGCCCGTCTCCGGGAACGACTCGACGATCCGGATGGTCTGCGTCGAACGGGAGCCCAGGAAGATGCCGGCGGCGTTCACGTACTGGACGCCCCGGATAGTGCCGTCGCCCGTGACCTTGAGCGCGCGCCCGCCCTCCTGGCCTGCGCCATTCAACGCGACACTCCCCGCGCGCTCGATACGGAGGGCCCGTTGCCCGGCGTAGGTCGTGTCGCCCGTCACCCGCGCCAGGATCACCGTTTGCGTGCGGACGGAATCAAACGGTCCGCGCCGGCCCGCCTGCTCAATGGACGTATCGGCCCACGATGAGCCGATGCCGACCGGGGTGCGCAGCAGCGGCAGAAAGCGCCGAAATCCCGCGTACAACCCGCGCGTATTGGCGTCCACATCGGCGGGCGGCGCGAACGCATAAATGCGCCCGGTCGGCGAGACGGTCCCCACCATTTTCACGCCCTTCTCCCACGAGAGGTCCGGCCGCGGCGCATCGAGCGCCGACTCGATCCCGATCGAGTCGACCGTGACCGTGAGCGTCAGCGTATCCCGCGCCTTGGCCGCCAGGTTCACGGTGACCACCTGCGTTGCCGTATAGTCGAACTGAGCCGGCGCGCGGCCACCGTTCTGGTCCCGCTGATTGTTGTACGAGATCGAGATGCGATAGCGCTGAGTCCCGGCCGTGTAGGCGAATGGCTGAGTCTGAGCGAACGCCGGGACCGCAGTAAGGCAGAGGGCGAGAAGTGTCATGGCGCGACCGAACATCGTTCCCCCCGTAGTGGTGCCGTAAGCTAACGGCCCGCCGGCGGTGACGCGGTCATGATGCGCATCACCGGCTGGCCACCAATGTCCTGCAGTGGGAAATACAGGAGATGGGTGCGCGGGTCCACCGCCACCGAGTGCCCGGAGGGGAGCAGAAAGTCGCCCTCATGGACCAGATGCAGGCCGTCGCGTGCCATGATCTCCGTGAATGCCGACACCGTGCCCGACTCCGACGCGACGTACACGCGGCCCCAGTCGGGATCGACCGCCAGGACATCGGGATCGGCGCCGATGGCGTAGGTCGCGATCACGCGACCGTTGTCGAGATCAAGCAGCGCCAGTCGCGCGTTCTTCTGGCCGGCCACGAACGCGACCCGCCGCGCGGCGTCGAGCGCGACCCCGTGCGGCGACACGATGCCCGGTACCGGCACGCGCGCGACGATCTTGTTGGTCTCCGGATCGATGACGGCAATGGCGTTCGAGTCGTGCACGGCCACCAAAATGCAGGCCGTTACCGGGTCGTAGATGGTGTTGCCGGCCTCGCCTCCCAGCGGGATGCGTTTGACGAGGGTGTCGGCGAACACGTCGAGGACGGCATCGGCGCGGCCATGCTCGTCGGACACGAACACGCGCCGCACGTTGGGTGCGTAGGCGATCCCATCCGGGTACTCGATGCCGCCTACGCGCGCCAGCACCGTCAGTCCCCGCGTGTCGACGACGACCACCTGCTGCCGCCCGGTCGCCGAAGCGTAGACCCGGTTGAGCTCGGGCACCGCCAGCACGCCATGCACGCTGGTGAACCCGTCGAGATTCGCCACGACCTGTCGGTTTTTCACATCGAACACGAGCAGCGTGCCGGCGTCCATGTGCGCGACGTAGAGACGGTCGGCGGCCGTATCGAGGCTCGTATAGTCGAAGCGGACCGGCGCCCCCGGCAGCGGAACATCGACAATGGTGCGGAGCGCGAACGCGCCGCGGGTCGGGCCCGGCGGCGCCGGTGCCACGACCGGAGCCGATCGGTGACCCGGCGGCTCGCAGGTGGGAATCAGCGGAAAGACGGCGAGCGCGATCGCGCCGAGTATCACGTGCGGTCGATCATGGCGCCGATGACCCCGCCCAGCAGGCCGCCCTTGGTCGCCGCCGCCGCCTCTCCTGCCACCGGCGGATGATAGTACATCGACTGGATGCCGACGCGGCCCGGACCCGTGAAGCGATTCCAGAAGATCTGACCGGCGCTCGCGAACAATCCCGTCGAGAACCGCTGGAACTGCGTCTCCATGCGCACCGTGCGGTCCTTGTAGATCCAGCCGCCCGGCTCGATGTCGATCTGCTCCCCGGCCGCCAGCTCCACGGAGAACACGTTGCCGTACCCGTGCAGCCACACGATGCCGTCGGCCCCGTTGGCGGTGAACGTATCGATGAAGAACCCGCTCCCGCCGAACAGCATGTTGCTGACGCCTTTGACGCGCTCGAACGTGTAGTCCACGGCGCCCGTCGCGGCCAGGAACTGATGCTCGCGCACGTCGACGGATTGCCCGCGCGTCAAGTGCAGCGGCACGATCTGTCCCGCGCCGTCACGACTGAACGCGATATGTCCGGGTCCAGCGGCCTCGGTGAGAAAGATCGGTAGTCCCGCGATCATGCGGCTGAACGCCCCATCCAGCGCTTTGATGCCGACGGCGACTTGCGGATGCTTCCACAGCAGCACGTGGTGCTCGAAATACACGCGCATCTGCTCCAGCTCGAGGTGCAGCACGGGCACGAGCTCGCCCTCGAGATGGTACGTGACGCCGCCATAGCGCTCGTCGCGAACTTTGGTCGGGTGCAGCGTTGGGATGGCCATCAGTCCCCCATCCGCCAACGCGCCATCAACGCCGCGTACAGGCGTCCGGCGATCGGGCCCGGACGGCCGTGACCCACGGGACGGCCGTCGATGGAGACGACCGGCATGACGTCGTTCGTCGTGCCCGTCAGGAAGCATTCGCTGAGATGCGGAAGGTCGTCGACGAAGAGCGGTGTCTCTTGGACCGGCACGTCGATCTCGGCGGCGACCTCCAACACGACCTCCCGCGTGACGCCCGGCAGGATGTAGTTCGACGTCGGATGCGTGTGCACGACGCCGTCGATCACGCCGAAGACGTTCGTGGCCGCGCCCTCGGTGACGGTGCCGTCGCGCAGCTGGATCGCTTCCCATGCCCCCGCGGCGATGGCTTTTTGCTTCGCCATGACGTTCGGCAGCAGGTTCACGGTCTTGAGATCGCACCGCGCCCACCGGAGGTCGGGCACCGTGATGGTCCCGACTCCCGTGCCCCGTTGGGCATGCGGGACGACGAATGCCGCGGCATTCGCGTACACGGTCACCGGTGTGCCGGCGGGCGGATACTGATGCGTGCGCGGCGAAGCCGCGCCGCGGGTGATCTGCCAGTAGACGAGTGCGTCCCCACGCGTAAGCCCGTTGTCGCGCAGGAGTTTCTGCGAGATCGTGGGGAGATCATCGGGCGAGAAGTCCAGGGCGAGCCCGGCGATGCCGCGCCGCAGCCGGCGCACGTGGCGCTCGAGCTCGAGCAGCACGCCGTCCCGCGCCCGCGTGACTTCGTAGACCCCGTCGCCGAACAAAAAGCCGCGATCGTCCACCGGGACGACCGCATCACGCCGGTCGACGTAGCGACCGTTGAGATACGCGAGAGCAGTCATGATTCAAGTAGGATCCGCGGGTTGCAACAGCAGTTCGAAGGGCGCATATCCGTGAAGGGGATCGAATGCCTGATCCGTATGCAATGTTAGATCATAGGGCCGCCCTTCGCCAAACGACACGCGCAGGAACTGGACGGCCTGATCGCGCTGGCCAAGTTGCGCCGCGATCCGGGCCCGCTGGTAGGTGTTGCCACCGAACCGATAGGGGCGGTCCATGGCCGCCAACGCCGAGTCGCGCCGGGCCGCCTCGGCGCGGTCGCCGCGCCGCGCGGCCGACACCCCGAGCGCGCCGAGCGCCTCAATGTCGCTCGAAGGATCGGCGGCGAGCGCGAGCCAGATCGAGTCGGCGGCGGCCGGATGTCCCGACGCGTCCAGTGCCTCGGCGAGCCCGCTCCGCTCCAGCGGCCGCGCGCGTTCGGCCGCGGGTCGCGCCTCGTACCACCCGACCGCGCGCGTGGCGAATCCGCCGGCGACGGCGCCGTGCCCGTGGGCCCGGAGTTCCTCATACGCCAGCAGCATGAGCCGCCCGGCGTTCATCGTATCGCTCGGCGCCAACGGCGCACTCTCCTCGACCCGCGCCGTCAACTCATCGACCCGACCCAACGCCGCCAGCGCCCGGACCTCGGCCGAGAGGACGCGCCACGCGGTCGGGAACCGCGCGCGCCCCTCGCGCACGACCGCCAACTCGGCGCAATGGTCGCCCAGCAGGTGGTACGCCGCCGCCGGAAACTGCCAGTAGCCGTCCCACCCCTTCATCCAGCCCCGGTCGACGTCGACCTGCCGAAACGCGGCCAAGGCCGCGTGGGGGTGATCGAGCGCCAGCTCGAAATAGCCCACATCCAAGAGACCCTCACCCCCCGGCGCCGCCTCCACCATCTGATGCGCCGTGCGGACCGCCGCCGGCCAATCGCCGTGAATCTGGGCGATGGAGTTGTCCAGAAACCACCGATCGAACGGCGCCAGACGCGCGCGCGACGCCCCCAGCCGGCCAATCAGCGAGTCGGCGCCGGCATACTCGTGCATCGTGAGATACGCGTCGACCGCCCACAGCAGCGGCTGCACGTAGGTCGTGTCCAGCGCCGTCGCCCGCAGATAGTGGGCGATCGCCTCGCGTTTTTCTCCACGGCCGTGCAGGTCGAGGCCGGTCACGAACTCCTGATAGGCCGCGTACGTGGGTGGGGACGTCGCCCGCTGTATCCAGTCGCTCAGGCGCGGATTGTAGAGGAGCGCCAGCGCGCCGGTCACGTGCTCGCGGAGTCGGTCGACCGCGATCAGCGGCGCCCGCACCGGACCGCTGACCGGATCCACCCCGCGCAGCACCCGGCCCGCCCGGGCGTCGGAGATCTGCGCCTGGAACCGCAGGGAGTCCCCGTCGCGATAGTACGATCCCCAGACGACCGTGCCCGCTCCCGTCTGCTCGGCCAACGCGCGGACCGTGCGGGGCGTCGATGCGCCGCCCGTCAGCATCGCCGTCCGCGCGTCCACGACGTCGACGAGGCCGGTCTCGGCGAGGCGCTGCGTCACCCAGTCCGCCGCCATTCGACCCACGGGGTTGAGCGCGGTATCGCCCGTGTTGTTCTCGAATGGCGCGACGAGCACACGATTGGCGACGAGCACAGGCTGCCGCGATTGTCGCCAGGCCACCGCCAGGATCACTCCCACACCGACCACGGTGAGCGCCGCGATGAGCCCCCATCCGATGTGACGCCGCGGCGGTTTCGCCGCCGCCGGCACACTGGCGCTGACCCGATCGCTCGCGCGGCCGCTGGATCGCGGTGCTGGCGTCAGGCGCTTGGGTGGGGCCAGCACCTCGGCGGGAGCCTCGCGCAGCTGGGTGGCGAAGGCCGTGATCGAGGAGTCCGGCGGGACGTCGAGCTCCTGGCGGAGCAGCGTCTCGTACACCCGCGCGTGCTGCAGGGCTGCGGACCGGTCGCCCGAAGCGGCGAGCGACCGCATGAGGTCGAGCGCCACGCCCGCGTCGAGGGGATCGACCGAGGCCAATCGCCGGAACCACCCGGCCTCGGCGCGACGGTCGCCGCGATCCTTGGCCTCAGACGCCAGCATCCGCAGCGACCGGCGGTACCGCTCGGCGAGATGGGTGCGCTCTTCCTCGGCCCAGCGCTCGAACTCCGGCGCGTCGCTCAGATAGAACCCGTCGAGAAACGGCCCCCGGTAGATGGCGACAGCGCGCTCGTACTCCTGTCGCCCGATCGCGGCATGGAACTCGGCGAGATCCGTCGTGATGGCGTCCGGATTCAGGCGGAGGTCGGTCGTGCCGAGCACCAGATCGTCGCGTCCCAAATCCCGGCGCAGGGTGTAGACCGTCTGCGCCAACACGCGCCGCGCCTTCTCCTCGTCGCTGTCGGCCCACAGCTGTTGGATCAGCTTGGCGCGCGGGACCGCGCGCTCCCCCGCCCCCGCCAGCATGGCGAGCAGGGCCAAGGGACGCCGTTGCGCGGCAGCGCCGCCCAGACCCTCGGACGCCTCACGATCAATCGACAGGCCGCCAAACGTGCGAAGCCGTAGCATGGCTTGACAAGTTACAACGCAGCGGCCTACTCTCCGACATGCATTGCGCTGTCACCATGCTGTGTTGTGCCCGTTGCGCCGCCGCCGTCAGGCGGTCGGGCGTGCTGGCGCGCAACGTGTGACGGACTGACACGATCCGCGATGGACCCCCGGCCGCTCTCAAACGAGCGGCCCTTTTTTTTCACTGGAGCCTGCCGTCATGTCGAGTACACTCACCGCTGAACCGGATGTCGCCAAGAAGGGGTATGTGCATCCCGAGGTGCTGGTCACGACCGCGTGGCTGGCCGAGCACCTGAACGATCCCAAGCTCCGCGTGCTGGAGAGCGACGAGGATGTCCTGCTCTATGACACCGGCCATATCCCGGGCGCACAGAAGATCGACTGGCACCACGACCTGAACGATCAGGTCGTCCGCGACTATATCTCGTCCGCGCAGTTCGAGGCGCTGCTCCGCCGCCTCGGCATCGACGAGACGACACCGGTCGTCTACTACGGCGACAAGAACAACTGGTGGGCGACGTACGCGTTCTGGGTCTTCAAGCTCTTTGGCTTCGAGAATGTCCGCGTGCTCGATGGCGGACGGGCCAAGTGGGAAGCCGAAGGACGGCCGATGGTGACCGACAAGAAGGCCTTTCCGCCGACGTCGTACAAGGCGCCCCAACGCTCCGACGGCAAGATTCGGGCGTTCATCGACGATGTGAAGAAGCACCTCGCGGCCCATGGGAAGCTCGTGGACGTGCGCTCGCCGCAGGAGTACACGGGCGAGAAGATCCACATGCCCGACTACCCGCAAGAGGGCACGCTGCGCGGCGGGCACATCCCGACGGCCAAGAGCGTCCCCTGGGCGCGGGCGGCCAACGCCGACGGCACGTTCAAGTCCGCCGACGATCTACGCGCGATCTACGAAAAGGAGCAGGGCCTCGCCAAGACCGATGACGTCATCGCCTACTGCCGCATTGGCGAGCGGTCGTCGCACACGTGGTTCGTCCTCACCTACCTGCTCGGCTACGACCGCGTGCGCAACTACGACGGCAGCTGGACGGAGTGGGGGAACGCGGTGCGGGCGCCCATCGAGAAAGGCACCGGCACGCCGTGAACGTGCACGTCGCGCCCCGGGCCGCCGAGCTCGGAGTCGAAGGCGCATTCGCCGTGTACGCGGCCGGTCGTCAGTTGGAAGCCGAGGGGCGCGACGTCATCCATCTGGAGATCGGCGAACCGGATTTTCCGACGCCGCCCCACATCGTGGAGGCCGGCATCCGCGCGATGCGGGACGGCCACACGGGCTACACGGAATCCGCCGGCATCCCCGCGCTCCGTATGCGGATCGCCGAGGCGATGGCGCCGCGTGGCGTTCCCGCCGGTCCGGAGAACGTCGTCGTGACACCGGGCACGAAGCAGCTGGTGTTCCTGGCCCTGCAGGCCCTGCTCGAGCCCGGCGACGAAGTGCTCGTGCCCGACCCCGCGTATCCGGCGTACTTCGAATCGACCCGGTTCGCCGGCGGTCGCCCCCTACGCTATAGCGTGCACGCAGAGCGGTCGGATGGCGTCGATCTGGCCGAAATCGCGGGGCGCATCACGCCCCGGACGCGCGCGCTGGTGATCAGTTCGCCGCACAACCCGACGGGGCACTCCCTGCCGTTACCCGTGCTCGAGGCGCTGGCCGAATTGGCGGTGCGGCACGATCTCGTCGTGCTCACCGACGAGATCTATCACCAACTGACGTTCGCCGCCGCTCCCGCGCCGTCGATCGCCGCGTTTCCGGGGATGGCGGAGCGGACGATCGTCGTGGACGGCTTCTCCAAAGCGTACGCCATGACCGGTTGGCGTCTGGGCTATGGCGTGATGCCCGAGGCCTTGGCGCGCACAGTGACGAAGCTCCTCAACAACAGCAATGCCTGCGTCACGACGTTCGTGCAGCACGCCGGCATCGCCGCGCTCACCGGCCCGCAGGACGCCGTGTGGGCCATGCGCGACGAGTATCGGGCGCGGCGGGATCTGGTGGTCGACGCGCTCAATGCGATCGATGGCGTGACGTGCGCGCGGCCGGGCGGGGCGTTCTACGCGTTCCCGCGCGTCCCCGGCGACGCCGACGCGCTGGCCCGCCGGCTCCTCCACGAGCACGGGGTCGGCGCACTGAGCGGGACCGCGTTCGGCCCGGGAGGGCTGGGGTCTCTGCGATTCTCGTTCGTCCGTTCGCGCGCGCAGCTGACGGAGGCCATGCGGCGGTTCACACTCGCCGTGCAATCATCCGCATCCCGTGACGCGGTCGTAGCGTGAGGACGGGCTTCGGAGCGACGATGTGTCCGGGGGCGAGATCGAATCGCCACTGCTGGGCGATCGTGGCCAGCACCAGGATGATCTCGGTCCAGGCGAACGACTCCCCGATGCAGAGACGCGACCCGCCGCCGAACGGGAAATAGGCGAACTTGGGGCGGCTGTCCGCCGCCCCACCGAGCCACCGCGTGGGATCGAAGCGCTCGGCATCGGGCCAGTATCGCGGATCCCGCTGCGTGATCCAGGGCGAGAGGAACACGTACGTGCCGGCCGGCAGGTCGTACCCGCCGACCCGATAGTCGGCCAGGGCGCGGCGGCCGATGATCCACGCGGGCGGATAGAGGCGCAATCCTTCCGACGCCACGGCGCGCGTGTATGCGAGGCGCGGGAGGTCGTCCGGTGTCAGCGTTCGGTCACCCAGGGCGGCCACCTCGGCATACAGCGCGTCGGCGACGGCAGGCGCCTGGGACAGGGCGTACCAGATCCAGGTCAGCGCATTGGCCGTCGTCTCGTGACCCGCCAGAAAGATCGTGAGCAGCTCGTCGCGCAGCTGGGCGTCCGACATGCCGCTGCCATCGCCCTCGGTGTCGCGCGAATCCAGCAGCATCGAGAGCAGATCGGTGCGCCGCGTCGCGCCCCGCCGCTCGGCGATCATGCGATAGATGATCGCGTCGAGTCGGGCCTTCGCCCGCCGGGTCTTGAGCACCCAGGGCATTGGCAGGCGGTCGAACACCTCGGTGAACGGGAGCGAGGCGATCCGAAAAGCATCGAGCGCGGTGTCGATCGCGTCGCGGATGGCCAGCGTCTCCGCCTCCACGTCGGCACCAAACAACGTCTTGCCGACGATGGACAGTGTCAACGTTGTCATCTCGTTGGCGAGCTCCACGGTCTCGCCATCGCGCCACCGCGTGCGCGCAATCGCGGTCTCGTCGATCATGGTGCGGGCGTACGCCGCGACCCGGTCTCGGTGAAACGCGGGCTGGGCCAACCGGCGTTGTCTCAGGTGGAACTCGCCCTCACTCGTGAGCAGCCCATCGCCGAGGAGCGGTTTCGTGCGCTCGAGTCCACGGCCTTTCTTGAAGAGGCGCTGATTGGTGACGAGGACATTGCGAACGGTATCCGGGTGAGTCAGGAGCACCAGCGGTCGTGACAGCACGCGAAGCGCCACCACGTCGCCATACTCGCGCGCGAGGAAGTGCAGATACCCCAGGGGGTCCCGACGAAACGCGACCAACCCCTGCCCAGGCCACCGCGACTTGGGACCCGGCGGCAGGTTGTAAGTGACCACTTGCTTGCATCTCCCTAGGTTGTTACGTTCGCTCGCCATGAGGCCAGTCGTCGACCGCAGCAAGCTGCTGGACGCCGCGCTCCGGGTCTACGCCGAGTACGGTTTTCGCGGCGCCACCACACGGCGGATCGCCGACGAAGCGGGCATCAACGAGATCACGATCTTTAGACAGTTCGGGTCCAAGGAAGCCCTCATAACCGCGGCCATCCAGGCGCATGGCACCGACGGGGTGGGGCCATTGTTTCCCGACGTGCCGGTCGACCCGGAGCAGGAGCTCGTGGCCTGGTGTGACGCTGGGCTGACATCGATCCGGCAAAACCGGGCCATGCTGCGGCGGGCATTGGCCGAGATGTTGGAGTTGCCGGACAGCGCGGCCCATGTCATGGACGGCGCGCGCGATGCGCGGCGCGAGCTCGACGCCTATGTCGGCCGTCTGACGTCACACGGTTTCGTGCCCGCGGTCGACGATGCCGAGCGGGGCGCGGCCATCTCGATGCTGCTGGCGGCCATTCGGAATGACGGGATGACGCGCGAGCTGGCGCCCGAGATCTTCCCGCAACCCGCGGAGCGGGCCGCGGGTCTCTACGTCCGGTTATTTCTTCGGGTACTAGGAGTGCGATCATGAGCTACACGCGCGTACTCGCGATCGGTGTGGCGATCGGGGCCGCCCAGGCCGTGGCGCAGCCGCCGGCCCGGAGCCTGTCGCTCGGGGACGCCGTCCGCGTCGCGTTGACACAAAGCGAGGCCCTGGCGATCGCCCAGGCTGGCGTGACGCGCGCGCGCGGACAGGTGATGCAGGCGCGATCCGAGTTCTGGCCCCAGTTGTATGGCACCGCGGGCTATACCCGCACCCTCAAGTCGCAGTACGCGTCCCTGGCATCGAGCTCGGCGTTCGGCCCGCCCCCGAGCAGCCGCGACTTCCAGCTGTGCACGATCCAGCTCGACTCGAACGCGACGACGGCTCAGCGGCAGGCGGCGTTGGCGGCCGCCCAGACGTGCCCCGCGGCATTCTCCGGCAACATCTTCTCGAACGTCGGCTTCGGCTCGCTCAACGCGTACAACATCGGGTTGTCCTTCAGCCAGGCGATCTTCAACGGCCAGTTCCTCGCCGCGCAGCGCGCGGCATCGGCGCCGCGGCAAGCGGCGGACGTCGAGGTCGCGGCCCAGCGCGCCCAGGTGATCTATGACGTCGCGCAGGCGTACTACGATGCGGCACTGGCGGATGCGCTGGTGTCGATCGCCGACTCGACGCTGGCGCAGAACGAGCGGACGCTGGGGCAGGCGCGCCTCGCCCGGCGCGTGGGCACGCAGTCCGAGTACGATCTCTTGCAGACGCAGGTGACGCGCGACAATCAGGTGCCGGTGCTCGTGCAGGCCCGCAACGATCGAGATCAGAGATACTACCGGCTCAAGCAGCTCATCAAGATGCCGCTCGACGCGCCGCTGGAGCTGACGACGACTGTCGAAGACTCGACGGACCTTCCCGGTGGCGTCCGGCTGGTGTCGCTGACCGACAGTACGCCGGCGGTCATCGGCGACACGGTGGCCGAGCATCGCTCGTCGGTCCGGGAACAGGGCTACGCCATCGTCGAGTACAAAGCGCTAGTGTCACAGGCGCGCGCCGAGTATCTGCCGATCCTGACCTTGTCGTCGGACTATTCGCGAGTGGCCTATCCGTTTGGCGGCTTGCCGGCGTGGAACAACTTTCTCACGAATTGGACGATCGGTCTCACCGCCTCCGTGCCGATCTTCAACGGATTCAAGACCCACGGCGATGTGTTGATCGCCCAGGCGAACCTCAAGGAGCAGCAGGCGCGCTTGACGCAGGCGCACGACCTGGCCGCGCTCGATGCGCGGACCACCATCGCCGATCTGCGGGCGGCGGAAGCCAGTTGGGCCGCCGTGTCGACGTCGTGGCGGCAGGCGGTGCAGGCGTACCAGATCGCCGAGATCCGCTACCAGCAGGGGCTGTCCACCTTGGTGGAGCTCAACGCGTCCAGCATCGCGAAGCAGCAATCGTTCTCCAACCGCGCGCAGAGCGCCCGCAATCTCCAGGTCGCGCGCGTGAAGGCGGCGCTCATCCGCGATCTTCCCGTGTCCGCGGGAGGGGCGGGCGCCAGTGCGGCGCCGTCGGCGCAGCAGCAGGCGCAGAATGCCCAGCAGCGGCCACAGTCGCAGACCCAAACTCCGATATTAGGGACCGGCCAATTCAATCCAGCGTACGGGTTGCCCATAAGCCAGGCTTCCCCCGGTATTCCGGGGCAGCCAACACCATGACGCGACGCCTGGCCCTGCTGTCGGTCCTGCTCGCCGCCGCGAGTTGCCGCCCGACGCGTGACCCAAAGAAAGAGACCGCCGTGCCCGTGATCGAGCTGGGCGCGGAGAACGTGACGGTCGTGTCCGCAGACATCGTGCGGAGTGGTCCGCTGATCTCGGGGACGCTGGCGCCGGTGCGCAACGCGCAGATCCGGGCGCAGGTCTCGGGGTCCGTGCTCGACATCAAGGTCGAGCAAGGCCAGCGGGTGTCGGCGAATCAGCTACTGGCCCAGATCGACGCGGCGGCCCTGCGCGACGCCTATCTCTCCGCCAAATCCTCCGTGTCGTCGGCGCAGCTGGCCGCCGACTACGCCGTGCATCAGAAGCAGCGCTACGACACGCTGCTGGCGGCGGGCGCGGTCTCCGACCGCGACCGCGAGAGCGTGCTGCAGCAGGACGCCCAAGCCCAAGCCGCGCTGGAGAACGCCCGCGCGTCGCTGGTGCAGGCCGAGAAGCAACTCGGCTACACCGAAGTCCGCTCACCGTTCGCCGGGGTCGTCAGCGAGCGCAATGTCAGCGCGGGCGATGTCGTGCAGATGGGCAGCCCGCTTTTCGGCGTGGTCGATCCCACCCGGCTCCAGTTCCAGGCCGCGGTGCCGGCCGAGCAGATCGGCGCCGTGCACGTCGGCGATTCGGTGACGTTCACGCTCAATGCCTACGCGGGACGGACATTCGACGGCTCGGTCGTGCGTATCAATCCGGTCGCCGATCCCTCGACCCGGCAAGTGCAGGTCTTCACCGAACTGCCGAATCCCACCGGCAGCATCGTCGCCGGTCTCTTCGCCACGGGCCGCGTCGTCACCCAGTCCCAGCGTGGTCTGGTCGTGCCGGTCTCGGCGATCGACACACGCAATCTGCATCCCAGCGTACTCCGCGTGCGCCGCGGAGTCGTCGAGCGCGTCGACGTCGGGCTCGGCCTCCGCGACGCCATCGCCGAGCGGGTCGAGATCACCGCCGGTGTGTCGGCCGGGGATACGCTGCTCTTGGGGCAAGCGCAGGGACTGACACCGGGCACGCCGGTGCGCGTGCTGGCTCCCACGACTGCCGAGCGCTAGCCATGTTCATCTCCGACTTCGCGATTCGCCGGCCGATCGTGACGACGGTCGTCATGATCGCGCTCGTCACCTTCGGCATCTTCGCCCTGGTCAAGACCGACGTCGACGAGTACCCCGACATCTCGGCGCCCGTCATCTTCGTCGCCGTCGCCTATCCCGGCGCGTCGCCGCGGCAGGTCGAGCGGGAAGTCGTGGATCGGATGGAAGAGCAGTTCAACGGCATCAGCGGTCTCGACCGCATTGAGTCGAAATCGACGGACGGGTTCGCGCAGATCACGGTGTTCTTCCAGTTCAGCAAGAACGTCGACGAAGCCTCGCAGGACATCCGCGACGGGATCTCGGAAATCCGGGACAAGCTGCCCGCCGAGATGCGGGAGCCCATCATCAAGAAGTACGATCCGTCCGACTTGCCGATCGTGTCGCTGGCCATGACGTCCCAGGCGCTGAGTCCGCCCGAGTTGACGATTCTGGCCGATCCCGGCGTGACCAAAGAGCTGCGCGGCATCCCCGGCGTGGCGCAAGTGACGGTCGACGGTGGCGACGATCGGACCATCGCCGTCAATGTTCGGCCGCGGGACCTGGAAGCCGCCCACGTGAGCGTGGCCGAGGTGGTCAACGCGCTCAATACGCAGAACCTCGCCGCGCCCGTCGGCAGCGTGAACGGCACGCTGACCGAGCGCACCATCCGCCTCAACGGGCGCTTGGCGACCCCGCAGGATTTCCTGCAGCTCGTCGTCGCCGAGCGGGGCGGCCAGCTCATTCGGCTCGCCCAGGTCGCCGACGTCAAGGACACCGCGATCGAGCCCCGGTCGTTGGCGCTCTATAACGGTCGCGCGGGCGTGGGGATCGATGTCACGAAGAGCAAAGGCGTGAGCACGACGCGGGTCGCCGATGCCGTGAAAGCAAAGGTGGCCGATCTGCGCAAGACGCTGCCGCCCGGCGTCGACCTCGCGATCGTACAGGATGCCGGAGTCCGCGTGCTCCAATCCGTGCGGAATGTCGAGGAGATGCTGGTGGAGGGCGCCATCCTCACCGTCCTCGTCGTCTTTCTCTTCTTGAATTCCTGGCGTTCGACCGTCATCACGGGTCTGGCGTTGCCCGTGTCGACGCTGGCGGCGTTCATCGCCGTCTGGGCCTGCGGCTTCACGTTGAACACCATGTCGTTGCTCGGCCTGTCGCTGGCCATCGGGATCCTCATCGATGACGCGATCGTCGTGCGCGAGAACATCGTACGACACATCGAGATGGGGGAAGATCATTTCGCCGCCGCCCATCGGGGCACGGATGAAATCGGGCTCGCCGTCACGGCCACCACGTTCTCGATCGTCGCCGTTTTCGTGCCGGTGGCGTTCATGCGGGGCGAAGCGGGTCAATGGTTCAAGCCGTTCGCCCTCACGATCGCCTGCGCCGTGCTGGTATCGTTGTTCGTGTCGTTCTCGTTGGACCCCATGTTGTCGGCCTACTGGCCTGATCCGCAGCTGGAAGCGCACCAACGGCGGAACGCGCTGTCCCGGGCCCTCGACCGGTTCAACCAATGGTTCGACCGGCAAGCCGACGGTTATCGCTCGCTCATTGGATGGGCGCTCGACCACCGCTGGATCATGGTCGGACTGGCCGGCGCCTCGTTCGTCGGCGCGCTGCTCATCCAGAAGTATTTCGGCGGCGCCGATTTCGTCCCCAAGAGCGATCGCTCCGAGCTCAACATCGCCGTCGAGACACCGCCGGGCTCGAACCTCGACTACATCCGGCTCAAGATCGCCGAGATCGAGCGCGTCGTCCGTGCCCATCCCGAGGTCCGCTACACCTACTCGACTGTCGGCAGCGCGGTCGGATCGGGCGAAGTGGACGTGGGCAACATCTACGTGCGGCTCGTGCCCAAATCGGAGCGGCGCATATCGCAGGACGACCTCGGCGCCGTGTTCCGGCCGGAGCTGACGCGCATCGGCGGGGTGACGGCGTACGTGTTCGACGCCGGATTCGGGGGCAACCGGAAGCAGATCCAGGTGCACTTGCGGGCCGCGGGCGTCGACGAGGCGACGCTGGGCCGGTTCGCGACGCAGGTCATCGACGCCGTCCGCCAGGTGCCGGGCGCCGCGGACATCGGGCTCTCGACGAAAGGCGAGCGGCCGGAACTGCAGATCGATCTCAACCGGCCGCTGGCCGGCGTCCTCGGTGTCACCGTCAACGACGTGGCGGCGTCACTGCGGCCGGCGTTCGCCGGCCTCCACGCCAGCGACTGGGTCGATCCCACGGGCAAGACGCGCGACGTGACGGTGCGCCTCGCACCCGAGGCCCGCACGAACATGACCGATCTGGAACAGTTGCCGCTCGTCCTCTCGGGCGCGCAACAGGCGGCCGCCGGCGCCGTGGGCGCTTCGATCCCATCGGCGATCCCGCTGGGCGCCGTGGCCTCGATCACGAGCGCGGTGGGGCCGGCCGAAGTCGATCACTTCAATCGCGATCAAGTCATCACGGTCGAAGCGAACGCCGAGGGGCGCTCCTTGAGCGAGGTGTCGAACGACATCAATGCGCGGATCAAGTCCTTGACGCTGCCGCCGGGGATCCGCATCACGCAGGGCGGGGAGGTCAATGATCAGGCCGAGGTCTACGGCGATATTTTCGCGGCCCTGGGGTTGGCGGTGCTCCTCATGTACCTGATTCTGGTCGTGCAATTTGGATCGTTCCTCGACCCGCTGACCATCATGATGTCCCTGCCGCTGTCCCTGATCGGCGTCGTGTTGGCGCTCAAGGCCACGGGCGAGTCGCTCAATATCATGAGTCTCATTGGCGTGATTCTGCTCATGGGCATCGTGACGAAGAACGCGATTTTGCTGGTGGATTTCGCCATCTGGTCCAAGGAGCAGCGCAAGCTGTCGACGCGCGATGCCCTGATCGAAGCCGGACGCATTCGTTTGCGGCCGATTCTCATGACCACGCTGGCGCTGATTGCCGGCATGGTGCCGGTCGCCATCGGGGCCGGCGAGGGCGGCGACTTCCGGAAATCCCTCGGCATCGCGGTCATTGGCGGGGTGATCACCTCGACGTTTCTCACGCTGCTCGTGATCCCGACGTTCTACGAGATCCTGGACGAGACCCGATCGTGGTTCCTGGGCGCAGTGGGACGGCGCCCCGGCGCCGCGGTTTTCCCCGAGGGCGCGCCAGGGGACTAGGTTTGAGCCGTGCATTGGTTGACACAGCTCTCGGGATCGTTCTGGGCCTACATCGTGCTCGGCGCTATGAGCATCGTCGCCGAGGAGTTGGCTCCCGTGGGCGGCGGCTACGCGGCGCACGAGGGGCGCTTGGGCCTCATGCGCGTAGCCCTCAGCATCTTCATCGGCACGTGGTCCAGCGGCATCGGGCTCTACTACCTGGGGCGCGCCCGCGGCGTCTGGCTGCGGCGGCGCTATCCGCACTTCGGCCGGCTCTTCACGCGGGCGCTCATGGTGGTGCGCCGGCGCCCGTGGCGCGCGTCGCTCGCGGTGCGCTACGCCTTCGGATTGCGTATCGCACTACCGGTCGCGTGCGGCGCGGCCCACGTCCCCGTCTGGGAGTACGTGATCGGCAGCGGTATCAGCTCCCTCACGTGGTCCAGCCTGTTCACGGTGGTCGGCTGGGCGTTTGGCCGTTCGGCGGACGCCGTGATGCGTCACCTGCACCGCTACGAGGACGTGCTCACGCTCGCCGCCACGGGCGCCATCGGCATCATTCTCTTTGCCTATCTCCGGCGCAGCGCCGTGAGAGACGAGGAGGAGATCGATGAGTTTGGCAAGCATCTCGACCGGCTGAGCGGCGAATTTCCCACCTACCGCGAGCACAACGACGCCAGCTAGTGCGAGGCGTGGGCGCGGCGGAACACGTTCAGGAGATACCACAGCGAGGGGAGGAGAACGGCCGCGCCAATGGCGATGGCCACGACGAACGCCCGGAGGGTCGCGGGCGGCGAAGCGGCGTCCGTGATCGTGAGCCGGGGCGGAATGAGATAGGGATACTGCGCGATCATCCACCCCCAGAGGACGAGGCCAGCCAACGCCACCATGGCGGCGCGGGCCGCCCGATATCGGTGCCTCCCGAGCGCGATGAGCGCCGCCAGTCCGGCAAGAAAGGCCGCGCCTTGCACGGGAAACGGGGGTGCCTGGGCCTTGGAGAGCGCCAACGTCGCGTAGGCCGCCACCGGGAGCAGGACGGCGGCGCCGATCGCGCGCCAGCGAAAATCATTCGCCAGGGCGGGGTCACCGGACGCTTCGACCGTCAGATAGGTGGCAGCCAGCAGCGCGCAGAGGACCAGGGCCATGAGCCCGACGCCGATCGTGAAAGGGGTGAGCCACGGGCCAATGTAGACGTCCGTGAACGGCGCGCCTCCGCGGGCCGCGGACGCCAGCGCGATGCCGACGTTGCCCGACGCGATGGCGCCCACGATCATCCCGAGCACGACCGGCGTGAGCATGCTGGCGATCGCGAAGAGGAGTCCCCAGCGCTCCTGCGCGGCGCTGGGTCGGTCTTCGTAGGAGCGGAACGCGAACGCCGATCCCCGCAGGACGATGCCGATCAAGAGCACCGACAGCGGGATGTGCAGGACCGTGGCGAGCGCCGCGAACGCCGGCGGGAAGCAGGTGAACAGGAGCACGATCACCAGGATGAGCCACACGTGATTCGCTTCCCACACCGGTCCCATGGCGTGCGCGATGAGCGCCCGCTGGGTCGCCTGGCGCGGACCCGATGCCAGGAGGTCCCAAATGCCGCCGCCGAAATCGGCGCCGGCCATCACCACGTACGCGGTGAGCGCGACGCCCGCGATGCCGGCAATCACGACGGGCAGCGACGGCACTCAGGCCGTCGTCCGCAAGACTTGCTGGTACATGAGCCAGGTGACGATGGCGCCAAGGGCCAAGTACAGCGCCGTGAAGGTCAGGAACGGCACCACGAGGCCGGGCATGGGCGTGACGGCATCCGCGGTGCGGAGGAGCCCCGTCACGATCCACGGTTGCCGCCCCACCTCGGTCACCGTCCACCCCGCCTCCACGCAAATGACCCCCAGCGGCGTGGCGGCGGCCAGCGCGCGCAGCAGCCACCGTCGCCGCGCGAGATCGCGGCGGCGCGCCAACACCCAGAGCGCCCAGCCGGCCACGATGGCCAGCATCGTCCCGAGCCCGACCATGATCTCAAACGCCACGTGCACGATGGGAACGGGCGGCCACCGGTCGGGGGGCACGTCGTCCAATCCCACCACCTTGGCGTGCACGTCGTGGTAAGCGAGAAACGAGAGCGCGCCGGGGATTTCAATGACGCCGCCAATGTCCAGCGGCGCCCCGGTCTCCGTTTTGAACTGTCCTTCCAGCGACGCCAATTTGACGGGCTGCGTGTCGGCCACCATCCGGCCGGCGATGTCGCCCGAGATGGGCTGGAGCACCGCCGCGGGCGCGCCCACGAGCAGGGCGACGACCAGCGCCCGCCGGTGGAAGCCGCTCGAATGGGTCCCGAAGCAGGAGGAACGCGTGGATGCCGGCCACGGCCATCCCCAGCGTCGCATAGGCAGCCAGGGTCATGTGGAGCGTCTCGGCGAACGCGGCCGGGTTGGCCATGGCGGCCATGGGGTGCACGTCGACGGGCTGCCCGTCGACGATCCGGAACCCGGCTGGAGTATTCATCCAGGCGTTGGCGATGACCACGAAGATGCCGGAGAGGACCCCGGAGAAGGCGACGATCGCGCCGGCCGCGAGGTGGGTTCGTGGAGGGATCCGGTTCCACCCGTACAGGTAGACACCGAGGAAGATCGCCTCCGTGAAGAACGCGAAACCCTCGAGTGAGAACGGCATCCCAATGATCCCGCCGGCGTACTGCATGAACCGCGGCCACAGCAGGCCCAGCTCGAACGAGAGGACGGTGCCGGAGACGGCGCCGACCGCGAACATGATCGCGGTGCCCCGGGCCCAACGGCGCGCCAGTTCCAGGTACGTGGCCTCTCCGGTCGCTTGCCACCGCCACTCGGCGATGACCATGAGCAAGGGCATCCCGATCCCGACAATGGCGAAGACGATATGGAAGGCAAGCGACATCGCCATCTGCGATCGTGCCGCGAGGAGATCGCTCATCGGGTGGAAATATAGGCCGGGCGGCATTATGGTGGTCGCGTGAGCGAGCCGACCCCGAGCAGTATCGACGTGGTACGCCGCCGCCGCACGAACTTCCGCATCGTGATCGGCGTCGTCATCGTGTTCATGCTCGCCTGGTGCTACAGCATCGGGCGCCGTCTCACGACACTCGTGCAGACCGGGAAGACGCTCGCGCACGGTTCGTCGCGGCTGGAGCGCGTCGACACCGTCCTGGCGCCGGGCTCCCGCGTCGAGTTCGAGGGCGCCACCATCGCCGATCTCCGGAGCACGGGCCATCTGGGTCCCGCGGCGGCGCATCCGCAAATCGACACGGTCGCGCTCTTCCAGCGTTGGCCGGCGTTGACGGCGTTCATTACGCGCGACTCGGCGCGTTTCAAGGCGGCCGATCGCCAGGGCCCTACACCGGGTCTGGATGGGGCAGCCGGATTCATCAATAGTCCGAACGCCGGCGACCTCTATCTCGCCGAGTTCGTCGCGGCCGCCGACACCGCCCACGTCGCCCACGACACGACAATGTATGCGACGGTCGACGCTCCTCCGGATACCGCGGCCCCAATCATCCTGCGCCTGCACCGCGGGCCGGCACCGGCCGCGACGCCCCGGGGCGAGCTCTTCATTGGCCCGCCAACCGCGCTCTATCGCGTGTACTGAGTCGCCGCCCCGAGATGCGCGGCGAGCGCCGTGAGATACGCGTCGATCGTCGCGTGGTAGCCCATCACGTATCGCGAGACAAACCGGAAGACCGGGTTGTAGACCTCGCCGTACTCGGTGATCGTAAGGCGCGTCGCTCCCGGCTTGGTCACGGCAATGTCGTATTCCCACCGTCCGCCGAACGGCAGGGTCCGGTCCGTGATCTGCGTGACCAGCCGCGTGGGAGGGGCGGTCGAGACCATCTCGAATGTGATGGCACCGTCGGCACCCTGCTCTCGCCACACCGTGTGCCCATCGTGTGGCGCGAGGATGGTCACCTGGCTGACCCTCGGTCGCCACGACGGGAATGCCCCGACATCGGTCAGGGCGGCCCAGACGCGCTCGGGCGGCGCTGGCAGGTCAG
This sequence comes from uncultured Gemmatimonadales bacterium, assembly GCA_963701965.1. Classification (GTDB taxonomy): domain Bacteria; phylum Gemmatimonadota; class Gemmatimonadetes; order Gemmatimonadales; family Gemmatimonadaceae; genus DASRDS01. The sequence continues at coordinate 3,591,977 of OY969695.1, forward strand.
CCGAACGCTCGGCCGTGTGTTTGACCGGCAGGAGCGCGCCAATGGCGAGCACGATCGCAATGAGGACCACCACGGCTGCCACCACGGCGGCCGCTATCGGGAGCCATCTCACGCCACCTCCGAAACTTGCGCCAGTTCTCGGGCGTATTGAGAAACCGTGCTCGCGCTCTGGGCCTTAATGTTGTTGCAACAGGACTCGTCCGCCAAGATGGCCGCAAAGGCGGCGCGCGTCGTTCCCGTTACGCCCGATCTGAGCGCCAGCGCCTACGACTCACCCCGGACGCGCGATCTCGTGGCGCTGGCCCGGGCCGCGCGCCACGAGGATGACCTTCGCCTGCGGGCCTACGACGCCACGGCCCTGCAGCGCATGACGGTGGATTGGAACGCGGCCCGGTTCGTCGGGACCCGTATGCTCTTTCGGAAGGAGACCGCGGCCCGCGTCCAATGGGAGCGCAGCGTGGGCGCCGTCGTCGACGTCACGGGCGACCGCACGGCCATCCCTATGGCCCCGGCCGCGCACGCCGAAGTCGACGACGAGACCGACTTGATCCCGCTGCCCTACGTGCCCGGGCGCCCGATCCCGTGGCAGCACGCATCGCACGACACGATCGACCCGGACGACTGGATCGACCCGCTCCAGCCCGGCGCCGAGGCCTACTATCGCTATGCTGCGGGCGACTCCCAGACGGTGAAAGCGCCGGGGGTCGAGCCGGTGCATCTGCGCGAGCTCGTCCTGCACCCCCGCGGGCCCGAGTGGAACCTGGGCGTCGGCGCGCTGTGGATCGACATCGCCTCCGGCCATCTCGTCCGTGCCGTGTACCGCTTCGCCGCGCCCATGAACATCGTCGCGGTGGCGAAGAGCGACGATCCGCACGCGTTCGACGACGTGCCGATCTGGGTGCGTCCGTTCATCACGCCAATGGTCGCCAACGTCTCCGCCGTCATCATGGAGTACGGGCTGCTCGAGGCCCGGTTTTGGCTGCCGAGCAGCGCTCTGCTCGAAGGCACGGCCCAGGTCGGGCATCTGCACTTTCCTTTCGCGATGGAGACGCGGTACCGCTACACGAGCATCAATGCCGCGGACTCCCTCCCGCCCATCGCGCGCCCATCCCCCGACTCCTTGCGCGATAGCGTGCGCCGCGCCGAGTGCGCGGCCGGCACCATGTGGACGCACGTCGACACGGCGGGTTCTGCCGGCGTCCCGGTCCTCACCCGCATCCCGTGCGATACCGCCGCGCTGGCGCATTCTTCCACGCTGCCACCGAGTACGTTCAGCGCCGCGGACGTCGGCCCCTCATCGGCGCAGGTGAACGATCTCCTGCACGCCATCGGTATGGGAGCACAGCCCGATTGGGCGCCGCAGGACATCCATCTGCACTACGGCTTGGATCACAACCTCGTCCGGTTCAATCGCATCGAAGGGCTCTCGGTCGGCCTGGGGGTGAGCCAGGAGTTGGGCCGCGGGTACACGTGGTATGGCGAGGCGCGGTTCGGGGTCGCCGACCGACAACCGAACGCCGAGTTGCGACTCGATGAGTCCGACGGCCGCTCCACGATCGGCTTGGCCGTCTACCGTCGCCTGGCCTCGGCGAACGACTGGGGTGACCCGTTCTCGCTCGGCAGTTCACTCGGCGCGTTGGTGCTCGGCGACGATGAGGGCTTCTACTACCGCGCCTGGGGCGCCGAGATTCGCGGCCAGAGCACCGCGGGCGCGCCGCTCAGCTGGCGCCTGTTCGCCGAAGGCCAGGGCACCGCGGCCGTGAGCACCGATTTCTCGTTCACGCACGCGCTCGATGGGCCCCACGCGCCACCCAATCTCGTCGCGCGCGAGGGCGCCTATGCTGGCGCTGGCGTCCGCTTCGCGCCGTCGCTGGGAGAGGATCCGCACGGCTTCCGCCTCGCGTCCGATCTCCGCGCCGAAGCCGCGGCGGGCACGGCGGCGTACGTGCGCGGCGCCGCGGACATCACGGTGTCGCACGGCGTGACGCCGTTCGCCGACGCCTCGCTCACCGTCGGCGCGGGCATGTCGGGTGGCGACGTGCCAGCCCAGCGTCTCTGGTACCTCGGTGGCCTGCAAACGGTGCGCGGACTCGCGCCGGGTACCGAGGCCGGCGACGCGTACTGGCTGACGCGCGCCGAATTGGGACCGCGTTGGGTCACCGTCAAACCCGTGGTGTTCTACGATCTCGGCTGGGCCGGCGATCGGAATGCGTGGGGACATCAAGGACGCGCGCTGAGCGGCGCCGGTGCCGGCGTGTCGTTTCTCGATGGACTCATCCGCATCAATGTCGCGCGCGGCATCTCGCCGACGAACGGCTGGCGGGTGAACGTGTATCTGAACGGCGCCTTCTAAAAATTTCCGCGCGCCGCGGCGCGCAATGGTCACGCACTTGCACGCCACCGCCTCACTCTCTGTGAGCTGGGTACTGACGTGCGTCGTGGCGTCTCGTATTGCAGTCGCAGTCTTCTCGTGCTAGTCGTCGCCTGTAGCGACGACTCACCAATCATGCCGCACGCGAACAACGTCTCGACCGTACTGGTGTCGGGGCGACACGCTGTCGCGTTGTCGGCGGGTCAAATGCACACCTGCGCGCTGCACTCAGGTCTTGTCGTGTGTTGGGGATCGACCATTCGCGGCGCCACGGGTCAGGGTCCGCCGGCCGCCATCGGCAGCATTGCCGCGGGAACGGAATTCACCTGCGGGATCGCGGGAACGACGACGTATTGCTGGGGAGACGATGCGCGCGGGGAGTTGGGTGACCGCACGGTCATCACTGGCGCGACGCCGCGCGTGGTGAGCGGCGGCATCGCGTTCACCAATGTCGCCGCGGGCAACGGCTTCGCGTGCGGACTCGACGGCGGCGGGCGCGCGTACTGTTGGGGCGCGAACAGCCTCGGACAACTGGGCGATCGCTCGGTGCGCGACCGACTCGCGCCGTCCACCAACACGCCGTTGCCGGGCGCGCCGCGCTTTGCGTCGATCGCGGCGGGTGCGTTTCACGCGTGCGCGTTGACGGCGGCTGGCGTCGCCTATTGCTGGGGCGGCAACGCCGACGGGGCGCTGGGCCGGGGGAATACCACATCGTCGGCCGACCCAATGCCGGTCGTGGCGTCGTCGATGTTCGCCTCACTGGCCTTGGGCAATGGATTCACCTGCGGGATCACCGCGCAGGGCCAGGTGCAGTGCTGGGGCGCGAACCACGTGGGCGCGCTGGGCGACGGGAGCACGCACAATCGCAGCACGCCGTCGCCGATCGCGGCGGGCGCCGAACGCTTCGCCGCGGTCGCCGCGGGTGCCTACCACGCGTGCGCGCTGACAGCGGCCGGAGCCGTGTACTGTTGGGGTGACAACAGCCGCGGACAGATCGGCAACGGGACTCGCATCGACGCGCCGACACCGACGCGGGTCGCCGCGCCCGCGCCGTTCATCGCCATCTCGGCCGGGTTCGCGCACACCTGCGCGCTCACCGGCGACAGCACGGTCTACTGTTGGGGCGACAACACGCTCGGACAGGTCGGCGGCACGGGCGCCGCACCGCGCCCGACGCCAACGGCGGTTTCCCTGCCATGATCCTCCCCATGATCACCCGACGACACGTGACCTTCGTAGGATTGGCCGCCCTGACGCCGTGGCTCACCAGCGGCATGAGCGATCCGACGCTCATCACGCTGGCCTATTCGTGCGCCAACACCTTTCGCGTGCGGAACGCCAACGCGACCGTCGCCACGCTCACCTACACGGTCTACCGGACGAGCGAGACGGGGACGCTCGCGCTCCCGGCACAGCCACCGGGATTTCCGTATAGCGAGACGTACCTGTCGACGCAGAACCGTGGCACGCTTCAGCTCACGCTTGCCGGGAAACTGATCGCGACGCAGCCCAACGGCGGCTCAGCCTGCGCCGCGGTGACGACGACCGGCGCCTGGACGTCGCTCATTCCCTGGCCGGTCGTCGCCATTCACGTGGCGCTTTTGCCGACGGGAAAGGTGCTGAGCTGGGGCCGCATGGATTTCTCGCCGCCCGGATATCCCGTCGTGTGGGACCCGGCCGCTGATCCGGGCGCGACCAAGCCGCAAACCCAGTATCCGGTAGCGGGCAACCCGTTCTGCGGTGGGGCGGCGATGACGGCGGACGGGCGCGTTCTCGTCGCCGGCGGACATTTCAACAACAATTCGGGCCGGCCTTCGGCGATCACGTTCTCCACCGTGACCAACACGTGGACGACGCTCCCCCCAATGGCGGTGGGCCGCTGGTATCCGACGGTGACCGCACTCGCCAACGGAGAGATGCTCGTCGAATCCGGCACCGACTCGCTCCTGCAAAACGACTCGACGCCCGAGGTGCTGCAGACCAGCAATACCTGGCGATCGTTGACCCGCATCAAGCGATGGCCGCAATACTATCCGTGGAACTTCGTGGCGCCCAACGGCCTCGTGTTCTCCGCGGGCCAGACCGACACCACCCAGTACATCACGACGAGCGGGACCGGGGCCCTCGGCCCGGTCATTGCCCACGCGTTCCCGGTGCTCCGGGACTACGGATCGGCGGTCATGTACGCGCCCGGCAAGATCGTGGTCATGGGCGGCGGGTACACGGAGCGCACCGCGGAAGTGATCGACCTCAATCAGGCGGCCCCGCAATGGAAATCGACGGGATGGATGGTGCATCCGCGGCGCCAGATGAACGCCACCATCCAGGCCGATGGGCAGGTGCTCGTCACCGGCGGCGGGGCGGGCGACTTCCGCGGCAGTCAGAATCCGGTTCTGATCCCCGAGACGTGGAATCCCAATACAGGCCACTGGACCTCCATGGCGCCGATGCACGTCGCCCGCCTCTATCATTCCACGGCGCTCCTCCTGCCTGATGGCCGCATCCTGTCGGCCGGCAGCGGTCAACCGGCGGCGACCGGGCAGCAGGATCAACGCAACGCCGAGCTCTTCTCGCCGCCCTATCTCTTCAACCCCGACGGCACCCCGGCCACAGCGTCGCGGCCGATCGTCACGTCGGTGCCCGCCACCGTCGGCTACGGGCAGACGTTCGCCGTCTCCACCCAGAACGTCATCGCCGCCCGGGTGCTGTGGATCCGGCTCGGCGTCACGACCCACTCATTCAACGAGAATCAGCGACTCAACAACCTGGCGTTCACCCAGAGTGGAAACGGCCCGCAGCTCGCGGTCACGGCGCCAGCCAGCGCCAACCTGGCGCCGCCGGGCCATTACCTGTTGTTCGTGCTCAACGCGCGGGGGGTGCCGTCGGTCGGCAAAATCGTGCGCATTCGCTAGGCCGCGTAGATACTCCCTTCGCCTACCAGGACCGACTGGCCCCCGACGCGCACTCCGGTGACCGCGCCGCTGGGCGCCGCATCGACTTCGATCTCGATCGCGCCGGGGCGACCCATGTCGGCGCCTTGCTCGATGGTGAAGCGCCCGGTGGTGCCCGGCGCCACGCGTTCGTGCCAGGCCAGATACCCCGCGAGACAGGCGGCCGCGCCGCCGGTCGCCGGATCCTCCGTGATGCCGGAAGCCGGCGCGAACATGCGGGCGTGGAGTCGCGTCGCGTCTTCCGCATCATCCGTGAACAGGTACGTCTCGGTCACGGAGCCCAGCGGCCTCGCCCGCCGCAGCGCGTCGCGCGACCGGACCGGTACGAGCAGAAACGGCACGCCACACGAGATGTACTGCAGGGCGTCACGGCCGGAGACCAGGTCCTCGGGGTCGAGCGAGAGTAGCGCCGCGACGTCCGTCGCCCGTGGCGCGGGCGCGGCAATGGTCGGGAGCTGGGCGACGGACAACTGCGTGAACTCGGGCACGGTGCCCCGCGAGCGGATCAGCACCGGGACAGCGCCGACGCCTTCCTCGAACACGATGCGGGACTCCGACGACGAGAGCGTCAGCTCCCCGAGGGCGGCCAGCACGAACGCGGTGCCGACGGTCGGATGCCCGGCGAACGGCAGTTCCTTGAATGGCGTGAAGATGTACAAGCGCCGCGTGTGCGCCGGGTCGGCGGCCGGCAGCACGAACACCGTCTCCGACAAGTTCAGCTCACGGGCGATCGCCGCCATTTGCGCCGTCGTCAGGCCGCGCGCATCGGGAAATACGGCCAGCGGGTTCCCACCGAACCGCCGGTCGGTGAACACATCGGCGGTCACATAGCGATACCGCGGCGCGCCCGCGGACGCGTTCACGGCTCGGCCATGAACGGGTACCGCCAATCCGTCGGCGAGACGAGCGTCTCCTTGATGGCCCGCGCGCTCACCCATCGCGTGAGATTGAGCTTCGAGCCCGCCTTGTCGTTCGTGCCCGAGGCCCGGCTTCCGCCGAACGGTTGCTGGCCGACGACGGCGCCCGTCGGCTTGTCGTTGATGTAGAAATTCCCCGCGGTCTGGCGGAGCGCGGCGGCGGCCTCGCGGATGGCGGCCCGGTCGCGCGCGAAGACGGCGCCCGTGAGCCCGTACGCCGACGTCCGGTCGATCAGCGTCAACGTCTCCCGCCACCGCGCATCGGGATAGGGGTGGACCGTCACCACGGGTCCAAAGATCTCCTCGCAGAGGAGGCGATAGCCCGGATCAGCGGTCTCGACCAATGTCGGCTCGATGAACCATCCGTGCTCGCCGTGGGCGCCGCCGCCGTGGACGATGGTGGCGTTGGCCTTGGCGTCGGCGATGTATCCGCTGATCTTGGCAAAGGCACGTTTGTCGATCACCGCGCCCATGAAGTTCCGGAAGTCGGTGACATCCCCCATCCGGATCTCCTGCATGATCGCGACCGTGCGTTCTTTCACATCCGGCCAGAGGGACGTGGGCACGTACACCCGACTGGGCGCCGAGCACTTCTGCCCTTGATATTCGAACCCACCGCGGGCGATCGCGACCGCCAGCGCCTGCGGATCCGCCGAGGCGTGCGCCACGATGAAGTCTTTCCCGCCCGTCTCGCCGACGATCCGCGGGTACGACCGATAGCGCGCGCTCGCCGAGTGGGCGCCGATCGTGTTCCACATGCTGTTGAACACCGACGTGCTGCCGGTGAAATGCACGCCGGCCAGGTCGCGGGAGCCCAGCAGCACTTCCGAGATCATGACCGGATCGCCCGGGACGAAGTTGATGACGCCCGGCGGCAGGCCGGCCGCTTCCAGCACGCGCAGCACGGACCACGCCGAGAGCATGGCGTTCTGCGCCGGTTTCCACACGACCGTGTTCCCCATGAGCGCGGGCGCGGTCGGCAGGTTGCCGGCGATCGACGTGAAGTTGAACGGCGTGGCGGCGTAGACGAACCCCTCGAGCGACCGGTAGTCGAGCTGGTTCCACATCGTGCGGTCGCTCAGCGGTTGCTCGGCGTACAGCGATTCCGCGTAGAACGGATTGAAACGCCAGAAGTCGATCAGCTCGGCGGCCGCGTCGATTTCGGCTTGGAACGCCGTCTTCGACTGCCCCAGCATGGTCGCCGCGTTGACCGCCGCGCGGTGGGTCGTCGCCAGGAGCTCCGCCGCCTTGAGAAACACGGCGGCGCGGTCCTCCTGGGGCCACGCGGACCACTCGTGCCACGCCGCGCCGGCGGCGCCAATCGCGTGCTCGACGTCCTGGCGGCGCGCGAGATGCCAATCGGCGAGGATATGGCGGTGGTCATGGGGCATGACCGCCTGCGCCAGCTCGCCGGTGCGAATCTCCTTTCCGCCGATCACCAGCGGGATGTCCAGGCGCTCGCCGGCCACCGCGGCGAGCCGCTGCTTGAGCTCTACTCGTTCCGGCGAGCCCGGAGCATAACTCTTGACAGGCTCATTTATCGGGCGCGGGACCGCAGATTGAGGCATAATGCTTGAAGGTAGACGGAGGAGTCGGGTGGGCAAAGTTACGACATGGGTCGTCGCGGTCGCGTCGCTCGTCGTGTCGCTCGTGGCATGCGAGCGCCCGCCCGTCGTGTGGGATGGGCCGCCGATGCCAGCGGCGAGCGCGCTGGCACCTGGCGTGGCGATCGTTCCCGAGTCGGCCGGGCGTCCGCCTCAGATTGTCACGGCTGCGCCCCACGGAAGCCCGAAGCGCGAGCGGCGGCAATGCACGGTGACGATGCGATTCGCCAACGGGCCGGGCCGTGTCGTATATGCTGCATGGTGGACGGCGCGCCAGGATTCGAGCGGCATGCTCCGCATCGCGCGCTCCGCGGATGGCGGCACACACTGGGCCGCCGCGGTTACCGCGGAGGAGCGCGATCGCTCCGTGCGCGGGTGTTCCCGGCCGGCGCCCGCGATCGCGGTGGATCCCGACAGCGGGTACGTGCATCTCGCCTATTACCTGGAGACCCTCGACGGGTCGGGCATCTTCTACCGCCACTACATGCAGGGAATGTTTCACGCGCCCGTGGTGATCGTCTACGGCGAAAGGCCGGTGGCGGCCGCCATCGCCGCGGTGGGAGACACGGTCGTGGTCGCCTATGAAGATCCCACCCGCCGGACGCCGCAGATCGTGTTGGCCCTCTCCAACACCGCGGGACACTTGTTCGAGACGCGCGTTCCGGCGTCGGGGGATGAAGTCGACGCGCGCGCGCCGGTCGTGGGGTTGGCGCCCGGGCGTATCGCGGTGGGGTGGGCGCAGACCGGAGTCGGGCGGGAGGACGACGAGAATCAGGCGGCGGCCGCCGCCGCCGACATGGTGCGCGAGGGAACAATGACGGGGCACCGATGAAGATCCTGGTGGCGGACGACGACGAAGACATGCGTGCCCTCATCGAGGTGGTCCTGGCCAGCGCGGGACACGACGTGGCCTGCGCCGGAGACGGCCTCGAGGCGTGGGCGGCGTTCGAGCAGGCGCCCCCGGAGCTGGTCGTCCTCGACTGGCAAATGCCCGGGCTTTCCGGCGTGGAGCTGTGCGAGCGGATTCGCCAAACGGACGCCGGCCGGCACGTGTTCATCCTCATGGCCACCGCCCGCGGGGCGACGGACGACCTGCAACGCGTACTGGCCGCGGGCGCCGACGACTATCTCTCGAAACCGTTGACGGCCGAAGCGCTCAGTACGCGGATCGTGATCGCCGAGCGGCGGATGGCCGGCGACCGCGCGCGGCGCCAGGCCGAGGACGCGCTCAAGCGGGCGCAGTGGCTGGCCGGGATCGGCGAGACGGCGATCGCCATTCAGCACGAAGTGAACAACCCGCTCACGGCCCTCCTGGGGAACCTGGCCCTTCTCGAGGACGCTACGCTGACGCCCGCCGAGCGGGCCGAGTGCGTGGTGACGATCACCGAGCAGGCCACGCGCATCAGCGCGGTCGTCCGTCGGCTGTCCACCCTGCGCGATCCGCGCTCCGTCGAGTACATCAGGGGCTCGCGGATGATCGATTTGTCAGAGCCGAAAAAGTCGTAGGGAGCGCATTCTCCCTCGTGCTCTCTTGCGTCTGTCGAGGGGCAATGTACTTTGCAGCCGCAACACCGCTGCACTCGTCGCCTCACCTCTCCGGAGACACACGCGATGGCAATAGCCAAGAAAAAAGGTGCGAAGAAGGCCGCGAAGCGGAAGGTCGCCAAGCGTCCTGCCGCGAAAAAGAAGACAGCTAAAAAGGCGTCGAAGCGGAAGCCGAACGCGGCATTCATGAAGCCAATGCAGCCGAGCGCTCAGCTCTCGGTCGTGGTCGGCAGCGCGCCGCTTCCCCGCACCGAAGTCACCAAGAAGCTGTGGGCCTACATCAAGCGGAAGGGCCTGCAGGATGCGAAGGAGCGGCGCATGATCAACGCCGACGACGCCTTGAAGCCGATCTTCAACGGCAAGGGCAAGGTGTCGATGTTCGACATGACGAAACTGGTCAACAAGCATCTCAAGGACGCGTGATCGGGGGCGGGGAGAGGGCGCGAGCGACCAAACGCCCCCCCCGCGGCCCGCGCGGGAGAACGCCAAGAGCCTGATTGTTGCGGTGGCGATTTTCTTCGCCATCAGGCTCTTCGTCGTGGAAGCGTATCGGATCCCCTCCGGGAGCATGATTCCGACGCTCCTCGTCGGCGATTGGCTGTTCGTGAACAAGCTGGTGTACGGTCCGCACATTCCGTTCACCAACATCGTCTTGCCGGGGTACGCCAACCCGCACCATGGCGACGTGGTTGTGTTCGAGTCTCCGCTGCAGACCGACGCGGTTCCCGGTGAGGACCCGCGGCCCACGCTGGTGAAGCGTCTGGTGGGCGAGCCCGGGGATACGCTGTTCATGCGGCATGGGACGCTGTACGTCAATGGCGTTCCCAAGCCGCAGGGCCCCGGGTTCAACGCCTACGACCCCAGCGACGCCGAGCACCAGTCGCCGCCCGACGACATCGCGCCCCAGTTCGATTGGCAAAAACGGGTCGGGCTCGCAATGTCGCGATTTGGCCCCGCGCCGCCGCAACCCACGCACGACAACTGGGGACCGTTCGTCGTGCCGCCGCGGCACTATTTCATGATGGGCGACAACCGCTACAGCTCGAAGGACAGCCGCTACTGGGGATTCGTCCCCCGGGAGAACGTCCGCGGCCAGCCCATGTTCGTCTACTACTCGTACGATCCGGAAGCCGGCCTCGAGTACTTTCGGGCGCTGACGGAGATTCGCTGGAGCCGGATCGGACACTGGGTGCGGTAGCGTCGAGTTCCGGTGACGTGGCCGACATGACGCATCGGGCGTCCTAGGGTCAGTGACCGCCCATCGCCCGCTCGTCATCAGCCTGGGGACCGCCGGTGTCGCGGTGGCGCTCTCCCGTCTCGCCCTGGCGCTCGGCCACCCCGAGTGGTCGTTCGCGGCCGCCGTCGTCGTCTATGCCGCCCTGATTGTCGGCGCGGCGGTGACGCTGGGCTGGCACCGGCGCGCCCGTCGGAATGAGCTGCTGCTCGACGTGTCCTTGCTCGTCTGCGCCGCCGCCGTCGTTGGCATCACGCTCGTCTATGGGACGGGGAAAGGGGGGACGCCATGGCTCATCGTCCAGCGAAGCGTGCCCATCGTCCTCCTGTCGCTGGTGGCGCTCCTCCTGGCCTCGCGGGGCAATCGCCTGGGGGCGACGGCCGCCAGCGCCCTGGGAGCCGGCGCGGTCGCGCTGGTCGCCTCCACGGAAATCGGGCGGTCAGGATGGTTGGACGGCGCGGCCGTCGCGGCGTTCGGTGTGGGGGTGTGGGCCCTGTCCCGCCAGTCCGGCGAGCGCCATGCGCCGGCGGGGGGCCCGCGCGAAGTGACCGGTTCGTCAGCCGTGCGCGCGCGCTTCATCATCGTGGCCACTGGCGTGGTCTCCGTCGCCACCTTCGTCCTGGGCTTCCGCGGAGAGCCCAGTCCTGCCCTGGCGGTCGCTGTGTCGCTCTTCGTGGCGTTGCTGGCCGCGCGCGCCGGCCGATCGTTGACCACGCAAGGCGAGCAAGCGACGCTGTTGGCCCGCAGTGTGGATGCCGAGCGGGCCCTGTCCGCGACCCTGGAGCACCGGATCGCCGAGCGGAGCGGAGAACTGGCCCAAGCCGAGCGCGTGCTGCAACGCATGTGGATGCTCGGGCAACACGTGGCGCTGGAGCTGCATCCGGCCCGGGTGCTGGAGCGGTTCATGGAGGCCGTCATCGACGTCGCGCACGCCAATGGCGGCTCGATCGCCCTCGTCGTCGACGACAAGCGGACGCGCATCGCGGTGGCGTCCGGCACGTGCCGCGACACCATGGGGCTCGTCATTCCGCGCGAGGGTTCGGCTTCGGGCCGGGTGCTCAAGACCGGCCGCACCCTGTGCGTGGACAACGTGACGCAGCATCCCGGCCTCCTGCACGAGTCGGTGGCGCATATGCTGGAGTCCATACGCTCCCTGGCGTTGGTGCCGCTGGTGCGCCGCGGGGAGCCGATCGGCATCGTCGCAATGGTCTCGCGCACACCGGGCGCGTTCTCGCCCGATGACATCTCCCGCGTCGAATCCATGTCCGACATGCTGTCCGTGGCGCTCGCCAACGCCGAGCTGGTCGAGGATCTGCGGCAGGCGGAGTCGCGGTTCCGGACGTTGTTTCGCGCGGCCCCGGACGCCGTCCTCACCGTGCAGCTGGGCGGCCGGATCCAGGAAGCGAACGACTACGTACGGGAAGTCGTCGGACTCGACCCGGCCGCGGTGGTGGGACGCGATCTCATCGAGTTCGTGGCGCCGAAGGACCAACGCCGCATGCGGGAGGCGCTCACCGCGGCGTTCGCCGGGATGCCCGCCCGCCTCGAGGTGGATGTCCTCCGGCAACGCCCCGGCGACGAGCCGCCGGAACCGCGCGTCGTGGCCTTGGCCGCCCGGCGGCTCCCCGAGACCGATCCGCCAACGATCCTCATCATCGGCCGGGACACGACCGGGGAGCGCGAGATGCGCGCGCGGCTCATGGAGACGGAACGACTGGCCGCGGTCGGCGAGCTCGTGGCCGGCGTGGCCCACGAGGTCAACAACCCGCTGAGCAGCATCAGCGCATTCGCCCAGCTTCTCCTGCGCGACGAGACGCTGACCGCCCAGCAGCGGGAGTCGGTCGACGTCATTCGGTCGGAGACCGGCCGCGCCAGCCAGGTCGTCCGCGATCTCCTCGCCTTCGCGCGCCGCAGCAGTCCCCACCGGGAGGCGCTCGACCTCAACCAGGTCGTGGAGCGCACCGTGCGCCTCCGGAACTACCAGCTGACGTCGAGCGGGGTGAAAACCGTCATCGACCTGTCGCCGGAGATTCCGGCGGTGCTGGGCGATGCGCGGCAGCTGCAGCAGGTCGTGCTCAATCTCGTGACCAACGCCATTCAGGCGATGGCGGGCGTCGGCGGCGGCACGCTCTCGTTGGCGACGCGCGTCGACGGGGGCCGCGTCATGCTGGAGGTGGGCGACACGGGACCGGGGATCGCCCCGAATCTGCGGGCCCGCGTGTTCGAGCCATTCTTCACGACCAAGCCCGAAGGCGAGGGCACGGGGCTCGGTCTCTCGGTGAGCTATGGGATCGTCACCGCCCATGGAGGAACGATCACCCTGACCGACGAAGGCGCTGGTGCCCGTTTTGTCGTCACACTGCCCGCCGTCGAGGAGCGCGCGGGCCGCACGGTGAGCGGTGAAGTGCCCGCCTATGCCTCGCGCTCGCCGCTGGCGGGACTCACGGTGCTGTTCGTCGACGACGAGGCCTCCCTGCGTCAGGGATTCGAGGCGTTTGGCCGGCTCCGCGGCTTCACGGTGGTGCAGGCGGGCGATGGCCGGGCCGCGCTCGAGGCGCTGCGCGGCGCGCGCGTCGACGCCATCGTCACCGATCTCCGCATGCCGGTGATGGACGGGGTGGCGCTATACGACTCGCTCGTCGCCGAGCAGCCCGCCCTGGCGGCGCGCACGGTGTTCATCACGGGGGACCTGGTGACCATGGGCGGGCGCGTGGCCGAGGACCGGCCGATGCTCACCAAGCCATTCAGCTTCGAGCGCCTCGAAGACACGCTGGTGGATGTGCTCTCTGTCGGTGGGACGGGGAATTCCGTAGGTTAGCGGTATGCCCGAGTTCTTCCCGCGGCGCACGATCGTGTGGAAAGCCGAGTCGCTCACGGCCTGGCGCACGCTCACGCTGTCGGTCGTCGAGATCGGCCTCCTCACGGGAATCGTCCTGCGGCTGGTGCGGGCGATCGCGATTCCGCGCACGCCGGAGCCCGCGCTCTGGGTCTACTGGCTCTTCGTGGCGCTGGCGCTGTGCGCGGCGGCCGTGCTCCATCTCTCGAACTACACGGTGCGGCACTGGGCGTGGCGGGCGCCCGCGTTCGCCCTGGCCACGGCCGCGGGTGAAGCCTTGACCAGTCTCTTGCTCATCGCGCTGCATCGCGAGCCGTTCGGAACGGAGCGGGCGGCGTTGCACGACTGGCCCCAGCTCGCGGTCAACTCCCTCGAAATCACCGGGGCGATCGTCTGCGCGTTCGCCCTGCTCCTGGGGCTCGTGGTCCAGGTCGTGCGCTACATCCTGCTGCTGAGCGAGCACCGCGCGCATACCGTCGGGGCCATCCATGCCGAGCGTGCACGCGACGAAGAGCAGGGTTAGCTTCGGAGCATGGCCCGCGCGACCTGGAAAGGCGCGGTACTCGCCGAGAGCGACCGCGTAGAAATCGTCGAAGGCAACATCTACTTCCCTCCCGACGCGGTGCGCCGGGAGCACGTGCGCGACAGCGCGACGCACAGCACCTGCCCCTGGAAGGGCATCGCCAGCTACTACGACGTCGTGGTCGATGGGGAGACCAACCGCGACGCGGCGTGGTACTATCCGTCGCCCAAGTCGGCCGCCGCGAACATCCTGAATCATGTCGCATTCTGGCGCGGCGTGACGGTCGAGCGCTGAACGCGCCGCTCAATGGGGCACCGCGCGCGGCCCGCGTGCGCGTGCCCGCCAGCACCTCCAATCTCGGCTCCGGCTTCGACTGCATCGGTCTCGCCGTCAGCCGCTATTTGACGGCGGAGTTCACGCCGGGGCCGGAACCACTGCGCGCCGAGCGCCGCGGCACCCTGGCGACGATCGCCGACGACCGGGACGTGTTCGTGCGCGCATTCCGGGCGGGTGTCGGGTGCCCGGTGGGCGGCACCCTGACACTGGACTCCGAGATTCCCGTCGGCCGCGGGCTCGGATCCTCCGCCGCCTCCGTGGTCGGCGGCCTGGCGCTCGGCGCCGCCGTCAGCGGGCGGGCGTGGGACCCCGAGGACATCCTCCGGGCGGCGCTACAGTGGGAGTCGCATCTCGACAACGTGGCCCCGTGCCTGCTCGGCGGCCTGATCGCCGTCGCGCCGGGCGACGCCGGTCGCCCGCGGGCCTTCCCCATGCCGCTGGCCACCGGCGCCGGATTCGCCTACGCCGCGCCCGGTGCGCCGCTGGAGACAGCCCGGGCCCGCGCCGCGCTTCCGCCGACGGTCCCTCACGCCGAGGCGGCCCATGCCCTCGGTCGCCTGGCGGCGCTGCTGCGGGGACTGGCCACGGCCGATGCCGAGCTCCTGGCGATCGGATTCACCGATCACCTTCACGTGCCGTACCGGCTCCCGCTCATCCCCGGCGGTGACGCGGCAAGGGAGGCGGGACGGCGCGCCGGCGCCTGGGGCGTCACGGTGTCGGGCGCCGGCTCGGGCCTCGTAGCCGTCGGACCGCCCGATCGGACCAGCGCCATCGCCGAGGCGATGGGGGCGGCGTTTCGCGCGACGGCGGGCCCGGACGGCGTCGTCGCTTTCCCGATCGTCCCTGACCCGCGCGGCGTGACACTTGACGCGTTGACGCGTTCTTGAGAATACTACGGACGATATGAGACACTCCGCGCCTATGCCCACGACGGTCACGACGACGCGGTCCCTTTCCGGGGACGGCGCGACGGATCGCGACTAGCTGGCGCTCAGTCGGACCGACGCGGCCCCCCGGACCAGCCGGGGGGCCGCTTTGTTTTTGGCAGCAGCCCTGTGGAGACATTCGTATGACAACCGCTCGAATGCAATCCTATCGGGGTTGCCGTTTACGGCCTCGGCACCGTCGGCTCGGCCGCCGTGGAGATCATGGCCTCGGGATCGGCCGATCTCTTCGCCCGACACGATCTCCGCCTCGCGGTGCGCCACGTGGTCGTGCGCGACGTCGCGCGCGCCCGCGCCGTGGAGTTGGACCCCGCGCTCTTGACCGATGACTGGGTCCGCCCCCTCGAGGATCCGGGCGTCGGGCTCGTCGTCGAAGCCATGGGCGGTCTCGACCCGGCCGCCTCCGTCGTCCGCCGCGCGCTCGCCAGCGGCCGGCACGTGGTCACCGCCAACAAGGCGCTCATCGCGTCCCAGGGGGCCGCGCTCGAAGCGCTGGCCGACGCCCACCGGGTGGCGCTCCGCTACGAGGCGGCGGTCGGCGGGGCGATCCCCTTGATCCACACCCTCCGCGGCACGCTCGCGGGCAACCAGATTACCCGGGTGCGGGGCATCCTGAACGGGACGACCAATTTCATCCTGACGCGCATGAGCGATCACGGCATCTCGTTTGCCGCCGCGCTGGCCGAGGCCCAACGCCTCGGTTTCGCGGAAGCCGATCCCTCGGCCGACGTGTCGGGACTCGACGCGGCCCAGAAGCTCGTGATCCTCGCGCGGCATGCCTTCGGTCACTGGGTGCCCGTGGAGTGCGTCGCCCGCACGGGCATCGCCGACATCTCGCCGCTGGAGATCGCCCAGGCGCGCCACGCCGGCGAGACCTACAAGCTCATCGCCGAGGCCGTGCTGACCGAGGGCCGTCTGCGGCTGCACGTCGGTCCCCAGCGGCTCCCCGCGCGGGATCCCATGGCTAACGTCCGGGATGAGTACAACGCGGTGGCGATCGACGGCGATTTCGCCGGCTCGTTGACGTTCATCGGACGGGGCGCCGGCGCGTTGCCGACGGGTTCGGCGGTGTACGACGACATCGTCGCCACGCTCCGCAACTGATCGCATGGGCATCGGTGTACTCGAGCGGTGGGCGTCGCTCCTGCCCGTCACCCCGGCCACGCCGGCGCTGACACTGGGGGAAGGGGACACGCCGCTCCTGGCGGCGCCGCGGCTCGCCGCGTGGGTCGGCGTCGAAGAGCTGTACATCAAGTTCGAGGGCATGAACCCGACCGCATCGTTCAAGGACCGCGGCATGGTCGTGGCCGTGGCCAAGGCGATCGAGGAGGGGGCGCGCGTCGTAATCTGCGCGTCGACCGGCAACACGGCGGCCAGCGCGGCCGCCTACGCCGCCCGCGCCGGGCTCACGGCGATCGTGCTGTTGCCGGGCGGAAAGGTGGCCATCGCCAAGGTCGCCCAGGCCTTGGCCTACGGCGCGCGGGCCTTGGCCCTGGAGGGCGGATTCGATGCCGCGCTCGACGTGGCGCGCGAGTTGGTCGCCCACCATCCCGCGGCGCTCGTGAATTCCGTGAACCCGCACCGCATCGCGGGACAGGCGACCGCGGCCTACGAGATCTCGGATGCGCTGGGCTGCGCGCCCAATGTGCTCGCGCTGCCCGTGGGCAATGGCGGAAACATCACGGCGTACTGGGCCGGATTTCGACGCTACCTCGAGCGCGGCGTGACGGCGACGCTGCCGCGCATCGTGGGCGGCCAGGCGGCGGGAGCGGCCCCGCTCGTACTCGGCCATCCAGTCGAGAACCCCGAGACGATAGCGACCGCGATCCGTATTGGCCGGCCGGCGAGTTGGAACACCGCCGTTGCCGCCGTCGCCGAGTCCGGCGGCGAGTTCCGGGCGATCACCGACGAAGCGATTCTGGACGCGTACCGCCAGGTGTCGCGGCTCGAGGGCATTTTTTGCGAGCCCTCGTCGGCCGCTGGTATCGCCGCCCTCCGCGCGAGCGTCCTAGCAGGTGGCACGCCGTCGGCGACTCGCTGTGTTTGCGTCTGCACCGGGCATGGGCTCAAGGATGCCCAACAGGCAGTCCCGGACCGCGAGATCGCGACACTACCGGCCACGGCGCGGGCCGTTACAAACATATTGGGCTGGTAAGGGTATCCTTTTTCGGCCAAGCGGAGGAACCAAATGCACGTCCGTGGAGCGCGGTCCGCCATTGCGATAGCCATGGTGATCGCTTGTAGTACCATCATCGCGTCGTGCGGGGGCTCCCCGACGACGCCCGCAAACAAGAGCGCGCTCACACTCGCGGACACGGCGGTCACTTTCGTCTCCGAGCTCGGCACGGGCGATCCCGCTGCGCAAACCGTCGCCATCACCAACGGGGGTAGTGGCACGCTGTCCGGCCTGTCGCTGGGCACGGTGACCTATGGCGGCGGCGCGTCGGGCTGGCTCAGCGCCACGCTGAGCGGCGCGAGCGCGCCGGCCACGATCTCGCTCAAGGCAAAAGCGGGACAGCTCGCGGTCGGCCTGTACACGGCGACGGTCCCGGTCACGGCCGCTGGCGGGTCGCCGCCGCGCTCGCTCGTCGTGGCGTTCAACGTGGCACCGGTCGCGGGCACGACGACGCTCTCGGCCGCGGGCGTGTCGCAGACGTTCCTCACGAATGCGTCGTTCGCCACCAACCTCGCCGTCACCGCGGGCGCCCGATATCTGATCGCGGTCGTCAACACCGACACCAGCTCCGCGGTCAACGAAGACTTCACGCTGTTCGGCGCGACCCTGGGTGGCGGCGCGCAGGTCGTGACCGCCATGCCACCGCGACGGGCTCTGGTCCGCGCCGCGGTCGCGACCACCGCGCGGGCGCCGCGCTTCGAGCTGGGACCCAATGCCAAGCGGCTGGCGTCCCTCAAGCGGATGCAGGCGAATCACCTGCGCATGCTCGATCGCAACCGGACAATGGTTCAGCAATTCCGGGCGGCGGGACGGCTGTCGGCCGCGTCCGCCGCGCCGCGCCAACGGGCGCAAGGCGCGATCTCGCAGACGATCGGGACCGTGAACAAGATCTACATCGCGTCCTCGTTCGGCGGCACGTGCACTGACGTCGACTCGATCGGCGCCCGCACGGTCGCGGTGGGCCAGCACATCATCGTGCTCGCCGACACCAATCGGACGCTGTGGCCGGATTCGCTGCGCGACTCGGCCTTTTACCAGACGTTCGCCAATGAGTACGATGCCGTCACGTTCCCGCACATCAAGACCTTCATCGGCGATCCGCTGGCCCTCGATGCCCAGCTCTCGGGGCTGGGCAAGGTCACCGTGACGATCTCGCCGGTGCTGAACAACTTCGGCGGTGGCATCGTGGCGTTCGTCAACTCGTGCGACTTCTTCCCGGTTGTGGCGCCGGGCAAGGCGAACGCCGACTTGGACAACTTCACGGAGATGTTCTACTACTTCGCGCCCGACCCGAAGCTCGGGTGGACCATCAGTGGTGGCAACCCGTGGGGCATGCTGATGCGCGCCACGGCCGCGCACGAGACGAAGCACATCGTGTCGTACACGGATCGCCTGACGAACAACAGCCCGTCGTTCGAGGAGCGCTGGCTGGAGGAGGGGCTGGCCCAGGAGTCGTCGGAGATCTGGGAGCGAAACTTCAGCCACGTCACCTGGAAGGGGAACGCGAACTTCGACCAGACCGTCGGCTGTGAGATTTTCCTGGGTCCCAACGGTCCGCAGTGCAACGTGGGTAACAACAATCCGATCGCGCTCACCGGCAGTCATCTGCCGTTCCTGTTCGACTACCTCAATGCCGAGAGCACCTCGCCGACGGGGCTCGGGTTCGGCAATGCCGGCAACAACGCCACGCCGACCAACTACGGCGCGGGATGGGAATTCGCGCGCTGGGCCACGGACCAGTACGCGACGTCGGAGGCCACGTTCATCCAATCCCTGGTCAACGACCCGACGCTGACCGGGATGGCCAACGTGTCGCAGCATACCGGGAAGACGGTCCAGGAGCTGCTCGTCTACTGGAACCTGGCCACGGCGATCTTCGACACGGCGACGTACACGGCCGCTGACGTGCGCACGACGATCCCCAGCTTCAATTTCGGCAACATTTTCTTCGTGGCCCAGTCGGACCTGACCTGCGGCGGAACACCCTGTGGATTGTTCACCCAGTCCGGCAAGCCGGTCTTCCCGATCCAACCCGACACGATGAGCACAGGGCCGATCAGCGCGACGGTGACGGGCATGCCCGGCACCACGGCATCGTACTTCCTGCTCTCGGCGCCGGCGGCCGGCACGCAATACCTGCAGCTCTTGAGTGGCACGGGCGGCGCGCTGTCGACGTCGAGCGGGTTGCGCGTCGGAATTATTCGGGTCAAATGACCCGCGGTGTGCTGGCCCTCGCGCTCGCCGCTGGCCTGGCGGCCTGCGCGACGGCCGGCCGCGCGGCTCCCGTCCAGCGCGACTCGCTGGTCGGCCACTTGCAGATCGTGGGCACGGACGCGTTGCCGCGGACCGTGCTCGTGCCCGATGACGGAACCCTGTCCGTGACGTTGGTCGGACCGCCCGCGCTGCGCCGCCTGGGCGGACTGGGCGTCGAGATCGAGGGGACGCGGGCCGGAAGCCAGTTCACCGTGCAGCGTTTCACGGTCGTCTCCGCCAACGGTCTCGAGGCCACGGACGGGCGGCTCGTCGACGATGGCGGCACGCTCTCCATCGTCACCGCGGATGGCGTCCGCCACGCGCTGGTGCGCCCGTCCTCGAATCTCCGCGCCCACGTCGGGGGGCGCGTGTGGGTCTCGGGTCCGCTGGACCGCGAGCCCGTGGCCTACGGGATCATCGAGTAAGCGGCCCGTTCGCGGAGCTGCTCGACATAGGCCGCGATGCCGCGCTCCAGCGACGCAAAGGGCGCGACATACCCCGTCTCCTCCCGCAGCCGCCGCACGTTCGCCTGCGTGAAGTACTGGTAGCGCGACCGGATCTCCGGCGGTGTGTCAATG
The DNA here is from genome assembly GCA_963701965.1 of uncultured Gemmatimonadales bacterium. Classification (GTDB taxonomy): domain Bacteria; phylum Gemmatimonadota; class Gemmatimonadetes; order Gemmatimonadales; family Gemmatimonadaceae; genus DASRDS01. The sequence goes on from OY969695.1 coordinate 3,612,245, forward strand.
AACGCCACGGTCTCGCCGACGCCGAGCGCCCGGCACACGCCACAGGCGAGGTCGAGATACGTGCGCGAGACGCCGGAACCGAGGTTCCGAATGCCCCGGGGCACGCGCGCCACGAGCGCGTGGGACAGCACAGAGACGACGTCGCGCACATCGACGAAATCCCGCGACTGGTGTCCGTCCGGCACGTCCACCCGGTGGCTCCGGAAAAGCCGTACCGGCCCGCCTGCGCGCGCCTGGTCGTAGGCGTGCAGCACCACGCTCGCCATCCGGCCCTTATGGCGCTCGCCGTAGCCGTACACGTTGAAGAACTTCCACCCGGACCACGCTGGAGGCGCCGCGCCCGCGCGCTCCTGGGCCAGCGCCCAGAGATCGAACGCCAGCTTCGACCTCCCGTACGCATTGAGGGGCACGAGTCGCGGCAACCGCGATTCGTCGTCGTCGTACCCGTTGGCGCCGTCCCCGTAGGTCGCGGCGCTCGACGCGTAGACGAACGGCACGCCGTGCGCGGTCGCAAAGGTCCACAACCGTTGGGAATACGCCACGTTGACGCGCGCCAGAAACTGCTCGTCGGTCTCGGTCGTATCGGTGCACGCGCCGAGGTGGACGATGCCCCCTAACGCCGGCTCCGTGGCCGCCAGCCAGTCGAACAGCGCGTCGCGGCCGACCATGGTGCCGAAATCCGCGCCCGCGTGTTCCGGCCGGGTGTCGAAATGCGCCGGTTCGTCGACCGAGATGACCGGAATCCCGTCGTGGCGGCACCGCTCCACGAATTGATACCCCACGAAACCCGCGGCGCCGGTGACGAGAATGGGCAGCATGTCATGTATATTACAAGCAGACCCCACACGACGATGGAGCGGATTGCCATGTATGATGAGCGGATGGTCGCCCCGATGCGGCAGGAACTGACACGGCTCGGCGTAGAAGAGCTTCGGACCGCGGATGCGGTGGATGCCAAGCTGCGCGAGACGCCAGGGACGACGCTGGTCGTCGTGAACTCGGTCTGCGGATGCGCGGCGCGCAACGCCCGGCCGGCGGTTGCCCGGGCTCTGCAGCACGATGTCCGGCCTCAGGCGCTGACGACGGTGTTCGCCGGCCAGGATGTCGAAGCCACCCAGCGGGCGCGCGGGTACTTCGCGGGCTACGCGCCATCGTCTCCGTCGATCGGGCTCCTCAAGAACGGCAAGGTCGTGTTCATGCTGGAGCGGTATCAAATCGAGGGACGCTCGTCCGAGGACATCGCGCGCGACCTGACGGCGGCCTTCGACAAGCATTGCAACGAGACGCTGGCCGGCCGCCCGTAACGCCTCCCGGTGCGCCTCCTGATCGTCGAAGACGATCCGGAGCTGGCGTCGATCCTGGCGGAGGGATTCGGCGACCAGCGCCATGAAGTTGTGGTCGCGGCCGACGTACCAGCGGCCCGCGAGCGCGCGGCGCTCGGCACCTACGACGTCATGATCCTCGACGTCATGCTCCCCGGCGGCAGCGGGTTCGACTTGTGCGCGCTGATCCGCTCGCGGGGCATCGCGACGCCGATCCTCATGCTGACGGCGCGCGACGCCGTCGACGACCGCGTGCGGGGCCTCGAGGCCGGGGCCGACGACTACCTCACCAAACCCTTTGCGTTTCGCGAGCTGCTGGCGCGGGTCCGCGCCCTGGCCCGCCGCCAGCCGGCGCTCGCCCCGCAGCGCGTCCGCGTGGCGGACCTCGACGTCGATCTCGATACGCGCGAGGTGCGCCGCGGACATCGCGCGATCCCGCTGACCGCGAAGGAGTTCGCCCTCCTCGAGTTTTTCACGCGGCACGAAGGCAAGGTCGTGGACCGGGCGGCGATCGCCGCGCACGTGTGGGACGACAACCACGATCCCTTCACCAACGTGCTGGAGGTGCTCGTCCGCCGGCTGCGCCGCAAGATCGACAATGAGTTCGAGCCCAAGCTGATCCACACCGTGCGCGGCGCGGGCTACCGGTTCGGCGTCTAGCGTGCAGCCGCTCACCCGGCTGCGGCTTCGCCTTACGGCGTGGTACGCCGGGACGTTCAGCTTGATCCTCGCCGTCCTGGGGATCTCGGCGTTCACGATCATTGCGCGCCAGTTGTCGAACGAGCTGACGGAGTCCCTGCGCGCCGCGACGCGCGCCGCCGAGCGGGCCACGCAGATTCGCGAACGCGAGGCCGCGATGGGCTCGAGCCACGTCGTCAATGCCTTCGATGAGCTGGTCATTCCCGGCCGTTCGCTCTTTCTCTTCGATACCGCCGGCATCCCGATTACCCCCGCCAGCGCGCCAGGGTCGGTCCGCGCGTCGGCGATCCGGGCGGCCAAGGACGGCGTCGACGACAAGCACTTCAAGATGGCGCACGATCTGCCCGACGAGCAGAAGTATCAGGTGCATTCGGAACGGTTCGCCGGTCCCAGTGGCCGGCACTACGTCGTCTCCGTGCTCGCCGACCGCATCGAGCTGGAGGACCGATACGCCGCGATCATTGCGGGGCTGGCGGCCGCCGCGGCGTTCGCGGTGTTGCTCGTGGCCGTGGGCGGGTGGTTTCTCGCCCGGAAGGCGATCGCGCCGATCGAGCGCAATCTGGCCTACGTCCGGCGTTTCGTGGCCGATGCCGCGCACGAGTTGCGCACGCCGGTCTCCGTGCTCCGGAGCCGGGCCGACGTCGCGCTCCAGCGCGAGCGGAAACCCGAGGCCTACGTCGACACGATCACCGCCGTCGGCCTGGAAGCCGCGCGCATGGGCCGGATCGTCGACGATCTCCTCATGCTGGCCCGCGCCGACGCCGGCGAACGCACCATGGTCCGCGAGCGATTCTATCTGGATGACCTGGCGCTCGACGCGGTGAGCGGCGTCCGGGTGCTCGCCGGGACGCGCGACGTGGATGTCGACGTCCGGGACTTCGAGGAGGCGCCGGTCGATGGCGATCCTACGCTCATTCGCCAACTCTTGCTCATCCTCCTGGACAACGCGGTGAAATTCACACCGCCGGGCGGACGCGTGTCGCTCAGCGTGCGGTCCGGCGACGGGAAGGCTATCGTGAGCGTCGCCGACACCGGCGTCGGCATCACGCCAGCGGATCTGCCCCGCGTCTACGACCGCTTCTATCGCGGCGATGACGCCCGCCGCCGCACCAATGGCGCCGGTCTCGGACTTTCCATCGCCAAATGGATCGCCGACGCGCACGGGGCGTCGATCGAGATGGTTTCCTCCCCTGGTCAAGGCACACGGGTCATCGTTCAATTTCCCTCTGCCCCAGCCGTCATCGCCTCGCCCGTGTAATCCTGACGACAGGTCGCATCCGCTAGCGTTCGCCTGCGAGCCGGAGCGTGCTCCCGGTCCCTGCTTCTTCCTTTCGACCGCCAGATGCCGTTTCGGATAGCTCTCGTAGGCGCAATTGTTGGGCTTCTCGGTAGGGCGCTTCCCGCTCAAACTCCCCAACCGCTGACCTTGCGGGACGCCGTCGACTCGGCGGAGGCGCGCGGCACGCGCGTGGCGCTGGCGCGGGCCGACTCCGCGGCCTCGCGCGCCGGGGTGACGGCGGCGCGCGAGTGGCCGAATCCGGCCGTGAACTTTCAGTACACGCGGGACGAGCCCCACTATCACGGCTTCCTCGAACTGCCCATCGACTACCCCTGGCTCCGCCGCGCCCGCGTCCACAGCGCCGAGCTGGCGAGCCACTCGGCCGGCTACCGGTTCGCCTTCGAACGCGCCGGCGCCCGGTTCGACGCCGAGACGACGTACGTGCGCGCCCAGGTGGTCGGCGAGCACGCGCGCCTGTCCAGTGTGAATGCCGCCGCGGCCGATAGCCTGCGGCGGCTGGCCATCGTGCGCCGCGACGCCGGTGACGCCAGTGAGCTGGACGTCGAACTCGCCACCGTCAACGCCGGCCAGGCGCTCAACGCCTTTGCCGCCGACTCGCTCGCCGCGGTCGCGGCGTTGCTCGATCTCCAATCTCTCATGGGCATGGCGTCGGACCGCGTGCTCATCACGCTCGTTGATACGCTGGCCGTCCCAGCGCTGGCCGAACCGGACACCGGGACCAGCCGAACCTTGCAGGTCGCCGCCGCCGAGGAGGCGTTAGCCTCCGAGCAGGGGGCGCTAAGCGTAGCGAAGCGCAGCGCTTTTGGCGCCCCATCGATCTCATTGGGAGTCGAGGGCGGCGACCCCACGCAGCCCTATCCACTGCCAGCCGCCGGCTTCACGCTCCCACTCCCGCTGTTCAATCGCAACGGCGGCCAGGTCGGCCTCGAGGCCGCGAACGTGTCGCGCGCGCAGGCCGAGCTGGCCCGGGCCCGGCGCGAGAGCGCGGCGGCGATCGCCGCCGCCACCCGCGAGCTGCGCGCCGCCATCGCCCGGGCCCAACGCGACCGCGGCCTCCTGGCCGCGGCCAATCGCGTCGCCGCCATGTCCTTGACCGCATTCGCCGAGGGCGCGCAGGCCCTCCCCAGCGTGCTGGAAGCCCAGCGGAGCGCGCGGGACGCGCTGGTCCAGTACGTGGACGACGAGGGCGCCGCTTCCGCGGCGGCCGCGGCCGTCCGACTGTTCACCGTGAGAGTAGGCGACCACCAATGACATCCCGACTCCTAGTCCCGGTGACGATCCTCGGTCTGATCGCCTGCCGGGGCGGCGACGCGAAACCGGCCGGCAATGACACTCCGGCGGTCGTCGGCGCTCAGACCGCGACGGCCACGCAAGGCCCGTTCACCGAGACGGTCACCGCGATCGGTACGGTCGCGGCCCGCGCGGGCCACTATGCCGAGCTGAGCGCCCCCGCGCCGACGCGCGTGGCCCGGATCTACGTCTCCGCCGGCGACGCGGTGCGTGCCGGCGATCCGTTGGTCGAGTTCGAGCGCGCCCCGTTCGACGCCGCCGCGCAGAGCGCGCAGGTAGCTCTCACGAACGCCGAGCACGCGGCCGCGCGAGCCGAACGCCTGGTCTCGGCGGGCATCATGGCCCGGAAGGACGCGGATCAGGCCCAGGCCGACCTGGCCCAGGCCCGCGCCAACGCCGTGACCACGGAACGCGCCCAGCAGTTGGCGACGCTGCGCTCTCCCATCGCGGGCGTGGTCACGCGCATGAGCGCGGTGCTCGGCGCGTCCGCCGACCCGGCGCAGCCGGTGGTGGCCGTCGCCGATCCCGCGCTCCTCGACGTGCTGTTCAGTCTCGCACCGACCGAAGGCGTGGGCATCAAGCCCGGCGCCGCGATCACGGTCTCGTCCGGCCAGGGAACCCATGGCGAGCCGCTGGGCACCGGCGCGGTGATCTCGGTCGGCGCGACCGTGGATTCGGCGTCCCGTGGGATCACCGTCCGCGCCCGGGTCACGCATCCGGCGCGGGCGCTGCGCATCGGCGAAACGATCTTCGGACAGATCGCCATCGCGACGCACGCGCATGCGGTCATGATTCCGGTGCAGGCGCTCGTTCCCGACGGCGATGGCCTCAAGGTCTTCGTCGTCGACAGCGGCCGCGCCCATGCCCGCACGGTCACCGTGGGCGGCCGCACGGAGTCGGCGGCCGAAATCACCAATGGGCTCAAGGCCGGCGAGACCGTCGTCACCGTCGGCGCCTATGGCGTCGAGGACAGCGCCAAAGTGGTGCCGTTGTCAAAGCCATGAAGCTCTTCGATCTCCTCGGATCGCAGCGGCGGTTCATCTATCTGGTGATCGCACTGGTGAGCGTGGCCGGGATCTGGGCCGGATTGCGACTGCCGTCCGCGATCTATCCCGAGCTCACGTTCCCCCGCATCACCATCGTGGCCCAAGGCTCCGCGCTGGGCTCGCGCCAGGTGGTCTTCGCGGTCACGCGGCCCATCGAGGAGGCCGTCAGCGTCGTGCCGGGAGTGCAGCGGGTCCAGTCGAAGTCGATCCGTGGCTCGGCCGAGATCAACATCTCGTTCACGCCCAACACCGACATGGTCTACGCCCTGCAGCTCGTGCAGACCCGCGTCAACCAGGTCCGATCCGAGCTGCCGCCGGAGCTGGAGATCGAGGTCGAGCGGCTGACGCCCTCGATCTTCCCCATCCTGACGTACAATCTGGAAGGCGGCGACGCGGCGACCCTGTACGACATCGCGCGCTACCAGATCCGCCCCGTCTTCGCGCGCGTCCCGGGCGTCGGCCGCGTCAATGTCCAGGGGACCGACGTGCGGGAGATCGAGGTCGTGGTCGACCCGGCGCGGCTCGCCGCCCAGGGGATCTCCTACGACGACGTGGCCACGGCCATCCGGCAGGCCACGTCCGTGGAAGCTGTGGGGCGCGTGGCCGAGGACTACCAGCAGTTCTTGATCGTGACTGATCAGGAGGCCCACGGCGTCGACGACGTCGCCAACGTGGTCGTTCCCACGCCATCGGGAAACGGCGTCCGCGTGCGCGACCTGGGCACGGTCGCCATTGGCACCGAAGACCATACGCGCATCATCGCGGGGGACGGCCGCCCGGCGGCATCGCTCAACGTCACGCGCCAGATCGGCGGCAATTCGGTGGCGATCGCCGACAGCATCTCCGGCCTGGTGCGCACGATCGCCCGCACGCTGCCGCCCGGCGTGCACCTCCAGCCGGTCTACGACCAGGCCTCGTTGGTGCGGGACGCGGTGACATCGGTCCGCGACGCCATGCTCATCGGGGCCGTGCTGGCGGTCGTGATCCTGCTCCTCTTCCTCCGCCACGGGACGATCACGGCCATCAGCGCGACGTCGATCCCGCTGACGTTGGCGATCACGGTGTTCGTGCTGTCGCTCGCGGGGCAGACGTTCAACCTCATGACGCTCGGCGCCATGGCGATCGCGATCGGCCTCGTCATCGACGACGCCGTCGTGGTCACCGAGAACATCGCGCGGCACCTGGCGCTCACGCCCGACGACCGGCGGCGCGCCGTGCGGGACGCGGTGCAAGAGTTGATCTGGCCGGTGACGACGTCGACGATCACCACCGTCGTCGTGTTCCTGCCGCTGGGACTCCTGCAGGGGGTCGTGGGGCAGTTCTTCATCGCGCTCTCGATCACGCTCACCATCGCGGTCCTCGTCTCGCTGGTGCTGGCGCTCACGATCATCCCGCTCCTGAGCGAGCAGTTCGTCAGCCACCGGGACTCGGGAGCCACAGTCGACCGCCTGTCCGGCCCGTACGTGCGCTGGCTGGGCGTCGCGTTGCGCCATCCGGCCTGGGTGGTCGGCGCGGCGGCCCTGCTGGTGGTGCTGGGTGCCCTCGCCCAGCGGCGCGTGGCGACGGGCTTCCTGCCGGAGATGGACGAAGGGGCGTTCGTGTTCGACTACTTCAGCCCCGGGGGCACGGCGCTGGCGGAGACGGACCGCCAGGTACGGATCGCCGAGCACATCATGGCCACGACGCCGGAAATCGTGGCCACGTCGCGGCGCACGGGCACCGAGCTGGGCCTGTTCGCGACGGAGCAGAACCGGGGCGATCTGGTGGCGCGCCTGTCGCCGCAGCGGGAGCGCGACCGGAGCGTCGACGAAGTGATCGACGATGTGCGCCAGAAGGTGCAGCGCGCCGCGCCCCGCCTGCACATCGAATTCGTGCAGATCCTGTCCGATGTCATCAACGATCTAGCCGGGGCGGCGCGGCCAGTCGAGATCAAGCTCTTCGGCGAACAGCTGGAGGGGCTCGAGGCCTACGCCCGGTCGCTGGCGCCGGATTTCCAGAAAGTCGAGGGCCTCGAGGATTTCTACGACGGGGTCAGTGAGCCGTCGCCGGAGCTGCTGCTGCACATCGACGGCTCCGAGGCCAACCGCATTGGCATGACACCCCAGCAAGTGGGGGCCGACGTCAGTGGGTCGATCCTGGGCGTCCTCGGGGGCGAGATTCGGACGGAGGACCGCGCCATCGGCATTCGCGTGCGGGCGCCGGATACGGTGCGCTACGACCCGTTGCGTCTCGGCTCTCTGCCGATCATCGGACCAGGCCGCCGGCCAACGCCGCTGGCGGCGCTGGCGACCATCACATCGGTGACGACGCGCGCCGAGTTGAACCGCGAGAACCAGCAACAGATGATCGCCATGACGGCGGATATCGCGGACCGGTCGCTCGGCGCGGTCACGGCCGATGTCAAACGCGTCCTAGCGGCGCACCCGCCGCCAAACGGGATCCGGGTCGAGATCGGCGGTCAGTACGCCGGACAGCAGGCGGCGTTTCGGGCGCTGCTCATCGTCCTCGGCCTCGCGGCCGTCAGTGTCATCGCCGTCATGGTGATCCAATTCCAGTCGTTCATCGAGCCGCTGGTCATCGTCTCGGCCGCCCCGATCTCGTTCGTGGGCGCGCTCGTGCTCTTGTTGATCACGGGAACCCCGCTCAACGTCTCGTCTTTTATGGGTCTGATCTTGCTCGTCGGATTGATCGTGAAGAACGGGATCATTCTTCTCGATTTCACCAAGCTGCGCATGGAGTCCGAGGGGGTCACGCTGGAAGTCGCCATCCGCGAGGCGGCCGCCACCCGCTTGCGGCCGATTCTCATGACCACCCTGTGCACCCTGTTCGGTCTCCTCCCGCTGGCGCTGGGCCTCGGCGCCGGCAGCGAGCTGCAGCGCCCCTTGGCGCTGGCCGTGATCGGCGGCCTGGCCCTGTCGACGCCCATCACCTTGTTCGTCGTCCCGACCGTGCTGGTTGCGGTGCGGGGAAAAGACTTCAGGACACTCGGAGCCAGCGAATAATCTCGCGCAGCGACCGGCGCTTGCCGTACATGAGAATACCGGTACGGTAGATGCGCGCGGCGATCCGAATGGCGATCACGTTGGACACGAAGAGCGCCGCGATCGTCCCGGCGATCTCAATGGGCGGCACCTGAATGACGCTCAAACGCAACGGCATGATGATGGGCGCGCTGAACGGAATCCACGAGACGACGCGCGCCATCAGGCTGGCCGGGCTCAAGAATACCGGTCCGACGAACATCACGCTCAACACCAGCAGCATGGTCACGGGCAGCGTCGCCTGCTGCGCGTCATCCTGGTTTTCGACGGTGGCGCCGACGGCCGCGAACAACGTGGCGTAAAAGAAGAATCCCAGCAAGAAGATCAGGACCAGCACCACCGCGGCGCCCGCGGTCACTGAGGGTAACGGCAGGGGCACGTCCGAGGCGCCAAAATAGGTGAGAATGGGCCCGCGAAAGACCACGATCGCCGCTGATGCCGCGACCCAGATCAACTGTTGGGTGATCGCGACCCCGCCCACGCCGACGATCTTGCCCGCGAGCAGCGTGTCGGGCGGCGCGCTGGCCACGACGACTTCCGACACCCGCGTGGCCTTCTCGTCGGCGACGCCGCGGACGATGCTCTGCCCGTAGAGGATGATCGTCACGTACAGCAGGAACGCGACCATGTAGCCGAAGATCGCGCCCGACATCCCGGAGCCGCCGAGCCCCCGGTCGGTGACACGCTCCGTGTGGAGCTCCAGCGGCACCGTGGTGAGCGCGGCGATTTTCCGAGGGTCCAGTCCAGCGCCCACGAGGCGTTGGGTGAGGACCGCCTGCTTCACGACCTCCTTCACGTGCTCAATGTCGGCGACCGCCGAGGCGTTGCGGCCATTGTAGCGGGCGCCTTTGCCGGCGAGCGTGCTGTCGGTCAACACCAGATATCCGATAAACCGATTGTGCATCACGTCGGTCAGCGCCGTCGCCTCCGCCGTAACCCGTGTGTCCGGCGTCACCACGCGCAGCTCGGCCGTCGACGTGTCGCCCGCCACACCCCCGCCCAGGTTCCCCACGATCCGTTTCCCAATGTCCGTACCGGTGGCATCGAGCACGATCATGTGCGTGGCGTCGGCCGATACCTGCGCGTGCGTGGACAGGATCGCCCCGCCCAGCGTGATGCCGCCGAACACCACCGGCCCCACCAGCGTCGCGAACAGAAACCAGCGGGAGCGCACGCGCTCCAAGTACTCGCGGCGGGCGACGACCCAGAACTTACCCATGGCCGGACATGCCTGCGGCGACACCCGAGGCGCCGACCGTCTCCAGGAAAATGCGGTGGAGCGACGGCTGCGTCAGCTCGAACCGCGTGATATCGGCTCCGGCTTGCACCAGTCTTGTCAGGAGAAGCTGCGGCACCGCGCCACTGGCCAGCTCGATCTCGAACGTCCGATTCGAGTCATCGAGGCGCGAGACGAGTGCGCGATCGGCGAGGACACTGGCGACGGCGCCAGAGGCGCCGTTCGCCAGCGCCAGCGCAATGGTGCGCCCCGCGTGCGCCGCCTTGACCTCCGAGACCGCACCGTCGAGGACTTTCGCACCCGACGCGATGATGCACACGGAGTCGCAGAGTCGCTCCGCATTGTCCATGAGATGGGTGCTGAAGATGACCGTGCGGCCCCGTTGGCGCAGCGCGACGATCGTGTCGGTGAGCGCTTGCGCATTGATGGGGTCGAGCCCGCTGAATGGCTCGTCGAGAATCACCAGCTCGGGATCGTGGAGCAGCGTGCCGATGAACTGGACCTTCTGCTGCATCCCGCGAGACAGCTCGTCGACTTTCTTCGTGGCCCACTCCGTCAGGCCAAAGCGTTCCAACCACTCCCCGGTCCGCCGGTCGGCGTCGCGGGCCGACATCCCCTTGAGCTCACCCAGGAACCGGAGCACGCGACGCACTTGCATCTTCTTGTAGAGGCCGCGCTCCTCGGGTAGGTACCCGACGCGGTCGACGATCCCCGGCGTTTGATTCGACTGGCCGAACAAGCGAATGGCGCCCCGATCCGGCGCCATGACGTTCAAGATCATCCGGATCGTGGTCGTCTTGCCGGCGCCGTTCGGGCCCAATAATCCGTAGACCGTCCCGGTCGGCACCGCCAGCGACAACGATCGAACGGCGACGTGCCCGTCGTAGGCCTTCTCAATGCCGTCAATCTCAATGGCGAGCATGCCGCAATATACGGTCAACGGCCGCGGTCGGTTTCTGTCGAGCCCTCGAATCCGGACCCCGGCGCCCCTAATTTGCCGCGGTGACGACGGGCGCTTATCGCGTGGCCAGCGTGCTCTCCGGGCTCGCGGCGTCGTTGCTGCTGCTCTTTCTCGCGTTGCCGCTGGCCGCCCTGGTCACGTCCGCGGGGCGCGATGGCTTGGCCGCGCTCGGGACCGACGCCGAGCTCCGGGGCGCGCTCCTCCTCACTGCCGGGACGGCGACGGCCGCCACGATCCTGGGCCTTCTGGGCGGCACGCCGTTGGCCTATCTCATGGCCCGCCGCGCCTTTCCGGGCCGCGCCGCGATCGCCGCGTTGTTCGACTTGCCCGTGCTGATCCCGCACCCGGTCGCCGGCATTGCGCTCCTGCTCGCGCTCGGCCGGCAGACGCCGGCCGGCGCGGTGCTGCTCGCGGCCGGGCTCCGCCTCACGGGGTCGGCAACGGGGATTGTCTGCGCCATGCTCTTCGTGTCGGCGCCGCTCTACCTGAGCGCGGCGCGCGAGACGTTCGCCCGCGTCGACGCGCGATTCGAGGGCGTCGCCCGCACGCTGGGCGACCCGCCGTGGCGGGCGTTCCGCCGGGTCACACTCCCGCTGGCGCTGCGCGGGCTGATCGCGGCGGCCGTCGTCGCCTGGGCGCGCGCCGTCAGCGAGTTCGGCGCCGTGGTCATTCTCACGTACAACCCAAAGGTCGCGAGCGTCCTGAGCTACGACCGGTTCACCACCAGCGGTCTCCCCGGCGCGCTCCCCGTAGCCGCCGTGCTCGTGCTCCTGGCGCTCATCCCGCTCGTCATCCTGCGCGGATTGCGCGCCCACGCCGAATGATCGGCGCATGATCGAGGTCGCCGGCGTCCACGCGCGCGTGGGAGCGTTCGCGCTCAACGACGTGACGTTCCGCGTGCCGGACGGCGCCTACGGCGTCGTCATCGGACCGGCGGGCGCCGGCAAGACGACGCTGCTCGAAGTCCTGGCCGGCGTCATCCCGCTGGGCGCGGGCACGGTGCGACTGAACGGGCGCGACGTCCGCCGCGTGCCGCCGGAGGCCCGCGACATCGGGCTCGTATACCAACACGCGTATCTCTTCCCCCACCTGTCGGTGGAAGCCAACGTCGCCTACGGCGCCATCACTGCCGCATTCGCCCGCGACGTCGCGGTCCGCGTCGGCGCCGATACGCTACTCTCGCGCCCCGTGCGCTCGTTGAGCGGCGGCGAGCGCCAGTTGGTGGCACTCGCCCGGGCGCTGGCGCGACGGCCCAAGATTGTCCTCCTGGACGAGCCGTTCGCGGCGCTCGATCCGCGGCGCCGCGCGACGGTCCGCCGCGCCGTCCGGACGCTCGTCCGGGAGATCGGCGCCACGGTCCTGCAAGTGACGCACGATTTCACCGAGGCGGGACTGCTCGGCGACGTTGCGGTGCTGCTCGAGTCCGGCCGCGTCCTGCAAGCGGGCCCGCCGGACGAGGTGTTTCGGAAGCCGGCCTCGCCCTATGTCGCCGAGTTTCTCGGCGCCGAGAACATCTATCCGGGCACGGCCGACCGGCTGGCCGACGGCGCGGTGGCGTTTCACGGGCCTCTCACACTGTACGCGGTCGGGGACATCGCCCCTGGGGCCGGCTATGCGATCGTGCGCGCCGAGGAAGTGATCCTCTCCGCCGGGCCGCCGGGCTCCTCGGCGCGCAATGTCTTTGCCGGCCACGTGCAAGCGATCGAAGGCGTGGGTCCGCTCACCCGCGTCACGGTGGACATTCATGGCACGCCGCTCGTGGCCGCGCTCACGACGCGGTCGGCGGAGGAACTGGCCTTGGGTATCGGTAGTCCGGTCGTCGCCTCGTTCAAGGCGATGGCCGTGCACCTGTGCTAGATGTAGTCCCGCACGACGCGGCGGCCAATGTACAGGCCAACCCCGGTGCCGACGCAACTCACCAGGAACGCGGTCATGAAGCCCCCCACGAGGGCTCCCGCGTACCAGCCGACCGCGCTCCCCAGGGTCATCCCCACGAACCCGGCGATCTTTTCCATGTAGATGGGACGATCAACCCACGTACGCGTCAGCCTCGATCTCGACCAGGATATCGGGACTGATCAGGGCGCGGATCTCGATCATCGACGTCGCCGGCCGGATATCGCGGAACACCTCGCCGTGGACCTCGCCGATCGCGCGCCATTGGGTGATGTCGGTGACGTAGATGCGGGTGCGGACGACATCGCGAAGGCTGGCGCCCGCGTGCTCCAGCGCCGCGCCGATATTCTGTAGGATCTGCCGCGTCTGGGCCGCCGGATCACCGACGCCCACGATCGCGCCGCCCACGTCGGTCGCAGTCGTGCCCGAAACGTGGACGTAAGGTCCCACCCGCACGGCGCGCGAATACCCGACAATGGGCTCCCAGGGCGTCCCCGTCGCGATATTCGTGCGGGTCATGCGCTACCCGCGATGGATCGGTGCCGCGCCGGCCGCCGCGAAGAGATCGGCTTGCGTATGGGCTTTGCGCAGCAAGTCGATGGACCGCGCCAGCTGCAGATCGTCCGCCGCGCGCCGGCGGAAGGCGATCGAGTCGGGGAAAGCCATCTCGCTGATCCGCTCGGCGAGCAGCCGGTCGACGAGCCGTTGCGCGGCGTCGAACTGCGCCCGCGCGATCGGCACTTTCGCATCCTGGAACCGGTGGAACAGGCTGTCGCGCCACGCCGGCTGTATCGTGAAGCCGGGCTGCACGCCGGTCTGCTCGATCTCGCGGGCCAAGGTGTAGGTCGCCAAGTATGCGCCATTCGACGCCGGTCCGATCGCGGTCACGAACGCGCGCTCGGCGTCGTCGAGGGTGTCGGCCATGACAGTGAGATCCGGGGTGATCGCCCCGCCCCCGTATTCCGTGCGGCCGGCATCGGAGTGGAACACGGGCCGCTGCCGGCGCACCGAGTCCGGCTCGGCCGAGTCGGGCTTCACTTCCACGAGCTGGCCGTTGGGCAGGAGCTTGCGGGGTTTCTGTATCGAGCGGCCGCTCGGCGTGTACCAGCGCCCCGTCGTGAGCTTGAGGGAGTATCCGCCATCGAGCGAGAACACGCTCTGGACCAAACCCTTACCAAACGATGTCGTCCCCACGATCAAGGCCCGATCGTGATCCTGCAGCGCGCCGGCGACGATCTCGGTGGCCGAGGCCGAGCCGCCGTCGATGAGGACGGCGACGGGGATCGTGGTGGTGAGCGGCTGCCGGACGGCGTGGTAGATCTCGGGCGGCCCGACGCGCTCGCGCACGCTGGCCAGCTCCGTCCCCTCCGGCAGGAAGAAGTTGGTCACGGCGAGCGCCTGGTCGACCGCGCCGCCGCCGTTGCCGCGCACATCGAGCACAATGCCCCGCGCGCCCGCGTGAATGAGGCGGCTGAGCGCCAGATTCACTTCCTGCGCCGCCGACTCGCTGAAGATCTGCAGCTCCACGTAGCCGATCTGGCCATCGAGCATCATGGCATACGGCACCGACGGCACGTGCACGCTCTCGCGAATGAACCGGCCGCGGATCGGGGTCTCGAGCCCGAGCCGGCCGACGCTCAACTGTATCGGCGTGCCGGGCGCGCCGAGGAGGGCGCGCGAGACTTTGTCGAGTGACCATCCGCGCACGACCGCGCTATCCACGGAGAGGATCTCGTCGCCGGGGCGCAGACCGCCCGCGGCCGCCGGCGAATGCGGGAAGACCCGAACGATCGTGGGGTGCCCGGTATGGTCCTCGATCTGGAGGCCCAGCCCACCGTAGGCGCCGCCCAGCGACTCCCGATTGAACGAGGCCAACTCCTCGCGCGAGTACAGCTCGGCGTACGGGTCGCCCAGGGAGTGCACGAGCCCTCGCGCCGCCTTCTCGTAGAGCGCGTCGTTGCCGAGGGAATCGACGCTCCGCTCGCGGACGAGGGAGAAGACCTGCTCGAAGAGATCGGCGCGGCGAACGACGGGTCGCGCCAGGACACCGGCGGCGACGAGCGGCACGACCGCCGCGAGAGCGAGCGTGGGACGAAATCGCATGACTGAGCAACCCCGCGAGAGTACCGCTTAGGTTACTGGTCGGACACGACGTCCGCCAGCGCCTCGTCCAGCGCTTCCCACGCTAGCAGCGCGCACGGGATGCGCCCCGGCGTGCGCGAGACGATGCCGAGCGCGACCAGCGGCCCGAGTGTCTCGTTTGTCTCCGTCGTCCGTTGGCCCCGGACGACTTGACGCAATCCCGCGGCCAGCGCGGAGATCTCGGCCCGGGATCGGCCGCGAACGAGCTCCGTCATCATCGAGGCCGAGGCCCGGGAGATCGAGCACCCGTTGCCCTCGCACCGAATGTCTCCCACGCGGTCGCCGTCCAACTCCACGGAAACGTGCATTGACTCACCGCAGAGCGGATTGGCGCGCGTCGCCTCGCGGTCCGGTGCTTCGAGTGTTCCCCGGTTCCGGGGGCGGCGGTAATGATCCAGAATGAGTTCCTGACATTGCTCAGACGTTGGCACCGAACACCGCCTGGGCCTTTTCGACGCCAGCCACCAGGGCATCGATATCCGACGCGTCGTTGTACACGTAGAACGATGCCCGGGCGGTCGCGCCGACGCCGAGCCGCCGGATGAGCGGCTGGGCGCAGTGGTGCCCGGCGCGGATCGCCACCTGCTCCTGATCGAGGATCGTCGCCAGATCGTGCGGATGGATGTCGCCGACGGTGAAGCTCACGACGCCGCTCCGTTCGTCGGCCGGCGGTCCGAACACGCGCACGCCATCGAGAGCGGCCAGCCGCTGACTGGCCAACGCGGTCAACGTCCGCTCGTGGCGCCGCACTTCGTCCATCCCAATGGCGTCCAGGTAGTCGACCGCCGCCGCCAGGCCCACCGCGTCGCCCAGGTTCGGCGTCCCCGCCTCGAACTTGTACGGCAGCCGGTTCCACGTCGTATGGTCGTCGTGCACGAACTCGATCATGTCGCCGCCGGTCTGATACGGCGGCATGGCTTCGAGGAGCGCTCGCTTCCCAATGAGCCCGCCGATGCCCGTCGGCCCCAACATCTTGTGCCCGCTGAACGCGTAGAAATCCACACCGAGCGCATCGAACTGGACGCGGAGATGCGGCGCGCTCTGGGCACCATCGGCGACGATGATCATGTCCCGCGCGCCCGCTTCGCGGGCGGCGCGGGCGACCTCCGCCAACGGCGTGATCGTGCCAATGGCGTTGGACACGTGGGTGAGGGCCAGCACTTTGGTGCGCGGGGTGACGAGACGGGCAAGATCATCGAGATCCAGCCTGCCGTCGTCCGTGATCTCGGCGATCCGGAACACGGCGCCCGTTTCCTTGGCCAACTGCTGCCATGGGACGAAGTTGGCGTGGTGCTCGAGGCGAGTCACGACGATCTCGTCGCCCCGCCGCACGTTGGCCCGACCCCACGCCGCGGCGACGAGATTGAGCGACTCCGTTGTGCCGCGCGTGAAGATCAGGCACGGCGCGTCGGCCACGCCGAAGAACCGGGCGACGCGCTCGCGCGCGGCGTGATAGCGCTCTGTCGCCGCGACCGACAAGGCGTACGCGCCACGGTGCGGGTTGGCGTAGGCCGTCTCATAGACATCGCGAATGGCGTCCAGCACCACGCGGGGCTTTTGTGCGGAAGCCGCCGAGTCGAGGTAGTGCAGCCCGGGATGCCGCGCCAGGAGGGGAAAATCGTCGCGGCGCGTCACCGGCGGGGGCCCACCAGGACCATGCCGCGTTCGACGCGAACGGGATACGTCACCACGCCGTCCGTGGCCGGTCCTTCGCACACGGCGCCGGTACGCGGGTCAAATCGCGCGCCGTGCAGCGGACACTCAATGGTGCCGTCGGCCATCAATGCACCGGCCGAGAGCGGGAACTCCTGGTGCGAGCAGCTGTCGCGCACCGCGTGAATGATGCCGCCCACGTTGGCGAGGCACACCGGCTCGCCGTTGGGGCCCTCCACCGACACGATCTCCCCCTCGGCGATCTCCGAGAGCTCGGCCACCGGGACAAATCCGTCGGTGATCACACGACCTGCTGCATCGCCGAGCGCAGCGCGTGCCAGGCCAACGTCGCGCACTTCACGCGCACGGGAAACGCCGCGACGCCGCCAAAGGCGGCGAGACGTCCCAGGCCCGTGGCGTCGGTCGCCTGGCCGGTCACCAGGGCGTGAAACGCATCGAACAGCGCCGTGGCCTCGGCGCGGGTCTTTCCCGCCACGGCGGTAGTCATCATCGAGGCCGACGCTTTGGAGATGGCGCAACCGGTGCCTGGCGGCGTCGCGAAGCGCACTTCGGCCAGCCGGTCGCCGTCCATGCGCACCCACACCGTGACGGCGTCACCGCACAGGGGATTGTTGCCGCACCCCTCGGCGTCCGCCCTTTCCATCGCGCCGAAATTCCGCGGGTTCCGGCTGTGATCCAGGATCACGCTCTGATACAGCTCCCGCAGGTCGGCCATGGTTACACCGCGGCGACCAACTCGGCGCCGACGAACCGCTCCTGGGTCAGCGCTTCGAGCGCTTGCCGCACTTCCGGCTGATCGATGCGCTCGAGCACGTCGGCGGCGAACGCGTAGGTCAGCAGGGTTCGCGCCTGCTCGGCGGCGACGCCGCGACTGCGAAGATAAAAGAGCGCGACATCATCGAGGCGTCCGATCGTCGCCCCATGCGTGCACTTGACGTCGTCGGCGAAAATCTCCAGCTGCGGCTTGGTGTCCGCGTGCGCCTGGTCGGTCAGGAGCACGTTGTTGTTGGTCTGCTTGCCGTCGGTTTTCTGGGCGACGGGGTGCACGTAGACCTTGCCGTTGAACACGCCGTGCGAGGCGTCATCCATGATGCCTTTGTACACTTCCCGGCTCGCGCAATCGGGGGCGGCGTGCTCGATCCGCGTCTGGTGATCGACGTGTTGCGTCCCATCGACCATGTACAACCCGTTCATGAGCGTCTCGCCGCCGCGACCGCCCAGGACCGTGTACAAGTTGATGCGCGACAGCGCGCCGCCCGTGGCGAACGAGAACGAGTGATAGCGGCTGTCCCGGCCCTGCCGCACTTCCGTCGTCCCCACGTGATACGCCCGGTCGCTCTCCCGCTGCACGCGATAGTGGTCGAGGCGGGCGCCGTCGGCGACCTGGATCTCGGTCACCGCATTCGTGAAGTAGGTGGCATCGCCGACGGTGACGAAGCTTTCGATGACCGTCGCCACGGCGTGCCGCTCGGCGACGATCAGCGTGCGCGGATGGCTCGCCCCTTTCGCGGCGTCGGCGTCGCTCACGTACACGATGTGAATCGGACCCGCCGCCACCGTGTCGGCCGGGATGTGCACGACCGCCCCGTCGACCATGTACGCCGTATTCAGCGCCGTGAACGCGTCGCGCCCGCCGGGCGCGAACGTCGTGAGGTGCTGCCGCACCAGGGGGTCATCCCACGACGCCGCCAGCGCGGTCACCCGCACCCGCGGCGACAGGGTAGAGAGCGAGGACAGCGCCGCCGCGTAGCGACCGTTGACGAAGACGAGACGCGGACCGTCGAGTCCCAGGAGATACGGCGTCAGATCGTCCAGCTGCACCTGCCCACTGGGCTCGCGGAGCGACGCCCAATCCGCCTCGGCGATGGCCGCCACACTGGTAAAGTGCCAGTCTTCGTCTTTGCGGGTCGGAAAGCCCGACGCCGCGAAGTGATCGATCGCCGCCCGCCGCGCGGCGCTCAGCCACACGGGTCCGTGCTCCCGATACCCCTCGACAAATGCCCGCACGCTCACGCGGGCACTCCCTCGTGTTGGACCCACTCGTACCCGCGCGCTTCCAGCTCCAGTGCCAACTCTTTCCCGCCCGTCCGCACGATGCGCCCATTGGCCAACACGTGCACGGAGTCCGGCACGATGTAGTTGAGCAGCCGCTGGTAGTGGGTCACGACGATGGTCGCGTTGTCCGGCCGCCGCAGCTTGTTCACCCCGTCGGCGACGATGCGCAGCGCGTCGATGTCGAGCCCCGAGTCCGTCTCGTCGAGGACCGCGAGCCGCGGCTCCAGGACGGCCATCTGCAGGATCTCGTTCCGCTTCTTCTCGCCACCCGAAAATCCCGCATTGACGGAACGGCTCAACATGCTCTCGTCCATGTCGACGAGGCGGAGCCGGTCCTCCATGATGTCGAGAAAATCGAGCGGGTCGACCTCACCCAACCCCTTGGCCTTGCGCACGGCGTTGTACGCGGCGCGGAGAAAGTAGGCGTTGGAGACACCGGGGATCTCCACCGGATACTGGAACGCCAGGAAGAGGCCTTTCTGCGCCCGCTCCTCGGGATCCATGGCCAGCAGATCTTCCCCGTCGTACGTCACCGATCCGCCCGTGACCGTGTAGGCCGGATGTCCGGCCAGCACCTGGGCCAGCGTGCTCTTGCCGGACCCATTCGGCCCCATGATCGCGTGAATCTCACCGGCGCCGACCGAGAGCGAGATGCCCCGCAGGATCTCGGTGTCGCCGACGGTGGCGTGCAGATCGTGAATATCGAGCACGATTACCCAACGCTCCCTTCGAGTGTGATGCCGAGCAGCTGCTGCGCTTCCAGCGCGAACTCCATCGGCAACTGTTGAAACACGTCCTTACAGAACCCGCTGACGATCATCGAGACGGCATCCTCGGCCGTGAGGCCCCGCTGCTTGCAGTAGAAGATCTGATCTTCGCCGATCTTCGATGTCGACGCCTCGTGCTCGACGGTCGCGGTGTTGTTCTCGACCTCGATATAGGGAAACGTGTGCGCGCCGCATCGGTTCCCGACCAGCATGGAGTCGCACTGCGTGTAGTTGCGCGCCCGGTTGGCTTTGGGCAGGACTTTGACTTGTCCGCGATAGCTGTTGTTGCCCTGGCCCGCCGAGATGCCCTTGGACACGATCGTGCTCTTCGTATCGTTGCCGATGTGCAGCATCTTCGTGCCCGTGTCCGCCTGCTGATGGTTGTTGACGACGGCGACCGAGTAGAACTCGCCGGTCGAACCGTCGCCCTGCAGGATGACACTCGGATACTTCCAGGTGATGGCGGAGCCCGTCTCCACCTGCGTCCACGAGATCTTGGAGTTGACGCCGGCCGCCTTGCCCCGCTTCGTCACGAAGTTGAAGATGCCGCCCGTGCCCTCGGCGTCCCCGGCATACCAGTTCTGGACGGTCGAATACTTGATGGTCGCGTGGTCCAGCGCGATCAGCTCGACGACCGCGGCGTGCAGCTGGTTTTCGTCCCGCTTGGGCGCCGTGCAGCCCTCGAGGTAGCTGACGTAGGCGCCCTCGTCGGCGATGATCAGCGTACGCTCGAACTGGCCGGTGCCGGCCGCGTTGATCCGGAAGTACGTCGAAAGCTCCATCGGGCAGCGCACACCCTTTGGCACGTAGCAGAACGAGCCGTCGCTGAACACCGCCGCGTTCAGCGCGGCGAAGAAGTTGTCGCTGTGCGGCACGACCGAGCCGAGGTACTTCTCGACGAGGTCGGGGTGCTCGCGCACCGCTTCGCCGAACGAGCAGAAGATGATGCCGAGCTCGGCCAGCTCTTTCCGCATGGTCGTGCCCACCGAGACGCTATCGAAGATCGCGTCGACGGCCACACCGGACAGGCGCTTTTGCTCGGTCAGCGAGATGCCGAGGCGCTCGTACGTGCGGCGGAGCTCGGGGTCGACCTCATTGAGACTGCCCAGCGGTTTCGTGGCCTTGGGGGCCGAGAAGTAGCTGACGTTCTGATAGTCGATCGCCGGATACCGGACGTTTCCCCAATGCGGTTCCTTCATCGTCAGCCAACGGCGGTACGCTTTGAGGCGCCACTCGAGCAGAAAGGCGGGCTCCTGCTTCTTGGCCGAGATGAGGCGGACGACGTCCTCGTTGAGGCCGCGTGGAATCGTATCTTGTTCGATGTCAGTGACGAATCCGTACTGGTATTCGCGATTGACGAGAGTCTCGATCGACGCGCTCATGACACGACTCCATAAAAGAAAAACGTCCAACCGTGAATCCTAAGTAACTTTGTCGGCATTGTCAATTGTGCGGTAGTGGGTATCTGCTTGATTTGGTTAAAGTTACGCGATAGTGTCCCCTTTGGTTGGCTACGCGTCTTTAGTACGGAATGCCCTACCTCGCGTTCGGAACGACCATGCGCCAATTAGGCCCCGGCGTGCTCACCATCGGGAGCGCTCCCGAGGCGGGCTGGCGCGTGCTGGGGCAGGCCCTGGAGCCCCGCCACGCGATCGTGTCCCAGGAGATCGGCTGGGGCGGCCGGGCCCTGATTGAGCCCGGCTCGCTGACGGCGGTCATTGTGGTCAATGGCGTCGAAGTGGCCGGCGGGAAGGCGACGCTCGAGTTCGATGACGTCATTCGGCTGGGTATGGCCGAGTTTGTCTACCGGCGGAACGCCCTGGGAGCGGCCAAGGGCGGACCGTACCTGCGCGACCGACGGCGCGGCCGGGTCTATCTGCTGGGCGACCGTAACACGATCGGCCGTGATCCCATGAGCACCGTGGTGCTCACCGATCCAGATGTCTCCCGGATGCACGCCGAGATCGTCAAAGAGGGCGACGTCTTCTCCGTGCGCCCGCACGGACCGTCGGTCGTGTCCGTCAACGGCGCGCGCGTCACCCGCCAGGCGACGCTCCGCGAGGGGGACGATATCTCCATCAGCGCGAGCGTGTTCCGCTTCACGACCGACCTGGGTTCGGCCACCGCGGTGTCGGTCGAGCCCCGCCGCCCCGGCGAAGCGGCCCCGCCTCGGCGCTCGAACGCGCAGACGATGTTCGTCGGGACCGTCGAAGCCCGCGACCGCCAAGCCCGGCGCACGAAGCGCAAGCTGACCCGCGGCGTGGCGACGGCCCTGACCATTGCCGCTGTGACGCTCTCGCTCGTCTGGCTCGCCATCGGCGCCCGTCAGCCGGCGGCAAGGCGCCACGCGCCATCGCGGCCGGGCGCCACCCGCTAAGGGCGACCGTTAGCCGTTAGTGACGGCCGGCGATCCGCAGGATCGCCAGGGCGCCGATCCCCACCAGCACGAGTCCAGCGCTGATCGTGACGAAGAGCTTTGGCGCGCCGCGTTCCGGCTCTTCCAGCGTGACGGGTTCGACCGACCGCACGACCAACGTCTGCTTGAGCGTCGTCTGATCGGCGGGGCCGTCGGAGGCCTGCACGATGGTGAAGCCCTCGGGAAGCGGCTCGTGGACGAACCGGAGGGTGGTATCGCCGATCGCGATCACCGCGCCGTCGGCCAGCCGCCGCGGCGCCGCGATGCGCGCGCCGTCCACGGTCGACCCGGCGGCGCCCATCGAGTGCAACGTGTACTCGATCCGCCGCCCACCGGTCTCGGGCCGGACTTCGGCGTGGAACCGGGAGACGTACGGATCCGCGAACCGGACGTGATTGACCGAGTCCCGACCGATCATGAGCGTCGCGGTCCCCAGCGGGTACGCCTGCCGCGTTTTCTCGGAGACGAGAAACGCGCGGGCCGGGGCCGGGGAGCCGGTCGTATTATTCACGACTTATGGACGATCGGACCTGCCGCCGCGTCGCACTGCTCTGGGTCGTCGTCGCGGCCGTAGGCGTGACGGGGGCCGCCGGCGCGTGCTCCCACCCGAAGCCGCCCGCCAAACCCGCCGACACGCTGGCCGCGGTCGACACGGTCGCCGACACGGTGGCCGGTCCCACGGACACGACGGCGGCACGGACGGTCGCGACGCCACCGCCTCCGCCGCTGTCCCCCTTGGCCGACTCGATCGCGCAGTACGCGGTGTTCGCGCCGGCGACGCAGACGTGGTTCCTGGTGGCCGAGCGCGGCAAGCGCATGGTGCTCGATCTGGGACGCGTGGATATGGACGTCAAACGGCCGCGCCGTCACGCCGCCTATCTCGAGGCGGTGCGCCAACTCTCGCCCGTGCCGCTGGGTGCCCGGCTCCGCCTGCATGGGGTCTGGGGAGCGACCGATGTCGCCATCAAGGGTTTCGACGTGTGGAACGGCCGGATCGTCGCCACGCTGGACGCGCCGCGGGAGATCGACTCGCTGGCCCGCGCCATCCCCACGTTCGTAGCGGCCGCCGAACGCGCCGACTCGGCCGATAGCGTCCGCGCCGACAGCTGCCAGCGCGGCAACGTCCCGGACTCGCTCAAACCCCGCGTCCTCGCGGTCCGCGACTCGCTCGTGTTCTGGCTCGAGTCCCTCCCGCCGCCGCCCTATCAGCGGCTAGTCAAATCCGAGCGCCCGCAATGGTCGACGGTCGTCGGGTGTTTCGGCGGCGCCCGCCGCATCGCCCTCGCGGTCGATCTCCGCGCCGGCAACAACGAATGGATCCGCGAGCGCGTCGTGCTGATCGACACGCTCGGCGCCGTGACGACGCTGCGCGTCAGCGATCTGCGCTTCAAGGGGCACGATCTCTTGTTGGCGTTCGACGCCGACGGCGACGGGCTCGACGATCTCGCCACGCGCGGATTCGCCGAGGCATCGGGCGGTTTGACCGTACTCAAACTCACCGAGAAAAATCGACTGCAACGATTGGCGGGCGGGTTCGCGTGGGAGTCCCGCTGATTATCATTCATCCACTGACACGGGTGCGGGCGCGGGGTGCGCTCGCTGAGAACACACCGTCGAACCTGATCCGGCTCGTACCGGCGTAGGGAGTCCTCGCACAATGCAGAGTCGCACACAGATGGCCGCCGCCCGCCGCGGCGAGATCACACCGGCAATGGCGTTCGTGGCGCGCCGTGAAGCGTTGCCGCCCGAGACCGTTCGCGCCGAGGTGGCCGCGGGCCGCCTCGTCATCCCGGCCAACATCGCCCATCTCGCCGGCAAGCTGGAGCCAATGGGCATCGGCGCCGTCGCCAAGGTCAAGATCAACGCCAACATCGGGACGTCGGCGGTCACGTCCAGCCTCGACGAGGAGGTCGGCAAGCTGGAGTTGGCGGTGCGCTACGGCGCGGACACGGTCATGGACTTGTCGACCGGTCACGACATTGATCGCGTGCGTGAGGCCATCGTCGCGGCGTCGACGGTGCCCATCGGCACCGTGCCGATCTATCAGGCGGTGCTGATGGGGAAAGAGCTGGAAGAGCTCACCGCGGACGACCTGCTCGGCGTCATCGAGCACCAGGCCCGGCAAGGCGTGGACTATATGACGATCCACGCGGGCATTCTGTTCGAGCATCTGCCGCTCATCCACGGCCGTCTGACCGGCATCGTGAGCCGGGGCGGGTCGCTGCTCGGCGTCTGGATGATGCACCATCGCCAGCAGAATCCGCTCTATGAACGCTATGACGACGTGCTGGACATTCTCCGCACGTATGACGTCACCATCTCGCTCGGGGACTCGCTCCGCCCGGGTTGTCTCCATGATGCGAGCGATCGCGCCCAGTTCGCCGAGCTCGATACGCTAGGCGAGCTCACGCGGCGCGCCTGGGAACGCGACGTTCAGGTCATGGTCGAGGGCCCGGGGCACGTGCCGATGGATCAGATCGCGATGAACGTCCGGCGGATGAAAGAGGTGTGTCATGGGGCGCCGTTCTACACGCTGGGACCGCTCGTCGTCGACGTCGCGCCGGGCTATGACCACATTTCGAGCGCCATCGGCGCCGCGATGATCGGCTGGCACGGGGCGGACATGCTGTGCTATGTGACGCCCAAGGAGCACCTCGGCCTACCCAACGCCGAAGACGTGCGGCAAGGCGTCATCGCCTACAAGATCGCCGCGCATGCCGCCGACATCGCGCGGGGACGGCCCGGCGCGCGGGATCAGGATGACGCCCTGTCGCGCGCCCGCTATGCGTTTGACTGGAACGAGCAGTTCCGGTTGAGCCTCGATCCCGACCGGGCCCGGGAGTACCACGACGAGAGCCTGCCGGCCGAGTATTTCAAGAGCGCCGAATTCTGCGCAATGTGTGGGCCGAAGTTCTGCTCCATGCACCACTCGCGGACGCTCGACGAGGGCATCGCCGAGCTGGCGCGAGAGGCGCGGGAAGCCGCGGAAGGCGTGGTGACGGGCGCCTGACGCGGCAGTCGGCGTGCGTGTCGTCGCCACGGGTGTGCTGCTCGGGCTGGCCGCCTGCGCCCACGGTAGCGCGCCCGCCACGACGCCGACGCCGGAGCAGGCGCGCACCGCGCGCGCCGAAGGCGCCGCGACCCGGGCGATGACGACCGACACGGGGTATTTGCGATCCCGGGGATTGATGGTGCCTGTCCTCGGGGTGACGGTGGATCACCTGAGTGACACGTTCTATGACCGGCGCGGCGCCGAGCGTGTCCACCGCGCTATCGACATCATGGCGCCGCGCGGCACGCCGGTTCTGGCAGCCGACGGCGGCGCGATTCTCCGGGTCTCGAGCAACACGCTCGGCGGCCTCACGATCTACGTGATCGATCCGCTCCGGCGACTCGTCTACTACTACGCGCATCTCGACCACTACGACCCGGTCGCCCGGCAGGGCGCGCCGGTCTCAAAGGGCGAGGTGATCGGCTACGTCGGCACGACGGGAAACGCACGAGGCGGTCCGTCGCATTTGCACTTCCAGGTCATGCGCTACGAGGATGCGCGCCGCTGGTGGGAGGGCACGCCGCTCGACCCCTACCCCTACTTTGCGACGACGGGGCAGGATCGCTAACTTGGTCCCATGCCCTACGTAATCACGGAAGCCTGCATAGGCGTGAAAGACAAAGCCTGCGTCAATGTTTGCCCGGTGGACTGCATCTACGAGG
Source organism: uncultured Gemmatimonadales bacterium (assembly GCA_963701965.1). Classification (GTDB taxonomy): domain Bacteria; phylum Gemmatimonadota; class Gemmatimonadetes; order Gemmatimonadales; family Gemmatimonadaceae; genus DASRDS01. The sequence continues at coordinate 3,637,805 of OY969695.1, forward strand.
GGGAGCAACAGCTCTTCATCCACCCGGATGAGTGTATCGACTGTGGGGCATGCGAGCCGGAGTGCCCGGTGACGGCCATCTTCCCCGAAGAGGATGTGCCGGGGACGTCGAAGCAATACGTGCAGATCAATCGCGACGTCTTTAAAGGTCCGACACCGCCGGGAAAGCCGACGCGTTGATGCGCTCCGCGCATCACGCGTCTCGTCTCGTTTGAAGGGAGATTCCTTCGGAATCTCCCTCTCGCTGATCAGTCCGCGGGCGTCTAGCCGGGCAGAAACCGCGCTTTGAGTATCAGCGCGACGACCAACGCGACGTACTGCAGAAACGTGCTCCGCTCGCTGATCACCGCTTCGCCCCAGTGGTGCGGCCCGCGGAGCGATCGTCCCATTGTCTTGAGCGGCCACCACCGCGACGTCTTGGCTTTGTAGGCGAGATACTCGGCGCCGAAGATCGACTCCAGCACGCCCTCTTCGTAGGCGACGATGAAGTGGTACTCGATCGCGAAGAGCAGCAACGCCACCAGCGGAAACCACGCTACGCCGGACATCACGGCGAACCCGACCCAGATCAGGGCGTTGCCCACGTACAGCGGATTGCGCGTGTAAGCGAACGCGCCCCACGTCACGAGCTCTTTGACGTTGCGCGACCGCCGCCGCGTCACCGTTCCCGCGGCGGCGACTCCGGCGATCCGCGTGAGCTCGCCCCAGAGGATGAACCACCCGCCGATGACCCACGTGGCCAGCCACTGGCGGCCGGGCACGGCGAGGCCAATGAGCGCGATGGGCACGGGTAGGAAGCTGCGACAGCGGAACAGCCAAGCGCCGACGCGCGCCGCCCGCGTCTCTTCCGCCGCACTGATGGCCACTAGCGCCGGCCTTCGCGGCCGAGCGCGAACCAGCCAATGGCGCCAAGCAGGGGCACGGCGACCACGATGCCGGTCCAGAGCCCCTTCGCCTTACGCGAATGCACGGGACTCCGCCACACGGACACGAGGGCCGCGATGTCCACGGCAACCAAGAAGAGGAGCGCCGCGTCCAGAGTTCCCCCGCCCGCTCCTCCGATCACCACGGAAGGTCAGACGCTATTTACACCCGGACGCTGTGGCCGACGCGAGCACGTTGACCCGCCCGAAGTTATAGGCCGGGTCCGGTCGCTTTCCGGTGACATTGTCCGCGTTGTTGAGCACGCATTTCTTGAGCGTGGCCGGCGACAGCGGGGCCGCCGCGTTCGCCTTGATGACGGCGATCTCGCCGGTGACGAGCGGCGCCGAGAAGCTGGTGCCGGCGCCGATCAAGAGCTGGTCTTCCTGGCCCGGGCAGAGCGGGGCCGGGGTGGCCGAGCTGCAGGCGCCAATCACCAACTCCGAGTCGAGGGCCGCCGACGTCGTGTCGAACTCGTTGCCGCCGGGTGCGAACACACCCACGCCCAGTGAGCCGAAGTTCGAGTACGACGCAATGTCATCAAACGATCCGTGGGTCAACGGACCGGTGGCGCCGATCGACAGGATGCCCGCGATCCCGCCAGGATACTCCAGGCTGTCGGCATAGTTGCCGTTGGTGTTGGACGTCGCCGTGTTGAAGTTGACGCCCTCGTTGCCGGCCGCCGCCACGTATTGGACGCCGCGCGCGGCGCCGTACTGGACAACCCCCTCGATGAGGTCGGCGATCGCCAAATTCGTGGCATCGGTGCGCGACAGGTAGCCGCCGCTGCTGATGTTGGCGACGTCCGCATTCTGGTCGGCGGCGTACAGCATCCCATTGAGCAAGCCGAAGAGATCGCCAGACCCGGAATCGTCGAGCTCGCGCACCATCGTGATCATCGCCTGGGGCGCGGTGCCCGCGATCTTGACCGAGTTGGTGGTGATGATCGAAGAGACAAAGGTCCCGTGCCCCACGACGTCGTGTCCGAAGGGCAGCGGGTTGAGCATCAGCGTATCCGTCGGCGCGTACGCGAACGATATGCTGTTCTTCGTGTCGATCTTGCCGGTCAACTCTTCGTTCGCCGTGTCGACGCCCGTGTCCAGCACGTAGACGTGCATCCCCTTGCCCTGGTTCGTGACCTGCCAGGCGCTATCGGCTTTCGTCACGTGCATGTTCCACTGGACTGCCACGGCCGTTGCGCCCCGCGGATCGCCTTTGACGCCGAATCCGCGATGCGGGAAGGCACTCAAGCGGCGGAGCCCAACCTTGGTCGGGCGCAGCGTGATGGTGAGGTCCGGCACGACCGCGCGTACGGCGCCCATGGTCCGCAATTCGCCGGCGGCCTTCGCCGACAGGCCTGACACGAGCGCGATACCGAATCCCGCATGCACGTGCAAGATCCGACCGCCGCCCTTGGCAATGGCGGCCTCGAGTGCAGGCGCCGGCGCTCCCGCACTGCCCATTCGCACAATGTAGCGGGGCGAAGCGGGAAGGGGCGCGTCGGGGGATTGGCGAGTGGCCGTCGTTGTCATCGGATCAGAGCAGGCGGCGACGACGGCGGCTCCGCCGACTATGAGGCACAGCGCGAGCTGGCGCACCGGGCGGACGGGGTTTGGGACCATGGGCGCGAACATGCCCGCGTGCACGGACGACGTCAACCCCGACGTTGGGCGGCCCCGAGTTGGCCCGCTCATACTCGACGCGGATACGCACCGCTCGCGCGCGGACGTCCCACGCTACATAATTGCGCGCATGCGCCTTCGTCCCGTTTTCTCCATCGCGTCCGTGTCCCTTGCCGCGATGCTCGCGGCCTGCGGATCGTCGTCCACCGGGCCCGCGCCCGCGACCTTTTCGGACGCGCTGCATCTCGATTCGCTGGCTGTGGCCGCCGCGGTCGCCGGCAACTTGGACCTCAACAACTTGTTGACGTATCCCATCGCGGTGTTGGGCGAGGGCATTCCGGCGGCCAACGGGTCGCTGAGCGTCAATGGCGCCGCACAGCCGTACCAGGTTGCGGTGCTGGAGGTCGTGGGTACGACCGGCGGGCAGACCCCGGTCCCCAGCGACTCGTTCTTCGTGATCTCGTCGTGGACCAAGCCGGACGCGTCGACGTTGCTCTTCGTCCAGGTGGATGCGCCGAACACGATCATTCAGCTCGAGGGCATCGAGGGGACGCGCATCGTGGACACGCTCGCGGCTGCCCCGTCGGCGTCGGTGGGAGCGTTCAAGCAGACCGGCGGCTGCCACACGCTCAAGACGTCGACCACGGCGGCCTATCTGCTCCAGGGCACGACGTGCACGGCCGGGAATATTCCGGCGGCATTCTCCGTGTCGTTCGCCAACGGCGCGCACTCGTACATCCTGGCCCAGGCGACCGTGCCGGCCGCCCGCATCGTGCTTCCCGCGGGCAGCGGCGGGCAACAACGCGTCAGGGCGCTCCTGCACGCGCTGCGCGTCGGTCATACGTAAGCCAGAATAGCGTGGGCCCGCGCTCCGTCGACCGGCGGAGCGCGCTGGCGAGTGCCTTCGCGCTGTAGGTGTCGTCCACGTCGAGGCCGTCGAGTCGCGGTGGGGGGTCGAGCGGTCGCCCGTAGGCGCCGCCGTACACGGAATGATCGATCTCGATGGGAGCCGCGGGCATCGACTCCCGCGGCGTACCCGACAGTCGCTGCAATAGCCCCCGGGTCGCGCGAATGAGCCGTCGGAGACGCCATGCGCTGGCCGCCAGACGCGGCACCACCCGCGCGGCGACGACCACGCCGTCGTAGCCCCCGAGCCCAAGGCCCAGCGCCAAGCCGGCGGCGGTGCCACCGCTGCCCAGGGGAACGACGATGCGGGCTGGTGCGGGGAGCACCCCGGCGGCGATCTGGCTGGCGAGCTCGAGGCCGGCGTTGACGTGACCGAGCATGCCCAACGGCGACGTGCCGCCGAGCGGCACGCAATGATAGCCACGGCCCCGCGGCAGGGCGTAGCGTGCCAGGGCCGTCACCGCGAAGGGCGACGGGAGCACCCGCCAGCACCGTTCCTGACACGAGCGCTCGGTCTCGCGCGCCGAGGCGTTCATCTCGTGGGGCCAGGTGAAAGCGATCGTTCGGGCGCCGAGCAACGCCGCGTGCGTGGCCGTGGCGAGCACATGGGTGGAGCCCTGGCCGCCGAGGGTGACGACGGTGTCCCCTGGGCCAACGGTGCCCAACAGGTATTCGAGGGCCCGGACTTTGTTGCCTCCGGCAACCAATGCGCTGAGGTCGTCGCGCTTGACCCAGAGCTCGACGCCGCCGGGGCCGCGATGCCGCTCGACTGGCGTGGGCAACGTCGTGAGCGGGGCCCGGGGAACGCGAGCCAGCGCGGGGAACCGGTTGGTGAGCGCGGACGCGGTGCTAGATTGCCCACACTGTGTCTCAACCGTCACGCGAGACCTCACTCGTTTACCTCGACACCGCCGCGGATGTCGACCGTTTCCTCGCGTCCATCGCGGAGGCGGGAGAATTGGCGCTCGACACCGAGGGGGCCAGCTTCCACCGCTTCGTGGACCGGATCTATCTGCTCCAGCTCTCGACGCGGGAGCGGAGCGCGATCATCGATCCGCTGCCCATTGGGACCCCGGCGGGCCTGGGGCGCCTGCTGGAGGACCCGGCCGTCGAGATCGTGTTCCACGACGCGGATTACGATCTGCGCCTGCTGCACCAGGATTACGGCTGGCGCGCGACGAACATCTTCGACACGCGAATCGCCGCCCAGCTGCTGGGGATGAAGGCGTTTGGTCTCGCCGCACTGTTGGAGCGCTTCTTCGGCGTCAAACTGGACAAGAAGCACCAGCGGGCCGACTGGTCGCTGCGCCCGCTGACGCCCGGCATGCTCGACTATGCGGCGCAAGATACCCGCTACCTGCTCGATCTGCGCGACCGGCTGAAGGACGCGCTCCGCTCGGCGGGCCGGTGGTCGTGGGCGGCCGAGGAATTCTCGCGTCTCGTGGGCATCCGGTGGGAGGACGACGAGGCGGGGCTGGCGTGGATGCGCATCAAAGGCGCCCGCGATCTCACGCGCCGGGAATTGGCGCTGTTTCGGGAGCTGGTCCGGTGGCGCGACGGCGTGGCCGCGGCCGTGGATCGGGCGACGTTCCGAGTCGTGGGCAACGAGACGCTCCTGGCCATCGCCCGCGAGGCGCCGCGTACGCGGGAGACGCTGGCAGGCATCCGCGGCATGCCGCGGGGCATGGTCGACACGCGCGCCGCCGAGGTTCTGGCGGCCGTCGAGCGCGGGCTCGCCGAGCCGGATGCGACGTTGCCGCGTTTTCCGCGGGCGCCGCGCTGGGACCGCGATCCGGAGTTCGACACCCGCGTGGCCCGGCTCAAAGCGGTGCGCAATGCCGCCGCGGCGCGGCTGGAGCTCGATCCGGGCGTCCTGTGCTCCCGCGAGCGACTCGAGGCCACGGCACGCGCCAACCCGCGATCGCTCAATGACCTGGCGCGGATCCCCGAGATTCGTGCCTGGCAGATCGAAGTGCTGGGCGCTGATTTTCTGCGAGCCTTGGGCGACGTCCCGGCCGTGGCGGCGCCGGACGACTCGCCCTATCGCGAAGCTTAGTTGCACCCTGCCGTGGCGGCTCGCCCGCCACGCTTCTCAACCGATGCCTATCTGGACCTAGCGAAGCTAGAGTCCGAGATAGGCGCGTACGCGCGGTTCGATCCGGTCCGGGGACCAGAACGGCGTCCAGACGAGATTGACGGCAGCCTCGCCAACGCCGGGGATGGTACGAACCTGCTGCTCGGCGTCGGTCATGATCTCAGGTCCCAATGGACACCCAGGCGACGTGAGCGTCATGTCGACCGCGACCTTGTCGCCATCGACCCGGACGTCGTAGACGAGTCCCAGATCGACAATGTTGAGATTGAGGTCGGGATCCTTCACCCGGCGCAACACGGCCTTCACGTGGTCGGCCGTGAGGGTCGGGCTCTCCCCCGGTGGGACCGTGCTTCCATCGCTCATGCAATGAAGCTAGTGCGCGTGCTTCGCCCGTGCTTTGCGGTGGGCCCGGTGGGCCGCGCGGCTGCGCCGCGAATGCGACCGCAGAGGACGGTTCCAGCCTGACTCGCGATCGGCCCGGAAGCTGGCGGGCATGGAGATCACGCCACCCGGCTCATCGGTGCAGGCGACCGCGGCCGCGTCCGCCAGGTCGGCGCGGATATCGGCGATAACCCGCGCCGGCCGGCGCGCGCGCGCCGCGTGCACGCGATTCGTGAGCAGAATGACGAACATCTTCCGGTCCGGATCGATCCATACCGACGTGCCGGTGAACCCGGTGTGGCCGTACGCGTGCGCGCCCATGAAGCGGCCGCACCCGCCCTCGCCATCGCACGTGTCCCAGCCGAGTGCTCGCGTGCCCGCCGCGCGGCGCGTGAACAACGCGACCGTGGAGTCGCTGACGATCCGCGTGCCGTTGTACACCCCGCCGTTGAGCAGCATCTGGGCGAAGATGGCGAGATCGGACGCCGTGCTGAACATGCCCGCGTGTCCCGCGACGCCGCCCATGGCGTACGCATTCTCGTCGTGCACTTCGCCCTGCAGCGGATATCCGCGGGGCGGCGTGATCTCGGTCGGCGCAATGCGTGCTTTGAGCGAGGCGGCCGGCCGGTAGTACGTGTCGTTCATGCCCAGCGGCGTGAACACGCGTTCGGTCAGAAACTTGTCGAGCGTCTCGCCGGTGACCGACTCGACGACCATGCCGAGCAGGTCGGCGCCGAGGTCGGAGTAAATGTAGCAGTCACCGGGTTTGCACTCCAATGGCGTGGCCAGGATGTAGGCCTTGGCTTCTTCCGGATCGTGCGTCAGACGCCAGAGATCGCGGCCGGCGGGCAGCCCGGAGCGGTGCTCCAGCAGGTGCCGGACGGTCACCGCGTCTTTGTAGCCGCCGGTGAATCCCGGCAGGTAGGAGACGACCGGCGCGTCGAGGCTGATGCGCCCTTCGTCGTACAGGATCATGATCGCGGTCGTAGTGCCGACCACTTTCGAGAGTGACGCCAGATCGTAAATGGTGCTGTCGGCGGAGACATGGTCGCTCGATGTCTCCCAGGAGAGCCGCCCATAGGCACGTTCCCAAACCACGGCGCCCTTGCGCCCCACGACGACCGCGGCGCCAGGATACCCCCCCGCCTTGATGCCCCGGGCTACGACGCGATCGATGGCCTCCAGCCGGTGCTCGGACATGCCGACGTCGCTCGGAGCCTTGACGGGCAGGCCCGAGGACAGGACGGCAGCAGCAACGAACGGCAGGATGGGTGACGCCACCTACAGCTCCCGGTCGAGGAACACTTGAGTCTGTTACAATATATCAGGTGCATATGCCGTGCTCGCCACGGCCGAGTCGCCGAAATAAACGCAAGCCCATAAATACAATACAGTTGCCTGATTTGCCAACCTTATCTGTGTGACGACGCTGTTGGGGGGCGGCAACCATCAACTGTGGCGTCCGTGTCTCATGGACAGAGCAGGATGAACCCGGACGACGAGCTGGTACGGCGCGCCATCGACGGCAATGAGCGGGCAATGCGGCTGCTGTGGTCGCGTCACGCGCCGCGCATCAATGCGCTCGTACGCCGGCTGATCGTCGATCCGGACCAGGCTGCAGACGTGGCGCAGGAGGTCTGGATCCAGATTTTCAAGGCGCTGCCGGCCTTTCGCGGCGAGTCGCAGTTCGGGACGTGGGCCCACCGCGTCGCCGTCAACGGTACACTCAACGCGTTGCGGCGCACACGGCGGGTAGCGGTGGCGGAGAGCGGAGGGCCGGTCGAGGAAGACACGGTGGCCGTCGAGCCGGATGACGACGCGCCGTTCGTGCGGGCCTCGATCGAAGCGGCGGCGCGCCGGCTCGCGCCGGGGGCGCGAACCGTTTTCGTCTTGCATGATGTCGAAGGGTACACACACGAGGAGATCGCTGCATCGCTGGGGATCACGCCGGGCGGGTCGAAATCACAACTGTTCAAGGCGCGGGCAAAGCTCAGACGGTGGCTCGCGCATCTCGTCGATGGACCCCAGCGCAATGGACACAATGCTCACACCTCTGTCTAGTCACCTATCTGCCGATCGGCTGGCGGCGCTGGCCGACAATGAACTGACGACGGCCGAAGCGGCGCACGTCGGTGTCTGCCCCGAGTGCGCCCGCGAGCTGGCGGCGCACCGGCGGCTCCTGTCGCTGGCGCGGCAGGAAGCCGCCGTGCCCAGTCTGCCGCTCACCCGCTGGGACGATATCGCCGCCCAGCTCCGCGCCACTGGTACGATACGCCGGAGCGGTGGCTGGTCGCGTTGGGCAGGCCGCGCCGCGGCCGCCCTGCTGTTCCTGGCCGCCGGAGCTGCCGTTGGCCGGTTCAGCGCGACCATGCGCCCGACAATGCAGCGCGCGGACACGACGGCGGGGCCTTCCACCAATGTGGCGTTGGCCGATCGCAATGACAGCACGCCGATCTTCCGTTCGTCGGCCGAGGCGATGGCGACGCTGACGCGGGCCGAGCGGGACTACCGGCACGCGGCGGCGTACCTGGTGGCCGAAGATTCGGGGAGCGAGGCGCCGACGGATCGCCGAGAGGCGTATCGTACGCGGTTGGCGGCGCTGGACGAAGTGGCGCAGACGACCCGGGCGGCGTTGGAAGAGGCGCCGAACGACCCCGTGCTCAATCAGTACTACTTCTCGACCGTGGGGGCGCGCGATGCGACGCTGCGCCAACTGAAAGGGGCGCTGCCGGTCGGCATGAGGCTGGGGCGCTACTAGGCATGCGATGCGTGGTGCTGGCGCTTATCGCGGGGGGGTTGGCGGCGGGGACGGTGCGCGCGCAGGAGCTGGTGCGTTCGCGGTACGGACGGGAGCCCCAAGGGTATCTGGGCATCTCGTTTACCTGTCCGCTCAAAGAGCGGTTCGATGCGAATGGGCTGACGGTGGTGCACCTGGCGTATCCGGTCATCGAGTCGGTGGAGCCGGGGTCGCCGGCGGCGGCGGGCGGGATCAGCGCGGGCGACACGATCGTGGCGTATGACTCGGTCGACGTGGTGAACCACGAGATCTCAATGACGCGGTTGTTGCGTCCGGGCCGCCTCCTGGTGGTCCGCGTGCGGCGGAATGGCGCGGTCAAGGACGTCGCCGTGCGCGTGCGGGCGCGGCCCGCGTCGTTCGAGGAGTCCCTCGGCGCCCCGGGGGCCATGTCCGGTGTGGTCCGGCTGCATGCCTTTCCGGGGCCGATGATCATGCTGCCCTCGGCCGAGGCGCTGCGCGCCGCCGGCGCGGCGCTCGTGCGCACGAACGACGATCTCCGCGCCGCGCTGGGCGCGCCGAAGGGGTCGAGTGGCGTGCTCGTGGTCAATGTGGGCGAGGGAAGCCCGGCCAATGTGTCCGGCCTGCGCGCCGGGGACGTCGTGATGAGCGCCGGGGGGCGCTCGATCGACGGACCCGAGACGTTGGTCACCGTCGTCGATCAGGCGGGCGGCCGGTCGGTCTCGCTCCGGGTGCTGCGGGCGCACCAACTACGCACCGTCACCCTGCGTTTGAATTAGCCGCGCTGCGCGCGGCCAATTCAGCGTCTCATTCGAAGCAGCACGCTTCGCGTGCTGCCATGCCCAGGGGCGATGCTCCTACCGTACACTTCCTGGCGGGAGCGAATAGAGCAGCCGCATCGTGGCCCGATCCTCGGGCGAGAGATCGCGGACGCGCACACGGGCCGTCATGATGTTCGTGGTATCCGCCGAGTGGTCGAGGCCCAGCAGGTGGCCGACCTCGTGCAGCGCGATGGCGCGTACCGCCGAGGCGTCGAGGGCCTCACCGCGATTGTGGTGCAGGGCGATCGAGAATGTTGGCGTCGACAATCCACCAGTTCTCGTCGCGCGCCCACATGGTCTTCCCCGAGATCTGCTCGTCGAAATGATCGCGGAACGTGACGTGCACGTCGGCGGTCGCCGAGTCGTGGACGAACACGAACGCGACGGGGACGCCGGTGTTCTGCCAGGTGACGAACGCATCCCGCGTCTGGTCGACGAATTCGGGCTTCCAATCGGGCAGCGTGTCGGCGGACTGGATCCACACCCGCAGCGGGTCGACCAACCGCTCCGGCCACCGGGCCAGCGAGGAGTCCCGCTCGGCCAGGATGTCGCCAATGTACGTCCCCGCCTCACCCTCGGTGAGGCGATGCCGGATGTCCGACACGTCACGAAGCGGAGCCGCCTCGTGGGCGTGCCCCGCGGCGACGGTCCCGCGACTGCCGGCGTCGCGGTCCTCCGCCGCCGGCGCGTGCGCGGAATGCGCCGCATCCGCGATCGTCGCTGCGCTCTGGGTCGTCGCCGCGCGCGCGGGTGCGATATCCTCTCGCACGGCGTCCGCTTGCGCAGCAATCCACCCGCCCATCGTCAGAAAGACGGCGATGAGCACCACGTCCGTTCGCTTCATCCACTAATCGACGATCAGGCGCACCGGGACGGCACGCCTGAATAAACAAATGCGTATGTTTTGTGCCGCGGGCGCGGCACAGCTACGATAACTCGACCATTACCCTCTCAAACGCAAGCACGTTCCCTGGTTTTCCCGATCTTTTTATGCGCGGCGGTCGCCGCGTGTTCGAGCGCCACATCCCCCGCCGATCGTGGCCCGGAGGGCGAGGTCTAGACCACATTCCCGCCAAACCGTCTCAGATCACCGTCTATCTCTCCCCGGGTAGCTACTCGGTGGCGGCGTGCGACGTGACGAGTAACCACACCGTTTACTGTGGCCAGGCGATGCCCGTTATCGTGACGCCGTAGCCGCGACCCGCCGGAGCGCCCACGAGGCGTGGTCGCGGATTCTGACATCGCTAACGGCGCACGAAAGCGAGTAGCGGGGTGAAGTCGCCTCTGTCGGCCGCGCGCAGCGCATCGAGATAAGTCCGTCGCGCGTTGCTTGCCGCAACGAGATCACCGCTGCCCCATGAAAATCGCGGCTGGTCGTCGGCATGTAAAAGCGCATCCGCCATGAGTCGAGCCCAGCGACCATTGCCGTTGGGCCAGGGATGCACGATCACCAACTGGTAGTGGAGTCGCGCCGCCGTGTCGTCGAGCGAGTACGCTTGGTCGACTCGCCATTGCATGGCATCCGCGAGGCGCTCGCGGAGCGCGACGCGTACCTGGCTGGCGGGGACGCCCATGTTCTTGTCCGTACGCCGATAGTGCCCCGACCACGCCCAGGTCTCATCGAACATCCGACAATGCAGTTGCTCGGCAAACCGGGGAGTGAGGATCGTCGACGCCGAACGGCGCCGGCGCGAAATCGCCCATTCATCCGCGCGTGCAATGTTCAGCTGCTCCCACGCGTTCAACTCCGCTTGCGTCGTGATATGGGTTGGCAAGAGCCCCTCGGCCTCATCATGGTCGAGGGGCGTGGAGCGCGGACCTGCCATATCACTTCGGCCGGTATCGGCGACCCGCGGCCTGTCGCTTGGTTGGCGAGGGCTCGATATCCCAGAGGCGTCGCGGATTCTCGACCAATGCGGCCGCCAAGTCGGCGATCTGCGCGTCGAGATCGACGTCTCGCACGGCCTGGTCTTCGAGTGCCATGCTGTGCGCGACCCCCTGTAGCTTCTGAACTGCCACCTCGCGGGCACGCCGTTCGAGCACGCCGTCCAATGGGAGGCGAGGCACTATGGCGTACACGAGATCGCTGTCCAACGCCTCGGCAGCGCGTCGTAGCGCGCCAAGCGTAATGGTGTCCTCCCGCTCCCGTTGCTCGAGGCGGAGGGCATTGGACGGCGTGATGCGGAGACGCGCCGCGAACTGGCGGACCGTCATATCGAGAGCACCGCGCAGCGCGGCAATCCAGCCGTCACGCGGGCGGGGCGTGGCCGCCGCGGCGTAACGCGTGAGGGTCTCGGACAGCTGTCGCCTCGCAAGGCGCTGAAATTTGCCGGGGGGAGCCATGCTTCTCTTTGAAGATGTTGCTATATAGCGCAACAAGAGATATAGCAGAATGTTGCTATATATAGCAACACCGCCCTAGGCTAGGGTCTTCCTCAGGGCCCACGCGGCGTGGTCGCGGACCATCGGATCGGGGTCGTGGGTCGCCGCTTTGGCGAGCGCGACGGCGTCTCCCGCCTGCCCACGGTTCCCGAGCACCACGGCGGCGTTGCGGGCCAGGCCGCGGCGCTTGGCGCGGGCGAGCGGCGTGTCGCGATAGCGGGCGCGGAACGCGGCGTCGTCGAGCGACAGGAACTCGACCGGGTCTGGCTTGGCCAGGGAGTCGCGCCCGGCCAAGGCGGTGTCGCGCGGCGCGGTGGCGAACCGCGCGTTCCACGGGCAGACGTCCTGGCAAATGTCGCAGCCATAGAGATGGTCGCCCATGGACTCACGGAGCGGCTCCGGGATGGGGCCTTTGAGCTCGATCGTGAGATAGGAGATGCACCGGCGCGCATCCATCACCCGCGCCTCGACAAACGCGCCCGTGGGACACGCATCCAGGCACCGCGTGCAGGTGCCACAGTGATCGGGCGCGAACGGCGTATCGGACTCCAACGGCAAGTCGACGAAGAGCGCGCCCAGAAAGAAGAACGAGCCAAGGCGCGGATGGATCAACATGGTGTTCTTGCCGAACCAGCCGAGTCCCGCCCGTCGGGCCAGGTCCCGCTCCAGGATCGGACCCGTGTCGACGTACGCCTTGCCCGGCACGGCGTGACCCACATCATGGTCGATCCACCCGTGCAGCTCGGCGAGCCGCTCCAACATGACATCGTGGTAGTCCCGCCCGCGCGCGTAGCGCGCGACGGGACCGGCAGGCGCCTTGCCGCCGTAGTCGAGCGCCACCACGATCGCGTGCGTGGCGCCGGGCACCGGGAGGCGGGTATCGCGCCGGCGCTCCGCGCCGCGCGCCAGATATCCCATCTCCCCCGCATACCCATCGGCCAGCCACGCGTCGAATGCGCTAGCGGTGGGAGCTGGACCGAGCGTGGTGATCCCGCAGAGCTGAAATCCCAGGCCGTAGGCCTGGGATTTGATGCGGGATTCGAGCGTCATCGCGTCGACCATCGGGCGTAGCGCTCGACGTCGCGCGGCGGCGGCACCGCATCCGCGTCGCCGTATGCCGTGTACATCCGCCAGCGGATGTACGCCCGGTCAGGCAGCGGCAAAAACGGTGGACGCCACGGCCATCCGCGCGAGCGGAAGCGCCAGGCCACGCGGACGAGGGCGATCGCCAGCGCCGGCCGAAGTGCGGCCCGCCCGGCGAGCGCGGCGGCTAGTCGGAACCATCGCATGCTCCCGCAATCTCGCGCCTGGACGCGGGACTGGGGAGCCATCCCAATGACAGGACGCCGTACGGGTCGACCACCGTATGATCGTACCGGACCACCCAATGCAGGTGCGGCCCCGTGACCCGCCCCGAATGACCCACCAGGCCAATGACCTGGCCCCGCTCGACCGTGTCGCCGATGGCGACGCGCGTGGCGCTCAAGTGGAAGTAGCCCGTCACCAGGCCGGCGCCATGGACGACATAGACCACGGTGCCCGCGAGAAAGAAATCGGCGACGAGCGCCACCACGCCCCGATTCGACGCCACGACCGTGTCGCCCGTCGCCCCGCGAAAATCGAGGCCGGTGTGCCGCGACGTCAGCGTGCCGTTGAAACGGCGGCCGCTGGCGAATGGGCTGGTGATGCGGCTCGAGCGCGGACGCGCGAAAGGGGCACGCCACAGCGGCGGCGTCGCCAGGGCAATGGTGCCTACCGTCCGGGCCAGATCGTTCTCGCCATCGATCCGGAGCGTCAGGTCGGACGTCGGCGGCCGGCTGAACTCCGGCGCCACGCGTAGCGGCTCCGCTTTCGCGGCCCGGGCGGCGACCGCCGGTGGTGGCGCCGAGATGGGGATCAGCGTGTCGTGCGCTACTGTCAGACTGTCACCCGTCGTGTACGCAAGCCGCAAGCGCACCGTCGGACCCGAATCGAGCGGCACCGCGGCCAGCGCAATGTATCGGGCGGAGCTGTCGCGCCGGAAAATGACGGGCTCACCCGCGAACACGCCGCGCACCGGCGCGACGCCCGGTGATTCCGCACGGACCGTCAGCGTGACGAGCGTACCGGGCGTCGGCGAAGCCGGCGCGACGACGACGCGCGGCGGTGCAGCCGTCGTCGCGCCAGCGCGCGGTGGCTCGGCCGGGTGCCCGCGCGGACAGGGAGCAAAGCGCACGGGGACGTCGATCGTGGCCGTTGCCCCGTCCGTCACGTCCGCCAGCGCGAGCCCCAAGCCGAGCGGTGTGCGCGCCGTCACGATCCAACGTCCGGAGGGAACGGCGTCGAACGCGAATCGGCCGCTGTCGTCGGCGAATGCCCCACGACCAAGTTGCGGAATCGCCACGCGCGCCCGCGCGGCCGTGTGACCGGTGAGTGGCGCCGGTAGCGGCCACCCACGGAGCGCGGCAATGACGAGCAGTGTCGTGCGAATCAGCGTGCGCAATTGAAGGCGCCGATACCGAGGGGTAGACTACCGCATGGCGAAGAAGCGCGCCGCACGCCCACGCGTGCCACGCACCGCGACCGGAAAGAAGCTCGATCCCGACGCGCTGGCAACCGTCGAACGCGCGGCGATCGCCGGCGTTCGCGCTCGCACGGAGGAAGGCCATATGCTCGCCGGCCGCACGCCTCCGTCGCAGCTCAACGCGTCGGGCCGGCGCTCCGGTTCGGTCAAGATCATCGACGAAGCGATCCGCGACCGGCCGCCGATCACCGAGGACGAAAAGCTCCTCCAGCAGATCGGCCCGCACATCGATTTCACGCGGACCGACCCCTGGCGCGTGCTCAAGATCATGAGCGAGATCATCGAGGGGTTCGACACGCTGGCGTCCGTCGAGAAAGGCGTGTCGATCTTCGGCTCGGCGCGTACGGGCCCCGACGATCCGCAATACAAGCTCGCCGAGGAGACCGCGCGTCTGCTCGCCCGTGCCGGCTTCTCCATCATCACGGGCGCCGGGCCCGGCATCATGGAAGCGGGCAACAAGGGATGCCGCGAGGGCGGGGGACATTCGGTCGGCTGCAACATCGAGCTGCCGTTCGAGCAGGGCGCCAACCCGTACGTCGATACGCTCATCAACTTCCGCTACTTCTTCGTGCGGAAGACGATGTTCATCAAGTATTCAGTGGCCTTCATCATCTTCCCAGGCGGCTACGGGACGCTGGACGAGTTGTTCGAGGCGGTCACCCTGATCCAGACGGGGAAGATCTACCAGTTCCCGGTCATACTGTTCGGCCGCCGCTATTGGGCGGGCCTGCTGCGTTGGCTGCAGGCCCGCGTGCTCACGGAGAAGAAGATCTCCCCGGGCGATCTCGACCTGATGCTACTGACCAATGACCCCGCCGAGGCGGCCGCCGCGGTCACTGCCGCGTACGCCGCTCAGACTCGTGCTGCTGGGGCGCGCATGTCCAACGGTCGCCGCGGGATGTAACGGCAGCACGCGCTGCTGCAGCGCGGTGCCCCGGCGCTTGTAGGTGAAGTCCGTCGCCGAGCAAACGTCCAGGGTGCCAACGCTATCGGTGAAGGTGCAGTCGACAGGGCCGTAGAGGGAGTCGGCCAGGAAGTTGAACTGCTGTGTCGAGACTCGCGAGCCGGCGCCGTACGTGATCAACTCGCCCAGTCCAGTCGTGACCGACCATGCCCCGACGGAGGTATCGACCACCAAGGGGCGAATGTAGGTGAACTTCGGGCCCAGGAACGCGTTCCGAACGTCGCGGATGTGATAGTAGTCGTACTGTAGGACCGACGAGTCAGTGTTCAGCGAGAGGATCGAGCTGTCGAGGGCGAAGACCTTGACGTGCGTCGAGTCGTTCGTCGCGATGCTATCGCTGTCGAGGTAGAACGGCAGCGCCGCGCCGTTGGCGGTGATCAACTTGAAGAGCCCCGGGGCCGCACCATTGCTGGAGCCGCCGCCTCCACCGCCACCACCCGAGCCGTTCAGGCTGTCCTGATTGAGGCAGTTGGAGTAGTTATTGGCGTTCTGTGACAACTGGATAGCGGTGCACGCCGGCCCCGTGAAGTCCTGGGTCGCCGTGGTGCATGCCGCCGCTGCCCCAACCGCCACAGCAACAGCTACGAGTGTGATGCGCCTCACTGATTTCGCTCCATTTATCCCGTCAACAGACGACGCGAAAGTCGCCCGATAGTCACGGTGCCCTTCCCTCGAAGGCTCCCGGGCCCTACGATTCGAGAAACGGATGACGCGGTCGCGCCGGAGGCGCGGTTTGCGGGGGGTGCTTGTGGCGCGGTATGTTTTTGGTCGGGCCCGGCCCTGTAACGGCCGGGCTTTGTCTTTCCATATATTCGGCTAGCCTCATGATAGAAGCACTAAAAGCGAAGTTGGGCGAAGAAGTCGGGAAGCTGCAGCATGAGCTCAACGTCACTTTGCCGAATGAGATCCGGAAAGCGGTGGAGTTGGGTGACCTCCGCGAGAACAGCGAGTACAAGGCGGCACTCGAACGCCAGCAGTTTGTGCAGGCGCGCCTTGGGCAGCTGCACGAGCGACTGAGCAAACTGTCCTCCATCGACGTGACCCAGATCCCGGCCGACAAGGTCGGACTCGGCTCCCGGGTCGTGGTCGAGGATCATTCGACGAAGACCGTCGAAACGTACCACCTGGTGTTCGGCGACTCCGTCGAGCTCGAGGATGGGCACGTCAGCATGTCGTCACCGATCGGCCGTGCGCTCGTGGGCAAGAGCCTCGGGGACTCGACGGTGCTCAAGCTCCCGTCACTCACCCGGCGCCTCAAGATCATCGAGCTCCGGACGATCCACGATCTCCCCGGCGAATCGGCCTAAGGCGAATCGGCCTAAGGCGAGTCGGCCTTAGCGCTCGGTTCAGCGCTACTCGGTTCAGCGCTGATCGATCGAGAAAATGCGTTCGGCGTCCGCGCCGTACGCGTCGACGGCCGCCGCAATGGCGGCGTCATCCCAGCCCCGCGCCGGCGCCAGCAACTGGGCGATCCGTCGGGCGACGGAGCGTCCGGCGTCGCGCGTCTCGAACGCGATCTGCGTCCGGCGCATGAGCACGTCGGCGACCGTGCACGCCATCTCCCACTCCGCCGCGTAGACCACCTCGGCCTCCACATAGGGAAGGCCCGGCACGAGGCGCCGGCCGAGCGTGGGCTCGCGCTCGGCGATGGTCCAGACCGCGTTCCACCGGTCCCCATACGCCCTTATGAGCCGCTCGGCGACGTCCCGGGCCCGTACGCGCGCGGCGACGGCGTCGAGCGCTCCCTCCGTCGCGCCCAGCGACCCGCCGGGTAACAGTCGCGCGGCCGTCAGGGCCGGCGTCGGCGTCCGACCCAGCGCGCGCTCGACGGCATCGACCGTCTCGGCCGCCATCGACCGGTACGTCGTCAGCTTCCCGCCGCTGATCGTGACTACCCCCGCCGAGCTGGTATCGAGCGCGTGCTCGCGCGACGCCGAGCCGGGATCGCCGGGATGCCCACCGGCCGCGATCAGCGGCCGGATGCCGGCCCACGCGCTCACGACGTCGGCCCGCGTCAACGCCGCCGCGGGGAAGCACGCATTGACCGACTCCAGCAGATACGCGACATCGGCTTCGCTGGCCCGGACCACGTCGGGCGCCGATGTCGTCGCGGTCTCCGTCGTCCCGATGATGGTCAGCGCGCCAAACGGCAGCACGAACATGACGCGCCCGTCGACGACGGACAGGAGCGTGACGGCGCCGCGGTTGCCCACCCGCGCCGCGGGCACGGCAATGTGCACGCCTTTGGACCCCTGGACCGCCGGCGGCACGTTGGGATGATCGAGGCGGCGGATGCGGTCGCTCCACGGCCCCGCCGCATTCACGATGACGCGCGCCCGGACCGTGACCCGCCCCCGGCCGAGCGTATCGGCGATCACGGCCCCCGTAGCCCGCGGCGGCCCGCCATTCGACTCGTGCGTCAGCGCGTCGACCACCGCGTGATTCAGGACTACGGCGCCGGCGTCCGCCGCCGCCAGCGCGTTGGCTAGCGTCAGCCGCGCGTCGTCCGTCGCCGCGTCGTAGTACCGCGCGCCCCCTTCCAAGCCGTCTGAGCGGAGTGCCGGCTCACTCGCCAAAACGTCGGTGACCGACAGCCGGCGGTGATGTCCCACGTTGCGGAACAACGCCAGTGCGTCATACAGCAAGAGTCCGGCGCCGAGCTTCCACCGTGGCACGCGCGCGCCGGTGTACACCGGCCACGTGAAGGCCAGCGGGCGCACCAGGTGCGGCGCGATCGTGAGCAGCGTCCGCCGCTCCCGGCTGGCCTCGAACACGAGATGGAGGTAGCCGTGCTCGAGATAGCGCACGCCGCCGTGGACCAACCGCGAGGACCGGCTCGACGTGCCGCTGGCAAAGTCATCGCGTTCGACGAGCGCCGTCGACAATCCGCGCAGCGCCGCATCGCGCGCGATGCCGGCTCCCGTGATGCCGCCGCCGATCACCAGCAGGTCGAAGGGCGATGCCCCCAACGCCGTGAGCGCCGCGGCTCGCGTGTTCGAAGGTGGCACGGACCCAGTCACGGCCATAATTTCCGATAGATGCCGACCTTTGGAAATGGCCGCCGGGTGGCGATCGTCGCCGGCCTGCGGACGCCGTTCGCCAAAGCGGGGACGGTTTTCAAGACCATGAGCGCGATCGAGCTCGGCCGCCTCTGCGTCACGGAGTTGGTCGAGCGGGCGAATCTCGCGGGCGAGAAGGTCGATGCCCTCATCTTCGGCACCGTCATTCCGTCGGTCCTGGCGCCCAACATCGCGCGCGAAGTCGCGTTGCTGCCGATCTTTCCAAAGGGCATCCCGGCGTTTACCGTGGGCCGCGCCTGCGCATCCGCCAACCAGGCGATCACCAATGCGGCCGACCAGATCGCGCTGGGCCAAGCCAACGTCGTCATCGCCGGCGGCGCCGAGTCGCTATCGAATGTACCAATCCTGCATTCGCGCGGATTCAGCGACATTCTGGTGACCGCGAACCGCGCCAAGACGTTGCCCGCGAAGATTCAGGCCCTGGCCCGCACCCGACCGGCCGACCTCGTGCCGATCACGCCGGCGATCGCGGAACCATCGACGGGCGAGACGATGGGTGAGTCCGCCGAGAAGATGGCTAAGATCAACCACATCCCGCGCGACGAGCAGGACCAGTTCGCGCTGCGCTCCCACCGGCTCGCCGCGGCGGGTACGACCGACGGGCGCCTGACCGCGGAGATTGCCCCGGTCTATGTGACGCCCAAATACGACACCGTGGCCACGTCCGACAACGGGATTCGCGAGACGACGAGCTTCGAGCAGCTCGCCGTGCTCAAGCCCGTGTTCGACCGCAAGTACGGCTCGGTGACCGCGGGCAACGCGTCGCCGCTCACCGATGGCGCGGCGGCGGTGGTGCTGATGGGTGAAGACACGGCCAAAGCGCTGGGCTACGCGCCGCTCGCCTTCATCCGGTCGTATGCCTATGCAGCGCTGGATCCCGGCGAGCAGCTCTTGATGGCGCCGGTGCTCGCGGCCCCCGATGCGCTGCGGCGCGCCGGGCTCACGCTGGCCGACATGGACCTCATCGAGATGCACGAGGCGTTCGCCGCCCAGGTCCTGTCCAATCTCTGCGGGTTCGAGTCCCAGTCGTGGGCCGAGCGCGCGGGGCTGAGCCGGCCGCTGGGCGCGGTCGACCGCGCGCGCCTCAATGTCATGGGCGGATCGATCGCCATCGGCCACCCGTTCGGCGCGACCGGCGCCCGGATCGCGACGACGCTCGCCAACGAACTGCGGCGCCGCGACGGGCAGTTTGGGCTTTTGACCGTCTGTGCGGCCGGCGGGATGGGACACGCGATGGTACTCGAGCGCGCATGAGTCTCGGCGCCGCGCCCGACTTGACGCCGGGGCTCAGGCCGGCGTTGTCCGTCGAGGTGCGCGATACGATCGCGCTCATCACGTTCGACCTGCCGCAGTCGCCCGTCAACATCTTCTCGCGCCCCGTGCGCGAGGAGTTCGTGGCGATTCTCGAGCGGCTGGAGCGCGACGACAACCTGCGGGCCGCGATCCTGTTCAGCGGTAAACCCGACGTCTGGATCGCGGGCGCCGATATCGAGGAGCTGGTCGCGTTATCGACGGCGACGGACGCCGAGCGGTTGAGTCGCGAGGGACAGGCGCTGCTGCGGCGTGTCGAGCTCCTCCGGACCCCGCTCATCGCCGCGATTCAAGGCGCGTGCGTGGGCGGGGGACTCGAGCTGGCGCTGGCCTGCGCCTACCGGATCGCCGCCGACACGCCGAAAACGACGCTCTCGCTGCCCGAGGTCAACCTGGGCCTCATCCCCGGCACCGGGGGCACGCAGCGGCTGCCGCGCACGGTCGGCATCCGCACGGCGCTGGACATGATCCTACGGGGTGGAAGCGTCCGGCCGCGCAAAGCGCTGCAGACGGCGCTGATCGATGAGCTCGTGCATCCGGCGATCTTGCGGGATATCGCGCTCGCCCGCGCGCGGGAATTCGCCGGGGGGCGGCCGCCCGCGCGCCGCCGGCCCAGTGGTTCCGCCGCGCAACGGCTGCTGCTGGAAGCCAATCCGGTGGGACGCGCCGTCGTCTTCCGGCAGGCCCGCCAACAGATCCTCGCCAAGACCAAAGGCCACTACCCGGCGCCACTGGCCGCCATCGCGGCGGTCGCCGCGGGCTACACCGGCGGCGATCGCGGGTACCGCGAAGAGGCCCGGGCGTTCGGCGCCTGTGCCGCGACCGATGTGGCCAAGAACCTGATCTACATCTTCTTCGCGCAAAATGCACTCAAGAAGAGCGACGCCACCGCGCCACTGCCGGCCCCTGTGCAGAAAATCGGGGTCCTGGGGACGGGGTTCATGGGCGCCGGGATCGCGTCGGTCGCGGCGCAGCAGGGGATCGCCGTGCGATTCAAGGACACGGAGCACGGTCGCGTGCTCAAAGGCCTGGCCTCGGTCCGCGGCGTCATTCGCGAGCGCCTGACGCGCAAGCAGATCACGCGATCGCAGTTCGACGACATGATGTCGCTCGTCGAAGGCACGATCTCGTACACGGGATTCGCCAACGTCCAAGTCGTCATCGAGGCGGTGTTCGAGAAACTGGACGTCAAGCAGGGGGTCATCCGCGAGGTGGCGCGCGTGCTGCCGCGCGACGCGATCACGGCGACGAACACGAGCACGATTCCGATCGCCAGTATCGCCCAGGCATCGCGGGACGCATCCCGGGTCATCGGCATGCACTTCTTCTCGCCGGTGAACAAGATGCCGTTGCTGGAAGTGATCGTGACGCCGGCGACCGATCCGGGGGTCACCGCGACGGTCCGCGCGCTCGGCGCCCGCATGGGCAAGACGGTCATCGTCGTGAACGACAGCCCGGGCTTCTACGTCAATCGCATTCTGGCGCCGTACGTGAATGAGGCCGGACGCATGCTCGATGAGGGCGTCGCCATCGACGCCATCGACCGGGCACTGGTCGCGTTCGGATTCCCGGTCGGTCCCATCACGCTCATCGACGAAGTCGGCTTGGACGTGGCCGGCGAATCGGGCAAGACCATGAGCCAGGCGTTCGGCGCACGCTTGACGCCGTCGGCGTCACTCGAACGCGTCATCAGTGCCGGGCGGTTGGGCCGGAAAAATCGCAAGGGGTTCTATTTGTACGACGAGCAGGGCGAGAAGAAGGGGGTGGACTCGTCGGTCTACACGATCCTGCCCACGGGCGCGCAGCGCAGCACGATCCCCGAAGAGGACATCCAGCGGCGGGCCGTGCTCGCCATGGTGAACGAAGCGGTGCGGTGTCTGGAAGAGGGGGTCATCCGCTCGGCGCGCGACGGCGACATCGGCGCGGTCATGGGGATCGGGTTCCCGCCGTTCCGCGGTGGGCCGTTCCGATATCTCGACAGTCTCGGCGCCGAGCAGGTGGTGCGGCAACTCGAAGAGCTCAATGATCGCTACGCGCCCCGGTTCCAGGCAGCGGAACTGCTGATCGAGATGGCGCGCAAGAAAACTCCCTTCACCACAACATCGTCCACTCCGTGAGAAAACTTTTCGGTGTCGCGACCGCCGTCGTGCTCGTGGGCTGCGGCGACCACCTGACCACGCGGGCCGAACGCTCCGCGTACGCCGAGACCTCCCACTACACCGACGTCATCGCGTTCTTGGACGCCCTGAGCGGTCACATCGATCCGTCGATCCATACCGAGCGCGGCACGCTGGGCATGACGACGGAAGGGCGGGCCATTCCCTACCTGATATTGTCCCGCGCCGCGACATCGCCCGCCGACGCGCACGCGCACGGTGTGCCGGTGATCTACGTCCAGGCCAACATCCACGCCGGCGAGGTCGAAGGGAAGGAAGCCCTGATGGCCCTGCTGCGCGACATCACGGCGCGCACCAACCCCGGCGCCAGCGTGCTGGACTCCGTCCTGCTCATCGCCGTCCCCATCTACAACGCCGACGGGAACGAGAAGTTCGCGCCGCAGGCCGTGAACCGTACGGAGCAGAACGGCCCGGAGATGGTCGGGCAGCGGCCCAATGCCCAGGGCCTCGACCTCAATCGGGACTACGTCAAGGCCGAGGCGCCGGAGACCCGCGCGTCGCTGGCCGCGTTCGACCGGTGGGACCCCGACGTCTTCGTCGATCTGCACACCACGGACGGCAGCTTTCACGGATACGCGCTGACGTACGCGCCGTCGCTCTCGCCCGCCGCGTTCGGCGCCGGCGCCTACACGCGCGACTCGCTGTTGCCCGAGCTGCGCCGCCGCATGCAGGCGCGGCATGGATTCGCGGTGTTCGACTATGGCAACTTCGATACCCTGCCCGTGCGGGCGTGGAAGACCTACGATCACCGGCCGCGGTTCGGTACGAACTACGTGGGGCTGCGCGGGCGCGTCGCCATCCTGAGCGAAGCGTATTCGCACGATCCGTTCGAGCGCCGCGTCCAGAGCACCTACGCGTTCGTCCGCGAGATTCTGTCGTTGGTCGCCGAGCGCCGGACCGGGGTCACCCACCTGAGCGCCCCGCGGACGGATAGCGTGCCGATCCGCTCCCAGCTGACCCGCACGCCGTTCACCGCCCCCGTCATTGCCGAATCCCTGCGGGCCACGGGCGACACGTCATTGACCCAGCCCGGTGTGCCGCGCGGGCGCCGGCGCGCCGGCCATTTCGATACCATTGCCATGCCGGTGTACGACCGGTTCGAGCCCACGTTGACTGTGGACATCCCGCCGGGCTACGTCATTCCGGCGGGCGACAGCGCGGCCGTGGGCCTCCTGCGGTTGCACGGGATTACCGTGGACGGCCCCCGCAACATCTGCGGGACGGCGCGGCGGTTCGTCATCGACAGCGTGACGCACGCGCCGGAGATTTTCCAGGGCCACCACCAGGCGCGGGTGTTCGGTCGTTGGACGCCGGGCGCCGCGCCCGTCCGGGCGCCGTGTTATCTGGTCAACACGAAACAACGGCTCGGCGCGCTCGCGGTGTATCTTTTGGAGCCCGAGAGCGACGACGGTCTGGTCACGTGGAACGTCTTCGACCGGGATGCGATGCATCAGGGTGCGGCGTATCCAGTCCAGCGAGTCGTCGAGCCGAACTGATCCCCGAGGCGTATGCTGCGCAGCGCGCTGCTCTATCTGTCCGATCAACCGCAAGTCTTCAAATTCGTCAGGCACAACAAGCTCGCCCGCAAGTTCGCCGAACGTTTCGTGGCGGGCGAGACGCTGGAGGAAGTGCTGGATTCGGTCGCCGCGCTCAACGCCAAGGGGATCTCCGCTTCGTTGGATCTCCTGGGCGAGAGCGTGCATGCCGAACAGGAAGCGCGGGCCGCCGGCCGGGAATACCTCCACATGCTCGACCGGATCCGCGAGCGGAAGCTCAATGCCAATGTCTCCGTGAAGCTCACGGCCATGGGGCTCGACCTCTCCGAAGAGCTGTGCGTGGAGATCATGCACGACATCCTGGGCCGGGCTCGCGACTATCGCACGTTTGTGCGCCTGGACATGGAGTCGAGCGCCTACACGGACCGCACGCTGCGATTGTTCTACGACCGCCTCTACCCGGCGTACGATGGGCACGTGGGCATCGTGCTCCAGAGCGCGCTCCGGCGCACCGAAGCGGACGTCGCCCGCGCGGTCGGGGCCAAGTGCCGGGTGCGGATCTGTAAGGGCGCCTATCGGGAAGCACCCGCGGTCGCCTTTCCCGACAAAAAGGACGTGGACGAGCACTATGTGCGGTGCATGCAGACGCTGATGCGGGACGGCAATTATCCCGGCATCGCCACCCACGATGAGCGCATCATCGCGCGGGCCAAGCAGTTCGCGGCCGCCGAGAAGATCGGCACCGACCGGTTCGAGTTTCAGATGCTGTACGGCGTGCGGCGCGACTTGCAGGAGGCCTTGGTGCGGGCGGGCTACCGCGTGCGCGTGTACGTGCCGTTCGGCACCCAGTGGTATCCGTATCTGATGCGCCGGCTCGCGGAGCGGCCGGCCAACGTCGCGTTCATCACCGGCAACGTGTTGCGGGAGATGGTGAGCGGACACCGGTGAGAGATGAGTCGACGTTGGGCGGCTATGTCGCCGTCCACGCGCGGCCGCCGGCGTTCACCGGGGTCGATGGGCTCGCCTACACGGTCGACGTCACCGTCGACGACACCGGGGTCACGGAGGCCCCGGTTGGGGCGTCCCTGCTCTTCATTCGTTGGAGCGGGGAGCCGCCGGTGATCAGCGGCCATCTGGAGTCCGATTTTCTCTCGCGCGGCGCGACCGAGGCCGCGGTCCGTGCCGACATTGCCCGGCTTCCGCTGCTCGACGTGAAATCGACGCTCGACGCGCTCATCGCCGCGCCCGGGTCGCGGCGCGGCGTGGTGTTGAACGGCACGGGCGGGGTGTGGGTCGTGCGCACCAGCACCGGCGAGACGCACGAGGTGTCGCTCCGCGGCCGTCTCAAGACATTGGCCGACACCAAGCTCGCCGTGGGCGACCACGTCACGCTGGAGCGCGACGAGCGGGGCGGGGCGTGGGCCATCGCCGAGATCCTGCCGCGGCGCTCGGTGCTGGCCCGGCGATCGCCGGGCGGATACGGCGAACGCGTGGTCGCGGCCAACGTCGACCAAGTGGTCGTCGTGTTCGCCGTGGCGAACCCGGAGCCGCATTTGCGCATGGTGGACCGGTTTCTGGTCATTGCCGAGGCGAACGAGCTGGCCGCGCGCATCGTGGTCAACAAGGTGGACCTGGCCGACGAAGCGGACGTGCGGGCGCGGTTCGCGGATTATACGGCCGCGGGATACCCGGTCCATATCACGAGCACGATCACCGGGGCGGGACTCGCCGCGCTGGCCGAGGCGCTGCGGGGCCGGACGTCGGCGCTGAGCGGCCCGTCAGGCGTCGGGAAATCGTCGCTGCTCAACGCGCTCTATCCCGGGCTCGACCTGCGGGTCGGCGCCATCTCGGCGTCGGTCAACAAGGGGCGTCATACCACTGTCGGCGCGCTCTTGCATCCGCTGCCGGACGGGGGATTCGTGGCCGACACGCCGGGATTGCGGGAGGTGGGCGTCTGGGGGCTGTCGCCGGATTCCCTCGACCAGTGTTTTCCGGAATTCGGACCGTACTTGGGTGAGTGCCGGTTTGGCGACTGCCATCACATTGTCGAGCCGGGGTGCGCAGTGCGGGCGGCGGTTGAAGCGCGCGAGATCAGTGCGGCGCGATACGACAGCTACAGCCGGCTGCGCGCCGAGCTGTCGGAGTGAGGGCCGGGCCCGCGTTGGCGATGGCGCTGACGCTGGGCTGTGCCGGGATGTCGCCCTCGCCTCAGCCGGCTCCGACCGGCTGGCGGGTCGCCTTCCAGTCGACGTTCGATCGCCTGGACACCGCGGTGTGGCAGGCGAGCACGCATACCTTCGAGGGCAGCGCGTCGCGATTCACGCCGCGCAACGTCGCCGCGCGCCGTGGCCGCCTCGTGCTCACGCTCGGCACCGACTCCCTCGGCGACCGGGCGTTCACGGGTGCCGAGATCGCCACCTGCTCGTCCGTGGGCCCGCTGCGCTATGGGCGCTACGAAGTCCGCATGCGCGCGGCCCGCGGCAGCGGCGTCGTCTCCGCGTTCTTCGCCTATCGCCCTGAGCCCTGGCAGGAGATCGACGTCGAGTTCCTGGGGCGGGCGCGGGACTCCGTACAGGTCAATGTCTACAACTCGCCGACCGGCACGCCCGTGGAGCAGCCGCCGTTTCCGCTGCGCGCGAGTCTGGGGTTCGATGCCAGCGCCGACTTCCATACCTACGCCTACGAGTGGGACCCGGCGGCGATTCGCTGGTACGTCGACGATCGCCTCATCGGCCAAACCACAGCTCCCGCGCAGGTGCCCACGCGGCCGCTGCGCATTGCGCTCAACGTGTGGCTCTCGACCACCGAAGCCTGGGCCGGCCCCATCGACCGCGCCGTGCTCCCCGCGCGCGCCGAGTACACTCTGGATTCGGCTATTGGTGCCCGAGAAAGGGGCTCGCGGTCGCCCTGCTGGGGGTAGACACTAGCCTGCCTGGCACCTATAATTGTCTGTTGTGGAACTATTATTGTCACAGAACAAACTATCATAGGCATGTCGTTACCAGCACTCTCCGATGCCTCGCGCATAGCTGATGCCCTGAGTCGTGTCGGCCTCCTGCTGGAGGCCGAGGGCGAGGCGATCGGGATCGTCGTGATCGGCGGGGCCGCGCTCAATCTGCTCGGGATCGTTTCGCGCCCGACTGTGGACGTCAATGTCGTGGCGTTTGGCGATCCGGATCATCTGACGGAGCCACCTGAGCCGTTGCCCGCCGCGCTGACGCGCGCCGTGCGTGATGTCGCGGTCCGCTTCTCGATGCCCACTGATTGGCTCAATGCGATGGCTGCGCTTCAGTGGAAGCAAGGCTTTCCTCCCGGCTTCGCGGCGCGTATCGTGTGGCGCCAGTACGCCGGCCTCGCGGTCGGCCTGGCCAGCAGAGAAGACCTGATATTCTTCAAACTGTACGCGGCGGCGGACCATGCATCCACCACCAGCAATCACTTCAAGGATCTGCTGGCACTCGAGCCGACCCGCCGAGAACTCAATGTCGCGGCCGACTGGGTTCGCACGCAGGACCCGTCGCCCGGATTCGCGGATCTCCTGAACGCCGCCTTGCGCCATGCCCGCTCGCGAATCGGCTAGCGCTCTGGTCGAGTTGGAGGCTGCGGCTGCCGCCTTGCGCGAGGCGACCCTCAACGCTCTGTGGCGACAGTGGGCGACGCTCGGGGCATCGGCGGCCGCCGATCGTCCAGCCCGTGCGGCGATAGACCCGGAAGCGCTGATTCTCGCGTCGCTGAATTTCGTCGACGAGGAGCCGCGCCTCTCCGACATGATCGCCCACTGGGGTATCCTCAACAGCGCCCTGCTGAGCGTGCAGCGAATCAAGAATCTCGCCGACCGCTTTCCGCGCGAGGCGAGCGCCCGCCTGCCCGCAGTTGCTCGACTCCTGTCCGATGACGGCAAAGACGCGCGCTGGAGTTCGCTTTTGGAAACGAATACGCCGGCGCTCGAGTACCGCCGTGGACGCGTTCGCAGTGTCGAGACGCCCCTCCGTCGTCTCCCGGCCCTTCTCCTCCGCCTGCGCGTATTGTTCGGCGTGGGTGCTCGTGCCGACGCGATCGCTTTCCTGCTGTGCGATAAGCGACCGGGGGAGTATGTCGATCCGGATGATGTCGCTGCCGCCACGGCGTACAATCGGGCCGCGATGCGTCGGGTATTGGTGGCACTCGGTGGTGCGGGGTGGCTCAACGTCTCGGCTGGCACGCATTCGGGCTATTCGACCAAACGCCTACCGATCGCCACTCTTCCCGGCGTGGCGGAGCCGGACATCCCCCGCTGGTGCTACTGCGCCGAGGTCTTTTCGTTCGTGCCGGACCTCCTATCGTTGGCCGGCGCGTTGGTCGGGCGGCACGCTCAAGAGTTTGTGAGGCAAGTGCAGCTGGAAGATCTGCTGAAGAAACATTGCCGGGCGTTCGTGGAGAATGGGCTGCTCCGCCCGCACGAGCAGGGAGTTGTCGAGCGCGCGCCGGAGCTCGTTCATGCGCTCACGCAATTGATCCGTGAGTCTATCTAGAAGCTTCCCACAAGCCGGCGAGAGCGGTCGCCAATGAGAACGACCGCGCGCCGTCGTCGTGATGGCCTTAGGGCGAGAGGCGTTCCCGGCGCCACGCCTCGCCGGCACGCGCATAGCGAATGCGATCGTGCAGGCGGCTGGCGCGGCCCTGCCAGAATTCGATGGCGACCGGTGCCAGGCGATAGCCACCCCAGTGGGGCGGGAGGGGGACTAACCCATCACCATACTGCGCCGTCAGCTCTTGGTAGCGCCTTTCCAATATCTCGCGTCCAACGATGGGCTGCGACTGGTGCGACGTCCAGGCGCCGATGCGGCTCCCGACCGGGCGCGACTGGAAATAGGCATCGGACTCGGCGCGCGTGAGATGGGTGACGGTGCCCTCGACCCGCACCTGCCGCTCCAACTCGGCCCAATACAGCACCAGTGCGGCGCGCGGGTTGGCCTCGAGCTCGCGGCCCTTGCGGCTCCGATAGTCCGTGAAGAACACGAACCCGCGCCCATCAACGCCCTTGAGCAAGACGATGCGCGCCGACGGCGTGCCGTCCGGTGTCGCCGTCGCCAACGTCATCGCATTCGGTTCCGCCGCCAATCGCGCGCCGCGCGCCTCGGCGAACCAGCGCTCGAACTGCCGAATCGGATCGGGATCGACATCGTCCTCGTTCAACGCCGCTTGCCCGTACTCCCGGCGGGGATCGGCCGGATAGTCAGACAACGGGCATCGGCAGCGGCGCCCGCGGATACGCCACGGCCTCCGGAATCCCGGACAGCGGCTCGCCGTCCGGCGTCTCCAATACGAACCCCGCGTCCTGGATCATCGCGTAGTCGGCGCTCGCGGGCTGCCCGCGCGATGTGAGATAGTCCCCCACGAAGATCGAGTTCGCCGGATACAGGCCCAGCGGCTGCAGGGACCGGAGGTGCGCCTCGCGCCCGCCCGCGATCCGGATCTCCTGCGAGGGCAGCAGCAACCGGTACAACGACAGCACGCGGAGACACCGCCGGGGATCCAGGAGTCGCCGGTCATCGAACGGCGTACCGGGCAAGGGCAGCAGAAAGTTCACGGGCACGCTGCGGACATCCAACTGGCGCAGGCTGAGCGCGAGATCAATGACATCATCGTCCGATTCGCCCATGCCAATGATGCCGCCGGAGCACGTCTTGATCCCGGCCGCTTTGACGTGCTCGACTGTCGCGACGCGGTCATCGAACGTGTGCGTCGTGCAGACTTCGCCGTGGTACGCGGCCGACGTGTTCAGGTTGTGATTGACCGTCTCGACCCCGGCCTCTTTGAGTCGCACGGCCTGGTCGGCGTTCAACAGTCCGAGGCACGCGCACACCTTGAGGTCGTAGGCCGAGCGAATCTCGCGCACCGCATCCAGCACTTTGCCGAAGACCCGTTCCCCGGGCGAACGCCCCGAGATCACGAGACAGAACGTCCCCGCCTTGAGCGCCGCTGCCCGACCCGCCGCCGCCAGAATCTTGTCGCGGGCCAGCATCGGGTACTTCTCGATCTCCGCCGTCGACACGCTGGATTGCGTGCAGTAGTGGCAATCCTCCGGGCACAACCCGCTCTGGGCGTTGAGCAGGAAGTGCAGCCGCACGCGGTTGCCCCAGTACTGGCGGCGCACGCGATAGGCCGCGGCGAGGACGTCGAGCAGATCCTCGTCGGGGGACGCGAGCACGGCGCGCGCGTCCGCGCGGCTGAGACACGACCCGGCGAGCGCCTGGTCGGCCAAATGCTGATAGCTCATCGTTGCACGAGAGAAGGGACTATGGCGTCGATCAGTGCGCCGAGCGCCCAGGCGCCGGCCCGGTGATCGCTGCCTGGCGTCACGTAGGGAAAGGGCAACACCATCGCGCTCGGTACCAAGCGACGGATCGTATCGAGGTTCGTATGCTCGGCCGTGGTCGGGGTGTCCGGCGAGAGCGTATTGACAATGATCGCCCGGAGCGTGAGCCCCGCGTGCTGCGCCGCGCGCACTGTCAGCAGCGTGTGGTTCACCGCACCCAACCGGTTGCCGGCGACGACGATCAACTCCATGCGCCAGCGCCGGAACAGAGTGTCATAGGCGACGCCATCGGCGATCGGCACCAGCAGCCCGCCCGCGCCTTCCACGACCAGCGCGTCGCGTCCCGCCTCCAGTCGCGCCCGCGCCGCCTCCATCGCCGGTAGATCGATGGCCCGGCCGGCCAGCCGCGCCGCGACCCACGGCGCCAACGGCGCGGCGAACTGTTCCGGGCAGACATCCGACATCGCATCGGTTCCCCCGGCCGCCTCCCACAACTGCCGGCCGTCCAGCGGGTCGCCTTCGACGCCCGTCTCCACGGGCTTCATGGCGGCGACCGAGAGTCCCCGATCACGGAGCGCCGTCACCAGGGCGCGCGCGACGACCGTCTTGCCGACGTTGGTGTCCGTGCCGGTGACGCCGAGGCGTATCACGAGATGCAGTCCAAGAAGGCGGTGATCACGGCGTAAATCTGTTCGAGCTGCCCCTCGGTCGTGCAGTAGGGGGGGAGCACATAAACCACGTTGCCGAGTGGGCGCAGCAGCACGCCGCGCTCGAGCGCAAAGGCGGCCAGGTCCCCGCCCACCGGTGCCAGATACCCGGTACGCGCACCCGGCGCGGCGAGATCGAATGCCGCAACCGTGCCAGTAATCCGGGGCGCGACCACGCGCGGGTGCGACGCGATCCGCGCCAGAAAGGCGCCATGCGCGCGCTCGATCGCGGTACGACGCGCGGCCAATGCCTCGTCCAGCAACGCCAAGCTGGCCTGCCCGGCGGCACAGGCCAGGGGATTGGCGGTGAAGCTGTGCCCGTGGAACAGCGTGAAGCGGCGATCGGTACTCAGGAAAGCCTCGAATATCGCCTCGCGCGCCACCGTCGCCCCGAGGGGCATGAACCCGCCGCTCAGGCCTTTGGAGAGACAGACGATATCCGGTACGATCCCCGCCCGCTCGCAGGCGAACAACGGGCCGGTCCGCCCGAACCCCGTCAGCACCTCGTCGGCGATCAGGAGGACCCCGTGGGCGGCGGTCATCTCGCGCATGGTGCGCAGTGTCGCTTCGCTCCACATCCGCATGCCGGTAGCGCCCTGCAACAGCGGCTCGACGATGAGGGCGGCGAGGGGCGTGCGCAGCGCCAGCTCCAGCGCCTCGATCACCTGCTCATCCGGATAGGGCAGCCGGACCACGTCGAACAGTTGGGAATCGTACGGTTCCGTAAACAGGCCGCGGGCGCTGGCGCTCATCGCCCCGAAGGTGTCGCCGTGATAGGCGCCCTCCAACGCGGCGATGCGCGTGCGCGGCTCGCCGCGATTGCGCCAGTACTGCAACGCCATTTTGATGGCGACTTCGACCGCGGTCGAGCCGTTGTCGGAGTAGAACACCCGCGACAGGCCCGGAGGCAGGCGGGCGACCAGCGCCGCGGCGAGATCCGCCGCCGGCGCATGGGTGAAACCCGCGAAGATCACCTGTTCCAGCGTGCGCGCCTGCTCGGCGATCGCCGCCGCGATCGCGGGCTGCGCGTGCCCGTGCAGCGTGACCCACCAGGACGAGATGCCGTCGATGATCTCGCGGCCGTGGGCGTCGAAGAGGAGCGCGCCTTCGGCGCGCTGGATCTCGATCGGGGCCGCCGCCGTGGCATGTTGCGTATACGGATGCCAGACGTGCCGGAGGTCGCGCTCGCGGACGGTCATGTCGGGGACGGCAACACGCCGTCCAGCGCATCGAGCAAGCGGTCAATGTCCCCGTCGGTATGCGCCGCGCTCACGGTAATGCGCAGGCGCGCCGAGCCCATCGGCACCGTCGGCGGCCTGACGGCGCCGACCAGGATCCCGCGCTGGCGCAGCGCGACGCCGATCCGCGCCGTCGCGTCGCTTTCCCCGATGATGAGCGGGACGATGTGGCCATCGTCGGGACCCGTCGCGGGGCGACCGCGCGCGCGTAACGCTTCGCGTACGCGCCTCGCGTTGCGCCGAAGGCGTACGCGGCGATCGTCCCCGGTAGCGACCAAGCGCAGGGCGGTCGACGCGGCGACGGCCAGCACGGACGGCTGGGCCGTCGTGAAGACAAACGAGCGGGCCCGGTGCATCAAGTAGTCGATGAGCACGCGGGAGCCGGTGACGAACGCCCCGGCCACGCCGAACGCCTTGCCCAGCGTGCCCATGACGACGTCGATCTGGCCTTCCATCTTCCAGTGTTCGACCGAGCCCCGCCCGGTCGGGCCGATGACGCCCGATCCGTGGGCGTCGTCCACCAGGGTCCAGGCGTCATAGGCCCGCGCGATCGTCACCAGATCGCACAGCGGAAAGAGATCGCCGTCCATCGAGAACACCCCGTCGACGACGACGAGCCGGCGCCGAAACGTGCCGCGGTCGGCCTCGAGCAGATCCGCCAGTTGCGCGAGATCGCTGTGGCCGAAGGTGCGCACGGTGGCGCGGGAGAGGGCGCAGCCATCGATGAGCGACGCGTGGTTCAGGGCATCGGCATAGATGACGTCCCGCCGTCCCACCAGGGCCGGAATGGTGCCGGCGTTGGCGAGATACCCGCTGCCGAAGAGCAGCGCGGCCTCGGCGCGCTTGAACTCCGCCAGCTCGCGCTCCAGCGCCTCGTGCCGCGGATGATTGCCGGAGATGAGGCGCGCCGCGCCGGCGCCGATGGCGTCGTCGCGCAGCGCCTGGGCCACCGCCTCGGCGATCCGGGGATCGGACGCCAAACCCAGGTAGTCGTTCGACGAGAAATCGATCGCCTCCCGCCCGTCGAGCACGACATGCGCCCCGCGGCGCCCCTGTACCGACCGGAGCACGCGCCTCAAGCCGGCGCGATCGAGCGTGTCCAGTTCTGCCGCCAAGGCGGCATCGATGCCCGGCGCCATGGTCGCCTCATTGGCGGTCGCCTCACTGGACACGATGGCCATCCTCCACGGCGCGCCGCAGCGCGTCCAACTCGTACGGCCGGTCGAGCGCGATGTCCGCCGCCGTCGCCTGGCCGTTGGGCAACACGAACCGCGCGCCCTGGCACGTCGGCAGAGTGCGGAGCCCGCGGACCTGGTCGGCCGCATCGCTCACCACCACATCGATCCGCGTCGTGACCGCGTCGGGCAGCGCGATGATCCGATGCCCGCGTCCCGCGAGGAACCTCCGGACCATCTGGGCGACCGACGGCTCGCCGTCGATGACGAGCACGTGCAGCGCCCCGGCGCCCGGCGCTGTCTCGCCGCTCGCGGGCAGGAGCTCCCCGGCCAACAGCTTGAGGATGAACCGTGTCCCGACGCCCACCTGTGTCTCGACGTCAATGGTGCCGCCATACGTCGTGACAATGCCGTGCACGACGGAGAGCCCGAGTCCGGAGCCGTGGCTGTCCGCGCGCGTGGTCCAGAAAGGATCCCAGATGCGCGGGCGATGGTCGGCACGGATGCCGGGGCCATTGTCCCAGACTTCGACGACGACGATGCCGGGCTCGCTTCTCGTGCGAATCCCCATGGCGTGGGTCTTCCCGTCGTCCCGCCGCCAGGTCTCCAGCGCTTGGCGCGCGTTCACCACCAGGTTGAGCACCACCAGCTCCAGCTGCGATGACTGGCCCAAGACCGGCGGTAGCCCGGGCGCCAGATCCAACTCGCACGCGATGCCCAGCACCGCCAGCTGGCGGCCGAGGGGATCGAGCACGCTGCGGACCACGGTGTTGACGTCGATCGGCACGGCGCGCTCGGTGTCCGGCTTCCGGGCGAACGCCAGCAGATCCTTGACGATGCGTGCCGCGCGCACGGACTCGTTATGGATCGTCGTCAGCGCTTGGCGGTCATCGCTGGCCAACCCCTTGGCCTTGAGTACCAGTTGCGAGAATCCGCCGATGGCCGCCAGCGGGTTGTTGAGCTCGTGGGCCACGCCCGCCAGCATCTTGCTCAAGCTGGCCATCCGCTCATTGCGCCGTTTGACCTCATCCTGCCGCAGACGCTCGGTCAGGTCCTCGACCATCCCGTCGAGCCACTGGATCGCGCCGTTGGCATCGCGGACCGCATCGATCGTGAGTCGGACGGTGATGGGCGCGCCGCTCTTCCGGCGCCAGATCAACTCGACCCATCCGTCGAACCGGTTCTTGATGATGTCGTCCATGAGCGCGACGCGGTGCTCGGCTTCGCGATAGATGTCCTGCGCCAGGTCGGCCGCCAGGAGCGCGTCGGCCGAGTCGTAGCCCAGCATGTCGACCAGGACTCCGTTGACCTCGAGGAAGCGGCCATCGAGGGTCGAGCGGAACACTCCAAATCCGGTCCGGTCGATGAGTCTCCGGTGCCGGTCGTCAGGCACCGGCGGCCGCGGGCTCGAATGCGCGGTAGCGAAACGTCGGCACGGGTGCGCCCGCGAGCGCGTCGTCGATGACCTGATGATGCGGACTCAGCGTGCAGACCGGATCGGCATTGCGGGCGTCGCCCGTCAGCTGGAAGGCCTGGCAGCGGCATCCGCCGTAGTCGATGGTCTTGCGCGCGCAGCTCTTGCACGGCTCGCGCATCCACGCGTCGCCCCGGAACGCGCGAAACGCGTCCGACTCGTTCCAGATCCAATTCAGCCCATGATCGCGGACGTTCGCGAACGTCAGGGACTCGATCTGCCACGCGGCCTGGCACGGCAGCACGCGTCCGTCCGGCGCTACCACGATGTACACGCTGCCCCAACCTCCCATGCACGGCTTGGGATATTGCTGGTAATAGTCGGGCAGCACGTAGATGATCTGCATCCGCCCGCGATAGCGCGCCACGGCCGCCGCGACGACCGGCTCGGCCGCCGCCAGTTGTTCGCGCGTGGGCATGAGCGCGGCCCGGTTCTCGAACGCCCACCCGTAGTACTGCGTGTTGGCCAGCTCCAGCCGGTCGGCGCCGAGTGAGGCCGCCAACGCGATGATCTCGCCAATGTGATCGAGGTTGGCGCGGTGCAGCACGACGTTGACCGTGAACGCGAACCCCAACTCGCGGACCACCGCCGCCGCCGCCCGCTTCTTGTCCACCGACTTGATACCGGCGATCCGCTCGGCGACGCCCGGATCCGAGTCTTGAAATGAGATCTGCACGTGCTCGAGGCCCGCGTCCTTGAGGCGTTGCGCCCGCGCCGGCGTCAGGCCGAGGCCGGACGTCACCAGCGTCTGATACAGGCCCGCATCGTGCGCATGGCCGACGATCTCTTCCAGATCCTTGCGCAACATCGGCTCGCCGCCGGAGAGGCCCAGCTGCAGGACGCCCAGCGCGCGCGCCTCACTGAACACGCGCTTCCAATCGGCGGTCGTCAGTTCGGCCGCGGCCCGCGCCAGATCGACGGGATTGGAGCAATAGGGGCAGTGCAGCGGACAGCGATAGGTGAGCTCCGCCAGCAGTGTCGTAGGGGCTTTCGCTTCATGTGGCATCGGACACCAACTCCCGCTCGACCAACGCCGAGAGATACTCGGTGACATCCGCGGTCACGTCGGCGCCGTACTTGGCGGCCAACTGCGCGGCGATCTCGCCGAGCGTCCGCTGGCCGTCGCACAGCGACAGGATCTCCGCGCCCGTCGGATTGAGCAACATCGCGCCTTCGGGATACAGCAAGACCGGCTTGTTGCGGACCGGATCGAACCCGACCCGCGCCAACCGCCACAAGGCGGGTTTCGACGACGGACCGAGTGTGGCGTTCACGCGTACGCGTGGTGAATGGTATCGATCATGACCCACAGCATCTCGATCTTGAACGCGAGCGCCGCGAAGGCGCGGTACTGCGACTCGACCGTCGTGCAGCGCGTCGTCACGATCGCCAACCCCTGTGCGCTGTCGCGCGGGGCCTGGATGAGGCGGCCGCGGAAGTACGCGAGTCCCGCGCTGTCGACCCAAGGGTAGTGCTTGGGAAAAGCGGCCAGTCGTTCGTGCATGAGGCTGGGTGCGAACAGCTCGGTCAGGGAGCTGGCGACCGCTTCCACCCAATGGTGGGTCTTGCAGAACGTGACGTACGACTCGGCGGCCATCCGGACGCCGGGCAGCACGTGGCGCTCGTCTTCCATCTCCATGCGGGGAACGCCGAGGGCGACGCCGAGCGTGATCCAAAGCTCAATGCCCCCGGTGCCGGCCTCCGTCCCGTCGTGATCGATGATCCGCTGCAACCACTCGCGGCGGACCGCCGGATCCGGGCAATTCGAGAGGATCGCTCCGTCTTTGCGCGGTACGGCTCGTTGGTAGGCCAGGCGATTCGCTACCCAACCCTGGAGCTGCCTTTTCGACAGCGTCCCGTCGTTCATCATGCGGTGGAACGGGTGGATCGCGTAGTACGAGCTGTGGAATGCCCGCAGGGCATCGGCCAGCTCGGCCGGTGACAGCGGGCGATCCAGCAGCGGGATCGGCGGTCGTGGCGGGGCCGCGAGTATGGACTGCGCCAGCGAGGGCGGGGCCAGTGTCGCCATGCGATGAAATATACCCCTTTCGCCGCGCTCGTCAGACCAAGAACTCGGCGCCGTCGACGCCGACAATGACGCCGGCGTCGGTCACGGCGCGCCGCTCCAGCGCATCTTCGATCAACATCGGGTTCGAGTTGTTGATATGGGTGTACACGCGCCGGGCGGGGCGAAAGGCGGCGAGGGCCGCCAGGCTGCCATCGGGGCCCGAGATCGGCACGTGGCCCATGGCCCGCGCCGTGGATGGCGACAGGCCAAGGCGGATCATCTCGTCGTCCGTCCAGAACGTGCCGTCGAACAGAATCAACCCGGCGTCGCCGAGGCGCTCGACGAGCGCCGCGTCTATCGCGCCACAGCCTGGCACGAACGCCATCGTGCCGCCGGTGGACGCATCGGCCACCATGAGGCCGATCGTGTGGCCGACATCGGATGTGGTCGCGAAGCGGGGCGGGTCGCCCGCCACCGGGAATGCCTCAGCAGTGAGGCCTGTGGGCCTCCCGTCGCGGTCCAGCAGCGGGATCGCCCGGTTGAGTGGGAGGCGGGCGACGCGGACGTCGGCAAAGGCCCGGGTGGTGGGCAGGAGCCGGGAATCGTGCTCGAGGATCCGTTCCACGGCTTCTGTCGCGTACAGCGTGAGCGCACGGGCCTCGCGCAGCAGTGGGACACCGAGAGTATGGTCCAGTTCGGCGTCCGTGAGGAGCACCGCTTCGATCGGCACGCGACGCATCGCGTTCGACCCCGACGCGATCCCGCGGTCTGTCAGCCAATGCAGTTGCTCGCGGATATCGGGGGATGCGTTGCAGAGGAACCAGCGCTCCCCGTCGGCGCTCACCGCGAGCGACGACTGCGTGCGGGAGAACGCGCGATTGGGCGTTTCGCGCGCTACGCGGCAGGTGGGACACCAGCAGTTCCACTGGGGGAACCCGCCGCCCGCGGCCGTCCCGAGGAGAAGAACCCGCATCCGTGGTCAGGAAAGCACGAGGGGCCCGCTCGCGCGGGCCCCCCGATATCGCGCCCGGCGCTTAGCGGCGAGCGACGTAGGCGGTCACTTCCATCGTCACTTCGACGACTTCAAACTCGGGCTTGGTCCACGTCATTCTGTTACTCCCCCAAA
Organism: uncultured Gemmatimonadales bacterium; assembly: GCA_963701965.1. Classification (GTDB taxonomy): domain Bacteria; phylum Gemmatimonadota; class Gemmatimonadetes; order Gemmatimonadales; family Gemmatimonadaceae; genus DASRDS01. The sequence continues at coordinate 3,675,304 of OY969695.1, forward strand.
ATGAGGACGTGCAACTATTATCGACAATGTTCGCTATGGGCGCAAGATGGTGCACGGGAACCTTTTTTTGACAAACGCGCTAAGTTGCGGGCATGGCATTGACGCCCGAGGAACAACGCGAGTACGACCGGAGCTTCAATGAGGAGGCCCTGCCGTGGCTGGACGACGTGTACCGCTTCGCCCTGTCGTTGACCCGAAACGAAGCCGATGCCGATGATGTCGTCCAGGAGACCTATTTGCGGGCCTATCGTTCGTGGCACACGTTCGAACGGGGCAGCGATGCCCGCCGTTGGCTCTTCACCATCTGTCGCAACGCCTTTCTGCGCACGCGCGAACGGGCGCGCCACCAGGTGGAGCTGGAGGACGGCGACGTCGAGGCTGTGGCGCACAACGTCAGCCAGGCCGACGGCGTGGTCAGCGGCGACGAGCGGTTGCTGACCCGTCTGGATTTGGCGCCCGCGCTGTCCGATGCCCTCGACCGGCTCCAAGAGCCGTTTCGCTCCGCCGTCATGCTGGTGGACGTCGAAGACCAATCCTACGAAGCCGCGTCGAGCATTCTTCACGTGCCGATCGGCACCGTCCGGTCCCGCCTCTTTCGCGGGCGGCGACTGTTGCAGAACATGCTCGCGACCTACGCCCGCGATGCCGGGTTCGCGACCGCGAAAACGCGTTCCGAAGAGGACGCAACTCCCGCCACTCATGAGTGAGCCCATTCCTCCCACCCACAACCACGCCCCCAGCGACGAGTGTGGTCCCCTCGATTGCAAGGCCGTCATCGAGCAGCTCTGGGAATATCTCGACGGCGAGCTGGGCGACGAGCAGTCGGATCTCATCCGCCAGCACCTCAAGATCTGCGCGCACTGCTATCCGCATTACGATTTCGAGAAGGCGTTTCTCGAAGCGTTGAGCGATTGCCGCTGCACGCAGTGCGCGCCGAACGAGTTGCGCGGACGGGTGTTGGAAATGCTGCGGTCCGCGGGCTTCTCGGCGACGGCGTAACCGGCGCTCAGGCCGTCCGGAACGCTCCCGCCTGACCGTTCAGGGTCAGCGCGTATTCGACGGGTATGGCCGGATCGAGCGAGTCGCGCACCGAGCAGTACTTCGTGATCGCCAGCTCAATGGCGCGCTCCGCGTTCTCCCGGTCGACATCGGGCCCCTCGATCTGATAGTCGAGCCGGACGCGGGTGACGCGGGCCGGCACGCCGGCCGCCCGGTCGGCGGCCGCGTCGATCGTCAATGTGGCGGGCGGCGTGCGGCGTTTTTCCAGAATCCCGACCACATCGACCGCGGTGCAGGCGGCCAGCGCCGAGACCAGCGCATCGACCGGGCTTGGACCGGTCTCTCCCGATCCGTCGATCCGCGCGATCGGCCCTCCCGGCCGCCCCGCGTCAAATCGTTTGCCGCCGGCCCACGCCACGTGCACTCTCGCAGGAGGTTTATTCGTCATGTCGAAACGTACCTGGTAGATTCCGGTCATGCCCCGCCTCGATCCCTACACGCGACACGTCCTGGTCTGCACCGGCGATTTCTGCTCGCCCGATCGCCGCGGCCGCGCGCTGTACGCCGAGTTGGCGCGGCTGCTGGAGCGCGAGGGCTTGCTGTTCGGACCGACGCGCGTGAAGCGGGGCGAGACACCGTGCCTCGGCGTCTGCGCCGGTGGACCGATCGTCGTCGTGTATCCCGAGGGCGTGTGGTACGCCGGCGTCACGCCGGCGCTGCTGGATCGGATCGTCGTCGAGCATCTGAAGCACGGCCGCGTCGTGGAGGACGCAGTGTTTCACCGCCTCAGCGACGTTCCATCGCATCTCTGATGTCGAGCAGGATCTCGAAGTAGAGCTGCTCGCGGCGATAGGCGAAGTCCAGCGTCGTCATCTGGGATTGGTCGCCGGATATCTTCGCGCGCTCGAACGCTTCGCGGTACATCTCGTCGAGATTGTTCAGAATCCGGTCGCGGGCTCGGGACATGTGAATTGGGGCGAGAGTGAGACGAGGGGGGACGAACGGCGCCTCGGGGGCCGGCGTGGCCCGTTCGGCTACATCGAGAACCCGGCGCGCTGCCTCACGGAGAAACCCCCGGGGAGTCAGGGGATCAGACATTCCGTTGGCGGAATTTACGCGCTGAAATGGCGGTCGTCACCACGAGCGTGGCGATGACGAAGAGCAGCGTCGCCCCGGGCGGGACTTCGATGACCGACTCGAGCGCGATGGTGAGACCGACGAACACCAGGATGACCGCCAGGCCCTTGTCGAGATAGACGACTTTCTGGGTCGCGGACGCGAGGAGGACGTAGAGCGACCGCAGACCGATCACGGCCAGGATGTTCGCCGTGTAGATGAGAAACGGGTCCCGCGTGACGGCGAACGCGGCCGGCACCGAATCCACCGCGAAGATGAGATCGGCGGTTTCGATCAAGAGCAGCGTCGAGAGAAATGGCGACAGGCCGGGGAAGGCTTTCGCGGGCGCTTTGTGCTGGCGCCCGATGCCCATGCGGATCCCCGCCCAGATCAGGATCGCCGCGAACACGTAGGAGACCCAGTCGAGCCGGTCCAATAAGAGGGATCCCGTCAGGATGAACGCGCCGCGCATGATGACCGCGCCCAGCACGCCCCAGAGCAGCATGCGTCGTTGGTCCGGCTCGCTCACGTTCCGCGACGTGAAGATGAACAGCATGACGACGAGGTTGTCGACGCTGAGCGACAGCTCCAGCAGGTAGCAGGTGATGAACGAGACCGCGGGCTGGGGGCCCCGGGTTTTCAGGAGCCACACGCCCATGGCCAACGCGAGGGTCACCCAGACCGCGGTCCAGATGGCCGCCCGCCGGCGCCCGCCGGCGCCGGCGAAGGCCAAATCGAGTCCCAGCGCCGCGAGCACGACGCCATGAAAAGCGATCCACACCCACAACGGAACGCCCATCACGGCGGTCGCCTCCCTAGAACGTATTCAGCTCCTCGTACGCGCGGACGAAATCGCTGACTTGCGGCAGTGTCGCATCCTCGAGCCGAGGCGCGTATCCCACGAACGCATCGAGCGACGCGACGCGCTTGACCGGCGCGTCGAGCCACGCGAAGCACTCATCGGCGATCGCCGCCGCGATCTCGGCCCCGTACCCCCACGACACGGAGTCCTCATAAGCCACGATCACGCGCGATGTCTTCTTGACGGAGGCGAAGACCGTCTCCCGATCCCACGGCGACAACGTGCGCAGGTCGATGACCTCGACATCGATCGGCCGCTCGGCGCGATCGGCGACGGTGTTGGCCGCCGTCAGCGCCCGCTGAACGGTGGCGCCATAGGTCACCACCGTGATGTCCGCGCCCGCCCGAACGGTCCGCGCTTTGCCAAACGGGATCATGAAATTGGCGCCCGGCACGCGCCCCTTGTTGTACGTCTGCCGATACAGATGCTTGTGTTCCAGGAACATGACCGGGTCGTCGCAACGGATCGCCGTCCGGAGAAGGCCGTTGGCGTCGAGCGCCGACGACGGGCACACGACCCGCAACCCGGGGCAGTGCGTGAACAGCGACGCGCCGGTCTGCGAGTGATAGATGGCGCCGCGGATGTATCCACCGTAGGTCACGCGGACGACGACCGGGGCCGTGAACGCGTTGTTCGACCGCCACCGCATCGTCGCCAATTCATCGCGGAGCTGCATGTACGCGGGCCAGATGTAGTCGAAGAACTGGATCTCGACCACGGGCTTGAACCCGCGCCCCGCCAACCCGATCGCGCGGCCGATGATGTTGGCCTCGGCCAGTGGCGAGTTGTACACCCGATCTCCGCCGAACTCCCGCTGGAGTCCCCAGGTGACCTTGAACACGCCGCCCTTGCCTTTCACGGTCTCGAGGGCGTCCTCCCGGGTGGCATCGGCGACGTCTTCGCCGAAAATCAGAATGCGGGGATCGCGGCGCATCTCCTCGCGCATGCAGGCGTTCAGGAGATCGACCATCGTCGTTGGCTCGCCGGTCGCCTGCGGATCGTCTTCGGTATCGAACTGCTCGCCGGTGGGGTCGACGTCCGGCGAATACACGCCAAACAGCGCCGTCCCCGCCTCCGGCTGCGGCTGGGCCAGCGCGTCGTCGGTCGCCGCCTGAACTTCGGTGTCGGCCGCTTCGCGGACCCCGGCCAGCTCCTCCTCGGTCGCCAGCCCCTCAGCAATGAGCCACCGCGGGAACGTCGTCAGCGGATCGCGCTGCGCATCGGCGTCCCGCTCGGCAGCCGGCCGGTACAGCTTCTCGTCATCGGACAGCGAGTGCGAGTAGGGCCGGATCACCGAGGCGTGCACCAGCGCCGGCCCCTTCCGCGCGCGCGTGTACGCGATGGCGCGTTGCATGGTGGCGTAGCTGGCGAGGAAATCGCAGCCATCGACCTCTTCGATGAAGAGACCGGGGAAGCCGCTGACCAGCTTGGAGATCGACCCGCCGGGCGTGTTGACCTCGACGGGGACGGAGATGGCGTACCCGTTGTCCTCGACGAGATAGATGACCGGCAGCTTGAGATTACAGGCGGTGCTGAGCGACTCCCAGAACTCGCCTTCGCTCGTGGCGCCATCGCCGGTCGAGACGTACACGACTTCGTCGCGCGTGAACCCGTCACTAATGTCTAGTCGTGAGGCGCGCAGCCACCCTTCGGCGCAACCGACGGCTTGCAGGAACTGCGTACCGGTCGGTGACGACGAGGAGACGATGTTGAGCGCCTTGGCGCCCCAGTGGCTCGGCATCTGGCGGCCGCCCGATGCCGGATCGACGGCGGCGCCGACGGCCTCGTACAGCATCTCGGCCGGCGTGACGCCCAGCGCCAGACAGAGAGCGCGATCGCGGTAATAGGGATAGAACCAATCAGACGCGGGGCGCAGGGCCATGCCGGCCGCGGCGCAGACGGCCTCGTGGCCGGCTCCCGAGATCTGAAAGAAGATCTTGTTCTGTCCTTTGAGTTGGATTTCTTTGTCGTCGAGGCGCCGCGAGATGTACATGGTACGGTACGCGGCGAGGAGTTGCTCGCGGTGGAGGCCGCCGGCGGCGGCGTCACGCTCAAGGTCGGTGTGCACAGCCATGGGGGAAAAAGATAGTCGCGCTGGCGATTTCTTGACAGCCAAGCGCCCGTTCTCGACATTGTCTTGGGTACCGACTGACGGAGCGGGCCCTCCCATGACCAAACCCAACGCGCACTGCATATTCTGCGACCTCATCCGAGGGGCCGCGGAGGTATCCATCTGTTACGAGGACGCGACGGCGCTGGCGTTCATGGACATCCAGCCCGTGAACGCGGGACATGTGCTCGTGGTGCCCAAGGCGCACTATGAGACGCTCCATGACGTGCCGCACAATGTGGCCATGCATCTGTTCGACGTCGCCATGCGCATCGCGCCGGTCATCCGCCGGGTCTCGAACTCCCACGACATGAACATCGTCGTGAACAGTGGCGCGGCCGCCGGGCAGAACATCTTTCACTACCATGTCCATTTGATCCCGCGACTCGTGGGTGATGGGTTCGACATCCCGCTGCCCTTCGACCATTCGCTCATGCCCGATCGCACGCTGCTCGATGCCATGGCCGTCCGCATCATTACCGCGCTCCGGGATCCGGTGCGGGGCGATCCGGTGCGCGTAGCTTGACGACGGACGTGAGACCGGAAAAGGATCCCGCCGTCACGCTGTGGGCAGCGCTCGCCGATGCGCATGCCGCGCTCTCGGCGCGCGCCTCGGCGGACGCGGCCCGCCATGGCTTCAGCCTCGCCGAGTTGGCGGTCCTCGGCGTCCTCCGCCAGCGCGGGCCGCTCCTGCTCGGCGAGTTGCAGCGCCATGTGTTCGTCTCCAGCGGCGGCGCCACGTTCCTCGTCGACCGGCTGGAGGCGAAAGGGCTGGTGCGCCGGCGGAGCTGCGAGGACGACCGGCGCGCCACGTACGCGACACTGACGGCGAAAGGCACGCGCCTCCTGCAGCGCATCCTGCCGAAGCACATTGATATCATTCGGCAAGCGACCAAAGGCCTCTCCGCCCGCCGCCAACGCGCCGCCACGGCCCTACTGCGCGATCTCGTCGCGCACGCCAACGGCGCCCACGACCGCGACGACTAACTGCTTGACGGTCTGTGCAGCCTACGCGGCGGCTTGGCCGCCCGGCGTTGTCCAACCGACCGGATTACGAGAAACGCGAAGCGATTGCGACGCGGCGGCTTGGCCGCCCGCGTTGTCCAACCGACAGGATTACGAGAAACGCGAAGCGATTTCGACGCGGCGGCTTCGCCGCCCGCGTTGTCCAACCGACCGGATTACTAGAAACGCGAAGCGTTTCCTAGTAATCCACGGGTCGTAGATACGATTCGCCGATCGCGGTCGGACTGATCAGCGCGACCGTCGAAAGCCGCCGCTTCCAGTGCGTGCCCGAGAGCCGATCGTACACGAGATCGACGTCGGCGCGCGCAAACCCTCGCGCCACCAAATCCGCGGGCGCATATCCCGCCAGCAGCCAATTGAGAATCGCATCGGCTTTGGCATAGCTGATGCCAAAGTCGGCTTCGTCCGTCTGCCCGCGAATGAGATCGGCCGAGGCGGGCTTCTCGACGATGACCGCCGGCACGCCGAGATGCCGCGCCAGCGCCCAGACCTGCGTCTTGTACAGATCGCCGAGCGCATTGACCGGCGGCGAGTCGTCCGCGTGCCACGTGAAGTACCCGAACAAGCGCTCCGTCTTGTTCCCGGTACCCAACGGCAGCGCCGCATATCGCGCCGAGAGATCGAACAGCACGATCATCCGCTGGCGCGCCATGACGTTGCCCCGGCGCGCCGCGTCCGCGTCCGGCTCGCCCGCCAGGTAGGCGTCGACCGCCGGCGAGATGTCGACCGTGCGCGACTCAATGCCGAGCGCGTCGATCACCATCTGCGCATGGACGAGACTCTCGGGATTCGACGTGCGATACGGCATGCGCACGCCGATGACGTTCTTGGGCCCCAGCGCGCGCGCCGCCAGATACGCCGTCACCGCCGAGTCGACGCCTCCAGATAACCCAATGACGGCCTTGTCGAACCCCCGGCGCGCCAACTCATCGCGCAGGAACGTCCCCAGCCACTGCTCCAGCAGCGGCCCGTCGATCTCGAGCGGAGCCGGTCCGCCGCCCGCCTGCTTCGCGTCGCACGCCGGCGGCGCCGCCTCGTCATAGGCCACGGGCGCCGGCGCGGCCGCGCCATTGGCCACGCGGGCCAGCGCGTCCTGCAGAAACGGCAACGCCGTGCGGAGGTCGGACAGGAGCGGCGTTTCGACCCGGGCCCGCGCAATGTCCGCGAGATCGATCGTCTCGGCGATCACCGCCGGCGCGAACAGCGGCGCCCGGGCCCGCACATCGCCGCCCGGCCCCACCAGCACCGAATCGCCGGCGAATGCCTTGCCGCCCTCCATGCCCACCAAATTCGTAAACGAAACAAAAACCCCGTGTTCCTCCGCCGTGCCGCGGACCAACCGTTCCCACCGCGCGACCGTCGCCGGCCCCGGGATCCCGTCATCGCGCGGCCAGGTCCCGCGCGCCGGCGCGGCCGCCGAGACAAACAGCACCTCCGCGCCGTCGAGCGCGAGGATCGTCGCGGGGAGCGCGTGCCACAGGTCTTCGCAGACCAGAATCCCCGCCCGTCCCCACGGCGTGTCGAACGCCCGCACATCGTGCCCCCGCTCGACGAATCGCTCCTCGTCGAACAACCCGTAGGTCGGCAAGAACGTCTTCCGGTGCACGTGGCGGATGACCGGCGCGATCGCCGGATCGCCGCCCAGCGTTGCGTACATGGCGCTGTTGTACAAAGTGTTCTGCCACCGCTCGTAAAATCCGATGACCACGTCGAGCGGGATCGCCGGATCGGCGACCGCCCGGATGTACACCCGCTGCAGGTCGGCGGCCAGCGCTCCGGCCGGCAGCGCCACGTCCTGGGTCCCGCCCTCGAGGAAGTAGCCGGTCAATGCCGTCTCGGGGAGATGCAGCACGTGGGGCCGCGGCCCCGTGGCCCCCAGGCGGCCGAACAACTGGCCCAGTTGCGCGAGATTCGCGGCGTAGTCTGCCTTGCGGGGGGAGAGCTGCCCGATGGCGACGTGCAGGACCGGCGGCATAATTTAAATATGCACCCGACGGATGCCCTTCGGTTGGCTGTAGCGATCGCCGTGCTTGCGGGGCCGGTGCCGGCGCAGCAGTCGGCCGGCTCTGGCCCGCCCTGGCAGATCGTCGACCCCCCGCAGTCGTCGCTCGTCTACGCCCGCGACGGGAGCGTGATCGGCGAGCTCGGACGCCAGGTCCGCACGAGCGTGCCCCTGGCATCGCTACCGGCCTACGTGCCCCAGGCATTCGTCGCGGTCGAAGACCGCCGATTCTACCAGCACGACGGCGTCGATCTGGGTGGGATCCTGGGCGTGCTCAAGGATGCGCTCAAGGGGCACGCCAGGGGCGGTAGCACCATCACCATGCAGCTCGTGGGCAACATGCATCCCGACGTCGTGAGCCGTCGCGACCGGAGCGTGGACCGCAAGCTCCGCGAGCAGGCCGCGGCCCGGGAGATGGAGCGGCACTACTCGAAGCAACAGATCCTCGAGGCGTATCTCAACGACATCGAGCTGGGGCACGGGTGGTACGGGATCGACGCCGCCGCGCGGCACTACTTCGGCGTCGATGCCGCGCACCTGTCTCTGGCCCAGGCGGCGACCCTGGCGGCGCTGCCCAAGAGCCCTCCCCAGTACGACCCCATTCGGCATCCCGATCGGGCCAAAGGGCGGCGCGATCTCGTGTTGGCGCTCATGGCCCAACAAGGGCTCGTGCCGGCGGCGGACGCCCAGCGGGCCAAACAGCAGCCGGTGGTCACGAACCCCAATGTGCATGGCGTCGCGCCCTATTTCGTCGACGCGGTGCGCGCCGCCGCGGAGAAAATGGGCATCCCCGTGGCCGCGGGAGGGTACCGGGTGTTCACCACGCTCGACCCGGGCCTCCAGCGCGCCGCCGTCGCGGCGCTACGCGACGGCGCGGGGGCCGTCGAGCGCCGACCCGGGTACAAGAACCCGCGTTACGGGGCGCCGGGCGTCCGCGCCGGGGAATACCTGCAAGGGCTGGTGGTGTCGCTCGATCCGGCGACGGGTGAGGTGCGGTCGCTGGTCGGCGGCCGCGACTACCAAGACTCGCCGTACGATCGGGCGCTCTCGGCGATTCGACAGCCTGGCTCGGCGTTCAAGCCGATCGTCTACGCGACCGCCATCGCTGATAGCATTCCCGCCAACGCCACGGTGTACGACACGGCGCTGGCGATCCCGCTCCCGGACGGGTCAGTGTATCGACCCGACAATGCCGACCACCAGTTCCTGGGGCCAATGACATTGCGCGACGCCCTGGCCCGGTCGCGGAACGCGGTCGCCGTGCAGATCGGCCAACGCGTCGGGATCGACTCGATCGGCGCGCTGGCCGCGCGGCTCGGCCTCACCACACCGATCGCCCCGTATCCCGCGTCGGCGATTGGCGCCTCCGAGATCCGGCCGATCGAGCTCGTGGCCGCGTATGCGGCGTTCGCCAATGGGGGCATCGCCATCACGCCGCGGCTCATCGCGCACATCGACGACCGCGCGGGGCGTCTGGTGTGGGCCGGCGACGGCGGACCGGGAGCGCCCGCGATCGACTCGGGCGTGGCGTTCATCGTCCGCGACATGATGCGCGACGTCATCGATCGGGGCACCGCGGCTGGCGTGCGGCGCCTCATCGGGACCGCCTTGCCCGCGGCCGGCAAGACGGGGACGACCAACGACGATAGCGACGTGTGGTTCGTCGGCTTGACCCCCGACCTCGTGACTGGTGTCTGGCTGGGGTTCGACACCCCGCGGCCGATTGCGCCCGGCGCCGCCGGCGGCGCGTTCGCCGCGCCGATCTGGGGGCGCCTCATGGCCCAGTACTACGCCGCCGGCCGCCCGGTCGGCGAGTGGACGCCGCCCACCACCCTCGTCACCGCCGAGCTGGATCGGCGCTCGGGCGCGCTGGCCGATGCCAACACGCCGCCCGACCAGCGCTATACCGAGTACTTCCTGCCCGGCACCGAGCCCCTCGAGCTCCGCTTCGATCCGCGGAGCATCTTCTCCGGCGGCGGCATCCCGGTGAGCTGATCATCGGGGGTAATATCGCCCTCGCTCGGCCGCCGCGATCTTGGTAAGTTGCCGACCCTCATGGCGCGTCGATTTATTTTCGCTGACGAGTGCGGGAACTTCGACTTCTCGCGTACGAGAGGAGCGTCCGCGTTCTTCATTCTCGTGACGTTGTGCGCCGATGACTGTGCCGTCGGCGATGCCCTGTTGACACTACGCCGCGCGCTCGCATGGGAGGGAGTCGGACTCGGGAACGAATTCCATGCGTCGACGGATGCGCAAGCGGTGCGCGACCGGGTGTTCGCGATCATCACGCCGTACGATTTTCGAATCGACGCCACGCTCCTCGAGAAGGCGAAGGCTCAGCCGGAGATTCGACAAACCCAAGAGCGGTTCTACCAGACCGCGTGGTACTTGCACATGAAGTATCTGGCGCCGAGGCTGGTTTGCGCGGATGACGAGCTCCTCGTCGTCGGAGCTTCTCTCGGTACTAGGAACAAGCGGGCCACGTTCCATGCCGCAGTCGATAGTGTCATTCGGCAGGTATCTCCCACGGCGTCGCATCGAGTGGCCAGTTGGGATGCCGCGAGTGACCCATGCCTACAGGTGGCTGATTACTGCGCCTGGGCAATTCAACGCAAGTGGGAGACAGGGGACACGCGGTCCTACGCCTTGGTCAGTCCCAAGATCCACACGGAATTTTCCCCGTTTGCGTCGGGGCTGATTCGCTACTACTAGAAACACAGGCGGCTGACTAGCCAGGGATCCTGGCAGAGCCCAGGGGCTCTTGTCGTCAGCCGCGCAAAAACCTGCTCTACTGTGTTCTGTTGCCCAATCTAACGACTCTAGGCGCCGCTAGAAAGTCACGACTGGAGCCGTCGTCGGGTTATCCGGCGACCGCCGCTTCCTCCTCGGCCTCTTCCATTCTCGGTCTTCCGCGTGGTCACCGGCTTGGACGCCGGCAGCAGGGCGATCTCGAAGACCTCGTCGAGCGTCTCCACGGGGTGGAAGGAGAGCGCGTTCCGGACCTCTTCCGGAATATCCTCCTCGTCCGCCTCGTTGGCTTTCGGCAGGATGATGGTGCTGATGCCCGCGCGGTGGGCGCCGAGGACTTTCTCCTTGAGGCCACCGATCGGCAACACCCGCCCGCGCAGGGTGATCTCGCCCGTCATGGCGACGTCCCGCCGGACCGGCCGCCCGGACATGGCACTGACCAGCGCTGTCGCCATGGTCACGCCCGCCGACGGCCCGTCTTTCGGGATGGCCCCGGCCGGCACGTGGACGTGCACTTCCATGGAGCCAAGCCGCTCCTCCGGGATCTGGAGCCGCGACGCATGCGTCGCCGCATACGTCAGCGCGGCGCGCGCCGACTCCTTCATGACATCGCCCAGCTGCCCGGTGAGAATGAGCGAGACATTGCCGCCACCACTCACCTGCTCGCGCTCCTCGTCGGTCCGCGGCGCCGAGCCCAGGCGGCGGATGGCGGCCTCGACGAACATGATGTCGCCCCCCATGGGCGTGTAGAACATGCCCGTGGCCACGCCGACCTCGTTCTGCTCGTTCGCGCGTTCGGGATGCACCCTCGGCCGCCCCAGCAGCTCGCGCACGTCTTCCGCCGTGATCCGGAGGTCGTCCGCCGTACCCGACGCCAGCCGCCGCGCGATCTTCCGCGCCACGGCGCCGACTTGGCGCTCCAACTGGCGCACGCCGGCTTCCCGCGTGTACTCGGAGACAATCCGCATGACCGCATCATCGTCGAACGTCACGGTGCGCCCGCCACCGGCGAGCCCGGACTCCTCCAGCTGCCGCGGGATCAGATACTTCTTGGCGATCTCCGCCTTCTCCCGCTCGGTGTACCCGGCAAAATCCACGACTTCCATGCGGTCGAGAAGCGGACCCGGAATGTTCTGGATGAAGTTCGCCGTCGCGATGAACAGCACTTCGCTCAAGTCGAACGGCACACCCAGGTAGTGGTCCGTGAAGGTGTCGTTCTGCGCCGGGTCCAGCACTTCGAGCAACGCGCTCGCGGGATCGCCCTGGTACGACGTCCCCAGCTTGTCGACCTCGTCGAGCAGGAACACCGGGTTCTTGGTTCCCGCCTGCTTGATCCCCTGGATGATCCGGCCCGGCATGGCGCCGACATACGTGCGCCGGTGCCCGCGGATGTCGGCCTCATCGCGCGTGCCACCAAGGGCGACGCGCACGTACTCGCGGCCGAGCGACCGCGCGATCGACTTGGCGATGGACGTTTTGCCTACGCCCGGCGGTCCCACGAACAGGAGGATCGGTCCGCGCGCCATCGCCCGCGCCTTCGCTTCCTTCGTGTCGGTGACAGTCCGCTCCTCGTCGCCAGTCTTGAGCGTCGGGGTCGCGTCCTCTTTGTTCGCCCGGAGCTTGAACGCCGGCACCTCGCCGGTCTTTTCGACCTCTTCGGCGAGCTGCTGCGCCCGGAGCTGGCGCACGGCCAGGAACTCCAGCACGCGATCCTTCACATCCTGCAGCCCATAGTGGTCTTCGTTGAGCACCGTTTCCGCCCGTCCCAGCTCCAGCTTGTCGTCCGAGCGCGCGTTCCACGGCAGCTCGGCGATCCACTCCAGGTACGTGCGGATGACCTGCGCTTCCATCGACTCGCGGCCGGCACGCTCCAAGCGCCCCAGCTCGCGCTCGACTTCCTGGCGCGCCTCCTTGGGGAGCTCCAGCTTGTTCAGCTTTTCGCGTAGCTCGGTGATCTCGCGGGCCGAGTCGTCGTCGCCCAGCTCCTTCTGAATCGCCTTCATCTGTTCGCGCAGGTACATCTCCCGCTGCCGCTCGCCCAGTTCTTCCTGGACCTGCGACTTGATGTCCTCCTGCGCTTCCAACAACCCGATCTGCCGTTGCACGTGCACGAGCACACGCCGGAGCCGCTCCTCGACGCTCAGCGTCTCCAGGAGCCCCTGCTTCTCGGCCACGCTCAGCTCGATGTAACCGGCGACGAGGTCGGCGAACTTGCCCGGCTCCGTGACCGAGTCCAGGACTTGGTGCACGACCTCCTCGGGCAGACCGCGCCGCTCGCCGAGCTCGGCGGCCCGCTCGCGGATCTCCTTATGGAGGGCCTCGAACGCCGGATCGTGCTCGTTCAGCGGCGACATCTCCTCGACCGGCATGACCACCGCCGCCAAGTAGTTGTCCGTCGTTTGATACTGGAGGGCCGTGGCGCGCTGCTCACCCTGGAGCAGCAGCTGGACGCCCCCCAAGCCGCGCTGAATCTGGCCGATGCGGGCGATGACCCCCATCGAGTACAGGATGTCCGGCGTCGGCTCATCGGTGTTATCGCGCTGCGCAACCGCGAACACGAGCCGGTCGCCCTTGAGCGCCGCCTCGATCGCGCGCAGCGTGCCCGGCCGGCCGGCCGCGATCGGCGCGGTCAACCCCGGGAAGATCACCGTTCCGCGAAGGGGCAAAACGGGAAGTGTCTGACGTTGTGCCATGCTGCGATACCCCTGGATGTTCCCTGTGAGAATGCCTCACCAGGTACACGCACAATGCGGGCTACCCGAGTTACGCCAAGGAGGCGGGAACCGCAATCTCCATGCGCCGCGATGGCACGGGTGGGCTGCCGGCGTGACAATAGCTGAGGGCGTCTCCTTTCCGTCCCGAACGTCTGGTGCTACACTAGGTAGGCTGTGGCTCCCACCCCTCCCGAATCAGCCGACGTCGAGCTGCAAGCTCGTGTCGCCAGCGTCCTTGCGCCGGCCTACGTGGTCGAGCGCGAGGTGGGACGCGGGGGCATGGGTATTGTCTACCGGGCGAAAGATGTCCGCCTGAAGCGGGTGGTGGCGGTAAAACTCCTCCCGCCGGAGCTCGCGTACCGCACGGAAATCCGGACGCGATTTCTGCAGGAGGCCGAGACGGCCGCCCAGCTTTCGCATCCGAACATCGTCCCGATCTACACCGTCGATGAGAAGGAGGGCCTGGTCTACTTCGTCATGGCCTTCGTCGACGGCGACAATCTGGGCGCCCGTCTCCGGGCCTCGGGGCCCATGGCGCCCGACCCCACGCGGCGCGTCCTTCGCGAGGTGGCCCAGGCGTTGGCGTTCGCCCACGCGCGGGGCGTCATCCACCGCGACATCAAACCCGACAACATCCTGCTCGCGTCGGACGACGGGCGTGCGATGGTCACCGATTTCGGCATCGCCCGGGCCGTCGATGAGACGACCGGCACGCGCCTCACGGCGACGGGCGTGGCGATCGGGACACCGGCCTACATGTCCCCGGAGCAATGCGCCGGCGACCGGGCTATCGATGGGCGCAGCGATCTGTACGCGCTAGGGGTCGTCGGCTATCAAATGCTCTCCGGCGCGCCCCCGTTCACCGGGTCGAGCACGCCGGCGCTCCTCGTCAAGCAGATCTCCGAGGCGCCCGTCCCATTGCGGGAGCGGGTGCCGGAGGTGCCGGAGTCGTTGGCGCGGGTGGTCATGATCCTCCTGGCGAAGGCGCCGGCCGACCGGTTCGCCGATGCCGGGGCGATGGTGGCGGCGCTCGATGGCGCGCCGGTGCCCGAGCCGCGGTACGTCCCTTCGGCCGCGCCGGTGTTGCCCGCGGGCCCGGCGTCCGCGCCAGTCCCCGCGCCGGCGCCGTCGGCCGCGGTGGTCAGCGCGTTCACGAGCGAAGACATCGCCCGGTGGTCGGCGCCGCCCGTGAACAAGTTCCGGAAGCGATTTACGAGCTACGCGATTATTAACGCAGTCATCGTCGTCCTGGCGATCGTGTCCGACTCGGATCTCTTCGGGATTACGGCCATCTGGTCGGTCATCATGGCGTTCTGGTACGCGCGACTGTGGACGGACGGCTACGACTGGCACGACGTCTTCAAGCAGCCGCGGGATCGCCTCTTCTTCGACGTCGCCGCCGAGGCGATCGACGATGCCCGCGCCATGTTCGACAAGGACAAGCGCGCCGAGGTGAGGGAGCGCCAGCGGCAGCTCCGCCAGAGCGCCAGTCTGTCCGTCCCGTATGCGATCGCGCCGCCGCGCCAGCGCGTGGTGGATTCCACCGATCCGGCCGTAGAGTCCTCGCGGCAGTCGGCGCGGGAGGAGCGGCGCGCCGAGCAGCGGGCCCGCAAGGAAGGGCGCCGGAGCAGCGCCTCGGGCAACTCCGTGGCGTCCGCCCCCGCCGCCCCGACGCCCACCACGCCGACCGCGGCTACGGACGCGGTCGCGAAGGCCGCCGAGGCGCTGGTCGGCGTCGACGTCCTGGCGGGAACCCACGGGCCGATCGTGCGGCGCGCGGTCGCCGATCGCATCGCGGTCAAGGAGATCGTCGACAAGCTGGGCGCGGCCGACCGGGCCATGCTTCCGGACGTCGTCCAGACCGTCGGGGCGCTCGTCGACCGCATCGCGTCGCTGGCGATCGCGTTGCACCGCCTCGACGGCGACGTCGTGCCGGACGCGCTCCCCGCCCTGGATCAGCGCATCGCCGGCACGGAGTCGGAAGCCGAGTCGCCCGAGCGGGAGCGGAAGCTCGTGCTCCTGCGGCGCCAGCGGGCGACCCTGCGCGACTTGGCCGATCGCCGCGCCATCCTCTATGCGCAGCTGGAGAACGCGGGCCTCGTGCTCCAGACCATTCGCTTTGATCTCCTCAAGCTCCGCTCGGCCGGAGTCCAGTCGGCGATCGACGACGTCGCCAGCGCGACCCAGGAGGCGCGTGCCCTCTCGCGCGAGATTACCAACGTGCTCAGTGTCGCGCAGGAGCTGAAGGCGATCTGAGCTTGCGGTTCGGGCAACTTCTCAGTCTGGCCCTGGCCGTCGCGCTCGCGCCTGCGGCGCTTGCGCTTTCGGCGCACGCGCAACCCTCGCCGACGCCGCGTCAGGGACCCGCTCAGCCGCGTCAGCCTGTCGCCGCGACGGGTGATTCGTCGGGTGCGCCGAATCGGCGACTGGCCACGACGCCGGGTCAGACACTCGCCCAGACGGGCGATTCTTTGCGTGAGCCGCATCGGTCAGTCGCCGACACGGGCGATTCTTTGCGTGCGCCGAAGGCGCCGCTACAGAAAACGCCGTCCCCCGTGCGGGGCCTCTACGTGAACCGCTGGGCGGCGCTCGGCAAGCGCGTCTGGGAGCTCGTGGACGTGGCCGAGCACACCGAGGTCAACGCCCTCGTGATCGACGTCAAGGACGACCGGGGCTTCGTCCTCTACCGGTCCCGCGTCGCCTTGGCGCGCGCCATCGGCGCCGACACGGTGAGCCCGCTGCCCGCGGTGCGGCTCCGCGCCCTGCTCGATACGATGCGCGCGCACCGGATCTATCCGATCGCGCGGATCGTGGTGGCCAAGGATCCGCTCCTGGCTGAACGACGGCCCGAGTGGGCGATCCGCCTCCGGGCCGATACCAGCCGCCCCTGGCGCGACAAAAAAGGCCACGCCTGGTTGGACGCGCACCAGTGGGATGTCTGGCAGTACGCCGTCGACTTGGCCCACGAGGCGGTGGACCTGGGCTTCTCCGAAGTCCAGTTCGACTACGTGCGATTCCCGGACGACAAGAATCTGGTGCGCGAAGCGGCGTTCCCACTGGCGCACGGCCGCGTGCGGGCGGCCGTGATTCGCGAGCAGCTGGGGCGCGCCCACGCGGCCCTGGCCCCACTCGGCGTGCCGGTCACCGCCGACGTATTCGGCCTTACGGCCACGGACACGACCGACATGGGGATCGGACAGCGCTGGGAGATGTTCGTGGACCGCGTCGACGTGGTCCTGCCCATGAGCTATCCCTCGCACTACGCGCCGGGGACCTACGGCTACACGTCCCCCAACGCCCACCCGTACGCCGTGATCGACCGGACCCTCAAGGACGCCAAGCGCCGGTCGGCGGGCATCGCGGGCGCGGCATCGATCCGACCGTGGTATCAGGACTTCACGCTGGGCCCTCCGCACTACGGCGCCGCCGAAGTGCGGGCCCAGATCAAGGCCGGCTACGACAACGGCGTTGATGGCTGGATCCTGTGGAACCCCGGCAGCCGCTTCTCGACCGCGGCCTTGGCGCTTGGCGGAGCCAAGCGCTGTCCAACCGACACAGGCTCTAGCAGTGCGAAGCGCTGCGTAGAGCCTTACAACGCGTCCAGGCGCTCTTCGAGCTCCGTGGCGAGCGACTCGTGCCCGAACCGGTGCGCCGACTCGATGCCTTTCCGGAGCGCCGCGCCCGCGTCCTCGACTCGGCCCAGCGACTCCAGCGCCGCGGCCAGCCGGCCGTAGCCGTTGCCCTCATCGTCGTATCCGGCCAGATACGTCTCCAGGTGGGTCAGGGCTTCCGCCCACAGGGATTCTTTCAGAGCCTCGTTGGCCAGTCCGTAGTGCGCGAGCAGGTTGGTCGGATCTTTCACGACCATGCGGCGAAACGTCTCCAGGCGTGCGTTCATCGGGCGAGCAGTCCGGTGAGGACGCGCGCCACGTGCTCCGGCGACTCCTCCGGCGCGTAGTGACGCGAGTCGGTCAAGAGCTCCACGGTCGCCTTAGGGAAGCTCGCTTCGAGCGCGCGCAGCTGGTCCGCCGGGACGAAGGGATCGTGCGTCCCCCCAATGATCGCCGCCGGCACCGTGATCGGCCCGGACGCCGGGCCGGGCGGCGTGCGCTCGTCGGCCAGCGCGTCCAGATGCGCGTGGAGCGCCGCGTGTCCTGCCGGCGTGCAGAAAGGCCGGAGATACTGGTCCAGGGACCGCGCGGCCCGTTCCGGATCGATGAACCCGCGCGCCAGCCGCGACCGGATCGCCGGTAAGAGCAGCGCCGCCGGCAGACGTCCGACTCCGCGCAGGAGAGCGAACGTCGGCGGGCCGGGAACTGCCGTGTCGACCAGCCCCAATCGGGAGACCAGGGTCGGAGCCTTTCGGGCCATCAGTTGGGCGACTTGTCCGCCCAGCCCGTGGCCGACGACGCACGCCCGCTCGATGCCGAGGATGCCCGCCAGCGCCACCAGCCGGTCGCCGTGGGCGCCGGCGCTCAGATCATGATCGCCGGGCGGATCGCTGCGGCCGTGGCCCAGGAGATCCACGACCACTACGCGATGCCCGGCCGGCAGGCACGGCACGACCGCGGACCAGAGTCGCGAGGACGTGAGCGACCCATGAACGAGGAGCACCGGATCGCCGGCCCCGCGCGTGCCGGCGGCATAGTAATAGAGACGCGCGCCCCCGACGTCGACGAACTCTCCCCTCATGGCGCCGCCCCCTCCCAAGCCACGATGCGACCCGCGATCGCCGACGCGGCCACCGTGTACGGCGACGCCAGATAGAGACTCCCCGGTCCCGATCGTCCCGGAAAGTTACGGTTGATCGCCGAGATCGTGACATCGCTCTCCCGCCGGGAGACACCGGGACCCGCGTTGATGCAGGCCCCGCACGATGGCGCGATCAACGTGGCGCCCACCGCGGCGAACAGCTGGTCGTACCCCCGTTCGACGCAGTACGCATAGACATCCTGCGATCCACACTGGACGAAGCAACGCACGTGGGGCGCAACCCGGGCGCCGGCGCGGCGCGCGGCGCCGAAGACGCGCGCGTACATGTCCATGTCGTCGCGTTTGCCCGCGGTGCACGACCCCGCGTAGGCGATGTCGATGGCGATCTCCCGGTCCAACTCGGCCACCGCCCGGCCATTGCCGGGATCACCGGGCAGCGCGACCATGGGCCTGAGCGCCGCCGCGTCGATCTCGATCTCGTACGCATACGCGGCGTCCCGGTCCGACTGGAACCGCGCACAGTGCGCGTCGGCGTCCGCGGGCGACAGCCCGCGGCGCTGGACGAGAAAATCCACCGTCACCGCATCCGGCGCGACGATCCCGGTGAAGGCGCCCACTTCGGCCGCCATGTTGGTCAGCGTCGCCCGCTCATCGATCGACCACTGCGCGACCGCCTCGCCCGCGTACTCGATGATCGTGCCGATGGCCGCGCCCGAACGCACAAAGGGGTGGCGCAGCAACTCCAGCATGACGTCCTTCGCCGTGACGTTGGCCGCGGGGCGGCCGCGGACGAGGACGCGGCACACGGGCGGCACCTCGACGAGCACGTCGCGCGTATACCAGGCGTTGCACACCGCCGTGGTGCCGATGCCAAACGCCACGCACCCGACCGCGCCCGCGTGCGGCGTGTGGGAGTCGGACCCGACGATGACCTGCCCCGGCAGCGCGTGATCTTCGAGGATCTTGGAGTGGCAGATGGCCTCCGAACCGCCGCGCGCGACTTCGCCGTACAGCCGGATCCCCTGGTCGGCGGCGAACGCGCGCTGCTTGGCCTCGAGCGACCGCGCGACGTCGAGCAGGCCTTGGGCCACGTGCTCCGGGCGCATGGCGTCGGCGAGGAACGTCAGGTGGTCGCGAAAGAGCAGGACCGACGCCGGGTCGGCGACGCGGGCGGCAGGCCCGAACTGCTCCGCGAACAACATGGCCGCCATCGGCGTCACGTACTCGTGGCTGAACCGGAGATCGACCTGGACGAACCCCTGATCCCCGGGTCCCACCGCGCTGGCCCCGCCCACCCAGTGCGCCGCCAGGATTTTCTGGGCGATGGTCATCGGTACCGGCGCTTTCGGGGCTGGGGGCCAGGTCTCCCGTCCGGCGAGCCGCGCCACGTTGTAATTGCCGAGTCCGCCATATTCGACAATGCGGCGGCCGATCGCGCCCTCGTCCCGCGTGAATGCGCTGACTGGCACTGCCTCACCAGCGAGCAACCGCTCGAGCAAACTGAAATCGGTCGAGGTCAGAAGGCCCAGGTTGCGACAGTTCTCGCGATAAATGCGCTCGAAGCTTTCGGCGAACACCACGCGAATCCCCGCGGCCCACTCCGCGTACGGCGACTGCTCGCGCGACGAGCCCTTGCCGCGCCGGCGCCCGGCAACGGAGGCCGTGAACCCTCCGCGCGCGACCGAGCCACGGGTAACGACCGCCTCGCCCGCGGACCGGAGACCCAGGTAGGCAAACTCGCCCAGCGTCCGGTCGTGGTAATAGCAGATCGAATGCCGGCGTGATCTCGTCGGTCGAGATGTCATCGCGCAGGGCGACGCCCGGCGGGAGCGGCCACGGCAGGTCAATGCCATCCAACTGTTGCCGTACGCGAGCCGCATCATCGACGAGAAAGAGCACCCGCCCGTCTAGCGATTTGCTCAAAAGGTGCCTAACGTTACGCGTGACCGTGCCGCTCCAGCCTGCTCCATCGCTCCCAATCGCGGCCGCCCCGGCTCCGCCCGTCAAGTTTCCGCTCGGCTGGCTGCTCGAACATGGAGCACCACCGCTTCAGTATCGTGCCATTGCCGACGTTGCGCGACTGCAAGGCCCCATCACTGCTGGCGTGGCACTGTTGCCATACGCTTATACGCCGGCTGTTCGGCTGGCGCTGAGTCAGCAGGCGGACGGTGCGTGGGGTAACACCATGCTCGAGCTACCGACCGGACGGGCCGACTGGTTCGAGGGCATTGGCACCATCCTGGCCGTGCGCCGGCTCCTCGAGTACGGCTGGGATCGGGAATCGCCGCCGTTGGCGCGCGTCCGCCGGCTGCTCTTCCGTTTGCTCGCCGAGGACGAGGATCCGGCCTACTTGTACGAGTTCGCGCCGGGGGGGAACCCGATCGACGAGGACCTCGCCCGACGGGGCCGCGGGATCCTGCGCGAGGCCGCGGCCAGCGTGCTGGCGCAGGCGGGATACGAGCACGACCCGCGTCTGCGTGGCGCGGCGCGGCGCATCATCGAGCGGATAAACGCGTATCTCAAGTCGCCGCTCGCGCTCAAGCCGTGGGTCCGTGTCGGCAACCGCCAGGTACTGGCGCCCGAGGCAACGCCGCCGTCGACGCACGCCATCATGATGCTGGCGTTCATGCCACAGTTCCGGAGCGAGTTCCACGAGCATGTGGAGCGGCTGTACCAGTTCCTGACGCAGCCGCTGCCGCGGCAAGAGTCCGCCCAACTCGTGGGCACTACCATCGTCGCGCAGCCGCATTTCGTGCTCGGCGACCTGCTGCCCCATCGCAATGCCGTCGATGCCGACGTGCCCTTCGCGTTGGTCTGGATCGAGATGCTGGCGCGCCTCGGCTTTCTGCGGCGCAATGAGAACTGGTCGCGCCTCTACGAGCGCTTTCTCGACGACCGGGATCGCCTCGGCGTCTGGCATCCCCACAAGGGCTCGGGCCCCCCGACATCGACCAACCCCATGGCCTGGCCGAGCCACCCGCTGGAATCGGCGGCGGCGGGCGAGGAACGGTGGGCGGATATCACCTTCCGCCTCGGGCTCATCGCCCGCCTGTCGGGGCGCGCGATCGAACTGATCTGACCCGCGCGGGACGGTTGGCGCCGGCCGCCATGTTCCCCGCGGGCCTGGCGGAGTATCAGACCCATTTTCTTGATGTCGGCGGGCTCACGGTGCGCGTCGTCGAGCACGTCGCCCCTGGCCGCGCGTCCGGCCCGGCCGTGATGTGTATCCACGGCTGGGGATGCTCGGCCTTCGTCTGGCGCAAGAACCTGCCCGCGTTGCACGCGGCCGGCCTCCGCGCCCTGGCGATGGATCTCCCGGGCCACGGACTCTCCGACAAACCACTCACGCCCGCGCGTTATACCGCAGGGGCCATGGCCGAGCGCGTGCTGGCGACGCTCGATGCATTGGGCGTCGAGCGCGCGGCGCTGGTCGCCCACTCGATGGGCGCCATCGTCGCGTCGCGCGCCGCCGCGATGGCGCCGGAGCGCATCAGCGCACTCGTGCTGCTCGCGCCGGCCGGGGTCGGCGTGGTGCCGTATGTCGCGCTCACGCGGGCGCTCACCCCGCGGGCCCTTGGCCGGATTGCCCCGCATCTCGCCTGGCGCTGGGTCATCGCCGCCGGGCTACGCCTCGCGCGGGCGGGCACGGTCGGCGAACCGCTGAGCGAGCGGGAAGTAGACGAGTATTGGGCGCCCACGCAGTTCCCGGCCGCCGTCACGATCGCCTGGAATCTGCTCCACGATTTCGACTGGACCGTGGCGCCGCGTGCCGCGAACGTGAGGACGCTCGTCATCCTCGGGAGTCGAGATCACCTCGTGCACGCGCGCGCCGAACCGACGGATCATATCATCCCCGGAGCAGGGCATAACGTGCAGGAGCAGGCTCCGGAAGTGGTGAACGCCCTGGTGTCATCATTTCTTACCCCTTAGGTTTCAGAAACGGGCTTGCGGCGCGTGCCACACTGGTGCGAGCCTCCCGATCAACCGATTGTGCATTGACGAAAACTGAAGTGACGTTCGACGCCCTCGGCCTCCGTGCCGAGGTGCTCGCGGCGGTGCGTGACGCTGGGTATACGCACCCCACACCGATACAACTAGAGGCCATTCCGCTCGCCCTGCGCGGGCGCGACTTGATCGGCCTCGCCCAGACGGGCACTGGCAAGACCGCTGCATTTACGCTGCCGATCATCGACCGGATCATCGACGGTCCACGGCGCACGCGGGTGCTCATCCTCACGCCGACGCGCGAGTTGGCGGCGCAGGTGGAGGAGAGCTTCACCAAGTACAGTAGAGGCAGCGGCCTCTCCGTCGTCGCGGTGTACGGCGGCGTGGCTCTCGACCCGCAGGAAAAGAAGCTGCGGCGCGGGGTCGACGTGGTCGTCGCGACGCCGGGCCGGCTGCTCGATCACCTGGAGCGCGGCAACGTGTCGTTCGCCGATCTCGAGGTCTTGGTGCTCGACGAAGCCGACCGCATGCTCGACATGGGATTCGCGCCCCAGATCAACCGGGTCGTGTCGCAGATCCCACACTACCGGCAGACGCTCTTGTTCAGCGCGACAATGCCGCCCGAAGTCGAGGCCCTGGCGCGGAAATACCTCCGAAAACCCCAGGTCGTGCAGGTGGGACGCCGCTCGGAAGCGGCCAGCACCGTGACGCACGCGGTCTATCCGGTGCCGCGCGAAAAGAAGAGCGCCTTGTTGATCGAGCTGCTCAAGAAAGACGACATGGATTCCGTGCTCGTGTTCACGCGCACGAAGCACGGCGCCGACCGCGTCGTCCGGCATCTCGAGCGCGGCGGGATCGACGCGACCGCGATGCACGCCGACAAGTCGCAAGGGCAGCGCACGAAGGCGCTCGAGGACTTCAAGAGCGGCCGCGTGCGGGTTTTGGTGGCCACCGACATCGCGCAGCGCGGTCTCGACATCTCGGGCATCTCGCACGTCATCAACTACGACGTCCCGCAACAGCCCGAGGACTATGTGCACCGCATCGGCCGCACGGGCCGCGCGGCGCAGACGGGCAATGCGTTCACGTTCATGTCGACCGACGAGATCGCAATGGTGCGTACGATCGAGCGCATTATCGGGCAGCAAATTCAGCGTATCTCTGTCCCGGGGTACGATTTCGGCACCGTCGCGGCCGACTAGCCGGATGCGCATGCGCGCCTTGCGCGGCCTTGTCGCGCTCTGCGCGCTGCTGCTGGCGGCGCCGGCCTTCGCGCAGGATTCGCTCATCACGTGGGGCCCGCTGCCCCCCGGCACGCCGCACGGAGAGCGGAAGCGCACGTTTGACCTGCAGCATCAAGTCGTCCACGTGCGGTTCGACTGGGCGCGTCACGCCGTCGTCGGCGCGACATCCCTCACGGTCGCCGGCCTGGCCGACGCCCCGACGCGCGACGTGGCGATCAATGCCGTCGGGATGCGCATCAACGCCGTCACCGCCACCGGCGGTGCGGCGCTGCCCCACGAGTATGACGGCAAGACGCTGACGGTCAGACTGCCCAGCGCGCTCAGAGTAGGGAGACCGGTGACATTCACCGTGGCCTACGAGACGGTCAAGCCCAAGAAGGGCGCGTATTTCATCGATCGGCGCCACGTCGTGT
Organism: uncultured Gemmatimonadales bacterium; assembly: GCA_963701965.1. Lineage (GTDB taxonomy): Bacteria > Gemmatimonadota > Gemmatimonadetes > Gemmatimonadales > Gemmatimonadaceae > DASRDS01. Next base: position 3,699,196 of record OY969695.1, read on the forward strand.
GGACGCAGGGCGAAATGGAAGACACCCGATACTGGGTGCCGACCTACGACGAGCCGAACGACAAGGAGACCTGGGAGTTTTTCGTCCGGACAGCCCGCACCGAGAAGGCGCTCTCCAACGGGCGGCTCGCGGGCTCCCGCGACGTCGACGGCGAGACGGAATGGCACTGGGTGCAGGACACGCCGGCGTCCACGTATCTCATGACGGCGGTCACGGGCGACTACGTCGTGGTGCAGGACAAATGGCACACCGTGCCGCTCGGCTACTGGACGTATCCGGACTCGGTCGCGGCCGCCTGGCGAGGGTTCGGGGAGACGCCGCACGCCGTGGATCTCTTCTCGACGAAGACGGGCGTCGATTATCCGTGGGCCAAGTACGATCAGATCGTGGCGCCGGACTACATCTTCGGCGGGATGGAGAACGTCACGGCCACCACGCAAAACGACGATGAGATCCTGCACCCGGCGTGGGCGGAGCCGGACGCCAACGCGGTGGATCTCATGTCCCACGAGCTGGGGCACCAGTGGTATGGCGACTTCCTGACGATGGCCTCTTGGAAGGACGCGTGGCTCAACGAAGGCTTCGCGACTTTCATGGAGGAGTACTACCGCGAAGCAGCCCACGGCGCCGATGAGGGCACGCGCGACCGCATGGAGGCGCAGGACCAGATCGTGGCCGCGGACCGCCAAGCGCGGCGCCCGGTCGTCTACGATCGGTGGGTCAACGACCCGCTGGAGTTGTTCACGATCATCTATCCGAAGGGCGCCACCGTCCTCCAGATGCTCCGGCACCAGCTCGGCGACTCGACGTTCTGGGCGGCCATGCACCGCTACACGGTCGATCACGCGCATGGCGTCGTCACCACCGCGGATTTCGAGAAATCGGTGGAGCAGGCCACGGGGCGCGATCTGGCGACGTTCTTCCGCCAGTGGGTCTACGGGGCCGGCCTGCCGGCGTTCCGCGTGTCGGCGACGTACGACTCGGCCGCCCATCAGGTCACGTTCACCGCCCGCCAGGTCCAGCCGCGCGACAGCCTCACGGGGTTTTTCGACGCCGACGTGGACGTGGCCGTCTACACGGACCACGGCGTGACGCGGGCCGTCGTTCCGGTGCACGGCGAGGTGTCGACCGCGGTTGTCGCCGCCAATGGTGCGCCACGGGCGCTCCGGTGGGACGTCGGGCGGTGGGTGCTTCAGGTCTATGATTTTCCGCGGACGACGCCGATGCTGGCGTACCAGCTGGCGCACGATGATGACGTGGCGGGGCGCATCGAAGCGGTGAACCTGTTGGCGCACTCCACCGATCCCACCGCGGGCGCGGCGATCGCCGACGCGGGCACACACAATGCGTTTTGGTCCGTGCGGGCAACGGCCGCGCGCGCGCTGCACGCGTCGCGCGATTCTACGGCCGTGCGCGCGCTGCTGTCCGCGGCGAACGATCGCGATTCCCGCGTGCGCGAAGCGGCGGCCACGGCGCTGGGTGCTGGTGGCGCCTCAACCCCCGCGGTACTGGCACGCCTCACCGCGATGGCCAGCGGCGATTCGTCGCTCTACGCGCGGGGCGAGGCGTTGTTCACCCTGGCGCGCCTCGACACGGCGGCCGCGATGCCCCTGATCCGCGCGGCGCTGGGCGTCGATTCGTGGATGGACCTGGAACGCGTCTCGGCGCTGGGCGCGCTCGCGCTCACGCATTCGCCAGAATGCGTTCGCGCTGGCCGCGCGCTTCACGGGACCCAACGCGACGCGATTCGCGCGCTTGGCGGCGATTCAACCGCTGGTGCAATCGGCGCGTGAGACATGCCGACAGGCGGATGCGTTGGCCGCGCTCACCCCGAGCCTCGGCGATCGCGATCTCTTCGTGCGCGAAGCCGCGGCCCAGGCGCTCGGCACCCTCGGCTCCCAGGGCAGCGTGGAGCCGCTGGAATCGCGGAAACGCGTGGAAGCCGAGGGCCGCGTCCTCACCGCCATCGACGATGCCCTTGCGGCGATCCGCGCGGGGAGCCATTAGGATCTGCTGGGCACCGCTTGCCACCTTTGGGGTAGACCTCCCGCATGGTACTGCGCCGGCTGTTGTCCTGTGTCGAGCTCGCGCTGGCCGTTGCCTTTGTGGCGGCCAGCGGCTGTGTCTTGAGCTCGGCGCTGCCGGCCACCGCGGCGGCCCAACACCCGCGCCCCACCCCTCCGCCGCCCCCGCCCAAACCGGTGCCGCGGGCCGTGCACCCAAAGGCCCTGCCCGCTCAGCCCCAGGTCAGTGCGCCGCAGAACGGTGCGCTCAAGAACGGCCTCCCGCAGGGCACCCGCGTGATGCCGGAGGAAGGCTCGAGCGTGCCCCATCCGCCGCCCCACCCGTGGGAGTCGCGCAACACCGACATCCCCGCGGCCGAACGGCCGCCGCCGGGCCAGTGCCGCGTCTGGCTCAACAACGTGCCGGCCGGCAGCCAACCGGCCCCCACGACGTGCAGCCGGGCGATCCAGATGCGCCCGCCCAACGGGCGCGTGGTCTTCGGCGACGACACGCGCCGGCCGACGGCCACGCGCGTCCCGCCGGCCTCGGGCGGCTCGGAATCCACGCCGGTGCCGGCACCGCCTGGCGACCGGCCTCAGGGCGAGCAGTAAGCGTTACTCGCCCCGCAACGCTCTGGCTGGGTCAATCTTGGTCGCGCGTTGGGCTGGAATGATTGTGGCGGCAAGGGTCACCAGCGCCATGAGTGCAGCCGCCCCCGCGAAAACCTGCGGATCGCTGGGGCTCGTGTCGTATAGCATGCTTTGTAGCACCTGCGTGGCGACGTAGGCACCAGCGAGCCCTAACGCGACGCCAGCGCCGACAATCACGAGCGCCGAGCGCAGATGCTCCACGAGCACGCGGCGCCGTGCTGCGCCCAACGCCATCCGAATGCCTATCTCCGTGGTGCTCTCATGAACGAGGTACGAGACGACCCCATAGAGGCCCACGGCGGCAATCACGAGGCTCATGATAGCGAACGCGCCAAACACGACTGCGTTGGTCCGAAGCGGGGAGAGCCTACGTTCGCGCACCGCGGTCATACTCGTCACACCGACGACGGGTGCCGTCGGAAGAGAGCTCCTGACGACCGAACGGACGGCACTCACGAGACTCGCGGACGGGCCGGCGGTACGAACGAAGATGCGCAGGTGCGTCGTACCGACTTGGGCCAGAGGACGATAAAGAACCGGGTTGTAGTGCCGGATCGCGCTCAACGCGCCGTCTGGGGCCGGCTCGCCAGCAATGCCAACGATCGTCATCCAAGGCGATGGGCTCGATGGTGGCCCGAATCTGATTCGCCTGCCGATCGCATTTTCGCGCGGAAAGAGACTCCGGGCGGTGGAATCCGACAGTATCGCGACGGGTGGTGCCAGAGGGCCGTCCACAGTGGAGAACTCTCGGCCGCGAATGGGGAGCGTCGTGACAGTTCGGAAATATCCGGCTGAAATCACCTCTGCGGATGTCGGCACGGCGGAGCCGGAAAGCATCGCTCGGTCACCCTCGCGTGTCATACCTTCCGCATCCGGGTCTGAAGCGGCTCCTCGACCAGCCACTCCTTGCACGCCCGGCAATCCGGAGAGGCGCTGCAACAGCTCGAAGGCGGTAACCCGTTGGTCCGTTGCCTGATTGCCATGGCGTTTGGTCAAGTCTACCAGGCCGGTGACGAGCTGCCCTTCGGCTAAGCCGGTGTTTCTGCTTGCCGCCCTGAGGAAGGACTTTCCGAGGAGTCCTGCGCACGTCAGCAATACCAAGGTGCAGGCCATCTGAGCGCAGAGGATGTGACGGCGTGTCGTCATGGCGCTCCTCGTAAGGCCCGACGAGAGATCTGTCCGCGTCAGAACATGCGCGCCTCCGTTCGTTGCGATGATCGCGGGCCACACGCTGGCAGCCAGCGCGCTTAGCGCCGAGGCTGCCAGCGCGAATACGAGCACGCGTGCGTCGATCGTAAAGCGCGTCCAATACGGTATGTCCCGGGCAGGCAACGCATACGCCAACCGGATGCCCCAGACCGACAGCGCTACGCCAATGGCGCCGCCCGCCATCGATACACAGACTCCCTCGGCGAGCAGCTCCCTCCACACTCTTGCTCGCGGAGCGCCCAGCGCCATGCGGATCGCGATCTCGCGTCGCCGAGCGCTGAATCGGGCCACGAACAATCCGGCGAGGTTGCCGCAAGCGACGGCAAGCACGAGGATGACGGCACCCAAGAAAAGGGGATACGACGCCGTATACTCCCGGGCGAACAAGTAGCGGAGCGAGTGTACCGTCGGACGCGCCGGCGGTCGGAGAAGAGTCGAGACCCGCGATTGCAATTGGGCCGAACTGTATCCAGCCCCGAGACGACCCACGACGCGAGCCTCGGCTGGCGGCCGGTCGTGGGCGCCGACCTCGGACGACGCCAGCGCGATGAAGAACGGGACTCCGGGAGAGATGGCCGGGTCATCCACATCGAGGATGGGCCTGCCGACCGGCAGATCACGCGCCGCAACACCAACCACGCGGTACGTGCGATTGTCTAGGGACACCGAGCTGCCGATGACCGTCGAGTCGCCGTGGAACGCGTCCTGCCAGAACGCGTGACTCAGCACCATCACCAATTGCGCCGAGGCGCGATCGTCATCTGCCGTCAATCCACGGCCAAGGGCGGGGCGAAGCCCCAACAATGAGAAGAAGTTGCCCGACACGGCGGCTCCGACGCCGTAGGTCGTCTCGAATCGCGTGCTGAGCACGCCCCAATACTCGACGCCGTAGGCAACGTCCGCGACAGGGCCCAGATGGTCGCTCCACTGCGGCAGGTCTGACGGTGGAATGGGGATCGAGCAGCCGTTGACGCAGGCGTGGCCGGGCGTGACCTGCTGGGCCATGACCAGGAGTGACGCATCGCGATATGGAAGCGGCCGGAAATACACGGCGTTCACGATGCTGAATACCACCGTGCATGCCGCGACGCCGAGCGCGATCAGGGACGCCGCGACGACTACGAAGCTCGGGGTTCGAGTCAGCGCTCGAATGGCGTATCGAAAATCTCGTCCCATCGCCGCCGTGGTGGAGCGAAGATCAGTCTACGGCACCCCAGGCAGACCATCAAGGTTCAGAGTTTCACCGCTCCGCAGCCATGGTACGCACCAGGCTGTCCAACATCTTTTGACTCTCGCTGTTGTAACCGAGCATGAGCACGTTATTGACCAGAAAGGTCGGTGTGCCTCGAACGGTGAGCGCCGTCGCCGCGAGAGTATCGCGCACCACGATCCTGGCTGCCGAGTCGTCCGTCAGACACCGAACGAACGTCAATGTGTCGTTGATCCCGGCCATACGGGCGAATCTGACCCATGGCAATTTGCCGATCGCATCGGCGTGCGCGTAGAGGACGTCGTGCATGGCTTCGAAGGCTCCTTGTCGGGCAGCACACTCCGACGCCACGGCCGCGAGGAATGAGAACTCGTGGCCAGGGTAGTGGCGATAGATGACGGCGACATCGTTTGGGTGCTGCTGCCTGATCGCACTCAGGCCGGCCACGGCGCGCCGGCAAAACGGGCACTGATAGTCGGCGAATTCTACGATGGTGACCGGTGCCCTTTGCGGACCGACGCGATTCCCGGCCGTGCCATATTGCTTCCAGTCTCGCACCAAGCGCGGAGCCAGAGGGTCCGCCGGTGCGTGATGGAAGCGTAGGCCCGTGATGACCAGCGCGGACAACACCAGGAGGCCAATGGCGCCATCTACGATCCACCGCAGCACGGCCCGAGCGGGCATCAGCCGCACATGTTCTCGGGGTGGAAGCAGACAACGCACCCGTCCGCGCCACAATTGGACGAGTTTGAGCAGGGAATCGGGCAGAGCTTTCGTGCGTGAGAGGGGGCTTGTTGTTGGGCGGCCACGGGACGCGAACGGCCGGCAGCAATGAGGGCAACCGAGGCGAGAATCAGGAGAAACCTGCGCGTCATACCTACTCCGGGTCGGGGTACCTGACGCTAGCCCATGGTTGTGGCAGCTCCGAGTTCGTCTCCAAGCGAGAATATGAAGCGTGGACGGCACAGATCTGCCGCATTCACGTACTTTTCGTCGATGGTCCGCCAAGCCCAATGACACGTAAGCCGGTCGACCGCTTCCTGCCGCCGGACCACGCGGCGTTCGTCGCGGCCGAGCCGCCGACGGGCCGCGTCATCGTCATCGCGCCGACGCGCGCCGCCTGCGAGACGATCGAGCTGGCCCTGGGCCTCCAGCTGGACACGTTCCTGGAGCGCGAGCACGGCGCCGATGTGCGGCGTCTCGCGGCATCGCGGCAGGGGTTCGGCATCGTGGCCGGCACGGGCACCGGCAAGACGCTGGCGATTCGCCCGATCGCCGAGGCGATTCTGCGCGCGCCGCTCCGCGTCGGGGTCGTCAACCGCGAGCGCGAGGCGACGCCGGAGACGCCGACGTGGAACGTCGTCATCGTGACGACCGGCATCGCCCGCCGCTGGTTTCAGGCCGGCGACATCCTGCCGACCGATACGCTGGTCGTCGACGAGATTCACCAGACGTCGGCCGAATTGGAGCTCTGTCTCGCCCTCGGTCTTCGAACAGGATGCCGCTTCATCTGGCTCTCGGCGACCGTCGACCCCCGCTTCTACGCGCGCTATCTCGGATCGGCCGAAGTGATCGAGAGCACGGCGTTCGATCCGACGAAGGCGGCGCGGGTGACCATCGTGCGGAAGGATCCGACGGAGTTTCTGGACGACAAGTTCCTGAAAGACGTCGCCCGCGAGAAGCGCGGCGTCGGCGTGTTTCTTCCGACGCGGGCCATCGTCGAGCAGGTGGCCGAGGACGTGGCGACGAAATTTCCGCGCATCAATGCCGCCTACTATCACGGCGGTGAGCCGATCCGCGTCATCCGCCCCTTTCTCGAAACCGACGACGCGCGGCCCTACGTGCTGGCGATGACGGCCGCGGGGCAAAGTGCGCTCAACGTCCGCGGGTTGAACACGGTCGTCATCGACGACACGCGCTTTACCAACGTCATCGAGCGCGGGCGCAACGTACTCACCCGCCTCCATCTCGGTGCCAACGAGATCCTGCAGATGGCGGGACGGGTGCACGGCCGCGTCGCGGGCGGGCGCGTGTTCATCCTGTCCGACCGCGACATCCACTTCGCGGCGCTCCGGCCGGTAGAGCCGGAGTTCCAGCTGGCGGGCGACTCCGAGCGGGTCGCGCTGGCCTGCGCCGCGCTGGGCGTCCGGGCCGACGAGCTGGATCTGCCGGTGCCACTCGACCGGCCGGCGTACCGGCGCGCCGTGGACCTGTTGGAGTGGCGGGGCATTATCGAAGCGGGGCGACTCACGGCCTACGGGCGCGCCATCGAGTCGCTGCCCGTGGAGCGGGCGTGGGCCGAGTTGGTGGTGAACGCCGAGGATGACCTGCTGCCCGTCGTGGCGGTGATGAGCGCCATCGAGTCGCTGCACCGGATGACGCGCGACGAGCGCGACCTGAGCGGATTGATCGTGGCCGGCAGCGACCATCTCTCGGCGTATAACGTGTACGCCGAGGCGTTCCGCCTCCACGGGTCCATAGGAGAAGTCTACGGACTGCCCCGGCACGTCTTCGCTCCCGAGCTCGACGAGTGGGCGGAGCGCCGCGGCGTGCTCGTCAAGGCGATCGAGGACGCGGCGTTGGGCGTGGCCAGCGTGTATCGCAGCGTCGCCCTGCCACTGCCGGCCGATCTTCCCCCGGCGCGCGATGCGACGTTCCGCAAATTCGCGGATCTCCTCGCCCGGTTCATGCCCTTCGATCTCGTGATCGACGAGGAGACGGCCGACGGACAGCCGGCCCGCGTCTCGCGGAGCAGCGTCGCCGGGAGCTGGGGGGCCATCGCCGGCACCCTCCGCTATTTCGCGGACAAGTTCGGCATCGCGCGCGCCGCCATCGAAGGGACCCAGGTCTCCATGGATCTCATCCGCCGATACGCGCGTCGCTCGGCGCCCGAGGTCGTGTACGACGCGAGCCGCAAGCATCAGGCACTCGTGGTCCGACGCCGGCTGGAGTACTTCGGGTTCGAGCTCGAGCGCGAGACAGAGTCCCTGGAGGACTTTGGCGAGCAGGCCGACGCGGCGCGCGATGCCCTCGCCGGGGCGCTCGCCTCCGGTGAAGCGCGCCATCCCGCCGTCCGTCGCCATCAGCGCGTGGTCGACGAGATCCGGGACGCGTATCGTCGCTCCGGCGGCCAGACGCCGCGGCTCGGCGCCGCCGAGTTGGCCGCGCTGTATCGGCGCGCACTCGAACCCGTCGGCTCCTACGCTGAATTTCGTAGTGCGCCGCTGACCATCGATCTCGACGCGGTGCTCGCGCCGGAGGCGCGGCACCGCTATCGCGATCTGCCGTCCGAGGCCATGGTGCGCGGGCAGAGCGTCCCGATCGACTACGATGTCGAGGAGACGGAACGCGGTCCGCTCGGGGTGGCCCGGTTGAGGCTCCCGGCAAAAATTGCGCGCACGTTGACCGAGGCCGAGCTACCGGTGCTGGATCGGCCGCTCCGCTTCATCGTCACCCGCGGCCAGCTCGGCGCCGTGCGCGCCGATACGCTCGACGCGCTGCAGGACAAGCTCGACGAGCCCTGGTCGCCGCCCAAGCGCGCGCGGCCCCACCCGAACCCGAACCTCCGGCACGGCAAGCACGCCAAGCACCACAAGCGCGGCCGTCGCCGGCGGTAGGCTTGGCGCCGTCGCATGCGCCTTACGAACGGCTGAGGCCCACGAAGATTCCGTCGCGGTGCCGAGAGTTACTGGACCTGCCAGGCACCGCCTTTCTCGGACGCTCCCACGTATCCCAGGACAAGATCCCAAGATTCGACAGCGTGACGTATTGCCTCACTGGACTGTGCTGTGTTGCGATCCACGGAGTGTCGATCATAGCCGTGGGTGACCCACGTCGATAGGGCACGGAGGGCGAGTTCTTTTGGCAATTCGCACAGGTCGTCGAAATACCAAACCAGGAATGTGTCCAACACTCGCAGGGCGGCTATCGCGTTGTCAGCATTCCAGTCCGTTGGGACGCGACTGAATTTGAGCTTCGGAAAAAGGTCGATCTTCGTCGGCCGTGTATTGATTGGTCTCACCCTTACCTTGATGTGCACATTCTCGTTCCGTAGCTCCGTCAATTCTCCCAATGCTTTTGTTCGCGAATCTGTGCGAGGAAGGGCCTTATCGGGCCGGCGTAGCTGCAGGAAGAAGTCGAGTTTGTCGAGCATCGACAACTTCTCCAGGCCTGTTTCCAGGCTCTTTGCAAAGCCGAGGTGATGTAGCAGCGCGTTGGCGGCGGCCTCCGGCAGCAGGGCGGTAACCCTCATGCTCGCACGGGCATTGAGAGAAGAATATCTCTTGTCGCCCGAAGCCTCGGAGAGCCTCGCGAGATTCACGGCGTCCTCAACGGTGGAAATGAAGCTAGCGATTTCGACCACCTGATTTGGTCGCGTCGCCGGCCAGGGTTTTGGCTTTCGCGGTGGCAACAATGGTCGAATGCGCTCCGCAATGTCATCGATGACCCCATTTCCAGATCGCCGTGTCTGCGACCACAATCTATCGAGCATGTCCCACGTGAATCCGAAGGGCTGGCCGAAGAGGCTCCTCGCCGCGGACGCGTGAGCTGCTGCCATTTCTGTTGGACTCGAGGGGGAAACGGCGGTCCGTTCGACGCTCTCCCATTCTTCCGGAGTCAAGGGTGAGTCGAAGTGCACGCGCATCCGGCCATCTCACTTTTTTCAGTACAGTCGCCCAAACGACGGTGATCGCGATAAGCTACCGCTAACGATCTGACGTGCGAAGCCGCTGCCCCTCTGCGTGAATGACGACATGAGGAGGGTCGGCGAGTCGTTCATTGCGGTCCGGACAGTTGGTGTTGCTCGCGGATCGCGCGCGTACCGATCTCCGCGTCGCCAGGATCGATCGCGTTCGGCTCGTCTGCGGCAACCGCGTCCCTCCTTCACGCGGGCCGCGGCCGTTACTGGTGCGAATAGAACTGGGCGCGCCGTGGCGACTAACGAAAATCCCAACCGGCTCGGCCAGCGCAAGGCCGGCCGGGACCGTGCTACTGGCGAATAAACGACGCCAGCGTGGCGCCCATCCCGTCGATCGTCGACTTCGCGTTCCAACGGTCGTAGCCGTTGTAGATGAAGCTGAACGCGAGCACTTCGCCGTCCATCGCCGTGACGTATCCGCCCAGGGAGATCACGTCGTTCGTCGTGCCGGTCTTGGCGTGCAGGTTGCCCTGCGCCGGCGTGTATCGCATGCGGTTCCGCAGCAGCTCGGACTCGCCGGCGACGGGCAGCGACGCGTGGAGCGCCGGGCCCCACGGCGCCCGATGCGCGTAGGCCAGCAGGTCGACCATCGCCCGCGGGGTGATGCGGTCGAGGGTGGAGAGCCCGCTGCCGTCGGTGACGGTCACCGCGTCGCGAGGGGCATCGACCTTCTGGTTCAGGAAATCCCGCAGCATCGCGCCGCCCAGCTCGGCGGACCCGATCTCCGTCCGTGCCGGCCCGCGGACCGCATCGCGAAATAACAGTTCAGCGTAGCAATTGATACTCTCACGATTCATCGCCGCGACGATACGGGCCAATGGCGGGGAGGCGAGCGAGGCGACACCGACCGCGCCGGCCGTCGTCGGCGCCAGGCGCACGTGCCCGCCCACGATGACCCCCTGTGAGGCCAGGGCATCGCGCAGAGCGCCCGTGGCGAAAAGCGCCGGGTCCTCGATGACCAGTTCCACGGTCTTGGTGGAGGCGCGCTCGCCGATCCAACCCCGGGCCTCGACCCCGCCATCGACTCGCGCCCGCACCACGATCGACGACCCCCGGCTGTCGGCGACCGTCTTGACCGAGTTCGCCAAGGGAATCGCGCTGGATGACGGTTCGAGCCCCACGATGGCCGCCCGCCCGGGCTGTCCGGGCGACACCGCGACCCATGCCAGGTTGTCGTTCAGCGACAGCGCCGACACGCGGGGCGCATAGCCCGCGGTGAGCCACCGCGGCAACCAGCCCAGCGGCACCCGCTGCGCCTCGAACGCCGTCGCGTCGCCGATCAGATCCCCGTCGACGTGCTTGATGCCGGCACTCTTCACATAGCGCGCGAGCAGTTGCATGGGCGCGTCCGGCTCGCCCCGCAGAAACCGGTTCGACAGCGACGGGTCCCCGTCGCCCCGCAGGATCAAGTTGCCGTGCAGCGTGCCCGCCGAGTCGAGCGGTCCGTCGCGCAGCACATCGGTGCTGAACTCGAACTCGGGGCCAAACCGCTCGAACGCCAACGCCGACGTGAAGAGCTTCATCGTCGACGCCGGCTGCAGGGCCAGGTCCGGGTTCACGGAGTACAGCGTGTCGCCCCGCGTCAGGGACACCACGATGACGCCCCAGCGCCCGCCGCGCGTGCGCCGCGTCAGCTGGCCCGCGAGGTCACCCGCCAGCGCCTCCGTGGTGCGGGGCGCGTCGTACCGCACCGCCGGCACCGCGGTCGAGACCGCGCGCCGGCGCCGATGCCGGGGACGGGCAGGGGGATTGAAGCCGACCGATGCGGCCAGCACAAGGGCGAACGTAGCGCGAAGTATGAGCACGACCCGAGCTTCAGATTTTCAGAACGATTTTGCGACGATACAGCACTGTGAGGACGCCCAGCCACAGGAGTACGAAACCCAGCGCGAAGGCCACCGAGGCGACCTTCGGACTGAGCCACGACGCCAACATCACATTATACACGGCAGTCTCGAGCGAGACAGACTTTCCGTCCATCTGGACCAGGACGACCGAGTAGATGAGCCGGGCCATCACTTCGGCCCCCACGAACGCCACGATCGGGTTGACGCCGAACGGCAGGAACGGCCGCGTCCACCACCGGATCCCCACCACGTCGACCAACCAGATGCAGAGGCCAAGCGAAACGGCCGCCATCCCTCCGGTAAAGAGTACGTACGAGCTGGTCCACAGGTTTTTGTTGATTGGAAACCACCAATTCCCGATGAGCCCGGCCACCATCAAGAGCGCGCCCGCCGCGAACAGACCGTTGAGCCGCTCGGCGATGGGCCGCGGCGAGCCGATCCAGCGACCCGCGAGCACCCCGAGCAGCACCGTTCCCACCGCCGGAAGCGTCGTGAGGACCCCTTCGGGGTCCCACGTGACGCTCTGATTCCAGATGTGGTTTCCGTAGGGGCCCCAGTCCAACAGCGCCCGATCGACGCTCGCGGCCACGGTGGCTGCCGCGGGAGACAAAGGGCCCAGGGACATCACGAGCCAGTAGCCGACCAGGATCACGCACAGCGCGACGATCAGCGTGCGCGCACTCGCGCGCAGCGCGAGCAGCGCCCCCAGCAGGTACGCGATCCCAATGCGCTGGAGCACTCCCATGAATCGGACGTGGTACAACCGGTCGACGACGCGGGCACCAAACGACGGGAAGTCCCCGGTCCACGTATAGAACGGGAACCAGTTGATCAGCAGTCCAAGCGCGAAGATGATACCCGCCCGCCGCACGATCTGTCGGACGAGCGCCGCGTCGTCCTGTCCCCGCGCCCGCCGCGCGGCGGCGGAAAGGGACGTCGTGATGCCGACGATGAACAGAAAGAACGGGAAAACGAGATCGGTGGGGGTCCAGCCGTTCCACGCCGCGTGCTGCAGCGGCGGATAGATGTGTCCCCAGCTGCCCGGATCATTGACCAACAGCATGCCCGCGACCGTGATGCCGCGGAACACGTCGAGCGAGACCAGCCGCTCGCTAGCGGCCGGCGTCGGCGACGGGATGGACTGAGGCCGGACTATGCCATCCGGCGCTATCGCACTCGACACGCACGTCCCGTCGCGGCAGGGTTTGGGCGTCGGCTTTGCCGCCGACGTAGACGCCCGAGAGCTTCATCAGCCCGTGCGTGCCATCGACGCGCTGGAAGCCATGATAGGCGATGAGCAGGGAGGCGTATTCGCCGATCGACGACAGTTTATTGCGGACGCTCTGTTGTTGGCCCCGATCAGTCGCCGGGTACATGTACGTGGGACCCTTGTCGTTCAAGGCGTCGACCACGGGCTCGGGCGGCGTCGAATCGGTGCCGAAGATATAGAGAAACCGCTGCGGTGTCGGCGACGCGTCGGCGATGAACTGCCGGACTGCGGCGTCCATGACTACGCTGTCGGTCGCGATCTGACATTGGTTGTGGGCGAACTGCTGCAGCGCGTCCTTGCGATTCGAGACACAGGCACTGACGACGACTACGCTCGCCCACGCCAGCGCCGCGCGCCTCATGCGGACGGGCGCCAGCCGACTTGGGCCGCCGCGGCGTGATCCTCGCCGCGTTGCGCCCATTTGAAGAACACGATCGACATGATGGCGAGGTAGATGATGCTCCCCGGCACCCACATGATGAGCCCTCCCAACTGCTGGTCCTCCAGCGGCGATAGTCCCCAGATCCGCGGCGCGTTCTCGTACGCGGGATAGAGCACGTGATCGGCCAACGAGACATAGACGGCCACGATCGACATCGGGATACTCATGAGAAAGCAGTAGAGCATCTGCCCGGGGTAGGCGAGGCGTGGCAGCTCCGGCAAAGGGCTCAGGAACGGCCACCACATGAGGACCGCGGCGGCCATGAACATCAGATGCTCGACAATGTGCACCGGATGCTCGGCCATCGCCAGATTGTAGAGGAGCGGGATGTGCCAGCCGGCCACCACGATGTTGAATATCGCGAAGCAGACGACCGGGCGGGTGAGCCAATGGGCCACGGCGCCGACGCCCGGTACCCGCAGGGCGGGGCGCAGCATCCAGCCGGGCGTGCCGACGACCAGCAGCGGAGCGACCAGGAAGATCAGCGCCAGGTGCTGGATCATGTGGGCGCTGAAGAGATCGTAGTCCGAGAGGTCGTGCAGGGGCCCATTGAGGGCGAAGAACATGGCCAGCAGCCCGGCGGCGAACGACCAGACCTGCACGGGCGTCACGGGTTGCCGCTCGGCGCGCACCCGCCAGCCATACAGGCCGGCCAGGCCGGCGATACCCACCACCGTGCTCCAGTGAATGGAAAAGCCGGCCGTGCCGGCCGGCCCGAGGGGGTGGAGCAGCAAGAACAGCCCGTGAGACATCAGGACGTGAGCAAACCCAGATGAAGGGCGAACTTGCCGAACAGGAACATGAGCGCCGCCAACGTCGCCGTGGCCACCAGCAGCGGCCCCGTGAAGAGAGCGCGATACAGCTTGCTATCGTACTTGAGGTGCATGTAGAACAATACCACGATGGCGAACTTGACGGCGGACAGCACCAGCAAGGTGGGCACGAACCACGGCGACGCGACGAACGACGGGATGTAGTAGCACACCACTTCCATCACCGTGATCGCCGTCAGGATGACGGCGACCTTCCAGTAGGTCGACCAGTCCGGGTGATGCTCTTCGTGCGCCCCGTGCGCCCCGGCTGCCGGTGCCGTGCTATGAACGTCGCTCATTTGATGAGATAGACGAGGGTGAAGATCGCGATCCAGACCACGTCGACGAAGTGCCAGTACAGCGCCGCGATGTCGACGTTGAGCGCGTCGTTCGGTCCGAGCCCGCGCTTGAAGTCGATCGACAGCAGGGTCAGCAGCCAGAGGACGCCGGCCGTGACGTGGGCGCCGTGGAATCCGGTCAGGGTGAAGAACGACGATCCGAACAGATTCGTCTTGATCGTCAGCCCCTCGTGCACGAACGATGTGAACTCGAATGCCTGGAAGCCAAGGAACGTGGCGCCGAGCAGCGCCGTCATGAACAGCCAAAGCTTCGAGTTGCCGAGGATTTTCTCACCGGTGGTGTGCTTCGGAACATCGCGGTTCTCGACGGCCGCCAGCGCCAGCACCATGGCCAGCGACGACATGAGCAGTACGAACGTCGAGCACGACGTCACCGGGATGTTCAGGATCGGGTTGAAGACGTGCTTCGTGCTCGGATCGACCCAGGCCTCGTGCGGGAACGGTCCGACGATCGACCGTCCCTTGTAGATCAGGTAGGTCGAGATCAGCGAAGCGAAGAGCATGCATTCGGAACCGATGAACGCCCAGATGGCGATCTTTCGGTTCGGCAGTCCGGTCGTGGTGTACCCGTGACCGACTTCCGCGGCCGTCGCGCTCATCAGTGCGTGTGCTCCGGTTCGAGTGGGGTGGTGAGCCACCAGTACAGGCTCCCGACGAGCAGCGCGGCGCCGCCGAACAGGAACACGAATTCCGGGATCTTGTTCTCCATGTGCGACAGGAGCAGACCCGTGAACATGATCGGGAGCGAAAGCGCGGCGAGCGCCGGCTTCACCGTGGGATAGGGCAACGGAATGCCCAACTCGGCCGCGGTGGGAATGACCGTCTGGTCTTCGACGGGCGTCTTCGCATCCCACAGCGGGTAGCGCGACGTCACGTGAGGAATGTGCGCGAAGTTGTACGGCGGCGGCGGCGACGGAATGGACCACTCGAGCGTGCCGGCGTGCCAGGGATTGCTACCGGCGGGTTTGCCCGACCGCGCGCTCCGCCAGATGTTGTACACCAGGACGAGCGTCGCCGGAATCAGGATCCAGGCGCCGATCGACGACAGGCGGTTGAACACGTCCCATCCCTGTCCGCCGGCGTAGGTGTAGATCCGCCGCGGCATGCCGAGGAGACCCGAGTAGTGCATCGGGAAGAACGCCAAGTTCGACCCGATGAAATTGAGCCAGAAGTGCCACTTCCCGAGGCGCTCATCGAGCAGCCGGCCCGTGAACTTGGGGAAGTACATGTAGAGCCCGGCGAACAGCCCCATGAGCGAGCCGCCGAACAGCACGTAGTGGAAGTGCGCCACCACGAAATACGTGTCGGTCTGCTGCAGGTCGGCGGGCGGCGACGAGTGCATGACGCCCGAGATGCCGCCGATGGTGAACATGGCCACGAGCCCGATGCCGAACATCATGGATGTCGTGAACCGGATCGATCCGCCCCACATGGTGAAGATCCAATTGAAGATCTTCACGCCCGTCGGGATGGCGATCAGCATCGTCATGATGCTGAAGAACGAATCGGCGATCGGTCCCATGCCCACCGCGAACATGTGGTGCGCCCACACACCGAAGCCGAGCATACCGATCAGGATGCCCGAGTAGACCATCACCGGGTAGCCGAACAACGGCTTCTGGGAGAACGTCGGCAGCGCCTCCGACACCAGCCCGAAGGCCGGGAGCACCAGGATGTAGACCTCCGGGTGGCCGAAGATCCAGAACAAATGCTGCCACAGCAGCGGGTCGGCGCCCGCCGCCGTCGTGTAGAAATTCGTGCCGAAGAAGCGATCGAACAGCAGGAACACGAGCGCGATCGTGATCACGGGGAACGCCAGCACGATCAGGAACTGCACCACGAACGACATCCACGTGAACAAGGGCACCCGCATGAGGTTCATGCCGGGCGCGCGCATGTTGATGATCGTCGTGATGAAGTTGAAGCCCGCGGCCAGCGACGAGATACCCAGGATCTGGAGGCCGATCACCCAGACGTCGATGTTCGGACCCGGCGAGTACGCCTTGGTGGTCAGCGGGGCGTAGCCGAACCATCCCCCGTTGGGAGCGGCGCCGAACAGGATCGGCACCGTAATGAAGATGCCGCCGAACAGGTACACCCAGTAGCTGAACGCGTTGAGTCGCGGAAACGCGACGTCGCGGGCGCCGATCTGCAGCGGGATCAGCAGATTGAAAAAGGCCGCGGACAGCGGCATGACCACGAGGAAGATCATGGTCGTGCCGTGCATCGTGAAGATCTGGTTGTAGAGCTCGGCCGACACGAAATGCTGATTCGGGCCGCTGAGCTGCGTCCGAATGATTTCGGCTTCGGTGCCGCCGATCAGCATGAACGTGAGCGCCGTGAACAGATACAGCGTGCCGATGCGCTTGTGGTCCGTCGTGGAGAGCCAGCTCCAGAAGCCCGAGGGCTCATCGGCGACTCGGGGTACGGCCAGCGGCGCGGCAAGCGTTGCCATGTCGGTCTCTCTCCTACTTGAGTTGCTGTAGATAGGCCACGATGTCGGCGATCTGCTGGTCCGTCAGCGTACCGGTCGGCGCCGGTTGGCCTGTCTGGGGATCCACTTCGCCCTTGCCGAAGACCATCATCGCGACACCGGGCTTCATTTTGTGCGCGTCTTTGACCCAATAACTCAGGTGGTGCGCGTCGTTGGGAAAGAGCGCCGAGGCGATCGTGTGGCGCGACGCGACGTGCGTCAGATTCGGCCCCACCAACCCCACCGAGTTCGGATTGCCCTTGATCGTGTGGCATCCGATGCAGGCCGACGCGCTGTACGTCTTGAAGCCCACCGCCGGGTCGCCGGTGATCCCGCTCGTGAACTGCTCATTCTCCGGGAGCGGCGTATCGGGAATGGCGTGGGCCGGCAGCTTGCTCGCCGGAAACACATAACTGGACTCGGGCGCGACGTTGGCCACCGGTTGCACCCCGGGCGGCGGCGCCGCCGCGGCGGGGTACACCGCGGGTTGGGCCTGGTGCGCCGCCCAGCGCGCGAAATCCGCTGGCGGCACGGTGTACACGCGGAACCGCATGTCGGCGTGACTGTCGCCGCAGTACTCGTTACAGGACCCGTTCCACTCCTGCTCGCCCAAGGTCGAGTCGGGCGTGAACCACAGGTAGTTCGTATGGTTGGAAATGACGTCGCGCTTGCCGCCCAACTGCGGAATCCAGAAGCTGTGCAGCACGTCGGCCGACCGGAGCGCGAAGTTGACCTTCCGGCCGTTCGGCAGATACAGCTCGTTCGCGGTCACGATGTTGTACTGCGGATAGCGGAACTCCCACCACCACTGGTGGCCGTACACATCGACCTGCAGGGCGTCGCTCTCGGCTTTGGCCTGCGTGACGAAGATCGTCTTGACGGTCGGCACGGCGATGAAGACCAGAATGACGGCGGGGATCGCCGTCCACAGGATCTCCAGCGCGGTGTTGCCGTGCACGGGCTTCGGGGTCGGCGCACCCTCGCGGTGACGGAACTTGATGATGGTGTAGACGAGCAACGCCTCCACGAGAATGAAGACGGCGACGCCCAGCTTGAGAAGAATGTTCCAGATGCCGTCGATCGCGCGCCCGAACTCGGTATGCGGAGCGAAGGTCGTGTTCGGGTACTGGTCCACGGCGCACGCCGCGAGCACCACAGTGCAGGCGATCAGCGCAACTCTGCCGGCCAGCCGGCGCGCACGAAAAGGTTGTGGCATGAGATGGTGGAAGAGGTCGGGCATAGGCAAAGACGCCAACAAATTAATCCGTCCCGCGTCCCGCTGTCACTCCTGGAGCGTATGCAAATCGGCGACTTTCGCGATGGCCAGCTCGAGTTGGGTGCGCACCTGCGCCACGCCTTCCCGCAACGTGCGCAGCCGCACCTTGTCGCTGCCCGTCCGTCCGGCGACGAGCAGGAGGCCAGCGACCTGATCGGAGATCATGCCGAACTGTCCCTTGAGTGACGAGACCAATGGCGTGCCGGCCCGTCGGATCTGGGCTCCGTACATGGCGGCGTTTTGATTGCCCTTGACGGCGATCGCCATTTGTTCGACAAGCCCATGTACGCGCTGTAGTTGAGTCTGCGCGGCTTCCAGTGTTTTCATCTTCTCGATGCCGGCGCCATCGAGTTTGGACCCGGCCATCAGCGCACCCGCTCCAGGCGGGGATTGGGCCGCGCTTCGCTGCCCGCGCGCATGCGGAGCGGGCCGTCGAGGCTCACGAGCGCGGTCGTGAACCCGGTGCGCCCGGCCAGCAACGCGGCACCGATGCCGTACGCATCCACAGGGACGCCTTCTTCCTCGAACGCGCGAATCTTCTCCACCGTGAACCCGCTGGAGGCGAGGATCTTGATGTCGCCGAGCCCCTCGGCGTCGAGGGCATTCCGCACGTTCCAGACGAGCTGCGGGTTGACGCCGGTCGGCGCGAACGTTCCCATGGCAGGATAGATCGAGGCGTCGACGAGATTCTCCGATGTGGCTAATTGAATGCCCCAGAGGCGCCCGGCGCTACTCCCCCCGCCACTGCCCGCCTCCAGCGCGTGCGCGACGTCGAGCGCCGTGCGAACGGAGTCGTTCTCGTAATCGACGGGGACTATGATCTGAATGGCGGCGTCGAGCGCCGCGGCGAATTTTCGCGCGGCGAGCGGCGTGTCGCCGCCGAACGCGGCAATGAACGCGTGCGACACGAGAGCCAACGCCGGCATCCCCCGCGGCACCGGCGTGGGGGGATCGGCCGATATCGTGAGCGCGCCGCCGATCTGGGCCGCGAGTACGTCCCCGGATTGCGTGAGCCAGTGGTCGTGGCGCGCCGGAAATGCCATGATCGGCTTGGGGCGGGCCGCATCCACGAACGCCCGCGCGTTGGTGGTGACGCGCGTCCGCCGCGCCACGGTGCCGAGGATGAGGGGCTCGAGATGCGCGAAGCGGTCGTACGGCCCTTCGATGGTCATCACGGTCTCGCCGGCCTCGGCGCGATCGCCGTCGTAGAGCGACATCACGACGAGCGACGACCAATCGTCGGTGCACAGCTTGAGGAGCGCGATGACCTCGTCCGTGCCGCCCAGGATGCTGGTGCGCTCGGCCGTCACCTGCACGCAGACGCGCGGACTCAGTCCCTCGGCGAGCAAGACTTCGCGCACGCGAGCCGCCGACCGGTCGGTCGAGGCCCCAAGTCGCAACCGTTCAACGGGGAGATTGAACGATGCCGGTTCGAGGCGCTTCCGTCGTCGTGGCGGCATTCGTGGTGGGAAAGGTAACTTTCGTGACAATGACCGCCACCGCGCCCGTGCCGTCGTCCGACACATATCAGCCATCCGCCGTCGAGCGGAAATGGCAAGATCGGTGGCGGGAGCGCGGCACGAATGATACGGCGATCTCGTCCGGCGACCATCCGTTCTACGCGCTCATGATGTTCCCGTACCCATTGGCCGAGGGCCTGCACGTCGGGAATCTGTTCGCGTTCACGGGGAACGACATTTACGCGCGCTACCACCGGCTCCAGGGGCATACCGTCTTCGAGCCGCTGGGCTACGACGCGTTTGGCATCCATTCCGAGAACTACGCGCTCAAGGTCGGGGTGCACCCGACCGTGCTCATCCCCAAGAACATCGCCAATTTCCGGCGGCAGCTGGACCGGACCGGGCTCATGGTCGACTGGCGTTATTCTGTCGACACCACGGACCCGCGGTACTACCGGTGGACCCAGTGGGTCTTCCTGCAGCTCTATCGGCTTGGCCTGGCGTACAAGAAGCAAGGCGCCGTCAATTGGTGCCCCTGCGACAAGACCGTGCTGGCCAACGAGCAGGTGATCGACGGGCACTGCGAGCGCTGCGGGACGGCCGTCGAGCAGCGGTTCCTGGAGCAGTGGTTTTTCGCGATCTCGCGGTACGCGCAGCGGCTGTTGGACAACCTCGACTGGCTCGATTGGTCGGAGTCGACCAAGACCGCGCAACGCCATTGGATCGGCAAGAGCCAGGGCGCCGAATTGGTGTTTCCCGTAGGCGATGCCGGAAACCTGACGGTCTTCACGACGCGGCCCGACACGACGTTCGGCGCGACCTATGTGGTGCTGGCCCCCGAGCATCCCATGGTCCGCGCGATCACGAACGAGGCCCATCGGCCCGCGGTCGAGGCCTACCTGGATCGCGCGGCCAAGCAGGACGTCGTGAACCGGAAGATCACGAAGGACAAGACCGGCGTGTTCACCGGGGCGACGGCCACCAACCCCGCCACCGGGCAGCCGGTGCCGGTGTGGGTCGCCGACTACGTTCTCATGGACTATGGCACGGGCGCCATCATGGGCGTGCCCGCGCATGACGAGCGCGATCACGAGTTCGCGCTGGCGCACGATCTGCCAATCGTGACGGTGATCGACGACGATCGGCTCATCAACTCGGGTCGTTTCGACACGCTGAGCGTCGAAGACGCGAAGCGCGGCATCGTCGAGTGGCTGGCCGGGCAGGGAAGAGGCCAACCGGTGGACAACTACCGGCTGCACGATTGGTGCATCTCGCGCCAGCGCTACTGGGGCCCGCCCATCCCGATCATCTACTGTCCGGAGTGCGGACCGGTGCCGGTGCCGGAGAAAGACCTGCCGGTCGTCCTGCCGTTCATCCCGGACTTCAAACCCGATGACTCGGGGATCTCGCCGCTGGCGCGCCATGAGGAGTGGTATCGGGTGCCGTGTCCGCAGTGCGGCCGCGAGGGCCGTCGCGAGACGGACGTCTCCGATACGTTCCTCGACAGCGCGTGGTATTTCCTCCGGTATCCCAGCGCCGATCGCGACAATGTGCCCTTTGATCCGGCGGTGACGCGCAAGTGGCTGCCGGTCAACTCGTACATTGGCGGCAACGAGCACGCCGTCCTGCATCTGCTCTACTCGCGATTCATCGCAATGGTGCTCCACGAGACGGGGCACATCGACTTCGAGGAGCCGTTCACGCGCTTCCGCGCGCATGGGTTGATCGTGCGCGAAGGCGCGAAGATGTCGAAGAGCAAGGGCAACATCATTAATCCCGACGAGTACATCAACGCCTGGGGCGCCGACGCGTTCCGGATGTACTTGATGTTCCTGGGTCCGTATGAGCAGGGTGGCGACTATAGCGCCACCGGCATCTCGGGGACGAAGCACTATCTGGACCGTTTGTGGGCCTCGGCCACCGACCATCGGACCGACGGCGCGCCGGACCCCGCCGTGCTGGCGCAGCTCCACCGGACGATCAAGAAAGTCGGTGAGGACATTCCGCGGCTGAGCTACAACACCGCCATCGCGGCCCTGATGAAGTACATGAACGTACTCCGCGAAGGGGAGCGGCATCCGCATCGGGCTGAAATCGAGCCCCTGATCCAGCTGACGGCGCCGTTCGCGCCGCATATTGCCGAGGAGCTGTGGGATCGCTTCGGCCACCGCACCAGCGTATTCGACGCCGGCTGGCCGGCCTATGATCCCGCGCTCATCGTCGAGACGACGGTCACACTGGCGGTGCAGGTGAATGGCAAGCTGCGGGCGACGATCGCGGTCCCGGCGGACGTGACCGAGGACGGTGCATTGCAGGCGGCCTTGGCCGATCCCGCGGTCGCCAAGCATGTGACCGGCACCCCGCGGAAAGTCATCTTCGTGCCCAAGCGTCTGCTCAATATCGTCACCTAGAGCAGGCGGCCGATCCACCCGCCCACGAAGTACCCGACGGCCGCCACGCCGAGGCCGACGACGAACATATCGACGCCGGACCGGAACAACCCGCGACCCGTGAAGATCGAGCGGGCGGCGCCGACCAGGAAGTGCGACAGCATGGCCAGCGTGAACGCCAGCACGATGGCCGGCGTCCCATGCGTGAAGAAGAAGGGCGCGACGGGGATGATGGCGCCGAAGCCGGTCGCGACGCCGGTCACCCATCCTTCGCGCATCGGCGACATGTCCGGCTCGCCGATCTTGAGCTCCTCGCGCACTTGCTCGTCGAGCATGCGCCGGGGATCCGCCATGACGTTGGTCGCCAGCTGCTCGGCCGCCGAGCGGTCCATGCCTTTGGCCTGATAGATGAGCGCCAGCTCGTCGCGCTCCACCTCGGGCATGAGCGCGATCTCGTCGCGCTCCATCGCGATCTCGTGCGCGTATACCTCCTGCTCGCTCTTGGCCGCGAGATACCCACTCGATCCCATCGACAACGCGTCGGCGATCAACCCTGCGACCCCGGCCACGACCACCGCCTGGTGCTGCTGCGTCGCCGCGGCGCCGATCACCCCGGCGACCAGGCCGAAGTTGGCCGTGAGCCCGTCGTTGAACCCATACACGATGTTGCGGAGCAGTCCGCCTGCTCCCGTCCGGTGCCACGGCTCGGCGCCACGGCCCGCCAGCCCGGCCAACGTCGACGCGTGGTCGGCGCTCTCCCGCGCCAGGAGCAGCGCCTCGCTGCTGCCTGGCGCGCCCCGCTCCGTAGACCGGTGCAGGTCGAGATAGCCTTTGACCTCGCGCCCCTCCTCTTCGAGGAGCAGCGGCAGGAGAAACCCGGGGCCGAGCCGGCGCCCGAGCGTGGCCAGGACCCGCGTGCGGAGACTGGGCTGGAAGGGCCCGGGCGGGTGGCCGTGGGCCGCGAGGAGCTCTCCCCAGATCGTGACGTGGCGATCCTCGACGCCGGCCAACTGCTCATACACGTCCCGCTTGGCCGGGTCCTGCTCCACGCTCGCCAAGAGCCGGTAGAGAAACGCGGCGTCGGCCTCGTCCTGCCAATGATGGGCGAACGTGTGATAGTCGGGGTCGACGGCCGCGGTGGTCATGCCGAAAAATACGCGGGCAACCCCTCCGACGCGCCCGGCATTCTCATCTACCAGAGCAGGTTATCCCACAACCCGGACCGTCATCCTATGCGCGTTTCTGTCGCACTTCCCGCTGCGCTCATGCTGCTGGCCCTCCCCGCGCTGGCCCAGACCGTGACCAAGGACTCGGACACCTGCATCAACATCGTCCGCCGGCCGTACCTGACCGCGTTCCGCGGTGGCGGGACCGATCGCCCCGTGCTGGGACTCGAGACCAGCAGTGGCAGCGTCCGCGACTCCCTCGGCGTCCTCATCGTGGGCGTCTCGGCCAACGGACCCGCCGACAAAGCCGGCATCGAGGAAGGCGATCGCATCGCCACCGCCAATGGCATCGACCTGCGTCTCGCGGCCTCTGACGCCGGCGATCGCGAGATGCGCGGCCTCATGGGACGCCGGCTGGCGCGCGCGATCCAGAAAGTGAAAGCGGGCGACGCCGTCGACCTGCGCGTCTACCACAACGGGCAATACAAGACGGTGAAAGTCACCACCGTCAAAGCCAGCGAGCTCGCGGACGACGACGATTTCATGCAGGTCGGCGCCAACGACATGAACCTGCGGCTGCTCGACGTCATGCCGAGCCTGGACCACGCCATGGGCCAACTCAATGCGTCGATGGCGGGGCTCAGGAGCCTCAAGGCCCTGGAGGGTCTCAAGAACATCAAGATCGTCCCGCCCGAGATCATCGACGACGGGATTCACCGGTACTAAATAGGGAGCCCGTCGGGCTCCCTATTTGTCGTATTTGGCTTGATTCGCTTTGGTGAGCGCCTGCATGTCGTCGAACGTGCGACGCTGGTCCGGCGTCGACAGCAGCGCCTTGATCGCGGCCGCCGCCCGATCACTCACCGAGTCGATCTGCGGCCGGACCGGCTTGACCAAGGCGGCGATTTGCCGGTGCTTGTTGTCGAGGATCGAATCGACGTCCGCCCGTTGGGCGGCCGTGAGATCCAGTTCCTCGCCGAACCGCAGGCGCATGGCGGCCTGATCGCCCCAGCGCGGACACAGGCGGTCGCGCGCCACCAGCCGGTCGGCGGTAAAGCCCAGGACACCGCCGACCAATGTCGCGCCAAGCAAGAACGCGAAGGCTTGCCGTGACCGGCTAGTACCCGTAGACATAGCGGAGCGTCGCCTCTCTTTCCGACACGTCGACGAGCCGCTCGCGAAGCTGCACGGGCTCCGGAGCCCTCGACTCGATGACCATCTCGTAGGCCAACCGCCGCTCGGTCACGCGCTCGCGCCACGCCGTGATCCCGAGCCCCAGAACCGCCAATCCGGCGGCCGCCAACCACGCCCGCTGCCAACCTCGAAACGCCCGCACCCACTCGTCGCCCGCCGCCGTCGCGACGCGCCACATGATCTTGGCCTCGAGGCGCTGCCAATACCGCGGGTCCCGCGGCGGGGCGATCTCCGCGGCCAACGCCCGCGTGAGACGCGGGTCGGCCGGCGTTACGCGGCGGTCCATATGGCCTTGAGCACCGCCCGCAAAGCCCGCCGGGCGTGGTGAAGGTCCGACCGGGCCGTCCCTTCCGGGATGCCGAGTAAGCGCCCGATCTCTCCGTGCCGGAAACCCTCGACGTCGTGCAAAATGATGACCGACCGTTGGCGGGGCGTCAGGCGCCCCAGCGCCGTCCGCAGCCGCCCCCGGAGATCGGCCACCTCCGCCGGATCGCGGAAGTGCGAGGCGAGCGTGTCGGTCAGCTCGTCCGCGTCACGCACCCGCCGGCGCCGCGTGATGTCGAGGGCCGCGTTGGCGACTATACGGTGCAACCACGCCCCAAAGGCCTGGTCCGGCCGAAAGCGGTCCAAGGCGCGATAGGCGTGCAGAAACCCCTCCTGTACCGCATCTTCGGCGTCTTCGTGGGTCGTCACCACGGATCGCGCGATCGCGTACGCGCGCCGCTGGTGGGCCCGAACCAAAGCGCCGAAGGCGTCCGTGTCCCCATTCTGGGCCGCACGGATCAGGACCTTTTCGTCCGGCGCCGCGGGCGGTGTGCTGGGGAGCGCTGAGGCGGAGGGGGGAGTCATGGAATGCTGAAAAAGTAACGTGCCCGCATCTCGAAACGTTGGACTAGGCCCAAGCGTCATTCGTTACCACGAGTAATATGGTTGAATCCCGTCCCGCCCGCTTGGGCTGGTATGTTGCCGGTGCGACGACCCTCGTCCTGACGCTGGCAACGTGCGACGCGCTCACGGCGCCCAAAGCGGAGCACGTCGCCTTGGCGTGGGTTGGAGACACGATCATCACGGCCGGTCGGCGCGTGCCCGTTGGCGTCGCCGTGACCGTCGCCGGGCGTACCTACAACAACCCGCGATTCTCGGTACAGTCCTCCGACACGACGATCCTTTCCGTGTCCAATGATGGCGACTCCCTGCGCGCGGTGCGCCTCGGCGTCGTCACGGTGACGGTCCAACTGGAGAACGTGCTGCTTTCCGGCACGCCGCCCACGCTCACCCAGGATCTCCTCGTCGCCCCGAAGTCTGTGCAGTTCGCCCGTACCGCCGACACGCTGCACTCGCTCGGCGAAGCGGTGACGCCCTCCATCGTCGCGCTGGACCTGAACGGCGACTCGATTCCGGGTGTCACGTATACGTGGGCGTCGAACGACACCGCGATCCTGACGGTGTCGCAGCGGGGGCAAATCCTGAGCGCCCACAACGGCAATACCAAGGTGCGTGCCGTCGTCCAAGGCGATACTGCTACGCTCCCGGTGAATGTGTCACAGCTTTTGGTGCACTTCGGTATCACACCGCCGCTGGCCCTGACGCTCAACGCGATCAACGCCGAGACGACGCTGGTCGCCGCGGGACGCGACTCGCTGGGCTCGGCCATCACGGGCGCCGCGGGCACCCCGCTCTGGCAACTGCAGACCCCCAACGTGGTCTCGATCGACCAAACGGGACGCCTGACCGCCATCAACAACGGGACGACGTACGCTTACGCCGTGCGGGGCAGCGCCCGCGACAGCGTGCAGGTGAACGTGGTGCAGCAGGCCACGCGTCTCCTGGTGACGTCGCCCAACGGGCTGGCCATCGGGGCGATCGGCGGCACGCTCACATTGAACGTCGTCGCGTTCGACCGGCTCAACAACCCGGTCACCAACGACCAGGCCACCTTGGTCTCCCTCGATCCCTCGATCGCGCAAGTGGCCACGGGGACGCGCGTCGTCACGGCCCAAGGCCTGGGCACGGCGCGCATTGTCGCGCTTCTCGACGCGATCGCCGACACGGTGCGCGTGGTCATCAGCAATCAGCCCACGAAGCTCGTGCTGTCGGCGGACACGGCGACCATTCCGGCCGTCGGCGACACCATCCAGCTCACGGCCACGCTGTTGAACGCCAGCGGCAATGTCGTCAACGGCCTGACGCCGACCTGGCGCGTCACCGACACGACGGTGATCACCGTCCAGCAGAACGGTCGGGTGACCGCCGTCCGGACGGGCGGTGCCCGCGTCATCGCGGTATTCAATACGATCGCCGACACCACCGTCGTGGCCGTCACCAACAATGCGGCGACGCTCCAGATCAACAAGCGCCTCGACAGCCTCAAATCGCTCGGCGACACGCTCACCATCCCCGTCACCCTGCAGAACGCGCGCGGGGTGGCGCTGCCCGCCAGTGCCGCCACCTGGACGAGCAACGATCCGACGATCGCCAGCGTGACATCCAACGCCTTCGTGACCGCCATCGGCGTCGGCCGGACGACCGTCCGCGCCGCGAGCGGCGTCCTCCGCGACTCGGCGATCATCGTGGTGACCAACAACCCCGTCCACATCGTGCTGAATTCGTCGCTCGACACGATGACGGCGCGGGGGCAGACGCTGCTCTATACCGCGCAACTCACGAACGCCGACGGGAACCCCGTCACTGGCGCCACGATCGTATGGTCGTCGACCGTCTCGTCGGTGGCCAGCGTGACGGCGACCGGACTCGTGACCGCGCTCACCAACGGCACCACGAAGATCGTGGCCACCGCCGGCTCGGTCACCGCCAACGCCACGCTCGTCGTGGGCAGTCCCACGACGCTCATCGTCGACAACAGCACGCTGGATACCCTGTCCTTCGGTACGCTCAAGCGCCCCTATCACCGGATCGGCAATGCGGTGTCGGCGTCGGTCCCCGGCGACACCGTGTTCGTCCGCGTCGGCGCGCATCCCTACAGCGAGGAGGTCGCGTTGAACAAGGCGATCGTCCTCACCGGAGACCCGACCGCGTATCTGGCGGCCAACCGCGATCCCACGAAGCTGCCCCTGCTCTCGCACGACACGGGGACGGCGGGCATTCTGTCGACGAGTCCCGCCCGCGTCGTGGTGCGGACGCTGGCCATCCGGCACACGTTGGATGGTCCGGCCATCGACGCCCGCACGGCGGCGATCCAGATCAATCAGGTGTACGTGAACCCGTCCGGCGATGCGTTTTCCTCGGGCCGCGGTTTCTCGGTGCAGTCGACCAGCCAGGCCACCATCGATAGTTGCATCGTCTCCGCCGTGCACGGATACGCCGTCTCGTTCCGCAACGTGATCAACGGACGCATCAACCAGATCACGGTGAACGGCGTCGTGCTCTCCACCGCCCTCGATTCGACGGTGGGCGCCGGGATCGCGGTCATGCAGGGATCGGGCAATCTCGTGGAGAACGATCTGGTCCGGCTCACCGCCGGCCCGGAGATCTTCGTCGACTCCAGCGCCACCGCGACCATCACGGGCAACAACGTCGCCGGTGAATCCCAGTTGATGCGCCTTCTGGCCTCATCGGGCGCGCAGGTGACCGGGAACAGCTTCGACACGCGCCTGCAGACGGGCCAGACGTTCACGGGCAATTCGCTGACCGACGGCCGCTCCGGCCTGGAGATCAACGCGTCGCCCGGCGCGACGGTCGCCGGCAACGCCTTCGTGGACAACGCGGCGAGCCAGATGGACCAGATTCACATCGTGGGCACCCGCGGCGCGGGCGTGCAGCTCCAGCGCCTGTCGTTTCAGGGCGGGCGCTTCAACGTCAACAGCAGCCTGTCCGACTGGACCCTCTCCCAATCGCACGGCACGTCGGCGCAGAGCGGCGTGTTCCTCTCCAACGCCGACACGGCGACGCTGGCGTCCGACACCTTGTCCGGTGCGTCCGGACCGTGCGTGCAGGTCACGGGCACCACCAAGGGTCAACTCACCGTGACCGGCGGCCTCTATGCGCAGTGCGGCCCCGCCAGCACGGCGGCGATCACGTCGACGGCGACGCAGGCGGCGCTCGACATCACCGGTGTCGTGTTCAGCGGCGCATCACAGCGGTCGGTGGATGTCTCCAGCGGACACCACGTGACCCTGCGCGGCAATCTGACGATGGATGGCGGGTTCGCGGTCAGCGGCAGTCCGCCCGGCGGCGTATACGATCTGTCGGCGGACTCGATGGTGGTGGTCAGCAACAACGTGGTGGACTTTCCGAGCTACAGCGGCTTGAATGTGGATGGCGGCGTGCTGCGGGCCGACAGCAACACGTTCAGCCAAAACGCCGTCGGCATGCGCATCGGGAACCTGACCACATTCGAGGCCAGCCGGAATGACATTTTTGACAACGACACCGCGGGAGTCGTCAACGATAGGGCCTCGTCGGTGACCCTCACCAACAACTTCTGGGGAGACTCGATCGGACCCCGGCGGTCGGTGGTGCGGGCGGCGACGGGCGATACCATCATCGGTGCGTCGACGTTCACACCATTTATGGCGCAGCCGGTATTCGCCGGCACGCGGTCGCAGCGGCAACGAGGTGTGGACGGCAATGGACAGACGGCACCGGCGGGGTCGACCCTGCCGTTCGCGTTCGTCGTACGAGTCGTCGACGCGGCCGGCAATCCGGTGGCGAATGTCAACGTGACTTTCACGGTCTCTTCAGGGGGCGGGACACTCAATGGTCCGACCGCGACTTCCGTGATGATCGCCACGGGGAGCGATGGTCTTGCCCGCGGGACCCTGACGCTCGGTTCGACCCCCGGGGCCAACGCGGTCACCACGAGCGTGCCCGCCCTGGCCAATGTCGTCTTCACGGCCACCGGCCAATGATCCGCTGCCCGTCCTGCGAGACCGCGAACGCCGACGACGCGCGCTTCTGCGAGCGTTGCGGCGCCGCGCTCGCCGGACCGGCGGAGGCGACGCAGCTGATCGATCCGGTGGCCGCCGCGGCGTCGTCTTCGGGCGATGCGCCCGGCGTCGACCACGAGGCGCGCCGGGCGCTGCTGGAGTTGGCGCGCCGGGAGTTGGTCGACGAGTACGACGTCGAGCGCGAGATCGGCCGCGGCGGCATGGCGGTGGTGTTCCGCGCGATCGAGCTGGGCCTCCGGCGCCCGGTCGCGCTCAAGGTCCTGCCGCCCGGCCTGGCGCTCGGGGCATCGGTGGTGGAGCGCTTCAAGCGCGAAGCGCAAATGGCGGCCTCGCTCGACCATCCGAACATCATCCCGGTCTATCGGGTCGGCCAGACGCCCTCGCTGCTCTACCTGACGATGCGCTACGTCGAGGGGCGATCGCTGGACGCGGTCATTGCCAGTCAAGGCGCGCTCCCGGTCCCGGCGGTGCTCTCGGTCCTCCGCTCGGCGGCGGCGGCCCTGGCCTACGCGCACGAGCACCGGATCGTCCACCGCGACGTCAAAGGCGCGAACATCCTGATCGATACGTCCGGACGCGTCATCGTCACGGACTTCGGCGTCGCGCGGGCGATCGAGAATGCCTCGATGACGACGACCGGCTCGGTGATCGGGACGCCGTATTTCATGAGCCCGGAAGCCTGCGCCGGCAAAGTCGCCGGACCCCAGAGCGACCAGTACTCGCTCGGTATCGTGGCGTTTCAAATGCTGACCGGGGCGGTGCCGTTTCATGCCGAGACGCTGGCGGCGATCATGAACCACCACCTCATCACGCCGCCCCCGGACATCACCGCGGTGCGCGATGACGTGCCGCCCGCGCTGGTCGACGTCGTCAAGCGCATGCTCATGAAGGACCCCGTGCAGCGGTACCGCACGACGGGCGATCTCCTCGCCGAGATCGAGGCCATCCCGCTCACCGCAATGGATCGTTCGTCCGGCGAGACGGTGTTGCGCGAGCTCGCCCACGGGGCGAGCGTCGCCTCGATCGCGACGCAGAAGCTGCCGCCGCTGGCCGACACCATGGGGATCGTCGCGGCGCACGACGCGCTGCTGCGCTCGACCGAGCGCGCGACCAAACGCCGGCGCACGCGGCGCGTCGTCGTGTTGGCCGGCGCCGCGGTGGCGCTCGCCGCGTACGCGCTCCTCGGCACGTTCCGCGGGTCGCGCGTGATCCCGGCGGCCGCCGCATCCACGCCAGGCGCCACCGCGGTCCCCAGCGCCCCGGACTCCCAGACATCCCCGGTGACCCCGCCGGCGCCGCCGCCGCGGACGATCGTCCCGGTCACCGTCGCCCGCAACCCGCGGCGCCGGGACTCGGTGCCGGTGCCCGTCACCGCGGCGGTGGATACGACACCCGGCAAAATGCGCGTCCGCGCGTTGCCAGGGGATGCGACCATCTTCGTGGACGGCCGTCCGGTCGGCCACGGCGCGGTATTCGACGTGGCGCTGCCGCCGGGTCTGCGCGCGCTTCGGATCGTGGCACCGGGCTACGCCGAATACGACACGACGTTCACGGTCCGCCCGGGCGAGACGACGAACCTGGCGACGGTCACGCTCAAGGGCTCGGGCCAGGAACCGTGACGAGGCCCGGCCCGACGCGGGCCTGGGCGCTCGCGGCGTGCGTCGCGCTCGCGCTCGCTCTCCCGCGCCCGACGCGCGCGCAGAGCAATACCGACGAAACGCTCCAACGGGCGGTGCACCTGTACGAAGAGCTACAGGTCGAGCGCGCGTTGGTGCTCCTGCGCCAGGTGATCTCGCCGAGCTCCCCGTTCGTGGTCTCCAGCGCCCAGCGGGTCCAGGCCTACAAATACCTGGGCGCCGCGCACGCGATTCTCGGGCAGCCGGACTCGGCGTCGGTGTACTTCCGGGCGGCAATCGAACGCGATCCGTTCGTGGATCTCGATGCCCAGGCCTTCACGGCCGCCGAACGCTCGGTATTCGCCGACGCCCGCCGGCGGACCTTCGCGGTCGCCGTCCGCCCGATCGCCCGTACCCGCATCGATCCCCGCATCGAGCGCATGACCTTCGTGTTGCTCTCGACGCACGCCGGCACGCTGCACGCCGAGATCCGCGATGTGCACGGCGCGGCGACGACGATCTTCGACGCCGAAAACGAAGGCGTCCGCGAGATCCAGTGGGATGGTCTGCTGGCCGACGGCCACCTGGCGACGCCGGGACGCTACGTGCTGTTCGTCCGCGGGGTGAGCCACATCTCGCAGCATCCGGACTCGGCCCGGCTTTTCCTCGACGTGGAGCTCGACCGGCCGCCGCTCGAGGACACGCTACGGTCGCTGGGGGCGGCGGACCTGCTGCCGGAACGGTACCCGACGTCCGCCACGAGCTTCGAGCTGGCCAAAGGACTGGGAGTCGCCGTGACCGCGCTCGCCATCCCGATCGCGGTCGGGAGCCGGGGGCTCGGCGCCGGCGCGCGCGGGCTGGCTGGTGTGATGGCCGGCATCGGCATCGGCGTCGGCGTCGGCGGGTTCGTGTGGCGTCGCCAGCACGGCGAGATCGCCGCCAATATCGCCGAGAATACCCGGCGCCGCGCCGCGCGCGCCAACGAGAACGCCGAGATCGCGCGCCGCAATGACGCGCGCCTGGCGGTCACCGCGCTGGTCATCACTCCCGCCGCTGGAGTGGGACCATGATGGATATCGCTCGCGTGCTTCGCACGCTGCGCGCTAACCCCAGGACGCCGCACGCCGGGAAGTCGCGCCCCAGGACGCCGCACTCCGTCAGAGTGGCGCATCGCGCAGTCGTAGCGCGCGAAGCGCGCACGCTTTTGGTTTGGCTGGCGCTCGCCGCCATGGCGACGCCGGCTGCCGCTCAAGTGCAGGTGACGACGTCCGCCGTCGTCTCGGTGGTCTCCGATGAGATCCTGTTCGCCGGCACCACGCAACGCACGACGGGCGTCACCATCGGCGCCGACGTGCTGGCCACACCGTTCCGCCAGACCGAGTTCCACGCGGGCGTGTCCGCCGGAAACCTGATCGCCGACACGCCGGCCACCGACGGCCGGGGCTGGACGGACATCCAGATCGGCGGCAGCGTCTTCGCCACCAGCTGGCTGGCATTTCAGCTAGGCGGCGACGCGCGCGGCTACTCGACGCCCGCGGGCAATCAGCGGTGGCTGTCGATCTCCGCGGGTGCCGAAGCGCGGGCGCCGCTGTTCGACAACTCGGCGCAGGCGGTCTTCCGCGCCAGCCTGCTGCCGTTAGTCAGCGTCACCAACGGCATGAATCCCAACTTCGCCGTCTCCGCCGCCACCGGCATTCGCTTCCTGCGCGCCCCGCTCGCGGGCGCGGTGATGCTCTCCCTGGAGCACTACAGTTTTTCCAACACCACCCTGGGTCCGCACGCCGAGCAGGTCGCGATGCTCGGCCTCGAGCTCGGCGTGCGCTTCCCGCGTTGACGCGCGGCGCTACCGCGTCGCGACGTGCACCGTCACTGACATCCCCGGACGGAGCGGACGCTCCGGACCCAGATCCCGCGTCACGCGAATCCGCACCGGGACCCGCTGCACGACTTTCGTGAAGTTACCGGTGGCATTGTCGGGCGGCAGCAGCGCGTCCTTCGCCCCCGTCGCGGCGCTCAAGCTCTCGACCACGCCCTCGGCGGTCGCGCCGTCGTACGCGTCGACTTCGAACGTGACCTTCTGCCCCACGCGGATGTGGTCGAGCTGCGTCTCCTTGAAATTCGCCGCCAAGAAGGCGCCCGTATCGGTGACAATGTTGAACAGCGCCTGACCAGGCTGCACGAGCTGACCCGGCTCGATGGCCTTGTGGTTCATGATCCCGCTCGCCGGCGCCGCGATCTTGGCATAGGAGAGCTGCAGGACCGCGTTATCCAGCGACGCCTGCGCGCCCGCCAACCGCGCTGCCGCCAGCCGCACGCCCGCCTGCGCGTTCGACACCGTCGCCACGCCCGCCGCCGACTGCCTCTCGGCCGCCAATAACGTCGCCTGCGCGCCATCCGCCGCCGCCTGCGCGGCGTCGAGCTGCTGGCGCGAGACGATCTGTTTGGCGACTAACTCCTGCAGGCGCGCCAGGTCGGCCTTGGCCTTGTCGTAGTTGGCCTGCGCGGCCACGATCTGGGCGTCCGCCGCCGCGCTCTGCTGCGTCGCGGTCTGCACCAGGGCCACCGCCTGACCCGTGATCGCGTGCGAGCCCGTCGCGGTCGCCGCGGCCGCCAGGTCGGCTTTGGCCAGCTCGACCCGCACGTGGTATTCCGAGGTGTCGATCAGGACGGCCGGCGCGCCTTCGTTCGAATGGGTGTTCTCATCGGCGTACACACGATCGACATAGCCGCCGACCTTGGCCAACACCGGAATAATGTGTCCGTCCACCTGCGCATCGTCCGTCGTCTCGTGGGCGCGGGAGTAGTTCCACGTCTTCACGCCCCAGATGATCCCCAGGACGCCGAGGATGGCGACGATGGGAAGCAGAAACCGGCGCTTGTTTGGCGCGGCCTTGCCCTTTGGCGGCGCCGTCGCCGTTTCCGTTTCAATGGTGGCTTCTCGGGGACGCTCGGGGCGGGTGATCGTGGCCATGGGTCAGGTCTACAGTTGAGGCTCGAATCGCTTACGGGAGGTCCTGCACCGCGCCGGTCGCCTGGGCGAGCGCGACCCGCGCGGACTGGTACTGCGACAGCGCATCGATCTCGCCGGTGCGCGCGCTATTCAGATCAATGAAGGCCGTGATCACATCCGCGTTGCCGGCGACGCCGGCGCGAAAGCGCTCGCGCGCCTGATCGACTTCCTGCTGGGCGAGCAGCAAACGCTCGCGCGCCGCGCCCACCTGCTGGCGCGCCGAGTTGAGATCGAGGTAGGCGCCGCGCACCTGGATGGCGATCTTCTGCCGCAGGTCGTGCCGCCGCACCTCGATCTCCCGGACCGCCGCGTGCTGCTCCTCGAGGCGCGACTCGCGCCCAAGACCGTCGAAGATCGGCATCGAAACCTGGAGCGCCCACGTGTAGGTGTTGAGCAAGTTCTCGTACCGCGTCCCGTCAGCCGCGTACGATCCGCCGATGCTGAACGACGGCAGCCGCTCGGCGCGGGTCGCGGAGATCTGGCGTTCCGCGGCCTGCAATTGCAGGTCGGCGGTGCGCAGATCGGGGCGCCGGTGCAGCGCCTGCTCGACCGCCGTCGTCTCCACCGGCAGCGTGTCCAGGAGCGGGAGCGTCTGGAGCGAGTCGCTGAGCGTCACGCGCGCGGCCAGCGGCAGACCCAGCGACCGGAGCAGGTCGAGCTGGGCCCGGTCGAAGTCGTTCCGCGCCTGAATGATCTGCGCGCGCACCGTCGCGAACTGGGACTCCGCGCGGGTGACGTCGAGCGCAATGCCCACGCCCGCCGACAACTGGTCCCGCGCGATCTGCAGCAGATCGGCGGCCAGCGTCGAGTCGGCCAACCGGGCGCCCAAGAGCGCTTGCGTGGTCTGCGTGTGCAGGTAGCTGTCGGCCGCCACGTTCGCGGCCGAGTCGGCCTGGTTCGACGCGTCGGACTCCGCCGCCCGCTCGCTCGCCTGGGCCGCCCGGATCCGCGCGATCGCCCCGAAACTGAACAGGGTGTCGACCGCCAACGCCTCGTATGTGATCTCGTGCACCGGGCCAATGATCGCGCCCGTTGGCGGAAAGAGGTTCTGTCCGTTGATCTCGAAGTTGAAGCCGAACAAGGGCGCCGTGTTGAACGTGCGCTCACTCTGCGGCACACCGCGGCCGATGACCGTCGGGAGCAGCAATGCGCGCTGCTCGCGGACGCGGGCTTGCGACTGTTGCGTGCGGGCGCCGGCCTGCTGGGGCCCGGCCGCCTGGTGCGCGGCCAGCCGCGCGGCGCTGCCCAGCGTCAGCGGTGGGACGGCGAGGGTGTCCTGGGCCGCGGCCAAGCCGGGCGCGAGGAGAATGGCAAAGAGAAGAGAGCGCGTCATTGTAAAGCGCGGAAGAAAAAGTCTTCGATCTCCTCCGGGAGATCGTCGGCGGAATACTGCATGACATCCGGCGCGTACTCGTGCATGCCGCGCCACACGCAATGCGCGCTGAACATGGACATGAGCAATCGCGCCGCGACGTTCGGATCGACGGGCCGGAACTCGCCCGCCGCGACCCCGCGGCGGATCATGCCCGTGACGAGATCGCGCTTGCGCGTGACGACCTCGTTCATGTAAAACCCCACGAGCTCGGGGAAGCGCTGGAGCTCGCCGATGATGAGGCGGACGATCGTGACCACCTGCGGCGTCCGCAGGAACGCCCAATACCCGCGCATGTAGGCGCTGAGTTGCGCCTTGGCGCTGCCCGGATGCGCGGCCACGGCCCGCTCCTCTTCCTCGAGGCGCGCTACCAGCGTCTCGCGGACCATCTCCTTGAACAGCGCTTCCTTGTTGGGGAAGTACAGGTAGATGGTGCCTTTGGACAGCCCGGCGCGCTTGGCAATGTCCTCGAGGCGCGCCCCGGCCAGACCGTGCTCGCCAAAGACCTCGATCGCGGCATCGATGATCTGGTGCGGCCGCTCCTCGGGGAGACGGCGCCACTTCGGTTCTTGTTTTGTGTGCTCGAGAGACATGGGCGTATGGCTAATGACCGACCGGTCAGTAAATACGCCCCGCAGGCAAAAAGTGCCCGTCTAGTCTATCGCGTTATCATGTCGTGACTTACGACGTCGCCGCCGGGTGGGCTTCGGTGGCCTCGTAGTGACGATTCGTGATCACTACGATCGAATACAGCAGCGCGAAGATCACGATCGCGCCGAGAATGAGACCGGTGTACGCCGGCCGCGTGTCTGGTCCGCTGTTCGGCGCCTGCTGCTGGTGTTCGGTCATGTCAGGCCACTCGCACCTTGGTCATGTGATCATTCTGTTTGATCTGCTTCATCACGTCCAGTCCTTCGGTGATCTTGCCGAACACCGTGTGCTTGCCGTTCAGGTGCCGCGTGTGGGACTCGTCGAGCACCATGAAGAACTGACTGCCGCCGGTGTCCTTCCCCGCGTGCGCCATGGAGAGCGCCCCCACCTCGTGCAGGCGTGGATTTCCCTGCGTCTCGCATTTGATCATGTAGCCCGGTCCGCCGCTGCCGACGCGGGGATCACCCGGTGGGAGATCCCGCGACTGGGGGTCGCCGCCCTGGACCACGAAGTCCTTCAAGACGCGGTGAAACTTCACGCCGTCGTAGAATCCGGAATTGGCCAGCTTCTCGAAATTCGCCACCGTGTTTGGCGCATCCTGCGCATAGAGCTCGGCGACGATCGTCCCGCGGTTGGTCTCGAACGTGGCATGCTTCGTCATGTCGGCAAAGCTAAACGCGAAACGCCGACGGACACAGATCGCTGAGCACACACCCGGCACAGTTGGGCTTGCGCGCGAAGCAGACGCGGCGGCCGTGAAAGATCAACAGGTGCGAAAAGATCGTCCAATCGCGCCGCGGCACGACGGGCATCAGGTCATGCTCGATCTTCACGGCATCGGTCTGCGCGGTGAGCCCGAGGCGCTGGGACAAACGCGTCACGTGCGTATCGACCACGATGCCCTCGGACTTCCCGAACGCGTTGCCGAGCACCACGTTGGCGGTCTTCCGACCGACGCCCGGGAGCTCGACCAAGTCCTCCATCGTCTCGGGGACCTGGCCGCCGAACCGGTCG
The DNA here is from genome assembly GCA_963701965.1 of uncultured Gemmatimonadales bacterium. Taxonomy (GTDB): domain Bacteria; phylum Gemmatimonadota; class Gemmatimonadetes; order Gemmatimonadales; family Gemmatimonadaceae; genus DASRDS01. Next base: position 3,736,227 of record OY969695.1, read on the forward strand.
GTGATGGCGCGGGCGGCACCCATGATCGACTTGGTCTTGTTCCGAAAGAAGCCGGACGCCTTGATCAAGGTCTCGACGTCGTCCGGATTGGCATCGGCCAGGGCCGCCGGGGTGGGAAAGCGCGCGAAGAGGGCCGGCGTCACGGTGTTCACGGTGCGGTCGGTGCTCTGCGCACTCAGGATCGTGGCGACCAGCAGTTGCCACGGCGAGTGGAAATCCAGCTCGGTCTTGGCGTCGGGATATTGCTTCTTGAGCCGCCGCACGATCTCCCGGACGTGCGTCTCCAGGGCCTTGCCGCGAAAGAGCTTTACCCGTTTCACGCCAGTTCCACGCCCGCCGCGTGTCGCAGCCGGTCCACGATCTCGTGCAGCTGGCCCTCCGTGACGTCGATCTCCTGTGCCGCGCCGTCGACATCCAGCAATCCCGCGCGCATCGACGCGGCCAGCTGGTTCATGTACCGGACTTTGGCCAGCATCTCCTCGGTAACCTTGCGCAAGGCGTGGAACCGGCGCTTTTCCGACAGCGCGCGCTCGTAGCGCTGTACCAGCTCGTCGCCGGTGAGCCGGCGGGCGACGACCAGCGCCTCGTCCGGCGTCCGGCCGCAGAACGCCGCGCGGTCCGGTATGCCCGCGTCGTCCCACAATGTCTCGGTGAACCAGAGGCGGCCGACGTACTCGATGCCATCGTGCGCCAATCGGAGACTGACATCGAACTGGCGGCCGCCGATCACGACGACCGCCACGTGCGGGGGCGCCTCGAACGCGTCTTCGCTCACGAGCCGGCGTCCGTCGCGTCGAGAAAGGCTTCGACCGCGGTGCGCAGGGCGGCGGGTTGCTCGACATACGGCACGTGGCCGCAGTCGTCGATGACCACGAGCTCGGCGCCAAGGGCCCGCGCCACATCCTCGGACGAGGCCAGGGGCACGGGATCCTGTCGCCCGTGGACCACGAGGGCGGGACACCGCACGCTCGCCAGAGCGGCGCGCACGTCGAAGTCCCCCAGGCTCTCCCAAACGGACTGCTGGACTCGTCCCATGACGCGAAATGGGGTCAGGTCGTGGGCCCGCGCTGGATCGTGGAAATACCCGGCGACACTCAGCTCGAACGCCCGCTGGCGGTATGCCTCCGGGTCGCGATCGCGCAGCCCGGAGCGTTGCAGCTCCGCGCGCGCGGGCGCGACCCGGGCCTGCCGCGCCGCCATCGCCGTTTCGAACTCTGCACGATACTGGCGTGTCGTAGGCGCCGGGTCAATCAGGACCAGGCGCCGCGGCCGGATGGCGCCGGCTCCCGCGGCCAACAAGGCCAGGAGGGCGCCCCAGGAAAACCCCAGAATCGACGGTTCGGGGCCCAGCGCCCACTCGTCGACCACGGCCCCCAGATCGTCGACCTGGGTGCGCCAGGTGATGGGCTGCCGGGCGTCGGCCACCGAGCGCCCGCCCCCCCGCTGGTCGTAGAAGATCGTGTCGCGCCGCTCGGACACGAAGAGCAACTGGGGCAGCAAGTACAGATGGTCGGCGCCCGGTCCGCCGTGCAGCGCGAGCAGTCGTGGTATGGCTCCCGGCGCACCCGGTGCGGGCCCATAGGCCGCCCAATACAGCGGGACCGGTGTCGATGCGGTAAAGCCGTCGGCCCGCGGCGCCGGGATGGGAATGGGCACGCGGTAATGTACTAGCGCGCCCTAGCGCCCGATCCAGTAGCTGTACTTGATGATGAAGATGTTGTCCGGGATCGACCGGAAAAGCTCGTTCCCGCCGTGGTTGAGCGAGAAGTCGGCCGTCAATGTGTAAAGGTTCGTGTTCGAGCGCGTTTGCTGCCAGACGAAATAAATGGTCGACCCGCGCCGGTACTCCCACCGGAGCACGCCGTTACCGCGGAGCATCCGCGTGTTGAAGTCGGGGTTCCAGATCTCGTAGGGGGTCGCGCTCCCGGCCGGGTTCACGGACAGGTCCCCATTCGGGAGCATCCGTGACGCGTCGACAGTCGTCGGCAGCTGACGCGGGTGATTGAACTCCTTGAAATCGTAGTAGTGCCCCGTGCCGAGCAGCGGCTGCGCGTACACCTGCAGACTCAGGGACGGCGTGAACGTGATGTTGAGCCGCGTGTCCATCGACAAGGTCGACTGATGGATCGACGCGAAGAGATAGCGGTTGCCGTCGAACACGCGTGCCGATCCGGAATCCCCGCGCACCGCGGCCAGCGTGGTGTCGTATTGATTGTTGGTCCAGTACACGTCGAGCGACGGTCCGAGGCTGAACGTCACCATCGAGGCGGGCTTGAACAACAGCGTCACCCTCGGCGTCCACTCCCAGGACGGCGCGTCGAGACCATAGGAGTGCTCGACGGCGGCCGTGAGCACCACGCCCCGGCGCGCGTCCGTGCTGACGGTCGTGAAAACGTCGTTGAACCCTCGGCGCTTGAAGACGGGACCGCCGCGCGCGATCTGATCATCCAGCACGGTGGGATGGTGGAGGACGAATGTCCCGAACTGCCAGAAATTTGGAAAGGTCATGTTGAAATTGACTTGGTACTGCTGATCGTTCATGTCCCCGTCGAAGTTGTATTGCCGCTGCGTCCCGACATCGATGTAGAGCGCGCGATACCACGAGTGCGGATGGGTCCACTGTCGCACCAGGTTTGCCCCGAACCACTGGTAGTCCGCCCGGCGCTGAAAGGCAAGATCGTTGACCTCGAATCCCGGGCTCCGGATGTTCGACTGGACTTCCCACAGCCAGTCGCCGTTGTCCTTGCCGAGCCGGAGATAGCTGCCCCAGCCCCTGAGGGATGTCGCCGTGGTGTCGTACCGGTCGTTGAAGAATCCGCCAGAGAGATCGTGCCGGTCCGGCCGCTCGAAGTAGTGGGCGCTCGACTGCATCGTGTGAGCGATTGCCGACGCGCTGCCCGCCACGTTGGACATCGCGACGCTCCCCATGAGCGAGTAGTTGCGGTGGCTCCACGTGTGCATGAAATCGACGCCGCCGGCTTCGGCGTGGGTGTGCAGACTGTCGCGCAGGGTATCGGTGTCGAGACGCCGCACCGTCGACGTCACCATCGCGCCAACGACCGTCGCACCATCGCGCAGGTCCTTTTTGATGCGTCCGACAAAATAGTTGCTCATCGGCTCGACGATAGTCCGCCAGCGCAGGGTATCGTTGGCGGGCGCGCCGATGAAATGGGCGCTCTCTTGGTTCGTGACGGCGTCGAGGAGGCCGACGGAGAATCCGTCGTGCGTGCGGCCGGTGACTTTGGCGGCGCCCAGGATCTGGGTATTCCCCGGAATGCTGTAGTATTCCGTCGCCGGGTTGTCCAGAATGCCGCCGGACAGCTGCGGCACGCGCCCGACCCGCCGCGAGTAGAAGAGACTCATGCCCTCGACGTTGCTACAGAACTGGCAATTGAAGCCGCCGAAGTCGAAGGACTGGGCACCGGAGACGAAGAACGGCCGCTTCTCAGGGTAGAAGGTCTCGAATGGGCTCAGATTGATGACCGCGGGGTCGAGGTCGACCTGGCCGAAGTCGGGATTCACGGTTGCATCCAGCGTGAGACTCGAGTTGATCAAGTACTTGAGGTCACCTCCCACGCGGAACTGCTGACGATTGACGGGATCCACGGGATTGCCGCGATTGAGTCCTGTGGCCTCTTCCTGGGCCAGGGTATACGGCACGACCTCGAGCTGGTGGGGCTGATGTCCAATGGCGAGGCCGGTCAGGTGACCGAAGCGGGACGCGCCGCCGGCCTCGCTGCGCGGATAGAACGCCCACTGATCGCGCTCGTTCAGCCGATCAATGACCCGGACGATCTGCACGCCCCACGTTTGGACGCTGTCGCTCGAGTAGCGGAGCTGCGAGAACGGGATGCGGATCTCGGCAGTCCACCCGAGCGAATCGATCTTCGTGGAGACCTCCCAAATGGGGTCCCACGAGGGATCGAGACAATTCGTGCCAACCGCGAATTGGTCGCCGATGACACCGGAGGGATTCACGTCGAAGACCGCGCGCGTGAGGTGGTCGTGATAGGGGTCCAACGTGATGGTCAGCTTGTCGGACGTGATCTGCGCGCCGGGGCCACAGTCCGGGTCCAGGAGATCGTCGCGGCGCGCCAAGCGCGCGCGCACGCCGCGCGCGCCAAGGGAGTCGTACATGCGCGCGCCGATATAGAGCGCCTCGTCATCATAGAGAAACCGAATCTCGGTCCGCTGTGTCCCGGGAGGTCCCTCGGCCGGCTGGGTCTGAAAGAACTGCGTCACCGGCATGGCCGCTTGCCACGCCGCCTCGTCGAGCACGCCGTCGAGCGTGATCGACCCGGTGAGGCGGGCCGCCTCGGCCACCGGCGGCGGCGTGAGATGCACGAAGCGCCCACCGGTCTGCGCCGCCAAGGGAGTGGAGAAGAGAAGACCGACCCAGGCACTACCCCAGGCGAAACCAGAGCGCGACACGCCAGCTTGGACTCACCAAACACCGAAAAGGTTTGTTCGATCGCGCCGGTTTGCGTAGAATTGGACACCCTCAAACCCCTCGTGCCCATGTCACTCTCCCGTCTCGCCGCGAAACTGGTCCTGCGTCTCGCGACCGCCGGCGCGCTGGCCGCGCAGCAGCCGGGCGCCGCGTCCAGCCCCACGGTCACCGTGCTCCACGCCGCCCGACTCTTCGATGGCACGGGAGCCGCCCCGATTAGCGACGCGGTGATCGTCGTAACCGGGGATCGCATCACGGCGGTCGGTCCGGCGTCCAAGGTGACGGTCCCCGCCGGTGCGCGGTCGGTCGACCTCGGCTCGGCGACGTTGCTGCCGGGTTTCATCGACGCGCATACCCATATCATAGGTCGCGCGCTCAGCGACCCGATGTCGGATGAGGCGATCGTCAAAGACTACCAGAGCTACGGCGCGATCGTCGGTGTCGCCAACGCGCGGAAGACGCTGTTGGGCGGATTCACATCGATCCGCAACGTCGGCGCGCCGGGGTTCGATGACATGGCGCTGCGGGCCGCGGTCGACGCGGATGTGGTGCCGGGGCCACGGATGGAGAACGCGGGGCACTCGTTCGGGATCACCGGCGGTCACTGCGACGAAAATGGATACCGGCCGGGTCTCGAGGATCGTGACTATCGCGATGGCGTCGCCGACGGACCGGAGGAGATCCGGAAAGCCGTGCGGTATCAGGTCAAATACGGCGCCGACGTGATCAAGATCTGCGCGTCCGGTGGCGTGCTCTCGATGGGCGACGCGGTGGGCGCGACGCAATACACGCTCGAGGAGATGCGGGCCGCGGTCGACGAGGCCAAGAAGCTGGGCCGCAAGGTCGCGGCCCATGCCCACGGGACGGAGTCGATCAAGCTCGCCGTCGAGGCCGGTGTCTCCTCGATCGAGCACGGATCGTTCCTCGACGAGGAAGGCGCCAAGATGATGGCGGCCAAGGGGACGTATCTCGTGCCGACCCTGAGCGCGGGTGAGACGGTCGAGAATGCGGCGAAGAGTGGCCGCCTCAAAGGACTGCGGGCCGAGAAAGCGCTGGCCGCCGCCCAGTCCATGCGGAACGCCGTCAAGCTGGCCATCAAAGACAACGTGCCCATCGCGCTCGGCACCGACGCGGGCGTCGGCGACCATGGCGTCAACGCGCGCGAGTTCCGGCTCATGGTGGACTGGGGCGGCATGACGCCCACCCAGTCGCTCGTCGCCGGTACGTCGAGCGCCGCCAAGCTGCTCGGCTGGCAGGACAAGGTCGGGACGCTCGAGGCCAACAAGTACGCCGATATCGTCGCCGTGCCGGGAGATCCGACCAAGGACATCACGCTGACCGAGCGGGTCACTTTTGTGATGAAAGGGGGCAAGATCTACAAGGGGCCCGAGGGCATGCAGACCGTGCTCGATGGCCCGAACCCCCACGGCCAGCCCGTGAACGCCGCCGCCGTAGCACGGGAGTTTTAGGCCGGGCGCTTCGCGCCGGCCAAAACTCGGTTGTTGGAAAGGCACTCGGCTGTCGCCGAGTTGCCTCCACCTTTCGGTGCAGGGAGGCTTGGACGTTACCATCCGGCCGGCCGGCGCGTGTCTGTTGTGAAGCGCCTATCCCCCTGGATCCGTGGACTATTCGGTAACCTTCGCCCGTCATTTTTCCCGGCTCGTCTGGCTTCTGGCCCACGAGCCGGATTCCGTCGACGAGCAAAAGGCCGCGTTGCGCGCCTCGGTCACCGTGTCCCGCGAGGGCATCGTGACCATGCGCGCCGAGGGCGGCCAACTGGTGGTCAACGGCACGGCCCTGCCTGAGGCCCTGACCGGCGTCCAGGACATCGTCACGCTGTTTACCGGCCACTCGGTGAACGACATGGTCGTCGACCTGGGAGCGCTGCCGTCCGACATTCTGGGCACGGCGCGCATTCTGGCGCTGGCGCCAGTGCCGAACGACGGTGGCCGCGAGGTCGACGCCAAGCTCCGCGCGCTCGCCCCGCGCACCGTGCGGGTGTCGTTCCGCCGCCCGCCCCGGGTGTCCATCCCCACGCCGGCTCTGGTGCTGCCTCTTCCGGAAAAAATCGATCTGTTCACGCACGACGTGACGAACGAGATCGTGCGCGAGTTCACGCACGTCGAGCGTCCCAAGGAATCCGCCGACGAAGTCTTCGCCAAGCTCAATGCCACGAACTCCGTCTCGGCGACGTCCCGGCTGCTCGATCAGCTGGTCGTGCTGATCGAGGCCAGTGTGCGGGAGGCCAAGCCGAACACGGTGGGCGATCTCTTTCACAAGATCGTCACCCGCGAAGCGGCCAAAGCCGATCCCGAGGTCAAACGCGCGTACGGCGCCGCGATTCGGCGGCTCTGCAAACCAACGGTCTTGCGCGCCGTGGCCGGGATCCTGCCGCGCCGCAAGGACCGCGTCACCGACTATCTCGCCGTCCTGGCCCGCGCGGGCGAGGAAGGCGCCGAGGCCCTCATCGAACAGCTGACCGCGGCGCAATCATTGTCCGACCGCCGCGCGTTCTTCGACGGTCTGGTGACGCTCAAGGCCGGCGCCCCCACGCTGACGCACATGCTCGGCGACGCGCGCTGGTACGTCGCGCGCAACGCGGCCGATCTCCTGGGCGAGCTGAACGTCGTCGAGGCCGAGGGTCCCCTCGCCGATCTCCTGCGCCACGACGACGATCGGGTGCGCCGTGCGGCGACGAATGCGCTGGCCAAACTCGCCACGCCCCAGGCGCGGCTCGCGCTCAAGAGGGCGCTCAAAGACACGTCGCCGCAGGTCCGTGCCACCGCGGCCGCCGGTCTCGTCGGCAAGAACGGCAAGGAAACCGCGGCCACGCTCCTCCGGGCGCTCGACAACGAGCCCGATCTCGAGGTCCAGATCGCGATCCTGGGCGCCCTCGGCCGGATGGCCGATCCCGAGTCGATCGATCGTCTCATCAAGGCGGCCGAGCCCGACGGCCGGCTGTTTCGGCGCAAGCCCGGGGCGTTTCGGATCGCCGCCGTCACCGCGCTCGGCGACGCCCGCACGCCCGCCGCGCTGTCGGCGTTGCAGGAGCTGGCCAACGATCGCGACAAGGACGTGCGCGACGCGGCGTCCCGCGCCCTCGAAGGCCCGCTGCGTCGCTCGAGCGGCTCCCGGCAGTTCGCTTAAGGTCTACCTGTCGCCGGATATCGCCCCAGCCTAAGCTCGAGGCACGGCGATGATCAGCACCGAAACGCACTTCTCGTGGATGCGCACGCGGATGAGCGTCGAACGCACCTTGCTGTCCTGGGTGCGCACGGCCACTGCGCTCATCGGTTTCGGTTTCGCACTCTACCAGTTCTTCGATCGCTTCAACGCGATGCCCGGCGTCGCGCCGGCGCGTAACGCGGAAACGCCCAAACTGATCGCCCTTTCGCTGATCGCGATCGGCACTATCGCGCTCGCGATCGCCGTCCGGCAGTATCGCGAGTTGATCGCCTACCTGTGGACCGATGAGTTTCGCGCGTTCACCGGATCGCTGCCCCAAAAGAGTTGGACGCCGGCCTATCCGGTGGCGATCCTGCTGATCCTGGTCGGCATCGTGACCGTGGTCGTCCTCGTGACGCGCGCCTAGCGCGCGCCTAGCGCGCGGTGAAGTCGGTAGACCGGGTGATCGCCCGGCACACGCCGGCGATCAACGTCGCCGCGCGGTCCAAGTCCTCGAGACTCACCAGCTCGACCGGCGAGTGCATGTACCGGTTGGGAATCGCCACCAGGCCCGTGGCCACGCCTTCGCGCGCCAGATGGATCGCGTCGGCATCCGTGCTCGTATCCCGACCGGCGGCGTGCACGCTATATGGGATGCCCGCCCGCTCGGCCGCATCGCGCAGCAACCCGAACATGACCGGCGAGATGACCGAGCCGCGGGCCAGCACGGGACCGCCCGCGATCTTGTGATCCCCATGCTCTTTCTTTTCGATGCCCGGATGATCGGTGGCGAACGTCACGTCGACGACGATCGCCGCCTGTGGGCTGACGCCGACCGCACCCACCAGCGCGCCGCCGCCATGGTAGGCGATTTCTTCCTGCGTCGTGGCTACGGCCACCACCCGCGCGGTGCCCGGCTCGTCGGCGTACCGGCGCAGCGCCTCCAGCACCACGAACGCGCCGATGCGATTGTCGATCGAGCGCGACACGATGCGCCCGTTGGGAAAGTCCACCGCCTGTGCGTCCACCACGCCCGGATCGCCCACGGCCACCCGGGCCTCCGCTTCGGCGCGATTCGTGGCCCCGATGTCGACCCAGAGATCGGTGAGTTTCGTGGCCCGATCCCGGTCCTCGGGCTTGATGAGGTGAATCGCTTTCCTGCCGACTACCCCGATCACGTCGCCGCTCCGACCCAGGAATCGCACCCGCTGGCCCACCAGCACCTGCGCGTCCCAACCGCCAATCGAAGAGATGTACAAATACCCATCGTCGTCGATGTAGGTGACGATGAGACCGATCTCGTCGATGTGGCCGGCGAGCATGATCGTAGGCGCCCCGCCGGCGTTGACCGTCGCGATGCTGTTGCCGGCCACGTCGCCACGGACATTGGCGAACGTCCGCGCCCGTTCACGCCACACGGCCGCCGGACGGGCCTCGAAGCCGGAGGGTCCTGGAGAATCGAGTAGCTGCTTGAGAAACGTCAGCGAGTCGTCGGTGAGCATGGTCGGTTAGGCGATGGAAAGGGCGTGCCCGGATGGAGGCGGGGCAAAAAGATCAGGATGGAGGATGGCAGCGACCGTCTCCACCCCGTCAGTCAACCGCGGCCCCGGACGGCTCAAGAACGCATTGGCGTCGATCGCCCAGACCCGGGGTCCGACCAACCGGCGCATGGCGCGAGCGGCTTCCGCGGCCCGCTGGACATCATAGCCACAGGGCGCGACGAGCAAGATATCCGGCCGCGACGCCTCTATCACTTCCTGTGTCACTACAGACGAATGCGCCCCGGGTGCCGCCACGACGTCGCGGCCACCCGCCCGGTGGATCATCTCCGGGACCCAGTGCCCCGCCACAAAGAGCGGATCGGTCCACTCGATCACCGCGACCCGCGGCCGCGGCGCCCCGGCGGCCTTGAGTCGATCGTGCACCGCCCGCAGCCTGGCCCGGAGTGCGGCGACCAGCTGTTCCCCATTGGAGTCCGCGCCAATAGCCATGGCGACACACCCAATGTCGTCCAAGACCCCATCGAATGTCGAACCGTTCAGGGTCACGATCGCGGGGCGCGGCGACAACCGCTCCGCCTGGACCCGCACGTCGGTTTCACTCACCGCGCACACAGCGCACAGTGCCTGAGTGAGGATGACGTCGGGTGCCAGTGCGCGCACGCGATCCCACAGGACCGTGTAGAGCGGCTCGCCAGCCGCCGCCAGCGCGCGGACTTGCGCGTCCACGGCGCCCGCCCCGGCGTGCGCATCGATCGCCGTGGTTGTGACCCGGGGTAGGGGGGCGAGGGTCGGTGGATAGTCACATTCGTGACTGGTACCCACGAGCCGATCCGCGCATCCCAGCGCGGCGACGATCTCGGTGGCGCTTGGCAGCAAAGACACTATTCGCATGTATTTACAGCGCCGTGACCATGAGATACCGTTAGCCGGACTTCAACGAATCGTATATGGAGCGAACGCATGAGCCACTCTAGTCGGCGCGGAACGGTTCCGCTCCTGGCGCTCGGCCTGAGCCTGGCGCCGGTGAGCGCCTGGGCCCAGGGATTCGGATTGAACGAGATCGGAACCTGCGCCGAAGCGCGGGGGTTCGCCAACACCGGCGCTCCCTGCAATGACGCCTCCACGATTTACTGGAACCCGGCCGGCGCCACGACGTTGACCGGGTTCTCCCTGTACGGCGGGGCTTCCGCGCTGCGGGTCATGGGCAGCTTCACCCAAGATACCACCGGCAAGAAGTACAACAGCAACGTGCCGTGGACGGTCCCTCCCGACCTGTTCCTGAACTACACCACGCTGGTCAACGGCCACCGGCTGGCCGTGGGTGTTGGCGCCTACGTGCCCTACGGACTCATCTCGCAATGGCGCTCCGACTTTCCCGGCCGCTTCGAGGCGCAGCGGGCGTCGCTCAACACGATCTACTTCCAGCCGAACATCGGCTACGAGATCATTCCGGGACGGCTCTCGGTCGGCGCCGGGCCTGTGATCGGGTACTCCACGGTGGCGCTCGACCAGGCCCAGGACCTGTCGACACAGATCGCCGCTCCACTCACGACCTTCGGCCAGCTGGGCATTCCCTCGCAGACGGAGTTCGCCGTCGCCCACTTGCGGGGCAACACCCACGCCTACGGTTTCAACGCCGGCGTCCATGCCACCGTGACGCCGGACATCCAGCTCGGTGCCCGCTTCCTGTCGCAACTGGTGTTCGACTACAAGAATGCCACCGCGACCTTCCAGCAGGTGGCGACGGGCCTCGTGCTCCCCGCGACCACCCCCCTGGGCCCCGCCGGGACGCCGATCGACGCGGTGCTCGCGGGAGAGTTCCAGAAAGGCGCGCTCACGAACCAGCAGGTCGACACCAAGATCACGCACCCGTGGCAGTTCCAGCTGGGTCTCGGATACACGGGATTTTCGCAAACCACGCTGTCGGTCGACTATGCGCTGGTCGGCTACTCGGGGTTCACCGCGCTTCCCATCGAGTTTCAGGGTCCGGCGGCCGCCAGTAGCAAGACACTGCTCGAGGATTACCACGACTCGTGGTCGATTCGGACGGGAGTGCAGCACGTCTGGGGCGACCCGGTCCTCGGCTTCGTCGGACGCGTCGGCTTCAGCTATGTCAACACGCCGGCGCCCGACGTGACGGTCACGCCGCTCCTGCCGGACATGAATCGCTACAACTATTCGGTGGGCTTCGGCTACCCCTTCAGCAAGCACGTCTCCCTCGACGCGACGTATCTCCACACCGGCACCCAGGGGCGCCGCGGCCGGATCGCCGAACGGAGCGACGTGGAGAACACCACGGCCACGGCCGACCAGCTGAATTCCGGGTTCTACAATCTCACGGCGAACATCATTTCGCTGAGTCTCAAACTCAGTTACTGAGAGCGCATCATATGCTACGCCAGACCATCGCAATCGGTGCTGCTGTGGTGTTCGCCGCCGGCTGCCAATCGGACAATGTCATCACGCCGCCGAAGAACTCGGTCAACACGGGCCTCTTCAAGAGCTATGTAGCCCTGGGGAACAGCATCAGCGCCGGGTATCAGTCCGGCGGCATCCTGGACTCCACGCAGCGCGAGAGCTTCGCATTCCTGCTGGCCGGGGCGGCCGGCACACGGTACGCATACCCGAGCCTCGTTCCGCCGGGCTGCCCGCCCCCGATCGTGAACTTCCAGACCGGCGCCCGCCTCGGTTCGGGGTCGACCGCGTCCTCGTGCTCGTTTCGCAACCCGTCCTCGGTGACGGCGACGCTCAACAACGTCGCGGTCCCCGGCGCCGCGGTCGTGGATCTGACGTCCACCGTCACGCCCAACTCGAACCCGCTGACGCAGTTGATCCTGGGCGGGAAGACCCAGGTCGAGCGCGCCCTCGAGGCGTCGCCGACCTTCGTGACCGTGGAGATCGGCAACAACGACGTGCTGCCGGCCGCGCTGACCGGCTTGCCCACGCCGGTCTCCGGCCTCTCGCCCGGTATCACGCCGGTCGACTCGTTCATCGTCCAGTACGCGCGCGCGATCGACCAGCTGACCAAGGGCGCTCCCACCGTGAAGGGGGTGCTGATCGGCGTCTTCGACGTCACGCAGGTCGGTGCCCTGTTCCCGATCGATAGCGCGATCGACGATCCGGTGATTGGCGCGGAGGTCAATGCGGCGGCCGGGCACACGATCCTGTACGCTCCGGACTGCACCCACAGCGGTGCGCTGCTCTCGATCGACGTGCTGCCGCTCATTGCCACCGGCATGGTCCAGCCGGAGATCGGTTGCGCCGATAGCGACCCGTTCACGCTCGACGCGCTCAAGCAGGGCGCATTCCACATGGCGGTGGCGGCGTACAACGCCTACATCGCCGCCAAGGCGGACTCGATCGGCTTCGTGTACTTCGATCCCAACCCGCTCCTGTCCGGACTGCGCACCGCCGGCCAGATCCCTGCCGTGCCGAACTTCACCAGTGCCACCGAACCGTTCGGACCGTACCTGACGCTGGATGGCATCCACCCATCGGCGCTGGCGCACCAGACCATCGCCGCCGCCATGGTCGCCAAGATCGACAGCGCCTACGGCGTCACGCTCGCGCTACCGGCGGCGGCGCGCGCCGTGCCTCACTTCGTGGCCACGCGGTAGAGGGGAATCGCCAGAAAGACGACGAACGCCGACAACGCCACGAGCGGGTTGTCGGCGAACGCGCCCAGGCGGCCGCCCACGTCGTAGAAGCGGTCGATGTGTTGGACCGTGAGAAAAGCGAGGAGCACACCGGTGAGCGCGCCGCCGGCGATGAGTCCCGAGGAGAACAGCACGCCGGGGCCCGAATCCGAATCCGCCGCGGCCGTCTTGCCCATCTTCCGCTCGGCGAGCCGGCGCATGACGCCGCCCATGAACATTGTCGCGGTGGTCGACAGCGGGAGATACGACCCCGTGGCCACCGGCAGTGACGGGATGCCGAGGATCTCCATCGTGATGGAGAAAAAGGCGCCGATGAGGATCAAGCCCCAATTGAGCTTCCGGGTGAGAATGCCGTCGACCACGAGCGCCATGATCTGCGACTTGGGAGAGTCGAGCTTCGTGATGTGGCGGCCCGTGTAGTCGACCGTCTCGTGCCCGCCGATTCCCGGATCCAGCAAGTACTTGATCTGCCCGGCGTCGTCCAGCAGGTAGCGTCCGGGGACGGCGTCGCCCTGGCGCTCGTACAGGTGCCCAACGTGATACGTCTTGCCGTCGAGCGGATAGGGGTCCGGATCGACGTCGGTGACGCGGACGTCGGCGTAGCTCCGGGCCACGATCGTGGTGTTGGCTTTGTCGAGTGATGAGATCACCCATCCGACCACGAGCGCCGATGTCAGCACGCCGAACACGAGCCCGATCTGCTGGCGCGCCGGCGTGGCGCCCACGAGAAACCCGGTCTTGAGATCTTGCGACGTGGCGCCGGCCACGCCCGCGGCGACGCAGACGACGCCGCCGATCGACAGGGCCAGCACCCGATGCTGGATGCCCGTCCAACCGATGGCGTAGAAGAGCAAGGCCGTGAGCAGCACCGTGGCCACGGTCATCCCCGAGATCGGGTTCGACGAGTTGCCGATCTGCCCGCAGATGCGGCTCGACACGGTGACGAACAGAAACGCGAAGAAGATCGCCAGGAGCGCGCCGAAGGGATTGATCCGCAATTGCGGTAGCAACATGATGGCCAGCGCGCAGAGCACGATGCCGCCGATCACCACGGTCATGGGCAAGTCGCGCATCGTGCGCCGGGCATCGGTCGGCGCCCCCACGCGGGCGAATCCTTTGATGCCAGTCGCGAACGCGGCGATGATCGTCGGCAGCGCCCGGGCCAGACTGATGATGCCGGCCGCGGTCACCGCGCCCGCGCCGATGTAGTAGGTGTAATTGGCGCGAATTTCCGAGGCGTCCATGTCGGCGATCAGTTTCGCCGCCGGATAGATGGGTGCCGTGAGCGCGGCACCGAACAGCTTGATCGCCGGGATCATGACGAAGTACGTGAACATGCCGCCGGCAAATAGATATCCGGCGATTTTCGGACCAATGATGTATCCGACGCCGCAGAGCTCGGGGCTGACTTCGGCCTGCAGTTCGCCGATCAGCGCCGGCCGTCCACCGGGGACGGCGCGCTCGATCGCCTTGCGCGCGACGTCGATCCACACGTGCATGCCACTATTGATGAACTTGTAGGCGGCGCCGAGGCCGAGGCCCATGAAGATCGTGCGCGCTTGGAGTCCGCCCCGCTCGCCGGCGATGAGGACCTGGGCGCAGGCAGTGCCCTCCGGGTACTTGAGGTTGGCGTGCTCGTCGACGATGAGGCTCCGGCGCAGCGGGATCATGAGAATCACGCCCAGCACGCCGCCGACGACGGAGATCGCCGCCACGGTCGACCAGGGCAGCGAGTAGCCGAGCAGTAGCACCGCCGGCAGCGTGAAGACCGTGCCGGCGGCGATGGACTCGCCGGCCGAGCCGGTCGTCTGCACCATGTTGTTCTGGAGGATGGTCGCCGGGCGGGCGCCGAATGCACGGGAGACGTAGCGAAAGATCGTGATGGACAGCACCGCGATTGGAATCGACGCGCTGACGGTCAACCCGATCTTGAGCGCCAGGTACACGCTCAATGCGGCGAAGAGCACGCCGAGCACCATGCCCAACAGCACCGCGCCGGGCGTGAGCTCGGCGGGGGCCGTCGTATCGGCGACGAACGGCGTAAAGGACTCTGTGATCGACCCGGCCATGCATCCTCCGTGGAAGCCGGAGGCGAATATACGCCCCGCGCGGTCGGGCGCGAGAATCGGGCCTGTAGGAGACCCGTCTGCCTTGCCCGTCCGGGGTTTTGGCGCCAGTCTTTGGCCGCATGTTCGCCGCCATGCTCCTCGCGCTGCAAATCCTGCCGCCCCCGACGTCGGCGCCCATCTCGAACCTGCGCTACGAGGTCGCCGCCGACTCCGCCGATGTGCGGGCCCGGACGCTGGGTATGACGACCACGTTCGACGTGGACGCCCCGGGCGATGTGATCCTCGCGCTTCCCGGTTGGACGCCGGGTGCCTACGAGATGTCCTGGTTCGCCCGCTGGGTGCGGGATTTCTCGGCGACGACGCCGGACGGCCGCGCGCTCGCCTGGGACAAGATCGACTACCAGACGTGGCGCATCGACCCCGCCGGGGCGAAGACGGTCCGCGTGGTGTTCCGCTACCAGGCGGATAGCCTGGACAACGCGATGTCGTGGACCGGACGCGACTTCGTGATGTTCAACGGCACCAATCTCTTCCTGTACCCCGTGGGGCGCGGATTCGCGTTTCCGGCGACGGTCTCGATCCACACGCATCCGGGTTGGCGCGTCACCACACCCATGCCGGCCGGCGCCGCCGCCGGCAGCTATACGGCGACCAACTATCACGATCTGGTCGACATGCCGTTCTTCGTCGGCAAATTCGATGAAGACAGCGTGCGGGTCGTCGACCGGTGGGTCCGCCTGGCGACCTATCCGTCGGGCGCCGTCACCGGGGCCCGCGCCAGCGCGGCCCTCGCCGCCATCGCCAAGGTCATTCCACCGGAGTCCGCCGTCTTCCGCGAGACGCCCTGGGCGAACTACACGGTGATGGAGATCGCCGACGAATCCTATGGCGGGTACAGCGGCCTCGAACACCAGAGCTCTCACGTCGACATCGTCGCCGCGGCGGGTCTCGACGATCAGGCCCTGCCCAGCCTCTATGCCCATGAGATCTTCCACTCCTGGAACGTCAAGCGCCTGCGGCCGGCCGACATGGTGCCCTATCGTTACGACGCACCCGAGCCGACGCCGTGGCTTTGGGTCAGCGAAGGCATCACCGACTACTACGCCGACCTCGCCGTAGTACGCGGCGGCGTCGTGCCCGACTCGGGATTCTATGCGCTGACAGCGGGCAAGATCACGCAAGTCGCGCAGTCGCCGCCCAGCGCGCTCACCGACGCCTCGCTCAACACCTGGGTCCATCCGACCGACGGGACCGAGTATCTCTACTATCCCAAGGGCTCGTTGGCCGGTCTCCTGCTCGACATCATCATCCGCGACGCCAGCGACAATCGGCAGTCGCTCGACGACGTCATGCGCGACCTGTACCAGAACACGTACAAGAAAGGCCGGGGCTTCACGCCCGCCGACTGGTGGGGCGCCGTGGGCCGCGCGGCTGGCGGCCGTTCGTTCGATGGGTTCAACAAGCGCTACATCGATGGCCGCGCGCCGTTCCCCTGGGACTCGATCCTGCCGTTGGCCGGCCTCCGGCTGGCGGCCGACACGGCGCACGAGCTCCGGCTCGGCATCTTCAGCGCGCCCGACACGAGCGGCGGCGGGAGCGTGCGCGTCGTCCGTGTAGAGCCGGGGAGCGCGGCCGCCGAAGGCGGCCTGCACGAGGGCGACGTCTTGGTCACGATCGGCGACGTGCCGGTGACCGATGTCAACTTCGGCGCCCGGTTTCGCGCCCGCTATGCCGGCAGCGCCCCGGGGACTACGATCCCGGTGAGCGTCAAGCGCGAGGGTAACGCGCTCAACCTCGCGCTGCCCCTGCGCGTCGTGAACCGCGTGACCGCGCGGCTCGTCCCCGATCCCGCCGCGACGTCCAAGGCGGCGCGCATTCGGACCGGCCTCCTCAAGGGGACGACGGGCTCGTCGTGATCCGGCGCCGCGACGCGGCGTGCGTCGCGGTGTGCATGGCGGCCTCGATCTCATCCGCCTCGCGCGGCGCGGTGGATGTCCACCGCACGCCGTCGGCCGTCGCGATATAGTCGTCTTCGATCCGCACGCCAATGTTGGCGTATTTCGCGACGGCCGGACCGATGGCCGCCAGCATCCGCTGATTCCGCGGGGATGAGGGGACGATCGCGGGGAGCGCCGCGCGCACGTACAAGCCGGGTTCGATGGTAAACGCGCTCCCCGGTCCGATGCGCCCCGTAAAGTAGAACTGGTCGGGATCGTGCACGTCGAGCCCGATCCCGTGACCGAGTCCGTGCATGTAGTAGAGGGTGTACTGGGGGCAGAGCCGCGGTGGCGTGGTGTCGGCCGACACGCCGCACTCGTAGGTCGCGTCCGCCGATTCGATGAGGCCCAGTCGCGCCAGCCCGGCGGCGAGCACCGCCGTCGCCGAGTCGTTCATGAGGCGGGCCGCCGCGCCCACTTTTGCCTGTCGCTCGGCGGCCGCCTGCGCATCGCGCACGATCTGGTATACCTGGCGTTGGCGCGGCGTGTATCGCCCGCTGACGGGAAGCGTGCGGGTCACGTCCCCCGCGTAACCGCGGTACGACGCGCCAATGTCCACGACGACGAGATCCCCGGCCGCCATGAGACGGTTGTTGGCGTTGTAGTGCAGCGTCGTGGCGTTGGGCCCCGACCCTACGATCGTGGCAAACGACGGCCGCTCCGCGCCCTCCGACCGAAAGGTGTACTCGATGGTGGCCTGCACCTGGGACTCGTTGACGCCCGGCGCGACGACGGCGAACGCGGCACGCTCGGCGTCCGCCGTGATGGCGATGGCGCGCGCCGTGAGCGCGAGCTCGGCGGCGCTCTTGGTGCCACGAAGCCGTTCCACGAGACGCTCCGCGTCCACGATGCGGACCGTCGGGTGTTGCTCGACCAGGCGCTGGACGTACTGCGCATCGGGCGTGAGCCCGGTGCCCGAACCGGTCATCGTGCCGACGACCGACAACGTCGTGCTGTCCCCGAGCACCGAGTCCAACGCTTGGGCCAGCTCCTCGCGAGGCCGGCTCGGGAGCCCGGTGCGGCGCGCCGCGCCGGCCGGTCCCATGCGGGCGCCGCTCCACACCTCCTGCGCCGGATCCTTGGTCTCGACGAAGAGCGTCATCGCCACCTGGCCGCCACGCTTGACCATGAGGAGCGCGGCGTTCGGCTCATCGATCCCCGTCAGGTACTCGAACGAGGAAGCCTGGTTGAGCGACAAGTAATCCTCGACGGGTTCCGGTGCCCCCAGCGCCAGCAAGACGCCGTCGTCCATCACCGCTGATAGCGCGGTCCGGCGCCCCGCGTACTCCGCGCTGGTGATCGGGGCAGCGGCGACTAGCAGCGCGAAGATGGCCCGACCGATCATGTCAACGGGGCACGAACTGCCAGCGGCCGTTGACCGAGACGGAGATCGTGAGGGGCCCGGCCTCGATCGGCGTCGCCTCCGCGCTCGCCGTGGCCGAGACGCGCATCTGCGCCAACATCAACCGCCCGCCTTGGCCCGACGCCGACATCTCCAGCAACGGCCCCAGCGTCCCCCCCGCCGCCCGGGCTATGGCCTCGGCGTCGCCCCGCGCCTGCAGGGTCGCCCGGTTGAGGGCGTCCCGCCGGGCGCTATCGGCGTTCGTGGACGTGAACTGCAGGCCGCCAATGCTGTTGGCGCCGCCCGCGAGCGCGGCGTCGATCAGTCGACCTGCCTCGTCGACTTTCTTGATCTCCACGCGCACGGTGTTGCGCGCCACATATCCGGTGACGTGGGGGCCATCCTGGCCTCCGGGCGCGGGCCGGGAGTAGATCGGCTGCACCGAGTACCCGAACGTGCCTATCTGCTCCTTGGCCAGCCCCATGGCGCGCAGGGTGTCGAGGGTCGTGCGCACGCGCCGGGCATTGTCGGCCGCCGCCGCGGCCGCGGTCGTCGCCCGCGTCTCGACCGACACCAGCAATGTGGCCCGATCGGCCGGGGCCTCGGCTTCCGCCTCGGCGTTCGTATTGATCTGGGGTGGGGGCGGCACCGGCGTCTGGCCGCGCAGGGCGGATGCCCCGCCCACTATGAGCCCCGCCGCGAGCACGTTGGAGACTCTCATATGTCAAGATACAGGGACGGGCGCTAGTTTGGCGCCTATGGCCGCGCCAGCGCGCACGCTCGAGCAGGTCCTCGACGTCGAGACGCCGGAACAGATCGTCTTTTCGTTCGAGATCGCCGGCGTCGGCTCGCGCGCGGCCGCGGCACTCATCGATTCGACCTTGCTCTTCATCGCGATCATTGTGGTCGGGACGATCACGGCGACCCTCGGCCAGAGCGTCGTGCGCGGCGTCAATGCCGGGAGTTGGAGCGGTCCGCTCTTGGTCGCCGCGCTCATCTTCGCGCTCTTCGCCCTGCTGTGGGGCTACTACGTCCTGTTCGAAGCGTTCTGGGACGGACAGACGCCCGGAAAGCGGATCGTCGGGCTCCGGGTCGTCCGCGATGGAGGGTATGGCATCACGTTCGGCGCGTCCGCGATCCGCAATATCATGCGGATCGTCGATGCGCAGCCGGTCCCGTCGTACTTCGTGGCGATCGTGAGCGTGATCGTGTCCAAGTCCGGCAAGCGCTTGGGCGACTACGCCGCGGGCACGATCGTGGTGCGCGAGCGCGCCCAACCGGAGAACGCCGTGCCCGTCGCCCGGACGGCGGTGGAACCGGCGGGCGCGCCCACCGCGGTGTTGACCGACGCTGAATTCGAGCTCCTCGACCGGTACATGCAGCGCCGCGCCACGCTCGACCCGATGCACGCGGCCAAGTTCGGCGCCGAGCTGGCGGCGCGCTTTCGCAAATGGATGCCGGCGCACACCGCCCAAGATGGCACCTTCCTCTCCGCGTTGTACGACGCGGAACGCGGCGCCCGCCAACGCGGCGCCGCGTCGCGGAGCGACACCGGCGCGGCGCGCGAGCAACACGCGCTCGTCGCGCAGGGCACCACCCGCTGGCGCGCCTTCGCCGCGCGGCTGGCCGGCGCGCGCCGGGGGGGACTGGGCGGCATGACCGAGGAGCAAGTCTCGGCGTTCGTCGCCGACTACCGGGCGCTGACCACCGACTTGGCACGCCTCACCACGGCCAGTCGCGGACGGGACAACCCGACGCTCTGGTATCTCAACCGCCTCGTGGCCGCGGGACACGCGATGCTGTATCGCGAGCGTCCCATCGCGCCCCGTTCCATCTGGCGGTTCATGACGAGAACGGTGCCCGCGGAGGTGCGCCGGTCGGCCATGCCGATCGGACTCGCGGCCGCGCTCTTCTTCGTCCCTGCCGCGGTGGCCTACATCGCGGTCGTGCGCGAGCCGGCGGTTGCTCCGCGCTTCATTCCGCCCACCATGATCGATCGGGCCGAGCAGGGCGTCGCGCGGGCGCGGGAAGGGACCGGGTACATCCGTGACGACCCCTTCGTGCGTCCCCTCATGTCCAGCGTGATCATCACCAACAACGTGCAGGTCACGTTCGCCGCGTTCGCCGGCGGCATCACGTTGGGGGTGGGCACCGTGTATGCGCTGGTGCAGAACGGCGTGATGTTGGGCGGGATCTTCGGCCTCTACCAATCCAAGGGCATTTTGCCGCTCATCGTCGCCTTCGTCGCGCCCCATGGCGTGCTCGAGCTGAGCGCGATCTGTATCGCCGGCGGCGCCGGGTTTCTGATCGCGGGCGCCATTCTCATTCCCGGCGCGCGCACGCGGCGGGAGGCCCTCGTGGCCAACGGACAGCGGGCCGCGCGACTCATCGCGGCATGCACGTTGCTTCTACTAGTAGCCGGCAGCCTCGAAGGGCTGATATCCCCGATTCCGTGGTGGTCTCTCGCGCAGAAACTGACGGTGTCGGGGCTGACCGCCCTCATGCTCGTCATCTACATCAACCTCCGCGACCCGTCTCATGAGACCACTGCTGCTGCTCGCGGTCCTGCTCCTGGGTGACGTCCACGCCGACGTGGAGAAGGCGATCGCCACGTTCCGCAGGACGGATCCGTCGATGATCACGTTCTTCGAGCATTCCGTCGCGTACGCCGTCTTTCCGACTATCACCAAGGGCGCGCTGGGCGTCGGGGCCGCGCACGGCGCTGGCGAGCTTCTGCAGGGCGGCAATGTCCTGGGCACGACGGGGATGACCCAGGTCACGGTCGGCGCCCAGCTCGGCGGCCAGCAATACGCGGAGATCATTTTCTTCGAGACAGAGGACGCGCTCAAGACGTTCAAGAGCGGCAACTTCGCGATGAGCGCCCAGGCGAGTGCCGTCGCCGCCGCGTCGGGTGCATCGGCGAACGCGAAGTATGAGAGCGGGGTGGCGGTCTTCACCGTTGCCAAAGGCGGATTGATGTACGAGGCGAGCATCGGCGGCCAGAAGTTCAGTTACAAGCCGGCGTCCTAGCCGCGCCGCTGGGGGCTTCAAGGGGCCGGGCGTCGGCCCCGCGGCACCGGTTGTTCGCCCCAACGCCATGTCCGCCGTGTGTTCCGGGTCGCAGCTTCCCGCCCATGCGGTGGCTCGCCGGTGCGGGAACCCTATTGATGGGGGCGCTCAGTTGTGGCCGTCCCCGAACGGCCTCCAACGAATGGACCAGCGGCGCCGACCTTGCGTTGCCGCTGGCGCAGTTCGATGGCGTCATCGACCGCAAGGGCAACAGCCTGTCCGGCAACGTGGTCGACCGTCTGAGCCCCGACAGCCCCAAGCTCCCCGTCAGCGGATCGATCTCCGGACGGGACGTGGAACTCCGGTTCGGCTCGGGCGCGAGCGGATTCGTCTTCACCGGAGTCGTGGATGACGCGCCCAATGCCGCCACCGGCGGGATCGGGGTGACCGGTGTGCTGATCGGCTCCGACATGGGTCCGGTACAAGAACACTTGACCCTTCGCTAGTATTGGAAGGGTCTCTTCATCGGGGTGGTCGCATGGTGACGTCCCCAAACCTTCCCGTCCTTCCGCCGCCCGGCGACCCCACGCTCGCCGCTTTGATCACGCGGGCGGCCGATCGGGCGTGTCGCCGGACACTCATCATCTGCGCGGTCCTGGGCGGGGCCGCGGCGCTCGCGCCATGGGTCTTGCACGCGGCGCGTCTCATCCCGACCGCCGTCGGTCTCTGCGTCGCGGCGTTTGGCGTGCGGGGCCTCGCGTCCCACGCGCTGGCGGTGGATCCGCGCGCCGTTGGCCTCCGGCTTCTGGCCAAGGCGAGCGTGGCCGTGGGGATCGTCTCGGGCGTCGTCGGGGCGTTCTGGATCTTCTTCCGGTTGATGGGCAGCTCCTTCTGGAACTAGCGCTCGGCTAGCGGGCGAAAGACGGCGACGGCATCGACGAAGGGCAGCTCGCTGTCCGTCCACGGACGGCGGCCATTGCGTCCGCGGTTGATTTCGACGAAGCCGGTGGCCGGTGGTCCGCCATACGAGCGGACCCAGGCTGCCGCCAGCCCCGCCTCGTTCACGGCCAATGGTACGACGCCGTCGGCGGGGACCGACCACGCCGCCTCCCACCATCCCGCGAGACCCCAGCGCTCGCCTTCCGCGGTGACGCGCGCCGTGTAGAGATCCCAATTGGCGCGACCCAGGTCGAGCCCCAGGACGCGGGAGGCCGCCCCCCGATCGATCGCCAGGAGCGACCGGTTGCCGGCGGAGTCCGCGGGCCAGATGAGCGGCGGCGCGCCCATGCAGACGATCTTGCCGCCGCCGGCCAGGTAGGCGTGCAGGAGCGCCGAATCCGCCGCGGGCGGGTCGACGCCGAGGACGACGACGCCGCGGCCGGCGCGCAGAAACAACGCGAGGCCCGCGGTATCGAGCACCCGATACCCGCGGTCCGCGAAGAACTGCCGGGCGGCCGCCGGCGCGGGCAATGTGGCGGTGCGGGCCAGACTGCTGTCCCAAAACACGGCGCGCGCCAGATCGATGGAATCGCCGCGCAGCGCGTACGCCGACCCGTCGTTGCTGCCGACGTAGAGCATGCCGTGCGCGACGACGGGCGACGACAACACGAATCCTCCGGTGGTGAAGCGCCACCGTTCGGCGCCCGTCCGCCGGTCAATGGCGTGCAGCGCGCCCGTGCCCTCGCCGACGTAGACCAAGCCACCAGCAACGGTGGGGGAGCCCCAGACAATGGACGCGGTGGAGAATCTCCACCGCTCGTGTTCCGTAGTCAGGTCGAGGGCATCGACGTAGGCGGCATCGGATGTCCCCGTGTAGACGACGCCGTCGGCCACGGCCGCCGAGCTGTTCACCCAGGAGATCGCGTAGTCGCGCTTCCATCGTAGAGGAATCCATCGCGCGCGCCGACAATGACGGTGCCATTGGCGACCGCGGGCGATCTGGATCGTCTTCCGGTCGTACCCGAAGTGGGCGGACTCCAGCGACCGACCTTCGGTATCGTATCGCCACCGGAGGCGGCCGGTGGCGAGATCGACGGCGTAGATGCTGCCGTCCTGGCTGCCGGCGAACACGACACCGCCGGCAATGGCGGGCGAGGATCGTACCCGGCCGCCGGTCTGATACCGCCAGTATTGCCGACCGGTGCCGATGGCCACCGCGTAGAGCGCGCCATCGCCGGACCCGAAGACGACGGTGTCACCGTCGACAGCAGGTGACGACGTCAGGTACTCGCCGCTTTCCTGGCCCCAGGCCAGCGGCGCATCGGGTCCTGTTCGCATCCGCCAGACGAGAATGGCCGGTCGCGGTGTCGACGGCGAAGAATGTCCCCGTGCGGCTGCCGATAATGACGCGTCGCCGGCTTTCGCGTTCGGTGTGCCGGTGACCCGGATCACACGGGGCGTGAAGCGCGCCCTTCGTGAGAGGGTGTTCAGCTGTGTCACGTTTCGAGCCTGTTGTTTTGGAGCGGCGCGACGTAATTTCGAGCGCCGTGGATCACCCTTCGCCGAGTCTCTATCTTTGCTCCGGGCCGGAGCGCCACACGTGGTTGTCCGCGGAGGACGCCGCGCGCTGCTGTAACGGGTTCGAGCGCGTCCGGTCGTTTGAGACCAATCCTGACGGCACGTTCCGGCTCGTGTGTAGTTGGGAGCGGACCAAACCCATGGAGCAGGGGCAGCGGCTCGAGGCGGTGATCGACACGCCGGCATCGGTCGATCCGAACGTGCCGGTGCGGCATCTGGCGTTCTTTCGCGCGGCGGCGGCCGAGACGGAAGGGTCGGCCGAGTATTGGACGCTGCTCGCCGGGCTTTTGGTGATGCGCCTGCTCGACAAGTGGCAGGCGCACACGTTCAACGATCGCGAGCTCAAGTTCCGCGAGTTTCTTGCCGTCAAGCGCGCGGTGGAGGAGGTCGGGGACGGCGCGTTGCGCAACATCCTGCTCGATCTCATCAGCACCATCGGCGTGTTCGCCGACGGCCCCGCCGAATCCCGCGCGCCCAAGCTCGTCGCCTACGCGCAGTTGCTCGAGCATGATGCCAAGTGGGATACCGCGTCCGATGTGTATCTGACCGCGATCGAGTTCATCCTCCAACGCGACCGCGATCGCGATCAGTTGCCGTTCTGCTATCAGCGGGCCGGCGTGTGCATGCGCGAGTTGGGATTTCTCGACAGGGCCGCCGAGCTGTTCACGCAGGGCCTCGATGTCGCCGAGTCGAACGGCGATGCCGCAATGGTATTTCAGTTCCGGGTTTCCCACGCAAAGCTGGAATTTCGAAAGGGCGCGCTGCCGTCGGTCGAAACGATGCTCGATGCGCTCATCGCCGAGGCGGAGCAGACGGGTGCATCGGATTTGGTGGCGGCCGCCCAACACGATCGCGCGCAGGTCGCCAACGCGCGAAACCAGCATGAGCGCGCGGCGGAGTTATTCCACGCGGCGATGAAGAACTATACGGATGACGGCGAGAAGCGGCGCGCGATGCATGATCTAGCGACTGCGCTGGCCGATTTGGGTCACCTGCAGTATGCGCGCACGGTGTTCTCCGCGATCCGGAACTCGCCAGCCGAGTCGACAGTGTGGCGTTGGATGGCATCCACGAATCTCATGCGCCTTTACGTGCTGGCCGGCGACGAGGCAGGATTCGACGCACTGCGGCGTGAACTGGGGGCGGCGGGTCTGTCCGGTCGCGTGCTTGCGCACTATCACATGTTCGCCGGACAAGGCCACAAGACGTTCGGGGACAACGCGAAAGCCAGGAAGGAATTTGCGTCGGCGGTCGAGGTCGCGGGCAAGCACCACGTTCATCAGATTGTGATCGAGGCCGAGGCAATGCTGCAGGCCACCCCAGAGGAGCGGGCACCGACGTGGAAAGCGAACGTTCCGAGTACTGGACTTTCCGTCATTCTCGAGGAGATCCGGGAACGTCGGGCGGAGTTCGCAGGGGCGACCGAATGACGATCGCCCCCGCGCACGATGCCTCTTAGCAGTTATTCGATCCGCCGGTCACACCGCCGCCGCAGGCATGCGTCGGAGCTGAGGGTGAAGCGCAAGCGGCAAGGGTGATGGCGCTGGCGACGATGATGATGCGGGCGATGAACGACATTGGTGCCTCCAGAGGGTGTGTGTGACTCCGCGATTTCGCGGACCCCTACTGTAGGCACTCGCCCCTATACCGCTATGCCCCTAGGACCTCGCTACCTGCCCGTACGTGCACGGCGGGCGGCGGCACCGCTACTCGGTGCCGAGGTCGACCACGACACCCATGTACTCGGATTCCCCGAGCGCATTAACCGTCGCGCGCCCGACGACGTGTGTGTACACGGTGGACCCATCGGCCAACAAAAGCCTGACATCCATGGCGTAGTCGTTCCGACTACGGATGGCTGAGTCGACCATCCGCTCCACGGCGTCGACGTCCTCGGGATGCACACACCGCCGGAGCGCCGCGACGCCAGGCTCGGGTTCCTCGGCGCTCAGCCCGAGGATGCGGAGCGCCTCCCGCGAGAAGAACACCTTTCGCCCCGGCACATTCCACCCCCAACTGCCGGTACGGGTCAACCGCTGCCCCTCGGCGAGAAACGCCTCGCTCCGCTTGAGCGCCTCCTCGGCGCGTTTTTTATCGGTGACGTCGTCCACGACGACGATGCCGAACATGGGTGCCCCCCGCTCGTGCCGGACCAGCGACACCGTGAGGCTGCCCCACACCAACCGGCCGTTTTTCGCGAAGCACTGTTTGTCGAGCGAGTACGACTCCCGTTTCCCGTTCACCAGCTCCGTAAACAGGTTCCAGTCCGCCTCGGCGCGCTCATGGTGCATGATGCGCGAAAACGAAAAGCCCCGAAACTCCCGTTCGTCGTAGCCAAACATCGTCTGGAGCTTGCGGTTGACCTTGAACGCATGTCCCGCCGGGTTGACGAGGGCGATCCCCACAGCCGCTTCGTCGAACAACGCGTGGAGCTGCCGCTCGCTGTCCCGGAGCGCGCGTTCCACCGTGACCCGCCGGGCGTCGCTCGCCCAGCTGACCGCCAGCGCGCAGGCCAGAAACACCCCGACCCGCGGCAGCCCGCTCGTCGCGATCGTCAGCGACCGTTCCGGGGAGACGAAGAAGTAGTCGACCGCGATGGTCGCCAGGCCGGCCGCCAGCAACCCCGCGCGCCACCCGCCGCTCCACGTCGCGATGGCGACCGCCGCCAGGAACAGGATCGTCGGATCAATGGCGTTGCGGAGCGGAAGCGCCAGACCCAGCGCCGCCGCGATCCACGCGATCGCCAACGCGTATCGACCTACGACCGCCATGACCCCAGGGTAGCGCCCCGGGTCGTATCTGGCGACCTCGGCGGTAATTCTGCCCTTGTATGACCTCTGTGGCGAGTGTACATCGCGCCAATGATCTACGCCGGAACGTCGGGATGGGCCTATCCCGCCTGGAAGCCGGATTTTTATCCGGCGAAGCTCGCCGCCGCCAAATTCCTCGGCTACTACGCGAGCCGCCTCAACTCCGTCGAGCTCAATTACACCTTTCGGCGATTCCCGACCGAGAAGTTACAGGCCGGTTGGATCGCGGCGACGCCCCCCGAGTTCCGGTTCGCCGTCAAGGCGCACCAGTCGATCACGCACGTCAAACGCCTGCGCGATGCGCAGGAGTCCACCGCGCGGTTCCTGGGCGCGCTGGCGCCATTCCGCGCCGCCGGCCGGCTCGGACCCGTGTTGTTCCAGCTGCCGCCGCACCTCCCGTGCGACGTCCCCCTGCTCGGAGATTTTCTCGCCGCACTCCCACGGGGCGAGCGCGTGGCGTTCGAGTTCCGCCACGATTCGTGGTTCACCGACGAGGTCTACGATCTCCTGCGGGCATCCAATGCCGCGCTCTGTCTGGCCGACACCGAGACGATCGAGACGCCCGACATTCATACGGCCGATTACGCCTATCTGAGGCTGCGGAAGCCCTCGTACGACCTCGACGCGCTGGCGCCGTGGGTCGCATCACTCGCCAGAGGTGGCGACGTCTTCCTGTATTTCAAGCACGAGGAGACGCCGGAAGGGGCGTATTGCGCGGAGCGCTTGCTCCAATCGTAGGAAGCGGTACGCTCGTTGCGTTGGGATAGCTGTACCCATGCGACCAATCCTGCTGGCTGCGTCGTGCGCGCTCCTCGGTGCCCGGCAGTGGATCGATATTCGGAACGTGGATCTGCACCTGAACGATCAGGTCACGCTCCGCGTGCGTTCCGTGCACGGCGAAGTGTTGCGGACCAAGGCCGACTCCCCCGCCACACTCGACGATCCCCAGTCGTTTCGTATCCGCATTGCGTCGGGTACCGTCGCGCTCACTGGCGATGACCTTGCGGGGCTGCTCAACGCCGTGATTCTGCACTACCCGGGCGCGCCCCTCAGCAACGTGAGCGTCCGGATCACCGGCACACAGCTCTTCGTGAAGGGGACCCTGCACAAGGCCGGCGATCACCCAATCGAGATGACCGGGACGGTTGGCCTCATGCCCGATGGCCGCATCCGGCTCCACGTCATCAAGACGCACCTCGTGGGTATCAATGGCGAGGCGCTGCTGCACACCTTCGGACTGCACCTGGACAACGCCGTCTCGCTCCAGGGCGCGAAAGGCGCCACGATCAAGGGCGACGATCTCTTCCTCGACCCGCTGCCGTATCTCCCGCCGCCCGCGATCGAAGGCCGTCTCGCCGCCGTGCGCATCGAAGGCGCCGAGCTGGTGGAAGAATTCGCGCGAACGCCGGACGATGCGACGTTTCAACGCGCCGTCCGGCCCGACACGACCGGCAACTTTCTCTACTTCCGCTGTGGCGAGTTGCGCTTTGGCCGCTTGCTCATGCGCGACACCGACCTCCGGATCATGAGCCAGGATCCGCACAAGGCGTTCGACCTCAACCTGCCGCACTACAGCCGTCAGCTGGTGGCCGGCTATTCACGCACCAGGGCCGATTCCGGACTCACGGTGTTCATGCCCAACTTCGCGACGCTGAACGCGCCGCACTGAGAGCGCGCGTTCCGGGTCGCCGATCGCGAACGCGGCGAAGCACAGCGCCAGCACCGAGTGGTCGAGCGAGGCGCCGAAGTATTGCCACATTGGCGCGTGCGGCCCCGGATAGTTCGACGAGAACAACAGCGCCAGCATGTACACAAGCCCACAACCGCTGGCCGCGCGCGTCCAGACGCCGAGGATGAGGGAGAGGCCGATGGCCAGCTCCCCGTACGCGGCCAGAAACGCGATCGCGGTGCCGTGCGCGAGCACGAAGTCGCGAAGGACGGGGATCATGAACGGGTACGCCGCTCCATCCGTCAGGAAGCGGTTGATCCACCCTTGAAAGCCGCCGCCCAGCGTGAACGCCGTGCCGAAGACCTTGTATTCGCCGAAGATGACGAAGAGAACGCCGACCGCGATGCGCAGCAGCCCGAAGGCCGTATCGTTCCGCGACGGCGCGGTCGGCACTAGTGCGTCAGCGCGTCGACGCCCGCTTGCGCCGCGGTGGCATCCTGATCGGAGGCCATGCCGCTGCAGCCGACCGCCCCGATCACTTTGCCATCGACGATGATGGGAATGCCCCCGGCGACGGCCGCGACGCCGGTGAACGAGAGAACGCCCAGGTTGCCGTCCTTGAGCGCATCGGCGAAGGCTTTCGTCGGACGCTTGAATCGCGCGGCCGTCCGGGCCTTTTCGATGGCGACGTCCAGGCTGCCGTTCTGCACGTCATCCATGCGATGAAAGAGGATCAGGCCCCCGGTGGCGTCGACGATGGCGATCGCCATCGTCCAGTTGTGCTTCTTGGCCTCGGCTTCGGCCGCGGCGGCCATCTTCTGGGCGGCCTCGAGGCTCGGGACTTTCGTATCGAGCAACTGGGCGCGGGCCGCGCTGGGGGCGACGCCGGAGAGCGCCGTCGCCACGACGGTCGCGATGCCGATCTGCACAGAGAGTTTCATAGTGGGACGAACCTACTAGGGCCCGCTGGATTTTGCCATCCGGCAGAGCCCCAGTTTGGTCACCGCGCCGAGGGCCGCCTTTGGTCTACTGGCTTGTCGCCGCGCCGTGGCGCTCGCCGCGAAGTAGTGGGCACGGTTCGAGCGTCAGGCGCCGGCTTTTTCCTGCTCCGCGGTTGGTCCGCGCGCGGCGCGGTCGATCTGCCGGATCGCGCCCAGATGATAGGCGAGATGGGCGATGCTGCCGACGATGCCGTTCAGCACCACCACGTCGACGTCGCGCGGCGTGCCGAGCGCGCCCAACCAGCGGTGCGCTTCCTCACCCAGCTGCGTCCGAAGCGCGCGCCACTGCGCGTCGGAGACGGTGGTGTTTCGCCAGCTCGCCGTCCAGTCGGCGCCGGCCCACGGATCTCCTCCTGACGCCGCCCACTGATTCATGAGCGACAGACCGTAGCGCAGGTGGTCGACGTGCGCCGCAATCGACGCGCCTCCCGCCACGGTCGCCGACGCATCCGCGGCCGAGACGCGATCCAGGGATCGCAGGAGTCCAGAGTCTCCCCGATTGAGCATATAGGACGGCTGCTGCGCCGGCGTGCCGTCCACCAGCTCGGCGAACAGCGTCGTGAGGGTGTCGTGAAGCGCGGTGCTGTTCATGCGCAGGCCTCCCGATCAGAGATCTTTGGACATCACGATGCAGTGGCAGGCGAGACCATCCTGCAGTGCGCGTGTCGGCACGAACTCCTCCGCGCCGGTCTCGACATAGCCGAGTTTGCGGTAGAACGGTGGGAGCTCCGTACGGAGACTCAGAACCGTGAGCTCCATGGACGTGCAACCGCTCCGGCGACACACGTCTTCCGCCGCGGCGACCATGGCGCGGCCGATACCACGCGATTGCCATCCAGGATCGACGGCGAGCATGCCGAACCAGCCGCGGCAGCCGGTGACTTTGGTTCGGACGCTCGCGATCAGCTTGCCCGAGTGATCCTCGGCGACCAGGAACCGGCTCGTCGCCAGCATTCGTTCAAGCTCTGCCTGGTCGGTCCGGGTCCCGCCCAAGAACGTCTCAACAGCGAAGGCGGTGTTCGTAACTGACGCCACGGCAGGTACATCCGCGATTTGACCCGGCCGGATACGAATGCCATAAGGTGTCATGTCGAATTCGGCATTGCTCATTCGTCGTGTTGGTGACCCCCAATATATCAGGAGACGACAATGCGACTCACGAACAATGCCCCCGCCAAGACCAACGCGCTGCTCTGGACCGTTCAGGGCCTCCTGGCCGCGCTCTTCCTCTTCGCTGGCGGTATGAAGCTGGCTCTGCCGTCCGCGGCCCTGGCCGCGCAGTCGACGCTCCCCGTCGCCTTTATCCGGTTCATCGGCGTCTGCGAGATGCTCGGCGCGCTCGGTCTCATCCTTCCGGAACTGCTCCGCATGCGCATCGAGTTGACGCCCCTCGCCGCGAGCGGACTCGTGATCATCATGATCGGCGCGGTCAGCGTCACGGCGATGAGCGCCGCTGCCTCGACTGCGGCGATCGTCACGCCCGCGGTAGTCGGCTGCTTGGCCGCGGTCGTGGCCTATGGCCGGGCGCGCCGCATCGCGTACAATTGATTCATGCAATGCTCCGTCTTTTGCGCCACGAGCCTCGACGGCTATATCGCGCGCGCGGATGACGGATTGGATTGGCTGCCGACGGATCCCGAGCCGCACGGGTACGATGAGTTCATAGCCACGATCGACGCCATTGTCATGGGCCGCAAGACGTTCGACGTCGTGCTCGCGTTTGGCTCGTGGCTCTACGGGACCACGCCGGTGATCGTGCTCACGTCGCGCCCCGACGCGGTGGCGCGGCCGGCGGGAGCAGTCGTCGAGGGGATGTCCGGCACGCCCGGGGAGATCGTCGCCCGTCTGGAGCAGCGGGGGATGCGCCACCTCTACATCAATGGCGGGATCACGATCCAGCGTTTTGTCGCGGCAGGGCTGATCCAGCGCATGACCATCACGCAGATCCCCGTGCTGCTCGGCACGGGGATCCCGTTATTCGGCCCGGTCCCGCACGACATCCGGCTGCGGCCCGTTGCCACGCGTTCGTATCCGAGCGGCCTGGTACAGACGGAATACGAAGTGCTAGCGTAGCGTCTGCAGGTTCTTGTAGAAGTAAGTCGCGGCGCACATCGCGCGGTCGGGGCCCAGCGCGTAGTCCGGAATGGAGCCCAGCCGCTGCCAGCCGAGGCGGGCGTAGAGGCGGTCGCCTTCGCTGCCCGTGACGGTGTCGAGGATCAGCAAGGTCCGGCCAGCCCGGCGGGCGGCATCCTCGGCGGCGCGCACCAGCGCCGCGCCGAGACCCAGGCGGCGCGCCCGGCGGTGCACCAGCAGCTTCGCCAGCTCGCCCCAATGGCGCTGATTCTCAAAGGGGGCGAAGATGATCTGTACCGTGCCGTGGATCCGGCCCGACCCATCCCCGGCGACGATTAGCACGCGCTCGTTCCGCTGGGCGCTGGCGATCACGCCGCGCCAGTAGGCGAGCGCGGTGTCGCGGGCGAGCGGGGCCAGGAACGTCACCGATGCGCCGCCGTCCACGCAGTCGATCAGGATATCGGCGAGAACCTCGGCGAGCGCGTCGGTGCGATCGTCCGCGGCGACCGCGTGAATCTGGATGTCAGCGGAGACCATCCCGTAAGATGCGCCTCACGCCGAGGCGGCGCCGGCGAACGATTCGGTCAATGCGCCGGCGAGCGCGGGGCGCATCGCTCCGGCGACCAGGAGAAACGCCCCGGCTTCGAGCAGCGTGTCGAAGACATAGTTCACTCCTTCCACCATGCCCTCGGGCTTGGCCATCACGAGAACCGGGAGATAGAGGCATACGGTCAGGAGGACCAGGACGAGCCCGATCGCCGCCGCCGCGGTGCGGGGGTTTCGGTTGACCAGGAGCGCAATGCCACCGATGAGAAAGACGGTGCCGGTCAAATAGCCCCACACGGGCGCCAGCGGCACCCAGGCCGGCGTCATCATCTTGAGCGGAACGCCGGGCGCGAAGTCGGGATGGAGCACCAGCTCGATCGCGAAGAAGCACGCGGCGACGGCGACGATCGTCCGTCCGATACCGATCAGCAGGCTGGCGCGGGCGATGCGCCCGGAGTCGAGCTGGGTCCCGGCGAGGGCGATGGCGCCGCCGGCGAACGACGTGTCCCGCACCATGACGGCCCAGAGGGTCCGGTTGCCCGGTTCCTGGACGACGTTGGGGATGTGGATCATGAGGACGAACAGGACGAACATGAGCCCTAGTAGCGGCGCCGTTGCGCGCACGAGTTTTTTCAGGGATAAGCTGAGGGCCGCCGCTACTAGGGCGAAGCCGACGAGATAGGCCCAGAAGAGACGTCCGGGCATCCAATGGGGAACGAGCTGCGCCAGCGCTTTCGGGGCGAGCAGGTGCTCGGACCCAAAGACGGCCAGCGCCGCCGCGAAAAACGTGGGGCCGAGGACGATCAGTTTGTCGAGTCCCTGGCCCGCCGCGAGCTCATCGCGGACGGTCACGCCGCCCAGCATCAGGATCACGAGGCCGGCGGCACACAACTCCGCGACGAATGTCGGCATCAGGAGGCTGCTCCCTTCCTCTTGGGAATGCTCATCGCTTTCCAGTCCGCGCCGCGGAGGGGTTTGCCGAGGGCAACGTTGTTGGATTCGGGGTCTGGGGCTCGGAAAAAGTCGCCATCATCGAGTTGGGCCAGGGCCCCATCCGCCATCCGCTTGTAGCCGCGAAACGTGAGCAGGGTATCTCCCAGGGACGTCCCTCCAATCGTCGCGTCGTTGCTCGCCACACATCCTCCTCAAATAGTGTAACGGCCCGCCTCCGGCGCGTTATATCCAAGTTCGCGCGTTTGGCTTGGTCCATCTCGGGGCCCGCGATAGTATTTTATCCGCTCATATGCCATCAACGCGCGTGCCGCGGCGCGTGCTCCTGGTAGAGCAAAACGTCAATGGAACGGCTGGGGGTTCCTACCAGGCGCTCTTCGATCTGGCGCGCGGGCTGGACCGTGCGCGCTATACGCCGGTCGTGCTCTTCTACCAGTCCAATCGTTTCGTTCCGCGACTCACGGCGCTCGGCGTGACGGTACTGCTCTGGCCCAAGGAACGCCGGGTGGGCGGGCGGCTGGTGAACGTGATCGCCGGCATCGTGCGCCGCGCGAAGTTCCTGTGGCGGCACCGGATCGATCTCGTGCACCTGAATGACACGCCGGCGGTCGGCTCCAATGATTGGATGCCCGCGGCGTGGCTTCTGAGCCTGCCCTGTCTGACGGCTGCCCGGGGCATCGTGCGGCCAGCCGCGGATCCCATCCACCGGTGGTTGCAGCGTCGCTTCGATTTCATCCTCGCGGATAGTCGCCACGTCGCCGATGCCGTGATCGCGTCGGTCGCGCCGGCGGACCGCGTGCGCGTCGTCTACGAGGGGGTGGACGCCGATGCGTTCCGCGGTTCGATCCGTCAGTCGGGCGCGGCGATCCGCGAACGCTATGGCGTGGAGCCGGACGCCATTCTCGTGGTCATGGTCGGACATCTGCGCCCCTGGAAAGGGCAGCACGTCGTCGTCGACGCGCTGTCCCGCGTGACGACGGCGCGCGATCGGCTGCGGACGCTCTTCGTCGGGGGCACGCCGTCGGGCGAGGAGCCTTACGAGGCGACGCTCCGCGCATCCGTGGCGGCGGCCGGTCTCGATCGGGTGGTCACGTTTGTCGGCGAGAGCGAGGATGTGGCCGACCTCATGAACGCGGCCGACATCGTCGTGCACGCGTCGACGAGGCCGGAACCGTTCGGCATCGTCGTCGTCGAAGGCCTGGCCCTCGGCAAAGCCGTCGTCGCGTCGGCCCTCGGGGGCCCGCTCGAGATCATCACGCCCGGTACGGGTCTGCTCTTCGACACGAAGCGGCCGGAAGAGCTGGCCGCCATCCTGGACCGCCTTGCCTCCGACGCCGGGTTACGCGCCGAGTTGGGCCGCGCCGCGGTGGCGCGCGCGGACGTGTTCTCGGTGCGCGAGCTCGTGAAGGGGACCGAGGCGGCCTACGACCGCACGCGCGGGGCGCGCTGACCGCTCAGCGCTTTTTCGCGGTCCCGGCGTTTTTTCCAGATCATGTAACCGACAGGACCTCCGAGCGCCACACTCGGCAGGAGCACAAGAATGGTGTCGGTCCAGGCCCAGTGGGTGCGCGCTTGGATGTCCGTAGCCACTATCGCCAGAAACCACGGAATCATTGCGATGACGGTGATCGGCATGGCCAACCACAGACGTCGGTACAGCGGCCACGCGGCTCCCATGACCACGGCGCCGATCGGATAAGTGACGGCCAGCAGCCAAAAGTCGCACGTGCCCGATCCGGGCGACTGTCCGCAAGATTGATAGCGACCGCCGAAAACCGCGGCCGCGAGGATCAGCACGTCGAAGACGCCGAAGAACGTGCCCCAATAGGCGCCCAATGTTATGGCGCGAGACCAGAGCGGCGCATCGGGATCAAATCGCATCGGCCCCGGTCTACTGGACCCGGATGATCCCGACGCGCAATCCACTGCCCGCCGACAACTGTCCTTCGCTCGAGTTCAACAACTGGAGCATTTGCGTGCTGGCCAACGGCCCGCCCTGGAACAGGAAGTACACGGATTCGGTGCCGGGGATGCCGTTCAGGATATAGTCAAAGCTGCCGGGAGCGGCCACATACGTCTTGAGCGGCGCCGGGACCGGGAATCCCGATGGGGCGGCGGCGGACAGGCCCGCGAAAATATTCCGGAAGTCGAAGCTGGGCAGCGTCGCCCGGGCGTCGAGCGGATGGAACGTCGTGGAGTCGGCCAGCGTGTGCCAACTCCGAGGACAATACGGGCGCTGCGTGCTGACCAGATCGCGACGGGAGACGCGCAAACATGCTGCGCGGCAACTCTCTAGGGGACTACCGCGAGATGAACGACAGTCCGGTCACATGGCCCGTGGGACCATAGGTCACCGTGGTCTCGATGACCTCGCGCGCAAACACCGTCCCCAAGATCACTTTGCGGATCGGCGCCGCGGACGAGTCGACCCGCACGTCGGCGAAGCGCTTGAACGCGCCGGCCTCGTCAATGACCTGCTTCCAGTACGCCGCCAACTGCGGCGTGGGATGCTTCGCCCTCAAGTCCGGATCAAAACGGGACTCGGCGCTATCCGGATGCCCTTGCACCAAAACGGTGACCAACGCCTTCGCTCGGGAAACCGGGTCGAACACCGTCGAATCGCCGGGCTGGGCCCAAGCCAGTAGCCAGGCCAGCGAGAGTGCAAGCATGTGATTACTACGCCATTGGCCTGGGTGGGGTTTCGCTCGGCAGCGTTTCCCAAAATGCAGTCATGCGTTTCCGGCCGGCGTCGTGAGACCAAAGGGGCATAAGATCGTCGTGGCCCGCCGGATGAGTACATCCTAATTTAGGGGGGCTCGGGCAGGCGGAGGCCGCATGGCGGGATCAACCAGCCAGTTGGTCGACACGCTGCTGAAAGATCGCTATCGCATTCAGCGGGAAGTCGGCCGCGGTGGCATGGCCACCGTGTACCTCGCCCAAGATATCCGCGACGATCGACCAGTAGCGGTCAAAGTTCTCCTCCCCGACGTCGGCTTTGCTCTCGGTCCGGAGCGCTTTCTCCGCGAGATAGAGCTGACGTCGCGCTTCAGCCATCCCAACATCCTCCCGCTCTACGATTCAGGCGAGCTCGACGGCGCGCTGTACTACGTCATGCCGTTCGTCCCCGGTGAATCGATCGCCGCGAAGCTCGCCCGCGATGGCGCGTTCGGTGTCGATGAAGCGGTGCGCCTGGCCAAAGAAGTGGCCGCCGCACTCGAGTACGCGCACGACAAAGGCATCATCCATCGCGACATCAAACCCGAGAACATTCTGCTCGACGACGGCCACGCGCTCGTCGTCGATTTCGGCATCGCCCGCGCGGTAGCGTCAGTCGGAGATCGCAAACTCACGCAGACGGGCGTGACTATCGGCACGCCGTTCTACATGAGTCCGGAGCAGGCGATGGCCGATCCGAATCTCGACCGGCGCAGCGACATCTATAGTCTGGGCTGCGTGCTGTACGAGATGCTGGCCGGACAACCGCCGTTCGTCGGCGCGTCGCCGCAAGCCGTCCTCGCCCGTCACGCGCTCGACCAAGTGCCGTCGCTCACGATCGTGCGCCAGACGGTGTCGCCCGGCCTCGAAGCGGTCATCGTCAAGGCGCTCGCCAAGTCGCCGGCCGACCGCTTCCAGACCGCGCGCGAATTCGGCGAAGCGCTGGCCCATCCCGAACGACTGGCGTCGTCGTACCGCCCCACGATCGTGGGCGCCGCGCGGGCCAACCGGCGACGGAAGATCGTGTCCGTGCTCGCCGTGGTGGTGGCCATCGTCGCCCTCGCCGGCTGGCTGGGCTGGAAGCGCTGGAGCGGCGCCCATCCGACGGGCGTCGCCGACGCGGAAGCGAAGCGCCTGGCGGTCCTCTACTTCGACGACCTCTCGCGCGACCACTCGCTCGGCTACATGACGTCCGGTCTCACCAATGCGCTCATCGGTGATCTCTCGGCCGTGCACGGACTCACGGTCATCTCCAAAGGCGGCGCGGCGACGTTCCGCGGCACGACCGCACCGTCCGACAGCATCGCGCGCGCGCTCGACGTCGGCACGCTCGTGCGCGGCAGTGTCGAGCCCGATGGCGACAGACTCCGCGTCACCGTGCGGCTCTCCAATGCGATGAGCGGCGCCGACTTCGAGCGCGCCACATTCGAGCAACCCACCGCGCGGGTGCTCCAGCTGCGCGACACGCTGGCGCAAGAGGTCGCGCGCATGATTCGCCGGCGCCTAGGCCAGGAGGTCCTCCTCCGCAGCCGCCGCGAAGGCGCCGCGAACGCGACGGCGTGGGCACTCGTCCAGCGCGGCGATCAACAGCTGCAGGCGGGCGAGCAGCTGATGGGCTCCAACGATACCGCGGCTACGCTACGCGCATTCCATAACGCGGACTCGCTGTTCGCGGCCGGCGCGGCGACCGACGCGCGGTGGGTCGATCCTGTGATGCTACGGGGCACCGTCGCCTACAAGATCTCGCGCTTCCTCGGTGACGCCCCGCTCCGCGCCGCCGCATATATCGACACCGGTATGGCCCGCGCCGGAGAGGCGCTCGCGCTCGCGCCGACCAACCCGGATGCCCTGGAGCTCCGGGGCACGCTCCGCTACTGGCGCTGGCTCCTGGGCGTCCAACCCGACGCCGCGAAAGCCACGGACTCGCTGCACGCCGCGCAGCACGATCTCGAGGCCGCGGTCAAACAAGACACGGCGCAGGCCGGCGCCTGGGCCGTCCTCAGCCATCTCTACTATCAGACGAATGACGTGCCCGGCGCCAAACTCGCCGCCGCGCGCGCCTACGACGCCGACGCGTACCTGAGCAACGCCGACGTGATTCTGTGGCGGCTGTTCACGACGTCGTACGATCTGGAGCAGTTCCCGGAAGCGACCCGCTGGTGCGACGTCGCGCAGCGCCGCTTTCCCACGGATCCCCGTTTTGTGGAATGCCGCCTGTTCGTGCTGGGCACCCCCGCGCTGCCGGCCGATGTCGCCCGGGCCTGGCGACTCGCCGACAGCCTGGTGGCGCTGTCGTCGAAGCCGGATCAGGCCTACGCGCAGGTCGAAGGCGTGGTGATGGCCAGTGTCGTCGTGGCCCGCGCCGGGCTCGCCGACAGCGCCCGCCGCGTGTTGCATCGCGCCCAAGCCTCGGTCGCGGTCGACCCCACGCACGACATCGAGATGGAAAAGGCCTATGCGTGGACGGTGCTCCACGACAACGTCAACGCGGTGCGCGCGCTCAAGGTGTATCTGGCGGCCAATCCGAGTCGGGGCAACGACTTCGACGACGACGACAATTGGCGCTGGCGTTCGTTGCACGACGACCCCGGATTCCAAGCGATCATCCACCGGTCGTCTCCTTGACCTTTTTCTCTTTTTTCAGGAGCTCCTGTGTTCCACCGCAGCAAGCGGTTCCGACTCCCCGCCGTAGCCGTATTGTGCGCGATGGTAGCGCAGGCGTGTAGCGATCAACATCCCTCGCCGACGGAAGCGATGCCCGCCGGCGACGCGATCGCCGCGGCCGTAGTCGGGACGACCTGTCCCACACCGGCCGCGGTCGACAAGCAGATCATCGCCCTCGTGCCCGTTGGGAAGAAGATCATTGCGGCCGTGGACTTCGACTTGATCGTCATCGCATTCAAGCTGGGGCAAAAGACGCAGGCGCAGAACGCGATGTTCACGCTGTGGTCCAAGGTGCTCAAGGCGTACGCCGCCAACCAACTCACCGGCGGCATGTCGCCGGCGACCCAAGCCGCCGTGCTGGCGCTCGGCAAGGCGTTCTACTGCAGCGTGGGTCTCGACGGCTCGCAACTCTCGCTGGGCACGAGCCCGTCCGATCCGAACAACGTCGTCGCCGTCGTCTTCCCGTCCACCACGACGCAGACCGTCGTGACCGGGAGCGGCGCGTCGGGCGTGCTGATTCCGCCGACCGCGCTCAAGGCACCGGTCACGGTGACCATCACGCTCATTCCCGGGACGTTCCCGGAGTTCACCGGGCCGCTCAACACGCGGCTCGACCAATTCGGTCCATTTTTCCAGTACACGGTGGTGCCGGAGGGGAGCGTCGTCGATTCGGTGACGGTCGCCACGTGCATCTCCGACCCGAACCTGCCGGTCGCGCGCGCCCACATGGCGCACAATGTCGGGCACCGGACTGGAGATCTTGCACATCGCGCCGAGCTTCCTGGCGTGCTCGGGGACCGCATCGGCCGAGCGGAGTCCGTTGCAGCTGGCGCAGGCGCACGACTATCGCGGCGCGCTCGCGGCGCTCGGATCCCGGTTCAGCGATCTGCTTGTGACGAACGCCTACGCGTTCGGCGGTTCGACCGGGATCGGCGGGAAGATCAGGTCCTTCAGCCCGTTTGGTGTGGTCGACACGCTGGTCACCGCGCAAGCGAATTCGGCGACCCAGCAACAGGGGCCGACCGGCGCACCCGCGGCGTCGCCACCGGCCGTGTTGGTACAGACGTTGGGTGGACACACGCCCCTCCCCGGCGCGAACGTGACGTTCAACGTTCTCCAGGGCGCCGGTGTGCTCACGGCGGTCGGCAACCCGGCGCTCGTGGCGCAGGTCTCGGCGACAACGGACACGAGCGGCGTTGCCCGGGTCGGGAGCTGGAGCATCGGCGTTGGACAGAATATCGTCAACGCGATCGCCAGCTTTGCGCCACCGGCCAGCGGCGTCGGTGTTTCGGTGACCGGCAACCCGGTCGCGGACACGGCGACCGGTGGCAATGTCCTGTCGTATCTCGGTGGGAACTACCGGTTCCTGCTGGCGTCGACGGGTGACACCGCCGGCTTCTTCCAACCCGGCTTCAATGACGCCGCTTGGGGGCTGGGCAACGCGGCCTTCGGCAGTGGTTCCGTGCCGGGGACGACATGCCCGCTCGACAACACCGTCGCCACACATTGGGACAACAGCATCCAGCCGAGCGTAATGTTGTTGCGCCGCGCATTCCCGTGGCCGGGCAAGGGGACGGGCACGACCACCCTCACGCTCGGCGTGGCGATCGACAACGACATTCAGGTCTACGTGAACGGCACCGACGTCACGCCGAGTGTCCAAGGGGGCACCCTGCAGAGCGACGGCTATGTGCACCACGAAGGATGCGCCGCGCAGGACAGCTTCACGTTCACGGTGTCCGATGCGTTGCTGGTCGGCGGCAACAACATCCTCGCGGTGCGGGCGAGGGACCGTGGAGCGGTCGCTTACGTGGATGCGCGTTTGTCGGTCGCCACGTCCCAGTTGTCGCCGAGTCGCGTGAAGGCGCCGAAGGCCGGCATCCGGTAGGGGCGTCTAATGCACGAGCGTCACGACGGCCGCGCTGGCGGCTGAGAGGGGGACGCCGAAGGTGCCGTTCGCGCCGGATATGGCGAACGGCGCCTGCGGAGTCCAAGTGCCGGTGCCCGATACCGCGGCGCCGGCGAACGTGACCCCGGTCTTCGCGTGGACGGATGACGCGGTCATGAACTGCACCGTGGCCGCGCGGTAGGCGGCCGCGGGGGTGACGCGCGCGAACACGGCGTTCACCGTGTCTTTGTTCACGACGGTCACCCGCAGCGTGCCATCGGACGCCAGGGTCGCGTGGGCGGCGACGTTGGTGGGGGCCGTCACCTTGACGGGCAGCACCGCGCCGCCGGCGCCGGCGTGGAACGCGAGCATGGCGTAGAACAGCGGCTTGGCCCTCACGCCGGCGCTGTCGACGAGCGGCGAATAGATACCGCCGTTGGGCGCGGGCGAGCCGTGAAGGTTGACGCCGATCACTCCGTGCTCGGCCAATGTGTACAAGTAGTCGAGTCCCCACAGCGCGGACGCGAACGCGTCCGACGTGCCGAGCCTTCCTCCGCCTGATGTCGAATTCGACTCGCCCATGCGGAGGGGGAGGCCCACGGTCTTGGCGTCGGCCACCACGATGTCAATGAGCTCCACGGATCCTGCCATGGTGGTGGCGCTCAGCAGATTGCCGATGCTCGAGTTGGTCGGGCTCGCGGCCGCGGTGTCGATGGCGATGGTCGGATAATGGTGATAGGTGAGGAGGTGCAATCCTTTGCTGCCGCCCGCCGCCAGAAACTCGGCGAATATCTGGGGCCGGCAGCACATCGCGGGTCCCACGCGCGGTATGCCGGACGCGCGTTGCGCGAGCGCCGCGCTGTAGCCGGCGTATTCGCTGGCGATACTGTCGCCGTCGTACCCGGGGCCCCGGTAGCTGCCGGTGAAGACGTCGGGCTCGTTGCCGATCTCGATCGCCGTCAACACGCCGGACGCGCCCGGGCGACCCGCGGCGTACGCGGCTTCGGCGGCGAACGTGTCGGGAGCGAACTGGCCCAGGTTGATGCCAAGGTACACGGTCCACCCGGCGTTGTGTGCGAAGGTGAACGCGTGATCGAAGTCGATCCCGGTGAGGTCGGAATCATTTCCGGTCGCAGGGTTGGGGGACCA
This sequence comes from uncultured Gemmatimonadales bacterium, assembly GCA_963701965.1. Taxonomy (GTDB): domain Bacteria; phylum Gemmatimonadota; class Gemmatimonadetes; order Gemmatimonadales; family Gemmatimonadaceae; genus DASRDS01. Next base: position 3,777,400 of record OY969695.1, read on the forward strand.
CGTGCTGACGTCGACGGAATTCCCGCCAAACCGGGCCACACCGGGGCCGAGGAGGGTGGCGGCCGCCGCATAGTGAGGATCGGTCCAGCCGTTATCCCCGAGATCGCTGACCTCGAAGCTGAACCCTAGGAAATTGCCGGGGATCATGGAACCTGGCGACGCGGTCGCGACGGCGATGGCAGCGGTGTCAGCTGGGGCGGGCCCACTCGGTAATTGTGGTGGCGCGACCACACCGCTGTCGCCGCTGTTCCGATCGTCACCGCACGCGGATGCGAGCGCAACCGCCGCCGCGACCAGAATGACGCGGTGAAGTCGGCTCAGCCTGCGGGCGCGGGGATTGGCACGATTGTCGATACATCCGATCTCGCAGGAGGCGTGCCCGCTTACTGACGCTCCTTCTTCTTGCGCGCGACGACCTGAAGTTGCGCCATAGCGTCGCCTGAAGTTTGGTCGACCGGGGTGTGCAGCCAGCGCGCGAGGCGGAGCCACGCGCGGCTTACGGCGTCATTCGGATGGCGGCGCAGCCGGCGGCGGCGATACTTGTCGACCCAGAGGAGGGCGCGGCCGAGCGGCGGTGGTCCGCGCCAGCGCAAGCGGTGATCGTATCCATCGTCTTGGCGGCGAATGTCCAAGAGCTCGACGCTCGGCAGCGCCAGCACCAGGGCGCGCAGGTCGTGCGAGACCGGGGACCCTGGCGTCGCGCTATCCAGTCGAAACGTGGCTTTGTGGTCGGTGTTGAATTGGGATGGCCAAAAGCCTTGTTCGTACAGGGTCTCGTCGGGTACGACCACGATGAGATGGCCGCCGGGTTTCACGAGGGTCCACCATTCGGCGAGCGCGTGCCGCGGGTCGATCATGTGCTCGAGGCAGTGGGAGCTGTGGACACAATCGAACGACTCGGCGGCCAGATAGCGGGTGACGTGGTTGGCATCCCCGTGCTCGCGATCGAATGGCTGGGCGTGGGGCACGACGAGGTCGGGTCCCGATCCGACATCGAGCACGCGGCCGGCAAGGTAGGTGGCGCGGAACGCGTCGTCGCGGAGGCGATTGGTCTTGCTGGCTTCTCTCATGCGGCGCGCCACGGGGTGTGGATGGTATACCGCGGGGTCGCGGTGGCGTTGGCCTTGTCGGCGGAGAGCAGTTTGCGCCGCCCGAGCCAACCGACCGCGGCTTGCGCGGCGCTCTTGGATACGCCGACGGACTCGGCGAGTTCCTGATAGCTGATCTGCACGGCGGTCCGCCGCTTCCGTTGCTCGGCGAGGAGCCACAGATACACGAGAAAACTGACCGGCCGGCGGTCGTGGCCGACCAGATCGCGCATCAGGACATCAATGACGTAGTCGTCGACAGGGAACATGCTATACCGACCAATAATATAGCAACGACTGGCCGATTGCATCCGGTTTGGAGCGTCGCTATGCTGCCTTGATGATTCGCGGAGTGAAGTTCATCAGCGTGCCGGTGCGCGACCAGGACGTCTCCCTGCGGTTCTTCACCGAGAAACTCGGGTTCAAGGTCGCGACCGACCAGCCGTTCAACGGCACCCAGCGGTGGATCGAGCTGCTCATTCCCGGCGAGAAGACGCGGCTAGTCTTGTTCACACCGGAGGGGCACGAGGACCGCATTGGTGGCTTTCAGCCGATTTCGTTCTGGTGCGATGATGTCTTCGCGACGGCGAAGACGATGAAGTCGAACGGCGTGGAGTTCGCGAAGGAGCCGAAGACCGAGCCCTGGGGAACGGCGGCGATCTTCAAGGACCCGGACGGCAACCAGTACGTGCTGTCGGACGATTGAGCGCGCTTGTGCCGGTCCGCTGCGCCGGCACGCCGCTCTTATCGGAGCCGAATGCCGGGATACCAGCCGCTCTTGGCCAGAAACGCCTTCGGATCGTTCATCGCCAGGATTTCGCGAAGGGCGCGGTGCTTGTCGTCACTATGCTGGTAGTAGGATTTGACGATGCGATAGCCGACCCAATAGCCAAGGTCGCGCGGGTGCTCCATAGTGCTATTGTAGACCCAGGCTGAGAGATCGGTCTTGTCCTCGTCGGGGACGAACGCGGTCTCGATCTCCAATTCGCGCCCTTTGGTGGCGGTGTCGAGATAGGCATAGCTGACCCCGCCGGATGTCAGTTCGCCCGTGAAATCCGCGGCCCCCTCGATGAGCGACACCTCGAGCACGGTTGGGTGTTCGTCATCGACCAGCGCCCGCACTTGCTGGGCGTGGACATATTCGTGCGCGATCGAGTGCACGAAACGGTCCTCGACACTGGCACCCATCCAGTTCGTTGCGCACAGCGCCTCGAGTCCGATCTGGACGCCAGTGACCGGACTGCCCACGCCCACTGGCCTCCCTCGGCCGACGGCGATCGTGACTGGAGGGAAGTGTGCCGGCGGATAGAGGCGACTCATTTCGCGCCTGACCGCGACCACACGCTGGCGCACCTGTGGCAAGACCGCCAGGCAACGCTTGGCGTCCGAATACATCTCCGGATGCTCGGCCAAGTTCTTGGCGATCGCTTCCCCCGTAATCCTGCGCAGCTTCGCAAAGTCGTGAAGTCCCTGCGAACCATCATCGAGATAGTCGTGCTGCAACTGATCGGCGGTCGGATGTCCCCCAGCGGCGTCGTAGATCCTATAAAATGCATCGACGTCCGAGATGTCGATGACCGCTTCCGCTGCCTGGTTCGAGGCTTTCGCAGAAGCCTCCGGTGGCGCTCCTGAGAACGCGGCACAGACGAGAGTACCGACGACAGGCCAGAGATTGATCCGCTGCATGACTCTCCTCCGAATTTGCACGAGACGACTGGCCCGGTGGGCCGGGCGTGAAGGTTCACTGGTCCTCGGGCACCGCACGCGCAACATCGGCGGTCAAGCGGTGGAGCATCTGGCCGTACCGCACAAAGTCATCGATCGACATAAGGTGATGCTAGCAGCCCGGCCACAAAGATTTAAGTGTCATCTATGCAGAAGCTGTTGAAGGGGACCGAGGCCGCCTACGACAGTACGCTGGGCGGTGTCAGCGCGAGATGAACGACAACGCGATGCCCGTAGTTCACCCAGGGGTCACTTGGGCCCATTGCACAAGCGGAACTCTAGCGCGTTGCTAACAGGCGAGCGGTGTCACGTCGACCGAGTACAGGTTGCGTGTGCCGTTGTAGATGTCGCTCGTTACTTCACGCAGCACATTGTCATACGTGGGGCCGCTGCGCTGATCGCCGGATCGCCGCCTTTGAACGGCAGCGTCTAAGTCGTGAGTCGCGGCTGTGACGGCAGGTCTCCGCGTGGTGGTCGGCATGGGATCCGCTTAGCGGGTTCGCACATTACCATACATCGTCACTACCGGGAGCACACTTCCGGAATCGCCAACCTCCCTTGGGCTTCGCTCCCATACGAATCGGAGGCCACCTGAGTCCATCATGAGCGACGGTGGCCCAAATGTCGGTTCCGCAAAACGCCGATCCTCGGTCGGGACGCCAGCGATCGGCATTCGGACGTGGCGGAGGATTATACCGCCGTTCTCCAGTCTCGTCATCATGACGTGGATCATATCGCACTCGTCCACGGCGATCTGCGACTCGCTCACGAGCCCTGAGAGCGGCAATGCGCGCTGATCCGTCCAATGCGATCCGTCCGTCGAGGTCGCGTGCAGCAATGCACCGGCTTCCAATGTGTGCGGATTTCGGCCGGCGATCCATATCACGTGCACGGTGCTCCTGTTATCGACCACGACCCGAGGTTGATACGCCAGCCCTTGTTCCGTGCGCGAGAGCGGCATGCGGTCGCTCCACGTGCGGCCCGCGTCGGTGGATCGAACAATGTAAAGTTGGTTGGAGGGTTGGTTGATGTCCTGAATCGCTGGATTCGTCGTAACGTAGGCTATCACAATCCGTCGCGCCCCGAGCGCAGCCAAATCGACGTAGATCGGCGGTCCGAGACCGAAAGGCAGCTCATGGACGGACCAGGCGTGCCGCTCGAGCCGCAGGTAGGCCATGACCGCGCCTCCATGGTCGCGCGGATCTGCGCCAAACGCCAATGCCAGGGCATTCGACGAGTCCACTATCAAGTTGGACGCGTTCGTAACGTCCCAAACGATTTCCCACGCATGGTAAATCGCTTCGGGTCTCGACCAATGTCCCTTATGGAACGTCGCGTGCCAGAGTGTCGTAAACCGCATCCGATGAAGATTCAGATCACTCAGGCCGCGTCGGTCTGAACTGTCCGGCTCAGCCCATACAACGTGGAGTACCCCATCGCGGTCGACGACTGCGCGGGGAGACGCGAACACGAAGTCGCCCCGCAGTGCAGCGGGTGCGAGCTCGTGGCGATCGAGACGATACACTCTGAGCGCGAGTGCTGACCGAGCCGTCGCGCTGGTATCGCGGACCCGCACGACCACACCCTCGACACCGACGACATAAAGTGCCGAGCCTCTGCCCGCAATCTGCGGAAATCGGAGCCATGTCGGGAGACGGCCCAAGACGTGTGGAACGGTTGCGACCTCCTCGACGCATGTCGAAGGCCGAGCCACACCGAGGCGATGCGACGCGGGCGCTATCGCGCCCAGCGTCGCGATGATGACGGTGAGTCGCGCTATGGTCGATGCTCGGCTACGGCGAGAATCTTGGGGTCAGATGCTGCCACTGGTGGCCGAGGTTCCAAAGTTAAAGGTCGCGCCGCCGATATTAATCCAGTGATTGGTCAACAGGGATGCTGGCTGTGCCGTGGGACTCGTGAGCAGTACGTCATACCGACCGGTAGCAAGGGGTGTAAGGTGGTTGAAATCTTGGGCATGCTTCAGGGTATCCGCGGCGAGCACAAGGGACGCGTGCATCGTTCCGCCAAGCTCGTTGTCAAACGGCTCGCAATCAAGCCCCGATGTGCAAGCCGTCCCGGCCGCAAATGTCACATTGCGTGGAATTCCAGGTGGGTTATCCCGCCCGATCGTGGAATATATCGCCAAGCACGTTTGGCCATTGCTGTCAAAAAAGAAACACTGGTTCGCGGTTCCCGAAGAGTCAAGCGTCGCTTCCGCGCGAATGGTGTGGTCGCGCACATCGGGATCTGGCAAGGCGCGTTCCAGGATGGCCAACAAGTCATCGACCGTCGCATTCGGCTTCCCTGCGATGCCAACATGAAACCCGTCTTGCAAGATTGGGTCGGCGGCGACTCGCTTCAGGTACGCAATCTCACGACGCAGGCCAGCCTCGCCACCGTCGACACTTGCCTTACCTGCCGCCAGGCCGCCGTCGGCGCGGCCCTTCTCACGCACGGCTGACACTGGTGAGTCGACGCACGCGACGACGAGGGTCAGAGCAATCAGGGCGCACAATGGCCTCACGCAATGTCGCTGGCTGCTTGTCATTATTGCACTCCGTGTAGGTTCGCCTGAGTGGTATGATGCCAATGAAGCGGGAGCACTGCGGTGCGATGTGACAGTCTAAGCACAATGTATATCGCATTGTACGATGCGCTTCACGATCATTTAGTTGTTACGCGGAAGAGATGCGCGAACAGTCCATTCATAGCAAGCAGCACGGGTGTTGAATAAGTCCAAGCTTGCAGATTGGCAAGCGATGGAAGCAGTGCGCAGCGTGTATGGCCACCGAATAGAGAACGGCGGTTGATGATCGCCGCCGTCATCGCCTGGGGGGCGGACGTCGAGGACAGAGACGCCGGCGCGTCCCTTGCTCGGCGTACTCCGTGACGGTCCGTTGCGCCGGCACTCTGAGCATGCGGTCATAGAACTTTGACCAGTTCGGGGAGCGCTCGTGATGAGGCAGGTGTCGACCAACGCCGTCGCGGGTAGTCGAGCGCCGTGTGCGAGACGCAACGCGCGGTCGATCGACGTTCGTAGATCCGGAGGCACGGTGGAGCTGTCGATTGGCGCGTCGATGTCAACGGTTTCCAGTATGGCGAGCAACTGTCGCTGCTTGTCGTCGAGCGCCGCGAGGAGCGCGTCCCGCGTCAGCGGGCCGACATAGTGCTCGTGTCGGCGCGTCCAATCGACGCTTTTCGTCGCTAGCGCCGCACTGTAGACGCCGCGCGCACAGACGACGTGCCGCAGTTGCTTGCAAAACGGCGCGAAACCGTCGCCAATGCGATGCAGGGCCGCCGCACGGCCAGGCTTGCCGGGAGGGGCCGGCGTGAAGTGCCACTGGTCCTCGGGGACCGCCCGCGCGAAATCGGCGGTCAGGCGGTGGAGCATCGTGCTGTACCGCGCAAAGTCATCAATCGACATAGGCGCTCGTGCTCGTCACGTAATCGGGCCTCAGTCTCCCTTCACCGCCGTACCGAACAGCTGACCGAGCTCGCGGAGCGCTTTGCGCGACTCGAATGCAAATAGGCCGATGGTCATGAGGCCGGCCCAGGCCAGCATCACAAACGGGATGATGAGCAGTGGGTCGCGCCCGCCGGTCGCGAACGCGTACACCACCACGAGGCAGCCGACGATCACGGCGCCAAACCAGAATGATCGTGAAGATGCGAGCGGGGAGCGGGAGTGGCGATAGCGTGATGGTGCCGTCCACCCTCGTGGTGTCGCCCGCTGAGACAAGCCGACCGCGAATGACTGGTCGGACGCTGTTCCGATAGCCGATGATTCGCCAGATCTCAAAGCTCGTCTCGTCGAGACGCCCCTCGAACGGGCGCGCGCCAGCCGAGCGTTGCAATTGTTCGGGCTCGATCGCGGCCGCCAGGCGGGCGCGCGCCGAGGCTAGCGGCAGCGGAGCGTCGATCACGAAACGACGGACCCGAATGAGCGCTGTCCGCGGGGACACGACCCGTACCGGCGCCGGCGTGACCGTTGACATCACGTGTTCACCCCCGTAATTCGATAAGCGTTCCTCGCGCATCGCAGCGACTCTTCCGCCCTATCGACGGCCGTCCGGTACTCGGCCTCGGCGGTTCGCAGTGCCGCGGAAATTGCGCGTTGCTGGTCGACGCCGCCAGCGAGATCGACGACGATCGACTTGACGTGTTCGGGAGTCAATTCGATCAGGCCGGTAGAGCCCGTGAACTGTCGCTCGATTTGCGCCGCCCCGAATCCGCACCGCAGGTAGTCGGACAGATACTCGGGGAGGACCTCGTCCGCCCTGACACGCACGACGGTCACGTGCCCGTCTGCGATCGCGGGGCGATCAGAATCGTAGACACAGCTCTTTCCCAGCGTCCCATCGCCGGTGGACGCGATCAGCACGTCGCCGCGCCGCACGATGTGGGCGGGCGATTGCTCCTCGAACACGTTCTTCTCGATATAGTCGCCGTCCGTGACCAGCTCGCCGAAACGCGAGATGTTGCTCCCAGCCTTCACGACCAGCGCGTACCCATCGTCTTCGTCGACATACAGATCCGCGGGAGGACTCTTGCCCCGGCCCGTCGCGATGGTGTTCAACTCCGCGATCGACTTCCCGCCTGCGGCCCGCACGGCGGCGATCTGTTGGCGAATCTCCGGATCCCAGTACTTGTAGTCCAGACGGGCATCGGCGCTAGCCACGATCTCCTTCGTCGACACGTCGTACGCGCTCCACATATAGCCCGACCGCTCGCCACAGCCCGCTTTGCCCACGATGCTATCGGAAGCCTCTCGCAGCAGCCTCTCGAAGTCGAAGTTCCGCAACGCGTCGCCGGACCCGGCGTAACCCAACGACTGGACGTCCGCGAAGGTGACCGGCGCATCGTCGTCGCCGTCGACGTCGTCGGTCTCCCGACGTTGCAAGTATAAGACACTGGCTTTGACGTTGATCTTGTTCGGCTTGAACGTCTCATCCGGTAAGCGCACCACCGCCACAACGCGACACTTGGTGAGCAGCCATCGCCGAAGGCCGGCCGCACCCTCGGTATTCAGCACTCCTTCGTCAATGACGGTGCAGATCTGACCACCGTGCTTCGTGCACCGCACCATCTTCTGCAGAAAAAGATGCTGCCCTTTTGTGCTGCGGATCGGGTATTCCGACAGATCCCCGCTGGGAAGCGAGTCCGCCTCGGATGTGCCGAACGGCGGGTTGGTCAAGACGATATCGACATCCGGGTTCTTGGTCTCCCAGATGCGCGCGCTCGCCGCAAGCGTGTCCTCGGCCCGAATGTTCGTATGTCCATCGCCGGCGATGATCATGTTCATCTTCGCTGCCGCCGCGACCCCCTCGTTGGCGTCCGCGCCGAAGAAGGTGTATCGCCCGATCTTGGCGGAGATATCGTCGAAAGCCTGTCTCGTGATCTGCCGACTATCGTACCTGTCCTGCAGCACGCGCTGCGCGTCCTTCATCATGAGCACCAAAAATCCGCCGGTGCCGCACGCAGGGTCGAGCACCTTGACCGAGGAACCAGCGAGCAAAGAGTTGACTATTTGCTGGCGTCCGATGAGGCACGCCATCAGCTCGACCAGGGGTCGAGGCGTGAAGTACTGACCCAATTTCTTCCCTTTGAGCGTAGCGCGTACGAAGTACTCGAACGCCGCGCCCTTCGTATCCAGACCGCTGTCCTGGAATGAAACCGCGGCCAACTGCTCGATGATGTAGCGAAAAGTCCGCGGCTTGTTGAGATGGATGTCGTCGCCCAGCACATCGCCGAACGTCGCATGCTGTCTGATCCCGGCGATCATCGCGAGGACCGCGTCCTTGACCTGATCACTGTCCGACACCGGCCGACTCGCCAGTTCGTGAAATCGATACGAGTAGGGAAGCGTGAAGTCCGAGGTGTCCGCCTTCTCTTCGAGCAGTTTGAGAAAAAGGAGCTTGGCGAAGTCGGCAAAAGCTTCGTCCTCGTTCTTTTCGATCTTTCGGATCGTGTTATGGCACCGGGCGAAGAGCGCGTTGAGCTGCTTGAGCGCTAGTCCGGGCCGGAACGGAAGACTCGTATCGCCGTCCAGCGGGAGCCCACCGGCCTCGAGGTGGACCATGACAGCAGGCACTTGCGCCTTGGCCGGGATACGATCGACGAGCGCCCCCTGTATGGGAGCCCGCGTAGCGACATTGAAGCTCTGCATTGCCGCGCCGTTGGTGACCACCACGAACGGCACCGCCATCGCCGCCCCATACGCCAGCGCCTGGTCCCGATCCTTCGCCGTCAGCGTCTTCGACGATCGCTTTGCTTCGATGAGAAACAAAGGCTTTGGTTTGCCACACGTCACCAGGATGTCGACGTAGCCCCTGGCATACCGGTCAGAGTTGGCGACCGGCGTCTCGAATGCGAGGTCCTTGACGGCGTCGTAGCCCCGGCGCGCGAGATAGGGCAAGATCTTCTTGATGACGGTCTCCGTCTCCGAGGGCCTCTGGCCACGCATTACAACGCCCCCTTTCCCTTGATCTCCAGATACCGGTTGATGATCGCCGCCGTCATCGCTTGCGGGCGGACGTCGAGGACCGAGACGCCGGCGCGCCGCATCCGCTCCAGCGCCTCGTCTCGCGCCGAGAGAAGCTCTTCCGCGGCCGCCGTCTCGTAGATCGCCTGCGTCGTCGCGCGGCCCGTCGGCGTCGCGGCGGCGACCAGCGCGTCGTTCCGGAGCGCGACGACGAGCGGGAGGTGGACCCGCGTGCCGTGCGTCGCCAGCGTCAACAGGGCGCGGGAGGCGCGGACGTCGATCACGTCCGTGTACAGGACGAGCAACGAGCGCCGGCGGACCCGCGCGGCCAAAGTGCGGAACGCCGCCGCATAGTCCGGTTCCGTCATCGTCGCCTGGACCGGCACCAACGCATCGCGAATGAGCGGCAGCGCCGCCGTCCCGCGCGTCGGCGGCACGAACGCCCGCACCGCGTCATCAAACAGCAAGAGCCCCACGGAGTCGCCCGTGCGCGCCGCGATGTTCGCCAACACCAACGCCGAGGACAGCGCGTACTCGAACCGGGGCAGGGGACCCGCCAGCTGCGTCATGAGCCGCCCCGCATCGATCAAGATCATCACCGTCTGTCCCTGCTCGATCGAATACTCCCGCGAGATCAGCCGCCGGCGTCGCGCCGTCGCCTTCCAGTCCACATGCCGCGGATCATCCCCCACCATGTAGTCGCGCAATCCCGCGAACGCCGTCCCCTCGCCCCGGCGGCGCCACACCCGTACCCCCATCTCCCGCAACCGCATCGGCAGCGTCCGCAACTCGTACCGCCGGAGATCCGCGATCGATGGGATCACCGTCAGACGATCCCCCCCCCAGCCGGTAGCGAAGACTGCGGTCGATCCATCCCAACGGCCCCCGCACCCGCAGCACCAACGGTCCCAGCGCGAAATCCCCCCGCGTCCGCCCGGTGAGCGATACCGGGATCGCCGTCTCGCCCCGCGGCGCGATCGCGAACGGGATCGGGCCCGTCCCCGCGCGCTCCACGGCGGGCGGCAGCGCATCGTAGACCGCGCCCACCACGCGGAGCGGCCACGACGAGCGGAGCACGTACCGGGCCCCGACCGCGTCCCCGATGCCCACGGTCCCCACCAAATCGCGGTCCACGGCGATCGCCCGCCATCCCGGCGTCATCGCGATGTCGACCAGGCATCCCACCACGATGGCCAACCCCACGATCAACGGCGCCACCCCAAACCCGTACGCCGCCAGTACCCACACCGGCGCCGTCAGGAGCACCACGCCCGCCAATCGCCGCGTCGGCGTGACGGGGATCATCATTGCGGCGCCGGCACCCGCGTCAAGATCGCCGCCAGCACCTCGTCCGCCGTCCGACCCTCGACATCCAGCTCCGGCGCCACCAGCAACCGGTGCCGCAACACCGCCGGCGCCAGATCCTTCACATCGTCGGGCGTCACGAAGTCACGGCCTGCCACGAGCGCCGCACCGCGCGCCGCCCGAAACAACGCCACCGTCGCCCGCGGCGATCCCCCCAGGGTGAGACCGGTGTCGTCGCGCGTCGCCCGCACGATCGCGGCGATGTACTGCCGCACCTCCGGCGCCACCGTGACTCCGTCTACGGCCCGGCGCAGCGCCTCGCATCCCGCCGCGTCGACCACCGGCGCGATCGGCCGATCGCCCAACCGATCCGCATCGAACCCCTCGACATACCGGTCCAGGATCGCCACCTCGGCATCCGCCGCCGGATACCCCACATTCACCTTGAGGAGAAACCGGTCCAACTGCGCTTCCGGCAGCGGAAACGTCCCCTCGTATTCGACCGGGTTCTGCGTCGCGAACACCGTGAACAACGATCCCAGCGGCCGCGTCGCCCCGTCCGTTGTCACCTGCCGCTCCTGCATGGCCTCGAGCAATGCCGCCTGCGTCTTGGCCGGCGCCCGGTTGATCTCGTCCGTCAACAAGAGATCGGTGAACACCGGCCCCGCGCGAAACTCGAACGCCCGCGATGCCTCGCTGAACACACTGATGCCCGTGACGTCCGACGGCATGAGGTCCGGCGTGAATTGAATCCGCCCGAACCGGGCGCCGAGCGCCTCCGCCAGACTGCGCACCAGCAACGTCTTGGCCGTCCCCGGGACCCCCTCGATCAGCGCATGCCCCCGCGCCAAGAACGCGACCAGGATCTCATCGATCACCGCGTTCTGGCCGATCACCCGTTGGGCGACCGACTCGCGGACCCGCGTGAGCGTGATGGCAATGCCTTGGGCGTCTACGGTCAAGGTCCGAGTATCCGGTCGAGGTGATCGATCGCGTCGCCGGCCGCCAACAGCTCGGCCGGCGTCAATTGACGCTGCTCCCCATCCAATATGCGCTCCACGTACGCCCGGGCCTCCGGGTGTCGCTGCGTCACCGCGGCCAGGTACGCCGCGTCGCCCGCGGCCGGCCGCGCGTGCCGGCGCCGGAGACCGCGGACTAGCCGATGCACCGCCGTGCGCGTGGCGCCGACCTTCGCGTACGCCCGCGCCAGCGCGTCGACATGCTCCAACGCCGACCGGCGCTCGATGCGCGCCCGCGCGGCCGGCGCCACCGGCCGCCAGGCCGCGGCCGCCAACAGCACGAGCCCGGCGATGACCACCTGCAACATCGCGCGCCCCCACGACGTGTCGGCCAGAAACTGTTCCGTGGCCTGCGTCCAGTCCGCGCGCGCGACTTGGTCGAAGTGAAACTCGTCGAACACCAGCGGCCGCCGCGCGCCGGGTCCTCCCGACGCATACTCCAACATGCGGACCGCCTGTGGTCCCAAGCCCCAGCCGCACACGCGAATGACGTCGTTCCGCAGGAGATCCGCGTCGGCCAGCTCGACGACGCGGCCCGCCCCCAGCGGGACACCGAGCGCCGCCGGCTTGATGCGCCGCGCCTTGGCGCTGTCCGGGTCGGTCTTCACGGTCACGAACACGCTCGTGTCCGCGTCCCACGCCCGGCCCGGCACCAGCCAAAACAAGTGCACCAGTCCATCCAACCAGGAGATCTGCGACGCGCCCATGTCCGCCGGGCACGCCGGCGCCTCCGGCGCCACCGCGATCGGCACCATGGTGCCCCCGGCATTCGACGCCCGCACGTGCAGCGAGTCGTTGAGCTCCGACCCCGCTTCCACCACCGTGACGAGCCCCGCCCCCCGGCGCACCGCGTCCAAGAGCGCGTGCACCTCCACCGCCGTCAACGGCATCGGAGGCGCGAGGACCAGATAGACCCGGCTCGAATCGAGCCGTCCCGCGAACCGCGTGTGGCTCCGGCTCACCGGCCATCCCAGACGGTGCGCCACCTCGTACAGCCCCTGGGCTCCCGCCGGCGTCGTCGACGTCGTCGTGAGCGGGCCCACCCGATCGAACGTGGTATTCGTCTGCGGCGAGAGCAATAGCACCGCCACCAGCGCCGCCAGCAGCACCGGAATGGCGACACGGGGCCGGAGCCAGCCCGTGTTGCCGTTGGCCGTCACGCGGCCGCCCGTGCCAGCTCGGGATCCAATCGTCCCGCCAACGCCGCCAACGTCTCGAAGCGCGCCCGGTCACACGTGCCCAGACCGTAGACCACGACCTCGTAGCTGCGCGCGAAATCTCGAAACGGCCCCCACGCCGCCGGACCCGCGGTGCGCAGATCCCGCGCGTAATCGCCGGCGGTCTTGGACGGATCGAGCCGCAGCGACGTGCGCGCGGCCACGCGCGCCAGGAGCGCCGAATAGAGCGCGTGCGCCGCCTCGGTGTAGCGACCCTGCGCCGCCAGCGCCTGGGCCTCGACCCACGGGTCCAGCGCCGGCACGTGCCGCTCGCCCCACAAGCGGCCGCGGGTGCTGGCCCCCGGCAGATAGGCGATGACGAACAAGCGCGCCAGCGCCGCCAGGATGAGCATGAGGGCGAGAATGGCCAGCGCCCATCGCACGCCGTCCGATTCGTGAATCCCCCGGACCAAAGGTGTCAACCAGTGGAGGAGCCACGTGACGGCGCGACCGAACAGCGATTCGGTCGCGGTCCGATCGTACGCGTGCTGGCGGAAGACGGCGGCGATCGTGTCCCGGATCGCCGTCGTCCCGATGGGGCCTGGCAGAGCGGCTACGCGGTTTGTGGCGCGGCCGACACGTGCTGCGCCATCAGCTGGATATCGAATCCCTCTTTGCGGATCCGCGCGTCGTAGTAGAGCAGCGTGGAGACGATGGGGATGATCGGACCGATGACGATGAGGCCGAGGGCCACGAGGCACGTCGACAGAATGGGAAGGTGCGCCTGCGTGCCGATCCACATCCCCGCTGCAAAGACAATGAAATAGGCCACTACGTAGAGCAGGATCGTCAGGAACGCCGTCCAGAAAATGTGCCACTTGATGCCCGATGAGAGCGTGGCCGACCGCCCGAACGCCGCGGCGACACCGGCATTCTCGACCGCGACCGCCGAGGGCACCGCGAAGACGCGGCACGCGATGAGGAAACCGGGGATCAAGAAGAACAAAAACCCGAGGGAGACCCAGAACGTCGCCAGGATGTAGGCGATCGCCATCGGCGTCGCCCGCGGGAGCGCGCGTTGCACGAGCGCTCCGATGTCGATCGGCTGGCCGAGGAACGCGTCGCTGCTCGCCATGAACATCGCGGTATGGATGATGGCACTCCAAACGACCGTCAGCAGAAACGCCAGGAATGACGAGCCGGGGTGGAACGAGCCCGGCGCCGGGGGCGTCAACAGGGAAGCGTTGCCGATCATCAGCGTCGGGGTGAGCACTGCCTGCACGGCGATGATCGGGATGATGAGCAGTGCCGACAGCGTGAAGAACACCGTGAAATCATTGCGCAACAACCGAATGCCGGCGTCGATCAACTCCGTGGACGAGCGCGCGCGGTACGCGGACACGAGGCCTCCAGGAGGAGAGAGTGACGGCTAAGATCGCTTCAAATGGAGTCCGCGTCCATATGAGGATAGCGCGCCTCGCACTCGTCCCAGAGCCACGCGGCCAGGATGTAGCCAACCGCGGCGCAGGCCGCCAGCAGACCCATGACCGCCGTCCAGACGATGCCCCGCGCGCTCAAGATGTGATACGCGACCGTGACCACGCCGCACGGCAGACCCCAGGCGACGACGCCATAGCGCCAGAGAAACGCCGTCCGCCCTCCGGCGCGCAGCCGCGTCCAGCGGGCCAACGCGTCGGGATGCGCCGCATCAGGCCACGGAACGCTCAGCGGAGCACCGCCTTGGCGATCGTCTGCAGTTGCATGTTCGACGTCCCTTCGTAGATCGTCCCGATCTTCGCATCGCGATAGAACTTCTCGACGGGATACTCGGTCGTGTACCCATAGCCGCCGAACAGCTCGACGCAGAGCGACGTGACGTGCTCGCAGACCTGCGACGAGAAGAGCTTGGCCATGGCCCCTTCGCGCACGATGTCCTGCCCGGCATCCTTGAGTCGCGCCGCGTTGTACACCATGAGCCGCGCCGCCTCGAGCTCCGTCGCCGCCTGCGCGATCTGGAACTGAATCCCCTGAAACTCCGCCAGCGGCTTGCCGAACTGGTGCCGCTCTTTCAGGTAACCCACCGCCGCCGCCAACGCGCCGCCCGCCACGCCGATCATCTGGGCGCCGATCCCGATGCGACCGCCATTCAGGGTCTCGATGGCGATCTTGTATCCTTGGCCCACGGGCCCCAAGACGTTCGCGGCGGGGACGACACAGTCGTCGAGTATGAGCTCGACGGTGCTCGACGCCCGAATGCCGAGCTTGTCCTCGCGCTTCCCGACGGAGAATCCCTTGAAATCGCGCTCGACGATGAAGGCGGTGATCCCGCGATAGCCCTGCGCGGGGTTCGTGTTCGCGAAGATCACGAACACGGCCGCTTCGCCGCCGTTCGTGATCCACATCTTCCGGCCGTTGAGGACCCAGGCATCGCCCCGCCGCTCGGCGACCGTAGCCAAGCCGAACGCATCGGAGCCGGAGCCCGCCTCGGACAAGGCGTAGGCGCCGACGTCCGCGCTGACGAGCCGCGGGAGATACTGGGCTTTTTGCGCCTCTGATCCGTAGCGGACGATGGGATAGTTGGCCAACGTGTTCTGCACGTCGACCATGATCGCGGCCGCGGCGTCCACCTGACTGAGGGTTTCGACGGCTAGCGCAACCATGGTCATGGTCCCGCCGGCGCCGCCATACTGCTCCGGGACTTCGATCCCCATGAGCCCGAGCTCGAAGTACTTGGGGATGAGGTCGGGGTCGATCCGCCCCGCGGATTCCATCGCCCGCACGCGCGGGCGGACCTCGGTTTCCGCGAAAGCCGACACGGCGTCGCGGAACATGATCTCCTCGTCGGAGAACGTCGTCAGGGCGGGTCGGGCGAGGGCAGTCTCAGTCTGGCTGGTCATGCCCGGAAAGCTAACGAAGGGCCGTCAGCGCTCCCAGGCGACGGACTGAACGGCCGCGTCCATCCGGTCCTCGAGCGTCGTCAGATCGGCGGGCGAAAACGGCGACCCGACGTCGTGCGAGACAGTCTTGACCTTGTCGTTGAGGCGCCAGGACGTAATCGCCACGGGGTTCTGGCTCAGACCGCCGCCGTACGCACCGTTCAACGCGAAAAAGTCGATCTTCTTGAAGCCGGCCTGGATGTCGTCCAGAGTCCGCCGGTCGACCGTCGCGTGCCACTGGCCGGCCTTACTCGAGTTGGCCTTGCCGTCGTACACGACTATACCGTCGCTGAAGAAGGACAGCTTGTATTCGGCGCACTGTCCCTTGCACTGGGTCCGTTCCAGCGTGAAGATGGGCGGCTCGGCCGGGGCCTTGACCGCCGTCTTCGTCCGTCCCTGTGCCGACACGACGTCCGATGTGGCACACAGCAATGCGAGCGACAGCATCGCTGTGATACGAGCTGACATAGCCGATCTCCAGTGGGTCAGGTGCCCCGTCACTTACATGACGAAGCTCCGCCTAGGAGATAACCGGACTCGCGGTCACGGGTACGCCAGCGCGCTCGGCAATGATCTGGCCCAGCCGCTCGTCAACGCCAAAGGCGTCAGTCACGCGCCAGTGGACCCGGGGGTGGGCCGCGGCAGCCTCGGCGACGAGCCGCGGGATGTCACCAGTCGAATGTTTGCCCGGGGAGAGCATATACGGGAAGGCGACGACCTCGGTGGCGCCGGCCGCGACGCAGGCCGCGAACCCCTGGGCGATCGAGGGCTCGGCGATCTCCATGTGCGCGTACCGCACCAGCACGGCGTCGCCCACTTGGTGCTGCACGACGTCGGCCATGGAGGCCAACATGGCGTTGGCCTCGTCGCGCCGCGACCCGTGATCGATGAGCAGGATGGCCTTCATGGCTTTTACTCTATTCGCGCAACACGTCGAGCGCCAACTCGACCTTCCCGAACGGCGCCGATACCTGGACGCCCTGCACCGCACCCCGGACCTGGGCCAGCATCTCGCGCGCGACCGCGATCCCCTCGGCGACCGCGTGCTCCTTCGACCGCTCGTTCGCCCGCCGCATCCGCGCGATCACCGCTTCGGGCACCGTCACGCCCGGCACTTCGTTGGCCAGAAACTCGGCGTTCCGCAACGAGACCAGCGGCCAGATCCCCGCGATCACCGGGATGGGCGGGGATGTGTCCATGAAACGCATCAACTGGGCGACGTCGAACACCGGCTGCGTGATGGCGTACTCCGCCCCGGCCTCGACTTTCCACGCAAAGCGACGCTGCTCTTCCGCGGCGTCCAGGGCCGCGGGGTTGACGCCGACGCCGATCGCGAACCGCGTCGGCGCGCCGATCGGGTTCCCGCCGGGATCGAGCCCGGAATTGAGGCGCGACACGAGGTTCGTGAGGCCGATCGAGTCGATGTCGAAGACCGCCGTTGCATCGGGGTAGGGACCCATTTTCGGCGGGTCGCCGGTGATGAGGAGCAGGTTCTTGAGTCCCATCGCCGAAGCGCCCAGCAGGTCGCTCAACATCCCGAGGAAGTTGCGGTCCCGGCAACAGTAATGCGTGACCGTCTCCAAACCCGGCACCTGCTGCTGGATGAGGATGCTCACCAGCACCGCGCTCATCCGGCTCTGGGCGCGCGGGCCGTCCGGCACGTTCACCGCGTCCACGCCCGCGTCCCGCAACGCCGACACATCCTTGAGCATCCGCGACGCGTCGACGCCCCGTGGCGGCACGATCTCCACGGACGACACAAAAGTGCCCTTGGCCAGTTTGGCGGCGAGTCGCGACCGCTCGGCGAACGGTACGGGTTCGACTCCGGAGGCGTCGACCCGGGGAAGCGCGCCACTCAAACGCCCCCGACCCGCCGAGACCGCCACGGTCGCGTGACGGGGCGCAAGCGGCCGCACGCCCTCAGCCATGGCCCGCGTATGCTCGGGGGTCGTACCACAACACCCCCCCACGACCCGCGCGCCGGCTTGGATGAGATGCCGCGCATACGTCGCCATGTACTCGGGACTCGCCATGTACATGCTGCGCCCGCCGACGTCGCGCGGCATCCCGGCATTCGGTTGCGCCGAGAGCTTCCGCCGCGTGACCGGCGTCATCTTCTCGATAGCGTCGAGGATGGCCTGGGGCCCCACCGAGCAGTTGAGGCCAATGATGTCGGCGCCCAGCCGGTCGAGCGCGATCGCGATGTCGGCCGGCCGCACGCCGTAGGGCGTGAGCCCATCGATGCTGATCGTCATCTGCGCGATGATCGGCATGGTGGGGTCGACCTCGCGCGCCGCCCGTATCGCCTGCTCGATCTCATCGAGATCGCCGAACGTCTCGGCGATGAAGATGTCGGCACCGCCTTCGGCCAGCGCTTCCATCTGCTCCCGGAAATACCCCCGCGCCTCGTCGCGGCTCGTCGGCCCGTAGGGTTCGATACGGAGGCCGAGCGGCCCCACGGCCCCGGCCACGAGCATCGCGTCGCCGGCCGCCTCACGCGCCAGGCGCGACGCCGCGACGTTGAACGCGCGCACCTGATCCTCGAGGCCATACTGCGCCAGCTTCGGCCGGTTGGCGCCAAAGCTGTTGGTCTCCAGTATCTCGGCGCCCGCGCGCGCGTACTCCTCGTGCACCCCGCGCACCAGATCGGGGGCGCGCACGTTGAGCTCATCGTAACACTGATTGATGAACACGCCCTTGGCGTACAACACCGTGCCCATCGCCCCATCGAAGATCGACACGCGTTCCGGATCGAGCAGCCGGTCGAGGAGCGCCCGGCGCGAGGCGGGCGCCACCGTCGCGGTCACGCGGCCGCCTCCGCCGCCGCGGTCCGCACCGCGTAGTACTTGGCCTCGGGATGATGGACGATGAGTGCGGCGGTCGACTGTTCCGGCAGCAGTTGGAACGCCGACGTCAGCGACATGCCAAGGCCCGATTCGGCGGGCAAGAGACGAAATACCGTGGCATGATCATCGAGGTCGGGACAGGCGCCGTACCCCCACGAGTAGCGTTTGCCCCTCCCGTCGGCCAACCCCAGCTCGCGCCGCGCGCGCCGGTGCATCCACTCGGCCACGGCTTCGGCGGCCTCGACCGCCAGGCCGTGGGCGTAGTACGCCTCGGTCACCTGACCCGCCGCGGTCAGCGCGTCGACGTGTGTCGTCGCCTCCGCGCCCACGGTCACGATCTGAAAGCCGACGACGTCCACGTCCCCGGATTCCACCGATCGGAAGTAATCGGCGAGGCACAACCGCTCACGCCCGGCCTGACGCGGAAAATGCAACCGCCCAATTTCCCGCAACGACCCGCCATCGCTCTCGTACGCCGCCGGATCATAGAGAACCAAGTCATTGCCGCTCGACTGCGCGGGGAAATAGCCGTAGGCGGCGCGCGGCACCAGCCACTGGTCGCGCGCGGCTGCCGCCGTGAGCCGGGCCAGCGTGGGCTCGAACTCGGCGCGCACGGTGGCATCGAACGCGGGCCCGGACCCCCGGCCGCCCCACTGCAGCCGGTATAACTCGTCGAGATCGAGCAGCGCGAACACCTCCGCGAGGGGGATGTCGCGCAGCACGCGGGTCCCGAAGAATGGCGCCCGGGGCACGGGATGGTTGGCGCTCACATCACTCCGGCCCGTGGCGTCGGTGCCGGCCGCGACGTCCTTGCCGACCGTCGTCTGCAGAAAGACGTCGGTCCGCGCCGCCCGCAAGCACTCCGCGACCATGCGCTCGCGGCGGGGGCCATCCATCAGGGCCTCCATCGTGTCGAGGCCCTCGAAGGCGTCCTTGCAGTAGAACACGCCGGGCGCGTACGGGCGCTCGCCTTCGACGAACAAGGCGCGCCGTCCGAACCGGCGGTTGATCGCGGCGCCACCGATGAGCACCGGGTAGTCGAGACCGCGGCGATCCAACTCCTGCACGCAGAGCGGCATCTGCTTCGACGTCGACACCAGAAGGGCCGAGAGCCCGATCGCGTCGGCCCCGACCTCCTGGGCCTTGTCGATGATCGTGTTCACCGGCACCTGCTTGCCGAGATCGTACACCGTGTAGCCGTTGTTCGACAAGATCGTGTTGACCAGCGACTTCCCAATGTCGTGCACGTCGCCGTACACCGTCGCCAGCACGACCTTCCCTTTCGTGTACCCCTCGGATTTCTCCAGAAACTGCTCCAGGTACCTCACGGCCTTCTTCATCACTTCCGCGCTCTGGAGCACGAACGGCAGGATCAGCTCGCCAGCGCCGAACTTGTCTCCGACTTCTTTCATGGCCGGCAGCAAAACGTCGTTGAGCACGCGGACCGGTTGTTCCCGCACGCCCGCGAGATCCAGTTGCTCTTCGATGCCGTCTTTCTTTCGATGGACGATCTGCCAGTGGATCCTCTGATCCGGCGTCATGCCAGCCGTCGGATCGTCTTTCTGCTGCGCTCCGCCGGACGTCACGCCGGCAAAGTGTTCGATATAGCGCTGCAGCGCATCGGGACGACGATTGAACACCAGATCGTCGGCCAGTGCGCGCTCGGTCTCCGGGATCTCGGCGTAGGGACGGACGTGGGCCGGATTGACGATGGCGGCGTCGAGGCCGGCCGCCACGCAGTGGTGCAGGAACACGGAGTTGAGCACCGCGCGCGCCGGCGGGGTCAGGCCGAACGAGACGTTGGAGACGCCGAGCACCGTGAGCACACCCGGGAGCTCGCGTTTGATGAGCCGGATGCCTTCGATCGTCTCCGATGCCGAGTCGATCCACTCGGCTTCGCCCGTGGCCAGCGTGAACGTGAGCGCGTCGAAGATGAGATCGGACGAGACGAGGCCGTATTCCCGCGTCGCGATGTCGTGGATCCGGCGCGCGATCTCGAGCTTCCGGTCACGCGTCCGCGCCATCCCTGTCTCGTCGATCGTGAGCGCGACGACGGCCGCGCCGTGCTTCCGCACCAGCGGCAGTACGTCCTCGATCCGCTTGCGCCCGTTCTCCATGTTGATGGAGTTCACGATGGCGCGGCCGGGCACGTGCTCGAGCGCCCGCGCGATGACGGCGGGCTCCGTCGAGTCGATCATGAGCGGCGAGTCCACGCTCATCGACAGCAGTTTGACGGTGGCGGCCATCTGCTCCGCCTCATCGCCGCGTTCCGTGAGCGCGACGCACACGTCGAGGACGTGCGCGCCGGACTCCGCCTGCTCGCGGGCCACGTGCAACAGGCCCTCGTAGTCGTCCGCCAACAGCAGTTGCTTGACCTTGCGCGACCCTTGCGCGTTCAGCCGCTCGCCGATCAGGAGCGGTGGTGGGTCCTGGTGCAGGGTGATCGCCCGCATCGCGCTCGATACCCGCGGGACGTGATGGCGCTGCGGCTGGCCATTGCCGGAATGCGAAGACCGCACGGCGGCGACGATGGCCCGCAGATGGTCCGGCGTCGTGCCGCAACACCCGCCCACGATCCGCACGCCGAATTCGTGGACGAACTGCCCGAGGGCCGCGGCCATCGGGTCCGGCTCCAGCGGATACACGGCGTCGCCCGTGCCGGTATTGAGCGGGAGCCCCGCATTCGGAATGACGGAGATCGGGCGGGACGCGTGCTCCGTCAGATACCGGACCGGCTCGCGCATGTGTTCGGGGCCGGTCGAGCAGTTGAGCCCAATGACGTCGATGGGGAGGGCTTCCAGCGTCGTCATGGCGCTCGCGATGTCCGTGCCCAGCAGCATCCGCCCGCTGGTATCGAGCGTCACCTGGACTTGCAGCGCCACGCGGCGTCCGAGCTCGGCGAACAACTGCTCGATGCCGGCCACCGCAGCCTTGACCTCCAGGATGTCCTGCGACGTCTCGACCAAGAGGACATCCACGCCGCCTTCGACCAGGTACTTGGCCTGCTCGTAGTAATTCCGGCTCAATTCGTCGAACGTGATGGCCGACAACGCCGGATCGCTGCTCGACGGGAGCATGCCCGTCGGCCCGATCGAGCCCGCGACGAACCGGGGCTGCTGTGGTGTCGTGTATACGTCGCACGCGGCGCGGGCGA
This sequence comes from uncultured Gemmatimonadales bacterium, assembly GCA_963701965.1. GTDB lineage: Bacteria > Gemmatimonadota > Gemmatimonadetes > Gemmatimonadales > Gemmatimonadaceae > DASRDS01. Next base: position 3,799,111 of record OY969695.1, read on the forward strand.
GTCGGGCCGCCGTCACGTTGACGTCCCGCACTTTCTCGCCAATGCCCCATTCGGCCAGCCGCCGTGGGGTCGACTGGAACGTGCAGGTCTCGACGACGTCGCACCCGACCGCCAGGAACGACTCGTGGATCCCCTGGATCACGTCCGGCCGGGTGAGCACGAGAATGGTCGTTACACCCCTCGAGCGCCTTGCCGCCGAAGTCGGCCGCGGCCAGGTGATGGCGCTGGATGTTCGTGCCCATTGCCCCATCGTAGATGAGGACGCCGGATTCGAGCGCTGCGAGATACGGAAGATTCGTCAAAGACACCCCGATAACGAAAAACCGGCCGCTGAAGCGGCCGGGTGGCGGGCGCTTTAGCGGTTTGTTTTACGTGGCCGCAATTCGCGTAAATCGCCACGGTGAGCAGTTGTTCCCAACGGACGTAACGTATCCGGCGGTCAACGCTTGTGCAACAGCACGAGTTCGTAGGGCGCGAGCGGCGACGGGAGACGCCGCGGGCGCGGGTGGCGCTCCGGATGGTCGGGGAGATCAGCCAGCGCCCGCTGCACGCGCTGGCGTCCGCCTTTGAAGTCCGTTTCCGGATCGATGCCCACGAGCGTCCGATACAGCGCATCGGCCCACCGCAAAATGCGCGGGGTCACGCAGACGACCCGGCCGCCGGGGCGCGTGACGCGGAGCGACTCCACCAGGCACGCCTTGGGGTCATCCATGAACTCCAGCGCGCTGACAATGACGACCGCGTCGAACGCGCCGTTGCGATACGGCAACGTCATGCCGCTGCCTTGCGCCGCCGTCAGGTGGATCCCGTCCTGGTCCAACTGCCGGCTGACGGCCGCCCCATGGGCGTGAATGTCGATGCCGAAGAGCGTTTTGGCGCGGCTCGCCAGCGTGTACATGAATACGCCGCTCCCATAGCCGATCTCCAGCACGGACCCGACCGATGCGGGCAACGCGTCACGCACCCAACGGAGCCGCTCGCGGAGGACCATGCCCATGCCCCCGCCGTAGTAGTGGTCGACGTAGTCGACTGGGCCCGTCTGCGGCAGGTGTCCGGGCGGCGGCAAGACGAGATCCCCGTGCAGCACCGGTTCGGTGGACTGCCGCAGTGGCACCTCCCGCTCGACAATGCCGGGTTGTCGCGGGCTCGCGGCTGGGTCACGACGGACGGGTTCGGTCGGATTCTCGGAAGGGCGCATGAAGGTCACCCCTCAATAGTGTCAAGCAGCCTCGATAGTTGGATGGTCGAGGCCTTTGTGACAGCACTGAGGCAAGTCACGCGCCTTTCGTCACATGATCTCGTGCAAAAACGCCCACTGCAGGAAGCTCAGGAGGAAGTAGGCCACGATCGGCGTGATGTCGAACATGCCAACCGTCGGCACGACACGCCGTAATGGCTTGATCAGCCATTCCGTGAGCACGAACGACCAGCGCACCCATTTCGAGTACGGCGAAATGCGGATCCAGGAGGAGGCCACGCGCACGATCAGGGCGACCTGCAGGAGCTCGAACATCCAACCGACGAAAAGGGCCACCGTGGACCGGGGTCCGCCGGCGACCGCGCTGAACAAACCGATGATCAATCCCCGCAGCGCGTCGAGGACGCTCAACAGTACGATCCCGCCCACGACGACCGCGACCAACGCCCACCAGGGTGCGGAGCTGGGCAGCCCTCCGGCGCGCACGACGGCACGCTCGACTGGCGCGATCGCGGGATCGACCATTGTGCGGAAAAATCGGGCGGGTGGGCTGAACGGGTTGAGGCGGCGCGTGCGCACGAGCCAATCGCCCGCGCACGCGAGCCCGGTGAGCACGCCCACGCCGAGCACCAGATACCGGGCGGCGACGAGGGCGACGTCGAGCGCGCTAACGATCGTGTTGGCGTCCATGGATATAGAAGGATACTCCGTAGGCGAGGCCAAGCTCGATGACGGCGGCAAGCCAGACGTGAGAAGAGGCCGCGGGCGATCCGGCGAAGAGAGGGATGATAGCGAATGACCCCGCGAACGTGGCAGCCGGAACGCCGGCGCGGATCCAGGCGGCCCAGCCGGTCCGGGCGAGCCAATAGCCGAGGGGCCCAAAGGCCAACCCGAGCCAGACGATGGTGACGAGGCCGTTGAACTGGGCCTGTTTGCCGTACGAATCGTTGATGAGGAGCCGCCAACCCTGCCACGCGCCCGCGTCCGGCCGCGAACTGGCTACGCGCCCACCCCGCTCGGTGGAGAGCACGACTCCGCGCCGGTCGACGGTGGCGGCAATGCGCACGGTGTCGTTCACGCTCGGCCGATCGCAGGGGATGACTCCGTGCAGGCAATGGGCCGGTGAGTGCAACCGGAGGTCATCGAGGCGCGTGCGCACGCCGAACACGAGGTCCGACCCCGCGCACGCCACCATGAAGATCTCCTCCTGCTGCTTGTCGAAGACGCCGACAATGGGCGCGACCCGGCCGATGCTGGGCGCGGCGACAGTGATGACGTTGACGCGCGCGACGCCGCGCAGAAAATCGGAACGCATGGCGGCGCTCGCCGAGTCCGAGAGTCGTCCCGTCGCGAAGGGCCGGCCGTTGTACTCGGCGGACACGATCTGACCACGGTATTTCCCGTAGCGCGGCAGGTCGGCGGCGACTTGCTCCCAATACACCGCCCGCGGCAGCGAGGGGCGCGTGACCAGCGGCAGTGCGAGCCCGAGCGCCAGCCACGCGCCGGCGGCACCGAGCGCGAGCCGCCGGCTCTCGACGGGGGTTGGCGTGAACAGCAGCGGCAGCGCGTCGGCGAGGAACGCGCCACACAGCGCGCCGATCGGGTTCGAGACCATGTCGTTGATGCCCGCTTCGCGTCCCGAGATGACGAAATCCTGCAGCGTCTCGATCGTCGTTGCCAGCGCGAGCCCGAGCACGAAGATGTGCCACCGCCGCAGTCCGAGCAGTCGCAGTCCGAGCCCGAGCGGAATGAACAGCGCGATGTTGAGCAGAAAGTCAGCGAAGCCAAACGATCCACAGAACAGACAGGTATGGAATCCGAATGGCAGTGGCCCACCGAGTGGCCGCAACGTGAGGCGGGCGATAATGGCCAGCGAGCACAGACTCGTGGCAAACCCGAGCGCCTTCTGTTGCGTGCGCGCTACAGTAACCATCGTATAAGTATGGAAGAAAGGGAGATAAGGCCCTCCAGCGGCTGGCACCGTAACTGCGAATCGTTGGCAGTGAACGACTCGCGACCCTGACAATGCTACACTCGAGAACCACCGCAATAAAGCACTTCTTTACCGTTGACGTGGAAGACTACTTCCAGGTCAGCGCGTTCGAGGGCGTCGTCTCACGCGATCAGTGGACGCGATTCCCGAGTCGCATCGAGGCATCCGTCGACCGGATTCTCGGGATCATGTCCCGGCGCGGCATCCGGGGCACGTTCTTCACGCTCGGCTGGATCGCCAAACATCACCCGTCCGTGGTGCGGCGCATTGCGGCCGAGCATCACGAGATCGCTTCGCACGGTTGGTGGCATCAGAAGGTGACCACCTTGAGTCCCGACGCGTTCCGCGAGGACGTGCGTTCCGCCAAGAAAGAGCTGGAAGACGTGTGCGGGCGCGCCGTCGTCGGCTATCGGGCGCCCAGTTTCTCGATCGTGCCCGGTCGGGAGTGGGCATTTGATGTGCTGATCGAGGAAGGCTATGAGTACGATTCCAGCCTCTTTCCCGTGAATCGTTCGGACTACGGGTACCCCAGCGCGCCGCCCATCGCCCACGTCATCGAGCGCGCGGGTGGTCGACTGTGCGAGTTTCCGCTGGCGACCACACTGTGGAATGGCGTGCGGATCCCGGCGGCCGGCGGGGGATATTTCCGCCATTTCCCGTACAACATCATCCAGCGCGCGTTTCGCGAGCACGGCAGGAGTGGCATGCCGGCGGTCTTCTACATCCATCCGTGGGAGATCGACCCCGAGCAGCCCCGCCTTCCCGTCTCGTTGCTCACCCGTGTGCGGCACTATCGCGGGCTGCGCAACACCGAGGAGCGCTTGGAGCGGCTCCTGGGCGAGTTCCAATTCACGTCGCTGAACGAAGGGTTGCGCAACGCCTTGTTGCCGCAGAGCGCGTGATCGAGGAGTTCACCGGCCCTCCGGAAGAGTGGGATCAGTTCGTCCGCGGCGCCGACGGCTGGAGCCACTTTCATTTGTACGGCTGGCGCAGCGTCATGGAGCGGGTCTTTCGCCATCGCTGTGTGTACCTGGCCGCCCGCGAAGGCGGCGCGCTGGTGGGCGTGCTTCCGCTCGTGCGTGTAAAGAGCGCGCTCTTCGGACACTACCTCGTGTCCATGCCGTTTCTGAACTACGGCGGCCCCCTCGGCAGTGAGGAGGCCGTCGTCGCCTTGGCGGCCCACGCCGAGGAGCGGGCGCGCGCGGATCGGGTCAAGCTGCTGGAGCTGAGGAGTCGGCGGCAGTTGCCTCTGCGACTGCCTGTGTCCACCCGGAAGGTCACCGTCGTGCTCGATCTGCCGGACGATCCCGAGCGGCTCTGGAAGCAGCTCGACGCCAAGGTCCGGAGCCAGGTGCGGCGTCCGCAGAAAGAGGGCGTCACGGTCAAGTTTGGCGCGGACCAGCTCGGACCATTCTTCGACGTGTTCGCGCATCACATGCGCGACCTCGGCACGCCGACCCAGCCGCGGCGATTGTTCGAGGTGATCGCCGAGACGTTTCCCGAGGACGTCTGGTTCGGGTGTGCCTATCTGGGGTCGGAGGCGATCGCCTGCGGCTGCGGATTCCGCTGGGGGTCCGAGTACGAGATGACGTGGGCCTCGGCCCTGTCGGCGCACAAGAAGCTCTCGGCCAACATGCTGCTCTACTGGTCGTTCATGGAGCGCGCGATCAGCGAAAAGCTGACGTTGTTCAACTTCGGTCGGTGCACGCCCGAGGGCGGCACGCACAAGTTCAAGCGCCAGTGGGGCTCGCGGGACGAGCAGCTGTGGTGGTACGACTGGTCCGTCTCCGGGGACACGAAGACGCCATCGCCCGATGACGGCGCGTACGCCTGGGGACCGCGCCTCTGGCAGCGCATCCCGGTGCCCGTGGCGACCGTTCTCGGCCCCAGGATCGTCAAGTACATCCCGTAGCGCTTCGGGGTGTGTTCGGCTACATTGAGGCTGTGCCCAAGACCTCCGTCGAGAGCGACGTGAGTGACTACGCCCCAGTCGCCGACCGCATCGCCCTCTTCTACGAGCGCTACCCCAGCGGCCGCATCGTGACCGATCTCGTCGCGCGCACCGAGCGCGACGTCGTGTTCAAGGCCAGCGTCTACCGCGTGCCCAATGAGCGCGAGCCCGCGGCTACCGGATGGGCCTCGGAGCGCGAAGGGGACGGCGAGATCAACGCGGTGGCCTGTCTCGAGAACACGGAGACATCGGCCATCGGTCGCGCCCTGGCGAACCTCGGCTTCACCGCGTCGCGCGAGCGGGCGAGCGCGGAAGAGATGGCCAAGGCGGCGCGCCGGCGCGCGCACCTCGGGATGCGAGAGACCGGCTGATGTGACCGAGTATGGTCCGGGCGATCACGGGCCAGCTATACCGGTCGATCATGAGCGCGCGGGCCCGGCGGCTGGCCTCCTTCCACGCTTCCGCGTCGCGCATCGTGCGCAGAATCGCCGCGGCGTATCCGTCAATGTCGCCGACGGGGACGGTCGTCCCGGCGCCGGTGCCCGCGGTCAGTTCTATCGCTCCGCCTTGAGCCAATGCGACCAGCGGCAACCCGGCGCTCATCGCCTCGACCAGCACGTGGGGCGACCGGTCGAACCAATGCGGCAGGAAGAACACGCGCGCGCGCCGGAAATGCGCCGCCAACGCCTCGCGATCGTACACGGGTCCGAGAAAACTCACGTTCGTCCTATCGCCCACGGGTAGTCCGCTCCCGTCGCGACCGATCACGACGAAGCGGATCGCCGGATCGACCTCCGCGACCCGCGCCGCGGTCGCCAGAAGAAAGTCGACGCCCTTTCGCCGGAAGTCGTTCGACACATGCAGCACGACGGACTCGCGTCCGGCGTCGGCAATGGTCTCTCCCGAAAGGTCGATGGCGCACGGGCCCCAACCCACGACGTGGACTTTGTCGGGCGCGACCGTGTGGGCCCCCAACGTCTGGGCCCGCGCCCATTCCGACATACAGAAGACGCCGCCGGCATCGCGATAGGTCGCCGCCTGCAGCGTGTGGGCGCGCACGCCGCGCGCCCGCAATGCGGGCCGCTCGCCGGGCAATGGTGCGAGAGAACGGCTCTGATCAATGTACGTGAAGAAAGGAATGCGCGGCGCCCCGCCGGCCGTCGGATGGAACCAACTGCCCCACATCAGCAGCGCATCCGGCCGCTGCGCCAGGGTGCGCAGACCGCGCTGCAGCACGCGGCGCCGCCGCCGTTGGATCAGCGGATGCATCTGATAGTTGCCCCACCACTCGGATCGCGGTTGGGCGTACGAGAGACAGGCCGCGCCCAGCTTGGTGATGGCGTCAATGTCGTCGAACGGCAGCTCGGCGATCACTTGCGTCTGCCGCGCCAGCTCATCGAACAGCGCCTTTTGGCGCGGCTCGTTCCCCGTGAGGCAGAGGGTCGGTGGCGCGGGATCGGTCACGGGTCGAAAGATATTAGATTCTGGCCGTGCTCGGTCAATGGCAACCGCCTGTGTCGTCGCCTGTTACGGCGAGCGCGCTTGCGCGGGCCTTCGCCGGCGCGGTCGCCCGGCGGTCCGCGGCGTCCGCCGCCGTGCAGCGCATGCTCGCGACGAGTCTCGGGGGCACGTCCGTGGCGCTCACGGACAGCGGGACCTCGGCCCTCGTGCTCGCGCTGCGATTGGCGGCGCGCGCGGACCGGTCGGTGGCTTTGCCCGCCTACGGGTGTGTGGATCTGCTCGCGGCGGCCGCATACGCGCAACTCCGGGTCCGTCTGTACGACGTGGATCCGGCGACGCTGAGCCCCGATCTCGAGAGCGTCCGGCGCGCGCTCGCGCGCGGCGCCGAGACAATAGTCGTGGCCCACTTCTATGGATATCCGGCCGACGTCCCCGGTGTGACGGCGCTCGCCGCCGACGCGGGGGCGGTGGTCATCGAGGATGCGGCGCAGCGGGCCGGGGGCGGGCTTGCCGGCGCACCCCTCGGAGCACTTGGGCCCTTGGTCGTGCTGAGTTTCGGGCGGGGCAAGGGGACGACCGGCGGGAACGGCGGTGCCCTCCTGGCCCGCACGCCGGAGTGGAGCGGCGCCGTCGCCGAGTGGCAGGCACGGATAACCGGCGCACCGCCGGGCTGGGGCGATTGGGCGGCCGCAGCCGCCCAATGGGCAGCGGGACGCCCTGCACTATATGGTATCCCCGCGAGCATGCCCGGGCTTCACCTCGGCGAGACGATCTACACGAGCGCGCACGAGCCGGAACGCCTCTCCCTCGCCGCGGCATCCCTGGTCGAACGGGCGCTCCGCGGCGTCGAGAGCGATCGGCAGCGTCGGGCCCAAACCGCCGACGCCCTGCGTATCGCGCTCGCGGACGCCCACGCCCTGCGGGTGATCCAGCCCATCCCATCGGGTGAGAGCGGCTTTCTCCGGTTGCCGGTGCTCGACACCGCCGGTCGCCGGGCCGCTCCGCGATTGGGCATCGTGCGAAGCTACCCGCGCCCGCTGGGCGAAGAGCCGGTGGCGGCCACCCTGCTCGCCCCGAACGAGCCGGCGAACCCGGGCGCCGGCGTCATCTGTGAGACGCTGTTCACGCTGCCGACCCACGCCTATGTGACCGAAACGGATCGTGAGCGAATTCTTGCCTGGTCACGCCCCGGTAAAGCTGACACTGGCTCGGTTCTTGATGATCGGGGATCGACCTCAAGAAGCGCGGCACAACTTTGATATCGCGTCATGGTGACCGATACCATGACGTAGTGTCCAAAGTTGCAGCTGGCGCGCGCCGGCCTGGTCCATTAATCTAGCCGGCGAAGGCAAGAACTCGCTCGCCCCTCGGGGCGCTGCGAAAAAGGCAAACCCGGCGAAAGCCGGCGACGCAAAGCTACGAGGCTACCGAGCGCCGCAAGTCATCGCGCCCTCCACGCCAGTCGAGCCGCCGAACAGACGCAGGGGGGCGCATGCGTTACCGGTTTCCGGTAGTCGTGCTGGCCTTGTGTGGTGCTATTGGGTGCACTGAGGGCAAAGTCCTCACTGACCCCGCGGCATCGACGGTGCCAGGTAGTCCCGATTCAACTCGCAGTGTCAGCGTCCTCGTCATCACCCCGTCCTCTGTGACGGGAGCGGTGGGGGCGACCGCGTCGTTAGCGGCATCGGCGCTCAACGCGAACGGTCAGGCCATGTCGGGCCAGACCTTCACCTGGGCGTCCACCAACACGCAAGTCGCGAGTGTCTCGGATTCCGGGAACGTGACGCTGATTGGCATCGGCAACACGAGCGTAAGCGTCTCGGCCGCTGGCCTCACCACAACCGTGCCCATCAAAGTGACCGCGGCCGCACCGGCACCGGTGGCGACGGTCAGTGTATCACCAACATCAGTCTCACTGAACCCCGGTGGCTCGGCGCAGCTGAGCGCCTCGGCAACGGATGCTTCTGGTACAGCCGTCGCCGGCGCCACCGTGGTGTGGTCCTCTTCGAACACGAGCGTTGCTACCGTGTCGGCGAGTGGAGCGATTTCGGCACTGGCCATCGGCGCCGCTGTTATTACGGCGACGAGCCAGGGGAAGAGCGGGACCGCGAACATCACGGTCGTCGCGGCGTCGCCTGCATCCATTGGCGCGGTCGCGGTGACACCAACGACCGCCACGGTCATTGTGGGCCGCACGACGCAGATGTCGGCGACGCTCAAAGACTCGGTCGGGAACGTGCTGGGTGGCCGCACCGTTACTTGGAGCAGTGCCAACACCGGGGTGGCGACCATCTCGTCGACCGGATTGGTGACTGGTGTGACGACGGGAACCGTGACCATCTCGGCGTCGAGCGGCGGACGGACCGGCACCGCGCAGGTGACGGTGTCGCCCGTACCGGTCGCGTCGGTCGTCGTCACACCCGGCTCGGCAAACCTGAGCCTCGGACAGACGCTCCAGTTGACGGGCACCGTCGAAGACGCGGGGGGGAATCCGTTGGGCGGCCAGACCATCGCGTGGAGCAGCAGTAACAGCAGCGTGCTGACGGTCTCTTCGAGCGGTCTCGTGACCGCCGTCGCCACCGGCGACGCGACGGTGTCGGCGACCACGAGCGGTAAGACGGGCAGTGCGTCGATCACGGTGATTCCGCCACCGGTCAGCAAGGTGATCGTGGCGCCCGCGACGGACACCTTGTCCGCGGGCCAGACCGTGCAGCTCACGGCGACGCCGAAAGACGGGAATAACAATCCGCTGGCCGGAGAACCTCCCGGCACGTGGACCAGCTCGAATACCAATGTGGCGACGGTGTCGTCCAGCGGGTTGGTCACCGCCGTGGCCACCGGATCGGCGACGATCACGGTCGAGGTCAATGGCAAGTTCGCGAACGCGACCGTCGTAGTGGCACCCATCGCGGTCGCGCAGGTCCTGGTCGCTCCGGCGACCGTGTCCGTCACCGCGGGGCAGACCGCGCAGTTGACGGCGACCGCGAAGGACGCGGGCGGCAACGTGCTTTCCGGCCGGGCTGCGACGTGGAGCAGCGCGAACACGGGCGTGGCGACCATCTCGACCTCCGGGCTCGTTACGGGAGTCGGCGCCGGTTCCGCCACGGTCACGGTGACGATCGGCGGAAAGAGCGCCAACGCCGCGATTACCGTCACGGCAGCAGCGCCCGTGGTGGGGACGGTGACGGTCACGCCGGCATCATCCAGCCTCGCGGCCGGTCAGACCGCGCAGTTGACGGCGACCGACAAGACGTCGGGCGGCACCGTGGTCACCGGTCAAAGCGTGACGTGGTCGTCGTCGAATACTGGAGTGGCGACGGTCGGCTCGAGTGGGCTCGTCACCGCGGTGAGCGCGGGCGCCGCGACGATCACGGCGACGAGCGCCGGGAAAACGGGCACGGCATCGATGACGGTGACGGCGTCGGGAGGAACGGTAGCGACGGTGACGGTCACGCCGGCGTCGTCCAGCCTCACGACCGGCAATCAGAATGCAGTTGACCGCCACCGACAAGACGTCGGGCGGGACCGTGGTGACCGGTCAATCCGTGACGTGGTCGTCGTCGAATCTCGCGGTGGCGACCGTCGCCCCGAATGGGATCGTGACCGCGCTGATCGCGGGCGGTGCGACGATCACGGCGACCAGCGCCGGGCATTCGGGCACGGCATCGATCACGGTGAACGCCGGCGCGGGAACGGGTCCGTTCCACGAACCCGCGGGCATGAACACGCAGATCAACACCGGCAACATGGCGACCGCGCCGGCGATTAGTTATCCGGCGAACACGTGGACCGAGGGTGGAACGACCTTCACGAACTATTCGCCGACGACGATGTCGGGCACCGGCGAATTCTCGGGCAACCTTTCGGCCGTGCCCGGCGGCACCGGCCTCCGCGTGACGTACAACAACACGCTGGCGGGCGGCAATAGTCCGGTGCGATTCGGCGCCAACATCGCCAACCACGGCACCGGCTATCTCTACATTCGTTGGAAGTTCCGTCTCTCGCCGAACTGGACGTTGAGCACGGCCTCCGGCCTCAAGATCATGGAGCCGCGCACCGTCAACTCGACCGAGAACCATGTGTTGGGCGCGGGAGCCGATGGGCAAGCGACGGACGGCAGCAACATGTGGTTTGGCGCGCTGCTGCAGTTCCAAACGCCGAGCGGGACGACCGGCATCAACATTCCCGGAAACTCGTCAGGCCAAGCGCCGGTCCCGTCGCAGGTCTTCACGTCGACGGTGGCCAATGTCGGTGGTGCCGCGCGCGGGGCGTGGCACACCATGGAAGCGTATTACCAGCCGGAGTCGCCCGCGGGGGCGGGGAACGGTCAGCTCACGTTGTGGGTCGACGGGACGCAGGTCTTTCAAACGGGATCTGGGGTCGCGGGCTCGCCTCCGGGCGGCACGCACTTCTTCCTGAGCGGCGAGTCGATGGGTTGGAACTTCTTGATGTTCGATCCGACGTACGGCGGCGATGCATCCAGCGACCATCCGCCGTCGGCAGGGATCTACTGGGATATCGACGACTTGTACGTCAGTACGAAGTAGCCGCAGGTCGGGGCGGCCCGGGTGATGCGCCTTCCGCTGGCGTGCGCCCGGGTCGTCGCCCATTCTTCGATGTGACTGCGACCCATTCCTTCGTTCGCGTCGCACGTGAGCCTGGCCGTGCGTGGTCTGTTGGCCTCGCGATCCTGCGAGGATGGTGGTACAAGGTGAGCTATCCCGCGCGGGGGATTCGCTTTTCCGCGGGCCGCGGGTTTCGCGTGCAAGGCCGGCTGATCGTGCGGGGACCGGGTCGCGTCCGATTTGGGGACGATGTGCGCGTCGGGATGACGGTGACGCCGTGGACGCACACGGCGGATGCCCTGATCGACGTGGGCCACGAGACGTTCCTCAACGGCACGCGATTTGGCTGCGCGCGATCCATCAGCATTGGGCGCCGGTGCATCCTCGCCGACGTCTCGATCCTCGACACGAACTTCCATAGTACGCGCGCCGACCGCCACGATCCCGCTGCGCCCGTCAAGGTGGCCGCAGTCGCGCTGGACGACAACGTGTGGGTCGCGTCGGGTGCGGGTCTGCTACCCGGTACGCGTATCGGTCGCAACTCCGTCGTCGGATTTGGCGCCGTGGTCTCCGGCGATTTCCCCGCGGACGTCATCATCGCGGGAAATCCCGCGGTGGTGGTCGGCCCCATCCCTCAACTTTGAGTGATGGCATGAATGCGCGCTCACGGAATTAATGCGCGATAACATGGTCAAGAAATAGGTACAAAAAAATTCGCGAAAAAGTTCCGCGATGGTCTTGCATCACATTTGGTCTGGCGTCATTGTACGTGCACAATAGCAGTCGCGCAGGCTGAGCAGTTTGCTTGGGCCCCGCGACAAAGGCAAACTCGCGGAAACGCGGGGACGCAAAGCTCTGGAGGCTACCGTAGCCGATCTCTGATCGGTTGCCACGCCAGTCCGGCTACCGAACGGACACCTCAAGAGGTCAGCCATGCGTCCCGTGTTCGCCCGGGGCCGCGCGAGCGCGCGGCATCACATCAAGCACGTCCCTATCACGCTACTCTCCCTAGCCGTCGCCGCCGCGCTCAGTGCTTGTGGCGACTCCGCTACCGCTCCCGCCTCCGCGTCGTCGGGCACATTGGCGATGGAGTCCGTCGCCTTTACCGTCGCCGGCGTCACGTACCCGACGGTCACGGTGCAGGGCCTTTCGGGGAATCTCGCCGTTGGCGGCCACGCCACCCTGACGGCCGCGCTGGCGACGCCAACCGCGAAGTGGCTCGGGGCGCAAGTGACCTGGAAGAGCTCCAACACCGGCGTCGTGTCGATCCAGACGCAGAACTGGGGCTCGGCCAAGGGTGACAACGCAGTCCTCACCGGTGTGGCCAACGGAACGGCCATCATCACCGGAACGACCCAGAGTGGCACGAGCGGGAGCATCACCGTCACGGTTGGAAGCGCCGGTACGGCGCCGGTCAGCAGTGGCGGGTTCCACGAACCGTCGGGCATGCACACCCAGATCAACACCGGGGCCATGACCACGGCACCGGCCACGAGCTACCCGGCCGACACGTGGACCGAGGGCGGCACCACGTTCACGAACTACTCGCCGACGTCGATGTCCAGCACGGGCGAGTGGTCGAAGAACCTCTCGGCGGTTCCGGGGGGCGGCGTGCGCGTCACGTACAACCCCTCGCTCGCCGGCGGCAATAGCCCGGTGCGATTCGGCGCGACAATTCCCAGCACGGGCTCCGGGTATCTCTACGTGCGCTGGAAGTTCCGCCTGTCATCGAACTGGACCCTCAGCAACGCTTCCGGTCTCAAGGTGATGGAGCCGCGCACCGTGAACTCCTCGGAGAATCACGTGCTGGGCGTGGGCGCCGATGGCCAGTCGACGAATGGCAGCAACATGTGGATCGGTGCGCTCCTGCAATTCGCGACCTCGAGCGGGACATCCGGGATCAACGTGCCCGGGAACTCCTCGGGACAGTCGCCGGTGCCGTCGCAGGTCTTCTCGTCGACCGTCGCCAATGTCGGTGGCGCGGCGCGCGGATCGTGGCACACGATGGAGGCGTCCTTCCAGCCTGAGTCCTCGGCGGGAACGAAGAACGCTGTCATCACGTTCTGGGTCGACGGCGTCCAAGTCAACCAGTCGGGCGGTCTGCACTTGTTCCTGAGCGGCGAGCGCATGGGGTGGAACTTCCTCATGTTCGACCCGACGTACGGTGGTGATGCCTCCAGCGATCACCCGCCCGCTTCGATCTACTGGGATATCGACCAGCTGTACGTCAGCACGAAGTAAGATCTGGCACCTGCGCCGGCGTTGACACGGCGGAGCCTACGTTCGTAGGCTTCGCCGTGATCACCCGGCCGCTCCTGGTTCTCTCGCATTGGCTGCCATTCCCGCCGCACAACGGCGCCGCGCTGCGCTCGTTCAACATGCTGCGGTTGCTGTCCCGGGATTTCGAGATCACGGGCCTCTGCTTCGATCGCCACGATAGCGCGACGGCCCACCTGGGAGTGGAGCGCCGTCTGGAAGGGCTCCGTCCCCTCGGGCATTTCGAGGCCTTTCCCATCCCCCAGCAAGAGACTCGGGCGCGCATGGTCTGGGACCATGCGCGCAGTGTCGTCACCGGCCACCCGTATACCTGGTACGCGCACGAGTCGGCGCCGTTCCTCCGCCGGCTGCGCACGCTCCTCCGCGAGCGGCGATTCGACGTGGTCCACGTGGACAGCCTCGATCTCGTGCGCCTGCTGCCGCTCCTACAAGACCATCACGTCGTGTGTACGCATCACAACGTGGAGTCCTCCCTGTTGCGCCGCCGGGCAGTCGCCGAGCCCGCCGCTGCGGGCGCCTACTTGCGACTTCAGGCGCATCGATTGGAGCGCGCCGAGCGGCACTGGCTACCACGCGTAGCCTTGAACGTCGCGGTGTCGCCGGACGACGAGGCCGCCCTGCGCGCGCTCTCCCCGGGGGCCCGTGTGGCGACCGTGCCCAATGGCGTCGACGTCGCGTACTTCGCGCCGATCGAGGGACCGCAAGCGGGGTGTGTATTTGTCGGGGGCACCAGCTGGCATCCGAATCGCGATGCCCTTCGATGGTTCGCCGGCGATATCGTCCCCCGGCTGCGGGAGCGCGGCGTGCCGGTCGACGTCACGTGGGTCGGTCGGGCGACCGACGCCGAACGCCGCGAGTTCGCGGGGGTCCCTGGGCTCCGCTTGACCGGTTACGTCGACGATGTGCGTCCCTACATCGCGCGCGCCGCGTGCTACATCGCGCCGCTGCGCGTGGGCGGAGGCACGCGCCTCAAGCTGCTCGACGCCTGGGCCATGGGCAAAGCCATCGTGTCGACATCGATCGGCGCCGAGGGGTTGGGCGCTCGCGATGGCGAGGACATGTTCATCGCCGACGACGCCGGTGCCTTTGCCTCACGCATCGCCACGCTGCTGCGCGACGAGGCGCTGCGCCACCGGATGGCCCGGGAGGCGCGGCGGGTCGCCGAGACGCGATTCAGCTGGGATGTCATCGGCGACACGGTGCGCCGTCTCTATCAGGACGTCGCCGAGGGGAGCGCGGGATAGTCTCGCGGTGCAGCGCGGGGAAGCGCCAACCGGAGCATCAGCTTCCACCGCCGCAGTCCCTTGCCCATGGAAAAGCGCGGCAGCGGTGCCTCCCGCGCGACGCCGCGCAGCGAGCGATTCATGAGCGTCAGGGATGTCATCATTCCGGCCTGGCGCGCCACTGGCGCGGTGCGCGCGTCGTACAGGCCGAAGGGGATCGCCAATACGGCGACGGCTTTGGGGATGCGCTCCCGGATCGTGCGGTACGCGTCGCGCACTTCGGCGACCGCCGCGTCATCGTCCAAGAGGGGCAGCACGGGGTGCGTGACGGTATGGACGCCGACGTCGATGAGCTCCGGGTTGGCGAATGCGACGACTTCCTCCCAGGTCATCGCCCGATGCGGCGTGACGAACTGGTGCTCCTGTTCCAAGGCCGCGAGCGGGCCTTCGAGCGCCGCTGGCCAGCGCCCTTGGTGCGTCGCCAGCACCCACTGCCGGAGCGGCCGGAGCGGACCGAGGTCCGCCGGCTGTCCCGCGCGGAACGCCGGCGTGATCCCGATCTCTTGTTCGAACGCTCGCCACCGTTCGCGCGAAACGCGCGGAAAGAGGTCATCCGTGCGGTCCCACCAGAATCGGGCGCCGCTCTGCGTCGCCGTGGTCGTGACGAAGATGGTGACCGGCACCTGCGCGCGGCGCACGTCGGCATCGATGAGCAGGGGCAGCGCCGCGTACGCGTCGTCGAACGTCACGGCGGCCAGGCCGCCCGTGGGTCGCCCCGCGTTGTGCCGCTCGACGAGCACGCGCAGGGGGACGATTTCGGCCATCGAGCGCACCAGTTCGATGGCGGCGAGCAGCTCCGACCGCGGCACGTTCATCCCGCTGGCTGACGGAAGCGTGTCCGAGGTCACACTGTGGTAGCACAGAATGGCGGCGGGCGGCATAGTCGTGGGAAGCTACACGACTGTTGCGTCTTTGCAACAGCAAACGATAGCGCGCGCCGGCCAACGCTCTATATTGCTAAGCCATAAGGGTTTGGCCATCCGGTGCAAGCGCGGCTCCGGGCAGCGTCCTTGCAAGAGAATCGATCCATGGCGGAGCAAAAGCTCGTTGCGGCACGCGATCCGTTCCGGATCGCCTTGTTTATGCTCACGGTGCTCACCGTGAGTCGGATTCATGAACAATACAAATGGATGTCGGTGCTCCGGCCGGCACTCGTCGCGACGGCGCTCGCCGCGATCTATGCGTACATGCGTCCGGATGTCGTCTCCAGTCGACCGTTGCTCAAGACGTGGCCGGCGAAGGTCATCGCGGGGTTCGCGCTCTGGGCCGTCTTGAGCGGGTTCTTCGGCATCTCGTTGGGGAGTACCGCCTCGTTCATCCTCAACGTCTACGTCAAGACGCTGGTCTTCGCCTATCTGCTCATCGCGGCGATCCGATCCACCGAAGACCTCAAGACATTTATCTGGGCGTACGTGATCGCCACAGGCTTGCTGTGCTACACGACGTTGTTCGTGTTTTCGTTGCATCACTATGGCTCGGGCGCGGGGTACGATCGCCTGGCCAACGCCGACACGTACGACGCGAACGACCTGGGGCTCGTGCTCGACGTCGGGCTCGCGCTCACGTTGTTGGCGTTCACCACGTCGGGCATCAAGGGCAAGCTGTTCTGCGTCGTGGTGCTGTGCCTCACGGGCGCGGGGATCGCCAAGACGGGCTCGCGCGGCGCGTTCGTCGGCTTGCTGGCCCTCGGGGCCGGCCTGCTCCTCCTCCTCGATCGCGTGCCGATTTACCAACGCGTGCTGTTCATCATCGTGACGATCGCCGGCATCTCGATGTTCGCGCCGCCGGGATACTGGCAGCAAATGCAGACCATCCAGGATCCCAAGGCGGACTACAACTGGAGCTCGGTCAACGGTCGCCGGCAGGTCGCGATCCGCGGCATGGGCTACATGATGAGCTATCCGGTGTTCGGCGTGGGTCTGCACAATTTTCCCAAGGCCGAATGTACGATCTCGGAGAAAGCGCAGAACTACCAGGTCGGGACCGGTATTCGGTGTACGCCGCCGCACAACGCGTACATTGAGGCCGGCGCCGAGTTGGGGCTGCCGGGCATGGCGTTGTGGTTGTTCATCATTCCGGGCGGCGTCATCCACCTCGTGTTGCTGCGGGCGCGGCTGCCGCGGGCCTGGGCGCGCGGCGACCCGGAGCAACGATTCTTGTACTGCGCGGTGGTGTACTTCGCGGTCGCGCTCATGGGATACACCTTCGGGTCGTTTTTCCTCTCGTTCGCGTGGACCGACATCAGCTACTACCTGATGGCGATGCTCGCCGGGGTCTGGATCTGCGTCGAGGACCGCCTGGCGCGGGAGCGCGCCGGCGCGCGCAGTGGGCCGGCCGCGGGCGTTGCCGCCGTGCCCACGGGTCGCCGGCCCGGGTGGCGGGCCGCCGCATTGGAGGCAGCCGTCGCGCGGCAGCGGCTCATGGGTGGCCGCTGACCGCCGTTCTGGTGACGGACGGGGAACAGCGCGGCACGCTCGCCGTCGTCCGATCCCTGGGCGCCGCGGGGTACCGTGTGCACGTCGCCGCCCGGCGCCCGCGGTCCCTCGCCGGCGCCTCGCGCGCGGCCCGCGCGCGGCTCGTGACGCCGGACGCGCTCCTCGACCCGTCGGGGTTTGTCGAGAGCGTTGCGGCGTACGTCGCGGCGCATGATATCGCGGTGGTGATCCCCATGACCGAGGCGGCGGCGCTGGCTGTGCTCGGGGCGCGCGACCGGCTCCGACCCGCGGTCGTCCCGATGGGGGATCTGCAGACGTTCCTGGCGGCGTCCGACAAGGCGGCCCTCGCGGTGCAGGCGGCGCAGACGGGGATCGCGTTCCCGGCGCAGCGCGAGGCACGGGACGCGGGCGAGGCGCTGCGGTTGGCGGGTGATCTGGCGTATCCGATCGTCGTGAAGCCCAGCCGGACGGTCGGCGAGGCCAACGGCCGCCGCACCAAGATGGGGGTGACGCATGCCGCGCATGCCGCCGAGCTCGAGGCGCGCATTCGCGCGCTCCCGGAAGCGGCCTACCCGGTACTCCTGCAGCAGCGCGTGGTGGGCCCCGGCATTGGCGTGTTTCTCTTGATGTGGGATGGCGAGCGCGTCGCCACCTTCACCCATCGGCGCTTGCGCGAGAAGCCGCCGAGCGGTGGGGTCAGTGTCTACGCCGAGAGCACCGCGCCCGATGCCGCGTTGGTCGATCGAGCGACGCGGCTCCTGCGGGCGCTCCGGTGGCAAGGCGTGGCCATGGTCGAGCTCAAGGTCGACGCGCGGACCGGCACGCCGTATCTGATGGAGATCAACGGGCGATTCTGGGGTTCGCTGCAACTGGCGATCGATGCCGGTGTGGACTTTCCCGCCCTGCTCGTCGGGCGCGCGCTCGGCGGCGGGGCGTGCGGACCCGAGCGCTGGCCCGCGGGTGTCCGCGGACGTTGGTGGTGGGGCGAGGTCGACCATCTGCTCGCCCGGCTCCGGCGTTCCGCCACCGACCTGTCGTTGCCGCCCGACGCGCCGGGACGCGGACGGGCCATCGGCGATTTTCTCGCGGCTTGTGTTCGTCCGGCGCGTGACCAGGTTTTTCGATTCACGGATCCCATGCCCTTTCTGTTCGAGAGCGCCCGATGGCTGACGCGATCGGCGTAATCCACGTGCACAGCGCCTACTCGCACGACGGGCGCGACGCGTTGCCGGCCCTGCGCGCGTTCGCGCTGGCGCGCGGCCTCAAGTTCGTGGGCCTGACCGACCACGCGGAAGATTTCGACGCAGCGCGGTATGCCGCGATGCGGGCGGAGTGCGCCGCCCTTTCCGACGCCCAAGTGACGTTGATTCCCGGCCTCGAGTTCCGGTTTGCCGGTCACACGGGCCTGCATCTCCTGGCGCTCGGACTGACCCGCTGGATCGCGCCCACCACCCCGATCGAGTTCATCGCGCTGGCCAAGGGCGTCGCCGGACTGACCATCGCGGCCCATCCCGCCTTGTTCAAGTATCGGGCGCCGGCCAATGTGTGGCGTGGGATCGATGCGGTGGAGATCTGGAACGCCAAATACAATACCCGCTATCTCCCCGACCCGCGGGCGATCCGCCTGTTGCACGAAGTGCGTCGGACGCGTCCGGAAGTGGTGGGCACCGTGGGACTGGACCAACACGATGCGGCCAACGACCGCCGGACCCGTGTCGTCGTCGACGACGCGGCCCGCGATCCGTTGGCGGAAATCCGCGCCGGACGTTTTCGGAATCGCGGCATGGGCGTCACCTTTGGGCCGGCGCTCGACTGGCCACCAGGCGGTCTTCCGGTGCTCGAGGCCACGCGCTTCTTCTTCGATCGCGTCGAGCGGGCGCAAGAGCGCTGGGCCAAGCGCGCGGCTGTCAAGAAACGCGCGGCGACACCATCAGATGCGCGCGACTGTCCTCGGGCTCGTCTTGGTCCTCGTCGGTGCGTTGGCGCTGGAGATCACCTGCCGGATCGACAATGCCATCCGGTTCGGCACGCCGCTGCTCTCGCGCGTGGAAACCGAGAGCGATCTCTTGATGCGCAATGCGGCCGGCGAGCACGGTCGGCCCGACGCCCGCTATCAAAAGTGGGTGATCAACAACATCGGCATGCGCGGTCCCCATGCCGATTCGGTCAAGGCCCCCGGCATGCTGCGCGTGGTCACGGCCGGAGCCTCGGAGACGTTCGGGTTGTACGAATCGCCCGGCCGGGAGTTTCCGCGTCAACTCGAGGACTCGCTCCGGACCCGGTTGGCCGACGGGCACTGCCCCACGGCGGTCCGCGGGGTCGAGGTGCTCAACGCCGCGATCTTCGGCATGACGCTCCCCACGCTCGAACAGGACCTGCGCCTGCGCGTGCGGGCGTTGCATCCCAATGTCGTCGTCTTGTATCCCACGCCGGTGCAGTATCTGAACGAGGATGTGCCGACACCCGCCGAGCCGGACTCCACGCCAATGCCACTGCCCGCGTCCGCCGAACTGTATCCGCGCGCGCTCGACCGGTTGCGCAAGCAAGCCAAGGAGCTGTTGCCGGGGTGGATTGCCACCAAGATCCGGGAGCGGGATATCGCGCGCGATCTGCGCGATCATCCGAGTGGCTGGCGCTTCACGGGCGTGCCATCGGACCGGCTGGCCGCCTACGATCGCGATCTCCGACGTGTCGTCGGGACGATCCGGAGCATCGGGGCGGCGCCGGTGCTGGCCACGCACACCAATGTCTTCGTGGGCGACAGGGCTCCCGACCCCGCCATGCTGGTGACCTGGGAGAACCAGTATCATCGGGCGACCGGCGACGCTCTGGTCGCCTTCAATGCGGCGGCCGCGCGCGAGACGGCGCTCGCCGCCCGCGATTCGGCCGTGCCCATCGTCGACATCCGCCGCCTGCGGGGCGCCCACCTCTTCGCCGACTACGCGCATTTCACCGACGCGGGGGCGGCACGGGTCGCCGCGGCATTGACCCCGGCGGTCTTGGCTGCCGCCGGCTTGCCGGCGGACTGCGCCGCGCCCACGCTCGACGTGCGCGCCGCCTCGCAGCCATGACCGGGCGTCCGATCACCGTCGTCATCCCGACGTACAATCGCGCGGCCCTGCTGCGGCGGGCCGTCGTGTCGGCGCTGGCGCAGACGCTGGCGCCGCTCGAGATCCTCGTCATCGACGACGGATCGACGGACGAGACGGCCGCCGTCTGCGCCGAGTGGGGGCCGCCCGTGCGCGCCATCGCGACGCCGAATGGCGGTGTCGCCCGGGCCCGCAACATCGGCGTCGGCGAGGCGCGGGGCGAGTGGATCGCGTTTCTGGATTCGGACGACGAGTGGGAGCCACAAAAGCTGGCGGTGCAAAGCGCGGTGCTGGACGCGGTGCCCGATGCCCGTTGGAGTGTCACGGGCTGCGAATTGATCGACGGCGATGGCCGCTCGCGTCCGGGACGCCAAGGATACGAGGCGGCTTTCCCCGTCTTCTCCGAACGCCAAGAGAGTGCCGACACCCATTTCGGGCGGCGGTTGCGGCGCGTGACGGTCGACGGCCACACGGTGTACGCCGGCGATCTCTACGAGACACTGTTTTTCGGGAATGTCGTCCTCCCGTCATCGGCACTCGTGCATCGGTCGGTGTTCGAGCGCGTGGGCGTGTTCGATCCCGCGTTCCGCTATGCCGAAGAGACCGAATTCTTTCACCGGGTCGCCGCGGCGGCGCCGGTGGCGATCGTCTTGTCCCGCCTCGTGCGCTACCGCGTCGCGCAGGCCGGGTCGTTGACGTCGTCGGGGAACGCGCAAAAACTGATCGTCAATGCCCTCAAGAGTCTCGACCAGGCGGCGCGTCTCCGTGATCCGCTGCCGACGACCGCCGTGCGGGCGCTCCGCGAAGGTCGAACGGGGCTGCTCATGCGTCTCGCCTACACGCGTCTGTCGGAGCTCGACACCCGCGGCGCCCGCGACGCGGCGATGCAGGCCGTAGCCGCCGGGGGCTGGATGATGCCCCGGGCCTGGGGTATCGTCGCCTTGGGTCTTCTGCCACCGCCCGTGCTGCGCGGCATGCACGGCCTCAAGAAAATGGCGCGTCGATGACAAAACCGCTGGTCGTCGCCGAGATGCTCGAGTCCGACGGGCCGGGCGGCGCCGAGCTCGTGGAGCTCCGGCTCGCCCTGGCCCTGCGGGACCGGGGACACACCATCGTTCCGGTGGGGCCGGCCGCGGGCTGTGGGTGGCTGGCGGGCCAGTTCCGGGACGCCGGATTTGATCCCCAGACCTTCACGTTGCGCCGTCCGCTGGATTGGCGTTGCCTGAGCGGCATGGTCGATCTCCTGCGCCGGCATCGCGTCGACATCGTGCATAGCCACGAGTTCACGATGGCCGTCTACGGCGCGGCGGCCGCGCGCTGGCTCGGCGTGCCGCACGTCATCACCATGCACGGCAGCCAGTACGTCACGGCGAGATGGCGCCGCCAGGTGCTGCTCCGCTGGGCATTTCGGTCGAGCGCCGCGACGATCGCGGTGTCCGATGATACCAAGCGGCATCTGGAGGATGAGCTGCGTCTGTCGCGCACGGCGTTGCGCGTCGTGCGGAACGGGGTGCCGCGCCGGGCCGGCGACCGCGCCACTGTGCGGCGCGAGCTGGGCGTCCCCGATGATCACCTGCTGTTGCTGGCCCTTGGCAGCCTCGTGCCGCGCAAGGGACACGCGGTGCTGATCGAAGCGCTGTCGACGATCGGCGCCGGCCCGTGGATGCTCGCCATCGGCGGTGGCGGCGTGGAGCGCGATCGATTGGCGGCGCTGGCCGACGCGCGGGGACTGGGGCAACACGTGCGGTTGTTGGGCCATCGTGAAGATGTGCCAGACCTGTTGGCCGCCGCGGACGTGTTCGTGATGCCCTCGCTGTGGGAGGGGTTGCCGCTCGCGCTGCTCGAGGCGATGCTCGCCGGCAAGCCCGTCGTGGCGTCGCGGACATCGGGGATTCCCGAGGCCGTCCACGACGGGGTCGATGGCCTGCTCACGCCGCCGGGCAATGTCGCCGCCCTGGCCCGGGCATTGGCGACGGTGCTGGGCGATCCGGAACGGCGGAAGGCGCTTGCCGCCGCCGCCTACAGTCGGGCATCGTCGGCGTTCACGCTCGACGCGATGGCCGACGGGTACGAAGCCGTGTTCCGCGACTCGCTCCGCGCCTTAGGCGGGGCCAACGGCCGGCCGTAGGCGCTCACGCGCCTTGGCCGCCAGCGTGGTCGGCAGCTGGAGCAGGGCCCGCTTGTCGGTCTCGGTCAAAATCGGCAGGGACCAGAGTAGCGCCGCAAAGATGATGTACTCGCTGACGCGGGCGGCCAGCGCCAACACCATGGAATGCACCGTGATCAGTTCGCTCGCCACCACGGTGGCCACCGAGAGCGCAATGAGGATGCGCACCGGTTTCCAGTTGTATTTGACGGGCCACAGCCGCTGGGAAAACGTGTACGTCAACGCCCAGCGCACCGAGTAGGCGAGCGCGGTCGCGATGGCCGCACCCCAGCCGGCGAACCGCGGGATCAGCGCCAGGTAGGCGACGACCACGACGGCGGCCGCCGTCCAGTTGGCGATCGCAATGTACTTGGTCTGCTCGCTGATGGCGATGCCGACGTCTTGCGCCCCGGTCCACGCCTGGAAGATGATCGCGATCAGCAGCACCGGCACGACGTCGGCCGCCCCGTAGAATGGAGGGGTGGCCATGATCCGCAGCACGCCGTGGACGAACAACGACATGCCGACCGCCAAGACGAACAACGTGACGTTTTGGTAGACGAACACGCGCGCATAGATCGTATCCCGGTCCGGTCGCCGGGCCACTTCGTATTTCTTGGGCTCCCACACGAGATCGAACGGCGCTTGGGCCAGGGTCGCCAGCAGGAACGCGAACTGGTAGGCCATCGTGTAGCGGCCGACCGACGCGAGGTCGGACGCCAGGCGCAGGACCGGACGATCGCCGAACGTGAGCACGAACGTCGCGAACTGCGTCACGATCAGTGGTCCGCCATACCGGTAGAGATCGCGGGCCACGACCCGGTCGTACCCAAATCCCACTTCCCGGAACACCATCGCCGACATGATGCTGCCAATGACGAGGTTCACGATCAACGTGCTCAGGAAGATGGACTTGGGGCCGTAATGAAAATGCACGAGAAAGATCGCGTTCATCGACACCTGCATGGCCAGGCGCACGATGTTGATCGCGATCAAGGTCGGAAACCGGCCCTTGAGCCGGAGAAAGACGGGTGGCACGAAGTACGGCGCGACGACGGCCATGTTCACCGCCGCCAACCGGATCAACGGCGTATACTTGACGTCCCCGATGACGAGGCGCGCGAACAAGGGCGCCAAGAAAAATGCCGCCACGGCGGCGACCGCATACCCGCCGTAGATCGTGAGCATGGCGGTGGAGACCACGCGCCGCCGTGTCGTCGCGTCGTCCGTCTTGTAGTAGAACCGGAACACGCCGGCGAGCAGCCGGGACCCGGCGACGATTTGCAGGACATCGAGGCTGATCTCAATGAGCTCGATGACGCCATAGTCCGCGGCCGTGAGATACCGCGTGTACAGCGGCAGCATGAAGAACCCGACGCCTTTGCTGACCAGCGTGACGGCGGCGAACAGCATGGCGTAGCTGCCGAGCGACTGGAGGCGCAGCGGCGGCGCGCCCGGCGGGACTGGCGAGTCACCGGGAAGGAGCGGGTCGTCTGCGGCGTATGGGGAGACGGAACCGAGGCCGTCTTCCGACTCGTCTGTCACCGACGCGGAGGCTCGGGTGCGCGAGAGAGGAGCGGCACAAACGGCGAGACCGGCAATGCGGCCAGGTGCTTGAGCGCGTTGAGGCGCGAGCCAGGCATTGCGAAAGCCCGGAGATAGGCCGCGGTGGCCAGGCGCGCGTCGCCGCGCCAGAAATGATGATGGCCCAGCGAAAGCCAGGCCCGACCGAGCCGACGGCGGATCGCGTCGCGCTGGGCCGCCGAACGCACCTCGCGCGACACGCGGGTCAAAGCATCAATGTCGGGCCGCAGCTTTTCCTCGGGCGTACGATAGCTGTTCGAGGCGTGGCGCCTGACCTCGACCAGTGGCTCAGCAATGTACGCGGCCCGCGCCCGGGCATAGATCCGCAGCATGTAACAGTAGTCCTGACTCAACCGCATGTCTTCAGGAAACTCGATCCCTTGCGTGCATTCCGCGCGCATGAGCACGGTTTGGATCCAGGCGGGAAATTGGTGGGTCGCGACCAAACTCACCAGCGAGTCCCCTTCGATCACGCGCGCCTGTCCGTCCCGGCTCTCGCGCTGCGGGAGCCGTGCCAATTCGGGGATATGATCGAACTGTGTGCTCTTGTGGGGCCCATTCTCATCGAACCGGACAAAGTTCGTGAAGACGAACCCGATCTCCGGCTCGGCGCACAGCGTGGCGATCTCGGCCGCCAGCTTGCCGGGTCGCCAGCGGTCGTCGGCATCGAGAAAAGCAATGAACCGGCCGCGCGCCAGCCGCAATCCGTGGTTTCTGGCGGCCCCGACCCCGACCTTTTTCAAGTACTCGACGCGGAGGCGCGGATCGACGATCGAGGAGAGACGCTCCCGGGTATCGTCGGTCGACGCGTCGTCCACGACGATCAGCTCCAGATCCGCAATGTCTTGCGACAGGACGCTGGTGACGGCCTCCACGATGTATCGCCCGAAATTATGACTGGCGATGATGACGCTGACCAGCATGCTGGCGCCCTCGTGCTCCGGCGGCTGCATTAGGACGCCGCCGCCACGGATCCGTCACGCGGCTCGAGATGCCGCACCACGACCCCGCGAAACCGGACGGGAGCCCCGACCCGGTAATGCCGCGCCACATATCCGTTGATCACCGCGACGCTCGGCTGAAGCCCCGGCTCGAGCCGGACGGCCTCGACGAGCCACAGGTTGCCGGCGCCCGCGGCGCCCAGGCGGGTCGACAGGACCGTTGTATCACTGATCGCGTACTCGTTGGGCCCGTAATGCTCCAAGTCCGCGTCGGTCGGCAAGCCGACCACCGCGGCCCGGCCCGCGAGGTAGTACTCCAGCGGCAGCGCGCGGTCGGGATCGAAGACCACAATGCGATCGCCCGGGGCCGCGCGCTGCGCCAGATAGTCTGCCACCTGACGCCAATCCTCGGGATACTGGGGATACCGCTCGAAGCTCGCCAGCAGCCCCACGAGCAGCACGGCGACCGCGGCCACCGACCCGGCGCGGGCCACGCCGGTTTTCGTCCGCGCCAGCCACAGGGAGACCAGCGTGACGGAAACCGGAATCAGCAGGATGAAGTGTCGGTGTCGGACCGGCACGATCTTGAGGTACACGAGGAGCAGCAACGATACCAACGGCACGAGCGTCGACAGGGCCAGCACCCATTCGTCCGTGTCCACCGGCGCACGAGACGCGACCAGGCGGACGACGGGGATCAGCACCAGGACCGCCCAGATGATCACGATCGCGTGCGGCAGGTAGAGCGCTTCCGTGTCCGTGAGAAACGCCTTGATCGGAACACCCGCCGTGACGAAGACACGGCGGGGCACGGACGCCGCCACTTCGCTGGCCGGGATCTCGATCGGATGCGTCGCCCGCTGCGAGAGGATCGTCGGCGTCCAGGGGAGCAACCCCAGTCCGACGAACGCCATGGCGAGCGTGACCGCCCGTGGCCGCTGTCCTGTCGCCAGCGCCGCGATCCACTGCCCGAGCAGGAGAAAGCCGTTGTAATAGAAGACGAGCACCGAGAGGTAGGCGACGATCGCGTAGATCACCGCCGCGCGTCTCACCTTCTCCGGCGGGCTCCTGAGGAGCCGGAGAAAGCAATACAACGTGACGCTCGCCAGAAAGAGCGACAAGGCGTAGACCCGCGCTTCGGCCGCGGCCCAGATGAGGCCCGGCGTCACGGCGGCCAGCGTGGCCGGCGCCAGCCATCCGCGGAAGCCGAGGAGCCGGCCAATGGCCACCAGGGTCCCCACGGTCCCGAGTGCGCAGGCCAGCGACAGCAGCCGGGCAAACTCGATGCCGGCGTGCAGTCTCAACCACCCGTTGAGGAGGACGAAGTACACGGGCGGCTGCAGCTCGAAATGCAAGGCTTGGTGAATCGTGCCCGCCAGGGGACGCATCGCCGTGTTCAGCGAATACGCTTCGTCCGTCCACATGCTCTTGTGGGCGGAGTTCCAGAGGACAATGGCGGCCATCACCGCCATCAGGACCGCCGGCAACCAGGGCGCGCGCGCGGCGCGGGGCAAAGACATCGACCTCATTGGCGATACTGATACAGGTAACGCGGAAACTCGTGGTCATACCGCTTGGGCAGCCCGCGTAGCGCCGCGAAGCGCGTGCCAAAGTCGCAGACGAGCGCGTACCGATCCTTGAGCAACGACACCGGCGCGGTCATCGAGTCCAGCGGAGTGCTCGTCAGCAGGTACGCCGTCCCCGCCGGATGGAGCGCGGGTTCGAGTAGCGCATAGGCGCGCGCGTGGTCCGCCGGTGTGTGCCCGGGACCCCGCGCCATGTCCTCGACCGCCACCCAATGCGCGCCCGGGAAGAACAGCGCCGGGCCGCCGAACTCCCCGATGTCGGGCGCGTACACGGGGCCGGACAGCTGCCGGACAGTGTCGACGAGATCGGCGAACGCGGCGGGCGCGTGCCGGGAGAGGATCACGGTCTGCGGCGCGTAGGTCAACGGCGTGAACGCCACGGCGATTGCCAACGCCTGCATCGCGCGCGGCTTGAGCTCGGCCAACCCGAACGTGCCGAGGACGATGACGAACGCACCGAAGAGAATGAAGACGTTATCCGACGATCCCCAATCGAGGGAGCCCATGACCGCACTGGCGACGCCGACGAAAAACTGCACGTGCCAGACCGTGAATGGCTCGCGCCCGCGCGCCGCCCGTACGAAGGGCACGCCAGCGGCGACCAGCAGGGGAAGATAGTTGTTCGTGGCGAACCGGAAGACCCGGTCGAACGTCTCACCGTTGACGCGCGACCAGCCGCGCGGGACGTACCAGGTGAAGTAGTGGAAGTCCGCGCCGAATGGCCACTGGGTCGCCAGCAGGTAGGGCAACGGACCGAGCGCGACGGCCACGGCCCAGTACGGCCAATATCGCGACGGCCGCCGCCATCCTTCGAGCCACGTCAGGTAGGCGACGCCGCCGATCGCGAACAGCGCGCCGTGCTGCTTGAACCAGAACGAGAGCACGAGCAACACGACGCCGCCCAGGCGACCGGCGCGCGTGGTGGCGCGCTGGATGACGTAGGTGCCGGCCAGCGCCGCGGCCAAGAGCCAGGAGTCGGAGTGCGCGTTGTCGAGGTACGCGTCCATCACCCGATACGCCGTGGCATAGAGACCGACGCCGATCAGACCCCACCATGCCGAGCCGGTCCGGTCGCGCACCGCGAGATAGATGATCACGCCGGCGAGAGCCATGCCGGCGATCGCCGCGAGGCGGAGCGCCGGAAGGTCCAGCCCGAACGCCCATGTGAACGGCACGCTCAGGTAGTAGTAGAGCGGGTTGTAGGCCAGTGGGACGTAGGCGGGCGTGGGCACGGGATACACCGGCAGTCCATGGGCCGCCTGCGCGACGTGCTGGAGGATCACCCCTTCCATCAGGTCGAGCTGCCCGGGAAACCCGACGTGGTCATACCACAGGTAGACCACGAACAGGATCATGAGGGCGGCCCACGCGCCCAGCGCGACCCGCGCGCGGCGGGACGTATCGTCGCGACGCCGGGCATCGAGCCAGACGGCCCCGGCGACCACGGCCAGGAATGCAATGCGCAGGATGGTCAGGCGGCCAGTCACAGCGCGCACTCCCGGTCAATGATCCCTCGCGTCTGGAGCGTCCCCAGGATCGCCGCCGCCGCGGCCCGGTGTCCCTCGGCCGTCCAATGCCAGGCGTTGGGATAGTAGGTCGGTTGCGGCTGGTGCGACGTCAACGGTCCGGCGAGATCGATCAGCGGGACGCCGAGCGAATCCGTGATGTGCTGGAGCGCGGTGTAGGGGCGAAGCATGTCGTAGTGCTCCCGATCACTCAGCGGGATGCCCGACCGCGGGAGATAGGCGATCTGGTCGCGGGGGAGCACGCTGACGCCGGCCGGCGTGTAGAAAAGGAGCAGCGGCGCGCCGATCCGCTGGGCTTGGTCCCGGAATGCGGCGACGAACTGCGCCATGCGCGCCATGTTGGCCGAATCGTAGAATGCGTTGTCGCCGCGGCGAAAGTACGGCAGCATGAGCTTCCACGCCTGGTCGGCCGATGGCTGTCCGGTGGCCGCGGCGACCACGGCGTCGTACCCGCCGCGCAGGTTCGCCGCGAGCTGCGAGCGATCGCGCAAGCTCCCGCGGACCGTGCCGCCGCCGCCGACGAGACCAATGCCGCGGCGCCGCTGATCCGCCTGAATCGTGATGTCCTGCCAGTCGTTCACGAAGAACTCGTGGACCACCACGTTCGGCGTGAACAGCGGGCCCAGCTCGCGAAACTGCGGCAGCTCTTCGAGCGGGCCGTAGCCCGTCACCCCGGCGTTGATCACCTCGACGGGCCGGGGCGCCAGGCACCGGGACAGCGCGGTCTGGAGCAGCGCGGGATACGACTCCTCGTAGGGCAACGCCTCGGGCATCGTGAACGCGTCGCCCATCGTCAGGACGCGAAACGTGTTGGCGTCGGCGCGCACCGGCGGGACCTCGGGGCTCGCCAGCCCGAACGAGTTCGTCCGGACCGTGTAGTCGTACTCGTTGTACCGGAGGTGGGTGACCTTGTTGGGGATGAGCGCGAACGCGCGCGTGGGATGGATGGCCAACGCGGGACGTTCCCCCCAGCCGCCGACCTCGCGCGGCGCGACGCGCCCCGCCGCCAGCTCCGCGGCCGCGAGCACCGCGGCCGCGCCAAGGCCTCCCACGAGCCACGGCCGGCGGGCGCGCATCGCGTCGGCGACCCCCACGGCCCCGGCGACGACCAGCGCGATGACCGCCGCGAGATAGCCGGAGCCGGCGGGAACCACGAACAGGGCCAGGAGCGAGGCGAGCGCCGCTGCGCGGCGCGCTTCGCGGCGCGCCATCGGCGCGCCCGCGTCGGCAATCTCGAGCCAAATCAAGGCGATGGCGTCGACGGCGAGGAGCCAGCAGAGCGCGCGTTGCCAGCGGCCATCGGGGGTGAGCTGCGGCTCGAAGGCGATCAGCACCGGGAGCACGAATGCCGCACTGAGCCACGAGAGCGGTGCGGCGACGCGACGGAGCGTAGCGACGCCGTCGCGTTGGATCGCGCGGACCGCCCGTTCGATACCAACCGCTATCGGCCAGGACAGGACGAGCACGCCGGCGGCGGCGAGCATGTGGGCCGTGCAATGATCGCCGAGCCAGGCGGCCGTCCACTTGAGCGGCGGCTGATGGAGCAGGAAGATCGCGTAGGAGGCCGCGCCGAGCCGCTGCCACGGCGCCGCGCGCGCGGTGGAGCGCGCAACCGCGTAGAACACGCCCGTCATTCCCAACGTGACGAGCAAGTTGGACACGACCACTGTGGGTAAAAAGCAGGACGCGGCGAGTCCGGCAATGTAGCAGAGGATAGCGGCGGGCAACACGCGGGCCACCGGGGGCTCGTGGGCTCCGCGCGCCAGCCACCACGCCACGACCATGCCGGCGGCGAATTCCGCGAGGCGGCTGCCGAAGAAAAGGCCGGTCAACCAGTAGTACCGTATCGACGGCAGGAAAAGGCCTACGCTCCGCGAGACCACCGTCAGCGCGACGGCCACGGCGAAAAAACGCCAGGGCCCCAGGCGGTTGAGGCCCCGCAGCAGCAGCGGGTAGACAAGATAGAGCTGCAGGACGAGCCAGACGAACCACCACGCGGGCGAGATATAGAAGAAGAGGCCCCGCGTGAAGCGCAGGCCGGCGACGCTCAACAGGGTCGCCGGCGATCCGAACGACAGCGTGTTCCCCGGCACGAGCAGCGCGCCCGCCAGCACCACCACGTGCATGGCGATGTATAGGGGATACAAGCGCAGCAGCCGCCGGCGGTAGAACGCGCCGCGGTCGCGATCGCGGTCGCGATCGCGGTCGGGGTGTTGGAGTGCCGACAGCGTGAGTCCGACGCCGCTGGCAAAGATGAAGACCCCCGGAGCCGCGTCGCCGAGCCAACCCAAGAGGCGCACCGCGCGCCAGAACGGCGACGGGTCGTGCGGGACGAGCGTCGCCAACCGGGTCGACAGGGCCGGCCAGTTGGCGCTGGGGTTCGTGAACCAGGGACCGGGGCCGAATTCCTCGACGAAATGGTTGAGGAGGATCCCCAGAATGGCGAATGCCTTGATGGGATCGAGCCAATCGAGACGCCGTTCCGGAGCCGCGGCGGCGGGTCGTGCATCGCGCACCGCGCTCGCGATGGTCACGGCGTGGCGATCGCCGACGCTCCCGCGCCGCCGAGGGCCCGCTCCACCAACGCGCTCCGAAACGGCACGACGCCCGCCGGCGCGCGCACTGCGCCTGGGTCGGTGATGGCGCAGCCGGTGACGCACGTCCCGGCGAGCCGCTGCACCTCGACGAACCGGACCTGATTGAACACATCCGGCGCGTAGCGGCCGTTGAGAAACTCGATCGTGTCCAGCACCTCGTTGGCCAGGCCCCGCTCCATCATCCGGAATCCGGCGTACACGCTCTCCACGAGTTTGGGCGACGGCACCGTGGTGCCGCGTCCGATTCCCGTGTAGACGAGCTTCCCGCCGATCTCACCGGGCTTGTAGAGATTGCACCCATCGATGAGCGCGCGCGCCTTCGGCGCGGCGCGCAGCATGGCGTCGCGTCCCGCGGCCAGATAGTCGCGGTGCGCCGTGCACATGATCAGCACATCGGCATCGCGGACCGCGGCGGCCAGGTCGTTCGTGAAATACGGCGTCAGAGAAAACTTGGCCAAATTCTGGTCGTCGCCTTTCACGTAGGGATCGTGGATCGTCACCGTGCACCCGCGGTCGAGCAGCAGCCGGGCGAGCGACAGCGTCGGCGAGTTGCGCGTATCCTCGGAGTTGAACCGGTAGGCGGCGCCGAGCAGGGCCACCGACCGTCCGTCGATGGCACCGACCTTCTTCTCGGCGAGCCGCACGGTCTCCGCGGGGGACGCGTCGTTGATCTTGCGCGCCTCGAGGATGAGGCTCCGCTCGGTGTCGGCGCCGCTCTCGATGCGCCGCCACCAGAACAGAATGCCGTCCTTTGGCAAGCAGTGCCCCCCGACCCCGATCGTGGGAATGAGCAACCCGCCACTGGGGACGGCGTTGGGATCGAGCGACGCGTTGTCGGCTTGGGCCAGCCGCGTGTTGACCTGGTCGCGGACGGCGTAGAAGTCCACGTCGACCTCGTCGCAGGCCCGGGCCACTTCCGCCGAGTAGGCGATCCGGACGTCGCGGTAGGCGTTCTCCAGCGTCTTGACCGCTTCCGCGGTCATGCTGTTGGTGGGATACAAGGTCCCGCCGGTGACGATCCGGGCATACAGCCGGCGAATCAGCTCCGGCGTCGCCGGGTGCAGTCCGGCCACGAGCTTGTCGCTAGCGGCGACGCGCTCGACCAGGCGCCCAGGCATGACGCGATTGGGGCTGTTCCCGAGCAGCACGTCACGCCCTTCGATGAGCCCGTACGTGGCGAAATGCTCGCGCACCAGCGTGGTCATCGACGAGGGCGCGAGGGTCGACTCGAATACGATGAGCGGGATGTTCCCTTTGGGTCGTTGGCGCAGCTGCTCGCCGACGTGTCCCAGGGCCTCGAACAGTGGCCCGTAGTCGGGGCCGAAGCCTTTCTTGTCGGTCTGGACGCACACGAGAATCACGTCCGCGTCCCGGAGTCCGGCGGGGTCGGACGTCGCCGACAGGAAACCGGCGGCGACCGACTCGGCGACGATCCGGTCGAGATCCGGCTCCACGCCGCCGATCGGCGAACGGCCCGCGTTGATGGCGTCGACCTTCCAACCCAATGTCGGTGAGGCGCGCTGCACGACCAACACGCGGGCCGGTTCCTGGCTTCCCTCGCGAATGCGGGCGTGGGCGAGGAGGGCGGCCATCGGCATCCCGACGATCCCGGGGCCGATGACGGCGATTTTCTTGACGTGCCAATCGCGAACGCGATCGTGATCCAGTGTCAGAGGCATTTGGTCTCTAGGCGTCGATGAACTGTCGGTACCACAACTCGAGATTGAGCAGACCCCACAAGCGGCGTCCGAACGCCGCTTCGTCCCGCATGAGCTTCTCCACTTCCCCCACGTCGAAGATCCCGCGCTCGCGGGCCCGCGACGACAGCAGCACATCGGCGAAGAAATCGCGGGAGGCGCCCTTGGCCCACAGGTGCAGCGGGACGGGGAACCCCATCTTGTCCTTGCGCTCCATGATCGAACGCGGCAGCAGCTGGGACGTGGCGCGTTTCAGGATGTATTTCAATTCGCCGCCCCGGAACTTCATGCGCGGCGGCATGCTGGTCACCAATTCGGTGAGACGATAGTCGAGGAGCGGCACGCGCGACTCCAGTGACGCCGCCATGCTGACGCGATCCTCCACGTGCAGCAGCGCCGGCAGATTCGTCACCAGGTCGAAGTGCGTCATCTTGTTGTAGTACGACTGCGTCTCGGGGTGGTTGAACACCCGCTGGAACCGCGCGAACAGATCCTCCGGGTCGTACGTCGAGCGAAAATCGCCGCTGAAGAGACCCAGCGCGCCGCCGCTCCGGTCGATGAGGCGGAAGTACCGCCGATCCATCGGCTCGAAGAGATCCTGCCGCCAGAATTGCTGCATCATCGGCGCGTACTGGCGCAGCGATGGCAAATTCGGGATGATCGACTTGAGGGAGACGATGTGCTCGGCTTCCTCGGTCGTCTCGAACATCGCGCCCTTGATGGCTTGCTCGAGGTAGGCCACGAGATAGCGCGCGTAGCCGCCGAAGATCTCGTCGCCTCCCTGGCCGCCCAACACGACCTTCACGTGTTGCGCGGCACACCGGGCCACCATGAACTGGGGGAAGAGACCGGGACCGGCCACCGGCTCGTCCATTCTGGTAGACCATGCGCGGCATGAGGTCGACGAACTGCCGCTCAGTGGGGATGATCTCGTGCACCCGGGCGCCGCAGGCCCGCGCCACTTCGTTCGCGTACCGCCGCTCGTCGAACTCGGGTCCCTCGGCGAACGCGCCCGTGAACGTCTGCAGCGGCTCGCCCACCAGCGGCGCCGCGAGCATCGACACGATGCTCGAATCCATGCCCCCGCTGAGATAGGCGCCGACCGGGACGTCGCTCCGAAGCTGCAGCCGGATGGCGTCATCGAGCAGCCGCCGGACTTCGACGACGAAGTATTCCTCGGTGTGGTACGGATCGATCGAAAACCGCGGCTCCCAGAACTGCTCCGTGCGCACCTGGCCCGAGGCCAGATCGATGATCTGGTAATAGCCCGGTTGCAGCTTCCGGATCCGGTCGAACAGCGTGCGGTCGCCCGTGACGAACTGGAACGTCACGTACTCGCGCAGCGAGTCGTGGTCGACGGCCCGGGGCACGTCCGGATGCCGGAACAGCGCCTTGATCTCCGAGGCGAAGACGAACTGCCGCTCGTCCGCGTAGTAATAGAACGGCTTGATCCCAAAGTGATCGCGCGCCGTGAACACCACCTGGCGTTCCCGGTCATGGATCGCGAAGGCGAACATGCCGTTGAGCAGCTTCACGCACTCGGGGCCGTGGACGGCGTACATCGCCAGGATGACTTCGGTGTCCGACGTCGTCCGAAAACACCATCCGCGCGCGGCCAGTTCGGCGCGCAGCTCGATATAGTTGTAGATCTCGCCGTTGAAGACGATCGTGAGCGGCCCCGCCGTCATCGGCTGGTGGCCGGTGGTCAGGTCAATGATCGCCAGCCGCTTGAAGTGAAAGCCCAGTGCGCCATCGACGAAGTTGCCCTCGTCGTCGGGACCGCGATGCTTGATGGCATCGCCCATGGCATCGAGCAGGGCTGGACTCACGGCCCGCCCGTCGAAGTTGATGATGCCGGCGATGCCGCACATGGGTCAGGCCGCCACCGGCAGCGCCGGTCGTGCGGGAATGGCCGCGCGGGCGGCGATCGCGCGCGCGTGGGTGCTCATGTTCACCAGCTGGAAATGCCGGCCCAGCGCGCCCATCACGCGGGCGAACACCTGCGCCTTGCGGCGGCCGGTGATGTCCATGCCGGGAAAGAAGCGGAGCGCCGGCGCCTGGTCCCCGCCCAGCAGATCGAGGGGATGCAGCAGGAAGCTGGGCTCGGTCCCCGTGAGGCGGCAGGCGGCAATGGCGGTCTGCAGGTACGCCATCATCAGGCTGTCGGAGATCCGGCTCAGATAGAGCAGGTAGCTCAGGTGAAACGGGGTCTTGATGCCGGGTATGGTGGTGACGGGAATCTCCAACAACGACCGTCCCGACGGCAGCTGCCACCGGTACGGGGTGACCGGCCGCATTCCGTCGCGCCACGTGCCGAAGAGGGCGCCGCGCTCGGCGCGCTGCTCGGGCGTGAGCTTGGCCGTGCGGAAG
Organism: uncultured Gemmatimonadales bacterium; assembly: GCA_963701965.1. Taxonomy (GTDB): domain Bacteria; phylum Gemmatimonadota; class Gemmatimonadetes; order Gemmatimonadales; family Gemmatimonadaceae; genus DASRDS01. The sequence continues at coordinate 3,833,810 of OY969695.1, forward strand.
TAATAGGCGCGGGCCAGCGGCCCCAAATACGTGGGGAGGGTCGACGCGTCGTAGAGATAGCCGCGATCGGTCAGGATCTCGAGCAGCGTGGGACTCCAGCTGAACCCCGGTCCCCGAAATCCCACGGGCCGCTGGCCGGTCGCCGCGACGATGCTGTCCTCCGCGGTCGCGATCTCGGCGCGCAGCTGCTCCACCGTGTAGCGGTGGAGCCAAGGCTCGTGCTCGTGCGAGTGATTCCCGACTTCGTGGCCGGCTCCCACCGCCGCGCGCAGCGCGCCGTGGTTGGCCGGCGATGCGGCGTCGATGCCGACGATCATGAACGTGATCTTGGGGCGGCCCTCCAGCTTGTCGAGGGCCTCGAGCGCGGCCGAGAAGAAGATGTCGTAATACGACGGGCGGGACTCCCAGCCGGGATCCCCGTGCGTCTTCATGTACGACCACAGGTTATCGACGTCGAGCGAAACGCTCGCCAGAGGGCGTGGGTCGGGCATAGGACCGAGTGGACCGGTCAGGCGGCGGCCGGCACGGGTGCTACCGTGCCGAGCACAGGGGCCAGAGCCGCCGCCTGCCGGTGTGCCAAGGCCAACGTCTCGTTCACGTTCAACGTGCCGTTGGCGATCTGTGCCGAGTTGACGATGAACACCCGGTCAATGGACGTGCGAAGCGGAGGAAGCAACGTGCGGGAATAGTCGAGGGTCGAGACGGCGAGCACCTCGCGCACGCGCGCGGTCTGCGTCGCCACGACCTGGGAGCGATTGAAGTGGGGGTACATCCGTTCCAGCGTACCAATGGACTCTTCGAGGATCTCGGCGTCGGACCGGCCCCAGTCGGCCGCATCCTGCGCCAGATAGCGCGGGAGGTACACGAGCGACCGCCCGCCGAACGTCGACCGGTCGACCAATGCCGTCATCTCGATCACGGCCGTGAACGGCACCCAGCTCTCGGTGATGTTGGTGACGTAGTACTCGGCCAGCGGCTTTTCGAGCAACAGCGACGGGCAGATGATGCCCTGGTACGTGACGTTGCTCAGCCGCTGCTTCTCGCCGTCCGTCAATTGGGGGCACAGCGCCGCCACCCGACCGCACGGCACCGTCAGGATGACCGCGTCGAATTCCCGGGTCTCGCCTTCGGCGAAACTCAGGGTTGCGCCGTCCGGCGCACCCTCGACGCTCGTGACCGGTGATCCCGTCACGATCGTGACGCCCTGGGATTCGAGGTACGTCCGGAGGCGTTTCAGCACCGTGTCGTAACCACCGGCGACATAGCCGAACATCTCCTGCTTGAGCCCCGAACGACGCGCGGCGTACATCCGGGCGATGATGGCCCAAATAAACGAGGCGCTCGCCTTGGCGTAGTTCGCGCCGAGTTTCGCGCGCAGCAACGGCAGCCACACGCGCTCGGTGGTACGGCGTCCGGACAGACGAGTGAGCCAATCCACGACTGGAATCTGCTCCAGGGGCTCACCTTCGGTGATCCGCGACGCCCGTAGGATGGTGAGACCGAGACGAAGCTTGTCGATCAGCGACAGGGGCGGGAACCGCAGAAAATCGAGACTGCTCGACATCGAGTAGAGCTGCCCGTCGGTGTAGAACCCGGTGCGCGTCGTCCGCCACTGGATGGTGTCGCCCAGCCCCAGGCGGTCCACCACGTCCCGGAGCGAGCGATCGGACAGCAGGGTGACGTGGTAGAAGCGATCCCACGTCACGTCGCCGATCTCGTGCGCCAATGCCAAGCCGCCGACGCGGGGCGCGCTCTCGAACACGGTGACGTCGTGTCCTTGCTCGCGCAGGTCCAGGGCCAGTCCCAGCCCCAGCATACCCCCGCCCACAATGCCGACGCGCCGCACGCGGTTTGGTGCGATCACGACGTGCCCCGGAGCCGCAGGAGCGCCAGTCGGATCAGCAAGCCGACGTGGCCGCCGATCGTCCGCAGCACTTTCATCTTGGACCGCCCGATCATGCGCACTTCCAGCGTCGCCGGATACTCGACGATCTTGGAACCCGAGAGATCGAGCCGTCCCAGCATCTCGGCCACGCCGAGGAAGCCGGTATTGGCGATCTGCACGTGCTCCAGGGCCGAACGCCGATACACGCGGAAGCAGCTCGTGTACGTCGCCAGCTTCTGATGCAGCACCATCCGGTACAGGCGCGACAAGGTCTTGGACAAACCCAAGCGCCAACCGGGCACGTTCCGCACGGCGCCGGCGGCGTGATACGGCGACGCGGTCACCATGTCGACGCCCTCGGCCAGCAGCGGAATCATCTTGCCCAGCTCGTGCGGATCGTACGTGCAGTCGCAATCCATCGAGCAGACGACTTCCGTCGACGACCGGGTGATACCGGTCATGATGCCCGCCGCCACGCCTCGATTGTGCGCGTGGCGCACCATCACGCAGTTCGGGCGCTCCCCGAAGATGCGGTGCAGGGCCTGCCACGTGCCGTCGGTGCTGTGATCATCGACGAACATGAACGTCATCTCGTATTGCGGCAGCTGCTTCTCGACGCTGTCCAACGTGTTGGCCAGGTACGGCAGGATCAGCTCTTCGTTGTAGCATGGAATGACGATCGTGACCGGCGTCCGTGTCGCCGGGAGCGCCAACGGCGTGGTCACGGCGGCCGTGGCGCCCGACGTGCGGGTGTGTAACTGCAGCGATGCTGGCGGCAGTTGCGCCGGCGCCAACTCGGCGCGCAGCGGCGCCGGATGCACCCCAATGTAGTCCGCCGCGTTGGTAAACCGGTACCGGCTCAGGTAGTAGCGCAGGTAGTCGGCCATGTGCGACAGATTGCGGTACTGCCGCACCCGTTGCATCCACGGCGCCGAGTTGATCTTCGGCTGATCCGGATCCAGCTCCCACGTGTGGAAGTACATGACGAACGGCGCCGAGAAGCTCCGCGTCCAGTGTGCCACGCCGCGCCGGACCAGCGCGTGTGGGAACTGCCGGAAGTAGTTCCCGCCGGCAATGGGCACCAGGAAGCCGAGGACGTCGGCCGTCGAGATCGGCAACTCCCACAAGGTGCGCTCGCCGTACCGGTGCAAATGGGCGAAGCGACGCCACGGCTCGGCCGCGTACGACCGCAAGATCGGGCCGATACTGGAATCGTACTCGTAGCCCTCTTCCGCCAGGACGTCCAACGCCCACAGATCTGCCGGCCGGAACCACTTGTCGGCCACGCGGTACCCGACGACGCGCTGCCCGCCCGCGCGCTCAATGGCCTCGCGCGAACGCGCCAGGTCATCCCGAAACTCGGCCGGCGTGAGCTGTTGGATCTCGCGGTGATAGTAGCCCTTGCTGGCGATCTCGTGGCCGCGCGCCGCCACCGCCCGCACCAGCTCCGGGAGCGTGTCGGCGACCCAGCCCAGCACGAAGAACGTCGCCTTGACGCCGTACTCGTCCAGCAGGTCGATCGTGCGCTCGGTCGACTGCTGGAGCCGCCGCTCGAAGCGATACCACTGCCCGCGCTGAATGAGACGGTTGAACGCGCCGACGTGGAAATAATCCTCGAGCGCCACCGTGAGGATGTGCGTCCCCATGTCGGCGCCCGCCACCTCACTGGAGGAGCGCCGCACCGCCAGGGTGCTACCGGGGGATGTCAATCCGAGCCGCCGTACCGGAGGGGTCAAGGACCTGCTCAGCCGAAGGGGAAACCGTGATGTCACGCCTATCCTGGTAGCAAACCGACGGCCATAAAACGGGTGCCCAAAATCAACTTTTCGCACCCGTGTGACTTTCGGTAAGAACCGACGTGGTCTAAGTTTACGCGCTTGGTTGCGGGCCGGTGTGACGCCGATCACGCGCTAGCGAGTGTTGCGTCGAAACCACAGTGTGCTTTGCACAGGACATGCCGCCAGCGCGCATCCTGCACGTCGTTGCACCTGCGGAGGTTGGAGGGCTCGAAAGCGTGGTGCGCACGTTGACCGCCGGCCAGTTGGCCCAAGGTCACGATGTGCACGTCGCCGCGGTCCTGGACCGTCCGCGGCCATCCCGCCACACGTTTCTCGACGCGCTGGACCGGAATGGCGTCGCCACGACGGTCCTGACCGTGTCCGGCCGTGCCTATGCGCGCGAACGGGCGGCGGTGTCGGCGCTGTGCGGGCAATGGCGCCCCAATGTGGTGCATACGCATGGGTATCGGCCGGATGTCGTGGATGCGGGAGCGGCGCGGCGCGCCGGGGTGCCGGTCGTCACGACCGTGCATGGGTTCACGGGTGCCGGGTGGCGTGGGCGCCTGTATGAGTGGCTCCAACGCCGGGCCTTCCGGTCGTTCGATGCCGTGGTCGTCGTGTCGCGCCCCCTGGCCGATCGTCTGGCAGCGGATGGCGTCTCTCCCCAGCGGCTGCATCTTATTCGCAATGCGTTCGCGGCCGAAGGATGCGCCGATCGGACCGAGGCCCGGCGGGCACTCGGCCTCGGCGGTGACGGGTTCGTCGCCGGTTGGGTTGGGCGCGTCTCCCGCGAAAAAGCGGCGGACGTGTTTCTCGACGCGCTCGCGATCCTCGACGGATCGATCGGCGCGGCGATCATCGGAGACGGCCGCGAGCGGGCCGCGTTGGCGGCGCGCACCGGCGATCGCCTTGGCGATCGCGTCCAGTGGCTCGGGCAAGTGGCCGGCGCCGCGCGGCTCATCTCGGCGTTCAATGTGCTCGTCTTGAGCTCCCGCACCGAGGGGACGCCCATCGTGCTGTTCGAGGCGATGGCGGCCGGCGTGCCGGTCGTGGCCACGGCGGTGGGCGGCGTCCCGGATGTGGTCTCACCGGCCGAGGCGCTACTCGTGCCCAGCGAAGATCCGGCGGCGCTGGCGCGGGCGATCGCGACCGTGCGGGACGACCCCGCCGCCGCGCGCCGGCGCGCCGACGCGGCGCGGGCGCGCCTCGCCGCCGACTTCGCGCCCGAAGCCTGGGTCGAGCGCTACACCGCGGTCTACGACGCAATCCGCCGATGACGATGCTGGCGTTGGCGCTCGCCGCGCTGCCGTTCGCTCTCGCGGGTTACGCCTATGTGGTGTATCCCGTGCTGCTGCGTCTTCTGGCGCGCCAGGGGACCCGACCACCGGAGCCCGAGCCGGGCGCTTGGCCGTTCATCAGCATCACGGTGCCGGCCTACAATGAAGCCCGGGCGATCGGGCCGACGCTCGACAACCTGTTGGCGGCCGACTATCCCGCTGACCGGCGCGAGATCATCGTCGTCTCCGACGCCTCGACCGACGGGACCAATGACATCGTGCGCGGCTACGCGGCGCGCGGAGTATCGCTCGTGCGACTCCCGCAGCGGGGCGGCAAGACCGCCGCCGAGAACGCCGCCGCCGCGGCAGTGCGCGGGGATATCGTGGTCAATACCGACGCGTCGGTCCGCATCCGGCCCGACGCGTTGAAACCCCTGATCCGGGCCTTCGGGGATCCCACGGTCGGGGTGGCGTCGGGGCGCGACGTCAGCGTGGGCGACGTCGCCGCCGAGGCCAGCGCCGGCGAATCCGGGTATGTCGGGTACGAGATGTCGCTGCGGGCCCTGGAGACGCGCGTGGGCTCGATCATTGGCGCCAGCGGGTGCTTCTACGCGTTCCGGAAAAGCGTGTACGACATGCGCTTTCCTGAAGCGCTGAGCCGGGATTTCGCCAGTGTTCTGATCGCCCGTGAGCAGGGGTTCCGGTCCGTGTCCGTGGACGACGCGGTCTGTGCCGTGCCGCGTACCGTCTCGCTCGACGCCGAATTCCGGCGCAAGATCCGCACGATGGCGCGCGGGCTGGCGACGCTCTGGTACAAGCGCGCCCTCCTCGACCCGTTTCGCTACGGCGCGTTCGCGTTCATGCTGTTCAGCCACAAACTGGCGCGGTGGCTGGTGTACGCGGCCATGCCCTTCGCTGCGCTCGGGCTCCTGATGCTCGGGTTCACGAGTCCGGTCGGCGCATGGGTGCTTGGCGCGGCCGTTCTGGGCGTGGCCATCGGTGTCGTTGGGATGCGGTGGCGCGAAGCGCCCCGCCTCGTGCGGGTGGCGGGCTTTGCGTTGGCCAGCGTGATCGCGGGTATGCTGGCGTGGCGCGACGCCCTGGCCCGCAAGCGCCGGCCGATCTGGGAGCCTACGAGACGACCAGTCTGAGGCGCCAGATGACGACGGCCGCCCACAAGAACACCGTCAGCATGAGCGGGACGTCCGACCACACCGCGTCCGTCGGCGATTCGCCGCGTCCGCCCGATTCGACGATGTACCAGTAGCGGAAGAGGCCGAACAGCACGAACGGCAGCGTCACGTTCAGCTTCGGTCGCACCGTGACCACAAAGAGTCCATAGAACACGACGGCGCTCAGGGCGGCCGTCTCGGCATAGCGATCGAGCAGGTTCAGCGTGTAATGGCGCAGCACGGACCGCGCGGTATCGCCGCTCCGGGCCAACTCGTCGCGGCGCTTGATCGCGGCGAGGTAGAGGGCCAGCGACAGCGTCGTGATGAGCATCCAGCTGGAGACCGGGACGTTCAGCGCCACGGCGCCCGCATAGATCCGCAGGACGAAGCCGCCGGCGAGCGAGAACATGTCGACGACGGGCACGTGCTTCAACTTGACCGTGTACGCCAGGTTGAGCGCGATGTAGCACACGGCGACGGCGGCCGTCGGCGGGCTCCACAGAAACCCCGCGAGGACGATCGCGTATAGGGCGCCGAGGATACCCCGGGCCGTCGAGGGCTGAATGGCGCCGGACGCGATCGGCCGCGTGCGGGATTTCACGGGGTGCGCGGCGTCGGCCTCGCGGTCGATCAGATCGTTGAAGACGTACGTGGCCGAGGACGCCGCGCAGAACAGCAGGAACGCCAGCATCGCTTCAATGACGGCCGACTGATGCCGGAACTCGCCCGAGAAGATCAGTGGGGCGAGGACGAAGCCGTTCTTGATCCACTGCCGCGGGCGCAGCAGTCGGATCGCTGCGCCCAGCCCCCGCGGCACGGAAGCGGACCGTGCCGCGATGTCGGTCACCAGCCGCCGCGCTTGAACAGCATCACGGGGACGGTGCGGAGCATGATACGGACGTCCTCATACACGCTCTGGCGACGCAGGTACTCGAGGTCGAGGTCGACCTTCTTGCGGACGTCTTCGATGGTGCTGTCGTAGGCGAGATTGATCTGCGCCCACCCGGTGATCCCCGGCTTGGCCCGCTGGCGCAACGGATACTCGGTGATGTCCTCGCGGAGGCGGGCGAAGATGCTCGGCCGCTCGGGGCGCGGACCCACGATGTTCATGTCGCCCCGGAGGACGTTGAACAACTGCGGCAGCTCGTCGAGCCGCGTCTTCCGGAGGAAGCCGCCGATCGGCGTTACGCGCGGGTCGTTCTTGGTGGCCCACACGGCGCCGCTTTTCTCGGCGTCGCAGTACATTGAGCGGAACTTGTAGATCGTGAAGACCGAGCCGCCGTGATCGCTGCCCCGGCGGTCGTAGAGCGCCAGCGCGCGGCGGGCGCGGCGATCGATGCCGACGCGCGTCTGCGTGTACAGGATCGGCCCCGGCGAGGTTAGCCAGACCGCGATAGCGACGATCAGGTACACCGGGAGCAGAATGACGATCGCGATCGACGCGATCACCACGTTGATCACGCGGTTGGCGCGTTCCGAGCGCGTGCGGGGGACCGTCGGTACGCTCGACGGGGTCAACGCCGCCGCGACCGCCGGCGTCGCTGTCAGATCGAAGCTGATCGCTCGCAGCGACGCGCCCGATGTACGCAGGGCACGGCGTTCGCCGGAGACGCGGGGCAGGACCACCGGTTGTGGCATTAGTGTCGCGTGATGAGGATGACGCCCGTCGCGATGCCGACTATGGCGCCGGTCACGGGCAGAATGAGCGTCAGGAACATGTTGGAGCCCTTCGTTCCAACAGCGATCTGGTCGCCGGGGCGCAGACTCATCTGGTCGAGGGTCGCGCCATTGCGGATCGCGTTGGCCACGTCCTTCTCCTGCCATACGATGGTGCCGCCCCTCGACACCGTCGTGCGCGAGACGTCGGCATTGTTGCCGAGACCGCCCGCGTGCATGATCGCGTCACTGATCAACATGTCGGCCGGCACCGCGTAGAACCCCGGCCGAGTCACGCTACCGAGCACGGAGATTCGTACCAAGGAACCCGTGTGCACGACGGGATCACGCAGATACTTGCTCACCGCGGCATACACCTGACCTTGCAGCTCCGACCGCAGGACGCCGTGCAAGGAAACGTCGCCCAAGTTGGCCAGGTGCAAGATTTGTCCCTCGCGTACCGTCATCGTGTCGGTTAGCGTGGGCTGGCCTTGGACGGACACGTAGACGCGGTCGCCAACCGAGAAATCGCCGTTGGTCAGGCGGTCGCGCAGGTTGCTAATGTTGCGCAGTCGACGGTCTTGATCTTCCGCCGACCCTTGAGTGGAATCATGTTGTGCTGCGGCCAGCATGGCTTCGAGCTCCGGCCGGGACGCTTCCGCGCTACGCGTCGTTGGATTCTGGGGCTGCTGACCCTGTGCCGGCTTCGCCGCGCTCACTGTGACGAGCGCCCCGAGCCCCAGGGCAAACGACATATAGCGGGCCGTCCTCACCATGATCATCATGCGCCGTTATGTACGCACCTGCCGTGCTAACGCGCACCCGGGAAGCCCTAGGACCTATGTGCATGTGAGCGCATGAGTTGGCATCAGCGATGGAGTGTGCGCTGGCTCACAACGTGCCTGGACTGTGGGATTGCGGCTACACAAATCCGGCGGCCCCTCCACAAGCCGTGGTTTCCGGGAAAATGCTACCGACCCGACGCGGCTTCGCCGTGTCGCGACACGGGAGGCGTGCCGCCGTTACATCGAACCTGTGGTATGCATGCGTCAGCCTGGTCAGAAGGCTGAGTGCGTCGTGGCGAGTTAACTCCCACAGGCAGGGCGAGTTACAAAAATTCCAGCGTACTGCACGGGACATGCATGGGGACACCGGCACCGTCAGGCATTTCCCCAAGATCCTTCAGTTGCGAGCCATGGGCGCTACCGCCGTCAACAAACCACACTCCGAGCGCATGCGAGAGAGCGAACGTCCTGCGCGTCCGCCGTTGGTCCTGATCGCCAATGATCAGGAATGGTCCGCGCGATCGTTGGAAACGATCTTGGGACCGCGCGGCTATGGCGTCCTGCGCGCGTACAACGGGCGGCAGACGTTGGAGATGGCGCGCAGTGTCCAACCGGACGCGGTGATCCTCGATGTGCGTCTCCCCGACGCTGATGGGTTCGAGATCTGCCAGGCGTTGTACGCGGAGCACCATCTGGTGTCCGGCACGCCCGTGCTGATGACGACCTCCGACCCGGTGAATCGGGCGCAGCAGCTGGCGGCGCTGCGCGTGGGGGCGTGGGACTTCATGATGCAGCCGCTCGACGGCGACATGTTGATGCTCAAGCTCGACACCTACGTGCGCTCGAAACGCGAGGCGGATGCCTTGCGGGAGGCCGGGCTGCTGGATCCGCCGACGGGCCTCTACAACTCGCGGGGTCTGGTGCGCCGGGCGCGCGAGATCGGTGCCGAAGCGATGCGCCGGCGTCATCCGTTGGCGTGCATCGCATTCGCGCCGGAGACGACGACGGATGATGCCGGCGCCAGGATCGCCGAACATCTGGGCGAGATCCTGGGCCGCACCGCGCGCGTGTCCGATGCGATCGGCCGTCTGGGCCAGTCCGAGTTCGCGATCGTGGCGCCGGCGACCGAGTCGGCCGGCGCCGTGCGCCTCGCCGAACGCGTGCAACAAGTGGTCGCCGCCTCACCGCTGGAGCGCGTGCGCGCCGGCTACTGTGCGGTCGCGGATTTCGCCGCGTCCGCCGTCGATGCCGTCGAGATGCTGGTACGGGCGGCGTCGGCACTCCGCCAAGGCGCGGCCGCCGGTCAACCGTCGTCGGTCATTCAGGCGTTCGACGAGCCGCCGAGCCGCTTCGCGAGCTGAAGTCGGCTCACTCCTTCCCGATCAAGCCGCCGACCTGCGACGGGATCTGCGCCCGCAGCTCCCCATCGTCCAGCCGGTACCCGTACAGGTACGAGTAGTACCGATACGCCCCGGCTGCCCGGACGTCGTTCAGGATAGACCCGAGTTGCCGGACGCGGACATAGCGGTCCATCGTCTCGAGCCGCGCCTGCGCCATGTTGCGGTCGCTGCGTCCAACGCGGAGGACGACGATGAGGCTCCCGGTCGCCTTGGCCAACGCGAACGGATCGATGCCGGCGCCCAGCGGCGGGCTATCGACGATGATCGTGTCGTAGAACGGTCGGACGGACGCGATGAAGTTGTTGAGCGCGCTGGACTGGAGGAGCTCCGGACCGCGGTGGCGGCGCGTCCCGCACGTAACGAGCGTCAGTCGTTCGTAATCCGTGTCCTGGAGGACCTCATCGAGCGACGCCTGATTGAGCAGGAAGTCGAGGAGGCCGGGGGCCTGCCGCAGGCCAAACGTGTCGTGCAGCTGCCCACGACGAATGTCGCCGTCGACCAGCAGCGTGCGCCGACCCCCTTCCGCGAATGACATCGCCAGGTTCGAGGCGATGAGGGATTTCCCTTCGCCGGCGCCCGGACTCGTCATCGTGAACATGATCGGCTCGCCGGGCGGGAACAGCTCCCCGATGTGGAGACGGATCGTGCGAAACGCTTCGACGACCTGCGCCCCGATCTCCGGATCGGCCTTGCGTTGCTTCGCGGTGGGCAGGGACGGCACCGTGCCGATGATCGGCAACCCGAGTTCGTCGGTCGCCTGTTCCGGATAGCGGAACCGGTGGTCCAGCCGGTCGAGGAGGAGCGCCAGCCCGATGCCGGCGCCGAGCCCGCCAAAGATCGCCATCAGGAGCGTGCGCGGGGCGGTGTTGCGGGATGGCGCTTGCGGGGGATCGGCCCGGTCCAGGATCTGGACGTCCGGGATCGCGCTCGCCTCCGCCAGCTTGGAATCCTCGAAGGACTTCGACAGGCTCGTGAACAGCTCGGACGCCGAGCCCACTTCGCGCTGCAACCGCATCAGGTCGATCGTCCGCGCCGGGACGTTTTGCACGACCCGTTGACTCTCCGACAACTGTTGCGTGTAGATGTTGTCCTGCGCCACGAGTCGCTTGAGCGCCTGCTGTGCCAGGAGGGGAATCGACTGCGTGTCGAGCGCGTCGAGCGCCTTCTTGGCATCCTGCACGTCTTTGAAGGCGTCCGTGTACGTGCGACGCAGCTCGCGCAGCGCCTGATCCTTGGCATTGTGCTCGGCGATCGACGCTCGGAGGTTGTCGGCGCCGACCATGAGCGACGGCACAGCCAGCAACGCATCGGGCGTGGCCTTGCCCGCCTTCATGTCGGCCAGAATTCCCGTGACCGATTGGATATCCCGGCTCAGATTGTCGTGTTGAATCTTGAGGCTGAGGTAGGCGGTAACGGTAGGATCGCCGCCCATCGCCTGCATGCCGGGGGATGCGGGGGCCATGGCCACGGCCGTGCTTTGCTGGATATTCGTCTGCTCGAAGTTTTGGAGCGCCGCCTCGGCCTTCGTCAGCCGGTCACGCGCGATGTTCAACTGGTTGCCAACGGTCTGCGTGAGCTGCGTGTTCTTGCGCTTCTTGAGCTCCTCGGCGACCGCGATGAACTGGTCGAGCCACGCATTGAGGGTCGAGGACGCCTCGTTCGCGTTCCAACTATCGAGCGAGATGCGTACGAGGTTGCTCATGTCGGGCAGCACCAACGTGGCGCGCGCGGCCAACCCGTTGGACGCGTCCGAGAGCGATGAGACGCTGAACGGGACCTTGCGGGCCAGATGGAACGCGGCGGGCGGCGGCGCCCAGCGCATCCCGAGGTTGCGGCCGATCGAGTCGCCGGCCACGCCATGCTCCAGCACCGTGCCCTTTTTCGTCGTCAGCGTGTACCGGCGGCCCGTCGCATCGACGATGAGGACGAAGTCACCCGGCTGGTAGACATCGGCCAGGGCGAAGTGCGGAAAGAAATCCGAATCTTTTTGCGCATTGTAGTGGAGATACAAGCCGAGCTTGACGACGACCGGCTGCACGACGCGGTACGCCTTGAAGAGATCGACCCAGGCCGCCGTTTGCAGGAGTTCGCCGGACGAAATCGGCCCTCCCGAGCCGCCGCCGCTGCCACGTCCCTCATCGGCGATCCAGATCGTGGCGTGGGCCTCGTACTCCGGCGCGATCCGCCGGGTGACCACAAAACCGCCGGCCGCGCCCATCAGCAGACACGTCGCGATCAGCCACCGAAAACGGATGAGGGCGGCAATGTAGCGGTGCCACGGAGTTTTCTTCTCCTCGGCGGCCTGCCCCTGCGACGGATCAATCGGTGGCCCCCACTGCTGAAGCGGCGCCGGAAGCTCCCCGTTCTGTGGGGCAGGCGTCAGGGCCGTCGACGGCAGTGGCGTGGGCGGGAGAGACATTCGGCTCATGGAAAGTTATTCGGGTCGACGATTCAACTGAAATGTCGCAAGATCGGGCCCATGGCTCACGACACGGCCGGGAGTGGTCCAACCGACAGACGATCCCACGCCAGACACGTCGCGACGGCTATTCGCGGCGTCCACACCACGACAACGCATGTATGTTGACAGATTACGACACATTTGTTGATGCGTGTGCACATCGCTGTAACACAAATCCTACGAAATCTGTTGACAGATGCAACAGTTGGTGCTTAAATAGATACCGTTCAGTGAGCGGTCTCTTATTCCTGGAGTGCCCATGTCGTCGGCTTTTGCCGCGCGGTCGGATGGTGCGGGTAACGGTGATCTGCCAATGAGTGAGGCGTCTTCGGCGCCGGCCGCGGGTAGCGGTCGGGAGACGCTGACCATCGCCCCCGAGGTCAAGGCGAGTCTCCGCCTCCTCCTCGTGGACGATGACCGCACCTTGCGAGAAGGGTGCCTCAGCGTCCTGCAGATCGACGGGTACAACGTCACGGCTACCGGGCGGGGGGACGAGGCCATCGATCTGGTCAAACGCCGCCGGTTCGACATCATCCTCGTCGACCTGTATCTGACGCCCCTCTCCGGTCTCGACATCCTGGCGGCGGCGCTGGAAGCCCACAAGGACACGATCGTCATCGTCATGACGGGCAATCCCAGCGTCACGTCGAGCATCGAGGCGCTGCGGGCCGGCGCCTGGGACTACCTCCCCAAGCCGTTCTCGGCGTCCCACCTGCAGATTCTCATCGGGCGCGCGTCCCATGCCGTCGCCGTCGCCCGCGAGACGCGCGATCTGCGCGCCAAGCTGGTCGAGCAGAGCAGCAACTCCGACCGCATCACGTTGCTGGGGATTTCGCCCGCGTTCCGCCAGGCGGTCGATCTGGCGCGCCGCGTCGCCGCCACCGATGCCTCGGTCATGATCAGCGGCGAGTCGGGCACGGGCAAGGAGCTGATCGCCCAGTTCATTCACCGGCACAGCCGCCGGGCCAGCCGCAAGCTGGTGCCGATCAACTGCGCCGCCCTCCCCGAACCGCTGCTCGAGTCGGAGATGTTCGGCCATCGCAAGGGATCGTTCACGGGGGCGGACCGCGACAAGCCGGGGCTCCTGGAGACGGCCAACGGCGGCACGCTCTTTCTCGACGAGCTGACGGAGATGTCGCATCCGCTCCAAGCCAAGCTGCTCCGCGTCCTGCAGGACGGCGTCGTGCGCCGCGTGGGCAGCGAGCAACAGGATGCGGTCGTCGACGTCCGCTTCATCTCGGCGACCAACCGGGAGCCGCAGGACGCGGTCAACGCCGGCATCCTCCGCGAGGATCTCTTCTATCGCCTCCGCGTCGTGCCGATCAAGTTGCCCCCGCTGCGGAAGCGCCTCGAGGACATCCCGTTGCTGGCGAACCACTTCCTCACCCATTACTGGGAGCGGCACCGCGAGCAGGGCGAGCCGATGCCCAAGCTCACGGAGGCGGCGGTCGAGCTGCTGCGTTCCCGGCCGTGGCGGGGGAACGTGCGCGAGCTGCAAAACGTCATCGAGCACGTTGCGGTCATCATCGAGCCGGGCAAGCCGATCCGGGCCGAGGACATTCCCTTGCTGGATGAATCCGCGACGGCCGCCGGGCCCGTATCCGACGGCGGGATGCCCCCGGCCATCATGACGGATGCCTATCATCTGGCCAAGGAAAAGTTGGTGGCCCATTTCGAGAAGGAGTACTTGCAGCGGCTCGTGGTGCGCGCCGGCGGCAACATGTCGCGCGCGGCGCGCCTGGCGAGCATTGACCGCACGACGCTGTATCGCCTGATGGAAAAGCACGGGTTCCGCCGGGATGAGTTGGCTGGAACGCTCGAGTGACGGTGATGGCGTCGCTTCGTGACACCGCGCCTTCGGTTGGCGGCATCCTTGCGCAAGCAGCCGAGCGCGCTGCGGCGGCCTGGGTCCCGCGCGACGAGGACGGCGGCGTCACGGCCGAGGAGCTCCGGTCGCCGCTGCGCATCCTGTGCGACGCGGCGGAGCGCGTGGCTGTGGGAGGGGGCGAGCGCGTCGGCGCCCTGCCGACGACCGTGCCGGCGCGCCGGCTGCTGGAATGCCTCCGCCGGTGCCTGCTCGAGGGTGCGGCCGCGGGCGATTGGTCGCCGGAGGACGCCGTGGCGGCCTGCCTCGCCGTGGAGCGCGTCCAGGCGCTGATCGATGCCGATGCCGCCCAGAAGTTCGCCGACCGGCTGACCGGCGCCGACGCGTTGCCGTTGGTCGTGGAAGTCGCGCACGACATGCGGTCGCCGCTGGCCTCGATCCTCTTTCTGGCCGAGCGGTTGCGGAACGACCAGAGCGGGCCGCTGACGCCGATCCAGGAGCGCCAGCTTGGTCTCATCTATAGCGCGGCGTTCGGACTGAGCGCGCTGGCTGGGGACGTCATCGAGCTGGCCCGGGGCGGCGACTGGCTCATGGACCAGGATCCGATTCCGTTCTCGGTCGCCGACATCCTGCGCTCCGTGGGCGCCATCGTCCAGCCGATCGCCGAAGAGAAGAAGCTGGACGTGCGCCTCAAGTCGCCGGATGCCGACGCCCGCGTCGGCTATCCCGCCGCGCTCAATCGCGTGCTGCTCAATCTGACGACGAACGCGCTCAAGTTCACCGCCGAGGGCTTCGTCGAGGTGACGGCACGACCGCGTTCGCGCACGCGCCTGGAGTTCTCCGTGCAGGACTCCGGCCGCGGCATTCCGCCGCAGGTCATGGACACGCTGTTCGACGCGTTCCGTCGCCGGCAGCGCCCGGGCGATTACACGTTCTCCAGCGCCGGGTTGGGTCTCGCCATCTGCCGCAAGTTGGTGGACGCCATGGACGGTGAGCTCGCCGTCGAGACATCGGACAAGGGCACCCGGTTCTACTTCGAGCTCGACCTCCCTTTCGCCTCCAAGATGTGAAATACTGGCTCTTCAAGTCCGAGCCCTCCGCGTTCTCCTGGGACGATCTGTGGCGGGCACCGCGCCGGACCACCTCGTGGGAGGGCGTGCGCAATTTCACCGCGCGGAACTTCCTGCGCGACGAGATCCAAGTTGGGGATCCGGTGTTCTTTTACCATTCCAGCGCCGACCCCACGGCCATCGTCGGCATCTGCGAAGTGGTCCGCGCCGGGTACCCGGACGCGACGGCCTTCGACCCGAAGGACGATCACTACGATCCCAAGAGCCGCCGCGAGGCGCCGACGTGGTACACGGTCGACATCCGGGCGGAGCGGCCCGCGGACCGGCCGATTCCGCTGGCCGAGCTCCGGACCGTCAAGGGATTGGCCGGGATGGTGCTGCTCCAGAAAGGCAGCCGGCTCTCCGTGCAACCGGTCACAAAGGGTGAGTGGGCGACCATCGGCCGGTTAGGTTTCCGATAGGCTTTCACGAGAGATCCGAGCAATGACTGAAACCAAAACGGCCGCGGCCGAACTGGACGTGACGGATACCCGCACCGGGACCGCGTACGCCCTCAAGATCACCGACAGCGCCATTCGGGCGACGGACCTCAAAGGCGGCCTCGTCAGCTACGACCCGGCGTTCCTCAACACCGCGGCGTGCCGCAGCGCGATCACCTATATCGACGGCGAGAAGGGCATTCTCCGCTATCGGGGCTATCCGATCGAGCAACTCGCCGAAAAGGCGAGCTTTCTGGAAGTCGCCTGGCTCCTGAGAAACGGAGAGCTGCCGACCCAGGCCGAATACAATACGTTCGTGCACGACGTCACCTATCACACGATGGTGCACGAGAATCTCCGCACGTTCCTGCAGGGATTCCGCTACGACGCGCACCCCATGTCGATGCTGTGCAGCGCCGTGGCCGCGCTGTCGTCGTTCTATCCGGAATCGAAGGAGATCTTCGATCCGCAGCAGCGCTACATGTCGATGATCCGTTTGATCGCCAAGGTTCCGACGATCGCGGCCTTCATCTATCGGCACATGAAAGGGCTGCCCTACGTCTATCCGGACAACGACCTCTCGTACAGCGAGAACTTCCTGTCGATGGTCGCCCGCATGAGCGAGTCCAAGTATCAGTCGAAGCCGGAGTTCACGCGGGCCATCGAGATCCTGTTCATCCTGCACGCGGACCACGAGCAGAACTGCTCCACGAACGCCGTGCGCGCCGTCGGCTCGTCGCACGTCGATCCGTTCTCGGCCCTGTCCGCGGGTATCGCGGCGTTGTATGGCCCGCTGCATGGCGGCGCCAATGAAGCCGTGCTGCGGATGATCGAGGAGATCGGCGACATCAAGAACGTCCCGGCGTTCATCGAGAACGTGAAGAAAGGCTCGGGACGGCTCATGGGCTTTGGCCATCGCGTCTACAAGAGCTACGACCCGCGGGCCAAGATCGTGAAGAAGCTCGCCGACGAAGTGCTGGCGTCGGTCGGCGTCGACAAGGATATGGCCATCGCGATGGAGCTGGAGCGCATCGCGCTCCAGGACGACTACTTCGTCTCCCGCAAGCTGTATCCCAACGTCGATTTCTACACGGGACTGATCTATCGGGCGATGAAGTTCCCGACGTCGTTCTTCACCGTGTTGTTCGCGATCGCCCGCACGACGGGCTGGCTGGCGCAGTGGGAAGAGGGCTTGCTGGACAAGGAGCAGAAGATCGCGCGACCCAAGCAGATCTACACGGGCTACGCTGAGCGTCAGTATGCGAGGAAGGTCAAGTAACGGTCCGTGACTCTCCCGTAAATCCCAAGCGTTCCTGGACGACGTACAAGGGCCGGCGTTTGACTTCACCGTAAATCCGGCCCACGTACTCGCCAATCATGCCCACGGAGATGAGCTGGATGCCGCCGACGAACAGGATCGCCACGAAGGTGGCGGCCCAGCCGGCGACCCAGTGTCGCGTCAGCAGCCGGACGCCGATCGCGTAGGCGATCCCGCCCAGGGCGATCACCGACGAGGCGAATCCCAGCAGCGTCGCCAGCCGGAGTGGACGAATCGAAAACGACGTGATGCCGTCGATCGCGAATCGCATCATCTTCCACAGCGGGTACTTGCTCTCGCCGGCCTCGCGCGGCGCCCGGGCATAGGTCACGGCGACCTGGCGAAACCCGACCCAGCTCACCATGCCGCGGACGAACCGGTCGCGCTCGGGCATCGCCCGCAACGCCTCGACGACCCGGCGATCCATCAGGCGAAAATCGCCGGTATCGATGGGGATTTCCGTGTCGGTGAGCTGATTCAGTAACCGATAGAACACGGCGGCGGTCCAGCGCTTGAACGCCGTCTCCCCGTCGCGCCACTGACGCACCCCGTAGGCGACGTGATATCCCTCGCGCCATTGGGCCAGCATCTCGGTCATGACCTCCGGCGGATCCTGCAGATCCGCATCGATCACGACGACGACGTCGCCCAGCGCCTCCTCGACGCCGGCGGTCACCGCCATCTGGTGGCCGAAATTGCGCGAGAACCGGAGCACGCGGACCCGCGGATCGTCGCGCTGGATCTCCCGCAAGACCTCGAGCGTGCGGTCGCGGCTGCCATCATCGACGTAGATGATCTCGCTTTCCAACCCCTCGAGTCCGTCAACGACGGCGCGCAGTCGTTGGTGCGTTCTCGGCAGTACGTCTTGTTCGTTGAACGCGGGGACCACGATCGAGAGCAGCATTGTCACTCCAGTGTATCGCCAATGTGGCAATGGCTCAACAGTGGCAATGTCTCGCCGCCGGTACGATCGTTCATCGAATGTCATCGCCCGTCCCGTCGATGTCATTGGCGGCAGCGCCGAGGCGTCTGCTTGGCTTTGCCGCGCTGCTCGCGCTCCTGCTATTGCTACCCACGCTGAGCTATGGCCTCGGCTTCGACCACGGGTTCATGCAATACATTGGGCGCGGCATTCTGCGTGGCGAATGGCCCTACGCCAACGCGTTCGACACATTGTTTCCCGCGATCTATCTGCTGCACATGACGGTGATCGCGATCGGCGGCCAGTCCGTGCTCGCGCTCCGCGTCGCCGATCTCCTCATCCAGATCGCCAACGCGCTGCTGCTGTTCACGCTCGCGCGCCGCATTGGCGGCGCCCGCGCCGGTTTCGTCGCCGTGGCGATCTACACGATCGCCTACACCAACGGTACCTACTACCATACGGCCGAGCGCGACAGTTTTCTCACGCCGTTGCTGCTGGCCGCGGTGTGGGGAGTGTGGCGCTTTCTCGAGACGCCGGCGCGCCGCGGGCCCCTGATCTGGGGCGCCGCCTGTGCCGGACTGGCTTGCCTCTTTCGCCCGACGTACGCGCTGGTGGTGGCCCTGGCCGCGCTCGCGCTCCTGCGGCGACAGCCCCGGAAAAGCGACGCGGTCACTTTCGCGGGGGTCGCCGCGGTCCCGATTCTCGCTTTTCTCATCGTGTATCTGGTTTCGGGTCATCGCCAAGCCCTCGCCGATCTCTTCACCTACCTGACCACGGTCTACGTCCTGGTCGAACGCAAGACAAAGACCGTCGTGCTCATGGCACTCTGGCGAAACGTGCCCCTCGTGGCGTGGATCGGCACCGCGCTCGCCGTGGTCGGGGCGTGGAGCGGCGCCTGGCGGACGCGCCGGCGCGAGCTGTGGACGATCGTGGGCCTCTTCCTCGCCTGCGTACTGGTGCGGCTGTGGGAGTCCAAGGGCTACCGGTACCAGTATTGGCCGTGTGTCGCGTCGCTCAGCATCGTCGCCGCGCTGGGATGGGACTGGGCCGTCACGGTGCCGCCGCGGGTCGCCGCGGCCGCCGTGCTCGTCGGGGTCCTCGCCGCGGAAATGGGGCGCACCGGTCTCGCGCGCTACGCCACGATGTGGCCCGACGTCGCTCCGACCGGCTCCGCGGCGTTCACCCACATGGTCTCCGACAGCCGCGACCAAGCGGCGCTGGCCGAGTATTTGACCGCGCACACCGGACCGGATGACCGTATTCAGATGTGGGGCCCGGAGACGATTGCGCTCTTCGCCACTGGACGCACCTCCGCGACGCGATTCATCGACTCGTTCATGTTCGTGTGTCAAGATCCCAAGGACTCGCACCACATGCTCCTGTTCACCGACTGTGGTCCGGGGTGGAACAAACCCGTGCAAGTGGCGTTCCGCCGCGAGCTCATGGAGCAGTTGAACGCGCGCCCGCCGCTCTACATCGGCGCCCATTACGCCGATGGCACCATGGCCATTGACACGACGTACAGCATCGCGCCGGACTTGCCCGAATTGCGCGCGCTGATCGACCAGCGCTACGTGCGCGAGGCCACGTTCGGCCCCTGGTCGGCATTCCGCCGCACGGACCGCTAGTGCGCCGCCTCTCGCTCGGCGTCATCCTGTCTTTGCTGGCGCTGGGCGCCGCCGTCGACGCCATCGATCTGTGGCGGCCGATCGATGGCTCGTCGCGGGAATTGTTTCGCGAATGCGACATGGGCGGGATCGCGCGCAACTATGCCCGCGAAGGCATGCACTTGCTCTATCCGCGGATCGACTGGCGGGGTGACGGGCCAGGATACGTGGAGATGGAGTTCCCGATCTACCCGTACGCGATCGCGATCGGGTACCGCGCGCTGGGGATTCACGCGCAAATCGGCCGGGTGATCACGTACGCCGTGTCGCTGGTGACCCTCGGGCTCTTCATCGCGCTCGCGACGTACCTGCTGCCGCCCGTGGGCGCGGTCACGGCCACGCTGTTCTTCATCATCGATCCGTTGACCGTGCGGTTGGCGAACGCGATCCAGCCCGAGCCGCTCATGCTGCTCGGCTACATCGGTGCCGTCTACACGTACCTCCGATGGCTCGACGAGGATACCTGGTGGTGGTACGGGTGGGCGCTGTTCCTGACGTCGCTCGCGGTGCTGGCCAAAGCGCCCGCGGCCCACGTGGGACTCGTGTTTCTGGCGCTGACGGTCTGGCGACGGGGATGGCGCGCCTTCCTGCGCCCACGCCTCTGGATCTTGGGAATCGCGGCGCTGGTTCCGCCCGCCCTCTGGTACTGGCACGCCCACCAGTTCTATCTCACCTACGGCAATTCGCTGGGCGCATCGAACCACCAACACTTCACGGGGCTCAAAGTGCTCACCGAGTCCCGCTACGTCACCGGCATCGCGCGGATCGAGATGTCGCTGGTGTGGATGTCGTCGGGTTTGCTGGCCGTGGCGATGGCGTTGGCGCTCGGTCTCCGGTCACGCGCTTTCACGTGTGGACTCCTGTGGTACGCCGCGATCCTGATCTACTACCTGCTGATCGCGGGCACGAGCGCCGAGACGTGGGCATCGTACTATCACATCGTGTCCGTGCCGCCCGCCGCGCTCCTCATCGGCGCCGCGGCCGCGGCCGTGGTCGAGCGCCTGCGGAGTCGCCAAGCGCCGCGCCTCGCCGTCCCCCGCCTGGCCTGGGCGATGGTCGTGCTCCTCTGCGTCGCGGCCGTCCAGCAGGTGCTTCGTCCCGGCACGCCAATCGCGCCGTTGGGAGTCGCCGCGCTGGTTGGAGCGCTGGTTCTGATTGCGCGGCGCGCCGCGGGCGCTGCCGCGCTGGCCGCCCTGGCCTGCCTGACGATGCTGGCGCCGGTGTCCGCGTTGCGCCAAACAGTGAGCGAGATCCATCCCCACCGATTCGAGCCGCAATACGAGACCGCGAAGGCATTTGCGCCGCTCATTCCGCCGGGCGTCCTCATCGCCGTGAGTGGAGAGGCCTGCGTGAGCAAAGACGAGTCGGCGTACAACAGCCCGTGGTATCTGTACTGGACGGACCACAAGGGCTTCACGCCCTGCGTGCAGGATCACACGATCCCCGTCGTCCGCGCGCTCGAGGCGCGCGGCGCCCGCTATTTCATCGCGGACCGTGCCGCGCTCGCCGCCCAGCCGGGATTCGAGGCCGAGATGCGGCGGGCATTCACGGTGGAATCGGAGACGAGCGAGGCGGTGCTGTTCAAGTTGGACTGACCGCGTACGTCGCGCAGACGCCCCGCACGGGGCAGCGAGGGCAGTGGCGGACGCGCGCCGTGCAGACGAGGGCGCCCAGCTCCATGAGCGCTTGATTGTGCGTGTAGGCGACGCGGCCGCTTCGCGGCAGCGTCGCTGTCGCGAGCCCCCAGGCGGCCCGGCGGCCGGCGGCACTCCGCGGGTCCAACCGGGGCCGAAAGACACGCAGCAGGACGCGGGCGACGTTGGTGTCCACGAGGGGTGCCGGGCGCTCGTAGGCGAACAATGCCACGGCGCCGGCCGTGTAGGCCCCGATCCCCGGCAATGCTGCCAGCGCCCGCGGATCGTCCGGCAGGGGGCCGTCGATCTGGCGGGCCAGCTTGTGGAGATTGCGGGCGCGGGCATAGTACCCGAGACCCTGCCACGCTTCGGCGACCGCCCGCGGCGTGGCCTTGGCGACGCTGGCGAGCGTCGGATAGCGCGTCAGAAAAACCGGGTAGTAGAGCAGGACGCGGGCGACCTGCGTCTGCTGGAGCATCAGTTCGGAGACGAGCACCTGATAGGGATCGCGGGTCCGACGCCACGGCAAGTCCCGCCCGACCCGCCGGTACCATGCCCGCAGTCGCCGTCCAAAGACGCGGGCGTGTGTCGCGTCGAATTTCATAGTCGTCTCTCGAATAGCTATATACTTATCGCGGCCAAAACCTAATGCTCTTCAACAGTTTCGTCTTCCTCGTCCTGTTCCTGCCGGTCACCTATACGGTGTTCTGGCTGCTCCGGAACGCTGCGCAGCGCTACGTCTGGCTGACGGTCACGGGGTACGTGTTCTACGGGTATTGGAACCCGAAGTTCTGCCTCCTGATGGCGTTCTCCACGATCGTCAGCTACGCGGCCGGGCGCGGGTTCCTCGAGTGGCCGGACGACCCGCGCCGTCGCAAGCTCTGTTTGGTGGTCCCGATCACGGTCGACCTCCTGCTGTTGGGATTCTTCAAGTACGCCAACTTCGCCCTCCGGTCGATCGGCGACCTCTCGGCCTTCGCGGGGCACCCGATCCCGGTGGCGCACTTCGACATCGTACTCCCCATCGGGATCTCGTTCTACACGTTCCACACGATCAGCTACATCGTCGACAGCTACCGGGGCGTGATCCGGCCGACGCGGAATTTCTTCGAGTTCGCCGCGTATGTCTCGCTGTTCTCCCAGTTGATCGCCGGGCCGATCGTCCGCTTCCGCCAGATCGAGACTGATCTCGAGGCGCTCGGACAGGCCGACCGCCACCGCTGGCTGGCCCGCGGCGTCCGGTTTTTCATCATCGGGTTGGTCCAGAAGGTGTTGGTCGCCGACACCCTGGCGGCGATCGTCGATCCCGCGTTGGCGCACTACGCCCAGCTGTCGACCGCCGACGCCTGGGTCGCCGTCCTCGGCTACACGTTCCAGCTCTACTTCGACTTCGATGGCTACAGCACGATGGCGGTGGGCCTCGGGTACCTCTTTGGCCTCCGGATCCCGCAGAACTTCAATTCACCGTACAAGTCCCTGGACCCGTCCGATTTCTGGCAACGCTGGCACATCTCGCTGTCGACGTGCCTCAGGGACTACGTCTACATCCCGTTCGGTGGCAATCGCCAGGGCACGCTCAAGACGTATCGCAACCTGATGCTCACGATGCTGATCGGCGGCTTGTGGCACGGCGCGAACTGGACCTTCGTGGTCTGGGGCGCCTACCACGGCATTCTGCTGGGTGCCCATCGCGTGACCGCGCGGCGTTGGGATGCCGCGCCGGCGCTCGCGCGCCGGACCAGCATGTTCTTCTTCGTGGTCATCGGCTGGGTGTTCTTCCGGTCCACGGACTTTCACATGGCCGCCGTGCTGCTCGGTCGGATGTTCGCCTACACGCCCGGATCGTCCGGCGTCGTGACGCCGGGCGTCGTGGCGTTGCTGCTGGGCGCCGCCCTCTGGAGCATGGTGGGGCCCAACGCGTTCGATATCGACGCGCGGTGGGTGCCGCGGCGCCGGCACGCGTTCGCGCTGGCCGCGGCGTTCGGCGCGTGCCTGGCGATCATCGCCGGCACGGGGTCGTCGCCCTTTCTGTATTTCCAGTTCTAGCAGGGTGCTGAAGAACGCCCCCCTGCGAGAACCGGGTCGGTTGAACTGAGCTCCGCTGTGCGGAGCTCTAAGCGCCATTTCTCGCGACGGTCACGTACTGCGCGCCGAGTGGACACCAGCACAGGGCCGGCTCGAGCGGGCGCAACCACTCCAGCAGCCGCGGGAAGAACACGATGTAGTCGCGCCGGACCACGCGGAGTCCGGCGTCGGTGAGCCACTGGCTGGTGTCGCGCGTCGGCACCAGCACCACGCCATCATCGAACGGACACCGGGATACGGCCCAACGCGTCAACGGGTTGATGGGATTGTGCTCGAATACGACCAGAGTGCCGCCCGAGGCCAAGCGCGCGCTGACATCGCGAATGGCGCCCGCCCGCTCGGTCGGGTCAATGTGGTGCAGCACGTTGGCCAGCACCGCGACGTCGTAATTGCGACCCAGGTCCTGGGGATCGCTGGTGAAGGTGCCCCGGCCGGCGACCCCGGGATCGATGCGGCGCACGCTGTCCGGCGACGGATCGAATCCGTCGATGCGCATACCGGAGAGGCGGGAGGCGATCTGCCGCGCCAGCGCCCCGACGCCGCAACCGTAGTCCAACAGGGCGCCGCCGGGCGGCGGCGCCACGACGCGCGCCAGATACGCGGCCTTGTACGCGGCGAAATAGTCGGAGGTCTCTCCCGTGATCCGGACGTTCTCGTCGACCAGTTTCTGATAGTCTCTCGCGAACGCATCGAATTCGGACAAGCCACCTCCCGCGCAGATCAGTACTTCGGCACCTCCGGGTCGACGTCGTCGCTCCACCGCGTGATGCCGCCGGTGAGATTCCACACGTTGCGAAATCCGGCGGCGACGAGCGCCTGGGCGGCTTTGGCACTCCGGCCGCCGACCTTGCACTGCACGACGATCTCGCGCGAGGGGTCGAGGTGCGACACGGCCCCCGGGAACGTGCTCAGTGGCAAGAGTCGCGCCCCCTCGATCCGCGCGATGTCCCACTCGTAGGACTCGCGCACATCGATCAGATCGAAATCGTCGCCCCGTGCCAACTTGTCAGCCAAGGCACGCGGCGTGATCTCTCGCACGCCGACGGGTTCCGGTGCTGGCGCGCCCGCACCGCAGAATGCGTCGTAGTCGATCAATTCCCGAATCTCGTGTGTCCCACAAGCAGGACAGGTGGGGTCGCGCCGGATCTTCACTGTGCGGAACCCGGCCCTCAGGGCGTCGATCAGGAGCAACCGGCCAATGAGCGGTTCGCCGATCCCGAGAATGAGTTTAATCGTTTCGTTCGCCTGAATCGTGCCCACCAGACCTGGCAATACCCCGAGTACGCCGCCCTCGGCGCAACTCGGCACCAAGCCTGGCGGAGGGGGCTCACGGAACAAACACCGATAACAGGGGCCGTCCAATGTGGCAAGCACCAATGCTTGGCCCTCGAACCGGAAAATACTGCCGTAGACGTTCGGCTTCCCCGTGAGGACGCACGCATCATTCACCAAATACCGGGTGGCGAAATTATCCGTGCCATCGACGACAATGTCGAAGTTTCTGAAAATGTCGAGTGCGTTGGCGGATGTGAGTTTGGTCTCGAATGTCTCGACCGCCACGTGGGGATTGATCTCGCGCACGCGGTCGGCCGCTGACGCCAGCTTCGACCGCCCTACGTCGGATGTGCCGTGGAGGATCTGACGCTGCAGGTTCGTGACATCGACGACGTCGAAATCGACAATGCCCAAATGGCCGATCCCCGCGGCGCCGAGGTACAACGCGAGCGGCGAGCCGAGGCCGCCGGCGCCGACGAGCAGCACGCGCGCCGCTTTGAGCCGCCGCTGGCCGTCGACTCCCACATCGGGGAGAATCAAATGCCGGCTGTAGCGGAGCACCTCGTCACGGGTCAGCTCCGGCAGCTCGCGATCGACCAATGTCATCGTCACTGTCATCCTCCCGCGACTGCGGGGACGATCGTCACCTCGTCTCCATCGCGGATCGCGGCCCCAAAGCCGCCCGCGAAGCGGACGTCTTCATCATTCAGATAGTACGTGACGAAAGGATAGGGGTTCCCCGCGTCATCGGTCAGGCGGGGCTTGAGCGCCGGAAAGCGCCGCGACACGTCGGCGACCGCGTCGCCGAGCGTGGGGCCGCTCGCTTCCAGGGCGCGCTGGCCGTCGGCCAGCTTGGACAACACATTGGGCAGATGGATCGTGATCGACATGGGATATTCCTTACGATTAAGATAATTCGACGAGTGCCGAAACTTCGCGCAGTTTCGGCGCGATGACCGGCGCGTCGGGCAGGGCGCCCGCGAGCGCTTCCACGGTCTTGAGTCCGTTGCCGGTGATGCAGAGGACGACTTCGTCGTCATTGGCGAAGTGTCCGGTCTGGGCCAGCTGAAGGGCCGCCGCGACGGTGGCGCCGCCCGCCGTCTCGGTGAAGATGCCGGTCGTCTCGGCCAAGAGACGAATGCCCCGCACAATGGCCGCATCGTCGACGGCCGCGCCCCACCCACCGGTGTCGCGCAGCGCCCGCACGGCGGAGGAGCCGTCGGCGGGATTGCCGATGGCAATCGATCGGGCGATCGTCCGCGGCACTTCGGGCACCAGGACATCGCCTCCGGACTCCAAAAGGCGCACGATCGGCGCGCACCCGCTCGCCTGCGCGCCGTAGAGGCGGGGCGCCGCGCCGCTGACCAGCCCGGCCTCCGAGAACTCGCGGAATCCCTTGCGCAGTTTCGTGACCAGCGAGCCACCGGCCATGGGCGCGACGACGGCCGTCGGGGTGCGCCAGCCGAGTTGCTCGATGATCTCGAACGCCATGGTCTTCGACCCCTCGCCGTAGTATCCGCGCAGATTGACGTTGACGACGCCCCAACCGAAGCGGTCGGCGACCTGCGCGCACAACCGGTTGACATCGTCGTAGGTGCCGCGAACGCGGACCAGCTTTGGTCCGTAGACCAGTGTGCCGACGATCTTGCCGAGCTCGAGATCGTCGGGCACGAAGATCCACGCCGTGAGCCCGGCGCGCGCCGCGTGCGCGGCGACGGCGTTGGCCAGATTGCCGGTCGATGCGCACCCAATGGTGTCGAGCCCGAACGCCGCCGCGGCGTTGATGGCCGAGGCGACCACGCGATCCTTGAACGAGAGCGTCGGATGCGAGACCGCATCGTTCTTGACCCATAGGCGCTCGACACCGAGCGCCCGCGCCAGCGCGGGGGCCTCCACGAGCGGGGTGAATCCGGAGTCGAGCGATCGGGTGGGCTGGCCGGTGAACGGCAGCCACTCCCGATAGCGCCACAGCGAGGGTTCGCGCGCTCCGATGATCGCCCGGTCGGGAATGATGCGCGGTCCGTCGAGATCGTACGCGGGCTCGAGCGGACCCAGGCAGTGTTCGCAGATCGCAATGGGTGCCGGATCGAACACGGCGCGGCAGTGCACGCAGATCTGGGGGAGCGCCTTCAGCGAGGCCGCGGCGGCCTCGGGAAAGGGGAATGTGACTGATGCGGTCATACTGGAGTTCTCCCGCCCCGCTGACCGAAGCTTTTCGGCGCCGGGAAAAGAAAACGTCCCCGGCGCAAAAAAGGCCGCAGGACGCGGGGGCTTTTTAGCGACTTGTTTAACGTGGCTGCAATACGCCGTAACTCACCACGTGCGGACAATTGTGCAGCTAGTGTAATCACACCGGAGCACCGCGCGCAAGGGGTTAGCTTTCTCGATATGCCGCGCATCGATGCATCGATCGGACGGACGCCCATGGTGCGACTCGAGCGTGTGGTCGAGCCGGGCATGGGCGATGTGTGGGTCAAGCTCGAGGGCATGAACCCGGGCGGCTCGATCAAGGACCGCACAGCGCTGGGCATGGTGCGCGACGCCGAAGCGCGCGGCCTGCTGGAGCCGGGCGGCCGCATCGTCGAGCCGACGTCCGGCAACACCGGCATTGGGCTGGCGCAGGTGGCATCGGCGCGCGGCTATGCGCTCACGCTCTGTATCCCATCCTCCATGAGCGAGGAGCGGCTGCGCACGCTGCAGGCCTACGGTGCCGAGATCGTCCTCACCGACCCCGAGCGACGCATGCTCGCGGCCATCGAAGAGGCGGAGAAGATCCGGGACATCACGGGCGCGTGGATGCCGAACCAGTTCGCGAATCCGGCGAATCCGCGCATCCACTATGAGACCACGGGCCCCGAGATCTGGGACCAAATGGACACCGCCGTCAATGCGTTCGTCTACGGATCGGGGACCGGGGGCACGATCAGCGGGGTCGGGCGCTTTCTCAAGGAGCGCCGCCCCGGTGCCATCGTCATCGCGGTGGAGCCGGCGCGCTCGCCGGTGCTGTCGGGCGGCCAGCGGGGCAAGCACCAATTCCAGGGGATGGGGCCGGGATTCGTGCCGCCCAACTTCGACCGTCGGGTGGTGGATCGCGTCATCCGCGTGTGGGAGGAGGACGCCTTTCCGCTGGCCCGCCGCCTGGCCCGCGAAGAGGGGGTGTTCGTCGGGATGTCCAGCGGCGCCATCATCTGGGCCGCCATTCAGGTGGCGCGCGAGCTCGGTCCGCGCGCCCGCGTCGCCTGCATCGCGCCGGACTCGGGCGCGCGCTACTTGACGACGGCGCTCTTCGAGCCGGTCACGACACTTTCCGAGTCTTTTTGCGTAGGAAGTCCATCAGAATGAATTGGCCCAGGGTCATCGTGTTCGTGAAGTAGGCTTTGCCGCGCGAGATCTCGGACACGCGCTTCACGAAATCGACCAATGCCCGGTCGCGGGCCAACATGAACGTGTTGATCATCACGCCGGCTTTCCGGCACAGCGCCACTTCCTTGAGCGTGTGGGCGATGACCGTCGCGTCGAGCCCCATCGAATTCTTGTAGATCTGCCCATTGGGCATCGTGAGCGCGCTGGGCTTGCCGTCGGTGATCATGACGATCTGCCGCATGTCCTTCTTCTGCGACAAGAGCAGCCGCCGCGCGAGCTTGAACCCCTCGGCGGTGTTCGTGTGATAGGGTCCGACCTGGGCGTGCGCCAGGCGCGCCAGCGGGATCTCCTCGGCCGAGTCATGAAACAGAATGACCCGGATGGTATCGCCGGGGAACTGCGTCCGAATGAGATGCGTCAGCGCCAACGCGACTTTCTTGGCCGGCGTGAACCGGTCTTCGCCGTAGAGGATCATCGAGTGCGATGTGTCGAGCATCAACACGGTCGCGCACGACGAGCGATACTCGGCCTGGCGCACCATGAGATCGCCGTAGTCCAGGTCCATGGGGACCTCGATCCGGCCGGTGCGGGCCAGCGAGCGCTTCAACGTTTCGTTGACGTCAATGTTGAGCACGTCGCCGAACTCATACGGCTTGCTGAAGCCGTCGGCTTCGATGCCCGTCGCCAGGTACGGCGTCTCGTGACTTCCGAAACTCGACTTGCCGAGCGATCCCAGAATGCCGCGCAACGTCTTGTAGCCCAGGAAGTCGATGCCCTTCTCGGTCAGATTGAACTGCACGTCCTTGGACGCGGCGTGGGCCAAGCCACCCTTGCCGGTCACGGGCTGCTGCGTCCCCGGCATCTGCGGCGGCGCGTCGATATTCAGATAGCCCTCGGCCGCCATCCGCTGCACAAGATCATCCAGCAGCTGGGCCAGCTTGGCCTGGGACTCCTCGTCGCCCTCGCCCCGCAGGGCCTCCAGCATCTCCGGCGTGAACTGGCCGCTCTCCACGAGCGCATTCAGGATCGCTTCCTTGAGCGCGTCCAGCGAGCGGTCCGCCTCGTCGCCGAAGTCGCCCCAGTAGGGGCTCGACTGGCGGCCGCCGGCGAAACCGGACTGCAGGAGGAAATCGGCCAACTTGTCGAGCAACGCCTGCAGGTCAATGGCGTCGGCGGATTCGGGACTGAATTTCTGGTACGTGTGAAAGCGCATCGTATCTGTCCCCCCAACTCAATATAATCATGGCGTCATGGTCTCGACTGCCCGGTCCCTGAATCCGTTTCGCACGCTGATCGCCCATCGCAATTTCCGGATTTTCTGGATCGGGCAGACGCTGTCGCTCATGGGCACCTGGATGCAGACCATGGCCCAGGGGTGGCTGGCGCTCCAGCTGTCGAACAGCGCCTTCATCGTCGGCCTGGTCAGCGCCATCGGCTCCCTGCCGATCCTGGTCCTCTCCCTGCCGGCGGGCGTCGTGACCGACCGCGTACGCAAGCTGACGCTGGTCACGATCTGCCAGTCGCTGCTGCTGGTCGAGGCCACGTTGTTGTGGGCCTTTACGGCGACCAATCGCATTACGATCGCCCTGCTCCTGACCCTCGCCGCCTTCAACGGCATCGCCAGCGCCTTTGAGATCCCGGCCCGCCAAAGCCTGATGATCGACCTGGTGGGCCGGGACGACCTGCACGACGCCATCGCGCTCAACTCCAGCGGGTTCAATCTCGCCCGCATCATCGGCCCGGCCCTGGGCGCGCTCGTCTTGGCGGCGTTCGGGATCCAATGGTGCTTTCTCCTGAACGCCGTGAGTTACTTGGCGGTCTTGGCCGGCCTGTTCATGATCCGGCTCCCCAAGTGGGTGACGCCGGCGTCGCTCCCGTCGCCGCTCGCCGGCCTGCGCGAGGGCCTGGAGTACATGGTCCACACGCCCGAGATCGCCAAGCTGATGCAGATCGTCACCGTTTACGCCATCTGCGGCATCCCCTATCTGACTCTCATGCCGGTCGTGGCCCGCGATCTCCTTCGCGCCGGGGCCGGCGGCTACGGGCTGCTGCTGGCCTGCGTCGGCATTGGTGGCCTGGCGGGCGCGCTGTTTCTGGCGGCGGTGGGGCAGCGATACCGCCGCGGCCGCCTGCTCGAAGTCTCGAGTTACGGCTACGCGATCCTGTTGATCGCGTTCTCGCTGTCGCGCTCGGAGTGGCTCTCGCGGGCCCTCCTCCTCGGCGTCGGTTTCGCGATGATCATGAACGGGGCGCTCGCCAACGGGCTGCTGCAGTCCCTGGTCCCTGATGCCCTCCGCGGCCGCCTCATGTCCGTGTACTCGCTCATCGCCGTAGGCGTCGCCCAGGTCGTGGGCTCGTTCGTCGCGGGATCCGTGGCCCATGCCGTGGGGGTCGACTGGGCGATCGGCGGCGCGGCTGCCCTGATGCTCGTCTACGCGATCTACGCCTTCGGCAAGTCGCCGGAGATGCGCCGGTTGTAGACGGGCGTCAGCCGGTCCGGCGTGAGCGAGGGGAACTGCAAGCGGGCCGCCCGGGCGATCATCTGGGCGGCGCCCTCGACGCCGAGCCACTCCGTGTTCAAGCACATGTGGTAGTTCTCGGGGGCCCGCCAGTCGCGATTGTAGAATCGCTTGATCGACTGCGCCCGCTGATGATTCACGGTATCGACCCGCCGCTCGGCCTCGACCGTCGTCAGGCCTTCGCGCGCGATGACGCGCCGCACCAGGGCGCCCCGGGGAGCATAGCAGAACACGTGGATGGCGTCTTCCCGCTCGGCCAGCGTCACTTGGGCGCCCCGCCCGACGACCACTACGGGTCCCTTCGCCACCGAATCCTCGATGACGCGGCGCGTCACCGCGATCAGCCGCTCCGATACCGGCAACACGTACTCGCCCGTGACCGACTGCACTTCGGGTGCGCTCATCGCCAGGGCATCGCTCACCCGCGCCGTGAGCGAAGGGACGCGTTCCTCCCGGGCCCGGACCTCGTCGACCGGAATCCCCAGACGCTGCGCGACCAGATTGACCAGGTCGTCGTCGAGCAGCGTCCATCCCAAGAGCGCCGCCGTGCGCGCCGCGACGTCGGAACCGCCCGATCCGAAGAGCCGGGATATCGTGACGATAGGCATGGTGCTCAGCGCTTGACCGGCCGTACGCGCAAATGCTCGACGACCTCGAATCCCAGTGCATCCCAGGCGCGGTTGGCGGCATCGCCGTCGGCGACACTATGCAATCGAAACTCCTCGAGCCCGGTCTCTCGGGCCCACGCCTCGGCGCGCTCGATCAGGGCCGAGAGCACGCCCGTGCGCCGTTCCGCGGGCAGGACGTAGACGGAGGAGACGTACGCATAGTGCTCGGGCATGAGGAGCGGCGATCCCGACGACTCGACGCACCGCAGAATGCCGACCGCCTGACCGTCCCGCTCGGCCAGGAAGGTGATCTCACCCGGTGAGTCCAATTGCCGCGCGAACAGCTTCCGCGCCCGCGCCGTCAGGTCGGGCGCTACCTGCCGGTAGATCGGGTTCGACCCGTGCTCGCGGAGGAGCGCCAGGCGGAGCGCGACCACCGCGTCCAGATCGCCCAGCGTCGCGGGGCGGACGCCCAAGAGGGGTCTGGGGAGCGTCGCCCCAGTCCCCTCCCTACGCCGAGAGGCCACCGCCGAACATGTCCTGGCCGGGCCGCCGCCGCTGTTCCTGCACGGCGCGGCCGTACTGTCCGGCGTCCGACCGCGAGATCTTCCGGCGGGCGACCAACGCTTCCAATACCAACTCGCCGGCCGCTGTCGCGAACGGTAGATCGCCGCGCGACGCGAGGCCGCTGTCGCGCACCACGCGCAACAACCCCGGCACGGTCTCGAATCCCTTGTGGATCGTCTCCGTGGACACGTCATCCGAGACTTGGAGCGCGCCGCCGGCGTCGAACCACATTACGATCTCGTCGGTATTGATGCCGCCCGCGCGTTCTTTGAACGTCGCGTCCGACGCGCGCCGAATCAGCTCGCGCGCGATCGCCTGTCCGCCCACCAGCTCGCCCTCGTATTCCAACTCGATCTTGCCGGTGATGGCGGGGAGCGCGGCGTAAATGTCGGCGATCCGGGGCACGATCTCGTCCTCCCCGGCCTCCAAGGCCCGCCGCTCGGCGTTGGACACCACGTTCTCCAGTACCGAGATCGGGAGCCGTTGCGAGACGCCCGAGCGCCGGTCGATGCGCTTGTCGGACCGGGCCTCGAACGCGATCCGTTCGATTACCTCGGCGATGAAATCCGGAATCCGGACCCGCGCACCGCGAGCGGTCCACGCTTCTTGGGCCGTGATGGTGACACCGAGCGCGACCGTCTCCGGATAGTGCGTGATGATCTCGCTGCCGATCCGATCCTTGAGCGGCGTGATGATCTTGCCGCGCGCCGTGTAGTCCTCGGGGTTGGCCGTGAAACAGAGCTCGACATCCAGTGGCAGGCGCACCGGGTAGCCTTTGATCTGGACATCGCCCTCCTGCATGATGTTGAACAGGCCAACCTGGACTTTGCCCGCCAGATCGGGCAACTCATTGAGGGCGAAGATCGCGCGATTGGCGCGGGGCAGCATCCCGTAGTGAATCGTGAGCTCGTCGGACAGCAGGTGTCCGCCGCGCGCGGCCTTGATCGGATCGAGGTCGCCGATGATGTCGGCGATCGTGACGTCCGGCGTGGCCAGTTTCTCCACGTACCGCGACGACCGGTCGAGCCAGGCGACGGGCGTGTCGTCGCCCGCCTCGGTCAACAAGGCGCGGGCGTATTTCGAGATCGGCGCGAACGGATTGTCGTTCACTTCGCTGCCGGCCACGATGGGCATGGCGTCGTCCAGCAACGTGGTCAGCGCCCGCAGGATGCGCGATTTGGCCTGACCGCGGAGACCCAGCAAAATGAAGTTGTGCCGGGAGAGGATGGCGTTGACCATCTGCGGCATGACGGTTTCTTCGTAGCCGATCACGCCGGGGAAAAGCGGCCCGCGGCAGGCGAGCCGGGCGAGCAGATTTTGGCGCAGCTCGTCCTTGACCGATCGGCGGGCTCGTTCGGGAGTGCCGAACGGCGACGCCTTGAGTGCGCCGAGCGTTTCGGGCAATGGCGACAAGTCAAATCTCCAGAGAATGACGAGAGTCTTCTATCGGTACAACACCGGCGCCAGGGCGGAAGTTCAGCCCGCCGGTGAGACCTCGACCAGGTTGTCGTAGAATACCGGCCCGTGCCCGAGATCGGTCTCCAATTGTGATGTTGTCGCGTTCGCGTTCTGCCCATCGCTGGTGTACTTGCCCCACCACACCGACGGTGCCCACACCACGCCGGGTCGCACGCTCTCCACGACTTTGGCCCGCGCGGTGAACTGGCCGCGGTCATTGTGGACGACCACGAGGTCGCCATCGGCGATGGCCCGTGGCGCCGCGTCCGTGGGGTGCACGTGGCATTCCGGTTCCGCGTTCCGCCGGAGCGTCGGCACGTTGACGAACGATGAATTCAGGAACTGGTGCCGCGGTGAAGAGATGAGCGTGAGCGGAAAGCGGGCCGCCAACGCCGGCGACCGCTCCACCGATTCGCGCGGCGGCGTGTACGTCGGCACGGGATCGAGGCCCAGCGCGGCCATGCGCTCCGAATACAGCTCGCACTTCCCGCTGGGGCTCGGAAACCCTCCTTCGGCGTACGGCAGATATGGCCGCGGTACATCGAGCCGCACCCAGCCCCGCTCCATGAGGGTCTCAAAGGTTACCGTCGCCATGCGCGGATTGGCCGAAGCCAACGCCTGGCGAATGATGGTCAGGTCG
The DNA here is from genome assembly GCA_963701965.1 of uncultured Gemmatimonadales bacterium. Taxonomy (GTDB): domain Bacteria; phylum Gemmatimonadota; class Gemmatimonadetes; order Gemmatimonadales; family Gemmatimonadaceae; genus DASRDS01. The sequence continues at coordinate 3,867,654 of OY969695.1, forward strand.
TCGTCGGCCAGCGCTGGGTGCGTCAACCCCATACGGGACGCGATCAGGCGGAAGATCTCGCTGTTCGGCTTGCTCTCGCCCAGGGGAGCGATCGCCGGACGGTTGAGCGACGCGTAGAAATGGCCGTAGGCGTAGTGAAGGTCCCAGTGTTCCAGCTGGGTAGTCGCCGGCAACACCACATCCGCATAGTCCGCGGTATCGGTCTGGAAGTGTTCCAGCACGACCGTAAAGAGATCGTCGCGCCGGAGCCCCGCGAGGACGGCGTTGCGATCCGGATTGACCGAGCCAGGATTGCAGTTGTACACGATCAAGGCCCGGACCGGCGGTCCGCCTACCCCCGCGTCCGGGCTGGTCAACGCCTCCCCGAGGTGCGTCATGTTGATCGTTCGCACCGGTGGGGAGAGATCCGGGCGCTCCAGCGCCGCGCGGTTGAACGCGAACGCGCCGCTCGTCGAGAGTTGGACGCCGCCACCGGGGCGGCGCCAGTGCCCGGTGACCGCCGGCAGGCAGGCAATGGTCCGGACCGCCATCCCGCCGCCCGCATGCCGTTGGAGGCCGTAATTCACCCGGATGAAGGCCGCCCGGGCCTGTCCATATCGCCTGCCCAACGCGACGATCTGCTCCGGCGCGAGCCCCGTATGCCGCGCCACGATCTCCGGCGGGTACTCCTGGGCACGCGCGCGCAGCGCCCCGGCGCCGATCGTGTAGCGATCCAGGTAGTCCGCGTCCTCCAGGTGCTCGGCGAAGATCACGTGCATCATCCCGAGCGCCAGGGCGGCATCGGCGCCGGGACGGATCGGCAGCCACTCGTCGCACTGGGCGGCCGTGCGCGTGCGGAGCGGGTCGATGCAAATGATCGGCGCGCCCCGCCGCCGCGCTTCCAGCACGAACGGCCAGAGGTGGGGATTGGACGTCAGCGTGTTGGTCCCCCACAACAGCACGAGATCGCTGTCGGGGATCCCTTCGGAATCGGCGCCAAGGTTGGCGCCGAGGGTCATTTTCATGGCCTGCGCGCCGGCCTCGGAGCAAATCGTGCGGTCCAGTTTGGACGCGCCCAGCAGATGGAAAAAGCGGTGGTCCATGGCGCTCCCCTGGACCAGCCCCATGGTGCCGGCATACGAGTAGGGAAGGATCGCCTGCGGTCCGTCACTGGATCGCGCGATGGCCGTCAGTCGCCCGGCGATCTCGTCCAGGGCGTCATCCCACGTGATCGGGGTGAACGTCCCGGTGCCCTTTGGCCCGGTGCGCCGGAGGGGCGTCCGGAGGCGTCCATCATCGTACGTGCGCTCCACATACCGATTCACCTTGGCGCATAAAAAGCCCTGGGTGAACGGGTGGCTTGGATCGCCCGCGATAGACACGGCCCGACCGTCTACGACCGTGGTCAGTGTCGCGCACGTGTCCGGGCAGTCGTGGGGGCACGCGCCACGAACGATCGTCGTCATTACCCTCGAAACTAGCCTCCGGCCGGCACTTGGCGCCAGCGGACTGGTCTTGACACTGACATTGTAGCCTGTAACTTCCTGCCGATTCCGAGCATTTTGCACAACGGAATGCGGATGCGTGCACGGACCACGCCCATACTTCCGACCCCTGATCAGGAGATTGTAAATGAAGCGTCTGGCCCTTGTCGCTGCCGCACTCACGATCGTCGCATGTAAGGCGAAGGACACCAACTCGACGCCCGCTGCCGATAGCACCGCTGCGGCCGCGCCCGCGATGGCGCCTGCGCCGGCGGCCGACACGAGCATGAAGAAGGACACGTCCATGAAGTCGATGTCCGCCGACACCGGCATGAAGAAAGACACCGCCATGAAGGGCATGGCGATGGACTCGACCAAGAAAAAGCACAAGCCGAAGAATTGATGTTCGGCGTGGGACGCGATGTCACGAGGGGCGCGGTATAGACCGCGCCCCTCTGTGCATTACACCCAGTCGGATGACGAGAGCCACGGGGGCGGCGCGTCCGACGGCGACGGACGGTCTTTTCGCAGGACCGCCAGGAGCGCCGACAGGCGCCGCTCAAACTCCTCTTCCGGCAGCACGGGCTCGACGTCGCGATAATCGGCGCCGTCATCCAGCTCGACCCAGGACACACAACCCGCGTACCGCGGCGCCTCGGGAACGATGACCGGCTTCCGCAGCCGCTCGACCCGCAGTGTGATGAACTGCGCGCCGGGATCCCGGTAGTAGAACCGCTTCTCGATGGCCTTCCACGAGATCCCCAGCTCGTGCTGCGCCTCCCGGATCGTTTCCAAGTTGCGGATGCGCCAGATGATAGCGGGTTGAGCCAGATATTCGAGGCGCACCTGTCCGGGCACGCCGTGCCGCTCCATCGCGGGGCCGACGGTCGCCGCGAACCGGGGCGCCACCAGGCCGGTTTGTCCGTGAAAGAGGGTCGGATAGAGCCAGAACCGATCTTCCTTCATCCGGAAGCCGCGGCGCTGATCGCGGATACCCCCAGACCGGAGAATGCCAATGATATCGCCGCGGCCCAGTGCGTCGGCGACCACCGCCCATTCCTTGAGCGCGGTGCGCTCGGGCCGGGGAAAGTCTACCATGCCTCGGGAAACGGTAAGGTCGTGACCGTGGCGTCCGTCTCGCCGGATTCCCACCGCGCCGACACGCTCGTGCCGGGGGCGATCTCCCGCCGCACGATGGCCAACGCAATGTCGCCGAGCCGCGGACTGCGCACGGCGGATCGCACATCCCCGACTTCCTTGCCGGCGGCGTTCACCAGCGGCGCCCGCATTGGCGGCAGCGCGCCCAGTTTGAGCCCGCGCAGGTGCCGATTCACGTGCCCGCGAAAATGGATGCGGGCCACGGTCTCCTGGCCGGTGTAGCAGCCCTTCGTGTAGGAGATCGCGCCCAGCTCGTCCAGGTTCGCTTCCTGGGGGATGGTGGTCTCGTCGATGTCGATGCCCCACTCGAGCCGCCCGGCCTCGACGCGGACGATTTCCCAGGTGGCCTGGGAGCACGCCACCGCACCCGCCGCGATGAGCCGCCGCCACAGACTGTCGCGGGTGTCGGCATTGGCGATCAGCTCGAATCCCTCGCCATCGGGCGAGGGGACCCGTAGCGCGATGACGTCCTGGGCAGTGATGTGCCCATACGCCGGCAACGCCTGCACGGTCTGGGGATCGGCCGCCAGCGCCGCGGCAACCACCTGCGCGCCTCGCACGCCCAGCACGCCAATGGCGCACGTCGCGGGCGTTTCGTCCGCGTACGGCGTCGACCGCGGATTCACGTACTTGCGGACCACGTCGGCGAATCCGGGGGCGGCGAGCGCCGGGACATCGACCAGCAGCGAGTCGGCGAACCGCAGAATGCGCACGTCGGCGACGATCTTGCCTTTGGGCGTCAGCACGGCCGCGTACTGACCCTGGCCCGGGACCAGCGCCAGCACATCGTTGGTCACCAGCCCGGTCAGCGTATCCGCGGCCCGCGCGCCGCGAAATCGCCACCGCGCCCGCCCGGGTCGATCGATCGCCGCCGCGCCCGCGCGAATCGCCGCGTATTCGCCGGCGGGATCGCCATGCAGAAAGCCGGACTCGACGCCCACCGAGGTCATGATCTCAAGTAAACCGGTCGCCGCGAGCGGCGTAAGAGGCGTCGAGGAGCTCGACCGGATGGACCGCGTGCACGGGCGCGCCCGTGCGCCGCAGGCCCCCGCCAATCTGCATGAGACACCCCGGATTGCCCGTCGCGACCCACGCCGCGCCTGATTCGGCGATACGCTGGAGCTTGGGCGCCAGCACGCGTCCGGCGAGCGCGGGCTCCAGGAGGTTGTAGATGCCGGCGCTGCCACAGCACTGGTCGGCATCGCCGAGGGGCACCAACGCGATACCCGGGATCGCGCGCAGCAGCGCCAGAGGCGCGTCGGTCACGCGCTGCGCATGATGCAGAATGACAGGGCGCGTCGTACGTCACAGTGCCCGCGAGCGGGCCGCCCGATTTCGGACCCGCGGCGGCGAGCAGTTCGCTCACATCGCGCGCCCGCGACGCGACGGCCTCGGCGCGGGCGGCCCATGCCGGATCGTCGGCCAGCAAATGTCCGTACTCCTTCACCATGGCGCCGCACCCCGCGGCATTGATGGCGATCCAATCGGCGCCAGCGCGCTCGAACGCCGCGACGTTCACGCGGGCCAGCGCCGCGGCCGTCCGCAGATCGCCGGCGTGGGCGTGCAGGGCGCCGCAGCAGCGCTGCCCGGCGGCGGGCACGACGCGATAGTCGTTGACGGTCAGCGTCCGCGCGGTAGCGTCGTTCGTGTCTTTGAACAGGCCATGCATGACACATCCGCGCAGCACCGCTACGGTGCCGCGCGATCCGTCGATTGGAACAGTGTAGCGTTTACGCGGCAGTGGTGATTGCGTGGCCGCCAGCATGGCGCACGCGCCGCCCAGTGGGCCGGGCAGGCGCGCCAGCGCCGCCGGCAGGCCCGTCGCGCGCAGCGCGCGCGCCAACCACAGCACGGGGGCCAACAGCCACCGCGTCGCGAAGATGCGCAGGACGATGCGCCCAATCACGGGCACGGGCCGCACCGGCGCCAGCGTGGCGCGCGTCGCCTCCAACAGCTCACCGTAGGGCACACCGGACGGACACGCGGTCTCGCACGCCCGGCAGCCCAGGCACCGATCGATGTGCGTGCCAACCGACGGGTCGGTCACGTCGAGCGTGCCCTCGACCAGGGCCCGCATGAGCACGATCCGCCCGCGCGGGCTGTCATTCTCATCGCCGAGCGCGAGATACGTCGGGCACGCTTGGAGGCAAAAGCCGCAGTGCACACAGGCATCCAGCCCATGCTTGGCCATGGCCAGCGGCGACTCGTCGATCGTCACGTGCCGCATATCCCGGGGTTGAGCACGCGGCCGGGGTCGAACACGGCCCGGAGATCGCGCCCGAGCCGGTCACGCACCCGCTGCTCAGGCGTCACCCGCGACGCCAGTGCGGTCCAAGCCGCCGCCGGCAACCGCTCGCCGATCAGCGTTCCACTCGCGTTGAAGGCCGGCAGCCCGTCCCCGGACATTGCGATGGCGCGCACGACCCCGCGTCCCGGCGTGGCGTGCACCATCCCGCCCGGGCGGTTCACGATGTCCCACAGCGCGCCCAGTTGGGTGGGCAGATCCGAGAGCCGGTAGACCACGGGGCTGTTGGCGTCGGCGGCGCGCAGCGCCCGCCACGTGTCGGTCGGCACCGCGAGCCCGTCGGCCACGCGCTCCCGCTGCGCGACGACCGATCGCGCGGTGCCGGCGAGTCGCACGAGCACGGCCCCGGCCGGCGTGTCGAGACCCAGGCGCCGCGCCAACGCCGCATTGACGACTTCGAGCGCGATCGGCGCGATCGGGGCGGCGGCGAGCCGCTCGAGGGCGGCGCGCACGGCATCGCCCGTCGCCTCCAGCGGGATCGCGACGGTCGTGTCGACCTCGGGGCGCGCATGCAACCGCACCGTGACCTCGGTGATGACGCCGAGCGTGCCCCACGCCCCGGTATGGAGCCGCGTCAAGTCGAACCCGGCGACGTTTTTCACGACCTGGCCGCCGCCACGCACGACGGCGCCGGTCCCCGTGACGACCTCCACGCCCAGTACGAGATCGCGGGGCCGGCCGTAGGCGTGAGACAGCGGCCCGCAGGCGGCACAGGCCACCGTGGCGCCGATCGTCCCGGCATCACTCCCATGGGGATCGAGCGCCAGCCACTGCCCCTCAGCCGCCGTTGCCGTCGCGATCTCGCCCAGCGTCGTCCCCGCGCGCGCGGTCAGCGTCAGATCGCCGGGCGTATACGCCACGATGCCGCGCCATCCGGCGAGATCGACGACGCGTTCGGCGTCGACCGGTCGCCCCGCGTCGAGCCACGTGCCCGCGCCCGCGATACGGAGGGGCGCGCCCTCGCGCACGACCTCGCACAGCTCGCGCAGGTCGGCGATCGCCGCCAGGCCGCCCTCAACGCTCACGGCAATACCGCACCGGAACAACCTTCCCGGGATTCGCCCGCCGGCCGGGATCGAACACGCCGCGCAACGCGCACTGCGCGGCGAGCGAGGCCTCGGAGAAGATCGACTCCATGTACTCGAGCTTGTCGAGGCCGACCCCATGCTCCCCGGTAATCGTGCCCCCGGCTTCGACACACACCCTCATGATCTCGCGCATCGCCAGCTGCACGCGCGCGGTTTCGTCCGGATCCGCTCCGTGATACGGAATGTTGGGGTGCAGATTGCCGTCGCCGGCGTGAAACACGTTGCAGACGGTGACGCGGTGCCGCGTCCCGATCTCCCGGATCGCCGCCAGCACGCGCGGCAAAGCCGTGCGCGGCACCACGGCGTCCTGCACCACGAGGTGCGAGCCGACGCGACCCATGGCGCCGAACGCTTTCTTGCGCCCCTGCCACAAGCGCGCCCGCTCGGCGGGGTCGGACGCGATGCGCACGGTGCGCGCCCCGTGCGCGGCGCAGACGGCGCGGACGGTCTCGGCGTCCTCGTCCAGTCCCACGGCGAGTCCGTCCAGCTCCGCCAGCAGAGATGGCATCGGCGTCGACGGGATAGCCGGCGGCATAGATCGACGCCTCGACCGCGCGAATCGTCGGGCCGTCCATCATCTCCAGGGCGGCCGGCACGATGCCCGACGCAATGATCGCCAATGTGGCCCGCGCCGCGTCGTCGAGCGACAGAAAATCGGCCAACAGCGTGCGTACGGCTGGCGGGTCGGGGGTGAGCCGCACGGTCACATCCAACGCGACGCCGAAGCAGCCCTCCGACCCGACGAACGCGCCGAGGAGATCGTACCCATCGCTTTCACCGGCGGCGTTTCCCAGCGTCACGATCTCGCCGTCCGGCAACACGACCGTCAGGGCGAGGACGTGATTGAGCGTCACACCGTACTTGAGGCAGTGCGGCCCGCCCGCGTTTTCGGCCACGTTGCCGCCGATCGTGCAGGCGGCCTGACTCGATGGGTCAGGCGCGTAGTGCAGGCCGAACGGGGCCGCCGCGCGCGACAACGACGCGTTCACCACGCCCGGCTCGACGACGGCCCGCCGGTTGGGCGCGTCGATCGACACGATGCGGGTCAGACGATTGAGCCCCAGCAGCACGACGCCGTTGGCCAAGGCGCCGCCGGACAGTCCCGTCCCCGCGCCGCGCGGGACGTACGGCACCTGGGCGGCGGCCAGCGCGCGGACGACGGCGATGACGTCGGCGCGCGTCTCGGGGAACACGGCCAGCGAGGGCTGCTGGCGATAGCCGGGCAGACCATCGGACGTGTAGACGAGGAGCTCCGCCGGGCGCCGGCGGATCCCCCGGTCGCCGACGATGGAGACCAGCGTGTCGTACAGCGCCTGCTCAGGCGCTGGGGTGCGGCCCATGCCCGTTGGATTTCGCCCGCACGTGCACGGTCGCCCGACGCTCCAGCGAGTCGACGGCCGGCGACAGCAGCAGCTCAATGTCGCGGAGTCGCTCGCCGGGCGAGCGGGAGGCCAGCAAGCGTTGTCGCGCCGGCGCGTCCATGTCGATGAGCGCCGCCACCGCGAACGCCAGCAGCGCGGCGTCATCGGGCAGCGCGGGCAACGCGTCCGGATCGTCGGCCAGCGTGCGCGCGGCGGTCCCGACGCGCTCGAACAGCTCGCGCACGCGGGCGGCGCCCGGCGCCAGCGTCAACGGCGGCTCGTCGGCATCGACGTAGGTGGATGCCTCGGCCACGTGGTACGGGCGCGGGCTCTCCACGTACCGGTCCAGCGTGAAGCGCTCACCGCCTCGCACCAGGACATTGGAACGGCCATCGGGCAGGAGCTCCGTGCTCTCGACCAACGCGATGCATCCGACGTGTCCGGCCGGCAGATCGCGCTCGGCCACGCCGTCGGGTCGGAACACAATGCCAAACTCGCGGTCGCCTTCCAGGCAGTCGGCGAGCATCACCCGGTACCGCGGCTCGAAAATGTGGAGCGGCAGCGGCGCGCCCGGAAACAAGACCAGCGGGAGCGGAAACAGCGGGAGCCGGCGCATGGTCACCCCCCAAATCTACTGCTCACGTCGCCGAAACCGGTAATGAGACGGTCGCCTTGCGTTCGAGCTTTCCCCACCCGACGACCCGACCTTGGACGGCCGCCTTGAATGAGCGTACGACGACCCAGTACATGAGCTGCCGATACACGAATCGCTGGATGAAGATGAGCCAGGTGAGCGCCTTGTCCTCGCCCGGCTCCATCAAGAACGCGATCATCGCCCCGAGCCAATCCGCCAACAGGAATACCGCGTAATACGTGAGCACCTGCTCGAGACTGGTCAATGCATAGGTCGCGCCGTGTGCATACCGCGTCTGCGCGATCGACACGAGGCTCCAGACGAACATGAGGTCGGCGAGCGGGGAGAGCGCGGGAAGCAGGAGCTGAAAGAGCCAGACGTTGGGGAGCGCGGCCCAGCCGAGTGAGCCGTAGCGCCACCGGAAGAGCGTGTCGCGGTGCTTCCAGGCGCATTGCAAGGTGCCGAACGACCAGCGGAATCGTTGGCGCGTCAGCGTCTTGAGGGTGTCCGGCGCTTCGGTGTATCCGATCGCGCCGTCGGCGTACGCGATGGAGCTGCCCGTGCGCCGGATCCGCAGCGTCAGATCCTGGTCCTCGGCCAACGTGTCATTCTGGAACCCACCGACTTCCTGTACCAGGGAGCGGCGCCAGGCGCCGACCGCTCCGGGCACCACGGTGATGCCGTTGAGCAACGAGAACGCGCGCCGGTCGAGGTTCTGGCTGGTGACGTACTCCAGCGCCTGCCAGCGGGTGATGAGGTTGACCCGATTGCCGACTTTGGCATTTCCGGCCACGGCGCCGACGGCGGGATCGGCGAGCGGCTGCACCAGCTCGGCCACCGTGTCCGGCGCGAAGAGCGTGTCGGCGTCGAGGCCGATCACGATGTCGTGCGTGGCGCGCTCCAGGCCGTAGTTGAGCGCGCTGGCCTTGCCGCCGTTCTCCTTCCGAAAGACCCGCACGTTGGGCGCGGCCACGAACGCGTCGCGCGCGATCCGGTACGTGCCATCGGCCGAGCCATCGTCGACGACGATGACCTCGACCGGGCCGCGGTACTCCTGGGCCAGGAGACTCTCGATGGTGCCCAAAATCACTTTGCCTTCGTTGAAGGCGGGGACGATCACGCTGACGCCCGGCGCGAACGGCACCGGCGCGCCGCGTTCCTGGTGGGCGCGCAGGCGTTGCAGGATCGCCAACACGCCGATGATGCAGAGGCGCGCCAGTCCCAGGACCACGGCCACCATGAAGACCCAGTACAAGACCGTCTCGATGACGCCGTACACGCCGAGCCCGATCAGGCTCAATTTGCGCGTCGCTTCATCGACGGGCGGCAGCGGGGGCATGGCTTCGGAACGCGGGATCCCGACGAGCTCGGAGACCAACACCAGCGTGTCGCCACGGGCCCGCAGCGAATCAATGATCGGCCCCAGCGCGGCCACGGTCCGCGTGCGGTCGCCACCGCCGTCATGCAGCAGCACAATGTTGCCGCTGTCGCGCGCCGCGATCACGTTGTGCACGATCTGCTTGACGGTGATGGGCGTCCAGTCTTCGGCGTCGTCGCGCAGCCCGATCGTGAGGTAGCGTTTGCGCGTGGCGATCGCCACGGCGTCCAGCTCGTCGTTCGTGGTCGGTGTCGCATCCCCGAAGTACGGCGGCCGGAAGAAGGCGGTCCCATGGTCCAGCACCAACTGGATGATGTGTTCGTTGAGGTCAATCTCGACCGCGGTGCGCCGGGGTCCCACCAGGGCCAGGTTGGGGTGCGTCATCGTGTGGTTGCCGATCTCGTGTCCCTCGCGGTACTCGCGCCGGAGCAGCGGGATGTGCGGCAGGATGTTGTCGCCGATCACGAAGAACGTCGCCGGCGCGTGATACGCCAGCAACGTGTCGAGGAGGAGCGGCGTCCACGTTCCGTCCGGCCCGTCGTCGAAGGTCAAGGCCACCCGGTGCTCCGAGTACCCGTAGCGATCGACGACGTAAGGGTGGGGATAGACGGAAATCGAGTCGGCCGTCACCATCCCGGAGCGGGCGTCGACGCGCAGCGTCCGTTCGCCGGACGTGGGCTGTTGCTGGATGTGCAGGATCTCGCCACCGTTTTCATGGGGCGCCAGCGAGTCTTCGATGAACTCGACGTCGTAGCCCGAGGGCACATCGCGGAGACTGTCCGGCGGGGCGTACAGGCCCTGGCGCCCCAGGACGTTCCACAGCGACGGATCCTCTTCGCCCAGCCGCCAGAATGCCCGTGCCCGCGGCCCCCAACTGCTGGCCGATCCGCAGCTGGTTGAAGGCGGTCGCCCCGTCGAGGTACCAGATCACGTGGTCCGTCGAGTCGGGTTCGGTCCACTCCACGTAGGGGTTGAGCGAGACCGAGTCGAAGTGCGTCGTCACGTGGTTGATGCGCGCCGCCGCCATCACCTGCTGAAACGTCACGACTTCGCCGGAGTGCGTGGTGTCCGGGTCGTCGTTCCAGTCGTATCCGTAGTTGCCGATCATGAGCAGCGTCTTGGCCGGCGGCACCACCGAGAGGATGGCGCGCGCGCGCTGCTCGTAGAACGACTGGCTGGCGATGGGCCCCGGGTCGCCGCGCCCGAAATGCTCATCGAACAACATCGCGAAGAGGTAGTCGTCCACGGCGGCGAGTCGCCGCAGCAGTTTGGGCTCGGCCTCGGCATGTACGGTCTGCGTGACGAGGCGCTTGTAGGGCGCCAGCGCGGCGTGCATCTCGCTCGTGAACTTGACGAGGGAGTCCTGCAGCTTCTCGGGAACGTCCTCGAAGTCGATCGTCACGCCGGCCAGCGAGTCTTCGAGGACCACGTTGCGGAGCTGGTTGATGACCCGCGCGCGCGCCGCGGCGTTGGACAGCATCGCGCGGACGGCGGGCACGCTGAAACCGCGCGTCGCGCTGTCGAAGTTGCTCACCTGAATGAAGAACGCCGGTGGCGCCTGGGCCCGGATCTGGCGCGCGATGTCGAAGACCCGGCGGTCGACCGTCAACCGCACGGAGTCGCCGCCGTGCGACAGAAACGACCACTCGCCCACGACCCAATCCAAGCTGTTGATGTGCTTGTTGAGCGAGGCCCGTGAGTTGTCGGTCCAATTCACGTAGAAGCCGACGACGATCGGGTCGTCCGGGCCGCGCGGGCGGGCGTTGAGCCGGCCGCCGCCGGCGGGGATCAAGGACGCCTTGCGCGCCGGTGGCGCGCGGCGAAAGACCTGGGCCAGGCGATGCCGGAACGCGTTGCGTTCGCGCTGCCCCGGCGTGACGGGGAAGGGCTCGATGTGCTCGACCTTGAGCGCGGGTGCGATCGGGGGCGTCAAGATCCCGATGGCGAAGATGAGCCCGATGACGGTCGCGATCGCGCCGATCATGATCCAAAAGCGCCGCCAGCCGCGCGCCCGGCGGCCGTAGGGGTCGAGAAAGACGGGCTTAACAGAACCGGAATCGGGCATCATCGCGCCCGAAAGATGAGGGGGGTGGCGTATTACGCCACAAGATCTCTACGCGAGTGGCACCCGGCTCCGCATCAGTGCGCGGAGGGCCGCCAACTCGAACGGCTTTTGTAGGACGGGGCACGCCGTGCGCCGGACGAAGTCGGCGGCATCGGTCGACACGACGTCGCCGGTCGCCACCACGAGGCGGGACAGCAGAGCCGGCCGTGACAGCCGGAGATACTCGTGGAGCTCGACGCCCGAGCACCCGGGCATGCGGAGATCGCAGATGATGAGATCGAACTCGGCCGCGGGGGTGCCGACATCCTTCGTCCCGCGACCCACGAGACGGTCGATGGCCGCCCGGCCATCATCGGCCAGCTCGACCTCCCACCCTTCGCGCTCGAAGAACCGCTGGAGCGCGAGCCGAATGGAACGCTCGTCGTCAACTACCAGAGCACGCACCGCGTCCGCTCAGGCCGCGTTCCAGAAACCGGCCAAGGCCGACCCGTCCGGTGACTCGCGGAGCTTCTCGAACGCCCGCTCGCGGATCTGCCGGATGCGCTCGCGGGTCACTCCCAGCAGCGCGCCGATCTTCTCCAACGTCATGGCCTCGGACCCTTCCTCGAGCCCATAATAGAGACTCAGGATTTTGCGCTCGCGCGCCGTCAGGTATTTGCGAAACACGCGATCGATGAACTCATGCATGAGCGAGCAATCGGTCGAATCCTCGATCTCGGCGCCATCGATGCCCGCGAACCGTTCGCCCAGTGTCGACGCCTCACGGTCCGACCGATCGATGGGCGCGTCGAGCGAGACTTCGGTCGACGACATTTGCTTCGCCGCCCGGACCACCTCCGGCGATTCTTCGATGAGGCGGCCGATCTCGTAGTCGGTGGGATCGCGCCGCAACACTTGCGCCAACATCGTCTCGGCGCGCGCCAACTTGATCAGTTGCGAATTTTGATTGAGCGGGATGCGGACCGATCGCGTCTGCTCGGCGAGCGCCTTGAGCACCGCTTGCCGCACCCACCACACGGCGTAGGAGATGAACTTCACGCCTTGATCGGGATCGAACTTGCGCACGGCCTTGAGCAACCCTTCGTTCCCGATCGCCACCAGCTCGCTCAGATCGAGCCCGTGACCCTGATACTTCTTCACGTACGAGATCACGAATCGGAGATTGGCGGTCACCAGCCGCTCGGCCGCCTGGGTATCACCGCGTTGCGCGCGCCGGGCCAGGCGCCGCTCTTCCTCCACTTCCCGTATCAAGGGAAGCTTTTGTATGTCGAGGAGATACTGATCGAAAGCACTGGACGGGGAATTGCGAAAGAACCCTTTCGTTCTGCTTTCGGTCAGTTGCTGCATACCCGAGCCCCTGGCTGGTCACGGAAAAACGCGGAAAGGCCGGGGCCCACTGTAATAACGTGAACAGATGAGGTCAACAGCCACGAATCATGCCGGCTCGGCGAGTGCGGCCAACGCCTCCGCGTCGGAGACCGAAACCGCCCACGTCGTATCGACATTGGCCATCCGTCCCAACGCCGAGGGCAGGGCGTACTCCACGCGATCGCGCCGGACTTTCTTATCACTATGCGTCAGTGCGATCACGCGTTCGGCGGGCAGCGTCCGCGGGACGGTGACGGGCAACTGCGCGTGCTGCAAGGCGATCCGCACCCGTGCCTCGGTCCCCGGTTCGGCGACGCCGAGGCGCTCGGCTAACCGGCTCTCGGCTACCATCCCGATCGCCACGGCCTCGCCATGTAACAACGCGAAACCGCTGAGCGTTTCCACGGCGTGGCCGATCGTGTGCCCGAAGTTCAAGATCTTGCGCACGCCGCCCTCGCGTTCGTCGCGCGCGACGACCGCGGACTTGATGGCAATGCTGCCTGCGATGAGCGCGAGCATTTCGTCGCTGGTGGGGTGGGGGAGCGCGGCGACCGTCCGCTCGAAATACCCGGCATCGGCGATCACGCCGTGTTTGATGGCCTCCGCGAACCCGGCGCGCAGCACGCGCGGCGGCAGCGTGCCGAGGACACCGGGATCAATGATCACCGCCGCCGGTTGATGGAACGCGCCCACCAGGTTCTTGCCCGCGGGGGTGTCCACCCCGGTCTTCCCGCCAATGGCGGCGTCGATCATCGCCAGCAACGTCGTCGGCACCTGGACGACGGGCACGCCTCTCATGTAGGTCGCGGCGACGAACCCGGCGAGATCGCCGATCACGCCGCCGCCGAGCGCGACCACCGTCGAGTCGCGCGCGTATCCGCGGGCCAGCATCTCATCGCTGAGGGACGCCCAGGTCGCGCGCGTCTTGTGCGTCTCCCCGGCCGGCACCGTGAGCACCGGGACGCCGTCGGCGAACGACGCCGCCGCCCGCGCGGCGTATAGCGGCCCCACGATGGCATCGGTGATGATCACGTAGCGATGCGCCGGCGCGGCGCGCGACACGCGGGGCCCCAGCGTGTCGAGACTCCCCACCGCGATGGTGAGGCCGGGGACGCCGCCTACCACGTGACTTCGCCGGCGCCGGCGCGCCGGTTGGCGACGCGCGCCAGCACGAAGAGCAGATCGGACAGGCGATTGAGATAGATGGTGACCAGCGGCGGCAGATCCGTCGTGGCCTGGAGATGCACGACCCGCCGCTCGGCGCGCCGGCACACGGTGCGCGCCACGTGCAAGGCCGCGGCCTTGGGACTGCCGCCGGGCAGGATGAACGCCCGTAGCGGCTCCAGCTCCTCCTCGCCCGCGTCGATGGCCCGTTCCAATTGCCCGATGCGCTCATCGTCAATGCGCGCCTTGGCGAGCTGCTCGCGCATCTTGTCGCGGTCCGGCGTGGCCAGGATGGCGCCGAGCCCGAAGAGATCCCGCTGAATCGGCACCAGCACTTCGTCGATCCGCGGCAAGGACTCCACGGCCCGCGCCATGCCAATGGCGGCGTTCAGCTCATCGACTTCCCCGTATGCTTCCACGCGGGGATCGTCCTTGGGCACGCGCCCGCCGCCGAACAACCCGGTGTCGCCGTCGTCCCCCGTGCGCGTATAGATCCGCATCGGGGGAAGTTTAGCGGCTACGTCCCGAAGATGCGCTTGAAGAACGGCCGGCGGGCGGGGGTCGGGACGGCGGCCCGCCGGGCCGACTTTTTCAGGTTGGAGAACACGGTGCGTTCACCATCCTTCGACGGTTGGTACGTCGTCGGGAACAGCTTGGCGAGATGCTCCTGCAGCATGTCGGGCGACCCGGGGACCCGTTGCGCCTCGCACCACCGGTCGAGGTCCCGCCCCATCTGGGCCGCCGTGCCCCGGCGCGCCGGATCCTTGTCCAGCGCCATCGTAATGATGTGCTCCAGCTCCGCCGGAATGTGCGGGACGCGCGCCCGAATGTTGGGGATGGGATGCACGGCGACCTCGTCGATCGCCAGTTGCGTGATGTCTTCCGTGAACAAGGGTTCCAACGCCAGCAGCTCGTACAGCACCACGCCCATGGTGAAGACGTCGCTTCGCGCATCGACGTTGAGTCCCAGCATCTGCTCGGGGCTCATGTAGTGCTTCTTGCCCATCAACATCTGCCGGCCCGCCGCCGGATCGATCGACGTGCGCGCCTTGGCAATGCCGAAATCGGCCAACTTGATGTGTCCATCCCACGAGGCCATGATGTTGCCCGGCGACACATCGCGGTGGACGATGTCGAGCCGGCGTTTGTCGGGCGCGACGAAGTTGTGGGCGAAGTCGAGCGCGCGACACACGCGGCTCGCGACGTAGGCGGCGAGGTGGGCGGGAATCGGCTGGCCCAACTCCCAATGCCGGTCAATGACCGACCGGACGGTGGGCCCTTGGATGAACTCCATCGCGATGAAGTACTCGCCCGACACTTCGCCCAGTTGGTAGATCTGCACGATGTTGCCGTGCATCAGATTGGCCGACAGCTTCGCTTCATCGATGAAGAGCTGCAGCCATTCCTGCTGCTTCGCGTACTGCGGATGGATGACTTTGAGCGCGATGCGCTTGGCGAATCCGGCCGGGCCGAGCTGTTCCGCTTCGTACACGGTGGCCATCCCGCCCACCGCAATCTTGCGGACCAGTCGGAACGAACCGGCGTACTGGAGGAAGCGGTCGTTGTCGGTCATCTTTCGGGGATGGCTCAGCGGACGTTACATGATGTGCGCGACGTGACGATCATCGGCGGTGGTCCGACTGGATTGTTCGCCCTCTTTTATGCCGGGATGCGCGGCGCGACCGGCCGCATCGTCGATGCGCTGCCCGAACTCGGTGGACAGCTCACGGCGCTCTACCCGGAGAAATACATCTTCGACGTCGCCGGCTTTCCCAAAGTGCTGGCCAAGGACCTGGTCCGCTCACTCGCCGAGCAGGCGGCGCAGTTCCAACAGCCGTGGCATTTGAGCCAACGGGTCGAAGCTCTGGAAGAAGACGGCGGGTTGTTCACGCTCGTCACGGCCACCGACCGTTTCCCATCCCGCGCCATCGTCATTGCGGCCGGGATCGGGGCGTTTTCGCCGCGGCGACTGCCGCAGCCGTTTGCGGCGTCCTGGTACGGCAAGGGCATTCACGAGGTCGTCACCGACCCCGAAGCGTTCCGCGACCGGCGGGTCGTCATCATTGGCGGCGGGGACTCGGCGTTCGACTGGGCGACGCAACTCCTGGGGCGCGCCGCGTCGGTGACCCTCGTGCATCGGAGCGACCGGTTTCGGGCGCACGCCGCGACCGTGCGGCAGCTGCACGAGGCCGTCGGGGCCGGCAAGGCGGCGCTGCATACGTTCCACGAGCTCCACGAGATCTGCGGCGACAACGGGCATCTGACCGGCGTCGTGCTGCGCGACACAAAGGCCAAGTCCACGCGCGAGATCCCGGCTGATGCGGTCCTGCCCATGCTGGGTTTCGTCAGCGACATCGGACCGCTGGCCGACTGGGGGCTCCGTCTGGAGAAGGACGAGATCGTCGTCTCCAGCACCATGGAGACCGGACGCGCCGGGGTGTACGCGGCGGGCGACATCACGACCTATCCGGGAAAGCTCAAGCTGATCGCCACCGGATTCAGCGAGGCGGCGATTGCCGTCAACCAGGCGGTCCACTGGATCTACCCCGACAAGAAGGTGGCGCCGGGGCATAGCTCGAACATGGCCATTTTCGGCCAGACCGACGACTAGTCGTACGTGACGCGGGGATCGGCGGCGGCGTACGCCAGATCGGTCAGCAGGTTCACCAGGACGAAGACGACACTGAGAAAGAGCACCGATCCCTGGATGGCGGGGAGGTCGCGGCGCGCGATGGCGTTCACGACGTAGCGGCCGAGCCCCGGCCAGCTGAACACCGTCTCGGTCAGAATCGATCCGGTGAGATAGTAGCCGACATCGAGACCGAGCACGGTAATCACCGGGATGAGCGCCGTGCGCAACGCGTGGCGCAGGACGACATCGCGCTCCCGCAAGCCCTTGGCCCGCGCCGTCCGCACGTAGTCGGCGCCAAGGGATTCCAACATTGCCGAGCGCGTCTGCCGGGCCAGCACCGCGATCGACCTGAGCCCAAGCGCGAACGCCGGCAGCACCAGGTACACCGGGTTGCCGCCGCCAAAGCCCGACGGTGGCAGCCACCGGAGGGCCACGGCGAAGATCAGGATCAGGACCAAGCCGACCCAGTACACCGGAAACGAGATCCCCAGATACGCGCCGACCGAGGCCAGGCGATCCGTCCACGTGTCCGGGTGGCGTGCCGAGAGGATGCCGAGCGGCACGCCGAGGGCGACGGCGAGCATCATCGCCGAGAGTGCCAGCAGCACCGTGTTGGGAAATCGCTCGGCGATGTCGCGGCTGATCGGCCGGCCGGTGATGTAGGATCGCCCGAGGTCTCCGCGCAGCACGCCCGCCGCGTAATGCGCGAACTGCATCGGCACGGGCTCATCGAGATGCATCTGGGCCCGGAGCCGCGCCACGGTGGCCGAGTCGGCGCGTTCGCCGACCATCTCCTGCACGGGATCGCCGGGCGCTACGTAGAGCAGCAGAAACGCGACGATGAGCACGCCGGCCAGCGTCGGCACGGCCAGCACGAGCCGTCGGACGATGAACGCCGTCTTTTTGTGCACGGCGCTACTGCGCGGCGTGCGCGATCTCGACGTCCGTCCAGCGCTGCGCGTTGAAGATCACGGGCGCCTGGAAGCCCTTGAGCCATGGCTGGACGGCGTACAGGTCGTTGTAGAAGACCAGGAACAACATGGGCGCATCCGTGAACGCCAGCGAGTCGGCCTGGCGATACTCCCGCGCCCGCGTGTCGTCGCTCCGCTCCTCGCGCGCCGCGCCGATGAGCCGGTCGAATTGCGGGTTGGCGTAGAAGGACACGTTGCCGCCTTGGCCCGCGTTGGCCGACGCCAGCAACGGGTACAGAAAATTCTCGGCGTCGACGTAGTCCGCGTACCAGTCCTTGAGCACGATGTCGGTCTTGCCGTTGCGGGCCGCATCGCGCAGGGAGTTGTTGTCGCGCTGGACGATCTGCACGGTGACGCCGACGGCCGCCAGATACCCCTGGATGGCCTGTGCCACCTGGGGGAACGGCGGCTCCTGCCCGCACCACAACTCCAGCCGCACGTCATGCGCGTGGCCGGCCGCGGCCAGCAAATGCTTGGCCCGCGCGGGATCAAAGGGGTAGGGATGCCGGCTCGTGTCGGCCCCGATCACGGATGGCGGAACGACACCGGCCGCCAGGCGGCCGCGCCCCGCCAGCAGTTGGTCCAGAATCTGCCGCCGGTCGACCGCGTAGTTGATCGCCTGGCGCACGCGGGCGTCGGTCAGCGGACCGCGCGTGACATTGAACGCGGCATAGATGAGACGCAGCGGCGGCGGCGACTGCAAGAGCGCTTTGCGTTCGTCGGTTTCCTGCCACTGCCGGGTCTCGCCTTCCGGCACGTAGAGGAGATCGACGTTACCGGCCTCGAATTCGGCCACCGCGGTACTGGGCTCGGGCACGATGCGGGCTTCGAACGAGTCGGCTTTGGGCGGACCGCCGAAGTACGCGGCGTTGCGCGCCAGCCGGACATAGTCGTCGTGCTTCCACTCGGCGAACTTCCACGGCCCCGTGCCCACGGGATGCTCGCTGAAGTTGTCGGGCACCGAGTCCGGGACGATGGACGCGACCGGCATCGCCAGCAGTTTGGGAAAGACCGCCAGTGGGGACGCCAGCGTGATCACCACGGTGCTATCGTCGGGGGCAGCGAGCCCCGGGACGCTCGCGGCTTTGCCGCTGGCGAACTCGCGGGCGCCGGCGATCGGATAGAGCGGCCAGAGGGGAACGCCCTTGGTGGCGGGATCGAGCGCCCGCGTGATGCTGTGGACCACCGTCGACGCCCGCAGGGGGCGGCCGTCGTGAAACGCGATGTGGGCCCGGAGGTGAAACGTGTAGGCGAGATTGGAGGGGCTCACGTCCCAGCGGGAGGCGAGCCCGGGCAGAAGCGACCCGTCGGATCCGACGCGCGTCAACCCATTGAACAGGTCGGCGACCAGGCGGCCACTGGGGATGTCGTTCGCGTGCGCTGGATCGAGCGACCGGGGGTCGTAGCGGTCCCGCGAGTCGATCAGCGTGCGCCGGGCCGGATTTGCGTCCCCACCACGGCAGCTAACCAGCGCGCATGCGAAGAAAACACTTGCGAAGAGACGGTAAATCGTTGGCACCGTTGACATAATGGGTGGCGCGGCGAGAACTTACGCCGCTACTTAAGATGCGTCAATCGTGAGCTATATCCTGTATGCCGACGACCATGAGGACATGCGCTTGATGGTGCGCGCCCTCCTCACGTCGTCAGGCCATGAAGTCGCCCTCGTCGCGGACGGCAGGGCCGCGCTCGACGCGTTACAGGAGCGCGAGCCGGACCTGCTGCTGCTCGACGTGATGATGCCGCGCCTGTCGGGGCTCGACACGTGCCGCGCCGTGAAGGGTAACCCGTTCACGGCGCGGATTCCGGTCCTCATGCTCACGGCCGAAGGGCAGATCGATAGCAAGGTCGAGGGATTCGAGGCCGGCGCCGATGACTATCTGGCCAAGCCGTTCGATCCCCGCGAGCTCCGCGCCCGCGTCGCCGCCCTCCTCCGGCTGGTCCGCCGCGAGGCCGATCGCAACCCGACCAGCGGACTGCCCGGCGGGCGCGCGATCGAGGAAGAGATCATGCGCCGCATCGGCAACGACGACACGTTCGCCGTGTGCTATCTCGACATCGACTACTTCAAGCCGTTCGCCGACACCTTCGGCTTCGCGGCGGCGGACACGGTCATCAAGGACACGGCATCGGCCATTGTGGACGCCGTCGCCGCGCACGGACACGCCCTGGACTTCGTCGGCCACGTCGGCGGCGATGACTTTCTGATCGTGACCGATGGGACGCGCGCCGAGGTGGTGCTCCGGGACTCGTCCAGCCGGTTCCGCGACGTCATCGGCCGCGTCGTCGGCTACGAAGCGCTGGAGCGGGGCGCGTTTCCCGGCGTCGATCGCGATGGCACCATCAAACGCTTCCCCATCGCCCGGATGTCGGCCGCCGTGGTGACGGTGCGGCCGGACGAGTGGATCTCGATCGGGCACCTCGGCGCGCTGGCGGCCGACGCGAAGCGGCGCGCGAAGCAGCAAGGCGCAGGGACGATTCTCGTCAACGCCGGTTAGGCGCTCGACGGGCGTGCGCCTCGCCGCCATCGCGCTCGCCTTCGTGGCCGGCGCGACGATCGTCCCCCGCGCCGCCGCCGCGCAAAGCGAGCGATGCGGCGCCAACGACCCGGAAGTCGGCTGGCTGCACTTCCGCGGCAACCAGTCGTTCGACGACGAAGAGCTGGGCAACGCCATCGTGACCACGCCGTCGAGCTGGGCGCGCCGCACGTTTCGCTTCATCGGCACCCGCCGCTGCCTCGACCGCGATGAGTACGCCCGCGACCGCCTGCGCCTCGAGATTTTCTACCGCAAGCATGGGTACTATCAGGCCACGGTCGACACGCTGCTGCGGGCGCTGAGCCCGGGCATCGTGGGCGTCGCGTTCACGATCCACGAGGGCGAGCCCGTGGTGATCGACTCGATCACCGTCGCCGGCTTCTCGGGGCTCAAAAATATCGAGCGCGACACCAGCCACCTCCCGGTGCGCCGCCGTCTCCCGGGCCACAAGCCGACGCGCGCGAACGTGTTCGACCGCTACACGATCGATGCCACGCGCGATGTGCTGGTGCGCCGGCTGCAGGCCGCGGGGTTCCCGTTTGCCCAGGTGCTCGTGAACACCGACGTCAACACCGCGCGCCGGTCGGCTTGGGTGGGCTTTACCGCGGTACGGGGACCGTACGCCACTATCCGCTCCGTGGTCATCGACTCGCGCTCCGCGCACGGCGGAAAGGCGGAGATTCCCGACCAGGTTGCCACGCGGTTGAGCGGCCTGGCGCCGGGCCAACCGTACGACGTGACGGACCTCCAAAAGGCTCAGCGCAACTTGTTCGAGACCAATGCCTATCGGCGGGTACGCTACGACGTGTCACCCGACTCCGTCCCGTCCGACATCCCCGATACCGCGGTCGACGTCACGCTGCACACCCAGGAGGACTACATCCACTCGGCGCGTGTCGGCGCCGGATGGGGCACGCTCGATTGTTTCCGCGTCCAGGGGCAGTACACCGACCGCAATTTCTTCGACGACGCGCGACACCTCGACGTGTCGGCGCGCGTGTCCAAGATCGGCATCGGCGACCCGTTCGGTGGCCTCCACAACAGCCTGTGCGCGCCCGCCCGCGGCGACATCTACGCCGATTCGCTGAACTACAACGTCTCCATCACTCTGCGGCAACCCGAGCTGTTCGGCATCCGTCTCTATCCGCAGCTCTCGCTCTACAGCGAGCGCCGGTCGGAGTTCAATGCCTACGTCCGCTCCACCCCCATCGGCGCGACGGCGTCGCTGACCCGCAATCTGGGGTGGCTCGTCTCGGTGGTGCCCCAATACACGCTGCAGTACGGGAAGACATCGGCGGCGCCCGCGCTGCTGTGCGCCCTCTTCAATCTCTGCCAGGCGGCGGACCAGGCCCGCGTGCTGCGGGAAGGCGTGCTGAGCCAGGTCGGGGTCACGGTGGTCCGGGACGGGCGCGACGATCCGATTACGCCGCACCGGGGCTCGTTCCTCAGCACCAGCTTCACCCACTCGGGTCCCGAGCTGGGCTCGAACAGCGAATTTCAGTTCAGCAAAATCACGGGCGAAGCCCGCTGGTACCACGAGATCGCGCACACCGGCGCTGTTTTTGGGGCGCGCATTCTGGCTGGCCACATCTTCGGAACGAGCTCGGCCGACGGATTTGCATTCGTCCCGCTCGAGCAGCGTCTCTATGCCGGCGGTCCCACCACCGTGCGAGGCTTTCCCCAGAACCAACTGGGGCCGGCCGTTTACCTGACGCAATTCATCGATTCGGCCTGCACGCTGGCGGGCGCCCGTTGCACCACTCCCCGGTTCTCCCACGTCGTGCCGACGCGCCCCGTGTTCGTCGTGCCCACCGGCGGGAACACCAGCATCGTCGCCAACGCGGAGCTCCGCCTCAAGAGCCCGGTGCTGCCGAGTTACGTCGGGTGGACGGCCTTCGTGGACGCGGGTCGGGTCACGCCGCCACCGACCAAGGGCACGGTGCTCGATTCCACCCTGCAGCATTTTTTCGTGACGCCGGGTGTCGGCGTGCAGGCGTTCACGCCGATTGGACCGGTCCGTCTCAATGTGGGGTATAATCCGGCGCGACAGCCGTTCGGTCCCGCTTACTTCGCCGTGCCGCCCGCGTCCTTGGGAGAGAACCAGGCGCAGGCGCCCGTGCTCTGCGTTAGCCCCGGAAACACGCTGCAAATCGTGAACGTCAAGGGCGTCCCTGTACAAGCGACCAATGCGCCGTGTCCCGCGTCGTACCAACCGGTGCCGAAGAATGGCTTCCTGAATCATCTCACGTTGAACTTCTCGATCGGCGAAGCGTTCTGATCGCACCATGTCTCCCGCCCCCCGCCGTCGCGTCGTCGTCGCGCTGAGCGCGCTCGTCCTGCTCGTCATCGGGCTGGCCGTCGTCGGGTCGGCGGTCTGGATGACGCAGACGGACTGGGGCCGGGCGCGCATTCGGGCGTTTCTGGTCGCGCGCCTGGCGTCGGTGGTCCACGGCCGCCTGTACGTGGGGCGGCTCGGCGGCAATCTGCTCACCGAGGTGACCATCGACTCGATCGATCTCCGGGATCGAGAAGGCCGGCCGTTCATTTCGACCGGCCCCCTGACCGTACGGTTCGATCCCCGCGACCTGGTCGACCAGCGCATTCTGTTGCAGCACGTCGATGTCTCCCACCCCGTCGTCCACATCGTCAATTACCGGGGCACGGGCTGGAACTACCGGGACATCTTCGGACCCGGCAGCAACCGGCGGCGTTCGTTGACCCATGTGCGCGGGTTCGGCGACTACATCGTCTTCCGCGATGTCACCGTCCGCGATGCATCGATCGAGTACGCGGAACCGTGGCAGCCAGACGACTCGCTCCGTGGCGCCAGGAGGGACAGCGTCATCGCGGTTGAGCTGGCCAAGCCCGACAGTGGTGTGCGGCGGTGGACGGACGGCTTGAAGCACAGCTTTCGTTGGCGCCACAGCGACCTCAAGGCCCACTACGTGCGCCTGGCCGACCCGGACTCGGTGGGCCTGGCGTTCGGTATCGACGAGGTGTCGACGGATGAATCCGAGCCGCGGTTCAAGTTTCGCCATGTGCGGGGCACGGCGCGCGTGCGCGGCGATTCGCTCTGGCTGGAATTCCCGCATTTCGAGCTGCCGGGCAGCGCCGGACGGGCGGCGGGGCGCCTCGTGTTCGGCAATAACCTGCCCGTCCGGATCGCGATGCACGCGGTCGCCGACACGGCGTCGCTGAACGACATCGCCTGGGTCTATCCCACGCTGCCCACGACGGGCGGCGGGTCGGCCACCGTCGACATCAAGACCGAGCGCGACCCGCACTTCATCGATTACGAGCTGTCGAAGATGGATGTCAGCACGACGCGATCGCGCGTGCGCGGGACGATGACCTTCGTCGTGGGCGGACCGGTGCTGGCCGTGCGCAACCTGAACGTCCGCGCCATGCCGCTCGACTTCCTGTTCATCAGGACGCTGGCCGGGACGCCGTTTCCCGTCGACTACGCGGGGGCGTTCACCGGCATCGTGCACGCGCGGGGTGGGCCGCTGAACCAGTTTCAGGCGGACACGGTCCGCCTGACGTTCGACGACGCCCACGTGCCCGGTGCCCAATCCCGATTCTTCGGCAGTGGGTTGTTGGACATCCACGATCCGCAGGTCACGCGGTTCCACGGCTTCCATCTCGAGTTTCAGCGGCTCGATCTCCGGACCCTCCAGTTTCTCTATCCGGATTTCCCCCGGCTCAATGGCACGGTCGCCGGTCACGCCACGCTCGACTCGCTGTGGGACGACGTGCGCGTCCGCGATGCTGACCTGACGCAGACCGACGGGCCCGATGAGCCGACACGGGCCACGGGCGGCGGGCGCGTGACCTTCGCCGACACGACGGTCACCTACGATCTGGCGCTCGTCTTCTCCCGGCTCTCGTTCGCGACGCTCGGGCGATCCTATCCCGGGGTCTGGTTCCGGGGCGCGTTCACCGGACCGCTGCGGATGAAGGGCACGATGGACAATCTCGATCTCTCGGCGAACCTCACCAGCGACGCGGGAGCGGTGAGCACGACCGGTCACTTCAATCTCGCGGGTCCCATTTTCGTGGCCCGGGGCACGGCGTCCTTCGTCGACGCCGATCTGTCATCGTTGCCCGCCCGCGACGGTCTCCTCGCGAGTGACCTCACGGTGACGGCGCAGGGGGATTTGACGGGCACGTCGCTGGCCGATCTTGCCGGCACGATGGCCCTGACGGTCGGCCGCTCGCTGGTCGACAGCGTGTCCGTGGATACGGGCCGGGTGTCGCTGGCGTTCGCCGGAGGCGCCGTGCGCATCGACTCGCTCCACGCGCAGACGGCCTTGGCGAACGTCGACGGCGAGGGCGCCCTCGGCCTGGTGACCGGTCACGACGACTCGCTGGCGTTCCGGGCGTCGTTCGACTCCCTCGGCGCGCTGAAACGGTATCTGGAGGGCGATACGGTTGCCGGCACGGCGACGGTGACCGGTATCATCGGGGGATGGCTGGACTCTCTCGCGGCGCGTGGCCGCATCAATGCCATCGGTCTCCGCTACGGCCGAAACCACGTCAATGACGCCCGGGCCACGTTCGACGTGAGCGACATGCCGCGACACGCCACCGGCACCGTCACGCTCTCGCTCGATACGCTGCGCCTGTCCGGTATCGCGTTGCAACAAGTGCAGGGGGAGGCCCGGATCGCCCATGGCAAGGAGACGCGGGCCACGCTCCACGCCACCAGCCAGAGCGGTCCCACCGCCGACGCGGGTTTCGCCGTGTTCGTGGGACGCGACACCACCGACGTCATCGTCGACTCCCTGGCCCTGCGCACGCCCGGCAACGACTGGCACCTCGATCACCCGGCCCGCGTTCGCACGGGGCGATTTGGGCTCATCCTCGACTCGGCCACCGCGCGCGGCGCGGTCGCCGGTTGGATCGCGGCCCGGGCCAACCTGCCGCGCGTGGGCGCGATCGCGGTGCACTTCGGCGGCGACAGCATCCCGCTGGCCGACCTCGGCGCGCTGGCCCAATCGCTCGACCAAGCGGGAGGCGCGGCCGCGTTCAATGTCGACATCGCCGCCACGCGCGCCAATCCCATCATGAAGTTCACCGCGCAACTGACCGGCGCCCGGTTGGGCAATGTGGCGATCGACCAGGTCCGCGCCGAGGGCGGATACCAGAGCAAGCAGTTGAGCGTCCACACCGATTTCGTCCAGCGCGGTGACACGGCGCTGCACGCCGCCCTCGCCCTGCCGCTGGACCTGGCGCTCGAGCCCATCGCCGACCGCTTGCTCGACCAGCCCCTGGGCGGCGCGCTCCGGTCCGACAGCACCAAACTGTCGACGATCCTGGCCGTCTTTCCCACCGTCCGCAGCACCGGTGGGGCGTTCTCCACCAACATCGCGCTGGGCGGCACCTGGCGGCACCCGACGCTCGACGGCCGGATCCGCGTCATGGACGGCGAAGTGGGCATGTCGAATCTCGGCGTGCGCTGGGTCGGCGTGAACGCCGACCTGGGCCTCGTAGGTGACAGTCTCTCCCTCAGGCACGTGGTCATCGGTACCGAGGAAGGAGACCGCCGCGGCGCCGCGACGCTCGGCGGATGGATCACCTTCGCCGATCTGCTCAACCCCCAGTTCAACCTGTGGCTCCGCGCCGACCACTTTCACGCGATCGACCTGCCGCGGCTGGCCAACCTGACCTTGTCCACGAAGAGCGCCGCCGATCGCCCCGACACGTTGCGGATCATCGGGTCCGAGCAGGAGTCGGTGCTCACCGGCAAGGTGCTCGTGGACCACGGCAGCATCTTCCTGCCCGACTTCAACCGGAAACAAGTGGTCAATCTCGACGACCCGGAGTTCTACAACCTGGTCGACACGTCGCTTATCGTGAACCGCCGGCTCTTGCCCAACGGCCCGCCACGCCTCGTCGCCGGTTTGTCGTTGAACAACGCGTCGAT
The DNA here is from genome assembly GCA_963701965.1 of uncultured Gemmatimonadales bacterium. Taxonomy (GTDB): domain Bacteria; phylum Gemmatimonadota; class Gemmatimonadetes; order Gemmatimonadales; family Gemmatimonadaceae; genus DASRDS01. Next base: position 3,893,704 of record OY969695.1, read on the forward strand.
CGACCTGGGCGCCGATACCTGGCTCAAGTCGACGGAGGCGAACATCAACCTGAACGGCCGGGTCGAAGTCACCACCGCCCGGCTCGCGCGCGATACGACGAAGGCGTTGGCCCTGACCGGGACGGTGAGCGCGACCCGCGGATCCTACGTGTTGAACCTCGGGCTCGTGCAACGCACGTTCACGGTGGAGCAACCGGGCACTATCACGTTCAGCGGCGAGCCGGAATTCAATCCGGCGCTCGATATTTCCGCCGTCAACATCGTCCACCCGTCGGGGCAAAGCCAGCAGTACGTCCGGCCGGAAGTGCGCGTCCAAGTGCATCTGGGCGGGACGTTGGACCACCTGGCGTTGTCTCTGTACAGTCAGGACAGCTTGCCGCAGTCGGATCTGATCAGTTACCTCGTGAGCGGCGTGCCGTCGTATGAGCTGAACCAGGCGAATAGCGGGGCGCTGGCGACGTCGATCGTGCTGCCGACGATCGGGTCGGCGGTCGGGAGTCGCCTCACGGGTGGATTGTTCGATACGTTTCAGGTGGAGACGTTTGGCGGACAGTATCAGTACAGCCAGAACCGGACCGACCTCACCTCCGCTTTTTCACAAGCCCGCTTCGGCGCGGGCAAGCGCGTGGGCCCCGGCACATTCATCAGCGCGGACTATGGATTCTGCTCCAACGCTGGCGGAGGGGGCGCGAACCCGGGCTACCAGCTCGGCGTGCGCATCGATCAACAATTGACTCGACAGCTGTCGTTGTCCGCTGCATCCTCTCCGGCGACCACCTACGCGTACTGCACGGGGTCGAACGTGATTTCCGGGTTTGTGCCCACGCCTCGCCAGTACGGTCTCGATCTCTTTCGGTCCTGGAGCTTCTAGCGTGACCGCGATCTGCTTCCCCGGCGTCCGCCGCCGGGCCCTGATGGTGGTCAACCCGGCGTCCCGCCTGGGCTCGCGCTATCAACGCGCGGCGCTGGCGGCGTTTCGCCGGGCCGGGGTGCGGTGCGACGCCGTGCTCACGGAGCACCAGGGGCAGGGCGCGGAAATCGCCACGTCGCTGGCGCCCAAGTACGATCTGGTGTTCACGCTGGGCGGGGATGGCACCGCCATGGAGGTCGTCGGGGCGCTGGCCGGCACCGGCCAGCCGATCGGCATCCTGCCGGGCGGCACCGGGAACCTCATCGCCCGGACGCTCGGGATCCCGCTGAACGTGAGACGGGCGGTCAGCGTCCTGCTGACCGGCGAGGAAACGCGGGTCGATCTCGGGCGCCTGTCGGCTGGGCGGCACTTCGCGTTCGCGGCAGGGGTGGGGGTGGACGCCTCCATGATCGCCGAGGCCTCATCGAGCCTCAAGCGCCACATCGGGGTCCTGGCCTACGTCATCAGCTGGTCCCGGGCCGCCCTGCGGCGCGACCTGTTCCGGGTCCGGATCACAGTCGACGGGGAGATCGTGGAGCGGGAGGCGACGTCGGTCATGGTCGCCAACTTCGGGGCGGTCCTCAACGACCTGATGACCTTAGGGCCGGGAATCCGGCCAGATGACGCAAAGCTGGACTTGTGCGTCTTCTCTCCATACACCGTCGGGGACGCCGTACGCATCGCCTGGAAGCTTCTTCGCAAGGACTTTGGATCCGACCCGTGCATGCTCTACCGCGCGGGGCGGCACTTCCGTATCGAAACGTTGCCGCCGCGCGTCGCGCAGGCGGACGGGGAGTTGCTGGGACAAACGCCCTTCGAGATCTGCGTGGAACCGCTCGCGGCCCAGTTGCTGATTCCCCGACGCACGTGATCGGCTAATGGCCAGCGTGCTCATCGTCGACGACGAGCCGGCGATCACGGCGACGCTCGGAACGTTTTTCGAGCGCGTCGGTGGGCACGCCGTCACCAAGGCCCACTCCGGCGAAGAGGGCTTGACGCTGTTCCGCCGCCTGCGTCCGGATCTGGTCCTGCTCGACGTGCGGCTGCCGGACATGACGGGCTTCGACGTCCTCGACAAGATCCGGGACGAAAACGGCACCGTCATCATGATTACGGCGTACGGCGACGTGCCGTTGGCGGTGCAGGCAATGCAGAACGGCGCCGAAAACTTTCTCACGAAGCCGGTGGAGCTGGCGCATCTGGGCGCCGCGGCCGAGCGGGCATTCGAGAAGTCGCGGCTCCGGCAGATGAACCGGTACCTGGCCGAGCGGCGCGGTGGCGCGTCCTCGGCGCGCGTGCTGCTGGGGTCCTCGCCCCCGATGGCGGAGCTGGGGAACCAGCTCGAGATGCTGGCCCTGAGCGACAAGACGACCGTGTTGCTGATCGGCGAGAGCGGGGCCGGGAAGGGCCGCGTCGCCGAACTGATTCACGCCCGGAGTCCGCGGGCGGGGCGACCGTTCATCGAAGTCAATTGCGCGGCCCTTACCGCCGACACGCTCGACAACGAGTTGTTCGGCCTGCAGAACCCGAACGAAGATCACGGCGCACCCAAGCCCGGCCTCTTCGAGGTGTCGGATGGCGGGTCGCTCTTTCTCGACGAGATCGGCGATCTGGCGCCGGCGTTGCAGCCGAAGCTGCTCCGCGTGCTGGAGGGCAAAACCTTCCGCCGGGTCGGCGGCACGCAGGAGATCTTCGCCGACGTCCGGTTGATCGCGGCCACGTCCAAGGACCTGGTCAATGAAGTGACCGCAGGCACGTTCCGCGAAGATCTCTACTACCGGCTCAGCGTCATGCCGGTGTATCTGCCGCCGCTCCGCGCGCGGTCGCGCGAGGATCTGATCGAGCTGATCGCGCACGTGCTCGATGAGTTGCGCGCCGCGCTGCCCGATGCGCCGCCCCAGATCGGCGACGCGGCCCTCGACCGCATGCTGCGCTATCCCTGGCCGGGCAACATTCGGGAACTGCGCAACGTGCTGGAGCGGGCGACGATCGTCTCCCGCGGCGCGCCGGAAATCGGCCCCGAGCACCTCCCGGCGGACGTGCGGGATGCCACCGGGATCGGGGTCGAGCACCACGTGCCCAAGTCCCTCGACGAGGTCGAGCGCACGCATATCGAGCGGACGCTCCGGGTCCACGCGGGGAATCGCACGCACGCCGCGCGCGAGCTGGGCATCTCGCGGGCGACGTTGATCAAGAAGATCAGGACGTACGGGCTGTGAACGAAACCCACGCCCACGAGCGCGACGCCATGGTGTGCCGTCGCTGCGGAAAAGAGGAGCGGGCCTCCGAAGGCTATCCCTGCCAATCCTGCGGCACGTTTCTGTGCTTGATCTGTAGCTTCCGCGGCTACCAGTACTGCACGCGCTGCGAGCAACGGCAAAGCGCTCCGCCGAACCCATGACCCTCCGGGTCCGCTCGGCGATCGCGCCGTTGCTGGCCGAGCCCCGTATCAGTAGCGAGCAGATCTCCCAGCGGCTGTTCGGTCATCCCCTTACCGCGCTGGAGTCGCGCGGCGACTATGTGCGCGTGCGGGGCGGCGACGGGTACGAGGGGTGGACTCATCAGGGATATCTCGTCGAGACCCGCGACGCCGGGTGGCGCCTGGGCCTCGGCTGCACGGTCGCTGACGCGACCGGTGCCCTCGTGCCGCTCCCACTGGGTGCGCTGATCCCTTCGCAAATGCCGATCATAGATGGCGGCGTTCTGACGGGTGAAGAGCGTGGAGCCGCCTTTCCGGCGACGGGTGCGGCCGTGACGCGAACGGCGCGAAGCGCTTTCGCGGGCACCACCTACCAATGGGGCGGCGTCTCACCCTGGGGCGCCGACTGCTCGGGCTTCGTGCAGACGGTATTCTGGCTCCACGGCCTCGACCTGCCGCGCGACGCCTGGCAACAAGCCCTCACGGGCATCCCGGCGGCGCCACCTTATGCCCCGGCCGATCTCCTCTTTTTCTCCGAACGCGAGGACCGCCGCCCCACGCACGTCGGCATCGCGCTCGCCGACGGGTTCATGGCCCACGTCGCCGTCGGCCGCGGCGGCCACGCGATCGATCGTCTGGACGATCGCGACCCGTACGTCGCGTCGTTGATGGCGCGCCTCGTCGGCGCGCGCACCGTTATGACATCATCCCGCGTGCCGGGATGAGCGGGCCTTGCACGACGCCGTTGACCTGCACGGCGGCCTCCGCGGTCGGCTGCCCATCCAGCGCGACGGCCATCGTGTAACGGCCCGGCACATCAATGGGCAGGTCGAGCTGCGCGATGAGCGGCAGGTCCATATCCGATGCGCCTTGCGGTGCCTCCGCGATCTTGATCTCGCCCGTCGAGGCCCACAGCTCGTTCCCCTGGGGATTGAGCCACCGGAGCCCCATGGTGTGCGTCCCCGCGTCGCTGCGGCCCCCCTTGAGCCGCACCACGAGCGTCGCGCGCGGATGGACGGTCGGCATCGACGTGACGTGGACGGCGTCGAAGACGCCCAGGATGTTGAGCTTCCCTTCCTGGGACAGGTTCGCCGCGTCGGCGAAGAGCGCAAAGGAGACGTGCATAGGGTAACTTAGCGAGCGCGGGCCGCCGCGCCGCTACCGCCTGCTATTGGGTCGCGTGCGAGATCGACTCTTCCAACGCCGCGATCTTCTGGGCGAGGGCGTCGAGGCGCTGGTCCACGGGCGAAACCGGCACCACCGTGGGCAGCTGCACCGACCGCTTGGGCCAGAATGTCCGGGCCAGCGCGAACGCCAGGAGGCCCAGGAGGACGAGCTGGGCCAGCAGCGTCTCGACGCTGTTGAAGATTCCCATGGCCTCGACGTTGGGAAATCCCGGCAGCAGCGTGATGGGGACGGCGCCGCCCTCCTGCAGCTCGCGAATGCCTTTGCCCGCGAACACGAACGCCATGTAGTACAGGAGCGCGCTGGTCACGGTGAAAAACGGCCGCAGCGGAATGCGCACGCCAAAGCGATAGAACAACGTGAAGATGACCGCCAATGCCGCGAAGCCGACGACGATGCCCAGCGACAGCGGCAGCGCGAGATGGGCGCCCTCGCTGAACAGCGCCTGGTAGAACAGCGCGGTCTCCGCGCCCTCGCGATAGACGGCGAGAAACGCGACGAACGCCAACGCCGTGCCGCCGCCCTGCGCCAGCGCCGTGGTCACCTTTTCCTTGATGAACTGCTGCCACTTGGCCGCTTCCACCTTCGAGATCAGCCAGTAGCTCACCGAGAAGAGCACGGCCACGGCCACGAGCAGCGTAGCCCCCTCAATGATCTCGCTGCTCGCGGGCAGTGCGCGGAGGACCGTGGCCAGGACGATGGCGGTGACGCCACTGGCCGCCAGTGCCAGGGCCGTGCCCACCCAGATCGAGCGCAACCGGTCCTGGTGGCCGGTCTTGATCAGGAACGCCACGACGGCGCCGACGACCAGAATCGCCTCGAACCCTTCGCGCAGGATGATGAGAAACGACTGGAGGAACGCGCTCCATCCGCCCGCCGTCGGTTGATTCAACGCCATCACGGCCGGCAACCCCACTTCGATCGCATCGTGCGCCCGCTCCGCGGCGCGCAGATCGCTCGACGTCACGGCGCCCTTGAAGTCGGCGAAATGCCGCTCCATCGTCGACACGAGCCCCGGGTTCTTCGCCCGCGCCGTCGTCTCCAACGGCTCGAACGCGAGATAGGCGTCGAACGCACGGTCGGTCGCGTCCTGCGCGCGCCCACCGCGGGCATCGACCAGGGACTGGTTGACGAGCGACATCACGCGGGCCGCCGCCGGCGCCACCGCCGAGTCGCCCGGTTCACCGCCGCGCGTCGACACGGAACGCAGAAACGCGACGACGTTCATCGCTTGCTCGGGCGTCAGATCGCGCGACGGCGGCATCGCGGTGCCCGGCACGCCATCGCGGATGGCCGCGACCAGCGCCGAGTCGCTCTTCTCCGCCTGCCAGGGGAACGTGCCGATGGCCGGCGGGACGTGCGACAGATTGTGCGTGTACTGTGCGCCGTCGGCGCCCGTCGGGCCGTGACACGAGGCGCACCGTTGAAAATAGAGACCCTCGCCTTCGGCGCGCTGCGCATCGCTATGGCGGAGCGATGACAGATACGCGATCGCGTTCCACCGCTGATCCGCCGTGAGGGTCGCGCTCCACGCCGGCATTGCCGTGCCCCGCACGCCGACGGAGACGACGCGGAACGTCAGCGCGGGACTCACGCCGGCCATCGCGGTCTCGGTGCCGATCGCCGGCGGACGATCGGCCGCCGGCATGCCGCGAGCGGCCGGCCCGTCGCCCAGTCCGCGCGTGCCGTGACACGACGTGCAGTTGTGCGCATACACCAATGCACCCGCCGCCACGTTGATCGGATGCACGGGCAGATCGAGGGCGCCTTCGCTCCCCAGGGCCGCGTTGAACCGCACGCCGATCGCCGCGAGCTCGGCCGGCGCGCGATTGGCTTGGGCCGCGATGAGCAGGGTGTCGATCAGTGCCGCCGCCTTCGTCGCCCGGTCGCCGGAGAGCCGGCCGGCGACGTCCTTGGCATCGCGCAAGAACCCGACAGACTCCTCATGCTCCTGCGCCGCAATCAGTCTCCCCTGCGCGTCCACACCCTTGCCGTACTCACCGATCGCGACCCCGACAATGTTCGCGAGCCGCTTGGCAGGCTCTTCCTGTGCGCGGGCGGTGATGGCGACAAATAGCGCGACAAATACGAGACGGGCAGACATTTGCATTCCGAACGAATCTATCGGCTATCGCTCTCCAGAACAACGACCGCGGCCGCCGTGGCCTCACTGTGGGTCAGGGTGACCCAGGCCCGGGTCACGCCCAGTTCGGCGGCGCGCCGTTTGGCATGGCCGTGGAGCTCCAGGATAGGCTGCCCATCCTCGCGCACGACGACTTCAATGTCCTTCCAATTGATGGCTCGCGCCAGATCGTTGCCCGAAAGCGCTTTGTACGCGGCCTCCTTGGCCGCCAACCGGGCCGCATAGTGGCGCGTGGGATGGGCGTGGCGACTCGCGTAATCGATCTCGCGAAACGTGAAGAGGCGGCGGAGCGCGCGTTCTTCGTGCAGCGCCACCATCTGCGTGACCCGGGCGATCTCCAGGAGATCGAGCCCGATCCCGACGATCACTTCCGGCCGCCGAATCGGCGTCGCACTGCGCGCGGTCCCAGCACCGAGCCGATCGCGGCCAGCCAACACTGGTCGGCCGCGCGAAACACGTCGCGGTAGGCGCCGGCCCATTCGCGCCAGCGCACGAACCGGACATCATCGGCTGCTTCGCGGACCGCATCGGCGGCGGCGCCGAGCGCGTCCAGGGACGAGACGACGGGCTGCGCGAGGTCGGCCATCTCGGCCTCCATCGCGCGGCGGTCCGCCGGCTGCTTCGGGTATCGCTCGGCGGCCAGCTCGCGCACCGTCGTGCCCACCGCCCCGGCGAGCGCGCCCGGATCGACCGCGGCCAGCCGGGCCATCGGGTCGGCTGCGCGCGCCGCCGCCCGGCGGGCGGCGAGAAACGGGCCGAAGAACCGGTCATGGTCCACGCCGGGCCGTGCCCGGGAAGACCCCAAGGCTCGCAACGGAACCGTCAGCTCGGGAATGGTGCACGATCGGGCGACGATCTCCCGGCCGATGGCGTCGAGTCCACCGGGCGCCGTCAACTCGATCACATCGCCGGACCCATGAAAGAGCGTGAGATGATCCGAACGCACATGAGCGCCGTCCAGCTGGTCGACTGGCACTGTGACTCGTCCGCCCGCGGACGCCAACAACACGGCGTCGCCCGACAGGGCGATCGTGCCCGGCCCGGCGATCTCGGTGCCCCGCCAGAGGGCCCAGATGGTGACCGCGGCCGGCGCCGGATCAGGCATCGTCGAGCTCGCGGTCGCTGAGTGCCGCATCGAGCCCGGTCCGCTCCTCGAAGCGCGCCACGAAGTCCAGCAGGCGCTCTTCGCTGAACGCCGAGCGCGCAATCCCCGTGAGCCCGATCGCGCGCTCAATGGCATCGGGAGGGCCCTCGACCTCCAGCAACACGTCCATCCGGGGATACCGCTCGAATCGCACCGACGCTCCCGCCACCGTGTATTGACGGATGTCCCGGTCGACCTGGCGCACGACGACGAGTCCCACCCGCTCGAGGATTTGCTCCAGCGCCTCGGGATCGCCCGCGCTCGTCGACAGCTCCTCGCGAACCTTGTAACCGTCCTCGGTCGCCGACGGTCCCTTCCAGTCGAACTCGGCGTGGGGCGCCACGCCGCCGTCCGGGCGATACACGCGGAGGCGCAACACAATGTCGCGACGGGCAAATCTCCCATCCCGCATGTCGTAGCGCCGGTCCTCCATTCGCCCGGTGTAGACGAGGACGGCGCCCGCCGCTTCGAGGCGCGCCCGCGTCCCGGTCTCGTCGCCGACGACGGCCTTGAGCTCGACCTCGATCACTGGGACAGCAGCGCCGCCAGGACGGCGTTCGTGTCCGACAGGTCCGGGAACACGGCGGCGGGACGGCAGGCCGTCAGCTCCTCGACCGTGTAGCGCCCGGTCGCCACAGCCACCGCGCGGGCGCCCAGTGGCGCGCCGCAAGCCACGTCGGCCGGCGTGTCGCCAATGATCACCAGCGCATCGCCGGCGATCTGGACCCCGAAACAATGGCGGGCGCGGGCGACCGCCACCGCCGGCAGCTCGGAGCGGACTTCGTGATCGGAGCCGAAGGCGCCGATTACGAACCGCAATGGATCGAGGCCGACGGCGCGTAGCTTGGACGCCGCGCCGGGCTCAATGTTGCCGGTCAGGAGCCCGAGGATGACATCATCGCGCGACTCCAACGCCGCGAGCAAGGCATGAACCCCCGGGTATACGCTCGGCGGATGGCTGGGGTCGGCCAGCTCGACGTGCAGATGGTCTACGTAGCGCGCCAGCGTCTGGTCCAGCCGCGCGTCGATCGTCGCGTCGGAGTGGCCTTCGTGTCGCATGAGGTCGCGGACGATCTGCTTGTCGGTCTTGCCGTCGAACCAATAGTCGGCCGGTCCGACCGTCCCGAAGATCGCGCGCAGGGCGCTGTGAATCGCCCGCCGGCCCGACCCCGCGGCGGATAAGAGCGTGCCATCGATATCGAACAGGACGAGGCGCTTCACGGCGTGAGAGTGAAAGGTTCCGGCGCAGCGTCGACGCCGGCAAACGTCCCGATCGCCGAGTAGCGACCGGGTTCGAGGCCGTACACCGCCCGCTGGTACAAATCGAACACGTACCGGCGTGTGGCGCCGGCTTGGCCGGCCGGCGCGAACGTCACGTAGGGGGCGTCCTTGTCTTCTCCCATGTATCCGCCCGGGCCGCCGGGTGACAGCGACACCAGCCGCACTTCGTACGAATCCTTGCTGGTGATGGCGACGCGAACGGCGCGTGGAGACGGGTTCGTCGCGCTCACCGTCGCGGTGAACCACCCACCATCGGTGGTGGACGTCTCCGTATCGGGCGCGATGAGCGTCGTGATGCGCATCGCCGCGGCACCGACGACGGGCGCCGCGGTCGACGTATCCGGTGGACCCCCGGCATCGGTCACGCATCGCTCGATGCAGGCGACGATATCCCCGCAGTGGTCGAGGAATTGGTCGCGGGGATGCCCCGGCACCCGCAGCAGGGCGTGCAGCATCTCATGCCGCACGAGGGCGCCGTCGCCGTAGGACTCCGCGGCGATGACGATACGATTGCCGTCGCTGTACCAGGCGCCATTGACCGTCTCCCCTTCGAGGGAGAACGACGTGGCGCCGGGCACATAGTACCACTGGACCGCGCTCGGGTCGCCGGTGCGCCCCGAGCATTGCTCGGTGAGGGTCCACCATGCGCCGTATTGTGACGGAGGCGTCATGGGCACGGCGCCCGCCGGTAATCCGGTGATGCTCTGGCTATCGCAGCCGAGCGACCAGAGCGCGGCCAGAATGGCCGCGCGCACAGGACGACGCGGGGAACGCAACGGACACTACTTGGTGATCGGCGTGCATCCGTCGTTGCGGGACGTATCGGCAACGTGGAAGATCTTCCACCCGTCGCCGCCCTTCTGCAACAGGAACGCGTCGACGCCGCAGTGGTTGATCTGCGTCTCGCCGCCGCGCGTCAACGTATAGTAGGTCCAGAGCGACGCCATCGGTCCGTCGATCTCGACCTTGGGATCCTTGATTTGCTCGTTCCCGCCCGGGCCCGTTCCCTTGCCGACCCGATCAATGAATTGGTCAATGGAGCTCGGCGCGCTCACGCCATCCGGCCCGCCGGCCCGCTGCAGGGTCGTATTGGGCGATACGGTCGACCGCATCATCGCGGTGTCGCGTGTCCGCATGCCATCAAAGAACCGCGTGACGACCTTAATGACATCTTGCCGGTCGGACTGCGCGTGCGCTGGCGCCGCCGCGAGGCTCAGAGCCAGACTTGCGGCGACGAAACGGATCGACATGTGGGAGTGCCTCGTCAAAGGGGGACCGAGCTGTATTCTACGCCACGGCCTGGAGCGGCGCAGTGGCGGGATTGCGGCGCAGGTACATCCAGAGCGCTCCGCCGGCCGAGAAGGCCAGCGCGATGAGTTGGGCGGTCGTGAGCGGCCCGAAGAAGCGGTCGTCCTTGGCCCGGAAAAACTCGACTATGAAGCGCTCGATGCCGGCGAGGACACAATACAGCCCGAACAGCCAGCCTTCCGCGTGGCGGTGATTCCGGTTGCGCCACAGCACGAGGAACATGATAAATCCCATCGTGACCTCGAACAGCTGCGTGGGATAGACGGAGAGCACGTCGGTCGGCGCGACGTTGGCGCCGACCCGGACGTGAAATTCCTCCGCCATGTTGGCAGCGGTCGACGGGGGCGCGCCCTCGGGGAACTGCACGGCCCAGTGAGACGTCCACGGGCGCCCGTAGTCGTCCCCGACCGCCCAACATCCGGTCCGCCCGATCGCGTAGGCCGCGGCCAGGCCCGGCGCGGCGGCGTCGCTGATCGTGGCGAATCGCCAACCCTTGAAGCGGATCACGGCCCAACTGGCGATGATCCCGCCGATCAAGCCGCCCCAGAACACGAAGCCGGCCCGATGAAAGATCTCCGTGAAATCCCCGCGCAGGATCGCGTAGTACACCTTGGCCCCCACCAGGCCGCCGACCACGGCGCCGAGCAGGACGTCGTTCGTCACTTCCGGATCGCGTCCCCGTTCGGCCAGAATGTGGGCCGAGGAGATCTGCGCAATCCAGAACGCGAACAGCACGGCCAGACCAAAGCCGGTGAGCTGGAAGATCCAGACGTGAAACTCGAACGGGTGGTGCACGATGGACGTGGGCATATCTAGGCGGCTACCAGGCCGGGAAGAGGAAGCGTCGCGTAGGCATTGAGATCCGGCCCTCCGCGATCGCCGTGTGCGAGACGAAACAGTCCGGTGCGGGCGATCATCGCGGCATTGTCGGTCGCCAGTCGCGCGCCCGGCGCGAAGACTCCTACGCCATCGGGCCCCAGCCGTTCCCGCATGACATCCACGAGCGCCCGGTTGCAGGCCACGCCGCCGCCGAGCACGACGCGCTGGCGTGCATACGCGCGCGTGGCGCGCGCGGTTTTTTCGACCAGGGTCTCGATCAGCGCGTCCTGGAACCCCCGCGCGAGGTCGGCCGGGGCATGGGCGCCGAGGGCTTGCCGGACCGCGGTCTTGAGACCGCTGAACGACACGTCATAGTAGTCCGCGTCGCCGGGTCGCTGGTCGCGCCGGAGCATTGGTCGGGTGAAGCGGGCCCGCGACGGGTCGCCTGTTGCCGCCAACCGTTCGACATGCCGCCCGCCAGGGTAGGGCAGTCCCAGCATCTTGGCGACTTTGTCGAATGCTTCGCCCGCCGCATCGTCGCGCGTCGCGCCCAGCAGCCGGTACTCACCCCACGCGGCGACGTCGATCAACAAGGTGTGGCCGCCCGACACCAACAGGGCGGTGAAAGGGGGAACCGCGTCCGCGTGCTCGAGCGACGCGGCGAACAGGTGCCCCTCCATGTGGTGGACGGGCACCAAGGGTACCCCGAGCGCCGCGGCCAGTCCCTTGGCGTAGCTCAACCCGACGAGCAGCGCGCCAATCAAACCCGGCGCGTGGGTCACCGCGATAGCGTCGAGTTGCCCGATGGGAATCCCGGCCTCGGCGAGGGCCCGTTCGACCACGGGGACGATGCTCGTCATGTGCGCGCGGGCGGCAATCTCGGGAACGACGCCGCCAAACACGGTGTGGACATCCTGGGAGAGAATCACCAGCGACCGCAGCGTCGCCCCGGCGCCCGCGCTCTCCATGACCGCGGCCAATGTCTCATCGCAGGACGTCTCGAGCCCCAAGATGTGCATGCGGTCAGCGACGGAGGTGCGTGAAGAGCCACAAAGCGACGGCCAGAAAGAGCGCGACGGCCTTGTAGCCCAAACGTTCGGTGAAGGCCGCGACGAGCCACTTGCGCAGATTCACGACGCCGGCTCCCGCAGCAGTTGCGCGATCAAGGCCCGATCGCCGGGCGAATCCCAATCCGAGGCGCCGATGACTTTCTTCCGGATGACGCCATCGCGCCCGATGACGAACGTCTCGGGAAACCCGGTCGTCTGATATTCGCGTGCCACGCCCAGCTTGGGATCCCACAGAATGTCGAACGTCAGCTGGTGCCGCGCCACGAACGCGCGGACGATCGAGTCGGTCGGTGTCGTGTCGACGCTGACGGCGACGATCTTGAGGCCCTGGGACGCGAAGTCGCGGTACAGCCGCTCGATCGACGGCATCTCCACGACGCAGGGCGGACACCACGTCGCCCAAATGTTGAGCAGCACCACCGAGCCCCGATAGTCGGCGAGACGGCGCGGGTGTGGGGTTTCACCTACCGTGGCGGCACTGAAGTCCGGCGCCCGCGACCCGGGCGAGACGAGGAAAATTTCGTCCCTATCCCAGCGCAGCACCGCGAACACCCCCACCGCCAGTACGGCGATGAGTGCCGTCACGACGGCGACCTGCCGGCGCAGGGTCACACGACCTCCGCGGCCGCCCGCCGGCGCAGCTCCCCGATCTCGGCGCGCGGGTCCGGCGCGGAGAACAACGCGTTGCCCGCGACGAACGCGTTCGCTCCCGCACGATAGCACGCGGAGATGACATCGCGGTTGATCCCGCCGTCCACTTCGAGGACCGCGCGGCTCCGCGTCGCCGTGAGCAACGCGCGCGCGCGCGCGATTTTGTCGACGCTCCCCGGGATGAACTGCTGTCCCCCGAACCCGGGGTTCACCGTCATGACCAGCACGGTATCGAGGTCGCCGGCGAGATCGGCGAGGGCTTCCACGGGCGTACCGGGATTGATCGCAACGCCCGCGGCACAACCCAGCTCCTGGATGTGGTGCACATGCCGGTGCACGTGCGGCGTCGCCTCGGCATGAATGATCATCCGCGACGCCCCCGCGCCCGCGAAGGCGTCGATGTAGCGTTCGGGCTGCCACACCATGAGATGCACGTCGAGCGGCAACGCGGTCACGGAGCGAACGGCGGCGATCACCCCGGCGCCGAACGTGAGGTTGGGCACGAACTGCCCATCCATGACGTCGACGTGAAACCAGTCGGCGCCCCCTGCTTCCATCCGCGCGATGTCATCGGCCAGCCGCGCGAAATTCGCGCTCAGGATCGAGGGCAGGATGCGCACGCTCACGGGAGCCGTCCCGCGACCGTGAGCGCGACGCCGCTGCCGGCTTGGACGGTCGATCCTCCGACCGGACTCTGAGCCATGATGGTCCCCTCGGGGTCCGCGGACGCGGAGTCGACCATGACGGCCCCGGCGTGGAGGCCGAGCTGCTCGATCGTGGACCGGGCCTGCGCGAATGGCTGGCCTACGAGATCGGGGAGGACCACCGTGGTCGGTCCCGAGCTCACGAGCATCGTCACGATCGACGGAAGCACGGCCATCGTACCGGCGACCGGCGTCGTCTCCAGGACTTCGCCGCGGGGCAGTGGACTCTCGTGCAGAGTCACGTCGCCCATCGTGAGGCCGACCTTTTCCAGCAGGAGCTGCGCTTGCTGTTGGGTGAGCCCGACGACGTTGGGCACCTCGGTGCGCCGCTCGCCGGCACTCAAGTCGAGCACGATCTTCGACCCGCGCGCGCCGGGCGCGCCCGCGTTCGGCGTCTGCTGCAACACGGTCGATTTCGGGCTGCCGACGTTGTACCGCGACTCGCCTTGCTCCGCCTTGAATCCGGCCGCGTTCAGCTTGTGCACGGCATCGTCATACGTCAGACCGAGCACGTTCGGAATCTTGAGCTCCTCGGGGACGAGCCGGGCGGGGAAGAGGAAAAAGAAGACCACCAGATAGGCGATCAAAAACCCGCCGCAGGCGGTGATCACGTACGGCAGGAGACGTCGAGCGTCGGCCAGCGACGGCCGGCTCACGACAGGGCCGCCCTCCGGAGGCGCGCGGCAAACGCGCCATCAGTCCCGTGCCGTTGCGGCAGCACGCGGAGCCGCCCGGCATCGAGCACGGCGGCCGGTACGGCACCGTCGGGCGGCGGCTCCAAAGCCCAGTCGGGATGCTCGGCCAGAAACGCTTCGATCTGGGCGTCGTTCTCTTCGGGCTCGAGGGAGCACGTGGCGTAGATGAGCAGGCCGCCGGGGCGCACGATGTGCGCGGCCGCCCGCAAAATCCCGCGCTGCAGGCCACTCAATCCGATCAGATCGGACGCCTTGAGCCGCCAGCGGGCATCGGGATGACGCCGGAAGGTCCCGGTCCCGGTGCACGGCACGTCCACCAGCACGGCATCGACCGGGCTCAAGGGCGGCGCCTGTCCCTCGGCGGCCACGACCTGCACGTTGCGCGCTTCGACGCGCCGCACGTTCGCTACCAGCCGCTGCAGGCGGGCGAACGAGCGGTCGGCAGCGATCACCAGCGCCGCGGTGCGGGTCAGCTCCAGTGTCTTTCCCCCGGGTGCGGCGCAGAGATCGGCGACGGTAGCGCCGGCCGGAATGCACGCGTACTGGGTCACCAGCGTCGCCGCCGGGTCTTGGATGAAGAACAAGCCCTGGCGAAAGGCGCCCAACTCGGTCAGCGCGGCGGGCGTGCTGATCTGGATGCTGTCGCGCACGAGCGGCGTCTCTTCCACCCGCACGCCCGCCGATTCCAGCATCGCCTCCAATTGCTCGCGCACCACGCCGTAGGGGCGGATGACGATTGGGGCCTCGCGATTGTTGGCCCGCAGCAGCTGCCGGGTCTCGTCCGCGCCCCAGCGGCCCACCCATCGCGCGACCAGCCACCGCGGATGCGAGTACGACTGCGCCAGCGCGTCCAGGGGATCGCTGGGACTCTGACTCTGCAGGCCGCCGGGCTCGTCGCGCTCCCGGTCGAGCCGGCGCAGCACCGCGTTCACCAACTTGCTGGCGCCGAGGCCGTGCCGCCGCTTCGCCAACTCGACGGTCTGGGCGATCGCGGCGTATGGCGGCACGCTGCCCATGAATAGGAGCTGATACGCGCCGAGGCGGAGCAGATCCGCGATGTCGGCGTCGAGCCGGGCGAGACCGCCGCGCACCCGCGCCGCGAGTAGGGCGTCGAGCTGCGAGCGGCGCCGGAGCATGCCATAGACGAGCTCCTGCGTCCACCGCCGGTCCCGGGCGTCGAGGCGATCGACCCGGGCCTCGAAGGCGGGGTCGAGCAGCGCTCCGCCCCGAAGCTCGGCACAGGTGTCGGCCGCCGCCACGCGCGAATCGGTCACGCCGCCAACTGGCGCGCGAACGGCCGAAGGCTGCTCGGTCACGTCAGGTGCCCGGTGGTCGGTGACGACGGCACGGCGACCTCCCGCCGCGGCATGCGGCCCGCGAGATACGCCAGGCGCCCAGCCTCGATCCCGAGGCGCATGGCGTCGGCCATGAGGACCGGATCTTGCGCGGCGGCGATCCCTGTGTTCATGAGTACGCCATCCACGCCCTGTTCCATCGTCAGGCAGGCATCGGAGGCCGTGCCCACGCCGGCATCGACGATGACGGGTACCGCCAGCCGGTGCTTGATCGTGCGGACCGAGTAGGGATTCAACAGACCAAGGCCGGACCCGATCGGCGATGCCAGCGGCATGACGGCGACCGCGCCGGCGTCCTCGAGGCGCAGGGCCGTGATCAGATCGTCGTTGGTGTAGGCCATGATCTTGAACCCCTCGGCGGCCAGCACGCGCGTCGCCTCCACGGTCCCAACAGGATCGGGCAGCAGGGTCTCTTGGTCGGCGATGACCTCGAGCTTGACCCACTCGTTGAACCCGGCGGCCCGGGCGAGACGCGCGTAGCGCGTCGCCTCGGCGACTGTCCCGCACCCGGCCGTATTGGCCAGTAGAAAAAACTTCGCTGGATCGAGGTGATGCAGCACACCGGCGTCTTTCGTCCGGTCGAGATCGACACGCCGAACCGCGACAGTCACGACCTCGGCGCCCGAGGCCTCGATCGCGCGCACCATCAGGTCGTTCGACGCGTACTTGCCGGTGCCGACCATGAGACGCGACCGGAACTCGCGTCCGGCGATCGTCAAGGCGTCGACATGCGGCAGGGTCAGGGTCGCCACGCCGTCACCCTCCGCCCACGAAGTGCACAAGCTCCAGCACGTCGCCCCCGCCCAGCGCGAGGGTCGCGAACCCCGTGCGGTCACGGAGGATAACGCCGTTGTGCTCGACGACGATCATGCGCGCGTCGAGGCCCAGCCCGTCGAGCAGTCCGGCCAGCGTCGTCCCCGCCGCGACGGCGCGGAGGCAGCCGTTCACGGTGAGAGGGACTCGCGCCTCTGGCGCCTCGACCGGGACCATGGCCGAAATATAGCGCCGGGCGCCAAAAGGAGTCTCACGGGCTACACCAGCGTGCCCCCGAGGACCGCGTAGGCGATGGAGAAGTAGATCAGGAGTCCCGTGACGTCGACGAGCGTCGCCACGAACGGCGCCGAGGCGCTGGCGGGATCGAATCCCAGGCGCTTGAGGAGGAAGGGCAGCATCGAGCCGGCCAGCGACCCGAAACCGACGATCCCGATCAGCGCCACGCCGATCGTCGTGGCGATTAAGGGCCAGTGGGGGCCGTAGTCGAACAAGTGCAGATTCTGCCACAACGCGACCCGGATGAATCCGATGACGCCGAGGATGCCGCCCAGGGTCAGTCCGGTCGGCAGCTCCCGGGCGGCGATGCGCCACCAGTCGCCGAGGGTGATCTCGCGGAGTGCCAACGCCCGGATGATCAATGACGTCGCCTGCGAGCCGGAGTTGCCGCCCGAGCTCATCACCAGCGGGATGAACAGGGACAGGACGACGGCGCGGGCGATGAGGCCCTCGAAGTGCTGCATCGCGGTCGCGGTCAGCATCTCGCTCAGGAACAGCGCGCACAGCCACCCGGCGCGCTTGCGGATCATGAGGCCAAAGCCGATCTGCAGATAGGGCTCGTCGATGGCTTCCAAGCCGCCCATGCGGTGCACGTCCTCGGTCTGTTCGCGCACGATCGCGTCGATGACGTCGTCGAACGTGACGAGTCCGATCGGCCGGTGCTCCTCGTCGACGACGGGGATCGCGACCAGGTTGTACTTGGAGAGGAGGCGGGCGACGTCGTCGCGCGATGTCTCCGGGTGCACCTCGATCGGCGCCCGCGGTTGGCACGCCGACAGCACGGGCGTCGGTCCGTCGGCCACCAACAGCTCGCGCAGCGAGATGGCGTGTACGAGGTGCCCATCCCCGGGGTCCACGAGGTACACGACGTAGATCGTCTCGGCGCCGTGGGCGTGGTGGCGCACGAAGTCGAGTGTCTGGGTCACCGTCCAGTCGCTGGGGACGGCCAGGAGCTCGGTCGTCATGATGCCGCCAGCGGTGTCCGGCGCGTAGCGCAGTAGCAAGTCGAGCCCGCGGCGGGTCGGCGCGTCCAACGTGGGCAGCAGGCGTTGGCGGTCGCGCGCGGGAAGGTCGCGGAAGACATCGGCCAGCTGGTCGGCCGACATCGCCTCCAACAACCGGGTCGCCGCGGTCGTGTCGGCGTGGCCGATGATACCGGCTTTGTTCGTCAGCTCCGGCTGGTCGAGCACGGCGACGGCCTGCTCGAAGGGCAACGCCTCGATCAGCCGGGCCGCGCCCGCCTCGTCGGACATCCGGCTCAAGGCATCGGCGATCTCGGCCGGCCGCAGGTACCGCGACGCGCTCCGAAGGGCGTCCGGGCCGGCATTGGCGAGCTGGGTCAACGCCAGCGCGACGTCGAAGCGCTCACCGTGCGGGTGGGGTTCGGAAGGGGTCATGGCGAGAGTGCATAGTGTCGGGAGATCACGGCACCGTCACGGCGCGAACCCCCCAAGATAGGTCGCCACGGCTTGTTCGACGCCTGCCGGCGCGTCCCAAACACCGCGGACCACGGCCACTCCGTATGCCCCGGCGTCGCGCAACGCGGCGATGTCGGAGGGCCGAACCCCGCCGATCGCGACGACGGGCACACGCGATACGGTGCCAACGGCACGGATAAACGAAAGGCCCCGGCCCCGACCCTCGTGTGAAGGGGTCGCGAACACATGTCCGGCCATCACCCAATCGGCGCCGGCCTCGCTCGCCGCGACGGCTTCGTCGGCGGTGTGCACGCTGACCCCGACGCGGAGCGTCGGCGCCACGCGCCGGACTTCGGCGACGGTCAGCGATCGGCGACCCACCTGCACGCCGAGCGCCCGCGCCGCGCGCGCCACGTCCAACCGGTCGTTGACCACGAGCCACGCGCCGGCGCCGGCGGCGACCGGCGCTAGCGCCGCCGCGAGACCGTAGACCGTGCGGCCGGGGAGCCCGTGCCCGCGCAGGTGGAGCGCCCCTCGCGACCCCAGGGTCTGGAGCGCCACCCTCGCCCGCTCCACGAAGTCCGGTGCTTGCACGACGCGATCGTCGGTGACGACGTGCAGCATCGGCGCGACGATCACGGGCCGAGCTGATCCCCGATGACGATCGCCCGCCCGCGGGCCCACTCGGCGGGCGTCATGCGCGGCTTGCCCGCCGGTTGGACGTACTGCACGACGATCGCGCCCTCGCCGCAGGCGACGGTCAGACCGGCATCATCGGCCGCGAGCACGGCGCCCGGTGGATGGCCATCGGCGGCATGGGCCGGGGCGGCTGGCGCGCCAAAGAGTTTGACCTCGGCGCCGCGCAGTGTCGTGAACGCGCCGGGTTTGGGATCGTAGGCGCGGATGACGCGCGAGACGCGGCTCGCCGGCTGCGTCCAATCGACGCGCGCATGATCGCGATCCACCTTCGGGGCATACGTGGCCGCCGCCTCGTCCTGGCGCTGCTCGATCGCCACGCCGAGCTGTACGAGGGCCAGGGCCTCGATGAGCGCGAGCGCGCCCAACTCGGCCAGTCGCAGCGCCAACTCGCCGTACGTCTCATCGTCGGCGACGGGCGTGGCGCGCCGCAGCAGCATCGGGCCGGCGTCGAGTGCGGGGACCAGCCGCATGATCGTGACGCCCGTCTCCGTGCATCCGGCGAGGATCGCCGCCTGGATCGGCGCCGCGCCTCGGAGTTGGGGGAGCAGCGACGCGTGCACGTTGAAGGTGCCGAGCGGCGGCATGTCGATCAGCGCGGTCGACAGGATGCGGCCGTAGGCGACGACGATCGAGATATCGGGTTCCAAGGCCTCGACCGCGCGCAGAAACTCCGGAGTCCGCGGCTGCTCCGGCTGCAGGACCGGAATGCCTTCTTCGGTCGCGATCGCCTTGACAGGCGAGGGGACGAGTCGGGAGCGCGATCGCCCCTGGGCGCGATCCGGTTGCGTAACGACGCCGACGACATCGTGCCCTTCCCCGATGAGGGCCAGGAGCGACGGCGCCGCGAACTCCGGTGTCCCCCAGAACAGGATGCGCACTTAGAGGTCGTCGGCCGTGCCAGGATCGTCGTCGCGGTGCCGGCGCGAGTCGCGGCCATTCTCTCCGGGCCGCACGGTGCGGAGCAGGGCAGGATAGGCGCCTTTCTCCTCGTCCCACAGCGCCAACGCCGCCTTTTTCTTGAGCACGCTCAGATAATCGATGAACAGCTTGCCGTGCAGATGATCGACCTCGTGCTGGATGCAGCGGGCCAGCAACTCGGCCGCCTCGATCTGAAACGGTCGACCCTCGCGATCGAGCGCCCGCACGACGACATGCGCGGGGCGCTCCACATCACCGTAGATCTCGGGGATCGACAGACACCCTTCCTCGGCCTTGGCCGACCCCTCCACGTCCACGATCTCCGGGTTGACGAAGACGAGCGGATGCTGGCGATCCACGTCGATCACCGTCACCCGCTCGAGTCGTCCAACCTGCGGCGCCGCCAACCCGATCCCGTGGGCCGCGTACATGGTCTCGAACATGTCGTCGATCAGTCGCTGCAGATCCTGGTCGATCGTCTCCACGGGCGTGGTCTCCTTGCGCAAAACCGGGGACCCCAGCACGTGGATATCGAGCAGACTCATGTGCTCGCTCCCGTACCCCCGCTTTTCGCTTCCTGGACGACCGGGGTGGCGATGCGCGCGATGCGCCCGCGCTCGATGATGAGCCGGGACTCGCCCGACTTGATCGTGATGCGATCCTGGTCGCTGGCGGCCCCGTCGGCGTTCAGCGATTTGATGTGCACGATCTCGCCAATGATCCCGCCGGCGGTGACGATTTCATCGCCCTTCTTCACGGCGCGGATCGCCGCGTCGTGCTTCTTGCGCTGCTGCTGTTGCGGGCGCAGGAGCACGAAGTAAAAGAATGGCGAAGATCGCCGCGTACATGATGAGTTGCGGCGCGATCGGATTGGACGCAGAAGTCATAGTGAGTGTTCGTAGCGGTCGAGCCAGCGCTCGGCGAAGCAGCGAAAGGTCCCCGTGGTCACGGCCGCGCGGGCGGACCGGACGAGCGACAGCAGGAAATGTACATTGTGCAGCGAGAGAAGGCGCGGCCCCAGCATCTCATCGGATACGAACAGGTGCCGCAAGTACCCGCGCGAGAATCGCCGGCACGTCGGGCAATGGCAGTCCGGGTCGATCGGCCCCGTATCGGTCCGGAGCTCCGCGTTGCGCACGTTGACGCGCCCATCGTGCGTGAACGCCGTCCCGTTGCGCCCCATCCGGGTCGGGGCGACGCAATCGAACAGATCGATCCCGCGAGCGATCCCGGCCAGCAAGTCCTCGGGAAAGCCGACGCCCATCAGGTACCGGGGCCGGTCGCGCGGGACCACCTCTTCCAGTGTATCCAGGACGTCATACATGACAGGCTTCGCCTCGCCGACGGACAGCCCTCCAATGCCGTAGCCCGGCCAGTCGGCCAGGTCTCTGACCGCTGCCGCCGCTCCGCGGCGCAGCGCCGCATGCGTGCCGCCCTGAAGCACGGGAAACAGCGCTTGGGTGAGAGGGGGGTCGTAGCCGCCGAGTTGCCCGAACGCGTCGCGGCATCGCGCCAACCAACGCACGCTCCGCTCGGAGGCTTCGCGGGCGAGCGCCAGGTCCGCCCCGCCGGGCACGACGTGATCGAATTGCATGATGACGTCGGCGCCCAGGGTGCGTTCGATCCCCATGACCGACTCGGGCGTGAAGGTGCGGCGCGAGCCGTCGATATGACTCCGAAACTCCACGCCGTCCTCGTCGAGCGTGCGCAGGGTCTCCAAGGAGAACACCTGAAATCCGCCTGAATCCGTCAGAATCGGCCCATCCCAGGCCATGAACCAATGGAGCCCGCCCAAGGCCCGCACCACCGCTTCGCCGGGTCGCAGGTGCAGGTGATAGGCGTTCGCCAGCAGCATGCTGGCGCCGGCCGCCGTCAACTCCGCGGGGTCGAGCGCCTTGACGGTGCCGAGCGTGCCGACGGGCATGAACGCGGGCGTCGCCACGGCACCGTGCGGGGTCGCAAACGTCCCCGCCCGCGCCGCGCCGTCGCGGGCCTCAATGGCGAAGGTAAACGTCACACGATCGCCATGGCGTCGCCGTAGGAGTAGAACCGGTATCCCGCGGCGACGGCGTCGGCGTAGGCGCGCATCGTCAGATCGTAACCCGCGAGCGCGGCGACCAGCATCAGGAGAGTCGAGCGCGGGAGATGAAAGTTCGTGATGAGCTTGTCCACGACCCGCCAGCGGTAGGGCGGCCGGATGAAGAGACGCGTCTCTCCGGGGCCGGGGCCCGTGGCGCTTTCCAGCGTGCGCGCCGTCGTCGTTCCCACGGCCCACACCGCCGCGCCCCGGGCTTTGGCGCCGTCGATCGCGGCGAGCGTCTCCGGCGGGATGAAGTACTGCTCTTCATGCATCGCGTGGTCGGCGGGGTCGTCGGTCTCCACCGGCTTGAACGTCCCCGCGCCCACATGGAGCACGATCTCGGCGCGTTCGACGCCTCGCCGCGCGAGCGCGTCGAGTAGCGCCGGCGTAAAGTGTAAGCCAGCCGTCGGCGCCGCGACGGAGCCGTCCTCTCGCGCGTAGACCGTTTGATAGCGCGTACGGTCTTCCTCGCACGGCGCCCGCGTGATATACGGCGGCAACGGGACCGCACCATAGCGCTCCAGCGCCGCGGGCGCGGCGAGCGTCGTGTGCAATCGCACGATCCGGGTGCGCCGGTCCGTGACGCTTTCGATCTCGACGTCGAGATCGGGCGCCACGTGTACCATTCGGCCGGCGTGCAGTTTGCCGCCGGGATGGACCAGCGCCTCGAAGCGGGAGGCGTCGATCTGCCGCAGCAGGAAGACCTCGGCCGGGGCGCCCGAATCGCGGCGTCCGAGGAGGCGCGCGCGAATGACGCGGGTGGTGTTGACGATCAAGAGATCGCCGGGCGCCAGGAGATCGGGCAACTCGCGAAATGCCCGGTGCCCAATCGTCCCCCGCGACCGGTCGACGACCATCAGGCGGCTCGCGTCGCGCGGTTCGACGGGGGTCTGGGCAATACGCTCCGGCGGTAGCGCGTAGTCGTAGTCGGCCGTGCGGGTCCCGTCAGCCGTCAGAACAACTCCGACTGGGCGCGCGGATCGGCCGACACCGTGTACCCGAAGTGACGCAACGCCAAGGCCGTGGCTTGCCGGCCCCGCGCCGTCCGCTGCAAGAACCCGTTCAACACCAGAAACGGCTCGTACACCTCTTCGATGGTCTCGGCATCCTCGCCGACCGCCGCCGCCACCGTGCCCAGTCCCACCGGCCCACCGCCGAACTTGTCGATGATGGTCTTGAGGATTCGCGCGTCCATGTCGTCGAGCCCCAGCTGGTCGACGTCCAACATCGCCAGCGCATCGGCGGCCACCGCCTGGGTGATGCGGCCATCGGCGCGAATCTGCGCATAGTCGCGCACGCGGCGCAGCAAGCGATTGGCGACGCGGGGCGTGCCGCGCGACCGGCGCGCGATCTCGTGCGCGCCGCCGGGTTCGATCGGCACCTCCAGCACGTCGGCGGTGCGCCGCACGATGTGCTCCAGATCGGCGTCGGGGTAGTAGTTGAGTCGGAGCTCGATACCGAACCGGGCCTTGAGCGGCGCCGTCATCATCCCCAGCCGCGTCGTCGCGCCGACGAGCGTGAACGGCTCGATCTGCATCGGCATCGTGCGCGCGTGGGGCCCGTCCGACAGGCGGATCTCGAACTTGAAGTCCTCCATGGCCGGGTACAGAAACTCTTCGATGATCGGCCGCAACCGGTGGATCTCGTCGATAAACAGGACATCGCGCTCGCGCAGATTGCTCAGCGTGCTGACGAGATCCAATGGCTTTTCGATCGTGGGGCCGGACTTGATGTAGATGTTCGCGCCCAGCTCACGGGCGATCAGCTCGGCCAGGGTCGTCTTGCCGAGGCCCGGTGGCCCATGGAACAGCGTATGGTCGAGCGGCTCCTGCCGCGCCAGAGCCGCGTCAATGCCGATCCGTAAGGCGTCCTTCGCCTTCTGCTGTCCGATGAACTCCGCCAGCCGCCGCGGACGCAACGACAGCTCGACGACTCCCTCGTCGGGGAGCTCCTGCGGCGTGGTGATCTCGGCGCGCGCCATGGCACTCGAATATAAACCGAAGCGACGCGAAGCGGTTCTATGTCCGCTGGCCGACCTCCAGTCCGGCCAGGCGCTCCGCCGCCCGCTCCAGCGTCTCGCGCCGTTTGCAGAACGCGAACCGCACGATCGACCGTCCCAGCGTCTTGTCGTGGAAAAAGCTGGAGCCGGGCACCGACGCCACGCCGCCTTCGCGGGCCAGCCAGGTCGCGAAGGTGGTGTCGTCGTCCGACGACAGGGCCGAGAAGTCCGCCATGATGTAATAGGCGCCCGCTGGCTCCGTGAACGCGAAGCCGGCCGCGCGCAACGCGGCGGTCAGGACGCCGCGCCGCGCGCGGTAGTCGTTCGCCATATGGTTGAAGTAGTCCGCGTCGAACGCCAGGCCGACCGCGCCGGCAGCCTGCAGCGGCGCCGGCGCGCCGACCGTCAGGAAATCGTGGATTTTCCGGATCGCGTCCGTGGCCCGGCGCGGCGCGATGACGTAGCCCAACCGCCATCCCGTGCAGCTGAACGTCTTGGAGAGCCCGGAGATGGTCACCGTCCGCTCGCGCATCCCGTCGAAGGTCGCCAGCGGGTGGTGGTGCCCGCTGTACAGGATGTGTTCGTAGATCTCGTCCGTGAACGCCCACACATCGTGCTCCTGGCACAGCGCCGCGATCACCGCCAACTCATCGCGCGTGAACACCCGTCCGCTGGGATTGTGCGGGGTGTTGACGACGATGGCTTTCGTGCGCGGCGAGAACGCGGCCCGCAACCGGTCGAGGTCCAGGCGCCAATCGGGAGGCTCGAGCGGAACGAAGACCGGCTTGGCGCCGGCCAGGATCGCATCCGGTCCGTAGTTCTCGTAGAACGGCTCGAAGACGATGACCTCGTCCCCGGGATCGATCATGGCCAGAAACGTGGCCGCCATGGCTTCCGTCGCGCCGCACGTGACGGTGATCTCCGTGTCGGGGTCGACCGGCATGTCATACCACCGGCGGTACTTCTCGGCGATCGCCAGCCGGAGCGCCGAGGCGCCCCAGGTGATCGCGTACTGGTTGATGTCCCCGTGAATCGCCGCGCACGCCGCGTCCTTCATGGGTGCCGGCATCGGAAAATCCGGAAATCCCTGCGCCAGGTTGATCGCGCCGTAGCGCTGCGCGACCCGCGTCATCTCGCGGATCACGGACTCCGAGAACGTGCCGGCGCGTTGCGCGTGCACGGCGCTGCCCGCATTGCTCACGACGATCCCCCCGCCAAGGTCTTGATGGCTTGTCTCAGTTTTTCCGCCGTTGTCCCGCCGGTCGAAGCCCGCACCGCCCGTTCGGCATCCGCGCGCGCGTAGCCCAGCGATACCAGGCCACGAATGGCGTCGTCGAATGGCCCGTCGCCGCGCGGCGGCGCGCTCACGACGACGAGATCGTCCAATTTATCGGCGAGATCGAGGACGATCTGCTCGGCTTTCTTTCGTCCCACCCGCGGCACGGTCTGCAGCGTGGCGACATCCTTTTCCCGGATGACGCGGACCAGCCGGTCGGCAGTCAGCGAGGACAGCATGGCCAGGGCCAGGGCCGGCCCGACGCCCTTTGCGCCCAACAGTGCGCGAAAGACCGTCCGGTCGGCGGCCGTCGCGAACCCGTACAGCTGCCAGGCGTCTTCCTTCACCACCAGATGGGTGAACAGGGCGACGTCCTCGCCGACGGCCGGCAGCGTTTCGGCCACGCCGAGCGGCACGGCGACCTCGTACCCGAGGCCGGCGGCCACGATCTCGACGCGTTCGATGTCCTTCGCCACCAGGCGGCCCGCGATGCGCGCGATCATGCGCGCAGGCACCCGGTGAGCGCGGCCGCGACCCCGTCCGACGCGTCGGACGGTTGGGGGGCGCTCTCGAGGCGGAGGAGCCGCATGATCATCACCTGGACTTGCTCCTTGGTGGCATTGCCGGTGCCGGTGACGGCCTTCTTGATCTCCCGCGGCGGAAACTCCTGCACGACGAGGCCGGCCTGCGCACCCGCGAGCAGGATGACCCCTCGCGCATGTCCGAGAACGACGGTGGTACGGACGTTCTTCGCGTAGAACACATCCTCGACCGCCAGCGCTTGCGGCGCGTGGCGGTCGATCAACGCGCGCACGCCCTCGTAGATGTCCCGGAGCCGCGTGGGCAGCAATGCGCTGGACGACGTACGGATCACGCCGCACTCGACGAGCGAAGGCATGCTGGCCGGCGGGCCATCGCGCCGCACGACACCGTACCCGGTGACAGCCGTGCCGGGATCGAGCCCCAAGACGATCACCGGCCGGCAGTCGATGGGACTAGGCGCCGGCCAAGTCCGGCACGTCCATATCGAAGTTCGCCTCGACTTTTTGCACGTCGTCGAGGTCTTCGAGCTCCTCGAGCAGTTTGAGCAGCGACTCGGCGGTCTTGCCTTCGACGCGCACGGTGTTCTTGGGCACCCACGACACCTCGGCGCCCTGGGTCTGGATTCCCCGCGCCTCCAATGCCGATTTGACGTTGACGAGGGTCGAAGGATCGGTCGTCACGATGTACTGATCGCCTTCCCGCTGCACATCCTCGGCTCCGGCGTCGAGCGCGGCCTCGTAGGTCGCGTCTTCCTCGTGCGCCGCCGCCTCGATGGCGATCTGCCCTTTGCGATCGAACATCCAGGCCACCGAGTTGGTGGCGCCCAGGTTGCCCCCGCCGCGGGACAGCTTGTGCCGGACTTCGGCGACAGTGCGCGTCGCGTTGTCGGTGACCGCCTGAATGATCAGGGCCACGCCTCCGGGTCCAAAGCCCTCGTACATGACGTCGGTGTAGTCGACGCCCTCGAGCTCTCCCGTTCCCTTCTTGACGGCCCGCTCGATGTTGTCTTTGGGCATCGACGCCGCCCGGGCGCTTTCGATCGCCGTCCTGAGCCGCGGGTTTCCGGCGGGATCGCCGCCCCCCTGCTTGGCGGCGATCGTGATCTCACGAATCAGCTTCGTGAAGTGGGCCCCGCGCTTGGCGTCGGCCGCCGCCTTGTAGTGCTTGATCTGCTTCCACTTACTGTGCCCGGCCATTCTTGAACTATAACAGATCCTCGAACCGCATCCACTGTTTGTAGAAGTACAGGTCGACGTACCCGGTCTGCCCCCCGCGGTTCTTCAAGGCGGAGAGCTCCGTGGCTCCTTCCACCGCCTGTCCACCGCCGTACATCTCCTCCCGAAAGAGGCCGAGGACGATATCGGCGTGCTGTTTGACCGCCTGATGCGGGCCGAAATCATCGAGCGTAGGGCGCGGGTCCGGCCGATGGCGCTCGAACCCCGGCAAGTGCGCGCTCACCAGCAGGACCAACCCCAAGTCCAGCGCCAGCGCCTTGAGCGGCCGGAGCGCGGCCTCGCTTTCGGCCAACCCTTGCAACGCATCGATGACGACGAGCCGCGTCCCCGGCACGGCGCGCACGGCCTCGGTCAGCGCGCCGAGATCCAATGGCAGGCGGTCGACAATGGTCGCCACATCGCGGAGGCGCAGGGACGCCGCACCGGCGCCGGCCCGCGTGACGTCATCCAAAGCCCCGCGCCGCAGATCATCGACTCGCGCCCGGCCCTCCATGGCCAGCATGCGTTCATGGAGCCGATCCGGCGTCATCTCCGCCGACAGAAACCGGACGGCGTGCCCTCCGGCCGCCGCGTTCAAGGCCACGGAGAGGGCGAAAGCCGACTTGCCGCTGCCAATGTCGCCGCCGAGGACCACGAGGTCGCCACTGCGGAGGCCGCCGCCGAGGAGCCGGTCGACGCTCGGGAAGCCCGTGGGGATGGTATCGGCGGGCGGGGCTCCGTCGGCCAGCGCGTCGATCCGGCGCATAAGCTGGGAGAGGGGGGAGATGTCGGGCGGTCGGGTCACGTGTGGTAGACGAAGATCCACCCCTAGGTGTTTTGTTTTTGCGGGGATGAGCCGCCGGCTCCAGATTGGGCCGGTGCCCGCCGCGCCCTCTCCCTACAAGCCCGTTCCCGGGCCGGCGGACCGTGTCACGTTCTTTACCATGCAGCGCCGCCACCGGCGGGCGAGCTGGCGCTTCTCGGCGCTGGCCATTGCCGCGGTAGTTCTGACGGGCCTGCCGCTCAGCATCATCATCACGCCGCTCCTCTACGCCATCGTGTTGTTGGTGAGCGCGGGGGCGAACGCGATCCACCCGGGCGCGATCCCTCCCCGATTTTGGGATGTGGCGCAGACGCTGCCGGCGATCGTGCCCCACACGATGGCGCTCCTGGGCGGCAAGTCCCAGCAGGTGCCGCTCCGCGAGATGTTCGTGGTTGGCGGCCTGCTGGTCGCGCCGGGCGCGCTTCTGCTGCTGGCGTTCTGGACGATGATCCGGGTGGTGTTTCACCGGGCCGGGGTCGGGGGCGTCCTGCTCACCCTCGGCGCGCGCGATCCCGATCTCAACGACTTCGAGGAGCGCCAGCTCATGAACCTCGTCGAGGAGATGGCGATCGCGGCCGGAGTGCCGCCGCCCCGCGTCATGCTGATCGACCGCGGCGCGGCCGACGGCGCCGCCAATGCCGCGGCGGTGGGCTGGTCGATCGACGATGCCACCGTCGTCGTCACCCGACCCTTGCTCGACTCCCTGGAGCGGGATGAGACGCAGGCGGTCATGGGCCGGCTCATCGGCGCCATCGGCAACGGCGATCTCAAGATCGCGCTGATTATCCTCTCGATCTATCAGGCCGTTGGTGTGGTGAGCCTGCTGCTCAACGCCGTGTTCGGGTTCCGCGCCTGGCGCACGCTCTTGCGATTCTTCCGGCTCGCGCTCTGGCCCCACCAGGCGGCCGAGCAGGACGCGGTCATGTCGGCGCTGGCGCGCGCGGCCAGCGAGGATCGGGACGTCGAAGCGTTCACGGCCCGCCAGCATCGCGGCGGATGTCTGTCGGTGCTGGCGCTGCCGCTCGTGCCCATCGAGTTGTCCGCGATGTCGATCAACGTCATCGTCTCGATGTCGACGTCGCTCTTCGTCGGCCAACTGATCGGCGCCATGTGGAGGCGCCGGCAGCTGTTGGCCGATGCCACCGCCGTGCAGTTGACGCGCAACCCGGACGGCCTGGCGACCGCGCTGGAGCGACTCGGTCGCATGCCCGTTGCCGTGCCCAAAGCGGCGCCCGTGGCGCATCTCTTCGCCACGTGGTCGGGACCCGCCGATGACTCCGTGTCCCGCTACATGTTGGTGAAAACCGATCAGCGCCTCGCCAAGCTGCGGCAGATGGGCGCGCGCATCAACCTGACGTCGCGGAAGACATCGCTGCTCGGTCGGGTGCTGGTCCTCCTGTTCGTCGCGCCGTTCGTCGTGCTCACGGCGGTCGCGATGGCGGCGGCGTTTGTCGTCATGATGGGTCTCGACCTGCTCTTCATGCTCGTGTTGCTCGCTGCGCTCGCCGCCCTCGCCCATGCCGCGGCCGTATACGGGCCCCGGCTCCCCGCGATGCTCCACGCGCTCGCGCGGCGGTTCGTGCGTTAGCCTTCGAGATCCGCGAGCAAGCGCTCTAGCTCAGCCCGGCTCGGGGCGTCGAGGCCGCGTTGTGCCGCGTCGATGACGGCGCGGAGCGCGGTCTGAACGGCGGGCAGATCGCCATTGCCGGTCGCGTCGGCGAGCCGGGCAAACGGCGCGCGCATGGCGGCCGGCAGCGTCAGAGCGGAGAGCCAATGGCGGGCCGCCGTAGCGCGCGCCAAACGCGCGGGAGCCGCGAGCGCGTTCGGGGGTAGGACACCACTGACCAATCGCGCCGTGGCGAACGCGGCCAACGCGACTTCGCGATCGCCGCCAATCTGCCCGCGGCCGGCGAGCGCGGCCAACGCCGGAAACCGAAACGGCGTCTCGTGCAAGGCATACGGCGGGCGTGGGTGGTGGGAGTGCGCGAACACATGACGAATGTAGAACGAACGGGTACATTGCGCAGTACGATGGCACCGAGTCCGAAAGCCGTGCTGTGGGTCGACGACGAGGCGGAACTGCTGGAGTCGCACCGCATCTTCTTGCGGGAGAGCGGTTACGACGTCGAGGTCGCAAGCAACGCCGACGACGCGGTGGAGCTGTTGCGCCGGCGCGCATTCGACATCGTGCTGCTGGACGAACAGATGCCGGGGAAACGCGGGCTCGACGCCTATCGCGAGTTCCGGGCGATCAACCCCACGCTGCCCGTGGTGATGGTCACGAAGAGCGAGGAGGACGCCACGCTCAACGAGGCCATCGGGGCCAACGTCCGCGACTATCTGATCAAGCCGATCAACCCGCGGCAAGTGCTCAGCGTCGTGCGCCGCGTGCTGGAAGGCCCACGCATCCGCCAGCAGGCCCTGGCCCGGCGGTTCGTCGAACGGTTCCGGGCGATCGAGCTGGAGCGGGCGCGCCCCCTCGACTGGCGCGGCTGGGTGACCCGGTACGCGGAGCTCATGTCGTGGGACGTCGAGTTGGCGGGCGCCGGCGAGACTGGATTGTATGAGTCTTTGCGCGGTCTCTATGCCGACATGCACCGCGAGTTCGCGGCGTTCATGCTGCAGGAGTATCCCGCCTGGTTGCGCAATCTGGAGGGCGACCGGCCGCCGCTCTCCGTCGACGTCATCTCCGAATTCCTGTCGCCCATCCTGGCGCGCGACCGCGCCGCGGTGTTCGTCGTCATCGACTGCCTGCGGCTCGACCAGTGGATGGTGCTCGAACCATTGCTGGCGCCGCTGTTCGACGTCGAGGTCACGCACCACTTCGCGGTGTTGCCCACCGCAACGCCCTACTCGCGCAACTCGCTCTTCAGCGGGCTCTTCCCCGGTGAGATCGCCGCCCGATTCCCGGATTGGTGGGGCCCGGGCGATCGCGAGGACGAGTCGCTCAACGCGCACGAGCGCGATTTGCTGGAAGCGCACCTCAAAGAGCTGGGAAAGAACGTCGCGGTGCGCTATCAGAAGATCTCGACGGCGGCCGACTCCGACGAGCTGGATCGGCGCGTCAACTCGGCGATCGCTCCCGAAGGCGTCAGCGCCTTCGTCTTCAATTTCGTCGATCTGCTGACGCACGGTCGCAGCGAATCGGCGATTCTCTACGAGGTCGCGCGCGACGAGATCGCCCTGCGGCAGCTCACCCGCCAGTGGTTCCAACGCTCGGCGCTGTTTTCGGTCTTGCGGGAAGCGGCGCGTCGCAAAGTCTCGGTGCTGCTCACCAGCGATCATGGGTCGATCCACTGCCAGACGCCGGCGACCGTGTACGCGAAGCGCGACGCCACCGCGAATCTGCGCTACAAGTTCGGCGAGGACGTCCGGGCCGAGCATCCGGAAGATGCCCTGCTGTTTCCCAACGCTGATGCGCTGCGGCTCCCGCGACGCGGCTTGGGCGCGAACACGCTCCTGGCGGCCGGCGACACGTTCTTCGTCTATCCGACGAAGCTCCGCGAGTATCAGAGCCGCTATCGCGGGTCGTTCCTGCACGGCGGAGTCACGCCAGAAGAGGTGATTCTCCCCGTGGCGCTGCTCACACCGCGGCGGTGAGTAAGGGCGAAAGCTCCGCCCGGGCGTCGATCTATCGGCGGCTGCTGGGCTTTCTCCGGCCGCACGCCTGGCGGATGGCGGGCGCGGTGGGCTGCAGCATGGCCGCCGCCGTGCTCGACGCCTACGCGTTCGCGCTGCTGATCCCGTTCCTCAACGCGCTGTTCGGTCTCAAGACGCTGCTGCCGACGAACAACGGGTGGCTGTCCCACCTGTTGGCCGTCACCATCGGGTCGTTGCTGAATCCAGCGGACAAGATGGGGTCGCTGGAGATCGTCATCGGCGTCATCGTGGTGACGGTCACGATCAAGAACATCTTTGCCTGGCGGGGTGGGACGTTCGGCGCCCAGCTGCAGGAGTACGTGACGCGCGACATGCGGAACGCGGTCTACGCGCACCTGCAACGGCTGCCCTTGGGTTATTTCACCCGCACGCGCGCCGGGCAGATCCTCTCCAAGGTCCTGACCGACACCGACCAGACCAAGGTGCTGATCACCCAGGTGGTCACCCAAGGGTTGCAGAACGTCTCGCTCCTGGTCGCTTATATCGCGTTTCTCTTCGCTATCTCGGCGCACCTGACGCTCCTGGCCCTCGTCGTGGCGCCCGCGATCATCGGTGCGCTCCAGCCGTTGCTGCGCAAGCTGCGCAAGGGGCACCGCCGTCTGCGGAATGACTATGGCGAGATGATGAGCGTGGTTCAGGAATCGGTGAGCGGCATGCGGCTCGTGAAGTCGTTCGGTGCCGAGCCGTACGAGGAACGGCGGTTCGTCGACGCCAGCGGACGGTACTCGCGCGCGATGATGCGGCTCACCAATAGCGCGCTCCTGTCGCAGCCAATCACGGAGACGATGGGTACGATCGTCGCCGTCGGCCTGCTCTGGATCGGCGCCCGCCAGGTGCTGGTCGCGTCGACGCTCCAGGGTTCGCAGCTCATCGTCTTTCTCTCCGTCGTGATGCGCTTGCTGCAACCGCTCAAGCAGCTCACCCAACTTTGGACCACGGCCGAAGTGTCCTTCGCCGCCGCCGATCGGGTGTTCGGCATCCTCGACGATACGACCGAGACGCAGCTCGATCGCGGCACGCGCCGGGTCGACGGCCTGCGGGACGCGGTCGTGTTCGACCACGTGTCGTTCTCGTATGATGCCGAGCCGGTGCTCGCCGATGTCGAGTTCACGGCGCGGCGGGGCGACGTGGTCGCCCTCGTCGGCCCGAGCGGCGCCGGCAAGAGCACGCTGGTCGACCTCATCCCCCGGTTCTATGAGCCGACCGCCGGGCGCATCCTGTTCGACGGCGTCGACGCGGGCGACATTGCGCTGCCATCGCTGCGCGCGCTCACCGGTATCGTCAGTCAGGACACCGTGCTGTTCAACGATACGGTGCGCAACAACATTGCGTATGGCGCCGAAGGCCGGTACAGCGAGGAGCAGATCGTCGCCGCGGCGCGGGCGGCCAACGCCCACGGCTTCATATTGGAATTGGAAGACGGGTACCAGACGTTGCTCGGCGAGCGGGGCACCCGCCTCTCCGGCGGCCAGCGCCAACGCATCGCGATCGCCCGCGCGCTCTTGGTCGATCCGCCGATCCTGATCCTGGACGAGGCCACATTGGCGCTGGACACCGAGTCCGAGCGGCTCGTGCAGGAAGCGATCGACCGGTTGTTGGCGGGGCGCACCGTGTTCGTCATCGCGCACCGGCTCTCGACCGTGCGGCACGCCGATCTCATCCTCGTGCTGGAGCGGGGGCGGGTGGTGGAGCGTGGAACGCACGATGCGCTGCTGGCCGAGCGCGGCGCGTACTACCGGCTCCATGCGGCGCAGGAGCGGGATCCGGTGCGCGAGTCGGTCGAGGCGGCGGCCGCGCTCTAGAGCTCCGCGCAGCGGAGCTCAGTCCAACCGATCGTGAAAAAAACTGGCAGGTGCGTTTTTCAGCACCCTGCTAGCT
Source organism: uncultured Gemmatimonadales bacterium (assembly GCA_963701965.1). Taxonomy (GTDB): domain Bacteria; phylum Gemmatimonadota; class Gemmatimonadetes; order Gemmatimonadales; family Gemmatimonadaceae; genus DASRDS01. The sequence continues at coordinate 3,926,946 of OY969695.1, forward strand.
TTTTTACGTGCGCGTACTCTTTTACCACTCCTCGTCCACCTGGACCGGCAGCGCGCGCGTCTTCGCGGCCGCGGCCCGGGGTCTGGCGGAGCGTGGCTATCAGATCACCTACGTCTGTCCGCCGGGCGGCGCCGTCGAGGCCCGCGTGGCCGCCGAAGGCTGCGATGTGATCGCGTTCGAGCCGGGTGGGGGCGCGGCGCTGGAGAGCTGGCGCCTCCATCACGTGTTCTTGGAGCGATTCGTCGAAACGGTCTTCGTGCACAGCGCCCATGAGCACGTCGTCGTGGCCGGTGCCGCGCGACTCGCGGGCCGCGGCGGCATTGTGCGCCGGACGCCGACGGGCGGGCATCTCGATGACGAACGCGCCGCCCGTATCGCCATGCGGCTCGCCTCGACGGGTCTCCTCTTCACGACGGCGGCCGAGGCGCAGGCCGCCCCGGTGCTGCCGCGGGCCCGGGCGATCACCGTCGCCGAGCTGGGCGTGGATCCCGAGCGCTACGACGAGTTGCGGGCGGCGACGATCCGTTTTCCCGCTGGCGGCGTGCCCGGCCGCTCCATCGTCTGCGTGTACGACCCGGGCGGCAAGGCGCGGGCGGCGACCGTGCTCCGCACGATGGGCATGCTCGTGCCCCGCCATCCCGAGCTGCACCTGGTGCTGTTCGGCCCGGGAGCGGACCACGAGGATCTGCGCATGCACGCGGCGGCCTTGGGGATCTCGCACGCGGTCACCCACCTCGTCGCACGCGACGATGATCTCGCGGTCCTCCGCGGGGCGGACCTGGGTTGGGTCGTGGCCAGCGAGGACACCGCGGCGTTCGCCGTGCTCGATTTCATGGCTATGCGCATCCCGGTCCTCGTCGACAAGGGGACGGTCGCCAGCCGCTACGTAGCGGACGGGATCAGCGGCGTCGTGTTGCCGCCCGGCGACACGCCGTCGACGGCGGCCACGGTCGCCGAGCTGTTGACGCAGGATGAGCAGCGCTCGGCCATGGGGAGCGCGGCGCGCACCCGCGTCGCCCGCGAGTATACGGAACGGGCCATGCTCGATGCGATGCAGAAGGCGGCCGACGAAGCCAGGGATCGGAGCCGATGGAAGTGATGGCGGAGCGCCATTTGTTCGTCACGCAAGACTACGGGCCGGACCTGGGCGGCATCGCGCGAATGCACGTGGCGCTGTGCCGGCGCCTGGCCGCCGAGGGCGTGCGCGTGTCCACGGTCGCCCACCGCGACGCCGCGGCGTTCGACGCCGGCGAGGGGTATCCGATCGAGCGGCTGCCGTTTCCATTGGTCGACGCCAAGCGGGCCATGAATCAGTGGCAGTGGGCCGGGCGGCTCCTCCGGCACCGGCCGGCGATCATCCACTGTGGCAACATCCGGCCCGCCGGATATCCGGTCTGGTACGCGCACCGCCGGGCGATCGTGCCGTACGTCGTGTACGTCTACGGGCTCGACTTGCTCAAGGAGCGGCGGAAGATCGCCGCCAACCCGTTCAAGCGATGGACGGCGCGGCGCATGCTCGGCGACGCGTCCGGCATCGTCGCCATCTCGGACTGGACCGCCGAGCTGGCGCGTGCGGTGATGCGGCAGGCCGGGGTGCGGCACGCGCCTCCGGTGGCCGCTATCCCGCTCGGCACCGATCCCGATTTTTTCTCGCCGGGTCGCGACACCGGGATGCTGCGTCGGCGCTTCGCGCTCGGCGCCGCGCCCCTGTTGGTCACCGTCGCCCGGCTCAAGCCGCACAAGGGCCAAGACACCGCGATACGCGCGCTCGCGGCATTGCCAGCCGGGATTCGCTATCTCATCGTGGGAACGGGCGATGACGCGCAGCGTCTCGCCGCGATCGCCCGCGAAGCGGGCGTCGCCGATCGCGTCACCTTCGCCGGCGCTTTGTCCGACGATGACATTGCCGAGGCCTACGCGACGGCGACGGTCTACGTGGGACTCTCCCGGCAGGAAGGGGTCGAGGCCGAGGGCTTCGGGATCTCGTTCATCGAAGCCGCGGCCAGCGGCACGCCGAGCGTCGCGGGCGACTCGGCCGGCGTGCGTTCGGCGGTGCGCGATGGGGAGACCGGGATCCTCGTGGGGTCGATGGATGTCGCCGCCGCGGCCGCGGCCATCCGGTCTCTCATCGACGATGGGTCGCGGCGCGAGGCGATGGGCCGCGCGGCGCGGCTGGCGGTGGAGACGTACTACAATTGGGACCGCGTCGGCCGCGAAGTCTCGGCGTTCGCCACGCGCGTGACGACGCTGGGCCGCGACGGCATCTGCGCGTGACGACCCTCGCGCAGGCCGCCGAGTTCTACGCGTTGCGCGGCGCCGTGCGCGCGCTGGAGGCCCTCGACTGGGGGCGCGCCGGCGCGCTCGGCGCCGGTCTGGGCTCACTGGGCTACCGGCCGCTGGGCATCCGGAGGGCGGTCGTCGAACAGCAGATTACCGCGGCGTTCCCCGACATGGATGCGGAGACGGTCCGCCGCACGGCGCGTGATGCCTATCGCCACTTGGGCCGCAACGTCGCCGAGATCGCGCTCACGCCGCGGCTCGGGCGCCAGGGACTCGTCGACCTCTTCGACCCGCCCGACAACTGGCCGTGGCTCGAAGAGGCCCTGGCCGCGGGCCGCGGCATCATCGCCGTCACCGGCCACGTCGGCAACTGGGAGCTGGGCGGCAGCTATACCGCCGCGCGCGGCATCCCGGTGGATGCGATCGCCCGCCGCCAGGCCAACCCACTGTTCGACCGGTACATCACCGAGACGCGCGGTCGCATTGGCATGGTCGTGGTCCACGACCACGAGGCGGTTCGGCGCACGACGCGCTCGCTGCGCGACGGCCGGTTGGTGGCGTTTGTCGCCGACCAGGGCCTCAAAGGCCTGGCGTCCGTGTTCGTGCCGTTCTTCGGACGCCCCGCCAAGACGCCGCGCGGGCCGGCGGTGTTCGCCAAACGCCTGGGCGCACCGGTGGTGTTCATGGCGGCGCTGCGCCAGCCGAACGGGCGCTTTCGGATGCACGTGGAGCCGATCGATGTCGCCGACACGGGCGACCGCGAAGCGGACGTCGACACGACGGTGGCCCGCTATACCGCGGCGCTCGAGCGCGTCGTGCGACAGCATCCGGACCAGTACTTCTGGCACCATTGCCGGTGGCGCCGCCAACCGCCCGCCGCGCCATCGCCGGAGTCGCCGGGATGAGCCTTCGGCGCCGTCTGTTCGCGGACCCGCGGGCCGCCGTCGGGTTGGTGCTGATCGCGGCCATCGCCGCCGCGGCCATCGCGGCGCCGCTGATCGCGCACGGCGATCCCATCCAGCAAAATCTCGCGGGACGGTTGGCGCCGCCGTCCTGGCGACACTGGCTCGGCACCGATGGGGCGGGCCGCGACGTGTGGGCGCGCCTCGTCTACGGCGCCCGCGTCTCGCTGGCCGTCGGCTTCATCTCCCAAGCGATTGCGGTCACGCTCGGCCTGGTCTTCGGGCTCCTGGCCGGCTACTACGGACGCTGGGTCGATGAAGTGATCATGCGGCTCGCCGACGTGACGCTGGCGTTTCCGACGCTGCTGCTCCTGATCGCAATGGTCGCGGCGCTCCAACCCTCGCTGCTGGTCGTCTTCACGGCCGTGGGGCTCGTGGGGTGGGCCGGCATGGCGCGGCTGGTGCGAGGCCAGGTGCTCGTCGTCCGCGAGCTGGAGTTCGTCCAGGCGATCCGCGCCTTGGGCGCTCGCGACCGGCGCATCGTCGTGCGCCACGTCCTCCCCAACGTTCTGGCGCCGATCATCATCGCCGCGACGCTCGGCGTCGCGGGCGCCATCATGGCCGAGGCGGCCCTGTCGTTCCTCGGGCTCGGCGTCCAGCCGCCCACGCCGTCGTGGGGCTCGATGATCGCCGACGGCCGCGATCTCGCCCAGCTCCGCCATGCGCCCTGGACATCGGTCGCTCCCGGCCTCGCCATCGGCGCGGCCGTCATGGCGTTCAACCTGGTCGGCGACGCGCTGCGCGACGCGCTCGACCCGCGGTTCAGACGAACGCGATGAGCGTGCGGCTCCGGGCGCCCTTTCGCAGGATCACGTAGCGCTCGTACAGCAAGTCGGCATCGGTGATCGCGGTGGCGTCCGCCGATATCCGGCGGTCATTCACGTAGAGCCCGCCCTGCTGGATCAGTCGTCGCGCCTCGCTGCGCGAGGCGACGATCTCCTGGCGCGTGGCCACGTCTATGACATCAACATTGAGACTGGGAGCGCCAGGGACGACGCCTGCCGCGATGCGTACGAGATACTCTTCTCGCTTGACTGAGACGAACGGGATCTCGCGCGACAGGGAGAGGAGATCGTCGAGCGTGAGCGCGTTGGGGCTGCCCCCGAAGAGCACGGCCGAGACGCGCGCCGCGCTTTGCGCGGCGGCGTCGCCGTGCACGCGCGTGGTGACGTCCCGCGCCAACGCACGCTGCGCCTCACGCCGCTCCGGGTGCGCGGCGAGATTGGCTTCGAGCGCCTCGATATCCTCGCGGGAGAGCAGCGTAAAAAACCGGAGATAGCGCCCGACGTCGCGATCGTCGACGTTGATCCAGAACTGATAGAATTGATACGGCGACGTCTTCTTCGCATCGAGCCACACGGCGCCGGACTCGGTCTTCCCGAATTTCGTCCCTGACGCGGTGGTGACGAGCGGCAGCGTGAGGGCATGCGCCTCGGCGGCGGTCGTGCGCCGAATCAGCTCGATCCCCGCCGTGATGTTCCCCCACTGGTCGCTGCCGCCGATCTGGAGGCTCACGCCGTACCGCCGGTGCAGCTCCAGAAAATCGTATGATTGCAGCAACATGTACGCGAACTCCGTGAACGAGATCCCGGCATCCATCCGGGACCGCACGGAGTCCTTCTGCAACATGTAGTTGACCGTGAAGTGCTTGCCGACGTCGCGCAAAAACCCGACCAGGTCGAGCCCGCCCAGCCACTCCGCGTTGTTCACCAGCGGCATGTCGGCAAACCGCGCGATCTGTTCGTGGATGCGCCGCGCGTTCTCGGCGATCGTATCGCCGTCGGCGAGGGGCCGCTCGTTGACCTTGCCACTGGGATCGCCGATGAGTCCAGTCCCGCCGCCCACGACCGCAATCGGCCGGTGGCCGGCGCGTTGTAGGTGCACGAGGCCCATGATGGGCAGCAGATGTCCGAGGTGCAGGCTATCGGCCGTCGGATCGAAGCCGCAGTAGCCGGTGATCGGACCCGCGGCCAGGCGGGCGGGGAGCCCTTCGGTGCGATCGCTCACCAGCCCGCGCCATACCAGCTCGCTCAGAAAATCGGTCGGCACGACGCGCAAGATACGTGCGGCAATTTGCTTGCGCACGTTGAGCCGCCCGATAGCTTACGGATATGGCGGACGAGACGTACGACGACGCGCGGCGCCGGACGCTCGAGCAGCTTTTGCTCACGCTCGCCGCGCGCATTCGCGATCTCCACGGCCGCGGCGAGCTCCTGTCCCACGCCGCCGAACTGATGAAGCTGATCGGCGACGCCAAGAGCGAATTGTTTCACTACGAAGTCCGGGCCACGTACGACACCCCCGAGATCGCCGAGAGCCGGCGCATCGTGTCCGACGCGCAAGCCTCCGGTGACCCCAATTGGGAGTCCAAGGAGTGGACCGCGGACGACGAAGACGGACCACCTTCATGGTAGCGCACTGATGGCAGCTAACCGTGGGCGCACCACCGCGCCTCCGCCCCGGGCGCGCTTCCTGGCGTCCCTCGGCCTGCTGGTCGTCGTCGGCATCATCGCGATCGCCTACGCCAGCAAGAAGTCCGCGCCGCCGGTCATCTCGACGACGCCGGTCGATCCCGCGACGCTGGGCCCGGCCCAGGGCTACCTGCTCGGTCGCGCCGATGCGCCGGTGCAGATCCTGGAGTTCGCCGACTTCGAGTGCCCCGCCTGCGGCTCGTTCGCCGTCGTCACCGAGCCCGATGTCCGGAAGCGCATCGTCGATGCCGGACTGGCCAGCTATCGGTACTTCGATTTTCCGCTGCCCATGCACAAGAACACGTGGTACGCGTCCAACGCCGCCGCGTGCGCCAACGATCAGGGCAAGTTCTGGGAGATGCACGACCAGCTCTTTCTCAACCAGCCCGAGTGGAACTCGGAGGCCACCAGCAACCCGACCACGGTGCTGCAAGGCTACGCGAAGGTCCTCGGTCTCGACGTCGACAAGTGGCGCGCGTGCTATGACGCCCAGACGCATCTCCGCGACATCCAGGCCAACAAAGCCGAGGGTGAGCGCCGCAAGGTGAACCAGACCCCGACGTTCGTGATCGGCGATCACCAGATTGCCGGTCTGCTACCGTACGATCAGTTCAAGGCGTACGTCGACTCGGCCGCGACGGCCAAGAAGCGAGTTGCGGTCGCGCCGTGACGCGGCGCATGCTGATCGCAGTCCTCGCCGTCGTTGGGTTGTTCGTCTCGCTGTATCTCACGCTCTATAAGCTCGGCTACATTGGCACGCTGAGCTGCTCGATCGGATCGTGCGAGACGGTCAACACCAGCCGGTATTCGCGACTCCTCGGCGCGCCCGTGGCCGCCTGGGGCGTGGGATTCTACGTCGTGATGTTGGGGATCTCCGTCGCCGGCTCGATGCCCGCCTACGAGACGTGCCGGCGCGTCTCGCGCCTCTTGCTCGTCGCGTCGACGGGCGGACTGCTGTTCTCCGCGTACCTGACGTCGCTCGAGCTCTTCGTGATCCACGCCATCTGCATGTGGTGCGTGATCTCCGCGATCCTGGTGGCGGCGATCTTCGTCCTCAGCCTGCTCGAGGACCGCGCTACGCGCGCTTGACGGTGCGGGATCGGGCGTCCGATGCGTCATTGAGACGGAGACGCGGTTTGCCGTCTTCGTCGGTCGCTGCCGCGCTCCCGTCGGCGGCGGCCGCCGCCCGCTCCAACTCGCGCGACCGTCTCCGGTAGGGCACCAAGTCCTGGCCCAGCGCCACCAGCGCGCGGGTCGCCACGGTACTGGCCAGCGGTTCGGGAACGCCCATCACCCGGATATACGTGTCGATCGCGCGATCGAACGACATCTCCTCCGCCAACGTGTCGACGAAGAGCAGGGCGTTGTCGACGTGCGCGCGAATGATGGCTTCCTCGCCCCGGGCGACGGCCAACCGCATCCGTCGTTCGGCGGCGGCGCTCAGCTTGCGGGGAAAGATCGACTCGGGGAAGAGCTTCGTGAACATGACGTCCGCCGGATAGGGGGACTTACTCTTGACCTTCGTACTGCGCCTTCAACGTCGCGACGACGTTGGGATCGGCAAGCGTCGTCGTATCGCCCAGCGTTCGCCCTTCGGCAATGTCCCGCAACAGACGGCGCATGATCTTGCCCGAGCGCGTCTTCGGCAGATCGGCGGCGAACAGCACGTCGTCCGGCCGCGCGATGGCTCCGATCTTGTCGGCGACGAATTCCCGCAACTCGTTCCGCAACTCCGGTGACGACTCCCGACCGGCGCGCAACGTCACGAAGGCCGCCAGCGCCTGGCCTTTGAGCGCGTCGGCGCGCCCGACCACCGCCGCCTCGGCCACCGCCGGGTGCCCGACGAGCGCCGACTCGACTTCCATCGTGCCAATCCGGTGTCCGGCGACATTCAGCACGTCGTCCACCCGGCCCAGGATCCAGAAGTACCCATCGTCGTCACGTTTCGCACCGTCCCCCGCGAAATACAGATCGGGACGACCCGGCCATTTCGAGAAATACGTTTCCATGTAGCGCTTGTCGTCGCCCCAAATGGTGCGCAACATCGAAGGCCACGGCTTGGTCAGTGCCAGATAGCCGCCCCCCACCGCGATGGAATTCCCTTGGCCGTCCAGGAGTTCCACCTGATAGCCGGGGAGCGGCAACGTGGCGCTGCCCGGTTTGGTGACCGTGACTCCCGGGAGCGGCGAGATCACGATCGCGCCCGTCTCCGTCTGCCACCACGTGTCGACGACCGGACACCGGCCACCGCCGATACGCTCCCGATACCACATCCACGCCTCGGGATTGATCGGCTCGCCCACGGAACCGAGCAGACGGAGACGCGACAGGTCGTGCCGCGCGGGGTATTGATCGCCCCACTTCATGTAGGCGCGGATCGCCGTCGGCGCGGTGTACAGAATCGTCACGCCATACCGCTCGCACAACGCCCAGGTCCGATCCTTGTCCGGCCAGTCCGGCGCGCCCTCGTACATGAAGCACGTCGCGCCGTTGGACAACGGACCGTACACCACGTAGGAATGGCCCGTGACCCAGCCGACGTCGGCCGTACACCAGAACACATCCTCCGGCCGGAGATCGAACACCAACCGGCTCGTGGTCGTGACGCCGGTCAAGTATCCGCCCGTGGTGTGCACGATCCCTTTCGGCTTCCCCGTCGTGCCGGACGTGTACAGGATGAAGAGCACATCCTCGGCGTCCATGCGCGCGGGCTCGCAGACGATCGACGCGTCGACCATGGCATCGTGCCACCATACATCGCGCCCATCCACCATGTTGGTCGCGACCATGTCGGTCGCGGCACCGACGCGCCGCACCACGAACACGTGGCGGACCGACGGACACTCCTCGAGCGCGCGATCGGCATTGCGCTTGAGGGGGACGACCTGGCCGCGGCGATATCCACCATCCGCGGTCACCAGCGCGACGGCGTCGGCGTCCTGAATGCGGTCGCGCAGCGAGTCGGGCGAGAACCCGCCGAAGACCACGGAGTGAATGGCCCCGATCCGCGCGCAGGCCAGCATCGCGATCGCCGCCTCGGGGATCATGGGGAGATAGATCGCCACGCGGTCGCCGCGCGCGATGCCACTCCCGCGCAGCACGTTGGCGAATTTCGCGACCTCGATCGACAGCTCCCAGTAGGTCAACGTGCGGCGATCGCCCGGTTCACCCTCCCAGATGAACGCGGCTTTGTTTCCCAAACCGGCGCGGATGTGCCGGTCGATGCAGTTGACCGTGATGTTGAGCGATCCGCCGACGAACCAGCGGGCGTGCGGCGGCCGCCATTCCAGAGTCGTCCTCCACGGCGTAAACCATTCCAGGCGCTTGGCTTCCGCGCTCCAGAATTCGACATCGTCGGCCACGGTGATCGCGGTCGATGGGTTGAACCCGCCGGGAGGAGGGGGGAACCGGCGGTGTTCGTGCAGGAGAACGTCGATGTCGGTCGTGCGATCGGCCATGCCCCCGAAATCTCGCATCGCCGCCCGGTCTCTGCCACGACGACGGCAACTCGTAGGGATTTCTCATCTTACCCGCGCCCGTCGTAGATTCCCCAGGCTGTGCCACCCGCCATCGTCGCCGACCACCTCTCGCGCCGCTTTGGCCGTCGCTGGGCGTTGGCCGGTGTGAGTCTCTCGGTCGATGCCGGCGACTGTCTGGCGGTGTTTGGACCGAACGGCGCCGGCAAAACGACGCTCCTCCGTGTGTTGGCTGGACTGCTCGTGCCCACTGGGGGCACCGCCAGCGTCGCCGGGATCGCCCTGCCGGGCGGCGCGTCGCTGCGCGCGGCCGTGGGGCTGATCTCCCATCAGTCGATGTTGTATCCGGAGTTGACCGCGCGCGAGAACGTCGAGTTTTCGGCGCGCCTGTATGGGGTACCGGATCCCCGCGCCGCCGCCGACCTGGCGCTCGATCGCATGCTGGTGCTCGACCGGGCCGACACGCCGGTCCGCCAGCTCAGTCGCGGACTGGCCCAACGGGTGTCGATCGCGCGGGCGTTCGTCCACAACCCGAGCGTGGTGTTGCTCGACGAGCCATTCACCGGACTCGACGCGCCCGGCGCCCGCGCGCTCGCCGATGCCCTGGGCGCGCTGTCGCGCGCCGGCGCGGCGTTGATGCTCGTCACGCACAACATCGATGAAGGGTTCGCGCTGGCCACGCGGGTCGCCGTACTGCGGGATGGGGCGTTCGTGCGCGATGAGCCGGCCGCTGGTCTTGACCAGGCCGCGTTTGCCCGGTGGTACCGCAATGACGGACGTGGGACATGACGCGCCGGCCGCCGGGACTGATCGCCGCGGCGCTGCTCATCGCCCGGAAAGACCTCACGGTCGAGTTCCGCAACCGCAGCGCGTTCTTCTCGGCGGCGATCTTCGCCGTGCTGAGCGCCACGATTTTTTTCTTTGCCTGGGACCCGACCGCGGTCGGCCCTGGCGACTTGGCGCCCGGGGTGCTGTGGGTCATTTTTACGTTCTCGGGGTTGCTCGGCTTGCACCGCTCATTCGGAGCCGAGTCGGCCGACCGGGCGATTGACGGCCTGTTGGTCGCGCCGATCGAGCGGGAAGCCATCTTTCTCGGCAAGGCGATCGGGAACCTTGTGTTCGTCCTCGGCGTCCAGATCCTCACGATCCCCGCGGTCGGTCTCCTCTATCAGGTGCCGCTGCTCGGCATCGCGTGGCCACTGGCGGGCATCGCGCTCCTGGCGGCGATCGGCCTCGTCGTCGTCGGCACGCTGTTCAGCGCCATGACGGTGAATACCCGGTTTGCCGAGCTGCTCCTTCCGGTGCTGTCGCTCCCGTTCTTCGTGCCGATCGTCATCGCGGCGGCGCAAGCCACGGCGCGACTTCTGAGCGGCCGCCCGGTGAGTGAGGTCAGCGGTTTTCTACAGCTGCTCGCGGCGTTCGATCTCGTCTTCGTGGCCGCGTGCACGGTGGCGTTCCCCTATATACTGGAACGATGATCACCATGGAACGGACGCGGTTGTGGCCTTTCGATCTGACGGCGGTGCTCGCCGCGCTGGCCCTTATCGCCCTGGGAGTGTTGGCGGTCCTGTACACGCCGGTCGAGGCGGCACAGGGACCCGCCCAAAAGATCTTCTACGTGCACGCGCCGACGGCGTTCGTCGCGCTGTATGTCGCCTTTCCCATCATGGCGCTCACCAGCGCGGTCTACCTGTGGCTCCATGACGAGCGCCTCGATCTCGTGGCCGAGAGCTCGGCGGAGGTCGGGCTCGCCTTCACCAGCGTCGTGCTCACGACCGGGCCGATTTGGGGGCGCACGGTCTGGGGCGCCTGGTGGACGTGGGACGCCCGCCTGACCTCCACGCTGTTTCTGTGGTTCCTGATTGCCGGCTACTTGGTGTTGCGCGGTGCCATCGAGGACCGGGCCATGCGCGCGCGCTACTCCGCGGTCCTCGCCCTTCTCGCCGTGCCGTTGATCATCTTCATTCACATCAGCGTCTATCTCTTCCGGACGCTGCATCCCATGCCGATCGTGCTCAAACCGTCGGCGCCGTCGCTTCCTGGCGAGATGCTGCGCACGATGCTCTTCGGGTTTGTCACCATGCTCTTGCTCTACGTGGCGCTCCTCCGGGCCCGATACCGTCTCGCGCTCGCGCGCGCCCAGGCCGAGGACCCGGTATGACTCCCGAGAATGTCGCGTATCTCGAAGCGGCGTACATCATCGCCGCGGTGATCTATGGTCTGTATGCGCTCAGCATCGGTGGCGCGGACGGCGCTTTCGGCGGTGACCGCGGTCCGCGGCACCGTCTACCTGGTGGGCGCGGGGCCCGGTGATCCTGGTCTCCTCACGCTCCGCGCGCACGCGCTACTGGAGAGTTGCCAGGCCGTGGTCTACGACGCGCTGGCCAATCCTCGACTGGTCGCCCAGGTGCCGGAACGACACGCCGTGGGCAAGCGCGGAGGAGACGACACCTCGGCGGCGCAGGCCGACATCAACGCGCTGCTGGTGAGACTGGCGCGGGAAGGGAAGAGCGTCGTCCGACTCAAGGGCGGCGATCCACTGGTGTTCGGACGCGGCGGAGAGGAGGCGCTCGCGCTCGCCGCGGCCAGCATCCCGTTCGAGATCGTGCCGGGCGTCACGGCGGGCGTTGCCGCGCCGGCTTACGCTGGCATCCCCGTCACGCACCGGGGCGTCGCCACCGCGGTGACCTTCGTGACGGGAAGCGAAGATCCCGCCAAGCCCGACGCGCAGACGGATTGGCGCGCGCTGGCCCGCGCCGGCGGCACGTTGGTTCTGTACATGGGCGTGCGCCGATTGCGCGAGATCGCCGCCGCGTTGGTCGAGGGAGGGCGGAGCCCGGGCACGCCCGCGGCAGCCATCCAGTGGGGGACGCTCCCCGCCCAGCGCACGGTGATCAGCACGCTGGCCCAGCTCGCCGACCAGGTTGAAACGGCCGGGCTGACGGCGCCGGTCATCACCATCATCGGCGACACCGTCGGTCTGCGCGAGCAGATCGCGTGGTTCGAGCGACGGCCTTTGTTTGGCCGCCGTGTCGTCGTCACCCGCGCCACGGCGCGGGCTGGCGCGCTGGCCGACCAGCTCCGTGATCAGGGCGCCGAAGTACTGGCGATGCCCGCGACGCGGATCGAACCGCTCGATCCCCATCTCCTGCGCGACGTCATGGATCGCCTGTCGACCTACGACCACCTGATCGTCACCAGCCAAACGACCGTTGACGTGCTCTGGGAGGCGCTCCGCGACGCCAAGCTCGACGCCCGGGCGCTCGCCGACCTCACCATCAGCGCCATCGGCCCCGCGACCGCGGAAGCGTTGCGGGCCATCGGCATCGTGCCCGACATCGTACCCGATCGCGCGGTGGCCGAGCGTATTGTCGCCGCGCTCGAGGCGCGGGGAGGGATGCGGCGCGCGCGGGTGTTGTTTCCGTGTGCCGAGGGAGCGCGCGACATTGTCGCCAAAGGCCTCACGGCCCTGGGCGCCATTGTCGACGTCGTCCCCGCGTACCGGTCCGTGGCCGATGGCGTCGACGCCGCGCCACTCCGGGAGGCACTGGCCGACGGCCGGATCGACCTGGTGACGTTCACGTCCGCTTCGACGGTGCACGGATATGTGGAGGCCGTTGGCGCCGACCTGGCCCGCCGCGCGGTCGCCGCGAGCATCGGTCCCATCACCAGCGACGCGGCGCGCGCCGCCGGGATCGACGTCGTTGTCGAGTCACCCGTCGCGTCGATCGACGCATTCGTCGGCGCCATTGCCGCGCACTATGCCGGTTAGGATCGGCACGCGGGTGTCGGCGTTGGCGCTGGAGCAAGCGCGACTCGTCCTGGTCGCGCTGGCGGCGCGTGGCGTCCCGGCCGAATTGGTGCAGTTCACGACGACCGGGGACCAGCGCCTCGACGCGCCGCTCCGGGGCATTGGCGCCAAGGGCCTGTTCACGAAGGAGTTGGAGGTGGCCCTCGCCGACGGCGCGATCGACTGCGCCGTGCATTCGCTCAAGGATCTGCCCACCGAATCGCCGGCCGGGCTGGCGGTGGTCGCCGTTCTGGCCCGCGAGGACCCCCGCGATGTGGTGGTCGTCGGGCCGGCCGTGGCCGCCGTCGGCCTCGCCGGTCTCCCGGCGCACGCGCGCGTCGGAACGTCGAGTCTGCGGCGCCGGGCGCAGCTTCGGGCGCTACGGCCCGACCTCGATGTCGTCGAGCTGCGCGGCAACGTGCCCACGCGGCTGCGCAAGGTCGACGAAGGACAGGTCGCCGCCGCCATCCTCGCCGCTGCCGGCCTCCACCGACTCGGCGCCCAAGCGCGCATTACGGCGTACTTGGATACGCCGGGGTGGCTCCCCGCCGCGGGTCAGGGGGCGATCGCCGTACAGGCGCGGGTCGCGGATGCCGCCCTCTTGTCGGCGTTGGGCCCGCTCAACGATCCGGCGACGTTGACCGCGGTGACCGCCGAACGGGCGTTCCTTGCTGCGCTCGACGGCGGGTGTCAGGTCCCGATCGGCGCCGCCGTGCTCGGCGACACGCTGTACGGGATGATCGCCGACATCGACGGGCGCCGCGTGCTCCGGGGCCAGTCCCCGCTCGACCGCGCGGATCCGGCGGCCGCCGGCGTGGCGCTCGCCGACCGCTTGCGCGGCGAGGGCGCGACCGACATCCTGCGCGCGCTCCGCGCCGACCAGGCCGACCTGCCCGCGCCGCAGCCGGAGTAAGTTTCGACCATGATCGTGCCGACCGTCCGGCCGCGCCGCCTGCGGCGTTCCGCGGCGCTCCGACGCCTGGTGCGCGAGACGCATCTCGACGCCGCGCAGCTCGTCCTGCCCGTTTTCGTGCGCCTGGGCGCGAACGTCCGCCAGCCCGTGGCCTCGATGCCCGGCGTCGCCCAGACGTCGGTCGACGAGATGCTGCGGGACGCGAGCGCCGCGGCCGATGCCGGCGTGGGCGGTGTGATCCTGTTCGGGCTGCCCGAGTCGAAGGACGCGGTGGGGTCCGAGGCGTGGGACGAGCACGGCGCGGTGCAGCAAAGCGTGCGGGCTCTCAAGCGGGAGTTTCCCGAGCTCGTCGTGATCACCGACGTGTGTCTGTGCGAGTATACCTCCCACGGCCACTGTGGCGTGCTCCGCGACGGGAACGTCGACAACGACGCCACGCTAGCCTTGCTGGCCCGGGCCGCGCTCTCGCATGCCGAGGCGGGAGCGGACATCGTGGCTCCCAGCGACATGATGGATGGCCGCATTGCCGCGATTCGCGAGGCGCTCGATGCGTCGGGCCACACCGATACGGTCCTCTTGAGCTACGCCGCCAAGTACGCCTCGGCGTTTTACGGTCCGTTCCGCGAAGCCGCCGAGTCCACGCCGCAGACCGGCGATCGCCGCGGGTACCAGATGGACGCCGCCAACGGCGATGAGGCGCTCCGCGAAGTCGCGCTCGACATTGCGCAGGGCGCCGACGCCATCATGGTCAAGCCCGCCGGACCCTATCTCGACATCGTGCGGCGCGTCAAAGACGCCACCGGGTACCCCGTCGCCGCCTATCAGGTGAGCGGCGAGTACGCCATGCTGTGCGCGGCCGCCGAGCGGGGGTGGCTCGATTGCGATCGCGCCATGATGGAGTCGTTGATCGGCATTCGGCGCGCGGGCGCCGATTTCATTCTGACCTATTTCGCCACGACGGCCGCGCGGCTGATCCGGCAGGGGTGGGAGTAACATGCGGTATCGCACGTTCCCGGGGACCGGCGTCACGGTCAGCGAGATCGGGTTCGGCAACTGGACGACGGCGACCGGCTGGTGGGGCGAGCACGACGATGCCTCGGCCGTCGCGCTGCATCGCCAGGCTCTGGACGACCACGGGATTACGTTCTTCGACACCGCCGATGCCTACGGCAACGGACGCGGTGAACGCCAACTCGCCGAAGCGTTTCGCGGCCGCCGCCCGGACGTCGTCTACGCCACGAAGATCGGGTACGACATTTATGACGCCGAGGCGCTGCGCGCCCGGCGGGGCCAGTCCGAGCTGCCGATGCGGACGGACCCCGCGTATCTGCGTCATGCGGTCGAGCAGTGTTTGGGCCGGCTCGAGACCGACTACATTGACGTGCTGCAGATTCACAACGTGAAGATGGAGCACGTGCGCGACGCCCAGCTGTGGGACACGCTGCGCACGCTCAAGGCCGAGGGGAAGATCCGGGTGTGGGGCGCCGCGTTCGGTCCCGCGATCGGTTGGCTCTACGAGGCCGTCGAGCTGTGCGAGCGGGAGACGGACATCGGGATGATCCAGATGATCTGGAACGTGCTCGAGCAGCACCCCGGCACGGCGATGATCGACGCCGCCCGTCACACCGCGCCGGAGTGCGCGTTCACCGTGCGCGTGCCCCACGCGTCGGGGATGCTCGAGGGGAAATACACCGAGGACACGGTGTTCCCGGAGAACGACCATCGGCGTCATCGGCCGCGCTCGTGGCTGATCAACGGCCTGCAGAAGATCCGGACGCTCGATTTTCTGACGACCGACCGGACGCTGGGGCAGGCCTCGTTGGGCCTGGCTCCTGCGCGAGCCATTGGTCGTGTCGGCGTTGCCGAACATTGACGACGCCGGGCAGCTCGCCGAGTTCGCGGCGGCGGCCGATCAGCCGGCGTTGTCCCCGGCGCAGCTCCAGCACGTGGCGGCGCTGGCCGAGAACAATTTCGGGGTGACGGAGCCGCCGATGGCGTACAAGGGCACCATGCAGCGGGCCGGCGTGTGAAAGGCTTCGCTCTCGGTGCGGCCCTCGTTCTGGCGGCCTGCGCTCCGCGCTCCGACGGGTATGATCTGATCATTGCCGGTGGGCACGTCGTGGACGGCACGGGGAATCCGTGGTTTACGGGCGACGTGGCCATTCGCGGGGACCGCATTGTCCGCGTCGCGCCAGCCGGCGTCCTGGCCGGCGCGCCGGCGGCGCGGCGGATCGACGCCACCGGTCTGGTCGTCGCGCCGGGCATCATCGACATCCAGGGCCAGTCCGATTCGGCCTTTCTCCTGGGCGATGGCCGGGTCGTCAGCAAGGTGACCCAAGGCATCACCACGGAGATCCTGGGCGAAGGCGACACGCCGGCGCCCGCGAATGCCCGGACCCTGGCGCTCGATGCCGCGAACGACACGACCATGGCCCGCGTGGACGCCGGGTTTGCCGGCACGCATGGCTTCGATCGCTGGCTCACGGCCATGGGTCAGCACGGCATCTCCGGAGAACGTGGGCTCGTTCGTCGGCGCGGCCACGATCCGCAAGTATGGCAAGGGGGCCGACACGGGCGCGGCGACGCCGGCGCAGCTCGACACCATGCAGGCCGCCGTGCGGCGCGCGATGGTCGACGGCGCCTTCGGCCTCGGGAGCGCCTTGATCTATCCGCCGGGCGCGTACGCGTCGACGGACGAGCTCATCGCCGAAGCCAAGGCGTCGTCCCCGTATCACGGCGTGTACATCACGCACATGCGGTCCGAAGGTGATCATTTGCTGGACGCCGTGGCCGAGGCGATGCGCATTGGTCGCGAAGGGAGCGTCCCGGTCGAGATCTATCACCTCAAGGCCGCCGGCGTCCGCAACTGGCCGCTCATGACAAAGGTCATCGCGGCCATCGACTCGGCCCGCGCCGCGGGACAGGACATCGGCGCCGACATGTATCCGTACGAAGCCGGAGCCACCGCGCTCGTCGCCTGCCTGCCGCCCTGGAGCGCCGCGGGCGACAGCACGCTCGCCAACATCGCCGATCCGGCCACGCGGAAACGCATCACGGCGGACCTCTTGAACACGCACACGGCGTGGGAGAGCCTCTGCCAGCTGGCCACACCCCAAGGCGTGATGGTGGTGGGTCTCCGCGCGCCGGCCGACCAGCCGTACGAAGGGCTCCGCCTCGCCGAGATCGCGACCCGCGAGCACACGACGTGGACGGAGGCGCTCATGAACGTCGTGGCCCGCGAGAAGGGGCTGGCCGGGGCCGAATTCTTCATCGCCAGCGAGAAGAACATCACGCTGCAGATGCAGCAGCCGTGGCTCAAGTTCGGCACGGACGCCGACGGCACGGACCCGGATTCGCTCAAAGGCCTGGCCCACCCCCGGAGCTACGGCGCGTATCCGCGCATCCTCGGCCGCTACGTGCGCGACCAGCACGTGCTCGGGCTGGAAGACGCGGTGCGCAAGATGACGTCGGCGGTCGCCGAACGGCTGTCGATCTTCGACCGCGGCACGCTCCGCGAAGGGGCCTACGCGGACGTCATCGTCTTTGATCCGGCCACCGTCATCGACCGGGCCACGTACGACAAGCCGAATCAGATCTCGGTTGGCATGCGCGAGGTGTTGGTGAATGGCGTCGAGGTCGTGCGGGACGGCAAGCACACGGGCGCCAAGCCCGGCCGCGTCGTGCGCGGACCGGGCTACACTCCGCAGGCCTGACCGTTAGCGGGCGGCCGCGCGCTCCGACGTTCCCAGGTGCCGGTCGAAGTACTCGGCGGCCGCGTTGAGCACCCGCACCCAACTCCGATAGAGGAGCAGATCGTGCACCTCATTGGGGATGATCATCTGCTCGAAATCGATGCCGTGCGCGCGGAGGCCCTCGATCAGCTCGGGCGCTTGCGCATACGGCACGTTGCGATCGTCATCGGCCTGGATCACGAGCACCGGTGAGCGCCAGTCCTTGATCGAGGCCATGGCCGAGGACTGCCAGGCCATGCGCGCGGGAGCGACCGTGGTGTCCGTGGGCGGCGGGAAGAGCATTGCCCGCCAATCGTGCACACCCGCGTAGTCCACGCCGGCGGCGTACAGATCGGAGAAGCGCGCCAGCGCCAAGGCGGTCATCAGCCCTCCGTAGCTCGCGCCCCACACGCCGAGCTTTCCCGGGTCGACGTCCGCGCGGGTGCGGAGATAGAGGCCCGCGCCCTGGATGTCGTTGGCCTCGCTGGAGCCCGCGGGACCGAAGTCCGGTGGCCGGCGGAAGTTCAAGCCGTAGCCGATGCCGCCGCGATAGTTCACCG
Organism: uncultured Gemmatimonadales bacterium; assembly: GCA_963701965.1. GTDB lineage: Bacteria > Gemmatimonadota > Gemmatimonadetes > Gemmatimonadales > Gemmatimonadaceae > DASRDS01. The sequence goes on from OY969695.1 coordinate 3,945,129, forward strand.
AGAGCACGACGTAGCCCCGGCTCGCCAGGTACTGATTCATGGCGTACATGTAGCTGTAGGCATCCATTCGGTGCCATCCCAGGAGCATTTGCCGGATGGGGCCCCCGTGGAAAAACACGATGGCCGGGTGTCGCGCGGCCGGTCCGTTCGGCACGAACAGTTGCCCGTGGATCATGAGGCCGTCCGCCGACGAGAAGACCACCTGCTGCGGCACCACCAGCTTCGGCGCCGGGAAATCGGCCGGGATCGCGTCACTCGCCAGGTCGGTGATCTGGCCATTCGACGTCACGATCGCGACGTGCATCGGGCGTCGCGCATCGGACCGCAGGATCGCGGCGGCTTTGCCGTCGCTGATCCCGGCCGGATACGTCTCGATCCCCTGTCCTGGCGTCAACTCCGCCGGAGCGCCGCCCGATAGCGCGACCCGCCACACATGCTGGCGGTCGATGTCGCCGGCATTGCCGGCATAGAGCATGGCCGACCGGTCGGCCGTCATTGCCGCGGCGAAAATCTCGCACTCACCGCTGGTGAGCGCGACCGGCGCGCCGCCCCGCGCGGAAATCGCGTACAGCTGGAGCCAGCCCGTGCGCTCCCACGGGAACACAATGCGGTCGCCGGCGCCCCACGCCAGCTGCTGCTCGGACTGCAGGGGCTGAAAGATGCTGCCGGCCTGTTCGCCGGCGTGCCACAGCTCGTGCCCCTGACCCGTGGCCGCATCGGCGATCCAGATCGACCAGGGTCGCCCGGTGCGCGACTGCAGGAAGAAATCCTCGTGACCGACCGGTACGCGTACGAAGGCGAGGCGCGTCCCATCGGGCGACCACTCCGGGTGCGCGTCGCGGTCGACGCTGGGCGCCATCCAGACGACGGACTTCTGTGCCACGTCGTAGACGCCGACGAGACTATGGTCGTTGCGCTGGCTCACAAACGCGAGGCGCGCCCCGTCCGGCGACCACGCCAACGAGAGCATGTGTCCCTTCTCGACGATGAGCGCCTCCGCCTTGCCACTGCCGTCCAGGTGCGCGGCCCAGATTTGCCCCTGGGCGAGATACGCGACCAGGTCCCCCTTGGGCGACACGGCGGGTGCGCGGCCGTCGCCGAGCTTCCTCGGCGTCGGATCCGAGACGGCAGCCGTCCAGAATGCTCTGGTCAATGTCGCCTTTGGGTGAGCTCAGGAGGTTCGTGCGGGTCCCGGCACCCAAGCTCCCGCGCACGTAGATCACCCGCTCGCCATCCGCGCTCCACGCCAGGTCACCGATCTCCTGGCCGTCATCTCCGCTGTACGCGGTCAGGGCGCGGCCGTGATACGATCCATCGGCGGACGGCTCGGCGATCCAGACATTGCGGCTGCCTTTGGCGTCGAACACCCAGGCCACGCGGTTCTTGGCCGGTGCGGCGATGAGATCCGACGGGAACGGGGCGCTCAGCACCTGATCGATGGTGAATCCACGATCCTGCCCCGCGGCGATCGCTGGGGTCAACAGGACGCCGATAGCGAACCATTCTCGCGAGCTTCATGTGAGCATCTCCTGGCGTACGGTCAGGTTCTCGATGCGATCGGCATCCACGGTCACACCGAGACCGGGTCGATCGAGTGGTACGTGCACCATTCCTTCGGCGTCCATCGTCCACTCCGGCGTGACGACGTCACGTTCCCAATATCGCGCGCTGGGACTCAGGTCGCCGGGCAGTGAAAAATTGGGCAATGAGGCCAGCGCCACGTTGTACGCCCGCCCAATGCCGCTCTCCAGCATGCCGCCGCACCACACCGGGATGTCCGAGCGCTGACACAGATCATGAATCGCGCGCGCGGCGGCGAAGCCGCCCACGCGGCCGGGCTTGATATTGACAATGCGGCCGCTGCCGAGGGTGATCATGTCCTCGGCGCGGTCGAGGCTCGTGATCGACTCGTCGAGGCACAGGCGCGTCCGCAGGCGCCGTTGGAGCGCGGCGTGCCGCACCAGATCGTCCTGGCCAAGCGGTTGCTCGATCATCAGGAGATTGAACGCGTCCAGCTCCGCCAGGTGATCCGCGTCGCCAATGGTGTAGGCCGAGTTGGCGTCGACCATGATGTCGGCCTGGGGCCCAAGCGCGTGGCGAACGGCGGCCACGTAGGCGAGATCTTTGCCCGGCGCGATCTTGAGTTTGATCTTCTGGTAGTGCGCGTCGCGCGCGGCGCACGCGCGCGCGACCAAGGCGTCGGGCGTGGCTTGGATGCCGAGGGAAATGCCCGTGACGACGCGGTCGCGGGTGCCGCCCAGGAGACGAGAGAGGGGCACGTCCGCGCGCAGCGCGGCGAGAGCCCAGGCGCCCATCTCCACCGTGGCCTTCGCCATGTTGTGCCCGCGGAAGTCGCGATCGAGCGCGACCGATACGTGCGCAGGGTCGGGAAACGCGGTGTGGAGGACGCGGGGCGCGATCCATTCGCGGATCGCGTACCACGCCGTGTCGATCGTCTCCGCCGTGTACATTCGGTTGGTCGAACGCGACGCATTCGGCCCAGACCGAGGCGCCGTCGCCATCGGCGATCTCCAGCACGAGAATGCGGCGCTCGCTGACGACGCCGCACGAGATGCGGAATGGTTCCTTGAGCGCGAGGCGGATCTCGCGGAGGGCGAGCTGTTCGATCTGGAACATGAGCGTCAGGTTCGGGACAGCAGGTAGTACGCGTGTTGGGTCGCCTCGTCCCGGAGCAGGGACTCGACGCGGAAACCGTGGGCCAGCGTCCATTGGAACGCCGGGCGCGTGCGGGTGCGCCAGGCGGCCGCCGCAGGCGCGTCGGCGCGGAGGACGGCGCCAATGTCGAGGGGGATGGCGATGCGGACGTGCGTGAGGCCATCCAACGCCGGGTTGTCCACCGGCTCGGGACCGACGAGCGGCGCATCGGCATCGGTGGCCGAGGCGCGCCGGGGGCGGGGGGCGCCCGTGAGGTCCCAGGAGACGATGAGGCGGTCCGTGTCGTTCAGCCCTTGGAAGAGCGCCGAGTGTGCGGCACCGTACATGTTCGGCACGTACTCGACGACGTCGACGCCGAGGCGATTCAGATTCAGGTGGGCGTTCTTGGCCTGGAGTGGGTCGAACGTCCAGTCAGATGCGCCGGACGCCGAGCGTGCACAGCACCTGGCGCTGGTATTCCTTGAGCTGTCGCCCGATACCGCGATTGCGCGCCGTCTCGCGGACGCCGAGCTGGTGGGACCAGTGGACGATCTCGCCGCGCTCGACGCCGGTGAGGCCGAAGATGAACCCGAGGAGCGTACCGTCGGTGTCGAAGGCGCCGGCGGCAATGCCGCCGACCTTCTGCACGATCTTGAGAATCACCGTGGGGACGACGTCCGAGTAGTCCGCGCCCCACACCGCCTGCTGCAGGGCGACGCAGGCGAGCTGGTCCTGGGTCGTTTCCAGCGGGCGGATGATCGTCACGGCGTGCGTGCCGCTGTGAAGGTGGCTTGACGGGGAGCATCGCTGTATACAGCAAGTATACCTGGAAGGCCGCCGTTTAGCCGATATTATACGGTATCCCTTCCCGTTACCCGATGCCGAGTCGCTCAACAATCCGCACATTGGCGGCTCATAAGCCGGGTCGTGGCGATCGGACGGCGTACGCGTATACGCAACTGAGGGAGATGATCGTGCATGGCCGGCTCGCGCCGGGCATGCGGGTCATCGAGAACAATGTGGCCGCGCTCCTGGACGTCAGTCGCACCCCCGTCCGGAGCGCGCTCCATCGACTGGAGCAAGAGGGCTACATTGTGAGCGCCGGTTGGGACAACGAGCGCCGGCTGATGGTGGCGCCAATGACCGAAGCCAATGTGCGCGAGCTCTTTCAGATCATCGGCGAGGTCGAAGGTCTCGCGGCGCGCCTGGCGGCGAAACGGCCGCCCAAGCAACGGGCGGCCCTCAGCGCCCGCCTGCGGAAGATCAATGAGGAGCTGGCGGTCATCGAGCGGGCGGCGCGTCTGGACCCGGTCCGTTACTTCCAGCTCGACCTGACATTCCACCGGACGTACGTCGAGGCCGGCGCCGGCCCGCGGCTCCTGGCGCTGCATGACGCGATCAAGCCACAGTCGGAACGCTACAACCACCTGTACACGACCGCCCTGACGGCGGCCGCCAAGATGTCGGTCGTCGAGCACGAGGCGATCATCAAGGCGATCGAGGCCGGAAAGGCCCCGGCGGCCCACGTGGCCGTGCAGCGGAACTGGTGGCACGCCGCGGCGCGCCTGGGGAGTGTGATCGCGTCGCTCAATGAGCAGGGGCCGTGGTAATCAACCCGCTCGCTGAAAGACCAAGGACGCGTTGATCCCGCCGAACCCGAACGAATTGGAGAGCACGTAGTCGACGCGCCGTGGCCGGCCGGTCGCGGGGATGTAATCGAGATCGCACGAAGCGTCGGCCTGTTCCAGATTGATCGTGGGCGGCAGCCACTCATGCTGCAGGCTGAGCGCGCAGATCGCTGCCTCGATGGCACCCGATGCGCCGAGGGCATGACCGTAATAGCCCTTGGTGCCACTCACCGGCATGCGATACGCCCAGTCGCCGAACACCTGCTTGATCGCCGCCGTCTCCGTCGGGTCGTTGAGTGGCGTCGAGCTCCCATGCGCATTCACGTACCCGATCTCCTGGGGCGTGACCTCGGCGTCTCGAAGGGCCAGGCGAATCGAGCGGGCCGCCTGCTCTCCGGAGGGGAGCGGCGCCGTCATGTGATACGCATCATTGGTCGTGCCGTAGCCAATGATCTCGGCGTAGATCGGCGCGCCGCGGGCCACCGCGCGCGTGTACTCTTCCAGCACCAGCACCACGGCCGCCTCGCCCATGACGAACCCATCGCGGTCCTTGTCGAACGGTCGCGACGCATGCGTGGGGTCGTCGTTCCGCGTCGACATCGCCCGGATGAGCGCGAACGCGCCGTAGCAGAGTGGGGCCAGCGGCGTCTCGGCGGCGCCGCACAGCATGATGTCGGCGTATCCATCGCGGATCTGCCGAAAGGCCTCGCCGACCGCCATCGTCCCCGACGCGCAACTCATCGCGTTCGTCGAGTTGGGCCCCGAGATGCCGAACTCGATCGCGATGTTGCAGCTCGACGCGCCGCCGTACACGGCGAGCGCGACGATCGGGTCGACGGCGCGCAGGCCGGCGCTCAGGAAGCGCCCCAGTTGCTCCTCGGCGAACGCGACGCCGCCCAACGCCGATCCCATCATGGCGCCGGCCCGGTCGCGATCCTCGCGCGCCAGGTCGAGTCCCGAGTCGGCCAGCGCCATGCGGGCCGCGACGACGGAAAACTGCCCAAACCGGTCCAGTCGCTTGGCCCGCTTCGACTCGACGTGGTCACTGGCCACGAAATCCCGGACTTCGGCGGCCGTCTTGCTGCGGAACGGCGTGGCATCGAACCGGGTGACCGGCCCGACGGCCGATCGCTCGCCGCGGAGACCCTCCCACAAACCGTCCCGCGTGAGGCCAATTGGTGTCACGGGGCCGATGCCCGTGACGGCCACGCGGCGGCGGCGGCCGTTATTCATGCGCCCTCTCCGCGCTCAGCCACAGCGGCCAGGCCCGCCAGAGTGCGCGATGCGATGCCGTGCACGAAGATCGGTCCGACCACGGCGCGCGCGGCCACCGGGCCGATGACCGGCCACGGCGGCCCGTTCCAGACGTGCGTGATGCGTACGTGCGTGTGGCGCGAGTCGGCCAGCGGTTCAAACGACCAGAGAACGTCCATGCCCGTGGTAATACCCTCAATGTGACGGAACCGGATGGAGACGTCGAGATCGTCTCCACCCTCTCCCCGACACGTTTTCATTCTCAGATACCCACCACGTTGGCCAATTAATCCATCCGCCCCCGAATGGACGGTTCGCGGACATCTCTACAATGTCCCGGTTGCGAAACCGGACGAACCGATAATGCGGCAGCAGAGCCGGCCAACGTTCAACGTCTCGAGCTAGTGCGAATATTCGTGCCCGCGGCGCGCGAACGACCAATTCGTCGATGACCGTCATGCGACGGTCGGTAGGCATGGGTCCGATCATGGCGAGCCCGGAGACCAGCTCGCGGTAATGCGGAATCCCGGATGCCGCCGGACACTGGCCGCACACCCCGTCGCGTTCTGGATCACCGCACCGAGCTCGTCCGGAGAAAATCCGCGCCGGATCGAGACCATACCGTCGTGCCGGCTCACGGGATGAAATCCCAACACGAAGGACGAGAGCCACAAGCCGACAATGGCGAGCTCGGATCGCACCAGGTCGCTCACGATGACGCGGACGCGGGCTACGCGGTCGAGCTCCTGTACCAGGCGCCGGGCGTCATCCCCAAAGAAATGGTGGAGCACCTGGGAGCAGATGACGATGTCCACACTGCGATTGGCGAAAGGCAAAGCACGACCATCGCCCACCACCGCCGTGGTGGTGTCGGCTCGCCCTGCCGCCGCCAACCATTCCGCCGCTTCCAGCCCAATGGTCTGCAGCCCGACGCCACTGCGGGCCGCCATCTCCCGGGCGCGCTTCGGGATGTCACCGAGACCGGTGCCGACGTCCAGCAGTGACGCGCACCGCGGGAGTCGTGGCAAGCGTGGCAGGGTGTCCGAGAGCTCGGACAGCACCGCCCGGGTGCCTCCGAACAAGGCGTTGGCGAGCGCGACGTCGCGCAGCGAGCGACGCGCCAGCCCGGGATCGATGTCCGGGTCATCCAGTACTTCGACCCCTTGGGGCCGTCGCTCACCGTTCGATCTGTGCGTACCCACCTCGGTAGTACAGCAGCGGCGTCGCCGCGCGGGTCTCCGCGCGCTCCACCTCTCCGATGAATATGGTGTGGTCGCCGCCCGGAATGGCTTGCGTCAGTCGGCATTCGAGGAAGGCGAGTACGTCGTCGAGGATCGGGGCGCCCGACGCGCCGCGCGAAAACCCCACGCCCTCGAACCGATCCGTCTCGGGCGCCGCGAATCGCCGGCCGATCGCTTCCTGTGCCTCTGACAGAATGTTGACGGCGAAGTGCGTCGCGGTCTCGAGCGCGGGCAAGAGCGACGCGTCGTGGTCGATGCACACGAGCACGAGCGGCGGTTCCAGGCTGAGCGAGGCGAACGCGTTCACCGTCAATCCATGATCCTGCGCCTGGGCGTCGCGGGCGGTCACGACGGTGACCCCAGTTGCGAAGCGGCCCAGCACGCTGCGAAACGCATCGGGGTCGAGAGTCACGAGGCGAGCAGTTTGAGCAGGTAAGAGGGGCGGAGGACCTCCCGTGCCGGCACGAAGTCGCCGGCGACGCCCACCAGCAGATCGGCCATGTCCGGGTGCCGGGACAGCGCCAGGGCCGCGCGGTTCATGACCGCCGGATAGTGGACGGCGACACCGATGGCCCGTTCGACCAACCACTTCGCGCCGAACTCGTGCTGCCGGCAGCGCTCGTACGCCGCGAGCGCGATATCCGCGCGCCGTGCCGTCGTCGCGCGCGCCGCTTCCACCGCGTACGGGAGCACGAGCTCCCCGCCACGCAGGGCGGCATAGATGCCCTCGCCGGTAAACGGGTCGAAGAAATCGGCGGCGTCGCCCACGAGGGCTGCCCCCGGCGCCCACGCTCTCAGCGCATGCTGCGCGAATGGTCCGGTCACCCGCACTGGCGAGACGCGCGTCGCGCCGTCGAACCGCGGCGCCAGGTGGGGGCGGCGGGCCAGCCACGCCTGGAGGAACGCCGCCGGCTCGCCGCGGATGAGCCGCGCCGAACGCGCGGGCACGACGAGCGCGACGTTCGTCGCGCCATTCCCCACATTGGCGAGCCCCACGTAGCCATCGCGTTCCACGTGCATCTCGCCGCAGGCGCCGATGCGCGACACGCCCCGGTAGTGCGTCACCAGCGCGATCCGCCGCGGCCAGGCGCGCGCGTGGGCCAACTGCAGCCGCCGCGCGACCGTCGATCGCAGCCCATCGGCGCCCACGACGAGGCGCGCACGCATCGTCCCCGTGGCTGTCGTGACTCCCACGACCCGGCCGCCGTCTCGCCGCACGTCCATTACGCGGACGCCTTCGGCGACGCGCGCGCCCAAGGCGCGCGCGCGAGAGAGGAGCAGGGCGTCGAGATCGTATCGCCGCAAGGCCAGGCCCCGATCGCGAAAACCGCGGAAGCCGTGAGCGGCGGCGAATTCCCCGTGGATCTCCGCGCCATTGGGCGCGCGCACGACCATGCCGGACAGCTGCGCGGCGCCGAGGGCTTCCGCGTGCTCGAGCGCGCCCATGTCCGCGAGGATACGCGAGGCCTGCGGACTCAAGTACTCGGCGCACGCCTTGTCGCGCGGAAAATTCGCCCGGTCGAGCACCAGGACGTCGACGCCGGCGCGCGCCAGTGCCCACGCGGTTGCCGCCCCCGCCGGTCCACCGCCCACGACAATGACCTCGGCTTCCATCAGCGTGCGATCCCTCCCCAGACACTGGCCGCCGCGCCGAGGGCGCTACTCACGGTGTTGACGCCATTGTTCGTAAGCCACGGGACCCCGCCCACGACCGTCGTCGCGGCGCCGCAGGAGTGCACGGCACGTTCCGTCGCCGCCCCACATTTGGCGCACCATCGCCGCGCTTGTACGGTCGCTCCCAGGATCGAGTCCACGGTCGATCCGATTACACCGCCCACCACCGCGGCGATGGCTATCAAAAGCGGCCAACGCATCGCGACGGCCGTTCCGGCCACAAAAATGGCGCCGGCGACCGCGGCCAGCGTGCCCGGGAGACTCACGCCACCAGATGTGCCGGGCGGCACGACGCGACCCGTACGAATCGAGCGCGGCCGGGTCGCCACCAACGTGCCGACTTCGGTAGCCCACGTGTCGGATGTCGACGCGGCCAGCGCCCCGGCGCCCAGCGCCTGCCAAACCGGCGCGGGATGGACGATAAACGCGACGGCGCAGGCCGTGAACACACCGCCGTTGGCCAACACCTGGACGGCGTCCCGCGCGCCGCCTTTCGCGACGACCGATCCGGTGCGCGCGTCCTTTACCGCGCGGCCGAGACGCGAGAGGAGCGTGGACGCGAGAAAGAACGCGATCAAGAGCGCGCCCCAGTCCCAGCCGGCGGCCACGCACAGGGTGCCGACGATCGTGGCGCACGCCGCACCGGTCGCCGAGAGCGCGTGTGCGCGCCGCGCGGCGAGCGCGATGGCGAGCGCCACGACGAGTCCACCCGCGGCACGGATACCGAGCGCGCTCACGCTCCAAGTATAACGGCGCTCAAGTCCGCTTGAATGCGCTGCAGCGCGGCCTTAGCTTCGCACCATCGGTATGCCGCCATCGACGGTCGACGCCTTACTCCCTCTCAGTTTTCTCGAAGCCGTTCGGAACGTCGACTCCCCGCAGGACGATCTGGAAGCGGAACTCGTGCCGGAGTTACGGAACAAGCGCCTGGGCCTGAGCGAAACGGTCTATGCGCAGATCCGCCGGTATACGGCCGCGGCCAAGCGCAGCCATCGCACGCCTCAAGAGGAGGCGGTGGCGCTGGCGCGCCTCATTGGCCGCCGGTCCGACGCGGCCGAGGTCTTCGAGTCGGCGGGCCGCATCCTGGCTCGCGAGTCCTTGGCGACGACGTCGCCCATGACCCGCCAAGTCATCCTCGTCCTGCCATCGCTCCTCGCCCGACCGCTGGCGCTCCGTCAGGCGCGGCGGATCGCGACGCGGTTCCTGAACGGCACGATCTCCCGGGTCGGCAGCGCCCTGGTCCTCGACGTGCCGGTGTCGGTGACGCTCGACTCGGCGCCCAACGAACGCGGTTGCGCGTACTACGAATCGGTGCTGCGGGAGCTCGTGCGCCTGCTCGTCGGGGGCACGGGCGCCGTGGAACACGTGCGGTGCGCCAGTCGGGGCGAAGGCACGTGCGAGTGGCGCGCCGAGTGGCGCTCGACGGAGCGGTAGTTGCTGAGCCCGGCCACGCTTCCCGCGATCCAGTCCGCGCTCGCCGAGATGGGCGTCGACGGCTGGCTGCTGTTCGATTTTCGCGGGGTCAACCCGATCGCCGCCGCCGTCATCGGGCTCGACGGCTTGGTGACGCGCCGGGTGTTCGCGTTCGTCCCGGCGACCGGCGCGCCGGTGGCGATCACGCACGCGATCGAGCAGGGGCCGTGGTGGCGATGGCCCGATGGCTGGGGGCGGGAGGTCTACAGCGGGTGGCGCACGCTGGAGGCGGTGCTGGCGCGGTGTGTTCAGGGGAAGCGGGTGGCCATGGAGTACTCGCCCGGCGATGGCGTCCCCTATGTCGACCGCATCCCAGCGGGGGTGCTCGACATGGTCCGGGCGGCGGGAGCGGAGGTCGTGTCGTCCGCGGATCTGGTCACGCGCTTTTATGCCGTGTGGACACCGGCGCAGATCGCCGACCATAGCCGCACGGCCGAGATCCTGGCCGCGGTGGCGCACGAAGCGATCGCGCTGGCCGGGGCCCAGAAGATGACGGAATACGCGCTCCAGCGCTGGATCCTGGAGCGCTTCGCCCGCGCGGGATTGGTGACGGACCACGGTCCGATCGTGGCGATCGGTCCCAATGCGGCCAATCCGCACTACGAGCCGGCCGAGGAAAGCGCGGCGGCGATCGATCGTGGGGATGTGCTGCTGATCGATCTGTTCGCCAAGGCCGCTGGCGGCATCTACGCGGATCAGACGTGGATGGGCGTCCTCGGCGCGCCTGACACCCGGACCATCACGGTGTGGGACGCGGTGCGCGATGCGCGCGACGCGGCGATCGCACTCCTCGGCGCCCGGATCGCCAGCGGGCAGCCCGTGCGCGGCGGCGAAGGGGATGATGCGGCGCGGGCGGTGATCACCGCGCGCGGATTCGGCCCGCACTTTACGCATCGGACCGGGCATTCGATCGACGCGTGGGATTTGCATGGCTCCGGCCCGAATCTCGACAACCTGGAGTCCCGCGACGACCGCTTGCTGCTTCCGGGTTCGGCGTTCTCGATCGAACCGGGCGTGTACTTGCCCGGCACGCTGGGCGTCCGCAGCGAAGTCAATGCGATCGTGCCCGTTTCGGGAGCGACGAATCTGCTGATCACGCCCGCGGCGCCGCAGCGCGATCTCATTATCGCCTGACGCGCCGCCTATAGTCGCGAGAAGTCGCCTCCCGGGGCCGCGCCTGTGCGCGGCGCCGGGCGGTAGTCTCCCGGGATGCGCTGGCTGGCCTTGGCCGTCGTCATCGCGGCGGCGCCGGCGTGGGCCGTCGCCCAGACGAGCAGCCATTCGCACGCGCATCTGCGCGTGTTCCTCGACTGCTCGGAGACCGTGACGTGCGACTCGGCGTACACGCGGGTGGCGATCGGGTTCGTCACCTACGTGCGGGATCCGGTCGCCGCCGACGTGCACGTGTTGCTGACGGCCGAGCCTACGGGCTCGGGGGGGCAGGTGACGACCGCGCGGTTCATGGGGCGGGCGGCGCTATCCGGGCTCGCGGACACGCTGGATGTCGCGACCAATCGCGGGGCGACGGACGATGAGCAGCGGCGGGCCATCGTGCAGCTGGTCAGCGTGGGGTTGGTGCGCTTCGCGGCCCGCGCGGGGTTGGTGCCGGATCTGACGATCGGCTACGCGCCGATCGGGTCGACGGCGCCGCGCGGCGGTGGGCCCGACCCGTGGCACGCGTGGGTGTTCGGTCTCGGCATCGTGGGGCAGGCCAGTGGACAGCAGTACGCGCAGGCCTCCGTCCTCCAAGGGTCGTTGACCGCCGATCACGTCACCGAGGGCTGGAAAATCGATGTGGCGTTCGCCGACGCGTACAGCGCCAGCGCGGTGCACGTGGACAGCGTCCAGTCGACGACCATCCAACGCACTTTGATCGGGACGGCGCAGGTCGTGAAGAGCATGACGGCGCACTGGTCGGCGGGCTTCGTCAGCTCGGCGTCGTCCTCGACGTTTCTCAACGAAGAACTGGCCGCGCATTTCGCGCCGGCGGTCGAATACGACCTCTTTCCCTACGCCGAGGCGACGCACCACCAGCTCACGTTCCTGTACGCCATCGGCGGGACGTATTTCCGGTATGACTCGCGGACCATCTTCGACCGCCTCGCCGAGACGCGGCCCGATCAGACGCTGACGGTCGCCCTGGGCGCAACGGAGCCCTGGGGCTCACTCACCGCGGCGCTCCAGGCCGCGGCCTTCGTCGACGACATTCGTCAGAATCGCCAGGTGCTGTCCGGGGATTTTCGCGTGCGGCTCTTCTCCGGGTTGAGCCTCACCGTCGACCCCTCGGTCTCGTCCATCCACGACCAGATCTATCTGCCCGCGGGCACGGCGAGCCGCGATGACATTCTCCTCGCCCGCCGCCAACTGGCCACGGCCTACCAATACACGGTCAGCGTGGGTCTCACGTTCACGTTTGGCAGCATCTTCAACGGTGTCGTCAACCCCCGCTTCAACCGGGCAATGACGGCGGGAACGGCGTATTCGCCCTACTGACGTAGGGCGATACTCGCTGCGCACAGCTGCGCGCTCAGCGCCAGACGGCGGGATCTTCGAGTCCGAGCCGCCACAGCGCCAGCGTGGTGACGCCGAGTCCACGGACCCGCCGGGCGAGCGTATCGAGGAGCACGGCGTCGGCGACCCACACGGCTGACGAGTCGGGCCCGGTGGCGTGGAGATTGAGCGACGCCGGATCGCGCGCGAGCGCCGTGTGCCAGGTGCCCGCCAGCCGCTGGGCGTCGTCAAGGCCGACGACAATACCCGCGCGTCGCGACGGCCAGTGGTATCCGTACACCGGGAGCGCGACGACGACGTGTTTGACGCGAGTCGGCCCACCCGCCTCGGCCAACCGCGCGCGGACCAGGTTGACCGTCCAGTCGGGCGAGGCAATGGGTCCGGGTGGCGCCGTCTGCCAATGCTCGTCGTATGCCATGACAATGACGCGATCGGCGTGCGACAGGATCGCGCGGACCGGATACGCCGCCGAGTCCACGCCGACCACGGTGACACTCACCGGCGCCACATGCCGCGCGTGCGCGGCCCGCGCCAGCGCTCCCACCGTGGCCAGATATGCGCCCGTATCGGCGGGCTTCACGTCCTCGAAGTCGATGACGAGCCCCTGATAGTGTCCGGCCGCCAGCATCCCGGCGACTGCCTCGGCGGCCCGCTCCGCCAGCGTCGAGTCGGCGCCGAGGCGCCTTATGACCTCCGGCCGAAACCGTCCCCCGGAGGCGTTCGTCACCATCGCGAAGCGTGGTGCCGGCCCGCTCGGCGCGCTGTCCGGGTAGAGAAGCGACGGCTGGCCGGCGCTATCGAGCCCGATCCACGCCGAGATCACGGCGCCCAACGCCGCATCGTGCTGGCGGACGCTGGCTGTGCTGCGCGCGTCCCAGGGCGCGGTGAACCCCCAGTACCTCGTGGTGGCGGAGGCCAATGTCAGCGTCAACACAACCGCGAGCCCCCCTCTCCGCGCCCACATCCACCGGCTCATATTTGCTCGATCGCATGCGTGTACAGCTGCTGCTCGCCGGTCTCGCGCTCGTCGCGTGTTCGCCCGCCGAGTCGACCCCCGCCTCTACGGCTGCCCACAATGGCGTGCGGCAACCCGTCGACCCATCTCCCATCGCGCCAGGACGGCGGCCGTACGAGTTGGCGTCCGCGACGACCTACGGCCGGCTCGCCGGCGCCGTGACCTTCTCCGGCCCGACCCCGGCCGACACTGTCACCCACGTGGTGACCGACGTCGACGTGTGCGGCGCGACCCTCGTCGACGTCTCGGTGCGCGCGCGCGGCCCACGCCTGGCTGGCGCGGTCGTGTGGATCTCGGGCGTGCCCGCCGGCAAGCACCTGCCGTTCACCAAGCGGTTCGACGTGATGACCCAGGGCTGTCGCCTCAATCCCCGCGTGCAGGCCGCGGTCATCGGCGGGACCGTCAATGTCCGGAGCGCCGACGCCACGACGCATCGCACGACCTTCGCGCGCAACGGCGATACGGTGGCCACCGTGAGCGAGACCGAGGACGGCCAGATCGTGCCCAACGAGGCCATCTTGGCCAAGGCCGGCCTCGTGGAAATCCGCTGCGCGCTCCACCCCTGGACGCACGGCTGGATCGCCGTGTTCGATCATCCCTACTTCGCGATGTCGAATGACGACGGCGCGTTCACGATCGACTCCGTCCCGCCGGGGCGCTATCGCGTCACCGTGTGGCACGAGCGATTCGGCACCGTCGACGACAGCGTGACGATCGGCGCCGACGTTACCACCACGCTCAACTTGGCGTTCCGGCCACCAGCTCACCGCTCCCCCTGAACTGTCCCCGATAGAGGCGCGCGTAGGTACCATCGCGCGCCAGCAACACCTCGTGCGTGCCCTCCTCGACCAACCGTCCCCGGTCCAGCACCAGGACCCGGTCGGCCCGGCGCACGGTGCTCAAGCGGTGCGCGATGATCAACGTCGACCGGCGCACGAGCAGCTCTTCCATGGCCTGTTCCACCAGGCGCTCGCTCTCGTTGTCCAGACTCGATGTCGCCTCGTCGAGCACCACGACCGCGGGATCTTTCAGGAATACGCGGGCGATCGCGATCCGTTGCCGCTGGCCGCCGGAGAGCTTGACGCCCCGTTCGCCGACGCGCGTCTCCAGTCCATCGGCCAGCCGCTCGATGAACTCCCAGGCGTGGGCGGCGCGGGCCGCGGCTTCCGTGTCGGCCTCCGACGCGCCGGGGCGCGCGTAGGCGATGTTCTCGCGGATCGTGCCGCTGAACAAGGCCGGCTCCTGGGGCACGATGCCGATCGTGCCCCGCAGGTCGGCGAACGACAACACCCGCACGTCGTGTCCATCGAGCGTGACGCGCCCTCCGGTCACATCCCAGAACCGCGGCAGCAGCGACGCGATCGTCGTCTTCCCGGCGCCGGACGGACCGACCAGGGCCACGACTTCGCCGGGCGCGATCGTCAGCGACACGTCGTGCAGCGCGTCGCTCGACTCCGGCGCATAGCGAAACGACACCCGCTCGAACTGCACCAGCCCCCGCACCGGACGGATCAACGGTTCGGGCGTCTCCGGTTCGGCGACCGTCGGCGTCATGGCCAGGAGCTCGAACACGCGCGTCGCGGCGCCCGCCGCCTCCTGATAGTTGCCGAACTGCGCGACCAACGTCCCGATCGCCGCGGCGACGGTGAAGGCGTAGAGGAGGAACGCCACCAACCCGCCGGGACTGAGCGCGCCGGCGAGCACGAGACGCCCGCCTTGCCAGAGCACCGCCACGACACCGGCGAACGACACGAACCCGACGACACCAAAGAACAGGGCGCGCAACATCGACCAATGCACCGCGGCGTCCACGACGACGCTCAACAGGGACCCGTAGCGCCGCGCTTCCTCTTCTTCGCGCACGAACCCTTGCACGGTCCGGATCTGCGAGAAGGCCTCGTCCGCGTGCCCCATCGCCTCGGCGACCTTGTCTTGCACGCCAGTGCTGGCCCGCCGGAGCGTCCGGCCGATGGACCAGGCGGCGAACACGACGAGGGGCGTGACGGCGAGGGTCGTCAGCGCCAGCGTGGGATGCGTCTGCGTGAGGAGTATCAGTCCGCCAATGAGAAAAATCACCTGGCGGGACGCTTCCGACACGTTGGTGTTGAGCAGCGCTTGCAAGATGGCGAGATCGGCCGAGAGGCGACTCGTCAACTCGCCCGTGCGGCGTTCCGTGAAGAACGAGGGCGAGAGGTGAATGACGTGCGCGAACACATCCTCGCGCAGCTGCGCGATCACGCGCTCCGTCGTGCTCGACAGCAGGTAGACCTGCACGAAGGTCATGATGCCCTGAAACGCGAACAGCGCGACCAGGGCGAGCGCGACGCCGTTCAGGAGATGCGCGTCGTGCCGCTGGAATGCCGCGTCGAGGAGGACCTTCACCTGCTGGGGGAAGATCAGCTGGACGGCGGCCGCGGCCAGCAGACACACTCCGGCGATCGCCAACCGACCCGCGTACGGACGAATGAGCGGCGCGAGCCTCTTGAGCGGCTCGGGCGACGCGACCCGCTGTCGGGTCAGAGGGGTACCCGCCGGTCGATGACCATGGCGACGAAGAGGAGCGCCAGGTAGAGCAGGGAGTACTTGTATACGGACCACGCGGGCTTCTGGAAGTCCGCGGCCCGTCGTACGGCCAGCACGCCGGCGAGGAGGATGGCCCAGAGGACGAGCGCGCTCACGAGATAGACCAAGCCCAACGCGCCGAACGCGACGGGGAGGACCGTCACCGCGCCCAACACCAGCGTGTACCACAGCATCTGGGACTTGGTCTCGGCCTCGCCCCAGACCAGTGGCGCCATCGGCACGCCGGCCCGCGCGTAGTCGCGCTGTTTGAGGAGCGCCAGGGCCCAGAAATGCGGGGGCGTCCAGTAGAACACGATCAGAAAGAGATACAGCGCGGCCAAATCCAGGCGGCCGGTGACGGCGGCCCAACCGACCAGTGGCGGGAACGCGCCCGCGGCGCCGCCGATGACGATGTTCTGCGGGGTCGCGCGCTTGAGCCACCGCGTGTAGATGAAGACGTAGAAATAGAAGCCGGCGAGCGCCAGGGCGGCGGTCAGCACGTTCACGAAGTGCGCGAGGAGCCCCGTGGCCGCGGTGGCCAACGCGATGCCGAAGGCCAGCACCGCGGGCGCCGCCATGCGGCCGCTCGGGATCGGGCGCAGGCGCGTCCGGGCCATGAGATCGTCGATGTCGCGGTCCAGGTACATGTTGACCGCGTTGGCGCCCCCCGCCATGAGGTAGCCGCCCAGCGACACGATCAGCACGAGCCCCACGCTCGGATGTCCAGCGACGAACATCGGCGCCACGGTCGTCACCAGCAGCAGGGAAATGATCCGCGGCTTGGTGAGGGCGACCAGGTCCGCGAGCATGGACCGCGGCCGGTCCTGAACGTCGGCCCGGATCACGTGGCGCTCCAGGTCAACGCCGCCGCCGGCTCGGGCGTGGCGGCCGGCACGCCGCGGCGCGCCAACGCGGCGCTGCCGAACGCGCTGATCCAGACCAGCGTTCCCACGGCCTGGTGCAGTGATTGGAACGGCGCCGGCAGATGCAGCTCCACCATCGCGGCGGCGACGACCACTTGGAGGACCACGACGAAGAACGTCCAGCGCGTGGCCAGCACGATCGTACGGCCTTCCTGCCGCCGGCGGGCGCCGAGGGCGACGCCGAACAGGTGGAAGAACAGCACGACGGCCAGGACGCGGTGGGTGACCTGGAGCGCCAGCGGTGTCCCGCCCGCCAGGACACTGCGACACCACGGGAATCCCTGACACGACTGGGCGGCCGCCGGCACGTTCGCTACCAGAGCACCGAAGACGACGACAATGAATGCCATCACGGCTCCGGCGCGCGCCGCGCGATACGTGCGCGGCGCCGCGTCACCCGGCGCCACCTGGGCTGCGCCGAGGCCGCCGCTCCGCATCGCGGCCAGCATGAGCGCGGCCAGGAGCAACATGGCGAGCCCGTAGTGGACGACGATGATGTACGGGTTGGACAGGGAGAGCTCGACGATTACCGCGCCCACGCCGGCCGCCGTGATCGCCGTGCCCAGCGCCAGCGCCGCGGGCCGGAACGCACTGGCGCGCTGCCGGTAGGCGCTCACGCAGAGGGCGACCAATGCCACGATCAGCGTCGCCGCCAGCAGCCGGTGCGTGTACTCGATCACCGTGGCAGTCTGCGCGAAGCTGGGTACCAGGGCGCTGTTGCAGTCCGGCCAATGCTCGCCGCAGCCCATGCCCGAACCGCTGATGCGCACGATGGCGCCGACGACGATGTGGGCGTAGGCGACGCCCAGCGCCAGCGAGGCGAGAGACCGCAGACGCATGCCGAGTCGCCGTTACGTCGCCGTCGCGGCGCGCAGGACGTGCCAGGTCCAGATCAGGACGCCGAGGAGGCCGATCGCCGGGACGGCCGCCCACGTGGCGTCGACCAGCCAACGCGAGTCGCGGCGGCCGCGGACGACCGACCGGACGATCGCCGCGTGCGCGATCAGGCAGCCGGTGGCGGCAATCCAGAAGAGCGTGTGGAGCAACGTCGTTCGCATGACCACGGGAAAGATGGTCGGCCACGACGCGCTTTCCCAGTTTCGGCTCGCCCTTTTGTCCAGTATGCTCCGGGATGGCAGATGGCGCCCCTGGCGCTCAGCTTCGCCGGCGCCTCGGGCTCGGGAGCGCCACCGCGGTGCTCATCGGCTCGACGATCGGCTCCGGGATCTTCCGGACCCCCGCCGGGGTGGCGGCGCGCCTCCCGGGGCCGCTGCCCATGCTCGCCGTGTGGGCGACCGGCGGCCTGTTCGCGCTCTGTGGCGCGTTGACGCTCGCCGAAGTCGCCGGCGCGCTGCCGGAGACCGGCGGTCCCTATGTGTTCATTCGCGAGGCCTGGGGTCGGGCGGCGGCGTTCGTCTTCGGCTGGTCGGAACTGGTGATCATTCGCGCCGCGTCCCTGGGTGCGATCTCCACGACGTTCGCCGAATATCTGTTCCGCTTGATCGATCAGGTCACTGGCCGCGCCCCGCATCCCCACCCGATCCACGCCGTGGCCGCGATCGCGATCGCCGTCACCGCCGTGTTCAACTACCTGGGTCTGGGGCTCAGCGCGGCGGTACAGAACGTCACGACGCTCGCCAAGTACGGCGGACTCCTGTTGCTCGTTCTGGTGGCCGCCGTGGTCGGCTTCGGCTCCGGGGGTGCGCGGCATTTCGCGCCCGCGGCGCCCGCGGGCAGCTTCACGCCGGCGGCCTTCGGCTTGGCGCTGGTGTCGGTCCTGTGGGCGTTCGACGGCTGGGCCGACCTGTCATTCGTGTCGGGGGAGGTCGCCGATCCCCGCCGCGTCCTCCCCCGCGCCATCATCGGCGGGACGTTGGCCGTGATCGCGATCTATCTCCTGGCCAACGTGTCGTACCTCGCCGTGCTCCCGATCGGAGACATTCGCGCCTCGCCGCTGGTCGCCGCCGACGTCGCCCAGCGCACCGTGGGCGGCTGGGGCACGATCTTCGTGTCGGCGACGGTCGTCGTGTCCACGTTCGGCACGCTCAACGCGACCCTCATCACGGCGCCGCGCATCTTTTACGCGATGGCCGCCGACGGGCTGCTCGCCCGGCGCGTCGCCGCCGTCCATCCGCGCTTCGGTACGCCCTACGTGGCGGTGGTTCTCGCGGCATTGCTCGGCATCGGGTTCGTGCTGCTCCGGACGTTCGACCAGCTGGCCGATACGTTCGTGACGGCGATCGTGCCGTTCTACGCGCTGAGTGTCGCCTCGGTCTTCGTGCTCCGCCGCCGTGCCGGCTACGCGCCGCCGTTCCGGGTGCCCGGCTATCCCTTGGTGCCCGCGCTCTTCGTGCTGGCCACCGCGTTTCTGTTGGTCAACGCCGTCGCCAGTCCGGCCAGCCGGTGGCCGACGCTCGCGGTGTACGCCGTCGTCTTGGCTGGTCTCCCCGTCTACGCGCTCACCGTCAGAAGATATGCACGTTCACGTATTTCCTCGGATGTTGCTTGAAGTCGGCGGTGAGCGAGTCGAGCCGTCCGAGGAGGGAGTGCACGTCGTTGTAGAGCGCCGGGTCGTTCACCAGCTTGCCCGCGGAACCGCCGCCGGTGTCGATCTTGGCGACGACGGCGTCGAGGTGCGACGTCGTGTTGGCCAGATTGTTGGTGAGCGAGTTGAGGTTGGCGCTCGACGCGCGGAGATTCTGCACCGTGGAGTCGACCGCCGCCGAGTCGATCGCCGAGACGGCGCGATTGAGCGACGCCATGGTCTTGGAGAGTTGCTTCGACTGGTCGGAGGCGATCTGTCCCAGCATGCCGACGAGCTGATTGGTCCGATGGAGGGTCTCGCGCAGGTCGCCAATGGCGCCGCCCTGCACCAGCTCCACCTGCACGGCCTTTGACACGTCGCCCAACCGTCCGCTGATCGAGTCGAACTTGATGATCAGGTCCCCGATGCCCGGTTGCGGCCGGCCCGCGGGCAGCGTGTCGCCGATCGGGATGTAGTTGCGCGACGGGCGATCGGGCTTGAGCGTCACCATCTGGTCGCCGAAGATCCCGTTGGCTTCGATGTTCGCCGTGGTGGAGACCGGGATGCGGTATTTCTTCTCGATGCTCAGGCGCACGCTGACGGTCCCGTCGGGCACCAGCTCGACGTCATCGACGTAGCCGACGCTCACGCCCGACAGCAGGACCGGCTGCCCTTGCTTGACGCCGGCGCCCCAGCGAAACCGGGCGTAGAGCGGATAGCCGGACGCGAATCCGCCGCGGACCAGCCATACGGTGCCGAAGACGAGGACCGCGATGGCCACGACCATGACGAGTCCCACCAGAACGGAATCGCGTCGATTCATTGGAGATACTTGGCCAGGGCCGCGGCCGTGAGCGCGTCGAGCACGAGAATCCAGACCGAGGTGATGACGACCGCCTTGGCCGTCGAGCGTCCCACACCCTCGGCGCCCGCGCTCGTCACATATCCCTCGTACGAGCACAGAAAGCTGATGGCGCCCCCGAACATGAACGCTTTGACGAGACTATAGAACACTTGGAACGATGTGAATCCCAGCCGGAGCCCGTCGCGAAAGTCGAACCACTTGATGTCGGTGCCCAGGATCGCCGTGAGGTAGGCCGCCACGATGCCCGTGGCGTCGGCGAAAATGACGAGGAGGGGCAGCATGACCAACCCGGCAATCACACGCGGGACGACGAGATACGCCAGGGGGTCGTAGGCCAACGTCTCGAGGGCGTCGATCTGCTCCGTCACCCGCATGGTGCCGATCTCCGCGGTCATCTGGGCGCCGACCCGTCCCGCCAGCACCAGGCCCGTGAGCAGGGGACCAAGTTCGAGCACGAGACTCTGGCGGGTAACGAGGCCGACAACCGACAGCTGAATGCCCGGGAAGAGCTGGTAGCGGGACTGGAACGAGATGACGCTCCCGATGAACGCCGACACCAGCACGACGAGGGGGAGCGAGTCGACGCCGACGGCCTTGAGCTGCTTGATCATCTCCGGACCGTAGGTCCGGGGCTCGGCCAAGGCGCGCATCATGTCGCCGGCGAAAAACGTCCGGTCGCCGACCCCGCGCAGCGTCCGCAGGACGGCGTCCGTCGTGCGCGTCCAGGCGCGCCATGCGATCCCCGGGGCGCGCGGTTGGGGCAGCGCGGCGCTGGTCACGTGCGAACGCGGGCCAGGAGATAGGCGCCGGCGAGTCCGAACAGCAGGTTGGGCACCCAGGCCGCGAGATCCGGGGGAATCAGCCCCTTGCTTCCGACGCCCTTGGTCAACTGGATGAGCATGAGGAACGCGATCGTGGTCGCCAGGCTGACGCCGACGCCATAGGCGGCGCCCCCGCGCTGGGTGCTGGTGGCCAGGGCGGCGCCGAACATCACGATGATGATGCAGGTGACGGGCACCGCGATCTTCTGCGCGCGCTCCACCCGCAGCTCGCCGGCGTCGCTGCCCGACCGCTCCGCCGCGCGGATATACCGCGTCAGGTCCTGATACCCCATGTCCTCGGGCTTGCGCGGGATCGCCATGAGATCAGCCGGGGTCTCTTGGAACCGGTTGTCGTGCACGGAGTCGAACTGCACCGTGAAGTTAGTGGTCGTATCGGGGACAATGTGCAAGACGCCGCGCGCCAGCGCCCACCCCCGGCCGTTGCTCCACGTGCCGTGATTCGCAGTGAGGATCACGGTAGGGTAATCCCGCCCGTTCCCTTTTCGTTCGATCTCGAGCCCGTCAATGGTATGGCGTTGGGAGCTGAGGGCGCCGACGCGGTAGACGCGCCCTTCCGTCGCGGCATAGGTGAAGTTGTACCGGTCTGTGCCCGTCTTGAACTGGGACTCTTCCAGGAGGTCGTTGCGCTTGGCGTTGGTGATCGGCACCAAGACGGAGAGGCCCAGACCGATGAGGCACGCGAAGGTGGCGCCGACATAGATGGGGGCGGTCATCCGATAGAAACTGATCCCCGTGGCCTTGGCGGCCGTGATCTCCGAATGGCGCGTGAACGCGCCGATCGAGAAAACCGTGGCGAAGAGCACCGCGGCCGGCAGCACGAGGAACATCGAGTCGGGGAGCCAGAACAGATAGCTCAACAGGATGTTGCCCGGCGGGATATTGCGGTTCAGATAGTCGTTGAGGTGGTCGACCAGGTCGATCACGATCACGAGGACCGGAAACCCGAGCCAGGTCGTCATGAAGATCTTCCACCACTCGGAGAAGACGTAGCGGTCGAGCGGCCGGGGACCCAGCACCTAGACGCTCTCCGCGGACAGCGCGGCGCGCCGGCGGTGCCCCGGCACCAGCTTCGCGAGACGCCGGCCCATTCGGTCCCTGAACTCGGTCCAATCGCTCCCGCGCGACGTGCTGCTTTCGCGGCCGATGCGCGTGAGCAGGAAGAGGCCGATGGCGCCGAGCACGATGTTCGATGCCCACATCGCCACCCACGGGGCGACGTCGCCCCGCTGGGCCAAGGGCTCGCCCGCGATCAGGCCGACGTAATACAGCGCGAAGACGCCCAGGCTCACGCCGAGGACCATCCCCACTCCGCCGCGCGGAAACCGCAGCGCGATCGGCGCGCCGAGGATCACGAACGTCATGCAGGCGACCGAGATGGCGAACAGCTTGTGGATTTGGTTGTCGTACAGATTCCGGGTCCGCTTCCCCTCGTCGACTCGCGCCCGCGTCGCCTCGATGCTGCTGGTGAGGGTCGTCAGCATGATCGATGCGGGGGACTGGATAAAAGGCGGCCGATAGACAGGCGTTGGGGGCAACGGCGCTTTCGGCAGCCGAATGGGAGGGCGCTGCGCCACTTGGTGCGGGGGTCTGACCAGTATTGGCTTGACGGCCGGCTTTACGGCATGCCGGAGGGGCGGCGTAGCCGGTTTGAACACCGGCGGCGGCGCGGGCGCCGGTGCCGGGGCCGGGGCCGGTGGGGCGGCGCTGGCCGCCAGCACCGCGGGTTTGGGCGGCGGGGTGGTGGCGGAGTCGCCGCCGCGGAGCTTCCCGCTGATCTTCCCGCGGACTTTCCCGACGAAGTTGCCCACCCCGGCCAGGCCCTCGCAGTACGCGCGCCCAAGGCCCCACGCGGGGGCGGGCGTCTGCTGGGGCGGTCGCCGGGGGACGTAGACGCCCGTGGTCGCCGTGCGGACCGCGTCGACCAGCAGATTCCGCACTTCGCTCACCGCTTGCATTTTGGTCTGCTCGCCGGCCGCCACATCGACCTGGAGCTCGCAGACCGTCATTTCCCGGTCGCTCTTGTAGTCGTCGTTGGTCGAGCGCGTGAGCTGATCCCCGACGCCTTTGACGCGGATGACGTCCACGAGATAGAACATCCGCTGGAGCTCCGACGGGGTAGTTTTCTGGACCTCGTTCATGGACCCATGGAACAACGTCAGCTCCAACTCCCCCGTGGCGGGGGACAGGGCCATGAGCCCACTGTCGGCGTAGATGGTCCGGTCCCGCGTCGGGTCGCCCAGATCGTAGATGGTGATCTCGCGCAGCTGGTTCGTCGCCGGATCGATGTGCGTGGCGTTGAGGAACAGTTTGCCGGGCGAGACTTCATTGATGACGCGCGGGCGCAGCGCGAACGTCGGCTTCTTGCGCGCGATGTCGCTCTGGAGCGTGCGCAGGCAATGGTTGGCCCGCGACAGCGCCTGATCGTTGAACGCCACCATGATCAGCGTCAGGAAGAACGAGGCGATGACGACGGGGACCAGGACGCGTCCGACCGACACCCCCGTCGCTTTGAGCGCCGTGATCTCGTTCTCGGCGGCCAGGCGGCTGAAGGCGTAGAGGACGGCCACCAGCACCGCCATGGGGGCCGTCAAGGCGAAGGTCAGCGGGATCGAAAGGGAGATGAACTCGACGATCACCGTCCACGGCAACCCTTTCCCTACCAGCTGCCCGATCTGCTTGGCGATGTAGTTGAGCAGCAGCAGGGACGTGAGCGAGGCGACCGCGAACACCAGCGGCCCGGCGTGCTCTCGCAACACGTACCTGTTGATTATCTTCACTAGCTAAATTCCGCCGCCGTTGAGACCATTTTCAAGACCGAGCCGCGTGGCCACGTTACTCTGCACGATCGCTTTACTCGGTGCGTGCAGCCGCGGGCGCGCACATACCGCGTTCGACGGTCGCGCCGCGCTCACGTTCGTCCGCGCCCAACTCGATTTCGGCCCCCGCATTCCGGGCACCGCGGGCGCGCGCCAATGTGGTGACTGGATCATCGCGCAGATGCGCGCGCGCGCCGACACGGTCATCGTGCAGAGTTGGACGCATACGACGGTGGACGGCAAGGCACTGCCCCTCCGCAACATTCTGGCGCGCTTTCGGCCGTCAGCCACCGATCGTGTCCTCTACGTGACCCATTGGGACACGCGCCCGATTTCCGATGAGGCGCCCGACTCCGCGGAGCGGTTGTTGCCGGTGCCCGGCGCCAACGACGGCGCCTCGGGCACCGCGCTCCTCATCGAGCTCGGGTCGGTCCTCAAGGCGACGCCACCGTCCGTCGGCGTCGATCTGCTGTTCGTCGACGGCGAGGACTACGGCTCTTTCTCCTCCGACCGCAATGTGCTCCTCGGCTCGACGTATTTCGCGTCGCATCTGCCCGCGCCCGACTACAAGCCCCTGTTCGGCGTGCTGTGGGACATGATCGGGGATCGGGACCTCCAGATCTACGAGGAAGGGAATTCGCTCCAAAAAGCGCCCGAGGTCGTGGCCCGCGTGTGGCAGCAGGCGGCGGATTTGGGCTACGCGAGCTACTTCATACCCCGCAACAAGTACACGGTCACGGACGACCACGTCCCCCTCCTCCGTGCCGGCCTCCGGGTCGTCGACGTCATCGACTTCGACTACCAGGGCATCCACCACACGCCCCGGGACACGTTCGACAAGGTGTCCGCCGCCTCCCTCCAGATCGTTGGGGACGTGGCCACCAGCCTCGTCGAGTAGAGCTCCGCGAAGCGGAGCTCAGTTCAACCGACGGGGTCACGGGGCAGGGGTGCGTTTTTCAGCACCCTGCTCGTGACCCACCGCCCCGACGCGGCGTCCTGCAAATGCGGCGCCCCGGTGAAACCGGGCGCTACGCGCACATTCGTTTGCTTCCCGCACTTGGCTCCGGGTCCGTGGATCATTCGCGCCTCTCACCCTGTCCACTGTTGTGCCGGCCCCGGTAACCGCGGCCGGCCCCGACCGGATTGGTGAAACCCTGCTTAAGGAAGGGCTGATCAGTAAAGATCAGCTCGCCGCCGCGCTACGCGAGCAAAAGCAGAACGGAACCAGTATTGGGTACAGCCTCGTCAAGCTCGGGTTCCTGCCCGAGCTCGAGATCACGAAGATGTTGGCCCGGCAGCACCGCATGCCGGCCGTCGACCTGTCGAAATTCGAAGTCGACCCCAAGATCGCCAAGCTGATCCCGTCCGACCTGGCGACCAAGCACCTCGTCCTCCCCTTGAAGCGCGACGGCCGGACGCTGACCGTCGCCGTCGCCGACCCCACGAACTTGGGGGTGATCGAGGACATCAAGTTCGTCACCCGCTACGACATCTTCCCGGTCATCGCCGGCGAGTTCACGCTCCGCAACACGATCGAGCGCTTCTACGAGTCGTCCAATGCGGCGATGCAGAGCCTGCTCGAGGACATCGCCTCCGAATCCGGGGAAGACGTCGAAGTCGTCGAGGAGAACGACGATGAAGCGGGGGGCATGGCGCTCGACGACGCCCCCGTCGTCAAGCTCCTGAACGCGATCCTGACCGACGCCGTCAAGCGCGGCGCGTCCGACATCCATTTCGAGTGCTTCGAGCACGAGCTCCGCGTCCGCTACCGCATTGACGGCGCCTTGCTCGAGGTCATGAAGCCGCCAATGAAGATGAAGGCGGCGCTGATCTCGCGATTCAAGATCATGGCCTCGCTCAATATCGCCGAGCGCCGTATCCCGCAGGACGGCCGCATCAAGCTCAAGCTCGGCAAAAAGGTCATTGATTATCGCGTCTCGACGTTGCCGACCCTGTTCGGCGAAAAAGTCGTTCTGCGAATTCTCGACAAAGGCAACCTGACGTTCGACCTGGAGAAGTTCGGCATCGAGCCCCGCGCCGAGCGCGAGCTGATGGAAGCGATCTCCAATCCCTACGGCATGGTCCTGGTCACCGGCCCCACGGGTTCCGGCAAGACGACGACGCTCTACTCGGCGCTCTCCAAGGTCAACAACATCGACGTCAACATCATGACCGCCGAGGATCCCGTCGAGTACAACCTGTTCGGGATCAATCAGGTGTTGGTGCGGAACGAGATCGGGATGACGTTCGCCGCCGCGCTCAAGGCATTCCTGCGGCAGGACCCGAACATCATCATGGTCGGCGAGATTCGAGACCTGGAGACCGGCGGCATCGCCATCAAGGCGGCGCTCACCGGCCACCTCGTGCTCTCCACGCTCCACACCAACTCGGCGCCAGAGACGGTGACGCGCCTCATGGACATGGGGCTGGAACCGTTCAACGTCGCCAGTGCGCTCAATCTCGTCCTGGCCCAGCGTCTCTTGCGGCGCGTGTGCAGCTCCTGCAAGGAAAAGTACGAGCCGGAGGACACCGAATTCGCGGCCGCCAAGGTCAAGCGGACGACGACGCTGCGCGAGATGCGGTTCACCGACATGGCGCTGGCCGACGCCAAGCCCCGGGCCATTAAAGAGGCGGTGCCGTTTCTCGAGCATCTGTCGCTGGACACGACGATCGGCGAGTTGCCGTTCTTTCGGGGCACCGGCTGCAATGCCTGCAACGGCACGGGCTACAAGGGGCGCCAGGGCGCCTACGAGGTCATGATGATGACCCCCGGGCTGCGCAAGCTGATTCTGCAGAACGTCGGCGCGGCCGAGATCCGCGACGCCGCGATCGACGAAGGCATGCTCACCCTCCGAATGGACGGGTGGCTCAAGATCCTCAAGGGGATCACCACCATCGAACAAGTCGTCCGGGAGACGAGCGCATGAGCGCCACCGCTGCCCCGCAAGCCGCCGCGCCGCCGAGCGGCGGCGTGAATCTTCGCTCCCTCCTCGAGGAGATGATCGAGCGGGATGCGTCGGACCTGCACATCACGGCCGGCGAACGGCCGAAGCTGCGCGTGGACGGCGAGATCACGAACTCGCGCAACGAGTACGTGATGAACCCCAAGGACACGCTGACGCTCGCCTACTCCGTCCTCACCGAGAACCAGAAGAAGCGGTTCGAGATGGAGGACGAGCTGGACTTCTCCTTCGGCATCCAGAACCTGGCCCGCTTCCGCGGCAACTGCTTCAAGCAGCGCGGATGCGTGTCCATGGCCATCCGGCAGATCCCGTTCTCCATCAAGACGTTCCAGGACCTGGGATTGCCCGCCGTGATCGCCAAGATGGCGGAGAAGCCGCGCGGACTGGTGCTGGTGACCGGGCCGACGGGGTCGGGCAAGTCCACGACGCTGGCCGCCATGATCGACAAGATCAACCGCGAGCGCCGCGGCCACATTATCACGGTCGAAGACCCGATCGAGTTCATCCACCGCCATCAAAGCTGCATCGTCAACCAGCGCGAGGTGGGGACGGACACGAAATCGTTCCAAGCGGCCCTGAAATACGCGTTGCGGGAAGACCCCGACGTGATCCTCATCGGTGAGATGCGCGACCTGGACACGATCCAGGCGGCGCTGACCATCGCCGAGACCGGCCACTTGGCCTTCGCCACGCTGCACACGAATTCGGCGGCCGAAGCCGTCAACCGGATGATCGACGTCTTCCCGGCGCACCAACAGTCGCAGGTGCGGGCCCAGCTGGCGTTCGTGCTGGAGGGGATCATTACTCAAACGCTGCTGGCGAAAGCCAAGGGGCGGGGCCGGTCGATGGCGGCGGAGATTCTCGTCGTCACCCCGGCGATCCGGGCGCTGATCCGCGACGACAAGATCCACCAGATCTACTCGTCAATGCAATCCGGGAAGAAGTATGGCATGCAGACGCTCAACGACTCGCTGTACGGTCTGTACATGGCGCGCGATGTCTCGGTGGAAGAGTGCCTGCGCGTCTCCAGCGACCCCAATGAGTTCTTGCGCATGATCGGCCAGCCGCCGCTCGAATGACGGGCCCGGCGAGGCCAAAACTGCACCATCCGCCGGTAAGGCGGCGAACGGCCGTCGTTAACTCTAGAGAGGACTGCTCACATGCCGAGCTTCACCTATACCGCGCGCGCGGTCAACGGCGAGCTGAAGACCGCGACGATCGACGCCGCTACCCGCGAGGACGTCGTCGCCCAGCTGCGGCGCCAGCGTCTCACGGTCGTCAAGGTCGACGACGCCGGTGACGCCAAGAAGAAACCGAGCGCTGGCCGGATCAAGATGCGGGACATCGTCATCTTCACCCGCCAGTTCTCGACGATGATCAACTCCGGTCTGCCGCTGGTCCAGGCGCTCGACATTCTGGCCAAGCAGAGCGAGAACAAAGCGCTGCAGTCGGTCACGCGCGCCGTGGTGTTCGACGTGGAGTCGGGCCATACCGTGGCCGACGCCCTCCGCAAACATCCCAAGGCGTTCACCGACCTGTACGTGAACATGGTCGCCGCCGGTGAGGCGGGTGGTATCCTCGATACCATCCTCATGCGGTTGGCGACGTTCATGGAAAAGAACGACAACCTGGTGCGCAAGGTGAAGGGCGCGATGATCTACCCGGGCGTCATCATGACCGTGGCCTTCATCGCAATCGCGATCCTCTTGATCTTCGTGATTCCGGTGTTCGAAAACATGTTCGGATCGGTCGGCCTCGCGCTGCCGCTCCCGACCCGCATCGTCATCGGCCTCTCCAAGTTCCTGCGCGGCTTGGGTGGTCTGGCCGTCGCCGGCGGCGCCGTTGGGGGGTTCTTCCTCGTCAAGCAGTACTACCAGACGCCGAACGGCAAGCTGCAGATCGACAAGCTGTTGCTGTCGTTCCCGGTACTCGGTGACGTGCTCCGCAAGTCGGCCGTCTCCCGGTTCACGCGCACGCTGGGGACGTTGATCAGCTCCGGCGTCAGCATTCTCGATGGACTCGAGATCACCGCCAAGACCGCCGGCAACCGCGTCATCCAGGACGCCATCATGGCGTCCCGCGCTTCGATCGCCGGTGGTGACACGATCGCCGCACCGCTGGCCAAGTCCCAGGTCTTCCCGCCCATGGTGATCTCGATGATCGCCGTCGGCGAGTCGACCGGTGGTCTCGACGAGATGTTGTCGAAGATCGCCGACTTCTACGACGAAGAGGTCGACGCCGCCGTCTCCGGCTTGCTCTCCTTGCTGGAGCCGGTCATGATCGTGTTCCTCGGCGTCGTCGTCGGCGGCATGGTGGTCGCCATGTACCTGCCGATCTTCGACATGATCAACGCCGTGCAGTGATCGCGAGCTCGCGGCGGTAAAGCCGAAGTAGTTCCAACGGGGCGGCAGCCAAATTCGGCTGCCGCCCCGCTCGCATCTATGAATGCCTTAGGGTGCATATGGATTGTCCGGACGTCTATGACTGCCTTGGGATACATAAACCTTGACTTCGGTCAATGGCTGCCATAGGATACATAGAGCGTTGCCACGTATGATATGCATCCTATAGCGCGCATAGATAGCGAGAGAGGAGATGCCACGATCAAAGCAACCTGATCTCACCCAGCTCGCGGCGGCGCCCGCGGACGCCGTCAAACGCGGGGTAAGAGTCTTCACGCCAAAGGATGTCGGGGATGTGGTCCGCGTCGCCCGCGAGCGAACGCTCGGACGTCAAGTCAATGCCACACGAAGGCTTGGTGTGAGTCGCAGCATGCTCGGGGGACTGGAACGGGGCGAAGGGGGGTCGCAGCTCGACCTGACGCTGCGCGTCCTGACGGACCTCGGATTCGACGTCGTGCTCGTGCCGCGCGATCCATCCCTTTCCGTGCGCGGAGACGATGTCTGATGGTGCTCACGGTATGGCGCGATGCGCGGCGTGTTGGCTTGCTCGACACCGCGCCCGACGGCCAAGTGCGATTTACCTATGATGCCGACGTGGTCGCCGATCCCCATCCGGAATACGCTGTGGGTTGGCGGTGCCCGGTCCGGGCGAAGCCATATACCGGCCTCGCGGCCGCGGCGGTCTTCGAGAATCTCCTGCCCGAAGGCGCGCTCCGCAGCGCGCTTGGACTCGCCACGAAACATGACCCCAGCGACACGGTAGGCCTGCTCGGCGTCGTTGCCGGTGAATGCGCCGGTGCGCTACAGCTCTGGCCCGCTGCCGTATCGCCACCCCAACAGGCGGAGTACGACGACGCGTCCGATGCGACACTCAGTGCCGCGTTCACCGTCGCAAACGCACAGCTCCGCCAGGTCATGGGGCGTGCCTCGCTCTCTGGCACGCAACCGAAGCTTGCCCTCTGGCGTATGCCTCCCGTCGGAGGCGAAGACCCGCGATATAGGCTCCCGAAGAATGGGGCGCCCACGACCGTGGTCGTTAAGCGGCCCAGTCAGGGGTTCCCGCACCTGCTGGAAGCCGAGATGGTTGGCATGCGTCTCATGCAATCAGCGGGAGTGTCTACCGCATCGAGCGCGCCCTGTCGCCTGGCGATGGACTGTCACGAATCCGCGCGCTTCGACCGCGTGCTCACCGCGGACGGGCAGGTGCATCGGCGCCACGCGGAAGATGGATGTCAGCTGACCGGGCGCCTGTCCCAGAACAAATACGCACGACAAAACGCCCCGACGTTCTCGGAGCTCTCTGCCGTACTCAATCGTTCCAGCGCCAATCCGCTCGAGGATCGCGAAGCTCTTTTCCGATGGGCGGTGGCGAACGCCGCCGTGGGGAACTACGACGCCCATGCCAAGAATATCAGTGTGGTGTATGTGGCCGCCGACCGCGTGCGACTCGCGCCGGCGTACGACGTCGTGGTTACCGCTGTGTATGAAGGTCTCGACCGGGAGTTCGCGCTCCACTTTGCAGGCACCACGGATCCGCAGGCGCTGGTGCCCGCGAGTCTCAGGGTCGCTGCGCGCGAGTTCGGATTGCCAGGCGGACGCGTCACCGAGATTGCCGACGACGTCGTGCGTCGCGTCCAATCCCAGCTCCCGGATGTCTTGCAAGAAGTCTCGCGCGGCAGTGCGGCGCCGGGGATGCTGGACCGACTGAGCGCATCGGTCTTGCAGACTTCGACTGAGCTCGCTGAGCGTCTCGGCCTATCGACGACGCGCGCCACCCGCTAGGGCTGGTGCGCCGAGTACCCGATCCCGTCCGACCACGCCCCGGTTGGCATCGTCGCGAGAGTCTTTCGCGCGGCGATGTCGACCGCGGCGACCAGATTTTGCCCCTGCAGGGTCACGAACGCCGTCTTGCCGTCGGGCGAGACGATGACGCCCTCGGGACTCGGTGATCCCGGAAATTCCGCGGTCGACACGATACCGGTCGACGGGAACACCACGCTCCCCAGGAGCTTCCGGCTCCGCACGTCGTAGAACCGCACCGCGCCGCCGGCGGGGTCCGTCACCACCATCGTCTTGCTGTCGGGCGTGACCGCCAGGCGGTAGGGGAAGCCGAAGCCCGTGATCGTGTCGGCGACCGTCCCCGTGGCCGTCATGACAACACTCACGATCTTGTTCTTGTCGCTCCCGGTCCAGACTTGATCCCCCGACGGCGTCACAGCTATTCCCTCGACCGCAGGGGCGACCGTCAGCGTCCGGACGAACGTACGATTGACGAGATCGAGCTCCGAGACAGTCCCATCACCGACGTTGGTCGTGAACGCCCGCCGTCCATCCCGCGTCACGGCCACCATGTGCGAGCCGCGCTGCTGCGTGGGAATCGCGGTCTCGATGGTGCCTTTCGCGAAATCGAGCACGAGCAATGACTGGTTGGCCTCCGAGGTCACCACGAACAGGCTATCGCCCGGCAAGAACGCCGAGCCGTGCGGACGATGGTAGGTGCCGAGGTCGATCGTGCGTGTGACGGTCGGTTGGGTCGCGCCCAGGTGGATCACCGTCAGCGTGTTGCCCGGCGTGCCGCGCGGACCGTAGTTGGACACGACGGCCCACCGGCCATCATGAGAGATCGCGACCTCGTGCGGCGCCTGCCCGGTCGGTAACGTCGCGACCGTGCGCTGGCCGGCCAGGTCGATAACCGTGGCCGTGTTGTCGTTCATGTTCGCCGCCACGAGCGTCCCGTGCAACTGACACGCCCCACGACTGGCGAGGCCGAGTGAGAGTGCTACGATGAGAAAGAGGCGCATACTCGTAGAGTATGCGCCCTTTTCCCGCCAGGAGTCAGAAGTCTGTTAATCCTCCGGCATGCCCTGACAGCTGCAAATGAGATTCCGGTCGCCGTAGGCCCCTTCGATCCGACCAACCGATGGCCAGAACTTGTGCTCCCGCGTCCACGGCGCCGGATAGGCCGCCCGCTCTCGGGAATAGGGACGGTCCCACACGTCGGCCGTGACCACGGCGGCCGTGTGCGGCGCGCGCTTCAAGACATTGTCCTTCGGGTCGGCCTTGCCCTGCTCGATCTCCCGTATCTCCTCGCGAATCGCCAGCATCGCGTCGCAGAATCGGTCGAGCTCGGCGCGCGCCTCGCTTTCCGTGGGCTCGATCATGAGCGTCCCCGGCACGGGGAAGGACACCGTCGGCGCATGGAAGCCGTAATCCATGAGCCGCTTGGCGATGTCCTCGACCTCGATGCCCGCCGACGCTTTGAACGCCCGGGTATCGACGATGCACTCATGGGCCACCAACCCGTTGGCGCCGGAGTACAGCACCGGGAACGCGCCCGCCAACCGCTTCGCCACGTAGTTCGCGTTGAGGATCGCGACCTTGGTCGCCTGGGTGAGCCCGGCGCCGCCCATCATCTCGATGTACGCGAACGAGATCGGCAGGATGCCGGCGCTCCCAAACGGGGCCGCCGACACGGCGCCGATCTCCTCGGGCAGGAACGGCGCCAACTCGGCCGTGACCGCGATAGGACCCACCCCAGGCCCACCACCACCGTGGGGGATACAGAACGTCTTGTGCAGGTTGAGGTGGCACACGTCGGCGCCGAACTCGGCCGGCCGGGCCAAGCCGACCATCGCGTTCATGTTCGCGCCATCCATGTAGACCTTGCCGCCGGCCGCGTGCACGATCGCGCACACATTGCGAATCCGCGTCTCGAACACGCCGTGGGTCGATGGATAGGTGACCATCAACGCCGCGAGCGCGGCGCGGTGTTGCGCCGCCTTGGCCTCGAGATCGCCCAGGTCGATGTTCCCGTGCGCGTCCGTGGCGACGGCGACCACCCGCAATCCGGCCATGAACGCGCTCGCCGGATTCGTCCCGTGCGCCGACTGGGGAATGAGGCACACGTCACGGTGCCCCTCGCCCCGCGCCGCCTGCCAACCGCGGATCACCAACAATCCCGCGAGCTCGCCCTGCGAACCCGCGTTCGGCTGCACCGACACCGCGTCGAACCCCGTGATCTTGGCGAGCGCCCGCGACAGACGGGAGATGAGCTCGGCATACCCTGCTGCCTGCTCGGCCGGCGCGAAGGGGTGCATCGCCGCGAACCCGGGCCAGGAGATGGGCAACATCTCCGCCGTCGCGTTGAGCTTCATCGTGCACGAGCCCAACGGAATCATGGACGTCGTCAGCGACAAATCGCGCGACACGAGACGGTTGAGATACCGCACCATCTCCTGCTCGGAGCGATACCGGCTAAAGACGGGATGGGTGAGGAGCGGCGTCGTCCGCGCGAACCGCTCGTCGTACCGCGCGTCCGTCGTCGCCAACAACACCTCGGCCGCCACCGGCGCAGCCGGTCCCCCGTTCACGACCGCCAGGATGTCGTCGACATCGGCCGGGGTCGTCGTCTCGTCGAGGGCGACGCCCACGGTCTGTTCATCGAACACGCGGAGATTCATCCGCCGCGCAACGGCAGCCGCCGTGACCGCGGGCAACGAGCGGGGATGGAGCGCGATGCGCACGGTGTCGAAGAAGACGTCGTGCTCCACGCCGAGACCCAGGCGCCGCACGCCTTCGGCCAACGCCTCGGCCAGCCCATGCACCCGCCTGGCGATGCGCACGATGCCCTCGGGACCGTGCCACACGGCGTACATGCCGGCCATCACCGCCAAGAGCACCTGCGCGGTGCACACGTTGCTGGTGGCCTTTTCGCGCTTGATGTGCTGCTCGCGCATTCTGGAGCGCCATCCGGAGCGCCGGATGACCGTTCGCGTCCCGCGACACGCCGATGATCCGACCCGGCAGGAGCCGCTTGAACTCCTCGCGCGTCGCGAAATACGCCGCGTGGGGGCCGCCATAGGCCATCGGCACGCCGAACCGCTGCGTGCTGCCCACCACGATGTCCGCGCCCCACTCGCCCGGCGGCGTGAGCAAGGCCAGGCTCAGGGGATCCGCTGCCACGGCCAGCAACGCACCCGCGCGCTCCGTCGCGCCGCGGAGATCCCGATAGTCGTATACGGCGCCATTGGACGCGGGATACTGCACGAGCGCGCCAAAGCACCGCTCGGGCAGACGCTCCTGATGATCGCCGACGACGACGGTGATGCCGCGGGCCTTGGCCCGCGTCGACACGACGGCGATCGTCTGCGGATGACACGCGCGGGAGACGAAAAAGACATCGCGGGTCCCTTCTTCGCCCCGCGCCGCATAGGCCAACCCCATGGCCTCGGCGGCCGCCGTGGCCTCGTCGAGGAGCGACGCGTTGGCGATGGGGAGTCCCGTCAGATCAATCACCATCGTCTGGAAGGTCAGCAGCGCCTCCAGCCGCCCCTGGGCGATCTCTGCTTGATACGGCGTGTACGCCGTGTACCAGGAGGGATTCTCCAATACGTTCCGCCGAATGACCGGCGGGACGACGCACGCCGAGTAGCCCTGTCCGAGATACGACCGCCAGACCTCGTTGCGTCCCGCGATACGGGCCAACTCCTCGAGCGCGTCGGCTTCACTCAACCCGTCACCGATCGCCAGGGGGCGCCGCGATCGAATGGTCTCGGGGACGACGGCGTCGATGAATGCATTGAGGGAGTCGTAGCCCAGCACGGCGGCCATCGCCCGGATGTCGTCCGGCCGCGGGCCAATATGTCGAGACGAGAATGGGTCTTGCTCGCCAGCCGCGGGCGGCGCGTCGAGGATCTTCACAGGGGGGGGGATTTGGTCTTGGCGGGAGCGGGATGGGACGTGCGATAGAACGGGAGCGCCGTCACCGTGGCCGGCACGCGCCGGCCGCGAATGTCGATCGCGATGGTCGCGCCATTGGGCATGGCTTTGGGCACATACGTGGTACCGATGCCGAAGCCCAAGGTCGGGCTCATGATCCCACTGCGAACACAATCGATGACCGCGTCTCCCGAGAGCACGCCGTACCCGTGGCGCGGGATGGCGCGGTCCACGAGACGAAACCCGGCCAGCCGTCGCGTGACGCCGGCCGCCTTCATGGCCACGAGCGCCTCGCGTCCGACGAATCGGGGTTTGTCGAGCTTGGCGACCCACGACAGGTTCGCTTCGATCGGCGCGATCGTCTCGTCGATGTCGTTGCCGTAGAGCGCGAGCCCGGCCTCGAGGCGCAGGGAATCGCGGGCGCCCAACCCGGCCGGTGTCACATCCGGGTTGGCCACGAGGGCATCCCACACGGCCACGGCACGCCCCGCATCGAAGTACAACTCGAAACCGTCTTCGCCGGTGTACCCGGTCCTCGAGAGCAGGACCGGCGCGCCCGCGACATCCGCGTGCGTGAAGTGATAGTAGAGGATCTCGTCCAACGGCGCGGCCGTGAGCGTGCGCAGCACGCGGGCCGCCTCCGGTCCTTGGATCGCCAAGAGCGCGATCGTGTCGGAGACATCCTCGATCGCGCAGTCGAAGCCGCCCTGGAACCGCGCGATGTGCGCGATGTCTTTGGCCCGGTTGGAGGCATTCACGACGAGCATGATGCTCGACTCGAGACGATAGACAAGGCAATCGTCGACGATCGTGCCGTGCTCGGTCAAGATCGTCGAATACTGCACTTGGCCCGGACTCAGCCGGCGCACGTCGTTCGATGTCACGAAGTCAGCGAACGCGACCGCGTCGGGACCCGTCACCATGAATTCGCCCATGTGGCTCACGTCGAACACGCCACACTGGGACCGAACGGCGAGATGTTCGTGGGTCATGCCCCGTGGGTACGAGACCGGCATGTCGTACCCCGCGAACGGGACGATTTTCGCGCCAAGCGCGACGTGCCGCTCATGCAGCGGCGTTCTTTTGAGCCCCTCTTCTGACATGCGTAAACAAGATGTGGGCCGCACGATCGCGAAACCAGTGTGGATGATCGACCGGACCGATCACTTCCGCAGCCCACCGCCTAAGTCGTTTGTATTTCGAAGTTTGCGCAAAACCGTCGGCTGGGGATGGAAATTTGCGTTGGGCGAAATTGATGGATTCGCTCCTCTCCCTCAGCGCGCTTGGCCAAAAGCTCCTGACGACCGAGGACGAGCGCACGCTGGCGCGTGCCGTCGCCCACGCGGGCGTCGTGCTCCTGGCGGACGTGTGCCTGGTCGATGTAACGGACGCCGATGGGATGGTGCGTTGCGTCGCCACCGGCCACACCGATCCCGCCCGCGCCGAGATCCTTAAGTGTCTGGCGGAGCGATCCCGGGACCGCGGTCGCGTTTCGCCGCACCTCCTCGACATCACGCAACCCATCGTGCACGAGGTCGCCTCGGAAGTCCTCCTCAGCACGCTGGCATGCAACGACCGCGAGCTCGCCGCGCTCCTGGGCGAAGGTGGTGTCTCGTGCATCGTGACGCCGCTCCTGGCTGGTCACGGCCGGCGCGTGGGCGTGCTGACGTTGCTCGCCGGCGCCCAGCGGGGCCCATTCCAGGACCGGGATGTCGTCGTCGCCAAGGACATCGCGTGGCGCGCCGCGATCACGATCGACGCGCTCCGCATGGCGGCCGAGACGCGCAAAGCCGCGCGACGGGCCGACGAGGCGAATCAGGCCAAGACGGACTTCCTGGCCACGATTTCCCATGAGCTACGCACGCCGCTCAACGCCGTCCTGGGATACACGGATCTCCTCTTGGGCGGCGTCCCGGCGCGTCTCTCGCCCGCGGCGCGGGCGCACGTCGAGCGCATCCACGTCGCCGCCCGCCAGCTCACCCAACTGATCGAGGAGGTGCTCTCGTTCACGCGCCTCGATGGGGAACGCGAGCGCGTGCACCTCGCGCTGGTGGAGCCGGCGACATTGCTGCGCGAGGTCGAGACCATTTTGCGACCCGTCGCCCACGCCAAGGGCCTCGAGCTGGCGACGGCGCTCGACGCGGGCGCGCCGGCGTTCGTGACGGACGCATCCAAGGTCCGCCAGATGGTCGTCAACCTCGTGACCAACGCGGTCAAGTTCACCGACCGGGGCCGCGTGACCATCACGCTCCGCGCCGACGGCCAATCGGTCGGCATCGACGTGGCCGATACGGGCGTAGGCATCGAGGCAGCGTACCTCGAGGACATCTTCGATCCATTCTGGAAGATCCACTACCGCCCGACCGTGGAGGGCGGTACCGGCCTTGGCCTCACGGTGACCCGCCAACTCGCCCGGTTGCTGGGCGGGGACGTCTCGGTGACCAGCATGCCCGGTCTGGGGAGCACGTTCACGATTCGCCTCCCCATGAGAAGTTTACCCGCGCGGCGCTAAGAGCGCCGGCGCCACTCGTCCATCCGCCGTCGATCCTTTTTCGTTGGCCGGCCCTCGCGCTCGTACGCCGGCGTCGGCGACGCACGGAGCTGCGCGGCGAGCTGCGCGCGCGCTCTAGCGCTTTCCGCGGTTTCCTCGTACAGGGCCGCCGCCTCGGCCGCCGGGCCGCGTCGCTCGGATAACCCGCGGACCAGGATGACAGTCTCAAAGGGTGGCTGCCTGACGCGCACGTGGTCGCCGAGGGTCAGCGCTTTCGCGCGTTTGGCGCGCTCGCCGTTGACCTCGACGCGCCCACTGTCGATCGCCTGGACCGCCAACGTACGGGTCTTATAGAACCGGGCGGCCCATAACCACTTGTCAAGCCTTACTTTATCGTGCATGGTATATTTACCGCGATGACTGCCACCGCTTCACTGCCGTCCATAGAACACGCGCTGTTCCCGTCGGCCAATCAGACGGCCGCGTTTCGCCTCAATCTCGGTCGGAGTGAGCTGCCGCGCCAACGATTGCGGCCCGACGCGGAGATCGGCGTCCTCGACATTACCAAGTGGTTTGGTGATACGTCGGGCGGCGTCCGCACGTACCTGCTCCAGAAAGCCCGGTACGTCGAAGCCCGCCCCGATCTGCGCCAGGTGCTCGTGATCCCCGGGGCGCGCGACTCGATTACGAACGGGACCGGGGTTCGCTGCTACCGCCTACGCGGGCCGCGCGTACCGACGCAGCGTCCGTATCGGTTCATGCTGGCGACGCGGTCCATCCGCCGCATCATCCATCATGAGCAGCCGTCGATCATCGAAGTCGGGAGTTGCTTCCTCGTGCCGTGGATCACGGCCCGGGCGGCCAAGCGGGCCGATGTGCCGATGGTGTTCTTCTACCACAGCAATCTGCCGCGCAGTGTCTGCGCGTTCCCGGAGAGCGCCTCCAGCTCCAAGCGCTACGCCCACGAGCTGGCGTGGAAGTATGTCCGCAAATTGGGTGGCCTGTTCGATCTGACGATCTGCGCGTCGCGCTTCGCGGCGGCGGATCTCCAGAGCAACGGCGTCGAACGCATCGAGCGCGTGCCCCTCGGCGTCGACCTCGATCACTTCACGCCGTTCCGGCGCTATCAGGCCCAGGAGACGCGCGAAGCGCTGGGACTGCCCACGGACGCGCCCGTCGTGGCGTTCATCGGCCGCTTTGCCCGGGAAAAGGAAGTGGACGTTCTGGTGAAGGCCTGGCCGGAGATCGCACGCCGCACGGATGCGTACTTGGTCCTCGTGGGGGACGGACCCCAGCGCGAGTACCTGCAGGGGCTGGCCGAGGGCCACAAGCGCGTGCTCTGGATGCCGTACGAGAACGATCGGGAGCAGCTGGCGAACCTGCTCGCGGCCGTCGACCTGTTCGTCGCGCCCGGCTCGATCGAGACATTCGGTCTCTCGGCGCTCGAAGCGCTGGCCTCGGGGACGCCGGTGCTGTCGGCGAACCGCGGTGGCGTGTTCGAGCAGGTGGAGGGCTCGGGCGCCGGCGCCACGTTCGCAGCCGGCGACCCGGCGGCGCTGAGCGAGGCGGCGATCGAGTTGCTGCGCGCCGATCTGGCCACGGTGGGGATGCGCGGCCGGGTGTACGCCGAGCGCGAACATTCGTGGAACAGCGTCTTCGACCGCATCTTCGAGATCTACCGCGGGGTCTTGGCCACCGGTTAGCGGATCACCGGTGGCTCTTCTCGTCAGCATTCACGATGTGACGCCGGCCTTGGCCTCACGCGTCGAGACGTTGTGGGCACTCTGCCGGACCCGCGGCGTCACGCCTGCGCTACTCGTTGTACCGAATTGGCACGGGGACTGGCCTCTCGAGCGGCATACCGACTTCATGCAGTGGGTACGGGCGTGCGCCGATGCGGGTGCCGAGATATTCCTGCACGGTGAGCGGCATGACGAGGTCGGCTCCCCACGGGGGTGGCATGATCAGTGGCGCGCATTCGGGAAGACGGCTCGGGAGGGAGAGTTCCTGACCCTCGACGCCCCGGCGGCCCGGGAACGGGTCGATCGCGGGCTGGCGCTCTTTCAACGACTGGGGTTAGACCCGGTCGGGTTCGTCCCCCCCGCTTGGCTCGCGCGCGACACCTGCGCCGGCGTCGTCGGCGCTGCTGGCCTGTGCTATTTCGAAGACGACTCGTCGGTCACACTCCTGCGCAACAACCGACGCTTGACCTCACCGGTGGTCCGCTGGAGCGGACGTACGCCTCTCCGGGCCGCGGGATCGGTGCTCGTCGCGCAAGCGCGCTGGCGCGCGCAGCGCGCCGCGCCGATCATGCGCATCGCCCTTCATCCGGGCGATCTCGACCACCCAGCGACCGCGCGATCGGTCGAGACCGAGCTCGATCGCTGGCTGGCGGTACGCCCAGCCACGCGCTACGGCGACCTGACCTGACGCACCGTGGTGCTGAGCACGCCCGTCGCGCATCTCCTCTGCCTCGGTCTCATCGCGGTCGACAACCTCACGCGCGCGTGGCGTATCCAGGTGCTGGCGCGTGGTCTCCACACGCGGGTCCGATTTCTCGATGCGTTCACGCTCAACGCGGCCAGCGACGCTACCGCGGCGCTGACCCCGCTCCGCGCGGGCGGCGAGCCGGTACGATTCGCCGGCATGGTGAACGCCGGACTCAACGTGTCGGACACGATCGCGTTGATCAGCGTCGAGGGGATCATCGAGTGGTTGGTCGTGATCGTCGTGGGCGCATTCCTGGGATGGCGATTCGGCGGCGAATGGTGGCGCACCCAACAGCGCAGCGTAGGACCGCATTTGCGTCACGTTTTGTCCTGGATCCTGTTGATCATCGTGGGCGGCCTCGTCGCCTGGCTCCTCTTTCGGCGATTCCTGCCCCGCGTGTCCGTGCACGTCGGCGGCACGCTGCGGGACTCGTTGCGGTTGGCGCGCCGCATGCGCCCATGGGCCGTCGCCACGACGGTGCCGCTCACCGCGATCCATATCGTGGCCCGCATCCTCGTCCTGCCGGTCGTGGTGGGGACCCTCACCAGTCCACCGGCATTCGGCGCCGTCCTGATCGGCTCGTTCGCGCTCCTCTACGGCCAGAACTTCGTCCCGACGCCCTCGGGCGCCGGCGCGGTCGACTTGGGCTTCATCAATGGCGTGGCGGGCGACGTCGGACCCGAAGCCAGCTCCTTGTTGCTCATGTGGCGCTTTTATACGACGCTGCTCGGCATCATCTTGGGAATAGTCTTTGGCGTGCCACTCTACGCCGCCAAGGTACGCCGTTTTCTCCTACGGCGGCGCGATGCGCGCCGCACCGTTTTGCGTGACGACGACGCTCCAGGCTGACACCACCGCGACCGGCGCCGCGCCGGCGACCGCCCGGCCCCTGAGGCTGGCGCTCTTCACCGACACGTATCCGCCGCAGTTGAACGGCGTGTCGCGGACGCTGGAGCGTCTGGTGCGCGCCGTTGCCGACCGCGGCGGCGAAGCCCGCGTCTACACGACGACCGATCCCGAGGCCACGCAGGTCGATCCGGCGATCTGGCGGCGGCCGAGTATTCCGTTCTGGGCCTACCCGCAGCTGCGGTTGGCGCCGCCGGTGGGCGGGCGCATCTACAATGATCTCATGGCCTGGCGCCCCACGCTGCTCCAC
The DNA here is from genome assembly GCA_963701965.1 of uncultured Gemmatimonadales bacterium. Taxonomy (GTDB): domain Bacteria; phylum Gemmatimonadota; class Gemmatimonadetes; order Gemmatimonadales; family Gemmatimonadaceae; genus DASRDS01. Next base: position 3,986,332 of record OY969695.1, read on the forward strand.
GCGGCGACGCCGTTCGGCATGGGTCTCACGGGACGGGCGTGCGCGCTGCGGTTGGGGATTCCGCTGGTGACGTCGTACCACACGTCGTTCAGCGAATACGCGAAGTTCTATCGTCTCGGGCTCCTGAGCGGCCTGGGCTGGACGTTCTTCCGTTGGTTCCACAATACGGGGCAGCGGACGTACGTGCCGACGCGCGCCATCGCCGACGAGCTCCGGCCGTTCGGGTTCGAGCGCCTGGCCGTGTGGGGACGGGGCATCGAGACGGGCCGGTTCAATCCGCGGTTTCGGTCGACCGCCACGCGGGCGGAGCTCGGCGCGACGGACGACACGATCGTCGTGGCCTATGTCGGGCGCCTGGCCGCCGAAAAGGGCCTCGACGTCGCGCTCGACGCGATGCATCGCTTGCGGGGCGAGGACGTGATCTTCGCGCTGGCCGGCAATGGCCCCTACGCCGGGGCCTGCCGGCGCAAGGCACCGGCCGGCACGCGCTTCACCGGGCGCATCGTCGGCGAGGCGTTGAGCGCGTTCTACGCGTCGGCGGATCTCTTCATCTTTCCATCGACGACGGACACGTTCGGCAACGTGTTGCTCGAAGCCATGGCCTCCGGTCTTCCCGTGATCGCCGCCGACGTCGGACCGACGCGCGAGCTCATGGCGCGGGGCGGGGGAGTGTTGATCCCGGGTGGCAATGGCGCCGCGCTGGCCTCGGCCATTCAGGCGCTCGCCGCGGACCCCGCGCGCCGGCGCCGGCTCGCCGCCGAAGGCATCGCCGCGGCCAGCCTATGCTCATGGGAGCACATCTTCGACGCGCTCGTCGCCGACTACCGGCGCGTGCTGGCCGAGCCCGTGATGCCGCCACCGCGGCGCGCGATCACGCGGACGACGACCCGTCCGCTGTCTCCACGCTGACGTCGGCTCGCCCGCTCGGCCGGTAACGGACGTGCAGGCGCCACGGCTGGCAGCAGACCTGGCAGTCCTCTTCGTACACCTGAAGTCGCGCGCCGCCCGGGTCGAGCCCAATGTGGTTTGGCTCCCCGCAATACGGGCACACAATCATGGCCTCGTCATCGCGCGTCATGCTCGAACTTAACGCCAGGACGACGGCGGCGTCTCACGAGCGAAACTCTTTTGGAGGAAAAATGTTTCGTTCGCCTTTCGTGGCTGGCATGCTCGTGCTGGCCGGTAGTTTCGCTGCGCTCCCGGTGGCGATGCGCGCGCAGGAAGCCAACCCGCTGACGTATACCAGCTCGGCGTCCACGCGCCACCCGCGGCATCACCGCGCGGCCCGCGCGCTCTTTCGCGGCGTGCACCTGACCGACGCCCAGCGCGCCTCGTTCCGTACCGTGCACGCCAAGTATTCGGCGCCAATGCGTAGCGCGCGGCAAAACGGTGATCAGCAGACGCTGCGCACGCTGCGCAAGCAGCAGATCGACGAAATGCGCGGCATGCTGACGCCGGAGCAGCAGACGAGGTTCGACGCCAACCGCGCGGCGCTACGCGCCCGCGCGCAAAAGCATCACGCGAAGCAATCCGGCACGCAGCCAAGCGCGCAGCCGGACGGGCAACCGAGTGCGCAGCTCAACGCGCCGCCGGGTTCGCCGCCCAGTACGCAGCCGAACGCGCAGTCGAATTCCTGAACGATCCCTGCGCGCTAGTCGTCTCGCCGCCGCCGCTCCGCTTTGATCCGGGAGCGGCGGCGTTTGTCTTCGAGTCGCGCCGCAACCGAGGACGCGGTGGGTCGGGTGGCGCGCCGCGACTTGCGCACGGCCAGGGCCTGGCGGACGAGTGTGGCCAGCCGCTCCTCGGCGGCCTCGCGATTCCGGCGCTGGCTCCGCGAGTCGGCGGCGACGACGCGGACGTCGCCGCTCGAATCCACCCGCCCGCCGAGGCGGTCGCGCACCCGCTGGCGCTGCTGGTCATCGAGCGCCGTCGTCCGCAGCACGTTCCACACGATCTCGATCCGCGTCGACGACGTGTTGACGTGTTGCCCCCCGGGGCCACCCGCGCGCGTCGCCCGCACGGTGAGCTCGGCGCGCCGGATCCGCACCGCGTCGGTGACCACGACGTCGTCGCTCACGACACGCGGGTCGCGCGCAGCACGCGAAGCGCGGCCACGCGCCGCCCGTCGATGGCAATGACCTCCAGTTCGCCATCGGGAAACGGCACGCGGTCCCCGATCTTCGGCAACCGACCGAGTTTGGCGAACGCATAGCCGCCGATCGTGGTCCATTCCCCGTCGGGGATGTCGAGATGGTGCTCCGAGCGCACGTCGATGAGCGACAGGAGTCCGGCCAGCTCCAGCACGCCCTCGAACTCGAATGAACGCCGCGTCGCCGGCTCGTCCTCATCGGCGATATCGCCGATGACCTGCTCGACGAGGTCTTCCATGGTGACGATGCCGGCGGTGCCGCCGTACTCGTCGAGCACGATGGCCATGTGGGCACGGCGCCGGCGCAAGTCGGTGAGCACCCGCTCGGCGGGCACGGAGGCCGGCACATAGATCGCCTCGCGCAGCATGTCGCCGAGCACGAAAGGCGCCCCATCGTCCAGGGCCCAGAGATCTTTGGCCAGAAAGATCCCGACGACGTCGTCGAGCGACTCCCGGTAGACCGGATATCGGGAATACCGCTCGGTGCGGAGCACCGTCCGCACATCTTCGGCTGTCGCCTCGACCGGGACCGCGACGATCTCGGTCCGTGGCCGCATGACGTCGTGCGCCCGTTTGTGCTGAAAGTCGAGCACACCGCCGAGCATGCGCGAGTTGCCGGTCCGGGCCACGACGCGCCGCACTTCATCCGGCGACATGCCGCGCACCCACATGGCGGCCATGCGGCGACTGAGGCGCTGAGCCATATCCCGTGCCGCCGTCGCAATGGTGGCGACGACGGACCACACGACGTCGAGGAACGCGGCCCACGCCCGTCCCCGCCGAGCGGTTTCATTCACGCGGAAACCCTGTGCCGACAAGCTCGTCTCATGATACAGCCCCTCACCCCACCGCGCACCCCGCCTGTCGTGACGTCGATCAGCCCTCCCCGGGCCAAGTTGCAGCTGGCCATGACCGACCCCGGCCGCATCATGCGCGGAATCTACATCGGTCGATTCATTGTCTCGGCGGCGATCTTCCTGGCTGCGCAGTTTGCCTGGGAACGGACACCGACAGAGACGGCGCGGCTGGCGTCGCTGATCTTCGCCGTCGCGATCCTGTTCACGGTCGCGTCGGCCGCCTATAGCGAAGTCGTCCACAAGGGCCCCTCCGCGCGCGCCTTTTTGTATATCCAGACGGCGTTCGACATCGCTTTCGTGACGGCGGTCGTGCACGTCACGGGCGGCAGCCAGTCGCCGTTCGCCTGGCTCTACATCCTCGTGATCGCCGGCGCCGCGCTCCTCCTCCCCGTCGGAGCAGGGCTACTGATCGCGCTATCATGCAGCATCTGTTATTTCGTCGAGGTGCTCTGGCTGAGCCACACGACTCCCGACGTCGCGGTGTGGCTGCAGCTCGTGGTGTTTGGCACCGTCGCCCTCGGCAGCGGCTACATTGGCTCACGCCTGCAACAGGCCGGCGCGGGCACCGCGGCCGAGTTGGTGTTCGTCCGCCTACAAGGGGAGGATATCCTGGGCGCGATCCGCAGCGGCATCATCACGATCGACAGCCGCGGCAACTTGCTCTACGCCAATCCCGCGGCCATCGAGCTGCTGGGTCTTCCGGTGCGGCGCTCGACCGCCGTGCCAATCCTGCCGCTGATCGCAGCGGCCGCGCCGCGTCTCGCGCGCGCGCTGGAAGACGCGGTGACCCGCCGATTCCGGACGACCCGCGGAGAAGACATCGTCACGCTGCGGGATCGCACATTCCCCATCGGCGTCACCACGACCTACAGCCAGCAGTCGGATTCAGCGACGGCGACGGCGATCTTCCAGGACATCTCGGGGCAAAAGCGCCTGGAGAGCCTGCACGTCCGCGCTGGGCGGCTGGAGGCGGTGGCCGAGCTGGGCGCGTCGCTGGCGCACGAGATCAAGAATCCGCTCGCCTCGATCCGCAGCGCCGTGGAACAACTGGCGCGGATGCCGCAGGCGGACGACGACGCGCGAACGCTGGGCGCGCTCATCGTGCGCGAATCCGATCGCCTGTCACGACTCTTGACGGAATTTCTGGATTTCGCGCGCGTCCGGGTAACGTGTCTCCGTCCGGTCGACTTGGGGGCGGTGGCCACGGGCGCCGCCAGTTTGGTCTCGGCGCACCCGGACCGGGAGCCCGGCGTCACCATTTCCTGTTCCATTCCGGACGTCCCGCTCGTCATCGACGGGGACGAGGATCTGCTGCACCGCGCCGTGTTCAATCTGGTGCTGAACGCGGTGCAGGCGGCGCCGCCCAACGGCACGGTTCGAGTCGATGTGGCGCCAATCGCGGCCGATCAACTCCCCAGTGGCGTGTCATTCGACTCGGGCGCGGTCGCCTTGCGGGTGAGCGACGACGGACCCGGGATCGCGTCCGAGGTCCGGGATCGCATGTTCGAGCCGTTCATGACGACAAAATCGGGTGGCAGTGGACTGGGATTGTCCGTGGTGCACCGGGCGATCGAGGCGCACCGTGGGGTGGTCCTCGTCGACACCGGAGCGCTGGGCACGCGTCTTACCGTCCTGCTCCCCTACGCCCAGATCACCGACGACGTTCCGGTGCAATTTCGGGTGCCGCAGGAGACCGCGTGAGCGACGGGAAGCCCACCGTCCTGGTCATTGATGACGAGTCAGGGATTCTCGACTCGTTGCGCATCCTGCTCAAGAACGAAGGCTTCACGCCGCTCACCGCGCTGGGTGGGAAGCTGGCATTGGAGCAATTGGACAGGATCAACCCGGACATCGTCTTGAGCGATGTCCGGATGCCGGCGGTCGGCGGCGTGCAGATCTTGAGCGCCGTGCGGGCAAAGTATCCCGAGACGCCCGTCATTCTCATGACCGCGCAGGCGACCCTGCAGTCGGCGATGCAGGCCGTCAACGAGGGCGCGTTCTACTATATTCAGAAGCCATTTGGGAACGACGAGCTCGTGGCGATCCTCAAGCGGGCGGCCGAGCATCGGCGCCTACGCGTGGAGAACTCGTCGCTCAAGCGGGAGATCAAGCGCCGCGAACGCCAGACCGACGGCCGGCCCGTAGGGTCCAGCAAGGTGTGGCTCGATGTCGTTACGCTGGCTGAAACCGTCGCCGCGACCGAGTCGACCGTCCTGATTCAGGGCGAGTCGGGCACCGGCAAGGAAGTCATCGCCCGCTACATCCACCAACTCTCGAACCGCGCCGACGCCCAGTTCGCGTCGATCAACTGCGGCGCGCTCCCCGAGAGCTTGTTGGAGAGCGAGCTGTTCGGCCACGTCAAGGGCTCGTTCACCGGCGCCGTCAAGGACAAGAGCGGGTTGTTCACCGCCGCCGCGGGAGGGACGTTTTTCCTCGACGAGGTCGGCGAGACCACGCCCGCCACGCAGGTCAAGCTCCTCCGTGTGTTGCAGCACCGCGAGGTGATTCCGGTCGGTGCGACCGATCCCAGTCCGATCGACGTGCGTCTGCTCGCCGCCACGAACCGCGATCTCGAGGAGGAGATCAAGCGGGGCACATTCCGGAGCGACCTGTTCTACCGGCTGAACGTGATCGCACTGCATTTGCCGCCGCTGCGCGACCGGCGGGACGACATCCCTCTCCTCGTCGAGGCGTTTCTGCACCGCGCGGCCGAGGCGCGGTCGGAAAGCCCGAAGCGTGCCAGCGAAGCGGCGCTCGAGGCCATGCGCAGCTTCTCCTGGCCCGGGAACGTCCGCGAGCTGGAGAACGCCCTGGAGCGCGCCGTCATTCTGACGCCGGGCGACGTCATCGATGTGTCCGCGCTGCCCGACCGTGTCACCGACCGGCAAGCCGAGCCGCTTATCTCCGAACGCACCGCGACGACGCCGACGCTCGACGTAATCGAGCGGGCCTATATCATGTGGGTTCTGCAGAGTGAGGGCGGCAACAAGACACGAGCCGCCGACGTGCTCGGCATCGACCCCTCGACTCTCTACCGCAAACTCTCCCGCTTCGGCGTCGAAGCATGACGCGCCGTTGGCTCCCGGCGGCGTCGATCGCGGCGCTCGCCTCCGTTGCCGCGAGCACGGGTCTCGGGAATGGATTCGCCTACGATGATCTGCCGATCATCGCGCGGAACGCGCCCCTGCACGACTGGCACCAGCTGGCGCATCGTTTCGTCGAGTCTTACTGGCCGCTCGCGCAGGGAGGGACACTCTACCGGCCGCTGGCGACGGCGCTGTTCACCATCGAATGGACGGCCGGCGGCGGCTCGGCTCTGCCATTTCACGTGGTGAACCTCCTGCTCTACGTTGCCGTCTGCCTGGGGGTCCTTGCGCTCGCGAGAAGCATGCTGCCCGCCGGCATCGCGCTGGGCACGGCGGCCGCGTTCGCGGTGCATCCCGTGCACGTCGAGGTCTTCGCCAACTGCGTCGGACAGTCTGAGCTCATCGTGGCGGGCGCCGTGTGCGCGGCGGGGGCGCTCTACCTGCGCCGGCGCGCCGCCGGCCAGCTCCGCAGGCGCGACCTCGCAACGCTCGCAATCCTCTTCATCGTGGGGTTGCTGGCCAAAGAGCACGCGATCGTGTTGCCCGCGCTGCTGCTGGCGGCCGAGCTCACCGTGGTCGCCGATCCCGCGCCCGCGCGCGCGCGGGCGCGATCGCTCGTGCCGCTGGGCGTTCTGCTCGCCGGGATCGCGAGTGCCTACCTGATCCTGCGGCGGTCGGTGCTCGGCGGCCTGGTCGGCGAGAACCCGGCGTTCGCATTCCGCGACGCGATGTGGACTACGCGGTCGTGGACGATGCTGGGCGTCGTGCCCCAGTGGGTCCGGCTGCTGGTATGGCCCGCGCACCTGTCGGCCGTCTATTCGCCGCCGGGGACCGCCGTCCGCGACAGCGCCGACATTGTCGCGATGGTGGGGCTGGTCGTTCTGACCGGGGGAGCCGTGCTGGCGGTCGCGGCGCGGCGCCAGCTCCCCGTGCTGTCCTTTGGCCTCGCCTGGTTCGGGATTGCCATCTTGCCCGTGAGCAACGTCGTGGTGCGCACGGGCGTTCTCCTCGCGGAACGAACACTCTTTCTGCCGAGCGTCGGCGCGATGCTGGCCGCCGGCGCGCTGGTGCCGGTCGTCGTCAACTGGCTGCCGCGCGCTGGCGTTGCGCGGCGCGCCGAGTTGGCCGGGGCGGCGACCGGCCTGACCATGCTACTTGTCGCGGGACTCGCCCGCAGCATGGTGCGCGCCCCGGTCTGGCACGACGACTCGACGCTGTTCCGTGCCGCGACTCAGGAGGAGCCGTTGAGCTATGCCGCCCACTACGGCTACGCGGGGCTGTTGTTCAACGCGGGCCAGCGCGGATCGGGCGAGCGCGAGGCGCGTCGCGCGCTTAGCCTCTACGGCGGCGACCCACGCGTCTTCATCGACTTGGCCACCGAGTATGCGCGCGCGGGCGCCTGCGCGCCGGCGGAGCGGCTGGCCCGCCGTGCGCTGGACATCACCTCACACCTGGTGTCGGCCCGTGTCATCCTCGCCCAATGCCGCCTCGAAGCGCGCGACTACGCGGGATTGCGTTCCGTGGCGGCCGACGGTTTGTCCGACGGCGTGCGCCCCGCCCTCTTCCGCAAGATGCTCTGGACGGCCGATAGCGGGGCGCATGCAAGCGCTCTGGCCGGCCCTTAATGTTCCCCCATGACCGAAATCACGCGCCCGGCCGAGCACCTGACCGGACCCACGATTCCCCGCATGCGCGGCCGGACGCCGATTCCGCGACACGCCCTGCGGCTGTCCGTGCTCATCCCGGTCTACAACGAGCGGGCGACGATCGGCGCCATCCTCGACCAGGTCCACGCGGTCAACGTCCCGAAGGAAATCATCTGCGTCAACGATTGCTCGACGGACGGGACCCGGGAGATACTCGATCGCCTGGCGGCCGAGGGACGCATCGATCGACTGATTCACCATCCGCGCAACCAGGGAAAGGGAGCGGCCATTCGGACCGCCCTGGCGGCCAGCACGGGCAACGTGGTGATCGTGCAAGACGCCGATCTCGAATACGACCCGGCCGATTGGCCGCAGATGATGGAACCGCTCATCGACGGCGTGGCCGACGCAGTGTTCGGCTCGCGATTTCTCGGCGGACCGCATCGCGTGCTCTATTTCTGGCACTCGGTCGGGAATGCCGTCCTGACGACGTTCAGCAACATCGCGACCAATATCAACCTCACCGACATGGAGACGTGCTACAAGGCGATCCGGGGCGAGGTCGCCCGATCGCTGGTGCTCACGTCGGACCGATTCGGATTCGAGGTCGAGGTGACCGCCCGGCTCGCGCAAGCGCAGGCGCGCATCTACGAGGTACCCATCAGCTACTCGGGCAGGACGTACGCCGAAGGGAAGAAGATCGGGTGGAAGGATGGGGTGGCGGCACTGTGGCACATCGTGCGCTACAACCTGCGTTCCTGACGCGCCGCGTCGCGGCGCGCGCGCCCGTCGTCATCGCGCTGATCGCCGCTCTCGTCTACGCCAATGGTCTGTCGAACGGCTTCACCCAGGACGACTGGCCGCTGATTGCCCACAATCCGATCGTTCAGTCCTTCACCGGCCTGTGGCGTGCGTTCGCGCACCCGTACTGGCCCAAGGCGTGGGGCTGGGGACAATACCGGCCGGTTGCCGTTGGCTTGTTCGTGTTGCAATGGGCGGCCGCCGGCGGGTCGCCCTCGGTGTACCACGGCGTGAGCATCGTCCTGCACGTCAGCGTATGCCTGTTGCTCCGCCGAGTGCTGATGACCATGGTGCCACCCCCCGGCGCGACGATTGGCGCGGCATGGTTCGCCCTCCAGCCCGTACACGTCGAAGCCGTCGCCAGCGCCGTAGGCCAGAGCGAGCTGCTGTCGACCGCGTTCGTCCTGGCGGCCTGGCTGGCGCATTGGCGCGAAAAGCGGATCGCCATGGTCTGGTTCGCCCTGGCGCTGCTGGCCAAAGAGACGGGGATCGTCTTCTTGGGTCTCGCCATCGTGCACGACCTGATGCAGGGAGGCGCGCGCGCCCCGCTGGCCCGCCGCCGCGCCCTGTACCTCCGCTACGGAGCGGTCGTGGTCCTCTACGCGGTGGTCCTGGCGACGATCTTCTCCGACCAACCCCTGCGGGTGGTTGCCCAGACCTGGGACGGCGCCACGGCCGGCGCGCGTCTGCTCACGATGCTGAGTGTGGCGCCAGACTACGCGCGCCTGGTGGTGATGCCGTTCGTGCTCCGCACCAACTACGAGCCCCAGGTTATCGCGCTGCAGACCGCGTTGACGCCGCCCGTCTTCTTGGGCGGCGCCTTCGTGATCGCGGTGATCATCGCGGTGATCATGACCAGGCGGCGCGCCCCGGCGATATGCTACGGCATCGCCTGGTTCGTGATGGCGGTCGCTCCCGTGGCCAACGTGTTCTTCGCCACGGGCGTCGTCCTGGCGGAACGCACCTTGTATCTGCCGACCGCTGGTGCGGCCATCGTCATCGGCGGGCTCGCGGCGCGCGCCAGGCCGCGGCTTCGGGTGGCGGCGCTGGCCACCGCCTTCGGCCTGGCGTTCGCCGTACGCGTATGGACCCGGACGCGCGTCTGGCATGATGACCTCGCGCTGACGAGAAGCGCGCTGCATGACTCGCCGCGGTCGTACAAAGCGCACCACGCGGCCGCGATGTTTCTCGCTTCGACCGGACAGTGGACCGCCGCGGCCGGTGAATACCGGCTGGCTCGGCAACTGTTCCCCCGCGATGGCGACCCATACCGCGGAGGGGCGGAGGCCGCGCTGGCGGCGCGCGACTATGAGGGAGCGGCCGCGCTGCTCGACAGCGCGCGCCGTCTGGCCCCCACGCAGATCGGTCCCTGGCTCCGGCTCGCGGACGTGCGTGCCCTGCAACGCCGCTGGCGGGAAGCCGGGGCGCTCGCCTTCGCGGCGTATGAGCTGTGCCCCGATTCCGTGCGCGCGATTCGGGTCGCGGCGACGATGGCCGTCCGCTCGGGGAACCCCGTTGCGGCGCGCACGGCGCTGCGGCGCGGACTTGCCGACCACCCCGGCAACGCGGACTTGCATCGCGCGTATATCGCGGTGCGCGACACCGGGCCGTAACCTGGCGAATCCATAGGGCGTCCTTTGGGGACATGCCCCCAGCCCCCACGCACCAGATCGACGGACCGGACCAGCGCTGGCGGCAGTGGGCGATCGCCAGCATTGTGCTCGTCGCTGCCCTGTGCTACGCCAACGCGCTCGCCAACGGCTACGTGCAGGACGATCAGGGCATCATTCACGACAACCCGCTCGTCCAGACCGTCACGGGACTCTGGCGGGCGTTTGCCCATCCCTACTGGCCGGAGCACAACGGCGCCGGCCAATACCGGCCCCTGGTGATCGACTCGTTCGTCATCGATCGCGGCATCCTCCATCTGGGCGCTTGGTGGATCCACCTGGTCAATATCGGCTGGCATGTCGCCGTCTCGGTCTTGGTGTGGCGCGTGCTCTCGACGATGCTGTCGGTGTCCGGCGCGTGGTTCGGGGGCCTCTGGTTCGCGCTGCATCCGGTGCACGTGGAGGCGGTCTCCAACGGCGTCGGCCGGTGCGAGTTGATGGCTACCGCATTCGTTCTGCTCGCATGGCTCGCGCATTGGGAGAAGCGTCCGGTCGCCGTCCTGTACTTCGCGGCAGCCCTCGCGTCGAAAGAGGTGGGCATCGTCTTTCTCGGTCTCGCGGCGGCCCACGATCTCATCGTCGGCAGTTCGGCGCATTGGCGCCGTCCTTTCGTCGAGCGGCGTCGATGGTACGCCGCCTATGCCGGCGTGTGCGCGGTATACGCCGGCGCGTTGCTCTGGGTCTTCCGCAGCAAACCGTTCGTGGTGACGGCGGTGACGTGGGATCACGCCACGATGCTCCAGCGATGGTTGACCATGCTGCGGGTGGTCCCCGAATACGCCCGGCTCTTGCTCGCTCCCATCGATCTCAAGGTCGACTACACGCCGCGGACCATCGACCTCGTCACCGGCGTGACCCCAGCAGTGGTCGTCGGGTGCGCATTGTTAGCGGCAACGCTGCTCGTCCTCGTCGCGCTGTGGCGTCGGGCGCCCGCGGTGTCCTACGGCGTCGTCTGGTTCATCGTCGCGATCTCGCCCGTCTCGAATGTACTCTTTCCGTCGGGCGTGGTGCTGGCCGAGCGGACGCTCTACTTGCCGAGCGTCGGCGCGGCGATCATTGCGGGCTGGATCTTCGAGCGGGCGCTGGTCGTGCGGCCCCGTTTCAGCGCCGTCTTCGCGACGGTGCTGTGTGTCGCGTTCGCCTTGCGGACCTGGACGCGGACTCCTTTCTGGCACGACAAGCGCCAATTCCTGATGCGGGAAGTGTCCGAGCAGCCGGAATCCTATCGCGCGCACTACACCGTGTGCGTGCTGCTGTCACTCGAGCATCATTGGTCGGAGGCCGCCACCGAGTGCCAGGTGGCCCGCCGCCTGCACGGGAGCGACGTCGGCCCCTACGTCACCGGTGCCCAGGTGGCGCTCGGCGCCCGGCAGACGCTCGTCGCCGACGCCTTGCTCGACAGTGCCAAGCAACTCAGTCCGGGGGATTACGCGACCCTGTACACGCTGGCCGAGCTGCGTCGGACGCAAGGGCGGCCGCGTGAAGCGATCGCGCTCGCGTTCAGCGCCTACGAATCCGCACCCGACAGCGTGCAGGCCATCGATCAGCTGACGAGCGCCGCGCAAGCGCTGCACGACTATGTGGACGCCGAGGCCGCGTTCCGTCGCGGTCTGGCCGACCATCCGGCGAACGTGCATCTGCGCGAAGGGTACGCGGCCATGTTGATGGATCGCGGGGATAGCGCGGCGGGGCGGCAACAACTGGCGTTAGCCCATTCTGACGTGGTCCAGACGCTCTTCTCATCCCAATGACTCGTATCGGGACACCCATCGCGCCACGCAGTCTGCAAGTCGTCGTGCAAAACACACGGCACATCGGCGGCGAGCAGGTCGGGCGACTGATGCCCAACCCATTGGAGTATTGATAGTTAGACGGCACAGTCCGCCACGGCCCGTCCGTTGCCTATGTAGTGGCCAGATGGCAGTTGCCCGGTGACCCGCAGTCACCACTTTTCTCCCCCCTCCGGAGTAGACACGTTATGAAGACGGCCAAGAAAGGTTTCACCCTCATCGAGCTTCTGATCGTCGTCGTGATCATTGGTATCCTTGCCGCGATCGCGATTCCGAAGTTCGCCGCCACCAAGTCGAAGGCGTATACCGCTTCGATGAAGACCGATCTCCGCAACCTGGTGACGGCGCAGGAAGCGTACTTCTCGGACAACACGTCGTACGCGACGACCCTGGCCGCGCTCTCGACGTCGTTCCACCCGTCAGCCGGTAACGTGGTTGCGGATCCGAGTGCAGCGACCACGACCGGCTGGAGCACGACGGTGACGAACACGTTCGTCCCGTCCACGTCGACCGGTCATCTCTGCGCCGTGTGGGTTGGTGGCGCGGCGTCGGCCCCAGGTGGTGTCACGGCTGACACGATCGAAGGCGCGCCGGCCTGTTTGTAGCCAGCGCGCGGCACGCAGGACGCGACGGGCCGGGTCCCAGTGACCCGGCCCGTCGTGCATCCGGCAAGCAAGTCAGCGTTACCTTTGCGCCCCACGAGTCGTGTGACTGGGAGAAATGACCGGTCGGTAGGTCGATCCGACCACTCGTACACCACTAGCCCCCGGCACCCCTATGGCGCTCTTTGGCCGCAAGAAAACCACGATCGGACTCGATATCGGATCCGGCCTCGTCAAAGTCGCGGTCATCGAGCACGGGCGCCAGCCCGAGCTGACGAAGGTCGCCATCGTGCCGCTGTCCGCCGACGCGATCGTCAATGGCGAGGTGATGGATCCGACGATCGTCGCCGATGCGATCCGGCAGACGCTGGAGCTCGCCGGGATCAAGAAAGCCAAACACGTCGTCACGGCCGTCGGTGGCCGCGACGTGATCATCAAGAAGATTCAGATCGAACGCGTCAAGGAATCGCAAGCGCGCGAGCTGATGCGCTGGGAAGCCGAGCAGCACGTGCCCTTCGACATGGAGTCGGTGGAGCTGGATTTCCAGATCCTCGATCCGGACGCCGAGGGCCTGGAGATGACGGTGTTGCTGGTGGCGGCCAAGCGCGAGCTCGTGGAAGCGCGGCTGCGCGTGCTGACCGATGCCGGTCTCTCGCCCATGACCGTCGATGTCGAAGCGTTCGCGCTCCACAACGCGTTCGAGGTGAACCACCCCGACGCCATGACCGGTATCGTGGCCCTGGTCAACCTGGGACACGAAGTCACCAACATCAATATCCTCGACGATGGCGTGCCGATTCTCACCCGCGATGTCGCGGTGGGCACCCGGCGCCTGCGCGAGGATCTGCAGCGGGAGCGCGGCCTGTCGCAGGAAGAGGCCGAAGCGCTGCTGCAAGGGTTCGATCGGTCGCCGCATCTCGACGCGGTGATCGAGTCGCGCGGTGAGGAGATCGCCGTCGGGATCGAGCGCGCCGCCGCGTTCCTGGCGTCGGCCTCGCGGTCCGCCGGACAGCTCCGCGCCGTGTTCACGTGCGGCGGCGGGGCCCGGATCCCGGGGCTCACTGAAGCGCTGGCGGCGCGGCTCCGCCTCTCCGTCGAGCAGGCGAACCCGTTGGCCAACTTGAAGGTACGTGACGGCGTCTTTGATTCGCTCGTCACAGACGAAGTCGCGCCGTTGTTGATGTTGCCGATCGGCTTGGCCCTCCGCCACGCCGCGTGACGTCCCCCCGAGAGCGATTCCATGATTGAAATCAACCTGCTGCCTGGTGCTGGAAAGAAAGCGCGCGGCAAAGCCGCGCGCGCTGACGTCGGCTCGAAGGTCGCCGGCGCCGTCTCCCACATCAAGCAGCCGTATCTCATCGCCTGCGTGGCCTGCCTCGTCGTCGCCGGCGCCGTCGTCTACCTGATGAACGTGCGCCAACAGGCGGTGGCCAACGAGCTCGCCGCGACGGAACAGAAGCAGGTGCAGGACTCGACCCGGTACGCGGCCGTCCTGCGCGAGAAGCGCAAGGCCGAGACGCAGCGGGACTCGGTCATGCACCAGCTCAACATCATCAAGGCGATCGACAACAATCGCTTCGTCTGGCCCCACGTGATGGATGAGGTCAGCCGGGCGATGCCGCAGTACACGTGGCTGACGGCCCTGGAGCAAACCAGCGCCGTGGCCGTCGTCGGCGCGATCGACACGACGAAGAAGACGAAGAAAGCCAAGGCCGAGATGGACGACGAGCCGCCGCCGGCGCTCAAGTTCCGGTTGACCGGCAACACCGTCGACATTCAGGCCCTGACGCGGTTCATGAAGCTCCTCGAGGCCTCGCCCTTCATTCAGAACGTGCAGCTCGAGAAGTCGGACCTGGCGACGGTCGATGGCAAGGACGTGACCCAATTCTCGCTCACGGCCGAGTATCAGACGCCCGATTCGACGGCGATTCGGACGGTCCCGCTCACTCTGTCGGTGAGGTAACCCATGGCCTTTCCGCCAAAGAACTCACGCGACCTGGCCTACACCGCCGGCTGCGTGGCCGCATTCGCCGGGATCTTCTTCTATTGGTCGTCGGTCTTCACGCCCAAGGAAGCGGAGCAGGCGGCCGTGCGCTCCCACATTGGCCAGCTCGAGCAGTCGAACCAGCGCGCCAAGGCCGAGTTGGCCAAAGGCAGCGTGAACGATCTGCGCGCCCAGGCGCTGCGCTATCAGCAGAACCTGCAGCTCATGCGGCAGCTGGTCCCGACCAGCAACGAAGTGCCGGCGCTCCTGGAGCAGGTCTCCACGGCCGCCCGGCGCGTGAACCTCGAGCTCGCCGGCGTCGATCCGGAGCCGGTGATCACGGGCGACCAGTTCGACACCTATCGCTATCAGATCAGCGTGATCGGCGATTACCACGCGTTGGCCGCGTTCCTGACCAACGTCGGTTCGCTGACCCGTATCGTGGCCCCGGTCAATCTCAAGCTGGCGCCGGTCTCCGGTAATGATGCGCGTGGACACCCCATGACGCACAGCCGGTCGGCCCTGAGCTCCAAGTTCGAGATCCAGACGTACGTGGCCCGGTCCAGCGGCGCCAATGCCGACCAGTCCCCTCACGCCCGGTTGCCGAAACCCGGAGCGAAGTCATGATGCGTTCCTTGAGCGCGCTCGCGCTCGCGGCTCTCCTGATCCCCCGCGCGCCCGTGAGCGCGCAGGGCATGATCAACGGCCCGAAGACCGCCGCCAAGAACGCGGCGGCCGCGACCAACGCGCATACGACCGCGGAACAGAGCCCGACGGCGACAGCGACGACGACTCCGGCGACGACCACTCCGGTGGCGACGACGACCGCCAAGACGACGCCCGCGGCTCCGGCCATGGCGCCGCTCCCACCGCGCTTCACGCGTACGACGACTTCGATCGCGGCGACGGCGAAGCCGACGACCGCGGTGCCGGCGGCCAAAGTGACCCCGGCTCCGGCCAGCGCGACGGCGATCAAGATCACGCCCAAGACCACCGCCAAGCTGACGGCGGCCTCGGCGGCGCCGGCGACGACGTCGGACACCGGTTCCCGGTCGATCTCGGTGACGCAGCGCGGCATGAAGGGGGAAGTCTCGCTGGAACGGGAAGTGTTCAGCTACGACGCGGGAGGCCGGCGCGACCCGTTCGTGTCGCTGCTCCGCAATGGCGACCTGCGGCCGATGCTGAACGACCTGCGCCTGGTGACGGTGATCTACGATCCCACCGGACGCAATTCGATCGCGATCATGCGCGACGTCTCCACCAAGGACCAGTATCGGGTGCGAGTCGGGACGACCTTGGGCCGGATGCGGGTGGCCCAGATCGAGCCGCGCGAGATCGTGTTCACGATCGAAGAGATCGGGTTCAGCCGCCAGGAACTGCTGGCGCTCGGTGATTCATCAACAGCGAGGACGCAATGAAGCAAGTCTGGACGCTGATCGCCGCCGGCACCGTCGCGCTTGCGAGCGCGCGCGGCGCGGGTGCGGCGACCGCCGACCCGGGGGATACCCCGCCGGCGCCCCGCGGAGCAGCCGTCACGGGGGTCAGCGTACTCCCGTCGGACGGTCGAGCGGATGTGGTGGTCGACGTCGACGGAGCGGTCGACGTGCAGGATTTCGTTCTCGAGATGCAGCCCTATCGTGTGGTTCTCGATCTCACCGGCGCCCGGTTGAGCATCGGCTCCCACTTCTATGATCGGATCGCGCGCGGCGCCGTCACCAACGTGCGCTACGCGCAGTACAAAGCCGGCGTCGTCCGCGTGGTGGTCGAACTGGACGGCCCGCGCAAGTACACGATGACCCGCGATGACCACGCGGTGCACCTCAAGTTCGAGGGTGGCGAGCCCAAGTTCGCCGCCTGGAACTCGGGCGTGTCGCTGGTGCCCGTCGTCGCGGTGGCGGCGGTGAAAGAGTCGCCGCGGGCCGCGGATGTCGCGGTGCCCACGCCGATGGCCTCGGATATCGTGGCCACGAACGCCGGCGTGCTGGTGACGCCGATCGTCAAGCGCTCCGATGTCCCGATGGCCGGACACAGTGTGCTGCAGCATGGAACCCAGTCCCAGCAGCCGCGCATGACGGTGACGTATCAGGACGCCGATATTCGCGATGTCCTGGCGGCGTTCGCCGCCTTCTCCGGCCGCACGGTCGTGGTGGGCCGCGAAGTCGAAGGCAAAGTGACCGCCGAAGTCCGGGATCAACCGTGGGACGTCGCGCTCCAGGCGGTGCTGAGCGCCCAGCAGCTCGCGGCCTCGGAAGACCAGTATGGCATCATTACGGTGGATTCCTACAAGAACATTCAGTCCAAGCAAGCCAGCGAACCGTTGATCACCCAGCTGGTGTCGATCAATTACGCCAGCGCGCCGTCCTTGGTCAAAACCGTCGAGTCGCTGTTGGCGCGCGACTGCGGCGGTGCGGCCGCCGGCGGGGCGTCCGGCGCGGGCTGCCTGGCGCGCGGCAACGTGGTCGCCGACTCGGGCACGAACTCGCTCCTGATCACGGAATCGCAGTCGCACATGAACGACGTGGTCAACTATGTGCGCGACCTCGACATCCGGACGCCGCAGGTGTCGATCAAGGCCAAGATCGTGTTCATCAATCGGACGGTCACCCAGAACCTCGGGCTGGCCTACGACTTCGAGGAGCCGACCCAGTACTTCAACAAGCTCGTCGACCACGTCAATCCGACGCAGGCCCCGAGCTTGTTCGATCCGAACACGTACGTCGTGAACGTGGGTGGCGACGCGCTGGCCGGGATCTCGAACGCCAGCCGGCCGTTCGCCAGCTCGGCGGCGCTCAACCTGATCTACTCGATGAGCCTCGGGAAGTTCTCGCTGACGTCCTTCCTCGACGCGCTCTCGCTGAACAACATGTCCGACGTCCAGGCCGAGCCCAGTGTCGTGACGCTCGACAACCGCCCGGCCAAGATCCAGGTCGGACAAGAAACCCCGATCCGCGTGATCGACGCCAGCTCCAACGGCGTCGGCGGAACGGCGCGCGCCACGGTGAGCTTCAAGGAAACCGGTATCATCCTGCAGGTGACACCGCATATCACGAACAATGGCCAGGTGCTGATGCAGCTCCACGCGGAGCAGTCGACGCTCTCGCAGACGGGCGGTGACCTGGGCTTCTTCTTCTTCAAGCGGTACGCCGACAATCAGCTGTTGGTCAACGACGGCGAGACGGCGGTGATCGGCGGGCTCACCCAGACGACGGTCACGAAACAAAAGCAGGGTATTCCGATCCTCTCCGATCTCCCGATCATCGGCGGTCTCTTCTCCCAGACGTCGAACGAAGAGGACAAGCAGGACTTGCTGATTCTCGTCACACCGCACATTCTGCCCGATAACGAGCCCGTTCGCTCGGCGAACGCGAACCGGTAACACGGTCCAGCGCTCCAGAACGTGGCGACGAGCCCGGCCGGATGATCCGGCCGGGCTCGTGGCCTTTTCTCTAGGGAGATCGGCGTGACGCTGCGATTCACCACCGCGGGAGAGTCACACGGCCCGGCGCTGGTCAGCGTGCTGGAAGGCATGCCGGCCGGCGTGCCGCTGCTGGCGGTCGACGTCAACGCGGACCTGGCCCGCCGCCAACAGGGCTACGGGCGCGGGCGCCGCATGGTGATCGAGCGCGACGAGATCGAGTGGCTCTCGGGCGTGCGCGCCGGCGAAACGCTCGGCTCCCCGATCGCCATGCTGATCCGGAACCGGGACTGGACCAACTGGCAGGACATCATGGACCCCGCGCCCCGTGACGACGACTCGGCGTCAGGTCGGCGCCGCGCGGTCACGCGCCCGCGCCCCGGACACGCGGACCTCACGGGGGTGCTCAAGTACGACCGCGATGATGCCCGGGACATCCTGGAACGCGCCTCGGCCCGTGAGACTACGGCGCGCGTGGCGGCGGCCGCCATATGCCGGCGTCTCCTCCGGGAGTTCGAGATCGCGATCGGCAGCCACTTGGTCCACCTGGGCGGCATCGACGCCCAACGCCCGGCGTGCCTTCCGCCCGACCTCAACGCGGCGGCCGATGTGTCCCCGCTGCGCACGCTGGACGCCGCCGCCGAGGAGCGAATGATCGCCGCGATCGACGTCGCCAAGCGCGAGGGCAATACGCTGGGTGGCATTCTGTGAGGTCGTCGCCGATGGCCTGCCCGTCGGCCTGGGCTCGCACGTGTCGTGGGACCGCAAGCTCGATGGCCGGTTGGCGCAGGCGCTCATGTCGATTCCCGCGGTCAAAGGCGTCGAGATGGGCCTCGGATTCGAGACGGCTCGGCGCACGGGTGCCCAAGTGCACGACGAGATCGAATCGGCCCCGGGGCGAAAGCTCACGGGTAACGTGCGTCGGCGGACGAATCGCGCCGGTGGACTGGAAGCGGGGATGACGACGGGCGAGCCGCTCGTGATCCGCGTGGCCATGAAGCCCATCAGCACGCTCATGCGCCCGCTCCAAACGATCGACCTGGCGACCGGCGCGCCGGCCGCTGCCGTCGCCGAGCGCAGCGACGTGACCGCGGTACCGGCCATGGGCGTGATCGCCGAGGCGATGGTCGCGCTGGTGTTGGCGGACGCCTTCGTCGAGAAGTTCGGCGGGGATTCGTTGGGCGAGCTGCGCCGGAACTACGACGCGTACCTGGATCACATCGCGCGCCGTCTCCCTTGAACGCCCACCTGGTCCTGGTCGGCCTCCCGGGCGCCGGCAAGAGCTCCGTCGGGTCGGGACTGGCCGCGCGACTCAAAGCACGGTTCGTCGACCTCGATCGAGAGATCACCCGCCGGACCGGCAGGACGCCGCACATGATCATCACAGACGACGGCGAGGAGGCGTTCCGGCAGCTCGAGTTCGACACCACGGCAGAGCTCGTTACACTCGAGCCCGCTGTCGTCGCGCCGGGCGGCGGCTGGGTGACAAGACCGCGCACCGTCGCCCTGATCCGCCCGCCGGCCAAACTCGTACATCTTCGTGTCAGTCCGGACGTTGCGCTCCGTCGTCTTGGCAGCGGAATCGTGGCTCGCCCCCTGCTCGATGGGAGTGATCCGCGAGCCGTGCTCATGGCCCTCGCCGAGGCCCGGGAATCGTTCTATGGAAGCGCGGATTGGGTGGTTGATACGGAAGCCATTACCGTGCAAGAAGTTATCCACATGCTCGTCGAGCTTGTCTCTCAAGTACGTTGAGGATATGGTACTGCTCGGAAAGCAATGATGGCGCATTGCCCAAGGACTTTATGACGTTTCGGATACTTGGCCCACACGAGCGCGCGCGGTTTGCCCCGGAAGCCTGGGGCCACCTGTTGTCGCTGCGCGGCGCGGGCATGCTGACTGCCGCCGATTTGGAGCATGTCATTGATCGTGCGCTCGTTCACATTGACGGGCGAATTGCGTTGGATGACCTTCGATCGTTGATGGAAGGCACGGGCTTCGATGATGGTGGGCCCGCGGCCGATCACGCGATCGTTCATTAATAAAATGCCTACGAAAAAGAAGGGCGGACCGGAAAAGCGCAGCGCCACCAAGCGCGCAAAAGCGACTCCGGCAACCGCGAAGACTCGCAAGACTGCTCCCACGAGCGCTCGCCGCAGCGCCCCGCCGCCCGAATCCACGGACGAGCCGGGCGACGGTTCAGGGCGCGGCACGTCCCTGGTGATCGTCGAGTCGCCCGCGAAGGCCAAGACCATCGGCAAGTATCTGGGTCGTGGCTATCGCGTGAAGGCGACTGTCGGCCATCTCCGCGATCTGCCGGAGAAAAAGCTGGGGATCGATGTCGACAACGGCTTCGAGCCCGAGTACGTCACGATCCAGGGCAAGGAAAAGACGCTGGCGGAGCTCAAGAGCGCGGCGCACGAATCGCGCGAGATCTTCCTGGCGACCGACCCTGATCGCGAAGGCGAGGCGATCGCGTGGCACGTCTCGGAGCAGATCAAGCGGCGCGGCGGCGCGCCGATCCGCCGGGCGCGTTTTCACGAAATCACGAAAGACGCGGTGCAAAAAGCCCTGGCCGCGGCTGGCGACATCGACGACCGCAAGGTCGAAGCGCAGCAGGCGCGCCGCGTCCTCGACCGGTTGGTGGGATACAAGGCCAGCCCGGTGCTGTGGAAGACCGTGAAAAAGGGTCTCTCGGCCGGTCGCGTGCAGACGGTCGCGTTGCGCTTGTTGGTGGAGCGTGAGCGCGAGATTCGCGCGTTCAAGCCGGTGGAGTACTGGACGATCGCGGCGGCCCTGGAGCACGAGGGCCAGCAGTTCGGCGCCAAGCTCCATCAGGTCGATGGCAAGAAGCCGGAGATCTCCACCCAAGACGAAGCGCAGCGCATCGTCGATGAGGCGACCGCCGCCGCCGCGCAGCTGCGCGCCGTGGCCAATGGCGCGCGCCCGTCGACGGATGGCGTTGGCGTCTTTCTCGTTACGGATCTCAAGCGCCGCGAGCGCCGCAAGAACCCCCAGGCGCCGTTCACGACCAGTACGCTGCAACAGGAAGCGGCCAAGAAGCTGGGCTACGGGTCAAAGCGCACGATGCGTCTGGCGCAGGATCTGTACGAGGGCATCGAAGTGGGCGCCGACGGCCAGGTCGGACTCATCACGTATATGCGGACCGACTCGACCCGCATCGCCGAGAGCGCCGCGACGCAAGCGCGCGACTATCTGCGCGGATTGTTCGGGGAGGACTATCTGGCCGCCGGCGGCCCGCAACTCTATGGGGACGGCAAAGCCAAGAACGCGCAGGAGGCCCACGAGGGCATTCGGCCCACCGATCCGACGCGGCGTCCAGAACTGATCCAGCGCCATCTGTCGCCGGACCAGTTCAAGCTCTACCAGTTGATCTGGCAACGGTTCATGGCGTCGCAGATGGCGCCCGCCATCTTCGACACGACGACGGTCGATTTCGATCTGGGCCGGTATCTGTTCCGTTCCACCGGCAGCGTCATCAAGTTCACGGGGTTCCTGACGCTGTACCGGGAAACGCGCGAAGAGGGCGACGGCCGCACGCTGGAGGACGAGCAGGCGCTGCCGGTGCTGGAGACGGGTGCCTACGTCCCGGTGCGGGAGATCGCGCCGTCACAGCATTTCACCGAGCCGCCGCCGCGCTTTTCGGAGGCGAGCCTGGTGAAAGAGCTGGAGCGCCTCGGCATCGGACGTCCGTCGACGTACGCGTCGATCATCTCGACGCTGGTCGATCGGCGCTACGCGCAGCTCGAGCAGCGGCGCTTTTTCCCGACGCCGTTGGGCGAGAGTGTCGAGAAGGTCATGATCCGGCAGTTCCCGGACGTGTTCGACGTGACGTTTACGTCGAGCATGGAAGACCAGCTCGACAAGATCGAGGACGGCGAACGGAGTTGGCAGCGCGTGCTGACGGACTTCTACAAGCCGTTCTCCAACCGCCTGGCGCGCGTCGACGTCGAAGATTTGATCGGCGCCGCGCACGACTTGACGGCGGTCGCCGGCGAGCGGTGTCCGGACTGCGGCGGACGGCTGGTGCCCAAGGGTGGATTCTTCGGGCCGTTCCTGGCGTGCGAAAACCACCCCAAACTCTGCAAGCACACGCGTCCGCTCCGCGGGGACCGCAAGCCGGCGGAGCCCACGAACTACAAGTGCCACGAGTGTGGCTCGCCGATGCTCAAGCGCAACGGGCGGGCTGGGGACTTCCTCGGCTGCAGCCGCTTCCCGAAGTGCCGGGGCACGCGATCCATGCCGACGGGCGTCATGTGCCCGAAGGACGGTGGCGAACTGGCCGCGCGGCGGTCGAAGAAGCGCGGCAAGGCGTTCTACGGTTGCGAGAACTACCCGAATTGCGACTTCGTGACCTGGGACAAGCCGGTGCGGGAGACGTGCCCCGAGTGCGGGTACGAGGGCGCCGAGGCCAAGTCGACGAAGGCCCGCGGCGAGTACCGCCGGTGCCTCAAGTGCGCCAACGAATGGGACATCAAGACGCCCGAGGCGGCTGTCGCGGTTTAGCGTCTAGGTCGTCGTCGACGGGAGGGGAAGGGGTGCGTCTTCCGTGCGGTCCAAGAGTCGCATGTCGATGCGCACACGGCCGTCCGGGGCCGGTTTGATGAAGACGTTGGAGAAGCGCGCGCCCCACCGGATTTCCGGCGCCGTGTACGACGAGCGCGAGTGCACCAGCTGGGACAGCACCTCGTCGGTCGCCGTCAGCATGATGAGCACCTCGGCCTCCGACTCCACCAGCTCCTCGTGCGTCAGCCCGTAGAGCGGGCTGTCTTCCCCGATCGGGTGCACGATAGTCCACGACAGGGAAAAGAAGATCACGCGCTGGCGCTCGAGCTTGAGCTCCGTGAACGTGCGGATCCGCACCCCGTCGACCAACTCGAACCGCGAGAACGTCACGGTGACGTCGACGTTCACCAACTCGGCCTGCCGCTCATTGGCCATCCGAAACATGAAGGCCGTCATGCCGCGATACGGCGACACCACCGCCTGGTCACTGAACCGGATGCGCGGCGCGGGCCGGGCGAACCGGGCGAAGATGACGCCCGTGGACAGCGCGATGGTCAGGATGCTGACCGTCGACTCCACGACGACCACGAAGTTCGCGGCCACCCCGTTGGGGATGATGTTGCCGTAGCCGATCGTGCCGAACGTCTCGACGCTGAAAAAGAACGCCTGCAGAAACCGGCCGCCCAGGGCGACGTTGGGGGGCGGGGTGAGCGCGCCCGGACCCATGGCATAAAAGATCAACCCGAACGTCGCGTTGATCACGAGGTAGACCGCGACGAACAGGAGCAGAAACTTGGGCCAGGAGATGGTCAGGAGCGACTGATAGGCCGAGAGTCGCGCCGAGAGGGTCTGACCGGCGCGTTCGGCATTGAACGTCCCGTCGCGATTCAGGAGTCGGAGACGACTCTCACGGGCGACGACGGAACCGAAGCCGAGGTCGTTCTGCTCTTGTCCGGGAACTAAGGGCTCGGGCTCGCGGGAAGTGCGCATACGCTGCCACGAGTATAGCGGACGACGCTAAATTCCCGCCATGCGCGTCCACGTGGTTGGCGGGGGTCTGGCCGGGTGCGAGGCCGCGTGGCAACTCGCCCAGCGCGGCGTCGGGGTCGTGCTCCACGAGATGCGGCCGGACCGGGCAACGCCGGCGCATCGGACGGATCGGCTGGCGGAGCTGGTCTGCTCCAACACGTTCAAGAGCACCGAGCGCACCAACGCGCACGGTCTCCTCAAGGAGGAGATGCGGCGCCTCGGCTCCATGATCCTGGAGGCCGCCGACGCCGCGCGCGTCCCCGCCGGCACGGCGCTGGGCGTCGACCGCGACCGGTTCGCCGAGATCGTGACGGCGCGGATCACCGCGCACCCGTGCATCACCGTGGAACGCGGCGAGGTGACCACGCTGCCATCTCCGGGCATCATAGCCACGGGCCCCCTGACATCCGATGCCCTGGCCGGAGCGATGGCCGGCCGCCTCGGGCAGTCGGCGCTGGCGTTCTACGACGCGATCGCGCCGATCGTCGCCGCCGAGTCGATCGACGAAGATGTGGCGTTTCGCGCGTCGCGTTACGGCAAGGAGACGTCAGGCGAAGTCGCCGAAGGCGCATACACGAACTGCCCGCTCACGCGCGAGGAGTACGACGCGTTTCTCGATGCGCTGCTCGCGGCCGACCAGCATCAAGGGCACGCGTTCGACGAGGTGCCGTATTTCGAGGGGTGTCTGCCCGTCGAGGTGATGGCTGCGCGCGGCCGCAATGTGCTGCGCTTCGGCCCCCTCAAGCCCGTCGGGCTGGTCGATCCCCGGCGCCCGGGCCGCCCGTATGCGGTCGTGCAGTTGCGGATGGAGGATCGGGGCGGCCGGATGTGGAATCTCGTCGGATTCCAAACCCGGTTGCGCATCCCCGAGCAGGAGCGGGTGTTCCGGATGATTCCCGGTCTCGCCCACGCCGAGTTTCTGCGGTACGGGTCGATCCATCGGAACTCGTATCTCAACGCCCCCGCGGCGCTGACGCCGCATCTCTCGGCGCGCGATGACCCGTCGCTGCTGTTCGCGGGACAGATCACGGGTGTCGAGGGCTATACCGAGAGCGCCGCCACCGGACTGCTCGCGGGGCGCAACCTGGCGCGTCTCGTCGCGGGCGCGGCGCCGGTGGTTCCGCCGCCGACCACGATGCTGGGCGCGCTCTACCGGTACTTGCGAGAGGCCGACGCGGCCCATTTCCAGCCGATGAACGCGAATTTCGGCCTGCTCGACGATCTCGCCGAGCCGGTCCGCGACAAACGCGTCAAGCGCGAGCGGTTCGCGGATCGGGCGCTGGCCGATCTCGACCTCTGGGTGCGGGCGACGGACCGCGCGTGAGCGATGCCCCGGGCGAGTTCCTCATCCATCTGGAAAAAGAGCGGAACGTCTCCGCGCACACCCTGGTCGCCTATCGCCGCGACCTGGCGCTTCTCTCGGCGTTCCTGGGGTCATACCACAAGGACGCGGCGTGGTCGTGGGAGTCGGTCGATCACCGCGCGCTCCGGGCGTTCCTCGCCCATCTCACGCGTCAGGGCTTGAGCAAACGCTCGATCGCCCGGACGATGTCGGCGGTCCGGTCGCTGTACAAGTTCTTGCAGCGTTCCGACGTCGTGGAGACGAACCCGGCGCGCGCCGTCGGGTCGCCGAAGCTCGATCGCTATCTCCCGAGCTATTTGACGCGCCCGCAGATGGAGACCGTGTTCGCGCTGGCCACGACTCGCGCCATGGAGGGCGCCATTGCTCACGTGCGGAACCTGGCGATGTTCGAGCTCCTCTACTCGACCGGGGTGCGCGTGTCCGAGTTGCACGGTCTCAACCGCGCCGACGTCGATCTGGTCGCCCAGCAGATGAAAGTCCGGGGCAAGGGGCGAAAAGAACGCATTGTGCCCGTGGGCGATCACGCCACGTTGGCGCTCCGGAACTACGAGGCGAAGCGCGACGAGCTGGTGCACTCGATCGGGCCAACGGCGGACCGGACTGCCGTATTCTTGAACCCGCGCGGCAAGCGTTTGAGCGTGTCGGGCATTCAAAAGATCGTGTCCCAGTTCCTGGCCGTGGTCGCCGAGGGGGCGGGTCTCAGCACCCACTCGCTCCGCCACACTTTCGCGACGCACCTGCTCAATGGCGGCGCCGACCTGCGGGCCGTACAGGAGCTCCTAGGCCACGCGTCGGTTTCGACGACGCAGATCTATACGCACACCAGTGTCGAGCGACTCAAGCAGGTCTACCAAAAGGCGCACCCGAGAGGCGGGACGCGCGACGGGCGCCGGGACCGGTAACAGTCGCCCGACTCTTGCGTTACGGCGGGGCATGTTGCTGGAGCGGATCTTGACATCGGTGTTCGGCTCGTTGGCGATGTTTGCCGCCGTTGGCCTGATCGTGGACTCGGCGCTGGCGCCGACCAACGTCTCGGGAGTCGAGCGGCGCCGCCGAACCCGCGCCGAGCGGAGCCGCGCGGGAGAGCTCCTTTTGGGGTTGGGGCTGTGCAGTCTCGCCGCCGCCATGTTCGGGCTAGATCGCTGGCGCTATACGACGGTGGCCGTTCTGACCGGCGCGCTCTTTTTCGCGATCGGCGCGTCCCTGAATTGGCGGTTACTCGTGGAAAGCGTGCGTGTGCGTGGGGCAGCCCGTCGCCGGTCGAGCGGCTAACTTTCCCGCATGTCCTTCGTACCAACCATATACGCGACGACGATCCTCGCCGTCCGGCGGAACGGTCGTGTCGCGCTCGGCGGCGACGGCCAGGTGACGGTCGGCGAGACCGTCATGAAGTCCAATGCCCAGAAGGTGCGTGCACTGCGCGGCGGGAAGCTCCTGGCGGGGTTTGCCGGCGCCGCGGCCGACGCCTTTACGCTCTTTGAGAAGTTCGAAGAGAAGATGGAGCGGTTTCCCGGCAACATGCCACGCGCTGCGGTCGAGCTCGCCAAGGATTGGCGGAGCGACCGTGTGCTGCGCCGTTTGGAGGCATTGCTGGCCGTCGCCGACAGCACCCATGGATTTGTGATCTCGGGCACGGGCGACATCATCGAGCCCGACGACGGCATTCTCGCGATCGGGTCCGGCGGCGCCTACGCGCTCGCCTCGGCCCGCGCGCTCGTCGCCAACACCGACCTGTCGGCCGGCGAGGTCGTGCGCCGGTCATTGGCGATCGCGGCCGACATCTGCATTTATACGAATACCAACATCACTGTACTCGAGCCGTCCTAGTGTCATCGAAGCATACCCAGCAAGCCCTGGCCCGGCTGGCCGATCTGACGCCGCGCCAGATCGTCGCCGAGCTCAATCGCTATATCGTCGGGCAGAGTGAGGCCAAGAAGTCGGTCGCGATCGCGTTGCGCAACCGGTGGCGCCGGCAGCGCGCCCCCGAGGGCATTCGCGAAGAGATCTCGCCCAACAACATCATCTTGATCGGGCCGACCGGCGTCGGGAAGACGGAGATTGCCCGGCGTCTGGCCAAGCTCTCCGGGGCGCCGTTCGTCAAGGTCGAAGCCTCGAAGTTCACCGAAGTCGGGTACGTCGGCCGCGACGTCGAGGGGATGGTGCGCGATCTGGTCGAGAACGCGATCGACATGGTGCGCACGGAGCGCGAGAGCGAGGTCGAGGACCTGGCCAACGAGCGCGTCGATGAGCGGTTGCTCGATCTGTTGCTGCCGCGGCCGGAGGCGCCCAAGCCGGTGGCCCAGGCGGCGCCCCAGCCGGCTCCCGCCGCTGCCGTCGGCGCCCAGGCCGACCGCAACGTCTTCGTCGTGTCTCCGACGGGCGGCGTGACGCAGGAGTTGGCGGAGAACGGCAATGCCGCGCAGGCGCGGTATCAGCGGACGCGGGAGAAGCTCAAGCAGTTGCTGCTGGACGGCCAGCTCGAGGGGCGCGAGGTCGAAGTCGAGATCACGCACACCGGGCCGCAGATGTTCGACATGATGCTGCCACAGGGCGCGCCCGAGGGCATGGAGAACTTCATGGAGATGCTGCAGGAGCTGTCGCCCAAGCGCAAGAAGAAGCGCTCGGTGAAAGTCTCCGAGGCGCGGCGGATCCTGTTGGAGCAGGAGCTGGACAAGCTCATCGACGTCGAGGATGTCACGACCGACGCGCTGGAGCGCGTCGAAAAGCTCGGCATCATCTTCCTGGACGAGATCGACAAGATCGCGGGCGAACGCGGGCAGGCTGGGGGCGGTCCCGACGTCTCGCGCGAGGGGGTCCAGCGCGATCTCTTGCCGATCGTCGAGGGCTCGAACGTCCAGACCAAGTACGGCATGGTGAAGACCGACCACGTGCTGTTCATCGCCGCCGGCGCATTTCACGTCTCCAAGCCGAGCGACCTCATTCCCGAGCTGCAAGGGCGGTTTCCGATTCGTGTCGAGCTCAAGCCGTTGACGGAAGAGGATTTCGTTCGGATCATGACCGAGCCGGAGAATGCGCTCACCAAACAGTATGCGGCGCTGGTGGAGGCCGAGGGTGCCCAACTGACGTTCACCGCCGAGGGGATCGCCGAGGTGGCGCGCATTGCGGCGCAGGTCAACGACCGCATGGAGAACATTGGGGCCCGGCGGTTGCACACCGTGATGACGACGTTGCTCGAGGAGCTGCTGTACGAGCTGCCCGATCGCGGGACGGCACCGGTGACGATCGACGCGCCCCACGTGCGCGATCGTCTCAAGTCGGTCGTGGAGGACGAAGACCTGCGCCGGTATATCCTGTGAGCGCGCCGACCAGTGAGCGCGCGCCGGGCGAGCGGTTGTCGCCCGGCGCCGCCGAGCCGGCGCACCGGGATTTTCTGACCATCCCCGATTTCACGCGGCGCGAGCTGCTCGGTTTGTTGGCGTTGTCGGAGCGTATCCGGAACGGCGAGTACGTGCGGCGGCCGCTCGCCGGCCGTTCGCTGGCGATGATCTTTACCAAGCCGTCGACGCGGACGCGCGTCTCCTTCGAGGTGGGCGCCTACCAGCTCGGCGGCCAGCCGGTGTTCTTGTCCGGTCGGGACATTCAGATCGGTCGTGGCGAGCCGATCGCCGACACCGCGCGCGTGTTGTCGCGCTACGTGCACGGAATCATGATCCGCACGTTTTCGCACGCCGAGGTCGAGGAGCTGGCCCGCTGGTCGACGGTCCCGGTCATCAATGGGCTCACCGACTGGCAGCATCCCTGCCAGGTGCTCGCCGACATCGCCACGGTACGGCAGCACCGCGGGACCCATGAGGGCATGCGCGTGGCGTGGATCGGCGACGGGAACAACGTCGCCAACTCCTGGATCGACGCCGCGTACCGGCTGGGGTTTGCGCTGACCTTGGCCTGTCCGGAGGGCTACGATCCCGATCTCGCGCTCGTGCGTCGCGCCGCGGGCGAGGCTGACGTCCGCGTCGTCCGTGATCCGCTGGAGGCCGTGGAAGGGGCGGACGTCGTGACCACCGACGTGTGGGCCTCGATGGGGCAGGAGGAAGAGCACGCGGCCCGCGTGCGGGCCTTTGCGGGTTACACCGTCAATGCGGCGATGATGGCCCGCGCGGCGCCGGGCGCCATGTTCCTGCACTGCCTGCCCGCGCACCGCGGCGAGGAAGTCACCGCGGAGGTCATCGATGGTCCGCGGAGCCACGTGTTCGACGAGGCCGAGCATCGGTTGCACGTGCAAAAGGCGATACTGGCCGTTCTCATGGGAGGGGAGCCACTGTGATCGACGTGGGGAAGGAAGCGCCGGGCTTTTCGGTCCAGGCGGACAATGGTCGGGATGTGACGTTGGCCTCCTACCGCGGCCGATACGTCGTGCTCTACTTCTATCCAAAGGATGACACGCCGGGGTGCACGACCGAGGCGTGCGAGCTGCGCGACGCTTTTCCGCGGTTTCGCGCGACGGACGCCGTCGTTTTGGGGGTGAGCCCTGACAGCGTCGCGTCCCATCAGAAGTTCAAGGCGAAGTTCAGCCTGCCCTTTACGCTGTTGGCGGACACCGACCACGTGATTGCCGAGGCGTACGGGGTGTGGAAGGAGAAGTCGATGTACGGCCGCACGTACTTGGGCGTGGAGCGGACGACGTATCTGATCGACCCCAACGGGGTCGTGGTGTGTGTCTGGCCCAAGGTGAAGGCCGAGGGGCATGCCGCGGCGGTGGCCGCGGCGCTGGCCGAGGTGAGCGGCGTTTCGACGACCGCTCCGGCCAAGAAACAGACGGCCAAGAAGCGGGCGTAAGGGTTGGGGAACACCGGTTGGGTGACCCCCGTCACCCAACCGGCTGTTTATCGTCCTTGTACGAGGATTGAGCCCGGATAGCCAGGGCCAACTCCCGATGGGGGAGCCTTAAACCCGCGCCGGACCACGTGTTACATACGCGGCCCGAGCTCGTTTGGTGTGACGCGACAGTCTCGCAGCGTGACGGTACCGCCAGCGGGAATCCCTAGCTTGGTCCTCGTACCAACGGGACTCCCAACCCCGGGAGACTCGTATGCGAGGACTATTATGGACCGGTTGATCGCGACGCGAGGGCGGCGGGGCTACACGCTGGTGGAAATGCTGATCGTGGTCACCATGATCGCGATCATCACCGCGTTCGCCATGCCCCACATCGACTATCAGGCGTATCGCCAGGATGCCGCGGTGCGCGGGGTGCGGGGTGCGCTGCAGCAGGCGCAGGCCTACGCCGTGAGCTCGCAGCACAACGTGTTCGTCAATGTCGATCAGCCGAAGGGTGTGTTGTACGTCGTCTACGACTACAACGACAATCTCACGTGGGACTCGGGGAACAACGAGCATGTGCTCGCGGTGCCCCTGCAAGACGGTGTGGTGATCGCGCAACCCACGGTGGTGTTGCCGTCGGTCGGTGCGCCGACGGCCGGGATCGGCATGACGACCCCGGCGACGGTGACCGTGACCGGCAAGACGTCATCGCAGCTCGGTTTCGTGTATCGCGCCGACGGCGCGGTCTCGACCGACGTGCAGATCTATCTCAACTCGAAGCGCCATGCGGTCCGGGATTGGCGGGCGTTGAACGTGACGCCGGCGACCGGGCGCGTGGATTGGTACAAGCTGGTGAACGGTGTCTGGGTCAAGGGAGGCTTCTGATGCGCGCGTCAGGGCGGGGCCCCACGGCGGGCATGACGTTGATCGAGGTCCTGGTGGCGCTCGTGATCCTCGCGGGGTCGCTCGTGGCCATGGGCAACTTCATGGGGCAGTTCACGCACGCGCAGCGGATCGCGTCGCTGCGCCAGGATGCGATCGACATCGCGTCGGACGTCCTCGATTCGGCGTCGCATGACTCGACGGCGGCCGCGGTGTCCCACGACTACGCCGGGACGCGGTCGGTGACGCGGGACAATGCCACGTTCACGCGCGTGACGACGGTGAAGCAGATGGGCAGTGCTACGACCGGTACGTACGACTACTTCATTGTGACCGCGACCGTCACGCCGCCGGGGAACGTCATGTCGAGCGGCGCCCGGTTGATGCCGGTCTCGAAGACCATCGTCGTCCAATAATCCCATGCGCACTCACTTTGCCCGTTCCAACCGCCGCGGTTTCACGCTGGCCGAAATGATCATCGCCGTGACGATGTTGTCGATGTTCGGCGCCAGCGCGATCACGTTCTACTTGCGCAGTCTGCGGTCGGTGACGAACACCGCCGGCCGGAACGACGCGCAGCAGAACGCCACGTACGCGCTGGACTTCATCGATCACGACCTGCGCATCGCGGGCACCGGGCTCGCGCCCAGCCAGTCGTTGCTGGTCGAAGCCAATGGGCGGGCGGTGGCGTTCAACGGCGATCTCATCACGCACGACACGACGGCGACGGCGCCGGGGACCTACTACGATCCCAGCGTCGACGACAGCGTGGTCCTGGCCTGGCAGCAGTCGCGCGCCGGTGCGTTGCCGCTGACCAACATCGCGTATCCGGAGAGCACGTACTACGCGAACGGTGGAGCAACCGGGCCGATCGGCGGGGCGGAGACGATTCAGTTCTGGGTGGCTTCGGACACGACCAACCCGCTGCCGAACCGGTATAAGCTCTGGCGGCGGGTCAACAACAACTCGCCCGTCGTCGTGGCCGAGAACATCTATCTGGCGACGCCGACCACGCCCGTGTTCCAGTACTGGCGGACGCAGACCGCAGCCCCGGGCGCCGGCGTGAACTCGAATGCCCTCGTGCCGCTGACGGCGGCGCAGGTCCCGCTGTACCACGTGCGCAACGACACGGTGCAGCAGAACAAGTTGAACAACATTCGCGCGGTGCGGGTCACGCTGACCAGCGCCTATCGCGATCCACAGCGGAACGTGGACGTGCTGCGGACGGTCAACGAGCAGATCGAGATGCCCAACGCGGGCGCGACGAACGTCAACCAGTGCGGCGGCAGCCCCGGCGCGCCGGCGGGCCTGTCGGCGACGCCCAGCGCGGGCGGTCAGGACACCGTCGGGTTGTCGTGGACGAATTCGGCCGATGATGGCGCGGGCCGCAACACGGTCCGCATGTACCTGATCTATCGCAAGCTGCACGCCGATTCGTTGTACGCGCCAATGTTCAGCGTGACGGCGACCGGCGTGGGGACGTACAACTATAGTGACACCCAAGTGACGCTAGGGCAGTCGTACGACTACAGCCTGGCGGCGCGGGACTGCACACCGTCCCTCTCGTCGTTCGTCACGGCGACGAACGTGACACCCAACTAGTCAGGAGCCTTCGATGATCTCCCTCCGACGTCACCGCGCCGTGGTCCGAGAGCGTCGAGGCTCGGCGA
Source organism: uncultured Gemmatimonadales bacterium (assembly GCA_963701965.1). GTDB lineage: Bacteria > Gemmatimonadota > Gemmatimonadetes > Gemmatimonadales > Gemmatimonadaceae > DASRDS01. Next base: position 4,018,582 of record OY969695.1, read on the forward strand.
TGATCCTGGTGCTCATGCTGACCTTCGCGCTGGCCGCGCTGGCCGGCTCGGCGATTCTGCTCTCTACGACCGCGACGCAATCGACCAAGTCCCGCGAAGGCGAAAAGGATCTTCGCTACGCGGCCGATGCGGCGGCGGCGATCGGTGAGAGCAAGGTCGCCATGAACCCGACGGCCTTGCCGGCGACGGGGTACACGCAGATGGCGTCCAACGCGCAGATGCTGGCGGCCGACTCGACGAACCTGCCAGGCATCACGTACAACCTGTGGGGCGGGCTCACCGGGTCGGTGACGCGCCAGAACGGGCGGTTCGTGACCCTGGTGGCCCAGGCCATCGACTCGGCGCACCACCGCACGTTCATCCGGCACGTCGAGCTGGCGCAGGAGTCGTTCGCGCGGTTTGCCTACTTCTCGAACAACGAGAACGGCATCTGCTTCGGTTCCGGCGACATTCTGTACGGGCCCGTGTTCTCGAACGGAGACATCTCGACCTGCAGCGGGCAGAAGGCGACGTTCTATGATTCCGTCGGCGCGGCCGGTTCGGTGACCAACGGCAACCCGGCGCAGGACACGTTTTATGACGGGTTCAAGACCGGACAGGCGCCCATCACGCTGCCGAACACGTCGGCCCTCTCGGGGCTTTTCGCTCGCGCCGCGGTTGGTTCCACGGAGTTCACGTCCGTGAACGCCAACACCGATTCGTCGAGCCTCCTCAAGTCGCGGCTCGAGTTCGTGGCCTACAATACCACGACGCCGGCGACCGGAGATTCCACGGGACCCGGCGAAGGGTTCGTCAAGTTCTACTCGGTCGACAAAACTCGGCACTACTGGACGGCGACCTTCACCGCGGCGAAACGCGACTCGGCCGCCGCGAGCTATCTGCGTGCAGGGTTGAACAAGAAGGGTGATCAGCGTAACTGCGGCGACTGGCACTTCGTCGCCGACTCGGCGCCGGGAGCGACTGGGCCGAAGTACAGCTGGCAGTTCTTCCCGGCCGCGGTGCATGACTCGAGCTGGTTCCAGCTTCCCGAAAAGGACAGTGGATCAATTGCCGTTCGGGGCCAGAACTTCGCCTGGCGCAGTGGCGACTCCACGGTGCATTGGTTCGTCAGGGACAGTGGCGCCGGGCCGCAGTATAAGCCCGGTCTGGACTCGAACTTCATGCAGGTCTTCGACCCGCAGCATCCTCAGCTGACTTCTACGTACAACAAGTCGGAGCGCACCAGAGACACGGTGGAGCGTGCGGCATCCCCGGCCACTGCGGCGCAACTCTGGGCAGTCTGGCTCTCCGCGATTACTCCCAGTCGTGACGCGAGCGCGCCAGCGCCAGCCTGTTTCGCCGCCGGCGATCCGCACCTCGTGTCGATGGAACGCACTGGCTGGAAGAACGCCACCAACCAAGGGTTCGGTTGGCGCGGTGGTACGGACTCGACGTACACGTACGGCACGGGGGGCCCTGGTCGCCTGATGCCGGACACACTCGGCGTCGGCAAGTGGCAACTGTGGACTGGTGGGGCGCTCGCCTTCCCGGCGTCTATGACGGCGGCCCACAAGGACTGGCCAGTCCTCTTCCCGATTGACACGACCTATAACGCGGCGTTCCAAGGCGTCATCGCCGTACACGGCGCCACCGCGATCAGCGGTAACGTCGACGGTCACGTGACGGTCTACAGCGACGGCACCGTCGGGATGATCGACAACCTGCGTCTCGTGACTGACGAGAGCGACACGCTCTGCAAGCACGGTATAGGTATCGTGTCCGGTAACGACATTACCGCGCTGGACAATGCGATCAACGTCCCTCAGCACTGGACCCCGAGCGACCCGAGTAGCACCACGGGTACGCACTGGGTGACGCTCCGCAACGGCTCGTTCGGCGGCTCGTTGTACGTCGAGTCGACGGTGATGTCGCTGGGTTCATGGGGCGCCGAGGGTTTGACAGCGGACTCGTCATACACGTCGAGCGTGCTGTGCCCGACGTCGGCACCGCCGGACAACATTTACAAGCGCGGCTGCTTGTACGTGTTCGGCAGCATCATTCAAAACCTCCGCGTGACGGTGAACTCCGGCTCGAACGGTGCGGCCGGCTTCGGCTACTCCAAGCGCTATCAATACGACATCTGCGCCGTGAAGAACCCGCTGCCGTACTTCCCGACGACCGGTCGTTTGATCCTCAACCGGTACTACGAGCACGACCCCAACCAGTTCAACGTCGCGGCGCTGTACGCGGCCCTGGCGACACCATAAGGTCACCGTTCTGCACCAGTCTGACGAACGCCACGACAGCCCGGGCCGATGCCCGGGCTGTTGTGCATTGATGGGCGCGAAGGCGCATATTCAGAGACCATTATGCGAATTGCCGTGCTCACGATCTCCGACGCCGGTGCGGCGGGGCAGAGAATCGACACGTCGGGGGATGCCATCGCGGCCTGGGCGGCAGAGCGGCGCGCCGCCGTGGCGGCCCGCGCCATCGTCCCCGACGCCTCCGCGGCCATTGTGGCGCAGCTCGTCGCCTGGTGCGATGCCGACCAGGCCGATGTGGTGTTGACGACGGGCGGCACCGGTTTGAGCCCGCGTGACGTGACGCCCGAGGCCACGCGGGCCGTGCTCGAGCGCGAGGCCCCGGGGATCGCCGAGCGGATCCGGATCACGCGGCTCGAGGCGTTCCCCCGGGCGGCGCTGTCGCGCGGCACCGCCGGTGTCCGGCATCGGACGCTGATCGTAAACCTCCCCGGCTCGGCCGGGGGCGTGCGCGACGGATTGGCCGCGCTCGCCCCCATCATCGACCACGCCGTCGACATCATTCGCGGCAACGCGACGGACCACGGTCCGGGGCGCGACGCGCCATGAAGATCTTGCTGACCCTGACCGACGTCGAGCCCGCCGTGCGGCTCAACGCCCTCTTGGAGCAGTCGGGGATCGAGACCGATCTCGTCTCGCCGCTCGACGACATTCGCGCCGCGATCCGGAAGTTCAAGCCGGACATTCTGGTGCTGACCGGCGCCTTGCTGGACGCCCAGAGCGTGGCCGTGGTGCGCGAGGAGCTGTGGGACGGGACGCCGGTGGTGGGACTCGCCGACGTCGGCGACCCGGACCTCATGCAGCGCATGCGGACGATTGGCTTCAGCGAGATCTACGTGAAGCCGCTGGCCTACGACGACGCGTTGGCGGGGTTGCGCCGGTTGGCGGACCGCCGGGTGCTGGCGCAGGAGACGGGGCTCTACGGCGACTCCGAGGCGATCCGCGAGGTCCTGGTCAAGGTCGAGCAGATGGCGCCGGTGTCCAGCACCGTGATGATCGAGGGCGAGAGCGGCACCGGCAAGGAGTTGGTCGCGCGGGCGATGCATCAGCTGAGCCCCCGCCGGGGCAAGCCATTCATTGCGGTGAACGTCGGTGCGTTGCCCGACACGTTGGTGGAGAGCGAGTTGTTCGGGCACGAGAAGGGGGCGTTCACGGGCGCGGCGGAGCGCCGCATCGGGCGGTTCGAGCTGGCCGATACGGGGACGTTGTTCCTCGACGAGGTGGGGGAGATTTCGCCGGGGACGCAGGTCAAGCTGCTCCGGGTATTGGAAGAGCGGGAGCTGACGCGGGTCGGGGGGACGCAGCCGATCAAGGTCGATGTGCGCGTGATCGCGGCGACCAACCGGTCGCTGCGCGAGGCGGTGGAGCAGGGGGCGTTTCGCTCGGATCTCTATTACCGCTTGAACGTGCTGGATATCTACTTGCCGCCGCTGCGCGAGCGGCGTGAGGATATTCCAATCCTGGTGCGGCGGTTTATTCAGGAGTTTTCGGCGCGGCATGACCGGCCGTTTCACGGGATCTCGGCGGAGGCGATGGAGCTTTTGGGCGCCTATGCGTGGCCGGGGAACGTGCGCGAGCTGCGGAATCTGGTGGAGAGTATGGTAGTCCTGTCGCCGGGCCACGAGATCGGGCCGGGGGACATTCCCCGCCAGTTCCGCGATGGGAATGCGCGGTTCCTTCCCGTGCCCGTGGGGCCGATAGTGCGAGGCCGGGACGGGGTGGATGGGCGCGAGATCGAGTTCATCGTGCGGAGTTTGGTGGAGCTCAAGCTGCAGGTGGAGGAGTTGCGGCGGCGGATTGACAGTGAGCGTGTGGGGCCGGCGGGGTGGGTGGGCGAGTTACAACCCGTTGCGGGGGGCGGATTGAGCGGGTTGCCGGCGGGGATCGAGCCGCGGGAAGCGGCGCCGCCGCCTAATATCGTGACAGTGACGCCGGGTATGACGATGGCGCAGATCGAGCGAGCGGCGATCGAGGCGGCGCTCAAGGAGACGCGGGGAAACCGAAGAAAGGCCGCGGAGATGTTGGGCATCGGGGAGCGGACGCTCTATCGAAAGTTACGCGAATATCAGATTCCCGATGCGGCGATGATCCTTGATTAAAACAACTTACGAGCGCATAATAGAGCGCGTTTTCAACCGTTGGTTGTAGGACCATTTCAGCCTGCGGGGACGGCGATGTCGCTAGTCGTCCTTGTTACTACTACACAGGACACTCGAGACATTGTTGCCAGGTCCAGCCAACTTGTCCTCTCAACTGTCGAGTCCGCCTCTCTCGATCGCCGGCAGCGTGTTGCCGATTCGTCGTGCCGAGGAGTTGTTAGCGACGTTGCCGGGTGTGTTGTCGGCGAAGATCGTGGCGTCGGACGCGGGTGCGGTCGACGAGATCCACGTGCTGACGACGGCCGAGTACACGCCAAAGCAGACGGTGCGCAACATCGAGAGCGCGTTGATCGCGCACTTGGGGATGCGCGTCGATCATCGGAAGATTTCGGTGGCGACGTCGAGCGAGCCGCCGAAGCCGCGAGAGGCGCTGCCGATCGATCCCGAATTGGTGCAAGCTGTCGCCGAGGATTTGACTCGGCGACGTTTGTATTTCGAGGACGTGGAGGTGCGCCGCTCGCGCACGCGCGGTGTGACGTGTCGCGTAACGCTGCGGAAGGGGGACTCGTCCTACGTGGGAGAGGCCGAGGGTGCCGAGAGCGAGCGGGCGCGGGTGGATTTGGCGGCGCGCGCGGCGGTCAAGGCGATCAGTCAGGCCGAGCGGGGCGAACGCACACTGGCGCTCGATGGAGCGAAAGTGATCGACGCGTTCGACCGCGCGTTCGTTTTTGTCGGAATTTCAGCTCGGGTGGGACGCGAGAGCGCGTTGCTCACGGGCAGCTGTGAGATCAAGGAGAGCGCCGAGACGGCGAGCGTGCTCGCGGCACTCGACGCGACCAATCGGTGGATCGCGTACGGCCGGTAGCAGTCGCTGGCTTGTGAGGCGCGGTCTTGATGGGTGAGTGAGAGGTCGGAAGTGTTCTTTCGATTCTTGGCGATGCAAGCTGGAAGCGCCCGGTCGAGACCTTAGCGCAGAAGCCCAAACTATACCTAGCACAAAAAAACTGAGAACCCCCGTTGTCGGCTGAGCAGAGCGGAGCGGGCAAGCTACCGAAGGATGAGCGGAGCCAACCTTGAACAGCGCCTCGACGAGCGTCGGAGGCGACTGAAACGAAGGGAGGTGACGCGAAATGAAGGCACTCCGGTATTTGGGCTTGCTCGCCGGTATTGCAAGCATGCTGCACGCAGTTGTTTCCAAGCTGGGCGAGTCGATTTCTTGGGGTTAATGCCGCAGCGGGGTTCTCATCGCAACTGCAATGAATCGCAAGGTTCAAGCCTACGTCTCGCTAGTTAGCATCCTGGCGGCAATTGCTATCGTCGTGGTCTATCACTTAGACCCGACGAACGATTCGCTCGCGGTCCAGGCGGTTTTGTGTTTTGGAATACTCGGACTCTTCGCCGAGGTCCTCCGCTACCGCCTCGCGCCAGAGACGTTCGGTTCAATCGTCTTCATACCGTTCACTGCGGCGGCGTGTCTCACTCCGTCATGGCTAGCTATTGCCATGGTGGTTGCTGTAATTGGTGCCGGCGGCCTGTTTCTAGGCCAGTCACCGATTAAGGTCTTATTCAACGTCGCCCAATACTCGATAGCCCAAGCTCTGGCCATCCTGAGCTATCGGACCTTCGGCGGGGGGCCACTCCTCGGACACCATCCGATAAGCTGGGTAGCCTATTCTTTCATGTTCGCGAGTTTCATCGCGACTAACACCCTGTTGGTGAGCGGTGTAATCGGACTAAGCCAAGGAACCAGCGTTTGGAAGACTTGGCGAGAAACGATGAGGAATTCTCTCCTCTACGATTTGCTCTCACTTCCATTTGCGTTTGTCTTCGCATCGGTATACGTGCAGTTTGGCACACTGGGTGTCGTGGTTCTGGCTGTACCGCTCTTGGGGGCGAGGCAGCTATACAAGACCAATTGGCAGCTTGAAAGAACGAATCAGGAGTTGCTTGAGTTGATGGTCGCCGCCATTGAGGCGCGTGATCCTTATACGTCTGGCCACTCGCGGCGAGTGGCCCACAACGCGAGAGTCATAGCGCGGGCTCTTGGCTTCAGTACGCGAGAGGTCGAGCGAGTGGGCCGTGCCGCGCTTCTGCATGACGTCGGTAAGATTCACGAAGTGTTCGCACCTATCCTCCGGAAGCCAGGCAAGCTGACCTCCGAAGAGCGCCTGATTATGGAGACGCATCCGATCAAGAGCGCCGATCTCGTGCAAGGCGTGTCCCAGTTGCGGGATCTCGTTGGGCCAATCCGCCACCATCATGAGAATTGGGATGGAACTGGATATCCCGACGGTCTAAGCGCCGAGCAGATTCCGACTATCGCGCGAGTCATAATGTTCGCCGACACGATCGACGCAATGACGACAGACAGGCCGTATCGAGCCGCGATGGGAAGAGCCGAGGTGACCGCAGAGCTTACACGGCTTCGGGGCAAGCAGTTCGACCCTAGCATCTGCGATACGCTGCTTGCGAGCCCATTGTACGACACACTCTTCGAGCGCCTGGCTACTGCCACGCCGGCTCGCCCATTGCTCTGGCGTCATAGGGAGTCTGTGGCTGCAGTGCGAGCTCGGGCCTAGTCAACTTCGTAAGATATCGGGGAAGAGGGTATCTTTCTCGACGGTGTAGCTTCGTGTAATCCCTCAAAAGCTGATTGGTCCGTGCCGGATCGCTTCTTACCATGAGAGCCGATCCTAGCGCGAACGCCACGAAGTCTTGCTCTCCAAGCCGTTGGAGCCGCAGGAACCTTTTCTCCAATGTCGCGATGTCTCTCTCCGACCCCGGTGTAGCGCTCTCCGAAAGTGAGAGCAGAACCGTTATCGCGAGCGAGTAGTACGCGCCTCTGTCGCCGGCCGCATTCAGCGCCCGGCGCGATTGCTTGAACTCGCGCGATCTCACTAGGCGCCGAGCCTCGACTTCTTCCCCACCGGCCAGCGCAATCATCACTCGAAATACAATCGCGTCAGTTGCCCGGTAAGGGAAGAGTCGGCGATCATCTCGGGTCAACGTCGTATTGAGTATCTGTCGAGCAGAATCAAAATCATCCTGTTCGATATAAGTCTGGGCAGTCATGTTTGCCGCGGCTAGTACGTAGCTGCGGCTCCCCATTCGTCGCGCCAATTCCAAAGCTTCGGACAGGGCTCCATGCGCCTCCGCAAATCGTCCCATTAGCCTAAGCGCCTTGGCATATCTCCGAAGGCTCTGTGCGATCGCACCCCGTGAGCCTGTCGCGCGGGTCAGAGCTACCAGCTCAGATCCTGCTATAGTCGCCTTGTCCAAATCGCCGACCGCGCTATGGAACACCAACTCAACCGTGGCGCGATCCGATGCTGGGAATTCGAACTTGTCCGACAGAGCGAGCAATTGATCGTGTACTGCCGATAAGCGACCGGCATCAGTCAGGTTGTACGCGCAGATGAGCGCACAGACGCCTGCTCGTGCCCGCAACGCAAGCGCAGTGCATTCATCGGCCAAACATGTTAGGGCGGCGTCCAAAATTGGGCTAGGATCACCGAGGGAGTACATGCGTGCTTCCAGCGCGGCGATCTGCCATTCAGCCCATGGCCGACCGGCGCTGTGACGTAGTGACATGCGAAGGCGCAGAGCGTCAGCGGCGCAGCTTTCAGCCCGATTGAGGTCACCCAATGATCGGAGCACAGGAATTAGAGTCTCCTGCAGCCCCAAGCGTTCTTTGTCAGTCGCACACCAAGTTGCGGCGCGTTCGCAAATAGTAAGTGCCTCGGCGGGTTGACCGATCTCCAGGAGACGGGCCGCGCTTTGGGTCAAAAGGGAAATGGCATCCTGGGTGTCACCAGCCAATCGAAAATGTTCAGCACAATCCCAGAGAATGGGTGCATCGTGGGGTCGATCGATCTCTGCCCGCAGAGCGATTGCAATGCGGCGGTGCAGCTGACGAACACTCCCGGCCGGCAGCAGTGCACTGACTATCTCACGCAACATGTCGTGGGCCAGATCTACGACGCCGTTTGTTGAGCAAACGAGATTGCTGCGCTCGAGCGTGTTCACCGCTTCCGATATCTCGGACTTGGCAAGTGTGATCGTCCTTGAGAGGCGCTCAACCGTTGCGTGTTTCGCAAATAGAGTGACAACCTGCAATGTCTCCAGTGCTGACCGTCCCAGCGCGGCAATGCGACGTTCAATGGTCGAACGGAGCAAAGAAGGTATTGGCAAGGATGGTCCATACTCGCACCAATGGCTTGCCAGGTCGTGGATGACGGCTGGATTGCCATCCGATGAATCGCCATAGAATCTGCATGTGGCGTTTTCCAGGGCTGGCGCACTGACAGTGAGCTGGCGAAGCAGGGTGATTGACTCGGTACGGCTCAAAGGCAGCAACGGCCACGGTATCAGGTCGGTCCCAGCTGCTGCCAGGATACTAGTGGCGTTGGACGAGCGGCCAGCCAGAAGAAAAAGCACGCTCATTTCCTTGCAAGCGCTGATCAAGTCGGTTACAAGGTGGAGCGATGATGCGTCAGCCCGGTCGATCGCGTCAATAACAACCAAGAGCGAGTGCTCATGCGTGACGGCGCTCAAAAGGTCAAGAATGGGGGTTCGCAGAGCAGAGTACGGAAGAAGCGTGGCCGCAGCGGAATGCAATGCTTCCGCCCCGGAGGCGATTAGCTTGTCCACGTGGTTCATGGATGTTGGCGAGCATCCGATGGCGCCAGGAAGGTTGCGCAGCAATGAGACAAATGCTGTCACTGCGGAAAGCGGCAGCTGTGAATCCGTTGGCGCGCACTCGAATGCGACTACCCTGATCCCGTCAAGGGCCGCCGCACGCGCCAGCTCTTGAATTAATCTCGTCTTGCCGATGCCCTGATCTCCTGTGATCAAATAGCCGCGGCCAACCTTCCGTTGCGTCTCCCTGATCGAGAGGCCAATAGTCGCCACTGCGGACGCACGACCGACCAGCGGGCTACTGTGAGGACTTTGTGCCGCCGGGATGCGAGTCGAGATTCGACGACGCAAGACTTCGGCTGGTAGTCCTATTCTCGGCGCGTAGTGGCCGAGTTCCTGTAGGTATTCATCAAGGATCTTGAGGGCCCCTACCTTGTTTCCCCCCATCGCGGTGGCCTCCGCAATGGCAAGCGTCGCTTCCTCGTTCAGCGGATCAATGTCAAGGCATCGCTGTGCCACGCGCGTCAAGTCGGCCCAGCGGCAACCAACCCGTTGGACATCAAGCGCTGCGACCAGTGCGGACAGAATTCGAAGGTTGACTTGGTCACAGAGGCTCTGGAACCACACTCCGAATGCATGCGACACTTTCGGGACATATCCCGGAAGAAATGTGTCCAGCAGCGGAGTATAGTCTGCCCTGCAATTACCGATCGCGTCGTACACATCGACCACGACTCGCTCGGTGGGCAGCTGTAGGTAATGCTATCCCGACCGAAGTCGACACCATCGACTCGCAATACGTAGAGGAGTTGGCGGAGGCGGTGTCCCTGTTCGAGCTCCGGGACGTGCGGCCAGAGCAGTGCCTGAAGTTGTGAGCGCGGCACCCGCCTGCTGGGCTCAAGCATCAGATATAGCATCGCCGCCAACGTTACTTCTGAGTTGGCGTCGACCCTGTGCGATCCAATGTGAACTGCGCAGTCGCCAAGCGACACCAGGCGCGCTATTGTCGGTTGCGCTTCAGCAAGGTCTGTCATCTACGTCGAGGGTCCATGTAGTCGCACACGATCGAGGGCAAGCGTCAGGGGGCCGTCAGCCGTACCGTGCGGTGTTGAAGGATCCTGGCGCCCTGATCGAAGGCCCAAATTGCATTTGGTGAGTCGGCGCCGCAAATTTTCATCGCTTCGACATCAGCCCGACGGAATCAGTCTGGTCCCACTCAGCCCGCCAGCTGTTAAGACCGCATACAGTCAACGCGATTCGGCCGCAACACGGTCAAACTGTACATGGTCATCTCAGCCGATTTTGAGACACGGGGCCGCGTCGCCACGCGCGATGTAACAATGTCGCGCGCCGTTCACCCGTCACGCGTGCAAATCCGTAGTGACGCGATCGGTGATATACGCGGCGCGAGCGTGGTCGCGGCGCTGGGATGACAAAGGAGCGATTGTGATGCGGCGCCGGTCGATGGCGCCGGCGTCGGGCGACGAGCTGCGCTAGCGACGGAACTCGAGGAGGCGCTCGACGCCGATGCCGTCGGCCTCGCCCTGGAAATTCACGAGGACGCGGTGGCGCAGGACCGCAAGCGCCACGGAGCGAACATCGTCAATGTCCGGAATCGCGCGCCCATCCATCGCCGCGCGCGCCTTCGCCCCCAACACGAGATACTGCGACGCACGCGGACCCGCACCGTAGCTCACGTACTTGCGCACGTCCGGCGTCGCCTCGGCGGCCGCCGGCCGCGTCGAGCGCGCCAAGCGAACCGCGTACTGCACCACCGTCGGCGGCGCCGGCAACCGCCGCACCAAATGCTGCAACTCCGCCAGCTGCGTACCCCGCAACACCGGCGTCACCGACGCCGTGACGTCTCCCGTCGTCGTCTGTACGATCGCCTCTTCTTCGTCCTTCGTCGGATAATCGACGCGCAACTCGAACATGAACCGATCGAGCTGCGCCTCCGGCAACGGATACGTGCCTTCCTGCTCGATCGGATTCTGCGTCGCCAACACGAAGAACGGCGCCGGCAACGCCCGCGTCTCCCCCGCCGTCGTCACCGTATGCTCCTGCATCGCCTGCAGCAACGCCGCCTGCGTCTTCGGCGGCGCCCGATTGATCTCATCCGCCAACACCACATTCGCGAACACCGGCCCCGGCATGAACCGGAACGCCCGCCGCCCCGTGGCGTGATCCTCCTCCATCACCTCCGTCCCGGTGATGTCACTCGGCATGAGATCCGGCGTGAACTGCACGCGCGAGAACGACAGCTCGAGCGCCTGCGCCACCGTCTGCACCAACAACGTCTTGGCCAGCCCCGGCACACCCACGAGCAGCGCATGCCCACCCGCCAACAACGCCGCCACCAAATTGTCGACAATCTCGCGCTGACCCACGATGCGCCGCCCAATCTGCTCGACCAACGCCCGCCGGCCTACGGCGAGACGCTCGAGCAATGCGACGTCCTGATCGTCGGGCATACTCCGCCCATCACGCGCGACAACGGGTTGCGTGGCCATCGGCTAAAGATCGGCCGGGGGGCCGACAGAATGGAAGGGACCCGCCCGCAGTCGCTGCGCACGCGCGGGCGGCGCACCCCAGCGCCCGCCCAACACTACGGGAGCGCGAACTCCGCCCGAGCCGTGCTCGGATAATTCGTGCTCGTCAGCGTCGCCACCGCCACCAGCGGCCCATGAATCACCGGATGCCGCCACTGCGCCGTGTACGACAACGACTCCCGCACATCCAACGGCTTGTTCCGCAGCGACTGCGTGAACATCTGCCCCGTACTCCAGCGCCACACCTCGCCACCCGCCGCATCGTACACGACCACGTCATACGTCTGACCACTCGGAAACGTCAGCTCGACCTTCCGCCCACCCGTGTTCGTCACCGTGAGATTGAACTTCACATCCCCCGACCCGACCGCCACGTCGAGCGACGACTCCAACGAGATCGGCGGCTTCTTCGCCACCACGCCCCGCCCAATCCGCCCCGCCGACGCATACGGCGTCACCGACGCCGTGGCCAGCGACGGCGCCGCGGCCAGATGCGTTCGCGCAACTCCAATGTAGGCGATCGCCGCAGCGACCAAGACAAACTGAATGAGACGGGCGTTCATGAGTACGGTACGGTCGCGAGGCGACACGGGAAATCACGAATATGGTGTAAGCGAACTTATCAACACTTGCAAAAAGCGTCAAGACACATTACAGGCGCTAAGTCATAACACAATGGCTACTTGCCATGCAACCCCGCTCCAGCTTCGGCGTGCCTTCGGCGGATGAGCTGGCTTTGCTTGCGAAAGATTTCACAAGCCCGTAATTTCCCGCCGGCGATGGGGGATCGGGACAAGCGAACCGTGGCGAACCCAACGGGAGCGGAAGACTCCCCGGAGTCGTCGCGCGGGACAGGGCCGGCTGCACTCGCCGGTGCGGGATTTGAATTCGCGGGTGCGATCCTGCTCGGACTCTTCGCCGGACAATGGTTGGACAAAAAACTGGGCACCGCACCCTGGCTCCTCGTGCTCGGCGCATTCCTCGGCGCCGCAGCGGGATTCGTACAACTCATTCGCATCCTCACGACTGCCCAACGCCGTGCAAAGTCACGCACGAATTCGCGTGATCTCCCGCGCTGAACTGTGAGCGCGATCACACGTCCGCGCACGTGGATGATCGCGCCGCTCCTCGGCGCCACCGTCATCGCGGGAATCGCATGCGCGCTCGCCGGATTCGTCTTCACGGGAGCCGACAGCCGACGCGCCGTCGCGATCTCCGCCGGCGTCGCCTTCGCCGTGCAGAGCGCCGGCTTCGCCATCGTCTGGCGCCTCAAACGCTGGAACATCATGGGCGCCTGGGGCCTCGCCGCCGGACTCCGGTTCCTGGCCCTCGCCGCCTATGGCCTGATCGCCGTCCGCACGCTCGCCCTCCCGGCAACCGCCGCACTGTTCAGTTTGGTGACATTCTTTTTCGTGACAACTTTGGCCGAACCGTGGCTCCTTCGACCATGATGGCTCTCCGTAGAATCTCCCGCCTCGCCCTGGGCTTTGCCCTCGCCGCGTCGCTCGCTCCCGCCGCGCTCCGCGCGCAGGAACCGCAAGCACCGGCCGCAAACCAGGACATCATCACCCCGCACATCACCGACTCCCACGAGCTGGACGTCCCGTGGCTGTCGCCCAGCACCGGCTATATCAAGGTGGTGCAGCTGCCCGAGTGGCCCCCGGTCCACGTCGGCCCGGTCACCCTCGACCTGTCCCCCACCAAGCACGTCGTCTTCCTGGTCCTCGCCGGTGTGCTCTGTATCGCCACCCTGCTCCCCGCCGCCTCGTGGCACCGCCGCCACCTCCAAGACCCGGGCACCCCCCGGGGCTTCGCCGGCGGCATCGAAGCCATGGTCCTGTACCTCCGCGAGACCGTCGTCCTCCCCAACGTCGGTCCCCACGGCGACGCCTACACGCCCTATATCCTCAGCGTCTTCTTCTTCATCCTGTTCTGTAACCTCCTGGGCCTCATTCCGTACGGATCCACTGCCACCGGCAATGTCTCCGTCACCGCGGCCCTGGCCCTCATCTCGTTCATCGTGATCGAGATCTCCGGGATGGTCTCCCTCGGCAAGAAATACTGGAGCACCATCTTCTATTGGAATCACGACCTCGCCCTCCCCATCCGGGTCCTGCTGTTCTTCATCATGACCCCGATCGAGATCGTGTCCAAGCTCACCAAGCCCTTCGCTCTCACGATCCGTCTCTTCGCCAACATGACCGCCGGCCACGTCGTGCTCCTCGTGCTCATCGGTCTCATCTTTACATTCCATAACATCTGGATCGTCCCCGGCCCCATCCTCCTGGGCGTCGCCGTGTCGTTCCTGGAACTGTTCGTCGCGTTCCTGCAAGCGTTCGTGTTCGCCCTCCTCACGGCCGTCTTCATCGGCCAGATCCGCCAGGCGGCCCACTGACCGCTCCTCAGTGAGCCGAACGTAACCGGCCGAATGGCCGGCCAAGCCCATTGAGGCCCGGGCCTCGCTGATGGGCGACGTCCAGAAGACCGGACGCGGAGCAGTGACTCGGATTTTTTCAAAGCACGGAGAAGAAAGTCATGGTGCACCACCTCGCTACGTTCCTCCAAGCCGCCGGCTCGTTCTCGCGGGAGTACGAAGGCGCCTGGGGCATGCTCGGCGCCGCGGTCGGCGCCGGCCTCTCGGCCATCGGCGCCGGCATCGGCATCGGGCGCATCGGCGGGCAGGTTGCCGACGGTATGGCCCGCCAGCCCGAACTCGCCGGTACCATCCAAACCGGCGGCCTCATTCTCGCCGCCCTCATCGAAGGCGTCGCGCTCTTCGGCGTCGTCATCGCGTTCCTCGTCGTCAACAAATTCTGATGGCGTCGACGGTGATGGGCCCGGGCCCGTCACCGTCCCCTCGCGCCGGAGCACCGCTGCCCATGCGTCGTCTCTTTTGGTCCCTCGCCCTGTTCGCCCCCACCGCGCTCGTCGCGCAGGAAGCGGCCCCCAAAGCCCCGCCCTCGCTGCTGACGCCCAACGGTGGCCTCATGGTGTGGACGATTTTCATCTTCCTGATCGTCCTCTTCATCCTGTCCACCAAGGCGTTCAAGCCGATCACGGCCGCCGTCGAGGCCCGTGAGAAGGCCCTGACCGACGCCCTCGAAGGCGCCAAACGCGATCGCGAAGAAGCCGCGAAGCTCCTGAACGAGCAACGCAAGCAGATCGAAGCGTCGCGCGACGAGGGCCAGAAAGTCATCGCCGATGCCCGCGCCGCCGCCGAGCAGGTCCGCACCGGCTTGCTCGAAGACACGCGCAAGCAACAGCAAGACCTCCTCGAAAAGGCGCGGCGCGAGATCGGCAACGAACGCGACAAAGCGATCGCCGAGCTCCGGCGCGAAGCCGTCGACCTGGCCATCGCCAGCGCCTCCAAGGTCATCGAGAAGAACCTCGACGACCGGTCCAATCGCGAGCTGGTCGAGAAATTCCTCTCGTCCCTCGACGCCAAGCCGGGATCGCGCTGATGCAATCCGGGACCGTCGCCCGCAACTACGCCGAGACGCTCCTCGCGCTGGCCGCGCGCGCCGAGGACACCGCGGGCTGGGCCACGATGATCGGTGACATCGCCAACGCCGTCCGCCGCAATGTCACCCTGCAACGGTTTCTGGCTTCGCCCAAGATCGCGCCCCGCGAAAAGAAAGCCGTGCTGAAGAAAGCCCTCGGCGACCGCGTGCCCCGCATCTTCCTGCGCTACCTCGACACGCTGATCGACAACCGCCGCCAGACGCTCATCCCCCAGATCGCCGCCGCCTACACCGACCTCCTCGAGGAGCGCGAGGGCCGCGTACACGCCGACGTCACCGTGGCCCGCGCGATCGACGGCGATGACGAAGGCGCCATCGCCCGCAACCTGAGCCGCGTGCTCAGCAAGACCGTCGTACCGCACATCACGATCGATCCCGCGATCCTCGGAGGCCTCGTGGTCCGCATAGGCGACACGGTGATGGACGGTTCCGTCCGCCGCCGCCTCGCCGCCCTCCGCCGTCGCCTCGGTGGCAGTGCCACGGCCAACTTAGCCGGGCGCTGAACCCGCGCTGACGACGCGACGGCGCTCGGCCCGCCTCGTCGCTTTCCTGGCGCTTGGGCTTCCGTCGGCCGGCGCCGCCGTCGCGTCATCTCCTGTTTGGCCAGGCGCCCATCGCCCGGACTTCCCCGCCGTCCGGCGACACCGCGGGATACTGGCAGCAACACGTCGACTATCGGATCACCGCGCGCCTCGATGAGGCCACCGCGATCCTCCACGCGCACGCGACCCTGCGCTATGTGAACCATGCGCCGGACACGCTCCGCGCGTTGTACTTCCATCAGTACCTGAACGCGTTCCGGCCACACTCGGCGTGGAGCGCGGCCGACGAGCGGGAAGGGCGCGTCCGATTCCAACATTTGCGGGATCCGGACTACGGATTCGAACGCTTCACCGCGCGACCGGACGTGAACGGCGTCCCGGTCACGCCCGACTACCCGGGCGCGCCCGATAGCACCGTCGTCCGCTTTCCGCTGCCGCACCCACTGGCGCCCGGCGACTCGTGCGTCGTCACGTTGCAATGGGATGCGCGGTTATCCACGGTGCCCCGCCGCCAAGGGCGGCGCGGTCGGAGCTACGATTTCGCGCACTGGTATCCCAAGGTCGCCGTGTACGATCGGCTGGGATGGGAGGCGCGCGCCCTGACCCCGGCCGGAGAGATGTACGGCGAGTTCGGCGACTACGATGTCTCGCTCGCGCTGCGCGATGATCAGATCGTCGGCGCCACGGGCGTCGTCGCCGCCGGAGACCCGGGCTGGGCCCGCGTGTCGCATACGCCCGGGTTCCCGCGCGCGCGCCCGCGCGCACTGAGCGCACCGGCGCCCGGATTCAAGATGGTCCGATTCTCGGCCCACGACATTCACCAATTCGCCTGGTCGACATTGCCCGACTACCGGTACGAGGGCGGGCAGTATACCACCCAGACGGACGTGCCGGAGCGCGCGATCGACATCCATGTCTTGTACAAGCCCGGCGACGAACGGACGTGGGGTCGAGGCATCGCGGTCCGGCGCACGGCCAATGCCCTGGCCTGGCTGGAGTCCGTGTACGGCCCGTATCGCTACCCGCAGATCACGAACGTGCACCGCCTCGATGGCGGCGGCACGGAATTCCCCATGATGATCATGAACGGCTCGGCCTCGCAGGGCCTGATTCTCCACGAGACCGGCCACATGTACACGTACGCGATCCTCGCCAACAACGAGTGGGCCTCGGCGTGGATGGACGAGGGCCTGACGGAGTACCAGACGGAATGGGCCGAACGGCTCACCCGCGCCGACCGGCACCAGCCGGCGACCGGTCCCCAGATCGCCATCGCGGCCGAAGGCGTCGCGCCGCCGAAACCCCACGGGTACCGCGCGCTGGCCCTGACCCCATCATTCGGCGAACGCGGCGACATCCAACAGTATCGTCTCGACGTGCTGCGCCACGCCGAACCGCTGGGACAACCGGCGAATCAGTTCAGCGAATTCGGCATCTACAACGCCATGGTCTACGATCGCGCCGTACGAATGTACGGCGCGTTGCGCGATGTGATGGGCGAATCCGCCTGGCACCGCTTTCTCCACCAGTACTACGCCGACTGGGCGTTCAAGCACGTCGACGAGTTGGCGATGCGCACGGAGGCCGAGCGCGCCGCCGGCCGCGATCTGAGCTGGTTCTTCGACGAGTGGCTGCGCCACACCGGACTGGTCGAATACGCGCTCGGCACCTGGGTCACGACGCCCGACGGCGCGGGCTGGAGCACCACGGTCACGGTGCTCCGCCGCGGCCCGTATCTCCATCCGATCCCGGTCGGCGTCCGCACCGCCGACGGCTGGACCTTGGGCCGCTCGGAACCGCTGCGCGATCCGGACACTGTCCGGGTGCACACCCGGTTGCACCCACGAGACGTGCGCCTCGATCCCAAGGAGCAGACGGAAGATTGGTGGCGCATCGACAACGCCGACATCATGGTGCCGTGGCTCGACGACCGGTCGTCGCGCGTCACCCTGGACTGGCCGCTGCTCGATCAGTGGCGCGCCGACCGGTTCGTGACGGCGATCCTGCCCTACGTCTGGTACAGCGACCCGGGGCACGCCACGCCGGCGATCCGCTTCCGGACCAACTATCAAGGATGGCTCGACCGCATCACGCTCGGGCTGGCCATGCCCGTCGGTCCCGGCGTGCCGGCCCGGTCGCGCGTGCAAGGATGGGCGACCCTGAGCGATCCCGCCGCCGGCGGCAAACTGACCCCCGGACTCTCCATCGGCGACTGGGCGCTCGATGGCGTGGATCGCTTTCAGCTGGCGCGCACGTGGGACGTGAACCGCTTCGTGTACGCCAACGGACCGATGGAGTCGATCACGGCGGCGCTCACCGGAACGTTTCCGTACGACGACACGTTCTTCGACCCCGCGCGCTGGGAAGGACACAATACCATGTCGGCGTCGCTCGCCGGCGCGCTCCGCACCCGCGCGCCGGACACGCTGCGCGTCCGCGCGACGCTCGATGGCGGCCTGGTGCTGGGCGGGTCCAACGCGACACGCGGCTATGTCCGCATCGATGCCGCCATCGCGAAAATCTGGGGCAGCGAGGACGGCACCGGACGGATCGCCATCCGCGGCTACGCGGGCTACGACCCGCGGGCCCCGATCGAGCGGGCGATATTCCTGTCGTCGCTCGACCCGACGGAGACCTTCACCAATGACTACCTCCGGCCTCGCGGCGCGCCGCTGGCGCGTCCGGATGTGCACTTCACGGCACTCGGCGGCGCCGGCCTGCGCGGGTACGATCCGCGGCTGGCCGTGCCGGCGATCGCGGCGATCAACGTCGACGCATCGACCCGGATCATTGCGTTCTCCGACCGGCCGCGCCCCTTGGGGATGTACGTCGGTGCTTTTGCCGACGCCGGCACGACGTTCCGGAGCGGTGCGCTCGCCAGCGCGGCGCCGGCCGGCGCCGGCGCGCTCCAGGAACACCTGCTCGCCGACGCCGGTGTGGGCGTCGCGCTGCGGGGGTATGTTTATGACCGGGACGTACGGATACGCGTCGATATTCCGTTCTTCGTCGCGCAGCCGTCGCTGGCCGCCGGACGACTCGGCGCGGGCGGCGACACGAACGTGGCTGCCTGGCGATGGAGCTTGTCTTTCAACGACTTATGGTGAGCGGACGACACGCGGTGCGCACGGTCCCCAAGCCCTGGGGACACGAGACGATTTGGGCCCACACGGACACCTACGTGGGCAAAATCTTGCATATCAAGGCCGGGCACGCGCTGTCGCTACAGTTTCACAACCTCAAGGACGAAACGATCCACTTGCTGTCTGGCGAGATGATCTATCGTGTCGAGATCGATGGCGAGCTCCGCGACGTGAAACTCAAGGCCGGGGAATCCTACCGGAACGTGCCGGGCACCATCCATCAGATGGAGGCGGTGACGGACTGCGACGTGCTGGAAGCATCGACGCCGCACCTGGACGACGTCGTTCGGCTCAAGGACCGCTACGGACGCGAGGGCACCAGCACACCATGAAGGTCATCATCCCGCTCGCCGGCAAAGGCACGCGCCTGCGCCCGCACACGCACGTGACGCCGAAGCCCATGCTCAAGGTCGCCGGGAAGCCGGTCATGTCGTACATCATGGACGACCTGGCGCGGTTGGGCGCGATCGATCAGGTGGTCTACATCACCGGGCATCTCAAGGACCGCGTCGAGGCGTACGCCAAGAAGCACTACCAGTTCCCGGCGGTCTTCATCGAGCAGACGGTGCAGGACGGCACGGCGGGCGCCGTCGCCCTGGCCCGGCCGTATGTCGACCAGCCGGTCTTGATCGTGTTCGTCGACACGATCTTCGACGCCGACCTGTCGGTGATCAACACGACGGGCGACGATGGCATCATCTGGACGAAAGAAGTCGAAGACTACCAGCGCTTCGGCGTCGTCGTCACCGATGCCAAAGGGCACATGACGCGGATCATTGAGAAGCCGTCGGAGCCGATCTCCAAGCGGGCCAACATCGGCCTCTACTACATCAAGAACTGGAAGCTGTTGTACGAAGGGATCGATCACGTGCTCACGCAGCCGAAGAACAAAGGCGAGTACTATCTCACCGATGCGTTCCAGTACATGATCGACCATGGCGCCAAGATCAAGGTCATCGACGTCGATGCCTGGTACGACGCGGGCAAGCTCGACACGCTACTGGAGACGAACCGCGCCATGCTGGAGCGCGGCCGGGCGCGGCGGCCCGCCGCGGGCCTCGACGGCTCGCGCATCGTGGAGCCGGTCTACATCGAGGACGGCGTGCGCATCGCCAACTCCACCGTCGGACCCAACGTGTCCATCGGCGCCGGCACCGTGATTGACGGCTCGACCCTGACCGACACCATCGTCGGCGCCAAGGCGTCGATCTCGCAGTCCCACCTCGCTGGCTCCCTGGTCGGGGACGAAGCGGTGCTGACCGGCGTGCGCGGCACGGTCAGCGTCGGCGATCACACGGAGCTGAAACTCGGCGCGTCCTAGCCGAGGCCGGCCGCGGCGACGACGATCGTAAGGGCCCGGGCGAGGCCGAGGGTGCCGGATGTGTTGTCGAACCACTCGCTCGTCGTGTGCGCGTCGCCGCCGCGCCCACCGGCGCCGATCGCGATGGCCGGCAGCCCGAGGCTGATCGGGACATTCGCGTCCGTGGACGCGGTCGCCAACTCGGGATCCCGGCCGACGAGCCGCGTCGCGTCCACGGCCGACATTACGAGGGGATGATCGGCGGCGACTTCGCCACAGGGGCGGTCGCCGATCACCTCGACGGCGCACACGAGCGGCGGTGACCCCGCGACCCGCCGCGCGTTTTCCTCGACCTCGGCCGCCCGGACGCACGCTTTGATCTCGCGCTCGTAGCGGTCCAGCATCCGGACCGCGGTCGCCCGCAGGTCGACCTCCAGCCACGCCTCGTCGGCGATCGCGTTCACCGCGATGCCTCCTCCGACGCGCCCCACGCTCAGCGTCGTCCGCGGCTCCCGCGGCACCACGACGGACGCCAGCTTGGCGATCGCCGCCCCGGCCGCGTGGACGGGATTCACCACGCCAAACGCCGCCCAACTGTGGCCGCCCGGCCCACGAAACGTGATCCGATACCGCCGCGACCCCAGCCCGCGGTGCACGATGCGCTCGTCCCCGGCCCCATCGAGCGCGATCGCCGCGGTGACATCCGCCCGCGCCGCGCCGAAGAACGCCTTCGCGCCCCGCAGGTCGCCCGTCCCCTCTTCCCCGGTCGTCGCCACGAAGTCGATCGGCCGCTGGGTCTTGAGCCGCCGGCCGTCGATTTCCTCCGCCAACGCCAGCATGGCCGCCAGCCCGCGGCCGTTGTCGCCGATGCCCGGCCCCAGCAAGAGATCGCCGTCATGCCGGACCCGCACCGCCGTCCCCCGCGGGAACACCGTGTCGAGATGCGCGCAGACCGCGACCGACG
Organism: uncultured Gemmatimonadales bacterium; assembly: GCA_963701965.1. GTDB lineage: Bacteria > Gemmatimonadota > Gemmatimonadetes > Gemmatimonadales > Gemmatimonadaceae > DASRDS01. The sequence goes on from OY969695.1 coordinate 4,039,635, forward strand.
GTCCCCCCGAGGCCCCCGCGCGCCGGCCGATGACGTTGCCCGCCGCATCGATGCGGACCTGCTCCAGGCCCAGCGCCGTAAAACGCCGCGAGATCCAGGCGGCGCGCCGCTGCTCCTCGCCGGTGGGCGCCGAGATCTCCGACACCGCGATCTGCGCCCGCACGATGGCCGCGTCGCGCGCCGTCAGGCGGCGGCGCGACTCGGCGAGCGAGGCGTGCGTCTCGAGGGTGACGCCGGGCATGAACAGGTAAATGTCAGTCCCGTCGCGATTTTGCAAGAGTGGCACCGGTGGCGGCTTTCCTGGCTACATTCGTCGGGTATGGTCTACGATTGGAATATCGGCTGGGACACCACGGTGATCCACGTACAGGACCAGACACTGCGCGACGGCGCGCAGGCTATCTCGGTCCGGCGCCCGTCGATCGAGGACCAGCGGACGCTGCTGCACCACGCCGCCGCGCTCGGACTGCAGGCCGTCGAACTGGGGTTCCCGGCGACCGGCGCCCGCGCCGCGGCCGATGTGGCCGCGCTCGCTCGCGAGATCACCGACGCCCGGCTGCCCCTCGCCGCCACCTGCGCGGCCCGGACCCTGACCGCGGACATCGACCCGGTCACCGACGCCGCCCAGGCATCGGGGATCCCAATCGAAGTCGCGCTCTTTCTCGGCGCCTCGGGCCTCCGCCAGCGCGTCGAGGGTTGGACACTCGACGACATGCGCCGGCGCGCCGAGACGACGGTCGCGTACGCGGTGCGCGCCGGCCATCCCGTCATGTTCGTCACTGAAGACACGACACGCACCGCGCCCGAAACGTTGGTGGCGCTCTACGGCGCGGCCATCGCCGCCGGCGCGCGGCGGCTCTGTCTGGCCGACACCGTTGGGCACGCGACCCCGGCCGGTGTGCGGCACCTCGTGCGATTTGTCCGTGAGGAGATCGCGGCCCGCTCGACTGCGCCCATCGCGCTGGACTGGCACGGACACCGCGACCGCGGCCTGGGGCTCGCCAACTGCCTGGCCGCGATCGAGGCCGGCGTCGACCGCGTCCATGCCACGGCGCTCGGGCTGGGAGAGCGCGCCGGCAACGTCGAGATGGAGCCGCTCCTGGTCAACCTGCGACTCCTGGGCGCATGGCCGACGTCCCTGGAGACGCTACCGCGCTACGCCCATCACGCGGCGCGCGCGTTTGGCGTGGAGATTCCGGCGAGCTACCCGGTCGTGGGCGCCGACGCCTTCACCACGGGCGCGGGCGTGCACGCCGCCGCGATCGTGAAAGCCCGCGCCATGGGCGACGCGACCCTCGTCGATCGACTGTACTCCGGCGTGCCCGCCAGCGACGTAGGCCGCGTCCAGACGGTGCGGATCACGCCCCAGTCGGGAATGTCCACGGTGCGGTGGTGGCTGGAGGCCCAGGGCTTTTCGTCCGACGATCGCCTGGCCGCGCACATTCTGGCCGCGGCCAAGGGCGCGGATCGGGCGCTCGACGATGCGGAGATCGTCGGATTGCGCGCCGCCTATCTCAGCAGCAGCGCCCGCCCGGACGCTCGTATCGCGCGCTCAACCGCTCGCGCATGAAGTCGTTGCGGGACAACACGGGCTCGGTCGCGTGGCGCGCGCGGTGGTGCGCCACGTAGCGATCGTAGTCGGGAGCGCCGAGCAGTGCGCGGAAGAGCGCCCGGAGAAACGTCATGACTCGAGTGATGCGGTGGTCAACGCGCCGGTCGGCTGCAACATGCGAAGCCACTCCCGCGCCGACTCGATGAGGATCACGAGCACGCACACGAGAAAGAATCCCGCGACCGCGGCATTGAGCCGGTCATTGAACGCGAGCCGGCCGCTCACCAGCCTCGCATGCGCCAGGAACCCGATCTTGGGATCGCTGGAGAAGATCTTGAGTACGCCGGCGGTGCCGGTGATCGTCACCAACCAGACGAGCGGCACGAACGTCACCAGCGCATACCGGGGCTGGCCCAGTCTCAGGATGACCGTAGTCCCGACGGAGAGGGCGATCGCGGCGAGAAGTTGATTGGCGATGCCGAACATCGGCCACAGCGAATTGATGCCGCCCAGGGGATCGGTGACGCCCTGATAGAGGAAGATGCCCCAGGCCGCGACGAAGAGCGCGCTGCACAGGATGACGGCCGGATACCAGCTGACGCGACCCAGGGGCCGCCAGACCCGCGACAGCATGTCTTGGAGAATGAAGCGACCGACGCGCGTGCCCGCGTCCAGCGTCGTCAGGATGAACAACGCCTCGAACATGATGGCGAAGTGGTACCACAGGGCCAGCGCCCCGCCGCCGCTCAAGAGCCCCGAGAAGATCTTCGCCATGCCCACCGCGAGGCTGGGCGCGCCGCCGGTGCGCGACAGCAGCGATGTCTCCCCGACCTGTTGGGCCAGCGTGGAGATGTCGGCGGCCGAGAGCTGAAACCCCCAGCTCGAGATCGTCTGCGCCGCGCTCGCGACGGTCGTCCCGATGGCGCTCGCCGGCGCGTTGATCGCGAAATAGACGCCGGGCGTGAGCGCGCACGCCGCGATCAGGGCCAGGACGGCCACCAGCGACTCGGTGAGCATCGCGCCGTAGCCGATGGGACGCGCATCGGGCTCGCGCTCCAGCATCTTCGGCGTGGTGCCGGAAGAGATCAGCGCATGAAACCCCGACACCGCGCCGCAGGCGATCGTGATGAACACGAACGGAAAGAGCGGACCGGCGAACACCGGACCGGTCCCGTCAATGAATCGGGTCGTGGCCGGCATCTGGAGCGGCGGCACCAGAATCACGATCCCCAATGCCAGCGCCACGACGACCCCGATCTTGACGAAGGCCGACAGGTAGTCGCGCGGGGCCAGCAGGAGCCACACCGGCAACACCGACGCCAGAAACGCGTACCCCATCAGCCACCAGGCCAGCGACAGCGGTCGCAGCGTGAACGCCGCGGCCAGGGCCGGGTCGGCGGCCACCCACCGGCCGGCGAACAACGCACCGACGAGCAGGGCGATCCCGATCGCCGTCGCTTCCAGGACCCGGTGCGGTCGGATCCATCGCAGGTAGCCGCCGAGCAGAAGCGCGATGGGAATCGTGAGGGCCAGCGTCACCGTGCCCCAGGGGCTGGCCTTGAGGGCGTTGACCACGACCAACCCCAGCACCGCGATCAGAATGACCATGATCCCCAGGATCGCGACCAGCGCGGTCGTGCCGGCGACGGGCCCGATCTCGTCGCGGGCCATCGCGCCGAGCGACTTGCCGTCGCGGCGCAGCGACGCGCAGAGGATCACGAAGTCCTGGACGGCGCCGCCCAACACCGCGCCCACGAGGATCCAGATCGTGCCGGGCAGAAAGCCGAACTGGGCGGCCAGCGTCGGCCCGACGAGGGGTCCGGGTCCCGCGATGGCCGCGAAGTGATGGCCGAAGACGATGTAGCGGTTCGTGGGGACGTAGTCACGGCCATCCTCGAAGCGCACGGCCGGTGTCGGGCGCGTGGCGTCGAGTCGGAAGACGCGCCGCGCAATGAAACCGCTATAGAAACGATATCCGAGGATGTACGTCGCGACGGCGGCGATCAATAGCCAGGCCGCGCTGACACTTTCCCCGCGCGACAGGGCGAGGACGGCGAATGCCCCGGCCCCGGCGGCCGCGAGACTGGCCCACAACAGGGCGCGCGTGACCTTCGCCATCGCGAAATAGTATTAGTTTACGCGCGACGATGGCATACCCCTGCATCCCGTATCCGTGAAACGATTGATCCTGCTCGTTGGCCTCGCCGGCGTGATCGCGTGTGGTGGGGCGCTCCCCGGCCTCACCTCGACGGCCCTCACGCCCGTCCCCGGGCGCGCCCTCTCGGGAACAGAAGGTCAATCGCTCGTCCTCACGCCGGTGATGGCGGTGCGGCGCGCGGATCCGCTGGGATGGGCGCAAGCGTTGGACCGGCCCCGCGACTACATGCGGCATACGGACACGCTGCTGGAGACGCAGCTGAGCCAGCGGGCGACGCACACGCAGTGGGTGTTTCCGGAGATGCTCGAACGCGAGCGCCAGCGGAACCCGGGCTACATGTCCGACCCCTATTCGTTGTCCGGCGCGCAGCTGTTGCCAGGGGTCTATCGGATCGGCGAACCGCTCCAGGAACCGCTCGCCGGCGAGCTCCGGTCGCTGATCTCGTTTCAGGAAAACGCGCGGTACGTGTTGATCCCCGTCGAGATCCATTTCATATCGGTACAGGTCCCGGCCGCCAAGCCGGGGGATCCGCCGGTGACGCTGCCGCACGTCGGTCGCGGCGTCTTGCGGATGGCGCTCTACGACGCCCGGGCGACCATGGTCTTGTGGCAAGGGGACGTGATCGGCGACACGGTCTCCTCGCCCACCGGGGCCATGGAGAGTGTGGCCCGGCGCCTCGGCGACATCCTCGGCTCCTAACTCAGACCGCCGTGCCCGTACCTGTCACACTGATTCCGGGCGACGGCATCGGCCCGGGCATCACGCAGGCGACCGTCCGGATCCTCGACGCGGCCGGTGCCGATATCGCGTGGGAGACCCACCTCGCCGGCCTCGCCGGCGTCATGCAGCATCACGATCCGATGCCGCAATCGACGCTGGACTCGATCTCCCGCACGGGCATCGCGCTCAAAGGACCGCTGGAGACGCCGGTCGGCGAAGGGTTCCGGTCCGTCAACGTCGCGCTGCGCACGACGTTCGATCTCTACGCCAACGTCCGCCCCGCCCACGTGATCCGCCAGGGCGGACGGTACGACAAGGTCGATATCGTGCTGGTGCGCGAGAACACCGAAGGCTTGTACGTCGGGGTCGAACATTACATCCGGATCGGCGACGACCCGAAAGCGGCGGCCGAATCGGTCGCCATCATCACGCGCCAGGGGTCGGAGCGGGTCATCCGGTTCGCGTTCGAGTACGCGGTGCAACACCGGCGGCAAAAAGTGACGCTGGTGCACAAGGCCAACATCCTCAAGTTCTCGCAGGGGTTGTTCCTGGAGGTCGGCAAGCGGATCGCCAGCGAATACGCGCCCAGGGGAATCGCGTTCGGCGAGAAGATCATCGACGCCATGGCCATGGACCTGGTGCTGCGGCCCGAGGCCTACGATGTCATCGTGACGACGAACATGTTCGGCGACATTCTCTCCGACGAGATCTCCGGGCTGGTGGGCGGCTTGGGGCTCGCGCCCGGGGCCAATATCGGATCGCGGGCGGCGATCTTCGAGGCGGTACACGGGACCGCGCCCGACTTGGCGGGGAAGGGCGTGGCCAACCCGAGCGCGCTCACGTTCGCGGCCTGCATGATGCTGGACCACCTGGGAGACAACGCGCGCGCCGACCGGATCCGCAATGCGGTGGAGTCGACGATCCGCGACGGCTCGGTCCTCACGCACGATTTGGGCGGCACGGCGACGACCGATCAGTTCACCGATGCGGTGATCACGCGACTGCCGCACGCTTCACGGTAACGACGCGTGCCGCGGATCCTGCACGTGTCGGACCTGCACTTCGGATGGCCGGCCGCGCTGGCGGTGATCGACGCGCTCGACGCGCGGATCGCGGAGGAGCGGTACAATGTGGTCGCCATCTCCGGCGACCTGTCGCAGCGGTCCAAGGCCGGAGAGTTCCAGCGGGCGCTGGTCTTCCTGCGGAGCGCGGCGCGAACGAGCCCGACGATCACGGTGCCGGGGAACCACGACGTCGCATGGTGGTTTGCGCCGCTGGGCATGGGCGCGCCGCGGCGCCTGTACGCGAACTATCAGCGCTGGATCGCGCCGACGCTGGAGCCGGTGCTGCGCGTGCCGGGCATGACGCTGGTCGGCCTCAACACGGCGCACGGTGTGGCCTGGGACACGCTGACGCTCAATCCGCGCGACACGTCGATCGTGGGTTCGCTGCGCGCGTCGCAGATCGACCGGGCGCGCGCGCAATTCTCCGCGTCGCCAACGAGCGATGCCCGGATCATCGTGATGCACCACAACCCCACGCGCGGCGCGCTCTCGGACCGCTGGGGCATGACGCGGGCGCCCCAGGCGCTGCGCGGGCTGGCGGGCGCGGGCGTCGAGTTGATTCTGTGCGGCCACGACCACCAGGAGGCGATCGAGACGGCGGAGGGCATCGTCATCGCGGTGGCGGGCACGGTCTCCACGCGAATGCGCGGGCACCGGCCGCCCTCGTTCAACGTGTGCACGGTGACGGATGAGTCGATCGCGGTGGCCACGCAGGTGTGGGATGGCCATTCGGGATTCGTCCCGGGAGTGAACCGGTGCTTCGCCCGGCGGCCGAGCAACTGACGCTCGATCTCGATCCGGCGCCGCGCGACGCCGGGGAGATGCTGGGGCGATTGACGGCGCTCGGCATGCGCGGCGTGTCGGTGCTCCGGCTCACCCGCAATCGCACGGTCATGGTGAGCGTGCGCCAGGGCGTGGTCCGGCTGCACCGGGGCTTCCTCGGCGCGCCGGCCGAGGTGCTGCGCGCCGTGGCCGCGTTCGTCAGCGGCCCCTCGCGCGCGGAACGTCTGGCGGCGCGGCGGCAACTCCTTGCCTATCCGATCCCGCGCGCCGCGGGTGACACGTCATCCCGGGCGCGACGTCGTGAGCCGCGGCATCCGGCGGACGCGCCGGCCGAACAGCGTCTCATCGCCGCGCACGGCGCGTTCAACGCCGAGCGATTTGGCGGCACGCTCGAGCCCATCCCCATTCGAATCTCGCGCCGGCTGCGCCGGCGGCTGGGCTATTATCGGTTGGCAGCCGTTGGCGAGACCCCTGAGATTGTCATCAGCCGGCGGCATCTGCGCCGCCACGGATGGGCCGAGGTCCTGGCCACGTTGCTTCACGAGATGGTGCACCAGTGGCAGGACGAAACCGGCGCGCCTGTGGATCACGGCCGCGCGTTTCGCGCCAAAGCGCGCGCCGTTGGCGTCATGCCGGCCGCACGCCGACCGGTCGCCTGACCAAACGCGCCAGTATTGGGTCTAGCGACCCGTGGCGAGTAGGGCCGCAGGCGAACAGCCTGCGGCCTTCAAACCAATTGATCCATAGGATCCAAAAACCATAGTCGACTGGATCGCGTAAGCGATCCTCGACTATGTTTTGGGTCTATGGATCGCGATTTCTATAACGTTGACGGGTCGCTCACTGAAGAGGAGCGCGCGGTACGCGACAGCGTGCGGCGGTTCGTCGACGAGCGGGTTTTGCCGATCATCGGCCACTGCTACGTCGAGGGCCGGTTCCCCAAGGAGATCGTTCCGGAGATGGGCGCGCTCGGCCTGTTCGGCGCCAACCTCCCCGAGGAATACGGCTGCGCCGGGCTCAACAACGTCGCCTACGGCCTGATCATGCAGGAGCTCGAGCGCGGTGACTCGGGCGTACGCTCGTTCGCCTCCGTGCAGGGCGCGCTCGTGATGTATCCGATTTACGCGTTCGGCAGTGAGGAGCAGAAACGCCACTATCTGCCCAAGATGGCTACGGGCGAGATCATCGGCTGTTTCGGCCTGACCGAGCCCGATTTCGGGTCCAACCCCGCCGGAATGATCACCACCGCACGCGAGCAGGGTGACGGCAGCTTCGTCCTCAACGGCGCGAAGATGTGGATCACGAACGGCTCGACCGCGCACGTCGCCATCATCTGGGCCAAGACCGGCGCCGACGAGCGCTCGATCCGTGGATTTCTCGTCCCGACGGACACGAAAGGCTTCACGGCCAAAGACCAAAAGGGCAAGCTGTCGCTCCGCGCCTCCGACACCAGCGAGCTGGTGCTGCAGGACGTATGCATTCCCAAGAGCAACGTCCTGCCGGGCTCGGGCGGCCTCAAGAGTCCGCTCATGTGCTTGACGCAAGCCCGCTACGGGATCAGCTGGGGCGCGTTGGGCGCGGCGATGGCGTGCTTCGAGGAAGCCGCGTCGTACGCCACGCAGCGCGTGATGTTCGACAAGCCCATTGGCGGATTTCAGCTCCAGCAGCTGCGGTTGGCCGAGATGCTGACCGAGATCGTGAAAGCGCAGTTACTGGTCCTGCACTTGGGACGCCTCAAGGACGCGGGCACCTTCACGCCCCAACAGGTGTCGCTCGCCAAGCGCAACAACGTCGACATGGCGACCAACATCGCGCGCGAGGCGCGGCGCTTGTTGGGCGCCAACGGCATCCTTGCCGAGTACTCCGCGATGCGCCACATGGAAAATCTGGAGAGCGTGTATACGTACGAAGGCACGCACAATGTGCACACGCTGATCCTCGGACAGGCCATCACGGGACTCAACGCATTCCAATGAAAATCGCTGTCTGTCTCAAGCGCGTCCCCGATACCGAGACGCGCATCAAGATCGCGCCGGGCGGTCAGAAGATCGACGAAGCCGGCGTGAAATTCATTCCCAATCCGTACAATGACTTCGCCATCGAGGCCGCGCTGTTGCTCAAGCAGAAAGCCGGCGGCGAAGTCGTGGCGATCTCCCTCGGCCCCGACGCCGCCCAGGAAGTCATCCGCACGGCCCTCGCCATGGGCGCGGACCGGGGCGTGCATCTCAAGACGGACGGGCAGCCGTACGACACGTTGTCCGTCGCCCAAGCGTTGGCCGCGGAGCTGAAGGCCGGGTCGTATGATCTGATCCTGCTCGGCAAGATGGCGATCGACGACTACAACCACGCAATGGGGCCCGTGCTCGGGGCGCTGCTCGGTCTGCCGAGTGTGAGTGCCGTCACCGCGCTGACCATCGAGGGCGGCAAAGGCACGGCCGAGCGCGAGGTGGAGGGCGGGGTGGAGGTGCTGACGTTCCCGGTGCCGGCCGTCGTCAGCACCGACAAGGGGTTGAACAAACCGCGGCTTCCCACGCTGCCCGGCATCATGGCGGCGAAGAAAAAGCCAATGGAAAGCAAACCCGCGGCGCTCGGCGTCGCGCGGGTCACCGTCAAGTCCTTGGCGCTGCCGCCCGAGCGGCCGGCCGGCCGCATCATCGGCGAAGGCGCCGCGGCCGTGCCCGAGCTCGTGCGTCTTCTCCAGACTGAAGCCAAGGTTCTCTAAGTCATGGCCAATATTCTCGCCTACGCCGAAGCGCGTGGGACGGCGCTGCGCAAGAGCGCGTTCGAGGCGGTCACCGCCGCGCGCGCTCTCGCGGGCAGCGCCCACGAAGTGCACGCGCTGCTCGTCGGACCGCCGGGCATCGCGGCCGTGGCGTCCGAGCTCGGCGCCTCCGGCGCCTCGCGCGTGCTGGTGTGCGAGCACGCCGGCTTCGCCCAGTACAATCCCGAGGCCGCATCGGCCCTCGCCGCCGAGCGCATCCGCTCCGGTGGCTATCGGGCCGCCGTGTTCGTGTCCACGGCGCAGGGGCGCGACTTGGCGCCGCGCGTCGCGGCGGCGCTCGACGCGGCGTTTGCGCCTGATGTCACGTCGATCGCGCTGTCGGGCGAGGAGATCACCGTGACGCATCCGGTGTATTCGGGCAAGGCGATCGCAACGCTCGTGATCGCGGGCACGCCGGCCGTGATCGCGGTGCGTCCATCGACGTTCCCGCCCCAGGCAGGCGCGGGCACGGCCGCGACCGAGACCGTCGCGCCGGTGGGCGACCCGTCCGCGGCGCGCGTCGTCGTCACGGAGCTCCGGACGGGTGGCGGCGCCAAGCTCAATGTCAGCGAAGCGCCGATCGTGGTGAGCGGTGGACGGGGCCTCAAGGGTCCCGAGCATTTCAACCTCGTCGAAGACCTCGCCGCCTCGTTCGGCAACGCCGCCGTGGGCGCCTCGCGCGCGGTGGTCGATGCCGGATGGCGGCCGCACTCCGACCAAGTGGGGCAGACCGGAAAAGTGGTGAGCCCGGATCTCTACGTCGCCGTGGGGATCTCCGGCGCGATCCAGCATCTCGCGGGCATGCGCACCGCCAAGACGATCGTGGCCATCAACCGGGACAAGGACGCGCCGATCTTCAAGATCGCCGACTACGGGATCGTGGGCGATGCGTTCGAGATCGTGCCCGCCCTGGCCGCGGCCGTGCGCGAGGCACGCCGGTCGGGATGAGCGCCGCCACGGCGCTCTACCTCATCATCCTGGGCCTGGCGGCCGGGTTCTTCTCGTATAACGCCCAGCGGCTCGTCGGGTATCTGCGACTGGGCCGGCCCGACAACCGCACGGACCACCCGCTGGTGCGGATCCGCAATCTGCTGGCGATCGGTATCGCCCAGACCAAGATCCTGCGCGATCCGCTCGCCGGTATCATGCACGCGACGGTCTTCTGGGGTTTTTGCGTCCTGACCGCGGGGACGATCGAGATTTTGATCCAGGGCCTGTGGCCCGCGTTCACGTACGCCCGCTTCCTCGGGCCGTTGTACGCGCCGTACGTCGTTTCCCAGGAGCTGTTCGCGATTTTTGTCCTGGGCGCCGTCTCCTGGTTGTTGTACCGGCGCCTCGTGCTCCGTCCGAAACGCCTGCGCGGCGACCATCTGGAGCAGTGGGACGCGCTCTTCATCTTGTCGTTGATCGCGGCCCTCATGGTCACGCTGCTTGCCATGAACGCGTTCTCGATCGTGGCGGACCCCGCCCTGGCCTCGAGCCCACGGATCATCTCACGCGGTCTCGCGGCCGCGCTCCAGGGCGTGCCGCCCGCGGCCGCCGCGCACTGGGCGTACGGGATGTGGTGGGCGCACGTGTTGCTGGTGCTGGCGTTCTTGAACTATCTGCCGTATTCGAAGCACCTCCACGTCATCACGTCGCTGCCCAACGTGTTCCTCTCCAACACCAGCGGACCGGGGACCAAAGGGGCGATGCGCCCGATGGACCTGGAGGCCGAGGGGGTCGAGCAGTTCGGCGCCGCCGACGTCGATCATCTGTCGTGGAAGAACCTGCTGGACGGCTACTCCTGCACCGAGTGCGGACGCTGCACGTCGGTGTGTCCCGCGCACATCACCGGCAAAGTCCTGAGCCCCCGCAAGATCGTGATCAACGTGCGGCAGCGCCTCATGGAGAAAGCACCGGCCCTGGCCGGGGAGGCGCCGGGCGCCCTGGTGCATGGCGAGGGCGAGACGGCGCCCGATGCGCGGTTGCTGGACGGGTACATCTCGGAAGAAGAGCTCTGGCAATGCACGTCCTGCCGGGCGTGTGTCGAGGAATGCCCGGTCTCGATCGACCAGCTGGACACCATCAATGAGTTGCGCCGGAATCTCGTCCTCATGGAGTCGCGGTTTCCCTCCGAGGTGCAGCCGGCGTTTCAATCGTTGGAGCGTAACGGCACGCCCTGGGCGTTCAACGCTGCCGACCGCGGTGAGTGGGCGCATGGGATGGACATTCCCACGGTGGCCGAGTTGGCGGCGCAGGGCCGGCGGCCCGAGGTGTTGTTCTGGGTGGGATGCGCCGGATCGTTCGACGCGCGGGCGAAGAAGATCACCGTCGCGTTCGCGCGCATCATGCGCGCCGCCGGCATCGACTTCGCCATTCTGGGACAGGAAGAGAAGTGCAACGGCGATCCCGCGCGCCGCATGGGGAACGAGTACCTGTACCAGATGCTGGCCAAGGACAACGTCGCGCTCCTCAATGCCTACGAGGTGCGCACCGTCGTCACGATCTGCCCGCACTGCTTTCATCAGCTGGGCAACGAGTACCCGCAGTTGGGCGGACACTACGAAGTGATCCACCACTCGGAGTACATTGAGCGGTTGCTGGCCGAAGGCCGCGTGCCGCTGGACGGAACGAGCGGCGATATCCGCACGATCACCTACCACGACAGTTGCTACCTCGGGCGGTACAACGATATCTACGACGCGCCGCGCGAGAGTATTCGCCGGGCGCTCCCCGTGGTGACGCTGGCCGAGCCGCCGCGGAACAAGAGCCGCGGCATGTGCTGCGGTGCGGGCGGTGGACGCATGTGGATGGAAGAGACGCAGGGCCAGCGCATCAATATCGAGCGCACCAAGGAATTGCTGGCCACGGGCGCCAATGCCATCGCTGCCGCGTGCCCCTTCTGCATGACGATGTTGAGCGACGGGGTGAAGGCGAACGACTCGACCGTCCCCGTCTACGATATCTCGGAGATCGTCGCCGGGCGCCTCGCGCCTAACGCTTGATCGCCGCCGAGCTCCGCGGCGTACCCAGGCCGTAGCTCACGGATACCGTGAGACGGTCGCCGTCGACCTTCGTGGTCACGCGCCGGCCGCAGCCGGAGCACTTGGCCATCGTGGGTCCCGGCTCGGATCGCTCGCCGATGACGGCGCGGCACACGGGGCAGTGGATCGGACCAGTCACCAGCGCCGCGGCGGGAAGCGGTGCTTGGGGTTCCTCGACGGCAACGGCCGCCGCTGGCGGCCGGACGAGACGTGGTCCCGTCCCGCCGCCAACCCGGGCGCTCATGGTCTCGAGAAAGAACTGCTGTTCAGTCGCGCTCATGCCCGCGATAGCGCCCGTTGGGACGCCCTGCTCTTTGAGCTTCCGCATGAGCGCGTAGGAATCGCGCGTCATGCCCGTCGCGGGCGCCGATCGCGTGCGGCGCGCGGCCTTCTCGGTCTCGCCCCGGAAATGCTGGCCAAGGCGTATGATGGCGACGCTGGCGAAGAACAACACGCCGACCGCGGCGGCCGCCAGGAGGAGCTGAAGCGTGGTGTTCACAGAGAGAATTGCATTGTCAGGGCCGTGTCATTGGTCAGCGCCAGCGCGTGCAGCGTCTCCCCCGCTTCCGAGCGGGGGCGATCTTCAGGGACGACGAGCAACCCGTTCGCGAGTGACATCGATGTCAAAATGGCCGATCCCTGCGGGCCCGTCAGCCGGGCCGTCGTGACCCCGTCGGCCCGGGGCGTCAAGATCGCGCGCAGAAAATGGGTCAATCGGCCGTTGATCGACACCGGCTCCTCGAGGACCACGGGGATCGGCCGGCGGAAAAGGCGCGTGTAGCCCATCATCCGGCGGATCGCCGGGCGCACGAACAGCTCGAAGGTCACCATGGCCGAGACGGGGTTCCCTGGCAATCCGATCCACGGCGTGGCGCCAAGCAGGCCGAACCCCAGCGGCGCGCCCGGCCGCATCCGCACGCGCCAGAACTTCATCTCGGCGCCCAACTCGCGGAGCACGTCGCGCGTGTAGTCGAAAGCGCCGACCGAGATGCCGGCCGTCGTGAGCACCAGATCGCACCCCGCGGCGCGGCGCAAATGATCGCGTACCGACTCCGCCGTGTCGCTGGCGATCCCAAGGTCCATCGGCACTCCGCCCGCCGCGCGCACCGCCGCGTGGAGGGCGTAGTTGTTCGACGACACGATCCTGTCGCCCGCCAAGACCTTGTCGAAGCGCGTGAGATCCACCAGCTCATCGCCGGAACCCACAATGGCGACGCGGGGCCGGCGAAACACGTCGACGTGGGCGGCTCCGACAGAGGCGAGCAACCCGATCTGAGGCGCCTGAATCGCGTCGCCTTCGGCGACGACGATCTGGCCCTCCCAGAGATCTTCACCGCGAGGACGGATGTTGCGGCGGACGTCGCGGTTGTCGCGGATTTCGACCTGATCGGTTCCGCCGTTCGTGTCCTCGACACGAACGACGCTGTCCGAGCCTCTCGGAATCGGGGCGCCCGTCATGATCCGCGCGGCTTCGCCCGCGGCCACTGTTCGAGCGGGCATGCCGCCAGCGGCGATCGTCTCGATCACCCGCAAGACCACCGGATGACCCGCGCGTGCGCCAGAGATATCCGCGGCCTGGACGGCGTAGCCGTCCATGGCCGAATTGTCCCAGTGCGGGAGCGTCACCGGTGAGCGGACGGGTGACGCCAGCACGCGCCCTAGCGCGTCCAGCAACTCCACCTGCTCGACGCCGAGGCGCGCCACGTTGGCGAGGATGGTGGTGCTCGCCTCGCCGACCGTGAGCATCCTAGCGACGGCCGAGTGTCAGCGAGGCCAGGCGGGCCGCGATCTCGTCCTGGACGCGCTCGACATCGCGTACGGGCGTCGTCCAGTTGTTGCAGAGGAAGCTGAACACGAGCGGCACGCCGTCCGCCGTCGTGACATACCCGGAGAGCGACCGCGCGCGATCGACGAACCCCGTCTTGGCCCGCACATTGCCCGCCGCCATCGTGCCGCGCATCCGGTCGGCGATGGTGCCATCGACGCCGGCGACCGGGAGCGCATCGTAGAAGACCTGAAACGCCGTGTCGCGCCGCGCCGCGATGAGCGTGCGCACAATGGTCTCCGGCGACAGGTAATCATGCCGCGAGAGGCCCGATCCATCGTGGACGACAAAGCCATCGGCGGCCGCGCCCCACGCCAGGAGTTGATCGTGGATGACGCGGACTCCGCTGTCGGCCGAGCCAACCCCGGTCCGCTCCAGCCCAATGGTCTTGAGCAAGACCTCGGCGATCTGGTTCTGGGACGGCTTGAGCAGCGCGGGTAGAATCTCGCGCAGGGGAGGAGACGCCATCGTGAAGAGCGTGTCGAGCGTCGCGCCCGAATCGGTGGTCCCGACCTCGGCGGCGCCCGGCCGCAGGGTGATGCCGCGACGGTCGATCGCGGTCGCCAGCGCGTGGAGATACGCCGCCGCCGGGTCCCGGTACGCGATCATGGCGATCGTGCTGTCGCGCGGCGCGATCGTCCCGTCCACGGTGAGCGCGCCGCTCGTTGAATCCCAGGCCACGGTCACCGCCGGACCGCGCGCATCGCCGGTCTGGGCGACCGTGCGGACGTGATTGCGGAGCGACGGATACGCCGTCGCCGGCATCGTCGTCACCGTCGTGGCCGTCCCGACCCGGGCGCCACCCCGAACGACGATGGTCGTGAACCCTTCGTTCAGCATCAGCGCGTCGACGCCCGCTCCGTACGGTTCGGTGAGGTCGTCCCAATCCCACCCATAGCCCACGCGCGCATCGGGAAACGGGTCGACGCCGCGCACGATGTGCCCGGTGATGCGCGTGATGCCATGCGCGGCGAGGGACTCGGCGGCCGCGCGCAGCGGGATCGTCGCGTCATGCAACATGTGATCGCTGACCGTCGGATCGCCGCGCCCGATGACCACGAGGTCGCCGGACAGGACGCCGCGGCGGATGCGACCGCGCGTCGCGAACGTCGTCCGGTACTGAAAGTCGGGCCCCAGCTGTGCGAGAGCGGTCACGCTGGTGATGATCTTCATGTTCGACGCCGGCATGAAGAGCTTGCCGGCGTTGAGCGAATACAGCGTGTCGCCGCCGTCCGGGTCGACGATCAGGATGCCCCAGTGCGCGCTCCGAAACCGCGGGTCGACGACGAGGGAATCGATAGTGGCTTTGAGCAGCACCGCCGGCGGGGGCGCCGGGACCACCGCAGACGGGGCGAGTAGCGCGGGCGGCCGCTCCGCTGCCGGCGCTTCGCGAACGGCCGGGTGTGTGCAGGCCGCCGCGAGCACGACAAGGATCACGCCCCGCCGGATCATCCCGTAATCTGCCCCGCCGCGATAACGTCGGCCAGCGCCAGGTCGGCGACAGTGTTGACGTTCATGAACATGATATCGGGATCACCGTATCGGCCGACCTCGGCCGCGCCGAGCCGGACCACGCGCACGTCGTCGACGATGCTCACGACGCGGAGATCGCCGCGATCGATGCGCCGCTCGATCGCGCCAACGCACGCGGGGCCGTACATCGCACACAGTGGCTCGATTCCGCGCACCGAGTCACTGACGGGGACGGCCATGTCCGCGTTCGCGCCGGCGGCACGCAGCGCGGCGAGGAGCGCGGACGGCACGAAGGGCATGTCCCACGCGACGACCAGGACCGGTCCCCTCGCGCGCACGAGGGCGGCGTGCACGCCGCCCAGACCGCCGGCCCCGGGCCGGATGTCCGCGACGGTCGGGACATCCGGCAGCCACCCTCGAGCGTCGGGCGCATTCGCCACCAGGAGCAACGCGTCGGTCGCGGGCCGCAGAGCATTGGCGACCCGATCGATGATGCGCACGCCGCCGACGCGCTCCAAGCCTTTGGGGCGACCGCCGAACCGGGTCGCCTGGCCGCCCGCCAGAATGACGCCGGTAACCGTCAGGCGCTCAGATGCCACCGCGATAGGTGGACCACAGCGTATCGTCCTCGCCGATGCGCACTTCCACGACGGTGGCAGCGCCCAGCGCGGCCGCGACGCACTCGAAGATGTACCGCGCCAGATTCTCCGAGCTGGGAATCAAGCGTCCCTCCGCGAACTCCGCCACGTCGAGATTGATGTTCTTGTGGTCGAACCGGCTCACGACCAGCTCATCGAGCACCCGATCGATCAGCCCCAGGTCGACGATGAATCCGGTGACGGGATCGATCTCCCCGCCCACGGTGAGATCGCAGATGTAGCGGTGCCCGTGGAAATTGATGTTGGCGCACTTCCCGAACACGGCGCGATTGCGCGCCTCGTCCCACTCCGGCACCCGATAGCGATGCGCCGCCGAGAACACCACGCGGCGCGTCAGCTGGGCGCGCCCCATTAGTGGAACGCGGTGAGCGACAGCCCGAACGTGAACGCCAGGTTCTGGCGCCATGCCGTGAGCGCTTGGTTGGCGTTCACCACCGGCGCGCCCGCCGTGACGTCGCGGAACGACCCCGGCAACCGTGTCGCGTAGAAGTAGTCCGCGATATCGATGCGCGCTTGCAGCGGTCCGCCCGGGACGAAGCGAAGCCCGCCCCCCGCCGACATCATGAATTGCGTGCCGAAGTGGAATCCCCCGGAATCGCGCGGCGCGCCCAGATCCGTGGCCACCCCGACATTGGCGTTGATCACGGGGATGAGGTGGTGCCACGTGCGCTCGCCAATGACGTTGAGCGCGACGCCGACGTCCACGAGGTTGAGCCCGACGTCCTTCGTCCCGACATCACGCGTCGCCGGTGGGAACGTCGGGATCACGACATTATGCTCCGTGAACACGTGCGCCCAGCGCGCCTCGAAGTACGCGGGGCCGCCCAGGTGGATGTCCCACCGGACCCCCGCCAGCGGGCCGCTGTGAGGTTGCACGTGACCCGGGACGTCCGGCGCCAGAAAATACCCACCGTAGAACGACAGGTTGCGCGGATCCGAGATATCGACATAGGGGCTGGCGTCCGGCGTATGGCCGACCACCTGGCCGTGGGCCGCGCCACTGGCCAGGAGCAAGAGCAGTGCGATGCGTTTCACGAGGATCGTGTGGTTGCGGGAGTCAGGTCCCGCAAGTCTACCCCGGTCATCTCGGAAGGTGGCTCGACGCCGAGAAGGCCCAACACCGTCGGGCCGACATCGGAGAGCGCGCCGCCGGATCGGAGCGGCGGTGCGGCCGTGCCGGCGGCGTCGACGAGGACGAAAGGGACTGGATTGGTCGTGTGTGCCGTGTGCGGGCCACCGGTCTCCGGATCGATCATGAGCTCACAATTTCCGTGGTCGGCGGTGACCAGCACCCGAACGCCCGCGCGCTCGGCGGATGCCAAGACCCGCGCCAGGCACTGATCGACCGTCTCCACCGCCCGAATTGTAGCCGCGAGCGAGCCGGTATGCCCGACCATGTCGCCGTTGGCGTAGTTGCAGAGGATGAAATCGTGCTGTCGCTGTTCGATCGCGGTGCACAGGACGTCGGTCACCCCCGCCGCGCTCATCTCCGGCATGAGATCATAGGTGGCGACTTTCTGGCTCGGCACCAGGAGGCGTTCCTCACCGGGATACGGGGTTTCCTCACCGCCGTTGAAGAAATACGTGACGTGCGGGTACTTCTCGGTCTCGGCGGTCCGGAACTGCGTCATGCTGCGGTCGCTCAAGACTTCGGCGACGATCCGGGCCATCGAGAAGGGGGGGAAGGCGACCGGCACGCCGAATTGCTGGCCGTACGACGTCATGGTGACGACGGACAGCTCGGGCCGCGCCGACACGTCGAAGCCCTTGAACGCCGGCTCCGTGAGCGCGCGCACGATCTGCCGCATCCGATCGGACCGGAAGTTGAAGCAGATCACTGCGTCCCCATCGCGCATCGGCGCGTCGGCCACCACGGTCGGCAGGATGAACTCGTCTGTCTGACCGTTCTCGTATGCCGCGCGAATCACCGCCAGCGGATCCGTGCCGGTCGGCCCGATGCCCTCGACCATCGCCCGGTACGCGAGCTCCGTGCGCTGCCAGCGCCGGTCCCGATCCATCCCGTAGTACCGGCCGCCGACGCTCCCGATCACCGTGGGCACCCGGCACCGCGCGGTGGCCTGCAGCAACTCCCCCATGAAGCCGAGCGCGGACTTGGGCAGCGTGTCGCGGCCGTCGAGCATCGCCTGGATGGCGACGCGCGGCACGCGCTCGCGCCCCGCGAGATCGAGCAGCGCCCGGAGATGCCGGTCGACCGCGTGCACGCCGCCGTCCCCGATCAATCCCAACAAGTGCAGCGTCCCCCCGGAGCGTCGCACAGCGCGGCAGGCCGCTTGGAACGTAGTGTTGCAGAAGAACGAGCCGTCGGCGATGGCCGCGCCGATGCGCACCAAGTCCTGCATGACGACGCGGCCGGCGCCCAGATTCAGATGGCCCACCTCACTGTTGCCCATCTGGCCGGCCGGCAAACCGACCCGCAGTCCCGACGCCTCCAACAAGGTGCGTGACGGACGACGCCACAACGCGTCCCAAGTCGGCGTCTGTGCCAACGCGATCGCGTTGCCTTCTCGTTCCGGGCGGTACCCCCAACCGTCGAGGACGACGAGGACTACCGGGCAATGTGCGGAGCCAGCCATCTTGATCGAGTGACTTGGGTGGGACTGTCGCCACAATGTACCGGCCCGTCCGGGCGGCTACCAGCGAGGCGGAGGCCGGATTGGCCTCGCGCCGCGCCGCGCGTCATCGCCCTCGCCACGTTGGCCGGCGCGCTGCTCGCGCCCGCCGCGAGCGCGCAATCGACGGCGAAAAAGCCCGCGGCAAAGTCCACCGCGCCCGCCAAGTCCCCTGCGCCCGCCAAGCCCAAAGCCGCGAAGCCGGCGGCGCCCAAGGCGCCCGGAGACACGGAGACGGGAGAGCCTCTCGTCGCCAGCGGAGGGAGCGTCGCCGTGCACGACACCCCCAATGGCGCGTCGATCGCGACCCTCGGCTCCGGCGCGTTCGTGACGGCGATCGCCCGTGACCGCGGTTGGGTGCGGGTGCGCGTCGACGGGTGGGTCAAAGACGACTCACTGGCACCCGCGCGCGGCGCGACCCGCGCGCTGAGCGCGGCCGACTTGCGCACTGACCCGCAGGGCGCGAAGGGCAAGACGGTGCGGTGGGACGTGCAGATCCTCGCGATGCAGACCGCCGATCCGTTACACCATGACCTGTCACCCGATGAACCGTATCTGTTGGCCCGCGGTCCTGGTCCGGAGAGCGCGCTGCTCTACGTCGCGATTCCGCCGTCTCTGCTCGCCTCGGCCCGCGCCATCGCCGCCGGTGCCCCGACGACGGTGGCCCTGATCGCGACCGTCCGCGTCGGCAAGAGCGAGCCGGTCGGCGTTCCGGTGCTGGACGCCCAGAGCCTGGTCCGACGCTGAGCGCCGACGGCGAGACTCCGGGTCCGGCGCCGTCCCCGATCACGCCGCCGCCTCGGCGGCGGGCTCCCGCACCGCCAGGACGGTCCCGGCCCTCCACCGAGCGCCGGCGCCCGCGATGGAGTCAATTCCGGATCGCGTACCCTGGGCTCCTGGCCAGCCTCTGGCTGGCGCTCGCGGTGCTCACGGCCCTCGACAGCTACCTGCTGTATCAGCGCGCGACCTACGCGCAGGAGATCCAACGCCTCCGGAGCGGCATGACCGCCGTCGAACGACGGTCCGCCGATCTCGCCCTGGCCGAGAACGAGAACAAGCTCCGGGTGATGGTGGCGCTCATTCGGCGGCAAGCCCAGGGTGACCGGCAGCTGCACCTCTCGGTGCAGGTCGATAGCGGCGTCATGACGCTGGAGCAGGATGGCGTCGTCCTGCGCGAGATGCCCATCCGCGTCGGCCCCGAGCGCCGGGTCGGCGTGCCGCCCGACACGGTGCGGATGGTCGCGCCGCGGGGGACGCGCACGGTGGAGAAGCTGATGACCGCCGACAGCGTGTGGGACGTGCCGAAATGGATCTACGCCGACCGCGGCTTGCCCGCCGATTCCACCCGCGTGCGGGGCGCGCTGGGCGATGCGGCGGTCGTGCTCAATGGCGGGACGGTGATCTACGGCGAGCCGCAAACGGGTCCCCTCGCGGACACGTCGTACGTGCTGCCCGGCGGCGTCCGCGCCCGCGAAGCGGACATCAAGGCCATCGGGGCGAATCTCAAGCCTGGCACGAGCGTCTACTTTTATTGATGACCCAGGCCCTGCGCCACGGGAGCAGACTGCTCTGGATACTGGGCCTGGCCGTGCTCGGCACCTTTGCCGCGTCGGTCTGGCTGGTGGGCGACGTCGTGCGCGAGCACTTTCGGCGTGACATCATGCGCATGGCCTTCAATCACAATCTCGAGCTGCTCGACGACGTGACCCGGAGCGTCGGCGCCGTGCGCGACACGCTAGCCGCCAGTCGGGACGCGAGTCCCGAGTCGCCCGACGACAAGCCGTACATCGTGGTCAGCATCGAGGATCATCGCCTCTGGTACAAGCAGGGCCCACGGACGCTGTTCACGGCCCGCGTCGCCACGGGCAGCGGCAAAGAGCTGGTCAACGAGGGCGGCGTACACTGGAAATTCGAGACGCCGCGCGGCCGCCTCCTGGTGCAGACCAAGGAGATGGACCCCGTCTGGGTGCCGCCCGACTGGCACTACATGGAGCTGGCGAAGATGAAGCAGCTGGGGACGATCAAGCTCCAGCGCGGGCAGACCATTCCGCTCCAGGGCGGCGCCAAGATCGTCGTGATCGGGAACGACGTCGCGACGCAGTTTCCGGATGGCCATACCGAGCCGTTCGAGGTGCACGAAGGCAAGGAGATCGTGGCCAATGGCAACCTCATCATTCCGCCGTTCGGCACGAATCAGCGCAAGTACATCGGCACTTTGGGGGTCGAGCGGCTGTATCTAGGGGATGGGTACGGCCTGCACGGCACGGACGAGCCCGCAACGATTGGACAGTCGGCCAGTCATGGATGCGTGCGTCTTCGCAACGAGGACATCGAGACGCTCTTCCGCATCGTCCCTATCGGGACTGTTGTTTACATCTACTAATAGCATGTCAGGGGGAGCTATCGAAGTGAGATCGGCGCTTCGCGTTTTGTTCGGATTGGCGGTGATGGTGCCCGGCGTGGCGTTGGCGGCGATACCGGCCGACACTGTGCGGCCGGACAGCGTCCGCGCCGATACGGGGAGTGGCTCCGTGGTGGAGTCCTTCTTCGGTCGGAGCGGCAAGCTGCGCGCGCATTTCGTGTCCGAAGCGCGCCACCCGCTGGAGATTCCCCTCGTGCGGCGGCTGTTCGGCGACACGGCGACGGTGGCGGCGGGCGTCTACACGCTGCTCGACAGCGCCGTGGGGCGGTCGTTCGCGTTCATCACCATGATCCCGTTCACGACGAAGGCGCACGGGCGCATCGGCGATTATCGCGTCGGCTTCTGGCCCGCCGAGCGCCATCGCCAGCGCGCAGCGTGGAGCTTGGCGAAGCCAAGCTCAGTTCAACCGACAGCGTCCAATCGCGCGGAGCGCGACTTGGAGGCGTACGAGAACCCGGACGGCTTCATTCGCGTCACGTCGGACAACGAAGATACGCCCATCTCCGAGCACTTCGCGCTCCGCGACTTCCTGACGCACGATCAGGAGGACGTCTGGCCGAAGTATCTCGTGTTGCGCGAAGAACTGGTCGACAAGCTGGAACTGATTATGGACGATCTCCAGTCCCACGGCCACCCGGTCGCGCGGCTGGTGGTGTTGTCCGGGTTCCGGACGCCCGAGTACAACATCCAAGGCGTCGGCCGTCGCGGCGGTCGGGCGCTCGATAGTCGCCATCAGTTTGGCGACGCCGCCGACGTCTACGTCGACAACGGGTCCGGCCGCATGGCCGATCTCAATGGCGACGGACGCGTCGACACGCGCGACGTACGCGTCCTCATGGAGTCCGTTGAGCGCGTCGAGGCCGAGCATCCAGAGTTGGTGGGAGGGGAAGGGATCTACCGCGCCAACCGGCAACACGGCCCGTTCCTGCACGTCGACGTGCGCGGCTGGCCCGCGCGATGGGCTCTTCTCGAGCCGACGCGCTCCCACAAGACGCGGAGACATGCGACGTGAACGAGCTGTTGCGGGAGCGGATCGACCGGCAACTCGACGCCTTGACTGACGAGCGCCTGTATCAGGTGCTCGATTACGTCGAGTTTCTGAGCTCCCGGTATGCGGAGCGGCAGAACCCATCGCCGAACGCGTTTCAGCGCTTCGCCGAGGGCGTCGAAGACCGGTTGCGCGCGGGGCGCATTTCCACCGCGACCATCGCCGAGACCATGAATCTCTTGAATCGCGCCATGGGGGTACTGGGTGGAGTCGCGGCAGCTGGCAAGTCTGTTGCAACGGACTTGGTCGATGCCGTCAACAAGGAGAACAACAAGTGACTGCCCATTCCCACGCCCACCGCCCGCTCCTGCGCGGCCCGCGCACCAAGAGCTCCACCGCGCGGAAGTCCGGTCGATCGCACACGATTCTGGACTCCCTCCGGCAGCTGCCGGCGTACGCCAGGCTCGTGACCGGACTCCTGGGCGACGCGCGCGTGTCGCCGGTCGACAAGGCGCTCTGCGCGGGCGCTGCCCTCTACATCGTCTCGCCCATCAATCTGATCCCCGACTTCATCCCCATCATCGGGGAGATCAATGATCTGTTCATCGTGTTGATGGCGCTACAACATCTGGTGGCCAACGCCGGCGCCAATGTGGTGCTCGATCACTGGCACGGCGACATCGAGGAGCTCGAGCATCTCGATCTGCGTCGCGCATTGATCACGGCGGCGTTTTTCCTCCCGCGCCGATTGCGGCGCCGCCTGCGCGTGCTGGGGCGCGCGGACTAGATTTCGCCCTGGTGGGGTCATAGGTTTTACCATGGCACCCACCGCACAACGTTCGGCGACCCGAAACGGACGTGAGAACGCTCCGTCCCCGGCCGCCGAACGCGTCCGGACCGACATCGCTCTCACGTTCGACGACGTTCTCCTGGTCCCTGGGCGGTCGGTGGTGCATCCGCGGGAGGTCGATACCACCTCCCGGTTCACGCGGAAGATCGATCTCAACATCCCCCTGGTCGCGGCCGCCATGGACACCGTGACCGAGTCCGACATGGCGATCGCCATGGCGCGCGCCGGCGGCATTGGGGTGTTGCACAAGAACATGTCGATCGATCGGCAAGCCGCCGAGGTCGATCGCGTGAAGCGGTCGGAGAGCGGGATGATCTTGAATCCCATCACGCTCCCGCCGGACGCCCGGCTGCGCGAAGCCGTCGCCCTCATGATGCGGTTCAAGATCTCCGGCGTGCCGATCGTGGATCACGATGGACGCCTGGTCGGGATCATCACGAACCGCGACCTCCAGTTCGAGCGCAACCTGGACCGGCCGCTGCGCGAGGTCATGACATCACAGGGTCTGGTCACCGCGCCGGTCGGCACCAACCTCAATGCCGCCGAGCGGATCCTGGGCGAGCACCGGATCGAGAAGCTGCCGGTGGTCGATGGGAACGGGCACCTCCGCGGGCTCATCACCGTCAAGGACATACACAAGCGTCGCCAGTACCCCGGCGCCAACAAAGACCAACACGGTCGCCTGCGCGTCGCCGCGGCGATCGGCGCGGGGAGCGACTACGTCGACCGCGCCCGGGCGCTGATCGATGCCGGTGTCGATGTCCTCGTGCTCGACACGGCCCACGGGCATAGTGAGGCCGTGCTCGCGGCGACGGCGCATGTGCGGGAGCTGTTCGACTCCGTGCAGCTCGTGGCCGGCAACATTGCCACGCGCGAAGGCGCGGCGGCCCTGGTCGAGCGCGGCGTCAATGCGGTCAAAGTCGGAGTGGGGCCAGGCTCCATCTGTACCACGCGCGTCGTGACCGGCGTCGGCGTGCCCCAACTCACGGCGATCTTCGACGCCGTCGAAGGGGCGGGCAATGTGCCCGTCATCGCCGACGGCGGCATCAAGTACTCCGGGGACATCGTCAAAGCGCTGGCGGCTGGCGCATCCAGCGTGATGATGGGCTCCATGTTGGCCGGGACGGAGGAAAGTCCCGGAGAGTCCTTGCTGTTAGAGGGCCGGCGGTTCAAAATGATCCGGGGAATGGGCAGTTTGTCGGCAATGCAGGATGGGAGCGCCGATCGGTATTTCCAGGAAGGTGAGATGAGCCCTAAGAAGCTCGTCCCTGAGGGCATCGAAGGACGCGTCCCGTACAAGGGTCCCGTCTCCGACGTGCTGTTTCAGATGGTCGGCGGCTTACGCAGCGGTATGGGGTACGTCGGTTGCGCGACGATCGACGCGCTCCGCGTCGACAGCCAGTTCGTCCGCACGACGGCCGCCGGCCTCCGGGAGTCCCATCCGCATGACGTCACGATCACTCGCGAAGCACCGAACTACTCGGCGTAACCCTCTAAGGAGAACGCATGGCCCTCGGGTCGACGAAAAGCATCGCGCAGCTGCAGACTGAAGCTGCCGACGAAGGAAGCCACAGTCTCCAACGCGTCCTGACGGCCACCAACCTTACATTGTTGGGCATCGGCGCCATCATCGGCGCCGGTATTTTCGTGCTGACCGGTCACGCCGCCGCCGACAACGCCGGGAACGCGGTGGTCCTGTCGTTCGCCTTTGCCTTCTTTGGCTGCTTGTTCGCCGGCCTCTGCTACGCGGAGTTCGCGTCGGTCGTGCCGATCGCTGGGAGCGCCTACACCTACGCCTACGCGACGCTCGGCGAGTTCATGGCGTTCGTCATCGGTTGGAACCTCGTGCTGGAGTATTTGTTCGGCGCGGCGACGGTCGGCGTGGGTTGGTCGGGCTACTTTGTCGATTTCATGAGCAAGATGGGCGTCCATTTGCCGGCGGCCTTTTCGCAGGCTCCGGTCGCCTGGGACGACGCTGCTGGTCGGCTCATGGTGGTGCACGGGGGCATCATCAACTTGCCCGCGTTCCTGCTGGTCATGGCCATCACCGCGGTCCTGTGTGTCGGCATCAAGGAGTCGGCGAAATTCAATAACATCGTCGTCTTCATCAAGCTCGCGATCGTCCTCCTCGTCATCGGCGTCGGCTTCTTCTTCGTCAACACGGCGAATTGGCACCCGTTCATCGCGCCGAGCTCCGGCACGTTCGGCAAGTTCGGTTGGAGCGGTGTGGTGCGAGGCGCCGCGGTCGTGTTCTTTGCGTATATCGGTTTCGACGCCGTCTCCACCGCCGCCCAGGAAGCGAAGAATCCCCAGCGCGATCTCCCGATCGCCATGCTGGCTTCTCTGGTCATCTGTACCGTGTTGTACGTGCTCATGTCCCTCGTCCTCACGGGACTTGTGCCGTACACCCAACTCGACGTTCCCCACCCGGTCGCCTACGCCCTGGGCCGGATCCCGCAACTCGCCTGGTTGGAGATCTTCACCGACGTCGGCGCCATTGCGGGCCTCGCGTCCGTCGTCCTCGTCATGCTCATGGGCCAGTCGCGGGTGTTCTACTCCATGTCGCGCGACGGCCTCCTGCCGCCGGCGTTCGGTATGGTCCACCCCAAGTTCCGCACGCCATACGTGACGACCATCATCACCGGTACGGTCGCGGCGCTCGTCGCGGCCATCTTCCCCATCGACATCCTGGGCGAGCTGGTCTCGATCGGGACGCTGTTGGCGTTCACGATCGTGTGCGTAGGCGTGATCGTCCTGCGGGTACGCCGCCCGGACTTGCATCGGCCGTTCAAGACGCCACTCGTCCCGCTCGTCCCACTTCTCGGGATCGGGTGCTGCCTCGGCCTCATGGGCTTCCTGCCGCGCGCGACATGGCTCCGGCTGGTCATTCTGGATGCTGATCGGGTTCGTCGTGTACTTCGGGTATGGGCGCTATCATTCGAAAATGGCCATTGAACGCGAACCCAGCCTGGCTCCCGCCGACTGACGGTTCTGACATCGACACCCGATCTCTTGGCGGTTCCTCCCAGGCGAGGAACCGCCGCCCGCGGGCTGGCGGCTGAGCTTCGCCCAGGCCGCACGGTCGCACTTTCGACCCATATCAATGCCGATGGCGATGGATGTGGGTCGGAGGTGGCGCTCGCGCACCTGCTGCGGCAGCTCGGCCTCAGCGTGCGTATCGTCAATCCCACGCCGTGGCCCTCGGCGTTTGACTTCTTGCTGGGCGCCGGTGTCGTAGATCGTTCCGCGGAGGGACCGGCCGCCCTGGCGGGAGTGGATGTCATGCTGGTCGTCGACATCGGCGACGTGCGGCGGCTGGGCGTGCTCGCGGATACCGTACGATCGCTGGCGATTCCCAAGTTGGTGATCGACCATCACGAAGCCGGCGACGAGCCGCCTGGGCCGATCGCCATGATCGACGCCACCGCGTGCGCCACCGGAGAGCTCGTGTACGACCTGGCGGTCACCCTCGGCCTCCCGATCTCCACGCCGGCGGCCGTGGCGCTGTACACGGCGATGCTCACGGATACGGGCGGGTTCCGCTTCAGCAACACGTCGCCCCGGTGCCACGCGATCGCCGGCCAGCTACTGGCGGCGGGCGTCAACCCCGAGGAGATGTATCGCCGCGTGTATGCGTCGGTGCCGCTTGGGCGCTTGCAGCTCCTGCGCGAAGCGCTGGATACCCTGGAGGTCGATCCCCAATACGCGATCGCCTGGATCTCCGTGAGCGCGGGCGCTATGGAGCGATACGCCCTCAAGTCCGAGGATCTCGACGGGATCGTCGAGCACCCGCGGTCGATCGCGGGCACCCGGCTCGCGGTCTTTTTTCGCGATCTCGGTCACGGGAAGATCAAAGTGTCGTTCCGGAGTACCGGCGCCGTCGACGTCAATCGCTTCGCGCGCGCGTTCGGCGGGGGCGGTCACGCCCGGGCGTCCGGGGCGTTGATCCCCGGCAGCCTGGACGATGTGCGGACGCGCGTCCTGGATGCGGCGCGGGCGTTCGTCCGCCAATATGATGATGGTGCCATCGGGCGCGAGGACGCCCCGGCGGATGGCGCGCTCTCGATTTAACTTTCCTGGTGTATGCCGAAAGCCGGGAAAGTGGTCATCGAAACGCGCATTCGCGACGTCATCGCGACGCTCCAGCCGCTGCTGCGCGTCGAGCCGGAGTCCGGCTGCGTCGAGCTCGTCGGATTCGATGTCGCGTCCGGCGTTGCCCGCGTGCGGGTGTCCGGTGGCTGCCCCGACTGTGATATGTCGGCCGCGGCACTCATCCGTGGCATCGAGGCGCACTTGATGCAGCGGATCCCCGAGATCCGCGCCGTCTTGGCCGAAAGCTGACCCTGGAATGAACGAAAATCTGCAGGACCGCCTTCGCGCCGCTTTGGCGCGTATTCATAACCCCCGTCTCGGCACCGACGTCCTCGCGGGCGAGATGGTGCGCGACATTGCCATCACCACGGACGGGCGCGTACGCCTCACGCTGCTCTTGAGCGCGGAGGACGACGCGACGTTGGTCCGCGACGTCTACGCCGCCGTCGCCGGCGTCGAGGGAGTGACGGACGTGCGGGTCGATCCCAAGCCCGCCGCCACCGCGGCGCCGAGCCCATCGCGCCGCGCCCTTCCGGTGATGGATGCCGCGCCCAAGGCGCCGCCGCGCGCGGCCGCCCCGACGCCCAGTGAGTTCCCGGCCCTCGGCCGGATCATCGCCGTGTCGAGCGGCAAAGGCGGCGTCGGCAAGTCGACCGTCGCCGTCAATCTCGCCGTCGCGCTCTCCAACGGGGGCGCCCGCGTCGGGCTCATGGACGCCGACATCTACGGGCCGAACGTGCCGCGGATGCTCGGGGTCGGCGCCGCGCCGCCGGTGGTCGACCAGCGCATCATGCCGCTGGTCGCACACGGGATCAAGACGATCAGCCTCGGTCTCCTCATTCCCCGCGACCAGCCGGCCATCTGGCGGGGCCCGATCGTCATGAAGATCATTGGCCAATTTCTGCGCGACGTCGAGTGGGGCCAGCTCGACTATCTGATCGTCGACATGCCCCCGGGCACGGGCGACGCCCAGCTCTCGCTCGTGCAGTCGGCGCGTGTCGCCGGCGCGCTCATCGTCACGACGCCGCAGGAAGTCGCCGCGGGTGATGCGTTGCGCGGCGTGAAGATGTTCGAGCGTGTCAACGTGCCGGTCCTCGGCATTGTCGAGAACATGAGTTGGTTCGCCTGCCCGCATTGCGGCAAGCCGTCGCCGATCTTTGGCGAGGGCGGGGGCGAGCGCCTCGCGGCCGAAGTCGGTCTCCCGCTCCTGGCCCAGATCCCGCTCGACCCGCGGATCGTCATGGGAGGCGATACCGGCGTGCCCATCGTCGTCGCGGCGCCCGGATCCGGCGCCGCCACCGCGATCACCGCGCTCGCCGACCGCGTGAGGGCCGCCATTCGCGACATCGTTCCGACTGCTGTGCCGGCGTGACCCCGGGCGACGCCGCGCTGCCGGTCGATCTCTACGACGGCGCGGTCCCGGTCGCTGTCACCGGGGGCGCCGAGGCGGCGTCGCTCATCACCGATCCGCTCCCCAGCGTCGTGTGGCGCGTCGGCGTTCCTGCCGTCGCGTCCAACCTCCTGATGATCGTATTCAGCGCCGTCGACGCGTTCTGGGTCGGACGGCGCCTGGGCGCCACGGCGCTGGCCGCGGTCACGACGTCGCTGTTTTGGATCTGGCTGTTCATCTCGATCGCCGAGATGGTCGGCGTCGGGCTCACGGCGGTCGCCGCCCGCCGGCATGGTGAAGGTCGGCCCGCCGAAGCCGCGCAGGTTGTCGGCAATGCGCTGGGGTTTGCCTTAGGCCTCGGGCTCGCGGTCGCCGTCGCCGGCACGCTGGCCCTGCCGTGGTTGTTCGCCGCGATGCAGACGTCGCCATCGGTCACGGCCTTGGGCGAGACGTATCTCGGCACCTATCTCGTTGGCGCGCCGGGGATCTTTGGCTACTTCGCCGTCAATGCCGCGTTCCGCGCCCGCGGCGACACGCGCACGCCCTTCTTGCTCCTCGCGTCCTCGGTCGCCATCACCCTCGTCCTCGATCCCATCTTGATCTTGGGCCTTGTCGGGGCGCCAAAGCTCGGCATCGCCGGCGCGGCCATCGCGACAGTCTCGGTGCGCGGGGCCGCGTGCGTCATGGGCATCATCCTGTTGCTCCGTCGCCGCCTCGTGGCGTATGGCGGTCTTGGACGCCGCGCCGCCCGCAACGTCGCCGCGATCGCCAGGATCGGCGCGCCTACGGCGGCGACCGGTGTGTTGTTCAGTCTGATCTATGTCGCGGTCACCCGCACCGCGACCCGATTCGGCACACCGGCGCTGGCCGCTATGGGCCTCGGGTTTCGCGTCGAGAGCTGGATCTACGTCATCGGCGTTGGCTTTGGCGCGGCGGCCGCCGCCATCGTCGGGCAGAATCTCGGCGCGGGCCGCATCGATCGCGCCGAGCGTGTGGGGTGGATCACCGTGCTCTTCGCCACGGCGCCCGCCTCGATCGCCGTCGCCGCCGAGCTTCTGTTTCCGGAGCGCCTCGCCGGGATCTTCACGCGAGATGCCGGCCTCATTGCCGAGACCGCCCACTATCTGCGCATCGCCGCGCTCTCGCAACTCTTCGTCGGCGCCGAGGTCGTGCTCGAGGGCGCGATGGGAGGGGCCGGGGATACAGTGCCGCCGATGGTCGTCTCGACCACGTTCACGGTCTCGCGCATTCCGCTCGCGGCCTGGGCCGCGGCGCATTGGGGGACCGGCGGTATCTGGGCGGTCATCTCGGCCACGGCGGCCGCGCGCGGCTTGGGGATGGCTACCCTCTGGCGCTTGGGCTGGTGGAAGCGTAAGTCGGTGTAGGATGCGGCCCATCGTGACGTTGCTCACCGATTTCGGCACCGCCGATGGGTACGTCGGTGAGGTCAAGGGCGTGCTGGCGGCCCTGGTTCCCGACGTCGCGATCGTCGACATCACCCACGACGTGCCGCCGCAGGACATCGAGGCCGGCCGGTTGGCCATCGCCCGGTACTGGCGACGGTTTCCGGAGAACACGGTGCACGTGGCGGTCGTCGATCCCGGTGTTGGCGGGCCGCGGGCTGCCCTCGCCGTGTCGGCCGCGGGGCGCTATCTCGTGGGGCCGGACAACGGGCTCTTGTCGCCCGCGCTACTCACCCCCGAGACACGAGCCGTCGCGTTGCCGATACCGCCGGGCGCGTCCGCGACTTTCCACGGTCGCGATGTCTTCGCGCCGGCGGCGGCGCGGCTGGCGTTGGGCGATGGCATCGGCATGCTCGGTGCGCCCGCATCGGCGCCCGTCACGCGGCGCACGCCGGAGCCTCGTCGGGGTGCCGACGGCGCGTTGCATGGGGTGGTCCTGACGATCGACCGATTCGGCAACGCCATCACGAACATTCTGCCGCTCGGTCGGCCGGGAATCATCGAGATCGGAGCCCGCGCGCTGGACATCGTGCGGTCCTACGCCGAGGCGCCGCGCGGCGGGGTCGTCGCCGTGTGCGGGTCGAGCGGCTTGATCGAGATCGCCGAGCGCGACGGCGACGCGGCCCGCGCGCTGGGACTCACGCGCGGGACGCCGGTGGTCTACCGGTTGGCGCCGCTGAACTTGTGATCGACTTGGATCGCGCCCAGCGTTGATCCACCCGCGATGTGCAGGGTGTACTTCGCGGGCACTGGCGCCGCTTTGGCGACCTTCGCGGCTTTCGCCCTGTGCGTCGCTGCCGCCGCGGCGCTGTCGTCTTCGTCGTCGTCGGACGAAGCGGAGTCGTCGGCGGTCGCCGTCTCATTGCTCTCGGTGACGGCACCGAGGAGCGCTTTGGCGTTCATCTCCACGCGGACGTCGTCCGGCACGTGGATGTCGAGTGAGCCCAGCGCGACCTTGGCGTCGAGCGTGATATCGCCGCTCCACTGGCCGTCGAAGCTCAGGTCGAAGTCGCCCACACCGGCGCGCAGCGAGATGTGATTCGTGCGCGCGTTCGCCAGTCCCTTGGCCTGGAATCCTGCCGCGCCCACTTCCAGCCGCATCTCATCCATGTGCGTAGTGTTCGCGCTATCGAACTGAATCGTCGCGTCGGAGGCGCCGGTCTTGACCACCAGTTTCTGAATAGCCAGACCGCCCAGTCGCGCCTTGGCATCCGCGGCGCCGATCTCCAGCGTCAGGTCCAGCGGCACGCCGCGCGCGAGCCCGACGCGAAGCTCGTTCTTGTCCGCGTTATCGCCGGGGATCGAGAAAGTGCGCGAGCCCATCCCCAGCTTGAGCGTGTGCGCCGTCGGATTGTAGGTCGCTTCCGGCGTCGTCGCGCCCGCGGGATAGCGCATCCACATGTGATAGAGGTCGGAGCCCGCGGCGGGTGCCAGCGTGAACGTCCCCGCGCCGTACACGATGCGCGTGTTCAGCGGGGCCGAGTCGCGTACCTGGCGTGCGACTTCGAACGTGCGGAACTCCTGGGCGGCCAAAGAGCCCGAGACCCAGGTCACAGCCGCCAACGCCAGAGGCGCGAAGCGTACGGTCGCCATTATTGCACCAATGGTCCGGGTGGGGCCGGCGTCGGCCGGCGCGCGGCGGTGACGCCGGCGACCGGGGTCGGCGTCTGCCAGCCAATGTTGTCGCCCGCCGGACCAGTGGCCGGCGCCAACTGCCGCGACCGGCGCGCATCCTGCCGCGCCACGATGACCGCGCCAAACCCCGCCATGATCGCCGTGGCCGTCGCTGATGCCGCGATCCCGCGCAGGATCGCTCCCGCGGCCGGGAGTCGGCCCAGCGCCGCGGCCAGAATCCACAGTCCCATGAAAATGCCGATGCCGGTCACGAGCCCCCGGAGCTTGGCGCCGCGATCGGTGAGCAGGTTGGCGCGGTGCCGGTAGAGGGCGTGGCCCGTCGTCTCCGCCACCGCGGCGAATCCCAGCACGGCCATCCCGATCACCAGCAGCACATACCCCACGATCGCCACGGGCACGACAATGATCCCGACGATCGTGACGCAGAGCAGTACGATCACGACCACGAGCGCCGGCAGGATCGCCAGCATGCTCGCGAAGCCGATCGCCAAGGAGCGGCCGAACTGTTCCGAGAGCGCCAACGACGTCGCTTCGAGCCGGTCGCCGGCGAACGTCAGGACGCCGATGCCCAACACCAGTGCGAGGGCGGACCAGGCGATGGCGAGCTCCAACGAACGCCAGGCCGACCGGTGCCCCGGGGTCTTGGGCGTGGAGGCGACGGCCACGGGACCGACGGCGTCGGGGAGGGAGCGCATCTCCCCATCGACGCGTCCACCGGGGGCTACGCGCACGGTGCCGTGGGCGGCGAAGGCGTTGCCTTTGACATGCGCGCCACTGCTGATGAGCACATCGCCGCCGACGGCGATCGCATCGCCATCGATCGTCCCGGCGACGGCCAGTGGTCCACCGACGGTGGCCACGGTCCCACTGACCTCGGTGCCGCCGCCAATCGCTCGGGCGCCCGTCGAGAACGTCGTCGTGCCGGGGAGTGGGAGCGCTGCCGGGTCATGCCGAACGCGGTCGATCAGCGTGCGTTGGGCGTCGGTCATGGGACTACCCGGGGCGCCGCTCTGGCTCTCGGCCGATGGCTGGTCGTCAGTCACGACCACGGTCGACGATTCGCCGCTCGCATGGTGCCGCCGATGGGCGTCGACCAGGGCGCGATGGAAGTCGCGCTTGGCCGACGCCACGTCGCCGCTATGCGTCGTCGCCGCCCGGAGGTAGCGCTGGAGCGCAGCCTTCACGGCCGGATCATCCATCGCCTGCGGATCGCGATTCAAGACATTCTTGAATGCCGTGTCATCGAACACGTGCTGAATCTGCGATCCGATCGACTCGCCGATCCCGGCCCATTGCACGCTGTACTTGACCCATGGCGAGACGTCGGGCACCGCGGGCACCCCCGGTACTGCGGGGGCAGTGGATGGGGTCGGTGGCGTCGGAGGCTGCTGCGCGCCAGCCGCGCCGGCAAAGACCAGCGTGAGGATCAGTGCACGCATGACTAGGCGCGCCTCCGCCGCGACACAGCCGCGGCCCGAATGGCGATTATGGCTATCGCGATAACGACAACATAGAGGCTTATAGACGCCAGTAACAGCACAGTAGTGCGCTGTCCGGCTTCCTGGGCGGCCGAGCCGCCGAGCATGGCTTGAACGAGGGCAACGCCACCCGTTTCCAGGACCCGGACGACATTGGTTCGAACCATGTCGGCGAAGAAGAGCACCCCGTCCAAGTGCCCGAGCAGCCAGATAGACGCCACGGACAGCACGGCGGCGACGGACAGCGCCGCACCCCCCATAACGACCCGCATGGGGCGGGAACGGGGCGCCAGGGGCCTGACCCAGGCCACAGCGGTGTCCCGGGCGGCCACGTGCCAGGGCTCGTATACCTGCACCTGGGCCATGACCCGAGACGTAAAGTCTCCATCGGGCGCCAGCCGCGGCAGCCGCTCCAGCGCGTCCACGATGACCCGACCGTCCTCATAGGCTGCCTGGCACTGCGCGCACTCGCGCAGGTGCGCCTGGAGCGGGGCGACGCCGAAACCCACTTCGCCGTCCAGCAGCTGGTCGATCTCGTCGGGGAGAAGATGGCGGTGATTCATGGCTCTGGAAGAAGTGTACGGGTCGTTGGTTCGTCAGGTTTCACTTCGTCGGCCAGGGCCCGCCGGAGTTCGTGCCGGGCCCTGTGGATGTAGGTCTTCACCGTCCCCAGCGGCAGGTCCAGGGTGGTCGCGATCTCCTCGTACGACCGTCCCTCCACGTGCCGCATGAGTATGCAGGATCGGTACTCGGGGCGGAGGGCGGCGATCGCCCGCTCGATCGACGACCCCAACTCCCGCGACTCCAGGGCGTCGAGCGCGCTCGGGTTCGACGCCGCGATCTCGAACGACGTCGCTTCGATCTCGGCCGCCGTCGCGGCGTTCGGCGCGCCGGACACGCTCACGGTCGCCAAGCGCCGTTTCCGCAGATGGTCGATCGCGACGTTGTTGCCGATCTTGAACAACCAACTGGAGAGCTTGAAGTCGGACCGGTACCGGTCGATGTGGTTGAGCGCCTTGAGAAACGTGTCCTGCGCCAACTCCTCGGCGGTTTCCCGGTCGCGGACCATCCGGAAAATCAGCGAGAACACCGGGCGCTCGTAGCGCCGGAGGATCTCGCGAAATGCGGACTCGCGTCCTTGCTGCGCGAGGGCGACAACATCCGCATCCGGGAGGTTGGCGAGATCGAACACGGCCACAGCGGGGAAGCTACCGCCCGCTTACTTTTCGCGCATGTCGCTCGACGTCGAGATGGCCGACGCCGTAGCTGGCGGAGCCGGGAAGCGGCGCTATGTCCGCCGCATCTTCTCGGAGATCGCCCCCCGCTACGATCTGCTGAACCATCTCCTGAGCTTCAACATCGATCGCCACTGGCGCCGGCGCGCGATCGACGCACTCGCGTGGTCGCGGCGCCCCGACGGCCTCTATGTCGATCTTTGCGCGGGCACACTCGACGTCTCGGCTGCCCTCGTCGCGCGCCCCGGCTTCGCCGGGCGCGTCGTCGCCGCCGACTTCGCGGAAGCCATGCTGCGCGCCGGTGCGTCCAAAGTCGGTCCCGCGATTCACTCGTGCGTGTCTGACGCGACCGAGCTGCCGCTCCGCGACGAGAGCGCCGCGGGCGCGATCGTCGCTTTTGGCATCCGCAATGTCGACAACCTCGACACGGCACTTCAGGAGACCTATCGCGTGCTGGCACCCGGCGCGCGCTTCGTGATCCTGGAGTTTTCGACTCCGCCCTCGGCCGTAGTCCGCGCCGCCTACCACACCTACTTTCACCACGTGCTCCCCCTGCTCGGCGCCGCCATTAGCGGCAATGGCACGGCCTACCGCTACCTGCCGCGCTCCGTCGCCCACTTTCCGTCCGCCGATGCGCTGGCCGCGCGCATGCGCGGCGTGGGCTTCGCCCACGTGCGCTGGGAACCCCTCACGCTCGGCGTCGCGGCGCTCCACGTCGGCGAGCGACCCTGATCGTGGCCCTCGATACGATAGGAGAGCTCATCGCGGCGCTCGATGCCGCGGGCGAGCTGCGCCGCATCCGACAGCCGGTGGCGGCGCGCCTCGAGCTGTGCGAGGTGGCGGACCGCGTCATGAAGCGCCCCGGGGGAGGGGAAGCGCTGCTCTTCGAGCACGTCGTGCTGGGCGATGGATCGCGCTCGCCGTATCCGGTCGCGATCAACCTCTTCGGCTCCGAACGCCGCATGGCGCTCGCCCTCGGCGTCACCGCGCTCGACGAGATCGGCGCCCGCATTACCGACCTCTTGTCGACCACCGTCCCCGACGGTCTGGTCGCCAAGCTGGCGCTCCTGCCACGGCTCCTCGAGGTCGCGAAATTCCCGCCGCGCGCGCACGGCGGCCGTCCGCCGTGCCAGGAGATCGTGTGGCGCGGCGACGAGATCGATCTCGGACGCCTCCCCATCATCACGTGCTGGCCCGAGGACGGCGGTCCCTATATCACGCTGCCGATGGTCATCTCCCGCGATCCGGTGCGCGGCATCCGGAACGTGGGCATGTACCGCGTCCAGCAGATCGGTCCCCGCACCGTCGCCATGCATTGGCAGCGGCACAAGGTGGGCGCCGCGCACTGGCGCGCGATGGCCGAGCGGGGAGAGACGATGCCGGTCTGCATCGCGGTGGGCGCCGATCCCGCGTCGGTCTACGCCGCGTCGGCGCCGCTGCCGCCGACGGTCGATGAATTCCTGTTCGCGGGCTTCCTGCGCCGGGCGCCGGTGCGCTTGGCCAAAGCGGTCACCTGCGCGCTCGATGTCCCGGCCGATGCCGAGCTCGTGCTCGAGGGCTACATCGATCCCCGCGAACCGCTGATCACCGAGGGGCCGTTTGGCGACCATACGGGATTCTACTCCGAGGCCGATCTCTATCCGGCGGTGCATCTCACGGCCGTCACCATGCGGCGAAATCCGGTGTATGCGACGACGATCGTGGGCCGGCCGCCGATGGAGGACTACTATCTCGGACACGCGACCGAGCGCATCTTTCTCCCGTTGCTCAAGCTGACGATCCCGGAGATCGTCGACTATCACATGCCGGCCGAGGGGATCTTCCACAACCTCGTGTTCGTCTCGATCGACAAACAGTACCCGGGCCAGGCGCACAAGGTGATGAACGCGCTGTGGGGGGCGGGGTTGATGTCGCTGGCGAAGATGATCATCGTGCTCGACAAGGATGTGAACGTGCGCGATGCGCGCGCCGCGTGGTGGATCGCCCTCAACAACATCGATCCCGAGCGCGACGCCCGGTTCACCATGGGGCCGGTCGACGTGCTGGACCACTCCAGCCGCGCCTTCACCTATGGGTCGAAGATCGGCTTCGACGCGACGCGGAAATGGCCGGAAGAGGGGTTCACGCGCCAATGGCCGCGGCTCATTGAGATGGACGCGGGCACCAAGGCCCGCGTCGACGCGCTCTGGCCGTCGTTGGGCCTATGAGCGACCACATGCGCGAAGGGCAGACGTTCAGCGGCGTCTCGCGCTGGATCACGTACGCGAACTTCGTCAAGCTGCCGCACACGGTTTTCCTGCTGCCGTTCGCGCTGGTCGGGGTCACGTTCGCCAGCGCCGTCACGCCGGTGACCGGTCGCATCGTCGCTTGGGTCATCGTCGCCTTCACGGCCGCGCGCTTCGCGGCCATGGGATTCAATCGCGTCGTCGATCGCGAGATCGATGCCCGCAACCCGCGGACCGCGGGGCGCGAGTTGCCCCGCGGCGCGCTCCGTGTCGCCGAGGCCCGGTGGGCGGTCACCCTGGCCTCGCTCTTGTTCGTCGGCGCCGCGTGGATGCTCAATCCGCTGTGCTTCGCCCTCTCGCCGTTGGCGCTGGCCTGGGTGTTCTTCTATAGCTACACCAAACGCTTCACGCGCTGGTCGCACCTGGTGCTGGGGTTTGGCCTGTCTATCGCGCCGGTCGGGGGATATCTGGCCGTGACCGGTCACTGGTCCCAGCCCTGGTGGATGCTGGTGACGCTGGCGTCCGCGGTCGCCGGCTGGTCCGGAGGCTTTGACATTCTGTACGCGCTCCAGGATGCGGCATTCGACCGGGCGCATGGACTGTATTCGCTGCCCGCGTCGCTCGGTGAGGCGGGAGCCCTGCGCGTGGCCCGCGCGCTCCACGTCATTGCCGTGGGCGCGCTGTTCCTGACCGGGATCGCGATCGCCCCGGGATGGCTCTACTGGGCCGGCTGGGTGACGGTCGTCGTCCTGCTCGGCTACGAGCACTCGCTCGTCCGCGCCAACGACCTGTCCCGTCTGGACGCGGCGTTTTTCACGCTGAACGGGATCATTCTCGATCCTGTTCCTGATCTTCGTCGTGGCCGACCGCGTCGCGCGCGCCTGGTGACGCCCGATATGACCGCCCCACTCGTCTTCGGGATCACCGGCGCCTCCGGCGCCCCGTATGCCGTGCGCGCGCTCCAGGCGCTCGCGGCCGCGGGGCAGCCGGTCGCCCTGATCATTTCGAGTCATGGCGTACGGCTGCTCCATACGGAGATGGGTATCCAGACACTGGATGCGCTGCGCGAAGCCGTCGGGGGCGCGGCATGGGACCAGTGGGTGACCGTGCACGACGATCGGGATCGCGGAGCGGGCCCGGCGTCGGGATCGTTCGCCAGCGCCGGCATGCTCGTCTGTCCCTGCTCCATGGGGACGTTGTCCGCGATCGCGGCGGGCAGCTCGCGTTCGTTGATCGAGCGCGCCGCCGATGTGACGCTCAAAGAGCGCCGCCGCCTCGTGCTCGTGCCGCGCGAGACGCCGCTCAGCGAGATTCACCTGCGCAACATGTTGCGGGTGACCCGCGCGGGAGCCGTCGTGCTGCCGGCCGCACCCGGATTCTACCACCGCCCGTCCACCGTAGACGCGCTCGTCGACTTCGTCGTGGCGCGCATCCTGGACCACGTCGGCGTGCCCCAGTCGCTCGTGCCCCGCTGGGCGGGAACGATGCCGCCGTCGCGTTGACGGTCCACTGGATCGGCCTCATCTCCGACACCCACGGATTGGTCCGGGCGGAGGTGCACACGGCGCTCGCCGGGGTCGAACTGATCTTGCACGCGGGCGACGTCGGCGGCGCCGCGATCCTCGACGAACTGTCGCTCATCGCGCCGGTCAAGGCCGTCGCCGGCAACACGGACGCGCCTGACGATGTTCGCTTGCGAGACGTGCTCGTCGAGACGGTCGATGGCCTGACCATTCACGTGTCGCACGGCCATGAGCTGGGAAGCCCCACGCCGGCGGCGCTGCTCGCCCGCTACCCGGACCAGATCATCGTGTATGGGCACACGCACATCGCGCGGGTGGAGCGCGCTGGCGACCGGTGGGTCGTGAACCCCGGCGCCGCCGGGCCGCGCCGGTTCGGCGCGCGCCCGAGTGTGGCAAAGCTGCGGTTGGAAGGTGGGACGGTGGCAGTGGAGGTAATTTCGCTGGCGCTCCGCGCAGCGGAGCGCAGTTCAACCGACTGATCGAGCAGGTGCGTTGTTAGCACCTGGCTGGCGCTCCGCGCAGCGGAGCGCAGTTCAACCGACTGATCGAGCAGGTGCGTTGTTAGCACCTGGCTGGCGCTCCGCGCAGCGGAGCGCAGTTCAACCGACTGATCTAGCAGGTGCGTTTTTAGCACCTGGCTGGCGCTCCGCGCAGCGGAGCGCAGTTCAACCGACTGATCTAGCAGGTGCGTTTTTAGCACCTGCCTAGATCACGCGAAAGTGTGACGATGGATAGAGAAAATCATCGTCCGAGTCGTCGTTGATGCGATAGAGTGCGCCATTCGCCTCGACGGCCAACAGCTCGTAGATCCGCCCCAGCGTCAGATCGTGACACCCGCCCGGCTCGTCCTCGCCCGGTATCTTGAGCCAAGGCTCGACGCTGATGCACTGGACCAGAGTCGTTGGCTCCCACGAAGTCGCCATCGGTTCCGCTCCCGTGTAGAAGAGATGGCGGTCATGGCGTGCAAGAGGCCGGCCACGCGGACCGGGCAAGCTCGGCCGGATTGCGGCGGAACCACGACGACAACAGTTGCAACTCGTCGATTTCATGCGCGGGAACAGCCAGTGGCGCGCCCGCGCGTGGCGCGAACACATCCTGCACGACGGCGCGCCAGGCCCGGCGCTCCGCCGCCGAGCGCGGCGCCGCCCGTTCCGCGCGCACGCAACCACGCCGGATGGCGTACACATGCTCGGCGCCATCCCAGCCGGCGACGGAATACACGAAGGACAGTGTCTCGACGGCGAAGCGTAACTGGCTGAATTGTTCGCGCAGGCTTTCCAGTCGCTTGAGCTTGTCCCGGATCGCCGCGGCCCGCTCGAACTCGAGCCGTTCGCTCGCGGCCTCCATCGCGCTGGCCAGCGCGGCGAGCGGGCCCGCGTCCGTCCCGTCGAAGAACGCGCGTGCCGCGCGGACTTGGGACTGGTATTGGGCGACGGAGCAGCCGCCGACGCAGGGGCCGAGGCACTTCCCGATCTCGTGCCGGATGCAGCCGGGCGTGCGCAGCGGTACGGCGGTGACATCGAACAGCTCGCGCTGGTCGCTGAAATGCATCGGCACCGGGTTCGCGCAATCCCGGAGACCGAGCGCGTCACTGAGCTCGCGCACCGCCTCGCTCAACTGCCGGGCGCCCCGAAACGGCCCGTAGTAGACATCGGCCTCGTCGGCGCCGCTCGGCGTGCGCACGACGAGCAACTTGGGCGCGGGCGGGCCGCTGATCTTGATGAACGCGTAGTGCCGGGCGTCCTGCTTCATCGCCACGTTGAACCGCGGGCGAAAGCGCTTGATCAACCGCAGCTCCGCGAGAAGCGCCGCGAACTCGCTCGGCCAGTACTCCCAGTCGATCGTGCGCGCTTCCCGCAGAATCCGCGCTCCTTTGTCCGCGGGATAGGCGCACCGGAAATAACTGAGAAGGCGCGACCGGATATGCTTGGATTTTCCGACGTACAGAATCTCGCCATCGGCAGCCAGCATGCGATACGTGCCCGGCCGGTCCCTGGCGCCCCCGCGCACGGTGGCGCGCATGGCCTTGAGCTCATCGTCCGTGGCGACCGCGCGCTGCGACGCCGGAGAGCGGCGCATTACCGCTGGCAGTGGGCGCAGAATACCGTAGCGCGCCCGTCGATCGCGTGGGTGCCCACGAGCCGCGCCCCGCACCGGGTACACGGCCGTCCCGCGCGGCCGTAGGCGTCGAGACGCGCGGCGAACGCACCGCGGGCGCCGCTGGCGTCGCGATAGTCGCGAAAGCTCGTCCCGCGGGCCGCGACCGCCTCGTCGAGCACGGCCACCAGCGCATCCCGTAAGCGCGCGGCCTCGTCCGGCGCGATCCGCCGCGCTTCGCGCGATGGGTCGAGCCCGGCGCGCCACAGCGCTTCGTTCGCGTAGATGTTGCCGACGCCGGCTATGTGCCGCTGATCCATGAGCACCCGCTTTACCGCCTGCCGCGACCGCGAGAGGAGCGCAGAGAGATGCGCCGGCGTGAACGCGGAATCAAGGGGCTCGACGCCAAGCCGGCCGGAATACGCGTCGAACCGGGCGGGTGTCATCAACGCGACCGTGCCCAGTCGCCGCACATCGCGATACAGGAGTCGGCGCCCGTCGTCGAGCGTGAAAGCGACGGCAATGTAGCGGCGCGCGCCTTCGTCGAGCGCGCCGTCGTCGATCAAGAGGGCGCCGGTGAATCGCGGTTGGACGGCGAGGCGGTCGCCCGTCGAGAGATCGAGGACGACGAGCTTGGCGCGGCGCCAGGCCCGCACGATCGTCGCGCCGGTGACGCGGCGTCTCAAGCCGCGGGCGTCGACGTCCCGGAGGACATCGGGGTGCGGCACCGCGACCCCGGTGATGCGGTTCCCAACGATTGCCCGGTCGAGGTCCCGGGCGATCGTCTCGGTCTCAGGTAGCTCGGGAATAGGCGCGCCAGCCAATGTCGGTGCGGTACTGCATGCCGTCGAACGCGATGCGCCCGACGAACGCGGCACTCTGCGCTTGCGCATCGGCCAGAGACGGCCCGACCGCCGTGACGCCGAGGACGCGGCCGCCGGCGGTGACGAGGCGTCCGGCTCCGTCGCGGGCCGTGCCGGCATGAAAGACGGTCACGCCGTCGGGCAGAACGTCGGGGATGGTGATGACATCGCCGAGTCGCGGTCGCTCGGGATACCCTGCGGCGGCGATGACGGTGGTCACGGCGTACGGCGATGGCGGGCCATCGCGGTCGAGCGAGGGCAGGGGCGCCCCGGTCGCCACCGCGCGCAATACTTCGCCCAGGCCACCGTGGGTCAACGGCATGATGGCTTGGGTCTCCGGATCGCCAAAGCGGCAGTTGAACTCGATGACCCTCGGGCCCTCCGCGGTCAACATCATGCCGGCGTAAAGGAGCCCGGTGAACGGCCGGCCGCGCTCCCGCATGGCATCGAGCGTGGGCCGCATGATGCTGGCCGCGATGTCGCGCGCGAACGCCATCGGGCTCTCGCCATCACTTCCATAAGGAGCGTACGCGCCCATGCCGCCCGTATTGGGTCCGCGATCCCCATCGAGCAGTCGCTTGTGATCCTGCGCCGGGATGAGCGGCACGATGCGCTCGCCATCGGTGATGCCAAAGACCGAGACCTCTTCGCCGCGCAGGAATTCTTCGACGAGGATCTCGACCCCGGCGGCGCCGAAGGCGCCACGCGTCAGCATGGCATCGATCGCGTCGTCCGCTTGCGCCAGATCCTCGGCGACGATGACGCCTTTGCCCGCCGCCAACCCGGACGCCTTGATCACCACGGGCGCGCCAAAGGACCGCGCAGCCCGCTTCGCGGCCGCGGCGTCGGTGTGACGCTCGGCGCGGCCCGTGGGTACGCCCGCGTCGATCATCAACAGCTTGGCGAATGCTTTCGACGTCTCGATCTCGGCCGCCGCCCGGGTGGGCCCAAACACGGGCAACTTTTCCTGGCGAAATCGATCAACCAACCCGGCGGCCAATGGTGCTTCCGGTCCCACCAGGGTGTAGGCCGGTCCCTCGGCGCGCGCGAGCGCTGCCAGCGCGTCGATGTCCGTCACCGCTACGGGGACGCAGCGCCCGAGAGTGGCCAGGCCAGGGTTGCCGGGCGCCGCGACAATCTCGATCGCCGGGTCATCGCGGACGAACCGCCAGGCGAGCGCATGTTCGCGCCCGCCACCCCCGACGATGAGAACCTTCACTTCTTGCGGAACGCCGACGAGAACGCGTCGCGCGCCCGATCGACGACACCTTCCAGTTCGCCGAGCGCGGACTTCGCGCGTTGGCCATAATATCCGGCCGCTTCGGCGTAGTCGGTCTTGAGATCCCGATCGTCTTCGGTGCCGCGGCGGGGATAGTCGCCGCCCAGGATCTTGGCGTAGGCGCCACTCGCCACCCAGCGTTGCAACTCCGCGACCCGGACGGTGGCGAAGGGATGGTCGCGCCCGGCGGTATTCAGCATCTTGAGCACGCTGTCCCACACGCCGCCGGTCGCCTCGTATTCGGCGGCCTGTTTCAGAAACTCGTCGAGGCTGATCTCGTCATCGCCCGCGTGCCCGCCGGCCATGAGGAAATACGTCATCATAGACTTCTCGACATCCTGCGAGCCGAGGAGGCCAGCGCGATCCGATGACAACTCGGCCTTGCGATACCATTCGAGCAGAGCCAGTCGGAACGGAAGGAGCGCGATCTCGGCGAGAAAGGGCAAATTGGCCAGGCCGAACTGCAGCAGGATGATCGCGATCGTGCTGTAGGTGACGTGTCCGCTGGCGATGTGCCCCAGCTCGTGCGCCAGCACCTCGCGTTGCTCCTCGCGATCCAGGAGCCGCAGCGTCGCCGAGTTGAGCACGACGAACGGATCGTCGAATCCGACCGCTGCCGCGTTCACGAATGGCGTCTGCGTGACATACAGCTGGGGGCGGGACGGCCAATCGAACGTCGCCAGCACCTCGGTCCACAGTGCGTCGAGCTTGGGCCGCTGCCGTGGCCCCACGCGGACGGCGTTGGCCGTAAACAAATGCCGAATACCCCGCTCGCCAATGAGCCCCGCGATCTTGCGGACGATCTCGTCAAAGCCCGGCAGGGCCCGCAGCGTCTGCAGCGCCGCCCGATCCGCCGGGTGCTCCCAGGCGACGGATGAAATCTGCGTCAACGTCACCCGTTTGCCGTTGGGCGTCGGGACCTGCACCGGTAAGTCGCTCATGAATACCTCCGTTAGCCCCCCTTACGGAGAGCCGTCGGCTCCGGTTACACCTGCCGGAATGCCTGTTCGAGATCCTCCAGCAGATCGTCGACGTCCTCGACCCCGCACGAGAGACGGACGAGGCCGTCACCCAGGCCAAGGTGCTCCCGGAATTCTCCGGGGACAGCGGCGTGCGTCATCGAGGCGGGATGGCTGATCAGGCTCTCGACGCCCCCCAGAGACTCGGCCAGGGAGAAGACGCGCACGCCTTCGAGCAGGCGCTGCGCGCAGTCGCGCGTGCCGAGATCGATGCTGATCATTCCGCCAAATCCGCTCATCTGCCGCGCGGCCAACTCATGCTGCGGATGCGACGGCAGCCCGGGATAGATCACCCGATCGGCGCCCAGACGGTCCGCGAGCCAGGCCGCGACTTGCCGACCGTTTGAGTCATGGCGCGGCATGCGCAAATGCAGCGTCTTGGTACCCCGGAGCGCGAGCCAGGAATCGAACGGTCCCGGCACGGCGCCGGAGGCGTTTTGCAGGAACGTGAGGCGCTCCCCCAGGGCATCGTCGCGGACGACCGCCAGACCGCCGACCATGTCGCTGTGGCCATTGAGATACTTGGTCGTCGAATGAAAGACGATGTCAGCGCCGCTCCCGATCTCAAACGGCCGTTGGAAAAACGGAGTCGCGAACGTATTGTCCACGATCAAGAGCGCGCCGGCGCGATGGGCGATCTCGGCAGTAGCGGCCAGATCGGCGATCCGCATGAGCGGGTTGGTCGGGGTCTCCATGATGACCGCCACGGTGCCCGGCGTGCACGCATCGGCGATGCGTTGCGGGTCGCGGGCGTCGGCATAGCTGAACCGGAGTCCGAAATGGGACAAAACCCGCTCGAACAGCCGGAACGTGCCGCCGTAGACGTTGTCCCCGCACACGACGTGGTCGCCGGCACGGAAGAGTTTCATGATCGTGTCCAAGCATCCCATACCGCTGGAGAACGCGAATCCGTGCCGCCCCCCTTCCAGGGCGGCCACATTTCGTTCGAGGGCCTCTCTGGTGGGATTCGTGCCCCGCGCGTATTCGTACCCCTTGTGCCGGCCGAGACCGTCCTGTACGTAAGTGGATGTTTGGTAAA
This sequence comes from uncultured Gemmatimonadales bacterium, assembly GCA_963701965.1. Taxonomy (GTDB): domain Bacteria; phylum Gemmatimonadota; class Gemmatimonadetes; order Gemmatimonadales; family Gemmatimonadaceae; genus DASRDS01. Next base: position 4,083,884 of record OY969695.1, read on the forward strand.
TCGGAGTCATGACAGCACCGGACACAGGGTCGGGTCGCTGTCCCGCGTGGATCGCGCGAGTCGCGAAGCGCGCGGTTAGGTCGTCGTCAAAGACGCGAGTCATGGAGCGATGAAGATAATGGACGCGGTGGTGGCCGGCGAGACGAAGCGCCGCTGCCTCGTCGTCGACGACGAGCCGCGCTTGCGTCAGGTGCTGATGCGGCTCATGGAGGGTGAGGGCTTCGAGTGCCGGGAGGCCGCGTCAGGGGCCGAGGCGATCGAAGTGCTGCGCCATCACGACGTGACGCTGGTGCTGACCGATCTGCGCATGCCGCAGATGGACGGCATTCGAGCTCCTGCGGCAGGTGCGCGCGCGCCACCCGGACACCGCGGTGGTGTTGATCACGGCCGTGGCCGATGTGGACATCGCGGTCAGCTGCTTGGGCGCTGGCGCGATGGACTATCTCATGAAGCCCTTCAATCTCGACGAGGTCCGCGCCCGCGTGGCGCAGGCGTTGGAGAAACGCCGCCTGCTAGTCGAGAATCGCGGCTATCAGGAGCGCCTCGAGGAGCGCGTGCAAGCCCAGGCGCGGCGCCTGGAGGAGCTCTTCCTGGCCAGTATGCAGGCCTTTGCCGAGGCGTTGGAGGTCAAAGACCGGTACACGCGCGGCCACTCGGTGCGCGTCAGCCAGTACTCGGCCGCCATCGCGCGGGTCATGGGATTGCCATCGGAGGTCGTGCGCCAGATCGAGATTGGCGGGCATGTGCACGACATCGGGAAGATCGGCGTGCGCGAGTCCGTGCTCAACAAGCCCGGGCCGCTCACGGACGAAGAGTACGAGCACATCATGACGCACCCGATGGTCGGCTGGCGGATCCTGGCCCCCATCCTGGGCGATGCCCCGCTCGCGCTCAACATCGTGCGCTCCCACCACGAGCGCTTCGACGGCCGCGGGATCCCGGACGGTCTGGCGGGAACGGGCATCCCGCTCGAAGCGCGCATCGCCGCGGTGGCGGACGCGTTCGACGCGATGACGAGCGGCCGGGCGTATCGCCGGGGCGGACGGCTGGGCCTCGACGCCGCGCTCGGTGAAATGCGACGGTGTAACGGCACGCAGTTCGATCCCGAGGTGTTGGCGGCGTTCGTGACGGCGATCGATACCGGCGCGATCGCACTCGAGACGGTGACGTTGAGCGGCGACTACCCGGCGGTGGGCCGCGCCACCTAGCTTTGAGGGATGTCGACCGCCGGCCTCATGATCAGCGTGTCGGGTATCCGGGGCCGTGTCGGTGAAGCCCTGACGCCCGAGCTCGTCACGCAATATGCAGCAGGGTTTGCAACTTGGGCGTCAGCCCAAGTGCCAGCCCGAGCGGCGTCTGATGCAACTTGGGCGTCAGCCCAAGTGCCAGCCCGAGCGGCGTCTGATGCAACTTGGGCGTCAGCCCAAGTGCCAGCCCGAGCGGCGTCTGATGCAACTTGGGCGTCAGCCCAAGTGCCAGCCCGAGCGGCGTCTGAGCGAACAAACGCCATCGTCGTTGGTCGTGATAGCCGGGTGTCCGGTCCCATGTTTCACCGCGCGGTGCTCGCGGGAATCCAATCAGTCGGATGTGACGTGATCGACGTCGGCCTCGCGCCGACGCCGACAATCCAACTGGCCGTGGAGCACCACCACGCCGCGGGCGGCCTGGCGATCACGGCAAGTCACAACCCGGTCGAGTGGAACGCGCTCAAGTTCATTGGGCCGAGTGGGCTGTTCCTGTCGGGCGAGGACGGCGCGGCGATGCGCGAGGCGACCGCGCGCGGCATCGCGCGCGCCACGTGGGACCGCCTCGGCACGGTGCGCGTGGACGACCAGGCGATCGAGCGGCATCTCGCCCAGATCCTGGCGTTGCCGTACATCGATGTGGAGGCGCTCCGGCGCCGCCGCTTTCATGTGGCGCTGGACTGCGTGCGCGGCGCTGGCGCCACCATCATGCCGCGGCTCTTGGAGCGACTGGGCTGCACGGTCACGGCGATCAACTTGGAGACCGACGGACGTTTCCCGCGACCGCCCGAACCGATCGCCGAGAACCTGTCGGATCTGGAGCGCCTCGTTTGCGTTTCGGGGGCCGACATCGGTTTGGCCGTCGATCCCGATGTTGACCGGTTGGCGCTCGTCGACGAGACGGGGAAGGCGGTGGGTGAGGATTATACGCTGGCGCTGGCCGCGGGCGCGGTCCTTCGCCGCCGCCGGGGGCCGGTTGTGACGAACTTGTCCACCAGCCGGGTCGTCGATGATGCGGCGGCGCTCGCGGGCGTCGAGGTGATCCGGGCGCCGGTGGGAGAGGTCAACGTCGCGATGCGCATGCGCGCGGTCGGATCCCCGGTGGGTGGTGAAGGAAACGGGGGCGTGATCGTCAGTGATCTGCACCTCGGCCGCGATGCGCCGGTCGGGGCGGCGCTGGTGTTGCAGCTGTTGGTGGACGATGGGGCGCGCCTTTCCGAAGTCGTCGCACGCCGTCCGCGGTACGCCATCGTCAAGGACAAGTTGGACCGTCCGCCGGGAGGCATTGATCTCGGAACGGTCTATGCTGCGTTACGGAGCACTTTTGCCGGGGCTGGGGTAGACACGGACGACGGCATTCGTTTCGCTTGGGCGGACCGGTGGGTCCACATTCGCCCCAGTGGGACGGAGCCCGTCGTCCGCGTGATCGCCGAAGCGCCAACGGTCGAGCAGGCGCGCGAGCTGGTCGCGCGTGCTCGCGTACCGCTTCAGCACACTTAGATCAGGATCAACGATGTGTGGAATCGTCGGGTACATCGGGCCGCGGTCGGCCGCGCCGGTCCTCATTGATGGGCTGAAGCGCCTCGAATATCGCGGGTACGATTCCGCGGGGGTCGCGGTCATGAATGGGCGGCTGGAAACGCGGAAGCAAGCCGGCAAGATCTCGCGCCTGGAGCTGCTACTCGACGCCGAGCCGATCGAGGGTTCGGTCGGCATTGCGCATACCCGGTGGGCCACGCACGGCGCGCCCAACCAGTGCAACGCGCACCCGCATCTGGACTGCAAGGCCCAGTTCGCCGTCGTCCACAACGGCATCATCGAAAACGCCACGCCGTTACGGCATATGCTCGAGGAGCACGGACATTCTGTTCGTCTCCGAGACCGATACCGAGGTCCTGGCGCACCTGATCGAGGCGGCGTTCGACGGCTCGCTCGAGGACGCGGTCATCGAGGCGCTGCATCAGGTGGAGGGGGCGTATGGCATCGCCGTCGTCTCCAGCTTGGACCCGGACAAGGTCGTCGCCGCCCGCAAAGGCAGCCCGTTGTTGATCGGCCTGGGCGAGGGCGAGTACTACGTCGCCAGCGACGCGTCAGCGATCCTGGCCCACACGCGCGAGGTCGTCTATCTCGAGGATGGCGATCTGGCGGTGCTCGACCGCAATGGCTATCGCATTCTCGATCTCAATGCGGCGACGCTGACGCGGCGGGTCAGCAAGATCGACTGGGATCTGGCCCAGATCGAGCGGGGCGGCTACGCGCACTTCATGCTCAAGGAGATCTTCGAGCAGCCGGACACGATCGCCAACACGATCGCGGGCCGGTTGCTGCTCGACGATGCCACGGCGAAGCTGACGGGCATGAACCTGACCGACGATGAGTTGCTCACGGTCGACAACATCATCATTACGGCCTGCGGGACGAGCTGGCACTCGGCGCTGATCGGCGAGCAGATGATCGAGGAGGTCTGCCGGGTCCCGGTGGAAGTGGAGTACGCCTCGGAGTTCCGCTATCGCAATCCCATTGTCGGGCCGCGCACGTTGTGCATCGTCATCTCCCAGTCGGGTGAGACGGCGGACACGCTGGCCGCCATGCGGGAAGCGCAGCGCCGCGGCGCCCGCACGCTCGGTCTCGTGAACGTGGTCGGCTCCACGATCGCGCGCGAGGCGGGCGCCGGCATCTGATTTGCACGCGGGACCGGAGATCGGCGTGGCGTCGACCAAGGCGTTCACCAGCCAAGTGGTGGCGCTCGCCATGTTCACGCTCAAGCTCGGCCGCCTCAAGGCATTGTCGGTGCTTGGCGGCTCCGGGATCATCAAGGCCCTGGAGGCGCTGCCCGCGCAAGTGCGGCAGATCCTCGATCGGGCGCACGAGATCGAAGAGTTGGCCGAAGAGTTCAAGCGGGCGCAGAATTTCCTGTATCTGGGGCGCGGGTACAATTTCCCGACGGCGTTGGAAGGCGCGCTCAAGCTGAAGGAAATCAGCTACATCCACGCCGAGGGCTACCCGGCGGCGGAAATGAAGCACGGTCCGATCGCGCTCATCGACGAGATGATGCCGGTCGTCTTCATCGCGCCACACGATTCGGTATTCGACAAGGTCGTCTCCAACGTGCAAGAAGTGAAAGCCCGCCGCGGGACGGTCATCGCCATCACGAGCCGCGACGAGCCGTCGCTCAAGGGCAAGCTGAACTACGAGTTCCGCATCCCGGAGACGATCGACATGCTGACGCCCGTGCTGGCGTCGGTGCCGCTGCAGCTGCTGGCGTACTACGTCGCCGTGAAGCGCGGCGCGAACGTCGACCAGCCGCGCAACCTGGCCAAGTCCGTCACCGTCGAATAGCCTGCGCGTCCTCGTCCAGCGCGTCTCGCGCGCCGAGGTCCGCGTCGGCGTCCGCGTGACGGGGCGCATCGGCCGCGGATTTCTGCTCCTCGTCGGCTTCACGCACAGCGACGCCGAAGCGCAAGTGATGTGGATGGCCGAAAAAATCGCCGGCCTCAGGGTGTTCTCGGACGCCGACGACAAGATGAACTTGTCGCTCGCCGACGTCGGTGGCGCGCTCCTCGTCGTCTCCCAATTCACGCTCTACGGCGACGCCGTCAAAGGCCGCCGACCCAGCTTCATCGACGCCGCGCGCCCCGAAGTCGCGATCCCGTTATACGAACGTTTTCTCGCACTCCTGCGAGCCCAGAACATCACCGTCGAGACGGGCGAGTTCGGCGCCATGATGGACGTCGAGCTTGTAAACGACGGCCCCGTCACGCTTTGGCTAGAGCGCTAACCGTTTAGCTGACGCGGCGGTATATTCGGCGCCATATGTCGCGCCGACTATTAATGTTTTTCGCGTTGTCGACGCTCGGCTGCGCTGGCAGCACGAGCCCAATTTCGACGGCCGCGGAGCTCGCGGCGCTTCAGCTGGACAGCATCGCGAAGGCCTCTTGCTCGGGCGGATCGGGTTACCGGTGTCAGATGATGGCGATCGCCATCCAGGCCGAAGCCTTAGGCGCCGCGCCGGTCCCAATTCGGCTCAATACCGTCGGGGCCCCGCAGACGTGGTACGCGGTTGGTTTCGACAACGCCACCTCAGGGTTCGTGACGCATCTGTACTACGTGATCGTGTACAGCGACCCGCAATTCACCAACGCGATCGAGTTAGTCATCCTCGTGAACCAGGACACGGTGCTCGGGCAGGCCAACACCGCGTTCAACGGAATCCTCGCGCAACCGACGACTAGTCAGGCGGGATTGACCGCGGGGAGTTTCGGCACGCCATGTCACGCGACGCCCGGGATCAATGTCCGACCGCTGGCTGATTGCCACATCGGTACCGCCACGGTCTCAGCGATGGTTGTCTCGCAACCGGTGGTGAACAGCCAAACCGTACTAGACTCCATCTCGATCGCACCGCAAGTCGTCGCCGTCGCTCGAGAAGAACCGTAACGGTGTCGCGTGGTCGCGCTTCGTTGTTCATTGTTTGCGCGGCCACAACGCTTGCCGCATGCGACAGCGGCACGAGCCCCAACGAACTGCGCGCAGCGGCTGCGGCCCGACAGTTCAATGAGCTCGCGCATGAGGTCTGCGCCGCTAACCTACAGGACCCGTCGTTCCCGGTCTCAGGGCGGTGCACCCTGATCGAGAGCGTACTGACCGCCACCGGCATGGGCGCCGGGCCAGTGCTGATTCCCGTCCAGACACGCGCCGGCACGCAGATGTGGGGAGCGGTGGGTTTTGCCCTGATCTCCGGGCCGGTGACATCGTTGGAGACGACGTACCAGGCGTTCGTATACAGCGACACCGGCCTCACAGACGTCATCAATCCGATACAGATCCTCACGCCCGGCAATGGAGTCACGGGCGCCTACTTGTTTGTGTCGGATTCTCTCGCGGCTCTATCGACGGGCGTTCAGTTGACGCCTGGCCAATTCGGCGGCGCATGCCACCCAATGCCGGGCATCGCGCTGCCCGCTGCTCTCGGTGCCTCGTCGTGTGCGCTCGGCACGCTGACGTTCTCCATGGCCGCCGTGTCCGGAGGCCATGGGGTTCCCGCATCGCTCGACTCAGTCACGATCGCGCCCCAGGTGGTCAGCGCCCTTCTACTCCATCGATAACCGCCCGCGGCCACCGCGGCTCGACAGCTCTACGCCGACGGGCAGGCCATTTGTGCTGCGAACTTGCAGGACCCGCGAAACGTGGTTTCCGAGCAGTGCGTGCTACTCGATGGCATTCGGCTCGATCACGATCGCGCCCCAGGTGGTAGGCGCCGTTCGTCTGCAGCGATAACGGCGCCTACTCCGAGTCAGCGTTCAGCTGCCCATGTCGTAGAAGAACTCTTCCTGCACGATCTTGCCCTGCTGAACGGTGTACAGCGCCGTCTCGTCCAACGTCATGCGCTGCCCGGCCATCGGCCCGCTCTTCGCGGTGACGTCGAACTTGTAGTGCACGATGAACCGGTCGCCGTGCGGCCAGGGACCGTCGACGGAGGCGCCGTGCACTTCGTGGTTCTTCTCCCACCACTCGTTCTTGCCGCGAACGGCATCGAGCCCTTCCACGCGCGCGGGCATCGCCGGACTCGCCGCCGCTTCGACGCTCACGATCGTGGGGCTGTAGAGCTCATCGATCGCCTGCGTGTTCTTGCCGCTGCGACAGAAATCCACCAGCTCATGTCCGACCCGCATCGTATCCGCCACTACCGTTTCGCTCATCGGTGACACTCCTGCAAGTGTTGACGTCGAGTGAATCGCTAATGATAATCGGCCGCTCAACCCGGGAAGTCCACCTCACGCACGTTATCCTCCGGCGTGCGATCGATGAGCTTGTTGTACGGGTCGACGCCCGCTTTCACTGGACGTTCCGGTACGACGAAATCGACCGACATCGACGGATTCGTGACGTGGACTTTACGGACCGCGAGCGGCTTCCCCAGCTTGTTTCCTTTTTCCCGCGCCCCGAACACACCGACATCAATGTAGTCGTTGATCGGTATCTCGCTCTCCGTCCCCAGACTGTCGGCCCGCAGCTTCTTCGCGGCCAGCGTCAAATGGACGGCATACTGGCCGTCCGGCCGCTTCGTCGCCGTCGCCGTCACCGCCTTGTTGTCGTACAGCGTGATCGTCTCGAACAGATCATGGATGACGTACTGGAGCGAGTCCGGGGTCACCGCCCGGATGTACTTGAGGAACTCCACCGTGTTGGTGTACGGCGGCTGCTGGAACGCCTTGTCGTGCAGGAAGCGGTGCAGGGCCGAGTTCAGCGAGTCCTCCCCGATGTAGTCCCGCAGGGCATAGAACGCCAGCGAGCCCTTGTTATAGTGGATGTAGGCCTGACCCTCGACCAACATGAGGGGCAGCTCTTTCTTGCGCTCGCTACTACGCCCGCGCAGATAACGGTCCAGCTCGTATCGGAGAAACTTCTGCGCGCTCGCCGCGCCGTACTTCTTCTCCATGACCGTCAGCGCCGAGTACTCGGCCAGCGACTCGATCAGCATCGTGGCGCCTTGCTGGTTTGCCCCCACGACCTGATGGCCCCACCATTGATGCGCCAGCTCATGCGCCGTCACGAACAGTGGCCAGTCGAGATCGTCATCCTCGTCATTGACGCGCGCCACGAACCCGATCCCCTCGGAGAAGGGGACGGTGTTCGGGAACGATTGGGCGAAGGTCCCATATCGCGGAAACTCAATGATACGGTACTGGCGGAACTGGTACGGGCTGAAATGCGTCGTGTAGTACGCGAGTCCGCGCTTTGTCCCCTCGATCATCCGGGGGATGTCGAACTCGTGCCCCGGCTGATAGTACACCTCGATCGCCGTCCCCAACGCGCTGTCACGCCAAACCAGATAGCGCGCCGATTGGATCGAGTAGAAATCGAGGATCGGCGTGTCCATGTGATAGGCGAACACGCGCCGTCCATTCTCGGTCCACTCCCGCTGCAGATACCCAGGCGCGATCGCGATCTGATCCGGCGCCGTACTGACCTCGGCGTCGAACGTCACCCAATCCGCGTCGGTCGACAACAAGTTGTTCGCCCGGGCCGACTCGTCGTGAATCGACGGCATCCGCTCCTTGGGCGCGAGCTTCTCGCCCTTTCGCTTGTCGTCGTCGCTCAACTCGACCTGATCGTCGTACGCCAACGTCGGGAAGTACGTCCAATTCAAGAACGTCCCGTTGGCGACGATGTTATCGTTGGGAGTGCCGTTGGGAAATCCCGCTGCCGTGAAATGTCCGCCGAATGCCAACGCGATCGAGTCGCCGGACGCGAGCGGCGTCGCCAGGCGGTAGAGATAGACGCCCTGCGCCGAATCGGCCAACAGCACCTGTGTCGGGCGACTCCAGACGAGGGAATCGACCCGATACCCCTGCGCCAACACCACGGCGCCGCCGATCGCCGTGTTGGAGACGCTGACGTACAGACTGTCGAGCGCCCGGGGTTGCTTGTTCACGATCCGGTACACGCTGCTCAACGCGAACGCGCGTCGCTCGGGCACCAGGTCCGCCCGGATGCGGACTCCGACGATTCGCGGACTCGCCATCGACTTGAAACGCCGATAGGTGCGCTCGTACTCCGCCTGCGCGTGCTCCGTCGTCTTGGTATTCGAGTACCGGTTGAGAATAGCCGTGTTGTACCAAAGCCATCCACCAGTCGTCACCGCGGCCAGCGCGGTCGTGCCGCCGAGCCACTGCGTCGCTGACGACCGCCAGCGGGAAAGAACTGCCGATTGTCGGATACGGCGCGTGTCATCGGCGCCCCGCACCCACACCAGATACGCCAGGACGAGCAACACCAGCGCGACGGCCGTATAGTAGATCTCGATACCCGCGATCGACCGCGCGTAGTGGCCGAAGCCGTTCATGTCCGAATATGTGTAGCTCGGCAGGACCCCGTACTGGTAGATCACCCGCTGCAGACCCAGATTGGTGAGCACGAGCGTGCCCACAAAAAGCAGGATCATGATGAAATGCCCAACGAACTTCTCGTTGACCAGCGCATGCACAAAGAAGGCGAGCGCCGCGAGCTGGATGATGTTGGGGAACGCGATTCCGAAGACGGTCCGGGCGTAGAGACCCAGCTCGTAATGGTGGTAGCCCTTCAGCGTTTGCACGGCGATCGTGGCGACGACCGACACGAGCTCGGCGACCGTCATGGCGCCCAGAAATGCCAGCAGCTTTCCTGCGAGCGTGATGCCGGTGGGCACAGGGAGGGCGTCGGTGGTGCCGGACAACCGCAGTTGGCGCTCGCGCCACACCAGTTCGCCGGCGTAGATCGTCGTCAGGATGATCACGAACAGGTACATGCCGCTGACGACGACCGTGAGCATCTCGCCGGTCACCGGCCAGATGGTCGTGCCGTACTGCGTGTCCGTCGCCCACGCCAAGAGCCCGACGTTCACGAGGCTGACGCACACGATCGTCAGGAAGATCGGCTCCCGTACAATCCCGACGAAAAAGAATCGCGCTTGGCTGAACAGCTGGCGGAACCGCGCGCCGAAATCGAAATGCAGTGACACGGCGGGCAGGCGGAGCACGGCGGCCGTGAGTGGCGCCGGCGCCGGAAGAGGCGCCGCGGCCGACTTACGGCGCCAACCCCGCCACGTGAGCGATCGGGCCTCGACCTCGAGGCGGACCGTGGTCAACGTGAACGCCACCAGCAGCGCCGAGATGCCCAACCAGATGAGGCGATTCCACAGCAACTCCCCGGTGAGCGTGATCGGGAGCGTATTCCGCTCGGCGACCGTCCAGTACCGCGTCAGCAAGCTCAGCGCCGAGTTGCCAAACGGATCGATCCGCGCCGCCAGCGTCAGGCGGTCGAGATTGCTGACGATCTGCTGCGAGACGCTCCAAGCGACCAGCAACGCGATGCCCTGCGTGTAGATCGCGAACAAGTTGCGCGTCAATGCGCCGATCGCGAAGAACAGGGCGCTGACGAACAGGACGTCGGGGACCACGATGAACAGGAACGGCCGCACGTAGCTCGCCAAATGGAACGCCTGGAGCTTGTCGTGATTGGCCCAGGGCATCAGGGTGCCCACGAAGGCGCCGATCGGCAGCGCGGAATAGATCGCGATCATCACGATCGCCGCGCCGGCAAAGCGTCCCCCCAGGTACCCGAGCCGCGTCACGCGGGTGGTGAACACCAGCTCGTGCGACTTGATCTGCACATCGCGGAGAATGGCCGTGCCCACGACCCCCGTCGTGATCACCTGCCCGAGGAACGTCATGATCACGAAGACCGTGGCCAGCGACGAGGGCGCGTTCCGCATGACGCTGTCGTTGGCGCCCTGGACCGAGACCGAATCGGACGAGGTCAGGAAGAACGCCATCAAGAACAGGATGGCGAAGTACAGGTAGGTCGTTGCCTGGCGGCGTAAGAATGCCAGCTCGAGGCGCAGGATCGTCCAGAACATGGTTACTCGGCCGCCGCGGCCCGGGCGCCGATCTGATGGAAATACACGTCCTCGAGGCCGGTATCGACCGCCGCGAATCCGGCGCCGGGATCGGTCTCGCTATAGACGTGGACGACCGGTGTCCCCCCCACGAGCCGGGTCGAGATCACATCATGCGCCGCCGCGAACGCGGGCAGATCGGCGCGCTGTACGCGAGACGACCAGACGCGGCCGCGCATGGCCTCGATGGTCTGCCCCGGATCCCCGGACAGTACCACGGTGCCGTTGTTGATGATGGCCATACGGTGGCACAGCTCCCGGACATCGTCCACGATGTGCGTCGACAGGATGACGACGACGTCCGTGCTGATCTCGGCCAGCAGATTGAGAAATCGCCGCCGCTCCGTGGGATCGAGGCCGGCGGTGGGCTCATCGACAATGAGGAGCTGCGGCCGCCCGGCGAGCGCGATAGCGATTCCAAGCCGCTGCTTCATCCCGCCGGAGAACCCCCCGACCCGCTTGGCGCGCACGTCGTACAGGTTCGTCTGCTGGAGCAACGCGCCCACCAGCTCCTTCCGCTCGCGGCGCTCGGTCACGCCCTTGAGTTCGGCGAAATGATCCAGGATCATCTCGGCCGAGAGATTCGGGTACAACCCGAACTCTTGAGGGAGATATCCGAGGAGTTTGCGGATCTCTTCGGGCTGCGCCAACACGTCGAGCGCGCCCAGGCGGATCGTCCCGGCGTCGGGTCGCTGCAACGTCGCGATCGTGCGCATCAGCGTCGACTTGCCGGCGCCGTTGGGACCGAGGAGGCCGAACATGCCATTGGGGACGGTGAGCGACACGTCCGTCAAAGCGCGCACGCCGTTGCCGTACGTCTTCGAGAGATTCTGGACGACGAGTTCCATGGGGAGGGGTAAGGGTCGGTGGCGTGAAGAACGTGAGCCGGTACCCGTGACGGGTCAACGTACGGCGTGCGAGATACAAAAGTTTCGTGCGGTTGTTAAGTGTCCACGTCCGATCGGTTTGGGACAATGGCACGGTTACTGGGGGGCGGCCCGTTACCACGTGTTCAGCGGTTCGTCACGAAGACAGCGGGTTGTCAAGAAACGAGTCACTGGTCGGCACAATAGCAGCGGAGCGATGATGCGCGGAAGATTCGCCGGTTCATTCGCCGTGGCACTGGTCGGACTAGGGATGCCGGCGGCACGCCAGGTCGGGGCGCAGGTCACCTGCACCACGAACCCTTGCACGATTACGGACAATGTCAGTCTGACCATCAGTTCCACCATCCAACTGACCCTGTCGGAGAACGCGACCGTTCTCACGTCGCCGCTGACGGCGAACTTCGGGACGGTGGCCAGTCCGGGGACGACCGGCACGACGGGACCGAATATCAGCGTCCAGGCGAACATCCCCTGGTCACTCAACGTCAAGGCCAATGCGGCCACGTTCACCCCGAGCGGTGGGTCCACGTATAACAAACCCGCGTCCGATGTGAGCGTCACATTGGATGGCACCACCAAGACGTTGTCGACCACCAACCAAGCGCTGGAGACCGCGCAGGCGGCCACCAGCTCCTACACGCAAACGGCCAGCTACACGACGGCGTTCGTCTGGACGCTCGATACGCCCGGGAACTATGCCCTGGGCGTCGCCTACACGATCTCGGCGCCATGACGCGGTGCGCGACGGCGGCCCTCGCGGCCCTCGCCTGGGCCACACACGCGGCCGGGGCGCAACTGGTCGTGACGCAGATGGAGCTGTTCTTCACGCCCGACAGTGGCCGCCTCTCGACCGCGACGTTCACGGTGACGAACGGCGCGGATCATCCGGTGCAAGCCACCCTCGCCATCGAGGACTGGGATCGCACCGATCGCGGCGACAACGTCTTTCGCCCGCTCGGCGCCTCGCCCGCTTCCTGTCACGATCGGCTGAGCGTGTTCCCGGAGGGGCTCTTCCTGGCGCCGAAGGAAGTGCAGACGGTCCGCGTGCGATACGCCGGCGCCGAGCCGGAAGACCCCGGCTGCTGGGGCGTCGTCTTCGTCGAGACCGTCCCTCCCGCCAGCCCGCAGGCGGGCCGCGCCATCATGTACGTGTTGCGCACCGGCGTCAAAGTGTACGTCCAACCCCGGCACGCCACGCGCGATGGGACGATCGACGCGATGACCGTCCAGCCGCACATGCACGACCCGACGGGCGCCGTGCCCGATACCGTCGCGCGCGATCTGGTGGTGTCGTTTCGCAACACGGGCAGCGGCCAGATCATCGACGGGGCGGGTACCGTCGAGCTGCGTCGCCCCGACAACTCGCTCGCTGCGACGCTCCGCGTGCCGCACTATTGGGTGACGCCCGGCGCGCGCCGGGTCCTGACACTCGGCCTGCCGCATCTCGAGCCCGGCACCTACGTCGCGCTCGCGCTGCTCGACTTCGGCGGTCCCGAGGTGGCCGCGGGCCAACTCGCCCTGCACGGACCATGACCCCGCCGCGCGGTCTGCGCGGAACGCTCCTGCTGCTTTTGTCAGTGATCCCCACAGCGACGGCCCGCCCGCAGAACATCGTCACGCTCACCGCGACCGGCGCGCCGGCGTTCGGAACGCCGACCGGGACGGACTACGCGGCGGGCGCCGTGTTCAATACGGGATTTCCCGCGTCGGGCGTGGCGTACACGGTGCAGATCACCGGCCTGGGGCTCATCACGCATACCGCGACGGTGAGCATCTACTCGACGACGTCGACCCTCGGCAACGGCAAGCCGATCAGCGATCTCCAGTGGGCCTGCGTGGCCGCCTGCGCCACGGGGACGGGATTCTCCGGCCTCACGTGCTGTGGACCGCCGGGCACCACGATCCAATCCCAGCAGATTCAAGTCGCCTCCAATCCGACGGCGGGGAACACACTCGTCTTCCGGACTCTGTTGAGCTACGCGCTGGACGCGCCGGGTCGAACGTACACCACCGGCGCGGCGGGAATCGTCCTCCTGCTCTCGGTGACCGCGCCGTAGTGCCGGGTGGCCATGCGGATCATCCGTGGCGTGATGGCCGCGTCAGTCCTGCTCGTGGAAACGGCGCCCCTCGCGGCGCAGGTGGTCACGCCGTCGAGTGACACGATCACCGTCGCCGGCGCACCCCGCACGTTTCAGGTGGTGGCGGTGCCGGTGCCCGCTGCGGCGGGACGGGGCGTCCGCTATCGCGTCACGCCAATGCCGGGCGCGCGGGCGATCGGCGCCGAATCCGGCGTCGTGGATCCGACCAACGCGCTGGATGGCCGGTTGCTCGTCACCCTCGCCATCGCGCCGTCGGCGCGCGCGGGCCGCTCCGGCGCCGGCGCTGTCGTGTTTTTCTGGTCGTCGTCGGACTCGGGTATTACGGTGCCGATCGTGCTCGACGTGACGCGCGTGCGGCGCATCGTCGTCCAGCCGGTCCGGATCCAAACGGGCGCCCGCGCCGACAGCCGCGTGCGGGTGGCGTTCGTGGTGACGAACGCGGGCAACGCACCCGACACCGTGCGCGCAGGATCGGACCAGCCGTCGGGATGGCGCGTGATCGAAGGCGCGCGGTCGGCCATCCTCGATGCCGGCGCATCCACGACCGACACCTGTACGCTCGCGATTCCGCCGTCGACGAGCGGCGACATCACCGTCACGTTGCGGGCCTCCACAACGGCGGGCGTCGAGCTGGCGCGGGCTGGCGCGAATATCGAGGTGATCGATGACGGAGGAAGCCGCGCCCGCGCCTTCGGCGTCGGGCCGGTCGTGACCGTGGGAGCCGCGGCCGCCGCCGGCGGGGGCCCCATCGGCACCGGCGGAGGCGTCACGGTCTCCGGACTCCTCACCGATGATGTTGCGCTCACGGGTCGCTGGGTCTCGACGTCGACGCACGACGTGCTCTCCAACATCGCCTACGCCGATCTGGGATACGTCACGACGCCGCCCTATCTCATCGCCACGGCGCCCCGCTGGTCGCTCGGCGCGGGCGCGACCAGCCTGACGCTCTCTCCGCTCGCCGGCACCTCCATGTGGGGTCTGGGCGCCAGTGGGATCTGGCACGACACCACGTGGCACGTACGCGCCGTGGCGGCGCGGCCGGGCGAGGTCACCGGCGTCTCGCACTACGGGGCGATCGCCGGTCTCGGTGTCGAACGCCGGTTCGGCGCCGTCTCGGTCTTTGTGGATGCGGCGCATCTGCTGGACAGTCTGGCCGGCCGGCGCCGCCTCGACGCCGCCAATGTCGGCGCGACGATCGAGGGACCCGCCGGATTTGTCTCGACGGCCGACGTCGGGGCGCGCGAGACGGACGCTGGCACCGCGCTCGGGTACGCCGTGGGCATCGACCGGTCGACCCGAACGTCGGACTTGAGCCTCCGGGAGATCCACGCGCCGGGCGGGTCCCAAGCGTTCGCCGTGGCCAGCGATCAGCAAATGGCCAGCGGCTACGCGCAACTGACCGGCGCGGTGACGATGATCGGCGCGGCGTGGCGCGCCGCCGACGCCAATGCGATCTTCGCGCGGGCCGTGAGCGACGGGTGGACGGTCGGGCCGCAGTTTCGAGTGACGGGCAGCACGAGCGCCCGGATCGACTACCGGATGAGCGCATCGACCGAGACCGGATCGTTGGGGGGATTCGCCGATCGCGACCAGGCGGGCGAGTTGACGCTGAGCACCTTTTGGGGACGGCTGACCGCGACCGCCACGGCGAGCGCCGGAGTCACGACGCAGAGCACCATCGCGCCTGCCGGAGCATCCGACGACGCGACGGGTCCCCGGGTGTTGGTCAGCGCGTTGGTGACCCATCCCGTCGGCGGCGGCGCATGGAGCGTGTTCGGGACCGTCGACCACGCCGGCATCCCGGGCGCTATCACCGATCAGAGCGTGTTCGGCGCCCGCGTCAATGAGCTCCATCCATTGCCCACCGCGCGCCAGCTGACGATCGGCGCCATGCTGGCCCGGTCCGGCCTCTTTGGTACCGGCCCGCGCTACACGACCTTCGAGTGGACCACCCACTATCGGCCATCGGACGCGTACGATCTCGCGGTCGCGGTCGAGCATTACCCGGTCGCCGTCCTGGTCATGCCGTCGACGTGGGCCGTCGCGCTGCGGATCCAACGGAGCTTTCGCCTGCCGGGCATTCCCCGGCCCGGTGCCAGCGGCACGGTGTTCACCGCCGGCATTGCGCCTGGCAACAACACCGGGCTGCAGGGCGTGCTGCTGCGCCGCAATGGGGAAACGGTCATCACGAACGCGCTCGGCGTCTATCACTTTCACAGCGCCTCGGCCGACGCGCCGGTGCTCGATCCCGCGTCGCTGCCGGTCGGCCTGCTCTCGGCCGGCCCGGTCTCGACGGGCGGCGCCGCCGGCCGATTCGACTTTCCCATCGTCGCGACGGGAGACGTGACCGTGCGGCTCGTCGTCGTGCGCGATGCGCTCTCCAGCGCGCCGCCGTTGGCGGTGTGGCGCGGCGCGGCGATCACGGCGATCGACGAAGTGGGACGGGTGTGGACCGCGCGACCGGATGCGGACGGCGTGGCGACGTTCAAGGCGCTGCCCATCGCGACCTACCATCTGGACGTGGACTTGAGCCGGACGGCCGAGCCGATGCGCGTGAGCGAGACGCTGCCGGCGGTGGTCGTCACCCGCTCGCCCGATCCGCAGGACATCACGGTCCACGTGCGACGGCGCGCGATCAAGCTGCATCGCTTCGACGTCACGGCCAGCTAATGCGTTCGCGACTCTACGGGCTCGTCGCGATGGTGGTCGCCGGGTGTACATCGAGCACCAGCCCGTCCCGCATCGCGCTCGATATTGCCGGCACCTGGCAGTACGTGGGCCACGAGGCCAGCCCGACGCCGGCGACGATCGACGGGCACGTGGCCTTCACGGTAGACAGCACGGGCACGTTCACCGGGGACTTTGCGGCGACCGTCACCGTCGCGGGAGATCCGGGGACGACCCTCGAAGGTCCATTGACCGGCCAGTCGCTGGATCGCCAGTCGTTGTCATGGGACGTCGCCCTCTCGCCGCAGGTCGTGCGCCGGCATGTCGGCACCGTGGCCGGTGACTCGATGACGGGCAGCTGGGTCGACGAGACAGGATCCGGTCCCGGCGCCAGCGGGGACTTCACGGCCGTTCGCCAGCACGGGAACTAGCGGCATGTTCGCGGCGAAACCACGGGTCTGGACGTTGGCGTGCGCGAGCGCCGCGCTGGCACTCGCCGGAGCGCCGAACGCCCGCGCGCAGGGCAACTGTTCGCTCACGATCGTGACGGGAACGTGCACCGTGACGACCGGCGCCACGATCCAGACCAGTCCGTCGGGCATCGTCGCGCTGACGGTGTCGCCCACCGCGACGACGCTGGCCCCGCCAAGCGCCGCCGATTTCAACAGCGGCACCACGCCGGCCGCGAGCGTCATGATCACGGTCGCCACGAACAACAGCGCCACCGTGACGGCGGCGTGTGGCCAGCCCACCTGGGCGGCCATCGGCAGCGGCGCCAGCGCCTCCAAGGCGTGCGCCGATCTGGAATGGAGCGCCGACGCCAATACCGGCTTCACGGCGCTCACCACCAGTGGCCAGACGGTCGTTTCGGCGGCCTCCCCGACCAACGGGACCAGTGTGTCGATATTTCTCCGCGCGCGCCTCACATGGACGGCGGACACACCAGGGACCTACAGCATGCCGGTGAAGCTGTCGATCGCCGCTCCGTAGCCGCTTAGCTTCCCGCATGCCGTCCGTCATTCTCGCGTCACAGTCGCCGCGCCGGCGCGACCTCCTGAATCTCATTGGCATCGCGCACACGGTCCGGCCGGCGGATATCGACGAGTCCCTGTTGCCCGGCGAGACGCCGGTCGCCTGCGTCGAGCGTCTCGCCCGCGCCAAGGCCCACCGCGTTGCGCCGGAGGCACCGCACGCGGTGGTCATTGCCGCTGACACGATCGTCGTCGTTGATGACCGCATTTTGAACAAGCCGGTGGACGTGGCGGACGCGACCGCAATGCTGATGGGACTCGAGGGGCGCGCCCACGCGGTGTATACCGCCGTCTGCGTCATCCGGGGCGCCCGCGAGGCCGCCGGCGTCGAGCGCGCGGACGTGTGGTTTCGTTCGATGACGCGGAGCGAGATCGCGGCCTACATCGCCACCGGCGAGCCAATGGACAAGGCCGGCGCCTACGGCATCCAGGGATACGGCGCGACGATCGTGGAGCGGGTGGACGGGGATTTCTTTGCCGTCGTCGGCCTTCCGCTGGTGCGCTTGACGCGCCTGCTGCGCGAGATCGGGCTCGAGTACGACTTCGGGACCCTGAGGGGATAGCGCGCGACGGCTTCGGCCCGTGGCGGCCGCGTCTCACCCGGCTGCTCACACACCGCCGGCACCGCCGATAGTACTTTCCAGGGCCATGAAAACCATCGCCCTTCTGATACTCGCCGGCATGGCCGCCCAGGCGGGGGCGCAGCCGAGCGATGCCGCCGCGCGCGAGTTTCACGTGGACTCTTTTGCCTTCGAGAGCGGTGTCACGGTCAACGATATCGAGATCGTGTATGCCACCTATGGACACCTCGATGCGGCGCGGAGCAATGCGGTCCTGGCCCCCTCGCATTACATGGCCGACCACCATGGCTACGACTGGCTGCTGGGCCCCGGACAGGCCCTCGACACGGCGCGGTATTTCGTGGTGGCGACCGAGATGTTCGGCAACGGACATTCTTCGAGCCCCAGCAATACCCCGGAGCCGTTTCATGGACCGCGCTTTCCCATGGTGTCGATCCGGGACAACGTGCGGATCGTGCATGCGCTGCTGACTGATGGGCTCGGGATCTCACATGTGCGGGCCGTCGTCGGCTTTTCGATGGGGGCCGAGCAAGCGTTCCAGTGGGCGCTCTCCTATCCTGACTTCGCCGACCGGATCGTCGCCACGTCCGGCACCGCGAAGTGTTATCCCCACGGCGTCGTCCGCCTGGAAGGGCAGATCGCGGCTTTGGAAGCGGACGCCGCGTTCCAGGCCGGCGACTATACGAGTGAACCAATGCGGGGCATCCGCGCCTTCGGCACGGTATGGGCGGCGTGGCTCTTCTCCCAAGAATGGTGGCGCACCGGGTTGTGGCGCGCCGATACATCGAACGGTCGCACGTTCGAGGAGGTCTTGTCGCGGATTGTCGACAGCTTCACGCAAAACGACGCCAACGACATGATCCTCCAGGCCCGCATGTGGGAGCACCACGACATCGGCACCACGCCCGGCTACGGCGGCGACATCGAACGCGCCTTGCGCGGCATCCGCGTCCCCGTGTTGTACATGCCGTCGGCGACCGATCTCTATTTTCCGCTTGGCGACGCCGAGTACGAGGCGCGGTTCATCCCGCGCGTCACGTTCGCGCCGATCCGGTCGCTGTGGGGCCACCCGGCGGGCGCCGGCGCCAGTCCGGCCGACCTGGCGTTCTTGAATCAGACGATCGGCACCTTCCTACGCGGACCGGTAGCGCTCGGCCCATAGGGCGATCTTCGACAGCACATCGCCCACTCCGATCCGCGGCATGCGGCCCCGCCGGCGCGTCCAGATGACCGCGTCGCCGTCGCGCGGCTCGCGAAACGCGTCGACAATGAGATCCTGAAATTTGCGATAGGGACCGGTGCGCTTGGGGTCGGCGTTCGCCATCAGACTGACCACGGGGCGGTTGAGCGCGGCAGCAATGTGCATCGGACCGGTGTCCAACGACACCACCAGCGCGGCGCCATCGAGGATGGACACGAGGTTGCGCAAGCCCGACCCCAAGGCATTGCGCACGGGATACCGGGCCAGCATCTGGATGGTGTGCCCGGTCTCCTGTTCCCGCGCGGACGCCCCGCCGACGAGCACGGGCTCGAGGTCGTACGTCGCCGACAGCGTATCCGCCACCGCGGCCCATCGGTCCGGCATCCATTCGCGGTCGGGATCGCCGGCGCCGATCACCAGCGCGGCCGCCGGGCGCTCGAACGGCGCGAAGAATCGCTGCTGCCACGCCCGCTCGGTGGGCCGCGGGCCGATGGACCACACGACGGGCTCGATCGGGATCTTGAGCGCGTTCAGAAACTCGAAGTATTGATCCTGCACGTGTTGGCGGCCGGCGTGCGGCGGGATCTGCGCGGTCGTGAACAGCCAATTGAGATCGCGCGCCCGCGCCCGGTCGAAGCCCAACTTCACGGTGGCGGGCGTCAGCGCGGTGACCACACCCGCCTTGAACGCCACCTGGAGGTCGAGTACCACGTCGAACCGGCGGCCGCGCAAGCCGAGCCGGTAGGCGGCGAGCGCCGGCGCCCCGCGGCGCGGGTCGACTTCGATCAGCTCATCGATCGCCGGGTGACCACGCACGAGCGCGGCCGGGCCGGGCTGGATGACCCACGTGACCCAGGCCATCGGGTACTCGCGCTTGATGGCGTTGACGACGGGGAGGACGTGCACGCTGTCGCCGACGGCGCTCAGCATGACGACGCAGATACGATCGAACGGCGATCTCATGGCGCGTACCGCTGGTATCGGTCGCGCCACCGCTCCACGCGCTCCAGCACATCACGCACCGTGATCCGCGCCATGCCTGCGGGGCGCCGTTCCTTTGGGCGGCGCGAGGGTTCGCCGAAGCCGTTGACGATGAGATCGTGGAACTTGGCGTACGGGCCGTACACCGCGGGGTCGTTGTATCCAATGAGACTCACGACAGGCCGGTCGAGCGCGACGGCAATGTGCAAGGGACCCGTGTCCAGCGACACCGTGAGCGCGGCGCCATCGAGGATCGCGACCAGTCCGCGGAATCCGGATCCGAGCGCGTTGCGCACCGGGTAGCGAGCCAACGTCTGGATCTCCCGCGCCGTGTCCATCTCGCGCGGCGAATTGCCGCCGACCATCACCGGCACGAGACCATAGTCGGCCGAGAGCGCGTCGGCCACCGCCGCCCACCGGTCGCTCGGCCAGTTCTTCGGCTCGCGGCTCGATCCGATGACGAGGGCGGCCGCCGGCCGATCCAGCGCGGCGAAGAATTCCTGTTGCCACGGCCGTTCTTCGGCCCGGGGCGCCAGGTCCCAGATCACCGGCTCGGCCGGCACGCCGATCGGCGCCAAGAACTCGAAGTACTGGTCCTGCATGTGTCGGCGCCATTCGCGCGCCGGGATCCGGGTATTGGTAAAGAGCCAGTTGAGGTCCCGGCTTCGCTTCCAATCAAATCCCAATTTCACCGTCGCCGGTATCGCGGCCGTGACCAATCCGGCCTTGAAATACGGTTGCAGGTCGAGCAGGACATCGAACGCGCGCCCGTGCGCCGCGCGCCGCGCGGCGCCGAGCGCCGGCACCAACCGGGCCCGATCGAAGATCACCAACTCGTCGATCGCCGGGTGGCCGGCGACGAGACTGGCCGGTCCGGACTGGACAATCCACGTCGTGCGCGTGCCCGGCGAGTGGCGCTTGATCGCGTTCAGCACTGGCAGGACGTGCACCGCATCGCCCACCGCGCTCAGCATGACGACGCACACCCGCGATCCGAGGGCGATCATTGCACGGCCTTGGCGAAGCTCGCCAGATCCCGCTCCGTGATCGCGCCGAGCTTGCGCGCGGAGCGCGCCAATCGCCCGAGGTTCGCGTTCAGGACCTTGGCGTCACCAGGTCTGGCAAACCGCACCCGGTCGACATCGATCACGTACGCGGTCTCGCCGCTCACCAGGACGTTCGCCAGGTTGAGATCGGCGTGGATCGCGCCCGCGCGCGTCAGCGCGCGGAGCAGTTTCGCCGTCAGCGCCAGATCATGCGGTGTGAGAGGGCCCGCGGCCAGATCGCGGGCATCGGGAATTTCCCGCGTGAGGACATCGACGCGCCGGATCGCCGGGCCGACGCGATAAATGGCATAGCCGATCATCTCCGGCGTCGGGACACCCGCGCTCGCCAATCGTCGGGACGCCGCCAGCTCGTACGGTGCCCGCGTCGGCGCCAAAAACCAATCTTGGGTCAGGGGAGCCAACAGGCCGCCATGCCAAGAGTGCCGCACGACGACGCGCGCGTTGCCGAGTGGCACGGCGTACGCGGGGCGACGCCCGCGAAGCGGGCGGGCGCCAGGATGCCGCGATGCCCAGTCATGGATCGTCGTATCCGCCGCCAAGATCGCGTCCAGCGCCTCGGCGCACGTCGCGAGCACGACCGCCTCGGCCATACCACGCGCCAGGCGCCGGTAGCCATCGGGCGGCACGCGACGCGTCAGGTGGCCACTCGAAACACCGGGATCGCGTGCGCTTTGCCCTTGAGATCCATGGGCGGGCGCTCGTCGAGTGGCGGCGGGGCCCGCATGGCGCGCCGCATGGCGTCGGACAGCAGGATCTCGCCGGCCTCGGCCGCCGCGCACAGGCGGCTCGCGGTATTCACCGTGTCGCCGATGACGGTGAACTCGAGCCGGCGTTCGGAGCCGATGTTCCCGGCGAAGGCCTCGCCGAAATTGAGTCCGATCCCGATGCCGAGCGCGGGCCGGCCTTGTCCGCGCCACTTGATGTTGAGTTGCTCCAGCGCCCGCATCATGTCGATCGCGGCGCGCATCGCCCGGTCGGCATCGTCGCTGGTGCCGATCGGCGCCCCCCATTGGGCCATGACCGCGTCGCCCATGAACTTGTCGAGCGTGCCGCCGTGGCGGAACACGCAATCGACCATCTCTGTGAAGTACTCGGAGAGGAGCGTGGCCATGTCGTCGGGCCGCATAGTCTCCGACAAGGCCGTGAACCCGCGGATGTCGCTGAAGAGCACCGCGATCGGTCGTTTGTCGCCGCCGAGGCGCACGGCGTCGGCTGAAGTCGCGATGCGGGCGGCGAGGCTCGGCGCGAAGTAACGCTCGAAGTTGCTGCGGACGATCAGCTCCTGCCGAATGCGCTCGGAGAACTGTCCGTTCTCGATCGCCGCGGCCGCGATCGAGGCGAACGCGATCAGGAAGTCGAGGTCATCCTCTTGGAACCGGTGCGTCGACGTGACATTGTCGGCGTACAGGACGCCCAGCACCTTGCCCTCGTTGCCGACGAACGGCGCGCACATGGTCGATCGCACGCGCTGCATGAGAATCGACTGGCCGCCGAACCGCAAATCCTCCGGGGCATTGTCGGACAGGATCCCGACTTTGTCCTGCACGGCCGTCCGCACGATGGACTGGGGCACGGTGCGCTGCGCGGCCGTCCCGTGGCGATCCCGGGAGACTTTGGGAACGTGTTCTCCCTTCGCGTCGGTCAGGAGGATCGACACGTAGTCGACATCGAAGATCTGGAGGCAGAATCCCGCGATCGTGTCCAGCAGCGCGCCGGTATCCACGGTGCGGGTCAGTCCCTTGGACACTTCCAGCAGCAGGGCGAGCTTCTTCGCCGCCTGCGGCTCGGTGCCGGGCTCTCCCGGCGGATGCGTGGTCGCCAGCGGCACGCCATCGGATGGCAGTTGGCGCACGATCGTCGCACCGCGCGGCGGTGTCGCGGGCGCCGGCGGGGGGACCACGTGCTCCAGCGAGGGCGTGAGTTGCATCACGCGGAACGGGACTTTGCCAAACGACACCACGTCGCCCGACGTGAGGCGCGCCGCGTCGATCCGCGCGCCGTTCACGTAGGTGCCGTTGCTCGAGCCCAGGTCCTTGACATCGACGCCGTCGTCCGTCGCCACGAGCTCCGCATGGCGGCGCGAGATCGTCGGGTCGAACACCGGGATGTCACTGGTCAGCGCGCGCCCGACGACCAACGTCGAGCCGGCCGGCAAATCGAACGTCTGCTCGCCTTCGCCGGCGACGCTGGTCAGCTTGTACGGCATGCGGCCCGTACTTGTCCGATCGCCGTGAGCAGCGCCCGCAGCTTGTTCGCCGTCTCATCCCACTCGCGCGCCGGGTCGGAGTCGGCGACGATGCCCGCCGCGGCTTGCACGGACGCCGTGCCATTGGCGATGATGCAGGTCCGGATCGTGATCGCGAGATCCATGCGCCGGTTGCCGGCCGCGATGTAGCCCACGGCTCCGCCGTACGGGCCGCGCCGCTGGCGCTCCAGCTCGTCGATGATCTCCATGGCCCGCACTTTCGGCGCTCCCGTGAGCGTCCCGGCCGGAAAGGTGGCGCGGAAGACGCCAAGGGCCGTCCCGTCGCCGGCGACCGTGCCCTCGACCTGACTCACGATATGGAGCACGTGGGAATAGCGCTCGATCCGCATCAGCTCCGTCACCTCGACGGTGCCGAATTCGGCGATCCGGCCAATGTCGTTGCGGCACAGATCGACGAGCATCACGTGCTCGGCCCTCTCTTTCTCGTCGGCGAGCAGTTCGGCGCTCAGCGCCTCGTCCTCGGCCGGCGTCTTTCCCCGCGGGCGCGTGCCGGCGATGGGCCGGAGCGTCACCCGTCCGTCCGCCACGCGCACCAGCACCTCGGGCGAGCTGCCCACCAACTCCACGCCGTCGAGCACCAAGTGGTACATGTACGGCGACGGATTGATCGCGCGCAGCGCGCGGTACAGTGCCGCCGAAGAGAAATCGTGCGGCACATCGATCCGCCGGCCGAACTCGGCCTGAAAGCAATCGCCGGCGTAGATGTACTCGCGGAGCTTCTCGACCCCGGCCATGTACTCATCGCGCTCAATCGTCGTCGTGCCGACGGCCGGGGGGGCGTCGAAGTCGAGGTCCAACGGCGCGAGCGCCTCCGGCGCTCGCAACCGTTCCATGGTCGACTCGATATCGGCGATGGCCCGGTCATATTCGCGGGCCACATCGCAGTCCGGTGCAACGGGCACACTGACGACGACGCGCGCGCGCGCGCGCAGGTTGTCGATGATGACCACGGCCCGCGTGAAGACGAACACCGCGTCGGGGACGTCGACGCCGCGGGGTGGTGGAGAGGGCAGGTGCTCCAGATAGCGCACGACGTCGTAGCCGAAGTAGCCCACGGCTCCGCCCCAGAACGCCCCGAGCTCGGGATCGAGATCGGCCATCGGCGGCGGTGCGTCACGCGCGATCAGGGATTCGAGATCGGCCAGCGGGTCGGCGGGCCGCCGGGCGCCGTGCCATCCGCGTCGAGGCGTCCAGTCCTCGACACGCCCGTCCGTGAGCCGCCAGGCGGCGCGCGGCTCGGTGCCCATGAACGTGTAGCGCGACCACATCTCCCCGCCGGCCGGGGCCGACTCCAGCAGGAACGCGAACGGCCCGCGCCGGAGCTTCGCGAATGCCGAGACCGCCGTGTCGGTATCCAGGAGACAATCGCGCCACACCGGCACGATGCCGCCGCCATTGGCGGCCGCCGACGCCGCCAACGCGCGAAAGCGCTCGAACCCGGGACGATCTGCGCTCATGGCTTGGATGGAGGCGTATATTTGCGCGTCATGGTCGCGAAGGTGCTGGTCGCCGGCGCATGCGTGTGCGCATCCGCGGCGGGCCTACTCGCCGGCGCGGCGCCGGCTGCCGCGCAGGTTTGGAACAGCGCATCGGCGCGCGCCCTCATGCAACGCGCCACCGATCTCCGGGCCCGCCAGCTGGCCGATACAGGACTCGTCGACTATCACGCGACGGCCCACGGCTACGTGATGTTTCTGGCGCAGCTTGGACTTGGCCTCAGTGAGCCGCCGAAGATCGTCAAAGCCGACCAGCTCGCGCTCGAAGTTTATTGGCACGCGCCCAATTTCAGCAAGCAGATCATCCAGGGCCGGCGCGACACCCTGCTGCTGCCGACCGACATCGTGTACCACCGCGACCATCTGGGCATCGTCCAGAATAATTTCCCGAGTGCGATCCGTCTTGGGGAAGGGGACGAGGTCCGCGACGTGCCGCATCCGCTGTCCGTCCCCGGACTGGCGCTGTACGATGCGGCCATCGCCGATTCCGTGCGCGTGACCTTGCCGCCGCCGGCGGCGCCGATCACCGTCTACCGCGTGCTCGTGCGGCCGCGCGACGACCGGCGCCCGGGCATCGTGGGGGCCATCTATATTGAGCCGCACGGCGGACAAGTCGTGCGCATGGCCTTCAGCTTCACACGCGCGTCGTTCCTGGACGCCGATCTGGAAGACATCTCGGTCGTGCTGGAGAACGGCCTGGTCGAAGGGCGATTTTGGCTCCCGCTCCGCCAGGAGATCGAGATCCGGCGCACCGGCACGTGGTTCGACCTGCCGGCCCGGGGCATCATCCGCGCGCGCTGGGCGATCTGCTGCTACACGATCAACCACGGGCTCGACCCGCTGGTCATGGTCGGCGGCCCGGAGATCGTCTCGATGGACTCCGCCGCCCTGCGGCGATACCCGTGGCACGGCGATATCCTCGACTCGCTCCCCTCCGACGTGCGCGTGGCGACCGATGCGGACGTCGCCAAGGTGCGCGACTACGCGCGGACGCTGGTGCGCGGCGAAGCGCTGGCTCGATCGCACGAGACGGCCCTCTCAGTGCGGTCGATCTCCGACTTCGTCCGGGTCGACCGGGTGGAGGGACTGGCGCTGGGCGCCGGCGCCACGCAGCGACTGGGCGAGGGGTTCGCGGTGACGGGCCGGGGACGGTATGGCCTCTCCGATCACCAGGCCAAGGGAGAGGCCGACGTCGCCTGGCACCGCGCGGACGGCGGTGGCCTCACCCTGTCCGCCTACCGGGCCTTTCGCGAGGCGGGCAATGTCCCCGAGGTGTCGGGTTTCGTGAATAGCCTGGCCACCCAGGAGTTTGGCGCCGATCACACCGATCCCTACGACACGAGAGGCTTTGGGCTGGCGCTGGATGCGCCCCGGTGGGGCGGCCTCGTGTGGCGGTTGGGCGTCTGGCGCGAAGCCAACGACGCGTTGCGGGTCCACGCCAGTCCGACCTTCGGAGCCTTTGCCCCCACGATCCCGGCGGTGTCGCTCTGGCAGACTCTCCTGTCATTGGATGTGTCCCGTCCCACCGCACCCGGTCCCTTTGGGACCGAAGTGCGCTGGGATGCCGACCTGCGTGGCGGCTGGTACTCGGCCACGGCACCTGGGAGCTACGCTCGGGCCAGTGTGGGCCTCACGGTCGAGCGCCCGGAAGGCGCCGATCGGCTGGTGACCAGGACGACCCTCGCGGGCATCACTGCCGGCGACGTGCCGATCCAAGACAACGTGTACCTCGGCGGTCCGGTGACGGGGCCCGGATACGCCTTCCACGAGTTCGTGGGCCGTGCTGGGGCGTCCGAACACGTGGAGTGGCAGTTTCCCATCCCGGCGCCTGGCCTCGTTCTGGGGCGCTACGGAACGTCGCCGCGCTCGGCCACCGTGGCGCCGTTCGCGCACCTCGTCTACACCAGCCCGTCCGGCTGGTACCCATCGGTCGGCCTCGGGCTCGCGGGCCTGTTCGATTTGGTCCGCTTCAATGTTGCCCGTGGTCTCCGCGGGGGATCGTGGACGTTCGCCTTTGATCTGGGCCGCGAGCTGTGGCCTGTCCTGTAAACAAGCGAGTCCCTTAGCTTTGGTCCCATGACGCCGGCTCCGCGCGCCGTCCCGCTAGTGCTCCTCGTCGAAGACGAAGAGACGCTGCGCCGTGTGCTGCGCAGCCTGCTGGAGCGCGACGGCTTCGATGTCGCCGAAGCCGGGGACGGTGTGCAGGCGCTCGAATGCGGTCGACCGCTTGTCGCCCGACGCGGTCGTGCTCGATCTCAACCTGCCGGTTCTCGACGGATTCGCGGTGCTCTCGCGGATTCGGACGCGCACGACGAGCGCGTCGCTCCCGGTCCTCGTGCTCACGGCCAACGCCAATGCCGCGTCCGAGGTGCGCGCCCTCAAGCTGGGCGCGAATGAGTTTCTCACCAAGCCTTTTCGGCCGCGCGCGCTGGGCGCCCGGCTCAAGGCCATTCTCTCCGGCGCGGAATGACCGATCTGGCCGTCGGGGTCGTCGACGTGTATCTCATCCGGCCCTACGCCGGCCCGTGGCAGGTGCTCGCGCTGCAAAGGGCGCGCGACACGCGATGCCCTGCCAGTTGGGAGACGGTGCACGGGCATATCGAACCGGGCGAGCGCCCCGAGGTTGCCGCCGTCCGCGAGGTGCGCGAAGAAACGGGCCTCGTCGTCGACCGCCTCTACAACGTCACCGTGCAGCCTTTCTATCTGCACCGCTACGGCGCGGTGCAGTTGGCCGTGGTCTTTGCCGCTTTTGTGCGGGAGCCGGGCGCGGTGACGCTGGGCCCGGAGCACCAGCGGGCCGAGTGGCTCAGCGTCGACGAAGCCCGTACCCGATTCATCTGGCCGCGCTCGCGCGCGGCCCTGGAGGACATCGTGGTGCTCCTCGGCGCCGGCAATGCGGGCCCCGTCGAGGATGTGCTGAGAGTGCTTTAGGAGCGCTTCCGCGCCGTCGGCAGGCAGTCCTCGCCGGTGAAGTCCGGCGGGACATTGGGTTTGACCCGCACACTCTTGGCCGGGATCCCCACGTTGACGTGGTATGGCCGCACGTCCTTCGTAGCCACGGCCAGGGCGCCGACCATGCCTTGGCAGTTCACATGCACGCCGGCCAGAACCGTCGCGTGATACGTGATGCGCACGCCGTCATCGAGGCGGGTCACGGCGTTGGTGACGTCGCGGCCATCGACGATGCTGTGGGTGTGCGAATAGATGTTCGCATAATCGCTGATCGACACGTTGTTCCCGAGGATGATCCCCCCGCGATCATCGAGGAGCACGTGCCGGTGGACGACGACGTTGTCGCCGATCTCCAGGTTGTAACCGAACGTGAACTCGACGTGCTGAAACGCCTTGAAGTTCTCTCCTACGCGCTTGAAGATGTACGGCGCCAGCAATCGCCGGAGCCGGATACCGAGGTCCACGTTCTGGCCGCCGAGCGGGGTGCGGTCGAACGAATACCACAGCCACAGCAGCGGCTTCACGGCGTTGAACCGGATCTCATCGCACTCGGCGTAGTACTCGGGTTCCAGCGTGACGTTGCGCGGATCGCACACCGAGAGCGCCAGCCGGGTCGCCAGCGGCACCGTCACATCCTGAACGGCCGTGTCGTAGTTATCCGAGTATGCCGGATACAGGAGATCGACCAGCGTGCGGCGGCACAGCACGTTCCGATCGGTGGACGGCTCGCTCAGCATCGCCGCGATCGCGCCGAGCCAAGTCTCTACGAGCTGTTTCGACGGGCGATCGGGGAGCGTACGCAGGGGGAGGAACGCCATCCCGCAAGATAACGGCTAGCGTTCGACCAGGGCGACGATGGCCTCGGCCAGCTCGTGCCGTCCCGATCCGGTCACGGCGCTGAAAGAAATCACCTGGTCGGCGTCCAGCGCCAAGTCGCGGGCCAGCGCCGCGACGCGCGCCGCGGCGGCGGTCGCGCTCAGCTTGTCGATCTTGGTCACGACGATGATCGTGGGGAAGGCGCCTTCGGCCAGGAAGTCGAGCATCTGGCGGTCGTCGTCGCTGGGCTCGCGCCGGACGTCGAGCAGCTGGACGACGCCGGCCGGCGCCGGGCTGCCCCGCAGGTAGCCTTCAATGAGCGGCCGCCACGACGACCGTTGCTCCTTGGAGACCCGGGCGTAGCCGTAGCCGGGCAGGTCCGCCACCACGAATTGGCCGTTGACGCGAAAGAAGTTGATCTCCCGCGTCCGGCCCGGCGTGTTGCTGGTGCGCGCCAGTTTCTTGCGCCGCACGAGGCGATTGAGGAGCGACGATTTGCCGACATTGGACCGCCCGGCGAAGGCGATCTCCGGCAGTTCGGGCGGCGGTCGCCACCCGCCGGGGGAAGCCATCCCGCCAATGAATTCGAGCGCGCGGATCGGGAGCGGGTCGCTCCCCGAATCGCTCAGTGGGTCACCGTGCCCGGCGCCGGCAGCGCGACCGCCCGCCGCGGAGCGGGTTGCCGCGCCGCCGGCGGCTCCGGCGCCGGACGCAAGGCCACGTGCAACACCTCGTCCATCGACTTGACCGTGTGAAACGTCGCCGCGGCCCGCACTTCCGCCGGCAACTCCTCGATCTCGCGCGCATTGCCGTGGGGCACGATCAGGTGGCGGACGCCGGCGCGGTGGGCGGCGACGGATTTCTCCTTGAGGCCGCCAATGGGCAGCACGCGGCCGCGCAACGTGATCTCGCCGGTCATGGCGAGATCGCCGCGCACGGGGCGGCGGGTGAGCGCACTCACGATCGCGGTCGCGATGGCGATGCCGGCGCTGGGGCCGTCCTTGGGCGTGGCGCCCGCGGGAATGTGAACGTGGATGTCCCGGGTCCGATAGAAGTCACGGTCGAGACCCAGTTCCCGGGCGCGGCGCCGCGCATAGCTCAACGCCGCCGACGCCGACTCCTTCATGACGTCCCCAAGGGTGCCGGTGAGCTGCAGCTTGCCGCGTCCCCGCACGACGGTGACCTCGATATCGAGCGTCTCGCCGCCCACCGACGTATAGGCGAGCCCCCGGGCGACACCCACGACGTCCTCGAAGGAGAGATCGTCCGGATCGAAAGGCGCGGGGCCCAACAGCGCTTTCAGCTCGGTGCCGCGCACCGTGACGGGCGCGGTCGAATGGGTCTCGGCGCGGCGCCGGGCCAGCTTGCGCGCCACGCGCGCGATGCGCCGGTCGAGGTCGCGCACGCCGGCTTCGCGCGTGTATCCGCGCAGAATGCCCGGCAGCGCATCGGGTTCCCACGTCACGGCGTCGGCCGGCAGGCCGTTGCGCGACAGCTGGCGCGGCACGAGGAACTGACGCGCGATGGCCAGCTTCTCGTGGTCCAGATACCCGGAGAGGCGCAACACTTCCATCCGATCGCGCAGCGGCTCGGGAATGGTGGCCAGCGAGTTCGCGGTCGTGATGAACAACACCTGCGACAGATCGTAGTCGAGCTCGAGGTAGTGATCGTTGAAGGCGCGGTTCTGCTCGGGATCGAGCACCTCGAGCAGCGCCGCCGCCGGATCTCCGCGATAGTCGGCCCCGAGCTTGTCGATCTCGTCGAGCAGGATGACGGGGTTCACGACTTCGGCGCGTTTCATGGCCTGCAGGATCCGCCCGGGGAGCGCGCCAATGTACGTGCGCCGGTGACCGCGAATCTCGGCCTCGTCGCGCACGCCGCCCAGCGACATCCGGACGAATTTCCGGCCCAATGCCCGGGCGACGGACTGGCCCAGCAATGTCTTGCCAACGCCGGGAGGTCCGACGAGACAGAGAATGGGACCGTCCAGTCGTCCGACGAGCGCCAACACGGCGATGTAGTCCAGAATGCGGTCCTTGACGTCGTCGAGACCGTAGTGATCCACATCGAGCACCGCCCGGGCGTGCTCGACGTCGAGCACATCGTCCGTGCGCGCCGTCCACGGGAGCGCCATGAGCCAGTCGAGGTAGTTGCGCCCCACGGTCGACTCGGGCGACATCGGCGCCGTGCGCCGCAGCTTCCGGAGCTCGCGCCGCGCGCGCGCCGCCACCGGCTCGGGCAATCCGCGGCGCGTGATCTCGGTGTCGAGCTCGGCGAGATCGTCGCCTTCCTCTTGTCCGAGCTCACGGTTGATGGCCCGGAGCTGCTCCTGCAGGTAGAACTCGCGCTGGTTCTGGAACAGCGAGCCGCGGACGTCGTCGTCGATCTTCCGCTCCAGGCGCAGCAGCTCGATCTCGGCGCCGAGGACGCGAATCAACGCGGCCCACAGATCCCCGACGGCCGGGATCTCGAGGAGCGCTTGTTTGGCGTCGTGCCGCAGGATGAGGTGCGCCGCGATCGCCATCGCGCGCCGCTCGTCGGAGTCGATGGCCTGGACCAGCGCGACGACTTCGTCCGGAATGCGGCAATGCAGCGAGACGTACTCCTCGAAGCGCCCCATGGCTTGCCGGCTCTCGGCCTCCGGCGTGACGCCGATCAGCGGGGCCGGGGCGACAATGGCGCGCAGCAAACGCGCGGTCGGCATGTAGCGCGTCACGCGGGCGCGGGCGATGCCCTCGACGAGGACCTTGGCCGTGCCGCTGGGCAGGCGCGCGAACTGGAGAATGCGCGCGACGATGCCGACCCGATAGAGGTCCGCCGCCGTGGGATCCTGGATCTCGCCGTTCTCCTGCGCGACCAGCAGGACGAAGTGATCCTTGGCCACCGCCGCTTCGACCGCCGCCAACGAGGCGGGCCGGCCGACCAGCAGCGGGATCACCACATGGGGAAAGACGACGACTTCACGCAACGGGAGTACGGGAAGCCGATCCTCGGTTGTGACGGGCTCGCCGTCACGCGCGAAGGTGGGAACTACGCCTCCTTCTTCTGCCGCTTGGGTGCGATCTCCAGCAGCGGCGGTGCAGCGTTGGTCACCGTGGACTCGATGACCTTGACCTCGACGACGTCATCGCGACTCGGCAGGTCGAACATGATCTCGGTCAGCATCTCCTCGAGGATCGCCCGCAAGCCCCGGGCGCCGGTGCCGCGCTTGAGCGCTTTGTTGGCGATCGCCTTGAGCGCGCTCTCCTCGAACGTGAGCTTGACCTCCTCGAGGTCGAACAGCTTGGCGTACTGTTTCGTGAGCGCGTTCTTCGGCTCTTTCAGAATGCGGACGAGGGACTCTTCGTCGAGGGCTTCGAGCGGCACCGACACGGGGAGCCGGCCGACGAGCTCGGGGATGAGTCCGTACCGCAGGAGATCGTCGGGCTCGACGTCGGCGAACGGATTCTTGATCACGCGCTTGGCGTGAAGACCCAACGCGTCTTCCTTCGCGAATCCGATCTGCTTCCGGCCCGTGCGGGCCTCGATGATCTTCTCCAACCCGTCGAACGCGCCACCGCAGATAAACAGGATGTCCTTGGTGTTGATCTGGATGTATTCCTGTTGCGGATGCTTCCGGCCGCCCTGCGGCGGGACGGAGGCCACGGTGCCTTCGAGGATCTTGAGGAGCGCCTGCTGCACGCCTTCGCCGGAGACGTCCCGCGTGATGCTGGGGTTCTCCGATTTGCGGGCGATCTTGTCGATCTCGTCAATGTAAACGATTCCGCGCTCACACTCGGCGACGTTGAAGTCGCCGGCCTGCAGCAACCGCACGAGAATGTTCTCGACGTCTTCACCGACGTACCCGGCCTCGGTGAGCGTCGTGGCGTCGGCGATCGTGAACGGCACATCCAGTATGCGGGCCAACGTCTGCGCCAGCAGGGTCTTCCCCACGCCGGTCGGCCCGATCAACAGGATGTTGGACTTGTCCAGCTCGACCTCGTCATCGCGCAACGAGGCGGAATTGATGCGCTTATAGTGATTGTAGACGGCAACGGCCAGCGCTTTCTTCGCCCGCTCCTGCCCGATCACATATTGGTCCAGAACGTCCTTTATTTCCTGGGGCGACGGGACCTGGGTGATCGCCTCCGCGACTTCGCGCTCCTCGTCCTCGGCGAGAATCTCGTTGCAGAGCGCAATGCACTCGTTGCAAATGTAGACGGACGGTCCGGAAATGAACTTCCGCACCGAATCCTTGGACTTTCCGCAGAACGAGCAACGGAGGTGTTTGTCGTGGGACATGGGCATCCAATGGAGGCTGCCGAGAACTAACAGCCGTGCCGGAACGGGTCAAGCAGAGCGCAACCTGGCGTTTTCCTATAATAACAGTGCGGCGCCCGCGGCTATGTGAATCCCTTCACAAACACCGTGTGCGCCGCATCACGTAAAGCTCCGCGTCGCGGAGCTCAGTTCAACCGACTGCGACTAGCGGGTGCGTTTTTCAGCACCCTGCTAGAGCTCCGCGTCGCGGAGCTCAGTTCAACCGAGTGCGACTAGCGGGTGCGTTTTTCAGCACCCTGCTAGAGCTCCGCCCAGCGGAGCTCAGTTCAACCGAGTGCGACTAGCGGGTGCGTTTTTCAGCACCCTGCTAGAGCTCCGCCCAGCGGAGCTCAGTTCAACCGACTGCGACTAGCGGGTGCGTTTTTCAGCACCCTGCTAGTGGCTAAGTCATGCTGTGACGGTGGGTTGTTTCGACGTTTCGACGACTTCGCCGCGTTGCGCGACGATATTGTCGATCAGTCCGTACGACTTGGCTTCCTCGGCGGACATGTGGTAGTCGCGCACGATGTCCCGCTCGATCTGCTCGACCGGACGGCCCGTGTGCTTCGACATGAGATCGTTCATCTTGGAGCGAAGGTACAGGATCTCCCGCGCCTGGATCTCGATATCGGCCGCCGTGCCCTGCGCGCCGCCCGAAGGCTGGTGGATCATGATGCGCGAGTGCGGCAGCGCCGAGCGGCGGCCCTTGCGGCCCGCTGCCAGCAGGAAGGCGCCCATGCTGGCCGCGATGCCCATGCACGTGGTATTCACCGGACTCCGGAGATACTGCATCGTATCGTAGATCGCGAGCCCGGCCGAGACGCTCCCGCCAGGGGAATTGATGTACAGATAGATGTCGCGGTCCGGATTGTCCGCGTCCAGAAACAGCAGCTGCGCGATGATGATGTTCGCGACGTCGTCGTTGATCGGCGTCCCGAGGAAAACAATGCGGTCCATGAGGAGCCGCGAGAAGATGTCGTACGTGCGCTCGCCGCGGCTGGACCGCTCAATGACGTACGGAGGATAGATCGTTGCCATACTGGCCTCGGTTGGACTAGGCAATGCTGTGTGTAAATCTACGTGCCGGGTCAGGTGCTCTTGCTCCCAGGTGCTCACGCCTCAGGCGCCGTCGCTGACGGTATTCCGCTCCAGCAGCCACTTAAAGACCTTGTCCTCCGTAATGGCGCGCTCGATTTCGCGGAGCCGCCCCGCTTTCTGGAGCGAGGCGTACACTTCGCCCGGGCTCGCCTTGCGCTTGCTGGCCGTCTCGGCGATCCGATCGTCGAGCTCCGCTTCCGTCGCCGAGAGTTTCTCCCGCTCGGCGACCGTATCAATGATGAGATCGCGGCGCACCTGCCGCTCGGCCATCGCCTTGAACTCGGTCGAGAAGCGTCCCCGATCTTCCTCGGGAATCTGATACGCGCTGGCATAGGCATCGACGAGCTGCGCGACCCAGCTCGGCGGCACGTCGAACGGATTGGCGCTGGCGATCTCATCGAGCAGCTTCTGCCGCACGGCCGCGTCCGCGTCGCGCACGGCGTGCTCCTCGAGGTCGTTGCGCACGGTCTGCCGCAGGGCGCCGAGCGAGTCGAAATCGCCGACTTCCCGCGCGAAGGCATCGTCGAGTGGTGGCAATGCTTTGCGCTTGACGTCCTGCAGGGTCACGCGCACGGGCTTCGTCTTGCCGCGCTGGGCCTCGTCGGGGAAATCGTCCGGCCACTTGACCGGGCGCTCGACCGTCTGTCCAGGCCGGGCTTCCATGATGAGCTCTTCGATACCCGCAATGGCCTGGGAGCCGCCCAGCACGAGCCGATATTCCTTGCCGGCGTCGACAATGGCGCCCGAATCGTCGGCGGTCGCCAGCAGCACGGTCACCATGTCGCCGGGCTTGGGCAGATCCTCGACCGGCGACCACGAGGCGCGCTGGTCGCGCATCTGCTCGATCTGCTCCGTGACATCATCGTCCCGGATGGGGCGCGAGGGCCGGTCCACGCGGAATCCGGACACACGGGGCAGGGGAATCTCCGGCCGAACCTCCAGGTGCAGCTCGAACGTCAGGGGCTGCCCCTCGGCGAACTTGACGTCATGCACGTGGGGCTGAGCGGCGGGCTTGAGCTGCTCGCGCTCCAGGGCCTGCTTCGCCGCCTCCTGGACCAACGTCTCGATCGCCTGCTGGCGGATGGCGTCGCCAAATCGCTTCCGCACCATGGCGGCGGGTGCCTTTCCGGGCCGGAATCCCGGCAGCCGCACCTTGGTGGCGTATTGCTGCGCGGCCGATTGCTCGGCGACCCGGACGTCGTCGGCGGGTACCGAGACTTCCAGCAGCCGCTCCACTCCGGTCGTTTTCTTCGCCGTGACCTGGATGTTCATAGGGGAATATTAATTGGGCGCAATGCCCAGCGCCCGATACACATCGGTCGCGCGGTACAAGACGCCGCCCCGGACGGTCAGTTCGACTTTTCGAATGTCTCCAATGTGCGCCAAGGGGTTGCCGTCGACCAAGAATGACGTCCGCTTGCTTGCCTTCGGTGATGGACCCGCGTTCCGCGTCGTGATGCATGATGCGGGCGGATCCGATCGTCGCCAGTTGGAGAATGGCCGGTGCCGGAATGCCGGCCTCGGCGTACAGCTCGAGCTCGCAATGATACAGGAATCCGGCGAGGCCATCGGTACCGGCGACAATGGGGATACCGGCGCGGTACGCTTCTCCCACCATCCGAACCATGGCCGCGTAGGACTGGCGATAGCGCTCATCCAGCCCCGGTGGGACCGGGAGTCCGCCGCCGTACAGGCCGCGACGCACCTGGGCTGGCAGTCGCGCCGCGATGGGCGAGAAGCTCCGGGAGAGCACCCGTGGCCGGCCGACGAACATGTCCTCGAAGGCGCCGAGGGTCGGATCGAGATCGGTGCCTCGTGCTTTGAGTAATCGCAGGAAGCTTTGGACGCGCTCGGACTGCAAGTCGAGGGCGGCGCCGCTGGCGGCGACCGCGGTAAATCGCGACATCGCGCGGGTGTCACGGACGGTGTCCATGAAGTTGAGCATCAGGAAATTCGCGTGCTGCAGCTCGTCGAATCCCAGCCGCACGACTTGCTCGGCGGTCATGAAGGCGGGCACGTGGCCGCTGACGCGCAGGCCATGGCAATGTGCTTCATCGATGATGGCGGGGACGAGCTCGGGCTTCATCGAGCTATAGATCTTGATCTGCTCGAACCCGAGCGCGGCGTACCGGTCGACTGCGGCACGCCCCTCGGCTTCCGTGGACGCCAACATACCGATGGGTACCTGATACGGGCCGGGCGAGTCAATGAGGCCGGCCAGCACCACGCGCGGGCCGATCAACTCACCCGCATCGAACTGGCGGCGTAGGCGCAGCACGTTCGCGGTGTCGTTGCCCATGTCGCGACCAGTCGTGACGCCGGCCGCGATATCCAGCATGCCTTCCGTGCCCGGCTGAATGTGGACGTGCATGTCCCACAGGCCCGGTAGCAGCATCTTGCCGGTCGCGTCGATCACGGTGGCGCCCGGCGGCGCGACCACCGCTCCGTCCTCTCCCACGCGCTCGATGCGGTCGCCGCGGATGACGACCGTGGTCCGAGGGCGCGCCTGCGCGGTGATGGCGTCGAACAGGGCCGCGTGCTGGAACACGAGGATCGCGGGATGCTGGGCCAGCGATCGCGCGACGCGCGTCAGGCGCGCCGACTCCACGCTGTCCTGCGCGGCGATCATGGCCGGCACGGCCTTCTCCCATCCCGT
The DNA here is from genome assembly GCA_963701965.1 of uncultured Gemmatimonadales bacterium. Taxonomy (GTDB): domain Bacteria; phylum Gemmatimonadota; class Gemmatimonadetes; order Gemmatimonadales; family Gemmatimonadaceae; genus DASRDS01. The sequence goes on from OY969695.1 coordinate 4,120,661, forward strand.
CCGGATCGTGCTCGACCACGAGGACACGGTCCCGAAGAACCGCTCCTCTTCGTCGAGCCAGATCGGCGCGGGGTCAAACCCGAGTCCCGTGACGGTCCACAGCACGACCGTCTGGGAACGCCCTTTCGCCTCCACGGCGAGCGACCGCACGCGCTCGATGTGCGCCTCACCAGCCGGCAGCAGCGGCAGGGTATGCGCGGGTGCCGCCACGAGCGCCTGAGCCAAGGCGGCCGAGGGCGCGCCGGCAACGTCAATGTAGTAGCCGGGCCGCGCCGGTTGTTCCTGGTCGCCTTCCACGTTGTTCGACCAGCGCATCGTCCGGCCGTCCGTCGAGAATCGTTCGTCGACGGTGTCCTTGAGATAGTCGTGCCCTTCGATGGCCACCAGGCGCGGAGTGCCACCGGCGCCGGCGATCACATGCTCGCGCACCTGGGGCCCCCGCCCCCGATCGTTGAACTGGTAATCCGCCCACCATTCCGCGCGCGTGCCCCAGATCGAGAGGGCGCCGGCCGGCCGGTCCGAGAACAGGACGGTGTAACGCAGGGTGTCGCCGGTCGACTGGGCGGACAGGCGCGCCGCGAGACTCAGGAGGCTTAGGAGGAGCGACAGACGGGTCATATGCTCGGGGGAAGGATTCGAACCTGCACTGGGTGACAGGTCGCTGACGCCGCGTGGCACATATCTATAAGGCGAGCGCGACATCTGCCATCATGCGGTGATCGGGCGAAAGGACCACGGATTGATGGGTGCTTCATGACGATTGCTGTCGTACTCAAGGTTGGCGACGGGCTGATACTCGGTGCTGACAGCGCGGTGACTCTTACTGGCAGCAAGGGAGTAACGAACGGCTACTTCAACGCTGAAAAGATCTTCCGTCTTGGGCGAGACTTAAGGGTCGGGGGCGTGACGTACGGCCTCGGTCAACTTGGCGGGCGGTCCATCACGAGCTTGGCGAAGGATCTTAAGGCTCTGATGTCCGCGAACGAGCAGCCCTGGAGTGCATCGCCGACCACGTACACGATTGAGGAAATCGCCACCAAGCTTCGCCGCTTCTACTACGAGGACCGCTATCGAGCGGAGTACGCGCCAAGGTCGCTCGATACGGGCAAGTACCCCGGCCTGGGATTTTTCATCGGAGGCTATTCAGCGAATGCCGAACATCCGGAGGTTTGGCGGGTCGAGGTTGACGAGAACGGTAACTGCGACGCACCTGTCCGGGTTATCGATAGTGACAAAGTCGGTGCCCTGTGGGCCGGTCAGCCGGAAGCGCTGAACAGACTGATGAATGGGTATTCGGGTGCGGTTCTCGAGGGGCTCGTCCAATCGGGCGCGCCGCTGGATGAAGCGTTTAAGTTTCTAAGGTCTCTGCCCGTGACCCACCTTTCAGCCGCTGCGATGCCGATACAAGATGCGATCGACCTCGTCAAATACATGGTCGAGGTGACGGCCGGTTTTGTTAGGTTTGCGCCCGGACCTAAGACCGTGCATCCTCCTACGGACGTAGCGGCCATCACGCGACACGAGGGGTTCTGTTGGGTGCAGCGCAAGCATTATTTCAACCGCGAACTCAACCCGAGCTTTGGAACTCAATGGTGAAATGACAGTCACCGTGCACAGCATTCCCACGGATACACCGAACCTGCCGGGATACACATATCCCCCGCCGAGCATCGATCGAGGACAGACGGGCCCGGAACTTCATCCGACCCCAGCGCCGCTTTCGCGCGAAACGGTCGAACGGTTGCGCGAATCCCTCCGGCAGCGCGCCTAGGCGATCTCCTAGCCTGACTGGTTAGGGCTGCGCGGCCACGCCGATGGGCCGCGGTGGCGCGGCGGTGCAAAGCGTTGCGGCACAACAATGCTCGGGGCGGGACTCGAACCCGCACGTCTTGCGACACGGGATCCTAAGTCCCGCGCGTCTACCAATTCCGCCACCCGAGCGACAAAAAAGGGGCGCTGCCGAAGCAGCGCCCCTGAATACTAGCGAAATCGGGCTGGACCCGCGCTACTCACCAATGCGCAGGCTCACCACGTGGCCGATCGGCCCCTGTTGGGTCGGGGAGTAGACGAGCAGGGACACGTAGTCGCCGTTCTTGGTGTTGGACAACGCGGCCTGCAGGTCGCTCAAGGTGTGCACCACCTTCTTTGGCTGCGGATACAGCACCTGGGCGATGATGTCGTTCGGGTTGAGCTTCCCGCGCGCCGGGCCATTGACGTTCACCTCCGTCACCTGCAGCCCACGGTCCTCGCTCGGCAGGTTGTTATCCTGCGCGAACTGCGCGCTCACCGGCTCGACGGAAACGCCCAGCTTTTCGGTGCTCTCACCCGCTGACGGTTTGCTGCCGGCCGGACTGTTGTCCGCGACCTGCTCCTCCTGCGGCGCCTCCATGAGCTTGACCGTGAACGTCTTCTTCTGGCCAAAGCGCATGACCTCCAGCGTCACCGTCTGTCCGGGCTCGTGCGACCGAATGATCCGCTGCAACGCGCTGACCCGGTCCACCGGCTTCCCATCGGCCCCGACGATGATGTCGCCGACTTCCAGGCCCGCCTTCTGCGCGGGGCTCGAACCATCGGACGGCGTGAAGCCGTTGACCTTGGCCCCACCGATCGTCTTGAGGCCCGCCGCGCCGGCGTCGTCCGGCTCCACGGGATTGATCGCGATGCCGATCACCGCACGGCGCACCTTGCCGTACTTGATGATGTCCTCCATCACGCTCTTGGCCAGCGTGATCGGAATGGCGAATCCGTACCCCGAGTAGTAGCCCGTCGGGCTCGCGATCGCGCTGTTGATGCCGATCACGTTGCCCTGGCCATCGACCAGCGGACCACCAGAGTTGCCCGGATTGATCGCCGCATCGGTCTGCAGGAAATCCGACACCGCGTACGCCGACGGCAGCAACCCTTGCAGGTCCGCCCCGCCGCGCCCCTTGGCGCTCAGGATGCCCGCCGTGACCGTCTCCCGCAGGCCCAGCGGATTGCCGATCGCCAGCACCCACTCGCCAACTTTCGCGGCGTTATCATCGCCTAGCGCAACGGTGGGAAGATCCGTCGCGTCGATCTTGATCACCGCGACGTCCGTCGTCGGGTCGCGACCCACCACGTGCGCCTTGAAGACCCGCTGGTCGTCGAGCGCCACCGTCACCCGGTCCGCATCGGCGACGACGTGATTGTTGGTCAGGATGTAGCCGTCTTTCGTGACAATGAACCCCGACCCGCTCGCTTCCTGCGGCTCGACACGCTGCGGGCCAAACTGCTGAAAGAAATCCTCGAGTCCGGGCGGCACCCGGCCCCGCTGCCGTGGCCCGGTCATGAGCTTCGCGTCGCGCTGCGTCGTGATCGACACGACCGCCGGCGTCACGTGCTCGGAGATGGAGACGAACGAGTTACTGAAGTCCGCGACCGGACGCGTGTCCTGGGCCGGTGGCTTCGAAGGAGTCTGCGCGAAGCTCTTGTGCGTCAGGTCGAAGGCAGAGGCGAAGATGAGGCCGCCGGCAAACGCCCCGACGATCGCACCGCCAATCCGCGCTCGGGCGATCAATGGTGGCATGCAGTCTAATCCATGGTCTGAGGGTTACTCTAATCTACACTTCCCGGACGCGCGTGTTTCGCGTCCGGGAAGCACACCGTATTCATGAGACGCGTCAGACGCGCCAGCGGTTTACCAATTTCTTACTTCTTGTCGTCCACGATCTCATAGTCCGCCTCGACAACGTCGTCGGGCTTGCCGCCAGTGCCCGCCGCCGGCTCCTGAGCGCCCGTGGTCGGGCCACCCGTCGGACCGCCGCTCGCGGCACCCTGCTGCTGGTACAGCGACTGGCCCGCCTCGCTGTACGCCTTCGAGAGCTCTTCCTGCGCCGACCGGATCTCGGCCGCGTCCGAGCCCCGCAACGCTTTCCGCGAGCGCTCGATGGAACTCTCGAGCCTCGTCTTGAGCTCCGGCGAGAGACGGTCTGACCACTCCTTGGCGTTCTTCTCCACCTCGTAGGTCATCCCATCCAACCGGTTCCGTGCGTCGATCTCCTCGCGCCGCTTCTTGTCATCGGCCGCGTTCGACGCCGCGTCCTTCACCATCCGGTCGATCTCGGCGTCCGACAACCCACTCGACGCCTCGATCCGGATCTTCTGTTCTTTGCCCGTGGTCTTGTCGCGAGCCGCCACGTGCAAAATGCCGTTGGCGTCGATGTCGAACGTCACCTCGACCTGCGGCATCCCCCGCGGAGCGGGCGGAATGCCCGTCAGCTGGAACTTGCCGATCGTCTTGTTGTACTGCGCCAACTCGCGCTCGCCCTGCAATACGTGAATCTCGACCGTCGTCTGGTTGTCATCGGCCGTCGAGAACGTCTCCGTCTTCTTGGTCGGAATCGTCGTGTTCTTGGGGATGAGCACGGTCGTCACACCGCCCAACGTCTCGATGCCCAGCGACAGCGGCGTCACGTCGAGGAGCAGCACGTCCTTCTGCTCGCCCGTGAGCACCGCGCCCTGGACTGCCGCGCCGATGGCCACGACTTCGTCCGGGTTGACGCTCCGGTTCGGCTCCTTCCCGAAGAACCCCTTCACGACCTCCTGCACCTTGGGCATGCGCGTCTGGCCGCCGACGAGGATGACTTCGTCGATCTCGTTCGGCTTGAGCCCGGCGTCTTTCAACGCCTGCTCCATCGGCGCGAGCGTGCGCTTGATCAGGTCATCGACCAACTGCTCCAGCTTGGCCCGGCTCAACGTGTAGTTGAGGTGCTTCGGGCCGCTCTGGTCGGCCGTGATGAACGGCAAATTGATGTCGGTCGACGGCGCCGAGGACAGCTCCATCTTGGCCTTTTCCGCGGCCTCTTTGAGCCGCTGCAGCGCCATGGGGTCCTTCGACAGGTCGATCGCCTGGTCGCGCTTGAACTCACCCACGAGCCAGTCGATCACGCGCTGGTCGAAGTCGTCGCCACCCAGGTGCGTGTCGCCATTCGTCGACTTGACCTCGAACTGCCGCGACCCGTCGACGTCATACAACTCCAACACCGAGATGTCGTACGTGCCGCCGCCCAGGTCGAACACCGCGACTTTTTCGTCCTTTTTCTTGTCGAGACCGTAGGCCAACGCCGCCGCCGTGGGCTCGTTGATAATGCGCAGCACATCGAGCCCGGCGATCTTGCCCGCGTCCTTCGTCGCCTGCCGCTGCGAATCATTGAAGTAGGCCGGTACCGTGACCACGGCCTTCTCCACCTTGTGACCCAGATAGTCCTCAGCGGTCTGCTTCATCTTTTGCAGGATCATCGCTGAGATTTCAGGGGGCGTATACCGCTTGCCCTGCACCTCGACCACGCCCATGTCGTTGGGACCGGCGACGACCTTGTACGGGACACGCTTAATCTCATCCTGCACTTCGGACAGCTTGCGCCCCATGAAGCGCTTGATCGAGAATACGGTGTTCTGCGGGTTCGTCACCGCCTGCCGCTTCGCGATCTGGCCGACGAGCCGCTCGCCGTCCTTGGTAAAGGCGACGACCGACGGCGTCGTCCGGCCGCCTTCCGCGTTTGGAATTACGACGGGGTCGCCGCCTTCCATGACCGCCACCACGGAATTCGTCGTCCCGAGGTCAATCCCAATAACTTTGTCTGCCATTGAACCCCTCTGATGTTGTCTGGATACTGACGTCGACCCCAAAGCAAACGAGAGGCCGGGGATTTCGGCCAATCTGGCAGCTATCGAGGCAGTATGATCCCGCTAGGGGATGACACTCCGACAGTGCGCACGCCGATCGCGACCTACACCCTGATCGCGATCTGCTTTCTCGTATGGATCCTCTACCAGGGAGCCGGTTTCGATCCCGTCCGCCTGGCGACGACGGTGTGCAATACGGGCATGGTTCCGGGCGAGTTGACCCACCTAGCCCCACTAGGAAAGTCCGTGCCGCTTGGCCACGGAATGACCTGCCTCGTTGACAACGACCGCATCAATATCCTGACGCCCTTCATCTCGATGTTCCTGCACGGCAGTTGGCTGCACATCCTCGCCAACATGCTGTACCTGCTGGTGTTCGGCCGGGCGGTCGAAGACAGCATGGGTCGTCTCCGGTTCATCGTCTTCTATTTGATCTGCGGTCTGGTGGCGGCCGCGACCCACATTCTGTTCAACGCCGAGTCGGCGGTCCCCACTGTCGGGGCATCAGGCGCGATCTCCGGCGTGATGGGCGCCTACCTCGTGCTCTACCCGCGCGCCTGGGTCCGGATGTTTTTCATCATCTTCGTTGTCCGGTTCCCGGCCTGGCTGGTGCTCTTGTGGTGGTTCCTGACCGAAGCCTTGGGGGGCCTCGCCCAGCTCAACGAAATCAACCCCGGCGCCTCCAGCGGGGTGGCCGTGTGGGCCCATATCGGGGGGTTCATCGCCGGCGCCGCGCTGGCCAAATTCTTCGTAAAGGCTTCGCTAGTTCGCACCCGGACCGATCGCGTCCGGCTGCGGACTATATAGATTCGTGCCCGTGCCTGACCTTCCGCGAGGGGTCGTCTTCCGCGCCGAGGCGGGCCGACTCGGCGACTGGATCGACCACACACTGCTCCGGGCGGAAGCGACCGCCTCGGATATCGACCGGCTTTGCGCCGAGGCCGCGACGCACCGGCTCGCCGCGGTCTGCGTAAACCCCCAATGGGTCGCCCGATGTCGAGAGGCGCTCGACCGTACGGGGGTTGCCGTCGCGACCGTCGTCGGGTTTCCCCTCGGCGCCAGCGCCACCGCGGCAAAAGCCGCCGAGGCGGCCGATGCGGTCGATCATGGTGCGGATGAGCTCGATATGGTTGTATCGATCGGGGCGATCCGCGACGCCGATTGGCAATACGTCGAGCACGATATACATGAGGTCGTTGAAGCGGCATCGGGCGCCCTCATGAAAGTTATTGTAGAGTCCGCAGTCCTGACGCCGACCGAGATCGTGCGGACCTGCCGTGCCGCCCGCGACGCCGGTGCACACTACGTAAAGACAAGTACCGGCATGCACGCCGCGGGCGGCGCCACGACGGCGGCCGTTGCGCTCATGCGCCTCGCCGTCGGCGACGCCATGGGCGTCAAGGCATCCGGCGGGATACGGGACTGTACGGCGGCATTCGCGCTCATCGAGAGCGGCGCGACGCGCATTGGCACATCGAACGGCGTTGCGTTGGCGGACTGTGTCGGGCCGGCGCCCAAGCCGGTCTGCGAACTATTTGGGAGATGGCAATGACCACCGTGGACACCGCGACAGCGCAGCCCACTCATTTTCTGAACCGCGAGCTGAGCTGGCTCGAGTTCAACGCCCGTGTACTCAGCGAAGCGTTCGACGAGCGCAATCCCCTGCTCGAGCGGCTCAAGTTCCTGGCGATCTTCAGCACGAATCTCGACGAGTTCTACACCGTGCGCATCGCCGGACTCCGGCGCCAGGTGGCGGCGGGCATCGTGCCCGTGGCGCCCGACGGGATGACGCCGTCGGAGCAGCTGGTCGCGATCAACGCGCGCGTCAACGCCCTCCTCACGCAACGCCGCACCTGCTTGCACGACGTCCTGCTGCCCGCGCTCTCCGAGCGCGGCGTCCGTCTCGTCTCGATGGCCGACCTGACACCCAGCGAGTGGCTCACGGTCGACGATTTCTTCGAGTCGCAAGTCTTTCCAGTGCTGACGCCGCTGGCCGTCGATCCCGGGCATCCATTCCCGTACATCTCGAACCTCTCGTTGTCGCTCGCCGTCGAGATTCGCGATCCGGTCTCCCAAACCGACCACTTCGCGCGCGTCAAAGTGCCCAAGAGCCTGCCCCGCTGGGTGCCGTTCGGCCGCCCGCACTACTTCGTTCCGCTGGAGCAGGTGATCGGCACGAACCTCGGCGCGCTGTTCCCGGGCATGGAGATTCTCGGCTGGTATGCGTTCCGCGTGACCCGCTACACGGACCTCGAGCTGGCCAAGATCAATGAAGCCGAAGATCTCTTGGCAATGATCGAACAGCAGGTCTTCGAGCGGCGGTTCAGCGAAGTCGTGCGGCTGGAAGTGCAGCCCAACATGCCCACGCACCTCCGGTCACTCCTGCTCGAGGAGTTGCGCGAAGAAACGTCGGCCCATCTCCCGCCGCTCACGGAGGCCGACGTCCAGGAGGCCGATCCGCTGCTCGACCTGGGCGATCTCATGGCCCTCACCTCGCTCGACATCCCCGACTTGCGCGACCCGCCGTTCACGGCCATGGTGGCGCCGGAGTTTCGCGACACGGTGGCCGGCGTGGGACATCTGACGATCTTCGATGCCATTCGCGAGCGCGACGTCCTCGTCCACCATCCGTTCGAGTCGTTTTCGGCGTCCGTCGAGCAGTTCCTGAAGACGGCGGCCCACGATCCCGCCGTGCAGGCCATCAAGATGACGCTGTATCGGACCTCGGGCGACGCCTCGATCGTGCACGCGCTCACCGAGGCCGCCATGCTCGGGAAGCAAGTGGCGGTGCTCGTCGAGCTCCAAGCGCGGGGCGACGAAGCCAACAACATCTCCTGGGCGCGCACGTTGGAAAATGCCGGCGTCCACGTGGCCTACGGCGTGCCAGGTCTCAAGACCCACGCCAAGACGACCCTGGTCGTCCGGCGCGACGTGGATGGGCTCCGGCGTTACGTACACATCGGCACCGGGAACTACAACTCCCTCACCGCCAAGTTCTACACGGACATCGGGTTGTTCACGTGCAGCCCGTCGATTGGCGCCGACGTGAGCGATCTGTTCAACTCGTTGACGGGATACTCGCGGCAACGCCTCTATCGCAAGTTGCTCGTGGCGCCGGCCAACATGCTGGGGCGCTTTCTCGAACTGATCGATCGGGAGACGCAACTGGCGCGCGAGGGGAAAGGCGGCCGCATCATCGCGAAGCTCAACGCCCTCGTGCACCCGGACGTCATCGAGACGCTCTACCGCGCGTCGCAAGCCGGCGTCGAGATCGACCTGATCGTCCGGGGCATTTGCTGCCTTCGTCCCGGCGTCGAGGGACTCAGCGATCGCATTCGCGTGCGCAGTATCATCGGCCGGTTCCTCGAGCACTCGCGCGTCTGGATGTTCGCCAACGGCGGACAGCGCGAGTACTACATCGGGTCCGCCGACTGGATGCCACGCAATCTCGAGCGCCGCGTCGAGTGCGTGGTACCGGTCGACGATGTGGCGCTCCACGCCCGCCTCGAGTCGCTGCTGGCCACGTGCCTCGCCGACAACCGCCTGGCGTGGGACCTCGCTGCCGATGGGACCTATCGCCAGCGCCAGCCGGGCGACCAGCCGGAGCGCGCCAGCCAAAGGATCCTGATCCGCGATCCGTGGGGTCGGGATGTGCCCGTGCCGCGCGCCAGCGGCGAGCACCTCCGGCCAGAGCCCTCGACCGCATGATGCAGTGACTCGTCCACGCTCCGGCGGGTCTCCCCCATAGTGGCGAGTGACGCCGAAATCATCGCCCGCGTGATCGCCGGCGACGAGGATGCTTTCAGCGTCCTCGTGGCCCGGTACGGTGGGCGAGCGGCGCGATACGCGACGCGGATGCTCGGCGATCGAGCGGAAGCCGAAGAAGCGGTCCAGGACACTTTCGTGCGCGCCTATCGCGCGCTCGGCAGGTGCGCGGACCGCGAGCGGTTCGCCCATTGGCTGTTCAGTATATTGATCAACCGATGCCGAACCGCGGGCGCACGCTCAGGCCGGCGAAAACGAACGTTTGTGCGGGACGAGGCGGCCCTGGTGGCGGCGCCGGCGCTGGACTCCTTTGATGGGGCCGCGTGGCGCGAGGAGATCGCGCACGCCCTGGGTCAACTCGATCCGAGACAGCGGGAGGCGTTCCTGTTGAAGCACGTCGAGCAGTTGAGCTATGACGAGATGACGACCCTGACCGGGGTCGGCGTCTCCGCATTGAAGATGCGAGTCAAACGCGCGACGGATCAGCTGCGGACGTTGCTGTCGGGGGCATACAGTGCGTGACGCCGAAGAGATCACGGACGACCCGTTCATCGAGCGGATCGCGGCCGAGCTCCGCGCCGATGTGCCGCTGGCAGAGCGCGTCGCCCAACGCATCATGGCCGCCAGTCGTGTCACGAGCGCGGTGCGGGAGCATCAGGCCACGCGCCGGCGTGTGCGGCGTTGGTCGTGGGCGACTGCCGCGGTGGTGACGGTGGGAGTAGGGGCCACGTTCACGGTCTTGCGTCTGGCGCCACGGTCGCCGATGACGCTGCCGGCGGTCCAGTTCAGCCTACCGCCGACGGCCGCGCGGGAGGTCGTTGTGGTCGGAGACTTCAATCACTGGGACGCCACGGCCACGCCGCTCCAGCGGTCGCGCGCCGATGGGTCGTGGCGGACGACGGTGCGGCTCGCACCCGGTCGCCACATTTACGCGTTCGTCGTGGATGGCGAGCACTGGGTCGCCGACCCGGCGGCGCCATTGGCGCCCGGCGACGATTTCGGCGCGCCGAACTCCCTGATGACCGTCGCGCCCGGGGCCATATGAAACGCCTCGTGCTGGTCGCCATGCTGGTCGCCACGCGGGCCCAGGGACAGGATGTCGACATGTCCCTGCGGGACCGGGTGGATTCGAGCACGTTCGCGTCGCTGCACGCGGTGATCAGCTCGGCCGAGGCCGCCAACCTGCCCACGAGTCCCCTCGTGGACAAGGCCCTCGAGGGCGTCGCCAAGCACGCCAGCGGTGACCGCATCGTCGCGGTCGTGCAAGACTTGGCCGCTCAGCTCGCCCACGCGCGCACCGTGCTCGGGCCCGCGGCGACCGCGGACGAATTGACGGCTGGGACCGCGGCGCTCCGGGCGGGCATTCAGGTTGGAACGATTGTCGACCTGCGCCGCGCGCGCCATGGCGCGCCCGTGACCATCCCGTTGGCGGTCGCCGCCGAACTGGTCGCCCGCGGCATGTCACCGGACAGCGCCGCATCGACTATCTTGCGACTCGCCGCGGCTGGACGGGGCGACGCCGACATGGCGGCGGTGCCGCGGTCGCTCGGTTCGCCCTACCTGGCGTCGTCAGCGCCGCAGGGCGGCGCGCTGGGTGCAGCCGTTCCGACCACGAATCAGGGTCCGACGAACCTGACTGCGGGCCACACGAGCGAGCCATCGGGGCCTCCACCCAAACCCAAGCCACAGCGGCCCTGACCCTCCTCGCGGCACTCGTGTGCGTCCGCGGGGCGGATGCGCAGTTCGTGGCTTCGCTCGACGCCAGTGCCGCACGATCGACATACGATGGCTATCTCCCGTCCAGCGTGCTCACGCTGGCGCCCGCCGTGCTGTTCACCCAACGCGACGTCCGCCTTGGGCTAGACGGCGCGTTCTCCCACTTCGAGAGCGGCCGGGGCAGCGCCCAAGTCGAATCCAATGCCGCGATCGGCGGTCCGATCGCCGGCGCACTCCACTGGGACGTCGGAGCCGATGGCAGCGGATCCTGGTACCGGAAGTTCGAGCCGATCTTCAGCGGCATGGTGGAGCCGCATATGCGACTCGACCTCGCCAAAGGCGGTGCCTGGGTCGGCGCGGGCGGCGGCGGCACCAGCGGTGACAGCGTCGGCGGACATGGCGTCGTGCGCGGCGAGGGAGGGATCTGGGGACGCGTCCCGTTTCTGACCGCGTCGCTGTCGCTGGCCAATACGGCGGCCGGTGCGGTCGGCTACACAGACATCGAGGCCGTCTTCCGCGGCGATCGGGGACGATTCGCGGGAACGGTCACCGCCGGTGTGCGCAGCAACGTGCGGTTGGGCGGCGTCGGGCAGTGGGTCAACGCCGAAGGGCGGTTCGGGGTGGTCGATGGCATCGCGTTGATCGCGGGCTGGGGCGCGTACCCGCCGGATCTCGTACGCGGGACGCCGGGCGCGCGCTTCATCACGTTCGGCGTACGCGCGAGCCACCCGACCCGGACGCTTGGGGCTCGCGAGCGCCCGCCCGCCGCTCCATCCGTCCTGCACGACCGTCAGACCGTACGGTTCACGGCGCCCGCCGGGAGCCACGTCGAGCTCATGGCCGACTTCACCGACTGGCACGCCGTGGACATGCGGGAAGTGGGCCTCGGCGTCTACGAGGCTACGGTGACCAGTCCGCTGACATCCGGGACGCACCGCGTGGACATCCGGATCAATGCCGGTCCGTGGATCGCACCGGCCGAGCTGCCCCCGGTGCACGACGACTTCGGCGGCGAGGCCGGCGCGTTGGTCGTGCCCTAGCGGCTAGTCGGTGTTGTCCGCGTCGTCGTGGCCGGTGATGACCTTGCCGTCGGGCCCCACGATTTCCACCGCGACCCCGAGGATGCGGGCGAGCAACGCCGACTTGCGACTCGCGCCCCACAGCTCGAGACGCAAATCGCCCGCGCCGGGTTTGGGGATCGCCGTCAACCGCATCGCGCGGCCCAGCCACCGGACCTTGATCCGGTCCACGGCGCCCACGTGGCCGCGGTCGAAGCCGTCGGCGATGCGGAGCAGGGCGGACAGGCGCTTGATGCGCCGGCGAATGCCCGGATCGAGCGGGCCGTAGTTCCGATGCGATTTCTTGGGCCGCGCGCCGCGGTGGTAGCGGGCCACGTTGGCGATCGCGACCTGCTCCTCGGGCGAGAGACCGAGGAGGTCGGCGTGCAGGATCAGGTGATACGAGTGCTTGTTGTGATTGTGGTAGTTGATGTGGTACCCCACATCGTGCAGCAGGGCGGCGTCGGCGAGGATGTCGCGGTCGGCCGGCAAGGCGCCAATGCGCTCGCCGATCGCGTCGAACAGCTGCAGGGCCAGACGTTGCACTTGCCGCGCGTGGGGTTCCTCGTAGTGGCTGCGCTCGGCGAACTCCCGTACCGACCGTTCGCGGGCCTCGCCCGGATCGGCGACCGTCGGCGCGACGCGGGCCGTCTCCAACAAGAGCCCTTCGCGGATCCCGTAGGCCGAGACGTTCACCTCACGGGCCTCGACGCGCGCCAGGACTTCGGCGGACACGGCCAGGCCGGCCACGATGATATCGGCACGCGCCGCATTGAGCCCTGGCACCTGTCGCCGCTCCTCGACCGACATGTCCTGCAGGATGTCGAGGATGTGCTCCAACTCCACGCGCGGCACCCGCGTCGCGTGCACCGTGCGCGCCGTCTGGACGCCCTGCCGCGCCAGGTAGATGCCGGCGAGGTTCGTGAACGTGCCGCCGGATCCGATCACTTGGGCGCCGCGCCAGTCGCGCACGGGCAAGTGTTCGCGCAGCGCCTCGCGCACATCCTTGCGCAGCTCGCGCACCCCGCGCCGCGCCGGCACGCCGGCCAAGAACTCCTCGGTGAGCCGGATGGCGCCAAACGGCAGCGAGATCAACCGGTCGAGCAACCCATCGGCGGAGAGCGCCAACTCCAACGAACCGCCGCCGATGTCCATGACGACCGCCCGACCGACGCCCAGGTCGAAATGGGCCAGGGCGCTGCGGAACGTCAGGCGCGCCTCCTCCTCGCCGATCAGCGCCCGCACCCGGAGCCCCGTCTCGGCCCGCACCAGCTCCAGGAACGCCGGACCGTTCACGGCGTCCCGGACAGCGCTGGTGGCGACGGCCTCGACCCGGCGCGCGCCCAGTTGCGCGGCCAGGGTCGACATGCGCCCTAGGGCATCGAGCGCGTCCTTCATGGCCTGTTCACTCAGTTCGCCGGACCCGGTGAGCCCCGCGCCGAGCCGGGGCGCCGCTTTGAGCTCGTCGACGATGCGGATGGTGCCGTTGGCCGACACGTCGGCCACGATCTGGCGGATCGAGTTCGATCCGATGTCGATCGCCGCGATGCGGCGGCTCGACTCGTCGCGACCGTTCTGCGAGCGCTCCACTACTGTCCGGCAGCCGACGCCAACCGATCCCGCTCGTACTCCTCGTAGCGATGCTTGATCTGCTTGCCCTCGGCCAGAAACACCGCGTCCTCCCCGATGTTCGTCGCCAGGTCGGCCACGCGCTCGAGGTTGCGGCCCACGAGCAGGAGCTCCAGCGACGGATTGATGGTCCGGGCGTCGGCCATCATGTGCGTCAGCAGGATACGAAACAGGGAATTCATGAGGGAGTCGACCTGGTCGTCCGACGCGCACACCTCGCGGCCGAGCAGTCCGTCGGCCCGGATGAAGGCATCGAGCGCGTCGGACAGCATGCGCCGGGCGCGCCGCGCCATGTCTTCGATCTCCGGCTCCGGCGTGATCGTCGACCGCATCGCCACCAGGCGCAACGCGCACTGGGCGATGTTGACGGCGTGGTCCCCCACCCGTTCCAGATCGCTCGAGATCTTGATCGCGCTGATGATGAACCGGAGGTCGCGGGCCATGGGCTGCTGGGTCGCCAGCAGCGAGACGGCCAGGTTCTCGATCTCGACTTCCAGCACATCGAGCTCGCGGTCGCCGGCGATGACCGCGTCCGCGCGGTCCTTGTCTTGTTTGAGCAAGGCGTCCACCGCCAGATCCACCAGGCCCTCGGACCGCTCGGACATCGTCATGAGACGATCCTTCAGCGTATCCAACTGCTCGTGGAAATGGCGGAAACCGGATTGGACTTCGGGGAGTGTCATCCGAATCTCCCAGTGATGTAGGCATTCGTCCGCTCTTCACGAGGAGACGTGAAGAGTCGCTCCGTCGCGGCGACCTCGATCAACCGGCCGAGGTAGAAGAACGCGGTGAAATCGGACACCCGCGCCGCTTGCTGCAGGTTGTGCGTCACGATCACGATCGTCAACTCCCGCCGTAACTCGTACAACAGCTCCTCGATCTTCTGCGTGGCGATCGGATCGAGCGCGCTGGCCGGTTCATCCAACAGCAGGACCTCGGGCTGGTTGGCCAGGGTGCGCGCGATGCACAGCCGCTGCTGCTGGCCACCGGAGAGCCCCAGGGCGCTCTCCCGCAGGCGGTCCTTGACCTCCTCCCACAGCGCCGCCCGGCGCAGGGCGCTTTCCACCAGCTCGTCCAACTCGGCCCGGGTGCGGACGGCGTTGTTCAGGCGGGGGCCGTACGCCACGTTGTCGTAGATCGACTTGGGGAAGGGGTTCCACCGCTGAAAGACCATGCCGACGCGCTGGCGCAGCGTCGTCACGTCCTGCCCGGATCCGTACAGATCGTCGCCATCGAGCAGGATCGCCCCGGTGTGCCGGACGTGGGGGATCGTGTCGTTCATGCGGTTGATCGACCGGAGGAAGGTCGATTTCCCGCAGCCCGAGGGCCCGATGAAGGCCGTGATGGCCCGCGGCGGCATCTCGAGGTCGACCTCGAAGAGCGCCTGCTTGGCGCCATACCAGAAGCAATACTTCCGTGCCGAAATGGCGCCGGTCGTCGGGGGGGCGGCGGTCATCCAAAGCGCCCGGTGATGTAGGCCTCGGTGCGGTGGTCGCCCGGAGTCGTGAACAGCCGGCTGGTCGGCGCGTACTCCACGAGCTCGCCGGCCAGCATGAACGCGGTCCGGTCCGAGACCCGCGCCGCCTGCTGCATGTTGTGGGTGACGATGATCACTGTCATGTCGCCGCGCAGCTCGTAGACCAACTCTTCGACTTTCTGCGTGCTGATCGGATCCAGGGAGGCCGTCGGCTCATCGAGCAGCAGCACATCGGGCTCGGTCGCCAACGCCCGGGCGATACACAGGCGCTGCTGTTGGCCGCCGGACAGTCCGGTGGCGGCATCGCGGAGGCGGTCCTTGACCTCCTCCCACAGCGCGGCGCGCCGCAACGCCTTCTCCACGATGGCATCAGCGTGCTTTTGATACTTGGCCGTCTTGACGCGCAGTCCGGCCGCGACGTTGTCGCGAATCGACATCGTCGGGAACGGCGTCGGGCGCTGAAAGACCATCCCGATCTTCTTCCGCACCTCGATCGGGTTGACGTCGCGGGCGTAAATGTCGCGTCCGGCCAGCGCCACGGTGCCGCGCACCCGCCCGGTCGGCACGGTCTCGTGCATGCGATTGAGACAGCGGAGCAGGGTGGATTTGCCGGAACCGGAGGCGCCGATGATGGCCGTCACCAAACGCTCGGGGAAGTCGAGCGAGACGGACCGCACGGCTTCCGAGGACCCGAAGAACGCGGACAGCTTGTCCACGGCCAGCGCGGTGCGCGCCGCGCGCGCGGCCGCGTCGGCGGCCGGCGATATCGGCCGCGGCGCCGTCGCCGCCGCGGTCACGGACGGGCTAATCCCCGCTATCGCCGGTGAACTGTCCACGGGTCGCGAAGCGGGCGACGAGGCTGATGATGAAGATGAGCGCGATGAGGACGAGGGCTCCGGCCCAGGCCTGGGCGTGCCAGTCGTCATAGGGGCTGACGGCATAGTTGAAGATCTGCAGAGGGAGCGCGGCGATCGGCTGGTTGAGCGATGTCGACCAGAACTGGTTGCCGAGCACGGTGAACAGCAGCGGCGCCGTCTCGCCGGCGATACGGGCCAGCGCGACGAGGGCGCCGGTCACGATGCCGGCGCTCGCCGTCCGGAGCACGATGGTGAGCGACGTCCGCCAACGCGCGTAGCCGAGCGCCAGCGCCGCCTCGCGTAACGAGACAGGGACGATCAGGACCATCTCTTCCGTCGTGCGCGCGACCATGGGAATCATCATGGCCCCGAGGGCCACGCCGCCCGCCCAGGCCGAGAAGTGGCCCAGGGGTCGCACCAGGAATTGCCACGCGAAGATGCCCATGACGATGGACGGCAGGCCGTTCAGCACGTCGGACAGGAACCGGACCGTATTGGCCAGCTTCGTGCCCCGATGCTCGGCCAGGTACAACCCGGCTCCGATCCCGACGGGCAGTCCGAACAGGCTGGCGACGCCGATCAGCATCAGCGTTCCGATGATCGCGTTCGCCATGCCGCCGCCCGCCTCGCCCGCCGGCTTGGGCATGTTCGTGAAGAAGTGCAGTTGGACCGAGCTGGCGCCGAACTTGAGCAGGTAGAAGCTGATCACGATCAGCGGCAGCGTGGCCAGGATGGCGGCGACGCCGATGAGAGCGACCATCACGGAATTCACGAATTTGCGGCGACCCAGGGACTGGACCGCCCGCGCCGTAAATTGGCGCTGCCTGGTGCTGGGGCGGGCGGCCGCGGCCATCAGCCCTTCCCGCCGCGCTCGACTTCCCAGACCAGCCAGCGGGCGATCGCGTTCACGATGATGGTGATCACGAACAGCACGAAGCCGACGGCCATGAGCGCCGAGAGATGCAGATCGCTCGATGCCTCGCTGAATTCGTTGGCGATGATCGACGCCATGGTATAGCCGGGCGCGAACAACGACGCCGAGATCTCGGGGCGGTTGCCGATCACCATCGTCACCGCCATGGTCTCACCCAGTGCCCGACCGAGGCCGAGGATGACTCCGCCGATGATGCCCGACTTGGCGTAGGGGAGCACGGCGCCCCAGATCATCTCCCATTTCGTGGCGCCGAGCGCCAAGGCCGCCTCGCGCTGCGCGCGGGGCACGGCCAACAAGACCTCGCGGGAGACCGACGCAACGTACGGCAGCACCATGATCGCCAGGATCAGCCCCGCCGCCAGCATGCTCGGTCCGTAGGCCGGTCCCTTGAACAGCGGGATGAAGCCCAAGTGCAGGGTGTCGCGGAGAAAGGGCATGACGCTCACGCGCAGCACGGGCAGCAGCACGAAGATGCCCCACAGGCCGTAGACGACGCTGGGAATGGCCGCCAGTAGGTCGACGAAAAACGCCACGGGTTGCCGCAGCCGCGGTGGCGCGAACTCGGAAAGAAATACCGACACGCCGATGGCCAACGGGGTGGCGATCAACAGGGCGATCGCCGACGAGACCAAGGTGCCGAAGATCGCCGGCGCGGCGCCGAACTTCCCGTTCACGGGGTCCCACGCGCTCGACGTCAGGAAGCTGAATCCGAACTGATGCAGCGCCGGCCAGCCGGCGCGGAAGATCTCGAGCGCGATCAGGACGAGGAGAATCGGGACACAGATGGCGAACACCCAGATGGCGCCCGCGTAGATGCGGTCGCCGAGTGCCGAGCCCTCGATGCCGCCTTCCAACGGCTGCGTGACGACGTCACTCACGTACCGCTCGTCCCGACCGTCATCGAATCCAGACGAGCGGTCAGTCGGGTGGCGAGAGCCTGGGGCAGCGGCGCGTAGTCGAGAGGCGCCGCCTGTTGCTCACCATCCGTCAGCGCCCAACGCAGGAAGTCGACAAGCTTCTTGCCTTTCCCCGCATCGGGTTCGTTCTTGTACACCAGGATGTACGTGAACGATGAGATCGGGTACGTGGTTGCGCCCGGGGCGTTGACGATCGACACGCGATAGTCCGTGTTGGGCGGGAACTTGGACGCGGCCCCTTCGGCCGCCGCCGTCACCGACGCCACGCTCGGCGCCACGAACTGGCCGGCGGCGTTCTTGATCGCGGCCGTCGGGAGTTGGTTCTGCTTCGCGTAGGCCAACTCGACGTATCCGATCGCGCCGGGTGTCTGCTTCACCTGTCCGGCCACGCCTTCGTTGCCCTTGCCGCCCACGCCGACGGGCCACTGCAACTCCTTCCCCTTGCCGGGCGACCGGGCCCACTCCGGGCTGACGCTGGCCAGATAATCCGTGAAGATGAACGTCGTGCCGCTCCCGTCGGACCGGTGCACGACGAGGATGTCCTGATTGGGGAGTTGGACACCCTTATTGAGAGCCGCGATCTGTTTGTCGTTCCATTTCGTGATCGTTCCCCGAAAGATCGCGGCCACGATGTCGCCGCTCAGATCCAGGGGGGCCGTCACTCCTGGCAGGTTGTACGTAATGACAACCGCGCCCACGACGGTGGGGATGTGATACACCGGCCCCTTGAGCTTGCCCATCTCGGCGTCGCTCATCGGCGCGTCCGACGCCCCGAAATCGACGGTGTTCTCGGTGAGCTGGCGGATCCCGCCGCCCGATCCGATGGACTGATAGTTGATCTTGACGCCGGTCTTCGTGGCGTAGTCGGCAAACCACTTCGAGTAGATCGGGTAGGGGAACGTCGCCCCCGCTCCAGTCAAATCGGCGCCGCTCGCGGTCATAGCACTCGGTGTCGCGGACTTGGACGCGTTCGACGCGTTCTGGTCCCCGCCACAAGCGCCGGCGCCCAGGGCCGCAATTGCCCCAATGGCCCAGCTCCAATGCTTCACTTGTACTCCTCGTACCGTGTGCCGGAAGTTAGACCACGGTGAAGGGGGCATGACTATCGCCCTGTAACGCCCTGTAACGGGCGCGTCACGCCCCCTATGAGCGGCGAGTGTTTAGCGCTCGGCCGTCTGGACCGTGCTCAGGTGCTGGTCGATGATCGAGACGATGTTGTTGGGCAGCGGCGCGTAGTCGAGGGCGGGCGCCAGCTTCTCGCCATCGTGGACGGCCCATTTCACGAAGTCGAGCAACTTCTTGCCTTTCGCGGCATCGGCGTACGACTTGGGAATCAACAAGAACGTGAAGGACGAGATCGGGTAGGAATCGTTGCCGGGCGCGTTCACGATGGAAACGCGGAAATCGGTCGACTCCGGCAGCTTGGCCAATGCGCCGGCGGCCGTCACCGATTGCACCGTCGGCTCGACGAACTTGCCGGCGGCATTCTGCACGAGCGCGACCGGGAGCTGGTTCTGACGGGCATAGACGAGCTCGACATATCCAATCGAGTACGGCGTCTGCTTCACTTGTCCCGCGACGCCCTCGTTGCCCTTGCCGCCAATACCGACCGGCCACTGCAACTCCTTGCCACGGCCGGGCGCCGTCGCCCACTTCGGGCTCACCGTTGCCAGATAGTCGGAAAAGATGAACGTGGTGCCCGACCCGTCCGAGCGATGGACCGCGAGAATATCGTTTGCCGGTAGCCTGAGGCCTTTGTTCAACGCGGCGATTTCAGGCGCGTTCCATTTCACAATGTCGCCCGTGAAGATCCGGGCGATGACATCGCCGGTCAGTTTGATCGACTGCGTGACGCCCGGCAGGTTGTACGTGAGCACCACGGCGCCGAGCACGGTCGGAATATGCAGGACCGGACCTTTGAGCTTGGCGATCTCGGCATCGCTCATCGGCGCGTCCGACGCGCCGAAATCAACGGTGCCTTCGGTGAGCTGGCGAATGCCGCCGCCCGACCCGATGGATTGATAGTTGATCTTGACGCCGGTCTTCGTCGCGTAATCGGCGAACCACTTCGAGTAGATCGGATACGGGAACGTTGCGCCGGCCCCCGTGAGGTCCGCACCCTGCGCGGCCGCGGTGCCGGAGACGAGGCCGCCGGCGATCAGCGCCAGGCCGGCACGCGTAAGTTGACGAATCGACACCTGTGTCTCCCAGGAAAGAAGTCGAGGCAACTTACGTGTGGCATCGAGTCGCGCCGGGTAACGCGTCCGTCACGTTCCGTTCGCGTTACGACGGATTCACCAACGGCGCCGGGAAAAATGCGGACACACTGGTGCCGCGGCCGGGTTGGCTCTCGGCTTTCACCGATCCGCCATGCGCTTCCACGAGATGCCGCACGATAGCGAGGCCCAGACCGGTGCCGCCTTCGTCGCGCGACCGCGCCCGATCGATGCGATAGAACCGCTCGAAGATGCGCGGCAAATGTTCGGCGGCGATCCCGATGCCGGTGTCGCGCACGCCGACCCACACGCCGTTGTCCTCGGCGATCGTGAACACGGTCACGCGCCCGCTCGGGGTGTGACGGATGGCGTTTTCCGCGAGGTTGCTCAACACCTGCCGCAGCGCGGTGGGATCGGCGAACGCGACGCGCGCGTCCTCGGGAATCGCGAACTCCAACGCCACGCCCTTTTCCTCGGCAATGATCTTGGCCCGCGTCGTCGCCTCGACCGCCAGCGGGCCGACATCGAGCGATTGTGGATTGGGCACCCAACCGCCGGACTCAATGCGCGACAGATCGAGGAGGTCATCGACGATGCGCTGCATCCGACGGGTGTTGGCGAGAATCGTCTCGGCGAATTGCCGCCGCTGCGGCGCCGGAAGCGCCTCATCGGTCAGTGTCTCCGCGAACCCGCCCACGACGGTGAGCGGCGTCCGCAGTTCATGGGACACGTTGGCGACGAAATCCCGACGGACGGTCTCCAGCTTCCGCGTCAATGTCAGGTCCAGGAGCGCGAGCACCGCGCCGCCGCGCGCCAGGGGACGCGCGGCCAACGCCAGGTTGCGGCCATCAATGAACGTTTCGATCGACTCCGTCGCCGTGCCGGCGACGGCCGCCCCGAGCGCTTCGCGCAGGACGCGTTCACGCGGGAGGCGATCCAATGAGAAGGGCGTCGCATCGCGCACGCGCAGGAGACGGCGGCCAATCGCGTTGATGCGGACCACGCGCTGGCGGGCATCCACTGCGAGCACGCCTTCGTTGAGCGAATCGAGCAGCGCCGTCAGCAGCGATTCTTCCTCTTCCAGCGTGGTGAGCCGGGAGGAGAGCTGCTCGGCGAGCCAATGAATGGCGATCGCCAGATCGCCCACCTCGCCGGGAGCCGAGAGCGCGGGGCGGCGCGAGAGATCACCGGCGGCCAGCGCCCGCGCGACGTCGCGGAGCTCAATGATCGGACGGCTGACCGCGCGGGAGAAGAGAAACGCGATCGCCGCGGCAATGGCCAGCGCGACGAATCCCACGAAGTAGACGTCGTTGCGCGCTTCCCGGATCAGCGTTTGCGTCCCGAGGTCGGCGATCCGGGCGTTGAGGCGCCACTCGATCACCCCCACCACGCACGCCACGAGAACGCTGACGACGATCAGCGATCCGAGGAGCAGGCGTTGGGTGAGCCGCAATGCGCTAGGGCACTACGCCGTGCGCGAGTGCCCCGCCTTGAGTCGATAGCCGAACCCGCGCACCGTCTCGATCAGATCGCCCGCGGCGCCCAGCTTCGTACGCAAGCGCTGGATGTGCATGTCCACGGTGCGCGTCTGAATGTCGGGTGCGGCGTCCCACACGGTCTCGAGCAAGTGCCCGCGCGCTTGCACGCGGCCGCGACGCTCGGCCAAAGTGAGCAGGAGCTTGAACTCCGTCGGCGTGAGATCAATGTCCGTCCCGTCGACGCTGACCCGGTGCGCGGCGCGGTCAATGTGGATTGGCCCGATCGCCAGCACATCGTTGGTCCCGCCGCCCGCCGCGCCCACGCGCCGCAGAATGGCGCCCACGCGCAGCACCAGCTCCTGAGGACTGAACGGCTTCGTGAGATAGTCGTCCGCGCCCAGCGACAATCCTCTGATCCGGTCCGGCTCGTCTTTGCGCGCGGTGAGCATGAGAATCGCGACCTCGCGCGTCCCATCATCGCCGCGCAACTGCTCCATCACGTCAAAGCCGGAAAGACCGGGCAGCATGAGATCCAGCACCACCAGTGCCGGGCGCTCCTGCCGCGCGAGTCCCAGGGCGTCGTAGCCGTTCGCCGCTGTGGAAACGCGATATCCCGATTTTGCCAAATGGTATGCAACCAAGGCCACAATGTCCGGCTCGTCATCGACGACCAAGACTCGTTCGCTGCTAGGCGGCGCGATCATACTCTCCGAACCAGTCGGTGACCTGTGGCGAAGCGCCCGTAACACACCGAGGAGCTTGTCGGTCTTGGGTCAGAAGCGAAAGTTCCATGGCAGTCACGGTATTGTATCGGTAGAAAGCTCTGGGATGCTGGCCCCGCCGTCAACTGCCGCGCTAGGTTTTTCGACTTGACTCTGTTGCTCCGAGCGTACGTAAATGGCGCGCCGGTCAATGTGCCACCGGGTGGAACGGCACTCAATGCGGTACGCGTGGCCGATCCCTCGGCCGCGGACGCAGTGGCGCGTCGGGAGATGATCATCACCGACAGCCGCGGTCTGCCGATCGAGCCGGACGTCCCCGTGCATGGCGGCTCGATCTTTCGTCTGATCGTGGCCCGGCGCTGACGGTCCTGCCCGTGCACCGCGACTGGCTGCGCCGCCTGCCCAAGGCCGAGCTCCACTGTCATCTCGACGGTTCGCTTCGCCCTGCCACGCTGCTGGAATTGGCGACCGAATACGGCGTCCCACTCCCCGCCCGCGACGCCGAAGGCGTGCGCGCGCACATGCGGGTCGCCGACGCCCGCAACCTCGCGGACTATCTGGCGCGCTTCACGACCACGGTCGCCGTGCTCCAACGCGCCGACGCATTGGAGCGGGTCGCCTACGAGTTGGTCGAAGACGCGGCGCGCGAGGGCGTGCGCTACATCGAGATCCGGTACGCGCCGATTCTCAACGTCCGCGAAGGTCTCTCTCTGGTCGAGACCGTCGCAGCGCCGCTCCGGGGCCTGGCCCGCGCCGAGCGGGATCACGGATGCATCGCCCGCGTCATCATCTGCGCGCTGCGCCACCTGGCGCCGTCGGTGTCGATGGAGCTGGCCGAGCTGGCGGCCGCGTTTCGGGGCAGCGGCGTGGTGGGCTTTGACTTGGCGGGGGCCGAATTGGGACATCCCGCGGCCGAGCACGCCGCCGCGTTCCTCTACGCGCGAGAACGGGACTTGGCGTGCACCTGCCACGCCGGCGAGGGGGACGGCGCGGCCTCCGTGCGCCAGGCCGTGCACCGGTGCGGCGCCCACCGGATCGGACACGCCACGCGGCTGATCGAGGATCCCGCGCTGACCGAGTACGTCAACGACCGCCGCATCCCGCTCGAGATCTGCCTGACGTCGAACGTGCAGACGCGCGCCGCGGCATCCTACGCCGAGCATCCGCTGCGGCGCTATTTCGATCTCGGGCTCAACGTCGTGTTGAATACCGACAACCGGCTCATGAGCGACACGACGCTGACCGACGAGTATGCGCACGCGGCGGCGCACCTGGGTTTCACGGGCGACGAGTTGTGCGCGCTGGCGCTCAATGGATTCGAGAGCGCGTTTCTCCCGTGGCCGGAGCGGCAAGCAATGGTCAATCGCATGCGCGCCGAGATCAGCGCCTTGCGATGACGGACGCCGCGATCGCGCACGCGGCG
Organism: uncultured Gemmatimonadales bacterium; assembly: GCA_963701965.1. GTDB lineage: Bacteria > Gemmatimonadota > Gemmatimonadetes > Gemmatimonadales > Gemmatimonadaceae > DASRDS01. The sequence goes on from OY969695.1 coordinate 4,144,499, forward strand.
GCGGCGTTCCGCACGGGTTGCGGCACCACGGCGCCAGCGCTCGGGATCGTCCTCGGCTCCGGACTGAGCGGCCTCGCCGCGCACATTGAGCACCCGACGCGTGTACGATTCGCCGACTTGCCGGGACTCCCAATGCCGCTCACGCCCGGTCACACCGGTGAGCTGGTGCATGGCATGCTCGGGCCTCGCGAGGTCGTGGTGGTCGCCGGCCGCCTGCACCGCTACGAGGGCGTGGCCCCCGACGTCGCGACGGTCCCGATTCGCATCCTGGCCGCGCTCGGCGTTCGCGCCCTCGTGCTTTCCAACGCCGCCGGCGGCATTCGGCCGGATCTCGCGCCCGGTACCTTCATGCTCATCACGGATCACCTGAACGTGATGTGGGGCGGCCCGCGACTGCCGGCCGGACGCTTCGGGCCGGTGTACGATGCGGCGCTGGGAGACGCAATGCGCGACGCGGCGTCGGCGGCACACATCGTCCTCGCTGAAGGAGTCTATGCCGCCGTTCTTGGTCCGTCGTACGAAACGCCCGCCGAGATCCGCATGCTGGCCCGCCTCGGCGCCGACGCCGTCGGGATGTCCACGGCGCCGGAGGCCGAGTTGGCGTCGGCACTGGGGATGCGCGTCGCCGCGGTCAGCTGCATCACCAATCGCGCCAGCGGCACGTCGGACCAGCCGCTCGGTCACGCCAATGTGCTCGCGGTCACGCGGGATGCCGCGCCCCGCTTCGAGCGGCTCCTAGGAAAGTTCGCGGCGGGATTTCAGGCCCAGTGATCGAGTGGGCCGTGACCGGCGCCCAATCCCGGCGCCCGCGCAATGGCTCGCTCCACGAACTGGATGGCGGTCGCGACCGCGTCGCCCAACGTGGCGCCCGACGCCAGACCCGCGGTGATCGCCGCGGACAGCGTGCACCCGGTGCCGTGGGTATGCCGCGACGCGAGCCGGCAATGCCGGAACACGCGCAGGTCGTCGCCGCTCACCAGCACGTCGCTCAGAAAGCCATCGCCCGATTGGTCCGGCGCCAGATGGCCGCCTTTCACGAGCACCGCGCGCGCGCCGTACCGCGCAATGAGCGCGCGCGCCGCGCGCGCCATGGCGTCAATGTCGCGCACGCGCTCCCCGGTCAACGCCTCGATCTCATCGAGATTCGGTGTGACCAGATCGGCGAGCGGCAACAAGTGGCGCCGCATGACGATCACGGCGTCGGGTGCGATCAGAGGGACGCCGGTCGTTGCAACCATCACGGGGTCGAGCACGTACGGGCCCAAATGATGGGCCACCAGAGCGTGCGCGACGGTTTCGACGATCCCTGCCGTTGGCAGCATGCCGCTCTTGACGGCCCGTGGTGGCAGGTCGGAGGCGACGGCGTCGATCTGTGCGCGCACGAGCGCCGGCTCGACCGGCTGCCACGCCATCACTCCGCGCGTGTTCTGCGCTGTGATGGCCGTGATCGCCGTCGTGCCGAAGACGCCAAAGCAATGAAAGACTCCCAGGTCAGCCTGGATGCCGGCGCCGCCGCCCGAGTCCGATCCAGCGATCGAGAGCGCGACCGGGCGCGAGGTCTCTTGCGTCACCGGAGTCGAAGTCATATGATAAAACGTTGAAAATACTAAGCTTAGCTCGCGATCTGCGGCGCCGAAAGGCGCGCGAGCGATCAGGTCGTTTCGTGGCCGAGGGCGTGCGCGCTGTCGAAGAGCTGCTCCGCTCGCCTTTGGTCATCCGGGGCGCCCTGGTGGCGCCGGCGCTCGACCGCGCGCCGCGGGGGACCGCTCTACGCGAGGCGCTCACCGTCCGGGGAGTCGAGGTGGCCGAAGTGGACGACCGTGAGCTGGCCAGTGCGGCCGAAACCGGGTCGCCCCAAGGCGTCGTCGCGGTGGCCGACGTGCCGGACCATCGCCTCGAGGATGTCGCGGTGTCGGCCACGGCGCCGTTTCGGCTGCTCGTCTTGGATGGCGTGCAGGACCCCGGCAACGCCGGCACCATCGTCCGAACGGCCGCGGCGTTCGGCGTTGCGGCGACGGTGGCCTTGCCGGGCACGGTTGACCTGTGGAACGCCAAAGTCGTCCGTAGCGCAATGGGCGCCCTCTTCGTCCACACGACGCTCACCGCCACGTGGGAGTCGCTGGACGCTTTTCGCGAACGACACGCCGTGCCCCTGTGGGGCGCCGATGCGGGCGGCCCGGCGATCGCCGCGCCGCCGAGGCGTCTGGCGTTGGTCGTCGGCAACGAGGGCGCGGGGCTCACGCCCGCGGCCCGCCAGCGCGTGGAGCGCCTCGTGGGTATTCCCGCCCCTCACGTGGAGTCGCTCAACGTCGCGGTGGCGACGGGCATTCTGCTCTACGCGCTGGCGACATGACGCCCATCCTGCCGACCGCCATCCTGCTCGCGTTCGTGTTCTGCACGGGCGCGACGGTCGGGTCGTTTCTCAACGTGTGCATCGCCCGCTGGCCGGTCAATCTCTCGGTCGTGCGCCCGCGGTCGCGTTGTCCGCGGTGCGAGCGACCGATCGCCTGGTACGAGAATGTCCCGATTCTGAGCTGGATCGCCCTGCGCGGAAAGTGCCGGGGCTGCCAGTTGCGGATTTCCTGGCAGTACCCCGCGGTGGAGCTCGGCGTGGCGCTGGGTTGGGTCGTCGCCTTCACGGCGTTCCCGAACGACTGGTTCCTCGCCCTTCGCCTGGCGGTGTTCGGGACGGTGCTCGCGGGCATCGCCGTCACCGACCTCTTGCACTATCTCATTCCCGACGGCTTCACGGTCTTCGGACTGATCTGGGTCTTCGTGACCTCGCTGGCGGCGACGACGCTGGCCGACCCGGCAATGTTCGCCGCCCCGTACAATGCGCTCATGGGCGCCTGCGTCGGCGCCGGCGCCATCTCGATCATCGGGTGGTTGGGCGAGGTGGCGCTTTCCAAGGAGGCGATGGGGTTCGGCGACGTCACGCTCATGGCGGTCGTGGGTGCCGCGCTCGGGCCGGCGCGGGCGTTGCTCACGATCTTTGTGGGAGCGGCCGTCGGTGCGGTTGTTTTCCTCGCGCTCGTGGCCCCGATCATGTGGGTGCGGCGGCGCGGAACGCCGGGCGAGCTGCCAATGGTGCCCTTTGGTGTTTTCCTTGCGCCCGCCGCGCTCGTCACGTTGCTTAAGGGTGATGCGGCGATTGCGTGGTATTTGGCTCATCTGGGACTTCGGTAATGCTGCGGCCGGGTGATTCCATCCTCGGCCGCTTCACGCGTGATCTGACCGCGGAAGCGCGCGCCGGGCGTCTCGAGACCATCCGCTGCCGCGACGTGGAAACGGCGCGGCTCATCGACATCCTGCTGCGATACGGCAAGAACAACGCGGCGCTGGTCGGGCCGGCCGGCGTGGGGAAGACCGCGATCGTCGAAGGCTTGGCGCAGCGCATCGCCGCGCGCAATGTGCCGATCTCGCTGGCCGACAGCCGGGTCCTGGCGCTCGATCACGTCGCGCTGTTGGGCGGTACCATGTATCGCGGGCAGTACGAGGAACGCGTGAACGGATTGATCGAAGGCGTCACGACCGCCGGCGACGTCATCCTGTTCGTCGATGAGCTGCACAATCTCATCGGGCAGGGCACGGCCATGGGCGCCGCGATGGATGCCGGCAACATGCTCAAACCGGCGTTGGTGCGCGGCGACTTTCGGGTGATCGGCGCCACCACCAGTAGCGAATACACCCAATGGGTGTGCGGCGATTCGGCGCTGGAACGGCGGTTTCAGAAAATCGACGTGCGCGAGTTGACGGCCGAAGAGACCCTCGACGTCTTGAAGTCGCGCGTCGAACGATTGGAACGACACCACAACGTCGTCATCGCCGATGATGCCGTCGATGCCGCCTTGCAGCTGACCGATACCTACGTCACGGATCGCATGCGGCCAGACCGGGCCCTCGATGCGCTCGATGAAGCGTGTGCCCACACGCACGGATTGGCCCGGTACTCGGAGAGCACCCTGCTGTTGATCGCTCGAAGGCGGGAGGCGCTGCGCGCCCCCGCCGCCGATCGCGTCCGCGCTCCCACCGACGGTTCGCGCGGGCCGCTCGATCGAAGCGAAGGGCTCGACATTATAGAACGTTTGGGTGCCGAGATCGAAGCGATGTTTGGCGGGGCGGTCGATTCAGTCATGGCCACCAACACTCGTCCCCAGGCGACACCGGCGCCGGGCGCGGGGAGCGCCGCAGGCGCGCCCGCGCCCGTTCCGGTCATGTCCGTGGCCGCACTGGACGCCGAGCTGAGACGGTGTCTGGCCGCAGAAGGGATCGTCGTGCGCGGCGTGGACGTCGCCCGCGCGGTGGCGGTGGCCACCGGCAAGCAGGTCGTGTGGCGCACGTGACCCTGCGACTCACCAGCGCTCTCGTCGTGCTGGTGGCCGCGGGCCTCACGTGGCGCGTCGCCGCGACCCGCGGCCGTCCCCGATCTACCGACGCGAGCCTCGACGCGCTGGTCGCGGCGACCATTCCCAAAGTCGAGCACGCGGTCGGCCTGCCGTACAAGCACCCACCAAAGGTGGAAGTGCGCTCCAAGGCCCAGGTCCGCGCTTTCCTGGAGCGCCAATTCGACGACCCGCGCCAAGCGCGCGAGCTGGCGGGAACGGCCGCGGCGTTCAAGCTCCTCGGGCTGATACCGGACACGATGGATCTGCGCAAAGAGTCGGAGAATCTGCTCACCGAGCAGATCGCGGGTTTCTACGATCCGAAGACGAAGGTGCTGTACGTCATCCAGGGCGAGTCCAGCGATATGCTGGACCAGGTCGTGCCCCACGAGCTGGTGCACGCGCTGCAAGACCAGTACGTCAACCTCGACTCCGTCGAGAATGCCGAGGGCGACGACGATCGGACGCTGGCGGCGCAGTCGGTCTTCGAGGGGCAGGCCGTCTACGAGCAACTGGTGATCGCCACCGGCAGCTCGGCGTTCGCCGCGAAGTTACCCGGCCTCTGGGACAAGCTTCGCGAGACCATCCGCGACAACCGCAGCAGCATGCCGGAGTTCGCGAGCGCGCCGACGGTGATCCAGGAAGTGACCATCTTCCCGTACCTGAGCGGACTCGATTTCATCCGCCGCTACGAAGAGCATTTTCCCGGGAAGGTCCCGTACGGGGACCTCCCGACGTCGACGCAGCAGGTCTTGAGCGATGCCGCGTATTTCACGAAACGCGCCGTCCCGCTCCGCATCGCGCTTCCCAAGCCGGCCACCGGCACGCTGCGCTATGAGAACACGATGGGCGAGTTCCAGACCCGGGTCTTTCTCGTCGTGCACCTCGACGACCAGAACGGCGCCGTGCGCGGCGCCGCGGGTTGGGCCGGGGACCGCTATCAGGTCGTCGATGTGCCCGGCGGCCCGGCGATCACCTGGGTCTCGGTGTGGGACAACGCGGTCGACGCCGCGCAATTCGCCGACATGCTCGGCCAGACCGCCGAACGCCGGTTCGGCAGCGCCACCGCGCCACATACGTGGACGCGCGGGTCGCACACGGTCAGTGTCCGGCCAGTGGAGATTCAGGGGCGTCCCGGTGTGATCTATACCGACGCGCCCCGCACGCTGACCCGGCCCCTCCTGGATACGACCGCGATCACCGCGCAGCCGGAGCGCTAGCGCGTGCTGATCACGGTCCTGGCGATTCTCGTGGGCGCCGTGGCCGTCGGCTTCTCCCGCGTTGGCGCGACGATCCGCACGGCGGCCCTGACGGCCGCGGCGCTCGTCGTGTTGCACATGCTGTCGGGGTTTTTCGTGGGCGCCTATCAGGGACCGGGCGTGGGCTTCGCGGCCGCCAAATGGCTCGGGCTGGGCGGCGCGATGATCGGCCCGGCGATGATCTTGAGCGGCGTCGCCGTCGGCGCCGTGCGGGCGCTCGCGGCGGACCGGCGCATCCTGCTCGTCCCGGCGGCCCTCATTGCGTCGGCGCTGGTCATCGTGGCGGCCAGCATCCTCGCGGCCAATCTGATTTTCGGTTGACGATGCGCTAGAGGCCGGCCAGTCCCAGGATATGGGTCAGGCCAAAGAGGACGATGGCGATCAGTCCGCCGAGGACATAGCCGGTGCGCACGATGAGCCGGAGCTCGCGTTGAATGACGCCCCGAATGAGCTGCTCCAGCCGATCTTGATCGAACAACAGGACCTTTCGCTCCACCATCTCCTGCACGTGCAGGCGCTCGACGATGGCGGGAATCTGGGCCTCGATCCAACTCCAAATGCCCGGGGACATCACCCGCGCCAGCCGCGGCGCGGCATCCGCCGGGAGCCAGCGGCCCAGACGTCCGAGGGGCCGGTCCAGCAAGCGCGTGGCGGTCGCGTGCGCCGTGTCCTGCAGGATCTCGCGCGCCCGCGGCGATGCCGCGGCGCTGACCACCCATTCCACGATCGCGTCGTTGGGAATCGGGGCGATGAGCTCGCCCCACGTGCGATCCTGGGCCCGCTCCAGGAGACGGGACACGGCTTCGACGAGAAATCGCCGCGTACCCTCGGCGCGCAACAGGCGCAGGAGATAGTCGCCGGCGGTGCGCTCCAGCGCCACGGCCCGCTCCGATCCGGCGCCGCCCACGATGGCCGCCGCCGGCTGCTGCAGAAACGTCGAGATGGCGCTGTGCACCGACCGCGAGATCTCGTCGCGCACCGTCGGGTCGTCGAGCAGCGTCGCCAATTCCTCCTCGCCATCCCGCTCCAACGCGTCGATCACTTTGTCGAACGTGCGCTCGGTGACGATGAGTCGGGCGATGACCCGTTCGTAGAACTGGAGGTCGGCGACGAACCGTTGGAAGAGATCGTGCAACGCCGCGCGGATGCGCTCCCGGGCCGCGGGATGCTGCAGCATCGTGCCGACGCCGGAGACGGCGAGAGGCAGGTAGGCGGCGACGGCCCCCTCCACCGCGCGGGCCACGGCCGGCGGCACGCGGTCGAGCACGGGTGCGTCGGAATCGAGCAGCGTGCCGATCTGCGCCCCCAGCTGCTCGCGCACGATCCGCTCCAACTCGGGCGACGCGGCGAAGTCCTCGGCCCAGCTGGCGGTCCGCTCGCCGAGCTCGCGCCGCCGTTCGTCGGTCAGGACCGCGCTCACCGGCTGGGCGGCCAACTCGGTGCGGGCGCGGGCGATCACGCGGCGGATCTGCTCAGCGAACTCGGGCGTCGCCGTGTGCGCCGCGATGCGCTCGGCGATCCCGCGCGCCGCGTCGCCCAGTGCCAGCTCGATCTCCGGGAGCGCCGCCTCCGAGACCAGGGATCGTAACGGCCCCCGTTCCGTCTCCAGCAGGTCGCCGAGCAGCGCCGCGAGTCGCTCGTCGAGCGCATCCTTGAGGCCGGAGCGCTTGATCTCTTCCAGCAGGTCGTGCGGCGTCAGCAATCGCTCGCCGACGGTCTTGCCGATGCTCTTGGCGAGCCGCTCCTGATTCTTGGGAATCGCTCCCTGAAACCCCAGGATGCGCCGGCGCGGCCGGAACAACATCCACACCGCGACCGTGTCCGAGAAACCGCCCGCGATGGTGCCGATCGCCACCTGGATGCCGAACTGCAGCCAGGTGCTTGGCAGCGGCACTATTGAATACGGTCGGCGTGCACCGTCGGCGATGAGGGCGGCGTCGGCGACTTGACGCGCGCGCCGGCGTGCGCGCCATCCTCGACCGTCGGTTCCGCCGGACGCTGGTCGGCGAGCACGGCGCTCGGCGCGGGTAATAGCGCCAGCCGCAACACCTCGTCCATGCTGGCGACGAACGTGAACATCATGTTCGCGCGCACTTCCGTCGGCACATCCCGCAGATCTTTTTCGTTGCCCTTGGGCAACATGACTTCCCGCAAGCCCGCGCGATACGCGGCCAGGACCTTCTCTTTCACGCCCCCGATCTCCAGGGCCTTGCCCCGCAGGGTGACTTCACCCGTCATGGCCACGTCCCGCCGCACGGCGCGCCGCGAGAGCGCGCTGGCGATGGCCAGCGTGACCGCGAGCCCGGCGCTGGGGCCGTCTTTGGGGATGGCGCCGGCAGGGAAGTGGATATGCAGGTCGCTCTCCTTGAACTCTTTGTCCTCGACCCCGATCGCCGCCGCCCGCGACCGCACGTACGAGTACGCGGCATCGACGGACTCGCGCATCACGTCGCCGAGCTGTCCGGTGACCGTGAGCCGTCCGGTGCCCGGCATGCGGAGCGCTTCGATCAGCATGAGATCGCCGCCGGTCGATGTCCAGGCCAGGCCGGTCACGGCGCCGACTTCCGGCTCCTTTTCGGCTTCCTCCGCCGCGTAGCGCGGCACGCCCAGGATCTCCTCGACTTTCGCGGCATCGATCACCCAGGCGCCTTCCTCGCCCTCGGCCTTGCGACGCGCCCGCCGCCGGAGGACCGCCGCGATGTTGCGCTCGAAGTTGCGGAGCCCGGCTTCGCGCGAGTAGCGGCTGGACACGAACCCCAGCACTTCGTCCGTGAACACGACGTCCTGCGCCGTCACGCCGTGTTCTTCGAGCAATCGCGGGATCATGTACCGCCACGCGATCTCGACCTTCTCCTCCACGGTGTAGCCCGCGATGCGAATGATTTCCATGCGGTCGCGCAGCGGCGCCGGGATGTCGAACAGGTTGTTGGCGGTGCAGATGAAGAGGCAGGACGAGAGATCGAACGGCAGATTCAGATAGTGGTCGACGAACCCGTTGTTTTGGGTCGGATCGAGCACTTCCAACATCGCCGCCGTCGGATCCCCCGAGGGGCCGCCCGACGTCATCTTGTCGATCTCGTCGATCATGAGCACCGGGTCGCGCACGGCCACGCGGCGGAGCGCCTGCAGCAAGAGCCCGGGCATCGATCCCACGTAGGTGCGGCGATGTCCGCGAATCTCGGCCTCGTCGCGCACGCCGCCCACGGAGATGCGGTAGAACTCGCGTCCGATCGCGCTGGCGATGGCCTCTCCCAGCGACGTCTTGCCCGTGCCGGGCGGGCCCACGAAGCACAGGATCGGACCATGCGGATCGCCGCCGCGCAGCTTGCGGACGGCCAGGTACTCGATGATCCGCTCTTTCGCTTCGTTGAGGCCGTAGTGCCGGCCATCGAGCGCGGCCTCGACCTTGGTCAGCGCGATCTCCTCGTCGCCCGATCGCTTGTGCCACGGAAGGGCGAGGATCCAATCGAGGTACGTCCGAATGACCTGATACTCGCTGGACGCCGGCGACAGCATCCGCATCCGTTCCGTCTCGCGCCGCGCCTCCTGCCCAACTTTCTCCGGCAGCTGCGCCTCGTCGATCCGGCGCAGCATCTCGACCGTGTCCTTCTCGGCCGGATCTGCTTCGCCCAGCTCGGCCTGGATGGCGCGCAACTGCTGCCGGAGATAGAACTCGCGCTGGTGCTGCTCGATCTTGATCTCGGTCTGGCGTTTGACGTCCTCCATCACCCGGGCGCGCGCCACTTCGCGTTCCAAGCGGGTGAGGATAAAGCGCAGCCGCTGGCCGACATCGAGACGCTGCAGCACCTCGTCCTTGTCGGAGATCCGGAAATTCATGTTCGTCGACGCCAGGTCGGCGAACCGCCCCGGATCGGAGACGTTCATCTTGAGGATCGCCGGGACTTCATCGGGGATACGGTCGACGAGATCGGCCAACGTCTCGGCGGCCGACACGATGCGCGTCACCAGGTCGTCCAGCTCCTTGGCCTCGGCGGGCGTTTCCCGCGCCGGCTTGATCCCTGCGACGACGAACGGCTCCAGCTGGTTGATCTCTTCGATGACGATCCGGCGGAGTCCCTGCAGCGTGATCTGGACGGTATCACCCGGCAGGTTGATCCGCTCGTGCACGCGCGCCGCCACCCCGACCCGGCCGATGAACTGCTGGGAGTCGATCGGCTCGTCGTGCTCGCCGCTGGCCACCACGAGGGCGACGATCAGGCCCGGTTCTTCGTTGGCCCGGAGGAGCGCCAGGTTTTCCGGTGCGCCCATCTGGACGGCGATGGTCCCCAACGGATAGACGATCGTCGACCGGAGGGCCATCAGGGGCAAGGTCGGCGGGAGCTCCGACTTGAGGATCTCTTCTTTGCGCTGCGCTCTAGCCATCATTGTCTCAAATTCTAATGGCGCTTACGTTTAATGGCTATGTTCGATGAGCTGAGCGAAAAGCTCGAGGCCACGTTTGCCCGCCTGCGCGGGCGCGGCGTCCTCACGGAAGCCGACATCAAAGACGGGCTGCGCGAAGTGCGGCGCATCCTGCTCGAGGCCGACGTCAACTTCCAGCTCACGCGCGAGTTCCTGGAGCGGGTGGAGAAGAAGGCGGTGGGCCTCTCGGCCCTCAAGACAGTCTCTCCCGCGCAGCAGCTCGTCAAGATCGTTCATGACGAATTGACGGCCATGCTGGGTGAGCGACGGGAAGGCCTGCGACTCTCTTCCGTCCCTCCCACGATCGTCTTGATGGTCGGCCTGCAAGGATCGGGCAAGACGACGACGGCGGCAAAGCTCGCCCGCAAGCTCAAGGCGGAGGGACGGACCGCCCGCCTGGTCGCCGCCGACGTGTATCGGCCGGCCGCCATTGATCAGCTGGAGACCCTGGGCAAGCAGCTCGATGTGCCCGTCCACGCGGATCGGACGACGCAGGACGTCGTGCGGATCGCCAAGCACGGCATCGAGGAGGCCAAGCGCGCCCGCGACAAGGTCGTGATCGTCGATACGGCCGGCCGGCTCCAGATCGATGAGGACATGATGCGGGAGCTGGAGCGCCTCAAGGAGGCCGTGCGCCCGGACGAGATCCTGCTCGTGGCCGACGGCATGACCGGCCAGGACGCGGTGCGCATCGCGCAGGGCTTCGACACGGCGCTCGGTGTGACCGGGATCGTGCTGACCAAGATGGACGGCGACGCGCGCGGTGGCGCCGCGCTCTCGATCTACGGCATCACCAAGAAGCCGATCAAGTACATCGGCGTGGGCGAGAAGGTCAATGCGCTGGAGGATTTCTATCCCGACCGCATGGCCAGCCGCATCCTGCAGATGGGCGATGTGCTGACCTTGGTCGAGAAAGCGCAGGAAGCGTTCGACGAGGCCGAGGCGAAGAAGCTCGAGAAAAAGGTCCGAAAAGAAGGCATGGACCTGCAGGATTTCCTGACCGCCATGCGGCAGATTCAGAAACTCGGCCCCTTGGAAGGTGTGCTCAAGATGCTGCCCGGCGTGAACTCCAAAATGCTGCGCCAGGCCAACGTCGATCCGAAGCGGATGAAGCATCTCGAGGCGATCGTGCTCTCCATGACGCCGGGCGAGCGCAAGGATCCGACGACGTTGAACGGTTCGCGCCGCGCCCGCGTCGCCAAGGGCGCCGGGCGGCCCATCGCCGAGGTCAATCGGCTGCTCGAGCAGTTCCGCGATATGCAGAAGATGATGAAGAAGGTCGGGAATATGGGTGGTGGGCGCATGCCCCCCGGTATGTTTGGCATGCGGTAGTCGTCGGTCCCTGGGTGCACCGCGGAAATGCCGCGGCTGCGAGGAGCCCGGGATGAACGGTTTTTCATGAACAGGAGCACTCGCAATGGTTCGCATTCGTCTTCGCCGGATCGGGCGCAAGAACGCCCCGGTGTATCGTATCGTCGTCGCCGACTCGCAGAGCCCGCGCGACGGGCGGTTCATCGAGATCATCGGCCAGTATGCGCCGCGTCAGGAGAAGTCGCTGACCGTCAACGCCGAGCGGGCCAATCACTGGCTCGACGTCGGGGCGCAGCCCAGCGACACCGTGCGATCGCTCCTCCGCCGCGCCGGCGTGCTCAAGGCCCGGCACGAGGCACGGGTGGCGCAGTCCCGGCAAGCCGGGGCCGTCCCGCTCGCCGAGCGCGCCGAGGGGTAGCGTGAGCGCGCCCGAGCAGGTCATCGTCGGGCGGATCCGCAAGGCGCACGGGGTTCGAGGCGAGGTTGTCGTCGAGTCTTTGACCGACGAACCGGAAGCCGTTTTCGCCACGGGCCGGCGGTTGCTCGCCGGCACCGTGGACGGGGCGCTGGCGACCGACATTCCCGAGCTCACCATCCGCCGGTCCACCCCATTCAAGGGGGGGTGGATCCTCCGGCTCACCGAGATCACGACGCGCACCCTAGCCGACCAGTGGCGCGGTCGATACGTTCTCGTTCCCGCGGCCGAGCTCAGTCCGCCGGCCGCGGATCAAGTCTACTATCACGAGCTGGTCGGACTTCGCGTCCAGCTGCAGGGAGGCGAGCCGATCGGCCGCGTGGAAGCCCTGTTCGAGGTGCCCCAGGGACTCGTGCTCGATGTCCGTACGGAGCGTGGGACCGTCATGGTCCCGTACCGGCCGGAGGTCGTGTTGAGCGTGGACGTCGCGCAGGGAACGATCGTGATCGACCCGCCCTTGGGACTCTTGGATTGATGGGACCCTGATGCTCCGCATCAACATCGTGACGATCTTTCCCGAGTTCTTCGACATGCCGCTCGCGCTCAGCATTCCCTCGCGCGCGGCGGCGGCGGGCGCCGTCGAATACCAGGTCGTCGATCTCCGCAACTACACGCACGACCGGCACCGTTCGGTGGACGACTACCCCTACGGCGGAGGCGCGGGCATGGTCATGCGCCCCGATCCGTTCTTCGAGGTGGTCGAAGCGCTGTCCGCGCGCCCCCCGCTCGTCCTCCTGTCGGCGCGCGGCGCGCCGTTCACGCAGGCCGACGCGGCGCGCTACGCGCACGGCGAGGAGCTGACCCTGCTCTGCGGCCATTACAAGGACGTCGACCAGCGGGTGGCCGATCACCTGGCGACCGAGGAACGCTCCCTCGGCGAGTTCGTGCTCAGCGGCGGCGAGACGGCCGCGCTGGTGGTCATCGACGCTACCGTCCGCCTGTTGCCGGGCGCCATGTCGGACCCCGAGAGTGCCCGCACGGATTCGTTTTTCAGTGGACCAATGCTGGGAGCGCCCAGCTACACCCGCCCTCCGGAATACCGGGGGTTTCGGGTCCCGGAGGTGCTCCTGTCCGGCGATCACCGGCGCATCGCCGAATGGCGTCGCGCCGAGAGCCTGCGGCTCACGCAGGCGCGATCTGGCGTAACTGACCGTGGGTAGTTACGTTACGGGTCTTATGCACGAATTCAGCGAGACAGAAAAGGAATGGCTGCGGCAGGATATCCCTGCGTTTCGCGCCGGCGATACCCTGCGCGTCAATGTGCGCGTGCGTGAAGGGGACAAAGAGCGGCTGCAGGCGTTCGAGGGCGTGTGCATCGCGCGCCGCGGTGCGGGCGTGAGCGCGACGTTCACGGTGCGCAAGATCTCCAACGGCGTGGGCGTGGAGCGCATCTTTCCCCTCCACAGCCCCATAATCGCCGAGATTACGGTCGTGCGGCGCGGTCGCGTTCGGCGCGCCAAGCTGTACTACCTGCGGCACCTCACCGGAAAGGCCACGCGCATCCGCGAGAAGAAGGTGAAAGTCGCGGTGCCATCGACAACCACCGCCGAGTAGCTCGGCCGTGGGGCGGCGCTGGAGCCCCCTTGAACGAGAGCTGCGGCAGGAGTTCGGGCCGTGGCTCGCTGGAGTCGACGAAGTCGGACGGGGTCCGCTAGCGGGCCCCGTTGTCGCATGTGCCGCCGTCATGCCCGGCGATCGCCCGGTCATCCGGGGCGTCGATGACTCGAAGCAGCTCGATCGCGCCTCGCGCGAGAAGTTGGCCGGCCGCATCCGCGAGCAGGCGATCGCGGTAGGACTCGGCGCCGCCTCCGTCCGCGAGATCGAGCGCGTGAACATCTACCATGCGACTGTGTTGGCCATGCGCCGGGCGCTGACGCGCCTCGGCGCGAACGGTGTGCGACCGCACTTTGTCGTGATCGACGGCAAGCCGGTGCGTTCGCTCGGCATCGCGCATCGGGCGGTGGTCGGTGGCGATGCGCGTTGCTACAGTGTCGCGTGCGCCTCCATCATCGCCAAGGTCACGCGGGACGGATTGATGCGCCGGCTGGCCGCGCGCTATCCGTGCTACGGCTGGGACCATAACGTGGGGTACGCGACGCGCATGCACTGGTCGAGCCTTCACGAGCACGGGATGTCGGTGCATCACCGGCGCACCTTCTGTTGCGACGATCAGCTCGAGCTCATGCTCAATGACGTCGTCGCCGGGCAGGAGCTGTCCTGACTTCGGTTTTTCGTCCGGGATTGTTGGAGGGACAGGTCGCCTTGATCACGGGCGGCGCGACGGGCATCGGCTACGGGGTCGCCGAGCTCCTCGCATCGCTGGGCGCGCACACGGTGCTCGCCAGCCGCAAGAAGGAACGACTCGATCCCGCCGTCGAGGGACTCCGCGCTGCCGGTGGATCGGCGAGCGCCGAGGCGTTGGACGTGCGGGACCCGGAAGCGGTGAAGACGGTCGTCGCGCGCGTCGCCGCCGAGCATGGCCGCATCGATCTCTTGGTGAACAACGCCGCGGGCAACTTCTACGCGGCGTCGGAGACGCTGAGCCCCAACGCGTGGCGCTCCGTCATCGAGATCGATCTCTTCGGGACATTCTACTGCTCACAGGCTGTCGCGCCGGTGATGCGACAGGCGGGCGGTGGCCGCATCGTGAATATCTCGATGACGCTGCACTATCGCGGGTGGCCGCAAATGGCGCACGCCACGGCCGCCAAGGCCGGCGTCGATGCCCTGACGCGGACGCTGGCCGTCGAATGGGCGCCCGCGGGCATTCGCGTGAACGCGATCGCGCCTGGTCCGATTCCCACGGAGGGCGTACGCAAGGCGTTCGCCACGGGCGAAAGCATCGAGCGGCTGGCCAGCACCATTCCTTTGGGCCGATGGGGTTCTCCGGCCGATATCGCGAACATGGTGGCGTTTCTTGCATCGTCGGCGGGGGAGTGGATCACGGGCGCGATCCTCGTCGTCGACGGTGGCGAATGGTTGTCACGCCCGATGCGCCAACTGTGATATAAGTCACAAAGTTAGGCGCTTGACGCGTCGGTACATTTCTCGCATCGAGACTTGAACAGAGGGCGTGGGCTACATTCGTTCGTTTCATTTCACCCCAAAGATTGGGGGGAGTCTGCATGAGAATGTCGTCGAAGCATGTCGCGTCGGTCGCGCTGGTCGTGCCTTTCTTGGGCGCCTGCGTGCATCCAGGGCAGTACAAGAAGGATCTCGCTGAAACACGGGCGCAGATCACGCAGCAGGTCGGCCAGGAGAAGTCCGAGCGCATGGCCGCGGACAGCGCGTTGCAGGGGGACATCGGGTCGGTGAAGAATGATGTCCAGAGCCTGCGGAGCGATTTGGCGGCGCTCAAGACCGAGTATGGCGCCAAGATCAGCGCCCTCGAGTCCGGAATGCAGTTCGCCTTCCCGGTGAACTTTGCGTTCGACAATGCGACGGTCAAAGATGATGACAAGGCGGCGCTCGACAAATTCGCCGCGGTCGCGCAGAAGTATTACGGCGGGTCGAAGATCACCATCGAGGGGTTCTCGGACCCGGCAGGTACGAAGCAGTACAATCTGGCGCTCTCGCAGCGTCGGGCCGACGCGGTTCGGGACTATCTGGCGACCAAGGGCATCGACCTGTCGGTCATTAAGACGGTCGGCTACGGCAAGGCGCGCTTGGTCAATCCCGCGGCTTCGCATGACCAGCCAGGTGCCGAGCTGAACCGGCGCGTGGTGTTCGTGATCGAGACCAAGGGTGAGCAGACGCCGGACAACGCCAAGACCACCGCCATGATCTCGGCGGCTGGCCAGTAACGCTGGGCGATAAAAACTGGGTCGTTCAGCCCGTCACATCGTAGGCCTGAACGACCCAGCGTACGACGCTGCTCCGCAAATGGGTGCGCTCCACCGACGGTAGTTCCGACTTGGTGGCTTGGCTGACTACCGTGGCGAGCTCGTGCACGGCGGCAGCGCGGCTCACACCCTCCCGCCTCAACTGTTGGACGTAGGTGCCGACCGCCGCACGGAGCACGCGCTCCGCGGCCAGTCGCTCCGCGCTCATGAGCCGATACTCGGCGAGCGTCGCGAGGTACTCGGCGGACGAGCGCTGAAAGCCAAAGGCCTGCGCGACGGAGCGCGCCGCGGCCGCCTCGTACCACACGATCGCCTGCAGGGCGCGCTCAACATGTTCGCGGGGATGCACCTCACCGCTCGAGCGCATCCCCCGAAAACTAGCGAGGCCGGATCGCGTGACAAAGCGATCCGGCCCGCGTGCGTGTCAGTCAATGGCTACTGTCGACGTTGCGCGCTCCCCACCAGTCGCTCGAAGCTCCGCGCGACGTAGGGGTTCGCACCGAGGAATCCGAGCGCCACCGCGCCGGGCGCCCGCCCGTACACCATCGGCGCGCCCGATACATAGAAGCTCGACGCCGCGACCCGCGTGATGAACGCGCTCGTGCCCGGACCGACCGCGAAGAAGTTGGAGATGAGTCCGAGGGCGTCACCGACCGCGATCTTGGGTTCCGCCGGCTCGGCCCGCTCGACTGGCTCCGGGATCGCATCCGCCGTCACGGCAGGTTCCGGCTCCGCCTCTGCTGCTGCTGCTGCTTCTTCTTCTTCTTCTTCTTCTTCTTCTTCCAGTGTTTCGGGGGTGGTCGCGAGCGTCACCGCCTCCAGCATGAACGCTTCGCGCGTCGCCGCGTCGTGCATGAATTCCTCTTCCACGGCCGCGATCGCGATCTGCTCGTTGACGTCTGCTTCGTCCTCGCCGTCCTCATCGTCTTGCGCGTGCCAATCGTCGTTGACTTCGGCGTGCTCCCCGTTCTGTTGCGCCTCACCGTCGAACGAGAGCGCGTCCGCCCGCACGCGGAGCGTATCCGACCATACTTCGCGGTCGGCCACGGGCTGTTTCACGCCGACATCGACGGAGCCGCCGCACAGCGCCGCCGCGAACCCGTCGACCGAGTCGGCGTCCGCGCCCAGCAGAATGCCAATGGACAGTCCGCCCTCGGTGGCGCCATTGAGCACGCCGCCGACCGCCTCGGTCGTGACGCCATTCTCATCCTGGCCGCCGATCACGCTGGCGCTGCCACTCGCGGCCAGTCCGACAATGGCTCCGGCATGAACAAGCGCATCGCGGCACGTGTCGCGCGCGTCATCGGCGGCGTCGGTGTCGGCGTGCGTGCCAAGCGCGGCAATGGCCGAGCCCAACTCGGGGCCGCGGGAGAGGATGCCGCTGCCACCGGCGTTCACGCCCAGACCGCCCAGTTGCTGCGATGGCAGCACCGTGAACGTGGTCGTCGCGACGTTATAGAAGAGGGACCACCCCAGGTCGCCGCCGGATACCTTGGGCGGGCCATACGCCGTCCACGCCGAGAGGCCGACGCGATAGAGGCTCGTGTGTCCGTGAAACGCCGCCGAATGCAGGAGCGTGAGATAGAGCGACTCGACGCCATCGAGCGTCCGGCTGAAGGCAATGTGCGCCAACAGAGTCCGGAACAACGCACTGTGCAGATCCGGATGCGCCGCGATGATCTGTCCCAGCGCCGCGGCGAGGGCGAGCCGGTATTCGTGGCTCGATCCGCTGGCATGCAGGCGCTGCAACCGCGCCCATCCCAAAGGCGCCGGATAGAACCACAGGATCCGCCGCGTGAACTGCACCGAGCCGCTTCCGGTGGCGAACTCGTACCACGGGCGCACCGACTCCCGCGCCGCCGCGCCGTTGCTGGCTTCGCGAGCCGCGCGCACCGCCGTGAGCACCTCGCGCTTCGCGGGAGCAGGCAGAGCGTCCTCGCGTACGAGTCGCTCGATTTCAGCCAATAAGCTCGATACCCGCTCCTGCGCGACCGCGGTGTGATGCATGCCGGCGTCTCCGTATGAGGATCGATTGGGGAGGCGAACGCCGGTGAACGTAATCGCTCCGCCGCCTTCTTCCCACGTCGAGATCGGAGAGTTGCCCTGGCGTTACCCGGTCACGGCGCCGTCACGGCATGCGGCGCCGCGCGATTCACCAGAGTATCGAGCACGTCGGCTTCCAACGGCCGCGCAAACAAGTAGCCCTGCGCCAGGTCGCACCCGAACGCCAGGAGCTCGTCGCGCTGCTGCACGGATTCGACGCCTTCCGCTACGGTGCGCAGGTGCAACATGTCGCCGAGCGCGATGATCGTGCGCGCCAACGCGGCGTCCGTGCCGCCGCGACCGACGCCGTCGATGAACGTCTTGTCGAGCTTGAGGATGTCGATAGGGAACCGCTGTAAGTACGACAGCGACGAGTAGCCCGTGCCAAAATCGTCGATCGCCAGCCGCACCCCGATGGCTTTCAGGGCCCGCAACTTCCGGAGGGTCGCCTCGGTATCCTGCATGATCACGCTCTCCGTGATCTCGAGAACCAGGCGTTCCGGGGCCAAGCCCAATGCGTCGAGCGCCGCCACGACGTCATCGGCCAGAGTGGCCGACTGGAGCTGCCGACCCGAGATATTCACACTGATGGTGAGGGGCTCCGAGCCGTCCGACGAGGGGACGAACCGCGCGCCGCGGCGGCAGGCCTCCATCAGGATCCATCGGCCCAAGGGCACGATGATCCCGGATTCTTCGGCCAGCGGGATGAAATCGCTGGGCGGCACGGGTCCGCGCTGGGCGTGCGTCCATCGGGCCAACGCTTCGACGCCGACGCAGCGGCTGGTCGCCAGCTCAATGATCGGCTGGTAGACCAGCCGGATCTCGTGGCGGTCGGCGGCCTGGCGAAGATCGGCCTCCAGCTCCAGCCGATCGAGCAGCGCCGCGTGCATCTCGGGCGCGAACACCGCGTGCGAGCCGCCGCCCCGGGCCTTGGCCCGGTACATGGCCACGTCGGCGTTCCGGAGCAGTTCGTCGGCGCGGGAGGCCGATCCGCCGCGGGCAATGCCGATGCTCGCCGAGATCAATACGTCTTTGCCATCGAGCGAGACCGGCGCCTGCATGGCCGCTTCGGCGCGCTCGACGACCTGCAGGGCCTCGGCGTCATCGTGGACGGCCTCCAGCAGGATCGCGAACTCATCGCCGCCCAACCGGGCCACGGTGTCGTGTCCCCGCGTGGCGGCCATAAGGCGGCCGGCGACGGCGCACAGCAGGCGGTCGCCCGCGGCGTGTCCCAAGCCGTCGTTGATCGACTTGAAGTTGTCGAGGTCGAGGAAGAGCACGGCGACGCCGGCGGCGTGGCGCTCGGTGCGCGTCAGCGCGTGCTCGACGCGGTCGCGAAAGAGCGCGCGATTGGCCAGGCCGGTGAGTGCGTCGTGAAAGGCCTGGTGCGTGAGTTGGGCCTCCAGCCGCTTGCGTTCCGACACATCGCGGAACGCGATCACCGCGCCAACCACGCCGGCATTTTCGCGGATCGGCGTGCTTTCGTAGGCGACGTAGAACGTCGTGCCGTCGGCGCGGCGAAAGGCGTCGTCGTCGACGCGGTGCACGGCGCCGTCGCGCAGCGCCGTCTCGATGGGGCAATGGCCGCCGCTGTGGCGCGGGCCGACGCCATCGACCGGGTGCACGATGGGATGCAAGGCCTGGCCGAGCAGGGCCTTGGGGTCGTAGCCCAGCATGCGAGCCGCGGCGCGGTTGGCGAACATCGCCCGGCCGGCCAGGTCGAGGCCGACAATGCCCTCGCCGACCGAGTCGAGAATCAGCTCGTTGGCGCGCGCCAGGTGGGCGATGCGGGCCGCGGCGCGCCGGCGCTTCCCCGAGTCCACCACGGTCGCCGCGATGAGCACGGCGAGCACCGCGGTCGCGGCGGCCACCAGCGCGGCTTCGGCGCGGAATCGGGCCACGGCGCCGGCGACGGCTTCCTCCTGGTCGATGGCGCGCACCACGCCCCAATCGGCGCCGGCCACGTGGCTCGTGGCGGCCACAATGGCGGTGCCGCGGACATCGCGAAAGACACCGGTCGTGTCCACGCCGCGCGCGGCGACGCGCCAGATCTCGGGGACGTTCGGCGTCGACAGGGTCAGGCCAAAGGGCTCGGATGGGGGATAGGCCGTCGGGCTCAGCACCCGGTACACGGTCGTGTCGGTCGCGTCCCGGCCCACGAGTTTCGTGCGCGCGGTGCGCGTCCCGCCGGTCTCGCGCATCACGAAGGGAAACAGCGTGCGGCCGGGGTCGACGGCGACGATCGTCGACCACGCGGTGCCGGATACCGGCATCACGAGCGACAGCCGGGCGTCGCCGGTGGGCAAGAGCTCGGGGCCGACGATCCGTTCGCGCCGCGCGTGCGGCATCGCCAGCGTGGCGCGACGCTCGGCGTCCGTCAGTGTGTCGGAACCATCCGCGGCGGCGACGATCTGACCCGTGCCGTCCACGGCCCACACCGACAGATAGCTGTGCCGGCGACGAAGAGTCGTGAGGGCCCACACGAGCGCGCTGTGGGCGGCGGTGTGCGCCACGGCGTGGTCCGGCGCCCGAAGGGATGCACCCTCCAGCACCGCGTACGCCGAGACATAGCCCAATGCTTCCCGCGCGTCGATCCGGCGTTCATCGAGCCAGCCGTCCAGGACCGAGGACGTCAGCTCGGCGTTGGACGAGAGCTGTTGCTCCCACTGCGCCAGCGAGATGGCGCGGAGGTGGGCAAGGCGGGCGCGGGAAATGGCGTCAGTCGCGGCAATGGCCGCCGCGGTCGCGGTGATGGCGACGAGAGTCCAGAGCGTGCGCTTGAGCACCGGAGCGGAGCGCGGTAACGCGAGCGGTGCCGGAAGGCCGTCGTCTGGTGACATGCGGGTAGTGAGAGGAGCGTCTCTCCTCGTTCAGACGATCGGTCGGGCCCCGAGGCCACGGCCGCTCCGGGCGTTTTTATCGCTCGGGCGCGGGCGGGGGCGTCGGGTGGGAGAACTGGTGTGACGCGGTCGGATGGCTGTCAGTGCCGTCCGTGCGCACGATCGGAGCAATGGAGCCCGGGCCGACCGGGCGAGCCACCGCGGAGTCGAGGACCGTGGGTTTCTCGATGACCGCGGAGGGTGTGGGTGCCACTGCCGGCGTCACGGAATCGGCCGCCGCTGACGTCGGAACGATGTCGGTCCCGGTGTCCGGCGGCGGCGTCGTGTCGATCGGTGTCGTGTCCACCGGGGCGACCGCGCGCGCCGGCGCCGGCACGCGAGCCTCGCGCACCTCCGGCTTGCCCCAATGCCGGGCGGCCACGACGATCGCCATCACCAGGACCGCCGCGACGCCCAATGCGATCGCCAGCGCGCGGCGCGGATACCGCCGCCATAGTGGCTTCTGGTCGGCCGCTCGCCCGCGCCCCGGCGCGCTCGCGGCGCGCGGCTCTCCCATGGGCACCGACGCGGGTACCGCGGCGCCCTCGGGGATGTACAAGTCCAAGCCGTGCGCCGGCGTCAGCATCATCGGTGGCGCAATGCGCACCTGGCCGACAACCGGCACCTCGCTGACGGGCGCCGGCGGTGCGGGCGCCGCTGGCAAAGGCGCCGCTGGTGTCGGCCCACGCATAGACGGTGGCTCGTGCCACTGTGGCGCACGTGGTCTCTCGGTGAGGGCCGGCGCCGCGGGCGCCGCCACATCGGGTTTATCCTCCAGCGCGGCAAACGCGCGCGAGAGCACGTCGTCAATGTCGCCGACGGCCGGCTCGGCCGGCGGTTCCGGCGCCGGCTGCACCGCTCCCGCCTCGACAGCGTCGCGGATGTTCTCCCACAGCGCGGTGTCCGCGCTGCCAAGCGGCGCGGGCTCCTCGGCAACCGGCGCATCGCCGGGCGGCGTATCGCCAGCCAGCGATGCGATAATCGGCGCCCGCGCGCGCTCGAGCTCTTCGTCGGACGGATCCCGCCCGTAGAGAAACGCTTCGAGCACAGCCGGAAACGCCACGCACTGCCCGGTGTCATAGAGCCGGGCATGCCAATCGTCGTGGACGCGCTCGTCGGCGCCGTCCCTCAGCGCCGCGTAATAATCGAGATATTCGCCGAGCGCATCGCGCCCGAACGAATACAGCACACTCCAGCCGTTCGCGCGCAGTTGCCCACTGCGCCGGTCGGCCAGATCAGCCTCCGGTATGCGCAGCGACCACGGCGCGAACTCGCGCTTGAACGCTTCCGCCGCCGTCTCCATGGATACTCAAAAGACGATCCAGCGCGACACTGGTCTCCCCGCCGTGGGGGCGGTAGTTTTGCCAGGACGACCCGGTAGCTCAGTTGGTAGAGCAACGGACTTGAACGCCAATGAGAGCACCGCGTCAGAAATGGCGCGCGTGAATCCCGTCAAAGTCGGGGAACGCTTGCACCATGCCAACCCCGAGCCAAGCCGCCCGTCTCCGCGAGCGGAAGGTGTAGAGACTGGACGGCGGGTGCCTGACCACCGCGAGCCTCTTGTGGCTCCGGTGAAGGCAAAGGGACAGTCCAGACCACGAACCGCGCCCCGGGGTGATCCCTGGCGGGCGCGGGCGGCGAAAGCCGAAGTGGTACGTTAATCCGTAGGTCGCGGGTTCGAAGCCCGCCCGGGTCACTCTAGCGCGACGACGATCAGGGTTTCGAGGCAGTCGGTATCGAATCGGGATCCATTTCCCGGAACCCGATGATGTTCTCCAACAACCCCCACTCCAGCAGTCCCGTCTCCGGCCCGCCCACGCGGAACGGTTGGGAGATCAGGGGGCGCTCCAGCTGCCGCTCCGCCACAAACCGGTACTCCTGGCTCAGCGTCACCGGTGTGAAGCGGAACGTCCGCGTCTCCGTTCCCGGCACGGTGCCCAGCATCTGACGGGTGCCGGACGTTTGGACGAGGAAGACGGTCACCTCGGTCGGTACCGAGAGGTTGTTCGTGATCTCGACCGCGACCGGATGGGGCTTATCGTCTTCGTTAGGTTTCTTTTTGAGCGATGCGCAGCCCAGCGCCGTCAGCACGGTCGCTGCGATCGCCGCCGTCAGAAGTGTCCGCATGGCACGAATCTCATGCACGTTCGCGGCCCGCGCCAGCACCAACTCCCTGGAATATGGAACAGATCGTCTATCCGCCTGAAACATTGGAAGGGTGGTACACGCTACACCAAGTGTTTCGCATCAATGCTGCCGCGCTGCGCGCCCTTCCGCCCAGCGAACGCGCGTCGGTCAAAGCGAGCGCCGCGCGCGCGTTGGAAGACGTCGCATCGCCGTTGACCGAGGAGGGATGGAGCGCGATTGTCGAGGTCGCTGGGTCCGTCGCCGATCTGATGCTCGTGCACTTCCGCCCCACGCTCGCCGCTTTGCGCGCCGTGCAACGGCGTCTCGCCTGTGAGCCGCTCTTCGATCGCTTGATCCCGGTCTACTCGTTCCTGAGTGTCACCGAGGCTGGACTCTATCACCTGAGCGCCGCTGTGGCCGCGGAGCGCGCGCAAGCCGGTGGCGCCGTTGGCGACGCCGAGTATCGCGCGGCCATCGATGCCCGGGCCGCCACGGAACGCGCCAGCGCCCACGTGCAACGGCGCCTCTATCCGCCGCTGCCCGCCGAGATGCACTTCGTCTGCTTCTATCCGATGTCCAAGCGGCGCGCCGAGGGACAGAACTGGTACGCGCTCAGTCTCGACGAGCGCAGTCGGCTGATGCAGGCCCACGGCGTCACGGGGCGCCGCTACGCGGGTCGCGTGCAACAAGTCATCACGGGCGCGATTGGCCTCGACGCGTGGGAATGGGGCGTCACGTTGTTCGCGCGCGATCCGCTCGACGTGAAGCGCCTGGTGACCGACATGCGCTTCGACGAAGTGAGTGCGCAGTACGCCGAGTTTGGCCCGTTTTTCGTCGGCGAACGCCTGAGCCCGGCCGCCTGGATCTCGACACTCTTCTAAACCCGGGCCGCAACAGCGCTCCGCCTATCAATCCATAGGCGCGTTCTATTTGCCTGGAGGGCATCCCCGAAACAATGATAGAAGTATCAACAACCGAAAGAGTACCGTGGCGACAACGACGAATGGAAACGGCGCGCACTCGGGCACGCTCCTGATTCGACAGTTCCAATATCTCGTTGCGCTGGCCCGCGAACGGCACTTCGCGCGTGCCGCCGCGGCGTGCCACGTGACGCAGCCGACCTTGTCGAGCGGCATCAAACAACTCGAGGAAAGTCTCGGCGTGCTGGTCGTCGAGCGCGGCCAGCGCTTCCGCGGCCTCACGCCCGAAGGGGAGCGCGTGCTGGCGTGGGCGCGCCGCATTACCGCCGACGTCCAATCGCTGCGCCAGGACGTCGACGCCACGCGCGGCGAGCTGTCGGGCCGCCTGCGCGTCGGCGTCGTCCCCTCGGCGCTCTCCATGATCGCGTTGCTCACGGCGCCGTTCGCCGAGCGATATCCGGGAACGAGCATCGCCGTCACGTCGCTGACATCGCGCGCCATCGAGCGCGCGCTGGAGGAGTTCGAGATCGACGCCGGCGTCACGTATCTCGACGAGGAGCCGTTCGGCCGCGTCGACATCGTGCCCCTGTACCGCGAGCGCTACGTGCTGGTCACGCCGGCGCGCTCACCGATCGGGCGTCAGTCGCGGGAGGCGGCAACATGGTGCGAGGCGGCGACGTTGCCGCTGTGCCTGCTCACGTCCGACATGCGGCATCGGCGCATCATCAATGGGCTCTTTCGCGAAGCGGGCGCCACGCCCGTGCCGCGCGTCGAGGCCGATTCCATGGAAGCCGTCTGCGCGCACGTCCGCCAAGGCGTGCTGTCGGCGGTGCTGCCGCAAGCCGCGCTCGCGGTGCTTGGCGACTTGCCGATCCTGCGCGTGCTCCCGCTGGAAGAACCCGTCGCCTCGCATGCCGTCGGTCTCGTCACGCTGGATCGTGACCCGCCCACCCCGATCGCCGCCGCATTTCGCGCCATCGCCCGATCGGTCGACGTGGAGACGGCGCTGGAGCACCATGACGACCTGGCGCCACGCCTCCATCGGACGGGCTAAATCACGATACTCATGCAGGTGAGACCCGCTTCGGCCTTCTGTAGCTCCGCAATGTCGATCGACACGGTATCCAGTCCCGCCTGACGCAACCGCGCCATGGTGCGCGGCGTGCTGGCGGGCACCAGCACCGTGCCGCCCAACGCCAGGACGTTCGCGCCCCAGGGCTCGTCGCGATCCACGGTGACGATCCCGATCCCGGCGCCCGCGAATGTCTCGGGCGCGATCCAATCGGGATTGACGACGACCCGGCCGTCGCCGAGGGATCCCGCGGCGCTCTTGAGATGGAGACAGCCGGTGATGGGCACGCCGAGCACCCGATAGCCGAGCGGTCCGAGTAAGGTCGCGAGTTGCTCGACCGCCGCGCGGTTGGTGCGCGCGGTCTGCCCGACGTAGAGCGTGCGCCCGATGGGCAAGACGTCCCCGCCGTCCAGCGTCGCTGGCGCCGCGAGCGCGTGCACGGGACGGTACGCCCGCAGCACGTCGGCCATCGGCGCGCTTTCGGCGCGCCGCGACGCCTCGGCCATGGACGCGACGATCGCCATCTCATCGAGGACGATCGCCGTGTCCTCGACGAACACGGCGTCGGGGAGATCATCGATCGCGTCGAGGACGACGACCGTGAGCCCGGCGGCGGCCAACGCCGTCCGATAGGCCGCGTGCTGCTGCCGGGCGCGCGCCAGATCGATCGGCGCGCGCTCCAGAAACGACAGAGCGCATCGCGGAAGCGATGCGCTCGGGAGCCGGGTGAGGGCCGTGGTCGCGGACGTCACCTATTTCAAGTTGTATTTCACGCCGAATTGGAACGGAAAGTACCCCACGTCGCCCGCCGTGAACGCTTCGTGCCACCGCAGCTCGAAGAATCCGAGCACCGGCCCAATGGGATAGCGCAGGCCGCCGCCCAGGTTGATGCCGAGATTCGTGTCGCTGTCGCTGGCACACTCGACGCCGAGCGCGGAGCAATCCACGCTCACCGATACGTGGTAGATCCCGAGGCCGCCGAGGATGTACGGCTGCAGTTTCGACGTCCAATGCACGGGGATGTCGTACAGCGCATCGACGTCGAATCGCACAATGTCCGAGTTGCCATCGGTGTAACCAAAGTGACTCCACCCAATCTCGCCGCGCCAGGCCACTGGCAACGTGGATCGGGGATGCCACTCGACCGCGCCCATGAGATCGAGCCCCAAGCTCGCGTTGCCATAGGATGGCGCCGCAAAGCCTATGCTGCCGTCCAGTGCCCACTCGCTCGGTCCCGCGGCGGCCGGCGCGGCCGATTGCGCGGCCTTGCGCGTCTGCGCGAGAACGGGCGTCGTATACGCCAACGACGTGGCGGCAACGGTGAGCACAGCGGCCAACAAGGCATTTCTCTTCATCGAATTCGCTCCGGAGTCGGTGTAGATCCAGTAGTATGACGCGTAGGCCCCAAGTATAGACACACACCTCACCCGCATTGCATTATTGCCCTATGCACGGTCGGCATGTTTGCGCGATGCTCGCGTTGTCGCTCGCTGCCACTACCGCGGCGCGGGCCCAGAGTGTTGGCGAATGGCCCCAACACTCAATGGAGCGCCCCAGGCCTCCGGTGGTCGATCCCGGGCCGGCGGCGAAACCGTTGCCACCGCCGTCCGACGCCATCGTGCTGTTCAACGGACACGATCTCGCGAATTGGCGGAACGCCGACAGTGCGAACGTGCCCGCGCGTTGGAAGATCGGTCAGGGTTACTTCGAGGTGGCTCCCGGCACGGGAAACATCGCGACAAAACAGGTGTTCGGTGATTGCCAATTGCACATCCAATGGGCAACACCCGCGCCACCGTCGGGCGAAGGACAAGAGCGGGGCAACAGTGGCGTGTTCATGGCGGGGAAATACGAGATTCAAGTCCTCGACTCGTACGACAACCCGACATACGCCAATGGCCAAGCCGCCGCAATGTTCGGCCAGTATCCCCCGCTGGTCAACGCCAGCCGCCGGCCGGGAGAATGGCAGACGTACGACGTGATCTGGCATGGCCCGCGGTTCGATTCCACCGGCGCGCTCATACGGCCCGCGCGCATCACCGTGTTTCATAACGGTGTGCTGGTGCAAGACAACGTCGCGCTCACCGGTCCGACGGCGTTCCAGCGGCGCCCGCCCTACACGCGTGATCCCGAGCGCATGCCCATCGTGCTGCAGGATCACTCCTTCCCGGTGCGATTTCGGGACATCTGGGTCCGCGAGCTGAAAGAGTGAACGCCCGGTCCCGACCGACGTTCGACGTCGCCATCGTGGGCTCGGGCGCCGGGGGTGGGATGGCGGCGTACATGCTGACCAAGGCGGGCGCGCGGGTCGTGATGTTGGAAGCCGGCCGCGAGTGGAACGCGACGGTCAATGGCGCGATGCTGACCTGGCCGTACGCATCGCCCCGCCGCGGCGCGGCGACGCCGGCACGGCCGTTTGGCGAATTTGATGCCTGCATCGGGGGCTGGCACCTCGAGGGCGAGCCGTACACCGCGGCGCCAGGCACGCACTTCGACTGGTGGCGGGCCCGCATGCTGGGCGGCCGGACAAACCACTGGGGTCGCATCTCCCTGCGCTTCGGACCCAATGACTTCCGCCGCAAGAGTCTCAATGGATTGGGCGATGACTGGCCCATCGGGTACAATGACCTCAAGCCGTACTACGATCGGACCGACCAGTTGATCGGCGTGTTCGGCAGCCACGAAGGGCTGCCCAACGATCCCAATGGCGTCTTTCTTCCACCGCCGCGCCCGCGGTGCTGGGAGCTGGTGGTCAAACAGGCGTGCGACGCCACGGGCGTCCGCTGCATTCCGGCGCGCCTCTCCATCCTGACCCGCGCGCACAACGACCGCGCGGCATGTCACTATTGCGGTCAGTGCTCCCGGGGCTGCAAGACGAACTCGAACTTCTCGAGCCCGGGGGTGCTGATTGAGCCGGCGCGGCGGACGGGCCGCCTGACGCTCATCACCAATGCCATGGCGCGCGCGATCACGACGGGCCCCTCGGGTCTGGCCAGTGGCGTCGCCTACATCGACAAGACCACGGGCGCCGATGAACACGTGCGCGCGCGCATCGTCGTACTGGCGGCCAGCGCGTGCGAGTCGGCCCGCTTGCTCCTCAACTCCGGCAACCTGGCCAACGCCAGCGGTGTGGTCGGCAAGTACCTCACCGACACGACCGGCACGTCCGTCGAGGGATTCATCCCGCGCCTCACCGACCACGTGCCGCACAACGAGGATGGCGTCGGCGGCGCACATCTCTACTCCCCGTGGTGGATCGACAACAAGACCGTCGACTTTCCCCGTGGCTACCACATCGAGTTGAGCGGCGGCCTCAACGTGCCCCAGTACGGCGACATGGACCATATCCAGGGGGGCTATGGGAAAGCGCTCAAGGATGAGTACCGCCGCCGCTACGGCGCGACCGTGGGGTTCTCGGGACGGGGCGAGATGATCCCCAACGAGCACTCGTACTGCGACATCGACCCGTCGGTCGTCGACCAATGGGGCATCCCCGTGCTGCGCTTCCACTGGCAGTGGAGCGACTACGAGCACCGCCAGGTGAAGCACATGCAGGAGACTTTTCGGATGATCATCGACGCAATGGGCGGGCAAGCTTTGGGGCCCATGCCGTCCGCCGACAGCGGATACGGCATCGCGCCCGGTGGCCGCATCATCCACGAGCTCGGCACCGTACGCATGGGCGACGATCCCTCCCGGTCGGCGCTCAACCAATGGTGCCAGGCGCACGATGTGAAGAATTTGTTCGTCGCCGACGGAGGGCCGTTCGTGTCGCAAGCCGACAAGAACCCGACCTGGACGATCCTCGCGCTGGCAATGCGGACGAGCGAGTACATCGCCACCCAACGCCAGGCGGGTGTGCTGTGACGATCACGCGCCGTGAGGCGCTCGAGCTGATGGCTTTGGCGCCGTTGGCCATCGCGTCCTCCGCGCCGGGCGCGCCTGCCGAGAGCCCGGCGCCGCAGGCGCCACGGTTCTTTACCGCGCACGAGTGGCGCACCGTGCGCGTGCTGGCCAATGACGTGATGCCCCGGGACGAGCGATCGGGCAGCGCCACGGAGGCGGGCGTGCCCGAGTTCATGGACTTCATCCTCTTGGACCAGCCCGACCTTCAGTTACCAATGCGCGGCGGCCTGGCCTGGCTCGATGCCCACGCCGATCGGCGGTTCGGCGCGGCGTTCGCCGACGGCACGGCCGCGCAGCGCGCCAGTGTCCTCGACGAGATCGCCTGGCCCACCCGCGCCCGGCCGGATGTCAGCCATGGCGTCGCGTTTTTCTCGATGTTCCGCGACCTCACGGCGTCGGGATTTTGGACGAGCCGCATTGGCGTGACGGACTTGCGGTATTGGGGGAACACGGTGGTCCATCAGTGGGACGGTTGTCCGCCGGAGGCGTTGGCCAAGCTGGGGGTCTCGTACTGATGTCGGCCACCCGTCTCGGCATCGGCATCGTCGGCAGCGGATTCAACGCGCGATTTCATCTCCAGGCATTCACCGCGGTGCGCGACGCCGACGTCCTCGGCGTCTGGAGTCCGAATCCGGCGCACGCCGCGGACGCGGCGGCGCGCGCACGCCAACTGGACGTCGGTGACGCCAAGCCCTATCCGTCGATCGCCGCAATGGTCGCCGATCCGGCGATCGTTGCGCTGTGGATCGCGGGCCCAAATCACACGCGAGTCGCGAACTTCGAGGAGATCGCCGCCGCGATCGAGAGCGGCGCGGGTCGCCTCATCGGCGTGGCCTGTGAGAAGCCGCTGGCCCGCAACGTGGCCGAGGCCAACGCGATCCGCGCGTTGGTCGACCGCGTGGGCTTGGCGCACGCCTACCTGGAGAATCAAGTCTTCGCCCCCCAGGTCGAACACGGACGCGCCATCATCTGGGCCCGCGGCGCGCAGGCGACGGGCCGTCCCTACCTGGCCCGCGCCGCCGAGGAGCACGCGGGACCGCACATGCCGTGGTTCTGGCAGGGGCGGCTCCAGGGTGGCGGGGTCCTCAACGACATAATGTGTCACTCGGCGTTGCTCGTCCGCCACTTGCTCACCGAGCCGGGCGCGCGGCACGGGACGGTACGGCCCGTGCGCGTGACCGGACACATCGCGAGCCTCAAGTGGTCGCAGCCGGAGTACGCCGCGAAACTATCGGAGACCATGGGTCCGGCCGTCGACTATACGGCGCACCCGGCCGAGGATTTCGCGAGCCTCATGATCGAGTTCGAGACGCCCGGAGGCCGCCGCGTCATCGGCGAAGCGACGACGTCGTGGAGCTTCGTGGGCGCTGGTCTTCGCCTGTCGGCCGAGCTCCTGGGGCCTGAGTATTCAATGTCGTGGAACACGCTCGATAGCGGTCTTTCTCTCTTTTTCAGCCGCGAGGTCCGGCCCCGCGCCGGCGCCGAGGATCTCGTCGAGAAGCAGCAAGCCGAATTGGGGCTCATGCCGGTCGTCGCCAACGAGGCCGCGGCCTATGGCTACGAGGCCGAGGATCGGAGCGTCGTACGCGCGTTTCTGCGGGGCGAGACACCGGCCTACACGTTCGACGACGGCGTCGACGTCGCAAAGATCCTGATGGCGGGGTACATGAGCGCCGAGCAAGGGCGCACGATCGCGTTCCCGCCCGAGGGACTGGAGACCTTTGTGCCGCGAGTGGCCGCGGGGACGTGGCGAGGCGAGCCATGACCACTCCTCTCGTCGTGCTGCGCGAGGCCGACGTGCGCGCGCTGCTCGATCCCCAATCCTGCATCGACGTCGTCGCCGACGCATTCACGGCGTACGCGAGCGGCGGCGCCGAGCTGCCGGGCGTCATTCACCTCAATGTGCCCGAGCACGCCGGGGAGATCCACATCAAGGCCGGACACCTGCACGGCAGCCCCTGGTACGCCTGCAAGTTCGCGTCGGGCTTCGCCGGCACGAACGACGGAGTGGTGCTGGCGTTTGACGCGCGCACGGGCGCGCCGGCGGCGATCCTGTTCGATCGCGGGTACATCACCGACCTGCGCACGGCCGCCGCGGGTGCCGTCGCCGCCCGGCATCTGGCGCGCGAGCGCGTCCACACCGTCGCCGTGTTGGGCACAGGCATCCAGGCCCGCCTGCAGCCCCAACTCCTGGCCCGCGTCCGCAGCTTCGCACGCGTGCGCGTCTGGGGCCGGCGGCGCGACGCGGTCGACCGCTGCGTCGACGATCTCCGCGCGGTGCTCCCCGTCGACGTCGTGGCCGCGGACACCGTCGCATCGGCGCTCGCCGACGCCGACATCGTGGTGGCGGTGACCGCGAGCCGCGCGCCGTTCGTGAGAGCGTCGTGGCTTGCCGCCGGCGCGCTGGTGATCGCCGCCGGGTCCGATGGCCCTGACAAGCAGGAGCTCGACGTCGACGTCCTGGCCAGCGCCGATCGGGTCGTCGCCGATTCGCTGGCCCAGTGCCGCCGGCTGGGCGAGATTCACCACGCGATCGACGCCGGCGTGCTGAGCGACGACCGGGTGACCGAGCTCGGTCAGATCACGGCGGGACGCGCGCCGGGCCGCCGGACGCCGGACGAGATGATCGTGTGCGATCTCACCGGCATCGGCGTACAGGATGTCGCGGCGGCCAACGCCGTCGTCGCCCGGGCGCTGGCCTCGGGCGCCGGGGAACGCTGGACGCTGTAGCGGGACATTCGGCTACTGGACGATGACCGTTCCGGTCATCCCCATCGCTTGGTGCGGCAGGCAGTAGTACTTGTACGGGCCGGGTTTCGCGTCCTTGAACGGAGATGACGTACGCGTCGTTCGGATTCGTCATCAGCGGTCCAGTCAGCTTGGCCTGCTGGCGTGGCATGTCCTGATCGAGCGCCGTCGCCGCGCCGTCCGGGATATCGTTCGGATCGAACGTCACGTTATGCGGGCCACCGGAGACCATCACGAACTTGACCGGCTGGCCGCTCTTGATGGTGACGACGGCGGGCTGGAATTTGTAGCCTGATGTGCTGCCAACCATTTGGACGGTGACGGTATCGGCAGCGGTCGCCAGCGGGGCGGCCTCAACAGCCGGCGTCGGTGCGCGATGGGCGCCCAACAGCCCCAGCGCCATGATGGGAATAAGTCTCATGTATTGTAGGATGGCGACCGCCGCACCCCTCGCGCCACGGGCCAACGTAACGTACGATAGATGGTCACGAATCGGAGGAGTGGAATGGGCACAACAGGGCGGTTCGGTAGCGCGGTGGTGACGCTCGGCATCGTTGCCCTGGCGACGGCGTGCTCGAGCAGCGGCGACAAGCAGTTATCGAACGGGCGGCTCGGGTTGAAGGGCACCATTCATTCTGTGCAGGCCAGTGACGGCAGTCAGTGCTGGCAGCTCGTGTCCTCGTCGGGGAAGCAGTACGAACTGCAGCCCGCGCAGGCGCCCGCGTCGCTGTTGGTCGACGGCGCGCAGGCCGATATCGTCGCGAAGCCGCGCAGTGGCGGAAGCTTCTGCAAGGTCGGGCAGATCATCGACGTGCTGAGCGATACGGCGGCGAACGCCAAAAGCTGAGCTCGGCTGGCGCGCGCTGTCCGGCGGGACGGCGCGCCGCCGCGCCTGTTACGTCGGGGAGTCTGATATAGTTTGAGCGGTGCCAATCCGCCTGCTGGCCGTCGTGTGCCTGATCGTGAACGGGATTCTGCTCCGGGCCGCTGCCGGGCAGCCTCCGCCGTGCATTCTGCCCGCCAATAGCCACGAAGCGCGCCTGCTGGCCTTTTATAGCGCCCCGCTGGCCTTCTCGCCCGCGACAGCGCCCGAGCTTCATGCTCCGTTCTCCGTCCGCGTTGGGGTCGAGGTCGCTCCGCTCCCGTCACCGGACACCGCCCTTCAGCATACCGGAGTCTGCTATCTCGCGAAAAGCGAGCACACTCAGCTCGCGTCGATATTCCCGCGGCCCCGGGTCACCGTCTGGCTCCCGTTGGGCTTTGAGGTCGAAGCGAGCTACGATCCGCCTGTTCCGATCGACGAGGCCAAGGTCGACATCGGGAGCCTGGCCGTGTCGAACACGCGACACCTGGTGACCCTGCCCGGCGCCGATCTCCTATTGATGATCCGCGCGCACGGCACCCTGGGGCAGATTCGCGGGCCCATCACGTGTCCGCGCTCGGCCTTGCAACTGCGGGACTCCACGGCCGCCTGCTACGGCACGCAGCCATCCGACGACACCTTCAATCCCGACATGTTCGGCGTCGAATCCGCGGTCGGCGCCACCGCCCTCGGCGGACGCCTCGAAGCCTACGTCGGCGGCGGGATCTCTTGGCTTCGGCCGCGGTTCAATGTTGGTTTTCACGACCTGTCGCAAGACTACTCCTACTACGGCACCCACCTGATCGTGAATCTCACGCGCGGCACGGTATTCGGCGGACTCACCCTGCGGGTCACCCCCGCGATCGACGTTTCGTCGCAGGTCTACGCGGTGCCTTCTGACGCCACCACGTTTCGCTTCGGCCTCGGCTATCGCTTCGGTCCGTGAGTCGACTGTCTCTCGTCGCCGCCGCGATGATGCTCGTCGCCTGCGGCCCGACGCACCGCGCCGGCGAAAAGCGCGTTGGCGTGACGCTGCTCACCCGCGAGCACCAGTTCTACCAACAGCTGGAGCTGGGCCTCCGGGAATCCGCCGCGCGCCACGGCTACGCCGTGCTGGTGACGTCGGGCGATTTCGACCTCGCCAAGCAGCAGTCGGAGATCGACAACTTCATCGTGCAGCGCGTCAATGCGATCGTGGTCTGTGCCGTCGACTCGAAGGGCATCGCCCCGGCGATCGCCCGGGCCCAGGCGGCGGGCATTCCCGTGTTCTCCGCCGACATCCGGGCGTTCGGCGCGCATGTGATCGCGCACGTGGCGTCCGACAGCTACGAGGGCGGCCGGCTGGCGGCCGGGTTCATGGCCCGGACGCTGCACGACTCGGGCACCGTCGCCGTCATCGGGCAACCCGAGCTGCAGACCGGCGCCGACCGCGCCCGCGGGTTCACGGACGCCATGGCGGCCGCGCATCCCCGGATCACCGTCGTGAGCGTACTGTCCGCGGGCGGCGTCCGCGACCGCGCGCTCAAGGTCGCCGATGATCTCCTCCAGGCGCATCCCGCGCTCGACGGCGTCTTCGCCATCAACGACGAAACGGCGTTGGGCGCCCTCGCCGCGGCCACGGCGCACGGCAAGACGGCGGCGAATTTCACCATCGTCGGATACGACGCCAGCCCCGAAGCCGTCCGCGCGATCCACGGCAATTCGCCGCTCAAGGCCGACATCGCCCAGCAGCCGCGACGCATCGGCTCCGAGACGATCGACGCCATCGCCGCGTATTTCGCGCGCCAAACTCCCGACTCGGTCATCGCCGTTCCGACCAGCGTAGTCGACGCCTCGACGCCGTGACCGGCCCCATCCTCGCCGCGCGGAACATCGTGGTTCGGTACGGCGGCGTGGCGGCGCTGGCCGGGGTCGACTGCGACCTGGCGGCAGGCGAAGTGCATGCGCTGCTCGGCGAGAACGGCGCGGGGAAATCGACGCTCATGAAGGTCCTCGCCGGCGCCGTGCGCCCGGCCGCAGGCGCGCTGACCATCGATGGCGCCGCCGTCACGTTCCACTCCCCGCGCGATGCGCACGCGGCGGGCGTCCGCATGGTCCATCAGGAGCTCCGCCTGGTGCCGGCTTTGTCCGCGGCGGCGAATATCGTGCTGGGCCGCGAACCGCGGGCCCTGGGCTTTCGTATCGACCGGCGCGCCGCCCGCGCCACCGCCGCCGAGGCGCTGGCGCGACTCGGACCCGCGGGCGCCGCGATCAATGTCGACACACCGGTCGCCGCGCTCTCCCTGGCGCAACGCCAGCTCGTGGAGATCGCCAAGGCGCTCGGCGCGGCGCGGATCCTGATCCTCGATGAGCCCACCGCCGTGCTCTCGCCGCGCGAATGCAATGCGCTCTTCGAGACCATCGCGCGCCTGACGGCCGCGGGAGTCAGCGTGCTCTATACCACGCACCGCCTCGAGGAAGTCGAGCGCTTGGCCCACCGCGTCACGATTCTACGCGACGGCGCGCGCGTGGCGCACGGCCCGGCCGGCGGGTTCACGCGCCAGGCCATCATCGCCGACATGGTGGGACGGGAAACCACCCTGGCGCCCGCGCGGCGCCCCGCGCCCGCCAATGCGCCGCCGGTCCTGGTCGTCGAGCATCTCGCGGCGCCCGGCGTCGATGACGCCAGCCTCGTCGTGCGGGTCGGCGAGATCGTCGGTCTCGTCGGCCTCGTGGGCGCAGGGCGTACCGAACTGGCGCGGGCGATCGTGGGCGCGGCGCCAATCAGACGCGGCACGGTCACTCTCAGGGGAGCCCAGTATCGTCCGCGATCACCTCGCGACGCCGTCGAGAGGGGCATCGGCTACATCCCCGAAGATCGCGCTGGCGAGGCGCTCATCCCGACCGGATCGCTGCGCGCCAACCTCACGCTCCCCTCGCTCGGCGCATTGTCCCGGCTCGGCGTCACCGACGGGCGCGCCGAGCGACGGCTGACCCGCGAGTGGGTCGACCGATTGGCCATGCGCACCGCGTCGGTGGACGCGCCCGTGATGAGTCTGTCCGGCGGGACGCAGCAGAAAGTCGTGCTGGCCCGCTGGCTCGCCCGCCGTCCCCACGTGCTGATCGCCGACGAGCCGACCCGGGGCGTCGACGTCGGCGCCCGCGCCGAGATCTACCGGGCACTGCGCGCCGCCGCGGGCGAAGGGGCCGGTGTCCTCGTGGTGACATCCGACCTCGAGGAAGCCCTGGCCCTCTGTGATCGCCTCGTCGTCATGCGCGAGGGCCGGGTCGTTGGAGCATTGTCCGGCGCCGACTGCACCGCGGCACGCGTCGGCACGCTCATGATGCCGGCGTAGGGCGCCTCGCCATGCTCGCGACTTTTTTCTCCCTCGCCAATCTCATCAACGTCGCGTTGTCGGTGGCGATCGTCGGCATCATGTCGGTCGGGATGACGGCGGTGATCCTGACGGGTGGGATCGATCTGTCGGTGGGTTCGGTCCTGGCGCTGTCCGGCGTGACGGCGGCCCTCACAGCGCACGGCCTCGCGCCCGTGCTGGGCGGAACGGGCGCCGCGTGCGCGGGCGTCGCCGCCGCCCTCGCGGTCGGCGCCTCCGCCGGACTGGTCAGCGCCGGCACGGTCGCGTACCTCAAGGTCCCGTCGTTCCTCGTGACGCTCGCGCTCTTGACCATCTGCCGCGGACTGGCATTCATCGTGTCCGGTGGCCGCTCCGTGGGTGACCTGCCCTCTGCATTCGACTGGCTCGGCCAGGGCACAGTGTTGGGGCTCCCGACGCCCGTGCTGCTGATGTTGGTGATCGTCGCCGGCGGTTGGTTCGTGCTCGCTCGAACGGTATGGGGCCGGTGGGTCTACGCGGCCGGCGGCAACGAGGAAGCCGCCTGGCTCGCCGGCGTTCGCACGCGCCGGGTGATCGCCTGGGTGTATATCGCCAACGGCATCCTGGCCGGTTTCGCGGGCGCGGTGCTCGCCGGCCGCTTGGGCGCCGGCGTGCCCAACGCGGGACTCCAATACGAGCTCAATGTGATCGCCGCCGTCGTCATTGGCGGCACGGCCCTCACCGGGGGGCGGGGCAGTGTGCTGGGGACGTTGATTGGCGCCGTCTGCATCGGCGCCCTCACCAACGCGCTCAATCTCGCCAATGTCGACCCGGAGCTCCAACGGATCGTGGTTGGCCTCGTGATTCTCGGCGCCGTGGTCGCCGACCGGGTCCGCCAGCTGTTCAATGAGTAGATTCTTCCGCATGCTCCGACGAGCGACCTTCGGCGTGGCGCTCTGTGGTTGGGCGGCGGCGGCGCCGGCCCAGGACGATGGCCAGTGGACGATCCCCGCGAAGGACTACGCGGCGACGCGGTTCAGCGGCCTGGCCACGATCACCCCGGCGAACGTGGGTCGTCTGCGCCCCGTGTGGACGTTCTCCACGGGCGTGCTCGGCGGACACGAGGGTCAGCCGCTGGTCGTCGGCTCCACGATGTACGTCGTCACGCCGTACCCAAACGTGCTGTATGCGTTCGACCTGACCAAGGACGGCTATCCGCTCAAGTGGAAGTACCGGCCGCCCGTGGACCAGAACGCCATCGGCATCGCCTGTTGCGATGCGGTGAATCGCGGCGCGGCGTACGCCAATGGCGCCATCGTCTACAACCTCCTCGACGGCCACACAGTCGCCGTCGACGCGGCCTCCGGCAAAGAGCGGTGGCGGACGCAGATCGCCGATCTCTCGCAGGGCGAGACGACGCCAATGGCGCCGCTCATCATCAAGAACCGCGTCATCGTGGGCGCGTCGGGCGGCGAGTTCGGCATCCTGGGGTCGGTGAAGGCACTGGATCTGGCCACGGGCGCCATCGTGTGGACCGGATCGAACCTGGGGCCGGACAGCGCCATGTTGGCGCGGCCGGGGAAGTTCACGTCGTTCTACGACAAGGGAGCCCAACTCGGTCTCACGAGCTGGCCCACCAATGCGTGGAGGCATGGCGGTGCCCCGGTCTGGGGCTGGCTGTCGTACGACCCGGTCCTCGATCTGCTCTACTACGGCAGCGGAAACCCCGGGCCGTACAATCCCGAGCAACGGCCGGGCGACAACAAGTGGACGGCGAGCGTTTTGGCGCGACACCCGCAGGACGGGGCGTTGGTCTGGGCCTATCAGTTCACACCCCACGACGCGTGGGACTATGACGCCGCCGCCGAGATGGTGCTGGTCGACATCCCGATCGCGGGCCGCATGCGCCACGCGCTCGTGCACTTCGACAAGAACGGCTTTGCCTATACGCTGGATCGGG
The DNA here is from genome assembly GCA_963701965.1 of uncultured Gemmatimonadales bacterium. Lineage (GTDB taxonomy): Bacteria > Gemmatimonadota > Gemmatimonadetes > Gemmatimonadales > Gemmatimonadaceae > DASRDS01. Next base: position 4,182,021 of record OY969695.1, read on the forward strand.
CGACCGGCGAGATCCTCGTGGCCGAACCCTACGTCGACGTCAATTGGGCCAAGCGCATCGATCGCGCGACCGGCCGACCGGTGGTCGACAGCAGCAAGGTCACGGGCGCCTCCAAGGGCAACGTCAAGGACATCTGCCCGACGCTCGAGGGAGGGAAGAGTCCGGCGTCGCCGGTGGCCTACTCGCCGCGCACGAAGCTGTTCTATGCATCGACCAACAACATGTGCATGGACTACGCGGCGGCGCCGACGACGCACATTGCCGGCACGCCATTCATGGGTGTGAACAGCCCGTACCACGCGGGACGCGGTGGGCACCTCGGTGCCTTCATCGCCTGGGACGCCGCCCGCGGACGGCGCGTGTGGGAGATCGACGAGCGATATCCCGTGTGGAGTGGGAGCCTGGCGACCGCCGGCAACGTCGTGTTCTACGGCACCCTCGACGGGTGGTTCAAGGCGGTCGATGCCACGACGGGGCGCCCACTCTGGAAGTTCAAGGTCGGATCGGGCATCGTCGGCAGTCCCATCACCTACACCGGTCCCGATGGCCGGCAGTATGTCGCGATCTATGCCGGGATCGGAGGTGACTGGTTGCTCCTCGCCGGAGACTATCGGTCGGACGATCCCGCGGACATCCGTGATCCGGCGGATTTCGTCAAAGACTTGGCGAGTCGCACGAGTCAGGGCGGCATGATCTGGATCTTTGCCCTATGACGGCTCGCCTCCCGGTCTTGTTGACGATCGCCGCGATCAGTTGCCGCGGCAACGCTCCACCCGAGCACGCTGGTGGACCTCCGGCGATTCGCTCCGAGGATCGGGTGTTCGTGGGCGGCGCGGCCCCTCCGGCAACGACCCTGATCAATCCAGTGGTCGCCGACGCCAGGACCGTCGCCGAGGGCCGCCAACTCTTCACGGGGATGAACTGCGACGGATGCCACGGCGCCGATGCCGTCGGGGCGGTGGGCCCGAGCCTGACGGCCCGGCGTTGGCGCTACGGCGGGACCGACGCCGAGATCTTCCAATCGATCTTCTATGGCCGTCCGCGCGGGATGCCGGCGTTCGGCGGGGCGTTGCCGCCCGACGTGATCTGGACGCTCGTGACCTACATCAAGTCGCTGCCGCCGCCGGCGGATGCGCCGACGGAGGCGTGGTAGCCGCGAGCGCCCCGAGCGCCGCGTCTTTTCGCGCCGCGGCCAGCGCGCGCACTTGGGCCGATTGCTCTTCCGTGAATTGCGGTGTCGGCACGCAATCAAACGCGCGCGCCGCGTGCGCCGTGCGCTCCACCGCGTCGCGCAGCGCGTCGCGTCCGGACAGCCGGAACGACACCGCCGATAGAGGTCCGAACAGGAGGGCGCGCGCCAGATCGGGCCAGCGCGTGACCTCGGGCTCGATGCCCGCTTCACGCGCGAACGCGACCGCCATCACGTGCATGGCCAGCGGGGCGCCGGATGGTGGGCCACCGGCGGCGGCGATGGCCGCTCGCATGTCGGCGTCCGGTGCCATCGGGCACGCGTCGCTCCACGCATAGGCGATCCATCGCGCCTGTTGTTCGACCATGGGGAAGAACGGGCCGACGGTGTGCATCAGCCCGACCAGCGCCAAGCCGGGGGCGTCCGGGTGAAAGGTGTTCCGGTAGGTGTTGGTCGCGACTTCGTTCGCTCCCAGGGTCTCCCGGAGGTCGGGACTCAAGAAGTCGAGATCAAGCGCATAGCCGGTGCCCAGCACGATCGCGTCGAACTCGGCCTCGCTCCCATCGGCGAATCGCACGATGGATCCTTCCACCGCCGTGATCCACGGCTTGAGCTCGAATGCGCGTTTCGGCGACTAACGGAAGAAACGTCTGCGACAGCGCGATCCCGGCGTCCAGCACACTCTCCGCGGGCCGCGGCGCGCCGTACTGCTCCGGATTTCCGAAGCGCCGGATGATGAATTCCTTGAGTGACTGCGCGCTCGCGCCCGGCGGAAACGACTCATTGGCCAGCGCGGCGAACCGCGTGAACGCCAGAATGGTCCACGGGCATACCCGCGGTCATCTTCTGCACGATGTAGCGTTGGCGGCGGTTCGTCGATACCACGCGGGCGGCGCCGAGCATCGCCAGGTCGCTCGCCACCTCCAGCGCACTGATCGCGCAGCCGGCCACCAACACGCGCTGGCCGCGGTAGCGCTCCGGTTCCTTGTAGGCGAACGTGTGGGCGACGCTACCCTTGCCGGGGAAGGTGGCCAGTCCCGGCACCGCCGGGATCGACGGCTTGTGATAGCGGCCCGTGGCCACGACGACGCGCTCGAACCACTCGTCGCGGACGACGCCATCGGGGCCGCGGGAACGCACGGCGTAGCCACCGGACCCGCGGGCGATCGTCTCCACGCGCGTTCCCAAACGGGCCGACGACAGGATGTCGAACTGCTCCGCGTAGCGTTGCAGGTAATCCCGCACCGTCTGATTGGTCGGGTAGATCCCCACGCGGGGATCGTGGGCCAGATCGCTGAACGCCGTCATCACGCGGCTCGTGTTGGCCCGCATCCCGGGCCACACGCCGCTGGTGATTGGATCGGCCGACCATTGTCCGCCGATCCGTTTCGCCTGTTCGAACAGCACCGGATCGAAGCCTTGAGACTTGAGGTACCGGGCGGCCACCAGGCCGCCCGGTCCCCCGCCGACGATCGCGACGTCAGCCATCCTGAATCATAGCCCTACTGGATCTGGCGCGTAAACCGGATGAACCACACCTCGTTGTGGTCGATGGCGCCGTTGCGGGCCGGCCGAGTCTTCTGCGCGATGCCGTTGTTCGGACCGTCGGTGATGCCGAAGTCGTCGTCATTGGAAACCGCGATCGTGTTGCGGTCGACGACCGTCACGCCCTCGAGCTTGTCGTGCGGGTAGCCGAGCGGCAGCAGGTCGACGAACAGTTGCTTGGCGACCGATCGGCGAGGAAGTTGTCGTCGCGCTCGATGACCAGGAACCGGCCGTCGTGGCCGTTCGTGACCTGCTCGATCTCGTTCACACCGTACTTCGGCTGCCGGCGCCGTCGAAGTTCGGCCCACGGTCGGCGAGCAAGTAGTATTCATCGTTCCGGAATGGCGACTTGTCGAGCGCGGATCCAAAGCCGCCGTTGAAGACCGAGACGCCATTCACGGTGGCGATGACCGTGTTGGGCAGGGCCGGGAAGATGTCGACGTGCGCCACCGTCGGCGTTTGCAGTCCTTGCACAGGCAAACAGCTGGAGCATGACGCGACGAGATGCAAACATGCGAGCAACTCCTCGACAAAATGGGAATCGGACGGGGCGGTAACGCGACCGCCGGCGCGCAGCCAAGAAAGCCGGCGGGATGCCGGTTGCGGTTTCATTCCTGCAACGGCCCCGTCACGGTGGACGTAGTAACGGAAGGGCCCGCTCGAGCGTGTCTCCAGGAGTGATGCGACCACCGATGTACAGCGGCAGCGGCGGGTTGCTCATCGTCGACGACGAACCCGTCGTCCTCACGTCCCTCTCGGCGCTTTTCCGCCGGCGGGGCTACGACGTGCTGGCGGCCTCCAGCGGCGCGGCGGCGATGACCATCCTGCGGCGCCAACCCGTCGACGGCATGTTGATCGACTTCCGGTTGCCCGACATGCGCGGCAATGTGCTGTTCGCCGCGGCAGTGGCCATTCAGGGGCATCTCCGCGCGCGGACGATCTTCATCACGGGCGACGTGACGGTGGCCGTGACCGAGGCGCTGGCGGACATTCACTGCCCAATCGTGCTCAAGCCTTTTGACCTGCCCGAGCTCGAACGAATGGTGTCCACAACGATCGGAGCTGCCGCCATGCGCCCGGCGCGGGACGGCCCCTAGCGTTCGGACTCCCAAGGCTGGCGGAGACGGGGGCAAGACGATAGCGTGTAACCATGTCCGAAACCGGGTCCGCGGTGTCGCTCACCGACCGCGCGCCGCGCGACGACGAGATCGACTTTTTCGGCCTGACGCACGCCGGGAAGACGCGCACGATCAATCAGGACCACTTCCTGGTGTGTTCGATCCGGAAGGCCGTTCAGGTCCATCTCACCAGCCTGCCCACGCTCGATCGCCTCGTCCTCGAGCCCGAGCGGGTCGCGATGGTCGCCATGGTCGCTGACGGCGTGGGCGGCGGTCCCATGGGCGAGGAAGCCAGCCGCTTCGCCGTGGAAGCCGTCGCTCAGTACGTCGCGCGATCCATCCGGTGCTGCGCGACCATCCCTGACGGGATGAGCGACGAGTTCGCGCACACGCTCGAGGACGCGGCGCGCGAATGCCACGACACGATCGTCCGCCAAGCGGAGGACAATCCGGCGTTCGCGGGCATGGCGACGACGCTGACGATGTGGATCGGCATGTGGCCGCGGTCGTACCTGCTACACGTCGGCGACAGCCGCTGCTATGTCCTGCGCGACGGCGATCTGATCCAGCTCTCGCGCGACCAGACGATGGCCCAGGAGTTGATCGACATCGGCGTGCTCACGCGTACCGAGGCCTATCGCACGCGCTGGGTCAATATGCTGTCCAGCTCGATCGGCGGACCGCAGACGACTCCCGTGGTCAGCTCGCTCTCGCAGGTCTGGGGCACGGTGGGACTGCTGTGCAGTGACGGCCTCACGAAGCATGTGACCGACGCCCGCATTCGCGAGCGCCTGTCGACCATGACGTCCACACGTCAGGTGTGCGAAGATCTGGTGCAAGACGCGTTGGATGGCGGCGGCAGCGACAACATCACGGTAGTCGTCGGGCGCACAGTGCGGCGAGACTGAGCCACCGCCGCCATCACACTACGCTAGTGGGGGCCGGGACCGCCCCCGTGACCGCGACCGTGGCGATGGTCGTCCTCGAACGCCTGGAACGACCGCGTGATGTTATCGGTGACGACCTGCTGATTCGGTCCGCCGGGGTCGGCGGTCGATGGGTTGATCAGGGCGCCCGACCGATTGACGAACCACGTGCTCAAGTCGACGTGCACGGTGATGTTGGTCGTACTGTCGGCCACCGCCAGCGGCGGGTTGAACGACAGCTCGATCTTGGCGTGCGGCGTGCCAGTGTAGGTGAACGGCTGCCCATCGAATGTTCCCATCACTTGCACGCTGGCTCCCGCGATGTCCGGCGGCGCGGCGAGCAAGCTCGACGATGCCAGGCGCGCTTCGAGCGCGCGGTAGTTGCCGGGCGGAATGTGCAACGTCAGCGAGGTCACCACCGTCGTGTCGGTCGGCAACTGCACGACCATCGGCGACACTTCGAGCTTGTCGCAATCGTCGTGATCCATCGCCTGATTGTTATCGTCGCCGGAATCCACGTCGGCGCACGCCATCATGCCGGCCTGCGCCAGCTCGATGTGGGACAGCACGATCTCCGCACTGGTGATGGTCAGACGGTCGGCGCCCGAGGCGATCACACTGGCGGAGCCGACGCCCGCGGGGCGCGTGGCAAACGCCAGGCTGACGGTATTGCCTGATGACGCGGGGGCGCTCGCGTCCTTCCCACATCCCACCAACGCGATGGCGGCCAACGCCATCGCGTGGAGCCCGTAGTGTCCCGGATTACGTATTGTCATGCCTGTGAATATGGAACGTCTTCGCGCCGTGGCGACCGATGCGGGGTCAATGACCAATGCCCGGTGGTGAGTCCACGGTCTGGCGAGTTCGTCATCGAATCGGACACATTTGGCTGTGATGTGGATCACATTGATGCGTGTCATTGATTCTCACACCGAAGGCGAGCCCACGCGCGTCGTTATGGAAGGCTGGCCGCAGCCAACCGGCGCGACAATGGCGGAACGCCGTGAGACGGTGCGGCGCCAGTACGATCATTTGCGCCGCGGCGTGCTGTGCGAGCCGCGCGGTCATGATGCGCTCGTCGGCGCGCTGCTGACGCCGCCCGTCACGCCGGGTTCGGCCGCTGGTGTCATTTTCTTCAACAACGTCGGCTATCTGGGCATGTGCGGGCACGGCACGATCGGCGTCGTGCGGACGCTCGCCCATCTCGGACGCATTCAACCGGGGCCAGTCCGACTCGACACGCCGGTCGGGACAGTGAGCGCCCAGTTGGGGGACGATGGCGCCGTGACGGTGCGGAACGTCGCGGCGCGCTGTCACGCGCGCGACGTCGCGGTCACCGTTCCCGGTATCGGGCGCGTGGTTGGCGACATCGCGTATGGCGGCAACTGGTTCTTCATCACGCATCTGGATGAGCCGCCGCTCGTCCTGTCGCGCCAGGCCGAGCTGAGCCGCGCCACGATGGCCATCATGGACGCGCTGCGCGTGCAGGGGATCCGGGGCGATGGCGGAGCGGACATCGATCACGTGGAGTTGTCGGGACCGCCGGCGCGCGCCGATGCGGATAGCCGGAACTTCGTGATGTGCCCAGGAGGCGCCTACGACCGCTCGCCGTGCGGCACGGGCACGTCGGCAAAGCTGGCCGTCATGCACGCGCGACACCAGCTGGCGGTCGGACAGCGCTATCGGCAAGAGAGCATCACTGGCAGTCTCTTCATTGGATGGCTCGACGAGCAGGCGGGGGAGTTGGTGCCGAACATTTGTGGACGGGCATTCATCACCGGCGAAACGCTCTTGCATTTCGATCCGTCGGATCCCTTCAGCGCGGGATTCTGAGGCCGGTGACAGGCGACGCCATCGTCGTCGGCGCGGGCATCGTGGGCGCGGCGTGCGCGTACTATTTGGCGCAGGAAGGATTCGCGGTCTCTGTCGTGGACGCCGGCAACATCGCGGGCGCCGCGACGTCCGCGGGCATGGGCCACGTGGTGGTGCTCGATGCATCGGACGCGTTGTTCGCGCTGACCGCCTACTCCCAGCGCCTGCTCCGGGAGCTCGCTCCGAATGTCGTTCTCGAGCCGCGCGGCACGCTGTGGGTCGCCGAGGACGATGCGCAGATGGAGACGGCGCGCGCCAAGCGCGACGCCTATGTCGCGCGCGGTATCGGCGCCGCGGTACTGGACGCCCAAGCACTCCGCAATGCCGAGCCGGCGCTGCGCCCCGGTCTCGCCGGTGGGCTCTCCGTTCCGGGCGACATGGTCATCGATCCGCCGTTACTCGCCCGTTGGCTGCTCAATGGCGTGGCGGTGAAGGAGCACGCGCCGGTGAAGCGCCTGGCGGATCTCGAGGCTCAAGTCATCGTCAATGCGACGGGCGCGGCAGCGCCCGCGCTGACACCAGGCATACCGATCACCCCGCGCAAAGGGCACTTGGTGATCGCCGAAGGCGCGGCGCATCTCTGCCGGCATCAGGTCGCGGAGCTGGGGTATGGCCACGACGCGGCCATTGCCTGCAACGTCCAGCCGCGGGCCACGGGACAGCTCCTCATTGGCGCGTCGCGCGAGAACGTCGGCTGGGATGCGTCGATCAATCAGGACCTCGTGGACCGGATGCTCCGGCGGGCCGCACATTTTCTGCCGTCAACCGGCCACATACTCGAAGAGGCCCGCACCCGCATCGGGTTCCGGCCCGCCACGCCGGACAATTTGCCGTTCATCGGCGCTTGGCCCGAGTCGCCATTTTGGATCGCGGCTGGCCACGAAGGATTTGGGATAACGACCGCGCTCGGCACCGGCCGCATCCTCGCGGACCTCGTGCTGGGCCGGACGCCAGCGATCGATCCTGCCCCCTACCGGCCCTCCCGGGCGCGAGGAGCAATGTGATGCAAGCCGCAAACTGGTCCGGCGTTCTTCCCGCGATCACCACGCCGTTCGATGCCGATGGGGCGATCGACGAGACGGCGCTCGCCGCCCACGTGCGGTGGATCCTGAGCGCCGGCTGCGACGCGATCGTGGCGCTCGGCTCCCTCGGGGAAGGCGCGACGCTCCGGTTCGAGGAAAAGGTGCGGGTGCTGGAGATCTGCCGTTCCGCGACTGGAGCCGCGCCGCTCGTCGCCGGGATCAGCGGTCTCTCCACCGACGAGTGCGTCCGGCTCGCCCGCGCGGCCGAGCGGGCGGGCTGTGATGGGCTCATGGTGCTGCCACCCTACGTCTATCGCGGGGATTGGCGCGAAACGGAAGCCCACTTCCACGCCGTGCTCGACGCGACGCCGCTCTCCTGTATGCTGTACAACAATCCCATCGCCTACGGGACCGATCTCTCGGCCGCGGACGTGGCGGCGCTCGCCGACCGGCACGCGAACGTGCACGCCGTGAAAGAGTCGAGCGGAGACGTGCGCCGCGTGACGGCACTCCGGGCGGCACTCGGGCACCGGCTCGCGCTCCTGGCGGGGCTCGATGACATGATCCTGGAGGCGGTGGGGGTCGGCGCCGCCGGATGGGTGGCGGGGCTGGCCAACGCTTTGCCCGCCGAGTCGGTGCGCCTGTTCGAGTTGGCGCGGTCGGGTCAGATGCGGGAAGCGCTCGCGCTGTACGCGTGGTTCCTGCCGTTGCTGCGATTTGACACCGTGGTCAAGTTCGTCCAGCTCATCAAGCTCGTGCAGTTGGAGGTGGGCCGCGGCACGGAGTTCGTCCGCCCACCCCGCCTGCCGCTCGCGGGAGCCGAACGCGACGCCGCATTGGGCGTGATCCGCGAACGTCTTGACCGGCGGCCAAGCGCCAGGTAGGCGCCACTCACGAGCCGCGGTGCATGCCATAGACCCCACGCTCCTCGGCGCCGTGCTCGGCGTCGGTGGCGCGCTCGCCGGAAACCGGATGCTCGCGGGCATGCTATACGGGGTGAGTCCGGTCGACGCAATGACTTACGCAATCGTCATCGGGGGGCTGCTCTTGGTCGTCGTCGTGGCCTGCATTGTGCCGCCAACGCGAGCGACCCGCGTGGATCCACTCACGAGCTTGCGTCCCGAGTAGAGCACGATCTACATCTCAAGAATGCCGACAAAGCTCGACAAGCCACTGAAACGCGAGATCATGATCGCGGACCAACCGCTGGTGCTGACATTGACGCCCGACGGCGTGTTGATGACCGAGAAAGGGCACCGGAAAGGCAAGATGTTCAGCTGGGCCGACCTGTGGAGCGGGGAGGCCGACATGCAGAGACAATTGCGCGCGTCTGTCGACGCGATGCGGAGGGGCTGATGCGATACCCGGCTACGAGGAGTGGCACGTTCGCCATAGGAGGCGATCTCCAAGCTTACCGACTCGGCTACGGCACCATGCGCCTGACAGGGCGCGGCATTCTGGGGCGAGCCGGCCAACCACGCCGAAGCGATCGCGGTCCTCCGTCGCGCGGTCGACCTTGGGATCAACCTACTGGATACGGCCGACTCCTACGGCCCGGAGGTCGCCGAGCGCTTGATCGCCGAAGCGCTCTACCCGTACCCCAAAGGGCTCATCATCGCCACCAAGGCGGGATTCCAACGGCCCGGCCCCGACAACTGGGTCATGGATGGACGGCCCGAGCACCTGCGCGCGGCGTGCGAGGGCAGCCTGCGCCGGCTTCGATTGGAGCGCATCGAGCTCTTTCAGCTGCATCGCATCGACCCGAAAGTCCCGCTCGACGATCAGATCGGGGCGCTCACCGATCTCCAGCGCGAAGGCCGCATCAAACACATCGGTCTCTCCGAAGTCGATGTCGATCAGATTGACGCGGTGCGGCGGTTGACCCCCATCGTCTCCGTGCAGAACCGGTATAATCTCACCGATCGGCAGTCGGAGCCGGTGCTCGATTACTGCGAGCGGGAAGGTTTGGCATTCCTTCCCTGGTTTCCGCTGGCGACGGGCAATCTGGCGAATTCCGGCGGACCGCTGTCGCGCGTGGCCGAGCGGCTCCAGGCGACACCCTCGCAGGTGGCGATCGCCTGGCTGCTCAAGCGGTCTCCGGTCATGCTGCCGATCCCCGGAACGTCCACGGTGAAGCACCTCGAAGAGAACACCGCCGCCGCGACGTTGGAGTTGGATGACGCGACGATGGAGGAGCTGGATCCGCACTCCCTCCGGACTTAGTCCGTCCGGATGGCGATGATGGGGTCGACCTGCGTCGCGCGCACCGCTGGCACCAGCGACGCGATGAGACCCGCCACGGTGAGCGCCAGGGTGGCCAACACCCACGTCGGCGCATCGGCGCGACTGACGCCGTAGAGCAGGCTGGCGAGGACGCGCGATACCAAAATGCCGCCCACTACGCCACCCACGACACCGAATCCCACGAGGCGCATCCCCTGCTGCGCGACAATGCGCAGCGTCAGCGACGTCGGACTCCCCAGCGCCGCCCGGATCCCCAACTCGCGCGTGCGCTGGGCTACGGCATAGCTCATCACGCCGTAGAGTCCCGCGACCGCGAGCACGAGCGCCACCAGCGCGAAGGTCCCGATGAGCGTGAGATAGAATCGCGGCGTCCCCACGCTCGTCGCCATCACATCGGACATCGTCGAGACATCCGACACCGCGGCCACCGGATCCACCGAGTGGATGGCCGCGGTCACGGCCCGCGTGACGGCGGCGGGGTCTCCCCGGGTCACGCGCAGCATGATCGGGTAGACGGTGTTGCTGGTGTCCATCTGAAAGTAGGAGTAGTACACCTCGGGGACCGGCGGATCGATCGGCCCGGCGTTGGGGATGTCGCTGACCACACCGACGATGGTCGCGAACATGCTGTCACCCATGTAGAAGCGCTTCCCCACGGCATCCTGATGCGGGAAATCGCGGCGGGCCAACGCCTCGTTGGCGACGACCGCGATCGGTACACCGGGACGATTGTCCTCGTCGGTGCGCGGGAGACGGCCCGCGACCAGCCGCTGGCCGGTAGCGCGAAAGAAGTCCGGCGTCGCCGTACGGTCGTCGACGAGCGGCTTGTGCTCCGGGTCGTCGTCGGGCTGTCCCTCGTATCGGATGTTGGAATTCGATCCCCAGTTGCGATACGGGACGTGGGAGATCGCGCCCACGTACTGCACGCCGGGCACGTGCGTGACTGCCGCGAGCATGGGCGTGAGAAAGCGCCGGACGACCGCGCCGCTGGGATAGCGATCCGGCGAGACGGTCACCGTCAACGTCAGGAGCGGCCGCGGGTCGAATCCGGGATCCCGGCCTACGAGCTTCTGGAATCCCCGCAGGACGAGACTGGCGCCGATGAGGAGCATCAACGACAACGCCACTTCGGCGATCACCAACCCCCCCAAGGCCCGATGATGGGCCGCCCCCGCGCCGCCGCCGCGGCCGCCGCGCAGGGCGTCCTGGGGGTCGACGCCGGCACTGTACCACGCCGGGAGCGCGCCGCAACACAAGGCCACGAGCGCGGCCAAGGAGAGCGCGAACACGACGATCCGCGCCTCGATGGCGAGACCGGTGAGCTGGGGCAGGCGGTCGCTGGCGAGCTTTCCGATCGTCATGACGGTGAGCCACGCCAGACCGATTCCCAACACGCCGCCCGCGCCGGTGAGCACCGCGCTCTCGGCCAGCGCTGGCCGCATGACTGCCCACCGGCTGGCGCCCAACGCCGACCGCACCGCGATCTCGCGCTGACGGTGCACGCCGCGCGCCAGCAGCAGACTGCCCACGTTCGCCGAGGCGATCAACAGCACGGCGCACACGGCGCCGAACACGAGCAGGAGCGGCGTCCGCACGGTGGCCACGCTCTCGGCCTGGAGCGGCACGGCGCGGGCCGACTCGCCGCGCAGCTCGGGATGGATGGTGACCATGGCGTCGACCAGTGACCGCAACTCGGCGTTGGCGCTGGCCACCGTGGCGCCGGGCGCGAGGCGCCCCAACGCGTTCAGCCAATTGCTGCCGCGCCGGTCCCGTTCCTCCGGCGTGAACCGCATCGGGAGCCAGGCATCCCCGGTCAGCTCATAGTTGCCGGAAGGGATATGAAACCCCGGCGGCACGATGCCGATCACCGTGGTTGGGACACCGTCGAGACGAACCACCCGGCCGACCACCCCGGGATCGGCGGCGAATCGTTTGCGCCACAACTCATCGCTGAGCACGACGACGGGATTCTGTCCTTCGCTGTCGTCGGCGACGGTGACGAGGCGCCCATGCTCGGCGCGGGCGCCGAGCATGGCAAAGAGGTTGCCCGTCACCCGCCGCGTTTGGAGCTCGACGCCCTCCGTCGGCAGCGCCAGGAGTTTCGTGTCGTACCCAAAGGCCGCCAACCCGTCCAACTGGCGCACGCCGTGAGCCAGGTCGAGATATTTGGGCGCGGAGAACGGCCAGGTCTCGGACTGCGGGGCCGTCCTATAGACGGTGACCAAGCGGCCGGGCTCGCGGAACGGCAGCGGCCGCAAGAGCGCCTGATCAATGGCGCTGGCGATCGCCGTCGTCGCACCAAGCCCGAGGGTGAGACAGAGGATGGCGGACGCCGTCACAGTGGGGGCGCGGCGTAGCCGGCGCACGGCATCCCGCAGGTCGTTGGACGAGAAGAGCGTCACGGTCTCGGGGGGTCGGAGTCGCCCCTTGGACAGCGCGACCCGGCGAACAGTTTGCAGCCTACCGGGGGAACGCCTCCGGCAGGCCACCATCGACCGTAATAATGTCCCCGGTCGTATACCGAAACCGGTCGCTGGCCAGGAGCGCCGCGAGATCGCCCACGGTCTCCGCCGGGATCAGCGAGACGCCCATGAGGTTGCGCCGGCGATAGGCGTCCAGCTGCTCCTCGGCCGATACCCCCCGGCCAGCCGCCCGCTGCCGCACGAACTCCATGAACATCGGAGTCTCGATCTGATCGGCGTTGATGGCGTTGACGCGGATCCCGTCGGCGCCCAGCTCGACGGCCGCCACCCGCATCGCCTGGAGCAGCGCCGCCTTGCTCCCGCCGTACGCCGCGGCGTCGCGGCCGGGCACCACCGCGGCCTTGGAGACGGAGGCGACAATGGAACCGCCGAGACGTTGGCGGCGCATCACGGAGGCCGCACCCCCGATAGCGAGCACGGCGCCCAGATAGTGCACGTCGAGTTGCTGCTGGAGGTCCTCGCGCCGCATGTCCGTCACGCTGGCGAACCTCGGCGCGCGCCCGGCCGTGTAGAACAGGCAATCGACCCCGCCGAACGCGAAGATCGTCGCTCGCACGAGATCCGCAAGGCTCGCGTCGTCCCGCACGTCCACGCGCGCCGCGATCGCCCGCCCGGGAAACGCCGCGTTGATCTCCCCGGCCACGGCGTCGGCCGCCGATGCGTCCAGATCGGCCACGACCACGTGCGCGCCCTCCCGGGCGAACGCGAGGGCGGCCGCCCGCCCGATGCCGCTCCCGCCCCCGATGATCGTCGCGACGTGGCGCGGCAGCAGCAACGCCGCGCGCTCCCGCGCGTCCTGCTCGTCGATCTTGCGCCGCTCGAGCGGCCAGTGCTCAAAGGTGAAGACGTCGGCTTCGGAGATGAACCGGAACGCATCGATGGCCTCGGCGTTGGCCATTGTCTCCAGCACGGCGCGGTAGCAGATATTGGCCGTCACCGCGCTCCGCTTGTCGCGGCCGGCGGTGATCATGCCGAGGCCGGGCGCCAACACCACCTTGGCCCAGTCCTCGAGCGGCCGTTCGCCGGCCGACGCGTGGCGGGCATGGTAGACCTCGTACTCCGCCCGTTGGCGACCGATCTGTTCCCGGACTCCCTCGGCCAATGCGTCCCGATCGACCGGCAGCCACACCGGAAGGCGCCCGGCGCGCAGGATATGCTCCGGCGTCGCCATCCCGCGTTGGGAGACCTCCGCGAGCTTCGGGTCCGCGAGCGCCGCGAGGATCTCGTCGGAGTCGTCGAAATGCAGGATCACGCGGCTCTCCGATCCCAGCGCGCCGCGCACCACCGGTAGCACGTGCTCGGCGCGGCGTCGGCGAGCGTCGTTCGGCTCGGCCGGTTCGAATGCCACGCGTGGCGGCCGCTTGGTCGCCAGATACCGCTCGATGGTGTGCACGGCCCCCAGCAAGCGGGCGTAGCACGCGCGTGCGTCGTCCGCCCATACCACGATCCCGTGGTGCGCCAGCGCCAGCCCGACGACGCCCGGAGAAAGCTGGCCGACGAGTCCCGACACGACCTTGGCCAGCGGAAACCCCGGGCGCACATAGGGGACGTACACGATGTCACCGCCGAACAACTCGCCGACGAGACGCTCGGCGAGCGGGTCGCTCACGTTCGTGAGGCTCATGGTCGCGACATCGTGCGTGTGCGCGATGACGCGGGCCGGGAGCAGGGAATGGAGCGGGGTCTCGACGCTCGGCGCCGGACCTTCCTCCAGCATCCCCGCCGCCATGAACCGCATCATGTCCGCGTCGAGCATGGCCTCCGTGGTCCCGAGCGCCGCCAACTTGGCGAGCGACAGGCGCGTGAAACCCTTGCGACCGATGGTCCGGAGATCGGTGCCGCTGCCTTTGACCAGCAGGGCATCGCCCACCTTGATCGATGTGTTCCCGCCGCCGGGCTGCACCAGCCGGGGTTCGCGGCCGATCAGGTTGGAGAGGTAGACCAGCTTGTCAAGCTCGTCGGCTCCGGGGGCGAGGCCATTCTGGCCATCGAGCCACCGATCTTCGATCGGCTCCGGCGTGAAAGGTGCTAATACAGCCATGAGGGGAAAGATGGGCCGGTCCCCGGCGGCGAGCGAGGCCGTTACCGTGGCGGGCGAGATCCGTCAGAAAGCAAGAGGCCCGGGAGGGCGTATGATGCAGCCGTGGCAGGATGGACCACCAGATGAGGGAGGGAGGGACGGCCTCCCCGAGTCGGGCGAGCCGAGAGCCGAGCCGCCGGAGCCGGTGAGCGCGTTCTATTGCGTGCGCTGCGGCGGCACGCAGCCGCACACGCACGAACTGCCCGCCGCACGCGAGTGTCCGCACTGCACGGAGACGATCTCCGCATACGCGCACTGGTGCTGGAAGTGCGAGCGCCCCGTGCTCGCCCCGGAGCGCCCAAAGGCGACGAACGGATAGAGCGACGCCCCGGGGCTAGAACCCGGGCGGCCGCTCGCCGACGACCGCGAATGCCCGCTCCATCGCGACGCCCGCTCGCCCCAGCAGGCCATCGTCGAACAGCCGGCCGATGAGTGTGACGCCATGCGGCACGCGCCGCGGCGGGGAAAAAGTCGGGAGAGGGTGGTGCGGGTCCGGCGCCCAATCGCTCCGCGCTTGCGAGACCTGAATGAAACCCGCCCGCAGCGTCAACGACGGATGACCCGTGAAATTCGAGATGACGAGCATCTCGTCGCGGAGCGACGGCACGAGCAGGAGGTCGACCTGCGTGAAGATCCGCGCCATCTCCTGTGCGACGCGCCGGCGGAACCGGTCGGCCTGCACGAAGTCGACGGCCGAGAGGAACCGCGCTTCGCGGAACTGGTTGGGCCAGGCGTCGGGAACTTGGGCTTTGAGCTGGCGCACCTGACCGCTCAGCGTCAGCTCTTCGAACGCCGCGGCTGCCTCGGCGAACAGGATGAGATTGAGGGAGTCGTAGGGCCAGTCGGGTAAGGTCACTTCCGTCGGGACCATCCCGAGCGTCCGGACCGTGTCCAATGCCCCGCGATCGACGTCCGTGGCCGGGTCCTCATGCATCCATTTCGGGAAGTATCCGACGCGGAGACCCTTCACGCTCGCCGTCGCATCGAAGTCGAGCGCACTGGGAACCGAGGCGACGTCGCGCTCGTCGCGGCCACTGATGGCATTGAGCACCAGCATGGTGTCCTCGACGCCGCGGGCCATAGGGCCCAGCTTGTCGAGCGACCAGCACAGCGTCATCGCCCCGGTGCGCGGGACGCGGCCGTACGTTGGGCGGAGGCCCGTCACGCCGCAGCGCATGCTCGGGCTCACGATGCTGCCACCGGTCTCGCTCCCGATGGAGAAGCCGACCAGTCCGGCCGCCGTCGCCGCGCCCGGCCCCGCGCTCGAGCCGGATGCGCCTTCCTCCAAAAGCCAGGGGTTCACGGTCTGGCCGCCGAACCAGATGTCGTTGAGCGCCAGCGCACCCAGGCTCAGTTTCGCGACGAGGATCGCTCCCGCGGCGCGCAGGCGCTCCACGACCACCGCGTCCGTGGTCGGGACGCGATCGCGAAAGGGCTCGGCGCCATAGGTCGTCGGAATGCCGGCGGTGTCCAGGAGATCCTTGCTGCCCCACGGAATCCCGTGCAACGGGCCGCGATACTTGCCCGCCGCGATCTCGGCATCCGCCTGCTTGGCTTGGGCGAGCGCGCTGTCGCGCGTCAGCGTGATCACGCAGCGGAGCTTGGGGTCGAAGCGCTGCAGTCGGTCGAGGTACAGCGTGGTGAGCCGCTCCGCGCTCAGCTGCCGGTGTTCGATCCACCGGGACAGGTGGGTCACGGGCGCGAAGGCGATGTCCTCGTCACTGGCCGGCAGCTGGCCCGGATCGTTGCTCCGCACAAACCGGTCGTGCGCCGGCCCCGCCGTACCGGTGAGGACGGGGTTCCATCGGGTAGCCGGCGAGACGGTGGCATCCAGTGACACCGTGCGCGGACCGACGCGCCGTTCGATCAGGGCGGCCATCGACTGCCGCCAGTTGGCCGCCGCCATGGCGCGCTCGTCGTCGCGCATGGCGACCTGGACGAGCTTTTCGGCCTCCACGAAGGTCTGGGGCGTGACGACCGGGCCGACTTCCGGCGCCGCGCCGAACGTCGGCGGCGAGCCGGGAGGCAGTGTCGAGGGTGTGGAGGACGCGGTGCCCTGATCCTGGCCGCGGCACGCCGCCGCCGCGGCCAGGAGCCCGAGGGGAGCGCGGATGAGGAACTGCCGGCGTGAGTTCACGGGCACAATGTGCAATTGCGGACTGGGGGCCGCCACTACAGAATCTCTGAGATGGCATCCTCCACGGAATTCAGCCGGGTCGAAGCCCGCAGCGCCGAGCTCAAACAGCAGTTGGGGCTTCGCGATCTGGTCCTGACCCAGATCCTCTATGTGGTCGGCCTCTCGTGGGTGGGCGCCGCGGCGAAGCTGGGGCACTCCCAGATTCCGTTCTGGCTGGGGGCGATGGCGCTCTTCTACCTGCCGCAGGCCGCCGTCGTCATCTATTTGAGCCGCCGGTTCCCGCTCGAAGGCGGTCTCTATCAGTGGTCCAAGCTTGGCTTGAACAACGGGATCGCGTTCCTCGTCGCCTGGAATCTCTGGCTGTACGCGATCGTCCTGCTCGGCGCGCTGGGACTCACGTTCGCCAACGCCATGATCTACGCCA
Organism: uncultured Gemmatimonadales bacterium; assembly: GCA_963701965.1. GTDB lineage: Bacteria > Gemmatimonadota > Gemmatimonadetes > Gemmatimonadales > Gemmatimonadaceae > DASRDS01. The sequence continues at coordinate 4,199,061 of OY969695.1, forward strand.
TCGGACCGAAGGCCCAGTGGCTCTCCGGGAACCCGGTGTATATCGGCGCCGTCACCGGGACGCTCATGGGCGCGCTCATCGTGGTGTCGATCCTGGGGCTCGGCGTGAGCAAGTGGGTGCACAACATCGCCGGAATGCTCCTCATCGCGGCGTTTGGTCTCTTGCTCGTCCTTCCCGTGGTCAACGTGATCCGGGGTACGCTCCCCGCGTACCACCCGTTGGCGATGACGGCGCCCGCGATGACGCTGCTCAACATCAACATCTTCGGGAAGCTGGCGGTAGGCGCCCTGTCGGGGTTCGAGTACGTCGCCATTCTCTCGGGCGAGGCCAAGGATGCGCGGCGCACGATCGGCCGCTCGGTCATGATCGCGGCACCGGTGATCGCGCTGATGTTCATCTTCGGCACGTCGGCGATCCAGGCGCTCGTGCCGATGGACCAGATCGATCTGGTGGGGCCCATTCCGCAGGCCTTTCGTATCGGGCTGGGGTCGTCGGGATGGGTGGCCGTCCTGGTCCCACTGGCGGTCGCGGCGGCGAGCGCCCGCATCGTCGCCAACTCCAGTGTCCTGTTTACCGCCACCACGCGTATGCCCATGGTCGCGGGATGGGATGCGTTGATGCCGTCGTGGTTCGCGCGTCTGCATCCGCGGTATCGCACGCCGATCAACTCGATCTTCTTCATCGGGGTCTGCGCGCTCCTCTTCGCCGCGGCCTGTATGACGAATGTCGGAGAGCAGGAAGGATTTCAGCTGATCGACAACGCGGCCGGTATTTTCTACGGCCTCACGTATCTGGTGCTCTTCGCCGTGCCGCTCGTCGGGCTCCGGCGGGCGAGTGACGGGGAGCGGGTCCCCGTCCTGCTGCGCGTGCTGGCGCTGGCCGGATTCGCGACGACGCTGCTCTACGTCATTCTGTCCGTCCTACCGATTGTGGACGTGGCCAGCCGCTTCGTCTTCGCGCTCAAGATCAGCAGCTTGGTCATCGGCGCGAACGTGGTCGGGATCGCGCTCTATTGGCGGAGACGACTGGGGGCGGGGACCGTGCGGGTGCCGAGGCCGAGGAGGGCCTGACCGCGCTTATCTGGGAACGAAACCGTTGGCCTTGAGCTCATCCGCCGACATCTCGACAACGTCGACATGCAACCGGATGGGCTGCAGGGGATTGTTGGTGGAGTCCTTGGGCACGGAGACGATCGCTTCCACGACGCTCATGCCCTTGAAGACCTGCCCATAGACCGTGTAGTGGCCGTCGAGCTTCGGCAGGCCCTGTTTGTTGACCACGATGTAGAACTGGCACCCCGCCGAGAGCTGGCCCGGATTGTCGTCGCGACCGGCGCCCACAGCCCCGTACACGTGCTTCAGGTGTTCGTTGAATTCCGGCGCCAGCAGGTACGGCGACCCGCCGAACCCTTGCGGGGTGTCGGGACAGCCGGCCTGCGCCACGAAGTTCTTGATGACCCGGTTGAACGTCAACGAGTCCCAGTAGTGGCTCGACGCCAACCGGATGAAGCTCGCTTTGTGCCGGGGCGTCTGGTCGCGGAGCAGGAACAGAATCTCGCCCTTGTCGGTCTGGATACGGCCGACTTGGTAGGTCTTGGCGGGCCGCGAGCCGGCGACCAAGGGGATGGTGAGCAAGACGGTCAGGAGGAGTCGGCGCATGGGGACAATAATGCGGCTCGACTGTAGTCTGAGCCAGTAGGCGATCCCGGGGCGCGCCGGACCGGCGATTGCACTGGTCGGCCACATGGTGGTTGGGGGGTATCGGATCAACACGCTCGTGCGGAGTACGGCGCGTCACTTGTGGGCGCACGGTGTGCTCGGCCTCGGCGCGCAGACGGCGTACTATTTCTTCTTTTCGCTCTTTCCCATTCTGTTGTTCTCGGCGCCGCTACTGAGCCTGGTAGGCGATCGGCGGCGGACGATGGAAGCGATCCTGACCCAGATCGCGCCGGTGGTGCCGAGCGAGGCGTACGCGCTCATTCAGAGCGTGCTGCAGGATGTGGTCTTCTCCTCGGGCGCGCCGGGCGTGATGTCGGTCGGCGCCCTGCTGGCCTTGTGGAGCGGCTCGAATGTCTTTTCGTCGCTCGCCGACGCGCTCAATCGGGCCTACGGCGTGCCCGAGCGCCGGCCTTTCTGGAAGGTGTCGCTCATCGCGATGGCGTTCGTGATCGGGGCCGGCGTCGCCATGATCGCCGCGACGATCCTCTTCGTGTTTGCCGAGCCCATCGTCCACGCGCTCGCCGACCTGCTCGGCCTGGGCGACGTCGGGGTCGCGCTGTGGTCGATCGTCCAAGTGGGGATCGCGATCGCCCTGGTCGTGGCGGTGGGCGCGGCGGTCTTCTACATCCTGCCCAGCGTCCGCCTGATGTGGCGCGAGGCGCTGCTCGGCTCCGTCGTCGCCACGGCACTGTGGATCGTCGTGACCGCCGGATTTCGCCTCTATGTCGAGAACTTTTCGACATATAACCGGACGTATGGCACGATCGGTGGCGTCATCGTGCTCTTGACTTGGATGTACCTCTCGATGCTGGCCGTGCTCGTGGGTGGTGAATTCGCCGCGGAGATGCATGCCGGCACCGGACGCGTCGCGTCCGCCTGAGCCATTGCCTTCGCGCTATCGCTCCACGTCGAACGGGGCCCCTACGCCGCACTATTTCGTCGCGCAGACGGCGCGGACGTCTTCCGCGATGTGAATGGCGCGTTCGCGGATCTCTTGAACGCGGTCGACATCGCCGATGTCGTCGCTTTCCTGCGGACGCTGACCGACAGCGACGCTCAGGGATCGACGCGTTGAGATAGCGCTGCCGTCCGCCGGGCCCGGGCCGGCGCGGTCGGGTACCGGCCAGACGTAGACGCGCGTGGCGCCCGGCGGCACGCCGTCGTCGGCCCGATCGGCGCGCCCAGGTGCTCCCAGGCCGTCTCCCCTCCCCCCCCACCGTCTCCTGGGCGTCGTTGGTTGATCAAATGTCGCACGGAGCCCAGAATTCCGAGGCACGAATTCATTTGTCCTCGGAGGTCGTTCAGGTGAAGCGCGTACTCATTCTCGCGGCGCTCTGCGCCACACCGGCTTTGGCGCAGGGCCCGGGTGACATCGCCCGCTGGAAGCAAGAGGCCCGGGCCGTCACGATCATCCGGGACGATTGGGGCATCCCGCACATCTACGGGAAGACGGACGCCGACGCGGTGTTCGGCCTCTTGTACGCCCAGGCCGAGGACGACTTCAATCGCGTCGAGACGAACTATATCAACGCGATGGGGCGCCTGTCCGAGGTCGAGGGCGAAGACGCCGTGTATCGCGATCTCCGGATGAAGCTGTTCATCGACCCGGACAGCATGAAGGCCAAGTACGAGACCAGTCCGCCGTGGCTCAAGAGCCTGATGAATGCCTACGCGGACGGGTTGAACTACTATTTGTATACTCATCCCCGCACGGTGCCGAGGCTCATCAAGCACTTCGAGCCGTGGATGGCCCTGACCTTCAGTGAAGGGAGCATTGGTGGCGATATCGAGCACGTGTCGCTGCGCCAGCTTGCGGCGTTCTATGGCAGCGACTCCATGCCGCGTCTGCCGTCAGCCGAAGCGCCGAGATCCACCGAGGCGTCGGGATCAAATGGCATGGCCATCGCGCCATCGTTGACGGCGTCGCACCACGCGATGCTTCTCATCAACCCGCACACATCGTTCTTTTTCCGCGCCGAGGTGCAGGTCGTAAGTGATGAGGGCCTCGATGCGTATGGCGCGGTGACGTGGGGACAATTTTTCGTCTATCAGGGCTTCAACCCGCGCATCGGATGGATGCACACATCGAGCGCGGTGAACGATGTCAACGAGTACGCCGAGACCGTCGTCAAGAATGGCGACAAGGTCTCCTATCGCTACGGGGGAGCGCTCCGGCCCATGACGGTCTCGACGGTCACGGTGCCGTACAAGACGTCCACCGGGATGGCCGAGCGGCGCTTCACGGTATATCGCACGCTCCATGGGCCCATCGTGCGCTGGGCCGACGGAAAGTGGGTCAGTGTCCGTTTGATGCAGGAGCCGGTGAAAGCGCTGACGCAGTCGTACTCGCGGACGAAGGCCCGCGATTACAAATCATTCCGTGAGTCCCTGGAGTTGCATACCAACTCCTCGAACAACACGATCTTCGCCGACGCGGACGGTGACATCGCGTACTTCCATGCCAACTTCATTCCCCGGCGGGACGACAAGTTCGACTGGACGAAGCCCGTCGACGGGAGCGATCCGGCTACCGAGTGGAAGGGGCTCTTGTCAGTCGATGAAAGCCCCCTTCTCTTGAATCCGTCCAACGGGTGGCTCTACAACAGCAACAACTCCCCGTGGTCGGCGGCCGGACCGAACAGTCCAAAGCAGGCGGACTATCCCAAGTACGTCGACGACGGCTACGAGACCGCGCGCGGGCTGCACGCGGTCCGCGTGTTGGAGCATGCGCGGCAGTTCACGTTGGACTCGTTGATGCACGCCGCGTACGACAGCTACCTCCCCGCGTTTCAGTTCATGATTCCATCCTTGGCCAAGGCGTGGGACGGCACCCGGTCGGACGATCCCATGCGCGCCAAGGTGGCGGATCAGGTCGCGCTGCTCCGGGCATGGGATCTCCGGTGGGGGACGACATTTATTCCGACGACCCTGGCCGTGTATTGGGGAAACGAGCTGGCGCGCCGACTAGGACGAACGGGCGGGGAAGCCAGCGTCGAGTACTACGAGCACATCGCCAGTCAGGCGAGTGCCGCGGATCAGCTCCAGGCGTTGGCGGCCGCGTCTGACCGATTGACGGCGGACTTCGGAACCTGGCGGACGCCGTGGGGCGACGTGAATCGCTTCCAGCGGATCACCGACGACATCGCGCCGCACTTCGACGATGCGATGCCGAGCATTCCCGTGGGCTTCACCTACTCGCAGTGGGGATCGCTGGCGTCTTTTAGCGCTCGGACGTACCCGGGAACCAAGAAGATGTACGGGACGTCGGGCAATAGCTTCGTCGCCGTGGTGGAGTTCGGCGACAGCGTACGCGCCAAGGCCGTGACCGCGGGCGGTGAGAGCGGCGACCCGACCTCGCCGCACTTCAACGACGAGGCGCAGCGCTACAGCACGGGGAATCTACGCGACGTCTACTTCTACCGCGGGCAGCTCAAAGGCCACACGCAGCGGGAATACCATCCCGGCGACGCTTAGGGCGACAGGTCCGGCGTGTAGCTGGTGACGAATTCGATGAACTTCGAGACTTCGGTCATGTCCTTGCCGACGAACTCGATCGAGTGGGACGCCGTGCGCCGTACGACGGGCAGGTACGTCAGCATGTCGGCCGGGCGGTAGTTCTTGAACGTGAGTCCCAGGCGGACGGGCGGTTTCACGACATACGGCCGGAGCTGCGCGCGGCGCTCGACTCCGGCCTTCACCTTGTCGTGGATCAACGCCTGGCCCGCCTGCGGAGTCATGGTCGCGGCGGCGTGAAACGAGATGGCGCGCTTGACTACGGCGCCTTCGATGTTGCCGAGGAGGCGTTGGGCTTCTCCCACCGCGATGTCGTCGCCGGAAATCGCGACGACCGGCACCCCGAAACTCCCGGCGATCGCGGCGCTGATCCCCGACTCTGGCATTGGGACGCCGTTCAGGTCGACCTCCGCGAGCACGGCACTGGAGATCGTGTGCGCGCGCACGCCCGCGGGATTCGTGGTCGCGGCGTGATACCCGATGAAGACCACGGCGCCGAAGGTGGAGTCGATGCCTTCCATCATCTGGAGCGGCCGGGGCCACGAACGGATGATCGTCACGTCGGGCGGGAACTGGTCGATCAGGAGATTCTCGCCGTTTCCGTGCGAGTCACTCACCACGATCGTCGTGGCCCCGGCATCCTTGGCACCCTGAACGGCCGCCAAGGCCTCCGCGGTCATGAAGCCCCGGAAACGCTCGTACTCGAATCCCGGCGGCCCGAGTTGATCCGGCGTGACGACGCCGGTGATGCCTTCCATGTCGACCGAGATGTAGACCTTGAAGGGCCGCTGGGCGACCGCCGGTGTGGCCACGGCGAGCGCGAGGGCGATCTGGAGGTAGCGCACGACGGCAACTTACCGTCCTTCTGGCTAGATGCCGTTGAAGCGTGTCGAACGGCTGATCCTGGTACTTGGAGCTAAGACGATTGAGGGAGTAAAAGGCTGAATCAAACGAAGCATTGGACCACTCCGCGTGAAGCTGTCTCGCCAGATCCAATCGCGGGGCGCCATAGATGCGTCCGCGTGTGCGGCACCTGGCACGAACCGACGCACGCCACGCTCGTCCCGAGCCTTGCTCGCGAACCGTGCCGACAAAATCGGCGCTATCGGATGCCGGGTACCACTGCGCAAACAGCGTATCGCTAACTGGGCTCAACGACTCGCTTGTCAGGCTGCGCGCTGTGGGAGCGGCAGATCCTGTGTCGATATGCCGCTCTTGTGCCTGTGATCGGAGGGCGTCCGATCCGCTGAGAGGCACTAGCTGTATCGAGTCATGTGGTCGCCATTGCGAACAAACGCGCACACTGTCAGGAAATGCATTCCAGACTTCTTTCCAATCCCTGAGAGTTGCGGAGCTGACCGCGGTGCTGAACTTAGCTTTGCTGCTTGATGTGGATATGTCCCACAATCCGTGATCCCGACCTCCAATGGTCACATTGTCAGACACGATGCCGTTGCTCGTGACAAGTTCTCCCGCAAGAGAAATCGTACCTGTCCACCCTTGATTGATTTCGCTGTTCGAATCGGGGTCCGCACCGGCGTGCGATACTCCCTCGAATGTCAGCAGCCAGGCGGAGTCACTCAACAATCGTTGTGCTCGAACTATGTCTCGCGCATTGCTGCGCGCACGTTCCAAGCCCCACGGATCGATACTCATTGCCGCGACTAGCAGGGCGATCGAAGTCAACACCACCGCGAAGTGTGTCGTCCGCAGGAGTGCCGCGTGGTCCCCTAACTCGCGCCTCGCTCGCTCATCTTCCTTTGCCAGTTGGGAGAATTCGTAGGTCATCTGGTAGTAGATACCACAGCAATGACAGCATGCGCGTGACTGCGCAAGTCGGCAGCACAATCTAGGCGATTCTAGTCAGCCCCGCAGAGTGGCCAACGACGACTATAGACCGAGTGACGTTGCTACACGTGTACCAAAGGGTCAAGAGCTCCTTTGCGACCGGCGAAGTTCAACGCGTTTTCCGAAACTGGATCACCAAAGAGGATTGATCGGTCGCGATGCGACTTGTAACGATCGATGACTGTGCGTACGTAATCGCCGAATGGGCGACTCGGACTTGTCGCCGCGAATGTCACTGAGGCCTGCATGTCGGGGCAAAACGTACCCGTGCACCTTGTGTCAGATAGAGTCAGCGACTCGGCCACCCCGTCTGCGGGGCGCCCTTGGTGATCTTGAGCGCGTTCTCGAAGTAGACCTTCCTGAGCACGCTATCCGGGAGATCGATGCCGTACAGTTTCCAGAACGCATGGTACGGCCGGTAGTAGTCGAAGTACTCGTCCGCGGTCTCGAACACACGCCAGTAGTACGGATATTCCGACGGTTGGAACGAGTCTTTGCCGAACAGGATCCGATCCTGGTACTTGACGAAGAACGCGTGCGCGCCGCGCGGTTGGCGGCCGATGTCGTAGAGGACGGCGCCGACCTCGGTGTATACGTTGGGCATCGCGTCGAGCATCGCGCCCAATGACGCCAGATCGTTGGCGTGCCATCCCATGTGGGCGGCGACGAAGGTCGTCTTCGGGTGTTTCCGGAACAGGTTGTCCCGCTCTGTCATCAATTCGACGAAGCTTGGGAACCGATCCTGCGGATACCGGCGTTCCGAAAAGAGCGACAGTTCCAGCCACCGCTCGTTGGTGTAGTCGATCGGCTGGAAGAACTCCTGCGGATCGGCCGTGTGGATGAAGACAGGAATGCCCAGCCGCGCGCACTCGTCCCAGATGGGATCCAGCTCGGCGTCATCGATCCGGAGCCGCGTCCCGTCCCGCTTCTTGATCGAGAGCCCGAGACTCTTGGAGATCTCGCCGACCCCAACCGCGCCCGCCGCGATGTCCGCGTCGAGTTGTTTGATGGCACGATCGGCCCATCCGGGGCCGACATCGCGAAAATCGATCCCGGCGAGCACGCGCACGCGGTCCCGCATCTTGTCCGATCCGCGGACCGCGGTCAGCGCGCTGCGCAGCCGATCGCCGGAACGATTGTCGGCGGAGATCATGAGACGCACGTTCAAGCTGTCCATCGCGGCGCCAAGCGTGGCGAGGCCATCGGCCGACGTGATGAGATCCTGCGGGTGGCCGTGAAAATCGATCGCCGGATACTTCGCCCTCTTGACCAGGTGGGCCGGCGTCACTAGCGTCGACTTCGGCCGGTAGTCCAGGATGCTCGGCGCCGGACTGCTTGGTGACTCGCAGTTGTGGGGACGGACCTCGGTCGTCCCGGCCGGACAGGGGTCCGGGTTCGCGGTCTGCGCTGGTAGAGAGGGCGCGATGACCGCCATCACGACGATTGCGACGAGAGAGGGGAACGAGTTCATGACGATTCCCGGACGCCAAATTGAGGGAGCGATGAGGGCGAGCGTGCCACCGGATTCTAATACGCGAGCCGGGGCCGAGCCGGTGGTCCGTCCCACCCGGCGCGCGCGCATCGCGTCACTCGATATCGTACGCGGCGCGGCGATGATCCTCATGGCGCTGGATCACGTGCGGGTCTACTCGGGCCAACCGGCGGGCGGACCGACTCCCGGCATCTTCTTTACCCGCTGGATCACCCATTTCGTGGCGCCGACGTTTCTCTTTCTCGCGGGGACGGGCGCCTATCTCCACGGTCAGTCACTCGGCGATCGCCGGGCCGCGGCGCGATTTCTCGTCACGCGCGGGCTCTGGCTCGTGCTGCTCGAGCTGACCGTCATTCGCGTGGCCTGGACCTTCAACCTTGATTTCAGCCACTACCTGCTGGCCGGCGTCATCTGGATGATCGGTTGGTGCATGGTGTTGATGGCCGGCGTGATCTTCCTGCCCATGCGCGCCATCGCCGGCGTCGGCATCGCGATCATCGCGCTCCATAACATCACGGATTTCTTCCCGGTGGAGAACCCCGGCTGGTTGCTCCAGGTGCTGTACTACGGCGGGGTCGTTCATATCGGCGCGTCGGGTCCGCCACTCTACGTCCTGTTCGTCATCGTGCCGTGGATCGCGGTCATGATGGTCGGCTACGCGTTCGGCCCCGTGATGACCATGACCGTCGAACGCCGTCGAACACTCTGCCTGCGCCTCGGACTCCTGCTCTCGGCGCTCTTCGTCGTGTTGCGCGTGCTCGGCGTATACGGCGACCCCCGCCCGTGGGCCACGCTCACCCAGCACCTCCCAAGCGCGCTCGCGTTCCTCGCCACCAATAAATACCCGGCGTCATTGGAGTTTCTGCTCATGACCCTGGGCCCGATGTTCGTGGCCCTGGCGCTCGTCGAGACGTGGCGCGGCCGCTTCGCAGACGTGGTCTCGACATTCGGACGCGTGCCCTTCTTCTACTATGTCCTTCACATCCCCACGATCCATCTCGCGGCGTGCATCGTCTCGGTCGTCCGCGAAGGTCACATCGATCCGTGGTTGTTCGGCAATCACCCGATGGCGCCCGGCCCGGCGCCCGACGGGTATATGTGGAGCCTCCCGCTGCTCTACCTCGTGTTCTTCATTTGCGTGACCGCGCTCTATCTCCCCTGCCGTTGGTACGCGCGGGTGAAAGAGACGCGTCGTTCGGCTCTTTTGAGTTACTTGTAGGGCCGCCGCTCCAAGACCCGGCGCAGCAGGAGTACGAACAGCAGAGCGCTGAATGCGGCGAGCGCATATTGCGTCCGCGACACTCCGGTGCCAAACGGGAACCAGATGCCGGGCACGTGGAGCATACTCAGCTCGCTGGCGAAGACCGCGATCGCCAGGGACACGGCCGAGACTGCAGCGATCCCGCGATCCCGCTCTTGAGGGGCCCGCTGACGCACGCCCTGCACGACGATCAGCGTGTAGAGCGCGACGAAGCCCAACCGGAGCGGCAAGACGATCGTGGCATTGTCGACGGCCTGCGCGATGACGTAGAGCGCGGTCAGCGCGCCGATCGCCGCCGGGATCCAAGCGGGCGCCCGCAGGCGGAACCACCGCCACCAGGTCATCGTCCACGCCCCCAGCACGAGCGGTGTCAAGAGGATGTTCGTGACGATGTTGAAATCCGGCGCGCTCTCGAACGGCAGCCAGAAGAAGACCGCCTGGTTGGCGCGCCGCATTGCGTAGAGCACGAGCGCCGCTACCAGCCAACGGTACGCGGACTCCGTGGGATCGAACGCCAGCAGCACCAGCGCCACGATCGCCAACAGCAGAAACGCCACGCCCAGGGCGGCGTCAACGACGTACCCCGTGAACTTCTTGAGCCACTCCAGCTCGTAGTGGGCGGTGATCACGCCCTTCTGACCGAGGACGGGCGCGATGCGCATGCCGCCCGCGGTGGGCACCGCGCGCATCGTCGACGGCGCCGCCCACACCCGGACGGCGATCTCCGTGGGCGCGTCCGAAAGGACGACCATGAGCGGCCGCGTGTTGTACGCGACCGGCGTGCGACCCGAAAAATCTCCCGAACCGGCCACGCGGCGTCCGTCGACGAACAACTCGTAGGCGTCGTCGACCTCCAACGGCGCGGCGAGCGCCAGCGTATCACCGGGCGGCGCCGCTACCGCCAGGCGCAGACGGTACCACGCATACCCCGCGTACCCCGCGTGACCCCGCGCGCCCCACCCGCGGACATACCCTTCGAGGCCGACGTCGGGATCATGCGCGCCGGCGCCGGGCGTCAGATCGACGGTCTCCCACGCGCGGTCGTCGAAATCCCGTTCGGCCCAATGGCTGTCGTCACCAGTATGAAATCGCCACGGTCCGGTGAGAGGGACCGCGGCGCGCCCGACCGCGACGGGTTGGACGACGACGGATTGGACCACCAGGAGGAGCGAGGCGGCGAGTCGCATTTCGGACGTCCATTGTAAGCGACACCATGACGGTTGCCACATCCAAGCGTCGCGGTTATCGTCGGTCCAAGATCGTCAACGGGCCACGAGATCACCGATCGGCCGCCACAGCTTGAACCCATACGCGTCGGCGCGGCCGTCGATCGCCGGCACGTGGAGCGTGGCCGTGCCGCGCAGCCCGTCGGGTGTGCGCGTCCAAGTCTCTTCGAGCAACCGGACGCCGCGCTCATCGACGTAGCGGACCGTGAGCGCGGGACCGGCGAAGTCCAGCAGCGCGAACCCGCAGTATCCGATCGGCGTATTCCCGACACTCGACTGCTGCCGCGCGTCGAGGAACACCGGCTGCAGCGAGAGATCGACTTTCGTCTGCGGGGGCCCCAGCTCGACCGGCATGCCGCCATGCCCAATGCATCGCGCCCGGACCGGTGTGCCTCCGCCAGGCGCCATCATCGCGTATCCGGCGAACCGGTGCTCGTGCCCCCAAAACCACAGGGCCACGCGGCTCAAGTATGGGGCGAGCGCGCGTCCGAGCGCCGGATACCCGTGCGCATCAAACGCCGTGAACCACTGGTGATGGCTCAAGAGGATCACCGGCCGCGTGTCCGTCGGGTCGGCGAAGACCACGGTCTTGAGCCATCGTCGGACGGCGCGGGGAAGGGTCGTCTGGTCCTGACCCAGGACGTAGCGGAGCCCCGTCGTACATTCGTACCCGGTGTCGAGACCCACGATGCGCCAATGCGCGTTCTCCAGGCAAAAATAGCTGGCCGGCTGCCGCAACGTCGCGAGCGCGAGATCGACATAGGCGTGCCCGCCGCTGTACATCTCATGATTGCCGCACAGCGCATAGGACGGGAGCGCCCGCGACGCGTCGGTGCCGGGATCGGCCGAACCGCGCGGCCAGCAATCCGCCGGCAGGAAGTAATCGGAAAATTCCTGGTGATCGCCCGAGTAGTACACGTCGCCCAGGTGGATCGTGATGGCCGCCTTGGCGTCGGCGATACCCTGGCCGACGGCGTACGCGCTCTCCGTGCCGGTCCCCCAGTCCGCCGCGAGTCCGATACGGGTCGTATCGTCCATCCGGTACACCCCGTGCGTCGCTCCCGCGTGGCCGGGGAACGGCACCCGCGACTCGAACGTGTGCAGGAGAAACTGGGATCCCCAGGCGAGAATCGACTGCGACAAAAAGCCGATCCGGTCGCGCGCCGAAACGGGCGCGCCGGCAGCCAGTTGCTCTTGCGTCGTCCGCCACAACGACCCCGCTGCCGAGCGCGGGGTGCCGAGGACCTCGTGGGGTTGGCGGACCTTGCGCGACCTGCCGGGGCGTTCTTGATGGGGCGGCATGCCCCATCATAGCACGGCTCACGCCGCTTCGGCTATCTCCTTGATCTGCACGAGGATCGTGTCGCCGCCGGCGACCGTGTGCTCATACCGGGTCGCGCCGTTGCCGACCGTCGTGAAGTCTCCGATCACCATGGAGAGCTCGGTCCCGTCGTTGGTGGTCGCCAGCTCGCAAGTCGCCGTGAGATGGTTGGCTGGCACATTCGCGAGGTCCGAGCTCGGGTCGAACATGGTATAGCGGAGCAACCGGTTGGGCTGCACGTCCACCAGACGTCCCACGACGTAGACAACCCCGTCGGCGGCGCCCCGCCAGTCGAAGGAGCCGCCGGCCCGCCAATCGGTCACGATCTCGCAGCCGAACATGTAGCGTTTGGTGTAATCCGATTGCGTCAGGACGTTCCAGACGGTCGACGCGGGCGCCTGAATCCGCACCGATTGCCGCACAAATTGAGGGATGGGCATGGGAAGAAAGGATAAGGCCGCGGATCGCGAAGGATTGGAGAAACGCGACAGGGCAGTTCGCGCCGTGCTGCGGCCAACGGATGCCCCGATTCGTCTCACTCACGTTCCGCCTGCCGAGGATCTCCGGCCCTACGTCGCGCTCTATTGGATCGTCGAGTGGGACGCGCGCGACCCGTACGTGCAAGAGACGCTGCCGCATCCCTGCGTGCACCTGGTGGTGCAGGGGCATCAGGGACTCGCGTACGGTGTCGTCAAAGGCAAATTCTCGATCGTGCTCCAGGGTCGGAGTCGCGCGTTCGGCATCAAGTTCCGTCCGGGCGGGTTCTATCCATTCCTGCGCGGGCCGCTGTCCCGGCTCACCAATCGCACGGAGCCTGTGAGCGCGTTCTTCGACGTCAATGCCGCGGCGCGCTTCACTGGCGCACCGGATGTGGCGTCGGCCGAGCATCTGCTGCGCGGCGCCCGGCCGCGACGCGCCGCCGCGGCGGAGACCGCCGGCCAGATTGCCGAAGCCATCGCCGACGACCGCACGCTCACGACGGTTGACGGCGTGGCGACGCGGTTCGACGTGCCGACGCGGGCGCTGCAGCGGATGTTTTCCCGGTACATCGGTGTGAGCCCCAAGTGGGTCATCAACCGGTATCGGCTCCACGAAGTCGTCGAGCGGTTGACGCGCGGCGAGACGGTCGATTGGGCGCGCCTGGCGGCGGACCTCGGGTACTTCGACCAGGCGCATCTTATTCGCGACTTCAAGGCCGTCGTCGGCCAGACTCCGGGAGCCTACGAGCGCCAACGCGTAGTTGGCATACCGAAAAACGGCGTGTCGCGGTAGACTCCTGCCCCATGCGCCGGCCCTCGTTGTTGATCGCCACCGCGCTCTTTGCCGGTGCGCCCGCCCCATCGCCCGGACAGGCGTCGGTCGCGGCGCTCGACTCGGCCGTCCGGCGCACGATGGCCCGCGAGCGCGTCGTGGGCGCGTCGGTGCTGGTGGCCCGCGGTGGTGCCGTCATTCTCCATCGCGGCTACGGATTGGCCGATCTCGGACTTCGGGCGCCGGCCCGCGACGAAACGGTGTACCACGTGGTCGGTCCGATGCTGCCGTTGACGGGGATCGCCGTGCTGCAACAGGTGGAGCGCGGCCGGCTGTCGCTCGACGATGACATCGCGACGTACGTGCCGGAGTTCCCAATGCAGGGACACCACGTCACGATTCGCCAGCTCCTCAATCACACGTCAGGGATCGTCGACTACCACTACCTCGGCGACCCGATCGAGGCCACGAGCCGCGCAACCCAAGGCCCTCGACGAAGTCGTGGCGCTGTACGCCGGCAAGCGCTGGGTCAATGAGCCCGGCGCCAAGTGGGATTGGTCCATCTCCGGGTTCTCCCTCCTGGTGACGATCGTCGAGCGCGTCACCGGCCAATCGTTTCCCGACTACGTACGCGAACACATTATCGCTCCGGCCGGCGTGCGGTCGACGACCTACTGCGACGAGGAAGCGGTCGTTCCTGACCTGGCCCACGCCTACCGCAAGAAGAACGGCGGCTACGCGCCGGCCAACGAGTCGGACATGGCGTACAACGCCGACCTCCGGTTCTGCAGCACGGTCGCGGACATCTACGCGCTGTGGACCGCGATCCGGGAGAAGCACCTCGTGAGCGCCGAGACCTGGACCCGCATGACGACGGCGGAAGGCGCGGCGGCGCACATGAACCCGCGCGACCCGCAAGCGCAGTATGGATTCGCCGTCACCATCAATCACGAAGACGATCACCGCCGCATTGGCCAACACGGGTCGCTCCTCGGCTACAGTGGCAGCCTGTATGAGTTTCCGGACGACCATCTGACGATCGTCGTCCTGACCAACACCGAGGACCAGAACGCCTACGCCATCACGCGCAATGTCGCCCGCGTGGCCCTGGGACTGCCGCCGCTGCCGGCGACTGCCGTCCTGCCGGATCCGACCCTCGCCGACACGCCAGTCGACTCCGCGGAACGCCGGCGGCTCGCCGGCACGTTCGTCCTCAAACTCGACCGGCTGACGCCGGGATTGCACGACTCGTTCGCCCAATACCGCCGGACCTATCGCGTGTTCGATGAGAACGGCCGGCTCATGATCGAGCCCCTCGGCGAGGCGCCGCGGCGGCTGCTCAAGCAACCCGATGGCAGCTTCGCCACCCGCTCGACGCCGCGCGATCGCATCGCGTTCGTCGTCGCCGATGGCCGAGTGACCGGCATGCGAATGGACTCCCAGGCCTACGGGGTGCCCCTCTCCGGCGATCGGGTCGGCAATGGCGACCCGTCCACTTTCCACGACCAACTCCACTAACATGCGCACGGCGTACCAGTTCCTCGTCGCGCTCCTGCCGACGGTCATGTCCGCGCAGACGGTGACCCTGTCGCCGGAAGTGCGGAAGTACGTCACCGTCGACGCACCGGTGGTCGCCATTCAACATGTGCGCATCATCGACGGCACCGGCGCTCCGGCCCGCGCGGACCAGACGGTCGTGATCGAGGGGGGTCGCATCGTGGATGTCGGCGACGCCGGGGCGGTGACCGTGCCTGCCGGCGCCAAGGTGCTCGACCTCCCGGATCATACGGTGATGCCGGGATTGGTCATGGTGCACGAGCACATGTTCTACCCGACCGGCGGCGTGTCGCTCTACAACGAGCATGGCTACAGCTTCCCGCGACTCTATCTGGCGGGCGGCGCCACGACGATCCGGACCGCCGGCAGCATGGAGCCGTACACGGACCTCAACGTCAAGCACATGATCGACACCGGCGCCGTGCCCGGCCCGGCAATGGACGTGACGGGGCCCTATCTCGAGGGGCCCGGACTGTCGCTGTATCAGGTCCACGCCCTGACGTCGCCGGAGGATGCGACGGAGATGGTCCGCTACTGGGCAGATCACGGCGCCACGTCGTTCAAGATGTACATGAACATCACCCGCGCCGAGATGTCCGCCGTGCTCGCCGAGGCACACCGGCGGGGGCTCAAGGCCACCGGGCATCTGTGCTCCGTGACGTTTCGCGAAGCGGCGACGCTGGGCATCGACAACTTGGAGCACGGGTTGGTAGTGTCCACCGACTTCGTGCGGGACAAACAGCCCGACGTCTGCCCCAAATCCAAGGTCGTCACCGCCTCGATCGCCGCGCTCGACATCGCCGGCGACTCGGCCACCGCGCTCATTCGCTATCTCGTCGCCCGGCACGTGGCCCTCACGTCGACATTGGCGATCTTCGAGACGTTCGCGCCGCACCGGCCCACGATCTACCCGCGCGCGCTCGAGGCGATGACCGCCGAGGCGCGCGCCTCCTATCTCCAAGGGCGCGCCCGGATCGGCGAGGATACGTCGACCCTGTGGACGGTGCTGCTGCGCAAGGAAATGCAGTTCGAGCGCGCGTTCGCAACCGCCGGCGGATTACTGCTCGCGGGGTCCGATCCCACCGGCTACGGTGGCGTTGTCCCCGGCTACTCGAACCAACGGCAGATCGAGCTCCTGGTCGAGAGCGGGTTCACGCCCGTCGAGGCGATCCATATCGCGACGCTGAACGGCGCCCAGTATCTGCATCTCGCCGATCGGGTCGGGTCGATCGCCAAGGGTAAGCGGGCCGATCTCCTCATCGTGCGCGGCGATCCAACCGCGCGCATCGCGGACATCGAGAACGCGGAGTTGGTGTTCAAGGACGGCATCGGGTACGACTCGCAGAAGCTCTTTGAGTCAGCGCGGGGCACCGTCGGCTTGCACTGATCCGCCCAGGATCTCCCAGCAGCGGGCCCACGCCTCGAGACCCTCGTGCAGGCGATGGATGCGGAAGAACTCATTCGGCGCGTGGTAGTCTTCGTCGGCCGTGGAGAACGAGAAGAATACCGTCGCCACGCCCATGTGCCGATCGAACAGCTCGGCGATCGGTACCGTGCCGCCCATGCGCACGATCGCCGGCGGCACGCCGTACACGGCGCGCAACGCCTCGCCGGCCGCCCGCAACGCGTAGTGGTCCACGGGGATGTGCGCCGGCCGAGCGCCATGATCGCCCGGCACGATCGAGAGCCGCGTGCCCGGCGGCACCTGCGCCTCGAGGTGCCGCGCCACGAGCCCCACCACCTCGGCCGGATCCTGATCCGGCACCAGCCGGCAGGTGATCTTGGCGTGGGCCTCGCTCGGGATCACGGTCTTGTGTCCCGGCCCTGAGTACCCGCCCCACATCCCGTTGACTTCGATCGTCGGTCGCGTCCACTGGCGCTCCAGGGTCGTGTATCCGGGCTCGCCGAACGCTGCCGGCGCGCCGACCTGTGCCAGATAAGCGCGCTCGTCGAACGGCAGCGCCGCGATTGCTGCGCGTTCGTCGGCGCTGAGCGCGCGTACGCGATCGTAGAAGCCGGCGACGGCGATGCGTCCTTCGGGCGTGTGAAGCGTGGCGATGAGGCGCGCCAGCGCGTGCAGCGCGTTGGCCACGCCACCGCCGTGGCGACCCGAGTGCAGATCCTTGGACGCCCCCGTGAGCGTGATCTCGAGCCCCGCCAGCCCGCGGCTGGCGACGGTCAGCGATGGCTCGTCGACCCGCCACATCGCGCCATCCGCCGACAAGACGACATCGGCGGCGAGCAAGGCCGCATTGTCCCGGATGAACGCGTCGAGGCTCGGACTCCCGATCTCTTCCTCGCCTTCGAACAGGCATTTGACGTTGAGGGGCAGGCCGCCAGTCGTCGCGAAGAACGCCTCGGCGACTTTGATCGGGATCACCATCGGGGCCTTGTCATCGGACACGCCGCGGCCGTACAGTCGCCCATCGCGCACGGTGGGCGTCCACGGTGGACTGTGCCACCGCTCCAGGGGATCGGGCGGCTGCACGTCGTAGTGGCCGTACACGAGCACCGTCGGCCGCCCCGGCGCGCCCCGCCATTCCGCGTAGACGACCGGGTTGCCGGCCGTCGGGATCGTGCGGGTCGTGAAGGGTCCGGCGCTGGTGACCGCCGCGGCCACCCAGCGCGCCGCGTTCTCCACATCGGCGGCGTGCGCGGGATCGGTGCTGACGCTGGGAATGGCGGCGAACTCGATCACCTCGGCCAGGATGCGTTCGTGGTGCGCCCGGAGATGCGCGAGCACGCGCGCGATCGTCGTCACTTGCCGCCGTCGATCGACAGGACCTGGCCGGTGATCCAGTTGGCATCGGCGGAGGCGAAGAAGAGCACGCCGTAGGCAATGTCATCAGGAGTGCCGAGGCGCCGGAGCGCGATGCCGTCGAGGAGCGCGCGTTGGCCATCGGCCCCATACGACTCCCACTGCCGCTCGGTCGTCGGGTTGGACCGCACGAATCCCGGAGCGATGGCGTTGACGGTGATGCCCCAGGGCCCGAGCTCGTGGGCCAGCTGCCGTGTGAGGCCGATCTGCGCGGCCTTGGCCAATGCGTAGGCCTGGATGCCGGTGAGGCTGATCCCGAGTCCCGCGCCGCTCGAGAATGTTGACGATCCGCCCGCGGCGCGCCGCCTTCATGCCTGGCGCGACCGCTTGCGCGCAGTAGAACGCGGCGCTCACGTTGACGTCGAAGATGCGCTGCCACTCCTCCGGCGTGACGTCTTCGAGCGGCCGCCCCACCTGACCCAAGACCCCTCCGGCGTTGTTCACCAGGACATCGACGCGGCCCGTCGCCGCCGCCGCGTCGGCGACAAAGGTCTGGATGGCGAGGGGGTCGCGCACATCGGCGGCGCGTACCGAGCAGATGCCGCCGGCGGCGACCGCGAGGCGCGCCGTCTCGCGCAGCTCGTCTTCGAGCACGTCGCAAGCCCACACGCGCGCGCCGCGTTGCGCGAACGCCAGGCTGATGGCGCGTCCGAACCCGTGGGCGGCGCCGGTGACCAGGATTGTCTGGTCTTGAAACATCATGGGACGTGAGACTCGGCGAGCGCGGCCAGGGTATCGAGCGAGAGGGGACGGACGCCGTTCTCCACGTCGTGGATCAACGCGACGAGGCGGGCCGTGAGCGGTGTGGCGACGCCCTCTTCCTGAGCCAGGGTCACGACAATGCCGAGTTGGGCATCCACCTCCGTCCGACGCTGCCGGACCGCCAGATCGCGCCAGATGCCACTGTGCGATTTGGCCGAACGCCGATTGTGGGCCACCAGCGCATCGAGCGAGCGGGCCGCGGCCCCGACCGGTGCCATTGGCAAGTACGCCGCCGGCTCGAATCCATCGAACCCCTCGAGCGCGACAGCGCGCGCGCAGGCCACCGCGAGTATCTCGCGGACCAACGCGATGTAGAGTCCGCGATACTGGGGCATGGCCAGCGCATCGGCGATGGACTCGTTGGTGAGCGCCGTGGCGAACAACATCGCGCCGTAGGCCTCTTTGCCCCACAGGTAACCCCAAATGTTCGGTGTGACGGTCGCGCGGCTGTCGAAATCGCGCCACGCATCACGGATCGCCGTCGCCCGCGTCGTGATGCGCCAATCGATCTCACCGACCACCACCGCGCCCCGGCCGCCATAGTGAATGATGCCGGGTTCCAGATAATCGGCGCCGAAGTTGACGAACGCGCCCACGGTGCGTTCGTGCCCGACGATGGCGGCGATGGCTAGCTCATTGAGTCCGTTCTGCGCCGAAATCACGCAGCCGTTGGCGGTCAGGTGCGGGGCGAGCGCGCGCACGGCGGTTTCGGTGTGGTGCGCTTTGGTCGCCAGGATGATCGTGTCCCAGTGCCCAGTCAGGGCGTCGGGCGTGAATGCTGGCGCGCGCACGGTGAACGTCGACAACGGGCCCGTGATGCGTAAGCCCCGGCGCCCGATCGCCGCGACATGCTCGGCCACCGTATCGACGAACGTCACGTCGTGGCCCGCGCGCGCCAGATGCGCGCCCATGGTGCCGCCGATAGCGCCGGCGCCCCAAACGAGAGACCGCATCGTTGGTGCGCGTCCCTACGACGCGTCGCCCCAGCCGCTCACCAGCAGCGCCCGCGTCTCGTCGACCGCGACCCGCCACAGCGCGGCGGTGTCCTCGTCGGATCGTTGATAGAGGCCGCCGTAGTTGCCGTCGCCAATGTACTGGCGGAGCGCGACTGGATCGAGGGTCCGCACCCGCGCCAGATCGACCATCGGTCGCTGGACCGCGGGCACCGCGACCGCCGGCAGCCGTGTCCAGGGAAAGTTCTCCATCCACGACCCGTGAGACGCTACGGGATCGATCTCCTGCACCTTGGCCCACGTGCGCGGCGCGTTCCACCAGTTGTGAAAGACCACGCGGCAGTCCGGGTGATCGGCGGCCCACTCCTGGGCAAAGGGTTGGGCGGCGCTGTTGCCGCCATGTCCGTTGACCATCAGAATGCGGCGAAAACCGCTATGCGCCAGACCATCGAGGATGTCGCGGACGACGCGCAGGTGGGTGTCCACGCGGAGGGAGATGGACCCGGGGAAGGCCCGGAAGTACGGCGTGACGCCGTAGGCCACGACGGGAAACACCGGGATGCCCAGTGGCTCGGCGGCCTCCGCGGCGACCCGCTCCGGGAGGATGCAGTCGACGGTCAGGCGCAAAAAGCTGTGCTGTTCCGTGCTCCCGAGGGGCAGCACCGCGCGGTCGTCCCGCCGGAGGTACTCCTCGACCTGCATCCAGTTCATGTCGCCAATGCGCACGGCCCTCAATTTACCCGGGGAGGGGTGCTAGCGCCCGCCCGTACGCGGGGGTATTCTCGCGCATGTTCCGCTACGGCTTCCTGCTTCTGATCGTGGCCACTGCCGCGTGTACCCGGCACGCCAATGCCCCCTCGCTCGTCGGCGACTGGGATGCCTATATCGCCGACGGGTCGGTCGCGCATCCCGGGTTCGAGGGTTGGCGGCGCCGGGGGTTCGCGCACTTCGCCACGAGCGACGCGGGGCCGGTCGGCTCGATCCGCCGGCGCACTGGCGAGCCGATCCTCGAGGTTATCGGGGTCGCGGTGCGCGCCGACTCGGTGATCTTGAACAGTGGTCCGGCGTCACTCGCGGCCGCTTGGCACGGCGACACCCTGACCGGCGTAATGCTGGCCGGTGGTGTGCCGCAGGGCCAGCGCCTGCGGCTCGTCCGCCGCGCCACGCCGTTCGTGGTCGAGCAGCCGTACCCGCTGTGGCCGGGTCCCGTATCGGACTCGCAGTATGCGGTCACCGAAGACACGCTCGTCTTCATGAAGACCCGGGATGGGGCGCGGCTCGCGAGCTACATCGCCCGCCCGGTCGGCCCAGGACCGTTCGGCGTGGTGCTCCAGCGCACGCCATACACGCGGATTCTGCATCCGGCGGGCCGGTATTGGGCGTCGCGGGGTTACATCTTCGTCGCCCAGCACGTGCGCGGCCGCGACGTGTCGGACGGCAACAACTTTGGCGACTACGACACCAATGTGCTGGACGGTTACGACGCCGTCGAGTGGGCGGCGCGGTTGCCCGGCGCCAATGGGCGGGTGGGGTTGATCGGCCATTCCGACGAGGGGCGGCTCGCGTGGTACGCGGCCGTGAGCGCTCCGCCGCATCTCGCGGCCATCGCGCCGTCGGCGGCCTCCGGCGATCCCTGGCGCATCGTGCCGTACGAGGACATGGTGTTTTCCCCGATCAATGTGGCGTGGGCCTGTCTGATGCGCGCCCGCACCCTGGAGAACATCAACGATCTCGATGTCGGCCCCGCGCTCGAGCACCTGCCGCTCTCCGCGTTACCGCGCGAACTCGGCTGCGGGGACGTGCCGCTCTGGGATCGGTGGATCGCGCATCCCACCCTCAATGCCTATTGGCGCGCCCACGCGGTGACCACGAACATCGCCAAGATGCGGGCGCCCGTGCTGCAGATCTCGGGGTGGTACGATGACTCTCGCGGGCCGATCGACTATACGAATGCGTTGAACAAGGTGCCGGGGCATCCCGCCATCCGCCTGGTCATGGGACCGGGCGCGCACAAAGGGGTCGATTACGTGACCGGCACGTTTGGGCCCGAATCGCGTGTCGACACGCGGCGGCTCCAACTCCGGTGGTTCGACCACTATCTGCTGGGGAAGGACAACGGTGTCGATCGGGAGCCGCCGGTCGACGTGTTCGTGTTCGGTAACGACAAGTGGCGGCAGGAAGCGGCGTGGCCGCTGGCCCGCGCCGTGCCGACGAATTGGTACCTGACGTCCGGCGGCCGGGCGAACACGAGCACGGGCGACGGCGTGCTCGACACGGTGGCGCCGACCGCCGCCGCCGTTGCGGCCGACACGTTCACGTACGACCCCGCGCACCCGACGCCCTTTCTCATCGATTCGCGCGAGCTCGAGACGTCGTTGAATGAAGACTACGCGGCGCTCAACGCCAGACGCGCCGACGCGTTGGTGTTCACGTCGCGGCCGTTCACGAAGCCGGTCGAGGTGACCGGGCCAATGTCGGCGACGCTGTGGGCGGCGACGGACGCCAAGGACACGGACTGGAACGTCATGTTGCTCGACGTGTTTCCCGACGGGCATGCCGAGCGGGTGCAGGACGGCGTGGCGCGGGCGCGATTTCGGCGGGGGTTCGATCACGCCGAGTTGCTGACGCCGGGCAGCGTCGAGCGGTACGACATCGATCTCTGGTTCACGTCCCGCGTGTTCGAGCCCGGGCATCGCGTGCGGGTGGCCGTTTCGTCGGCATTGTTCCCGAAGTACGATCGTAACCTCAATACCGGCGGTAACAACGAGCGCGACAGCACGTTCGTGGTTGCGCATCAACGGATCGTGCATGACGCGGCCCACCCGTCGCACGTGGTGCTCCCGGTGATTCCGCGCTAGTATCCCACCATCTCCATCGGCTCAGGGAGGTTCGTATGTGGCGATATGGATTGTCCGCAGTGGCAATGTTCGCTTTCACGGTATCCGCGGGCGCTCAGCAGTCGGCCCCACCGGCGCCTCAGACTCCGACGTCACCGGAAGCCCTGTACGTGATCGACGGGACGATCGTGTACATCCAAAGCCCGGCACAGGCCGCAGAGGTTTCTGTACCGGCCCAGGCGCTGGGTTTCTACGTCATTGACGGGACGATCGTGTTTCCGATCGTAGTTCCGGAGCCGCCGAAGTCATCGCCGTAACGCGTTATCGGCGCAGGATCCAGGTCAACACGATCGCGGCGACGGTGGGCACAGCGAAAATGACGGCGTGGATGCGCAACTCTTCCATCGCCGGGTAGCCCGCGCGAAAGACCCCGACGTACCAGTCAATGATACAGAACACGAGCCACGCCGCGACGAACAGGTAGGCGGCGTTGGCCCGTGTCGCGCCATGGACGATGACAGGCGCGAGCTCGACCGTCGCGCCGAGGGCGACCAAGCCAATGAGGATGACGATCGCGGTGCGCATGGCGTAGGCTAGCGGCGCCGAAGGTCGGCAACAATGCCTGCCACGAGGCCGACGAGCACGAGCAGTGCCGCCGCGGCCAGCGCGATCAGTACGCGGTTCGCGTTCTCCATGACGAACGCGCCGTGCCGTGTATGGAACCCATTGAACGTGGCGACCGCGGCTGGCAGCGCGAGCACCTCGCCGCCGGCACGATCGGGTAGGGAATTATGGACACGTGATCAACCAATCGGCGACGATCCACGCGGCACCCACCGCGGCCAGGTTGTACGCGTTCCCGCCCCAGGACACGTGGTCGTGAGGAGCGGCGATGATGAGCGGCGCCAGTACCAGTGCGCTAAAGACCAGGAGCATGATCCCGAGAAGTCGCGCCGCCAGGGCGTCGAGCACCCCCGAGACGATCCCTAGACCGGCGAGCACGAACGCGATCCCCGTGAGAATCGTCCAGAAGCTCCCTCCCAGGGGCATCCACGCCGGAACCATCGGTGCGACATCCTGTACGCCGGTCAGGTGCGCGAGGCCGAACGTGATCGTGCACAGTCCAAACGTCCATCGCGCGATGCGGGCTGCTCGCGGCGACCATGTCCCCGGCTGGGCCAGCGACGTATACACGATCGCGGCGGCGACGACCAGAATGAGCTGCTCGCCGACCTGGCCGAGCACCCCAATGTAAACGTTGATCTTGCGTCCCAGGAAGTGCGGCGCCGTGTAGAACCTCGGGAATGACGCAACGCCAAAGGCGCCGTAAATGATCGCCAGGGTCACGGCGCCGAATCGGCCCGTTCGGCGCGACAGCAGCGCCGCGCCGCCGGCGATCAGGCCGACGGCGGCAATGTACGCCATGACCGTCACGCCGGGAATGTGGTCGCCGAACGCCTGGATGGGTTAATGCGCCGGCTCGAACTCGCCCCAGACGAGGTCCATGATGCCGGCGGCGATCGAGGCGATGCCCAGTACATATATGCCGATGTCCATGCGCGACCCTAATGACCGACCCCGCCGCGGTCAAGAGGTGCGGCGCGACGCCAAGCACGGTCGCCAGGTCGCGATCAAGGTGTTGCATTCCGAGCTCGCCATGTCGCTCGGCCGCGAGCCCTTCCGCCGGGATCTTGGGGGCCGGGGGCGCCTGATCAGCGGTTCGCGGTGAGGCCGGCGAGTGGTAGCATCCACACGTTGCCGTGGCCGTTGTCCCACAGCGTCAGGCGCGCGACGTCGCGTTGTGCTTGTTCGCGCGATCGCGGGAACGTGACGGGTATACTGCGGTTGCTCGAGAAATAGAGCGTGTGTTGGTCCGGACTCAATCGAGCTTCGTTGTCATCGATGCCGGAGGCATCATCGCCGGCGTACTGAAGCGGCGTCACCGGTCCCCAGTCAGCGCCCTGCTTGTGCACGATGAACAGGTGCTCGTGCGAGTCTGGCGGCACGCGTCGGCCGGAGCTACTGAACACGAGAAACGACTCATCCGGCGCGATCTCGGGATCGACGTCGCCCTGGGTGCCATCGCTGAACGGGAGCGGGGTGGCCCCCTGATATGTGCCGCGGTCGTTCTGCGATCGATACAGTCGGAACGTCGTGCCGGTGGCGGTCTTGTCGATCACGAAGAAGTAGATGCTGCCATCGCGGGCGACGGTCGGCTTGTATACCCGGTTACTGATATTCACCGCGTCGGGTAACCGCACCGGCTCACTCCAGCCGCCGGATACGCGGTTCACGCGCCAGAAGCCGGCGATCTTGTCGCGGCGGGAGACGAAGACCAGAAACGACCCATCGGGCGCCATCGCCGGCTGCATGTCTGACCATTGTCCCGAAAAGGGCGCGATGGTCGGCGGCGACCAGTGGTCTCCGACGCGGTGCGATTCGAGGATGACGCTCCACCCGGCGCCGGCGCGCGTGAAGTACATCGCGCGCCCGTCGGGGGTGAACGCCGGCGATCCGGTGCTCGCTATCCCCGACACTACGCCCGGCGCAAAGATGGTCGGTGCGGGCGGCTGAGCCGCGGCGGTCGCGGTAGTGAGGACCAGCACGGCCAAGGTGCATCTCATGGGACGGTGCATGCTCCCCGCGGGCGAGGGGGTATCGAGTCTTTGAGAACTGGCGCCAGGTCCACCCGCCAGAATGTTGGCGAGGCTGTTGTTCCAACTCTGGAGCTTGTCGACGGCCACCGGCGAGCCCGGCGGACCCGTAACCAGTCGCTCGCTGCCAAAGAACAGCGTATGGCCATCGGGAGCCAGGTGCGCTTCGTACTCGCCCACGGGGCTGTTGATCGTAGTGCCGAGTGACATAGGAGTTCCCCAGGTGCCGTTTCGGCGGAATACGACGAAGAGATCGAGATCGCGCTCCGCCGCGGGAGGACGGTTCGAGGAGAAGACGGCGAACGATTCGTCGGGCGCGACCGAGGCGTCGACGTTGCCCCATTGATCGTCGCTGAATGGGAGGCGCTCCGGTGTCTGGAATGTGCCGTTGGCGAATTGAGCCCGGAAGAGCTGGAACTTGCCCCCTTCCGTGGGAGGCTTCATGAAGTAGATGCTGCCATCAGCGACGACGCTGGGGCTGAACACCGCGCTCGAGCCGTTGATGACATTCCGGGAGCCGAACGGGGGTACTCCACCCCGAGCCTTTGCGGTCGACCCGCCACAGGTTGCCGCCGCGCGCGGGACGTATCGCCCCACTGTAGTTGCCCGCGACGGCTGTGCCGCCCTCGGTGGCAGGGCGGTTCGATGCGAAGACCAGGTACGATCCGTCCGGGGCCATCGCCGCCTCGAGATCGCGCCAGCGGCCGGAGAAGGGGGCCACGACCGGTGCACTCCAGCGGCCGTGCTCGAATCGCGACGTCATGATCACGTCGTCGGGTCCGTTGCCGACCGTGTAGTAGACGGTCCGACAGTCCGGGGTGAACGCGGGTGTGAGGTCGATGGCGCCGCTGGAAATGACACCCGGTGCGAAGATCTCGGGTGTTTGCCCTTGGGCGATTGATCCGGTCGCGGCGAATGCGGCGAATGCGAGGCTGGCTCCCGTGTAGCGACATGTCATGGGGCACGAACCTATGGAGCGGTCTCTGGCATCGACAGCGCGAGACCATGACGATGCAGGCAACGCGCGCAATCGTGCAGCGAGTGGCGCTTGTGCGGCTAAAGGGGCGCCGCTGGCGCATGGAGCACCCAGTGGAGCGCCGCGAGCGCGGTGAGGTCGAGGAAGAACCCGAACGAGAAGGGGAACGCGATGACCTCGAGGCCCGCGTGCGGATGGAGTTTGGCCACCCCACGGCTCGCCCAAGGCAATACGGCCAGCGCGATCACGAATGAGACGCAGAAATGCGCGAGACTGAGACTGCCCGGCGCCCACGAGAGGTCTTCGACGTCAATGCCCTGGCGCGCGACGATGCCGGCCGTCATCGCCGTCCAGGACAGGAGCTCGAGCGGCAGGGCGCGGAGCCAGACCGCCTTTTTGCGCGCGCCGGTGGGGCGCGGCGCCATACGAAGTCCCAGAGCGAAATACCGGCGAACCCCGTCCGAAACGTGCTCGTGGCCACGCATTAGTGGACAGGTCCCATCGATCATCACGTACGTCATCGCCGCGGGGCCCGCCGCCTCCACGGTGATCCGTGACCCAAGGTCCCCAGAGCGCACGGACCCGTTGCAGAAAAGACAGATCGAATACACGGCTACCGTACCGTTTTAGGGGCGCGACATGAACGCCACGATAGGTACGCTCGGGCTCGCTGTCAACGCGACAAAGTGCCGCTATATTGTCGGGGTCGCCAATGTGGAGGGCGGGGGGCTAGGTGGCAACTCGATCACCATACGCGCCAGTCGGCGGCCAGGGAGCCTAGTTGCCGTAGATGGACTCCGAGTTCGAGTCACTTTTGCGGTGCGTCGATGGCGCGCAACCAGGTGCGGCGGACAGGTTGTTCGCCATCTGCTACGCCGAGCTACACCGCCTCGCCGAGCACAATCTGTGGCGCTCCGGATCGACGGTCACCCTGGGGCCGACCACGCTGCTCCACGAGGCGTACCTCAACATCGTCGGCCGCGCCGATGTCGCCTTTGCGGACCGACCCCGTTTTCTCAACTACGCCTCCCGGGCGATGCGTGGCCTGATCATCGACTACGCCCGCCGCCGGCGCACGAGGAAGTGCGGACGGCAGTTCGAGATCACGCTGGCGACCGACGAGGAGCTCCCCGCTCATCCCGACCACGGCGCGGAGGATTTGGTCCGCCTCGGAGAAGCGCTCGACGAGTTGTCCACATTGGAGCCGGCGCTGGCGCAACTCGTCGACCTCCACTTCTTCTGTGGTTTCTCGTTCACCGAAATCGCCACCATGCGGCACGTCTCGGATCGCACCGTCCAGCGGGATTGGCGGAAGGCGCGACTACTGTTGCACCAGGCCTTGCTCGATGAGGAAAGCCCCGGGGGCTAGCGTGCCGTCGCGCCGAGGCGCGCCAGCCGCTCCTCGGCTTGCCGCAGGCGAGGGTGCGCCGCGCCGGCGCCAAACCGGAGCGCCGCGACGGCATGGGTCAGCGCGGCGCGCGCCGCGAGCGTGTCGCCGACGGCCAGTCGGGTGCGCGCCTCGAGCAGGTCGGCTTCGCCCGCGTATGCGCTGCGCGAGTCGGTCAGCGAATCCACGGACGCCACGGCTCGCGCGGCGCGTATGAAGCCGAGCGCGTCGGCCGTGTCCGACGGCGGCGTAGTTTCCGCGGCCAGGATGAGGGCCGAGCGAAAGACGCGCCGTTTCTTGCCATCGAAGTAGCCGTGCGATCTCAGCACGTCGACCACCCGCTCGTGTGCGGTGGCGCTGTCGCCGGACGCCAAAGCCATCCACGCGTCGAGAAAGCGATCGTCGACCACCTGATCGTCCGTGCTCCTGAGCGCGGGATTGCTGACCAACGGACGGAACCGGGTCATCGTCCCGCGCGCCAGATCCCTGGCGCCACCACGGATCTGCGCCTGGGCGAGGCCGAACAGGGCCCGTCCTTGCCAGTATGCGTTGTGGGTCTGAGCCGCCTGACCCGCCAGGACCGCGAAGTACTTCGCCGCGGAATCGAAGTGCGCATTGAACAAAGCCGTGTGCGCATAATGAATGAGTGCCTGCTCCGGCAGGTGGCCGGCTGGATCGCTCCGTGTCGTCCGTTCGATCACGTCGTGCAAGAGGCGCTCGGCTTCCGCGGTCTCGCCCAGGCGAACGTACGTGACCGCCATGTCGTGCTCGATGATGCCGCGCGTCAGCGTTTCGCCACGGCCCGTCGAGTCCATCAGCGCGCCCGCCCGTCGATACAACGCGATCGCGTCGCGCGGGTGCCCATCGAGATCGAGTGACGTGGCCAAGGTCGACAGAAGCCCCACGAACGTCAGGTCCGTCGTGTCCGCCGACATCTGACGTATCGCGACCGCTCGCCGGGCGGCGTCGACGGCGCGGTGGGGATCGCCGGCCTCGGCTTCCAGGTCGGAGAGCGACTGCAGGCAGGTTGCTTCAACCGGCGCATCCGGCGCCGCGTGAAGGATCGCATCGGCCGCGCGCAGCGTCCGCCGCGCCTCGTCGTACCGCCCCACGCCCCGGAGGGCGGACGCCTGATGGCAACGGATCTCGGCCAGATCCGGATAGCCGCCGGCGACCGCGATCGACTCGGCGCGCGCGAGGAGCGTGTGTTGCGTCGTGTTGTCGCCCAGATCGCCGTACTGCGCGGACAGCTGGACGAGCAGGGCCGCGACCAGGCGCGAGTCGCCGACGTATTGACCTTCGAGCGCGACGCGGCTCCGATCGAGGATTTCGCGCATCGTGAGCGGCCGGTCGCCCAGCTCGGACATGAGGAGCGACTGAAATTCGATGAGCGCGTTGGCGCGCCGGGTCGCGAATATCGCCGCATCGCGCTCGCGCTGTGCGGTATGCATCTGCGCCACCGAAAACACCGTCGCCGCCAGGAGCGCGGCGCCGATGCCAGTCGCCAAGGCGACACCGGCGCGGTGGCGGCGAACAAACTTGCCCATCCGGTACGCGATCGAGTCGGGACGTGCGCCGACCGGTTCGTGGGCCAGATACCGGCGCAGGTCGTCGGCGAAAGCCTCCACCGTCTGATACCGTTCGCTCGGGTCCTGTCGCAGAGCCTTGAGGAGCACCGTGTCGAGATCGCCAAGGTCGAGCGATGGCGGTGCGGTGTCGCGTGGGGGAAGTCGGCCGGCGAGCAGCGCATGCAGCAGCAGGCCGAGCGCGTAGACATCCGTTGCCGTGGTAATGGCGTCGCCGTGCAGCTGCTCGGGCGCCGCGAATTGCGGCGTCAAGGGGCCGGATCCCTCGCGCGTGAGGGCCCCCATATCGCTCGCCGGGTCGGCGTCGATCAGCTTGGCGATGCCGAAGTCCAGCAGTTTCACGACGCCGTCAGGCGTGACCAGGATGTTCGACGGCTTGAGGTCGCGGTGGACGATGAGGTGCGCGTGCGCGTGTCCGACCGCGTCGAGGACCTGGAGCAGGAGGCCAATGCGGCCGTCCGACGACACCGCGTGAGTCGTGGCGAACGTGTCGATGCGTTCGCCGTCAATGTGCTCCAGGACGAGATACGGCTGCCCGCTCGGACTGACGCCGGCATCGAGGAGCCGCGCGATACCCGGGTGCGCCAGGCGGGCGAGCAGTGAGCCTTCGCGCCGGAACCGCGCTTGCCCGGCGGCACTGGACAGGGCCACGTTCAGGAGCTTGACGGCCGCGAATCCCTCGAATTGGCCGTCGGTGCGCCGCGCGAGCCAGACGGACCCCATCCCGCCTTGGCCGAGGAGTCGTTCGAGGGTGTAGGGTCCGAGTTGGACGCCGGCGAATGATCCGTCCAGCGTCGGTGTGAACGGCTCGGCCAGAAACCCGCGTCGGTCGGCCGCCTCCTCACCGGACAGGAGCGACGTCAGCTCCTCCGCGACGGCCGGGGTGCGCTGGCGCAGGTCAGCGAGCCATGAGGCGCGCTCGTCGGGTGTCAGCTCCAGCGCGCGGTCCAGCAGCGGTTCGAGTACGCGCCACCGGTCGCGATCCATGATGGCCATGGACGGATCTCCCAAAGGACCGTACACGATACTCGGCCGGTCGGCGCGGTGCCAGCCGATCGGCCCACATAACGCGTGTCGGGTTTGCCCGCTGGATTTCGATCTCCTATGCGAGGGCCATTCCCGGCATAAGGAGCGCACGCGTGAGGACGATCTCGTTCGGCTCGGTCCGTCGACCCTGGAGTGCTTCCGCGGTCGTCGCAGTCCTGTGGGCGGTCGTTGGGGCCTGCACTGACGGCACGGCGCCGCCGTCCAGCGTCGCCCGTTCGAGCGATGTCGCTGGGGGGGCCGTCCACCGCTCGACGCTCGCGCAAACGGTGCGCGCGTTGGCCGCGGGACGTGGCGTGGTGCCGCTCCCTCCGGCGCCGCGGGTCCGACCCGCGTTGTCGGTTCTGGGGCAGGCGTTGGCGTTCGACAAGGTCTTGAGCGGCAACCGCAACATCGCCTGTATGACGTGTCATTTGCCGGCCTTCGAGACTGGTGACGGGCGGAGCCTGCCCATTGGCACGGGAGGACGAAATCTCGGTCCGGCGCGTGTGCTCGCGAGCGGCTTGATCATTCCACGGAATGCGCCGCCTCTCTTCAACCTGCACGCGCTACCAGCGTTGTTCTGGGACGGCAGGGTCTCACGGGACGCCGCGGGGCAATACCACACGCCCGCGGGTGCTCAGCTCACCCCCGACATGACCCGGGTGTTCGAGTTCGGCGCGGTATCGGCGCAAGGGCTCTTCCCGGTGGTGAATCGGCTCGAGATGCGCGGCATGAAGGGAAATGAGCTGGCGGCGATCCCGGACAGCAACAACCCCGCCATCTGGCGCGCGGCCATGCGGCGGCTCATGCAGAATCCCCGCTATCGCGAGATGTTCCGCGACGCCTATCCGGGGACGCGCGTCGAGAGCATGAACTTCGCCTATGCGACCAATGCCATCGCGGGCTTCTTCATCGACAGGCTGACGATGAACCGCACGCCGTGGGATCGCTTCCTCGCCGGTGACGACAATGCGCTGTCGACCGATCAACTCCTGGGCGCGCAGAATTTCATGACGCTCAAGTGCTCCATTTGCCACAACGGCGCGACATTCAGCGACGGCCAGTTTCACGACGTGGCGCTCGCGCAATTCGGGCCGGGCGAGGGGGTAGCACCGAATCCGCTGGATGACTTCGGCCGGTTCAACGTCACGGGCGATCCGGGGGACAAGTACCGGTTCCGCACGACGCCGCTGCGGAATGTCGAGCTCACGGGGCCATATGGTCACGCGGGGCAGTTCAAGAAACTGAAGGACTTCATTGGGCACTACAGCCAGTCGGACGTTCAGCTCCGCAACTACGATCCAACGCAGATCGACCGGATCCTGTTCGGCACGCTCCTGAACAACACCAATGCGGTGCTGGCGCAACGCGATACGCTCCTCAACGGCGTCGTCATTCCGGACAGCACGGTGGCCCGTCTCACGACGTACATGAATGCTCTGACCGATGCGCGCGCGCGCGATCTCCGGTCGCTCGCCCCCGCGCGCGTCCCGAGCGGGCTGCCGGTGGATCGATGAGCGCGCCCGCTACGCCACGCCCCTCGCGATCACGAACGCGCCCAGCCCCAGGAGCATCATGCCAGCTACCCGGGCCACGAGCGCCGGGCGGGGCGCCAGCCGCTCCATCGTGATCGCTAGCGTCACGCCGGCCATGGCGGTGACGTTCATCAGGCCCGCGACGAGTAGCACCGCCATGTAACCGGCGCAGCACAGCGCGCACTGCACACCGGCGCGCAGACCATAGGCGAGCGGCCCACCCGCCGGCGCGACCCGGCAACGCGCGAGCTGCCGCGTCTTCCAGGCAGTGAGCTGCAGGCCGCCGGCGAGCGCGAAGACGATACCCACGGCCACCGGCGACAGCCGCGCCGCCCAGGACAATGCGTCGCTCAGTCCAGCGACGATCCCCCATGCCGTCCAGACGCCGAGGTATCCCGCGGCCACGAGCGCCCAACCGCGGCGGCGATCCCGCCGGTACCGCGCCAGGAGCGCCACGAGCGCCGGGGCCATCATCGCCGGCATCATCGCCACGGACATCGTCACGCCCATCGCGGCCATCCCCCTGGCATATTCACTCCGACGCGATTATTGTTCTACCAACAGGTTGAATATATTCCCAATGGGCGGTCCACAGCAACTCGACGATGTCTACGGCGCGATCGCCGATCCCACGCGTCGCGCGATCCTGTCCGCGCTCACGGGCGGCGACCTCAAGGTCGGCAGCTTGGCCGCGCGGTTCCCGATCTCGTTCAATGGCGTGTCCAAGCACGTGAAGGTCCTGGAGCGCGCCGGCCTCGTTGAGCGCCGGGTTCAGGGCCGCGAACACTGGCTGCGCATTCGGCCGGCGCCGCTGCGCGAGGCCGCGCAGTGGCTCGACCACTACCGGGCGTTCTGGGACACGCGACTGGACGCGTTGGAGACGATGCTCGTCGCCAACAAGCGCGGGCGCAAATGACCGGCGCCGGTGCCACTGCCGACGCGGTCGTCGTGCGGCGCGTGCTGCCCGCCTGCCGCGAGCGGGTGTTCGCCGCCTGGCTCGATCCGGCCAGCTTGGCGCGATGGATGCGGCCGGGCAACATGACGGACTCCATCGTCGAAGTCGATCCGCGCGTCGGCGGCACGTTTCGCATCACGATGATGCGCGGGTCCGACGGTGTCGAGCACCGGGGCGAGTACCTGGCGATCGATCCGCCGTCCCGGTTGTCGTTCACCTGGATCTCCACGAATACCGACCACACGCCCTCGGTCGTGACCATCGAACTGCATGCGCGGGGAGACGAGACGGAGCTCGTGCTCACGCACCGGCGTCTGCCGGCCGCCCGGATGGAATCCCATCGAAAGGGCTGGACCGATATTCTGCAGCTGCTCGACGGCGTCCTGGGCGCGGCGTCAGTGTGAACGCGCGACCGCATCACGAGCGTGTGGCGATCGTAACCGGCGGTGGCCGGGGGATTGGCCGATCCATCGTGCTCGGTCTGGCGCGAGCCGGCGTTCACGTCCTCGCGACCGCGGCGCGCGAGCGCGGCGAGATCGAGGCCGTCGCCCGGGAAGCGGAAGAGGGCGATGCCAGGGCGAGCGTGATACCCCATCTGGCCGATGTGACGCAGGCGAGCGACTGCGAGCGCCTCGTTGACGCGGCCATCCAGCGTTTTGGCCGCCTGGACATTCTCGTGAACAATGCCGCCCGCGGCATGAAGTATGTGAACGAGGCGTTCATGACCGAGCCCACCCGTTTCTGGGAGATCTCCCCGGAGACGTGGCGGCTGCTCGTGGACACGAACGTCAACGGCACGTTTCTGATGGCCCGCGCGGCCGTGCCCGCGATGAGAGGAGTGGGCTGGGGACGCATCATCAACATCTCCGTGAGCCGCGACACCATGCGCCGGCGCGGATTCTCGCCATACGGCCCGTCGAAGGCGGCGCTGGAATCGGCGACGGTCATTCTGGTCGCAGGACCTGGCCGGCACCGGTGTGACTGTCAACAGCCTGTTGCCCGGCGGGGCCACCCGCACCGGCATGCTGCCGAACGTGGTCTCCGACGAACTCCAGTCGAAATTGTTGGATCCCGACATCATGGTTCCGCCACTCATCTGGCTGATTTCGACTGACGCCGATGATGTCACGGGCAAGCGCTTCGTCGCGACGAAATGGCGCTCCGACCTCCCGGGCAGGGAAGCCGCCGAAGCCGCGGCCGAACCCGCCGGCTGAGGGTAGGCAGCAAAACGGCGCGCCGTGCGAGGCGCGCCGTCCATACCACGACCAGCGAGCGACCGACGCGATGGGCGTCAGCGCAATGACTTGAACGCCGAGCGGAGATCGGTGACGAGGAGTTGCGGCTGCTCCCAAGCCGCGAAGTGGCCACCCCGGTCGACCTTGTTGTAGAAGATGAGTTTAGGGTACGCGCGTTCCGTCCAACTGCGCGGGGCCTCATAGAGCTCATCTGGAAACGCGGTGACGGCGACCGGGATAGGGACATGCTTCGGCGCAAAGAACGCGAGCTTGCTCTCCCAGTAGAGACGCGCCGACGAGATCGTCGTGTTCGTCAGCCAGTAGAGCGTGGCGTTGTCGAGGATGTCGTCCCGGGTGAGCCCCTCCGGCTTCCCGTCGAAGACGCGCGCCATGAGCGCGTAACTGACCGCGTCGTGGTCGATCATCCACGCGGCCATCCCGACCGGCGAATCCCCGATCCCGTAGATAGTCTGCGGACGGTTCGCCATCTCCGTGGCGTAGCCCAGTCCGTGCGTGTAGAAAGCGTTGATCTGATCGTACGCATGCTTCTCGTCGGCCGACAAGTTGGCGGGCGGCGGACCTCCGGACGCCAGCGCCTTGGCCACGTCGTCGGGCACGGTCGCCGGCATGTTGGTATGAATGGCGATCAACTCCGGCGCCCCAAGCAGCGCCATCTGCTCCGTGACCGCGTTCCCCCAGTCGCCGCCTTGCGCCACGAATCGGGTGTATCCCAGGCGCTTCATTAATACGACCCACGCCCGGGCGATGCGGATGGGATCCCAACCCGTCGTGGTCGGTTTTCCCGAAAACCCGTAGCCCGGAAGGGAAGGAATGACGACATCGAACGCGTCCGCCGCATTCCCGCCGTGCGCCGTGGGATGCGTCAGCGGATCAATGATCTTGAGCTGCTCGATGATCGACCCGGGCCACCCGTGCGTGACGATCATCGGCAACGCGTTCTTTTCCTTCGAGCGTACATGAATGAAATGAATGTCGACGCCGTCGATGGTCGTGACGAATTGCGGCAAGGCATTGAGCCGCGCTTCGACCTTGCGCCAGTCGTACTGCGTGGCCCAATACTGCGCCAGCTTTTGTATCGTCGCGAGCTGGACGCCTTGCGATCCATCGGCCACAATCTCCCGATCCGGCCAGCGGGTCGCCGCGATGCGGCGCTTCATGTCGGCGAGCGTCTCGTCCGGAAAATGGACGTGAAATGGGCGGATCGCTTCCGGGCCCGTGTCCGACTTCGTGGACTGGGTTTCCATTTGTGTCTGCGGCATGGCGATCGTTTCCCCTATTCTCGAGTCGCCACGAGGTTATGCCAATACTCGCACCGTTGCCATGATCCCTTCGTACCATTGTGACCGGGCCCAGCCGGCGCGCTCAACAGTGTGGTTGGCACGCAGGTTGATCTAGGAGGCGCAATTTATCCGACACCCAGGTCGAAGGAGAGACACCATGCTCAACCGTTCAAATCCGATGGCTACGATTCCTGTGAAGGACATGGCAGCCGCGAAGCGATTCTACGAAGGGACGCTCGGGCTATCCCAAGTCGACGATACGATGGGCGCGATCACGTACAAAGGCGGCGACGCGAAGCTCATGGTGTACCAATCGGAATTCGCCGGGAGCAACAAGGCGACCGCGGCGACCTGGCAGGTGGGCAAGGAAGTCGACGCGATCGCTCGCGATCTTGCCGCCAAAGGTGTGCCCTTCGAGCACTATGACGATATCCCGGATCTGCGGCGCGAAGGGGACGTGCACATCGCCGGCGACTTGAGAATGGCGTGGTTCAAAGACCCGACCGGCAATATCCTGGCGATCGTCAGCGGGTGATCGCTCGACGGAGACGCCTCGCACCCGCTGGCAGTGCGGTAACCGTGCCGGAGCGTGTCACGAGACCGACGTCCGCCTCGGTAGACTCACGCCCACCGGTCTCAGCGGCTCTTCACGACTCTCTTATGCGCACCGCGTGCCTCTTCATGCGCACTTCATGACCGACTCGAGATATTTCCTGTCATGAGCAACGACACCTTCCCGATGGACTGGAGCGAACGGCTCGTCCGTTGGACTGCGGCATTCGTGGAGAGCGTCCGTCGTGCGGCTGACCACAAGACGACTACACCAGTGGAGCATGGCGCGCGCTACGTGGGGATGACGAGCGATCCGGAGCTCCATCCGCACTAGTTGGACACAACCGGCGCGATGACCTGAGACGGCGCCTGGCGCGGACGAGAGTCAACGCGCGCGCCAGGTCGTCCGCTTCGCGGGGATCGAGTTGGACAGGACTCAGGGTACGGAGTACGACGAACAGCGCGAGACCGACGATGACGACCGGTGGGATCCACCACAGCATCGCATCGGTGAGCACACTGGCTGGCATGCCGCCAGTTTATCGCGTGCTCCATGAACAAGTCATGAACGCGATCGTCGCGCGCGTGAAGGATTCGTGAATCCGCGCGTCCTGTCAGGTCATTCGACGAACCGACGGACCTCGACATGCCCTCCGTACTTCCAATGCGGACACGTCGCCGCCACTCGATCGGCATCGGCGTCGCTCGGGGCCCGAACGATGAACATGCCCGTGATCTCGCCGGGCCCGATCAATCGTCCCCCCCGATCGACTCCCACGCTATCGGCCCACCGTGCATACTCGTGGATCCGCTCCTCCATATGGCCCGGCGGTGGCAGGCGATACGTGGAGTCCTGGTGCAGGAGGAAGACGTAGGGACTGCCTTTCTGCGCCGACCAGTTGTGGACGAAGAGCAGCACGAGCGCGGCGGCGAGGGGGGCCAACAGCCACATCGCCGATCGTCGCCGAGGCCGGATTTCGCCAGCTTGGATCAAGGCCCGCACCACGCGGTCCTCGAGAGGGACGTGTGTCATGGTAGCAATCCCCGGAGCAGGCTCCGAGCGCGGTTGAGTTGGCTTTTTGATGTCCCGACGACAATGCCCAGCATGCCGGCGATCTCTTCGTGAGTGTAACCGTGGACGTCGTGCAGGACGAAGATGTCGCGCGCACCCTCCGGTAATCCGGCGATGGCGCGTTCGAGATCCAACGCGTCATCGGTGACGACGCCGTTGGGCGCGATCGCGTCGTCTACGGGTGCTTCCACGATGCGCCACGCCGTGCGAATACGTTCGCGCCGCACGTTGACCAGAAAGCCGCAGAGCCACGAGCGCAGCGTCGATTCGGCGCGGAACGTGGAGAGCGCCCGAACCGCCCGCAGCCAACTCTCCTGAACCAGATCCTCGGCTTCGCCGGCGTCGCCACCCGCGAGGCGAAGCGCCAGCGCATACAGCGCTGGCGTATGGATGCGATACAGCGATCGAAACGCGTCCTCGCCGCGCGACCGTAAGAACTGCCGGACGAGCGCGAGGTCGTCGTTCACCGGGCGGGCGTGGGGTCGATCCAATCGCGAGCGACAATGACGAGCGCCGAGCTCGGCGTCGCTGGATCGAGCACCATGGGGATGCTACCGTCGGACGATGGCACCAGTCCCATGTCCGCGGTGCGCATGCCCGGGTAGAAGACCATGACGTGCGGCAGCCACTTGCCGATCACGGTCCCATCGGGATTGGGCAACCGCTGGGCGGACGACAACATGAACACGAGCGCCGGGCGCGAAGGCGTCCGGAAGCGACCGGCGGCCCTCCCGTCCGCTATGGCGCGGGCGATGTCGGCATTCGAGCGGCCCGCCAGACGCTGCTCGACCCGAAAGCGCTCCACGGCCAGGATGGTGGTATCGGCCTCGGCGTCACCGCACTCCGGTTCCAGTGACGTCTCCACGCTCCGAATGACCATGCACGCCTCGCCGGAATGACCGGGCTCGGCGACGACATAGTGGTTGTCGGCGAGCACATAGATCCGGGCGTCCTTCGCAACCGCCGGCGGCGCCGCGCTTCGGGCGAGCCGGATTTCGTCATTGCGCGACTGGGCCGCGGCGATGACGGGAACCAATAGGGCTACTGATAGAAGTATACGCATATCCATGAGTGAAGGAAGCGGCACTTAAGGTTGTAGGGCCTACGAGTCGTGTCACGGCAGCGATTCCCGAAGTAGGCGCCGGGCGCGGTTGAGTTGGCTTTTGGATGTCCCGACGACGATGCCGAGCATTTCGGCGATCTCCTCATGGGTGTATCCCTCGACGTCATGCAGGACGAAGACGTCGCGCGTTCCCTCGGGTAACCCGGCGATAGCGCGCTCGAGATCCGGCGCGTCGCCGGTGACCCCGTGGAGCACGATCGGTTCGTCCGCGGGCCTCTCCACGGTCCGCCACGCCGTCCTCAGTCGCTCGCGCCGCACGCTGACCACAAAACGGGTGAGCCACGAGTGCAGAGTCGATTCGGCGTGGAACGTGGAGAGCACGCGAACGGCGCTCAGCCAACTCTCCTGGACCAAGACCTCCGCCTCGCCCGCGTCGCCATCGGCCAGACGAAGCGCCAGCGCGTAGAGCGCTGGCGTGTGGATGCGATAGAGCGACCGAAAGGCGTCCTCTCCGCGGGAGCGTAAGAAGTGCTGGACGAGCGCGAGATCGTCGCTCCCACTGACGCGGGCCGGGTGCGGTTGTGGTGTAGGCACATACGTTAGTGAAGGAACCGGCCCAAAAGGTTGGAAGGCCCGCCGGCGGAGGCGGTGCATGGCGGGGGACCGCCCCTGACGTCAACGACTCCTCCAACCTTTTGTCGGTCGCGCGTCACTCAGTGTGATAGACCCAGCACCAGAATGCTATCACGGATACTTCTCTGAGGAGACGGGTGATGCCACGAAGGATCACAGGGTCGATCGTGTGGACACGCGTCGCCACGGTCGCGGCCCTGGGACTCGCGCAATCATCGCACGCCCAAAGCGCCGCGACCCCGTATCCCCGCATGGCGCCTATTGGGCAATACCTGATGGATCGCACGGCGGAGATTGCCCTGGCCAAGAGCGCCGCCCCCGCGTCGGTATCGGATAAAGCCCAAATCCTGGTGCTCGGACCGAAGGGCTACGAGACCGCGATCGAAGGGACCAACGGCTTCGTCTGCCTCGTCGAGCGATCGTGGCAGGCCGATTTCGACGACCCGGAGTTCTGGAATCCCAAGATTCGAGGCGCCGGGTGCTTCAACCCTGCCGCCGCACGCTCCGTCGTACCGGCGAAGGTGAAACGGCAGCAGATGATCCTGGCGGGACTGTCCAAGGCGCAGGTGATGGACAGTATCAAGGCCGCATTGGATCGGGGAACCCTGGTGGCACCCGCACCCGGCGCGATGTGCTACATGATGTCCAAAGTCGCGTACCTGAACGATCACGGCGACATGGCCCATTCTGATGTTCTTCCTCCCGCTCACCGACGACAAAGTCTGGCCCGCGAGCGGGCCGACGCCGCCGTTCTTTGTCGATCAAAATCCGGTGGACCGCGTCACCACCCTCATCATCCCGACCGGCCATTGGTCGGACGGCGCCCCGGCGTCGACTGGCGCGAAGGGATAACCGGGATCCGCAGGACAGGCACCTTCAACCTTTCGGAGGCACACGTGACGACAGTATTTGTGCGAAGAGTGTGGCGAACGGCACTCACCATCGGTCTAGTAGCGCTGGGGAGCGCCGCGTCGACGGCAGCCCAGGCCCAGGGTACGCCGCGTCGTCTCACAGGGCATGTCATCGAGGCCGACGGGAAATCCCCCGTCCCGGCGGCGAGTGTCCGGGTCGGCAACAGTACCATCGGAAGTTTGACGACGGACAGTGGCACGTTCTCGCTCCGCGTGCCGGACGGCGCGCTGACGTTGACGGTCCGACGGATCGGCTATACGAGCAATACCGTGTCGGTCGCCGCCGATCAGAATGATGTGACCATCTCGCTTACGCGCGACATCCTCAAGCTCGATGCCGAAGTGATCACCGGAGTGGCCACGACGATCTCGTCGAAGAACTCGGCGAATGACGTCGCGGTACTCAACGCGGATCAGATCAACCAGGTCCCCTCACCGACGATCGAGAACGCCCTGCAGGGCAAGATCGCGGGCGCCGTGATTCAGCAGAACAACGGTGGCGCCCCCGGTGGCGGCATGCAAGTCCAGATCCGCGGCGTCACGTCGATCAACTCCGATGCCTCGCCGCTGTACGTGGTCGACGGCGTGATCCTGAACAACCAGACGATGAATAGTGGCGCGAACGCTGTGACCCAGTCAGCGAGCGTCATGCCCAAACAGTCGAGCCAGGACAACAGCGCGAACCGCATCGCCGATCTGAACCCGGACGACATCGAGACGATCGAGGTGTTGAAGGGGGCGTCGGCGGCCGCGATCTACGGGTCGAAGGCCGCATCGGGTGTCATCGTGATCACGACGAAGAAGGGCCTCCCCGGCGCGCCGCAGTGGGATCTGTCGGGACAGGCCGGCACATACACGCCGTCGAACACGCTCCAGATGCGTACGTTCCCCACCTATCAGAGCGCGAACGCGTGGTATATGAAGGACTTTCGCAGTCCGACGCCCTTGCCCTTGAGCATGTACGCCGGCAATCAAGACTATCAGAACCAGCTCTTCGGCGGCGGCCAGCTCTCGGGTCAGGGCGATCTGAGCGTCCGCGGCGCGAACAACAACACGAACTACTATGCGTCATTGCACGATCAGTACGACAATGGGATCATGCTCGGTACTAGCTACAACAAGCAAGCGGCCCGGACGAACCTGACCGAGACGTTCTCTCCCGCGCTCACCGTCTCGACGAACCTGTACGTTCAGCACTCGGTCACCACCCGCGGCATCACCGGCAATGACAACGTCGGGGTCAGCCCGTACAACATCTTTTCGGTGACGCCGCAATTCGTCAAACTGAATTCGTTCTCGCAGAATACGTGGGCTAATAATCCGTTCGGATTCGGCAATCCGTTTGCCGACGCCGCAGAGATTCAGACGCCGTCGGACGTCAATCGCTTCATTGGCGGCGGCACCGCGAACTTGCAGCTGTTCCACAGCGACCGGCAGGACCTGCGCCTGTCGCTGATCGCGGGGGTCGACCTGACCGGCGAGCACGACATCAACTATGCGCCGCCCGATCTCGAGCTCGAGCAGCACCAGTCGCTGCCGGGCACGTCGAACCTGAGCAATGTGAATACCACGTACTACAACTACTCGATCAGCCTGATCCATCACTTCACGGGGCTCTCGTTCCTCGACGCCACGACGTCGATCGGCGAATCGCAGGATCGGCGTACGGTCGACAACCCGAACCTCGTTGGACAAAGCCTTCCGCCCGGGATTGTCAGTCCGACCGCCGGACAGGTACAGACGACGTTCGAGAACAGAACCGATACGAAGACAATGACACTCTACGCGCAGGAACAGCTGCTCACGCTATCCCAGCGGCTATCCCTCACGGCCGGCGTGACGGCGGATCGCAACTCGAACAACGGCAACTTCTCGGCCTACTATCTGTATCCGAAGTTCGCCGCATCGTTCCGGATCCCGCAGTTCGTGGGCTTCATCAATGACGTCAAGCTCCGCTCGGCATACGGTCAGTCGGGCACGGCGCCGACATACGGATTCAACTACGCCAGCAACTCGAGTTGCGCGCCCGCCCTGAACACATCCCAGGCGCTGCTCTGCGGCTATACGGCGCCCAACGTCAATCTGAACGACCCGCACATCACGCCCGAAAAGAGCACCGAGACCGAGGCGGGAATCGACATCACCGCGTTCAAGTCGCGGGCGCAGTTCTCCGGTACGGTCTACAACAAGCAAATCTCTAACCTCGTGCTGTTCACGGCACCGGCGCAGGCGACCGGCTTGAGCCAGATCATCCTGAACGGTGGGCAATTCACCAATCAGGGCATCGAGCTCTCGCTCCAGATGTCCCCGATCGCCAACCCGCGAGGGCTCACCTGGATCTCGAACGCGACGTTCTACCGCAACTACAGCCGCGTGGACGCGCTCCCGTTTGGACCGTTCGTCGCGGGGTCCGGGTTCGGTGGGGGGTTTGGGGAGAACGAAGTTCGGGTCGGGCGTTCCGTAACGCAGATCGTCGATCCGGGTATCAAGAACGCGGATAGCAGCGTGAAGCAGATCGGCGATGCGCAACCGTCCAATGTGATGAGCTTTTCGCAGCAGCTCTCGTTTGGTCGTCTGCATCTCTCCGGCGTGCTGGATTGGTATGTCGGTGGGAGCGTCGCCAATTTGACCAACGCCTACTTCGATACGCGGCTCCTTCTGCTGGCCGATACGGCCGCGTCTCTGGCGCGCGCGAATGCGCCGCCGACTCAGCACCCGTACATCGAATCCGCGCGGTTCGTCAAGCTCCGCGAGGTTCGGCTGAGCTATGATGTGCCCGATCGGTGGGTGCGTACGATCGGAGCGGGACGGCTCCGCACCATGCGCATCGACCTGTCGGGTCGCAACCTCATATCCAGCTTCCCCTATTCCGGACTTGATCCGGAAGTGTCGAACTTCGGCAATAGCCAGATCTCACGCGGGCAAGACGTCACGCCGTATCCGCCTGCCAGAAGCTTCTTCTTCGGCGTCGACCTAGGGCTCTGACCATGACACTCTCTTCACACGCTCATCGCATCGCCACGCTCGGCATCATCGCGAGCCTGGCCGGTTTCGCCGGTGCGTGCAACACGAACCCGGTGGCGAATCTCAATCAGGTCGAGGCGGGCACATCGCCCTCCGGGTATCAAGCGCGCTTCCTCGGCATGCTGTACTTCCAGCGGCAAGACTTCGGGGATCGCGTCATCATGTTTAGCGCGTTCTCTCGGGACGGCGGTAATTTCACGACGACGGAAAAACGGTTCATCACCGAATGGCTCGGCGACGGAGCGGGCATCGAGGACGGCACGTTCTTCGGGGGCTCCAGCGAGGAATCCCAGCTGTCGTCGATCCGCCAGTCGGAGCAAATCCTTGCCGATCTGCCGAAAGCCGTGCCGGCGTATTCGGCA
The DNA here is from genome assembly GCA_963701965.1 of uncultured Gemmatimonadales bacterium. Lineage (GTDB taxonomy): Bacteria > Gemmatimonadota > Gemmatimonadetes > Gemmatimonadales > Gemmatimonadaceae > DASRDS01. The sequence goes on from OY969695.1 coordinate 4,241,890, forward strand.
AGCGACATCGCCAAGTGGAAAGGGCTGATCTACACGATCGATGCCCTCGGGTATATGAACGTCGCGGTGCCCCACGACACGGTCGGATTCCCTATGGCGTCGGCAACAACGACGACGCCGTCGATTCAGACGCCGATCCTGTGCACAAAGAACGTCTGGCAGCAGATCGTCGCGCTACTGGACTCGGGGTTCACGCAACTCAACGCCGATCAGAGTCCGGGACTACCGATCACGCTGCCGCCGGGATTCTCACTGGTCAGTGCCCAGGCGAGCCCGAGCACGAAGATCGGTTCGTTCGCGGCGCTCAATCGCGCCCTGGCCGCGCGCGCCAACCTCGAGCTGGCCTACGCGATCGCGCGGTCGCCAGGTGGAACGCCGCCGACCCCGACATCGCCCGGGGCTCCGGATCATGCGGCACTGATCCGCGCCGACAGCGCGCTGCACGCGTCGGCGCTGTACTCGGCAACGAATCTGGCGCCGCCTGCCGCCGGTGCATTCAACAATGCGCTCGCGGTCTACCAGGATTTCTCGGGCCAGTCCGGCGATCTCCCGAATTTGTTCCTGCAACAATACCAAACGACGTTCTACATCCTCAACGAGGCGATGGCCGACATCGATCCGGCCGATAAACGGTTAGTGAAAATCATACCCGCCGCCGGGCCGGCTGGTACCCCGTTCTCCTCGGTGGCCTCGGCGAACACGATTGGGATGTATCCCTCGGCGGACAGTCATATGCCGATCATCCGTAACGAGGAGCTCAACCTCTTCGAGGCGCAGATTCGACTCGGACTGGGTGATATCCCCGGTGCGATCAATGCGATCAATGCGGTGCGGGTGCAGGTCGGCGGATTGCCGGCCCTGTCGGCGGCCGGACAGACCTACGTGTCCGTGCGCAATCAGATTCTCAAAGAGCTCCGGGCGTCGACGATCGGCGAGACGAATGGCGATCGGGTCGCCGCCATCCGGGACTACGGCTTGCCCGCCCTCGCGGACACGACGTGGGGCAAGGTCGACACCCACGCCACGGTCATGACGCTCGCTGCCAATGATGTGGAGGGGCGCGCGAGTTCGAATTACACCTGTCACTAACCCGCCGGAATCGTCCCGGCGCGACACGACACACCACAACGGCCCTGGGTCTCTCCGACCAGGGCCGTTGTGCTTCACCACGAGGGCTACCACCGGCCCGTGTGCGCGCCGGCGTCCACGTGGAGCACCTCCCCCGTCACCTGACTCGCTTCCGTCAGATACACTACCGCCTCGGCGATATCCTGTACGTCGGCGATTTGGCCCATGGGGGAGAGGGTCTTGAGGAACTCCTTGGGATCGTCCTTGTGCAGCGGCGTATCGACCATCCCGGGCGCAACCGCATTCACACGAATGCCTGCCTTGGCGTATTCCAGCGCCAGACTGCGCGTGATGGCTTCCAGGCCGCCTTTCGTAATCATCGCCACGGACGCGTTCATCCCGACGATCGGGTTGACGACCATGGATGTCGTAATGCTCACGATACTGCCACCGGACCCCTGGGCCACCATTTGCTTGATGGCCAGTTGACTGATGTAGATAAACCCCTCGAGGTTCGTGGCAACCAACGCGGCGAAGTCCTCGGCGGTGTAGTCGGTAAACGGCTTGGTGACGAAGATGCCCGCATTGTTGACCAGGGCGTCGATCGATCCGAACCGGCGGATAGCGGTGTCGGCAATCCTGGCTGCGGTCGCGGCCTCACCGATGTCGCCATCGACCAGCGCCAGCCGATCGGATGGCGCGAACGTTTGCGATTTAGTCAGCGTGCGTGAGTTCGCGACAAGGTTGTAGTCGCGATCCAGAAATGCCCGCACCACCGCGGCGCCGATGCCCTGCGACGCTCCGGTGACGATAACGGTCTTTGGCTTCACATCGACTCCATAGGATTTACCTCGAATTCACCTCGAAAATGACCTCCAGCTCGACGGGGGTGCCAAGCGGAAGACTCGCGACGCCATAGACCAAGCGGCACGGGCTCTTGTCTGGTCCGAACACATCGCGCAGGAGCTCCGACGCCGCGTCAGCGACCTTGGGTTGATCGCGGACGTCGCCCGACGTGGCGACCGATACGCCGAGTCGGACGATCCGGGTGACGCGGTCGAGCGATCCCAGGTGCTGCCTCGCGACGGCGAGAACGTTGAGCGCCGCGAGGTACGCCGCCTGGCGGGCCGCGTCCACATCGAGCTCGGCGCCGAGGCGGCCCGTGAACTTGGCCTGGCGGCCTTCCGTCGGGAGCATCCCGCTCAGAAAGAGCAGGTTGCCGGTCTGTACGGCTTCGACATAGGTGCCGAATGGCTCAGGCGGCTTCGGGAGCGTCAGCCCCAGCTCCTTTAATCGCTCCTCGGCATCGTTCATGTGCGCAACGTGCGCGGGGCACGGAATCCCAAACCACTACACGATAGTATCGGCGGGCACTGATACTAAAGTATGGTCCGTCTTCGCCGCGGCCGGGCGTATTCTAATGTTGGCGGCATTGTCCTGGGGGCCTGGTGGACATGGAACTGAGCGGTGGTGAATCAGGGATGTTTTCGAGCGCGTCCATGCTCAACATCCTCAAGCTGATTTTCGCCGGCGCCCCTCTCGCCGAGGTACTGAGCATCATCGTGCGATTGGTGGAAGCGCAAGGCGATGGCATGTTGAACACCATCTTTCTTCTCGACAAGGATGGAAAAGGGGTCCGCTGCGCCACGGCGCCAAGCCTTCCCGGATTCATCCCCGCGGTAGGTCGCATTCCGGTCGGCCAGCAATGCGCGTCGTGTGGGACGGCGATTTATCGCCGGGCGCCGGTCTACGCGACCGACATCATGACGGATCCCCTCTGGGACGACTACCGTCACCTGCTGGTGCCGTTTGGTCTCCGCGCGGTCTGGGCACGGCCTCTCTTGTCGAGCGAAGGGAAAGTGCTCGGTACCTTCGCCACCTATTACCGCGACGTGCGGAGCCCGAGCCCGACCGACCTGCGGCTGATCGAAAATGCCAGTCACATTGCTGGCATCGCGATCGAGCGCCATCTATATGAGGAACAGCTGTCGCGCAGTGAGACGTTTCTGGCCGAGGCCCAACGTCTCAGCTCCACCGGCAGCTTTTGTTGGAAAACGGGGACCGACGAAATCACCTGGTCGGACGAGGTCTATCGCATCTTCGAGTTCGATCGCGATACGCCCGTGACGGTCGAACGGATCGCCGATCGCATCCATCCTGCGGATCTGCCGGAGTTCAGACAGCAGGTCGAGCGATTCCGCCGGGACGGCGGCGATATGGTCTACGACCACCGACTCGAGATGGCCGATCGCTCGGTCAAATATCTGCACCTTGTCGCCCATGGGACCCGCAACGACCGTGGGCATTGGGAGTATGTCGGCGCGATCCAGGATTTCACGCAGCGCCGCCTGTCGGAGCAAGCGCTCAGCAAGGTCCAATCGGAGCTGGCCCACGTGGCCAGGGTGACGAGCCTTGGACTGCTGACGGCATCGATCGCGCATGAAGTGAACCAGCCGTTGTCGGGCATCATCACCAATGCCTCGACTGGCCTCAGAATGCTGGCCGCGGATCCGCCGAACGTCGACGGCGCCCGCGACACCCTGCGGCGCACGCTGCGCGATGGCAACCGCGCGTCCGATGTGATCACCCGATTGCGGGCGCTGTTCAGCAAGAAGGAGACGACGGTCGAATTGGTGGATGTGAACGAGGCGATTCGCGAGGTGGTGGCGTTGTCGTTGAGCAACCTGCACCGGGACCGGGTCACCCTGCGGTTGGAGCTCGCCGACCGCCTTCCCTCGGTGACGGGCGACCGCGTCCAGCTGCAGCAGGTCATCCTCAACCTGCTCCTCAATGCCGCCGATGCGATGTCCCAGGTCGACGATCGCCCAAGGGACCTGACGATCAGAACCGCGGGAGAGGAAGGCGATCAGGTGCGCGTCACGGTGCGGGATACGGGGATAGGTATCGCCTCCCACGATCTCGAGCGGCTGTTCGAGGCGTTCTACACGACGAAAACCGACGGGATGGGGATGGGGCTGTCCGTGAGTCGGGCCATTATCGAGCAGCACTGCGGCCGCATGTGGGCGACGCCCAATGACGGCCCGGGTGCCACGTTTGGTTTGTCTCTGCCGACCGCGATGTCCGCACTCCCGCCGGAGTATTGTGATGATTGACCCGTCGGTCGCAACACTGATCACCGTCGTCGATGACGACGAGTCCGTGCGCGAGTCGCTGCCGGAATTGCTGCAGCAATACGGCTTTGCGACGCAGGCCTTCGCGTCAGCCGAGGCGTTCCTGGCGTCGGAATATGTCGACCGGACCCAGTGTCTCATTCTCGACATCGCCATGCCGCGTATGACCGGGCCGGCGCTCCAGCGGGAGCTCGTGCGGCGCCGGCAAGCCATGCCGATCGTTTTCATCACGGCGCATGCCGATTTTCCCGCGCTCTCGGATGCAGACGCCGCGCGCTGCCTGCTCAAGCCATTCAGCGAGGCGTCCTTGCTGGACGCGGTCAACGCCGCGTTACGTGCGAGCTGATCCCCAAGACCAATGCCACACGCCACGCCGATCGTGTTCGTCGTCAATGACGATGTCTCGGTGCGCGAGTCGCTCGAAGCGCTGATCCGATGCGCCGGCTGGAAAGTCGAGACATTCGCGTCCGCCGGAGCGTTTCTCGCCCGCGCCCGTGTCAATGTGCCGAACTGCCTGGTCCTCAATGTCTCGCTGCCGGACATCAGTGGCCTCGACCTCCAGACGTGCGTCGCCGGCCATCGCCTCGAGACCCCCATCATCTTCATTACAGGGCACGGCGACGTGCCGATGACCGTCCGGGCAATGAAGGCTGGGGCGATCGAGTTCCTGACCAAGCCGTTCGGCGATGAGGTATTGCTCGACGCGATCCGGGTGTGTGTCGAGCGCAGTCGCGGCGCGCTGGAGGAGGAGGCGGGACGACGAGCGCTGCGCGCCTGCTACGGCGCGCTGACGAGTCGCGAGCGGGAGGTCATGACTCTGGTCGTCTCGGGCCTCATGAACAAACAGATCGCCCTCGAGCTCGGCATCAGTGAGATCACGGTGAAGTGGCACCGGGGAAGCGTGATGCGAAAGATGAAGGCGGACTCTCTCGCCGACTTGGTGCGCAGGGCCGCGGCACTCGACATCGCCCTCGTCACACCCGAGTGATACCAACGTACAGTAGCCTCGCGGTGGCGTGCCGCTTTAGTTCTGCTCATGATTATGAAGCAATGCATCCTGCCCGCCCTTCTCGTGGCGATGCCTGCGTTGTCGCAGGCGCCGGCGACGCCGGCGAAAAGTCTCCCGCAGCATATTGCCGATGACTTCATCGCGTTAGCCGAGGGCGCCCACCCCGGCTATCGCATCGCGCACGCCAAGGGCATCGTCGTGACGGGGACGTTCACGCCCGCGCCCGGCGCGACGTCGCTGAGCCGCGCGCCTCACCTCTCGGTGGCATCTACCCCGGTCGTCGCCCGCTATTCGAACGCCAGCGGCCTGCCGACCGTCGCCGACAACGATCCCCACGCGACGATCCGCGGTCTCGCGCTGCGCTTCCAGTTGCCGAACGGCGCTTTCACGGACATCGTCGCGAACTCGCACAACGGCTTCGCCGTCGGTACCGGCGAAGACTTCGCCGCATTCCTCGACGCGGTACTCGCCACCAAGCCCGATAGCAAGCACCCATCGCCGATCGAGGCATTCCTCGGCGCCCATCCGGCCGCCCGGAGGTTCGTGACCGACCCCGCGCCGGTGCCGGTCAGCTATGGCTCGGAGGAGTACTATGGCAACGACGCGTTCATCTTCGTCAACGCGCAAAACGTGAAACAGGCCGGCCGCTACCGGCTTGTCCCTGTCGGCGGCGCAAAACACCTGGACTCGGCCGCCGCGGCCAAGGTGCCGGCCAACTACCTCGAAGACGAGATCGCGCGCCGGCTGGCGAAGGAGCCGATCAAGATTCGCGTGCTCGTGCAACTCCCAGGGGCGGGCGACCCGACGTCTGATGCCTCGGTGGTCTGGCCGGACGACCGCAAGCTCGTGGAGCTTGGCGTCGTCACGCTCACGACTGTCGCTCCGGACAACGCCGAGACGCAGCGGAAGCTCCAATTCAATCCGGTCTACCTGTGTGATGGGGTTCAGCTTTCCGATGACCCATTGCCGGCGCTTCGGTCCGCCGTGTACGCGTTGTCGGTCCAACACCGCGTGAACGTGACGGTGGCCAAACCTTCAACGAAAGGGGAATGATCCCATGGGCATCGCCATTGCGCGCGAATCAGGGAACGTCGTCACCGTGGGACGCGAGAACTCCACCCCGATCGACCTGTACTACGAAGATCACGGCACCGGCAAGCCCGTGATTCTGATCCATGGTTATCCGCTGAGCGGCGCGTCATGGGAAAAGCAGGTGCCGGCGCTGCTGGCCGCGGGCCACCGCGTCATTACCTACGATCGCCGCGGCTTCGGGAAATCGAGCCAACCAACGGTTGGTTACGACTACGACACGTTCGCCGACGACTTGCGCATGCTCATCACCCAGCTGGACCTGAGCGACGTGGCACTCGTGGGTTTCTCCATGGGTGGCGGCGAAGTCGCCCGCTACCTCGGCAAGTACGGCTCGGACGGAGTGCGCCGAGCCGGCATCATCGCCGGCGTGACGCCGTATTTGCTCGAGAGCGTGCCGCAGGCCGTCTTCGACGGCCTCGAAGCCGCGGCCACCGCCGACCGGTACGCGTTCTTCTCGGAATTCTTCAAGAACTTCTATAACACCGACGTTCTGCTGGGGAAGCGCGTCAGCCCGGAGGCGGTGCAGGCGAGCATGGCGGTCGCGAGCCGAAGCTCGGCGTTCGCGACGACGGCTTGTATCCGGACGTGGTATACGGATTTTCGTGCGGATCTGGCGCGGGTCGACATCCCGGCACTCATCATGCACGGTGACCAGGATCGGATTGTGCCGATCGCCGTCGCTGGCGCCAAGAGCGCCCAGCTCATCAAGGGTGCAAAGTACGTGGTCGTCAAGGACGGCCCCCACAATATCGCGTGGACTCATGCGGACGTCGTCAACCCCGAGCTGGTCGCCTTCCTGAGCGGAGACTGAGGGATTCATGTCGCACCACTACTCGGGTCCTGACTTCGGCTTCCCGCACGGGGACGCTCGTCTCGATTTCACCGATCTCTATGCGTTCCCCAAGCCGGACGATGCCGCGAAATCGATCCTGATCATGAATGTGCACCCGTCGGTCGGCGTGAATCCAACGGGTCCGACGACACCAGTGCCGTTCGCGCCCGAGGCCCTGTACGAGCTCAGGATCGACTTGGACGGCAATGCGGTCCCCGATCTTACGTACCAGATCCGTTTCTCAGCCTCCAACGACGGAACACAGATCGGGACCGTACGCCGCATCACCGGCGCTCTGGCGGCCGGGGCCAGCGACGCCGGCGCGGTGATTGTCGCGCGGGCCCCCGTGTCGACGGGATCGGAGTCGCACGTGACGAAATCCGGCGATTACCGGTTCTTCGCCGGATGGCGGAGCGATCCGTTCTTCTTCGATGTCGAGGGTGCGCTCAGCCAGCATTTCACCGGTGCGGATTTCTTCGGTGACAAGGACATTTGTGGCATCGTCCTGGAGGTCCCGAATGCCGACCTCGGGTCGGGTCCCGTCGGAGTATGGGCTCGCACGTTGGTGAGTGACGCAGGGAAATGGGTGTAAGTAGACCGCGGGGCTCGGCCCCAACAGGAACCCTTTCTCGCCGGCGATGAGAAGGCGGCCTACCTCGCGGGCGAGCCGGCGGACGATGCGCGCTTCGTCGCCGTGTTCGCGCACTCTTTGGAACACTCGGGTGGGCGCACCCCGGAGGACGCGACCCGCGTAGCCCGCACGCTGCTGCCCGACATCCCGACCTATGATCCCAAGCGTCCGGCTTCGTTTCCCAACAACGGTCGGAGCCTCACCGACGATGTCGTGGACGTGTTCTTTGCGATCTTCTCCAACGGAAAAGTGACGCGCGACGAGGTCGGGCCGCACACGGACTTGCTCAGCACGTTCCCGTATCTCGGGCCGCCGCACATACCGGTCCGCTAAAGCCGGGCAACTCTAGTGAGCGCGGCCGTTCTCGGGTCAACACTCTTTCGCGTCGACAAACGGCATCATCCGGCGGAGTCTCTTGCCGATGCGCTCGATCGGATGCTCCACGTCGCGCGAACGCCAGTCGGTGAAGCTTACGCGTCCGCTCTCATTTTCAGCCATCCAACGCCGGGCAAACGCGCCACTCTGGATGTCGGCCAAGAGCGCCCGCATGACGGCACGCGTCTCGTCGCCGACGATGCGCGGCCCCGCGGTGTAGTCACCGTATTCGGCGGTGTCCGATACCGAGTATCGCATGTAGCTGAGGCCCCCCTGGTACATGAGATCGACGATGAGCTTGAGCTCGTGGAGGCACTCGAAGTAGGCGATTTCGGGCTGATAGCCGGCGTCGACGAGGGTCTCGAAGCCGGCTTTGACCAATGCGGCCACGCCGCCACAGAGTACGGCCTGCTCGCCGAACAGATCGGTCTCGGTTTCCTCGGCGAACGTCGTCTCGATCACACCGGCGCGCGTGCACCCGATGCCCTTGGCATAGGCCAGAGCGTCTCTCAGGGCCTGACCGGACGCGTCCTGATGCACGGCGACGAGCGCGGGCACCCCGCCGCCCTGCACGAACACTTCGCGGACGCGGTGTCCGGGCGCCTTGGGCGCGACCATGCTCACGTCGACGCCGTCCGGTGCCGCGATCTGGCCGTACCGGACGCTGAACCCGTGGGCGAACATCAACGTCTTGCCGGGCGCGAGCGCGGGCGCGACCTCGGCGTCATAGAGGCTCCGCTGGCTGTGGTCCGGCGCGAGGATCATAATGAGCTGCGCCTCGCGCGCCGCCTCGCCCGCGGACAAGACGCGGAGTCCCTGGTCGGTCGCTCTCCGTCGGCTCGCTGACGCGACCGGGAGACCGACGCGGACATCGAGGCCGTTATCCCGCAGGTTGAGGGCGTGGGCATGCCCCTGGCTGCCGTACCCGATGATGGCAATCGGCCGGCCAGCGAGTCGGTTCAGGTCGGCTTGGGGCTCGTAGTAAAGTGTCGCCATTGCCTTAGTAGCCCACCCCGTCGGCTTGGGCCGCCCAAGAGCGATCCGTTCGGATCGTCAGTGCGGTCCCTCGCAGCATGGTGATACGACCGGTTCGGATCATCTCGGTGATCCCGATCGGGCGCACGAGCCCCACGAACCGTTCGATCGCCTCCGGTGTGTCGGTCAGCTCGAGCACGGCGCTCGCCGTCCCGATGTCGACGATCCGCGCGCGGTGCGCGGTGGCGAGCGCGATCAGTGGGGCGCGCGTCGCCGCGGTGGCGTGCACCTTGATGAGTAGCGTCTCGCGATCGACGGTCGTGTCCTGGGTCACGTCCTGCACATTCAGCACCTCGATTAATCGGTTGAGCTGCTTGACGACCTGCGCCACGTCGGCATCGACGACGAGAGTCAAGCGACTGACATCGGGGATCCCGCATGGACCGACGGTGAGGCTGGCAATGTTGTAGCCCCTCCGGCGAAAGAGACTCACGATGCGGTGCAGCACCCCGGGGTGATCCCGGACCAGCGCGATTATGGTGTGAACCATGGGGATCGTCCTAGGCGTCCTGGCCGACGCCGACCAGCATCTCGCCGAGGCTTTTGCCCTGGGGGACGATGGGGAAGACATTCACGGCGCGTTCGACGCGGAAATCGATGACGACCACGCCGTCGTGCGCCCATGATTCCCCGATCGCGGCGTCGACATGCTCCGGACGCTCGACCGTGAGCCCCCGCACGCCATACGCCTGGGCCAGTTGGGCGAAGTCCGGCCCCGACAAGAGCGTTCCACTGTACCGCTTGTTCTCGAACAACTCCTGCCACTGCCGGACCATCCCGAGACAGCCGTTGTTGATCACGGCGATTTTGACGTTGCGAATGCCTTCTTGGACCATCGTGGCCAGTTCCTGATTGGTCATCTGGAACCCGCCATCGCCGACAATGACCCACACCGTCTCCTCGGGATGGGCGATGGCCACGCCGAGGGCGGCTGGCACCGCGAATCCCATCGTCCCGGCGCCGCCCGATGTGATGTGCGTGCGCGGCCGACGCCACTCCAGCAGTTGGGCAGCCCACATTCTGGTGCTGGCCAACATCGGTGACCACGCGATAGTCTCCGCGCGCGTCGAACGCGCGGTTGAGGGCCGCGTAGACGTCTTGCGGCATCAACGCCGGCGTTGCGGGCCGGGTGACGACTTGATGACGTCCCTGATATCGGGACTGGAGCTGCCGGATGTACGCGAGCCAGTGGGATACGTCGCCCGGTGGCGTCCCGTCAAGGAGCGCCAGCATGGCGCGCAGCACACGGCGCGCGTCCCCGACGATAGGGAGCGCGGTGCGCACGTTCTTGCCGATCTCCGACGGATCGATATCGACGTGGATGATGTGGGCGTGCGGGGCAAACTTGGCGGCGTTGCCGGTGACGCGATCGTCGAACCGGCCGCCGATATTCAACAGAATGTCACAGGCCTGGATCGCCCGGTTCACGTGGACCCAGCCGTGCATGCCGGGCATTCCGAGATTGAGCGCGTGATCCTCCGGGAATGCCCCGAGTCCGTGAAGTGTGGTAATGACCGGGATCCCGGTCTGCTCGGCGAGCGCCCGGAGCTCGTCCGCGGCGCCACTCTGGATCACACCGTTCCCAGCCATGATGAGCGGCCGCTCGGCCCGACGAATACAATCGACGGCGGCGCGGATCGCCATCGGGTCGGGGTCGTACAATGGTGCATATCCGGGCAAGTCCACGGGCCAATGCCATTGCGGGACAGCGCGCGCCTGCTGCGCATCCTTCGTTACGTCGATCAGCACCGGACCGGCTCGGCCGGTCGTCGCCAGATGGAACGCTTCCCGGAAGACCGCCGGCAGATCGTCGGCGCGCCTCACGAGATAATTGTGCTTGGTGATGGGAACCGTGATCCCCGTGATGTCGGTCTCCTGAAAAGCGTCGCTGCCCAGCACGGCGCTCGATACCTGGCCAGTGATCGCGACGAGTGGTGTCGAATCCATCCACGCATCAGAGATCGCGGTCACCAGGTTCGTCGCGCCGGGTCCGCTGGTCGCGACGCACACGCCGGGCCGGCCGGTGGCGCGCGCGTACCCCTCGGCGGCGTGGCCGGCGCCTTGCTCGTGGCGACACAGCACGTGGTGCAACCGGTCGCGAAAGTCGTACATCGCGTGATAGAACGGCATGATCGCGCCGCCCGGCACGCCGAACATCACCGTGACCCCTTCGCGGACGAGGGCTTCGCACATGATCTGCGCACCAGTGCGCGTGTCAGGCATGGGGGAGTGCATGAGAAGTCGTGAGGGTAAAAACGAAAACCCCTCCCGCGAGGGAGGGGTGGTGGTGTCGAGTCGATCGCTGCCGATCGCTAACCCATCGTCCTCCCACGCGCCGATACTCCCCCGTTAATGAGGAGGACTACGAGAATGAGGAAGAGGGTGGCGGGCAGCATCTCGAACGAACTTTGCATCACGCTTCGCGTCTGTCAACGTGGAGTGCACCACCGGGCGATGCTCGACAGACCGCGCGCGAGCCGGCACGTTTGGTGCGCCTGGAGAGGCGCCCATTTCCTGGAGACCCGACATGTCCAAGCTGCGCCTGCGTATCTCGATGTCCTTCGACGGCTACACGTCGGGACCCGACCAGAGTCCCAAAGCGCCGCTGGGCGTCGGGGGCGAGCGGCTCCACGAGTGGGTCTTTGTCCTGCGCGTCTGGAGGGAGGCCCATGGCAAGACCGGGGGCGAGGACAACGAGAGCTCGCGGGTGGTCGAGGCCGAGCTCGCGAACATCGGCGCGACGATCATGGGGCGCCACATGTTCGGGGGTCACCCCGGCGGAATGGGACGCCAACAAGCCGTGGAACGGCTGGTGGGGGCAGAACCCGCCCTTCCATCACCCGGTGTTCGTGCTCACGCACCACGAGCGCGCGCCGCTCACGATGGACGGCGGCACGACTTTTCATTTCGTGACGAACGGGATCGAGTCGGCGCTCGACCAGGCGCGCCGCGCCGCGGGCGGCAAGGACGTCGCGCTCGCCGGCGGCGCCACGATCTGCCAGCAATATCTCCAGGCCGGTCTCGTGGACGAGATGCTCATCCACCAGGCCCCCATTGTCCTCGGCTCCGGTGAACGGCTCTTCGAAGGGGTGAACGACCTCCATGGCCTCCACCTCGTCGAGACCGTCGCCGCGCCCAACGTGACGCATTTTAAGTTCCTCAAGTAGGCGTGCTCACCGCACCTCGATCGGCGCCGTCCAGCGAAACGGCCCCCATGCCATCGTGAGCGCGCCACGCGCCTTGCTGCTGGAGGCAACGGAAATCGTGAACTTCTCGACCGGCGTCGCGAGCGTCTCGGTCTTCATGGGCGCCAGCCCTAAGTCCTGCGCGCCATCGTACTCGGTGCCCCACTGCCCGGTCTGTCGGTTGACGATCACGTCGGCGCCATTCACGCGCGGCACGGTCCACAATGTGTAAGTCCCCGCGGGGACTCGCAGGCCCGCGAACGTCAGGGGAGCCGATGTCGTGAACTGCGTGGCCGCGTTGGCCCCCGTGCGCCACACGTGGTCGTACGGGAGGATGTTGCCCAGCAGCACGCGCCCGCGTGCCAGGGGACGGCCATAGTCAATGGTGAAGGTCGCATCGCCGATACTGGCGCGAACGGTGTCCCGCACACTCAGCTGCGTCACGCCGCTTTTCGCCTCGGCAGCCTCGAACCGCGCGGCAGCGGCCCGGACGTCGGGCGGTGTGGTGAGTCGGCTCACATCCACCTTGTACGTCGTCCGCGCGCCCGAGTAACCGAGCATGCGGTCGGCGGAGTCGAAGCGCGCCTCTCCGGTTCCGGCCAGCCAGTCGTGCTCGATCTCCGCCCTGCCGCCCGGCAACAGTCGCACCACGCCATGATGCAGCGGAAACCGGTCGAACTCCCGATCAATGTAAAATTGGCGCATCTGCTCCGTGTCGCCCAATGTTCGCTTCGACCCCTCGGCGCGCTTCAAAGCCGCGGCGAAGTAGAGCTCATACAGGCTATACATCTGCGGGAGATGCGCCATGGCGGTGGCGCCTCCAGTGGCGAACGTGCGCTGTATCGTGCCCGTGCCATCACGTTTTGTGATGTGCACGGAATCCCGTGTCACGTCGGCGACGACGCGACGCTGCCGTTGATTCGCCGGCTCGCTCGGCGTGTAGATCTGCATGACGAGGTGCCGGATGCCGCCGTCTGGCCCGAGCGCCAATTCGGTGTGACGGACCCGCACCCGCGGGAACCGGTCGACTTCATCGCTGGTCTCGGTGTTGCCGGCGCGCGTGACGCTCTCGACCGAGATGGTGTCGTTGCCGAGTTGCGTGAGGAACCCGTAGCGTTCAACAGGGCCGGTGGGGCCGCAACCCAGGAGCAGCAGCGAGGCGACCACGCCGGTGGCGCCAAAGAGGGGCACGTTCATGCTGCACGTTAGGGCCGGTTGCCGGGGCAGGTATTGGACAAATCGGGCCTGCCCACGAGGGCCTGCCCACGAGGGCCTGCCCACGAGGGCCTGCCCACGACTTTGTCGCTCAGTCCGTGCGGAGCGCCTCGGTCGGCGCCGCCATGACCGCGTCGCGCGCGGGAACGTAGACGGCCGCGGCTGCCACAATGACCACGAACAGGGGCACGGCGCCGAATGTGAGTCCGTCCATGGGGCTCACCGAGTACAGCAAGCCTGCCATCACCCGCATCAGCGCGAACGCCGCGCCGAGACCGACGCCAATGCCGAGGCCGACCGTCAGTGCGAACTCGCGGCCGACGAGCGCCAGGATAGTGGCGCGATTGCCGCCCAGCGCCATGCGGATACCAATCTCGCGGCGGCGTTGGCCCACCCAGTACGCAATCGTGCCGTAGACACCGACCGCCGCGAGGATGAGGGCAGTCGAGGCGAACGTGGTCAGGAGGAGCATGGCCAGACGGCGGCGCGCCAACGAATCGCGCAGCCGGTGCTCCATGGTGCTGACATCGTACGCGGGTAGATCGGCGTCGATCGTGTGTACCTCGCGCAGGACGGCGTCGGTCAGACTGGCGACGTCGGTCAAGCCGGGCTGCGTACGGACGACCACGAAGCGGCTGCCAATCGCGTATTGCTCTACAGGGAAATAGGTCGTGATCGGAGGCGATACGTCAGGCTCATAGGCTTTGGCGTCGCGGATGACGCCGACCACGCTTCGCCAAGGGCCGTCCGAGCCCTGGCGCAAGCGTTTGCCGATCGCATCCTGGTGCGGCCAGAATCGCGCCGCCAGGTTCTCGTCTACGATGACCACGGGCGGAGCCTGCCGCGTATCTTGTTCGCTGAAGAACCGGCCCCGCATGAGCGGCATACCCATAGCATGGAAATAGTCCGGGCTGACGTAGCCGCTACTGGCGATAATGAGATCCGTGCCACTTGCCTTTGGGACGTAGTCTTCGATGCGAATCGGCTCCCACGCGAGCGCGACGGAGCTCAGGGGCAGCTGATAATTGGTGCCGACGGAGCTGACGCCGGGGAGCGTGCGGAGCCGATCGCCGAGTTGGTGGTAGAATCCCGAGATGGCTTCCGGGGTGGCGTAGCGATACGCTGGCAACGACAGACGCAGCGACAATGTGTTCCGCGGATCAAAGCCGGGACTCGCGGTGCTGATGCGTCCGTAGCTGCGGACGAGCAGTCCGGCCGCGATCAGTAGTATCAGACTCAATGCCACTTCCGTGGTGATGAGCGCGTTCCGTAAGCGCCCATGTCCCAGCGTCGACCCCCGTACGCCTTCTTTGAGCGCGGCGTGCGGGTCCACGTTGGCGGCCCGCAGGGCGGGGGTCAGGCCGAAGACGAGGGTGCTGACGACCGATACCGCGAACGTAAACGCCAAGACGCTGGCATCGATGCCCACGGCGTCGAGACGCGGGACACCGGCGGGTCCCGCATGTCGGAGCAGGAATATGCTGCCCGCGGCCACGCCTAGGCCAAGCGTGCCGCTGACGAGGGCCAGCAGCAGATTCTCGGTAGCGAGCTGCCGGACCAGTTGCCCGCGATGCGCGCCGAGGGCCGCGCGAATCGCCAACTCCCGTTCGCGAACGGTAGAACGGGAGAGCAAGAGACCAGCGACATTGCTGCACGCGATGAGCAGGAGGACGGCCACAGCGCCCAAGAGCACGTACAGCGCGAGTCGCGTGTCGCCCACGACTTGATCGATCAATGGGACCACGCTGATCGTGAGACCGCCGTGTGGCGGATAGGCCTGTGGATATTCGTGCCGCATGCGGGCGGCGATCGCCTCCATCTCGGCTTGCGCCGCTTCGGCGGATACGCCAGGACGGCGGACGGCGAAAATGTTGTAATCCTCTCCGTCGCGATTGCTCCGTTCACTCGCCGCGATAGGCAGCGGGAGGAACACGTCAATGCGTTGCACACCGTTGACCGCCGGCATGATCTCGCGGTCGAACAGGAACCGCGGCGAGAGCACACCGATGATGATCGCACTCTGGCCATTCAGTGTGAGAGACCGGCCAATGATCGACGGGTCGCCACCGAACCGCCGCTGCCAAAATCCATGAGAGAGCACGACCAATGGGGGGCGGCCGGGTTGATCGTCGTCCGGGGTGAAGAGATGCCCGAGCGCCGCGCCCGCGCCGAGTATGGGGAAGAGCGACAATGTGCTGCGGACGCCGTCGATCCGTTCCGGCAGGCCGGTGCCGGTCATGTTGAAGCTGGCGCCGATGGCCGCTGCCACGCGCTCGAATGCGGTGTTCTCGTCCTTGATGTCGAGATATTGACCGAGTGAGAGCCAGTCGCGCGGTACGTCCAGGCCGGGCGATCGTTGCCACAGCATCGCGAGGCGTTCCGCGTGCGGATAGGGCAGGGGGCGCAAGAGCAGCGCGTTGGCCGCGCTGAAGATCGCGCACGTGGCGCCGATGCCAATCGTGAGAGACAGCACGGCCGCAACCGTGAAGGCGGGAGCCTTCGTGAGCGCGCGTGCGCTTCGAACGAATGTCAGCCCTGACGAGTGTCGC
This sequence comes from uncultured Gemmatimonadales bacterium, assembly GCA_963701965.1. GTDB lineage: Bacteria > Gemmatimonadota > Gemmatimonadetes > Gemmatimonadales > Gemmatimonadaceae > DASRDS01. The sequence goes on from OY969695.1 coordinate 4,258,012, forward strand.
GGCCATGCCAAGCGTCATGCCGCGCAACTTATCATTTCTCCCGTAGGCTGACTATCTTGGAGCGTCGTCTACCGCGGACTACGCCCATGCGCTCTCAACCGGTCAGTCTCCTGGCGCTCGCGATGCTCGCCGGCTGCGGGTCAGGGGACGTCCCCGCCCACAACCCCAATGGCATCCTCTTGCTGCGGGGCACCGTGACCCAAGTCTCGCCCACTCGCCTCGACATCAAGACCGACTCGACTGTGGCGGCCATTGCCGTTGTCCAGCCGTTCCGTCTCTACACGCGCGCCCCGAGCAGTCTGGCCCGGGTGACGGACTCGACGTTCATCGGGGTGACGACCGTCGAGCAATCCGACGGCACCGACCAGGCGACCGAGGTGCACATCTTTCCTCCGGAGCTGCGGGGGCTCGGAGAGGGGAGCTACCTGATGGCGCAGAACGCCGCGACGCCGAGCCGCATGACCAACGGGAGCGCATCGGCATCGCGCATGACGAACGGTTCCGCGTCGGCTTCGCGTTCTACCAATGGCAGCGTTACGCGCGACGGGGGCAGCAGCAGCCTTGTTGTCCGCTACGGCGGCCGCCAACGGACCGTCGTCGTTCCTGCAGCGACGCCCGTGACGGCGCTGCAGGTGACGACCGACAGCCTCGCCGTCGGCAGCCGGGTGGTGGTTGTGGCGAAGACGGCGTCAAACGGGACCTACACGGCTAGCTCGGCGATCCTGGCGAAATAGCGTCAGCCGCGGCGCGCTGCCTCGATGGCCGCGATGTCGATCTTCCTCATGGTCATCATCGCATCGAATGCGCGCTTGGCGGCAGCGGGATCGGGGTCGGTAATCGCTTTCGTGAGGGCGATCGGTGTGATCTGCCAGGATAGACCCCATTTATCCTTGCACCAGCCGCACACACTCGCTTCGCCGCCGTTGCCGATGATCGCGTTCCAATAGCGATCTGTCTCGGCCTGGTCAGTAGTGGCGATCTGAAACGAGAATGCGTCGGTGTGCTTGACGTTCGGTCCACCATTGAGACCGAGGCAGGGAATGCCCATCACGGTGAACTCGACCGTCAACACATCTCCGGTCTTGCCCGACGGAAAATCCCCTGGTGCGCGGTGGACCGCGCCGACGGACGAATCGGGAAAGGTCTTGGCGTAAAACCGGGCTGCGCCCTCGGCGTCGCGATCGTACCACAGGCAGATCGTGTTCTTTGCGGGTGTCACGCCATTCCTCCTTGTGATGTGGATCTTCCCAGCAAAGCGCTTAGCGCGTCATCGCGCAGCGGCAACGGCCTGAGGTTCGGCTCGCAGCGCTCCAACGTATCGATACGTGTTCAGGAGCAGGCCCGTGGGCGTCGCCCTCGAGCTAACGAAAGCGAGCTCGCGCGGGTCAGCGCTATCCGAAAAGAATCGTTTGCCGGGGCCCAGCAAGACCGGATAGACGATCAGTACCACCTCATCGACCAGTCCCTGCTCGAGCAACACGGACGTCAGCGTCGCACTGCCCCAGACGATCAGGTCAGGCCCGTCCGTTGCCTTTACGTCGCGAACACCCTGCACGATGTCCTTGCCGAGATTCGCGACCGGCCCCCATGTCAGGCCGTCCGGCCTGTGGGTCGCGACGTACTTCGTCGCGGCATTCAGACCGTCGGCAAACGGACCGCCCTTGACCTTCGGCCAGAAGCCAGCCCAGAGATCGTAGGTGCGGCGGCCCAGCACCAGATCGAGGCTCCCGTACGCCTTGGCGAGGGACTGTGCCCCTTCGGCGGTTCGATACGGTGCCGTCCATCCGCCATTCGCATAGTCGGTGTCTTCGTGCCGCCCGCCGGGCGAGATCACGCCGTCCAGCGAGATGTGTTCGCAGATCAAGAGTTTTCTCATTTCCAGTCGCCCTTTGTTGGGTGTTTTTTCGATGCCTCTATCTTGTCGACGAACGACCGGACGGCAATTCGACACCCGCGGCACGCGGCGCTGTCGATCCGCGGGTACCGGTAACGAAACGCTCCTCGCCGTTGATGAGCGAGGAGCGGCCGTAAGTCCCAATATATCAACCGGTACGGCGGGATTAAATGACGACGAGATCCTCGCCGTCAGGGCGAATAGCGGCCCAGATCAATGGGGCGTTTTCGCCGGAACATGTTCCCCATCATTGGCCGCTTGACGAGGAAAAGGTGCATGCCGACCGCCCCAGCGAGCGCGAGCCCAATGTGTAGCGGGCTGAACACCAGGTGAGGCAAGAACTCTCGTGCGCCACGAGGCCGCGACAGCGCATAGATGACCCACAGGCCGATAAGGCCGAGCCGCGCCACGTGCCGGACCAGCCAGTATCCCCTGCGCCGGACGGCCAGGTTCTGATCCACCATCGTCAGCGGCCATGCCGCCACGAACGCGATGAACGCGGGAAAGTAGATGCGGCCTGAGCCGGTGAAGAGCGAGTCCGTGGCACAGTAGGCGAACACGGCGGAGTAGATGATCCCCGCGATCGAGGCCGCCACCGGATACAGGCAGGCCCAGAGCGGAATGGAATAGGGATAGAGGGGCGCGCCAACGAAGATGAGCAGCAGCAGGCCACCGATCGCACCGAACGGATTCCCTCGGGCATTCTCCGCGTTCTGCACCGGACCCGCGTTCCGACCGAATGGCGACTGCAGCGCCGGCGCCGTGGGTCCGATGAGCTCATACGGCGCCGGGCCCGCGGCATTCTGACGCCCCAACTCGGCCTGATTCCAGTTCCGAATCGCGCGGCCGGCCTCGAACTCGTTCTGGTTGCCGCCAGCCGGCATCGACAGCCCATTGAGGCCAGCGTTCCGGCTATCCAAGTCACTCATGGCTACCTCCGTGCTCGACTATGCGCAGGACGGTGCTTCCATCCGTCATCGCGCCGACTCTCTGGCGACTCGATCGACCCTGGACCCGTCGTCCGTCAAAGCGCGTCCCGGCGCGCGGGGGGCGCAAGCTCGCCTGATCCAAAGACGACCATTGTGTCGGTCAAGCGCCTAGGTCTTTGACGCGCGGCCCATATTCAATACGAGAGCGAGCAGTCTCCGAATCGGACCGGGGGGTCGCACCTGGATCGCAATTGCGGATCTGACGCGTCGGCGCAGTCCGTCGCGCGAGTTGCACGATTAAGCGGGAACGTACGTCAACCTGATCACGTCCTCGGCAACTAGATCGCTCGTCACAAGGCGGAGCCGCGGCCGGGGACCGGCGAAGAATGGCGTGCCGCGACCAAGCACGACGGGGTGGATGTAGAGTCGATACTCATCGATGAGACCAAGATCGGCCAGGCTTCCTGCCAAGTTTGGTCCGGCAACCGCAAGCTCCCCAGCTAGCTGGGCCTTCAGCCCACGGATCGCCGCCTCAATGTCACCCTCGACAAGCGTGGCGTTGGGCCCGACCGATTTCAACGAGCGCGAGATGACCCACTTCGGTTGCTTCCGCCACGCCGCCGCGTACTCACGTCTCTCCGCGACCCAGTCCGCTTGGTCTTCGTCCCAGTAACGCATGACCTCGTACGTGCGGCGACCGTACACCATGCCCGTCAGGTCGCGCACGTGCTCTATGAAGTGACGAAAGAGCGTCGGGTTTGGCCCAAATTTCAAATGGTCGACGTAGCCATCCAAGGACTGGTTCAATCCGAAGACGAGCTTCGCCATGCTAGAAATCTCCACCCCAGGGTCAGAACAGCGCGGTTGGACACAATGGGTGCGGGCGGTGCCCTCGTTACCCACAGAGAATTTGCGTGCACCAGCCCAGCACGCAAGCCCATCGCGCTCGAGAGCCACGCCAGTCCTGCACTAGCCGGCGCGCCCACGCGCTCATCGCACCTTTAGCCGCTCAATGACGGCCTGGATGCGGGGGTCGGACCGAATGGGAGCATAGAGCGTATCCTCGAGCGAGAAACCAATTCCACCAACGTTCAATGCGGCGCCCTTCACCAACCACTGGATCGCGGTGAGCAGCGGTACAATGTGAGGATGCTGGAGCGTGGCCGCGAGGAGGATCTCGCGCTTGACCGTTCGAGCGAGACCTGCGCCGCGGTCTCCTACGGGAGCACCTTGATCACGACCTTGCGGCTGAGGGCCGTGTCCTCGGCCACGAACACGCGTGACATTCCGCCGCCGCCGAGTTCGCGCTCGAGTGTGTACCTGCCGCTCAGGGTCGCTTGGAGCTGATCGCGTAGGTCCGACGACGGCAGACGGTGCTCCAAAAGGTAGCGAGACACCGAAGATAAGCCCCGCGCGACTGAAGAGACTAGCACGTGAGACGAGCACTCCCGCCCAGCGTGCCGCCGTGCCAATGGATCGCCACCAGTACAACGCGCGCTCTGGTTCACCGTTGCGCTCGGCCTCCTCGCGCTGCTCGGGATCTACGGCATGATCGCGTACAGCGTCGCGCAGCGCCCGCGCGAGATCGGCATTCGTGTCGCGCTGGGGGCGGGGGCTCATCGCGCCAGCCACGCTCACGGATGCCGACGAGGGCGGGCATTCGCGTACGGAGACATGGCGCCAGAACGTGCGGATCCTCGAAGTCGGGATGTGTCTCATGCGCAGCCCGGAGGTGGTCGACGGTGCACACGAGGACTGTTGTGTAGTTGGCCTGGTCTACTCCCGCCGACGAGTCGAGCTCGACGGCCCCGCAACGCGTTGGGCACGGCTTCTGCCAAGTAAGCAAGAGCACGAAATGCAGGCTTACTGCTGGAGGACACTGTGACGGACAAAATGAGCAAGGGCATGTCGGAAGCCGGTCGCGAATCAAAATCCGCGGACTGGGGAGCGGAAGAGGAATATTGGCGTGCGAACTACGGAACGCGTCCTTATGTCACCGCCGATCGTGGGTACGACTACTACGAACCGGGCTATCGGTACGGAACGGAATCCGCATCAGCCTATCGGGGTCGGTCTTGGGACGAAGTCGAGCCCGATCTGCGCAAGGGATGGGAAGGTGGGAGGCACGCGGCCCGATCGACCTGGGAGGACATCAAATCGTCGGTCCGTGACGCTTGGGATCGGATCACGGGTCAGTCGTCGAACGCGTCGCCTCGCGACCCAATGAAGCGCATGAACGAGTAAGGCCGAGGAATCGGTGGCTCGGCGCAGACGATGCTGCCGAGCCGCCAGGCCTTCGTTTGGGCACCCCCGCCGCTGCGCTGGCGCACGCCGACGATCCGGGACTCGCGGTCCGGATCGGGGCTTGGATACCGTGGGACCGCCCAAGCACTGGACCGCCTCGGTGACGGGTCGCCGTTGACATCCCTACGAGCGCGCATTTACGTATGGATGGGGGCGTTTCGAACGAGGGCATATCGGTGCCAGGGTACATCGAAGTACCAGGCTACCAAGGTCCGGATCGACGGTCTGAAAAGAGCAACGCGACGCACCCAGAGCGACGCAACCCGAACGCGTCCCTGATGCGCGAGGCCAATCGGGTATTGGCTCGCTTGGTTACGACCATCGCGGCGGCCAAGGCAGCGCAAAACGTCCCAGTGCCTGTGAGTCACTCACCGAGACCCTTGGTGTGGTCGGAGACATTCCTTCGCGATAGCGCTGTTGATCGCGATCAGCTTCGGCAGGTTGTCGGACGGCTGGCTCGTAGCGAGCGCCGAGGGGGAGCGCCACCAGAGAAATGCTGCTCCTCATGAAGGACCTGCTGCGAAGCGTCACCGCCCCGACGTTGGAGTGGCCAGAAGCGCGGCGGTTGATGGACGACATCGTGCAATGGAGCGTCGAGGCGTACTACGCCGAGCCCTGAAGCGGACGCTCCTCCCACGACGGCGGATGTTCGGATCGCGGGAGATCGTCACGGGGCGACTCGAAGGACATCTAGCGTTGTCGCCACCAGTGCGTCACCGACCACTTGAAGTCCTTGGCACTTGGCGCGAATAGGCGCTTGCCGAGCGTGAGCGCGTGCTGCCGGAGGAACGCTTGACGCCGCATGATCGATCCCAGCACCAGGGCTCTGGTTCGTGCATCGCCGTAGCGATCGTCGCCATCAAGGAGGATCGCGCGCAAGGTCGCGAGGTCGTGATCCTTGCCCAGCCACTGTTCCATGCGTCGCAAGGTCTGGGCCCGGGACCGTGGACCGTTCGGCAACTGTCCAAAGAGCCGAACATGATACCAGTGATCTTTGATCCGCTTTCGCCACTCGTGAAAAGCGGCCGCCTCGCCGTCCAGCGCGAGGGTCCGAAAGGCCGTCCGCGCTTGGCGATAGCTGGCGACGGCGCCAGCGCGGGCGGCACGAAAGTCCCCGGTCCGCTCGACGTGCGCCGGGACCTCTTGGCAGGACACAACGAGCGCCTGCTTCGCGCGTCCTAGGAGAGGCCGGACCTTGGCCTTGGCTTGGCGTTTCCGTGTGGATAGCCCGCGGCCGCAGGCGCGAACCACCGGTGAGGACACGGCCGCGGGATACCGCCCGTGCAGCTCGCGCAGCGTGTCGAGCGTAGCGTCCGCGTCTCGTAATGACGCCAGGGCCTGCGCCACCGTCCGCAGCCGGGCGTTCTCGTCGGAATAGTCCGAGGCGAGCGGCGTGCGAAGGAGGCGCAACACCGCGCGCGTCTTTTTCACACTCTTGCGCGCCTCGTGGATGCCGGAGTCGTCAGGGGCGTTTCCGGCCAAGGCTTCCAGAGCGGTACGCAATTCGCCGCGCACGATCCGCCGCAACTGCTTCCGCATGCTGCCCCGTCGCTGGAGACGAAAGGCCATGGCAGGTGCTCCGTGGGCGCTCGCGTCTCATCGCGCGGACGCTTGGGGCGCGGATGCTGGGGCGATCGTCCGCCTCTAGGACCGTTTGCGTCGGGCCATCTTGGCGCCCTGTCTTCCGAGTGCGGTGCGTGTTTTCTTGGGCAATTTCGATATGGTGCGCTCGCGCTTGGCTGCAGCCGCAGCCTTCTTGATATTCTTGCGCGCGGCGCGCTTCTGCTTGGATGTCGCCATACGAGACACCAATTGCATGGCACGTGCCGTCTGAGACGGCCAGCGATCCCTTCCAGGACGGCCGAATAGCCGACAATCCATGTGGCATTCACACGATGCGCATAGCCAGGATGCGACCGTTGTCAAGCTCAATGGCGTTGCCGAGGACCTTCTTGGACCGTTCGCCGCCTTCGGACTTGGTGTCGAGTGTGATCTGCAGTTCAATGCGGTCTCCGGCTTGCGCCGCGTCTTGGATGACGACCCTGGCGTCGGCGGTCCGCCACTCGTCGGTCCAGTGTGACGCCACCGCCTGTGGCCCGTGCAGCATGTGTCCCTGACCGTCATCCCAGTCGACGTCCGGGCTGAGGTTGGCGAGTGCCTGGGCAAGATTCCGTCGATTGTACGCATCGTAGGTTTGACGCAATGCGTCGATGGCATTCATGCTGTTCTCCAGCGCGACGATCTCCTCGAAATCTTCGAGGGTGAACGCGTCGATGGGCTTGAAGAGCAGGGCTCCGGCGCTGCTCACAAAGATGTCGAGGCCGCGCCTCTTCGCCGAATGGGCCGACCCGACGATCCTCGTCATCGGCACCCACTTCGCCGCCCCCACCGCCGGCCACGTCGTCCGCGACGGCGCAGCGTTCAGGTTTGCGGTGTGAGGGCGGCGAGCCCCACTCCCGCCATTTCGTCGGGAATTTAGCGCCGCCGAAACGAGTACGTCCCTCCGCTACCGACCCACGTAGTTTCCGCGCGTCAACGCCGAGCCGCTAAGCAGACCCGGTCTCGGTCCAGTCAGCGCGCGCGAGACCGGCAACGCGGTTGAACTCCGCGGTGTTGCGTGTGATGAACGTGTAACCGGTGGCGACGGCAACGCTGGCAATGACGAGATCGCGCTCGCCGATCGGGTTCCCGCGCAGCGCGTACCGGAGCTCGGCGTGCCAGCGGGCGGCGTCGCGGTCGAAGGGGAGGCATTCGATCGGCGCCGACAGAAAGGCCTCGACGCGGGCAAGGCCCGCCACCGGATCCCGGCTGTTCCGGGCGCCGTAGCGGAGCTCGGCCTCGGTCATTGCTGTGACCGCGAGATCATCCGGCGAGAGTGCGCGCACGCGCGTGACGACGGGCTCTTTCTCCCGCAGCACCCGAATGCAGATATCCGTGTCGAGTATGTAGCGCACGTGACCCCGCTCAATCGTGGTCGAACGAGTCGAGCGCGGCGTCGCGATGCGGCGAAACCGGCAGCGGCTCCGGGACGACGACGTCCTCCGGCAACGGCGGGAGGCTGGCCAAGTGCTCCCAGAAGCCCGCCGGCCAGGTGCGCTTCTCGAGCGGCTCGAGGATCACCGCTGCGCCAACCCGCCGGATGCGCACGGCGGACCCGGAAAACCGAAACTCTTTGGGTAGACGCACCGCCTGGCTGCCGCCCGATGTGAAGAGACCCGCGGTGGTATACGCGCTCATCGTAAGTTACCAAGTGATGGGTATTACAGAACTTACGCCAAGGTATATACAGTATATACTTCGTTCGAGCTCGACGCAAGATGACCCGCTAGAATCTCAGAGCTTCAACGATGGGTCAACGCCGGGGGCCCAGGGCTTCGACTGTCAACCAAGGCGTCAATGGCGGTGCGTATTAAAGATACCCCGGCGTCGGCGCCCGACTCGACCTACGAAAATGCCGGGATAGGCCGGGAGAAACGCGGAACGAACGCGTAATACGCCAGCCGCGGCTAAGCGACGGTACCAGTGCTCGGCGTGTGCACGCCATTCCGTTGGCGGCGTCTCTTCTAGAGCGTTAGCGTTGTTCACCGAAGTCGCCCTGCACGTCGCGGAGGGTCGCTCCTTGCGGATGATCGAGGTTGTCACCGGCCTGCTGGCGATCTCGCCGGCCGCCGCTCATGCCGCTGGTATCAACGATCGAAGTGGATTGGTGCGAGCTACCGATAGCGTCAATGTCATCGGGTGCTACGAGGTGCGGTCGACGCCGTGGCCCGCGCAGCTCGCCGCTCACCGAGCGGATGTACCTGACTCGTTTCGTCTGGACTCCGTGATCGGAAGCGGGGCCTTCGAATGTGGAAAGCGCGTGGTTCGCTCCGTGCGCGATGCGCGAAGCTGGCCCGGTGTTTTCTCGTATTGGGAACCCATCGGTACCGATGAGATACAGGTCGCCTGGACGACAGGATTTTCCGGACTTGTGATGCGCCTCACGGTTCACGGCGACACACTGCGAGGCGGGGCAACCGCCTTCACTGACTACATAGTTCCGGGAGCCCAGTCACGCAAATCAGAGATCGTAGCCTGGCGTGTCCCATACGAGTCAGCGCTCCCTGACCCTTCGCCTAAACTCACGTGGAAGGAACTGCTGGTGCTGAGCGACTCGGAGATCGGCGCCCTGTGGGCCTATCTGCGCACGGCTCCGGCCAAACCTTACGGCGCGCGCTGATAGGTCACGTGCCAGACCCGGGCCGCCTTGTCGTCGCTGATGTAGAGCGCGCCATCCGACGCGACGGCGACACCGGTCGGCCGGTGGTCGGCCTTGTCGGGTTGCACGATCGTCCCGGCGAATACGGACGCGCTGCGGCTCAGCGAAGGGCGCTCTCCACTAGCGTGCACCAGTAGCTGGCGCCGAGCGGTAGGATCTCGTCGTTGAAATCGTAACGGGCGCTGTGTAGCGAGCGGCCGTCGGCGGTGGAACCGTTGCCGATCCACACGTAGCATCCCGGACGGGCCGCGAGCATGAAGGCGAAGTCCTCGCAGCCCATACTCGGCGGAAGATCGCGGTGGACATTGGCTTCGCCCGCAACGAACACGGCGGCGCGCGCGGCGGACTCGGTCGGGTGCGCGGCGTTGATTGCCGGCGGGATCGGCTTGCGGTACGCCAAGGCCACTCGGACACCGTAGGTCGCGGCCACGCCTTCCGAGACCTGGCGCAAGGCTGCGTCGAGCACCCGGCGCAGTCCGGGCTCGAAATAACGGCAGGTACCGCGCAGTACGACCTCTTCGGGGATGACGTTCCAGGTGTTGCCTCCGTGCACCTGCGTGAGGCTGACGACCACATCATCCTGCGGATCGATGACGCGGCTGGCGATCGTATGGATCGCACCGATCAGCGCACCGGCGGCGACGATCGGGTCGTCGCCGAGATGCGGCATCGCCGCATGGGCGCCACGGCTGGTGATGGTGATCTCGAACTTGTCGTCCGCCGCCATGATGGGGCCGGGACGCACGGCGAATGCGCCGACTGGAATGCCGGGCCAATTGTGCATGCCGTAGACCGCCTCGACTGGAAAGCGGGTGAACAGGCCGGCATCGACCATCGCCTGGCCGCCGCACTCGTTTTCCTCGGCGGGTTGGAAGACGAAGTGGACGGTGCCGTCGAAGCGGCGCGTCTCTGCGAGGTAGCGCGCGGCGCCGAGCAGCATCGCCATGTGCCCGTCATGCCCGCAGGCATGCATGACGCCCGCGTGAATGGAGGCGTATGGGCAGGTAGTCTTCTCGTGGATCGGCAGCGCATCCATGTCCGCGCGCAGCGCAATTGCGCGGTCGGCGCTGCCGCCGCGCAGCGTGGCGACAACCCCGGTTCCCGCGAGACCGCGGTCGATGGGAATGCCGAACTCCGTGAGCTTCGTGGCGACAAAGTCGGAGGTGCGGTGCTCCTCGAAGGCCATCTCCGGATGGGCGTGGATGTCGTGCCGCCACGCGGTCATGTCGGCCTGGAACTCGGCGATGCGGCTCAGAATGGGCATGGGTCTTACTGGGCGATGGTCACCAGTAAATGACTAGCCCCGTTTCGTCCTGATGGATTGAACGTTATTGCAGCGCCCCAGGTATTGTCCCGGTGTCACGCCGTAGGCTGCTTTGAACCTGCGAATGAGGTGGCTCTGATCGGCGAACCCGGCGGCCGCGGCCGCGATTGCCGGCGGGTCGCCGGAGAGCATCAGCCGCTTGGCGTGGCGCAGGCGAAGCTGCGTCTGGTACTGATGCGGCGGAAGGCCCGAGCACCGGCGGAAAGCGCGGAGCAGGTGGAAGCGGTCGACGCCGGCGAGGGCCGCCAGCTCGGCCAGGGAAGTATTCTCGGCAAAATTCTCCGCGAGGTAATCAAGCGCCAACGCGACGACCCGGGGGCTGCGCTGGCGCAGGCCGCCGCGCGGTGCGGTCTTGGCGTGGCGATGGGACAATTCGACGAGCGCGGCGATGAGCAGCGTCTCCCGCTCGAGCCTTCCTTCCGGATGCTCGAGGGCGCGATGAAGGCGGGAGAGGATGTCGGCGAGCGCTGCGTCGGAAACGACTGCGGCGGGGAAGAACGGCGTCGCCACGCGTCGCTCCGCCGCCTCCGCCACTGCGGCGGCGAGTACGGCTTCGTCGACATACAGCATGCGATACGAATAGCTGCCGTCGTGACTGGCCGGACCGCCGTCATGAGCTTCGTCCGGATTGACAATGATCACACGGCCCGGAATCGCGGTCCACACCTCGCCCCGCGCCGCGAACGCGTGCGCCCCCGGCCTGGACGATGCCGAGCGCGTAGCCCTCATGGGAATGCCGTACATAGCGATGGGTGCTGGCATCCGCCCGCAGCAGCTCGACGCCAGCCAACCCGTCAAGCCGCCAATACCGTGAAGGCATGCGCTCGCCAGGAAGGGGATTAGGGCGACGCTCGTCGCATTCGGATGAAAGCCCCGAACCCCACGCCAATCCAGATCACGTTGACGGCGGTCAATGGCCATGCCCAATGCCATGCGGCGTTCGCGCCCACCATCAGACTCCCCGCCAAGTTGAGGCCCTGAAATACCGCGCCACGCGCCGACAGTCTCTCGAACGACACCATCGCATACGCGCAGATCAGTAACACCCCACCCGTCCACCCGATCACTTCCATCGTCAGATCAGGCATGGTTAGGCCACCGCCAAGGTGGCGAAGGCGCGCACTGGAAACGTGCCCATCCCGCGCACCTTCACCGGCGCGGCGGTAAAACGGAATCCACTGGCCGGCAGCTGCTCCAGATTGCACATGTGCTCCACGATGGGAATCTCCGCTCCGAGCAGCACCGTGTGAACGGGCCGCGTGCCGTCGGCTGTGTCGTCAATGTTGTACGAGTCGATGCCCACCAACACCGCGCCGGCGTCGCGCAGGTACTCAGCGGCGGCGCGCGTGAGGTACGGGTGGCCCGAGAAGTATTGCTCCGTGGCCCAATGGCGCGCCCACCCCGTCTCCACCAGCACCGCCTTACCCCGGACATCCAGCGGCACAAACGCATCCCGGTCCACGGCGCGGCCCGCCAGGCCCGTCACCCGCGCCACCACCGCGTCCAGCCCCGCCAGCGAAACCAGCTCCAGCTCGGATAGGTCCTTCCCGTGCTCGAAGCGGTGAAAGGGACTGTCCAGGTACGTACCGGTGTTCGACACCATCTCGATCTTGCCGATCTGAAAGGTTGTACCGTCGCTATAGAATTTGCGCGAGTCCTCGCGACTCAGAAAGTCGCAGATCAGCGGCGCCGGAAGCCCCTGATACGTGATCATCCCCTCGCAGACCGTGTGGCTCAGATCGACGTGCACGAGCGCCCTTGGCCTACTCGGCGTTGCGACCGGTGCTCCTTTGTGCCGCTCCATGATAATTTCCTTGTTGAGGATCATTCGGTGCGCCTGACAACGGATGTCGAGTCGGTTGTCGCCACGATCTGGACCGCCATCCAGCGAAAGACCGATAAATATCCCTCCCGCGCTCGACATCGTGGCGAGCCTGGGCGATGAGCAGGCGACGCAGAATGGCACACCGCCTGACTGGTGTCCGGGTCGGAAGTCTGACTGAGTCGCTTGGTCTCTAGAGCCAGCGCCCCCAAGCCCCGCAGTCGCCACTCTCCAGTTGGTGGAAGCCCGGGGAAAGTCTAAGAAAAAGCACCCGCCAGTAGCACTGGCAGGCGCTTTCGTAACTGACTGTCGGGACGGCGGGATTTGAACCCGCGACCCCCTGAACCCCATTGCACTCCATTGGAGCAGATAGGCGTGCAAAGTGCGGCAGATTCGAAGGATAGCCCGCCTGAATGACTCTAGCACCGTGCAGGATCTGCGCGAGTCTGCTGGCCCGAAACATAACCCGTTCATACCCCAGTTTGGAGCAGCACCAGCTCGGCGGCGGCCAGCTGGGAATCAACGACTTGTAAGACGAGCACTCCGGCTTCGAGTGCCCAGCTACAACGACGCTGACGCCGCTAATCCTTGATCCTACTTGTGGGGCCACTTGGGAGGGGATCCGTCGAGTCGGCCGCGGCATTCACTCCAATGCAGCCTGGTACCGTCTCGGTATGACCACTCAGAAGGCGATTCAGCCGGTCCCACCGATCAGGGTCGTGTCGCTGGACGCTATCATCGACGGCATGGACCCGTGCCATGCCTTCTCCAATTCCGAACGCGTCCATGAGTCTTTCGACTTCACAATCCACCATCTTCGTATCCGGTTTAAGCATTTCGTAGGTCGTATCGCCCAACTCCTTGGCGATCAGGCGGACGAGCCGGTCCGTGGCATGTGGATACTGGCTCACGCTTGCTGGCGGGGCGTGAATTTCCTGAACGCACCCGGTCAGCCCGAGGGAGAGAACGAGGACTACGCTGGAACAACGGAGCAACCGGCGTCGGAACGTCACGCAGGACCTCACTGTGCGAACAAATGCAGGGGGCATGTGAAGAGGTCACATCCGTTGAAGAACATCTCCGGATTGGGACTATTCAATGGGAAGACCGTGAGCGTCCACGTGTCGTTCCAAGGCTGTCCCGGTGGAGCGTTGGGATTGCCGGGCGTCCCGGGTGGGAATGTGACCCTGAATTGCCCCGAAACCGGCCACCCATTCGACGTGCTGCTCAACGCAGCGAGGCTGCCGGAGACCGTGGCCTGCGTGCCGGCGAGAAGTGGCGGCCCAGTGTACGTGCCGGTCACGAGTCCCAAACAACCGGGAACCGTGCACTGAATGGCGTCAGTGATGACCAGCGTGTTCTGCCCAGACACCCAGGTGCCGCTGGCGTCGACAATGGCGAACCCGCGCACGGTCGTCGTGTCGATCATCGTGACCTTCGATACCGCGATCGGAATGGAGACGCGCACCCGGTAGCGTGACACGATCGCTGAGTCGGAGCCTGAGGTTCGACCCGAGATCACGCCGGTCGAATCAATCGTGTCGACTGCCGGCGTGAGTACCGCGTACTTGATTGCCCGGTTGGGCAGCGTGTCGCCGTAACCATTCTTCGCGAAGACCGTGAGAGCGCTCGGGGTGCCGGTTTTGACCTGCACGGACGCCGGTGTCACGTTCAACGAGTCGGTCGCGCAGGCGTGGTACAGGCTGTCCACGTCACTGACGATTTGCAGATTCGTTGGAACGGCGGCCAAATACGTTTGGATGAGGTGCAGTTGAATTCCCGCCATTACCGGGCCGTCCTTGAGCGCGGCCACAGGGGGGAAGGTCGCGTATTCCTGCTTGACGTAGAACGCGGAGCTATCGGTGAACGTCCTAGCCCACGTGTTGGTCAGGCGGTCGGCGACTATGTCACCCGACTGCACCACGTGCTGGAGGTAGTGCGCGGGCAGGAACGAGCTCCAAAAGCTGCTCGTCGGCAATGCGATCGACATCGCCGCGACACATAGGGAGTCCGTTTGTCTGTTGTACGGATTGGATCCGCTTGTCAGCTCCGTCAGCGCCTGGAGTGCGATCAGGTTCCCCTGCGAGTAGCCGACCAGATTACGTGCCGGCCGAGACTGCGCGACGCTTGGATCGCGTTGTACAACGAGTCGCGGTCAGTCGTATTCAGCGGCGTGCCAATCATCAGGCCGATCCACTGTTGCGCCGCCTCGAAAATATCATGGTCCTGCATCCGCCGATACGTTGTATCCTGCATGCATTTCGCGACGAAGCCCTCCAACGAATTCATGCCCAGCAAGCCATCCTCGACAAAGTTGTCTCCCCTTACGGTACAGTAAGCGAGCTGGTCGCCCGTCGGCGGCTTTTGGTCGGCGTATGGGTAATTGACCACAAAACGCATGGTCACGGGACCAAGCGTATCACTGAGGGTGGGGAAAGTAGCCCTCAGGGCTTTGGAGAGCAGGACCGCCTCTCCATGCGCACCGCCCGCATCGGTGTTGATTCCGTTACTGAAAATTATGTCCGTCGGCTCCCACAGGTGCGACGAATCAGGTCGAGACGCTCGCGGCCCGGAGTGACCGCCGCGGTGTCGCGCGCGACGCGCCGGACGCGCGACGTTCCCGTAGCGATCGCGCGCGCACCCGAGCTGCCAGCACGCCGTTCTCCGAAAGCTCGAAGGAGTGCCCCGCGATTGCCGCCATCACGCGCTGCATCGCGGGCGCATCGGCACTATCGTCGAATGAGAGAAAGTCGAGGAGAGCCAACTTCGCGGCGAGGGTGCCAATATCGAGAGTTTCGCCGTACTGGACCTCTGAGGAAATCAGGCTCTGTTCCGCCGCTACCGGGTCGGCTGCGGTCAACAGTGATCGGACCTGTGTGTAGAGTGGCTGGAGGTCTGCCGGCAACGTCAGAATCGGATCGGCGCTCGCCACCAACACATGCGTCGAGTCCATGGTGATTGTGCCAGACGCGGGCACGAAGTTGCCATCAACGGTTACGAGAAGGTTCTGATATCCCTGCTGCAGGGTGTACGTGTACGTGACCTTCTTACCCTTGGCCAGAATGGAATCGGGCTTCGTGGGGCTTCCCGTCACGCCAGGGCCGACGGTCGTCAGCAAATGGATCGAGCAGGCCTTGGTGCCCGTGGCCAACGTCGTGACTACGGTCGTATCGATCGCGAGTTGCACGCTTCCCGTGCTGTCCGTCGTGAGGTATGCCAACCCTGCAGTCGTACCGACCTTGGCCGGCACGATGATGCGCCCACTATCCGCCTTGTTGACCACTCGCCAGGTAGCGGTGACCGGCGCAGTCAATGTGTTCTTGACCTGGAACGTCGTGCCGCAGAAGTACGTCATACTGAGCGGGTTGTTCGCGGTGGCGGCCGCGAGGAGTGCCTCCTCCCGAGTCCGTGGACGGGTGCTGTCGCTGCACGCGACCACGGCGAGGATCGCGATCGCGGCGACGGCCGAGTGAATCACGACTGCCTGACGGCCTGACATCATAAGGTCGGCGCACTCCCGGTTGTCTTACGTCAACGGGCTGGGAACAAACGGCGCCAACGGTAGCGTCTACTGAACATTTGGTCAACAGCGTGTTGCGCATCCGTTTGTAACGACTTCTAAGCGCGCGATCCTTCTAACAGAGATTGCAGTTCTGCAAGGACACCATCCGCGTGCGCGCGAACCGCGGCCTCGCATGACTCGGCGCGGACGGTGAATGCGGTGCCGACGGCGACGGCAAGGACGCCGTTGGCACTGACCTCGAAGGGATGTGCAATGTCTGGCCGGACCTGGAATCGCGCACCGCCGTCGAGGGTGAGCGCGCGAGGGCGTCGGTACGTGGCGCGTCGTGGGCTGGGCGATGCGCCACGCGCTGGCGGACGAGTTCCCGGTCGCCGCGCTCACAATGGTGCTGGCGCAGCGCCAGCCGGCCCCGGGGGTGCTGCACCATTCCGATCGCGGCAGTCAGCCCGGATTCAACTGGTCGTCGCAACAGTGGCTGAATGTGTGGAACGTAGGAGCTGATCCAGCGCCTGGGCTGGTGTTCTCCAACCGAGGGTCTTCCGAGGCCTGGTGTTGAGGTTGAGGGCCACGGCTTCCACGTCGGTCGCGCTGTGCAGGCTCAGGTCCGTGCCCTTCGGAAAGTACTGTCGCAACAAGCCGTTGGTGTTCTCGTTCGTGCCGCGC
This sequence comes from uncultured Gemmatimonadales bacterium, assembly GCA_963701965.1. Lineage (GTDB taxonomy): Bacteria > Gemmatimonadota > Gemmatimonadetes > Gemmatimonadales > Gemmatimonadaceae > DASRDS01. The sequence goes on from OY969695.1 coordinate 4,274,729, forward strand.
TGCCGCGGACTGTGGGGGTCGCAGAAGTAGACGCGCAGGCCGGCGTCAATGCGCAGGCGGGCGTGCTGCGACATCTCCGCCCCTTGATCCCACGTCAGCGAGCGTCGGAGCTGCTCGGGTAAGGTGGCGATCGTGCGCGTGATCGCGTCGCAGACCGCCTCGGCGCCATGCCCGGCGAGGGCAGGCCCGTTCTTCTCGCGAGCGCCGAGGCCATGGCCCGCCATAGGCGGCAGGTGCAGCAAGAGCGTGAACCGCGTCGTGCGCTCCACCAAGGTGCCGATCGCCGAACTGCCCACGCCCAGGATCAGGTCGCCCTCCCAATGGCCCGGCACCGCGCGGTCGGCCGCCTCCGGCGGGCGCGCGCTGATCATGAGCTCCGGCGTGACAAAGGCCTTGCCCTGCCCGCGGCTGCGCGCCCGCGGCACGCGCAGCGCCCGCCCCGTCCGCAGGCACGCGGTCAACTCACGGCGCCGGGCGCCCCGGCCCTGCACGTACAGCGCCTGGTAGATGGCCTCGTGGCTGATGTGCATGGAGGGGTCCGTGGGAAGTCGAGTCGCAGGCGATGGCAATTTGTTCCGGACTCCACGCCGACGCCCACCGCCGGTGCTGCCGGGGCCCGTGCCGACGCCCCTTCCACGCCACGACGGGACCGGGGACGGCGGCGCCGTCAGGCGCGACGACCACACCGGCCAGACGGTCTTCCACATACGCGCGGAGCGCCGCATGGACCGCCAGTCGGGGCGACCTTGGACGACGAGCGGCTCGGTCGGCGTACCACTGCGCCGTCGTGGCCCGATAGGCGAACCCACGGCCACGCGTCGCGGCATTCCGTCGCACCTCGCGCGAGATCGTCGACGGCGCGCGTGTCAAGCGACGGGCGATCTCGCGCACGCCGTGCCCGTGCGTGCGCAGGATCGCCAGTTCCTCGCGCTCCGCGATCGATAGGTACCGCCCGGACCGGGGTGGCAATGACGGCGCAAGGTGTGATGGGGGCATCCCGCCAGTCTCCCGGAACCATCGTCTGCCCACAGCGGGCGACACTCCGACGGCGATCGCGGCGTCATCACTGGAGCACCCCACTGCGATCGCGACCCAGAATCGTCGCCGCTCGTCCCGTTGTGCCACCGAGGGCCGGCCCGGTGAGCGCAACACGACGACTCGCCCGGCTCGACCTGAAGACCGCTGTCTTTTCGTCGACATCGCAACCCCTCTGCTAGGTGTTGCGACGACCGATTGAATCCACCCAGTACGCCGGGCACACCTATCGGGCGCAACTCGCGGCGCATGGGATGGTGTGCAGTGTGAGCAAACAAGGAGACTGCTACGACAACGCGGTCGTCGAGTCGTTCTTCGTCCAGGTTGAAGGTCGAGCTGGGGCGGGCGCCGACGCGGCGCGGGCGGCGGTGTTCGAGTAGGTGGATGTCTGGTACAATCGACGGCGCCTGCACTCGTCGTTGGGCTATTGACACCCATAGCGTATGAACTGATGCAAGCGACAAAGATCAAAGCAGCTTAACTCACCTGTCCACGAATTGGGTCAGGTCCATTTGGCGCTCGGACGGTTATCATTCCCGATAGCCAGCCCCGTGCCGAACAGAGTTCCGCCATGCGCATTCGCCCGGACCTTGCCTCACGATATGAACGTGTCGCGAGCATCGCGGCGGCAACTGCCATCACCGTGGGCACCGCCGTGCTCGTCTTGGTGCCGATGCGGCCGCGCCGCGTAGCTGAATCAGTAGCCCCGTCGGTACACCACGCGAAGCAGGTGGCGGAGCGTCTCGAGTACGTCATCGCCCGCGCCCCGGCTTCTTCGGTCGCAGCTCTACTCCTTCCAACGCATCCGAGGTCGCGTGTTCAGTCCCTAGACATCACCAAGTCGCCGCGCGAGAGCAAACGTCGGACCGCCATGTAGAGACGCGTGGCCCCGGTCTCCGAAGCCGTCATTCCACCTTCGATCGCGCCGTCGCTAGCGGCGGACGCTGGCACTGGCTCGCCACCACGGCCAGTATCGCCGCTCGCAGGGCCGAAAGCCGCAGCACCCAATGAAATGGCGACGGGAACTGCAAGCTGGTGGAGCGCGATCGGCCGCGCGCGGGCTTTGGGCAGTGCAAAGACTCTTTTTCACCGAGATGCCGAGCCCATGAACTTCGACTCGGCCCTCCAAGTGGTGCGTGATAGTTTGCACGCCGAGTTCGCCGCCGGACGACCAACGTCCGTGCCACTGACACAAACCGAACGGGACGCGCAGTGGCGTGCGCAAGCGCTCGCTGCGTTCGCCGAACGCAACAACGGGGAGTTCCATCGCCCGACGATTTCGGCGGGAGCTAGCATCCCCATCGGACTGCCGTTTGGCGGACCGTCGCACGATACGCGTGAACGCGACCGCGCCATCTACGCTCAGACGAAAGAAATCCAGGCCCGAATCCAGCGTAGGGTGGACTCGACGCTCGCCGCACGGCGACAGCGCCGCGTCGACTCGCTCGCACGTGTCGACCACGCGATGCGCTCTGCACTACCGGACTAACGACGTATCACGAACGTTGTCGCGCTCAACACGCCCTGTGAACCGCGAGACAGTAGCGCGTGTAACTGAGCGGCGACTCGACTTCGATTGTTGCTTGGCCGGGAGCGCACGGCCCGCGCGCTCTTGTCCGCGATGTTGCGCAACGGGATCCTGACCTCGTCAAGCCATCGGGCGCCCGTGCGGCTGGCCTTCCCGCCGCGAGTGACCGCCATCCTCTTTCCGGAGCTCGTGGCCGTACCGGGGCAAGCGGCAGATCCGGCGGACTCCCCAGTGTCCGACGCGGGATCGGCGCGCGAGAGGATCACGCGGCGGACCATACCGGTGGGGCAACGCAAGAGACCGTAGGCCGACGGCCAGCGGGGCCGGCCAACGAGCCGGCTTCGGCGCTTACATTGTCACACACGGCTTCGAGGGAAAGGCACCGCAGCTTACCAAACCCTCGTGTGTCACCATGAGCCCCGCGAAGCCCGATCCGACGTGACGACTCCCCGGGAGCGTGCGGATGTCCCCCACGTCGACCAACGGCTGGGATGAAGTCGATAAGGGCTTTTGCCGATCCGACCGCTGACCCTCATGTCCTTGCTAATGTTCAGTACGGTGCTTGTCCTTCTGGTGACTCCGAGACTGACGCAAACGGCATCCATGGGTTCTTTGTGCCGTTCGTCGTGCTCGTCGTGTTTCAATTGTTCGTTCTGGCGACGATCGCTCGCCTGCCCGCGCGGATGTCGCTGGCATGTTTCGCGCTCCGAGGTGGCGAGTCGCACTTTCATTGGGCGCGCTCTGGGGAATTCATCAGCCAGGTCAGCGCGATTGGCCCTCTTGGCCTGAAGTACATTGACCCTGACGATGACCCGCGCAAACACGAGGCTGTGGCCTTCGCGGGAGTCCCTTCAACTGATTGGCGCGCTCCCTTCTGGATGGACGTATCATGGGCAAATTGGGACCCGAAGAGATCATTCTCATTCTTTTGGTCGTCTTGCTGCTCTTTGGGGCCAAACGAATCCCCGAGATCGGCGCCTCGCTGGGTAAAGGCATCCGGGAATTCAAGGGAAGCCTGTCCGGAAAGGACGCGCATGTATCGGGGAGCTCACCCGCGGACGCCGCAGACCGGGACGCATTGGAGACAAGAGAGGAGGACGAGAAAGTGAAGCCACGTCGCTTGCTCTGAGTCACCGGGTCAGCCCACCAGGCGTGTCGCGAACCGCAGCAGCTCCTTAACGGTCACAATCGCCAGCACGAGCGGCCGAGCCCGAGCGTTGCTGTAGAAGGCGAATGGGCCAGCGTCGAACGGGTCACCAGGGACGGGCCCGCATCCTTACATTAGCGATTCTCACGATCGCGACCGATCCAACGCACGTCATTGCGATCGTCGCGTTGTTTGTGTCGCTGGGCCTTGACACGCTGGCCGTGGCGCTGAGTTTGGGTATCGCCGGTGTACCGCGGAGCCAGTGGCTCCGGGTGGGACTCACGTTCGCCATTTGCGAAGGCATCACCCCTGTGATCGGGATTCTGCTCGGCCGGGCCATGAGCGCGGCCCTCGGTTCCGCCGCCGGTGCAGTCGGGGGGCTGATCGTGATCGGCGTGGGTCTGCGGTCGCTGTTCGAGGAACGGGACCCTGAGCCGTCGGCGGACGCCTCGGCGCGCCTCCGCACGCGGGTGGCCTCGATGCGGACGTTGATCCCCATGGGTCTCGGCGTCAGCCTGGACGAGCTGGCGGTCGGGTTTTCCCTCGGGGCCGTGCGTGCATGGCTACCGATCGCCGTCGCCGGCGTCGCTTTGCAAGCGGCGGTGCTGACGTTCGTCGGATTACTCGTCGGTCAGAAGCTCGGGACGCGGCTCGCCGAGCGTGCCGACCGAGTCGCAGGCCTATTGCTGATCGCGGTGGGCGTCGCGCTGTTGTGGGGGGGCGTGACGGACGTTCTCGGGCGTGCGAGGTGAGGACCGGTGCGGCACGTGACCCTTGGTTCGTCGCCTTGCTCGCCATCCGGCGCAGCGGCGCGCGGTGCGTCGTGTCGAGAACCGCCGGCGTGAGAGACGGCCCGGGGGACCGTCCTGGAAGGGTCTCGCCTCGAGGCAACGCTTCGCATTAGAAGAATGAGCCGTGTGAGGCAGCCGCCGTGTTACTCCCGTCCATTTGTCGTGGCGGTTAGCGCCGCGACGCGCTGGCGCGCGTGGACGACGTCGGGCTGCAGCACGATGTCCGCCGTGTCCCAGAGGTCGGCGAGATGGCGGTAGGCGGCGACCGCGCGGGCGGTGTCGGCGCGCTGCTCGTACAGCGCGCCGAGCCGTGCGTATGCCGTGCCGTGAAACTCCCCGTCGGTGCCCTCCCACTCCGACCACGGCTCGGACGCGTATCGCTCATAGGCGATGATGGCGGAGTCACCGGCGCCGGTCAGCTCATACGCGCGACCGAGGTCGGGTGTCGCGCACACCGGGCAGTTGTAGAGATCGTCCGCGTGCCGCAGCGTCGCCCGCGCTGCCTGGAAGCGGCCTTCCGCCAGCTCGACGACGCCGAGCGCGCGGAAATATCCCCCATCGACCGCCGCTCCCTGCGTCCCGCTGAACCCCGAGAGCAAATCGACGGTACGCAGCTCCTGCAGCACGGCGCGCGACTGGGTGTTGCGACCAGCGAGCGCGTACGCGTACGCCAGAAACTGGTACGGTCGATCGAGTGGCGACATGCGCTCAAACGGATACCGCGCCAACGCATCATCGATCGTCCGCAGGCCGCGCTCCTGGGCGTGCCGATACCAGATGTCGATGAAGCCGAGGAAGATCGACCAGTTGACGTACGCACTCCCCGACCCCTGCGCCGCATAGAGATCCAGCATGGCGTGGACCGAGCGCTCGGCGTCGGTCAGGTGGCCGCGCCGCACGTCGAGCGACGCCATCATGGCCAGCGCCGCGGCCCGCCGGTCCACGTCCGGCCCGGCGCGGGCCACCGCCGTGTCGATGCCGCGCCGGGCGAGCGGCCAGTTGCCGCGCGCCACGGCGAGCGCGATGCGGATGTGCTGCGCATCCTCCTGGGGCGGAAACCGCTGATCACGGTACATCAGGGTCGCTGCCGCCGCGTCGAGCGCGCCGGCATTGAGCTGCGCGGTCGCGAGATGGTTGTAGAGTAGCGATACGGACGAGTCGACCGCCAACGCCAGGTCGTAGTAGCGCCCCGCCTCGCGGTAGTTCTTGAGCCACATGTTGGCCGCGCCGATGTTGGCGAGCGCCCGCATGTCACCCGGGTACCGGTCGAGCAGCGCACGGTACACGGCGATCGCCTCGGTCGGCTGGCGGATGGTGAGATAGTAGCTGCCCATCGTGTGGTAGCGTTCCCGCGCCGGGAGCCGGTCGCGATCGCGAAACGCCCGTTGCATGGCGTCGTGCTCCAGCGCCGCCTCATTGTACTCGCCGTAGTAGGTGCCAAGCTTGCGGTAGGCCATTGAGAAGTGCGGGTCGAGCGCGACCGCTTCTCGCAGAATGCCAATGGCGCGCCGCTCGTCGCCCTGCACATCACCGACGCGGATCGCCTGCGAGTACTTGCGCAGCGCTTCCAGTGATCCGGTGGTCACCTGCTCGAGCGGCAACGTCGCGCGCACACTCCACATCGACTCGCCAATACGGCGGCGGAGTCGGCTCGAGACCGCGTCGACGGCGCGCAGGAGCGCGGTCGAGTCGGTCGCGGCCTCGCGAACGGCCGCAATGATGTCGCCGGTTTCGACGGACACCAGGCGTGCCGAGACCGTGTACGCGGCGCCGAGCGTGGCGATGTCACCCTCGACGAATGCCTTGATGCCGTCGCGCTCGGCCACTTCCCGGGCGACGACGTCGGTGACGCGGTCGCCGGTGGGGCGCTCCATGCGCATCAGCACAGCCTGGATCTGCTGGCGCGTCAGTACGTGCAGGCGAGGTGATTGCGCCAAGTCGACGCTCAGGGCCTCGGTCACCGCGTCGCCGATCAGTGAGTCGCGGGTCTGGTTGCGAAAATCGGCGACGATGAGGCGGTCGGAGGGGTCGAGCACCGCCCGACGCCATGGCGCGAACACGCCCGCGATGATGGCGGTGACGAGTACCGCCAGTGCCGCCAGCGCCGCGCCAGCCCGCCGCCTCGGCCGGCGCGCCGGTATGGGCGCGGCCATCGGCGGCGGTGTGGCCTCCGCCGGGGATCCGTCGCCAGTCCGGGCCACGACATCGCCGGCGGGCGCGGCGCGCAGTTGCTCGGCGAGCTTGGTCGTCTCGGCTGCCGGCTCGGCGTCGAGCTCGTCCGCCATATGGCGCGCGAAGCGCTCGTACGCCCGCAGTGCCGGCGTCCGATCCCCGGCGTGATCGAGCACCCGCATCAGCTGCCGCAGCGCCGCCTCGTCTTCGGGCGCCACCCGACACGCGAGATCGGCCCACCGTGCCGCGTCCGCGAGATCGCCGGTGGCCAGCGAGCCCACGGCCAACGCGCCGGCCGCCGCGACCGCGCGCCCGCGGAGCGCGCGGCGAACACCGTCGACCCACTGGTCGAACTCCGGTGCCGCATCGGCAACAAACACCGCTTGGAAAAAATCCCCGTCGTAGAGCGCCAGCGCCTCCGCCGGGCGGCCCGCATTGAGCGCCTGCTCGAACGCGACGACGTCGCACCACAGCCCGCCATCGACGAGCCCGACGCGATCGTCCGGCGACGCGACGAGTGCGGATTCCCCCAGCCACCGCCGCAGCGCGTGCAATGCCTGCCGCAACGCGCGCCGTCCTTCATCGGCGTCCAGCTCCGGCCAGAACATCGCCAGCAGCGCATCCCGCCGCTGCAATCCTCGCGGCGTGGCGATCGCCAGATATGCGAGGACGGCCAGTCGCTTCGGCTGCGTCGGCACGAGACGCGCGGCTGGCGCATCGCCGGCGACCAGCTCGACTCGACCCAAGGTTTGGAAGCGCAGCATGAACTCCGCCAGCGAGGCGCGGCCGCGACGACGCCGTGGCCGGCCCCTGAACCTACGGCCGCGGCACCTCCGCCGTCTACTGCCGCGTCAGCTCGACGCGCCGGTTGCGCGCGCGCCCCTCCAGCGTCGCGTTCGTCGCTTTGGGCGCCGACGCCCCCGACCCGCCGGTGTCGAGCCGCCCGACGGCCACGCCACGCGCGACCAGCGCCGCCTTGACCGCCTCAGCGCGCCGGCGCGACAGCGTAAGATTCGACGCGTCGCCGCCGATATTGTCGGTGTGTCCGGTCACCGTCAGTGTCCACGACGGCTCGCGGCGCATGATGCCGGCGATCGCACCCAGCATCGAGTCCGATTGCGGGCGAATCGTGGCACTGTTGAATCCGAAGTAGATACCATAGACGTCAACCGGCCGGCGCGCCGCCAGCGCCGATTCCATGTCGCGCGACGTGCTCGTGTTCGGCCATTCGATCTTGATCACCGTCATGGAGTCAGGTCCGACCCGCATCTTCAACACGACTGGGTTCGCGGCATCGTCGAGCACGTACAGGTCCGCGTTCCGCACTCCGTCGTCGGAGGAGAGGCGGCCGCTGAGATGCCGGGTCGGCAGAGCGACGAGGGCCCCGTTGACGACGACCGACAGCGGCACCGCCGTCCGTTCGACGAGCGTCATCGTGCCCGTCGCCGTAAACCCCCCGCCACCCAGCCAATCGGCTGCCGAGCCTGAGCCGGCAATGTCGCCGACAAGCCCCTTGACCATCCCGCCCAATCCCGACCCGTCATCGATAACCGTGAGCGACGTATGCCCCTTGGCCCGGAGCTCCGCCATGGCGCTCGTCGACAACTGGAACGACGTTGTTCCCGGATACACTTCGTCACCGGCCGTGCTGATTCGCACCTTCATGGTTCGTGCGTCCCGGAGATCGATGGCGCGCACGGTGCGGCTGGCCCGCAACTGCTTCGATGCCGCACCGTCGGCGCCCGGCAGCTCGGCGTTGACCGTGAACGAGAGGCCATCGGCGGATATCCGGTCGACGGTGTGCATCGACTCGTAGTCGCCCTGCGACTCGTGCACGGCCAACACCATGGTCAGCCCCGCGACGAGCGGCACGGCCGGGTGCGGAGGCTGCCCGATCGCCGAACCGGGTCCCAGCAGGGCAAGGCCCACTATGTATGCGCGCATGTCGGCTACAGCTTGGCCAGGACGACGCGCGCGACCGCCTTCTCGTGCTCGACAACGTCGTGTCCGACCGTACTGTCCTGGATCATCCGCATTGGCTCGGCGTACATGAGGATGCGGATCGTATTGTCGCCGGTGCGGACAGTGAGCGTCCCCATGGAAAAGAACGCCTCATTGCCGAGGCCGGAAACGTCGCGACTTTGAAAACCGGGGAGCGAGGCACCGGCCGAGAGGCCGGCGGTCTTGTTCTCGAATCCCTGTCGCGCCACCTTGATGGGAATCCGCGCCATGGTCGCGCGTGTCGCCGGGTCGGTCGCGTCCTCCTCCGACAGCCACGACAGCTCGACGACGAGCGGAACGGCGTCCTTCGACGTGGCGTAGTGGCAGCTCGACGACGTCGAACGGGGGTCGTCGTCCGATGTGGCGACGGTGTACGGTTCGCCTGTTACGGCCTGCATCTCCTCTTTGGTGACCATTGAACAGAGCGCATAGTGGTGGCCGGACTGTGGCGCGCGCGCGTCAGCGGCGCGGGGAGCGGCCGTCCGGCTGGTGCACGCGGCGACGCCGATGGCGATCGCCAGACTCAAGCGCGGCGTCATGAGCAACTCGGATTGCACGCGTGAACCTTGAGCATGTAGATCCCCTTGTTGTTGTCACCCGGTCGGGTGCGGTTGAACGTGTGATCGATGACCATCGTGTTGCGTGTCACGGTGACGGGCAGCTCGGCCGGTTTGTTCTCCACGGCGCGGCCGAGGATGAAGGCGGCGGTCTGAAACGGCAGGTCGTACTTGACGACGATCGGAGCCAGGATCATCGGGCCGATGAGCACGTAGACCACGTGCGCCGCGATCTGGTCGCTCAGGTCACTCTGCGCCGCCAGGAATCGCAGCGTCAGCTTGTCGCCGCCGGTGATGTCCCCTTCGACCGGCACGATGAACCCGAATGGCGACGTTCCCGCGAACGTCTTCCCTTCCGTTTCGTTGTAGCCCTGGCCTGGCGGCACGACCAGCTTGCGCAGCATGGTGCTGGTCTTGCCCGTCACCGGATACAGCACGGCCAGCGCATCTTCCGTGACCGCGAAGTGATTGGCCGTTCCGACGAATTCGCCCGTCACGTGGGTCGCGGACAGGGATGAACCTTTGGCGTAGCGCAGGATCAGCTTGCCGCCGATCGCCACGTCGTACGACCACCAGGTATGGCCGTCGCGGTAATACTCGGCGTGCATCGTGCCCGACATCGGACCTTCGATCTTCTCGCAGTACTTCTCGAACTCCTGGCCCTTGGCGAACGCGCCGAGGTCGGCGGCGAGCGCCACGACGGCGACCGGCCACGCTTCGGGGCCGAGCATGATGTTGCTCGTGAACTTGAACGTCTCGTTGAGCGCGAAGGCGTAGCGCGAGTCGTTCTGCAACGATGCCGGCGTCAGCTTCTGCCGGAATGCGTCGGCGCCGTAATCGATGCCGAACGCCTTGACGACGCTCTTGATGCCATCGGACACGAAGTTCATGCCCGCGGAGAACAGCTTGAGCTGCTCGATCGCCTGGTCGAGGCGGTCGCAGGTCACGCCCGCCGCGGCGCTCCGACTCCGTTGGCTCTCGATCTCGGCCGACTTCGCGTGGGCGCCGTTGGCCACCTCGGCGACCTTGGCGAATATTGGTTGGAAGTTCTGGGCGGCGGCGGGGAACCGTGTCGGAACCGAGCCCATCTTCGTGATGGCCGCCTTGAGCGCATCCCGCTGTGCGGGCCACTCTTTGACGCGCCGCTGCGCCGCGGCGAGACTGTCCTGATAACGCATCTTGGCCGGCGATGCCGGAAGGGCGGCGACGAGATCGACGGCCGCGGCCAGAGCCTTGGACGACGCGGTGACGACACTGTCAAGTGCTTTCGCCGTCTCGTCGGGGACCTCCGGCGTATCGTAGAGGGTGAGAATCGCGGAGTCAGCGCCCTTCTGGTCGGGCGCGGTGACGCGGACGCGGTAGCGGCCCCATTCGAACGGATGGTTGATGGTCGCGGTGAAGTTGCCGGCGTTGTCCATCGTCGCCGTCGCCGAGACCTCGCTGCCCGGCTTGGGGGCCGGGTAGATACGGCTGACGGTGATGGCGACCGTGTGGACATCGCCGTATGGAACGGACGTGCCGGTGACCGTGAACGCCATGCCCGAGAAGGCGTACGCCGGAGTGACCTTGACGGTCACGGGGAGCGCAGCCGAGGAGCCTTCCTGTGCGCCGGCGCGTGACATGGCGCAGACGGCGGCGCCGATGAGGAGCGTTCGCGCGATCATGGGTGCAGCAGGTGGTGCACGACCGACTTGGCCTTCTCCTTGGCCTCGTCTTTGGCCTGCCCGGTGACACCATCACTGACGCTTTGCGCGACCGAGGGCGTCGGAGGAGCTGCCTCACCCGCCTTCTTGAGCGAGTCGCCAAGCTTGCCGAGGCTCGACATTTGGCCAAACAGGTCGTTCTTCGTGTAGCCCGCGGGCAGCTCGAACACCGACGCACTGACGGCGCCCGTGGTGAGGTGCGCGAGGGTCATCGTCATGTCGGACCTTGTCGTCTTGCCATTATCGACGGTCTCGCTGTGCGTGACCGTCTTGAGCGGTGCGCCCTTCGGCAGCTTCGCGTACGCCGCAGTGAGCGCGTCGGTATATGCCGAGTTGGCACCGCTGTGACTGCCGGTGAGACTCCGGCCCATCGGATTGATCGCGGCGCTCAGCTTGGGCGCGATCCAGATGTCGGTCGTCGACCGGGTGATGGACTGTGACCGGCGACCCATGATCGTCATGGTCATAGTCGCGTTGTCGACGACGTGGTACTTGATCGTCGAGTAACCTTCGATTGCCTCGCCTGCACCGGCGATATCGCCACTGGCACTCACGTCCGACCACTCGGTCGTGACGAGACCGTCGAGTGACGCCTGCAATCTCTCCGATACCTTGCTCATGGAGTCGGAGTTGAACTCCACGTACTCGCGCTTCGCCGGGTCCACGAAGTACGAGGTGTGTGTGGCGCCTTTGACGATGATATAGGTACCCGGGCCGAACAGCCCAGGGCGGGCCGGGCGTCCGGTTGGCGCGCCGACTTGCTGATAGTCGATCCGGGCGTTGCCATCGGCAAACTGGCCGTGAGCGGCCATCATAGGCCGGCTGACCGGCTGGCTGCTGCGCGGGTCGGTGTACGTGCCGGTCAGGGTCATGTCGTACGTCAGCCCCTGCGCCGACGCAATGCCGGACAGTACCGTGACCGCGATACACGCGGTCACGACTCGAGTGGACATGTGCGTGCCTCTCCGTCTGTTGAGTGACGGTCGAGGGTAATGAGCACATGTTACCGGCGTGCGGCGGCGCCGTTACCCGGTCCGGTAACGCCCCGGTGGCGGTATGCCTGGCACTATGGATCGCGAGTGCTGGTGTCGTCCACTCGACGATCGTCCCGGGAACTCGGGCTATCAGTGCTTGACATCAATGTGTGTTCGCTCGACCGCGCGCTAGAAGTCCATGGTGTTCATTGGTGTCTGTCGGCGGAGGTCGAGGGATGTCTCTTGAACGATCGGGATGCGACTCATTTTCGACGCGACGCTCTTGTTGCAGCCCGCGAACGCCTCACGGACCCGTGGGTGCACATCTGGAGGAATCGGGAATGGGACCATACAGCCCCCCTCGACTGCGCGTCGTTCTCAAAGCACATTGGACCTCGCTAACCATGTGGTGGAGCATCCAACGCTGACCTCTACGACGCCTGCGCGGATAAGCGAGCCCGGCCGTAAACATATGCTATTCGGATCGCGCCCGTGAGTAGGGAATGCTGGCGCGTCCGCGTAACGGATCCTTGTCGCTTGAGGGGAGAAGGGCTGGCGGGGAACAATAGTCCAGCCCGACTCCTTCACGCCGTGCAATGCGTCCGAAATATGCATCGTTCTTCGGACATTCTCTTGGTTTGTCTGAAAAATGTAGTATATTTCGGACATGACCGCACATGGTCGCGATACCGATCTCCGCAGCCGCGTGCTTAATCGGGTGCGGTCCGACGCCGGAGCGGTGTGGACGCCCAACGACTTCGCCGATTTGGCGAACCGTGCGGCGGTCGACAAGACGCTTCAGCGCCTCGTGACTGCCGGCGAATTGCGTCGCATTGACCGCGGTCTGTATGATCGGCCGCGCCAAAGCGCCCTCACCGGCCAAACGACGGTACCAGACTACCGCGCAGTGATTCAGGCCGTCGTGCGGCGCGATCACGTGCGCGTGTTGATCGACGGCATGAGCGCGGCGAACGAGATCGGCCTGACGACCGCCGTGCCGGCTCACATCGAGGTGCTCGCCGATGCGCGTATCAAGCCGGTTCGCCTCGGATCCCAGGAAATCCGCTTCAAGGTCGCGGCCCCGAGTCGACTATACTGGGCGGGCCGACCCGCGATGCGCGTCGTCCAAGCGCTCTATTGGCTGCAGCACACGCTCGACGATCCCGACGAGCGCGTCCGCATCACGGAGCGGATTCGCCAGCTCCTCGTCGATCCGACGCACGGGCTCATCATTCGTGATGACCTCCGGGCCGGCCTCTCGGCGCTTCCGATCTGGATGCAGGAGTTCCTCCGCGACTTGATCAACGCCGCGTGAGCGTCGACGCCTATCGCCAGCTCATCGATGCCGATGGCGTCGAAGAACACTGGCAGGTTCTCTGCGACGCTGGCACCGCACGGATGACGTTAAGGTCGCGGCACGGCCCAATTAGATGCGTTGCTTAGGTCGGAGACACGGGGAGCCAAAGGGTGAACACGCTTCCGTCTCCGACTGTGCTCTCGACTGTTACCCGGCCTTGCTGGAGCTCGGCGAGCAGTCGCGCGATGGCGAGACCGAGTCCGGAGCCGCCCAGTTCCCGGCTGCGCGACTGGTCGATCCGGAAAAAGCGGTCGAAGACCAGCTCGAGATGCTCAGGCGCGATCCCGGGTCCGGTGTCGTGAACGGACACGCCTACCATGCTTCCGTCCTTCCGAAGACGGAAACGAATCTCACCCCGGAGCGTGTAGCGCACCGCGTTGGTGGCAAGATTCAGTAGGATGTGTCGCGTGCGGTCGGCATCGCCCAATGCCCACGCCGGCTCCACCAGCTCGGCGCGTACCGCCAGCCTTTTGTCGACCGCCATGGCCTCCGTGATCTCCTTGACATCGTCGATGACGGGTCGGAGATCGAACGGAACGCGCGCGAGTAGCAGTTGTCGATTCTCGCCCCGGGCAATGAGCAAGAGCTCCTCGACCATCTTGGTAGTCCGCTCAACCTCACGCTCAATGGCGATCAGCGCGTCACGCACCTCCGCCTCTTGCTGCTGGTGGGCCAGCGCCCACTGCGCCTGCACGCGCACGAGCGTGAGCGGCGTGCGGAGTTCGTGACTCGCATCAGCCGTGAACGCTTTGAGCGCCCGATTGGCGCGGTCGACGCGCTCGAGCATCCGGTTGATGCTGTCGGCCAGTGCCGTCACCTCGGCCTGGCCTGTTGGACTCGCGATCCTGGTGCCAAGCTCCGCAGGGCTTATTGCCCGCGTGTCCGCCGTGACGCGCTCGAGGGGGCCAAGCGTCGCGGCGACAGCCTGGCGCGCGCCGCGACCGGCGCCGAGTGCGGCGAGCGGCAGCAGCACAGCAACCGTACCGACCAGCGCCGCCAGTCCAATAAGATAGGGATCACGACTGGCGACGACGTAGATGTCGAAGCGACCGCGCGCGTACTGAAGCACTTCGAACCGCCATCGTGAACGCCGCGTGATGGCGGCGAGCAGAATCTGCCGGACCTGCTCGGGCGACGCGCTCGCGGGGAGGCCTTCCAGACGTTCCTGGGACATCCCCCGGCTCACGTAGTAGACCTGTGACATGCCGCCCGCATCGGTGGTCGTTCGAGTAATGAGGACCTGTCCCCCCATGCTCAGGAGCCTCTCCGCCAAAGTCGCGGGCATCACGCCACCCGGTCTGGGCGTGGAGTCCGTGTAGGCTTCGAGCAGCGAGCCAATAACCTCGGCGGAATGCTGCAGGGTGCGGCGCAGCGCAACTTCACCCGCGGCGGCAAAGGCCATGACCATAAGGAGCGCGAAACCCGTGAGCGCGGTCCACGCGACGCGTCGGGTACGCCTCGTGAGAACGGTGGCGAGACGCGGCTCGGTCACGACGGGTCGAGCCGGTAGCCGGTGCCCCGCACTGTTTGGATCGGTGTGGTACGTCTTCCGGTGAACAGTTTCTTGCGGAGATAATTCACGTAGACGTCGACGACGTTGGTTTCGGGGTCGAACTGGTAGTTCCAGACTGCCTCGGCGATGCGAGACCGAGAGACCGTCCGGCCCGCGTTCCGCATCAGGAACTCCAGCAAAGCGAATTCTCGCGCACTCAGGTCCACCCGCCGCCCGCCCTGTGTGACGTGCCGGGTCAGCGGGTCCAGCGTCAGGCTCCCGACGCTCAGGGTCGCATCCTTGTGGCGGAACTCGGCGCGCCGAATCAAGGCGTGCACCCGCGCGAGCAGCTCCGCCAGGTCGAACGGTTTGGTCAGGTAATCGTCCGCCCCGGCCTCCAGCCCTCGCACGCGCGACTCCAACTCGTCCTTCGCGGTCAGCATGAGCACCGGCGTGAGCACGTGCCGCGACCGGAGCTCAGTGACGATGTGGAATCCGTCGCGACCGGGGAGCATGACGTCGAGGATGATGCAGCTATAGCTCGCGCCGAGAGCAAGATCCAATGCACGATCACCTGACTCGGCCTCGATCGCGCCATAGCCCTCCTCTCGGAGGGCTTTGCTCAAAAACCGCCGCAAGTCGCGGTCATCTTCTACGACCAGAACCTGCATGCTCTAACCTATGGCGAGTGATGCTGCCTGGCACCCTGCCACCATGAGAGGGATATGACAATCCTCTAATGTGGCCGGCTCGTTCTTTCGCCACCCCGTTCGAATTCTACATTGACGCATGATGATCGAGCCTCTGCTCTTCGATCTGCGGTACGCGGTTCGCATGCTTCTGAGATCGCCTGGCTTCTCGTTCATTGTCATCGCGACCATGGCGCTCGGCATCGGAGCCACGACGGCGATCTATAGCGTGATCGACGCCACGCTACTGCACCCGTTGCCGTACCCACATTCCGCCGAGCTAATGCACGTTGAGGACGACCTTCCCGGCACGGGCGCGAAGGACGTCGGCATCTCCATCCCCGAGTTCAGAGACCTGCAAAGCTCCGGGATCTTCCAGTCCGTGGCGCTTGCCAGCCACGGCGCAAACACGAACCTCACCGGCGGCGCTCAGCCCGAGCGTCTCCGCTTCAAGGCGGTGACGCCGAATTACTTCGTGGTCCTCGGTGTCAGCGCCCCGTTGGGTCACACGTTCGATCCGCGCGATGTCGCACCCGGCTACAACCTGCAGGTCGTGATCAGCGACGGGCTGTGGAAGAGGGAATTCGGAGCTGATCCACACATCATCGGGAAAACGCTTCGCCTGGACAACGACCCCTATCAGGTCGTGGGCGTCATGCCGCGCGGTTTTCGCGATCAGGGCTCAACCAGCGACGAGCAGAATGTGGAGATGTGGTTGGGCGCGGGATTTGTCGGCGAGGGGTTTCCGCTTCCGCAGCGCGATCTCCGTCTGCGTCCGGCGGTCATCGCGCGCTTGAGCCCCGGTCTCTCGATTGCGGGCGCGCGGCGGCGCCTCAATGCGCTGGTTGCATCGCTGACAAAGCAATATCCGGCAGACTACCCAACCCAGGTTGCATGGACCGTGCGCTTGATTCCGCTCAGCGAGAGCGTGGTCGCCAGCGTTCACCAATCGCTCATTTTGCTGTTCGGCGCGGTCGCATTGGTCCTCCTGATCAGTTGCGTCAACGTCGCCAATCTTCTGCTCGCCAGGGCCAGCGCGCGGGGTCGTGAGGTCACCGTTCGCCTGGCTTTGGGAGCGCGGCGAACGCGCCTCATCCGCGCGCTGCTGACCGAGATTCTCCTGCTTTTCCTGCTTGGCGGAATCGCTGGTTTTGCCATCCTCTTCGGCGCCCAGCGGTTCCTGCTGCGACTTGTCCCGGAGAGTCTCCCGCACTTGAACGACATCGGAGTCGGGTGGGGCGTGCTGGGTTTTGCGGTCGCCGTCTCGCTCGCAGCCGCAACGATCTGTGGACTTGCTCCCGCATGGCTCATGAGACGCACCGATTTGATCGGTGCGCTTCGGCAGGACTCACGCGGCTCCAAGGGTTCCAAGGAACGCTCGCGCGCTCGCCAGATGCTGGTGATCAGTGAGTTGGCGCTCTCCTTGGTGCTCATGGTCGCCGCGAGCCTTCTCTTGCGCAGCTTTTGGGACCTGTTCAACGTGCGGCCCGGTTTCAATCCGAGCCGCGTGATGGTGGTGCAGAGCTGGCTGCCTCGACCCAACGATTCCACGGCGGATCCCTATCACACCGCCACGCAGGAAGCGGTCTTGCTGCGCGAGATTCTTCGTCGCAGCCGAAACCTGCCGGGCGTAGAAGAGGTGGCCATCGGCAACGCGGGCGCTCTTCCACTGGATCACAGTCCGGGTGATCTGGTGCAGTTGGTATCGATTCGCGAAGGCCTCGGGACGAAGGCCAACGAGGCTCCCGTGATCGGTGGTACCCTCGTTACACCCGAATACTTCCACCTTTTGGGCCTGGCGGTCGAGCGCGGACGCGCGTTCACCGATCAGGACCTCGAGACGACGCCCCAGGTTGCGGTCATCAATCAGGCCGCGGCTCGCACCTACTGGCCGGGCCAGGATCCGGTGGGCAAACGTGTCCACCTCGGTATGACGGCGAAGGAGTCTGCCCGCTCCGCTTGGACCACGATCATCGGTGTGACTGGGGACGCGCGCACGGAATCGTTGGCGGACGTGGTCGATCCGCGGATCTACCTCAGCATGTACCAGCGGGCCTTTCAAGGCAGCGTGAACCAGCGGGGTCTCCAAGGCCTGGCCGTCTTTCTTCGCGGACAACTCGATCCCCGCGCCATCCCTGCCCAAGTTCGGCAGCAGATCCAGTCCGTCGACCCGGGACTGCCCACTTTCGGTGCCGAGACGATGGATGACGTTATCTCCGCCTCGCTCTCGGTCCGGCGATTCTCCATGGAAATGGTGGCGTTCTTTGCGGCCACGGCCTTGCTGCTCGCCGGACTCGGCATCTACGGAACCATCTCCTTTGTGGTGAACGAACAACGGCGTGAGTTCGCCATACGGCTCGCGCTGGGAATTCGACGAGGCGATATCCTCGCGATGGTCCTGCGCCGGGGACTCGGTCTGGCCGCCGTTGGCGCCGCGATCGGCGTGGTCGGTGCGCTCATCGTCTCGCACCTCATGGCCGGCCTACTCTACGGCGTGTCGCCGACCAATGTCCCCACCTTCGCTGGCGTCACCCTCGTACTGACCGCCGTCGCGCTAGCCGCCAGTTATTTCCCGGCACTCCGTGCCATGCACCTCGATCCCATCACCATACTCCAGTCCGAATGAGAGAGAGATGACAATCCTCATGGTGATCAAGCCTCTTCCCCTTCCGCTGGAGCCGCTTCGGCTCCTGCGATGGACTACCGCCGCTTCGCTCATCGCGCTGGCTCCGTGCCAGGCGCGGAGCGCTATGTCCCAGATCGAGATGTCGAGCCCACCGCCGGCCGCGGCCGCCAATGTCGGCTCGATGGACGCGATCATGCACGGCTCCTACGACGTGATCTCGGGCCCCCGCGGGCAGCCGCGGCCGATGATGCGAAGCCATCCGCGCGGGGCATCTACAGCGCTCAGTTGTTCCACTATGGCATGCGTTGGTACATCGTCACAATGTATTGGGACAACGAGTCCCCTGGGACGCGATTCCGTCGCGGTACTTGAGCTCGAAGTAACGTGCATCCGACATCCCCTCCTGGAGACGGTATGAAGATCAAGTATACGATGTGCGCCGTGACCCTCCTGTTGCCACGGCTCGTCGCTGCGCAAAGCAGCCCGGTGGCCGACGCACTACGCGATATCGCGAAACAGCGAGGGGCGAACCTGATGGCCGCAGCCGATCTCATGCCGGCCGACAAGTACGACTTCAAACCGACGCCGGCTCAGTGGAGCTACGCCCACATCATCGATCATGTGGCCTTCTACAACGACTACTTCTGCAGCGACATCTCCGGGCAGCAGGCGCCCACGCGAGCCAAGATGGATTCGACGGCTGGCAAGGACGCGCTGACGGCCAGGCTCAAGGAGACCTTCGACTTCTGCGCTCAGGCGCTGGCGGGGGTCGACGACTCCAAGCTCGGTGAGCAGATCCCCTCGTTCGGTGGCAAGACAAAGACGCGAGGCTGGATGATGATGATTACCGCTGCCGATTGGTTCGACCACTATACCCAGTTAGCCATCTACCTTCGCCTGAACGGAATTCTTCCGCCTACGGCCAAGTCCAAGGCGTGATGACGGAACGGGTCGACGCTCGGCCACGCCTACGGGCGTGGCTGCTAACGCGTACTGGCCGCTAGTAGTTCGCTGCGAGCCGCAGGTTTTAGGGTAGACAACAGGAAGACTGTTAACCGGGAGATCGCTAGTTCAAATCCAGCCGCCCCAGTTTTCCAACCAAATCAATTACATCGCTTTAGCGGCTCCGGCTCTCAACCAACGAGAGCGCGGGGTGCCGTTGGGTGCCGTTTTACGGCACCCCGACTCGTCGACGCTTCCCACTGCTGCCCCAACTTCGACGGCTCGTTCATCACTGCGAGAATTGTGTCGGGGTCGGGCTGCTGATAGCACTTCACCAGCATCTGAGTGCCCTTCCACCCACCAGCGGCGGCCACGTCGACGAGCGGGAAGTGCTTCCGCCTCGGTCAACCATCGATCGAGCACACGACGATTCATCAACTTCGTTGGGTTCCGTTCCCCCGTAAAAACGGGGCCACTGAGTCCACCGATCAAGGAACTGTTCCATGATCCGCCGGTGGAGACAATGGCTATGACGACGCGATTTCGCCTGCGCGAAGCGCTGGAAACCGCGAAGATGAGTCAGGCGGACTCATCGCGGGAGTCTGGCGTAAGTCTTGTCACGATCAACAAAATCAGTAAGAACAAGACCACGCGCGTTGACCTGCTGACGCTCGATCTATTTAGCGCGCTGGCTCTGGATCGACCCCGGTGAGTTGATCACGCGCGCTAAGCCGACGGGCCTCGGGAGCCGCGGCCGCGGCTAGGATCTCGCCGAGGAACTGTTCGAGCGCGCGCTCGGCATCGCGCAGGTCGACAATGGCGAGGTCCACGGTGCGGGCAAGCGCGGCGAAGGGGCCGCGCCAGCTCTCCGGAAGCGCGATCGTCGGCGGCCATCAATGTTGAGCGCGGACGCGGAACGTATCCTCACAGGCGTCGCGCACGAGCGCCAAGTCGTTATCGGTGACCAGGTCACGGAGGAGCAGCAGGTCGACCGCATCGCGATAGCGGTCGTTGTCGGTGCCTTCGTCCATGACCTTGGTCATGCCGTGGAACTTCTGCGCAATGTGATAGCGCAGGGACAGGCAAACCAGGTCATGCGGACCGTGCAGTCCGAAGTGGCGTAGCGGGATGCCGGCTAGTCGCTCGGTCTCGGTTTCGCGACCGTCCGGACGGGCGAGGTCGATCTGCACGGTGGCCCATCGCTGGGAGTGGTAGTCGATTCGCACCCACACACGGACCGCCGTATCACCAAGAGGATACACCTCTCGCTTGCGCGTGAACGTGCATTCTTGGTACGGCTGCCGCAGCGCCTCGTCGAGTGCTTTGACGATGTCGTCTTCTTGGCACTCCACGACTATATCGAGATCATCCGTCGCGCGTGCGCGTCCCGGTAGTCGCAACTCAAGCGCGACGCCGCCTTTGACGATGAACCGTGGCCCGTTCGGACTTGTGCTCGCCGCGTCGAGCGCGCCGCTCAGCATCATGAACGAGATCCAGTGCCGCACACGGCCCGTGGCGACCGCATGCGCGTTCGCGTACGCCAGAACGTACTTGTCGAGCTTGCCGACGGATGGCGGCGGCGGCGGGTCCTTCGGCGTCGGTGTCATAGTGCGCCGGTCAACGCCCGGGCGGGTGCCGTCGCACCCTCGGAGCCTGCCGCGTCCTGGTCCGAACATTGTCGACGTGTTCGGGACGTCCTCTCTGGCGCAGCTCGACGCGGAGGGCGGCGGCGGATGTCTCGCTCAATCGGCCGGAGCGCATACCATCCTCGATCGCTTGTCCGATGAGCGCTGGGCCGAGATCCGCATTGAGGCTATCGCGAACGGCGCGTTCGGGCGTCGTGATTGGGATGCGTTCGAGCATGGTGACGTCCGCCTTCGGTAGGTCCTCGTGGTGCACGGTCAGATATCCCGGCACGCGGCGTTGAATGCGGTACGCCGTGGGTACCGTGATGTGAATGCGCGACGGATCGACGTCCGACATCTCGTAGAGGGATAGGGCCGTCTCATGTGAGAGCACGCCTCGTTGGCCGTAGGGCCACAGCGTGGCTTGCATGTACTGCGCGAGCGGGTGTACCGGGTACGACGTGAGGCGATAGAGCCCCTGGCTCACACGCTCCAGTGCGCCGCGGTTCGCCATCATGACGAGGGTCATCCGACTGACGGCGATATCGGCGGCCTGTTGGGCCGTGATGTAGCCCATCTGGTCTTCGACTAGGTCATAGATAGTCCGGTAGGTCGCGGTCGGCATAGCTTGAAAGCTAACAGAATGTTATAGTCTAAGCAATATGACAATATGTATCTGCATGGAATATAACATTTCGTTATAAAGTAATCAGGAGCGTGTGGGCGGTGCAAGCGCCTCAAACGCCCCATTACTGCTATGGCAGATCTGAATAGCGCGGCTTATACCGGCGCCCCGCGCTCGGTGAGCACAACGGGCACAGTCGGCGCCGGTCAGGGTATCGCCGGACCCGGTCTACGAATCGGACGGGCACATTGCGCCAGATGCGCGCGAGCTGCGCCCCATTCACGTCGGGCAGCGGGCTGGTCATCCGTGAGGCGACTGCTGCGGGCGGTGCCGGCGAGGTGACTACGAGGGAGGAATGCTCGACGTGCCTCGCCGGGAGATCGAGGTGCCACAGATGCACGTCGCTCCGGGTGAAAAAGGGGTGCGGAGAGAATGGGGCAACGTTGACGAGTGTCATCGCGTGCCCTCGCTGGCGCTGATGCCGAGTTCGACGGCGCGAACGGTGCACTCCACTGATGACGACATGCAACCTCTCGATGATGGACCGGGAGGCTCGCGGGTATAGGATGCGCGTGCGCTCCAGCGGTGCGGACTTCGAGGTGGGCGGATAGCGCCAATCACTACATAACCCGTTACCACTATGTCGCGCACCACAATCACCATGACGCGGTGCGGGCTTAAGCTGCGAGTGTCCGAACATTCGAGCGCGGTCCATGTCGTCGATCCAGTCAGCGGGTGCACGAGCCGGTGCACGTGGGTCTTCCACGAACCGACCTCGAAGTCGAAGTCATGCTGTCCGTCGCGCGGCGCATGCGATGGCCACGCGCACAGGAAGACGAAGTTGTGTACTCATATCCAGTGAACACGATCGACAACCGTCTTAATGTCGGGCTGACGGAAAGGACACTCTTGTTCGACGCAAACTCCGTGTCGAGTAGTCTTGCTAGCCGCACTAGCATCCACTCAAAGGAATAGTCAGGAGGCGCGCATTCCTGAATCTGTTTCATCAGCCATTTGAGGGTCACGTACCCTGCGGCAACCGCTAGGCCGGTGAAGGCGAAAGCCACCTTAGCATCGCCGCACAAAAGTGTGCCGACCTTCGCACCTTCGTCCGTGCAATATCGTGTATCGCCGGTGAATCGGCGGTCGGATATCTGTACGACGTGATCACCGTTAACTAGCAGAAGGATCAGCGTCATAGCATCGAGCTGATTCTACACTGGCTAGCGAGTCGAATCACGGGACTTCGCTGGGGCGGGCGGGTTATCTTGAAGAGACTGGTTCCAGCAGAGATCGGCTTCCATGGCTCCAAAGCGAAAGCATCACTACATACCGAAGGTTTACTTGGACGGCTTCGTCGACCCCCACACTCCGCCGGGCCACGCCCCCTTCATTTGGGTTCGTGATATGGCCTCCGGCAATGTTCGCCGTCGCGCACCCAAGAACGTTGCAGCCGAGACTGGATACTACGCAGTGCAAAGGGACGGGGTCGTCAACTACGACAGCGTCGAAAATGAGCTAGCCGCAGTGGAGAATCGTGCAGCTGTCGCACTACGTCTATATCTCGCGGCCACGCCTGGATCGCGTGGGGCCATCCCCGTGGCTCTTGGAGACTTTCTAGCGCTGCTTGCCGCGAGGGTGCCTTGGCTCCGTCGCGCCGCCAACGAGCAATGGCGTCTTTTCCTTGATGAGTCAGCAACCCAAGAGGACATAAATCTCGACGCCGACTTTCCTGTGTGCCTCAGCCATCGAGCGAGCGGCGAGGAAATACGAATGCCATTGCGCTCCGCTGTCGACATGGTCAGGTCGGGGGAATGGGACCCGAGTTTCGACCAAGTCCACGTGATCGAACTGATGCAACTACAGGCATGGTACTTCCGAACAGAGCATTTCCCACGCTTGTACTGGATACTGCTGACGGCTCCGGGCGGCAAGACCTTCATCACCTCTGATCGTCCCGTAGTGTGGTTCGTTCCGGGTCGTGGCTATGCCGACAGCCCCGGCGCACTGAAGGACCCTGACGTTCAACTTTCCGTTCCGCTCGATTCGCGGCGCGCGCTTTTGGCGCTGGGTCGACGACCGGCGTCGCTCGATTTCCGTGTCGCGCCCGAGGATGTGAATCGACGCACAGCTCACTTTGCGGAGAGATTTATCATAGGCGCCGATCGGACGTTCGGCGGGACGGTCGCACAATGAGCGGCGCTTGTCGAGGACTCCCTTCAGACCGACGGCTGGGCCCATCGGCGCTAACGGTAAGCTGCCGAACGGCAAGCACCATCGCAATACCGCGCCCGTCGCCGAACTAACGTCTTACCACAATGTTGGCAGCATCGCGGGGCCGGCACGCCGTATCGGGTAGATGTCGGAAGACAGCGCGTGCCGCGCGCGGATCGTTCGGGAGGGGCACAAGGGCCCGCCTACGCGCGATCTCCGCCGCCGCGCGGGTGAGCTTGGATTGGGCGACGTTCGTACCCGACCGCTCATTTCTGCCGCTTCAAACGAGCAAGTATGGTCCCAGTTCGTTCTGACAATCGCGTTCCCCGAACGTGGAGTCGCCATAGCAAGGCGATCACAGAACAATGATCCGTCTGACGAGGCGGTTGTGCACCCTGAAAAAGGGATTCACACTGACCAAAGAGACGCCGGATCTCACGACGGGAAAAGCAGAAGGCATCCGGACTAGCGTTGGGCATGGATCGAACCTCGACCTTGAAACTCTCATCTCTGCAGGATGAGAGTTGTGGAGCGGACGGACCTATTGAGGTGCAGAGCCAATGCCGCGGTGCCAGCCCGACCTGTGTACGCGCGGCGGCTCGGGCGAGCGAGGAGTCAGGTATGAGCCGCATCGGGCGGCCCGTGATCCGCTACTATGGCGGGAAATTTCGCATCGCGGCGTGGGTTGCATCGTCCTTCCCGCCACATCAGCTGTACGTCGAGATGTTCGGTGGGGCCGCATCGGTTCTGATGCGAAAGGCTCGGGCGCGCGCCGAAGTGTACAACGATCTCGATGGGGAACTCGTGAACCTGTTTCGCGTGTTGCGCGATCCCGAAGGTGCCGCACGGCTTCGTGAACCGTTGATGTTCACGCCGTACGCGCGGGCGGAGTTTGACGGTTCTTTCGAGGCGGTGGCGGATGCGATCGAGAATGGCGCGACGATCGATCATACGGGCGTTCATGGGGTTCGGGGGGTCGAGCTTCCTGTCGCGCTCGCATGCGTCGGCAGCGACGGGGTTCCGCCATTTCGGCGCCGATCAGCGGGCGATCCCGTCGCGCGACTGGGCGAGCTATCCCGCGCAGGTGGCGTTACTGACCGACCGACTGCGCGGCGTGCTGATCGACTCCTGCGACTATGCGCGGTTGCTCGAGGCATACGACGGTCCGGAGACACTGTTCTATGCTGACCCGCCGTATTTGGCGGAGACGCGGTCCGATTGCAGTCGCCGGTATCGCTTCGATCTCCCTGACGCGACCGATCACGCCGCGCTCGCGGATCGGCTGCATGCGGTTGTTGGCATGGTCGTTCTCTCGGGCTACCCTCATCCACTGTACGGCGAACTGTATCGTGGTTGGGAACGGCACGAGCGGCGTGCGTACGCCAATGGAACGCGTGAACGCGTCGAGGCGTTGTGGCTCAGCCCTGGGACGTCCGCGGCGCTGCGGCGGGCCCAACCCGGGCTGTGGGATTGAGGGGCGAATCTCCACCTAGCCGCGTATGCCGCCCCGTGGGTAAGATCCCTGTCCCTCGCCGGAGATCCACAGCGACGGTGCCACTCGAGAGGCCGCCCACGCTATTGTCCGCCGCTCCCGTGCTAGCGGCGCTCGACGAGATTGACCAACAGCTCCGGAGTCTTCGCGCGCTTGCGCCCTCCAGTGACGCGACCGTGGCGCTCGCGCGATGCCACACGATACTCATCGATGCGATTGGGCGAGCGACTGCGGCGCACCTTGTCCTCAGTGTGCACGAGGCGGCGGGCATCTTGGGGCGTTCCGCCAGTGTGGTTGCGCGGTGCTGCCGGACCGAAACGATCGCGGCAGCAAAGGTGGGAGGAGTGTGGCAGATCGGGCGTTCGGAACTTGAGCAATGCGTGTCGGCGGGAGCGTGCAAGTGACTATGGATCGTGGCGGCGGTAGGGCATGAAACACGAGGCGAAGCGAGCGACGCGGGCGAAGGTGTGGCAGTATCAGGTCGGCGAGCGCCCTGATACGTGACCGCTATTGAACGCCTCGACCGCAACCGTGTGATCGAAGTGCGGTGGTGGGTGGGCGGCCCGAAGGGCTACGAGCGACGCTCGCTCCACTTCGCGATCCGCGACGCTGACGGGGCGATCAATGTCGAACGAGAGCGCGAGGCGGTGAAGTGCACCCAAGCGATCTATCACGAACGGCGCGCCGGCGCTCAACAAGCAAGCGTTCGTTCTGCAACGTCGCGTCCGCCAGAAGCGTCACCCGCTGTTGATGTCGTCACTGCTCCTGTTCCAACGCCACCAGCTGGCCTCACGCTGCGAGCCGGATTCGACCTGGCGACTGCAATACCGGACGGGATGTACGTCGTGGATTCCGATACCGTCCGGGATGTGCGTCGGGCGGCGGACACCATTGTCCGCGCGATAGCCATTACGAAGGATGGGGTCGTTCGTACGTGGACTAGCCACACCTATGCTGACGGGCGGCAACTATGGATTGCCCTCGCGAGCGAGTACGTCGAGAAGGAGCGGGGAGGCCCCGTGTGGACGGAACGGTGCGTCGTGGTTCTCCTGCAAGTCGCGCAGTGGCTTCTTGTGCAGCAGGCGGTACAGCAGCGGCTGGCGGTCAAGCGTCAGTGGCGCGAGCAGAATGCGTCGGGAGTGGGCACAGCTGACGGGCGAGTCCCCAGAACCCAACACGCCGCGCCACTCGGAACACGAGATCCGCCTGCTCTTTGCCGCCGTCGACCATCCGGACCTGGATCCACGGATGCGACTCGCATTTATCCTCGGTGCAGAGGCCAGGCTAGGGCAGGTACGCGAGCGCCTGATGCGAAGCGACGTGGACTTGAGCAACGTCGGCGCGTTCGGATTGGGGCGGATCGTCGTGCGGGGGAAGGGGAAGAAGAAAGGCGTCGTCCGCGACCTGACGCCGGAGGAGCGGGCGGCGGTCGATCGTGCGCTCACGGGGTATCTCCGGTTGCTCGAGGACGCGTACCAGAGCGGGGTGCGAGACGACTACCCTATGCTACCGGCAGGTCGGTTGGTGCTGGATTTCGCGCCGAGTCGCGCGCCACGGCGGTACGCCGGGCCGCCGCCGGTGCGGAGGGCTCGCGCTACGGTTAGCGATACGCCGATCGGCAAGTCCGCTCTTCACGATCTCTTCCACGCGTTCGAGCGCCTTGCGGGCGTCACGCCGCTGCCCGGCCGGGGATGGTACGGCATCCGGCGGAAGGCGGCGGACGTCTACGAGGATCATGAGCGGGACGAGCGCGTGCTCAATGATCAGACGGGGCATAGCAGCTCTGAGACGCGGCGGAGCGTCTATCAAGAGCGGAAGCGCGAAGATGTACTCGCGAAGTCAGCCGCGACGCGGCGTCGCGTGCGGCAGGCGGCGTTCGGGGTGCCACTCGTGGAGAAGGCGAGCGCACCTGCGTCGGGTCTCAACCAGGGCGTGGACGACGGAGTATCGGACCTTCCATCGCCATTGGTCGCCCAACATACACCACATCATACCCCACAAGGCGAAAAATCGGGGTATGTGCGCCGTCGGGTGCAACGACTAACCGCAAGACGGGCAATGCGTTGGAACAAATCGGGACGGCGGGATTTGAACCCGCGACCCCCTGAACCCCATTCGGTTCTCGGGGACGACATCGACAAGCTAGGTTGGCGCCGTTCAGAAGGAAAACCGGGCGTCGGGTCCGATTCTCAGTGCCGAAGTGTCGGCGGTTGCCGGCAGAAACGGGCCCCCAAACGGCCCCCAGCGCGACAGCTCGTTGTTTCACTTCGGGAGAGGCCGGTCGTAGAACCAACGGCCCCTTAGAGTGATATCGCGCCTCGCGTTTCACATAGCGTCGACCCGCGCATACACGGTGTCAATGCGGATGTGTTTGGCGTCATCGTAAAGAAGCCTGAAAACTAGATCGCCCTCGAAGGGCCACTGGGTTAGTACGCCCTCTTGCCAGCCCACTATCTCGCGGGACTGTCGGTGACCATATAGTTCACACCTGTGCGCTTCAAGTACGCGACAGCGCTGTCGACCGAAGTGCCTGGGGGAAGATCACGCAAGCCGGCGTTTGACTCCCGATATGGTTCGGCCGATCGGGGCAGGATTTCGCAATGTGCCCGAAGAAAACAAGCAGCATGCCCACAAGATCGCCACGAACAATCGATCGCGCGGACTGCCGGCCAGTGCAGCACGCTCAACCCCGGCACTACGCCTGCCGCGCTCATTTCGCATCCAGTCCTCCGCCGCAGACCTCACGCTTATCAGGCGCCTCTGGCTTCCCGGGCAACTTCGGCATCGCGCCGCATTTCCCTCTGACAGCCCGGCAATCCGCCCCAATCCGGGCGCCGCGATGTCGCAGGTTGCCTAACCAATTTGACACCAATTCGACACCAACGACCTCAGCTATATCATTGAAAGCATGACTCTCAGGCGCGCCGTGGGTAGCAGCAATGGTGGTTGGCTTCGTGCTGCCGCTATTCTGGGTTTTTGCGTCCATCGCGTTGATGGGACCGAGAGATTGGTGGACAGATGCATATTGGGCGGTCGTCCACATCACGTGTCCATTCGGTCTGACCAATGGCACCGGCTTGGGCAATGCACTAGCGAGGTCCTCTCTGAATGCACTTTTGTACGGTATGGTTGTCGGCTCTTTTGCTACGTTCTGGAAACAACTCCACGCCGATTCCCAACGAACCGACTGAGGGCAGACGGTCACAGTTTGAATCCCCGAAGCGAGCCCGGCAGCTTGCATGCTTGAATTCATGTGTGTACCGTGGTCCGTGTGCGTAACGTACTTCTCCTGCCGGCGCTCACGGTGGCGTTGGCTGCCTGCTCCTCGAGTTCTCGTATCGGCACCACGAATCCGCCGCCGCTCGGCGCCGGCGTCGTCGTCACGATGCGTGTCCCGCAGGATACGGTTATCTATGCGAGTGGGCGCCCGATTCCCGTTCGCCTCTTCGTCACTGACGCGATAGACAAGGACGGCAACGCCGTTGCGCACCCAGTCGTTACGGTTGCCGCGGCCCCTCAAGGCTGGACCGGCGACAATGGCACTGCGAGTCGTGTGGCGCCAATGTTCGCCGCGGCGGCTGCCGCTGACACCACCATTACTCCCCAAGGAGACCAGGGCGGGACGGTGAAGTTGGTCGCGGGCCTCGACACCGCGTCGATGAACGTGCTTGCACAGATCGATATGAAGCGGTACACCTGGCGGGCGGTATGGACGTGCGTGTTCGCCTCGCGGTCCGAGACGGACGCAGCGGGTAACCCGCTGGACTCGGCGCACAGCTTCGCTGTCTTCGACACAGCGCTCGTGCAGGCAGATAGTCTCAGCACCCTCCTTGGGCCCGAGACTCGCACGATCTTGGGCGTTGGCAATGTCGTCTACGGCACCGAAACCGACACGGTGTTCGGCGGTGGGAAGGTCGACGTCGTGTCGAGCTACCAGATATACCACATCGCCGATGAGCTAGTCGTCATCGATTCCCTGTTCGTTGGCAGTGGTTTGGACTCGGCGGGCCACCAGGCGCACTTTATCCGCCGTGTGAATGCCAATACGGCCGCGTTCCCGCATCTCGCCGGTAGCACCAGTGCGTACTGCCCCAGCATCAGGGTCAATCCCTCGACCGGGAAGCCGATCGTCGGCGTCTTGGATTTCGTGGCGATCTACGACAAGACGACGCAGACATCGAACCCAAGCCCATCGCGGGTCGTCGGCCCGAGGATTCTCGATCGGCGCTCGTGAGGTCGGTCGCGCGCGCCACCACAACGCTCATGGTTGGGGCTCTCCGACATCGTGACACTGCTCCTGACGCTGGAGGCCGATGCTGGAGTGAGTAGGTCGCCTCGCGCTACTTGGGCGCGGGCGCTGGTTCAGTGAGTCTTCTAAATGGTCATCATCGATGATGTTCGAGGCATCTCGCACGTCAACAGATGGCCCTCCTACCTTCGCAGCGTCCATTCTCGCCATGCTGGAATCCAGCAGCGCGTGATTGGACGCTGATCACAGTCCGCCACAATTCTGCCCACTTAAGTAGAGTGAGATGACGTCAGTTGCTTTCGATAGTGATGTTGTCGACCGGACGCTTCGAGAATTCGAATCCTATGTCCAGCAACTTGAGTCCGCGGACTGGCACTCATGGGTCGGTTCACTTGCGATTCTCGTCGCGTTTTGCCGGTCGAACAGCGTTGTGCGTGAGGCCCTAGGGCCCGCACCGACGTCGATCGAAGATGCAGCCTCATGGCTGGCCGCCCGGCGAGAAGGATCCGGTGTGCAGCCCGGAAGTGCGCCACTAGCACTCCCGACCGAATCGACCGCTCGCCTGCGATTGCTTGAGCAATTGTTCGGAATGGTGGTCGACAATCAGATTTCAGGTTACACGTTCATGATCGAAGTCGTTGGCGTCGAAGGAGACTACGATGCGAGGGCACGGCGGCTCGGACAGCGACTGATCACACCATTCGCTCGCGACGTTCGTACACTCATGGAATCGCTGAGAGCCACGGCAGTCGAGCCCCAATTCCGACGTTGGGGTCGTTGGGTAGCCCTCGATCGGGCTGCCTTCAAGACCACTGGGATGAGTGCGATCTGGAAGGTTGTCGATGGCGACGATCCCCAGAGGGCCGTGCGTGTACTCAAGGAACTTCGATACAACAAGGGGCGGGGATCTGCCGCCTACCGCCGATTCGAACGCGAGATAGCTACGCTAACCGCTCGTCTTAAGGGCGTAACTGGGATTGTCGAAGTAATCGACCATCAAATTCCTCCGGAAGGCACCGACGGCCGTCCCTACTACGTGATGCCGCTAGCGGACTCGTCTCTCGAACGGGCTGCGAAGGCATACAAGGGATTGCTCGAAGCAGTGCTTACTCTCTTGCTGCCCGTTACCAATGCACTCGGTCGCGCGCACGCTGCCGGAGTGTATCATCGCGATCTCAAACCATCAAACATCTTGCTCTTCGGTGAGGCTAATGAACCATGCGTAGCCGATTTTGGCATCGCATACCTCGCAGATGAGGAACGTGTCACTCGATTTGAAGGCGACACTGTAGGCACTGAGGACTATGTGGCGCCAGAGTTGAGGGGCGGTGGTATCTCCGGTGCGCTAACACCTGCCGTGGATGTGTACTCGCTCGGCAAAACACTCTATTCCGTGGTATCGGGATCCGGAGTTCGCACACTACCGCGTGAATGGCTGGATGAAAAGCGCTTCGACCTGGCTCAGACATTCCTGGACCCGCGTCTCGAACACCTAACCGGACTTTTGCGGCAGATGATTGCTGAGGAGCCGGCGAACCGGTATCAGGATATGGCTCAATGCCGCGCGCAATTTGAGCGTGCGATCGCCAATTTTCGCGGCGGCGTGCCCTTCGAAGCTGGCATGTACGGCGGCATCGAAACGGCAATCGAACGGTACACTAGTTTGCTGCGTCGTCTCGACGAACCGGCGAGCGTGATACGATCTGACGCAATACGAACGTCGATTGATGACTGCGTCGCGCGCGCAATCAAGCGTGCTAATGACTTCGAGTCACAGCATCCGCAGATTCCATTGGCGCACGGGCGGCGTCACGAGGAAGCCGCCGCCGAGGCCGCGAGTTGTGCTGACGAACTTCTTAGTGTTGGCCTCCCTCTAGTTCGCGCTGACGCGGTTGAAGGTATTGAGGAATGGTTGGGGATATCGCTCTCGGTATTCGCGAACGACCCGTTGCAGAATCGTGTCAGTCGCCTGGTTCTCCGCCCAAGTGTGGTGTTGGCAGCTCACGGTGCAGCGGCACTCGCATGGAGGCTCAGACGATTTAAGGTGCTACGCGTGCTTATCGAGGCATTCGTCGGTGGCGCTAGGTCTTGGAATCAACATGCCGTGATCGGTTACGATCCGATCCAGCTATATACCTGGATTACTGACGAATTGCGTCGATCTGAATTGTTCCGACGTGCCGAATCGACATTGGCAGAGAGCTCGGACGACGCTCTAGGGATCTTCTCGGGCTTGGCCATCGTGCGCTTCCTGACTGATGCGAGCTTTGCCGCCGACGTCGAACGCTTAGCTAAAGATCCTGACGCTAAGTATGGGGGGCCCGCCTTCCTTGGATTCTACTGGCCCGCGGCCAAGTGGACTCAGACACTTCTCGATGCATGCATTACTCGGCCGCCGTTGGAACGCGAGTTGGCTCAGCACGTTTTCGATACGAGTGTGACCGACCTGCGCCTGTCCGTTGCGCGGATTACCCCCGCTTTAGGGAGGGCAATTTCACGTCTAAACTGGGAAGTCTCCCGCGACATTGAGTGGCGAATGGTGGTCGATCCGAGGGCATGGGATGGCTGGTGTGGGCGGTCGACACGCTAGGCGAAGATAGAATTCCCTGGGTGTTGATCGCATTTATTGGCGAAGCAGATGCGGCAGTTACTGGGCATGCTGTTGCCGTAAGCCTTCACTGTCACCACAGCTCACATAGCTTCGGTGCACATGCTAGACGAAATCGAGCTCGTTTACAACCCGTTTTGGCCCTCCTCGTCGATTCCATAGATCTGGTCAAGCGCTCCTCTGACGAGACGCTGGATTGGCGGAACCGACTTGCCCGCGCCTCAATTCTGTCGACTTGCCTGCTGGTAGAAGCTGCCGCGAATTGCTGTGTCGATTCCTTGCCACACCACGCCAAGTTCCGAGAATCAATCGACAAGCTACAGCCTCTCGCGAAGCTAGAGACCTTTCTAGCTTCACCCGCCAGGGATCAACTCTTGATCGCGGCGATCACCGCGTCCAAGAAGTCGATGAGCTACGGAAGCTGCGTGACTCCTTTGTACATCCCAAGCGGTCGGTCGAAAAAATTGGGCAACTAGAGACTGTCCCTGGAATGGGAAAACGAGTCACCGAGGTCTGGCCAGCGCTACGGATTCCAAAGAATCCGTCCAACTGGACCTTTAGAGACGGCGTGCGCGCTCTAAGAGCGGCGACTTCGTTCCTATCATTCTTCTTCGTCGACAATTGCGCATTCAATGCGAAGAGAACAGCGAGCTTGCTCGTTCACGACCTCCGCATTGGTGGGCAGAGCGCGCCAACCAGTCCCGAAGTGGACCGTCAAGGCGCCATGGAGATGTACAATACGTTCCGGATTCCGATGAAGGAGTGGCAAGTGAAGTTCGATTTTTTCGGAATCGATCAGAGCGGTCCGCATCCGATCTGGTTCGACAAGCAGCCCAATTCGTCGGCAAGCGCCGTGGAGCTGCGATAGGGAGTGGGACAAGCCCTGAGGCGGTATAGCCCTCCTTCCCAATGGCTCCCGGCCGACGATTGACGACGGAGGCTAGGCCGGAACCTTATGCGCTCGAGCGCTTGCATCGAGCCGCGCCTGGCTGCACCTCAATGTCGTGACGGCCCAATAGAGCCAAGAGATCGGTAGTCCAGCTCTCTGCATGCGCGAAAGAGTATGTCTCGATCATAGCCTGACCTTAGCACATTCAGGCACTCCGTAACCAAGGCATTGAGCCGAATCAGGAGGCGAATTGCGCCTGCGACTCACAAGCCAAGTCCTTCTTGTAATCCTTGTGTTCATCTAGTGGGCCCACGCTTCTTGGGCTGTTCCGCTGTGTCCTTAGCGGTAGAAGCAATGGCGGCGGCGAGACGCTGAAGAATTTCCTGCTGGGAATCGCGCCAGATTGTTTTTCGAGGACCGATCATCACCACCAGAACTGATCGATCCCGCTCGCGAATCTGGTAGACCACCCTGATTTTGGCGGTCTTAAGCTTAAACAACCCTTGGAGCGGCGAGTGCAGCTGCTCACCATATCCCATCGGATCGGCCCGCAGTTTCTTCTCAATTGCCTTTCGAGCTTTCTGCAGATCGGCATGGCCGACCTGAGAGACGTCTTCCGTTAGTACGGCCCGTGCGTACTCAATACGCCAGGGGTTTAGGATTTCGTTTGCCAACGTGTGATCCCATCAGATCAAGCCCGTGAATGTTTCTTGCCCCCAGTCCTACCCGCTTCGACCGACTTCCAAAAGTCTTCACTACTAAGAACCTCTGTCGGATCTTGGTTCGCCTGCTCGATACGCCGTGTAGCAACTTCGATATCTCGCGCATTTTCCAGGAGTTCAAGGATCTTCTCCCAGAGATTCACTCCCACCAGCATTGCCACCGGCCGTCCGTCGCTCACCAAATAGACCGGCCGCTTTGCGGCCTTCTCAACAGTGGTTTTCACGTTCTTGCGAAGGTCGGACACAGTCGCGACGACCGCATTCCCGTGCACCTCGAACATCAGTCCCCCAGGATGGTAATTTCACAGAATAGCGTACACTTAAACGTACATTATTCGTGACGATAAGCAACCCATGAGAATCGACGAGTCTGGCCTACTGGGCGCACTTCGGCATATATTCGGCTTTCGGCCAGCCGATTGAATAAGAAGACTTGGCGGCGCGATACCGCTCGACCGAGAGCGCGCCCGCGAACCGCGCTGATGATTCTCGTGGGAAGTTGTCACGTCCGGCGCGCCCCTGGATTCGACCTTGGAGGCAAGTGTTACACAAATGATCGCAAGCTGTCTGGTGCTGCCAACCGAACGCCCAGTTCGCCTGCATGACATCAAGCGCGCTCTCTTGACATACGACCGCGTCCACCTGATGTCGCCTGATGATCGCGACGTGATAAGTCCCGAGTATTACCTGGCGGCACTGATGAACTTTCCCATGGCGCTCCCCGGGACGTCCGTGCGTATCCTAGGCAAAACACCGGGCTATGACGACTCGTTTCAGCAGGTGCTTGACGAAGCGGGATCTGCAGTCGAGCAGAATTTGCTGCAAGTGACCGGTGCCGGGTCCAAGCCGCAGACAATGCCTTTGATGCGCACGAGCGACGGAGTATTGACGATCGGTGGTTCTGAAGGCGTTGGTCCAAATGCCGTGTTCGCCGGTAGTCGGAAAGGTGTTGAATCACAACTCTTATACCAGACGTATCGACGGGCTACAACGGATCCCGCCTTGGTTGCCGCAATTAGCCGCGGGATGGACGACTTCCTAGTCGGCAGCAACGGCATTCGCGATGAACTGGCGCCGGTTGGTATGGATGATTTTCCCTTGGCTGTCACCTATGCGCCTCCACCTCTCCCTTATCCGAGAGGCGTGCAATCCGACGAAGCGCGCGCGGTGCTGAATCGACTCTGTCAAGCCCGTGTTGGGAGTGCCGTCAAGAGTCTAGCAGCTTGCGATACCAATCGTCTTGCACCACTGACATCAGATCCCGGCATGGCGGCGTTCATCGCTCAATTGAACGCGAACGTAGCGACGGTCGATCTTGACGGGGTTGACGAACGTCTTTTGCACCTCATCGGAATGCGAGAGCTACATGATCTAGTAATCGCTGAGTATGTCGACGAAGCTCAGCTTCGCGAACTGTCGATCGCAGACGTTGTGCGAAAACGCACGGCTGCTTGGGGCAAGGCTCGAGAGAGTCGAGCGGAACTCGGTCGAGTCGTCCTGCGCTTGGTGCGCGAAGAGCGCGACGTTCCGAAGCTTCGCGAGCGCATTCGGGTTGCTCTTGCTGAGCACCGTTCGGCACGGAACGCCTATGATCATGAGCAAAAGAAGCTCATAACGAATATCGGGATGACTCTCGGAACGGCCGTACTCGGCAGCAGCGGCGCAGTGCTTTTGGAGCGGATGTGGGCCTTAGGAACAACTGGGACGGTCCTTGCTATCGGCGCGTTCGGCGTCAATTGGCTGAGGCAGAATGCCCTTCAAGTCATGGACGTCTTAAACGCTCGCGAGAACGTTCAGGAGGTAACCGGCTACTCTTTGATTCAACCGTACGAACCGTTCATGGCCTGAAATCGCCTGTCATTCTGCCTGTGGAGAACCGAGGGGCAGGTTCCACATTGGCGTTCGCTGCGCGGCGAAACGGGATCGGACCGATATCCCTATATCCCTATGGTCTCACAGCTGGTAAGCCCCCAACTCGCGCTCGTAGTTCTTCCGCCGTGGCGGGGACGTTGTTTGCTCCTTTGCGCAAATAGGAAAACCCGGTCTGATAGACTGAGTGGAGCATGCCGGCGGAGGATCGCGGAACACGGATTCGGCAGATGTCGTGATCGGCGAATTTCACCCAGCCGATTTCGACAAGGACGGTCGGTGAGAGCCCATCGCTGAGACGTTGGCGGATGAGCTGAACGTAGTAGTCCATCGCTTCCGAGGGCTCCTTGCCATCTCGTTTGGCCAGTTTATGGACCTCGCCATGTACGCCTACGACGGCTAGTTGATCGGTTACGCCGACGAAGATCACACCACCGCGCGTGTTCGCAAAGGCGCAGGCGCTCTGAAGAAGTTCGACTGACTTCGGATCCCCCGCGACGGGAGGTAACCACGCCTTCACCTCCACCACATCGCTCTCGCCTCGCCGAAGCACCTCGGCGAGCTCGGGTTCGTTGCGACTGGTGGACCCCGGAAAGAGCCCTTCTGCACGCAGAGATGGCGCCGAGGCCGTCTCGTCGAAGGAGTCGAGCGAGGCCGAGGCACCATCGAGCAGGTATGCGCGCACATGACGGAATGCTGCGCGGACTGGGACGTGAAGCAGCTCTTCCTTGGTCGTGGCCCATTCCTCGTGCACACGTCCGGCATAGTCAGTCATCCGGACGCACGCGTGCAGCGTGCCCGTGTTTGTTCGACCAAGGCCAATGATGAGCTGATTGTCGTCAAGCCGCATTGATCGAAAGAAGGCGCGATAGTCTCGTATCTGAAGATCCACCTCGAGGGTCGGGCGGTGCTGTGTAACCAGACCCGGAATGCCGAGCCAATGCGCGGCCGCATCCCCGAGTGTTTCCGCGAGAAAGCGCTCCTCCGGGTTCGCGAATGGACCATTCGCCGGCCAAGATGGGAAGGTGTCCGCGATAGTTCCTTGGAGTGTGGATCTCCAGATGGGCGAATCGCCGACCGCATCGCTCCAGCTACGGTGCAGGATCTGCGAGCCTATGCCCCATGCATCGCGAACACCAACCCGGTCCGAATCGCGACAGGCGTCCCACACGAATTCGCGGAGCGCGTTGACACTGGACATCTTAGTCGCCTGATCAACCTTGGACACAAATCGCACCGGGCCGGCGGTGAAGGTGCGACCCGAAGTCTGCGGGTCAAAGCCAATGCGAAGCCCGCGCGCATAGGGCTGAAGCTGGCCATTGGATGTTTCGTACAGTACGGCACGTACCTCAATTGTGTCCGGCGCGCCGAGCAACTCCGGTGCGGTTCGGATGATATCGACTATTTCCTCCATACTGAACGCCCGCTGCGTCGGAAGCATTTCTCCCCGTTAGTGTGATCGTGAGATCCCGAATGCCAGCCTTTCAAACTGCCGCAGAGTGCTAAAGCGCAATGAAAAGGCGACTCTCCGTAGCGGCTGATTGTAAGTAGACTCCACAGAGAGAAACGCTTTTAGCGCTTCCGTCGCTTCTGATCCCCCCGTGGCGTCCGATTCTCTGGAATCCACTCCAACAGCTCACCTGGTTGGACAGAGAGAGCCGTGCAGAGACGGTCAAGCATATCGTCCCCCAGGCGTTTGAACCGCCCATCGGCGTGTGCGAGGCGGTAGACCTGGGTCTCAGTAAGGCCGGACGCACGGGCCAGCTCGTACCACGACATGCCGCGCTGGGCCAGCACCGCTGTAAGACGCAATCGGACCACCCGTCCTCCGCCACTGTAGAGACCGGCGTAGGAATGTGCGCAGCGGGCGTGTTGACGGTACTACACACACAGTGTAGTATTGTCGACTCCTCGTTCCTTGGTGTAGTCCACTGCGTCCCGGAGGTCGTTCGTGCTTCCCAACCCAGCTCTAAGGCGAGCGATTCGCGCGCTCGCCCACACGTTGGAGAACCCGGCCGCCAACAATGCTGCAGGTCCTAGGTTCCATGCATGGCTCGCTGGCCACTGTCAGACCTATAGTGAGTTGCCAACCGGGCCACGCTCCAAGACAGTTGCCTGGAGCGCCGCTGAGGAGTGGCCTGGCTCCATCGAGTGGTACGTGATCGACGACTCAATAATCGGCAAGCCCGAGTACAGCGACAGCTGCTATCGCATTCCGCTTGCCGATTTCGAGAGCATCCCTCCAGTCCCTGAGTCTCGCCGCGTCTCGCGATCGTCCCGTCGGGCTAGAGTCTAGAGTCGGCCGCGGTGGACGTACCACACTCGGCCCGGTAACACGGGCTGTTTCAGGAGGGACATTGGTGTCTACGACAGGAATGGCTCCATTAGAACGCAAGGCAGCGTTCAAAGCGGCCGTCACGTTGCACCAGCTTACAGCAGCCGAAGCGGCGCGCCTCTTCAAGATCTCCTACAACCACCTCATGCTCGTGCTGAGCGGCGACCGCAAAGGCTCTCAGCGCGTTCGCCATGCGATCGCCGCGTTCCTCGGTCGCACGGACATCGAAGTCTTCGGCATTCGTGTGCAGCGCGTGGCGCCCGAGGCTCCGATCAGTTCGGAGACATAGCGCCGGCGCCACGGCGCCCGGTCTCTCGTGTGTCTTCCGTTGTGCGAGCAAGAGGATCGATAGCGGTGTCTCGTGCCTTCGGCACTCGTCCCGCTATCTGATCCTTGCTCGCCGCCATTCGCACTCGGCTGCGCCAATGTGCTCAAGGCGGATCTTTATGCGTGGTAGTCAGCTTCCAGGTGCCGCCCTTCCACCAACGTCGTAGCGCGCCTCGAGCTTGGGCGATGGCCCGTGCATGAGCCGCGGGGCGCTTCGCTAGGGTAGGGCTTCGCCCCCGCGGCTCGAACTACGGAACCGCAAAGGACTGGCGCGGCGTGCCCACCATCCGGTTAGGCGGAAACGTCTGTGAGGCACGCCGCGCCACGAAGCGGGTTGTCCCTGTCGATCGGCGTCGGTGCTCGCGACCCAGTGGCCGGCTAGCCGTGGAACTGTCCTTATCAGGCCGTGTGCCGTTTGCTGCCGCGCCTGTCTGCGTCCACGGTCCAGGGTGATCACAGCATCGCGTTGTGTCAACGCACAACTCGTTGTCCACGATCATCCCTCCAGTCGTGTCATCTACGTAGGTCCACGCATCGTCCTGTCGGTCTCCCGTCAGGTGAGCGATCATTGCGGATTTGGATAACCGGCGGGGTCTGGTAAGTAGAGGCACGACGATCAGCCCTCGCATAGACCGCGCGGGTTTCTCGACAGTCTCACAGGTGGAGCGCCTCTCGCTAGACGTCGCCCCAAACCCTTCCTACCGACGATTACTTCCATGTCCGAACGTCGCAACAAACCCACGATGGTCCGCTGGACGCCGACCGAAATCGCTAGCGTCACCCAACGCGCGAAGGAATGCCAAATCTCGGTCGCTCGCTTCGTCCGGGAATCCGCCCTCGGCGCCGTGCCGAAGGCCGCGCGTAACGTCGACCAAAAAGCGTTCCTTCGCGAACTCTCGCGCAGCGGCAACAACCTCAATCAGCTCGCGCACGAGGCCCATGCCCGGGACCTGTTCCCAGCCGCTGAGAAGCTTAAGGCCGCGCTCGCGGTCCATGTGGCCGTCCTCCGGCAACTGGCCGACGATACCGACACGTGATCGTCAAGACGAGCAGCGGAAAGAGCTTCCGCGGCCTAGCGCGCTATCTCGTGGAGGGTCGGTCCGGTCACGAGCTGGACCGCGTCGACTGGACGTCGTCCCGGAATCTCGTCACCGACGAGCCAGCGCTGGCCGCCCGCCTGATGGAGGCGACCGCCGGTCAGAGTCTCCGGGTCCAGAAGCCCCTTTATCACGTGGCGCTGGCGTTCGACCCAACCGACACCGTCGACCGCCACAAGAATGGAACTCGTCGCGGATCGACTACTCCGGTCGCTTAACCTGGAGGAGTACCAAGCGCTGCTCGTGGCCCATCGAGACCGTGAGCACCAGCATGTCCACATCGTGGTTAATCGCGTCCATCCCGAGACCGCCACGGCTTGGGAGCGCTGGCAGGATCGGCCCAGGATAGAGCGCACGCTGAGGGAGACGGAGCGCGAGCTGGGACTCCGCGAAGTGCCGGGGCGCCTCTACCGCACGCAGGGCCACGAGCTGCCGGAGCGGGCGCTTGAGACCTCCGGCGAACGTCACGCGTTCATGAGGACCCACGAGTTGTCATTCGCCGACACCGTCCGTCTGCACGTCAAAGAGCTGCGCCAGGCGCGGTCATGGGAGGACTTGGCCGAGCGGCTGGCCGACCACGGACTCAGGATCGAGCCCAAGGGACAGGGAATCGTCTTTACCGACGGACACCAACAAGCCAAGGCGTCACGCGTCGCCCGCGACCTGTCGGTCAACCGGCTGGAGCAGAAGTTCGACGCACCATACCCGGGTCGCGCCCTCAACGAACCCGGACGCGAGATCGACCCCGCCATCCGAAGCTTGGTGCGCGATATTCGGACCTACGACGAGGCCACTCGGCATCACAATCGGGTCGAAGAAGCGCAAGCCAATGCCCATGCGATCGCCGACCATGGGCACGCGGTGGATAGTGCCGCTCGTGGCTGGCGGAGTCGCGCGCAGGACGTCGACCGGGCGTTAGGGCGTGTCTACCAGAGGCCGGACGAAGCACGCGCGAGGCTCGGCGAGTGGGAGCACGCTCGTGGCAAGGACGCCGTCGCCCGAGCCCTCGCTGATCGGCCGGAGGAGTTCGGGCAGCTGCGCACGGTCGAAGAACGGGGGCTGCTCTTCACACGCTACAACGACACACAGGCGCGCGGCGACGCCCAACGCGTTGGCCACGCGCTCAACGAGTACCGCGAGGCGGAGCAAGGCCTGCGCGCCTTACTCGGGCGTACGGGTGGTCCGCTCACTGAAGATCGCGTGAGCGCCGCGGAGCACGCGGCGGCGGTCGCCCGGGAAAGCGCCCAGGCCGCCGTCCACGAGTCGCACGAGTCGGGACGCCATCTGCCCGATCGGCGTGTGCTGCAACAAACGATTGGAGAGCTGACGGCGTCGCTGTCACCGCCCGAGATGCGTCTTCTGCGCACGTTCGTCACTGACGCCCAAGTCCGACTTGCCGTGCAGTTCAGAGAGCTCGTCCGCGAGCTCGCGCTGGGCCGCGATCGTGGGCTCGAGCTCGGCCGGTAGTGGTGCGTAGACCGCCCGCCGTGGCGCCGCTCGACGTACTGCGCACCACTTGGCGGGCCAGGCGCGAGGAGTTCGCCAGGTTCCGCGCGATTGTCGACGGTGCGACGCTATGCGACGCGCTGCTAGCGGACTTGGAGTTCACGCTCGCGGCGCGCGACGACGAAGCACTCACGTTGCGAGACGCGGCGGCACTGTCAGGGTACACCGCCGATCACCTCGCGCGCTTGATCCGGCAGGGCCGGCTTCCGAATGCCGGTAGGAAGCGAGCGCCACTCGTGCGCCGGCGAGATATCCCGCTCAAGGCGAATGGTACCTCGCGCCAAGCTGACGCAGACAGCTATAATGTCGCATCCGACGCCCGGTCCCTCGTGCGGCGCCTCCGTATAGGAGGCGGAGATGGCACGAAGTAATGGCTGGCGGAAGGTAGGGGACCGGTGGACGCGATCGCTCGG
This sequence comes from uncultured Gemmatimonadales bacterium, assembly GCA_963701965.1. Lineage (GTDB taxonomy): Bacteria > Gemmatimonadota > Gemmatimonadetes > Gemmatimonadales > Gemmatimonadaceae > DASRDS01. The sequence goes on from OY969695.1 coordinate 4,315,714, forward strand.
CATGCGCGGGCTTCGCGTCCGGCTGTTTCAAAAGCGAAAGCATGGAGTGTTCTACCGGACACTGTGGGTCGGTGATGAAGGGAAGGACCGCAAGTGTCTTGGTACGAACGATCGTAGAGAGGCGGAGCGTCTCGGTCGAGCGCTGATCGGTGAGTTGCGATCGGCGACGACCGGCATGACACCGACGGTTGCGCCCCAAACGTCATCGCTGACACTAGGTGAGCTGTGGCGGCGGTATAGCACGACGTGCGCCGCATTTCTGGATAACGTTGCTACCAGCAAAGCCAATGCGCGCAACAGAGCAAAGGTCCTGTTGGCGTACTTTGGGAGCGCCTGTCGCGTTGAAACGTTGACCGGTGATGATCAGGCGGCCTATGAGATCGCTCGGCGTGCTGGTGGGATCCGCCTGCGAGACGAGCCTACACGGCCGGTACGCGCTCGATCAGCCGAAGCTGATTTGGTGCTCCTGCACCAGAATGCTCCGTTGGGCTACCACGGTGCGTGTCGATGGCAAGCGTCTATTGGAGAGTCACCCCCTTGCCGGTGTACGCCGTGTGCGCGAGCAGAATCCCAAGCGGCCAGTCGCGACATGGGAGCGGTATCAATCCACACGCGCCGCGATGCGGAGGCTATCCGGCGAAGCCGAGGACAATGTGGATCGAGTCCGGTGGCTGAAGTTGGAGCTGGCGCTCGTGCTGGCGGAGGCTACCGGACGGCGGCTTGGGTCGATCCGCCAGCTCCAATGGGAAGACGTCGATTGGACCGCCGGCACCATTCAATGGCGAGCCGACGCGGATAAGAAGCGTCGGGAAGCAACGGTGCCGGTGCCCGCCGGATTGTTAGGCGAACTGAGATCATTTCGGAATGAATTGGGCACGGTCGGCGGGCTGGTCTTTTGCGCCGAGCATGACATCATGAAGGCCATGGACCGGCACCTATTCGACAAATGGCTAGCGTATGCCGAACGGAAGGCCGGATTGAAAAAGCTGGACGGCGGACTGTGGCACCCGTACCGTCGGAAGTGGGCGACGGAACGAAAGCACCTGTCGATCACCGACGTTGCCGAGGCGGGAGGGTGGCGGGATACGGCCACCTTGCTGACCTGCTACGCGCGGCCGGATAACGAAACGCTCCTCGCAGTCATGAGCGAGGAGCGGAAGCTCCGAGACTACGCGGTCGGAGACAGAAACGGGCCCCAAACGGGCCCCCGTTAATCTTCGATTTTGTAAGTCCTTATAAATCAATCGGGACGGCGGGATTTGAACCCGCGACCCCCTGAACCCCATTCAGGTGCGCTACCGGGCTGCGCTACGTCCCGTCGCCAGCCAAAGCCGGCGAACTGCGGGGCAAGCTAACCGCAGACGCCTACCCAGGCCAGCATTCCAGCCTAAACGGCCTCAACCACAGGCCGAGCAGCCGGAACCCCCGGGACGTAAATGACTTGATACAGTCGCATGCCCACCCCCACTCTCCGGCGCCGGTAACTTCCAGCGTCGCTCCCCGTTTCACCATCCGCAACACCCCAGAACCCCGCAATCGCGTGCCGGTCCGGCGCCGTAACCCGTATACTCCGGTCTCTCGGACGGCGTAACCGTCCATGCGCGTTCTCATGTTCGGCTGGGAATTCCCGCCCTACCGGGCGGGCGGCCTGGCGACGGCCACGCTCGGACTCGTCAAAGGCCTCGCCACCCGCGGCGTGGAGGTGACGTTGGTCGTTCCGTTCCCCGTCGACCAGAGCGCCATGGACCCCGCGCTCGCGCGCGCCCGCATCGTGAGCGCCCACGCCCACACCGCCCGCGTCTCCGTCGTCCACATCGAGTCGCCCCTCACCCCCTACGGCACCGCCAGTCAGTACGTGACGGAACGCACCTGGCCGAGCGGCGCGCCCGCGCCCGCCGCCGTCTACGGCGCCGACCTCTTTCAGGAAGTCGAACGCTTCGCCGCCGTCGCCGCCGAGATCGCCCGCAACGAACCGCATGACGTGATCGATACCCACGACTGGATCACGTTCGCCGCCGGCCTCCGCGCCCGGGACGTCTCCGGTCGCCCCCTCGTCGCCCACATCCACGCCACCGAATACGACCGCTCCGCCGAAGGCGCCAACCCCGCCATCGTCGACCGCGAACGCGCCGGCCTCCACGGCGCCGACCGCGTCATCGCCAACAGCTACCGCCTCGCCCGCCGCGTCGTCCAAGACTACGGTCTCCCCGCCGACCGGATCGACGTCGTCCACTGGGGCGTCGACGGCGAACGCCGCCGCGCCCCGCGCACCGGGGAACGCATCCTCGGCGCCGCCAAACCCGTGCTGCTCTTCATCGGCCGCGTCACCCACCAGAAAGGCCCGCGCTACTTCGTCGACGTCGCCCGCCGCGTCGCCGACTTCCTGCCCGCCGCCCGCTTCGTCGTCGTCGGCGAAGGCGATGCCCTCGCCGACATGATCACCTACGCCACCGATCGCGGAGTCGCCGACCGCATGCTGTTCGCCGGCGGCGTCGCCGGCCCCGACGTCGACCGCGCGTACCGGATGGCCGACGTGTGCGTCATGCCATCGGTGAACGAACCGTTCGGACTCGTCGCCCTCGAAAGCCTCCGCAACGGCACACCCTGCATCGTGCCGCGCGACTCCGGCGTCGCCGAAGTTCTGGACAACGTGTTCAAGATCGACTTCTGGGACATCGACGAAATGACCAACACCATCGTCGCCCTCACCCGCTACCCAGCCCTCGCCGAGACCATCCGCGAACTGGGATTTCGGGAGATCGGCTCGGCCCGACTCGGGCTCGACGAACCGGCCCGGCGCACGGAAGCCGTCTACCACCGGGTGATCGATGGCTGACGTCTGCTTCTACTTCCAGGTCCACCAGCCCTACCGCCTGCGCGCGTTCCGCGTCTTCGACATCGGCAACGGCTCCGCCTACTTCGACGACCGCAAGAACGCCGACATCCTCACGCGCGTCGCCAGCAAGTGCTACGTGCCCGCCAACCAGCTCCTCACCCGGCTGATCACCGAATCGAACGGCACGTTCCGCGTGGCCATGAGCCTGAGCGGCGCGCTGCTCGACCAGCTCGCCGCCTACGCGCCCGACGCGCTCGAGAGCTTCCAAACGCTCATCGCCACGGGTGGCGTCGAGCTGCTCGGCGAGACGTACTACCATAGCCTCGCCGCCCTCGCCGACCCCGAAGAGTTCCGCGAACAAGTCGTCCTCCACCTGTCCCGGATCGAGCGCCTGTTCGGACAACACCCCCGCGTGTTCCGAAACACGGAGCTCATCATGAGCGATCCGATCGCGCCGCTCGTCCGCGCCCTCGGCTTCGAGGCGGCCCTCGCCGAAGGCGCCGGCCACGTCCTCGGCTGGCGCTCGCCCACGTACGTGTACGAGGCCGCCGCCGAACCGGGGCTCCGCATCCTCACGCGCCACTACCAGCTGAGCGACGACGTCGCCTTCCGCTTCTCGGCGCGCTCCTGGAACCAGTGGCCCCTCTTGGCCGACACCTACGCCAACTGGTTGGCCGACACCCCGGGCGACTGCGTCAATCTGTTCATGGACTACGAGACGTTCGGCGAACACCAGTGGTCGGAGACGGGCATCTTCGACTTCCTCGCCCGACTCCCCGCCGAAACCGAGGCCCGCGGCGTCCACTTCGTCCAGCCGTCCACCCTGGCCGCCCGGCAACCCGCCGACCGCCTCACGTTCGGCCGCCCCACATCCTGGGCCGACCAGGAGCGCGATGTCAGCGCCTGGCTCGGCAACAAGATGCAGCGCGCCGCGCACGAACGGGCCTATGCCCTCCGGCGGGCCGTGCTCGATACCGGCACGCCCGCGTTCATCGAGCACTGGCGCCGGCTCACGACGAGCGATCATTTCTACTACATGGCGACCAAAGAGCACTCCGACGGCGAAGTCCACTCCTACTTCAGCCCCTACGGCTCGCCCTACGATGCGTTCATCCGCTACATGAACGTCATGCAGGACGTGCAACAGCATACCGAGCAGGCGACCGTCGGGTGACCGAGTCGGAACGGCTCGATGAGGACGCCGAACGCATCCGGAACTGGTCGCGCTGGGGACCGTACCTCTCGGAGCGCCAATGGGGCACCGTCCGCGAGGACTACTCGGCGGATGGCAATGTCTGGAACTACCTGCCGCACGACCAAGCCCGAAGCCGCGCCTACCGGTGGGGTGAAGATGGACTCCTCGGGATCTGCGACCGCGAATGCCGCCTCTGCTTCGCCGTGGCGCTGTGGAACGGCGTCGACCCGATTCTCAAGGAGCGCCTGTTCGGCCTGACGGGACCCGAAGGGAACCACGGCGAGGACGTCAAAGAATGCTACTACTATCTGGACTCCACGCCGACCCACTCGTACCTGCGCGCGCTGTACAAGTATCCGCAGCGCGCCTACCCATACGATCAATTGGTCGCCGAGAACCGGCGCCGGACCCGCACCGACCCCGAGTACGAACTGATCGACACCGGCGTGTTCGATGAATCGCGGTATTTCGACGTCACCGCTGAATACGCCAAAGCCGACCCTGATGACATCCTGATCCAGCTCACGATCGTGAATCGCGGGCCGGACGCGGCGCCACTGCATTTGCTCCCCACGCTGTGGTTTCGCAATACTTGGTCTGGTGGGCGCACCGGCCCGGAATACCCGCCGAAGGCCACGCTCCGACAGGAAGGTCCCGGACACATCGTGGCCGAGCACGCGACCCTCGGATCGTACCAGTGGAGCGTCGAAGGCGCGCCGCCGTTCCTGTTCACCGACAACGAAAGCGACCTCGCGCGCCTGTTCGGCGTGCCGAACCGGTCGACGCACGTGAAGGACGCGTTTCATGAGTACATTGTCCAAGGCAAGACCAGCGCGGTCCGCGCCGAGCCGCAGGGCACCAAGGTCGCCGCGCACTACGTGCTCGACATTCCCGCGGGCGCCACGCGCACGGTGCGGCTCCGGCTGACGAGCCACGCCAGCCCCCAACCGGCCGACGGCCCATTCGGCGCCTCGTTCGAAGCGACGTTCACCGCGCGTAAAACCGAGGCCGACGCCTTTTACGCGGACCGCATCCCCGAGACCGCCACCGACGCCGAACGCGCGGTCATCCGCCAAGGCTACGCCGGACTCCTCTGGTCGAAGCAGTTCTATAACTACGTGGTCTCCGAGTGGCTCGACGGCGATCCGGGCGAGCCGCCGCCGCCGGCGGGACGCGCGACGGGACGGAACAGCGACTGGCGGCACGTCCACGCCCGCGACGTGATCCTGATGCCGGACAAGTGGGAATACCCGTGGTTCGCGGCGTGGGACTCGGCGTTCCACGCGGTCGCGGTCGGCGGCGTCGACACCAATTTCGCCCGCAACCAGCTGCTCCTGTTCATGCGCGAGTGGTACATGCACTCCAATGGCCAGATCCCGGCCTACGAGTTCGCGTTCGGCGACGTGAACCCGCCGGTGCACGCCTGGGCATGCTGGCGCTTGTACAAGATGACGGGCCGCACGCGCGAAGGGCGCGACCGGCGGTTCCTGGTGCGCGCGTTCCACAAGCTGTTGATCAACTTCACGTGGTGGGTGAACCGCAAAGACCTCGAGGGCAAACACCTTTTCTCGGGCGGCTTCCTCGGTCTCGATAACATCGGCGTCTTCGACCGCTCGCGGCCGCTCCCCACCGGCGGCCACCTGGAGCAGGCCGACGGCACCGCGTGGATGGCGTTCTACTGCTGCACGATGCTCTCCATGGCGCTGGAGCTGGCGCGCCAAGACCGCGCCTACGAGGACGTCGCGTCCAAGTTCTTCGAGCACTTCGTCGCCATCAGCGAAGCGATCAACACGTTCGGCGGCACGGGACTGTGGGACGAGACCGATGGGTTCTACTACGACCAGCTCTCCATGAACGGAACCCAGCACCCCCTGCGCGTGCGGTCGCTCGTCGGCGTCATCCCGCTCTTCGCCTGCGAAGTGCTCTCCGACTCGCTCTGCGACTCGCTGCCGGGATTCAACCGGCGGCTTCGATGGTTTCTGGAGAACCGCCCGCTGCAGGCGCGCCTGATCGTGCACGCCGACCCGGCGCAACACGCGACGGACGGCCGGCGACTGCTCGCGATCCCCTCGCGCGAGCGGCTGGAGCGCGTGCTCCGCTACGTGCTCGACGAGCGGGAGTTCCTGTCCCCGTTCGGCATTCGCTCCTTGTCCCGCGTCCATCACGAGCATCCGTTCGGATTCGACGCCCAGGGCACCCGCTACGAGGTCGACTACGAGCCCGGCGACTCGCGCACGGAACTGTTCGGCGGGAACTCGAACTGGCGCGGCCCGGTGTGGTTCCCGCTCAACTACCTGCTGATCGAGGCGCTGGAGCGCTACCACTTCTTCTACGGGGAATCGCTGACGGTCGAGTGCCCGACCGGTTCCGGCAACCGCATGACCCTCGGCGACGTGGCGCGGGAGATCCAACGCCGCCTGGTCTCGATCTTTCTGCCGGACGCGCGCGGAGCCCGACCGGTGCACGGCGGCGACGGACGCTACGCCACGGACCCGGCCTGGCGCGACCTCATCCTGTTCTACGAGTTCTTTCATGGCGATACGGGCCGCGGGCTCGGCGCCAGCCACCAGACAGGATGGACGGCGCTCGCGGTACGCAGCGCGGAGGACTTGGCGCGGGATCGCATGGGCGAGCGCCGCGGGCGATACGCGCCAATACGGCCGACGGGCCCGGTCGCGATCCCCGATGCGTGACGACGCCGAGTGGCTGGAGACGGACGGACTCGGCGGCTTCGCGTCCGGTCCCGTCGCCGGCCCGCGCACCCGGCGCTATCACGGTCTCTTGGTCGTCGCCCGCCGGCCGCCGTCCGATCGCTTAGTGCTCGTCAACGGATTCGACGCCTGGGTCAGCACCCCCAATGGCACCTGGCCGCTCACGACGCAGCGGTATACGCCGGACGTCGACGCGCCGGATGGGCCGCACCGGCCGGCCGATTTCCAGAACGAGCCCTGGCCGACGTGGACGTTCGTGCTGCCCGATGGCGTCCCCGTCATTCAAGAGATCATCATGACGCGCGGATCGCCGGCCGTCGCTGTCGCCTGGCGCCTGGCGCGCCCGGCCCCCGGCGTGACGCTGACAGTCCGACCGTTCCTCACCGGCCGATCCATGCACGCGCTGCATGTCGAAAACGCCAACTTCCGTTTCGAGGCGCACGTGGACGGCGAGTGCGTGCGATGGCACCCGTACGACGGCGTGCCGGCGATCGTCTCGCACGCCAACGCGACGTACGCGCACGACCCGCAGTGGTACCGGCACATGCAATATGACGTGGACCGCGCCCGGGGATACGACTCCGTCGAGGACGTCGGTGCGCCGGGGACACTCACCTGGGACCTCTCCCGCGAGCCCGCCGCCTGGGTGCTGGCCACCGAGGCCGATGCCCGCCCCGCGCTCGATCGCCTGGCGCGCATCAAGAGCGACGAACGCGGGCGGCGCGCCGCGCTCGGCACCGCGCTCCGGCGGGCGGGCGACCACTATCTCGTCAAACGCGGCATTGGAGACACGATCATCGCCGGCTACCCATGGTTCGGCGACTGGGGACGCGATACGTGCATCGCCGTGCGCGGTCTGTGCCTGTCGACCGGCCGGTTCGAGGAAGCGGCGCGCATTCTCACGGAGTGGTCGGCGCACATCTCGCGGGGGATGATTCCCAATCGGTTCCCGGAAGGCGGCGACCCCCCCGAGTACAACTCCGTCGACGCCTCGCTGTGGTTCGTGATCGCGGTCGACGAGCTGTTCCGTCTGGGCGGTCGCAATGTGCCGTACGCCGCGCCACTCGTCGACGCTGTCGTGTCCATTCTGCATGGCTACGTCGACGGCACGCGCTATCGCATTCGCGTCGAGGGCGACGGGCTCCTGGCCTCCGGCGAGGCCGGCGTCCAATTGACGTGGATGGACGCGCGCGTCGGAGACCGGCTCATCACGCCGCGCATCGGCAAAGCGGTCGAAGTGCAGGCACTCTGGATCAATGCTGTCGCCATCGCCGAGACGCTCGATCCGCCCCATCAGGCCGAGTGGACGGCCCTGTTCGAGCTGGCCCGCGCGTCGTTCCGGGATCGCTTCTGGCGCGCCAATGTGGGATGGTGCTATGACGTCGTCAATGTCGATCACGAGAGCGGCGTCGTGGACGCGTCCTTCCGCCCGAACCAGATCTTCGCCATCGGAGGGTTGCCGCGCCAGCTGCTCGGCCCCGAAGACGGGCGGCGGCTGGTCGACGCGGTCGAACGGCGACTCTGGACGCCGATGGGCCTGCGCACGCTGGCGCCGGACGAACCGGGATATCGCGGGCACTACGGTGGCAACCAAGCCACGCGCGACGAAGCGTACCATCAAGGGACGGTCTGGCCGTGGTTGACCGCGGCCTTCGTCGAGGCCTGGGTGCGGGTCCGCGGCGACACTGATGACGCGCGCCGCGAAGCCGGCGAGCGATTCGTGGTGCCTTTACTCGATCAACTCGCCGCGGGACCCGGCGTGGGCCATCTGCCGGAGGTGGCCGACGGCTCAGCCGGATACAATCCCGGAGGGTCGCCGTTCCAAGCGTGGTCCGTCGCCGAGCTCTTGCGGATCGCGCTCGTCGTGCTCTGACCGGTCGTGGTCGTCATCGTCCCCTACGATCCAGCGTGGCCCGCGCAGTTCCGCGCGTTGCGCGATCGCGCCGCCGCCGCGCTGGGGCCGCTGGCGCTGGCCATTGAGCACGTCGGCAGCACCGCGGTGCCGGGCCTCGCCGCGAAGCCGGTGATCGACATGGACGTCGTCGTCGCCGACGCCGCGTGCCTCGGCGAAGCGATTCAACGGCTGGCCACGCTAGGATACGTACCTGAGGGCGACCGCGGCATTCCGGGTCGCCAGGCGTTCCGGTGGCCGGCGGGCGAAGCGCGCCACCATCTCTATATCTGCCCGGCGGACAGTCCGGCTCTTGACGACCATCGGACGTTGCGCGACTACCTGCGCGCGCATCCGACCGTCGCTGAAGACTATGCGCGGCTCAAACGGCGCGCCGCCGAGCAATACGCACACGATCGCGAGGCGTATATGCGGGAGAAAGGACCGTACGTCGACTACATCACGGCGGAGGCACGAACGTGGGCGCAGACGACGCGGACCGATACGACGCGGTCGTAATCGGTGCCGGGCAAGCGGGCGTCCCGTTGGCGGTCGCGTTGGCGAAAGCCGGTCGGCGCACGGCGATCATCGAGCGGGCGCACGTGGGCGGCACGTGTGTCAACGAAGGATGCACGCCGACCAAGACCATGGTCGCCAGCGCGCGGACGGCGTACGTGGCACGGCGCGCGCACGAATATGGCGTCGGCACGGGCGATGTCAGCGTCGACCTCAATGCCGTGGTGGACCGCAAGCAAACCGTGGTCGATGCCTTTCGGAGCGGAGGGGAGCGCCGCCTGGCCGCCGCCGGCGTCGAGTTGATCCGGGAGGATGGGTCCTTCGTCGGCCCGAATGTGCTCCGCGTGGGCTCGCGCACGATCTCCATGGCGCTCTCGGTGATCGATGTGGGTGCCCGGCCGTCGCGTCCCGACATTCCGGGTCTCGCCGACGTCGGCACGCTCGACTCGACGTCGATCATGGAGCTCCGGACACTCCCGCGGCACCTCATCGTGCTGGGCGGCGGCTACGTGGGCGTCGAGTTCGCGCAGATGTTCCGGCGCTTCGGGAGTCAGGTCACGATCATTCACCGCGGCAAGCAGTTGCTGCGGGACGAAGATCCCGATGTCACCGATGCGCTGGCCGCCATCCTGCGCGACGAGGGCGTGGCGATCACCCTCGTCGCTACGATCGTGCGCATCGAGGCGCGAGCCGGAAACGCGATCGCGGCGACCGTGCGCACTGCCGGCGGCAATGAAACGATCGTCGGTTCCCACCTGCTGGTCGCCACCGGCCGCACGCCGAATACGGAGACCCTCGGTCTCGATGCGGCGGGCGTGGCGCGTACCGCCGGGGGATACATCCGCGTAAATGACCGGCTCGAGACCACTGCCCCAGGGATCTACGCGACGGGCGACGTGAATGGCGAGCCGGCCTTCACGCACATCTCCTACGATGACTATCGGATTCTGCAAAGCAATCTGTTGCACGGTGGCAGCGCCTCGCGCGCCGGCCGGCTCGTGCCCTACGTCGCCTTCACCGATCCGCAGCTAGGCCGCATCGGTCTGACCGAGACAGAGGCCCGCGCCTCGGGCCGCGCCGTAGGCATTGCCCGCCTGCCGATGAGCGCGGTCGCGCGCGCCATCGAAACCGGCGAGACCCGCGGGATGATCAAAGTCGTCGTCGACGCGGCGACCCGGCGCATCCTCGGCGCCGCCGTGCTTGGCATCGAGGGTGGCGAGATCATGGGCGCGCTGGAGATCGCGATGATGGGAGACGTGCCTTACCCGCGCCTGCGCGATGGCATCTTCGCCCATCCCACTCTCATGGAATCGCTGAACAACTTGTTCAGCGCGGTGGAGACTGGCTAGTCGAGCGAGAAGGGGAGAACGACGGGTCCCTGCGACCGGGTCGCCGAGCGACGGGACAGCGCCGGCCAATGGCGGGCCGCATCGTCCAATGCCGCGCGCCGCGCCGCGTCCCACATGGGGTCGAACGTCGTTGCCTCGCAGTGGGAGCGGACTTCGATGGCCGTGGCGAACGTCGCGCAGTGCGCGTCGAGCTGCGCCGCCCCATCGCCGTCCTCGGTGGCCAACCGCTCGCTGATGACGAACCAACTCTCGGTCGTCAGAATGACGTCGATGCCCACGTTCCGCGACATCCGGACGCCCTCGCGGCCGTCCGCGCGCCCGCGCCCGATCGTCCAGCCAAACGCCGTCCGCGGGCCATCCTCACTCAGAATGAGGATCGACGTTGGTGGACCCAGGTGTGCGCGAACCGACTCCGTAGCCGCGCTCAGCTCGTCCCGTGATGCGATCGCGGGCTCCGTCATATATGGTGACAGACTGAGGCGAGTTCCGGACCAGGGTGGCGATCGGCGTTAAATTGTTATTGTTTATGGGGTTAACTGGTCGGGGCCGGCGCCGGAACCCGTCTCCGCTCTCGCGGATTGCGGCGCTGGCGGGCGAAGTGCAATAGGACAGCATACCCTTCACCACCAATCATGCGTACCCGCACGCTCCAATTCTGCCTCGCGCTCGTCGCATGGAGCCTCGCTGCCACCGTTGTCCTCGTCGCCGTCCCGGCGAGGCCGTTGGCGGCGCAAGAGCAGCAACAGCCGACGGAACCCGACACCGGGGAGCTCGCGCAGGACGATAGCGCCGACCGGTTCGACCAAGTCTTCCAGCAGGAGCCCGTCAAAGGGCATGGGCGCAAGATCGTCCGTCCGGGCGCCGATCTCCATCCGACACTCGTCTGGCGTCACGGAGCGACGCGGGCGACTTTGCTGGCCCTCTGCGGCGCGCTGTTGCTCGCCTTGCCGATCGCCGGAGTCTACGAGTTCACCAGTCGCCAGCGGACGCAGCTCGACCGCTCGCTGACGCAGAGCATCCTCCTGCTGCCCCCGATCGTGTCGGGCATCGTGATGGTGGTGCAGGGCAGTTTGGCGCTGGCGTTCAGCCTGGCGGGCGTGGCGACGACCGTGCGGTTTCGGAGCTCGCTCAAGGACACGAACGACGCGGCGTACATCTTTCTCGCCATCGCGATCGGGATAGCGGCCGGCGCGCAAGCCCTCGACATCGCGGTCGTCCTGTCGCTGGGCGCCTGCGTGGCGGCCCTGGCGATCCACTATATCACGCTCCTCATCCATCACCCGACGATCGCGGTGCCGAAAAATGGCCCACAGCGGGGGCCCGTGCCGCTAGGCGTCCCCAGCGCGAATCCCGCGGCGCCGGTGGCGCAGCATGATGAGCGCGATGCGATCATCACCGTCTCGACGCCGCACGACGACAAGGCGCGCGACGCCGTCGAATCGCTGCTCGACGGGCTGGCCAAGCAGTGGCACCTCGAGAGCCTGCAGAATGACCCGACCACCGATGTCCAGCTCCGCTACGCGGTGCGCACCAAAAAGCGGGTCGACGCGGATGCGCTGGTCGCCGCCATCACCGCTGCCGGAGCGCAGCAGGGCTTCCGCGCCCAGGTCGAGCATGGCGCCACGCCGGCCGAGCCCATGACCGACGATACCGAATCGAAGACCGGGGCGCCGGCATCCGTGGCGACAGCCTGATGCGGCCGGGCGGCGTCGCCGCCGGCGTTGCGCTGGTGGCGATCGTCGCCGGCGCGGCGAACGCGCCCGTCGGGACGCCGGCGCCGTCCCGCGGCGCATCCCAGGATAGCGATGACGTCACGCTCTTCTTGATCGGCGATGCCGGCGTGCCCCATGCGGGATTCGAGCCGGTGCTGGCGGCGCTCCAGCGCGAAGCATCGGTGCCGACGGGCGGGCAGCGGGTGATCGTCTTTCTCGGCGACAACATCTATCCCCGCGGACTGCCGGACAGCGCCGACCGCGGGCGTGCCGAGGCCGAGCGGCGCATCGGCGCACAGGTGGCGGCCGCCGAGTCGAGCCAGGCGACGACGATATTCATCCCGGGGAACCACGACTGGGATGCGGAGCGGACGGACGGGTGGCAGGCGATCCGGCGCGAGGGCGACTATATCCGCCGCACGAGCCAGAATCGCGTGTTGTTCCTCCCCGCGAATGGCTGCCCGGGGCCGGCCGTGTTCAATGCGGGGACGCGCGTTCGTCTCCTGTTGCTCGATACGCAGTGGTGGCTGCAACCAAATCCGAAACCAAACGGGTCGACGGCCGAGTGCCCGGCGGCGACGCCGACGGGTATTGTGGACTCGATGCGGACGGCGATCGCGAGCGCCAGCCGTCGCGCCGTGGTCGTGCTCGCTCATCATCCGTTATTCTCCGGCGGCGCGCACGCCGAGCACTGGCGCGCGAAAGACTATCTTGGATTGGGACCGGTGATCTTGTTTCGCCGGTTGCTCAATTCCCCGCAGGATTTCAAGAGCGGGGCCAACACTGCGATGCGTGAGGCCATCCTGAGCGCGTTCAAGCCACTGCCCCCATTGCTGTACGTGTCAGGGCACGATCACGGTCTCCAAGTATTGGCGGGGACGGAGTCGCCGGGACCCGTGCGCTACATCGTCTCCGGCGCGGGTACCTACGAGCATCTCGACCCGGTGCAGCGCATCGATCAAACGCTCTTTGAAGCGCACAAGAGCGGGTATGTGCGTCTGGATTTCCTGCGCGCCGGACACATTCGTCTGTCCGTCCGCATCGTCAATGGGAAGGGTGTGGTCAACGAGGCGTATGCGGATTCGATTCCATGAACGGTGGCAGTCGCGTGCAGCGCGTCGTGATGGGGCTGATGGTGATCGCGGGTACGCTCGGCGCGCAGGAGCAGAAACCCGATAGCGTCCGACTACCGCAAGCGCGGCCCGCACCCGGACGGATCATTCCCGCGCCGCCGCCGCCGAGTGCCGACACGCCCGAGTCCGTGACCGTGGTTCCGGGCCCTGAATACCGCGCCGGGTGGCTCCGACGGACATTCGCCGGACCCCACTATCGCGACCTGTGGCTGACGCCCATTCGTCTTCCCGTCCTCGATCTCGCGCGCTACGCCGGTGGTCTGACGCCGCTCGAGCACGGCGGGGGCCAGCAGACGATCTCGCTGCACATGAAAGGCGCCGACGGCGTCACCTACGTCCTGCGCTCGGTCGACAAGAGGCCCTTCGTGCCGGAGAACCTGCGCGGCACCGTCGTCGAGGATGTCGTGAACGATAACACCAGCGCGGCCCATCCGACCGGGGTGCTGGTCGTCGCGCCGTTGCTCAATGCCGCCAAGCTCCTGCACGTGCCGCCCACGCTCGTCGTCATCCCGGATGACCCGCGGTTGGGTGCCTTTCGGGCGGAGTTCGCCGGGATGATCGCCGAGCTGGAAGGGCGTCCCAAGACCGGGGACAACGAGAAGGAGCTCGAGGACGCGCAGAAAGTCGAGAAGACCGAGAAGCTGCTGGCCGAATTGGCCAAGAGCTCGTCCAATCGCCTGGATGCTCGGGGCTATCTCACGGCGCGCCTGATGGACTTCTACGTGGGCGATTGGGATCGTGGCAGCACCCAATGGCGGTGGGCCCGGTTCGGCGAGAAGGGCAACCACATCTGGAAGCCCATTCCGCTCGACCGCGACTGGGCGTTCCAGCGCGCCGACGGCATCGTGCCGGCCGTCGCGCGCTCCGCTCGCCCCGAATTGATCGTGTTCTCTGACGACTATCCGCCACTCATCAGTCTGACGTTCGCGGAGTGGGACCTCGACCGGCGCTTGCTCCAGGAGCTCGAGCGGCCCGCGTTCGATTCGACCGCTCGATGGCTCCAGGGCGTGCTCACCGACTCGGTGATCGCCGCGGCCGTGGCGGCGATGCCGCCCGAGCACCAGGCCAAACGCGGGGCGTTCATGCGGCGCGCGCTCGAGGCTCGGCGCGACAAGCTCGGGTCGCTGGCGGCCGACTTCTATCGACAGTTGGCGTGGGGCGTCGACGTGCGCACGACGGCCGAGGCATCGATCATCGATGTCAACCGCTTCGCGGACACGATGGCGCTCACGTTCCGGAGCAAGGACGCGGCGCCCACCGACCCATATTACTCCCGGCGATTCGTCAATGGGGAGACGCACGAGGTGCGCCTCTACGTCAATGCCAGCAACGACAGCATCACCGTGCGCGGCGGCGGCGACGGGATCAAGCTGCGCGTGATCGCCGACAGCAACGGCACGGTTCTCGTCGACTCCGCGGGAGCGCAGGCCGGGGCGTTACTGGTGTACGACTACGGGCACGCCGTCCGAGTGATCGATGGGCAGGCCGTCGACGTCGACAGGCGCCGGTGGACGGCCCCTCGGGTCCAGCCCGGAACGTTGGTCCGCAATGTTGGGCAGCAGTGCACGACGCTGCCGGGAGCGCGCGGCGGGTCTGATGCTGGTGCTGTCATCGGCGTCACGGTGACCTGCAACGAGTTCGGATTCCGCCGGCAGCCGTGGGCGCTGAGCAACGCGATCACGGTCGGCTTCGGGAGCGCTGCCGGTGGCGGCGGACTGGATTATTTCGGGCAGCTCCGGCCGGTCGGCGGCCACCAGGTCTGGTCGGTGCACGCGTTGGCCGTGAGCTCGCAGTTCGTGTGGTTCTTCGGGGAAGGGAACGAAACCCAGTTCAAGGAGTTCGGCAACTTCTTCGAGCCGTTCTACCGCGCGCGCGAATCGTATTTCCAGCTGAGCCCCGCGCTCACGATTCCGTTCGACCAACACACCACGCTCAGTGTCTCGCCCTATCTCCGGTACTGGCAGACGAGCCGCCTCGGCGGATTCGTGGATTCCGTGCGCCCGTATGGCGTGGGGCCGTTCGGAACGATCGGCGGGACGGTCGATGCCCAGTACGATACCCGCGACAATGTCGCGTTCACGACGCACGGCCTGCTGCTCCACGCGACCGCGGGCGGTGCGCCCGCGGTGTGGGACGCCGTCGATGCATATGGAAAGATTCGCGGGACGGCGGCGACGTACCTGACGTCCGCCGCCGTGCCGTTCCAGCCGACGCTGGCGCTCCGCGTGGGAGGCGAAAAGGTCTGGGGGAGTGCGCCATTTCAGGATATGGCGCACATCGGCGCCACCGCGCCCGGGGTGCCGTTCAGCGTCCGCGGCTACATCGCCGGCCGTTACACGGGCACGGCCGCGGCATTTGCCAATGCCCAGCTGGAGATTCCCATCGCCCGGCCGCGCATCCTGCTGCCGACGACGATCGGCGTCCTCGTGATCAATGACATCGGTCGCGTCTTCGTGCCGGGCGAGCACTCATCGGCGTGGCACAACGGATTTGGCGGTGGCATCTTCGTAGCGCCCTACGACCGGGTGTTCACCACCAGCGTGACGTTGGTGCACGGCAGCGACGGCACGCGCTTCTACTTCGGCTACGGGACTGGATTCTGACCTGATGACGACGGCGTGGCGGCCACCGGATACCGACGACGTCCACGATACGCTCCTCGAGTTCAACGCCCACGTGTTCGAGCTGGCCCGGCATCCCCGCACGCCGCTCGGCGAGCGGGTGCGGTTCCTGACGATTCTCGGCAGCAATCTCAATGAGTTCTTCACCGTGCACGTCGGCGAGGCGAAGGCCTGGCTCGCCGCCCAAGGCGCTTTCGGGGCCGATGGCGGCCCGCGCGCGGCGAGCGTCCAGGCATTGATCCGCGAGACCATGCAATCGGCGCGGGCGGCCGGCGCGCTGTTGCGGGGCGCGCGCGAGTGGTTTCGGAACGAATGCCGGCCGGCGTGCGCGGCAGCCGGGGTGCGGCTGCACCAATGGGATGAGCTCACCGATACATCGCGCGCGGCGGCCGCCGCGTTCTTCGACGCGCAAGTGCGACCCGCGCTCGGCAACGGGGTCCCGCTGCGTCCGGTGGGCCCCGACGGCCAGGGGATGCCGCACCTTGCCTCATTGGCCCTCGCCTTGGTGGTGACCGCGGATACCGACGACGCGCTGTACGTCATCCCGATTCCCGCGACGCTCTCACGGGCGGTGGAACTCATCCCCCATGCCGAATACATGGGACTCGAGGACTTGATCCGGGCGCACGCGGGGGTCCTGACGCCGGCCGGAGCCGGAGCGCACGCGTTCGTCGTCCGCGTGACGCGCGCGTCGGACACGCGACTCGGCCGGTCGCCGGCCGGTGATCCCGTCGAGACCGCGCGGGCTCTCCTGGCGCGGCGTGAGATGGCGCCGGTCGTGCGATTGGAAGTGAACTGCGCGATGCCGGACGCCGTCCGGAAGCGACTGCTGGTGCTCTTCCGCGCCGAAGCCCAAGCGGTCGGCGTGGAAGGGTCGACCCTCGACGCGTGCGACGTGTTCGAGACCGATGGCCCGGTCGTCTCGCTGGAGGGGCTGGATCGCGTGGCGTCCATTCCACGCACCGACTGGGGTTACCCCGCGTTCGCGGCCCGGACGCCGGTACCGGTGGAGCAGTCCCTGTGGGAGCGCCTGGGAAGCGGCGACGTGTTCGTGCATTTCCCGTACGACGCGTTCGCGTCCTCGATCGCACGGTTCTTCGACGAAGCCGCCGACGATCCGGACGTCGTGGCGCTCCGGAGCACGATCTATCGGACGGATCGACACTCGCCGGTCGTCGTCGCCCTGGCGCGGGCGGCCCGGGCCGGAAAGGATGTGCTGGTCGTCGTCGAGCTGATGGCGCGGTTCGATGAGGCGAGCAATCTCGATTGGTCGCGGCATCTCTCCGAAGCCGGATGCCGCGTGGTGCACGCGCCGCCGGGTCTCAAGGTGCACGGCAAGATCGGGCTGGCGATCCGGCGCGAGGGTGGCGCCAACCGCGGCTACGGTTTCGTGAGCACGGGCAACCTCAATGCCGTGACCGCGACCCGCTACACCGACTTTGCTCTGTTGACGGCGCGCTCCGACCTGGTCGGGGAAATCGCGACGGTGTTCGATGAAATCGGCTCGGGCGATATGAGCAACCGGTACACGCGACTGCTCGTCTCACCCACGACCATGCGGACCGCGTTGATCGCCCTCATCGAGCGCGAGGCATCGCGCGGCGCCGCGGGCCGCATTCGCGCCAAGCTCAATGGCCTCAATGACGATGATATCATCGAGTCCCTCTATGCCGCATCGCGGCAGGGGGCGCGGGTCGACCTCGTGGTGCGCGGCCTGTGCCAGTTGCGGCCCGGCGTCCCCGGCTTGTCTGATCACATCACCGTCTCCAGCATCGTCGGCCGGTTTCTGGAACACGGACGCATCTATGCGTTTGGGGGCGCGGGCGGCCCCATCGACTATTACATCGGTTCGGCGGACTGGCGCACCCGCAACATCGCGCATCGCGTGGAGGTGGCGGTGCCCGTCGAAGATCCGGACGCCCGCCAGCGGATCGAGGAACTGCTCGAGGCCGAGCTGACCGATCCCACGCGCTTCGTCATGCGGACGGATCGTTCGTATGGGCGGGCCGAGACCGACGCCGAGAGCGTGCAGGAGCGCTGGGTGTCCGGACTGCGTCAGCCGCCGGCGCTGGTGTAGCGGCGGAGCGCGCTCGACCACAGCCACCGGGTGAGTCCGAGCGCGATCGCGGCCACCAGGACGGCAATGAGCGCGATGCGCGGCGGGTACTGTCCGGTCAGCGCGGCCGCCGGAACCGTAGTCGTCCACGCGATCGGCAGGAGATACACGAACAGGATGCGCAGGGCGCCGGGGTAAGCCGACACCGGATAGCGCGCCGCTTCGTACACGCTGTCGAACAGGACGGAGAGATTTTCCACGGCGACGAACCAGAATGCCGCGCTCATGAGGGTCAGCCACAGGGCGTAGACGAGCGCCGCCGCGGCGATGAACGTGATGCCGAACGCGGCGATCTGGACCACCGATGGCGCATGGCCCGATGCGCGCCACGCCGCGTAGCCCGCGATCGCGAGGCCGGCAATGACGTCGGCGAATCGCCACACGTCGAGCCGGCGAAACGTCGTGTACAGCTGGGCATCGACGGGCCGGGTGAGTACGAGGTCGAGCGAGCCGGTGCGCACGGCGCTCGCGAGTTGACCAATGCCCGGCCGGAAGATCGCTTCGACGAGACCGGCCAGCGCGTTGAATACGCCGAGCAGCACGACGACCTGCCAGTAGCTCCAGCCGCCGAGACGTGTCGCGTGACTGAAGAAGAGGCCGAGCGTGAGCAGCGCCGTCAGGAGCCAGAACGCCGTGCCCAGCAGGCTGGCCACGAAGTTGCCCCGGTACTGCAGCTCTTCGGCCGCGTTGACGCGCCACAGCGCGGCGAGCACGCGCCACGTGATCATCCGCCCACGGCTCCATAGCGGCGAATGCCGCGCCACCAGACCAACCGGTACGCGCCCCACCACACCACGCACCAGAGGATCTGCGCGGCGAATCCACTGGCCAGGACATCGGCCGAGCGGGCCGTCCCGGTGAGGACATCGGCGGGGAAGGCGAGCATCGACGGAAACCAGAGCCAGTGCGCGACGCGCTGGACGCCCGCGGGAAGAAGCGTGAGCGGCGCGATGCGACCCGAGAGAAAGAGCGCGACGCCGAATTGCAACTCCGTCAGCGCCGTCGCCCGCGTCGTCCAGAACGCGAGGAGGCCGATCGCATAGCCGTTGAAGAACCGGATCCACGCCGCCAGCGCCACGGCGGCGGCCGCCAGCGCCCACCGGCCCGGGGCGAACGGCAGGCGGGCCGCGGGCCACAGGGCGGCGATCAGCACCCAGGCGGCGACCACGAAGATGGCGGCGCGGGCTTTGTAGGCGATGTTGTCGGCGATCGCTTCGTGCACGGGACTGATCGGGCGCGCGATGCGAAAATTCATCTCGCCCTCGCGGATCCAACTGTCAATGTACCAGGCGTCCCACGCCGCGGTGAGTTGGCCGATCAGTGTGACCGCGAAGAAGTAGCGGGCGAAATCCGTCTGGTCGTACCCGCCGACCGCACCGCTCCCGGCGATCGACCACCAGATCCCGAGCGCGACGGTCGGTTCGGCGATGCCCCACAAGAACCAGATCGCAATGGTGGCGCGGTATTGCAGGTCGACCAGCCAAGCGGCCCGCAGCAGCGCGGCGTAGCGCTGGATCCACACCGTCATTCGCGGAACGCCAGTTGGATCACTTCCTCAATGGGCGGGTCTTCGACCACGAGATCGGTGACGGGGACGGCGGCCAGCAACCGCGCGCTGATCGCCGCGGCCTGGTCGCGCGGAATCTCCAGCTGGGCGCGCGGAAACGTGAAGTCGATGACGGTGCCGAACCCGGCGAGTTGCTGTCGCGTCACGCCGTCGCCGAGGACGAGCGCGAGCCGCTTGATCGGCTTGAGCCGCGCCGCCAGGGCGTCGAGCGCGCCATCGTACAGCAGGCGGCCGCGGTTCATGGTGAGGACGCGCGACGCGAGCGCGGTCACGTCGGCCATGTAGTGCGACGTGAGCAGGATCGTCGCGCCGTGGCGATCGCGATACGCGGACAGGAACGCGCGGACGGCCGCTTGCGCGGTGAGGTCGAGGCCCAGGGTCGGCTCGTCGAGGAACAGGATTTCGGGCTGGTGGAGCAGGGCGGCGGCCAGCTCGCATTTCATCCGTTCGCCGAGCGAGAGCTGCCGCACGGGTTTGTCCACGATGTCGGCCAGGTCGAGGAGCGCGATCAGCTCGTCGCGGCGTGCCCGATACTCGGCGGCGCCGATCGCGTAGATCGCGCGATTGAGTTGGAACGTCTCGTCAGCCGGGAGGTCCCAGAGCAGCTGTTGTTTGTTGCCCAGCACGAGGGCAATGCGCCGCTTGAACGCCGACCGGCCGGCCGCGGGATCGAAGCCCGCGACGCGGACGTGGCCGCTGGTCGGGAACAACAGCCCGGTGAGCATCTTGAGCGTCGTCGTCTTGCCGGCGCCGTTCGGCCCGAGGAACGCCACGATCTCCCCGGGCTCGATCGAGAACGAGACGTCGGCCACGGCCTCGACCGACCGGTACGTCGGTCGCGCCAACGCGACGATCGCGCTCCAGAGACCCCTGGCCCGCACCTTCACCCGATAGACCTTGCCGAGTGTCTCCGCGACGATGATCGGTGGCATGCGGAAGTATGGCCCTCGCTGTCGCCGCTGGGATACGCGGAGTGCCCTCCGCCGAGGACAGCCTCCTCGACCCAATGGATGCGTGCATGGCATAACTGGCGACAGAGCAAACGGTTAGATAGGGGCGGATAACGGTTGCGCTAGGCGCGAATCTCGCTTCGCGCCCTTGGCATGAGCGTGTCGACGGAAACCTGCGCCGCGCTGCGCTCGGCAATCATCGACCAAGTCACCAAAGATCCCGAGCCCGAGTTGGCCGCCCTGGACGATGTGATCCGGCGGCTGACCAGCGAGGGGCACGATCAGCACTTACGGGTCGAGCAGTTGCTCTTGGTGCTCAAGTCCTGCTGGCACGATCTGCCATTGGCCATCCGTCGGTTGCCGCGGGCGCACCCCGACGTTCTTCTCGACCGCATGGTCCAAGGCTGCATTCGCTCGTACTACGCCAATGCGCGCGTCCCGCGCCGTTCGGGTCGCATCAGCCGGACCTGACGTGTGAGCGCGAAGGGTGCGACTGCCACGGTCTTCGGGTTCGAGCGCGGCGAGTACGTCGACGGGTTCCGGCGCTTGGGGCTCACACTCGACGAAGCGCTCGCGCTCGCCGATCAGTTGTTCGCGTGGTCACCGCCCCATGTCGCCGCTACGTCCGAGGCATCGATCGCGATCGCGCTCGATCCGGACGTGCTGGCCGCGCTGTCGCTGGTGAGCATGCGCTGTGACCGGCAGATTCGCGCCGCGCTCGATGCGCTCCCGCCCGCCGCGCGCGCCGGCACGGTGCTCCGGTTCCGGCGTGCACGACTGCAGCTCGGCGGGCGCGCCGAATAGGGGAAACGCCGTCGTTTCCGTAGTGAGCGCATTCTCATAACTTGGGGCATGTTCTTCTGCCGAGGCGGGGAGTCTCACGCCTGGACGGACTCCGATGATGCGGCCAAGTGTTGCAACGGCTATGTGAGGGCCGTGCGTGTCGCCCGTGACGCGGGCGGACACGTCGAGTTGGTCTACTACTGGCGCCCGTCCGCACCCGCGGCTCCCGCGCCGCGGACCGAGACCGCCGCGGCCGGCATCGCCGGCACGGTGACCCCGCGCGCGCCGTCGCCGGTGCTGACGGTGAGCGATGGCGCGGCTCGCTCGCACGGGACGGAAAGGACAGACGGGCAGGACGACGGCGCGTTGCGTCATGTCGCGTTCTTTCGCGCGCTGGGCGCCACGGAGGCGGGGACACCCGAGTGGGAAGCGACATCGGCCGGTCTGGTCGTGCTGCGACTGCTCGACCGGTGGGCCTGGCGCCACATTCCGGAGCGGGCGCCGACGTTTCGCGAGTTCGTCACGGTGCGGCGCGCCATCGCGCGCGTGCCGGCTGGCCCGGTGCGCGATGCCCTGGAGCTGTTGGCGGCCGCGGTCTCGGTGTTTTCCGGATCGCGGCCGGCGCCGGTGAACGATTGCCTCATGACGTACGCGCACGCGCTGCGCGATGCGGCGCAGTGGGGCCTCGCGGCCAATGTGTACGACACGATCGTCGGCAACGCGCAGGGGACGGCGGCGGCCGCGCTCGTGCCGGAGTGCGCGGTGCGCGCCGCGTTCTGTCTCCGGATGTTGGGGCGGCTGGACGACGCGGAGGCCGCGTATCGGCGGGGATTCGAGGTCGCCACGGAAAGCGGTGACCGGCGCAGCGCGCTCCTGGCGCGCATCGGTCTGGCGAGTGTGACCGCCCGCCGGGGCGCGCTCGCGGACGCGGAGCAGTTGCTCAATGACGTGATCGGAGAGGCGGCGGGGACGGGTCTCGACGCGGTACGGGCCGCGGCGTTGCACGATCGTGGCGGCGTTGCGGTCCTGCGGCGGGAGTACGAGGCCGGGGCGCTGCTACTATATGAAGCCTTCGCGCTGTACCAGGATGCCGCGAACCGGGACCGCGCGCTCAACGACCTGGCGACCGCGTTGGCGAGCCTTGGCCTGCGCGGGGCGGCGCGGGACGCGTACTTCGTCCTGCGCGCGACGTCGAATCAACAGGATCTGCGGTGGTGGGCTGGGCTCAACCTCATGCGGTTGGCGGTCGGCGACCGGAATGAGGCGGAGTTCGAGCAGTATCGCGGCTTTCTCGTGGCGGAACGGTTGACCGGAACGCATGCGGCGCACTACGAGCTGTTTGTGGGTGAGGGCCACCGCGCGTTCGGACGGCGCGAGCGGGCGCGCAGCGCCTTCACGCGGGCGGTGGAGTTGGCGCGACGGTTTCGCGTCCCGTCGGTGCTGGCCAGCGCCGAGGCGGCGCTGGTAACTCCGGAGTCGGCGGCCGGGCGCCCGAGTTCGGAAGACGCGCCGGCCGGGGCGGTCGCGCGGATCGTGACCGCCATGCGTGCGCTGGCGGGCGCCGCGTCGTGACAATGCGGGTCGAGTTGGGACGGGAGGCGGCGCCGATGGACGTGGCCTTCGCGCTGCCGCCCGCGGGCGTCATCGCGTTGCTGTCCGATCGCTTGCTGCAGACGCTCAAGGTCGTCGTCGCCGGGCGCCACAATGTGATCGCCGTCGAGACGCTCGCCGAGCTGGACGCGGTGCTCCGGGCCGGGGTCGCGGATTGCGTAGTGGTGGACCCGCAAGGGCCGGGACGGCCGGGGGCCCAGAGTCTGACGCCGCTCTTGGCGCGGTATCCCGGGGTCCATGTGGTCGTGTATACGACTCTGACCGCGGCGTCAATGCACGACGTCGCGGCAATGGGGTTGCGCAATGTGGTGCTGTTCAACTGCGACGATCGGACGGCCTATTTCCGCGACTTGTTGGAGACGGCGCCGTCGGCGGCGTTGACGGACTCGGTACTGGCGCACATCGCGCCGGCGCTCTCGCAGTTGCGGCCGGAGTTGCGCCACGCGATCGCCGAATTGTTCCGTGCGCCGGAAACAGTGCGAACGGTCGAAGCCATGCGCCGGATCGCCGGGCTCTCACGCATGACGGTCGGGCGCGCGTTGACGCGGGCCGGGCTCGTCTCGCCGGGGCCCATGATGCGGGCGGCGCGGGTGCTGCGGGTCTACCACTATGTGCGCCGTGGCGGTCTGCGGCTCAAATGGATCGCGCCGCGCCTTGGCTACAGCTCGCCGCGCAAGCTCGCCGACGAGTGCAAAGCGGTCGCCGGTTTGACGCCGAGGCTGCTGGTCAAGACGGTCGAGCCCGAGGAGTTCGCCGCGTACGTGGCGCGCCGACTCCAGCGCGGGTACTGATGCCGGGTCGTCACGGCGCGCTCGTCTGTTTCGGCACCCCGGTGCGTCATTCGCAAATTTTGCGTCTTAGTGCGCCGAAACGGGCGGCCGTGTATTGCAGTGTGACAGTTTGGGCAGCATACTGACGCTACAGGCAGTCAGCGAGAGTGCGCCGCTGATCGTTTTGCGTGTCGCTCACACCCGAGTTGATGCTCGCTGCGCTGTTTCGGCGTGGTCCCTCGCCGTCGCGGCTACCAGTGCCGCTGTCGTCGGCCGTGCGGTTGACCGGCGCTCGCCACGTGTCGCGCGCGACGCAGCATGGCGAGACGGTGCTGCTCGACCGGCACGGTGGCGTCTACTACGCGCTCAACGAGAGCGGGGCCTTCATCTGGGAGATGCTGCGCGGCGGGACGACGTTCGCGGCGATCGTCGAGGCGCTCGACGAACGGTATGACGCGCCGCGGGCACAGCTGACGGACGACGCGCGGGCGCTGCTCGACGCGTTGCTGGCCGCGCGTCTGGTGGAGGCGGAGGGCGCTCCGGCATGAAGCGGGTCGGTCTGCCGCAGGCGGCGTGCGTCGTGGTCGCCATCAAGGTGCTCTTGATGGTCTTGGGGTTTGCCCGGGTGCTGCGCCTGCTGGAGTGGCGCGTGCGGCGCAGCCCCGTGAACGCGGAGCCGGAGCGGCCGGCGGTCGAGGGCGTCGCGCACGCGGTGGTCGCGGCGGCGATCGTCGTACCGGCGCGCGTCGAATGCCTCGAGCAATCGCTCGCGCTCTGGTTCCTGCTGCGGCGGCGCGGCGTCGGGGCGGAACTGGCATTCGGCGTGCGGCAGTTTCCGTTTGGCGCGCACGCGTGGGTAACGTATCGCGGCGAGCCGGTGAACGAGGACGTGGACGCGCTGCGCCAGTACGCCGTGTTCGCCTGACGCGCATGCCTGTGAGGCGTATGCCGGCATTTCTGGGTCTGGTCCGCCTCGCGGGTGGCCGCGTCGACGACACGCTGGACGCGCTCCGCGCATCCCACGCCGAGGGCTGGTCCTGGTGTGACTCAACGGATCGCTCGGCCGCGCTCGGTCATACGACAGGGGACCCGCGGGCCACGCTGGCACGGGCCGGCGACTGGATGGCGGTCGGGATGGCGCGCCTCGATAATCGCGACGAGATCCGTGCGTGGTCGGGCGCGCCGGCTGATATCTCCGACTTGCAGGTGATACTGGCGGGGATCGCGGCGCGCGGCGTTCCCGGTATCCGGAGCATCCTTGGCGACTTCGCGATCGTCGCCTGCCATGCGCGCTCGCGCGACACGATCGTCGCGCGCGACGCGTTCGGGGTCAAGCCGCTGTTCTACCGCGCGCTGCCGGAAGGGCTGGCGTTGAGCTCCCACGCAGCGCCGCTCGCGGGGGACGCGGACTACGACGCGGACTACGTCGCCGAGTTCATCCTCAGCGGATTCGACCGCGATCACCGCACGCCGTGGCGCGGGGTCCGCGCGGTTCCCCCGGGGCACTGCATGGTGGTCCGCGATGGAGTAACGACGCTGACGCGCTATTGGTCGGCGTCGCAGTTCCCGCCGCGGGAGCTGGCGCCGCGCAATGGGGCAGGTGAGGGGAGCCGCGCGGCGTTCCGCGCGCTGCTGGAGACGGCGATTGCGTCCAACGTGTCGGGGGCTGACGACACCTGGTCGCAGCTGTCCGGTGGGCTCGACTCGTCGACGCTCGTGTCGGTCGCCGAGACGATGCGCACGGAGGGGAGTGTCCGCGGTGGGGTGGCGGGGGTCATCACCATGGTGGACTCGTTGGATGACGAGTGGCCCTATGCGCACGCGGTGGCCGAGCGCTATGGGTTGCGGCACGAGGTCGTCAAGGACTACTGGCTGTGGCAGGATGACGGGACGGCTCCGCCGCGGAATGATGTGCCGGACTCGTTGTATCCGTTCTACGCGCGCAACCGGCGGTTGTGCGAGATCGTGAAGTCGGCGGGCGGGCGGGTGCTGTTGAGCGGGGTGGGGCCGGATCACTATCTAGCTGGCAACCGGTACTTCTTCGCGGACTGGTTGGCCCAGGGGCGTGTGCTCACGGCGGCGCGCGAGATGTGGCGGTGGTCGAATCTGGCCAAGACCGGGTTTCTCCGGTTTGCGCTCGACAACGCGATCATGCCGTTGGCGCCGGCTTCGCTCCGCCGCCTGGGCGCGCCGCGGTGGGCGCAGGTGTACGACTGGATCGCGCCGGACTTTGCGCGGCGGCTCGGGCTCAACGAGCGCACCACCTGGGGCCGGGCGCTCGATGCGCCTGCCGGGCGGAAATACGCCGGGCAGGTCGAGGTCGACATGACGCACCTCCCGGTGTGCATCGATCGCGGGGCGTTCGAGGATGGGATCGAGATGCGATACCCGTACCTCTATCGTCCGCTCGTCGAGTACTGCCTGCAACTCCCCCGGGAGCTCCGGACGCAGCCCTTTGCCCGCAAGTGGGTGATGCGCGAGGCGGCGAAAGGGATCGTTCCCGAGATCGTGCGCGTGCGCCGGACCAAGGGCGCCATCAGCGGCCGCACCCGCTGGTCGCTCCGCCGCGAGTCCGCCGTGGTCGACTCGCTGCTGTGCGACTCTATTCTCGCCGAGCTCGGGTGCATCGATCCTGTCAAGCTGCGGCGCGCGCTGGATCAGGCCATCGAAGGGGACGACAAAGTCCTGTTCGCCGCGGTCCGCACGTTGGCCCTCGAGACTTGGCTGCGCGTCACGAATGACCGGTGGGCTGATTGCGGGGCGCCCACTGAATCTCAAGATCTCGCACTCGCCCCCGCCGGGTGAAATTCATTCGGAGAGGAAATGCAAAGCCAGACGACGAAAACCGGCTATGCTGCGCCGAAGCTCGTGACGCAGGGGCCAGTGGGTCAGCTTACTCTCGGAACTGCCACGCTGACGGGGGAACCCATTGCAGGCCTGCACATCAGCGGCGAAGTGTGAAAACACTGACAGAGGGCGGCAGTTGCGTGCCGCCCTCTGTCAGTACCCGACACGGACGCCGATCGACGCAGTTCGTCCTGGCGTCGCGTACGCGGCGTTCTGCTCAATTGCGTGATTGTTCGCAAGGTTGTCCACGCTAAGAAATCCCGACAGGCGCCGATCGATCTGTTGATCGACCGAGAGTCTGAGTTTGACGAATCCCGGAAATCTCTCCAGATAAGCTCGCGGCGTGAGCAACGGTTGCAGGCCGGCAAGCGCACTGTCCTGCTTTAGCACATTCTGGCTCGTCCAGTAGCCAATATATGTCGCGCCTGCGGCGATCTCGCCGCCCTTCCATGGGCTAGCACCAACCATCAACCCGCCCGAAGTGAAGGGTACGAGTTGGGCCTGATCGCCGACTCGATAGCTACCATTGTAGTCCGGTCCCAGGTTGGCGATGCGACTCAATGTGTACGAGAACTCGGCGCTCAGTCGTATCACAGAGATCTGTGCCGAGGCACATGTCTCGAGACCTCTGTTGTCAATCCGGCCAAGATTCTGATATTGAAGTCCGGCTGTATTCGGCGTGCCTGCCGGAACGATCTCCTGAATGATGAGATTGCGTGCCTGTTGGTTGTAGTATGTGGCTGACAGAGAGCCAATGCGTCCAAAATCAACGTCGATACCGACGTCGCCGCCGAGTTGTCGTTCAGGCGCGAGGGCGGCATTCGGGAGTTGGGACGTCCCGCTGATGGTCTGGGCCATGTGCTGTGATGGCAGCCCAGGTTGAATACCCTCTCCATACGACGCGCGCGCCTTGAACACAACATCGCTAACCGAGTGAACGAACGACAGTCCGAAGCGGGGGGCCACGGCCGTGCCGTAAGCTGGTCCAATACCGCTGTTGCGATCGGCACGGATTCCTGCGGTCAGAAATAACTGTTCGCGAACCCCGAGCTGCATCTGGCCGAAGGCTCCCGTATTGCTCACGGGATCGCGATCTAGCAGTGCAACCCCGACAGGAGAGGGGACCGGCACTAATCCGATTACGCTCGGCAAGCCGCTGGCGACAAATTCGTCTATCGTGCGTTCGTAGTGGTCGAATCCCGCCGTCGCGACCGCGCGCAACGCACGACTCATCAGCCAGGTCGCGGATGTATTGTACGCGATCGACGCCTTGCCTACCGACCGATCCAGTGCAGCGAGCAGAGTATCGGTCGGTGTCGTGAGTTGCGGCGACGTACGTGCGTATTCAGTCTCTGATCGATCGTATCCGATCGTGAGATTGTGCGTCCACCAACTCGACGCGCGATAGTTGAGATTGATTCCATAGGTCTGTTCATGCTCGGCCTCCGTCACGTTCTGAGGCTTCGCGAACTGCGGGATGCCGGTGGCCACCTGCTGTGGTGACTCGACGAGGGGAAAGGTCCGCTGTAGGTACCGCGCCGAGAGTTGGATCGACAGTGGCCCTTGATCGAGATGAACTCCGCCATAGGCGCCGGGGTCTGACGAGTAGTAACCGGGCAGCCAGGCACCGACATGTCGGTACGAGGCCCCAAGGTTGTATCCCGCCCCCTCGCGCGCGCCTTCCAGCGAGACCGCGTATTGCTGCTGCAACGCGCCGGCGTCCTTGTCCGGGCCCTGGACGACGCCCTCGGCGATGGAGGCGTTGAGGGTAGGACGATCGGGCGCGCCAATGCCGTGTTTCGTGAAGATCTGCATGACGCCGCCACTGGCGTCGGACCCATAGATGGTCGACGCTTGCGGCCCGCGGATCACTTCGACGTGGTCGATGCTGTTGACGTCAACCGCGGCGTAGGCGAAGTCCGCCACTTCCACGCCGTCGATGTACGTCTTGATGTTGTTGACGTCGAAGGAGTTGATCCCCCGCACGGTGATCGTGCTGTAGTAGTCGAAGTTGCCTTGCGCCCACGAGATGCTGCCGGGCACGGAGCCGCGGAAGATCTCGTCCACGCGGGCGTAGTGCTGCGTCTGGAACTCGGCCGCCGTGATGACGCTGATGGGCGTCGGCAGCTCCTTTTCCTGCGTCGGCACGATCGTCCCGGTGACGACGACGCGCTCCAGTGAGCCGGTAAGCTGCTCGAGCCCGAAATCCACGGTCGGGCGCTCGCCTGGCGCGATGGTGACGGTGCGGGCCGCCGGGTGGTAGCCGAGGAGGCGGACCCGGGCCGGGAAGGTGCCGGCCGGCACCGAGTCCAGGCGGTAAGTGCCGCTGTCCGACGACGTGGCCCGCTGCCAGAGGCCATCGAGGATGACCGTCGCCCCCGGCAACAGTCTCCCGGTGCGCGCATCGCGCACGCGGCCCGTGATCGCCAAGGGCGCCGCCGGCGCGATGATGATGGCCGAGTCGGCCGCCAACTTCGCACCCAGTCCCGTGCCCCGCAACACGATGCCGAGAACGCGGCCGAGCGAGGCGTGCGCATCGTGGAACGACACGCGCTGCGGCGCCGCGCTCACCACCGCCGTCTCGAAGTCGAACGGGATCCCGGTCGAATCGCGGATCAGATCCAGCGCCTGCCGTACCGTGACCCCGCGAAAATCAACCGCGATGGCCCGGTCCAGCGATGGCGCCGGCGGCACTGCCGCCGCCGGACGCGCGCGAGCGTCCGGGGTGACCGGTGATTGAGCAACAGCAACGTGCGATTCGATCCCTCCGCTGACCGACAGGAACGTCAGCAGGGGAACCCATCGACGAACGGACCAACGCAGAGCGACGCCTCCCGCGGATCATAACGGAGACCGGTTTTTTCGCTCCCCACATTACACGTTGGACCTTATCGCCGAAACAGTCGAACTTCCCGCCCGTGGCGCTCGTACGCCAATCCCCGCACGGTCTGGCGCAACGCATCCAGCACCTGCACATCCGTGCCGCCATTGACCGTAAATGTGACTGTGCGGGCAGCCAACACCGTATCGTCGATGCGGAACTGAAGATCGTACGCCCGTCCGATCTCCTCCGCTACATCCCGCAACGGCATGTCCGTGAACACACGCCGCCCGTGCGTCCACTCGAAATACCATGGCGACACCGGCGTCACCACCGTCTTGCCATGCGCCACGTCGATCACGCCAATGTACCCACTCCGCACCACCGTCTCAGCGCCACCCACGCGGATCGACACACTGTCCGTCTGCACGGCCACGCGCGGCGGCGCGCCGGCATACGCGCGCACATCGAACACCGTACCCAGATCCCGCGCCTCTACGCCCGCGGCCCACACGATAAACCGCCGGTCCGTCCGGTGCTCGACGTGGAACGAGGCCTGGCCCACGAGTGACACCACGTGATCCGCGCCGCCCCGCTCGAACCCGAACCGCAGCTCGCTCGCCGGCGCCAGCACCACGTCAGTGCCATCCGGTAAGTGCACCGATCGCGTCTCGCCCCGGTTCGTGGCGTACGCCAGCGACGACGTCGGCGCCGACACCCGCTCTGGCTCCCGCACTGGCGGATGCGTCTCGCGCCGTACTACCAGGGCCGTCGCCACCGCGACTACGATACCGCCCGCGACCCCCGAGAGCGTGCCCAGCCGACGCCAGCGCCGCGCGCGGCGCACCCGCGGACCGTGGGCGAGCCCGCCGTCGATGACCCGCAGATGCTCCACGCCGCGTCCACCCACGCGGACGCGGTCGCCCTCCTGTCCCGCGATCCGATCCTGCAGCTGTTCCCACGCCTCCTCGGGATCGACTTCGAGCGGTTCCGGCCGCGGACTCAGGCGCGCCCACACCTTCCGGTACGCGCGCACGTACCGCTGCAACCCCTCGTCATCAGCGAGCCAGCGCTCCACCAAGCGCCGCTCCGGCAACGTGCTGAGGCCGTCGAGGTAGCGGTGGATCGCCGCCCACCGCAACCGCTCCAACTCCTCATCCCGCGGGTTGTCGTTGATCATCGGCTTTGGCTATAAAGACGCGGGACGGCGCCCGTCTGCGTATGACACGTCCGGCAGCCAGGCCGCCAGCTCCCGCCTCAGCAATGTGTACGCCTGGTGGAGTTGCGTGTCGACGGTTCGAACCGAGACACTCATCAGTTCGGCGATTTGTGCGTTTGTCATCTGCCCCACGCGATGCAAGACCAGCGTCTCGCGCCGCCGGAGCGGCAACTTCGCGATGGCCCGGGCGATCGCGCTCTGCAACTCGGCGGCGGCGATGGTCGCCTCGACCGGAAGGCGCGCGGGAATCTCGGGAATCATCCCCGGGCCGAACGTCCCGCGCGATCGCAACACACGCGCGATCCAAGAGCGTTCGACGCGCTGGTGACGGAGGGTCGAGATGGCGCGCTTGCGGACGGCGCCATACAGATAGGCGATGAGCGACAGCCGGACTGTGAGCCCGTCCCGCTTGTCCCAGAGGTTGAACATCACCTCCTGCACGATCTCCTGGGCATCAGCCCGGGACTCCACCAATCCGTTGGCGACACTGACCAGCCACGGTTGATAGTGGAGAAACGCGTCGCGAAACGCGCCCTCCTCGCCCCGACGGATGCCTTCGACCCACAGCCGATCAATGGCGGCCTGGTCGGGCAGCGTCGCGATCGCCGACGCCGACCGCTCCGAGAAGCGCGGCCGGCGCGTCACGTGTCGACACTCATCTGAAGCGGCACCGGCCCATCATCGTCCTCCATGGGGCAATCTGCAAGAAAAGATCACGCCGCGGGCGGCGAGTGGTGCAGGCCGAGCTCGCCGACCGGCTCCACCCAATCCCGTACCCGCTGGCCTGTGATGCGATTGGCGCGCATCGCTTCGGCGAGGTACCGCAGTCCCTCGAAATAGGCGACCATCTCGCTCTCGGCCCGCACCCGGGCCTCGAAGATGGGACGGTCGGCCGTGTCGAACGCCCTATAGATCCAATTCATACGCGATAGCCCTCAAGCCTCGGCAACGTCGAATCACAACGAGACGCACAATGCCGATTCACTGCTTATAGACGGACGGACATCGTGACCGGGTGAATCGGGCCGTTCACCGTCGGGCCCGCCCTCGCGGGGGCCAGGGTCCCAGGACTTGTGTCGGAACGATCTAGCCGTAATGTTGGGCTCGGTACAGCGCCCCTCGGGGCGTCTCGATAACGGCAAATCCGGCGAAAGCCGGTGACGCAAAGCTCTGGAGGCTACGGCGCAGACCACCGCGCTATGCCAGTCCGGCCGCCGAACGGACGTCATCGGAGGAAGCGCGCCGTGTCCACGCGCATTCGGCTCATCTTTGGTGCCGCCGCTGGCCTTGCCGCGGCGGGGCAATCCGCAGGAGCCCAGAAGGTCATCGCGGCGCGGTCGGCCGTGGGAAGGACCATCGAAGCGCCCGTCCAGCGGGAGCAGGAGACCGCGAGTTGGCGGTCGGGGGATGTCATCGTCTGGGTCCGCGTCGCCAAGAGCGGCGCCATCTCCGTGTTCGCATCGCACGGATATCGATCGGCGTTTGCGCACCCGCTGGGGATTACGGCGGATGAAGCCGACAAATGGGCGGAAGTCGGCGATCGCATCGCGGCGGGGCAGGCTGTCGCCGGGTCGATGGCACTTGGCGACGGCGACATCATCCTGGAACCGGGGCGCCTCGGCGACTCGGTGGTCCTGAATGTCCGCCTCGGCGGCACTCGGCCGGACGCCATCGCCATCGATCTCGGCACCGTCATGCTGCGCGACGTCGGGCCCGCCCTGCGGAACACCGCCCGCATCGCCCGCGCCGCCCAAGCCCCGCAGCCCGTCGACCCACCCCCGCAAGCGGCGGCGGCCGCGGCTCCGCCGGCCCCAAGGCCCGGCGCCCCAGCCGCACCTTCCCAACCCGCGCCAATCTCCGCCGCTGGATCTCCGGTCGCACCACCGGCGCCTGCGGCGCCGGCCGTTCCTCGCGCGGCCGCAGCGATCTCGCAACCTGTGTCGCCACCCGCCGCAGTGTCCGCCGCGGAATCACCGCAGGCGGCGTAGCGGCACCGGCCGCCGGCGGCGCCAGTGTCCGCCGCGCCGGCGCCGACGGCGCCGCCGTCGGCCGCCGCCTTGCCGGCCGCGCCAGTGATGGCCGCATCACAACCACCGCCGTCAGCCGCGCCAGCCCCGGCGGCAATCGCCGCTGTCGCGCCCACAGCCGTGGCGTCGGCGGCTCGGCCGCTACCGGTCGCCGCACCAGCGGCCGTCCCGGCCGCGCCAGTGATGGCCGCATCACAGCCAGCTCCATCAGCGCCACCGCCGGCGGCAATCGCCGCCGTCGCGCCGACAGCCGTGGCGTCGGCAACTGCGCCGTTACCAGCCGCCGCGCCAGCGACCGCCGTACCGTCGACAGCCGCAGCGCCGACAGCCGTCGCCGTTGCTCCCCCCGCGCCGACGGCGGCAACACCGGCTGCGGCAGCTCCTACTCCAGTTGCGGCTCCCGTGCCTTTGGCGCGCCCAGCGCCGCAGGCGCCGGCGCGGCCGGCAGCCGCACCTGCCACACCATTCCCCCACACCGCCTCCACCCCCTTGGCTGCGCCGGCAAAGCGCGCCCCGATACTGGTGGCGACCGCGCCGGTGTCGCCAGCGACCACGGACACCGCGACGAGGGCGCTGCACCGCACCAGCGCGGGCAGCATCGCCAAGCGGGCCCCGGGTCGGCTCGCGCGACCGGATGCCGCCGCTGCCGACGCCGCGCGCCTGCCGGCATCGACCGTCGCCAACCTGGTCGAGCAATGGCAGCCCCAGCTCGACCTCTGCTACACGGAGTACGGCCTCAAGCTCAACCCGGCCCTGACCGGGACCGTCTCGCTCCGCCTCGCGATCCGCCCAACGGGCGACGTCGGCGCAACGACCGTCACGCGCCACAACTGGTCCGGCCGCGGCGGCGCCGAGGCCGAGCTGTGTATCCGCACGCGCGCAAAAAGCTGGATGTTCCCGCCGTCGTCGACCCCCACCACCCACGACTTCACGGTCGCATTCGCGCCATGAAGCGCCGAGCCATCTTGCAATCGCCGCCCACGTCGCCGATTGTTCTATCGCGATGCGCGCACCGGACGCCGTGGATCACCCGTACCGCGCGCCGCATGTAGCGCCGTCTGTCAGACTGCCGAGCCTTCGGCTCTCCGACACGACGCGCGCTGATGACGGCCCCGAACCGGCGCGCGCGCTCCTCGCCCACGCCGATCAGTTCCGTCATGCCGAATCCTGGTTGCCGGCGATCGCCGCCTACCGCGCCGCCATCGCGGGCGCGACCGACTCGACCGATCACATGCTCCTCGCCGAGGCCCACCTCCGCCTCGGCTTCTGCCTGCGCATGGCGGGCGACCTCGGCGCCGCCGCCGAGGCCTACGCCGCGGCCAACACCCACGCCCAGGCCACGCGCGACATCCACCGCGCGCTCCTCTCCCGCGTCGGTGCCGCCGTCGTCGTCGCCAGTCGCGGCAACCTCCCGGCTGCCGCGATGATGCTGGAGGCCGTCGTCCTCGAGGCCGAGGCCCTCGTCTCGACGCAACCAGGCCTCGTCGATGCCATTGCCCGGGCCAAGCACGACCGCGGCACGATCGCGCACGACCGCGGCGACCCCGCACGCGCCGTCGTCGACCTCTACGATGCCTATCATCTCTATGGCGACTCGACCCAACGCGACCGCGTCCTCATCGACCTCGCCCGCGCCTTCGCCGACCTCGATCTGATCGACGTCGCGCGCGACGCCCTCCGGTTGTGCCACGCCGGCGCAGCAGGCCCGGCGGCGCGTACCACCGCCGCCATCAACCTGTTGGACATCGCCCAACGCGAGGGCGACGAGGCGATGTTCGAGCACCACCGCCGCGCCCTCGCCCACGACATGCTCGTGCCGCGCCACGCCGCGTTCTATCACCTTTTCGCGGGCGAAGGCCTCCGGCGATTCGGGCACCTGGGCGCCGCGCACGCCGCGTTCGCCCAAGCCCGCGATATCGCCGCCCATCACGGGTTGGGCGCGGTGCTCATTCGCGCCGACGCCGCGCTCGCCGATGGCACCGGGGCCGATAGCCCGCCGCATGCCCACGCCCCGCGCACCGCACCCGCGCCGGTGCAGCGCGTCGCCGCCGGCATCGCCGCCATGTTCGCCTCGAGCCCCTACGCCGATCACCCTTGGCCAACGATCGTCGTCGACGAGCGGTAGTTCGCTACGCATCCTCGCGCGATCGCGTATTTGCCGTCGCGTCGGTCTCCGGCCTACATTCCAAGAATGCGTCGTCCACTGTCGCCCGGCTCCATCGTCGCTCTCGTCGCGCTCGCTGCCTGCGGTGCCACGCTGTGGCCGACGACCTCGGTCAAAGTCAACGGCTACGTTCCCGATTTGTACGGGTGCGCCGCCGCCAGCGCCCGATCGCTGAAGTACAAGCTGACCGTGACCGACTCCGGCGACGGGCGATTCGAAGCACGCCGGAAATACAGCCTGGCCCGCGGAGGGCCGGATGTCGATGAGTACGACCGCGCCGACGTGCTCAACGTGACGATCACGAAGTCCGCCAGCGACTCCGCCGGACCCGCGCTGTTCAAGGTGCAGGCCGGCACGATCTCCGCTCACGGCGAAAAGCGTGGACCGACCGAAGTCACCGAGTACGCGTCACCCGCCGCGCAGCAAGACGCCAAGACCATACTGACGCGCTGCGCCAGTACCTAGCGGTCCCGATCACTGGGGCATACAATATGGCCCCATGCGCACATACCTCACGGAGTTCATCGGCACGTTCTTTCTCGTGCTGACCGTCGGCTTGGCGGGCCTGTCCGGCTCGCCGCTGGCGCCGCTGGCGATAGGTTCGTCGCTGATGATCATGGTGTATATGGGCGGTCACATCTCGGGCGGCCACTACAATCCGGCCGTCTCGCTGGCCGTGTGGTTGCGCGGCAAGATCGACGGGGCGACGTGGGTCGCGTACGTCGTGAGCCAACTCCTTGGCGCCATCGCCGCCGCGCTGGTCGTCTACATCATCCTCGGCCAAACGTTCGCCGCGGCTCCCGCCCAGACGGCGAGCACGCTCCAGGCCCTGCTCGTCGAGACGCTCTACACCTTCGCGCTGTGCATCGTGGTCCTCGACACCGCGACCGACCCCGACACGGCAGGCAACTCGTACTACGGTCTCGCGATCGGCTTCACGATCGTGGTCGCGGCCTTCGCGGGCGGCGGCATCTCCGGGGGCGCGTTCAACCCCGCCGTCGGCACGGGCCCGATCCTCGTGAGCGCCATCCTCACCCACGGCACGCTCGCCAACCTCTGGCTGTATCTCGTCGGCCCATTCCTTGGCGGTGCGCTGGCCGCCTGGGTCTATAAAGTCCAGCACCCGGCACCCGTCGCCTGAACACGCCGCCGTCCTTCAACCTCCGCCTGCAGCGGCTCACGTGCTTCGCGTGCGGCCGCTCGGTGGGGGCGAGAGAGCTTCGCACCGTCTGCCCAACCTGCGGCATGCCTCTCCGCGTCGACTATGCGCTCGACGCGGACACGCTGCCGCGCGCCGTCCTGGCGGGCCGCACATCGTCCCTGTGGCGATATCGTGAGGTGCTCCCCCTCGCCGCGGGCGAGGTCACGCTCGCCGAGGGCTGGACGCCGCTCATCGAAGTCGCCGACGGCGTCTGGGTCAAGGATGAGGGCCGCAATCCGACCGCCTCGTTCAAAGCCCGCGGCATGTCTTTGGCCGTCTCCGTCGCCCGCGCGCTCGGCGTCCGCGCCCTGTCGGCGCCATCCGCCGGCAACGCCGCGGGCGCGCTGGCCGCGTACGGGGCCGCCGCCCACATCCCGGTCGTCGTCGCCATGCCGGAGGACACGCCCCGGGCGTTTGTCGAAGAGTGTCGCCTCTTCGGCGCCGAGGTCCATCTCGTGCCCGGCACCATCTCCAATGCCGGCCGCTGGCTGCGCGAAAACGGACCCGCCGATGCCTTCGACGTCTCCACGCTGCGCGAGCCCTATCGCGTCGAAGGCAAGAAGACGATGGCGTATGAGCTGTTCGAGCAGCTCGCCGGCGGTTTGCCCGATGTCATCGTCTATCCAACCGGCGGTGGAACAGGGCTCGTCGGGATGTGGAAGGCGTTCGACGAGATGCGGGCGCTGGGCTGGCTCCCGTCGATGACCCCGCTGCCCCGCTTCGTGTCGGTCCAGGCGGCCGGGTGCGCGCCCGTCGTCCGCGGATTCACGGCCCGCGCCGATCGGACCGAGCCCTGGGTTGGCGCCGAAACGGAAGCCTATGGACTCCGCGTGCCGGCTCCACTCGGAGGATTCATCTGCCTCCGCGCCCTCTACGATACCCGCGGGACGGCCATTGCCATCGAGGAGTCAGCGATCGAGCCGGCGACCCGGGCCCTGGCCGCTCGCTCGGGACTCGACATTTGCCCGGAGGCAGGGGCCGCTTGGGCCGCCTTCGAATGTCTTCGCGAAACGGGCTGGATCGCCCCGCACGAGCGGGTCGTCATCTTCAATACGGGGAGTGGACTCAAATATCGATAGCACGCTATCTCGTTGGCCGCCGTCGAGTTGGGCCATGTTGTCGCGCGCTGGCCGGTTTGGGGCGGTAGGTGTATGTTACGAGCGCTATACAACCCCGAGAGCCTGTGAAATCCAGCACACGACCGTACCACGATGAGAATGGCGGAGGCAGCCCCCTCGGTGCCGGTGGCCGCGTCATCGGACGTCTTTGCGAAGACGCGCGAGTTCACGCGACTAGCCGAAGTCAAAGAGGCTGGGCTGTATCCGTATTTCATCCCGACCGAGGCCTCGACTGGTACCGAGGTCATGGTCGAGGGGAAACGGCGTGTGATGATCGGGTCCAACAATTATCTCGGACTGACCCACGATCCGCGGGTCATCGCCGCCGCTCAGGCGGCGATTGCCAAATATGGCAGCGCCTGTACGGGGAGTCGCTTCCTGAACGGCAACACGGACCTGCACGATCGGATCGAGGTACGCCTCGCCGCGCTAACCGGAAAAGAGGCCGGTCTCGTTTTCTCCACCGGTTTCCAGACGAACCTGGGCGTGATCTCCACGCTGGTCGGCCGTAGCGACACGGCTTACATCGACAAGCTCGATCACGCCAGCATCGTCGACGGCTGCTTTCTCGCGGCCGGCGATACCGTGCGCTTCCGGCACGGCGATCTCGCGGAGCTGGAGACCAAGCTCCAGCGCGCCAAGCCGGGCGGCAAGTTGATCGTCGTCGACGGCGTGTTCAGCATGGAAGGGGACATCGTCGATCTCCCCCGCCTCGTGCGGATCTGCCAGCAGTACGATGCGCGCCTCGTCATCGATGACGCGCACTCCGTCGGCGTCCTCGGCGCTACCGGCGCCGGCACGGCGGAGCACTTCGGGCTGACGGACCAGGTGGACCTCATCGTCGGCACGTTCAGCAAATCGTTCGCGTCGATCGGTGGCTTCGTCACCGGCGACCGCCCGGTCATCGACTATCTCAAGCACCATGCCCGCGCGTTGATCTTCAGCGCGTCCATGCCGCCCTCGGCTTGCGCGGCCGTGCTCACGTGCCTCGACATCATGGAGGCGGAGCCGGAACGGCGTCTCCGGCTGTGGGAGAATGCCGACTACATGCGCGCGGGACTGCGGTCGCTGGGCTATGATACCGGCGTCAGCGAGACGCCGATCGTCCCGGTGCTGATCGGCAACGATCTGCTCACGTTTCATTTCTGGCGCTCGCTGTTCGACCACGGCGTGTTCACCAACCCGGTGGTGGCGCCCGCGGTCCCCGAGAAAGAATCGCGGATCCGGACGTCCTATTCGGCCACGCACACGCGCGATCAGCTGGACTTCGTGCTCGAGGTGTTCGCCAAAGTCGGCCGGGCGGCGGGCGTCATCTGAGCACGGCAACGCCCGTCATGGTCTCGGCGGCGCGTTCCGACGCCGACCGCGCGGCCTTCATCGAGCTCCCGTATCGCCTGTATCGGGGCAACGCGCAGTGGATCCCGCCGCTCCGCCGCGATGTCGCCCACATGCTGTCACCGACCCACCCGTTCTATCAGCACGCCCAGGCCGAACTCTTTCTGGCGCGCGACGGGGACGGCACCGTGGTCGGCCGCGTGGCCGCGATCAAGAACGACGCGCACACCGCGGAACATGGCGACGGCGTCGGATTTTTCGGATTTTTCGAGTCGGAGCGCGACCCGGCCGTCGCGGCGGCGTTGTTCAATGCTGCCCGCGCCTGGCTCGCCGCCCGCGGACTCACGGTCATGCGGGGCCCCGTGAGTCCGTCGATCAATGACGAAGTGGGTCTCCTGGTGGATGGATTCGACCACCCGCCGGTCGTCATGATGCCGTACAATCCACCCACGTACGCCGAGCTCATCGAATCCTACGGGTTCAAGAAGGCCAAGGATCTCATCGCGTACTTGCACGTCAAGGAATCCACCGACGTCGATCGCGTCGTGCGCGCGGCGGACATTCTGGCCAAGCGCAACAAGATCGTGGTGCGACCGCTGAACCTGAAGCACTTCCAGGCGGAAGTCGATCGCGTGCGGTTCCTGTACAACACGGCCTGGGAAGCGAACTGGGGGGCCGTGCCCATGACCGACGCCGAATTCGCCGATCTGGCCAAACAACTCAAGCCCGTCGTCGTCCCGGAGCTCGTCGCGTTCGGCGAAGTGGACGGTCAGCTCGCGGGCTTC
Source organism: uncultured Gemmatimonadales bacterium (assembly GCA_963701965.1). GTDB lineage: Bacteria > Gemmatimonadota > Gemmatimonadetes > Gemmatimonadales > Gemmatimonadaceae > DASRDS01. The sequence goes on from OY969695.1 coordinate 4,354,992, forward strand.
GCGCTGGCGCTGCCGGACCTCAACGTGGCGCTCAAGCACATGGACGGCCGGTTGTTTCCGTTCGGCTGGGCCAAGGCGCTCTGGTACAGCCGCAAAGTGCCGGGCCTCCGCGTGCTGACGCTCGGTGTCCTGCCGCAGTACCGCCGCACCGGTCTCGCCGAGCTGCTCTACCTGGCGATCGTCCGCAACGGTCTGGCCCGCGGCATGGTGTACGGGGAATCGTCCTGGATTCTGGAGGACAATTTCTTGATGCGGCAAGCGATCGAGAAGATCGGCGGACGGGCATACAAGACGTATCGCCTCTACGACGTGCCGATCAGGAGCTGACGATCGCGGCTCGTGAACGCTCGGCGCTGATCACGGGCGCCAGCGGGTTCGTGGGAGGCCACCTCGCCGAAGCGCTGCTCGCCGACGGCTGGCGCGTGCGATGCCTCGTGCGGCGCGACAGCAACACCCGCTGGCTTCCGAAAGACCGCGTGGAACTGGCCGTGGGCGAGATCGCGCCCGGGCCCGCGCTCGACGCCGCGATACGCGGCACCTCCACGGTGTTCCACCTGGCCGGTCTGACATCGGCCCGCCACCCCGCCGACTACACGCGCATCAATGTCGGCTGCACGCAAGCGGTGCTCGACGCGATGCGCGCCGGCGCCCCGGATGCGACGCTGGTCTTCTGCTCGAGCCTGTCCGCCGCCGGCCCCGCGCGCGAAGGGCGCCCGTTGAAGGAGACAGACGCGCCGCAGCCTATTGGCCCCTACGGCGTGTCGAAGCTGGCCGCCGAGCGGCTCATCATCGCCAGCGAGCTGCGGCACGTGATCGTGCGTCCGCCCGCCGTCTACGGTCCGCGGGACGCGGACATCCTGTTCGCGTTTCGGCTGGCGTCGGCGGGCGTCGCCATCCGCATTGGCCCGCGGGGCCAGAAGCTCTCCCTCGTCCACGTGCGCGACCTGGCCGCGGGGTTTCTGGCCGCCGCCGCGGCGACGCACGCCCGCGGCGTGTACTACGTGAGCGGGGATACCCACGCCTGGGAAGAGATCGTTGGGGGTATCGGGGCCGCGGTGGGACGCCGGGCCCGCGTGATCGGCCTCCCGCGGCCTCTCGTGCGGACCGCGGCGCGGCTCAACCGCCTCGCGGCGCGCATCATCGGCGCCAAGCCGCTGCTCACGCCGGAGCGCGTCAATGATCTGGTCCAGCCTGACTGGAGCTGCGACAATGGGCGCGCCCGCCGCGAGCTGGGCTACCTGTCCGGTGTCCCTTTGACCGAGGGGCTCAACGAGACGGCGGCGTGGTATCGGCAGAACGGCTGGTTGTAACCCACACCAGCGTCAACCCGATCGCGATCCAGATCATCTCGCGGATGCGGCTCACGATCGAGGCGTAGACGCCGAGGTCGGCGGGAAGCCCCAACAAATGGAAGATGAGTGAGAGGCCGCCTTCCTTCGATCCCAGCTCGAACGGGACGAAGAAGGTCACGTTGGTGATGAACTGGGCGAACGCGCCGATGGTGAACGCTGTCAGATAGTCGATCTCCAGGCCCATGGCCCGGGCAATGAACAGGTACTCGAGCATCGACACCGCGCGCCCCAGATACTCGGCGCCCAGCGCGATGTAGATACTGCGCCGGTCGTGCACCGCCATGGCCGTGAGCTGCTCGTCGATGCCGATCAGCGCCGCGCGGCGCGGCTCGAGCCGCCGGGCTGCGATCCGTAGCACTGGCACGCGGGCCGCGCCGTCGAGGAGCCGCACCACGAATCCGTGGCGAAAAAACCCGCCCAGCACCACGAAGATCGTGGTGAACGCGGCGGTCAGCACGACGAGCGAGAGCGTCGTTGCCCGCGAGTGCGGCAGCAGGAGGAACGCGAGCGGCATCGCCGAGATCCAGAACAGGATCTGGCCGAGGGTGTGGATCACGCGAAAGCTCACGACCGATGCCGCCGACCGCGCCGCGCCGACCCACGGCGTGGCCGCCGCGACGCGAAACGGCTCGCCGCCGAGCGCGACCACCGGTGTCACGTAGTTGATCGCGAAACTCGCGACGTTGATCGCGTAGGCGCGCCCGAAGGGCACGGCGTTTCCCATGACCCGCCGCCAGGCGATCGTGTTGAGCACGTACACGACGCCCCACGCCAACACGGACGGCAGGATCGCCCACTTCGCCTCGGCGAGCGTCCGGAGCAGTCCGGGCAGCCCCGCGTGGTAAATCAGGAAAATGAATACGGCCGCCGCGCTGACGAAGACCAGCGCCTGGAGGCGGCGGCTCACGATCGCACGTCGATCTGACTCACGTCCACCTGACTCACGTCCACCTGACTCACGTCCACCTGACAGCCGGTGGGCGCTGACTCGTACGCGGCCTCGAGGACCGCGGCGATACGCGTGATGTCGTCGAGCGCGGCGTCGGCTTCGCCGCGGTCGAGCGCGTCGGCGAAGGTGCGAAAGAGCGCCGTGAACCAACCGGCGTAGGCGCGCTTGTCGAGCTGGGCGCTGAAATCGTGCGACACCCGCTGCGGCGCGGCGCGTCCGGCGTCGCGTTCCAGCGTCAGGATCCCGCCCAACCAATCGATCGTCCCGCGCTCGCCAATGATCCGCACGCGGTTCTCCCGGTGGCTCGCCGCCCAGGTCAGGAAGAGCGTGGAGAGACGGTCGTCGAACTGGATCACGAGCTGCGCGCTGTCCTCGACCCCGTAGCCATGGTGGCGTAGGCGCCCCGTCCAGGCCCGCACCGATCGTGGCTCCCCCGCGAGATCGAACAGCGAATACAGCAGGTGGGTGCCGTGGTCGAGCAGGATGCCGCCGCCGCTATCGGATTGCACGACGCGCCAGGGCTGGGCATCGCGCGAGGTGCCGCTGTCGGCTCCGGTGCGGTAGACCGACAGCTCGGCCAATGCCAGCGGCCGATCATGTCCTCGTCGATCCATTGACGGATCTGCTGCCAGACCGGATTGAAGCGATACTGGTGGCACGGGAAGACAATGCGGCGCGCGCGCCGCGCGGCCGCGACCAATCGCTCGGCGTCAGCCCGCGTCGTAGCGACCGGCTTTTCGCAGAGCACATGGAGGCCATGCTCGAGTGCCCACAGGGCGAGCGGCATGTGCGACGCGCTCGGCGTGCAGACGTCGACGAAGTCGAGGGGCCCGCTGGCTAACAAGGCGTCCGGCGTCCGTACGATCGCGATGCCGTCGAGCGGGCCGACGTTGGGGTCGGCGTCGAGGGCGGCGACAATCCCGAGACGACTGGCGAGACTCTCGTCCTGGCGGAATCCGGGCAGGTGGGCCGTGCGGGCAATGCCACCAGCGCCGATCAGCGCACCGCGATAGGGCCCGCTAGTCCGCACCAACAGGCTCCGCGCGGGTCGCGTCGACTGTGCGGTCGGCGTCGGCGAGCACGCGAACGGCAGCCCGCTCGGTGTCAATGACGAGGAAGATCAGGGCGAGATTCAAAGGAAGAATGGTGATCCACAGCATACCCGCTGGCCATCCGGGCACCGCGGTGACCAGCAGCAGCGCCCAGCGCGCATTCTGCCCGAGCCACCCGCACCGCGCGACCAACGGCTCGGCGGCAGCCTGATAGACCGCGCGCACGCGATCCGGCAAGCCTTCGCGTCGCCGCCGGCGCTCCAGACGCACGGACATGGGGAAGATGTGGGCCTGGCGGCGGACGTACGCCGCGAAGAGGCGTGCGGGCAGCGCCCTGCCGGTGGCATCCTCCGGTAGCTCCAGTTCGCTGCCGCCGCTGTCCCCATCGACCACCGACAGAAACGCGTGCCGGATGAAATCGACCGCGGCGCTTTGCCACGAGTGGCTGACCACCGCGGCCAACACCAGGCCTCCGGCCGCCATCCATGGCCAACCGCCGTGCACGATCAGCCGGGCCAGGATATGTCCGTAGAGACTCGCGAACCGGGCGTTGTCGGCCAGTCCATCGAGGATCCGTCCCATGCGCGTCGACGTCCCCCTGATGCGCGCCAGTTGGCCGTCGGCGCTGTCCAGGATGTCGGAGACGATGAAGAGCGCCCACCCCAGGGCGTTGATCGCCGGGCTCGTGTAGTAGAAGAGGTGCCCGGCGACCAGCCCGATCACCAGGCTCCACATGGTCACCTGATCGGCCGAGACGGGCGTCGGCGCCAGCGCACGGGCCAGCCGCACGCCTATGGGCCGAAAGAAGTGGAGATCGATCCACTCCTCGACCGCTTCGCCCTTCGTCGCCAGATCGGTCACGCCTTGAATCGCTCCGCCGCCTCGACCAGCACGCCCTTCATCGTCGCCAACGCGCCCATGGCCTGTTCGGTCGTGATCACGAGCGGCGGGTTGATCCGCACCTCGGGATTGTAGACCATGGCCAGCACGCCGCGCGCCAGCAGCGTATCGAAGATCCACCGGGCCTGATCCTTGGGGAGCAGCTTGCTGGTGCCGGGCTGCACGAGATCCATGCCGATCATGAGCCCCCGTCCGCGCACGGCGCTCACGATGGGCACGTCGCGCTCCCAGGATTTCATCTCGGCCATCATCGCATCGCCCAGGGTCCGGCTGTGCTCGACGAGCCCCTCTTCGAGAATGGTCTCGATGCTGATGCGGGCCGCGGCTGCGGCCAGCGGATTGCCGCCATAGCTCGAAGAGCTCCCGCTGGGATTGGCCCACGGCTTGGCCCGGGCGACTTCCTCACGCGCAATGACACCCGTCATCGGGAACCCGCCACCGAACCCCTTGCCGATCGTCATGATGTCCGGCAGCACCCCATCGTGTTCGATGGCGAACATGGTGCCCGTACGCCCGAAACCGGTCAGCATCTCGTCGGCGATCAGCATCGCGCCAATGCGATCCGCAAGACTCCGCAACATGCGCAGATAGCCGGGCGGGGGCACGATGTTGCCCGCCGTTCCCTGGATCGGCTCGACGATGATGGCGGCGACGTCGTTGGACGTCTCCAGCTCGATCTTCTTGCGCAAGAACTCGACGCAGTGCCACTCGCACGACGGAAAGGTCTTGTCGAACGCGCACCGCGCGCATGACGCGTACGGGGAGCTGTAGGTCCCGGGCATGAGGGGCCCGAGCTGGTGCTTGAAGTTCGAGCCGAGGAGCGGCAGGACGCCCGCGGTCTTCCCGTGGAACCCACCCCAGAAGCCGATGAACTCCGTCTTGCCGGTGTACGACTTGGCCAGGCGGAACGCCGACTCCACGGCTTCGGCGCCGCTGCTGTACAGCTGCGTGCGATTCAGGTCCCCGGGCGTATTCTCGGCGATGAGCCGGACGAGGGCGACCCGGTGCTCCGATGTAAAGCTCCCGACGTGGATCCGGGCCACCTGGCGCTGCATCGCGGCGACGAATTTCGGGTGGGCATAGCCCAGACTGGCGACGCCGACTCCGGCCAGCAGGTCGGTGTAGCGCTTGCCGTCGACATCGATCAGCACGGCGCCTTCGCCGCGGTCGATGCACAGCTTGGAGAAGAGCGCCACGCTCTGCGTGCCCGGCGCGAGATAAGCGGATTCCGCATCGAACGCGGCCAGGGACTTGGGGCCGGCCGCGGTCTCTGGTCTTGGGTCCACAATCAACGTCACAGCGCTACGTCCTGGGGTGGAAGTGTTCGTGCAAGTAGTCGGCGATCTGGCGCGCCGCGTCCTCGCGATACGGCGCAAAGCTCGGCCAGTCGTTGAGATCAATCAACACGGGCCGATCCGGTTCCGGAAACGCCACGTCGCCGCCAAACACCGTGAGCTTGAGCCGCGCCGCGGCGGCGAATGCCAACTCTTGGAGGCGTTGCTCATCGACCGCCGACTTCGGCCCCTTGGGCCCGTGCTCGGCGTCATACCACTGAAAGAACCGTCCGTCGGCCACGCCATAAAACTTGACGATCGGCCCGGCGACGTGCTCCTGGAGGGCCACGCGGGCAATGCCGCGCGCCGCAAACGCGCGCAGCGCGTCGCCGATCTCTTCGCGACGCAGGGACACCACGTCCTCGTTCCGCTCGGCGTGCACGTCGCCGCGCTTGACCCAGACGCGCCTGCCGTCGGCGCCGAAGCCGTCCAGCTCCGCGTCGCCCGTGGTCGGCACGATGGCGGTGCGGGGGAACGCGATCGCATGGTCCGCCAAGAGCGCGACCAGCCGATGCCGGTGGCAGGCCAGGACGCTGCTCGGCCGATTGACGATGGCCACGCCATCCTTCTCCAGCGGCACCAACCGCTCGGAGGCTGCCGGTCCCTGGCACATGTTGAGCACGAGATCGGCGCCGGCAATGAGATCGAGCACGCGGCCGTCGACGATGTCATCCTCGCCCGCCCGGACCGCGCAATACCCGCGCATCTCGAGGTGGGCCACGGTGGCATCGAGTATCGCCGTGTCGTTCGTCCGATGCTGATTGGGCGAATACGACGCCTGCCGGTACAGCGCAACCACCTGCTTCACGAAACGTGCGCCTCGTCCGCGAGCAGGGCGTCGGCCGTGTCAATGTCGCGTTTGTGATCGAGGTCGACGATTTGCGCGACCTCGATCGTCGCCACGCGGGCGTTCTGCTCAATGAGCGCCGCCAAAAAGTAGCGCATACGCGAGCCACCCTCGCGCCACACGCGGATGGCGGCGCCGCGGGCCCGCGGGCCAAAGACATACACGCCGCCCGTGACGCAGGGCGGGGTGACCGCCGCCCCGCCGATCCGCAGCGCGTACTCGTCGGCGCCGCGCTCGACCCACAACGGGCGCTCGTCGTCGACGTAGGGCGTCACGACGAGAACGGCATCGGCGCCCTCGCCAATGCGGCGCCCGGCCTTCTCGGAGACCCGCTCCCAGTCCCGGGCCGGCATCACCGTGTCCACCATGCTGCAAAACACCGGACCAGGCGGGATGTGCGCCATCCCCTCGACCAGCGTGTGCAGCGACGACGGCGTCTGGCACGCGATCACGCGCGGCCGTCCGCGCGAAAGCTGGACGTCGTACTGCATCGTGTGGATGACATCGGGAAACGTCGCGCGGATCATGCACGTCACGGACTCGCAGCCCAGCGCGTCGAACGTCTCGGCCAGGCGCACGATCTGCGATCGGCCGGCGACGCGTACAGCTGCCTTGGGCGCGACGACACCGTCCGCGGCCAGACGCGAGCCCTCGCCCCCCGCGAGAATCAAGCCGTGCACACGACCTCGGGGAGCTCGGTGAGCGCGGAGATCCGCGCCGTCGGCGCGCAGTCGGCGGGCGCCACGCAATCGCGCGCGCTGAGCCAACAGGTGGAGAGCCCCAGCGACCGCGCGGGGCGAATGTCGGCTTCGACATTGTCGCCCACGATCCACGCTTCGGGCGGCTCGACGTCGAGCGCCGCGAGGGTCGCGTGAAACACCATCGGATCGGGTTTGGCGATACCGATCACCGCCGAGTCGGTGACCGTGTCGAAGTACGATGCGAGCCCGAGCTCGTCGAGACACAACGACAAGTTGCCCGTGAAGTTCGAGATCACGCCGAGGACAAACCGGTCGGCGAGCGCGCCCAATACCGCGCGATTGCGCCCGACAGTACGCACGGCATCGCCATGAAAACGGTCGGCGACTTCGGCAAAGTCCACGTGCCCGGCGTCGGGGACCGTCGCGCGCAGAATCTCCGCTTGCGTTTCGATCATCGCCCGGAATCCGAGCACGCGAATCGTCGGTACCTGTTCCAGCGCCCGGTCCGACGCGCGAAAAATGCCGTCGAAGTCATCGAAGCCAAGCGCACCGCCCGCCGCACGATACGCGGCGTGAAAGCGGGTGCTCCACCGGAGACCGTCGGCGTCGAGAGTGCCGCCGAAGTCGAACAGCACGGCACGGATTCCAGTGGTCGCAGGCACCACGGTACTGTATCGCTCAGGTAACGACGCGGCAAGCGTAAGAGGGTCGAATACGACGGCTGTGACAAAGGTTACGCGATCATGAATCCCGTGACACGCGAACCTATTCCCGGCGGGCTACGGCGAAGGGCAGGTAAGCCCGGGTTCGCCGAGCGAGGCGACGGCCCGATTGAACGGTGTGCCGGCGGCCATGCCGCGCAAGGATGACAGCGTGGCGCACGCGTCATCGGGCCGGCCGAGCGCGAGGTTGGCTTCGGCCGATCGATACAGCGCCTCGACACTGTCGGCGCGCGTCGCGAGCCGCGGCAAGAGCGCCGGAATGGCCGCGAGCGCGCGCTCGGCGCTGACCCGGTCCGCCGAGCGCGGATCCGTCCAACTCTCGAGGCGGTCGAGCACGGAGCGCACGGGTTCGACGACGGGAGCCGGCGCCACCGCCGGCAATGACGTCTCCGCGCGCGGCATCGCGCGCAGCGGCGTGCCGTGGAACGCCACCTTCGGCGCCGGCGTTGGCTGAGCGGTGGCGGGCGGCGCGGGAGCGGGCAGCGGCTCGGCCACCGAGCCCGGAGCCGCGGCCACCGTCGTGGTGGTCGGCCTAGCCGCCGCCGCCGCCGGTATCTCCCGCTGTGCGATGACAACCACGGCAAGCCCCACCGCGGCCGCGGCAAACCCGGCGGCGCCGAACACCAGTCGCCGCGTCGCCGGCGCCAGCCGCGGCCGGCGCCGCTGCGCGCGCGGCAACGTGACGGGCACATCGACCGGAACGACGGTCGTGGCGACCGGGGGGGTCGTCCAGGCCGCAATGACGGCGTCCAAGTCGCGGGCGAACGCTCCGGCACTCTGGTAGCGGTCGGCCGGCCGGCGCGCCAGGACGTGGGCAAACACCTCTTCCAGCTCCACCGGCCAGGCGACCGCCGGAGCGACCGTGTCGAGCGTCAATGGCGGTTCACTCAGCCGGAGCCGCATGACGTCGAGCGCCGACTCGCCATCCACCGGAAGCCGGCTCGTGAGCAACACGAACGCCAGCAGCCCCGCGGCGTACACGTCGCAACGCCAGTCGACGGTGGCCGGCACCAGCTGCTCCGGCGCCATGTAGTGCGGCGTGCCAACGAAGCAGCCGGTGTCAGTCACTTGTTGCGTGAGGTCGCCGAAGACCTTGGAAAGCCCGAAATCGACGATCTTGACGTCGTCCAGCCCCTCATCGACCGTCGACGGCCGCACGATCACATTTTCCGGCTTGAGGTCGCAATGCACGATCCCCAGCGCGTGCGCGGCGTCCAATGCCGACGCGATCTGCAGGATGATGCTCGCCACCCGGCGCGCCCCGAGCGGGCCCTCCCGCACCAGGAGCCGCGCGAGCGGCTCCCCCCGGACATACTCCATGGCCAGATAGACGAGACCGCCCTCCGCCTCGCCGAAATCGTAGATCTGGGTGACGTGCGGATGATTGATGCGGCTGGCGTTCGTCGCCTCGCGCACGAAGCGCCCCACCGCCTCGGGATCGGTGCGCAGATCGGCCTTCAGCAACTTGATCGCGCACGGCCGGCCAATGCGCAGGTGCTCGGCCAGATACACCTCGCCCACGCCCCCCGATCCGAGCTTGCGGCCCAGACGGTAGCGATCGGCGATTACCAGTCCCGCGAGCGCGTCGGCGGCCAGGTCGGGCAGCGAGGCGCCGTCGTGGGCGCAGAATCGCGTACCTTCCTCGTACTTCGCGCCACAGGCCGGACAGGCGACGGGCAAGACGATCTCGGGCATCGGGCTCACCACCCCCAGGTTACCACGCGTCCTCATTCTTTGCACTGCTCATATTCATGACAGCCCTCTTCCTGCTGTTCTTCGCCGCCGCCGCCGGTGGCGCCCTGGCCGTACAGGTGGCCATGAACACCGAGTTGGGAACCTGGTTGGGTGCTCCCGCGGCCGCCACACTCGTTTCGTTCGTGGTTGGCGCGCTCGGCTTGATGCTGTATATGGTGGTCGCGCGCGATCAGTGGCCGACCGTTCGAGCGCTCGCCGGGGTCCCATGGTGGGCGCTGTGCGGTGGCTTCCTGGGCGCGGCCTACGTAATGTCGACGGTCATCCTCACCCCGCGACTTGGCCCCGCCCTCATGCTGAGCGCCGTGGTCGCCGGCCAAATGATTGTCGCGCTCCTGCTGGAGCATTTCGGCGCCTTGAACATCCCGCGCCAGCCGGTCACACCGGCGCGGGTCGCGGGTGTAGTGCTGATTGTGGTCGGGGTGCTCGTGCTGCGGCGGCGGTAGGGCGCGGCGACATCGTGATCACCGCCGGACCCCGCCGGAGGGTGATGAGCGCGACTTCCGGCGTGGCGCCAATGCGGAACGGCAACCCCCAGTAGCCGGTCCCGGGGTGTATGTAGAGGAGCGATCCGCCCGACTGGTGCGCGCCCATCGCCAGCGACTGGAACGGACTGGCGAGGCTCCAACCCAATGCCGGGATCGCGAACTGGCCCCAATGCGTGTGACCACTGAGCGTCAGCGCCACGCCTTTGGTCGCCAAGGCGCCCCACAGTACGGGATTGTGCGCCAGCGCGATCACGACGGTCCCCTCGGGGACCGCGGCCAGCGCCCGTTCAATGTCCGGCGCGGCATCGCCGGTCCGGCGGCCCGCCGGATCGCCCGTGCCCACAATGGCGATCCGCGCGCCATCGTGCGTCAGGACGTGCGCCTCATTCACCAGCACCGTCGCGGCGACGCGCGCGCGCAGGGAGCGCGCGACCTCCGCCCATCCGGCGTAGATGTCGTGATTGCCGGGAATCAGATACACGCCCAACGGCGCGGTCAGCGCATCGGTGAGCACGGCAAAATACGGAACATCCTCGGCGCGGTCGTCCACCAGGTCGCCCGTGATGGCGACGAGATCCGGCGTCAAATCCATCGCGGTGCGCGCCACCCGGCTCAAGTATCGGCGCGACGTCTGCGGGCCCACGTGCAGATCGGAGAGCTGCGCAATGCGCAGCCCGGCGAGTGCCGCGGGCAGATCGGGGAGACTGACCGTGATGTCGCGCACGACGAGCCGCCGGCTGCCGACATAGCCGGTCACCAGCAACACGATCATAACGGCCAGCACTGTCAGCGCACTAATGCGCCCGCCCACGAGAGGCGCGCCGGCCAACGCACCGACGAGCAATCCGATGATGCCACCGCCCGCGACCAGGGGCAGCAGCAGTTGCGCGTAGAGCACGGGGCGCACGACGAAGAGGCGGAACGCGGCGCTCGGGTACCGGCGCCAGCCGCGACCCCGAAGAAACGCGATGAGCGGCGCGGTAGTTGCTGCGCCCACCGCCAATACGAGCCAGATGCCACCCGGTATTACGTCCTTGGCCAACAGTGCGATCGTCGACCAGCAGAGAACGTAGTACGCGGCGGCCCGCAACGTGCGATTTCGGTAGATTGTACGCTCCAGGTGTATCGACCCCCAGCAATCGCCCAGCGACGAACTGGGTTCCCTTATTGCCGAGGACGACAATGTCGACACTGGTCATGGAAACGCGCCGCCTCGGCGATTCCGATCTCCTGATCACGCCGCTCGGGATGGGGGCGTGGGCGATCGGCGGTGGCGGATGGCAATTTGCGTGGGGGCCACAGGATGACGACGCGTCGATCCACGCCATCAATCGCGCGCTCGACGCGGGCGTGAACTGGATCGACACGGCCGCGGTCTATGGGCTCGGGCATTCCGAGGATGTCGTGGCGCGAGCATTGACGGGTCGCGCCGAGCGTCCTTACGTGTTCACCAAGTGCGGGCTGGTCTGGGACGACAAAGGCAACACCATGCGCGTCATCAAGCCCGACTCGATCCGGCGCGAACTGGAAGCCAGCCTGCGCCGGCTCCAGACCGACACGATTGATCTCTACCAGATTCATTGGCCCCCGGAGAGCGCCGCGCGCAACGCCGAGATCGACGACGCCATCGCGGCAATGGTGGACGCCAGGGATCAGGGGAAGATCCGCTACATTGGCGTGTCGAACTTCAATGTCGAGCAACTGGAGCGCGGCCGGCACGCCGGTGCCGTGGCGTCGCTGCAACCGCCCTACTCGCCGATCAACCGGAAGGTCGAGCAGGCGATCCTCCCGTATTGTCTCGACCACCACATCGGCGTCATCGTCTACTCGCCAATGGCCTCCGGGCTCCTGTCGGGTGCGATGACGCGCGAGCGCATCGAGCGCATGCCGCCGGACGACTGGCGGCGCCGCAGCAGCGCCTACCGCGAGCCTGATCTGACCCGGAACCTGGCGGTCGCGGATGTCCTGCGGCAGATCGGCGCGCGGTACGAGGCCAGCGCGGGCGAGGTGGCCATTGCCTGGACGCTCCGTCATCCGGCGGTGACCGGCGCCATCGTCGGCGCCCGAAGTCCCGGGCAAGTCGACGGGTGGATCGGCGCCGCTGCCTTGCGGCTTACGGATGCGGAAGTCGCCGAGATCAACCAACAGACGGCCGTCAATTGAGCACCGCCCTTCTCGTCCTGGCGCTGCTGAGCGGCGGACCACCGCAGCACCCGGATCCGGCGCTCTCGCCCAGCGAGGTCGTCGGCATCGTGCTCCGCGCGTTGCAGCACAACGACGACCCGCACCCCAATGCGGGCATCGAGACGACCTTCGCGTTCACCTCGCCCGCCAACCGCGAGGAGACCGGTCCGCTGGAACGGTTCGCCCTGCTCGTGAAGAACCCCGCCTACCGGACGATGTTGGACTTTCGCAGCGTCCATCGAGACGCGATCAATGTCGTCGGCATGCGCGCCCGCCAGCGCGTCGTGATCATCGGGCGGAGCGGAGAACGGGCCACGTATATGTTTCTGCTCTCCAAGCAGCGGGACGAGCCCTATCTCAACTGCTGGATGACGGACGGCGTCATTCGTCAAGAGGATCCCGAACCACCGCCGGGGACGACGGCCACGTGAGTTTCTCACTGTGGGAGCGTTACACGTCCGCGACGCCCACCGGCTACACTAGGCACGAATGATCGTCGCTCCGCAGATCTATCGTGAGTACGATATTCGCGGGCTGGTCGGCTCGGAGGTCGATGCCGACACGGCCCGCGATATCGGGCGGGCGTTTGCCGTCTATCTCAATGACGCGCGCGCGCGCGGTCCCATCGTCGTGGGCCGCGACAACCGCCCGAGCGGCACGGCCCTCCGCGATGCCTTCGTCGCCGCCGCCACCGCATCGGGTGTCTCCGTCATCGACATCGGCGTCGTTACCACGCCCGAGCTCTACTGGGCGTTGGAGCACCTCGACGTGGCCGGCGGCGTGCAGATTACCGCGTCCCACAACCCGGCCCCCTACAATGGGTTCAAGCTCTGCGTGGGGACGCACGCGCTCTACGGCGACGAGATCCAGGCGCTGAAAGCGATCATCGATCAAGGGCGCACGCGCACGGGAGACGGATCGGTCCGCGAGGAGTCGATCGACGAGCGCTATCTCGACGACTTGGTGGCGCGCATCGGACCACTCGCGCGTCCGCTCTCCGTCGTCCTCGACTGCGCAAACGGCATCGGCTCGGCGCTGGGTCCACGCTTGCTGCAGCGACTGGGCGTACGGGTCGTGGACTGCCTGCTCTGCACCAGTGACGGTCGCTTCCCCCACCGGCAACCCGATCCCAGCCAGGCCAAGAACCTGGCCGAGTTACAGGCCGCGGTGTGCGCGGGCCGCGTCAATGTCGGGATCGCGCTCAATGGGGATGCCGACCGCATTGGCGTCGTCGACGAGCATGGCGAGATCGTGTGGGGCGATCGCGTGCTGGCGATCTACGCCCGCAATGTGCTGGCGCGCCCCGGCAACGCGGGCAAGCCCGTGATCTTCGACGTGAAATGCTCCGACGCGCTCGCCGAAGCCATCCGGTCGGCCGGTGGTCGACCGGTCATGTGGCAGACGGGGCACTCCTTGATCGAGGCCAAGATGCGGGAGCTGTCCGCGCCGCTCGCCGGTGAGCTGTCCGGCCATATGTACATCGCCGACGGTTACTATGGCTTCAATGACGCGATGTACGCCGCCGGTCGACTCCTGTCGATCATTGCCGCGTCGGGGAAGACCGTGACCCAGCTGCTCGAGGGGGTTCCCGTCTACCCGTCGACTCCGGAGATCCGGATCGACTGCCCGGACAATGTGAAATTCGATATCGTCCAGCGGGCCATCGCGCACTGGAAGGCCGATCACACCGTCATCGACGTGGACGGGGCGCGCGTGCAGTTCAACGGCGGCTGGGGACTCATTCGCGCCTCCAACACCCAGCCCGCGCTCGTGCTGCGATTCGAAGCGCGCACCACGGACGAGTTAACCGCGATCCAGAGCGAGATGTCGGAGTGGTTGCGCGCCCAGGGAGTGACGCTCTGATGCAACTGGCTGTGGCATCCGACCACGCGGGCTTCTCGCTCAAGCAGGACGTGGCCGCGGCCTTGCGCGCCGCCGGCCACGACGTGGAAGACCTGGGCACGTACGACGAAACGCCGGTCGACTATCCGGATTTCGCGGAAAAGATCGGACGCGCCGTCGTCGAGGGGCGCGTTGCGCGCGGCGTGTTGATCTGCGGCAGTGGGGTTGGAGCGGTCGTGGCCGTCAACAAGATTCCCGGCGTTCGCGCCGGATTGTGCCACGACACGTACTCTGCCCACCAGGGCGTGGAGCACGATGACATGAATATCCTCGTGCTCGGGGGACGGGTCATCGGCTCCGAAGTGGCGAAGGAGCTGGCCCGCACGTTCGTCGGCGCGAGCTTCTCGCACGAGGAACGGCATGAGCGGCGGCTGGCGAAGGTCCAGGCGATCGAGGCGCACTATCTTCGGGAGACGACATGACGGCGCTGAAGGCGGAGTTGGGCAGGTACGCGGATGCGGTGGCCAAGACAGTAGCGCGGGCGCGCAGCGAGCGCGTGCTGGAGCGCATCAACAGCGGCGACTACACCCTGTGGAAACCGCAGCCCGCGGAAATCACGAATCGCCTCGGGTGGCTCACCATCGCCGATCGGATGCGGGACGCGCTACCGGCCATTCGCCATCTCGTCGATGCGGTGCGGACGGACGGCTATACGAACGCCCTCTTGCTCGGCATGGGCGGCTCGAGCCTCGCGCCCGATGTGTTTCGCCGGACGTTCGGCGTCGCGCCGGGCTATCTCGATCTGGCGGTCCTTGATAGCACCGATCCCGCCGCCGTGGCCACCGCGGTCAACGATCGCGACCCGGCCAAGACCCTGTACATCGTCTCCACGAAATCCGGTGGCACCGTCGAAACGTTCTCGTTTTTCCGGTACTGCTATCGGCGGGCCGTCGCCGCGCTGGGCGCCGAGCGGGCCGGGGCCCATTTCATTGCCATCACGGATCCCGGCAGCGCGCTCGCCGATACGGCGGCCAAATACCAGTTCCGCGCGACGTTCCTCAGTGATCCGGAGATCGGCGGGCGGTATTCGGCGCTGTCGCCTTTTGGTCTGGTGCCCGCGGCGCTCGTCGGGGTCGATATCGATCGTTTGCTCGACCGCGCGGTCAAGGCCGAGGGCGATCAGGAGACGGCGCTGGAGCTCGGCGCCACTATGGGCGAGCTGGCGATCGCCGGCCGTGACAAGGTGACGTTCGTGTGCTCGCCGACGATTGCGCCGTGGGGCGCATGGGTCGAGCAACTGATCGCTGAGAGCACGGGCAAGGAAGACAAAGGCATCCTGCCGGTGGCCGACGAGCCCTTGGGGGCGCCGGCGGTGTACGGGGAGGACCGCCTCTTCGTGTCGCTGCGCTTGCCGTCGGATGCGAGCCACGATGCGGCGCTGGCGGCTCTCGGCGCCGCCGGCCATCCAGTGGTCCGGATCGAGCTCCACGACCCGTACGACCTGGGCGGTGAGTTTTTCAGTTGGGAGCTGGCGACGGCGGTCGCGGGATGGCGACTCGGCATCAATCCGTTCGATCAGCCCAACGTCGAAACCGCGAAGGTGCTGGCGCGACAGATGGTGGCCGCCTACGAGAAGAGCGGGGCACTGCCGCCGCTGGCGCCGACCGCGACAGCGGACAACGTGTCGGTCTACGCCCCGTCGGCTGGACCCGACGTGCGGTCGGTCGTCACGGCCTTCATGGGGCTTGTGCGTCCGGGCGACTACATCGCGCTGCAAGCGTGGATCGCGCCGTCGCAACTGGCGACCGACGCGCTGCAACAGATCCGCGTGGGCCTGCGCGACCGGTTGCGCGTGGCCACGACCCTCGGATACGGGCCGAGATTCTTGCACTCGACCGGGCAGCTGCACAAAGGCGACGGCGGGCAGGGCGTCTTCATCCAAGTCGTGACGCCGGCGCCGCCAGCCGCCGCCGACGTCAAGATTCCCGACACGGCGGACGCCAATGCCTCGACGATGACGTTCGGCGTTCTCAAGCAGGCCCAGGCGCTCGGCGATCGCCAGGCGCTACTGGATCGCGGGCGCCGGGTGCTCCGCATCGACGTGCCATACGGACGCGCCGGGCTCGACAAACTCGCCGCGCTGCTCTCGTGATTCGCGCGGTACTGTTTGATCTGGACGGGACGTTGGTGCAGACGGAGGCGCTCAAGGCGATCTCCTACGCCAAGGCGGCCAAGGCGCTCAAGCCCGGGCTCGACGAGGCCGCCGTCATTCAACAGTACGATGACCTCATCGGCCGCTCCCGAAACGAGGTCGCCCAAGCCCTGGTCGAGCGGTTCGATCTCGGGGAGTCCGCCGAGGAGTTCGTCGCGCAGCGGATGCGCATCTACGATGAGATGCTGCGCGACGGCGATCTGGTCCGGCGGCAGGAGTATCCCGCCGCGACCGCGCTCCTCCGAAAGGTCAAGGGCGAGGGGTATCCGACGGGGCTGGCGACGATGTCCTATCCGCCGGAGACGGCGATCGTGCTCGACGCGCTCGGCATTCGCCGCTATCTCGACGTGATCGTGACCCGCGATCAGGTGGCGCGCCCAAAGCCCGATCCCGAGATCTACTGCCTCACGGCGTCCCGACTCGCTGTCGCGCCGGCCGACTGTCTCATCGTCGAGGACTCCGAGCCCGGTGTCGCGTCGGCGTTGGCGACCGGCGCGGTCTGTGTCGTGATCCCAAGCGAGCTCACCCGGAACCGCGTGCTGGCCCGTCCCCCGGGGCCGCGCGAGCACATCGTGACCGACCCGGCCGATCTCGATCGCATCGTCGGGTCCCTCCTGTCATGACTTGAGGTAGCCGATGATGATCGGGTGCATCCAGTCCCCGCCCTGGAACGCCACGACAGCCGTGTCCGATGTCGGGCCCGATGTCATGCAGGCCTGGGCCCACAAGGGTGCCGAGTCGAGCCACGGAAACTCTATTTGGACGCGACCTCTGCCATTGGGGTCAGCGGTGCTCAGGACGACGGCGAGTTGGACTCCGGGGACGTGCTGCAGAACGGATTTGGGCGGGGCCATGGGATGTGATTCCGGAGAGAGGGAAGACCGGCATACGTAACAGTATGTCATAGGCGGCTCAACCGGGAACCTCCTATCTTTCCCGGTTCTTCAAGCCGTCTACCACCTTGCGAGGATCGGACGCGATGCAATTGGGAATGGTCGGATTGGGGAAAATGGGCGCCAACATGACGACGCGCCTCGTCAAAGGTGGCCATACGGTCGTCGTATTCGACCGCGACGCCAAGGCGATCGCGACGTCGGCTTCGGGCGGCGCCACCGCCAGCGGATCGCTCAAGGAGTTGGTGGGAAAACTCACCGCACCGCGCGCCGTGTGGATCATGGTTCCCGCGGGCGAGGCCACCGAAGCGACCGTGCGCGAGTTGGCCGGCCTCCTGTCGTCCGGCGATACGATCATTGATGGCGGGAACAGCAACTACAAAGACGACATGCGCCGGCAGGTCGAGCTCACGCCCAAAGGGCTGCACTACGTGGACGTGGGCACGAGCGGCGGCATTTGGGGATTGGCCGAAGGGTACAGCCTGATGATCGGCGGTGATGCGGCCGCCGTGGAACGGTTGCGGCCCATCTTCGAGACGCTGGCCCCGGCCAAAGCACAGGGCTGGGGACGCGTGGGTCCCACCGGCGCCGGGCATTTCGTGAAGATGATTCACAATGGCATCGAGTACGGTCTGATGCAGGCCTACGCCGAAGGGTTTTCGATTCTGGCGCACAAGAAGGAATTCGGCCTCGACGTCGCCCAGATCTCGGAGATCTGGCGGTATGGGAGCGTGGTGCGCTCCTGGCTGCTGGATCTGGCCGCCAACGCGCTCAAGGCCAATCCGACGCTCAAGGGCATCGCGCCCTACGTCGTCGACTCTGGTGAGGGGCGGTGGACGGTGGCCGAGGCGATCGATCTCGACGTGCCGGCGCCCATCATCACGCAATCGCTCATCGAACGCCTGCGGTCGCGCGACGAGGATTCCTACGCCGACAAGATGCTCGCGGCATTGCGCAACCAGTTCGGCGGCCACGCCATCAAGTCCGAGGCGGCATCATGACGGTCGACCAGAGCATCTTCGTCGTCTTCGGAGGATCCGGGGACCTCGCGCATCGCAAGATCCTCCCGGCGCTCT
Source organism: uncultured Gemmatimonadales bacterium (assembly GCA_963701965.1). Classification (GTDB taxonomy): domain Bacteria; phylum Gemmatimonadota; class Gemmatimonadetes; order Gemmatimonadales; family Gemmatimonadaceae; genus DASRDS01. Next base: position 4,373,296 of record OY969695.1, read on the forward strand.
TTCAGCTGCACAAGCACGACCTGACCGGTGGCAAGAACCTCATCGTCGGCGTTGGCCGCACCGGTGATATCGACGACGCCAAATATCGGGAATGGGTCCGCGACGCGGTCTCGGCCAATGCGGCGGCGGCCGACGTCTCGGCGTGGCTGGACAGCGCCGTGTACTACCAGAGCATAGGGGGATCGACGCCGGCCGACTTCAATGCGCTCAAGACGCGGCTCGAGACCTTGGAGCGCGAGCACGGGCTCACCGGCAACCGCGTCTTCTACCTCTCGCTGCCGCCGCAAGCCTTCCCGTCGACGATCGCCGGCCTCGGCGCCGCGGGGCTCAACCAAAGCGCCGGCTGGACGCGCATCGTGATCGAGAAGCCGTTTGGCCGTGACCTCGATTCGGCGCGCGAGCTGAACCGGCTCGTGCATCAGTTCTTCGACGAGGCACAGGTCTATCGCATTGATCACTATCTCGGCAAAGAGACCGTTCAGAATCTGCTCGTGTTCCGCTTTGCCAACGCCATGTTCGAGACGCTGTGGAATCGGGATCACGTCGAGAGCGTGGAGATCACGGTCGCCGAGGAGCTGGGCGTCGAGGAGCGCGCCGAGTACTACGAGCACGCCGGCGCGTTGCGCGACATGGTGCAGAGTCACCTGACGCAGCTGTTCGCTCTGGTCGCCATGGAAGTGCCGACGGCGTTCGAGGCCTCGGCGATCCGCGATGAGAAGATCAAGGTCCTGCGGTCGATCGCGCCGTTGGGTCCCCACGACGCGGTCCGCGGCCAGTACGTGGCGGGCCAGGTCAACGGGAAGCCGGTCATCGGCTATCGCGGCGAGCCGGATGTCTCGCCGACGTCGAACACCGACACCTTCGTCGCCGTCAAGCTGAGTCTCGACACCTGGCGGTGGCAGGGCGTGCCGTTCTACATCCGCACCGGGAAGCGCATGGCGCGGCGACTGACCGAAATCCGCGTGCGGTTTCGCCAGGCGCCCGTGTGGATGTTCCGCTCGATGGCCGGGACGCAGCCCACGGCCAACACGCTGGTGATCACGTTGCAGCCGAACGAAGGGTTCCGTCTGTATTTCGACGTCAAAGCGCCGGGCGAGCCATTTCGCCTGGAGCGGCTGACGCTGCACTTCAACTACGACGAGCAGTTCAAGACGCTGCCCGAGGCGTATCAGACGCTGCTGCTCGACGTCCTGCGCGGCGACCAGACCCTGTTCGTGCACGCCGACGAAGTCGAAGCGTCGTGGCGCGTCTATGCGCCGCTGCTCGCCCTGCACGATACGCCGCCGTTCTACGCCGCCGGCACGTGGGGACCACCGCAGGCCGCCGCGGTGGTGCCGGAGCGCGAGCCGCGGGAGCAGCTCGAGCGGGCCGGAGCGGGTGCCGCAGCCTGAGATTCGTGCGGTCGCCGACGCCGGGGCGCTGAGTCGGGCGGCCGCCGATTTCGTGGCGGCCGCCGCGGGGTCGGCCATCGCCGCGCGCGGGCGTTTCACCCTCGCCCTGTCGGGCGGCAATACGCCTCGCGCGTTGTACAGTCTCCTCGCCGCCCAGTACGCCGATCGCATCGACTGGGCGTCGACACGACTCTACTTCGGCGACGAGCGTTGCGTCCCGCCCGACAACGCGGACAGCAACTATCGAATGGCCGACGAGGCTCTTCTCTCTCATATCACGGGTCTCCGCGATCACACGGCGCGCATAGAGGGCGAGCGCCCGCCGCCGGAGGCGGCGTCGCGCTACGACGCGCTGTTGCGACGCGATTTCCCCTCGCTCTCTTCGGGCACGTTTGACGTCGCGCTCCTCGGCATCGGCGACGACGGCCACACGGCTTCGCTTTTTCCCGGCAGCCCCGCGCTCGATGAGACCGCGCGCTGGGCCGTGACGGCCATGGCCCCGCCGGAGATGACCACCCGCCAGCGCGTGACACTCACGTATCCGGTCTTCGACAATGCGCGCGCCGTCGTCTTCCTGTGCGCGGGAGCGGGGAAGCGCGCGATCCTGTCGACGATTATGGCGGAGGCGGGAGGGAAGGCCACCGCGGCGCATCCGGCCGCCCGTGTCACAGCGCGCGAACAACTGATATACCTCGCGGATCGCGCCGCCCTGTCACAGGACTGACAGTTTCGCCGGCTAGTGTCCCGGCATGACTCCCCGCATCGTGGTTCTGATGGCCGCCCTGCTCGCGGCCACGCGCCTTCCGGCGCAGACGAGTTTCCTCGTGATTGGCGACTGGGGTCGCGATGGCGCCGGCTACCAGACCAAGGTCGCGACCCAGATGGCTGCTGCCGCCACCCGACTCGGCGCCAAGTTCGTGGTCTCCGTGGGCGACAACTTCTACGAGACCGGCGTGAAGACGACGCACGACAACCAGTTCAAGACATTGTTCGAGGACGTGTACAAGGCCAAGTCACTGCAGGTTCCCTGGTACGTCGCGATCGGGAATCACGACTATCAGGGGAACCCGCAGGCGGAAATCGACTACGGCAAGATCGACCCCCGCTGGCACATGCCGGCGCGCTACTTCTCGGTGCGCGAGAAGGTCGATGACACGACCACGGTCGAGTTTTTCTTTCTCGACACGTCGCCCTTCGTTACCGAGTATCACACGGAAAGCAAGTACAAAGCCCGTGTGGCGGGCATCGATACCCGCGCCCAGGTGCATTGGCTCGACAGCGCCCTGGCCGCGTCGAGATCACAGTGGAAGATCGTCGTGGGCCACCACCCCGTGTATTCGGCCAGCCCGAAGCATGGCGACACGCCCGAGTTGATCGCGTCCATCCAGCCGCTGCTCGAGAAATACCACGCCCAGGTGTATCTCTGCGGCCACGACCACAACCTGCAGCATTCTGGAATCCGGCCACGTCGACTATTTCGTGTCGGGCGGGGGCTCGGAAGCGCGATTGGCCGGACACACACCGCGCACCAAGTTCAGCGCGACGAGCGCGGGCTTCCTGATCGTGGAGCTGAGCGCCGCATCTCTGCACGCGCAGTTCGTCAATCCGATGGGCAAACAGCTCTACCAGACGGCGGTGGCGCGCAATGGCGCCACCGCCGTCTCGTCGCTCAAATGATCTGCCGGCAGTCCCGGCCGCCGATCATGTCGATGACGCCGAACCCGTAGAGCGGATCCACGCGTATACCCGTGAGCGCGTCGGAACCGACCAGGATGCAGTGCATCGTGTTGTACATGAGATTCGGCGCGTTCTTCGGCTGATCCGACCGCAGCACCGCCGCCTCCGCGGTCACGTGGGGCGCGGCGGCGCTGGTGCCGTCCGCCCAGATGTAGAACGACTTGGCGGTTGTGCACGTCTGGAGGGCCGGATTCACCGAGAAGCTGCTGCAGGCCCCGACGATCAGATCGGCCATCGTTTGCTCGGAGGGATCCGTCGCGAAGTCACCGCCGGGCGCGAACAACGTCACGGCCGGATAGCCGAAGTCGGAATAGCTCGCGATGTTGTCGAAGTTCTGCTGTCCCATGGGTCCGACGGCGCCGACGCTGATCAGGTAGTTGAGCTGGCCAGGGATGTCGACGGAGTCCACCTGCGGGAGGTTGAGCGCATCGTTGCCCGCCGCCGCCTGCACGTTCACGCCATGGTCCCAGGCGTACTTCACGGCGCGTTGGAACGCGACGAAGAGCGGCGTCAGGCCGGGGTCCTTCTTCGAGATCACGGCGCCGAAGCTCATGTTGATGGCATCGAGACCGACGTCGGCGGCGTAGACCACCGCGGCAATGGCGTCGGCAAACGAGCCCTGGCCGTTCTGATCCAGAACCTTGAGAGCGACGATTTTCGCATCAGGCGCGACCAATGCCATCCCGATCCCGTTGCTGACCATGATGCTCGCGGTCCAGGTGCCGTGGAAGTCGAGATCCTCGATCCCGGGCTCGGTCACGACGAACGATTGGCTCAGGCCCATGTCGACCTTCTTCGCCAGGTCCTGATGGGTATAGTCGATGCCGGTGTCGAGGTCGCCAATGAGGCGGCCCTTTCCCCGCTTCGTGAGGGTGTACGATTGCGGCGCGCGGATCAGGCGCAAATTCCATTGGAACTGGTTGAAAAACGCGGCTTGTGTCGGGTCGCTCCGGCTCGTCACGCCCACCGGACCCACGGATTGTTTGAGGTGGGTCGCCTTGAGCTGGGGGACCTTGATCACGTAGTCGGGCACGATCCCCAGCACATCGGACCGGCTGGCCAATGCCGCCGCGGCGCCGGGCGTCAGGTCGCGCGTCACCAGCACGCCGATCGGTCCGTGCATCCGCTCGACGCGCCCGCCCATCGCCAACACGCGGGCGCCGACGCTGCCCACGACGTCCGGCGTGACCCCATCCTTCATCACGATGATGTGACGCGTCTGGTACGCCGGCGACAGCTGCGATACGCTCGGGCTGGCGCTGGGTCCCATCGGCCGGTCACTCGAACAAGCAATCGACGACAACGCGAGACCGGCAGCGAGTACCCTGCCGGTAGTCGACTTCGGGATGTGCATGTACGATCTCCGCGTGCGAGGCGAAAAGACGGGGGCAGCGAAGTTGTAGGTCTCTTGCTACCCCGTCAAGCAGCCTTGGCCTTCACGCGCGGCGAAGTCGCGGATCTAGCGCAGCGGCGAGATCGACGCGCTGATGCGCGCGGGCGGCCGGGACTCGTGGGTGATTCGGCCCGCGCGCAGACCGGGCCAGGCGCGGACGGCGTGATCCAACGCCGCGGCGCGCGCCATGTCGCGAACGGCATCACCCGTCCACGACTCGCAATGCCGTCGGATATCCCGGGTGGAATTGAACAGCGTCACCGACGCGTCCAAGCGCGTGGCGCCATCGGCCAGTCGGGTCTCGGATCGCTCGGCGACGCCGTATGCCGTCGTCTCCGAGTACAGGACCTCGACGGTGACGGTGCGCGTGGAGCCGGTGTCCTCGGAGCACTCGACGAACGCGGCGCCGAGCTTCCATCCCATGAAGGAAACGGCGGGCCCGCGGTCATCGACGAGCACCATATGCGTCGCGGCGCCGAACTGCCGTTCTGCAAGGCGAAGCGCGTCGGCATCGGGGCGGGAAGGTCGGATCAGATGCATATCGGAGCACGGAAAGAAGCAAGCAGCGGACCCAGCCGTTGGGTCGCTCGTTTGGGCCGCGACCGATACCTGCCGTTGCGCGCGTGCGACAGGGTGCGGCAGTGGGGATAGTTTGATAGCCATGGCCCGGCGCATCCTGCTCGCGGACTGTGACCAGTTCTTTGTCGCGGTCGCCCGCTTGGCCGATCCGGAGGGCGCCGGAACCGCCAAGCTGCTGATCGTCGGCGGGACGCGCGAGAGCCGCGGCGTGGTTTGCTCGGCGTCCTATGAGGCGCGGCGATACGGCGTGCGCTCGGCCATGCCGATCGCCCGCGCGCTCCGGCTCTGTCCGGACGCGGTCTGCGTGCCGGTCCCGCGAAAAGCGTGCATCGAGAAGAGTCGCGCGGTGGCCGCCGTGCTCCGGCGGTTTTCTCCGGTGGTGGAACCGGCGTCCGTCGACGAGCTCTATCTCGATCTTACGAACACCGAGCGACTGTATCGCGAGGAATCCCTCGCCGATACCAGCGTGCGGATTCGCGAGGCGGTCCAGGGGGAAACCGGCTTGTCGGTCTCCATCGGCGGCGGGACGTCGAAGTTCGTCGCCAAGCTGGCGACGGAGCTCGCCAAGCCGCGCCCGGGCACCGGCGCGACCGGCGTGCTGATCGTGGCGCCCGGCGATGAGGCCGAATTCGTGCGGCAGTTCACTTTGGCCGATCTGCCGGGCGTCGGCCCGCGGTTCCAGGAGCGCCTCGCGCGCCTCGGCTGGCGCACGGTCGCCGACGTCGCGGCGCTCGATCTCGCGGCGCTGACCCGCAACCTCGGGCCGCGCGCCGGAGAATGGTTGCACCAGCGCGTCCACGGTATCGATACCGCCCCGGTCCACGCGCACGAGCGGGTCAAGTCGATCAGTCGCGAGGAAACGTTCCCGCGCGATCTTGCCGACGACGTTTCGCTCGAGCGCGAACTGGCGCGGCTCATTGATCGCGGCGCCGCCGATCTGCGGGAAGCCGGACTCGCGGCGCGAACGATCACGGTCAAACTGCGAGATTTCGACCGGACCACCCGACAGGCGGGTCGTACCCTGCGCGCGCCCATCATCTCCGATCGCGCGATCGCGCCTGTCGCCCGCGCGTTGCTCGCGCGTCTGCGCGCGGACCGCCGCGTGCCAGCGCGACTGATTGGCCTCGTCCTCTCCCAGTTCGACGGCGCCAGCCAGCTGGATCTCTTGATCGACGAGGACGAGATGGAGGCCGACCGCGACCGCCGGCTGGCCCGCGCCGTCGACACGGTGCGGGAGCGCTTCGGGCGATCCGCCATCACCCCGGGCGTGCTCGCGGCCAAGCCGAAGGCGCGTTAGGCGTCACCGGGGCACCAGGGCGAACACCAACGTCTGCCGCACCAGTTGCCGCACGCGGCGATTGGCGTAGAGCGCGGGTTGGTAGCGGCTCGCCGCCAGGGCCTCGCGCACCGCGCGCGCGAACGCCTCGGTGGCCTCGATACCAGCATCCGTCGCGACGACCCGCACCGATCCTCGCTCCGCGCGGCCCGCCGTATCGATCACGAACTCCAGCGTCAAGTGCCCTGGGATGCCGGCGTCCCGCTGCGCGTCGGGGTACCTGGGCACCGGGGACCCGGGAAGCAGCGCCGCCGGGATGTCGACGGCGTCGGCCGCCAGCGGGCCGCCGCTGGTCTGGGATCCGGGCCCGGAGCCGGCCCGCGTCGGCCGTTCCCATACGGTGTCGGCGCCGACGGATCCCATCGGCGGTCCCGCATGGATGTCGGGTGGGACAAAATCTGGCGCGACGATGACCGGGACATCCGGAACGGCGATCGGTTTGCCAACTCCGCTGCCAGTCGCCAACGGGGTGCCCGGGGCGACCGGTGGGGTCGAGAAGATCAGCAGGGGTCGGGGCTCGGGTGGGGCCGGGTGGGTGTCGCCGCGACGGGCCGTGGCGACGACGGCGGCCGTGATCAGGAGGGCGTGCAACGCAACGCTGGCCGCGACGCCGGTGGGTCGGGATGCCGCTGGGGGGGTGACCAGGGGGACGCTCCGGTGGAGGACTGGAGGCGAACGTAGGTGCTCCACCCCACGCGGCTCGTGACAATCGCATGACGTTTCCCACAAGAGTCCATTGCGGGATCATGAGTCGCTAACATCTTCTCATGTCCACCATCTGGCAAAACCTGCTGCAGTTCGGCATTCCGTGGGAGGAAAAGCTCCTCCGCACGGTCGGCGTCTACATCTTCCTGCTGCTCGGCCTCCGCCTGGCCGGGAAACGCGAGCTGGGACAGTTCAACCCGTTCGACTTGATCGTGCTGTTGCTGCTGTCGAACACGCTGCAGAACGCGATCATCGGCAACGACAATTCGCTGACCGGTGGCCTCCTCGGCGCCGCGATCCTGCTCGTGCTGAACTACGGCGTTGTGCGGTTCTTGTACCGCCACCCGGCCCTGGAACGCCTGATCGAGGGCGACCCCGACGTGCTGGTCAAGGACGGGGAGCCCATCGAGCGCCGGCTCCGTCGCGAACTGATCACGCGCGACCAGCTGGAGGCCGCGGCGCGACGCCAGGGCATTGAGTCCCTGGAAAAGGTGAGCGTCTGCCGTCTGGAGACTGGCGGCGCCTTGACGTTCATCGAGCGGAAACCGACCGACGACGAAGACCGGCATGCCGAGTTGGTCGCCCAACTGTGCCGGCTGACGGACCAACAGGCGGCCCTTACCGCGCAGGTACAGGCACTTCAGGAGCAGCGTCAAGAGACTCGGGCATGATCGTGTCGGTCAACGGTCCCAAACTCCACAACTGCGGCCACCGTCGCGCGACAAGAACGACGACGAGCATCGTGCCCAACGCGCCGGACACGACCGACACGACCGGCGAGAACAACCGCGCCACGACCCCGGACTCGAATCCGCCCAGCTGATTCGATGTCCCAATGAACAGACTGTTGATCGCCCCCACGCGCCCGCGCATCTCATCGGGGGTCAGGAGCGGCACGAGCGTGCCCCGGACCACGACGCTGACCATGTCCAGCCCACCGATCAGGACGAGCATCGCCAGCGAGAGCACGAATGACCGCGACAGTCCGAACACCAGCGTGGCCACGCCAAAGCCAAAGACCGCGCCCAGCAACGTCGGCCCCGCGCGCCGCAGTGGCCCGCGCGCCAGCACGACGGCCATGACCACGGCGCCCACCGAGGGTGCCGCGTCCATCCACCCGAGACCCACCGGACCGACGTGCAGGATGTCCTTCGCGTACACCGGCATGAGCGATGTGGCGCCGCCCAGCAGTACCGCGAAGAGATCGAGCGTGATCGTCGCGAGAATCAGTTTCGTTCGGATGACGTAACGGACCCCGGCGATCAGCGATTCGATGGTCAGCGCCCGGTGTTCCCGATCGATCGGCCGATACCGCAGCAGGAACGCGCAGACGAGGAACACGAACGCTCCGGCGGCGCCACACAGATACACGATCGCCGGGGTGCGCAACGCGCCAATGAGAAGCCCGCCCAGGGCGGGACCGATGACGGCGGCCAGTTGCCATCCGCCGCTATTCCAAGTGACCGCGTTGGCCAGCGTCTCCGGCGGCACGAGCGCCGGCAGGATGGCGTTTCGGGTCGGCTGCTGAAACGCCCGCGCCGCCCCCATGACCAGGAAGCACGCGTAGATGGCCATGACGGGCGCGTGCAGCCACGATACGGCCGCCAGTCCGAGCGACGCCGCCATCATGGCGGTCTGGGCGCCCATGAGGACGAAACGCCGGTTCACCGTGTCCACAATGTGCCCCGCGGGAAGCACGAGGGCGATCAGCGGGATCACGCTGACCAAACCGACGTATCCCAGCGCGAGCGCCGAGTGGGTGCGTTCGTACAGCTCCCAGCCGACCGCCGTGCCCTGCATCTCGAAACCGACCGTCCCCGAGAACGCGCCGAGCCAGAAGAGCCGAAAATCGCGCTCTTGCAGCGCCGCGTACGGAGAGTGCACGCCGAAATCTACTTCCCGTCCCGTCCCGCGAGGCGATCGAGCTCGGCCCCAAACTCGGCCCACGTGACGCCCATCCCGACCAGCAACCGGTCATACGTGTGCAGGAGGCCCCACCGCACGCCGCGCTCAATGCCGCCGATCGCGGGCCGGTCCACGCCACTGAGAAATCCCAAGCGCTCCTGGCTCACGCCGCGCCGCTCGCGCAAGGTCCGCACAGCAATGCCGGCCATCGCACACGTCAGGCGTCCGCGCGTCGGGTTATCCGCCACTCTAAACTCCTGTCCAGGGCTGGCAGTGAAATAGCCGTGTGCGCCGGTACTGTCAAAGCTGAGTGCTTGCGAATCTGACAGTACCGCTCCGGCTGTTCCCTAATAGCTTCGGCGCCATGCGCTTACGCATCCCCGAACTCTTCGACGAACGGAAAAAGACCCCCTACGAGGTCGCACGCGACTCGGGCGGCAGGCTGACCGAGGCGACGTTGTATCGCCTCGCCCGGGAAAAGGGCAGCGTGAAGTTCGTGAGCCTGGGGCTACTGCAGGCGCTGTGCGATGTGCTGCACGTCGAGCCAGCCACGCTCTTCGAGTACCATCCCGAACCCGTGAAGCAGCCCGCGGCCCGGCGCAAAGCATCGCGTTAGACGTCACGCCGAGCGTAATTTCGCTCGGCATGCTGTCTCCGTCGGAGCTCGCCGTCGCGTTTGGCATTGCCGCGGCCCTCGGTTGGGGCCTCGCCAATGTTCTCTATCGTTCGTCGGGACAACGGGTCGGTGCGCTCCGCGCGATGTTCTTCTTCCAGCTGCCGGGCGCGATCGCGCTCTCCGCCTGGCTGGCGGTCGACCATGCGTCCGTGGCCGCGACCATTCATGACGCGCCACCGTGGGGTTGGCCAGCGGCGGTCGCGGCGGCGGCCATCATTCTCGCGGGGTCGGCGGCCTTCATCCGGGCGCTGACGGTCGGACGCCTGACGTTGGTATCGCCGGTCGCCGCCAGCTACGCGGCCGTCACCGTGGCGCTGTCGCTCGCGCACGGCAATGCGATCGGCCTCCTATCGGCGCTGGGGATGGCCACGGCGGTCTTCGGCGTGGCCCTGGCGTCATCGCCCAGCGGGCGTCCGGGCCCGTCGTCGAGTCGCGCGGGACTGGGCTGGGCGGTACTGGCGGCCACCGGGTTCGGTGCCGGATTCTGGGTGCAGGGGACATTCGCGGTTCCCGCGCTCGGACATATCCTGCCGGTGTGGACGTATTACGTGCTGGGTCTCGGCGTCGTGTCAGTGATCGCCCGCGTGCGCGGGCGCAGCCTGTCGCCGCCCGGGCCGGAGCACCGGGGCGTGGTGATCGGCGCGGGGCTTCTCGGCATGGTCGGCTACACCACATTCACCGCCGGGTTGGGGACGGGGCACGTCGCGGTCGTGACCGTACTCAGTTCGCTCGCTGCGGCGGTCACGGTGCTCGTGGCCCGGTTCGCCCTGCGCGAGCACTTGGCGCGCCACCAATGGCTTGGTGTCGGGGCCATCCTCGTCGGCATTGGCCTGATCAACGTGGGGCGGTGAAGTGACAGGGCCGATGTGGACGCCGTCCGCGGAGCGGATTGCCCGGTCGAACCTGGCGGCATTCATCGAGTTCCTGCGTCCGGTCCCACTTCCGGCCGCGTCGGCACCGGGCGCCTTCGACGCACTGCACCGCTGGTCGATCGAAGAGCCGGCGCGTTTCTGGGATGCCGTGTGGCGATTCCACGGGGTGATCGGTGAGCGGCAGGCGCGCGTCGTCGCGGGCCTCGATCGCATGGCGCCGCCCGATCCCGATCTCGGCCCCCAATGGTTTCCGGGAGCCCGTCTCAATTTCGCCGAGAATCTCCTCCGGTACGACGACGCCCTTCCCGCGTTGATCGCGTGGACGGAGGCCGGCCGCCGCTCGGTGATCTCCCATGCGGAACTGCGCGCCGAGGTCGCGGCCTGCGCCGCCGCGCTGCGCGCCGCCGGCGTCGCGCCCGGCGATCGCGTCGCGGGCTTCCTGACGAATTGCCCCGAAGCGGTCATCGCCATGCTGGCGACGACGAGTCTCGGCGCGATCTGGTCGAGTTGTTCTCCGGATTTCGGCGTCGCCGGTGTCATCGACCGCTTCGGACAGATCGAACCCGTCATCCTGTTCGCCATCGCCGAGTATCGCTACAACGGCAAGACCGTCGACGCGCGGGCGCGCGTCGCCGAGTTGCGCGGCCAGCTGCCGAGCGTGCGCGAAACCGTCATGATCGAGACGTGGGACGCTTTTCTGGGGAAATATCGCGGCCAGCCGCTCGGCCGCGAGCGGTGGGAGTTCGACCGTCCGGCGCTCATTCTCTACTCCTCGGGGACGACCGGACTCCCCAAGGGCATCGTGCACGGCGCCGGTGGCACGTTGCTGCAGCACCTGAAAGAGCTGTCGCTGCACGTCGACGTGCGGCGGGACGACCGCGTGTTCTACTACACGACCACTGGTTGGATGATGTGGAACTGGTTGGTGAGCGCCTTGTCACTCGGGGCGACGGTCGTGCTCTACGATGGTGCCGCATTGCCGGCGGCGCGGCCGGCGGTGCTCTGGGATCTGGCGGAACAGGAGGGGGTGACGGTGTTCGGCACCAGCGCCAAGTATCTCGCGTTGGCCGAGAAGTCCGGGCTGTCGCCGGCGCGCACCCACGATCTCTCGGCGGTGGCGACCATCCTCTCCACCGGGAGTCCGCTGGCTGCGCACAGCTTCGACTACGTGTACGATCGCGTCGCGCCCAATGTGTCGTCTGAGCAGCATCAGCGGCGGCGCCGACATCGTGTCGTGTTTTGCCCTGCGCAATCCCCTTGGCCCCGTCTGGCGCGGCGAGTTGCAGGCCCTTGGGCTGGGCATGGCCGTGTCGGTCTTCGACGAGCAGGGCCGCCCGACCGACGCCGACGGCGAGCTCGTCTGCACGATGCCGTTCCCGAGCATGCCCGTCGCCTTTTGGAAGGACCCCGGCGGCGCCCGGTATCAAGCCGCCTACTTCGACATGTTCCCCGGCGTGTGGCGCCACGGGGACTGGGCGCGCCGCTCTCCGCACGGCGGACTCGTCATCGAAGGCCGGAGCGACACCACGCTCAACCCTGGCGGGGTGCGCATCGGTACCGCGGAGATCTATCGCCAGGTGGAGCGATTTCCCGAAGTGGCCGAGAGCGTCATCGTGGGACAGGATGTGGACACGGAGTCCGGACGCGACGTGCAGACGGTCCTCTTTGTCCGGCTCACGCCGGGGGAGCGGCTCGACGACGCGCTGCGCGACCGCATCAAGGCGGCGATTCGCCAGAACGTGAGTCCCCATCACGTCCCGCGCGTCATCCGCGCGGTGCCCGACATTCCCCGCACCGTGAGCGGAAAGATCGCTGAGCTGGCGGTGCGCGACGTGCTGCACGGGCGGGCCGTCAAGAATATCGACGCACTCGCCAACCCGGAGTCGCTGGCGCACTTTGGCCCGGGCGATCGTTAGATTTTCTTGAAATGGAGGCACGCTGATGGCCACCCAAACGATTCCCAAGGCGCCGACGCCGCCAGTCGACACGTTCCCGATCAACGGGACCGACTACATCGAGTTCTTCGTCGGCAACGCCAAGCAATCGTCGATCTATTACCGGACGACGTTCGGATTTCGGCTCACCGCGTACCGTGGACCGGAGACCGGCACGCGCGATCGCGCCAGCTACGTGCTGGAGCAGGGCAAAGTGCGGCTGGTGCTGACGTCCCCGCTCGGCCCGGATGGATTCGTGGCCGAGCACGTTCACCGGCACGGCGACGGCGTCCGCGATCTCGCGCTGTGGGTCGACGATGCAGCCGAAGCATTCCGATTGGCGGTGGAACGCGGCGCGACGGCCGTGCAGGCGCCGGTCCGGGCGTCCGACGACCATGGCGAAGTCGTCACGGCCGCGATCCAGACGTACGGCGATACGATCCATTCGCTCGTCGAGCGCCGGAACTATCGGGGTCCCTTCATGCCGGGATTCGTCGCCGCTTCGTCGCGCTACGCGCCGCCGCCGGTCGGGCTCGAGTATGTCGATCACTGCGTGGGCAACGTGCAGCTGGGCGCCATGAACGAATGGGTCCACTTCTATGAGCGGGTCCTCGGGTTCTTCAATCTCATCTCGTTTGACGACAAGGCGATCTCCACCGAGTACTCGGCGCTGATGTCGAAGGTGGTGTCCAACGGCAACGGCCGCATCAAGTTCCCGTTGAACGAACCCGCCCAGGGGAAGAAGAAGTCGCAGATCGACGAATACCTGGAGTTCTACCGCGGCCCGGGCGTCCAGCATATTGCCATCGCCACCGAGGACATTATTCGGACGGTCCGCATGATGCGCGACCGCGGCGTCGAATTTCTGCGCGTGCCGACGACCTACTACGACACGGTGCTCGATCGGGTCGGCCAGATCGACGAGGACATCGCGCCCTTGCGCGAGTTGGGGATCCTCGTCGACCGCGATGACGAGGGGTACCTGCTGCAGATCTTCACGAAGCCCGTCGAAGACCGCCCGACCGTGTTCTACGAGCTCATTCAGCGGAAGGGCGCCAAGAGCTTCGGTGCCGGGAATTTCAAGGCGTTGTTCGAGGCGATCGAGCGCGAGCAAGCGCTGCGCGGCAACCTCTGAGGGACAATTTCGATGCCGATCTACCATACGCTCGGCCAGGTGCCGCGCAAACGGCACACCGTCTTTCGGAAACCCGACGGCGGCTTGTACGCCGAGGAGTTGATGGGCCACGAAGGTTTCGTGGGCACGTCGTCGCTCCTCTATCACACCCATCCGCCCACGACGGTCAAGTCGGTGCGCCGGTTACGGGAGGTCTCGTATGAGCCCGATCCCGATGCCACGCTCCGCCATTGGCACTTCCTGACCTCGCGCGTCAGCCGCGGCGGCAGTCCCACGATGGATCGCATCCCGCTGCTGTTCAATCGTGACGTCGCGATGCTGTACGTGGAGCCCGACGAGCAAGATGCGCATTTCTATCGCAACGCCCAGGGCGACGAGCTGGTGTACGTCAGCAAGGGCTCGGGCGTGTTGGAGTCGGTGTACGGCGACCTCCCGTATCACGAGGGCGATTATCTCGTGATTCACCGTGGCATCCTCCACCGCTACAAGATCGACCTGGCGGCGGGACCGACCAAATTCCTCGTCATCGAGTCGCGCGGGCACATCCGCTGGCCCAAGCGATACCGGAATGACGTCGGGCAGCTCATTGAGGGGGCGCCCTACTCGGAGCGGGACATTCGCCAGCCCGAGGCGCTGCGGCCGCACGATGAGATGGGAGATTTCCGGCTGCTGGTCAAGCAGTACAATGGCATCAACGAGATGATCCTCGATCACCATCCGTTCGACGTCGTCGGCTGGGATGGATACTTCTATCCTTGGGCGTTCAACATCCACGATTTCGAGCCCATCGTCGGACGTGTGCACCAGCCGCCCCCGGTGCACCAGACCTTCCAAGGCGATGGATTCGTCGTGTGCTCGTTCTGTCCGCGGCCCTTCGACTTCGACCCGAACGCGGTGCCGGCGCCGTACAATCACTCCAACGTCGATTCCGACGAAGTGTTGTACTACGCGTCGAGTGAGTTCATGAGCCGGAAAGGCATCGAGTTCGGCAGCATTACCCACCATCCCAATGGCATCCCCCACGGACCGCATCCGGGGCGCACCGAAGCGAGCATCGGCGCCAAATTCACGAACGAGTTGGCGGTGATGATGGACTCCTTTCGGCCGCTCAAGGTCGCCAAGGCGGCCACGACGATCGAAGATCCGAATTACCAGCGGTCCTGGATCGAGGCGCAGCACGCGCAATTCAACCCGCCGACCAGTTAACCATGAGACTTCCGGCGCTCGCCGCCCTCGCGCTCATCCCGGCCGCGATCGCCGGAGATCAGCACCCGATCACGTTCGACGATTTCGCGTCGGTCGGCGCGGTGTCGGACCCGCAGGTGTCGCCCGACGGACGGGCGGTGTTGTTTGCCGTCGCGACCGCGGACGTCGTGGCGAACAAACGCGGGACGGTCACCTGGCGCGTGGCGACGGGCGGTGGGTCCGCGCATCGCTACCCGGACGATACCACCAAGGCGACCGAGTCCCGTTGGTCTCCCGATGGCCGGCGCGTGGCGTATATCGCCGGTGGCCAGCTGTGGGTCGCCGGCGCCGACGGCGCGCCGCGGCGCCAACTGACCACGGTGTCGGGCGAGGCTACGGGGCCGAAATGGTCGCCGGACGGCGCGCGCATCGCGTTCACATCTCGCGTCTTCCCGTCGTGCGGCGACGAGGCGTGCAACGCGCGCCTGGCCAAGGCGGCGGACGCCAACCCGGTCAAAGCGCACGTGGCCGACCACCTCATGTACCGGCATTGGAACGCATGGGACGACGGCACGCGGGCCCACCTGTTCGTGGTCGGGGCCGACGGCGGCGCGCCGGTCGATCTCACGCCGGGCGCGGCGTACGATGTGCCGCCGGGCCCGTTCGGAGGCAGCGAGGGCTACGCGTTCTCGCCCGACGGCAAGGAGATCGCCTACAGCGCCAAGGATCAGGGCGCATCCGACGCGTGGTCGACGAATGTGGACGTGTACACCGTGCCCGTGGCCGGCGGGACGCCGACGGACATCACGCGCGACAATCGGGGCGCGGACCAGAACCCCGTCTACTCGCCCGACGGCCGCTTCATCGCCTACCAGTCGCAGGCCCGGGCGGGCTTCGAGTCCGACCGGTGGCGGCTCATGCTCTACGACCGTCATACCAATCATGCGTCCGAGCTGTTGCCGGCTTGGGATCGCAATGCCGACGCGTATCTCTTCGCACCAGATAGCACGATCGTGCTGGGCACGACGGATCGCAGCCGCGAGAAGATCTACCGTGTCAGCGTCGCTGGCGTCGCTGGCGTCGCTGGCGTCGCTGGCGGCACGGGCGGCACGGGCGTCGCTGGCGGCACGGGCGGCACGGGCGGCACGGGCGGCACGGGCGGCACGCCGGCCTTGCTCGTGGCCGACCACAACAATGCGGCATTCACGTTGTCCAGTGACGGCCATACGATCGTCTGGACGCGCGATGCGGCCGACCATCCCGCCGAGGTGTACGGGGCAACGCTGGGGACGCGGGGGATCGCGCAGGTCCACCAGGTGACGCACATCAACAATGCGCTGGTGTCGCGCCTCAGGCTCAATCCGGCCGAGGAGTACTGGTTCGCGGGAGCGGGCGGCGACAGTGTGCAGGGGTTCATCATCAAGCCGCCCCAATGGGCGCCGGGCAAGACGTTTCCCGCGGTACTCCTCATTCACGGCGGCCCTCAATCGCCTTGGCTCGAGAACTGGCACTCGCGTTGGAGCTACCAGAATGTTCGCGGCGCCAGGGTTCGCCGTCATCATCATCAATCCGCGCGGATCGACGGGCTACGGGCAGAAGTTCGTCAATGGGGTGTCCAAGGACTGGGGCGGGAAGGTCTACACGGATCTCATGGACGGACTCGACGCCGCGCTCGTGCGGGCGCCGTGGATCGATCGCACGCGCGTCGCGGCGGCTGGTGGATCGTTCGGCGGGTACATGGTGAACTGGATCGCCGGCCATACCGACCGGTTCAAAGCGCTGATCTCGCACGCCGGGCCGTACAATCTCGAGAACATGTACGGGGCGACCGAGGAGCTGTGGTTCCCCGAGTGGGAGTACGGCGGTCCGTTCTGGGATTCGACCGCAATGGCGACGCAGTACCGCGTGTACTCGCCGCATTTGTACGCGTCACACTTCAAGACGCCGACGCTCGTGCTGCACGGCGAGCGCGACTACCGGGTGCCCTATACCGAGGGGCTCTCGATGTTCACCGCGTTGCAGCGCCAGGGCGTCCCCAGTCGCCTCGTCGTCTTTCCTGACGAGGGGCACTGGGTCGGCAAGCCGCAGAACCAGCGCCTGTGGTGGTCCGAGGTCCAAGGCTGGCTGACGAAATATCTCGCCCCGGGACCCGCGGGCCGTACCGCGACGAGCCTACGCTGATTTGATCTCCGTCCAGATCTGATCCCACTCCGCGGTTTCCCGTCCGAGATCGACCTGGAGCTCGAGGCGGGCCAGCTCCGCGGGGGTGGGGTAGGGCACGGGATGCTGCATGAGCGCGAGCGCCGCGGCGTTGGGCGTCCCGTAGCCGGTGAAGTCGGAGATGTCGGCTTGCACGCGGGGTCGCAGGACGTAGTCGAGAAATGCGTGCGCCGCGCGCTTGTGGGGCGCCGAGCGGGGAATGACGACGGAGTCTTCCCAGATCGTCGTTCCCTCCTTGGGAACGATACACTCGATCGCCGGCTGCTCGACTTTGGCTTGGCTGGCATCGCCGTTCCACAGCTGGGCGATCCACACGTCGCCGGAGATGAGCTGGCCCTTGACCGGCGCCGAGATGTACGCCTTGAGATTGGCCTTCGCGGCGATGGCATCGCGTTTGGCCTGTCTGAGCTCGCCGGGATCGCGGGAGTTGAGCGAATGCCCGCGATAGCGCAGCCACGAGCCGATGACGTCGCGACCGTCGTCCATCTGCGTCATTTTCTCGCGATACCGTCCGTCGAGCAGGACGCCCCAGCTATCGGGACGGTCGACCTTGTCCGAGCGATAGGCGAGCCCGGTAACGCCCCACTGCCACGGTACCGAGTGGGCGTTGTGGGGATCGAATGGCGGGTCGAGGAAGAGCGGCGCGATGTTGCCGAAGTTGGGCAAGTATTGCCGGTGGAGCGGGGCCGCGAGTCCCACCGCGATGAGCACGGTCACGGCGTACGTCGATGGGAACACGAGGTCGTAGCCCGTGGCGCCCGTCAGCAGCTTGGCCAGCATCTCCTCGTTGCTCTCGTACACATCGTAGGAGACCCGCACGCCGAATTCCTTCTCGAAATTCGACACCGTGTCGGGCGCCACGTAGTCCGACCAGTTGTAGATCGACAGCCGCGGTTCGATCGGACCCAGGGGCCGCGCCGCTTCCGCGGCGTCGGCGGCGGCCCGCTCCGCGGGCGAGCGCCCGTCGTCGAGCCGGCGACAAGCCGCGAGCAAGGACGGAATGGCACTGGCCGTGAATCCCAGCGCCAGCGCCCGGCGGACCGCGTCGCGGCGCGTGAGATCAGACACGGGTCCTGGCGTCTCCGCGCGTCAATCGCTCGGCGCAATACAGCAGCACCGACGTCGCGGCGACGATCACCGCGCTGATGGCGTTGATGCTGGGCTCGACGTTCCGGCGGACCATGCTGTAGATGATGAGCGGCAAGGTGCTCGAGCCCGACCCGGCGACGAACGACGTGATCACGAAATCGTCGAACGACAGAATGAACGTCAAGAGCGCCGCGGCGACGATGCCCGGCCACAGCAACGGCACGGTGATGCGACGAAACGCCGTGATCTCGTCGGCGCCGAGGGTCATCGCCGCCTCCTCCAACGTCTCGTCCATGCCCGCGAGTCGCGCCATGACCACCACGACCACGAACGGAATGGAGAACGCGACGTGCGCGATCGTGATCGTCAGGAGACCAAGGGGGACGCGCAGGAACACGAACAGGATGAGCAACGAGATCCCGGTGACAATCTCCGGCGTCACGATGGGGACGTAGACGAGCCCCTCGTAGAGCGTCCGGCCCCGGAACCGGCGCCGGGCCAGGGCCAGGGCGATGAGCGTCCCACAGACCACCGCGATCACGGTCGCCGAAACCCCTACCAGGAGGCTGGCGCGGAGCGCGGCGAGAATGTCCTCGCGTTCGATGAGACGCTGGTACCAGTGCCAGGTGAACCCCGTCCACGCGACCGAGAATTTGGATGCGTTGAACGAGAAGATGATGAGCACCAGCACGGGCAGGTGCATGAGGAAGAGCACCACGGCCGTGAATGCCGTGAGCCACCAGGGGAGACGCCGCGTCATGCGGTCACGGATCGGGCGCGCAAGCGCAGGTAGACGAGTACCGCGGCCAGCACCAGCACCATGAGCGCGAGCGAGGCCGCCGAGCCGAACGGCCAGTTGCGGGCCGTCGAGAATTGGTTCTGAACCAGATTCCCGACCAAGAGACCCTTGGCCCCACCCAGCAAGTCCGACGTGAGGAACGAACCCAGCGCCGGGATGAAGACGAGCAAGGAGCCGGCGATGAGCCCGGGCGCGGACAGGGGAAGGGTCACCCGCCGAAATCGCGCCGCCGGGCGCGCGCCCAGCACGTCGGCGGCTTCCAGGAGCGACGGGTCGACTTTTTCCAGCGACGCATACACCGGCAGGATCATGAACGGGAGGTACCCGTACACCAACCCCACGAACACGGCGAAGGGCGTATACAGCATCGCGATGGGTTCGTGGATCACGCCGGCAGCCATCAGCCAACTGTTGATCAGTCCTGTGTCGCGCATGAGGAAGATCATGGCGAACGTCCGCACGAGAAAGCTCGTCCAAAACGGCAGGACGACGAGAAACAGCAAAAGCCCCCGCCACTTCCCACTGCGCGCGATCGCGTACGCCACCGGATAGCCGGTCAGCGCGCACAGCGCCGTGCACGATACCGCGATCACGAGCGTGCGCTCGAGGACCGTGAGGTACACCGGATGCAGAAAGCGCGCGTACGCTTCCAGGGTGAAACCGGGCTCGACGCCACCGTAGGTGCCCCGTGGCATGGCGCTGTAGGCGCCCATCACCAGCACGGGAATCACGAAGAATACCAGCATCCACACGGTACCCGGCGCCAACAGCGCCCACGCTTCCGCTTCCGGTCGGCGCGTGAACCAGCGCAGCAGTCGCCGCCTCACTCATCCTCCAGGATCTGGCAATCCTCCGGCTTCCAGGCGACGACCGCGTCGTCGCCCCGGCGCCAGGGCAGGGGATTGATCAGCTGGCCTTCGTTGCGGAGCGCGACGGTGATGTCCGTGGCGTGGGGGAGCGCGACGACCACGTGCATCGTCTCACCCAGGTAAATGACGTCCCGCACGGATCCGGCCAGGGCATTCTCGCCCGGAGGCACGGCGCCGGGTCGCACGAGATCGAGCCACTCGGGGCGGACGGCGATGCGGATCGTCTGACCCTGCGCCAAGCCGTTCATCGCCGGGACACGAAATCGAGTCCCGCCGGACCGCTCGACGTCCCACCATGCCTCGCTGCGGTCGGTAATGCGACCATCCAGAAAATTGGACTCCCCGATGAACTTGGCGACGAACGCCGTGCGGGGATTCTCGTAGACCTCGGCGGGAGTGCCGAGCTGCGCGACGCGACCGTTGGACATGACGGCGATACGGTCCGACATCGTCAGGGCTTCTTCCTGATCGTGGGTCACGTAGATGAACGTCGTCCCCAGCTGCTTGTTGAGCCCCTTGAGCTCGAGCTGCATCTCCTTGCGCAGTTGCAAGTCGATGGCGCCGAGGGGCTCATCCAGCAACAGGATCGCGGGTTCGAGCACCAGCGCGCGGGCCAGGGCGACGCGTTGGCGTTGGCCCCCCGACAGCTGGGTGGGATTGCGGCGGGCGAAGGTCTCGGGCGCGAGCCGCACCAGGGAGAGCGCGGCCCGCACCCGATCGCCGATCTCGCTCTTCGGCGTGTGGCGCTGCTCCAGGCCGAAGGACACGTTGCGCTCGACCGTCAGGTGCGGGAACAGGGCGTAGTTCTGGAACACCATCGCCAGGGGCCGATCGTAGGGGCGCCGGTCGTTGACCACGGCACCCATGATCCGCACCTCGCCGTCGCCGTCGGGCGTCTCGAACCCCGCGATCAAACGCAAGGTCGTCGTCTTGCCGCACCCCGACGGTCCGAGGAGCGAGAAGAATTCGCCGCGCTCGATCGCGAACGAGACATCGTGCACGGCCCGCGTGCCGGCGGTAAAGCTCTTGGAGACGCGGCGCAGCTCGACAACGAATTGGGCCATCAGTATGGTATAAGATGCGCGTCTATCACATGTACATAAATGGCGAATTCGTCGATGCCGCCGATGGCACGACGTTGAACGTGTACGAGCCGGCCACCGAGGAGGTGATCGCCACGGTGCCGGCCGGGAAAGCGGTCGACGTCGACCGGGCGGTTGGCGCGGCCAAAACGGCCTTCTATCGCGTGTGGCGCGGGACCACGGCGCAGGAGCGCGGGCGCGTGTTGTTGCGCCTCGCCGAGCGGGTGCGGGCCCGGCGGAGCGAGTTGGCGGAGCTGGAGACGCGGAACTCCGGCAAGCCGATCGTCGAGGCCGAGTTGGATATGGACGACTCGGCGTCCTGCTTCGAGTACTATGGCGGCCTGGCGACGAAAATCCACGGCAATGTCATCCCGGTGCCCGCGCCCGCCCTGACGCTCGCGCTGCGCGAGCCGATGGGGGTGGCGGGGCAGATCATCCCCTGGAACTACCCGCTGGCTATGGCCGCCTGGAAATTGGGGCCGGCCATCGCCGCCGGCTGCACGGCGGTTATCAAGCCCGCGGAGCAAACGCCGCTGTCGCTGTTGGCGCTCGCCGAGGACTTCGAGGGCGTGGGGATCCCGCCGGGCGTCATCAATGTGGTCACGGGCGACGGGCCTGGGGCGGGGGCGCCCATCGTCAGGCACCGGGACGTGCGCAAGATCGCCTTTACCGGGAGCGCCGAGGTGGGGCGCACCATCATGCGCGAGGCGGCCGAGTCCCTCAAGCGGGTGTCACTGGAATTGGGCGGGAAGTCGCCCAACATTTTTTTCAGCGACGCGGACTTCGAGGGCGCGGTCAATGGCGCGCTCTTTGGCGTCTTCATCAATCAAGGGGAAGTGTGCTCGGCCGGCAGCCGGGTGCTGGTGCAGCGCGACATTTACAAGAAGTTCATCGAGGCCATGGCGGAGAAAGCCAAGACGATCACCGTGGGCAACGGACTCGATCGCCGCAACAAGATGGGGCCGCTGGTCAGCGCCGAGCAGCGTGATCGCGTGCGCGAGTATCTGGCGATCGGGGCCCGTGAGGGCAAGATCGCGGTTGGTGGCGGCGTACCCAAGCACGGCAAAGGGTGGTACGTCGAGCCGACGATCTTCTACGACGTCGACAACAGTGCGCGCATTGCGCAGGAGGAGATCTTCGGGCCGGTCATGTCCGTCATCCCGTTCGCCGACGAGGCCGAGGCCATCCGCCTGGCCAATGCCACGGAGTATGGGCTCGCGGCCGCGGTGTGGACCCGGGACATCTACAAGGCGTTTCGGGTCGTCAAGGAGCTGGAGGCGGGCGTGGTCTGGGTCAACCACATGCAACCCACCATGATCGAGGCGCCATGGGGTGGGTACAAAGCCTCGGGCTTCGGCCGCGAGCTCGGGCACTGGGGCGTCGAGGCATACCTCGAGACCAAGCAGGTCTACATCAATCTCGACGAACGGCCCATCGGCTGGTATTGAACTCGCGCTGCGCGCTCGTCAATAGCCAACGCGCGCTTCGGCACGGCCAGCGACTCGCGCGATCGAGAGTCGGTGACTTCAGCCGACGTGCAGGCCCGGCGATCACCGCGTGGCGATCCCAGGCGGGTGATTACAGGCTGGCGATCGCTGGCGGGCGATCAAAGGCCCATAGATACGTACTTCGTCTCCAGGAACGCCTCCATGCCTTCGGTGCCGCCTTCGCGCCCGAGGCCGGATTCCTTGTACCCACCAAACGGCGCCTGCGCCACCGCGGGGAGCGCGTCGTTGAGCCCCACGATGCCATACTGGAGCCGCTCGGCCACGCGCCACGCGCGCCCCAGGTCGCGCGTATACGCATACGCCGCCAGCCCAAACGGCCCACGGTTGGCGCGTTCCAGCACTTCGTCCTCGGACTCGAACACCGCGATCGGCGCCACGGGCCCAAACGTCTCCTCACGCATGACCAGCATGTCGTCGGCGACGTCCGTGAGGATCGTCGGCTCGAAGAAATAGCCTTGGTCCCGCCCGGCCGGCCTCTTTCCGCCAACCCGCACCGTCGCCCCCCGCGAGACGGCGTCGCGCACATGCCGCTCGACCTTCTCCAGGCCAGCCCCGTCGATGAGGGGCCCAACCTGGACACCAGCAGTCATGCCGTCTCCCACCGTCAGCGCCGCCACCAACGGCCGAAACGCGTCAACAAACCGGTCCGCCACGGACGCGTGAACGTAGATGCGGTTCGCACACACGCACGTCTGCCCGGCATTCCGGAACTTGGACGCAATGGCGCCTTTGGCCGCCGCCTCGATGTCCGCATCGCCGAACACGATGAACGGCGCATGGCCGCCCAACTCCAGGGACACGCGCTTGACCGACGCCGCCGCTTCTCGCATGAGGTGCTTGCCGACCTC
This sequence comes from uncultured Gemmatimonadales bacterium, assembly GCA_963701965.1. GTDB lineage: Bacteria > Gemmatimonadota > Gemmatimonadetes > Gemmatimonadales > Gemmatimonadaceae > DASRDS01. The sequence goes on from OY969695.1 coordinate 4,396,559, forward strand.
GGTCGATCCCGTGAACGTGATCTTTCGTACGCCTGGATGCTCCAGCATCTCGCTGCCCACCGCCGCCGGATCACTGGTGGCGACGAGCGTGAGTACGCCGTCCGGTAAGCCCGCCGCGGCCAGGACCTCGGCAATGGCGATGGCCGTCAACGGCGTCTGCTCGGCAGGCTTGAGGACCACGGTGCACCCGGCGGCGATCGCGGGGCCGACCTTCCGGGTGACCATCGCCGCGGGAAAATTCCACGGCGTGATGGCCGCGACGACGCCGATCGGCTGTTTGATCACCAACAGCCGCTTCGCCGCGTGCGACGATGGGATGGTCCGGCCGTACACCCGCTCGGCCTCGCCAGCGAACCAACCGAAGAAGCTCGCGGCATACGCAATCTCGCCGCGGGCTTCGGCCAGCGGCTTGCCGCCCTCCCGCGTCAGCGTCCGCGCCAACGCGTCCGTGCGTTCGAGCATGAGCGCCTCCGCCCGCCGGAGGACGCGGGCCCGCTCGGGCGCCGGCACCGCGGCCCACCCTGGCCCCGCGGCTTCCGCCGTCTCGATCGCGCGCCGTGCATCCTCCCGTGTGGCGTCCGGCACATTGGCGATGTGCTCCCCGGTCGCGGGATTGTACACCGGGAACGTTCCGGTCAGCGTCTGAGTCATGTCTGAAAGCTAACGACCATTGTATAGTTGTAGCCGTGACTGACTACGACCTGCTCGCGGAGTTCGGGCGGGTGGACGGACAGACGGTCTACCTCGCGCGCGAGCGCGCCACCGGTGCGCTCGCCGTCGCCCGTAGACCGTCCGGTGCGTCCGCCTCTGCTCCGCTCACAGTGTCCCGCGTGCTGGATGGCACCGTCCCCGCGGACGGCGCGGTGTGCCCGTCCTGCGTGGGTTCCCTCCGAACGTGGGGACGCTTCTGCCCATCATGCGGCCGGGAAGTCTTTGGCACGGCCCCGACGACTGGCGAGGCGCCCGGCGCCGCGGAGCTCTTGCAAGCCGTGCGCGATGCGGCCGCGGATCGGTTCGACGTTCTCGGCGCGCTCCCGCGGAGCGATGGCGGCGATACTATATATTTTGCCGTCGACCTGAATACGGCCGACGTGGTCGCCCTCCGGCTGGCGCGCGAAGGGGTCGAAGCGGATGGCACCCTCTCGTATTCGCTGGAGCTGCCGCTCACCCTGTCGCCCGTCGGCCCCACGGTCGCACCGCCGGCGCCGGCGCAGGCAGCGCCGCCGAAACCTCCGGCGCCCCCAGCTGCGCCGCCACCGGCGCCTCCTGCCGTCAACGACGACTCGTTCACGTCGATCTTCGCCGTCGATAGTCCTCGTTCCGCGCCGCCCCCCCGCTCCCCGTCGCCGCCACCGCCTCCCGTTCCCTCTGCGGCGTCGGCGACGGGGATGATGTTCGCACCCGCGGCCGCACCGCCGGCGCCACCGCCTCCGAAAGCCCCCGAGCCGGTGACGGTGCCCTCCCCCGACGTCCCACCCGCCGCGAAGCCGCGCTCGCCGGTCCCGCGCGCCGTCATCATCGGCGGTGGCCTCGTCATTGGCGTCATTGCCGCGGTACTCGTCGTTATGGCGCTCGAGCCCAAACGCGCGCCTTTGGTCGCGGTGGCCGATACCACCACGCCTCCTCCGGTGGTGCGCGACACGACGACGCCCAAACCGGCTCCCGTCGTCGACACCACGCCGCGACCGCCCGTTGCTACGCCGGCGCCCGAGCCCAAGCGCCCCGAGCCCCCGAAACCGAAGCGTCGCGTCGCATCCGCCGACACCGCTGGCCTTGGCGACGCCATCGCGGTCTGTTCGTCCGCCTCCCTCCACAGTCAGTGGCAGACGGCGCGGCCGGCCTGCGAACGCGCCGCGGCTGCCGGCAACGCGGATGCCGAGCTCTCACTCGGCATGATGCTGTCCCAATCTGGCACCGGCGCACCGCGCAACATGCCGGAAGCGGTGACGTGGTTTCGCAAATCGGCGGAGCAGGGGAATGCCCGGGCCCGAAACTACCTTGGCTGGGCCTACGCCAATGGCGATGGCGTCGCGCGCGATGGCGCGCAGGCTTTGTTGCTCTTTCGTCAGAGCGCCGAAGCCGGCAACGCCCAGGGCGAATATGGTCTGGGGATGATGTACGCCAACGGCACCGGCACGATGCGGTCCGACAGCCTGGCGGTGCAGTGGTTCCGGCGCGCCGCCACCAACGGAGATGCCCTCGCCCGTGGTGAGCTTACCCGCCGCGGACTGACTCCCTGACGCCTCCGATGGCCGTCACTCCGCCCGAGACGATAAACGCCATGACATCGGCGCTCGGCGTCGTCAGGTGGATCACATCCGCCGCCGGATAGATGTACAGCCGCCCGGACAGGCTGTACGAGAACGGCAAGTACACGGTGACGTGATCCGCCAATCCGAGCCCGGACAACGACTCCTGCGTGACGAACCCCAGCGCCCGCGCCGACAATGGGCCCTCCGGCGCCGGCACCAGCACGGGGGCATCGAACCGTCGCTTCTCGCCGACGAACGCGTTGAGCAGGTCTTTGGTCGACGTGTAGAGCAGCCGCACGAACGGCAGCCGCTCGATCGCCCCGTCGAGCGTATTGAGCAACCCCTTCGTCAGCAGCGTCGATCCCAGAAACCCGACCAGCGTGATCAGGGCCAGGGTGAGCACGAACCCCAGTCCCGGAATCGACAGCTGCAGCAGTCCGTCGATCGCCGTGAAGATACGAACGCACACGTAGACTGTGACCGCGATCGGGGCGACGAAGGCCAGCCCGCGCAGGAAGTACGAGACGAGTCGGCGCATGCGTGAATCTAGCGAGCCGTCGGTCGGGTTTGCGATTGCGTTGATGTTGGCGGCGAGCCTCCTCGCCGCCTGCGCCCCCGGTCCGTTCCGGTACGTGGACGTCGTCCAGAGCTTTCCCGACATGAACAGCTATGGGGCCGCGATGGACGCGGTCCGCCACTGGCAGCTCGAACGCGCGGCCGCGCGCCAGTTCTGGGGATTCGCCTACGCCGGCGCGCTGGTCTCGCTCCTCCTGCCGTCGTCCGTCCCTTCCCTCATCGTGTTGATCGCCGTTTCGGCGGTCGCCGCCTGCATCGCCACGGCACTGGCCCACCACCTATGGGGCGGATGGATTGCCGCCGGCATGGCGGCCGTCGGCTGGCCCTGGATCCAACGCGTGGCCTTTGGCGGGGCCGAGCCACTCTTTCTCGCGCTGGTGCTGGCGGCATTGGCCGCCGCCCGGCGCGAGTGGTGGGTGCGCGCCGCGTTGGCCGCGGCGTTGGCGACGACCGTCCGCCCCGTCGGCGTGTTCGCGCTGGCCGCCGTACTCGCCGTCGCGGTACGGCGACATCCCCGGTCCGCCCTCGCCGGCGCCGGCGTCTCCCTGCTCGTTCTGGTCCTCTATTGCGTCCCCGTCGCCATCGGAACGGGTGATCCGCTGGCCAACGTGCATTGGTACATGCCACAAATGACCAACGGGTTGCCAGTCGGGATACCGTTCGTCGGTCTCTGGCGCGGGACGCGAACGAACCAGGTGAGCGTGCTTCGCAATATTGAGATGCTAACCGCGGTCGGCGTCGTCCTGGCACCGGTTGCCGTGTGGGTGCTCTCGGCGCGTTGCCGGGTCGCCGCCGCCCGGTACCCGGCCGAGACGATCTTTGCGCTCGCCTATTCGGGATTTCTCGTCACGCTCAACTGCCCTCCCTGCGCGTGGTTCTTCCCCAGATTCGCCATCATCTCGCTCCCGTTCGCGTTGCTCACCGTCCGGCGCTGGTTGCCCCGGGACGACCGCGTGTTGGCCGGAGCGGCCGTCATTTCCGCGCTCATCGCCGCGGCGACGCAGATCAATATGCGCGATCCAGGTACGAGCCTTTTACACCTGTTCGTCCATTTATAGTTGACTTCGGTTTCAGGCCAGATACATTGCCGCGGGCTGTCCCATACGGGAGGCGTGTCTGAAGCACAGAGCTGGCTGGAGTGTCGCGTGCGTGGCGCTGGCCTGGGCTGCCGCTGCTTGTCACCCGACAACGAGTGCCGTACCTGCGCGTGCCGCGGCTGATAGCGCGGCGCGGCGGGCCATTGCCAACGAGCGTGGCATTGATGTCCGCGCGCTTCCCGAACGCTCGATCGGCGTCGCCCCGTTGGCCGCCGATACGAACGACCGGATCGTCGGGCCGCTCGCCTACGCGTTGCCCGATCTCCTGATGGCCGACCTGGCGCAGAGTCACCAGGTTGTCGTGGTCGATCGCATCCGGCTCGACGCGATGCTGCGCGAGTTGAAGCTCGTCTCCTCGGGGCGCGTCGATACCGCGACGGCGCCGCGGGTCGGGCGTCTCGTGCAGGCGCGCCGGCTCGTCGTCGGGCGCCTGACGTCGTCGGGCGAAGGGAAGCAAATCAACATGGACATTCGGGTGGCCGATGTCGCGTCGTCGCAGATGGCGGGCGGGGTGTCGGCGCGCGCGCCGGCCGCCGATGTGATTGCCGCCGAGAAGGCCCTCGCCTTCCGGCTGTTCGATGTCCTCGGGGTCACGTTGACGCCCGTCGAGCGCACCGCGGTCGAGCAGCGGCCGACGAAGCACCTGTCGGCGCTCCTGGCCTACGGGCGTGGCGTGCGCGATGAGGCGGCGGGGCAATACGGCGACGCCGAGCGCGAATACGCCGCGGCCGCGAGCATCGACCCCTCCTTCTCGCAAGCGCGGACCCGGTTCAACGCCACGCGACAGGTCAATGGCAATCAAGGCTCGCTCATGAGGGCGTCCTTCACGGCGGCCGATGCCGTGAACCCGAATCTCACGGACCCCGCCAGCGTATCGCGCATCGGCGGGTCGGCCGATCCGTCGTTCCCCCAACCGGTGACCGTCATTCTGACGATCACCAACGTGCCGTGATGCGGCACCGGTCTCTGGTCCTCGCCCTGCTCACGGTTCCCGGCATCGCCCGGGCCCAGGAGCGGCTGACGGGCATCACGAACAGCGACCTCACGCCGACGTTCAGCTACTGGACCTTCGGCGCGGGCGCGGTCCAGCCGGACGCCCTGGGTGGCGACAGCGTGCGCGTCTCGCACGTCTGGCAGTTCGCGGTCCCCATCGCGGTCGCGGTGCCGATCGGCGATCGCATCGTCATTGACGCGAGTGGCGCTTGGCAGACCGGTGAGGTCGAACTGGCCGGTGCCGACACGGCCCTGCACACGACCCACTACACCCTGAGCGGGCTCACCGACATCAAGCTGCGCATGGTCGCCCGGCTCGCCGGCGACAATGTCCTGCTCACCCTCGGCGTCAATGCTCCGACGGGGACGACGTCCCTCAACGCCCAACAGTACAAAGCGCTCCGGGTTCTCGCCGCGCCAGCGCTCGAGCTTCCCAACTCCACTCTGGGCACGGGTGCGGGCGGGACAGCCGGGATCGTGTTCGCGCGCCACATCGCGGGATGGTCGTGGGCCGTCAGTGGCGGGTACGAGATCCACGGCAGCTACGTCCCGATCCAGGCATACGCCGCCTTTGCCCAGGCGCCCGACTACCAGCCGGGCAACACGGCGCACTTTCAGCTGGGCACCGACGGCTATATCGGATCGAGCAACATGACGATCAGCGTGGCCGCCAACGTCTATGCGCACGACAAGCTGACCAGCGTGGATTCGTCCGGCGCCAAGTTTTTGACCAACGTCTATCTCGGCCCCAGCTTCGAGGCCAACTGGCAGTGGCAGTTCGCGGCGCCCGGATTCCGCGAGTTGAGCCTCTACGCCCTCGACCGCTATCGGACGCGCTACAACGAGGGTGGTCCCTCGATCGCCGGTACCGACGGCAACTATCTCGACGCCGGGATCCATGCCGCCGTGCCGCTGGGCGAGTCGACGAGCGGCGTCGCGACGCTGGGTCTCGTCCAACAGACCGGACTCTCCATCGACCATTCGTTCGCGACCGCGGGCATCACCGCCGGGGCGCTGACCCTCGGGATCGCGCAGGACTTCGGGATGTATCGGCTGGAGCCGTTCGTCCGCGGCGAATTCGGCACCCTCGATCTCGGCACCCACTCGCCCTCGGCCGCTTCACTGGCCGCGGGTCTCACGTTCCGTCTTCGTATCTGAGCGGATCGATGCCCTCCCGATGGCGGGCACCGGCGGCGCTTTTAGCGCTGGCGCTCATGTTCGCCTGTCTCAAGGGACGGGGCCCCACGGACGCCGGGGCCAGCGACGTGCGGTTCTCATTGCACACGCAGGTGACGTCGACGGCGGGATCCGACCTGCACGTGCGGGTCGTGTATCTCGATCAGCCGGCCACGGGAGCCACGACGCCGGTGCCGGTGAATCTCGTGGACCAGCGGTTTCCGGTGACGACGGGCACGACGCGGCTGCCGCTGACGGTGGATTTGTCGCGATGCCTCGCCGATCCGCGCCGCTTGGTGCCGGGCACGCTGTGCCAGCTGATCGTGTCGATCGCGTTGGAGCAAAACGGGGTCGCGGTGGACAGCACGACGCTGCCGCCGGTCGCGGTGGTGCCGGGACAGGTGATCGACGACACGACGTCGGTCAGCGCGGTGGGCCAGGTGAAGGTGGTGCCCGCGGAGACGAGTGTCGCCGTGGGCGGGACCGTGCAGTTGTCGGACACGGTGTTCGACATCAACAACGTGGCGCTGCCGGGTCACGCGGTGACGTGGGCGAGCGCCGCCGACACGGTGGCGACGGTGAACGCGACGGGCCTGGTCACGGGGGTGCGGGCCGGCACGACGCAGATCACGGCCAGCGCCGGCGGACAGGTGGGCACGGCGCTGCTGACGGTGACGCCGGGGGCGACCGGGGGCGGGGGACTGACGCTGCAGATCGGCACGGTCTCGTTCTCGGCGCCGGCCGGGGGCACGCTGCCAGCGAACGGGTTCATCGGGGTCACGTCGAGCGATACGACGACGGTGGGCGGTCTGACGGCGACCGTGACGTACGGCGCGGGGGCCACGGGGTGGCTGTCGGCCAATGTCAGCGATAGTGCGTTCGGGAGCGTGGCGACGAAGCCCAAGCCGGGCCTCGGCATGCCGGGCCTCGCTATGTCGGGCCTCGCCATGTCGGGCCGGAGGGCGGCGACGACGCGGGCGCGGGGCGCGGTGCACGCGCTGGCCGGAAGTAACGTCACGACGCCGGCGACGCTGGACGTGGTGCCGAACACGACGGGTCTCGCGGTGGGGACGTACACGGCGACGGTGACGGTGAGCGGGAGCGGCGGGCAAACGGCGACGCTCAATGTGTCCTACGCCATCAGCTCGGGCGCTGTCATTGCCGTGACTCCGAACGCGGTGGTGGACACCGCCGTGCAGGCCGGCGCGGCCGTCACCAAGAAGGTCGTCGTCACGAACATCGGCACCGGGTCGCTGAGCGGACTGTCGACGAGTGTGACGTACGGCGCGGGGGCGACGGGTTGGCTCGGCGTCGCGCAGAGCGGGACATCGGCGCCGGATACGCTCACGCTGACGGCAACGCCCGGCACCAACGCGCCGGGCACATACTCGGCGCAAGTCACCGTGGCGTCGTCCGTGACGGGCGTCCCGCCCGTGAGCTTCGCCGTGCAGCTCCAGCTGACGCCAGGGACGAATCTCGGGCTCTCGCCCGCGGCTGTCACGTTCAATGTGTACTCGTTCGGCGGCACGCCGATCACGTCGCAAACCGTCACCGCGATCAACACCGGCATCGGTACGCTCGGCACGGTATCACAGGCTGACACCATCTCGTATGCGGGGAACACGGGCACCTTCGCGATTGGCTGGCTCGGTATCGGTGTCAGCGGCACGGCCATCACGCTCTCGATTCCGTCGACGACGCTGACGTTGGGGACGCTGACGGCGACGGTGCCCTTCGCGGCGACGAACGCACTCAACAATCCGCAGACGCTGTCGGTTACCACCAACGTCTACGTCACCTTCACCAAGATCGCGGCGGGCTCCGAGTTCGCGTGCGGCCTCACCACAATCGGGACGGTGCTGTGTTGGGGCGACAATACCTACGGACAGCTCGGGCAACAGAATCTGATATTGCCCAAGCTGTCGGTCGCCATTCAAACATTCCTACCGGTCGATTTCTCGAACCCGGTGGTCGACATTGAGACCGGTGGCTTCCACGCCTGCGCGCTCTTCCAATCGGGTGCCGTGTGGTGTTGGGGCAGGAACGATCACGGTCAATTGGGCCTCGGGAACACGACGAGTCCCAATCCCGCGCCCACGCAGATCGCCGGGACCTGGTCGGCCATCGCCCTCGGCATGCAGCATACCTGCGCCATCCAGTCTGGGACGTTGCCGAACTACGTCGACTGCTGGGGTGACAACAGTGACGGACAACTCGGTCTCGGGGGCACGGTCAGCACGACGCCCGTGACCACGCCAACACAGACCACGGCCGGTCCGCTGGCGACGATAGCCGCCGGGGCGTTCCATACTTGTGGTGTCACCAGTACCACGGGTGGCAACATCGAGTGTTGGGGCGATAACACCTACGGCCAACTCGGTAACACGACGGTCGGCGGCAATTCGACGAATCCGGGTATCGCCATCCTGGACCCTCAAGGTATCCCGCCAAAGCAGGTGAGCGCCGGCACGTTCAATACGTGCGCCTTGGACGTGGCAGGCAACGGCTATTGCTGGGGTGACAATACGTACGGGCAGCTCGCCAATGGCACCACCGGTACGCCGGTCGGTCAGCCCGTGCTGCTGCCGGTGGCGAACTTCTCTTCCATCAGCAATGGATACGCGACCGTATGCGGCATCGCCGCGAACGGGACGTATTGCTGGGGCAACGGCAGCAACGGACGCCTGGGCAACGGCACACTCGGCGTCAACGCGCTGGCGCCGACGTTGGTGACTGGAGGAACGGCTGGGAACTTCACCCAGATCGTCTCGTCGGCCACGGGATTTTATGGCTGCTTCATTAGCGGTGTCGTCGTGTCGTGCTTCGGATCCGACAATGCCGGGCAACTTGGCAACAACGACAACTCGGGAACGAGCTTCGCGACTCCTGTGCCGATGCTCGGTCAACCCGCGCCGGCCGGTGTCACGCCATCGCGCACGGGTCCCCGCATCACGCCGCGCCGGACGCCGGTGCACGCCCAAGCCCGACCCCAGACACCTCTGGTAAAACGTCGATGACAAGCCGTCGGTGGCTCGCGCCTGCGTCCTTGGTGGCGCTGGCGCTCATGTTCGCCTGTCTCAAGGGACGGGGCCCCACGGACGCCGGGGCCAGCGACGTGCGGTTCGCGTTGCACACGCAGGTGACGTCGACGGCGGGATCCGACCTGCACGTGCGGGTCGTGTATCTCGATCAGCCGGCCACGGGAGACACCACGCCGGTGCCGGTGAATCTTGTGGACCAGCGGTTTCCGGTGACGACGGGCACGATCCGGCTGCCGCTGACGGTGGATCTGTCGCGATGCCTCGCCGATCCGCGCCGCTTGGTGCCGGGCACGCTGTGCCAGCTGATCGTGTCGATCGCGTTGGAGCAAAACGGGGTCGCGGTGGACAGCACGACGCTGCCGCCGGTCGCGGTGGTGCCGGGACAGGTGATCGACGACACGACGTCGGTCAGCGCGGTGGGCCAGGTGAAGGTGGTGCCCGCGGAGACGAGTGTCGCCGTGGGCGGGACCGTGCAGTTGTCGGACACGGTGTTCGACATCAACAACGTGGCGCTGCCGGGTCACGCGGTGACGTGGGCGAGCGCCGCCGACACGGTGGCGACGGTGAACGCGACGGGCCTGGTCACGGGGGTGCGGGCCGGCACGACGCAGATCACGGCCAGCGCCGGCGGACAGGTGGGCACGGCGCTGCTGACGGTGACGCCGGGGGCGGCCGGGGGCGGGGGACTGACGCTGCAGATCGGCACGGTCTCGTTCTCGGCGCCGGCCGGGGGCACGCTGCCAGCGAACGGGTTCATTGGGGTCACGTCGAGCGACACGACGACGGTGGGTGGTCTGACAGCGACCGTGACGTACGGCGCGGGGGCCACGGGGTGGCTGTCGGCCAATGTGAGCGACAGCTCGTTCGGGAGCGTAGCCACGAAGCCCAAGCCGGGCCTCGGCATGTCGGGCCTCGCCATGTCCGGTCTGCGGTCAAGGCTGCGGGCCCAGGGCAGTGTGCACGCGCTGGCCGGAAGTAACGTCACGACGCCGGCGACGCTGGACGTGGTGCCGAACACGACGGGTCTCGCGGTGGGGACGTACACGGCGACGGTGACGGTGAGCGGGAGCGGCGGGCAAACGGCGACGCTCAATGTGTCCTACGCCATCAGTTCCGGCGCGCTCATCGAATCCAATCCACCGTCGATGCTCGACACGGCGAACGCCGGCGGCTCGCCCGTGACGAAGCCGATCGCGATCTTCAACGGCGGGACAGGGTCGCTCAGCGGCCTGTCGACCAGCATCACGTTCACCAACGGCACGGGATGGGCAACGGCGACGCTCAACTCGCCGACCGCACCCGACACCGTCTCGGTGACCATGAAGCCGGCCACGCTGGCCGCCGGCGACTACGCGGCCGTCCTGACGGTCTCGTCATCGCTCGCTGGAGTCCCGCCGCGCAACATCGCGCTGGAGTTCGAGGTCCTGACCGGCCCGACGCTCGGATTCTCGGCGCCGACATTGAACTTCAGCCAGTACAAGGACGGCAGCACGCTCGCCGGCGCCCAGACCACGACGGCGATCAACACGGGCACGGGCACGCTGGGACAGGTCTCGGAGGCCGGAGCGATCACCTATGGGTCCGGCGCCACCGGATGGCTGACGTTATCCGTCAGCGGCACGACGATCACGGCGCAGCCAAACACGGCGGCCTTGCCGCTCGGCAACTTCACGTCGACCATCCCTTTCAACGCCGTCGGCGCCACCAACAATCCGCAGCTCCTGACCGTGAACGTGGGCTCCGGGGTGACGTATACGAAAGTCGTGGTCGGCGAGACGTTCGCCTGCGGCCTCACCACCGCGGGCACCGTCTACTGCTGGGGCACTGAGACCTTCGGCGAGCTTGGGAACGGCGTCACCAGTCTCGTCTCGGCCACGCCCCTCCAGGCGCAGATCCCCGGGCTGGGGGGCCCGAATCAGATCAAGGTCACCGACGTCTCAGCCGGCGAGAATCACGTCTGCGTGCTGCTCTCGACGAGCATCGTCGATTGTTGGGGCCGGAACGATCGCGGGCAGGCAGGAACCGGCACCGCGGGTGGCCCGGTGCTCACGCCGACCGCGGTCACGGGAACGTGGAAAGCCATCAGCGCCGGCGGGTTGTTCACGTGCGCCATCGAGACGGGCGCCACCGCCTACGTCGAATGCTGGGGTGACAACTCGAAGGGGCAGCTGGGATCAGGCACGACGGACGCGAATACGCACCCGGTGCCCACGAACTCGGGATTCTTCATGTACACGTCGGTCAGCGCCGGCTTCGATCACGCCTGCGGTATTCAGAGTGGCTCGGTCGAGTGCTGGGGCAGCAATGTTTCCGGCCAGGTCGGTAATGGGCAGTCGGCCGACACCGTGCCGTCGGCGCAGTTCGCGCCGCTCGCGAGCGGAGCCGTCAATGCCGTGAGCGTCAGTGCCGGCAACGGGTTTAGCTGCGCCACCGATACGAATGGGAATGCGTGGTGCTGGGGCGATAATCAGTTCGGGGAGTTGGGGCTCGGGACGACATCGACGACCCCGACGGTCACGCCCACCGAGATCACGAACGTCGGCGGATTCACCGTCTTGAGCGCGGGATTCGAGCACGCCTGTGGGGTGAGCAACGGGCTGGCCGTCTGCTGGGGCGACAACACGTCCGGTGAGCTGGGTACGGGGACCGCCGGCAGTCCCGCGACTTTGCCGACCACGGTTCTGACGGGCGGCGCGTCGTCCTTTCAGGTGGCGACGGCGGCGGGCGTCGGATCAGTGTCCTGCATCATTCTGGGAAGCTCGGACTCGGTCGGCTGCTTCGGCGACGCGACCAAGGGTCAGATGGGCAATGGCTCGACGACCGGGCAAGTCGCCCAGCCGGGCGCGGTCTCGTTCCAGCCCACGCCGCCGGGCGTGAACCCGTCGCACGTCGTACCGCGACGGCCGGGCCCGACCATCAAGGCGCGACAGTCGGTACGCACACGAAGCCGGTGAAGTAGCCCGGCTTCATGATCGCCGGCGCATCGCCGACGGTCAGCTCGAACGTGAATTTGATCGGAGTCCCGTTCGTCAACTGGGCCACGCCCGTGCCGCTGTGCATGCCCCAATCGAAGTTGGGGAGCGTGCCCGCCATGCGCCAGGCGTCGGCCTTCTGCAGGAGGTCGAACCCGGCCCACGGTCCGCTCGTCTGGAGCAGCGTGATCTCCTGATTGTTGACCGTCGCGGTCACGCTCGCGGTGTGTCCCGTGCCGGGGTTCCACACAAACGGCGACGGCCCTGGATTCCGCTTCGTGAATCGCACCGTCGTGTTGTCCATGATCACCGTCACCGCGGGCAGGAAATCGTTGATGGCCACGGGACGCAGCGTCATGTCGATCTCCGGCGTCGGATTCGTGCCCCGGAACAAGGCCGCCGACACCGCGGCCGCTTTGTTGAAGAAGGCCACGAACGCCGGCGAGATCGCCACCGCCGATGTGGGCGCCGCCGCGTAGTCCGCGCCCTGCTTGATCAACACCGCCTGCAGCTGGCTGTCGTACATCTTCCAGAGGGCGCCGGTCTGCGGCGCGAACACGGCCGTGACATCGGCGGCGGATGCCGGATCGGTCGCCGACGGATTGAACGGGTACTTCGCCAGCACCGGTTTGGCGACGGCGCAGAAGCCCGATCCCGCGCCATTGAGCGGACCCTTGCCCACCACGCGGAGCAGGGCGTTGGTGTAGTCGATCGGGGATTGCATGAGACGCTGCACCGTGCTGGCGATGCCCACGTCGCTGCCGACCCGAAATCCCTGCGCCACCTGCGTGGCCGCCAACAACGCGGGCTGCACGCTCTGGCGCGCCTGTTCCACCGCCGGCCCATTGCCGCCCGGCGGCGCGATCGCCGCCGCCTGCACGGTCGTCTGCATCTGCGCCAGCGCGTTGATATAGGGCGCGTTCTTTTCGCCGACCAGCTTATCCGCCGTCCCCGGCGGGGTCACGAAGTGCACCGGCTGAAACACGTTGGCCGCCATCTGCGAGTCGACGGCCGTGTTTTGCGCGGCGACCTGCAGCAGCTCGAGCAGCGGCGACTGGTTGCCGCCCAGCAGGGCCAGTTTCTTGGCCGCGTCGCCGAGCCCGTCGAAGTGCAGCACGGTCGCCGACGATAGGTAGGTCCGCCACTGCTTCGCGTAGTCGGCCGCGTAGCGCGCCTTGAGATCGTTGCGCAGCTTCGCGCGATCGACCCGCGCGCTGGTGTCGCTGCCCAATACCCACGTCTCCCCCGCCAGGAGCTTATCGACGTTGGCGAACGAGTTCTGCACCGCGGCCCACCCCTGGGCCGTGAAGGCGCCGGGGACCTGATAGGCATCGACGACGGCGGCGGACGACCCGGGGAACGCGCGATTGAACTGGACGGCGGGGATGACGCGCGACGCGTCCTGAATGCGGAACTGGTAGATCTGGTCGGCGACGGCGAACTGCGACAAGAATCCGCGCGCGTGGGCCACCGCCGCCAGGTCGGCGCCAATCACGTACGGATTCGCCACGGCCAGCTCCGTCGCGTAGCGATCGAATTGCCGCTTGGCGAGATCGAGGCGCGTCGTGTCGACCGAGCGCCCGGACAGCCAGGTCGCCGTCAGCACCGGCGTCAGAAACTCGGGCGTGCTCTTGGCCCAGTCGCTGGTCGTGATGAGATAGGCCTTGAGGGCGTTGTACCACGCGCCGTAGTCGTCGGTGGGGCGCGGCGCCGCCGGCAGATTGCGGAGGTTGGCCGCGAGGTTCGTGCGCGTGCCCTCGAACATCGCGCGCGCGAATCCGTCGAAGTACGCCGCCCGCACGGCGGGATAGAGTGCGCCGCCCGTGTACAGGCCCCACTTGAGGTGGAGCGGGGCCCCGTCGTGCTCGTAGCCGCTGAGCAGCGTCAAGTAGCTCCCCAGCGAGTCGAGCCGGCGCAGCGCATCGACGTTGGCGATGTTGGCGCCGGCCGGCGGAAGCACGGCGACCGCGCGTGCCGCTTCCTGCGCGCCGCTCTCAATGGCGCGGTTCCCGAGGAACGAGACCGTCCATCCGACCGCCAGCACCAGGCAGGCCGCCGCGGCGATGGCCAGCGCCGTCCGCCGCAGCGCGTCGATGCGGGCCCCGGCGCGCGTGGCGGCCAGCGCGGCGTCATCGGCGAGGACGACCTCGCGCATGATGCGATCCAGAAACAACCACCGGGGCACACGCCGTGGACCGTGGACCGGTGCCGCGGCCAAGGCCGCCGCGGCGGCCGCTTGCCCCTTGAACACGTTCGTGGCGTTGGCGGCCAGGATCGGCGTCGGCGTCGCGGCGGAGACGGCGGCCGCGGGCGCGACGTCCTGCACGACGATGGCCTGCACGCCCGTGAAGTAGAACCCGCGGAGGAACGGATTGACCTGGAGCGCGCTCGGCTTGCACAGCTCCAGGAGAAACTCGACCACGAGCGGCGCCAGCTTGCGGAACTCGCGGGGAAACTCGTAGGCGCTGGGCTTGAACTCGTTGCCGTGCTCGCGGGGCAGAAGTTCCACCCGGCGCGTGGCGAGCGAATGAAACAGGGCGTGGAACTCGGCGTTGAGTCGCGGACCCGCCCGATCGGCATACGACCCTGTCGTGCCCGTGTCCGCGGGCAGCGTGACGCCCAGCGGCTCGCGAACTTCTTCGGCCGAGAAGTTCCGCACGTAATCGGCGAAGTACGGAATGCGATCGGCTTTCGTGAACAGCACGTAGACCGGGAGCCGGACGCCGAGGTGTTTCGCCAGCGCTGCCAAACGCTCGGCCAGCGGCCGCGCCACCGCGGCGGCGGACTGTCCCGGCTTCACCAACTCATCGCACGCCACGCAGACGACCGCGGCGCGGGGGGCCTGCGCCCGCCCGGTGAACGCCGCGGCGAAGCGACGCGGCTGCACGTGTTCGATGACTTTGGCCCAGTCCGCGGCATCGGACGCCAGTGCCCCGCCGGTATCGAAGAACACGGCGCCCTGGCCGTACCACAGATTGGCCGACGCCGTCGGCGCGATCGCATCGCCGCGATAGACGGCGCCGGCCAGGAGCTCGGGCTCGAGTCCCGAACGCACGACGGTCGTCGTCTTCGCCGAGCCGGGAGGACCCAGCACGACGAGCATCGGGAGCCGGGTCATGTCCGTCTTCTTGCCCACCGGCGACGCGGCAAAATGCGCGCGCGCCGCGGCCACCACGGCGTCGATGTCGTCCGCCCGTCCGTCGCCGGTCGTTGGCGCCCCCGCCTTGGGCAACAGGAACCAGAGGAGGAGGCCCGCGGCGGCGATCCCGAGCAGCGACAGGCCGCCGCCCAGCATCAAAAGGTCGGCGCCGTGGAGCTTGAGCAAAAAGCCCAGTCCCCAGGCGACGACGAGATAGATCAGGAGACCGACGAGGGTCCCGACCCAAAGCGTGCGTGGACGGATCACGCGTGGACTCCCGCTAGAGCCAAGCCCGACTTCAGCACGACGACGTAGACGAGGAAGAGCGCGACGGCAATGACGGCGGTAACGCCGGCGACGACGCTCAAGCGTCGCACCCACGGATCGGTCGCCCGCGCCGGGATGACATCCTTGGGCGGGCGCCAGGAGCGGGAGAGCTCGTTGACGCCCTCTTTGCCGACCAGACCGCGCGCCCGGCGGATCTTGGAGCCGACCTGCGCGATCAGCGATTGGAGCTCGCCACTGTCACTGGCGCTGTAGCGGCCGTGGAAGCCGAGCAGCATGCCGAGTTGATAGACCTCGAGCAAGTCGGCCAAGGCTTCCGAATCCTGCCGCGTGAGCAACTGCCGCACTTGCTGAAAGAACGCTTCGCCGCCGACGTTGCCGCCGAACAGCTCGTCCTGCAGCGGCCGGCGCGGCCACTCGGCGAACATGGGATTGGACGAATTGAGGACCGACTCGTCGAGAAAGGCGACGGCGGCGAAGATCGCCAGCCGCACGTCGTCGCCCGAATACCCGGCGTCGAGGGCTTCGCGCTCGGCGATCCCGAGCAGATGCTTCACGTGCTCGCGGAAGGAGGCCGCGTCGGCGGCGACTTGCTTCTGGGCGCGCAGGCGGACGGTCGCCGTCAGCACCTCCTGCAGCGAGAGGGCCAACCGGCCGTGCTGCAGGGACGTCATGACAGGATCACCGCCAACGCGATCGCGGCGTTGGGCAGGGCGTCGGGCACATAGACGCCGACCTCGCTGGTCTGCCGCAACGTTTCCCAACACGGACCGGAACGGGTCACGGCGAAATACTGCATATCGGAGTGGGCGACCAACGGCGAGGGCGGCACCGGCAGATGCGTGAGCGTCAGGCCGGGAAACTGTCGCTTCACGAGCTCCAGCGTGAACTTGGCCGAGCACATCTTCACGAGCCGGGGCACCCGGGTGATAGTCTCGGCCGCTCCGACGCTCGACGACACGCCCAGGATCCACGAGGCGTCGCCGAAACAACGGGCGTCGACGATCGGTCCCGTGTAGAGGGAAGACGCGCCGAGCGCGAGCGGCACGGCGACGAGCTTCGTGGGGACGATCAGTTCCAGGTGCTGCCGGATGTGATCGCGCAGGCGGCCGAGGCATCCGGCGAGATTGTCGTGATCGTACAGCGGCAGGTCGCGCGGGTGGGAGTCGAGCGCGAACGTGCACAGCGCCCCGGCGAGGCGGGACAGCTCCACGTACAACTCCTCGGGATGGGCGCGGCGCGTGGCCAACTGGTGGCGTAAGACGGTGACCGCCGAGTCGATCGCGTGCAGCAGCCAGAAGTTCGCGACTTCGCGCGTCGCGAATTCCACGGGGGCCACCGCTCCGCGGTTGGCCGCGATCGCGTCGCCGCGGGCGTCGAGCGCGTCGATGATCTGCTGGAGGATCGCGGTGAGCGCGCGGCTGGCGCCGATCTGAAGGGACGGCGGGATGTAATCCGGATCGTACTGAAATCCGCCGGCGCCATCGCGGCGAATGACCGCCAGCGGCAGTGTGATCGCATCGGACGGCGCGTCAGTATCGAGCGACAGTTGGAAGTTCCGGCCGGCCAGGGTAACCGGGCGTTCATCGACCCCGGTCAGATCGTCGCGGCGCACGTCGGTGACGGCGCGATAGCGCGAGGCGTCGGCGCCGAGGTTGGCCGACGCGGGGCGATAGGGCGGCAGCGTCAGGAGCAGGCAATGGCTGTCGCGGGCCGGAGAGAACGTGTCACGGATGTCGCGGATCGAGGGCACGGGGTCGCCGTCCGGCATCTGGAACGGCGTCCCATCGGGCATCAGGCCACGGGCCAGCACCACCGCGGCCGTGCCATTGCGCAGCGCATCGCGGTCCAGCTCACAGCCGGCGAGGCCCCAAGGGGCAAAAAACCCCTGTGACAGCGCGGTCGCGATGCAGTCTTCCACATACCGGCTCTGAGACTGAAAGTGGTGTTGAGCGAGGTGCATGCCCTCGCGCCACAAGACTTTCGCCAGGTCCCTCATGGGGGTTATCGTGTCGAAGGAGAACGAAAACCATGACGGGTGCTGAGTTCGCGTCAAAATACACCGTACTGAAGCCCCTCGACCAGCGGGGCATCAGGAGTTTCGTCGCCCAGGAGCAGGCGACGAGGCGTGCGGTGATGGTACACTGGCTGGATCAACTGGCGGATGCCGACCGTTCGGCGACGCTGGGCCGCCTGGAACGCCTCGGTGCCGAGGCGCGCGATCGCGTCCTCGCCGTCGAGACGGTCGACGGCGCGCCCGTGATCGTGACGCGCATGATCCTGGACTTCGATTCGCTCGCGAAATGGCTGGATCGCGTGGCGCCGGCGCCCCAAGCGCCAGCCGCGCCGGCGTCCGGGGGCTTCACGGAAATGTTTCTTGCCGGGCGGCCCGCACCCGCTGCACCAGCCGCACCCAAGGCACCCGCAGCGCCGGCCGCGCCGGCCGCGCCGGCGGCACTCGACTCGATGCCGACCATCGCCTGGCGACCGGGGGGCTCGGCGACGCCCGTCGCACCCCCTGCTGCCCCCCCACGCGGGCACCGGCGCCACCGGCGCCACCGGCGTCAACGGCGCCATCGCCACCGGCGTTCTCAGCGACGATGCCACCCACGCCGGCGGCATCAGTGCCATCAGCACCCACGCCGATCGTGCCACCCGCGACGGCAACACCCGCCGCGCCGCCGCCGAAGGCGGCGCGAGGCCCAGCGATTTCGGTGAAGTTTCGCGAACCGGGCTCCGGCCCTCGTGTCGGCCAGGGTCCGGCAACGCCGCCCGCTCCACCGGCGGCGCCACTGCCGGCATCGGCCACGCCCGCGCCGGCTGCGCCCCCCGCGCCTCAAGCGCGGCCAACGCCGCCCAAGGCCGCCCCGGTCGACGCTCCAAAGCCGGCACCGGGCGAATTCACGCGGGTCTTCGGCGCGATTCACGGCGGCGATGCCGCGGCCCCGCCCGTGATCACTCCGTTGGCGACGCCTCAGGTATCACCGCCCAGCATGGGCGACGCTTCGTCGCGCCAGCCGTACCAGCTCCCCTCCTACGCGCCGCCACCCGCGGACCGTTCGACGCCAGGCGCCACGGCGGCCCTCGCCCGTCCGGTGATCCCTCCCGCGCCGCCGCCATCACCGGCGCCCGCGGCACCGCCGACGTCCTCGGCGTGGAGCGGTCCACCACCGGTGGTACCGCTGCCGCCGGCGCCGAGCATGACGCCGCCGGTTGCGCCGCCGATTCCGGGGATGAACGTGACGCCGGGTACGGTGGCACCCGCCCAACACGTGCCCAGCGATTTCACGCGCATCATCGGCGCCGCCAACGCGGCCCCGGCGTCCCCTCGGGCCACCCCTGCGCCGAGTCCCCCTCCGACACCGGCGCCCGCCATTCCCTCGGCCGCGATGCCGCGCAAGATCATCGGGGTGATCGTCGCGCTGGCCAGCCTGGCGGTCGTCGGCCTCTCGCTCGTCCTACACTTTCTGTTCCGCCGCTAGGCCGACGACGCGGGCAACACCAGCACCAGCTCCAGCTCCGGATCCGGTAGATCCGCGGGCACGTAGACGGCCACATTCCGGGCCCGGACGACCGCATCCCATTCCGGGCCGCCCTTGGTGATCTGGAAGTATTGGAAGTTGACTTTGATGGAGATCGCGCCCGGCGGCGAGGGCGTGTGCGTCAGTGGGAGCCCTCCCAACGCCTGCCGCACCAGCAGATCAATGCGCTCCGCCGAGGCCACTTTCACGACCTGCGGCACGCGCCGAATGATGTCCGCTTGCGACGCCGTCGCCTTGACCGCCAGATAGAACTGCGGCGCCCCGACATATTGCTCGCGGTCCAGCGCCGCCGCGTATACCGAGGGCTGGACCCGGCGCATGGGCAGGGACACGTAGCGCGCGGGTACGACCGTCTCCAGCAGCTCACGCAACATCGCGTCCAAACGCCCGAAGCACGCCGTGAGATCCTCGTGCGCGTACGTCGGCAGATCCCGCGGATGGATGGTATTCGAGAACGTCGTGAGCGCCCCGGTCAGCGCCAGCATCGCCGCGTACAATTCCGCCGGGTGCCCGCGCCGCACTTCCTGGATATGCCGCAGCGCGGGAAAATGCGTGTTGATCGTGTACAGGAGCCAAAAGCTCGCCACGTCCGAGATACTGAATTCGGCGAGACTCTGGTTTTTCTGGCGCCGGGCGCCGGCCAGCGTCGTACTCTTTGCCCCGAGGATCTCCACCACGCGCGCCAGGATCATCGCCAGATGCTCGCTGGCGGCGATGTCGAGGACCGGCGGCACGAAATGCGGATCGAGCGTGATCTCCCCGGTCGCCGACTTGCGCAGGCGCGCGAGCGGCAGCACCAGGTTCCCTTCCGACGACTCCCCCTCGACGAGAAACCGCAGGTTCTTGCGGGCCACCTGAATGGGCTTCTCCGCCAGTCCCGTATTCTCGTCCCGCCGCAGGACGACCTCCGGCCGGAACCGGGTGAAGCCGTCGCCCAATGATCCCGAGACGTTGTGGCCCCCGGGCCGATACTCGGGAACGGCCAGCGACACCAGCATGGTGTCCCGATCCTGCTCCCACAGTCCTTCCAGCGGTTTCGGCGGGGGTGGCGCGTCGGCGCCGGGCACATCGAACGGCAGGCCGTCGGGAAACGTCCCTGTCGCCTCCGTGATCGAGAACACCCCGGCGGCCAGCGCCTCGCGATCGATCTGCAGCCGCTGGAAGCCCCACGGGCTGAACGTGAGCGTGTTCAGCCGAAAGTCGATCAGATCCTCGTAGTACCGATCCTGGATCTGCAAGTGCTGTGGACTGAGCACCAGGCCTTTCGTCCACAGCACAGGCTGCATTTGTCTCATGGTGAGCCCGGGCAGCAATATTGAACGCCAATGGTTCGCCATAGTCTATGACCAGCCCTCGGCCGCTGCCACGCCTCGATGGCGCCGAGCTCTCCGCGCTGCGCGACGGCCTGCTGGCCGCGGACTATACGGTGCCGTGCGTCGCCGAGCGCACCGGCTCGGACAATATTTACGAAGCGTGGAGCCGTCGGGTGGCCATTGGCGGCACAGCGCTCGTGAACGACAGTGTCGACGCCCTGATCCGGCTGTATCTCGAAGGGCGGCCGCTCGCCGCATCGACCGGTCGCGCCCTGCTCGGCGAACGGCTCCGGCGCCAACTCGAAGCCTGCGGCCTCCTCCAGGTCGACGGCGATCAATACCGGCCGACGACGCTCCTCTACCCTACGGAAGCGTTGTACCTGGCGTCGGATCTTCCCGGGTTCGACGGCGCGCCGTTGCCCGTCGACGCGGTCTATCCGGCGATCACCCCCAACACGCGGGCGTTCGTCGCGGGGCTCCCGACGACCCCTTGCGACCGGTTTCTCGAGCTCTGCGCCGGCACCGGGATCGCCGCGTTGCTCGCGGCGCCGCGCGCCTCCCATGCGTGGGCAGCCGATTTGACCGATCGGGCGACCCATTTCGCCCGCTTCAACGCCCAGCTCAACGGGTTGCCTAACGTCACGGCCGTCGCCGGCGATCTCTACCAACCGGTGGCCGGCGCCACATTCGACCGCATCGCGGCCCATCCGCCGTATGTGCCCAGCAGCGACAACGCCGTGATCTACCGCGATGGCGGCGCCGACGGCGAGTTCATCACGCGCGGCGTGATCGCCGGTCTCCCGTCGCACCTCGCTCCGGGCGGCGTGTGCTACTGTACGTGCGTGGCGACCGACCGGACCGACGCGCCACTGGAGACGCGGCTCCGGCAGTGGATCGGTCCGGTGGCGGACGCGTTCGATGTCGTGCTGGCCGTCATGCGGACGTCCGTGCCGTCGGAGCGCGTGTCGGAGTACGTGTCCGAAGGCATCATTGATTCCGCGGAGGCCGAACGCCGCATCGCGCCGTTGGAGGCGTTGGGCATCGAGCGCCAGGTCTACGTCTCGATGGCCATTCGGCGCCACGCCGGTGGACGGCCGCCCGCGACCGTGCGTCGCGCCCTCGGGAAACGCGTGACCCCCGCGATGCTCCACCGGTTGGTGTACTGGGAATCGGCCATGGCCGATCCCGATCAACTCCTCACGCTCATGGGGATGCGGTTCCGCGTGGCGCCGGATACGGGCCGTCACACGGTAGAATCGTGGGCCGATGGTCAGTGGCGGCCCGCGTCGCGGCAGCTCGCGCGGGAACGGCCGTTCACCGTCCGTGCCGATTACGATCCGGCGGTTGCCACGTTGTTGGGGCACATGGACGGCGCGCGGACGGTCCACGAACATTGGGAGGCAATGACCCGCGATGGGGCGGTGCCGGGCGACCTCGATGCATGGCGTTTTGCCAGTGTCGTGCGCTCGCTCGCGTCATCTGGCATCATTGTCAACACTTGACACCCCATTTGCTTGACACACGGGTCGATCGGCCGTAGCGTGCCGGTCTGGCCCCGACCTCGACCCTGACAGGAGCGCGGCATGGCGAAGGAGAGTACACAAAAGAAGCTCGAACGCGTGCGGCCCCCTCGCGTCAACATCACGTACGACGTGGAGTTGGGTGGCGCCATCGAGATGAAGGAGCTCCCCTTTGTCATGGGGGTGCTGGGCGATTTCACGGGGCAGCCCCAGGAGCCGCTCGCCCGGCTACAGGATCGCAAGTTTGTCGATGTCACGCTCGACAACTTCGACGACGTCCTGTCGAGCATGAAGCCGCACCTCGCCTACGCCGTCGAGAACAAGCTGACGGGTGAGCCGAATGCCGGGAAGATCGGCGTCGATCTCACGTTCAAGAGTCTCGATGATTTCTCGCCGGAGGCGGTGGCGCGGCAAGTCGGCCCGCTACGCGAGCTCCTCGAGCTGCGGCAGAAGCTGGCGGATCTGCGCGGTTCGTTACAAGGCAACGTGAAGTTGGACGAGATTCTCCAATCCACTCTGGGCGACACAGAGAAAATGAATCAGCTCAAAGCCGAGCTCGGTACGGGAGGCGGTGATGGCCAGTAAGGCGCAAGCGGAGGCGACGGCCGCTCAAGCCGAGGCGGCTCCGGCCGCCGAAGTCAGTCTCCTCGATCAGATCGTCGACAAGGGGCGGATGGGCCGCGACGCCGAGTCGAAGGCCCGCGGCAAGGACATCGATCAAGCAGTTCGTCGGCGAGGTGCTGCAGGGCCACATGACCATCTCCCCCGACACGGAGGTCATGCTCAACGCCCGCATCGCCCAGATCGACCGGCTGCTGTCGACGCAGCTCAACGAAGTGATGCACGCCCCGGAATTTCAGAAGCTGGAATCCAGCTGGCGGGGGCTGCACTACCTCCTGCAAAACACCGAGACGAGCGAGCAGCTCAAGATCAAGATTTTCAACGTCTCCAAGAAGGACCTCCTCAAGGACTTCCAGCGCGCCACCGATTTCGACCAGAGCGCGTTGTTCAAGAAGGTCTACGAGGAGGAGTTCGGCATCTTCGGTGGCGCGCCATTCGGTGCCCTGGTGGGCGACTACGAGTTTGGGCGCACGGGTCCGGACATTGAGCTGCTGGAGAAGATCTCGAACGTCGCCGCCGCCGCGCACGCGCCATTCCTGACGGCCGCCGGCGCCGAGATGCTCAACCTCGAGGACTTCACCAAGCTCGATCAGCCGCGCGACATCGCCAAGATCTTCGATTCCGGCGAATACGCCCGGTGGAAGACGTTCCGCGCCAGTGACGATGCGCGGTACGTCGCGCTGACGATGCCCCGCATGTTGCTCCGCGAGCCGTTCGGCTCCAAGACGGTCCCGGTCGAGGCCTTTGGGTACGAGGAAGAGGTCGACGGCACGGACCACAACAAGTACCTGTGGGGCAACGCCGCTTGGGCGCTCGCCACGCGCGTGACCAATGCGTTCCAGTCCTATGGGTGGTGCGCCACGATCCGCGGCGTCGAGAGTGGCGGGTTGGTCGAGGGCCTCCCGGTCCATTCGTTCAAGACCGACGCCGGCGACGTGGCCATGAAGTGTCCGACCGAGATGCCGATCACCGACCGCCGCGAGAAGGAGTTGGCGGACCAAGGATTCGTTCCGCTGGTGCACTGCAAGGGCACGGCAAACGCCGCGTTCTTCAGCGTGCAGTCGGCGCAGAAGGCGAAGGTGTACAATACCGATGCAGCGACGGCCAACGCCCGCATCTCGGCCCAGCTGCCGTACATCTTCGCGGTGTCCCGCTTCGCGCACTACCTGAAGGCGATGATGCGCGACAAGATCGGCGGCTATATGTCTCGTGGTGAGGTGCAGTCGTTCCTTAGCAACTGGATATCGAACTACGTGGTGGCCAACGACGACGCCCCAATGTCGGTGAAGGCCAAGAGACCGCTGAAGGAAGCCAGCATCGAAGTGCAGGAAGTGCCGGGCAAGCCCGGAGTCTACCGGGCCGTGACGTTCCTCCGCCCGCACTTCCAGCTCGACGAGCTGAGCGTCTCGATGCGCCTCGTCGCGGAATTGCCCGCGGCCGCGAAGTAGGTCCACCGCCCACGGCAGCGCCATCAATCACGCAGCACGAGCGAGAGGTCAGACGAACATGGCATTTGACGCGTATCTCAAACTGGTTGGCATCACCGGCGAAGCAACACGCGCGGGCTTCGAAGGTTGGATCGAAGTCGAGTCGTTCAGCTTCGGCGCCGCCAACCCGGTCAGCATCGGCACCGCCAGCACCGGCGCTGGTGCCGGCAAGGTGTCACTCAGCTCCTTCAACATCATGAAGATGACGGACTCGTCGAGTCCGACCCTCTTCCAGAAGTGCTGTGCGGGTCAACACTTCGCGACGGGCAACCTGGTGCTGAACAAGGCCGGCGGCGCCGCGGCCGTGAAGTTCCTGCAGTACGACTTCACCGAGGTGTTCGTCGACAGCATCCAGTGGTCGGGTGCGTCGGGCGGCGGCGAGACGCCGTCGGAGTCCATCTCGTTCGCCTTCTCGTCGGTGAACGTGACGTATACGCCGCAGAAGGTGGATGGCACTCCGGCAGCCGCCGTGGTGGCCGGGTGGAACATCAAGGCCAACGCCAAGCTCTGAGCGAGACGCTATGAAGGCCCGTGAGCTGCTGAAAGAGGCGCGGCTCACAGACGCGATCGAGTCGCTGGGCGTCGAGTTGCGGGAAGACCCGACCGACGCCCAGCGGCGCAGTTTGTTGTTCGAGCTGCTGGCATTTGCCGGCGATCTGAACCGCGCCGAGAAGCAACTGGATATCCTGGGGCAACGCGGTCCCGACGCCGGGATGGGGGCGCTGCTGTACCGGGCCGCCATCCATGCCGAGCGGACCAGGACCGACATGTTCCGGAAGGGCGAGACGCCGGCGCCGGGGAAGGGACCGGGCATCGCCGGCGCGTTGAACGGCAACCCGTTCACGTCCATCCGCGACGCGGATCCCCGCATTGGGGATCGGCTCGAGGTGTTCGCCGCCGGCCAGTATATGTGGATTCCGTTCGAGCATCTGGCGTCGGTGCGCATCGCGCCGCCGCGCCGGCTGCGCGACACGCTGTGGACGCCGGCCACGGTGCGTACGGGGCCGGGCTTCAAGGGCACCGAATTGGGCGAAGTATTGCTTCCCGTCCTGGCGCCGCTGTCGGCGGACAGCGACGACGACGCCGTGCGGTTGGGGCGGGTGACCGAGTGGGTCGCGGGTGACGCGGGCCTCGATGTCCCCATCGGGCAGAAGCTGTTGTTGATCGGC
Organism: uncultured Gemmatimonadales bacterium; assembly: GCA_963701965.1. GTDB lineage: Bacteria > Gemmatimonadota > Gemmatimonadetes > Gemmatimonadales > Gemmatimonadaceae > DASRDS01. The sequence continues at coordinate 4,421,742 of OY969695.1, forward strand.
GATGAGGAAGTGCCCATCCTCGAAGTGCGTGAGTTGACGATCACGCCGGCGTAGGCGGTCTCGTGCCCCTTCCGGCCGCCGATCTGCTGGCCCCAATCCCCGGTGACGCTCCAGCCGGCGCCGACCTCCGCTACGCGCCCGTGTATGCGACGCTGACGGAGGCCCGGCGCGAGGACGACGACGCCCCGCAGGGGGATTGGAAGCGCGCGCGCAAAGTCGCCGAGTACGACGTCGTGGTGAAAGTCGCGACGGACGCGCTGGCGACCAAGTCGAAAGACCTCATGATCGCCGCGTGGCTCACCGAAGCCCTGACGCGCCGCGAAGGGTTCGCGGGTTTGGCCTACGGGCTCGATCTCATGCGCGGGCTCATCGACCGGTACTGGGAGCAGCTGTATCCGTCGATCGACGAAGGCGACCTGGCGATGCGCGCCAAGCCGCTCAATTGGTGCGGCGCCAACCTCGATACCAGCGCCAAGCGCGTCGCGCTGGCCCGCGGCGATGGTTTGGATTTCCTCGCGTACGGCGTCTCCCGGGCGCTGGGCTACGAGGCGGCGTGCGGCGGCGACCCGACGAAACTGGCCGTGCGCAAGCGGGAGATCGACGCCGGCAAGGTCCCGCCTGAAGACTTCGACAAAGCCGTCGAGGCCACGCCCAAAGCGTGGTACAAGCAGGTCGTCGCCGATCTGCGCCGCGCCACCGCCGCACTCGAGGCGCTGGATACCGACGCCACCGCCAAGTTCGGCGACGATGCGCCGAGTCTCAACAAACTGAAGGACGGCCTGGAGCAGGTCGCCCATCTCGCCGCGCAATTTCTCGAGAAGAAACTCCTCACGGACCCGGACCCTCCGGAAGCCGTCGCCGAGACCCCCGCCGCATCGGAGTCCACTGCCGCGAACGCGCCGGCTGCCGGCGGCGTGCCGCGGGGGCTCTCGCTGGAACCGGCGGATCTGGCGGACGCCACGGCGCGCGTCGTCGGCGCGGCGCGATGGATGCGCAAGGCCGATCCCGGCAACCCGGCGTCGTATCTCATGCTGCGCGGCCTCCGGTGGGGTGAGCTGCGGGCGACAGGGAAGACGCCGAACCCGAAACTGCTCGAGGCGCCCAGCTCCGAGACCCGCGTCAAGCTCAAAACGCTCATGCTCGACGCGGCGTGGGACCAACTGCTCGACGCGGGCGAGCAGGTGATGGGCACGCCGGCGGGCCGCGGGTGGCTCGACCTCCAGCGATACGTGCTGACGGCCTGCACGGGCCTGGGCGGGACGTACGAGGCGCCGGGGACCGCCATCCGTGGCGCGTTGCGCGCGTTGCTCTCCGACATTCCCGAGCTGCCGTCGATGTCCCTGATGGACGATCTCCCGACGGCGAATCACGAGACCCGGGCGTGGCTGCGCGAGCTGGTCGGCAGCGCCGAAGGCGCGCCGGCAAGCGACGGCGATGCCCCGACTCCCCTGCCGACGTTGTCCGTTGGCGCGGTCGACGCCAGTGTCCGTTCCGAGATCCAGGCGGGCCGCCCGGAGCGGGCGATCGACATCCTGATGCGGGAGTTGGATCGCGAGACCAGCCGGCGCGGCCGGTTTTTGCGGCAGACGCAGATGGCCCGCGTCATGGTCGACGCCGGTCTCGAGAACGTGGCCAAGCCGATTCTGGAGCAGATTCTCGTCGAGATCGAGTCCCACAAGCTGGAGGAGTGGGAGTCCGGCGAGCTCGTCGCCCAGCCGCTCGTCGCGTTGTATCGCGTGTTGGAGAAGACCGGCGGGGACGCCTCGGCCAAGCAGAGTCTCTACCTGCGCATCTGCAAGCTGGACGCCCGTCAGGCGTTGGCGTTCGCCGGCCAGAAATCGTGACCCGCAAGACCGACGCCGAGCGCGCCGTCCGCCCGTCAGTCCTCGATCGGCTGATGGACAACGATCCGGCGGCCGGCGTCGACGCGCCGATCTCGTGGGGACAGTCCGTGCGCCAGCTCAAGGCGTCGCTGTGTCGCGATCTCGAGTGGCTGCTCAACTCGCGGCGGTCCCTCATCGAGATTCCCGAGGCATACGAGCACCTGCGCGCGTCGCTGCTCAACTACGGCTTGGTCGACGTGACGTCCCTCACGCGCGACGACCCGCAGACCCGCTCCCGCATCATCCGCGAAGTCGAGCGCGCGATCACCACGTTCGAGCCCCGGCTCGCAGCCGTCAAAGTCTCGCTGGCCTCGGACGGCAATCCCGACGGTCCCGCCGGCGGGCCGCGGCGCGAGCTGCGGTTCGTGGTCGAGGGACTGCTGCGCATCGATCCGCAGCCGGAGCAAGTCGTCTTCGACACCGTGCTCGAAGTCACCAGTGGAGACTATCAGGTCCGGAGCAGCGGCGGTGCGTGACGATCTTCTGGCCTACTACGAGCGCGAGTTGGCGTTTCTGCGGCGCATGGGGGCCGAATTCGCGACCTCCTATCCCAAGATCGCGTCCCGCCTCCAGCTCGAGCCCACCAAGTGCGAGGATCCGCACGTCGAGCGGCTGCTCGAGGCGTTCGCGTTCCTGGCGGCGCGCGTGCACCTCAAGGTCGACGACGACTTTCCCGAGATCAGCGAGGCGCTGCTCGACGTCGTCTACCCGCACTACGTGCGGCCCATCCCCTCGATGTCGCTGGTGCAGTTTCATCTCGATCCGGAAAAGGGCAAGCTGGCCAACGGGTACGTGATTCCCCGCGAGACGCCGCTCCTGTCCAAGGCGGTCGCGCGGATCCAGTGCCGGTTTCGCACCGTGACGCCGACCACGGTCTGGCCGCTGACGGTCGCCAGCGCGAAATGGTCGACGCCCGACCGCCTGCAGCCCGCGGTCCGCGCCCCCGACGCGGTGGCGGCGCTCCGCGTGGAGCTGCGCTGTCTGCCCGACATCACGTTCGCGAATCTGGAGCTGGAAACGCTGCGCCTGCATATCGATGGCGAGCGCAATCTCGTGTACACGCTCTACGAGCTGCTGTCCAACAACTGCCTGCGCATTCTGCTGCGCGATCCCCGGCCCGGCGGCGAGCGGCGCACCATCGCGTTGCCGGCGTCGGCGCTCACGCCCGCGGGATTCGGGCCCGAGGAGTCGATGCTGCCGGCCCCGCGCCGGGCCTTCGCGGGCTATCAGCTCTTGCAAGAGTATTTCACGTTTCCGGAGAAGTTCCTCTTCTTCGACCTCTCCGGGTTCGCTGCCGCCCGCGCCGCGGGATTCGGCGATCGCATGGAAGTCGTCTTCTTGCTCTCGCCGTTCGAGCGGGGCGACCGCCGGCCGATGCTCGAAGGCGGCGTGAACGAGCACACGATCCGCCTGGGCTGCGCGCCGGTCGTCAACTTGTTTCCGCAGACGTCCGAGCCAATCCAGCTCACGGAACGCCGACACGAATACGAGATCGATCCGGACGCCCGGCGCCGCCAGACGACCGAGGTCTTTTCCGTCGAGGATGTCGTCGGCCTCTCGTCCGGGTCCTCCGAACCGGTGCGCTTTCAGCCGTTCTACTCGCACCGGCACGGCGTGGATACCGACGCGCCGCCGCGCTTCTACAGCGCCGTCCGCCGACCCAGCGCCTGGCGGCCGGACGGCGGGTCGGACGTGTTTCTGTCGTTCGTCGATCTCGGCGGATCGCCGTCCACGCCATCGACCAATGCGGTCTCCACCCGACTGTTGTGCTTCAACGCGGATCTGCCGGGGCGGTTGCCATTCGGCGACGACAGCAGTGGGGGCGATTTCGAGATGCGCGGCGGCGGCCCGATCCAGCGGGTCGCCTGCCTCATCAAGCCGACGTCGGTGGTCCAGCCGCCCCTGGGACGCCCGCTCCTGTGGCGGCTCATCTCGATGTTGTCGCTCAACTATCTATCGCTCACGGACGACGGCGTCGACTCGCTGCGCGAGTTGCTCCGCCTGCACAACATGGGCGACAGCGCCGCCATGGAAAAGCAGATTCAGGGCTTGCTCGCCGTCCGCGGCGCGACGGCGTACTCCCGCGTGGCGTCGGAGCACGGATTGAGCTTCGCGCGCGGGCGGCGCGTGGAGATCGATCTCGACGAGGAGCAGTTCACGGGGGGCGGCGCCTACCTCTTCGCGGCGGTGTTGGAGCGGTTTCTCGGCCTCTACGCGTCGATGAACAGCTTCTGCGCCCTGACGGCGCGCACGCAACAACGCCGCGACCCGATGCGCGTCTGGCCGCCGCGCGCGGGCTGGCGGAGTCTCCTGTGACGCGCGTCGGAGCCCCGCCGCTCGAAGTGCTCGCCGAGTCGCCGACGGCGTTCGAGTTCTTCCAGGCGGTGCGCCTCCTCATGGCCGCCGCGCCCGATCGCGCCGCTATCGGCGAATTCGGCGATCCGGCGGAGGAAGCGGTGCGGTTTACCGTGAATCCGGAGCTGGGATTCCCGGCCAGCGAGATCGCCGGCCTCGATATGCAGGAGAGCCCCCGGCGTCTCGCCGTGAACTTCATGGGCCTCACGGGGCCCCTCGGGGTCCTGCCGCTCAACTACTCGATGCACTTGGCCGAGCGCGTCCGGCAGCGGGACACGGCGATGCGGGACTTTCTGGACATCTTCAACCACCGCATGATCTCGCTGTTCTATCGCGCGTGGGAGAAGAGCCGGTTCGTCATCGGATACGGACGCCATCAACAGGATGGCCTGACGCGCCATCTGCTGGACTTGGTGGGCCTGGGCACGCCGGGACTCCAACGGCGGATGCCGGTGCACGACGAGGCGCTCCTGTACTACGCCGGCGCGCTCACGCCGCGCACCCGACCGGCGGCGGCGCTCGAGGGCATGCTGGCCGATTATTTCGGGGTGCCGGTCGCCGTCGAGCAGTTCGTCGGGGCCTGGTACGCGCTCGAAGGTTCCGCCTACTGCGTCCTGGGCGATGAAGATGACGCCGGCGCGCTCGGCGGCGCCGTCATCGGTGAAGAGGTGTGGGACGCCCAGGCGCGGATCCGCGTCCGCATGGGTCCCCTCACCCGGAAACAGTATGACGATCTGCTCCCCGCCGGTCGCGGCTGGAAGACGCTGGTAACGCTGGCGCGCTTCTTCGTCGGCGACCAGCTCGACGTCGACGTCCAACTCGTCCTGGCGCGCGACGAAGTCCGTCCTTGCGCGCTGGGCGCCGAGGACGCCGACGCGTTGCCCCTCGGATGGACCACGTGGCTGACGTCGGCGCCCATGACCCGCGACCCCGACGACACTCTGCTCACCCTCTCCGCAGCACAGGAGGCCGCATGACCGTCGATTTGCGAGCCCTCATCGGCAAGCTCAATCCCGCCACCCGCGGCGCCCTCGAGGCCTCGGCTGGCCTCTGCTTGTCCCGCACGCACTACGACGTGGAGCTCGAGCACTATCTGCTCAAACTCCTCGATCGGAGCGACGGCGACTTCGTCGCCATCGCCAAGCACTACGAGATCGACCGGTCCAAGCTGGCCAAAGACTTGGCCGCGGGACTCGACAAGCTGAAATCCGGCAACGCACGCACGCCCAGCCTGAGCCCCTCGCTGGTCAAGGCCTTCACGGACGGCTGGACGCTGGGGTCGATCGAGTACGGCGCCACCAAGGTGCGCACGGGGCACACGATCCTCGCCATCGCATCCTCCGACGAGCTGTCGCGGATGGCCCGCGATATCAGCCGCGAGCTGACCAAGATCAAGGCCGCGGATCTCCAACACGAATTCGCGAATGTGGTGGCCACCTCTTCGGAGGATGGCGGTGCCGCCGCGGCCAGCGACGACGGGTCGCCCGCGGAGCGGACGCGCGGCGGGTCGGGGCAGTCGCCGAATCTCGACCAGTTCACGATCGACCTGACCGAGAAAGCCCGCGCCGGGAAGATCGATCCGGTGCTGGGCCGCGATACCGAGGTGCGCCAGGTCGTCGATATCCTCACGCGGCGCCGCCAGAACAATCCGATCCTCGTGGGTGAGGCGGGCGTCGGCAAGACCGCGGTCGTCGAGGGCTTCGCCGTGCGCATCGCCGCGGGGGATGTGCCGCCGCCGCTTCGCGGCGTGACGCTGCGGACGCTCGACTTGGCCTTGCTCCAGGCGGGCGCGGGGGTCAAGGGCGAGTTCGAGAATCGCCTCAAGGGCTTGATCGAGGAAGTCAAGAACAGCGAGTCGCCGATCATCCTGTTCATCGACGAAGCGCACACCATGATTGGCGCCGGCGGCCAGGCGGGACAGAACGACGCGGCCAACCTGCTCAAGCCCGCGCTGGCTCGCGGCGAGCTGCGCACGATCGGCGCCACGACGTGGTCGGAGTACAAGAAGTACTTCGAGAAGGATCCGGCGCTCTCGCGCCGGTTCCAGGTCGTGAAGGTCGACGAGCCGACCGAGGATGTCTGCAAGCTCATGATGCGGGGCGTCGGTCCGGCTCTCGAAAAGCACCACAAGGTCCGCATTCTCGACGCCGGTCTGGACGCCGCCGTGCGCCTGTCGCACCGCTATCTGCCCGACCGGCAACTGCCCGACAAGGCGGTGAGCGTGCTGGACACGGCCTGCGCGCGTCTGGCGCTGGAACAGAGCGCGACGCCGGCGGCCGTCGAAGACCTCGGCCGCCAGCTCGACGACGTCGCCGTGCAAACGCGCATTCTCGAGCGCGAAGGCGCCACGGGCGCCGATGTCGCCGAGCGGCTGGCGGCGCTCGCCTCCCGGCGTGGGCAGCTGGAAAAAGAACGCGAAGCCGCCACGGCGCGCTGGAAGCGCGAGGTCGAGCTGGTCAAACAGCTTCTCGTCATCCGGGAGCGATTGGAGGCGGGGGCGACCGGCGGCGCACCCGCGGGCGATGGTGATCGGAAAGAACTGGCCCGGCTCGACGCCGAGCTGGAGACGCTCCAGGGCGAGGCGCCGCTGGTACGGGTCTGCGTGGACGCCGGCATCGTGGGCGACGTCATCTCGGGATGGACCGGGATTCCGGTCGGGAAGATGCTGCGGGACGACCTCGCCGCCGTGCTGGCCTTGGAAGGTCAGTTGGGAAGTCGCGTGATCGGTCAGAATCACGCCCTGGAGGTCATGAGCAAACGCGTGCGTACGTCGAAGGCCGGGATCGAGGACCCCAACAAACCGGTCGGCGTGTTCATGCTCGTGGGCCCCAGTGGCGTCGGCAAGACCGAGACGGCCCTCGCGCTCTCCGACCTCCTGTACGGCGGAGAGCGGAACCTGATCACGATCAACATGTCGGAGTTCCAGGAGCCGCACACCGTGTCGACCCTCAAGGGGTCGCCTCCCGGATACGTCGGCTACGGGGAGGGCGGGGTGCTCACCGAGGCCGTCCGCCGGCGCCCCTATTCAGTCGTTTTGCTCGACGAGGTCGAAAAAGCGCACCCGGACGTGCTGGAGCTGTTCTTCCAGGTCTTCGACAAGGGCCAGATGGAGGATGGTGAGGGTCGAAACATAGACTTCAAGAACACCATCATCATCCTGACCACGAACGCCGGGACCGAGACGATCATGAAGCTCTGCGCTGATCCCGAGACCATGCCGTCCATGGACGGTTTGGCCAAGGCGCTCAAACCCGAGTTGGACAAGGTGTTCAAGCCGGCGTTCCTCGGGCGCATGGTGATCGTGCCGTATTTCCCCATCCGCGACGAGGCCCTGGCCCGCATCATCCGGCTCAAGCTCGGCAAGATCGAGCGCCGGCTGGCCGAAGTGCACCGGGTGACGCTCAAGTGGGGCGACGATCTGGTGGCCACGGTGGCGAGCCGCTGCACGGAGGTCGAAAGCGGGGCCCGCAACGTCGACAACATTCTGACCAACGGGCTGCTGCCGGAAGTCTCGCGCATCCTGTTGGAGTCGATGGTTGGTGGCGATCGTCTCACGGCGGTCCGCATCGGCATCGGAGACAATGGGGCGTTCACGTATCACCCCGAGCGCGCGCCGGATGATGCCGGCCGCCTCGCCTCCCTTCCGGCCTGAGCGTTCGCATGTCCGACATGACACAGAGCGGCCCCATGAAAGTCTCGACCTCGCTCGGCGGCGATGCGCTGCTGCTGAGCCGATTCGAGGGCGTGGAGGAGATCTCGACTCCGTTCGTGTTCACGGTCGACCTGCTGTCCGAGCAGGGGAAGGATATCAGCATCACCAGCATGCTCATGAAGCCCCTCGTGTTGGAGTTGGACACCGGGAGCGGCATGCGGTACATCCACGGCATCATCCGGCGTTTCATCCAACAAGACATCGACCCCCGCGGGCTGTACCGGTATCGGGCGGAGATCGTGCCCTCGCTGTGGTTCCTCTCGATGATCACGGATTGCCGCATCTATCAGCAGATGACGGCGCTCGACATCGTCGAGGATGTGCTCAAGCGGAACGGCGTGACCGCGATCTCCGTCAAGACGAACAAGAGCTACACCACGCGGGACTACTGCGTCCAGTATCGCGAGACCGATCTCCAGTTCGTGAGCCGGCTCATGGAGGAGGAAGGGATCTTCTACTTCTTCGAGCACAGCGACTCCGCGCACACGATGGTGATCGGCGATGATGGCAGCGCGTTCAAGCCGACGCCGGGACCGCAGACGATCAGCGCGGCCAGCAAGCGGGCGGGGGGGGTGTCCTACGAGGATGCCGTTCGCGGCATCCAGTGGAATGGCCACGCGTGGACGGGCAACGTCACGCTGCGGGACATGAATTACCTCGATAGTCCCATCGCGCCCATGGAAACGACCGTGAGCGGCCGCACCGCCGATCGGAATCTCTTCGACTATCCGGGCAAGTTCCTGGATCCGAGTGCCGGTCAGAAGTTGGCCGACGTGCGGATCCAATCCATTGAGGCCGGGCAGGCGCTGCTCGAGGCCACGAGCACGTGCCGGGGCTTCACGTCGGGGAGTCAGTTCACGTTGGCCGACCACTTCCGGGACTACAACGGCGCCTGGACGCTCGTGCGCGTACACCACAGTGGCGCGGTGGGATATGGGGCGGATTCGGCGATGGGCGCCTCGTACATGAACGAGTTCACGGCGATCGCCAAAGAGGCCGTCTATCGGGCGGCGCAAACCACCCCGCGGCCGATCATTGCCGGGACGCAGACGGCCCTCGTCGTCGGCGCCAGCGGCAGTGAGATCGACACCGACAAGTACGGACGGGTGAAAGTCCAGTTCCATTGGGATCGCCTGGGCCAGAAAAACGAAAGCAGTTCCTGTTGGGTGCGCGTGGCCAGCATCTGGGCCGGCAAGCAATGGGGCGCGGTGCACCTCCCGCGCGTCGGCCAAGAAGTCGTCGTCGCCTTTGAAGAAGGGGATCCCGATCGACCGATCATCATCGGCAGCGTGTACAACGCCGAGATGATGCCGCCGTACGATCTGCCGGCCAACAAGACGCAGAGTGGCATCAAGTCGCGCAGCACGACCAATGGCGGCACCGCCGACTTCAACGAGTTCCGCTTCGAGGACAAGAAGGGGAGCGAGCAGATCCTGCTCCACGCCCAGAAGGACCTCGCCGTCGAAATCGAGAATAGTCGCAGCGAATCGATCGGCAATGCCGAGACGAAGGTCATCGACAAGGGCGACTACACGGAAACGCTCAAGCAGGGCAATTACAGCCTCGACGTCAAGCAGGGTAATCACTCGACGGCGATCGACACCGGCGATTGTTCGCTCGCGGTCAAGCTGGGGAAATACGCCGTTGACGTGAAGTCGGGCGACGTGACCATCTCGCTCGACCAGGGGAACATGACGACGGCCTTGGAGATGGGAAACTCGTCGCTGCAGTGCAAACTCGGGAACATCTCGATCAAGACCGACCTCGGTCAGATCTCGCTGGAAGCAATGCAAGGCATCGAGCTCAAGGTCGGCGCCAACAGCATCAAGATCGATCAGACGGGCGTCACGATCTCGGGTATGATGGTCAAGATCGACGGACAGGTGCAAACGCAGGTCTCGGGGCTGATGGCGCAGGTGAGTGGATCGGCGATGACGCAGATCTCCGGTGGCATCACCATGATCGGATAACCGATGACCGCGACCAAGACGGCGGCACCGCCGCCACCGATGCCGGCCAATGTGGCCAGGGCCGCCCAGCTGGGAGACGACGCCGCGAAAGCGCTCCGTCCGGGTCTCGGTTCCCGCGAGTACGTCGCGGCGCTCCTCGCCGCGTCGCTTTTTCGCGATGCCGTGCGCTTCGTCGCGTTCGCGCTGCCGCGACGCGAAGCGGTGTGGTGGGCGTTGCTGTGCGCGCGCGAAGCCGCGGGCGACGCCCCGCCGCCCGCGGTGCGGGCCGCCCTCGACGCGACGGACACGTGGGTGCGCCATCCGGGCGACGAACAGCGTCGCGCGGCGATGGCCGCCGCCAAAACCGCGGAATTCTCGACATCGGCCGGATGCGCGGGCCTGGCCGCCTTTCTGAGCGGCGGAAGCCTGTCCGTGCCGGGACAACCGGATGTGCCGCCCGGGCCGTTCGAGTGCGCCAAGGCCGCGTTTGGGGCCGTGGCGGTGGCGGCGATCGGCACCGACGCCAAGACGGCGAACGACCGATATCGCCGCTATGTCGAGCAGGGTCTGCACATCGGCGAAGGCGCGGGTGCGTGGCACCCCGGTGGGAAGGTCTAGTGGGACTACCGGCCGCCCGCCTCACCGACATGCACGTGTGCGCCATGGTGACAGGCATCGTGCCGCACGTCGGCGGCCCCGTTGTTGGCCCGGGATGTCCGACGGTCTTGATCGGCGGGCTGCCCGCCGCGCGGGTCGGCGACATGGCCGTGTGCGTCGGACCGCCGGACGTGATCGCGATGGGCGCCTTCACGGTGCTCATCGGCGGAATGCCCGCCGCCCAGATGGGCAGCCTCACGGCCCACGGCGGCACCATCGTGCTGGGATGCCCCACGGTGTTGGTCGGATGACTGTTGCCCGTTCTGCCGCAGTGATGCAATCGTAGGCTCGTCCATTCACCATCGCCGAGGGATTCCCTTGCGCGTCTTGATCCTGAGATCGACCGGACTCCTGGTTGCCTCAGCACTGGTCGCCTGTTCCAGCGATTCCCATTCGACCAACCCTGGTCGGATGGCCATTACGCCGGACACGGCGGCACTGTTTCTCGGAGACTCGCTCCAGCTGACCGTGGCGAGCGCGCCGGGCTTCATTACATGGAGCTCCAGCGACAGCACGGTCGTCTCCGTCCTCCACGGCATGCTCACGGCGTTGAGCCGGGGCCACGCGACCATTTCCGCGCTCTCGGGGTCGTCGACCGCCTCGGCGTCGGTCGACGTCACGCTGCCGCCCACCATTGCGCTGGCCACGACCAGCGTCACGTTCGAGGCGCCGACCGGCGCCGCCGCGCCACCCGCGCAGAACGTCGGCGTCGCCAACGGCGGTGATGGACCGCTCACCAATCTTTCGGTGGGCCTCATTACCTACAGCCCTGGTGCCGCCGGCTGGCTGACCGCCACGCTGCCGTCGTCGGCCACCGCGCCCACCACCCTGACCGTGCAACCGACGACGGCCAAGCTGGCCGCGGGCACGTACTCGGCGACCGTCCCGGTCCTCTCGCCGGAAGCGACGAACTCGCCGCGGTCGCTCACGGTCACTTACGTCATCGATCCGCCGTCGATCATCGTCCTGTCGCGGAGCTCCGTCGCCATCGCCGCCCAGGCCAACGGCGCGCTGCCATCGGTCCAGACGGTCAGCATCACGAATAACGGCGGCGGCTCGGTCCAAGGCCTGGCGCCAGGAACGATCACGTACTCGGCAGGTGCGACCGGGTGGCTCACCGCGACTCTGACGTCAACCGTCGCGCCGTCCACCCTGAGTCTGACGGCGACGACCACGGCGCTGGCGGTCGGCACCTACACCGCCACCGTGCCGCTCACCTCGACGACGGCGGGTGTGAGCCCGCTGTCGCTGACCGTGACGTACAGCGTCACGTCCACCGCGGCACCGGCCGCGATCGCCCTCTCGTCGTCGACGGCGTCGTTCACCGCCAACACCGGCGGCGTGCTACCGGCGGCGCAACCGGTCTCCGTGTCCAACAGCGGCGGCGGCGCGTTGACGGGCCTGACGGCCAGTATCACCTACGGCGCCGGTGCGTCGGGCTGGCTCGGGGCCACGCTCAACAGCACGAGCGCGCCGGCCACATTGAGCGTGCGACCGTCGACGGTCCTCGCGGCCGGGACGTACACGGCCACTGTGAGCGTCGCATCGGCGACGGCGTCCAACACGCCGCAGAATGTCGGCGTCACCTACACGGTCACGACGGCGCCAATCATCACGGTGTCGGCCACCTCGGCGTCCTTCCTGTCGCAACAGGCGAACGTCGATCCGGCGAATCAGATCATCAATGTCTCGAACACGGGCGGGGGATCCCTGACCGGCCTTTCGACGGCGATCGTCTACAAGGGCGCCAACACGGGATGGCTCACCGCGACGGTGGCGGGCACCGCGCCGCTCAATCCGTCGACGACGCCGCTCACGCTGCAAGTCACGACGGGAACGATCGTGCCCAGCACCGACACCGCGACGGTCACGCTCTCGTCGACGGTGTCTGGAGTGGCCCCGAAGGCCGTGACCGTGGTCTTCCTGCGACAGGCGACCCTGACGAACGACGTCATCCCGCAGGTGTTCGCGGGGGCCGGCGGCTGCACGTCGTGCCACTCCGGCAGCACGCCCGCGGATGGCCTCGACTTGTCGACGCCGAGCTCGGCGTTCGCCGGTCTCGTGGGCGCCACGCCGACGGCGACGGTGTCGCCGCCGATTCAGTTCCGTGTCGCGGCGGGTGACTCGACGAATAGTTGGCTCAATCTCGAGCTCAAAGGTCAAGCGGGTTCCGCCAACATGCCGTTCGGCTGCTCCACCGCCGGGACGCCGCCGTGCATTTCCTCCGCTCTGCAGAAACTCGTCGCGACGTGGATCCAACAAGGGGCGATTCAATGATGCGTGCGTGGCCACGGTCCGCGATGGTCGCCGTCGTCCTCTTGGCGACTCGGTTGCCGGCGCAAGAGCCGAACATGAAGACGGATATCCGCAATCTGTTCCACTTCGGCACGTGCTCGGAGCTGATCTGTCTCAGCTTGTCCGCGGGCCCACACGGGTCGCACTTCAACCCGGATGCCGATGCCAGCGGCCAGGAGTTGATCGACTTCCTGGATCAAGCGATCACGACCAGCATCGGCGACGTGCCGATCGGCGGCACCAGCAGCGGCGCGGTCTTCTCGTTCGACGCGAACGGCGTCCCGATCGCCTCGTCGGGCTCGACCGGGCCGATATTCGGCGAACGCGCGCAGACGCTGGGGCGCGGGCACCTCGTCGTCGGTGTCAACGGCACCAGTGAGAATTTCGCGGCGATTCGCGGCGTGCCGCTGAGCGACATGTCCCTGGCCCTCACGCACCAGAACAACGATCCGCTCAGCGGCAACAAGCTGGGCGATCCGACGTTCGAATACGACTATATCCAGATCAACACGTCGATGCGCCTGTCGCTGCAGACGTACGCGGCGTACATCACGTACGGCTTGGCGAACCACGTGGACTTGAGCGTGGCCGTGCCGCTCGTGCACCTGACGTTCAACGGCACGAGTATCGCGAGGATCGTCACCAGCAACCCGGGCCCGGCCGATCACTACTTCAAGGGCACTGCGACGAACCCGCAGCTCGTGGATACCACGCACAGCTCGGGCAACGTCACGGGCGTCGGCGACATGTCTATACGCCTCAAGGCCAATCTCTACCAGTCGGCCGGGGCCGGGTTCTCGCTGCTCGCCGACCTCCGTCTGCCGACGGGCGACCAGAACAACCTCCTGGGCACCGGGACGATCTCCTGGCGAGCCCTGGCGATCGCCTCTACGCGCTGGGGATTCGTTGAGCCCCACATCAATGTCGGATATGAGTATCAGAATGCGATTACCGAGACGGGAGCCGCGTTGACGACCGTCGGGCTCGATGCCCGGTTGGCGTCGCCGATCACGTTCGCGGGCGAGGTCATCGGCCGCTGGGCCGTGGGTCCCAACGTGCCGTTGCCGGGGCCGGCGTCGTATATAGATGGTAGTGTCGTCCAGCGAACGACGTTTCCGAATCAGCGCGACAACAATCTCGATGGGGCGGTGGGTCTCAAAATCGGCGTCGGGGCGGGGTTCACCTTGCTCGGCAATACGATCTTCCCGATTCAGGACAACGGAGTCAAGTCGAACCTGATTTGGACTGTCGGACTCGAACGGAGCTTTTAATCTTCAGTCTGTGAACGCGACGCGCACTCTTCCCGCTACCGCCTCCCTCCTCGACGCTGTCCGGGAGGCATCGGCATCGCGGTACGATGTGCTCGGGGAGCTGGGGCCGAGCGCGCGCAGTGTCATGGCCTACCTGGCGCAATTGCGCGCGGACGGGTCGCTCGGGATCCTGTTGCTGGAACGCGATCCGACGGCACCGGTCGGCGAGGATCGCTATGGGCTGACCGAGGCTCTGGAACTGGACGACCGGGTGCCGACGCTCGGTCTCACCTGCGATGCCTGCCAGGCGCCGCTGGGCACGTGGGCCGCACGGTGCGGCGTATGTGGCGGCGACGTGGTGGGGACGCCCGACGATCCGACGGCGATCGCGACGCTGGCGGCGGGCCGCTACACGCTCCTGGGCTCGATGCGCCGCCCCGGGGGGGGCGCGGTCTATTTTGCCCGCGAACGCGAACGCGAACGCGAACGCGAACGCGAACGCGAACGCGACGCGCTCGTCGCGCTCCGCCTGATGCCGAGCGGCGAGACGGCGGCGCCCTACACGCTGGCGGTCACGCCGATCGATCCGGCGCGCGCGCCGCTCCTGCCGACACCCCCGGCGGCGCCGCGGACGCCGGACGTCACGGGGACCACCCGGCGCGTGCGCCCCACGGTGACCGCCCCGGCGACGAGCACGCGGGTGTGCGCCCAGTGCGGGGTCGAGTATCCGGCCGAGCAGCGATTCTGCCCGACGGATGGCTCGCCGCTCCGGGCGAAGACCGGCGGGTCGGGCCTCATCGGCGAGATCGTTGCCGACCGGTACCACGTCGTCCGGGCCCTCGGCGAAGGGGGGATGGGACAGGTGTATCTCGCCGAACAGGTCAAGATGCGCCGCATGTGCGCCCTCAAGGTGATGCGGCCGGCGCTGGCCACCGATGCGGACGCGGTACGCCGCTTTGGCGCCGAGGCGGAAAACGCCAGCCGGATCGCGCATCCCAACGTCGCGGCGATCTACGATTTCGGTGAGACGACCGAGGGGCTCGTCTATCTGGCGATGGAGTTCGTCGACGGCGAGCCGCTGGCCGCGATCCTGGCGCGCGAGCGGACGCTGGCCCCGGGCCGCGCCGCGGCCCTGTCGCGCCAGGTCGCCGACGCATTGAGCGCCGCGCACGAGCTCGGGATCGTGCATCGCGATCTCAAGCCGGACAATGTCATGATCACGCGGGCCAAGGACGGCTCCGAGCGCGTGAAGGTGGTCGACTTTGGCATCGCCAAAGCGATGGCCGACGGACGCACGCAGATGACGCGGACCGGTTTCGTCCTGGGCACGCCGGCGTACATGAGTCCGGAGCAGATCTCCGGCGATGCGCTCGATGGCCGCACGGATCTCTATAGCCTGGGCTGCATGCTGTTCGAGATGCTGACCGGGCGCGCCGCGTTCAGTGGACCGTCGGGCGAGATCGTCCTGCACCGCCGGTTGACCGAGCCGGCCCCGCGCCCCCGGTCGATCAATCCGGACGTGCCGAAAGCGCTCGACCTGCTGGTGACCAAAGCGCTCGCCCGTCAGGCGAACGACCGCTATCAGTCCGCGGTCGAGATCAGCGCCGCGCTGGCCGAGTGCGACACCGGTGACGACGGCGCGGCGTCGATCGGAGCCCGCCTCTTTGGATGGGGCGCGCGGCCGTCGGCCGGTGGCACGCGCACGACGATCGTCGTCGGCCCCAAGGGCGCGACGACCGTGGTGCGCAGCAGCCCCACGACGCGTGCGGTGTCCCCGAGTCGCGCCCGACCCTCCTCCCGGCGCCCCGCGCTCTGGGCCGGCGGCCTCGTCGTCCTCGTGGCCGCCGCGGCGGCCGTCGGCGTCCGGTATTTCAACCGCGCGCCGGCGCCGGTCGCGGCCGCGACACCGGCCCCGGCACCGACCGTGGCCGCCCCGTCGCCACCGACCGCTCCAGTCACGGCCGCCGTACAGAGCGACACGTTGACCACGGCCGCCCAGACGGCGGGGACTACCGCGGAAAAGCCGGTCAAGTCGACGACCACGCTCAAGGCGCCGCCGGGTCCAAAACCCAAGCCCGCCGTCGCCACGCCGGCCGTGTCGGCGGTCCCGCCCGCGTCGTCGACGGCGACCGCTGTGGCGCCACCGCCGGTACCGGTGCCGACGCCGACTCCGGTCGCCGTGACGCCGGCACCGGCTCCCGCGACGCCCCCTCCCGCCGCGACGCCGGCGCCCGCGGCGGCTCCCGCCACGGACGTCGCGGCCGACGCGCAGCGGGCGAACGACGTGCTATCGGGCTACGTCAGCGCGCTCAACGCCAAGGACGTCGCCGGTATGAAGCAGCGCTATCCGACGATGCCGGGCGCCCTGGAGAACGGTCTCCGGCAGTTGATCGCGAACGCCACGGATTTCTCGGCGGCGCTGACCGACTACCCGTCCGCGGCCGTGCACGGGGATGTGGCCGACGCCGACTTCGGCTACCTGATGAATTTCTATCTCCCGTCCCAGGGTGCCGGACACACGAAGCTGCGCTACCACGCGGTCATGGCCCGGGACGCGTCCGGCTGGCACATCAAGTCCCTCACCGCGCTGCACTAGCGCACGGTCACCCGGACCGTCGCCTCGCGTCCCGCCGCGCTGGCGCGGACATTGGCCGTGCCGGCGCCCCGGGCCGATAGCTCCCCGGTCGCCGGATCGATGGCGGCAATGACCGGGTTGTCCACGCTCCACGCCAGTCCGATGTTCGCCACCGGGCGGTGGTTCACGTCGTAACCCGCCCCGGCCAACTTGTACCGTCCGCCGACGCGCAGCGTCGGCGGTGGCTCGATCTGGATCCATCGCACGCCGTGCGCCGCCGCCGGGGCCACCGGGGGCGCGACGACGGGAACCAGCGCTGGCGGGGCCTCGGGCGGCGCGGGCCGTGACTGCCACCACTCGAACCCGCCCACGGCGCCCGCGCCGAGAACGGCGACCACCGCGACCACGGCGAGCCAGGGGCTCCGCTTCCCCGACGGCACCGGGGCGGCCACCGGCGGCGGCACGACGGGCACCGGCACCGGCGCCGGCACGACGGCGGCGGGCGGCGTGGTGAAGCCCGGAGGCCGGGTAACCGTCAGCGAGATCGCCGCCCGCGCCTCGCCGGCGGCCGCGCGCACGATGACCGATCCCGGCGCGATCGCCCGCGCCAAACCTTGGCTCTCGACGCGCACAATGTCGGGCGCATCGGACGTCCAGGTCACGCTGGGCGCCGGAATCTCCGCACCGCGCGCGCTCCACGCGGTGAGCTTGAGCGGCACCGTGTCCCCGACGCCGATCTCGCCAGGCGCGGTAATGGCGAGCCGGCTGGCCGCCACGGCCGTCGTGCGCGCGCCGCCGCGGGGGATGGGACTGGGCACGCCCTTCACGATGGCGGTGTCGAGTCCCGCGGTCGCCCACTGCGCCAGTTGGACGCGCGCCGGGTCGTCGTCACTGAGCTCCCGCGCCCCCGCCGCCGCTAGCGCCGCCGACATCGTGGGCCACCGCTCGGCGGCCGTCTTCGCCAACATGCGCCGCACCGCGGCGTCGAGGTCATCGGGGCAGTCCGGGCGCCGCTCGACGATCGGCGCCGGCGGCCGGTCCGTGTGCGCCTGCATGATCGCCAGCGCCGACCCGGTGAACGGCACCGATCCCGTGAGCATCTCGTAGGCGACGACGCCGAGCGCGTATTGGTCCGAGGACCAGGTGACCTCGACGCCCCGGCACTGCTCGGGACTCATGTAGATCGGCGTGCCCACGGCCGCGCCAGTCTGCGTGTGGGTCTGCGACTCGGCGACCTTGGCGATGCCGAAGTCCGTCACCATGGCCTCGCCGGTCGCGTCGATCATGATGTTCGCCGGCTTGATGTCCCGGTGGATCACCTGCTGCCGGTGCGCGTACGTGAGGGCGCTGCCCACCTGGCAGAGGATGTGTCGCGCGATCGCCAGCGGCATGGTCCCCTGCGCCGCCAGGATCTCGGCCAACGGGCGGCCCACGACGAACTTCATGACGAAACAGTGCAGGTCGCCGATCTCCCGCACCGCATGGATCGTGATGATGTTCGGATGACTCAAGTTGGCGACGGTGACCGCTTCCTGTCGAAACCGCTGCACCATGCTGGCGTCGGGCAGGAGCCCGGGCGACATGACCTTGATCGCCACCCGCCGGTCGAGGGCCGGTTCATAGCCCAGGAAGACGGCGGCCATGCCGCCGCGTCCCAACTCGCGTTCGATGATGTAATCGCCCGCGAGCGCGTCGTTCAGCCGGTCCGCGATCGTCGACCAGCTCGAATCATTTCCGGGGATCGAGGCCGTCACGGGTCAACGATACGCCATCAACTCACCAACGCAACAGCGACTCCCCGTATCCCGAGCCCCGGCCACGTCGTCCAGCGTTAGTGGAAGTGGATACCGAAGTCGAGGAGCGCCCGGCCGAGGCGCGTCCACCCGAGGTCGATACCCTCGAGGGGATCGAGTTTCTGCAGATTCACGGCGGACTGGAGCGCCGTGGCCTCCGTCTCCGGACGAAGGTCATCCTCTGCGTCGTCGTCGCCTTCATCCCCATCTTCCTGACGCTGTCGTACTGGTTCCTGCCCCGGGAATTCTGGACGGTGCAGCTCATGGAATCGGCCGAGAGCGCGCGTACGGTGGCGGCCATGGTCGTCCGCCGTCCCACGCCGGAGACGGTCAACGACGCGTTCAGCACCGCCGTGGGCCGCCTGTTGTACCTGGGCGTGGTGGACGCCGACGGACATGTGTTGTTCAACCGCTCCGAGCGCGACCGGCTCGTCGCCCCGTTGGAAGTCTTGCGGGCGCCAAGTCTGGAGGGCCACCGGATGCACGACCGGGAACTGTGGGTCGTGCGGCCGACGCGCGGCGGCGAGCGCGTGGTCCTCGCCTGGTCGCTCGACTCGGCCAGCGCCGCGTGGATGCGCATGCGCCGGATCTTCACGTTCGCTACGGTCCTGGCGATTGCCGTAGCGGCCTGCCTGGCCCTGGTCATATCCCGTCCCGTCACGCGGCCTTTGGAGTCGGTGACGGTCTCCCTCGACGCCCTGACGCGCCAGCCCGACTGGAACCTGCGCACCCGGGTCGCGGTGCGTACGCGCGATGAGATTGGCGACCTGGCCGTGTGCGTCAACCGTTTCATCGCCACGTTGGCGCGGCTGGTGTCGAGCACGCGCGACGCCGCCGAGAGCGTCGTGCGCAAGACCGAGGAACTGAGCGCGTCGACGGAGGAGCTCACGGCCTCCGGCGAGCAGCTCGCCGCGACCGTCAGTCAGGTAGCCGCCGACGCGGCGGCCCAGGCTGATGCCGCGGCGCGGACGCGGGAGGAAGCCGCGGCGGCCGGACAAGCCGCCGAGGCAGTCATGGAACGGGTGGGCGAAGCCAATGCCATCACCAGCGACACGCTCGCGGCGGCGCAGGCCGGTTTGAGCGGTGTCGCCGAGGCCGACGCGGCCATTGAACGGATCGTCGAGGCGGCCGCCACGGTGCGGCAGAGTTTCGCCGAAGTGGAGCAGCGCTTGCGGGCCATCGCCGGCGCCACCGCGGGGATCGCCGGGATCGCGCAGACGACGAACCTGATCGCGCTCAACGCGGCGATCGAAGCGTCGCGCGCCGGCGAGCACGGGCGAGGATTCGCCGTCGTCGCCGACGAGGTGCGCAAACTCGCCCGCGCGTCCGGCACGCTGGTCGCCCAGATCCAGGCTGAGGTG
The DNA here is from genome assembly GCA_963701965.1 of uncultured Gemmatimonadales bacterium. Classification (GTDB taxonomy): domain Bacteria; phylum Gemmatimonadota; class Gemmatimonadetes; order Gemmatimonadales; family Gemmatimonadaceae; genus DASRDS01. The sequence continues at coordinate 4,441,572 of OY969695.1, forward strand.
GGGCGGATCCAACAGAGCACCCGGGCGACGGGCGCGGATTTGTCACGAGCCAATGACGAAGTGCTCGCCGGCCGCAAGGTCATCGGCGCCACGGGCACCGCGATCCGGGACTCGGTGGCCCGCGTCGAAGCGGCGGCGGCGCTCGTGCGCGGCGTCGCCGTGCTCGCCGCGCAGCAGCGCGATGCGGTGCGCCGGATCGAAGCGCGGGCGGCCGAGGTGGCGGCGCTCTCCAGCAACCAAGCCTCCGCGGCCCATCAAATGGCGGCGTCGACTGCCGCTCAAGCCGGCGTCATTGGCGAAGCCGCGACCCAACTCGGGCTGCTGCGGAACGTCGCCACCGAGGCCGTGGCCTCGGTGCACCGATTTCACATCTAGCGTCGCGTAATACCGATTAAGTTTTGCCGCGTGTCCGCGGCTATCGAAACCAGCGCCCTCCGAAAGGTCTATCCGGGCGACGTCATTGCGCTCCACGGTCTCGATCTCCACGTCGGCGAGGGCGAGTTCTTCGGCCTCCTCGGCCCCAACGGCGCCGGGAAGACGACGACGATCGGGATCCTGACGACGCGCGTCCGCGCGACGGCGGGGCGCGCCATCGTCGCGGGGGCCGATGCGCTGGCGGACCCGGTGGGCGTGCGCGAACGCATCGGCGTCGTGCCCCAACGGCCCAACCCGGACCGCAGCCTCAACACGTTCGAGAATCTCCTTTTTCACGCGGCCTATTTCGGGATCCCGCGCGCGCCGGCGACCGCCCGCGCCATGGCCCTGCTCGACCGGCTGGGGATTGGCGACAAGGCGTTGGCCAAGGTCGACGCGCTCTCGGGGGGGCAGCAGCAGCGGCTGATGATCGCCCGGGCGCTCATCCACGAGCCGCGCGTGCTCTTCCTCGACGAGCCCACGGTAGGTCTCGATCCCCAGGCCCGGCTCGCGCTCTGGGAGATCCTGCGCGAGCTGCATGGCGAGGGACGCACGATCGTGATGACGACGCACTACATGCGGGAGGCGGAGGAACTGTGCGAGCGCGTGGCCATCATCGATCATGGGCAGTTGCTGGCGATCGACAAGCCCGCGGACCTGATCGCCCGCGCGCCGGGCGGCACCCTCGTCGAGCTGACGCTCAATGGCGATGCCGGGGTCGCCGCCGGCCGGGCCCGCGCCGTCCCCGGCGTGGCGTCGGTCGATGCCCCGGGCGTGCTCTTGCGCGCGTTCAGCGATCGGGGCGGGCAGATCATCCCGGCCTTGATCGCGGCCGCCGAGGAGGCCGGGCGGACGGTGCAGAACATCTCCCTGTCACCGCCCAACCTGGAGACCTTGTTCATCTCTCTGACGGGGCGGAAACTCGATTGACACGGAGCACGGTCACTTCAACCACGGTCTTCCTGGCGTTACTGCGCCGTGACGTCCGGGTCGCGCGCCGCGAGCTGCCGTTTTTCCTCCTGCGCACCATCATGCAGCCGCTCATGTTCATCATCGTGTTCGGCTACCTGCTGCCCCGCATGGGATTCGTCCGCGGCACGTACACGACGGCGTTGCTGCCGGGCGTCCTCGCGCTCAGTCTGGCCTTATCCGCCATCCAATCCGTCGCGCTTCCAATGGTGCAGGATTTCGGCTGGTCCAAGGAGATCGAAGATCGCCTGCTGGCGCCGATCCCAGTGCCGCTGGTCGCCGTCGAAAAGATCGTGGTCGGCATCCTGCAGGGACTGGTCGCCGCCCTGGTCGTCCTGCCGGCGGCGCGCCTCATCATGGGACCGATTCCCGGGTTCACGCTGTCGCACTTCGGCGAGGTCATGGCCGTGACCCTGGTGGGCGCGGCGACGTTCTCGGCGCTGGGATTGCTCATCGGCTCGACGATCAGCGCCCAGCAGATCGGCTTGATGTTCAGCATTCTGATCGCTCCAATGATTTTCTTCGGCTGTACCTACTATCCCTGGCGAGGGCTCGATGCCGTGCCCGCGGTCAAGTACATCGTGCTGATCAATCCTCTCGTGTACGTCTCCGAGGGCATGCGCGCATCGTTGACGCCCGATGTGCCGCACATGCCGTTGGGCATCGTACTGGTGGCGTTGCTCGTGCTGCTCGTGGCATTCTGGTTGGTGGCGGTGCGCAGCTTCCTCCGACGGGCGATCGGCTGATGACGAAACCCTGGACGATCGAATCGGCGCGCGAGGTCTACAACATCGAGGGCTGGGGCGCCGGCTACTTCGACGTCAACGCCAAAGGGCACGTTGTGGTCCGCGCCGACCGGTCCCACCCCAACCACGAGCTGGACTTGTTCGAGCTGGGGCGCGACCTGCAGGAGCAGGGCGTGGGAATGCCGGTCCTCCTCCGCTTCTCCGACGTGCTCAAATCGCGCATCGAGGCGGTCGGCGCGGCGTTCGAGAACGCCATGCGGGAGTTCGACTACCGCGGCGGGTACACCACGGTCTACCCGATCAAGGTCAACCAGATCCGCCGCGTCGTCGAGGAGATCGTGCAGTTCGGCGCGCCCTACGGTGTGGGTCTGGAGTGCGGGTCCAAGCCCGAGCTCCAAGCCGTACTGGCGCTGTCCGAGGCCGCCGATCACACGATCGTGTGCAATGGGTACAAGGACAAAGAGTTCATGCGCCTGGCCCTCATCGGTCAGAAGCTGGGCCACGAGGTCTTCATCGTCATCGAGCAACTGAGCGAGATCAATGTGCTCTTGCAGGCGGCCGACGAATTGGGCGTGATCCCGACGGCCGGGGTGCGCATCAAGTTGGCGTCAGCCGGATTCGGGCGGTGGGCCCAGAGCGGGGGAGAGAAGTCCAAGTTCGGGCTCACGACATCGCAGCTGGTGCGGGCCGTCGACATGCTGCGGGAACGGGGGCGACTGGACGTGCTCAAGCTCCTGCACTTCCACATCGGCAGCCAGATCTCGGACATCCGGTACATCAAGGCGGCGCTGCAGGAGGTCGTGCGGTACTACGCCGAACTGCGAGCAATGGGCGTCGACATCACGCACGTCGACGTTGGCGGCGGACTCGGCATCGACTACGACGGGACAAATTCGACGGCCCAGGGCAGCGTCAACTACAACGTGCAGGAATACGCCAACGACGTGATCTACATCCTGGGCGAGGCCTGTCGGGAACAGGACCTCCCGATGCCGCACGTCATCAGCGAGTCCGGCCGGGCGTTGACGGCGCATCATGCGCTGCTCTTGATCAACGTCATCGACGTCGAGTCCCAGGCCGAGCCCGAGTTGCCGGCGATCACCGACGATGACCACGCGCTCCTCCACGACATGCTGGCCGACTACGAGGAAGTGAGCCGACCAAAAGTGCGCCACCGCCGCGTCATCGAGGCGTATCATGATGCCCTGTTCGACCGCGGACGGGCCCAGGATCTGTTTCAGAGCGGAGTGCTCGCGCTCCGCGGCCGCGCGGCGGCCGAGCAGATCTATCTTCGCATCGTCAACGCGGTCGCCCGGCGGGCGCTGGAGAGTCCCGACGATTACGCGGACATCCTGAGCGACGTGGAGAGCGCGCTCGTCGACCGGTACTTCTGCAACTTCTCGTTGTTCCAGTCCGTGCCCGACAACTGGGCGATTGACCAGCTCTTCCCCATCATGCCCATTCATCGGTTGGAGGAGGAGCCGACGCGCCGGGGTACGCTGCAGGATGTGACCTGCGACTCGGACGGGAAGATCGACCGGTTCGTGGGCGGCAATGGCAAGTCGGGGCGGCCCAGTCTCGAGCTGCACGCCCTGCGGACGGGCGAGGAGTACATCCTCGGGATCTTCTTGACGGGCGCCTATCAGGAGATCCTGGGCGATCTCCACAATTTGTTCGGCGATACCAACGCCGCGCACATCCGCTTGTCGCCCGGTGGACGCGGATACGAGATCACCGATCTCGTGCGCGGGAACACCGTCACCGACGTACTCAATTACGTAGAATACGGCGCCGGCAATCTCTTGACGACGTTTCGTCGCAAGGTCGCCGGCGCCGATAATCTCTCACGTCAGGAAGCGAACGGGTTTATCGCCGAGTATGTCGCCGGCCTGGAAGGGTACACGTATTTGGAAGGAGAATAAGACTCCCTACTTGGCGGCGAACCGCTTCGAGACTTCCGCCCAATTGACGACGTTCCAGAACGCCGCGACGTAGTCGGGGCGGCGGTTCTGGTACTTGAGATAGTACGCGTGTTCCCACACGTCGAGGCCGAGGAGGATGTCGCCCGGCTTCATGCCGTCCATGATGGGGTTGTCCTGATTCGGCGAGCTGGAGATCGCCAGCTTGGCGCCGGAGCGCGTCAGCCACGCCCAGCCTGATCCGAACCGCCCCGCGGCGGCGGCGGCGAACTGCTCCTTGAACTTGGCGAAGTCGCCGAAGCTGGACTTGATCGCGTCACTGAGCGGGCCGGAAGGCTCGCCGCCCTTTTTGCTGGGGTCCAGCCAGAGCCAGAACTGCGAGTGGTTCCAGTGGCCGCCGCCGTTATTGCGCACCGCGGTACGGACGGCCTCGGGCACCGTGTTGATTCCGGCCAGCAGCTGTTCCAACGTCTTGTCCTTCAACTCGGGCGCTTTGTCGACGGCCGCGTTGAGATTGGTGACGTAGGCCGCGTGATGCTTGTCGTGGTGGATCTCCATCGTCTTGGCATCAATGTGCGGCTCCAGCGCGTCGAAGCCGTAGGGCAACGGTGGCAGCGTGAACGCCATGTCAGATCTCCGGTGTTCGTAGTGAAGATGTCGAGGTGGCGCGGGCCCGTCGTTGCCGCCACCACCCGATGATCCCCGGCAGGATCGACAGGAAGATAACCGCCAGGATGACGACCTCGATGTGCTTGGCGACGCCAGGCACGCGCGAGCCCAGGAAGTAGCCGAGCAGCAACATGCTCCAAATCCAGGCCGTGCCACCCAGGATGCTGTACGTCAAGAACACGCGATAATCCATCATGGCGACCCCGGCTACGAGCGGCGCGAATGTCCGGATGATGGGCATGAATCGCGCGAGGACGATCGTTTTGGGGCCGTTTTTCACGTAAAACTCGTGCGCCCGCTCGACGTGGCGGCGCCGGAAGAAGAGCGACTCCTCCCGGGTGAAAATGCGCGGGCCCGTCATGCGCCCGATCCAGTAATTCGTGTTGTCGCCGACAATGGCCGCGACGTTCAGCAGGGCGCCGAGGGCGTAGACGTTGAGCGGTAATCCCTGCGAGGCGAGGAGTCCAGCGGTGACCAACACCGAGTCGCCCGGCAGAAAGAATCCGAAGAACAACCCCGTCTCCACAAAAACAATTGCCGCCATCCCGCCATAGCCCGCCCACGCGACGAGCGCGGGAAGGTCTCTCAAGCGATGGAAGAGGTCGTTCAAGGAGGGCATATCCCAAGCTACCACGCGCCCCTCGCCTGCGCCCGTCACGGAGGCGTGATATGTTCCGTGATGCTCGGTTCGGTCCTCGACCGGGTCGCGATCGTGCTCTACGAGCCGCAAGACCCTGTCAACATTGCCGCGACCGTGCGGGCGATGAAGAACATGGGAGTGTGCGATCTCCGGCTCGTCCGCCCCGTGACGTACGATCCCCATCGGATCGAGGGCGTGGCCCACGACACCGCCGACCTGGTCGAGCGCATCCGGCACTATGACGATCTCGACGCCGCGTTGGCCGACTGCGTGCGCATCGCCGCCTTCACGCGGCGGCGGCGCGCCGCCAAGCGTTCGGCCGCCGACGTGCGGGACACCGCGCGGATCTTGCTCGACGCCCTGGAGCCGAGCCACGGCACGGTCGCCGCGCTCTTTGGTCGCGAGGACAGCGGCCTTCCCAATGAGGCCGTCGACCGGGCCCACCTCGTGGCCACGATTCCCACGACCGAGCATGCCTCGCTCAACCTCGCGCAGGCCGTGCTCATCGCGCTGTACGAGTTGCACTTGGCGGCCGTGGCCCGTGGCGCGGCGACGCGGACGCTCGCGCCCCCGAAGCACGATGCCCCTCCCGCCACCGCCGCCGAGTTCGAGATGCTGTTCGCCGATGGCCAGCGGGCCTTGGCCCTGATCGACTTCTTCAAGACCCGGCATCCCGAGCACGTCCTGCGGTCGCTCCGCTCGCTGGTGCACCGGGCCGCCCCGGATTCGCGCGAGATCGCGCTCCTGCGCGCCGCGGCGATCGAGGTGGCACGCACGTTTGCGCGGGAAAACCGCCCGGAATCCAGCGGCGCCCTGACTTGCATTCGCGCGTCGGCCGGCGCATCATATCCGTCGTTGCGTGCCTTGTGAAAAACTTCACAAAGACTTGGGCGACGATATAGATGACGACGGGTCGGAAGTCGTGGGCGGCAGTACCGGGTTTTATCGCGATCGCTGCGATCGCCGCGGTGTTGTCCGCGTATCAAGGCGCGACGTCGCAGGACACCGTGATCACGCACGATCCCGGTTCGCCGGGCTGGGGCTACCACGCCGGGTCATCCGCACAGGGTTACAGCCCCGTTCAACCCATCCGCTTTCCCCATCCCAAGCACGTCAAGCTGCTGGGGATGAACTGCGTCTACTGTCACTTCTCGGCCAACAAGGCGGTCGACGTGGGGATGCCCGCGGTCGGCACGTGCATGGGCTGTCATCTCGTGGTGGCCACGCAGAAGCCCGAGATCAAGAAGCTGACGGAATACTGGAACAAGAAAGAGCCCGTGCCGTGGGTGCGCATCCACAAGGTCCCCGAGTACGTGCACTTCCCGCACATGCGGCACGTCAACGCCGGCGTCACCTGCCAGACGTGCCATGGACAGGTGCAGGAGATGTATCAGGTCTACCAGTACGCGTCGCTCAACATGGGCTGGTGCGTCAACTGCCACGTGAACGGCTATAGCCCGGCCGAGGGCGACAAGGCCGCCGGCTCGGCCGTGGCGTTGGGGCCCAAGGGCGCGTCGTCGCAGGCCAACCTGACGACGAACACCGCGGCCGGCACGGCGCTGTACGAAGCCGTCGCCGCGATCGACTCCGCGTCCAAGCCGGTCACCGTGGCCATGCGGAACATCGGACCGTCGCTCAGTGAGCCGCGCCACCGCGCGCGCTACGACTGCGGCGTCTGTCACTACTAGAGTCCAACGCCATCATGACCGTCAAACGCCGCGAGTTCCTGAAGGTGGTGGGCGCCGGCGCCGCCGCCACCACCGCCGTCGGCTGCGGCACCGATCACGTGCAGCGGCTGATTCCCTACCTGGTCTCGCCGGACGAGACGGTGCCGGGCGTCTCGACGTTCTATGCGACCGCGTGCCGCGAGTGCGCCGCGGGGTGCGGGGTCATCGCCGCGACGCGCGATGGCCGGGTGATCAAGTTGGAAGGGAATCCGGCGCATCCCGTGAGCAAGGGCGCCATCTGCGCCCGTGGGCAGGCGTCCTTGCAGGGGCTCTATAACCCGGATCGGTTCAAGTCTCCCATGGTGCGGCAGGGGGACACGCTGGTACCGACGACCTGGGACAACGCGCTCAAGATCCTGTCGCAGAAGGTGGCCGACGTGCGCGCCCAGGCGCAGAACGTCGTGTTTCTGGCCGAGCACGAGACCGGCTCGTTTCCCGGCTTTCTCGACGCGTGGCTCGCGGCGCACGGCATGCCGGCCCATATCGGCATCGACACCGATGCCCCCGCCGCCGTGGTCGCGGCCAACCGTCAGAGCTACGGCGTCGCCTGGCCGTCGCTCGACTTCAGCGCCGCGAAGCTCGTCGTCTCGTTCGGGGCCGACTTCCTGGAGACATGGGGCGCCAGTGTGCCCCAGCAGTTGGCGTGGGCCGACGCCCGGGGCAAGCTGGCGGATGCTCCGAAGTTCATCTACGTCGGGCCGCGGCGTTCCCTCACGGGGCTCAATGCGGACGAGTGGATTCCGGTCAAGGCCGGCAGTGAGCTGATCGTCGCCAACGCGGTCCTCGCGCACTTGGGGCACGCGACGGGTGTCACGATCGATCAGGCGGCCACGGCCGCCGGTGTTCCGGCCACGGCGGTGCAGGCGCTGGCGGATGCGATTGGCGGCACGAAGCCCAGCCTCGTGCTCGCCGGGACGCATGGACCGGACGCGCAGGAAGTCGCGCTGGCCGTGAACGCCATCAATCAGGCGGCCGGCAACGTCGGCCAGACGGTGAAGCCGGCGGCGCCGCTGGCGTTGTTCGATCGCGGGCACGCGTTCGGCGATCTGCATGCGGTGGCCGAGCGGATGCAATCGGGCACGGTGCCCCTCCTGTTCATCCGCGGCCTCAACCCCGCGTATGCGACGCCCAAGTCCCTGGGCTTCGCCGCCGCGATGGCGAAAGTCCCGTACAAGATCGGGTTCTCGAGCTATCCGGACGAGACGATGGAGCTGTGCGATCTCGTGTTGCCGGATCACCATCCGCTCGAGAGCTGGGGCGATGTCGAGTCGTCCGTCGGCACCGTCACGCTGCAGCAGCCGGGGATGGATCCGGTGTTCGACACGAAGCCGACGGCGGACGTGCTCATCGCCGCCGCGTCGCCGAAGATGCCGGTCGACAGCTACCGGAGTTGGTTGATCAGCCGGTTCCCGGGCGGAGCGGTCGCCTTCACCAACGCGCTCTCGGCCGGCAGCATCCCCGGCACCGTCGCCCCGCAAGCGGCGAAGCCCGTCGCCGCGAAGCAGACGGCTACCGCGGCCGCCGCGGCAGCCAAGCCAGCATCGGCGGGCGAGGGCGAGTACGACCTCATTGTATACCTGTCACCGACCGTGGGTGATGGCAGTGGGGCCAACAAGCCGTGGTTGCAGGAGCTGCCGGACCCCGTCACCAAGATCGGTGTGGCAATCCGTCGTCGAGATTCACCCTGAGACGGCCCGCAAGCTGGGCGTGGCGAACGGCGACCGCATCACGCTGCAGACGGAGCACGGCACGATCATCTCGCCGGTTTACATGTTCATGGGCGTGCGGCCGGACAGCGTGGCGCTGGCGCTCGGGCGTGGGCACACCGCCTACGGGCGCTACGCGAAGGGCTGCGGGGTCAATGCGCTGGACCTGATCCCGGCGGCGCAGGACAACGCCGGTGGGATGGTGCTCACCGCGACGCGGTGCCGCGTGACGGTGGAGGGGTCGAACGCTCTGCTCGTTTCGACCGAGGGGTCGGCGCGCCAACACGGTCGCGGCATCGCGCGGACGATCCTGGCGGCCGACCTGGCCAAGCCGAAGGAAGAGACCGAAGAGAAGATGCCGGGCGATGCCTCACACGAGTTCCTGCCCGGACTCCGCGCGCCGGTCGCCGCCGACGCGCAGGGTGACTATGCGGATCCCAAGTCCAAGGAAAATGGGATCTACGGTCCCGACCACTGGGCGGGGATGACCAAACGCCGCTGGGCGATGACCGTCGATCTCGCGCGTTGCACCGGATGTTCGGCCTGCGTCACCGCGTGCTATGCCGAGAACAACATCCCGACCGTCGGCGGCTACTGGCAGGGGCCGGTGTTCATGCCGGACCGCGTCGGGTTCGGCGCGAACATCACGCGCGGTCGCGAGATGGCGTGGATCCGTCTCGAGCGCTACTACGAAGGCGCCGAGCACGGCGACGGGCAGTTCGATCCGACGTTCGAGACGCGGTTCGTCCCGATGATGTGCCAGCATTGCGGGAACGCGCCGTGCGAGCCTGTCTGTCCCGTGTATGCGACGTACCACGCCCCCGACGGCCTCAACGTGCAGGTCTACAACCGGTGCGTGGGCACGCGCTACTGCTCCAACAACTGCCCCTACAAGGTGCGGTACTTCAACTGGTTCGGATACGGCGAGACCAACCGGTCGCAGTACGCGTTCCCCGAGCCGCTCAACTGGCAGCTCAACCCCGACGTCACGGTGCGGGGCAAGGGCGTCATGGAGAAGTGCACGTTCTGCATCCAGCGCGTGCGCAACTCGGAGAACCGGGCGCGGTTGGAAGGGCGCTCGCTCCGCGCCGATGAGTTCACGACGGCCTGCGCGCAGGGTTGCCCGTCGCGCGCCATCACCTTCGGCGACGCCGCGGATCCGGCGTGGTCGGTGAACAAGCACGTCGACGATCCCCGCGGTTACCACGTGTTCGAGGAATTGAACACCTTCTCGGCCGTCGTCTATCTCAAGAAGGTGACTCTGTAATGGCCACGACTGTCGCTCCGCCCCGAACGGAGACGAAGGCGCCGTACGACAACATTCCCAGTGCCGCGATCCGTCTGCCGGCGGTCACGAGCTACGAGCAGGTCGACGACGACGTCATTGCGACGCTCCAGCCGACGTGGGCGTGGTTCGGGTCCGTGCTGGTGGCGATGACCTGCTTGGGCATCGGGATCACGGCCTGGATGTATCAGACGTACCAAGGGATGGGCGTCGCGGGATACAACCCCCCGGTCATGTGGGGGGTCTACATTGTGTCGTTCGTCTTCTGGGTCGGTATCGGCCACGCCGGCACACTGATCTCGGCGATTTTGTACCTCTTCCGCGCGGGATTCCGCACGTCGATTTATCGCGCGTCGGAAGCCATGACGGTGTTCGCGGTCATGACGGCCGGGTTGTTCCCGATCCTCCACCTGGGACGGTGGTGGAAGGCGTTCTGGCTGATCCCGTACCCGAACTGGCGCTGGATCTGGCCGAACTTCAAGAGTCCGCTGGTGTGGGACGTGTTCGCGATTTCCACGTACCTGACGGTGTCGGCCACGTTCTTCTACATTGGACTGATCCCGGACATTGCCGTGCTCCGCGATCGCGAAACAAACCCGATCCGCAAAGCGGTCTTCAGCCAACTCTCGCTGGGATGGCGGAATTCCGACCGGGAATGGCGGCATTTCGCGCGCGCCTATCTCTTCCTCGCCGCATTCGCCACGCCGCTCGTCCTCTCCGTGCACTCGGTCGTGTCGTTCGACTTCGCCATGGCCAACACGCCGGGCTGGCACGCCACGATCTTCCCGCCGTACTTCGTGGCCGGAGCCATTTTCTCCGGCATCGGAATGGTGTTCACGATCATCATCCCGCTCCGCAAGTATTTCAATCTCAAGCGCTACATCACGCTGAACGACCTCGACGCGGCCGCCAAGCTGTGCTTGTTCACGTCGATGGTCGTGGGGTGCGCCTACCTGACCGAGTTCTTCATGGGCTGGGTCGGAGGGAGCAACGCCGAGCAGGAGTTCTGGTGGAACCGCGTGTTCGGGCAGTGGTGGTGGGCGGCGTGGATCATGTTGATCTGCAACTGCGTGCTGCCGCACTCGCTGTGGTCCCAGAAGCTCCGCCGCAACACGACGTGGCTCTTCATCCTGTCGTTGTTCATCAACCTCGGCATGTGGTTCGAGCGATTCGTGATCATCGAGCCGTCCCTGTCCCACGAGTTCGAGCCGTGGCAGTGGAGTAGTTACGTGCCGACGATCATCGACTATGCGATCCTGATCGGCAGCTTCGGTTGGTTCTTCATGTGGTTCCTGTTGTTCATCAAGCAGTTCCCGATCCTGGCGATCGCCGAGGTCAAGGAGGTCCTGCCGATGCCGCGGCGGAGGAACCACTGATGCGTGGTGTACTGGGCCGGTTTCGCGACGTCGATGGGGCGGTCGAGGCGATCGAGGACATGAAGGGGCAACGCGTTGGCGATGTCGAGGTGTTCATGCCGACGCTGAACCACGAGATCGAGGACGCGGTGGGCGGGCCCGAGAGCCCGGTGCGCCGCTTCACGCTGATCGGCGGCTTTCTCGGGGCGACGTTCGGATACTGGGTCGCGGTGTGGACGTCGGACTATTGGCCGCTGGTGATCGGCGGCAAAGCGATCGCCACGTGGATTCCGTTCACGATCATCGCGTTCGAGTTGATGGTGCTCATCGGCTCGCTGGCGACGGTCGCCGGCCTGTTCATCAACTCGCGCCTGCCGCACCTGACGGCGACGGTGGGGTACGACCCGCGCTTCAGCCAAGGCGACTTCGGCATTTTCGTCGAGTGCCCGCCGGAGCGGGCGCGCGCGGTCGAGGACGCCCTGCGCCGGCACGGCGCGGTGGAGGTGCGCAGTGAGCGCTAGCGCCCGCCGACTGGGTGTCCGCCGGCTGGCCGCGCTGGCGATGGCCGCCACTGCGCCACGGGATGCTCCTGGTTCACGGCCTTCGTCCAGCAGCCCAAGATCGACCCGTGGGACATCCTGGGCAGCATCAAGACGCCGCAGCGCGGGAACCCGCAGACCTCCGTTCCGATCACGGGGACGTTCGTCTCGGGCTTCCAAGTCTCGTACAGTCCGCTGCCGGGCACGATCGACTCCATGTCGTCGATCAAGAATCCGGTGACTCCGTCGGCCGCGTCGCTGGTGAACGGTCGCAAGGAATTCCAGATCAATTGCGCGGTGTGTCACGGGGACGCGGGCAAGGGCGACTCGCCCAATGCCAAGTTCGGAATCGTCAGCATCAACCTCACCACGGATCACGCGAAGGGTCTGACCGATGGCTACATCTTCGGCATGATCCGGAACGGCCGGGGGCTCATGCCGCCCTACAACCGGATCGAGGAGATGGATCGCTGGGACGTCGTCAATTACGTGCGCGGCCTGCAGGGCAAGCTCGACGCTCCGGTCCCGACCGGCCCGGTCGGATATCCGGGACAGACGGGCAATGCGCTGCCCGGGTATACGCTCACCGCACCGACGACGCAGTCGCCGTTTTACGGGGCGAACGGTCCGTCGTTCCCGGATAGCCTCCACGCCATTCAAGCGCAGGTCCCGGGGAAAGCCCCATGAGCGCCCATTCGACTGCGGGGCCGTCGCGCGCCGACGTGTTGGCGATCGCCCAGCGCCCGGCACCGGCCGGCGCGCGCACGGCGGCCCTGGCCGCCACGGCGATCGGCGCGCTGGTCTTCATCGCGGCTCTCTTCGTCGACCCCGATCGGGCGTGGCGGGCGTTCCATTACAACTGGTATTTCTTCGCCGCCATCTCCTCGGCGGCCGTGACCTGGGCGGCGGTTCAGCGCATCACGACGGCGCGCTGGTCGCGCCCCGTCGTGCGCTTCATGGAGGGGTACGTCGCGTTCCTGCCGGTCGCGTTCGTGTTCTTGTTGTTGATCTTGTTCGCCGGCAGCAAGCACATCTTCCCGTGGACGCACACGGCGCCGCCGAACGTCGAGCGGAAGCTGTATTTGCAACCGGCGTTCTTCATTCTGCGTGACATCGCCTGCTTCGGGATCCTGACCGGCCTCAGCCTGTGGTTCATCTATCTGTCGGTGCGGCTGGACATCGGGGTGATTCCCGAGGCCGGCGCGGCGTGGGCCAAGGGTCTGCGCGAACGCATGCGGCGTGGGTTCGGCGAGGAACGGCGCGAGCTGCACACGACGCATTCGCGGCAGGGCGTGATCGGCGTGTTCATGGTGATCTGCTACGCGTACTTCTGGTCGGTCCTGACGTGGGAATGTCGATGACGCTGGACATGCACTTCACCAGCACGTTGTACGGCTGGTGGAGCTTCATGACGGCCTGGCTCGGCGCCATCATGTCGATTTCGCTCCTCACGATCTGGTGGCGGAAATCCCTGGGCGCTGAGAGCTGATTGGGACGAAGCACTTTCACGATCTCGGCAAGCTGTGCTTCGCGTTCACCGCGTTCTGGGGCTATCTGACGTTCGGCCAGTACCTGGTGATCTGGTATGGGAACATGGGCGAGGAGACGCACTTCATGCGGCTGCGCCTGATCCAGCCGTGGGTGGGTCTCACCACGACGGCGGCCGCGCTCGCGTTCCTCCCGTTCTTCGGACTCATGAGCAAGGCGGCGAAGGTGTATCTGCCGACCTTCATCCTGTTCATCGCCTCGAGCCTGATGGGCACGTACCTGCAGCGGTACGCCGAGGTCTATCCGTCACTCTACGGGGTGCCGGCGCATCTCCCGTTCGGCATCTGGGAGATCGGGATCGGCCTTCTGTATCTCGGGACGTGGGGCCTGAGCTACCTGGCGTTCATGGAGGCGTTCCCGAAGATGCGCATCGTGCTGCAGACGTCGCCGTACCGCGACGAGGTGCAGATCCCGGTGGATCCGCGGACTATGGAGCCGCTTCCGGCGCACGAGTAGTCAGCAGGCGTTCGAGCACGGGTTGCGCGACGGCGCCGGTCTGGCGCGCGACTTCTTTCCCGTGCTCGAACACGATCACGGTCGGGATCCCGCGAATGTTGAACTGCATGGCGGTGTTGGGCGCCAGGTCGGTGTTGAGCTTGCCCACCAGAGCCTGCCCCTGGTACTTGGCGGCCACGGCATCGACGCCCGGGGCCATCTGCTTGCAGGGGCCGCACCAGTCGGCGTAGAAATCGACCAGCACGGGCACTTCGCTGCCCTCGATCGTGCGGCTGAACGTGTCGTCATTCAGGGGCACCGGACGGTCGAGCAGGAGCGGCTTGGCGCATTTGCCGCATTTTGGCCGGTCGGCGGCGCGCGCCGCGTCGACGCGGTTCCAGGTCTCGCAGAACGGGCAGCGGAGCGTGACGTGTTTCGCGGTATCGATCGACGTGGTCATGGCGACTCCTCCTCACGTATATTAACCGCGACGTACGTTTGGGGGCGGTAGCTCAGTTGGGAGAGCACCTGGTTTGCAACCAGGGGGTCAGGGGTTCGAGCCCCCTCCGCTCCATGAACTTAGGTTTTCGGGGGCCTGTTTGTGGGCCCGTTTCTCTCGGAAAGTCAGGCGCGATCGATCACGGCTACGTCGCGCACTTTCCTCGCCTCGCTGCGGTACGGGTGCCAGAGCCCACCGTCCAACTCCGGCAATCCCGCTCGACGTTCTGCCTTCACCAGTAGTTTGGTGAACGAGTCGCGGTCCATCGGCACATCGGGATCGCTATCCGGGTCGGATGGAGGACAAGACGCGATGGACGATATCGTGGAACGGACTGTTGGGAGGTCCCACACCACGATGCAAAAATGGCCCTGGTCAGCTCGACCAGGGCCATCCGGAGCCTAGCTGAGTGCTACGGGTAAACTACGGACAGGTGTACGCGGTATTTTGATGCCGGACATTGGCATCCGCGAGCGGGAACGGCTCCACCGTGGCGTGGGTGTCGGGACCTTGTTTCGCAATGTGGTCCCAGGTGGTGTCGGCGACGGCTGCCATACCGTAGTCCCGAATCGCGGACACGCGGTCACCATTTGGCTCGCCCATGGTCGACGCACGCAGCTCGTGCAGGATCTGATCGCGCACCGCCGTGTACGTGGCCGGATGAACGTCCGGCAACCCTGCGACCGCCGAGCGGACGGTGTTGATCGCCGTCACCGCTCCGGGGACATCGTTCAAGCCGAGCCGGATCTGCGCTTCGATCAGGTTTAGTTCCTCATTCCGGATCATCGGCATCGGGCTGTTCGGGGTCTGATACATACCGAACGTGTACTTCGAGGCCACGCCTGGCGAGTACGGCGTGCCCGCGATCGTGTCCGAGTTCTGGATGACCTTCGCCAGACGCTGGTCACCCGGTTCGATATCGGCAATCGCTTCCTTGAGGATATAGGTCGTCGTCAAATAGCTACCCTGAAATCCGTTGGGGACGTCGCCAGATGTGCCCGAGAATATCTCGTAGACGGCCAACCCTTCAGAGAAATCGCCCGGGGCCGGTGCCTTGAGCGCTCCGGGGTTGTACAACGCCAATGCATGCAGCGCGCTGTCCGCGCGGTTCAACGCGGTGGCGTCGGGCGATCCTGGTGAGCCAAGTGTCGGAGGTGTGCCACCCGGCGACCTGGCGACCGCGTATGCCAACTCGAGGTTGGCTCTTGCCGCCAACGCCCGATTGAATGCCGCGAACGACCCCGAAGTCGTGCTCGGGCTTGCCTGAGCGCTGACGGCGGCGAATCCGCTGGGCAGCGGCATCGGGAACCCGGCCGACTGATCGACGTTGAGCTGCGTCAGGCCGGAGTCGAGCAGTGCGACGATCGCCCTCCACGCGTCGCGCGAGCACAAAATCGGCGCCGGCGTGTTGGGGTCGCTGAGCGGCGCATTGAAGGGCAACCCGAGGGTGTCTTTCGTGTCTTCGGCCATCATGTATGAGTACGCTTCGATCGTGTATACGACCCCTTTCCACTTGGCTATGTCGGCCGCGGAGTAGGCCGGAGCCGCATTGGGCAGACCCTGCAGTAAGAGCTGCGATTGGCGAACGGCGGTGAACCAGGGCGTCCAGTTCGTCGTGCCATAGAACCTCGAGTTCGAGATATCAACACCGTCGCCGCCCCACATCGTGATGAACTCGTTGTCCGTCGTCGTGAAGTTTATCGCATCCCGCGAGAAGCTCGAGAGCATCATCACCTGATTGCTCAGGGTGGCCCGGGTCAGGGACAGCACGCCGTTGAACAGCTCATTGTACGATTCGTGGTCGGTTCCGGGCTTGACTTGGTTGAGGTTCGATACCGGATCCGTATTGCACGCGCCGGCGCCGAAGACCATCAAGCCGGCCATGATCAGGAGAGAATATTTTTTCATGGTCAGAGCCCCAGGTCGACGCCGAAGAAGATGCTTCTCGAGGGTGGATACGGGGTCACGTCCTGACCGCGTCCGACCGCGAGCGTTCCAAAGTTCGAGACTTCCGGATCGAGGCCCGTGTAGGGATAGCTCCAGAAGAGATTGCGCCCCGACACGTCGATCCGCATGGTGCGCACTCGGCCCTGTCCGACGGCCCTGACCCAGCGATCCGGCACGTCAAAGCTCACGCGTATCTCGCGCAATTTGACGAACCGCGCCGACTCGACGTACGGCGTGAGATTGTGCTTGGTCGCCTCGAGACGAGCGGCCGACGCGGCGGAATCCGCGAGCAGGAACAGCGGGCCGTCAAAGTACGCGTTCGTGAGGTTCGCGACGGTGCCGCCGACATACCAGTCGAGGACGCCGTTCACGTGGAACCGCCCAAACGAGATCTGCTCGTTGAAGCTCATGACATCGGCCGGCGTGGCGTCACCGACTTGTACGTTCAGGCTGTCCTTGCCGACGAGCTTCGTGTTGACGATTTGCGAAATCGACCGGCCGACCGCAATGATGTTCGTGCCGAACGAGCCACCGAACTGGTTCGCCGTGTTGAACGGCGTGTTGTTATTGGGCAGCGCATCGACGCGGCTGTAGTTCCGGTAGAACGTCGCATTCGAGATCCAGGTCAGGCCCTTCGGGTTCGCGATCGGCGAGAACTGGAGCGAGAGCTCGAATGCCTTGATTGTGGAACCGACCACCGTTCACGATGTCCTGCGAGATACCCGAGGAGGCGGCTGGACGTTCGAACAACACGAGGTCCGAGACCTGTTTGTTGTACACCGTTCCAGAGAACTGGGCCCGCGAATGGAACATCGTAATGTCGAGTCCCGCCTCGGTTTCAGCGCTCTGCTCGGGCCTGAGATTCGGATCGTTCAAGTTGATCGTCCCGGTGAGCAAGTTCAGTCCGCAAACCAGCGCGTGGGACTGATAGAGCGTCGGCTGGCAGCTCGCGTCGTTCGGGTAGTTGAACCCGTACGTCGGCGCCGTGCCGGACCGCCCGTAGGCCGAGCGCAGCTTGAACTCATCGATGAACTTCGCGAACGTCGGCAGGATCAGGGAGCCGGCGAACTTCGGATAGAGATAGTAGCGCGAGAAGCCGCCGTTGTTCGAGTTGCGATCCGCGGTCACGCCGGCTGTCAGGGACAGTCGGTTCGAGAGCGTGAGGACCTGCTCTTGCGCGTACAGCGACATCGTCTTCACATCGGTCTTGACTTCGGACGAGCTCTGAACGATGGCAGCGGTCGGCGTGACGATCCCCGTCGGCAAGTCCTGGCCGACGAGGTTCGGGTTGTCGAGCGTGCGCCGATCCTGCGATTCACCGATCGATGTCGTCGCGTCGAGGAACGACAGCCCGGTGAAATGGTGCACCAGGTTCACCGAGTAGTTGTAATACGTGTTGTTCGATGTGTTGACGTTCGACGTGCCGGGCAGCGACACCTTTGACTCGATCTCCAAGGTCGGCGGCGCGAAGTTGAGGTCGCGCTCGTCGGCAACATCGACACCGGCGATCAGGGAGACTTTGAGATCGTTCGCGCCGTTGTGGAACAGCTGGTACGACAGCGTCCCGCCACCAATGAAGCGATTGACGTTGGCCGGCGTCTGCATCTCCGCCGCATCGGCGAATGGGTTCGCGAAAGCGAACGGGTTGTTGACCCACTGGCCGCCCTGCATGGCATTCATGTTGAAGAACTGTGGCGTGACCGAGAAGACGTTGTACGGGCTCACGCCGACGTTGTCGTTCCCGGTGATCCCGCGGGTCGTGACCGAGTGCTGGTAGTAGAGATTCGTCGAAACGGTCAGCGCCGGCGAGAACGTCTGCGTCAGGTTGGTCCGGATCGCCTGCTTGTTGTATCCGGTGCCTTGCATGATGCCATTGTCGTATTGATCGTGCAGGGACGCGAAGTAGTTGGTGTTGTTCGTCGCGCCGCGCACGGAGAGGTTACCCTGGCCGGACAGCTGGCCGCCTCCGAAGAGCTGGTTCTGAAAGTTCTGATTGCCGCCGTACATGCTGCGCGGCAAATCGGTCGAGCTGCCGAAGTCGTTCTTGTACCAAGCATTCGCGCTGGCGTACGTCGGGAATTGCCGCATATCCAGAGTTTTGGCGGCAAAGGAGGTACCCGCCTGACCGGAGAGATCCCATTGCGGCGCGCCGATCGTGCCTTTCTTCGTCGTGATCACGACCACGCCCGAAGCCGCTTTGCCACCGTAGATCGCGGCCGCCGATGCGCCTTTCAGCACCTCGATCGACTCGACGTCATTCGGGTTCAAGTCGGCGATGCGGTTCGGGCTGTTGTCCTGGTTCGATTGCATGACCCCGGCGCTCGCCGCGGTGATCGCGTTCGCGCCGCTGTTGATCGTCTCGTTGTTCACGATCACGCCGTCGACGACGTACAGTGGCTCAGCGATCGAGTTGATCGAGGTGATGCCGCGGATCTGGACCTGCATGCCGCCGCCTGGCGCGCCGCCGTTATTCTGCTGAATCACGGCGCCCGCGATCTTGCCCTGCAGGGCGTTCTCGATCGTCGGCGCCGGGACGCTCGAGATCTGATCCGCGTTGAGCACCGCGACGTCGTTCGCCGAGTTCCTCGACGAGATCGTCGTGGCCACGCCAGTGATGACTTCGGCGTCGAGCTTGAGGACGTCGCGGTTGAGCGAGATCGTCACATTATTCTGATCGGCCGCGACCGCGACAGTCGTGCCCGTGTAGCCGATCCGTCGGACCGTCAGGGTGAGCGGCCCATCCGGGGCGCGCAGCGTGAAGGTGCCGCTGTCCGAGGTGGCTGCCCCGTACGTACTGTTGGCGATGCGTACCGTCGCCGCGGGAATCGGCGCCTTGCTGTCAGCTTCGAGAACGTGCCCCGTGATGCGCCGCAACGTGCCTTGGCTCTCGGCTCGGCCCCACGCCACGCCCGAGCACAGCGCCGCGAGGCCGAGCGTGACCATGGCTCGCCGCACGCCTCCGACATCGAGTATCGTCATGCAACTACCCCCTGGAAATGGGAATGGACGGTCAAACTGGGCGAATACTGGGATCGGTGGTCACAGCGGCAAGATCCAATTTCACACATGGGGAACAGACCATTAACACTTCGGCCACGGATTCAGAATGATTGCAAAACGATAGGAGAATGGCTGCTACCCGCCGCCTTGTCGACGCGGAGACGCTAAACCTTGAACTGCCCGAAGGGGTGTTGGCGGTGGTGGCCATAGGCCAAAAGGTTGGCCCGTTTCTCGGCCCGTTTCTCCCGGCAAACTCCGTCATCCAAGACTGGGAACCACGGCGCCGATGCCCGGTGTCCGTCTGAACGCCGTCAAGTTGCCGGACTTTCGCTACCCCTCAGCTTGGTTTGCAACCAGGGGGTCAGGGGTTCGAGCCCCCTCCGCTCCATCACAAATAGGTGAGCCACCAGTCATGCCGGTGTTGCTTGAGTCTCGCAAACCACAGGCATGCCGGGTAGAGCATCAGCAGGACCGCGACCCAGACCGCGTATACGGCCCAGAGCGGATACCCGTAGCCCGCCGGAAAAAGCGCGCTCGGACTTCCCATGGATGGGGGCGCGATCAGCAGGAATGACTGGGCGCCGTAGCGCGCGAGGTTCATCCCCCATCGCGATGACGTGCGCCAAGGCCATGTGGGCCACGTAAAAGAAGAACGGCACCCGCCCGAAAACCATCAGCGGATTGGTGAAGGAGAAGCGCAATCGGTCGAGCCACGCCAGCGCGAGCATCGCCGGACCGAGCGTCATCAACAGAAAGTCCAGTGACGGCGGATACTTGGTGACATTGAGAAACGACAGCGCCGTGAAGACTGGCGATGGTTGGTGGCTCCACGGATCAGGATCGCCGTAGGCGTTGACGGCGCGGAGCACCACGAATGCCGCGACCAGCGTCAGCCCCAGACGGGTCAGAAAGCGGCGGCGGCGATCCGCATCCCAATCGAACACGGTGCCGCCCGAGGCGGGTAGGTCCAGCGGCTTAGTGTGAACCGCTCGTGGCGCGGGAGAGCGCGTAGGCCGAGTTGATCAACGCCACGTGCGTGAACGCCTGCGGAAAATTGCCCAGCATCTCGCCCGACCGCGTGTCGTACTGCTCCGCATAGAGCCCAAGATCGTTGCCGGTCGCGAGCAGGCGCTCGAACAGCCGCGTGGCGTCGGCCACCCGGCCCTGCCGCACCAAGACGTCGACGAGCCAGAAGCTGCACATGAGGAACACACCCTCAGGTCCGCCGACCCCGTCGTCGGTGCACTGCGTGCGGTAGCGACGCACGAAGCCATCGACCGTCAGGTCTTGCTCGATCGCCGCGACGGTGGCCAGCATGATCGGGTCGTTGGCGTCGACGAAGCCGACGAGCGGCAGCATGAGGAGACTGGCATCGAGCTCCGTCGAGTCGAACGTCTGCACGAAGCAGCGACGCGCCGGATCGATCCCCCGCGCGTAGATCGCTTCGTGAATCGCGTCCCGCGCCGCCGTCCACCGCGCGATGGACCCGTGATGCCCCAACTCCTCCGCCAGCCGGATCCCCCGGTCGAGGGCGGACCAACACATCACCTTGGAGTACACGAAGTGCTGCGGCTCGCCGCGCACTTCCCACACGCCGCGGTCGGTTTCGCCCCAGGCCGAGGCGGCGGTATCGATCAGACTCCGAAGAAAGTGCCAGGTATCGGGGCCGATAGGATCACCCGCGCGATGCGAGAACCAGAACGCCGCGACGAACTCCCCGAAGACGTCGAGCTGTCGCTGCTGGGCGGCGCCATTGCCGACGCGGACCGGCGCCGAGCCCCGATACCCGGGCAGATGTCCGAGCTCCATCTCCGGTACCCGGCGTTCGCCGTAGCAGCCGTAGAGCACCTGCATGTCGTCGGCGCTGCCCGCCGCCGCCCGCGCCAGAAACCGCCGGAAGCCGGCGGCTACCTCGTCATGCCCCGTCTCGTACAGCGCGACGAGCGTGAACGCGGCATCTCGCACCCAACAGTACCGATAGTCCCAGTTGCGCTGCCCGCCGATGCCCTCTGGCAACGATGTCGTCGGCGCCGCCACGATCGCGCCGGTTGGCGCGGTGGTCAGCGCCTTGAGGACGAGGGCCGAGCGCTCGATGGCGGCGGCGTAAGGGCCCGTGTCCGGGGTGCCCTTGGCGACCCAGGCGCGCCACCAGGCGACCGTGTCGTCAAGGCGCCGGGACACATCCTCGACACTCGTGCTCCGCAGGTCGATATCGTGCGCCGGCCGCCACACCGCGGAGACGAAATGCCGATCACCGGACGCGATGCGCGTCGTCCCGGTCAACGCGAACGCCTTGCGATCGACTTCCAGGGGCAGATCGGTGGAGATGAGGAGCGCCTCGTCCCCTCCAACGGCGCTGAAAAATGGCTGATGATCCCGGTCCGCCTGCTCGTCCTCCGCGCGATGCTGGGACTCTCCCACCAGACTCCCGTCCCGGGTGTGCCGGTGCAACCAGGGGCGCAGCGTGCCGTAGTCGAAACGCGGCGCCAGCACGACGTCCAGGTCGACGGTGCCGCGCACGCCGTCGATGACTCTCATGAGCTGCCGCAACGGCCGCAGCCGCCCGCCGGCCCGCATGGCGAGCGCATCCGTAACCCGGACGACCCCGTCCGCTGTCTCGAACTCGGTCTGGAGCACCATCGTGCCCGCCAGGTACGTTCGGCGCGTGGTGAACGACCCGCTCGGCGTGATGGAGAAGAATCCCCCGCGCTCCGCATCGAGAATCCGATTGAAGATCGATCCCGCGTCGAACCGCCGCGGGCAGGCCCAATCGATCGACCCGGCCCGACTGACGAGCGCGGCGCCGTGGCAATCCCCAATGAACGCGTAGTCGCCGATCGGCGGATACTCCCACATAGGGCCGACGGGTTGCACAACTCACGCCGCTGGGCGTCGTGATGGTGCGATTCAGGGCTGCGCGCCGAGTTCCCGCCAACTTGCGGGCCCAATCAACGGGGCCCACATTGCGGCACACTTTCGCCATGATGGGGTCGCAGACGATGTCCGAAGAGGAGTTGAGAGCAGAGCTCGAACGCTTGCGTGCCGAAAACGCGTCGCTACAGCGACGCGGCGCAGCCGGCGTGTCCCTCAAGGTCAGTGAGAAGGGCGGCGTGTCAGTCTATGGCCTTGGCCGCTTTCCGATCACGCTGTATAAGGAACAGTGGGTCCGATTGCTGGACATGGCGGACGAGATCCGGTCCTTCATTACCGAGCACCAAGCGCGACTCAAGAGCAAGGGATAACCCCCTTCGCCAGCTCAGGACTGCCGCGCCGTGGGTGGGAGCACGCCGTTCAGCCGCAGGTAGATCGCCATCTGGCTGTAATGGTCGGCCCAGTCCTCCGTCCTCTCCGACATGAGCGCGGCCCGCGTCCACTGAACCCCAAAAGCTGATGCCGGTCCGCTCAGCTTCGAATCATCGAGATGGGCGGCCACTTGTTGGCAGAGCGCGAAGCTCTCGCGGAGGCGGGCAATGAGCTTGGCCTTGTCATCCGTCGGCGCGAGGGTGGCGCGCTTTGGCGCTTGGACGCCCCCGATCGGCGCGCACGCCTCGTCGTTATCGCCAGCGACGTGTAACACCACCTCGCCAAACGTCATCTGCGCGGGGGTGGGTTTGAAGGCGTACTTCTCCGCCGGCATTGCCTCGGCCGAGGCCACCACGTTCTTCTCCAGGCGGCCGAGGGTGCGACGGAAGGCGTCGGACACGGGCGCCGACGACTGGGCACTGGCGAGAGCTGGCAAAGTCACACTGGCGAGAAAGACGACACTACTGACGATGCGCATGGAGTTGCTCGCGTTGGGATGGAAGACAATTTGCACCGGGAAACCCGGCGTGTCTATTCTGAAACCGGGCGCGGCCCATTGCGTAGGACGAGCCATGCCTCTGATACGATCGCTCTGCCTCCTGCTGTGCCTTGCCGCCACAGCCCACGCCCAGGACTCCGATTCGGCGTTCGTGCGCGCCCAGTATACGAAGTTCGAGTACCAGATCCCCATGCGCGACGGCGTGAACCTGTTCACCATTGTGTACGTCCCCAAGGACGCGTCCGACGGGAACCGCTACCCGATCCTATTGCAGCGGACGCCGTATAGCGTAGCGCCGTATGGACCCGACAAGTACCGGAATTTCGTGTCCCCGAACCCGTTCCTGATGCGGGACAAGTACATCGTCGCCTACCAGGACATGCGCGGCCGGTATATGTCGGAGGGGAAGTTCGAGATGGTCCGTCCACTCCTGGCCGATTCGGTCAAGGCGCGGAATCCCAAGGCGACGGACGAGGCGTCCGACACGTATGACACGATCGCCTGGCTCCTGGCCCATATTCCCAGCAACAACGGGCGCGTCGGCCAGTGGGGCATCAGCTTCCCCGGCGGCCTCGCGTCCATGGGCGCGGTCTCGCGGCACCCGGCGTTGGTCGCCTCGTCGCCGCAGGCCCCGGTGACCGATAGTTATTTCGAGGATTTTCACCACAACGGCGCCCTGACTCAAGGGTACTTCTACGCCTACCCGATCTTCGGCGTCGATCGGCCCGGCCCGACATCGGAAGACTGGTGGCTGCCGCACATGGTGCAGGACGGCCTGCCGGACGACTACGCGTTTCAGCTCGCGCTCGGACCGCTCAAGACCACCACGGCGAAGTACTACCCAAACGACCGGCTGTGGCGCGATGTGATCATCGCGCATCCGAACTACGACACCTACTGGCAATCGCGCGCCGTGCCGCCGCGGTTGACGGGCATTCACCACGCGGTGATGGTGGTGGGGGGTTGGTTCGACGCCGAAAATCTCTACGGTGCGCTCAAGACGTATAAGACGATCAAGGCGCAGGATCCCGACGCCAAAGTCTCGATCGTCATGGGCCCATTTCGCCACGGCGGGTGGGAGGCGCACCACGTCGTGCACACCGTGCATGGCGACATCTACTTCGGCGATTCGCTGGAGACCAAGTTCCAGCGGGACGTGGAGGCGCCGTTCTTCCACGCCAATCTCAAAGGCGACGGAAAGACCGACCTCCCCGAAGCCCTGATGTTCGACACGGGCCGCAAGAACTGGCGCAGCTTCTCGCGCTGGCCCGCGCCGGACGCGACCGCCCGCCGGTACTATTTCCAGACCGATGGCGCGCTCACGTCGCGCGCGCCGACGGCGGCCCACGCCCGCCTCTCGTACGTCAGCGATCCGGCCAAGCCGGTGCCCAGCCGGTGCATCGTGCCGACTATCGAGGAATTCACGATGTACCAGTACATGAGCGACGACCAGCGCTGCGATCGCTCGCGCGAAGACGTCCTGACGTTCGAGACCGGGCCGTTGACCCAGGATGTGACGCTCGGCGGCGAGATTTGGGCGCGGCTGCAGGTCAGCACGACCGGCACCGACGCCGACTACGTCGTGAAGCTGATCGACGTCTATCCGCCCAATGAGCCCGACAGCCCCTACGAGCCGAACAGCAATATCCACTACGGCGGCTACGAGCAGCTCGTCCGCGGCGAGATCATGCGGGCCCGCTACCGGAAGTCTTTTGTCACGCCTGAGCCCATGAAGCCGGGCGAGATCACGCCCGTCTCGTTCCGCCTGCAGGACGTGCTGCACACCTTCCGCGCCGGGCACCGCATCATGGTCCAGGTGCAGAGCAGCTGGTTCCCGGCGTTCGACCGGAACCCGCAGCACTACGTCCCGAGCATCTACCAAGCCGGCGCATCGGACTTCGTGAAAGCCACCCAGTCCCTGTGGATGGATCGTCAGGAGCCGAGTTATCTCGAGGTGCAGGTCGTGCCGTAGAAAGAGCGTATTGGTTTGCTGCAAACGGGCCGACTTGGTGTTAATCGCAACCGTACCCGCTCGGTAGATTCGGCGCTTATGCGACGAGCCCTTATAGCGATGCTCTGCGTGACCAGTGGCATCGCTCGAGCCCAGGGGCGTCCGTTCACGTTCACGGTGGCGTTCCCGGATGCCGCCGCGCAGCGAATCACGGCGCGCTACGACGCAGGGTACGGGGAAGGCACGTTCGAGCCCCTGGCGGGTGATCGTGTCGAGCAGGATCTGGAGCTCGACGTGCCGATCGCGAATCGGGTGCTCATCCTGGCGAGCACCGGGCTCGCGCTCAACGGTCCGAGCGCTACCCGCGGCCTTGGTCAAGTGGAAGCGATGGTGGACGCGCTGCGGTTCTGGGGATGGCACCTCGCGGCGAGCGCCGGCGCCCGACGGGAGTTCGATGGCAGTACCATGGCGCTCAGTCGGGTCAGTCTCAGTCGATCGGCATCGACCTGGTCGTTCGCCGCGAATGCGATGGTCGGCAAGACGGTCGCTGGCGCCGACGAGGCCAAGCACGACGACGCCGATCTGTACGCGTCGCTCGGGGCCACGGCGCGCGTGGCGCCGTTCCTCGATCTCGGGGTCGAAACAGTCGCGTCGGACATCGAAGGCTTCTGGGACACGCACGAGGCGGAAGGCGGAGCGACCGTGTTCGCGGGGCCCCTCGTGTCATTGCGCCTGCCCGGCGGACTGGCCCGGCTGACGGTGAGTGGGGGACCGATTCTGCGCACGACCGGCAACGGCGTGCCGGCATACGTTGGTCTGTCCTCGGCCGAGGGCCTGGCGCCCACGGTGCGGCGGACCGGGTATCTGTTGCGCACGGCGGTGAGCCTCGCACTCTGACGCGGGGACGTGCCGTCATCCGCATCGCCGTGGCGCCGCCTCTGACGTCGAACACCAGACGACGCCAGACTTGATGACGGTCTTCCCGCCCAGCAGGTTCGTCGGTTGGTCGAGTGGACTGCGGTCGAACAGGATCAGATCGGCGCGTTTCCCGACCTCGACGGCGCCCGCGGCGGATGCTTGGCCGACCTCCTCGGCGCCATTGAGGGTCGCGATCGTGAAGACCGCGGTCATCGGGATCCCAGCGTCGTGTAGCAGCAGCATCTCGGAGAGGGCCGCCTTGCCCGGATCCGGGGTATCCGTGCCAAGGTTGAGCCGCACGCCGGCCGCATGGAACCGGCGCACGTAACTCGCCATGATCCGATACCCCTCGACCGCGCGACGCCGCTGGGCGTCATCGAAGCCCGAGACGTTCTCGAACCGGGAACGGATTGCCGACTGAAAGTACGTGAGACCGAGACGCTGGGCCTCGAGATGCAGCGTCGGTGTCAAGCTCGCATGGAGCGCGCGAAACCGGTCGATCAAAGCGATGACGCAGGGGTTCTCCGGTCCCAGATAGCGCCAGTACGCGGGATCGATGAGAAAGCCGATGCCCGGTCGCGTCCACCACGGCGGATCTCCGTGGACGCCCATCAGGTCGGGAAGCTGACGTTCAACGGCATCGTTTTCCGCGGCGCTCAGGACGGAGGGGGGAATCGTGATGATGTGCTCGAATCGCCGGAGGCCCAGATCGAGCGCCTCACCGACGCTCACGGTCCCATCGCCAACGTGCCCATCGGGATGCATCCCGAGCGCGAGCGCGGTCGCGAGCGCCCCGTCGAACGCCGGTCGCTCGAGGCGCCAATAGAGCTTGATGTCGCGAATGCCCAGCGAGTAGTACCGGCGGACCTGAGCGGCAGCCGCCGCGGAGTCGGCGAGCGCGATCTGAAACAGCGGAGGAACGCGACCTGGCTCCGGTGATATGAGCTGCGCGCCGACCGGATAGAAATCCGGCGCGTCCGCGGAGCGCCGCATCCACGCCAGGAGCATCGGCATATCGCGCTCTTCACTGCCGGCGTCACGCACGCTGGTAACACCGTAGGGCAGGTAGGTCGCGGCGTATCGCCGCCGATACGCGGCGATCGAATCCGGAGCCATCACGAGAATGCGTGATGTAGCCGTTCGTCGGCGTCACCGAGTCGCCCAGAACCATCCCCGAGTGGCTGTGCACGTCGAACAAGCCGGGAGTCAAGACGCGTCCCGCACCCGCGATCGCGCGACGGGCGATGATCCCGCTATCCGTTCCGGCCGGGAGAATCGCCCCAATCACTCCGTCGGCGATCAGCACCGTGCGGTGCGGCAGCAGTCGTCCGGACCGGACATCGAGAACGGTCACGTCGCGGATCGCGAGATCGACCCGCCGTGTCGGTCCCGGCTGCGCGGCGATCACCGCGCAGAGCACGATCGCTCTTAGGACGCGACCTATCATAGCAACCGACGGTGACACGAAGTACCGCGATTGGCAAGACGCGAACGAAGATCCGGGATGCAAAAATCGCGGTCGAGCCCACCATGGGGCTCGACCGCGACGCGGAGCAGAACGTTCAGCCGGCTAGTACATGCCACCCATTCCACCGCCCGGGGCGCCGCCGGCCCCCGCACCCTTCTCCTCTTTCTTCTCGACCACGATCGCTTCGGTCGTGAGGAGCAAGCCAGCAATCAATGCGGCGTTCTGGAGCGCGGTGCGCGCCACCTTTGTGGGGTCGATCACCCCGGCGAGGACGAGATCCTCGTAGATCTCCGTCTGGGCGTTGTATCCAAAGTTGGTGTCCTTGGACGCCCGCACTTTCTGGATCACGACGGCGCCCTCGGCGCCCGCATTCTGCACGATGATGCGGATCGGCTCTTCGATGGCGCGCCGGACGATGCCGACGCCGACCTGCTCGTCCGCGTCCTCGAGTTTCAACGTATCGAGCGCGCGCTGGGCGCGCAGGAACGCCACGCCGCCGCCCGGCACGATGCCCTCCTCGACGGCCGCACGGGTCGCGTGCAGCGCATCCTCGACGCGGGCCTTTTTCTCCTTCATCTCGGGCTCGGTCGCGGCCCCCACATTGATGATCGCCACGCCGCCGGCGAGCTTGGCCAGGCGCTCTTGTAGCTTCTCTTTGTCGTAATCGGACGTCGACTTCTCGATGGCCGAGCGGAGCTCTTTGATGCGCCCCTGAATCGTCTCGGTCTCGCCGGCGCCATCGATGATCGTCGTATCGTCTTTATCGACCACGATGCGCTTGGCCCGACCCAGGTCCGTGACGCTCGTGTTCTCCACCTTGAAGCCGATGTCCTCGGAAATGACCTTGCCGTTGGTGAGGGCGGCAATGTCCTCGAGCATGGCTTTCCGACGGTCGCCGAAGCCCGGAGCCTTGACCGCGCAAATGCGGAGCGTGCCGCGCAGCTTGTTGACGACCAGCGTGGCCAGTGCCTCGCCTTCGATGTCCTCGGCGATGATGAGCAGCGGCTTCCCGAGCTGCGCCACCTTTTCGAGAATGGGGAGCATGTCCTTCATCGACGAGAGCTTCTTGTCGTGGATGAGGATATAGGCGTCCTCCAGCACCGCCTCCATCTTCTCCGGCTCCGTTACGAAATACGGAGACAGATACCCGCGGTCGAATTGCATCCCCTCGACGGTTTCCAGCGTGGTTTCGAGTCCCCGCGCCTCCTCGACCGTGATGACGCCGTCCTTCCCGACCTTCTCCATGGCTTCGGCAATGAGATTGCCGATCTCCGGATCGTTGTTCGCCGAGATCGTGCCGACCTGGGCGATCTCTTTGCGCCCGGCGGTCGGGAGGCTGAGCGTCTTGAGGTCCGCGACCACGGCGGCGACGGCCTTGTCAATGCCGCGCTTGAGCGCCATCGGGTTGACTCCCGCCGTGACATTCTTGAGTCCCTGGCGGAAGATCGCTTGCGCCAGGACCGTCGCGGTCGTGGTGCCATCGCCGGCGATGTCGGATGTCTTGGTCGCGACCTCTTTGACCATCTGCGCGCCCATGTTCTCGAGCGGGTCGAACAGCTCGATTTCCTTGGCGACGGTCACCCCATCCTTGGTGATGGTCGGCGCGCCGAACTTCTTCTCGATGACGACATTCCGGCCGCGGGGGCCGAGGGTGACCTTCACCGCATCAGCCAACTGGTCGACCCCGCGCTTGAGGGCCGAGCGGGCGTCCGTCCGAAAATGGAGCTCTTTGGTAGACATGATCGGTTCCTGGGCAGGACTAGCTGATGACCGCGAGTACTTCCGACTCGCGAAGGATGAGCAGCGGTTCCGAGTCGACGGTGACTTCCGCGCCGGTGTATTTCCCGTAGAGCACCTTGTCGCCGACTTTGACCTCCATGGGGACCCGCTTCCCCTCGTCGAATCGGCCGGGTCCAACGGCGACAATCTCGCCTTGCTGCGGCTTCTCTTTGGCGGTATCCGGGATGAAGAGCCCGCCCCGCGTCTGTTCGGTCTCTTCCAGCGCTCGGACGACGACGCGGTCGGCCAAGGGGCTGACGCGTGCGGCCGTGATACTCTTGCTGCCCATGACAAGCTCCGGTCCAGGTAGATAGACATTGAACATATACCTGGCTACGGTATCTGTCAATGATTTGTCCTAGACATAGATTTGACAGACGGGTCCATGTATCGTATCCTTGAGGGGTCAGATCGCCCCATCGGCCCTCGTCAGGAGCGTTTTATGGAAGCCCCTCTGCGCGAAATCACGTTCAGCCAGACACACCGACGCACGCACAAGCGTCGGAGCGTCGTCGTGTCCCAGTTCGATGATGCGCAGCCGCACGTGCTGCCCGCCGGCCTGGCGTGGCACTACACGGTGCAGACTGGCAGTGACGGACCGTGGTCGGCTTCGTATCGCGTCAAGATCGCGCTCGATGCGTCGGATGATGATGTGATCCGGACGGTGGTCCGCGATCTCGCGAGCCTGGGCTGGGACCGCGATCCGGCCGTTGCGTCGGTCGCCCAGTGACGCCTGTTCGGGAGTTCGACTTCGAGGAAGACGCGCGCCGGTATACGTGCCGCATCGAGCGTCGGAACGCGATGGCGGAAGCGTGGTGGTGGTTTGGGGTGTCAGGCGATAAGCAGCGGTATGCGCCGTTTCGGGCGGTCGCTGGCGATACGCAATACGCGATTCAGTCGCGGATCTCGCTGTACTACCGCGAGCTCATGGCCCGCCGCGCGATGCCGGCGGTCCCGTGGCACCGGCGCGGTCGGCCGGCTAGTCAGACCTAGTTCGGCCGAGTCAGGGGGTCAGGTGGATCATGTCTGACACCGATTGGCCGGCGACACGGAGCGCCAGTCGCAAGTCGGTGAGGTTCTCGATCACTTTGACCCCCGCTCCTCTCAGCTCCGAGGCGATCGTGAGCGCGCCGGCTCCGCCGACGAGCAGCGGCACACGGGCCGCGAGTTGGACACGCAACGCCCGTAGTTCCTGAATCAACTGGTCGTGGCCGCCCGTGCCCGGCACGGTGACGCTCACCGCCCGGGCCGACGTGCTGGCGGCGGCCACGGCAATCTCGCTCACGGGTACGCCCGGCCCGAGATACGTCACCCGCCAGCTTTCAATGGCGGCCACCGCGGTCGCCATCACGGCCTCGATCTCGTGGCGGTCGCCCACGGGCGTCGCCACGAGCAAGTTCGGGGCGTCGCCCGAGACGATGAGGATGGGCACGATCCCTTCGATGACCCGGCGCAGGGCGACGAGCGCCAGGTGCTCGGCGCCCGGGGCGAGCTGCCCGGCGTCGCGTTCGTCGCCGATCTGGCGCAGCAGCGGTGTGGCCACGCTCTCGAGGAAGGTGCCCGCGCCAACCAGGGCGGCGGATCGCCTCAGCACGCGTTCCAGTCCGGACGCGTCGAGCGCACGCGCGCGGGCGCGCGCCGCGGCGACGTCATCGGCGGTCGCACCAGTCAGGCGCGCGCCCCGCGCTCCACCGTCGGTGTCGAGTCGCCGGCGCGCTTCCTCATCATCGCGCACCAGGCGCGTCAATTCCTTCGTGGGCAGCCTGGCAACCTGTGAAATACCGCGGCCGGCGGCAGTCGCCAACGCCATGAGCCGCAGGCGCTCGATGTCGGCGTCAGAGTACAGCCGCCGGCCACCCTCGGCCCGCACGGGCTCGATGGCGCGATAGCGCCGCTCCCAGACTCGAAGCACATGCGGTGTCAGGCCGGTCCGCTCCGCGGCCACACCAATGGGATGATGATCGAGCTCCAGATCTCCATCGCTGTCTATCATGTGTCAATGGTATAACATTGACATAGGCTAGTCAACGCGGTATGCAGAGCGGCTAGTCGCGCCAATGCGCTACCCGATCAGGGCGCCTCCGTGGGAGCCGCCGTTCCGTCCGACCAACTGGAGACCGAGATGACGAACGTGGTAATGGGATCGGGGGAGTCTTGGTGTATGTACACCGGAGATCCCGGGAGCCCGGCGCCCCACTCCATATGGTCCTTTTCCGGGAACCAGAACATCACATGCGGATCCGCATTGCCGTGGGCGCGACCGAAGTACTGCTGCTTGGAGAGCATGTAGCACATGGAGCCGGGATCCGGGAGCGGCAACGCCTTCGTGTCGTACGCCGTCTCGAGACTATCGAACATCTGCTGCTTGGAGAGGCCCGCGAATGCCAATGCGGTCGCCCGGATCGTCAGCGGCAGATGCGATCGCGCCGCCGGAGGATTGAGGCAGAGGGGTAGCCGCACCTTCGTGTGGAGAAACTCGGGGTCGTCGAAAGGGAGCATCCACGATCGTTCCACGACACAGGCGAAGCCGTTCGTACCTTTGACCGCCGTCTCATAGCCCCGGGATCCGAGGACCAGGACATCCGCGTTCCGCGAGATGGACGGTGGGGCGGCGCTCCGCGCCAGGGCAATCTCCGCGTTGCGCTCCATCAGGTACTGATCGCGCGGAGCCGCGTGCGCCAGCAGCGGCTCGGAGCGCTGGGCCCGCGCCGCTCCTGCGGCCGCCAACACCAACGCCAACGTGAGGGTTCGCATGGCGATTCTCCTGACCGTATGCCGGGTTGTTTGGGGTTCGCGCTCGACGACGCTTGCAGTATGCAACCGGTTGCATAGTGAGGCAAGAGGCAACGCCCAAGGGTCGAGTGTTTGGCCTGCGGGCCCGAGTCAGCGCCGACGTGCCGCGCGCTGACTGGCGACCGTCTTCTCGTACGCGGCTTGGAGCTCGGCGAAAACCGAACGTCGTGGCGCGGGCGCGCCAAGATGGATGCCGCGCAGCTCGACCATGAAGGCGTCCCACATGCGTGGTCCGCCCTCCTCGAGGAGTTGCGCCCGTATCGCCAGTGCCTCGCTGACCGGCGCGTGTCGTCGTCCCCACGCGCCCATGTGGGCCAAGAGCGGCACAAGCTGAATGGCCGGCTCCGTCAAGCTGTAAATCGCCCTCTGCTTGTGCGCGGGATCGTCGCGCCGCGACAGGAGCCGGGCGGCCCCGAGGCGCTTGAGCCGATCGGCCAGGATATTGGACGCAATCCCTTCTTCTGATTGCGTGAGCAGCTCGCGGTAGTGCCGGCGATTGCCGAACATGATGTCGCGAATGACGATCAAGCTCCAGCGGTCGCCCAGAATCTCGAGCGTGAGATTGATCGGACACCCGGAGCGACCCGCAAAAACGCCTTTATGTTCCATCCAGCGGAAGATTATCCATACCAGTTGCAACCCGCAATCGGTATGATAGCGTGCGGCCGCCACCATCAGACTCGGAGCCGCCCGGTTCGCCGCACGGTATGCACGTCTTGTCGCTTCGCGCGTGCGCCGCGGTCACTGGCTCCGTATGCTAGGCGCCATGACGACCCTGGCGATGCCGGAGACGGAACGCCACGGAGCGAATACCGGGCCGATCGCGTCGACGCGCCAACGCCTCGACTCGGTCGATCTCCTCCGTGGCCTGATGATGATAGTCATGGCGCTGGATCACACGCGCGATTTCTTCGGGATGGCCGTCGACCCTACCGATATCGCGCACACGACGGTCCCGCTCTTCTTGACGCGTTGGGTCACGCATTTCTGCGCGCCAGTGTTCTTTCTGCTCACCGGGGTCGGCGCCGCGCTCTCGCTCCGTCGCCAATCCAAACGCGAGCTGTCGCGATTTCTGCTCACGCGTGGTCTGTGGTTGATCGTCCTCGAGCTCACGCTGTTCCGGTGCCTCGGGTTCCAGTTCAACTTCGACTACCAGATGACGTTGCTGAACGTGCTGTGGCCACTCGGCTGGTCGATGGTCCTGCTGTCGGCCCTCGTCTATCTCCCGACCTCAGCGGTCACGGCCATCGGTCTCGTGATGATCGCCGGCCACAATGCGCTCGACTCGATCCACTCGTCGAATCCGCTGTGGACCCTGTTGCACTCCCCGGGTTTTCTCATCAAGACGCCCCACCACGCGGTGTTCGTCCTCTACGTGCTGATTCCCTGGGTCGGTGTCACCGCTGTGGGCTACGGTCTGGGCCACGTGTTCGCGTGGCCGGCGCCCCGGCGGCGATCCTTTCTTCTGGGCGCCGGTCTCTCCCTGACGGCCGCCTTCGTCGTCCTCCGGGTAATCCAGCAGTATGGCGATCCGTCACCGTGGACACCGCAGCCATCGGCGGCCTTCACGCTGCTCTCGTTCCTGAACACCAACAAATACCCACCGTCGCTGCTCTACCTGCTGATGACCCTCGGCCCCGCGCTCGTGCTTCTGTGGGCCTTCGACGGCCGCACGCCCCGTGTGTTGCGCCCCGCGCTGACCTTCGGCCGGGTCCCATTGTTCTATTATCTGCTGCACGTGCCGCTGATTCATCTCCTGGCCATCCTCGCGTGCTACGCGCGGTACGGCCAGGTGCACTGGATGTTCGAGGCCAGCACCGACAATTATCCCATCGCCACGCCGCCGGGCTGGGGATACTCTCTGCCGATCATCTACGCGATCTGGGCGTTGGTCATCGCGGCGCTCTATCCGCTGTGCCGGTGGTTCGCCGGAGTGAAGCAACGCCGCAACGACCCTTGGCTCAGCTATCTCTGAGCGGGCGCGGTACGGCGTGATCGAAGGCGCGGCCGCGCACGTTGGCGCCGCCGCGGCGCAATGAACGTGCGGCGAGTTGGCGGATCGGGCGACATCAGGCGATATTTCTGGGGCAAGTCTCACCCAGGCAGAGGATCGCGATGCTCGTTCGAGAGCTTGATTTCGAGGAAGGCGGCCGCAAGTACACCTGTCGTCTGGAGAAGGGACGGGCCGGGCGGCCTGAAGCCTGGTGGTGGTTTGGGGTGTCGGGCGATGCGCAGCGCTATGCGCCGTTCCGGGCCGAGACGAGTGATACGAAGGATGCGATTCGCTTGCGCATCACGGCATACTACGGCGACCTCCTGGCGCGCCGCGCCATGCCCGCCGTGCCGCGCTACCAGCGCGGTCCTCGCCCCGCGAGCCCCGCGCCGCTCAACGGCGCCAGCGTGGTCGAGGCGCCCAGTGGCGACGTGATCGCCGAGGTTGGCGAAGAGGGCGTCGTCGAGACGGGCTCCGGCCAGGACTGAGCCCCACGCCGGCTCCATACTAGCATGGTGTCGGCGCTTTTCGTCGCGTTCTGCCTCGGCCTCGTGGCCGGGCTCCGGTCGCTCATGGCGCCCGCGGTCTTGCTGCTCGCCCGCCACGTCCGGGTGGCGGGCGCCATCCTCGCCGTGCTCGCCGCGGCTGAGCTGATCGCCGATACGTCGCCCATGACGCCGGCGCGTACCGCGCCCGGGCCGTTGGTCGCGCGCATCTTGAGCGGCGCGTTCTGCGGCTGGTTCGTGGTCTCGGGATCGATCGGCATCCAAGTCGCGGGCGTCGTCGCCGGCGTGCTCGGCGCCCTCGTCGGCACGTATGGCGGTTACGTCGCCCGCCTCGCCGCGATCGAACGGATCGGTGCCATCCCCGCGGCGCTGGCCGAGGATATCGTCGCGATCGGTCTCGCGCTGTTTGCCGTGACGCACTGACCGTCAAATAGGATCATGACGCCACTGGCTTTGCTGGTCGCGTTTGCGATGCTCACGGCGCCCGACTCGGACCTCGCGCGCTCCGTCACGATCTACCGCGATGCCTGGGGCGTGCCGCACGTCTTCGGCGCGACCAACGCCAGCACGGCGTTCGGACTTGGGTACGCGCAGGCCGAAGACAATTTTCTCCGCATCGAAGCGAACTATATCGCGGCCCTGGGCCGGAACGCCGAGGTGTTCGGGGAGCCATACGTCGAGGAAGATCGCCTCACGCGGACGCTCGACATCCCCGCGCTGGCGCGCGCGGAATACGGTCGATTGGATGCGGAGATGCGCGCGATCTGCGACGGATTCGCGGCTGGCGTGAACTACTATCTGGCGCGCCATCCCGAAACCCACCCGCGGCTCCTGGCCCACGTCGAGCCGTGGTACGCGCTCGCGTTTATACGGTACAACTACTACGTGGCCGGATTCGTGCGCGACCGGAAGTTGGGCGTGCCATTCCCGATCGCCGCGGGCTATTTCGATCATTTCACGCCGACGGCCAACGGATCGAACGGCTGGGTGATCGGACCGTCCAAGAGCGCGACGGGTCACGCGATGTTGCTCATCAACCCGCATCTGCCGTACTTCGGCATCGGGCAGGTGTACGAGGCGCACATCCATAGTGACGCCGGATGGGAATTCACCGGCTACACCCGGTTCGGATTTCCACTCCTCTACGTCGGACATAACGCCGACGTCGGTTGGGTGAGCACGGACAACGCCGCGGACGTCGACAATGGGTATGTGGAACACTTCAACGATCCCGTCCATCCGCTGGCCTACCGGTACGGCACGGGCTATCGCACGGCCACACTGCGCACCGAGGAAATCCGGGTGCGCACCGCGAGCGGTATGGCCGTGCGCTCGATCCGCGTGCTCACGACCCACCACGGACCCGTCGTCGCGTCCCTCAACGGCAACCCGGTCGCCGTTCGCCTGGCCAAGCTCGACGCCGATGGCTGGCTGCGCGAGTGGTACGACATGTCACGCGCGCACTCGGTCGCTGAGCTCAAGCGCGCCATGGCGCCGCTCAACATGCTGTTCGGGAACGTGATGGCGGCCGATCGCGGCGGGAATACGTGGTACCTCTATAACGGTGCGGTGCCGCAGCGCGACACCCAGTTCGACTGGACGCATCCGGTCGATGGCAGCGACCCGCGGACGGAATGGCACGGCTTTCATCCCATCGACGCGTTGCCCCAGCTCACGAATCCCGCGACCGGTTGGATGCAGAACTGCAACTCCGCGCCATTTCTCCTGACCAGCGCGGGAAACCCCGACCCGGCGCGGTTTCCGTCCTACATGGTGCGCGAGGGTCCATCGGGGGACAACCCGCGCGCCCACGTCTCGCGCGTAATCCTCGGCTCCACGGCGCGCTTCACGTTCGACGAATGGGAACGCGCCGCCTTCGATGCCCACGTCATCACGGCGGACAGTCTCGTCCCGCTCTTGATCGCCGATGTCCGGCGCGCTGGTGACGCGCGGTTGGACAGCGCGGTCGCGCTGCTCCAGGGTTGGGATCATCGGGCCACGACGACGTCGGTCGCCATGACGATCTACAGCACGTGGCACCAGCTCGCGCGAACCAGCGCGCCGGCCGCCGCCCTCGGCGCCGCGCTCGACACGCTGTCGCGTGCGTTCGGGCACTGGGCAGTCGCGTGGGGCGATGCGAACCGGCTTGCCCGTCCCGACGACCGCGAGGCGCCGCCGTTCGACGGTCCGCCGTTCAGCGACACCACGTCCAGCATCGCCGTCCCCGGCGCCAACGGGTACGACGGCGTCGTGCTCACCATCAACCCGGCCGGCCGTGGCGCCCGCCACTATGCCGTCCACGGCGCCACCTACGTGTCCGTCGTCGAATTCGGCCCGACGGTGCGCGCCGAGTCCGTGCACATCTTCGGCGCCAGCGGCGATCCCCGGAGCCCGCACTACTTCGACCAGGCCGCGATGATCGCCCGCGGCGAGATGAAACCCGTGTGGTTCACCCGGGCCGAGGTCGAGGCGCATGCCGCGGCTCGATATCATCCCGGAGCGGAACGCTCGGCCGCGACGCCCGGACCGCCCACTCCGCCGACACGGTAAGCACGACGAACGCCAGCAGCGTCGCGAACACGCCGCGATAGTCGAACCGGCCCAACTGTTCGGTCAGGAGCGTCCCCAGGCCGCCGGCCCCGACGATGCCGACGAGCACCGTCCCGCGCAGACATTCTTCCCACCGATACGCCGCCAGCGTGAGCGCGCGCGGCCGGAGCGCGGGCAGCACCGCGTACAAGACGACGCGGGTGGGCCGGGCGCCGAGCGCGTCGAGCGCCGCGATGGGCGCGGGATCGAGCTCCTCGATCGCATCGGCCAGCAGGCGACCCAGTACCCCGAAGTTGAACAACGCGAGCCCGACGACCCCGGGGAGCGTGCCGGGGAACAGGACGAACAACGCGATCAGCGTCCACACGGGCGCGGAACCCGCGCGCGAGACGA
Source organism: uncultured Gemmatimonadales bacterium (assembly GCA_963701965.1). GTDB lineage: Bacteria > Gemmatimonadota > Gemmatimonadetes > Gemmatimonadales > Gemmatimonadaceae > DASRDS01. The sequence goes on from OY969695.1 coordinate 4,479,123, forward strand.
GCAGGAGTGCGCGAGAGGCCGTGCGCGAGAAGCGTCCGCCGCGCGCCGCAACGACGGCCACGGCGAGGCCGGCGACGAAGGCCAATACCAGCGCCAGCACGGACATGGCGAGCGTGTCGCCAGAGAGCCGGAGCAACTCGCCTGCCGAAGCCCCGGTGAAACGGGGCGGGATCGCGTCACGCAGATTGCCGAACAGCAGGCGATAGGTCCGCGGGCTCGCCAGCCGCGAGACATCGACGCGGAGATACCATACCGACCACACCAGGAGCCCGGCGCCGATCACCAATGATGCGCGCACGAACCGTCCGCGGCGCACAGTGCCGCTCCAGGCATCGGAGACGCCGCACACGAGAATGAGCGCGTACAGAAAGGTCCAAACCTCCCCGTAGCGCAGGGATTGCATGCTGAGCAAGACTTGGAACCCCAACCCGCCGGCGCCGATCATGCCCAGCACAATCGCCGCGCGGATCGCGCACTCGAACCGGTAGAACCCATACGCGATCAAGTCGGGTGCGGCCGCCGGTACCAGACCGTAGCCCAACGCGGCGACCGGCCCGGCGCCCGAGGCGCGCAGCGCGTCGAAGGTCTGGGGCGACGTGTCGTCGAGCGTCTCGCCCGTGATGCGCGCGGTAATCGCGCCATAATGGATCGCCAACGCCAAGATCGCCGTGAGCGGCGTGAGGCCGAGGCAGCTCACGAGGAGCAGGCCCCACACGACCTCGTGCAGGGATCGAGGAATCGCCAGGAGACCCCGCCAGATACCCAGCGCGGCGCGGTGCCCGCCGATCGCGCGCCACCAGACGCTGGACGAGAGCACACCACCGACAGAGCCCACGACGCACGCCGCCGCGGTGCCGACCACGGCGAACGCGATCGTCACGGCCGCCGACGTCAGCGCCAGCCGGACGAGGGGCGCGGACAGGTTCGGGTGCAGCGCCGCGACGGCGAACGCGCGGACCATCGGCCACCCGGCGGAGTTGGCGATCGCGCCGCCCGTCGCCAGTGCCCGGGCGAGCGACCAGCCGACCAGGAGCACGATGACAGCGACGGCCCAGGGCCGCTCACGCCGCATCGGTGAGGTCGTAGAGTGGCACGGTCGCCGCGGCCGTGACGTCGCCCGCCGCCCGGTCGAAAAGGATGCGCCCGGCGCGCAGGCCAATGATCCGGTCGCAGAACTCGCGCGCCAGGTCGGGGCGGTGCAGGCTGACCACGAGCGCGCGGCGACGGCTCGTCTCGACATTGGCCAGGATCGATAAGACGGTGCGCGCGCGTTCGGGATCCAAATGCGACACGGGCTCGTCGGCCAGCACGAGCACCGGGTCTTGCACGAGCACCCGCGCGACCGCGACGCGTTGCCGCTGGCCACCGGACAGGGTGGCGGTAGGCGCGTCGATCGTATCCGCGATCCCGAGGGAGGCCAGGGCCGCGGCGGCGACGGGGCGGTCCATTGGGGTGAGCAACGAAACTAGGGCACGCAATGTCGACCAACGGCCGAGGTGTCCGGCGTTGACATTGTGAATGACGCGGAGCGAATCGACCAGCGCCGGCGATTGATCGATCGTGCCGATATCGCGCCGCAGGCGGCGCAGCGCGTGGCCCCGTAGGTCGTCGAGGCGCGACCCGAGGATCACGCGCTCGCCCGCGGTCGGTGTCAGCCGGCCGTTCATGATGCGGAGCAGCGTGGTCTTGCCCGCGCCACTCGGGCCGATGAGCGCCACGCGCTCACCGGCCCGGATCTCGAGCGAGATATCGTCGATCGCCAGTCGATCGCCGAACCGCCGGCTGACGTGCCGAAGGGCGACGACCGCGTCCATCGCCGTCAGCGCGGGATCTCGCCGGTGACGCGGCCGACCGCCTCGATCTGGGCGTAGTTACTATCGGCGGTCGGGATGAACTTGTGCGCGCCGAAGAGATCGAGGATCTCCTTTTGCGCCGGCACGGCCGGGTCGAGCGCCAGGAGCGCCGCACGTACTTTGTCGACCATGTCGGGTCCAAACCGCTGGGCAATGGTGGGATTCACGACCCAGTGATAGTCGTAGAACGACGGCGTGACATAGAACGCCACCACGCGCGTGGTATCGGCGGTCCCGTCGGCGAGACGCGAGCGCCAGACCTGCGCGTTGAGCGCTCCCGCGTCGTACGTCCCCGCGGAGACCAGGGCCAGGGTCTTGTCGTGCGATCCCGAGAAACCCGGCGCGCCGCGAAAGTCGCCGACCGCGACGCCCGCCTGCTGCAGGTAGTACTGCGGCATGAGCCGACCGGACGTCGACGTCTCGCTGCCGAACGTGAACGTGTGTCCCTTGAGGTCGGCCAGCGACTGGATACGCGTGCCGCGGTGCGCGATGAAGACGCTATGGAACGAGGAATCGATGTCGCGCTGTGCCAGCGCGCGGGCGCCGGGCACCCGGAGGCGGGCCTGCACGCCCGTGAGGCCGCCGTACCAGACCAGGTCCAGATCGCCCACGGTGAATGCCGTGACCGATGCCGTGTAGTCCGTCACCGGCTTGTATGCGACCGGCACGCCCACGGCGCCTGACAGATACGTCGCGACCTTGCCGTACAGGCGCTGCAGTTTCTCGGGATCCTGGTCGGGGATCGCCGAGATGATGAGCGCGCGCTGCTTGTCTGGCGCGTGGCACGCGGTCAAGAGCGCCGCGGCAATGAGCCACGGGGCAGTCACGGAGCGCACAGGGTCTCCTATCGAGCAATGGGCGTTGCGGTGTCACGTAGAATATGGGAGGGAACGCTATCCTGCCCCGTTAGATTCCGTGGTCATGACACCAGCCTCCCTCTCGCCCGCCGCCGCGCGCATTGATACGGTCGGCTACGCGGCATCCGATGCCAAGGCGCCGTTGGCGCCTTTTCAATTCCAGCGACGCCCCACGGGTCCGCGCAATGTGCGGATCGATATCCTCTATTGCGGCGTGTGCCACTCCGACATTCACCAGGCCCGCGACGAATGGGGCGGCGCCATCTTCCCCATGGTGCCGGGACATGAGATCGTCGGGCGCGTGGTCGAGGTTGGCGATCAGGTCACGAAACTGCACCAAGGCGACCTGGCCGCCGTCGGCTGTATGGTGGATTCCTGCCAGCAGTGCGCGAGCTGCACCGCCGGTCTCGAACAGTTCTGCGAGAACGGCACGGTGTGGACGTACAATGCGCGCGACAAACAGGGCGAGAACGTGTTCGGCGGCTACTCCAAGACGGTCGTGGTGGACGAGGCCTTCGTGCTGACCTTGTCGCCCAAGCTCGATCCGGCGGCCGCCGCGCCGCTCCTGTGCGCGGGCATCACGACGTACTCGCCGCTCCGCCACTGGAACGTGGGACGGGGCTCCAAGCTCGGAGTCGTCGGCCTCGGCGGCCTGGGACACATGGGACTCAAGTTCGGACGCGCCTTTGACGCCCACGTCGTGCAATTCACGACGTCCCTGGGCAAGAGGGCGGACGCCAAACGGCTAGGCGCCGACGAAGTAGTGCTGTCGTCCGATGCGGCGGCCATGCAAGCGCACCGGCGCTCGTTCGACTTCATTCTCGACACGGTATCGGGGACGCACGACGTCAGCGCGTACCTCGATTTGCTCAAGGTCGATGGCACCATGACGCTGGTCGGGGTTCCCGAGGCGCCGCTGTCGATCCCGGCGTTCTCCCTCGTCGGCCGGCGGGCGAGCCTGGCCGGGTCGGCCGTCGGAGGCATTCCCGAGACGCAGGAGATGTTGGACTACTGCGCGGAGAGCGGCATCGTGGCGGACGTGGAGATCATCCCGATCCAGGAGATCAACGCCGCCTACGACCGGATGCTGCGGGGCGATGTACAATACCGGTTCGTGATCGACATGGCCTCTCTCACCTGACCCCATGCCCGTTCCTACTTCCGGGGAGTCCGCTCCCGACTTCACGCTCGCTTCGACCAACGGCCAGAACGTCACGTTGTCGTCCTTTCGCGGGAAGGACAACGTGCTGCTCGCCTTCTTCCCGTTGGCGTTCACGAGCACCTGCACGGCCGAGCTGTGCGAATTTCGCGACAACTTCGACGCGTTCGCGGGGCGGAACGTCGTCGTCTTGCCGATCAGTGTCGATTCCGTGCCGACGCTGGCCGAGTTCAAATCGAAACATCAGTTCAAGACCGACATGGCGAGCGACTTCAAGCGCGAGGCTTCCAACGCCTACGGCGTGTTGCTCCCGGAGAAATTCTTCTCCAATCGGGCCTATTTCCTGATCGATAAGAAGGGCACGGTGCGTTGGTCGTACGTGGAAGTCACCCCCGGCACCAAGCGCGAGACGAGCGAGATCTTTGCGGAGATGGCCAAGCTATAGGGGGTTACAGGGCGTTGTCCCCCTCGTGACCGGGTCGGCGGTCCCGAGTATCCGATTGTCACTTTTACAGACGTGACCTTTCGGCTACTTTTTCGGTCAGCTTGTCCGAGGGGGACACTGCATGGTCGAGATGCCCGCACCGCAACCGATCGCCGACGCTGCTCTCGCAGCTGTTAAGGCAGAGCTCGCTTCGGCGCGCGTCCCGGAGAGCGTTGCCGAGCGGGTGCAAGAGATCATGCGGGCCGCGCTCACCGAGCAGCGGCACTTCTTGATGATGGTCGTCGATTCGCTCCCGTTGGGCCTCTACGTGGTCGATCGCGAATACCGCGTTCAGGCGTGGAACCGCAAGCGGGAGAGCGGTATGCAGGGCATCGCCCGGAGCGACGCCCTCGGCCGCACGATCTTCGAGATCCTCCATCGGCAGCCGGCGGAGACCCTCAAACGCGAGATCGACGAGGTCTTCGCGACCGGACAACTCGGCCAGTTCGAGACCGAGTCCCACGCCACCGGGAAGGCCCGGACGTTCCGGATCTCGAAGATTCCGATGCACCTGCACGAGGCCGACTCCCAGGTGACGCACGTCATCACCATCGGCGAGGACATCACCGAGTGGAAAGAAGCGCAACAGCGCGTGGCCCAAGCGGAAAAGATGGCCGCTATCGGCCAGCTCGCCGCCGGCGTCATGCACGAGATCAATAATCCCCTGGCCACGATCTCCGCGTGCGCCGAAAGCCTCGTGGACGAGATCGGCGATCTCGAATACCTGCGGTTCATCGATACGGAAGTGCAGCGGTGCAAAGGCATCATCAATGGACTGCTCGACTTCAGCCGTAAGCGGCCGGCGGACAAGGAGTTGGTCAGTGTCAACGCGGAAGTGGAGCGCACCCTCGCGCTCTTGTCGCATCACGCCCGCTTCAAGCGGATGGCCGTCGAGACCGACCTCGATGACCGGATCGGCGCCAATGTGCGCGCCAACGGCGACCAGCTCGTCCAGGTCTTCATGGCGCTCTTGCTCAACGCCGCGGACGCGACGGCCGAGCGGGGCGGGAAGATCACGCTCCGTTCCCGCGCCGAAAACGGGCACATCATCGCCGAAGTGACCGACGACGGCGTCGGGATCCCCCGGTCTGATGTCGCCAAACTGTTCGAGCCGTTCTATACCACCAAGCCGCCTGGACGCGGGACGGGGCTCGGTCTCTCGATTTGCTACGGTATCGTCGCCGACCATGGCGGGCGCATGGAAGTGGAAAGCGCTCCGGGTGTCGGCAGCACGTTTCGCATTGTATTGCCCACGGAAACAGTCGCATGAAAGAACCAACCAGCATCAAGATCCTGATTGCCGAGGATGAGGAAATGCTCGGCACCGTCCTGCAGCAGTTCCTCGCGGGTAAGGGCCACCAGGTCGTGGTCGTGCGGGATGGGCGGGCGGCGCTCGAGGCCCTCAAGCGCGACGATTTCGACGTCGCGTTGCTGGACATCGTCATGCCGGAGCTCGACGGGATGGAAGTGCTCCGCCAGATCTCCGATGAGCCGTCGCCGCCCCAAGTGATCATCATCACAGGCAACGGGACGATCGAGACGGCCATCACCGCTATCCGACTCGGCGCCTACGACTATCTGTCGAAGCCGTATCGTATGGCGGAGATCGACGTGCTCGTGCGCCGGGCCTGGGAGAAACGGCAGCTGGCCGCCGAAAACGCGCTCCTGCAGCACCACCTGGAGCGCGCCAACGGCGTTCCCGAGATCGTGACGCGATACGCGCCGATGCAAGCCGTGCTTTCGCTGGTTGAGCGGGTCGCCAAATCCGACTCCCCCGTGCTCATCACCGGCGAGGCGGGCACCGGCAAAGAGCTCGTGGCGCGGGCGCTGCATCGGATGTCGGAACGCAGCGGCGGGCCGATGGTCGATGTCGACTGTGCGTCGACGACCGATGCCCTGACGATGGAGAGCGAGCTATTCGGGCACGAGAAAGGGGCGCTGCCCGGCGTGCTCAAACGAAAGACCGGACTGTTCGAGCTGGCCACCGAAGGGACGCTCTTTCTCGACGAAGTCGGCGATCTCGATCTCCGCGTCCAGGGCAAGCTGCTGCGGGCCCTGGAAAGCGGGGCCTACCTGCGGCTGGGCGGGACGCACAAGCTCAACGTCGACTTTCGCGTGGTGGCCGCCACCAAGCGCGATATTCGCGAGGACGTGATGGATCGGAAGTTCCGGAGTGACCTGTTCTTCCGGATCAACACCATCAGCATCACGCTCCCACCGCTCCGGGATCGCGTCGTCGACATCCCCCTCCTCGCGCAGTACTATCTCAAGGAGTTCGGCGGCGCCGCGCCGCCGACGCTGACCGACGACGCGATCGCGGCGTTGGAGAGTTACCCGTGGCCCGGAAACGTCCGGGAGATTCGCAACGTGATCGAGCGCGCCGTCCTGCTGGCCAACGGTGGAGTCATCAGCCGCCGCGACTTGCCGCTGTCGAGCACCGCGATGCTCCAGGGCGGATCGTCGGCGCCGTCGCCGCACGCCTCCAACGGACCCGCGGTCCCCTACGTGGGCGACGAGAACGGCCGCAGCCTGTCGCTGTCGGAGCTGGAGCGCCGGCACATCGAGGCCGTGCTCAACCGCGCGAACTGGCATCAGGGACGCGCCGCGGCGCAACTCGGCATCTCGTCCAAGACGCTCTATCGCAAGATTCGCGAATATGGGTTCGTGCGCCCGCGGAACGTGTGAAGATCCTGGTCATTGAGGACGACCCGACGGTCGGCCAGTTCGTCAAACGCGGTCTCGAAGAGCAGCGCTGGAGCGTCGACCTGGTCGCCGATGGCGAGACGGGGGAGCGCCTGGCCAGCTCCGATGGCTACGATCTCGTGATCCTCGACATGCGATTGCCCGGGAAACCGGGCCTGCAGGTCCTCCACTCGCTGCGCGCCCGCGGGCTGCAATGCCCCGTATTGGTGCTGACGGCCCAGGACGCGGTCGACGCCAAGGTGCAGACGCTGCGGGCCGGCGCCGACGACTATGTCACCAAGCCCTTCGCGTTCGAGGAGCTCCTGGCCCGGGTCGAGGCGGTCTCGCGCCGGCCGCGGGCCCTGACGTCGGTGGCGCTCCGCGTCGACGATCTCGTGCTCGACCGGGACACGCGCGAAGTGCGCCGCGCCGGGGAGATCGTCGACGTGACACCGAAGGAATACGCCGTGTTGGAGTACTTGATGCGCCACGCGGGCAAGGTGATGAGCCGTACGCTGATCACCGAGTACGCCTGGGGCTATCACTTCGATCCCGGCACCAACATCGTCGACGTGGTCATCAATCACCTGCGGAAGAAGATCGACGCCGCGCACGAACGAAAGTTGATCCACACGGTGCGCGGCGTCGGCTACGTCGTCCGCGCCTGAGCTGACCCGTGGCCAGCATTCGCGCGCAGCTGACCACCGCGTATGCGACGGCGCTCCTGACCACGGTCGCGGTGTTCGCCGCCGTGTCCTATGCCACGGCACGCTCGGCGCGCCAGCGTGAGCAAGAGCGCCACGTGACGGCCGATGCGGACCTGACGCTCCGCATCGTGCAGCAAGCGATCGCCTCCGGCGAGGCGATCGTCACGACCAGCAGCGAGAAGAACCAGCCGCGCCAGTCCTCGACGCCCGCCGCGTACACGATTCCCCCGGCCGTGACGCCGAAAGTCCGGACGCTGTTGGAGGGTGTGCCCGACTACGTGTTCGTGCTCGACAGCAACGGCCACACGCTCTACAACTCGTTCGCGGTGCGCCAGCTGGACGAAGACGATCAAGTCACGCTGAGTCGCGCCGCCATCGCGCTGCCTTCGGATGGCGGCCCGCCGACGACCGTCGATCTCCGGACCAAGCGCCTCCTCGCGGTGGCGTTGAATGCGCCGCCGGGATCCAGTCCGGTGGCCCGCGTGGTCGCCGCGGCCGAATACGAGAACGCAACCGTGGCGCCCGTGGTGCTGGGCGGCGTGATCTTCATCGCGGCGCCGCTCATTCTCCTCATCTCGATCGGCGCCGCCTATGTCATCGCCGGGCGTGCGTTCCGTCCGGTCGATGGCATCATCAACGAAGTCGAGGCGATCACCGACGGACGCAGCTTGCACCGGCGCCTGGCGCTGGACGGATCGGGCGATGAGCTGACGCGACTCACCCGCACGCTGAACGCGATGATCGAACGGCTCGAGACCTCGTTCGGCGCGCTGCGCCGCTTCACGGCCGACGCCAGCCACGAGCTCAAGACACCGCTCACCGTGATGCGCGCCGACGTCGAGCGCGCCATGAACGTGACGGCGTATTCCACCGATCAACTGGTGGCGCTCGAAGAAGCGTTGCGCGAAGTCCGCAGAATGTCGGATCTCGTCGACAGCCTGCTGACGCTCGCCCGTGCCGATGAAGGACGATTTGACCTGATGCGCGAGCCGGTGGCGCTCGAACCGCTGGTGCGGGAGGTCTTCGAGACCGCCGTGATCCTTGGTGAGGACGCGGGGATCACCGTCTACTTACCCGTGCTCGAGGACGTCACGGTGTCCGGCGACCCGATGCGTTTACGGCAGCTGTTTCTCAACTTGGTGACAAACGCCATCAAGTACACGCCGCGTGGTGGACGCGTGGATTTGAGTCTCAGCAAGCGGCTGGACGCCATCACGTTTACCGTGCGCGACAGCGGTATCGGGATCGCGGCGAACGACTTACCGTACATCTTCGATCGTTTCTGGCGCGCCGATCGCGTGCGCTCGCGCGCGTCGGAGCGCGGGGGGTTCGGACTGGGGTTGGCGATCGCCCAGTATATCGCGCACGCGCACGGTGGATCATTGACGGTGAGCTCACGACTCGGCCGCGGAACGGTGTTTACCGTTACGCTCCCGCTCGAATTAACCAACACGTAATCTCGGAACCATTTCGCGCCCATCGGCGACGGCTAGCTTCTGGCACATACGAGAACCGTCGTAGCCAGGAGCGCACTTGTTCAACACGCTGTTGGAATCCAGACCGAAGAAGGAAAAGCGAGGCGGCGGGACCATGTTCAGCATCGTGCTGCACACGGGGATCATCGCCCTCGCGGCCGCCATAACGGCGAACGCGGCCATCAAGAACGAGAAGACCAAGGAAGAGAAGATTCAGTTTACGGAGGCGCCCAAGCCGGAGCCGCCGCCGCCGCCGAAAACGCCGCCGCCGCCCGACGTGACCGTCGCGCCGCCGCCGCCCAAGGGATTCCAGGTGCTGACCGCGCCCGTGAACATCCCGGACGTCCTGCCGAACGTCGATCTCACCAAGAAGGTCACGGATGAGGCCGATTTCAGCGGGAAGGGCGTGGCCGGCGGCAACTCGAAAGGCAAAGAAGGCGGCACAGGTCCGGTGACGGACCAGCCGTACTTCGACTTCCAGGTCGAGAAGCAGGCCGGCACGGCGCCGGGCAGCCAGGCACCCGAATATCCGGAGATGCTGCGCTCGGCGAACGTCGAGGGCGAGGTCCTGGCGCAGTTCGTCATCGATACGACGGGGCGGGCCGATGCGAGCACGTTCAAGGTGCTCAAGTCGACCAACGATGCGTTCACCGACGCGGTGAAGCGCGATCTCCCCAGGATGCGGTTTTTCCCCGCCGAGATCGGCGGTCGCAAGGTCAAGGAATTGGTGCAGTTGCCGTTCGCTTTCAACCTGAACAAGTAGCACCGAGGCGTCGTCACAATGAATCTCTCGCTGGTAGACCTCTTCGTTTCAATGGGCGGATTCGCGAAAGGCATCGTCGTGGTCCTCGCGATCATGTCGATCTTCTCGCTCTCCATCATGATTCAAAAGTGGTGGGGCCTCCGCGCCGCACAGAATGAGACCCGCAAGTTCGCGCCCGAGTTCTCGCAGTTCCTCGAGGAAGACAACCTCGGTGAAGCGATCAAGCTGGCCGAGGGCTATAAGAAGTCGCACGTGGCCCGCGTCCTCGGCGGCGCGCTGGGCGAGATCAAGCCCCTGATCCAGGAAGGCTCCGTGACCGTCGCCGACATCAACTCGGCGGAACGCGCGGTCGAGCGCGAGATGCTCATGAACATTGTGCTGCTCAAGCGCGGCCTCGGCGTGCTGGCCACGGTCGGCGCCACGGCGCCGTTCGTCGGACTGCTCGGCACCACGATGGGTATCGTGAACGCGTTCACGGGTATGGCCGCGTCCGGCTCCGGCGGGTTGTCGGCGATCTCGGCAGGTGTCGCCGAGGCGCTCATCACGACGGCCTTCGGCCTCATGGTCGCCATTCCGGCGGTGTGGGCGTACAACTTCTTCCAGACCAAGATCGACAATCTCACGGCCGAGATGACGTACTCCTCCAAGGAGATGATCGACTATCTCATCAAGGGTGTCTCCGGTGAGTTCGGCCGGTCCCGCTTCACCCGCGAGTTCAACACGGCGTCGGGCGCGAACGCCCCGATCGCGCAGTAGAGACCCGCGAGCGAGGAGGGTACCGCAATGGCTATGGCGGTGAGCGGTGGCGGGGGCGTCAAGGCCGAGCCCAACGTCACACCGATGATCGACGTCATGCTGGTGCTCCTGATCATCTTCATGATCGTGATTCCGACGATCACCGCGGGCTTTCAGGCGACGCCCCCCAAGGGCGTCAACCTGAAAGCGCACCCCGAGGAAGAAGGCGATCAGGTGCTCGGTATCGACCTTAAAGGCACATACTATCTGAACAAGAAGCCGATCCGTCCCGAGGATCTGGGTCCGGCGCTCAAAGCGATCTACAATGCACGGACCGAGGACAAGATCCTGTATCTCAAGGCGGACAAGGATCTGGAGTATTCGAAGGTGATCGACGCGGTCGACCTCGCGTCCAAGAACGGCGTCCGCGTGACGGGGATGATCTCCGATCAGACGCCGGGAACGGCCTCGACGGTCACTGGCGACAATCCGATGGAGAAGCAGGCCCCGGCGGCCGGAGGGAAACCGTAATGGCAATGTCCGCGGGGGGCGGTGGCAGCGGCCTGACGAACGAGCCGAATGTCACCCCAATGATCGACGTGTTGCTGGTGCTGCTGATCATCTTCATGCTGGTCGTGCCGATGGCGCGGAAGGCGATCGACATTCAGCTGCCGGATCCGACGCCGCAGGTTGCGCACGTGCAGAACTCCGACCAGATCGTGCTCGAGGTGTGCAAGAACCAGAGCTATACGATCAACAAGCAGCCGGTCGACCCCAGTTCGCAAGCGCTGGCGACCAAGGTCAAGACGATCTACGATGGCCGGCCGGAGAAGATCATCTTCGTGAAAGGATGTCCCGAAGCGAAATACCAGGACATCATCACGGCGATGGACGTCGCGCGCGGCTCGGGTGTGAAGGTCATCGGTATCCCGCCAAAGGACACCAAGTAGGCGCGTTTCACGTAGATTGAAAGCATGACAGGCGATGCACCCACCGGCGGCCGACCCTATCGGCCGCCGGTCGGCATTCCGGGTGGTCCGGAGCGGCGCTGGCGAGGTGTGCTGGCGGCGATCCTGGTCCACGCCGCGCTCATCGCGCTCCTGCTCGTCCCGGCGGTGGGCGCCGCAATCGTGGCACTCAACCCGCGCGCCGCGGGCCTGTTCGGTCGTCCCGGCGGCGGCGGCGGCGGCGGTGGCGGGGGCGCCCGGGGCGGACACCTCTGGGAGCGACTGCACTACATACAGATTGCGCCCGACCCACCGCCGCCACCGGTGCGCGTCGCGCCGACTCCCCACGTCCCGAAACCCGTGCCCGTCGCGCCGGCGCGCGAGCCGCCGACGGCGGCGGTGGTGCCGCCCGCGTCCGCCGAGACGACCCAGGTCGCCAGCGCTCCGGGAGCGGCTGGCGAAAGTGCTCCCGGGGCGGGCGCCGGCCCGGGTACCGGCGGTGGCACCGGGTCCGGCCAAGGCTCGGGTACCGGGTCGGGCAGAGGACCAGGAACCGGTGGTGAGGGCGCCACGAAGATCCGGGCCTCGACAAAGTTCTTCAATGTCTATGTCGACCCGCCAAAGGGTCCCCGCCCGTTCCACCTCGTCGCCGTTTTCGCGGTAGCCGCCAACGGCACGGCCCGTCTCCTGACTTTCAACAAAGCGGACGACGGCGCCTTCAACCGGAAAGTCCACGACCGGCTGCTGGAGACGGAGTTCCACCCGGCCACCCTCCGCGACGGCACGCCCGTGAGCGACACCGTCGAGGTGACCGCGGACTACTAGGTCGGGCCGGGGCGCCCGTCCGGTTCTGGCCAAGCCGTCGGCGGCCGAATACCTTTGCCAAGCTTAACACCCGAGGTGGAATGAGCAGCGCCGCCGCGCAGTCGGACGCGACACGAGCTGAATCACGACCGCACGCGGACTTCGTCAGGGCGCTCACCCTCACCGATGCGACCATGTTGGTCGCCGGATCGATGGTCGGCTCGGGCATTTTCATCGTCTCGGCTGACATCGCGCGCACCGTCGGATCGCCGTTCTTGCTGCTCGCGGTGTGGGGAATGACCGGGATCATCACGCTGCTCGGCGCCCTCGCCTACGGCGAGCTGGCCGCAATGTATCCTCGCGCCGGCGGTCAATACGTATTCCTCCGCGAGTCCCTCGGGCCGTTGCTGGGCTTCCTCTACGGTTGGACCCTGTTCTTGGTCATCCAGACGGGCACGATCGCGGCGGTCGCCGTCGCGTTCGGCCGATTTCTCGGCGTCCTGATCCCGTCGATCACGCCCGATCATTACACCTGGTTCCCGTACGCCAAGGTCAACACGCCGGGTGGCCCCATCGAGATCGGGCTGTCCACCCAGCGCGTCGTTGCCATCGCGTCGGTCTGGGTGCTGACCTGGATCAATTTGCGGGGGGTCCGCGAGGGCAAGTGGGTGCAGACCACGCTCACCGTGGTCAAGGTCTCCGCGCTGGCGGGTCTCATCCTCCTGGGCCTCACCGTCGGGCGTAGCCCGACCGCCATCGCCGCCAATTTCTCCGCCGGCCACTTCACGGCCGGCCCGTCGATCACCTGGATCGTCTTCGCGTCCGCGCTCGTGGGCTCATTGTTCTCCAGCAATGCGTGGAACAACGTGACGTTTGCGGCCGCCGAGGTGCAGAACGCCCGCCGCAACTTGCCGCTGGCGCTCCTCTTGGGTACGGGGCTGGTCTCGATCCTGTACGTGACGGCCAACGTCTCCTATCTGTCGGTCCTCCCCCTCTCGGGGATCGCGCATGCCGCGCAGGACCGGGTCGGAACGGCGGCCGCCGAGGTGATCTTCGGCGGCTCGGCGGCCTCGATCATGGCGGTCGCCATCTTGATCTCGACCTTCGGCTGCAACAACGGGTTGATCTTGTCGGGCGCGCGCGTCTACTACGCGATGGCGCGCGACGCGCTCTTCTTCCGTTCAGTGGGCACGCTCAACACCCGTGGGGTCCCCGGCGCCGCGCTCGTGGTCCAGGCGATCTGGACGACGTTGCTCTGCCTCACGGGGACCTACAGCCAGCTGCTCGCCTACGTTATCTTCGCGGCGCTGGTGTTCTACGTCCTGACCACGATCGGCTTGTTCGTGCTCCGGGTCCGCCGGCCGGACGCCGAACGCCCGTACCGCGCCGTCGGGTACCCCGTACTCCCGGCGTTGTACATTCTCCTGGCGACGGCGACGGCCGTCGCCCTCTTGATCGCGGATCAGACGCGGGCGCAAGCCCTCATCGGCCTCGTGCTGGTGCTGATCGGCGTGCCGGTCTACTTCGTCTGGCGACGCGCGGGCCTTCCACCTTCTTCTTGAGATCATGCAATCAACGCAGTCCCAACTGCTCGGTCTGATCGTAGGTCTGAGCGTCGCGACGCTCGTATTTGCGCTGTGGCTCTCTCGCTGGGTCCTCGCGCGACAACGCGGCAAACCCGAGATGCAACGCATCTCGGATGCGATCCAACAGGGCGCCGAGGCGTTCCTGGCGCGCCAGTATCGCACCATCACAATGCTGTCGATCGCGGTCGCCGCTCTGATCTATGTCGGCTACGGGTACCTCCGCACGCCCAATCCGTCGGACCCGGTTTCGGACCCCCACGCCTTTGCCCTGTACGTATCCCTGTCGTTCATCCTCGGCGCGTTGAGCTCCGGGATCGCAGGCTACGTCGGGATGTGGGTGTCGATCCGCGCCAACATCCGGGTGGCCGCCGCCGCGTTGTCGTCGCTGAACGACGCGCTGCAGGTGGCCCTCCGGAGCGGCGCCGTGGCCGGTCTCTTCGTCGTGGCGATGTCGCTGCTCGGCGTGGCTGGCTTGTTCTGGGTGCTGTCGACCTTGCTGCCCGAGTCCACCCGAATGATCCCGTTCCTGATCGTCGGCTACGGATTCGGCGCATCGTTCGTGGCGCTCTTTGCCCAGTTGGGCGGCGGGATCTACACCAAGGCGGCCGACGTCGGCGCCGACTTGGTGGGGAAGGTCGAGGCGGGCATTCCCGAGGATGACCCCCGCAACCCGGCCGTCATCGCCGATCTCGTCGGCGACAACGTGGGCGACTGCGCGGGTCGCGGCGCCGATCTCTTCGAGTCGACGGCGGCCGAAAACATCGGCGCCATGATCCTCGGCGTCTTTCTCTTCCCGTACTTCGGGCTCGCCGGCATCCTGTTCCCGCTCGTCGTCGGCGCCTTCGGACTGGTCGCTTCGATCGTCGGAGTCCTGAGCGTCCGTACGCGCGAAGACGGCGACCCAATGCACGCGCTCAACCGCGGGTTCTACCTGACCGCGGTGCTGGCCCTGATCGGCTTTGGGATCGCCAGCAAATGGTTGCTCAACCCGCCGCAAGCGCCGAACGCCTGGTGGCACTTCTTCCTCTGCGGTTGCGTCGGGGTGCTGACGTCGTTCGCATTCCTGCTGATCACGCAGTACTACACGGAGTACGCGTACCGGCCCGTGAAGGACATCGCCCAGGCCAGTCAGACGGGACCGGCGACGAACATCATTCAAGGGCTCGCCGTCGGGATGGAGGCCACCATCCTCCCGGTCTTCGCGATCGGTATCGCCATCGTCGCCAGCTTCTACCTGGGCCGGTCCAGCGGATTGGTCAATGCGTCGGGCGCGTCCATCGGGGGTCTCTTCGGCACCGCGACGGCGACGATGGGTATGTTGGGAACGGCCGGCTATATCCTGGCCATGGACACGTTCGGCCCGATCACGGACAACGCCGGCGGCATCATCGAGATGTCGCAGCAGCCGGAGTCGGTCCGGGTGATCACCGACCGTCTCGACGCGGTCGGCAACACGACCAAAGCGCTGACCAAAGGTTACGCCATTGGCTCGGCGTCGCTGGCGGCCTTTCTGCTGTTCTCGGCCTACCTGGACGAGGTCTACAACTACATCCACGTCCGGATCAGCGTGAATATCGCGCGCCCCGAGCTGTTCGTGGCGGGGTTGTTCGGCGCCATGCTCGTGTTCTGGTTCTCGTCGCTGGCGATCAAGGCGGTCGGCCGGGCGGCGTACTCGGTGATCAACGAGGTGCGCCGGCAGTTTCGCGAGCATCCCGGCATCATGAAGGGCACCGAGCAACCCGACTACGCGCGGTGTGTGGACATCGTCACCGTGGCGGCGCTGCGCGAGATGATCGTGCCGGGCGCCCTGGTGGTCGGGTTCCCGATCGTCGTGGGCCTCGTGTTCCGCACGGTCCATCTGGGCGCCGAGGCGGTCGCCGCGTTCCTCATGGTGGCCACGATCGCCGGCATCCTCATGGCGCTCTTCCTGAATACCGGCGGCGGCGCCTGGGACAACGCCAAGAAATACATCGAGACCGGTGTCTACGGTGGCAAACGATCGGAGGCCCACAAGGCCGCCGTCGTCGGCGACACTGTGGGCGATCCGTTCAAGGACACCGCCGGCCCGTCCTTGCACGTGCTGATCAAGCTATTGAGCACGATCACGTTGGTGTTGGCGCCGTTGTTCATCTCAGATGAGCAACGTCGTCTCCGACTGCTTCGAGCGTAAGCCGATCGCCGCCCTCGTCCCTGAGGGCGAGGGTGTCCTCCGGCGCGCGCTCGGCGCCGGCGACCTCATGATGTTGTCGATCGGCGCGGTGGTGGGAGCGGGCATCTTCAGCTCCATCGGCAGCGCGGTCGCGGGACAGCTGGATGCGGCGGGACACGTGGTGCGGAGCGGCGCGGGTCCCGCCGTCCTGTTTTCGTTCATGCTCTCGGCCTTCGCCTGCGCGCTGGCGGGCCTGTGCTATGCCGAGCTCTCGGCCATGATTCCCCAGGCCGGGAGCGCCTACGCGTACTCCTACGCGACCCTGGGCGAACTCGTGGCCTGGATCATCGGTTGGGATCTCATCCTCGAGTATGCGGTCGGCAACGTCGCCGTCGCCATCTCGTGGTCCCAGTACTTCACGAACGTCTTGGCCGACATCCATATCGTCCTACCGGATTGGATGATCACGGGCTACCGAACCGCCCTGTTGTCGCCCGACCCGGCGGTGCACGGTCTCCTGGGGAGCGCGCCGAAACTATTTGGCATACCGGTGCTGGTGAACGTTCCCGCGTTCGCCATCGTCGCGCTCATTACGTGGCTCCTCTGCTTGGGCGTGCGCGAGAGTGCGCGAACGAACCGCGTGTTGGTGGCCGTCAAGCTGTTGGTGCTGGCCCTGTTCGTCGGCGCCGGGTTCTTCCATGTGCACCGGGAGAACTACACGCCATTCGCGCCGAACGGGTTCGCCGGCATCCATCACGGCGCCGCCATCATCTTCTTCGCCTACATCGGCTTCGACGCCATCTCCACGGCCGCCGAAGAGACGAAGGATCCCCAGCGCAACATGCCGCGGGGGATCATGGGCGGCCTTGCACTGTGTACGCTCATTTATATCGTCATCGGGACGGTTCTGACGGGCATGGTGCCGTGGCAACAGTTGGGCGTCGCCGATCCGCTGGCCAAAGCGCTCGAGTACTCCGGCCTCCACGGCATCTCCAGCCTCCTGTCGCTGGGCGCCGTGTTCTCCATGGCCGCGGTGCTACTGGTCTTCCAGTACGGACAGCCCCGCATCTTCTTCTCGATGGCGCGCGATGGCCTGCTGCCAAATTGGGCGGCGCGGGTCCATCAGAAGTACCGGGTGCCGTGGGCCACGACCATCGCGACGGGCGTGTTCGTCGCCCTGTGGGCGCTCATCGGCGATGCCGCCGAGACGTTCGATCTGACGAACATCGGAACGTTGTTCGCGTTCGTCCTCGTCTGCTTCGGCGTCCTCGCGCTGCGGATCAAAGAGCCGAACCGGCACCGTCCGTTCCGCGTCCCGTTCATCTGGCCTGTCGCTGTAGGCGGCGCCGCCGCCTGCGTCTTCCTCATGGCCGGACTGCCGGGCGTGGCCTGGGAGCGATTCATCGTGTGGCTGATCATCGGCCTTTCGCTCTATTTCGTGTACGGCATTCGGAAGTCGGCCCTGAGGCGGTAGCGCTTGGCCAAGCGCCCGGGCCTCACGGCATGGATCGTCGTCGGCATGGTGGCCGGCTTGGCGATTGGATGGGCGGCACCGACGGTGGGCGTGGCGCTGGAGCCACTCTCCACCGTGTTCTTGCGGATGATCCGGTCGCTGGTTGTCCCGCTCATCTTCTCGACCCTGGTCGTGGGCATCGCCGGTCAGGGCGACGACATTCGACGCGTCGGCCGGCTCGCCTTCCGCTCCCTCGTGTTCTTCGAAGTGGTGACGACGCTGGCGCTGGTCGTCGGCCTGATCATGGTGAACGTCATGCAGCCCGGATTGGGCATCACGCTTCCGGTGTCACCGGCGGATGCCACGGACCTCACGGGCAAGATGACCACCTTCTCCGGCGTGCTGGAGCACATCGTGCCGCAGAGCGCCGTCAATGCCGCGGCGCGCAACGAGGTGCTGCAGATCGTCTTCTGGGCGATCTTGTTCGCGCTGGCGCTCTCCCGCACGCGGGAGCGGGCCCGGACGACAATGCTGGGGTTCTTCCAGAGCCTGTCCGAGATCACGTTCCGCATGGTGGACATCGTGATGCTCTTCGCGCCGATCGGCATCGCCTCGGCGCTGGCGGCCACCATCGGCCATCACGGCCTCGGCGTGTTGGGCAACCTCGGCAAACTGGTCCTGACGCTGTACGCCGCCCTCGCGGTCTTCCTCGTCGTGGGTCTCCTGCCCACCGCGATCCTGGCGGGTGTGCCCGTGCGCGCGTTCCTGCGCGCCGTACGGGATCCGGCGCTCATTGCGTTCTCGACCTCGACCTCGGAAGCCGCGCTGCCCCGCGCCATGGAGCAGATGGAGGCGCTCGGCGTGCCCTCGCGGATCGTCGCGTTCGTGATCCCCGCGGGATATTCCTTCAACCTCACGGGGAGCACGCTCTATTTGGCCGTCGGCGCGCTCTTTGCCGCGCAAACGGCCGGCATCGCGATGAGCCTGGGTCAGCAGCTGGTCATGATGCTGACGCTCATGCTCACGAGCAAAGGCGTGGCCGGCGTCCCGCGGGCCGCGCTGGTGATTCTGTCGGGCGCGCTCGTCACCTTTCACCTGCCGGCCGAAGCCATCGCGCTCATGCTCGGCGTCAATGCGTTCATGGACATGGCCCGCACGATGGTGAACGTCGTCGGCAACTGCCTGGCGGCGGTCGTGGTGGCGCGCTGGGAAGGCGACTTCGGCGGGGCGAGCCTCCCCGCGTCCGCTACGCCCGCACCGTAAGAAGCCGCAGCGCGCCCCGCACCGCGCCGCGCGCGGGGACGACCTCGGCAGCCCGGAGCTGAGCCCCTGGGACGGCCGTGGCCAGCCGCCGTTCCAAGCGTCCGCGCAGCGAAGAGCCGCGGGAGAGGAGTCCACCGGCCAGCGCCACGGGAACGGCCGCGCGCTCGTCGATGAACAGCTGCCGCGCCAGCGTCCGCACGTGGATCACGAGCTCCTCGGCCGCGAAGGCGAGCAATGTTTCGGCCCGGGCGTCGCCGGCATCCGCGCAGTGGATCACGGCGGGCGCCAACGCCGCGAAATCCGCCGGCGTCGCCCGCGACGCCCACGGGATCAGCGCTTCGACCGAGTCGACAACGGCCGCGGTCAGCACCGCGCCGGTGAGCGCCGTCTCGGGCTCGCGGCCATCCGCCGCCGCGGCCACGACGCCGAGTGCGCGCCGGCCAATCCACGCGCCGCCGCCCTCGTCGCCAAAGACGGGTCCCCAGCCGCCGCTCCGCGCCAGCGTGCCGGTCGGCCCCCGCCCAAACGCCACCGAACCCGTCCCGCCGATCAACATGACGCCGGGCCCGTCGCCGAACGCGTCGTCGAGTGCGACCGTGGCGTCGGCCTGCACGATGACCTCTTCGGCGACGTCGCGCGCCACCAGCGCCTGCCAGAGCGCGTCGCGCTCGTCGGGACGCCCCGCGCCTGCCGCCCCAACGCAGGCCACGCTCGGGAAAGCCTCGGACATGCCCGCGTGCGCCAGCGCGTCCCGGATCGTCGCCGCAATCACATCGGCCGCCCGCTCGGCCTCCCCCGGCCGAATCGCGCTCGGCGGTCCCTCGACCGATCCGAGCTCGGTGCCCGTGGCGTCGGCCACCAAGACGCGGGTCTTGGACCCTCCGCTGTCCACTCCAATGACGATCTGAGTCACGCTGGAACCTCCTGAATCGCCGGCGACGTGTGCGTCAGCGATGATGCCATACCGGTCAGTGTTGTAATGGTCATGCCAATGAGCACATACCAGGGGAACGCAATGTGTTTCGCGATCGTCGGGGTGAGCCAGACGATCACCATGGTCAAGATGCCGATCCCCATACCAATGATGGCATCACGCTGCTCGGCGCGCCGCCAAAAGAGCGCCAGGAAGAACCCGCCGAGCAGTCCGCCGAACGTGAACGACGCGATCGTCAGGGCGACTTGGACGACGGGAGTCCCTTGCGCGTGATAGAGCAGGGCGCCGCCCGTGAGCGCGGCGCCCCAGATCAACGTCCAGAGGCGCGCCAGCGCGAAGACCCGCGGGTCGTCGGCCGGCCGCTTGGCGATCGGCAGGTAAATGTCGTGAATCGTGGAAGCCGCCAGCGAGTTGATCGCGCCAGAGTGGGTACTCATCGTGGCGGCGAGAATCGCGGCGACGACCAATCCCACGAGGCCCGGGGGCATGTGCTCCAGGATGAAGCTTGGGAACACGTCATCCGCCTTCGCGAAGACCCGGCCGTGGTACACATCGAAGAGACCAATGCCAATGGCGAGAAACAGGGCGAACTGGACGAAGACGACGGCGCCGCTGCCAATGAGCGCACGCCGCGCGTCGCGGAGCGACGACGCGGCCAGCAATCGCTGGACAATCAGCTGATCCGCTCCGTGCGACGCCATAGTCAAGAATGCGCCGCCGATCACGCCTGCCCACAACGTGTACGGACGCGCGAAGTCGAGGGCCGGGTCGATCACCCGCAGTTTACCCGCGGCGGACGCGTGGGCGACGATCGTGGGCCAACCACCGGATACCAATCGACCAATGAGCACCACCGCCGCAATGCCGCCGATGAGATAGACCCCTGTCTGGATGACGTCCGTCCACACGACGGCGCGCATCCCGCCGTGGTACGTGTAGAGCACCGTGAGGGCGCCGAGGATGAGAATGGCCAGCGGCATGACGAGCGTGGGCCGCACGGTGCCTTGGAGGATCAAGGCGACGGGGATGGCCGTGGCGAAGACCCGCACCGAGTCCGCCATGGCACGCGTGGCCATGAAGATGATCGACGCAAAGCGGCGCGCGCCGATCCCGAAGCGGCGCTCCAGCAGCGCATACGCGGTGATCAGCTCGCCCTGGTAGTAGCGTGGCAGCAAGGTGTAGGCGACCACGACGCGGCCGATCACGTACCCCATGGCCAGTTGCAGGAACGTGAAATTCCCGAGATACGAGAGGCTGGGGATGCTGATGAACGTCAGCGCGCTGGTCTCCGTCGCGACGACGGAAATCAGAATGGCCCACCACGGAATCGAGTGATTGGCGACGAAGTAGTCGCTGGCGTTCTTTTGGCGACGCCCGAGCCGGAGTCCAACAGCCGTCGTGCCCGCCAGGTAGGCGAGCAGGACGGCGAGATCAAACCAAGTGAATGTCGCGCGCTGGACGGCTAGGCCGAGAACGAGCTACCGCAGCCGCAGCCGCCGGTCGAGTTCGGATTCTTGAAGACGAACCCCGAACCCTGCATCGACGACGTATAGTCGATCGTCACGTTCTGGACGTATTGGGCCGAGAACGGATCGACGAAGATCTTGAACCCCTCCGCATCGACGACGAAATCGTCTTCCGCGCTGTGATCTTCGATCAAAAGGCCGTACTTGAACCCGCTGCACCCACCGGGCTGGACGCTGACGCGAAGGCCACCCACCTCCGGCGACACGCCCTCGGTCTCCATGAATTTCTTCACTTCCGCGCACGCCATTGGCGTGACGGTCAGCATGACGTCGGGCTGCTGTGTTGTGCTCATCACGTCCCTCCAGGTATGTCCGTAATATAGCGCCTTTCGGTCTCAGGCAATTGGGCGGGTCGCCCCATTCGATCCTGGCGGAACGACCGGCCGATCCAGGCAAACGCGACCCCCGCGACCGCCAAGAGCCCCCAGCCGTAGGCGGTCTCGCCGAAGACCAGCTTGCCGATCCCGAACAGGGTCGCGTAGACCGCAATGATCCCCGCCACCCAGTTCGTCCACGCCAGCGCGCCGCCTTCGATCGGTTCCCGCCCAAATCCCGCGCGTTCAGCCACAACCCGCCATCCCGGGCCGCCCGGCCGGACGCGACGGTAAAAAGCCTCCAGTACGCCAGCCGGTTCCGGCGACGTCAAGAACGTGGCGGCGACCCAAATCACGGTCGTGATGGCGACCGTCACGATCATGATCCACGCGTCGGCGTTTGGGTCGCCCGGCGCGAAGCGCCCGGGGATAACAGTGAGAGCGATGGACGACACGACGAGGGAGCCGATCATCGCGCTGATCTCCGACCAGGCGTTGATCCGCGACCAATACCAGCGCAGGATCAGCACCAGTCCCGTCCCGGCCCCGACGGCCAGCAGGTATTTCCACGCTTGCTCGATCAATGACAGCTGGGTCGTGACGACAATGGATAAGAGAAAGAGACCGATCGTCGCGACCCGGGAGGCCGCCACATAGTGATGATCGTCGGCGTCGCGCTTTACGAATCGCTTGTAGAAATCGTTGACGAGGTAGGACGCGCCCCAGTTGAGCTGCGTGCCGATCGTCGACATGTACGCCGCCGCGAAACCCGCCATCATGAATCCCCGCCACGGCGTCGGCAGCAAGTCGACGAAGGCGTGGACATACCCGGATTCTTTGTCGACGAGATTGGGATACAGGATCACCGTGGCCAGGCCCGTCACCACCCAGGGCCAAGGCCGCAGCGCGTAGTGGGCGATCTGGAAGAACAGCGTCGCCAACACGCCATCGCGCTCGGTCCGCGCCGCGAAGATCCGCTGGGCCACATAGCCGCCGCCGCCCGGCTCGGCGCCCGGGTACCACGTCGCCCACCATTGGACGGAGAAAAACACGCCAAGGGAGAGCAACGGCATCCACGGGTACGCGTGGAACCCGTGCGCGTCGTGCGTCACGGGTAAGACCGACAGGGCGGCCGTCTCACTGCCGAAGTGGGCGGCGACTCCGGCTTTGAGCGCGGCGATCCCGCCGACGGCGCGGACGGAATAGACCGCCAGCACGATGACCGCCGCCATCTTCACGACGAACTGCACCAGGTCGGTCCACAGGACGGCCCAGAGGCCGGCGGCGACCGCGTACACGGCGGTGGCCGCGAAGCAGAATGCTCACGGCCACCCAGGGCGAGACGCCGAGCGCGATCCCGAGAATCTTGATCATGGCCCGGGTGACCCAGCCCATGATGATCACATTCATCAGGACGCCGAGGTAGATCGCCCGAAACCCCCGGAGGACGGCCGCGGCCCGTCCGGAGTAGCGGATCTCTGCGAACTCGACGTCGGTCATGACATTGGCCCGGCGCCAGAGGCGGGCGAAGAAAAACACGGTCAGCATGCCGCTCATGACCATGTTCCACCACAGCCAGTTGCCGGCGACTCCGTGGTTGGCCACGAGACCCGTGACCAGCAGGGGCGTATCGGCCGCGAACGTCGTCGCGACCATGGAGGTACCGGCCAGCCACCACGGGACGTCGCGCCCGGACAGGAAGTACTCGGACAGGCTCTCGCCAGCGCGCTTCGTAAAGACGAGACCGATCGTCGTCGAGAACGCGAAGTACGCGGCGACGATGATCCAGTCCAGCGGTGTTATGTTCATCCCCAAGTGACGACCAAGGCAGGGTGGGCGATAGCCGTTCTCCTCCTGACCTCGGCCTCGGTGGGGACGCGGCGCGCCTCAGTGCGGCCAGCCCACGTGCGGCCGGGGATCACGGTGCTCCTTGAGGATAGCGCCGCGCTGGTCCGGGGCAAGCGCGTCGCCCTCCTCACGAACCAGACGGGGATCGACGAGCACGGCGTCTCGGACATCGATCGGCTCGCCCACTCGCCCGCGCGCCTCGTCCGGTTGTTCAGTCCCGAGCACGGGATTCGCGGCAAGGAAGACCGGGAGTTCGTCGCCAATGGCGTAGACTCGGCGACGGGGTTGGTGGTGCATTCCCTGTATGGGAAGACCGTGCTGGCGCCCCCGGACAGCCTGCTGGTCAATGTCGACGCCCTGGTCATCGACCTGCAGGACGTCGGCACGCGCACCTGGACCTATGTCGGCTCCCTCATTGCCGCCATGCGGGCCGCCGCCCGCAATCACGTGGCCGTGATCGTGCTCGATCGGCCGAACCCCCTTACCGGTGCGCGCGTGGACGGCCCGATGCTCGACAGCGCGCTCGCCGACACGGGGATTCCCTATGCGCTCTACCCGATGCCGCTGCGCCACGGCCTGACCATGGGGGAGCTGGCGCTGTTCTACAATGACGCCCTCGGCCTCGGGACAGTGCTGCACGTCATCCCCGCCCGCGGGTGGCGGCGGACCCTGTGGTTCGACCAAACGGGGCTGCCCTGGGTGCCGCCCTCGCCCAACCTGCCGTCGCTCGCCAGCGAGACGCTGTATCCTGCCATCGTGGCGTTCGAAGGCTCGAACCTTTCGGTGGGGCGGGGCACGCCACAGGCGTTTCAGCAGGTCGGCGCCCCATGGCTCGACGCCCCGGCCGTGGCCGCGTCGCTCAACCGCCTGGCATTGGGCGGCGTCCGGTTCCAGGCCGACACGTTCACGCCGGTGTCGCCGACGGACGGGAAGTACGCCAACCGGCGGCTCAACGCGATACGGATCGAGATGACCGACCGCGATAAGTTCCACGCGGGGCGGGTCGCCGCCGGACTCCTGTGGGCCGTGGCGCGCGCCAATCGCGATTCGCTCCGGTTGGATACGACGGCGTTCGACCGGCGGTTCGGTAGCGGCACGGCGCGCGCCGCGCTCGTGCGCGGGGACGACCCGAAGGCGACGTTCGACCGCGTGCTGCCCGCGGTCACGCAGTTCGCGCGACGATCACGGCGGTTCTGGCTGTACGACTGACACTTATTTCCTGGGGAGAATGCTGATGCGACGGATCGTATCCACGCTGGCGTGGGCTGCGCTCGCCACCACCACGCTCGCCGCGTGCCACCGGAAGGTCGACACCAACGCGCCGCCCGCGCAGCCCGCCGGCCCGACCTATACGCTCACGGTGACGAACAATCTGACGAAGGCCATCAACGTCTACGTCACCAGCGGCGGCGTCGACACCTTCCTGCGCCAGGTCGCCGCCTCGAGCAGCGAGCAGCTTCCGGTCAAGGGCATCCCGTCGGGCGCCGCGGTCACGCTCAAGGCGACGGCGATCGACGGCAGCAACACGTACACGAAGGCGAACGTCAACCTGAGCAACAACTACACGTGGGCGGTGCCGTGAGTTAAGTTCTAGGGGCTGGCGCACATTGGCGGCTCCAGCCCCTATCGCTCCGACGCATGACACGTCTATGGAATGCAATTAAAGACGGGTACGTCCGACTCCTGGAGCCGCTCGCCGCGTTCCTCGTCCGCCATCGCATCAACCCGAATTACATCACGACGCTGGGAACAGCGTGCTCCATCATCGGCGGTGGCATTTACGGCGCGGGCCACATCCGGACGGGTGGATGGTTCCTGGGGATCTGCGCGTTGTTCGACGTGCTCGACGGCACCGTGGCGCGGCGAACGGGCCGTTCCTCGCCCTTCGGCGCGTTCTACGATTCGACGCTCGATCGTGTCGCCGACGGCGCCGTGCTGTCGGGACTCACGTTCTTCTACGCCACCAGCCCGGTGCACCATAGCGGGCCGATGGTGGTCGTCTGCCTCGCCGGCCTCCTCGGCGGGTTCCTCGTCTCCTACACCCGCGCGCGCGCGGAAGCCCTTGGCGTCAACGCCAAGGTGGGCTTCATGCAGCGCCCGGAGCGCGTGGTGCTGTTGTCCGCCCCGCAGGCGTTCTTCGGCCTCGCCCTCGACGGGTGGGTCCTGGCCGCCATCGTCGTTTTCCTCACCGTGACTTCCTGGGTTACCGCCATTCAACGTATCGTCGCTGTCCATCATGCCATGACGCCGGCCGCACCGGTGCCGGAGTCCGCCAAGCAACCCGCACCCGTCGTGATCGGGAGGAGCGCGTGACCACGTCCATTCGTCCGGCATCGGGCAAGCTCGGGGTCATGACGGTCGGGTTGGGGGCCGTCGCCACGACATTCATGGCGGGCGTCGAGCGCGTGCGCCGCGGGACCTCGCTGCCGATTGGCTCGTTGACCCAGATGGCGACGATCCGCCTCGGCAAACGCACGGAGAACCGCGCGCCGCTGATCAAGGATTTCGTGCCGGTGGCCGCCCTCGATGACCTCGTGTTCGCCGCCTGGGACCCGATTCCCGATGATGCGTATGTGGCGGCCGTCAAAGCGGGCGTGCTCGAGGCCGAGCATATCAACAGCGTCGCCGACTTCCTCAAGGCGATCGTCCCCATGCCGGCGGCGTTCGACCAGAAATACGTTACGCGGATCTCGGGCACGCATGTCAAGAAAGGCAAGACCAAGCGCGACCTGGCCGAGCAGATTCGTCAAGACATCCGCGACTTCAAGACCAAGCACCGCCTGGACCGCGTGGTGATCGTCTGGTGCGCCTCGACCGAGATCTATATCAAGGCCGGCGCGGCTCACGCGACGCTGGAGCAGTTCGAGAAGGCGATGGAGCGAAACGACGATGCGATCGCCCCGTCGATGCTCTATGCCTACGCGGCGCTCATGGAAGGCGTGCCATTCGCCAACGGCGCCCCGAACCTCACGGTCGACATGCCGTGTTTGATCCGGCTGGCGAATGAACGGTCGGTGCCGGTGTCCGGCAAAGACTTCAAGACGGGGCAGACGTGGATGAAGACCGTCATCGCGCCAGGCCTCAAGGCGCGCATGCTGGGTCTGGCCGGATGGTACTCGACGAACATTCTCGGCAACCGTGACGGCGAAGTCCTCGACGATCCGGCGTCCTTCAAGACGAAGGAAGAGTCGAAGCTGAGCGTGCTGCACAGCATTCTCCAACCGGAGCGCTACCCTCAGCTCTATCAGAACTTCTCGCACGTGGTGCGGATCAATTACTATCCGCCCCGCGGCGACAACAAGGAAGGCTGGGACAACATCGATATCGTCGGGTGGATGGGATACCCGATGCAGATCAAGGTCAATTTTCTGTGCCGCGACTCCATCTTGGCGGCGCCGCTGGTGCTCGATCTGGCGTTGTTCTCCGACTTCGCCCAGCGCGCCTGCCTCAAGGGCATCCAGGAATGGCTCTCGTTCTACTATAAGAGCCCCATGGCCGCGCCGGGGTTGCAGCCGGAGCACGATTTGTTCATCCAACAGACGAAGCTCAAGAACACCTTGCGGCACTTGATGGGCGAGGAGCAAATCACCCATCTGGGCCTCGAGTACTACGCGTGAAAAGGCTCGGGTTCGTGTTGGCGCTGGGCGCGTTGGCGAATGCCTGCACGGAGACGTCGCAGGCCGGCGTCCCGCCCACGCGGCAGTGGACGGACGACATGGCCTTTGTGATTGCGTCCAATCCGGCGCCGCCGCACGCGCGCGACACGGTGATGTTCATCGTCGTCGCCCGCGACAAGACGTCGGGTCAGCCGATCGAAGGCGCCGACGGGCGGATCTACGCCGAGACGAAGGACGGCGCGAAGACGTGGGACGGGTTCGTGCCGGGCCCGAAGCCGGGCACCTACACGGCCAAGCTCCACTTCATCGTCTCCGGCAACTGGGCGATGGGCATGCAGTTTCGTCGCGACACGACGAAGACGAAGATCGAAACGATGAACTGGACCCAGGAAGTCCGGGCCGCCCTCGACACGAATCAGGTGCGCTGACCGTGCAACTCTTTTATCGGACTTCCATCGACCCGGCGGACGTCGTCGCCGCCGCCGATGCCTTCTTCGCCGCGCCGCCGCTGACCATGACGCAGGGCACCGGCACGGGTGGCCCCCGCGAACGCACGTACTCCGGCGCCCTCGGCACCGTGAAGATGCGCGTGCGCGCCGAAGGGGGGCACTACACGTTCGTCGAAGTGCAGACTGACCAGATCGGCGAGAGTCGTCTCGACCGGAACGTCAAACGCTTCTTCGTGACGCTCCACCGGCGCGCGGATCCGGCGCACGCGCTCGAGGCGGCGTACTGATGGCAACGGCGGCACGGAGCGCGGCGCGGAAAGCCGCGGCGAGTGACGGGAGTCGGGCGCTCGACCGCGGCCAGAAGCTCGAGCTCTACTACTACATGCGGCTCACCCGGTCGCTCGAAGAGCGTCTGGTGAATCTCTACCGCCAGACCAAGGTCGTCGGGGGCTTGTTCCGGTCGCTGGGCCAGGAGGCCGACGCGGTCGGCAGCGCCTACGCGCTGGATCGCGGCAAGGGGGACATCCTCTCGCCGCTCATCCGGAATCTGGGCTCTATGCTCGTCCAGGGCGCGCAACCGCTGGAGATCATTCGCCAGTACATGGCCAAGGGCGACTCGCCCACGCGCGGCCGCGAGCTCAACATCCACTACGGCGATCTCGTGCGCGGATTCGTCGGCCAGATCTCGCATCTGGGCGACATGGTCCCGGTCATGGCGGGCGTCACGCTGTCGTTCAAGATGCGCGGGGAAGCGCGGGTCGGCCTTGTCTACGTTGGCGATGGCGCGACCTCGACGGGCGCGTTCCATGAAGGCATCAACTTCGCCGCCGTCCAACGCTGCCCGCTGGTCGTGATCGTGGAGAACAACGGATACGCGTACTCGACGCCCCTCTCCAAACAGACCGCCGCGCGGGACCTCAAGGACAAGGCGTTGGGGTACGGCATCCCGGGTGAGCAAGCGGACGGCAACGACGTGTTGGCGACGTACGCCGTCACCAAACGGGCCGTCGATCGCGCGCGGGCGGGCGGGGGACCGACACTGATCGAGCTAATGACGTACCGGCGCAAAGGCCACGCCGAGCACGATAATCAGTCCTACGTCCCTGCGGGTGAGATCGAGCGCTGGGAGCGCGAGAACGATCCGGTCGACCGCTACGTCGCCGTGCTCACCGCTGAGGGCGTCAAATCGGCGGAGCTCGGCGCCATCGATGATCGCGTGCGACAGGAGATCGATGCCGCGACCGATGCCGCGGAAGCGTCACCGAATCCCGAGCCGGTCGACGCGCTGGTCGGCGTGTACGCCAGCCAGCCGGCTGTCGCGCCGCTGTGGTTTCGGGAGGGGGTGCGCTCGGCGGTCGCGGTCAACGAGCGTCCGGCGTCGTGGGGGACTCACGATGGCTGAGACCACGTATCTGGAGGCGATCCGCCAGGGATTGTTCGAAGAGATGGAGCGCGATCCGAACGTCTTCTGCCTGGGCGAGGACATCGGCGCCTACGGCGGTGCGTTCAAGGTCACCGAGGGCTTGCAAGCGCGGTTTGGCGAGTCGCGCGTGATCGACACGCCGATCTCGGAGGCGGCGATCGTCGGTGCCGCCGCGGGCGCGGCCCACATGGGCCTGCGGCCGGTCTGCGAGATGCAGTTCATTGATTTCATCTCGTGCGGCTACGATATGCTCACGAACTACGTCGCCACCGCGCGCTACCGCGCGATGCTCGGCTGCCCCATGGTTGTGCGGGGGCCGAGCGGCGGCTACGTGCGCGGCGGCCCGTTCCACTCGCAGAATCCGGAAGCCGCGTTTCTGCACACGCCTGGTCTCAAGATCGTGTACCCGGCGACGGCCGCCGACGCGAAGGGGCTGCTCAAGTCGGCCATCCGCGACGACGACTGTGTGCTCTTCTTCGAGCACAAGTATCTCTATCGTCGCGTGAAGGAAGAGTTGCCGGCCGGGGATTGGGTCGTGCCGATCGGCAAGGCCCGCGTGGCGCGCCCCGGCACCGACGTGTCGATCATCACGTACGCCGCCACAGTCTGGAAAGCCCTCGAGGCCGCGGAGCAGCTCGCGGCCGAGGATGGCATTTCGGTCGAAGTCATCGACCTGCGGTCGCTGCTGCCCATGGACGATGAGGCGATCGTCGCCACGGTCCAGAAGACCAATCGCGCCCTCGTCGTACACGAGGACACGCGGACCGGCGGCGTGGCCGGCGAGATCACGGCGCGCATCAACGAGTTGGCGTTCGAGTGGCTGGACGCCCCCGTGTTGCGGGTCACCGCGGCCGATGTGCCCCTGCCGTATGCGCCGGCCCTCGAGGACTATGTGCTGCCGCAAACGGCTGACATTGTGACGGGAGTGCGCCGGCTGGCGCGCTACTGAGGCGCCAGATGGCGGAAGCGTCGGGTGCCGGGTCGTCGCGACTGGCTTTGGGGTGCGTCATGACGGTCGCCGGCTTTTTCAGTGCGGCCATGCTCGGCGTGTTGGTGGCGCGCATTTATAGTTGGATCAGTGCCTGCCGGTACGAGGAAGGCATACCGGCGTGCAACTGGTGGGTGTTCGCGGGAATTAGTGGAATTATCGGAGCAGTGACACTGCCGGCGCTCGTGCTGCGACGGCTACACGGCAATCGAGGGTGACATTGTGGCGCGTATAGATGTGATCATGCCGCAGATGGGCGAATCCATCGCGGAGGGCACGGTCTCCAAGTGGCTCAAGAAGGTGGGGGATGTCGTCAAACGCGACGAACCCATCTTCGAGATCTCGACCGACAAGGTCGATGCCGAGATCCCGTCGCCGAGTGCGGGGCGTATCGCCGAGATCATCGTCGGCGAAGGGCAGACGGTCGCGGTGCAGACAGTCGTCGCGCGCCTCGAGACCGACGTCGACGCCGCGGTCGGGGCTCCCGCCGCTCCCGCGGCAGCGCCCGCGGGCGGCGCTTCGCGCGCGCCCGCCGTCGCGGCGGCCAGCGCGAGTGCCGCACCTGCGGCTTCTGCGACATCCGCGGCATCCGCTGGTCGCGGCGCGGGTGCCTCCCCTCCGATAGGCAGTGGCGCGAGCGGCGTGGGGAACAGTCATGGCAATGGCACGTTCGAAGAACGTATTCGCACCAAGTCGTCCCCACTCGTACGCAAGATCGCCGCCGAGCACGGGATCGAGCTGGCGACGATCAGCGGATCGGGAATCGCCGGCCGTGTGACCAAGCGCGACATCGAGGGATTGCTCGCTGCCGGCCCCGTCCGGGTCGGCCTGACGCCGCCGCCGCGCGCGACCCACGCGCCCGACGCGCCGGCCGGGCCACTGCCCGAGCCGTGGGAGGGCGATGTCGTCGAACCGATGTCCAAGATGCGGGCGCTCATCAGCGACCACATGGTGATCTCGCGCCGGACGTCGGCCCACGTGACGTCGGTCTTCGAAGTCGATCTCACGCGCGTGGCGCGCATCCGTGCCAAGAAGCGCGCCGAGTTCGAGGCGGCGGCGGGCCAGCGACTGTCGTACTTGCCGTTCATCATCAAGGCCACGGTCGACGGCCTGATGAAGTTCCCGGCACTCAATGCGTCCGTGGCCGGCCACAACGTGATCTACCGGAAGCAATACAATATCGGCATCGCCGTGGCACTGGACTGGGGCCTGATCGTGCCAGTGATCAAGCGCGCCGATGACCTGTCGCTGATCGGCCTGACCCGGACGCTGAACGACCTGGCGGCCCGGGCCCGCGCCAAGCGCCTCAAGCCGGAGGAAGTCGAAGACGGCACGTTCACGATCACGAATCCCGGCGTGTTCGGCTCGCTCATGGGCACGCCCATCATCAATCAGCCCCAAGTCGCGATCTTGGGGATCGGCGCGATCGAGAAACGTCCCAAGGTGCTCACGGGCACCGACGGGGAGGATACAGTCGCCATCCGCACCTGCGCCTACTTCTCGCTGTCGTTCGATCATCGCCTGATCGACGGCGCGGTCGCCGACGAATTCCTCGGCTTCGTGAAGAAGTCGTTGGAGACGTTCCCCGACACCGTGCTGTAGCCGTGCCCCGGGAGCTGACCCTGCACCGGACGATCGTGACGCCGGCCGAGCGCGAGCGCTTTCTGGCGCGCGCCCGCGACCGGCGCACGCACTTCCAGTCCCACGGCTGTCAGTATTGGGTATTCGAGGAGGCCGATCTCGGCGGCGCGTTCATCGAGTTCGCCGAGTCGTCCACCGTCGACGCCCTATCCGCGGCCCACGCCGGCGCGCCCGACGAGCTCGGCGACGCCACCCGCATCTACCGCGAGGTCACGCTCTAACCCATGCCGTATCGCTCCATCACTATCAATGGCCACACGTGGCGCGTCAGCCCCGCCGGGTACGTGACGCAGTATGACCACGACGAGTTCAGCCTGCTGTTCACGCGCGAGTCGGGTGACGTGCGGGTTACGCGCTACTCGCCCCAGGGCGCCCGGTCCCGCGAGCAGTCGTTCGCCGAACTGACGGACGTCGATCTCGCCCGCTTGTTCGCCCAGTCCCAGCCGGGGTCTACGTCCCCGGAGGCGCATTACGCTGGTTGACCTGCACGCCCACACGACCGCGTCGGACGGTTCGGCGACCCCGGAAAGCCTCGCGGCGCAAGCCGCGGCCGCCGGTCTCTCCCAGGTTGCCGTCACCGATCACGACACGGTCGCCGGGGTCGACGCGGCGCGCGCCGCGGGCCTCTCGCGCGGGGTAGGGATCGTCGCGGGCGTCGAGCTCAGCGCCGTCGACGACCGGGGATCCGAGATCCACATGCTGGGCCTGCACTTGGCCGACGTGGCGCGTCTGGCGGAGCCGCTGGCGCGGTTCCAGGCCGATCGCATCTCGCGGGCGGCGGCGATCGTCGCGGCGCTCAATCGCGGCGGTGTGCCGGTGACCGTGGACGCCGTCATGGCCGAAGCGGGGGCGGGGGCCGTCGGGCGGCCGCACGTTGCCCGCGCGCTCGTCGCCGGGGGTTGGGTACGGGACATTCGCGAGGCGTTCGATCGGTGGCTCGGCGCCGAGCGGCCGGCGTACGTCGAAAAGCCGCGCCTGGAGATCGTCGACGCCATTCGCCTCATCCACGGCGCCGGCGGCGTCGCCGTCTGGGCCCACCCGGGCCGCGACGGGACTCGGGCCCGCGTCGAAGCGTTCGTTGCTCTCGGTCTCGATGGCGTGGAAGTCAGCCATCCGGGGCACTCGGGCGAAGACACCGCGCGGCTCAACACCCTCGCCGGCCATTTTGAGCTGCTCCGGAGCGGCGGTTCCGACTGGCACGGTGCGGCCGACGGGCCCCGCGCGCTCGGTGTCATGCGCGTGCCCGCGGAATGGTGCGATGCGCAGGCGGAGCGCGCCGAGCGCTACCGTTCGGATCTATGGATCTCACCGGGCGCGTCGCCCTCGTAACCGGCGCCGGCCGTCGGGTCGGCCAAGCGCTGGCCTTGGATCTCGGTGGCGCCGGCGCTCGCGTCGCCGTGCACTATCACGGTTCGGCTACCGGCGCCGGTGAGACGGTCTCCCGGCTTCAGGCGCTGGGCGTCGAAGCCCGGACATTTGCCGCCGACTTGAGTGACGCCCGCGCCGCGGGCGCGCTCGTGGACAGCGTCGCCGATGCGTTCGGCCAGCTCGACGTGCTGGTCAACTCGGCGGGCATCATGCAGCACGTGGCCGTCGCCGACGTCACGCCCGAGGATTGGGACACGACGTTCGCCATCAACCTCCGGTCCCAATTCTTCACGTCGCAGGCCGCGGCGCGCCGGATGGGCGCGGGCGGCGTCATTGTGAACATGGCGGACCTCGCCGGGTTCGAGGCGTGGACCGGATACGTGCCGCATTGCGTGAGCAAGGCCGGCGTCGTCGCCCTGACCCGGGCCTTGGCCCACGCCCTGGGCCCCGGCATCCGGGTGAATGCCATAGCCCCTGGCGCCGTCCTCTTGCCCGAGGGCATGGACCACGCCATGGCCGACCGCCTCACCCGCACCACGCCGCTCAAACGACTCGGCTCGCCCGGGGATGTCGTGCGCGCGATGCGCTATCTGATCGATGCCGACTACGTGACGGGCGAGACGCTCATCGTCGACGGCGGCCGCCATGTCCGAACGTGACGGTCGCTCGTATGGTCGCATCACCATCGTCGGCGGTGGCTGCTACGGCTCGTACTATCTGCGCCAGCTGGGTCGTGCGCGCGCCGCGGGCGCGCTGACCTGGACCCGTCTCACGGTTGTCGATCGAGATCCAGATTGCCGGGTCAGCCCCGAGCTCGGCGAGGCCGGAGGCGACGCCGAATTGGTGACCAGTGATTGGACAACGTACTTCCGTGAGTACCTGGACGCGGGGTGCGATGCACCCGCGTCGATTGTCCACGACGCCATCGTGCCGTCCCCACTGATGCCGCACCTCATGTACGAATGGCTCCGGGATCGCGCCCGGGCGCGGTGGCCCGAGCGCGAGGTGGCGACACGCCCGCTGTCGGCACCACCGCCGACCCCCTGGGAACGCGCGGCGCCCGACGGCACACACTACGTGAGTTTCGCGACCTGGATCTGCCCGGTGAACTGTATCGAGCCCGCAACGTGCCCGCATACGCGCGGCCCCCGCACGTGGACGATGCCGGCGGCCGCCCGCGAATACGTGGACGCCGAGCGGGCCCGGGGGCGATCTATCGCCGGCCCGGCGCTGTTTCCCGTCACCCACCGCGCCTATGGCGTCGGGATGCTCGACACCCGCGACGTCGTCGCCGCCGACGCGCTCGTTCGCGAGTGCGCCGCGGGCGGTCCGGCCGACGTCCTCGTGGGCACGGTCTCACACTGTCACGGCGCCCTCTCGGTCCTCTCGATCTCGGCCCCGGTTAATATTCAAGCATGGCGATCATTCGCGACTACGAGATCGTAATCGTCGGCGCCGGTCCCGCGGGCATGACCGCGGCGCTCTATGCCGGCCGCGCGATGCGGAACACCGTGGTGCTGGAGTCGATGGCCGATGCGGGCGGCGAGTTGCTGCGCACGGAGTATCTCGACGACGTCATCGGCTTCCCGATGATCAAGGGCGACGACCTCGCCAAGCGGTTCGAGGAGCACGCCAAGAAGTTCGGCGCCGAGTTCGTCTATTTCACGGATGTCGCCTCGGTCCGGAAGCTCGACGACGATGTGAATTTCGCGACGGAAACCGTCAACGGTGACGTCTACGAATCGCCGGTCGTGATCGTGACGTCGGGTGGCACGCCGGTCAAGCTCGGCATTCCGGGCGAGCTCGAGTACGCGGGGCGGGGCGTCAGCTATTGCGCCATCTGCGACGCGAATTTCTTTCGGCGGCACACGATCGCGGTGGTGGGCGGCGGGGACGCCGCGTGCGAGGAGGCGGACTATCTCACGCGGTTCGCCGACAAGGTGTATCTGATCCACCGGCGCAACGAGTTCCGCGCGTCCAAGGTCATCCAGAAGCACGTCTTCGCGAACCCGAAAATCGAAGTCGTGTTCAACACGGTCGCCGAGGAAGTGCTGGGCGTCGAGACGCCGACCGGACCGACGATGACGGGCCTGCGCCTGCGCGATGCGGTCACGGGCGCGACGCGCACGCTCGATGTGACCGGGCTCTTCGTGTTCATCGGGTTCAAGCCCAACACGGGCGTGATCAAGGGGCATTTCGCCCACGACGCGCTGGGTTACGTCATCACCGACAATGCGATGATGTCGTCTATCCCGGGTCTCTACGTCGCCGGCGACCTGCGGTCGCAGCTCACGCGGCAGGTGACGACGGCGTCCGGCGACGCGACGACGGCGGCCATCGCGGCCGACAAGTACATCAAGGATTTGGTCGAGGCGGACGGGCAGGCCGACGACGGTGTCGATGAGGCCGTCAAGGCCTCACACGTCAACCTTGGCGGGTGGACCTGAGACATGGCCGCGGCCGATCTCATCATTCGCCCTACGACTGTCGGCGCGTTCGAGGAGAACGCCTATCTCCTCGTCGATCCGGACACCAACGATGCGGTGTACGTGGATCCCGGTGCCGAGGGCGATGAGCTGCTGGCCGTGCTGGGCGATACGGGCGCGACGTTGCGCGCGATCTGGCTGACGCACGGCCACGTCGACCACGTGGGCGGCATCGCCGCCATCCGCCGCGTGCATGATGTCCCGATCTATCTCCATCCCGCCGACCGCCCGCTGTACGATGAGGCGGCGCAGGTCGCCGAACGGTACGGGATTCCCTTCGAGGTGCCGCCACCACCGGATCTCGAGCTCCGCGAGGGCCAACGCCTCACCGTCGGCGGCGTGGCGTTCGATGTCGCGCACACGCCCGGGCACGCGCCGGGCCATGTCGTCTTCCTGGGCCCCGGGCTGGCGTTTGGCGGCGATTTGTTGTTCGCCGGGTCGATCGGCCGCACGGATCTCCCGTTGAGCGATCCCGCCCGGATGGTGGAGTCGCTGGAGCGGGCCGCGACATGGGATGGCGCGTTGGTGATTCATCCCGGACACGGCCCCTCGACGACGATCGACGAAGAGCGGCGCTCGAACCCGTTCCTGAGGGGCCTGGCGCGCCCGTTGGCGCGGCGCTGAGGCCGTGCGCGCCTTCGTGGTGGTCTCGGTCGTATCGGCGTGGCTCGGTGCCGCGCTGCTCCTCGCCGCGTCGGTGGCGCCGGCTGCGTTCGGCGCGTTGCCGTCGCGGGATCTCGCCGGCGCCGTGATCGGTCGCGTGTTGCCCGTGGTGTTCATCTCGGGCGCGCTCGCCGGCCTCTTCGCCTTTCTCCTGACGCGCTCCTGGCCCGGGCTGGCGATGGCGGTCGCCTGTGCGATCGCCCAGTTCGGCGTGGACGCGCGCATCGCGCGGCTTCGGGCGGCGATCGGCGGCCCGGTCGACGCGCTGGCCGCGGACGATCCGCGCCGGGTCGCCTTTGGGCGGCTCCACGGCGTGAGTGTCACGCTCTTGGGCCTAGCCATGATTGGCGCCGCGGCGGTCGTCGTGGGCGCCGCACTCGCTGCCCGCCCAAGACCTACATAGGAGACGCGCACGTGGAGACGGCACGACTTCCGATGATACCCGTTGACGCCGATGTCCCCGAGGGGACACGCGCCGTTTTCCAGGCCTTTGTCCGCGAGCGCGGCGGCGTGCCGAATTTGTTTCGGATCGCGGCGCTGCGGCCGCCGATCGTCGAGACGCTGCAGGCGCACCTGCGCGCGGTGATGGGGCCGGGCGAGGTCGACGTGCTGCTCAAGGAGTTGGTCGCCTGCCGCGTGTCGCAGGTGAACGGCTGCGAGTACTGCCTGGCGTCGCACGGGAAGCTGGCGCGCCGGTTCGGCGGAAACGAGGGCCAAATCGCGGCGCTGGCCGCCGAGGATTACACGAGCTTTGCCCCGGGGTGGGCGGCCGCTTTCGCCTATGCCACCGAGGTCGCCGGTCCCGGTGGGTGCGTGACCGACGCGACGTTTGCCGCGCTGTCCGAATACTGGAGCGCGCCGCAGATCGTCGAGATCACCGCGGTCGCCGCGGTGTTCAGTCTCTTCAATCGTTTTGCCAACGCCTTGCAAATTCCGATCACTCTATGAACGACGCGTTCCGTACCGAAAAGGATCCTCTCGGCCCCCTCGAAGTGCCGGCCGAGGCGCTCTATGGGGTCCAGACTCAGCGTGCCGTGCAGAACTTCCCGATCAGCGGGCTGCGCGCCCGGCCGTCGTTCATCGACGCGACAGTGCAGATCAAGCGCGCCGGGGCGCTGACGCACGCGCAGACCGGACGCCTCGACCGCCGCTTGGCGGACGCGATCATTCAGGCGGCCGACGAGGTGTTGCGGGGCGAGTTCCGCGATCAGTTCGTGGTCGACGTGTATCAGGCCGGGGCCGGCACGTCGCACAACATGAACGTGAACGAGGTCCTGGCGAACCGCGCCAACGAGTTGCTCGGCGGCCAGCGCGGGACATATACGCCGGTGCACCCGAACGACCACGTCAACATGGCGCAGTCGACGAACGACGTCGTGCCGACGGCGATTCGCCTGGCGTGTCTCGCCGAGGCGCACCATGTGGCGCGCGAGGCGACGCGGCTGGTGGGCGCGCTGGCGGAGAAGGGCGCCGAGTTCGACGGGGTGATCAAGGCGGGCCGGACGCACTTGCAGGATGCGATGCCGATCCGCCTCGGTCAGGAGTTCGCCGCGTACGCGGGCACGATCGCGCGCGGGCTGCAGCGGGTGCAGAGCTCCACGGAGTTCTTGCGCGACTTGGGGATCGGCGGCAGCGCGGTGGGGACGGGCGTGAACGTGGAGCCGGAGTATCCGGCGCTCATGGTCAAGCATTCTGTCCGATATGACGGGCCAGACCCTGCGCGCCGGCGCCGACCGCGTGCAGCTGATGCAGAGCATGGGGGATGTCGCGGGCTACAGCGCGCAGCTCCGCGTGCTGGCGTTGGACCTGAGCAAGATCGCCAGCGATCTGCGCCTCTTGGCGAGTGGGCCGCGCACGGGGCTCGATGAGATTCGCATGCCGGCGGTGCAGCCGGGATCGTCGATCATGCCGGGCAAGGTGAATCCGTCGATGGCCGAGATGGTGAATCAGGTGTGCTTCCAGGTGATGGGCTGCGACGCGTGCGTGGCGATCGCCGCGGAGCATGGCCAGCTCGAGCTCAACGTCATGATGCCGGTGATCGCGTTCAACGTCCTGTTAGCGAGCCAAATCCTGGCCAACGCCATGAAGGAGTTCGCGGATCGTTCGGTGATCGGTATCGAGGCCAACGTCGAGCAGTGCGCGTACTGGGTGGAGCGGTCGGCGGCGCTGGCGACGGCGCTGGCTCCGCAGATTGGCTACGCCAAGGCGGCGCAGTTGAGCAAGGAGTCGGTCCTCAAGAACGAGCTGATTCGCGACTTGGTGCGGCGGCTCGAGGTGTTGCCGGCGGAGCAGATCGAGGAAATCCTCGATCTGCGCAAGATGACGGAGATCGGGGTGCCGGGTGGCGCTCACGGGGGTGTCGCGGCTGGCTAGCCCGAATACACAAAAAGAGTTAGAGTTAGGTTCGTGCGCATCACCACGTGGGCAGAGTACGGCCTGATCTGTGCGCTGCACCTGGCTAAACGGGCTGCAGAGGGTCCGGTGACTGGGCGCGACCTCGCCGAGCGCGAGAAGCTGCCCGCGGATTACGTCGAGCAGATCCTGCTGCGGCTCCGCCGGGCGGACGTGGTGCGGAGCACGCGCGGCGCGCACGGTGGGTACGTCCTGGCACGGCCGGCCGAAGCGGTGTCGGTGCGCGATGTGATCACGGCGTCGGAAGGCGCGACGTTCGATCTGCACTGCGTGAGTCATCCGGTCGAGGAGTCACGCTGCTCGGAGTCGCATAGCTGCAGCATCCGGCCGGTGTGGCTGCTGTTGCAGGCGAGGATCGACAATGTGCTCGAGGGCATCCACCTCGCGGATCTGCTGGAGCAGGAGCAGGTCGTGCGGCAACGGGTTGGCCTGCCGGTCCTCCAGGCGTAGCTCGCTCCGCGGTCCGCGATGAACATCACGACGCTCTGGCGTCGCTGGACGTCGGGCCGGATGTCGGATGGCACGCTGCGCCAGCGGGCGACCGCGGTCGCGCGCGCCGCCTTGGTCGAACCCGACGCATTGGATGTGCAGTGGCTGGCCGACCGGGGCACGCACGGCGACGAGGACCACGCGCGCTGGGAATGGCGCTACGCACGCCGCGCATTCACGATCATCGTGGCCCAACGCGACGCGCTCGACGACCGCACGGGATCTTTGGTCGCCGCCGCCGTCGGCTCTCTTTTGGCCCGCG
This sequence comes from uncultured Gemmatimonadales bacterium, assembly GCA_963701965.1. GTDB lineage: Bacteria > Gemmatimonadota > Gemmatimonadetes > Gemmatimonadales > Gemmatimonadaceae > DASRDS01. The sequence goes on from OY969695.1 coordinate 4,518,460, forward strand.
ACCCTTTGATCGATGCCTCGAAACGCACCGTAGCCACGCGCCAATTCAACGATCGCCTAGCGGACTACTCGGCGATTCTCCGCGACCGCGATCCCGCGGTCCCGACAGCCGAGCGCTTAGCCCGCGCGCTGTTCTCTTTCGCCGGCACACCAAACCCGACCCCGGCCGACATGCTGCGTGGCGGCACCGCGCTTTCGTCGATGGTGGCCGACACGAATGCCACGCTAGCTCACCATTTCGGCAACGCCGAGCTCCCGGCCGACCTGCCGCCCTCGGCTATAGGTCGCCGGTCCTAGTTTGACGCAAGGTTCTAGTCGTCGGCCGACCCGCGCCAGGATTCCGCGCAGCGGAATCCCTCCAAAAAGGATGCGTTGATGCGCCACCGGCGCCATCAACGCCCCCCCTGAGGCCATAACAGGGTCCCAGCGCACCGCGCTGGGACCCTGCTATGCCGAAGGGGGGACTCGAACCCCCACGGGCTTGCGCCCACTGCGCCCTGAACGCAGCGCGTCTACCAGTTCCACCACTTCGGCGAGGAGGGGGTAACATACGGGCCCCCTCTGGCAGGGTCAACGCGCTACCCAACGCCTGGGTGCACAAAGCGTATATTCTTGATAATCGGAGGTTCCAAACATGCGGACCGCAGCGCTCGTTCTGGTAGGGGTCGTCGCCGCGACCACGGCCCAGGCTCAGGGCAACATGTTCGCGCCCATGGCCATGTACGCCACGCAGGCGCAGCAGATGGCGCCGATGTTCAACATGCAGTCGCCGACGCGGAGCTTCTTCACCGCGAAGGACCAGCTCATGATGATGAAGTCGGACAACGAGTCGATGGCCAACCTGACGACCGGCGAATCCCGGCCTCAGCCGGTGAAGGTCGAGGACGCCTCGGAGCGGATGGCCGAGGTCCCGACCGTCTCGCCCCAGGCCGGCTCCTATCAGGGCACGACGATGGTGACGATCGCCAGCAGCGTTCCGGGCGCGACGATCTACTACTCGCTCGACGGCACGTTGCCGCACTGGGGCTCCCCGCAGTACACGGGACCCATCAAGGTCTCGCACTCCGCGCACTTGCTGACGTTCGTGGTGCCACCGCACGGCCTGCGGAGCCCCACGGTCGACGTCCAGTACGAGATCCGCTAGTTAGGCGACTCCGACCACTCGGCGTCCCGGGCGAGGCAGGCGACCTGGCTCGGGACGCTATTTGCGTGTGCCGGATCCAAACGCCATCCGGTTGTGGTGTAAGTGTTTGGAGCCGATGCACTGCGGGCCCAGTCTGCCGGCTAGCAACCCCATGGACATCGACAGGCATCGCATCGCCTGCGGTGGTCACTGAAACAGTCGGCTTTGCGGATGGCGAGAGCAGACTCGCGGGAGTGGTTGAAGGCGCGCTGGTAGCGGCCGGCGCAGAATGACTTGAAGCGACTCCACCGTTGGTTGATGGCGCCGCTGTCGATGTCGTCGACGGACCAGGTGCCGAGGAACCTGCCACGCCACCGTGGTGCGAACACGTGCCCCGCCCGTGAGCTTCGATGTCCACCCATTGGCACATGTCGCCTGCGCTGCGAGTGGTGACGCACCAGCGACCCAAAGCGACGCGAGGACCGATACGGTGCGTCGAATAGGGACTCTGATTCGTCGGGTCGTTTCCAACGGCCAGCCCTAGTGCGACTTCGGGTGCGGATAGCGCCTCGTGTAGGGCGCTACGTGTGTGCCGTTCTTCTTGGTGTATCCTCTCACGTGCACGCGTGGGCCGGCGGCGTGAGGCACCTTCGGATGCGAGGTGGCAGGATGATGATGGCCGCTTCCACCTGGACCTGAACTCGCTGCTGCAACGCCCGCCGTGAGACCGAGTCCAAGCAATGCGATAACAAGGCGACGGGCCATTGAGCGGACAGTGACCATCACGACCCCCTGAGACGAGAACAGTCGATACCGGGATAGAACATGGCACAAATACGGAGTAGGACAAGGGCACAATTGTGACACCCTGCGTCCGGCCCGGGCGACCACACATTGCTGTCTTGCAATATGAGCGCACGTCGCTCGTTTCCTCCCCAACGAATACGCCGGCGACTTCGGCGCCGCGAGCGTACACGGATCTGGGGTGGTTCCGCACAAGGGCGCGCGACGACTTGGAACATCGAGGGGAGCGGGGTCCTCCCGGGCGATCAATTATCTCATCGTCGAGGGCCGACGACTGCACCGATCCGTGGCGCAGGAGGCTTGGGTGCCAAGATCTTTCGAGCCGAGAACGCTCCGGAGCCACGGGCGGGGTTTCGGTCACACCGCTTGAGCCGCACAAAGCGCGTCGTTGCTGGTTGGCATTCGTGGTTTTCGGTTGACCACCGCGCTCGGGACCATAAAGATTTTGACGGCGCCAAATGCGCCGCCGACTGCTTAGAACGGTTTCCCGATCCACCTGTTAGATCGTCACGCCGAACTCCCGGCGGCCGGCTACTACTGCCGCCAGGATCAGAGACGCCGGGAATGGGTAGGGTGAATCCTCCCGCTTAGCAGTGCCAACGTAGTGGGCGGCGCCACGGCAACGCCCCGATGCATAATCCCTGAGAAAACCAGTCGATGGACGAAGAACGAGCTATCGCGATCGTTGAGGATCTGCGCGGACAGCCGGAATGGCACTGCGTAGAGTTCAAGCGGAACTACGCCGAGCCGGAGAAGATCGGGAGGCTGGTATCGGCGATCTCCAATGCCGCGCGCCTGTCAGATCGTTCGTACGGGTACGTGATATGGGGGGTGGAGGATAGCACCCGCGACATCGTTGGAACCAACTTCCATCCGGCGACCGCGAAGGTAGGGAATCAACCACTCGAGTTCTGGCTGTCGAGCATGCTCAAGCCAGACATCGCGGTCGAGTTTGTTCCAATGGTTCACCCCAAGGGTGACCCAGTCGTACTCCTGAAAATACCGGCAGCGTGCGATGTGACGACCAAGTTCGAAGAAATCGCCTACATTCGCATCGGCAGCGCGACGCCAAGGTTGTCTGACTACCCCAAGCGAGAGGCCGAGCTGGTGGCCAAGCTGCGTCCGTACGTTTGGGAGCGGGGCGTGGCCGCCGAATTCAGGTCCGAGGTAGATGTCGAGTTATTGTTCGACACTGGGGGCTACTTCGCGCTCACCCGCCGCCGGCCACCCAGCACTTATGCCGCGATCCTGCGCCAACTCGCAGACGAGCACCTCATTGCCGTGGACGTCGGAGTCCGTCGGAACATTCATAACCTTGGTGCAATCCTGTTCGCTCGGAATCTTGGTGCCTTCGATTCGACGGCGCGGAAGGCCGTGCGAGTGATTCAGTACGATGGCACCAGCAAGGAGAAAACCAAAAGGCAACAGACTGGAAGACTTGGATACGCCACGAGCTTTGAGAACATCATCTCGTTCATTGATACGCTCTTGCCGAGCGAAGAACAGGTGCTGCCCGCCTTGCGAACTCGCCGGAGGATGTATCCGCCGATCGCCATTCGCGAGCTCGTCGCCAACGCACTCGTGCATCAAGACTTCACTATCTCTGGCGCAGGCCCGATGGTTGAGCTGTATGACGACCGGATCGAAATTTCGAACCCGGGCGTGCCCGTTACGGATATGCTCAACAAGCTCTTCGGCGCTCCGCCGCAGTCACGAAATGAGCATATCGCGAGACTGATGCGGCGAATGGGAATCTGCGAGGAACAGGGATCTGGATTGGTCAAAACTATATCGGCCCTTGAGGAACACCGCTTGCCGGCACTCGATCTGCGCGTCGTCGATCATCACATGCGAGTCACCCTGTACGGGCCGCGCCCGTTTAGCGCCCTGAGCAAGCAACAGCGTCTTCAGGTCTGCTATCAACACGCCGCGCTGCAGCACCACAGAGGGAGGCCGATGACCAACGCTTCGCTACGGGATCGCCTCGGAATAGAGGGGCGGAACGCGGCGCAGGTCTCCAGAGTGATTAAGGAGACTTTGGAGTCACGTCTGATTCGCGTCGAGGACCCGCAACGACCACGCTCTGGATACGTGCCGTTCTGGGCCTAGAATCCGGTACAGGATCCTTTATTGATTCCGGCGCCAGCCGCGGAGCCGGGTTTGTCGTAACACGCTGTATGGCAACAGGTTGCGCAAGGTCCGATATTTGATTGGGAATTGACTGCGCGTTGGGATCGCTCCCAGCTGTGGGACGACGGGCGTGACGACCAGGGCAGCGCTTCTGAGATCTGTGCTTGTCCCGCGTCAGTAATGCGCATAAGCACCTCGCATTCCGGACTGTTCGGCACGACAATGATCTTCAAATTAGAGCGGACGGCCATCATCGCCGTATCGTTGATTTTTGTGTGAATTGCCATCCTACCTGAGCGGCGGGCCACTATGGCTCGCGGTCCGCGAGGCGTTTGGCCAACACACGTAGAATTTCGTGCTCACCGTCCTGGTCACAGTTGGATTCACAGTTGGATTTGGATTCACAGTTGGATATGGTATGGAGCGTTTTTTTGCACTCCGCGCCCGGGCAGACTACGCCAGCGCCAGAGGGCAACCCAGCAGCCCGCCGGTACGAGAAGGCTAAACCCGTTATCTTGTGACGGTTTACGCCTTTTCTCCGTCAACGTCATGGCCCAGGGCGAGAGCGACACCGAAGCGATCGCGCGCAACCGGCGCGCCCGACACGACTACCACATCCTCGAGACGTGGGAAGCCGGTCTGGTGCTCACGGGGACCGAGGTCAAGGCGCTGCGCGAAGGCAAGGCGACCATATCGGATGCCTACGCGGTGGTGAACGGAAGCGAGGTGTTCCTGCTCAATCTCCATATCGGCCAGTACGACCAGGGTCACCAGTTCAATCACGAGCCCACGCGGACGCGGAAGCTGCTGCTGCACAAGAAGGAGATTCGCAAGATGATCGGGGCCGTCGAGCGCCAGGGACTCACATTGATCGCGCTCGACTTGTACTTCAAGCGCGGCCGCGCCAAAGCGTTGATCGGCCTGGCCCGCGGCAAGAAGCTCCACGACAAGCGCGCCGACGCCAAGCGCCGCGACGACGAGCGCGACATCGCTCGCGCGGTCCGCGTCCGGTGATCGCCGCCCTCGGCCTGTGCTTTCAGCTCGCCAGCCCCCAGGCCGGGATCTCGGTGTTGTCCGTCAAAGCCAACGGCACCGAATACCATATTCCTGTCGTCGACGGCGGCGGCACCCTGTCTATTCGCGCCGACCTTCTCACGAACGCTCTCGGCGGGTCGACCCGGCGTATGCCCGACGGACGCTACTCCGTCGCGCTCCCCGGGATCACGCTCGTCGTCTCCGATCATAACCCCTTCGCCAAGGCCGACACCGCCGTCATCCCGTTGGGTGGCGAGGCTTACGTTGCCGGCGGACACGTCTACCTGCCCTTCACGGTCGTCACCGACGTCGCCCCCCGCGTCGGCAGCGGCGTGCTCTACGATACCAGCCTCGTCCAGCTGCGCCTTTTCTCGGCGTTCGTCTCGTCCTCGTCCCACGCCACGGGGCGCACCCTGGGGTCGGGCGACGTCCTCGTGCCCGACTCCACCGATCTCGACGAGAGCGCCACTCCCGGCCGTACCCACCTCGTCGTCGTCGACGCCGGCCACGGTGGCCCTGACCATGGGATGAGCGGGCCCATCGGATCCACGCACCCCATCTACGAGAAGGACATCACCCTCGCCGTCGCCCAGCGCGTGTCGAGCGCCCTCCGCGCCCGCGGCATCGACGTCGTGATGACCCGCACGCGCGACACCCTGATCGCGTTGTCCGACCGCGGCCGGATCGCCAACGAGCACCACGCCGATCTCTTTCTCTCGATCCACGTCAATGCCGCCAACCCCGGCTGGCACGATCCCGCCGGCGCCCGCGGATTCGAGACCTATTTCCTCGCCGAAGCCAAGACCGAGGATGCCCGCCGCGTCGCCCAGATGGAAAACGAAGCCGTCCGGTTCGAGAGCGGCAGCGACGGATCGAAAAACGATCCGCTCGACTTCATTCTCAAGGACATGAAGCAGAACGAGCACCTTCGGGAGTCGAGCGACCTGGCCACCATTATCCAAAAGCACTTGGGCCGCATCGAGCCCGGTCCCGATCGCGGCGTCAAGCAAGCCGGATTCCGGGTCCTCGTCACCGCCTACATGCCCGCGGTGCTCGTCGAGATCGGGTTCGGCACCAACGCCGCCGAGGCGCGCTATCTGTCGAGTCCCGCCGAGCAACGCGAGATTGCGCAGTCGATCGCCGGCGCCACGGCGCAGTACCTGGCGCGCTACGAGCGGCGGATCGGCGGCGGACGGACGGCCACGGTGGCCGACAATGGCGGCAAGCCCGCCGGAGCCCAGTGACGTGACCACTGCCCTCGCGGTGGACGCCGCGGGGCTCCACTTCCAAAATCCCGTCTTGCTCGCCGCCGGCACCGCCGCTTACGGCCGCGAGCTCGCCGGCGTGGTGGATCTCGATCGCCTCGGCGGCCTCGTGACCAAAGCCGTGAGCGTCGAGCCCCGCCACGGCAATCCCGCGCCGCGCGTTGCCGAATTCTCCGGCGGGATGCTGAACGCCATCGGCCTCGCCAATCCCGGCCTCGACGCGGTGCGTCGCGAGCACCTGCCGTGGCTGGCCGAGCATGTGCGGCACGCCCAAGTGCTCGTCAACGTGGTAGGGAACACGGTCGGCGACTTCGTCGCCGTCGTGTCCGGCCTGACCGACGCGCCAGGGTTCGCCGGGTTCGAGATCAATGTCAGTTGTCCCAACGTGCATTGTGGCGGCATGGAATTCGGCGCCGACCGCAAGGTCCTCGGGGATTTGATCGCTGCTGTCAGGGGGGCGACCAGACGACCGATCTTCGTGAAGCTTTCGCCGACATTGCCGGAGATCGGTGAGACCGCGAAGGCCGCCGTGGGAGCAGGAGCCGACGGCATCACCGTGGTCAACACGCTCCCCGGCCTCGTGGTCGACGTGGAGACCCGGCGGCCCGCCCTCGGCTTCGGCACCGGCGGCATCAGCGGATCCGCCGTGTTGGCCGTGGGCGTGCTCGCGACCTATCGCGTCGCCCGCGCGGTTCCGGTGCCGGTCATCGGCGTCGGAGGCATCGCGACGGCGGAAGATATCGTGCAGTATTTGTTGGCCGGCGCCACGTTGGTGGGCGTCGGTACCGCCGCCCTCATCGATCCACGGGTGCCGGAACGCCTCGTTCGCGGGCTCGCGCGCTGGTGCACACGCCACGGCGTGCGGACGCTGAACGACATCATTGGACGTCTGGACTGGGGAGGTGGGGCACCGTGAAGACCATACCAATCGTGGCGCTGGATGTCCCGAGCCAGGAAGCCGCCTCGATCATCGTGTCCGCCCTCGGCGACCTCTGCCGGTTCTACAAGGTCGGCAGCGAGCTGTTCACGGCCGGCGGGCCCGCCGTCGTGCGCTCCCTGCGGGAGCACGACTGCGAGGTCTTTCTCGACCTCAAATGGCACGACATCCCCAACACGATCAAGGGTGCAGCCCGGAGCGCGGCCCGGATCGGCGCCCGGCTCGTCACCGTGCACGCCACCGGCGGCATCTCGATGATGCGCGCCGCGGTCGAGGGAGCCAGCCAGGGCGGCGCCGGCTGCAAGGTCTTCGCGGTCACGGTGTTGACCTCGCTTGACGCGCAGCGCATCGGCCAAGCGTGGGGGCGACCCAATATCGTGGTGATGGATGAAGTCCTGCGGCTCGCCGATCAGGCGCTCGAGGCCGGTGTCCGCGGGATCGTCTGCGGCGGCACCGAGGCGGCCGCCGTTCGCGCGCGCCACGGTGAAGCCCTCGAGCTCCTCGTGCCCGGCGTCCGTCTGGCCGGCAGCGCGTCCAACGACCAGGTGCGGGTCGTGACGCCCGCCGAAGCCGTAGCCGCCGGCGCCAACTACATCGTCGTCGGTCGAACCGTCACCGCGGCCCCGGCCCCGCGCGAAGCGATGCGCTCCGTCATTGACGCGGTAACCTAAGCCGAATAATATTATGAGCTTGCCTAGAATTTTAACGTACTTGTAGGAGCAGCCAGTGAAAGTTCGGAGCAGCGTCAAGCCAATCTGCGAGCACTGCAAGGTGATCAAGCGGAACGGCGTGATGCGCATCATTTGTAAGCGCAACCCGAAACACAAGCAGCGGCAAGGGTAACCCATGGCGCGCATTGCCGGCATCGATCTCCCTCGCGACAAAAAGGTCGAGATTGGGCTGACGTACATTTACGGGATCGGCCGCGCGAATGCGCGCAAGATCCTCCTGTCCACCGGAGTCAACTCCGCCCTGCGCATTCGCGAGCTCTCCGACGCCGACGTCAATCGTCTGCGCCAGGCGATCGAGCGCGACTTTCGCGTCGAGGGGGCGCTCCGGACCGAGGTCGCGATGAATATCAAGCGCCTCATGGATATCGGGTCGTACCGTGGCATCCGGCACCGCAAGGGGCTTCCGGTGCGTGGACAACGGACCCACACGAACGCGCGCACGAAGAAAGGACCGCGTCGCGCCATTGCCGGGAAGAAAAAGGTGACCAAGTAACATGGCGACCGCGAAGAAATCGAAGCGCATCGTAGAGGCGGAGGGCATCGCTCACGTCAACGCGACGTTCAACAACACGACGGTGACGATCACCGATCCGCGCGGGAATACCGTGTCCTGGGGATCGTCGGGCAAGGCGGGGTTCAAGGGGTCGAAAAAGTCGACGCCATTCGCCGCCACGGTCGCGGCCGAGCAGGTCGCCCGCGAGGCGATGACGCTCGGCGTCCGCCGCGTGCACGTGCGCGTGCAGGGTCCCGGCTCGGGGCGCGAGTCCGCGATCCAGGCGCTGGCGACGGCCGGATTGCAGGTCAAGTCGATCAAGGACGTCACGCCCATTCCGCACAACGGTTGCCGGCCGCCTAAGCGGCGGAGGGTCTGACCCGTGCGGTATCTGGGACCGAGTTGCCGGCAGTGCCGGCGCGAAGGCACGAAGCTGTTTCTCAAGGGCACCAAGTGCTTCACCGAGAAGTGCCCCGTCGAGCGGCGGCCATATGCGCCTGGCCAGCACGGTCAAAGCACCGCGCGGCGCCGGAAGTCGTCGGAGTATGCCAAGCAGCTGCGCGAGAAGCAGAAGATCAAGCGCATCTACGGCGTCAGTGAGCGGCAGTTCCGCAACACGTTTCAGCGCGTCGTGAAGCTGCCCGGCATCACCGGCCACGAGCTCCTCGCTTCGCTGGAGAGCCGGCTCGACAACATGATCTATCGGATGGGATTCGCGTCCAGCCGGAAGGCGGCGCGCCAGCTGATCCGGCATCGGCACGTCGAGATCAATCAAAAGACTGTCGATGTCCCGAGCTATCATGTCCGGCCCGGGCAGGAAGTCCGCGTGCGGCCCAAGTCGCGCGAGCAGGCGTCGATCCTCGTCGCCATGGAGCAATCATCGCGCGGCGCGTCCCTCTCGTGGCTCGCCGTCGACAGGGAGTCGTTCAGCGGCCGCATGCTGGAGCGTCCGGCCCGCGCGAACATCCCGATCGCGGCCCAGGAGCAATTGGTCGTCGAGTTGTACTCGAAGTAAAAGACGTTTTTCACAGACGCGGCCCCGAAAGGGTCCGCGCGCTGGTCGGGACTCTGACTCCCGTACGAGCCTACCGCGCGTCAGAGGCGGGGTGGGGCGTTGCCGGGCACGGTCGCCCGGTATGACCACTGAGAGGAATAGCACCATGGCACAGACTATCGATCTTCGCGGCCTCGTCCGCCCCCAGCTCGTCGAAGCGACGAAGCGTGAGGACAATCCGAACGTCGCCGAGTTTCGCCTCCAGCCCCTCGAGCGCGGCTTCGGCCACACGCTCGGCAACGCGATGCGCCGCCTGCTGCTGTCGTCCCTCCGGGGCACCGCAGTCTGGGCGTTTCGCGTCGATGGCGTCGTCCACGAGCACCAGACGATCTCCGGCGTCGTCGAGGACGTCCATCAGATCATCGGCAACCTGAAGACCCTGACGCTGGTGCTCGACGAGGGCCTGGAAGACGCCACGCTGCGCATCCAGCGCACCGGCGCTGGCCCAGTGACCGCGACCGATATCAATGTCGGCTCCGGCGTCCGGATCATCGATCCCTCGCACCACCTATTCACGCTGCAGGACGATCGCGACATCACAATGGACCTGTACGTCAAGCAGGGCCGAGGCTACACCGAGTCCGACCAGCACACGCTGGAGCGCGGCATGCCGATCGACGTCGTGCGCATCGACGCCATTTACAATCCGGTCCGCCGCGTGAACTTCTCGGTGGCCGAGACCCGCGTCGGTCAGCGCACCGACTACGACCGGCTCACGCTCACGGTCGAGACGAACGGCACGATCAGTCCGGAAGAGGCCGTCAGCTACGCGGCGGCGCTCGCGCAGACGCACTTCCAGTACTTCGTGGGTTTCGGTTCCCACACGTCGGCACCAGTCGGCGCCGGCGCCGATCTCGGCGGCGGCGACAGCGTCCGGCTCGCCGAGTTGCAGACGCCGATCGACGACCTCGAGCTGTCGGTCCGGTCGGTGAACTCACTCAAGAATTCCAATATCCGGTCCCTCGGCGATCTCGTGCGCCAGACCGAAAGTCAGATTCTCCAGGTCAAGAATTTCGGCAAGAAGTCCCTGCAGGAGATCGCCGACCTGCTGGAACGCAAAGGGTTGAACTTCGGGATGCGGTACGAAGAGACTCCGGATGGCGTGCGGATCACCGATTGGGGCACGCCGCCGAGCCGGGCCGCCGCGAACGCGCCAGACGACGACGAGGAGTAGCACGCCATGCGACACCGAAAGGCCGGACGGCAACTCCGCCGGACAAGCGAGCAACGGCTGGCGCTGTTGCGGAATCTCGCGATCTCGCTGATCGAGAGCGGCGCCATCGAGACGACCGAGGCCAAAGCCAAAGAGCTGCGCCCGTTCGTCGAGAAGCTCATCACCAAAGGCAAAGCCGGCACGCTGCACGCCCGGCGACTCGCGGCGCGCGATGTGCACAAGCGGTCCGCGGCTGATAAACTGTTCCAGGATGTCGCGCCCAAATTCGCGACCCGGACCGGTGGGTACACGCGCATTCTCAAGACCGGGTTCCGGAAAGGCGATGGCGCGGAGATGGCGCGCATCGAGTTGATCGGCCTGTCCGAGGTGTCGTCATGATCGCGCGCAACCGATGCTACTCGTGCGGTCGCGGCGTGGCGTTCGGCAACAACGTCTCGCACGCCAACAACAAAACCCGCCGCGTGTGGAAGCCCAACCTGCAGGTGGCCCGCGTTCTCCACGACGGCGTGATCACGAAGGTCAAGGTGTGCACGCGGTGTCTCCACGCGGGCAAGATCCAGCGCGCGCCACGGGGCGGCGGCGTTCCCGCCGCCTAGCGGCGGCGATCCCAAGGCCGGCAGCGCACTGAATGCCGACCGCGCTGATCACGGGCATTACCGGCCAGGACGGCTCGTACCTGGCCGAATTGCTGCTCGAAAAGGGCTATCGTGTCGTCGGCATCGTCCGCCGCAGCTCCACGACGCCCTACGAGCGCATTGGGCATCTCGTCGATCGCGTCGAGTTGATCTCGGCTGATCTCCTCGACCAGCATTCGCTGGTCGATGCCATGGCCGAGTGCCGGCCGGACGAGATCTACAATCTCGCCGCCCAGAGCTTCGTGCAGACATCGTGGACGCAGCCCGTCCTCACCGGGGAGTTCACGGCCCTCGGCGTCACGCGGATGCTCGAAGCCATGCGCAAAGCCGCGCCCCGCGCCCGATTCTACCAGGCCAGCTCCAGCGAAATGTTCGGCATGGTGCTGGAGACGCCGCAGCGCGAGTCGACCCCGTTCTACCCGCGTTCGCCCTATGGCGTCGCCAAAGTGTATGGGCATTGGATCACGGTGAATTACCGCGAGAGTTACCGCCTCTACGCGGTCTCCGGCATCCTGTTCAATCACGAGTCCCCGCGGCGCGGCTTGGAGTTCGTGACGCGCAAGGTCACCGACGCCGCCGCGCGCATCAAGCTCGGTCTCGCGCGCGAGGTCAAGCTCGGGAATCTCGAATCGCGGCGCGACTGGGGCTACGCCGGAGACTATGTCGACGCCATGTGGCGCATGCTTCAAGCCGACACTCCCCGCGATTTCGTGATCGGTACCGGGGAGACCTGGTCCGTGCGCCAGCTCTGCGAGATCGCATTTCAACACGTCGGGCTCGACTACCACGACTATGTCGTGCAGGATCAGCGATTCATGCGACCAGCCGAAGTCGATCTTCTCGTCGCCGATGCGACGCACGCGCGCCAGCAGCTTGGCTGGGCGCCCTGTATCTCGTTCCGCCAACTGGTCGCGATGATGGTCGACGCCGACCTGGCGCGCCACGGTCCCCGGTCATGAAGGCGCTGGTCACGGGTGCCGGCGGGTTCGTCGGACAGTGGCTCTGCCGCGCCCTGCTGGAAGCCGGACATACGGTCGCGGGCGGCACACCGGACAATCCGGCGGCAGCGACGATGCTCGCCGAGGACGAGCACGCCGGGATCACCTGGGTGCGGGGCGATATCCGCCGCGCCGATGATGTCCGCGCCTTTCTCGATGCCGCGACCCCCGACGTCGTGTTCCACCTGGCGGGCGTGAGCTCGGTCACCGGCGCCGCGCTCGATGCGGGGACCGCGACCGATGTCAATGTCGTCGGCGCCGCGCGCCTCATGGCCGAGATCCGCGTGCGGCGCCGGACCGGCGTCCTCGACCCACTGGTCCTCATTGTCGGCAGTGCCGAGCAGTACGGACGCCACGACCCGTCGGAACAGCCGTTGTCCGAGGATGCCGAGCAGTGTCCCTTGAGCGTCTACGCCGCCACCAAAGCTGCCCAGGAAGTCGTGGCGCTGGAAGCCTTTCGGAGCGAGGGCGTCCGCGTCGTCTGCACCCGGAGCTTCAATCACAGCGGCGCCGGCCAGTCGCCGACGTTCCTGCTCCCCGCGTTGGTGAGCCGCGCGCTGGCGGCCCGGACGCAACGCCCGCCGAAGCTCACGATCGGATCGCCGACCATCGTCCGGGACTTTCTCCATGTGAACGACGTGGTCGACGCCTACATGGCCCTCGCCACCCGGGGCCGTCCCGGCGAGGTCTATAACATCTCCAGCGGGCGCGGCACGTCCGTGAAAGACCTGGCCGTCGCCATCCTGGCCGCCGCGGGTGTCAAGGCGCCCATCGTGACCGACCCGGAGCTCGTGCGCGGCGCCGACGTGCCGTCGTTGGTGGGCGACAACAGCAAGCTGCGCGAGGCCACCGGCTGGTCGCCGGAACACGGAATACCCGACATTATTGAGGATCTGATCGCACACACCGCGCATGCCTCGACGCACTGACCTGCACCGCATTCTGCTCCTCGGCTCCGGTCCGATCATCATCGGCCAGGCGGCGGAGTTCGACTATTCCGGCACGCAGGCGGCGCGCGCGCTCAAGGAGGAAGGCTATTTCGTCATCCTCGTGAACTCGAACCCGGCCACGATCATGACCGATCCCGAATTCGCGGATCGGACCTATATCGAGCCGGTGACGCCCGAGTTCGTGGAGATGGTCATCGCCGAGGAGCGGCCCGACGCCCTGTTGCCGACGATGGGCGGCCAGACGGCGCTCAACGTCGCCATGGCACTCCACAAGAACGGTGTCCTGGAGCGCTACGGCGTGGAGCTGATCGGCGCCAACGCGCGCGCGATCGAGCTGGCCGAGGATCGGGCCCTGTTCGCCGACGCCATGCGGCGGATCGGACTGTCGGTGCCGCTCGGCGGCATCGCCACGACGTGGGACGAAGCCGAGGCGCTGGCCGACACCGTGGGCTTTCCCGCGATCATCCGCCCTTCGTTTACGCTGGGGGGCACCGGCGGCGGCATCGCCTACAACCGCGACGAATACGAAGCCATCGTCCGGCGCGGATTGGAGCTGTCGCCCACCACGCAGGTCCTGATCGAAAAGAGCGTACTGGGGTGGAAGGAGTTCGAGTTGGAAGTCATGCGCGACGGCGCCGACAACGTCGTCATCGTGTGCTCCATCGAGAACCTCGATCCCATGGGCGTGCACACGGGCGACTCGATCACGGTCGCGCCGGCCATGACCCTGACGGATCGCGAGTATCAGCACATGCGGGACGCGGCCATCCGGGTCATCCGCGAGATCGACGTGGAGGCCGGCGGCTGTAACATCCAGTTCGCGGTCGATCCGCGCACCGGCACCATGCTGGTGATCGAGATGAATCCCCGCGTGTCGCGCTCCTCGGCGCTGGCCTCCAAGGCGACGGGATTCCCGATCGCCCGCATCGGCGCCAAGCTCGCGGTCGGCTATCTCCTGCACGAGATCCGCAACGACATTACCAAGACGACCCCGGCATCGTTCGAGCCCGTGCTCGACTACGTGGTGGTCAAGGCGCCGCGCTTCGCGTTCGAGAAGTTCGCGACAGCGAACCCGCAGCTCACGACGCAGATGAAGTCGGTGGGTGAGTCGATGGCGATCGGGCGCACGTTCAAGGAGGCATTTCAGAAGGCGTTGCGCGCGCTCGAGGCCGGCCGCACAGGCTGGACGATTGGCGCCACCCCGGCCGAGGACCGCCTCACGGACGATAGCGTGGAATCCTTGCGCTCGGCGCTGCGCATGCCGACGCCCGAGCGCGTGTATCAGCTCAAGCGCGCCATGCAAGCCGGTATTGCATTGGCCGACCTGTACGACATGACCGCGATCGATCCGTGGTTTTTGTCGGAGATGCACCAACTGATGGACGCCGAGCGCCGCTACGCGGCCCTGGCGTCCCCTGGTGGCTCGGACCTCCGCGACATGAAGCGCATGGGGTTCTCGGACGTCCAGCTGGCGAAGTTGCGCGGTGAAGACGAGAGCAGCGTGCGCCGAAGGCGTCACGCCCTCGGCTTGCGCCCCGCCTACAAGATGGTCGACACCTGCGCGGGCGAGTTTCCGTCGGCCACGCCCTACTTGTACGGCAGCTACGACGACGAGAGCGAAGCGCCGCGCAGCGGGCGCCCGTCGGTCGTGATCCTGGGCAGCGGTCCCAATCGGATCGGGCAGGGGGTCGAGTTCGACTACTGCTGCGTGCAGGCCGCCATGGCGCTGCGCGGCCGGTTCGAGACGATCATGATCAACTCGAACCCCGAGACCGTCTCCACCGACTACGACATCTCGGACAAGCTCTATTTCGAGCCGCTGACGTTCGAGGACGTGCTGGAGATCGTCGAGCGGGAGCAGCCGATCGGCGTGATCGTGCAGCTCGGCGGCCAGACCCCGCTCAAGCTGACCCGCGCGCTGGAGGCGGCGGGCGTGACCATTCTCGGCACGTCGCCCGACGCGATCGACATCGCGGAAGATCGCCGGCGTTTCGAGAAGATCACACGCGAGCTGGGCCTCACCCAGCCGCCGAATGGCACGGCGGTAAGCGTCGATGAAGCGGCGACGATCGCGGCGGGCATCGGGTATCCGGTGATTCTGCGTCCGTCCTACGTGCTCGGTGGGCGCGCGATGGAAGTCGTGTACGACGAGCCTTCGCTGCGCCAGTACTTCACGCGCGCCGTCCAGGTGTCGGAAGCGCGGCCCGTCCTGATCGACCACTTCCTCGAGGACGCCTTCGAGGCCGACGTCGATGCGATCGCCGACGGCGCACGGGTAGTCATCGGCGGGGTGATGCAACATATCGAGGACGCCGGGATTCACTCCGGGGACTCGGCCTGCGTGCTGCCGCCCTACTTGATCGAAGACCACGACGCCGATCTCATGCGCGAGCAAACCGTCGCGCTGGCCCGCGCCCTCGGCGTCGTAGGACTGATCAACGTGCAGTTCGCGATCAAGGACAAGGTCGTCTACGTCCTGGAGGTCAATCCGCGGGCCAGCCGCACGATCCCGTTCGTGTCGAAAGCCGCGGGCGTGTCACTGGCGGCGATCGCGGCGCGCGTGATGACGGGCGAGTCGCTGGAGGCGATCGGCTATACGAAGGAGGTCATCCCGCCGTACGTCGCGGTGAAAGAGGCCGTGTTCCCGTTCAACAAATTCCGCGAGTTCGACCCCGTTCTCGGACCCGAGATGCGGTCGACGGGCGAAGTCATGGGCATCGCCGATTCGTTCGGGAGCGCCTTCGCCAAGGCGCAGGTCGCGGCCGACAACAGCCTGCCGGCGACGGGCGCGGTGTTCGTGACCGTCAACGACGCGGACAAGCGCACCGTCCTGCCGATCGTCCGGCGCTTTCACGAGATGGGATTCCGGTTGTTCGCCACCGAAGGCACCGCGCGGTACCTGCGGCGCCACGGCGTGCGTGCCGAGCGCGTGTTCAAGGTCCACGAGGGGCGGCCGCACGGGATGGATCTGATCGTCAACGGCGATGTGCAACTCCTCATCAACACGCCGTTGGGCAAGCATGCGTTCCGCGATGACTATTCGCTGCGCCAACAGGCGATCGCCCACGGGGTGCCGTATACGACGACGTTGACCGCCGCCGAGGCCGCGTGCAACGCCGTGCTCGCGCTGCGCTCCCGTCCCCAGTCGGTGCGCTGCCTCCAAGAGTGGCACGCGCTCATTCAGGATGCGCAGGAGGCGGTGCTGTGATCGCCGCCGACGCGTTCGTGCACGAATCCGCCTACGTGGACGACGGCGCGGTGGTGGGCTCCGGCACCAAGATCTGGCACTTTTGCCACGTGCTGTCCGGCGCCGTCATCGGCAGCCGGTCGAGCCTGGGCCAGAACGTGGTCGTCATGGGCGGGACGCGCATCGGCGACAACGTGAAGATCCAGAACAACGTGTCGGTGTACGAAGGCGTCGAGCTCGAGAATGATGTGTTCTGCGGACCGTCAATGGTGTTCACCAACGTCATCAACCCGCGGAGCCACGTCTCGCGCCGGCACGAATATCGACGCACCCTGGTGGGCCGCGGTGCCACGATCGGCGCCAACGCGACGATCGTGTGCGGCGTGACGCTCGGGGAATATGCGTTCATCGGGGCGGGAACGGTCGTGACGAAAGACGTGGCGCCGTTCGCGCTGGTCGTCGGCGTCCCGGGGCGGCGCCTCGGGTGGATGTGCCGGTGCGGCGAGCGCCTCGGCGATGGGACGGCCGCGAGCGGCGGGGCGTGTGACGTGTGCGGCACTCGGTACGTCCCGGCCGGGGGAGGAATCGCCATCGTGGAGAGCCCGTGAACAGAGTGAGCGACCAGGTGCCCGTGCACAGGTTTCGCATCGCCGTCGTGGGCGCCGGACGTATCGCGCGCAACCACTACGACGCGATCGCGAAAGTGGAGGGTCTGGAGCTGACGGCCGTCTGCGACGTCGACGCCGAGCGGGCGCGCGAAGCGGGAGAGGCGCAGGGGGTGCCGTGGTTCCGGTCCTACGAGGAGATGCTGGCACAGGCGCCGTGCGACATCGTCGCCGTGGCGACGCCGTCCGGGCTCCATCCCCGCCACGGCATTCTCGCCGCCCATGCCGGCAAGCACGTGGTGTGCGAAAAGCCAATGGCGATCACCCTGTCCGCCGCGGATGAGCTCGTACAGGCGTGCGACGATGCCGGGGTGCAGCTGTTCGTGGTCAAGCAAAACCGGTTGAACGCGACCATCCAGCTGCTCAAGCGGGCGATCGACAAGCAACGGTTTGGTCGCATTTACATGGCGAACTGCACGGTCCGCTGGGCGCGGCCCCAGGAGTATTACGATTCCGCGCCTTGGCGCGGGACCTGGGAGTTCGACGGCGGGGCGTTCATGAATCAGGCGTCACACTACGTCGACCTCATTCAGTGGCTCGTCGGTCCGGTCGAAAGCGTCATTGCCAAGACGGCCACGCTCGCCCGGCGGATCGAGACCGAGGATTCCGGGATCGCCATTCTCAAATTCCGGAGCGGCGCCCTCGGTACCATCGAAGTCACCATGCTCACGTATCCCCGGAATCTCGAGGGTTCCATCACGATTCTCGGGGAGAAGGGCACCGTGAAAGTCGGCGGCACGGCGGTCAACAAGATCGAGCATTGGACCTTTGCCGAGTACGACGACGACGACAAGCTCGTGGATGCCGCGGCCAGCAATCCGCCCAACGTCTATGGGTACGGCCACGAGGGGTACTACCGGAACGTGCTGTCCGTCCTGCGGGGCGAGGCCAAGGCCGACACCGACGGCCGCGCGGGCCGCAAGTCGCTCGAGCTGATCCTCGGTATCTACCAATCGGCCAAAGCGGGCCGCGAGATCCCGCTGCCGCTGCAAGCCAAGATCTAGGCGCGGACCCGCTTTCCGGCGCGCCGGTGTGATGCCAGTCACGGCGCCCCCAAGCCGTCGCCGTTGATTGACAGCGCCCCCCCGAGACCGGCAGCTTTCATCTGCTATGGCAGTGCCTCTCCTCGACCTGCGCGCGCAGCACGCGACGATCCGCGACGAGGTCGTCACGGCCATGATGCGCGTAGTCAATGATCAAGCGTTCATCCTCGGCCAACCCGTCGCCAAGCTGGAAGCGGCGGTGGCGAGTCTGTCCCGGACCCGGTTCGCGATCGGTTGCGCCAACGGGACGGACGCGATCATTCTGGCCCTGCGGGCCCTCGACATCGGACGCGACGACGAAGTCATCACGACGCCGTTCACGTTCTTCGCGACGGCGGGCACGATCCACAACGTGGGCGCCCGCCCGGTGTTCGTGGACATCGACCCCGCCACGTTCAATATCGACCCGGCCGCGATCGCCGCCGCGGTGACCCCGCGGACCCGCGCGGTCATCCCCGTCGATCTCTTCGGGCAAATGGCCGCGTTGGATCGCGTCGCTGGCGCGGCGCGCGGTCTCCCCATGATCGAGGACGCCGCGCAATCGATCGGCGCCCGACGGGCCATCGACGGCGAATGGCGGATGGCCGGCGAAGCGGCCACTATCGGTACCTTCTCGTTCTTCCCCTCCAAGAACCTGGGCGGTTGGGGCGACGGCGGCATGGTGGTCACGCAGGACGAGCGCCTGGCGCAGCGTCTCATGCGCCTCCGCACCCACGGCGGCACCAAGACGTACTATCACGAGGAAGTCGGGTACAACTCGCGCTTGGACACCCTGCAGGCCGCGGTGCTGGACGCCAAGCTTCCGCACCTCGCGCGGTGGAGCGCCCGCCGCCGCGAAAACGCCGCCTACTATACGGCGGCATTCGCCGACCTGGGCGATGTGCGGACGCCGGTGATCGCGCCCGAAAACGAGTCGATCTTCAATCAATACACGATCCGCGTGCCCCGGCGCGACGATCTGGCGCAGCACCTCAAGTCGCGGGGCATCGGGTCGGCGATCTACTATCCGCTGCCGTTGCACCTCCAACCCTGCTTTGCCTATCTCGGGTACAAGGCGGGACAACTGCCCGAGTCCGAACGCGCGTCGCGCGAAGTCTTGTCGCTGCCCATTTATCCGGAGCTCACACGGGGCCAGTTGGACGAGGTGGTCGCCGCCGTGCGCGAGTTCTTTTAGCCCAGGATCCCAATGAAAGAACAGTTGCTCGCGAAGATCAACGACCGGACGGCCGTGATCGGCGTCGTGGGTCTTGGGTACGTGGGTTTGCCGCTGGCCGTGGAGTTTGCCAAGGCGGGCTTTCACGTGATCGGCTACAATGTGAGCGCCCGGGTCGTGTCGGCGCTGAACGCGGGGCGGTCGCACATCCAGGACGTGCCGTCGGCCGAGGTCGCGGCCCTGGTCTCCGCGGGCAAGCTCGAGGCGACGACGGACGGCAACCGCCTGAGTGAAGTCGACACCGTCTCGATCGCCGTCCCGACGCCATTGGTCAAGACGCGCGATCCCGACATGAGCTTTGTCGACAAGGCGACCGACACGATCGCCGAGCAATGCCATCCCGGCACGTTGATCGTGTTGGAGAGCACGACCTATCCGGGTACCACCCGCGAGCTGGTGTGGCCCAAGTTCGAGGCGCGCGGTCTCAAGGCCGGCGTCGACGTCTTTTTGGCATTCAGCCCCGAGCGCGTCGATCCGGGCAACGAGAAGTACAATACCCGCAACACGCCCAAGGTCGTCGGCGGCCTGACTCCCGCCTGCATGGACGTCGCCTACGCCCTCTACGCCACCTGCGTCGACAAAGTCGTCCGTGTGACCAGCCCGGAAGTCGCCGAACTGGTCAAGTTGCTGGAAAACACCTTCCGCTCCGTCAACATCGCCCTCGTGAACGAGACGGCGATCGTCTGCGACCGGCTCGGTGTTGACGTCTGGGAGGTCATCAATGCCGCCGCCACGAAGCCCTTCGGCTTCATGAAGTTCACGCCGGGTCCCGGGATTGGCGGACACTGTATTCCGCTCGATCCCCACTATCTCGCATGGAAGATGCGGACGCTGAACTACAAAACGCGTTTCATCGACTTAGCCAGCGAGATCAATAGCCAGATGCCCGACTACGTAGTGGAGAAAGTGGCGCACGCCCTCAACGATGCCCGGAAAGCGGTGAACGGTAGCCGGGTACTGGTGATTGGGGTGGCCTACAAGAAGAACATCGACGACATCCGGGAGAGCCCGGCACTCGACGTGATCCGACTGCTCGAGGGGCGCGGCGCCACGGTCGCCTACCATGATCCGTTCATTCCCCGTTTCCGCGAGGAAGGGCACGAACGGGTCGGTGTCGCCTTGAATGCCGCGGAGTTGGAGCGGTCGGACGCCGTCGTCATCGTCACCGATCACACGGGCGTCGACTATCAGCTCATTGTCGACCACACGGATGTGGTCGTCGATACCCGAAACGCGACTGCGGGCGTTCGGAACCCGTCCGCCCGGATCGTGTCGCTTTCGACCGCGGCCTGACGGGCCTCCGGCATGAACATCACAGTAGTGGGTAGCGGGTACGTGGGCCTCGTCGTGGGCGCGTGCTTTGCGGAGACCGGGAACGACGTCACCTGCGCGGACGTCGATCCGAAGAAGATCGAGGGCCTCAAGCACAACCGGCTCCCGATCTACGAGCCTGGCCTGTTGCCGCTCGTGGAGCGGAACCAACAGCAAGAGCGGCTCGCGTTCACGACCGACATCGCGGGCGCGATCGCGTCGGCCAGCGTCGTGTTCATCGCGGTGGGCACCCCGCCCGACGAGGACGGCTCGGCCGATCTGCGTCACGTGCTCTCCGTGGCCGAGGAGATCGGCCGGCACGCGACGCGCGAGCTCGTGGTGGTGACCAAGTCGACGGTCCCGGTGGGCACGGCGGGCAAAGTCGCCGAAGCGATGGCCCGCCACGCGAAGCACAAGTTCCACATGTGCAGCAACCCCGAGTTTCTGAAGGAAGGGGCCGCGGTCGACGACTTCATGAAGCCCGACCGCGTCGTCCTGGGCGTGGCCACGGATTTCGCGCGCTCGGTGATGGCGGAGCTGTATGCGCCGTTTGTCCGCACGGGCAAACCGATCATCTTCATGGATATCGCCTCGGCCGAGATGACCAAGTACGCGGCCAACGCGATGCTGGCAACGCGTATTTCGTTCATGAACGAGATCGCGCGTCTGTGTGAGATTGTCGGCGCCAATATCGACTCCGTCCGCCGGGGTATCGGCAGCGACGCGCGAATCGGATCCTCGTTTCTGTTCCCCGGGCCCGGCTACGGCGGGTCGTGCTTCCCCAAGGACGTCCAAGCCTTGGTCCGGACCGCCCAGTCCGTGCACGTGCCGCTCGAAGTTGTCGCCGCCGTCGAGCGGGCCAACGAGCGCCAGAAGCACGTGCTGTTCGAGAAGGTCAGCCGGGCGCTCGACGGCTCGCTCAACGGTGCCCGCATCGCGGTCTGGGGGCTGGCGTTCAAGCCGCAGACCGACGACATGCGCGAGGCGCCGGCGCTGACCCTGATCGATGAGCTGCTGGCGGCCGGCGCCACCGTGCGGGCGCACGACCCGGTCGCCGAGCACGAAGCCCGGCGGCGCCTCGGCGACCGTATCGCCTATGCCGACTCGAACTACAATGCCGCCAATGGCGCGGACGCGCTGATCGTCGTCACCGACTGGAACGAGTACCGCCATCCCGATTTCCGGCGGATCAAAGAGGCTCTCAAGCGCCCGGTGTTGATCGACGGACGCAACCTGTACGATCCGCAGCAGATGCGATCACTGGGGTTCATCTACGACTCGATCGGACGCACCTGACCTATGCGCGTGCTCATCACCGGCGCCGCGGGCTTCCTCGGCTCGCATCTGGCCGACCGTTTTCTGGCTGAGGGGCACAGCGTCGTAGGGTTGGACAATTTCGTCACCGGGCATCCCGAGAACATCGCCCATCTCATCGGGCGGCCCGATTTCTCGTTCTTGCGGCACAACATCTCGACCTTCACGTTCGTCGCCGGGCCGCTCGACGGCGTGCTCCATTTCGCGTCGCCGGCGAGCCCCGTCGACTACCTCGAGCACCCCATCCCCACGCTCAAAGTCGGGGCGCTCGGCACCCACAATGCGCTGGGGCTGGCCAAGGCCAAGGGGGCGCGGTTCTTTCTGGCCTCCACATCCGAGGTCTATGGGGATCCGCTGGTGCATCCCCAGACCGAGTCCTATTGGGGCAACGTCAATCCCATCGGGCCCCGCGGCGTCTATGACGAGGCGAAGCGCTTCGCCGAGGCCATCACCATGGCCTATCACCGGTTCCATGGCGTCGATACGCGGATCGTGCGGATCTTCAATACGTATGGCCCGCGCATGCGCCCGCGGGACGGCCGCGTCGTCTCCAATTTCATCGTGCAGGCGCTGACCGGCGAGCCGATCACGATCTACGGCAACGGTGCGCAGACGCGCAGCTTTTGCTACGTCGACGACGAAGTCGATGGCATTTACCGGCTTTTCATGAACGGCGACGCCGATCCCACCAACATCGGCAACCCCGACGAGTACACGGTGAAGGAGCTGGCCGAGATCGTCGTGGAGCTGACCGGGACGCGGTCGCCCATCGTGTACCGCGACCTGCCCGTGGACGATCCGAAGGTCCGGCGCCCCGACATCACGCGCGCCTGCACCATGCTCGGATGGACGCCGAAGGTGCCAGTCCGCGAAGGCGTAACCCGGACGATCGAGTATTTCCGGTCGCTGATCGGCACGGATCGCATGGCATGACCACCGGGGTGCGTGACCTCCTCGATCTCGCGCCCGATCCCGTCGAGCGGGCCCGGGAGCGGTTCGCGGTCCGCGACTACCACGGCGCTGTCCTCTTGCTGGCCGAGGCGATCGGCGGCGGATGCGGGTATGCCGACGCCTACAACCTGTACGGGTTGGCGCTGGCCATGGTCGACCGGCCCCTGGAAGCCCTGTATCAGTTCGACCAGGCCCTGGAACGCAATCCCCGCTACGTCGAAGCGCACCTCAATCGGGCCGTGCTGCTCAACGGGCTAGGGCGCACCGAGGAGGCCGCCGCGTCATTCGCGATGGCGGAGGCGTTCGGCCGGCCGGACGAGACCGGCTTTCCGGTCGTGGTCGGCAACCGGCTGGCGAACGCCCATGCCGCACTGGCGGATGAGTACCGGAACGCCGGGGCGTCGGAGGAGGCCATCACGCAGTACCGCCGGGCCTTGGCGCTGAGGCCCGGATACGTGGACATCGGGCTGTCGTTGTCCCGCACCCTCCTCGAGGCGCAGCGGTACGAGGAAGCCGCGGAGTCCCTGGATGCGGTGCTGGCCGTGCGCCCCGAATTGCTGGATGCCCTCTTATTGCGCGGTTTGACATCGTATCTTCGAGGAGAGCACGCGACCGCCGGACGGGTCTGGGATCGCGCCGCTGTTGCCCACCCCGGCGATCCGCGGGTAGAGACCTATCGATCCATGCTCGCCCGCCACTCGGCGGGAGGGCAGTGAACCAGAGCCAGAGTGTCGGGTATCAATAACATCACAATGTCACGCCTGCGCACCACGTTGGCCGTTGCCGGCACCGCGGCCCTCGGACTCATCGCCGGATCGTGCGCCGGCCATCTCGATCTCGCGAAGTTTCACGGGACGAACGAGGAGCTGTATGCTCGCTCGGTGCACGCGTTCACCAAGCACAACTGGGATGACGCGGTCGCCGGGTTCGAGAAGTTGACGCTCGAGCTTCCGGCCCACGACACGCTGCTGTCCCGCGCCCATTTCTATCTCGGCGCGGCGCACGAGCACCGCTCCGAGTATCTGCTCGCGGCCCAAAGCTACTCGCGCTTGGCCGAGTCGTTCCCCGACGACTCGTTGGCCGACCGCTCGCTCTACAACGCCGGCCGCTGCTATCAAAAAATGTGGCATCGCCCCGACCTGGACGCCCAGAATGGCGAATCGGCGCTGACATCGTACCAGCAGCTGCTGTCCCTCTACCCGGGTTCGCCGCTGGCGCCGGACGCGCAGAAGCAGATCGGGCGCTTGGACGAGTGGTTCGCGCAGAAGGACTACACGAACGGGGTGCACTACTACAAGCGCAAGGCCTACGACTCGTCGATCATCTATTTCAAAGACGTCGTCAAGAACTACCCGACGACGGCAATGGCGCGGCGGGCGCAGCTCAAGCTCGTCGATGCCTATCGGGCGATCCACTACCGGGACGACGCCAACGACGTGTGCACGTCGCTCCGCACGGCGTATCCGGGCGACCGGGAAGTCCGCGATCACTGCGGGATCGCGGTCAGCGCGCAACGGCCTTGAGCCCCGGCCCGGCGCCACGCTAGGGCGTGCGGCTCGGCATCTTCGGGGGGACGTTCGATCCCCCCCATATCGGCCACCTGCTCGTCGGCACCGACGCGGTCGAAGCGTTGGGCCTCGATCGGCTCCTGTGGATACCGGCCGCCCGGCAACCCCTCAAGGCCCACGCCCATCTCGCCCCGGCGGCCGCCCGTCTGGAGATGACGCGACGACTGGTCGGGGACGACCCGCGATTCGCGGTGGACGCCATCGAAATCGACCGGGATGGGTTATCTTTCACGGTCGATACACTCGCCGCGCTTGCCGAACGTGAGCCGGACGCGGAGCGGTTTCTTCTGCTCGGTGCGGACGCGTGGGCGCTGTTCCGGCAATGGCGGGAGCCCGCGGCGATCCTGCGGCTGGCCACCGTCGTGGTCCTGACGCGGGGCGAGGCGGTCGCCGACACGCTGGTGGAACCGGCGCCGCGGGTGCTGCCGAGTCGCCGTATCGACGTATCTTCGACCGAGATCAGGGCGCGCGTGCGCGCGGGACGTTCGATCCGCGGGTTCGTGCCGGAAGCGGTACGCGACTACATCGAGCGCAGCGGGCTGTACCGAGAGAACGGGTATGCTGAAACGACTGATTAGCGGGGTCTTCGGAACCCGTCACGAGCGCGAGCGGAAGCGCATCCAACCGCTCGTGGACGATATCAACGCGCACTACGAGCGCCTGCACGGCATCTCGGAGGACGAGCTGCGCGCGCAAACCGCGCGCTTTCGAGAGATCTTGGCCGAGCGGACCAGTGACCTCGAGGGAAAGGTCGCCGAGCTCAAGGCGGCCAAGCGCGTCGCCCCGGATCCCGCGGAGCGCGAGCGCATCGACACGGAGCTGGTCGGCGGCGATGGGCGCGGAGGCGCCGAGGGCGCGCTTCGCGAAGCCGTCGGGGAGACGCTGTACGAGCTCCTGCCCGAGGCCTTCGCCACGGTACGGGAAGCGTGTCGGCGCCTCGTCGGCACGTCGGTACCGGTCACGGGCCATGAGACCGAGTGGAACATGGTCCCGTACGACGTCCAGCTCATGGGCGGCATCGAGCTGCACCTGGGCCGGATCGCCGAGATGGCGACGGGCGAGGGCAAGACCCTGGTGGCGACGCTGCCGCTCTATCTGAACGCGTTGGCCGGTCGGGGCGCCCACCTGGTGACGGTGAACACCTATCTCGCCCGCCGTGACTCCCAGTGGATGGGGCACGTGTACCGCTACCTCGGGCTGACCGTGGGTTGTCTCGACGACACGGAGCCCGGTACGCCCGAGCGCCGCGCCGCCTACGCCTGCGACATCACGTACGGCACGAACAACGAGTTCGGGTTCGACTATCTGCGCGACAACATGGTGATCTCGCTCGATCAGCGCGTGCAGCGGACGCACGCCTACGCGATCGTCGACGAAGTCGACTCCGTGTTGATCGACGAAGCGCGGACGCCCCTCATCATCTCGGGGCCGGTCGGGAACGAGAGCGATGCCCAGTACGCCGAGTTCAACGCGGCGGTCGCGCGCTTGGTCCGGCGCCAGACCGATCTGGTCAACAAGCTCGTGGGCGATGGCGAGGGCAAGCTGGAGGCCGACGAGACGGGCGACGCCGGCCTGCTCCTCTACAAGGCGCAGCTCGGGAGTCCCAAGAACAAGCGGCTGCTCAAGGTGATGCAGGAGACGGGCGCCAAGACGCTCGTCCAGAAGATGGAGCTGGACCACATCGCCGATCGGAAGCTGCCGGCCGCCAAGCAGATGTACCGCGATCTCGAGGATGACCTGCTCTTCGTGCTGGACGAGCGGGGGCACACGGTCCATCTCACCGATCGCGGTGTGGACTTCATGTCGCCGAACGATCACGACGCGTTCGTGATGCCGGACATCTCGGGCGAAGTGCATCGCATCGACAAGGACGAGTCGATGAGCCCCCAAGAGAAGCTGGAGGCCAAGCGGCGGATCGAGGGCGAGTACGCGGCCAAGAGTGAAAAACTGAACATCGTGCACCAGCTGCTGCGGGCGCACGTGCTCTACGAGCGCGATGTGAACTACGTCGTGCAGGAAGGCCAGGTGTTGATCGTCGACGAGTTCACGGGTCGCACGATGCCGGGGCGGCGGTGGTCCGAGGGCCTGCACCAAGCCGTCGAGGCGAAAGAGGGCGTGCAGGTCAAGGGCGAGACCCAGACGATGGCCACGATCACCATCCAGAACTATTTCCGGATGTATGACAAGCTGGCCGGCATGACGGGCACCGCCGAGACCGAAGAGACGGAGTTCTTCGAGATCTACAAACTCGAGGTCTCCGTCATCCCCACCAACAAGAACGTAATCCGCGAGGACCGCCACGACCTGGTCTACAAGACGCGCCGGGAGAAGTACAACGCCATCGTCGACGAAGCGCGGCGGCTCCACGACTTGGGCTATCCGGTGCTCGTCGGCACGGTCAACGTCGACGTCTCCGAGACGTTGTCGCGCATGTTCAAGCGGGGGGGCATCGATGTCCAGGTGCTCAACGCCAAGTATCACCAGCGCGAGGCGGAGATCGTGGCCATGGCGGGCCAGTTCGGCGGCGTCACCATCGCGACGAACATGGCCGGCCGCGGCACCGACATCAAACTCGGTGCGGGCGTCATCGAGTCCAAGCCGTCGAAAGTGAAGGACGATAACGGGAAGGATGTCGACGTCATCGAATGCGGCGGGCTCCACATCATCGGGTCCGAGCGCCACGAGTCGCGGCGGATTGACCGGCAGCTGCGCGGTCGCGCTGGCCGCCAAGGCGATCCCGGCGCGTCGCAGTTCTTCCTGTCGCTGGAAGACGATCTGATGCGACTGTTCGGGTCGGAGCGGATCGCCAAGCTCATGGACAGCATGGGCGCGCAGGAAGGCGAGATGCTGACCCACCCGCTCATCACCCGGTCGATCGAGCAGGCGCAGAAGCGGGTCGAGCTCCAACACTTCCAGTCGCGCAAGCGCTTGCTGGAGTTCGACGATGTGATGAACCAGCAGCGGGAAGTCATCTACTCGCTGCGGTCGTTCGCGCTCGAGGGCGGGGAAGAGCTCAAGGGCGAAGCCCAACGGATGGTGGAACGGGCCGTCGCACGCCGCATCGAGGTGTCGTTGGCGGACTACGACTCCGAGCCGGAGCTGGACCTGTCGCTGATCCGGCAGGAACTGCTCATGCACTATCTCATGATCGTGCCCGGGCTGGAAGGCGAGATCCGGCCGGCGGCGTTGATCGATATCGTGCACGAGGCCACGGACGCGGGGCGGGCCGCCTTCCAGGCGAAGATCGCGAGCCTCGCCGAGTTCGCGGATCAAATCCTGTCGCTCGTGATGCTCCAGGTGTTGGACGAGAAGTGGAAGGACCACCTCTACGATCTCGATCAGCTGCGGAACGGCATCAACTACCGGGCCTGGGGCCAGAAGGACCCGCTGATCGAGTACAAGGAGGAAGCGTACAAGATGTTCGTCGATCTCATGACGGACATCTACAACACGTTCACCGAGCGGTTCTTGCGAGCCCAGATCATGTTCGAGCCGCCGCAGCCGCCACCCCAAGCGGCGCGGTCCACGGCGCCCCAGCGTCCGACCAAGCGATACGACGCGATGGGCGTGTTGGAGGACGTGCCGGCGGAAGCGGTGGACTCCGGCCCCGCGGAATCGCCGCCGTCCGGGAAGGTCAAGACCAGCCCGGATCCCGTCGTGTCATCGCGGTCCGAGTGGTCGAATATCGGCCGGAACGATCCCTGCCCGTGCGGCTCGGGCAAGAAATTCAAGAAATGCCACGGGGTCGCCGCGTAGCGATGATGCCTGTCGGATCGCCCGGCGGCAGATTACGGCATGCCTGGCGAGTCTCATATTCCGACGTTAGCTATTAAGCGGTTACCCAAGAGTGACAGGCCGCGCGAGCGGCTCTACCAGTTTGGTGCTGAACGGCTGGCGACAGCCGAACTTCTGGCGATCGTTGTCGGAAGTGGAAGCACCGGTCGCTCAGCTCTCGATACTGGAGCCGCCATTTTGGCAGCGGCGGGCGGGTCGCTTCGGCGGCTGCGCTCGCGGCCGATCGCCGAACTGACGCAAATTTGCGGCGTCGGGTCTGCACGAGCAGTAACCATACATGCGGCACTCGAGCTTGGCCGTCGATGGTCGCAAGAAGCGCCGGAAGTGCGGCTGCCCATGCGTTCGCCGTACGACATCGTCGATCGGTTTGCCCCGGTGATGCAAGACCTGCCTGTGGAGGAATTTCACGTGATCGTCCTGGATACGCAGCACTGCCTGCAGCAGGACATCACGCTTACCCGGGGGGTACTCAACTCGGCGCCCGTGCACGCGCGCGAGGTGTTCAAGGCGGCGATCATCGAAGGCGGGGCCGCCATTGTCCTGCTGCACAATCATCCCAGCGGCGATCCCACACCGTCGCCCGATGATCGGACCCTCACGGAGCAGCTCGTCGCCGCCGGCCGACTGGTGGACATCCCGGTCTACGACCACATCATTATCGGACGAGGCCGATACACGAGCTTCCTGGAGCAACGGTGGCTGTAACCGAGGGCGCCGTCCCTCTCGCCGCGGTCATTCCAAACTGGACGACCACGAGCGAGGAGCGGCTTGACCGCGAATTGCTCGTGCGCGCCTACCACTACAGCCATCGCGCGCACCTCGGCCAGAAACGCTTCTCGGGCGATGACTACGTCTCGCACTGCGTCGAGGTGGCCAAGATCCTGGCCGACCTGCAGCTGGACTCGGTCACGGTCGCCAGCGGACTGATCCACGATGTCGTCGAGGATACCGCGGCCTCGATCGCGGATGTCGAGCGCGAGTTCGGGAAAGAGATCGCCGACATCGTCAATGGCCTCACGAAAATCGGCACGCTGCCCCAGCACTCGTCCCAGGAACGGCAGGTCGAGAATTACCGGAAGCTGCTGCTCTCCATCGCCAAGGACGCGCGGGTCATCATCATCAAGCTCGCCGACCGTCTGCACAACATGCGGACGCTCGAGTACCTGCGGCCCGAGAAGCAGCGCCGGATCGCCCAGGAGACCCGCGATCTCTACGCGCCCCTGGCCCACCGCTTTGGTATGGCCAAGATGCGGTGGGAGCTCGAGGATCTCGCGTTCAAGCACCTCGAGCCCGACGAGTACAAGGGACTGGCCAAACTCGTCGCCACCAAACGGGGCGAGCGCGAGGCCCTGATCGCGCAGATGCGCGAACCGCTGGAGCGCGTGGTGCGCGATGCGGGCCTGCTCAACGCCGAGGTCACCGGCCGGCCCAAGCACCTGTGGTCCATCCACAAGAAGATGCAAAAGCGCCAGAAGCCGTACGACGAGATCTACGACTTGCTGGCCATCCGCGTGCTCGTCAACTCGGTCCCCGACTGCTATCACGCGCTCGGCGTGATCCACGACGGGTGGACGCCGCTGCAGGAGCGCATCAAGGACTACATCGCGCAGCCCAAGTCGAACGGGTATCAGTCGCTGCACACCACGGTCTTCGGCCCGGGCAAGCAGTTGTTCGAGATTCAGATCCGGACGCGCGACATGCACCGGACGGCCGAGTTCGGGATCGCGGCACACTGGCTGTACAAGAACAGCGCGGCGGCCGGCGACATCGAGCGCCACCTGTCCTGGTTCCGCCAGATCCTCGAGCTCCAACTTGACGCCAAGACGCCGGACGAGTTTTTGGAGTTCCTCAAGCTCGACCTGTACCAGGACGAGATCTTCGTCTTCACGCCCACCGGCGACGTGATTCAGCTCCCGAAAGGGGCGACGCCGCTGGACTTCGCGTTCGCGGTGCACACGGAAGTGGGACTGCATTGCCAGGGCGCGAAGATCAACGGCAAGATCGCGCCGCTGTCCCGCACGCTCAAGAATTCCGAGACGATCGAGATTCTCACGGGGCCGGGCGCGCGGCCGAGCCGGGACTGGCTCGCCCACGTCCGCACGGGACGGGCGCGCCACAAGATCCGGCAGTGGCTGCGGCACGAGGAAGAGGAAACGTCCCAGAAGGTCGGGCGCGAGATTCTGGAGCGCGAGATCAAGCGCCGGCGCCTCGCCAAGCCGTCCGACGAAGAGCTGGAGCGCATCGCGCGCGAGCTGGCCCTGACCGATACCGAGCATCTGATGGCGTCGATCGGCCAGGGCGACGTGCACGCGCTGCAGGCCCTCAAGGTGCTGCACCCCGATCTCGACCAAACCGACGGCGGCACCGCCAAGCCCAGCGCTTTGGAGCGACTCGTCGACCGGGTGCGCCGTGGCAGCAAAGGCGTGCGCATCCAGGGCGTCGATGGGCTCATGGTCCGCTACGCGCAGTGTTGCCAACCGGTGCCCGGCGACCCGGTGGTGGGCTACGTCACGCGCGGCCGCGGGGTGAGCATCCATCGGGGCGATTGCCCGAACCTCCTGGTGCTGGCGCACGAGCCGGAGCGCCGGTTGGATATCGACTGGCAGGAGGTCGAAGGCGAGCGCTTCACGGTGCGCCTCACGCTCGAGGCCAATGACCGCCGCGGCCTCTATGCCGACCTGGCGGCCGCCGTCAGCGCCACGGGCACCGACATTCGGAGCATGGAGCTCCAGACGCACGATGGACGCGTCACGGGATCGGCCCTCGTCGAGGTCGAAAATCTCGCCCACCTCGAGCGCATCATGAAGGCGGCCCGCCGCGTCAAGGGCGTTTCCGAGGTCGCCCGGCGAGACCGGATCACGACGGACGAGTGACGTCTATATTTAGAGTGTGGCCGGTCCCTCCTTTGACCTCCAGGCGCCGTTTCAGCCGGCCGGCGATCAGCCCCGCGCGATCGCCGAGCTGACGGCAGGTCTGAGCCGGGGCGACCGGTTCCAGACGCTGCTGGGCGTGACCGGATCGGGTAAGACGATGACGGTCGCCAACGTCATCCAACACTTCGGCCGTCCCACGCTGGTCCTGTCACACAACAAGACCCTGGCGGCCCAGCTCTACGGAGAGCTCAAGAGCTTCTTCCCGCGGAATGCGGTCGAGTACTTCATCTCGTATTACGACTACTACCAGCCGGAAGCGTACGTCCCGACGACGGACACGTACATCGAGAAGGACGCGTCGATCAACGAAGACATCGACCGGTTGCGTCTCCGCGCCACGTCGAGCCTGATGGAGCGCGAGGATGTCGTCATCGTCTCCACGGTGTCGGCGATCTACGGCCTCGGCGACCCGCTCACGTATCGTGATACGATGGTCACGATCGAGCGCGGCCAGAAGATCGCCCGCGATGACATCCTGCGGTCCCTGGTGCGGATCCAGTATGCCCGGAACGACGTGGCCTTCGAGCGCGGCACATTCCGCGTGCGCGGGGACACGGTCGAGATCTTTCCGGCGTACGAGGAGCAGGGGGTCCGCGTCGAGATGTGGGGCGACGAAGTCGAACGCATCTCGAAGATCAATGTGGTCACCGGCAAGACCATCACGTCGCTGGATCGCGCGGCGGTCTATCCGGCGAAGCATTTCATTACGTCGCGTCCGTCGCTCGAGCGCGCGGTGGGTCTGATCCGCACCGAGCTCACCGAGCGGCTCGATCTGCTGCGCCAGAACGGCAAGCTGCTCGAGGCCCAGCGACTCGAGTCCCGCACGAACTTCGACATCGAGATGATGTTGGAGATCGGTACCTGCGCGGGCATCGAGAACTACTCGCGGCACCTCTCGGGTCGCTCGGCGGGCGAACGGCCGGCGTGTCTCTTCGACTACTTCCCGGAAGACTTCCTCCTCGTCGTCGACGAGTCGCACGTGACGCTGCCGCAGGTGCGGGGCATGTACAACGGGGATCGCGCCCGCAAACTGACACTGGTCGACTACGGCTTTCGCCTGCCCAGTGCGCTCGACAATCGTCCGCTCATCTTCGATGAGTTTTTGGCGCTGACGCCGCGGGCGATCATGGTGTCGGCCACGCCCAGCGAGCTGGAGTTGGAGTTGTCCCAAGGGGTCATCGTCGAGCAGATCATCCGCCCGACGGGCCTGGTGGATCCGGAGATCGACGTGCGCCCGGTCCGGGGTCAGGTGGACGATCTCCTGCACGAGATTCGGCAGCGCGAGACGCGCGGCGAGCGGGTGTTGGTCACCACGCTGACCAAGCGCATGGCCGAGGATCTCACCGATTATCTCCAGCAGATGGGCGTGCGGGTGCGGTACATGCACTCCGACATCGACGCGATCGAGCGCATGGAGATCGTGCGGGGGTTGCGGTTGGGCGACTTCAATGTGCTGGTCGGTATCAACCTGCTCCGCGAGGGGTTGGATCTGCCCGAGGTCTCTCTGGTCGCCATCCTCGATGCGGACCAGGAGGGGTTCTTGCGCAGCGATCGCTCCTTGATCCAGACCATCGGCCGCGCGGCCCGCCACGTGTCGGGCCGCGCCATCCTGTATGCGGACCGGATGACGGGCTCGATGCAGCGCGCGATGGACGAGACAACGCGCCGGCGGACGCTGCAGCGGGCATTCAACACGGAGCACGGCATCGTGCCGCGGTCGGTGATCAAGAGCGTGGATCAGGTCCGCCTGATCACGCGCGTCGCCGACGCGCGCATCGAGCGTCCGCCGCGCGAGGTCGCCGCGCCCCGCGCGCCCACCGGCGACGTCGTGGCGCTCATCGCCAAGCTGGAAAAAGACATGAGGGAAGCGGCGGCGGCGCTCGATTTCGAGACGGCGGCCCGGCTGCGCGACGAGCTTTTCGAGGTGCGGGCGGCGGGCAGCAAGGCGCAGGCGACGGCCGCGTCGGCGTTGGGAGGCCGGTGATGGCGGCCGGCCCGCACGTCGTGCCGCCGCGCGCCGCGCGGGGGCGCCTGGCCGTCACGCAAGCGGAGTTGATCGCCTGGGGCGAGCGGTTCGGCCGCGCGCTGGTGCCGCCGGTCGTCGTCGCGATCTCGGGCGACCTCGGGGCCGGGAAGACGACGCTGGTGCAGGCGATCTGTCGGGGATACGGCGTGACGGAACCGGTGACGAGTCCGACGTTCGCGTTGGTGCACGAGTACCACGCGCCGCGGTCGCGAGTGTATCACATCGATCTGTATCGCGTGGAGCGCGTCGACGAGCTGACCGGCATCGGCTGGGAGGAGATCGTGAGCGCCGAGGCGGTCATCCTCGTCGAGTGGCCGGAGCGCGCGGCCGGCCGGCTGCCGACAGGTCACGTGCCGATCGATCTCGAGCACCTGCCTGGCGAGCCGGATAAGCGGGTGTTGTTGGCCGGGTGACCGGCCGGTCCCTTCCTGCCGTCGCGTTGGCCATGGACGCGTCGACGCCTCGCGCCACCGTCGCGGTGATCCGCGGCACCACGGTCGTTGCCGAGACCGAGGTCGCCGAACGCTCGGAGCACGTGGAACCGCTGCTCCCGGCCGCGCTCGCGTTGCTGGCGGAAGCGGCGATCCCGCTTTCGGCGCTGGAGGCGATCGTCTGCGGCGCGGGGCCGGGCGGCTTCACGGGCCTTCGGACCGCGGCATCCATCGCGAAGGGCATGTGTTCCGGCCTTTCGATCCCGTTGTACGCGGTGCCGTCGCTGGCGCTCATCGTGGCCGGGGCGCGGACGGTGCCGCCGCCTTCCCCGGGTGGGTATTTGGCGGTGCTCGATGCGGGGCGCGACGAGCGTTTCGTGTCACGCGTCCCGGCGGGCGACGAGATGACCGTCGACCCGCCACAACTCGTGGCGGCTGCCGCGATACCGGAGCTGGCGGCGCGATTGGGCGCCCGGGTCATTGGTCCGGCCACCGGTGCCTGGCCGCATGTGCGCGGGGTGGCGCGACTGGATTGGGGCGCGCCGGTCGACCTGGCGTCCTGGGAGCCGGACTACGGCCGCCGCTCGGCGGCCGAGGACCGCCGGCGCGCGCAGGCGGCGATATGACGGTGCGTCCGGAGCGCCAGGCGATCGCCCTGCGCCGGGCGGCGGTGGGCGATCTCGACGCGGTTGTGTCGATCGAGCGGGCGGCGTTCTCGGACCCGCCGTGGTCCCGGGAGTCCTTCAACGCGCTGGTGGGCAGCCCGCGGGCGTACTTCACCGTGGCCTGCGATGGGTCGCCGACGGGCGCGGTGATGGGCTACGTCGTCGCGTGGTTTGTCGCCGACGAAGCGGAGATCGCGAACCTGGCCGTGGCGCCGGACCGTCGCCGGAGAGGCATCGGTTCCCGCCTGCTGGACGCCGCGCTCACCGAGGCCCGGTTGGCGGGCGCCAACGTGGTGCATCTCGAGGTGCGCGACTCGAACGCCGCGGCCCGCGCGCTGTATGGATCGCGGGGATTCAGCACGGTCGGCCGCCGGCGCCGCTATTATCGGGATCCGGTCGAGGACGCCCTTTTGTTGCGCTGTGATTTTGGGATATGACTTTCGCCAGGGCGATGACGCCGGCGTCGCCCAGGCTGATACATTTCCGGAAAAGGAGTCTCAATGGGCCGCAGCCTCAATAAAGTCACGTTGATCGGCAACCTCGGCGGTGATCCCGAGGTGCGCTCCACGTCCAACGGCAGCCGGGTGGCGAATTTTTCGCTCGCCACGAGCCGTCAGTGGAATTCGCCTTCGGGGGAAAAGCAGGAAAAGACCGAGTGGCACAAGTGCATCGCCTGGAACTCGAAGAGCTACAACCTCGCCGACATCGTCGAGCGCTATTGCAAGAAGGGCAAGCAGGTGTACGTCGAGGGCGAGATCGAGTATCGCCAGTACCAGGACAAGGATGGCCAGACGCGGTACGTCACCGAGATCCGCGTGCGTGAGCTGATCCTCCTCGGCGGCCGCGGCGGCGACGAGGGTGAGGGTCCGCCCTCCGAGCGACCCGCGCGTTCTGCCCGTCCGCCCGCCAAGAGTGGCGCCAAGTCGGGGAACGAGGACTTCGACGATTTCCCGGGAGCGTTGCAAGACGGAGACGACGATCTACCGTTCTAGGACTTAGCGCTCGAACGTCGCGGTCGCGCCCGGATAGTCGAGGGTCACACGGAAGGAGCGGAGCACCGAGCCGCCTAGCGCGCCCTCCACGCGGCGGTCCATCCACTGTGACATGAACTGGTGGAAGTTCTTGTCCGGGCGCATCGTAAACCACGCGGGCCCGACCGCGTACCCGCCGACGTGTATTTCGGGGACCAGGATCATCGGCATGTCGAGCACGCGGTCCGCGTGCTCGACGACGCGCCAGTCGGGGTGCCGCTGCCGCCACCGCTCGAAGACGTTCTGCGCGATGAAGCTCGTGCCCCGTTCCTGGGGCTCGCCGTCGCCGCGCAGCGCTGCCCACGCCGCGTCCGTCAGAGTGACCGTGGCGCCGGTGTCGAAGAGGAGGTCGAGGGAGTCGCCGTCGATCTCCACGCGGATCCGCGGGAACTGCGTCGTCCGTTGGCAGGCGGAGTCGACCTGGAAGCCGAGCCGCACCCCATGTGGGTCGCGCGTGCGCGCGCCGGTGGCGGAGGCCGCCGCCATCCCGTCGCCGACGAGGGCGAGCGTGTGGCCCAGATAATCGAGGCGCCAGACGCGGTCGGCGAACCACGTGCGTCCGAGGAACCCGTCGCCGCCCAAGGCGTACTCCGGTGCTAGCACCAGGAATTTTGCCCCGATTGGCGATGCCGGGCCGGGCAGCGGAATGGAGGTCCCCGCCCCCAGGGGCGGCAGCGCCACGACCTGTATCGAGTCATTGCCCTGGCGCACCCAGTCAGCACGGAGCCCCAGACGCACGAGCGTCCGAGGGTAGAGCATGTTGACGCCGCTGCCCGTGTCGAGATACAGGAGCAGTGTGTCGCCCCGCGCGGTGACCGGCGCGGCGTACATGCGATCAGCGATGAATCGTGCGGGCAGCGCCCGGACGCGGCCAAGGTCGGGCTGCGCCAGGTGGCCAGGGTACGCCAACACGATCGAGGCCGCGGTGGCCGCGAGTGCAGAGTAGAGAATGGTCGTTCGCATGGGTATTCGACACCCGGCCAAGTCACACGATTGGGTTGGCCGTCCGAAGTCGACGGCTTACGACGAGCCAAAATCTGGGTATGTCTACGGAACCTGTGTCCGCCCGGTTTCGAGCTCGCTCGAGCGGTTCTCGCCGTTTTGTCGGGCGACTCGCAGTGAACGATACGGCGACGGCCGCCGACGCTCTGCGCCGCGTTCCCGAGTGAAAATGGCAGCTACGTTACGACCACCGACACTACAGAGAACCGTTCTGAGGCGCTATAGCCAGTCGAGATTGGTTGAGCCCTCCACGGTGAGTGGTGAATATTGGGCACTCACCATCAGGGGCGACCATGCGTACTCTATGTCTCGCTGCGGCGCTCACGCTCTCGGCGTCCCCCGCCGCGCTTCGCACACACGACTCGAACCGGATCACGATTCTCTACAATGCCTTCGGCGTCGCCCCCGGTCTCACGCGAGACTGGGGGTTCTCGGCGCTGATCGAGTACCAGGGCAAGCGGATCCTGTTCGACGCGGGGAACAACGCCGAGATCTTTGCCCGCAACGTGCGCGCACTGCACGTCGATCTCCGACGACTGGATTTCGTCGTGATCTCCCACCGTCACGGCGATCACACCGCGGGGCTGAGCTACCTGCTGCAGGTCAACCCCGGCGTCCGCGTGTATGCGCCCAAGGAATCGTTCGGCGTGTTCGGCGCGGCCCTGCCGGGCACGTTCTACCGCCGCGACTCCACCTTGCCGCCGCGCATGCGCTATTTCGCCGGCGAGCCGCCCGAAGAATTGCGGTTCGGCACGCCCTGGCCCGCGGGCCATTTCGTGTGGGTCGACACCCTCACCGAGATCGCGCCCGGCCTCTCGATCATCTCCACCGTCTCGCAAACACCCGGCACGCTGGAGCTCCGCGAGCTGTCGCTCGCCATTCGCACCCCACAGGGCCTCATCCTCGTCGTGGGTTGCTCGCACCCCGGCATCGAGACCATCGTGCAGGCCTCGGCGCCGCTCGGCGACCACGTGCACCGGATCTTCGGCGGTCTGCACTTAGTGACGACTCCAGACGCCGAGATCGCCCGGATCGCCGGCGCACTGCACGACCGCTGGCGCGTGGACGCCATAGCGCCCGGGCACTGCACTGGTGAACCCGCCTTCGCGACGCTCCGGCGCGTGTTCGGGGACCGCTATGGCTACGCCGGACTGGGCGAAGTGATCGCACTGGACGACTGACGCCCGCGCGGCGATTGTACGCGTGTGATTCGCGCCGCGACGCCCCAGGATGCCCCCGCGATCGCCGAGCTGCTTGGGCAGCTCGGGTATCCGACGCCGGTGCCCGACATCCCGCCGCGTCTCATGCGGTTGGCGGCGCGGGAGGGTGTGGCGTACCTCGCGGCGGACGGGGAGGCTGTTAATGGTCTCATCGCCGGCGAGCGGTTGGTGCCGCTGACGGGGCAGGACCCGGAGGTGATGCTGATGGCGCTCGTCGTGCGCAATGGGGTGCGCGGATCGGGCGTTGGGCGGGCGCTCGTCGAGGCGCTCGCGTCGTGGGGGCGGACGTTCGGCGCCGATAGGATCATGGTGACGACCCACGTGAGGCGCGCCGACGCGCACGCGTTCTACGAGCGGCTCGGTTTCGAGTTCACGGGACGCCGTTACGTCCGGCGGCCACTGTAGCGCCCTCGTTGGCGTGCGCTGTCGCGTTTCGCGCCGCCGTATTGTGTAACACATTCAGCTCGCGGCGCCGCGCGGTCTTTCGCGGCTGAACGCGTGGTCGCCGGTCAAGTTTTCCGCGCCAATCACCACCCGTCATTCCGTCAGGTATCTGCCATTTTTCGTGCCGCACTGTTGACGTGACGGTGCGTATATCGGGCAGTCATGACTGTGCGAACGCGATGAGCGATCGCTGCGCGCCCTCCCGCCACGAGACGAGTCGTCATGATTGCGCTCCCGAATCTCAAAAAGCGCGTCCCGGATAACGGGGCGCCCAGCGCGCCCGCCTACGATGCGGCGGCGTTGGAGGCGCTGGTGCGCCGCGCCGAGTCCGCCGCCGGGGAGCTCCGCGCGTTGGACGCGCGCGCGGCGCAGGTGGCGGCGATGGAAGAGCGCATGACCCGACTTGCCGCGGCGCTCGCCGGCGCCGACCGCGTGGCCACGCAACTGGCGACGCTCGAGGAGCGCACCACGCGCCTCGGCACCGCGCACGAGCGGGCCCAGACGCAGCTCTCCGCGGCGACGGCCGACGTCGAGCGCGTGCGCGGCGCCTGCGGCACGCTGATCTCGAAAGTCGACTCCGCCCTCGAGCTGCGCGACCAACTCGACCGCCTGCTGGCGCTCCAGCCGCGGCTCGACGCGCTCCGCGGCGAGGCCGACGCGATGACGGGTGAGATGGGCGACCTGACGGAGCACGTCGGTCGCCTCCGCGCGTTGCACGAAGACGTGTTGCGCGCCCATAAGCACGCGACGTCGCGCCTCGACGGCATGGACCAGCGCTGGCAGGCGACGGGCAGCAAGATGGACCAGATCGAGCGCCGCGCATCGTCCGCCGAGCAGGCGCTCGACTCGCTGCTCCGTATCGCCAGCGGCATTCCCGACGTGCAGCACCAGCTCGCCGTGCTCAAAGCGATCGCCGAGCAGGTCGCGCAAAAGACCGCCGTGCTGGAACAGCAGCGCGACGTCGTCGACCGGGCCGCGAACCAGGTGGCTCACGTCGTGGCCCTCACCGGGCAGCTCGAGAGCTCCGTGCGCCGGCAAGACGAGCAGGCGCGCTCCTTGAGCGCGCTCGATGCCCGGATGTCCGAAGTGCAAGCGATGCACGCCAAAGTGCTCGGCCGCTCCGAGGAGATCTTGAGCGGCCAGCGGGAGCTGGACGAGACCGAGCGCGAGGCGACGCGGGTGCTGGCCGATCTCAAAGGCGAGATGCGCACCAGCATCGAGCGGTTCGAGCTGGAGAATCGCACGCTGGACGCCGTCAGCGAGCGGATCGCCGAGCTGCGGGGCGGCGTCAAGGAATGCGAGACGCGGATCACGGCGCTCGACGCCACGACGCGGGCCGTGGCCGACACCGAGGCCCGCGCCCGCGCGCTGGCGGCGCAGGTCACAGGCGTGGGCGAAGACGTGCACCGGATCGCGGCGCAAGCCGACAAGCTCCGGGCGGTGCGCGACAATGTCGGGCAGTTGGAGCGGCAGTTGGACGACATGTCGCAGCGCATGGACCGCGTGGAGAAAGTGCGGCCGCTCGTCGATGGAATCACGCGCGATCTGGCGACGCTCAACGGGACGCACGAGTCGATTCGTGATGGGCTGGAGCAGGTGCGCGTCGCCTATGCCGAGATGACGCGGTTGCGCGAGCGCCAGGGCGAAACGGACGCGTGGCTGGCCGAGGCGGACGAGCGGACCACGAGCCTCATGGCGCACGTCGCCGAGCTCGAGCGCATGCGGCCGGGCATGGACGCGCTGCGGGGACAGGTCGACCATCTCACGTCGGCAATGGCATCGCTGGATGAGCGGCGCGGCGTGGTCGATGCGCTGTACCAGCGCATGGGCGAGCTCGAGTCCACCGTGTCGCAGCTGGACGAGCGCAGTGAGAACGTGCGGCAGCGGATGGACGCGGCCGAGGGGCGGTTTACCGATCTGTCGCGCCAGGCGGCCGAAGCGCAGCGTGTCGCCGCGACGATTGCGTCGGTGACGACGGCGGTCGAGTCGGCGGAACGGCGCATGCGCACCGTGAACGGCACCATCGAGGGCGTCGAGTCGAAGGCACAAGCGCTCGATGGGTTGGGGGAGCGGATGCGGTTGCTCGGCCAGGAGTTGGAGCAGCGCCAAGGGGCGCTCGACAAGGCGACCGAGCATCTGGCGCGGGCCTCGGACGTGCGGCGCGAGGCGGCCGACGCGGCCCAGCATCTCGACGATCTCACGCGCGGCATCGCCGGGCAGTTGGCGGCGGCCAATGGGCGCGCCACGTCGCTGGAGCAGATCCTCCAAGGCCTCGACGGACGCGTGGCGTCGCTGGGCGACGTCGAGAAACGCATGGCGCGGTTCGAGGAGCTGCTCGGCCGGTGGGAGTCGGCGCAGGCCTTGGCGGCCAATGCGCTGGAGCAGATCGTCAGCCGGCAGGCAATGGTCAATGCAGTGCAGGCGCAGATCACGCACGCGTCCGAGATCGCCGAGCGGACGGCCGAGAATGTCCGGTCGATCACGGCGTCGCGGCAGGAGATCGAAGAGACCCGGGGCATCCTGGAGACCACCCGCGAGCAGCTGCGCGGGGCGACGGAGACCATGCGGGATCTCAGCGATCGGCGGCGGCAGCTCGACGAGCTCGAGGGCCGGCTGGCGCGCGCCGACGCGCTCGCGGTCAGCGTGCGCTCTACGATCGAAGTCATTGCGGCACAGCGCTCGGTGGTCGACCAGGTCCTGGAACGGTCTGGCACGCTCGCCTTCCAAATGAAGCAGGCCGAGAATCTGGCGGAAGCCTTGCGCACCGAGTGCCTCCTGGCCGCCCAGCTGCGCTCGACGGTCGAGGAGCTCCGGCGGGACAGCTAGGCGCGCCGAGAAGGCGCCGCGAGGGGCAGGGGGCTGGGCTTTTGACGAGCCGCAGGCGCCGCGCGGGGCACGGGGGCTGGCCGTGTGCAGGGCGCAGCGGCTCAGCCGCCTGCGCTTCAAACCGAGTGGCCTTTTGACGAGCCGTGGGCGCCGCGCGGGGCACGGGGCTGGCCGTGTGCAGGGCGCAGCGGCTCAGCCGCCTGCGCTTCAAACCGACTGGCCTTTTGACGAGCCGCAGGCGAGTCAAAACGGCCGGCGCGTTTCGTCCGATACGTCTAATCGTCTGGAGATTATCACTAAATGGAGAGAGGGGAGATGACACGACAGAGCCTCGCGGGGATACGGGTCGCCGCGGGTATGGCGCTTTCCGTCGCCGTGATGAGCGCATGCGCCCACCACGCGCGCCAACACGTTGTCGCCGCACGCGTCGCACCGGTCGATAGCACGCCCGCCGCGGCACCAGCCGCGCCGCCGGCTGCCGCTCCGGCCGCCGAGGTCGCGGCGACACCCGCGCCCGCGCCCGCCGCACCGGCGCCGTCCACCTTCGCGCACAGCCTCGCGCTGACCAAAGAGCGCGGATCCCGCTCGCAGGTGCGAAAGGGCGAACACGCCGCCGCGCCGTATATCGATCGCGACGGCGGTCCCAAGAACGCTGGCATGATCCTCGGGTCGAGCGAGATCTCCGGCATTCAAGCGATCGCCCCGCGCGAGCCCTACATGCTCCACGAGGTGCTGTATATCCGCATGCCCAAGGGCGTCACCCCGACCGTCGGGATGCGCCTCTCCACCGTGGAGCTCGGCCCCGAGTTCGAGAGCCGCGGTCAAGTCATGGTCCCGAGCGGAGAGCTCGTCGTGGTTGCCGCTGGCGGCGACGCCGAAGCGACCAGCGCCGAGATCGTGCAGCAGTTCGGTGAAATCGAGCCCGACCATCTGGTGGTCCCGCTCGAGACGCCCGCCTATCCCCCCGTCGGCGACCGCGCCGTCGCCGCACCGGATGGCGTCAAAGGCTCCGTGCTCTGGGTGTCCAGCAACCCCGTACTGCCAAGCCTCGGCTACTACGTCGTGCTGACGCCAACGGAAGCCGACGGCGTGCGCCTCGGCGATCAGTTCTCGATCATCCGACCGCGGATGCGCGATGAAGCGACCGGTCTTTGGCTCCCCGAGCAGGACATCGCCACCACGCAAGTCGTGCGCGTCGGACCCAAGAGCGTGACCGCCGTGGTCATCGCGCAGACAATGCCCGCGATCATGGCTGGTGATGCCGTGCGGCTAACCGCGCGGATGGCCGCGCGATAGGCGAATTGACGTAGTCCGGAGAGGCGGCGCGCCCGGGCGGCCCTGGTTACATTAGACCGGGACGCCATGATTGCGACCGCCCTCTTCTGTGCCGTCCTCTGCTACGCCGCGGCCGTAGCGTTGGCGGCGATGCCATTTGCCCGCCCCGTCGGCGCGCCCGTACGCGCCGTCGTGGCGGTCTTGGGGACCGGTGTCGCTGCCCACCTCGCCGCCGTGATGACCGCGGCCTGGCTGTCCGGTCAGCTCCCCCTCATGGGCTTGGGACCGGCCCTCTCGTTCGCCGCGCTGGCCCTGGCCACCGCCGTGCTGGTCGTCGAGCTCCTCGCCCACGAAGTCACGCTCACCCTGGTCGCCGTCCCCCTGGCCGCCGTCGCCACGGGCGCGGCCGCCGTGCTGTGGCAAAGCGCCGGCCCGGACGTCCTTCCTACGGGCCTCCGCGGCGCCTGGCTGGCCGCGCACATCGCCCTGTCGTTCGCCGGCATCGCGGCCCTGGGCACCGCCGGCGCCGCCGGCGCGCTGTACCTGATCGAACGCCACCAACTCAAGGCCCGGCGGTTCGGCGCCGTGTTCCGCCTCTTTCCGCCACTCGAGACCCTCGATCGCGTGAACCACATCGGCGGCGTCACCGCGTGGATCGCGCTGACGGGCGGCGTGGCCCTCGCGGTGTCCTATTCGGCGACCTACCACGTCGCCGATCTCTCGCAGATCCTGTGGGGCGTAGGGGCGTGGGTCGCCGCCAGTGCGGTCGCGCTGGGCCGCATCGTCGGCGGCTGGCAGGCCCGGCGCGCCGCGGTCGTCGCCAGCGTCGCCTTCGCGCTCGTCATCGCCTCGTACGTCGCGGCCCGGGCGCTGGCGGCCCGGCCCGGTCAGTTCTTGTGAGCGCGTATCCCCTCGTGATCGACGGGACGCGCATCCGGGCGCTGGTTGTCGGTGGCGGCGCCGTCGCCCACCGCAAGGCCGCGGCCCTCGTCGAGGCGGGCGCGACGCTGCGTGTCGTGGCTCCGACGATCGCCGCGCCAATGCGCGACCTCGCCGCGGCGGCGCCGGCGCGTGTGAGCGTGATCGAGCGCCCGTATGCGGCGGCCGACATTGATGATGCCACGCTGGTCGTGGCGGCCACCGACAGCCGGGACGTCAACGCGCGTGTGGCACGAGACGCGCGCGCCGCGGCGCGTCTTGTGAACGTCGCCGACGAACCCGCCGACGGCGATTGGACGACGGCCGCGGTGCATCGCGCCGAGCCGCTGGTGATCGCCGTGACCGCCGGTGTGCCCGCCGCATCGGCGCGCGTTCGCGACGCCCTCGCCGGACGCTTCGACAGCCGCTATGCGCGCTCCCTCGGCGCGCTGGCCGCCCTTCGCCGTCGGCTCCTCGACGCCGCGGGCCCCGCCGCCTGGCGCGACGCCGAGCAGGCCCTCGTGGGCGCCGATTTCTGCGACGTCATCGAGCACGGGCAATTCGCATCCCGGCTGGCCGCATGGCAGTAATCGTCGCCGGAATCAGTCATCGCACGGCGCCCATCGAGGTGCGGGAACGCTGCGTGTTCGGCCCCGCCGCCGTGGGACCGGCGCTGGCGGCCTTGCGGGCGCACGCCGAGGCCCGCGAAGTGGCCGTGCTGTCCACGTGCAATCGCACCGAGTTCTACGTCGTCGAGGGCGAACGCGACGCCGTTCCGGCCATCGCGGCGCTCCTGTCGGAGCGTTTGGGGGAGGACGCCGAGGCCCAAGTGCCGGCGGCCGTGTACGTCCGGCGCGATCGCGAAGCCGTGCAGCACCTGATGCGCGTGACGGCGGGACTCGACGCCATGATCGTCGGCGAAGCCCAGATTCAGGGTCAGGTACGGGACGCGTGGGAAGGCAGCCGCGCCTACACCGGACCCATTCTCAATCGGGCATTCCAGTCGTCGCTCTCTGTCGCCGGCCGTGTGCGCACCGAGACGGCAATTGGCCGCGGCGCCGCGTCCGTCAGCTCGGCCGCCGTGCAACTCGCCAAGCAGATCTTCGGGACGCTGCAGGGCCGTCCCGCGATGGTGCTCGGCGCCGGCGAGATGGCCGAGCTGGCCCTCGAGTGCCTGATCGGCGAAGGCGTGCGCGCGACGTTGGTGGCCAACCGCACGTTCGAGCGCGCCCAGATCCTCGCCCAGCGGCACGGCGCCACCGCCGTCCGCTACGAGGACTGTTGGCAGCGGTTGGTCGGCGTCGACGTGCTCCTGTGTTCGACGGCCGCGCCCCATCCGATCGTGCTGCCCGAGCACGTGCGGCCCGCGTTGGCCAGCCGTGGCGACCGGCCGTTGTGTATTCTGGACATCGCGCTCCCCCGCGACGTCGATCCCGCGGTGGGATCACTGGACAACGTATTCCTGTACGATCTCAATGATCTCCGCGCCGTCGTCGCCGCGAATATCGAGCGGCGGCGGGAGCAGTTGCCGACCGCCGAGCAGCTGATCGCGACGGAAGTCGAGAAGTTCTGGCAGTGGTTGGCCGGGCTCGCCGCCGTGCCCGTGGTGA
Source organism: uncultured Gemmatimonadales bacterium (assembly GCA_963701965.1). Taxonomy (GTDB): domain Bacteria; phylum Gemmatimonadota; class Gemmatimonadetes; order Gemmatimonadales; family Gemmatimonadaceae; genus DASRDS01. The sequence continues at coordinate 4,563,216 of OY969695.1, forward strand.
CCGATGTGCGGGCGGCGATGGAACGACTGCGCGAGGCCGAATTGTCCGCCGCATTGCGCCGGCTCGGGGATCTGACGCCCGAGCAACGCGAGGCCATCGACCATTTCTCCAAGGCCCTGATGAACAAATTCCTTCACGAACCGTCCGTGCGCCTGCGCGCCGCGGCCGGCAACGGCCGCGGGCTCGGCATCGTCGATGCCGCCCGCTATCTGTTCGCCATCGACGAACCGTCCCACTCCGACGAATCGTGAGTCAACGCGTCCTGGTTACCGGCGGCGCGGGCTTCATAGGCTCCCACGTTGCCGACGCGTTTCTGGCCGCGCAGTGGGACGTCACCATCGCCGACAATCTGTCCAGCGGCCGGCGGGAAAACGTGCCGGAGCGCGCCACCTTCGTCGACATCGACGTCACGAGCCCGGACGCCGCGCGCCTCGTGCGCGATGGCCGCTTCGACGTCATCACGCATCTCGCCGCCCAGATCAATGTCCGCAAGAGCGTCGCCGATCCAGTGCACGATGCGGCGATCAACGTGCTCGGCACCCTCAATCTGATCGAGGCCGTGCGCGCCTCGGGCGGCGCCGGCCGGACGCGGTTCATCTTCTCGTCAACCGGCGGCGCGCTCTACGGCGACTTCGTGACACCGCCGAACGATGAGGCGGCGCCCAAGGACCCGGAGTCGCCCTACGGCATCGCGAAACTGAGCGCCGAGTACTATCTCGCCTACTACGCGCGGCTCCACGCCCTTGATACGGTCGCCGTGCGTTACGCGAACGTCTACGGCCCGCGGCAGGACCCCCATGGCGAGGCCGGTGTCGTGGCGATTTTCTGCAACCGCATCCTGGAGGGACGACCCCTGACGGTATTCGGAGACGGACGACAGACGCGCGACTATGTGTTCGTCAAGGACGTGGCCCGCGCCAACCTCGCCGCCGCGACGCGCCCGCTGCCGCCGGCCGGACGGCTCGATGCGCGCGGTTTCAACGTTGGCACCGGCGTCGAGACCAGCGTCTTGGATCTGGGACGGACGTTGAACGCCGTCGCGGGAAAGAACGTGCCCATCGAACACGCGCCGGCCCGCCCCGGCGAGCAGCTCCGTTCCTCGGTGCGCATCGCCAAGATCGCCCAACAGCTCGATTGGCGTCCCACGGTGTCGCTGGACGCCGGTCTCGCCGAGACCTTCGCCTGGTTCGCCCAGTTCGCCCAGCAACGCGCCGGTCAGAACCGGCAGCCGGCATGAGCCCGGCGCTCCTGATCCAGGTCGGTGCCGCGATCCCGACATCGCCACTCGGTCTCATCATCGCGTCGACGATCTCGACGAAGATCATCCTCGGCCTGCTGGCTACGCTGTCGCTCTTGAGCTGGACGATCATGTTCGCCAAATGGCGGCAGTTCTCGTCCCTGCAGAGGATCTCGCGCGATTTCCTGGGTCGCTTCGAGCATGCCGAGCGGTTCGACCAGGCGGCGGCGCTGGGCGCGCGGTCGTTGTCCAACCCCTACACGCGCGTCCTCGCCCGCGCCGCGCAGTTCATCTCGGTCGGTCGGACCAGCCAATCCCTGCCGGCGGGAGGAGGCGGCACGGCCGTCGCCGCCCCTCCGACCCGGAGCGCCGGCTCCGTGACCGGGGCCCAGGTCGAAGCCATGCGCCTCTTGCTCGACGCCGAGACCAACGTCGAGCGCGACCGCCTGGCCCACTTCATTCCCTCTCTGGGAACGATTGGCTCCGTGAGCCCGCTCATCGGCCTCCTCGGGACGGTACTGGGCGTCATCGACGCCTTTGTCGGGTTATCCGCCAAGGGATCGGGGAACATCGGGGCCGTGGCGCCCGGCGTCGCCGAGGCGCTGATTGCCACGGCCGCTGCACTGTCCGTGGCCATTCCCGCGGTGTTCGGGTATAACGTCTTCGCCAATCGCCTCAACCGGTTCGACAACGAGCTGGAAGGATTCGGATCGACCGTGATCGCGCTGGCCGTGCGCGAAGGGAAGATCTGATGGCCGGGCGCCGGCGGGGCGAGCGCCTCGCCCTCAACGCGGAGATCAACGTCGTCAGCTTGATCGACGTCATGATGCTCCTCATGATCATCTTCATGATCACGGCGCCGATCATGCAGGGCGGCGTCGACGTCGCGCTGCCCAAGGCCGAGGCCAAGCCCCTCGAGCCCAAGAGCGGGTTGGTGGTGACCATCGACCGGGCCGGGCAAATCTCCGTCGATGAGACGAAGCTCACGTATGGGGAGTTCCGGGCCAGCTTCAAAGCACTGGCCGCCCAGCGCGGGAAGGATGGCGTGTATCTCCGGGCCGATGCCGGTGTTCCCTACGGGACCGTCGTGGAGGTCCTGGCCGTGATGCGCAACACCGGCGTGGGTGACATTGGCCTGGTGGCCGAGCCGGAGGACGTCAAGCAGTGACGTCGGCGCCGCGGCTCGCGCCAGCCGCACGGGCTCCGTTCGGGACCTCGTTCGGTGCGGCGGCGTTGTTGCACGCCGCCTTCGTCGGGGTGCTCATTTTCATTGCCAACCGCAAGCCGCCGGACATGCCGCCGGTCTATCGGGTGAACATCTTGGCGGCCCCACCCGGGCCCCGGGCGATTGGCGTCGTCTCGCCGACGCCGCCGCCCGAGGCGCCGCCGCCGGAGCCCACGACACCGCCGCCGCTGACCCAGCCGCCGCCGGTCGTACCCACGTTCACCCCGCCCAAGAAGGCCCCGCCGCCCGTCAAACCCCAGCGCGCGACGCCCACGACGGCGCCGCCGCCGACCAAGCGTCCCCCGCCCCTTCCGCCAGCCGGCGGCGGGCCGACCGGCGGGACGGGGACCGACGTCGCGACGGTGCAGCTGGATCAGGGCATAGACTTTCCTTATCCGGCTTACCTCAATAACATCGTCCGTCAGGTGGCGCTCAACTTCAAACCCGATGACCCGAACACCGCCTTACGCGCGGTGGTCATGTTCGTCATTCGACGGAACGGTACGATCAGCAAGCCGCAATTCTCGACGCGGTCCGGCGACTACGCCTTCGACCTCGAGGCACAGGGGGCCATCGAGAAGGCGGCCACCGCGTTCGGGCCGCTCCCCGATGGGTTCAAGGACGACGCGCTACCCGTGTATTTCAGCTTCGATCCCCGCATCCTCCATTGACGTCCTGATGTCGAGATTTCTGCTCGGTGCCGGCGCCGTGCTTCTGCTGACGACGGTCGCCGCTTCACCGGCGTTCGCGCAGGACAGCACGCAGCGCGGCGTCCATATTGGCCTGACCTATGCGCCCGGCACCCGTCCCGGCGTCACCGTGTTGCCGATCCTCGGCGTGGGCGGTGACTCGGCGCAGGCGCTCCTCCAACGCGATTTGGACTACGGGGACCGGGTAACGATCATCGCCACCACCGGCGTCGCCAGTACCGGCTCGCCGGACGTCAACTACCCCCTGTACGCCAAGCTCGGCGCCGCGGCCGTGGTGCAAGCATTCCTGGCGCCGACCACCCTGCACGTGCTGGTGCACGATGTGCGCGGGCAGAAAATCCTGCAGACCCGCGACTTCCCCGTGCCGTCGACGGTCGGGTCGCCGGAATGGCGCTTCGCGATCCACGCCGCCTCTGACGCCATCGAGCAGACCATCACGGGCACCAAGGGGATCGCCGCCACCCGCATTCTCTTCGTGCGCGACGGGCAGATCTACGTGTGCGATGCGGACGGCGCCGACGTGAAGGCGCTAACCCCCAAGGAGGGGGCCCTGTCGCCAGCCTGGCATCCCTCGGGCCGGTACATCGCCTACTCGGTATTCACCAACGCGGGGACATCGATCGTTGTCCAGGATCTGACCAACGGTTCGACGCGACATCTCGTGGGGACGCCAGGCGGACTCAACAGTGCTCCGGTCTTCTCGCCCGACGGCAAGACTATCGTCTATGCCCACGGCGACGAAGTCGGCACCGATTTGTTCGCCGCGAATCCGTTCACCAACGATCCCGCGCGCCGGATCACCGTGGGACATGGCACGGACAACACCCAGCCGACATTCAGTCCCGACGGCCAGCAGATCGCGTTCACCTCGGGTCGTGCCGGACACCCTGAGATATATATTACCGACGTCGACGGGACGAACACGGACTTGCTGACGCCATATCAGTTCGGTGGGGAATTTTACCGTGCCGGGGCCGACTGGTCGCCGGATGGGCGAACGATTGCTCTGCAGTCGTTCGTGTCGAGCGTATTTCAGATCGAGACCATCAGCCTGCGCGATCGCAGCATGAAGCAGCTGACGAGCGAAGGGCGCAACGATGATCCCGCGTGGGCGCCCGACAGCCGGCACATGGTCTTCACGTCGACGCGTTCGGGCCTCCGGCAGCTGTGGGTGTTGGATGTCGAATCCGGCCGCGTGCGGCAGCTCACGTTCGGCAGCGAGGCTCGCATCGCTGCCTGGTCGCGCGCACTCGTGCCATGAATGTTGGTTTCCGTTTCCTTCCTATTGGAGAGCATGCAATGACCCGCTTGTCACGCGTCGTCGTCCCTTCAGTGGTGGTCCTGGCAGTGGCCGCGGCCGCCTGCGGGAAATCCGCGCCTCCACCGGCCACCACGCCGGCCCCGGCGCAGGCGCCGGCGGCACCGCCCGTGGATAACGACGCGGCCCGTCGGGACTCGATCGCGCGCGCCCAGCGGATCGCCGACAGCCTGCGCGCCGAGCAGGATCGCCTGGCGGCGGCCATCGCCGCGGCGCGGAATACGATCACGGCGACGATCTATTTTGATCTCGACAAGTCCGACCTGACGGACCAGGACAAGGCGTCGCTCGATCAGAAAGTCCCGATTCTCAACGCCAACAGCGGCCTCCGGATTCGCGTCGCCGGGAATTGCGATGAGCGCGGCTCCGACGAATACAATCTGGCCCTGGGCCAGCGCCGGGCGGCGGCTGCCAAGCGCTATCTCACCGATCATGGCGTCGACGGCTCGCGGATTGACGTGATCTCGTACGGGAAGGAACGGCCCGTGGCTCCCGGTCACGACGAAGGCGCTTGGGCGCAGAACCGGAACGATCAGTTCGAGATCACGGCGGGCGGCGACAACCTGAAGACGGCGGGACAATGATCCACGGGACTCGCCTCGCGCGGGTCCTTCGCTGTGCCCTCGCTCCGGTCGCCGCGTTGGCGGCCGGAGCGTGTTTTGCGACGCGGGAAGACGTCCGTCTGCTCCAGAGCCAGATGCAGGCCACCCAGGCCCAATCGGCGCAGGCCGACTCCCAGCGCAAGGCGCAGCTCGACCGCGTGGTCGAGCAACTGGGGCTGGTCACCGACTCGCTGGGCGGGCTCGCCGAGCGCCTCGCCAAGTTTCAGGGCGACGTGGAAGGGTCGGTGTACTCGATGGGCCAGCAGTTGATTCAGATTCAGGAGCTTACCGGACAGAGTCAGCGGCGCCTGCAGGAGCTGCGGGCCGGGCTCGAGGTGCAACGGGGGACCTTCGGCCCGCCGACCCTCCAGAACGGGACGGCCGGGGGCGCGACGCCCTCCGACAGCACCCGCCCGGCGGGTGCCGCGGCGGGGGCGGGAACGCCGGGACCCAACGAGTTGTACCAGTTGGCACTCGAACAGCTGCGCCGGGGTAGTACGGGCGCGGCACGGACGGCCTTCTCGGATCTGCTGCGGCAGTACCCGAACGCCAATGTTGCATCGGACGCGCAGTTCTACGTCGCGGACTCGTATGACCGGGAAGGGAACACCGCGGCGGCCGATTCGGTGTACCAGCTCGTCGTGCAACGCTATCCGTCGTCCGAGCGGGCGCCGACGGCGCTGTACAAGCACGCCTCCGCGTTGCAAGCGTCGGGCAAGACGCAGGCGGCGCGGGCCGCGCTGCAGCAAGTGATCGCCAAGTACCCGCGGTCGGACGAGGCGGTGCTCGCCAAGGATCGGCTGCGGACGTCGAAGTAAAGTCGTTCGCCCGTCAGGCCGTTCCTCGTTCCTAAAAGTCGGGCCGTTCCCGCCGCCAGCCTCCTCGTGACACCGAGCCGCACCCCCGCCGCCGAAATGCCGTTCCTCGACCATCTCGAGGAGCTGCGCTGGCGCATCATCAAATCCCTCGGGGCGCTGGTGGTGACGGTCGGGGCGTCGTTCGCCGTGCTCTACCAATTCGACATCGTGCCCATCCTGGCCCGGCCCATCCTGCCGTTGTTGCACGGGCACAAGCTGATCTTTCTGCACCCGACCGACTCGTTCACGATCTACATGACGATCTCGATCATTCTCGGCGTGATCGTCGCCTCGCCCGTCGTCGTCTACCAGGCGTGGGCGTTCCTGTCGCCGGCGTTGTACAAGCACGAGAAGCGCCTGGTGACGCCGGTGGCCATTGGCGCGGTGCTGCTCTTTCTCTGCGGCGTCAGCGTGTCCTACTTCGGGGTCATGCCCCTCGCGCTCCAGTGGCTGCTCGCGTTTCAGACGCAATCGCTGGAGCCGATGATCAGCGTCCTCGAGTACTTTGATTTTCTGCTGACCATGTCCCTGGCGTTCGGGCTCTGCTTCGAGTTGCCGATCGTCATTCTGGTGCTGACCGCGCTCGGCCTGGTCACCCCGATGTTTCTCCGGAAGTACCGGCGGCATGCCGTCGTCCTGTGTACGTTCGTCGGCGCGTTCCTCACGCCCGGCGATCTCGTCTGGACCACGCTGGCCATGGCGGTGCCGCTCTATCTCTTGTACGAGCTGAGCATTCTGCTATCGAGCGTGATCTATCGGCGGCAACAGCGCAAGACGGACGCCGATGACGAGAACGACGACGTGCAGCAGAAGCGTCTGATCACGGCGTGACGGGAACCGCGTGCGCGCGCGCTCTGGCGCTCGCCGTCGCGCTCGCCCTCGCATTCCTGGCGTGGGCGCAACCCGCGGCGGCCCAGGTGCCGACCCGGCCCGCCCTCCCGCAGCAGTATCCTCCGACGCAGAACCAGCGGCGCACCACCCGCGACTCCATCATCGCCGACTCGCTGCGTAAGCTGTACGCCTCGGATTCGGTGAAGCACGCGGTGCACTGGGTGGAGCCCGATTCGATGGCCCAGGCCCTCCTCGACCGGGAAGGCTACTCCATCACCCGGTACCAGGGCCGCGAAGCCAAGCTCAACGCCGACACGCACGACTTGCAGGTCGAGGGCGAGAAGCACGTCAACGTCGGACGCGCCGCCGTCCAGCGGGACACGACGCTGATCATCGGCAACACGCTGCATTACAACGACAGCACGCAGCAGGTCGACGCCAAGGGCGACACGATCGTGCTGCACGATCCCACGCAGAACGAGAGCGACGTGTTCTCGTTCGGCCATCTGACGTACAATGTGGCGAACCACACCGCGGTCGTGACCACGGTGTCGACCGAGTACACGCAAAGCGGCCAACGGTGGTTCATCGCCGCCAAAAAGGCGGCGTACGTCGGCGACACGACCAAGGGGAAGGAGGGCGGTCACAGCGTGTTTTATGGCCGCGACGCCGACATCACGACGTGCGACGACTCGTTTCCCCACTATCACATCAAGGGTGGGGAGATGAAGTACGTCTCCAAACGGGTGCTCGTCATCCGGCCGGCCGTGCTCTACATCGCCGACGTCCCGATTCTCTGGCTGCCGTTCATGTTCCAGGACCTGCGGCGCGGGCGCCGGAGCGGCATCTTGACGCCGCACTTCGGATTTACGGAGCTGATCCGCAACAACCCGGACTATCGTCGCCACCTCGAGAATCTCGGCTACTACTTCGACCTGGGCGAATACGCCGACGCGACCGCCTGGCTGGATTGGCGGAGCGGCGCCCGCCCGACGGTGGGAGACCCGGGGTACGTCCAGTACAATGGCGAATTCCGGTATCGGTGGCTGAACCGGTTCCTCAATGGCGATCTGGCGATGAATTACCGCAGCCAACAGGACGGATCGACGAACACGTCGATCTATTGGAACCACCGCCAGGACTTCTCGCTGCACTCCCATCTGCAGCTGAACATCAACTACGTCACCAGCACGATCGTCCAGCAACAGGCCTATCTCAACCCCTACGCCGCGCTGGCCAACATCAATTCCCAGCTCAATTTCCAACAGGATCTGGGACCGACGTCGATCAGCATCGGCGGCACGCAGACGCAGTATCCGGGTCAGACGCGTCTCGATCGGACCTTTCCGACGGTGAGCCTGTCGTCGAAGCCGGTGCAGCTCGGCAACGTGTTCACGTGGTCTCCGTCGCTGTCGCTCACCAATGCCCAGAGCTTCAACATCAATCAGACGGGCGATTTCCAGTCCTTCTACCTGATCACGCCCCAGGGAAACCTGGACAGCACCACGCTCAACCGCGACACGCGGAACACCACCGCATCGTTCGACACGCCGATCAAGTTCTTCGGGTTCAACCTGCGCAACTCGTTCAACGTCCGCGACCAGTTCAACAACTTTCCGCAGACGGACATCATCTACACGCCCGCCCGGATCAACGGCCGCGACACGACCGTCCAGTCGACGCGCGTGTTCCGCACCACCTACGCCACGGCGCTCGACTGGGACACGGGCCTCGACCTCCCGCCGATCGGCCAGGGCAAGTGGAACATCATCCCCAGCGTGTCGATCGTGAACGCGGACGCCCAGGCGCCGTTCCTCCAACGCACCGAGCTCTCGGGCGCCGATTTCGTCACGCAGTCCAAGCGTCTGGTCTACGGGGTCAGCGCGTCGCCGACGTTCTTCGGGCTCTTCCCGGGGTTCCTCGGCATCTCGCGGTTCCGCCACTCGATCACGCCGACGGTGTCGTTCAACTACTCCCCAGAGGCGCACGTGGACGACACGTTCCTGCTCGCCAACGGCCAGAACCCGTCGGGCTACCTGGGGAACCTGGAACAGGAGTCCATGACGATCGGGTTGTCGACGAACATCGAGGCCAAGTTCCGCGACGGACCGGACACCGCGCCGGACAACGGGACCAAGATCAAGCTGCTGTCGCTCAACTTCGATCCCGTGACCTACGATTTCGCGCGAGCCCGGGCCACGCACTCCACGGGCCTCACCACCAATTCGTTCGGCTACGATCTCCGCACCGAGATGATCCCCGGGTTCGATTTCCGGGAGACGTACTCGCTGTTTCAGGGGAATCCCGAGAGCGACACGGCGGTGTTCAAGCCGTTTCTGACGTCGGTCAGCGCGAGCTTTTCGTTCGGCGCGAACTCGCGCCTCCTCGACCCGTTCAAGAAACTCCTCGGCATTCCCGTCAAACCCGCCAAGCCCGACTCCATGGCGGGACGCGATCCGTTCTTCGCCCAGCAGGCCGCGGCGGCGCACGTCGCCGGCCAAGGGGCCCAGTACGCGCAGTACGCCATCCCCCAGGCCGGCCAAGGATGGAACGTGTCGGTGACGTACACCGAGAACCGCCAGCGGCCCCCGGTGGGCAACCTCCAGAACGCCATCACGTTCGATCCGCTGTCGCAGTGTACGCAGTTCCAGACCACGAACCCCTCGCTGTACGCGATCTGCGTCAACACGCACCGCTATCAATCGTTCGCCGCGGATTCCCTCGGCGGCATCAATGCGACCACGCAAGGCGCGCCGTTTCTCATCGTCCCGCCGCAACAATCGGTGTCCGGGTCCCTCTCGTTCAACATCACGCCGCGATGGTCGGCCCAGTGGCAGACCACCTACGACTTCACGGGGCACAACTTCGCGAGCCAGGTCGTCACGTTGCAGCGCGACTTGCACGACTGGCGCGCCGTGTTCTCATTCACCCAGTCGCCGACCGGGAGTTTCGGCTTTACGTTCTTCGTGGCCCTCAAGGCCGAACCGGCACTCAAATTCAACTATGACCGAAGCTCGTACCGCGCGCCGACCGGCAGTAGCGGGACACAATTCTGACCGCTTTTTGTGTCCTGATTCGAGGACAGCAGCGCGAGCTTAACACTTGCATCAACCTGTGCGTCATAGGGTTAGAGTCGACTGTCTCTTTGGCCCACCGGCTGCGAGAGCACGGGTAGCCATTACAGAGGAGCACACATGATTCCGGTACGTCTGGGACTTGGCGCCATGGTCGTCATCGGCGCCCTCGTCGCATGCAACGATAACAACAACTTGAGCACGGTTCCGTCGAACGTGACGCTGCCGGTCCCGACCGGTCTCGTGTACCAGCTCAACATCGGCGAGCAGGTGGGCTCCGACTCTATCATCTACCCGGGCGTGCTCCTCAGCTGGATCCCGGGCAATGACCCCGACACCCTGGTCAACGATTTCGCGGTCTACGGGAGTCAGGACACGTCGAACACGGCCAACTCGACGCTGCGGGCCATCACGACGTCCCCGTCGTTCCACGACGCCGGCACGCCGCAGAATTTCTACTTCGTCACGAGCCAGGACGTCGCCGGCGACCAGAGCGGGGCGTCCAACGTCGTCAAGATCAACGCCGCGGACACGGTCCGGACACCGGCCGGCGTGGTCGGCACCGCGCTCGACTCGGCCGTGGAGCTCGCCTGGCAGCCGAACTCGATCACCGGCCCCAACGGCAACCGGTTCGACTTTTATCGGGTCTACTCGGACGATGTGAGCGGGGGCCAGTGCGTCGCCAATGCGTTCGTGCTCGAAGGACAGAGTGTCTCCAACGCCTTCGTGATCACGGGCATCGCCAACAATGTCCCGCGCTGTTACTGGACGTCGGCCGTCACGCTGAGCGGCCACGAGAGTGCATTTTCCAACGTCGTCGTCCTGACGCCCTCCGCTTCGCAGCCGCCGTTCTCCGCCGAGCACATCGCGGCGAATGCCACGGTGATCGTGCACCACCCGGTGGTCCTGCATAAGGCGCACGCCATCGTGCGTGTCATGCCCCACTAACGGTGATGGCGCACTGATGCAACCGACGCCGTACCCTTGAACGACAGGGTACGGCGTCCGACATTCCGGGCGATGCCCGAGACCGTGGTCCTCGACGGGCGCACACTGACCGTCGATGAAGTGTTCGCCGTCGCCACCACCGCCGCGCCGGTGCGCCTGGCCCCCGAAGCGCGGGCGCGCATGGAGCGCACCCGCGCCATCGTCGAGCATATCGTCGATCGCCGGGATGTGGTCTACGGGGTCACGACCGGATTCGGCAAGCTGTCCGAAGTCGCCATCCCGCTCGACCGCCTGGCCGACCTGCAAGTCAATCTCATCCGCAGTCATGCCGCCGGTGTGGGTGCTTTCCTGCCGGAACGGGAAGTGCGCGCGATGATGGTTCTGCGCGCCAACGTCCTGGCCACCGGCCGGGCCGGGTGCCGGCCGGCACTCGTCGAGCTGCTCATCGGGATGCTCCAGGCGGGCCTCTACCCGCCGATTCCGGAACAGGGCAGCGTGGGCGCCAGCGGCGACCTGGCGCCGCTCTCGCATTTGGCCTTGAGCCTCATCGGCGAAGGTACGCTGCGCCACGGGACCCGCGCCGGCCCGGCGAGCGCCATGCTCCGCGAGCAGGGGCTGGCGCCGGTCGTACTGGGACCGAAAGAGGGTATCTCGCTCGTCAACGGCACGCAGGCGCACACCGCGGTCGGCTTGCTGGCGCTCGTCGATGCGCGGCGCCTGTGGCACGTCGCGCACGTCGCCGGCGCCATGACGCTCGAAGGTCTGCTCGGCACGCCGGTGGCGTTCGATGACCGGATCCAGGAGGCGCGCGGACAACACGGCCAGCGTTCGTCCGCCGCGCTCCTGCGCGAGCTGCTCGAGGACAGCCAGATTCGCGAGTCGCACCGGCACAACGACCCGCGCGTCCAGGATGCGTACGCGCTCCGCTGCATGCCGCAGGTGCACGGCCCGGTCCGCGATGCCATCGACTTCGCCGCGACGATCATTGGACGCGAAGTGAACGCGGCGACCGACAATCCGCTCGTGTTCGACGACGGAACGATGCTGTCGGGAGGCAACTTCCACGGGCAGTCGGTGGCGATGGTGCTGGACTTCCTGGCGATCGCGCTCACCAACCTGGCCACGATGGCCGAACGCCGCATTGACCGCCTCGTCAACCCGGATCTCAACCAGGGACTGCCGCCGTTCCTCTCCCGCGATGCGGGAGTGAACTCGGGGTACATGATGGTCCAGGTCACCGCCGCGGCCCTGGCCAGCGAATGCAAGGGACTGGCGCACCCGGCCAGCGTCGACAGCATCCCCACGGACGGGAACAAGGAAGACGTGGTGCCCATGGCGATGGGCGCGGCCTGCAAACTGCGGCGCATCGTGCACAACGTCCGCCACGTGTTGGCGATCGAATTGCTCTGCGGCGCCATGGCCATCGACTACCGCGCGCCGCTCACCCCAGGCATCGGCGTCCGCCGCGCCCACCGGCGCATCCGCGAGCTGAGTGGACCCGCTCGGCGACGATCGCGTGCCGAGCGGCGACATTGCCGCGCTGGCCGACGCCATCGCCGCTGGCGACTTCGATTGGGTACTCTCCGATGACTACGCTCGCGCCTGAGTCGGTCCGCGCGCCGCGCGGGACGACCATCACGTGCCGCGGCTGGCAACAGGAAGCCGCGATGCGGATGCTCATGAACAATCTCGATCCCGATGTCGCCGAACGCCCCGAGGACCTCGTGGTGTACGGCGGAACGGGCAAGGCAGTCCGCAACTGGGCCGCGTTCGACCGCACGGTGGAAACGCTGCGGCGCCTGGGCGACGACGAGACGTTGATCATGCAGAGCGGGAAACCGGTGGCCGTCTTTCGGACGCATCCGGGCGCACCACGGGTGTTGATCGCCAACAGCAACCTGGTCCCGCGCTGGGCGAACTGGGAAGAATTCCGGCGCCTCGAAGCGCTCGGCCTCACGATGTACGGCCAGATGACCGCGGGCTCGTGGATCTACATTGGGTCGCAAGGCATCGTCCAAGGCACGTACGAGACGTTCGGCGCCGTCGCGGCGCGACACTTCGGCGGCTCACTCAGTGGTCGGTTTGTGCTCACCGCCGGCCTCGGCGGCATGGGCGGCGCCCAACCATTGGCCGCGACGATGCAAGGCGCCGCGGTGTTGGCGGTCGAAGTCGATTCCGCGCGGATCGAGAAACGCATCGCGACGCGGTACTGCGACCGGTTCACCACGGACCTGGATCAGGCGCTGGAATGGGTGAATGGCGCCCGCGCCTCCGGCGCGGCGCTCTCGGTCGGCCTCGTCGGCAATGCCGCGGATGTCTTACCGGAACTGGTGAAGCGGGGCGTGACGCCTGACGTGCTCACGGACCAGACGAGCGCGCACGACATGTTGAACGGCTATGTGCCCGCGGGGATGCCGCTGGATGCGGCCGCGGCGCTCCGCGCGGCGGACCCGCGAGAATATGTCCGGCGCTCGACGGCGGCGGCGGCCGTTCATGTCGGCGCGATGCTGGAGATGCGCCGGCGCGGCGCGATCACGTTCGACTATGGCAACAACCTGAGAACCGTCGCGTTCGACGCGGGCGTCCGCGATGCGTTCGAGATCCCGGGTTTCGTGCCGGAATACGTGCGGCCGCTGTTCTGTCAGGGGAAGGGACCGTTCCGTTGGGTCGCCCTGTCGGGCGACCCGCGCGACATTTATCGGACCGATGCCCTGGCGCTCGAATTGTTCCCGCACGACGAGCACCTGCGCCGCTGGCTGACGCTGGCGCGGGAGCGCATCCAGTTTCAAGGGCTTCCGGCCCGGATTTGCTGGCTGGGCCAGGGTGACCGGGCGCGATTTGGCGTGGCGATGAACGAACTGGTGGCCCGGGGCGAGATCTCGGCCCCCATCGTCATTGGTCGCGATCATCTCGACACGGGGAGCGTGGCATTGCCGTTCCGCGAGACCGAGGCGATGAAGGATGGGAGCGACGCGATCGCCGACTGGGCCATTCTCAATGCGCTGCTCAACGTCGCCAGCGGGGCGTCGTGGGTGTCGTTCCACCATGGCGGCGGCGTCGGGATCGGCAATTCGCTGCACGCGGGCCAGGTGATCGTGGCCGACGGCACGCCGGCGATGGCGGAACGCCTGGCCCGCGTGCTCACCAACGATCCGGGCATCGGTGTCGCCCGGCATGCCGACGCCGGATACGAGATCGCGCGCGAGACGGCGGTGGCGCACCGGATCGATCTCCCGATGGAGTGACGTGCTGTCCGCACGCTTCAAGCCATGGGACGTCCCCGTTTTCCTCGCCAAGCACGCGTGGTTGACGGCCCGGCGCCGGCCGGTGCTCGTGAACTTCGAGGTCACGCTCCGCTGTAACGCGCGCTGCGGTTTCTGTGACTACTGGAAGACACCGGCGGCCGCGCGCAAAGACGAGACCCGGTCGTTCGCCGATGCGGCCCGGTTCTTCAACCCGCTCATGATCGCCTTCACGGGCGGCGAACCGTTGCTGCGCCGCGATCTCGAGGATCTGGTGGCGGCGGTCACGCGCGCCGTGCGCGTCAAGTACACGACGATCCTGACCCACGGCGGCCTGCTGTCGGTCGACCGCGCGCGGTCGCTGTGGGACGCCGGCATCAATCAATTCAACATCTCGCTCGACTTTCTGGACGGACGCCACGACGCGGCGCGGGGGATTCCGGGTCTCACCGACCGGATCCTGTCGACCGTGCCCCGGATGCGCGAAGCGGGGATCGACAGCATTCGGTTCAATACGGTCATCCGCGACGACAACCTCGATCAGCTCCTGCCGATCGTGGACCGCGCCGCGGCGATGGGCGCCGGCGTGAATTTCTCCACGTATACGGCCTTCAAGAACGGCAATGCGGATCCGGTCCCCTCCGCCCAGCGCTTGCGGCAGCTCGACGCGACGATCGCCCAGCTGCTCGCTTACAAGCGCCGCCGCCGCGGGGTGATCACGAGCTCCGACTACTACCTGGCGCAGATCCCGCGCTACGTGCGCGGCGAGCAGCGCGCGCCGTGCCAATCCGGGCTCCGCACGATTCACCTCGATCCCACCGGTCGGGTGAAACGGTGCCCGGATTTCCCGACGGATTTTCACTGGAAAGACTTCCAGACCTATCAACCGATCGCCTGCAACGCCTGCTGGTACGCCTGCCGGGGCGAGGCCCAGGCACCGGTCGGTCTCTCCCGGGTCCGGGACGTGTTGGCGTGACCGGCGACCTCCTGTTCGTCGATGCCGCGCAGGTGGTCACCTGCGCCGGGCCGGCCCGGGCGCGCCGGGGTCGCGAGATGGCGGCGCTCGGCGTCGAGACGGGAACGGCCGTGGCCGTGAGCGGCGGCCGCGTCGACGCCGTGGGACCGCAGCCGGATCTCGCGCGCCGCTATCCCGATGCCGAGCGGGTGTCCTGTCGGGGAGGGCTGCTGGCTCCGGGTTGGGTGGACTCGCACACCCACGCGATTTTTGGGCGCCCGCGGTCCGATGAGCAGGAAATGCGGGCGGCCGGGGCGGACTACCTGGAGATCGCCCGCCGGGGCGGAGGGATTCATGCCTCGGTGCGGGATCTGCGATCGCGCTCCGACGACGAGCTGTTCGCCTTGGCGCTCAAGCGTTTGCGCCGCCTGGCGTCCTACGGCACGACGACGGTCGAGGTGAAGTCCGGCTACGGTCTCACGGTCGAGGATGAGCTCCGAACGCTGCGGGTGATCGAGCGGCTCGCCCGGGCGCTGCCTCTCCGTCTCATCCCGACCTGGCTGGGCGCGCACGAGATTCCCCTGGAGTTCCGGACTTCCGCCAGCGGCCGTAACACCTATGTGGGCCTGCTCGTCAACGAGATGCTCCCACGCGTGGTCGGGGAGGGTCTCGCGCGGTTCGCGGATGTCTTCTGCGAGCCGGGCGTATTCACCGTCGACGAAAGTCGCACCATCCTGACGGCGGCGCGTGGCGCGGGACTCGCGATCAAGCTCCATGCCGACGAGCTGCGATCGGGCGGCGGCGCGGAGTTGGCGGCGGAGTTGGGGGCCACGTCCGCCGACCACTTGGCGGCGATCTCCCCCGCGGGAGTGGCGGCGCTGGCCCGGGCGAACACGGTCGCCACGCTGTTGCCGGGCACGATGTTGTTTTTGGGAAAGCGGTCGCACGCTCCGGCGCGCGATTTGATCGAGGCTGGCGTGGCGGTCGCGCTGGCGACGGACTTCAATCCGGGAACATCACCGACGCCGAACCTGCCGTTGATCTTGACGCTCGCGGTCAGCCAACTGCACCTGAGCGTGGCTGAAGCGTTCATTGCGGGCACCGTGAATGGCGCGGCGGCCTTGAATGTCGCGGATCACGTGGGACAGCTGGCGCCGGGGTTCTCCGCGGACCTGGCGTTGTACGATGTGGATGACGTACGCGAGCTGCCGTACTGGTATGGCGACCGGCGCTGCCTGGCCTCGTGGGTGCGAGGCAACGCTTGTCACCAATTTGACTTAAGTCTAGGTTAAGCAGTCTATTCACCGCCCCCGCCACACGCGCCGATGTCGAACGCTGCGAAACTCAAAAAGAAAGCTGCCGAGTTCGAGCAAAAGAAGCAGTTCGACAAAGCGCTGCAGCTCTATATCCAGATTCTGGACGAGAGCGACGGTGACGATGAGGAAGCGGACGTCGCGCTGTATAATCGCGTGGGCGATCTGCTCATGCGGCAGGGCAGCGTCGGCGATGCCGTCAACTACTACGAGAAGGCGGTCGATCTCTACGCCGAGAGCGGGTTTTTCAACAACGCGATCGCGCTCTGCAACAAGATCCTGCGCCAGTCCCCCGGCCGCAACTCGATCTACTACAAGTTGGGGAAGATCAGCGCCAAGAAGGGGTTCATCAGCGACGCCAAGCAGAATTTCCTCGAGTACGCCGACCGCATGCAGAAGGCCGGTCAGCTGGACGAGGCGTTCCGCGCGCTGAAGGAGTTCGCGGACCTCTGCCCGGATCAGGATGACATCCGGCTGATGCTCGCCGAGCAGCTCTCGAAAAAGGATCGCAAGGGCGAGGCGATCGAGCAGCTCCAGCACCTCTACGAGAAGTTCACGGCCGAGGGGCGGGGCGCCGAGGCGCGCGCCACAGTAGACCGCATGAAGGCGATCGACCCGTCGGTCGAGCCAAAGACCGGCGGCGCCAATCGGCGCGAGAAGTCGAGCGACCTGATTTTCATCGACCTGTCGGACAGCGCGCCGGCCAAGGCGGCCGACCGCGAGCCGTCACGGAAGACGGTCAAGCTGCCCGTATCGGCGGAAGTCGACGCGCTGGATGATCTTCCGTTGTTGGACACGAACGACGCGGGCGAGGACGACTTGCTGCCGTTGCCGCCGCTCGACGAGGCCGATCTGGAACCGCTCGACGTCGCCGAGGTCTCCGGCCTGGAGACGATGGCGGAATTCTCGGCCGAAGCGGTGGAGGCTGGCACCATCAGCGGTTTCGAGCAGACGGTCCTCGATGACGAAACCGGCGCCGCGGACACCGACACGGCGGAGCCCTCCGAAGCCACGGCCGCCGACGAAAGCGACGAAATCGACGGGGTCGACGACGTCGATGACCTGCTGCCCGATCTCGAGCCGCCGCTCTCCGGGAGCGAATTCGCCGAGCTCGAGCTGGGTCCTCCGACGGACGAGCATCCCGACGCCCGCGCGCACACGCACGACCTGGCGCTACCCGGACGGCTGCCGTCGCTCGATGACCATGGTCCTGGCGCACTGTCGTTGACAGGGGAGATGGAGCTGATCATCCCCGAAGTCGACATTCCGCCGATCCCGCCGCTCCGGCGGAAGTCGGGTCCGTCGGCGCGACCCGCACCGCTGGCCGCCCCACCACTGGCGCGGCCGCCCAACGGCGCGCTGGAAGTGGACTTTACGCCGGAAGTGGACGCCAGCGACATTGATGGCCGATCGGCGTCCGCCGCCTCGGCGCTCCCGCTCATCGACGGGGCAGACTCGCTCCGGCCGGCCACGCCGTCCGATGGCGATGCGGCGCAGACATGGTCGAACGGCGACGCGCCGGCCGAAGCCCTGGGCGAGCTGCCGATGCTCGACGACGAGACGCCAGCGGCGCCGGCGCCCGTCGCCGAGGAGCCGCCGCCCGTCGCCGAACCGGTCGTGTCCGATGATGATCTCATCGACGATGTGTTGTTGAACCTGGACAAGCCGTCGGCGCGACGGCCCTCCGGAGGACGCCGGGTCTCGGGAAGCAAGCGCGTGTCCGGCGGCTCCAAGCGGGTTTCCGGCGGCGGGAAGCGGGTGTCGGGTTCCGGCAAACGGATCTCGGGCTCGGGCAAGCGCATCGCCGCGCCGATGCGCCACTCGCAACCGGCGCCGACCCCTTCGGTCAACGACCTGCGCGAGCAGTCCGTCAGCGACGCGGACAACTGGACGCTGCGCCGGCAGCTGGCCGAGGCGTTGCTGGAGGATGGGGATCGCGCGGCGGGGTTGCAGGAGTTGGAAGCCGTCATGCTGGGCTTGGAGCATGCGCGCGACCTGGAAGGCGCGCGGTCCGTGGCCGACGAGATCATCCGGCTCGATCCCAACTCGGTGCGGCACCATCAGAAGCGCGTCGAGTATGCGTTCCGCGCCGCCGACAAACCGCGCTTGGCCGAGATGTACCTCGAGCTGGCCGACGCGCTCTTCCGCGCGGGGCACGCGGACAAGGCGCGGGCCGTCTATCAGCGCGTGCTGGAGCTGGCGCCCGATGACCTGCGCGCGCAGGCGGCCCTGAGCACGTTCGGACCGCCGGTCGAGGAGACGGACGAGGCGCTGGCGGTCGAGGAGAGCGCCATCGCGGTCGCCGAGTCGCCCGCCGACGGCGATTTCGTGAATCTCAGCGACTGGTTGCAGGAGGATGAGGCGCCGAAGTCGACCCGTATGGTCGTCGATGAGGAGGCCCCGAGTGGCGATGAAGCGGCCGACTTCAACGACATGCTCCGGAAGTTCAAGCAGGGAGTCGCCGAGAATGTCGACGACGAGGACTTCGAGAGTCACTACGATCTGGGCGTCGCGTACAAGGAGATGGGCCTGGTCGACGAAGCCATCGCGCAGTTCCAGAAAGCGCTGCGCGGCGCCAGGGGACGGGTGCGCACCTATGAGGCGCTCGGCCAATGTTTCCTGGAGAAGCAGCAGTTCCGCGTGGCGGCTACGATCCTGGGCCGCGCGCTGACCGAGCCGGGCGTCGCGGACGACCAACTGGTCGGCGTCCTCTACCTGCTGGGCTACGCGTCGGAGGCGTTACGGGCGCCGGCGGACGCGCTGATGTACTATCAGCGCGTGTTCGCCGTCGACATCCAATTCCGCGATGTGGCCGACCGCCTGGCGCGGTTGGAGAAAGTGGGGCGGTGAGCAGCCGCGTCCATGCCCGGAGCGGCGGTGCCGCGCTCAGCGCGATCCAGTCGACGGTCCGCGATGATCTGCGCCAGGTCGAGGTCGAGCTCAAGCGCATCGTGGATGCGGACTCCCCGACGGTCTCGGCCGTCAGTGAGCACCTCCTTGGCATGAAAGGCAAGCTGTTCCGGCCGACCCTGGTGCTGTTGACGAGCGCGGTGGGCGACCATCCGGAGCGGCGGGCCCGGGCGACGAAGTTGGCGGCGGTGCTGGAGCTGATTCACGTCGCGACGCTGGTGCACGATGATGCGGTGGACCACTCGGTGTTGCGGCGCGGGATGCCGACGCTCAATGCGCTCCTGGGTTCCCAGATCTCGGTCATCGCCGGGGACTTTCTGTACTTGCGTGCCCTCAAGGAGCTGGCGCGTCTCGGGGATCTCGACTCGTTGCGGGTCATCACCGACGCGTCGGACGAGATGACGCGCGGAGAGTTGGCCGCGCTGGTCCACGCCGATCCGTTGACGTTTGGGGAAGGGGACTACGAGAGCTTGATCGAAGCCAAGACGGCGTCGCTGTTTCGCGCCGCCTGCGAGCTCGGGGCGCTCTGTGGCGCGCCGGAGTATCGCGAGGCGCTGGCGCGCTTCGGATCACGGCTGGGGATGGCGTTTCAAGTGACGGACGATCTACTCGACTACACAGCCAATGAGACGATCACCGGCAAACCAGCGGGGCTTGATCTGCGGGAGCATAAAATGACTCTGCCCCTCATCGCGGCGTTGCGCGATATGGGTCCGACCGCGCGGGATCGCGTCGAAGCGCTGTTCGCGGCCGAGGAGCCGGCGGATGTGGAGATTCAGGCGGTCGTCGAGATCGTGAGCGAGGTCGGTGGTCTCGATTACGCGCGGCGGCGGGGCGCCGAGTACGCCGCCGAGGCCGAGCAGTCGCTCGCCGCGCTGCCGGACACGCCCGCGCGCGCCGCGTTGTATGACGCGGTGAGCTATGTGACGGAGCGGAACTGGTGATGCCGCCACGGACCGGATCGTCCCGGCATCGGCCGGCGTTTCACGCGATCGTGCTCGCCTGCGGATTCGTGGTCGGTGGATTCTTGACGCAGTTCGCGCGCAAGTTCCTGCCCGCGGGGGTGGTCAAGGAGCTCTTGACCACCGGCGTCACGCCCGCGCTCGGACCCCTCCGGATCGATCTGGTCATCCTCAACTTCCAGCTCGGACCGATCGCGCTCGATGTCTCCCTGCTGAGCCTCATCGGCGTCCTGATCGCTTACCTGATCGCGCGCTCGCTGTTCTAGCTCAGGTGGCCGTCGTGGTCTGCCGCGACGCCGCCTCGATGTCCTTCCGGTGGTCGTTGATCTTCGCCGTCTCGCGAAGGTCGGCCAGGTACTGCTGAACGGCTTGCTCGCGGAGCTGCTGCAGCAGCGTCTGCCGCTGGTTTTGCTTCTGCGCTTCCCACACCGTCTTGGGAGCCTCGACGCGCCGATCGACGCGAATGACGTACATGGCGTCGTTCGTGGCGATCGGCTGGCTGACCGCGTTCACCGGCAGCGCGAACGCCGCGCCGACGACCTCGTTCATCCGCCCGATATCGGGCACGAATGCGGTCCGGGTGAACGGGGCGCTCTTGATGACGGAGAGCCCGGCGGTCTTCGCCTGCGCTTCGAGCGACGTGCCCGCGGCGCCATTGGCGAACGCTTGCGCCCGCGCCCGCAGCTGATCGATGGCGGCCTGCTTGGCGAGGATCTTCTTGATGCCCGGCGCCGCGGCCGCGAACGTCGGCGTGCCGCCCGGTGTCAGGGAGTCGAGGCGGGCGAGATAGTACGCGTCGTCTCCGTCGAACAGCTCCGACGACTCGCCCACGGTCGCGCCGCCGAACGCCCAGGTGCCCACGCTCGGGACCTGGCGCCCGTTCATGACCAGCGGCTCGTCCTCGTTGACGTGCAACCGTACGGCGGGGAGCCCGAAAGCCTTGGCCGCCTTGTCGAACTGCGCCGCCACTTCCGCGTGGCCCGCCATCTTGTCGAGCGAGTCCGCCACCCGGTTCGTCCGCGCGGCGGCCGAGTCACTCTGCTGGATGCGGAGCAAGATATGCCGGACGGTGATCGAGTCCCCTTTCTTCGTGTCGACGCGAATCAGGTGGTATCCGTAGGGCGAGAGCACCGGCTGTGAGAGCTCCCCCGGCTTGAGCGCGAAGGCGGCGCTGTCGAACTGGGGCACGAACCGCCCGCGGACGACCGTACCCAGCAACCCGCCTTGCTGCGCCGAGCCCGAGTCCGACGACTCGCGCTTGGCGACGTCTTCGAACTTCCCCCCTTTCGCGATCTCATCCCGCAGCGCCAGGAGATGCGCCCGCGTCGCCGCCGTGTCCGCGGCGGTCACCATCCGCGGCAGCACGAGCACGGAGACCGAAGCCCGGCCCTTCTTGGTGAGATCCTTCTTATGGGAGTCGTAGTAGGCCCGAGCCGCCTGGTCCGAGATGTGGATGCTCGAATCCGGCACTTCGTCCGGATGCCACGCCACGTAGGAGATCTGGGAGGAGTCGTGCGTGTCCCGCCAGTAACTCCAGAGTTGCGCATCGGTCACGTAGATCGAGCTGGCCACCTGCTCGAACAGCTTTTCTTTGGGGATCTGATCCCGATACATGGCCTCGAGTTGCAACAGCAGGCCTGATTGGCGCGCTTGCGGGCTGGTCAAGTACCGTTGGTACTTCTCGGGGTCGAACCGGCCGTCGGTCTGCAGCTCCGGCGCCTGCATGAACGCCGGAGGCGGATTCGACTCCGCCGCCTCCTGGATCTCGGCATCCGACACATTGATGCCCCGGCGCGAGAACTCATCGGACAGCAGAATGTCGGAGACCATCTCGTCGAACGTCTGCTCATTGACGGCTTTCTGCTCATCGAGCGTGAGGGCGCGCCCCAAACGTTGCTGCGCGTCCTGCTCGCGACGCTGCGTGGCGTTGAGCCACTGTGTCAGCAGGATGTCGTGGCCGTTGACGGTGGCGACGACGGTCGAGGCCGTGTTCGGCGCCTTGCCCGAGAGCCCGGAAGTCTGATAGAAAAGAAAGACACCAACGAAAGCGGCCGCGACGAAAAACCATATGTATTTCGCGTTGGCCCGCATCTTTGACAGCACGTGTGCGTCGCTCCCTTATGGTATTTACGGTAGATCGGCAAGCTAGGGCGCGGCGTTGGCTAAGGTCAAGAGAGAGTGTCACTTCTGATTGACTTCGCTCGTCAGCAAGGTGTATCTTCGACGTCCTTACCGAGGGCCCTGATGGCCATATCCGCCCGGATAGAGGAACTGGAAAGGAAGTTCAACGAGAATCCTCGGCGATACTTCGCGCCGCTCGCCAACGAGTACCGTAAAGCGGGCGATCTGACGCAGGCCATCTCGATCTGCCGCTCGTACGTGCCACAGCAGCCGGCCCACATGAGCGGGCATATCGTGTTCGGGCAGGCCCTGTTCGAGGCCGGTGAGTTCGAGGAAGCCCGTGGCGTTTTCGAGTCCGCGCTCCAGCTCGATCCCGAGAATTTGATCGCGCTGCGCCATCTCGGGGACATTGCGCGGGAACGGGGGCAGATTACGGCGGCCCGCACATGGTACCGGCGGGTCTTGGACGCCGACCCCCGCAACGCGGAAGTAGCGTCGCTCCTTGGTTCCCTTGCCGGGCTGACCGACACGCAGCCGCCGGCCGAACCGGCGGTGAGCGAGGCCTTGGCCGGATGGCACGACATCAATCCGGAGCGCACCCTGGAGCTGCCGCCGGCGCTGGCCGTCGCGCCGCCCCCGGCGCCTCCAGAGCCGGAACCGATGCTGCCGCCGCCAGCCCCGGAACCGGAGCCGGCCGCGTCTGAGCCGACCCTCGAGGCGGCGCCCGAGCCGGAGCCCGAGCTCGAACGGACCAGTGGGGAGATCGAGGGCTTTTTCAGCGCCGAGCATGACGCCGAGATCGTGCGGGCGTCGACTCCCGGGGAGCCCGCGCCGGATCTCGGGCTCGAGGTCATGGAGTTCCAGGCGCCCAAGCGCGAGGAGCGCGCGGGACCCGAGCCCGCCACGAGCGGCCCGGCGGCGTTCGTCACCGAGACGATGGCCGAGTTGTATCTCCAGCAGGGGTTCCGGGACGAAGCCCTCGGCGTGTATCGCCAGTTGTTGGAGCAGAACCCGTACGACGACAACCTGCGCGAGCGCGTGCTCCAGTTGGAGAGTGGATCGCGTTCCAGCGTGAGCGTGGCCGCCGTGTCGGATTCGATCATTGACGCGGCGCACATCCGGCGCAACGCGCCGTCCGTCCGGTCGGTGCGCGCGTTCTTCGGCGGGCTGGCCGCGCGTCGCGTCGCCACTGCGGCGCCCGAGTCCGAGGCCTTCGCGGTGGCCGCCGATCCGGAGCCCGAGCCGGAACCCGAGCCCGCGCCCGATCCGATGCCCACCGCGGTTGCGCCGCCCGACGCCGAGAGCGGGTCGTACTATAGTGTCGACGCCTATAGCGACGATGCGTTCTCCGAGGATTCGTTCGGGGCCAACGCGTTTACGGGCAGCCTGAGACCGCGGTCGAGCAAGTCGATTCTCCAGACCGAGGAATACGGCGGGGAGTCGCTGGTGTCGCGCGTCGAAGAGGAAGTCGACGCGTTTGGCATGCCCATTCGTCGCGAGCCGGCCGACGACGCCGCGACGGATGAAGCCCGTTCGGCCGCACCGGAAGCCCGTGTCGCCGAGCCCGATGTGGCGGAGCGCGATGTGGCGGAGCGCGATGTGGCGGAGCGCGATGTGGCGGAGCCCGATTTCGCCCAGCCGGGGCCGGTGGCCGAGCCGGAACCAGAGGCGGTCGCGGAGCCGGTGCTTCACGCTTCGGTGTCCGAGACCGTCGTCGAGCCCGAGCCCGAGGCCGGCAATGACGTGCATGCCTACGCCGCGCCTGCCGAGCCTGCTGCCCCGGTGGTCGAGGCCGAAGCCGAGGCGGGTTCGGTAGATCAGTTGTTCGGGGACACCCCGGTGGCCGCGACTGATGACGCCGCGGCATCGACCCTCGCCAGCGCATTCGGCGGCCCGTCGACGCCAGAGGCGACGCGTTCGTCCAGCGAACCCGACCGGACCACACGCCACGCCGCCAACGAGCTATCGTTGGATACCGTGTTCCGTGAGACGCAACCGTCCGACTCGCGCCGCGAGTCCAGCGCATTCTCGTTCGACCAGTTCTTCGGCAGCGACAGCGCTGGCGAGAACGTGTCGCCGGTCGAGGGCGCGCCCGAGGCCGACGGTGTCGCCGGATTGGAGACGGAACAATTCAGCAGTTGGCTGTCGGGACTCAAGAAAAAGTGAAGATCGCGGTTCTCAACGGCCCTAGCCTCAACCTCCTCGGCACGCGAGAACCGGCGATCTATGGGACGACGACGCTCGCCGATATCGAGCGGCGCCTCACCGACGTCGGCCACGAGTTGCGCGTCGAGCTGGCCTTCGCGCAGCACAATGGCGAGGGCGAGCTGATCGATGCGATCCATGGGCTGCGTGGCATCGCCGCGGGCGCGCTCGTGAACGCCGGCGCCTACACGCATACCAGCCTGGCGATTCGCGACGCACTGGCCGCCGCCTCGCTGCCGTTCGTCGAGATCCACCTCACCAATATTTACGCCCGCGAACCCGAGCGCCGGACGTCGATGCTGGCGCCGGCAGCCCGCGCGGTGCTCTGTGGATTCGGCGCCTACGGCTATGAGCTGGGGCTCCGCGGCCTTGTGTCGATGTTGACGCCGGGTGCGTCCCGTGCGTGATCGGCGGCCCGGTCGCATTGCGGCCCTGAGCGACGCCATCGGCGCCGCGCAACTCGACGGACTCCTGCTGTCCGGCGCGGCCAATGTGCGCTATCTGACCGGCTTTTCCGGATCCAGTGCCCTGGTCTTCGTGACCGCGCGCCGGGAGGTCCTGTTCATCACCGACTTCCGGTACAAGACGCAGGCCGCCGACGAGGTCGGCGACCTGGCGCGCATCCTGATAGAGCCCCAGAGCCTGTGGACCGGCCTGTGGCAGGCGTTGCCGGCGTACGGGTACGTGGAAGTCGCCGGCTTCGAGTCGGCGCAGCTGCTCCATCGGGATTTCCAGCGGCTGCTCGATGCCGGCGCGCGGTGGCAGTGGCGGCCCACGCTGGACTTGGTCGAGGCGCTCCGTGAGCGAAAGGATGCCGACGAAGTCGCGTCGATCACCGACGCCGCGGGGATCGCCACGCGCGCCCTCGCCCGGACGCTGCCCGCGGTGCGCGATGGCATGACCGAATTACAGGTCGCCGGGATTCTGGAAAAGGCGCTGCGCGATGAAGGCTCGGAGACGTTTCCGTTTCCTTCGATCGTCGCCTCCGGCGTGCGATCGGCGCTCCCGCACGCGCGCTCCTCGTCGAAAGTCATCGAGCGGGGCGATCTCCTGCTGCTCGATTTCGGCGCCGAGACGGCCGGGTACTGCGCCGACGTGACGCGCACCGTGGTCGTGGGCACGGCCAGCGCCGAACAGCGCGAACTGTACGAGATCGTCCGGTGCGCCAACGAGACCGCGCGGTCCCAGGTGCGGGCCGGTTTGCGCGGCAAGGATGCCGATGCGCTGGCGCGCGACTACATTGAGCGTCGCGGCTACGGTGATGCCTTTGGCCACAGCCTGGGACATGGGCTGGGACTGGAAGTTCACGAGGCGCCGCGTTTGGCGCGGACGGCCGATGCGGTACTGGCGGTCGGCGCCGTCGTCACCATCGAGCCCGGGATCTATCGTCCGGGTTGGGGTGGCGTGCGGATTGAAGACGACGTGCATTTGGGCCCGGACGGACCCGCCGTTCTCACGAATTTCACGCGCGAACTGCTCGAGGTCGCGTGATCGGAGGATGGGTAATCAACCTCCCCCTATGATCGATCTCCGCTACGTCAAAAAGCTGATCGAGCTCCTCGACGGATCGAGTGTCGATTCGATCGAAATATCGTCAGATAAAGGGATGAAGATCCGGCTGTCGAAGTCCCCTTCGCAGCGCGGAGCAGTCCAGGTGGCGGCGCCGGTGCAGATGCCGGTGCTGGCGGCCCAGCCCCTGCCGGTGGCCAGCGCTGGTGGCCGGCTGACCCCGGTCGAAGGCACGGTTGCCGTGCCGGACGCCGACGGCAAGCCGGAGCCGCCCAAACCGAAGTGGCTGGAGATCAAGTCGCCGATGGTCGGGACCTTCTACTCGGCGCCAGAGCCGGGCGCGAAGTCGTACGTGACCGAAGGACAGCGCATTACGCGCGGCCAGATGGTGTGCATCATCGAGGCGATGAAGATCATGAACGAGATCGAGTCGGAGTTCGCGGGTGTGGTCAAAGAGATCCTGGTCCAGGACGCGCACCCCGTGGAGTACGGGCAAGTGCTCTTCCGGATAGATCCCAATGGCTAACGCCGCGACCGCGCCCGCTTCGGCGTCTGACGCGGCGCCGCCGGCCGCGCCCGAGACCGGCGCGCCCCAGTTCAATTTCAAGGCGATTCTGCAGGAGATGGTCAAGCAGAACGCGTCCGATCTGCACCTCAAGGTCGGGCGTCCGCCGACTTTGCGCGTGCAGGGCGAGCTGTCGCCGCTGCCCCACGCCGCGATGCGCCCGGAAGACCTGAAGTCGCTGGCCGAACAAGTCATGTCGCCGCGCCAGGTCAAGGAATTCGCCGAAAATAAAGAGGCCGACTTTGCCATCGGCGTGCCGGGCATCGGCCGCTTTCGCGTGAACGTGTATCAGCAGCGGGGCACGATCGCCTACGCGCTGCGCTCGATCCCCTATCAGACGAGCACGGTGGAGGAGCTCAACCTCCCGGCCATCGTCGAGACGATCGCGCTCAAGCCGCGTGGCCTGGTGCTCGTCACCGGTATCACGGGGTCGGGGAAGTCGACCGCCTTGGCGGCGATGATCCAGCACGTGAACGAGAAGCGCCACGCCAACATCATCACGATCGAAGATCCGATCGAGTTCCTGCATCGCGACATCAACTGTCACATCAACCAACGCGAAGTCGGGACCGACACCGGGAGTTTCTCGCAGGCCCTCCGCCGGGTCCTGCGGCAGGACCCCGACGTCATCCTGCTCGGCGAGATTCGCGACATCGACACGCTGGACACGGCGCTCAAGGCCGCCGATACCGGCCACCTGGTGTTCTCCACGCTCCACACTACGGATGCGACCCAGACGATCAATCGCGTGCTGTCGTTCTATCCACCGCACCAGCAGGCCGAGGTCCGATTCTCGCTGTCGAGCGCGCTGCAGGCCGTGGTGTCGCTCCGGTTGGTCCCGCGCATGGACAAGGCGGGGCGTATTCCGGCCTGCGAGATCTTGATCAACACCGCGGCGGTGCGCGACAATATTCGGGACATGAACAAATCGCTGAACATTCCCGACCTGATCAAGGAAGGCACGATCCAGTATGGCATGCAGAGCTTCGATCAGTCCCTGATGCACTGGTATTCGAAGGGCATCATCTCCTACGACACGGCGGTGTTCTATGCGACGACGCCGAGCGAGTTCGCCCTTCGGGTGCAGGGTGTGGCGGCTTCCAGCGACACATCGTGGGACGCGTTCCAGTCTGACGCGAACGCCTAGCCGGTCGGGATGTTCAAGAAAGTTCTGATCGCCAACCGCGGCGAGATCGCGCTGCGGGTGATTCGCGCGTGCAAGGAGCTGGGCTTGCAGACGGTCGCCGTGTATTCGGAGGCCGACCGCGAGTCGCTGCACGTCCGGTTCGCCGACGACGACGTGTGCATCGGACCGGCGCCTTCGCGCGACTCCTACCTGAAAATTCCGCGGCTCATCGCGGCCGCCGAGATCACCGGCGCCGACGCCATCCATCCGGGCTACGGCTTCCTGGCCGAGAACGCCGAGTTTGCCGAGACGTGCGCCGCGTCGAACATTGCGTTTATCGGTCCAACGGCGGCGCAGATCCGGGTCATGGGCGACAAGGCCGCCGCCCGGAGCGCGATGTCGGCCGCGGGCGTGCCGATCATTCCGGGGACGACCGGGCCGGTCGAGGATGTCGACGAGGCCCTGAGCTTCGCCAAGAGCATCGGGTTCCCGGTCATCATCAAGGCGGCGGCGGGCGGCGGCGGAAAGGGCATGCGCGTGGCCCGCGATGTCGACGAGTTCCCGCGGTCGTTCCAGCTGGCGCGCTCGGAAGCGCTGTCGGCGTTCGGCTCCGGCGACGTCTATGTCGAGAAGTATCTGGCCCGGCCCCGGCACATCGAATTCCAGATCCTGGGCGACACCCACGGCCACGTGATCCACCTGGGCGAGCGCGACTGCTCGGTCCAGCGCCGGCATCAGAAGCTGATCGAGGAGGCGCCCAGCCCGGCGGTCAGCCCGGATCTCCGGCAACGCATGGGCGATGCGGCGGTCAAGGGCGCGAAGTCGATCGACTATGTGGGCGCGGGCACGATCGAGATGCTGCTCGACGAAGATGGGTCGTTCTACTTCATGGAGATGAACACGCGCATTCAGGTCGAGCATCCGGTGACGGAGATGCTGACCGGCGTGGATCTCGTGAAGGAACAGATCCGCGTGGCCGCGGGCCTGCCGCTGTCCGTGTCCTCCTTGCCGCCGCTCCGCGGGCACGTCATCGAATGTCGTGTCAATGCCGAGGATCCGGCCCGGAACTTCCAACCGTCGCCCGGGCGGATCATCGCGTTTCATCCGCCGGGCGGGCCCGGGGTCCGACTCGACACGCACGTCTACGCGGGCTACACGGTGCCGCCCTACTACGACTCGTTGCTGGCCAAGCTCATCTGTGAGGGCCGGGACCGCGAGGAGGCGCGGATGCGCATGCGCATCGCGCTGGAAAGCTTCATCATCGAGGGCGTGACGACGACGATCCCGTTCCTGGCCCGCGTGATGGAGAACCCGCGCTTCCGCGCCGCCGAAATCGACACGAAGTTCCTCGAACGCGAAACGGATCTCATGAAGGAGCCGGCGTAGCGTGCGGGTCGATGTCTTTTTCGGCACGGGAGAGCTGGCGGCAGCCGACGTAGGCGGGCGCGTGGTGGCGGTCATCGACGTCCTGCGGGCATCGACCACGATCGCAGTGGCGTTGGGGAATGGCGCCAAAGCCGTCATTCCGCTCGAGAGCTCCGAGGAAGTCGTCGTCCGATCGAAGTCGTTCGCGAAATCGGAGGTGCGGCTCGCCGGCGAGCGGAAGATGCATACGGTGCCGGGGTTCGATTTCGGCAATTCGCCGCGCGAGTTCACACGCGAAGCGGTGGAAGGGAAGACCGTCCTGTTCTCCACCACGAATGGCACGGGCGCGCTGACGTCGGTGTCGGGCGCGCGGGATGTCGTGGTCGCGGCCTACGTGAATTTCTCGCCGGTCGTCGCGCTGTTGCGCACCGCGCTCCGGGGCGGCGCCAATGTGGCCATCCTCTGCGCGGGACACGATCGGCATTTCTCGCTGGAGGACGCGGCGTGCGCCGGACGCTACGTCCGCCTCATGACGAAGAGTCTCCCGGGTGTCGCGCTCAACGACGGGGCGTATTCGGCCACCGTCCTCGACGCCAAGTACCGCGAGAACCGCGCGAAGGTCTTCGCGGATTCCGCGCACGGGCGCGCGCTGGCCGAGGCGGGGTTCGCCGAGGACCTGGCGCTGGCGGCGGCGCTGGATGCCTATCCGGTGGTGCCGATCTATCAGGACCGCCAGATTACGCGCATCGGACCAGATCGGGAGCGGTAACCTCGTGGGCGCATCCCACGTTCGACGCGAGTTGGTCGGCATCGCGCTGTTGTCGTTCGGCGCCTTTCTCGCCGGCGCACTTTTGGCCGGCGGCCACGGGCTGCCCTGGACTCCGACAGCGCCGGACGCCTGTAGCACGGCACCGGGGATGTTCGGCCCCGTGGGCTCGTGTCTCCGCGCCTATGTGCAATGGCTCCTGGGCGTCCCCGCCGCGCTGCTCCTCCCGTTGATCCCCGCGGTCCACGCGCTGCGACTGTTCGGCCGCATGCAACAGACGACCGACCGCTCCTGGCTGGTGTTCCTCGCCGGTGGCGTCGTGTTATTGCCCATGCTGATCGGTCTGGCCGCGCACGTCCCACCGTCGGCCGATGCGGCGAGCGGCATCTGGGGAAGCTTCGCGTCGTACTATCTCCGTTCGTTCTTCGGCGCCGTTGGGGCGTGGATCGTCGCCGCGCTCGGCGTCAGTGCTTTGACGGCCGCGACGCTGTCGTGGAATCCCATGCGGGTCCTGATCGCGCCGCGCGCCCCGCGCCCCGCGGCGGCGCCGCCCGACGCGCCCGAGGCCATGGTCGCGCTGGAGCCGGATCCGGACGAACTGCCGGGGATCGACCCGGCGGGCTGGTTCGATGAGCTGCCGCCGGTCGCGGACAAGCAGCTCTTGCTGGAGGCGCCAAAGCGAAAGGGCCGCGCCAAGCCGCCGCTGGACGTCGAGACGCCGGTGCCGATGACAGCCGACGCGATGCAGTCATCGGAGCCGCAGGAGTTGCCGCCCGTTGACCTGCTGACGCCGGCGCCGGAAAAGAATGTCGAGCTGGGGAAGCGCGAGCTCGATGCCATGGGTGAGAAGCTGCTCGACGCGCTGCGCACGTTCCGCGTCGAAGGCTCGTTGGGCGGCCGGACGACGGGCCCGGTGGTCACGCAGTTCGAGGTCGTGCCCGCGGCCGGCATCAAGGTGCGCCAGATCGCGAGCCTGGCCAATGATCTGGCGCTGGCGATGCGGGCGCCGAGCATCCGCATCGTGGCGCCGATCCCGGGCAAGGGCGCGGTCGGCGTCGAGGTTCCGAATCCGGTCGCGGACATGGTCGCGCTGCGCGAGCTCCTGGAGTCCCGCGAATTCCAGACGGCGCGGGCGGCGCTGCCCATGGCGCTGGGCAAGGACCTGGAAGGGCGACCGGTGATCGCCGATCTGGCGAAGATGCCGCATCTGCTCATCGCGGGCGCGACCGGGTCGGGCAAGTCCGTCTGCGTCAACACGCTCATCACGAGCCTCATCTACCGGCATACGCCGAAGACGCTGCGGTTCCTGATGATCGACCCCAAGATGGTCGAGCTGTCGGTGTACAACGCGCTGCCGCACAAGCGGCTGAACGTCGTGACCGACAATCGGGACGCGGCCAAGGTCCTCAAGTGGGCCCAGTGGGAGATGCAGCGGCGCTACGAGCTCCTGGCCGCGAATGGCTGCCGCAACGTGCAGGAGTTCAACCGGCGGGTGGAGAACGGCGCGGCGCTGGTGCATCCCAAGGACGCCGAGGTGGCGTTCGAGAACCGGACGTACGCCGAGGGGCAGCTGCCGTACATCGTCGTCGTGATCGACGAGTTGGCGGATCTCATGATGACGGTGCAGGGCGAGATCGAGACGCCGCTCGCCATGTTGGCACAGAAAGCCCGTGCTATCGGCTTGCACCTGATCCTGGCGACGCAGCGTCCGAGCGTGAACGTGATCACGGGGTTGATCAAGGCGAATTTCCCGAGCCGGATCGCGTTCCGGGTGGCGTCGCAGGTCGACAGCCGCACGATCATCGACGGGATCGGTGCCGAGTCGCTGCTCGGCAACGGGGACATGCTCTTTATCCCCCCGGGGAAATCGGAGCCCTCTCGTCTCCAGGGCGCGTATATCTCGAGCGACGACACCGAGCACCTACTGGGCTGGTACACGTCGCGTGCTACGGGAGCCGTCACGGTCGACACCGAGCCAGACATCCTGGAGGCCGTCCGGTTGCGCGAGCAGGCCGAACGCGATGCGGCCGACGGGGGCGGCGAGTCGACGGCGGGGAGCGCGGAGCGCGACCCGCTGTTCCGGGACGCCGCCGAGGTGTGCATTCAACACGAGCAGGGCTCGACGTCGCTGCTGCAGCGCCGTCTCAAAGTCGGCTACGGTCGCGCGGCGCGCATCATCGACCAGCTGCACCTGGCGGGGATTTTGGGGCCGCCGGATGCGTCGAAGCCGCGCGAGGTGCTCGTGGGATTCGAGGACTTGGACCGCATCTGCGGACCGAAGGGTCGCCGCGGGAGCGGACGCGCGCGGTCGAGGACGCTCGGCCTTAGGGCTTGAGCGCGTCGAGATACGAGGTGAACACGCCGACCTCGCCGCGGGGCGCTCGCGAGACCGACGTAGCCGTCGGGGCGCACAAGGTACGCGGCATCGCGATCGAGTCCCGCTCGCCGGGCCTCTGGCCGCCAGGGGAACGCGTGCAGCACGAGCTTCCGCTGGTCGCACGCCGCGCGTAGCGCGGGCGTGGGGACGCCGTAGACGTGGACTTGCCAGTCGAGGGATCCAAGCGCAGCGAAATTGTCGCCAGTCCAGGGCAGGCGATCGCCGCCGTGCACGGCACCGGCGCGGCCCTGATTGATCGCCGCCGCGATAGTCGATCGCCGATCTGTGAGACGGTGCGGAACATGCAGCCGTCTCAAAGCCGGGATCCGGAACAGCGAGGTGCGACGTACGGGATGACCCGGGTACGGAGGATCCGGGCGACTGGATCCCGAGCTGGTGACCATCGTGAACACGGCGTCGGTCGAGGCCACGAGGCGTCGCGCGAATGCAATGCGTTCCGGCTCGTAGCTGTCCAGGAGGGCCGGCTTGGCGCGCCTTGCACCACGGCCGCCAGCTTCCACGCGAGATTGACGGCGTCACCGATGCCGGTATTCATCCCTTGGCCGCCGACCGGGCTGTGAACATGCCCGGCGTCGCCCACGAGAAAAGCACGGCCGCCGCGGAAATGGTTGGCGACGCGATGATGCACGCGATAGGTCGAGAACCAGTTCACGCGGTGGACGTCGATGCGCATCCACCCGAGCACGAGCTAGCTCACGTCGTCCCAGGTGAGACCATTGGCGTTCGGCGTCGCGCCGACTTTGACGGCGCCCACGATTCGCGCCCGCGTCGTGCTCTTGAGGGGGAACACGGCGATAAAGTCGGTGACATCGAACGCGACGTGGATGTCGCCGTTGATGGCGGGTCCGCTGGCATCGACGTCGGCTACGTAGAATGTGTGCTCATAGGTGCCGCCGCCGAACCCGATGCCCAGGGTCTCGCGCACGGTGGAGCGGGCCCCGTCGCACCCGGCGATGTATTGGGCTTCGCACGTCTCGGTCTGCCCGTCGGGCATCTGCAGCGTGGCGACGACGCGATCGCCCGTATCCCGAAACCCAGTGAGCGCCGTTTGCCGCTCCACCGTGACGCCGCGCTCGGCCAGCCGCCCGAGCAGCAGCGTCTCGTGCTCATCCTGCGGGAAGATCAGCAGGAACGGAAACGGGCTGGATCCCGCGCCGACATCGCCGATCGCGACCCGCGCCAGTTGATGCTTGCGCGCCCAGAAGTTGGCGCCCGTCACGCGCCGGCCACTCGCGATGACGTCGTCGGCGATGCCCAACTGCTGGTAGAACTCGAGCGTTCGTGCCTGCACGCCGAGCGCCCGAGACGTAGTCCCCGACTCGGTACTCTTGTCGATGATCCGCACGCGCACGCCCAGTCGCGTCAGCCAGAGGGCCAACACGAGGCCAGTGGGACCCGCGCCAACAATGAGCACGTCGGTCTGAGGCACCCCTATAACGTACTGGGCCTGCCCCGTGCGGCTCGGGTGGCACTTGCACTTTTCGCATTTTTCGCGCGAATTCGCACTCGTTAAATGCAAATAAATGCAAATCGCCGACTCCTGTTTTCGCTAATCTCTGATCGGAGAACGACTTAGCAGCGAGCAGGTCCGGGCATTCCGCGTGCTAATAATAGAGAGGGCTCCGCAGTTCCACAGTTCCCTCTCATCGTGGAGTCCACGTGCCGTGTCCTGCTCGTCCGCCTGGCCACTGGGTCAGGCCTTTGCTCACGGTCGCCGTCGCGGGAGTTGCCGCGGCCGCACTGCCGAAGTCCGCAGTCGCCCAATGCTCCAGTACAACCACGCAGATCGGCCCGTGTAACACTGGGACCAACATCGCCCCTGGTGCGACGGGCCAGACCTACACACTCACGCTGATCAACCTGTTGGCCATCCAAGAGCAGCCGACCGTGTCCGTCGCCTGCTCCGGCTATGTGGTGAGCTGCAGCGTCTCACCGACATTTGTCCATCTTCCGGCCAACGGGTCGGGAAACGTCGTGGTGACGTACAGCGTCGACACGGCACGCAGGTCTGGGCAATTCGTCCTGTCCGGCGGCGGGACGTCGTCGACTATCACCGTCAGCCCCCCGGCGCATCTTGCTCACGAACAGGGTGCCTTGCAATCAGGTAGCCTCTCCAGCAATTCAGGAACTCCTGACCCCGTTGTATCCGCAGGCGACGCAAGACAATCTCGAACGTCTCGTGTACGGTTATCCCGGGCAGGGTGGGGGTGTAGCGTTGACTCCGACAATCGGTGGTCCGGGCGCTAGCTTCGAATTTTCGGTCCAACCGCCAACCCCGGCATTTATACCGGCTAACGCACTCCTTATGGCGCATACACACCAGAGTCCCAATGGGTATCCAGGGCCAGATTCAAATGACTCCATCGTAGTTCACAATCTCGGTATACCAGGTTATGTGTTGTCGGAGAAAATGCTTTTCGTGCAAAACCCTGATGGCACGGCCTTTGGATGTCGCCGATGAACACGGAGCGCGGAGGGATACGAGACGTGGCTCGCCGCTCGGTAATGCCGCTAGGCACCGTTGCCGTCGTAGCGTTTGGCGCTGCTTTCGCTTCTGCCCCAACCTATTCGTCGGGGAATCCACCGACGACCGTGCGTTCGGCCAGCCATAGCGTTAATGCGGCCGAGGACAGCGTGGCACTGGTCAGAAAAGCCCTGAATCTTGCACGTGCTGCCGGGGACAACGACCCGCTGGAACTCCGGCGTCTCACGCGTAGCAAGGGCAAGACCGTGGTAGAGCTACAGTTTCCTGCGCGCCCCGGTGGGGGGCCTGTGTATGGCGGGGACGTCGTCGTCACGATAACACAGGGCAAGATCTGTATAGAGATTTTTAGCTGACGGTGTTTCGGTGACTCAATTCCGCATCACGAGTTGACGCTCCTAAGCCCACAGCGTGAGAGTCTGATGGCGGCCAACGCTTCCCACGGACGTGGGGAGCGTTGTGCCGTCGAGCCGGGATGCGCAAGCGGACACGGCAATGGTGCCCTGTGCGCTCCGGCGTGGCAGTATTGCGCCCGTGTCCAAGGAGACCCAACAGCTCGGCCTCCTCGGCGAACGGATCGCCGCGAAGTGGCTCGTGCGGCACGGTTGGAGGATCCTGGAGCATCGATTCAGGAACGGCCACCGGGATCTGGATCTGATTGCGCGAAAGGGTCAGACGATCGCGTTTGTGGAAGTAAAGGCGCGAAGCGACCTCGGCTTTGGTGGACCCGTCAGCAGGGTCGACTATCAGAAACTGGATGCAGGTACGGCGCTCAGCGCTCGTCTGGATCGACCGGAATGGGCCGAACAGGGTGGAGTACCGGATCGACGTGATCGGGGTGCTGATCACAGATCATATGGCGAGCGTCATGCATGTGGAAAACGCTTTTGTTTTCCACCCGCGATGTTGATTTTCGCTCGCGGAGTTCGTAGTTTGTTCGGGGTATATGGCGGCCCCGTGCACCGGGATAAATTATCTCCGGAACACGCGGCCAGGCGTGCTCACTACCAACACTTGGGCGGACTCAATGGCGGTGTCGTCGACGGCGCAAGACGATCGCAAGAAAGCGCTCAACCTGGCCATCGCACAGATCGAGAAGAACTGCGGCAAAGGCTCCATCATGCGGATGGGTCCCGATGCGCCGCGCGTGCGGGTCGAAACGATATCGACCGGCGCGATCAATCTCGACGCTGCGATTGGTATCGGCGGCATCCCCCGCGGCCGCGTCACTGAGATCTACGGTCCGGAGTCCAGCGGGAAGACGACCCTCTGTCTCCACGTCGTCGCCAACGCCCAGCGCGACGGCGGCGTCGCCGCCTACATCGACGCCGAGCACGCGCTCGACACCGAATACGCCAAGAAGCTCGGCGTCGATATCGAAAACCTCCTGATCTCGCAGCCCGACACCGGCGAGCAAGCGCTCGAGATCTGCGAGATCCTCGTCCGGTCCGGCGCCGTCGACGTCGTCGTCATCGACTCCGTCGCCGCCCTCGTGCCCAAAGCCGAGATCGAGGGCGACATGGGCGACTCCCATGTCGGCCTCCAAGCGCGGCTCATGAGCCAGGCGCTCCGCAAATTGACCGGCGCCATCGCCCGGTCGAAATGCGCCGTGATCTTCATCAATCAGCTCCGCGAGAAGATCGGCGTCATGTTCGGCAACCCCGAGACGACGACCGGCGGCAAGGCCCTCAAGTTCTACGCGTCCGTCCGCCTCGACATCCGGCGCATCGGGCCCGTCAAAGAGAAAGAAGAGGTCATCGGCTCACACGTCCGCGTCAAAGTCGTGAAGAACAAAGTCGCTCCGCCGTTCAAGCAAGCGGAGTTCGACATCATGTACGCGGAAGGCATCAGCCACACGTCGCTGCTCGTCGACATTGGCGCCGAGAGCGGCATCATCGACAAGTCCGGCGCCTGGTACAGCTACGGCACCCAGCGGATCGGGCAAGGGCGTGAGAACGCCAAGATGTTCTTGAAGGACAACCCCGCGTTGTTGGCCGAGGTCGAGGAAAAAGTGAAAGTCGTGCTCGGCATGCGCGCGGATGCAGGCAGCGCCGGGGATTCCGGCGAGGCGGCGACGGACGACTGATCTTGGAACCGGTATGAGGCTCGTGCTTTGGGGCCGAGGAGAATGCGTTGTGCGTAGTATGGGGCCCGGATTCCCTGTACTGTGCAAAGCGCGACTCCTCGGCCTCTTTGCGTGCATGAGGCCATGACGGTCGTCACCGACCTCGTGCCCGACGTCCGCCGCGAAGGGCGCATCGCCGTGTTGGTCGATGGCCGACCCCTGGCGGTCGTGTCCCTCGAGGCGATCGAACGCCTCGGCCTCCGCCCCGGCGTCCCGGTCGACGACACCGTGTTGGCCGCCTTGGCCGACGCCGACGCCGAGTGCGCCGTGTACGACCGGGCCTTGAGCCTCTTGGCGCACCGGGCCCGGTCGACCACCGGGCTCCGGCGCCAGCTCGTGCGCGGCGGCGCCGAGCCCGCGCGCGCCCAGCGCGCCGTCGATCTGCTCGCCGCGCGCGGCCTGCTCGACGACGCCGAGTACGCCCGGCAACTGACCCGCTCGCGCGTGCGCGGGCGCGGCGCGTCCGCGCGCCGCGTGCGGCAGGAGTTGACGCGCCAGGGCGTCGACCCCGACATCGCGGTCGCCGCCATTGCCGACGTCTTCGAGGACGAAACCATCGACGAATCCACGCTCGCCGAGCACGCCGCCCGGAAGCGCGCGCCGTTGCTCGCGCATCTCGCGGCGCCCGTGCAGCGCCGCCGCCTGTACGCGTTTCTCGCCCGTCGTGGCTACGCACCCGACGATGTGCGCCGCGCGGTCGATGCCGCGCTCAAGGGAACGACGTAACACTCTCGCGGAGGAAGGAGCGTTCCCCCATACGATTACGCTTGAGCCCGCCCGAACGCGGCTCGTATATTCGTTTGTATGAACGCCATGACCGCCGCGGAGATCCGCCGACGCTTTCTCGAGTACTTCCGCCGCAACGGTCACGCGCTCTTGCCCAGCTCTTCGCTCGTGCCCAAGGACGATCCCACGCTCCTGTTCACGAACGCCGGGATGGTCCAGTTCAAGCGCGTCTTTCTCGGGCTCTCCGACCCCGTGCCCGAGCGGCGCGCGACCACGTCGCAGAAATGCGTGCGCGCGGGCGGCAAGCACAACGATCTCGAGCAAGTCGGCCACACCGCCCGGCATCATACCCTTTTCGAGATGCTGGGGAATTTCTCCTTTGGCGACTACTTCAAACGCGAAGCGATCGCGTTCGCCTGGGAGTTCGTCACGCGCGAGCTGGGCTTCCCGCGCGAGCATCTGCGCGTCAGCGTGTATCGGCCCGACGACGAAGCCCGCGCCCTGTGGCGCGAAGTCGCGGGGCTCCCCGACTCGCGGATCTATGGCCTCGACGAGGCCGACAACTTCTGGCAGATGGGCGACACGGGGCCCTGCGGGCCCTGTAGCGAGATCTACGTCGATCTCGTCGCCCTCGCGCGCGATTGGCGGTTTCCCGACGGCGCGACCGGCGAATGGACCGACGTCGAACGCACCGAGTTCTCCGAGGCGGCGTTCGTCGAGGGCGCCGAGGCCGGCCGGTTCCTCGAGATCTGGAACCTTGTGTTCATGCAGTTCGACCGGCAGCCGGACGGGCAGCTCGTGCCGCTGCCTCGTCCCTCGGTCGATACCGGCGCGGGTCTCGAGCGCATCGCCGCCGCCATGCAGGGCGTGACCAACAACTATCACGCCGACCTCTTCGCGCCGCTCCTCGCGGCGGTCGAACACGTTGTCGGGCGCCCCTATCGGGGACGCCAAACCGACGAGGTGATTCGATTTCGTCAGGACGTCGATGTGTTGGTCGGGGACAAGCCCCGGTCCGTTGTCCGCCAGTATATCGACGATCCCGCTTCCTATCGCGTGATCGCCGATCACGCGCGCGCGGTGGCGTTTCTGCTGGCCGACGGCGTGCACCCGTCGAATGACGGGCGCGGCTACGTCCTTCGGCGCATCCTGCGGCGCGCCGTGCGCCACGCGTGGCTCCTCGGCCGCAGCGAACCCACGCTCGTGACCGTCGTGCAGGCGGTCATCGACGCGATGCACGAGGCGTATCCCGAGCTCAAACACCACCAGCGCCATCTCCTCGATCGCACGCGCGCCGAGGAAGTGCAGTTCCTCAAGACGATTGCCGGCGGCATGGCGAAATTCGACGAGATCGCGCCCGAAGCCACCGCGCATGGGTCCCCCGCGGTCCGCGGGACGATCAGCGGCGAAGATGCCTTCCGACTGTACGACACGTTCGGGTTCCCGTTCGACCTGACGGAGCTCATGGCCCGCGAGCGCGGCTACACCGTGGACGTCGCCGCGTTCGAAGCCGCGCTCGACGCCCAGCGCACCCAATCGCAAGAGGAGCGGAAAGGGCGTCGGCTGACCGTCGAGGCCGATGAGTTAGCGGGCGAGTGGAGTACGCCGGGATCTGCCTCGATCGCCCTCGGCGGCGGGGCGTCGATAAGCGGCAAAGCGGCCAGTGACGTCTTCGTTGGATACGAGACGCTCGAGACCGAAACCAGCGTCGTCGCGAAGCGCGACCTGGCTGACGGTCGCACCGCGGTCATTCTGGAGCGGCGGCCGTTCTATCTCGAGTCCGGCGGCCAGATCTCGGACAAGGGCGAGATCGTCGGCGAGGGATGGCGCATGGACGTCGAGGACGTCCGGAAGGCCGACGGGCGCGTCGCCGAGATCGGTCGGGTCGAGGGCACGTTCCGGTTCGGCTCCGTGACCGCCCGCGTGCCCAGCGATGTCCGGCGGGACACGGAGCGCAACCACACCGCCACCCACCTCCTGCACGCCGCGCTGCGCGGCGTGCTCGGCGAGCACGTGCACCAGCGCGGCTCGCTCGTCGCGCCAGACCGTCTCCGGTTCGACTTCAGCCACGACGCGCCCATAGCACCCGCGGCGCTCGATGAGATCGAGCAGATCGTCAATCGCGAGATCTGGCGTGCCCTCCCGGTCGTTCGCGAGGAGCGGCCGCTGGCCGAGGCCCGCGCCGCCGGCGCGATGGCGCTCTTTGGCGAGAAATACGGCGACATCGTGCGCGTGATCTCGGTGCCCGGCTTCTCCATGGAGCTGTGCGGCGGCACGCACGTGCGCAACACCAGCGAGATCGCGCTCTTCAAGATCGTCTCCGAGACCGGCGTCGGCAGCGGGACGCGGCGCATCGAAGCCCTCACCGGGCGTGCCGCCTACGACCGGACGCGCGAGTTCGAGCGGGCGATCGCCCGGCTCGGCGATGCGCTCAAGGCGCCCGCCGAACCCGACAGCGTCGTCGCGCGCGTCGAACACGCCCTCGGCGAACGGCGCGTCTTGGAAAAGCGGCTCGCCGAGGCCCAGCGCGGCGGTGACGGGAGCGCGCTGCATGCGCTCATCGCCAAGGCCGTCTCCGTGGATGGCGCGCGCGTCGTCGCCGCGCGGATCGACCCCCCACCGGCCGACATCAAGGCGCTCCAGAACATGGGCGACGCCCTCCGCGAGCAGCTGCGGACCGGCGTCGGTGTCCTCGCCGCGTCGTTTCCCGATGGCAAGAACACGCTGCTCGTCGTGGTCACCGACGACCTGCGCGAGCGCGGTCTGCGTGCCGACGCGCTGGTCAGCGACCTGGCGGCGGCGGCCGGCGGGAAGGGAGGCGGCAAGCCCCATATGGCGCAGGCCGGCATTCCCGATGCGGCGCGGATCGGGGCCGCGTTGGATGCGGCCGTGCCCACCGTGCGGGCCCGGCTCGCATGACCTGGCTCGCGCGCCTCGACCCGCATCCGCCACCGGCCCTGCTGGAGCGCATCGCGATGCAGTTTCCGGGGTCGACCGCCGAGCCGAGCCCGGAGGGCTATCTGGCGGCGGCCGAGCGATTGCTGGACGGCCTGCTCGCCGACGGATGCGCGTCGCGCGACGGGGCGCTCGATCTTCTGGTCGCCGACGCTCTGGTCACCTACGCGTTCGAGGCCGCCAGCGTGGAGCCGGCCCGTATCGTGGAGCGCGCGCAAGCCGCGATGAACCGCATCGCGGGCTTGGCCGTGCGCTGAGCGCCGTGATCGACATCCATTCGCATCTCCTGCCCGGTGTCGACGACGGATCCCGCTCGCTCGAGATCTCCCTCGGCGTGCTCAATGCCTTCGCCGCCGACGGCGTGGCCCGCGTCGTGTGCACCCCCCATCTCAAGGCATCGCGCGCCGCCGCCGTCGCCCACGACGAGTATGCCCAGCGATTCGCGGCGCTCGTCGCGGCGGCGCCCGCCGTGCCCGCGCTGTCGCGGGGATGGGAGATCATGCTCGATGTGCCGGGCATCGACCTGCGAGCGCCCGCGTACGCCCTCGCCGGCTCGTCGGCCGTCCTCGTCGAGTTCCCCCATACGGGCGTGCCATCGGGCGCGACGGCCGAGCTGTACCGCTTGCGTCAGTCGGGCATCGTGCCGGTGCTCGCCCACCCCGAACGGTATTTCGGGTGCAGCATCGAACTGGTCCGGGAGTGGCGCCAGATCGGCATCATCATGCAGATCGACTGCGTGGCTCTCCTCGCCGGCGGTCCAATGGGGCGGCTGGCGCGGGCGTTGTTGGAGCAGGGGCTCGCCGATTGTCTGGCCAGCGACAACCACGGCGACGTGCGGTCCTTGGCCGGCGCCCGCGATTGGCTGGACGACATGGGCGCGCGCGAGCAGAGCGAGCTGCTGACCGCGACCAACGCCGGGCTGCTCCTGGCCAACGAGCCGGTGATCCCCGTCGGATCCGTGCGGCTGCATCAAGGCCTCATCCGTCAACTCCGCAGCTTTCTCCGCGGCAAACGCAAGCGCACGCCCACATGATCGCACTCGTATTCACCGGCGGCACGATCTCCATGCGCATCGATCCCGCCGCCGGTGGCGCCGTTCCCACGCTGAACGGCGCCGCGCTGTTGTCGATGGCGCCGGGTATTGCGGACATCGCCGCGATCGAAATCCACGAATGGGCGACGATGCCGGGCGCGCACCTGACGGTCGATCAGATGTGGGGCCTCCGGACCCACGTGGCACAGCTGGTCGAACGCGACGACATCGACGGGGTCGTCGTCACCCAGGGCACCGACACGATCGAGGAGACGTCCTATCTCGTCCACCGGTCCGTCAAGACCGACAAGCCCATCGTGTTCACGGGCGCGATGCGCACGTCGCAGGATCTGGGCTGGGATGGACCGTCGAATCTCACCGACGCCGTGCGCGTCGCTGCCTCGGCGGCCGCCCGCGAATGCGGCGTCCTGGTGGTGTTCAACAGCCGGATCTACCCGGCGGGCAATGTGGTCAAGGTGCACACGCACCTGCTGGACGCGTTCGAGAGTCCCGGGCTCGGGCCGATCGGCGTCCTCGACGACGGACGCGTCATCATGCGGCGATCGCTTCCGCGGGCACTGGGCGCCGACCGCTTGGCGTTGGCGCCGGTACGGCCGGCCGCGCCCGTGGACATCGTGTACGCGTACGCCGGCGCCGATGGGCGCGTCCTCGATGCCATTCGGAGCGAGAGCCGCGGCGTGGTGATCGCCGCGCTGGGGCGGGGCAATACGCCGCTCGCCATGTACGAGGCCATCCGGCGTTGGATCGCGGACGGGAAGCCCGTGGTCGTCACGAGCCGGGCCGCCCGGGGGCGCGTCGGGCCTACCTACGCGTTTCCCGGAGGCGGGCGTTCCCTGTTGGATGCGGGCGCGATCTTCGGCGGAGCGCGGCGGCCGCCCCAGGCGCGCATCGATCTGATGCTGGCG
Organism: uncultured Gemmatimonadales bacterium; assembly: GCA_963701965.1. Taxonomy (GTDB): domain Bacteria; phylum Gemmatimonadota; class Gemmatimonadetes; order Gemmatimonadales; family Gemmatimonadaceae; genus DASRDS01. The sequence goes on from OY969695.1 coordinate 4,605,702, forward strand.
CTAGGGGCCGGGCTTGGCCGCGACGAGCTGCCCGCCGTCTTCGCCGTCTGAGCCGGCCGCCAGCTCGATCCACGCAGCGAAGCACCGAAAGCCGAACTCCCGCGCCGCGCGCGCCTGATCCAGCCCGCCCCGGGCGTCGCGCCATCCCTCCTGCTCGGCGCGCCAACTGCAATCCCAGACGAAGCGAAACGTCCGGGGGCCGTCGGGCGTCGTCGCCGTCACCGTGCCCCGGTAGTCGGCACAACCCGACGCCGCGTCGATCGTCACGCTGTCGATCGCCAGATCCGATTGCGCCGAGAGCAGTTGGGCCACCACGCGCAACACCTTGATGCGCGGTGCCGCGCGCCGCGTGACGATCCGGGTCGACTCCCGGAAGTCGGCGTAGGCGCGCACGTCCGCCGCGAAGGCCGGTGTGGCCCGCGAGGCGCCGAGACAGGACTCGAGATTCATGGCAGCAAAATAGGCCTTTTTGTTCTACCTTTGACCGTGCTGCGACCGCCACCGGCTGTGCTCGACATCTGCGATACCCTGGAGCGCGCCGGGTTCGACACCTGGTGTGTCGGCGGCGCGGTGCGCGACGCGTTGCTCGGCCTGCCGAACGCCGATTGGGATCTGGCCACGGCCGCCACGCCCCAGCAAATCATGCGCCTCTTCAAGCGCACCGTGAAGCTCGGCGTGGAGCACGGCACGGTCGGAGTGCTGGACCGCGCCAACCGCGCCCATGAGGTGACGACGTTTCGCCGGGACGTGGAGACCGACGGCCGGCATGCCCGCGTCGCCTTCGGCGTCTCGCTCGATGAAGATCTCGCCCGCCGCGATTTCACGATCAATGCGATCGCCTACAAACCACGGACCGAGGTGCTGCGCGATCCGTTCGCGGGGCGCGAGGACCTGGCCCGCGGCGTCATTCGCGCCGTTGGCCGGCCGGCCGACCGGATGCGCGAGGACCGGCTGCGCGCGTTACGGGCCATCCGGTTCGCCGCCCGTTTCGCGTTCACCATCGACGACGCCACCTGGGCCGCCGTCGTCGCCAGCGTGCCGGATCTCCCGCGGTTGTCGCCCGAGCGCGTGACGCAGGAACTGGAAAAGACCATGGAGCAGGTGCGGCGTCCGTCGCTGGCATTGGAGCGCTGGCGCGCCTCCGGTGCGCTGCGCGCACTGGCCCCGCCGCTTGGCGACATGGACGATCGTACGATCGCGTCGCTGGACTGCCTGCCGATGCCGGGACTCGGGCCGCGACGCGAGGCCCGGCGCGAGAACCGGTTGAGCGCGCTCTTCTGGGGGTTGGACGGCGAGACGGCACGGAATGCCGGCCTGGCCCTGCGGTTTTCCCGGCGGCGCGCCGACTGGATCGGCGCGCTGGCCGACGCGTGGCGGCGACTGGGTCCCGGGATCGAGCGCGCGCTGGACGCCGGTCTCGCGCCCGACCAGGCGCAGGTGCGCCGCTGGGTGGCCGCGGTGGGCCGGACGCGCACGGACGCCTTCTGGCGGATCGTGGCGGCCCGCCAGGCCGGCGATGCACGGTTCGTGCGCCGGATCTATCGCCGGGCGATCCGGACCGCGTTTCGCGATCCGGTCGAGATCGGTGACTTGGCCATCGACGGCAACGATATCCAACGCCTCGGCATCGCCCCGGGCCCTCGAATGCGTGAGATTTTGGAGTCCCTCCTCAATGCCGTGCTCACCGACCCATCCCTCAATACCCCGGATCAACTGATGGCGTTGACCGCGCGCTGGCGCTGATGTTCTTTCGCGGCCGGCAACCCGAGACATCGATCTGGCGCCGTTTCCGCTCCGGTCTCGACGGATTCACGTTCGAGAAGGACGACGGCCACTATACGGCCCACGTCGTGGCCAACGCCGAGCGCGTCGTCGATCTCTTCTACGTCCTCGCCGAGCATCTGCCGCCGGCCGTCGACGTGGCGATCGATGATCTCCGCGGCCAGCAGTCGTGGCGCGGCGAGCGGGCCGCGCTCCCCGACGTACAGGACGCGATCGGCCGCCTCAAGATCCCATTGGCCGCCATCGGCGGCGTCGAGTTCTCCGTGTTCTCGGCCGACGACCAGCTGACCCTGAATCCCCAGCTCGAGCTCTTCATCTACGCCCGGAGCGACCGGTGGTACTATCTCCTCGCCGGCATGGGACTCGAAGAACGCCGCACGGTCCCCAGCAAGAGCGCGCGGCAGCCGCGGCGCGCGTATGACCCCGCGCCCCAGCTCAGCGATGCCCTGATGGCGGCCGCGACGCGCTTAGGGCTTGCGCCGGCGCCGACGGCGTGACCCCGGCGCGCCGACGGGTCGCCCCTCCCGGGGAGACGCTGTTCAGCGCGCGTCTCCCGGAGCCGTTGGCGGCCCGGATGCGCCCGCGTACCCTCGAGGAGTTCGCCGGACAGCAGCGGATCGTCGGGCCCGACACGCCCTTGCGTCTGGCGATCGAGCGGGGCGCGGTCGACTCCCTGTTGTTCTGGGGCCCGCCCGGTTCCGGGAAGACGACCCTGGCGCGGCTCATCGCGCACTACACGGACCGCGTCTTCGTGCCGTTCTCCGCGGTCGTCGAGGGCGTGCCCCGGGTCCGGGAGATCGTGGCCGAGGCCGAAGCGCGCCGGGCCGAGGGGCGGGGAACGATCCTGTTCGTCAATGAGATCCACCGGCTCAATCGCGCGCAGCAGGATGCGTTTCTGCCGCACGTGGAGAGCGGCACGGTGACGTTGATCGGTGCCACGACCGAGAACCCATCGTTCGAGATCAACGGCGCGCTGCTCTCGCGGTTGCGCGTATTCGTGCTGGATCCGTTGGCGGTGGACGACCTCGTGCGCCTGTTGCGCGAGGCGTTGGGCGACGAGGCGCGCGGCCTTGGCGGCATGCGCGTGCAGGCCGGGGAGGACGCGTTGCGCCTGTTGGCCGAGAGCGCCGACGGTGACGCGCGCCGCGCGCTCAACGCCATCGAGGCCGCGGCGGCACAGGCCGGTACCGCGGGCGTGATCACGCCGCAGGTCGCCATCGCCGCCTTGCAGACGCGCGTTGCGCGCTACGACAAGTCCGGCGAGGAGCACTTCAACGCCATTTCCGCCTATCACAAGGCGCTCCGTGGCAGCGACCCACAGGGCGCGTTGTACTGGCTGGCGCGCATGGTCGAAGGCGGCGAGGACCCCATGTACATCGCCCGTCGGACGGTGCGATTCGCCGCCGAGGACGTCGGACTCGCCGACCCGACCGCGTTGAGCATCGCGATCGCGGCGCGCGATGCCTATCACTTCCTCGGTTCGCCGGAGGGCGAGCTGGCCCTCGCCGAGGCCGCCGTCTATCTGGCGACCGCGCCCAAGTCCAACCGCGTGTACACCGCCTGGGGCGCCGCGCTCGATCTCGCGCGCCGCACGCCGGCCGCGCCTGTGCCGCTCCATATCCGGAACGCGCCCACCCCGCTCATGAAGGAGCTCGGGTACGGGCAAGGGTACCAGTATGCGCACGCGGCGCCCGAGGCCTACATTCCGCAGGCGTACCTGCCGGATGAAGCCGAAGGCGCCGTGCTGTATGAGCCAGGGCCATTCGGATTCGAGAAGGAGATCGCGAAGCGTCTCGCCTGGTGGTCCGAACTGCGAGAGAAGACCGACAAGAGAGGGTGATATCGCGCGTCAACTGATCTCGCTCACCCCTCCGACCGAGCGCGCCGTGCTCGTCGGGGCTCCGCTCAAGCGATCGGCCGACCGGCATCAGATCGAGGAGCATCTGCAGGAGCTCGGCCGGCTGACCGACACCGCGGGCGCCGTCGTCGTCGGCGAGCTGACACAGCGGCTCGATCGTCCGGATCCCGCGACCTACCTCGGCAAAGGCAAGATCGAGGAGCTGCGCCAGTTGATCGAGGCGGAGCAGGCATCGCTGGTCATCTTCGACGACGAGCTCACGCCCGCGCAGGGGCGCAACGTCGAGGACGCCACCGGCAAGCGCGTCATGGATCGCGCGGAGCTCATCCTCGACATCTTCGCGACGCGCGCCAAGACGAGCGAAGCCAAGATGCAGGTCGAGCTGGCGCAGCTCGAGTACATGCTGCCCCGGCTGACGCGCATGTGGGCCCACCTCGAGCGGGTCCGGGGCGGCATCGGCATGCGGGGACCGGGGGAGACCCAGCTGGAGACCGACCGCCGGTTGATCGGCAACCGGATCCGGCTCCTCAAGGAGCGCCTGACCGACGTGGAGCAGGCCCGGACCATCCAGCGGCAATCGCGGCGCAACGCGTTCCGCGTCTCGCTGGTCGGGTACACCAACGCCGGAAAATCGTCGATCCTGCGCGCGCTGTCCGGGTCAACCGACGTGTTCGTCGAAGACCGGTTGTTCGCGACGCTCGATCCACTGACGCGCGAGATCGAGTTGGCGGGAAACGCCCGGATACTCCTCACGGATACGGTCGGGTTCATCCGCAAGCTCCCCCACAATCTCGTCGCCTCGTTCCGGGCGACCCTGGAGGAAGTGGCGGAGGCCGACCTGTTGCTGCACGTGGTCGATGTCTCCCACCATGCTTGGGAGGAGCAACGGGTCGTCGTCGAGCAAGTGCTGGCCGAGCTGGGTGTCGCCGACAAGCCGGTGCTCTACGTGTTCAACAAGATCGACGCGATCGAGCCCGCGGACGTCGAACCGTTACAACAACGCGTGCGCAACATCCTGCCCGGCGCCGTCTTCGTCTCGGCGACGACCGCGGACGCCCTCACGCCCTTGCGCGACGCCCTCGCCGCGGCGGTGCGGGCCTCCCGGCCGTTGACCCAGGTCACGCTGCCCGCGACCGATGGTAAATTGCTCGCCGAGCTGCATCGCGATGCGGAGGTCCTGGAGATTCGGAGTGAGGGGGCGGACGTCGTGGTGCAAGCCCGCGTGACTGAAGCCCTGGCCGGCCGGTTGCGGCGCGCCGGGGCGCGCGTCTCACAGAGGTGATGCCCCGGTAATACCATAACCCGCATGAAACTCCTTCACATCGTCGGGGCCCGTCCAAACTTTCCCAAGCTCGCCCCGGTCTCCCGGGCGGCGCGGGCGGTCGGTGTCGATCAGATCGTCGTCCACACCGGACAGCACTACGACGATGCCATGTCGGCCGCTTTTTTTCGCGATCTCGGTCTCCGGGCGCCGGACATTAACCTCGACGTCGGATCCGGCAGCCACGCCGTGCAGACCGCGCGGGTCATGGAGCGCCTGGAGCCGGTCCTCCTCAAGCACCGGCCCGATTGGACCGTCGTGTACGGCGACGTGAACTCGACCGTCGCTGCCGCCCTGGTCGCCGCCAAGCTCGGCATGCGCATCGCCCACGTCGAGGCCGGCGTCCGCAGCGGTGACCGCGCGATGCCCGAAGAGATCAACCGCATCGTCACCGATCGCCTGGCCGATCTCCTGCTCACGCCGTCGCGCGCGGCCGACGCCACATTGCGCGCCGAAGGCGAGCCGGAGGCGGAGATCGCGTTCGTCGGGAATGTCATGGTCGATGCGCTGCGCTACGCGGTCGAGCGCGCGAGGGCCACGGGATTTCGACGGCGGCTCGGGTTGGAGGCGGCGCCCGTCACCGTCACGCTCCACCGGCCGTCCAACGTCGACGATCCGGTCCGTCTGGCGGCGATCGTGGCGGCGCTGCGCGCGGTCGCCGCGGAGCGGCCGGTAGTCTTTCCCGTGCACCCGCGCACGCGGGCACAGCTATCGGCCGGCGGCTTCGAGGTCGACGGCGTGCGATTGCTGGAGCCGCTCGGCTATCTGGATATGCTCGACATTGTCGATGGCTCGCACGCGGTGATCACCGATTCCGGCGGATTACAAGTCGAGAGCACGGCGCTCGGAGTGCCGTGCTTGACCGTCCGCGATACGACCGAATGGCCAGAGACGATCGAATGCGGCGCGAACCGTTTGGTGCCGGATCCCGCTGCGCTCCCGGCCGCCGTCGCTTCGATCGTGCGCCCCGCTAACCCACCGCGCCCGGACGGATGGGACGGCATGGCCGCGGTCCGCGTGCTCGACTGCTTGCGCACGCGTTGACGCGCGTTGTGACGGCGTACTGATCTCACCGGGTTGTCATCTATGGCAATCGTCCGCCGGCCGTTGGCCTGGCCTCATTGCTGCGCACACGGTGCGCGATGCCGATGGGATGCCGGCGCTCCGCGGCTGCCGGTGTGTATTCGGGACGCGTCCGGTCGTGGGTGCGTAGGCTCGGAAACGTATGGTCCCCTCGCCGCGACGTCCGATCCTTGCCATGTCTCGCCCGCTAAGTAACATTTTGTTTCTATCGACATCGTGTTCGATAGCGCAACAGGGGCTTGTCGCGCGCGCGCATCACCATTTCGCCCTTCGCAGCGTGCAGTCAACAGCATCTTTCGAAGGGGTCGCACCGTGAGCTCCGCGCCGGATCGCCGTCGAGGCCGCATCGGACCGACCGTCACATCTGACGTACTCGGCGCGCATATCACGACGGTCGAGACGAGTCGCCCGTTTCCCATCGTCTTGCAGGAACGCGCGCGGATCGCGCGGCGCACCCATGTGGTGCGGGGGTTGACGCGATTCTTGGTGCTGCTCGCCGCGGACGCGGTCGTACTGCTGTTGTTGCGTGGTCTGTGGTCGCAAATGCGCGGCCTGGGCACGGCCCTGCATTCGCCGGCGGTGCCGGCGCTCCTCGGCACCGCGTATCCGACGAGCGAGCTCTTGCTCGCGGTGTTGCTCGGGCTCTGGGCGCTGGGAACGTACGGCGCCGGCGATCACCGACGCGATGTGAGCCAGGTCTTCACCGGCGGCGCCGCGGGCATCACGCTGATCGGATGGGGACCGCTGTGGGGCAGCCTGTCGCTCTCGGGCGTCCTCGGACTGGCCGCGGCCGCAGCGGCCGTGGGCATCACGCTCGTCTGCGAGCGTCTCTTGGTGGAGGTGCTCGTGTATCGGGCGCGGGCGCGCAGCGCCAGCGCGCCGCGCGCCGTGCTCATCGGCCCCTCGGCCAATGCGCGCCGGGCGTTGCGCGCCTCGCCGTTCACCATACGGTCGGAGTTTCGCGTCCTCGGCTATGTGGCCACCGAGAACCGGCCCGCCCCCGACGCGCTGGGTGGCGTCAGCGAGTTCGTCGATGTCCTGGCCAGACGGGACGTCGACACGGTTATCTTCGCCGGTCATTTCGAGGAGACCCTGTTCCACGATCTCCTGACCATCGCCAATGCCGCCGGGTGTCACGCCTATTCGTTGGCCCGGCCCGCCACGCTTACCGGCTACATCCCGCAGCTCGTGTGGCTGCGCGGGGTACCGCTGGTGCAACTGACACGGCCCGGGATCCACGGCCAGCAACTCGTCATCAAGCGTGTCGTCGATCTGGTCGTCTCCAGCGTTGGCCTGATCCTGCTGGCGCCGCTGCTCGCGCTGGTCGCGCTGGCGGTCAAGCTGTCGTCACCGGGGCCGATCATCTTCCGGCAGCGGCGGGTGGGCGCCGGCGGACGGCAGTTCGACATTCTCAAGTTCCGCAGCATGGTCGACGGCGCCGACGCGCAGCGCGAGCACCTCGCCGGCGAGAGCATGTATGCCGATGCCCGGTTGTTCAAAGTGGACCGCGACCCGCGGGTCACCGCACTCGGCGCCTTTCTCCGGCGGACCAGCATCGACGAGCTGCCGCAGTTGTGGAACGTCCTGCGGGGCGAGATGTCCCTCGTCGGTCCGCGGCCGCCATTGCCGTCGGAGGTCGCCCTGTACGAGGAACACCATTACTCGCGCTTCGACATGAAGCCCGGCATCACCGGACCGTGGCAAGTGAACGGCCGGAATCGGATCACGGATTTCGACGAGGTGATCCGCCTCGAGACCGCGTATTTGCGGCGCTGGGCGATCTGGAAGGATTTTGGCATCCTCCTCCGCACCGTGCCCGTCGTCCTGCGCATGGATGGTGCGCACTGACGCGGGTCCTCATCGTCGGGGGCGGCATCGTCGGATTGGCGACCGCCTATCAGTTCGCGCGGCGCCATCCCCACTTCGAGACGGTGGTCTTGGAGAAGGAGGGGCGGCTCGCGGGTCACCAGAGCGGTCGGAACAGCGGCGTCCTCCACGCCGGCCTGTACTACGCGCCCGGCTCGGCCAAAGCGCGTCTCGCGGTGGCCGGCATTCGGGAGATGACGGCGTTCTGCGGTGCGCACGACGTCGCCCACGAGATCTGCGGCAAGCTGGTCGTCGCCACGGACCCGGCGGAGCTGCCGCGACTGAAGACCCTGTTGGCGCGCGGCACGGCGAACGGCTTGTGCGGTCTGCGCTGGCTGAGCGGCGACGAGGCGCGGGAGATCGAGCCGGCGGTTCGCGCGCTGGCGGCGGTGCACGTCCCGGAGGAGGGTATTGCCGATTACGTTGGCGTGGCCGAGGCACTCGCCGCCGACGTCCGGGCCGCTGGCGGGCAGGTTGTCTGCGGGGCGCGCGTGCTCGGGCTTCGCGCCACGCCGCGCGGGTGGGTGGCCGACACCGCGGCCGGAGCCTTCGAGGGTGACCTGCTCGTGAATTGCGCCGGACTGCAGGCCGACCGTGTCGCGCTCATGGCGGGCGCGCGGCTCGACGTGCGGATTGTGCCGTTCCGGGGCGAGTATTATGTCTTGCGTCCGGAGCGACGCCAGCTCGTGCGCCATCTCATCTATCCCGTGCCCAATCCCGCGTTCCCCTTTCTTGGTGTGCATTTCACCCGGCGTGTCACTGGCGATGTCGAGGCGGGGCCGAACGCCGTCCTGGCGCTGGCGCGCGAGGGGTACCAGGGGTCGCGATTCGATCCGCGCGACGCGGCGTCCGCAGTCGGCTTTCCCGGCCTGTGGCGATTCGTCGCCCGCTATCCGGGCGTCTGCGCGGCGGAGATCAGGCGATCGGGCAGCCGGCAGCGGTTTGCCGCCTCGCTGGCGCGGCTCGTTCCCGACGTACGCCCGGACGACCTCGTGCCTGGCGGTGTCGGGATCCGCGCCCAGGCCATGCGCCGGGATGGCACGTTGGTCGAAGACTTCCATTTCGTTCCCCAACCGCGCGCGTTGCACGTGATCAATGCGCCCAGTCCCGCCGCGACCGCATCGCTGGCCATCGGTCGCGAGATCGTCAACCAGGTTCTCTCATGAACGTGACCGTCGAGCCCACCGCGATTCCCGATGTTCTGTTGGTCAAGCCACAGGTCTTTCGGGACGCGCGGGGGTTCTTCACCGAAGTCTTTCGCGAGGACGTCTTCCTGGGGGCGGGGCTTCCCACGCGGTTCGTGCAGCTCAACCACTCGCGGTCGGCGCGCGACGTCGTCCGTGGGCTGCATTTTCAGTGGGACCCCCCGATGGGCAAGTTGATGCGGGTCACGTTCGGGGCGGCGTTCCTGGTCGCGGTCGACATCCGCAAGAACTCTCCCACGTTGGGGCAGTGGGTCGGCGCGACCCTTTCGGCGGACGACCTGATGCAGGTGTGGGCCCCGGCCGGCTTTGCCCGCGGCTTTTGTGTGCTGAGCGACTGCGCGGAGATTCAGTATCTGTGCACCGGCACGTACAACGGCGCCGCCGAGGCCGGGATCCGGTGGGATGATCCCGAGATCGGCATTACCTGGCCGACCACGACCCCGGTCCTCTCGGACAAGGACACCCACGCGCCCACGTTGCGTCAGTGGTTGGCGACATCACATTCTGACAACTTCAGGCTATGAGAATCCTCGTTGCTGGTGGCGCGGGATACATCGGATCTGTCCTCGTTCCGAAACTGGTCGCTCGGGGTTACGACGTGGACGTGGTGGACCTCCTGTGGTTTGGCAGTTCGCTGCCCAGTGAGGTCCGCGTCTTGCGACGTGATGTGCTCGATCTCACCGAGAACGAGCTGATGGGTTACGACCAGGTCTTGTTCCTTGCCGGCTTGTCGAACGATCCCATGGCGGACTACTCGCCGGCCAGGAATTTCGTGTTCAACGCTGCCAGCCCGGCCTATCTCGCGTATATCGCGAAGCGGGCGGGCGTGCGACGGTACATCTACGCCAGCTCCTGTTCCGTCTACGGATACACGGAGAACGAGCTGTTCCACGAGGAGTCGCCGGCGGTCTCCACGTATCCGTACGGCATCTCGAAGTTGCAAGGCGAGTTCGCCGCCAGGCAACTGGGCGACGAGCGCTTTTCGGTGATCGCGCTGCGCAAGGGCACCGTGTGCGGTTACAGCCCGCGCATGCGACTCGATCTCGTGATCAACACGATGGTCAAGACCGCGCTCACCACGAACACGATCACCGTCAACAACCCCTCCATCTGGCGTCCGATCCTGGCCATTCAGGATGCGGCGAGCGCCTACATTCGCGCGATCGAGTGCAGTTTCAATGTATCCGGCACGTTCAATGTCGCGTCCGGCAACTTCACGCTGGGCGAGCTGGCCGACTCCGTCAGCGACGCGTTGCGGGAATTTCTCGAGATCGAGCCCAAGCTCGACATCCGGCACGTGACCAATGTTCGGAATTACAAGGTGACGTGCGAAAAAGCGCAGACGACGCTCGGGTTCAAGCCGTCCTACGACGTCCGGGCGATCGTCAGGGACCTGATCACGCACCGGCACCTGTTCGCCGACTTCAATGATCCGCGCTTTTCCAATATCGCGACATTCCGGCGGATCAATGGCGCGGGCCACGACGCCCCGCCCGCGCGACCGCTCGCGGTCGTGTGATGATGCGCCTCGCCGTTCTCGGGGCCAACGGGCAGGTGGGCGCTGACGTCCTGGCGGCCGCCGCCGCCCGGGGCATCGACGCCGTCGGTCTCACGCACGAGGACATCGAGATCGCGGACGCGCAGTCCGTCGAGGCGGCGCTGGACCGGATCGGACCCACGCTCATCGTCAACCCGGCGGCGATGCACAACGTGGAGGCGTGCGAGCGGGAGCCCGATCGGGCGTTCGCCGTGAACGCCCTGGGCGCCCGGCATCTGGCGCTCGCCAGCGCCCGCCGCGACATCACGCTCGTCCACGTGAGCACCGACTACGTCTTCGACGGGGCGCAAGGCCGGCCGTATCGCGAGACGGATCGGGCCTGCCCGCTCAACGTGTACGGCGCGAGCAAGCTGGCGGGCGAGCATTTCGTGTCCGCGATCGCGCCCCGGCACTTCGTCGTGCGCTCGTCCGGTCTCTACGGCGCGCACGCGAGCCGCGGCAAGGCGGGCGGCCTCAATTTCGTGCAGCTCATGCTCAAGCTGGCGCGGGAGCGGGGCACCGTGCGCGTCGTCACGGACGAGCTGGTGACCCCGACCTACACGGCCGATCTCGCGGAGCAGATCCTCGACCTGGCGGAGACCACGGCGTACGGCATCTATCACGCGACGAACAGCGGCGCCTGCTCATGGAACGCGTTTGCCCGCGAGATCCTGCGGTGCGCGGTACCCGACGCGATCGTGGAGGATGCGACAGCGGCCGATTTTCCGCGTCCCGTCAAGCGGCCGTCGTATTCGGTGCTCGACAACGCCGGGTTGCGCGCCATCGGGATCGACCGCATGGCCGACTGGCGCGATGCCCTCGGCCGCTACCTGGCCACGCTCGGCTTATGCGGCTAGGGCGCGCCCTTCGACGACATCGCGAAACGCGCGTTCGTACTCGTCGGCAATGAAATCCCAGGTGTACGCTTCGCGAATCCGGTTCGGCGCGATGGCGCGGAGACACGCGGCGCGGGTCTCATCGGAGTCGATCGCATCCAGTGTCCGGGTCAGCGCCGCCGCATCCTTCGGGAACAGGATGCCGTATTCCGTTCCGCTCGGGCTCACCAGCACCTCGCGGTTGAACGGGTTGTCGAGCGCGATGATGCAGTTGCCGTAGCCCAGCGCCTTGAGGAGGGCCGGGTTCGTGCCTCCCAGGCTGTGCCCATGGATGTAGGCGTAGCAGTTGCAATGGAGCTCGCGCACGTGCTCCGAATCCGGGATGTGGCCGAGAAACCGGACGCGCGGATCGGCGGTTCGCCGCACGGCTTCGACCCACGGGCTCTTGAAGTTCGCGCCGCCCGCGATCAGCAGTTGGCGCGTCGAGCGGCTCGCCGTGAACGCCTGGATGATGAGGTCGGCATTGTTCTCCGGCACCAAGCGGCTGGCGATGAGATAGTACCCCCCGGGCGCGACGCCGTACTGGGCCAGCACTTCGGGGTGTTCCGACTGCTGAATCTCGGCGCCATAGGCAATGAAGTACGAATCCCGGCCGAAACGCTCGCGGTAGTAGGCGCGCATGGCTTCCGAGTCATTGATGATCGCCGACGCCGTGTGCAGGGAGATGCGCGCCGCGGCGCGGAAGTAGGCCTTGCCGACGGGCCCCCACTTGTCGCGGCCCCAGTCCATCCCGTTCACGTTGACCACGATCTTCTCGCGCACCAGCCAGGGGAGGATGGAGTACGGTGCGCTGGGCAGCGTATGCACGTAGACCACGTCAGGTCGCCGCATCGTCGCGTCGACGGTCGCGAACGCCGCATGGACGAACTGGCCCAGGGACTTGTGCTCGGGCGCCGGGTAGAAGATCCGCCGCACGCCGCGCCAGTAGGGTGCGCGATCCCGGAAATAGCCCGAGCGGCAGTACACGGTGATGTCATGCCCTTTCGCCGCCAGGCGAGGAGCCAGGTGTCGCACCTGTTCTTCACCACCGCCGTACGTATGGGGAATGCCGCGAAACCCGATCATCGCAATGCGCATGGGAGTCTCAGTGAGTGGCGCGCCCGAGCGCGGTCGCACTGCGCGAGTCGGAGGCATGCACGAACACGAAATTGTTGACGTAACGGGCGTCGGTCGGCCGCTCGATGTATGGCGCCTGATGCTGCGCGTACCGGAATGCGCTGATCGGCTGCAGACCGACGGCGGGGTCGATGAAGTGCCCAGTATATCCGAGCGCCGCGACGACCGCGAAGGTGCCCGCGATGTCGCTCGCCGAGTGCCGTTGCTCGATCTCGATCATGAGCACGGGCCGTTCCCTCGCGATGGTGTCGGAGGCGCCCTCCAACACAGTTTGCTCGTGCCCCTCGACGTCGATCTTGAGGAGGCCGATATCGCTCAGCGCGTAGTCGTCGAGCCGTCGCACGGGGACGGTAACGCAGTCGTGACGCGCTTCGGTCGGCGTGAAGCTGGCAAGTTCGGAGTGTGGACGACCATTCAGGTACGGGACGTACAACGTGGCCGTGCCGCTCTGCCGCGAGAGGGCGACCTCGTGAACGCGGACGTCGGGCAGCCCCGTGGCCAGCGCGCGCAACGTGCGCGCCGGCTCCGGCAACGGCTCGAACGCGTCGACGCGCATGGTGCGGCCGAAGGCGTAGGTATACAGTCCGGCATTGGCGCCGACATCGAGCACGCCGGCGCCAGGACGGATCAGACGGCGCAGGAGCCGCAGTTCGCGGTCCAATCGACCCGTGAGCGCGCGGTACCAGTAGCGGAGTGGCGTCCGATGACGCAGCGGGACCTGGGCGATGAGCCACGGTTTGACACGCGCGGTCATACCTGCAATGCGGACGTCCGGTGCGCCATGGCCCGAGCGACAAGGGGCGACACGTCCGCCGGCCGGAGCGCCGCGAGTTTCTGCCGTTGCAGGGCGAGCGACAGAAACTCGCCGTCGGGCGCCGCATCCGTCTCGGTCGCGCAGTACGCGCCCGCCTCGACTTGCGATACGTTGAGACTGCGGATGAACACCACCGGCGTACCAACCGCATTGGCGATGTGCCGTGGCCCGGAGTCGGTCGCCAGCACGGCGTCGCAACGCCGGACGAAGGCGGCGAATCCAAGCAGGCCAAGGCGTCCCGCCAGGACGCGACAGGACAACGACCGCGGCGCTCGGGCCGCCGCTTGCTGTAGATAGGGTGCGTCGTCGGCGCTTCCGCACAATACGACTTGCATCGGGGTGTGGCGCGCCGCCAGAGCCAGCGTCTCAATGAAACGTTCCGCGGGCCACACGGCGGTTTCGCGTTGGCGTACCGTCATGGTGCACACCACGACCGGCGTTCCATCGTGCAGCTCGAGCTCCCGGCGCGCCGCGACCGCATCCTCCTCGTCGCGAAGGCCCGGGTAGACCTGTGGGTCGAGCGGCCAATCCTCGTGCTCGCCGGCGACGGCGGCCACGAGCGCGCGTGTGTACGCGGCGTAGGGGCGGGGATAGCGGGCCCGCACGGCATGGGTCACCAACCCGGAAAAGCCCTTGTGCACGAAGCCGACACGGGTGGGAATACCCGCGCGCACGGCCAGCCAGAGGTCGGCATGGTAAGCAATGTGGTCCGTGCAGAGGGCGGCGTCAAGGTCGCGCTCCCGCAAGGCGCGGATCGTGTCAGGATGCCGGCGCCAGCGCCCATCCTCGCGCATGAGCGGAAGCACCTCATCGACGTGCGGGTTGCTCGTCAGGAGCTCCGCCGTGCGCGGCGCGCACACATAGACAATCCGGCAGGACGGTAGCGCGCGGCGAAGGACCGGTAGCGAAGGGGTCCGAAAGAGCGTGTCGCCAATATGGCTGGCGCCGAAGATCACCAGGCTTCGCCACTCGGCCGGCGATTGGGCCGACCCGCGGGCACGGAGCCGTGCCACAACCCGAAGCGCCGGTCTCGCGATCTCGGAGATGTGCGCGAAGACGCGGTTGCGCGTCCGCCACACTGCATTGCGTTCGATTGTCATGCCCGCGTCGATAGCGCCACGCAGGCAGAATGTAACCCGCATCATCAATCGCTGCAAGCCGCTGTGCCGCCCGCACTTCCGCCACACTTTCAACCATCTGCCTCCAACAGCTAGCTTACCGCGTGACTTCCATTCGACGGGCAGTGTCGTTTCTGTGGCCGGACGAGGCCGTGTGGTTTTCCTTGATCGGCCGGGGCGTCTCGTTCGTGAGCACGCCGATCACGCTGCTCCTGGTCGCTACACGATTTTCCGCCGTCTATCAGGGTTTTTACTACACGTTCACAACGATCACATCGTTCACCGTCCTGCTCGAGCTTGGTCTCGGGATGGTGTTGACGCAGTTCGCCAGTCACGAGTTCGCGCACTTGCGGTGGACTCCGGAAGGGGCGCTGGATGGCCCGGACTTGCCGCGCAATCACCTCCTGGGGATTCTGCTCAAAGCGGTGCAATGGTACACGGCCGTCGCCGCGATCGCGGTCCTGGTTTTCCTGCCCGCCGGATACGCCTTCTTCGCTTCGCAGGCCCACGCGCAACACGTCGTCTACCTGGGACCGTGGGTCGCCCTCGTGGTGCTCACCTCACTGGGCCTCATGGCGGTGCCGCTGGTGTCGACGATCGAAGGGTGCGGTCGTGTTGCCGACGTCGCTCGGTTGCGTTTGTTACAGTCCGCGGCGGCCAGCATTCTGCTGTGGTGGGGGATCCTGCGCGGGGATGCGCTCTACGCGGCGGCGCTCGCCGCGGCGGCCCCCGTCGTTATTCCTGGCCTGTGGCTCGCGGTGGGCTATCGGGGCCTGCTGCGCCAGGCCTGGGGAGCCGTGTCCAATCGCGTCGATGCGATGATCTCGTGGCGGCGCGAGCTCTTGCCGATGCAATGGCGGATCGCGGTGAGTTGGTTGGGCGGGTTTCTCGTCTTTTCCTTGTTCAATCCATTGCTGTTCCGTTATCAGGGCGCGGTGGCCGCGGGGCAGATGGGTATGAGCCTGACGTTGGCGAACGCGCCGTTTGCGATTGGCATGTCCTGGTTGGCGACGCGGGCGCCGTTGTATGGAGCGCTCATCCGGCAGCGCCGCTATGCGACGCTCGACCACATGGCGTCGACCGCGACCGCCCAGGCGGCGATCGTCTGGGCTTTGGGTTCCGGCGCGCTACTCGTCGCCGTGACTGTCGCCAGGTCGGTCGCGCCGGCGCTTGCCGCGCGCGTCCTCCCGGTATCGGCGGTCGCCGCGCTCTGTGTGGCGAGCCTCGTGAACGTTCTCATGCAATCAATGGCGGGGTACCTCCGGGCACACAAAGAGGAGCCATACGCCGCCTTGTCAGTCGGCACGGGCGTGCTCGTGGCGCTGACCCTCTGGACGGCGGCCCGTTTCGGATCTCCGTCGAGCATGGCCTTCGTGTATGCCGGGATCGTCTTGATGATCGAGCTGCCGATTGCCACCATCATCTTCGTTCGCAAGCGTCGCGAGTGGCATCGCGCGCCGGACTCAACGCTCGTGCCGGCCTGACGCGGGCGCCGGCCGGTCGCGGGCGAGGGTCGCGCACGCGGCGAGAATGAGATCGGCGGTCTTCCCCCAGGTGAACGCATCCGCGCGCGCGAGGCCGAGGCGGCTCATAGTGCTGCGCAGGTTGGCATCGGCCGTCACGCGCTCCAAGGTGTCGCGCAGCGCCTGGACGTCTCGCGGGTCGGCGTAGAGGGCGGCGTCCCCCGCCACCTCGGGGATCGAGGAGAGCGGCGACGTCACGACGGGCGTGCCGCAACGCATGGCCTCGAGGACGGGTAACCCGAAGCCCTCGTACAACGTGGGAAAGACGAAGGCGACGGCCCCCGCGTAGAGCCATGGGAGGTCGGTTATCGCGACCTGCCCCAACCACCGCACGCCGTCGGTGTGGGCGCCCGGGCGACCGGCCTGGCCGACAATGACCAAATCCGGCGTGTCCTTCCCCGGAAGGGCAGCGTGGGCCGCCAAGGCGGCGTCGAGGTTCTTGCGCGGGTCGTGGGCGCCGACGAACAAGATGTATGGCCGGCTGATGCCGAATCGTTCCGCGACCCACGCGGCGGCCATCGGCGCTGGTCGTGGATGAAAGAGGGTCGCATCGACCGCCAGCGGTGCGACGGTGATCCGCGTCTCGTCGAATCCGGCGAGCGAGACGGCATCGCGCTTGGTTGCCTCCGAGATCGCGATCCACCAATCCGCCCGCCGCAGGCGGCGCAGCCGCTGGCGATACTGCCACGCGGGAGCGCCGGCCCGACGACGCGTCAAGTACAGCTCCGGGAACACGAGCGGGGCGACGTCATAGAGGACGCCTACCGTCCGGAAGCCCCGCGCAATGGGAACCGCGTGCGGATCGGTCGCCAGGAAGATGCGCGCGTTGGTCCGGGAGGCTTCCCATGGCAAGAACAGGCTCGCGTCGACCATCTGCCACCAGTTCGCGATGCGCGCCGGAACGCCCTTGTTCGCTCCGGCGAGCGCCGCCGACAGCCCCCGCTGGCGCCACGGCAGATCGATCGGCAAACGGTGGCGCGCGATGTACGTCGCCGTCACCCCGTGCTCAGCGAGGCGGCTTGGCGTGCACGCCCTCAGGAGCTCGCGGGCTACCGTTCCGATCCCGCGTGAACGGTGCAGATTTTCTGACGGACCCGCATCGATGCAGAGCTGCACGCCAGAAGCTATCGTCATGGCATCCGGCGGCAAGACGCGGGCGTGGGCGCCGGTTGTGCCCCTGGTGGCCACTGATTAGCCTCCAAACGTGTCTCGTGAGCATATCATAGCGGCGACAGCAGCGCTGACCATCGGCCTGGCCATCTCGCCGGCGGCAACGCTCGAGGCGCAGTGCGCTGCCCCGGGCACCCCGGCGCTTCCCGTGCCGCCCGGATTGGGTGCCGAGCCTCCGCGCGTGCGCGGTTTCATGTCAGGCTTCATCGACTCGACAACGTTTCGGGACATGCGCCAGTGGGGCGCGAACGTCGTCCGGCTCCAGATCCATCCCGTGGCGGATGCCAAGCGCTTCCAGAAGCCCCTGTGGGACGCGTGGTCGATGACACTCGACACGACGGTAGCGCACGTGCGTGACGCCGTCGCGGCCGGGCTGTGGGTCGTCGTGGACCTGCACGAGGCCCCCATCGCGGATGTCGCGCAGGACCACAGCGCGTTCTGGTCGCGCGGTGATCTCGCGAGCAACTTCTGTCGCGCGTGGACCGACCTCGTACGCCGCCTCGAGCCGTATCGCGCGCATATCTGGGGCTATGATCTGTACAATGAACCGCTCGATCGGGATGAGCTGCCGGGGACGCCGCGCCAATGGTCGCCATTGGCCGAGCAGATCGCGCACACGATTCGCACCATGGACGCGGTCACGTGGCTGGTCGTGGAGAGCGGCCCCGGCTACGGATTCGGCGGGTTCAAGACCATGACGCCCATCACCGACCGACGCACGGTGTACGAGGCGCACATCTACGATCCGCTGCACTTTGTCCAACAGGGGTTGCCCGGCAATGCGCCGGCGGGATCGGTACACTATCCCGGCGTCGTCGACGGGACGCTCTGGAATGCCGCGCGGATCGAGCAAAGCGTCGCACCCGGCGTCGCGTTTCAAGCCCGCTACCACGTGCCGATCTTCATTGGTGAGTTCAGCGTGGTCCGGTGGGCGCCGCACGACGATGCCTTGCGATGGCTCACCGATGTCCTGGACATCATGGAACGGCATCAGTGGTCGTGGGCCTACCACGCCTTTCGCGAGTGTGATTGCTGGAACCTCGAGGACGATGACAATCCCAAGCGTCCCGGCGATCCCCCGCCAAAGTCCGCGGCCCAGGAGACCGACCGGGCGCGCGTGATCAAAGCGGCCCTGGCGAAGAACGGCCCCGCGTAGTCGCATCGGCGCGCGCATAGACGGCGGCGGTCCGCGCCGCCGCCTCTCGCGCCGAAAAGCCGGACGCGCGGATGCGTCCGGCGGCGATCAGGGTCGCGCGCTGCTCGGGCTTCGTGATGACGGACCGGAGGCTGTCCACCGCGGCGCGTCGATCGTCCGGGTCGATCACGATCGCGGCGTCTCCGACCACTTCCGGGAGGGACGTGCGATTGGAGCAGATGACCGGCGTGCCGATGGCCATGGCCTCGAGCGGCGGATACCCGAATCCCTCGGCGATCGAAAGGAAGGCGAGCGCTTGCGCGTGACGGTAGATGGCCTGGAGCATGATGGTCGACACGCCGCGGAGTCGCACTACGAGCTCGGCCAACCCCTCGGCGCGGAGTGCGCGTTCGATCTCCGGTGTGCCGAAGTCGTCGGCGCCGACCCACACCAGCCCGTCGGTCAGACCTTCGGCCACGAGCCGTGAGACAACACGCGCCGTCTCCACGAGGTGCTTGCGCGGTTCGAGGCGGCCGACACCCAGGACGTAGCGCTCGGGTAGCCGCGCGCGGCACGCGCTCCACTCCTTGCCAAGTGCGGTCTCATCAGGGCGCGACCAACTGGCATCGATCGGTGGATAGATCACCGTGATGCGACCGGCGTCCACGCGAAAGTGCCGGGCGATCCGCGCCTTCGAATACTCGGAGTCCGTGATCACCTGACGCGCCACCGCCACCGACATCCCGCACAAGACGCGCATCTGTAAACGTCGCCGGAGTGGCGCCAACGCGGGGAAATCGAGAAACAGCACATCGTGGCAGGTCACCACCAACCCGGGAGCGCCTACGGGCGGACCGAAGTAGTTGACGTGGAAAACCTGGCATCCGTCGCGCCGCGCCAACCAGGGATAGACGAAAGGAATGCGGATGTGCGGCGGATGCACCGGGATGCGGCGGTGCTCGAAATGGGCTTGCGGAAGCTCGGCCCGCGTCGCCTCCGGGTCGAAGCTGTACAGGACGTAGGTGTGACAGGACGGCAACGCCGGGAGCAGGTTGCGCCAAACGGTCGCCGTGCCCTGGGCGAACCCGGTCAACACGTGGGCGTCAATGCCGACTCGCATGGAGCGGCAATTTCACTGCTCAGCGCGTCTCCGCGCTACCCCTGGCACGCGCCGAGCACCCCGGGCATAATCCCACGATCCTTGGCTCGGTGTCGATGGACGGACTCTGGATCCCAATCCTCGTTTTCCCGATCGTCGTCGTCGCGGTCGCTCTCGGCCTGACACTGCGCCGTGAGCTCGTGCTCGCGTTGCCGTTCCTGGCGGCGATCAATGGGACTCCGTTGGTCGTAGGCGGGCACCCGTTTCGATTCGATCAGTTGGCGGCCGCGTGCCTCGTCGCTGGCCTTGTCCCGGCGATGGTCGCCCGGCGGCGGCGTCTCGCGATGGACGCCGCGACCTGGTTGCTGCTGCTGTTCGCCGCGCTGAATGTTCTGTCGACGACGCTCTTTTCGCCAGCGAAAGGGTACAGCTTCACGCAGATCCTCAGTCTCGGCACCGTGTGGTCGCTGTACGTGGTGCTCCTCAACTGCCTCACGCACCATGAGGATCTGAACGGATTCATCGACGCGATGTTGATCGCGGGCGTGCTCGAATCAATGTGCGGTGTCCTCGCGTTCCTGCTCGGTCTCGCCGACATTCCCGTCGGGGGAGCGAACGTCGGTAGTGCCGCGGACATGTCGCTGGCGTTCGGCGCTTACGGCACCCTCATCGAGCCGAACATCTTCGGCAGTTACTGCCAAGCCTACTTCGTGTTGGGCGTCGGCCTGCTCTGGGTGGCCCCAGGGTCGTTGACGCGGCGTCGGCGTCTCATTGTTTCCATCTTGGTCGTGACATCGGCACTGGGGCTTCTCGCGAGCTTCACCCGCGGGGCGTGGCTGGGAACGGTGTGCGGTTTGTCCGCGCTTGCCATCCTCGGCGCACGCATCAGCTCGCGGCGGATCCCGGTGGGACGCATCGTGGTGACCGCCATCTTGATTGGCGGGGTGCTCGCGGGCGCGGCCTACCTTCCGGGACAGGTCGGCGAGTTCATTCGGTACAAGCTCGCGAACCTGACGAGCGCGCAATCCCAGACTGCGCAGTCGCGGCTCGTGACCTTCGGGTACGCGGTGCTCCAATGGCGCGACCATCCCTGGATCGGCTGTGGCACCTACACGTTCGCGCCGCTCGCGGTCGGCGTCAATGCGAACTTCAGGGAGCTCGGGGGAAGGGGACTCTGGATCAGCAACTTCGCGTTGCTCGTGCTGCACGACACCGGGGTGGTCGGACTCGTCCTGTTCCTGACGTTGCTCGGCGCGGTCGTCGTGACGGGTGTCCGATCAGCCCGGCGCCTCTGGGCCCCGGCACGGGAAGACGCCGCGATCCTGGTATCATTGACGGCAACCGTGATCGGACTGGTCGTGGCGTTCCTGTTCACCACGGCGTTCAGCGTCGGCTATCCGTGGCTCTTCGTCGGACTGATCGGCGCCTACGCGCAGTACGCGCGACGAGTCAGTCCGCCGCCAGCGTTCGCGGGCGCTCCTGCCGCCCGGAGACGTCGGAGAATTCGACCGCCTCCGGCCGGCGAAGCGCCGGCTCCGTCGCCAACGCCCATAGGATGACCGCGACGAGCGCGCCAATGGCGGCGAGCACCATCTTGACGGGAATCTGTTTCTGCACCGGCTCGACGAGGCCGTCTGGACTATCGATCACCGAAATGAGCGGGGTGTTGCGCACCGCATCGACCCGCGCCTGCTCGTACTGCTGGACCATCGTGAGATAAACCTGCGACGCGATCTCAATGCGGCGGGTGAGTCCCATGCGCTCGGTCTGCAATCGCGGCGACGAAAACAGGGACCGGTTCCGTTCGTCGAACGCGGTCAACGTCTGCTCGGCGCGGTCCAGATCGGCCAAGGCTTCCTGGGACCGCCGTTCGGCAAAGGCGCGCTCGGCGCCCGCCTGCGATTGGCGGCGCTGCAGATTGAAGTCGTTGACCAACGACAGCATGCGTTTAGCAATGTTCTGCGAAAGGCCGGCATCGGTGGTCGAGATCGTCACGGAGACGATCGCGGCCTTGGGATCGACGGCAATCCGCATGATCCGCTTCCGAAACCGCTTGATCGCTTCGATCTCGGATTCGGTGCGTGTCGGCTTGTGAAGCTTGAAGTAGACGACGAGATCGCCGGAAAATCCATCCGGTGGCGTCGCGGGGTATTGGGTGACGACGACTGAATGCAGCAGTTCTTTGGAGTCGAGCAGCGCCGCGTAGAAGTCGGGACCGGTCGCGCCGGAAAGCGAGCCCGCAAGGCCCCCGACCCCGCTGATACCGAGCTGCGACGCGATCCCCGTAATCGAGCCCACCTTCCCGGCGGAACCGCTCTGCGGATCCTGCGAAATGAAGCTCGCCTCGGCCATATACTGCTGCGGCAGCAACCACAGTCCGGCCCCGACGGCGAGCGCAAATATCAGCGGAATCAGGACCAGGACGCGCCGTCTCCGCTTCAGCACCGCCAGGTATGGCGCCAGCGATTCGCTGGCGCCATCACCCAGGGGCGCGCCCGGATCGATCATGGATGCTGGCGGGCGACGATGATGATCGTCGCGAGGCTCCCGACGACTTGCGCCGCAAGCAAGAGGTACTGGGCGGTTTGGACTTCGTTCGCGCGGAACTCCTTCTCGGGAACGTAGACCGCGGCGCCGGGTTTTGGCTGGGGCACGTTGTCGGGCAACAAGAAGTGGTGGTTGATCGCCTGTACCTTCCCGTTGGGTTGCGTCACATACGCGCGTCCCACATCGGCCTTGCGGCCCGGTCCGCCCGCCGCGCGGATGTAGTAGTTGATGTCTTGGCCCGATACGTAGGCGATGGCCGTCGGCGCGTTGACCTCGCCCGCCACCCGCACGATGCCACTATAGGTCGGCACGAACAACGAATCGCCATCCTGAAGGATGAGGTTGTCGCGTGACTTGGGATCGTCGAGTGCCGCGGGCAGGTCGGCGCCAACGCGCCCGGTCCGGTCCAGGTGTCGGTAGAGCATCATGCCTTCGGCGTACGCGGCTTTGGTCACGCCGCCCGCGCGCCCAATGACATCACTCAAGCGCTCCGTCTTTCGCGTGAGCGTGTAGCGGCCAGGGAACGCGACTTCTCCGCCCACGACCACGGTACGCGGGAGCTGGAAGTCCGGTTCGCGCAGGATCAATACGTTGTCGTACGGCTGCAACGTCACTTCCGGAGCCCCCGCCGCCGCAACCTGTACGCCCGGTGGACCGCGATAGGCGGCGGCTCCGTTCCGCTCGAACAAGTACGTCGAGTCGAGCGGCACGCGAATCGTCGTCGCCGTCACTCCACCAGCGCGGTTCTCCGGCAACCGGGCGATCTCCGCTTCCTGCAAATAGGCCCCGTCCGTCACGCCGCCGGCGAGCAGCACGATGTCGCGCATGGTCATGCCATCGTGATACTGAAACCGCCCGCTTTTCCGCACAGCACCCGCGATGGCCACGTAGCGCCGCGGCCGAAAGTCCCGCACCGAAAAGATCCGAATGTCGTCGTCTTCTTTCAGGAAAATGTCGTCGGTCGGCGTGCCACTCGTATCCCGGAGCGCCGAGCGCAGCTGCTGTCGCGTCGAGTCGGGTTGCATGCGCGCGATGAGCACCTGACCCAGGTAGGCGTCGGGCTTGACGCCGCCGGCGACCTTGAGCGCGTCGGACAGGCGCATGCCTGGCGCCAAGCCCTGCGGCCCTGGCTGCCAGACATCGCCGCTCACGGTGATCCGGTCGTGCACGCGCGGCGCGATCGCGAAGACCCGGACACTGTCGCCCGGAAAGAGGGGAAGGGCGGGACCCGTCGCGGTGTCGAGCTGATCCGAGGACACGTCGATCACGACGCGATCGTGCCCACCGAGTCCGCGCTGGTCGGGCGGGAGGATGCGGGTGATCTGCACGAAGCGGCGCGAGGCGCCGGCTTGAAACCCACCGGCGTCGCGCAACGCGTCCCGGAGGGTCTCCCCCGGCATCAGTTCGTAGACGGCCGGCCGGATGACCTCGCCCGCCACCTTGACTTGCGGACCGTGGACCGGCACGAACACGACGTCGCCACTCTGCAACCGGGTGTCGTGCAATGCATCACCATGGAGCAGGTAGTCGTACACGTCCAGGGAATCGACGAGCGCGCCGCCCCGTCGGATCAACACACGTCGCAGCGAACCGTTGAGGGTCGGGCCACCCGCGGCATAGATCGCGGTCAACGCCGTACCGGCGCTCGAGATCTGGTAGCTACCCGGTTCCTTGACATCGCCGACCACGTAGACCTGGTTGCTGCGCAGCCGGGCGACGCTCACCGAGAAGTGTGTCGTGGCGCCAGGGCCCCGCTTGACACCCGAGTACACGCGACCGAGGCGTGCATACAGCACGTCATCGAGCTGGGCGAGCGTCAGATTGTTGACGTTGACCTGTCCAACCTGCGGTATGACGACGAACCCTTCGCGCGTGACCATGAGCGGATCGGCGTGTTCGACGTCGCCCGTGAGGATCAGCACCAGCTGGTCACCCGGGCCAAGCTTGTAGTTCGCGTCGATTGGTCCGGCGAGATTGGGTTGGAAGAGATTCTTGCCCCGCTGTCGAAACAGATTCAACCCGAAGATGTCGAGCGTGGGCGGCAGAGGAGGGCCGCGCAGGATGCGCCGTCGCATGAACGCGTTGGCGTACGCCGTGTCGGTCACCAGCCCGCGGTTTCGTGGGTTGGCGGTGACCGCCCCCAACACCGTACCAGCGAGTGGACCCTTACTGTTGCGGTCGATCGCCATCGAGTCCGACTCGGCCATCGTCGCCGAGTCAGCAAGGGAGTCGAACACATAGGGGTCCGGCAATTTTGGGGCGGCGCGCTCGGCGGCGCGCGCCCGGGTCAGGCTATCGTAGTACGCGCGATAGTAGGCCTCGTAATAGGCGGAGTCGCTCGTGTCCGCCCCCATGCGCTGCATCCCGGGACGACCATTCCGGAGCGCGATCGAATCGATCCCGCTCGTGGGCATGGTGTCGGTGGCCGTGGAGTCGACGAGGCCAAGGAGGGAGACGGCGTCGAGTTGGTCCTCAGTCGGCACCGAGTCAGTCGGGGTCCCACGTCCCAGGTATCCGTTGAGCAGACTCTCGGGATATCCGGCCGCGCGCAAACGCGCGCGAATCTGGTCGGGGGTCAAGCCACTCTGCTGAATCTTGGCCTGGAGCTGCCCACCCAGGTTCTGATTCTGGAGCTGTTGAAGTTGTGCCGGCGAAGGCGAGCCACCGGGAACCTGCGCGGACAGCCGTCCAACGCCGCACGCGATGCCGGCCACTACGATCAGCGACCGCAGTTGCAAATGTACCTGCGCATAGGAAAGGGTACGGGACTCGAAAGCGCCAGCGCGACGCGACGGGGGTGGAGAGCATGGTCGCGCAGGGACTCGAACCCCGGACCTCTGGTATGTGAGACCAGCGCTCTAACCAGCTGAGCTACGCGACCGCGAAACAAGACTAATTGTACGGTATATGCGGGACGGGGCCAAGGGTAGCGGGGGCTCCCCTTCTCGCGCGCAAAGTGTAATATCGAGCGCAGCGCGCGGGTAGTCGGGACCTGCGCTGGCGAGAAGCCAACCCTTCTTTGCCCCTCACGGAGGCTCGCATGCCGGTGTTCACGTTCCTCGATCGCGATCATGCGATCGCTGGGCCCGGGTATTCGCGCTGGTTGGTACCGCCGGCGGCGCTGGCGATTCACCTCTGCATCGGACAGGTCTACGCGCTGAGCGTGTTCAAGATCCCGCTGTCGCAACTGATCGGGAATTCGCCGAGTGCGCCGGGGAATTGGTCCCAGGGGACGATTTCCCATCTCTTCCAGGTCGCCATCGTCTTTCTCGGCTTGTCGGCCGCGATCTTCGGCGCGTGGCTCGAACGCGTGGGTCCGCGCCGCGCGATGTTCACGTCCGCCCTGTGTTTTTCCGGCGGGTTTCTGGTGGGTGCGCTGGGCATCGCGCTGCATCAGTTCTGGCTGGTCATTCTGGGATATGGCGTCCTGGGAGGCATCGGCCTCGGCATCGGATACATCTCGCCCGTTTCGACGCTGATTAAATGGTTTCCGGACCGCCCGGGTATGGCCACCGGTCTCGCGATCATGGGCTTCGGCGGCGGCGCGTTGATTGCCTCGCCGCTCTCCGTTGGCCTGATGAGCTTCTATCGCACGGCCGGGTCGCAGGGTGTCTTGGAAACGTGGGTGACGATGGGGATCCTGTACTTCGTCTTCATGATGTTCGGGGTCTTCACCGTCCGCTTGCCGGCGCCGGGGTGGGCGCCTGTTGGATACTCGGGGGGATCGACCGGGCGCATGATCACCCGGGCGAATGTCACGGTCAACGACGCGATGCGCACGCCCCAGTTCTATCTCCTGTGGATCATGCTGTGCGTGAACGTCACGGCCGGGATCGGCGTGATCGAGCAAGCGTCGCCGATGATCCAGGAACTGTTCCCCGGCGTCATCACGGCGGCGGCCGCGGCCGGATTCGTCGGTGTGCTGAGTCTCGCCAACATGTCCGGACGATTCCTATGGTCCAGCTTCTCCAATGTCATCGGGCGACGGGCGACATTCGCGACGTTCTTCGCGCTGGGGGCGGTCTTGTATTGGGCGATTCCCCTCGCGGGGCACACTGGGAAGGTCTGGCTCTTCGTGCTCATCGGCGTGGTGGTCCTGACCATGTACGGCGGTGGGTTCGCGACCATTCCGGCGTATCTGCGCGACATGTTCGGCACCATGCAGGTGGGCGCCATCCACGGCCGACTCTTGACGGCGTGGTCGATCGCGGGCGTCTTGGGTCCGCTCATCGTGAATCGCCTTCGGCAGTCGCAAATCGACGCCGGCGTGGCCAAGTCGGATGCCTATACTCTGAGCATGCACCTCATGGCCGGCCTGCTATGCGTCGGCTTCGTCGCCAATCTCTTCGTCCAGCCGGTCGACGCCCGCCATCACGCCGACCGCGTGGTGGGCCCGTCCAAGGCCGTGGGGGCCACGCAATGAAAGGGCGACTCTGGGTGTCCTGGGCGGTCGTGGGGATTCCGCTGCTGTGGGGCATCGTCGAAGTGGTCAAGAAGTCGCTGGCGCTGTTCCAGTAGATTTTCGGGCGACGATCCAAATCGCGTCGTAAATGTTGACCCCCGCCGCGGCCTGCAACCAGCCGCAGGCGGCGTACACGATCGCTTCTTTGATCCCTTTGACGCCCGCCGCGACGTAGAACGGATCGAGTCCGTTCTCGATCACCGTGAAACCCGTGGCCTCCAGGAAACGCTGGAGCACCTCGGGGGTGAAGTGCGAGAGATGGATCTCGTCCATCCCGCCCTCCAGCGTGATCCGCGGCAGGTCCGGGCTCGCGGCGGGCGCCGCGCCGTTCGACCGGACCCGCGCGAGGAGGCGCCCGAGCAGGCGCCGGATCTTGCGGGGCTTTCCGCGGAGCGACAGCACGTCGTTCGGGACGGCGATCACGACAACCCCGCCCGGCGCCAGGAGGGCGTAACAGCGCTCGATGACCGAGCGAGGGTTGGGGACGTGCTCGAGGACGTGAAACAGCGTGATCGTGTCGAACTGGCGCCGTCCGAGTGGGGCGGTTTCGATCGGGCCCTCGGTGAGCGTCAGGCCGTACCGGTCCCGCGCAATGGCGATGGCACTCGTCGAGATCTCCGTGCCATGTATGTCGGTCGCTACGCGCCGCGCGTGGTGGAGGAACTGGCCAATGCCGGCGCCGACGTCGAGCAGCGACCCGCCCCGAGCATGTCGCGCGAGCTTTCGGACGCGCCGTTGCCAGAGCCGGTCGCGCGGCCGGGCGTCCCGCATCCACCCGTCGTACTTCGTCGGACGCGAGTAGAAGGCCGTGATCGCCAGGGTCGTGGGTCGTGGGCTGTCGAAAATGTAGCCGCACGCGCGACACGCGCACATGTTGGCTCCAGGATCGACGCTCGCCACGTCGCGGCTCCCACACAGCGCGCACACCGCGACGACTTCCAAATTCGCTTCCGTGCCCATAATGCGCCCTGCAGGGCTTGAACCTGCGACCGTCGGATTATGAGTCCGCTGCTCTAACCAGCTGAGCTAAGGGCGCGCATCGAGAGGTTATCCGGCGCTTCAGGCCTGGTCAAGCCGAGTGTTGATGATGATCGTCGAACGCCTCCATGACCTCCGCCGCCGACACCGTCGCGGCGCCGAGCTTCCCGACCTCGACGCCGGCCGCATAGTTGGCGATGATCGCCGCCTCGACGGGTGTGGCGCCCCCGGCAAGCGTGGCCGCCAGGTACGCGGTCACCGTGTCGCCGGCGCCGACGACGTCATAGACGGCGCGCGCCGTCGTCGGCACGCGATGCGACGAGCCATCGGGCTCGATCAGCACCATGCCGCGCTCGCCGAGCGTCAGCAGGAGGTGGCGCACGCCGAGACGGTCCAACGTCGCGTGCAGCGCGGCGGGTGCGTCCAGGTCGACCGCGGCGCCGAGGGCACTCTCCAACTCGCGGCGGTTCGGCTTGAAAATGGTTGCCCCGCCGTACTGGAAGAAATTCCGGTACTTGGGATCGACCACGACCGGAATGCCGCGCGCCGTCGCGGCGTCGACGGCGGCGCGGATGACTCGGGGCACGAGAACGCCCTTGTTGTAATCCTCGAGCACCACGGCGTCCGCATCGGCGACGGCTTGGCGCACCGCTTCCAACAGGCGCTCGACCTCGTCGCCCGCGATGTCCGTGTCCTCTTCCTCGTCGAACCGTACGACCTGTTGCACGCGTGCCAGCACCCGGGTCTTGGTCGTGGTGGGCCGGGCGACCGACACCAGCGCCCGTGGATCCGCGGGAAGCGCGACCATCATCGCCCGCACCGCCATTCCGGGAACGTCGTCCCCGATGGCGGCGACCAGCTCGCACCCGGCGCCGAGGGCGACCACATTCTGCGCGACGTTGGCGGCGCCGCCGAGCGCCTGCAGGCGCTCCCGCACGCGGACGACAGGAACGGGGGCCTCCGGCGAGATGCGGTCGACGTCGCCCCGAAGGTACACATCCAGCATCGCGTCACCGATCACCGCCACCCGGACGCGCCGCGCCCGATCCAGCAGTGCGGTGAGTCGCGCGCGCGCGATCAATGGTGGCATGCGGGAGGGTAAATCATGCGCCGGCATCGGCACAAGGCTTGCCTGTCCTATATTGGAGCCGTGGGAGCCTCCTCGTCGTCGGTCATGTCGCGGCTGAACAATGCCGCGAAAAACCGCGTCCTTGTCATACAGAACTTCGCGCTACTGGCCTGGAATGCCACGCGCTTCATTTTCGCGCGCCCCTTCTACGCCGTGGACGTCGTGCAGCAGATGGATTCCATCGGCGTGGACTCCCTCGGCATCGTGCTGCTGACGGGATTCTTCACCGGGATGGTCCTGGCGCTCCAGTCGTCCAACAGCTTGGCGGGATTCGGCGCGACGCTATACGTGGGCCGCCTGGTGACCGCGTCAATGATTCGCGAGTTGGGACCGGTGCTCGCTGGCCTCATGGTGGCGGGACGCGTGGGGTCCGGCATCGCCGCCGAGATCGGCTCGATGCGGGTCACCGAACAGATCGACGCCCTCAACACCCTGGGCACCGATCCGATCAAAAAACTGGTGACGCCGCGCCTCATCGCCGCGCTCATCATGCTGCCCGTGCTCACCACGATCAACGACGTCGTCGGCATCGTCGGCGGCAACGTCATCGGCTCCGTGGTCGTGGGCGTGCCCTCGTCGCTGTATTGGCATACGGTGTGGCAGCAAATCGCCTCCGATGGATTCGTCCTGCGATTCGTGCCGGAGGACTTCATCCAAGGACTGGTCAAGCCGTTTCTGTTCGGCGGCATCATCGCCCTGTCCGGCGCCTATCACGGCCTGGCGACCACGGGCGGCACCGAAGGCGTAGGGTTGAGCACGACGCGCACGGTCGTTTCGGCCAGCATCGGGATCCTGATCGTCGACTACTTCGTCACCCAGCTGCTGCTCACCATCCTGCCGTGAGTGACGCCGAACCGCCCCGGGCCGCCGTCGTGCGCCGCGCGATCCGCCGCGAGCTGGCCGCCGATCAGGAACCGGCGCCGGACACGGCGGGCCAGGACCAACCCGTCGTGTCGCTGGAGCACATCTCCCTGGCCTTCGAGACGCCGGTCCTCGAGGACGTCTCGTTCGTCGCCCGGTCCGGCGAGACCATCGCCGTGGTCGGCGAGTCGGGGACCGGCAAATCCACGCTGCTCAAGCTCATTCTGCGGTTACTCGTCCCCGACGACGGACGCGTGCTGATCCGCGGTCAGGACATCACGCACCTGGACTTCGAGGAGGCGTTGAAGGTCCGCCAGCAAATGGGCATGGTGTTTCAGGGCTCGGCGCTGTTCGACTCGATGACGGTGTTCGAGAACATCGCCTATCCCCTGCGCGAGCACACGACGATGAGCGAGGACGAAATCGACGCCCGGGTGCGTGAAAAACTGTCGTTCGTCGATCTGGAGGTGGACCGCGTGATGCCGCTGCTGCCCTCGGAGCTGTCGGGGGGCATGCGGAAGCGCGTGGGCATCGCCCGCGCCATGGCCAACAACGCGCCGATCATGCTCTACGACGAGCCGACGTCGGGCCTCGATCCGCTCACGACCGGCACCATCACGCGGCTCATCATGAAACTCCAACGCGAGCTGGGCGTGACCAGCGTGGTCGTCACGCACGACATTCGATCGGCCAACCGCATGGCCAGCGCCATCGCGCTGCTGCACGAACATTCCATCGCGTTCTTTGGCACGCCGGAAGAGATGGCGGCCAACGACAACCCGTACATCCGCGACTTTCTCGGGGGCCTCTGACTATGAAACGATCGACCAACATCTCCTGGGAGGAGTTGCGCGTGGGCGTCGTGATCTTGGTGGCGGTGGTCGCCGGGATCATCGCCATGTTCAAGCTCGGCGAAGCGGCGAGCCTGTTCGCGTCCCGCTACACGCTGGTGGCCTATCTCAAGGACGCCAAGGGGATCGCCAAAGGTGGGGAAGTCACCATCGACGGACAGACCGCCGGATCGATCCAGTCGATCGAGTTCCTGCCCGTGTCCAACGACACGACGCGCAACCTCAAGGTCGTCGTCGAGTTGGACAAGCGCCTGCAGGCGCAGGTGCGCGGTGACAGTCGCGCCACGTTGGCGCCGCTCGGATTGCTGGGGGACAAGATCTTCAACATCTCGTCGGGCACCGTGAAGTACAACGTCCTCCGCCCCGGTGACGTCATTCCGCTCGGCAACTCGCTGGACTACGACCAGGTGCTGGCCCAGGCCGGCG
Source organism: uncultured Gemmatimonadales bacterium (assembly GCA_963701965.1). Taxonomy (GTDB): domain Bacteria; phylum Gemmatimonadota; class Gemmatimonadetes; order Gemmatimonadales; family Gemmatimonadaceae; genus DASRDS01. The sequence continues at coordinate 4,636,479 of OY969695.1, forward strand.
CTGCCGTCAACGCGCTGGTGTCGCTGACGCAAGACCTCAAGTCGATCTCGGGCGGGATCATCAAGGGCGAGGGCACCATGGGGCAGCTCGTCACCAACCGCTCGCTGTACGACGCGCTGACGGGAACACTCCAACAAACCAACGCCCTCATCGCGCGCCTGGAAAACCGGCAGGGGACGATCGGCCATCTCATCAATGACCCGGCGCTCTATCAGAACCTGACGGCGGCGGTGGCATCCATCGACTCGTTGGCGGCGGCGCTCACCTCGCGGCAGACCACGATCGGCCGCATGCTGCGCGACGATACGCTGTACACGCACTTGGTCAGCCTCACCGTCGGCGCCGACTCCCTCGTGCGGAACGTCGGCCAAGGCCAGGGTTTCGCCGGGAAGATGCTCCGCGACCAACAGCTCTACGACCAGTTACTGAAAGCGGTCACCGATCTCAACACGGTGCTGGCCGACGTGAAGCGCGACCCGAAGAAGTACACGCGAGGCCTGATCAAGGTCTTTTGATGGCGTTGTCGTTAAGTTGCCCCCCATGGATCGGTACGATCTGGATATCGGAGTCACCCGTGGGGCCGCCGTCGAGTCCCGGCACCGCGTGCACGCGGCGGTCGTCGACGCGGAGGACCGGTTGGTGGCGGGAGCCGGGGATCCACGCGCGGTGTCGTTCTGGCGTTCCTGCGCGAAGCCGTTCCAAGTGATGCCCCTGGTCGCCAGCGCCGGCCTCGAGGCGCTGCACTGGGGCGATGACGAGCTGGCGCTGGCCTGTGCCTCGCACGGGGGAGAGCCGGAGCACGTGCTCGTCGCCGAATCCATGCTGCGGGACGTGGGGCTGGAAGAGGGCGACCTGGCCTGCGGCGTCCACGAGCCGCTATCGGCGCGCGGCCTCCGGCTGGCCCGCGAAGGCGGCGCCCGGCTCCGTCGGGTGCACAACAACTGCTCGGGAAAGCACGCGGCGATGCTCGCCCGCGCCCGTCTCGCCGGATGGCCGACGGTCGGATACGAGCGCCACGAGCATCCGGTGCAGCGCGCGGTCGTGGAAGTCGTCGCCACCTGGACGTCGTTGGCGCCGGCGTCGATTCCGTGGGCCGTCGACGGCTGCGGCGTGCCGGTGTTCGCCCTCGAGATCGAGCGCATGGCCCGGGCCTACGCCCGCCTCGCCGCGGCCAGCGCGCGGGGCGATGAAGTGCCGGCGCGGATCGTGAACGCGATGCGCGCCCGCCCGTTCCTGGTTGGCGGCACCGATCGCTTCGACTCGGTGCTGATCGAAGAGACGCAGGGACGCATCATCTCCAAGGTCGGCGCCGAAGGCGTGCACAGCGCGGCCGTGCCGGATCTCGGGCTGGGGCTGGCGATCAAAGTCGAGGATGGCGCGCAGCGCGCCCAGTATCCGGCTCTGCTGCGCCTCCTCCAACTCGTGGGCGCCCTGCCCGAGGCGCTGCCCACCCGGCTCGCCGAGTATCTCCGCAAGCCGGTGCGCACGACGCGGAACGAGGTCGTCGGCGAGATTGCCCCGATCGTGTCGTGATGACGTCCATCCGGCGGTGCCGTGTTTATTGATCGCGTCACCGTCACCGTCGAAGCGGGCACCGGTGGCTCGGGCGCCAGCTCCTTCCGCCGCGAGTTTCGCGTGCCGTTCGGCGGTCCCGATGGCGGCGATGGCGGCCGGGGCGGAGACATCTTCGTCCAGGGCGACGACAACCTGACGACGCTCCTGGACTACACGTACCGCGACCGGTGGGTCGCGGAGCGAGGCGAGCACGGCATGGGATCGAACAAGACGGGACGGTCGGGCGCCGACGTCGTGCTGCCGGTCCCGCGCGGCACGATCATCACCGACGCCAATACCGGCGAACGGCTGGGCGAGGTCTTGTCGCACGGCGAGCGCCTGCTCGTCGCGCGCGCCGGTCGCGGCGGCAAAGGCAATGCGTTCTTCGCCACCGCGACGCACCAGAGTCCCCGGGAATGGCAGCCGGGGGAGGAAGGGGAGCATCGCACCCTGGTGCTGGAGCTCAAGCTGATCGCCGACATCGGCCTCGTCGGACAGCCGAATGCGGGCAAGTCGACGCTGCTCTCCGTCATCTCCGCGGCGCGGCCCAAGATCGGCGACTACCCGTTCACCACCCTGTCGCCGAACCTGGGCGTCGTGCAGCTGTCGGACCACCGGACCTTCGTGGTCGCGGACATCCCCGGCATCATCGAGGGCGCGCACGAAGGGCGGGGGCTCGGCCTCCAATTCCTCCGTCACATCGAGCGCACGCGCCTCCTGGCGTTCCTGGTGCCGATCGATGCGCTCGACCCGCAGCTCGAGTACGATCAGCTGCGGGCCGAGGTCGGGACCTACTCGGCCGAACTGGCGGCCCGCCCGCACTGCGTGGTGTTTACCAAGATGGATCTATGGGGCGACGATCCGGCGCCCCCGATCAACGCTCCCGGTGCCTTTGGCACTTTCGCCATCTCGGCCGCGGCCCGCCGCGGCCTGGACACGCTGCTCGCCGCCTGGTGGCGCGAGCTCCTCGCCCTCCGGCGCCTGCCCGCCGACGCTGCCGCTGGTTCGTAGCGTGGTGTGGCACCACGGCGTGCCGCCGTACCCCGCCGCGCTCAACGATCTCGAGGATCCGCCCGACCGGCTGTACGCCGAGGGCCGCGCGTCGGTGCTCGACGCGCCGTTGGTCACCATCGTCGGAAGTCGACAGGCGAGCGAATATGGCGCCCGGGTCGCCCGCGCCTTCGGCGCCGCGTTCGCGCGCGCCGGCGCGTGTGTCGTGAGTGGCCTCGCCTACGGTGTCGATATCGCGTCCCACGCGGGCGCCCTCGACGTGGGGGGACGCGTCTGCGCCGTGCTCGGCACCGGGGTCAATGTGGCCTATCCGACCCGTCACCGCGCAATGCAGCGGCGCATCGCCGAGCACGGCTTGCTCCTCTCCGAGTATGTCGCCCAGACGACGGCGAGACCCTGGCACTTTCCCCAGCGCAACCGCCTCATGGCCGCCCTCGGGCGCGCGACGATCGTCGTGGAAGCCGCCCCATCGAGCGGCGCCCTGCTCACCGCCCGGATTGCGATGGATCTCAAGCGCCGCGTGGGCGTCGTCCCCGGCCCGATCGACTCGCCGACCAGCGTGGGCTCGAATGCCCTGCTGCACGAGCCGGGCGTGGCGCTGATCACCGACACGCGTGACGCCCTGGGGCTCATGAACATCTCCGCGTCCAGCGGCGTGACCCCGACGCTGGGGAGCGCCGACGAGCACTGCGTCTGGGACGCGTTGGTGACGCCAGCCAGCGGAGTCGACGAGCTGGTCGCCCGCACCGCGCTGCCGACGGCGCGCTGCGTCGCGGCCCTGGGGATGCTCGAGCTCACCGGCGCCATCTCGATCGGCTACGACGGCTCGATTCGCCGCGAGTAGGCGATATTTCGAGACGTGTCCCCCCGGCCTCGTCACGTCTACGTCCACGTCCCATTCTGCGCCCGGCGCTGCTCGTACTGCGATTTCGCGATCGCCGTCCGCGCGGCAGCGCCCATGGAAGAGTATCTCGCGGCCCTCGGCGCCGAGTTGACCCTGCGGTACCCCCCCGCCAATGGCTGGGAAGCCGAGACGCTCTACTTCGGCGGGGGCACGCCGTCGATGCTCGGCGCCGGCGTCTCGCGCCTCATGGCGCTGCTCGGCGAGTCGCTCCGGCTCGCGCCCGGCGCCGAGGTCACGCTGGAGGCCAATCCGGAGCACGTGACGCCCGCGAACGTCGTCGCGTGGCGTGCCGCCGGCATCACGCGCCTCTCGATCGGTGCGCAATCGTTCGATGCGGACGCGCTGCTCTGGATGCACCGGACCCACAGCGCGACCGACACGCGGCGCGCCTTGGCCGTGGCGCGCGACGGAGGCTTCGACAATGTCTCGCTGGACCTGATCTTCGGGCTGCCCGCGTCGCTCCGTCGCGACTGGCAGCGTGACGTCGACGCGGCGCTGGCGCTCCGCCCGGCGCACCTTTCGCTGTACGGCCTGACCGCCGAGCCGGCGACGCCGTTGGCGCACTGGTTGACCCGGGGCGCGGTCGAGATGCCAGGCGACAGCGCCTATGAGAGCGAGTTCCTGCACGCCCACGCCGCCGCCGCGGCGGCGGGCTACGAGCACTACGAGGTCTCGAACTTCGCCCTGCCGGGCGCGCGCGCCCGGCATAACTCCTCGTATTGGTCCGGGGCGTCCTACGCGGGCCTCGGTCCATCGGCCCACGAGCTCGACGGCGACGTGCGGCGCTGGAACATCGCGCCCTACGTCGCGTGGCGCGACGCGCTACGCGCCGGCGGCGACCCTGTGGCGGGCCATGAGCGGCTCACCGATGACAACCGGCTCACCGAACGCGTCTATCTGGGTCTCCGCACGGCCGACGGCCTGAGGTTTGACATGAAAGATGCGCCTGTGGTCGACCGGTGGCTCGAACAGGGTTGGGCGGAACAGCGCGCTCAACACACGACGTTGACCCCGCTGGGATGGCTCAGGCTCGACAGCCTGGCCGCTGACTTGACTTATGCCAGAAGTCGTTCGTAGATTTAGACTTATGCCGCTACCGGCGCTCAATGAGCGCGAACGTCGTATCCTCGAGGCCGTCATCCAGAGCTACGTCGAGACTGCCGAGCCCACGGGCTCGCGCAATCTCGCGCGCCGGTTCGGTTTCGGGGTCTCGCCGGCGACGATTCGCAATACCATGAGCGACCTCGAGGAAAAGGGATACCTGTACCACCCGCACACATCCGCGGGTCGGGTACCGACGGACATGGCGTATCGCATTTACGTCGATTCGTTGATGCGCCTCGCGCCGCCGCCGCCCCCGCCACCCGACCAGGATGTGCTGATGGAGCAGCTGGCCGCCGGTGGCTCGGCCATCGAGACGATCCTGCGCTGCGCCGCGCAGAGCCTGAGCGTGCTGACGCAAGAGTTGGGGATCGCGCTCGGCCCCCGCATCGAGCAGGCCGTCCTCGAGCGTGTCGACCTGGTGCGGCTGTCGAGCGAGCGGCTGCTGCTCGTCCTCGGGCTCCGCGGCGGCTCCGTCCGGACCATCTTCGTCGAAGTCGCCGGCACGATCGTGGATCCGGTCCTGACCGAGGTCTCGCAAGTTCTCAACGAGCGGCTCGGCGGCTTGACGCTGAAGGAGATCCGGGCGTCGCTGGCCTCGCGACTGCGCGACACGACGCCTTCGGACGGCGCGGGCGAGCTGCTCAGCATCTTCGTGCAGAGCGCCGACACGTTGTTCGAAGCGCCGCTGGCCGCCAGCGACAATGTCGTGCTCGGGGCGGCCTCCGTGCTGGCCGAGCAGCCCGAGTTCGCGTCGGGAGAGAGCCTGCGGCGGCTCATCGCCCTGACCGAAACCCGGCAACAGCTCGCCGACCTGCTGCGCAAGCGCACGGCCCCGTCCAGTGGCCTGTCGGCCAGCGGCATCTCGATCACGATCGGAAACGAGCACGCCGATCCGCGCCTCGAGAACCTGACCATCGTCACCGCCGAGTATCGCGCCGGTCCGCTGGGCGGTGTGATCGGCGTCATCGGTCCGACGCGCATGTCGTACGAGAAGGTGATCTCGCTGGTGAGCCATACGTCGCAGATGATCTCCGCGTTGTTCGCCTGAGGATCGGGATCGTGGCTGATTTCTACGCGACCCTCGGGCTTGCCCGCTCGGCGTCGGACGACGACATCAAGAAAGCGTATCGCAAGCTCGCCATGCAGTACCATCCCGACCGCAACAACGGGTCGAAGGAAGCCGAGGAGCAGTTCAAGGCGATCAGCGAAGCGTATGACGTGTTGCGCGACCCCGAGAAGCGCGCCGCCTACGATCGCTATGGCGAGGCGGGCCTGCGCGGAGGGGGCGGCGGCGGGTTCCACCACGTGGACTTGTCCGAGGCGCTCAGCATGTTCATGCGCGACTTCGGCGGATTGGGCGGATTCAGCGACTTGTTCGGCACGGGCCGGGCCCAAGTCAACCGCGCCGGGGCCGACGTCAAGCTGACGATCAACCTCTCGCTCGTGGAAGTGGCGACGGGTGTCGACAAGACCCTGACCCTCAAGCTGCTGGACGCGTGCGACCACTGCAACGGGACCGGCGCCGAGCCGGGGACCCAGCCCCAGCGATGCGCGACCTGCGGCGGGAGCGGGGAAGTCCGCCGCGCCCAACGGTCGTTCTTCGGTCAGTTCGTGAGTGTCGCGCCGTGCCCGACCTGCGGCGGCGAAGGCACGGTCGTCTCCACGCCGTGCAAGAAGTGTCGCGGCGACGGACGCGTGCGCGTCGAGCGGACGCTCCAGATTCGTGTGCCGCCCGGGGTGTCCACGGGGCAGTATATGACACTCCGCGGGCGCGGGAACATCGGCCCGCGCGGCGGCGAGCGCGGCGACGTGATCGTGTTGTTCAACGTCGAGGACGATCCGCGCTTCGAGCGGGACGGCGACGATCTATACAGCGAAGTGCTGGTCTCGTATCCCCAGCTCGTGTTCGGCACGGATCTCGAAGTGCCCACGGTCACCGGCTCGGTGCCCCTCCGCATTCCCGAGGGCACGCAGAGCGGGCACGTCTTCGACCTTCGCGGCAAAGGGCTCCCCCGCGTGAACGCATCGGGCACGGGCGACCTGCACGTGCGCGTGCAGCTGTGGACGCCCGACGAGCTCACGCGCGAGGAAGAGGCGCTCATCCGCCAGCTCTCCAGCGTGCAGGCGAAGCCGCCGCAAACGCGGTCCAAAGGGCTGTGGGCGAAGATGAAGGAAGCCCTCGGCGCGTGACCTGGCACGCGGTCCGGGTGTGGATCGCGGCCCCCGACCCCCGCCGTGACACCGTGCTGCGGCTGTTGTTCGCCGACGGCTCGCTCGGCGTGCACGACAATGGCGATTCGATCGTCACGCATTTCCCCGGCGATCACAATGTTGGCGCGCTCTGCGTCACCATCGGCGACGCCGTCCCCGGCGCTCGCATCGACACGTACGAGACGCCCGACGTCGACTGGTCGGAGCAGTGGAAGCACGCCATCGGCGCGCACCGGATCGGCCGGCTCGCCGTAGCGCCGCCCTGGCTGGCGGGCGATCTCCCGTCGGCGACGACGATCGTGATCGAGCCGGCGATGGCGTTCGGCACAGGCGAGCATGCGACGACGCGCGGCGTGCTGCGGCTGATGCAGGACATCGTACGCCCCGGGGATGTGGTCGCCGACCTCGGCGCTGGCAGCGCCGTGTTGTCCATCGCCGCGGCGAAGCTCGGCGCGGCCCGGGTCGTCGCCGTGGAGATGGACGGCGACGCGATCGGCAACGCCGAGGGCAACGTGGCGCGCAACGGGGAGACGTCGCGGGTGCACGTCTTGCACGGCGACGCCACTGTGCTGCTGCCGCTGCTGGCTCCGGTTCGAGTCGTGCTCGCCAACATCATCTCGTCGGTGCTGGTCGAGCTCCTGCCCACGATCGCTGCCGCGCTCACCGCGGACGGCGCCGTCGTCCTGAGCGGCATTCTGCGCGAGGAGCGCGCGACCTTGCTCGCCCTGCTCGCGGACACCGGATGGCGGGTGAATGGGGAGGACGCGGAGGGGGAATGGTGGAGCGTGGCCGTGGCGCGGACGGCGTGATCACCGGCGCGCTGCGCCCGCCGGCGAGTCTCCGGCTGTTGGCGGCCGGCCCGTTCGTTCCGGGCGCGACGATCGCGCTGGACGACGACGGCGCGCAGCATCTGCGGGTGCGCCGCGCGCTTGCCGGAACAGCCGTGACACTGCTCGATGGCGCCGGGGCCGTCGCCGCCGGGCGCTTGGCGGCGCTCGACAAGCGCGGCGGACGCGTGGTGATCGAGGATGTGCAGCATGCCGACCCGTTGCCCGCGGTCCATTTGCTCGTGCCCATTGCCGACCGGGAACGCGTGCTGTGGCTCGCGGAAAAGGGCACCGAGCTCGGGCTCACGTCGTGGCGCGCCGTCCGCTGGCGGCGGTCGCTCAGTGTGCATCCGCGGGGCGAAGGCCCGGCGTTTCAGGCCAAGATCCGCGCCCGCATGCGGAGCGCGGTGGAACAGTCGGCGAATCCCTGGTTGCCGACCCTGCTCCCCGACGCCAATGTCGCCGAGGCGGCCGAGCGGGGCGCCGGGTCGCGCTACTTGCTGACCGCCGGCGCGCCGGTCATGTTCGCCGTGCGGGCGCCAGTGACCCTGGCACTCGGGCCCGAAGGCGGCATCGAAGAGGATGAGGCCGGGGAGTTTCGCGCCGCCGGATTCATCCCGGCGTCGGTCGGATCCCATACTCTGCGGTTCGAGACCGCCGGTCTCGCGGCGCTCGCCATCGTCCGCGCATCACTCGAGGGCCAGCCATGAGCAATGACGAAGCGACCTGCCTCTTCTGCCGGATCGTCCGCCACGAGATTCCCGCGCAGATCATTCAGGAGGCCGACGATCTGATCGTGTTCAACGACATCAACGCCCAAGCGCCATTTCACGCGTTGGTGGTGCCGCGGCGGCATCTCGGGGTCGCTCAACGACGCCAATGACCCCGCGCTCGTCGGAAAACTCGTCACCGCGGCGCGCGATCTGGCGCGCGAGCAAGGGTTCGCCGACAACGGTTATCGGATCGTCATCAACACGTTGTCCAATGGCGGCCAGACGGTGAACCACCTGCACCTGCACGTACTCGCGGGACGCTACATGCGCTGGCCGCCGGGCTGATTATCTTTGCCGCCATGATGACTGTCCGTCGCTGGACCATCGTGGTGCCCGGGGTTGCCGCCGCGTTCATCCGCATCGCGCTCCTGCCGTGGCTCCCGATTCCCTATCCGGCGACGCACGACGAGTTCAGTTATCTGTTGGGCGCCGATACGTTCTTGCACGGGCGACTGACGAACCCTCCGCATCCAATGTGGCGGTTTTCGAGACCATCCACGTCATCTCGATCCCCACATACGCATCGAAATACCAGCCCGGCGCGTCGTTCTTCCTCGCCATTGGCCGTGGCTCATGGACTGGTATCTGGCCGGCAAATGGAGCGGGGAAGTCTAAATGGTCAGAAGGGCCAGCTCCGGGCGCGCGCCAATGCGGAGCGGGATGCCGGAATTCCCGAGGCCGCGGCTGACGTAAAGGGTGTGCCCGCCCGCCTGATACCACCCTTTGACGTAGCGGCCGCTCCCATCGGGTACGATGATGGCCACGCCGAACGGGGCGATCTGCCCGCCATGGGTGTGGCCCGCGAGGGCAGTGACCGGCCGCGCGGCCACCGTTTGGATCGAGTCGAACGTCACCGGACAGTGGGACAGGACAACGGTCCGCACCCCGGGATCCGCCGGTAGCCGCCGCAGGAGATCGTAGTCGGGGCTCCCCGCCCGCCAGTCGTCGAGTCCGACGAGATCGACCGGCGCTCCGCCGGTGTCGAGGCGGGTCGTGGCGTTGATCAGCAGGCGCACACCGGCGCGGTCGTAGTGCTGGCGGAGGCGCGTGAGATTGCAGAGACCCTGGTACTCCCAGTTCCCGAGGGTTGCGAACTTGCCGAGGGGCGCGTCCAACGCACCGTAGAACTCGACATGATGCTCGGCGCCCCGCTGGTCGACCGCATCGCCGACGATCGCGATGAGAATGGGGCGCGAACTGCCGGACCGCCGCGATCAGCCGCCGGCCTTCGACGTAATCGTGGGGCGAGTGCATATCGGCCAGGAGGGCGATCCTGAGGGGTGGATGGCCCGTCGCGACCGGGTGCGCCCGGTGGGTGATCTCCAGTGCGTTGGAGCCCCATCCGACCGCGCCAACTGTTCCCGCCGCGCCAAGAGCGGCGGTCGCCAGAAACCGGCGTCGGGTCAGCAGCAAGGCGGAATCAGGACTCATGGCGGAATATAGCTTGACACGCGTTCGCGGAACTGATTAATTCAAGAGCAGTTACGCCACTTCAACACGAAAGAGGACGAGCGTTTTGTCGGAAGTCATCATACACGACGACGAGAACTTCGAACGGGCACTCAAGCGCTTCAAGAAGAAGTGTGAGAAAGCGGGTATCCTGTCCGATCTCCGGAAGCACCGCCATTACGAAAAGCCGAGCGAGCGCCGCAAGCGGAAGATGAACGCGGCGATGCGGAAGAACCGGCGGACGCGCCACGCGTAGCCCCTGATGGCCGACCTGTGGGCGCGGCTGCAAGCCGATCTGATCACCGCGCGCAAGGCGCAAGACAAACCCAGGACCCTGCTGCTTAGCACGATCCTGGCCGACGTCAAAAACCGCAAAATCGAGCTCGGCCGTGACCCGGTCGACGACGATGTCGTTGACGTCCTCCGCAAGGGCATCAAGAGACGGCGCGAGTCGATCGAGCTGTACGACAAGGGCGGGCGTCCGGAGTTGGCCGACAAAGAGCGCGCCGAGGTCCAGGCGCTGGACCAATACCTGCCGGCGCAAGTCGACGCCGGCGAGCTCCGGAACGCGGTGCGCTCGGCGATCGCCGCCGGCGCCACGAACATCGGTGCGGTGATGGGCCGGGTGCTCCCGCAGTACAAAGGGCGCGCCGAGGGCAGCATCATCAGCGCCATCGCGCGCGAGGAGCTCGCCGCGCGGGGGTGACTGTGGGGACCGCGCGGTGAACGCGCACGCGCTCGAGCTCCTGGAGCTGCCGCGCGTCCTGGAGTTGGTGGCGCAACGCGCTGTGTCGTCGCTGGGCGCGGCCCGCATTCTCGCGGCGCGCCCCACCGAGGACCGCGCGTGGGCCGAGCGCGAGCAATCCCGCGTGATCGCCGTGCGCGCGTTGATGGGAGAGGAGGGCGGCTGGTCACCGGAGCCCGTCCCTGATCTCACGGCCCCCCTCGCCCGCCTGCGCATCGACGGGACCGTCTGGACGCCGGGCGAGTTCTTGTCCGCGGCGCTGCTGCTCGCCTCGTCCCGGCGGACGCGCGAGTCCCTGGCCGATACGCGCCGCGCCGCGGCGGCGCGGGCGGTGCTCGCCCCATTCGCGGAGCGTCTTCCCATCGCCCCGGACGTCGAGCGCGTGATCGGCCGCGCGATCGGTGATGACGGCACGGTCCGCGACGGCGCCTCGCCGCTCCTGGCCCGGCTCCGGCGCGACCTGCGCGGCGCGCAGGGCGAGCTGGTGCGGCTGCTGGAGCGGATCATGGCGCAGCTGGATCCGGCGCAGCAAGTCAGCGACATGTCGGTGACCGTGCGCAACGGGCGCTATGTGATTCCGGTGCGGCGCGACGCGCGGGGTTTGGGCGGCATCGTGCACGACACGTCGGCCAGCGGCGCGACGCTGTTCGTCGAGCCGCCCGCGGCGATCGAGGCCGGAAACCGCATCCGGGAGATGGAGGCGGCGGAGACCCGCGAAGTCGAGCGGGTGCTGCTGGAGCTGACCGACGCCCTGCGCCCGCTGCGCGCGGACTTGCTCGATGCGCTCGACGTGCTGGCCGAGCTGGACTCCTTGGGCGCGCGGGCCCGGTATGCGATCGATGCCGGATGCGCCGCTCCGTTGCTCGCCGAACCGGGCGAGGGATTCCAGATCCGCGCCGGGCGTCACCCGCTTCTCCTGGCCCAGGGCCTGGCCGTCGTCCCGTTCGACCTGGACATGGATGCCGGCGAGAAGACCCTGCTGCTCTCCGGGCCGAACACCGGCGGCAAGACCGTGTTGCTCAAGTCGATCGGGCTCTTCTCGGCCATGCTGCGGTCCGGCGTCCCGGCGCCGGTCGGTGCCGGCAGCCGGATCGCGCTGTACGATGACATCTTCGCCGACATCGGCGACGAGCAATCGATCGCGGCCAGCCTGTCGACGTTCAGCGCACACGTGAAGAATCTCGGCGCCATCCTCGCGCACGCTACCGCGCGCTCCCTGGTGCTCATCGACGAGCTCGGCTCGGGAACCGATCCCGTGGAGGGGGCCGCGCTCGGGGGCGCGATTCTCGAAGACCTCACGGCGCGCGGGGCGATGACGGTGGCCACGACGCACCTGGGCGCGCTCAAGGACCTGGCGAGCGAGGTCGGTGGCGTCGTGAACGCCTCGCTGCAATTCGACGTCGCCCGGCTGGAGCCGACCTATCGGCTGCTCAAGGGAGTCCCCGGGCGCTCGTATGGGTTGAGCATTGCCCGCCGGCTCCGCCTGCCCGACGACGTGCTGGCGCGCGCCGAGGCACGCGTGCCGCGCGCCGAGCGCGATGTCGAGGCGCTGCTGGCCGATCTCGAGCGGCGCGAGACGGAGCTGGCCGGGCGCGAGGCCCGCGCCGAAGAGGCGATCGCCGGCGCCGAAGCGCGGTTCGCCCGCGTCGAGGCCCGGGAGCACGCCGTGCGGGAGCGGGAGCGGGAGGCCGAGCGACGGGCCCGGGTCGGCGCCCGGGAGTACGTTCTGCGTGCCCGCCAGGAGGTCGACCGGGTCATCGCCGAGTTGCGTTCCGGCGCGGCGGCCACCGACGCCGTGCGGGACGCGCGGCGTCGTGTCGAGCATATCGCGGCGGACCACGCCGCGGCGCTGGCGGCCCTCGACGAGTCGGCGCGCGGTGTCGTATCTGTAGGGGAGACGATCGCGCCGCGCGTGGGATCGTGGGTCGCGGTGGACGCGCTGGGCGGGAAACTGGGACGAGTCGTGGAGATGCGGGATGGCGATGCCGTCGTGGCCGTCGGTGCCGTGAAGATGACCGTGCCCGTCCAGACGCTGCGGGTGTCCACGCCGGCGCCGGTGGAGCCCGTCGCCATCGCCCCCGACTTTGCCGACGTGCCGGCGGCCCAGGAGATCGACCTGCGTGGGCTGCGCGTGGATGAAGCCGAGGAGCGCGTGCTGTACGCGCTCGACGCCGCTGTTCGCGCCGATCTGGCGTCGATCCGCGTGATTCACGGCAAAGGCACCGGCGCGTTGCGGGAGCGGGTCGCGGAGATGCTGCGCAAGGACACCCGCGTGAAAAGCTTTCGCCTGGGAGCGTGGAATGAAGGCGGGGCCGGCGTGACCGTGGCGGAGCTCGCGTGACCCGCGAGGAGATCAAGGAGCGCGTGCGCGAGGCCGCCGACATCGTGCAGATCATCGGCGAGTCGGTGCCCCTGCGCCGCGCCGGCGCCACGTTCCGCGGTCCGTGCCCATTCCACAACGGCAAGGACCGGAATTTCTCGGTGTCCCCGAAGCTCGGTCTCTACAAGTGCTTCGTGTGTCACGAGAGCGGGGATGTGTTCAGCTTTCTCCAGAAGCGGCTGGGGATGGATTTCCCGTCGGCGCTGCGCGCCGTGGCCGAGAAGTCCGGCGTCGAGCTGCCCCGCCACGACGGTCGCGACACGGCGCCGGATCCCCGCGAACCAGGCTGGGAGACGTTGGCCGCGGCCGCGGAGCATTTCTCGCGGGTGTTGTGGGACGATCCCGCCGGCGAGCCCGCGCGCGCGTACCTCGCGTCGCGGCAGGTGGATCGGGCGACGGCCGACCGTTTCGGGCTGGGGTACGCCGCCGACGGCGATCGCGCGCTCACGTATCTGCGCGGACTGGGGCTCACCGACGATCGGCTGACGGACGCCGGGGTCCTGACCGCGCCCGAGGATGGCCGCAAGCCCGGCGCGCGGTTCTGGCACCGGTTGATGTTTCCGATCTTCGATGCCGGGGGCCACATTGTCGGATTCGGGGGACGCGCCCTGGGCACCGCCAAGCCCAAGTATCTCAACTCGCCCGATTCCCCGATCTTCTCGAAGAGCAAGCTTCTGTACGGCCTGCATTGGGCGAAGCTCGGGATGCGCCGTGAGGGCCAGGCCATCCTGGTCGAAGGCTACTTTGATCTCCTGCGGGTCGTCGCGGCCGGCATCGAGACGGCGGTGGCTTCGATGGGCACGGCACTGACCGAGGCGCAGGCGCGCCTCCTGGCCCGCTACACGAAGCACGTGTTCATTGCCTACGACAGCGACCAACCGGGTCTCCGGGCAACGTTTCGGTCCGCGGACGCGTTGCTCGAGCAGGGCGTTCGTGTCCGTGTCGTCACTTTGCCACCCGGCGACGATCCCGACAGCTATGTTGCGGCGCGGGGGAAAGCGGCATTCGAGTCGGAACTCGGCCAGGCCCTCGACGTGTTCGATCGGAAGGTGCAGTTTCTGGAGCGTGGCGGCTGGTTCGCCGATCTCGATCACAAGCGCCGAGCTATCGACAAGTTGTTGCCCACCATACGCGTAACGTCGGACCCGATCACCCAGCAGCTGTACGTGGGGCGGCTGAGTGAGGCGTCGGGCGTGAGCGCCGAGACTTTGTGGCGGGAAGTGGGCGATGGTCCCGAGCCCCTGGCCGACGTCGCGGACCCTCCGGTGCAGCGGGTCACATTCGGGGCCGCTCTCGTCGAGCCCATCGGCGTCGAGGTCCTGGCCGAGCGGATGCTCGTGCAAAGCGTGCTGGCGGCCCGATCCCTGGTGGAATCCGTCGCGGCGCGCATCGACGTCTCCGATCTCCGCGACGCCCGATGCCAGGCCATCTTCGTGGCGCTCCGCGCTCAGCCGGACGCGACCCTCGAGGAGTTGGCCGCCGGGCTGTCGCCCGATGACGTGGCGCTGGTGCAGGAGATGCAGGCCGAAGGCGCGGGTGCCGGCGAAGTGGCGCGCGTCGTCGAGGACTGTATTCGGGATCTCAAAGTGCGGCGTCTGAAGGAGCGGCTGGTGCAAATCGATCACACGTTCGGCCTCGCCGATGATGCGACGAAGAACGAGCTCATGATGGAGAAGAGCCGCTTGACGCGGGCGATCGGCGCGCTCAATGGCCGGGTATTTTCGATGTTCGGCAAGTCAATCCAACGGAGGCGTGGTGCACCCTGATGTGGTGGCGTTGCTCGCCCTGCAGGCGGACGACGCGGCGATCATGGGATTCGAAGAACGGCTGGCGGCGCTGGCGCCGCGGGCCAAGGCGCTGGATGATGCCCGGCGGTCGGCGGCCGATGCGTTGGAGCGGGCACGGGCCGCGGTCGAGGAGGAGGAACGGCGTCGCCGCGACCTGCATGCGCGCATCACGCAGCACAAACAACTGCACGAGCGCAATCTGGCGCAGCTCGACGCGGTCAAGCGGGTGAAGGAGGCGACGGCGGCAATGTCGCAGGTGGAGCAAGCGCGGCGGATTCTCGCCGAGGAGGAGAGCGAGCTCGCGGTGCTCACCCGCCGCATCACCGAGTTGTCCACGGCCCGCGACTATCAGGAGAAAGCACTGCACGAGCTCGACGATCGGCACGCTGACGATCGGGCCGCGATCACCGCGTCGCGCAGCGAGATCGAGGCGGCCCTCGGCGACGCGCGCGCGGCGCGGTCGGGCAAGGCGGCGAACGTCAACCGGCCGCTGCTCGCCAAGTACGACCGCATTCGGTCGGTGCGTAAACAAGGCGCCATCTTCTCGTTGCGCGGGCCATCGTGCGGGAACTGCGACACCAGCGTTCCCATGCAGCGGCGCAACATCATGGCGGCCCGCGGCAACATCGAAGTGTGCGAGACGTGTGGTGTCCTGCTCTATGCCGAGCCGGCGCCATCGGAAGAGGGCGTCGCCTAGACCGGCGCGTTGCCGCGCGCCTACCAGCCTACCCTCGCGACCGCTAGCTTCCCCGCGTGACATCGTCTGCGCGAGGGCGACCGACCCGGTGGATCCTACCCGAGTGCGCCGATGACGCCGCGGCGCGGACGCTGGCGGCCGAGCTCCATCTCCCCCTCGCCGTGTGCCAGCTCCTCTGCGCCCGCGGTTTCGCGGACATCGAAGCCGCCAAGCGCTTCCTTCGTCCCCGCTTCGAGCAGCTGCACGCGCCGTCCCTGATGCGGGATCTCAATGTGGCGGTCGACCGGGTGGTGCTCGCCATCGAACGGGGCGAGACCATGCTCATCCATGGCGACTATGACGTGGACGGCATGGCCTCAACGTCACTCTTGGTCCGAACGCTGCGCACTTTCGGCGCTCGCGTCGTCCCGTTTATCCCCCATCGCCTTGCCGATGGGTACGATCTCGGCTCCGCGGGCGTCGCCGCCGCGCGCGACGCGCGGGCGGCTCTGGTCATCACGGCCGACTGTGGCACCAATGCGCATGCGGCGGTCGATGCTTTGAATGCCGCGGGCATCGACGTCATCATCTCCGACCACCACCTGCCCGGTGGCCCGCTGCCGCGCGCCCTCGCCGTGCTCAATCCCAAACGCGACGGTTGCGGGTATCCCGACAAGGACCTGGCCGCCGCGGGCGTCGTGTTCAAGCTCGCGCTGGCGCTCGCCGCCCGGCTGGGACGATCGACCGGACCGGTCTTCGCGCTGCTCGATCTCGTCGCGCTGGCGACGGTCGCCGATGTCGCGCCGCTCCGCGGGGAGAATCGCGTCTTCGTCCGCTACGGCCTCCGGCTGTTGGCCGAGACGCAGAACGCCGGCCTGCGGGCTTTGGTGCGTTCGGCGGGTCTCGAAGGCAAGGCGATCACGGCCGGCCGCGTGGGATTCACCATCGCGCCCCGCTTGAACGCGGTGGGCCGCCTCGATCGCGGGATCAAGGGCGTTGAGCTGCTCACGACCGAGAATGAAGCGGACGCTCACCGGATCGCCCGCGATCTGGAGGAGCTGAACCGCCGGCGCCAGGAACTGGACCGCGCGACGCTGGACGAGGCACGCGGCAAGCTCGATGCGACGAACTTCGATACCACCTACGGGATCGTGCTCGCCCAGGAAGGCTGGCACCCGGGGGTCATCGGCATCGTCGCGTCCCGGCTCGTCGAGGAGACGGGCCGGCCGACCGTGCTCATCGCGCTCGATGGCGAGAGCGGGAAGGGGTCCGGCCGGTCCATTCCCAACTTCGATCTGCACGGCGCGCTGGCGGCCTGCGGCGATCTGCTCACCCGCTACGGCGGGCATCGCGCGGCGGCCGGACTGGCCATCGCCCGCGGGAATCTCGACGCGTTCGCGACACCGCTTCAACGCCGTGGCGCGCGAGCGCTTGGTCGCCGACGACCTGGCATTGCAGGTGCGCGTGGATCTCGAGGTGTCGATCGACGACGTCACGAACGATCTCGAGTCCCTGTTGCGGCACTTCGAGCCGTTTGGCGTCGGCAACCCGGCGCCCGCCCTGCTCGCGCGCGGCGTGCACCTGGCGGCGCCGCCCCGCGCCATCGCGCAGGACGGGCTTCGCCTGCGACTGGCCTCGGCGATCGGCGAGATTCAGGCGATCGCTTGGAACGCGGCCCATCGCGCCCATGAGCTGACGTTGAGCCAACCAGTCGACGTCGTGTTTCGCGTCGAGCGGGACGAGTGGCAGGGGGCGAGTCGCCTCCAGGCGAAGGTGACCGATTTCCGAGAGGAGGAGCGCCCCTGCGCATCGTCGCCGGCGAATGGCGGGGGCGCGTGATCGCCGCGCCACCGGGTGACGCGGTCCGCCCGACGACCGACCGCGTCCGCGAAGCCTGGATGAGCATCGTGCAACCATTCTTGCCGGGGGCCCGCGTCGTCGACCTGTTTGCGGGGTCCGGCGCCTTGGGGCTCGAAGCGCTCTCCCGCGGGGCCCAGAGCGCCGAGTTCGTGGAGTCGTCAGCGAAGAGCATCGCCGTCTTGCGGGCGAATATTGCGTTACTCGGCGCGGCCGATCGCGCGACGGTGACCCGCGCCGACGCGCTCGCTTTTGCGTCGGCGCTTGGCGCGGACGTCTACGATCTGGCGTTCGCCGATCCTCCCTACGAACACGGATTCGCCACGTCGATCGTCGAACGCTGGCAGTCGGTGCGCTTTGCCAGTGTGCTGGGGATCGAGCATGCGGCGCGCGAAGCGTTGCCGCCGGGCGGCGACCGACGCCGGTACGGCGGATCGGCGATCACGTTCTACGGCATGGGGAGGATCCGGGCATGACGTGTACCGCCGTCTATGCGGGCAGCTTCGACCCCATCACCCGCGGCCACGAAGACCTGATGCGGCGGAGCCTGGAGTTCGTGAACCGCCTGGTCGTCGCCGTGGCCGTGAATTCGTCCAAGCAGCCGCTGTTCACTGTCGACGAGCGCGTCGCCATGATCCGGGCGGCGGTGGCCGACGAGCCGCGCATCGAAGTCCGGGCTTTTCACGGTCTCCTGGTCGACTTCGCCGCATCGGTCGACGCCCGGACCGTGATCCGCGGATTGCGGGCGATCAGCGATTTCGAGAACGAGTTTCAGATGGCCTTGATGAATCGCCACTTGTCCGGGCATCTGGAGACGGTGTTCATGATCCCCTCTCTCGATCTCACGTACGTCAGCTCCAGCATCGTCCGCGAAGTCGCGCGCTACGGCGGCGACGTCTCGGCGCTGGTCCACCCTCTCGTCGGTGAGGCGTTACGCCGGAAGTTCGCGACCCCGCGCTGAGCGCCGCCGCGTTTCTGGAGGGCGTGCGCGCGCGGGCGGCGCGCGTCGCGCGGACCGTGGTGTTCCCGGAGAGCGCCGATGCCCGCACGCTGGCCGCGGTCGAGATCCTCGCGGCCGAGCGGATCGTGCGCCCCATTCTGGTGCGCGATCCGGCGAAGCAGGAACGCCCCGACATCCCCGGCATCGAGACGGTCGATCCGGCCAGCGATCCGCGGCGCGCCCCCATCGAGGCGTGGCTGGCGGCGTCGCCCAAGGCCGCCCGCCTCTCGGCGGACGAGGTGCGCACGCTGGCGGCGACGCCATTGTACTTCGCCGACGGCCTGGTCCGGGCAGGCGATGCCGATGCGTGCGTCGCGGGCGCGGTCTACACGACGGCCGAGGTCATTCGCGCCGCGCTCCGGATGATCGGGCCGGCCCCGCGGGTCTCCAGTGTGTCCAGTGCGTTCTACATGGTGATCCCCGACGGGCGCGTGCTGACGTTCACGGACTGTGCCGTCGTTCCGCTCCCCACCCCCGGTCAGCTGGCCGACAGTGCCGAGGCCGCGGCCGACGACCGGCGCCGCATTGTCGGCGACATCCCTCGTGTCGCGTTTCTGTCGTATAGCACGAGCGGCAGCGCCGGGGGGAAGTCCGTCGACCGCGTCCAGCGTGCCGTGGCCATGCTCAAGGCGCGGCGGCCGGACCTTGCGATCGATGGCGAGATGCAGGCCGATGCCGCGCTCGTTCCCGCGGTCGCCCGGCGCAAGATCCGCGACGGCGGGGTGGTCGGCGGGGCGGCGACCGTCCTGGTCTTTCCCTCGCTCGATGCGGGAAACATCGCCTATAAGCTGGTCGAGCGCCTGGCGGGAGCGGTGGCCATTGGACCGATTCTGCAAGGATTGGCCCGACCCTGCTCCGATCTCTCGCGCGGGGCAGGTCCGCATGACATTGTTAATGTGGCCGCGATCACCGTATTGCAGGCCCGAGTCGAACCGCTGGGAGACACTACATGAGCTTCTCGATCGCGAAGCAGGGAGAGGTCGTTGTGGTCGATGTCGAAGGGCAGTTGATCGTCGGCAACCGCCAGGAGCTGAAACAGAAAGTCCTGGATGAGTTGGAGAAGGGCGAGCGCAAATTCCTCATCGACTTCACCCGCACCGGGTACATCGACAGCTCCGGCCTCGGCGTGCTGGTCTCGCTGTCCAAGAAAATCCGCGAGCAGGGTGGCGAGCTGCGGCTGGCCAACCTCAATGATGATCTCAAGACGCTGTTCGAGCTGACCAAACTCGACACGCTGTTTCAGATCGCGGACACTCGCGAGCGCGGATTACAGAGCTTTTGACCCCATGAGTCGTCCCCGGGATCGACTCGACTCCATGCGCGTTGTGATCGAGTTGGAGGTCCCGAACGATGTCCGGAATATCGAAGGGATCGTGGAGCTCGTGAGTCGTCAGATTCGCGAGCTCGACTTCCCGGCTCGCGCCTGCTCGCTCAACGTGCCCGTGGCGCTGAGCGAGGCGCTGTCGAATGCCATGCTGCGCGGCAACGGGGACAACAGCGCGAAGCACGTGCGTGTGCGAGCGCTCGTCGACCAATTGGCGCTGGTGCTGGAGGTCTCGGACGAGGGCGGAGGATTCGACCTCGAGCGGTGCATGCGCGATCCGACGACCCCGGAGAACGTGGCCCGCGAAGATGGTCGCGGGCTCTTCCTGATGTACCGCTTGATGGATCGCGTTGAACGGTACACGGACGGCGGCAACGTGGTGCGGCTGACGCTGAACCGGCTGTGAGAGAGCAGGACCTCGACATCGTCCTCGGGGCGTTCTACGACGCGACGGGTTGCTCCGCCGCCGTATGGACGCAGCCCGACGCGGGCAAGCCGTTGGTCCTCCTGGCTGCGGCGCCCACGGCGGCTCCGGTCGCGCCCCCCGCCGACGTGATGCCGCTGGGCCCCGACACGGTCACCCTGGCGTCCTCCGATGGACTTCTGCTCGTCGCCCGCATGACATTGGCGAAACGCGGGTGGCTCGTGGTCGGACCGGCGGCGTCGGCCGATGTCCCGCTCGATCGACTGTTCCGCTTCCTCTCGCCCGTCGTGTCGCAGGTGCTCAAGACCGGCCAGGAGGCCGAACAAGCCGCCGTCGAGCTCGCCGAGCGATACGAGGAGATCAATCTCCTGTACACGATCAGCGAGATCCTGGGTCGCACGGTACGCTTGGAAGAGGCAGCGGCGACGATTCTCAAGGAGATCTCGGAGACGGTCGGCGCGCGCCGCGCGTCGATTCTGGTGCACGATCGCGTGACGGACACCCTGCAGGTGGTCGCGGCGATCGGCGCGCGGGCCGAGGACGCGCCACCCATCGCGCTCGACGATCCCTGCAGCATCTCGGCGCGCGTCTTCCGCTCGCGGCACTCGCTGATTGTCGATGGCGATGACCTGCCCTGCGATGCGGAGGCCCTCTACCGGCGCGGGACGATGTTGTCGGTCCCGATCATGTGGACCGCGCCCGATGGCGGCGAGCCGCTCGGTGTCGTCAACCTCTCCGACCGCGCGTCCGGCCATCCCTTTAGCGCCGGCGACCAGAAGCTGGTCGCCGCGATCGCCACGCAGATCGGCACCGCGATCCAGAACACGCGCCTGGTGCGCGCGTCGCTCAATCAACAAAAGCTGGTACAGGAGATGCAGCTCGCCCACGATCTGCAGATGCGGCTCCTGCCGCCCGTTGGCGTCGTGGCGCCCGAGGCCGACGTCGCGGCCCGGGTGTCGCCCGCCGAGAGTGTGGGCGGGGATTTCTACAATCTCTTTCGCCTGGGGCAGGAAATGACCGGCGCGATGGTCGGCGACGTGTCGAGCCATGGGTATCGCGCGGCGCTCATCATGGCGCTGGCCATGAGCGCGTCGGCGATTCATGCCCAGCGGACCACCGATCCCAGCCAGGCGCTGCGCTCGTTGCTCCTGTCGCTACGCGACGAGCTCGATAGCACCGAGATGTTCATCACGGTGTTCTACGGGGTGGTCGATCGCATGCGCGGCGAGTTGCGCTATGCCAATGCCGGGCATCCCCACGCCTTCATCGTGCGGGGCGATGGAGAAACCGAGCGCTTGCCGGCGCTCGATCCGCCCCTCGGCATGGGTGGCGACGCGCCCGCCGGGGCGACGCGACCGTGGAAGCCGCAGGAGGATCTGCTGGTCCTCTTCACGGACGGCGTCAGCGACGCGCGCAACCGTGCCGACGCGCGCCTCGGCGAACAGGCGGTGCTCGACACCGTGCGCGAGCACCGGGAGCGCGCGCCGACCGAGATCGTCGACCGCATTCTGGAGCGCGTCGCCGCCCACATGGGCGACGTCCCATCGCGCGACGATCTCACGCTCGTCGTGCTGCGCAGTTGAACGGCGGCGGGTTTCCCCGGCCGCGCAAACGACTGGGGCAGCATTTTCTCACTGACGCCAGCGTCCTCGCCCGCATCGCGGATGCCCTGGCCGTCGTGTCTACGGACACGGTCGTCGAGATCGGTCCCGGTCGCGGGGCATTGACCGCGCTCCTGCTCCAACGCGCTGCGCGCGTGGTCGCCATCGAGTTGGATCGGGACCTCGTCGCGCTCCTGCGCGACCGGTTCGCGGCCGATACCAGGCTGACTGTCGTCGAGCGCGATGTGCTCGACGTGCCGCTCGCCGGCGCAGCCGGCAGTGATGATTTCGTTCTGGCGGGCAACGTCCCGTATTACATCACGACCCCAATTCTCTTTCACGCGCTGGACCCGCCGCTGCCCCGGCGGGCGGTGTTTCTCGTGCAGCGCGAGGTCGCCGAGCGGGCGGTCTCACCGCCCGGGTCGAAGGTGTACGGCGCCCTGTCGGTGAACCTCCAGGCCCTGGCCACGCCGGAACTGGTCGCGATCGTCCCGCCGCGCGCTTTCTCCCCCCCGCCGCGCGTGGAGTCGGCGATCCTGTTGGTGACGCCCCGTGCGGACCCTGTGATCGCGCTCGCCGATCAGGCCAAGTTCTCGGCGTTCGTGATCGCCGCCTTCGGCTTGCGGCGCAAGCAAATGCGCCGGGTCGTGCGCACGCTCACCGCGCGGACGCCGGATGACGCCGACCGGGTGCTACGCACCGCCGGGATCGATCCGGAAGCCCGCCCGGAGACCCTGAGCGACGCCCGGTTCGCGGCGCTCTTTCACGCGCTCGCGGGTCGGTGAGCCAGGGCATAGGAGAGGACCTCCAACTCCGCCGCCATGTTCACCGCGCGGAGGATCACGTTGGCGGGGACGTGGAGCTGGACCGGCGCGAAGTTCAGGATGCCCCGAATGCCGGCGCCGACCACGGCATCGGCGGTGTCCTGGGCGCTGCCGGCCGGCACGGCGAGCACGGCGATGTCGGGCAACGCCTTCGCGCAATCGGCCGCGAGTGACGCAATGTCGCGGACCGGGTGCCCGTCCCACCGGGTGCCGATCTTGGCCGGGTTGTTGTCGTACACGGCGGTGACGCGGAACCCGCGGTTGCCGAATCCCGAGTACTGGGCCAGCGCCGACCCGATCTTGCCGGCGCCGACGATAACGACCCGCCACTCGCGCCCGAGTCCCAAAATCTCCCGAAGCCGCGAGACGAGCTCGGGCACGGGATATCCCAGCCCGCGCTTACCGAACGATCCGAAAAACGACAAGTCTTTCCGGACCTGAGCCGATGTCGTGCCGCCGAGACCGGCCAGCGTCTCGCTCGAGATGGTCGCCAGGCCGCGCCCCCCGGCGTCCTCGAGGTAGCGCAAGTAGAGCGAGAGGCGGCGGACTGTTGAGTCCGCAATGCGTCGATTTGCGGTTCTGGCCATGTGAAATAAATCACAAAGTAGCGCCACGGACGTGACGATACCAGCCAAGAACCGTCCCTCAGATTGAACATGGAAGACTCACTCGAGCTGGCGGAGTTACAGCGCGTCTTCGGCGACTGGGCCGGCGTCTTTGGCGGCGGTGACACGGTCACCATCGCCGGCGAACCCCGGGCGGTCAGCTGGCTGTTCTCGCGGCTGGCGCGGTGCGCCGACGTGATGCCCGCCGCGCTGTGCGCCGTGCTCGATATGGACGACGGCGCGACGTTTGCGCAGGGCATCCGCAAGGTGCGCGCAAGTCAGCGTCCCCCTCGCCAGGTGCGGAGAACGAAGCATCGCGCGTAGGTGTAGGTGTTATTTTACGCGGCGATGCGAGTGACGTGGAGCTGACGCGGGCGAAGGCCGCCGAGCTTTTGGGCGCGGGTCCGGCCGATGCGGCGACCTTGGTGGCCTACGCCTGCGGGATGCCCGTCCGCCCCGGTGCCGTCGCCGAGCACATGGCCGTGGCGCTCTTCGCGGGACACCCGGAGTTCGCGCGCGACGCCGTGACTGGACTCTGGAAGCTCATGCTGCTGGCGCCGCCCGTCGCGGTGGTCGATGGCCCGGTCGACCTCGACCGCCTGACCTACGCCGTGGTCGACGTCGAATCGACCGGCGGCTTGCCGGACCGTGGCGACCGGATCATCGAGGTCGCCATCGTCCAGATTCGCGATGGCGCGATCGCCGACGTGTACGAGTCGCTCGTGTACCCCGGCCGCCCCATCCCGTACTTGGTCTCGCGTCTCACGGGCATCACGGACGCGATGGTCCGCGACAAGCCCGCGTTCGCGGACATTCGCAATGTGGTCGCCGAGCGCCTCGACGGGCACGTGTTCGTCGCCCACAACGTGAAGTTCGACTGGCGGCTCCTGTCCGCCGAAATGACCCAGGCCGGCGGGGGCCGGCTCACGATGCCGCGGCTCTGTACCGTCCGCCTGGCGCGGCGACTGCTCCCGCATCTCCGGCGCCGTTCCTTGGACCACGTCGCGCACCATTACGACGTGGCGATCACCGGGCGCCACCGCGCCGGCGGCGACGCTGTGGCGACGGCCCGGTGTCTCTTGCGGATGTTCCGCGACGCCGAGGCCAAGGACTGCGCGACGTGGGGCGGTCTGCAGTCCCTGTTGGCGCTTCCCGCACCCAAGCGCCGCCGCCGGCCGTCGGCGCTTCCCACCTCCGTCCAGCACGAGACTACCGCGTGAGCGCACCGACTCCTTTGGTCCAAACCCGGCAACTCGGCGCCTGGCGCCTGCACGCCATCCAAGCCGGCGGGCAGCGTCTCGACGGGGGCGCCATGTTCGGCGTGGTGCCCAAGCCGCTCTGGGAAAAGAAGATCCCGGCCGACGACCGGAACCGGATCGCGCTCGGCATGCGCTGTCTCGTGATCGAGCACGACGTGGGACTGATCGTGATCGATACGGGTGCCGGCAACAAGGAGAGCGCCAAGTTCTACGACATCTACGGCATCGAGAACGCCGGCCCGGATGGCCGCACGGGACTGGAGGCCGGGCTCGCCGCACTCGGGATGCGCGCCGAGGACGTCGCGATCGTGATCGACTCCCACCTGCATTTCGATCACGGCGGCGGGAACACGTACCACGACCGGAGCGGCGCGCTCCGGCTCTCGTTCCCCAACGCGCGCTACGTCGTGCAGGCCGGCGAGTATCACTACGCCACCCATCCCAACGAGCGCACCGCGGGCAGCTATTTCGCCCACAACTTCGTGCCCGTCCAGGAGGCCGGGCGCTTTGATCTGGTCGATGGGGAGCGGGAGATCGTCCCGGGAATCCGCGTGCTGCCGACTCCGGGTCATACGCCGCACCACCACGGCATCCTGATCACGAGTGGCGGGGAACAGGCCTTCTTCATCGCCGACCTCATGCCGACGACCGCGCATCTGCCCCTGGCGTGGGTCATGGGGTACGATGTCGAGCCCCTGGTCACCCTGGAGACCAAGCGCCGTATTCTGGCGCGGGCCGCCGAAGAGGGATGGCTCGTGGTGTTCGCCCACGACGCCGTGACCCCCTGGGCTCGCCTCCGGCGCGATGAGAAGGCGTATACGCTTGACTTGGGGTCTGGGCAGGCATAACTTCTGCTGTTACAACACGCTAAGTAGCGGCACGCAGGCCGCTCACCCTTCGGCCCTCATGTTGTTCGTGAGGCGCGCTGTAGGAGTTCCGTCGACGGTGCGCCCGCGCAAGCGGAGTGCCGAGCATCTACGCGAACTCCAGTCGGGTTCGCGTTTTTTGTTTTCTCGATCGGTGAGGGATTGGAGTCATTCAGGACAACTCAAAGCGGGTTCGCGTCAACCGGCAGATTCGCATCAGTCCGATTCGCGTCATTGCGGCGGACGGTAGCCAGTTGGGGATCATGGACGTCGATGCCGCGCTCAGCGCGGCACAGGAACAGGGACTCGATTTGGTCGAGGTCGCGCCGACCGCGCGGCCACCCGTGGCCCGCATCATGGACTACGGGAAGTTCAAGTTCGAGCAGGCCAAGATGGCCCGGCAGGCCAAGAAGAAGCAGCACGTCATTCACCTCAAAGAGGTGAAGTACCGGCCGGGGATCGAGGATCATGATTTCGAGACGAAGACGCGGCACGCGCGCGAGTTTCTGCAGGAAGGCAACAAGGTCAAGGTGACGATGATGTTCCGGGGGCGGCAGATCGCGCATCCCGAGTTGGGGAAAGAAGTGGTAGATCGCGTCTCGGCGGCGCTCGCGGACATTGCCAAAGTCGAGAGCGACGCCAAGCTCGAAGGGAAGTCGATGATCATGATTTTGACGCCGAAATAGGACTGACGATGCCGAAGATGAAGACGCACAAAGGCGCCGCGAAGCGCTTCTCCGTCACAGGGACGGGGAAGGTGCGGCGCCTGAAGGCATACAAGAGCCACATCCTGACCAAGAAGTCGGCGAAGCGGAAGCGCAATCTCCGCCGGCCCGCGATCGTGCACACGAACGGTGAGGCGAAGGTGCTGCGTCGCCTCATCCAGGCGTAAGGAGCGGCGATGCCTCGCGTCAAATCGAACGTCGCCCGACTCCGCCGCAAAAAGCAGATCATGAAGGCGGCCCGCGGTGCCTTCGGCGCGCGGAGCAAGCTGTGGCGTCCGGCGAAAGAGACCGTCGAGCGCGGCTGGCGCTATGCCTACCGCGACCGGAAGACCAAGAAGCGGGACTTCCGGCGCCTCTGGATCACGCGCATCAATGCCGCGGCCCATCTCAACGACATGAGCTACAGCGTGTTCATGAACGGCCTCAAAAAGGCCGGTGTCGAAGTGGACCGGAAGATCCTGGCCGATCTCGCGGTGCGAGATCCCCAGGCCTTTACCGCGTTGGCCGAACGCGCGCGGAACGCGCTGAACGCGGCGTAGTCGAGACCCTGGTCTCTCGCAACGTTCAGAGGCGGCAGCGCGACAACTTTCGCGCTGCCGCCTTCGTGCTGTGTCACCCCCGTCTCGATCCCACTATGTCAGTGTCAGCCGACGAATTCGATCTGCGGGTCTCCACGCTTGGCGGCACCGCGCTTCGCGCGGTCGCCAATACTGGCTCGTTGGCCGAGTTGGAGGATGTCCGCACCCGGTACCTCGGACGCACCAACGGCGAGCTCGTGCAGTACATGGCGTGGCTGCCCAAGCTCGACCCGGAGCTCCGACGGCCCCGTGGGCAACTGATCAATCGCTTCAAGACGGCGCTCGAGAGCGCCATCGAGGCGAAGCGCAGCGAGCTCTCGGCGGCCGCCGCGCACGCGGTGCCGACGGTGGACCTGTCGATGCCCGCGCGCCGGACCTGGCGCGGCGGCCGCCACCCCGTGACGCTCGTGATCGAGGAAATCGAGGCGATCTTCCGCGAGCTGGGCTTCACGATCGCGCTCGGCCCGGAGGCCGAGACCGAGTGGTACAATTTCGGCGCTTTGAATTTCCCCGCCGACCACCCGGCGATGGACGCGCACGACACGCTCTACCTCGATGACGACATCGTGCTGCGG
Source organism: uncultured Gemmatimonadales bacterium (assembly GCA_963701965.1). Taxonomy (GTDB): domain Bacteria; phylum Gemmatimonadota; class Gemmatimonadetes; order Gemmatimonadales; family Gemmatimonadaceae; genus DASRDS01. Next base: position 4,663,538 of record OY969695.1, read on the forward strand.
ACGCACACGTCGCCGGTGCAGATCCGCACGCTCCAGCGCTACGTTCCGCCCGTGCGCGTGCTGGTCCCGGGCAACGTCTATCGTCGCGATTTCTTCGACGCCTCGCACGCGCCAATGTTCGCCCAGATCGAAGGCCTCTCCATCGACGAGGGCGTCAGCTTCGTCGATCTCAAGGCGACGCTCACGCATTTCGCCCGCCGGTTCTTCGGCACCACCGTCACGCGCTTCCGCCCCAGTTTCTTCCCGTTCACCGAGCCGTCGGCCGAGATGGACGTGCAGTGCCAGATCTGCCACGGGGCCGGTTGCGCGACGTGCAAGCAGACGGGTTGGGTAGAGATTCTGGGATCGGGCATGGTCCACCCCGCCGTGCTCGACGCCTCTGGCGTCGACAGCGAGCGCTACACGGGATGGGCGTTCGGGATGGGGCCGGCCCGGATCGCGACCCAGCGCTACGGCATTCCGGATATCCGCCAGCTCTATGACACGGACGTGCGCGTCCTCGACCAGCTCGCCGAATGAACGTCTCCGTTGCTTGGCTGTCGGCGTTCGTCGACAGCGGCCTGACCGCGATCGGCCTCCGCGATCTCATCACCGCGCGCGTCGCGACGGTCGACGCCGTGGAACCGTTGCGCGCCGACCTCGCGGCGCTCGTCGTCGGCCGGGTCCTGACCGCCGAACGGCATCCCGATAGCGATCACCTGTGGGTGACGACCGTGGACGCGGGCGGCCCCGCGCCGCTCGACGTCATCTGCGGCGCGCCGAACGTGACCGTCGGTGTCCGCTACCCGTTCGCGCCCGTTGGCACCACGATGCCGGGCGGGCTCACGATCGAGAAACGCAAAATCCGTGGGCGCATCTCGAATGGCATGCTGTGCTCGGCGCGCGAGCTGGGACTGGGCACGGATCACGACGGGATCCTTCCTCTCGATACCGATGTCCCGCCGGGCACACCGCTCCTCCAGGCGTTGCCCCTCGGCGATACACGTCTCGTGATCGACATACTGCCGAACCGCCCGGACCTGCTGTCCCACCGCGGGATTGCCCGCGAGATCGCCGCGGCCACCGGTCAGCCGCTCCGCACGCCCGCCGAGCCGGACGTGCTGATGGACGTGCCGGTCCCCGCGCCGATCCCGACGCGTGCCTCGGGAATGTCGGCGGGCGTGCAGATCATCGTCGAGCAGGCGACCGACGCCCCGGCCTATCTCGGGCTCATCGTGCGCGGGATCCGCGTGGCTCCGAGCCCGCCGTGGCTCGTCGAGCGCCTGGCCGCCGTCGGCGTCCGCGCGATCAACAACGTGGTCGACGTCACGAACTACATGCTGCACGGATACGGACAGCCGATGCACGCGTTCGATCTGGACCGGTTGACGCCCGGCGACGACGGATCGCCCATGGTCGTCGTACGCCGGGCGCGCGCCGGCGAGCGCCTGGTGACGCTCGACGGAGTAGACCGCGCGCTGGACACGGACGCCATCGTCATCGCCGACGCGGCGCGGGCCATCGCCGTGGCCGGGGTCATGGGCGGTCGGGCGACCGAGGTGACGGACGCGACGACCAACATCTTCGTCGAGATCGCGACGTTCGACGCCCGGCGGGTACGGCGCACGCGTCGTCGGCTCGGTCTCTCCACGGACGCCAGCTATCGTTTCGAGCGTGGCGTGCCCGCCGAATTGCCGGGCGACGTCGCGGCGCACGCGGCGCGCCTGCTGCTGGCTCTCGCGGGGGGCGCGCTCGGCGGCGCGCCCTCGTTGGTCGCGGCGGCCGAGGGGGCGCCACCCCGCCTCGCGCTCCGCGCCGCCCGCGTCCAGCGGGTCCTCGGCGTCCCCGTGGCCTCGCTGGAGTCGGCCCGCTTGCTCGGCGCCGTGGGGTTCAAAACCGCGGCGCTCGAGGCCGACCTCACGGTCAGGCCACCCTGGTACCGTCCCGATGTCACGCGCGAGATCGATGTGATCGAGGAAGTCGCGCGCCTGCGGGGCTATGACTCGTTCCCGTCGGATCTCCGACCGTATCGCCCGAGCGCCGTACCGGACGCTCCCATGGTGGCGACGAGCCGCCGGGTGCGCGACTGCCTCGTCGGGCTCGGATTCCTCGAAGCGCGTCCCATGCCGTTCGTCGTTGATGCCGGGCCGGACGGAGTCCGGGTGCGCAACCCACTGGGCGATGATCGAGCCCTACCTGCGCTCGTCCGTCCTGGCCACGCTCGCCGGTCGCGCCGAATACAACCTCGACCGTAAGGAAGGGGATCTGCGGATGTTCGAGATCGGGACGGCATTTCGGCGGGCGCCGCGCGGCGGCCGTCCGATCGAGCAGGCGCGGGTTGCGGTCCTGCTCATGGGGGCCCGGCGGCCCGCACATTTCACGGAGCCGGATCCACCGGCGTTCGACGAGTGGGACGCCAAGGGGATCGCCGAGCGGGTGGCCGCTGTCGCCTTCCCGGGGCGGGCGATCGCGCTACGTCCCATTCCCGATGCCTTGTGGGAGATTCTGGCATCGGGGGACTCCGTCGGGCGCGTGGCGCGCGTGGCACTCGACGCGCCCGCCTGGGCCAAGCCCGCGTTCGGGGTCGAGTTGACGCTGGAGACCACCGAAAACGCCGACGTCGCGCCTCCGGGCAAGAGCGCGTATGCCGATCCGAGGGCGGTTCCCGCGCGCGCCGTGGCCCGATTTGCCGCTCCCCCGTCGCTCCCCGCGGTGGAGCGCGACGTCAGCCTCATCGTGCCCGACACCCTGGAAGAGGGGGCCGGAGCCGTCGAGCGTGTGCTCGCCGCCGAGGGCGGCCTCTTGGAGCGTTTCGGGATCACCAGCGAGTATCGTGGCCCCGGCGTGCCGCCCGGTGCGCGAAGCGTGACATGGCGGTTGACGTTCCGTCACCGGGAGCGCACTCTTACCGAGAAAGAGGTTGATGCCCAGCAGCGTAAGCTGTTGCGAACGTTGGAGACGGAGCTCGGTGTCCGACAACGAACGGTCTGAGGTCCTGGCCTTCCAGGAGCTCACGCTTCTGGTCCGGCACCTGGGTGACGAGCTGGCGGGATTTCGCCGGCGCGCGCTCACGGCCGAGTCGCGGCTCAAGGCCGTGGAAGCGTCTGGCGCGATCGGCAGCGAGGAGCTCGCCGGTCGAATGGCGCAGCTCGAAGCCGAGAACAAGGATCTGCGCGGCCGCCTCGACGCGGCGCGCGGCCGGGCGCGGCACATGTTGGAGCGCGTGCGGTTTCTGCGCCAACAGCAGGAAGGGCGATGACCAGCAAGAAGAGCGTCGTGCGCGTGACGATCGTCGGCGAGGAGTACGCGATCCGCAGCGAAACGGATCCCGAGCACACGCGCCGGGTCGCCGAATACGTCGACGCCGCTATTCGGACGGTCATGCACGGGTCGGTCGTGGAGCTCCAAAAGGCCGCGATTCTGGCGGCGCTGCAGATCACGAACGAGTTATTCGAGGCCAATGCGGCGGCCGCCTCGCTCGCGGGCGACATCGAAGCGTTGGGGGCGGAAGTCCGGCGCTGGCTGCCGCCGGGCAAGCGCGCGTAAGACCGGGTCTGGCTTTCACATAACGCCGCGGCCGCGAGGTCGCGCTGGAGTATAGATTCGTCTATGGGTTCTCTGGCCATTGTGGTCGCGTTCGCGGCCGTGCTGTGTTTAGCGTGTGGCGTGGCGGTGATGATTGGCCGCCGGCAGGGACGGACCGCCGAAGAGCAGCGGCTGATCGCGGTGAAGGGCAGCGCCGAGGAGATCCGGACCCGGCTCCTGGCCGAGGCGGAACATCAGGCCGAGAATCTGCGCAAGAGCGCCGTGGTCAGCGGCAAGGAAGAGCTGATCAAGCTGCGCGAAGCCTGGGAGATCGAGGCCCGGCGCCGGCGGGACGAAGTCGAGCGGGAGGAGAAGCGCGTGCAGGAGCGCGAGTCGGTCCTCGACCGCAAGTTCGACATTCTCGATCAGCGCGACCGCGAGATCGCCGTGCGGTCGTCCGATTTTGGGCGGCGGCTCAAGCAGCTCGAGGAGCGCGAGCTGGAGTTGGAACGCCTGTCGGGCGAGGAGCGCCGGCGCCTCGAGGCGATGGCCGGCATGTCGGCCCAGGACGCGCGCGCCCAGCTCATGCAGCACATGGAGGAGGAAGCGCAGGCCGCCGCGGCCAACCGGTTGCGCGAGATTCGCGAATCGGCGCGGCGCACCGCGGATCGCGAAGCCCGGAAGATCGTGGCGCTCGCCGTCCAGCGCATCGCCGCGGAACACACGGCCGAGTCGACGGCCTCCGCGGTCGCGCTGCCCAACGACGAGATGAAAGGCCGGATCATCGGTCGCGAGGGTCGCAACATTCGGGCGTTCGAGCTGGCGACCGGTGTGGACGTCATCATCGACGATACGCCGGACACGGTCGTTGTCTCGTGCTTCGACCCCGTCCGCCGCGAAGTCGCCCGGTTGGCCCTGGAGAAGCTCGTCGCCGACGGACGGATCCATCCCGGCCGGATCGAGGAAGTCGTGACCAAGTCGCGGACGGAAGTCGAGGCGGCGATCGTCGAGACGGGCGAGGAAGCGGCGTACGAAACCGGCGTGCGCGGACTCCACCCGGAGCTGATCAAGCTCATCGGGCGCATGCGGTGGCGGACCAGCTACGGCCAGAACATCCTCCAGCACTCGAAGGAAGTCGCGTGGTTGGCGGGCATCATGGCGGCCGAGCTGGGGCTGGACGTGGCGCTGGCCAAGCGCGGCGCCCTGTTGCACGACGTCGGCAAGGTCCTGACGCACGAACACGAAGGCACCCACGTGCAGTTGGGTGTCGAGGTGGCGACGAAGTACGGGGAAGGGCCGATGGTCGTGAACTGCATCGCGGCCCACCACGACGACGTCCCGCACGAGAGCGAGGTGTCGGTCCTCGTGCAGGCGGCGGACGCGATCTCCGGATCGCGCCCGGGCGCCCGGCGCGAAGCCTTCGAGACGTACGTCAAGCGACTGGAGGGGATCGAGCGCATCGCGTCCAGCTATCGCGGCGTCGACAAGGTGTTCGCGATCCAGGCCGGGCGCGAAGTGCGCGTGGTGGTCACGCCCGAGGATGTCGACGACGCCCGGATGACGACGTTGTCGGAGGAGATCGCCCGCCGGATCGAGGCCGAGCTGCAATACCCGGGGCAGATCAAAGTCGTCGTGATCCGCGAAACCCGGGCGGTCGACTTTGCCCGCTGAGCTGATCGACGGCATCGCCATCTCGCGCCGGATTCGCGAGGAGGTCGCCCGCTCGGCCGCGGAGCTGGTGGCGGCGGGCACGACGCCCGGCCTCGCCGTGGTGCTGGTCGGAGACGATCCCGCGAGCGCGGTGTACGTGCGGGCCAAGGGGAAGGCGACGGAGGAGGCCGGCATGCACGGCGTGACCATTCGGCTGCCGGCCGAGACGACCCAGGCGGAGCTCCTGGCGCACGTGGACCGGCTGAACGCCGACCCGGCGATCCACGGCATCCTCATCCAATCGCCGCTGCCCAAGCACATCGATTACCAGACGGTCATCTGGCGCATGCGTCCCGAGAAAGACGTCGACGGGTTTCATCCCGTGAACGTCGGCAAACTCCTGATCGGCGACCGGGACGGATTTGCACCGTGCACGCCGGCGGGGGTCATCGAGCTGTTGCGGCGTTCAGGCGTGGAGACCAAGGGCGCCGAGGCCGTCATCATCGGCCGGAGCACGATTGTGGGGAAGCCGATGGCGTCCCTGTTGATGCAGGACGCGCCGGGCGGGAATGCGACGGTCACGATCTGCCACAGCAAGACGCGCGACGTCGCGGCCCACACGCGGCGGGCCGACATCCTGATCGTCGCCGCGGGACGGCCCAAGGTCGTGACGGGAGACATGGTCAAGCCCGGCGCCGTCGTGATAGACGTCGGGATCAACCGGGTGGCCGACGCGCGGGCCAAGGCCGGATACGTGCTCGTCGGCGACGTCGACTTTTCTTCGGTCTGCGAAGTGGCCGCGCGCATCACGCCCGTGCCCGGTGGCGTGGGTCCAATGACGATCGCCATGTTGCTCCAGAACACCGTCCGCGCCGCGGCGATGGCGTCCCGATCCGGTCGCCCGACGTAACTTTCGGCATCATGAGTCCCCGTCCTCGGTTGGGGTCGCAGGCCGACCTGTTCACTCCTCTCAATAGCGCGGCGTTCGACGCATCGGAGGCCGCGGCGGCGGCTCTGGCGCCGGTGCCCGGCGCGACGCCGGCGGCCGCCACGTCGGTGTCCGCGTTGACGCGCCTCGTGCGGGATGTGTTGGAGGGGACGTTTCTGCCGCTCTGGGTGCGCGGCGAGGTGACCGACTTCAAGGCGCATCGGAACGGGCACTGGTATTTCTGTCTGCGCGATGAGTCCTCGCAGGTGCGCTGTGTCGTGTGGTCGCGCGAGGCGGCGCGTATTCCCACTCCACCCGCCGATGGACAGCAGGTCGCGGTCCGCGGCCAGCTCACCGTGTATCCGGCGCGCGGGGAGATGCAGTTCGCCGTGAGCGCCGTGGAGGCGCTGGGCAACGGCCCGCGCCGGCGGATTGCCGACCGCACCCTGCGGGCCCTCGATGCCGACGGGTTGCTCGATCCCGCGCGCAAGCGCCCGCTCCCGCGGTGGCCTCAACGGCTCGCGGTGGTGACCAGTCCGGACGGGGCCGCCATCCGCGACATCGTCGCGGTGGTGCGCCGCCGGGCGCCGTCGGTCCAGGTCGTGATCGTTCCCGCCCGCGTGCAGGGCGACAACGCGCCGGACGCGCTGTGCGCCGCGCTCGAGGCCATCGGCCGGTGGGGCGAGGCCGACGTCGTGATCATCGGCCGCGGAGGCGGCGGGAAAGAGGATTTGTTGGCCTTCGACGACGAGCAGGTGGCGCGCGCCGTCGCCGGTTGCCCGGTGCCGACGATCTCGGCCGTTGGCCACGAGATCGACGTGACGATCTGCGACCTCGTGGCCGACGTCCGCGCGGCGACGCCGTCGGCGGCGGCGGAAGCGGCAGTGCCGGTCGAGGCCGACCTGCTCGCGGCGCTGCGCGCGCTCGGCGACGAGATCGCGGCGGGCGCCGCGCGGCGACTCCGCCGCGCCCAGAGTGCCTTCGGTCATGCCTCGCGCGGGCTCAAGCGCGGGACGACTCTCGCGCTCGAGCGGCGCGCGGCGCGCCTCGACACCGTGACCCGGTATGTCCACGCGCTCAGCCCACTGCGCACACTGGAGCGCGGCTATGCGGTGGCCCGCGAGATCGACGGCGGGCGCGCGTTGACGCGCACCGCCCAGTTTCACCCGGGCGATCCGTTCGATCTCACGCTGGCCGACGGCGTGGTGCGGGCCCGTGTCGAGGAGGGCGCCCCATGACCTTCGAGACCGATGTCGCCCGTCTGGAGGCGATCGCGGCCGAGTTGGACCAGGACGGCGTAACGCTCGACCAGGCGCTGGCGCTGTTCGAGGAGGGCGTCGCCTGTCTCCGGCGCGCCGCCGCGGATCTCACCCGCGCCGAGGCCCGCGTCGCCCAACTCGTGGAGACCGCGAATGGCGCGTTCGTGGTGAAGCCGTTTCGCCCGGAGCACGGGCCATGAGCAGCATGGCGCTGGACGACGTCTCGTTCACGGCCGACCGCGCGGCCGTGCAGGGGGCGCTGGCAATGTTTTGCGACCGCTACCTCGACGATCTGCCGGCCGTCGCGGCCGAGGCAATGCGGTATAGCCTCATGGGTGAGGGAAAGCGGATGCGCGCGATTCTGCTGCTGGCCGCCTACCGGGCCGCGGGCGGTCGCGGCGACGCGACCGGATTGGCCGCCGCGGTGGAGGTCGTGCACGCGTATTCGCTCGTGCACGACGACCTCCCGTGCATGGATGATGACGACTTGCGCCGGGGCCGCCCCACGGTCCACCGCGTGTACGGTGTCGCCGTGGCCACGGCCGCGGGGCTGGCAATGGTGCCGCTCGCCGCGCGCTGCGCCATGGAGGCCGGCCAGGCCTTGCAGTTGCCTGATGTGGTGTGCGGCACCATTCTTCGAGAGCTGATGCGCGCCGCTGGCGGTGGCGGGATGATCGGGGGCCAGCTCCTCGATCTCGAAGGCGAGACCCGGATGTTGTCGCTGGAGCAGCTCGAGCGCATCCATCGCGCCAAGACGGGCGCCCTGGTGACGGCGTCGACGCGCATCGGCGGGATCGCGGCGCGCGGGGATGCGCGCGTGGTCGAGGCCCTGGATCGCTACGGCGCCGCGGTCGGCCTCGCCTTTCAGATCGCCGACAATGTGCTGGGCGTCACGGCGACGACCGACCAGTTGGGCAAGACCGCCGGGCGGGATCTGGCGTTGCACAAGAGCACCTATCCGGCGCTGCTCGGCGTCGAGGGCGCAGTGGCCAGGGCGAGCGCGCTGGTCGATGATGCCTGCAGTGCGCTGGAGCGCGAAGGGCTGCTGACACCCGCGCTCGAGCATCTGGCCCGGTTCACCGTGAGCCGCCGCTCGTGACCTCTCTCTGTCGAGATTTCGCATGACGCTCCCCAGTCCGTATCCGCTGCTCTCGTCCCTGCACTCGACCGCCGATCTCAAGCGGCTGAGTCGCGACGAGCTCAAGGCGCTGGCCGCCGAGGAGCGCGCCCGTCTCATCGACGTGTGCTCGCGGACGGGAGGCCACATCGGCGCCGGGTTGGGAGTCGTCGAGTTGACCACGGCTCTGCACTATGTGTTCGATACGCCGCGCGACCAGATCGTGTGGGACGTCGGCCACCAGGCGTACCCGCACAAACTGCTCACCGGCCGCGACGGCCGGATGGAGACGCTGCGCCAGGAGCACGGGCTCTCCGGTTTCTTGAAGCGCAATGAGAGCGAGTACGACGCGTTCGGCGCGGGGCACGCCGCCACGGCCATCTCGGCGGCGTTCGGGATGGCCGTGGGCCGCGATCTCAAAGGCGAAGCGTTCAAGGTGATCGCGGTGTTGGGCGACGGGGCGCTGACGAGCGGGATGTCGTACGAAGGGCTCAACAACGCGGGCGCGACCAACCGCGACATCATCGTGGTGTTGAACGACAACGAAATGTCGATCGCGCCCAACGTTGGCGCGATCGCCAAGTATCTGAACTTCGTCCAGCGCCACCCGCTGTACAATCGCGCGCGCTCGGTCATCGGCTCGGCCGTGGATCACGCGCCCGGACCGCTGCATGCGGTGTCCACGCTGGTCAGAAAGTGGGAAGAGAGCGCCAAGGTCTTCCTGACTCCGGGCGCGTTGTTCGAGGCCCTCGGGTTCCGCTACTTCGGCCCGATCGACGGACACGACCTGAACGAGCTCGTGGACACGCTGGCCGCCGTGCGGGACCTCAAGACGCCGCGGCTGGTGCACGTGGTCACGCAAAAGGGGAAGGGATTCCCCGCCGGCGAACACGGCGAAAAATGGCATGCGCTCCCGCCCGGCCACGATCCGGCCACGGGCAAGCAGCTCAAGGCGTCGACCGCGAACGCGAATTACACGACGGTGTTCGGCACCGCCCTCACGGCCCTGGGCGAGGAGCGCGCCGATCTCGCGGTGATCACGGCGGCGATGCCGTCGGGGACGGGGACCGGGATGTTCGGCAAGAAGTTTCCCGAGCGGTTCTTCGACGTCGGCATCGCGGAAGGGCACGCCGTCACCTTCGCGGCGGGATTGGCGACGCGCGGGATTCGTCCCGTGTGCGCGATCTACTCGACGTTTCTCCAGCGCGCCTACGACAGCGTCATCCACAATGTGGCGATCCAGCATTTGCCGGTGGTCTTTGCCATGGACCGCGCGGGGTTGGTCGGCGAGGATGGCCCGACCCACATGGGCCTCTATGACATCGCGTACATGCTGGCGGTGCCCGGCATGACCGTGGCCGCGCCCAAGAACGGCACGGAGATGCTCGGCTTGCTGCGGGCCAGCGTCGAGCATTCGGGTGGCCCGTTCTGCTTCCGCTACCCGCGCGACAGCGCGCCAGACGTGCCCCCGCCAATGGCCAGCGTGCCCGCCGTGCCGTACGGGACGTGGGAGGTCCTGCGCAAGGGGAGCGAAGTGGCGATCCTGGCGGTGGGCACCATGGTGGCGCCTGCGCTCGAGGCGGCCGAGACGTTGGCCACCGAGGGCCTGCGCGTGACGGTCGTCAATTGCCGGTACCTCAAGCCGCACGATGAGCTGACGCTGGCCGCGCTGGTCGGCGATCACAAGCAGTTCCTGGTCGTGGAGGAGGGGACAGTCGTGAACGGGTTCGGGGCCTACATGTCGGCGGTGATCGGCCCGATGGACGGCGCGGTGCGCGTCCACACGCACGGCGTGCCCGACCGCTTCATCGAGCAGGCGTCGCGCACCAAGCAGCTGGCGCTGTGCGGCCTCGATGCGACGGGGATCGCGGAGCGGGTCCGGGCGCTACACGAGTCCGAGGCTATCGCCGGGTGATCCATCTCGGCGTCATCGGGCACCGCGGGTACGAGCGGTTGCCCGACGTCATGCGCACGTTATCGCGATTGGCGCCCGAGCTCGAGCTGGCGCTGTACTTCGAGCCGGACCTGCACCAGGTCGCACAGAAAGGCGAACTGCTCACCGGCCCCGCGGCGTTGGGTGGCCTCATCACGCTCGGCGGCGATGGCACGCTGCTGCGCGGTGCCCGGTTTCTCGCGGGCGCGCCGGTGCCGATCCTGGGCGTCAACTTGGGCCGGTTGGGGTTCCTGACCAGCTGCGGCGTCGACGAGCTGGAGGATGGCGTGCGGCGGTTCGCGCGCGGCGAGTATTTCGCCGAGGCGCGGATGGCGCTGGAGGCGGGCGCGCACGATCTCGACGACGCCACGCGCCGCCGGTGGTATGGGCTCAACGACGTCGTGCTCCACAAGGGTGGTTTCGCGCGGGTGGTGCGGCTGGAGCTTTTCTCCAACGGCGAAGAGGTCGGGGCCTACACGGCCGACGGGATCATCGTGTCGACACCGACGGGATCGACGGCGTACAGCCTGTCGGCCGGTGGCCCGATCGTGCATCCGACGGTCGAGTCGATCCTGGTGACGCCGATCTCGCCCCATTCGCTGGCGCTTCGCCCGCTGGTGCTGCCGCCCAACGCCGAGATCGCGGTGTACGTCGAGGATGGGCCGGCCGAGCTCCTGGTGACGATCGACGGGCAGGTCGGGACGACCTTCTCGACGGGCGACACGCTGCACGTGCGGCGCGCGGGACGTCCCGTGATCATCGTCCAGTTTCCCGGGACGACGTATTTCGCGCGGCTCCGGCGCAAGCTGGGATGGGGCAGCGTCCCTCACGCGTGATCGGGCCGCTATGCTGACCGAGCTGCGCATCCGCCATTTCGCCATCATCGAGCAATTGACGCTGCCGCTGGCGCGCGGGTTCAACGTGCTGTCGGGCGAGACGGGGGCGGGGAAGTCGATCATCGTCGACGCGATCGGGTTGCTGCTGGGCGACCGGGCCAGCGCCAATGTCGTGCGCACGGGCGCCGAGCGGGCGACGGTGGAGGGCGTGTTCGACGTGGCCGACCATCCGGAGTTGGCGGCGCTCCTCGACACCCGCGGCATCAATGTCGACGAGTCGCGCGTCGTGCTCAAGCGGGAGGTGTCCTCGGCGGGTCGGGCGCGGGCATGGATCAACGGCTCCACGGTCACCGCCGCGGTGCTGGCCAATGTCGGCCGCTGGTTGGTGAGCTTGCACGGGCAGCACGAGGCCGAGACGCTGCTCAATGCCGATGCGCAGCTGGCGATCCTGGATACGTTCGCGGGTGCCGGCGAGCTGGCGGCGCGCGTGCGCGCGGCGTATGACGCGCTGGTGGCGGTGCGCCGGGAGCGGGGCGAGCTGGCGGCCCGCCGGGTGGAGGCCGAGCGCCGCGCCGATTATCTGCGGCATGTCGTCGAGGAGATCGACGCTGCCAGACTCGTGGCGGGGGAAGATGCGCGTCTCGAGGAAGAAGTCCGGCGGCTGACGCACGCCGACGAGTTGCGGCAGCTGGCGGGCGGGGCGGCGGCGGCGCTGGATGGCGACGACGAAGCCGTGCTGCGACGCCTCGGCGCGCTGCAACGCGCATTGGCATCGCTCCGGCGCATCGATCCGGCGCTCGACCGGTTGCAGGAGCTTTACGATTCGGCGTACTACAACATCGAGGAGCTGGCGCGGGCGCTCGAGGAGTACGAAGAGGGGATCGAGCTGGATCCGGATCGACTGGTGGATGTCACGCGTCGGCGGGATCTGGTGTTGCGGCTCATGAAAAAGCATGGGGCGTCGCTCGACGACGTGATCGAGACGGGGCGACGGGCGCGGGCCGAGCTCGATCTCGTCGACTCGGCGGCGTTCGATTTGGCGCGGTTGGAGCGCGCGGAGGCGGCGGCGCTGGCGGAGCTCGCGGCCGGCGCGGAGCGGCTGACGGCGGCGCGGCGCGCCGCGGCGGACCGGTTGGCGGAGTCGGTCGACGCCTTGTTGCCGGAGCTCGGCATGGGGGGCGGCCGGTTTCGGGCCGAGCTCGTGCCGCGGGGCGAATCGGGGGCGCACGGGGCGGAAGACGTGACGTTCGCGGTGCAGCTCAACGTGGGGCACGATATGCGGCCGCTGGCCCGCGTGGCGTCCGGCGGTGAGCTGTCGCGCGTCATGCTGGCGCTGGAGACCATCCTGGCCCGGGCGGACCGGGTGCCCACACTGGTGTTCGATGAAGTCGATGCGGGGATCGGTGGGCGGGTGGGGTTGCAAGTGGGCGATGCCCTCCGGCGTTCCGCGGAGCATCACCAGGTGTTCGCCATCACGCATCTGCCGCAGATCGCGGCCCGCGCGCATCATCACATCCTGGTGCGGAAGGACGCGGCGGGCGGCGTCACGACCGCGGATGTCACCGTGGTCGAAGGCGACGCGCGAGTCGACGAGATCGCGCGCATGTTGGGCGGCGACCCCGAGAGCGACGTCAGCCGTGCGCACGCCCGCGAGCTTCTCGCCGCGGCCGAGCCTGTCAGCAAACGGGCGCGGGGTTTGCACAAGAGGCGGTCATGATTGCAACGGTCCGCGCGCTGTGTGTCATCGTCCTGTGCGCCGCGGCGCCCCGTGTCATGGTGGCGCAAGACACGACCCATCACGATTCGTCGGCCGTCAAGCGCAAGGCGAACAACACGGTCGACAACGCCGGCGAAGGCGTGAAGAAGGCGAACGATCAAGTCGGCAAAGGGGCTTACGACGCGGGCACGGGTGTGAAGAACCTGTTCCGGGGCAAGAAGTCGACGAAGGCCCATGTCGACTCCGCGGGGGTCAAGCACGACTCCACGAAGGTGAAGCGCGATACGACGAAGGTGAAGCGCGACGCGACGCCGCCCTAACGGGCGCGCGTCGTCGCTCCCTGCTGCGCGTCGCGGATCGTGTCGTAGACCTTCTTCGCGGCCGGGATCATCTCGAAGCTCGGCACGTCTGGTTTGCCGGTCCACATCCTGGTGGATCGGCCCCAGGCCTGCACGGCCGGGCGCCCGAAGGTGATCGTGCCGGTGCCATCGGGACTCTCGTTCAGCGCGATGTCCGTCACGGTGCCGATGTTGAGCGACTGGAGCGACGGAGCGAAGCCACGGGCGGCGATGAGAATGCGTTGCGTGGTGACCCCGTAGGTCGTGTCGCGCCGGCGGCGAGCGTCCCAGAAAAAGCGTCCGACCGTGATGTAGAGGCCGACCAGCACGAAGGGGATGCCCCACAGTTTGAATAACCAGGGCGCGCGGGCGGTCACGACCGTGGATTCCCAGAAGACGGCGAAGCCACCCCAGAGGAGGCTGAACGGGATGGCGAGCGCGTCGGAGGGGCGAAGCGCAAGGCCCTGACGGGGGACGCCGGACCACAGCAGCTGCTCACCCGCGGCGAGCGGGAACTGCACCGACGTGGGGCCCGGCATGGTACCCGCCTAGAATGAGAAGTCGCGCTTCCCTAGTAGACGAAAATACAGGCGCAGGGTGACCGAGTCGACGAATGTCTTGGGGAGATAGCCGCCGGTGGCGGTGATCGTCTCGTAGTGCAGGTACGAGATATCGAGCGGCAGCCAGGGATGCTTGCGGAGGGCCGCGGCGGCGACGGTCGAGAACGTGAGGCCGAACCCGACCCGTTGGGTCGTGTAGTCGGTGTTGAGCCCGAGGACGGCGGCGTTGAGCTTGACCGGGCCGATGCCGGTCTGCGCCGAGTCGAGCGAGAGCGTGCCGGTGTAAGTATCCGCGTCCTTGTGGCGGAAGAGATAGAACCCCGAGACGACGAAGTAGTCGTTGACCGTGTAGTGCGGGTCGACCTCGAGCTCCAGCGCGTTGCCGAGGCGCCGGCTCACGGTGGTGAGCGAGTACAGCGGGTTGAGGACTTCCCCCTCCGCGCCCGGGATGCGCGTGACGATGTTGTCGCTCAGCTGATAGGTGCCGCGCCCCACGATGGTTGCCCACAGGTGCTTGCCGAAGAGCAGGTCCGTCGCCACGTGCCCTTCGACCGCGTTCTCGCCGGTGCCGGTGCCCGGGTCGAGCAGCACGTTCTGCGCGGGCGGCGCCCCGGTGCCGAGCCGGAACAACCCGGTGACGGCGAGGCGATAGTTGAACCCATGCGGGTGCAGGCGCAGCGTGTCATTGCCGTGGAACGAATCGAACAACTGGTACGTGGCGCTGACCTCGGCATCGCCAATGCCGTAGGTGTCAATGTCGCGCAGCGAGTCGACCGCGAATCCGAACGTTGTGTCAGTGAGCAGCGAGTCGAACTCGGCGACACCGGCGCGGGCCGGCGCCGCGACCGGTTGCACGAGCGTGATGACCGGTAAGCCGATCGTGCGGAACGCGCTGTTGAACTGCGCGGTGAGTGACGAATCCCGGCTGTTGATCTGATTCTGGACGGTGGATCCGTTGACGGGGACGACGAGGGCGCCGGCGCCGCCGGGACCGCCGTAGACCTGGGCCACGCCATTGGCGAACGTGTTGCCCTGGGCGACGAGATTTTGCAGGGCGCTGCGTTCGCTATTGATGGCGGCGCAGTGCGGCGCGGCGGGATTCGCGGCGCAGGAGGCCAAGGCTTGCTGTAAGGTGCGGGCGGCGTTTTGGAATTGCGTGAACACGCCCGCGTCGGTCGCCAGCGCTTGGGCCGAGCCGAGCGCGGGGTTGAAGGCGACGTTGCCTTCGAAGCGCGTGGGATTGACGTTCAGGAAAATGTTCTGGCGCGTGTGCACGATCGGCAGTCGGGCCCGGATCGTGAGGTGTTTCGTGATCCCGGCTTCCAACGAGATCGGGAACGACTCGACGCGCACGTCGGAGCCGGTCACAACCTTGCCAAAGTTGAGGACGAAGTTCTGGTCGCCGGTCAGCGTGCGGATGCCCGCTTGCGACGGCGCGAACGCCGGCACCTGGGCGACGCCGAGGGTGTCGAAGTTGAGGGCGGCGGCGCGCGGTTGGAGCGAGCCATCGGGCGCCCAGAACTGGTTTTCGCGCGTGTTGTCGTCGCCGAACCAGAGGCGGACGACGCCGCCCGGCAGCGTGCGCGCCTCGTCGCCGGGGACGGGCACCGGCTGGGCGCCCACCCGGAATGCGGCTACGAGCGCGACGAGGAGTAGTGAGCACGCGGCTCGAAGCGGCACGACGGGGAAGGGGGTTTAAGTTCTTGTGGGAGAAAGAGTAAAGTACGTCGTTGGGACCGTTGACGCAGGCCGCGGAGAGTAGCAACCTTCCCACCGCAATGTCAACCCGAGTGGCTACCCCGTGAGCCTACGGCCGATCCCTCCCGTCCGGTGGCACGTCACGGGAAACCACTGGCTGGCGCTCCCCTGCATTCATCCGGAGACGGCGGCCATTCACGCGCTGGGTTTGCTGAACCGCGGCGCGCGGTCGGCGATCGAGTTCGCGGGCGACGCGGGGTTCGTCGACGGCGTCGGCCCCCCGCTGTTTCGCCTGACGCTCGCGGTGGACGGGGCGCCGGTCTCGGGCGCATTGACGTGGGAGCGGGCCCAGGATTGGGTGCCGGCGTACACGTGGTCCGCGCGGGATCTCGTGGTGCGCGGAGCGATCTTTTCGCCGTACGGCCGGGACATCAATGTCCCGGGTGCCGTGCACGCCGTGGCGATCGAGAACCGGGGCTCCGCTCCCGTCACCGTGGCGGTGACGTTCAATGGGACCTTGGGGCATCGCCAGCATCGCGTGCGGACGGCCCGGTCGTTCGACGACGCGCATGTCGTGGCGCGGGTCGGCGACGCGGTGATCTTGGAGGGGGCGTCGCTGCCGGGCGCGGCGGCGCTCGCGGTGAGTGCCGATGGCCTGGTCGGCATCGAGACTGCGGGCGCTCCCGCGTTCGCGTTGCGCCGTGCGGTGTCCATCGCCCCGGGCGAGTCAGCGGATGTCGCCTTTTACATCGCGGCCGGTCCGGAGCGGGATGGCGCGGTGGCGACGGGGGTGGCCATGCGCCGGCGGGGGTGGCGCGATCTCTTGCAGGCCACGCGCGAGGCGTTGCGGCGGTTGGGGCAGACGACGGGATCGGAGGCGCTGGACACGGTCGTGAACCGGAATCTCGTGTTCGCTTACTTCTACGCGATCGGGCGGGCGCTGGACGACGCGCACTATTACTTCATGCGGTCGCGAGCGCCGTGGAACGGGCGGGGCGTGACGGTACGCGACTGGGATGCGCTGGCGCTCGCGCTCCCCGCGGTGCAATTGGCCGACGCGCCATTGGCGCGCGAGCTCTTGCTGCGGGCCTGCGAGCTGCACGGGTACGCGCCGGGGCGCGGCGTGAACTATCTCGACGGGACGATGTTCGAGCCGGGGTTCTCGCTCGAGGGTGTGGCGTCGTACGCGCTGGCGACGGAGCGGTACATCCGGGAGACGGGCGACGACCAGATCGTCGAGGAGCCGGTGATCGCCGACACGTTGTACGCCAGCGCCGACGATCTCGCGGCGCGGCGCAACGCCGGCGTGCCGCTCTACGCCACCGAGGTCTCGCCGTCCGGCGAGCGCGTGGCGTTGCCGTACACGTTGCACGCGAATGCGGTGGCGGCCATGGCGCTCGACGTGTTCCAGCGGACGTTGGACGCCGAGACGGCGAAGGGCGTCGAGGATCCGAGCGCGGTGCGGGCGGCGATTTTGCGGCAGTTCGCGGTGGAGCGCGGCGGGAAGCCGACGTTGGCGGCGGCGATCGACTTGAATGGCGGGGTGTCGACGGTCGACGATCCCGTGGCGTCGGCGCTGTGGCTGCCGTTGTACGAGACGTTCGACCGGTCGGAGTCGGTGTTTCGCCGGACGGTGAAGGCGATCCCCGCGGACCGGTCGTCGCTCATCCGCCAACTGGCGCGTCTCGTGGGGCCCGACGCATCCGGTGTGCTGGCGTGGCTTCGGGACGCGCCGTTGGACAACGGTCTGGCTGCGGAGCAGCTGGACGAGACGGGGGCGGCGGTGGCCAACGGCGGGGACGCGACGTTGGCCGGACTGCTCGCCTATACCGTATGGTATGCCATCCATGCTTTGGGGGTGGCCCCGTAACGGCCGGTTGATCGGCTGTGACGCGATCGCTATACTTTTTCGGCAGTTGCGGGAATAGCTCAGTTGGTAGAGCACAACCTTGCCAAGGTTGGGGTCGCGGGTTCGAGTCCCGTTTCCCGCTCTGTTTCGCAACAACCTCCGGGCCTAGCGGCACCAGCCGCTGGGCCCGTGGCACTAGTGTCCGGCACTATCGCCGTTGCATTCGGCACCACACAGCGCTAGCGGCTGGCTGATCCGATTGACCAACTTGACCAATCGCGCCAGCCTGGGGTAGATTGGTCTACTAGACCAACCGGACTGCTGCCATGGCCGCTATAAATCTGTATGACGCCAAAACACATCTGTCGGCGCTCGTCGATCGCGCAGCCGAAGGCGAGGAGATTGTCATCGCCAAGGCGGGGACTCCGCGCGCGCGCCTCATGCCCTTGGAGTCCTTAAAACCCAATCGGGCTCCGGGCGGCTGGGAGGGCGCTGTTTGGATGTCTGAGGACTTCGACGCGCCTTTGCCTGCCGAGATCTTGGCGGGATTTCAGGGGGTGCCGAGGCGACGTCCGCATCGCCATAAGTGAAACTGCTACTCGATACCCACATCGTTCTCTGGTGGCGGTCGAATGATCGCCGCCTTTCTCGCGAGGTGCGACGCGCCATCTCGACGGGCGACGCTGTCCTGGTGAGTAGTGCGTCGGCGTGGGAAGTAGCGATCAAGTCGGCCCTCGGCAAATTGCGGATCCCTGGCCCGTTTGAAGCGGGCGTGGACGACAGCGGGTTCACACAACTGCCGATCACATTCGCCCACGCCGCGGCGGTCGCGGTACTTCCACCCCATCACGCCGATCCATTCGACCGGATGCTGATCGCTCAGGCCGTCGTCGAAGGATCCACGATCGTGACGGCCGACGAACAGTTCCGGGCTTACGGTATTCCAGTGCTTTGGGCCTGACCTTCTCGGCCAATCGCCACGCAGTTGAGCGGCTTGGCGAGCCGGCTCACGAACAGAGCCGGCCGCCACGTGACCAAGATCTCGAGAGCCGCTCGATTGGCACCAGAGGGTGCGCCAAAGTCGGCGCCGCGGCGAAGCAGGACCGAGGTGCTTCTAAGCGGGCACCAAGGGCACCCTGGCCCGTAGACGTGTCGCGGCCTGCCTGTTGTTCCCTGCACGGCAGGCGCGCTTGGCTGCGTGGGGCGCGCACTGTGGTGACGGCCGTTATACACTGGCGCCATGACGACACTCGCGACTCCAACATCCGAGTTCCGCGAAGCGACGAGTGCGCCGGTCTCTCCTCCGCGCCAGCGCCTCGATTCGGTCGACCTCCTGCGCGGCGTGATCATGATCGTTATGGCGCTCGATCACACGCGCGATTTCATCGCCGTGCCGGTCGATCCTACCGATCTCGCCCACACGACGGTCTTGCTCTTCTTCACGCGCTGGATCACGCACTTCTGCGCGCCGGTGTTCTTCTTGCTGACCGGGACCGGCGCTGCTCTCTCGCTCCGCCAGAAATCCAAACGCGAGCTGTCCCGATTCCTGGTCACGCGCGGTCTCTGGGTGATCGTCCTCGATCTCACGCTCTTCCGATGCTTCGGGTTTCAGTTCACAGTCGACTACCGCGTGACCTTGCTGAACCCCTTGTGGGCGCTCGGCTGGTCAATGGTCGTGCTGTCGGCGCTCGTCTATGTCCCCACGGCGGTGGTCAGCACTATCGGACTCGTGATGATCGCCGGTCATAATGCACTCGATCCCATTCAGTCGGCGAACCCACTCTGGGCCGTGTTGCACGCCCCCGGGTTCATTTGGAAGACATCGAGTCACGCCGTGTTCGTCGCCTACGTCCTGATTCCATGGGTCGGCGTCACGGCTGTCGGGTACGGTCTGGGCCAGGTGTTCGCGTGGGCTGCGCCCCGGCGGCGTTCGTTCCTCCTGCGGACTGGCCTCGCGGTGACGGCCGCCTTCGTGGTCCTTCGCGCGAGCAATCGTTACGGCGACCCATCGTCCTGGACGAGGGAGAAATCGGCGGTGTTCACGGCGCTGTCATTCCTCAACACCAACAAATACCCACCGTCCCTGCTATACCTGCTCATGACACTCGGCCCCGCACTCGTCCTCTTGTGGGCCCTGGACGGCCGAACGCCCCGCGTGTTGCGCCCCGCGCTCATCTTCGGCCGGGTACCATTGCTCTATTACCTGGCCCACGTACCGCTGATTCATCTCGTGGCAATCCTCATCTGCTACACGCGCTACGGCCAGGTGCATTGGATGTTCGAACCGACCCTCGACAATTTCCTCATGACCACGCCGCCCGGGTGGGGATACTCCTTGCCGATCGTCTACGCGATCTGGGCCCTGGTCGTCGTCGCGCTCTACCCGCTGTGCCGGTGGTTTGCCGAAGTGAAGCAACGCCGGAACGATGCCTGGCTCGGTTATCTCTGAGCTGACGCCGCGGCGCTGGGCTGAGAGTTCCCCGCGTTGACGATGAGTCGCTCGCACAGGTGGCCGATGCCCACTAACCGCGTCGGCGTGGCGCCAGCGTGTGTAGGGGTGCGTACCACGGCCCAAGGGCGCCGCATCGATCGCCTGTTGCCCGTACAGTCACCGCGTCTTTGCGACCGAGCAGGTCGAAGAGCCGGGCGAGCCCGTGCCGCTCCGTTTGGCGCACGAGGTCCAGCTCGCCGGCGTCCAGCTTCGCGCGGTGCGCCTTGATCAGTTCGGCGTCCAGCTTGTGGAAGTATTCGTCCTCATTCCGGCTGGGCTTCTGTTCGCTCAGCATACGCGCCTCGCGGGCCGGCAGGGGATGCCACGCTGACGCATCCCCCGCGTGCCATGTTTCAACACAAACGACCGTACCGCCAAGCGGTCATAGGCGTACGCCGGACCGTTGTTGCACTGTCTTCCCGTAGACGTGGCACGGGCGAGTCGTGGCCGCGCCGGCCAGGGACAGAGGGTGTGCGTGACGATCGCGTTCGGCCCGTGAGTGGCCAGCCGACGCTCGGATCCTCCCTATCGGACAAGCCCGTTGTCGGTGACGATCACGCTGTTGCGTGCCGTCTTTAAGGGGCCGTCACGGCTGCGCCGTCACTTCGGATGCGCGGGACGCACATGTGCGTGGTGAACTCCCGGCGGAAAACCCACGCAACATCACGTCTGCTCGGTAAGCCGTGGTTTGCCGAGGATATTCATGGCGATAGGAATCGTCGTGACTGCGCCGACGGCGACCAGTGTCCAGCCGGCCCTGCCGCGCATCGTGGCTGAGCTTATCGCCAATCAACAGACCCAAGCCTGCACCGAGGACAATACGCGTCCCGACGATCACCATGATCTCAGGCATCGTAAAGGTTCATTCTCCCAACGGACCCGCGTTCGTCGTGTTGGTGAACCTCTAGCGAAACTCATCGATGTTCGGCATCGTTACGATCGATCATCGGTGGGCGGCCGTTGCAGTGAGCATTCCGTCGGAAACCTGGACTCGATCATCACGGACACTGCACATGCGAAATGACCTCAAGGTGGCCGTTCGGTCCCTGTCGCGCGCGAAGGGTCTGACGATCACGGTTGTCCTGACGCTCGCCCTCGGCATCGGCGCGAACGCGGCGATCTTCACGCTCGTCCACGGTGTGCGCCTTCGTCCACTCGTGAACCGGGACGAGAATCGCCTCATCTACATTCGCCAGAGCGCCCCCGGACTCGGTACCGAAAACACCAACTTCTCCGTTCCGGAGCTCAAGGATATCGAAGCCGGCGTGCACGCGATCGACGCGTTCGGCGACTTCTCGCAGATCGACTTCGTGATGGTGGGGCTCGGCGAGCCGCGCGAAGTCCGGGCCGGCGTCGACCCGAAGATGCCGAGTCCGCCGCCGGTCGCGGCATCGGCGCTCGTTCTTCTGGCGGCGGCAGTCGCCGCGTCGGTGCTCGCCGCTCGCGCGGCGCGCGTCGACGTCATCCAGGCCTTGCACTCGGAGTAGGTCACCATGAGTGGCGATCACCACGACGCCCACCCCCACGCCATGCCGTCACTGCTGTCGCTCGCGGCGGTCTACACGCTCCTAGTCATCGCGAGCGTGGCGGCGATCGCGTTCCTGCGACGCGATACCGCCCTGAGTGGCATGGTTGCGCTGAATCCATTCGGACCAGCCGAAGTCGCGCGTAACTTTTTCGCGGCGAACCCGGAAGCCATCCGCGTCAGCGCCTTCTTTTGCTTCGCCTCGGCGATCCCGTTGGCGATGTACACGGCGACCATCGTTGCCCGCCTCCAACTCCTGGGGTCTCGGCACGCCGGAGCGTACACCGCATTCGCCGGCGGATTGGTCGCGTCCGGCGGTCTGGCGGCCGCGGGCCTCTTCCTCTGGGTGTTGTCGGTTCCTGAGGCCAGTGCGTCGGTGCCCGTCGCTCGCGCGCTGCATTTCCTGGTCTTTCTCTGTGGCGGACCTGCCTTCGCGGTTGGACTGGGCCTGCTGGCTGGGGGTGTCTCGGTGTCCGGTCACTTTGCGCGCCTGTTGCCAGAGTGGGTCGTCTGGCTCGGTCTCGTGATCGCGGCCGCCGGCGCGCTGTCGGCGTTCGGCTTGCTGAGCCTACCCATGACAGTCGCCATTCCTGTCACGCGCGTCGGCGGCTTCGGCTGGCTACTCGCCGCGGGGATGTTCATACCCCCGCTTGGTATGGCGCCGCGCAAGGAACTTGGCACTACCTAGGTTCCATGTCGCGTCGAGGCGGTGCTCGTGACCAACAACGCCGCCGACTTCCGGCGTCTTCGCCGTCACATCCGCGTGTGCGCCGTCCCGCCGTTTCCGGCCGGGGGTGGACGTTGGGAACGGTGATCATGCTCGTCGCGTTCATCCCACGACTACCGGTGATCGAGTACGCGAGGCGAATCAGCCAATAACAGACACGCTGTACCTCTTTGAAAACGCGGCAGAGACGCAATGGTGTGCGCTCCGCGACGAACATCAGTGGAAGAACCACGGTTGAGGCGCAGAGGCTCACGACCTGGGGAAAGGTGTTCTTCTCGGACGGCAATCCATTGTGGATGGACTCGGTTCAAGATGATGATCCTGGCGCGGGCGATTGGTCTATCGTCGACCATTATTATTGCGATCAAGACCTGCGTCTGACCGAGCTGGCGAGAACGATCAATGTCTTGCCGGGTGATCGATCGGTGGCGAGTGTCTATGCGATCGCCGGCGGCCGGGCGCGGCCGGTGATGACGACGACGGCTGAATTGAGAACTGGAAAGCCCGCGGTGTTACCTGATGATGGGTGGCTCCCGGACCTACCGATCGTGTCGGACGCCAAGGCGTTCCCGTTTGTCGCGCTCTTGCGACGCCCGTCCGCGCCGACCCACGCCTTGTCGTGCGTTAAGGCAAATCGAACGAAGGACCGCTCCAGCGGGTAGCCTGGTGCCGATCACAACCCGCGCTCCGGCAAGCTCAGCATGGCCTATGCACAGCATTCGCGCGTGAAACGCGAACTCGCCGGATGCGCCCGCGCCAAAGCGGGCGACGCGCAGGCCGTTGTCGCCAACGCGCTCGAGGGTGGGGTCGATGCTCTGCGTACCGGTGTCACGCGGGGCCCGGGCGTCGCGCTGGCGAAGCGGGCGTCAAGGCAGCTCGAGGCCGCCGCCTATCGACTGCGAGAAGACGATCTCCTGGAGGCGCTGGAGGCGTTGGCCGCGAAGATTCGCTGCCACGGATGCGCAGACCCCGCAGACGCCGGCCCCCACATTGCTTGTCCGGTTATCTGGCCGCACACGACCAGCGGCTGTCCGGAGTCAGGCGTCACTCGCCGCGGCGATTGAGGATACCGACGTACATGGTCAATGATGAGATTGGCGTAGTACGCACCAGACTTGATGTTGGGGGCAAGATCCGGGATGCTGTCAAAATCATCGTCCACAACGCCAATGGTGGTCATTGTGTCTCCAACGGAGCAGCCCCAGGCAAGTGGTGCGGCAACCGCGGTAGGTCCCCAATTGAGACCTGCTGCGTCAGCGGGGTTTAGAGGCCACGAGGTAAAGCCGGTACTGTCGGTCGGCCGCAAATAGTTCGACATGGGACCACCAGGCACATCGAGCGTTACCCCGTCCACGCCTGGCTGCTGTTGCATAACAGACATTGCGTGGACGACTTCTGCGCTACTGTGACCGCCTTTTCGTACTGGAATGCGAATGTAGTAGTCCCCTACAGAACCTCCAATGACGATGCCATTGATCGCGTCGATTGCTGCCTGACGATCCTCCATTGACGCCGAGGTCTTGAACCTGACGAGAAGCTTGTCTCGTGCATATGGCGACGCCCGACCACCGGCAAAGTGTGACGAGTCGACTGACTCCCGAATGATCGAATCAGGCGTCGAATGCGGTGGTGCTCGAGGCACGGTGAAAATCCACACGCCCCCTGCGTGTACGGTGAGCCGCAAGTTAGTAGCGGAGCGTGGAATCACGATCCGAAGTGAGCGCGATGGTGAGGTCGCACCTACGGCAAGCGCCGTAGTATCGGAACGGCTCGTCGCGTTCGACGCTGTGGTGAGGCATCTCATCGCCGCTCGACTACCCGCCTGCGTGACGAAATCGCCGGCGTGTAGTTCGGACAGCGCAAAACGCAGCGCACTGCCGTTCGGTGAACCGGTGACGATTGCGCTGTCAGATCGGAAGGACAGGGATAGCGGTCCGTGGAGACGGAGTCGCCCTGGATTGCGAATGGCCAATGTAAGCATTAGGGTCGAGTCCTGACTCCCCCGCTGGACCCGAAGAACGACAGGGGCGATCGGACCGCACGATTGAGTGGCGACCGGAGCTATGGACGGGCTAGCCCCACTGAGCGAGATGTCGAAAGTCGCGCACCCGTGAACAAGCTGGGGCGGCGGTACTTGAGAATCGGTCGCGGCCTGTTCTCTTGGCGCCACGAGATGTGAGAGCGAATCACTGCACGCCAAGACGCACAATAAGGCAGCTAGCATGCTCTTTCTCCGGTCCAGAAGTCCCTGCGGCGATCCGTGCATGGCGGCGTTCTCCGGTCGAAGTGCGTCGAGGCGCCGCACACCAATCGGTGGCGGCAGGCCCACGACGATCTCGGTCCGAAGGCAGTGCTACAAGTGTGTTATTGGGCAGACTGTAGTCAAGTACGAACGAACGTGTTGTCATGTGCCCGGCCAGGTCTGTTTCATTGTGGCCCGTGGCGATAGGTACTCTAGGATCGCATTGGTGAGCGATCACCACGTTCGATACGGGATTTGCGAATCCTCAACATTGGAACCGGGGACGCGCGCATTGAGGAGAAATCGAATCGCCGTCCGGGATGCGGGGCGGTCACTACATGGGCCAACTACGACGCGGAGCGTTTCATCCAACACATTCCCAGGGTGGAAATTCGTCATCCTTGAGGCGAAAGCAGATGTACGGTATCACCTTCGTGGCCGTCGCGCGAAACCCGCAACTGGCTGCGGATGTTCTGTATCCGCGCTATGCCTCGCTCGAGGCGTTCTTGACAGGCGCCGAAGTCCGCGTCGCCTCTCATTGATCGGTCGTGGCTGGCCGGCATCCAATCGGGATCTCGCGCCACCCGGAGGTCGCGATATTCTCTGTAGGCGTTGACGTATGCCTCGGAAGCGGCAACCGCCTGGAACACCATCGCGCGCTGAGGTTGTGCTCTTTCAGGCGCGGTCCACGGGGACTCATCGAAGCGCATGCCCGTGCGATTCGGCCGGGCCAATGACGCGCCCGCGCATGGCGTGGACGTATGATACCGCTATATTGTACATATCATACAGCTGGCACTGTGCCCGGGGGATTTCCGAATGCCTATGCGCACCAAGTCGAAAACCAGAGCCGCGGCCGGCATCCCTCGCTTGGCTGGCACACCGGCCGGGCGCAAGAAGACCCTTCGGCTCGACCAGGACCTGTTGGACCGCGCTCGGCGTGCGCTCGGTGCTCGCACGGAAACCGACGCGGTGACAAGGGCCCTGGAAGCGGTCGTTCGCCGTGAGCAGCAAGTGCAAGGGTTGCGCACGCTGGCAGCGCTGGGACCGATCAATGCGGCGCGGATCGTCGACTGATGACGTGGCTGGTGGCCGTCTCTCGATCCCTCTGACCACATCGCCGTGCCTGCGTACGTGGCCGACACGAACCTCTATATTGCGGCCGCCAACGACAGTGCGTTCAGAGTTCGTTTCGAGCAGTTCGTCCAGAGTCACGGCCCGTTGCTCGTCAGCGTCGTGGCGGTCGCCGAGGTACTGATCGGCGTCCCGGACACTGCGCGCCATGCGGCCGTGGTTCGCGCGCTGAGCGCCGGCGCCGAGATTGTGGCGCCGACTGCCGATGACTGGGTGGTTGCCGGTGCTACCCTTGCGCGCCTCGGTGGTGAGGGCGTCACGAAGGGGCGGTCGTTCTGGAACGACGCGTTGCTGGCGGCCCAGTGCGCTCGCCTCAGGGCAGTGCTCGTGACAAACAACGCTGCCGATTTCCGGCGTCTTCGTCGCTACATCGGCGTGCGCGCTGTCCCGCCATTCCCGGCCGCTGCGCGCTGACGCTTTCTCAAAGCAAGCTTCCCCAAGGCAAGCATCGGTATCCTTCCTGCGACCATGCCGCCCTGATCGCTTTCCGATCTCTAGATCCAATAGCGCGACATCGTGTGCGCCAAGGGCGGAGTAGGCCATCTATGATGGCTGCGAGTTCGCCGCGATGGACCAGCATCGTGCCAAATACTGAGGGCCCAGCGGTGTCAGCCGCTGGGCCCTTTGCCGCGAAGGGGACTCATTCGCCCTTGGCTGGCTGTCCTGGAGCGGGCAGGCTCGATACCGGCACCCCCGTCGGGCCGTGATCATAGTCCTGCACGCTCGAGATATTCGGCATGCCGTAGTCGCGCCCGTTCCATCCGTTGAAGCCGTCCATGTGGAACAGCCAGAGACCCGTCCGCATGTCCGAGATCGCGATCAGCCCGTCGTAGTTCCGCACATCCACCCCAAACGCTCCCTGCTCGACGCTCGGTACCATCGTGTGCCAGCCATTGCTGGGACTTCCGCCGAAGCCATCCTCGTGCTGGCATTCGCAGGTAAAGAAGTGGCCTTCGGTCTTCGGGTGTTTCGGATCCTTGAGGCTGAAGACTTGGAGTCCATCTTCATACGCTGAGACGAACACGAACGGCCAGCGCACCTCGTGATTGTGCGCGAGATCGTGCCAGTCCGCCGCCCAGGCGCTGATCGGCACGTCGATATTCTGCCGCTTGCCCCCTTGCGCCTCCGTCAGGTCCCAGATGCGCAACGGCGTGTACTGATATTCCGTCTCCGTTACGGCGTACTTCCCATCGGGCGACGGCGTGAACGTGTGCGCGATATCTTGGCCGAAGGACGTGATCGTGAAGAGTTGCTGCGGCTTGTCGGGGTGCGTGACATCCCAGGCGGAAAAGCCGCCGAGGCCTGCCCCGTAAAACTTGTCCTGATGGGTCGCCGGATCGTACGCGATATAGAAGTCGTGATACATCCCGCCAAAGAACTGCGGATTGGGTGTCGAATTCGGCACCTCGCCGACGATCCACGTGCTCGTGTCGGCGCCGCTCAAGATCTTCGAGAGGTCCCAGATGACCGCTTTCTTGTCGCTCACGGTCGTGAAGTACAGCACGCGACCGTCCGAATGCTTGTACACGAACGTGTTGTGAAAGCCGCCGAGACCGGTCGTTTTTCCATAACGGACGCGGGCGACGATTTTCACCTTGTTCGGATCCGGCAGGCCGGTCACGTCGAAGATCACGGCGCCGAGGTCCGCATCGGGGCTGCCCTGCGCGAACTGAAACGACTGGGCGTAGTAGTAGCGATTGCCGATCTTGAAGTACTTGCCATCCAGGGCGCCCAGTCCACGATGCAGCTCGGCGTTCTCGATGGTCCAGTCGTAGATCTTCTTCGGGCTCGCGGGACTGCCGACGTCGTAGATCTGCGCGTCGAAGTTCACGAATCCCGAGATGTACGCGTACGGGCGTCCCCGATCCTGTTCGATCTCGACATTCGCCGCATTCCAGCGCGCCCCGGGATGCGTGACGATGCGCGAGAGCGCGTGAATGTTCGCGCTGCCACCACGTTTGGCCGCTTCGTCCGGCACCATCATCCCGGGGTCCTGCGCTCGCGCGACACCGGCCGCAATGCTGAACAGGAAAACCACGCGCCACGTAGCGCCTCGCCCCATCGTATCCTCGCCAGGTCAGGTTTCGGGGAAAGGTGGGCAACGGCCGCGATTCCGGCTAGTCTCCACGCGAGCCAAGGGTGATTGTCCTTGGAAGTGGACACGACAGTGACCAACGCGGACCGACGATGCCCGTGGGGATTGATCTCGCGGTGCTGGTCTTACTCGCAGCCAGCGCATGTTCGCCGGACTATCGCGGCGACACGGTCAGTCTCGAGACCACTCCGTTCGCCATTGCCGACCAGACGGTGCGATTGACGGCATCGTCCGGCATTCCAGCCAATCTTGGTCAACGTGTCCCCGACCGAGCCGCCCCACGCGAGTGGCGCAGCAACCGCACTCAGCCCCCCAGTTGATACCTGCCGCATTTGCCGGGTTGAGTTGCCACGACGTGAATCCCGTGCCATCGCTCGGTCGCAGGTAGTTCGGCATCGGTCCACCTGGTACGTCGATGTTCGCGCGGTCCACGCCAGGTTGTTGACGGATGACCCGCAGTGCTTGCGTGACGGTCGCGCTGCTTCTGACGCCCTTCGGCACTGGAATACGAACGTAGTAGTCACCGAGTGCCCCACCGATTACCGTGCCGCCAACGGCATCGATGGCCGCTTGACGGTCTTCCATGGACGCCGTCCGCTGGAATGTCACAAAGATCTTATCACGCGCCAACCGCCTCGATGCCGGACCCGTCAAGTACGACGTATCACGGCCCTCCTTAATGATCGAGTCTGGCGTGGAACGTGGAGCGAGACGTGGGACCGTGAAGACATACGTGCCCTGTGCGTGTATTGTCAGACGGAGATCTGTGGCCGTCTTTGGCATCGACACCACGACGACTCGTGAAGGCGTCGTTGAACCCACGGGCAGTGCCGCAGTGTCAACGTGCACGTTGGACGGGCGACTCGGGATCGCATTGAGGGCCAGGTGCGCCCGGCTGCCGTCGGCAGTCACCGTATCGCCGTCAGTCACCCGGGGGAGCCGAAAGCGCACCGCAACTGCCTGCGTCGGGGCCAGGACGACGGCGCTATCAGACCGGAGGGACAGCGTCAGATGTCCGTGAAGGCGTAGACGACCCGGATTCCGAATGGCCACGACGAGGTTCAGTGTGCCCCAGTTTTGGCCCGCGACCCGTACGCGCATCAACACCGGAGCAATCGGCCCACAGGACACGTTACTGACGGGTGTAACGGAGGCCTTTGAATCCTTGAGTGAAATGTCAAACGTCGCACACCCGTGAACGAGTTGCGGCGGAGGTATCTCTGAATCACCGGCTGCGGGCTGTCTTGGCGCTACGAGGGGGGATAGCGCGTCGCTACATGCCACGACGCAAAGCAGTGCAACGAGCATACGCGTCCTCCGGGCCAGAAGCCCTCGCAGCGACATCCGCAGGGCGTTTCTCCGGTCGAGTGGCGTTGGAACACCGCGCACCAACGGTGGCGGCAGGCCCACGACGATCTCGGTCCGAAGGCAGTGCTACAAGGGTGTTGTTGGGCAGACGGTAGTCAAGTACGGACGAACGTGTTGTCACGTGCCCGGTCAGGTCTGTTTCATCGTGACCCGTGGCATTGATTACGTGAAGGGGTCGCTCTTGATTCGTGCGGTCCGTGTGTTGAACGCGGATAGTCCGTGGCCAACGTACAGTGGCGCACTATACAGCGGTGCGCAGACTTAACAGACATTGCAATTCGGCAAGGTCACGCTGCGGTTCGAAGAATTCGTTCGTAAACACGGGCCTTAGCGCGGCGCCAACACGAAGCGGACGGCGGAAGGGGCCAGGCGCTGCTCGCCCAATGCCACCGCTTTGGCCACCGGTCATCCCTCCGGCCAGGTTTCACCCTTCTTCGGCATGCACACTTTGGCCGCGCCTGGTGTGCAGAGTGGGCAGATTCCTTCTGATTGGCGGTTGGTACGCGCCGCTCGAATTCGCGCGTCACGTCCGGCCAGAAGTGCGCGAGGACGATGCCTTGTCCTTGGATCGCCGGATCATTCGGGCCGGCGGCGTCTCTGACCCTGGAGCGCTCGAGGATGTAGCGACTGGGTTGGTCGAACATGGCTTGGAGGCCGTAGTCCCGGCGTCAAGCTTCCAACAATGTCACCTTGCCTGTGGCCAGCTCATAGTAGCCGGCGAGAACGCGGAGCGTACCGTGGGTCACATGCTCGGCGATGACCGGTGACGATTCGCGCAGCAACTTCGCTTGGATTCTGGCATTGGCCGCGATCGTCGAGTCGAGATCGGGACCCGCTTCATTGATGGCTGGCCGCATGTATCGGTACAGCGCACTGATCTGACCGGGCGCGGCTTTACCACTGAGTGCCGCCTTGACCGCACCGCACCCTGAATGCCCGATCACCATGAGGATCGGTGTTCCAAGCACCGCCACGCCGTACTCGAGACTGGCGATCACTTCCGCGCTCGCGACGTTGCCCGCGACGCGCGCGACGAAGATGTGGCCGATGGTCTGGTCGAAGACCAGCTCCACCGGTACCCGGGAATCCGAACAGGACAGCACGGCTGCGAATGGCTCCTGCTTCTCGACTGTATTCTGTTTCAGCACGGCGAGATCGTCCTGGAGTGATGTCAATTGCTTGGCGGCGAAGCGGCGGTTCCCCTCCAGCAGTCGTGAGAGCGCGGCGTCCGGGGAAAGTGGCGTGTGTTGAAATGACGACCACGCACCGCGCACTCCCAATCCGGCGCCAGCGATGAAGGCGGCCGCCGTGGTGAGGAACCGGCGCCGCGATTCCGCTTGATGCATTAGTAATGTCCTCCATGTCCCATTGCGCGCTTGGCGACCTCTGGTGACCGGTCAACTCGGCCCCTGGGCCCGCTCAATTCATTCAATTGGTGACACTCGCGTCGCGTCGGGCGACGCACTAGTGGACTTTGGTCTAGCCACGCATCAGGCGCGCGGCTCGAGGCGGTGCTCGTGACCAACAACGCAGCGGACTTCCGGCGTCTTCGCGGTCACATCCGCGTGCGCGCCGTCCCGCCGTTTCCGGCCGGGGGTGGACGTTGAGAACGGTCATCATGCTCGTCGCGTTCATCTCCACGACTACCGGTGATCGAGTACGCGAGGCGAATCAGACGGCAAGCCATCGTGGATGGAATTGGTTCAAGATGATGAACCTGGCGCGGGCGATTGGTCCATTGTCGACCGTTACTATTGCGATCAAGACCTGCGTCTGACCAAGCTGGCGAGAACGATCAATGTCTTGCCAGGTGATCTATCGGTGGCGAGAGTCTACGCGATCGGCGGCGGCCAGGCGCGGCAGGTGGCGCCGACGACGGTTGAATTGAGTACCGGAAAGCCAGCAGCGTTACCTGATGACGTTTGGCTCCCGGATGTACCGATCGTGTCGAACGCCAAGGCGTTCCCGTTCGTCGCGACCTTGCGACGCCCGTCCACGCCGATCGACGCTTGGTCGTGCGTCAAGGACAATCGAACGAAGGACCGCTCCAGCGGGTAAGCCTGGTGCCGACCACAGCCCGCGCTCCGGCAAGCTCGGCATGGCCTATGCACAGTATCCTGGCGTGAAACACGAGTTCGCGGAACTCGCCCGCGCCAAAGCGGGCGATGCGCAAGCGGTCGTTGCCAACGCGCTCGAGGGTGGCGCTGAGGCCATTCGTGCCGGTGTCACCCGTGGTCCCGGCGTCGCGCTGGCGAAGCGTGCGTCGTCGCATCTCCGAGGCCGCCGCCTACCGACTGCGAGAAGACGATCTTCTGGAGGCCCTGGAGGCTCTGGCCGCGAAGATTCGGGCAATGCCGGTGCTCGCCGTCGGAGTGGCACTCGGCATCGGCGTCGCGGCTGGCGTCGCACTCGGCCGGCGGCGTCCGTCGAAGCGCTGGCTGCGATAGTTCGCGGCGGTAGCGGGCTCCCACCGCCGGGGCTGGTGCCCTGCGAATGGAGGATGGATGGCAACCGTGACCGCACCGACTAAGCAAGGGGTGGCCCAAATGACGGTCGCTCAGGTCGCCACACCAGGCGCCGACTTCGAGATCGTCGAGCGCGACATTCCCGAGCCCGGACCAGGGCAGGTGCGCATTCGCGTGCAGGTCTGCGGGGTGTGCCACAGCGATTCATTCACCAAAGAGGGGTCCTGGCCCGGCATTCAATATCCGCGGGTGCCCGGACATGAAGTCGTCGGCATCATCGACGCCCTCGGCGCCGGCGTGACCGGATGGCACAAAGGCCAGCGCGCCGGCGTTGGCTGGCACGGCGGGCACGACGACACGTGTCGGGAGTGCCGGCGCGGCGATTTTACCCACTGCGTCAATCTCCAGGTGCCCGGCATCAGCTACGACGGCGGCTACGCGCAGTACATGGTCGCTCCGGTGAGCGCGCTGGTCGCCATGCCCGACAGTCTGCGCGATGCCGAAGCGGCGCCGCTCCTCTGCGCGGGCATCACCACGTACGATGCGCTGCGGCGCAGCGCCGCGATGCCGGGCGATCTGGTCGCGGTGCAGGGCATCGGCGGGTTGGGACATCTCGCGATCCAGTTCGCCAGCAAGAGCGGCTTCCAGGTCGCGGCTATCGGACGCGGCGCGGACACGGCGTCGCTCGCGAAGACGCTCGGTGCCCAGGTGTACATCGACACCCAGGCGACCAGCGCCGCCGAAACGTTGAGGCAGATGGGTGGCGCCAAGGTCATTGTGGCGACGGCGCCGAGCGGGAAGGCGATGTCGGAGTTGGTGAACGGGCTGGGACCGAACGGTGAGCTCATCGTGATCGGTGTGTCGCCGGAGCCCATCGAGGTCACAACCGTGCAGCTCATTGTCGGGAGCAAGCGGATCAAGGGGTGGGCCGCGGGATCGCCCGCGGACGCGGAGGACACGCTGCACTTCGCCGAGTTGACGGGCGTTCGGCCCATGATCGAGACGTTCCCCCTCCACCGGGCGGCCGAGGCCTACGCCCGCATGATGAGCGGTCAGGTTCGATTCCGCGCGGTGCTCACGATGTAAGCACGGGAGCGGGCTGGCGGCCCCGCTCGCAATGCGCTATTCCTGTCGCGTGAGCCGCGCTCGCCTCGCGCTGACCCGGTCGCAGATTCTGGATTTCAGGCAGCGCGCCAGCCTACTCGACGCGCGGGTGCCGTTAGGAGCCAAGTCGCTGCAGCGCGCGGCCTGGGCCGGATTGCAGGACTCCATGCCGCGCGCGGCGTTGCTCTCGATCCATGCCCGGGTCGACGGGGCGCGGCCGACGAGTTGGGAGCATCCGTCCCTCGTGCAGCTATGGGGGCCGCGGTTCAGTAGCTACGTCGCGGCGGCGAAGGACCTGGCCCTCTTCTCACTCGGGCGTTTGCCGGAGGACGCGCGAGGGCATGCGCGGGCGCACGAAACGGCGGCCAGGCTGCACGCGTATCTCGACGGCCGGCGCATGCCGTGCGAGGAGACGGGACGCGGCATGGGCGTCCCGCCGAATAGCCTGAGGTACGCCGCGGCGACGGGTCGCGTGCTCATGCGCTGGGACGGGGCGCGACAGCCCGTGGTGTGGACCGGGCCGGCGCCGCGGATCGATCCCCGGCAGGCGCGGCTGGAGCTGGCGAGACGCTACCTCCATATCTTCGGCCCCTCGACCGCCGCGTCGTTCAGACACTGGGCCGGGATCCGGCCCCCGGAAGCCCGGTGGGCGTTCGATGCCCTCGGCGATGCCCTCGTGCCCGTGCGGACGCCCGTCGGCGATGCGTGGATTCTCGCCGAAGACGAAACGGCATATCGGCGGCCGGCCGCGCCTGTGGCCAACGTCCGACTGCTGCCCAGTGGCGACGCGTACTATCTGCTGTGGGGCGATGATCGCGCGCTGCTCGTGGCGGATGCCAAACGGCGCGCCGCGCTCTGGACGACTCGCGTGTGGCCGGGCGCTCTGCTCGTGCACGGGGAGATCGTCGGTGTCTGGCGTCGTGCGGCGGGGAACGTATCGATCGAGGTGTGGCGGCGTCTCACCGCGACGGAGCGCGAGGCCGCGGAAGCGGAAGCGGGCTCGCTGCCCCTGCCTGGTGTCGACGGTCCGATCGTCGTTCGCTGGAGCTAGCAGGCGTCAGGTTTTCTTGGTCGGGATACGAAGGACGGTATAGACCGGACAGAAGCCCGTCAGTCCGGAGACGAGCTGCAGGAGACCGGCCACGATGCAGACGATGCCGAGCGACCGCCCAACGGCCCCCGTGGCTCCGAGCGCGATCAGGGCAATTCCCACGAGCGCCCGGAGGACCCGGTCCCAATCGGCCATGTTCCTGCGCATCTCGCCTCCCTTGATGATGTGAGGACAAGACAACAGTCGCGCCTGACGACTTGTGCGTCCCGGCATGCAACACTAAGTCTCCCTGGACTTCACCACTCGAACCAGGGGGCTCGTGGCGCTCGAAAGTCAGAAGCCGACCGTCGTGCTCGTTCACGGGGCGTGGGCCGATGGATCGTGCTGGCAGGGCGTGCAGAAAGCCCCCCTCGTCAAAGAAGCGGCGAGCTCCGTGATGGCGGGTCGGTAACCGGAGATGTCCGACTTTCCGACGTACCGCGGCATTGTGCACACCTGGGAGTGCGATCACATGGGCCACATGAACGTCATGTGGTATGTCGGCAAGTTCGATGAGGCGACGTGGCAGGTCTTCACCCAGATCGGGGTCACCCCGTCGTACATGAGGGACGGAATGTTCGGCATGGCCGGCGTCCAGCAGAACCTCACGTACAAGCGCGAGCTGATGGCCGGTGACGCCGTCGAGGTCCGCAGTCACATCCTCGAAGTCCGCGAGCGCGTGATCCGGATGGTGCACACCATGCGCGAGATAGAAGGCGGCACGGTGGCGGCCCTCTGCGACTTGACGGCGGTCCATCTCGACCGGCGGTCGCACAAGGCGTGCGCGTTTCCCGACCGGGTGAGACGCACGGCCGCCGGGCTCATCACTCCGGCGGCCGAAACGACCTGAACCGGTCGGCCCCACGGCCGCGGATTTGCGACGGTGGACCTCGGTATCACTAGAGAGGAGCCACACACAATGGAAGCGACTTGGCGACCCCATGTGAAGCACGGCGAGCTCACCGAGCAGAGCGATCTGCCGGATAGCGTGTATGCGTTTCCCAAACAACGGAAAGAGCCGCTGACGGACGCCAGCCACGTCCGTAACGCCGTGGCCCGATTCGATCAGGTCATCGACGTCTCCGACGATGATCGGGCGTTGGCGTTCGCCAACATCAAGAAGGCCGCGAAGCACTACGGTGTCGAGATGTCGGAACAGTCGTGGCACGACCTCGGTGTCCATCCGCAAACGCATCGGAAGGAAGCGGCCGCGAAGGGCGCCGCGACGCGCGCGCGCCATCGGCAGGAAGAAGAACGTCGCGAATAGGAGCTTTTCCGTGACGACCCATCGGCACCTGAGCACCGAAGACCAGCACACGCTGGAAGCCATCTTCCGGCCACACGACTCGGCGACGCTCGAGTGGACGGAGATCGTGCGGCTCATCGAGGAGGTAGGCGCCGTCCACGACAAGGGGCACGGCCTCTATCAGTTCCTGGTCAACGGCGAGCACCACGAGTTCCAGCGCCCGCGCCACGATGTGCTGACCAACGCGGACGAACGGGCCGCGCTACGCGGGTTTCTGGAACGGGCGCGCATGACGCCCTAGGCCGGCGTCGTACGCGCCGCCGCGCGAGGAAGACGAGTCGGTGGCGTGCGCCCCGCCTCGATCACGGGATTATCAGGGAGGACCGAGCCCATGAAAGTTGCGGGAAAGATAGAGGTTCTATTTATCGTAGGTTTTGGTCCAATTGTTCGCGACATGGCCACCAGCCGCAAACTCTACGGCGAAGCCCTCGGCATTCATTTCAAAGAGGAGAGCGGCGGGTATCTTCACACCGAAGCCCTTCCGGGAGCAAAAACCTTCGCGTTGTGGCCTCTTTCCGAGGCGGCGCATTCCTGCTTCGGTAGCGATGCGTGGCCTCGAGATATTCCTGTCCCACAAGCGTGGCTGGAGTTCGACGTTGACCATTTAGAAAACGCAACGGCAGATCTCGAATCGCAGGGATATCGGATTCTTGTCAAGAACCAGAAGGAGCCCTGGGGCCAAATCGTCACTCGTCTCCTCTCTCCCGAAGGATTACTGGTCGGCATCACTTTCACTCCTGCCATGCGGAAAGGCAAATAGGGCCTGGTTCATGACGGCCTCGCACCGTCGGTGGCTTGTCCACGCGCGACGTCCGCGGCCGAGATGCCTTCCCGTGCCAGGCCATAGCCGACCGTCTCCTCGATGAGGCGGCGCAGCTTCTGCGTCAGCGCCACGCGGGTTTCTGGAACGGGCGCGCATGACGCCCTAGGCGGCGCCGTGCGCGTCGCGGCCCCCGCAGTACGTGGCGGAAGTCGCAGCACGCAATGATGACGCACGGTGCAGTAGCGCTCTTGTATCGGCGCTGCCAGGTCGTTTAGGCTCGACAGGGCGGCCCACAGCGACGCGTACATGTGCGCCGCGACCACGACCCAAACTCGGGTGCGTGTCGACAAACCCAACAGATAGGTTTAGGTTACCAATGCCGTCCATCACGGTCGGGCCATGGCGCCTCGTCGTTATTCCCGGTGATCACGATCCGAGACATGTGCACGCGCGTTACGGCAGCGACGGTGCCTATGAAGCGGTGATCCGGCTGGAGGCCGGTGGTACAGTGACGTTGCGAGAGGCCGACCGTGGCCTGTCGCGTGCCGAGATCCGCGTCGCGCTCGCACTCGTGCTCGAACATTTCGAGGCCTTGGCGGCGCTTTGGGAGGAATACTGCCAATGAGTTCTACTGCACGTGGAGGCAAAGGAGCCGCTGCCAGGAGCGCGAACCGTTCGGTGACCATATCGGACGCCGCGATTGAGGCTGCGTATCGACGGCGCGACGAGCAAATCGCGACGGAGCCGCTCGCCGCGGACGTGCGATACGACCGCGCTAGTGATGCCATCATCGTCCAGATGAACAACGGCGCGGCGCTGGTGGTTCCTCGACGACTGCTTCAGGGACTGCGCGGCGCAACGGTGGATGAGTTGCAGAGCAGTGTGATCGCGGGACAGGGGACCGCTATCGCCTGGCCATTGCTCGATGTCGACTTCACAGTCCTCGGTCTGCTCCGCGGCGTGTATGGAGGTCGGCGCTGGATGTCGGAGTTGGCACGCCATGCCGGCGCGACCACGTCGGAGGCCAAGGCCGCCGCGGCACGGGTCAACGGTCGCAAAGGCGGACGCCCTCGGCGCAAGCCGACGCCGGATCGACCATCATCGCGGAAGCGGTAGCGGCCCTCGTCGCTCGCTTATGCGCCGGCTCCTTCGTTAGCGGCGTGATCCAGCGGCTGATTTGGACGGCGCCCCGTCATTAGCTGGATCAGCGCGTTCATGAGACCCTCGCACCGTCGGTGGCTTGTCCACGCGCGACGTCGGCGGCCGAGATGCCTTCCAGCGCCAGGCCATAGCCGACCGTCTCCTCGATGAGGCGGCGCAGCTTCTGCGTCAGCGCCACGCGGGTGTAGCTGGCGGTGAGGGGCGGAAGGGCGGCGAGGCGTCCGGCGATCTCGCGCGCCCGATCCCGCAAGCGGTCGCGCGCGACGATCTCGCTGATCACGCCCAGCGTCCGGGCCTCCTCGGCGCCGATAATCTGCTGCGTCAGAACGAACGTGCGACCGCGGATGGAGCCGATGACCTCCGGCCACAGGGAATGAATGCCGTCGCCCGGCACGATGCCGAACGCGAAGTGCGGCTTGTCTTGGAATACCGTGTTCGGTGTGGCAATGACAATGTCGGCCAACAGCACATACTCCGAGTGGACCGTCGTCGGGCCGTTCACCGCGGCGATCACCGGCACGGGGATGTCGATGAGATTGGCGAGGATTTTCTTGCCCTGGCGATAGATCTTGTCGTACCCACGCGGCGTGAAGAAGTCGAATCCCTCCGGGTCGATCTGATCGATAAAGGCATCGCCCGCACCCGTCAGAATGACCACGCGATTGTCCACATCTTGACCAATCTCGTGGAAGAGTTCGACAAACTCTTCGTGTGCGTAGCCGTTGAAAATCAGGGTCCCGCCATCGGTGTGGAGCACGACTTCGAGGATGCCGTCGGCCGAGCGGTCGAGCTTGGCGTGCGGGAACGCATTCCGGTACCTGTCGAATTCAGCCATCGCCATACTCCGTCTAGTGGGTGGCCCATAAGCAATCCAACGCCGTGCGCCGACGCAACACCGCTCGCCGGACGGCGAACGTCCACCGCACTGGCGCTCTCGACGAAGCTCTGACCGACGGTGGCGCGCGGTTGAGAGGGGCCGTTCTCGACTGCCCTCAATGGCGTAGCAGCCCACCATAGTCCAGCGTGAACGTGGCGATGCCGCTATTGCTCGTTCGGCCAAATAGAGTCCCCACGCGACTGGACGCCATATCGCGCACGTAGGCGACATCCAGACGACAGGGTGCGATCCGGAATGTCAGGCCGGCGGTCGGGGAGGTCTCGTCCAACCCAAACCGCACCGCGAGGTGCTGCTCGGCCAACGTCTGTTCGAAACCCAAATTCGGCTCGACCGCACTGGTCTGCGTCGCTGTCCGAGTGTTGCTCCTCGTGAGCCACGTGCCGCCGGCATCGAGAAGCGCCCCGGTCCACGGGCTCGCCGACACACCGAGTCGGTACTCGTTGCTGCGAGCCGTCCCCTCTGTCGCGCCGGTACTGTCGCTCCGCCGATCGAGATCCCGGTTCAGCATACCGGCCGCGTGACCCCGCCCTGGCTATCATGGCGCGGATCGTCCACGGCGCTGATTTCGCGGATGCGGTCGACTGTACGCCGGAGTCGGCGGGATTGCGGGCGATCTCGCAAGGGTTCCCGCTAGTTGCTCACCACGACAATGACACTGTCGAGCGGGCCTCGTTTCTGTATGACGCGCTCTATGCGTCCTTGAGACAGCGATGCCAGCGGGGATCGTGACGCTGCATCATCGCGTGCTTCGGCCCACGCTATCGTTCGGCGTCGGCACGCCCATCACGGACCGGGTTTGACGAAACCGAGGGCAGCCTCGTATTCCAATAGCGAACGAAAGTCGAGGCGACCCTCGATTGTATCCCGTCATCGTCGGACCGAGGAATCATGCCCGCGCTCCAGCTCGACCCCCAGAAGACCGCGCTCGTTCTCATCGATCTCCAGAACTCCGTCGTCGGCATGACCACCGCGCCGTATCCCGCCGCCCGCGTGGTCGAGAACGCGAAGACGTTGGCCGCGGCCTTTCGCGCGCATGGCGCCCCGGTCGTCTACGTCCGCGTCAATGTCAGTGACTTCATGAGACTGCCCGTGGACCAGCCGCCGAATCTGGGCGACAGGCCCGCCGCCGCGTCGGAGATCGCGCCGACCGCCGGTTTCCAGCCTGGCGACATCCTCGTCACCAAGCGCCATTGGGGCGCGTTCGCGGGCACGGACCTCGAGCAGCAGCTCAGGGCTCGGGGCATCGACACCGTGGTCCTCACTGGCATCTCCAGCAGCTTTGGCGTCGAGTCCACGGCTCGTCAGGGCACAGGCCTTGGCTTTGCCTGTGTGCTGGTTGAAGATGCCTGCGCCGCCCAGAGCGCCGAGCAGCACCGCTTCGCCTTTGAGCAGATCTTCCCGCGCCTGAGCCGCGTCCGCTCCACCGCCGAGGTCTTGGCCGCCTTTGCCTGAGGCCTCGATCGGCGCCGATCGGCTCGAGCGCTCCGTCTGGAAGATCGTCTCGGTGGCGGTGCTCGACTCGTTCCTCTGGAGCCCCCCACTCCCACTATTCTTCTCGAGACATGATGCAGATTGGTATCGATAGCTTCGCGGCGGCCCACGACGACGCAAGCCGGGCGGTAAGCCCGGCGCAGCGCCTGGGACACCTGATCGAGGAGATCGCGCACGCCGATCAGGTCGGACTCGATGTGTTCGGCATCGGCGAGCATCATCGGCAGGATTTCCTCGATTCGGCGCCCGCCGTCATCCTCGGCGCCGCGGCGGCCCGCACGAGTCGCATTCGCCTTACCAGCGCCGTCACGGTCTTGAGCGCCGCCGACCCGGTGCGGGTCTTTCAGGAATTCGCCACGCTCGATCTCCTGTCACAGGGTCGTGCCGAGATGGTCGTCGGTCGCGGCTCGTTCGTGGACGCGTTTCCACTGTTTGGCTTGCGACTCGAAGACTACGACTCGCTCTTCGCCGAGAAATTGGGCCTGCTCCTCGCGATCCGTGACCACGAGCACGTGACCTGGTCCGGCGCGCATCGCCCGCGGCTGACGGGGCAGGGGGTCTACCCGAGACCCGTGCAACAGCCGTTGCCGATCTGGCTGGGCGTCGGCGGGACGCCGGAATCCTTCGCCCGCGCCGGCACGCTTGGGCTTCCGCTCATGGTCGCGATCATCGGCGGGGAAACCCGCCGCTTCCGGCCACTCGTCGATCTCTACCGCGAGTCGGGCGCGCGTGCAGGGTTCTCGCCGGACCGGTTGAAGGTTGGGGTCCACTCACTGGGGTATGTGGCGCCGACGACCCAGGAGGCGGCCAATGATTTCTTTCCCGGCTACGCGCGGGCCATGACGGACATCGGCAAGGAACGCGGGTGGCGCCCGATGACGCGGGGGGCATTCGACGCCCAGCGCGGGCCGCAGGGCGCGCTGGTCGTCGGCAGTCCAGACGAGGTCATCGAAAAAGTCCTGCGACACAGCGTCGCGCTGGGCGGCGTGTCCCGGTTCACGTTCCAAATGAACGTGGCGTCCTTGCCCCACGCCGAAGCTGATGCAAGCGATCGAGATCCTCGGCACGCAGGTCGCCCCCGTCCTGCGCACAGAGCTGGTCACAGCGGGGCCTGGCACCTAGCGAGCCAGACGGTGTGTCCGTTGCAGTCGGGGTCTTCAATGACATGCTGCACGACCCGAAATCCATTCGCCTCGAGCAGCGCCCGATACTCCTCCGCCGCCAGACTGGCGTGGTACAGGGGCTCGCCACGATAGACGCCCATCGCCTCGCCATGCGATGGCCCGCTCGTGAACATCAGCGCGGCGCCGGGCGCGGCGTGTTGGCGGAAGATCGGGAACATGCCGCGCTGGTCATCGCCCGACAGGTGAAAAAAACTGTCCCACGCCAGGAGCCCGTAGAACGCCGTGTCCAGCGCGAGCACGCGCATATCCGCGGTATGCCACTGCCGATCGGGAAACCGATCGCGACAGACGGAGATCAGTGTCGGGGATGCATCGACACCGTCGACCGCGAATCCCTTGTCCAGGAGATGTCGCGCGATGGGCTCACCGGACCCGCAACCAATGTCCAGTATCGTCGCCCCTCGCGGGAGGAGCGCAATGAATCGCTCGAGCCAATCGCCTTCGTTCCCGACCTGCCGCCCGCGATCGGCAACGTAGTCCCGCGCGTGTCGCTCGTAGAGGTCGATGATGCGGCCAGCGTGTGGATTCACCGTTTTTTCTTATCGATCGTAAACCCGAGCTTCTCCAGCACCCGGACCGCACCGGTCTTCCCGCCCTCGAAGTCGCCGGAGTCCAGTCGCTGGCCCGTCGCCAGCTCGTACGCGGTGCCCAAAATGGCTTTCGGCGGATAACGCCGGGTGCCCCTGACCAACTCGTACGTCGTGGTCGGAGCGAAACCGTGCTCGGCGAAAAACTTCTCCGGACCCAGGTCGTCGTACTCGTCCAGTGCGCGCAATACGTCACAATGGGTCACGTCATCCCAGTCCAACATGACAGCCTCCCTCCCTGACTATTGTTGTCTGTAATACTATGGAAAGAATGCTCCGTTCTGCGCGCTACACCCTGCTGCCGCTCCGCTTGATTGTCGGCGTCGGCTTTGTTGCCCACGGACTCGCGAAGTGGCACCGCGGTCCGGAGCACTTTGCCGCGTTGCTCCAGTTCGCCGGCGTCCCGCTGCCTTCGGTGATGGCCTGGATCGGCATAGGCACCGAGCTCCTCGGCGGGGCGGCCGTGTTGGTGGGAATCGGGATGCCGATCGTGTGTCTGGCGCTCATCGGGATGATGCTGGTCGCGACCCTGTCCGTTCAGATCCACTACGGGTTCAGCACGATCAACACCATCGGCCTCACGGCCGCGGGGCCGCAGTTCGGCCCGCCCGGGTATGAGATCAATCTCCTCTACATCGGGGCCCTGCTCGCGCTGGGAGTCAGCGAGCCCACCGTCCTGTCAGTCGATCGGTATCTTGCCCGGCCCAATCGACCGACTACAACCGTTTCTGCTCGGCCGTAGCTATTTTACGAGAGATACCGGAAGATCACCGTCCAGCAGTCGAGGCACGGCAATGGCCCCAGTCACCGCGAGTCCGTCACACCGTCCGATCGTCGCCGGCGCCCCCAAACCCGGGGTCTACACCGCGAACTACAAGATCCGTATCGTCACGGCCGCATCGCTGTTCGACGGACATGATGCCGCCATCAACGTCATGCGACGCATCCTGCAGGCGAGCGGGGCCGAAGTCATTCACTTGGGTCACGATCGCTCGGTCGACGAAGTGGTGAACTGCGCGATCCAGGAGGACGTCAACGCGATCGCGATGACGTCGTACCAGGGCGGCCACGTCGAATATCTCAAGTACATGCACGACCGCCTCGAGAACGAAGGCTGTGGACACATTCGGATCTTCGCCGGCGGTGGCGGCGTCATCCTCCCGGACGAGATTGCCGACCTGCACGCCTACGGCATCGAGCACGTGTATACCCCGGACGACGGCCGCGCCATGGGCCTCCAAGGGATGATCAACGATCTCCTGCGCCGTAGCGATTTCGCCACCGGCCGCGATATCGGGCCACCCGATGTGGAGCGCGCGCGGCAGCGCGATCCGCGCGCCATCGCGCGACTCATTTCGGCCGCCGAGAACTGGCGCGACGAATACGCGAGAATATTGGACGCGGTGCGCGGCGAGGCGGCCGACCGGGCGACCCCAGTGCTGGGCATCACCGGCACTGGCGGCGCCGGGAAATCATCCTTGGTCGACGAGCTCGTTCGCCGCTTCCTGCTCGACTTTCCCGACCGGACCATCGGCATCGTGTCCGTCGATCCCAGCAAGCGCAAGACCGGCGGCGCCCTGCTCGGCGACCGGATCCGCATGAACGCGATCCACAACCCGCGCGTCTACATGCGATCCCTCGCCACCCGCCAGGCCAACCTGGCCCTTTCCGGCCACGTGCGCGATGCGGTCGCCACGCTCAAGTTCGCCGGCTTCGACCTGGTCATCCTCGAAACGTCAGGCATCGGGCAATCCGACACGGAAATCGTCGATCATTCGGATGTGTCGCTGTACGTCATGACGCCCGACTACGGCGCCGCGACCCAGCTCGAGAAGATCGACATGCTCGATTTCGCGGACGTCGTGGCCCTCAACAAATTCGATAAGCGCGGGGCGCTCGACGCCCTGCGCGACGTGCGCAAGCAATACCAGCGCAACCACAAGCAGTTCGACCTCCCGGTCGACCAAATGCCGGTGGTCGGCACCATCGCGTCCCAATTCAACGATCCGGGCACGACGCGCCTCTATCGCGCGCTGATGGATCGGATCGTCCAGAAATGTCAGGCGCCGTTTGTGTCCTCACTCGGCGCCGGCGTCGACGATCCGGAAAAGATCAACATCATTCCGCCGGAGCGGAGCCGCTACCTCTCCGAGATCACCGAGACCATACGCCGGTACAACGCGTGGGCGGTCGACCAGAGCACGGTCGCGCACCAGCTCCAATCCGTCATCGAGGCCGAGCGGGTCGTCGGCGACGCACCGGCCCTGACCGCAAAACGCGCCGAGCTGGAGCGACGGCTCGATGGCGACAACCGGGCCCTGCTCGCCGACTGGGAACCGCACCGCGCGAAATACGAGGGTGACGAGTACGTCTACCAAGTGCGCGGCAAAGACATCCGTGTCCCGCTGACCAGCGAGAGTCTTTCTCATCTCCCGGTCCCCAAGGTGGCCCTGCCATCGTATACGGGATGGGGCGATATCCTGAAGTGGAGCCTGCAGGAGAACGTCCCGGGCGCGTTTCCGTATACCGCCGGCGTCTTCCCCTTCAAGCGCGAAGGGGAGGATCCGACGCGGATGTTCGCGGGCGAAGGGGGTCCCGAGCGCACGAACCGGCGCTTCCACTACGTGTCGGCCGGACTCCCCGCGCGCCGGCTGTCTACCGCGTTCGACTCGGTGACGCTCTACGGCAACGACCCCGCCGTCCGTCCTGACATTTATGGAAAGATCGGTAACGCCGGCGTCTCGGTGTGCTGTCTCGATGACGCGAAGAAACTCTATTCCGGGTTCGACCTCGCCGACCCCAAGACATCGGTGTCGATGACGATCAACGGCCCGGCCCCGATGCTGACCGGCTTCTTCATGAACGCCGCCATCGACCAGCAGTGCGAGCGGTACATCCTGGCACACGGGCTCGCCGACGAGGTGAACCGCAAGATCGACGCGCGCTTCGCCGCGTTGGGGTTGGAGCGCCCGCGCTACGATGGTCCCCTCCCCGCGGGGAACGACGGTCTCGGCCTCATGTTGCTGGGCGTGACCGGTGACATGGTGCTGCCGCGCGACGTCTACGATCGCATCAAGGCGGACACCATCTCGAAAGTCCGCGGCACCGTCCAAGCCGACATCCTCAAGGAAGACCAGGCCCAGAACACCTGCATCTTCTCGACCGAGTTCTCGCTCAAGCTCATGGGCGACATGCAGGAGTACTTCACGCACCACAATGTGCGGAACTTCTACTCCGTGTCGATCTCCGGCTATCACATCGCCGAAGCGGGCGCGACGCCGGTCAGCCAATTGGCGTTCACGCTGGCCAACGGGTTCACGTACGTCGAGTACTACCTGGCGCGTGGCCTCCCCATCGACAGTTTCGCGCCTAATCTCTCGTTCTTCTTCTCCAACGGGACCGATCCGGAGTATGCGGTGATCGGCCGCGTCGCCCGCCGGATCTGGGCCAAGGCGCTCAAGCTCAAGTACGGCGCCGCCGCCCGCTCGCAGATGCTCAAGTACCACGTGCA
This sequence comes from uncultured Gemmatimonadales bacterium, assembly GCA_963701965.1. Lineage (GTDB taxonomy): Bacteria > Gemmatimonadota > Gemmatimonadetes > Gemmatimonadales > Gemmatimonadaceae > DASRDS01. Next base: position 4,708,069 of record OY969695.1, read on the forward strand.
GACGAGCGGTCGATCGCTCCACGCCCAGGAAATCTCGTTCAACGACATCCGGACTACGTTGCAGGCGTTGTACGCGATCTTCGACAACTGCAACTCGCTCCATACGAACGCGTACGATGAAGCCATCACCACCCCCACGGAAGAAAGCGTGCGCCGGGCGATGGCCATTCAGCTGATCATCAACCACGAGTTCGGGTTGGCGAAGAACCAGAACCCGCTCCAGGGATCATTCATCATCGAGCGACTGACCGATCTCGTGGAAGAGGCCGTCCTGCAGGAGTTCGATCGCATCAATGAGCGGGGCGGCGTCCTCGGCGCCATGGAAACGATGTATCAGCGCGGCAAGATCCAGGAAGAGTCGCTCCACTATGAAACCCTGAAGCACACGGGCGAGCTGCCGGTGATCGGAGTCAACACGTTCCTGTCGTCCGACGGCTCGCCGACCGTCTTGCCGCGGGAAGTCATTCGATCGACGCAGGAAGAAAAAGACGGTCAGATCGCCACCGTCGCGGCCGTCCAGGCCCGTTACGAGGCCGAACGACCGGCGGCGCTGGAACGGCTACGGCAGGCGGCCCTGCACAATGCCAACGTGTTCGAGGAGCTCATGGAGACGACGAAGGTGTGCACGCTCGGCGAAATTGGGCACGCGTTGTTCGCCGTCGGCGGGCAATATCGTCGCAACATGTAATCACTCCGCCCGCATCGTCGTCGCGGGATCCACCCGCGACGCGCGATACGCCGGGACACTCGTGGCCACAACCGACACGCCGGCCAGGAGCGCGAGCACGCCCAGGTAGGTGACGGGGTCGAGGCGCGACACGCCGTAGAGGAGCGTGACGATGGCATGACTCGCCAACGCCGCGCCGCTCACGCCGATCGCCACGCCGAGCCCCGTAAGGGTCAGCCCTTGGCGCATGATCAGGCGGAGCAGTTGGGCCTGTGATGCGCCGAGTGCCGACCGCACCCCGATCTCGCGCACGCGCTCGGTCACGCTGCCGGACAGGACGCCGTAAAGGCCAATCGCCGCCAACACCAAGGCAACGACGCCAAACGCCTCGAACACGACGAGCGCGAATCGCCGCGAAGCGGCCGACGCCGCGACCAGCCCGTCCATCGTGATGACCCGCGCGATCGGCTGATCCTTATCCACCGACCAGATCGCGGCCTTGATCGCCGGCGTCAGGGCGCCCTCGGACTCGCGGGTGCGGACGACCAGCGAGAACCGGCTGTCCACCCACGCCCACTGCGCGGGCGTCATGTACACGGCGTCGACTTCGCTCACCGCCAGCGACGTCTGCTTGACGTCACCGACTACGCCGACCACGGTGGCCCACGCCGTGTCCGGCCCAAAGCGCAAGCGCTGCCCGATCGGGTCGATCCCCGGATAGTTGCGTCGGGCGAACAATGCACTGACCATCACGACCTTTGGCCGCCCAGCGACATCGTGGTCGTCGAGTAGCCGCCCGCGCCGCAACGGAATGCCCATGGCGTCCGTGTAGCCCGGCGTCACCGCGTAGCGCATGGCGTTGCGGTCGCCCTCGGGATTGTCGGATGGACTGGATTCGAGGTGGGCGCCGTATCCATCAATGTCCCCACTCAGCGGGAGCTGGCTGGTGAACGCCGCCGCAGTCACGCCAGGCACGCGTCGCACGGCATCGAGGGCTTGGGTGAAAAACCGATAGCGCGCGACATCGTCGCGATACTGGGGGCCGGCGACCTGCACTTGCATGGTCAAGAGCCGGGAGGCATCGAACCCCGGGGAAATCGCGAACAGCCGCTCCAGGCTGCGCAACAGGAGCCCGGCGCCGACGAGCAACATGAACGCCAACGCCACCTCGGCGACCACCAGCACACCGCGCGTATTCCGTCCCCCGCCGGCGGAGCGCCGCGAGCTGCGCTGAAGGGCGGTGTGCATGTCCCTGCCGCGCGCCTGCAGCGCCGGAATCAACCCGACGGCCATGCCACTGAGCGTGGTCAGACCCAATGCGAACACGAACACGCCGCCGCTCAATCGAATGGCGTTCACCCGCGGCAACTCGGGCGGGCTGAGTGCCACCAACGCGCGCACGCCGATCTGCGCGAGCAGGAGTCCGAGCACGCCGCCGACCAGGGCCAGGACGAGACTCTCGGTCAGCAGTTGACGCATCAGTCGCAGGCGCCCGGCGCCGAGCGCGGTGCGCATCGCCAACTCGCCCCGGCGCTGGACGCCGCGAGCGAGCAACAGGTTGGTGACGTTCACGCAGGCGATCAGCAGCACGAGTACCACGCCACCGAGGATGGCGAGCAGCGCCGGCCTGACGGCGGCGGTAATGTCGTCGCGCAACGGATGCAGCATGAGACCATCACTGAGCGACGCCCAGGCCGGCCTGGTCAACTCCGGCACCGGCGTGCGGGCGATCCTTTGCAGCTCGCGCCGGGCCTGGTCGGCGGCGACGCCCTGCCGCAACCGGCCCACCATGATCAGGTGATGCCCCCACTCGACGCCCTGAATCGAGGGCAGGGACGCGTTGTACTGCAATAGCGACCAGACCTCGGCCGACGGCGCGAGGACGTTTTCGAACGTCTTCGGCATCACGCCGATCACGACGTAGCTGTCGCCGTTCAGTCGCACCGGGCGTCCAACGATCGTGGGGTCGGCGCCCAGGCGTCGCCGCCACAGCGCGTCGCTGACGATCACCACGTGGGGACCGCCGATCCGGTCATCGCCGGCGTCGAAGTCGTGCCCGAGTTGGGGCGCCACCCCCAACGTCTGGAAATATTTCGCGCTGACGCGTTGGCCATCCAGCCGCTCGGGCTCGGCCAGACCGCTAAAGGTTGGTTGCCACCCCCTCATGACCGCGAGCGCGGAGAACGACCGGCTCCGCGTCGCCAGCTCCCGGTAGGTCCCGAACGTGACGTCGAACCGTTCGCCGTCGGGACCGTAATCCGAGACCATCACAATGCGGCCCGGCTCCGTGTACGGGAGCGGCTGAAAGAGGATCGGATCGACCGCGCCGAAAATCGCGGTCGTCGCGCCGATGCCGATCGCCAGGGTCAGCACGGTCACCGTCGAAAAGCCCGGCGCGCCCAGGAGTCGCCGGACGGCGTATCGGAAATCGGCGACGACAGAATCGACGACGTGCTCCCATCCGTAGGCGCGCACCTCGTCGTGGACCGCCGACGCCGAGCCCAGTTCGCGCCGGGCGGCGCGCACGGCCTCGTCGCGCGACAGGCCCCGCGCTTCATGGGCGGCGATTGCTTGCTCGAAATAGTGCCGCACCTCGTCCGCCAGGTCCCGGGCGGCGGCCGACCGGTGAGTCAGTCCGCGCAGGCCGTGGGTGAGCTGGCGCCAGAGTGACACGGCTCAACCCTCGGCGTTGAGCAGCCGGGAAACGGCGGCGATCCGACGCGCCCAGTCCGACGTCTCGGTCTCGAGTTGTTTGCGGCCGCCGCGCGTCAGTGCGTAGATCCGCGCGCGCCGCGCGTTCTCGGTCTGACGCCACTCGGCGTCCAACCACCCGGCGCGCTCCAGGCGGCGCAGGGCGGTGAGGAGTGATCCCGGGTTGACCTTGAACACGCCGCGGGATATCTGCTCAATGCGGCGTGCAATGCCAAAGCCGTGCATCGGCTCGAGGCTGAGCGTTTTGAGGATCAGCATGTCGAGCGTACCTTGGATGACGTCCGTGTTGGGCGAGTCCATGGCCGAGCATAGCCACGCGTCCTCTTGATTGTCAAGAGATGAGCGTCATAAGGAGCCACGGGTGAGAAACATGTGGGATAGCCTGCGGCAGGACGCGCGGTTCGCGATCCGCCAACTGGCCAGCGCTCGATCGTTCGCCGTGGCCGCGGTCGGCACGTTGGCGATCGGTATCGGTGCCACCGTCGCGATGTTCAGTGTCGTCGAAGCCGTCATCCTGCGGCCGTTTCCGTTTGCCAGCCCGGATCGCGTGGTCAACCTGCATCCCGCCCGGGACGGCGTTCCGCTCACCGTGGCCTCGAATCTCGAGTTCGCCACGTGGCGTGCCCTGCCGCGCGGGTTCGACGGCGTGGCGGCTCTCTACTCCGGCCTGTCGTTCGTCCTCACGCGCGGGGACGCGCCCGAGTTCTACATTCCGTTCGAGCAAATGCCGCCGCCGCTGTGGAGCGCGATGCAGGGCTCGCTCACGATCGTCGCGCGCACCGCATCGGATCCCGCGACTATGGAGCGCGCGGTGCGCGGCGCGGTCGCGGCGTTCGATCCCAGCCTGCCGGTCGCCCAGGTGGCGACAATGGAGAGCTTGGTGGCCACGTCCCGTGCCTCAGCCCGATTCAACACGCTGCTCCTCTGCCTACTGGGCGCGATTGCCCTCGTGCTGGCCAGCGTGGGGGTCTACGGCGTGATCGCGTATTCCGTCACGCAGCGCACCCGCGAGATCGGACTCCGCATGGCCTTGGGCGCGACGCCCCGGACGATCGCGGCGCTCGTCGCCCGCCAAGGGCTCACTCCGATCGCCGCCGGCGCGGTGATCGGAGGCGCGCTCTCCGTGCTCACGACCCGCCTCCTTCGCGAACAACTCTATGGCGTGGCACCCGGAGACCCGGCGACGATCATCGCGATCGCTGGCCTATTGATGGTGGTATCGCTGGTGGCGGCGTGTGTCCCGACGCGCCGCGCGATGGCGATCTCGCCGGTGACCGCACTGACCACGTAAAGCAGTCGTTGCTGGTCGAGTAGGGCGGGTTTCGGCAAAGCATGTTGCGATAACGACTTACGATCGCCTGATTGGGAGCCGGATCGCGGTGATTCCGAGCGGCCTGCCGATTGAGGCGGTCGAACGTTGCCTCGACGGCCCGCCTGCCGTCGGGATAGGATGTCCCGCCGCATCCTCACCGGGTTTCTGCTCGGCCTCCTCGTGCTGACCACGGCCGCGCTGCTGCTCGCCCGGAGCGTCGTGATGCTCAGTGGCGAGCGGACGCTGGCCAAGGGCGCGCGCAATGAGCTCGAGGCCCTCATCTCGTTCCTGGCCACAGCGGAGGGAGCGGAGACCGGCCAGCGGGGCTACTTGCTCACCGGTGACACGACCTACCTGGCGCCGTACAACGAAGCGCGGCGGACGATGGACGAACGGGTCGCCAGACTGGAAGAGCTGACGGCGGACGATCCGACCCAACGCGCGGCGGTGGCCGCGATCCGGTCTCACATGGACGTCAAGATGGTCGAGTTGGCCGAGACGATCCGTCTGCGCCGCCGGTCGCCGGAGGCCGCGCGGGCGCTGATCCAGTCGGGAGTTGGAGAGCGCGAGATGGTGGAGGTGCGCCGCATGGTGGGCGCGCTCCGTCTCGAGGAGCGGAGCCGCCTCGATACGCACCTCCACATCTACAGTAGTGGGGTCGCCCAGCTGATGGTGCAGATCGCCATCGCCATCGCCCTGCAATTCTTTCTGCTCGGCATCCTGCTCGTGCTCAGTCGGCGGGACCAGGCTTTTCGGGCCGCGGCCACGGTCCGTTTGACGAACGAGCGCGAATTCTTGAGGGCATTGCTCGACAGTTTGTCCGAGGGCGTGGCGGCGACGGACCAGGACGCGCTCCCGACCCTGAGCAATCGCGCGTTCAGCGAGCTGTTTGGCGTCGACGCGCGGACGGCGAAGGACGCGGAGTGGGCCGACCTGCAGTCGCGCATTCGGCATCCCGGCGCGCTGGGCACGTCCGTGCCGACCTCCGCGCTTCCGCTGCGGCGCGTCGTACGCGGGGAGCACGTGGCCGGGGAGGCGCTGGCCCTCGTTCCGCCGGGGACCAAGGTCGGCAATGTGCCGGTATCGGGAATCCGCTACATCACGGCGAGCGGACGGCCGATCCTCGACGCATCGGGTGTGCGGGTCGGCGCCGTGGTCGCGTTCCGGGACACGACGCAGGAGCTGTTGGCCACCGGGGCGCTCCAGGCCAGCGAGGAGCGGTTTCGCCTGCTGTCGAACGCCGCGGCGGACGGGGTCATCGTGTCGCGGGACGGCATCATTTTGGAGGTGAACGCCGCGTGGTGCCGGATGTGCGCCGCGTCCGAGTCGACGCTGATTGGTTCGCAGCTCGTCGATCTGGTCAGCCCGCAGGATCGGGACGCGGTGGCGGGCATGGTGCGCGAGAACCGCACGGTCACCTATGCCCTGACCTTGCTGCGGAGCGATGGGACGACGTTCGACGGCGAGGTCGCGGCGCGACCCATCATGTTTCGTGGGGCGGCGGCCCGGATATCGGTCATCCGCGATGTCTCCGAGTGGACGCGCGTCAATCGCCTCAAGAGCGAGTTTGTCTCCACGGTGTCGCACGAGCTGCGCACGCCGTTGACCTCGATCCACGGCGCGCTCGCGCTGGTCGGGAGCGGCTCGGTGGGCACGTTACCGCCCAAGGTCGCGCACCTCGTCACGATCGCCCGCAACAACTGCGAGCGATTGGTGCGACTGGTGAACGACATGCTGGATCTGGAGAAGATCGAGGCGGGGCGGCTCGAGCTCCGGCCGACCATGTTGAATCCGGTGGACGTGGTGCGGTCGACAGTGGATGGCATTCGCGCCATGGCCGAGGAATATCGCATGCGCCTCGACGAACGGGTGGACGCGCAGCGGACGTTCCTTGGGGATCGCGATCGGATCATTCAGGTGCTCACCAATCTGGTCTCCAACGCCATCAAGTTCGCCCCGCCCGAGACCGTCGTCTCGGTCACGGCGACGCACGAGGACGGACCGGGGCCGGAGCGCGTGCGGTTTTCCGTGACCAACGAGGGTCCAGGGATCCAGCCCTCCGACGTCGCGCGCCTGTTCACGCGGTTCCAGCAACTCGACGGATCAGATGCCCGACATCGGGGTGGCACGGGCTTGGGACTCGCGATCAGCAAGGCGATCGTCGAGCAGCACGGCGGCGCGATCGGCGTGCATTCGGAGCCGGGTGCTCCCACGACGTTCTGGTTCGAGCTTCCCGCCACCCGCTCGACGGCATCGCTGGCCCAGCTGACGCGCTAGCTACGCCGTCGCGAAGCCAAGGTCAACGCCGACGTGAACCGCCGTCCGGCGGCTCGCAACGGGACGCAATTAGCCATTCGACTATATGCCGACTATATTCGATGGCATGACCGATCCCATGCCGGGCGTGCTCGCCCCCGAGATCCGCGAGACAGCAGCGCGCATCGCGCCGTACATTCGCCGCACGCCAGTCGTGGAGGCAGGCAGTGGCCTGACCGGTAAGGTCGCGCTCAAGCTCGAGCTCCTCCAGCATTCCGGCTCGTTCAAAGCGCGCGGGGCGTTTGCCAACCTGCTCCTGCGGCGGCCCGGTGCGGGAGTGGTCGCGGCCTCGGGCGGCAACCACGGGGCGGCCGTGGCGTACGCCGCCCGCAGTCTCGCCGTCCCGGCGACGATTTTCGTCCCCAGCGTCTCGTCGCCCGCCAAGGTGCAACGGATACGGGAGTACGGGGCGTCGCTCGTCATCGCGGGGGATTCGTACGCCGAGGCGTTGGCGGCATCGGAGGCCTGGGGCGCGTCGCGCGACGTGATGGCGATTCACGCCTTCGACCAGCGGGAGACCATCCTGGGTCAGGGCACGTTGGCGGCGGAGCTGGACGAGCAAATCGACGCCATCGACACGGTCATTGCGTCGGTGGGAGGCGGAGGGTTGCTCGCCGGCATCGCCGCATGGTTCGGACGGCGGGTGCGGGTGATCGGCGTCGAGCCCGATCGCGCGCCGACGCTCACCCGCGCACTCGCCGCCGGCCATCCCGTCGACGCGGAAGCGGGCGGTATCGCGGCTGACTCACTGGCGCCGCGCCGAGTCGGGGCGCAGGTCTTTGCCATCGTGCAGCCGGTGGTCGACCGGGTGATCACGGTCGCGGACGATGATATTCGCGCCGGTCAGATGCGTCTCTGGAGCGACTATCGCATCGTGGCCGAGCCCGGGGCGGCCGCGGCGTTCGCGGCGCTGGCGTCGGGCGCGTACACACCGCGTCGTGACGAGCGTGTGGTCGTCGTCGTGAGCGGCGGCAACACGGCGGCCGTAAATTTCTCGTGATGAGAAAATCATGACGACCAAGCGAGCCGCGCGCGCCCGCGAGACCGGCGAGGGGCTGCTGGTGGGACTCCACGCCGTCGACAACGAGCGGCGTTTGCGCATTCTCTATTGGCTCAAGCAGCCGCGCAGATATTTCCGGCCGCAGATCGATGGCGATCTCGTGGAGGATGGCGTGTGCGGCTTGCTGCTCGCCGAGAAATTGGCCGTGAGCCAGCCCACGCTGAGCGAGCATATGCGCGTGCTGGTGGCGTCGGGGCTCATCGACGCCAAGCGGATCAAGCAGTGGACCTTTTACAAGCGGAACGAAGCGGCGATCGCCGCGTTCAAGCGCGCCGTACGGGACGACGTCTGACCGCGATGCCAGGCGACACCTGCGACCGCCTCATCAACGCCGGATGATGTGACGGGCCTCGGCGCACGTCTCCTCCCACCCGACGCGTCGGAGCTCCGGTTCGGCGCCGGCGGTGTCGGGATACCCGATGCAGAGATAGGCCACCATATCCCAGGCCGGCGGCACGCCCAACGCGTCCCGCACGGCGACGTGGTCGAGTATGGACACCCATCCAATGCCGACTCCACACGCGCGCGCAACCAGCCATAGCGTGTGGACGGCCGTCACCACGGAATACTGCAGCATCTGCGGGTTCGTCCGACGTCCTAGTCCGTGCCCGGTGGCGGTGGCGGTATCGGCGAACACCGCGAGCTGCACGGGCGCGTCGTCGAGTCCGGCAAGTTTGAGCTGGGCGTACGCTTGGGCCCGATCGCCGGCATAACCGCCGAGCGCATCCCGGTTGCACGCGGCGAAGTTGGCGCGCACCGCGGCGCGCACACCATCGGACTCGACCAGCACGAATCGCCACGGTTGGCTGTATCCCACCGAGGGTGCCAGACAGGCGTCGTCGATCAGCCGCTCCAGCAGCGCCGGATCGATCGGATCCGGCCGAAAGCGGCGCACATCGCGTCGCCAGACGAGAAGCGCCCGCAGCTGCTCGCGGAACGCCGGGTCGAAGTCGGGAGCGGGCGCGGCGGTCATCACGAACGATAGCGGTGTGCTACGTTTCACGATATGACAGAGCCCAAGATCATCGCGGTCGTCGGCGCGACCGGCTCGCAGGGCGGGGGGTTGGTCCGCGCGATCCAACGCGATCCCAGCGGCGGGTTTCGCGCCCGCGCCCTGACGCGCGACATCAATTCGCCGAAAGCGAAAGCGCTTGCCGCGCTCGGCGCCGAGGTCGTCGCGGCGGACTTGGACGACCCGGAGAGTCTGGAGCGGGGATTTCGCGGCGCCTACGGCGCCTACTGCGTGACATTCTACTGGGCGCACCTCTCGCCGGAGCGGGAGGACTCCAACGCCCGGTCCCTGGCCCAAGCGGCCAAGCGCGCGAATGTGTCGCACGTCATCTGGTCGACGCTCGAGGATACGCGACGGTGGGTTCCGGTCAGCGACCCGCGGATGCCCACGCTCATGGGCAACTACAAGGTCCCGCACTTGGATGCCAAAGGCGCCGCCGACCACTACTTCACCGACAACGGGCTGCCGGTGACAATGCTGCTGACATCATTCTACTGGGACAATTTGTATCTGTTCGGCATGGCGCCCAAGTCGGGACCGGACGGCGCGCTCGTGTTCACCCTGCCAATGGCTGATCAGCCGCTGCCGGGGATCGGTGCCGAGGATATCGGCAAATGCGCGTACGGGATCTTTCGCCGCGGGACCGGACTACATTGGAAAGACCGTCGGGATCGCCGCCGAGCACCTGACCGGGACCCAAATGGCGGCCTCAATGAGCCGGGCGTTCGGACGCCCGATCTCCTACGCCGCGATCCCACCCGCCGTGTTCCGTTCGTTCGGCTTTCCCGGCGCCGACGATCTAGGGAACATGTTCCAGGTCTATACGGAGTTCGCCAAGGAGTGGGGCGCGGCGCGCGACGTCGGGTTGACTCGCGCGCTCAATCCCGCGCTCCAGACGTTCGATCAGTGGCTCGCCGAGTACAAGGGACTGGTCTCGCTAACCTAGTATGATGCGCGCGTATAGGATCACGGTGCGAAACAAAGCGGGCGCGGTAGCGCTCGCGGCCACGACGGTCGTCGTTGGTGGAGCGCTCGTAGTTCTGGGCGTCACACTGCTGGCGGGGCTCGTGGTCGGCGGCGCCGTGCTCGGCGGCGGCGCCCTGTTGGCCCGGCGCATCCTTCCCGGGCGTCGCGATCAGCCGCTCGACCCGCGACAAGAGGTGTTTGGTCCCCCACCCGAGGGCTAGCCGAACGTGAACACGTAGGCTTCGACGCCGGGGTCGAGGAATTCAATGTCGAGCGTGCGGTCGTCGACGCCTTTGGTTTGCCGAATGAGTTGATAGAGGCGCGGCTCGCGCACCTCACCGGTACCGTCCGGGGCGACATTGATGCCATGTTCGCTGCCCGGCGCGGCGCCATTCAAGGTCACCTTGAACCGGACGGGCCGCCCGCCCGCGGCGGGTCCCAACACCAGGTGGATGTCGCGGGCGTGAAATCGGTACCGAATGACGCCGTGCGCTTCCACGAGGACGGCCTTCTCGGCGCCCACATTCCACGATCCGCCCAATCCCCACTCATTGAGTCGAAGCGCCGCCGGCGCGGTGTATCGCGCCGCCGCACCGGTGTCGACCGGTTCCGGCGACGCGAGACGCTCCGCCCGTCGATACCCGACATAGGTCTCGGGCGAGTCGACGGTTTCGCTCGGCGGCGCTTCGATGCCGGTACCGGACGCGTCAACCGTGCCGCCGCTCACGCCCGTGGCGCCGTTTTCCTTCAAGAGCTGCTGGATGGTGTGTTCAGTCTCGGCGTAAGACCCCTCGCCGAAGTGGTGATATCGAATGCGGCCTTTTCCGTCGATCAGATAGTCGGCCGGCCAGTACTCGTTGTTGAATGAGCGCCAGATGCCGAATTTGTTGTCCATGGGGACGGGATACGTCACCTGCAAGTGCCCCACGGCCCACTCGACGTTCGCCCGGTCCTTCTCGAACGTGAACTCCGGCGCATGCACGCCGATCACCACCAAGCCGGCGTCCTTGTACTTCGCTGCCCAACTCTTCACGTAGGGCAGCTCGCGCAGGGAATTGATGCAGGAGTAGGTCCAGAAATCCACCAGCACGACCTTCCCCTTGAGCGACCGATCAGTCAGCGGCGCGGAGTTGAGCCACGCGACGGCGCCGGAGAAATCGGGCCCGCCGGCGCGCTCCGCCGTGGCGGCCGACGCCGCCACGAGCGCTGACACGGTGGCCATGCCGAGACTACGTCGGCTGGCGCGATTCATTTCCATCGACGGCGATGACAGCATCGGCAAAGGCCTGGGGGGCTTCTTGGGGCACATTGTGGCCGATGCCCTTGAGGACGCGGTGCGAATACTTGCCCGAGAATTTCTTGGCGTACCCCGCACCGTCGGCCGCGGCGCCGTCGAAGTCACTAGCCATCGTGATCGTCGGGACCGTGATCACCGGACCGGCGTAGAGTCGATGCTCGAGGTGATCGTATTTCGATTCGCCGTCCGCGAGGGCCAGTCGCCAGCGATAGTTGTGCATCACGATGGCCACGTGATCCGGGTTGTCGAACGACGCCGCGGTGCGGTCGAAGGTCGCATCGTCGAAGGCCCACGTCGGCGACACATTCTTCCAAATGAGTTTGTTGAAGTCGTGCCGGTTTTGGTCGTACCCGATCCGACCGCGTTCCGTGGCGAAGTAGTATTGGTACCACCAACCCAACTCGGCCGCCGGCGGCAACGGACGCTTCTGTGCTTCGCGGTTCGTGACATGGTATCAGTTGCCTCGACGTGAGTGACGCAGAAACCTCCAAAGCGCAGCGCGTCGGTTGTATTGGACGATAGTCGCGTTTCGCATCGCCGCTACTGGCGAGCAGGTTATAGACGTGCCTGCTGATACATGGTGAACGCTGTCGCGCCGTCCTGACGGCGCCTGGGTGAATGGCCAAGTGCGCCGCGCCAATGGCGGCTTCGCCTGAGCGCCGTCCCGCGCGATGCTGGCCCCCGCGGGCCTCCGGCGATACGTTTGGCGGCGGCCTACCGGTTCGGAAACAGAAACCAAACCACGCGCTGATCCGTACGTGGCAGGCGACCGTGCCCGTACGCCTCCATCCAACACAAGGGACTCCGCTGTGAGCTTGACTCCCCGTTCGTTCTTCCCGTTCGCGCTCGCATCGGCGTGCGCCGTGGCCTGCGCGCACCCCAACGCCTCGGTGTCCGACACGCCCGGTCCCTCCGCGAAGAGCGACATGTCGACCAACGCGCCGAGCCCGGATCCCCGGGTCGGGCTCAAGGCGGGGAAGTACGACGCCGGTTCCGCCGCCTGGAACCTTCGGGTCGTCTCGGAGACGCACTCGTCGGAGAAGTTCGACAAGTTCTGGAACTCCGATCTCACGTTCAGCGGCCACTACGTGATCCAGGGGAGTTTCGCCGGTTACCAGATCTGGGATATCGCCAATCCGAGCCACCCCACGTTGGCGACGGCGTACTACTGCCCGGCCTCGCAGAGCGACGTGTCGGTCTACAAGAATCTGCTGATCGTGTCGGGCGAGGACCTGACGGCGCGACTCGATTGCGGCGATGGAGGCATCAAGGATACCGTCAGCAAGGACCGGTTGCGCGGGGCCCGGATCTTCGACATCTCCGACATCGCGCATTCCCAAGAACGTCGCCAACGTGCAAACGTGCCGCGGGTCGCACACGAACACGTTGTTGGTCGATCCCAAGGATCCGGACAACGTCTACGTCTACATCTCCGGGATCGGCGCCGGTGCGGTCCGAGGCCGAGTTGCCGGGTTGCATCGCCGCGAAACCGGACCAGGACCCCCGATCGGCGCTCTTCCGCATCGAGGTCATCAAGATTCCTGTGGCCCATCCCGAGCAGGCGGCGGTCGTAAGCTCGCCCCGGATCTTCGAGAACCTGACGGCGCCAGCCGAACATGGCGAATCGAAGGCTGATGTTGCCGAGGCGGCCAAGGATGCGGCTGACGCGCGGGCGCACAAGAAGTTCACGGTGCCGATCCGCGGCGTGGATGTCATCGTGCCCGACTCGTACGTCCCGGGCTTGCTCGCGCAGGAAGTCGCCGCGCGGAACGGCACCGGCCCGGCCACCGCCGCGGACAGCGCCAAGCTGCAACAGGACCTGCCGAGCATCGTGGCGAAGATGGTGGGGCCCGATCCCATCCCGGGCAAAAGCCCCGGACCGACACAGTGCCATGACATCACGGTGTATCCGGCGGTCGGTCTGGCCGGCGGGGCGTGCGCGGGTTACGGCCTGCTGCTCGATATCCGCGATCCGATCCACCCGGTGCGTCTGACCGCGGCCGCCGACTCGAACTTCTCCTACTGGCACTCGGCCACGTTCAACAACGACGGCACGAAGGTGTTGTTCTCCGACGAGTGGGGCGGGGGCACGCAGCCCAAGTGTCGCGCGACCGACAGTCCCCAGTGGGGAGCGGACGCGATCTTCACGATCTCCGGTGGGCAGTTGCACTTTCAGAGCTACTACAAGCTGCCCGCGCCGCAGACCAAGTTCGAGAACTGCGTGGCGCACGATGGCTCCCTCATTCCCATCCCGGGCCGCGACGTGATGGTCCAGGGGTGGTATCAGGGCGGGGTGTCGGTGCTCGACTGGACTGACGCCGCCCACCCGCGCGAGATCGCGTTCTTCGACCGCGGTCCGCTGGACTCCACCCGATTGGTGACGGCCGGCTCCTGGTCCGCCTACTGGTACAATGGCGTGATCGTGAGCTCGGAGATCGCCCGGGGACTCGACATCTTCGCGCTCGTCCCCAGCGGATTCTTGTCGCAAAACGAGATCGACGCCGCGCGCTCGGTGCAGCTACCGGAGCTCAACGTCCAAGGCCAGCCGAAATTCGTGTGGCCGGCGAGCTTCGTCCTGGCGCGCGCCTACGTCGATCAGCTCGCCCGGTCGAACGGACTCGCCACCGACCGCATCGCCGCGGTGCGCCAGACGCTCGGCGACGCCGAACACGCTTCCGGTGCCGGTCGCGCCGAGACTCTGACGCAACTGGCCGGGGGCTTGGATCGCGACGCGCAGAGCTCCGCGGACGCCGGGAAGGTCCGGACGCTGGCGGGGACCGTGCGGGACTTGGCCGCGGCGTCCCGGTAGCCGCGCATGCGAAGATGGCCAACCGTGGGCGCGGCGAGCGTCCTTGCTACTTTCGCGCCCTGCGTTGGCCTGAGTCAGTCGGGCCCGGCCGAACGCGTGCCCACGCCGCCGCGGTCTGTCGTGTCACCGCAGAACGCGGCGGCCCGTCCCGTACCAATCGCCGACCTCTTTTTCTCGCACCGCGTGCTGAGCCCGGCGTGGTCGCCCGATGGCAAGCAGATCGTGTTCACCACGAACGTCACCGGGCGCTACAACTTGTAGAAGATGGATCGTGACGGTGGGGCGTTGGTCCAGCTGCTGCAGTCCGATGATGGTCAGGAGAACGCGGTGTGGTCGCCCGACGGCAAGTGGATCGTGTATACGCAGGACGCCGGCGGGAACGAGATCAACGACGTGTACGCGATCCCGAGCGGCGGAGGGGCGGCCGTCAATCTCACGCACAGTCCGGACACATCCGAGGACAATCCGCTCTTTTCACCCGATGGCCAACGGTTGGTGATCGCCGTCAAGGCCAAGACCGCGTCCGACGCCGAAGTGGCGATTCTCGACTGGAAGACGCGGGCGAAACGTATCCTGACGCACGAGCAGTCCGCCGACCATCTCTGGCAGCCATTCGCGTGGAGCAAGGATGGCCGCCACATCTATGCCAACCGCGTCAAGGAGAGCTACACCGACTCCGACGTCTACGAGATCAATGCCGAGACCGGCCAAACGCGCGATCTCACGCCCCATACCGGCGACGTCCAGTACATGGGCACTTCGGTGTCGAGCGACGGTCGGGTGCTGCTCAATTCGACCGCGAAGGGTGGATATCAGAACGTCGCCATCCTGGATGCCGCCACACGCCGTCTGGAGTGGATGACCGACACACAGTGGGAAGCGTCGGCTGCCGACTTCGCGCCGGATGGTTCCCGCTTCGCCTACGTGCTGAATCAGGATGGCCGGAGCACACTGTACGTACGCGACACGGGCACTCGCGCATCGAGAAAGCTGGCTTTTCCCGATGGCATTACCCGCGCCGCGGGATTGCCCAGCGCGTTCTCTCCGGACGGCACACACCTGCTCGTGTACCACGAGGACGCCCGCCGCCCGTCCGATCTCTGGACGTACGACCTGCGGACCAACGCCCCGAAGCAACTCTCGCATTCGGCGCTCGCCAGCCTCAATCCGGGCGGCTTACCCTCCACGCAGCTGGTGCACTACAAGAGCTTCGACGGGACGCTCATCAGCGCCTACGTGTGGATGCCGTTCAATCTCCAGCGCGACGCCTCGTACCCCGCGTTGGTGCTCCCGCACGGCGGTCCGACCAGCCAGACGATCGATGACTTCAATACGGTGGCCGTGGCCCTGGCGTCGCGAGGCTATATCTGCATCTCGCCCAACGTGCGCGGCTCGACCGGATATGGCTTGGCGTTCCAGAAGGCCAACTACAAGGATTTGGGTGGTGGCGATCTCCAGGACGAGATCTTCGCGACCCGATTTCTGGTGGAGACCGGAGACGCCGACCCCAAGCGCTGCAGCGGATCGTCGATTGGTTCGACAAGTACCTGAAGCCCGGGACTGACGCTACCGGCTCTCCTTCACCGAGCGTCCATTGAGGGGCTGCACCGGCCGGACGTCGTGCGGGTAGAGCGCGGCGAAAGCGCTGATCGACTCCGCTGACGTCTCCACCGGCGTCTTCAACACGTACCAGATGACGCCTTCCGCGCAGGGCGGCGCCGTTTGTGATCCCGTGTACGTGTAGTAGCTCGCGGTGTGGGGCAGCAGGTCGGCGGGATTCACTTCCACGCCGGGTATCTGCTCCGATGGCCCCACGGTCTTGGGCATGTGGGCCCACAGCCGGTCGATCGTCGCGTTCGCGTGTCCCGCGGTCAGGAACACCGCGACGCCGACGACCTTGCCACTGTCGCTCACGTGCATCAAGTGGAGCACCATGTCGTACGGTTTGCCGCGAACCTGCTCTTCGCTCGGACGGTGGAAATGGAACTGCGTCAGCTCGTAGCGCGTTCCGCCCACGACGAGGAAGTCGCCCGAGTGGGTGTAATCGACGCGGACCGCCGTATAGCCATTGTTGATGATGTGGAGCGGGCCGCTCCGGTAGTTGAACTGCAGGGCAGCGAGATCGGCTTTCTCCGCGCCGCGGATGTCGATGGGTGACTGTTCCATGCCCGCCTTGCAGGCCGCGTACTGCGGATCCAAGTCACCCCAGTGCGACGGTCCCTTTTCCCCCTCGTAGCTCCACGGGGTCCTCCACTGGGCCCCCGCGCGTCCGGGGAGGCCCAAGAGCACGGCGAGTGTCATCCACGTGTATCGCACGACGCCAATATATCACGCGTCTCGAGACGACGCTTCGTTGTCCACCACAGCGTGGACGCTAGAGATAGGGTTGGGCCAGCCACGCCACCCCATCGCGCAAGCGCTGGAGAAGAGGGCGGCGCTCCAGGTGACCGAGCGTGAGCAGCCGGCTCGCGGCGATCTTGTCGTCGAGTAGCGCACCCAAGCGGGCCGCCAACGCCGAAGAGTAGCACTCGATGTTGTACTCGAAGTTGAGCCGCAAGCTGCGCGGATCGAGGTTGGCCGACCCGATCAGCGACCAACGGTCGTCAATGAGCAGCAGCTTGGAATGATCGAACGGCGGGGGGGACAGGTACACGCGGCAACCCCAGGCCAAAACCTGCGACAACTGGGCGGTCGCCGCCCACTGCACGAGACGCAGGTTGCCGCGCGCCGGCAGGACGATGTCGACCTGCACGCCCCGCAGCGCCGCGACGCGGAGCGCGTCGATCAGCGACCGGTCGGGGAGAAAATACGGCGTCGAGAGCCGGATCGAGCGCGTCGCCTGAGCGGTGGCGCCGAGAATGACCATCAGCACCGTCTCGAAGTCGGCGTCCGGTCCGTCGGGAATCCCCCGGGCGAACACATCGCCGGCGGCGGCCGATCCCGGTGACCAGATGTCCGCCGGAAGCGACTCGTGAGTGGTGAATTCCCAGTCGAACGCGAACGCGTCCATGATCTGGCGCACGACGGGGCCCCGTACCAGAAAATGCAGGTCGCGCGTCGCGTCCGGGCGGTTGAGCGACAAGAGGCACGCGTCGCGCACATTGAGCCCGCCACAGAAACCGGTCGTGCCGTCGACGACCATCATCTTGCGGTGGTTCCGCAGGTTGAAGTACGGATGCGGGATGGGGATGAGCGAGGGAAGAAACCGCGCCACCCGCACCCCACGGCGCGCCAGCTCGCGGACGATGGGTGGATGGCTATAGCGGGCACCGACGCCGTCGATCAACACCCGGACGGCCACGCCCCGCGCCGCGGCGCGGGCCAGCGCGTCGACGAATTGCGTTCCCACGATCCCGCGGTCGAAGATGTAGCTGGCCATCGCTACCGTGCGCTCCGCCCCGTCGATCGCCGCCAGCATCGCGGGGTAGGCCTGATCCCCGTTCTCCAGAGGCTCGATCGCGCATCCCGGCTCGAGCGGCAGCCCCGTCACCGTCGCCGTCAACCGGGCGATGGCGTGCAGAGGGGCGGGGAGATCCGCCGGCAACTCGTCACCGACGCGCGCCGCAGCGCCCCGCAATGCCGCGGCCTGGTCCGCGGGATCGAGCGCCGGCGGACGCCGGCCCTGGCGCGCCTCCCGGTTGATGCGGTTGATCCCGAATAGCGCATACAACATTGAACCGAACACGGGCGTCAGCCACACCAGTCCCGCCCAGCCGATCGCCGCCCGCACATCGTCTTTGGTGAGCACGATGTGCGCGGAGACGACAGCCGCCAACGCGATGTGCAGGACCGCAACGAGCGCGGCCGCCGTCGAGGCGCCAATGGGCATAGTGGCGAAGAATGTCCCTCCGCTGGCCGCGATGCTACTTTATCGCGCCATGCACGTACTCACGGTCGCGATGGTGCTGGGCATGATCGTCACCAAGAACGTCGCGGTGCCCATGCGCGACGGCATCGTGCTGCGCGCCGACCTGTACCGCCCGGCATCCGGCGGCCCATTTCCGGTGATCGTCTACCGGACGCCGTACGGGAAGCGGGCGATGTCCACGGTTCGCCACGCCGTCGACCGCGGCTACGCCGTCCTGGTGCAGGACGTCCGGGGCCGCTACGCGTCGGATGGGGAGTTCGCGCCGTACGAGCAGGAGCCGCACGACGGCTACGACACCATTGAGTGGACCGCTGTCCAGCCGTGGTCCAATGGCGCGGTGGGCATGTTCGGCCTGTCGTACCCCGGCGCCGTCCAATGGCTGGCCGCGATCGAGACGCCGCCGCACCTCAAGGCCATCGTTCCGGCAATGACGTTCTCCACGCCGCAGAACTTTTTCTACGCGGGTGGCACGTGGGACATGTCGTGGATCGACTGGATCTGGAATGACATCGCGCCGGACGCGCGCGTCCGGCACCACGTGTCCGGTCCGACGACGGACCGGGAGGCGGCCGCGCAGTGGAAACAGGTCGCCCCGGTGGCCGATCACGAGTTGCCGCTCTCCGGACTCGCCGAGCTCAAGGGGATCGCGCCCTACTACTATCGCTGGTTGGCGCATCCCCCCGAGGATCCGTGGTGGGAGTGGTCCGAGCTCCGCGACAAGTATGGCCGGGTCCACGCCGCGGTCCTCAATCTCTCGGCGTGGTACGACGATAACTACGGGCCCGAAGGAGCCACCACCAACTTCGCCGGTCTCCTCGCCGCGCGGACCGGCGAGCGGGATCCGCGGACGCACTTGCTCCTCGGCCCCTGGACGCACGGGGGGCAGGAGGACACGACGTCGGGGGATCGGGCTTTCCCCAAGTCGTCGACGATCGACTACGATGATGTCGTCCTCCGTTGGCTCGACCACTACGTGCGGGGCATCGACAACGGCGTCGATCGCGAGCCGCGGGTCCGCTACTACGTCATGGGCGCCAACGCGTGGCGGACGGCGGACACATGGCCGCCGCCGGCGCGGTCGGTCACCTACTACCTGGCGACGCCGGGCGCACTGGCCACGGACACGACGACCGGCGCTGGCGAAAATTCCTACGTCTCCGATCCGGCCAACCCGGTGACGAACCCCTACGAATTTTCCGGGGCGCACGACTACCGGGCGCTCGGCGCCCGCGCCGATGTGCTGACGTTCGAGACGCCGCCGCTGGACCGCGATGTCGAGGTCACCGGACCCATTCGGGCGGAGATCTTTCTGCGCTGCGGCTGCCGTGACACCGACGTGTGGGTGCGCCTGCTCGACGTCGCGCCCGACGGCGTCGCGTTCAACCTCATGAGTCCCGGTCTGGACGTCGAGCGCGCGAGCTACCGGGACATGGCCCGGGGCCGACAGCTGCTGGCGCCGGATAGCGTGTACGCGGTGCGCCTCGACCACCTGATCACCAGTAACCGCTTCGCGCGCGGACACCGCATCCGCGTGCAGATCTCGAGCACGTTCTTCCCGAACTTCTCGCGCAACCCGCAGACGGGCGAGTCGGAGGCTACCTCCCGCGACCTTCGGCGCGCCACAGTGACGATCGAGCACCGGCCCGGTGCCTGGTCGCGCATCACGCTCCCGATCACGACGCCTGCTGACTAGCCGGCGCCCCTGGCCAGCTCTACTTTATAGGCCGTGGTGTTCCAGGACGGACTGCCCGACGCCTATACGGTAGAGCGCGAGCTGGGGCGCGGGGGCATGGCCACCGTCTACCTGGTGCGCGACGCGAAGCACCAACGTCTCGTGGCGCTCAAGGTCTTGAACGCCGATCTCGCCGCCTCCCTCGGCCCCCAGCGGTTCCGGCGCGAGATCGCCACCGCCGCCCGGCTCCAGCATCCGCACATCCTCGGCGTCTACGACTCGGGCGAGACGCCGACGGGCCAGCTCTGGTTCACGATGCCGTACGTCGAAGGCGAGTCGCGGCGCGCGGCGTACGACATGGCGCTGCGGTACGCGCCCTCCTCGGCCGAGGCGAACCAAGGGTTGACGGGCGCCGAGGCGGGAATGGGCGATTGGCCGGACGCGTTGGAGCACGCCAAGCGCGTTCGACAACGACAGGGGCACGTGGTCGGTCATCCGTTCGGAAGCTTCGATCATCTGCGCGGCAACACCGCGCTCGCCCGGGCCCATGCCGACACGGCGATCGCGATCCTATGACGCGCAACCCGCGTCGCCCGATGATTTTCAACGCCCGTTGTTCCGCGAGCCTGATGTTGGCGCGGCTCGGACAACGGCAGGCCGGGCCGAGAGCTTGGGCGCGCACGGTCTGGCGTTGGCCCAGGCCACCGGCGACCGCATTCGGGATCATGGCGTATGCCGAGCATCTCGCTGGAAACGCGTTTGTACGTCGGGACCGGCGACCACGCGAAGGCGCTCGACGTCCTCGATTCGCTGCTCGCTCAGCCGTATCTCATCTCGCCGTCGTGGCTGCGGGTCGATCCGACGTGGGCGCCACTCGCCAAGGAAACCCGCTTCCGGCGCATGATCGCGGCCCGCTAGACGAGCGCCAGGGTGTGATCGACCCCATACCGGCGTTGCGCGTCGCATCACATACCGCCAAGATTGGCTCATGACGCGCACGATGTTCTTTAGCCGCTTCTTCGGTTTCCCCCTGGGGGGCCGAGGTCGCGGGCGCGCGCGCTGATAGACGGCGAGCACGACCACTCGATCCTCGAGGCCCCCGGATGTCCCGGGGGCCTCTTTTTTTCATCTCCCATCACGGTCTGATCATGCGCGTTGCGTTCCAAGGAGAGCCGGGCGCTTTCGGCGAAGCGGCGATCGCCCAGGTGTGGGGCGCCCAAGCCATCGCCATGCCGGTCTATGCGTTCGAAGACGTCGCCGACGCCGTGGCGCGGGGGCGCGCCGATGCCGGCGTGCTGCCGGTCGAGAACGTCATCGTCGGCCCGGTCGCGGCGAGCGTCGCGGTGCTGGCCGCGCGGAATGATCTCGTCGTCGTGTCGGAGACCGTTGTCCCGGTCGATTTGGCCGTGATGGCCATCCCGGGCGTGACTCTCTCCGGACTCACGCAGGTGAAAAGTCACCCGGTCGCGTTGGCCCAGTGCGCCGCCTGGTTTCGATTCCATCCCGCGGTCGCGCCCGTGTCAGTCTATGACACAGCGGGAGCGGCCCGTATGATCGCCCAGGACGCCAGCGCTCAGGCTGGCGCGATCGCCAGCGCGGCGGCCGCGGCGCGATACGGACTCACCATCCTCGACCGGAATGTCGCCGATCGCACAGACAACGCGACCCGGTTCGTCGTGGTCGTGCGCCGCGGCGTTTAGCCCGGACGCCCGTTCGGCGTGGCCAGCACGGCGCCGTTGCTGGCGTTCGTCACGAGCGCGGTGTAGCGCGCCAACCAACCGCGCGTCACCTTGGGCGCCGGTGCGCGCCACTCGGCGCGTCGCCGCGCCAGCGCGTCAGCGCCAACGCCGAGGTCCAGCACCCGGGCCGCCAGATCGATCGTCACGCAGTCGCCATCGCGCACCAGGCCGATCGGCCCGCCTTCGGCCGCCTCCGGCGAGACGTGGCCAATGCAGAGGCCGCGCGTGCCTCCCGAAAACCGGCCATCCGTGATCAGCGCCACGGATGCGCCGATGGGCATGCCTTTGAGCATGCTCGTGAGCGCCAGCATCTCGCGCATGCCGGGGCCGCCCCGCGGGCCCTCGTTGCGAACGATGACGACGTCACCGGAGCGAATGCGATCGTGACGGACGGCGTCGATCGCCTCCTCCTCGCTCTCGAACACGCGGGCTGGTCCCGAGAACGTCATCTCGTGTTGGTCGACGGCGCCGACTTTGACGACCGCGCCCTCGGGCGCCAGCGAGCCGAACAGCACGGCGAGCGCGCCGCGCGGCGAGTGCGGGCGGTTCACGGGGCGAATGCACTCCGGGTTGACGATCGCGGCATCGGCCACCGTCTCGCCGAGCGTCATCCCGGTCACGGACCGGGCGCTGGCATCGATGGCGCCGGGCACCTGTATGAGCTCGCGGACGATCGCCGAGATGCCACCCGCGGCGTGCACGTCCTGCATGTGCCATTGGCGAGATCCATCCCACGCCGGCGAGATCTTGGCCAGGTGTGGGACGCGGGCCGCGACGTCGTTGAAGCGGCTCACCGGGTAGTCCAGCCCGGCCTCGCGAGCCAGCGCCAGGACGTGGAGGACCGTGTTCGTCGATCCCCCCATCGCCATGTCGAGCGCCATCGCGTTGTCGATGGCGGCAGCGGTCACGATGTCCAGGAATTTCACGTCGTCGCGAACCAGGCGGAGCACTACCCGCGCGGCCCGATCCACCAGTGCCCGGCGTTCCGGTGTGGTGGCCAATATCGATCCGTTGCCCGGCAGCGCGATGCCCAGCGCTTCGCAGAGGCAATTCATCGAATTCGCGGTGAACATGCCCGAGCAGCTGCCGCACGTCGGGCACCCGACGCGCTCCAGCTCGTCGAGTCGGGCGTCGTCGATCGTGCCCGCGGCGCGGGCGCCGACGCCCTCGAACACGGAGATCAAGTCGACTTTCTGTCCCCGCGAGTCGACGCCGGCCGCCATCGGGCCGCCGGAGACGAACACCGTCGGGATATTGACGCGCGCCGCGCCCATGAGCATGCCGGGGACGATCTTGTCGCAGTTGGGGATGCAGATCATCCCGTCGAAACAATGGGCGCGGGCCATCGTTTCGACCGAGTCCGCGATGAGCTCGCGGGACGGGAGGGAGTAGCGCATCCCCTCATGGCCCATCACGATGCCATCGTCGACCCCGATCGTATTGAACTCGAACGGCACACCACCGGCGGCGCGCACCGACTCCTTCACCAGGCGGCCAAGCTCCTGCAAGTGGGCGTGGCCGGGGATGATATCGACATAGGAGTTGCAGACCGCGATGAACGGCTTGTCGAAGTCCCCCTGTTCACGGATCTGCCCCGTCGCCCGTAGGAGGCTCCGGTGCGGGGCACGTTCGAAACCGCGTTTGATCTGGTCGGAGTGCATGGGGGGTCGAGGACAGGGTATGTCAAGCTATTCTGAATGTGCCCAGAATGACACGTTGACGTCCCCTGCGTCACGGTGCATCGTTGCTACGCGTGTTTTTGATGACATCGCTCGATTCTTACACTCTTTGGCGCCATGATCGATTCGCGTTTGTCCTTGCTCGTGCTGGCGCTGGGCGCGTGCACGCCGGTGGCACCGGCCCCGGCGACCACACCGAGCCCCGTCCGTCTCGCCGGCGACAGTGCCAAGGGTGACTCCGCCGGCGCCGCCAAACCGTACTCGAAGGTCATCACGGCCAAGGCGGTGACCCAGCGCGGCCTCGTGATCAGCCATCGGATCGGGGAGAAATTGTACTTCGAGGTGCCGACCCGCGTCCTGGGCGCCGACCTCTTGCTGGTGGGAAGCCTGGCCCGCGCCAGCGCCGGGCAGGAGAGGCAATACGGCGGCGACTGGCTCAACCGGCGGGTTATCCGCTGGGAGGAGCGGGACCGTCGCGTGCTCCTGCGCAGCGTGTCGTACGAGGTAGTCGCCGATACGTCGCTGCCGATCGCCCGGGCGGTCGCGCAATCGGAATACGGCGCGGTGCTCGCCTCCTTTCCCATTGAAACGTTCGGTCCGGACAGCGCCCCGGTCATCGACGTGACCCGACTCTATACGACCGGCATCCCGGAGATGGCGGCGTTCAAGGAGGGGCTCGATGAGAAGCGCTCGTTCATCGAGCGCGTGTCGGCGTTCCCCGACAACGTGGAGGTCGAGGCGACGCAGACGGCCGACGGCAAGGACCACGGTCCGGCGTCGAGCGTGTTGGCGCACTGGAGCATGGTGCGCCTTCCGGTCGTCCCCATGACCGCGAGGCGCGCCGATCCCCGGGTCGGTTTCTTTCTGACCGAGCAGATCGACTACGGGACGACCGAGCCGCGTGCGGCGAAGCGCCAGTACATCGGCCGCTGGCGCCTCACCAAGAAGGATCCCGCGGCGGCGGTATCGGAGCCGGTCGCGCCCATTGTCTACTACATCGATCCCACGACGCCGACCCAGTGGGTGCCCTGGATCAAGAAAGGCATCGAGGACTGGCAGCCGGTATTCGAGGCCGCGGGTTTCTCCCATGCCATCGTGGCGAAGGACGCGCCCGTAGGAGATCCGTCATGGTCGCCCGACAATGTCCGGCACACGGTGATCCGCTGGTTGCCGTCGACGACGGAAAACGCGTACGGCCCGCAGATCGTCGATCCGCGCACGGGCGAGGTGCTCAATGGCTCCGTCCGGGTCTATCACAACGTCCTCAATCTCGTCCGCGACTGGTACATCACGCAGGTCGGTGTGCTCGACCCCAGAGTCAAGACGTTGCCACTGCCCGACTCGCTGATGGGCCGCTTGCTGGAATACGTGATTGCGCACGAGGTGGGGCACACGCTGGGGCTCCGGCACAACATGCAGGCCAGCAGCGAGTACCCGGCCGACAGCGTGCGCAGTCGGACGTGGATCCACCGGATGGGTTTCTGCGCCTCGGTCATGGACTACTGTCGATTCGACTATGTCGCCCAACCCGAGGACTCGATTCCGGTCGGCGATCTCATCCCCCGCATCGCGCCGTACGACTACTTCGCGATCCACTGGGGATATGCGCCGATCGACGTGGAGACTTCCACCGCGCCGGGATCGGGCGGGGCGGGCGCCCGGCCGCTCATGCACGTGCGCGCGACTGATGCCGAACGACCCGTGCTCGACGCGTGGGCGCGGGCGCAGGACAGCGTGCCGTGGTTCCGCTATGAAGGGGACGAGGGTAACGCCGGCCCCGATCCGGGTGTCCAGAGCGAAGCCGTTGGTGATGCCGATGCGGTGAAATCCACGACCGCGGGCTTCGCCAATATCGCGCGCACCGTCCCGCGGCTCATGACGCTGGCGGTGCGGCCGGGTGAGCCGGACGACGATCTCAAGGATCTGTTCGATCGCCTGATCGGGCAGTGGCAGCTCGAAGTCCGTCAGGTGGTCAAGGTCGTCGGCGGGGAATACGGCCGGGAGAAATCCGGCAGCCAAACCGGACCCCGGTTCACGCCGGTGCCCGCGGACCGGCAGCGCGCGGCCGTGCGCTTTCTGGTGACGCATGCCTTCGCCACGCCCACGTATTTCCTGGACCCGGCGCTCCTGGCGCGACTCGGCGCCGATGTGGGCGATAGCGCGCTGGCGCGCGTCAAGCAGGCGCAGAGCGGTGTCGTGCAGTCTCTGCTCCGTGCCGACCGTCTCGAACGGCTCGCCGACGAGCGGGCGATGGTCGGCCGCGGCGGTGATGCCTACGATCCGGCGGAGCTCATGTCGGACGTGCGCGTCGCGCTCTGGTCGGAACTCACCGGGGGAAGCGTCAAGATCGACGCGTTCCGCCGGAGTCTGCAGCGGGCGCACTTGGTGGCCCTCGATGCCTTGGTGAACCCGATCAACCCCACGAGCGGGAAGCCGGACGACAAGTCGCCCGTTCCCACCGTCGATCGGACCGGCGCGCCGCGCGCCGGTGAAGGCGATGCACGGGCGCTGGCGCGCAGTGAGTTGGCGGCGATCCGCGACGCCGCGCGTCGCGCGCTGCCGCGCGCGGGCGATGCCGTCACCCGGGCACATCTCACCGAGACGATCGCCGAGGTCACGCGATCGCTCGAGCCCGCGCCAGCGGCTTGACATGCTCATCTCAGTGCTATAGGATTGCCGCTCACCATGACGCCATCCATGTCCATGTGTTGTCGCGCCCTCTGTATCCGCTCCATCGGGAGTGGGAACAGTGGCTGCGCGTCATCCGGTGGACTTGGATGATCGCGTAACATGCGATAGGTCGCGATAGGCCGCGACGCGTCTCGCGCCACTGAGCCCGCTCTCTCCGGAGAGCGGGCTCTTTTGCGTTTATCCCTCATTGCCTTGACTGGAGAATCTGGTTCAATGCCCAGAGTCGTTCGTGTAGTCATCATCGTTGCGCTCATGCTGGTTGGCCACGAGGCGCGCGCCCAGCCATCGACCCGACGCATCGTGGGACGCGTCGTCCAGGGCGGCGATCGTCCCGTCGTGTCGGCGATCATCGCCATCGGCGATCGCACCGCGGGCATCGCGGTCGACGGTGCGGGGCGATTCACGATCCACGCGCCGAATGGCCCAGTGGTGTTGACCGTGCGCGCCATCGGATTCACACCGCGCACGGTGCCCGTCGCCGCTGGCGATTCGGTTCTCACGGTGGAGCTCACCACGCAGCCCTACACACTGGGCGAGATCGTGGTCTCGGGGAAGACATCGTCCCTCTCCCGCTCGACGGCGACGACGGCCGGATCGACGGTCAGCGCCGAGGAGATCGACCGGGCACCCGCCCAGTCACTGGAGCAGGCGCTCCAAGGCAAGGTCCTCGGCGCCACGATCAGCATGAACAGCGGAGCCCCGGGCGGCGGCGGACAGATTCAGATCCGGGGCGCGACGTCGATCCTGGGCAATGGGCAGCCGCTCGTGGTGGTCGATGGGACGATCATCTCGAACAATGCCTTCTCCTCCGGCGCCAACGGCGTGACCAAGGCGTCGCGGGGCATCGGGACGAACGGGACCAACGAGGACAACCCCGACGGCCGATTGGCGGACATCAATCCCGCCGAGATCGAGAGCATCGAGATCGTCAAGGATGCGGCGGCGACCGCGATCTACGGTTCGCGGGCTTCCAACGGCGTCGTCGTGATCCGCACGAAACGGGGGAGCGCGGGAAAGACCACGATCAACCTGAGTCAGCGGGTCGGAGTCAACACGCCACTCAAGGAACTGGGCTATCGGACGTTCGACAGCGTGGCGCAGGTCATCGCGATCCCGTTCGGCGAGGCCAACAATGCCGCGGCCATCGCCTATCTCGACCAACGCTTCCCGCATGGAGTGATCCCCCGCTCGGCCAACGTCGATCTCGAGAAATCGTTCTTCGACAACCGCGATCCGAGCTACGCCACCATCGTGAGCGCGAGCGGCGGGACCAACCAGACGAAATGGTACGCCTCGGGGACCAACCGCCTGGAAGCCGGTATCGCGCCCAACACGGACGCGCGTCTGCAATCGGCGCGGCTCAATCTCGACCAGGCATTCGGCAATCAGATGGAACGCGTCCTTGAGCGTCGACGTGCTGCGGAACACCAACAACCGGGGCCTGGCCAACAACGACAACACGTTCACGAGTCCCGTGTACGCATTCGCCTATACGCCGGCGGTGTTCGACCTGCGGCAACGCGCCGCCGACGGGAGCTACATCCAGAATCCGATCTTTGGTGGCGGATCGGCGGCGTCGAATCCGTTCCAGACGTACCAGTATCTCAAGCTCACCGAGGACGTGACGCGAGGGCTGGGCAGCGCGACGTTGAGCTATACGGCGGTCGATGCCGGGGCAAACCGGGTGGTGCTGGCGGCGCTCGGCGGATTCGACCGCTACACGCAGTCCGGCGTGCTCGTGTCACCTGGCTTCCTGCAGTATGAAGGCGCGGACGGATTTTTCGGACGCAATGAGCAGACGACGGTCGAGGGACTGAATCAGAATGTTCAGGGCACCGTCACCTGGACGGTGACCCCCGTGCGCGCCCTCACGTTCGCCACCGCGCTGGGCGCCAGTGCCGAAAAGCAGTCGACGAACCAGTACGCGCTGCTGGGGAAGGGAACGCTGCCCGGCACCGCGACCGCCGCCCAGGGCAATCTCACCGACTTTCAGGCGATCACGGCTTTCGACGACCAGGCGCTCTTCGCCAGCGAACAGGTCACCGCGCTGGGCGAGCGGCTGGTGCTCAACGGCGGTGTCCGCGCCGATCGATCGAGCGCCAATGGCGACCCTGGACGCTACTACGTGTATCCCCGTGTGTCGGGCGCGTACCGGTTCCTCAACCTGTTGCCCGGTGTCGAGGAGATCAAAGTGCGCGGCGGTTGGGGCGAAACTGGAAATCGGCCCCCGTACGGCGCGCGCGATCAGGTGCTGTCCACGGGTCCGATCATCGGCGGCCTGACGAGCACGGTCGCCAACCTGAACGTCGGCGATCCCGCCATCACGCCGGAAATACTGACCGAGATCGAGGGCGGCGCCGATGTGACGGGTCTCGGCGGACGTTTGCACCTGGAAGCGACGGGATACCAACGGACGATCACCAACCTCCTCCTGCAGCCCACCCTGGCGCCGACCAGCGGCTTCACGAGCGCCTTCATCAATGGCGGAGAGCTGCAAACGCGGGGCATCGAGGTCGGGGTGACGGGTACACCCGTGCGGGCGCGCGACTGGTCGATAGACGCGGGCGTGAGCTTCGAGCGGAATCGGGAGCACACCGTAAGTCTTCCGGCCTCGGTGGCGCCGTTTGCCGCGCCGAATAATTTCGGCGCGTCGTTCGGCACGAACCGGATTCAGGGTGGAACGCTCACCACCGCTATCTGGGGCAACGTGCCCGTCGATGCCGCGGGGCGCGTCCTCCCGGTCGGGAGCTATGTCACGCGACCCGGTCTGGTCGCCGCGACGAAAGACACGATCATCGGCGACGCGAACCCCAGGTACACCGTGGCATTCAACAACACGGTCCATTGGCGGGCGTTCGATCTCGCGTTCACGCTGGACTGGCGGAACGGCGGTGATGTCGCCAACACGACCATGAAGTTGTACGACGAGGGAGGCACCAGCCGGGATTGGACGACGCCAGTGACGGTGGGCGATCGCCCCGCTGGCCTGCCCGCGGGCGATGTGGGACTCATCCCGTCGGGCTCGCAGGGCCTCGGCAACTTTCGCTACCTGGCGTGGCACGGCGGGTCCGACGCGCGTCTCTATCTCCAGGATGGCACGAACGTGCGGGTGCGGGATATCCGCCTGAGTTACAGTGCGCCTGCGGCCGTCGCTCGAGCGATCAAGACGTCGTCCCTTCGCTTCTCGCTCGAGGCCCGGAATCCGTTCCTGTGGACGCACTATTGGAGCTACGACCCGGAGTTCAACAACTTCGGCGATCAGAATCTCAACCGGTTCATCGATACGGCGCCGTTCCCGGCCGTCCGTTCGTTCACCTTCCAGATCGATCTGGGACTCTCGTCATGATCCGATATGCCCTGTTGTTGGCGCTGCTGCTCAGTGCGTGCGCGCCCGACCGGCTGGTCAATCCAAACAGCCCGACACCCGCCTCCGTCGGATCGAGCCCGCTGCAAGCGCTACAGCTGGGAGCCACCGGCGTGGTGGCGAGCCAGCGCAACTCGATGCCGGCCTATCTCATCGCGACGGGTCAGTTCGGTCGGGAGATGTTCGACGTCGTGCCGACGGAGAGCCGGTCGGTAACGGCGTACTACGAGAACTTCAGCGATCCGACGAGTGGGGCGTCGGGCGACTGGACCGACCGGTACGCGACGCTGCGCAACATTGCGGCGTTCGCGACGACTGTGGCGGCGGCGACAACGGTGCCCGCCGCCCAACGTTCGGCGGCGCTGGGATTCGCCGAGACATTGCAAGGACTGGAGCTGTCGTACCTGGCCGCCACACGCAACAATCTCGGGATCGTGGTCCAGATTCTCCCTTCGGCGACCGCGCTCGCGCCGTTCGTCTCGCGCGACTCGGCGTGGACGTTCGTGTCCGCGGTCCTCGACTCCGGCTACGCCGCGCTGACGGCTGCCGGCAACGTCGCGTTTCCCTTTTCGCTACCCGAAGCGGCTGGGCAGGGCTGGAGCGGGTTCGACACGCCCGCGACATTCGCCACGTTCAACCGCGCGCTCAAAGCGCGGGTCGAAGCCTATCGCGCGTCACTGGCCGGGAACAACACCGCGGGCTATCAACGCGTCCTTACCGCGCTGCACGGATCCTTCCTGACGCCGCTGGTCGCGGACGGGAGCAATTTGGGCCTGGGGCCGTCCTATCTGTTCGGCAACCAGGGCACCGACGTGGCCAACACCGTGAGCGCGACGTTCCAACCGATCTATGCCCACCCGTCGATCCGCGACGATGGGACGGTGAGCGCGACCGACAAGCGGTATCTGGCGAAAATTCTCGCCGGCCAAGCGCTCCAGACGCCATCCGGCGCCAACGTGACGACAGATCTCAGGCTCCAGGTGTACGCGACGGCGACGAGCCCCATTCCGATCGTCACCAACGAAGAGTTGGTGCTGCTGCGCGCGGAAGCCGAGTGGTTCACCGGTGACGCCAACGGCGCGCTCGCGGACATCAATGCGGTACGCACGGTGAGTGGCGGACTCTCATCCCGCGCCGCGTTCACGGGGACTCAAGATTTCGTGACGGAGCTGTTGGCCCAGCGGCGCTTGTCGCTCCTCTTCCAGGGTCATCGCTGGATCGACGTGCGCCGGTTCGGGCGCCTGGCCGCGCTCCCGCTCAGCGGGAGCACGTTTGGCCTGACCTCGAACCAGGTCATTCCCCAGGCCGAGTGCCTCGCGCGGCAGGACGCGGGGAGCGCCTCACTCGCGTGCCCCGCGTTTACCGCGCAGTGATGTCCCCGATTACGACACTCACGTGGCCCTGATATAGGCGCACCCGCCCTGCTCGGCGCGAATGACGCCGAAGATCCCCGACGGCACGAGCGTGACGCCGGGGATCAGGGCCGCGGTCAGCTCCTGCTTGACGACGTCGGCCTTTTGCTTGGTGCGCTCGGCAATGCGCCCGGCGAAACCGCTGAACGCCAAGTTGCAGGCAAGCGCGATCGTTCCGCGTCCGATCAGGGTGTCCAACCCGCCGTCGGCCCCGATCGTGGCGTACTTGTCGTCGGCCTTGGCATTCAGGAACGGGTTGCGCAGCGCCCATTCGCCCGTCGTGGGGTCCTTGAGCTTCGTGATCTTCTTTCCAATGAAGGGGTAATTCGCCCACGCGGCGTCTCCCAGGACCATCGGAATCGCCAGGTGCCGGAACACGAGCACCGCACGGAGGTCCGTGTCGGCCGTGTTGTAGACCTCCTTGTAGTTCATGTAGAACATCCGAGCCTGGTCCAGTACCGTGCCCTCGGCGATCTCCGGCGCATCGAACACCTGCTTATGCGTGCCATCGCCGGCGAGACGGTTGGTCCACGAGAGATCCCAATCATGGTGCGGAGCGGCGGGCGGCGGCGGAGCCGGCGTGGGCGCGACCGCCTGCGCCGTGGCTTGGGCTCTGGCGCAGGCCGTCGCCGCGAATGCCGCGGCGCCGCCGACGAGTTGTCCGAGGAACCGGCGGCGCCGGGTGGGCTCAGGCTGGATGATCGACACGGGTGCCCTTCGAGATGGAGGCGGTCGGGCGCCCCGGTGCGGGCGCCGCGAACCGGAAAACTGGCCGCCCGAGGGCTATCGCGCGAGGCGGATGACTTCGACGACGACCAGAAACACGCCGATCAGCGCCGCCACAATGACGAGGCGGGGCAACAGATTGCGCACCGTGGGCACCACTCCGGCGTCGAGCGCGGCGGTCAGCGAGCGGGCGCTCGTGTACCGGTCGAATCGCGAGATCGCCAATCCCTTTCTGACGACCGCATCGATCCCCCGCGGCACGTCCGCGCGCAGAGCGCGGGCCGACGGTGGCGGCGATGTCATCATCTTGGCGATCGCCGCCTGCGCCGTCTTGGCCACGAACGGCGGATCGCCGGTGATCATTCTCGTAGAACACCGCCGACAACGAATACACGTCGGTCCGCGCATTCAATGTCGCGCTCGGCGCTGGCCTGCTCGGGACTCATGTAGTTGGGCGTGCCGACCGTCGTCCCCGATCGCGTGAGCGGGCGAGTGGTCGTCGAGCGCATTCGGGCGCGCCACGCCGAAATCGGCGAGCAGCGCGTCGCCGTCCGGCGTGAGCAGGATGTTCTCCGGCTTCACGTCGCGGTGCAGCACCTCTTGCCCGTGCGCATAGTCGAGGGCGCCGGCCACCTCGCGGACGATCCGCAACGCGTCCGGCATGGGCAGCCGCCGCTCCCGGCTCAGCCGGTGTCGCAGCGACTCGCCGGCGACGTACGGCATGGTAAACCACAACTGTCCGTCCGCGGTCTCGCCCGAATCATAGACCGACAGGATGTGGGGATGCTGCAGGCGCGCCGCGAGCGCGATCTCCCGCCGAAAGCGTGCCGGCCCCAAGGACTCGGAGAGATCGGCCTGGAGGACCTTGAGCGCGACCGGCCGGTCGTGCTTGAGGTCGACCGCCAGATAAACGGTCGCCATGGCCCCGCGACCAATCTCGCGCTGGAGCTCGTAGTGAGCCCCCAGCGTTCTCTGGAGCTCGCGCATATCCTCGGGCTCGTCCAGGGCGCGCCTCCGTCTGTGTTTTATCCGCAGCAAGTTAAGAATACCCGGGGTGACCGGCCCGCGCCGGCCACCCCTTTGATTCAGCGCCGGCTGGCCAGGACCGCGGACTCCGCGGTCGTGGGATCCATGATCGTGCGAATCCGCGCGATCCGATTGGCGGGAAACCCGCCGAGCCGCGCGTGCTCCCGGATCATCGCATCATCCTCGGCGATGTAGATGCAGGTGATCTTGTCGTCGGTCACGAAGCTCTGGATCCACTGGATGTCCGGCCCCAGCTCGCGCACGACCCGGCACGACCGCCGGGCGATCTCCTGAAAAGCCTCCACAGAGAGCCCGCCGACACTGGGGAGCTCACGTTCGATGAGAAATCGGGGCATGGTTCGCTTCCTCGTTAGTGGGCAGAATTGCAAGTAACGCGCGGATTCCAGTCGGCAACGTGCCCGCCGGGTTGTCGCCGAGCGGCGGCATCGTCATGCACGCGGTCAGCTTGGTGCTGTAGCCCGCGGCCACGGCCGTGTCGAATACCTGGAATCGTGACGTGGCCGCGCGAAGTGCCGCGAGATCGCGGTTCACGCCGTCATTGCTCGACGTCGGCGAGCTCGAGCACGCTACGAGAAGAAGGAGCGAAAGAATCGTGATGTGGTGCCACATGCGAAGCCTCCCGGATGGCGTTGAAGGGTCTGTCCCTAGAACGCAATCGCCGCCGGAAAGCGGACACGCCGCCGGTTATCCGGGATCGACCGGGAGAATGGCGTGGTGCAGCAGCACACGCGCGTTGCGCCAGTCCCGGCGCACCGTCCGCGTCGAGACCCCGCGTGCCGCGGCGATCTCCTCGAACGTATACCCACAGAAAAAATGCAGATCGACCAGCTCGGCCAGCGCGGGCTCGACGGTGGCCAGCTCGTTCAGCGCATCCCCCAACTGCTCCAGCTCCACCGCCAAGCGTTCGGCATCCGGCGATGGCGGCTCGTGTCCGCTGAGCGTGATCTCGAGATGCTTGCCCCGTTTCGTCGCTTGCCGGCGGCGCGCGTAGTCGATCACCAGCGTACGCATCGCGCGCGACGCGTACGCCAGGAAGTGCGCGTGATCGGGGAAGTCGCCGTCATGTCGAGCCACGCTGAGGTAGGCCTCGTGCACGAGCGTCGTCGTGCCCAGCGTGAGCCCACCGCCGCGCCGCAGACTGCGCTCCGCGAGTCGGTGCAGCTCGGCGTAGAGCACCTCGAACAAACCGTTGGGTGCGTCAGTCATTGGGCAAATTAGCGGAAGCGCCAGGTCGGCACTACAGTTCGACGCATGATCGATCGCGATCGGTGGAAGATTCTCGAACCGCTCCTCAATCGCGTCCTCGATCTCCCAGTGCCGGAACGGGAGCCGTGGCTCGCGCAGTTGCGGTCGGAGTCGCCGACCCTCGCCGCCGACGTGGCGACTTTGTTGGCCGCGGAATCCGACGCCGAGCGAACCGGCTTCCTCGCCGAGCCGCTGCGCATGACGTCCGACGACCTCGCCGTCGGCGCCTACGAGCTCGAGCGTCCGCTCGGCCATGGGGGAATGGGGACGGTCTGGCTCGCCCGCCGCACGGACGGTCGCTTCGAGGGACGCGCCGCGGTCAAGGTCCTCAACGTCACGCACTTGAGCCCGACCGGTGAGGAACGCTTTCGCCGCGAAGGCTCCATGCTGGCGCGCCTCGCCCATCCGGGTATCGCCCGTTTGCTCGACGCTGGCGTCGCTTCGAACGGGCAACCGTATCTCGTGCTCGAGTATATCGACGGGAAACCGATCGACGTCTACGCCGCCGACGCCGAGCTCGCGACCGACGCGCGCATTCACCTCATCCTGCAAGTGCTGGCCGCCGTCGGCCACGCGCACGCCAACCTGATCGTGCACCGCGATCTCAAGCCGAGCAACATCCTCGTCACCCGCGACGGCGCGGTCAAGCTGCTCGACTTCGGCATCGCGAAACTCCTCGATCCCGAGGGGCGCGGCGATGCGGCCGCGCTGACTGTCGAGGGCGGACGCGCGCTGACACCGGAGTTCGCGGCGCCCGAGCAGTTGTGGGGCGATCCGATCACCACGGCGACCGATGTGTACGCCGCCGCCGTGTTGCTGTACGTGCTCTTGGCCGGCCGTCACCCGACGGCCGCCGGCTGCCGCACGCCGGCCGACGCCATCCGGGCGCTGGTCGAAGTGCAGCCGGCGCGACTCGGCCTCGGCGATCTCGACGTCGTGCTCGCGAAGGCGCTGCGCAAGGCGCCCGAAGAGCGGTACCAGACGGTCGGCACTTTTGCCGAGGATCTGGAGCGCTATCTGCGAGGCGAGGCGGTCAGCGCACGCCGCGCGACGGTGCTTTATCGCGCGCGCGCATTCGTTCGCCGCTATCGCGTTGGTGTGGTCGCGGCGGCCGCGGTGTTGGCGTCCCTGGCCGGCGCGACGGCGTTTTCGACGGCGCAGATGCGAGAGGCGCGCCGTCAGCGCGACGCCGCGTTGCGCGGCGTGAAGCGCTCGCAAGTGATGTCCGACCTCCAAACCGTGCTCGCGGGCGACTCGCGGGGACTGGATGGCCGATTGCTCTCCCAGGCCGAGCGCATCGCGCTCGCCGAGCGCATGCTGGCGCCCTACGTGCGGCGCGAACCGTGGCTCGCCGCCGAGGTCACGGCGGACCTGGCCCAACGCTTCTACGAGAGCGGCGATCGGGAGACCCAGCGCCGGATGCTGGCGCGGGCTCGCACGATCGCCCGCGACGCCGCGCTCCCGGCGCAGATCGCGCTGACGGATTGTGAGCGGGCGTACAGTTTCGTGTACGACGATCAGTTCGACTCGGCGCGCGTCGATCTCGCCGAAGCCAAGGCGGCGCTGGCCCGCCCGGCACCGCGACCGGATTCGGCGGTCGAGAGCGGGTGTCTCGACGCCGAGGGACAGCTGCTCGTCGGCACCGGAAGTCCCGACTCGGGCATCGCCCTGCTGCGGCGCGCCGTGGCACTCGTGAATACGGACCACGGCGGGTCGGACCGCTTGAGCGCCATCAACGATCTCGCGGAGGCGCTCCGGTTGAGCCACCGGATGCGCGAGGCCGTGCCGTACCAGCGGCAGGTGATGGCGGAGCTCGATGCCGCGGGCTATGGGGACACGGAGCAGCTGCCCAATGCCCTGTCATTTCTCGACGGGTCGCTGTGGGAGCTCGGTGAGCCGGAGGCCGAGGATGCGGCGATCGCGCCCTTCATCCGCGAGCAGGAGCAGCGGCACGGTGCCGGCCAGGTCTCGACCCATTCTCGCGTTCCTTTATGGGCAAGCCAAGCTCCGGCGCGGGGACATCGATTCCGCGGATCTGTGGATCGGCCGCGCCATGCGCGACACGACGGCGGGAGGGAGCGGCATCGGCGACTGGTTGCCGCCGGCGCTCACCCAGCTCCGATTGGAGCAGGGTAGGGTGGCGGAGGCGAAGCGGGCCAGTGCGGGGCTGGCCGGAGGTCCCCGCGGCCGGCGCGCCAACACCGCCATGCTCCAGGCGCGCATCCGGCGGGCCGAGGGCGACCCCGGGGGGGCGTCGGCGCTGTTGGAAAACGAGCTCCGGTCCGTGACCAGCGACGGAGGTCCATTGCTCACCCTCTTCGCCATTCCATTGGTGACCGCCGGCGAGTGGCGCCTCGCAGCGGGCGATGCGCGGGGAGCGGACTCCCTCGCCCGCCTCGCGCTGCGCAGCGCGCTCGTGGACTCCCTCTCGGCTTCCCGCAGCGCCTTCGCTGGCCGCGCCCAACTGCTCTTGTCGCGCGCCCAGCGGTCGCTCGGGAACGTCGATGTGGCGCAAAACGCCGCCCAGCGTGCGGTCATCGCCCTGGCCAACGGTTACGGCGGGGCCAGCGGCGCGGCGCGCGAGGCGCGCGCGCTCGTGGATTCCCTCCTGACCGTCAAGATGCAGCGTCCAGCGGCGGACTAGGGGCCCGAACCGCTACCCCTTGTACTTCTACAAGAGCGGAGGTATCGTGCGGTCATGTCCGAACGGCTCGATCTCCCGCAGGGCACGCTCGACCTGCTGATCCTGCGCGCGTTGTCGCTCGGCCCGCGACACGGGTGGGCGATCTCGGAACGCATCCACAATGTCTCGCGCGCCACATTGCAGATTCCCCAAGGCTCGCTCTACCCTGCGCTGCACCGGTTGGAACGCCGGGGCTGGATCAAGGCGCAGTGGGGCGCGTCCGACAACAACCGCCGGGCCAAATTCTACGAGCTGACCCGGGCTGGCCGCCGGCAGCTCGGCGTCGAGACCGATGCCTGGCGCCAACTCACCGCCGCGGTCGCGCTGGTGCTCGACCTGGCCTGATGTTCAGCGACCTCCGCTTCCGCCTACGGGCGCTGTTTCGGCGCGGCACGATGGAGCGCGAGCTCGATGAGGAGCTGCGCTTCCATATCGAGCAGGCCATCGGGAAATACGTCGCCGGGGGCATGGCGCCGTCCGAGGCGGCCCGGCAGGCGCGGCTCGCGTTCGGCGGCGTCGAGCGCATCAAGGACGAGAGCCGCGATCAGCGCGGGATCTCGTGGTTCGAGCGCCGCGGCGCCGACCTGCGCCTCGCTACGCGTGGCATGCGACGCCAACCCGCGTTCACCGCGGTGGTGGTCGCCACGCTCGGCCTCGGTCTGGGCGCGAATGTCGCCGTCTTCCGCATTGTCGACCGGCTGCTGCTCCAGCCTCCGGCTTATCTGCACGATCCCGCGCGGGTGCACCGCGTGTATCTGCAAGGGCTTCCGGGGCGGATCTTCGTGTTTGGGCGTGGCGGCGATGCCGGCATTCCGTCCATCGGCACCATGGCCTATCCGCGCTTCCGCGATTTGCAGCGGTGGACGACGTCGTGCGACCGCGTCGCGGCGTTCGCCGACGTCTCGCTGGCCATCGGCACCGGGCAGAACACCCAAGAGCGGTGGGTCAGCGCGGTCTCCGGCGACTATTTCGACTTGTTTGATGCGCGCCCGGCCGCGGGGCGGTTCCTGGCGCCGCCGGACGACCGCGCTCCCGCGGGATCACCCGTGGCCGTGTTGAGCCACGCCTTCTGGCGATCGCAGTATGGTGGGCGCCCCGACATCGTGGGCACGGCGCTGCAAATCGGGCCGTTGATCTATACGATCGTCGGCGTCGCGCCGGAAGGATTCGTCGGTGTCGAGACCACGAACCCACCGATCGCTTTCATCCCGCTCACGAGCTACGCGTACACCCGCGGCGTGCTCGAACACCCGGACGCCTACGTCACGAGCTACAACGCCTGGATCGTCACCGTGCTGGCACGGCGCCGCCCGGGGGTCGGTACCACGGCCGCTGCCGCCGATCTCACGAATGCCTTCCGCCGCAGTCTCTTGGCCGAGCGGGCATCCAGCGCGCGCCGCACGGACTCCCTCGATCTCCATCGCGCCCGGGCGCTGGTGACTCCGGTGATAGAGAATCGCGGGCCGGACCGGAACTCGCCGGCCCGGCTCGCGACGTGGACCGGTGGGCTGGCGATGATCGTGCTCCTCATTGCGTGCGCGAACGTCGCCAACCTGTTGTTGGCCCGGACACTCCAACGTCGCCGGGAATTCGCCATGCGTCTCGCTCTCGGCGTCACGCGCGGTCGTCTCCTGGCGCAAGTGCTCACCGAGACGCTGGTCCTCGCCGCTCTTGGGGTTGTGGCGGCGATCGCGATCGCCGAGGCCGGCGGCGCCGTGTTGCGGCCGCTGTTCGTGCCCGATGCGCCGTCCTCGGCCGTCATCGCCGATGGCCGCGCGCTCGTCTTTGCCGGTCTCGCCGCGCTCGTTGCCGGCGTCTTCACCGGTCTCGTGCCGGTGTTCGCCATCGATCGCTCCGATTGCGCCGACGCGTTCAAGGCCGGCCTGCGGGACACGACGTACCGCGGGTCGCGCGCCCGCGTGGTTCTGCTCGTATTCCAAGCCGCCCTGTCCGTCGTACTCGTCGTCGGCGCCGGTCTCTTCGTGCGCAGTCTCCAAGCGGCGCGGGCGGTGCGTCTGGGTCTCGACGTCGAGCATCTGATCGCCGTGCAGGCGAATCTCCGGGGGCTGGCCCTTCCGGTTGGGCAGCAATACGCCCTGGCGCACCGGCTGGTCGACGGCGCCCGCGTCATCCCGGGTGTCACCGGGGTGGCGCGCGCCGAATCCGTTCCTTTCTGGTCGATCATGTCCGAAGACTTCACCGTGCCGGGAGTCGATTCGGTCGATCGGCTCGGATTCTTCACGCTGCAGGCGGTGTCGCCCCAATACTTCACGACCGTGGGCACGCGGATCCTGCGCGGCCGCGGCATTCTGGAGACGGACCGCGCGCGTGGGCCCCGCGTCGTCGTCGTGAGCGCGGCGATGGCGCGGACGCTGTGGCCGGGCCGCGACGCCCTGGGGCAGTGCATGAAGTTCGGCGCCGATACCAACCCCTGCACGACGGTCGTCGGTATCGCCGAGGATGCGCGGCAGGTGAGCATCGCGGACGACATCGGGCTCCGATACTATCTGTCTGTCGAGCAGTACGACTCGACGGCCGGCCTCCTGTTCGTCCGCGTGCGCGACCAGGCGGACGGTTCGATCCAAACGGTGCGGCGGGAGCTGCAGCGTCTCATGCCGGGAGCGACGTACGTCACGGCGACTCCGCTCCGCGCCATCGTCGACACCCAGGTCAAGTCGTGGGAGCTGGGCGCGACGATGTTTTTGGTCTTCGGCGCGCTGGCGCTGGCCTTGGCCGCGGTCGGCCTGTACAGCGTCATCGCCTACGCCGTCGCCCAACGTACGCACGAGCTGGGCGTGCGGGCCGCCCTCGGCGCGCGTCTCGGTGATGTCCTCCGGCTCATCATCGCCGACGGTCTCCGTTTCGCGGTCGCGGGCATCGTCATTGGCAGTGGCATCGCCTTGGTCGCCGGCCAATGGGTGCGACCCTTGCTGTTCGGCGAGCAGCCGGCCGACCCCCTCGTGTTCGGCATCGCGATCGGCGTGCTCCTGATGACCGCCGCGGCGTCGAGCGTCATCCCGGCATGGCGCGCCGCGCGCGTCGACCCCATGGAGGCCCTGCGGGCTGATTAGCTGGGGAGGGCCTCCCGCCGCGGCCCCGCTCGGTGTATATCAGGGGACATGACAATGTGTGCAGGGCAGTGGACGAGACGGGCCGCTCTTCTGGTCCTGGCTCTCTTCTCGCCGCATCGGACGCTCGTGGCGCAGTCCACGGACTCCGCCGACGTCAAGTTCTTGCAAGGCATGATCGCGCACCACGCCCAGGCTCTGGCTATGGTCGCGCTCATTCACGACCATACGACCAGTCCCCAACTACAGTTGATCGGCCAGCGGATCAAGATCTCGCAGCAGGACGAGATCGCGTTCATGCAGCAATGGCTCGAGGATCACCACCAAGTCGTTCCCACGGTCGACTCGAACAATGTCGCCCACATGCCCGGGGCGGCCATGGCGGGCATGTCCATGCCGGGCATGACGATGATGATGCCGGGCATGTTGACGCCGGAGCAAATGCAGCAACTCGCCGCGGCCAAAGGCGCGGCGTTCGATCACCTGTTCCTCGAAGGGATGATCCGGCACCACCAAGGTGCCCTGTCCATGGTGAAGGACTTACTGGGCACGTCGGGTGCGGCGCAGGCGCCGGAGGTTTTCACGTTTGCCTCCGATGCCGACGCCGACCAGCGCGCCGAGATCAAGCGTATGCGCGCCGTATTGGAATCCACACATCAGACAGGAGATGCGAATCAATGAACTGGCGTTCAGGCACAGGCTCTGCCGCCGTGGCTCTGCTCACTCTCGGGGGCGTCGCCGGAGCACAAACGGGCGGCTCCGGTTCCAGTGACCCGCGAGTA
This sequence comes from uncultured Gemmatimonadales bacterium, assembly GCA_963701965.1. Taxonomy (GTDB): domain Bacteria; phylum Gemmatimonadota; class Gemmatimonadetes; order Gemmatimonadales; family Gemmatimonadaceae; genus DASRDS01. Next base: position 4,748,196 of record OY969695.1, read on the forward strand.
GGCCTCGCCGGAGGGCACTACGTCGAGGCCAGCTCGGCGATCAGCAATCTCGAGTTGGTGTCGCACTCCGACCGGCCCAAGGGATTCTTCAATCCCGGGAACCCGGGCGACTTCGGCGTCATCAACTCCGATCTCGCGTTCAGCGGGAAGTACGTGTTCCAGGGCAATTTCCACGGGATCCAGATCTGGGACATCTCCAATGTCCGGAATCCGGTCCTCAAGACGACCCTCGTGTGTCCCGGCGGCCAGGGCGACCCGTCGGTCTTCGGCAATCTGATGTTCATGTCGGTCGAGGAGACCCGCGGGCGGCTCGACTGCGGTACGCAGGGCGTGAAGGACTCGGTCAGTGCGGAGCGTTTCCGCGGCGTGCGCATATTCGACATCACGGATATCGAGCATCCCAAGCAGATCGCCGCCGTCCAGACGTGCCGCGGCTCGCACACGCACACACTGATCCCCGACCCCAAGGACAAGAACGTCCTCTACGTGTACGTCCAGGGCACGTCGCCCGTGCGCCCCGGTGCCGAGCTGGCCGGGTGCTCGGCGCTGCAGCCGGAGCAGGATCCCAACACGTCCCTGTTCCGCATCGAGATCATCCGCGTGCCGTTGGATGCGCCGCAGGACGCCAAGGTCATCAACGCGCCGCGCATCTTCGCCAACGCCGGCCAGATCAATGGTCTGTTCAAGGGCGGCAGCCACGGCGAAGGGACGCAGGTCGGCAACGTGACCGACCAGTGCCATGACATCACGGTCTATCCGGCGGTCGGCTTGGCGGCTGGCGCCTGCTCGGGGAACGGTATTCTCCTCGACATCCGCGACCCGGCCAATCCCAAGCGCGTCGCCGAGGTGACCGACCCGAACTTCGCCTACTTCCATTCGGCGACGTTCAGCAATGACGGGAAGAAGGTGATCTACACCGACGAATGGGGCGGCGGCACGCAGCCGCGGTGCCGGGCCAACGATCCGACGAAGTGGGGCGGCGACGCCATCTTCAACATCACGGCCGACAACAAACTGCAGTTGGGCGGATACTACAAGCTGCCGGCGCCGCAGACGGAGACGGAGAACTGCGTGGCGCACAACGGCTCGCTCATTCCGGTGCCGGGCCGCGATATCGCGGTGCAGGGCTGGTATCAGGGTGGCGTGTCGGTGTTCGATTTCAGCGATCCGGCCCACGCGACCGAGATTGCGTACTTCGATCGCGGCCCGCTGGATGTCAACCGCCTGATGATCGGCGGCGACTGGTCGGCCTACTGGTACAACGGCAACATCTTCGGCTCCGAGATCGCGCGCGGTCTCGACATCTTCGCGCTCAAGCCGAGCCAGTACCTGACCCAGAACGAGATCGACGCGGCGAGTCAGGTGCGGATCGGGACGTCGAACCCGTCGGATCAACCGAAGGTCAGTTGGACGCCGAGCTTTGTCGTCGCCCGTGCCTATCTCGATCAGCTCGAGCGTGGCAAGGGACTGGCCGCCGATAAGATCTCGGCGCTCCGGGACGATCTCGACAAAGCGGAGCACATGGACGCGTCGGCCCAGCGTGGCGCGTTGCAGAAGTTGGGCAAGCAGGCGGACGGCGACGCCAAGGGCGCGTCGGACGCCGAGCGCGTGCGTTGGTTGGCCGGCACCATCAAAGAGTTGGCGTCGGGCAAAGCGAACGGCGGCTGATCGTCGGGCTCGTCGAGTCTGTCCCGGGGGCCTGGCGGCGAGTTGCCGTCGGGCCCCCGTGGCGCGTTAGTCCGCCCGCAACGCGACGTTGGGCGCGACGCGCGTAGCGCGGAGCGCCGGGATGACGGATGCCGCAACGGCCGCGGTCAGGAGAATGCCCATGGCCGCCCCGAAAACCAGCGGATCCGTCGGCGGCTCCTGAAACAGCAGGGGAGCGACCCATCGGGCCAGCGCCACCGCCACGATGCCCCCCAGCACGATCCCGGCAATGGCGAAGCGTACGCCGTCGGCCAGCACCAGCCACAGGATGTTGGCGGACCCCGCGCCCAGCGCCACCCGCACGCCCAGCTCGCGCGTGCGCTGGGCGACGCTATACGCGATCACGCTATAGAGTCCGATCGCGGCGAGCGCCAGGGCCAGGGCACCGAAGGCCACGAACATTGTCGCGCCCAGTCGCCACGATTGCTGTTCCGGGCCGATAATGGTGCGCATCGGCATCACGGTGACGTAGGCGGCGCCCGGCATCAGCCGTTGCAGCCGGCGCCGCGTCGACTCGGCGATGACACGCGCGTCCTGCCGGGTCCTGACGAAGAGCCTCGCCTCCTCCGGATTCCACTGCCGGATGGGGAGATAGTACTGGAGTCCGGGATCGTCCGTGAGGCTGCTCTGCTTGATGCCATCCGTGATGCCCACAACCGTCGTGCAGGGCATCGTGTCCGCGTCGACCTTGAGGCACTGGCCGATCGCGTCCCGATCCGGCCACAACGTGCGCGCCATAGGCTCGCTCACGAGCATCACCCGGAGGGCTCCCTCGCGATCCGCGTCCGTAAACCCGCGGCCCCGCACGACGCGCGTCCCGACGGTCTCGAAGTACTCCGACGACGCCGCCTGAATCGTGAATCGACCTGCCCGGGGGATCGAATCGCCGTTGGGGCGAAACAAGTCCAGGGTCCACGTGGTCCAGAATGGCACCGAAAACCCCAACGCCGCGTGCGCGATCCCCGGCATGCTCCGCACCTCGTCGAGCATCCGCTGCGCCAACTGGATGCGCTCCGGCGCAGTTGGCGTCGTGCCGCGCCACACCGGACTGATGTACAACAGCTGATCCACGTCGTAGCCCAACCGCAGCGTGCGCACGTGATGCAGGCTGCGGACGAAGAGCCCGGCTCCGACGAGAAGAACCACAGACAGCACTCCCTGAAAGAGCAACAGCGCAACGCGCAAGCGGGAATGGTGTCGTCTCGTATCGCGCGCTCCATCCTGCATCGTTGCCGCCAGATTCGAGCGACCTGCATGCAGCGCCGGACCGATGCCCGTCAGCGAGGCGGCCGCGATCGCGCCGACGGCGGCGAAGATCAGCGTGCGGGTGTCGCCCCAGACATTGATCGCAACGTCCGGCAGAAACAGGACTCGCAGAACAGTGTCGGCGCCCGCGGCGATAACGACGCTGGCGAGGGCGCCCAAACCCGCGAACACGAGCGATTCCGTGAGCACTTGGGCGAACAGGCGGCCGCGGCTCACGCCGAGTGCCAGGCGCAGCGCGATCTCCCGACGACCTTGCATCGCGCGGAGAAGGAACAGGTTCGCGACGTTCGCGCAGGCTATGAGCAGTACGGCGACGGCGACGCCGCCAACCCACAGGGCCACGCGGGCCACGCCGCTGGTGCGTGGACCGCGATCGACCTGGATCGGCCCGGCCAGGGCTCGCGGACGCGCGGCGCTGGCGGGCGAGACCGTTCGGGTCGTGGCCTCCGCCGCGTAGCTTCGCTGGAAGGCCTCGGTAAGGTCGCGCCCCGTCGCGTCCACGCTCACGCCGGATTTTCGGCGCGCGAGCATCTCCATCCACTGCCAGTTGTACTTGGTGTAATAGTCGCTCGGATTCTTGAACAAGCCGACCGTGGACGCGTAGCTCGTGATCGGGATGAAGAGCGCGGCGGGCCGCCCGGCATCAATGCCGGCGAATCCCGGAGGCGCGACGCCGATGATCGTGCACGAAAGCGCGCCTACTTTGAGCACGGTGCCGAGGATGTCCCGCCGTCCGCCATAGTGGGCCTGCCAGAACGCCGACCCGATGACGACGACCGGGGCGCTGGCCCCAATGCTGTCCTCGTGCTCCGTAAAGAAGCGTCCGATGACGGGCTGGACATCGAAGAACGCGAAATAGCTCGCGCTCGCGATGCCGACTTCCATCTCGCGGGTGTCCTCGCCGCTGCCGACTGCCAGCGTGCTCGATTGAAACGCCGCGGTTTGCTCCAGTGCCGTGGACCAACGCCGCAGGTCGCGGTACCGCGTGTACGACATGTGACTCTCGGGCTGGTCGAGGTCGTCGCCGTGCTGGATCAGATACACCCGGTGCACGAACGCCGGCGACCGGAGGAACCCCGGCGGGCGGAAGAGCAGGCGGTCGACGATGCCGAACATCGCGACGTTGGCGCCGAGTCCGAGTCCGAGCGTCAAGATGACGGCGACGGCGAAACCCGGACGCCGGCGTATGCGGCGCACGGCATAGCGCACATCTTGGATGCGCCGTTCGAGCCACCGCAGACCCCGCGCGTCGCGCGCGTCGTCCTTGATCCGCGCGACACCGCCGAACGCGAGCCGCGCCCGCCGCGTCGCTTCGGCCTCCGTCATCCCCTCGGCGCAGTGTTGCGCGATCGCCTGGGCGAGATGAAAAGCGAGCTCCTCATCCAGCTCGCGCTCGACGACGTGCCGGCGAAAGAGCGCCCGGAGCCGGTACCGGAGATCGCTGAGCATGCCCTATATATGTCGGCGTCCTGTAGAAGCGCAAGGTGAGCGATTCAGGTGCGGCGCAGCAGTCGCAGCGCCGATCGGCCCTCGGCCGGCAGTTGGTCCATGGTACATTGGCGCGGCGCTTTGTCGGGACGCCAACGGTGGAACGTCGTGCCGTGGCGAAACCGCCCTTCGCTGAAGTGATCGTAGGCCACTTCGACGACGAGCGTCGGGTCGACGGCGATCCACTCCGCCGAGCGCGCCGTGCTCCATCGACTGGGGCCGCCCGGCGCGCGTCCCGTGAAGCCCGATCCTCCGGTGACGGGCGCGAGCACGCCAGCCAACGTCGCCCGTTCGGCGGCGGTGAAGGATGACGTGAATCCGACATGGTGGAGCAGCCCCGCGTCGTCATACAGCCCGAGGAGCAAAGACCCGACAGCGCGGCCGCGCGAGGCGCGCCGGAATCCCCCCACCACGCAGTCCGCGGTCCGGATGAATTTGACCTTTTGCATCCCGGTCCGTTCGCCGGACTGATATGGGAGATCAGCCCGCTTGGCGACGACGCCGTCCAACCCGGTCCGTTCGCCACCCAGCCAACGCCGGGCCATGGCCACACTCCGGGTCACCGGCGAGAGGCGCAGGGTCTTGGCCGCGCCATAGCGTGCCCACGACGCTTCGAGTCTCTCCCGACGATCGGCCAGCGGCCGGTCGACGAGCGATCCCCGGCCATCCGCGAGCAGATCGAACACGATGAGCCAAGCGGGAGTCAAGGACGCGAGCATCCGGACCCGGCTCGCCGCGGGATGGATGCGTTGCAGGAGTTGGTCGAACGAGAGTGCCCCGTGCGCGGGCACCACGATCTCGCCATCGAGCACGAAGCGCGTGCCGCCGACCTCGCCGATGGCCGCCGCGACGTCGGGAAAGTAGCGCGTCAGCGGTTTGCCGGATTTCGACATCAACGTCACGCGGTCGCCGTCGCGATACGCGAGGCAGCGAAAGCCATCCCACTTTGGCTCGTACCACCACTCGCGGCCGACCGGCAACTCATCGACCGGCTTGGCCTCCATCGCTTCGTATCGCATGTCCCATTTAGTGGACAAAAACGGACGTCGGGGCCGGTTAGAGGCACCCTGCGTTGCAGGCTCGGCTGGCCCGGCACGTGCCCTACTACGAGCCCAACGGAGGAAGCATGATCAAAACATTCGGCTTTCTGGCGGTGTGCGCCGTTGGGATGGTGTCGGTACCCGCTGTGGCGCAATCCTCGCGCCCGGGCGGCGGCGATCATCACGAAGCACCGGCGCATCATATTCCCGATCACGGGCCCCCGGCAATGCGCGAGCCGCACGCGCCTCCGGCCGAGCATCGCGACTACCGCAATGGGCCCGGGCATCCAAACGCGCCGCACGTGCACGACGACGGGCGGTGGATCGGACACGAGTCCGGGCGCAACGACGTGCACTATCACCTCGATCGCCCGTGGGAACACGGGCATTTCCGCGGGGATCTCGGCCCGTCGCACATCTATCGGTTAGGTGGCGGCACCCGCGAGCGGTTCGCGTTCGGCGGCGTGTTCTTCAGCGTCGCCCCGTACGACTATGACTACGCCAACGATTGGCTCTGGGACGCCGACAACATCGTGATCTACGACGATCCCGACCATGACGGCTGGTACCTGGCCTACAACGTGAGACTGGGCACGTACGTGCACGTGGAGTACCTCGGCGGCTAACGCCACAACGGGTGGGCGCACGGCCATCGTGGGTGCTAGCATACGAGAACCGTATTCTGGCACCCACGAGGCCTCTCATGGATCGCGCGCATTTTTACGCTACAATGAACGGAGAAGGGACGCTCGACTACGAGCGCTACCTGAACACCAAGGTGTTGCTCTCCGCCCAGAAGGATTTCGCAGCGTTCTGCAATGCCGACGAGCTGCAATTTCAGATCGTCCATCAGGTCGAAGAGCTGTGGATGAAGCTGATCGGCTATACGCTCCTCGATATCAATGACTATCTGCAGCAGGAGAACACCAACCGCATCGTCACGCTGTTTCGCCGCGTGCACCTCGCGCTCCGCCTCATGATCGAACAGCTGGCGCTGCTGGAGACAATGTCGCCGCGGGAGTACCAGGAGATCCGCTTGCAGCTGGGGAACGGCAGCGGCCAGGAATCGCCCGGCTTCCGGACGATCATCAAGATGCCGGGACATCTCTGGGAGTCGTTCAAGAGCGCCTATCTCGACCGCCACGGCCTCACTATCGAGAAGATCTACAACTCCGAATATGCGCACGGGGACGCCTACGTCGTCGCCGAGGCGCTCGCCGAATTCGACGAGCTGTTCCAGCGGTTCCGGTTCTGCCACATGCAATTGATCCAGCGCACGATCGGCTTCGGCGCCAAGTCACTCAAAGGCCGGCCCGTCGACCGGCTGGTGGAGGGCCAGAACGTCAAATTCTTCCCGGAGCTATGGGAGATCCGGAACCAGAATGACCGACGCGTGGGGCGGCCAGTACGGCGTCGTCCGGGACTCCCTGGGCGCGCACTGATCAGCGGAGCAGGTCGACGCGCCAGCTGAATTCCTCCGCCAGAGACCCGCTCCACCCCTCGCGGACGAACGCCAGGCGGCCGGTGCGGTCCAGGAACCAGGTCGTGGGGAACCCGCGAATCCCGATCCGTTCGACGTAGGCGTTGTCGACGAGAATCGGAAATGACAGGTGTCGCCGCGCGACGAATTGCTCGGCGGCCGGCGGCTCGTCGAGATAGTCGACCGCGAGCACGACGACCGACGTGTCCTGGCGGATGCTCTCGTACCATCGCGCGAACTCCGGCATCTCGGCCACACATTCGGCGCACCAGGCGCCCCAGAAATGGAGTACCACGATCTTGCCGCGGACCGCGTCGCTGGTCACCGTGCTGTCGCTGCCCAAGCGCGTCAGGTGGAAGGCGGGCACCAGCGCCGGCGTCCGCAGCCGGGACGCCGCGACCATCGCGCGGCGCCGCCGGCGGTCCTCGACGCTCAGGGAGTCCACGTACGCCGCGAAGTCGGGCGGCGCGCCGCCGCGCGCCGCGAAAAGGCGCCGCAGCGCATCGCCATTTCTGGTCCCGTCGAATCCGTGGTTGATGAGCTCCATCTGGTGGCCGGTCACATAGCGCTGCTGCGCCAACCGGCGCCGCCCATCCGCCTCGGCCACGCGTCCCATGTGGTAGTACACGAGGGGATTGGCCGAGTCCGCGGACTTGGCCTCGGTGAGGAGGCGCCGCGCGTCGGCGATCCGTCCTTCGTTGAAGTACACCCACCCGAGCGCATCGCGCTCCTCACCGGTGAGCCGCGCCCACTCTTGCGCGCGCTGGAGCGGATTGAGGCGATCGAAGCGTGGCGCGAAATCCCGGTGGAAGATCGAATCCCCGCCGCGGGCCAGTCCCTCGGCGTACCGTAAGGCAATGCGACGGTCGGCGAGGGTCAGTGGCGCGAAGACGTACAACCACTGCGGGTTGGCGTTGTTGTAGCGTACCATGCCCTGCACGTTGCGCAGCACTTCGGCGCTAGAGACCGTCGAGTCGTGCGCCTCGCTGGCGAACAGCTCGAAATACGCGGCGCCCCGCATCAGGCTCTCGTGGTGCGTGGAGGGCTCCACGAAAGCCGAGAGGCGCGCCCGGTAGACGGACACGGTGTCCTTGGCCTTGCGCACGCGTTGCATGCGAAGATAGTCCGCGAAGGGACTTTCGGGGTGCTCTCGCAGGAGCCGATCGTGCAACGCCTGGGCGCGAGAGGTGTCGCCGAGCAGATCGTAGCCGTCCGCCGCGTGAAAGAGTGCGGATGCCGCTGCGTCGCGGCGGCCAAGCAACCCCGCGATGTCGTCGATGACCGCGGTCTGGGGTCTGTGGGCGCGGATGAGCGCCTGCCAGTAGTCCGAGTGGATGCCGGCGGCGTATGGCGCGTGCGCGGCGGCGCGGGCCAGGGCGGCTATGTCCCCGGTGTCGCTCATCCCCCGTCTGTCGTAGATGGCCTGGAAGTAGTCGGCGTCGACGTTGGTCGAGTCCAGCCGCCGCGCGGCCGCGAACGCGGCCTCGGCCCGGTCCCAGGTCGCCGAGTCGCCCGGGAGAAAGAACGCCACTTGGCTCAGGGCCGCACCCTCCAGGGCGTACAGCTCCGCGGACTCCGGTACGCCCCGAAGTTGTCCCGAGTCGAGGGCCGCTACTGCCGCCGCGCCTCGCTGGTGCGTGAAGAGCGCGAAGGCGTAGGCCCAGAGGAAATCCGGCTCAGGCGATCCCCTGGTCGCTAGGGCGTGGCCGAGGGCAATCGCTTGGTAGTCATCGGGTCCCTCGGCGAGGGCCACGACGCGGGCAAACACGCGCCAGAGAGACGTCTTCGGGATCGAGTCAGCGGCGGCCAGGGCCTCGTCGGCCAGCCCGTACCGCGCCTCGTTGGCCACGAACCACGCCAGGAACTCAGGTGTCTTGGCCGTCTGGGGCGCCGCCAACCCGGCCCGGTAGCCCCCCTCGAAATCGTGCTGGAAGAACAGCGTCCGCAGGTCGGCGGCCGACTGGGCACCCGCCGGGAAAGCGAGAACCATCGCTGCGATTGCGGGAGCCACGGATTGGCCATATCGTCTGAGGCTGCGGTGACGCGCTGGCCCAGACGTTACAGTTGTGACGGGGGTCACGCGATAAGCTGTGGTGAGGCGTTCTCTTACGTTATGTGCACGACAGTACCCGCCGCCAGTTGACTAAAACGCAGCACGAGCCGGAGGGCTCCTACCATGGCATTCGACGCCTATCTCAACCTGCAGGGCATCACGGGCGAAGCGACCCGCAAAGGCTTTGAAGGCTGGATCGAGATCGAGTCGTTCAGCTTCGGCGCCTCGAACCCCGTCAGCATCGGCACAGCCAGCACGGGCGCCGGCGCCGGCAAGGTGTCCTTGAGCTCCTTCAACACGCTGAAGCGCACGGATTCCTCGAGCCCGGTGCTCTTCCAAAAGTGTTGCTCGGGTCAGCACTTCGCGAAGGTCTCGCTGGCGTTGAACAAAGCGGGCGGCGACGCCGCCGTGAAGTTCTTGCAGTACGACTTCACCGAAGTGTTCGTCGACAGCATCCAGTGGTCCGGTTCGGGCGGGGGCGAGGAGACGCCGTCGGAGTCCCTGTCGTTCGCCTTCGCGTCGATCAACGTGACGTATACGCCGCAGAAGGTGACCGGCGAGGCGGGATCGGCCATTGTCGCCGGGTGGGACGTCAAGGCCAACAACAAGAATGTAAGCCGGGCGCCCGCACGGGCGCCTCATGGCCTGGCCGTCACGCTCCTTCCCGGGGCGTGACGGCTATGTTTTTGGGGTGATCATTCGGCCGGCTCCGGGGTCACCCCTGCTCATCACCCAGCCCGATCACGCGGCGCTGGCCGCGCGCATCATGGCGCAGTGGCGCGCCGACGAACTGCCCGAGTCGTCGCGCCGGGCCGACATCCTCCTGGCCGTTACCGAGCATGATGGCGGGTGGCTCGAGATCGACCATACGCCCATGCGAAACGACGCGGGCGAAATCCTGGACTTCATGACGGCGCCCGTCGAGATCCGCCAGGGCGTCTGGCCGCGGGCGGTGGCGCGGTTGGGCCACGCGCCCTATGCCGCGGCCCTCGTGGCCCAACACGCGATCCATGTCTATGCGCGCTACCGCGCGGATGACCGCTGGCAGGCGTTCTTTCGGGACATGGAGCTCCGGCGCGACGCGCAGCTGCGCGCGGCGGCGCCGGCAACCCCCGAGGAGCTCCTCGCCGACTATCGATTCGTACGCATCGGCGATCTCTTGTCGTTGACCTTCTGCGCGGGGTGGACCAATGCCCAGACCGATCCCTACGGCTACGTCGCGCGCCTGGATGACACCCGATTGACGATCGAGCCCGACCCGTTCGCGGGCGGTCAGGTGGCGTTGGTCGTGCCGGCGCGCGCCGTGGGTGATCTCCGCGCGTTGACGGTCACCGGGGTTGCGTCGGGTCGGTGACCACGCCGGTCGCTTGCCCGAGCGCGGCGAGCGCGGCGCGGAGAGTACGCGACAGGGTGTCGTCCGCCGCAATGGTCGCGCCGTCCAGTCCCCGGGCCAGTAAGGGGACCGCGACGCTGGCATCGGGTATGACGCGCGCCGACATGGTCGTGAGCGTCTCGACGAGGGACGCCTGGGCGTGGATGGCGCGGGGCAATGTGTTGATCAACGCCACCGGCTTCCCGGGAAACTCGAAGCCGCCGACGAGCCAGTCGAGCGCGTTTTTGAGTACGCCGGGCATGCCGTGCGCGTACTCCGGACTCGAGATCACGATGGCGTCGCTCGCGCCGACCGCGTGCCGGAGCGCGGCGACTTCGACGGGGACGGTGGCGCCGTCGAGATCGGGATTGAAGTAGGGCAGGCGGTCGAGTCGGTCGTAGCGCTCGACAATGACGTCCGGCGGGGCGAGGAGGCGGAGTGCGTCGAGGACGGCGGTGTTGCTCGAGCCTGCGCGGAGACTGCCGGAGATGGCGAGGATCAGCACGACGCGAAAGATATCCGCGTCAATGGTGGGATCAGTTTATGCAGCGCTCGCGGTTACCTTCGTGTTCCTCTCCCGGGAGCAAACCCATGGGCGTGCTCAATGAGCTCGGCAGCATTCTGAAGCAGTATCAAGGTCAGGCCACGGGCACGGTGCCGGCCGCCGAAGTCGCCACCCATTTCGACCAAGTGGCCACGGCCGTGCCGCCGGATCAGCTGGCGGACGGTGTCGCCCACGCAATGCGGTCCGATCAGACGCCGGCCTTCTCCCAAATGGTGAGCAGCCTGTTCAGCCAAGCGAACGGCGCCCAGAAAGCCGGGATGCTCAACCAACTCCTCGCCTCACTGGGGCCGAAGGCGGCTCCGATGTTGGCGGGCGGCACGCTGGCGGGTCTCGCCGACCGGGGCGCCACGCCCGAGGACGCGCAGAAAGTGACACCCGAGACGGTGCAACAGCTCGCCGATCACGCCCAGAGCAACGATGGATCGATCGTCGACCGTCTCAGCGGCTTCTACGCGCAGCATCCCACGCTGGTCAAAGGCCTCGGCGCGTCGGCGTTGGCCTTGGTGATGTCGCGGATCTCGCGACGCCAGTAGCCGGGTAGCCCAGGCCCGCCGACACGGACCGGGCGGCGGCGGCAACCGCATGGCCAATGGCGTGCACCTTGGCGCCGGCGCGAAAGCGCGGGCCGCCGACGGTGAGCGCGGCGGCCACCTCCCCCCGGTGATTGTACACGGGGGCGCCGACGGCGACGACGTGATCATGGTGTTCGCCGTCGACCATGGCGTACCCGCGGGCCTGCGACTGCTCCAGTTCGCGCATCAGCACGCGCACGTCGGTGATCGTCGCCGGCGTGAACCGCTGCAGGGGCGGCCGGATGAGCGCGCGTTGCCGGGCGGGAGACGACCACGCCAGGAACGCCTTGCCGCCGGCGCTGGCGTGCAGCGGGGCCCGGCCCCCGAGGAGTCCGGGGATCATCAAGGGTTGATAACTCTCCACGACCTGCACCGTGACGCCGGCAGCGCCGTCGAGCAGCATCACCGTCGCCGTCTCGCACGTCTCAGCGCTGAGTCGTCGGAGCACCGGATCGGCGATCCGTTGCAGTGTCGTCGAGTTCCGGGCCAACTCGCCGAGCACCGCCAGCCGCATCCCCAGCCGATAGAGGCCGCTCTGGGGGTCCCGGTCGAGAAATCCGGCGGCCTCAATGCCATGGAGCAGGCGATAGGCCGTGCTCTTCGGCCAGTGGAACCGGGTCGCGATCTCCCGGGCCGAAAGCTCCGGGCGCTCGTTGGAAAAGAGCGCCAGGACTTTGTTGAGTTTGAGCAGCATCGGGCGACTAACGTACGAAGACCCGTGCCCCACCGCAACGGCCCGGTCCGGCGCCGGGTGCCACGCTCAGCCGCTACCGCGGCCGTACATAGAAGCTCGACATGTTGACGGCCGGCATGAGCTGCAGGCACGGTTCCCCCTCGGCGTCGACGTGGACGACGTCGGTCACGTAATCGCCGCCTCCGCCGATGAGGTGCACGTACAGTCGCAGGTCACCATCCTCGAGCATCGAGACGGGGACTTGCACTGTGGTCGAGCTGTGGGCGATCGCCCAACCAACGCGGTAGCGCTGTCCCACGCGTACCGCATAGATGTCGGCGTCGGCCATGTTCTGATTGTCGATCGAGACCGAGACCTTCGAGCCGAGCTGCAAGGGTGGACCCGTATCCGGTGCGCGCCCCGCGCATCCGAGCGTGGCGATGGTCAGAAGAGCAAGGCCGAGCGATAGCTGAGGGCCGAGCATAAGCCCCGACTCCGGCTTGAGATGGGAGCGTGGGCCGCAATCGCTATACCCGCGCCGGCGCGCGCCGACGGTTCCGTGCAATTGGCGTGATGTCGCTCTTGGTCTATGTTGTGGCGTGCACCGCGTACTCCGGCTCGCCAACCTCCTTCTCGCATCGCTGGGGCTCGTGGCGGGTGTCGCGCGTCCGGTGCAAGCGCAGGCCCGCGACTCGACCTACGACGATCACATCGACGCTGCCCAACGCGCCGACTCCGCGCGCGACACCGGCGCCGCCCACGCCCATCTGCTCCGCGCGTTGGCCCTGCTCCACGGCCACCCCGACATCGTGTAGCTGCTGGCCCGCAACGCCGTCCGCGGTGACGTGGCTCGCGCATCCGGATACGATCGCCGTGAGCGGCATCAATGGGATGTATCTCGTCGGCCACGCCCTGATCGCGATCCAGAACGGCGCCGACCCGGCGCGCATCGTCCGGCTCGATCTCGATGCGACGCTCCAACGCGTTGTCCGATGCACCCGTCATCGCGCGCGGCGCCAACTCACTCGGCCAACCCACGCACGGTGTGTTGGTGGACGGCGCGTTCTACTTTCTCGCCAACACCGGGTGGGACCGGTTTGGCGACGATGGCGCCATTAAGGGCGCCGGGACCCCCGCCCGGTTGGTGCGCGTCGACGAGCATTGACAAATGCCGTGACGTGGTGAAAATTCAGCACACATGGCCAAGACACGCGGGGAAGGCGCCCTCAGCCGGCGCGAGCGGCAGGTGATGGACATTCTGCATCGCCGGGGCGAGGCGACGGTCGCCGATATCATGGACGAGCTGCCCGACCCGCCGACCTACTCGGCGGTCCGGTCGGTCCTGCGCATCCTTGGGCACAAGGACCTGGTCCGCTACAAGCAGGACGGGCCGCGCTACGTCTATCTCCCCGCGCTCCCGACCGAGCGGGCGCGGGACGCGGCGCTCGAGCACGTGGTCGACACCTACTTCGCCGGCTCGGCGGAGCAGGCGGTCACGGCGCTGCTCAAACTGTCGGATGCCGACTTGAGTATGCAGGATATCAATGCGCTGCGCGAGCAGATCCGGCGCGCGCGCGCCAATGGGAGGTGATGCCGTGCCTGACTCCACCGTCGTGATGGTTCTGGGCAGGATCACGATCCTGCTCGTGTTGGCCTTTGCCGCCGCGACCCTGCTGCGCCGGTCGTCGGCCGGCGCGCGGTATCTCGTGTGGCTGGCGACCCTTGTCGGCGTCGTGCTCTTGCCCGCGGCCGCCGTGTGGGCGCCGGTGCGCGTGGCGGTGCTCCCGGCCGCCGTGGCGCCCTCACACGCGATCCGTCGGATGCCGGCTGTCGCCAACGTCTCGACAGAGACCGTGGCGGAGCCTACGGTCGCACCTGCGGTTGCTCCTGCGGCCCACGCCGCGCCGGCACGCCCGTCTCCATTCTGGATCCTCGGCGGTCTCTGGCTCGGGGCGATGCTGGCACTCGCCGCGCGATTGATTCACGGGATGATCACCGTACGCCGGATCGCGCGCCGCGCGCGACCGCTCGAGACTCCCGAGTGGCGCGCCGCGCTGCTCGAGGTCTCCGATCGCTTGGGGCTCGAGGAGCCGCCCCGGCTCGTCCTGTCGGACGACGTCACGGTGCCGTTCGCCTGCGGCCTGCGACGGCCCACCGTCGTGTTGCCGGCGCCGGCCGCGGCGTGGACCGATGATCGCCGGCGCGCGGTCCTGTTGCACGAGTTGGCCCACGTGGGGCGCGGCGACATGATGGGACACCTGCTGAGCCGCATCGCCTGCGTGGTGTATTGGTTTCACCCGCTGGTGTGGACGGCGGCGCGGCGGCTGCGCGCCGAGAGCGAGCTGGCGTGCGACGATCTCGCTTTGCAGTCCGGGGCGCGGGCCAGCGATTATGCGCAGCATCTGCTCGACATCGTGACGGGCATGCGTGGTCCGGCGACGCCCGCGGCGGCGGTCGCCATGGCGCGCCGCCGGGAGTTCGAGGGTCGCCTGCTCGCCATCCTCGATCCCGCCCGGGCGCGCGCCACGCCGAGCCGGATGCGCGCCGCGGCGCTGGTGGTGGGATTGGCCGCGGTGTACGGCGCGGTTGGTCTCGTGGTGTTGGGCCCCCGGTCCGCCGCCGCCGTGACGCCGCAGTCCGTGGCGATGACCGCGACTCCGGCCACGCCGGCGCGGCCGACGGCGGCTTCGCCCGCTTCGCCGCCCCCTTCGCCGGCCGCGGCGGCCCCACGCCCGGCGCGCGTCGCCAGCCCGGCGCGTCCCACACCCGCCCCGGTGGCCAGCGCGCCCGAACAGCCGTCGAGCGATTCGTCCGGCCGGCGCGTCACGCTGCTCGCCACGATCCTCCGGACCGATTCCAGCGCCGAGCTACGCAAAGTGGCGGCTTGGGGCCTGGAGCAGTTCGCCGAGTCCGACGCCGCCCGCGACGCGCTGGCCAAAGCGCTCCGCGGCGACGCCAGCGCCACGGTGCGCGAGATGGCGGCCTGGGCCCTGGAGAGCGCCAGCGGGGAACCTGGAACGTCCGCGCTGATCAACGCCATGACGAATGACCACGACCGGTCGGTCCGCTCCACGGCCGCGTGGGCGCTGGCCCACGAGTCGTCGCCCGCCGTCGTCCCCCTCTACGTGGCGGCGCTCCGGGACTCGAGCGCCGAGGTCCGCGCCACCGCGGCCTGGGCGATGGGGCAGAGTGATCTCGAGCACGCGCCACCGGGACTCATCGCCGCCATCGCCGACAAGGACCGGCACGTGCGCCTGGTGACCGTCTGGGCGCTGTCGCAGATCAAGGACCCCGCTTCCGCGCCCGCGCTCACCGCCGCGCTGGAAAAGGAGACCGACGACGGCATGCGCGAGCATCTCGTCCGTGCGATCGCCTCAATGGGCGAAGGGTCTCCGGATGTCGTCGAGAAGTTGCTCGACTCTCCCGACCACGCCACCCGCGCGCTCGCCGTGCGCGAGCTGGCCGGCGACCACCAGGCCTCGGTGTGGCCGATGCCGTGGCCGCGCCCGCGCCCATTCCCCTGATGGCGAACCGGTAACGGCGTCACCCGACGCTGGCGCCTTGTCGTAGATGCTGATTTTTCACCCGACTCACGGAGTCCTGATGCTGCCTGTGCTCGCCTCTCTCGCCCTGTGGTCCCAGAACGCGAGTGCGCCCATCGCGTCGTTGCTCGCGGCCGCGCACGGTGTCGCCCCGACGGTGTGCGCGCTGACGGCCGACGCCGTATGGTCCGGCAATCGGTTCGACGGCGCGGCACCCGTGACGCCGATCGGCGCCCAGGCCCGCGCCAACGTGCGCGACCTTCACGCCCGGCGTCTCGGCGACGCCAATGTGCGCGTCTTGATCGATAGTCTGGGGAGCACCGACGCGTGCGTCCGGGAGTTGGCGATCCGCCTCGCCGGTGCCTCGCGCAGCAGCGTCGTCGCGCCGGCGTTGATCGAACGCCTGGCCTCGGCGTCGCCGGCAATGCGCGAAGTCGCCGCCTTCGGATTGGGGTTGGTCGGATCCGAAACGGCCCCCCCAGCCGCGGTCGGTCCGCTGATCGGCGCCCTCCGCGATCGCAATGCGGCCGTCCGTGCCAATGCCGCGTGGGCGCTCGGCAACATCGAGGATGGCCGCGCCGTCAGGCCGCTGGTCGCGACACTCGGTGACGACAGTGCGGTGGTGCGCGAAGCCACGACGATCGCGCTCGGGCATCTCGACTCCGCGTCGGCGATTCCCGCGCTCATCGCCATCCTCCGGCGCGACCCGGTGCCGGACGTACGCCGCACGGCGGCCTGGGCGCTCGGCCAACTCGACGATGCTGGCGCCGATACCGCGCTCGTCGCCGTCCTCCAGCAGGAACGATCCGCCAGCGTCCGCGAGATGATTGTCTGGGCCATCGGCGAGCGGGAGGTGCATGCCGGGCCGGCCCTTGTCGGCGTGCTCAAGACCGACGCCACGGACGATGTGCGGGAGATGGCCGCGTGGGCCCTGGGACAAATCGGGGAGGCGGCCGCCACGGATGCGCTGGGGCAAGCGGCGGCGGGCGATCGCGACCCGAAGGTCCGCGGTGCGGCTGCCTGGGCCTTGGGTCAGATCGAGCCCCACCCGGCACCCGCCGGACTGACGCACGCATTGGGCGACGCCGACGAGGATGTGCGCCAGCGGGCCGCTTGGGCGCTGTCTCAGATTGGCGACCCGCACACCGTGCCCGCCATCCAAGCCGCGCTCCGCCAGGAGCAGTCGTCCAATGTGCGGAAGGCGCTCGTGCGCGCGATGATCCGCTCGGGCGCGCACTCCGAAGAGGCCCTCGCCGATCTGCTGCGTTCGTCCGATCCGGCCGTCCGCAAGGCGGCCATCCGCGGCCTCGCCGGGGCTAGCAACGACCCGTGGCCGTGGCCCTGGCCCCGCCCGCGGCCGTTTCCGTGAGACGCGCGGGGTGACGCTCGTAGATGTCGCGTCGCGAGAGGGGCAGCGCGACGCGACCCTGGGCGTCAGGCCGTCCGAAGAGCATCTGCGCCAGACTCAAATGTCCCGTCGCGAACGCGTGGGCCGATCCGGCCAGATAGAGACGGAACACCCGATAGGTGCGGGGACCGACCAATGACTCGACCGCCCCGCGATGACGTTCCAGCCGGTGCATCCACTCGCGCAGGGTGTGCGCGTAGTGATCACGCAGCGTCTCCACGTCGCGCGTCTCCAAGCCGCAGGTCTCGGCGGCGTTGATGGCGTCGCCGAGGGGCACCAACTCGCCGTCGGGAAACACGTAGCGATCAATGAAGGCGCCGCTGCGCCACAGCACGTGATCGCGCCACGTCCAGTGGTGGGAGGGCGGCGAGGCCACGATGCCGTGATTGAGCAGGAGCCCGCCGGGCACCAGCAGCGCGAAGAGCCGGCCGAAATACGACCCGAGCATGGATCGGCCGACGTGCTCGAACATTCCGACGCTCGCGATCTTGTCGAATGGCGCGTCCGTGGCCAGATCGCGGTAGTCGCACACCTCGACGCGGCAGTGTGCGCCTAGTCCCAGCTCGCGAATGGCCGCGCCGGCCCACGCCGCCTGGCGTTCGCTCAGGGTGATGCCGAGCGCGTCGACGCCGTAGTGGCGGGCGGCGTGGCGGACGAGCGCACCCCATCCGCATCCGACATCGAGCAGGCGCTCGCCCGGCGCCAGCCGCAGCTTGCGGCAGATGTGATCGAGCTTCTGCGTCTGCGCCGCATCGAGACTCTCGTCACCTGTCTCGTAGTATGCGCAGGAGTAAGTGAGCGACCGGTCCAACCACAGGGCGTAGAATTCGTTGCCCAGGTCGTAGTGCGCGCATACCACCGTCGCGTCGCGGGCCGGTGAGTGGCGCCGGCCGTCGCGATGGGCCCCGTTGTGATCCGACGCGTCGGCCTCGCCGCGGCCGGCGCGCGGCAGACGGCGGGCGTGCGCGGCGATGCGCAGCAGCGGGCCGGGCGAGCTCAGGTGGGCATGCAATCGATCACGGACGGCCATCGCGGCTTCCATGTCGCCGTCGATCTCCAAGTCGCCATCGATCAGTGACTCCGCGAGGGCCAGCTCCGATGGCCGTGCGAAGGCCCGTCGCAACGCCGCGGCGTTGTTGACCAGCAGCGTAAAAGCAGGGGGGCGGACCGGTGAGGAGTCCTCATCGCCGGTCCAGTACCGGATGGTGAACTCGCGCCCGGAGGGTGGCCCGAACACCAGCCGCGCCACCGTGCGGGCGTGCACGAGCGGTATATGGGCGCGCATACGATATCGGATCTTTGCCAAACTCGTGCCGCCCATCGCGCGCGGCGCCGTTGCTCCGGTCGAGTCAGGTCCAACGCCGGCTGAGGAGGGTGGCGAGCGGCTGGACGAGCGCCAGGGGATCGGCGTCGGGCTCAATGGCGATGGACACGTGACCCCACGTGGTGGGCACCACGAGCTGGTACATGCGGCCGTAGCGAATGAGCACGAATCGCAGGCCGCCGACATCAATGTTGCCGCGTTGGGTCGCCAACGTGAGAATCGTCGGATTGACGAGCAATTCTTCGTAGCGGTCGGACTCGGGACTGGATGCGCCCGCGCGATTCGGCCGGCTGCGCAATGTGAGCACGCCGGAGTTATAGGTGGCCACGTAGCGGACTACGGGAGACACCGCCAGGATCGCTTCGATGAGTGCATCCACGAGCAGGAAATCTAACGAGGCGGACGAGCGCGCTCAGCGTATTCTGGCCATCCGCCGCCTGTGGCGTCCTGTCTTGAACGCGCCACGCACGAGTTGAACGCAGCGACCCCGGAGTCGTCCCGGGATTCGGGAGTTTCGTCCCGCCGGTTCTCCGTGCTCCGTCCCAGTGCGCTACAATGTTGTTGTGCCGATGCGAACGATCGTCACCGTCGCGCTCGTGCTGGGGACGAGCGCCGGCGGACAGCAGCCCACCGTCGTCGCGCTTGCCGCGGAGCCGAGCCATCACCACGTGATGACGACGGAGCGCGTGCGGGTGTTCGACGTCCGGGTCGCGCCCCACGCCACGACGCTCATCCACCGCCACGATGCCGACTATCTCTTCGTCGCGCTCGGCGCCTCGGACATCACCAGCGTCCCCGTGGGCGACACGGCGGTGCACCTGGTCTTGGCCGATGGCGACGTCCGGTACGCGAAGGGCGGCTTCGCGCACGCGGCGGCCAACAACAGTAGCCGGGTCTTTCACAACGAGACGATCGAGCTGGTGCAACCCGCGACGCACGTCGTCCGTTGTGCCAGCGCCTGTGGCGATACGGTGATGACGGCCGATCAGTGGGTGGTGCGGCGCGTCACCATCCCGGCGTCCGGTCATCTCACCGTCGCCCGACCGACCCTGGCCGTCGCCGTGTCGGATGTGCGTCTCTCGCTCGGGACCTCGTCCATGCGCGGTGCGCCGGGCACCCTGGCATGGATCTCGGCGCAGCCGAGACCACCTAAACCGACGGCGGATCTGGCGACGCCCAGCGTCGCCCTGATCGATCGGGCCACCAACGTCGCGCCGACCGACGCCAGGGTCGTGCTGATCGTGTTTCGCTAGTACACCCAGCTCTTCGTGTCGGCGCCGGGCGGTGCCGTCTTGATCATCCACTTCGCCATCTCCGGCATGAACCGCTGGTGCACGGTGAGCCGCCCATACCAATTCGGATGCTGGGCGTCGCCCGTCCAGCAGTGCTCGTACCGGTCGCCGTAAACGACCGTCGCATTGGCCGCTGGACTTTTCGCGCTGTCGAGGAAGGCTTGCAGGTAGGACACGGCGTTATTCAGATAGCCGTTGTCCATCGTGCCGATGTAGACATGGAGCTTGCCGGTGAGCTTGGGACCGAGCGTGCCCCAGTCCCGCTCCAGGATGTACCGGAGATCGTAGTGGTCCCGCCAATACGTCGCGACGTCCGGGTCGATCGCGCCGGTCCGCTTGTCGTACAGCGGCTGGTAGTAGCCATCGGCGCCGACGGGCCCGAAGACCGCGGGCCAGATGTCCTGCTGCCCGCCGGATCGCCCGTGGGTGCCGAGGACCAATTCCACGAAGTTCCGGTCCTCGAAAGTCGAGTAGAGATGATCCCGGAAATCCCGATAGCCGGGCCGCGGCGTCTGCTTCCACGGGTTGTCGTCGTAGTAGTACGCGTTCTTGTCGTGATAGATATCGACCGACCGGTAGGCCCGGAAATCCACCGGGTCGGGGCAGAGGCCCCAGGCGCCGTTGTACTGGTCGGGATAGAAAATCTGCACGCCCAGTGCTTCCCAGCCGCCCGTCGAACCGCCAATGAGCGCGCGCGCCCATCCCTGACCGATGCCCCGGTACTGCTTCTCGATGTACGGGAGGAGATCGTTCGTGATCGCGTCGCCGTAGGGTCCCACATTCGCGGAGTTGACCGCGTAGGAATCGTCGAAGTACGGGTTGGCGTGATTCACCTCGACGTGGATCATCCGGGGGAAATGCGGGCCATTCCACGCCTGGTAGAACGCGTAGGCCAGCTCTTGCTCGGTCCGCTGCTGGCCCGTCGCGTTGGCGTCCGGCGGCGTTTCGCGCCATCCGTCGGCCGCCATGTCCTTGAGAAAGTGGCCGTGATGCACGAGGACCGGGTAGTGGGCGTTGGGATGCGTGTCCCAACCCGCCGGCAACAGCACGATGGCGTTCAAGGACATCGGCCGGCCCCAGAACTTCGACAAGCGGTCATTGGGGACCGTGATGTACTTGACCAGCTTCGTGTCCTTGGGCGGCACGACCGGCGGCACCACCTGATCCATCACGATGCTGATCACGTCGGGCCGCGACGGATCGACGTGCATCTTCACGGGCTTGCTGTACAGGTTCCCGGGCTTGTTCGCCCAGCGCTGGCCCTCGCCTTGGTCGGGAGGCATCGAGATCGTGTGGCCATCGGATCGCTGGAACGTCTCGTAGCGATTGAACAGCGCCTGCACCCAGTAGTCCCCAACCGGCACGCTGGCCAAGTGGCGCGCCGGAAACCCGAACGCGGTCGAATCGATGATCGCGGCCTGTCCCGGCGCCAGACGGTCGACGTCGACGCCGAAGATCGGCCGCGTCGTGTTGGCCCGGTACTGGTCGGCCTGAAACCGCGGCTCGGTGCGCGGATCGTCCGATATGAACAGCAGCACCCGGCCACTGAGCGGCTGCGCGTTCGCGGCGGAGGGGAAGGAGAGCGCGAAGCGCAGGGGCGCGCTCCCGCGCGAACAGGCACTGAGCACTCCGGCGCTCACGACGAGGAGCACGGCTCGTTTCACTTCGACTCCAGTGTTAAGTTGCCGCGCCATGACCACGGCCCCGGTGAAGGGACAACGCGCGGCGGTGTTGGCGAGCTACCTCGGATGGACGCTCGACGCGTTCGACTTCTTTCTCGTCGTGCTGTCGCTGACCGCGATCGCTGCCGAGTTTCATCGGTCCGACAAAGAGATCACGTATTCCCTGTTCCTGACGTTGGCGTGCCGGCCGATCGGCGCGATCGTATTCGGCCTCATGGCGGACCGCTATGGTCGCCGCCTGCCGCTCATGATCAATCTCGTGTTCTTCTCGCTGATCGAGGTGCTGTCCGGCCTGGCGCCGAGTTACCGCACGTTCCTCGTGTTGCGCGCGCTGTTCGGCATCGGTATGGGCGGCGAGTGGGGGGTCGGCGCGGCGCTGGCGATGGAAAAAGCCACCCCGCGGCATCGCGGGCTGCTCTCGGCCCTGCTGCAGGAAGGGTACGCCACGGGGTATCTGCTCGCGGCGCTCTGCTACTTCGTCGTGTTTCCGCGGTGGGGCTGGCGGCCGTTGTTCTTCATCGGCGGGCTTCCGGCCTTGCTCGCGATCTACGTACGCTTTCGCGTGACCGAATCCGAGGTCTGGGAACGCACCCGTCACGCCGACTGGCGCAGCTTGTTTCGCAACATCACCGGCCAGTGGCGGACGTTCCTCATGCTCGCCATCCTGCTCATGGCCATGAATCTCGTGTCGCACGGGACGCAGGATCTCTATCCCACCTTTCTCCAGCGGGACTTCGGGATGGGCACCACATCCCGGGTGGCGCTGACGGCGCTGTCCATGGTGGGCGCGCTCATCGGCGGACTGGCCATTGGCGCGCTGTCCGATCATATCGGCCGTCGACGCGCCATGCTGTTGGCCCTGGGCGGGGGGATCCTGATGATCCCGCTGTGGGCCTTCGCGCCGAATCTCGGACTCCTCGCGGCCGGCGCCTTTCTCATGCAATTCATGGTGCAGGGCGCCTGGGGGATCATCCCGGCGCACGTCACCGAGCTCTCGCCCGACGGCGTGCGGGGATTCATGCCGGGATTCGCGTACCAGTGCGGCGCCATGGGCTCGAGCTACGTGGGGCCATGGGAGGCCCAGCTCGCGCAGCACGTCGGCTACGCGCACGCCTTGGCGGTCACCGCCGTCGGGGTGTGTGCGCTGGCGATGATCATCGTGTGGCTGGGGGGCGAGCACCGTGGCGTGGTGTTCGGCGTCAGTTCCAGGGCATCCCCTTGAGCTGATCGAGGTTGACGTTCCCGCCGGAGAGGACGCAGACGACTTTGGCGCCGGCGGGTGCCGGAATCAGCCCCTTGCGGAGCGCGGCCACGGTGGCCGCGGCGGCCCCTTCCACTACCAGCTTGCAGTGCCCCATGATCCACCGCACGCCGTCGAAGATCTCCGCATCGGGCAGCGTGACGATGTCGTCAACGTAGCGGCGCACCACTTCCAGCGTTTGCGTGCCGACGCGCTTGACGCGGAGGCCGTCGATGATGCAGTCGACCTGGGGCAGGGTCACGACCTGCGACGCGCGCACGCTCTCCAACATCCCGGGCGCGCCCGATGACTCGACGCCGAAGATCTTCACCGCCGGCTTGCGCGACTTGGCCGCCATGGAGACGCCGGAGATCAGCCCGCCGCCGCCGATGGGCACGACGATGATATCGACGTCCGGATGGTCATCCATGATCTCGTGGCCCAGCGTCCCTTGGCCGGCGATCAGGTCGAGGTCATCGAACGGATGGACGTAGGTGAGCCCCCGCTCGGCCACGAGCTGCTTGGCATGGTCGTTGGCTTCGTCCCAGATCGAGCCGTGTAGCACCACTTCCGCGCCGTATGCGCGCGTGGCCTCGATCTTCGAGGGGGTCGCATTCGTCGCCATCACCGACGACGGCGCGCACGCCGTAGATCGCGGCGGCCAGCGCGACGCCCTGCGCGTGGTTGCCCGCGGATGAGCAGATGACGCCGCGTTGACGCTCCTCCGCCGTCAGCTCGGCGAGCTTGTTGAGGGGCCCGCGCACCTTGTACGACCCCGTCCGCTGAAACACTTCGGCCTTGAGCCGCACGTCGAGCCCCGTCTCGCGGCTCAGGAGCCGCGACGTCAGCAACGGGGTGTGATAGGCGTGCGCCGACACGCGGCGGCGCGCCTCGGCCCATACGGCGGGAGTGAGCGGAATACTGTGACGGGACATCAAATCTCCTACGGTGCGGTGAGAACAGATGCGGAGGCTACCGCGCGGGCGCGACGGGCGCTTGAATGCGGGCGCACTCGGTTTGAAGGGGGACGACCTATTGACGCGACATCCCTGGGCTTCTACGATAGCGGAGTGCTCCAACTAGCGCACGGCGAGTTTTGGGGACAGGGCTCGATCATCCGACAGACGGCCGATCTGCTGTTCTTCGAGACGTGCCACGCCCCGAATGTGCGGTTGCCCCGGCATGTGCACGAGCATCCGTACTTCTGTTTCGTGGTCAGCGGATCGCTCACCGAAATCTCGCACGGTCACGCGCGCGCCTGCACGCCGGGCACCGTCATCTTCAATCCCGCGGACGCCGAGCATAGTGACGAGATCGGCGCGCGGGGCTGCCGGTGCTTCGCCGTCCAATTGGAGCCGGCATGGTCGGCCGGACGGTTCGACGCCAAGCGTTATCCGGAATGGGTCACGGTGTCGGGTGGCACGGCGTCGTTCCTGGCCGCGCGCCTGCGCCGCGAGGCCCGGAGCTGGGAGCCGACATCGCCGCTCGTGATCGAGGGCATCCTGCTGCTGCTGTCGGCGGAAGCCCTCCGTACCGATCGGCGTCACGGCGAGCGCCGGCAACCCGACTGGCTCACGCGCGCCGCCCAGCGACTCGATGTCGACTTTCGCTCCCCACCCAGTGTGCGCGATCTCGCGGTCAATGCCGGCGTGCACCCCGCCTACTTCGCGCGGTGTTTTCGCGCCTTCCTCGGTTGCGCGCCCGGGTCCTACGCCCGGACGCGCCGGCTCATGTGGGCGCGCGAGGAGCTGGGCCGCGGGCGCCCGTTCATCGAGATCGCGCTCGAGGCCGGGTTCGCCGACCAGGCACACTTCACGCGCGAGTTCAAACGCGGCTTCGGGATCACGCCGTCGGAGTTTCGCCGCACCCTCGTCCGCTGACCGGTCCCCCGGTACCCGGCTCCGGTCCCTGGATACCGGGTGCCGGTCCCCCGGTCCATAGCTCTCAAGGCGGCGATATATATAGTCCAGCGCGTGGCAGCCTGGACCGGAACTGTCGTGGACGACGAGAGGGCGGTGACAGCCGCCCTTTCGCGTGCCCCGGAAATCGAAGGGGACAACGGGGCCACCACGGACCCACGCCTCCGGCCCGCCTATCTCTGGCTCCGCTCGCCGCGCCCCACCCTCGCGCCACTCGCCGTGCTGGTCCGCGACGATCGCCAACGCCTCGCCGGCGTGGTCTTCGCGCGGGAGGAGTGCACGCGGGGATTTCGCGCGGGCCTGCTCAAGCTGGGTGACGCGAGCGGGGATAATCTCGTGCTGGCCCGTCCCGGTGCGGCCGCCGAGGTCGTTCGAGTCGCGCTCAACCGCCTGGTCGCCTTGCGCCGCGTACACAGCTTCGTGATCAACGTGCGATCCGATGCATCGGGTCTGGCCGGCGTTGTCGCCGCGCTGCCCAATGCCCGCATTGCCTGGGGCTCCTATACCAGCCGCAGTCGCATGCCGCTGCCCGCGACGCTCGAGGATCTGGTGCTGCGGTTCGTGCGGCACAGCCGCCGGAATCTGCGCGTCTACCCGGCCCGCGCCGAACGCGCCGGCATCCAATTTCGGTCCGCGCTCGACGCGGCGACGTTCCTCGCGGCGTTCGAGTCCGTGCGCCAGCAGTGCGATTATTGGAACGGATTCGATCCCAACGCCATGCTGGACGGTCAACCCGAAGCCCTGCGGGCCGGCTTGGTGTCGGCGGCCGGCGAGTGGCTGGGCGTCGTGGCCGGCTGGCGATACGGTGACCGCGCGTTCGTGGCCGTACAGCTCAATCACCGGGGATATCGCGATGCGTCCCTGTCGATCGTGCAGCGTGTGCGTCTGATCGAGCATTCTGATCGCGGGCGGCGTGCGCGAGCTGGTGTTCATGGGCGACTGCGCGGGACGCATGCGCTCCGGCTGCCTCGCCGAGCGGGTGACCCGCGCGGTGGTGGAGCTGCGCACGCCGGCGACGACGTTGGTCAAACACGTCGTGCATAGCCTCAGGCCGGCGCTGGGCAAGCGGCTCTGGCCCGGCCTGGGGATCGATCACACCATGCTGTACTAGGTCGGCCGCCGCGGTCGCCAGGCAGCCAGCTCAATTACTTTCGCAACACGACGCTTGATGTGCTTGTGGCGCAGTGTGTTGACGCGCTGATCTCGAGTTATTTCGAGCCGAAGCAGGCGCGGGTGTCGTGGCGCGCTCGGGAGCAGCACCAGGCCGCGCCGGCCCTCGTCGAGTGTGTCCACGCTCAGCGTCTCGTGACCTGGCGCAGGAGGCGCCGCGTGTCGACGCGGCGCAGCCAGGCGAGGGCGATCAGGCCCCCGCAGCACAGCACGGCCGGAGCGGTCGGTTGGGTCGGCACAATGACGGTCGTGTAGATCGCACCGAACATCACCGGGATGAGCGCCAGGGCGGCGAGGCCGCTCAGAGCGGGCGTGAACAGCAAGAGCCCGCAGGAGATCTCGACGGCGCCGATCGCGTAGCGCAACCACTCGCCGACGCCGATGGCTCGGAACAGGGTCACGAACGCCGCGTTGCCGGTCAGCTTCCCGAGACCGGCCATGACGTAGACCATTCCGAGACCGATCTGCAGAATCCACACAACGATCGGTGTGGTGGCGGACGTCGATTCGCGGGGTTGGGCAAGAGCCATCGCTAGCGGGCTGAACAGGGGAATGGCACGGAGTGCGAGTACTGAGCGGTCTCCTGGCGAACGTAGGGAGAGCCTGATGCCCCGGCGACAGGCGTTGGGCAAACGACATCTGGCGCGGGGTGAACGACGCCTGCCGGTGCCTAGATTTCCGCCGCATGAAAAGTCCCGCGCTCCGATTCGTTCTCCTGCTCGGCGTCGTGAGCTTGTTCGGCGACATGACGTACGAAGGGGCGCGCAGTGTGACCGGTCCGTTCCTCGGGGCTTTCGGCGTGAGCGCCGTCATCGTCGGAACGGTCGCCGGCGCGGGAGAGTTGGTCGGCTACGCGCTGCGGTTGGCCTCGGGACTCTTCGCCGACCGGACGCATCGCTTCTGGTCGACGACGATCGTCGGATACGCGATCAACCTCTTCTCCGTGCCGCTCCTGGCACTGGCGCACCAGTGGCAAATTGCCGCCGTCCTCATCGTGCTGGAACGCAGCGGACGCGCCATCCGGAAGCCGCCGGTGGACGCGATGCTCTCGCACGCGGCCAGCAGCATGGGGCAGGGATGGGCCTTCGGCCTGCGCGAGGCGCTCGACCAGACGGGGGCCGTCCTCGGTCCGCTCACCGTGGCCTGGGTTCTGGCGCGGCACCTGGGCTATCCCGTCGCCTACGCGGTTCTCGCGGTCCCCGCGGCGCTTTCGTTTCTGTTCCTGTTGTTCGCCGCGCGGGCCTACCCGCGCCCGCGCGATCTCGAAGTGTCCGTGCCCGCCGCGATCGACGCCGTGGGTATCCCGCGGCGATTCTGGCTGTACGTGGCGGCCGGCGCGTGCGTGGCCGCGGGGACGGTCGATTTTCCGCTCGCCGCCTACCATCTCGCGCGCCACTCGATCGTGCCCGTGGCGACGGTGCCGATGCTGTACGCACTGGCGATGGGAGCCGCGGCGATCTCGGCGCCTCTCGTCGGCTGGTTGATGGATCGGCGCGGCATGCCGGTGCTCGTGGCTACGGTGGCCGTGACCGCGGCCGCCGCGCCGTTGTTGTTCCTGACGGGCGCGGCCGGTGTCGTGCTCGGCGCCGGCGTATGGGGTGTCAGCACGGCGCTCCAGGATGCCACGGTTCGCGCCATGCTGGCGCGGATCGTGCCGCCGGATCGTCGCGCCAGCGCGTACGGTATGTTCGACGGGATCTTTGGTGTCGCCTGGTTCGCGGGGAGCGCGGCAATGGGCGCGCTGTATGGATGGGCTCCGCTGGCGCTGGTGCTGGTGTCGGTTGGCCTTCAACTCATCAGCATTCCCCTGTTTCTCTTGGCGGCATGAGAATTCTCATCATCGGTGCGACCGGGTACGTCGGGTCGGCGGCCAGCGCGGCTCTCCGGCGGCGCGGGCACGAAGTCATCGGCACGGCGCGCACCCCCGAGGCGGCCGTCGCGCTCGAGTCGCGCGGCGATCTCGCCGTGGCGGGCGATGTCCAACACCCGCGCGCGCTGGCGGACATCGCCGGCTCCGCCGACGGGGTGATTTATGCCGTGCAATTGAGCGGCGCCGGGCCCGATGCCGCGTTCGCGACCGAACGGGATGCGCTGTCGGCGATCCTCGAGGCCTTGGCGGACTCCGACACGCCGTTCGTGTACACCAGCGGCGTGTGGTACTACGGCGCCACCAATGGCGCCGTCGCCGACGAAGACACGCCCCCCAATCCACCCGCGCTGGTCGCCCGGCGCCCGGAGCTGGAGCGCCTCGTGTTGGCCGGGGCGGACCGCGGCGTGCGCACGATCGTGCTCCGACCGGGTGTCGTCTACGGTCTGGGCCGTGGGTTGCCGGCACTGTTCTCCAAATCGGCGCGGAAGGATGGCGCAGCGCGCTACATCGGCGACGGCGCCTACGTCTGGCCGGTCGTGCACGTGGATGATCTGGGCGGGCTCTTCGCGCTGGCGATCGAGGAAGGCGAGCCGCGGCACGTCTTCAACGCCTCCGACGGATCGGCCTTTCGCGTCCGCGACATGGCCGAGGCGGCCAGTCGTGGCGCCGGCCAGGGAGGACGCACGGTGAGTTGGCCGATCGACGAGGCGCGGCGCACGCTCGGCCCCCTGGTGGATGCCCTGGTGCTCGATCAGCGCATCTCATCGGATCGCGCCCGCACGTTGCTGGGATGGCGGACGCGCGCATCGACCATTCTCGACGATCTGGAGCGCGGATCGTACGCAGACGCGTGAGAGGCGCCCTGGGGGGGTGGGTCCTCATCCTCGCGGTGGCGGCGCCCGCCTGGGGTCAAGCCGTCCCCATTCCCGATAGCGTGGCCGAATCGCCCGTCGTCAACGGCACGACCAAGCCGGTGCCGATTCTCGACAGCGCGACCGTCACGCCGGGACCTGGTTATCACGCCGGGTGGTTCACGCGGTTCCTCGTGGGCTCCGGATACCGGGACCTGTGGACCACGCCGGTGCGCGTGCCCGTGATCGATCTCGATCGCTTCGCCGGGGGCGTCACAGTGCTCAAGCGGGGCGCGACCGGTGGGCAGACGTGGTCGCTGCACGTGCGCGGCGCGGACGGCAACGAGTACACCCTGCGGTCCGTCGACAAGCACGTGAAGTTGAATCCCGAGGTCGGCTCCGGGACCGTCGCCTGGTTGCTCCGCGATCAGATCAGCGCGGGGTTGGCGACGGGTGCCCTCATCGTCGCGCCGCTGTTGCGCGCGGCGCAGGTGCCGCACGTGGAGCCGACGCTCGTCGTCCTGCCGGACAGTCCGCGGCTCGGCGAGTACCGCCGGCAGTTCGCCGGCCTCCTGGTGTGGGTCGAGGCGCGGCCGCGCGACAACGTGGTCCGCACCGACCGGGTCATGCGCGAGATCTCGGGCAAGGTCACCGAGCGGTTCGACAGCCGCGCGTATCTGCGCGCGCGCCTGATGGACATCGTCGTCGGGGATTGGGATCGCGGGCGACTGCAATGGTGGTACCAGCGATCGGGGCCCAAGCGTGATCATCTCTGGACGCCCATCCCGCATGATCGGGATTGGGCATTCGCGAATCATGACGGGTTGCTGTACGATCTGATCCGGCCGAACGTGCCGTGGTTCGTCACCTACAAGCCGAAGTATCCCGCTCTCCTCGGTCTCGAGGCGCAGGCGTGGGGTGAGGACCGGCGATACTTGCAAGATCTGGAGAAGCCGGCGTGGGACTCGGTGGCGCAGGCGCTGCACGCCGCGCTGACGGACTCCGTGATCGACGACGCGGTGGCGCACCTTCCGCCGGCGCAACAGCAATTGTTCGGCGAGCGACTCCGGCAGGCGTTGCGGGGGCGGCGGGATGCGATTCCGTCGATGGCGAGCTCGTTCTATCACACGGTCGCCGGGCAAGCGGACGTCCATCTGGTGAAGGTGCCGTCGATCGTCGACATCCGCCGGTGGTCGGACACGGTGGAGATTCGCGCTCGGACGCGGGACGATGCGACGGTGTACTACACGCGGCGGTTCGCACGGGTGGAGTCGCGAGAGGTGCGGCTGTACCTCGATGGGGGGCCGGACAGCGTCACCATGAGCGGTAGTGGCGACGGCATCATGGTGCGCTTGATCGCCGGGGCTGACGGCAATGTGCTGGTGGAGCATCGGGAGCCGGCGTCGGGTCCCACGCGAGTCTATGATGGCGGGCATCCTCTGCGGGTGCTGGCCGGCGAGCCGGCGGTTGATTCGCGGTCGTACGAGACGCCGAAGTTGCCGGCCGACGTGCTGGAGCCCGAGCGGCAGCCGGTCGCCTACTTGCTCCGCGACGCGGGGTCGAATTGTGTCCCGGTGTCGACCGGGCAGATCAGCTCAGTGGCGGGCGTCAGTGTCGAGACGGGGTACACCTGCGACGCCTATGGCTTTCGGCGGATTCCCTTCGCGATCGAGCAGACGGCCACGGTTGGCTACACGTTCGGGCCCGCGGGGATCATCGGACATTACACCGGCACATTGCGGGCGACCGGTGGCTCGCCGCTGTGGAGCCTCAGGGCCTTCGGCACGTCGGCAGAGTACACGTGGTTTTACGGCATAGGCAACAACACGCCGCGGACGCTCGACGACAATGACCATCGGGCGCGCCAATCGCATTTCGAGCTGGCGCCATCGGTTTCCTTCCTTCCCACCGATCATCTGACGCTTACGGTCGGACCGGAGCTCCGCTACTGGGACACGGAGCGATCCCCGCTGTTCTTCGCTCAGACGGTGCCGTATGGGAGCGGGCCGTTTGGCACGCTGAGCGCGGCGGGAAGCGTGGTGTACGACTCGCGCAGTATCACGGTGGTGGACAGCGCGGGATTCCGTGTGGCCCTTTCGGGTCGCGGCGTTCCCGCGTGGTGGAATGCGGATCACGCCTACGCGACCGGGCACGCGGAGGCCGCGGGGTTCGTCATCCTCGGGACGATCCCGACCACTCCAACGCTGGTCGGGCGCCTCGGCGCTGACAAGGTCTGGGGGACGGCGCCGTTTCAGGACCTGGCAAGCATTGGTAGTCCGAACGTCCGCGGGTTCTTTCCTGGCCGCTTCACGGGGCAAGCGGCGGTGTATCAGCAGTCTCAGATCCTCTTCACGCTGGCGCATGCGACCATCGTCGCGCCCGCCAATCTCGGCGTCCTGGCGCTCAACAATGTGGGGCGCGCGTTCGCCTCCGGCGAGCACTCGACGCAGTGGCATGATGCCTACGGCGGCGGACTCTGGGGGTCGTTTCTGGGGCGGCGCTACTTGATCACGCTGACGATCGCCCACAGTCCGGAGCGGAACGTCATCTCCGCGGGGTTCGGGATCGGCTGGTGAGCAGCTTGATCTCGGCGCAGCCGAGATCTGTCCAACCGCCCGATCTAGCAGGTGCGTTGTTCAGCACCCTGCTAGATCGCCATCGTCTTCGCGGCGGCCGAGACGTTGCGCAGCATGCGGGTCTTGGCTTCCTGGGTTACCGTCTCCTGCAGCTGTGTGCGGGCCCAGGCGATCGCTTCGCGGTAGATCGGCGGCAAGGCCACGGGCGCGATGCCCACCTCGTGGCTGAGGCGCGTCACGTCGCGCCAGGCGCCCGCTTCGTAGGCCTCGACCAGCGCCAGGGTGGCGCCATAGAAGTCTTCGCGCCCGATCAATGCTTTGGCGATATCGGGCGCCAGCTCCAGTTGTTCGACGAGGCGCGGGAGGGGGATCAGCAGCAGGGCGTCCAGCATGGAGAAGAGACCGACCATGAACAGCGGTCCGCCGGCCTTGGGAATGCCGTAGACCTCGGCGACCCGCTCGCAAAACCGGGCCCGGGTCAGCGCCAGAATGCGCGATCTCGATCTCCACGCCGCGCTCGGCGACCGAGCTGACCAGCAAGAGCGAGAGCCACCGGTGCAACGTCTCGCGTCCCACGAGACGGATCGCATGGCCAATGGTCGTGATGCCCCGCGCGCCCATGGCCGCCGAGTTGACCAGGCGGAGCAGCTTATAGGAGAGCGTCACATCCGTCCGAAACCCACGCTCAATGTCGGCATCGGTCGACCGCGCATCGCGGATGGTCTTGAGGAGGCGAAAGGCCTGCGCGTGGTCGATGCCCACGTCGTGCCGCGCCAGCACCTCCGGTCGCGTGAACCGATAGCCTACGAAGAGATCCACCCCCGCCGCCGCGCACGCGTCGCGCACGGTGCGATTGCCAACCCGCTCGGCCACGAGCCGCATCCCCTGGCGGCGATACGACTGGGCGTGGCGCGCCAGGTCCGCGGCGTCGAGCGCGACGGCGTCGAGTTTGACCATCCGCGCCAGGCGCAATAACTCGGGCGAGCGCCGGGCGTCCGCGTCCGTGATGGCGAACCGGTAGCCGTGCCCGGAGAGGGATTGCGCGGCCGCGAACAACTCGGCGTCGGGCCGCGTCCCGGGCGCGAATTGCAGCACGACCCGGCGCGGATGCACCACGCGCACGGCGTCGCGCAGGAGCAGCGATCGCGACACCGGAATGAAGGCGGGCAGACCCTCGGCCACTTGATCGAGGCCATAGCCAAGGCAGGCATCGACGATCAAACGCTCCACGGCCAACGACGCGCTCAGATCATCGTGCGCGTCGCCGGCCGCGTCGCCGTAGCACAGGTCGAAGGCCAACAGTCGCTCGTCGCGGTCGAAGATCGGCTGCCGCGCGAGGAATATCTCCATATCGCCAGTATCGGCCGATATGGCGGGAACATTAGTTGTGTATAACGCGGGCCAAGAGCTCCGTGGAGCGGAGCTCAGTTCAACCGACCCGTTTTAGCTAAAACAGGTTCCACAAGAACTGGTTATAGACCTCGTGATGGTACTGGACCTCCGGTCCCTTCACGAACGTCCCGAGCTGTCGGGGGCACCGGTCCGCCGACGCCTGCTTCAGATCGCCGTAGCGGGCTTTGACGTCCTCGCCGAGCAGCGTCGTCGTCCACTTGGCGTCGCGAAAGTGCTCCAGCGCGCTGTAGATGTTGTCGGGCAGATACCGCTCCGCCTGGCGGAGATTCTTGATCTTCGCCGTCTCGCCGTCCAACCCGGTCTTGAAGATCGAGTACATGACCAGGTACGGGTTGGCGTCCGGGGCCACCGAGCGCACCTCGACGCGCGCGCTCTTCTCGTTCCCGATCGGGATGCGGATCATGGAGCCGCGATCCACCGGAGACGCCTTGATCTGATTCGGCGCCTCGAAGTGTGGATCGAGACGGCGGTAGGCGTTCACGCTGGCGTTGAGCAGCAGGCAGATGTCATTGCCGTGCGTGAGGATCCGGTCGATGAACGACCATCCCGTCGCGCTCAGGTTCTCTTCACCCTTCGGATCCCAAAAGATGTTCTTGCCCTTCTTGCTGATCGAGACGTTGGTGTGCATCCCGTTGCCGTTCACGCCTACGACCGGCTTGGGCAGGAACGACGCGCTCAGACCCATGCGCGTCGCCACCTGGCGGCAGATCAGCTTGTAGAGTTGAATCTGGTCGGCCGCGGCCACCACCTCGCCATACCCGTAGTTGATCTCGAACTGCGACGGCGCCACTTCCGGGTGGTCCTTTTCATTCTGGAACCCCATCGCCCGCTGCACTTCGGCCGTCGTGTCGATGAACGTGCGGAGCTGATCGCCCGGCAGGGAGTGGTAGTACCCTCCCGTGCTCACATAGTCGAAGCGATGCGTCTCGTGAAAACGCTGCTCGGCGTCGACGCTCTGGAACAGGAAGCCCTCGATCTCGTTGGCCGCGTTCAGCGTGTAACCCTGCTTGGTGAACAGCGTCTCGGCGTACCCTTTGAGCACGCCGCGGATGTCCGCCGTATAGGGCGAGCCGTCCTTGTCGATGACCTGACCGAACACCAGCACCTTTCCGGAACCAAAGAAGTCGGCCGGCGCCCAATAGAACGCGCTCCAGTCCATCGCCAGGCGGAGATCACTCTCGCGCTGCGCCGTGAAGCCCCGGATCGATGACCCGTCGAAGGTGAGATTGTCCCAAGCCTTCACCAGGAACTTCTTGTCGTAATCGAGCATGTGCAGGCGGCCTTCGAGGTCGCTGAACAAGACCGTCACGGCCTTGATGCGCTTCTCGTCGGTCAGATACTTGAGGCGCTCTTCCTGGATCTTGTCCGGCGCCACGCGATTCTTGCGCTGCTCTTTCGCTTGAAGGTTCAGCTGTTCAAGCTCATCGTACGAGAGGGCCAAGAAGTTGCGCAGGTCGGTTCCCATGTCGTTCCTCGGGTAAGGGGCACTGGGGGAAACGCGTAATATAGATGGCGCTGATCTTGCACCCCAGCGGCGGCATGGCCGCCAAAAAAAAGCGCAGTGCCCGGAAGTACGGACCGGCCGCCAGCAAGAGCGTCGAGAGCGCCATGCGTCGGGAGAAACGCGGCACGCTCAAGTCGGGGCGCGGAGGAAAGGGTGGGACCGTCACGAATCCCAAGCAGGCGATCGCGATCGGCTTGTCGGAGGCGCGCAAGAAGGGCGCGAAGGTCCCGCCGCGCAAGAAGTCCTAGCGGCGGGTCAGCGGGTCAGCGCCGCCAACTCAGCTCGCTGAGATCGTGGACCGACCGGCGGTACCAGTCGGGAGGATATTCCCAGACGCGCCGGATGGCGTTCGGCGAGGAAAAGATGAGGCACTGGGGACCACGCGCTCCCGGGACGCGTGCCGCATCGACCTCGCACACGCGCCATGTGGTTCCATCGTCATCAACGTACTCGCGCACACCGCGCCGCTCGGAAGAGGACGGGATGGCGACCTCGCGGTCCCGCATGGCCGTCGTCCAGCAGCAAGCTCTGCGCCGTTCTGACAGACCGAGCTCATGAGTGAAAATCATTTCGCGTCACGGGCACGGGAGTACGCCGCTTTTCGCCCGACTTACCCGGACGCGCTGTACGCCTTTATCGCGGGACTCGCGGAGCGCCGGGCGCTGGCGTGGGACTGCGGGACGGGCAACGGACAGGCGGCCGTGGCGCTGGCGCGCGACTTCTCGCACGTCGTGGCGACCGACACCAGCGCCGCCCAGCTCGAGCTGGCGCCTCCGCATCCCCGTATCGAGTACCGCGTCGCGGCCGCGGAGGCGAGCGGTCTGCCGCCGGCATCCGCCGACGTCATTACCGTCGCTCAGGCCCTGCACTGGTTCGACATCGATCGCTTCTACGCGGAAGCGCGGCGCGTCTTGGCGCCCGGCGGCACGTTGGTGGTGTGGACGTACGGCGAGCCGGGGCTCGATGATGCCGCGCTCAATGACGCGCTGCGGGTGTTCAACGACGTGACGGTTGGTCCGTACTGGCCCGCGGAGCGGGAGCTGGTACGAACCGGCTATCGCACCGTTTCGTTCCCGTTCGTGCGCCTGCCGGCGCCGGCGTTCACGTTCGAGCGCACGTGGACGCTCGGCGACTTCACCGGCTATCTCCGAAGTTGGTCGGCCACCGCGCGCTACGTCACGGCCCAGGGTGTGGATCCGGTCGTAGCGTTCGCATCCACCATCGCCGAACGGTGGGGCGATCCGGCGGCCTCGCGGACCATTCGGTGGCCATTCAGCGTCTTGGCCGGCCGCGTTGGGTAACGTAACGATCACCGATTGTAAAATGCCCGCGATTCGTATTGTGCCACACTCCTCGTCCGCGTTGGTTTGGGGCCGCAATACCGTTTCCCTCACCAGCGATAGCTCCAGAGGAGCCCACAATGGATCGATCCACC
Source organism: uncultured Gemmatimonadales bacterium (assembly GCA_963701965.1). Classification (GTDB taxonomy): domain Bacteria; phylum Gemmatimonadota; class Gemmatimonadetes; order Gemmatimonadales; family Gemmatimonadaceae; genus DASRDS01. Next base: position 4,783,638 of record OY969695.1, read on the forward strand.
GCGCGCGTTCGCCGTCGCGTGTGTCAGTCACTTCCCTCGATGCTGTTGATTGCGTCGTTTGTCGCGCCGCTCGCGGCCCGCGCGCAAGAGCTCACCGAGGACACCACGTTCAAGATCAGATACAAGGGCGTGACCATCACGCCGGTGGGTTTCGCCGCGGGTGAAGCCGTGTTTCGCTCCCGCAACGAGACCGCGGACATGGGTTCGTCCTTCAACTCGATTCCGTTCACGCACTCGACCAACGCCAACCTGACGGAATTCCGCGGCAGCGGACGTCAGTCGCGCTTTGGCACCGCCGTCGACGGCAAGATCGGCGACGTGAAAACCGGCGGGTACTTCGAGACCGACTTTCTGTCGGCCGGTGCTTCATCCAATTCCAACGAGAGCAACAGCTATACGCTTCGTATTCGTCAGTTCTTTGGGAAGGTGCAGGCGGGCGGAACCGAGTTCGACGCCGGTGAGATGTGGTCTCTCCTCACGACAGACAAGGCGGGTGTGAGTCCGCGGTCGGAAGCGGTGCCGCTGACGATCGACGCACAGTATAACGTGGGATTCGACTGGGCCCGGCAGTGGGGCTTCCGTCTCTCCCAAAGGCTCGCCCCCGGCGCGTACTTCGCGATCGCGGCGGAAGAGCCGCAGATGTCGTTCGGCGGTCATGGCACGCCCGCGAACGTCTTCATCGGTAACACTGGTGGCAGCCAGCTGAATGCCACCACGAACTACTCGACGGATGTGGCCCCGGACGTCATCGCCAAGTTGGCGTTCGAGCCGGGCTTCGGACACTGGGAGCTCAAGGCCCTGGGCCGTGTGTTCCGCGATCGCATCGTCGACACGGCCTGTACGTTTTCGACGCGCTGCAGCTACAACGCCACGCGCCTCGCGGGTGGCGTCGGCGTCGGCTTCTGGCTGCCGTTCATGTATGAGAAGCGCGACGTCCTCGACATCGGTATCTCGGGCCTGTGGGGGAACGGGATTGGCCGGTACGGGACCAGCATGCTGATCGACGCGACCGCCCGTCCTGACGGCACGATCGTGCCGGTGCGGGCGGCGCACGCGCTGCTCTCGATCGAGGCGCATCCGACGAGGAAGCTGGACATCTTCGCCTACGGCGGCACCGAGTACGCGTACCGCGAGCAGTTCACGAACGCGGCGGGTGGCTTGGTCGGCTACGGCTTGCCGAACGCCGTCAACTCGGGTTGCGACAAGGAATTCCCGAACACGGGCAATTTCGCGCCTGGCGCGCCCGGTGCGCTCTGCGTCGGCGACACGCGCGACCTGTACGAGGTCTCGCTCGGGTTGTGGTACAGCTTCTTCCGTGGCCCGATGGGGCGGTTCGCCTGGGGCCTCGAGTACCACTACGTGAGCAAGAACACGTGGTCGGGTGCCAACAGTATCCAGCCGCAGGCGATCGAGAACATGGCCTACACATCGTTCCGCTATTACCTGCCGTAAACCGCTTGTGTAGCAGTTACAGAACTGTTACTATGGGACATGCTCCCGCGGGCTAGAACCTTTGTGTGCGACGGCGTCCGATGGCTGGCCTGGCCATCGGTCGCCCCGCCCGCGGGATCGCGGCGGGGATGCGAGGAGCCGCTGGTCGCCCTCGGGCCGCCCCGCATTCTTCTTCCGTTCGGAGTGCGGTGATTTCTATAGCTGGTGCTACGAGGCGGCCTCATGGGGCACAGTGGCGCAGCTGAGCGAGGACGAGCTGTGCGCTGAGCTCCGCCTCGCCACGGCGACCAGCTGACGGCGACGCTCCCTAGGCGGACCGTATCTGGTCGGCGGACGCCGACGGTGCCGCCTTCCAGCTGACAAAAATCCCTGAGCCATCGTCGACCATGATGCGGTCGCCGCGGTGCATGACGCGGTAGTGGCTGGGCAAGAGGCCCTCGCGATGGACCCTCTCGACGAAGTCGCGATTGAGGCCGTGCGCGGTGGCGATGGCATCGGGGCGTGCGCCCGACCGGAGCTCCATCCAGACGGCGACGCGTGCCTCCCATGGTTCGGGCGGCAGATCGGCCACCGGCGGACGAGCGTCGGTCGCCTCTACCTCGATCGTCTCGATCGGGGCGATGTCGGACCGCCGGCGGTATCGGGCGTCCGACGGGCTGCCGAGCGGCGTCCGGATCGCGGCCGGCACGCCAGGCGGCAGGACCCCACGCTGGATCGCGTCCACGAGCGCCCGCACCTCGGGGTGCCGGCGCAAATCGATCAACATGGTCGCTGACGGCGCCGACAGTCGCGGGCGCTGTCCCCTGGGCCGCACGATGGACGGCGCCAGGCAGTGCGTGCAGACCACGATGTCGCCCCCACGCGGTTTCCGGGTACCACTGGCGGGCGCGATTGGCATGGTTCCCCGACAGAATGGGCAGTGCAGTGCGGGAGCCGGCGACGCGAGCGGTGGGGTGCCGAGTTCGGTGGACATACGAGACGGAGGCGGGATGCCGCTACGGGCGCGTGCGAGCGGGAGCGGCAACGTCTCGTTCCCCGACAGGGCGTACGCGTGACCCGCTACACCTAACGTCAAAAGGCTCGCGCGTAAAGAGGGATTATTCGGCGAGCCCCCGCAGAGATCCCGATAGTCAGCCCACGGTATTATCATGTCGCAGCCGTTGGCCGGGATGGCGAAATCGGTAGACGCGAGGGACTTAAAATCCCTTGGGGGTAACCCCATGCGGGTTCGAAACCCGCTCCCGGCATAGACTTACAAAAATAGTGGTCGCAGGCTGGAGCACTATTGGAGCAGATTGGCGTACTACTTGCCCGGCTTGGCCCGTTTCTTCGGCTGGGCCTGGGTCGTGCCGCCAGCCGCTCGGGTGACCTCGGCAACCTCCGGCTGATACCGGCCGTAGCGTGTCGCCACCAGCATAGTGGACCCATGGCCGAGCTGGTGCGCGATCACGACGTCTGAGACGCCGCGGCGTCGGAGCGTGACCGCGTAGTGGTGCCTGTGGTCGTGCAGCGTCGACCGGGGCAGGCCGAGCGCCTGGCACGCTGCGTGGTGCGCGTCGAGCGCGAGGTTGTGGTCCAGTTCGGGAAAGAGCAGGGCATTGGGCAGCAGCCCGGTCACGTGTCCCTCGATGAAGGGTCTCGTCCATCCCTCGGTCACAGCTACCGTCCGGTTGCGCCACGCCGTCTTGCTCCCCGAGGCTTGGACCGTCCAGGCGTCGAGATCGACGTCGCGCCGACGAAGCCGCTTCGCGACCTGCATCTCGACGCCAGTGCCAGCTAGCAACGCCGCCAGTGCCCGATACTCTAGCGGCATAGCCTCCACCAGGCGGCGCACGTCGGAGGGCGCGTACACGGCCGCACGGGCCGCATTCTCGCGTTGCGCCCGGACGTCGCGGACCACGTTGGTCTCAAGGACCTCCCGCTCGACTAACCAACGGCCGAACTGAGACAACGCCGCCCTGTGTCGGTTGCGCGTGGAAGACGACACTGGCGGCTTCTCGTCGGCCGACGACTGAAGGTCAACCAGCCCGGCCAAATGCTCGCTGATGACCTTCCGCCGGAAGCGAGACTTCGGGAAGGGTGCCCCGGCAGGAATCAGCCGACGCACCTGGGCCAGGTACTTCGCCGCGGTCTCTGGGTGCCGCTGGCGAATCGCGGCGTGCCACGTTTCGACGAGGGGCTCGATGTCCATGTCGTCGAGCTCCACTTTGACATCGGACAGCTCCACGTCCGACCGATATTCCGCATACACCTGCAGAAGGGTCTTTCGGCCATCGGCGATCGCGTCGAGCACGTCGAACTCGCCCCTATCACGGAGCGACTCGACCATCCGCTCAAGCGCACGGACGGTGCGCTTATCGCTGCTCCCAGTCGAAACGGCGACCAGCCTCCGGTCGGACCGGGGCACCCGCAGCCGGTACTTGGACCCGTGTAGCCATGCAGCCGCCACCGCCATGCTCCCGTGAGATGTGCTCACAGTATGGAGCAGAAAATCCCTTGGCGCCAGAGTCCGGTCATGCTGACTTGCGCGCGTACGGGAGGATCACACGTCCCGCTGCGAATGCTTCGAGGTCGGCCGGTCGGTAGCGCCATTGTGGGCGCGTCGCTCCAGCTGGCGCGATGTCGAGGCGTGGGATATCCGCACGGTCGGCGATCTGCCTCAGGCTGATACCAAGCCAGAGGGCAGCCTCCTTGGCTGTAAAGAGTGCGCCAGCCGGCCGCACAGGACTCACGCCGCGAGCGCCTCAACCAAGCGGCCGGCGTGTCCGGACGCACGCAGTTTCCCTAGGGCCTTTTCTTTGAGCTGCCGCACGCGCTCGCGGCTCACCCCCATACGGTCGCCGATTTGCTCCAGCGTCTCGGGCTCTTCGCCGCCAAGGCCGAAAAAGGCATGAAGAACGGCTCGCTCGTGGTCCGTCACGACGGAGAGAGCGGCGTCTACCGCGCGAACAACATCGGCCTCCGTCAAACTCGCATCTGGAGCGGGGGTCGTTTCATCCGGGATAAATCGCGCGAATGGAGTTGGCTCGTGCTCGCTCACGGGGGCATCAAGGCTGACCTCTTTCGCCGCGTCGATTGCGAGCAACGCCTTCACGATGTCGATCGACAGGCCGACCTCTCCGGCTATTTCCTCGGGAGCAGGACTGCGACCCTGACACGCACGGAATGCATCTGCTGCCTTGCCAATCCGCGCCAGATCCGCAGCGCGTCCGAGCGGCAGCCGGACGGAGCGCCCCGTCGTGGAAATCGACAATAGAATGGCCTGCCGAATCCACCACACTGCATAGCTGATGAAGTTGACCCCGACATCCGGGTCGTACTTGTCAACCGCGCGGCAGAGCCCCGCGTTGGCTTCGGAGATGAGGTCGTCGAGCGCGAGACCACGGTCGCGATACTTCCAGGCAATCGAAGACGCGAACCGCAAGTTCGTCTTAATCAATTCTGCTCTTGCGTACGCACGCTCGTCGGGGGACCGAGTCCTGTCCCGCATCGTCCGGGCAAGTTCTTTCTGACGCTCGGCTGGTAGGATCGGCAGGCGCCGGAGTTCGTAGAAGTAGCGTTCGCGAGCAGATTGTGGTGCTGGCTCCCCGCCAATTGGAGCAAGGGCGGCACGACCGCGGCGAGTCTTCATGCGGCCGCCTCGGGGGCGCTAACTGGGCGACGTCCCGGCCAGCGAGTGGCGTTCTCGAATCGGGTGTACTGTTTGTTGAAGAACAGATTGACGGTGCCGATGGGCCCGTTCCGCTGTTTGCCGATGATGATCTCGGCCACGCCTTCGAGCGAGTTGTTGTCCTCGTCCTTCGTCTCGCCGTAGACCTCGGGGCGATGGATGAACAGCACCAGATCGGCATCCTGCTCGATCGCACCGGAGTCACGGAGGTCGGACAACTGCGGTCGTTTGTCAGTCCGGTGCTTTCCTTCTCGCGAGAGTTGAGACAGGGCGAGTACCGGTACGTTCAGCTCCTTAGCGAGTGCCTTGAGCGACCGAGAGATCGTGGCTACTGCGCGCTCACGGGTGTCTTGCCGCCCAGCCGTTCCCTCCGCAATGAGCTGCAGATAGTCGACAGCTACCAAGCCAACCCCACCATCCCGGACCAGCTTGCGGGCCTCGGCGCGCATCTGGACCATAGTCACGTCCGCGTCGTCGTAGATCTCGATGTCCGCCTTCAACAGGGCACTGCCGGCGCGCGACAACCTGGCCAATTCAGCCAAATCCTTGGTGCCGCGTCGAATTGACTTATGGAGGTCTAGCCGCCCTTCCATCGCAAGCAACCGATCTGTCAGGGAGTCTTTGCTCATTTCCAGCGAGAATACGGCGACGCGCGCACCGGAGGCCGCAGCGTGCTGACAACACTGCAGCATTAGCGCAGACTTGCCCATCCCCGGCCGGGCCGCGAGGATGGCGACATCTCCCGCGTTGAAATCCTGACGTAAACTCGTCTAGATCGTAAAATCCGCTCGGTACACCCGTTATCGGGTTCCCTGATAATCCGCGGCGCTCGATGCGCTCAATCGCCGGGTAAATAAGGTCCCGAAGGGACGCGCGACGGAGGCCGCCCGTTGTGCTGGCCACCGCGATAACTCGTCGCTCGGCCTCGTTTGTCAGGTCCTCGGCTGATGACTGGGCATTCGAACGCAGACGCCACGATCGCGGTCCCCGCTTCGATGAGCTGGCGCAACCGTGCCTTTTCTCGCACGATGCCAGCGTGGTGCCCGACGTTCGCGGCAGTGGGCACGGCGTCGACGAGGCGCGAGATGTAGTCCTTGCCGCCCGCTCCATCGAGCTCGCCGCGGCGCTCCAGTTCATCCGAGAGCGTGAGCGGGTCGATCACGGCGCCGCGCTCGGCGATGGCGATCATGGCGCGGAACAGCCGCCGGTGCGCCGGCCGGTGGAACATCGCGTCGGTCAGGACCTCGGACGCGCGCATCACGGCGTCCGTGTCGATCATCATCGCCGCCAGCACCGCCTGCTCCGCATCCTCGGAGTATGGGGGTTGCCGGTCTGCAAACGGGTCACGTTGAGTCATGCCGCGACCTCAACGTCTTGCTCAGGTACGCACTCGATATGATAGAGCGCGCCTGCGACTTCGATCTCGGGAGCGAAGCCGTTGCACCCGGCGCAGCATGGTGGTCGCGTCGCGGGTGTGTGCTCGGTCGTTTTACGGCTTTCAGTGACTGCTCTCGTCTCAGCCTGGCCATTCTTGGGGTCCCAATGATCGTTCGGTCCCTAACGGATCAGCATGTCCGCATGGGCGATCACCCCAGGCCTGTAGTGTTCTCGCATCACCCAGCCTAGCGTTGGACTCCCGTCAAATCGGCGGGGAGGCTCAAACCCAACGGAGGCTGTATGTCACGCATCGCCACTCGCGTCATCCTGCTCATCACCGCCGCCACGCTGGCCGCTTGTGCGACCACGACGGCACCGACGGCGAATGATTGCGGTGGAGGATCTGGCGTAGGCTCAGGCAATCACTGCTGACCAGCCACGTCGGCGTTGACGGCTACTGCTCTCCGGTAGCCGTCAACGCTTGCTCGCGCCGTTCACGGAGCCGCTGTGCGAGCGCATCGCGCAATTCCTTCGACATGCCCGCTACCGCTGGCTCGACGGGTGGGATGTCATCAAGAACCTCGAACCGGTATTGGTTGAGACCATACTCTCGCGCGATCTCCTGCATTCTCGCGAAGGTGTCTGCCGACATGGCGTCGCGACCGAACCGCCTGAATCCTTGCGCGAGCCGCCAATAAAAGTCGGCCTGCATGTCGACAGGAATCTCGGACGGGTCACCCATCGCCCGGCAATGGTGCTCGAACGCCATTTCATCGCTGTCTTTTCATTCGCGAGCCGCAGGAGGCAGATGGTGGCGTGGGCGCGGGTCGCCCTCTGAGCGCCGGTGGCTTGGTTGATCAGGAGCGCATCCCGCGCGGATTCCCGCTCTCCCACATGCGTGAGGACGTTGGCCAAGTCCTCCAGTGCCCGTTCCTGCTGAAGCACCTCGTCGTAGAGCTCCAGGGCGGCGAAGAGAGACGCTGCGGCTGACACGTACTTGCCCATCTTCATTTCGGCGAGCCCGCGATCGTGCGTCGCCATCGCCTCCGCAGCCCGGTGACCATCCGCCTGCGCAGCGAAGACGACGCCCTCTAGGAGACGGACCGCATCCGGCATGTTGCCGCGGTGCATCGCGAGACACCCTTCGGCATTGCGCACGCGAAGAACGGCCGCCTGGTCACCAATGGCCGTGGCAATGCGCTCGCCCTCTCGGTATGCATCAGCGGCCTTGTCGAGTAACCCTAACTGGCGGCAGCAATACCCCAGGCGGACATAGACCAGCGGGAGGCCGCTCTTGTCATCTGGACCCCGCGAATACTCACGCGCTGTCTCGTAGACGTCGATCGCCGGTGCCCACTCGCCTAGGTCCTCCAGCAAGAGGCCGTAGCTGAACAGCAGGACCGGGATGGGTCCCACGTCCGCGGTCGTGACGGCCTTCACGTTATCGGTCAGTCTGAGGAGCACGTCCCGCGCGCAATGATCGTCGATTCCTTCGATGAGCTGACGCAACAGTACAAACTCGCGGAGCGTCGGATCGCGGCCCGAGACATCCCTCGTAGCCCACCGATCCAACAGCCGCAAAGTGAGCATGCCCGAGACGAGGACATGCCGTCGCGGCGAATGCGCGTCTCCGAGTGCGGCGAGTCGATCAAAGAAAGCCAGATGTGGGAGGGCCGGGCCGACATCCTTCAATTCCGAATTGGATGGGGCCAAGTCCAGATAGGCATCCGTCCCGTGCCAGCGCGGCTCGCGGCCGGCATTGGCCGTGTCGCCGTCGATAGGCTGCCATCGGTACTCGAGCCTTGCGTCCCCCCGCTCGTCGTAGGCGATCAGCGCGGTTCGCCGATACCCATTGCAGCACTTGGCCGCATCCGCCGCGCTCTGCCATGAATGCGGCTCTGGGCCAGAGCACAGAAACACACCTGGCGGGTTGGTCTCGTCGTCGGCCATGGGGCGCGGTCGGGGTTTTTCCGCGTGTCGTGGCGCACACTCACAACACTGTCGTCGGAGGGAACGTACGGCGCCGCACCCTGTTGGCCAGATGCGAGAACACATTGAGCCTGGTCTGTCGACCATCTTCGCCCGTAGCGTCACGGGCGCGCCGGATGGTTAGTGCCGCGTCTTCCGCTTCCCGGTTGGCCGTCTCACCGGTTGCGGGACGTAGTCGAAGAGTGCCCCCGGTTCGACTTGGAGGACATTGCACAGCGCTTGGAGTAGTCCGAGGCTCACCCGAGTCAGTTCGCCGCGCTCCCGAACGAGCCGGTAGAGGGTTGACTCCGTCAGGCGACCGCCCGAATCGCGGGCGATCTCGTAGGGGCTCTGCTTTCGCTCGTCGAAGATCTCCGGGATTCGTAAGCGCATATGTGGCACGAAACTACGGCGATCTGCGCGGGCCGGTACTGTCGGTAATGAGTGCACGCGTTAACGGGTGCACTCAGTCTTGACAGTACGGCCGCCATGGCGCTTATTCACCCCACCCATGGCACCCAATCCCTCACGCCGTCGCGCACTACTCACCTGCGAGAAGGTCGGCCGGGCCGTTCGCGTTCTTCGTGAGCGACGCGGATTGAGTCAGGCGAAGCTCTCCGCGCTGGCTGGCGTCGACCGACCTGCGCTCGGCAGCATCGAGCGGGGCAAGCAATGGGGGATCCTGAGTACCTATGACAAGCTGCTCCTGGCGATGAACGCCAGCTGGATCGAGTTCGCGACCGTACTCGACATGCTCGCCGCTAGCAAGCAGTCGTGACATCGCAAGGGCACCACAACTGATCACAAGTGGCAGTCACCGTGAGAGCGCCGGGGGGCGACATGAACAACCGATGTGATGATCTGTTGAGGCGACGAGTAGCTCGATTCGAGCGAGAGCAACGCTGGGCCGACCTAAACGACGTTCTGGGTCGGTGGCCCTGGCCCGAAGGCGACCGTCCAGACCCGAGATGCGGCTTATGTGCATTTGCTGATCCGCATCGAGGTCCATGAACTCGGAATGGCGGGTGGAGCGCGATGAGAATCCTTCCCGAAGTCGGCGCCGCCGGGTTCACGGACCGAGAGCGGGTTGCCATTTTTCAAGCGGTCATCGCGTACAACGGACTTACGGGAGCCGGAGCCGCTGGGCGGCTGGGCGTTTCCTACGCGCACACGCAGCTTGTGCTTAGTGGCGAACGGTTCGCGTCTCCCGCGCTCAAGGATCGACTCGCGGCCTTCCTCAAACAACCCGCGGAAGTGCTTTTCCCGGAGGAGGAGGAACGGCGCGCCAGACGCCGTACGACGCGACAATGGGTTGAACGCGCCCCAGCCGCGCAGCCCCCGAACATGGTGCTACTCCGAGCACGATTGGCTACTTTGAAGATTTCCGGCCCAGCGGCAGCGAGAAAGCTGCAGTCGATTTACAACCACATGGTGTGCGTGCTGAGCCGCCAGCGAGAGGGGAGTGATGCTTTTAAGGGCCGAATCGCCGCGTTCATCGGCAAGTCGGTGGAAGAGCTGTTCCCGTCCGCACGCTCAACGGCGCCAGTACCGCCAATGTCAGGATTCAGTCCTAACCAAGTTCACTCCGTGAGTAATCCAGGCCGTACACCACAGCCGGGGATCTCATCGTGAGCAACCGAAGGAAGAAGAAGCCGAAGGGCGGCAGCCACGACCAGGTTAGCGCACGCCGCAAGCAGCGGGACGAGGAGCTAGAGCAGATTGCTCTGTACCCCGATTCGTGAGACAGTTTGGGCTAACCCATGAGACCCGCCGCGACGGCGACCGCCGCGCGGTACTGCTGTGGCGCCTGGAAGCCGAGTGCCGAGTGCGGCGCGACCGCGTTGTAGTCGGCGATCCAGGCCGGGATCTGCGCGAGGACCGCGGCCGCCGCACTCCGATCGGCCCCGCTCACGTAGTCCCGTTTGAGGGTGTTGACGAACGCTTCCGACATCCCGTTCGATTCCGGACTCGCCTTGGGCGTGGTGATCGGCTCCAGATGCAGGCGCTCGGCCGTGCAGATCGTGTCCAGCGCGGTGTAGATACTGCCGTTGTCACTCAACCACTGGATCGGCGCATTGGGCCGCGCGCCGACCCCGAAGCGCCCCGTGACCGCGCGGTGCATCAGCTGCTGGATATCGGACGCCACCAGATCGCGCGCTGCCGCCACGTACGCCAGCACCTCGCGATCGTGACAGTCCAACGCGAAGCCGATCTGCACGTATTCCCCGTTCCAACACGCGATCTCCAGCCCGTCAGAGCACCAGCGCTCGTTCGACACCGGTCGCTGGATCTGCCCCGTGTGCGCCCGCCCAGTGCGCCGCCGACACCGCCGCGGGAGCGTCCACCCATTCACCGCCATGACCCGGCGGATCCGCTTCACGTTGTACGCGGTGCCGAACGCCCGGTTGACCAGGGCCCGCACGCGCCGCGACCCGTACGTCGCTCGCGTCCGGATGACATCACGGATCTGCGCCGTCACGACGCGGTCGTCGGCCCGGGCGTAGTGCGGACCGCGCACCCGCTCCGGGCGATAGGCGCTCGCCCGGCCCATCCCCAGCACGCGACAGATCGCGGCCACCCTCCGACCGGTCATCGCTTGGACACGCCGTAGTAGCTGGGCCTTTTTTTTATCTCCTCCCGCGCCGCGTGGAGAATCTCGATCTCCATGGTCTTCTTCCCCAGCGCGCGTTCCAGCTCCTTGATCCGCTGCTGCGCGGCCCGCAACTCACTCGCCGGTACCACCTCCTCGTTCGCCGTCACCGCCGTCGTGCTCCCGCGATCGGCGAGCTGCTTCCAGCGCCGGATCACCGACTGTTCCACCGCCAACTCGCGGCTCAGCTCCGCGATGGTGACCTCCTCGCGCAGCACGCGGCTGACCTGCTCCCGCTTGAATGCGGCGGTGAAGATCCGCCGTCCGTCCGAACCCCGCCGGTGTGTTTCCATTGGATCGATCTCCGTTGAGAAGCCAACCTACACTTCCCAAAGTGCCTCGTCCAATCGGGGTACAGAGCAAGATCAGGCGGGCCGGCGAAGAGCTGGCGGCGTTGGGACTGGCCGAGGTGGTGCGCGACGCCGCCGGCAATCAGGTCGGTTTCAAGATCACAGGGGACGGCGAAGCTTTCGCCCAAGCCATGGTCTCTCCGCGCGCGACTTCCTGCGATAGGCCCCTGGTGCGATCAGGATGCGACTAGGCCATCTCGGCCTAGGCGACCTTGCAGAGTTGCAATGTCTTGCCGATCGCCGATTGGTGCACCATTGTCGTGCGCTTGCCGGCCGTCAGTCGATAGAACTCCTCACCAATCGGACGTACGTGATCATCTTCCTGGTTTGGGTGGCGTGCGGCGTTCTAGGCGCGGCGCTGGGCGCCGACAAGAACAACGGCTGCATGGGCGCCGGCCTTGGGTTGCTCCTCGGCCCTATAGGTGTGGTGATCGTGCTGTTAATGCCAGACAACCGGCCAACCCCGACCGCAGATGACGAATCGCCGCTCGACGGTCGGGAGTGTCCGTTCTGCCGGAAGGACATTCACCCACTGGCGGTGATTTGCCCGTACTGCCGCAGCGCTCTGGCGCCGGCATCTCAGGCCGATCCGGCGCCCGATGCCGACCCGACTTCACGCGTCACATCGAATCGCGTCCGAGTGCGTCTCAGCGGTGAAATCGCCGCCAGGCCCAAGATCGATCGTAGCGACGGGTGAACGGTGAAGCGATGGCCGAGCCGGCTCGGCCATCGAGTCGCCAAATCCTTACCAGTGCCCATGATGACTAAGAGCGAACGCGCACACTGCAATGGATGCGGCGGCGAAACCCTGCACACCATACTGGTGGAGCGTCAGCAACCAGGCTCCGAAGATATCTCCGGCGACGGAAGCCTGAGCATCTCTTGGCTAACGACGTGGGCAATGCTTGAATGCGCCGGATGCCTGACCGTATGCATGCGTCGGAGTTATTGGTTCTCCGAGACCGATGAAGTCTCGGTCGAGTTCTTTCCACCTCCCATTGCGCGAAAGCCACCGAGTTGGCTTCCAGCGCTGTCCGACGGCGTGGGCACGTTGCTCACTCAGCTGTATGTCGCACTCAACGCTGGCAGCCTGCGACTAGCCATGATCGGGGCACGCTCGCTCATCGACGACGCGGTACAGGCTAAGATCGGTGATGCGGGAGGATTTGAGCGGAAGCTCGACATCATGCTGGAGCAGCAACTGATTTCGGAACCGCAAAAGCAGCGGCTCCTAGCAGCAGTCGAAACTGGCAATGCGGCGATCCATCGCGGGCACTCTCCATCGTTTGAGGACGCCGAATTGGTCATGGACATTGTAGAGGGCATGCTGCGCGACGAGTTACTCAGCGAGCGTGCGGCCGACTTGTACGAAAGAACACCTAAGAGGAATCCCCCGCGATCCTAAGGTCACCGAGAGAAACCACGCTGCCACATCTCGTCGAACTCGAACCCGGTTGATCGCAGGCCCTTGATAACACCTTCAACCAAGCCTCTGGCATGCCAGTAGGAGAGAGTCCGTCCCTTACCACGAGCGAATGCGGCTGCGCCACCAGTGGCGAACACTACGATCGAAGGATCCCCGCCCTGGATCCAGCTATATCCGCGGGCCAGGATCAAGATGGCATTCAGTCGCTCATACCCGGGCCGCCACACGTAGTTGTCGCTGTCATAGGCCAACGCCTTCAACGCACTCAGGCACCGTCGCGCTTCGCCGATGTAGCTATCTCGCCGTGCCACTGCCTCCGATTCTGGCACCCATCCGAGACCAGGCAACCCTAGTACCTCGGTGAGATCGAGAAGGGCTGCTCCCGTGACATCATAGTCCCGCAATTGCTTCGCAGCTTCCTCAACGGCGCCCTTAAGGCTCGCCTCATGCTTTGGCCTTTTGACCTCAACTCCGTACAGCGACATGCCCTGTTCCACGATGAAATCCGGCGATCTGCCATTCCCGGCGCGGGGAACGCTTGGAAACAGCCCACCATGATCGAGAATGGTGCCGACCCACAATTGCGTTTGGAACCGGTACGCAGCCTGGCCGCGACGAACATCGCTGCCTCGCCCCTTCTGTGCGGCTTGAAGCTGAGCGGCCATTTCGATCGAACGCGCCGCCGGAAGAAGCCGCGCTATCTCGCCGACCTCGATTGAATCAAGAATCGCGTTGCCTACCAGTTTCTGATCGGAGACCGCGTCGGGGAAGACCCGTGCATCGGCGACTGCTCTGAGCGCCCCGATCTCTTCGCGAAGCCGACCAAACTCGGGCACGCGTACGCCAGAATTGCCAAAGCCGCTAATGGCATCTTCGAGACGGCCCGCAAGGGCCGCGCAGTCTGCAGGACGAACGCGAGAATCGAGGGGACCAGGGTAGGGGTGCGGCACGGGCCCAAACATAATTCGCCGCGTCCGCTGTCGACCCCAGTGTGGTAGACGCGTCTGGCGCGCGCAAAAAGATCGCGGCGCTACCTAGTCTGTGGTGTTGCCTGATCCGTGATATTGTCAGGATATTCCATTTAGTTGAAATCGCGACTAGTTTTGGCGCACGCTCGATTCTGCCGGCGCATTACGCGGCCTCCGGTTGAGCGCTGGACGGAACCGAGTGCATAGGATCGGCCCGCGAGCTAGTAGTACTGGCCCCGAGTCACAAATGTGACTGGAGCACTGTTGGAGCAGTCCGGTGCATTTCGATGCGTTTCTGTGCCGGGTTATGCGCCAATAGAGGCGGTTAAGTGGGCTATTGATGGTGCCGTGAACGACTTAAAATCCCTTGGGGGTAACCCCATGCGGGTTCGAAACCCGCTCCCGGCATGCGATTATTGCGTCACGTGAAGTAGTGCCGGCGCGCTCGACGCGGTGAGGAACATACCCGTAACGTCATACTCGCCGGGCCCGGGCACGGCGTTTAGGGTCTGACCCTCATCGAAAACGAAGCGCCGCGTTGCCCCCGCCGTCCCGGCCGGCGCGAAGGCGACGAAGAAGTCGTTCCCTTGCGCCGAGCTGGCACCCACAATCGGACGACCGGCGACCGGAGTGATCAGAAAAGCGAACGAAATTCCCGCATCGCCTTGGGGCATTGGTGGCGAGATCTCCACCCGTACGGCCCGGGTCGTCCGGTTTGTCACGCTTACCGTGATCGGCAACCAGCCGCTGTCGGCGCTCAGCGATACGGGGTTGGGCGCCAGGAGCGTCGAAATCGCGAGCGTCGTCACCGCCACGAGAGGGGCTGTCGTCGACGTGTCCGGGGGGCCTCCGGCGTCCTGTACGCAGCGCTCCACACACGAGACAATGTCGCCGCACTGGTCGAGAAACTGGCCGCGCGGGTGATCGCCGCTCCGCAACAGCGCGTGCAACATTTCGTGTCGAACGAGATCGGAGGCGAATTGTTGCCCCGCGCCGAACACGATCTTGTTCCCATCGCCAAACCACGCGGCATTGACGGACTGCCCTTCCAGCGGGAATGAGCTGCCGGCCGGCAGAACGTACCACCGCACGGCGTCGAAATCGCCCGTGACGCCGGAGCAAGCCTCAGTCAGGGCCCACCAAGTGCGGTAACGCACCGGAGCGGCGAACGAAACGGCGTCCGAGGGCGGGCCCACCGCATCGCGACACGCGACGAGACCGGCGCCGAGACACCACGCACTGATAAACCACCGACGGATCGACAACACCGCTCCTGCACATGTGGTCACTCAGCTTAGACGCGCAGTCGTTGCTATCGCAAGACTTGGATTGCCTGCTTCCGCGCCTTGCAATTTCGCAATGATCCAAGCGCATGTGACCGGATAACAACCAGTCAGCGAAACCCCCTCCGTCGCTGACGGCAGGAATTGACGCAACATTCGCGAGGGCTTTCGTCACGAGGGAATTGTTACGGCGATCCGCTAATGCCATACGGTTTCTCTCCTTGAGCGACCGCCAGAAAGGGTCGCCCGACGCTCGGGTCCTTCTTCACTGCTTGTGCTTGCGCGCGAGACTCGTATAGTCGCCGCGCGCTTTTCGGATGCACACACATCTCAGGAGACTCAGATGGGGCGACGAATATGGCTGGTGGGGCCGATCGCGCTGGCGGCCGGTATGCTCGTGGGGTGCGGCGAGCGATCGGCAATGTCGGCTCCCGGAGCATCAGGACTCAGAGCGGACGATCTGGTCGGCGAAGCGGCAGCGGCGCTCGATGCGACCGGACATTTCACGTTGCCGACGCCGATTCGGCGAACGACGTATCCCGAAATCTCGGCGGACCGCGCCGGCGCGTTGGCAGTCGCCTACATCGGAGACTATGGGCACTTTCTGCTCCCACACTTCGAGATGAAGCACGGCGGACCGATCGATCTCGCGTCACTTCGGGCCTGTGGCAGCCCCTTGTACGCTGCTACGCCCTACAATGCGGCCTCACTCGCTCAGGCGTCGGTGCCCACGCGCCGACTCTTGGGACCGTACTGGCTCGTGTCGCTCTGTGCCGCGTCGGGCGGACAGGTCCTCAGCATTGCCGTGTCGGCGCTCGCAACCGATGAGCAGTTGACGTCAGGACCCATCCGTCTACCTCATCCCGCATCGCTTGCCTACTTTCCCTCGGCGATTCCGCCAAGCCTTCCGGGGCTGCCGCTCGCCCCGGAACAGGCCGCCGCGATGGCCGCACGCGCGACGGGCCGTCGGGTCGCCAAGGTCCCAGAGCTCATCATGCGGGGACGGCCATTTGCCCCACAATTGGCCCAATGGAAGATCACACTCGAGTCCACGATACGCGCTCGCGGCCTCGAAAGCGGCGCTACGACCGTCACGCAAAGCGTCTACGCTGGATTCGTGAGAAGTGCCCGATCACCGCTAGGCGTGTTCGTCGAACGCAAAAGCGCGTCGTCGACTCTGCCGCTTGTCGATCGCGGAATGCGAGGCGCGGAGCGGACGCTTGCGCTCCGGTCGCAGCCTGACACTCCCCTCGTCCTGGAACTCTTTGCAACGGAGACTCCATAATGGGCCGCCTGCAGTCTTCGCGCCTTCGCATGGCCGGTCTCATCGCGATCGTTGCGGCGGTGGGATGCAACCCGCCGCCCGCCCCAATGGGTGGCGGCTCTCATCACGATACGCGTCGATGCTTGGCGGGCGGGAATGCCGAGTGGTTCAGCGACGGGTTCCGCGATACTCTCTTTTCCCCGCCGTGTCCGTACCCCGTGCCGGCCGCAAATACGCAGCTGGCTTTTGCAGTCACGCTCAGTGTGTCTGACGCCAATGTCAACGCGACAGCGAACGTCTTCACGGACATCTTCAATTCCACTGGTCACCCCGTGGGAGGGGAGGGGAGTGTCCCCTTCACCCTCGATACGGACAACGACAGCCTGTACGCATTCCCAACGGGGACGTTCGTGGGTGGCACCGGGAGTCCGATTCAGGACTCGGCCGACTTCCAAGTTCTCGGAACGAATTCAGGGCAACTGGCGGAAGGTTGGGTGCACCTACCGGGTGACATCTCGAGTGGAGCTGCTATCATCATCGGCGCGCCAAACCAGCCTGTGGGCACGCGGTCATGGCGTGCGCAGCCGGACTGGGACACGGCGATGTATACATACAAGTGGCTGATTGATGGGCAGCCAGCGACCAACGGCACGCACGCTACGCTCGCACATGCATTCCCATTGGCGGGCATTCACACCATCAAGGCGATCGATATACAGGAGTCGGGCAAAGCTGACACGACGACGTTCAATGCGTCCATTGGCCCGTCTGTCATCCTCACAGGCCCGACCACGGTCACGTCGACAGCACCAAACACCTATACGGCTACACCCAGCGGCTGCAATACGACATGCACGTTCAATTGGACCGTCACGACTGCACAGGGAGTTACGCATTTCGGTACCAGCACTGGCACGACCAGCCTCCAGTTCAGCAGTGCGGAGGGCTCACCAATCACCGTCGCCGTTCAGCCACTCTCTAACAGCGTAACCGGGAACGGGGCTGTCCTATCGGTGGTTAACAGCCAGGGCAGCTGCGCAGGCAAGCTCATCTGCTAGACAGGCTCCGCTTCGCATCTACCATGACGGTTGCCAACACGAAGGGCCTCGGCGGAGAGTATGCCGGGGCCCTTCAGTCGGCCCGTGGCTTCAATGCAATACCCCCTTTCGAATATCCGGGGTGAGCGTGTACACCCGCCTTATCTAGAATCCATCTGATTTGGCTGGTGGACAAATTGTGCTTTGTCGCGAGTTGCCGCGCTGTGTGGATTGCCGCGTCGCGAACGACACGTACACTCGTGACTTCGTAGTCAGTGTGTGCGCTCTGTCGATTCTTCCAGCCCGGCCACATGTTAGTCGATCCTCCTCGTCGTTCTTGCGTTGGAGGTCGTGTTCGCAGCAAAGGACAAGGCGGCAAACTTATGGCGTGCGACCAGGGAAAAACAATGCTCCTCCGCGGAGTTTACCGATCCCGTACCCGATAGAACACGAAGTCCTCGCGGTAGAGCGAGCGCACCTTGCGCCCTTCATCCCGCGCGGCGTGGAATACCATGTGCGGGAGGGCCTCGCACAACGCGCGGGTCGCGACCATGCCCTCCGATTGCGTCACGACCACTGAGCCGCGCACCGGGTGGCCGCTGGTGTCAATGATCACCACGGCGGCGGCGTGAAAGGTTCCATGGTTGCCGAATGGCGGGTCTTGGTCATCGTCGAGCGTCACCGCCACCAGGCGAAAGACCGAGTCCCGAGCCACCGCGTCAACCCCGTTCTGGACCCGCTCCGCCGGCACCTCGGGCTCGGCCACCACATTGGCGATGCCGCCCACATCGACGCTGCGCGCATCGGGGCATCGTCCGAGCGCCGAGTCCGTCTGCGCCCTTGCGGGCAGGTCGGCCAACTCATCGGCTGGGCGGGGTGGTGTGACACACCCCGCCAGCGCTAGGCACGCGAACCCAACGACCGGGACGGTGCGCATTTTACGTCTTGACGTCAATGCGACGCCGCCGCGATTCCTGTTGCTGCGACATCGGGATATCCACCTCGAGCACACCGTTCTTGAAGGAAGCGCTGATCTGATTCGTGTCGACGTTCTCGGGCAGCGGGATCGCGCGATAGAACGTTCCATAGACGCGCTCGTTGTGATACGAGTCGCCGCCGCTCGCCGCGCGCTCACCGGAGATGATGAGGGAGTCGTCGCTGATCTCGACGTTCACGTCTTTCGGATCGAGTCCCGCCAGTTCGGCGGTGACGACCACCTGGTCGTCCCGCTTCGAGACGTCGATGGCCGGCAGCCACATCGACCGCGTCGGCGCATCGGGTCGCGTCATGGCCCGGGGACGCCGCATGCCCAATTGACCGAAATCCGAGAACATGTCCTCGACCAACGCCCGCATCAGCGAGAACGGACTCGCGAAGGGCATGACGGGCGCGCGCGAGACATCGGTGGTCCCGCCGGTTGAGCTAGCGCCGGCGCCGCTCGACTCGCGGCTGATCGGGATCTGGGATTGACGGTCGCTCTGCGCGCCACTCGTGGCGCCGCTGGTGCTGCCCGCGGCCGCTGGCGTGCCCGATTGCTGAGTGGGGGATTCCCTCGCCATGAATACTGCCTCTGGTGAAAAGAGTATACCCAGAGGGCGCCGCAATCCCGATGCCACGCGCCATCGCCAACGGCGATAGCCGTCGTGGCTACTGCGTCTTCAGACTCTCATCCTCACTGATCTTGTGCACCGTGATGACGAGATCGGGATGGCGCGAGCGGCCAACCTTGACGGCATCGCGCAGCGCCGAGATGGCCCGGCGCGCAAAATCATGCGCGGGTTCGTCGTCGCCTTCAATCTCCACCACCGCCAGCAGCTGGATCGTCTTCCGCATGGAGCATAAGGTAGAAGGGAACACCTGCGCCCGCTAACTTGCGGCGCATGACCGATGTCGTGGCGCTCGCCGCCGAATTGCTTTCGATCCAGTCCCCGACCGGCCACGAAGGGCGCGCGGTCGACTTCGTCTCCCGTTGGCTGGTCGGCCGCGGTTGGAACGTTACGGTGCAAGAGGTTACCGCGGGAAGAAGCAACGTCTGGGCCTCGCGCTCCGGCGGGGGCGGCGGGGTCACGCTGTCCACACACCTCGACACGGTGCCACCGTACGTCGCCCCGCGCCTCGACGGTGACCGCCTGCTCGGCCGCGGCGCGTGCGACGCCAAGGGCATTGCCGCCGCGATGCTCGTCGCGGCTGACCGGCTCGTCGGCGCCGGCGAGTCACGCGTGGATGTCCTGCTCGTGGTCGGCGAGGAAAAGGGCTCCGACGGGGCGCGCGCGGCGAATCAGCTCGCCGCCACGAGCCGTTTCCTGATCAACGGGGAGCCAACCGAAAGCCGCCTGGCGAGCGGGGCGAAGGGCTCGCTCCGCGTCACCGTCCGCACGCGGGGCCGCGCGGCGCACTCCGCGTACGCGCACCTCGGGCAGTCGGCGATCGAGCCAATGCTCGATCTCTTGCCGCGCTTGCGCTCGCTCGATCTTCCGTCCGATCCGGTGCTGGGACAGACGACCTACAACATCGGGGTCATCCGGGGAGGGACCGAGGGGAACATCGTCCCGGCGCTGGCCGAGGCCGAAGTCATGTTTCGCTTGGTCGGTGACCCGGCGCCCATCCGCCATGCACTGGAGATGTGGGCTGGAGACCGCGCCGAGCTGGAGTACGGCTCCTACATCCCGGCCCAACATTTCCACACCGTGCCCGGCATCGCGGCGGCGCCGGTCGCGTACACCACCGACATTCCGCTGCTCACCCGCTGGGGCACGCCGCTCTTGTTCGGCCCCGGCTCGATTCACGTGGCCCACACGCCCGACGAGTTCATCGACGTCCGCGAGCTTCGCCAAAGCGTCGAGACGTACGAGCGCCTCGTCCGTACCCTGCTGAGCGCATGACATCCCCCTCCACCAAATGGCCGGTCGCCATCCTCGGCGCCACCGGCGCCGTGGGTCAGACCTTCATCCGGCTCCTCGAAGGCCACCCGTGGTTCACGATCGCCGAGGTCGCCGCGTCGGACCGCTCGGCCGGCAAGCCATATCGCGACGCCGCCCGCTGGCTGGAGGGGCGACTGCCGCCCGCGATCGCCGAGCTCACGGTGCTGCCCTGCGACCCGGGAGCGGTCCGGTCGCCGATCGTTTTCTCGGCTCTCGACGCGGCCGCCGCCGGCGAGGTCGAACCGGCGTTCGCCCGCGCGGGCCGTCTGGTGTTCAGCAACGCCAAGAACTTCCGCATGGAACCGGACGTCCCGCTGCTCATTCCCGAGGTCAACGCGCCACACCTCGCGGCCTTGACCGCGCAGCGCGCGCGCCGCGAATGGACGGGCTGCGGCGGCATCATCACCAACGCCAACTGCGCCGCCAGTGCCGCGGTCTTCCCCCTCGCGGCGCTGCACGAAGCGTTCGGCGTCGAACAGGTCTTCGTCGTCACGATGCAAGCGGTGTCGGGCGCCGGGTATCCGGGCGTCCCCTCGCTCGACATCCTCGGCAACGTCATCCCCTATATCGGGGAGGAGGAGCCGAAGGTCGAGCGGGAGCTCCCCAAGATGCTGGGTACGTATACGAACAACGCAATCGTGTCCGCGGATATCCGAGTCAGCGCGCACACCAATCGCGTCCCAGTGGAGCACGGTCATACGGCCTGTCTCACGATAAAGCTGCGCGCGCGCGCTGACGCGCGCGCCGCCCGCGAAGCGCTCATGGCGTGGAAGGGACACGAGCAGGCGAGAGGCCTGCCGTCGTCGCCGGAGCGCGTCATCGTCGTGCACGACGAGGAGCCGAGGCCGCAGCCGCGGCGCGATGCGATGCTGGGCAATGGCATGACCGTGTCGGTCGGCCGCGTGCGACCGGACAGCATCTGGGATGTCAAGCTGGTGGCACTGGCGCACAACACGATTCGCGGCGCCGCGGGCGGCTCCATCCTGAACGCCGAGCTGGTCGCCGCCAGCGGCGGACTGCCCGCGCCGGCGTGATCGTCTCGAAGTTCGGCGGCACCTCGGTCGCCGATGCCGACGCGATCCGGCGCACCGCCGCGATCATCGGCGGTCGCCGCGCGCGACTGCCCGTCGTGGTCGTCTCGGCCATGGCCGGCGTGACCAACGAGCTCCTGGCGCTGGCCGAGCACGCCGTCGCGGGGCAACTCCTGACCGCCATGCAGTCGGTGGAAGGGCTCCGCCGGCGGCACTTCGCCGTGACCGAAGACCTGCTCGGTCCCGGTGACGCCGCGCGCGACCTGTGCGCGGAGATGAGCGTCATGTTCGACGAGCTGGCCAGCCTCGCCGGTGCGCTGGCGGTCCTGGGGCATCTGACCCCCCGGTCGTTGGACGCCATCGCCGCTACCGGCGAGCTGCTCTCCTGCCAGATCGTTGTCGCCGCCTACGTACGGCTCGGCCTGCCGGCGGTGCTCGTCGATGCGCGCCAGGTCATCGTGACCGACGATGCCTACACGCGGGCCGCCCCGCAGGCCGAGGCGATCACCGCCGCGGCGCGCGAGCTGCTGCTGCCACACGTGCGCGAAGGGCGCATTCCGGTGCTGGGCGGATTCGTGGGCGCCACGCCGGACGGGATCACGACGACGCTCGGCCGCGGCGGATCGGACTACACCGCCGCCCTGGTCGGCGCCGCGCTGGATGCCGAGGCGATCGAGATCTGGACCGACGTGGACGGCATGCTCACCGCCGACCCCCGAGTCGTCACCGGTGCCAAGCTCATCCCCCAGATCCGGTTCGACGAAGCGTCAGAGCTGGCGTCGTTCGGCGCCAAAGTGTTGCACCCGAGCACGATCGTCCCGGCGGTGCGGCGCGGCATCCCGGTCTACGTGTACAACTCCATGCGGCCCGACGGCGAAGGCACGCGCATCACGTTCGAAGCGCCGCGCCGGCCGGTGAGCGCGATCGCGGGGAAGAAGGGGACGTCGGTGGTCAAAGTGCGATCGTCGCGCATGCTCTTGAGCCACGGGTTCCTGCGCACGATCTTCGAGGTGTTCGAGCGGCACCAGACGTCGGTCGACGTGGTCGCGACGTCCGAGGTGTCCGTCTCGCTCACCGTCGATCAAGCCGAACGCCTCAATGCCGTGCTGGTGGACTTGGCCGCCCTCGGCAATGTCTCGGTCGAACGGTCGCGCGGGATCGTCGCGCTGGTCGGCGCCGGACTCAGCGACGACACGAAAGCCATGGCGACCGCACTCACGGCGTTGCAGGGAATCAAAGTGCACATGCTCTCGTTGAGTGCCACGGGAATCAATCTCACGGTGATTGTGGATGCCGACGCCGTCGCCCCCGCCATGCGGCAGCTTCACGCCGCGTTCTTCGCGCCGTGACCCCGCGTCCCGCCCTCGCGCTCCTTGGCATGGGCCGCATGGGGCAAGCCGTGCGTTCCGTCGCCGCCGAACGCCAGTGGCCGATCGCCGCCGAGCTGACGGCCGCCGATCTGCGGTCGCCGGAACAGGCGCTGGCGCGCGCGCAGGTCGCCATCGAATTCACGACGCCGGCCGCGGCGGTCGCCAACATCCGCCTCTGTCTGGCCGCCGGATGTCCGGTCGTGGTGGGAACGACGGGCTGGTACGAGCAGTTGCCGTCGATCGCCGATGAAGTCGAGCGGGAGAACGGCGCGGTGCTGTGGAGCGCGAACTTCTCGCTCGCCGCGAACGTGCTGATCACGGTGGCCACGCAGACGGCGCGACTCTTGGCCGCCGCCGGGCGCCGGGCCTATGACGTCGCGATCGTGGAGACGCACCACGCCACCAAGCGGGATGCGCCGTCGGGCACCGCGCGCGCCATTGCGCAGGAGCTGATCGAAGAGCGCGGAGGCGGCGTGCCGATCACGAGCGTCCGCCTCGGGCACGTGCCGGGGATCCACGAAGTGCTGTTCGACGGAGCGTATGACCAGTTGCGGCTGACGCACACGGCGCGCGACCGGCGCGTGTTCGCCGAAGGCGCCCTGCTGGCCGCCCAATGGCTCGTCGGCAAGCGGGGGCTCTTCACGATGCGCGACGTACTGGGCCTCGGGGAGGACGTGTGAGCGGCGCCGACGCGCCCGTTCCAGCGCCGGCGCCCGAGCGTCTCACGGGCTGTGGCACGGCGCTGGTGACGCCTTTTGCCGTCAATGGGGCCGTCGACGAGCGGTCGCTCGGCCAGCTCGTCGCCTGGCAAATCGCGCAGGGGATCGACTTTCTGGTGCCGTGCGGCTCGACGGGAGAGGCCGCCACCATGAGCGTCAATGAGCATGTGCGCGTTGTCACGCGGACGGCCGAGCAGGCGGCAGGCCGGGTGCCGATCGTCGCGGGGGCCGGGTCCAATGACACCAAGAAAGCCATCGCGCTCTCGCGCGCGTTGCGGGCGAGTGGCGCTACGCATCTGCTGCATGTCGTTCCCATGTACAACAAGCCGCCGCAGCGCGGATTGCTGGCGCATTTTCGGGCGATTGCGGACGCGGCAGACCTGCCCATCATCCTGTACAACGTTCCGGGGAGAACGGCGGTCAACATGCTCGCCGAGACGACGCTGGCGCTGGCCGAGCATCCCAACATCGTGGGCGTCAAAGAGGCATCGGGCGATCTGGCGCAGATCTCGGAGATTCTGCGGTCCCGGCCGGCGGGGTTCACCGTGTTGTCTGGCGACGACGCGCTAACGCTGGCCGTGGTGGCCGAGGGCGGCGACGGGGTGATCTCGGTGATCTCGAACGCGACGCCGCGGGCGATGGCCGAGCTGGTCGCGTTGGCGCAGGCCGAGGACCTGGGCGGCGCGCGCGCGGTCCACGACCGGTTGGAGCCTTGGATGCGGGCGGCGTTCATCGAGTCCAACCCCATACCCGTCAAAGCCGCTCTCGTGATGATGGACCGCATCGGTCCCGTGCTTCGGCTGCCGCTCGTGCCGTTGGCCGAGTCCCACCTGGGCGCGGTGCGGGCGAGCCTCGTGGCCGCCGGTGCGTTGACCGCGTGAGCGAGCTCGAACAGGAGATCACGACGCTGGCCGCTTCCGGCGGACCAGCGGCGACCGTGCGCAGCGCTGTCGAGCGGCTGCTCAACGAATTGGAGAGTGGCGCGCTGCGCGCGGCCGTGCGGGACGATCGAGGCTACCGGGCGGTCCCGTGGGTCGAGCAGGGGATCCTGCTGGGGTTTCGCGTCGGGATCCTCGCCGACCTCGGTCCGTCCGAGGGTCCGTTTTCGTTCATCGACAAGGACACGTTTCCCACGCGGCGGTTCACCGTCGCCGATGGCATCCGCGTCGTGCCGGGAGGCTCCACGGTCCGACGCGGCGCCTACCTCGCGCCCGGCGTCGTGTGCATGCCGCCAATGTTCGTGAACGTCGGCGCCTACGTCGGCCCGGACACAATGATCGACTCGCACGCCCTCGTCGGGTCGTGCGCCCAGATCGGCGCGCGCGTGCATCTGAGCGCCGGCGCACAGATCGGCGGCGTGCTGGAGCCGGTCAATGCGGCGCCCGTGGTCATCGAGGACGACGTGCTCGTCGGTGGGAACTGCGGCGTGTACGAAGGGGCCATCGTGCGCGCCGGCGCCGTGCTCGCCGCCGGCGTCATCCTCACGCGCGGCACGCCGGTGTACGATTTGGTGCGCGAAACCGTGTATCGCGCCGAGCACGGCGCGCCGCTGGAAATCCCCGCCGGAGCGGTCGTCGTGCCCGGGGCCCGGGCGGTGGCCGCCGGGTGGGGACGCGAGCAGCAGCTCGCCGTGCAGACCCCGGTAGTGATCAAGTATCGCGACGAGAAAACGTCCGCGGCCGTCGCCCTCGAGTCGTGGTTGCGATGACCGGGCGCGCGATGGGCCTTCGGGTCCACGGTCGAGTCATCGTGCCCGGCGACAAGTCGATCTCGCATCGCGCCCTGATCTTCGCCGCCCTCGCGGAGTCGGGTGAGACGTCCGTCGTGCGGGCCATTCTCGACTCGGCCGACGTCCGATCGACGGCCGGTGTTCTGCGGGCGCTGGGTGTGGCCATTCCCGAGCTATCCAGCGCGATGCGGATCTCCGGCGTCGGACGCCGCGGTTTCCGCGCCGCGGCGCACGCGCTCGAGTGCGGCAACAGCGGCACTACGGCCCGGCTTCTGTCGGGCGTCCTCGCCGCGTGCCCGTTCCGCAGTACGCTGATCGGCGACGCCAGTCTGAGCCGGCGGCCAATGCGGCGCGTGGCGCGTCCACTCGAGGCCATGGGCGCCCGCATCACGTTCGACGACGGCGACCACCTGCCAATGCACGTGACAGGCGGATCGCTCGCCACCGTCCGTTGGCGGAGCGAAACGGCCAGCGCACAGGTGAAGAGCGCGGTGCTCCTGGCCGGTCTCGTGGCCGGTGTGGCGGTGACCGTCGAGGAGCCGCTGGCCTCGCGCGATCATACCGAGCGTTTCTTGCGTGCGCTGGGCGCGCCGCTGCGCGTCGACGGCACCACTGTCACGCTGGATCCCGCCCCGCCACTGCGCGGATTCGAGCTGAGCGTGCCCGGCGACCCATCGTCGGCCGCGTTTTTCGCCGGTCTCGCTTCGCTCGCCGACGAGGGTGAGCTCTCGCTCACGGGGGTGCTCGCGAGTCCGGCTCGGGATGGGTTTTTTCGGACCCTTCAAGACATGGGTGGACGGGTGGCGCGCGGCGCGTCACGGGAGACGGCGTCAGGTGAAACCGTCACCGACTACGTCATAGGCGCGGCGCCGCTGCGCGGCGTCCGCGTCGTGCCCGGGCTCGTGCCCACGATGATCGATGAGTTGCCGCTGGTGGCGTGTTTGGCGGCGCATGCGGAGGGTGAGACGGTCATCGAAGGGGCGGAAGAACTGCGGGTGAAAGAGAGTGATCGCATCGCGGTGACCGTGGCCAACCTCCGCGCTCTGGGCGTGGAGGCCGAGGAGCGGCCCGATGGGATGACGGTCGTGGGAACCACGGCTTCGCTCCGGGGCACGGTCCAGACCCACGGCGACCACCGCATCGCGATGGCGTTCGCCGTGCTCGGCCGCCGCCGCGGGAACGCGATCGGGATCGATGATCCGGATTGCGTGTCGGTGTCGTTTCCCGCGTTCTGGCGCACCCTCGAAGAGGTGACGCGTTGAGCCGCCCGCGGCTGGTGATCGCCATCGACGGTCCGGCCGCATCCGGCAAATCTTCGACGGCGCAGTGGGTGGCCGAGCAGCTCGGGTTTCGGCACGTGGACTCGGGCGCCCTCTATCGCGCGGCGACGGCGGCGGCCCTGCGCGCGGAGCCGGACGACGCCCGGTGGGACGAGGCGCTGGTGACGGGGCGGACCGACGGCATCACGCTCGTGCCGTCCCGCACGTCGTTCGTCCCCCACATCGGCGGAGTCAATGTCACGGCTGACGTGCGATCTCCGGCAGTGACCCGGTCCGTGTCGCGCGTCGCGCAGATGCCGGCGGTCCGGGCGTGGGTGAACGACCAGGTGCGATCCGTGGCCCGGGAGCACGACATCGTCGTGGATGGCCGGGACATGGGCACCGTGGTGTTTCCCGACGCCGCCCTCAAGATCTTTTTGATCGCCGATCCCTGGGAGCGCGCCCGGCGCCGCCTCATTGAGCGCTACTCCCGCGGCCCAACGGACGCCGAGATCGCCGAGGAAACCGACGCCCTGGTGCAGCGCGACGCCCGCGACAAGATGCAGACCGTTCAGGCGAAAGATGCGATTCTCATCGACACCACGACTCTGACCCAGGAGGAGCAAGTGGGCCGCATCGTGGCGCTCGCCGAGGCCGCAATGGAGCGGGAGCTGGGGGCCGAGGGCCAAACGCCCTAAGTCGCAATGCGACTTCTCATTGACTCGATCGTCAGCTACGGCTAGGTTTTTGGGTTCCCTCAGTGCGCCTTCGGTTTACCCCAACCTCGCGCGCGGCGAGCAGATAGTCCGCGTGGTCACAAGGAGATTCTTGGCCGCTATGCCCGAGCTCGAAACCCCGGTCCCAACCCCCAACTCTTCCCCGGCCGTCAATGGCGGGCCAGGTGCACCGCTCACGCAGCGCGAGAAGCGCGATATGCAGAAAGCGCAGCTCCGCCCGTTGGCCAACCGCCGCCCCGAATTGTACGACGAGGACGAGTACGCCCCGGACTCGGATGAGTACGAGCGGATGTTCGAGCTGTACCAGGGCACGATGGCCTCGATCGAGGAAGGCGAGATCGTCCGGGCCACGGTGCAGGGCATTCGCGACAACATGGTCGTCCTCGACATCGGCTTCAAATCCGAAGGCACTGTCCCGTACGAAGAGTTCAAGGACATGCCGGAGCTCAAGGCCGGGGACATCGTCGAAGTGTTGCTCGAGCACCTCGAGGACCAGGAAGGCTCGGTCGTCCTGTCGAAGAAGAAGGCCGACTTCATGCGCGTGTGGGAGCGCATCCGGGTCGCCTACGAGACCGATCAGCCGGTCGAAGGGACGCTGGTCAAGAAGATCAAGGGCGGCGTCGTGGTCGACCTCATGGGTGTCGACGCGTTCCTGCCGGGCTCCCAGATCGCGCTCCGCCGCGTGCCGAACATCGACGAGCTGCTCGGGCAGAAGTACGAGTTCAAGATCATCAAGCTCAACAAGCGCCGGCGGAACATCGTCGTTTCGCGCCGGGTGATCCTCGAGGCCGAACGCGCGGGCAAGCGCGAGAAGCTGATGAAGGAGCTGCAGAAGGACCAAGTGCGGAAGGGCGTGGTCAAGAACATCACGGACTTCGGCGCCTTCATCGATCTGGGCGGTGTCGACGGTTTGCTGCACATCACCGACATGTCGTGGGGCCGGATCGCCCATCCGTCGGAGAATGGTGCACATCGGTCAGGAACTGGAAGTCAAAGTCCTGGACATCGACTGGGAGCGGGAGCGCATCTCGCTCGGCCTCAAGCAGCTCCAGAGCTACCCGTGGAAGGACGTCGCGGCCAAGTACCCGGTCGGGACCCGCGTGCACGGGAAGGTCGTGTCGATCACGAATTACGGCGCGTTCATCGAGCTGGAGCCCGGCATTGAAGGGCTGGTGCACATCAGCGAGATGAGCTGGACGCGCAACGTGCGGCACCCGTCGAAGCTCGTGTCGATCGGCGAGGCCATCGAGGCCGTGGTCCTCAAGGTCGATCCGAACGAAGAGAAGATCTCGCTCGGCATGAAGCAGACCGAGCAGGATCCCTGGGTCGTCCTGCCCTTGAAGTACCCCGTTGGAACGCGCATTACGGGTAAAGTCAGGAACTTGACCAGCTTCGGTGCGTTCGTGGAGATCGAGCCGGGCATCAATGGTCTGATCCACATCTCGGACATGTCGTGGACGAAGCGGGTCCAGCACCCGTCCGAGGTCGTGAAGAAGGGCGACACCGTCGACGTGGTGATCCTCAACATCGATTCCGACAACAAGCGGATCAGCCTCGGGCTCAAGCAGGCCGAAGAGGATCCGTGGCTGCGGATCGGCGAGAACTACCCGGTCGGGACGGAGTTGCGCGGGGTCGTCGTCCGGCTCATGGACAAGGGTGTCGTGGTCGATATCGGCAACGACATCGAGGGTTTCGTCCCGGTGAGCCAGCTCAACAACGGCAAACCCGTGTCGAGCCCGGCGGACATCGTCTATGAGACGATGAACCTCAATGTGCGGATCCTGGAGGTGGACCCGATCCACCGGCGCATCGTGCTGGCGGTGACGGGGATTCCGGAAGAGCAGCCGCCGCGTCCGGAGACGCCGTCCAAGGTCATCCCAATGGACTCGGAGAACGACATCGGGCCCATCACGGGCTCCGAGGAGATCTAGCGGGGTGCCAAAGGTCACCCCGCCAGATCTAGTCGGTTGGACTGCGCTCGGCTCCGCCGAGCTCTAGCGACTTGTCCATGCGCGATAAGCTCCGGCTCCTCCAAGAACGTCGGGCGGAGTCGGAGCTCGGCGGCGGTGCGGCGCGCGTCGCCGCCCAGCACGAAAAGGGCAAGCTCTCGGCACGCGAGCGACTCGACGTGCTGCTCGATCCCGGCAGCTTCGTCGAGCTGGACCGGTTCGTCGTGCATCGCTCCTACGATTTCGGACTCGACGACCAGCGCGTGTATGGCGATGGCGTCGTCACCGGCCACGGGCGAATCGACGGCCGCCTCGTCTACGTCTTTTCGCAGGACTTCACGGTGTTCGGCGGCTCGCTGTCCGAGGCCTTCGCCGAGAAGATCTGCAAGGTCATGGACCTGGCGCTACGCAACGGCGCGCCGGTCATCGGCCTCAATGATTCCGGCGGCGCCCGCATCCAGGAAGGTGTGGTCTCGCTCGGCGGCTACGCCGACATTTTCTTGCGCAACACGCTGGCCTCGGGCGTCGTCCCGCAGATCTCGGCCGTGTTGGGTCCGTGTGCCGGGGGAGCGGTGTACTCCCCCGCCATCACAGACTTCACGTTCATGGTGCGCGGGACCTCGTACATGTTCGTCACGGGGCCCAACGTCGTGAAGACGGTGACGCACGAAGACGTCACAATGGAGGCCCTGGGCGGCGCCGACACGCACGGCGGCACGTCCGGCGTGTCCCATTTCACGTACGAGAACGAAGTGGCGTGTCTCGCGGGCATTCGCCAGCTCATGGCGTTCTTGCCGTCGAACAACGTCGACGATCCGCCGCGAGGGAAGGGGACAGACCCGCGCGACCGTCGGGCCGAACAGCTGCTCGACGTCGTGCCCAATGGCGAGGCCAAGCCGTACGACATGCACAATGTCATCCGGCTGGTCTTCGACGATGGCGCGTTCTTCGAGGTGCAGGCCGACTTCGCTGGCAACATCCTCGTCGGGTTCGCGCACTTGGGCGGCGCGCCCGTCGGCATCGTCGCCAACCAACCGGCGGTGCTCGCGGGGGTGCTGGACATCAACGCGTCGCTCAAGGCCGCGCGGTTCGTGCGGTTCTGCGACGCGTTCAACATCCCGATCGTGACCCTGGTCGACGTGCCGGGCTTCTTGCCGGGCGTCGCCCAAGAGCACGGGGGCATCATCAAGCACGGCGCCAAGCTGCTGTACGCGTACTGCGAGGCGACGGTGCCCAAGCTCACCGTCATCACCCGCAAGGCTTACGGCGGCGCCTACGACGTCATGTCGTCCAAGCACGTGCGCGGCGACTTCAACGTAGCCTGGCCGACCGCGGAGATCGCGGTCATGGGGCCCAAGGGCGCCGTCGAGATCCTGTTCCGGCGGGAGATCGCGGGATCGGCGAACGGGGCGGCGGCCACCGACGCCAAGATCCGCGAGTATCGCGAGAAGTTCGCGCATCCGTACATCGCGGCCGGCCGCGGATATCTCGACGACATCATCGATCCGCGCGACACCCGCCCGCGTCTGATCGAGGCCCTCGACACGCTGCGCACGAAGCGCGACCGGAATCCGCCCAAAAAACACGGGAATATTCCCCTGTGAGAGTCTGCGACTCTCACAGGAAATATCTTGTCGGTTGCCAGGGATTCTGGCTGCGCCAGAATCCCCCATGATTGGCAAAGTTCTGGTCGCGAACCGCGGCGAGATCGCGATTCGGGTGATGCGGGCCTGCCGGGAGATGGGGATCCGGTCGGTGGCGGTGTACAGCGACGCCGACGGGGCGGCGCCGCATGCGCGGTCGGCGGACGAGGCGGTGGGACTCGGCCCCGGCCCGTCGCGCGAGACGTACCTGGATATCGGCAAGATCATCGCCGCCGCCAAAGCGACGGCCGCCGATGCGGTGCACCCCGGCTATGGTTTCCTGTCGGAGCGCGCCGAGTTCGCGCGGGCGGTGCGGGATGCCGGATTGACGTTCATCGGGCCGCCGGCCGAGGCCATCGAGGCCATGGGCAGCAAGACGGCGGCGCGCCGCCTCGCCCAGTCGGCGGGTGTCCCCGTGGTGCCGGGCACGACGGAGCCGTTGCGCGATGCTCAGGAGGCCGCCAGCATCGCCGAGCAGTTCGGGTACCCGGTGCTGCTCAAGGCCGCGGCCGGCGGTGGCGGCAAAGGGATGCGCGTGGTGCACAACGCGTCCGAGATCGGTGGCGCGCTCGACGCCGCGCGACGCGAGGCCAAGAACGCGTTTGGCGATGACGCGGTGTACGTCGAGAAGTACATCGTCGGCCCGCGCCACATCGAGATCCAGGTCCTCGCTGACAGCCACGGGACCGTCATCGCGCTCGGTGAGCGCGAGTGCTCCGTGCAGCGACGCCACCAAAAAGTCGTCGAGGAGGCTCCGAGTATCGCCGTGAGCCCGGAGTTGCGGCGCGCGATGGGGGAGACGGCGATCCGCGCGGCCTGCGCGGCCGGCTACGTCAACGCCGGCACGTGCGAGTTTTTGCTCGATCGGGATGGGCATTTCTACTTTCTGGAAATGAACACCCGCATTCAAGTCGAGCACCCCGTGACGGAATTCGTGTACGGCCTCGACCTCGTGCAGTGGCAACTGCGGATTGCCGCCGGCGAGCGGATCCCCGAGTGGCTCGCCACCGGGCTTACGCCCCGCGGCTGGGCCATCGAGTGTCGCATCACGAGCGAGGATCCCGCCGCCGGGTTTCTGCCGTCGACCGGCCGCGTGAGCGCGCTGCACCTGCCCACCGGACCGGGCGTGCAATGGGACGGCGGCATCGAGGCCGGCAGCGAGATCGGGCTGCTCTACGATCCGCTGTTGGCGAAGCTCATCGTGTGGGCCCCGACCCGCGAGACGGCCGTCGCGCGCATGGAGCGCGCCCTTGGCGAGCTCGTGATCGAGGGCGTGGAGACGTCGCGCGATTTTCATCTGCGCGTCATGTCCGACGCGGAGTTTCGCGCCGGGGCCATCGACATCCATTGGTTGGAGCGGCGTCTGCCCTCCCTGATCGATCGGCCGGCGCCGGCATCGCTGATCGATCTGGCCGCGCTGGCCGGGGCGCTCCTCGCCAACGATCAACGCGGTGTGGTGGCGCCGGTGGCGCCGGCCCCCGCGACGCCCATCGCGGCCGGGAGCGGGTGGCTCTCCGTCGCGCGGAGCGAGGGGCTTCGATAGTGCCGGAGGCCGAAGTCGACATCGAGACCATAGCCGCCGGCGGTGATGGCGTGGGGCGCATCGAGGCCGGGTTGGTCACCTTCGTTCCGCGCACCGCGCCGGGCGATCGGGCGCGTATTCGCTATGCGGCGGGGCGGCGGTTTGCGCGCGGGGAGTTGGAGCGTCTCGTGCGCGCGTCCCCGGTACGCATCGCGCCCCGTTGCAGCCACTACGTTGGCGACCGGTGCGGGGGATGTACGCTTCAGCACCTGGCGTACGAAGCGCAGCTCGAGGCGAAAGCGCGTATCGTGCGCGACGCACTGGTTCGCATCGGGCATCGCCAAGTCCCGTTGCCGGAGATCGTGCCCAGTCCGCGTCCGTGGGGATACCGGTCGAAGCTCACCCTCGCCATGCGGCGCCGGGAAGGACGGTGGATCGCCGGCCTGCATCCGTATGACGACGCCGAGGCCGTATTCGCGCTCCGCGAGTGTCCGATCACGGAAGAGCCGGTGCTCGCGGTCTGGCGCGCGATTCTGGCGGCGGGCGAGTGGTTGCCGGCCGTGGACGCGCTGCGCGGGGCCGTGCGGGTGGTGGACGGGAGCGCGACCTTCGTGCTCGAAGGGGCGCGGCAATGGGACACCCACGCGCAATTCTTCGCGGCGGTGGCCGGGATCGGGGAGCTGTGGTGGACCCCCGAGGATGGCGCGCCGCGCGCGTTGCATCGGCGGGGTCTCGCGGCGCTCGGGATGTCCTTCGCGCAAGTCAATACCGCGTTGGCCGGGGCGCTGGAAAACGATGTGATCGAGCGCGCCCGGCGCTACGCGCCGGCGCGCGTCGTGGACGCCTACGCGGGGCGCGGCCACGTCGCGATCGCGCTCGCCCAAACGGCGCGCGTCACCGCCATCGAGAGTGATGCGCGGGCAGTGGCGTGGTGCCGGGAGCGGCTGGCGGAGGCGGGGGGATCGCGGGCGATCGCGGGTCGCGTGGAAGATGTGATCGCCGACGCGCTGCCGGCCGACGTCGTCGTGCTCAACCCACCGCGCGCGGGCGTGCACGAGCGCGTGACGACGGCGCTGGCGGGTCCGGACGGGCCACGGGCGATCATCTATGTGAGCTGCGATCCCGCGACGCTCGCCCGCGATGTGAAACGCCTCGAGCCCTACGCCATCACGGCCGTGCGCGCCTTCGACATGTTCCCGCAGACCGCCCACGTCGAAACCGTGGTCGAGATGTCCCGATGAGATACGTCGTCGACGTGAACGGCGAGCGAAAGACGGTCGACGTTCCCGGCGGGACGCCGGCGACCCTGACGCCGGTGCCGGGGTCTCCGGTCTGGATCCTCACGGTGGGCGACACGACCCATCGCGTTCTGGTGCGATCCGGCGGGGCTCCGGGGCGGTACACGCTGTCGCTGGGCGGCTACCGGTTTGAAGTCGAGGCGCTCGACGAGCGCGCGCGCGCCATTCGCGAGATGACGCAAGCCGTAGCGGCACCGAGCGGTCCCAAGCCGCTCAAGGCGCCGATGCCGGGCCTCATCGTGCGCGTCCTCGTGGCGCCCGGCGACACGGTCGCCGCGGGGCAGGGTCTCGTAGTAATGGAGGCCATGAAGATGGAAAACGAGCTGCGGGCGCCGGCCGCCGGGACGGTGCGCGCGGTGACCGCGACACCGGGGACCGCGGTCGAAAAGGGCGCCGTGCTCATCGAGCTCGCCTGAATTTCCCGCTGAAACCAAAATTGCAACCGTGACTTGACGGGTCGGCGCCCTCGCGGGCTACCGATCCTTCCGGCAACTGGCCGACTCGCTCGGGCGCCGCGGGATCGCCGTGCTGCGCATGGACGACCGTGGGGTCGGTGCCTCCAAAGGCACGTTCAAGGGCACGACCGATGAAGGCTTCGCGGCGGACATCCGCGCCGGACTCGCGTACCTCGAGACGCGGCCCGAGATCGACGCCAAGCGCCTCGGCCTCATTGGGCACAGCGAAGGCGCGATGATCGCCCCCATGGTCGCCCGGGTCGACCCGGTCCGGGCGATCGTGCTCCTGGCGGGGGTGTCAGGCACGCTCATGCCGACCCTCCAATACCAGATGGGCAACAACATCGCGCATAACGCCAAACTTTCGTCGACGCAAAAAGACTCGGCGATGGCGGACCTGCCGACCAAGATCGACTCGATGATGGCCGCGGATCCCTGGTGGAAATTCATCCTGACACACGACTTCTCGGACGATCAGCGCCACGTGTCCTCCGCCTCGGTCCTCATCCTGACCGGTGAGCACGACCAGCAGGCCGAACCCAAGTATCAACCGGACATGGTCGCCAACTTCAAGGCGGCCGGCAACCGCGACGTGACGGCATTGATCATCCCCGGGGTCGACCACCTGTTCGTGACGGATCCCGATGGGTTCCCCGGGGATACGCCAAACTGCCCACGCCCGTGATGGTGCGCTCCGACGTCGTCGGCACGGTCGTGGACTGGCTCGTCCTCCGCCTTGGCACTAAATAGCCCCCATGCGTTGCGCTCTCTTCTTCATCGCCCTCGTAGCGGCCCCTCTGGCGGCCCAATCGCCCGCCGCGGACTTCGATGCCTATGTCACGCGCGGCCTCCATGACTGGCACGTGCCCGGTCTCGTCGTCGCCGTCGTCACGGGCGACTCGATCGCGTTCCAAAAGGCCTACGGCGTCCAGGACATCACGACGGGGAAACCCGTCGACTTGCACACCCGGTTCGCCATTGGCTCGACGACCAAGGCCATGACCGTGATGGCGCTCGGCATGTTGGTGGATGAAGGGAAGGTCCGGTGGGATGGTCGCGTGATCGACTATCTGCCGAACTTCCGCCTGTACGACCCGTACGTCACGCGGGACATCCGCGTGCGGGACCTCCTGACGCACCGCAGTGGCCTGGGCGGGGAAGGCGATCTCCTCTGGGTGCGGCCCGATGTCTCCGAGGCGGAGATCGTGCGGCGCATGCGCTACTTCAAGCCGGAGTCGCCGTTCCGGACGCGTTGGAGCTACAACAACATCATGTACCAGGTTGCCGGCGACATTGTCGAAGCGGCGTCCGGCATGACGTGGGACCGGTTCCTGACCACGCGCATCTTCGACCCGTTGGGGATGCACGAGACGATCCCCACCGTCGCGGGATCCATCGGCCAGCCGGATGTGGCCACCTGGCATGGTCTGGTGCACGATTCGCTCCGCGTCATTCCCGTGCAGAGCACGGATCAAATCAAAGCCGCCGGCTCGGTGTACTCGAGCATCCACGACATGACCCTGTGGGTCAAATTCCTACTCGATAGCGGTCGCGTGAACGGCAAGCGGCTCGTCAGCGACTCCGTGTTCCGGGAGATCTTCAAGTCGGAGATCCCCGCCGACCGCGCGATTTATCCCATGGTATCGCTCCTCCAACCCCATTTCTTCGACTACGGGTTCGGGTTCTTTCTCGAGGACTATGCCGGGTACAAGGTCGCGATGCACACGGGCAGCATCGACGGCATGTGCGCGCTGATCGGCATCGTTCCCGAGAAGCGGCTCGGGTTCTATGTCCTGGAGAACGTCGATCACGCCGAGCTGCGGCATGCGCTCCTCTACAAAGCCATCGACACCTGGCTGGGGACCGGCACGCGCGACTGGAGTGCGGAGTTGTACACGCTGTTGCACCCACATCAGGACAAGGCCGTCGCCGCCAAGGACACCACGCCGGCCCCGGCGTCGCTCCCGCTGGAGCGGTACACGGGGACCTACGTCGACTCGACGTTCGGCGACATCATCGTCTCGATGGGAACCGCGGGGCTCCGGTTCACGTACGGGTCGAGCGAAGGCACGATGGAGCACACGCGGTACGATGGCTTCCGCCTGCACTCGACGACGGCCAAGCACCTCGAGGGCGATCCCGTGACGTTCGCGCCGGACGGCAAAGGCGGCGTGAGCGGGCTCACGTTCTCCCGCATCGCGTTCACGCGAACGCCCACGCCGGCCGGCGTCGCGGTGATTCAACAGATCCATGATCGCTACGCATCCACCTGGTATCGGTCGCTCTCGTTCACGGAGCGGGCGGATCAGCGCAGCACCGATGGCAAAACGACGTCGGAGACGTGGTGGGAGGAAGGGAAGTTCCCCGGGCGGCTGCGCATTGATGTCGGGACCATGGCCACGGATACCGTGCGGGCGCGGCGCATCATCCTGTTCAACAACGACAGCGCCTTCGTGAAAGCGCCCGGTGGCGCCTTACGGCGCTCCGGGCGTCTCAACATGCTGCTGGTGCTGGGGTTTGATATCTATCATCAACCCGTCGATCGGACCGTCGCGCAGCTCACGAGTGAAGGCTTTGATCTCGACAAGGTGCACGCGGACAGGTGGCACGGACGACCGGCGACGGTCATCGGGGCCGCCTCCGGCGACACGACTTCGAAGCAATTCTGGATCGATACCGAACGCGGCGTGTTCGTGCGCATGCGCGATGGCTCACGCGAGGCGTGGTTCGACGACTATCGGCCGCTGGCCGGCGGCTGGATCGCGGCCGAAGTCGGCGTGAGCAACGACAACGTGATGCAGCTCCACGAGGTGTATTCCAACATCAAGGCCAACGTGGAGCTGCCGGACGCCTTATTCGACCCGGCTCGCCTCGACCGGTAGCTCGATCGACGTCGGGTACTGGCGGGAGCGGAACACGCGTTGGCGCGCGGACTGAAAATCCGCATCGGTGGCCTGAAAAATATTCGGCACGAATTTCTGCGGGTTGCGGTCGATGAGCGGGAACCAGCTGCTCTGGATCTGCACCATGATCCGGTGCCTTTGAGAAACCGGTAGCTTTGCGTGTGCAGGTCGACGGTGTACTCGTCGACGTGGTTCGGGATCGCGGGCGTCGGGTCGCTGAAGCTCTTGCGATACCGCCCGCGGAACACATCGTTGGCCACCATGAGCTCGTAGCCGCCGAGCTTCGGGTCCGGCGGCGTACGTCTCGGGGTAGACGTCGATCAGCTTCACGATCCAATCGCTGTCGGTGCCGGACGTCGAGGCGAAGAGGTGGGCCGTGATGCTGCCCGCCAGCGTGACATTGGCCGCGAGCGGCTCGGTTTCGTACGTCAGCACATCCGCGCGGTGATCGCCAATCCGCTGGTCTTCGACGAGCCAGGTCGGCCAATTGGAGCCGGCGGTGAACGTCGATGGGATCGGACGGTGCCGGTACTGCACCGGGTGGGCAGGGTCGGAGACGTAGGCGTCGAAGCCACTGTCCGTGGCCGACGGCGCGTCGAACGACAGCGTGCCGTTCGGTCCGAAATAGAGTTTCTTGCCCGTCGCCGTAGGCGACGGCCACTTGTCGTACGAGCGCCACGCGTTCGAGCCTGACTCAAAGACCAGGGCTTTCGGTTGGTTGAACGTGCCCTGGTCTTTGAGAAAATGCGCGAAGAACGGGGCTTGCACGTGCTCCCGGAAGTAGCGGGCCGTGGGGCTGCCGAAGTCGATGGCGCCCAGCTTCTGACCCTCGGGCCCGGCCCAGCCGCCGTGATTCCAGGGACCGACCACCAGGTAGTTCATATGGTTGGCGTCGTGCGGCTCGAGCGCTTCGAAGATCGTGATCGGCCCGTAGAAATCCTCCTGGTCCCACCAACCCGCTACGTTGAGCGTCGGGATCGTGACCCGATTCATGTACGGCGTTGCCGCTTGGCGCTTCCAGAACGCGTCGTAGTTCGGGTGCGCCACGAAGTCATTCCACGTCGGCAGCTTCTCGTGCGCGTAGCGTGGTGTGTACATGCTGTACACAGTACGCCATGACGATGCCAATGGCCAGCACATCCTACGCCACGCCCGCCGATCGCGCCACGGCGGCGCGCCGCGGCCTCGCGATCTACTTCGCCGTGTTGATTCCCGGGTCCGGGCTGGTCGAATGGCTCATCCTCGGCAAAGGCCAGTCGATCGGAAGCTATCCCTGGCTCGTGCTGATCCTGATGTACATGCCGACCCTGTCCTCCGTGGTCGCACGGATCGTCCAGCGCGAGGGGATCGCCGACGTCTCGTTTCGCATCGGCGGACGGGAGACCGGGCGCGCGGCGCTCACGGCGCTGGCCATGCCCCTCGTCGTCGGGTTCGCGGCCTACGGTGCCGCCTGGGCCCTCGGCCTCGTCGGCTACCAAACTCCGATGCAATCGCGGTTTCACTTCGTGCCGGCCGGATTCTGGCCATACATTGGCATCACGCTGGTGCTCGTCACGCCGATCGCGATGGTCTCGGCGGCCGGCGAGGAAATCGGATGGCGCGGTTACATGCTGACGCGCCTCATTGATGCCGGTGTACCGCGGCCGTTGGTGGTGAGTGGATTGATCTGGGCCACCTGGCACTTCCCGCTCATCCTGAGCGGACAGTACGCCTCCAGTCCCTATCCGATCCTGTCCGCGGCGATCTTCATGGCCGACGTCGTGGGCATCGCGCTCGTGATCGGCATCGTGCGCCTGCGATCCGGCAGCGTGTGGCCAGCGGTCCTGCTCCATGGGGCATGGAACGCGATCATCCAGGGACCGTTCGACCGTTCGACGACCGGATCCCACGCGTGGCTGTGGGTCGGCGAGTCCGGTCTGTTCGTCGCCGCGGTCAGCTTGGCCTTCGGGGTGGCCGTCGTGCTGCTGGATCGCCGGCGCCCAACCGCGCGAGCAGGGTAGGGGACCACGTCGACCAGTAGACGCCTCCGGCCGCGTTGTGCTCGGCGGCCGCCGAGTCGTACAGTGTCAAGAGCACGCGCGGATCGACGATGCCGCGGATGAGCGCCGGTCGGCCATATCGGTGCTCGACGACCGTCGACATGCGATAGCCGACGGTGTACCAGGCGCCCTGATATCCCCAGAACGGATCGGCGCGCGCCCGAATCGCATCCGCGCCGGCGAGTCGGCCGTCGAGGATGTCGGTGACGAACTCCTGCAGCGCCAGGAGATCGCCGTTGAAATGCTCCATGTCATGGTCCCACCGCGCCCGGCTCGCCGAGTCGTCGGCGGCGTGCGGGTGCACGTCGGGCGAGCCGGCCGCGGCCAGCATCGCCTCCCCCTCACCCAGCGCGCCGATCCAGTCCAGCGCCGTCCGCGCCACCGGCGGCTGATCGGCGAAGAGTCGCACCTGTTCGGCCTCGATGCTCTGCAAGCCAATGTGGTGGCATTCGTGCACGACCGTGTTGGCGAACTGCTCCCGCTTCGTGTGCTCGTCGAGGTATAGGAAGATCGCCGGCCCGTCGTCGCCGTGTCGCCAGACGAAGCTGTTCGTCACCGGCTTGATCTCGGGGAAGACCCGCGCCCGAATCACCGCATTCCCGGGCAGGTACTGGAGCGCCTGGGCGCCAAGCGACCCCATGTCCGCGCCCGCCCACGCCGCCAGGGTCGCCTCGAGCGCCGGGAGCCGGGCGATCGTCGCCGGCGCGGCCAGAAAAGCGCGAAAGTCGTCGTCGCTGAACCCGCGATGCATCGACGCCTCCCGGGCCTTGAGCCACTGGTACGGCGTTGTCGCGAACAACGCCGACCACTGCTCCGGCGCCACCGCTTCGTGCGCCTCCTGCCGGTGCAGGATGGCGATCACGGCCTGGGCTTCGCTCGGGTCGAGCACCAACTGCACGCGCGGCGGGTCGGCCATGGCCATGCCCGCGAGGAGAAATGGCAGCATGGTCCTCTGACAATGGTATCTTGGGTTTGGTTGCGCCGGACTCTCCTGAGTTGACACTTTGTAAGTCGTTTGGTAGCTTACAAGTCTGTCAAAAACAGCCTATACTCGACGGATATGAGAACATTCTCCGCGACGCCCGCGGATATCGACCATAAGTGGTTCATCGTGGACGCTGACGGCCTCGTGCTCGGCCGACTGGCCTCCGAGGTCGCCAAGGTCATTCGGGGCAAGCACAAGCCGACGTTCACGCCGCACATGGACACTGGCGACTACGTCATCATTATCAATGCTGCCAAAGTGCGCGTGACCGGACGCAAAGGCGAGCAGAAAGAATATTTCCGCCACACCGGCTACATGGGACATGAGCGGTTCACGCCGCTCGCGACCATGCTCGCGAAGCACCCGGAGCGCGTGGTCGAGAAGGCCGTCTACGGCATGCTGCCGAAGACCGCCCTCGGCCGGCAAGAGCTCCGCCGCAAGCTGCGCGTCTTCGCCGGTGCCGAGCACACGCACGCGGCCCAGCAACCCACGCCCCTCCCGATCGATGCCGGCTGATCCTCTTACGAAGCACACCGTCGGTCGGCGCAAAGAAGCCGTCTGCCGCCTGTACCTGACCCCCGGTTCCGGCAAGTGGAACGTCAACGGACGGACGCTGGGCGATTACTTCCCGCGGCCCGCGCTCGTCTCCGCGATCCAGCAGCCCTTCACGGCGACCGATACCCTCGGCCGCTATGACGTCAAAGCGACGGTGGAAGGCGGCGGGTTGTCCGGACAGGCTGGAGCGCTGCGTCTTGCGGCGTCCCGGGCTCTCGTACAGATCGATGAGAATTATCGGCGCAAGCTCCGGGATCTCGGGTTGCTCACGCGCGACGCGCGCGCGGTGGAGCGGAAGAAGCCCGGCCGGCCCAAGGCACGCAAACGCTTCCAGTTCAGCAAACGCTAAAACATGGCCCAACCCAATCTCGACGATCTCCTGAAGGCCGGCGTCCACTTCGGACACCAGACGCGCCGATGGAATCCCAAAATGCGCCGGTTCATCTTCGCCGAGCGCAACGGAATCCACATCATCGATCTGCAGAAAACCCTGCGGCAGATCGAGCTCGCCCAGAAACTCGCCCGTGAAGTGATTCTGCGCGGCGACAACGTGCTCTTCGTCTGCACGAAGCGGCAGTTGAGCGCCATCGTGCGCGAAGAGGCCGAGCGGTGTGGCGCGATGTACGTGACCGAGCGGTGGCTGGGCGGGCTGCTGACGAACTTCCAGACGGTCAAAAAGCAAATTCGGCGGCTCAAGGATCTCGAGGCGGGCAGCGAGACGGGCGGCGAGTTCGAGAACTACACCAAGAAAGAGCAGCTCCTCATGAGCCGTCAGCGCGACAAGCTCTCCAAGAACTTGTCGGGCATCAAGAACATGACCCGCGTGCCGGGCCTCATGTTCGTGATCGACTCCAAGAAGGAGCGCATCGCGGTCTGCGAAGCCAACAAGCTCGGGATGTCGATCATCGCGATCGTCGACACCAATGCCGATCCCGACGTCATCACGGTCCCCATTGCCGGCAACGACGACGCGATCCGGTCCGTCGAGCTGATCGCGCGCGCGATCGCCGATGCCGTGGTCGAAGCGCGGCGGGAAGCGCCGGTGCGGCAGGAAGTCGAGGAAGGCGAGTCGAACACCTACAGCTCCGATCGGGGCATGGAGCCCGCCGCGGGCGAGGATGAGCGGCGGCGCCGTCGCCGGCCGCGTCGCCGGCGCGCCAAGCCCGAGGCCATTGCGGCCCGGCTCAAGAG
The DNA here is from genome assembly GCA_963701965.1 of uncultured Gemmatimonadales bacterium. GTDB lineage: Bacteria > Gemmatimonadota > Gemmatimonadetes > Gemmatimonadales > Gemmatimonadaceae > DASRDS01. The sequence goes on from OY969695.1 coordinate 4,825,389, forward strand.
CGGAGCCGTGGACGAGGTCGATGCGGCAGCCCCGGAAGGCGAGGTCGAAGCGGACGACGCCGGGGCCTGACGGCTGGGGCGCCACGCTGCTACACTTGACACGCCGCCGGTGCACTTGCCGGCGGCGTTTTGGTAGGATCAATTGGGGTAGATCAGGAGAGACGAAGATATGACAGCGACAGCGTTTACAGCGAAGGATGTCCAGGAGCTGCGCCAGCGGACCGGCGCCGGCATGATGGACGCCAAGCGGGCATTGGAGGAGAACGGCGGCAACATGGACAAGGCCGCCGATTGGCTGCGCTCGAAGGGCGTGGCCAAGGCCGAAAAGCGCGCCGGGAAAGTCGCGCGCGAAGGCCAGGTCGGCAGCTACATCCACCACAACGGGCGGGTCGGCGTGCTGGTGGAAGTGAACTGCGAGACCGACTTCGTCGCGCGGAACCCCGAGTTCAAGCAACTCGTGAACCACATCGCCGAGCACATCGCCGCCGCGAATCCCGTGAGCGTCGACAAGGACAGCGTGCCCGCGGATCGCGTCGAGCGCGAGCGCCGGATCTTCGAGGAGCAGGTCAAGGAGAGCGGCAAGCCCGCGCACCTCATCGACAAGATCGTCGCCGGCAAGATCGAATCCTTCTACAAGGACGTCGCGCTCATGCACCAGGAGTGGGTGCGCGAGCCCAAGAAGACCATCGGCGATCTGGTGAAGGAACTGGCGGCGAAAGTCGGCGAGAACATCGTCGTGCGCCGGTTCTCCCGCTTTCAGCTGGGCGAGGAGTAAGACACCGTGGCGAGCGTCGAATCGGCGGTCGCCCCGGTGCGCACCCCGTCGCCATCGCTGCGCTACCAGCGCGTGCTGCTCAAGGTCTCGGGCGAGGCGCTGGCCGGCGATAAACCCGGACGCCTGGGATTTGATTTCCCGACGATCGAACGGTTCGCCGTGGAGATTCAACGCGTCTTCGAGCTGGGCGCCGAGATCGGTCTCGTCATCGGTGGCGGCAACATCGTGCGCGGCCGCCAGCTGGCCGACCACGGCGTCGATCGCGTCGGCGCCGACTATATGGGCATGCTCGGGACGGTGATCAACGCGCTCGCGGTGCAGGATGTGTTGGAGCGTCGCGGGTTGGATACCCGGGTCATGACGGCGATCCGGATGGAAGAGCTGGCCGAGCCTTATATCCGGCGTCGGGCCATGCGGCACCTGGAGCAAGGGCGGATCGTGATTTTTGCCGCGGGCACCGGCAACCCGTACTTCTCCACCGATACGGCCGCCGTGCTGCGCGCCATCCAGATGAAGGCCGACGTCATCATCAAGGCGACCAGTGTGGACGGCATTTACTCCGCCGATCCCAAGCGCCACAAAGATGCCCGCCTCTACACGCGCGTCAGTTACAACGAAGTGATGCGCGACGAGCTGGGCGTCATGGACCAGACCGCCATCACGCTGTGCAAGGAGAATCGGCTCCCGTTGATCGTCCTCAACATCAACCTGCCCAACTCGGTGGCCCGCGCCCTCAGCGGGGAGAGCGTCGGAACCCTCGTCGACTCATGACCCCCACCACCATACCGCAGATCATCAAAGAAATGCGCGTCGCGATGGACAAGTCGCTGGAGAACACGCGGAAGGAGTTCGCGTCGATCCGGACCGGCAAAGCGACCGCGCAGCTCCTCGACACCGTCCGCGTCGACGCCTACGGCCAGACGATGCCGCTCAATCAGGTGGCCACCGTCAACGCGCCCGAGCCGCGGCTGCTGCTCGTTCAGCCGTGGGACAAAGGGCTGACCCAGGCCATCGAAAAAGCCATCCGCGAATCCGATCTCCAGCTCAACCCGTCGAACCAGAACGGCGTCATTCGGGTGCCGCTCCCGTCGCTCAACGAGCAGCGGCGCAAAGACCTGGTCAAAGTGATCCACAAGCTGGCCGAGGAAGGGCGAATCGGCGTGCGTCACGCCCGCACCGATGGGCGCGACCGGCTCAAGAAGATCGAGAAGGTCTCCGAGGATGACGTCAAGCAGGGCGAGCGCGATCTGCAGAAGCTGCACGACGAGTTCATCGGGAAGGTCGACGAGATGGCCAAGAGCAAGGAAGCCGATATTCTGGAAGTGTGAGGCGTGCGCGCGGGTGTGGCCGGCTCACGGCCTGAGGAGCCCGGCGTGGCGACCGTGACCGTGCCCGGGAAAGCGCCCATGTCGGAGCTCGCGCTGCGGGTGCTGTTCGCGGTCGTCGCGGTCCCAGCGACCGTCGCGTTGATCTGGGTCGGCGGCGTCGCGCTCGGCGTCTTCGTGGCCACCGCGGCCGGCCTCGGCGCCTGGGAGCTCTTTCGCATGGCCCGCGCCGGCGGCGTCGATCCGATCGACTCGGTCGGCGTCCCGCTGGCGGCGCTCCTACCGCTCGTCGCCTCGCTGGCGCCGCAGGGCGTCTTCGCGCTGCCGCTGGGCGTGAGCGCGCTCATGGTGCTCGTCATCTTCGCCGCCGCGATCTGGCTCCGCGGCGCCGCGGGACGTCCCCTGTCCGCCGTGTCCGTGACCCTGTTCGGCGTCGTGTACACCGGCGGGATGCTGAGCTTCGGCTTCGGCATTCGGTATCACAACTATGCCGTCGGGCGCACGGCCGGCACGCTCTTACTGTTGCTCCCGATCATCCTGACTTGGGTGAACGACATCGGCGCCTACGCGTTGGGACGGCTGTTCGGCCGCCGCAAGCTCATTCCCGCGGTGAGCCCGGGGAAGACGGTCGCCGGCGCGATCGGCGGCACCGCGGTGACCGTGCTGGTGTGCTGGGCCTACGTGCGGTGGGTGCTGCAGCCGTATGCGCAGCTCGCGCTCGCGCCCTCCGGTATCGTCGCCGTGGGCCTGGTCCTGAGCCTCGCGGCCCAATTGGGCGATCTTGCCGAGTCCCTCCTCAAACGCGAAGCGGGCGTCAAAGACAGCTCTGGGCTCATCCCCGGTCACGGCGGCGTGCTCGATCGACTCGATAGTCTTCTCTTCGTGCTGCCGAGCGCGTATCTCCTCTTCGGTTTGCCCGGCATCCTTCTTCCGGCACCACTGCCGTGAAGGGCATCGCGATCCTCGGCTCCACGGGCTCGATCGGCACCACCGCCCTTCGCGTGCTCGAGCGCCAACGCGACCGCTTCTCGGTCGTGGCGCTGACCGCGCGCGCCAACGCGTCGCTGCTCGCCGAGCAAGCGCTCCACTATCGACCGCCGTTTGTGGGTTGCGTCGATCAGGACGGTGCCGACTGCTTGATCGAGGCCGCCAGCCGGCCCGACGTCGATATCGTCCTCAACGCGGTCGTCGGCGCCGCGGGCCTCGACGCGACGCTCGCGGCGCTCCGCGCCGGCAAGCGCGTGGCCCTCGCCAACAAGGAGACCCTGGTGATGGCTGGGGCACTGGTTGCGGAAGCGGCCCGGCAGGGCAAAGGGGAGATCGTCCCGGTCGATAGCGAGCATTCGGCCATTCTCCAGTGTTTGGGTACGAGGTCGCCGCACGAAGTGCGGCGCCTCGTGATTACGGCTTCCGGCGGCCCGTTTCGCAGCTGGCCCCGCGAGCGTCTGGCAAGAGCAACGGTCGCCGACGCGCTCCAGCATCCCACGTGGCGGATGGGCCGCAAGGTCACCGTCGATAGCGCCACGCTCGCCAACAAGGCGCTCGAGGTCATCGAGGCGCATTTTCTGTTCGGCGTCCCCTACGACCGGATCGAAGTGGTCGTCCACCCGCAAAGCGTGGTGCACTCTTTCGTCGAGTTCATCGATGGCAGCGTCCTGGCCCAGCTCGGCCAGCCCAGCATGGAGCTGCCCATCTTGTACGCCTTGACCCACCCCGAACGCGTGTCCGACGACGGGGTACCACAATTCGACCCCGTCGGCGTATCGCCTCTCACATTCGAGCGCGTGCGGTCCGATGATTTTCCCGCGCTCGCGCTCGGTGTCGCGGCGGGCCGCCGCGGCGGCGCCGCACCGGCGGTGTTCAACGCCGCCAACGAGCAAGCGGTCGCGCTGTTTTTGGAGGGCAGGATGTCGTTTGGAGGGATCGCATTGGCGATCAGTTCCGCGCTCGACGCGCTGGGCGACAGCCCGGGTGCGGACCGCGCATCCTTGCGCGCCGCCGACGCGGCCGCCCGGGCGCACGTGCTCGGCGGCGTGGAGAGCGCGGTATGAGCGATTTGCTGACCGCCCTGCGGGATCACGTGCCGTGGTTGGCGCCGGTGCTCGTCTTCGGCCTCGTTGTCTTCGTCCACGAGTTCGGGCATTTCATCGCGGCCAAGCTCACCGGCGTGTACGCGCCGCGATTTTCGATCGGCTTCGGCCCGGCCCTCTGGCATCACCGGTGGGGTGAGACCGAGTACCGGTTGGGCGCGCTGCCCCTCGGTGGATACGTGCGGATGGCGTCGCGCGACGACGACGCCTCGGCCCTCATCGAAGGCGGAAACGAAACGGCGCCCACTCCGGGCCCCGACTGGGATCCGAACGCGATGATCCCCTTCGGGCCGCGACCCATCCCCGAGAACCGGTGGTTCGAGTCCAAGCCGCTGGTGGCGCGACTCATCATCATGCTCGCGGGCGTGACGATGAACGTGCTGCTGGCGTTCGTCGTCATGACCGGCGTCTACGCCTACTACGGCAAAGCCGGTACGCAGACTCCGGTGATCGACTCCGTTCGTGCCGACATGCCGGCGGCGGGAGCAGGGCTCATTGCCGGGGATAGCGTCGTCGCCGTCGGTGGCGTGCCGGTGCGCACGGCGATCGAAGCCCAGGACCGCCTGCGCCCATCGGCCGGGAAGCCGCTGGCGATCGACGTCGTGCGCAGCGGAACCTTGCGCCGGTTCACGGTCACCCCGGCGGCGGTGGCGGACACCGACCCGTCGACGCACGCCATCCAGACCATCGGTCGCGTCGGCGTACTGTTTCACGCCCCGCGGGATCCGATTCCGATCTGGCGCGCCGCCGGCTACGGGTTCACCGCGACCGTCGATCTCGGAGGGCTGATCTTGAAATCGGTCGCCGACCTGGCGACCGGCAAGGTCTCGATCAAGCAGTTGAGCGGCCCGGTGCGCATCGCCCAGGTGTCGGTCGAGGCGGCGCGTTCGGGGATCGAATCCCTGGCCTTCCTGCTGGCGCTGATCTCGGTGAACGTGGCGATATTCAATCTCCTCCCCATCCCCATTCTCGACGGCGGGCAAATCGTCGTGAATCTCATCGAGGCCATTCGCGGCACGCCCCTCAGTTTGCGCACACGCGAGCTGGTCGTCCGTACAGGGTTGGTCGCCATTGCCTTGATCATCGTTTTGGCCATGTACAACGATCGATGCGTCTTGCTGCCCGGGCTCTGTTGATGGTGGGGGTGGCGCTCGCGGGACTCGCGGGCGCCCCCTCGTTCGCCACGGCCCAGAGCGGCGCCCAATCCGGCGCCGCTCGGTTCAATGTCGATAGCGTTGGCGACTCCACGATGACCTTCCCGGTGGGAACGGCCAAATGGGTGGCGCGCGGTCAGAACGGGCTCGCGGTCGAGCCGCGTCGGCACGACGAGCTGATCGCCCGGTTCAAAGTGATCCGCGTCGACGGTGGCATCGCGACCGCGCTCATCACCGGCCAGACGGGCCGGGTGCTACCCGGCCAGGTCGCCCTGATCAAAGCGCCCGCGTCGCCGTTCTATCGCACGGGGTTCTTTTGGATCGGCACCGCGGTCGGGGCCGCGGTGATGTTCATCGCGACGCGATAGCCGGCCGTCCGAGCCGTCAGGTCCCACAGAACAAGCGCACGCGCACCTTCCGCGTGGCCCGCACATCCTCGGTCACGTGTACCGTATCGTGGTAGGTCGCGCAGTATCGCGCGCTGACGGCGAGCGTGTACTCGCCGATGGGGAGCGTGATCGGTCCCGCGACCGGCGTGTGACCCGTGGCCACCTCGTCGCCTCCGCCCAACGGGCGGATGGCGAACGCGGCGCCGCTCGGCTCCGCGTCCAATACGAGCGCGCCACACGCCCGCGGCGTCAGGTGGGCGAAGGTCGGGCCCGCGTCGCCGACCGTGACCGTCGTCGTCGCGGTGAGCGATGGACACGGTTGGTCGCTGGGGACGCTATCGGGCAGCGTGGCCGTGACCTCGTACTTACCCGGCTTGAGGGTGTCCGTGCGCCAGTCCCCGGTCCCCGCCAGCACGCCATTCACCGTCACGCGGGCCGTCGCGGGAGCGGTCACCCGTAGCGTTGGCCGGATCAGGACCGGTGCGGGCCGCTGCGCGGTCGCGCCGTCGGAGATCGCAGGTTTGCCTGCTGCTGGCGGCGTCGCCCGTGTGTCGCCGCCCGAGGCCGCGCCCGACTCCGCGCCCGGCGGCGCTACCGGCGCCGCGGGAGTTGGGGCCGGCCGGACCGCGACCGTGGGTGGCGCCGGAGGGATCCGCCGGCGCAGCGCGAACGCGCCGCCGACGAGTATCAGCGAGGCGGCGAGGGCGATCCCACCCTGGATCATCCGGCGCCGGCGCCGTCGCGCTTTCTCGGCCGGCGGCACGATGGGGGTCGTGGGTCCATCCATCGTCGGCGTCGGCGTCGCCCGCATGGCGATCGTCTCGCCCTTGTCGGACAGGAGCGCGCCGAGCGCCTGGCACATGGCCTCGCCCGTCTGATATCGATCTCCCGGGTCCTTCTCCAGACACGTGAGGATGATGCGCTCCAGTCCCCGGGAGATGTTCGCGTTGTGCGTCCGCGGTTTGGCCGGCCGATCCTCGACATGTTGGCGCGCGATCTCGTACCAATCCTCGCCGGTGAATGGCAAGACGCCGGTGGCGGCCCGATAGAGCGTGACGCCGAGGGAGTAGATGTCGGCGCGTCCGTCGAGGGCGAGGCCGCGGGCCTGCTCGGGGGAGAAGTACTGCGGGGTCCCGACGACCATGTTGGTGCCGGTCTGCTGCACGTAGTTCGAGACGGCGCGGGCGATGCCGAAATCCGCCACGATGGCGTTGCCGTGCTCGTCGAACAGGATGTTGTCCGTCTTGATGTCGCGATGGATGACCCCTTCGCGGTGGGCGAATCCGAGCGCGCTGGCGACATCGATCCCGAGCCGGATGAGCACGCCCTCGGGCAGCGTCGGGATGATCTCCAGACGGTCGGGCAACCCTTGCGGGAGAAAGTCCATGGCGAAGTAGACCGCGTCGCCATCCTTCCCGACCGCGAAGATCTTGATAATGTTCGGGTGGCGCAGCCGGGCCGCCGTCGAGGCCTCACGCCGGAACCGTTGCTCGAATTTCTCGTCGCCGGCGTACTGCGGCTTGAGGACCTTGAGCGCGACCGGGATCTCGAGCTCCGGGTCGAACGCCTTGTAGACCCAGGCGAACCCCCCGGACCCAACGACGGCGTCCACCCGGAACTTGCCAAGAGTGCGGCCGAGGTATCGCTCAGGCAAGGCGAGGCGCCTTTACAGCGGACGACGGATCAAGTAAACTTCTGGGCTTAATAGAGATACGCTTAGGCGCGGACCGCCGCGGAGAAAATAATACCACATGGCATTCCAAAAAGCACCGACCATCAGTAAGTACCATATTCACGAGACCGACACAGGTTCGTCGCGGGTGCAGGTCGCGCTGCTCACTGAACGGATAAACTACCTGACCGATCATTTTCGCGCGCACGCCAAGGATCATCATAGCCGCCGTGGGCTGCTGAAGATGGTGGGGCGCCGCCGGCGGCTCTTGAACTACCTCAAGCGCACCGATCTCGAGGGCTACCGGACACTGATCGAGACACTTGGGCTCCGTTACTAGGACGATCCGATTCACCTCTTCGCGCGGGCGCGACGGTTTTGGAGTCGCCCGCGCTTTTCGTAGTTCCCCTATCAACAACCAATGCAACGTATAGAGAAGACCTTCGCCGGGCGCCGCCTCGTCATCGAGACCGGCCGCATGGCCAAACAAGCCGCGGGTGCGGCTGTCGTGACCTATGGCGAGACAATGGTGTTGGCCGCGGTCACCGTCAGTGACAACATTAGTCCCCTCCCGTTCTTCCCCCTGACGGTCGAGTACAAAGAGCGGACGTACGCCGCCGGCAAGATCCCGGGCGGATTCATCAAGCGCGAAGGCCGCCCCCAGGATGCCGAGATTCTCTCGGCCCGCATCATCGATCGGTCGATCCGACCGCTCTTTCCCGAAGGCTTCAAGAACGAAGTCCAAGTCTTCATTTACGTCGTCTCCGCCGATCAGGAGAATGACGCCAATGTGCTGGCCTTGGTCGCGACGTCCTTCGCCCTGAGCGCGTCCAAGATTCCGTTCGCCGGCCCGATCGCCGGCGTGCGTGTCGGCCGGGTGGAAGACCGCTGGGTCCTGAATCCGACGTTTCAGCAACTCGGCTACAGCAACCTGGATATCGTGATCGCGGGGAACCGCGACTCGATCGTCATGGTCGAAGGCGGGGCGCTGGAAGTGTCGGAGACCGACGTCGTCGACGCACTGGCGATCGGCCATGCCGGCATCAAAGAGCTGATCAAGTTCCAGGAAGAGTTGCTGGCCAAGCTGGCGCCAGTCGCGAAAATGACCTGGACCCCGGTGGCGCGGCCCGCGGGGCTCGAGGCGCGGGTCAAGCAAGTGCTGGGGAATAAGCTCGTCGACGCGCTCAATCGCCCGGACAAGCATTCGCGCATCGAGGCGGTCGAGGCGGCGAAAAAGGAAGTCGCTGTGGCATTGGCCGCCGAGTTCCCGGAAAATGGTCGGGACATTGGGGACGTGGTGGGGGACGAAGAGTACCGCGCGCTGCGCGCGCAGGTGCTCGATACGAAGCAGCGGGTCGACGGACGCGGGCTCGCCGAAGTTCGGGCCATCACGCCCGAGGTGGGCCTCCTCCCGCGGGCGCACGGTTCGAGTTTGTTCACGCGCGGCCAGACGCAGGCGCTGGTGGCCGTCACGCTGGGCACGGCGAACGACGTGCAGCGGCTCGATACGATCGACGAAGCCGGCGAGTCGACGAAGTCGTTCATGCTGCACTATAACTTCCCGCCGTTCTCGACCGGCGAAGTCCGCCCCATGCGCGGCACGAGCCGCCGCGAGATCGGCCACGGGAATCTGGCTGAGCGCGCCCTCCAAGGCGTGTTGCCGTCGTTCGAGGAGTTTCCGTACACGATCCGCATTGTATCCGATGTGCTGGAGTCCAACGGGTCGTCGTCGATGGCGTCGGTCTGCGGCGGATCGCTGGCGTTGTTCGACGCCGGCGTTCCCATGAAAGCCCCGGTCGCCGGAGTGGCGATGGGCTTGATCAAAGAGGGCGACCGGTACGCGATCCTGACCGACATCCTCGGGACCGAGGATCACCTGGGCGACATGGACTTCAAGGTCGCCGGGACCGACCAGGGCATCACCTCGATCCAGATGGACATCAAGATCCAGGGTCTCGACCTCCAAATCATGCGCGAGGCGCTGACGCAGGCCCTGACCGGTCGGCTGCACATTCTGGGTGAGATGGCCAAGGGTCTCGCCGAGCCCCGCGGCGATCTGTCGCGCTACGCGCCGCGGATCGTGACTATGACGATCAGCCCCGAGAAGATCGGCGACTTGATCGGGCCAAAGGGCAAGACCATCCGCGGGATTCAGGACGAGACGGGCGCCGAGTTGACCGTCGATGATTCCGGCCTGGTCACCATCGCCGCCGTCGGCGGCGACGCCATGCAGCGCGCCAAGCAGATGGTGCAGGCCCTGACCGCCGAGCCGGTGATCGGCACGACGTACGAGGGCACGGTCAAGAGCACGACGGCCTTTGGCGCGTTCGTCGAGATCATGCCGGGCACCGAGGCGTTGCTCCACATCTCGGAGATGCGCTGGGGTCGGACCGACAAGACCGAGGACGTGGTCAAGAAAGGCGATCGCGTGACCGTCAAGTTGATCGACCCGGACGAGCGGGGCCGGCTCCGCCTCTCGATGCGCGCGCTGACGCCGCGGCCGGAAGGCATGGCCGACGAGCCCAACGGCGAGCGGAATCGGGAGGGCGGTGGCGAGCCGTCCTTGGTCGGGGAAGGGTCCGGCGGTGGCGAGCGCGAGCGGCGCCCGCGCCGTGGCGGCGGCGGTCGCGGTGATCGCGGTGATCGCGGCGGCCGGTCGCGCGGGTGACCTTTAGCCGCTTCGCGGCTAAGGGCTCAGTCGCCGCTGACGAAACGACCGAGGGCCTGCGCGCCACCACGCTCGACAACGGCCTCACCGTCCTCTCCGAGCGCATGCCCGGCGTGCGCTCCGTGGCGCTGGGTGCGTGGATACGGGCCGCATCGCTGCACGAGACGCCGCGCACCATGGGCGTCTCGCACCTCCTGGAGCACATGGTGTTCAAGGGGACGGAGCGGCGCGACGCCAAGGAGATCGCGCTCTCGTTGGAGCGGCTCGGCGGCTCGCTCGATGCCTACACGGCCCGGGAACACACGTCGTATCAGGCGCGCGTGCTCGATGAGCACGTGCGCGAAGCCGCCGATGTACTGGGCGACATGGTGTTCCGGCCGTCGTTGCGGAACGTCGATCTGGCGCTGGAACGAAAGGTCGTCCTCGAAGAAATCGGCATGGTCGACGACACGCCGGACGATCTCGTCTTCGAGCTGCACAATGCGGCGTTGTGGGGTGCGCACCCCCTCGGCTACTCCATCCTCGGGACCCGGGAGACCGTGTCGTCGCTCGGCGTCCGCGACCTCCGGTCGTTGCACGACCGCGCGTATCACCCCGCGCTGACCGTGGTCGCCGCCGCCGGCAACATCGAGCATGATCGCCTGCTGGAGATACTGGCCGACACGGGTTGGACGGGAGTCCCCACGGGTGACGCGACGCGACTCGTGGCGCCGCCGCCGATGGCGGCGCGCCCGACGACCCAGCACGTGGAACGCGAGGGCGCGCAGACCCACATCGTGTTCGGCTCGCCGGCCGTCACGCACGGGGACCCCCGGCGCTACGCCTTCGCGGTCGCATTGAGTGTCCTCGGCGCCGGCATGAGCTCCCGCCTGTTCCAGCGCGTGCGGGAGGAGCTGGGTCTGGCCTACGCGATCTATACGTTCACTTCCCTCCATGCCCTGGCCGGCGTGCACGGGGTCTACGTCGGGACAGGCCCGGAGACCGCGGAACAGGCGTCCGATGCCATCCGCAGCGAGTTGGCCCGGCTGGCCGCCGAGGGGGTCACGCCCGAGGAGTTGGTCGCCGGCAAGAACCAACTCAAGGGACAGATGACGCTGTCACTGGAGAGTGTCACCGCGCGGATGTATCGTGCCGCCAGCGTGGAGTTGTACGGCGAGCCCTATCGCCCCCTCGACGAGGAGCTGGCGGCGATCGAGCGCGTAGATGAAGATGATGTGCGGGCCGTCTGCCGTGAGTTTTTCCCGCCGGAGCGTCAGACGGTCGTCAGTCTCGGTCCGGCCTAACGACTACTACTCGAAGCCATGCAAATCGGCGTACCGAAAGAGATCAAGACGAACGAGAATCGGATCGCGCTCGTCCCCGCCGGGGCCGAGGCGCTGGTCACCGCGGGCCATGCCGTGTCGATCGAGCGCGGCGCGGGCGAAGGCAGCGGGTTCCCGGATGAGCTGTACACCCAGGTGGGCGCGACCATCGCGCCCGATGCGGCGGCGGTCTGGAAGCGCGCCGACCTCATCCTCAAGGTCAAGGAACCCATCGAGCCCGAGTGGCCGCACATCCGGAAAGGGCAGACGCTCTTCACCTACTTTCACTTCGCGGCGGACGAGCGCCTGACCCGGGCCCTGATGAAGACCGGGTCGACGTGCGTGGCCTACGAGACCGTGGAGCTCCCCACGCGCGAGCTCCCCTTGCTCACGCCGATGTCCGAGGTAGCCGGCCGGATGGCCGTGCAGGAAGGCGCGAAGTACCTGGAGAAGCTGTACGGGGGCCGTGGCGTCCTGCTCGGCGGGGTGCCGGGCGTGGCCCCGGCCAAAGTCGTGATCCTCGGCGGCGGCATCGTTGGCATCAACGCCGCGAAGATGGCGGCGGGCTTCGGCGCCAACGTGATCGTGCTCGATATCTCGTTGGAGCGCCTCCGGTACCTGTCCGATGTGATGCCGGCCAACGTCACGCTGATCCACTCCAATCGTCACAACATCCTGGAGCAGATCTCCACGGCCGACCTCGTCGTCGGCGCCGTGCTGGTCACGGGCGCCAAAGCGCCCCGACTGGTCCGCCGCGAGGACCTCAAGGTCATGCGACCCGGCACGGTCATCGTCGACGTCGCGGTGGACCAGGGCGGGTGCGTGGAGACGATTCATCCCACGACCCACGAGAATCCGACGTACGTCGTCGAGGGCGTGATCCACTATGGCGTGGCCAACATGCCGGGTGGCGTGCCGCGCACCTCGACGCTCGCGCTCACCAACGCGACCTTCCCCTACGCGCAGCAGCTGGCGAACAAGGGGTGGCAGTGCGCCCTCAAGGACAACGCGGCGCTGCTCAAAGGCCTGAACATTGTCGATGGGCACGTCACGTACCCCGGCGTCGCCGAGGCGTTCGGCATCACCTACGAAGATCCGAAGGCGTTCATCGCATAAAGCGACGGCGTGTCGCGGACGCCGTGCTTGATCGTCATTGCGGTGGGGACTACTTTCTTGACTCTAATGCGCTGGCCTTTCTTCAAGACAGGATCGCGGTCTCTTTTCCCGGCGAACGCGATCGCCGTGGATCTCGGGACCGCGAACACTCTCGTCTATGTGAAGGGCGAAGGGATCGTCCTCAACGAGCCGTCGGTGGTCGCGATCGACCGCGAGTCGCGGAAAATTCGCGGCGTCGGCCTCGAGGCGAAGCGCATGCTCGGGCGGACGCCGGATGGCATCATCGCCGTCCGGCCGATGAAGGACGGTGTGATCGCCGACTTCGACGTCACCGAGAAGATGCTCCGCTACTTCCTCACGCTGATCATCGAGAACCACGTGTTCAAGGTGAAGCCCCGCGTGATCGTGTGCGTCCCCTCGGGGATCACGGAAGTGGAGCGCCGCGCGGTGCGTGACTCCGCGTTGGGCGCGGGCGCCAAAGAGGTGTTCATGGTCGCCGAGCCCATGGCCGCCGCGATCGGCGTCGGATTGCCGGTCGAGACGCCGACCGGGAACATGGTCATCGATATCGGCGGCGGCACCACGGAGATCGCGGTCATCGCGCTATCCGGGATCGTCAGCGACACGTCCATCCGGACCGGCGGTGACGAGCTCGACGTAGCCATCGTGCAGTTCATGCGGAAGAACTACAACCTGCTGATCGGCGAGCCCACGGCCGAGCTGATCAAGATCCAGATCGGGTCGGCCGCGCCGGTCGGCGAAGAGCGGGAGATGGAGGTCAAAGGACGCGACCTGGTCTCGGGCATCCCCAAGACCGTCCGCGTCCATTCGGCCGAGATCCGCGAAGCGATTCAGGAACCCATTCAGCAGATCGTCGATGCCGTCCGGCGGGCCTTGGAGATCACTCCACCCGAGCTCGCCAGTGACATCGTCGATCGCGGAATCGTCATGACGGGCGGCGGTGCGTTGATCCGTGGTCTCGATCTCTTGTTGAGCCAGGAAACCAGCCTGCCGATTCATGTCGACGAGGATCCTCTCACGTGTGTCGTTCGCGGTACCGGCCGGATTCTCGACGACGAGGAGAAGTACTGGTCCGTACTCAGCAGTTGAGATAGGGCGTGGCCCGCGCCGTTGCCAGCGGTACACGAACCAATGTCGTCCTCCTGATCGCCAGTGGCGCTCTCGCCCTGATCGCCCTGGCTATGCCGACGCGCTTGCGCGATCCGGTCGCTGGTGCCCTGCGCCGGGACCTCGTGGCTCCGCTGATTACCCTCCAAAAGAACGCCGAGCTCGGCCGGCTCATTTTGATCCGGCACGACCAGGAGACGGCAAGCCGCGACAGCGTCGCGCTCCGCGCGCTCCTGGTCTCGAGCCTCGAGGCCGAAAACGACCGGCTGCGGCGCCTCCTTGGTCTCGGTTCCGCCCTGCGCTGGGGATTCGTGCCCGCCGAGGCGCTCCACAGCCGCGCGTTGGGTGAGGAGTTTACCATGACCCTGACGGCGGGGTCCCGCAGCGGCGTGCGTCCCTTCAGCGCGGTCGTGGCTCCAGAAGGGTTGGTGGGAATGGTCGAGACCGTCGACCCTCGCATGTCCTTGGCGATCTCGTTCGCCCACCCGGATTTCCGGGTGAGCGCGATGACCGCCAATGGCAGCGCGTTCGGGATTGCCAAGGCGCACCTGGGCAGCGGCACCGACCGGTACCTGCTGGAGCTGAGCGGCGTTCAGCTCAGCACGACCCTCCCATCCGGGACGGTGATCGTCAGCTCCGGCGTCGGCGGCGTCTACCCCCGGGGGATCCCGGTGGGCACCGTCATTCGCGAGCTCGGACCCCGCGAAGGGTTCACGGAAGGGTGGGCCCGCACGTACCTGCTCCGGCCCGCGGTCAAGCCCCAAGACGTGTCCTCCGTCATGATCCTGGAGCCGCGGCGCGGCGCCGCGGGCGTTCAGGCGGTATGGGCCGATTCGCTCAAGGCGGATACCGGAGCCGTTGCAACGCCGGGCGACTCCAACGCGTCCCCTGGTATGCAGCCGGGGACCGAGGCCGATAGCACCGATGACAATGCCGGAGGCCACGGGCGATGACGGCGAGCGGCGCGATCCGCTTGGCCGTCGCGTTTCTGGTCCTCGTGGTCCTGCATTTTTCGGTTCGGCCCCTCCTGGGCTGGCGCGCCGAAATCGACTTTCTCTTGATCGCCGTCCTGCTGGCGGCGGTGCGGCTACGACCCGGGACGGCCGCTGTCGTGGGCTGCATCGTTGGGCTCATCGCCGACTCGCTGACGCCGAACGCTTTTGGCGCCGGCGCGCTCGCCATGACCGTCGTGGGGTATCTTGCGTCATGGTTGAAGGCGGTCTTCTTCGCCGACAACCTCGCTCTCAACGGATTCTTCTTCTTCGCCGGCCGGTGGGCGTTCTGCATCATCTACGAGATCGCGGCCCGTCAGACCAGTGGGGCCGAGCTGGTGCAGCAGATTCTCGTCTGGGCGCCGCTGTCGGCCGCGGTGACCGCCGCCGCGGGTGTCGTGCTGCTCGTCCTCATGCGGCCGCTCTTGGAGCCGGCAACGGCCTGAGATGAGCTTTCATCCGAACGACGTCGCTCGCCGCGCGCGTCTCTCGTCGATCGGACTCCTGATCGCGTTCACCATCTTGCTCGGGGCGTTCTTCCGCACGCAGGTGCTGCAAAACGCCCAGTATGTCTTGCAGAGCGAGACGAACCGGCTGCGCGAGGTGCCGCTTCCGGCGCCGCGCGGGATCATCTACGACCGGGCAGGGCGCGTCATCGCCGAGAACGTGCCGGGCTACTCGGTCTCGATGTTGAGCCCGACCGCGGATTCGCTGCGCGCCGTGCTGCGCCGCCTGGGGGAGACTATCCCCCTGACCCCGGACCAAATCGATCTGGCGGTCCGCCGCTATCGCCGCGCGCCCAACCGCCCCACGGTCATTCTCCCCGACGCCTCGTTCGATGTGGTCTCGGTGCTGGAAGAGCACCGGGTGCAGTTTCCAGGACTGATCATTCAGTCCGCGCCCAAGCGCCACTACCCGGATGGCGCGGCCGTGGCGTCGTTCGTGGGATACACCGGCGAGATCACCGAGGCCGAGCTCAGCTCACGCGCCTACCGCGGATACAAAGCCGGTCAGCAGGTGGGCAAGGGCGGGCTGGAAAAGGAATACGAAGACAAGTTGCGGGGACGCGAGGGGACGCGTTTCGTCGAAGTCGACGCGCGCGGCCGCGTGGTCCGCGAGGCCGGCGCCCGTCAGGATCTCGTGCCCGAAGGCGCCGCACCGCTGTACACGAACATCGACCTCGATCTGCAGCGGTTCGTGGCCGCGCAGTTCGGGGACTCGCTGCAGGGTGGCGCGATCGCCATCGAGCCCAACACCGGCGCCGTGCTCGCCTTGCACTCGGCGCCCACGTTCAATCCCAACCGATTCATCGGCGGGATTCCACCCGAGTACTGGCACGACCTGACCACGGACCCGCGGCGGCCGCTCTACAACAAGGTCATTCAGGGGCGCTATCCGCCGGGCTCCACGTGGAAGCTGGCCACCGCGACATGGGCGCTGGAAAATCACATTGCCACGCTCGACGAGGTGATGCCCACGCCGTGCACGGGCGGGTTCCAGTTCGGCAACCGCTACTTTCACTGCTGGGAAAAGCGCGGCCACGGCTCGATCACGCTGGCCGAGGCGATCGTCAAGTCGTGCGACGTGTATTTCTACCAGCTCGGTCTCAAGATCGGGCTCTCGCGGCTGATCGCGGGCGGTGTCGCCCTCGCGTTCCGCGAGCGCACCGGCATCGACTTGCCCAACGAGTCGCCGGGGTACTTCCCGTACGCTATCGACTACTACAACCATCTCTTCGGACCGCGCGGCTGGAATAGCTCGGTGGCGCTCAACCTGGCCATTGGGCAAGGCGAGAACTCGCAGACGGTCGCTGGAATGGCCAAGTTCTACACCGCGCTGGCCACCGATGGCCAGGAGGCGCGGCCGGAGATCGTCCGGCAAGCGCAACCCTCGCGGACGCGGATCTTCACGCTCGACTCCGCGCAATTCGCCGGGCTGCGCCGGGCCATGATGGGCGTCGTCTCGCGCGGAACGGCGGCGGGCGAGCAGATCCAGGGGATGGTGATGGCCGGCAAGACGGGGAGCGCGCAGAATCCGGAGGACCCGCTCCATACGCATTCCTGGTTCGTCGGGTTCGCGCCCGCCGATCATCCCAAAATCGTCGTCGCCGTGTTGATCGAATTCGGCGGACATGGTGGACATGCCGCGCGCCTGGCGTCGAAGATCATCGAGCACTATCTGCAAGCCGCGACCGCGTCGCAGATCCAGACCGAAGGATGATGGAGCGCAAGGCGATCGCCGACTGGCCGACGGTGCTGTTCGCGCTGCTCCTGTCGGTGTACGGGATCTTGATGGTGTACTCCGCCGGGCAGACCGATGCGCCGACGGCGGTCGCCCGCGTCTGGCGCTACCAGGCCATGTGGCTGTGCTTCGGCCTGGTCGGCGCGTTCATCGTGAGCCGCGCTTCGGTGCGTCTCCTCGAGTGGGTGGCCTGGCCGGCGTATCTGGGGACGCTCGGCATTCTGCTCCTGCTCCGGTTCTTCGGCACGGGTGCCGGCACGGCGGCCTCCAGCTCGGCGTGGCTCACGATCGCGGGCCATCGCATCGGGCAGCCGTCGGAGCTGGCGAAGATCACCGTCGTCCTCATGCTGGCCCGGACGCTGGCCCTCCGGCGCGAGGCGCCGAAGACCCTGATCGATCTGTGGGAGCCCGCGCTGGTGGTCGCCGTGCCGTGGGTCTTCGTGCTGCTGGAGCCGGACCTGGGCTCGAGCATCGTGTTCATCGGGATCTTCTTCGCGATGCTGTACTGGTTCGGGGTGCCCTGGCAGCTCCTGGTGCTGGTCGCGAGCCCGGGGATCAGCTTGATTCTGGCCTACAGCAAGGGCTTGTGGACGGCGTGGTTTCTCGTGCTCATCGTCCTCATCTGGTCCTACAAGCCGTACCTCTGGGAGGGCATCCTGGCGGTGTGCGCCAACGTGACCATGGGGATCCTGGCGCCGCTGGCGTGGGACAAGCTCAAACCCTACCAGCAGCTCCGACTGGTGACGTTCCTCGATCCGCTGCGCGACCCGCGCGCGTCGGGGTACCACGTCATCCAATCCCAGGTGGCAATTGGCTCCGGCGGGTGGCTCGGCAAGGGCTGGACGCACGGTACCCAGAAACGATTGGCGTTTCTCCCCGAGCAGCACACGGACTTCATCTTCGCCGTGGTCGGGGAGGAGCTGGGTTTTCTGGGCGTGACCCTCGCGCTCACGCTGTTTCTCGTGTTGTTCCTGCGCTGCGTCCGCATCGCGTCGCGGGCCAACGACACATTCAGCAGTCTGGTCGCGTTCGGCCTCGCCGCGAGTTGGTTCGTCCACGTCGGCGAGAACGTGGGCATGACGCTCAATCTCATGCCGATCGCGGGCATCCCGCTGCCATTCTTCTCCTACGGCGGGTCATTCATGCTGGCCAGCTGGCTGGCCATCGGCATCCTCGTGCGGATCTCCGGCGAAGGCCGCGGAAGAGCTGACGGTCTGGCGATATAGGCGGCCGGGCGTCAGATTGAACGATGGCCTGGTGGGCGAAGAAAAAGGAGCCGCGACGGCCTCGGGCCGAACGTCTCGAGATTCCCCCCGATGCGTGGGAAAAGTGTGAGGCGTGTGGCCACACCGATCTCCGCGAGAAGTTCGTTCGCAACCTGAACGTCTGTCCGGCGTGCGACTATCACCGCCGGATCCGGGCGTCGGAGTACGTCTCGCTGCTGTTGGATGAGGGCAGCGCCGGCGAGGTCGCGGCCGACCTCCGGTCGACGGATCCGCTGGGGTTTCCCGAATACGCCCAGCGCCTGAGCAAAGCGCTGGCCAACGCCGGCGACTCGGATGCGATGCTCGCGGTCGAGGGCACGCTCGACGATGCGCCGATCAACCTCGGCGTCATGGATTTCGCGTTCATGGGCGGCTCCATGGGCTCCGTGGTGGGGGAGAAGATCGCCCGTCTCGGGACGCGGTCGCTGGAGCGGAAGTATCCGCTGGTCATCGTCACGGCGTCGGGTGGCGCGCGCATGCAGGAGGGCGTGCTGTCGCTCATGCAGATGGCCAAAGCGTCGGCTATTCTCTCGCAGCTCGGCGAGCGGCGCATCCCCTACGTGTCGATACTCACCAATCCGACGCTGGGCGGCGTGAGCGCTTCGTACGCCATGTTGGGCGATGCGATTCTGGCCGAGCCGGGCGCGGTCGTAGGATTCGCGGGGCCACGGGTCATCAAGCAGACGATCGGTCAGGATCTGCCCGAGGGATTTCAGACGGCCGAGTTCCTCTTGGATCACGGCGTGCTCGACGATGTCGTGCACCGGAAGGACCTCAAACGCATGGTCGGCCAGCTGCTCCGCCACATGAGCGGCAAGCCCGCCGCGGTGGGGTACTCGGCGCCCTGAGCGTGCTCGCGTGAGCGCGTATCGCGACGCGCTCGACTTCCTGTTCGCGCGGACGACCGGGAAATGGAAGCTGGGCCTGGAGCGCATGACGGCCCTGCTCGACGCCATCGGCCGCCCCCAGGAACGGCTGCGCGCCTTTCACATCGGCGGCACCAACGGGAAGGGGAGCGTCACGGCGACACTCGGCGCCCTGCTCCGCGCCCGCGGGCTGCGCGTCGGCGTGTACACGTCACCGCATCTCGTCGACTTCCGCGAGCGCTTCGTGATCGACGGACGGACGCTCACCGAGGGGGACATCATCGATTGGATCGAGCGGCGGACGGCCCTGGTGGAGCGGCTCGGCGCCACGTTCTTCGAGGCGACGACGGCCATGGCCTTTGAGCGGTTCGCCGAGGCCGGCGTCGATGTGGCGGTCATCGAAGTCGGTCTTGGAGGGCGGCTCGATGCCACCAACGTGCTGACGCCGTTGGCCGCCGGCGTGGCATCGATCGGCATCGATCACGTCGAGTACCTGGGGTCTACCCGCGAGCAGATTGCCTTTGAAAAGGCCGGGATCTTCAAAGCGGGACGGCCGGCGATCATCGGGGAGCCGGATGGCGCTATCCGGGAGCTGCTCGCGCGCTTCGCGGGCGCGGCCGGTGCGGCGCCTGTGCGTGTCGTTGCCGAGGATTCGCCCGTGAGCGAAGTGAGCGTGGAGGCGACGGGCGGGACGGCGTTCACGTTCCGTGGGGTGCGACTCCGCACGGGGCTCGCCGGCATTCATCAGGCGTCCAACGCCGCCGTGGCGCTCCTCATGGCGGAGGCGGCCGGACCCCCCTACGCGACGACGCCGGCGGAAGCCGCAACGATCTTGCCCGGGGTGACGCTGCCGGGGCGATTCCACCGCGTGGGGCGCTTCATCTTCGACGTCGCGCATAATCCCGACGGCGCCGCGGTCTTGGCGCGCACGCTCTCCGCGATCGCGCCGCCGCGACCCATCGTCGCGGTCGTCGCCGTGCTGAACGACAAGGATTGGCGGGGTTTCTTGACGGCGCTGGCGCCGGCGATCGACCGATTCATTCTGACGAGCGCGCCGACGGCGCCGGACGCACGGGCTTGGCGGTCCAGCGAGGCGTTGGCGTTTGCCACCGCGCAGGGATGGAACGCCGAGGTGCAAGACAATTTCGCGCGCGCGCTGGAGACGGGTGACGCGTCGGGCGGCACGGTGCTCGTCACCGGCTCGTTCCACACCGTGGGCGATGCCATGGCCAGCTTGCAGGTGTCTCCGCTCGCCGGGTAAGTTTGGCCGATGTCGACCGGCCCACTCCCGGGATTTCGCGATTTCTACCCGCAGGAGTTCGCTGAACGGGCGTTCATCACTCGAGCGTGGCGCGATGTCGCGCGCCGCTACGCGTTCGTCGAAGTCGACGGACCACCGCTCGAACCGACCGAGTTGTATATGAAGAAGAGCGGGGACGAAATCGTCGGCCAGCTCTACAACTTCGAGGACAAAGGCGGGCGCCAGGTGGCGCTGCGCCCCGAGATGACACCCACCGTCGCCCGCATGGTCGCCGCCCGCGCCAACGCGCTCCGCAAACCCGTGCGGTGGTTCTCCGTGCCCCAGCTCTTTCGCTACGAACGGCAACAGCGCGGTCGTCTGCGCGAGCACTTCCAGCTGAACGTCGACATCATCGGCGAGCCCGACGTGACGGCCGACGCCGAGCTGCTGGCGGTCGCCATCGACATCATGCGCGCGCTGGGGCTTACGTCCAACGACGTAAAGGCCCGGGTCTCGGACCGGCGTTTGCTGCGCGCGTACTTGGCGGCGCTCGGAGTGGCCGAGGATGCCATGGTGCCGGTGATGACGACGGTCGTCGACAAGCTGGCGCGCACGCCGGCAGCGGTTTCGGCGGAGCGGCTCGGCACGCTGAGCGTGCCCACCGCCGCGATCGACGCCATCGTCGGGTTGCGGCAGGCCACCCTCGAGGACATCGAGAAGGCGGTGCGACACCATGGTGGCGACGTCGAGATCCTCGAGAGCTTCGAGCGATATTTGGGGTATCTCGACCGGCTCGTGCCGAACGCCACGGAGTGGGTGCGATTCGATCCGTCGATCGTGCGCGGCCTCGCGTATTACACCGGTATCGTGTTCGAGCTCTTCAATGCCAGAGGGGAGCTGCGCGCCATCTGCGGCGGTGGCCGCTACGACACGCTGCTGGCGACGCTCGGCGGCGTCGATCTCCCGGCGTTGGGGTTCGGGATGGGCGATGTCGTGCTCACCGAGCTGCTGCACGACCGCAAACTGCTCGGCAATGCCACGCCCAGTATCGACTATTGGGTGGCCAGCGAGCGCGAGGACATCGGTGACGTCATGGAAGTCGCGCGTCGCCTGCGCGAACGTGGCCAGAGCGTCGAGTACGCCCTGCGCCAGCAGGCCCTCGGCCGGCAACTCAAGGCCGCGGACAACGCCGGCGCGCGCTATGTCGTGATCATTGGCGCCAATGGCACGATGGCCCGGAAGAGTCTCGCGACCGGCGACCAGGAACCCGGCATGTCGATTGATCAGCTCCTCGAATCGGTGGCTCCCGCTTAACACATGGCTGACGACAACAAGCTGACCCCACGCGCCACGGATTTCAGCGCGTGGTACAACGAGCTGGTGATCCGCGCCGAGTTGGCCGACTACAGCCCGGTGCGCGGTTGCATGATCATCCGGCCCGCCGGCTACGGGATCTGGGAGCTCATGCAGCGCGCCCTGGACGACATGTTCAAGGCCACGGGTCACCAGAATGCGTATTTTCCGCTGCTCATCCCCGAGAGCTTTCTCCACAAGGAAAGCCAACACGTCGAGGGGTTCGCGCCCGAGGTCGCGGTCGTCACGCACGGCGGTGGCAAGCTGCTCGAGGAGCCGTTGGTCATCCGCCCCACCTCCGAGACGATCATCTACGCGACGTTCGCGAAGTGGGTGCAGAGCTACCGCGACCTGCCGTTGTTGATCAACCAGTGGGCCAACGTCGTGCGGTGGGAGCTCCGGACGCGGCTCTTCCTGCGGACGTTGGAGTTCCTGTGGCAGGAAGGCCATACGGCGCACGCGACGCACGACGAGGCGGAGGCCGAAGCGCGGCAGATGCTCGGCATCTATCGCTCGTTCATGGAAGGCTGGATCGCGATGCCGGTGGTCACGGGGCAAAAGACCGAGTCCGAGAAGTTCGCCGGCGCGCTCCGCACGTACGCGTGCGAGGCGATGATGCAGGACAACAAAGCGCTGCAGGCCGGGACGTCGCACAACCTCGGGCAGAACTTCGCCCGCGCGTTCGATCTCAAGTTCCAGACCGAGGCCGGCGGCATCGAGTTCGCGTGGAATACCAGTTGGGGTGTGACGACGCGCATGATCGGCGGGTTGATCATGACCCATGGCGACGATATCGGCTTGCGCGTCCCACCGCGCCTCGCCCCGAGGCAGGTGGTGATCGTGCCCATCTACAAGGCGGACGCCGAACGGGCGCGCGTCCTCGAGGCGGCCGACGGGATCGCGGCGTCGTTGCGCGACGTCCGCGTGCACATCGACAAGCGCGACGGGATGACGCCGGGAGCCAAGTACTTCGACTGGGAGCTGCGCGGCATTCCCGTCCGCATCGAGGTGGGCCCGCGCGATCTGGATAAGCAGCAATGCGTCGTGGTACGGCGCGACACGCGGGAGAAGCGGCCGGTGCCGCTGGCGACGTTGGGCGAGGCGGTGACCGCGATCCTGGCCACGATGCAGACCGACATGCTGCGGGCCGCGACCGGGCGGCGCGAGGCGAACAGCCGGCGCGGGCCTATCACCTATGATGAGTTTCGCCAGATCATGGACGGCGACGGCGCGTTCGTCTATGCCGGGTGCTGCGGCGATGCGACATGCGAGGCCCAGATCAAAGAGGACACCAAGGCCACGATCCGCGTGCTGCCCGATCCGGAGTTTCGGTCCGAGCAGGCGCCCACCACGTGTCTTCGGTGTGGACGGCCCGCGATCGCCGAGGCCCTGTGGGCGAAGGCGTACTGACGCTCGACGGCGTCGATCTGGAGCGGATCGCCGCCGACGTCGGTACGCCGGCGTACGTCTATAGCGCGGAAACCATTCGCGCGCAGTTGGCGCGGCTCGAATCGGCGCTGGCGCCGGTGCCGCATCGGGTGCATTACAGCATGAAAGCCAACGGAAACCTCGCGGTGCTCCGGCTGCTGCGGTCACTGGGCGCGGGGGTCGACATCGTGTCGGGCGGCGAGCTGCACCGCGCCCTTCAGGCCGGGTTTGCCGGCGCCGATGTCGTGTTCAGTGGGGTCGGGAAGACGCGGTTCGAGCTGCGGTGGGCGGTCGCCCAGGGCGTGGGGCTCATCAACATCGAGTCGCCAACGGAGATCGAGATCCTGGATCAGATCGGCCAGGAGCGCGGGGAAGTGATTCCGATCGGCATCCGCGTCAATCCCCAAGTCGCGGTCGACACGCCGCATCCCTATACGCGGACAGGGGAGCAGGGGGCCCGGTTCGGGATTCCGTACGACCAGGTGCCGGCGCTGGTGGCCCGCATCCGCGCGGCGCGCGGCGTGCGGCTCGAGAGTCTCGGCATGCACATTGGGTCGCAGATCGCCGACGTCGCGCCGTACCGGCGTGGAGCGGAGCGCCTGACGGCGCTGACCAATGCGCTCCGGCAGAGCGGCGTGGACACCCTCCGATATCTCGATATGGGTGGTGGGCTGGCGGTGTCGTATGATCACGAGGCGCCGGGTGATCTCGCGGCGTTTGCCTGCGTTGCGTGCGGCGCAGCGGCCGCGCTTGGCCTTTCGCTGATCGTGGAGCCCGGCCGGTTTGTGGTAGCGGAGTCGGGCGTGCTGCTCACCCGGGTGATCGACCGCAAGCGCAGCGCCCACAAGACCTACGTGATCACGGACGCCGGGATGACCGAGTTGCTGCGGCCGTCGCATTATCACGCCTATCATCGGATCGATGCGGTCCGTCCCCAGGCGGCGCGATCCACGGTCGATGTGTGTGGTCCGGTGTGCGAGGCCGGCGACTTTCTGGCGCTCGACCGGGAGATGGACGATGTTGGGCCGGGCGCGCTCCTGGTCGTCCGGTCCGTGGGGGCCTACGGGTTCGTGATGGCGTCGAACTACAATGCGCGCCCGCGGCCGCCGGAGGTGATGATCGATGGTGGTCGATACGCCATCGTGCGGGAGCGGGAAACGTACGAAGATCTGGTGCGGCTTGAGTTGGGTTCACCCCAGTGGAGGAGCGCCTGAATGCGCGTCGGCATCATGGGGGACAGCCACGACCGGGTTCCGGCGATCGCCGAGTTGCTCAAGCGAATGGCCGCCGGGGGCGTGGGGCTCGTGCTGCACGCGGGCGACTATTGCTCGCCGTTCGCGCTGGCGCCGTTTCGTGATCTCAACATCGCCCTCGCCGGCGTCTTCGGGCGCAACGATGGCGACCGCGAGGGGCTCAAGGCCGCGGCCAGCAGCGGGGTCGGCGCCGAGTTGTACGAGTCCCCCCACTCGGTGGAGCTCGACGGCCAGCGCGTGCTCGTCGTGCACGATCTCGGCGACGTGGCGGAGCGTTCGATCGAATCGCATGCCGTGGTCGTGCATGGCTGGTCGCACCGCGGCGAGGTCTCGTCGCGCGGCGACACCGTCATGGTGAACCCGGGCGAGGCCTGTGGCTGGTTGTATGGCGTGCCGAGTGCCGCGATCATGGATCTCGACACGCGCCTGGTCGAGGTCATCCAACTCATCGACTGGAAGTGTTAGCGGTGTCGAGTCGCATTCTCATCATCGATTACGGTTCGCAGTTCACGCAGTTGATCGCCCGGCGCGTCCGCGAGGCGCGCGTGTACTCGGAGATTCATCCGCCGACCCGGTCGCTGGATTGGATCCGCCAGTGGAATCCGACCGGGATCATCCTGAGTGGTGGCCCCAACTCCGTGTACGGCGAGGACGTCCCGACCGCGGATCCCAAGATTCTGGACATGGGGCCGGTGCTCGGCATCTGCTATGGGATGCAGTTGGTCGCGCATCTCGCGGGCGGAACCATCGTGCCCGGCGTCCGCGAGTACGGGCGCTCCGAGATCGAGGTGTTGGAGCCGCGGGGCGTGTTCGATGGCTTCGATCGGGGCGAGCACATGACGGTGTGGATGAGCCACGGGGACCACGTGGAGCAGCCGCCCCCAGGCTTCGAGGTGACCGCGCGGTCGTCGAGCGGCATCATCGGGGCGATGCGCGACGGGCGCCGCCCGATCTACACACTCATGTTCCACCCCGAAGTGGCCCATACGCCGCGGGGCGGGGAGCTCATCGCGAACTTCCTGTTCGATGTCTGCCACGCCGACCCGGCGTGGACGCCCGGCGCGTTCATCGATGATCACGTGACGCGTATCGCCGCGCAGGTCGGGAGGTCGCGCGTCATCGCCGGTCTGTCCGGTGGCGTGGACTCGGCCGTCGCCGCGGCGCTCGTGCACCGGGCGATCGGCGATCAGCTCACGTGCATCTTCGTGGACACGGGCCTGTTGCGCCGGCATGAACGGGAGCAGGTGGAGCGCACCTTCCGCCAGCACCTCAACATCCCGCTCGTCGTGATCGACGCCGGAGAGCGGTTCCTCACGGCGCTCAATGGCGTGGTGGACCCGGAGGAAAAGCGCCGCATCATCGGGCACACGTTCATCGACGTCTTCGAGGCCGCGGCCGCGGACGTGGAGCGCCAGCCGGGCACCCCGGTGGAATACCTGGTGCAGGGCACGCTCTACCCCGACGTCATCGAGTCGTCGTCGCCGTCGGGCGGCCCGTCGGTGACGATCAAGACGCACCACAACGTCGGCGGCCTCAAACCGGACATGAAGTTCCGGTTGATCGAGCCGCTGCGCGAGCTGTTCAAAGACGAGGTGCGCAACGTGGGGCGCGAGCTCGGGCTGCCCGACGAGATGGTCGGCCGGCACCCGTTTCCGGGGCCCGGACTGGCGATTCGTATTCTGGGATCCGTCACACGAGAGTCGTTGGAAACGCTGCGGCACGCCGACGCGATCTATTTGGAGGAGATTCGCGAAGCGAACCTCTACCACGAGATCTGGCAGGCGTTCGCCGTGCTGCTGCCTATCAAGAGCGTCGGCGTCATGGGTGACTATCGTACCTACGACCAGGTCGTCGCGCTGCGCGCGGTGACGAGCTCGGACGGCATGACCGCCGATTGGTATCCGTTCCCGCCGGACGTGTTGGCGCGGATTTCCACCCGCATCATCAATCAGGTCGCCGGCGTAAACCGGGTCGTCTACGACGTGAGCTCCAAGCCGCCGGCAACGATCGAGTGGGAATGAATGGTATTACAGGCAGCACTACTTGACTGTCGTCGTAGTTGCGTATATAATACCGAGTGGCGCTTGCGCGGGTAGTCCTCGACACGAACGTACTAGTCGCCGGACTAAGATCCCGTCGTGGCGCGTCGGCTCTGTTGCTCGATGTCGTTGGGCAAGGATTAGTCGAGGTGGCCTTGTCGGTACCGGTCGTCTTGGAGTACGAGGACGTGCTCAAGAGGCCCGGCACCGTGCAGACATATTCGGCCGCTGAGATCGACGAGCTTCTGAACGGGCTGTGTGCCGTGGCCCACCGTCAGGAGATTCATTTTCTGTGGCGACCTCAGTTGCGCGATCCTGGTGACGAAGCATTCCTGGAACTCGCGGTCGCTGCGGGCGGGATACCAATTGTCACTTATAACGCTGCCCACTTCGCTGGAGCGGAGCGGTTTGGTGTTGCGATCCGCACCGCGCTCGATGTGCTGCGAGAGATTGGAGCGCTCAATGGGTGAGCGAATGAGTCAGAGAGTGTCACGAGGAGAGTGTGTATGAGCACCGTGAGCTTGCGACTGCCGCGTTCGATCCACGAACGGATCAAGGAATTGGCCAAACGCGATGGGACGTCCATCAACCAGTTCTTGGCCACGGCAGCGGCGGAGAAGGTGGCCGCGTTGGATGCGGCCGACTATCTAGAGGCGCGGGCGCGGAAGGGAACGCGAGCGCGCTTCTTGGAACTGGTGCGCCGCGCTCCCGACGTGGAACCAGAGCCGCACGACAGATTGCCGGAGTAGTGCATCGGAAGTCCGTTCGTGCGGGCGCCGTATTGCTCGGGACTGGATTCGTCAGGTCGGTTGATGCTCGATCCGCCGGCGAGGGCCGAGTGGGAGTAATGGGGACGAAATCATGAAGTCTTTGCTTGTCCCTCTCGGGCTTGTGGGATTGATGGCGGTTACACTGGCCGTGCCGGACGCGACGCGGCTACAAACGGGCACATTCGTCTACAGTGATCAGCAGAACGGCAAGGAGCTAGGCCGTAGCCGGATCACCATCACGAAGCAAGGCGATGGTACGTATCGCTTCGCCAATGAGGGGATCGGCCACGCCGCGCAGACGTGGACCGCGATCGCGAGCGCGCGGCGCGCGCCGGTGTCCGCCCAGCTGTCTTTCGGCAGCGGCGACCAGCAGCGACTGATCTTCGACATTCACTATCGCGATGGCCGCGTGCGCGGCTTTCGCGTCGAAAACGCGCAAAGGATTCCTGTCGATACGGCCGTGCCGTCAGGCATCATCGATCAGCGCATCGATTGGGCGACGGTGATGGCGAATACGCTCACCGTGGGCGAACAGTTCGCTTTCAAGGTGTTTGATCCCAAGATCGCGATCAGCGATGCCGTGGCGACGGTAGAGGACGCGGAGCGCATTCATGTCCCGGCCGGCGACTTCGACACGATCAAGATCGTGTATCAGATCTCCAAGAAGACCGGCACCGAGCAGTATACGGTATTCACCAATGCGCACGGCCCGCGCATGATGATCCGCGAGGATTTCCCGGACGGGACGTCGTCGCAGCTGGTCAGGTCGGCGCCAGTGGCAGCGCGTGGTTGGGACTGAAACGCCCCACCGCGCCAATGCCGAATTGATCGGCCACCCGCACCAGCTCGGCCAGCGACTCGACCTGCATCTTCGCCATCACGCGGGCCCGATGCACCTTGATGGTCTTGAGTGCCGCGCCGAGCGTCCCGGCGATCTGCTTGTTCAGCATCCCCGTCACGACCAGCTCCAACACCTGTCGTTCGCGCGGCGTGAGCGTACTGATGCGGCGCGCGAGCGCATTGCGGGCGCTGCGCTGCCAGCGCTGCGCTTGGTCGGCGGCGAGCGCCCGGCGCACCGCCGCGACCAGCTCGGACTCGCCGATCGGCTTGGTCAAGAAATCGAAGGCCCCGGCCTTTATCGCGCGAACCGAGGTGCGGATGTCCGCGCACGCCGCCACATAGATGACCGGCATCTCGCACCCGCTGGCGGTGAGGCGCTCGTGAGCCGTAAATGCATCAAGGTCCGGCAAATGCACGCTCATGAGCACACAACCGGGCCGGTCAGCGACGGCGCTGCCGAGCAACGCGTTCGCCGAATCGTACGCTTCGATCGACCAGTCCGCCGCGGCAAGGCACGCCTGCAAGGCTGCCGAGACCGCGAAGTCATCATCGACAATGATGATGACGGGCGCTGTTGGTATCACCATCACCCTCTCAGCCGACGTGACACGTCAAACCTGACGGGTCCGTGCCGTGGATCAGGAGGGGTGATGCTCCGAGTGTCTGTAACGGAGGGACGAATCCCGGGTCTCGCGGGATCGAGACCTTAGCCGATGCGCTTCCAGACCACGTCGCGGGCCTCGCGTCGATCGACAAATCCGGTGACCCGACCCTTGGCGTCGTGTTCGAAGATACGCCGGGTGCGCGGCTGGCCAGCCTCGAAGAACACGTCGGCTGCCTCGGCCAGAAATGTCCGGTTCGGCCTACCCTCGCGCTCGACGACCAGAGTGCTGTCGGCACAGCGGATCGTCGCGACGATATCGGCGGTCATCGCGTAGCGACCGGCGTACCCGCACAGGACCGCACGGTCAAGACGGATGGCCGGCGGGTCCTTGAGCACCGCGAGCACTTGTTCGGCCAGCAGCCGCCAGCCGCCAGCGCTGTCGCGCCAGGTGTCGGTCATCCGAAACCGGCTCTTGATCACCTGGCCGTGGTAGTCGAGATACTCGTCATCCTCGTGCGTGACAACCGCCATGTCACCCTGGACGATCGCACGGAAATCGTCGATCGTCAGAATGTCCGACCAAACCGGGTGGCAGCGGCTTTAAGCTTTCGAGCACTTGGGACTTCGTGTGTATGACGTCGTTCTCATCGACCTGGATCGCCCGCGGATCGAGCAGCGCGTTCCACACCGCGGTGTCGCCAGGAGCAACGGCGTCGAGCAGTCTTTGCGTATTGGCTTTCAGCTCGGTCTCGACCGACGGGCGCGCAGCCGGCGCCCGGCACGCAGCAGTGAACGCGGCGACGGCGGTGATAACGGCGACCGACGCCCGCACTGTGCTAGACGCCCTTTTCCTGCAGTAGCGCCATGAACTGTGCCGGCTCGGTCAGACCGAGGAGCCGTTGTGGCACATCCGGCTCTTTGCTGAACTGCGCGATCTTGCCGAGGACCGGGAGATACTGGTTCGAGACCTCCAGCGGCGGCGCCACGATCAGAAAGAAGAAGTAGACGGGCTTCTCGTCGATCGCCTTGAAGTCGACGCCGGCCGCCTTGCGCCCAAACGCGACCCGCAGCTTGTTGACCACGAGCGAGCGGCAGTGGGGAATCGCGATGCCGCGCCCGATACCCGTCGACCCCAGGTTCTCGCGGCGCTTGAGCATCTTGAACAACATCCCTTCCGACTTCTCGTCCAGTTTGAGCAAGGAGATCAGCTCTTTCAGAATCTCGTCTTTCGTAGTGCCGGCGAGATCGAGCTTGATGGCGTCCTCAGAAAAAAACTCACGTAGTTCCATGCCGGGCCCTCGTTAGAAACAGTGGCGCGCGAACGCGGAAACCTATTACGCGTACGACGGGAAAGCTATTACGTTGATAGGGTTATGGCCCTCGCCCGGAAGTTTCCCTACCCAGTCGGCGCCGACGTTCCGCTGTACCTGGCCCCCATGGCCGGGGTGTCGGAGTCGCCGTTCCGGCGTCTCTGTCGGTCGTTCGGCGCCAATGTCGTGGTCACGGAGTTTCTGTCCGCCGAGGGGATCCGGCGCGAAAATCCGGCCACGCTGGACAAACTGCGGTTCGGGCCCGATGAGCGGCCGATCGGTGTGCAGATCTTCGGCGCCGAAGAGGCGGCTATGGCCGACGCGGCGGCGTTGGTCACCGACGTGTTCCAGCCCGAGTTCATCGACATCAACTTCGGCTGCCCCGTCAAGAAAGTCGTCAAGCGGAACGGCGGATCCGGGTGCCTCAAGGACCTGGGCCTCGTCGAGCGCGTGATCCGCGCCGTGCGCGGCGGCACCCACCTGCCGGTGACAGTCAAAATCCGCAGCGGGTGGAGCGACGAGATGCGCGACCCGGTGACGATCGCGTTGCGCTGTCAGGACGCCGGCGCGCAAGCGCTCACGCTACACCCCCGCACGCGCGCCCAGATGTACACGGGCGCGGCCCGGTGGGACGAAATCGCGGCGGTCGTCGACGCGCTGGAGATTCCCGTGATCGGGAACGGCGACATCAAGACCGCCGAGGATGCCCTCCGGATGCACCGGCAGACCAATTGCGCGGCCGTCATGATCGCGCGCGGGTCGTTCGGCCAGCCGTGGATCTTCACGCAGGCGCGCGCACTGCTGGACGGACACCCGCCCATCGAGACCCCTCCGGTGCGCGAGCGGTTCGACATCGCCCTGCGTCACGCGCGCATGGCCGCGGACTTCGAGATCGACCCGCGCGGCGCCGCCATCGAGTTTCGCAAGCACCTCGGCTGGTACGTCAAAGGCTTGCCCGGATCCGCTGAGCTCCGGCAGCGGCTGCACGCCGTCAACTCGTTCGACGAGGTCGGCGCGCTGTTCGCGGCCTATCTCGAGACGACCGCGCCCGCACTCGTGTGATGCGCGAGCGGGCGCTCGCGCTGCTCCAAGAGGTCGCGCGCGGCGCCGTCGATCCGCGACAAGCCCTCGAGGCGCTGGCCCTCGAGCCCATCGCCGACCTGCCCTTCGCCACGGTCGATCACCATCGGGCGCTGCGGCAGGGGTATCCCGAAGTGATCTACGGCGCCGGCAAGACCATCTCCCAAGTGCTCGCCATCGCCGAGCAGATCGAACCTCGCGGCGACGGCCTGCTGATCACGCGTTGCGACGACGCGCTGCGCACCGCGCTCGGCGACCGGTATCCCGACGCCGAGATCAACGAACTGGCGCGAACCGTATACGTGGCCCCCCGCGAGACCGGGCGCGTCGCCGCGGGGCGGGGGACGATCCTGGTGGTCACCGCGGGCACGAGCGATCTACCAGTGGCCGAGGAGGCCGCCGTCACCGCGCGGGCCCTGGGGAACGTCGTCGCCCGCGCCACTGACGTCGGCGTTGCCGGCATCCACCGCGTCCTGGCCCGGGGCCGCGACCTGCAGGAAGCGGCCGTGATCATCGTCGTCGCCGGAATGGACGGCGCCCTTCCATCCGTCGTCGGCGGCTTGGTCCGGGCACCCGTTATCGCCGTGCCCACCAGCGTGGGCTATGGTGCCAGTTTTTCAGGACTTGCCGCCCTCCTCGCGATGCTCAACAGTTGCGCCGCGGGAGTCACTGTAGTCAACATCGACAACGGCTTCGGCGCCGCGATGGCGGCCTCGCGCATCACCCACGCGGGCGTTACATTTTGATACGTCGGGGGCGAACTAGGCTCGACATGTGTCGGTAGGTCGGTGTTGCGTGCCCAGGTCCTCGGGCTCCTGGTAAAACACTCGGGAAAAAATCACAAAAGCCAACAACAACCTGGCTCTGGCTGCGTAACTTCGGTTGCGCGCCTTGCCACCGTGGAAGCCCGCCTGGGGCGTTTGCGGCGGTATCGAAAATCCGGGCTAGCTGACCACCGCGCCTTCCGGCGGCCGGCGAAAACGAAATGAAGGCTCGTCCAGCAGTAGGTTGCTCGCTGGCCAGCGGCTGGAGACACCAAGTAGCGGGCTACGCACGTAGACGCGCCAATCGATCGGCGGCATGGACCGGGGGGCAGTACCCCGCGCCTCCATTTCGACACCAACCGGGTCGGCTCTCGCCGGCCCGGTTGGTCGTTTATGGACGGGCGGTTGCGGGGCCAGCGATGTCTCGTCCCTGGCAGGGAGCCTCCCACATCCGCCACCGACTCGT
The DNA here is from genome assembly GCA_963701965.1 of uncultured Gemmatimonadales bacterium. Classification (GTDB taxonomy): domain Bacteria; phylum Gemmatimonadota; class Gemmatimonadetes; order Gemmatimonadales; family Gemmatimonadaceae; genus DASRDS01. The sequence goes on from OY969695.1 coordinate 4,857,518, forward strand.
GAACGCATGAAGCGCTGGGGCATCGCCAGCAAGATCGCCGCGGCCGTCACCGTTGCCGCCATCCTCGGCGTCGCACTGGCGGGGGGTTTCACCTGGCGCGAAACCGACAAGCGGTTCCTCGCCGCCGCGGTCACGTCCTCCGGTGAGCAGTTGTCCGTGAATCTGGCGCTGGCCCGCGCCCTGTTCGACCAGCGGTTCCCTGGTCCCTGGCGCATCGTCCCCACGGCGCCGACCGAACCCCCCATCGAGATCTTCAACGGCAACGGCCGCCAGGACCGCTATCGCACGACGACGCAGCTCCCGGGCCTGCTGTACAAGGGCACGACGCGCATCCTGGGCAACCCCGACGTCGACCGGTACGTCCTGCAGCTCGACAGCCTGTCAGGCGCCGAGCTGACCATCGCTCAACGGATTTCGCCGGCGACATCGGCCGATCCGACCGTGGGCGACGCCCCCATGGGGCGGGCGCTGCGGCTAGTGACCACCGTCACCCGCCCCGACGCCACCACCGGCATCCGCGAGCGGCAGACGCTGACGATCATGCCGACCCGCTCCGTGGCCACGGGTCAGCTCGCGGGAGCGGGATCGGCGTTCACGACGAACGTCACCTACGCCGGACGGACCACCGTCGCCGGCGAGGATCGGTGGACCCGCTACGAGCCGATCCTGGATTCGAGCGGCCAGGCGATCGGCATTTTTTACAGCGGTCTGTCCCTGGCGCCGCGCGTCGCGCAGGCCCATGCGGCGTCGCGGGCCATCGCCATGGTGACCAACGGCACGGGCCTCGTCATCATCCTGCTGCTGTGTGTCGGCGTGTATCAGTTCCTCAAGTATCTGCTCAAGCCGCTGCAGAAGATCCGGTCCGCCGCCCTGCAACTCGCCGCCGGCCGCCTCGACTCCCGCGTCCCCGTCTACGACGAGAGCGAGATCGGCCACGTCGCCAAGGCCTTCAACGACATGGCGACCCAGCTCGAAAGTTTGAACGAGCGCGTCGTGATCTCCACCGAGCAGCTCACCGCATCGAGTAAGCAGGTCGATGCGGCGGCCAGCGCGGCCGCGATCGCCACCCAGCAGGTGGCCAGCTCGATCGGCGAAGTGTCGCATGGCGCCGCGGAGTCCGCGGCGCGGGTCGAAGAGGCGACGAAGCAAGCCCACAAGGCGCTGGCCCACGTGCGCGCGATTCAGGACGAAGTCGGGCGCGCGATGCTGGAAGCGGGAGCGACCGACGCGCTGGCGTCCGATGGCCACGGGCTCATCGCCCGCAGCTTGAGCGTCACCAGCGGAGTGCGCGACACCGTGGGTCGGGCCCGCGGCGTCATGGTCGATCTCGAGAAGCAGGCCGAGCAAATCCAGTCGATCGTGGCGATCATCAAGAAGATCGCCACCCAGACGAACCTGCTGGCGCTGAACGCGGCCATCGAAGCGGCGCGGGCCGGCAATGCGGGACGCGGGTTCGCCGTCGTCGCCAACGAAATCCGATCGCTGGCCGACGAAGTGCGCAAATCGTCGGACAGCATCGGGGAGATCGTCGGCGAGACCAAGCGCCGGACAGGCAGCGCCGTCGGCCTCATGGGCGAGATCGACGCCGAGACGCAGGCGGGCGCCAATGCCGTGCGGGAGAGCGATGAGGCGTTCCGCAACATCGGCACTGCCGTCACGCATCTGAGCACGCAAATCATGGCGATCAAGACAGCGGCCGAAGCCGTGGCGGTCGCGGTGGCGCACCTCGATACGGCGATCGCCGGCGTCGCCGCGATCGCGCAAGAGAGCGCGGCCACCAGCGAAGAGGTCTCGGCCCTGGCCCAAGAGCAGACGGCCACGCTGGGCGAGATCACGCGCGAGATCCACGAGGTCTCGAACATGGCCGAAGCCCTGCGCCAAGTCATGAACGCCTCGGCCAGCGGTCATTGGGCCACGACGACGGCGATGCGCGCCGCGGCGCCCCGGCCGCTCGCGATGGCGGCCGACTAGCGGTCGGGCCTAGCGGTCGCCGAGGCGCCGCCGGTACGGCGACCGTTCGTCGACTTTGTCCAGCGCCGCGTGCGCCGCGGCCAGCCGGGCGATCGGCACCCGGTATGGCGAGCACGACACGTAGTCGAGCTGCAGGCGATGACAGAACGCGATGGAACGCGGCTCGCCGCCGTGCTCGCCACAGATCCCCACCTTGAGATCGGGCCGCACGCGCCGTCCCTCACTCACCCCATACTGGATCAGTCGTCCCACGCCGTCCTCGTCGAGCACGGCGAACGGATCGTCGGACAGGATCCCGCGATCGTAGTAGGTGGGAAGAAACCGCCCCGCATCGTCCCGGCTCAGGCCCAGCGTCGTCTGCGTCAGGTCGTTCGTCCCGAACGAGAAGAACTGGGCGCTGGCGGCGATCTGGTCGGCGGTCAGCGCGGCCCGTGGCAGCTCGATCATCGTTCCCACGAGATACGGGATCTCGATCCCCATGGGCTTGAGCACCTGCAAGGCGACGGATTCGACCACCGCCCGCTGATGGGCGAACTCCTTCTCCGTGGCCACGAGCGGGATCATGATCTCCGGCTGCACGTCGATGCCGCGGCGCGCGGCGCGGACCGCGGCCTCGAAGATCGCCCGGGCCTGCATCTCCGTGATCTCGGGATAGGTGACGCCCAGGCGGCACCCGCGATGCCCGAGCATCGGGTTCGTCTCCCGGAGACCGTCGACGATGCGGTTCAGCTCTTCCCGCGACAAATTCAGCGTGCGGGCCAGGAGCTTGCTCTCCTCGCCGCCGTGGGGCAGGAACTCGTGCAGCGGCGGGTCGAGCAGCCGGATGGTCACGGGGAGGCCGTCCATGGCCTCGAACAGCCCCTCGAAATCGGTCCGCTGCATCGGGAGCAGCTTGGCCAGCGCCCGACGCCGGCCGGCTTCGTCGTGGGCGACGATCATCTCGCGCATGGCGGTGATCCGGTCGCCCTCGAAGAACATATGCTCGGTCCGGCACAGCCCGATCCCCTCGGCGCCAAACCCGCGCGCCACGCGCGCGTCGCGCGGAGTGTCGGCGTTGGCCCGGACCTTCAGCGTGCGGATCTCGTCGGCCCAGCCCAGAACCTTGGCATACGCGCTGTACACCGGCGCCTGATCGGGCTTGAGTGTCCCGTTGATCACGCGCACGACTTCGCTGGGCGCCGTCGGCAGCGCGCCGGCGTACACCGATCCGGTGGCGCCGTCGACCGTTAGCCAGTCGCCCTCGTTGACCACGAGATCGCCCACGGTGAACCGGCAATGGGCGGCGTCGACATGGATCTCCTTGCAGCCGACGACCGCGCACCGGCCCATCCCGCGGGCCACGACGGCGGCGTGGCTGGTCGTGCCGCCCCGGGCCGTCACCACGGCCCGGGCGGCGACGATGCCATGGAAGTCCTCCGGCGTCGTCTCTTCCCGCACCAGAATCACGTCGGCGCCGGCGTTGGCTTGGATCTCGGCGACGTCGGGGTCGAAGACCGCGATGCCGCTGGCGGCCCCCGGGCTCGCGGGCAGGCCGCGGGCGATCGGCGTCGCCCGGGATCCGGCGTCGATCACCGGATGGAGCAGCTGGTCGATCTCCCGTGCCGGCACGCGGGTCACGGCCTCGGTGCGGTCGATCAGTCCCTCGGCGACCATGTCGACCGCGATGCGCACCGCCGCCGCGGCCGTCCGCTTGCCGGAGCGCGTCTGCAGCAGATAGAGGCGCCCGCGCTCCACGGTGAACTCCAGGTCCTGCATGTCCCGGAAGTGGGCCTCGAGCCGCTGCTCCGTCTCCATGAGCTCGCGGTACGCGTCGGGCAGACGCTCGGCCATCACGTCGATGGGGAGCGGCGTGCGCAGCCCCGCGACGACGTCCTCGCCCTGCGCGTTGACCAGGAACTCGCCGTACGAGCACCGCTCGCCGGTGGAAGGATCGCGCGTGAACGCGACCCCCGTTCCCGAGTCATCGCCAATGTTGCCGAAGACCATGGCCACGATGTTGACGGCCGTCCCCAGGGTCTCCGAGATGCCGTTCACCCGGCGATAGTCGACGGCTTTCTTGAGGGTCCACGACTTCCACACGGCTTCGATGGCGCCCCAGAGCTGCTGGCGCGGATCCATCGGGAAGGTGCGCACGAGCGTCTTGTATTCCTCGACCAGGTTGCGTTGCGCGGTCTCGTCGAGCTGGGCGTCGGTCTCGACGCCCCGAATGAGCCGCTTGGCCGACAGCACGGACTCGAATTTCTGCAACGGAACGCCGAGCACGACGTCGCCGTACATCTGGAGAAATCGCCGGTACGAGTCGTAGGCAAACCGCGCGCTGCCGCTGCCGCGGGCCAGCCCCACGACGGTCTGGTCGTTCAAGCCGAGATTGAGGATCGTCTCCATCATCCCGGGCATGGACACCGGCGCGCCGGACCGCACGGAGACGAGCAGGGGATTGGTCACGCTGCCGAACTGCTTCCCCGTGGTCGCTTCCAACCGCGCCAGGTTGCGATCGACTTCGTCGCGCAACCCTTCGCTCAAGGTCCCGTCACGCAGATAATCGATGCAGCACGAGCACCGGATCGTGAATCCGGGGGGCACCGGAACGCCAAGATTGGTCATCTCGGCCAGGTTGGCGCCCTTGCCGCCCAGCACGTCGCGCATCGCGCGCGTGCCGTCGGCGGCGCCGCCGCCGAAAAAGTAGACTAGCACCCGCAGCCGAAGCGGAGTTTGTCGGGGTCCGTAGGTGGTGGCGTGGGGTAGTCGCCCGAGAAGCACGCATGACAAAATCCGCTTGGGCTTCCGGCCACGGGCACGGATTCCAGCATCCCTTCCAGCGACAGGTAGCCGAGCGAGTCCACGCCCAGATCGTGGGCGATCTCGTCGACCGTCAGATTGGCGGCGATCAGCTCCTCGCGGTTCGGCGTATCGATGCCATAGTAGCACGGACCCGTGATGGGCGCCGAGCTGACGCGCATGTGCACCTCTTTCGCGCCGGCGGCGCGGACCATGGCCACCAAGCCCCGCGTGGTCGTGCCCCGGACGATCGAGTCGTCGACCATCACCACGCGGCGTCCCTCGAGCACGTTCCGCACGGCGTTGTACTTGACCTTGACCTTGGCGTCCCGTCCCGCCTGGGTCGGCTGGATGAACGTGCGGCCGACATAGTGATTGCGGATCAGCGCGAACTCGAAGGGCAAGCCCGACTCCTCGGCGAAACCCAAGGCCGCCGAGTTCGACGAGTCCGGCACGCTGAAGACCAACTCGCCGCGCGGCGCCGGACACTCCCGCGCCAACCGCCGGCCGAGCTCCCGCCGGGAGTCCTCGACGGTCACGCCGAAGACCTTGCTGTCGGGGCGCGCGAAGTACACATGCTCGAAGACGCAGCGATGCAGCGCGCCCGGTGCCAGCGCCTGAATGGTGCGCCGCCCGGTCGAATCGACGGCGACGATCTCGCCCGGCTTGACCTCGCGGTCACACGACGCGCCCACGATGTCGAGCGCGCAGGTCTCCGACGCGAACACCGTCGAGCCGTCGTCCATCCTGCCCATGACCAGCGGCCGGAACCCGCGCGGATCGCGCGCCGCCAACAACGTGTCGCCGATCACGACGAGCAGACAGTACGCGCCCTCGACCCCCTGCAGCGCCTCGGCCAACTTCTCGGCCGGGGTCCCGGCCGCCGCGGCCGCCAGGCAATGCAGCAGGACCTCGGAGTCGTTGGTCGACGTGAAGATCGACCCCCGATCCTCGAGCTCGAGGCGCAACTCCGTGGCGTTGGTCAGGTTCCCGTTGTGCGCGAGCCCGATGGCCGTGCCGCGGAAGTTCACGAGCAGCGGTTGGGCGTTCTCCAGCGTCGTCGATCCCGCCGTGCTGTAGCGCGTGTGGCCAATGGCGATGGCCCCCGGCAGATCGCTCTCCAGGCGTTCGGGAGGCAGGGCGTCCGACACCAGTCCCACTGCCCGCAAACGGTGCGGGCGGCGCTCGGCGTCGACCGTGATGATGCCCGCCGACTCCTGCCCGCGGTGCTGCAAGGAGTACAACCCCAGAATGCGTGACGGCCGCGGCATGGGGAGTCCCGTGGACGCCGAATAACCCGCACATGAATCAGACCGTACCGGTAAGAGGTTCTTCCGCCACGGCGACGACCGCCGGGGAGCCCGACATGATCGACGGGATCGCATCGTGGAACGCTCGCGCCATCTGCTCCACATCCGCCTTCAACTCGCCGCCAACGATCAGGATCCGAAGACCCGCGGCTGCCCGCTCCACGGTCCCGATCTGCCGCGCCGGCACGCCATGCTGTTTGGCGATGGCCAGCACGTCGGCCGCGCGCGATGTCGAGACGATGACCCGGCCTTGGCCCTCTCCGAATAATAGCGCCCGCGGTGTGATCTCCGCCCAGTGACGGAGATCGATCGCGGCACCATGCACCCGCTCGTCGTCGCCCACACAACATTCGGCGATGGCGACCGCCAGGCCGCCGTCGCTGACGTCGTGGGCGGTGCGCACGGCGCGGCGCCCGATGGCGTCGAGCAGGGCGTCGATCAACCGGCGTTCGCCGTCCAGATCGCAGTGCGGTGGTGCGCCGGCGACCACCCCGTGGATCCGGGCGAGATACTCGCTGGCGCCCAGCTCGTTCGTCGGCTCGCCGAGCAGAACGATCGCATCGCCGTCGACGGCAAACGTCGCGCGCGTCGCGTGATCCACCGACGCCAGGAGTCCGACCATGCCGACCACCGGCGTCGGATAGATGGCGCCGGACGGATTCTCGTTGTACAACGAGACGTTGCCGCCGGTCACCGGCGTCCCCAGCGCCTCACAGGCCTCGCCAATGCCGGCGATCGCCTCGCGCAGCTGGAAATAGACCTCGGGCTTGGTCGGATTCCCGAAGTTCAAGCAATTCGTGATCGCCATCGGGCGCCCGCCGACACAGGCGACGTTCCGCGCCGACTCGGCGACCGCGATCCGTCCGCCCTCGCGCGGGTCGAGATACCCGTACCGCCCGTTGCCATCGGTTTTGATCGCCAGCGCCCGGGTCGTGCCCCTGAGGCGCAGCACCGCCGCATCGCCTCCTCCAGGCGCCACCACGGTGTTGGTCTGCACGCTCGTGTCGTATTGGCGTGTCACCCAACGCTTGCTGGCGATCGTGGGCGACGACAACAGTCGCTCCAGCGTCCAGGCTGGATCTCTCTCCTCGCTGCGTTCGGGGATCGCCAGCACGTCGCGTTCGCGAAGCGCGCGTATCGTCGCGCTTTCGCGGGCGTCGGGCGTGTAGAACGGGCAGTCGGACACCAACTGCGAGCCCGGGAACTCGGCGACGACGACGTCGCCATCGGTCACCCTATATACCGGATCGGCGATCACCTCGCCAATGACGGCCGCCGTCAGGTCCCACTTGGCCAGGATGGCGTAGACCGCCTGCTCGCGTCCGCGCTTGGCGACAACGAGCATGCGCTCCTGGGATTCGCTGAGCAGGATCTCGTACGGGGTCATGCCGGATTCGCGGACCGGCATCTTGCGCACGTCGATCGTGACGCCCACGTCGCCGCGCGCCGCCATCTCGGCTGACGACGATGTCAGTCCCGCGGCGCCCATGTCCTGGATGGCCACGATGTGCCCGCTTTGGATCAACTCCAGGCTGGCCTCGAGCAGCAACTTTTCCGTGAACGGATCGCCGACCTGGACCCTTGGCCGCTTCGCTTCGCTCGCGGCCGTGAGATCTTCCGACGCGAATGACGCGCCGTGAATCCCGTCGCGACCAGTGCGGGCGCCCACGGCAATGATCGGGTTGCCGATACCCTCGGCCTTGGCCCGGATCAACTCGTCTTCGCGCAGCAGGCCGACGCACATCGCGTTGACCAGCGGGTTCCCTTCGTACGCGGGGTCGAAGACGACCTCGCCGCCGACATTGGGAATGCCGACGCAGTTCCCATAGTCACCGATGCCCCGCACCACGCCTGCGAACAGGTACCGGACGCGCGCCGAGTCCAGCGATCCGAACCGCAGCGAGTCGAGCACGGCGATCGGCCGCGCGCCCATCGTGAAAACGTCGCGCAGGATGCCGCCGACTCCGGTCGCCGCCCCCTGATAGGGCTCCACGGCCGACGGGTGGTTGTGGGACTCGATCTTGAACGCGACGGCGAGTCCGTCGCCGACGCTGATCACGCCCGCGTTCTCGCCCGGTCCCTGCAAGACCCAGGGCGCCTTGGTCGGCAGTCCGCGAAGCAGGGGTCGCGAATGCTTATAGGAGCAGTGCTCGCTCCACAGAGCGCTCACGATACCGAGCTCGGTGAACGTCGGCGCGCGCCCCAACATGCGCTCGATGCGCTGGTACTCGTCGGCGGTCAGCCCGTGTTCGGCCACCAGGGCCGGGGTGATCACGGGATCGCCGGGACGGGGCCGGACCGATACGCTCACGTGCCGTGAGGCTGCGGCGTGATGACCTGATAGGGCGCCGGTCGCGCCGGCGGACGCGGTCCTTCGAAGACCATCCCGCCGGGGCGCGCGCTATCGGCCGCCAATGCCGCGACGACCGGGGGGACCGGTGGCCGGGACGACGGCTTGGACGACAGGGTCGTAGCCGGCTGGCCGGCGCCGCTGTAACTCCGCCGCGACGAACGGATCACCGCATCGGCGACGACGCCATGATCCAGGATCACGAGATCGTTGCCGCACGTCCGGCCGCAGTCGGCATCGAACAGGAGATAATCGTGGGCCCCGAAGTGGCGGGCCGCTGCCGGGGGCCCAAACTGGGCGACCACTTGGTCGCGCGTCATGCCGGGGGTGATCGTCGCCGTCTGCGCGGCGAGCGGGGCGCCGGCGCAGCAGGCGGCCAGCAGACCGAGTCTCAAATTCATGCGGCCACGCGGTCGAGGAGGGAAGTGAAGAGCGCCAGTCCATCGTCGGAGCCGACGAGCGGATCGACCACTCGCTCCGGGTGGGGCATGAGCCCGAGGACATTGCCGGCGTCGTTCACGATGCCGGCGATATCCCGCGCCGATCCGTTGGGGTTCCAACCCGCGTACCGGAACACCACGCGTCCCGCGGACTCCAGGGCATCGAGCGTCGACGTGTCGGCCGTGTAGCGCCCTTCGCCGTGGGCAATGGGGAACGTGACGATCTGCCCCGGCGCGTAGCCCGACGTGAACATCGTGTCGGTCGATTCGACGCGGACGCGGACGGGCGCGCAGATGTACTGCAGGCCCGCGTTGCGCATGAGGGCGCCCGGCAGGAGGCCGGCCTCACAGGCGACCTGAAATCCGTTGCAGATGGCCAGCACCGGCGCGCCGCGCTTGGCGTGGGCGGCGACGTCGGACATGATCGGGCTGAACCGGGCGATCGCGCCGGCGCGGAGATAGTCGCCGTAGGCGAACCCGCCGGGCAGGATGACGACGTCGACGTCCTGGAGATCGTGGTCCTTGTGCCAGAGATAGATCGCTTCTTCGCCGAGCGCGTCGACGACCGCGTGATACGCGTCCGTGTCGCAGTTCGATCCGGGAAACCGGACGATGCCGAATTTCATAGCGGTTCGACCCGCGTCAGCGAGAAATCCTCGACGACCGGATTCGCCAACAAACGCTGGCACATGGCGTCGACCGCGTCCCGGGCGTGATTGGCATCCGGCGCGTCCGCGTCGACCACGATATAGCGGCCGACGTGGACGTCCTGCACGCCGGCGAAGCCGAGCGTGCGCAGCGCGTCGGCGACGGCGCGGCCTTGCGGGTCGAGAATTCCTTCCCGCGGTTTGATCTCCACCGACACTCGATACCGCGTCATGGCTCCTCGTGTTCGATGACCCGGGCGATCGCCGGAGTCGATAGCTGTCCTTGTCGCCGCCGCCGGCGCCGCCGGCGCGCGTCGCGCTCCGACAGGTCGTCGTCGTCCTCTTCTTCGTCTCCCGCTCCGTAGCCCGTCGGAATCCGGTCGACGAACCCCAAGATCAGCGTCTTGATGAGACCGTAGAGCACGTAGATCATGCCCGCCGGAAAGAAGAATTCGCGTCCGTACAACGCGATCCCGGCGACGCAGACGATCACGAGCAGGAGACCGCCGGCGCCGCGCCAAGTGCGGACGCCGATCTTGGGCATCGCCGGGTAGGGGACGCTCGTCACCATGAGGATGGCGAGGCCGCCCATCACGTACTTCACCATCTCGTTCCACGGCATGCCGAAGAGCCGGGCGTCGTACAGCTTGGTTTGACTGAACCAGTAGTACGTCGCCAGCGTGCATCCCGCCGCCGGGCTGGGAAGCCCGATGAAGTGCGTTTTCTTGTGGCCGGCCTGGGTCACGTTGAAGCGGGCCAGGCGGATCACGGCGCAGGCCGAGAAGATGAACACCAGCAACCACAGGGCGCCGCCTTCCTGCTGGAGCACCGAGAAATAGATGATCATCGCCGGCGCCAGGCCGAACGACACCGCATCGACCAGCGAATCCAACTCCTCGCCGAAGCGGCTGCCCGTGCCCGTCGCCCGGGCGACCCGGCCGTCGAACCCGTCGCAGATGCCGCCCAGCACGATCCAGAGCACGGACCGGGAGAATTCGCCGCGCGACGCATCGACGATGGCGAAGATCCCGAAGAACAGGTTGCCGATCGTAAAGCCGTTCGGCAGCGCCGGCGCGGCCCGGCGCATGTCGGCCCGCCTCAAGCGCGCCCGCATCGACGGCGGTCTCATAATGGCAATTCCGCCAGCACGGTCGTGCCGGCGACGGTGCGCTGGCCGACGGTCACATTGAGCTTCGTACCGAGCGGGAGAAAGACGTCGACCCGCGACCCGAACCGAATGATCCCCATGCGGTCGCCCTGGGCCACGCTGTCGCCCACGGCGCTGTAGGTGACGATGCGGCGGGCGATCAGCCCGGCGATCTGCCGGACCATTACCCGATACCGTCCTGATTCGAGGCCAGTGGACGACTGCTCGTTTTCCAGACTGGCTTTCTCCGACGCGGCGTGCAGGAACTTCCCGGGATTGTAGTGCCGGTAGACGACCCGCCCGCTCACCGGATACCGATTGACGTGTACATCGAACACGTTCATGAAGATCGAGACGCGGAGGGCGCGGCCGTGCACGAACGCCGGCTCGTCGACTTCGGCGATCTCCTGTAGCCGCCCATCGGCCGGACAGATCACGACCCGGTCGCCGCGCTGGCCGCTGCGGTCCGGATCCCGAAAGAAGTACGCGACCCAGAGCGCGAGGATGGTCAACACGAACGCCGCCAGCCATAGCGGCCAGGAGCGGAGCACGAGCGCCAGCACGAACGCCGCCACGGCGACCGTCAACCCGAGGACGATGAAGACGTAGCCTTCGCGGGCGAACGTCATGGCAATGCCGTGCCGGTGATCCGGCGGAACGCATCGAGGTATCGCGCGCTCGTCGCCGCGACGACCGCCTCGGGGAGCGGAGGCGGCGGCGCGTCGCCGTTCCATCGGCCCGCGCGGCGTTCGCCGTCCAAGTAATCCCGGAGCGGCTGCTTGTCGAAGCTCTCCTGGACCCGGCCCGGCGCGTATCGGTCGGCCGGCCAGAATCGCGAGCTGTCCGGCGTCAACACCTCGTCGATGAGGATGATCCGCCCGTCGCGGTGTCCAAACTCGAACTTCGTGTCGGCCACGATGATCCCGCGTTCGGCTGCCGTGTCCCGGCCGCGCGAGTAGATCTCCATGGCCAAGCGCTCCAACTCGGCGGCGACCGCGTCGCCGACCGTGGCCCGCACCGTCGCGCGCGTGATGTTCTCGTCGTGGCCCGTCTCGGCCTTGTGGGCGGGGCTGAAGATCGGCGGCTCCAGCCGATCGCTCTCTCGAAGCGCCGGCGCCAACGGCTCTCCGGCCAGCGTGCCGGTTTGGCGATACTCCTTCCACGCCGAGCCGGCGATGTACCCCCGGACGACACACTCGACCGGGTAGACCGTGGTCGTCTTGACGAGCATCGCGCGCTGGTCCAACAGCTCGCGGTATGCGGCGAGCAGTGGAGCGGCTGCCGCGATGTCATCGAAATCCGCCGCCAGCATGTGATGGGCGACGATGCCATCGAGCCGCCGCAGCCACCACGCGGTGAGCTGGGTCAACACCGCGCCTTTGCGCGGGATCGCCTCGTTCATGACGACGTCGAACGCGCTCACGCGATCCGTCGCCACGATGAGCAGGCGATCGTCGTCGACGACGTAGACGTCGCGCACTTTCCCGCGGCGCAGGAGCCGCAACGGGAGATCGGTCGACCGGATGGCGGTGGTCATACCCGGACGTCCTCGGTAGGCGCGACCTCGTCGTCGATGCCTTCGAGGACGGGGGCCACGACCGTCGTCAGAAACTCGTCGACCTGCTCGGGCGCCCGGCCAATGAAGCGCCGCGGGTCCGCCAGCTCGGCCGCCATCTCGACCGTCACCCCCGACGTGCGGTCGGCGGCGAGACGATCCAGCAGGTCGTTGCGGCCGCCCGTGCTCACCTGGCTCCGCGCGTCCATACTGTGCCGCCGGATGGTTTCGTGGGCGTCTTGCCGGTCCCCGCCGGACTTGACCGCGAGCACGATCAATTCCTCGGTGGCCATGAACGGCAACTCATCCTCAATGCGCCGGCGAATGCGCGCCGGATGCACGACCAGCCCGCGCGCCACGTTCTGCATGAGGAGAAGGATCGCGTCCGTTGCCAGGAATGCCTCGGGGATGACGAGCCGCCGGTTCGCGCTGTCGTCGAGTGTGCGCTCGAAGAACTGGGTGCTGTGGGTCTGATTGCCATTCGGTTCCAGCGACAGGACGAATCGCGCCAACGACGCAATGCGCTCGGACCGCATGGGATTCCGCTTGTACGCCATCGCCGACGAGCCGATCTGTTCGCTCTCGAAGGGTTCCTCGATCTCGCCGAAGGCCTGCAGCATGCGGATGTCGCCGCTGAACTTGGCCGCGCTGGCGGCGATACCAGCGACCACGCCCAGCACGCGCGCGTCGATCTTGCGCGAATACGTCTGCCCGGTGACCGGCAACGACCGCGCGAACTCCATGGCGGCGGTCACGCGCCGGTCCAGCTCCCGCACCTTGTCGTGGTCCCCGTCGAACAGCCGCAGGAAGCTGGCCTGGGTGCCCGTCGTCCCTTTGATGCCACGAAACGGCAGCGTCCGCTCGGCGTGCTCGAGATCGTGGACGTCGAGGACCAGGTCTTCCATCCACAGCGTCGCCCGCTTGCCCACGGTGGTGAGCTGCGCGGGCTGCAAATGGGTGTAGCCCAGGGTCGGCTCATCCCGCCACTCTTCGGCGAAGCGCTTGAGAGTGTGCAGCACTTTGAGCAGCCGGCGCCGCAGCACGCGCAGGCCGTCGCGCATGAGAATGATGTCGGCGTTGTCCGTGATGTCGGCGCTGGTCGCGCCATAGTGGATCACGCCCCGCGCCGCAGGCGCGGCGTCGCCAAACGCCTTGACGTGGGCCATGACATCGTGCCGGGTCAGCCGCTCATACTCGGCCACCCGCCCGAAGTCGATGTCTTCGAGATGATGGGACATGGCCGCCAGCGCGGAGCTCGGAATGTCGGCGCCCAACTCGTGCTCGGCCTCGGCCAGCGCCAGCCAGATGCGCCGCCAGGTCACATACCGGCGCTGCGGTGACCAGAGCGCGAGCATCTCCGCTGACGCGTAACGCTCGGCCAGGGGAGAGCTATAGTGGTCCCGCTCAGTCATGAACGGCTATTGAATGCTGAAGTCGGTCGAGAATATCTGCCTGTTACGCTCAAAGAACATTCGGATAGGACCGCGGCCGCCATAATAATTTAATGCCTTGGCCGCCTGATCCGCGCTGGTGATCGGCGTCCGGTTGATCTGGACGATCACATCGCCCGTTTGGATGCCGAGTTCGTCCGACACCCGGTTGCTGACCCGGTAGATCACGGCGCCATGCTCGGCCCGAACCCCGCGGTCGCTCTGGATCGTGGGCGTCAACGTCACCAGGTCCAGCTCCTTGAGTACTTCGACCTTGGGGGCGCTGACCTCCGGGAGGTCGGCGACGGTCACCGTGACCGACGTCGTCCGCGCCCCGCGCTTCACGGTCAGCGGCACGGCCTGCCCGACGTGCAGATCGAGCAGCAGCGCTTCCCATTCGTACGGGTTCCGGAGCGCCCGCGTCCCGGCGCGCTCAATGACGTCGCCCGGCTCCAGTCCCGCGGTCGCCGCGGGGGAGCCGGGAACGACCGTGCGCACGACCACGCCGGAGTTGAGCGCATCGCGCGGGTTGTCGCTCTCCGGCAGGCGCAGCTTGATGCCAAACCAGGGCCGGCGGACGCTCCCATGCGCCAGCAGGTCCTCGGCCACGCGCTTGACGCGGTTGATCGGGATCGCGAAACCGAGCCCGACCGACCCGCCGCTCGGCGAATAGATGGAACTGTTGACGCCCACGACTTCTCCCAGCGCATTGACCAGTGGTCCGCCGGAGTTGCCCGGGTTGATGGCGGCGTCCGTCTGGATCATGTCGACGTAGACGCCGTTCCCCTCGGCCTGACCGGCGAGATTGCGGCCGACGCCCGAGATCACGCCGACGGTGACGCTGGGCTCGGGGTTGCCGAGATAGAACCCGTAAGGATTCCCGATGGCGATCGCCCACTCCCCGATGATGAGGTCGTCGGAGGATCCCAGCGGCGCGACGGTCAGATTCGTAGCGGTGATCTTGAGGACGGCGAGGTCGTTGATCTCGTCCACGCCCAAGACCTTCGCGGTATACGTCGTGCCCTCGCGCAAGGCGACCTGCACGCGCGACGCGCCGGCCACGACGTGGGCGTTGGTGACGATGACGCCGTCCGCCCGAATCACAAACCCGGTGCCGAGCCCCGGTACCGTCTTGTTCTGCGGTCCGCCGCCAAAGAACGCGTCGAACGCGTCGGCCGAATGCTCGACCAACTCGGTCTGCACGGTGACGACGGAAGGCGCCACGCGAGCGACCGCGTCCGTCACCGGCGTACGGCGCAGCGTCGTCCGCGTGCGCGCCACGGCGGCCGAGTCTTTGACCGTTTGGGCATCGCCGCCGGTGCAGGCCGACAGCAAGGCGATCGAGAGCAGCAATGACGGGCGCATCAGGCGTCGGCGGGAGCGATCGGAGGATGGTGCGAGCTGATTTCGGCCAGAAACCGATCCAGGCCCCGATCAGTGAGCGGATTGACCAGCAGCGCGTGCAACAGATGTGGTTCGACGGCGAGGATGTCCGCTCCCGCGCGCGCGCAGCGGCCGAACTGCGCCGGACCGCGCGGGCACCAGGCCAGGACGTCGCACTCGAACGCGTGTCGCGCGAACAGGCTCGTCGTCTCGCCGACGACATCCGATCCGTCGATCCCGTAGAGATCGAGATGGTCGATGCCGATGCTGACGATGGACGCGCCCGCCTTGGCGGCCATGAGGGCCTGGGCGGTCGTGTACACGAGGGTCGCCAGCACCCGGACTCCCTCGGCGCGCAGGCGCCGCAATGCACCCAACGTGTCCTCGACCAGCGGCACCGCGACAATGATCTGGTCGCTGATCCGCGCCAGATCGCGGCCGAGACGGTAGGCCTCGGCGTCGGTGACGGCTTCCACCGCCGCGCACACGGGCACCCGCACCGTCTCGCAGATCGCCGCCAGCAGGTCTTGCGCATCGAGACCGGTCGCTTCGGTCTCGCGGGCGAGTATGGCCGGCGAGGCGACGACGCCGTCGAGAAACCCGCAATCGTTCGCCCAACGGATTTCCCGGGTGTCCGCGGTTGCCAAGAAGATCTTCATTCGGTCGCCAGGTAAAGCGCGGCGGGGTAGGTCACGCGTTCCAGCACCAGCCCGTGCGCTGGGGCCGGCGCCGCCGTCGCCGCGTTGTCCTCCACGCTCAGGAGGCGCGCCACGTCGTCGGGGTCCCGGCGTCCGCGCGCCGCGTCCACCATCGTGCCCACGAGGAACCGCACCATATGGTGCAGGAACCGATTGGCCTCGATCTGAAACTCGAGCACGCCGGGACGCTCGCACCAGGTCGCATCGGTGATCTCACAACGGTGGTCGTCTTCCGGCGGCGCGGTGCCCTTGACCGCGAACGCGCGGAACGCATGCGCTCCGCGCAAGGCACTCGCGGAGGCCCGGAGCACGCCCACGTCCAAGGGATCAGGGACGGTCCACTCATAGCGGGACCGGAATGGTGACCGGGACTGCTGGTCGATACCGACACGATAGCTGTAGCGGCGGGATACGGCGCTGTAGCGCGCGTGAAAGTCCGGCTCCATCTCGTGCGCGGCTGCGACCCAAATGTCGGACGGGAGGATGGCATTGAGCGACCGCCGGAGCTTGGGGGCGATCCAGGCCTCGGGAACCCGCACCCCGGCCGCTTGCCCGCGCGCGTGCACGCCGGCGTCGGTCCGCCCGGCACCCGTGACTTTGGTCTCCATGTTACAGAGGCGGCTCATGGCGTCTTCGAGCACTGCCTGCACCGTGCGCATCCCGGGCTGTCGCTGCCAGCCGGCAAAGCCGGCACCGTCATAGTGGAGGACGAGCTGGACCGTGCGCTCCGCCATTGGGCGGAAAGTACGCGACTCGACAGAGCGTGCGCAACTAGTTGATATTGCGTCACCTGAGCCGGCGATTGTGCCGTCGCTCGCGCTCCGCTCGTCGCTCTCTTGAGATGGCCCCCAGGACCCTCGCATCGCTCGCGCACGCCCTCGCCACCGCCTCCGACCTGGATGCGGCATTGGTCGCGCTCGGTGAAGGTTTGGCCGAGGTCGACCGGACGGCGTATGTGGCACTCCTGCGGTATGATGGCCGCCGGGAAATGATCGTTGACCGCCTGACGCCGACGGGCGGCACCGTGGGCCGGACACCTGTCGAGACGACGTTCGACCATCTCTCCGCCGCGCTCCGGCAGGCCGTCTCGGCCGGCGCCCAGTTCATCGACCTGGGCGACCAGTCGCAGGAGTACGCGCGGTTGTTCGGGATGATGCCATTCGCCGATGGCGGCATGCTCGCCCTGCGGGGCATCCGGTTCGATGGCTATCTGGCGGCGGTCGTGGCCCTGTACGAGTCGAAGAAGATCTTCGGCACGCGGGCCTCGGAGCGCTTCGCGCCATTCGTCGCGCTGTTCGAGCTGGCGTTCGCGCGCTTCTCGGAGCGGGAAGCGCGGGACGAAGCCGTGCGGCACGTCGAGGACGTCACGCACCGGGTCCATGGCGAATACGTGAAGAAGCTGGCGGCGCTGGAACGCCGCCTGGTCGCCAAGCAGACGGCCAACCAGGAACAGGCGGCCACGGCGACTCGCCTGATCGCGCTGGAGGCCGAGGCGGCCGAAGCCGCGGAAGAGGCGCGACGCTCGGCCCGGAGAGCGGACGACTTGGAACAACAGGTCGCGGCCGCGGTGGCGCAGCTCGAGCAATCGCACGTCGAGATGCATCGGCGGAGCGAAACGCTCCGCCAGAAGACGCGCACGCTGTACCTGATCGATCGCGTGCTGTCACTCGATAACGCGGCGACCGATCCGCGCAAGTTGATCGATGGCCTTCTGGCGCTCGTCGGCAATGACATGCAAGCGCAACGCTGCTCGCTCATGCTGCTGGCGCCGGAGCCGGGATACCTGTACCTGGCGGCGGCGCGCGGGCTGGCGCCGCACATCGTCGAGGGATCGCGGATCGCGATCGGCGAAGGAGTCGCCGGGCGCGTGGCGGCGTCACGGGAGCCGATGCTGGTGCAGGACGTCGAGGGCGCGCAGTCGCATCCGCTGCTGCGCGATCAGTATTTCACGACGGGATCGTTCATCAGCTTCCCGTTGGTCTACCACGATGATCTCGTGGGAGTCGTGAACCTCACGAATCGGGCGCAGCGCGGCGTGTTCGTCGAAGAGGATGTCGAGCGGGTCCGCTTGCTGGGCCTCGTGATCTCGCTCGTGGTGTCGCACGCGCGGCTCGGCCGGGCACCGGCCGGCAATGGAGCGCTGTACGCCACCTGATCCCGCCGGCCCCCTGCGGGCGGCGCTCAAGACGCTCGCCCACGGACGCTCGCTGTCACGCCCGGACGTCCGGGCCGCGTTCGGCGTCATCATGCGCGGGGAGTCGACACCCGCGCTGACGGCAGCGCTCCTCATGGGCCTCCGGGTCAAAGGCGAGACGTCCGACGAGTTGGCGGGAGCCGTCGAAGCGCTGCGCGATGCCATGGTCCTGCTGCCGGCCGAGGAGCGAAGTAGCCTGATCGACACGTGCGGCACGGGGGGCGGGGCCGTGCCTACGTTCAACATCTCCACGGCCGCGGCATTCGTCGCGGCGGCGGCCGGCGCCCGCGTGGCGAAACATGGCAATCGCTCGTACACCTCGCGCTGCGGCAGCGCCAATGTGCTCGAGGCGCTCGGGGTACCGCTCGAGGTGCCGCCAGCCGTCATGGCTGAAGTCCTGTCCCGCGCGGGGATCGTGTTCATGTTCGCGCCACTCATGCACCCGGCCATGCGACACGTCGGCCCGATCCGCAAAGAGCTCGGCGTGCCAACCATCATGAATCTCGTGGGCCCGCTCGCCAACCCGGCCGCGGCCACGCATCAGGTCATCGGCGTGGGCGACCGCGACCGGATGGCGCTGGTGGCCGGCGCGCTCAAAGCCCTGGGATTTTCTCATGCGCTCGTCGTCCACGGCGCGCCCGGCCTCGACGAGATCTCTCCGCTTGGGCCAACGGACGTGATCGAGGTGCGCAATGGGGCGATCACCGAATGGCGGATCGACCCCGCCGCTCTCGGTCTCGCGGGCACCGTCGGGGATCTCGCCTGCGGCGATCCGTCCGAAAACGCCCGGATCATCCGCCGCGTCCTCGCCGGGGAAGGGCCCCCGGGGGCCTCAGCCGCCGTCGCGCTCAATGCCGGCGCCGCCATCTACGTGGCGGGCCTCGCGCCGACCTACGCCGCCGCGCTCCAGCGCGCCCGGGACCTGCTCAATACCGGTGAGGGTCTCGTCGCGCTCACGCGTATGGTCGAGGCGTACCACACGGCGGGCGTCAAAGCCTAGTACCGCCGCAGGACGCCGACGACGACCCCTTGGATCGAGATGTCGTTCTCGTGCACGTACATGGGGGCCATGGTCTCATTCGCCGGTTGAAGGCGGATCCGCCCGTCGCGCTCGCGATAAAACTTCTTGACGGTCGCTGAAGCTCCGGAGAGCATGGCGATGACCATCTCGCCGTTGTCCGCGCTCTGCCGCTCATTGACCACCACGAAATCGCCATCGCGGATGTGCTCGTCGATCATGGAATTCCCGCGAACGCGGAGCACATAGTGGCCGCCACCTCGGCGCACAAAATCTTCGGGGACCGCCACGCTTTCGTTTACGGCCATGGCCTCGATCGGCACACCCGCCGCCACCTGGCCGAGTAACGGCAACTCGACGGCGCGGGGAAAGGCCTCGGACGGCAGGATCTCGATGGCCCGACTCTCGTTGTAATGCCGCTTGATGTAGCCTTTCCTCTGCAGATTGCTGAGGTGCTCATGCACGGTGGCCAACGAGTTATAGTTGAACTGCGACGCGATCTCCTCGAAGCTCGGCGCGTAGCCGTTGGCCTCGGTGTAGCTCGTGAGGAACGTCAGGATCTCGCGCTGCCGTTTGGTGAGCGGCATGACCTGCCCTCGCTGATGTTGTTCGTCCCGAATAGCTTCCGAACCCCACGTTAGCCGAATATCACCCGAAGTGCAAGGCTTCCATCGCTGGCACCCGCCCTCGGGGATACTGGGTGCGCTGGTCGAACGCGCCCATGAGCGGGCGGCGGCATTGCGCGAGCAGGCCGGCGCGCTGCACGAGCTCGCCTTGGGATTACCGGTGCCGCCCGATTTCGCAGCGGCCCTCCGGCGTCCGGACGTTGCCGTCATTGCCGAGGTCAAGCGTCGTTCTCCGTCGCGCGGGGAGATCAATGGGTCCATCCGGGCCGGGCACCAGGCGGCGGCCTATGTCGCCGGCGGGGCGTCGGCGCTCTCGGTGCTCACGGAACCGGACCGCTTTGGCGGATCGCCCGCCGACCTCGCCGAGGCGCGAGCGCGCGTCGCGGTGCCGCTCCTCCGAAAGGACTTCATCGTCGACGAGGCCCAGATCGCCGAAGCGCGCACGCTCGGCGCCTCGGCGGTGCTGCTGATCGCCCGCGCCCTGCCGCCGTCGCGCGTGGCCGAGTTGGTGGCTGCCGCCACGGACCTCGGTTTGACGCCGCTGGTGGAGATCCGGGACGAAGTGGAGTTGGCGGTCGCCCTCGATGCCCGCGCCCTGGTCCTCGGCGTCAACAATCGTAATCTCGAGACCCTCGAAGTCGACGCGGGCACCGCCGCCCGGATCATCCCCCACATCCCGCGCGAGCTCGTGGCGATCGCCGAGAGCGGGATCGCTGACCGGGCGCAGGTGGAGGCCGTCGCCGCCGCCGGGGCCGACGCCGTGCTGTGCGGTTCCGCCGTGTCAGCCGCCGCGGACCCGACCGCCGCGGTCCGGGCACTGGTCGGCGTCGCCCGAGACGGCGCCGGACGGCAGTGCCGGACGTAAAGTTCTGCGGCCTCACCCGTCCGGGTGACGCGGAGACGGCCATGCGCTTGGGCGCGCGGTATGCCGGCGTCATCTTCGCCGGAGGACCGCGACAGGTCACCGTCGCGCGCGCCCGCGAGGTGCTCGGGCCCGTGCGCGGCGCCCTGCGCTCCGTCGGCGTGTTCGGGTCCGTAACACCCGAAGCGATCGCCGGCGTCGTCGCCCAAGCCGCGCTCGACGTGGTGCAGCTCTCCGCCGATCCGACGCCGGAGTTCGTCGACGCCGTCCGCTCCGCCAGCGGTGCCGAAGTCTGGGCGGTCGTCCGCTGCACCACGGAGCTGCCGGGCGACGCCCACGCCCTGTTCGCGCGCGCCGACGCGGTGTTGCTGGACGCCAAGGTCGCGGGGATGTTGGGCGGGACCGGCCGGACGCTCCCGTGGGCGGATCTGGCGCCGGCGCTCCGCGCCGCGCGCGGAACCCACGGCCGCGTCGTGTTGGCCGGCGGATTGAACGCGGAGAACGTGGCCCAGGCCGTGGCGGCGCTGGGACCGGACGTTGTCGACGTGTCGTCGGGCGTGGAGTCCGCGCCCGGCGTGAAAGACCACCATCAGAATGCGGGCGTTCGTCACGGCGCTCGCGGGGACCGATCAATGAGTAGCTCGTTGGCCACGCATGACCGCTTTGGCGCCTTTGGCGGCCGGTACGTCCCGGAGACCCTGATTCCGGCGATCGAGGAGCTGGACCAGGCCTTCGCCGATGCCCTGACGGACCCCGCATTCGTGGCCGAGTGGGACGACCTCCTGCGGACCTATGTGGGCCGGCCATCGCCCCTCTCGACCGCCCCCAGGTTTTCCGAGATCGTGGGCGCCCCCGTCTATCTCAAGCGGGAGGATCTCAATCACACGGGGGCCCACAAGATCAATAATACGGTCGGCCAAGCCCTGATTGCCCGACGCATGGGGAAACGCCGGATCATCGCCGAAACGGGGGCCGGCCAACACGGCGTGGCGACGGCCACGATTTGTGCCCGTTTCGGGTTGCAGTGCGTCGTGTACATGGGCGCGGAGGACATGCGCCGCCAGGAACTGAACGTGTACCGGATGCGGCTGATGGGAGCGTCGGTCATCCCGGTCGAGAGCGGCACGCGCACGCTCAAGGATGCCACTACGGAGGCCATCCGCGACTGGGTCACCAACGTCACCGACAGCCATTACATAATTGGATCGGTTGTCGGCCCGGCCCCCTATCCTCGCATGGTGCGTCATTTCCAGTCCGTTATCGGCCGCGAAGCGCGCGAGCAGATCCTGGCGCGCGCCGGCAGGCTGCCGCGGACCGTGGTGGCCTGCGTCGGCGGCGGCTCCAACGCCATGGGGATCTTCGCGGGCTTCATCGACGATGCGGACGTCGAGTTGGTGGGCGTCGAGGCCGCGGGTGAAGGGCTGGACAGCGGCCGTCACTCGGCGTCGCTCTCCCGCGGGACGCCGGGCGTCCTGCACGGATCCCTGAGCTACCTGCTGCAGGACGCGGCGGGCCAGGTCCACCCGGCCCATTCGATTTCGGCCGGCCTGGACTATCCGGGGGTCGGACCCGAGCACGCCTATCTCAAGGACAGCGGCCGCGCCCAGTACGTCGCCGTCACCGATACCGCGGCGCTCGAAGGCTTCGCGTTCTTGAGTCGCAACGAAGGGATCATCCCGGCGTTGGAGACCGCCCACGCCATCTCTTGGATCACGGCATCGGCCGGGCGCTGGGCGTCCGACGAGCCGGTCCTGCTCTGCGTCAGTGGCCGGGGCGACAAGGATGTCGCCCAGATCCACCAGACGGGCGCGCTTCGGACGGGATGAACGCGACGTCGGCCGCGGTCAGCGAGGACGAGGACGCGCCGGATACGCCGTTTCCGCCCGCGCCCATCGAGGAGATGCTCAAGCTCCTCGTCAAGGGTGTGCGCGCGCACCAGCTCTACCTGCACAACAATCCGACGTACATCAAGGCGTTTGATCTCTTGCGGGCCGGTTTTGCTCCCATCTGGGAGCAGACCGACCACTGCACGCTGACGATCACCGAGCATGCGTTCGTGTGGGAAGGCGCGGTCGTCCTCGACGAAGCGAACAAGTCGTCGGAAAGCCTGCCCTGGACGTTCTACAAGGACGGCGTTCGCGAGCTGCGCATCGAGAAAGGGTTCGAGGGCAATGACCTCGTGGCGTTCCTGGACGTGATCCAGCGGGCGCGGCGGAACCAGGGCGATGAGGACGACATGCTGGTACTGCTCTGGGAGAACGATATGGCCCATCTGCGGTACCGGTACATCGACATCGGGAACGATACGACCGGCGTTCCCGACTTCTCACCGCAGCCGTCGGAGCCGCGGGCCATCGAGCCGCCGGGGCCGGACGATGCGCCGTTGCCCGAGGAGAACCTGCTGGCCTCGCGCCCCGGCACCGTCAATCTCGAGGACTTCGACGCGACGCTCTATTTCCTCGATGAGCACGAGGTCGAGTATCTCAAGACGGCGGTCGCGCAGGAATACGCCAGCGACCTCCGGGCCAATGTGATCGCGATCCTGCTCGACATTTTCGAGCTGCAGCCGGATCCCGCGGTCCGGACGGAGATCGCCGAGATTCTCGACAACCTGATGTTGGTGCTGCTGTCGGCGTCGGCATTCCGCTCGGTGGCGTTCCTGATCAAAGAGACGCGCGACGCGGCGGAACGCGTGGCCGATCTGTCGCCGGAGCACCGCAAGCTGCTGGCGCGCATTCCCGACCGGCTCAGCGACCCGCAGGCCCTGTCGCAGGTGCTGCAGTCCCTGGACGAGGGGCACGAGCTGCCGCCGCAGGACGACCTCAACGCGCTGTTCGACCAGTTGGGTCCGCAGAGTATGGGGACGGTGTTCGATTGGCTGGCACGCGTCGCCAGTCCCAGTCTGCGCACCCTGTTGCAAACGGCCGCCAGCCGCATCGCGGCCACCCACACCGCGGAATTGGTCCGCCTCATCGGCAACAGCGACCGCGTGGTGGCCATCGAGGCGATCCGCCGCGCTGGCGCGATGCGCAGCGCCGCGGCGGTGGCCCCGCTCGGGAAGCGGACGTCGGATCATGATCCGGGGACGCGCCTGCAGGCCGTCCTGGCGCTCGCCGAGATCGGCTCGGCCGGCGCGCTCCAATGGCTGGAGCGGTCCGTCGACGACGCCGACCGCGATGTGCGGGTCGCCGTCGCCCGCGCTCTGGGTGGCCGCGCCTATCGGCCCGCGTTGCCGCGGTTCGAGGCGGTTGTGAAGAGCAAAGCGATCCGGGAGGCCGACCTCACGGAACGCATGGCGATGTTCGAGGCCTACGGTGCGCTCGCCGGAGACGCCGGCGTCGTGCTGCTGGACAAGATTCTCAACGAGCGGACGTTTCTCGGCAAGCGCGAAGATCCCGAGCTGCGCGCCTGCGCCGCGATGGCGCTGGGCCGCATCGGCACCGATCGCGCCACCGAGTCGCTGCGCAAGTCGGTGAACGAGAAAGAAGTCATCGTGCGCAATGCCGTGAGCAAAGCCCTGCGGGGAGGCCAGACATGACGGCCGGTGCCAAGCCCGCGGCGCCTCGCGCCCGCGAGGGCGTGTCCAACCCGCATCGCAACGAAGCCAGTAGCGACGCCGCGATCCGCCGGAGCGGCCGCGCGTTCATCGTCACGTTCTACGGGGCGCTCCGGGCCATCAAGCTCTATCCGCTGGAGAACGACGCCGTCCAGAAGGCGCTCGAGGATCTGACGCACGCCAGCCGCACACTCCTCGGCCAGGAGAAAGAGCTCGAGTTTCGGGCCAGCGGAGAGTTCATCTTCATCAATGCCACGCGGCTCCGCCTCGACGTCGACAACTACACGAGCTTCAGCAACCTGCTGTCGCTGTTCCGCGCCAGCGGCATCGGCTCGCTGCGGGTGCTCGATGGCGTCACGCCCCGCGACTGGATGGTCCTCCTCTCCCTCCTCCAGGCGCCGGGAGCTGACGGGCCGGAGGAACGATACTTTCAGCTGTCGGGGAAGCTGGAGCAGGCGCGCGTCGCCACCTTCGAGTTCGGACCGCCGCTCGACGCCGATCTGGACGCCCAGACGCAGGAGCAGGTGCGGGAGGCGGCGAAGCGGACGTACAAGCAATCGGTCGCCGTTACTAAAGAGTGCATCAACTCGGTGCGCTTGGGGAAAGCGCCCAACGTCAAGAAGCTCAAGCGCGTGGTACAGGGCATCGTCGACGCCATCCTGAACGACGAAACATCACTCTTCGGCCTGACCACGATCCGGGATTATGACGAGTACACGTTCACGCACAGCGTCAACGTGTGTATCTTCTCAGTCGCCCTCGGCCGGCGGCTGGGGCTGGGCAAGCTCGAGTTGTACGACCTGGGACTGGCGGCGTTGTTTCACGACATTGGCAAGGCGCGCGTCCCGGTGGACGTGCTCAACAAGGCCGACGGACTGTCCGAGGAAGAGTGGCGGCTCATCACCAATCACCCGTGGCTTGGCGTGCTCTCCTTGTTCCGCATGCGCGGGTCGCAAGACCTGCCGTACCGGTCAATGGTGGTGGCATACGAGCACCACATGAAGTGCGATCTCTCGGGATATCCGAAATCGGTGCGCCCGCGCGAGATGAGCATCTTCAGCAAGATCGTGGCGGTCGCCGACGGGTTCGATGCCGCCACCTCGCGCCGCACGTATCAGACGGATCCGATGTCGCCGGCGTCGGTGTTGCAGGAGATGCGGGACAATCCGCGGCGGGGCATGGATTCGGTGGTCGTGAAGGCGTTCATCAACCTGCTCGGCCTCTACCCCGTGGGCACGCTGGTCGTGTTGGATACGTTCGAGTTGGGGATCGTGCACGCCGCGAACCCCAACCCCGAGATCATGTCGCGCCCGATCGTGCGCGTGGTCAGCGACCCGCAAGGCAATATCTTGTTCCCTGGGAGTTTGATCGATATGGCGGAGAAAACCGCCGCCGGCGTGTTCGCACGGACGATCATCAAAACGGCTGACCCTGAGCGATACGGCATCACGATTGGCGACTACTTCACCTGACGGCACCCCCCGCGCGCTGAGCCAGCGCTTCACCGCGCTGCGCGCGCGCGGCGCCAAGGCGCTCGTCTGCTACATCACGGCCGGACACCCGGACCCCGCCCGGTCGCTCGAACTGCTTCGATCGCTGGAAGACGCGGGCGCTGACGTGGTCGAGCTGGGCGTGCCGTTCTCCGATCCACTCGCCGACGGCCCGGTCATTCAAGCGAGCTCGCAGCGCGCCCTGGATCAGGGGATGACCTACGACCGCGCGCTCGACCTGATCGACCGCGCCCGCCCCAAGATTCCCGTCGTTCTGTTCTCCTATCTCAACCCGGTCATGGCCGCCGGTGCGGACGCGCTGACGCGGGCCGCGGCTGCGGGCGCGTCGGGCGTCCTCATCACCGATCTTCCCGTTGGGGCGGACCCCGAGCGCGAGGCTTGGCTGGGCGACGGTCCGCTGGATTTCGTCCGGCTGGTGGCGCCGACCACGCCGCGCGACCGGATGGCCGAGATCGGGCGCCACGGCCGGGGATTCGTGTACTTGATCAGCCGTTTGGGGGTGACCGGCGCCCGGGCCGAGCTCCCAGCGGACCTGCCGGCCACCATCGACCGGCTGCGCTCGGCCACCACCTTGCCCATCTGCGTCGGGTTCGGGATCTCGCGCCCGGAACACGCGTCGGCCGTAGGGTCCCGGGCCGACGGGGTCGTGGTCGGCAGCGCACTGGTCTCGGCCGCAGAGACGGGCGTGCCGGCCGCCCTCGACCTGGTTCGCCAGCTCCGCACGGGTCTCGACGTTACGACGTAATGGCCCCGCGCGTGTGTCAGGCGTGGGAACATTTCTTCGACGATATACCCGGGCGGTCGGACTCTGCGGATCGCTCCTTCTGATCGCGGCCCTGACCGGCGACCGGTCCTGGAGCGCGCGCGTCCCGGCCATCCTCATTCTGGCCGCGCTGACGGTCGCCTTTCGCGTCGGGCAGATCCCGCTCACGAAATACTCGGCGGTGAACCTGCTGAGCACCGTGGCGGTCGGCGGCGCGCTGCTGGTCGGCGCGCCGGCCACCGCCCTGGCCCTGTATATCGGGGTGATGGTGGGCGACCTGCTGGTGCTCCGGAAGACGTTCGAGTTCGCGTGGATCAATGCCGGCCGGGAAGTCGTGGCGCTCATCTCCGCCTTTGGGTTCTACGAGGCGGTCATGACGCACCTGGGCGCCCGGGCGCTCTCGGCCGACACGGTGCCCGCGGCCGCCTTGTTCGCGGTGATGTACTTCACGCTCAGCCGGGCGCTGCTCTACTTCACGCTGCTGCTCCGCGACAAGCTGCTGGCCGACGAGTTGAGCCTCATCATCCGCTACGAGATGATCGCGTTCGGCGCCGGGATCGGGGGCGCCGGCGCGGCGTTGATCTCCATCGGGACGTACGGGTTCGGCGCGTGGCCGATGCTCATGGTGCTGGGCATCGGGGGCTATGTGCTGAAGCGCGTGCTGGCGGAGTCGATCGCGGCCGAGGAGATGAACAACATTCACGCGGTCGATGAGGTGGTCACGGCCGATGTGGGATTGGCCGAAGCGTTCAACTGGATCGAGCGGCTGGCGCACCGGCTCGTGGATTGGGGGAGTCTCCGCATCTTCCGCCTGGGGCCGGATGGTCTGCGCCTGGTCTGGCGTTCTGGTGAAGGCCTCTTGAGCGAGCCGGAGCTGCCGGGGCCGGAAGGGGCCATGCTGCGGCGGCTGGCCATGGACACCGGGCGGCCGTGCGTGGTGATCGACGCGTTGCGTGACCGACGGGTCGAGAACGCCCTGCCGGGGGCACGGAGCGGCATCGTGCTGCCGCTCCGGTTTGGGGAGCGCAAGGTCGGTCTCTTGGAAATCGACCATCACAAGCGGGCGGCGTACGGGCAAAAGGAAGTGGCGCTGGTGCAGCGCTTCGCCAATCAGCTGGCCACCACGCTGCACATCCACGACTTGCGCCGGCCGCTCATCGACGCGGTCACCAGTGTCGACCTGCAAGTGCGGACGCTCGGGGATTCGGCGCGGCTGCTCCGTGGGGGCGGCGAGGGCGTCGCGCGGCACATCGCCGACATCTCTCGCGGGATGGTCGCCGAGAGCGAGGAACTGGAGCGCAGTCTCGCCGTCACCCGGTCGCTCTACGACGCCACATCCGGTGTCGCGCGCGACGGCAACGCGGCGGCGGAGGCGAGCCGCCAGGCGACCGAGGTAGCCGGGAGGAACCGGAAGACGATCGCCGGCGCCATCGAGCGGCTGGTCGACGCCAAGGGCTTCGTGGGCGAGAGCAGTATGCGCATCGACGAGTTGACGCGGACGACGAAAGCGGTGACGGACTGCATCGCGTTGATCCGCGAAGTCGCCGAGCATACGGATTTGCTGGCCCTCAACGCGGCCATCGAGGCGGCCCGCGCGGGGGAGCGTGGGCGGGGATTCGCGGTGGTCGCCGATGAGGTCCGGAAGCTCGCCGAGCGCAGCGCCGGGGCGTCGGCCGAGGCTAACGAGATCATCCTCGGGTTCGAGGAGCAGATGCGGCGGGTGGCCGAGCAGATGGAGCGCGGGCGCGCCATTGTCGGCGACGTGGAGACCCTGTCCGAGACGGCGCTCGGCGCGCTCGACGTCATCGTCGCCTCGACCGCGACCAGCGCCGACCACGCCCAGCGCATCGCGCGCGTCAGTCGCGATCAGGAGCAGGAGTTCGCGCGGCTCCGCGAGCGCGTCGGGCGGATCGTCGAGATCGCCCAGCGCAACCGGACGGGCGCCGAGAACGTGGCCGCCTCGGCGCGCGACCAGGCAGCCGCACTGGTCGAGCTGGAAGGCGTCACGCGCGAGCTCCGCACAGTCGCCGGCTATCTCGGCGAGGTCTCCCGGCGAATTACCAACGCCGCCTAGCGGCGCTGCGCGCCGGCTGGCGCCGGTTGCGCGCCGCGGATCACCAACGCTCACATAGCGGCGCTCGCCGCCGGCAGCGAGGGTGCGTTGCTCTGGGACAAATCATCATCCTGCCTACGACGATAGTCCTGCGACCTACCAGGGACATTGTGGGTTTCGCGTCAGATCCCGGTGGTGACGTACCGGTACCAAGATCACCAACCCGGCCTCGCGGCGCTTCGCGCCGCCGGCGTGCCTGGGTCGCTCTGATATGCGTCCGCCAGGTTGCCACAACAGCAGGCGGTGCGACCTACCACGCGCGTTGTGGGTTTTACGTTAGATTCCGGTGGTGACGCACCGGCAGACGGTCACCCTTCGCAACATGCGGTTTCATGCCGTCATCGGCATTCTGCCGCACGAGATCGAGCTGCCACAGCCCGTCGAGATCGATCTCACCGTGTGGCGCGACGCGAACGGGTCGGCGGAGCCGATCGACTATCGCCTGATGTACGACGCGGTGCACGCGGGGATCGGCGGCCCGGGTCGGGGCCCGTATCTCGAGGACGTGGCCGAGCGGGTGGCCGGTCTCGCGCTGGATCTGAGCGGCGTGGAGGGGGTGCGGGTCGCCGTGCGCAAGCCGCACGTGCCGCTGCCCGGCCCGTTGGACTACGCCGAGGTGGTCGTGGAGCGTCACGGCGATGCCTGAGCTGGCGTTCGTGGCGCTGGGCTCGAACCTGGGCGACCGCGACGCCTACCTCGCCGCGGCGCGCCGCGCGCTGGCGGCCTTGGATGGGACGCGCCTCGTCGCCGAGAGCGACGTCGAAGAGACCGCGCCCATAGGCCCCGACGGCCAGAGGCCCTATCTCAACCAGATGGTCGCCCTGGAGACCACCCTGACGCCACACGCCCTGCTCACCCAACTGCAGGCGATCGAACGCGCCAACGGTCGCGTGCGCGCCGAGCACTGGGGTCCGCGGACCCTCGACCTCGACATCGTCCGCTTCGGCGAGCGGACGATTCGCGACCCCGATCTCGTCGTCCCTCACCCGGAGCTTCCCCATCGCGACTTCTGGCAGCGCGAGCTGTCCCAGTTGCGCGCCGGGACCGCGCCATGAGTATCCATTCGTCTCCCCCCTCGCCCGCACTGAACGGCCGTGCGACCCGCACCACGGTCGCCGCTTTCGTGGGCAAACGCGCCCGCGGCGAGCGGTTGGTGGTCGTGACCGCCTACGACGCGATGTTCGCCCGCCTGGTCGATGAAGCGGATGTCGACGCGATTCTCGTCGGCGACTCGGTGGGTAACGTCGTCGCCGGGTTCGACAGCACGATCCCGGTGACGCTCGACCAGATGATCTACCACGCCTCGGCCGTCCGCCGCGGCTCGTCGCGGGCGCTCCTGATCGTCGACATGCCGTTTCTCACCTACCAGGTGACCATCGAGCGCGCCTTGTTGAACTGCGGCCGCGTGGTGCAGGAGACCGGCGCCCAGGCCCTCAAGATCGAGGGCCACTCGCCGGAGATCATCGCGACGGTCGAAGCGCTGGTGCGCGTCGGCATTCCCATCATGGCCCACATCGGCTACACCCCGCAGTCGGTGAACGCGCTGAGCGGCCCCCGGGTCCAAGCGCGCCAGGCCAATGCGGCGACGCGCCTGGTCGACGCGGCAAAACGGCTGGAGGAGGCGGGCGCCTTTTCGGTCCTCATCGAGTTGGTGCCCGCCGACGTCGCCGCCCGGATCACCGAAGCGGTCAGCGTGCCGACGATCGGCATCGGCGCCGGCCCGGAGTGCTCGGGCCAGGTGCTCGTGCTGCACGATCTGTTGGGACTCAACGACGCGTTCACGCCGCGATTCCTCAAACGGTACGCGACGATGGCCGACGACGTGCGGGGCGCCATTCGGGCCTTTGGCGCCGACGTGCGATCCGGCGCGTACCCGGACTCCGCCCACAGCTTCTGATCCCGATCGCGTGGACGTCCTGACCCGCGTCGCCGAACTGCGCGCGGTGTTGGCCGCGGCGCGCGCGCGCGGCGCATCGGTCGGATTCGTTCCGACCATGGGCAGCCTGCACGCCGGTCATCTGTCGCTCATCGACGCCGCCCGCGCCGCCACGTCGGGCGTGGTCATGAGTCTCTTCGTGAATCCGTTGCAGTTCGCGCCCACCGAGGACTTCGGGGCCTATCCCCGCGACGCCGACGGCGATCGCGCCAAGGCCGCGGCGCGGGGCGTCGACTGGCTGTTCGCGCCCGTCCCCGAGGAGATGTATCCCGCCAGGCGCGGCATTCCCGTGCGCGTGACGCCGGAGCTCGTGCCGCCGCGCTGGGAGGCGGCGAGCCGCCCCGGGCACTTCGAGGGTGTGCTCACCGTCGTTGCCAAGCTGTTCAACATGGTGCGGCCCGACGTCGCCGTCTTTGGCCAAAAGGACATCCAGCAGGTGAGCATGGTGCGCGCAATGGTGCGCGCATTGGACTTTCCCGTGGAGCTGATCGTGGCCCCCATTGTTCGGGAACCCGACGGGCTGGCGATGTCCAGCCGCAACATTTATCTCAGCGCCGACGAGCGCGCGCGCGCCCTGGTGCTCTCCCGGTCGTTGCGCGCGGCGCGCGACGCGTGGCAGGCTGGCGAGCGCCGCGGGCCGGAGCTCGAGGACATTGGTCGCCGCGTGCTCGCCGAGACGCCGGGCCTGGCGCTCGACTATTTCGCGGTCGTCGAGCCCGACCGCCTCGATCCGGCGCCGGTCGCCGAGGCTGGGTCGATCATCATGGTCACCGCGCGCGTCGGGCGCACGCGGCTCCTGGACAACGTGATCCTGTGAGTCCCCGTACCGCGATCAACTTGCCGTCGTGGGCCCAGGCCAGCGACAAGCGGCGCCAGCACATTGCGCGCGTCACGGCCCTGCTCGAGGACTGGGCGGAGGCGCTCGACGTCGAGAAAGCGGAACGCAAAGCGTGGTGCGACGCGGGACGCTTTCACGATGCGCTCCGCGATGCGCCGGACAGCCTGCTCCGGAAG
Organism: uncultured Gemmatimonadales bacterium; assembly: GCA_963701965.1. Classification (GTDB taxonomy): domain Bacteria; phylum Gemmatimonadota; class Gemmatimonadetes; order Gemmatimonadales; family Gemmatimonadaceae; genus DASRDS01. Next base: position 4,888,820 of record OY969695.1, read on the forward strand.
CTGGCCCGGAACACGAAGATCGGAGAGGTGAACGTGTTGCACGGCCCGGCGGCGGCCGCGCGGCTGGTCGCCGGCGGCGAAACGCGCCGGTCGGTCATCGAGGCCGTGCGATGGCACACCCTGGGGTGGGCCCGTTGGGACCGCGTCGGCCGCGCGCTGTACATGGCCGATTTCCTGGAGCCCGGGCGATCCTTCGCCAGCGCCGATCGCGCGTACCTGGCGCAACAAGTGCCGCACGATTTCAACGGGACTTTCCGGCAAGTGGTCCGGCTCCGGTTGGAGTGGACCCTTCGCGATGGCAAGGCCATTCACGTGCAGACCGCGGCGCTGTGGAACTCCGTTCGCTGATCGCCGTGGCCTTCTTGGCCTGCGCCGCCGGCGCGTGCCGCAAAGCGGTGTCCGGCTCGCCGCGCCAGGCGGCGAGCGGCGTCATTGTCGCCCCGACCGAGCGGGTGCGCGTCGAAGTGCTCAACGCGACACACGTGCACGGGCTGGCCCGCCGCGCGACGCGGTATCTCCGTGATCGTGGTTTCGATGTCGTGTCGTCCGGAACGACGAAAGAGCAGCGCGACACGACGCTGGTGCTGGATCGGGCGAACCACCCCGTGTGGGCGGGCCGCGTGGCGCGCGCCTTCGGTGGTGCGCGCGTCGAGTCGCGTCCCGATACGCTACGCTACGTGGACGTCACGGTCTTGCTCGGCGCCACGTGGCGCCCGCCGGCCGAGCCGTTCTACCCGTAACTGCCCGCACGCGGCGCTAATGTCGACGCCGCGACTCTTCCGTAACGCGACCTCGACGCCGGCGCGGCGCAGTGCGCCGGCAAACGCGGTCGTCGCCGCCGCCGAGCTCGGTGTGAAACCAAGCGCGCCACCGGGGTGGAGCGGAATCAGATTGACGAACGCGCCGCAAGCGCGCGCCAGCCGGGCCAGCTGCGCGGCTTCGCCGGGGCGATCGTTGACCCCGCCCAGCAGCACGTACTCGAACGTGACGCGCCGCGTGAACGAGCGCGCCGCCGCGATGACGTCGGCCAGCGGGTACTTGGTATTGATCGGCATGAGCTCCCGCCGCAGCGCATCCGTTGGCGCGTGGATCGAGAGGGCGAGACGGAACTGTTCGGTTCGTTGGGCTAGCGCCTCGATCCCCGGCAAGATGCCGACGGTCGACACCGTGATGTGGCGCGCCCCGATGCCCAGCGCGCCCGGGTCGTTCAGGAGCGACAGGGCGGTGTCGACCGCCGGCCAATTCATGAGCGGCTCACCCATGCCCATGAACACGATATTGGTCGGCCGCATCGGCGGGTCCAGCAGCAGCATCTCGCGCACTTGCCCCGCGATCTCGAACGGCCGCAGGTTGCGCGCGAATCCCATCGCGCCGGTCGCGCAGAACGCGCACTGGAGCGCACATCCGGCCTGTGACGAGATGCACAACGTGAGGCGATTGCCCTCGGGAATCGCGACGGATTCGATCCCCTCGCCATCGGCCAGCCGAAACAGGAACTTCTCCGTGCCGTCCGCCGAGCGTTGGCGCGCGGCCAGCGCCAGTCGGGGCATCTCGAACGCCGCGTCGAGTGCCGAGCGGAGCCCAACCGGCAGCTCCGTCATAGCGGGAAACGACGGCGCGGGGTTACGCCACAGGCGATCCGCGACCTGTCGGGCGCGGTACTGCGGCTCGCCCGCGTCGCGCATGAAGCGCGCAAGCCGGCGCTCGGCTTCCTCGCGTGGCAGGTCGAGTAGGTTGTCCATGGGTCCCAGGCGGTTAGGTTTCGGTATCTGGATGAAGACTAACCGACCAGTTGGGGGGACGTGACGCCAGCGTCCACTGCCCCCGCCGCCACCGCGCTGCGCACGCATTACTGCGGCGCTCTGCGCGCGACAGACGCAGGCCGGACTGTTCGCCTCGGTGGCTGGGTACATCGCTCCCGCGACCTGGGCGGCATCGTATTCATTGATCTCCGGGACCGCACGGGATTGGTCCAGATCTCGTTCGATCCGCGTTGGACGCCTCCGGAGGTGCTCGCCGCGGCGGGGTCGGTTGGTGTCGAAAGCACCGTGTTGATCGAAGGCACGGTAGCCGAGCGTCCCGCGGCCGCCCGCAACGCCGATCTCGCCTCGGGTGACGTCGAGGTGCGGGCGACCGCGCTGCGCGTCGTCGGGCCCGCCCTCACACCGGCGATTCCGGTGGCCCGCGGCAAAGGGGAGCAGCTGCCCGCCGAGGAGCTCCGGTTGCGCAACCGCTACCTGGATCTCCGCCGGCCCGAGCTTCAGGCCAATCTCATCATGCGGCATCGCCTGATGCAGGCGACGCGGCGCCATCTCACGGATAACGGCTATCTGGAGATCGAGACGCCGATCCTGACGCGGCCGACGCCGGAAGGGGCCCGCGACTATCTCGTGCCCAGTCGGGTGCACCCCGGCGAGTTCTACGCGCTGCCGCAGTCGCCGCAGCTGTACAAGCAGCTGCTGATGGTCTCGGGATTCGACCGCTACTTCCAGATCGCGCGGTGCTTCCGGGACGAGGATCTGCGGGCGGACCGCCAGCCCGAGTTCACGCAGATCGACATCGAGGCATCGTTCGTCGAGCGGGATGACATCCTCGCGCTCGCCGAGGGATTGTTGGGCGCGGTCTTTCAGGAAGGCGGTGTGACCGTTCCGCGGCCGTTTCGCCGGATGTCCTACGCCGACGCCATGGAGCGCTACGGCTCCGACCGTCCCGACTTGCGTTACGACTTCGAGTTGTTCGACGCCAGTGATGTCTTCCGGGAAACCGAGTTCACGATCGCGCGCGCGGCGTTGTCGCGCGGCGGCCGGGTGCGGGGCCTGCGCATTCCCGGTGGTGGGACGCTCTCCCGGAAGCAGGTCGATGAGCTGGAGGCACTGGCCAAGGGCGCCGGCGCGGGTGGACTCGTACGTCTCAAGCGCGCGGCGAACGGGCTGGAGGGACCAGCGGCCAAGTTCCTGAGCGACGGCGCCGCGGAACGCCTCGGGCTCGCCGACGGGGATCTCGCGCTCCTGGTCGCCGACCGCGACGAGGTCACGAGCCCGGCGCTCGATCGGGTCCGGCAAGAGGTCGCCCGACGCTTGGGCGCGATTCCGGGCGACACCCGGGAGTTCCTGTGGGTGCTCGACTTCCCAATGTTCGAGTGCGATCCACAGACCCGGCAGCTCTCCGCCATGCATCATCCTTTCACGATGCCTCACCCGGACGACCTGGCGTTGCTGGAAACGGCGCCGGAACGGGTGCGCGCGGTCGCCTACGATGCCGTGCTCAACGGCACGGAGCTCGGTGGCGGCAGCATCCGGATCAGCGACCCCGCGGTCCAACAGCGCGTGTTCGCGCAGTTGGGGATCGACGAAGCGACGGCGGACGCCCGATTTGGTTTCCTGCTGGAGGGGCTGCGGGGCGGCGCGCCGCCGCACGGTGGCATCGCGTTCGGATTCGACCGCATCGCGATGATGCTTGCGGGCGCCGGCTCGTTGCGAGACGTCATCGCGTTTCCCAAGACGACCGCGGCGCGGGCGCTGTTCGAGGGCGCGCCGTCATCGGTGCCGGCCGCTGATCTCGAGGCGCTGCACCTCCGGTGACGGACACCGTCGTCACCCAGCGGCTCTCGACCGAAGGCGCCGACCTGCTGACGCTGGCGGGCGTCAACGACGCGAACCTGGTGGAGCTGGCCCGGCTATCGGGTGCGAAGGTGGCGCTGCGCGGCGAGGCGCTGTCGCTCACCGGCTCCGGCGAACACGTGGATCGCGCGGCCGTCGTTGCCACCCGCATGATCGAGGCGGCACGCCAGCGGGTCGCCGTGACGCCCGATGATGTCATGCGGATGCACTCCGACGAGTGGCAGACCGCGACCGGCGCCGCGACGACGGATGGCGCGCGCATCGCCCTGCCCGGGGTGCGCAAGGTCATTCAGCCCAAGACGCCGGGCCAGGCCGAGTACCTGCAGCAGATCACCGACAATGACATCGTCGTCGGCGTCGGGCCGGCCGGCACGGGCAAGACCTATCTCGCCGTGGCCGCCGCGGTCGACGCGTTGGTGCGGAAGCGTGTGCGCCGCATCGTGCTGGCGCGGCCCGCGGTCGAGGCAGGGGAGAGTCTCGGCTTTCTCCCCGGGGACATGCAGGCGAAAGTGGATCCGTACCTGCGCCCACTCTACGACGCGCTCGACGAAATGATGCCCGCGGAACGCGTGCAGCGCGCGCTGGAGACGCGGACGATCGAGATCGCGCCGCTGGCCTTCATGCGCGGGCGTACCCTCGGCGACGCCTTCGTCATCCTCGATGAAGCGCAGAACGCGACCAACCTGCAGATGAAGATGTTCCTGACGCGCCTCGGCGTGAACTCGAAAATCGTCATCACCGGCGACAAAACCCAGATCGACTTGCCGAAGCGCGAGGAGTCAGGCTTGATCCAGGTCGAGCGCATCCTGCGCGGCATCGAGGGGATCGCGTTCCATTATTTCACGGACGCCGATGTCGTCCGCCACCGCCTCGTGCGCGATATCATCAAAGCGTACGCCGGCGACGAGGGCGCCTGACCCGTGAATCTCTGGCGGCAATTCGACTGGATCGCGCCCAGCGCGGGGATCAGGCGCCAGGTCATCGGCGTGTTGATCCGCGCGGCTATTCTGGCCGCGCTCAGCCTGGCGACCCTCTTCATGTTCGCCGGCGGGGACCATCATGCGCACAACGCCACGCACATGATCGGGCACTTCCTGTCGAACCTGTTGGTGTTGTCGGTGTTCGCCGGAACGCTCGCCCTGTATCGGCCGCAGCTGTACCAGTCGCTGCGGGCCATCGGCCTGTTCGCGCTGCTGTTCCTGGCCGTCCTCGGGGTCGCCGCCGCCGTTTCCCGCTCCGAGACGCCCCACGTCGAGCTGATCCCGGTCGCCGTGGTGGGCATCTTGTTGAGTGTCTTGTTCGACCCCCGGGTGAGCGTGTTCGCCGCGATGGTGCTCGCCATCCTGATCGATCTCCAGCCGGCGTACGCGGGAACGGACGCGCCGTTCATTCTCCTGGTCGGCGGTGTCGCCGCGGCGTTCAGCGTCCGCGTCATCCGCCGGCGGGATCAAGCGTACTACTCGATTCTGGTGACGGCCGCGGCGTACGCGCTGGCCGAGGTGGCGATCGGGCTCACGGTCGGATGGTCGGCCCGGCAGCTGTGGTGGGGCGTGGGCTTCGGAATCGTGAATGCCGTCGTGTCCGTGGCGCTGGCGCTGATGCTCTTGCCGACGCTCGAAGAGCTGACGGGAGTCGACACGTATCTCAAGTTGCTCGAATGGTCGGATCTCAATCGGCCACTCATGCAGCGGCTCTCGGTCGAGGCGCCCGGCACGTTCGCGCACAGCATGCGGTTGGCCAACCTGGCCGAAGCGGCCTGCAACGCCATCGGTGCCAACGGACTCCTGTCGCGGGTGGGCGCCTACTACCACGACATCGGCAAGCTCAAGAAGCCCGAGTACTTCGTCGAGAATCAGCCGCGCGGGCGCAATCCACACGACAAGCTCAAGCCGGCCACCAGTGCGGCGATCATCCGGAACCACGTGCGGGAGGGCCTGGAGCTGGCCTCGGAGAACAGTCTCCCGGCGGCCATCAAGGCATTCATCACCGAACACCACGGCACGGCGCCGATCACGTATTTTCTGGAGAAGGCCAAGGAGCGCGATGGCGCGCCGGCCAACCCGGCCGAGTTCGCGTATCCGGGCCCGATTCCGCAGTCGGCCGAGACTGCTATCTGCATGCTCGGGGATGGGATCGAAGCGTCCGCGCACGTGTTGCACGATCCGACACCCGCCAAGATCCGGGACGTGGTCGACCACATCGTGCGCCAGCGCATCGACCAGGGGCAATTGCGGGAGGCGCCGTTGACGCTCAAGCAGCTCGAGGTCATCAAAGAGCAGTTCGCCCGCGTGTTGGTCGGGATGTACCACCACCGGATCGACTATCCAGCCACCGGTGGCGGGGTCACATCCGAGTTCGCGGCCACGGTCGCCCGCTGATGCTCTCGGTGTCGGTGTCGACCAATGGGACCCGGATTCCCGTCGCCCGTGAGCGCGTGAGCGCCATCGCCCGGGCGGTGCTCCGCGCCGAGCGCGTGACGGACGCCATGGTGTCGATCGCATTCGTGACGTCCCAGGCCATGGCCAAGCTCAATCGCCGTTTCCTGGGCCATCGGGGCCCCACCAATGTCATCGCGTTCGCGTTCGGCTCGCCCACGATCGGTGATATCTACATCTGTCCCGACGTCGCCCGCCGCAATGCGCACCGGTTCGGCGTGGGAATGCGCGAGGAGTTGGTGCGCCTCGTGATCCACGGTGTGCTCCACGTGGTCGGCCATGACCATCCCAATGGCGAGGCCCGCACGGCATCGCCCATGTGGCGTCGCCAGGAGCGGCTGGTGGGCCGTCTCCGCTCGGCATGACGCCAGCTGCCACGTCAGCGGCTCTGGTCGCGGCGCTGGCGACCGGTCTGGCCACGCTCTGCGCGGTCGCCGACACCGCCACGCTGTCGTACGACAATGACGCGTCGTCCGAGGACCCTCCGGACCGCGGGTTGGACCGCCCGGCCCACCGGGTCTTCGCATTCGCGAAAGTCGTCGCCCAGCTGATCGCCGGCGCGGCGGCGGCGCGGGCCCTGGGGCTCCACCTCGGCGCCGGGTTGGGCCGGAGCGCCGGTCTCTTCGCCGTCCTGGTCGCGCTGCTGCTGGCCGAGGCGCTCGGGCGCACGCTCGGGCACACCATCCGCGCCGAGCGCCTGGAGTGGCTCAACCGACTGTTGGGGCGCGTGCTGGCGCCGTATTTGATTCCCGCCGCCCGCATCAATGCCTGGCTGCACCGGCTGCTGGCGCCGCCGGCGCCCGACGCCGAGTCACGGGAGGAGGCATCGGAGCAGTTCCGGGAGGTCGTGTCGGCGCACGTCGACGTCACGGGGCCCGGGGCGCACCTCCTGGAAGGCGCGCTGTCACTCGGGACCACCACGGTATCCGACGTCATGGTCCCGCGGGTGGACATTCTGGGCATCGACGTCGCCACACCATGGTCGGAGACCGTGGATCGCCTGCGCAGCGCCGAGCACGCGCGGCTGCCGGTGTACGGGGAGACGGTGGATGACGTGCGGGGCGTGCTCTACGCCAAAGACGTGCTGTGGTCGGTGATCCAGGGGACGGAGCCGGAGGGCGGATGGCAAGCGCTGGTGCGCCCCGCGACGTTCGTGCCGACCAGCAAGCCGCTGGACCGCCTGCTGGCCGAGTTTCGCGCGACGCGCACGCACCTCGCTATCGTCGTCGATGAGTACGGCGGCACGGCGGGCCTCGTCACCATCGAGAACATTCTCGAGGAGATCGTCGGCGACATCCGCGACGAGCATGATGTCGACGAGCCCGGCACCGGGCGCCAGGAAGACGGGCGCTGGTGGGTACCGGGCCGCGCGTCGCTGGACGATCTGGCCACACTCGTGGGCCACACGTTCGAGAGCGAGGACGGGGCGACAACCGTCGGCGGCTGGGTATTCGAGCGGTTGGGTCGCGTGCCCCGGCCGGGCGAGGAGTTCATCGCCGACGGTTTCCGCATCGTCGTGGAGCGGGTGCGGCGCCGCGCGGTCGACCGCGTGTACTTCGAGCGTCTGACCCCCGTGACGGTATGAGCCTCTTCGTCACGTCGGTGATCGTGCTCGGCGTCCTCGTGCTGCTGAACGGCTGGCTGGTCGCGGCCGCGACGGCCATCCGATCGGTCAGCCGCATCTGGTTGCGCCATTGGGCGCAGCGGGGTGGCCACCGCGTGCCGGTCGTGTCGCTGTATCTGGAGCGGCCCGATCAACTCTTGCTGGCCGCCGGCTTGGGCCTCACGACGACCGCGGTGCTGATGGGCGCGGTCATCGGCGGCGAGACCGCGAGCGTGGCCGGCGCGGCCGTCGCGGTGGCGCTCGTGGCCGCCGCCGTGCTGGTGGTTGGCCAACTCGTTCCGCGGGCGGTCGGGCGCCGGTGGGCCAAGGAGCTCGTGCCCGTGCTGCTGCCGTCGCTGCAGGCCATGGCCGTGCTGGCGGCGCCGATCCTGTGGCTGGCCCGTCTCGCCGCCCGGTTCACGGCGCGTGGGGTCGTGAGGCCGCCGTCGCCCGACGCCGTCAACGACGTATTCCGCGACGCCCACCGCGAGGGGGTGAGCAGCGGCGACGAATCGGCGATCGTCTCCAGCATCGTGCGGTTCGGCGGTCGGACGGTCCGCGACGTGATGACGCCGCGCGCCGACGTGTTCGCCATCGACGTCGCACTGCCCCCGGCCGATGCGGCCATGGCCATCGCGCGCGCCGCGTACAGCCGCGTGCCCGTCTACCGCGGCAGCTTCAATGACGTCGTCGGCGTCGTGCATACGTTCGGCGTCTTCAAGGCGCGGCCGGGCGAGCCGCTGCCCGTGCGCCCCGTGGCCCGGGCCGGCGAGCAACAAGCGCTCAGCGACGTCATGCTCGCCATGCTGCGCGAGCGCCGGCATCTGGCCATCGTGTCCGACGCCGCGGGGCGCAACGTGGGCCTGGTGACGTTGGAAGATCTGGTGGAAGACGTCGTCGGCGAGATCGAGGATGAGCACGACGAATGATCGACCGCCTGCTGGAGGACTTCTTCGCCGGCAAGACGCCCGCGCTGGCGCGGGCCGTGAGTCTCGTCGAGAATCATCGCCCCGGGTATGAGCGCTTGCTCGCCGCGCTGCACTCCCGCGTGGGCCGGGCGCGTCGCATTGGTCTCACGGGGCCGCCGGGCGCTGGCAAGAGCACCCTCACCATGCGCCTGGTGCAGGCGCTGCGCGGAGAGGGATTGCGCGTCGGGGTGCTGGCCGTCGATCCCACGTCGCCCTACACCGGTGGGGCGCTGCTCGGTGACCGGGTGCGCATGGAAGACGTGGCCCTCGACCCCGGCGTGTACATTCGCTCGCTGGCCACGCGCGGCGCGCTCGGCGGCCTGTCGGCCGCGACGCGCGAAGTGGCCGATCTCTTCGACGCGTTTGGGTTCGATCGCATTTTGATCGAGACCGTCGGCGTCGGCCAGAGCGAGCTCAATGTCGCGCGAACGGCCGATACCATCGCGGTGGTGCTCGTGCCCGAGTCCGGGGATGGCATTCAGGCCCTCAAGGCCGGGCTCATGGAGATCGCCGACGTTTTTGTCGTGAACAAAGCGGACCGGCCCGGCGCGGACCGGGTGCGGCGGGATATCGATACGGCGCTGCATTTTCGCGCGGCATCGGCCTGGACACCGCCGGTCATCTCCGCGGTGGCGCTGACCGGGGACGGCGTCGCGGACGTGCTGGCCGCCCTGGACCGGCATTTCCAGTACCTGGTCGACAGCGGTGCGCTGGAGCAGCGGCGTCAGAAACGATTGCGGGAGCGCGTGCTGGACGTGGTCGAGCAACGCGTCCGTGCCCTGGTTCTCGGCGCGGCGAGGGAGACTTGGTTGGAAGAACGTCTCAAGGCCAATGACGCCACGCCGTTCGCCCTCGCCGATGAGTTGTTGGCGCTCACCCTGCAACGGGGAGCGGCGCACGGCGGCGACTGATTGGTGGGCGTCCTACTTCGACGCGCAGTATCTGCGCGAGTACGAGCCCATCTTCTCTGCGGATCAGGATCGACGGGATGTCGCGCGGCTCGTGGAGCTGTTGCGGCAGCCTGTGGGCGCGCGCGTCCTCGACGTGCCCTGCGGGCAGGGGCGTCATGCCCATCTCCTGGCCGAGGCCGGGTATCGCGTCGAGGGGCTCGATTACTCGGCGCATCTGCTGTCGGTCGCCCGGGCGCGCGCCAATGGCGTGCGCTACACGCGCGGGGACATGCGCCGGATGCCGGGTCGGTGGACCGGCCGGTTCGACGCCGTCGTGAACCTCTTCACATCGTTCGGTTTCTTTCTGGACCCGCGCGATGACGCGCGCGTGTTGCGCGAGGTCGCGCGCGTGCTGCGTCCGGGTGGCGTGTTCGTGTGGCACGGCGCCAGTCGCAATGGGGTCGTGGCCCGCATGGTGAGTCGGGACTGGTGGCATTCCGACGATGGGACGCTCATCGCCCACCGGCGGGCCTTCGATCCGCTCTCCGGCATCCTGACCGTGCGGGTCATGTGGCGCGGGCACACGGGGATCGGGCTCGAGCCGGAAGGGGAGCGCGAGTACCGGATACGCTTGTACACGCCCACGCGATTGGCCGAATTGTGCGCCGACGCGGGCATGATCGTGGAAGAAGCGTACGACGGCTGGACCGACCGGGCGTTGCGTCGGCGGACGACGACCATGGTACTGGTCGCTCGTTCGGCGGCCCGGTAACATTCGCTGTGATGTCCAGACCAATCCGTGTCCTCGTCGCCAAGCCCGGTCTCGACGGGCACGACCGGGGCGCCAAAGTCGTCGCGGCGGCCCTGCGCGACGCGGGGATGGAGGTCATTTACACCGGCTTGCATCAGACGCCGGAGATGATCGCGACGGCCGCGGTGCAAGAGGACGTCGACGTCGTGGGGCTTTCGATCTTGAGCGGTGCACATATGACGCTGTTCCCGCGGGTGCAGGAACTGCTCCGCGCGGATGGCCGCGAGGACATATTGTTGACAGGCGGTGGCATCATCCCGAAGGACGACATGGAGGCCCTCCAGCGCATGGGGATCGGCCGCCTCTTCGGTCCAGGCACGACCACGACGGAACTGGTGCAGTACATCCAGGAGTGGTTCGCCGAGCGCCAGCGGCAAGAGGTGTGAGCACCCGGCTTCGCCAGTCGAGCGACGATGTCCGGGCGCTCGAATCGCGTGTGATCGCGGGCGGCGGTCCGGACAAGATCGAGCGCCAGCACGCGCAGGGGAAGATGACCGCGCGGGAGCGCATTGCCGGTCTCACCGACCCCGGCACGCGCTTTGTAGAAGTCGGCCTGCTCGTCGCCTACGACCAGTATGAGGGCCAAGCGCCGGGCGTCGGCGTCGTCACGGGGATCGGCATCGTGCACGGTCGCGAAGTCGTCATCGTGGCCAACGACGCGACCGTCAAAGCCGGGTCGTGGTGGCCGGAGACGATCAAGAAAATCCTGCGGGCGCAGGAGATCGCGATGCGTTGTCGGGTTCCGATCATCTATCTCGTCGACTCGTCCGGCGTGAATCTGCCGTATCAAGGCGGGGTGTTCCCGGGTCAGTACGGCGCGAGCCGCATCTTTTACTACAACTCCATCATGCGGCGCTATTTGCACGTGCCGCAGCTGGCAGCCGTGATGGGGCCGTGCATCGCCGGTGGTGCGTACCTGCCGGCGCTCTCCGACGTGATCGTGATGGTGAAGGGCACATCGTTCATGGGGCTGGGGGGTCCCAATCTGGTCGAAGGCGCGACGGGGCAAACGGTCGACTCCGAGTCCCTCGGTGGCGCCACGATGCACACGTCGGTCTCCGGCGTGGCGCACTACATCGCCGACGACGATGCCGCCTGTCTCGATCGGCTGCGCCGGCTGGTGGCGCAACTGCCCGCGTCGCTGGTCTCCGAGACGCGCGTGGCGCCGCAACCGGCCGATGGCCTGTACGATCTCCTGCCGGCGGATCACCGGATGCCGTATGACATGATGGCGGTGCTCCGGATGCTGGTGGACGACGGTCAGCTCGATGAGTTCCAGTCGGACCTGGCGAAGGAGATGATCTGCGTCGATGCCCGCCTCGGCGGCATCCCGATCGGCGTGATCGCGAATCGCCGCGGGCTCGTCAAAGGGCGGCCCGGGGAGAAGCCGCGGTTCGGTGGCATCGTGTACGCCGAGAGCGCGGAGAAAGTGGCGTACTACATCGACCGCTGTGATCGGGAAGGGATCGCCCTCCTGTTCGTGCAGGACGTGTCGGGATTCATGGTCGGCCCCGAGGCCGAGGGCGAGGGCATCATCCGGGCGGGCGCGCGATTCGTGGAGGCGATGGCTACGGCGAAGGTGCCGAAGCTGGTCCTCACCGTGAATCACGCCTCGGGCGCCGGGTACTACGCCATGGCGGGGCAGGGGTTCGACCCCGATTTCATCTTTACCTGGCCGACGGGCCGCATGGGTGTCATGGAAGGAGAATCCGCCGTGCGCGCCGTGCACGGACCGGCGCTGGCCGCCGCGAAGGCCGCGGGGCGCGAGCCGGCGCCGGCCGTCACCGCCGCCGTCGACGCGATGCGCGAGGAATACGAAGCCCAACTCGACGCGCGATACGCTGCCGCGCGCGGTTACGTCGATGCCATCGTGTATCCGGAGGACACCCGCGACGTGTTGGCCATGGCGTTGCGCACCGCCCGCCACAACCCCGGCCCTCATCTCGGAGCGTTCGCGCTATGAATCCCGTGCGAGTCGGTGGCGGCCAGGGCTTCTGGGGCGATGATCCCGACGCGCCCCGGCGGCTCGTCGAAGGCGGTCCGCTCGACTATCTGATGCTCGACTATCTGGCCGAGGTCACGATGTCGATCCTGCAGAAGCAAAAGGAGCGCGACCCGGCGATGGGGTACGCGCGCGATTTTATCTCGTCGGTCGAAAGCGTGCTGCCCGCGTTGTCGCGCGGCTTGCGCATTGTGGCCAATGCCGGCGGGGTGAACCCCAAGGGCTGCGCCGACGCGCTGCGCGCGATGGCCAGCGCGCGCGGCGCCTCCGGCGCCGTGCGCATTGGGGTCGTGACTGGCGATGATCTGTTGCCGCGTCTCGATGAATTGGTGGCACAAGGGCACGTGTTGGCGAACATGGAAACCGGCGAGCCGCTGAGCACCGTTCGCGAGCGTGTGCTTTCGGCCAACGCGTACATTGGGTCGGAGCCGATCGTCGAAGCGCTATCCAAAGAGGCCAACGTCGTCGTGACCGGGCGTTCGACCGACACGGCGCTCACCATGGCACCCCTCCGCCACGAGTTCGGCTGGACGGCCTCGGACTACGACCGGTTGGCCGCCGGGATCGTCGCGGGGCACATTATTGAGTGCGGCGCGCAGTGCTCCGGCGGCAACTGCCTGTACGATTGGCGCGACATCCCCGACCTGGCGGACGTCGGCTACCCGATCATCGAGGGTTCGCCCGATGGCACGTTCGTCGTGACGAAGCACCAAGGCACGGGCGGCCGCGTCTCGACGCATACGGTCACCGAGCAGTTGGTCTACGAGATGGGCGATCCGCACGCGTACATCACGCCGGACGTCATCGCCGATTTCACCTCGATCCGTCTGGGGCAGGCGGGCCCCGACCGCGTCCGGGTCTCCGGCATTCGCGGCGCGGCGCCGACCGACAAGCTCAAGGTCTCCATCGCCTATCGCTCGGGCTACAAGGCCGTCGGCACGCTCGTCTACGCCTGGCCGGACGCGCTGGAAAAGGCCCAGGCCGCCGACCGCGTGCTGCGCCAGCGGCTCGACCGTCTGGGACTCCGGTTCGACAAAGTACTCACCGAGTTCGTGGGGGCCTCGGCGACGCACGGCCCGTTGTCGTCTCCGCCGCCCGACCTCCCCGAAGTCCAGCTCCGGATCGGTGTCCGATCCGAGCGAAAGGGCGACGTCGAGAAGTTCTCGCGGCAGATCGCGCCCCTCGTGCTCAACGGCCCGCCCAGTGTCACCGGTTTCGCGGGCGGCCGCCCCAAGGTGGAGGAAATCGTGGCGTACTGGCCCGCGCTCATCGACAAGCGCGTCGTGACTCCCGCCGTGGCGATCGTCTGATGCGCGTCCGCCTCCGCGACATCGCGCACGCCCGCTCGGGCGACAAGGGCGACACGGCCAACGTCGGCGTCATCGCGATGCGCCCCGAATGGTACGATGTGCTGGCACGCCATTTGACCCGGGATCGCGTGGCCCAACACTTCGCCGGCGTGATCACCGGCGGCGTGGTGCGTTTCGAGTTGCCCAACCTGGGCGCGCTCAACTTCCTGCTCCACGGCGCGCTCGACGGCGGCGGCACGCTCTCGCTCAAGACCGACGCCCAGGGCAAGGTCTTCTCGACGGCGCTGCTTCGGCTCGTGCTCGACGTCCCGGAGGACGTCGCGGCGCGGCTTTCGCTGCCGCGGGAGCCGTGACCAGGCTCACGACCTGGCGACTCGTCGTGGCGCTCGTCGGCGTCACGATTTTTGGTTGGGGCATCCGGACGGAGGATATGACGGTGCGCTGGGTGGGAATCGGATTTCTGGTCGTCGCGCTCGCGCTGCGTTTCATCAAGGGGCCTCGGTAAGGGGTCGGGATCGGGTTAACTTTGGCGGTGCCATGACCGCCGCCCGACAACCGATTCCTGAGCTGCTCGCGCCCGCCGGGTCGCTCGACGCCGTGCGGGCGGCCGTGGCCAACGGCGCCGACGCGGTCTATCTGGGCGCCGAGCGGTTCAACGCGCGCGATGAGGGCGCGCAGCTCACGTTCGACGAGCTGTCCCAGGCCTGCCGCCTGGCCCACGCGCACGGCGCCCGCATTTATCTCACGCTCAACGTGCTCATCAAGCCGGGCGAACTGGCCGACGCGTTGAGCGTCCTCGGCGAGGCGATCGACCGGGGGATCGATGCGGTCATCGTGCAGGATGTCGGGCTCGTCCGGCTCATTCGCGCGATCTACCCGGCGCTCGAGATCCACGGGTCCACGCAGATGACGGTGCACGATGCCACCGGCGCGGCGATCCTCCACGACCTCGGCGTGTCGCGGGTCGTGCTGGCGCGCGAAAACACGCTCGACGACGTGCGGGCGATTCGGCGCGCCGTGCCGGAGCTGGGCCTGGAGACGTTCGTGCATGGCGCGCTCTGCATCGCGTACTCCGGACAGTGCTTCATGTCCGGCATGATCTCGGAGCGGAGCGCCAACCGCGGGTCCTGCGCGCAATCCTGTCGCAAAGACTATGTCCTGCGCGACAACGCGACGGGTACGGTCCTCGACTCGGGGTATCTGATCTCGGCCAAGGATCTCGCGGCGTACGACGCGTTGGCCGAGATCGCCCGCGCCGGCGTCTCGTGTCTCAAGGTGGAGGGGCGCAAGAAGCGCCCGGAGTACGTCGCGACGGTGACGGCCGGCTACCGCGCGTTCCTCGACCGGGTGGCCGAGGGCGCGACGGCGCCGCTCCCGCCGGCCGACGTCCAGCCGCTGGTTCAGATCTTCAGCCGGGGATTCACGGCGGGGATGCTGGGCGATGGCGACCGCGCTGGCCGCGAGTACGTCACCCGCACGCATCCGGACCACCGCGGACTGGCGCTCGGCCGCGTCGCGGCGGTCGCCGACAACGAGGTCACGATCGAGCTCGCTGGCGCGGTCGATCCGGTCGCCGTCGGCGATGGCCTCGCGTTCGAGCCGCCGGCCGGCACGCGCGGTGAACGCATTGGTTTCGCGGTCGAGCGCGTGCGCCCCGCGGGTGCGACGCGCGTGGCCGTGGGCACCCGGAAGCGCGTGCCCCTCGGTTGGCTCGCGTACCGCACCGCGCAGGCGTCGCTGCTGGAGCGGGGGCGCGCTGGCGTCGCCCGCACGCACGTGCCCGATGCCCCGAAGCGGCGCCTCGACGTCCGTCTCTTCGGCCAAGCGGGATCCCCGCTCAAGGCGATCTTCTCGGTGGGCACCGACTCGGTCACTGTCCGCACCGAGATCTCCCTCCGCCCAGCCGATCGCCGTGCGCTCGATGACGCGCAGCTCCGGGAGCAGCTCGGCCGACTAGGCGAGACGCCATTCGCGCTCGGCACACTCGACGCCGCCGCCCTCGGCCCGGGGCTGTTTCTGCCCGTCAGCGCCCTCAATCGCCTCCGCCAGGAAGCCACCACCGAGCTCGCGGGGCGCGGCGAGTGGACGGAAAACGCCGCGCGCGCGGAGCGCGCGACGGCGATCGCCAATGCGCTGGTGATACCAACGATCGCCAATGACCTAGCGTCGTCAGCGACTGCCGAGGCGCCGCTGGTACCAGCGATCGCCAATGCGCTGGTGATACCAACGATCGCCAATGACCTAGCGTCGTCAGCGACTGCCGAGGCGCCGCTGGTACCAGCGATCGCCAATGGGCTAGCATCGCCAACGATCGCCGCCGAGGCCGCCGAGTACACGTTGTCCGCCACAGTGTACAACGTCGACGATGCGCGAGCGGCAGCGAGCGCGGGGGCGACGGAGATCGTGTTCGACCCATTTCTCCGCAACCCGCCGCTGCCGGCGGCGCGGGTCCGCGCGCTGGCCGAGGAGCTGGGTCTCCCATTCGCCATTCGGACGCCGACGATCGTGCGTCCGCCCGAGCGCCGACACCTCGACAAGTGGTTGGCGCTCGGCCTCCCCATCGTGACGGGCCACCTCGGCCTCGTCCACGCATTGGCCGGCGATGGTCGCCGCGTCATCGCCGACTACGCGACGAACTGCTTCAACCCTCACACGGCCGCCGAGTTTTTCCGCTTGGGGGCCGAGCGGATCGTGTTGTCCGTCGAGCTGACGACGGACGAGATGGCGGATGTCGTCCGCCCCTGGGGCGGCGCGCGGTTCGCGACGCTGATCTACGGTCGTCCCGAAGGGATGACGATCGAGCACTGTGTGCTCTCGGCGGCCTTCGACCGCCGCCCGACGACGTGCCGGGATCTCTGCGTGCAGTCGCACCCTGACGTCGCGCTCACCGACCCCGCCGGCTACACGTTCTCGGTCGCGACCGATACGGATTGCCGCAATCGCCTGTTGCACTCGCGCCCGATCGAGGGATCGGAGTTCGTCCCGCGTCTGTGGGCGGCCGGTATTCGCACCTACCACCTGATACTCAACGTCCCGGGCGATCCGGTCGCCGACCTGGTGGGCGGGTACGCGCGGACACTGCGCGCACTGGCTACGGGCGCCGAGCCCGACGGCAGCCCCCGCCGCATCGTCGGCTCCGCGTTCACGCGCGGACACTTCGCGCGCGCCGTTTGATGTTGGACCGTACGCCGTGATGCGTGGCCCGCTGTTGTCGCGGGCTAGTGTCGCGGCATGGGCCCGTGCGTAACCGTGGCCGACGCGACGCAGGTACTCCGCGAACGGTTTGGCTACGAGACCTTTCGTCCCGGCCAGGAGCGGGCGGTGCGCGCCGTACTGGATGGCCGCGACGCCCTCGTCGTGCTGCCGACAGGCGGCGGGAAATCGCTGTGCTTTCAGATCCCGGCCTTGCTCTTTCCGGGTGTGACCGTGGTCGTCTCGCCGCTCATCTCCCTGATGAAGGATCAGGTGGATGCGCTTACGGCGCGCGGTTTGCCCGCGGCGTTCATCAATAGCACGCTGACCAGCGCACAGATCGCCGACCGGCTGGCCCGTGTGCAGCGCGGCGATCTCAAATTGTTGTACGTGGCGCCCGAGCGTTTCGACTTCGGGTCGGCGGCGACTCGGCTGCGCGCGGCGGGTGTTTCACTCCTCGCCGTCGATGAGGCGCACTGCATCAGCGAGTGGGGACATGATTTTCGGCCGAGTTACCAACGTCTGGGCGCGCTTCGCGCCGCCCTCGGCGAGCCACCCACCATCGCACTGACCGCGACGGCAACGCCCCTGGTGCGTGAGGATATCGCCAAGCACTTGGGGCTCAGAGAACCGGAGATCGTCGTAACCGGATTCGATCGACGGAATCTGCGGTTTCATGTCGTGGCCACGAAGAACGACGCGCAAAAGGATGCCGCGCTCATTGACGCCCTGGGCTCCCGCGAGGGACTGGCGATCGTGTACGCCTCGACGCGGCGCGCGGTCGAGCGGCTGACCCCCGTACTGGAAAACTGCGGGATCCCGGCCGTCGGATACCATGCGGGTCTCGACGACGATCGTCGCCGGGAAGTGCAGGACGCGTTCATGACCGAAAAGGTCCGCGCGGTCATCGCCACCAATGCGTTCGGCATGGGCATCGACAAGCGCAACGTGCGACTCGTGGTGCACCACACGATGCCGGGCTCGCTCGAGGCCTACTACCAGGAGGCCGGCCGCGCGGGGCGCGATGGCCAACCGGCCGACTGCTTTCTGCTGCATGCGTTCCAGGACCGGTTCACGCACGAGTTTTTCATCAAGGCCGCCTACCCGGAGCGCGCCCTCGTCGAGCGGGCCTATGATCTCCTGCGCCGGACGTGTGGCGCATCCCCCATCCGGATTGGCCCGGACGACCTCGCCGAGCGACTGGGTGGCAAGACACAGGCTCGTGACACGGAGGCCGTGCTGCGGCTGCTGACTCGTGCCGGCGCGATCGCCGAAGGCGACGCGCCCTGGCGCTCGGTCGTCCGCCTGCTCGCCACGCCGGATCGCATCAAGCGCGAGCTCGACGGACCGGACGACCTTCTGGGCCGCGACATTCTGCGGGCCCTGTGGCGGCTGGCGGGCAGCGCGTTGCACTCGGGCGTCGCCGTGGACCTGGGCGCTTTGCCACCGGGATTGGGCGGGGCGGGGCAGGTGCTGGCCGTGCTTCGCGGCCTCGAGCAGCGCGGCTTCGTCACGGCCGAGCGGGCGTCCGGGGCGTCCCGATTGGCGAACCCGGAGGCCTCGCTCGCGTCGTTTGGCGTCGACTGGAGCGCGCTCGGCCGGCGCCAAAAGGCAGACTTGGCGAAGGTCGACACGATGCAGAAGTACGCGTACGCCTCCACGTGCCGCCGCGCGTTCGTGCTGCGATATTTCGGGGATCCCTCGCTGACCCGGGGCAGCGCCTGCGATGGGTGCGACAATTGCTTGGGCCTCAAGTGGGAATCGGCGGCGACGGTCGCCGAGACGCCGCGGCGGAAGGGGCGTGGGCGCCGGGCGGAAGTCGTGGTGCCGACCGCGGTGGGGCCGGCCGACACGCCGCTGTTCGAGAAGCTCCGGACGCTCCGGGGAGAGATCGCCCGGCGCGACAAGGTGCCCGCGTACGTGGTGTTTCCGGACCGCACGCTGGCCGAGTTGGCGGTGCGCCGGCCCAGCTCCATGGAGGCGCTGGCCGATGTGCGGGGGATCGGTCCGGCGAAGTTGGAGAAGTACGGTTCGCAGTTTTTGACTCTTATTCGCGGCGACGGCGAGGCAGCCTGACAATGGACGATGCTCTCTATTTCAGCGACCAGCATTTTCAAGTGCGCGACATGGTGCGCGCGTTCGCGCAGCAGGAGATCGCGCCGGTGGCCGCGCGCTTCGACGCCAGCGCCGAGTTCCCTTGGGAGAATATCAAGAAGATGGGCGAGCTCGGGCTCTTCGGGATTCCGTGGCCCGAGGATCTGGGCGGGTCGGGGCTCGATCTTCTGAGCTACATGATCGTGCTGCACGAGCTGGCCAAGGTCGATGCGTCGCACGCCATCACGGTCTCGGCGCACACGACCCTCGGCACGTCGCCGATCGTGAACTTCGGCACGCCGGAGCAGAAGCGCCGCTATGTCCCGTTGCTGGCGAGCGGTCGCGTCCTGGGAGGATTCGGGCTCACGGAGCCCGGCGCCGGCAGCGACGCCGCGGGCACCCGGACCACCGCGGTCCGCAAGGGCAGCCATTATGTGCTCAACGGGTCGAAGATCTTCATCACGCATGGCGGTGTCGGCGAGATCTTTGTCGTGACCGCGGTCACGGATCCGTCTTCGGGCACGAAGGGCATCAGCTCGTTCATCCTGACAAAGAACACGGTCGATCTCGACAAGGCGCGCGCGTTGGGCATCGGCCACGACGACTCGCTGGCGCCGCTCACCGGGTTTCGCGCGGGCAAGAAAGAGGACAAGCTCGGGTGGCGCGCGTCCGACACGCGGGAGTTGTTCTTCGAGGATGTCGAGGTGCCGGCCGAGAATCTGCTGGGCGAGGAAGGCGCGGGGTTCACGAACTTCATGCGAACCCTCGACTCGGGCCGGATCGGCATCGCGGCGCTATCGCTGGGCCTCGCCGAGGGGGCGTTCGAGCACGCGCTCCGCTACGCCAGCGTGCGCAAGCAGTTCGGCCAGGCGATCGCCGAGTTTCAAGGCGTGCAGTTTCAATTGTCGGACATGGCGACGGAGATCGAGGCGGGCAAACATCTCGTCTTTCACGCGGCCTGGATGGCGCAGCACGGGAAGCCGTACAGCAAGCAGGCGGCGATGGCCAAGCTCTTCTGCAGCGAGCTGGCGATGCGGGCCACAATCAAGGCCGTGCAGATCCACGGTGGATACGGCTATACGCGCGACTATCCGGTCGAGCGGATGATGCGGGATGCCAAGATCTGCGAGATCGGGGAAGGGACGTCCGAGATCCAGCGCTTGGTGATCGCGCGCCACCTCCTGCGCGAACTTCCCGACTAGCGCACGACCAGCGCCGTGAACGGCGCGACGTAGGCTTCGAGCGTCACGAGGCCGGCGACCAGGCCGGCGAGCAGCAGCGAGTGGACAAACACGAAGCGCAGGATCTGCCATTCGTGTCCATACCAGCGCGTGGTCGTGCTGGCGACCACGATGCTCTGCATGTCGATCATTTTGCCCATGACGCCGCCGGAGCTGTTGGCCGCCGCCATCAGCACGGGGCTCACGCCCACTTGCTGGGCCGTGATTTGCTGGAGGCTGCCGAACAGGACGTTCGAGCTGGTATCGGACCCGGTGAGGGCGACGCCGAGCCAGCCTAGGAGCGTGCCGAAGAACGGATACCAGGCGCCCGTGCGGGCGAAGGCGAGCCCGAGAATCGCATCCAGGCCCGAATACCGCGTGAGATAGCCGATCGCCAGCATCGCGGCGATCGTGAGGAGCGAGAGCTTCACGGTATTGAGGGTGCGGCCGTAGATGCGCCAGATCTCGCGCGCCTTGTAGCCCATCGTGACCGCGGCGATGAGCGCGGCGACGAGAATGCCCGTGCCGGTGGCCGAGAGCCAGTTGAGGACAAAGGCGGCGGGCTCCGGTTTGGGCTTGGGCACGACCGGAGGCATGCGGAGGACGAGTTGGTCGAGGCCCGCGATCGTGAGGGTCGGCTTCGACCAGCCGTCGAGGAGCGCCTTCGTCTGGGGCAGGCCCCACAGGAACACGACCACGCTCAAGATGATCCATGGCGTCCAGGCTCGCAGCACTTCGCGACGATCGCCGGCCGGCTCCGCCGCGACGCGCGGGGCGTCTTTCGGATGCCATACCCGGAGGAGCGCGGTGACCGCAGCCATGGAGACGACGGCGGCAACGACGTTGACGAGCCACGGTCCGTGGTAATTCGAGATGAGCCACTGCGGGATCGCGAACGCGACGCCGGCGACGAGGAGCGCCGGCCAGATCGGCAGCATGCGGCAGACGCCCGTATAGGCGACCATGAGCCAGAACGGGATGATCACGGCG
Source organism: uncultured Gemmatimonadales bacterium (assembly GCA_963701965.1). Lineage (GTDB taxonomy): Bacteria > Gemmatimonadota > Gemmatimonadetes > Gemmatimonadales > Gemmatimonadaceae > DASRDS01. Next base: position 4,909,955 of record OY969695.1, read on the forward strand.
AAGAAGCTGAGCTGGCGGCCGACCATGGCGCTCAGGGACATGAGCGAGATGCCGGTGACGCCGGCCAGCGCGATCAGCGGTGTTCCGAGTGCGCCGTAGGCGACTGGCGCGGTGTTGGCGATCAGGGAGAGGCCGGAGGCCTCGAGCGGCGAGAAGCCGAGGCCGATGAGGAGGGCGCCGGTGATGGCGACCGGGGTGCCGAACCCCGACGCCCCCTCAAAGAACGAGCCGAAGCAAAAGGCGACGAGCAGGAGTTGCAAGCGACGGTCGCCGGTGATGCCCGCGAGGCTCCTGCGCAGCACGTCGAATAGGCCGCGATCGAGCGTCAGCTGATAGAGGAAAATGACATTGAGGATGATCCAGCCGATCGGCATCAGCCCGTATGCGGCGCCGAGCAGCGAGGCGCGGGCGACGAGTCCCGGCGGCATGTGCAGCACGGTGGCGGCGATGACCGCCGCCGTGGCCAGCGCCAGGAGCGCGGCGTAGTGCGCGCGGACGCGTCCTATGGCGATCGTGCCGAGCAGCACGACGATCGGCAGGGCCGCGACCAGCGTCGAGATCAGCGGATTGCGCAGCGGATCGTAGATCTGCGACCACGGCGGCATGGGACCCCGGGCTCAGGTAGGCCGGGCAAATGTCCCGCCTCGCCGCGAGGCCCGCAAGGCTCGCTCGCGCGCCGATACCGGATCGTCACGATTCTTCAGTCGACAAGCGAACCCAACCGTAAAGGACTACTGGAGCCGCCAGATGTCAAGTATGCCTGTCGTCTCGTGGTCGTTCGCGCTGCCCTCGGGGAGCGCGATTCTGCCGTCGGCGATAATCGGACTGTTCCAGTGGCCACCGCCGGCGGCCAAGGTCGTAACGAGGGTGCCGCTCGCCGGTTGATAGACGCGCAGCGCGCCGCCCGGATCGTAGACATAGAGGAGACCGCCCGCGACGACGGGGCTTGTGCCGCCATGACTGTTGTGCCATGCCGCGGCCAGGTGGCCACCGCTCACGGTCCACGCCGCGGTGCCACCGCGGTCGGCCGCGATGAGGAGTGCCCCTGTGGCGGTTTGCAGGACCGCCGGAGCGCTGAACAGCATCGCGCCCGATGGCGTGGAGATGATCTGCGCTTCGCCGCCTTGGTGCGGCGTCGTCCCGGCGATCGTGGCACCCGAGAGCACGCGGATCGAGCCATCCTTGCCACCTTGCGCCACGGCGCCGCCACCGAGGAGCACGGGGGAACTGGAGCCCAAGTCCAAGTCGCTCTGCGCCAGCGCTCGGGTGTTCGTGGGCGTGTAGTTGCCTAACAAGTGCGTCGCGGACGAGTCGAGGCGCAGGATCGCGTCGCCCCAGTTGGTATTGCCATCCCACAGGCCGTTACCCGTCGCCACGTAGATATCCCCGGTGGCCGAATCGATGACCGCGCCGCTCCGTCCCCAGATGGCGGACAACGACTCCGCGCATTGGGTCGGCGCCAGGAGCGTGAGCTGATCGCTGCACAGCGCATTCCAGATGTGGCGGATCTGACCGCTCGCCGCGTCGAGAATGGCCACATGCCCCTGATAGGGCGGCGCGTCCCCGAAGTACCCACCGGTCACCGCGATCACGCGGCCGGTGATGTACGTCAACGACGACGCGATCTTTTCCGTGGCCGGGACCATGCTAATGGACGTGCTCCAGACCACGTGCCCGTCCGCGACCGCGAGCTTCTGAATACGCCCGTCGGGTGACGCCGCATAGAGAAACTGGCGCCCGGGGTCCGCCACCGGGGTTGCGTTCGTGATCTGCGCCGAGCCCGCCCACGACGCGTAACCCGGCGGCGTGTACCGCCACAGGATGCCGCCCGTGTTCGCGTTCACCGCGATCGTCTTCCCGTACGTCGTGGTGACGAAGAACACATCGTGCGCCGCGCCGTTGACCACGACGCTGCTGAGATAGATCGGGGCGGCGTCCACGACGCCGTCGAGGGCAACCTGCTGCCGGCACATCGCCGCCACGTTGGACGCCGTGATGCCGGTCGGCGCCGTGGACACTCCGGATCGCCCGACATCGACATTGAAGCGGATCCAGTCGTGCCCCTGCGTCACGCGATCAGGGCCAATGGGGCAGGGCGCCGCGGCGTGGCCTGCCGGCGACGCCGTCGGCCCCCCGCAAAACGTGACTGCCGGAAGGCCCGCGAGCAGAGCGGCGACCCACCACGACCGACGAAGCGACGTCACAGCTGCCTCCATGATACAATGCGGGGGTCCGCCTATCTTAGCGTAGATTTGCCAGTTGGCGCCCTCCCCGTTATTCATACTACGGTTGTCGACAAGTGAATTGTCACGTGTAACCGGACCGGGCGACTCGCGGTCGTGGTTGCATGTTGTGTGAAATAGCCGCTCGCCCCCGTGATGTTCTCGTCGCAGGTGACGATGGATCGGTCGGAATACCCCGTGTCACAGCAGGCTGAAGAGCTCCGTGGCGGGGTCGCCGAAACCGACTACGCTGGCGTGGTGAGCCGCTTCGTATACCCCATCTATCAGTCCCGTCCCCGCCCGGATATCGAGTCGCGGTCCGCTGGCGTGGGCATGGACCCCGATGAAAAGAGAGATACTGATCAATGCGACCTCGCGGGAAACCCGGGTCGCTATCATGGAGGACGACCAGCTCGTCGAGCTCCTCGTTGACCGGCCGGACGCCCGCCGCATGGTGGGCGACATCTACCTGGGAAAGGTCGAGGCGGTGTTGCCTGGCATTCAGGCCGCCTTCGTCGACATAGGCACGGAGAAGAGCGCATTTCTCCACGCCTCGGACCTGGTGTTCGACGAAGATGCTGCGGCCGAGCGGGACGAAGAGGAAGAGGACGACGCTGCTGAGGAAGACAATGGGAAGGACAATGGACGGCCGAAAGCGCCGCCGATTCAGGATTCCCTGAAGCGCGGCCAACAGATCATCGTCCAGGTCTCCAAGGAACCCATCTCGACCAAAGGCCCCCGCGTCACGGCCCAGATCTCATTGGCCGGCCGGTTCCTCGTCTACATGCCCGACGCCTCGCGCGTCGGCATTAGCCGGAAGATCGGCGAGCGGGCCGAACGACACCGGTTACGCGACATGGTGCGGGGCGCGCTCCCCGAGAACAGCGGCGGAGTCATCGTCCGCACCGTGGGAGAGGACGCCACGGAGGAGACGTTCAAGCGCGAGCTGACGACTCTCATGAACACCTGGAAGCGCGTCCACCGGAAGACCCAATTCATGCGGGCGCCGGCGCTGGTCCACCGCGAGACCAACCTCACGCGCGGCATCATCCGGGACCTGTTCTCGACCAAAGTCGACAGCCTTACCGTCGACAGCAAGCAGATCTTCAACGAGATCGTCGAGTACCTGAAAGGCATCGCGCCCGATCTGATCGAGCGGGTGACGCTGTACGACGGCCCGTTGCCGTTGTTCGACAAAGCCGAGATCGAGACGGAGATCCGCGACCTTTTCAAGCGGCGCTGTGATCTCCCGTCCGGCGGCTACCTCATCATCGAGCCCACGGAAGCCCTGGTCTCGATCGACGTGAATTCCGGTCGTTACACCGGCAAGAAGGATCCGGAGAAGACGATCCTCAAGACGAATCTCGAGGCGGCCCGGGAAGTGGCGCGGCAGATCCGGCTGCGCGACGTCGGCGGCATCATCGTCTGCGACTTCATCGACATGGAGACCAAGCAGAACCGCGAGCGCGTCCTGCAGGATCTCCGCACCCACCTGGGCCGCGATCGGGCCCGCACGAAAGCGTTCGCCGTCAGTGACCTCGGGCTCATCGAGATGACCCGCCAGCGCGTGCGGCAGAGCCATCTCCAGAGCATGACCGAGCCGTGCCCCACGTGCCACGGCACCGGCCGGGTGTTCACGCCCGAGGCCATCATCCGCCGCGTGGAGCGGTCTGTGCGCCGGATCGTGGTGGAAGGGAAGCGCGACAACCTCGTCGTCCGGCTGCACCCCGACGTCGCCATGTACGTGCGGGAGCAGGAAAACGACCTGCTCCGCAAGCTCGAAAAGGGCGCCGGGTTCTCGATCGAGTTCCGGGACGATCCGCTGCTCAGACCGGACGAGTTCAAGATTGTCGTCAAGTCCGCCGGACGGGATGTGACGCAGCAGTACGCGGTCGCCTGACGAAGCGTCGCCTAGCGCGACCGCGTCACCCCCCGGCAAGCTGGGCGCGCGTCCAGAGCAGGATCTTGAGGCAGCGGTTGGCTTCGCCGGGGAACGCCATGGGCACGGGCTCGCTCGGCTGATAGACCTCGATCGCGATCAGATCCTTGGGCGGCGGCAGCATCAACTCGTCCGGCCCGCCCACCGGCTCGTTCGTCCCCGGGATGTACGCGTTGGTCGCCTGGCCGTTCCCGACCACCGCGCCATCGATCACATACAACGTGCAATCGCCGTAGTTGTTGATCGTCGTCGGACCGCGGGCGCTGAACACCCGCAACACGCCGTGATGGTCGTCGATCACGCGCAAGCCCGGCACGGTGCGAAACAACTCGGGCGTATCGACCACGTCTCGCCGCTCGATCTGGTCCTGCGTCATGAAGTGCCCGACCCCGATCCGCTTGCGCTCGCTGAACCCTATGTCGCGGTACACCGCAGTCAGGCGTAAACGGTCCGCCGCCACGCGCACCACCTCCAACATGGGCGGCAGCCGCTGCATGGTGACATCGGTCGTTCGCGGCGTATCCGCGGCGAGATCCACCGGCACGACCGCCGCGCCGAGCCCCACGCTCCGCACGATGAGCACCTGGGAACCCGCGGGCAGGCCCGGCATCCGATAGCGGCCATCGCTGCTGGCGTTCACGGTGGCATTGTTGCCGAGCACCGTGATCGTCGCGCTGGGCACCGGGTCGCCCGCCGCGGTGACGATGCGCCCGGTCACGACCGCGCGACTGGAGTCGTCGCGGCGGGTCACCCGGAGGTCCGCCTGGTCGCCCGCCGACACCGGCAGGTAGGCGGCCGGCGCCGAACCCACGTGCGCCTGGATGAGCGCCCGCTTGCCGTCGACGCACACCTGGTACCGTCCGGCGGTGTCGCTCGTGGTCTCCCGGCCGAACGTCGACTGGTCCAGGCCAATACCGGTGACCACGGCACCAGGCACGGGTTTATCCGTGTCGGTCTCCAGCACACGACCCGAGACGCAGAGTTGCGCCCGGGCAGGCAAGGCGACCGCACTCACGGCGGTCGCGACGGCAAGCAGTCGCCTCATACGTTGACAAATCCCGTTGGCACAAATAGCCTTACAGGCTATGGCATACGCGATCATCCGTACGGCTGGCAAGCAATTCCGCGTCGAGCCGGGGAAAAAGGTACGCTTGCCGAGCCTCGAAGGCGAGGCTGGCGCGTCGGTGCGGTTCGACGAAGTGCTGGTCGGATCGGATGGTACGACGGTCCACACGGGAACTCCGCTTGTCGGCGGGGCGTCGGTGACGGCCGAGATCGTGCGTCACGGCCTGGGCGACAAGATCGTCGTGTTCAAGTTCAAGCGCCGCAAGAACTACGCCCGCAAGCAGGGGCACCGGCAGGGCTATACCGAAGTCCGCATCACCGATATCTCACTCGGATCCTGACATGGCTCATAAGAAGGGCGTCGGCTCCTCGCGCAACGGGCGCGATTCGAACCCGCAATATCGCGGGGTCAAGAAGTACGGGGGCGAGCACGTACGCGCCGGCAATATCATCATCCGCCAGTGCGGCACGAAGGTGCATCCCGGCCGCAACGTCGGCCTGGGCTCCGACTTCACGATCTACGCGCTCATCGACGGCGTGGTGAAGTTCGAGCACAAGAACAAGCTCCGGTACAAGGTCAGCGTCTACCCCGAGCCCACGGCCGCGTAACGCATCGCGACTCGCGAGGAAAAAAAGGGGCCGCCCCTCGGGCGGCCCCCTTTCGCATCTGTTGTGCTCAGGGTGCTTGGTACGTCGGACGCGGCAGACTCTTGTAGCGCTGCATCAGTTGATCCTGACGTGAGGGTGCCGTCACCGGTTTCCCGTGGATCAGCACGACCTCGGCACGCGTGCTGAACTCGAACGGATCCCCGCTCCAGACCACGACGTTCGCCGAGCGACCTGCTTGGAGCGAACCCACGCGGTCCGCGACTCCGAAGGCTTCGGCCGGGGCCAGCGTGATGGCGCGGAGCGCCTCGTCCCACGCCAGGCCATAGGCGACCGCTTCGCCTGCCTCCTGGCGAATGTTGCGGATGTTGAACGGCGACGTGTCCTCCTCAGCGGCGTTTCCGATGAGCATCACCGACACGCCCGCGCGGCGCAGCAGCATCGCATTGTCTTGCCGCTGCCCCAAGCGCTCGAAACTCTCCGGCACATTGTTCATCGCACCGGTGAGCACGGGCACCTTCGCGGCGGCGAGTGCGCCCGCCACCTCCCACGCTTCGGCGCCCCCGGCGATCATGATGTTGAGCTTGTATTCCTTTGCGATCGCGATCGCCTGGGTGATGTCGCTGGCCCGGTCGGCCACGATCACCAGCGGCAGTTTCCCGTCGAGCACCGGGCGCAGGGCTTCGAGATCGGCACGGCTCGCGGAGAGCGGGCGCGACTGCGCGCGGTCGTACGCCTCGGGGTTCTTGGCGTAGCTGCGCACGTCGTCGAACAGCTCGCGCAGGCGTCCGGTGACCTCTCCGCGAGCCGTGAAGCCCGCGGACTGGGCATCGCCGATCTGCCCAAACATGGCAGCTGGCGCGCGGATCATCATCTCCGCGACGGGTCCGTCCGCGAGGTCGACCATGATCGCCTGGCCGGCAATGACATTGCCGCCGTCGGGGGTCGCGACCACACTCGTGACGCCGTCATTCCGCGTGGGTTGGATCAACACCGAGTGCGGGTTGAAGCCATCCGCCACGCGGAACGCCGCGGAGACCGCATTCGCCCCTTTCGCCGTCGCATCCCGCGTATCGGGGACGGCCTGCACTTCTTCCACGCCGAGCAGGGTCGCCGAGTTGATGAGTCCCGGCGTCACCCATTTGCCGGTGGCGTCGATCCTCTGGGCGCCCGACGGCACTGCGACGTTCGCGCCGACCGCGACGATCTTGCCGTCCCGGATCACCACCGTGCCGTGGTCGATCTTCGGGCCGCTCACCGGATAGACCGTGCCGCCGACGATCGCGATCGTCTGGGCCCCGGCGGCGCCGGCCGCCGACCCCGCGATGAGCAGGACTGCGAGCGCGCGTATCATCGGGCGGCCTCCTCGTTCGGTATGAAGCCCAGCTCGAAATCGGTGCGCCACCGTTGCTTCGGATCGCTCCGGTCGTAGAGCATCGCGCCGTCCACCCACACCTTCTCGGCGTGGGCGTACACGCTGAACGGACTGCCGGACCACAGGACTACGTCGGCGTTCTTGTTCGGCTCGATCGATCCGATCCGGTCGTCGAGCGCCAGCGCCCAGGCCGGATTGATCGTCAGCCACTTGATCGCCTCATCTTCGCTGATCGCAATGCCGACTGCGGCGCCGGCGGCCAGGCCCTTCGCGGCTTCCTGGTTCAACCGCTGGTCGCCCAACGGATCGTCGGAGTGGACGATCACCCGCGCGCCAGCCTGATGGATCAGCGCCATGTTGCCGCGCACGGCGTCGAGTGCCTCCATCTTGTACATCCCCCAGTCGGCCCAGACCGCGGCACCGATGTCATCCTTCTTCAGAAGATCGGCGATCTTGTAGGCCTCTACCGCGTGGTGGAACGCGCGAATCTTGTAGCCGAACTCGTGGGCGATGTCGATCATCTGCGCCATCTCGTCAGCGCGATAGCAATGGTTGTGGACCAGGATGTTGCCACGGAGCACCTCGGCCAGCGTCTCGAGGCCGAGGTCGCGCGACGGGGGATCGCCTTTGTGATCGGCGTTCCACTTGTCCCATTTCCGCCGATAGTCCTCGGCCGCGATCCACGCCTTGCGATAGCCGGCCACGTTCCCCATACGGGTCGACGGACCACGCTGCGCGTACGTGCGCTTGGGATTCTCACCACAGGCCATCTTGAGCCCGTACTTGGCGCCGGGAAATTTCATCTCCTGGACGGTGCGGCCGGGCACGACCTTGAGCACCACGCTGCGTCCGCCAATGAGGTTCGCGGAGCCGGGGAGGACTTGGATGGTGGTGACGCCGCCCGCCATGCTGCGCGGGAACTGGGGATCTTGCGGCCAGACCGAATGTTCGGCCCACACATACGGCGTCGAGGGGTCCGTCGCCTCGTTCCCGTCGCTGAGCGCATCCCCGCCGGGCGCCGCGTAGTCGCCCATGTGCGAGTGGATGTCGATAATCCCGGGCGTGACGTATTTGCCGGTGCCGTCGACCACAACGGCGTCCGACGGCGCGTCGACCGTCGCACCCACCGCTACGATCTTGCCATCGCGCAGCAGCACCGAGCCGTCTCGAATCGTCGGGCCGGCGGCCGTCAGAATCGTCGCGTGGCGAATGACCGTTGGTCGCGACGGAAACGGCTTGTAGGTGCTGGGGAACGGGTCGGCGTTGGGCGTGGAGAGGGCACCGGCGCCGTACGTGGCGGGGGCCGTGGAATCCGCCTTGGGAGCTTGGGCCGGTGCGGGCCCCAATGTCACCTTGACGGCAGCCGGAGTGCAGCCAACGGCGACCGCCGTCCAAACGAGTACGCGGTAGATACGCATGGGCGGCAATACTACCGCCGCTCACCCTCGGCAGCTAGGGTAGTCGCGACGTCGGAACAGATGCCGTCGACGCCCATCGCGTCGAGCGCGCGGACTTGGGCGGGCGCATTGACGGTCCACGCGATGACCCGGCCGCCGGCATCATGCACGCGATCCACCAGCGTCTGGTCGATGAATTCCCACGACTGCCAGTAGTCGCGGGCGCCCGCGGCGCGCAGGGCGGCGACGGGATCGATGAGATAGCTGTCCAGCAGAATGCCGGTTGGGAGTTGGGGCCGGAGTGCCGTGACGCGCGCCGCGACGCGGTGGTCAAACGCATGGACGGCCGTAGGAACCGGCGACCGGTCCAACACGTCGACGACCGCCGCCTCGATAGGGCGACCCGCGATACCACGACCCTTGACCTCGACATACACTACGGTCGCAAACGGCGCGACGCATTCGAGGACTTCCGCCAGCGTCGGGATCACGACGTCCGGCGCCAGCGGATACCGGAGCAGTTCGGCGGCGTCGAGGGTATTGATCGGAGTCCCATCGCGAACCGTGGGGTCGTGGTGTACGACAATGACCCCGTCGCGCGTCTGGTGGACATCCAACTCAATGCCGCCAGCGCCCAGCCGGGCCGCGAGCGCGAACCCGGGAAGGGAATTCTCAGGATGCTGCCGAGGGGCGCCCCGATGTCCAATGATCTCCATGCGGCACGAGAACCTTAACGTCGGCCCATGACCGGCGTCAGACCCTTGGGAGGCGATCGGGACGCCGAGGACGCCATCGACCGGGCATTGATCGCCCGGTGGCTCGGCGGCGACCACGGGGCCGCCACCGCGCTGGTCGAGCGGCACTCGGCGGCCCTGGCGCGGTTCGCGGCGGCGTCTTCCGCGGCGGACCGGTCGGAGGTGGACGAGCTGGTGCAGGACACGTTCGTGCGGGCGTTCAACTCCTTGGACACGTTTCGGGGCGAGAGCTCGCTGCGCACGTGGCTGTTCACGATCGAACGGCGACTGATGCTCGATCGCCGGCGGGCCGAACGGCGGCGACCCGAGCGCGTGGCGGTGGCTGAAGGCGACGCGGCGACCGAGTATACGGCGTTGGATGGGATGGTGGCGGAGGAGATGCAGGACCAGGTCCGGGCGGCGGTCGATCGGCTCACGCCGTTGCAGCGCGAGGTGTTCACCCTTCGGGTGACCGAGGGCTTGTCGTACAAGGCCATTGCCGACATCGTCGGCTCGACGGAAGGCTCGGCGCGCGTGCATTATCACAATGCGATGCGCGCCGTGAAGGAATCCTTGGGGGCGTTATGAGTGAGTGCGCCGACACGGAAATGACGGATGTGTTGCCCGAGTTCGTGCGGGGCCGGTTGACCGGCGCCGAGCGCGAGCGCGTCGCGGCGCACATTGCCGCGTGCCCGTCTTGCGCGGCGGAAGCGGCGATCCTGGGCGCCGCGCAGCGGGCGTTCGCGGCGGCGACGCCGGCGGTCGACGTGGCGCGCATCGTCGGCGCGCTACCCGCGCCGCCGGCGCTCGGGCGGCCGGCGCTCGTGAGAGGCCGTCCGGCCCGCCGGCGTTGGCTGGCGGTGCCAACGGCTTCATGGCGCATTGCCGCCACGGTCGGCACCCTCGCCTTGGGGGCGGTGTCGATCGGCGTCGTGCAGTCGCTCATGCGCGGCGGGCAGTCGGAGAGTGCGGCGGTCGTGGCACCGCGCGTTCCCGCCGAAAACGCCGCCACGGCCGACGAGTCCGCGGGGCTGAGCGCCGGCGGCACGTTCACGGATCTGAGCGAAGACGACATGCGCACGCTGCTCAATGATCTCGATGATATCGAGGCCATTCCGGCGGCGGAGCCGCAACCGGCGGTGCCGGGTCTGCGCACCGCGACCGCCCCGCAATGATCCGACGGCGCGGCTGGGCGTTGTTGGGCGCCATCCTGCTCGCGGGGGGACCGGCGCACGCCCAGCAGGATTCGGCGCCGCTGGCCGGTAATCGTCAGAACCTGGTGCGGGAGCTCAGGCAGCGCTGGCAGCGCGTCGTCGTCCAGCGGCTGGGGCTGACCGACCTTCAGGCCCGGCGACTCCAGGAGACGAACCGGCATTTTGCCGCGCAGCGGCAGGCGCTCAATCAAGCGGAGCGGGGGGTGCGCGGCGAAATGCGGGCGCAACTCACGGGAGCGCAGCCGGCCGACGACAAGCGTCTGGCGACGCTCCTCGATTCGCTCCTCGACATCCAACGGCAGCGCGTCGTGCTGACGCAGGATGAGCAGCGGGAGCTGGCGCTCTACCTGACGCCGCTGCAGCGCGTGCGCTTCCTCGCGCTGCAGGAGCAACTCCGACTACGCGTCGAGGGCCTGCGCCAGGCGGCGAAGGGACGCGCGGATCAGCCCGTCGGCGCCGACAGCTTGTCGCCGTACTGACGCCGGTAATCCCGGAGTCGGTCGAGCAGCGCGGCGATGGCGTCGGGCACCGGTCGCGCCGGCACCGGGATCGCCGTCACTTCGCCCCGCAGGCCCGCTTCCGCCTTGGGGAGGTAGTCGGTCAACCCGTGGGCGTGTGACAAGATCTCGAGGACCCGATACGCCAGCGAGGTCGGCGCCTCGTGTCGCAGTTGCCGGTACCCCTCGGCCAGTCGGAGATAAAACTCGGCCTTCGTCCGCGTCGGGAGCGTCGTGGCTTCCATGGTCCGGCGCCACTCCTCGAACGACGCTTCGTCGCCCTCGTCACCTGCCAGCTGGAGCAGGTTGATGCCCGCCATCGCCTTGGCCGGCGCCAGCTGGGCGGAGGCGTACAACAGGTGGAACGCGTCGCGGGCGCCGCTCCGCACGCCGAGCGACGCCAGGGCGATCCCCAGGTCGCTGAGCGCCCGCTCCCGCCAGGCCGGATCGCTATACCGTTCGAAGGCGTCGAAGAGATAGCGCGCTGCGTCCTCGAATTGCCCATTGTGGATGGCGACGCATCCCCGATCGTGGTTGGCACGGGCGAACATTTCCACATGTGGGGTGGATTGCGCGTCGGCAATCACGGCGTCGAGTAGCGTCGTGGCCCGCGCGTAGTCCTCCAGATGGATCGCGAGGCCCGCCTGGGCGGTCCGGATGCGGAGCGCACCGGCCACATCGCCGAGGGCGTTGGCGACATCGAGGCCCCGGATGTAGATGGCCTCGGCTTCGGTCGTCAGCGCGAGCTGGATGAGGCACCAACCCAGCCGCACATACACGAGCGGAATGCCATCGCCACATTCGGGGACGTCGGCGCGATCGAGCGCGGTCTCGTACACGTCGACCGCGAGCGGCCACTCGCGAATGTCCTCCAGCAAGAGGCCGTAGGCGAACAGGAGCTTGGGGATGGACGCGACGTCGGCGTCGGAGAACGTGCGCAAGGAGTCCGTGAGGGAGATGAGGACTTCGTGCATGCGGTCGTCGTCGACATCCTCGATCGCGCGCCGGACGAGCGCGAACTCTTTGAAGGTCGGCTCGCGGCCGGTGACCTGGCGTGTCGCCCAGCGATCGACCAATCGCAGGGTGAGGAGCCCCGCGGTGAACGCGCGCCAGGCCGGCGCGCTATCGTCGGTAATCTCGGCCACGCGGCGAAAGAAGGCGCTATGGGCCAGAGCCGTTGACGACGGCATCCCGGACGCCGGCCCGTCCGCGGGTTTCGGCGGGGGCGTCACATCCGCCGGACCCGTCGCGGACGGCGCGTCGGGCTCCGCGGGCCCTTCCGGTTCGACGACCGGCTCCCAGTAGAACTCGAGCTTGTGATTGCCGTCTTGGTCGCGAAGCACGCGGGTTTCGCGAGTGTAACCGTTGCAACACTTGTCTGCGTCGTCGGCGGAGACCCACGAGTGATGCAGTGGGCCGCGACACGTATAGACGCCCGGCGGAGGGGAAGCCTCTTCCACGAAGGAAGCCCAGGGCAAAGAGTGAATCGTCGGCCCGCGGCGCGATCGCCGGACGGGCAATTGCCCTCAACTTATTTTGTTTTCTGGCGGAGACCAGAGCGAAGATGCATCAGTGCAGCGCGACTTGCGCCAGGGCGAATGTGGCACCTTGCAGATCTGATAGGATGGCGAAACGGCCCAGGTCCTCGATGGCGGTCGGCGGCATATACGTTGCGGCGCCCAGGCGCGCCGCTTGCGCGGCCGACGCGTCGCAATCGGCGACCGCGAAGTACGGGAGCCAGTACGCGGGCTGATGCGGATCTCGGTACGAGACGGGGGGAATTCCACCGATGAACTCCGCTCCGTTCCGGATGTGGAGATACTGGTGGGCGGGCTCCTCATCGCCCGGCTCAATGTGCCATCCCAGGAGCTCGGTGTAGAACCGCGCGGCGCGCTCCGGATCGTTCGTCGAGAGATCGGCCCAACACAGGGTCCCATCGATGCCCGTCACGCCAAATCCGCTGCGTTGACGCGCTTGCCACATCGCAAGGGTCGCGCCCGTCGGATCCTGGATCACGCTCATGCGGCCGATGTCCATGACATCGAACGGGGGCGCGACGACCGCGCCACCGAGCGCCGGCACGCGCGCGGCGGCCGCATCGATCTGATCCGTGGCGATGTAAGCCAGCCAATGGGGCGGCACGCCTTGGACGCGCTGTTCCGGTCGCATCGTGCAGATGGCGCCGACGTCGCGGCCCGAGAGGCGGCACATGGTGTATACGTCGCCGGGAGCCATGGGGACGTCCTCGTACGACCAGCCGAACAGGGTCGCATAGAACGCCTTGCCCGCGGACTGATCGGTCGTCGCCAGCTCCAACCAATTGAAGGCGCCGTTCGGGACGCGCTCGATCGTCGACATGGCGGGAATGGTGAGGGGTTAGGCGACCGCGGCGGCGGGCGCGGCCAGTGCCGCGTGGAGGACGCGCCGCACGTGCTCCTGATTGGCGACGGTCAATGCTTCGAGCGGTGGCCGCACCGGTCCTCCGACGAGGCCCACGGCGTCCAAGCCGGCCTTGACCCCGGGCACGCCCAAGGCGCCGACGATATCGCGGGCCACGGGCATCAGCCGCTCCTGGGCGGCGCGGGCCTCCTCGGTCCGGCCCGCGAGCGCCGCGGCCCACAGCGTTTCGACGAGGGCGGGCACGAGGAGCGCGACTCCCAGCACACCGCCGCGTACGCCGGATGCCAGCGCTTGCGCCAGCGTGCCGCCGTGTCCCGTCAGCACGGCGAACGTCGGCGACTGGGCCGCGAGATAGCCGGCCAGCAATGTTGGATCGCCGCCGGAGTCCTTGATGCCGATGATGCGCGGGTGTCCGGCGAGCGTCTGCACGACGGGGGCGGGGATCGCGTAGTGCATGTACTTGGGAATGCTGTACAGTACGACCGGCGGCCCGTTGGCGTCGGCGACGGCGCGGTAATGATCCACCAGCGCCTCGGCCGTCCGGCTCTCGGGATAATAGTGGGGCCCGACCACCATGACAGCGTCGACGCCGATACGGGCCGCATCGACCGACCGCCGGATCGTCTGCCGCGTCGACTCGGCCCCAATGCCGGCGATCAGCCACCGGTCACGCGGCACTATCTCCCGCGCCGCAGTCAGCAGCGCCAAGCGTTCGTCTTCTTCCAGCAAAGCGGCTTCGCCGGTCGATCCGGCGACCACGATCCCGGAGCATCCGGCGGCCAGAATGGGCGCGGACATTCGCGCGGAGGACGTCGATCGCCAACGCGCCATCGCGCGGATCAAAGGGCGTGGTGACCGGAGCCAGGAAGCCGGCGAGAGCGGTCGGTGTCATGCCCAAAGCTATACCTCGAGCTCCATATAATGCACATCGTAGAACTGCCGCGCGCGCGCGTTGCTCGTCGCGACCTGGAGCGCGGGGTGACGAAACCCGACGGGCGCGGCGGCCGTACGGTCCGCATGCGCGGCTCGGACTTCGTGTTCCGCTATCGCTTCTGGCTTTTCGCGGCGACGTTCTTCGGGGGGTTCGCGCTCTCCGGGATCGATCACGTGAACGCGACCGTCGCGGTGCTGCACACGATCGCGCCCTCCCTTGACGTCGACACGCCGCGCGGCATGATCGCGTTGCGCGCCGCGTTCGCGGTTGGCGCGGTGAGCGTCACATTGGCCGCGCTCCTCCGGACGTGGGCCACGGCCTATCTCCACGCGACCGTGGTGCACGATGACCGGCTCCACACCGAGGCGCTTGTGGCTAGCGGACCCTATCGCTATGTGCGGAACCCGCTGTACCTGGGCGGTCTGCTGCTGGCCGCCGGGCTGGCTCCACTGGCGAGCCGGACGGGCGCCCTCGTCATCCTGGCCGGTGTGGTCGCCATCACGTTGGCCTTGATCGACGTCGAGGAGCGCGAGCTGACATCGGCGCAGGGCGCATCCTACGCGTCGTACCGGCGCGCCGTCCCGCGACTCGTCCCGGCGCTGTCGCCCCGCGTCGCGCCGTCCGGCCTGGCGCCGCACTGGGGCCAGGCGTTTCTCGGCGAGGGCATGTTCTGGGGGTTCGCCATCGCAATGATCGTGTTCGTGATCACGCTGCAACCCACGTGGACGGCTGTCCTCCTGACCACCGTCCCCATCCTCCATCTGGCGCTCATGAGCGTCTGGCGCCGGCGCCGGTAAGTCCGCGCGCGCCGGGAACCGATTCCCGCGCCCTGGCATTTGGGTGTATGTACACCTATAACACAGGAGGTCGCCTATGATTCCCGTCGTGCCCTGGTACTTCGCGCTCAGCGACGTCGTGGTCAGCATCGTGATTGTCACCGCCGTGTGGAGCATCTTCGCCGTGGCCGCGGACCGAGCCGTGCGCATCGGGTCCGCGCTCTTCCTCGGCGCCTGGCTCGTCGCCGCTCTCGTGCTCGCGCCGCCCCCATCGTCGCTGTCGGGAGCGGACCCGTTCGCCGTCAACCCAAGGCTCGGTCTGTTCACGATCGTGCCGGCCACGGTCGTGCTGCTGGCGCTCGCGGTCTCACCGTCGGTGCGGCGCGCGATCAATACGGTTTCGCTGCCCGCCCTCCACGGCGTGCAGGTCTATCGGATCGCCGGCATGCTGTTCCTGTTCCTGCTCGCCCGGGGGCAAGTGCCGGCGCACTTCGCGCTGCCCGCCGGCTGGGGCGACATCGCGGTCGGCGTCACCGCGCTCCCGGTGGCGTTCGCGCTCGCCCGCGGCGCCCGAAACAGTCGCGCGCTGGCGATCGGGTGGAACCTGCTCGGGCTCCTCGATCTGGTCGTCGCCGTCGGCATGGGCACCGGCGTGCTCGCCCCGTTCCTGGCGCCCGAGCTTGGCGCCCGCGTGCCGGCGGTCGCCGCCATGGGCGTGTTTCCCATGATCTTGATTCCGACGCTGGCGGTGCCGGTGTCGGTGATGCTGCACGCGATCGGCCTGACGCGTTTGCTGCGCGCGGCCCGCGTGCCGGCGGGTCCGGTCCCGAGACCAGCCACCTAGCAAACCAACCGCGCCTCTGCGCTGTCTACGAGGGCATATGCTCCCTCGCCTCACCAACCTCCGGCGCGCGATGTGGGCCCTCGCGCGCCGGCCCGCGTTTGCCATCACCGCGGCCCTGAGCTTGGGGGTCGGCATCGGCTCCACGACCATGGTCTTGAGCGTGGTCAACGCCGTCCTCCTCCGACCGTTGCCCTACGCGACCCCGGACCGGCTCGTCGCGATCGCGCCCGACCATGCGTTCGCCCAGCGGGAGGTCGAAGCCATCGGCGAGCGCGCGAAGAGCTATGACATCGTCGCATCGGTCAGTCCCGGCTGGCTCATGGCCCTGACCGACGTGCCGGCGCCGCGCCAACTCAATGCCGCGCGCGTGTCCGGCCAATTCTTCGGCATGCTCGGCATCGCTCCGATGCTCGGCCGAACGTTCGGCGCGGACGCCGAGTTGCCGGACCGCGGCAACGTGGCGGTGCTGAGCTACGAGCTGTGGCAGGCCTCGTTTGGCGGCGACCCGAAGATCCTGGGACGCTCGATCGTGCTCAATCGCGAGAGTTACGTCGTGGTCGCCGTGATGCCCCGCGCGTTTCGGGCGCTCGGTTTTCGCTCGGACCTCTGGACGCCGATGACGCGGGATCCGTCGGCCATGTGGTGGACTGGCGCGACGCAGTTGGCGTATGCGCGTGTGCGGCCCGGCGTGTCCGTCCGGTCGGCATCCGCGGAGCTGACGCCGCTCCTGGCCACGATCCAGCGCGACTTCCACTTGCGGGCCGACTGGTTGCAGGCGACCCGCGTCGTCGGCCTCCGGGAGAGCATGGTGGGCGCGATCCGTCCGACGCTCATCGTGCTCTTCGCGGCCGTGGTCTTTCTGTTGGCGCTGGCCACGGCGAACGTGGCGACCTTGGGCCTCGTCCGCGCCGCCGAACGCCGGCACGAGCTGGCCGTACGGGCGTCGCTCGGCGCCAGCGTCCGGCAAATCGCCATGGTGTTGTTGGTCGAGAGCGTCGTGCTCGGCGCCGCGGGCGGCATCATCGGCGTCGCGCTCGCCTATGCCGGCACCGGGATCCTGCACCGCGTGCTCCCGCCATCCGTGCCGCGTATCGAGGAGATTGCGGTCGACGGACGAGTGCTGGCCGCCGCGCTCGCCGTGACCGGTCTCGTGTCGGTGCTGTTCGGCCTCGTGCCGCTCGCCGAGGCGCGGATCGCCGGTGTGACGGCCCGCCTGCGCGCGGGGCGTACCACGACGGGCGCCGGTGCGCGCGCCCGGCGGATCGTCGTATCACTCGAGGTAGCGCTGGCGCTCGTCCTCGCCATCGGCGCGACGCTCATGGGACGCACGCTCGTCGCGCTCGCCGACGTCGATCCGGGGCTGCGCGCCGACCGCCTCCTGACCATGCGTCTCCAGCCGACCGCGGATGGCGACGACGCGCGGCGCGCCTATTGGCACGACGTGCTGGCACGCGTCCGCGCGCTGCCCGGCGTCGTCTCGGCGGCCACGGTGATGCACCTGCCGCTCGGCGGCCGGGCGTGGGACGCCGACATCACCGTCGAGGGTCGTGCGCGGCAGCCTGACGCACCGCCTCCCCGGGCGCACTGGCAAGTGGTCTCCCCAATGTACTTCGCGACCGCGGGTATTCCGATCGTGCGGGGCCGAGACTTTCGTGAGTCCGATGGCGCGCACGGACCGCGGGTGATCGCCGTCAACTCGGCATTCGCCGCGCGGCTATTTCCCGGAGAGGATCCCATCGGCCACCGTCTGCGCGCCACCCATGCCACCGATGATTCGCTCGCCACAATCGTCGCCGTGGTGGGGAGCGTGCGCCACGACAGCCTGAACGTCCAGCCGGGGCCGGAGGTGTATGTTCCGCTGGATCAGAAGACCGTCTTCGCCACGGGGCTCATGGTGCGCACGCGCGAGGAGCCGGCGGCGCTGGTCGCCGCGATTCGCGGCCAGATCGTGGCCGTCGATCGGAACGTGCCGATCTCCGATGTCCGAACGATGAGCGACATCCTCGCGGCATCCCTCGGCCGCCAGCGCATGATGCTCACGCTCCTCGGGGTGTTCGCCAGCATGGGTTTGCTGCTGAGCGCCGTCGGCATCTATGGCGTCGTCGCCTACGGCGTGCGGCAGCGCACGCGGGAGATGGGCATCCGCATGGCGCTGGGCGCCAACACGCGGGCGATCTACCGTCTAGTCGTCGGTGAGGGCGTGGGGTATGCGGCGCTCGGCGTGATCGCCGGCGTGCCGGTCGCGCTCGCGCTCACGCGCTTGATGCGCGGTCTCGTCTACGGCGTCTCGCCGACGGACCCGATCTCGTTCGCGCTCATTCCCACCGCGCTGGTGATCGTGGCGACGGCTGCGAGCTGGATCCCGGCGCACCGCGCCGCGGCCATCGCACCCACGACCGCGCTAAATCACATCACATGAAGCGCGTAACTCTATACCCGGGACGAGACTCGAACTCGTAAGACCCAAAGGTCGGGGGATTTTGAGTCCCCTGCGTCTACCAATTCCGCCACCCGGGCAGGAGCAGAGGAGCAAAATATACGTGGTTGGAGGAGCGGACGCAGTGGGCCTTCACCACCTGCGTCCCTTGGCCGATCTCGGTCGGTCGGCCCAGCGAAACCCGGGTGGCAACCCGGAGCGCGGCGCGTGCGACAAAGAGATGCTGGGATACCACCGCGTGCCGCACTCGCCGGTGAAACCTCGATCGCCTGAATGTCGTTTAGGACGGTGGACCTCTATCTCAAACCACCCTGCGCACTGTGCGAACCATATCGTCCCACCTTATCTCTCTCTGTCTGCTCGCCGGTAACGCCGCGGCGCAGCTTCCCGCGTGGAACATCGATACATTCCACGCCCCGCCCGACCGGCGTTGGGCGACGACGACGGTGCATGACGTGGACGCGGCGTACGTTCTGCTGCGGGACAATCATCCAGGCGCCGCGCGCGAGCTCAACGATCTCGATTTTCAGCATCGGTTGACGCACGGACACGAGCTGGCACTCGAGCGTGCGCGGACCGTCACTTCCTATGAAGGGTACTCCGCCGTCCTCGCCGGCTTCGCGACCGCGATGGGTGACAAGCATATCTGGAGTCGTCCGACGTTCGTGGTCAACCTTCCGCGCTGGCCGCGGTTCATCGTCAGCAAGCGTGGTGACAGCTGGGTCGTGACCGACGCGGACCCGCCGCAGACATTGCTCGTTGGCGCGGTGTTGATCGGCTGCGACGGTCAGGACGTCGAAGCATTGGCACGCAACAATCTTGGCGGGTTTCGCGCGAACTGGGACATTGGGGCACAGCAAGCGCAATTCGCCCCATGGCTTCTCGTAGACGAAGGCAATCCCTTCATCGTGCGTCCCACCGCGTGCGTGGTTGACACGAAAGGCCAACGCCAAACGATCACGCTCGAGTGGGTGCGGGTGAAACGCGAGCTGCTCTTGCCGCGGCTCAAGACTGCCGGCGGAGCGGGGAAGGCGGGCTACGGCGTGCGTCAGGTAGGAGCGGGCTATTGGATCGCCCTGCAGTCCTTGATGGGTACTCCAGCCATCGATGTAGTGAAAGCGGTCGACGCACAGAAGACGGCCTTGCGACAGGCGCCCTTCGTCGTGCTCGACGTGCGGGGCAACGGCGGCGGATCTTCACTGATGGAACGTGAGATCGCGGCGTCGCTCTTTGGTGCGCCTTACGTCGAAGGCCGCCTTGGGGCCGTGACGTCCCCCGCGTGCGGCGGGCCCGATGGGGCCTGGCGGGTCAGTCCGAGCAACATCGAACAGGTCGAATACTTTCTCCAATCCGCGGATGTGCGCCAGGGCGGGCCGGAGATCCGACAGGTCGTCGAAACGACGCTGCACGATTTGCGTGATGCCCAAGCGCACGGACGGGCGTTTTCGAGTGCCACGCACTGTGCCGGGGCGCCGCCCGCGCGGGTGGGGGCTCAACCGCCATCCGAGATGCACGGCCGTCTCCTGCTGCTGACGGACAACCTGTGTTTCAGCGCCTGCATCTCCCTGGCGGACGATTTCCGGCAGCTTGGTGCGTTTCACATCGGCCAGACCACGGATGCCGCCACGCGCTATGTGGACGTCCGCGAGCAGTACCTGCCGTCGGGTTATTCCCTGTTTTCTACGTTACAGTCCGTCGATCCCACTTCGCCCGCGCAGGTAGGCAACTTCAAACCGTCGGTAGCGTACAACGGCGACATCGATGATACGCCGACGCTGGAGAAGTGGGTCGTCGATAGCGCCGTTCGAGCGGCGAGTCGATAGCGCGGGTGGTTATCAGTGCGACGCGCGCGGGAAGCGCGAGATCACCTTCCCGTGCTCGTCCAGGAAATCGAGCGATGCGTTGCCTGCCGAGTCGACGGCCATCCGGATGCGCGGCTTGCCGTTGCGGTCCATGAGCTGAACGGCCGCGTCGTCTTTCTTCGTCCGCCCGACGAAGACCCGGCGCGTCAGGTGTCCGAGCTCGGTGGCGTGCTGCTGGGCCATCGCTTTGAGCGCCGCCGTCTTGTCCGGCCCATCCTTCATTGACGCCGCGCTCACGTACTGATGCGCGAATTCGGCGGTGAGCGGCGCGTTCGGCGAGTCCCAGACCTCCAGGGCCGACTCCTTTTCGTCGCCCTTCTGGTAGTGGCTCATGCCGATCGCTTCGTTTTGCCGGTAGTTGTCGAACCGGATCGTTGCGTCCGCGATATGTGAGCCGTCGGTGGACTTGCCTTGGTAGGTGAGGCCCCCGTCCTCATCGCCTTCATCGTTGAAGAAGATCATGCCGGCGCCGTCCCGCTTGCCGTCACGGAATTTGAGCTCGACGCCGGCGACCGTGCCGCCCGGCATCCGATCGGTGTTGGAGATCGCCAGCCGCAAATTCCCGTTCTTCTCCCGGATGTTGATTCGCTCGGCGTCGATCTCCGTGAACTTGGCGGGTGCCGGGGCCGGGCTCTTGGTGGCGACGAATATCAACGCGCCGAATGCCAGGGTCGAGCAGCACGCGTAGGCCTTCAAGAGACGGATCTCGCGCTCGATCTTGCCATTCATAGTCGACTCTCTCGTGAGGGGTCCGGATTCCCAATTGTCCGGACATAATACTCAACTGGCCGCCGTGGCGCAGGGGGAGGACGGTCGGAACATCCGATTCCGGCTTTTAACACAACGCAAACACCGCTCGGCGGGCGGACCACCGATATTCGTCGCCGCCCGCGCGTGACCGCCGCATACGTCCGATTTCCGCCGAATTCGTTACTAGCGTAGGGGCGCGGCCGTGCTCGCCGGTATGTGACGTACGGCTCGTCTACCCCTGCTTCGCGAATGACTCACGCCTGTGTAGCGGATCTGGACGTCGAACTCATCGCGCGCATCCGCGCCGGCGAAGAGGACGCCTTCGGGCAGCTCTTTCGCCGCTACTATAGACAGCTGTGTGCCTATGCGGCGCGCATCGATAGCGCCGGCGGAGCGGCCGAAGAGATCGTGCAGGAAGTGTTCTTCCGGATCTGGATGCACCGCGAGCGCCTGCAGCTCGTGGAGACCCTCGCCGGCTATCTCTACGCGATCACCCGCAACGTCGCGCTCAATCGCGTGGCCCGGGCACGCACCGAGGGACGGTGGCGGGCCGGCGTCGAGCTCGACGTGCTCGATGTGCCCGTCGCATCGGCGGACGCCGATACCGCGATGCGTGAGACAGAGATGGCGATCGCCATCGACCGCGCCATCGGGCAGCTGTCGCCGCGGTGCCGGGAAGCGTTTCTGCTCCGGCGGCAGGGACACCTGAGCTACGCCGAGATCGCCCGACGGATGCAGACGACTCCGAAGACCGTGGAGAACCAGATCGCCAAAGCGCTGAGGCATTTGCGCACGGCACTGGCCGACTGGCTCTAGCGCTGTCGTAGGGGTGTCGCACTCCGCGCCGGTATGTACGGCATGGACTCGTCACCACCGTCGCGTTTCCGGCTCCTGACGTCCGACCCTGATTGGGTGCTCGTCGAACGGTATTTCAGCGGCGAGAGCACGCCAGAGGAACGGCAGGCGATCGACGCCTGGGCCATGGCCGATCCCTCGCACGCGCGGCTCCTGGCGGGCATGCGGACCGTGTGGCGGGAGGCCGCCACGCCGTTGCCGGTCGTCGACGAAGCCGAGGCGTGGCGCGCGCTGCAGGAGCGATTGCGAGCGGCACCACTGCCGACGAAGCGCACGCGCATCCTTCCGGAGCATCCAGGGAGATCCTGGCGGGCAATGGCGGTCGCTGCCGGCCTCATCGCCGTGGGTATCGCGCTCACGGCCACTTGGCGGCGAGTGGAAACCGTGCGGTTGGCCGCTGCGCCACCGCGCATCTACGAGACGGCGCGTGGCGAGCGATCGCAGGTGACGCTGGTCGATGGCACGCACGTGTGGCTCAACGTCGACAGTCGATTGGTCGTACCGGCGGCCTATGGGACGACGCGAGACGTGGCACTCATCGGCGAGGCGTACTTCGTCGTACAGCACGACGCGCGCCGGCCGTTTCGTGTGCATGCGGGCACGGGGGTGATGGACGATCTCGGGACGGAGTTCGCCGTCCGCGCCTATCCGTCCGATACCAACACGGTCGTCATAGTCGCCGGGGGACGCGTCGGCATCCGACCCGCGGAGATCACGGCCAATCTCAGTGCCGCGCAACTCGGCCGCGGGCAGATGGCGACGCTGGATCGGAGCGGGGCGGTCCAGGTGGTCGACCACGCGGATCTGGACACGTGGCTGGCATGGGTCGGCGGTCACCTCGCGTTCTCCGAGCGGCCCCTACGGGACGTACTGGGGGAGCTCGAACGGTGGTACGACATTCAATTCGCGGTCGACGACAGCACGCTTCTGACCGTCCCCATCACGGCGGCGTTCACCTCGCAATCCGCGGACAATGCCATGGCGATCCTCGCCGGGACGCTCGGCGTGCCGTTCACGCGAGACGGGCGATACGTCCACATCCACCACGCAGCCCAGCGCGGCGCGCTCAAGCCGTGACGCCATTCGTGTGGGTGGTCGCGGGTATGGTGACTGGGATCGGACCAGTCTATGGGCAGGTGGTGTCGCCGGACAGCGCCCCCAGTGCCCAGACGGCGCCCGCTCCGGCGCGCGCCCGCGCGCACACGCCGCCGCTGGAACGGCGGGTGACGCTCGATCTGCAGAACGTCACGCTGCGCGAGGCGCTGCACGAGATCGACCGGCAGGCGAAGCTGGGCCTGGCGTTCACGCCGCTCATCGTGCCGGTCGACCGGCGCATCTCGATTCAGGCCGACAGCGTGACAGTGGCCAACGCTCTGGAGCGCGTGCTGCAGGGAACCAATGTGCGCGCGGTGGTCACGACCAGCGAGACGGTCATGTTGGTCAAGGACCGGGATCTGCGGTCTTCGGCGACCGATACTGGTGGGTATGCCATGGTGCTGGCGCGCGTCACCGATGACACGACGTCGAGGCCGCTCGTTGGAGTAGTCGTCGCGGTCAAAGGCACGAGCAACCAGGAGACCACGACCGACAAAGGCTATACACTCTTGCGGCGCGTGCCATCCGGGCTGCAAGTCATCACCGCACGTTTCCTCGGCTACACGCCCGAGGAACGCCGCGTCGTGGTGCCCGACACCGGGTATGTGAACGTCTCGTTTCAGCTCAAGATGGGCGCGGCTCACCTCCAAGAGGTTGTCACGACGGCGACTGGCCCGCGACGTCGTTACGAGTTGGCCAACGACATCACGATCCTCGATGCGGACTCGATCGTTCGCAACGAACCGATTTCGAGCGTCACACAGTTGCTCGACGGTCGCGTGCCCGGGCTGACCGTGCAGCATACATCGGGTGCGCCAGGCGATCCGAGTCGCCTCCGACTCCGCGGGGTCAGTAGTGCGCTCGAATCGAACGACCCAATCGTCATTGTCGACAACGTGCGGGTCTATGCCGCACAGTCCGACTCGTTGAGCGGGAATCTCGCAACGCTCCACGATCAAAGAGGCGCGAGCCTCACTATTCCCGGCAGCGGTGCCGGCAATTTAGGGAGCGTGGTCGGAGCGACGTCCGGCGCCCCGTCACCGCTGGATCAGATCGACCCCGGGAGTATCGAAACGATCGAGGTGTTGAAGGGGCCATCCGCCGCCACCCTGTACGGGCCCGATGCCGCGAATGGCGTGATCGTCATTACGACCAAGAAGGGTCACGCGGGTCCGGCGCGTTGGACGGCCGACGCGTCGCGCGGGATGTCGTCGATCCCCGGGCAATATCCACTGGGGTACTATCGATTTGGCGTCGGTACGCAAAGCGACAACGTAAAGCTCTGCCCGTTGAGCAGTTCCCAGTGCACGGCCGACAGCCTCGTGCGCTTTCAAGCGCTCAATCACTCTCAGTACTCCATTCTCCGTGATGGGGTGACCAACACGGGGAACATTGGCGTCTCGGGCGGCAGCGAGGTGCTGACGTACGCCGTCAACGGGGGCATTGACGACGAACAGGGTGTGGTCGGTATGCCACCGGCCGAGATGGCCCTCTATCGGTCGACGCACGCTGGCAATGATCCACTCGGTTGGATGGTTCATCCGGAACAGCTGTCGCGATGGAGTGCGACGTCGCGCCTGGCCGCACGGCTCAGCGATCGTGCTGATGTGTCGATATCGGTAATGTTGACGCACGAAAACCAGCAGCGATCGGATCTCGAGCGAGAGCTGGGCGCGCTCATGACGACGTACGTCGATACCAGAAATAACCGGTACTGGTCGGCCTCTGGTCAGGGGTTGAGTCCGGTGGCCGACCCCCTACCCGATCTGTCGCAGCGGGTGACGGACGATGCCACCAATTTCACGAACTCTGCCAGTTTCAATTGGCGACCGTTGAACTGGCTCACTACGAGCGCCAGCGTGGGCCTCAACGTCATTAGTCGACAGGACGACGCGCTCGTTCCGCAGGGTGTGCAGGCCATTAGTTCGGACCCCGCACTGGGGTCCATCAATGCCGATAGCGCCGGCACCCTCACCACCGCGCACGGATCGACGACGCAGTCCACCGTCAACATGCAGGTCGAGGCCAACGTACCGCTGTTCGGCGGCCTCCGCATGCAACTCGCCACGGGAGCGAACTACAGCGCGTCGGCGGTCTCGACGATCACGACATCGGCGGTCGGCCTCCTGCCCGGCAGTAACTCCCTTGTGGGCGCCCAGACGATCGCGCTCGCTACGCAAGCATCGAACAACCAAACCAGTTACGGCTGGTACCTCGCGCCAGACTTCACGTACCGGCATTTCGTGATCAACACCGGTCTGCGTCTCGATCAAAGCACGTCGTTCGGCAAGAACGCCCATCAGCCGCTCTTCCCGAAGCTCGGTGTGTCGTGGCTCGTGTCCGAAGAGAAATTCTTTCCGTTCAAGAAGATCTTCGACGCGTTCCGCGCGCGCGCGACCTATGGGCAGGCTGGCGTCTGGCCGTCGCCACAGCAGCAGCTGCGCCTCTATCAAACGACCAATCCGTTCCTCGACGGCGGCTTCCAGCCGGCGATCCAGCTCGCGACCCTCGGTAACAGTCAACTGCGGCCGGAGCGGTCGGAGGAGTTCGAGGGTGGTGTCGACGCGGATCTATTGCACGACTGGGTGTCGATCGGATTCAGCGGATATCGGAAGATGCGCTACGATGCGATCATGAACGTGCCGATCGCGCCGTCCGTCTATGCCGGCCAGTCGATCGCCGAGAACATTGGGGAGATCCGCAATACGGGCGTCGAAGCGAGTCTGATCACGCAACTTCTTCGCACCGACCCGGTCTCGTGGAATGTGGCGGTCAATCTCAGCCGCAACTACAACGTCGTCGTGCGCCTTGGTCCGGGTGTTCAGCCGTTCGGGACGGACGACGCGCGCGTCCAGGCCGGGTATCCCGTATTCAGTCGGTGGGCGCGGCCGATTCTGGCGTACACGGATGCGAACCATGATGGCATCATCGAGCCGGACGAGGTGCTGGTGGGTGACTCGCTGGTCTACATGGGAGCGAGCGATCCGAATTACACCATCGGTATGCACAGTCAGCTGTCCCTGCTTCGAGGCGCGGTGTCGGTGTCGGCCGACTTCGAGTACCAGGCGGGGCTGACGCAAGTCAACGGTCCGCTGGGGTCCGCCGGACAGTTGGTCTTCTCACCCGGTAGTAGTGACCCGCACGCACCGTTCTCCGAACAGGCGGCCGCCGCCGTCTTGAACGAGACGGATTATGGAGTCATTCAGCGTGTCAACGCGCTGCGCTTCCAAAGCCTTTCTATCGCCTACCACCTACCGAGGAAGTTCGCGCACTGGCTCACGCGAGCGGCGGACGTCTCGTTAGCACTCCAAGGGACAAATCTCGGACTGTTCACGAACTACAAAGGGAAGGACCCGGACGTGAACACGTACTCGACGGGCAATCAACTCATCGATGGCGGTGTCGTGCCGCAACCGCGCGTCTGGATCGTCAGAGTCAATGCCGCGTACTGAGCTTGGTCTCATGGTGAGGATCGTCTGCGGCTTGCTGTTCGCAGGGCTGTCGGCATGCCAGGTTGCCTCCGATCCTCTCCCGGCGGGTGTCCCCGATCCCAACACGACGCACACCCCGTCGGGCGCCCAACAGGTCTACGAAGGCGCCCTGGCGACGTTGCGCACTGCCTTTGCCGGGCCGGACGATGCCTTCGTGCCGATCACCGCGTTGTTCACGGATGAGCTCCAAACTGGGGACGTCGGCGAGTTCTCGTTGATCACGCCGGGAACGTTGGTCGATAGCCGAACGCTGGCGGAGTACACCGGCACGGCCTCGGACAATGTCACGCCCGCCACCATTAGTGATCTCTATGGGTACCTGCAGAATACGCGTGCCGAGGCCCGACAAGCCCGGGGATACCTGCAGGCCTATGCGCCACAAGCGCCCAAGGCGCTGACCGGGCACATGTACGCGATCGAGGGCTATGCCGACCTGTTCCTCGCCGATCTGTTCTGCTCGGGCATCCCGCTTAGCACGGTCGATTTCGGGAAAGACTTCACGTACCAGCCCGGGTCGTCGACACAAGACGTGTATGAGCGAGCGATCACGTACTTCGACTCCGCGCTGACGCTCGCTGTCGACAGCAACCGTATCCTCAATCTCGCGCGGATGGGGAAGGGGCGTGCGCTCCTGGCACTCGGTCAGTACGCCGAGGCCGCCGCCGCGGTGGCCCAGGTGCCCGACGGCTATCAATACGCGCTCCAGTTCAACGGAACGCCGACGCAGACAGCGGGCGGCGTGGTCGTGTCCAACCAGAATTTCATGGTCCCGACCTTCGGTGCGCCCGGTGTTTATGGCCCCGGCGATGGAGGACTCACGATGGTCGATCGAGAGGGCGAGAACGGCCTCCCATTTCTTTCGAGCGGTGATCCGCGCTCCGCAGGGACGGCGAATGGGCCGAACCAGTATGGGCTCCCAATGATCCGGCCGCTCACGTACGACATCGTCGGAGACACCCCCGTCATCATGGCCAGCGGGATCGAGGCGCGTCTCATCGGCGCCGAAGCCGCGCTCCAAGCGGGCGGCGGCGGTTGGCTCACGACGTTGAACACCCTGCGGACCGACGGCACGTTCACGACGCAACCGAATGGCACCGATCCGACTAAAACCGACACGGTGTGGAATGCCGGCGCCGGCGGCGTGACGGGACTGGCTCCGCTTCGTGACCCGGGCACCGCCGCAGCCCGCGTGACGATGCTGTTCACGGAACGGGCCTACTGGCTGTTTCTCACCGGACATCGGGAGGGCGACCTGCGTCGTCTCATCCGTCAATACGGTCTCTCGGAGACCCAGGTGTATCCGGTCGGGCCGTACACGGGAGCCTTCAATGCTTATGGCACCGCCGTGACCGCGCCCATTCCCGGCGCCGAGCGACTCAGCAATCCGCTGTTCAAGGGCTGCCGCAGCCGAGGAGCGTGACCGCTATGACCTCGCGTGCTCTCTCGTCCGATCGCATGGTCGCCGTGCTCGCACTCGCCGTCGCAGCGTGTGCGACCGATACCCCATACGCGCCGCCACCAGTGACGGATCCCACAAAGCTCTACTGGTCACTCACGCTCAACCATCGCGCCGTGACGCTCTCCACGGTTGCGCCGTACGACACGATTCGTCTCGTCGCCACTCCGCGGACCATCAAGGGCCTGCCCATTGCCGGGCTTCCGGCGCCGACGTTCACATCGCTGGATCTGCAGAACGTACAGGTCAGCGCGACGGGGCTGGTGCACGTCATTGGCACCGGCACGCAGTTCACGGTGGTGGCGTCACTATCGATCGGCAACGACACGCATGCGGACACGGCGATCTTCAACGTCACCGATACGACGACCCCACCGGTCCTTAGCCGGTTCACGATTCACCCGCCGCCGGGTGATAGCGCCAAGACAGCCTCCAACTTCCCAACGCTGATTCCCAGTGCGGGGATCGATGCCGCGGGGGACACCATCCAGAACCTCGCCACCTACTACTCGACGGCAGATTCGAGCGTGGCCACGATCGATCGCACCGGGGTGTTGAGTCCGGTACGACCCGGTCATGTGACGGTCTATGCGACGGCGACCGCGTATGGGATCACGAAGGCGGATACCCTGCCGTACACGATCGGCTATTCTCTCTTCGCGGTAATCCAGATCGCGGCGGAACCGAATGCTGCCGGGAAGATCGTCGGCATCTTTACGCCCAGCACGGTCTCCTTGGGTCCGGGTGCCACGGTGGTGTTCCAGAACCAGTCCGCGCCATCAACCGACGTCACGTTCGATGATCCGACGCACGTCATGCAGGATGACGCGGCCTGCGCCCAGCATGTGTGGTGGTGTGGGTCCGGCAACATTGCGGCATTCGCCAACGATCCCAGCGACACGTCGGATACGAAGCAGCTTCGCATTCGCTCGATACCGGCTCCGGGCACCTACAAGTTCCACAGCACGATCTCCGGCGCCTCTGGGTCGGTCGTCGTCATGAAGCAGTAGGATGTCACTGAATCGACGCCGGTTTGTGGGGACTGGGGTTGCCGCCGCCGCCATGGTCGTTGCCCCCCGGCCTCTCGTGGCAATCCTCGATCGCGTGCCGGAGCCCGTCACCCCGGTGGAGGATCCGCAGGTCGCGGAGCTGGCCGCGCGCGGGCTGGAGAGCGCGCGCGGTGCCGGCGCGGTCTACGCCGACGTCCGTCTGACGTACACCCGCACGCGGCGATTTCTAGAGATTAACGTCTCCGATGAAGAGGACATGGAAGTTGGGGTACGCGCGCTCGTGGACGGGTACTGGGGATTCGCCAGCGGACCGGTCTGGAGTCCGGACGAGATGGCGCGCCTCGGGCGTGAGGCCGTGCATCAAGCCAAGGTCAATACGCTCGGCAAGCCGCGTGACGTAGACCTCGCGTCAGTGCCCGTCGTGCAGAA
The DNA here is from genome assembly GCA_963701965.1 of uncultured Gemmatimonadales bacterium. Classification (GTDB taxonomy): domain Bacteria; phylum Gemmatimonadota; class Gemmatimonadetes; order Gemmatimonadales; family Gemmatimonadaceae; genus DASRDS01. The sequence continues at coordinate 4,939,343 of OY969695.1, forward strand.
CGCGCACTGGACCACGCCAGTCCAGGTCGATCCGTTCGCGTTGTCTCCATTCGAGGTCCAAGACTATCTCGCCGCTCTCCGCATCTGGACCGAGCAGTACGGCGTCCAAGGCGCGGCGGGTCAGGCCTTCGCCATCGTCCAGGACGAGGTCTTCTCGTCGACGATCGGGAGTTATTGCACCCAGCGCCGATACTGGACGGAGGGGACGCTATCTGGCGAGGTGCACGTGGGAAACGAGCGGGGCGGGGTCTCTCTGCCGTGTCTCTCCCGGGCGGGCATGGGGTGGGAGCTCTTCACCGCCGACCGCATCCCGCGCGTGCGCGACCACTCCCTGCGTGACGAACTCCGCCTGCGCGCCGAGGAGTCCCGCGCGCTGCTCAAGCTGCCGCTCAAGCCGATCGATGTCGGACGATACGACGCCGCCGTCGACGCCACGAGTATGGCGCGGTTCGTCGATGCGACCCTCGGGCGCGCGACGGAGTTGGACCGCGCGCTCGGGTACGAAGCCAATGCGGGCGGCACGAGCTATCTGTCCGATCCGTCGGGGATGATCGGACACTTTCAGGCCGGCGCTCCGCTCTTGACCGTGACGGCCAATCGATCGGAGCCCGGGGCCGCGGCGACGGTGCAGTGGGACGATGAGGGGGTGACGGCGGACGACTTCCCGCTCGTGAAGAAGGGCGTGCTCACCGACTTCCAGACTACGCGGGAGAGTGCGGCCTGGCTCGCGGGCCCGTCGGCCGGTGCGCCGGCGCGCTCGCACGGGTGCGCCGACGCGCCATCGGCCATGTACGCGCCCATGACGCATATACCCAATCTCGTGATGGCCCCGGGGACGGCCGGGGACTTCGAAGCAATGGTCAGCAGCGTCACCGACGGTCTGGCGATCACGGGGGCCAATCTCGAGATGGACTTCCAAGTGGCAACCGGGTTCGGGACGGGGACGGTCGTTGCCGTCAAGAACGGGAAGCGCGTGGCGCGCTTGTCGGGGGCGGGGTTCCTGTTCCGATCGACCGAGTTCTGGAAGTCGCTAATGGCGATTGGCGGTGAGACGGCGCTGCGCCGGGTGGGTGCCCCGGCGCTCAAGGGTGAGCCGCCGCAGGTGTGCTACCACAGCGTGACGGCGCCGCCCGCGGTCGTCAAAGGGCTCACGCTCATCGACCCGTTGAGGAAAGCATGAGCCGGGGACGTGATCGACTGATTCGACTCGATGACGCGGAGCGCATCCTGTCTCGCGAGGAATGCGCGCGCATCGCGCGCCGGACCTTCGATTTCGCGCGGGGCGGGGGCGAGTCGCAGATCGAGATCTTCTCGTGGTGGAACGGCGAGCTGCGATGGGCGCGCAATCGCGTCGCGCTGGCCAGTGATCGCCGGGACATCCGGATCGCGGTGGGCCGGTTCGTCGGTGTGGGGCAAGGCCAGGCGACGACGAACCAACTCGACGATGAGTCGCTCGAGTCGGCGGTGCGGGCGGCGGAGCGGAATGCCCGGCACTGGCCAAATATTCTCCGCCGGCCAGTCTTGCTCCCGCCTATTCCGTTCGGCCGCGCCCCCGAAGGCGGCGATCTGGAGCGACGCGACGTATGCTGTGACGCCGGAGGTCCGGGGCGAGGTGGCGCGCACGCTGGTGGCGAAGGCGGAAGCCCAAGGGATGCAGTCCGCGGGGTACATCGAAATGCGCGCGGGCGCACGTACGCTGATGCACTCGGAGCGGATAGACACGCCGGCGCCGTGGGACATCCCCTACGCGGCGTGGACGCAGGCGCAATGTTCGATGACGGTGCGCAGTCCGGACGGTACGGGGTCGGGTTGGGCGGGTCTTTCCGGCCATGACTGGGCGCGAATCGATAGCGACGGGCTGGCGCAGCGCGCGCTCGACAAGTGTCTCACCTCGCAACATCCGGTGACGCTCGAGCCCGGGCGCTACACGGTGATCCTCGAGCCGCAGGCCGTCGCCGACTTGTGGGAGCTGGTCGTGGCCTCGATGCCGCGGCTGATCGCGGAAATGGGCCAGGGACCCTGGGCGTTGGCACCGGACGAGGCGCTCAACCTGTGGCGCACGAAACTGGGGCTCAAGGTCATGGACGAACGCATCACCGTGGACCATGACCCCACGGACCCGGAACTGGGCATCGTGCCAGAAGCGTGGATGGAGCCCGTACGATGGATCGATCGGGGCGTGCTGACGACGCTCGCGTACGATCGGGACTATGCACTGGCGAAGCTGGGGACCAATGCGCCACGGCGGGGGATGGTGGGGTACCGCATGAGCGGCGGCGAGACATCGATGGAGGAGATGATCCGCACCACCACGCGCGGATTGCTCGTCACCCGGCTCTCGAATGTGCGCCTGTTGGATCAGACCAGTCTTCTGGCCACGGGGTTGACCCGGGATGGGCTGTGGCTGATCGAGCATGGGCAGATCTCGAAGGCCGTCAAGAATCTCCGTTTCACCGAATCTCCGTTGTTCGCGTTCTCGAGCATCGAGCAGCTCGGGGTTCCGGTGCCGGTGTTCCGCCCGGTCAAGGACCCGTATGAGCAATTCGCGCCGTTGACCCCGGCGATCGTGCCGGCGCTCAAGGTGCGTGATTTCTCCTTCACGTCGACCATCAATGCGATTTAGTCGCGGCAGTCGCGACGGTGCTCGCGGCGATGATGTGTTGTCGTCATCCGGCCACCGCTCAGGCGCAAACGCGATTTCAATGGCCGGACACCAGTGTGGATCTCGCCCGGTACTCGAGCGTTGGGGAGTGCTCGGGCGCTGTCCGGCGCGTGCAGGCGGATGTGGACCGCCGTGAGGCGTTGACCATGGAGCGGGACACGCTACCGCCGGATCCGGGGCGCAGCCTTGCGCCGGCGCCGGCCGAGGTGACGGAGACGGCGATACGGTGTGCGGCACGCGTTACGCGACGCACCGTCGATCTGGTCGAATTCCGCTGGGCTATGCCCCTCCTGCTCGCGGCGGGCCGGGATAGCGATGTCGCGGTCTTGGTCGACCGGAAACTGGCGACGGTCCCAGCTACTGACGCGCGCGCGCGTGCCATCGTCGTCGACAGCGCGGTTGACATTACCTGGACGCGCGGCCGGTGCGTCTGGCGGCGGCCGAAACGTTTCTGGTGCGGCGGGCCCGTGGCGGCGCCGATCGCATCGAACGGCTCAAGACCTACGACAAGCTGCGCGACGTGAGTCATCAGGATGGCGACACGGCGCGCGCGCGCCGAGTGGCGCGCTGGGAGATCGGCGTGGCCGACTCCCTCACCCCGGCGGAGCGCCAGTCGCAGGCCTACGCGGAGCTGGCCGCCGGCAATGGTGGCGACATGCTCATCTACGCGGCGGAAGAGGAGCTCACCGGTCTGGTGCCGCTCCTCGATAGCCTTCGGCATAGCACGGCGGCCTTCGCCACTTTGGAGTACGATCTTCTGCGTCGGGCCTCCGGCGGCCAGCCGGACAAGCTCTTGCCCATCGGACGACCGTCTCCGCCGCTCGCCGCTGATTGGTGGTTTCCGGCTGTCGCTGGAACCGTGCATTGGCCGACGCCGGGTCACGTGACGTTCGTCAGCTTTCTCACTTTCCCGCAGTGTGTGGGGCTATCCGAAGATAGCTACAGCGGCTCGTGCAATAGCGAGCTGGTGAGGCTGAGGCGGATCGCGCGCCGGTTTCCCGATGTCGACATCACGATCGTCGCGTCGACCCAGGGCGGATTCATGTACCTACCGCCCATGTCTCCCGCGGCCGAAGCCTCGTGGATCGCGCAATGGGTCGACGTGTTTCACGTGCCAAACTTGGTCGTAGCCGTTGACTCGACGCCGTTCTGGCGCCTCCCGGATCCCGACGGGCGCCGGATCAACAAGGACGTGCCGAGTATCGCCGTCTACCGCTACGGTCTCTGGCGACCCGAGCAGCAAGGCAGCCGCATGCTCGTTGACGAGAATGGCCTCATTGTCGACGTCCTGCATGTGAACGACGAGGATGCGCTCATGCAGTTCATTGACGTGCTCGTCCACCGCCCCCGTCCGAGTTGATCATGTGGCTGCGCGCATTGCTCTGCTACGGTGCCCTCGTGCCGCTCGGATTCACGCCGGCACCCGCCCTGCGGGATCCGGCCTTGACGGTGGGGACGCTGCCGAACGGGCTCCGGTACTACCTCCGTCCCAATCACCAGCCGGCGCACCGGGTGGAACTGCGCCTCGTGGTCAATGCGGGCAGCGAATTGGAGGATCGCGACCAGCAAGGGTTCGCCCATTTCCTGGAGCACATGGCGTTCGAAGGCACCACGCATTTCCCCGGACATGCGTTGCTCGATTTCATCGAAACGAGCGGCATGCGGTTCGGCGCCGATCTGAACGCGATGACGACGCCGGACGAGACGATCTACACGCTGACATTACCCTCCGACGACCCGCACATCGTCGAACGGGGCCTCCAAGTACTGGAGGATTGGGCAGACGGGGGGATTCTCATCGACTCGGCCGCGGTCGTGGGGGAGCGCGGGATCATCATGGGGGAGTGGCGGACGCGCCTGCCGGATTCGGCGAGTCGCACGGTGCAGGCGCACTACGACACGCTGTACTTGGGACATTCGCGCTACCGGTCGCGGAAGCCGATCGGGGATACGGCGCTCATCCAGCACGCGACGCCGGGACCGATCCGGCGCTTTTATCGGGACTGGTATCGGCCCGAGCGCATGACGGTGGTGGTGGTCGGGGATGTCGATGCGTCGACGATGGCGCTTGAGATCCGCCAGCGGTTCGGGGGCATTAAAGCGGCCGCGCCGGCGCGCCCGCGGCCGGCGGTAGGGCTGCCGTCGCGGTCCTCGCCGGAGATCGACGTGTATCGGGGGAAGGTGGAGCCCGGAGTGGAGCTGCAGTGGCCGCTGGCCCCGACGCCCGCTGACCCGCTGGCGGCGGTCAAGCAGCAGGTCATGCACGATCTACTTGCCTCCACCGTCTCGGCGCGCCTCTTGGACATCCGCACCCATCCCTCGCGTCCGTTCATTAGTGCTCAGTTGGATCAAGGGCGTCTGGTCCGCCCGATTGCCATCGAGGCGCTCTCGGTCATCACGTGGCCGGATAGTCTGGAGCATGGATTGGACGCCGTGTACACGGTGCTCGAGGGCATCGCCCAACACGGCATCCCGGCGAGTGTGCTTGCCCACGAAAAGGCCGTGCTGTTGGCCCGCCTGGAGCACGCGGCATCGGGCGAGATGGGCCGGTCGTCGGCAGCCTATGCGGATGCGTACGTCGATCATGCCCTGACCGGCGACGGCTCGCTCTTGAGCGCGGCGCAGGAACTGGCCTATGCGCGGCCGATCCTAACTGCGCTGACCCCCGACGACCTGGCGCACGTCGTCCGGCAATGGCTGGATCCGGCGCGATCGCGCATCGTCGTCCGGCTGCCCCTCACCGCGCACGTCGCCACCCCCACCCGTACGCGGGTGCTCGCCCTGATCGATTCGCTGGCCCGCACGCCCCTGCCACCGGACAGCGACCGCGCGACGTCCGGCGGATCGCTGCTCGCGACCGCGCCGACCCCCGGGCACGTCGTGAGTGAGCAAAACGATCACGCGGCCGGCATCACCGAATGGACGCTCTCCAATGGCGCCCGGGTGATCCTCAAACCGACGCAAAACGATCCGGACGACGTGCAGATGCGGGCCTGGAGTCCCGGCGGGTTCTCCCTGATGCCCGACTCGCTGTTTTTCACCCCGGGCCGGATGGTGGGGCGCGTGATGACCGACGTCGGCGGACTCGGGGCGACCACGCACGATGCGCTGGAGCGCCAGCTCTCGACGACCGGACTGCGGGAGATGCGAGTCAACATCGGCTACGCCGATCAGACCATTCGGGTCGCTGGGTCGCCCAAAGAACTGGAGCTGCTCTTTCAAATGCTGCATCTCCAGCTCACCGCACCGCTCATCGACACCGCGGCGCTGTCGGGGTGGAAGAGCCTGGCCAAGTGGCAGTTGACGGGGACGTCGATCGACGACCAGCTCAGTCGGCAGCTCGCCCTGAACGACCCCCGGTTGCAGCCGGTGTCGACGAGCCTCGCCGAGCTGGCGACGGTCGACAATCTCATGGCCGCCTATCGGAACCGCTTCGGGAACCCCGCGGGGTTCACGTTCACCATCGTCGGCGCCGTGAGTCCGGAGGAAGCGCGCCCGTTGGTGGAACGGTACCTGGCCAGCCTGCCGGGGACGGGGACCACCGAGCAGCCGAAAGCGACTCGTGAGCACTTCGTGTCGCTCAACCGGGTGAAGGCGATCCTCCACGAGACGGAGCCGGAGAAGGCGGTGACGTTTCTCGTGTTCGACGGCCTGTTCCCGCCGGCGCCGCAAGACTACCTGCGGGAGCGCCAGCGCCTCTCGGCGCTGACGTATGTGCTGGACGAGCGGTTGCGCACGCGACTCCGGCAGGAATTGAGTGGCACGTACTCGCCGTTCACCACCAGTGAGACGTACGCGTTGCCGGAGGAACGCTACCGGGTGCTGGTGGCATTCGACGCGGCGCCGGCGCGGATGTATGAGTTGAACTGGGCCCTGATGCAGGTGGTGGACTCGCTGCGGACGCACGGGGTGAGCGAGGCCGAGGCGACGCGGGCGGCGACGGTGCAGCGGCGGCAGTTGGAGACGCGGCTCCAGGACAACAATTACTGGATGGGGACGATCGGAACGTATGTCCGTCTGGGGATCCCGCTGGACGCGGTCCCGGCGCCGTACGGCGATCATGCGGTGACGGCGGAGGAGATCGGGGAGGCAGCCCAGCGCTATCTCCCCGCCAATGCGTATTACCGCCTCACCCTCGTGCCCAAGGACTCTACCGCATCGTAGTAGAGGAAACGGACTTCGTGTTGGTCTATTCCTAGGGGTATCAGATCATCACGGCAGGCAACGGCCTCGAGTATTGACAGCATTGGTACCGTTGCTTACAGATCTGTCGTGAAGGTTCCGATACCGAAGACGTCCCACCACGACACGGTCACTGGGCCGGCCCTGCGGCTGGAGTTGCCATCAGGCGAATCCGGCGGAGACGCGGAGCGACTGTCGCGCATCCGCGCAGGAGACGTGGCGGCATTCGAGGCCGTCGTTCGTGCGCATGCGCCAGGGTTGGTGGCCTTCGCCTATAGGTACGTGCGGTCTCGCGAGCTCGCGGCCGATCTCGCCCAGGACGTATTTGCCCAGATATGGGAGCGACGGGAGTCGCTGGACGTCCGCGGGTCGATCCGCGCGTATCTCTACGGAGCCGTACGCAACCGCGCGCTCAACGCGATCCGGCGCGATTCGCTACTGTCCCGCTGGCGGGACACCGAGTCGACACGCGACCCGGCCGATGGGCGCGCGGCGCCGTCGGCGGACCGCCCGCTGGAGGAAGCCGAGCTGTTGACGGCCCTGCACGCGGCCCTGGCGTCGCTGCCGCCGCGCACGCGTGAGGTGGCGCGGCTCCGCTGGCAGGAAGAGATGAGCTACGCCGAGATCGCGACCGTCATGGAGATCACCGTGTCGACGGTGAGCAATCAACTGCTCCGCGCCGCGAAACGCATGCGGGCCCTCCTCGCCGGAGTCTGGCCCTAGCACATCCGCGGATAGTGAAGTTCTCGGGGTCGCGTGTCTCATTGACGTGGACAACGAAACCCCGGACCTGAGCGACCTACCGCTCGACGTCTTCGAGCGATTCCTCGCCGGTGAGTGTACGCCGGATGAAATAGCCCGCGTGCGGACGTGGGCCGCTGGTGTCACCGGCCATGCCAATGCCGCCCATCGGATGCGCGAGGGAATTCGGTCACTCGACGCCGAAGCGCCGGCCGCCCTCAATGTCGACGCATTCCTCTCCGGGCTGCGCACCCGACTCAATTTGGCCCCGGCCCATCGGCGCGCGGCGCCTCGGTCGCGCACCTGGACGGGAGCCCCTGGCATCGCCACGCCACAACGGACCGGCTGGCGCATCGTACGAATGGCGGCCAGTGTCGCCGCCATCGGCCTTGGTGCGCTGACGGTGTGGCGCGCGGGCTGGGTCGGACCGACGCAACCGGTCCGCAATGTCGACAGTGCGCGCGGGAGTCGCACCACCCTCACCCTGCGGGATGGGACGCGCATCGTGCTGGGGCCGGCGACGCATCTCGAGGTGCCGGAGGACTTCGGCCGCGCGACGCGAGAGGTCACGCTTTCCGGAGAGGCGCTGTTCACGGTCGTTCACGATCCTCGGCGGCCCTTCGCCGTCAAGACCCCGCGCATGACGACGCGCGATGTCGGGACGACGTTCGCCGTACGCGCGTACGCCGACGATGCCTACGAGCGCGTCGCAGTGGTCGAGGGAGCGGTCCAGGTGGCTGGCGCATCGCTCGCGGCGCACGACGTCGCGTTGGTCGACACATCCCGGCGTGTCACCATCGAGCGGGGGACTGATGTGGCGCCGTACCTGGCGTGGACACAGGCCACGCTGGTGTTTCGAGGGACCCCGTTCCGCGAGGCTGTTCGCGAGGTGGCGCGCACGCTCGATCTCGACGTGACCATCGCCGATTCGACCATCGGTCGGCAGCTCATCACCGGGTCGTTTGGCAATCAGTCCGTGGACGAGATTCTCGAGGCCATCACGCGGGTGGCGGGCGCGCACTTCGAACGGAAAGGCCGCGTCGTCGTGATTCGGCGCGGGGTGATGCCGGTCAGCCGACATGAGTCGCCGCGGAATGTGGAGCGGGTTACCATGAATGGACGCGGGTCATGAGGTGGATTGGCACAGGCGGCGCGCTCATCGCGGCGTCGATCGCCTCGCAGTCGGCGCCCGCCCGAGCACAAGTCGTCCCGTCGTCGCTCGCGACGAGTGGGCAGCAGTGGCACCAGAACACCGACGTGCTCGCGAGGCGCATCGCGCTCAAACTGGACCACGTAGCGCTGGCGGCGGCCCTGGATACGATCGCCTCCCGGGCGCACGCCCGCGTGGTCTATAGCTGGAGTGTGGTGCCGGTTTCGCAGACGGTGTCCTTGGTGGCGGACGCCATCACCGTGGAGGACGCGTTGACGCTCGTGCTGCGTCGGACCGGCGTGAAAGCCGTCGCCGGCACGAGCGAGACGATCATGCTGGTGAAGGACGAGGATCCCCGCTCCAGCAGCCCGGACACCGGAGCGCACGCGGAGGTGCTGGTGCGCGTGATGAACGATACGACGACGCAACCGCTTGCGGGCGCCGTCGTGGGGCTCAAGGGGACCGACAAGCAAGAGATCACCGACGATCGGGGGTATGCCGCTCTCCTGCGCGTCCCGGCGGGACTCCGGGTGATTACGGTGCGCTACCTCGGCTACACGCCCGATGAACGACGCATCGTCGCGCCTGACACCGGCTTCGTGACCGTCACCTTCGCGCTCAAGATGGGAGCGGCGCACCTCCAGGAGATCGTCACGACCGCGACTGGCCCGCGCCGTCGCTACGAGCTGTCGAATGACATCACGATCCTGAATGCCGACTCGATCGTCCGCAACGAACCGATCTCGAACGTCACCCAGATTCTCGATGGTCGTGTCCCCGGTCTGACGGTCCAGCATACATCGGGCGCGCCGGGCGATCCGAGCCGCTTGCGCCTCCGCGGGGTCAGTAGTGCGCTCGAGTCGAATGACCCAATCGTCATCGTCGATAACGTGCGGGTCTATGCCGCGCAGTCCGACTCGTTGAGCGGGAACCTCGCGGCTCTCCACAGTGCGGTGCTGCCGGGCATTCTCGGCATCCCCGGCGCCGCTAATACGAGTGTCGGGTCGACAGCCGGGGCCCCGTCGCCGCTCGATCAGATCGACCCAGGGAGCATCGAGACCATCGAGGTGCTGAAGGGACCTTCCGCCGCCACGCTGTATGGTCCCGATGCCGCAAATGGCGTCATCGTCATCACAACGAAGAAGGGTCACGCGGGTCCCGCGCGTTGGACGGCTGATGCGTCGCACGGGACATCGTCGATCCCCGGACAATATCCCGTGGGGTACTATCGGTTCGGCGTCGGCTCGGCAACCGATGACGTCAGGCTTTGTCCGTTGAGCGACCCCAGTTGCACGGCCGATAGTCTTGTGCGTTTCCAAGCGCTCAACCATTCCCAGTACTCCATTCTCCGGAGTGGCGTGACGAACACTGGGAACGTCGGTGTCTCGGGCGGCAGCGAGGCGCTGACGTACGCCGTCAACGGGAGTATTGACGACGAACAAGGGGTGGTGAACATGCCACCGTCCGAGATGGCTCTCTACCGGTCCATGCACGATGGCGATCAGCCACTCGGGTGGATGATCCATCCCGAGCAGCTGTCGCGATGGAGCGCCACGTCTCGCCTGGCTGCGAAGCTGAGCGATCGTGCCGATGTGTCGCTCTCGGTGATGTTGACGCACGAAAACCAACAGCGATCCGATCTCGAGAGCGAACTGGCCCCGCTCATGACCACCTACATCGATCGCAAGAACAACCTGTACTGGCAGGCCAATGGGTCAGGATTGAGTCCGGTGAGCGACCCCCTGGCAGATGCGTCGCAGCGCGTCACCGACGATGCCACGAATTTCACGAACTCCGCCAGTTTCAGTTGGCGTCCGTTGAACTGGCTCACGACTAGTGCCAGTGTGGGGCTCAACGTCATCAGTCGGCAGGATGACGCCCTGGTTCCACAGGGTGTGCAGGCAATCAATACGAACAACGAGCAAACGAACGCCGACAGCGGCGGCACGCTCACCACCGCGCACGGATCAACAACGCAAACCACGGTCAACATGCAGGTCGAGGGTAATGTGCCGCTGTTCGGCGGCCTCCGCATGCAGTTGGCCACGGGAGCGAATTACAGCGCTGCGGCGGTATCAACTATTACGACATCGGCGATCGGTCTCCTCCCGGGCAGCAACTCGCTCGTGGGCGCGCAGGCCATCAGGTTGGCCACGCAAGCCTCGAACAACCAAACCAGTTACGGCTGGTACCTGGCGCCGGACTTCATGTACCGGCACTTCGTCATCAATACCGGTCTGCGCCTCGATCAGAGTACATTGTTCGGCAAGAACGCCCATCAGCCGCTCTTCCCGAAGCTTGGCGTGTCGTGGCTCCTCTCCGAAGAGCGGTTCTTTCCGTTCAAGAAACTGTTCGACGCCTTCCGCGTGCGCGGGGCGTACGGGCAGGCGGGCGTCTGGCCGTCGCCACAGCAACAACTGCGCCTCTACCAGTCATTCAATCCGTTCCTCGACGGTGGCTTCCAGTCAGCGACCCAGCTCACCACCATTGGCAACAGTCAACTACGGCCGGAGCGGTCGGAGGAGTTCGAGGGCGGTGTCGACGCCGACCTGCTTCACGACTGGGTGTCGGTCGAATTCAGTGGCTATCGAAAGATGCGCTATGACGCGATCCTGAACGTGCCGGTCGCGCCGTCTGTGTTCGCCAACCAGTCGATCGCCGAAAACATTGGGGAGATCCGCAACACCGGCGTCGAAGCGACTCTAATCACGCAGCTCCTTCGCACCGATCCGGTCTCGTGGAACGTGGCGGTCAATCTGAGCCGTAACTACAACGTGGTCGTGCGACTCGGTCCGGGCGTCCTGCCATTCGGCACGGACGACGCGCGCGTTCAGGCCGGATATCCGCTCTTCAGTCGGTTTGCGCGGCCCATCCTGGCGTACACGGATGCGAATCACGACGGCATCATCGAGCCGGACGAGGTGCTCGTCGGTGACTCGCTGGTCTATATGGGCGCGAGCGATCCGAGCTACACCGTCGGGATGCACAGCCAGATGTCCTTTTTTCGAGGCGCGGTGTCCGTGTCGGCCGACTTCGAGTACCAGGCCGGCCTGACGCAGCTCAACGGACCGCTGGGATCGGCTGGACAGTTGGTGTTCTCGCCGGGGAGCAGTGACCCGCACGCGCCGTTCTCGGAGCAGGCGGCCGCCGCTGTGTTGAACGAGACGGACTATGGAGCCATTCAGCGCGTGAGCACGTTCCGATTCCAGAGCCTCTCGGTCGCCTACCACCTCCCGAGGACAGTCGCGCGCTGGCTCATGCGAGCGGCGGATGTGTCGGTGGCGCTCCAGGGCACGAATCTCGGGTTGTTCACGAACTACAAGGGAAAGGACCCAGACGTGAACACGTACTCGACGGGCAATCAACTCATCAATGGCGGTGTCGTGCCGCAACCGCGCGTGTGGATCGTCAGAGTCAATGCGGCGTACTGAGCGCCAGGTGTCGACGATACGCGTCGCCTCGCCTGCCGTGCAGATCATCGTGCGGCTCGTCTACGGATCGCTGTTCGCCGGCCTGGCGGCGTGTCAGGTCGCCACCGATCCGCTCCCGGCCGGTGTCCCCGATCCCAGCACGACGCGCACTCCGTCGGGTGCGCAAGACGTCTACGAAGGTGCTCTGGCCACGCTGCGCAACGCCTTTGCGGGCGCGGGAGATGCGTTCGTGCCGACCACCGGGTTGCTCACCGATGAACTCGAAACAGGTGACATTGGCGAGCTGTCGTTGATCACACCGGGAACGGTGGTCGACAGCCGAATCTTGCCAGAGTACACGGGCACGGGCACGGACAACGTCACCCCCAGCACGATCGTCGAAATCTATGGTCTCTTGCAGAATACGCGCGCCGAGGCTCGACAAGCCCGTGGGTACCTCCATGCCTATGCGCCGCAAGCGCCCAAGGCGCTGACTGGGCATATGTATGCCGTCGAAGGCTATGCCGACGTGTTCCTCGCCGACCTATTCTGCTCGGGCGTCCCACTCAGCACGCTCGATTTCGGCAAGGATTTCACGTACCAGCCCGGATCGTCGACGCAAGATGTGTATGAGCGCGCGGTCACGTACTTCGACTCCGCGCTGACGCTGGTCGCCGACAGCAACCGTATTCTCAATCTGGCGCGGATGGGGAAGGGACGGGCCCTCCTGGCGCTTGGTCAGTACGCTCAGGCCGCCGCCGCGGTCGCCCAAGTGCCCGACGGCTACCAGTACGCGCTGCAGTTCAATGGGACGGCTACATCAACTAGTGGCGGCGCCCCCATGTCCAACCAGAACTTCGTGACCCCGACCTTCAATGCTGGCTATGCCCCTGGAATCGGAGGGCTCACGATGGTGGATCGAGAAGGCGGAAACGGTCTTCCCTTTCTCTCGAGGGGCGATCCGCGCTCCGTAGGGACGGCGAACGGGTTCAACGACTTCGGGGTCCCAATGTTCCGACCGCTGATGTACGACATCACCGGAGACAGCCCGGTGATCATGGCCAGCGGGATCGAAGCGCGACTGATCGCCGCCGAGGCGGCGCTCCAAGCGGGTGGCAACGGTTGGCTGACGACGTTGAACACCCTGCGGACCGACGGCACGCTTGCGACGCAGCCGGATGGCACCGATCCGACCAAGACCGACACGGTATGGAATGCCGGCAGCGGCGGCGTCGCGGGACTGGCGCCGCTCCGTGATCCGGGCACCGTGCCCGCCCGCGTGACGATGCTGTTCACGGAACGCGCCTACTGGTTGTTTCTCACGGGCCATCGTCAGGGCGATCTGCGCCGTCTCATTCGGCAGTACGGTCGCGCCGAGACGCTGGTGTATCCGGTCGGAGCGTACACGGGGGCCTTCGACGCCTATGGCACTGACGTGACCGCACCCATTCCCGGCGCCGAGCGGCTCAGCAATCCGCTGTTCAAGGGCTGCCGCAGCCGAGGAGCCTGACTGCCATGGCCTGGCGTCCGCCGTCACCCAATCACCTGGTCGCGATGCTTGCGCTCACCGTCGCGGCGTGCGCGACCGATACGCCGTATGCGCCGCCACCGGTGACGGATCCCACGAAACTCTACTGGTCACTGACGCTCAATCATCGGGCCGTCTTGCTTTCAACGGTGGCGCCGTACGACACCATTCGACTGGTCGCCACGCCGCGGACCATCAAGGGCGTTCCCATCGCGGGGCTTCCGGCGCCCACGTTCACGTCGCTTGACCTGCAGAACGTGCAAGTCAGCACCACGGGGCTGGTACACGCCATTGGCACGGGCACGCAATTCACCGTGGTCGTGTCAATGTCGGTCGGCAATGACACGCATGCGGACACGGCGATCATCAATGTCACCGACACGACGCCGCCACCCGTGCTCAGCCGGTTCACGATTCATCCGGGATCCGGAGACAGCGCGAAGACGGCCGCCGATATCGAAGTGTCCATTCCCGGGGTGGGGATCGATCCCGTCGGAGACACCATCCAGAATCTCTCCATCTACTACGCGACCGCAGATTCCAACGTCGCGAACATCAGTCGCGCCGGGGTGCTGACACCGAACCGACCAGGTCATGTGACGGTGTATGCGACGACGACGGCGTACGGGATCACGAAGGTGGATACGCTGCCGTACACGATCGGGTATTCCATCTTCGCCGGGATCCAAATCGCAGCGGAGCCCAACGCCGCCGGCAAAACCGTCGGCGTGTTTACGCCGAGCAGTGTTCTCGTCGGTCCGGGGGCCACCATCATTTTCGAGAATCTGTCCGGTCCACTCACGGACGTCACGTTCAATGATCCGACGCACGTCATGCAGAGATGACGCCGCCTGCGCCGAGCATGTGTGGTGGTGTGGCTCCGGCAACATTCCGGCGTTCGCCAACGATCCCACCGACACGACCGGTTCGAAGCAGGATCGCATTCGCGTATTCCCCGTCCCGGGCACGTACAAGTTCCACAGCACGATCTCCGGATCCTCCGGCTCGGTCGTCGTGATGAAACAATGAGTGCGCATTCGATGGACTCGTTCCTCACACGGCGTGGTTTCCTCAGAACCAGCGCCATGGCGGCGGCGGTGGCCGCGGTGCCCAGCCGTATCGTGCGAGGAGTCCCCGAGGCGAGAGCTATTCCACCGATCGAGGATCCACGCACCGCCGAGTTGGCCGCGCGCGGGCTCGAGAGCGCGCGCGGCACCGGCGCGGGCTACGCCGACGTCCGTCTGACTCACACCCGGACGCGACGATTCCAAGCGATCGTCGTCGAGGACGAGGAGGACATGGAGGTCGGCGTACGCGCGCTCGTGGACGGGTACTGGGGATTCGCCAGCGGACCCGTGTGGAGCCCGGACGAGATGGCGCGCCTCGGTCGCGAGGCCGTGCATCAAGCCAAAGTCAATACCCTCGGCAAGCCGCGCAATGTGACCCTAGCGTCGGCGGCGGTCGTGCAGAGCGCGCACTGGGCCACACCGGTCCAGATCGATCCGTTTGGGTTGTCGCCATTCGAGATTCAGGACTATCTCGCCGCCATGCAGATCTGGACCGAGGAGTACGGCATTCAGGGGGTGGTCAGTCAGATGTACGCCGTCGTCCAGGATGTAGCCTTCTCGTCGACGATCGGGAGCTATTGCACACAGCGCCGATACTGGACGGAGGGGACGTTGTCTGGCGCGGTGCGCGTCGGCAACGAGCGGGGCGGGGTCTCGCTGGCGTGCCTTTCGCGGGCGGGTATGGGGTGGGAGCTGTTCACCGCCGATCGCATCCCGCGCGTGCGCGATCACGCCTTGCGCGACGAGGTCCGCCTCCGCGCGGAGGAGGCGCGCGCGCTCCTTCGCCTGCCGCTCAAGCCCATCAATGTCGGGCGCTACGATGCCGCCGTCGACGCCACGAGCATGGCGCGAGTAGTCAATGCGACGCTCGGTCGCGCCACCGAGTTGGACCGTGCACTCGGGTACGAAGCCAATGCGGGCGGCACCAGCTATCTGTCGGATCCATTGGGGATGATCGGACACTACCAGGCCGGCGCTCCCCTGTTGACCGTGACGGGCAATCGATCGGAATCCGGTGGGGCCGCTACGGTGCGGTGGGACGACGAGGGGGTGGCCCCGGACGATTTCTTGCTCGTCAAGAACGGCGTCCTCACCGACTTCCAGACCACGCGCGAAAGCGCGACATGGATGGGCGGGTCAGCCGTCGGCGACCGGTGCCCACGCGCGGTCACACGGGTGTGCCAATGCGCCCTCGGCGGTGTACGCCGCCATGACCCACACGCCAAACCTCGTCATGGCGCCGGGGGCGTCCGGGGACTTCGAGACAATGGTCAGTAGCGTGACCAATGGTCTGGCCATCTCGGGGGCCAATCTCGAGATGGACTTTCAAGTGGCAACCGGGTTCGGGACGGGGACGGTCGTTGCCGTCAAGCAGGGGAAGCGGGTGGCGCGCTTATCGGGTGCGGGGTTCCTGTTCCGATCGACCGAGTTCTGGAAATCACTCGTGGCGATCGGCGGCGAGACGTCGCTGCGCCGGGTGGGCCTGGCAGCGCAGAAGGGTGAGCCGCCGCAGCTGTGTTATCACAGCGTCACGGCGCCGCCCGCGGTCGTCAAGGGGCTCACGCTCATCGACCCGTTGAGGAAAGCATGAGCCGGGGACGTGATCGATTGATTCGACTCAATGACGCGGATCGGATCCTGTCTCGCGAGGAATGCGCGCGCATCGCCCGCCGGACCTTCGATTTCGCGCGCGGCGGCGGAGAGTGCCGCATCGGGATCTTCTCGTGGTGGAACGGTGAGCTGCGGTGGGCGCGCAATCGCGTGGCGCTGGCCAGTGATCGCCGGGACATCCGGATCGAGGTCGGCCGGTTCGTCGGCGTGGGGCAAGGCCAGGCGACGACGAACCAGCTCGACAATGAGTCGCTCGAGTCCGCGGTGCGGGCCGCGGAGCGGAACGCCCGGCACTTTCCACTCATTCTGCGTCGCCCAATGCTGCTCCCGCCCATTCCCGTGGCCGCGCCCCCGCAGACAGCGATCTGGAGCGACGCGACGTATGCCGTGACGCCGGAAGTGCGGGGCGAGGTGGCGCGGACGCTGGTGGCGAACGCGGAAGCGAAGGGGATGCAGTCGGCGGGGTACATCGAAATGCGCGCGGGCGCGCAGACGCTCCTGAGCTCGGAGCGGATGGACGCGCCGGCGCCGTGGGACGTCCCCTACGCGGCGTGGACACAGGCGCAATGCTCAATGACGGTGCGGAGCCCGGACGGTACGGGGTCGGGCTGGGCGGGTCTTTCGGGCCATGACTGGGCGCGGATCGATGGCGCCGGGCTGGCGCAGCGTGCGCTCGACAAGTGTCTCACCTCGCAGCATCCGGTGACGCTCGAACCCGGGCGGTACACGGTGATCCTGGAGCCGCAGGCCGTCGCCGATTTGTGGGAGCTGGTCGTGGACTCTATGCCGCGGGTTATCGCGGAGATGGGCCAGGGGCCCTGGGCGTTGGCGCCGGACGAGGCGCTCAACCTGTGGCGCACGAAACTGGGGCTCAAGGTCATGGACGAACGCATCACGGTGGACCACGACCCGGCGGACCCGGAACTGGGTATCGTGCCCTCGGCGTGGATGGAGCCCGTGCGCTGGATCGATCGCGGCGTGCTGACGACGCTCGCGTACGATCGGGACTATGCGCTGGCGAACTTGAAAACCAACGCGCCACGGCGGGGGATGGTGGGGTACCGCATGAGTGGCGGCGAGACCTCGATGGAGGAGATGATTCGGACCACCACGCGCGGATTGCTCGTCACCCGGCTCTCGAATGTGCGACTGTTGGATCAGACCAGTCTTCTGGCCACGGGGTTGACCCGGGATGGGCTGTGGTTGATCGAGCATGGCCAGATCTCGAAGGCCGTCAAGAATCTGCGCTTCACCGAATCTCCGTTGTTCGCGTTCTCGAGCATCGAGCAGCTTGGGGTTCCGGTGCCGGTGTTCCGCCCGGTCAAGGACCCGTATGAGCAATTCGCGCCGTTGACCCCGGCGATCGTGCCGGCGCTCAAGGTGCGCGACTTCTCCTTCACGTCGACGATCGATGCGATATAACCGCGGCGGCGGCACGGCCCTCGCGGCGATGAGTGCCATTATTACAGCCAGTGCTCAGGGACAGACGCGATTTCAGTGGCCGGACACGAGCGTGGATGTCGCGCGCTACTCCAGCGTTGGTGAATGCCTGGGTGCCGTTCGACGCGTTCAGGCCAACGTGGAGCGCAATGAGGCATTGACCGTCGCGCGGGACACCATACCGCGAGACCCGGCACGCAGCCTTCAGCCGGCCCCGGCCGTGGTGACTGAGACGGCGACCCGGTGTGCGGCCCACATCTCGCCACGCACCGTCGATCTGGCCGAGTTCCGCTGGACCATCCCGCTCTTGCTGGCAGCCGGCCGGGATAGCGATGTCGCGGTCTTGATCGAGCGGAAACTGGCGCTGGTCCCCCCCACGGACGCGCGGGTGCGCGAGAGCGTCGTCGACAGCGCGGTTGATCTCTATCTGGACGCGCGGCCGGTGCGTCTGGCGGCGGCCGAAACGTTTCTGGTGCGGCGGGCCCGTGGCGGCGCGGATCGTATCGAACGCCTCAAGACGTACGACAAGCTGCGTAACGTGAGTCATCAGGATGGCGATACGGCACGCGCGCGGCGCGTCGCGCGCTGGGTGATCGGCGTGGCCGACTCCCTCACCCCGGTGGAGCGCCAGTCGCAGGCCTACGCGGAGCTGGACGTCGGGAATGGTGGCGACCTGCTGATCTACGCCGCGGAAGAGGAGCTGACGGGCCTGACCCCGCTGCTCGATAGCCTTCGCCACAGTACCGCGGCGTTCGCGGCCCTCGAAAACGATCTCCTGCGTCGGGCGTCAGGCGGCCAGCCGGACAAGCTCCTGCCCATCGGACGACCCTCTCCGCCGCTCGCCGCTGATTGGTGGTTTCCGGCTGTCGCGGGGACCGTGCATCGGCCGACGCCGGGTCGGGTGACGTTCGTCAGCTTTCTCACTTTCCCGCAGTGTGTGGGGTTGTCCGAAGATAGCTACAGCGGCTCGTGTAATAGTGAACTGGTACGGCTCCGGCGACTCGCGCGTCGGTTTCCCAATGTCGACATCACGATCGTCGCGTCGACCCAAGGCGGCTTCATGTATCTGCCGCCAATGGCGCCGGCCGCCGAGGCCTCCTGGATCGCGCAGTGGGTCGACGTGTTTCATGTGCCGAACGTGGTCGTGGCCGTCGACTCGACGCCGTTCTGGCGTCTCCCGGATCCGGACGGGCGGCGGATCAACAAGGACGTGCCAGGTCTTGTGGTCCACCGGTACGGTCTCTGGCGACCGGAGCAGTCCGGTCGGATGCTCGTCGACGAAAATGGCCTCATTGTCGACGTCCTGCATGTGAACGACGAGGACGAGTTGATGCAGTTCATTGACGCGCTGGTTCATCGCCACCGTACGAGCTGATCATGTACTTGCGCGCGTTGTTCCAGTACGGTGCCCTCGTGTCGCTCGGATTCATGTCGGCGCCCGCATCGCGGGATCCGGCGCTGACGGTTGGCACGCTGCCGAACGGGCTCCGATACTACCTGCGCCCCAACCACCTACCGGCGCACCGGGTGGAGCTGCGTCTCGTAGTCAATGCGGGCAGTGAGCTGGAAGATCGCGACCAGCAAGGGTTCGCGCACTTCCTCGAGCACATGGCGTTCGAAGGCACGACGCATTTCCCGGGGCATGCGTTGCTCGATTTCATCGAGACGAGCGGGATGCGATTCGGGGCCGATCTGAACGCAATGACCACGCCGGACGAGACGATCTACACGCTGACGCTGCCGTCGGATGACCCGCACATCGTCGAGCGAGGCTTCCAAGTGCTGGAGGATTGGGCGGGGGGCGGGATCCTCATCGACTCGGCCGCCGTCGTTGGGGAGCGCGGGATCATCATGGGGGAGTGGCGCTCCCGATTACCGGATTCGGCCAGCCGGACCGTGCAGGCGCACTACGACACGCTGTATTTGGGCCATTCGCGCTATCTGTCGCGGAAGCCGATCGGGGATACGGCGCTTATCCAACACGCCACGCCGGGGCCGATCCGGCGTTTTTATCGGGACTGGTACCGGCCCGAGCGCATGACCGTCGTGGTCGTGGGCAATGTCGATGCGTCGGCTATAGAGCGGGAGATCCGTCAGAACTTCGGTGGCATTAAGGCGGCCGCGCCGGCGCGTCAACCGCCGGCGGTGGGGCTCCCATCGCGGCCATCGCCCGAGATCGACGTGTATCGAGGGAAGGTGGAGCCCGAGGTGGAGCTGCAGTGGCCGCTGGCCACGACGCCCCCGGACGCGCTGGCTGCGGTCAAGCAGCAGATCCTACATGACATCATCGCCTCCACCGTCACGACGCGCCTCCTCGATATCCGCACCCACCCCTCACGCCCGTTCATTAGCGCTGATTTGGATCAAGGGCGCCTCATCCGCCCGATCGCCATCGAGGCGCTCTCGGTCATCACGTGGCCTGATAGTCTGGAGCGCGGCTTCGGGGCCGTGTACACGGTGCTAGAGGGCATCGCCCAACACGGCATCCCGGCGGCCAGTCTCGCCCACGAGAAGGCGGTGCTCCTGGCGCGCCTGGAGCACGCGGCATCGGGCGAGATGGGCCGGTCGTCGGCCGCCTATGCGGACGCCTACGTCGATCATGCGCTGACTGGCGAGGGATCGCTCCTGAGCGCCGCGCAAGAGCTGGGCTATGCGCGGCCGGTCCTGGCCGCGCTGACCCCCGACGACCTGGCGCACGTCGTCCGCCAATGGCTGGATCCCGCGCGATCGCGCCTCGTCATCCGGCTGCCGCTGACGGCGCACGTGGCCACCCCGACCCGGGCCCGGATGCTCGCCCTGATCGACTCGCTCGCCCGCACGCCGCTCCCGCCTGATAGCGATCGCGCCGCCTCCGGCGGACCGCTGCTCGCGACCCAGCCGACGCCGGGGCGGATCGTCGGGGAGCGATACGATAGCGCGGCGGGGATCACCGAGTGGACGCTGTCCAACGGCGCCCGGGTGATCCTCAAACCGACGCAAAACGATCCGGACGACGTGCAGATGCGGGCCTGGAGTCCCGGCGGGTTCTCCCTGATGCCCGACTCGCTGTTCTTCACCCCGGGCCGGATGGTCGGGA
Source organism: uncultured Gemmatimonadales bacterium (assembly GCA_963701965.1). Classification (GTDB taxonomy): domain Bacteria; phylum Gemmatimonadota; class Gemmatimonadetes; order Gemmatimonadales; family Gemmatimonadaceae; genus DASRDS01. The sequence goes on from OY969695.1 coordinate 4,960,210, forward strand.
CGCGTGATGACGGACGTTGGGGGACTCGGCGCGACGACGCACAATGTGCTGGAGCGCCAGCTCTCCACGACCGGGCTGCGCGACATGCGAGTCAACATCGGCTACGCCGATCAGACCATCCGGGTCGCTGGCTCGCCCAAGGAACTGGAGCTGCTCTTCCAGAATGCTGCACCTCCAGCTCACCGCACCGCTCATCGACACCGCAGCGCTGTCGGGGTGGAAGAGTCTGGCCAAGTGGCAGTTGACGGGGACGTCGATCGACGACCAGCTGAGTCGGCAGCTCGCCCTGAACGATCCCCGGTTGCAGCCGGTGTCGACGAGCATCGCCGAGCTGGCCACGGTCGCCAATCTCATGGCTGCCTATCGGAACCGCTTCGGGAACCCGGCGGGGTTCACGTTCACCATCGTCGGCGCGGTGAGCCCAGAGGAAGCGCGCCCGTTGGTGGAACGGTACGTGGCCAGCCTGCCAGGCACGGGGACGACCGAGCCCGCGAAAGCCACGCATGAGCACTACGTGTCGCTCAACCGGGTGAAGGAGATCCTCCACGAGACGGAGCCGGAGAAGGCGGTGACGTTCCTGGTGTTCGACGGCCTGTTCCCGCCGGCGCCGCAAGACTACCTGCGGGAGCGGCAGCGGCTCTCGGCGCTGACCCATGTGTTGGACGAGCGGTTGCGCACGAGACTCCGGCAAGAGTTGAGCGGCACGTACTCGCCGTTCACCACCAGCGAGACGTACGCGTTGCCGGAGGAGCGGTACCGGGTGCTGATCGCGTTCGACGCGGCACCGGCGCGGATGTATGAGTTGAACTGGGCCATGATGCAGGTGGTGGACTCGCTGCGGACGCACGGGGTGAGCGAGGCCGAAGCGACGCGGGCGGCGACGGTGCAGCGGCGGCAGCTGGAGACGCGGCTCCAGGACAACAATTACTGGATGGGGACGATCGGAACGTATGTCCGTCTGGGGATCCCGCTGGACGCGGTCCCGGCGCCGTACGGCGATCATGCGGTGACCGCGGAGGAGATCCGCGAGGCCGCCCAGCACTATCTCCCCGCCGATGCCTATTACCGCCTCACCCTCGTGCCCGCGGACTCCACCTCGCAATAGGGGTATCGCGCCCCTCGCGAGTCATCATCACGGGGACGATCAGCGGTCCCCGTTATCCCACTCTCCGAGGCCCATGGTGCGCTCCACTCTCATTCCTCTCGCCGCGCTGTCTCTGTCGCTCGCCGCTTGCGCCACCGGCTCGCACGGGTCGGCGGCCGACCCCGCTCCCGCTCCCGCCGCGACGTCCAGCGATCAGTCGCAGCTCACGAGTGGCGAGATCACGGCCGCCAACCTGCCGACCGCGTACGACCTGGTCGATCGCCTGCGCCGCCCATGGCTGCGACGCGATGCGACAACGGGCGGGGACGTCGTGGTCTACCAGGACGACCGGAATATCGGGACGGCCGAAAAGCTGCGCGACATCCCCGCCGCCACTGTAAGCGCGATGCGCTATCTGGCGAACGCCAATGCCGTCCGGCGCTACGGGAATGACGTCAAAGGTGGCGTCATCGTCGTCGTCGTTCGACGGTGAGGGCAGGGTTGATCATGCAATCCCGGAGCCGTGACGGTCTCCTCGAGGCCGCGGCACGGCTCCGTTCCGAAGTCGCCAAACGGATCGTGGGGCAGGAGCGGGTGGTCGAGGAAGTGCTCATGGCGATGTTGGCGGGGGGGCACGCGCTCCTCGTCGGCGTCCCGGGGCTGGCCAAGACGCTCATGATTCACTCGATCGCGGAAGCCATGCGCCTCGACTTCCGGCGGATCCAGTTCACGCCGGACTTGGTCCCCTCGGACATCACCGGCACGGAGATCCTCGAAGAGGACGCGAGTGGCACTCGCTCGTTCCGCTTCGTCCGGGGCCCGGTATTCGCCAATATCGTCCTGGCCGACGAGATCAACCGCACGCCCCCCCGCACGCAGGCCGCGCTGCTCGAGGCCATGCAGGAACGCCGTGTGACCGCGGCCGGGGAGACGATGCCGCTCCCGCGGCCGTTCTTCGTCCTGGCGACCCAAAACCCGATCGAGCAAGAGGGGACCTACCCGCTGCCCGAGGCGCAGCTCGACCGGTTCCTGTTCGACATCCGGATCGGGTATCCGACGCGGGCCGAAGAGGTGGGGATCCTGCGCGCGACCACGGCGGTCGACACGACGGAGCTCAAACCCGTCCTGGACGCCGAGGAGACGCTCGCCCTGCAGCTAGCGGTGCGCCAGATCCCGGCGGCGGATCCGGCGCTCGAATATGCGGCCTCGCTGGCGAGGGCCACGCGGCCGGATGATCCCGAGGCACCGCCCATTGTCAAGAAGCATGTGCGATGGGGCGCCGGGCCGAGAGCCGGACAAGCACTCATCCTCGGCGCCAAAGCCCACGCGCTGCTGCAGGGGCGCCATGCGGTCTCACCCGAAGACATTCGTCGGGTGGTACATCCGGTGCTGCGGCATCGCGTACTGGTCAACTTCGCGGCCGAAGCGGAGGGTGTCACCACCGAACAGGTCGTGACCGCGCTGTTGGCGCACGTGCCACCGCCGTCGAGCGGCCTGTCGCTCTAGCGGCGCGCCGGGCATGTCGTACGCGACGTTCGCGCCGGTGCTGGATGCGATTCGCGGGCTGAGTTGGCCCGCGCGACGGCGGGCCAAGAGCGCCATGGCCGGGCCGCACATCTCGCGGACCCGGGGAACGACCGCGGAGGTCATCGAGTACCGCCCGTACCGCCAAGGGGACGACCCCAAGCGCATCGACTGGAAACTGGTTGCGCGTACCGATCGCGTGTACATCCGCCTCTCGGAGGAGCGGACGATCGTTCCGACGATGGTGGTGCTCGACGCCAGTGCCTCAATGGCGTTTCCGGCACCGGCAAACGACAAGTGGGAGTTTGCCCGGATCCTGGGGATCGGACTCGCGGAGACCGCGCGCAGAAACGGGGATCCGGTCGGGATGATGGTGGTGCACGCGGATGGCACGCGCAGCGTGCCACCGCGATCCCGGCGGACGGTGCTGGAGGAGATGATGCACGCGGTCGCCATCGATCCCGCGGGATCGAGTCCCTTGCACCCCGCGGTGACCGCGGCCACGCGGCACTGCGCGCGCCTCGTGATCATCGCCGACTTTCTGGGTGACGCGGACTCGGTCATCACGGCGGCCCGTGGGTTCCTGGCCGGGGGCGGGGACGTATACGCCGTGCACGTCGTGGACGGCGCGGAACTGGATCCGGATCCCAAGCATCGACTGCTCACCGATCCGGAGTTGCCGGACCTGCGCCGGCCCATGCCGCCCCGGGCACGCGCCGAGTATATCCGGCGGTTTGCCGAGTGGCGCGATACGCTGGCGGCGGAGTGGAGGCATGCCGGGGCCACGTACACGATGGTTGTCCCTGGCGCCGAACCCATTCGTGGGACGATCCGCCGGCTCATCACGCCCGCCATCTCATCCGGCGCTGCGCGCATCCGCCCCTGACGTTCCTCGCCCCGGTCTTCTTCGTCGCCGGTCTCGGCGTCGCCGCGCTGGCGTTGGCGCTGCACTTCATCGTCACGCGCCAGCCGACGTCCAGTGTGTTTCCCACTGTGCGATTCGTACCGATCGACTCGGTGCGGATCACGACGATCGCGGCCCCGGAAGACCTGCTAGTGCTCCTGGTGCGGGCGCTGACCGCGATCCTGATCGGCGCGGCTCTGGCGCGACCTATTGTGACGCCCTCGCGGCGCCCGGTCGCCCGGATCGTCCTCGCCAATGCGTCGAGCGCGACCCGGAACATCGCGGAGCTGCGCGACTCCGTGCGGGCGCTCCTCGCTCCTGGCGACGTGCTGGTGCCGTTCGACAGCGCCGCGCACGCCATACGGCGTGCGGCGGCGGATTCGGCGCCGAGGCTCACGCAGTCGGACCGTGATGGTCGCCTGTCGCCGGCGCTGATCGCAGCGCTGCGCGCCGCGTCCGCGATCCGGCATGAGGCCGACTCGATCGAGCTGATCATTGTCTCGCCGCTGCTCGCTCGGGAGATCGATGGGGCAACGGCCGGGATTCGGGCGCTGTGGCCGGGTCGCGTGCGCCTCGTGCGCGTGGCGGCGGATCGCGACTCCAGCGGAATGTCCCAAGGGCTGACCGTCATCGCTGACGGCAATGACGCGGTGCGGGTCGCGGCCGTGGCGGCAGGGATGGCGACGACGGACACCGGTGTCCGCATCGCGCGGGGAGTCGCGGTGGCGAGTGATAGTGTGTGGGCCGCCCAAGGCCGGCGGACACTCGTGCGATGGCCCGTGCGCGATGCGCCGCCGGGCTGGGTGTCGCGGCGCGTCGTGGACACCGTGGGTGCGGTCGTCGCCGGAGAGGCGGCGCTCGTCTTCCCGTTCGAGCGGCGGTGGCGGCCAAACCCGACGATGCGCGTGGTCGCGCGCTGGGTGGACGGGGAGCCGGCCGCCATCGAGCAACGCGTTGGTCTGGGGTGCATGCGGGATGTTGCGATTCCCGTGCCGACGCGGGGGGATCTGGTGCTGCGGCCGGCCTTTGGTCGCTTTCTCCGCGCGCTCGCCGCGCCCTGTCGCGCCGCGTCGCGCGGGCTCACCGTGGGGCCGGAGCAGCTCGGGTTGCTCAGCGGCGGCGGAAGACTGGCGGCGAGCCGCACGATTCCCGCGCCCGACGTGGTGGCGACGCCGCTCGTGCCCTGGCTCCTGGCTGCAGCACTCTTCATGGCCTTGCTGGAGATCTTCATCCGGTGACGCTCGCGGGTCGCGTGCGGCGAGCGCGCCAGCGGCTCGTGGGCGCCGTGCTCGTGGCGGCCGTGCTCTGGCCGTCTCGGGCGCGATCGTCGTCATCCTCGTCGCCGCCAGCGCGAACGCGATGGGGTGGCCTATCCCATCCGACGGGATCGTCCCGATCGCCGTCGGGGCGGCACTGGTGGCGGCCGCCGTCGTCCTGTGGCGCGGGCGCGCCGCGCGGTCGGTCGAGCGCGTCGCGCTGTGGATCGAGGAGCGAGATCCGCGACTCCAGTATGCGCTCATCACGGGGATCGACGCGGGGCTCGCGCCGGTCGACCAACACGCCGAGCTCCATGCGGCGGCCGACAAGGCGGATATCGAAGGCGTCGTTGGGCGCGCGGCAAGGCGTCTGCTCGCGCGCGCCGGCGCGGCATGCGTGCTGTCGCTGATTGCCTTAGGTCTCGCGTGGCCCCGCGCCCTGTTCAAGGCCACGTCGGCGCGTCGCCCGACGACGGGCGCCGAGATCGCCAACAGACTCACCAGGGTCACGGCGCGCGTCGTGCCTCCGGCGTACAGCCGATTGCCCGACCACACGATCGCCGAACCGAGCAATGTCGAGGCACTGATCGGAAGCGCCGTCATGCTGACGGGGAGGGGGACGGCCGACGGCGTGATGGCCAACGTAGACGGTTTGTCCAAGGACGCTCAGGCCGACCATGGCGGGTGGACCATTGGGGTCACCATGCCCAAGGCCCCCGCGGTCCTCGAACTGCGCGACCGGAATTTCAAGCGCCTGGTGGCGCTACAGCCGGTCGTGGACTCGGCGCCCGTCGTGAAACTCGCCCTGCCGCTGCACGACACCACGTATCAGACCGTGCCCAGAGGGAAGCTCGCCGTGGAGGCCGGGCTCACCGACGACGTCGGGCTCGCGTACGGGTACGTCGAGTACATGCTATCGACCGGCTCGGAAGAGAACTTCGAGACCGAGCAGGTCACTGGGCGAAAGGTCGCCTACGACAATGCGCGACAGGGAACACTCCGCGAGTCGATCGATCTCGACACATTAGGGCTCAAACCCGGCAGTGTCCTCCATATTCGTGTCGTGGCGTTCGACTACAACAATGTGACCGGGCCGGGGAAGGGCGTCTCGGAGACGCGCACCCTCCGCATCGCCGAGCCGGTCGACTCGGCGTCGATCAACGCGGCGCCGCCGTTGCCCATCGACTCAATGTGGATCAGCCAGCGGCTGCTGAACATGAAGACCGACACCCTGATCCAGCATCGGCGCGTGCTCCAGCAGCCAGCCCTCGTGCACACGTCGACTGCGTACAGCAACGCGCAGGAGGACATCCGGCAACGCGCATTGCTGGTCATCGCCGAGCTCGAGGACAACGGCGTGGGAGGTTCCTTCGCGACCGATGCCAGCAAGATGCTGCGCACTGCCGTGGACCTCATGTGGACGGCCCGCGAGGACCTCGCCGTGACGCACCCCGACTCGGCCATGCCGCCCATGAAGAAGATCCTGGCGATTCTCGACGAGTTGCGCCTCGCGCACCGGTACTACCTGCGCGGACTCCTGCGACCCGTCGCCGTCAACACCGAACGCGTGCGCATGACCGGGAAGGACAGCGTCGCCATCGGCACCCGCACTGCAAGAATGCCAATCGGCAATGTAAACGCATCCCTGGCGGCCCGCATCGCCGCGGCGGCGGCACTGGCGCACCGCACGCCCGCCGCGGCCGCCGACTCGCTCACCTTCATTCGCGTGGCCGCGCTGTCGACCGCGCCAACCGTCGGGAACGCGCTGGGCCTGGCGATCGATCGGCTGCGCCGGGGCGAAGCGGCCGACAGCGCGTTGACTCAGGTGCGGCGTGCGCTCGCGCCGCGGGCGAGCGTCGTCGGCGCCCGAGCGCCGTGGGGCGGCGTCGTCCCATGAGTCAGTTCGTGTTCGCCACCGCGGAGTATGCCTCGGGTGACTGGGAAAGCGCGCCGTCGCTTCCCGAAGCGGTCATCAATGCCGTGGCCAAGTACACGACGATTGACGTCGCGCCCGTCGGTGTGGTGGTCAAGATCTCGTCCCAAGATCTGTTCAATTACCCGTTCGTGTGGTTGACCGGGCATCTCCCGGTGCGATTCACGGATCAGGAGCGGCGAAACATCAAGCGGTTCGTGGAACGCGGCGGGCTGATCATGATCGACGACCACAATCACGACATCACGGGCGTGTTCCACAAGACCGCCACCGAGGAGATCGAGCGCATGTTCGGCAAGATGACCCGGTTGCCGAAGACGCATGAGCTCTATCGCTGCTTCTTCGAGTTCCCGGACGGTCCGCCGAACACGCACCACGAGCTCAATGGGTATGGCGACGACCTGCTGCACGCGTACCTCGACGCGGTACTCGTGCGCGATCGCATTGGGCTTATCTACAGCAGCAAAGACTACAGCTCCGAATGGAACTTCCACGCGGAGACGAAAAAGTTCATGCAGCAGGATCCCACGAAGTTCGCGGTGAATCTGATCGTATATGCGCTCACGCGCTGAGCACCTCCTGCGAATCGTGGCGATCGGGACGCTCGCCTGGTATCTCGCCTACGTGCTGCGGGAGCGCCGGCGGGGTGTCGACGAGGCGGCCGCGTCGGCCGGCCTGCATGCAGCGCTCGCGCGCTGGAGCACCGTGACGGCCCCCGCGCGGGTGCACGTCGACTTGGCGCACCCGCCCGATGGACAGGAACGCGACTGGCTCGCGGCCTTGGGCGGTGCCGGTACGGAAGTCGGGTGGAGTGGGACGACGCTGGCGCCGACGGCCATCGAGGAGGAGCCCCGGGCGGACCCGGCGCGGAGCGTTGACGTCGGAGTGGCGGCGCCGCAGGGCGCGATGGTGACGCTCTCCGATACGCTCGGCGTGCTTGACAGCGCGCGAGCCAGCGCCACGGGCGTGTCAGCGCATGTGCCGGGATCTCCTCCCAGGGTCGACGTCCGGGTAGGACCCGTCGTCGCCCGCGCCGCGCTGCACGATTCGCTTGCGCTACGGGAACTACTCGTGCTGGGCGCCGCGACCTGGGAGACCAAGTTCACCGTGGCAGCGCTCGAGGAACGCGGCTGGAAAGTCGACGCGCAGGTCGCGCTCTCGCCGAAACGTACGGTGCGCCAAGGAGCGATTCCCGAGATCGACACGGCGCGATATTCGGCGGTGCTGGCGATCGACAGCACGGCGGTCCCGTACCGGGACCGCATCGTGCGCTTCGTACGCTCCGGTGGGGGCCTGGTGCTGTGGTCGCAAGCGGCAACGGCGTTCGCGGCGATCGCGCCAGGGCTGGGTGGGACGCTAGTAGAAGATGATGGGGCGGCTCCAGCCGACAGCGCTCCCCGCCGCGCGGTCGGTCTGATGCCCATCGTGGGACTGGCATCGGACGACGTGGTCACCGAGCGCCGAGGCGATTTGGTGAGCGTCGCGGCCCGACGGGTTGGCTTGGGCCGAGTGATCGAGACCGGCTATACGACGTCCTGGCAATGGCGGATGGCAGGCGGAGACGATGCGCCCGACCGGCATCGGGCCTGGCTGGCCGGTCTCGTAGCCGGCGTGGCGTACACGGGTCGGTCGGCCATCGCGGCGGCGCCCACGGACGTCGCGCCCCTCGCCTCGCTCATCGATCACCTCGGCCCGGCGTCGATCGGCCACGGTGGGATGGATACTCCCGACCATCTGGCGTGGTGGGTGCTTGGGATCCTCGCCGTAGCGCTCGTGGTCGAGTGGGCATCGCGACGCATGCGTGGCGTGAAATAAATGCCTGGTCGCATCATACAGGATATGAGCGCCGACTCTCCCGTCCTGCAAGGCAGGCATGTTCGCCTCGAGCCGCTCGAGCGTCGTCACGTGGACGGCCTGGTCGCCGCCTCGACCGGCGATCCGAGCTTCTACCGCTGGAGTCCTGTGCCATCTGGCGTGGATCAGGCGACGATCTACGTCGACGCCGCCCTGAACCAGCGGAGCGCCGGCACTGGACTCCCATTCGCCATCATCCGCGCGAGCGATGATGTCGTCATCGGCTGCTCGCGCTTCTTCGAGATCGAGCGCTGGGCCTGGCCGGAGGGGCATCCGTCCCATCGCCGGAACGGACCGGATGCCTGTGAGATCGGATACACGTGGTTCACGCACTCGGCAATCCGGACCGGCGCCAACACCGAGGCGAAATTCCTCATGTTGACGTACGCGTTCGAGACGTGGCGCGTCCTCAGGGTCTGTTTCCATACGGACGTCCGGAACGAACGCTCCCGCGCGGCACTCGAGCGCATTGGCGGACGCTTCGAGGGGATCCTGCGTTCGCATCGGATGGCGGCGGACTACATCGCGCGCGATTCGGCGCGATTCTCGATCGTGGCGTCGGAGTGGGCGGCGGTCAAGGAGCGACTGGAAGGGCTGATGCGCGCGCAGTAGCAAATAGGGGAAACCGGCCCGTCGTCGGTCTATCCATACGTGCCTCGCCTCACGCTGTCATCGTCCGCCGTCCGCCGCGCGCTGCCCCCGCGGGCGCGGCAGCGATACCCCGGTGAGTTTCTCGCGCTCCTGGCCAGCGATCACCTGGCCCTGTTTCGCCGCCTGTCGGAGCGGCACGACGTGGCGCGCACCTGTATCGGTCCGCAGCGGCTCGCGCTCCTCAGCCATCCCGACGACATCCAGCGGCTGCTGGTGACCGACCAGCGGGCGTTCGCCAAAGGGCGGGCGCTCGATCGGGTCAAGCTGTTGCTCGGCGAAGGACTGCTGACCAACGAGGGCGCGAGCCATCTCCGCCAGCGCCGACTCATCCAGCCCGCGTTCCATCGCGAACGCATCGCGGGCTACGGCGCGATCATGGCTGACTACGCCGCGCGGACGACGACCAGTTGGCGGGACGGCGCGGCCCTCGACGTACACGAGGCGATGATGACGCTCACGCGCGACATCGCCGGGAAAACGCTGTTCGATCTCGACGTCGGCAATGATCCGGGGGGCGTCAGTGACGCTATTACGCTCTCGCTCCGCCTCTATCGGTGGGCCGTGCTGCCGTTCGGCGAGCTCACGGAGTACATGCCGCTGCCCTTTGTGCGACGCGTGCAACGGGCGCGGGCCCGACTCAATGACTGGCTCGCGGCCACGATCCAGGAGCGGCGCCGCGCGCAGGTGGATCGCGGCGACCTCCTCTCCATGCTGATCCGGACCCGCGACGAGGAGACCGACAGCGAAGGCATGACGGACAAGCAACTCCGCGACGAGGTCGTGACGTTGTTCGTCGCGGGACACGAGACCACGGCGGTCGCGCTGAGCTGGACGTGGTACCTGCTGTCGCAACATCCGGCGGTCGAGGCCACGCTGCACGCGGAGCTCGACCGGGTGCTGGGCGGTGCCCGGCCCGGAGTGGACGACGTTCCCCGGCTGCCGTACACCCGAATGGTGCTGGCCGAGGCGTTCCGCCTCTATCCGCCCGCCTGGATCATGGAACGGCGGGCGCTGCGCGATGTGGAGTTTCAGGGATACCGGATCCCCGCCGGCTCCCTCGTGTTCGCCAGCCAGTACCTCGTGCACCGCGACCGCCGCTGGTATGAGCAGCCGGATCGGTTCGATCCGGAACGCTGGCGTCCCGAGCGCGCCGGATCGCGCCCCAAGTTCTCGTACTTTCCTTTTGGCGGCGGCACGCGCGTCTGCGTCGGAGAGCAGTTCGCGTGGATGGAAGGCATCCTGATCCTGGCCACGATCGCCCAGCAGTGGCGCCTCCGCCACGAGCCAGGCCACGAAGTGGCGCTCGAACCCCTGGTCACGCTCCGCCCGAAATACGGCATGCGCATGATTTTGAACCGGCGGCTACCCGCCGCTCCAGCCTATCGATAAGACTAGGATCAAGCTCAACAATCCCGCCTTAGCCTTCTTGCACCGTGCGCCACGCATCGACTAGTCCGCGGGGCTTGAGTTGCGCGACCAATGCGTGTTGGTCGAGCGTGTCGCCGAGCTCGCGTACCATTGCTCGAAGATCGCGTGGGTGCTTGTCGGACCCTCCGTCTCGCCAATACTCGAGCTTCCGAATGATCACGTATTCCGGCGGAGCGACCCATACGCGCTCGTCACCGACGGAGATGCTCGTGCGCCGTGCGAAAGCCCAGTCATGCAGGGGATCGACTCCGGCTGGATAGATGTCGGCTTTGAGGGCCGTCGCGACGTGGATCACGTTGAAATGACCATGCGCGGGCCGGCGCGCTTCGTCGGCTATCACCTCGACCGCCCGCACATAGAACGCATCGGGATCGAACGCACCGGCGAAACGCGTCGAGTCCCGAGGCGACAACGTGATCACGAGATCAATGTCGTTGGTGAGTCGCGGTTCGCCGTAGATGGTGGCGGCGACGGCGCCCGTCACCATGTACGTCAGGCCGAGGGCGTTGAGCGGGGCGACGAAGAGCCCGATGAGGTCCGGCGATCCCTCAGGTGACGGCACGGAGGAAGATCTGTCGGACGCGCTCCTCGACTTCCGTGTCGCTCAAACCGGGTTCGCGAAGGCGCACACCGGCCTTGACCAGCGCCCACGCCGTTTCGCGGAGCTGATGCGCGACCGCGAGTTTCTGCCCGGGTGAAAGAGCATATCCCCGAGACGAGGCGCGATGTCCTGAATCCCCTGCATCTACCATATTGTTGGGCGGCCCGGCCAGGAGCAGACGACAAAACATAACCCGGCGTTTGACTTGTCGCCGCGCGCGTGATGAGATTGCGCGGTGACAATCGCCGCTGATGTCGACCCGGTCGAGCTGCTGCTCGGTCTGCTGGAGTCCGTCGTCAGAGAGCGCCACCCCGAGGCCGCCGCGGCGCTCCGCGGCGAAGAGGCCGGCGGACGGCGGGACCCGCGCACGATCGGACGGGTGCTGCAGGCCCAGGGACAGTGGTTCCATCTGCTCGCCCTCGCCGAACAGTACACCGCCTTTCGGGCGCGACGTCACGCCGAGGCGAGTGGCACCTTCACTCGCGTGATAAAGGAAGCCAAAGACCGCGGCGTGTCGCGCGAGACCGTCGAAGCCTGCGTGGCCGCGCTCCATATCGTTCCCGTGATCACCGCGCACCCGACCGAGGCCCGCCGCGTGACCGTGCTGGAAAAGCACCGGCGCATTTACGCCGCGCTCGAAGACATCTGCGAACGGCGCTGGGCGCCGGCGGAGCAAGCCAAACGCATCGACGCACTCCGCAACGAAATCGATCTCCTGTGGCTCACCGGCGAGCTCAAGCTGCAGAAGCCCACCGTCCAACAGGAGATCGACTGGGGCCTCTACTTCTTTGGGGAAACGCTGTTCGATACCGTGTCCGTGCTCCAGGACCGTCTCGCCGACGCCGTGCGCGAACAGTATCCCGACGCCGCGCCGCGCAGTGCGATGTTCCTGGAGTTCGGCTCGTGGGTGGGCGGCGACCGCGATGGGAATCCATTCGTCACCGTCGACCTCACCCGACACGCCGTCCGCGAAAACCGGCTGGCCAGCCTCCGGCGCTACGAGCAGCGCCTGACCGCGCTCCGTGGCCTACTCAGCATCTCGCAGGAGGTCTTGAGTCTCCCGTTCTGGTTCCAGCGCGCCCTCGTCCACGCGCTGGCCCAGAGCGGCGACGCCGCGCGGATCGCGGAGCGGAACCCGAACGAGCTCTTTCGCCAGTACATCTCGTTCATGCTGCGGCGCATCGCCTCGACCATCGCCCACGCCGAACGCGGATGGTCGGACACCGCCACCCCGCGGTACGAGTCCTCCGATGAGCTGCTGTCCGACCTGGGCGTCATTCAGCGCGCCCTCGAAGAGGCGCGATCAGAGGCGTTGGCCCGGTCGCTCGTGCGTCCCATCCGCCGCGAAGTCGAGGTGTTCCGGTTCTCTACGGCGCGCCTCGATCTCCGCGAGCACGCATCCCGCATCGCGAGCGCGGTGGAGGCCATCGCCGGGACGCTGCCAGCCGGAGCCAACCGGCGACAGTGGTTGCTCGCCAAGCTGGCGACGCCACGCCCGGCAGGCGCGCCGTCGCCCACCGCCGACGCCACCCTGGGCGTCTTCACGCTCGTTCGCGAGCTGCGCGACACGGTCGACCGACACGCCTTCGGCAGCTACATCATCTCGGGCACGAGCGGCGCCGACGACCTCCTGCACGCCTATCTCCTGGCCAAGGAGGCCGGTCTCTACTCCGACGCCCTGGCCGTGGAACGGTGCACCCTGCCCATCGTGCCGCTGTTCGAGACGATCGCCGACCTCCGCGCCGCGCCCGCGATCATGCGCGAGATCCTCGCCGTGCCGCTCGTGCGCCGCAGCGTCCGCGGTGGCTCTCAGGAAGTCATGATCGGGTACTCCGACTCCAACAAAGACGGCGGATTTCTGACGGCGACGTGGGAGCTCAGCAAAGCGCAATCCAAGCTCACGCGCGTCGGCCAGGAGGCGGGCATCCCGATCTCGTTCTTCCACGGCCGCGGCGGCTCGGTCGGGCGCGGCGGCGCGCCGACCGGCCGTGCGATCTCGGCCCAGCCGGCTGGGTCGATCGGGTCCACCGTGCGCCTCACGGAACAGGGCGAGGTGGTGTCATTCAAATACGGCACGCGGGACGCGGCGCTCTATCAGCTGGAGCTTCTCTCCGCGAGCGTGCTCGGACACATGCTGGGTCGGGGCATGGAAGAGCCGACGTCCGAGTTCGCCGAGGCAATGGAGGCCCTGTCGGGAGCGGCGTTTGCCGCCTACCGGGGCCTCGTCGAGCACCCGGCATTCTTCCATTACTACAGCGCCGCCTCGCCGATCGAAGAGCTCGCCTGGCTCAACCTGGGCTCCCGGCCAGCGCGCCGGTCCAACGCCCGGGCGCTCACCGATCTCCGGGCCATCCCGTGGGTCTTCGCCTGGCTCCAGAACCGACACTGCGTGCCGGGCTGGTACGCCATCGGGAGCGCCGTCGGCGCGTTTTTGCAGATCCGCGGCGCCCGGGGCGAGGCGCTCCTGGGCCGGATGTTCGCCGGGTTTCCGGTGTTTCAACTGATCCTGGACGAGGCCGAAAAGACGCTTTTGCAAGTCAATGTGCCGTTGATGCGCGCCTACGCCGATCTCGTCGAGGACGACGGTGAGCGCCGGGCGATTTTGACGCTCATCGAGACGGAGCTGGCACGCACAATCGAGGGTATCCTGCGGATCACGGGCGAGCGCGAGATCGCCGAACGGTTCCCGCGACTCCGCGAGCGCATCGCCCGGCGCCGGGCCATGCTCGATCGCGTGGCGCGGGAGCAGATCGAGCTCCTCCGCCTGGTCCGCCATACCGCCGATCCCGACCAGCGCAACGCGTACCTCTCGGCGCTGCTCAATTCGATCAACTGTATCGCCGCGGGTTTCGGGACGACTGGATAGCTCGTACATTCCCGGCGCCCTTCGACCGGAACTTTCGGACTCCCCCATGCCCCTCACGATCGCCGTCCGCCGCGCCGAGCTCGGCGCCAATACCCCCCTCCTCGTCGTCGCGCTCCCACCCGACGCCACGCTGTCACCGCCCCTGACGGCGCTCGACGGCGCGCTTGGCGGCGCCCTTGGCCGCACCCTCGCCCGCAAGGACTTTCGCGGGGGTCGCGACGAAGCGCTGCACCTGACCGGATCGGCCAATGGACCCCAGCGGGTGTTGCTGGTCGGTCTCGGCAAGGAGAAGAACCGCGCTTTGGCCCTGCGGCGCGCGGCCACGTTGGCCGGACGCCGCGCGCACGGCATGGGCGTCGGCAGCGTGTCGTGGTTCGCCAATGCCATGACCGAAGCGGAGATCGAACAGGTCGCCGTCGGGCTTCAGCTGGGTGCCTGGGAATACACGGATCTCAAGACTCCGCCTCCGGAGGACGAGCGCCGCGCGCCCTTGTCCAATGTGACGATCTTGCTCGGCGATCCCCAGATCACCATCGCCGACGCCGAACGCGCCGTCGCGGCGGCGCGCGCCATTGGCGATGGCTACGACATCGCGCGCCGCGCGTCGATGATGCCGGGCAACCTGTGTACGCCGGACTACTTCGCGGACACCGCGCGGGCGATCGGCCGCCGGCACGGACTGGAAGTGGTCGTCCTCGGCCGGGCGGAGATGGAATCGCTGGCAATGGGATCGTTCCTGAGCGTTGCCCAGGGCACCACGCAGGATCCCAAGCTCATCGTGATCCAGTACCGGGGCGCTCCCGAGACAGAGAAACCGATTGCCCTGGTGGGGAAGGGCCTGTGCTTCGATAGCGGCGGGATCTCCATCAAGCCCGCCCAAGGCATGGAGTTCATGAAGTTCGACATGTGCGGCGCCGCGGGCGTGCTCGGCGCGATGGAAGCCATCGCCGGTCTCAAGCTCGAGCTGAACGTCGTCGGATTGATCGGCACCACCACCAACATGCCGTCCGGCGAAGCCGTCAAACCCGGCGACGTCGTCAAAGCGGCGTCCGGCAAGTCGATCGAGGTGATCAACACCGATGCCGAGGGACGCCTGGTCCTGGCCAATGTCCTGCACTACGCCAAGCGCTACGACCCGGTGGCGATCGTCAATGCCGCCACGCTGACGGGCGCCTGTGTCATCGCCCTGGGGCACATCGCGACCGGCGTGTTCGGCACCGACCAGTCGCTGGTCGACGAGGTGCTGGCCGCGGGCACGCGGTCCGCGGAACGCGGCTGGGCCCTCCCGCTGTGGGATGAGTATCACGACCAGATCAAATCGGACGTGGCCGATCTCAAGAACACCGGCGGACGCCCGGCCGGCGCGATCACCGCGGCCAAGTTCCTCCAGGCGTTCGTGGAAGGGGTGCCCTGGGTCCATCTCGACATCGCCGGCACTGCGTATTCGGAATCGGATCTCACGGTGATACCAAAGGGCCCGACCGGGGTACCAGTCGGCATGTTTGTCGAGTTCGCCCGCGCGAGGGTTCACTGAGCAGCCTCGCGCGACGCTGGTGGGCGGTGCTCGGCCTCGGCCTGATAGCCGGGGCCGTTTGTTACGCGCCCGTCTGCGCGGCGCAGCAACCCCCGGAAAGCGTCCCGCCGCCGTCGCAGCCCCCGCCGCCGCTCGACACAGGCGGGGTCGATACCTCGGGCGTCGCCCGCGGCGCGCACGCCGACTCGATCAAAGCGCTGTATCACCCGGACACGACGCGCTCCCGGGCGCCCCTGGCCCACGCGCCGGTCCCGCAGCTCCTGGAGCCGGGCGAGAACTACCGGTGGGATCGCGCCCAACTCCAATCGATGGGCATCCAGACGATGGCCGATCTCCTGTCCCGCGTCCCGGGGTTTACCGGCTTCGCGGCGGGATGGATCTCGACACCGATGAACGGCGCCTATCTCGGCGACATCGCCCGCGTGCGCGTGTTCTACGACGGAATCGAGCTGGACGCGCTCAACAATCGACTGCGCGGCAATCAAGACTTGGCCACGATCCAACTGTGGACGCTCGAGGAAGTCACGGTCGAGCGGGGTGCATCGGAACTGCGCGTGTATTGCCGTAGCTGGCGCGCCAACCGCGTGACCCCCTACTCGCAAGCCGACGTGCTCACGGGCAACGAGTCGACGAATCTCTACCGCGCCTACTACGGCCAACGGTTCGGATCGGGTGAAGCCGTGCAGGTCGGCGCTACCCAATTCAACAACACCGGGCAGTTCGGCGGCGGCGGCTCGGAGTCGTCGATCATGGTGCGTTTGGGCTACGCGTCCGGCGGCTGGTCGATCAATGGATTCGCGATGCGCACGACGCGGGGAATGGACCAACTCCAGTCGTCGGATCCGTTTCTTCCGACCACGTTCATCCCCGACCTCGAATCCCAGCGCACGGACGCGTATTTCCGCGTGGCCTACGGCGATCCCGACCACGGACGGCCGTGGTTCCAGGCGATCGCGTCGTCGATGGCGTTCAAGAATACGAGCCCCATCGGGACCCAGCAGCTGGTGACCGATACCACGCAGCTCTTCGTCGCGCCCACGGCGACGCAACGCATCGACAGCGTCAGCTCGGAGTCGCAGTACGTGCTCTCCGGCGGCATGACGCTGCTCGGGCTCCACCTCAGTGCCGCGGACCGGTATCGCGTGTTCGGGAGCATCGCGAACTACAACACGGGCGAGCTGCGCGCGAGCTTCGACAATCCGGTCCTCGGTGCCTCGTTCTTCGTGCAGCTCAATGGGTTCACCGACGGCCGGGCCGACACGTCGGCGGTGGCCTCACTGGCCCCGACGCTGTTCGACGAAGAGGAGCTCACCGTGCGATTCTCGCCGCTGCCCTTCGTGCGATTTGTCGGTACCGCGAGCCGGTGGACGCCGAAGAACCTGGTCACGAATCCCGAGCCCACGTCGACGACGGCGCGGCTGGAAGCGGGCCTCCGACTGCACCAGGGGCTGTGGCTCACGGGTGGTGTCATCCGCCAGCAGGATACCACGGTGGAGGCGGCGCCCACGGTCTACGACACCACGATGCAAGTCGCGCGCATCGGCCCGTCGACGGGCATCGTGGCCTCGCTCCGCGGACGGCTGTGGCGTTCGATCTACGTCGACATGAGCGGCATCGACTGGAACAGCGCCCAGCCATACCGGCCACAGTACGAGGGGCGCGCCGAAGCGTATTTCCAGACCGAATGGTTGTCGCATTTCCCGCGACACACGTTCGCCATCAAGGCCGGGGGGGCGTTCGACTACCGGAGCGCGACCATCTTTCCGGCGACGTCGGCGCCCAATGGCGCGTTCTATACGGTCGGCGACACCCGCGTGTACACCCTGCTGGCCGAGATTCGCATCCTCCAAGGCACGCTGACGTGGCAACTCCGAAATGCCAGCGGGTACCCGTACTTCCTCGTGCCCGGATACCAGAATGCCGCGGCAGGTCAATATCTATGGGTTGCGCTGGTCCTTCTGGAATTGACAAGGTCGTTGTGCCGTCATAACTTAGCCGCTTGGCTACTGTACGGAGCATGACCGGGTTCGGCTCGGCGGACGGTATGGTAGGGCGAGTCCGCGTGAGCGTCGAAGTACGCACCGTGAATCATCGGTTCTTCAACCCGGCCATCAAGCTCCCGCCCGCCTTCGCGGCCTGGGAAGGCGATGTGCGCGAAGCGTTGCGATCGGCGATTGCCCGCGGCCATGTCAGCGTCTCCGTGCGAACGCATCGTGACATCGCGGATTCGAGCGGCGGCGTAGATGAAAGTCGATTCGCGGCTTACGCCGCTCATCTCAAAGCCCTGCGCGACCGGTATGCGCTCGGCGGAGAGGTCGACGTCGCCACGGTGCTGCGGATGCCTGACGTCCTGGTCAGCGCGGCGTCGGATCTCGATCAGCCCGGCGGAACGGCGGAGGAGTTGGTCACCATTCTCGGGCGCGCCATCGAGGCCCTGACCGCCATGCGGGAGGCGGAGGGGGCCCGGCTGGCCAGTTACCTCACGGACCGGGTGGCGATCATTGGGGCAGCGGTAGACCGTTTGGCGGCTCGGGCCCCGGCACGGGTCATCGAACAGCACGCCCGATTACGTGCGGCTGTCGTGGCGTTGACCGACGGCGTCGCGGTCGATCCCCAGCGCCTGGCGCAGGAAATCGCGATTCTGGCGGACCGGATAGACGTGAGTGAAGAGCTGGACCGGTTTCAGGCCCACATCGCCGCGTTCCGGGATGCGCTCGGGGGGAGCCGGGATAACGACGGGGTGGGGAAGAAACTCGGGTTCCTGGTGCAGGAGCTTTTGCGTGAAGCGAACACGACCGGAAGCAAAGCCAACGATGCGGCCATGATGCACGACGTCGTGTTGATCAAGGAAGAGTTGGAACGGATCCGGGAGCAAGTGGACAACCTGGAATGACGCCTTTTCCGGTGATTCTGTCGTCGCCCTCGGGCGGCGGAAAGACGACTATCCGCAAGGAGTTGCTGGCGTCGCGACCGGACGTCGGCTACTCGGTCTCGGCGACGACCCGGCGGCCCAGGGCAGCGGAGGTCGACGGGCGCGATTACTATTTCCTGACCGTCGGCGAGTTCATCGCCAGCCGGGACCGTGGCGAGTTCGCGGAGTCAGCGGAGGTCCACGGGAAGTTGTACGGCACGCTGCGGCGCGAAGTGGACCGGGTGCTGCAGGCCGGACGCCACGTGATCATGGACATCGACGTGCAGGGGGCGGCGCAGTTCGTCAAGTCGTACCCGCAGTCGGTGTTGATTTTTCTTTTGCCGCCGTCGGCGGACACGCTGTTGACGCGGCTCGAGGCACGGAAGACCGAAGACCGGTCCGATCTGATCGTGCGGCTGAACGATGCGCGCCGGGAGTTGGGTGCCGTCGGCCAGTATCATTATCTGGTTGTGAACGGCGATCTGGGACGGGCCGTGCGACAAGTGTCGGCGATCATCGAGGCCGAGTCGGCGCGGTTGGATCGGATGCCGGATGTGGTGTCCGGCGTGGAACAGTTGATGGGCGGACTGGATCAAGAGATCGTGCGCCTCGGCGCACCTTGAGGGGAGTATTGATGCGAGTGTTCACACCTGGGGAAGTGGCGGCGCACGCGACGAACAAGTACCTCGGCGTGCTGGTGGCGGCGAAGTACGCGCGCGGCCTCAACGAGTTTCCGCGCGATCGCTCGTTGACGCGCGAGAAGAAACTGACCACGCGTTCGCTGGAAGAGCTGTCGGGCGGCACGATCGAGTATCGCGTCGTACCGCGCCGTCGCCCCGAGTAGGTCTCCGGGACGAAGGCCCGCCGTGCGGCCATTCGCGCAGCGCCGGGTGTTGCTCGGCGTCACCGGCGGGATCGCGAGCTACAAGTCGGTGACCCTGGCCCGGCTCCTGACGACAGCGGGCGCCGAGGTCGACATCGTGCAAACGCGCGCCGCCATGGAGTTCGTCGGCGCGGTCACGTTCGAGGCGGTCACGGGGCGCTCCGTGTACTCGGAGCTGATCGCGTCCGGGCATGCGCTCGATCACATCCGGTTGGCGCGGGCGGCCCACGCGATCGTCATTGCGCCGGCGACGGCGGATTTCATCGCCCGCGCGGTCATGGGGCGGGCCGATGATCTCCTGAGCGCGGCGCTGCTGGCGGCCGACGCACCCGTGCTCATTGTGCCGGCGATGAACGATCGCATGTGGGCGCATGGCCAGACCGTACGCAACGTCGCGCATCTGCGCGAGCTGGGGTACGGGATCGTAGACCCGGAGACGGGGCCGTTGGCCGTCGGTGAAGGATCGGGGCCCGGGCGCATGCCGGAGCCGGAGACGATCTTCGCGCACGTGGGACGGCTGCTCGATGGGGACGGTGTGCTGCGCGGCCGGCGGGTCGTGGTCACGGCCGGGGCGACCCGGGAGCCGATCGATCCCGTGCGGTTCATCTCCAATCACAGCTCCGGTCGTATGGGCGTCGCGGTCGCGGCTGCCGCCTGGCGCCGCGGGGCGGACGTCACACTCATCGCCGGACCGCTCGCGGTGGCGCCGCCGGTTGGCGCGACCGTTGTCTCCGTCGGCACGGCGGCCGAGATGCGGGACGCCGTGGCGGCGGCGTTGCCGGAGGCCGACGTGCTGATCATGGCCGCGGCGCCCGCGGACTTTCGGCCCGCGACGGTCGCCGACCAGAAGATCAAGAAAGACCGGGCGCCGTCGACGCTCGCGTTGGAGCCGACTGACGATATCCTCCTAGCGACCCAGGAGTCCCGCGCGCCCGGAGCTATCATCGTCGGGTTCGCCCTGGAGACGCAGGCGGCTGTTGCCGGCGGGCGGGACAAGCTGCGGCGCAAAGACCTGGATCTCGTCGTCGTCAATGACGCGACCGAGCCGGGAGCGGGGTTTGCCGTGGAGACCAATCGCGTCACGCTCGTCGCCGAGGGTGAGCCGGACCAAGTCCTGCCGCTCTTGCCCAAGTCGGAGGTCGCCGACGCGATTCTCGATCGCGTCGAAGGTCTCCTGCGTGGACGCTAAGGAGCTGCTGCGCCGCTATCTCGAGCAGCGGCGCGACATGGGGGAGAGCGAGCTGGTGCTCGACGGCATGGCCGTCGACGAGGTCATGCGCCTCGTTGGTGCCGAACCGACCGGCGCACGCGCTTCGCGCGGCGCCCCCGCGCCGGCTACGCCGGCAGCCCCCAGCCCGGCGGCTACTGGCCGTGAGGCAGCAACGGGCCGTGAGGCAGCAACGGGCCGTGAGGCAGCGACGGGGCAAGACGCGACGACGGACCGCGAAGCGGCATCGGCTCGCGAAACGGCAGGAGGCCGCGAGACGGGGGCCGCCGGCGAAATGCCGCCGCGCCGCGAAGCGGGCGCGGAGCGTGAACCTGTGACGGCGCAGGAGGCAGCGTCTAGCCCGAAAGCAGCGGGAGACCGCGACGCCGCGCGAGCGGCGCGCCAAGCGGGCACGCGGGATGCCGGGGGGCATGCGGAGGGAGCACGTGCGGGCGACCGCGCGGCCGACGGTGGCGGGTCGCGCGAAGCGCGCCCGCCGTTCAGCGCGGAGCGCCCGGCGGACGTGCCAAAGTCAGTCGAACCCGTCCCGGGCCCGTCGATCGTCATCGGCCGCGCCGGCTCCGAGCTCTTCGCGGGCCCACTCGGCGCGCTCGACTCGCTCGACGCGATCGCCGCCCACGCCGCGGCCTGCACGCGCTGTTCGCTGTCCCAGACCGCGACCAACTGTGTGCCGGGCGAGGGCAGCGCCACGGCGAAACTGATGTGCGTCGGCGAGGCCCCAGGCGAGCAGGAGGACTTGACCGGCCGCCCCTTCGTCGGCAGAGCCGGACAGTTGCTCACCAAGATCCTGGCCGCGATCAACTTGGCGCGCGAGGACGTCTTCATCTGCAACGTCCTGAAGCACCGCCCCCCCGGCAACCGCAACCCACTCCCTACCGAGGTCGCGGCCTGCAGCCCGTATCTGATCCGTCAGATCGAGCTCATTCGCCCCAGGGTGATCGTCGCATTCGGTACTTTTGCCGCCCAAACGCTCCTGGAAACGAAGCTCCCGATCGGCCGGTTGCGCGGAACGGTCCACCGGTACTACGGTGTGCCCCTGATCGTCACGTACCATCCTGCCGCGCTCCTGCGCAACCCCAATTGGAAGCGCCCTACCTGGGACGACGTTCAACATGCCCGCCGCCTCCTCGACCGCACCGGTGACGGGACGTGACCCGTTCGCCGACCGGCAACCCCCTTACTCCGAGGATGCGGAGCAGGCGGTGCTGGCGGCGATGATGATCGACACGGACGCCGTAATGCGCGCGTCCGAGGTCCTGACCGACGCGATGTTCCACCGGCCGGCGCACCGGCGGCTGTTCCGCGCCATGATCGCCATCGCCGAGCGCGGCGCCGTGATCGACCCGCTCACGCTCTCGGATGAATTGGAGCGCCGCGGCGAGCTCGACGGAGCGGGCGGCAAGGACTACATCTCCCGGCTCGTCGACGCCGTGCCCACCGCGGCCAACGTCGAGTACCACGCCCGGATCGTACGGGAGAAGGCGCAACTGCGCCGCCTGATCGAGGTCTCGACCTCGATCGTTCAGGAAGCATTCGAGGCCCGTCTCTCCGCCGGCGAACTACTCGACGACGCCGAGCACAAGATCCTGCAATTGAGTCAGGATCGGGGGAGCGTCGGGTTCACCCGGGTCAAAGAGCTCTTGTGGCCCGCGATCGAGCGAATCGAAGACCAGCAGAAACGCGGCGGCGCCCTCACCGGCGTGCCCTCTGGTTTCCACGACCTCGATGATATGACGGCCGGCTTCCAGCCATCCGACCTCATCATCGTGGCCGCCCGCCCGGCGATGGGCAAGACATCGCTGGTGCTCAACATCGCCCAACACGTCGGCATCGAGAAGAACATTCCGGTCGCGTTCTTCTCTCTGGAAATGAGCAAGGACTCGCTCGTGCAGCGCCTCTTGACCAGCGAGGCGCGCATCGACGCCCAGCTCGTCCGCAAGGCGATGCTCAAGGACGAGCACTTCTCGCGTCTCGCCCGCGCGGCCGGCGTCATCAGCCCGGCCCCGATCTACATCAATGACTCCGCGTCCCTCACGCTGCTGGAGATGCGGTCGCGGGCGCGCCGGCTCAAAGTCGATAGCGGCATCGGCCTGATCGTCGTCGACTACCTCCAGCTGATCAACGGCCCATCGGCCGAAAACCGCCAGCAGGAGATCAGCCAGATCTCGCGCTCGCTCAAAGCTTTGGCGAAAGAGTTGAACGTGCCCGTCCTCGCCTTGTCGCAGCTCTCGCGCGCGCCCGAGCAACGCGGCGCCGACTCCAAGCGCCCCCAGTTGTCCGACCTCCGCGAGTCCGGCGCGATCGAGCAGGATGCCGACCTGGTGCTCTTCATCTATCGCCCCGAAGTCTACGGCGAGACGAAGGACAAGGATGGGAACTCGCTCGAGGGCACGGCCGAGATCATCATCGGCAAGCAGCGCAACGGCCCGATCGGCACGGTGAACCTCTATTTCCGAAAGAGCTATACCCGGTTCGAGAGCATGTCGAGCCGGCCGGCGTCGTCGTCCGGCGTGTTGTGACCAAGCTCAAAACGGCCTTCCGCTGCAGCGAGTGCGGTGCCGAGCACGCCAAGTGGGGCGGCAAGTGCGAAGTCTGCGGCGAGTGGAACACGATCGTCGAGGAGCCGGCGGCCGCTCGCGCCCCGGCGCGGCGATCCACCCCCGGCACCGCCCGTCCCGCGGCGCGACTTCGCGACGTTTCGGCGGCCGACACGGCGCGGTGGCGCACGGGGCTCGACGAGTTCGACTTCGTGCTGGGCGGCGGCATCGTGCCGGGATCGATGGTGCTGGTCGGTGGAGAACCCGGCATCGGCAAGTCGACGCTGCTCCTCCAGATGGCGGCGCGCCTCGAGGAGCGCGGGCGGCCCGCGTTGTACGTCTCTGGTGAAGAGTCCCCGGCCCAGGTCCGATTGCGCGCCGATCGCCTGGGCGCATCCGCTGGCGACGTGCGCCTGGTCAGCGAGACGAACCTGGAAAACGTGCTGGCCACCGCGTCGGCCGCCGACCGCGGAGGCGTGCTCGTCGTCGACTCGATCCAGACGGTCTACACGTCGGACCTGGAAGGAGCGCCTGGAAACGTCGGCCAGGTCCGCGAGTGCGCGGCGCGCCTCATGCGGTTCGCGAAGGACAGCGGGACCGCCGTCGTCGTCGTCGGACACGTGACCAAGGGCGGCGGCATCGCCGGCCCCAAGACCCTCGAGCACATCGTCGACACCGTCCTGTATTTCGAGGGCGAGAGCACGCTCGATCACCGCCTGCTGCGCGCCACCAAAAACCGGTTTGGGGGCGTCGACGAGATCGGCGTCTTTCGGATGACCGAGACCGGCTTGGCCGGCGTCGCCAATCCCTCGGAGCTCTTTCTCGGTGACCGCCTGGCCAGCGCGTCCGGCACGGCGATCACCGCGCTCATCGAGGGCACGCGCCCCGTGCTCGTGGAGATCCAAGCCCTCGCGGCGAAAGCCGGCTTTGGGACACCGCAGCGGGTCAGCACGGGACTCGATGGCCGCCGTCTCGCGCTGCTGCTCGCCGTGCTCGATAAGCGCGCCGGATTGTCATTCGCCGCGCTCGATGTGTTCGTGAACGTCGTGGGCGGGATGCGTCTTATCGAGCCCGCGGGCGACTTGGCCGTCACGGCCGCGTTGGCGTCCAGCGTCTATGATCGTGCGTTGCCGCCGGACGCCGTGTTCATCGGCGAGGTCGGGCTGGGTGGTGAAGTGCGACCCGTGTCGCAGATGGAGCGCCGGCTGGCGGAAGCGGCGAAAATGGGCTGTGCGCGGGCATTCGTGGCCGAGCGCGCGGTTCCCGCGCGGCCGGTGGTGGGGATGCAGGCGGTGGGCGTGCCGACGCTCGCCGCGCTCTGCGAACGTCTCTTCGCGTGAGCGCCGACGTTGGCGTCATCGTTGTCGCCGCCGGTTCCGGCTCGCGCGTCGGCAGCGGCGAGTTGAAGCAGTTTCGCTGGGTCGCCGGCAAGCCCATGCTGTTGCACAGCGTGCACTTGTTCCAGGCGCGGGCGGACGTGGGGATGGTCGTGTGCGTATTGCCACGGTCGGCCGTCGGCGATCCGCCGCCCTGGATCTTTCAATCCGACACCGACCGGCTGCTCCTGTCCGTCGGCGGGAAGGAAAGACAGGACTCGGTGGCGAACGGCTTGGAGGATCTGGCAAGCGAGCTCGACATCGTGGTGATTCACGACGCAGCCCGGCCGCTGGTGACCGATGCCGTCGTGGGCCGGGTGATCGACGAGGCGCGGGCCGGACGCTGTGCGATCGCGGCGCTGCCCGTCGTCGACACGCTCAAGGAGGTCGATGCCGGCGGCGTGATCGCGCGCACCGTCTCCCGCGATCGGCTGTGGCGCGCCCAGACCCCGCAGGCCTTCCCGCGCGCGGTCCTGGTGCGCGCGCACGCCGAGGCGCGCGCGCGGGGTGTGCGGGCCACGGATGACGCGGCGCTTTGCGAGGCACTGGGGATTCCCGTCGTGGTGGTGCGCGGCACGGAGCGGGCGATGAAGATCACCGAAGAGAGCGACTTCGCCCGCGCCGACGCCATCGGCATGCTCCAGGAGTAGGCGAGGTGGAACCGCGCGCCGTTCCGTTCTGGTCCCCCGCCGAGATCGAGATCGCCATCAGTGGGACGATCGCGCACCTGCGTGCCGGCGGTGTGCTGGCCTATCCGACGGAGACCGTGTACGGGTTCGGGGGGCAGGCCGACCAGATCGGCGTCGACGCGCTGGCGACATTCAAGGGTCGCGCCCCCGGCAAACCGTTCTTGCTTCTCATTAGTGGCAGCGCCATGCTGGCCCGCATCGGGCTGCATCTCCCCGCGAACGCCGCGGCGCTGGCCGCCCGGCACTGGCCCGGTCCGCTCACGCTCGTGTTGCCGGGTGGAGAGCGCCGCGTGCCGGATCGATTGCGCGGGCCGGAAGGCGGCGTCGCGGTGCGTTGGACCCCGCACCCGGGTCTCACGCGCCTCATCGCCGCGTATGGCGAGCCGATCACCTCGACGAGCGCCAACCGGCCGGGGGTACCGCCCGCCTCGTCCGCCGGAGAGATTGTTAAGGAGTGGAGCGATACGATGGCGCGCGGCGTGCTCCGCGTGTTGGACGGCGGTATCCTGCGCGCTTCGGCGCCGTCGACCGTGGTCGACTGCACGGGGCGGCATCCCCGGGTGATTCGCCCGGGCGCGATTCCGGCGGCCGCCTTGCGGGAGAGCGTGCCCGATCTGATCGGTGATGCCTAGGGCCTAAGGGAACATGAAGATCCTGTTCGTGTGCACCGGAAATACGTGTCGGAGTCCGCTGGCGGCGGCGATCGCGCGCCGGGTGGCGCGCGATCGGGGAATCATCGCTGACACCATCGAGAGCGCGGGCACGAGCGCCTGGGATGGGCAGCCCGCATCGGATGGCGCGCTCCTCGTCGGGATCGAACGGGAGCTCGATCTGAGCGGCCATCGGTCGCGCACACTGACGCCGGCGTTGGTCGAGGCCCAGGACATCATCCTCACCATGGGTCCGCACCACCGCGAGCACGTCGAAGCAATGGGGGGAGCGGGGAAGACGTTTCTGCTCTCGCAGTATGCCTCGCACGGCGCCAACGTGAATCCCATCAGCGATCCGTTCGGCGGCGAGCTCACGACCTATCGCGCGACCGCTGAGGAGTTGGAGCAGGCCGTCCGGAAAGTTGTCGACCGGTTGGCCGCGGAGCGCGCGCGCTGATCTCCGCGCCGCGGCGATTGGTGCTGTTGGGCCATCCGGTGGCCCACTCGCTGTCGCCACTCTTTCAATCGGCGGCGCTGCGCGCCGCCGGGCTCGACGTGACGTACGAGGCCGTCAATGTGCCGCCCGACCGGCTGGCGGAAGCGCTCGCCGGTCTCGTCGCCGAGCGGGCCGGCGGTAACGTCACGGTACCGCACAAGGAAGCCGTGGCGCGTGTATGCCAGCGCCTGACGCCATTGGCCGAGCGGATCGGCGCCGTGAATGTGTTCTGGGTCGAGGACGGCGCGCTGTGGGGCGACAACACGGACGCGGGCGGGTTTGCCGCGGCCGTCGCTTCCTTGGGCTGCGCGACCCCTGGCTCAGGCGACCGCGTCGCGGTCCTGGGCGCCGGCGGTGCCGCCGCCGCGGTGCTCGCGGCCGTCGGCCAGTGGCCCGGCGCACTCGCCAGCGTCTACAACCGCACGCCGGCCCGCGCGCTTGCCCTCTGCGCGCGCGCCGGTGCGCACGCGCGCGCGGTCGTGTCCGTCGACGATGCCCTAGCCGGCGCGCGCTTGGTCGTCAACGCCACGACGGTTGGATTACGCGATGACGCCCAACCAGTAGACGTCGCGCGTTTGCCCGCCGGCGCCAATGTCATCGATCTGGTATATCGCCCGGGCGGCACCGCATGGGTGCGCGCCGCGCGGGCACGCGGGCATCGGGCCATCGACGGTCTGCCGATGCTCATCGAACAGGGCGCGCTGGCCTTCGAGCGCTGGTTCGGCGTGCCCCCGGATCGCGACGCAATGTGGCGCGCCGTCGCCGCGCGCTGATAAAAGGCGCCCCGCGGCATAAGCTCAGCCGTGCCCCGTGGGATGCGAGGGCGGTGTTACGGGGGCGTGGAGATCTGCGCGCGACCAAGGCATTTTTCGCCGCGCGGGTTGCCGGATTCCGGACCCCCAGTAGCAAACGCGATACATTACACGGCGTCCCACCCCTAAGGAGCGTCACACGCATGACCATCCGAGTCGGCATAAACGGCTTCGGCCGGATCGGCCGGCAGGTCCTTCGCGCGGCGAAACAGCAAGGCGTCGCTGACCTGCAGTTCGTGGCCGTCAACGACCTGACCGATACGAACACTCTCGCCCATCTCTTCAAGTACGACTCCGTGCATCGCACCTACCAGGGTGTGGTGGAAGCGGAGCCCAATGCCGTCTGCATCGACGGCGATCGTATTCGCATTTTGTCGGAGAAGGACCCCGGCCGCTTGCCGTGGCGGGAGTTGAACGTCGACGTGGTCCTCGAATCGACGGGCCGTTTCACGAATGCATCCGATGCCCGCAAGCACATCAATGCCGGCGCCCGCAAGGTGATCATCTCGGCGCCGGCGAAAGGCGAGGATCTCACGGTGGTGATGGGCGTGAACCACCAAGGCTACGACGGCGCGAAGCACCGCATCGTGTCCAACGCCTCGTGCACGACCAACTGTCTCGTGCCGATGGTGAAAGTCGTGCGTGACGCTTTTGGGTTTCGGCACGGCCACATGGTCACGATCCACAGCTACACCAATGATCAGGTGATGCTCGACTTTCCGCATAAGGATCTGCGCCGCGCCCGCGCCGGCGCGCTCTCAATGATCCCGACCACGACCGGCGCCGCCAAGGCGACGGGACTGGTGATTCCCGAAGTCAAAGGCAAAATCGACGGCATCTCGATTCGCGTGCCGACGCCGGATGTCTCACTCGTGGAGCTGACGGCCGAGGTCGAAAAACCCACCACGATCGAGGCCGTGAACGCCGCGTTCCGTGCCGCGTCGGAGGCCGGGCCGCTGGAGGGGTTTCTCGCCTATTCCGACGTCGAGCTGGTGTCCAGCGACTATATCGGCGACCCGCACTCGTGCACGCTCGATGCCAAGAGCACGAACGTCGTCGACGGCACGCTGGTCAAGCTGTCGGGGTGGTACGACAACGAGTGGGGATACGCGTCGCGCTGCGTCGATCTCCTGCGCTTCATCGGCGCGCGCTTGTGAGTGAGACGCGTGGGGCGCCGACCCGGGCCAATCGCTTCCTCGATCTCATCGCCACCGCCCTCGTCGCCGCCGGCGTCATCGCCTACGGCTACGGCCTCGTCGGCATGAATCAGCTGGCCCACCACGGGATCGCGCATCCGACCGGCAACCTGCAGTCGAACGAGTGGATCATCCACTACCGGGCCGCGTATATCGGGCTGCGCGTCGCGATCACGGGCATCGTCGTCGCGATCCTGTCGTTCGCCATTCATGCGCGGCGCCGCTGATGGCCAAAGCCAGCCTCCGGTCCTTGACCGACGCCCAGCTCCGCGGCAAGCGCGCGCTGGTGCGCGTGGACTTCAACGTCCCGCTCGACGCCCGCCGGCACATCACCGACGATACCCGCATGCGGGCCGCCGTCCCGACGATCGAGTACCTGTTGTCGCGCGGGGCGCGCGTCGTACTGCTGTCGCACTTCGGCCGCCCCAAGGGGAAACCCGAGCCCCAGTTCTCGTTGGCGCCGGTCGCCCGTCACCTCAATGACCTGTTGCCCCAGAAAGTCGCGTTCTCCGACAGCCTGGATCTCGCCGCGCTCGCGCGGTCGACCGCGCCGCTCGTCCTGGTCGAGAATACGCGCTTCTTTCCGGGCGAAGAGAAAAACGACGACGCGCTGGCCCGCCAGTTCGCCCAGCTCGGCGATCTGTTTGTGAACAATGCGTTCGGCGCGGCCCACCGCGCCCACGCGTCGACCGAAGGCGTGGCGCACCATCTCCACCCGGCCGTCGCCGGGCTGCTCATGGAGCGCGAGCTGGACTATCTGGGTCGCGCCCTCGACCGGCCCGACCGTCCCTTTGTCTCCATCCTCGGCGGCGCCAAGATCTCGGGGAAGATCGACGTGCTCGAGGCGCTCTTGCCGAAGGTCGACGGGATGTTGGTCGGCGGCGCCATGGCCTCCACGTTTTTTCGCGCCATGGGACTGGAGACCGGCACCTCGCTCGTCGAGCCGGACCGGGTGGAGATGGCCCAGACCCTGTTGGAACGCTGGGGCCCGCGCCTCACATTGCCGCACGACGTGATGGTCGCGCCGTCGCTCGAATGCGCCGGCCACGGCCCACGTCGTGAAGCGGGACGCCATTCCCAAGAACGAAGCGGTCTACGACATCGGTCCCGCGTCAATGGCCTCGTTCAGCCGGGCGATTCTGTCGGCGCGCACCGTGTTGTGGAACGGCCCGATGGGCGTGTTCGAGAAATCCCCATTCGACGCCGGGACCAACGCCATCGCCGAAGCCATGGCCACGGCCACGGCGCACGGCGTGACGACGATCGTCGGCGGCGGGGATTCGGCGGCGGCGGTGGCGCAAGCCGGTCTCGATACCCAAATGACCCACGTCTCGACCGGCGGCGGCGCTTCGCTCGAGTATCTCGAAGGCAAGGTGCTGCCCGGTGTGGCGGCGCTCGACGACGCGTGAGCGCGCAGCGGATCCTGGCCGCCAACTGGAAGATGCACCTGGGCCCGCAAGCGGCCCTGGCGTATATGCAGGTATTTCTCGAGGCGTATCCGGCGCCGCTTCCGGGGCGCACGGTCGTCTTTGCACCGCCCGCCGCCTCGCTGTCGGCTGTCGCCAATGCCGTCCGCGGGCGCAGCGATCTCACAGTTGGAGCGCAGAACATTCACTGGGAGGAGAAAGGCGCGCTCACTGGTGAGATGTCGGGCCTGATCGCACGCGAGGCCGGCGCCGCGATCGCGCTCGTGGGACATTCGGAGCGCCGGAGGAAATTCGGGGAAACCGACGCCGACACGGCGCGCAAGTGCGCGGCGGCGGTCCGCGTTGGCCTCACGCCAATGCTGTGCGTCGGCGAGACGGACGATGAGCGCCAGGTCGGGCGGACGTCGGACGTCGTCGCCCGACAACTGCGGGCCGGGTTGTCCGAGTTGTCGCCCGACGCCATCCGACACGCAATGGTCGCCTACGAGCCCGTCTGGGCCATTGGCACCGGGCGCAACGCGACGCCGGAAGACGCCGCGCTCGTCCACGCCTTCTTGCGCACGGTGCTCGCCGAGCTGGTCGGCGAACACGCCCTGGGGATCCCGATTTTATACGGCGGCAGCGTGTCGACGGCGAACTGTCGGACCTTGCTATCGGCAGATAACGTCGACGGACTCCTCGTGGGAGGGGCCAGCCTCGACCCGATCGGGTGGGCCGAGATCGCCCGCACTTGACGTCCGATCGCAAGTCAATGCATTATTGGAAGTTAGCTTAAACCCAGGCCTCTTGATTCGGACGGCGTGTGTACACGGTACTCCTGGTCCTGCTCCTACTCGACAGTGCGGTGCTCGTCGCGGCGGTTCTGCTGCAGAGCGGAAAGGGCGGCGGCGTGGCCGCCAGCTTTGGCGGCGTCAGCTCGTCGACTGATGCGTTCATCGGCACGCGGCAAGCCGGCAACCTGCTGACCAAGATGAGTTGGTGGACCGGCGGGATCTTTCTCGGCCTGGCCTTCGTGCTCCAAGTGATGTCGACCCGCGGCCGCGCGCCCTCATCGGTGTTGGACAAGACCTTCGCCCGTCCGCCCGCGTCGGCGCCCGCGCCGCAAAACGCGCCGTCGAGCGCGGTGCCGTTGCAGTCCGCTCCGCCCGCGGCCCCTGTGCCTGGGACGGTGCCGAAGAAGTGAGCAGCACGCCGGGGTTTCTGCTGTTGGAGGACGGATCAGTCTACGGCGGACGGCTGCGAACCGGTGCGCCTGACGCGGTGGCCGAGGTCGTGTTCACGACGAACATGACGGGATACCAAGAGGTGTTCACCGACCCTTCGTATCGCGGCCAGATCGTCGTGATGACGGCGCCGCAGATCGGGAACTACGGCGTGAACGCGGAAGATCCCGAATCGGCGCAACCGCAGATTTCCGGCGTGGTCGTACGCGAGCTCTCACCGACGTACTCGAACTGGCGGGCGACTGGTTCACTTGCCGACTGGTTAGCCGAGTCGCAAGTGCCTGTGCTGAGCGATGTTGACACAAGAAAGCTCACGCGGCACTTGAGGTCGCACGGGGTGATGCGCGGCGTGATTGGCGCTGGTGACCACCCGACGCCGGCGCTGGCGGCGGCGATCAAGGGCAGCCCTTCGATGGAGGGGCTCGACCTGGCGACCGTGGTGTCGACGCGCGCGCCCTACGTGTGGGGCGACCCACTCGCACCGCTCCACGTGGTCGCCTACGACTATGGGATCAAGCGCAATATTCTGCGGCTGCTGGACGCGCACGGCTGCCGCATTACGATCGTCCCGGCCGGGACGCCCGCGGCCGAGGTGTTGGCCATGGAGCCCGATGGGGTCTTCCTGTCCAATGGCCCCGGTGATCCGGCGGCGGTCGACTACGCCTCCAAGACGATCCGCGACATCGGCGATACGGGCATGCCGATATTCGGGATTTGCCTGGGCCACCAGCTGATCGGCCTCGCCTACGGGGCCGATACGTATAAGCTGCCGTTCGGTCACCATGGGGGAAATCACCCGGTTCGGGAGATCGACACCGGGCAGGTGACGATCACATCGCAGAATCATGGGTTCGCCGTCCGGGGGTCCGACGCCGGCATCCCGGGCGCGCCCGACCTGCGTGTGACGCATGTGAATCTCAACGATCAGAGTATAGAAGGGCTGCGCCATCGGGAGCTGCCCGTGTTCGCGGTGCAGTACCACCCGGAGGCGGCGCCGGGTCCGCACGACGCGCGACCGCTGTTCGATGCTTTTATTCGTGCATGCAAGCGGCTTGACTTGCAGTAGGTAAAGTCCTATCGTGGTGGAAGTTACGGAGTTCGCCTATGAGATACGGGATGCGGCCTATGCTGGGGTCCAACCATGACCAAAGCTGACCTGGTCGAGCACGTCACGACACAGATTGCGCAAACTGCTGGGCCGATGATCTCCAAGAAAGATTGCGCCCGCGTAGTCGATTCGTTCCTCGACGCGATCAAGCAAGCGTTGCAGGAGCAGCGCAATATTGAAGTCCGGGGATTTGGGACGTTCAAGATCCGGCAGCGGAAAACGCGCATGGCGCGGAATCCGCGCACGGGAGCGCCCGTCGAGGTCTCGGCGCGTCCCGTCCCGGTGTTCAAGCCGTCGAAAGAACTGCGCGCCATGGTTGCGCAAGTCGACATCTCGGAGTTGTCCGAGGCTTGAACCGCGCGATGGCGTAAGTCGGTTCGCGCACCAGAACTTCCCGAGCCCCCGAGGCGCTATCTTTCGCCACGGGGGCTTTTCCATGACCGTAACCGTGCTATTGTTTGCGTCGTTCGCCGATGCGCTCGGTCGTTCGTCGATCAATGTCGTGGTCGCGCCAGGCGCCACAGTGGGCGACGTCGTCAACCAAGTGAACGCCGCGGGCTCGGGGCGTCTCCCTCCGCATCCTTTGGTCGCGCTGAACGCCGAGTACGCCAACTACGCGTCGCCGGTCCACGCGGGCGACGAACTAGCGCTCATTCCGCCGGTCGCCGGGGGATGACGATGAACCGCACTGCGATCGTGACGTGTCCGATCGACACCGCCCGCTTAATAGCCGAGGTCGCTGACCCGGCGATGGGCGCGACGACATTGTTCGTCGGGACGGTGCGGGAGACGAACGAAGGGCGCGCGGTCACGGGGATCGAATACTCGGCGTACACGGCCATGGCCGAGCGCGAGCTGGCCGCGATTGGCGGGGAAGCCGCACGGCGCTTCGCGCCGCTGCGCCTGGCGGTCGAGCATCGTGTTGGCGAGTTGACGGTGGGCGATGTGAGCGTGGCGATCGCGGCGGCGCACGCGCATCGGGCCGAGGCCATCGAGGGTATGCGTTTCGTGATCGAAGAGCTCAAGCGGCGCGTGCCGATCTGGAAGCGCGAGCAGTATGTCAATGGCACGCGGGAGTGGGTCGATGCCACGACCCGTGCTGCCGAGGCGGTGCGATGACGGTGCGCGACCAGTTCGGCCGGACGATCGAGTATCTCCGCATCTCGGTGACCGACCGGTGCAATTTCCGCTGCGTCTATTGCATGCCCGTCGAGGGCCTGCAGTGGCTGCCCAAGGCCGAGATCCTCCGCTACGAGGAGATCGCCGCCGTCGTGTCGCAGCTGGCGCCCTTGGGATTGACCCGGCTGCGCATCACGGGCGGCGAGCCCACGATCCGCCCGGATCTCCCGGTGCTCGTGCAGCAACTGCGCGCCGTCCCGGGGATCACCGACATCGCGTTGTCCACGAACGGCGCCAAGCTGAACACCCTCGCCGGGCCGCTCCGCGACGCGGGCCTCGACCGGATCAACATGAGCGCTGACAGTTTGCGGCCCGACCGCATCGCGGCGATCGCGCGCCGCAACCTGGGCTTCGACCCCGTGACCGCCGCCGAGCATGCGGAACGCGCCGGCCTCGATCCGATCAAGATCAACATGGTCGTCATGCGCGGGATCAACGATGACGAGATCGAAGCGTTCGCCCGGCTCACGCTCGATCATCCGTGGCACGTCCGTTTCATCGAGCTCATGCCCGTCGGCGACATGCGGGCACTGACCTGGGACCACGTGGTGCCGAGCGACGAGATCCTCGACCGGCTGGCCAACATCGCGCCACTGATTCCGACGCCGGGTCCCCGCGGCAACGGCCCCGCCGCCTACTATCGGTGGCCCGACGCCGCAGGGTCCATCGGCGTCATCACGCCGATGACGCACACGTATTGCGCGGCGTGCAATCGCGTCCGCCTGACCGCCGATGGACGCCTGCGCACCTGCCTCTTTGGCGACCACGAGGTCGACCTGCGCACGCCGCTGCGCCGCGGCGCGCCGCTCGCGCCGCACGTGTTCCGCGCGTTGGCCGAGAAGCCCGAGGCGCACGGGTTGGTGCAGATGCGCGTCGGCGGCCTGCGCGCGTTGTCCGAAGTCGGGGGTTGAGCTTAGTTTTTCTTCTATGCTCAATCTCATCACTGTCGTCGGCGCCGGGAACGTAGGCGCGACGACCGCACAACGCCTCGCAGAAAAAGAGCTCGCGCGCCGCATCGTCATGGTCGATGTCGTCGAGGGCATTCCTCAGGGGAAGGGCCTCGACCAGTGGGAGTCGGCGCCCATCGAAGGATTCGACTCCCGCGTGATCGGGACGAACAGTTACGAGGAGACGGCCAACTCCGACGTCGTCATCATCACCGCGGGCATCGCGCGCAAGCCCGGGATGTCGCGCGATGACCTGCTGGCGACGAACGCCGGCATCGTCCGGCAGGTCTCGGAGCAGGTCAAGCGGACATCGCCCCGCGCCATTGTCATCGTGGTGTCGAACCCCCTCGACATCATGTGCCACGTCGCCAAGGAGGCGACCGGGTTCCCGCGCCAGCGCGTGCTCGGCATGGCGGGCGTGCTCGATACGGCGCGCTACCGCGCGTTCCTCGCGGAAGCGCTCGATGTCTCCGTACGGGACATTCAGGCGATGGTCCTGGGAGGGCACGGCGACACGATGGTCCCGCTGCTCTCGTACACGACCGTGAGCGGCATCCCGGTGACCCAGCTCCTGGATCAGAAGGCCCTCGATGCCATCATCGAGCGCACGCGCACGGGCGGCGCCGAGATCGTCAAGTACCTCAAGACCGGGTCGGCGTATTACGCGCCGTCGTCGGCCGCCGTGCAGATGACCGAGGCGATCGCCTTCGATCAGAAGCGCATCCTGCCGTGCGCCGCGTGGCTCGAGGGGGAGTACGGGATGTCCGGGTTGTTCATGGGCGTGCCGTGCAAGATCGGTCGCAACGGACTGGAGCAGATTCTCCAGGTCGAGCTGTCGGCGGCCGAACGGGCGGCGCTGGTCAAGAGCGCCGAGGCCGTGCGCGAGCCAATGCAGGCGCTCGCGGCACTCGCCCGATAGGGCGATGGGGATCGCGCAGTTCTGGGCGTCCACGGTCGGGAAAAAAATCGTGATGGCGGTGACGGGGCTGATCATGATCGGCTTCCTGGTCACGCACGTCGCCGCCAATCTCCTCGCGTTTCTGGGGCCTGAGCACATCAACGCCTATTCGGCGTTCCTCCATGCCGTCCCCGAGATCCTGTGGCCGGCGCGGGCGGTACTCCTCGTCTCGGTCGTGCTCCATGTGATCGCGGCGGTGCAACTCACCGCCATCGATCGGGCGGCCCGCCCCGCGGCGTACGTGAAGCATCGGCATCAGGCCGCGACGTTCGCCTCCCGCACCATCCGCTGGGGCGGCCTGCTGTTGTTGGTGTTCATCCTCTATCACCTCTTGCACATGACGTTGGGGACCGTGCACCCGGCGTTCACGCCGCACGACCCGTATCGGAACATCGTGACGGGGCTCGCGGTGCGCTGGGTGGCGGGCTTCTACGTCGTGGCCATGATCGCTTTGGGCCTGCACCTGTATCACGGCACGTGGGCCTCGGTGCGCACGCTGGGGGTGCAGCCGCCCAGTGCGGATCCGCTCCGCCGGCGGTTGGTGACGCTCTTCGCCATTTTGGTGGCCGGCGGATTCGCGGCGATCCCGATCGCGGTGGTCTTCGGGGTCATCCGCTGATGGTCACGCTCAACGCCAAGTCGCCGTCGGGCCCCCTCGAGCAGAAGTGGGACAGCCACAAGTTCGAGATGAAGCTGGTCAATCCGGCGAACAAGCGGAAATACACCGTCATCGTCGTCGGGACGGGACTCGCCGGCGGATCGGCGGCCGCGACCCTGGCCGAGTTGGGCTATCGCGTCGTCTGTCTGTGCTTCCACGACAGTCCACGGCGGGCGCACAGCATCGCGGCGCAGGGCGGCATCAACGCCGCAAAGAACTATCAGAACGACGGCGACAGTATCTATCGCCTGTTCTACGACACGATCAAGGGCGGGGATTTCCGCTCCCGCGAGGCGAACGTCTATCGTCTCGCCCAGGTGAGCGTCAACATCATCGACCAGTGTGTGGCGCAGGGCGTACCGTTCGCCCGCGAGTACGGCGGCCTCCTCGCCAATCGCTCGTTCGGTGGCGCGCAGGTGTCGCGCACGTTCTACGCGCGGGGGCAGACCGGTCAGCAGCTCCTCCTGGGCGCCTATCAGGCGCTGGAGCGACAGATCGCGCGCGGGGCGGTCGAGATGCATCCCCACACCGAGATGCTCGATGTCGTGGTCGCCGATGGCCGGGCGCGGGGCATCGTCGCCCGGCATGTGCTCACCGGCGAAATCATCTCCATCGCCGGCGACGCCGTCGTGTTGGCCACGGGCGGCTACGGCAACGTCTTCTTTCTCTCCACCAACGCCAAGGGATCGAACGCGACGGCCATCTGGCGCGCCTACAAGCGGGGCGCGGCCTTCGCCAACCCGTGCTTCACCCAGATCCATCCCACATGCATCCCGGTGAGCGGCGACTACCAGTCGAAGCTCACACTCATGAGCGAGTCGCTCCGCAACGACGGGCGCGTCTGGGTGCCGAAGCAAAACGGTGACCGGCGGGCGCCGGGCGCGATTCCCGAGAGCGAGCGCGATTACTACCTGGAGCGGAAATACCCGAGCTTCGGCAATCTCGCGCCCCGCGACATCGCGTCGCGGAGCGCGAAGGAAGTGTGCGACGAGGGTCGGGGCGTCGGCGAGACCGGCCTCGGCGTCTACCTCGACTTCGCCGATGCCATCAAGCGCCTGGGCGAGCAAGCGATCCGGGACCGGTACGGCAATCTGTTCGACATGTACCAACGGATCACTGGTGAGAATCCGTACCAGGTGCCGATGCGCATCTACCCGGCCGTCCACTATACGATGGGCGGCCTCTGGGTGGACTATAATCTCATGACCACGGTCCCAGGGCTGCACGCGATTGGGGAGGCCAACTTCTCCGACCACGGAGCGAATCGCCTCGGCGCCAGCGCGCTGATGCAGGGTCTGGCCGACGGATATTTCGTCTTGCCGTACACGATGGGGGACTATCTCGCCTCGGCAAAACTGGAGCGCGTCGACACCACGCACGCAGCCTTCCGCGAGGCCGAGGCCAGCGTCCGGTCGCGGATCGCGAAGCTGATCGGGATCAAGGGCAAGCGCACCGTGGACTCGTTTCACCGCGAGCTCGGCAAGGTGATGTGGGACCTGTGCGGGATGTCCCGCAACGCCGCGGGGCTCAACCGGGCGCTGACGCTCATCCCGCAGATCCGCGAGGAGTTCTGGAGCAACGTGCTCGTGCCCACCACGGGCGACACGGTGGCGTTCAACCAGGAACTGGAAAAGGCCGGGCGGGTGGCCGACTTCCTGGAGCTGGCGGAGCTCATGGCGCGGGACGCGCTGCACCGCTCGGAGTCCTGCGGCGGGCACTTTCGCGAGGAGAGTCAAACGCCCGACGGTGAGGCGCTGCGCGACGACGCCCACTTCGCGTACGTGGCGGGTTGGGAGTATGCGGGCGACGCCAACGCGCCGGTCCTCAACCAGGAACCGCTGACGTTCGAGGCCGTCCACCTGAGCCAGCGGAGCTACAAGTAATGGACTTGGTCTTGCACGTGTGGCGGCAACCCAAGCCGGACGCGCCAGGGAAGATGGTCGAGTATCCCGCCAATGGCATCAGCAGCGATGCGTCGTTCCTGGAGATGCTCGACATCGTGAACCAGCGGCTGATCGTGAGCGGTCTCGACCCGATCGCGTTCAGCCACGACTGTCGCGAAGGCATCTGCGGCTCGTGCTCCCTGATGATCAACGGCGTGCCGCACGGGCCGGCCCGGGGCACCGCGACGTGCCAGCTGCACATGCGCTCGTTCAAGCACGGGGACCACATCTACATCGAGCCCTGGCGCGCGGCGGCCTTTCCCGTCATCAAGGATCTGGTGACCGATCGGGGCGCGCTGGATCGGGTCATCCAGGCCGGTGGATACATCACGGCGAACACGGGCGGGGCCCGGGATGCGAATGACATCCTCGTCCCCAAACAGGACGCTGACGAGGCGATGGACGCGGCGGCGTGCATCGGGTGTGGTGCGTGCGTCGCGGCCTGTCCGAATGGATCGGCCTCGCTGTTCACCGCGGCCAAGGTCTCGCACCTGGGGGTCTTGCCCCAGGGACAGCCCGAACGCGATCGCCGCGTGCTGTCCATGGTCGCCCAGATGGACCGCGAGCATTTCGGGGCCTGCACGCTCCACGGCGAGTGTCAGGAAGCGTGTCCGAAATCGATCAGCATTGATGTCATCTCGCGGATGAACCGGGACTACTTGCGCGCCAGTCTCACGCAGCGGCCCGAGCGCGAGAGCGCCGGGGTCGGCTAGGACTCGGACGATGGCCGGGGATCCGCCGGAGCGCGCGAAAATGCCCTGGCTCGCGTGGGTCGTCGTCGCGCTCGCGGTCGTCTTCACGATCGCCTACGGCCTTGGGGTCAATCGCTGACCGCGATCATCATTGCCCTCGTCGGGGCCGGCGTCTACGGGGCCGGCGATTTTCTCGGCGGGCTGGCGAGCCGTCGCTCCTCGTGGCTGCCGGTCACCATCTTCGCGGAGCTCATCGGGCTCGCGCCGTTGCTGCTTGCCATCGTGGCCTTGGGCTCGCCACTGCCGTTACCGCGGGATGCGCTCATCGGTGGCGCGGCCGGCATTGTGGGGGCGGCGGGGATCGGTCTCCTGTATCGCGGACTGGGCGCGGGGACCATGAGTATCGTCGCGCCGATCACCGCGGTGTGCGCGACGGCGATTCCGGTGCTGGCGGGCCTGGCATTTGGCGAACGTCCGGGGACGCTGGCCCTCGCCGGGATCGGCGTCGCCATCGCCGCCATCGTACTCATCAGCCAACCGCACGCGTCCGCGACGGGCACCGGGACTGCATCCGTGCGCGCCAGCGTGCAGACCGCGCTCGGTTCCGGCGTGTGCTTGGCGGGCTTCCTGATCCTCATGAGCCGGGCGCAGAGCGGTGGGCTCTGGCCGCTCTTCGTCTCCCGCGTCGTTGCGACGACCGCGCTGGCGGTGCTGGCCATCGGATCGCGCCGGGCGCTCCTTCCGCCGCGTCCGACGTGGACGATCGCGGGGTGGTGCGGGTTCTTCGACGCGATGGGCACGATCTGCTACGTACTCGCCGTGCGCCAAGGCTCGCTCGGCGTCGTGGCAACGCTCATCGCGCTCTACCCGGTGTCGACGCTGATCCTCGCCCGCGCGGTGCTCGGTGAACGGCTGCGGCGGCGGCAGATGGTCGGTCTCGCCTGCGCCGCGGCGGCGGTCGCCTTGATTACTTCCGCGAAACCGTGATGGGCTGAATCACAACTTGCTTGACGGGGCAAGAGCCGATGACCGCGGGGCGAAACCGCAGCTGGGGTAACGCGCGGGCCACGTTCCAGGCGAAGCCGTCAGGCGCGTGCCCCACGACGCGCAGCGTTGCCGGGAGGGGTTGTCCCTGTTCATCGACGACGAACTGGAATGTGCCGCTCCCCAGCGGCAAAGGCGGCAACGGGGCGTCGGGATCGATGCTCGCCTTCCGGGCCAGGTGCCACGCCGGAACCGTGACGCGGGCGAGAGTGACGGACCAGGCATTGACCGGAGGCTGGACGGAGGATACCGACAGCGCGAACTGGCCGGCGATGCCACGCCCAAACGCGCGCGCGGCGGCGGCCTGTCTGAGCGACGCGACGAGAACGCTGTCGGTGACGGGCGACAGTGATGTGGTGACCACGCGCACGTCAGACAGGTGCCCTCCCGTGTCGACCGTAAATGCCACCTCGCCGGTGAGTGTGGGGAGCAGCGTCGATCCCTTGTCGCTGTCGTCCGCGTTGGCGTAGACCGGCAGCGCTACTTTGTCCGGGAGATGAAACGCCCGCTGGATAGCCTGCAGCATGCGCGTGCCTGCCGCCTCGCCGAGGGCCCGGGCCCGCTGGGCGACAAGGGTGCCGTAGACGAGAATGTTGGTGGTGTCGATCGCTGTGGGAATGGCGCAAGCCTTGGCGACCGGCGCGGTTTGGGTGACCACGGGCGATGGCGGCGAGACGTCGTCCACGATCGGCGTGTGATCGATGAGCCGGTCCTCCTCCATCTCGACCCGAGTCAGCGCGGTGGTAGAGGGGAAGCGCCGCGCGAAGCCAGCGGGTTGCTCGCCGGTCAAGGAGTCGGCGATGGGCACCAGTGGCAGGACCTCGGTGAACGTGGTCGTCACCGTGAACGCCAGGACGGGAGGGCGCAGGCGGTCGGGGCGCGTGAGGCGGAAGACCGCGCGCCGGGCGATATACCGGCTGGCGTCGAGATATACGGACCCCTCGACGTCCGGCGTCGCGATGTGGTTCGCGGGCTCGAAGTCGATCCGGATTTCGCCGCGCACGGTGCCCCTGTAGGCCATGCAGTGGGTATCCAGGAACGCCGGGTCGCCCAGCTCGCCGAATGTCGGCAGGTTCATCTTCCGCACGACTTTCCCATGACTGTCGGTGTCGGTGTAGACGACATCACCCGTCACGTACGGACGCCGGGCCCGGCTCTCATAGGCGACCGTATCGAAGGTGCTGGTGCTGTCCTCCGTGTTACCGATGCGCACGAAGTGATGCTCGGCGCGGCGAAAATGAAACGGGTAGCTGGCGAGCACCAGCCGATAGCGGTCGACATTCTCCCGCAGTTGGTCGAATACCTCGGCGAGCCGCGGACTGGCTCGCCGATCGGGGATGCCGGTCGCGACGCAGCCGTGGTTGCGGCGGGCAGTCACGGGCACCGTGGCCAGTCGAAGGGCAAGCGGCGACAGTCGCAGGCGGACGGCGTTGGGCCCGGCGACGACCGTGATCGTCGTATCGACCGGCGAGTAGCCGATCTGTCGGGCTTGCAGGCGATAGGTGCCGGTGCCCGGCGCTCGGAGACTGAACTGGCCTTCAGCATTGGCGAAGCGGGCGCTGTCGCCGAGCACGATGGTCGCAAATGGAATGGGCTGGCTGTCAGCAGCCGACAGCAACACTCCCGAGACCGTCTGCTGGGCCCCGGCGCCCTCCCCAACGGTGGCCGCGACCATCGCGACCACCCAGATCCTGGTATGTGCCCTTCGTGTCTTTGTACGAGACATCGGGCGACTCCGAGCCTCGACCACGTCGCGCGCAATAGCAAAGTACACTGATGATCACGGGTGCTCCAGCGTTTGACGCAACACCTGCTTGACCGGACACGCGCCGATGATGGCCGGGGTGAACCGTATCCGTGGAAGTGC
This sequence comes from uncultured Gemmatimonadales bacterium, assembly GCA_963701965.1. GTDB lineage: Bacteria > Gemmatimonadota > Gemmatimonadetes > Gemmatimonadales > Gemmatimonadaceae > DASRDS01. Next base: position 5,001,669 of record OY969695.1, read on the forward strand.
GCGCTGGATGCTGTCCGCGAAGCTCGGGGACGTCTTGCCGACGACACGCAGGGTGAGGGGCACGGCGCTCCCGTGCTCGTCGACGACGACCTCGAACGCACCCCGTCCAGTGTTGAGAGCGCTCAAATGAGACGTCGAATCGAGCTGCGCCCTTCGAGCGAAGTGCCAGGAGGGCACGCGGAGGCGGGTGAAGACGCCCGACCACTCGTCAGGGCCCGGCTCCGCCGACGACAGCGAGAGTCGAAACTGACCCGCCGTGGTCGGAGAGAACGTCTTGGAGCCCTCGGCCTTCCGTACGGCGGCAACGAGCGCCGAATCCACCACGGGGGACAACGAGGTCGCGTCGACGGTGACGTTGGCGACTCTGCCCGTCCGGTCGACGGTGAAGGTCACCTCGCCGCTCAGCGTTGGGTGGAGCGTGGCCCCGTTGGCGTCATCGGCGGCATCGGCGAAGACCGGGAACTCCACCTCGCTCGGCAGCTGAAATGCCTGGAGCAAGCCGTCCAGCATGCGGCGCGCCGTCGCCTCGTGAAGTGGCGTGCCGGTGCCAGCGACGAGCGTGCCGTAGATCAGGATGCCCGCCGTGTCGATGGGCGTTGGGGTGGCGCAGGCGCCGGGCGCCGTGGAGGCGAGCGCGGTGCGGGCGAGTATCGCCGAGGACGCCGCCGGTTCCACACCAATCGGATCGTGATCGAGTAGTTGGTCGTCGGTAATGGAGACACGCGCCCGTGGCGCCACGAATGCGGTTCGGACCGTGAACGCTAGCGTCTGTTCGGTGACGGCGTGGTCGGCGAGCGGCACCAGCGGCAGCGCTTCGACGAACGTCGTGGTCAACGTAAATGCGATGACCGGGGGGTGGACGCGACTTGGGTGGGTCAGCCCAAACACCGCCCGCGTGACGACGTAGCGCCGACTATCCAGATAGACCGATCCGTCGACATCCGGAGATTTGATACTGTCCGCTGGAGTGAAATCGATGCGGATCTCGTTCTTCGCCGTCCCGCCGTACGTGAAGCAGTGCGCGGACTGGAAGGCGGACTCGGCCAGTGCGTCGAACGTCGGGAGGTATATGACATTCGAGACGGCACCGATGCTGTTCGTATCGACCGACACGACATGGCCTACCCGGTAGGCCCGGTGCGCGCGGCTATCGTAGCGCACCGTATCGACGGACAGCGTCGAGTCCTCCACCTGGCCGTTCCGTCCCGTCTCCGTCGTGCGGATGAACCGGTTCTCGACGAGGCGATAATGGAATGGGTAGGCGTCGAGCAGGAGGCGATAGCGGGCGACGCTTTCCCGCAGTTGCTCGAAGACGGCGGCCATTCGCGGGTCTCCGGCCGCCCGCGGGATCCCGGTCGCCACACAGCCCTTGTTGCGTTGGGCAGCGACCGATACGGTGGCGAGCTGGAGTGCCAGGGGCGTCAGGCGGAGCTCGATCGGGGTGAGCGCCGCACCGACGGTAATCGCGGTGTCGACCGGCGTGAATCCGATCTGGCGCGCTTGGAGCCGATAGCTCCCGGGCCCGGGGGACCGGACCGTGAACTTACCGCTGGAGTCGGCGAATACCGCGTGCCCACCCAGGACGACGGTCGCGTACGGGACGGGCTGGGCGTCCGCGGCGGAGAGAAGCCGGCCGCGGATCTCTTGTGCGGAGGCGGCGCCGGCCAGCAGAAGGCCGGCGCCGAGTGCCAGGATGCTACAACTTCGGCAGCGTGACGCCCTGCTGTCCCTGGTACTTGCCCTTTTTGTCCTTGTACGACACTTCCGGTGGCTCGGAGCCTCGGAAGAACAGCACCTGCGCGATGCCTTCATTGGCATAGATCTTCGCGGGTAGCGGCGTCGTATTCGAGATTTCGAGAGTGACGAAACCTTCCCACTCCGGCTCGAACGGTGTCACATTTGTGATGATGCCACAGCGAGCATAGGTCGACTTCCCGACACAGATAGTGACCACATCGCGCGGGATGCGGAAGTACTCCACCGACCGGGCGAGCGCGAATGAGTTCGGCGGAACGATGCAGACGTTGCCCTCGAACGTCACGAAGGACTGCGGGTCGAAGTTCTTCGGGTCGACGATCGAGTTCATGACGTTGGTGAAGATCCGGAACTCGCTCGCCACACGCATGTCGTAGCCGTAGGAGCTGACGCCGTAGGAGATGACGCCGGCACGGATTTGGCGCCCCTCAAACGGCTCGATCATCCCGTGCTCGGTCGCCATGCGGGTGATCCACCGATCGGACTGGATAGTCATGGGCGCGAATTGTAGGCGCTGCATGAAGCGAGCGCCACCGCCCGTGGGTCCACGGGCGTTGAAATCGTTCCGCCCGGTGGGTAAGTTCGAGAGGTTACCTCGTGAAACTTTTCACAAGATCCGTAACACACCGAAACACACACCGGAGTCTATGGCGAGCTCGTTCTTTCCGGTGCTCCTTTTGATCGGCTTTGTCGTTGCCAATGCGGCGGCGATGATCGGTCTGTCCCACCTGTCGCTACGCCTGCGACCGACGGCCGAGAAGGACACCGCTTACGAGTCGGGGATTCCCCCGCTCGGCGACGCCCGGGAGCGGTTTTCCGTCAAGTTTTATATGGTGGCGATGCTGTTCATCGTCTTTGACATCGAGACGGTGTTCATGATCCCGTGGGGCGTCGCCTACCGCCAGCTCTCGTGCGACACTGCGCTCGCCGGCGGCGTGTGCCCCATCGGCCACCTCACATTCTTTGGGCTCGGTGAGATGCTGGTCTTCATGGCGATTCTCCTCGCCGGCCTCGCCTACGTGTGGAAGAAGGGCGCTCTCCAATGGGATTGACTGTCTCCTACGCTCCCGAAAGCCAAGAAAGCTGGATCACGACAAAGCTCGACTTTCTGGTGAACTGGGGCCGCGCGAACTCACTATGGCCGATGCCGTTCGGCACCGCCTGCTGCGCCATTGAGTTCATGGCCACTGCCGCCAGCCGCTTTGACTTGGCCCGGTTCGGCATGGAACGCATGAGCTTTTCACCGCGGCAGGCCGACGTCCTGATCTGCGCGGGGCGCGTGCCATTCAAGCTGGCGCCGGTGATCCGCCGTATCTGGCAGCAGATGCCGCAGCCCAAGTGGTGCATCTCGATGGGCGCTTGCGCGTCCTCCGGCGGCATGTTCGACAACTATGCCGTGGTGCAGGGGATCGACACCATCATCCCCGTCGACGTCTACGTGCCGGGTTGTCCGCCGCGTCCCGAGGGGTTGCTCTACGGCATTCGCATGCTGCAGCAAAAGGTCATGCGCGAGCGGATGGCCGATACCACGATCCGGACCGAGATGGAACCCGATCCCACCAGTCGCCTCTACATCCCGGCGCCAACGATCGACGAGCTGTCGGAGCCGTTCGGGAACTCCGTCAACCAAACGCGGTCCGGGTCGTGAGCGCGCCAAACGGGCAGGGGGTCGTGTACCCGGGGACGGCTGCATCCAACGCGCCGGCTCCGGCAACGCTACGGCGCGTCGCCCACCGGGGCGGGGAGCCAAACCCCAGCGCCGCGGCGCTGGCCGGCAAGTTTCCGGACGCCGTGCGGCGCAGCCACGTCGTCTGGGGCGAGACGACGGTGTACGTCGACGGCAGTCGCCTCCTCGACATCGTCCGGTGGCTCCACGACGATCCGACGCAGCAGTACGACTACCTCTGCGACGTGACCGCGGTGGAGTATCGTGACCCCGAAGTGCCGCTGGAGGTCGTGTGGCACCTGCGCTCCCTCCCGTTCCGCCGCTTTCTCCGGCTCAAGGTCGAGCTCGAGAAGACCGGGACACTCGAAGTCGAGAGCGTCTGGTCCGTCTACAAAGCGGCGGATTGGATGGAGCGGGAATGCTACGACATGTTCGGCATCGGGTTTCGGGGTCATCCCGATCTGCGCCGCATTTTGATGTGGGAGCAATATCGGGAAGGATTCCCGCTGCGGAAGGACTTCCCGCTGCGGGGTCGCTTCAGCCGCGCCGAGCAGTTGCGCCAGGCATTGGCCGCCAATCCCGAGGCGCGGTACTCCATGGATGAGTTGTCGATCGCCGACGCGTTCGAGGACCTGCCGCAGGAGATGCGGCAGCGTCTGCACCGCGGCGAGTCGACGGGAGAATAGCATGGCCAGCACGCGGACCGTCGAGGTCGCGCTGTCGACCAGCGGGCTCGATGCCCAGGGACGTCCGATCACGGCGCCCTTGGCGCTCGAGCCCGACTTCGATGGCGATCACATGCTGATCAACATCGGACCGCAACACCCGGCGACGCACGGCGTGCTGCGCCTGGTCTTGGAATTGGACGGCGAGACCGTGGTGCGCTGCATTCCGCACATCGGCTACTTGCACTGCGGATTCGAGAAGATCGGCGAGTATCGCCAGTACAACCAGATCATTCCCTGGACCGATCGCGAGGACTATCTCAACTCGATCGGCAACAACATCGCGTTCGCGCTCGGCGCCGAACGACTGTTCGGCATCGACATCACCGAGCGGTGCACGGTGCTGCGCGTGATCGCGATGGAGCTGTCGCGGATCATCTCCGCATCTCGTCTGGCTGGGCACGACGTGCATCGACATTCGGGGCGTTCACGCCGTTTCTCTGGGCGTTCCAGGAGCGCGAGCGCGTCTATGATCTGCTGGAGCGCTGGGTCGGCGCCCGCCTCACGACGTCGGCCTCGCGCGTGGGCGGGATGTTGGCGGATATTCCCGACGGGTGGACCGCGGCGCTCGACGGCTTCATCAAGACGTTCCCGAAGACCATCGAGCAAGTCGACCGGATGCTCACCAAGAATGCCATCTGGGTCGGTCGCACGGTGGGCCTTGGCGTCATGAGCCCCGAGGACGCCGTGAACTACGGGCTCTCGGGTCCGATGCTGCGGGCCTCTGGTGTCGCCTATGACGTCAGGAAAGACTTCCCGTATCTCGACTACGAGACGTACGACTTCGACGTCGCGGTGGGAACCCATGGCGACGTCTATGATCGCTATCTGGTCCGGATGGAGGAGCTGCGCCAGTCGGTGCGGATCCTGGAGCAGGCGCTGGCCCGGTTGCCCGCCGGTCCGGTGAACGTCGACGACGCCCGCGTGATCCTGCCGGCCAAATCCAAGGCCACGAGCGAGATGGAGTCGATGATCCACCATTTCAAGCAAGTCATGGAAGGGCCGCGCCCGCCGATCGGGGAGTCGTACGTCATCGTCGAGAGCCCCAAGGGCGAGAAGGGCTACTATATGGTGTCCGATGGCACGGCCAAACCGGTGCGGTGGCGCATCCGTCCGCCGTCGTTCGTCAACCTGTCCGCGATCCCGAAAATGGTCGAAGGTCATCTCTTGTCCGATGTGATCGCGATCAATGCCAGTATCGACATTGTCATGGGGGAGATCGATCGTTGAGCGTCGAAGTCGCCTATGAACCGGTATTCGTCGGGGCCCGCCGCGCCGAGCTCGATGAGATGCTCACGCGCTATCCGACGAAGATGGCGGCGCTGCTGCCGGCGCTCTGGATCGTTCAGGAGGATCGCGGCTGGGTCAGCGATGCCGCGATGGCGGAGGTGGCGGGGGTCCTCGATCTGACGCCAGCATATGTGAAGGGCGTCGTGACCTTCTACACGATGTACCACCAGCACCCCGTCGGGAAGTATTTCGTCCAGGTGTGCACGACGTCGCCCTGCAACGTCTGCGGCGCCGAGGATGTGGTGCGCGCGTTTCTCAAACACACGAAGTGCGGAGAGCTCGGCGTCACGTCGGCTGACGGACGCTTCACGGTGATTGAAGTGGAGTGTCTCGGCGCCTGCGGATTTGCCACCCCGGTCATGATCAATAGCGAATTCTTGGAGTCGGTCACGCCCGACACCGTCCCGGCGATCGTCGCCGGGCACGCCTGATCGCCATGGGCTATCCCCACAAATCCCATCCCCGCGAAACGCCGGTGCTGTCGCAGCATTTCGGCGACCCGGACGCGATCTCGCTGTCCGGCTGGCGGCAACGCGGCGGCTATCGGGCCTTGGAACAAGCGCTGGGTCAGACGCCGGGCGACGTCGTGCAGACGGTGAAGGACTCGGGTCTGCGCGGCCGCGGCGGCGCCGGATTCCCCACGGGGCTCAAGTGGTCCTTCATGAAGCCCGGCGACGGCAAACCGCACTATCTCTGCTGCAACGCCGACGAGTCGGAGCCGGGCACGTTCAAGGACCGCGAGATCATGCGCTGGACGCCGCACGCCCTGATCGAGGGCTGCGCGATCGGCGCCTATGCCATCGGCGCCGAGACGGCGTACATCTATATCCGGGGCGAGTTCACGGAGCCGTTGGAGCGGATGACGGCGGCCGTGCGCGACGCGTACTCCGAAGGCGTGCTCGGGAAGAACGCGCTCGGGAGCGGGAAGCGGATCGATGTGCACGTCCACAAGGGCGCCGGCGCCTACATCTGCGGCGAAGAGACGGCGCTCATGAACTCGCTGGAAGGGAAGCGCGGCAACCCGCGGATCAAGCCGCCGTTCCCGGCCGTCGCCGGCGTGTTCGGCATGCCGACGACCATCAACAACGTGGAGACGCTGGCCGCGGTGCCCCATATCTTGAACAACGGGGCGGACTGGTACAAGAAGATGTGCCTGTCGAACGCGAAGAGCACCGGCACCAAGCTCTTTTCGGTCTGCGGGAATGTGCGGAGGCCCGGGAACTACGAGGTCACCATGGGCTTTCCGTTCAAGGACTTCCTGTATGACATTTGCGGCGGCCCGCCGGTCGGACGCACGTTCAAGGCGATCATCCCCGGCGGCGCATTGGTGCCGATTCAGACCATCGCCGAGGCCGAAGAGACCCTGATGGACTATGAAGGGTTCGTGGCCAAAGGCACGATGATGGGATCGGGAGGCGTGATCTGCTTCGACGATTCGCAGTGCATGGTGAAGCAGATCGCCCGGCTGGCCCGGTTCTTCGCCCACGAGAGCTGCGCCCAGTGCACGCAATGCCGCGAAGGCACGGCCTGGACAACGAAGATCGTGGAGCGGATCGAGGCGGGTGAGGGCACGACGGCGGACTTGGATACCCTGCTGTCCATTGCCGACAACATGACGGGCAAGACCATTCTGCGTGCTCTCCGATTCGTGCGCGGTGCCCGTCGTCTCCGGCATTCAGAAATTCCGCGACGAGTTCATGGCGCACATCACCCAGAAACGGTGCCCGTTCCGGGCTTCGCCCGTTCGGGCCTCGGCGGCTGCATGAGCGATGTTACGCTGACGATTGAGGGAAGACAGGTCACCGTTCCCGCGGGGACCAACATGCTCGAAGCCGCCAAGACGGCCGGGGTGCTGATCCCGCACTACTGCTATCACCCGGGATTGCCGGTCGCGGGTGTGTGTCGGATGTGTCTGGTCGAGGTCGAGAAGTCGCCGAAGCTGGCGCCGGCCTGCGCGACCGCCGTGGCCGAGGGGCAGGTCGTGCACGTGCACTCGCCCAAGGCGAAGGAAGCGCGCACCGGTGTGCTGGAGATGCTGCTCATCAACCACCCGCTGGACTGTCCGATCTGCGACCAGTCCGGCGAGTGCGAGCTCCAGGACTATACCTACGCCGAAGGGCGCGCCGAGTCGCGGTACAAGGAACCCAAGCGCTTCAACCCGGTCGAGGACTTCGGCGGCGACGTCGTGTACGTCCCCAATCGCTGCATCCTCTGCACGCGCTGCGTGCGGTTCATGGATGATGTGGCCCACGATCCCGTGCTCAACGTCAGCGAGCGCGGGGACCGGGCCGTGATCGGGAAGTTCGAGGGGCAGGATCTGACGCACCCGTGGGCCGGCAACGTGGTCGAGCTCTGTCCGGTCGGGGCGCTCTTGTCCAAGGACTTCCTGAACAAAGCGCGCGCCTGGGAGTTGGATCGCGCGCCGTCGGTGTGTCCCAATTGCACGCAGGGGTGCAACGCGACGTTCGAGGTCCGGGACAATGTCGTGGTCCGCATGCGGCCGCGTCCCAACGACGACGTGAACAAGTACTTCCTCTGCGACGCGGGACGGCTCGACTACCGGTGGCTCAATCGCCGCGATCGCGTCACCGCCCCATCGGTGCGGGGTAAGACCACCGACTGGGAGCTTGCCATCGCCGCCGCCGTCGACGCCATCGCGGGTCGCACGGTCCACGTGCTGGCGTCGCCGTCGCTGCCGAACGAAGCGTTGTTCCTGTTGAGCCGCCTGCTTGGGCGCGTGAACGGCAAGGGTTGGTTCACGGTCGAACAGGGGCCCGAAGCGCCGCTCGAAGGCGTCGACGATCTGGCGCTGCGCGCTGATCGCGCCCCGAACGTGCGGGGCGCCGAGCTGCTCGGCTTCACCCGCGCGGCCGACCCGGCCACCGTACTCGGGGCCCTCGGCGAGGGCGACGCGTTGATCGTGGCCGATGAGGAGCTGCCGGGTTGGGGGGCGCCGCCGAAGGCAGGCGCCATCGTGGTGATCGGAACGGTGCGCCCCGCGTGGGTCGGCGAGGGCGCCATCGTCCTCCCGGTCACCAACATGGCGGAAGAAGAAGGGACGTTCACGAATCTCCGGGGTCGCGTCCAGCGGTACTTTCAGGCCAAGGCTCCGCCGGGATCCTCCCGACCGACCTACGCGGTCTTGGCCGACATCCTGGCCGGCGCCGGTGAAGCGGCCAACTACATGCTGCCCAGCGAAGCCTTCGCGGCGCTGGCCGCGTCCCATCCGGCGTTCGCCGGGATGACCTACGATACCCTCGGCCTCCGCGGAGCGATGGTCCATGGGTAACTGGTTCGATCGCACGTTCTGCCCGGCCGGGCATCCGTACAGCGACCAGCTGCCGGTGCCGGACGCGGCGTTCTGGCATTTCCTGCCGATCGGCCTCGTGGCGATGATCATCAAGATGTTGGTGGTCTTCACCGTCTACATGGTCGGCGTGGCGCTCCTGACGTTCGCCGAGCGCAAGATTTCGGCGTGGATCCAGGACCGGTTGGGCCCCAACCGGGTGCTCAAGGGCTGGGGCCAGCCGCTGGCCGACGGCGTCAAGAATTTCATGAAGGAAGAGACGCTGCCCAAGATCGTCAACAAGCCGCTGTTCATTCTGGCGCCGGCGCTGGCGTTCATCCCGGCGCTCATCGCCTGGGCCGTGATCCCGTTCGGCGCGCCGCTCCCCACGTGTTGGGGCCGGATCGATATGGTGTTGGCGGACCTGCCGATCGGCTACCTCTACATCATCTCGATCAGCTCCCTCGGCGTATACGGCATCGTGCTCGCCGGCTGGGCGTCCAACAACAAGTACTCCCTGCTGGGCGGCCTCCGGTCCAGCGCCCAGATGATCTCCTACGAGATCCCGCTCGGCATGTCGGTGATCCCCGTGCTGATCCTGGCCGGCAACGTCTCGCTGAGCGAGATCGTGCGGCAGCAGACCTGGGGCTGGAACGTGCTGACGCTCACGATCGGCTTCTTCATTTTCATGGTCTCCGCCTTCGCCGAGACCAATCGCTTGCCGTTCGACCTGCCGGAAGCGGAGTCCGAGCTCATCGCCGGGTACCATACCGAGTACAGCGCGATGAAGTTCTCGCTGTTTTTCATCGCCGAGTACGCGAACATCGTCACGCAGAGCGCCCTCATGGCCACGCTCTATTTCGGCGGATGGTCGATGCCGGGCCTTGATGGGCCGCCGTGGACGGTGTGGAAAACGGTGCTGACAGTCGGCTTCTTCCTGGCCAAGGTCCTGTTCTTCCTATTCACGTTCATGTGGATTCGCTGGACGCTGCCGCGCTTCCGCTACGACCAGCTCATGTCGCTCGGCTGGAAGTATCTGCTGCCGCTGTCGCTCGCCTACGTCGTGATCATCGCCGCGGCCGTGCTCGGGCTGGGCTGGGTCGGGATCTCGCATGGGTGGCTGTTCAGCCTCGACCTGTTCGTGCTCAATATCGGACTCGTGATCATCCTGTTCGTCATCCTCGACCGCGGCCGGCTGGTCAGTCCGGCCAGCGCGCGCGTGCGGGCCGCCGAGTTGGCCCGCCTGCGCGCGCGAGCCCAGGTCGAGCGCGCAGTGGAGGTGTGATATGCCGATCGGAGTGAAGACGGTGGACCGGCCGGTCCAGGACGTGAGCTACGTGCGGGCGATGCTTTCCGGCATGAGCCTCACGTTCAAGCACATGATCAACCCGCACAAGGTGACGACGCAGTATCCCGAAGTGCGGTCCACGCTCTCGCCCCGGTGGCGCGGCACGCACCGCATGCTGACGACCGAGACGGGGAAGGCCAAATGCGTGGCCTGCGGGTTGTGTCCGTCGGTCTGTCCCGCCAACTGCATCAAGCTCGTGCCGGGCGAGGACGAGCAGGGGAACCGGTATCCGTTGATTTTCGAGATCGACGAGTTCCGGTGCATCTTCTGCGGGTACTGCCAGGAAGTGTGCCCCGAGGAGGCCATTCACATGGGGCGGCACTACGAGAATTCGGAATACGACCGCGAGGGATTCGTCTACGACCTGGAACGCTTGATGGCGCAGACGCATCCCGTGTCCGAGCTGTGGGACCCCGCCGACCCCAAGGGGGAATGACGGCGTGTACCAGCCAACGTCACTGCTCTACAGCTTCCACTTCTATCTGTTCGGCCTGATCGCGATCGCCTCGGCGATCACGTTCGTCACGCGGAAGAGTCCCGTGGCGGCCGCGCTGTGGCTCGTCAACACCATGTTCTGTCTGGCGGCGCTCTTCGTTCTGCTCGACGCGCCGTTCATCGGCGCCGTGCAAGTCCTGGTCTACGCCGGCGCGATCATGGTGGTGTTCCTGTTCGTGATCATGCTGCTCAACCTGGGCACCGTGTTTCATAGCGACGCCCGCGGGCTGCTCGCCAAGGCGGCGGCGGCCGGTCTGGGCCTGGCCTTGATCGCGCAATTGGCCGCGGTCCGGAAGACGGAACCCGTCCCCGCGATCGCGTTCGCGCCGGACTCGCTCTCGATCGTGCAGCACGCGCAAGGCGCGGTGCCGCCGATCGCCGCGCCCCTGTTCAATCAATATCTCCTGGCGTTCGAGGTCACCAGCGTGCTCTTGCTCGTGGCCATCGCCGGCGCGGTCATCATCGGGCGGCGCCGCGATGAGTTTCTCGGAGGATCCGGTGCTCGCTGAATCGCTCGTCATCTCCGCCGCCCTGTTCGTCATCGGCGTCGTCGGGGTGCTCACGCGGCGTAACGTCATCATCGTGTTCATGTGCGTGGAGCTCATGCTCAACGCCGTCAACCTGACGTTCGTCGCCTTTTCGCGATACTACGGATTTGCCGGGCAGGTGTTCGTCATCTTCGTCATGACCGTCGCCGCCGCCGAGGCGGCCGTCGGCCTGGCGATCGTCATCGCCAACTATCGACACCGGCAGACGATCGACCTCGAGAACATCAACCTGCTCCGCGGCTGATGCCACACCCGCTCGCTGGAACCATCGCCGAGTACGTCTGGGCGGTCCCGCTCCTCCCGCTGCTCGGTTTTGTCATCAACGGCCTGCTGTCCCTCTTCACCGCCGGCCACCCCGGTCCCGCCGACCCGTCGTCGGGACACGATGCCCACGACGCCGCCCACGACGCCGCCCACGACGACCACGCGGCCGCACCGTCGCGGCCCCGCTTTGGGGGATTGGTCAGTTTTGTAGGCCCCGCGGTGCTCGTGCTGGCGTTTGGATTAGGGCTGGCGATTTTCATGGCGGTGCTGGGCGCCAGCCCGGCCACGCCGTTCGTCCAGACCTACTACCCGTGGATGCCGGTCGGCGACCTCCAGGTCAACGCCGCGTTCCAGGTCGACCAGCTGTCGATCCTGATGGTGCTGGTGATCACGGGCGTGGGAACGCTGATCCACCTCTTCAGTGTCGGCTACATGCGCGAAGACCCGGGCTACGCCCGCTACTTCGCGTACCTGAACTTGTTCGTGTTCTTCATGCTCGTCCTGGTGCTCGGCGCCAACTACCCGATCCTCTTCATCGGGTGGGAGGGCGTGGGCCTCTGCTCGTATCTCTTGATCGGTTTCTGGTTCTCCGTCGAGGCCAACGCCGACGCCGGCAAGAAAGCGTTCATCGTCAACCGCATCGGCGATTTCGGCCTCTTGCTGGCGATGTTCATGCTGTTCGCGAACCTGGGCTCGCTGGATTTCACCAACGTCTTCGCCAACGCGACGAGCTTGGGCGCGAACTCGCCGTTGGCCACGACGATCTGCCTGTTCTTGTTCCTGGGGTGCGTCGGCAAGAGCGCCCAGATCCCGCTCTACGTGTGGCTACCGGACGCGATGGCCGGCCCGACGCCGGTGTCGGCCCTCATCCATGCCGCGACGATGGTGACCGCCGGCGTCTATCTCATCGCCCGCAGCTCCGCGCTGTTCGCGATGGCGCCGGCCGCCAGCCTCACAGTCTGCGTGGTCGGCGGTGTGACCGCCCTGTTCGCCGCCACGATCGGCCTCAAGCAATGGGACATCAAGAAGGTCCTGGCCTACTCCACGATATCCCAACTCGGCTACATGTTCGTCGGCGTCGGCGCCAGCGCCTACGTAGCCGGCATGTTCCACCTCGTCACCCACGCGTTCTTCAAGGCGCTGCTGTTCCTCGGCGCCGGCTCCGTGATCTACGCGATGCACGCCGCCTACCACGCCACGCACAACCACGACGACGCCCAGGATATGCGCAACATGGGCGGCCTCCGGCATGCCATGCCGTGGACGTGGGCGCTCATGTGGATCGCGACGCTCGCTATCTGCGGGATTCCGCCTTTCGCCGGGTTCAGTCTCCAAGGACCAGATCCTGGGCACCGTGTTCGAGCGCGCCCAGGGATCCGCCTCGCGGACGCGCATTGGCTCGGTATCCCGGGCCGCATCGTGCTTGTACGCCGTCTACGCCATGGCACTCATCGCGGCGCTGCTGACGGCGATCTACATGACCCGTCTCATGCTCTACACGTTCCATGGCAAGAACCGGACAGGGGAAGCGGAACGCGCCCACCTGCGGGAAGCGCCGTGGATCATGACCGGCCCGCTCGCGGTGCTCGGGCTCTTGAGTCTCTTCGGTGGTTTCCTGAACGTGCCGTCGTTCATCCCGGCGGAACTCCTGCCCACGGGCAAGCTGGCCGAGTGGCTCGGTCCCGTCGTCGGGCCGTCCAGCGAGTCCGACCCGTCGACCGCCCTCATCCTCGCTGTCGTCGCGGTCGCGATCGGCGTCATCGGGATCGGCATCGCCGTGGCCCGCTGCAAACCCGATCTCCTCGGACTGCCGGCGACCACTCCCGAGCGGCCGATCGAACGCCTCCTCGAGCACAAATACTACGTCGATGAGATCTACGACCGGATCATTGTCCGGCCGTTGGTGTGGCTGTCGCGCACCGTGCTGTGGAAAGGCGTCGACGGCTTGATCGATGGGACGGTCAACTTCGCGGGGTGGATCTGGCGCGGGCTTGGGGCCGCCGGCTCGGCGATCCAGTCCGGACAGGTCGGCACCTATGCCTGGGTGCTCGTCGCCGGCGTGCTCGCCGTCATCGGCGTCTTCTCATTGAACTACTGAGGCTCGGTAGCCTGTGACGAACTGGATCCTGCCCGCACTACTGCTCGTTCCGCTCGCGGGCGCGCTGGTCATCTTGCTCGGCACCGCGCGCGATCCGGGCGGCGATGCCGCGCGCGGGTTCGCCCGATGGACTGCCTTGTTGACGCTGGTCGTCGAGTTTCTGCTCTCGGTTACCCTGTGGACCGGCTTGCCGGGAGTCTTCGGGGGATTCGACGCCACGAACTCGGGCTGGCAGTTCTCGTACTCGGTCTCTTGGATCCCGACCTGGGGCATCTCGTTCTCGTTAGGTCTCGATGGCGTCGCGCTGGTGATGGTGCTCCTCACGACCTTCATCATGCCGTTGGCGATCCTCGGCAGCTGGACGAGCATTCGCGACAAGGCGCCGGCCTACTACTCCCTCATGCTCGTGCTGACCATGGGGATGCTCGGCGTATTCATGGCGCTCGACTTGTTCTTGTTCTACCTCATGTGGGAGACCATGCTGGTGCCGATGTACTTCATCATCGGCATCTGGGGCGGGGAACGCCGCATGTACGCCAGCATCAAGTTCTTTATCTACACGATGCTCGGCTCCCTCCTCATGCTGGTGGGCATCCTGTACATCGGGTTCCACGCCTGGGAGCACGGCGGCCTCTTCTCAATGTTCTCGGCCCCGCAGGCGCCGAGCTTCGCCTTCGATGACGTGGCGCGCTCGCTGTCGGGGGCGTCGCCCAATCAGCTGGGACCCGTCGCCATCCGATGGCTGTTCGGCGCGTTCTTCCTGGCGTTCGCCATCAAAGTGCCCATGTTCCCGTTTCACACCTGGCTTCCCGATGCCCACGTCGAGGCACCGACGGCCGGTTCAGTGATTCTGGCCGGCCTCATGCTGAAGATGGGCACGTTCGGATTCATTCGGCTCGCCATGCCGCTCTTTCCTGGTGCCGCCCTCGATCCCACGATCCGCGGCATCATTCTCGCGCTGGCGGTCGTCGGCATTGTGTACGGCGCCCTGGTGGCGCTGGTGCAGCCCGACTTCAAGAAACTCGTGGCGTACTCCTCGGTCAGCCACTTGGGATTCGTGATGTTGGGTCTCTTCGCGCTCACGCTCCAGAGCGTGCAGGGCGCGATCCTGGTCATGATCAATCACGGAATCTCGACCGGCGCGCTCTTCTTGTTGATCGGGTTCATCTACGAGCGCAAGCACTCGCGGCTCATCAGTGCCTACGGGGGAATTGCCCGCGCCGTCCCGCTCTTCGCCGCCGCGCTGACGTTCGTGTCGCTCTCCAGTATCGGCTTGCCGGGACTCAATGGATTCGTCGGCGAGTTCCTGGTGCTCCTCGGCGCGTTCCGCACCGAACCGTGGCTGGTGTTGATCGCCACGACGGGTGTGATCTTCGCCGCCGCCTACCTGCTATGGGCCATCCAGCGGATCTTGTTCAATCCGCTGGACAAGCCCGAGAACGCGCGCCTGCTCGATCTCAATTGGCGTGAGATCGGGACGCTCGTGCCGCTGGTGGTCGTCATCATCTGGCTCGGCGTCTATCCGGCGCCGATCCTGCGCTTGACCGAAGGGTCGGCGGCGCGGTTCGTCAACACGGTCTCCCGCGGGGCCGCCAAGGGCACCCTCGGGCCGATGCCCATCCGGGCGGCGCTCCAACAACGGGTCCGGCGATGAAATTCGACCTGTCGCACCCAACCGAGCTGATGGCGGCGCTCGGGCCGGACCTCATCCTCGTCGTTGGCGCCACGCTGCTCCTGATCCGCGCCGCCTGGCGCACGGAGAGCGACGCGCATCAACGGTCCGTGGGCACGTGGTCCCTCTGGGTGCTGCTGGCGACCATGGCGGCCACGATCGCGTACTGGAGCTTCGGCTGGTCCGCGGCGCCGGGCGTGATCGCCGTCGATGCGTTCCGGTGGGCCAGTGACATGATTGTGCTCATCGGCGCGTTCTGCACGATCGCGCTCAGCATGGACTACAACGCCCGGGAAGGGATCACGGTCGCCGAGTCGCACGTGCTCGTGCTCTTCGCCACCAGCGGCATGATGTTGCTGGCCGCCGCCCGCGATCTCATGATCGTGTTCCTCGGCATCGAGCTCATGTCGATTGCCGTGTACATCCTGGCCGGACTCAATCGCCGCAGCGCCAAGTCGGCGGAAGGCTCCCTCAAGTATTTCCTGCTGGGCGCCTTCTCGACGGCGTTTCTGCTGTACGGCATCGCGTTCCTCTATGGCGCGACCGGGGCGACGGACCTGGCGACGATCTACAGCCGGATCAACCAATACAACCTGTTTGGCGAGCCGATCCTGCTCATCGGCATCGCGTTGCTGGTGATCGGGTTCGGGTTCAAGATCGCGGCCGTGCCGTTCCACATGTGGGCGCCCGATGTCTACGAAGGCGCGCCTACGCCGATCACCGCGTACATGGCGGTCGCGGTGAAAGCGGCGGCCTTCGCGGCCTTCCTGCGGGTGTGGATCGAAGCGTTTCCCTATCTGGGCCCCTCCCGCGGTTTGTTCTACTACTGGCACAACGCCGTGTGGGGCTTGGCCGTGGCGACGATGATCGTGGGCAACGTCCTGGCGCTCGTCCAACGCAACATCAAGCGTATGCTGGCGTATTCGAGCATCGCGCACGCGGGCTACGTGCTGGCCGCCCTCGTCGCCGCCGACAGCTTCGGCGCCTCGGCGTACGTGTTCTATCTCCTGGCGTACACGCTGGCGACGATGGGCGCGTTCGCCGTCGTCATCGCCCTCGGCAACACCGGCGAGGCGCATCTGGACCTGGACGACTACGCCGGTCTGTGGCGGGCGCGTCCGGGCCTGGCGTTGGCCATGAGCGTGTTCATGCTGGCGTTGCTGGGCTTCCCGGTCTTCGGCGGCATCGGATTCCTCGCCAAGTGGTACGTGCTGGAGGCAACCCTGCGCTCGCCGGCGCTCCCGCAAGTGATGCTGTCGACGGTGATTGTCCTCACCAGCGTCATCTCGGCGGGATACTATCTGCGCGTGGTCCAGATCATGTTCATGCGCCCACGGCCAGAACAGCCGCCGGCGAGCGCCAGGCCCGGGATGCTGACCGAGGCCGTCGTCTACGGCTCCGTCGTGCTCGTGCTCGTGCTCGGCCTCTTGCCCTATCAGCTGATCCGCCTCACGGAACGCAGCGTCCCGCAGGCGCAGGTCGTCGCCACGCCGGCCGCCCCACCCGTCGCCACGCCATGACGGAGTCGACATGACCGTCTCGCCGGGGATCTTCCGGTCTTACGATGTGCGGGGCATCGTCGGGCAAGATCTGACGGCCGAGGCCGCCGGTGCAGTGGGGCGTTCGTACGCCGCCCTCCTCGCGGAACGCGGCATCACCGGCGCCGTCGCCGTCGGACGGGACAACCGGCCCAGCGGTCCGATGCTGCGCAATGCCCTGGTGTCGGCGCTCACCGTGTCCGGCGTCGACGTGGTCGACATTGGCGTCGTGCCCACGCCGCTCCTCTATTGGGCACTGCACCACGAGTCGGTGGTTGGCGGCATCCAGATCACCGGATCGCACAATCCGCCCGAATACAACGGGTTCAAGTTGTCGCTGGGCACCGGGTCGTTGCATGGCGACGCCATCCAGCACCTCTACGGACTGGCGCGTGACGGTGTGTCGCTGCGCGCCGATCGGCCCGGCACCGTGCGCCACGCGCAAGTCATCGACCGGTACGTCGACGACATCGTCGAGCGCATCGGTCCGCTCCCCCGCCGTCTCAAAGTCGTGTTTGATTGCGGCAACGGCGCCGGCGCTCTCGTCGCCGGTAAACTCTTCGGGAAGCTCGGCGTCGACGCATCGTATCTGTTTTGCGTCAGCGACGGCACGTTCCCGAACCACCATCCCGATCCGACGGTCGTCGAGAACCTCCACGACATCATTCGGGAGGTGAAGGCGCAAAAGGCCGATCTCGGCATCGCGTTCGACGGCGACGCCGACCGCATCGGGGTCATCGACGCCCGGGGCGAGATCATCTGGGGCGACCACGTGCTGATCGTGTACGCGTGGGACGCCCTGCGGCGCACGGGCACTGGCCAGCCGATCATCTTCGACGTGAAGTGCTCGCAAGCGCTCCCCATGGCCGTCGCCGCGGCCGGCGGGGTGCCGGTCATGTGGAAGACGGGGCACTCGCTGATCAAAGAGAAGATGAAGGAGATGCACGGCCCCGTGGCCGGCGAGATGTCGGGGCACATGTTCTTCACCGAGGGATTCTACGGGCACGACGACGCGCTCTATGGCGCCGCGCGGTTGATCCGTATCGTGGCCGAGGCGGGTCGTCCGCTCGACGCCATGCTGTCGACGGTGCCCAAGTTCGTGTCGACGCCCGAGCTCCGCGTCGACTGTCCCGATGATCGGAAATTCGCGCTCGTCAATGAAGCGGTGGCCCACTACAAGATCCGGCACGACGTCGTGGACGTCGACGGCGCGCGCGTGCTGTTCGGGGACGGGTGGGGGCTGATTCGCGCCTCCAACACCCAACCGATCCTCGTGCTGCGCTTCGAGGCCAATTCGCCGGAGCGGTTGGCGGCCATCCGGGCGGACATGGAGGGGATGGCTCAGCCAGCGCGGCGTGCGCGTTCCCGCGTCTTAGGATACACGTGACGCGCCGGCGCCTGGGGTTCCTCGCGGTCGTCACCCTCGCCGGCTTGTTGATCACTGGCCGGATCGCCGCCGGCCTGTTCGTCCAGTACGAGTGGTTCGATGCCCTCGCCGCGCGCGACGTGTGGATGGCGAAAATCGGCAACGACCTGCTGCTGCGGGCCGCGACAGCGGCGCTGGCGGCGCTTTTCGCGCTGGGCAACCTCTACGCCGTGCGCCGCTCCATTGTGTCGGTCGTGTTGCCACGCCGGCTCGGCGACCTGGAGATCGGCGAAGAAGTGCCCGGCCGCTACCTGAACGGCGCGGTCGTCGTTCTGTCGATCGCCTTGGGCCTCCTGCTGGCGATCCCCCAGCATGGATGGATCGAGCTGGCGCTGGCCCGCCACGGCGTGCCGTTTGGCGAGACCGATCCCTATTTCGCCCGGGACCTGGGGTTCTTCGTGTACTGGCTGCCGCTCGAGGCCGAGTTGTACCTGCGCGCGCTGTGGGTGCTGGCCGCGGTGACCGTGGTGGTGATCGTGCTGTACTTCTTCTTCACGCCCGGTCTGCGCTACGAGAAGTCGCGGCTCACGATGTCGGCCCACGTGCGCCAGCACGTCGCTGTCCTCGCTCTCTTCGCGTTCGGCGCGCTGGCCTGGAGCTACCGGCTGGACATGTACGGCGCCCTGAGCAGCGGGCGCGGCCCGTTGGGGGCGTTCTCGTACGCGGACAAAGCCGCGGTCATCCCCATCAATCTCGTCCTGTCGTTCGTGACGCTGGCCGCCGGCGTCGCCATTACCATCACCCTCTGGCGCAACCAACGGCGCCCGGCGCTCGCGTTGGTCACGCTCGTGCTCATCGTGCCGTTCATCGCCTTTCGCGTGGGGCCCAAGCTCGCGCAGCGATTCAGCGCCGAACGCGATCCCGCGGTGCGCGAGCGCCCCTACCTGTCGATCCGCGCCATCTACACGAGCCAGGCCTTTGGCGCCGACTCGGCCCACCTGCCGGACACGTTCCTCGCCCTCGCCAGCCAGGCCGACCTGGCGCACAACGTCTCGGTGTGGGACCCGGCGGCCATCGTGCAGTCGCTCGCCCGGGCGCGGCGCGGCGCCACGGTATTCGACAACGTCGCCTGGCACCTGTCGCCGGCCGGGCCGGTGGCGACCGCCGTGGAGCGACTCCAGGGGGCCACGCAATGGACGGCGATCAGCGTGCTGGCCACCGTGCCGGACGACCGCGGCGCCATCCTGCGCGTCGACGCGCTCGGGCGCCCGGACCAGACCGACGTCACGCTGCCCCCGGCTTTGATCGTCGATGGCGCTGGATCGGACACCGTCATCGCCGACTCCGCGGGCGTCATAGCGGCGCCGAGCGTGGACGGATGGCTGACGCGCGTCGCGCACGCCTGGAGCGCGCAGAACCTGCGCCTCCTCTCCGACGACGCGCCGGACCGGGACGCACGCATCGTGAGCGTACGCGACGTGCGGGCCCGCCTCCGCGCCCTCACGCCATTTCTCGCGCAAGGATCGACCATCTGGCCCGCGGTCGAGGCCGACTCGCTGTGGTGGGTCGTCGATCTGTACGCGGCGTCCGACGACTACCCGCTCAGCCAGCATCTCCTGATCGGGGACGCGGAGCACAGTTATTTCCAGCACACCGCCACAGCGTTCGTGCACGCCTACACCGGCCGCACCCTCCTCGTGCGCGACCGCGTACTGGATCCCATCGGCCAGACGTGGGTCAACGCCTTCGGCTCGTTGTTCACCACGTGGGACCGCATGCCGCCCGGTCTCGCCGCCCAGGCGCCGCCGCGCATCAATGCGGCGCTGGCCGCCGCCGCCAGCTATGGTCGCCGCTCAACGGAGCTCGGGGACGCGTCGGCGCCCATCCACGCCCTGTCGCTGCCAAATGCGGATACGGCGCTGGCCGGCGGTCAGAATGCTCCCGTGGCGTGCTTCGCGCTGCCGGCCGCGGGCAGTCCCTGCACCTGGTCCATCCCGCTGCTCGACGCGCAGGAGCGCGTCGCGGGGCTCATCGTCGCCACCGGCGGATTGCACCCGGCCGTGCGGCGATTCCGCACGGCCCGATCGCACGGACGGCGTTGGACGGACGTCGTCGACCGCTTGGACCGGGCGCCCGACTCGGCATCGGCGCCGCCAGGCGGCGCGCGCGTCATCGACGGGCGCATCCGCCCCGTGCCGTACCGGAGCGGCGTGGCGTTCGTCCAGCCGCAGTTCGATTGGCCGGCCAATGCGGCGCCCACGCTGGCCCGGGTGAAGGTCGTCACCGACGACACATCGGGGAGCGGGGTGACGCTGGCGCAGGCATTGGGTGTCGAGCCGCCCGCGCCGCGGCTCGCCACGCCTCCGGTGACCGCGGCGGAGTTTCACGCGCGCGTCGCCGGTCTGTACGACGCGATGCAGGCCGCGCTCAAGCGCGGCGACCTGACAACTTTTGGCGCCGAATTCAACGAGCTGGGACGCCTGCTCGGCCGGTCGCGAAATCCCTAGCTCCCACCCATACTTCCCGCATGAACATACACGAGTACCAGGCGAAGGAGATTCTTCGGGCGGCCGGCGTGCCGGTGCCGCCCGGCGAAGTCGCCACGACGCCTGAGCAAGCCGAATCCATCGCCCGCCAGTTCGGCGGAACCGTCGTCATCAAGGCCCAAGTGCACGCCGGCGGCCGCGGCAAAGCCGGCGGCGTCAAGCTCGCCAAGACACCGGCGGAAGCGCGCGACGTCGCGGCCCGCATCCTCGGCCTCGTGATCAAGGGCCTGCCGGTGCGCAAAGTCCTGGTGACGCCGGCCGCGGACATCGCGCACGAAGCATACGTCGGCCTCATCGTCGACCGGGCCTCCAAGCGCGTCGTCTATATGGTGAGTCCCGCCGGCGGCATCGACATCGAGGAAGTCGCCGCATCGACGCCGGAAAAGATTCGTCGTTTGCCGATCGATCCCCGGTATGGCCTGTTGCCATTCGAAGCGCTCTCCCTGGGCTTCTTTCTGTACCGCGACGCGCCACAGGCGCGCGCGGCGGCGCGCATCATGACGCAGATGTACCACGCGTTCATGAACAGCGGCGCGTCGCTGACGGAGATCAATCCGCTGGTGACGCAACCCGATGGGTCGCTCGTGGCGGTAAATGCCAAGATGGTGCTCGACGACAACGGTCTCGAGCGGCATCCGGCGCTCGCCGCGCTGCGCGACGAAGATTCGGAAGATCCGAGCGAGACGGCCGCGCGGAAGGCCAACCTCACGTTCATCAAGCTCAATGGCAACGTGGGCTGCGTGGTCAACGGCGCCGGCTTGGCGATGGCGACGATGGATCTCGTGCAGTACTACGGCGGTCAGCCCGCGAACTTCCTGGACATTGGCGGATCGTCCAACCCGGAGAAGGTGATCAATGCCCTCCGGATCATTACGGCGGATCCCAAGGTCAAAGTCATTCTGTTCAACATCTTCGGTGGGATCACGCGCACCGACGACGTCGCCAACGGCATCGTCCGCGCCTTGGATCAGTCTCCGCCGACCGTCCCACTGGTCATTCGCCTCACCGGAACCAACGAAGAAGACGCCGTGAAAATTCTTGCTGCGCGTGGCCTGACGGCCATGACCGATATGGATGCCGCTGTGCGCGATGCCGTGGCGCTGGCGACGACGGCGTCGGGGGTGCCCGCGTGAGCATTTTCATCGACTCCGGCACGCGACTCCTCGTCCAGGGCGTCACCGGACGCGACGGGTCGTTTCACACCCGGCAAGCCATCGAGTACGGCACAAAAGTCGTGGCCGGCGTCACGCCGGGGAAGGGCGGCACCTCGTTCGACGGCGTCCCGATATTCAACACGGTCGCCGAGGCGGTCTCCGCCACGCACGCCAACGCGTCGGTCATCTACGTGCCGCCGCTCTTCGCGGCGGACGCCATGATGGAAGCGGCCGCCGCGGGCATCCCGCTCATCGTGTGCATTACCGAAGGCGTGCCCGTGTTGGACATGATGCGGGTCGCCCCTTACGTGCGTGAGCACGGCGCGCGTCTCATCGGCCCGAACTGCCCCGGTCTCATCAGCCCGGGCGCGAGCAAGGTCGGCATCATACCGGGGCGCATCTGCACGCCGGGATCGATCGGTCTCGTGAGCCGCTCGGGGACGTTGACCTACGAAGTCGTGAATCAGCTGACGAACGCCGGGATGGGCCAGACGACGTGCGTCGGGATCGGTGGCGACCCGATCAACGGCACCAACTTCATCGACTGCCTGCTGGCGTTTCAGGCGGATCCGGCGACCGAAGCGATCGTAATGATCGGGGAGATCGGCGGCTCCGATGAGCAGGACGCGGCGGCCTACGTCGGCCGCAATGTCATGAAGCCGGTCGTCGGATTCATCGCCGGGCGCACGGCGCCGCCGGGACGCCGGATGGGGCACGCCGGCGCGATCGTCGGCGGAGCCGGGCAGACGGCCGCGGATAAAGTCATGGCGTTGCGGCAGGCTGGTATCCCCGTGGCCGACCGGCCCGTGGATGTCGTCGGTCTCCTGCGCGAGCGCCTCGCGGTCGCGGCGCGGTGACACTGGCGGACTTGCTGCGAGCGGACTGCGTCGTCGTTCCGCTCGCGGCAACCACGGTGGAGGGCGCGGCCCGCGAGCTCCTGGCGCGGTTGGAGGCGGCCGGCCGGATTACCGACGCCGCGAAGATGCGCGACCGCATCGAAGAGGATCGACCCGAGGACATTGTCGCAATGGGCGACCGGGCGTTCCTGCTCCACTATCGGACAAATGCCTCGACGACGCTCACCGTCGCGTTCGGGACGGCGGAACGCCCGATTTGTCGGGAGCTGTCCGACGGGGACCGGCAATGCGCGCGCGTCATGCTCCTCGTGGCGGCCCCTCCGCGCTTGGCGGCGCGGTATCTCCAGGTCGTGGGCGCGTTCGCCCGGTTTCTGTCGAGCGCCGAGCGCGTCGATGCCGTGTTGGCGCAGCCGACCGCCGAGGCGCTCGTGGCGCTCGACGAGCTGCGCGAGTATGCGCTCCCCGCCCAGCTCACCGTTCGCGAGATGATGACCGATCGGCCCTACACGACGCACCCCGACACGCCAATGCGCGAGGCGGCCCGGGAGATGGTGCGGTGGCGCGTCGGCGCCCTCCCGGTCGTGGAAACGGACGGTCGTCTGGTGGGGATGTTGAGCTCGCGGGATCTCGTCCGCGACCTTCTCGGCAGCTACCTGCAGGGCGGCGGGGAGCGGCCGACGCCCACGCGGACCGGGCGGCGCACCGTCCGCGACGTCATGACCCGTCAGGTCCTGTGTGTCTCGCCGGACGAGCCGCTGGCCGAGGTGGCGTCCCTCATGACCAACAAGGACGTCGAGCGGGTGCCGGTAGTACACGACGGACGGCTCGTCGGTTTTCTTACGCGCGGCGACATTGTGCGCCGATTGATCGGCTCTTAAGAGGGGAATGCACGCTATGAGCACCACGCTATGAGCACCACGCTGGCCATCATCAAGCCGGACGCCTTTGGCGCGTCCAAGACCGGACTCATTCTGGCCCTGCTGGAGAAGGCCGGATTTCGCATCCGGGCGACGCGCGTTCTGCATCTCACGGCCGCGCAGGCGGGCGCGTTTTACGCGGTGCACCGCGAGCGGCCGTTCTATCAGTCGTTGGTGAAGTTCATGACGTCGGGGCCCTCCATGCCCGTCCTGCTGGAGCGGGCCGACGCGGTGACGACCCTGCGGAGCACGATCGGGGCGACCGATCCCGCGCAGGCCGAGCCGGGCACGGTGCGTAAGCTTTACGCGGAGTCCAAGGAACGGAACGCGATCCATGCGTCCGACTCCGACGCCAACGCCGCGGCGGAGATCGCATTTTTCTTCGCGGCGGGGGATGTGGTCGGCCTACCGTAAGTCCGTCGGAGGCCGTATCTTAGTTGGTTATGTTGGTGCTCGATCTTCGTTCGCTTGCGACGGCCGCCGTCACGGTGGACGACGTGCTGCCGTCTGCCGATCCCGTGTGGCAGGAGCAGGACGCCGTGCCTAAAGATGGCGTCCGCGTGACCGGGCGGGTCTCCGCCGCCGGCGCCGCGCGGTACTACTTTAGCGGGCGCTTGTCGGGCGTGCTGCACGGGGAGTGCCGGCGGTGTTTGACGGACGTGGACGTTACGGTCGAGGAGCCCGCGCATTTTCTCTTCGGGGAAGCGGGCGCCGATGACCTCGATGACCCGGACGTGTTCGTGTTCGACCCGCGCGACTCGGGTCTCGATCTGCGACCCGCCGTCCGCGAGCAGTGGCTCCTGGCGGCGCCGGCATTCGTGGAATGTCGCGCGGATTGCCGGGGCCTCTGTCCCACGTGCGGGGCCGATCTCAACGCCGGCGCCTGCTCGTGCGAGCCGGCGGGCGACAACCGGTGGACGGCGCTGCGCGCTGTCCGCTCTCACTTCGACAATCACTGAGTACTACCGATCATGGCCGTTCCCAAGCGACGTACCTCCAAGCGGAAGAAGCGCGCGCGCAACACGCACAAAGCCGCGCCCGCGATCGTGCTGCAGGCGTGTCCGCGCTGCAACAGCATGAAGCGCCCGCATCATGTGTGTGAAGAGTGCGGGTATTACGCAGGTGAGCAGCGGGTCGTCGCCAAGGAAGCCTGAGCTTGGCGCGCATCGCGTTGGATGCGATGGGCGGCGATCACGCGCCCCGGGCGACGGTCGCCGGCGCGTTGATGGCGCTCGCCGAATTGCCGGAACCGCACGTCATCCAGCTCGTGGGGCGGTCGGCCGACATTGAGGCGGAGCTAGCGGCCCTCGAGGCCGATCGCGCGCGGCTGGAGATCGTCGAGGCGCCCGACGTCATCGCGATGACGGACAAGCCGGGTGTGGCGCTACGCAGCAAACGGAGCTCGATGGTCGTGGGACTCGAGCTCCAGGCCCGTGGCGCGTCCGACGGGTTCGTGTCGGCCGGCAATACCGGCGCCCAGATGGCAGCGTCGATGCGCATCCTCAAGCTCATGCCCGGCCTCGAGCGGCCGGCGATCGGGACCGTGTTTCCGACGGCCCGGAGGCCCGTGCTCGTGCTCGACAGCGGCGCCAACGTCGACTGCTCCGCCGAAGAGCTGGTCCAGTTCGCGCGCCTTGGCGCCGTGTACGCCGAGGATCTGCTGGGGCGGTCCAATCCGGTGATCGGACTGTTGAGCATCGGCGAAGAGGACGAAAAAGGCAACACCGTTGTGAAGGAGGCCAACGCGCTGCTCCGGGCGTCGGGGCTCAACTTTCAGGGCAACATCGAAGGGCGCGATGTTCCGGAAGGCGCGAGCGAGCGTGGCCCGTTCGATGTCGCGGTGTGCGACGGGTTCGTCGGCAACGTCCTGCTCAAGTTCTACGAGTCACTCGCGCCCGTGGTGATGCGCATGGTCGCCGAGGGCCTCAAGCTCGATCTCGCGCAAGTGCGCAAAGGGTTCACGCAGCTCGATTACTCGGAGCACGGCGGCGCGCCGCTCCTCGGTGTCGAGGGTGTGAGTATCATCTCCCACGGCAAGTCGAATGACCGTGCGATCAAGAACGCCATTCGCGTCGCCGTGCGCGCGGTCGAGAGCCGCATGGCGGAGCATGCCAGTCGCCGGCTGACGGAGTCGATGGCGCGGAGCGGGACCCCCAGTTGAAGCGTCCGATCGCGTATCTCGCCGGCACCGGCCGCGGCCTCCCGGCGCACGTGATGACCAACCACGAGTTTGCCGCGCTGGGCATCGACACGTCGCACGAGTGGATTGTCGAACGGTCGGGGATTGTGCAGCGGCACATCGCGCGCGACGGCGAGTCGACGTGCTCGATGGCTGTCGCCGCGGCCCAGTCGGCCATGCAGCGCGCCGGAGTCATGCCCGGCGAGTTGGACGCGATCATCCTGAGCACGGCGACACCCGACCGCCTCCTGCCGTCCACGGCGGTCGAGGTGCAGGCGGCCCTTGGCGCCTCGCGGGCCGCGGCGTTCGACGTGTCCGCGGCGTGCTCCGGATGGCTCTATGGTCTCACGGTCGCCGAGGGACTCATCGCCGCCGGATCGGCCGAGACGATCCTCGTCATCGGATCGGAGAAGATGAGCGCCATTCTGGACTGGACCGATCGCAGCACGTGCGTCCTGTTCGGCGATGGCGCGGGCGCGGCGATCGTCAAGCGGTCCAAAGCCCACAAAGGCATCCTGTCGTCGTTCGTACGGAGCGATGGGACGCTGGCCGACCTGTTGCACCGGCCCAATGGCGGCGCCAACCGCCCGTTGTCCGAAGACGTGCTCCGCGACCGCACCCATTTCGTGAAGATGCAGGGACGCGAGGTCTTCAAGTACGCCGTCCGCTCGATGGCCGAGGCGGCCGACCGGGCGCTCGATGGCGCGCGGCTCACGGGACACGACATCGACCTGTTCGTGCCGCACCAGGCCAACGTCCGGATCATCGAGGCGACGGCCAAGCACGCGAATATTCCGCTGCAAAAGGTCTTCATCAACGTCGACCGGTACGGCAACACGTCATCGGCGACGATTCCGATCGCGCTCGATGAGGCCATCGAGTGCGGGCGCATCCACGAGGGGTCGACCGTGCTGTTCGTGGCGTTTGGCGCGGGGCTCACTTGGGGCTCCATGGTCGTCCGCTTCTAACCGATGGACCTGGTCCTCCTCTTTCCCGGCCAGGGATCGCAGAAGCCGGGCATGGGCCGCGATCTCGCCGAGGCGTTCCCCGCGGCCCGCGACGTCTTCTCCAGCGTCGACTCGGCGCTGGGCGTCGCCTTGAGCCGACTCGCCTTCGACGGCCCGGCCGACGAGCTGACCATGACGCACAACGCCCAGCCGGCGCTCCTGGCCCACAGCGCCGCGGCGTGGGCGGTGATTGGCCCTGCGCTGGCAGCCAATGTCCGCGCGGCCGCCGGCCACTCGCTGGGCGAGTTCACGGCCTACCACGCGGCGGGCGCGCTCTCCCTCGACCGCGCCGTCCGGCTCGTGCGGCGTCGTGGCGAGCTGATGCGTGACGCCGGCGACACCCGGCCCGGAGCAATGGCGGCGATCCTCGGCGATCTTACGGAGCCGTTGGAGACCCTCTGTCTTCAGGCCAGTGCCGAAGCGGGTGCAGTCGTTCCTGCCAACTACAACGCCCCGGAGCAGACCGTGATCTCGGGAGAAGTCGCGGGCGTCGAACGCGCGATGGTGCTGGCGAAAGAGCGCGGTGCGAAGCGCGCGCTGCGCCTGCCGGTGAGCGGCGCATTTCACTCGCCCCTGATGGCGCCGTCGGCGCCGGGGCTCTCGTCGGCATTGGCTGCCGCGGGGTTCGCGGACGCCCGCTTGCCAATCTACGCGAACGTAGACGCCCAACCGTCGACCAGTGCGGCAGTTGCCCAGGAGAAACTCCTCCGCCAGCTCACGTCTCCCGTGCGCTGGGTCGATGTCGTGCGGGCGCTCGCGTCGGCGTTTCCGTCGGCACTCTTTCTCGAGGTCGGCACCGGCGCCGTCCTCACGGGACTCGTGAAGCGCATCGCGCCGGCCGTCGCCACGGCGACGTGCGGCACGGCCGCCGAAGTCGACGCGGTCCTCGGCCGGGCCGCGGCATGAAGATCGATCTCACCGGGAAGAGCGCCGTCGTCACTGGCGGCACGCGCGGGATCGGCCGGGCCATCGCCGCATCGCTCGTCGAGGCGGGGGCGCGCGTCGCGGTCGTCGGACGGACGGCATCTACCGCCGAGGAGACCGCCGCCGCGCTCGGGCCGCTGGCCCGGGGATTCGCCGGCGACGTCGCCGATCCGGCCTCGGTGACGGCGATGGTCACCGCGGTTGAAGCGGCGTTCGGCGCCATCGACATCCTGGTCAACAATGCGGGCGTGACCCGCGACAACATTCTCCCGCGCCTCAAGGATGCCGACTGGGATGAGGTGATCGACACCAATCTCCGCTCGGCGTTCCTCACCACGCGGGCCGCGGCGCGCGGCATGATGAAGCGGCGGTGGGGCCGCGTGATCAACATCGCGAGCGTCGTCGGTCTCGTCGGCAACAAAGGCCAGTCGAACTACGCCGCGAGCAAGGCCGGCCTGATCGGCCTCACCAAGTCGATCGCCAAAGAGCTGGCCTCGCGGAACATTCTGGCCAACGTCGTCGCCCCGGGTTTCATCGAAACCGACATGACGAACGCCATGACGCCCGATGCGCGCGAGGCGCTCGTCCGACAGATTCCACTGGAGCGTTTGGGAACGCCGGCCGACATTGCGGCGCTCGTCACCTTTCTCTCGTCCGATCGCGCCGCCTATGTGACCGGACAGGTGTTTGTTGTAGACGGCGGTATGGTGATGTAATGCGGGGAAAACGTTAGATTTAGGGCTTGGTCAACAACCTTCCGACCTCACCGAGGGGCGCATGTCAGGAAATGAGGAGAAAGTCAAAGAGATCATCGAAAAGGAGCTCGGCGTCGAGCGCGACAAGCTCACTGACGATGCAAACTTCATTGAGGACCTTGGCGCGGACAGCCTCGACATCGTCGAGCTGGTCATGGAGTTCGAGAAGGAGTTCAACATCGACATCCCGGATGAGGACGCCGAGAAGCTCAAGACCGTCGGCGACGCAATGAAGTATCTGAACTCCAAAGTCGCGGCATGAGTCGCCGCCGGGTCGCTGTCACTGGCCTGGGCTTGCTCTCGCCCGTCGGCAATGACGTGGCGGCGACTTGGCGTGCGCTATTGAGCGGCGTGAGCGGCGCCGCGCCGATCACCAAGTTCAATGCATCGGCGTTTCCGGTCCGGTTCGCTGCCGAAGTGAAGGGGTTCGACCCGTTGCTCTACATGGATCGCAAGGAAGCGAAGCGATCCGATCTCTATACGCAGTACGCACTGGCCGCGTCGGTGCAGGCGATGCGCGACGCGGGGCTGACGAACGGCGACGGCAGGCCGGCGAAGGTCGTGCCGGAACGCATTGGCGTGATCGTCGGCAGTGGTATTGGAGGGCTCAAGAGCTTCGAGGAGCAGCACGACGTCTACCATGAGAATGGGCCGTCGCGCATCTCACCGTTCTTCATCCCGATGTTCATCGCGGATATCGCGGCGGGCATCGTCTCCATGCGGTTCAACGCCAAGGGCCCGAATTACGCGACGGTGTCGGCGTGCGCCACCGGCGCCCACGCGATCGGCGCCGCCTTTCGCGCGATCCAGTACGGGGACGCGGATGTCATGATCTGCGGAGGCGCCGAGGCGACCGTGACGCCAATGGCGATCGGCGGCTTCGCCAATATGAAGGCGCTGTCGGAGCGCAACGCGACGCCGGCCACGGCGTCCCGTCCGTTCGACGCCACCCGCGACGGCTTCGTGATGGGCGAGGGCGCGGGGGTCGTGGTCCTCGAGGAGTGGGAGCACGCGATGGCGCGCGGCGCCACCATTCACGCCGAGGTGGTCGGGTTCGGCGCGACGGGCGACGCCTACCACCTGACCGCGCCGGCGCCCGGCGGGGAAGGCGCTCAACGGGCCATGCGCACGGCGATGGCCGACGCCCGGCTCGAACCGGGCGAGGTGCAGTACATCAATGCCCACGGCACGTCGACGCCCACCGGCGATATCAGCGAGACGACGGCCATCAAATCGGTCTTCGGGGAAGGCGCCGGCAAGCTCAATGTCAGCTCGACGAAATCGGCCACCGGGCACATGCTGGGAGCCGCGGGCGGCGCCGAATTCATCATCACGGTGCTGGCTCTGCGCGAGCGCATCGTGCCGCCGACGATCAATTACGAGACGCCGGACGCCGCGTGCGACCTCAACTACACGCCCAATAAACCGGTCGAGCGGGATCTGACGGCGGCGCTCACGAACAGCTTCGGCTTCGGCGGGCACAACGTCACGCTGGCCGTACGCCGCATCGACGGCCGATGAGCGGCGGGGATGTATCGGCGATCGCCGAGAAGATCACGGCGGGCGAGCGGCTGAGCGACGCCGACGCGATCACCCTGTTTCGGACACCGGATATCCTGGCCGTCGGTCGCCTCGCCGATACCGTCAATCGCGCCAAGCACGGCGACCGCGTGTTGTTCGCCGCCAATCAGCACATCAATCCGACCAACGTCTGCGTCCTTCGGAAGACCTGCGTCTTTTGCTCCTTCGCGCGGCTGCCGAAAGAAGAAGGGTCGTACCACTACACGCTGGATGAGGTCTACGCCGAAGCGTCGGCTGCCGCGAACGGTCTGACCCGCGAGTTTCACATCGTCGGTGGCCTCGACATGAAAGCGGGCCTCGCCTACTACGCGGACATGTTCCGCGGCCTCAAGGCGCGCCACCCGCACGTCCACATCAAGGCCCTGACCGCGGTCGAGATCGCCCACATCGCCCGCATCGAGAAGATGTCGGTCGAAGCCGTCTTGATCGCGCTGCGCGAGGCGGGCTTGGATACGCTGCCCGGCGGTGGGGCCGAAGTCTTCAGCCGCGCGGTGCGGGCGACGATCGCCGACCGGAAGCTCGGCGCCGACGAGTGGATCGACGTCCACCGGATCGCGCACCGGCTCGGCATTCGATCCAACTGCACCATGCTCTACGGCCATGTCGAGACGATCGAGGATCGCGTCGAGCACTTGAGCATGCTGCGGGCACTGCAGGATGAGACGGGCGGATTCCTGGCGTACATCCCGCTGGCCTACCACCCGGATCACAACGAGTTGGGGGTCACCCTGGGCCGCACGGGGACCGCGACGACGGGGATGGACGACCTGCGCAATCTGGCGGTCGGCCGGCTGTATCTGGATAACTTCGATCACATCAAGACGCACTGGATCATGGTCACGCCGTTTCTTTCGCAGGCCGCCCTGGCCTTTGGCGTGAACGACATGGAAGGGACCGTCGTGCGCGAGAAGATCTATCACGAGGCGGGCGCCCACACGGCGCAGGGTCTCTCGCTCGATGAGATCTTGGCGCTGATCCGCGGTGCGGGGAAGATCCCGGTCGAGCGCGACTCGTTCTATCACATCGTGCGGACGTTCGACACGCCCGCCGCTGTCGCGGCGGCGTGATGCGCATCGGCCGCATCCCCTATGTGAACTGCTACCCCGTGTATGGGGCCGTCGACCGTGGTCTGGTGACGCTCGGCGCCCAGCTCGTCGACGGCGTGCCGACCGCGTTGAATGCGCTGATGGCGGGCGGGCAGCTCGACATTAGCGTCGTCTCCGCCGTCGAATACGCCCGCGACAGCGCGCGCTACCTGTTGTTGCCGGATCTCGCCATTTCCTGCGATGGGCCGGTCCGGAGCGTGATGCTGTTCGGCAAGCGACCCGCGCAGGAGTTGGACGGGCGCCGCGTCCTGGTGAGCCGGTCGTCCATGACCAGCGTGGCCCTCCTGGAGATGCTCTTCCGGCACGTGTGGCACGCCGAGCCGGACTTCGTGCCGGGCGACGCCGAGATAGGCGATCTGGCGCGGTTCGACGATGAATCGCACGACGCGCGCCTCGTGATCGGCGACGCGGCGCTGCTCC
Organism: uncultured Gemmatimonadales bacterium; assembly: GCA_963701965.1. Taxonomy (GTDB): domain Bacteria; phylum Gemmatimonadota; class Gemmatimonadetes; order Gemmatimonadales; family Gemmatimonadaceae; genus DASRDS01. The sequence continues at coordinate 5,033,166 of OY969695.1, forward strand.
TCTCGGGGCGCGAGACCGACTATCCGTACTGCTACGATCTGGGCGCCGAGTGGAAGCGGTGGACGGGCCTGCCGTTCGTGTTCGCGGTGTGGGTGGCACAGCGGACGACGCCCGTGGAGGACGCCCTGCGCGTGCACGCGGGCCTGATCGCGTCCCGGGACTGGGGACTCGCCCACCTCGACACGCTGGCCCACCAGGCGGCCGCGACGACGGGGGTTTCGCTGCCGGTGTGTCAGGCCTATCTCTCGGGCTTGGACTATCGGCTCTCCTACCCGCATCTCGCCGGACTCACGGACTTCTTCCGGCGTCTGGTGCTGGCGGGGCAGGTGCCGGACGGCGGGCTCGCCTTTTTGCCGGCGGATTGATGCGCGACCTTTTGGAGTTCTACGAGCGGGCGCCGCTCATCGAGCTGGGCGCCGAGGCGGACCGCGTCCGGCGCGAGAAGCACCCCGAGGATGTGGTGACGTTCATCGTCGACCGGAACATCAACTACACCAACGTCTGTGTGGCCGACTGCGGGTTCTGCGCGTTCTATCGCCGCCCGCGACATCAGCAGGGCTACACGTTGTCCTTCGAGCAGATCGGCGCCAAGATCAATGAGACGAAAGCGCTGGGCGGCGTCCAGATCCTGATTCAGGGCGGGCACAACCCGTACATCCCGTTCCAGTGGTATCTGGACCTGCTCCGCTACATCAAGACGTACCACCCGATCCACATTCACGGGTTCAGCCCGAGCGAGATCGACTTCTTCTCGACGGTGTTCCGCATGGACGCCCGGGATGTCATCCGCGAGCTGCAGAAGGCCGGCCTCGACTCGATCCCGGGCGGCGGCGGCGAGATTCTCGTGCAGCGCGTGCGGGACATCGTGGCCCGCAAGAAGGCGGGCGCCGACCGGTGGCTCGAGATCATGGAGCTCGCGCATCAGGAAGGGATGAAGACGACGGTGACCATGATGTACGGTCTGGGCGAGACGAACGCCGAGCGGCTCGAGCATCTCACGCGGGTGCGCGATGTGCAGGCGCGGACCGGCGGGTTCACGGCGTTCATCTGCTGGCCGCTCCAGCCGGAGAACACGCCGACAATGTCGGCGCAGCCCAAGACGGACGCGGTCACGTACCTCCGCACGGTAGCGCTCGCGCGCCTGACGCTCGACAACGTGCCCAACCTGCAGGCGAGCTGGGTGACGATGGGCCTCAAGATCGGGCAGCTCTCGCTCCGGTTCGGCTGCAACGACTTCGGGTCGCTCATGATCGAGGAGAACGTCGTCTCGGCGGCCAACACGACGTATCGCACGACCATCGAGGAGCTGGATCGGTTGATCCGTGACGCCGGGTTCACGCCTGCGCGGCGGCGGCAGGATTACTCGATCGTGAGCGCGTCGGCGGCACACGCGGCGTGAAGACGGTGCGAGTCGGCATCGGCTACGACTCGCACCGGTTCGCCGTTGGCGGCCCGCTGGTGCTGGGCGGCATCCACATCCCCGGGGCCGAGCATCTGCACGGTCACTCTGACGGCGACGCCATCGCCCACGCCGTCACCAATGCCATCCTCGGCGCCGCGGCCCTCGGGGACATCGGGGAGATGTTCTCCGATCAGGACCCGGCGCATCGGGGCGCCGACTCCATCGCGCTGTTGCGGGGCGCGGTCGCCCGCCTCGCCGCGTCCGGCTGGATCCCTATGCAGGTCGACGTCACCGTGATCGCCGAGCGCCCCAAGATCGCGCCCCACCGGGATGCGATGCGCGCCGCGCTGGCCACGGGGCTCGGCGTGTCCGTCGAGGCCGTCAGCATCAAAGGCAAGACCAACGAAGGGATGGGATGGATCGGGCGCGGCGAAGGGATCGCGTGCATCGCCGTGGCCACAGTGGGACGGGCGTCGTAAACATGTCTCCGCATGATGTCCCAACGGCCGAGCTCGGCGACTTTGCGATCGACCGGTTCGTCGAGTTCCTCATGATCGAGCAAGGCGCGTCGCCGCTCACCCACGAGGCCTACGCGCGCGACTTGTCGCGGTTCGCCACGTTCGCCGTCGTACGCGGGGCCCGCTCCCCGGACGCCGTGACCGCGCGACTGCTCCGCGAGTACGTGTACCACATGAAGGACCTGGGGCTCGCGCCCACGTCCATTCGGCGCAACGTGTCGGCGATCCGGACGTACTACAAGTTCTCGATCGCCGACGGCCGCACGACTAAAGACCCGAGCGAGCGGCTGGAGACCCCGCGCGGATGGCGGACGCTGCCCGGCGTGCTGACCGCTCCCGAGATCGACGCGCTGATCACCGCCGTGGGCCTCGACGAACCCCTCGCCTTTCGCGATCGGGCTCTCCTGGAGCTGGCCTACGGCGCCGGACTCCGCGTGTCGGAGTGGATCACGATCCAGACCAAGGACGTGATGCTCCCGGACGCGCTGGTCCGGGTGTTCGGCAAGGGTGCCAAAGAGCGGCTCGTGCCCATCGGCCGGCAGGCCGTGGGCGCCATCGCCACGTACCTGCGCGAGCTGCGCCCGCGCCTGGAGCGGGGGCAGGGCGGCGGCACGCTCTTCCTGAACGTCCGCGGCGTCCCGCTCACGCGGATGGGCGCCTGGAAGATCCTCCGCAAGTACGTGCGGATGGCGGGCCTCACCAAGCACGTGTCGCCGCACACGCTGCGGCACTCCTTCGCGACCCACCTTCTGGAGGGCGGGGCCGACCTCCGTGCCGTGCAAGAGATGCTCGGGCACGCTGATATTTCGACGACGCAGATCTACACGCACGTCGACCGCGAGTACCTGCGGCGTGTCCATCGCGCGTTTCACCCGCGTCCATGATCCGTCCCGTCCTCGTCATCGATAACTACGATTCGTTCACGTACAACCTCGTCCAATACCTGGGCGAGTTGGGCGAGCGCCCGGTCGTGCACCGGAACGACGCCATCGCCGTGGCCGACGTGGAGCACATCGGCCCGCGAGCGATCGTGATCTCTCCCGGCCCCAAGACGCCGGCCGAGGCGGGGATCACCATCCCGTTGATCCAACAATGGGGCGCGCATATCCCGCTGCTCGGCGTCTGCCTGGGCCATCAGGCGATCGGCGAGGCCTACGGCGGCCGGGTCGTCCGCGCGCGCCACGTGATGCACGGGAAGCGCTCGGCGATCCATCACGACGGCACCGGATTGTTCGCCGGCATCGCCAGCCCGCTGGACGTAATGCGGTATCACTCCTTGGTCATCGATCCGGCGTCGCTGCCGTCGACTCTCGAGGTGATTGCCCGCGCGGTCGACGAGCCGGATGAGATCCACGCCGTCCGACATCGCACCTATCCGGTGTGGGGCGTGCAGTTTCATCCCGAGTCCATCTTGACGTCGAGCGGGAAGAGCATTCTCGCCAATTTCCTCAGTCTGGCCGCGTGAAGGCGCCGCTCGCCTTCGCGGCGCTCATCTTGGCGGCGCCCCTCTGGGCACAGGCGCCGGCGCATTGTACGAACGTGCGGCTGACCGACGCCCACGGCGCGATCAGCGGGCCCTTGGTCCGCGCGGTGTTGGCGGCGCCCCACGCGGTCAAGTGCGATGCCGATACGGGCACCGTGACCTTGCCGAGCCACGCGGTGGTTCCGTCTTCGATTGTCATCGTGGGCCACTCGGCCGCGGTCGAAGACACGGTGCACGGCGACGTGCTGGTGATCGGCGGCGACCTCTTTCTGCATCCCGGCGCCCACATCGACGGCCACGCCATTGCGATCTGCGGCGGCGTGTACGCCTCGGCGCTGGCGTCGATCGGCGGGGGGACCGTCCAGGAGACGTGTCAACGATTTCGGCTGACACCCGACGGCACCACGGCGGTCGCCGAGTATTGGCCCGTGCCGCGCCCCGCTCCCGTGGCGCTGCGGTTTCCGGTGTTCTACGGGTTCCGCATCCCGTCGTATGACCGGAGCGACGGGTTGTCCGTGCACTGGGCACCAGCCATCGTCGGCGACAGCGCCCACGTTCGCGTCGAACCCGGTGTCACGTATCGCTCCAATCTCGGCGCCTGGGATCCGTCCCTGGTGGCGACGTGGTCGCCGGCGCCACGGTTGTCGCTCAACGCCACGTGGGAGCGTAGCACGTTCACCAACGACAACTGGAGCCGCCCGCCACTGTTCAACTCAACGGCGACGATCGTCTCCGGGTCCGACGGCAACAACTATTACCGGTCGGACCGTTTCAGCGTCACCGCCGGTCGCAGTTGGGGAAGCCAGGAGACGAACATCGCGCCCTACCTCTCGTTTCGCGACGAGTTCGACCGGTCGGTCGGCCCGGATCCGACGACGTCACCGCATTTCGCGTGGAGCCTGATCGATCCACTGGACACGACGGGGATCCGGCGCCGTAATCCACCGATCGCGCGCGGCCGCATCGTCTCCGGCGTCGGCGGCTTCCGCGCGGGGTGGCAAGGGTCGGGTGGAGTGTCCCTCACCGGGGGTCTCGCGGTCGAGGTGCCGTTCTCTTCCTCCACGGCTGGGTTCGCCAGCACGAACTGGGTCCAGTCAACGATCGATGCGGACCTTCGAATCCCGACGATCGCCAACCAGACGTTCGAGCTCATCACGCACGACGTGGCCAGCGCCGGAGGCGCGGCGCCGCCGCAGCGCTACGCCTACGTCGGCGGCGCCGCGACGATCCCGACGCTCTTCATGCTGCAGGAGGGCGGGGACGATCTCGTCTGGGCGTCAGGCAACTATCTCATCCCCATCCATTGGTTCACCGTGCCCTTCATCGGCCCGCCACAGGTCGGCGCCTATTACACGATCGGAAGCGCGGGCATCCGGCACCTGCCGCGGTTCTCTCAGAACTTCGGTCCGCAAGCGATCATCGGCGTATTCCAGCTCCTGTTCTTGGTCGACCCCGCCACGGGCAAGCACGAGCTGACACTCGGCGCGGTACTTCCCCTGTCGCCGTGAGCCGGATAACTTGCGTGGCGTGAATTTTGCAGCCGCGCGCGCCGGCCGCGCATGAGAACTCTGGCAGTCATACCCGCCCGACTCGCGGCGGTGCGGCTTCCGCGCAAGCCCCTTCGTCTCCTCGCTGGTTCGCCGCTCATCGTGCGGGTGTGGGCCCGGGTCGCGGAGATGGGCATCGCCGACCGGTGTCTGGTGGCGACCGAGAGCGAGGAAGTGGCCAACGTCGTCCGCGCGGCCGGGGCCGAGTGCGCGCTCACCAGCCCGTTCCACCTGTCCGGTACGGACCGGGTGGCCGAGGTCGCGACGCGGCCGGAGTTCGCCGGGTATGACGTCGTCGTGAATGTGCAGGGGGACGAGCCCTTCATGGGAGCCGATGCGATTCGCGGCGCCATCGCCCAGGTGGCGGGCGGCGCCTTCGCCATTGGGACGGCCGCCGTGCCGGCGCCGCCTGCCATTCTGGAGCGGCCGGAGATCGTGAAAGTGGTGATCGACGACGCCGGCCGGGCCCTGTATTTCTCTCGCGCGCCCATTCCGTGGCTGCGGGATCGAGACGACGCACCCACGCGCGACAGCCTCGTGCGGCAGCACCTTGGCGTCTACACGTATACGCGCGCGGCGCTGGCCGCGTGGGTCGGGTTGGCGCCGCATCCGCTGGAGATCAGCGAGCGCCTCGAGCAATTGCGCCCGCTGGCCGCGGGCATGGCGATCGGTGTCGCGGTCGTCCCGGACGCCCCGCCCGCCGGCGGGATCGACACCGAGGATGATCTGGCGCGCGCGAACGCGTTGTGGCCGGGATTCGAACGAGTGCTCACCCTGCACGACGGAGGACGGCGATAAATGGCGACTGAGGGAGCGAGCGGGGTCGACCCGACCCGGTTCATCTTCATCACGGGTGGCGTGGTCTCCTCGCTGGGCAAGGGCATCGCCGCGGCGTCGCTCGGGCGCTTGCTGGTGGAGCGCGGCTTACGCGTGACGATCATGAAGTTCGATCCGTATCTCAACGTCGATCCCGGCACGATGTCGCCGTTCCAACACGGCGAGGTCTTCGTGACCGACGACGGCGCGGAAACCGATCTCGACCTCGGACACTATGAACGGTTCATTGACCGTTCGCTCTCGCGCTCCAACAACATCACGACCGGCCGCATCTATCTCAACGTGATCACCAAGGAACGGCGGGGCGAGTTCCTCGGGTCCACCGTCCAGGTCATTCCGCACATCACCGACGAGATCAAAGCGGCGATGAAGCGGATCGCGCCGGAGAACGACGTGGTCATCGTCGAGATCGGCGGCACGGTCGGCGACATCGAGTCGCAGCCGTTCCTGGAGGCGATTCGCCAGTTCCGGCAAGAGCTGGGGCGGGAGAACACGCTGTTCATCCATCTCACGCTGGTGCCCTATATCGCCGCGGCGGGCGAGGTGAAGACCAAGCCCACGCAGCACTCGGTGCGCGAGCTCATGGAGATCGGAATCCAGCCCGACATCCTGATCTGCCGCAGCGAGCGCAAGCTGTCCGAGGACACCAAGCGCAAGATCGCGCTCTTCTGCAACGTCGAGTTCGGGGCCGTCATCGAGAGCCTCGACGTCCCGACGATCTATCAGATCCCGTTGCTGTTCCACGAACAGGGCATGGACGAGCGGATCGCGCGCCGGCTCGGTCTCGATCGGCCGGCGCCCGACCTGTCGCCGTGGCGCGCCATGGTGCAGCGCATCGTGAACCCGCGCGCCCGCATCCGGATCGCCGTCGTCGGCAAGTACACGGAGTTCGCCGACAGCTACAAGAGCGTATCGGAAGCGCTCATTCACGGCGGCATCGCCAACGACGTCGGCGTCGACGTCGCCTGGGTCGGCAGCGACAGCTTTACGGGCGCCACGGTGGCCCGGGAGATTCTCGCGGGCTACGACGGCGTCCTCGTCCCCGGTGGATTCGGCGTCCGGGGCGTCGAAGGGATGGTCGAGGCCATCCGCGCCGCGCGCGAGGTGGGCACGCCGTTCTTCGGGATCTGCCTCGGCATGCAGGTGGCGATCGTCGAGTTCGCGCGCAACGTCATAGGCCTCTCCGACAGCAACTCCAGCGAGTTCGCGCCGGAATGCTCCAACGCCGTCATTTCGCTCATGGAAGAACAGCAGCACGTGACGGACATGGGTGGGACGATGCGCCTCGGCGCCTACGTGTGCCGGCTGGCCAAGGGCTCGCGGGCCGCCGAGCTCTATGGAGTGAGCGAGGTCCGGGAGCGACACCGGCACCGGTACGAGGTGTCGAACCGGTATCGCGACGCGCTGGTCGAGCATGGCATGCGCCTCTCGGGTCTCTCGCCGGATAACTCGCTCGTGGAGATGATCGAGCTGGCGGCGCATCCGTGGTTCATCGGCTGCCAGTTCCATCCCGAGCTGCGCTCCCGTCCGACGCGTCCGCATCCGCTGTTCGCGGGATTCATCGCCGCGGCGGTGGCCCACGCACAGTCGCGGCGGCCGGCGGCGATGCGCCTGGATGAAGCGGCCGATTAATCCCCGGGCGACCGTGTCCGCGTTCCCCTCCGACGCCCTGTTTCTGATCGCCGGGCCGTGCGTGATCGAGGATGACGCGCTCAACCTCGCGGTGGCCGCGCATCTGGCACGGCTCGCCGAACGGGTGCCCGGGGGGATCATCTTCAAGGCGAGCTTCGACAAAGCGAACCGATCGAACGCCGCGGCCGCGCGGGGCCCGGGTCTCCACCTGGGCCTCGCCGCGCTGGAGCGCGTGCGCGAGGAGACCGGCCTCCGGATCCTGACGGACGTCCACGAGCCGGAGCAGTGCGAGGACGTGGCGGAGATCGTCGACGTCATCCAGATCCCCGCCTTTCTGTGCCGTCAGACGGATTTGCTGGTCGCCGCCGGCGCCACGGGGCTGCCCGTGAACGTGAAGAAAGGGCAGTGGATGCATCCGGAAGGCATGCGCGGCGCCGTGGACAAGGTGCGTTGTTCGGGCCCGTCGGAGGTGGCGGTGACCGAGCGCGGCACGTTCTTCGGCTACGGCGATCTGGTCGTCGACATGCGATCGTTCGCCCGGTTGCGATCGGCGTGCGAGGCGCCCGTGATCTTCGACGGCACGCACAGCGTCCAGCAGCCCGGCCGCGGCGCCGAGGGCGCCAGCGGCGGTCTGCGCGAGCACATCCCCGACCTGGTACTCGCGGCCGTCGCCGCCGGAGCGAACGGGCTCTTTCTCGAGACCCATCCCGATCCCGATCATGCGCCCAGCGACGGGCCAAACATGCTGCCGCTGAGCGCGATCGACGCGCTGGTCGACAAGGCGATCGACGTGTGGGATCGATGCCGGCGATGACGCTCGATCGCGCTACGGCGCGTCGGATCAAGGTCGTCGGTCTCGATGTCGATGGGGTCCTGACCGATGGCGGCATTTATCTGGGCGCCGTCGGCGGCTCGGCGCACGAGTTCAAGCGCTATGACATCCAGGACGGATTCGGCATCTATTGTCTGCGCGAAGCGGGCCTCAAGGTCGTGATCGTGACTGGGCGCGTCTCCGAAAGCGTCCGGCTGCGCGCCGCCGAGCTCAGGGCCGACGGCGTGGCGCAGGACGACCAGGCCCGCAAGCTCCCGGCGCTGCGCCGCCTGCTGGCGCGCGACGGCATCAGTCTCGAGGAGACGGCCTACATCGGGGATGATTTCCCCGACCTCGGCATTCTGCGCGCCGTGGGACTCCCCGTAGCCGTCGGTAACGCCGTGCCCGAGATCCGGCGCGCCGCCAAGATCAAGCTCACGCGAGCCGGCGGCGCCGGCGCGGTGCGCGAGTTCGCCGAGCTCCTGCTCAAGGCGCGCGGCGTGTGGACCGAGGTGGTGGAGCGGTACGTCACCGAGAAGTCGGAGGCCGACGTGCCCGAGGCGCTGTTCGGATGACTGACGTTCGCGACACCTCCGCTGACGCCGATCGCGTCATCGAGCGGGGCCGCCGCGTCCTGCGGGTCGAACGCGAAGCGCTCGGCCGCGTCGAGTCGCGACTGGACGCCGCGTTCAGCCGTGCCGTCACGCTCATCGCCAAGTCGCGCGGCCGCCTGCTCATCGCCGGCGTCGGCAAGTCGGGGCTGATCGGCGCCAAGATCGCGTCCACGATGACTTCGACCGGGACGGCGGCGGCGTTTCTGCACCCGGTCGATGGCCTGCACGGGGATCTGGGCCTCGTCGGGAGCGACGACGTCGTCGTGCTCCTCTCCAACAGTGGCGAGTCGGCCGAGCTCCTGGTGTTGCTCGATCATCTCAAACGGTTCGGGGTGTCCACGATCGCCATCACCGGCGTGCTCGACTCCACGTTGGCGCGGCACGCCGACATCGTGCTCGACGCGTCGGTGGACGAGGAGGCGTGCCCGCACGGGCTGGCGCCCACGGCCAGCACGACGGCCGCGCTGGCGCTGGGTGACGCGCTGGCGGTCGCGCTGCTCGAGGAGAAGGGGTTTGGCGCCGCGGACTTCGCGCGCCTGCACCCTGGCGGTGCGCTGGGCCGGCGGTTGCTCACGCGGGTCGCGGACGTCATGGAACAGAGCGGCCTGCCCCTGTTGCCGCCCACGGCGTTGATCCGGCAGGCGGTGGTACTACTCGCCGAGCGGCGGGGTATCGTAGTGGTGACCGACGAGACGTGCCGGTTGGCGGGAGTCGTGACGGTCGGCGACTTCACGCGACTCATGGAGCGCGAGAGCGACCCGTTCGGCATCGCGGTGGGCGACGTCATGACCGCGACGCCGCGCGCGGCCCATTCCGAGGAGCTGGGCAGCGGGGTCGTGCACCGCATGCAGGAGCACGGGATCATGGCCATGCCCGTGCTGGACGACGATCAACGCGTGGTCGGCGTCGTCCATCTCCACGATCTCCTGCGGGCGGGATGCGGCTGATCCCGGCCCGGTGGTTCCCACTCGGGGTCCTGCTGGTGCTGGCCGCGTGTACCGGTGGCCGCAACACCGCCATCGGTCCCCACAATCCGCTGGCTGACTCCGCGGATCAGATCGTGTTCGGCGCGCGATCCAAGATGACGGACGGCGGCGTCAGCAAGTCCGACCTCTACGCCGATACCGCGTACTTCTTCGACGACAATACGCGCATCGAGATGCGTGGGCACGTGACGGTCACGTTCTATACCGAGGTCGGCGCCAAGAACGCGGTGCTCACGGCCCTGGCCGGGACGTACAACAACCGCACCGGGAACATGGAGGCGCGGGGCAACGTCGTCGTGAACACGGTCGACGGGCGGCATCTCCTGACGCCGATCCTGCGCTATACGCAGTCCAAGAACGAGATCGCCAGCGACACGACATTCACCACGACCGACTCGACGCGGCGGTTGACGGGGATCGGCTTCACGTCCGACCCCAACATGGACAACGTGCATTGCTTCCGGGCCTGCAGTGGTCTCGGGGGCCAAGTGATCCTGCCGTCGTCGAGTCAGCCGGGAGGGGCAGCCGCACCGGGCAGCGCTCCGGTGGCCTCCCCGCCGGCGAACGCGGTCGTGCTGCCGCCCTCATCGGCCGCGGCTGCCGCCGCGGCCCATGCGCCGCCTCCCGAGCCGCCCCTGCCCGCGGGTGGGGCCGCGCCGGTACCCGCGCCGGCGATCGTGCCGACTCCGGTCGTGCCTCCCAAGCGCGACTCCACTCGGCACGACAGCACCCGGCGCGACAGCACCCGGCGCGACAGCGCGCGACACGATACCGCTTCCAAGACGCCGTGATTCGCCGTTTCATGCTACTCGCCACCAGTCTCCTCACCTGTCCCCTCGGCGCCCAGGCGCCGTCGGGCCCGTGCCAGCTGGTGTTCGAGAATCGGCCCACGACCCGCGTGGTGGCGGTCAAGCTGCCGAGCGGGAAGTACAACTCGTTCTTTGGCGGCGGCGTCATCGCGCATTGCCCGGTGCAGAGCCTGACCTTGATCTCCGACAGCGCGGAGTCGTACGACGAGCAGGGGATCATGTACGCCATCGGCCACGTGCACTACACGGAACCCCGCGCCAAGATCGACGCCGAGCGGGCCACATACTATCAGGGCAGTGCCCGCTTGATCGCCGATGGCAACGTGGTGGCCCACACGCCGAGCGGCTCCGTGATGCACGGACCCCACGCGGATTACTTGCGCGCGGTGCCGGGGATTCGCGCGCAGGCGTGGATGACGGCGACCGGCCGTCCGCATCTCGACCTCGTGCAGCAGGACTCCGCCGGCCGGCCCGAGCCACCGGTCGGCGTCGACGCCAACACGATCGTCACGCAGAACGACAGTCTCATCTTCGCGTCAGGTAAAGTCGACATCAACCGCACCGATCTCGACGCCCACGGCGACTCGGCGACGCTCGACCAAGGCACGGAGTTCATGCGCCTCATGCGACAGCCGATCATCAATGGCAAGCAAGGCCGGCCGTTCACGCTGCGCGGCGTCGTGATCGATCTCTACTCGCACAACCGGCAGTTGGAACGCGTCAAGTCCTACACGCAAGGCGACGCGGTGAGTCAGGAGTTGCACCTGGTCTCCGACACGATCGACCTGCGCGTGGTCGACAAGCAGCTGGTGCGGGCCTACGCCTGGGGACCGTCGCGGGCCCACGCCACGACGCCGGACCGCGACATCCTGGCGGACTCGATCGACAGCCACTTGCCCGGCCAGGTGCTGCGCGAAGTCATCGCCGTGCGGAAGGCGTTTGCCCAGAGCATTCCCGACACGGTGAAGATCAAGTCGCCGGACAAGGACTGGATTCGCGGTGACACGGTGATCGCGTACTTCGACAGCACAGCCAAACCCACGCCGCCACCGCCCCCGGCGGGACCGTCGGACAGCGCCAACCGCGCGCAGCCGCAGCCGGAGGTGAAGACGGTGGTGTCGCTCGGCCACGCCAAGGCGTTCTACCAACTGCCCGCCAAGGACAAGCGGGCCAAGGTGCCGGCGATCAACTACGTCGTGGGTCACGACATCACGATCCAGCTGGCGAACAAAGCCGTGCAAACGGTCACGGTCCGCGACAGCGCGACGGGCGTGTACCTGGAGCCGGTCGTCGAAGACTCGGCCAAGGCCAAGCGCGACTCCACCAAGGCCGCCGGGCGCCGCCAACGGGCGCCGGGATTGGGGGGACGGCCATGACCGCCAGCGCCCGCATCATCGAGCTGACGAAGGGAGACCGGACGACGGCCGGCGTACTGGCATCGCTCATCGAGGGCGCCGACGAAGCAGGCCGACTCCGCCTCAACGCGCTGGCGATCCGCGTCCGCGAGCAATATCTGGACACCCTGCGCCAGGAAGGCCGGGACGCCGAGCAGGAAGCCGGCCGCCTGGGCCTGGACGAGGTCCGCGCGTTCCTCCTGTCGTCGGTGCTGCCGCGCCTCGGGGATGAGGGGCTCATCGTCCCGCTCCGGCGCACGGCGTCCGACCCGGAGACATTCGTGACCGTCGCGCCGGCGGTGTGGGCGGAGTTGGGCGACCGGACCGGTCGCACCGGCGTCGCGCGCGCGCTGCGGGAAAGCGGCGAGCGAACGCCCGCGGCGGGGGCGGAGGCTGAGGCCCGCCCGGGCAGCCTGTTGGAAGCCGATGGCCTGGTCAAAGTCTATCGCCGCCGCAAAGTGGTGAACGACGTCGACGTGTATCTCCGCCAGGGCGAGATTGTGGGTCTCCTCGGACCCAATGGCGCGGGCAAGACGACGACGTTCTACATGATCGTCGGCCTGATTCAACCGCTGGCGGGGAGCATCCGCCTCGATGGACAGGACATCACGCAGATGCCCATGTACCGCCGGGCGCGCCAGGGGATCGGCTACCTGTCCCAAGAGCCGTCGATCTTCCGCAAACTGTCGGTGGAAGAGAACATCCTCGCCATCCTGGAGATGTTGCCGCTCACGGCGGCCGACCGGCGGGCGCGGCTCGAGAAACTGCTGGACGAGTTGAGCATCAAGCATCTGCGGCACAACAAGGCGTACTCCCTGTCCGGCGGCGAGCGCCGCCGCCTGGAGATCACGCGCGCCCTGGTCACGAGCCCCAAGTTCATGATGCTGGACGAGCCCTTCGCCGGGGTCGATCCGATCGCGGTCCACGACATCCAAACCATTGTCGCGGGACTCCGGCATCGGGGCATCGGCGTGCTGATCAGCGATCACAACGTCGAACAGACTCTCGACATTGTCGACCGGGCGTATATCATGTTCGATGGTCAGGTGAAGGTGTCGGGCACTGTCCGCCAGTTAGTCTTCGACGAGACGGTGGCGGAGATCTATCTGGGACCAACCCTCACCGCGCGCCTCCGGGCACGCTACTCGGCCGCGTAAGCCGGGGCGGGTCGCATGAAAACGGGACTGAACCAGAGCACGCAGCTCAAACAAGAGCTCAAGATCAATCCCCGCCTGTATCAGGCGATGGATCTCTTGTACATGCCGCTGCTCGACCTCCAGCAGCACCTCAAACAGGAACTGCTGAACAACCCCTTCCTGGAGTTGGTCGAGCCCGAAGAGGACGAGGAAGAGGAGGAGACGCCGGAGGCGGAGGCGCAGACCGAGACGCCGGCCGAGGAGCAGCGCAACGACGAGATCGACTGGGAAGAGATCCTGCTGGAGGGGTTCGACGCCGGCGGCCGGCGGGAAGAGCACGAGGAGAAGGAGTACTACGAGCCGGTTACCGCCCAGACCCGGGACCTGAGCGACCACCTGATGGAGCAGATCGCGCTGCTCGATTTGACGCCGCGCGAGGCGGCGCTGGCCGAGGAGTTCGTCGGGAACGTGAACGACGAGGGGTATCTCGACTGCGCGGTCCAGGAGATCATCGACGGCATCAACTCGGAGATCACCAAGGTCGCGGAGGCGAGCGAGACCGACACGGGCACGGAGCTACCGCTGTACACCATCGCCGAGGGCGAGGCGATGCTGAGCCGGATCCAGGATCTCGAGCCGCCGGGCGTGGGCGCCCGCGATCTCCGCGAGTGCCTCTTGCTGCAGCTCAAGCAGGCCGGGCTGGAACAATCGGTTCCGTACCGCCTCGTACGCGATTGCTACGACGAGCTGATCAATCACCGTTGGAGCGAGATCTCGAAGCGGTTCGGGATCAGCCAGAACGACGTGCAGCGCGCGGCCGACGAGATCGCGAAGCTCGATCCGAAGCCAGGACTCGATCTACTCGGCGGCCAGCGACAACTACATCACGCCGGATCTCGTGGTCGACAAGATCGACGGGCAGTATCACGTGTTCTTGAACGACGCGAACTTGCCGCGCCTCAAGTTGAGCCGCGCCTACCAGGAGATCGCGCGCGACAAGAAGAAGTTCGACGGGGAGAACAAGGAGTTCATCTCCAACAAGCTCAACTCGGCCAACTGGATGATCCAGGCGATCGAGCAGCGGCGCCAGACGATGCTCAAGGTGATGAACTACATCATCGAGCGGCAGCGGGAGTTCTTCGAGAAAGGCGTCCAGTATCTCAAGCCGCTGACGCTGCGCGAGGTCGCCGAAGTGATCAACATGCACGAGTCGACCGTCAGCCGCGTGACGAACGAGAAGTTCGTCCAGACGCCGCGCGGGGTGTTGCCGCTCAAGTTCTTCTTCTCGTCGGGGCTCTCGACCTCGGGGGGTGAAGACGTCTCGGCCCGCGGGATCAAGGCGCAGATCCAGAAGCTGGTCGAGGACGAGGATGCCAAGCGTCCGCTGACCGACCAGGCGATCGTCAACATCCTCAAGGACAGCGGCGTGCAGATCGCCCGCCGGACGGTCGCGAAGTATCGCGATCAGCTCGGGGTGCTCTCGGCCCGCATGCGCAAGCGCGTCTAACGTGTCGATCGCCGTCCTCGAACCGAGTCCGACGCCACCCGTGCCTGGCACGGGGATCGACGTCAGCGTGCTGGTGCCGGCCAAGGATGAGGCGGAGAACCTGCCGGCGTTCATGGAACAGGCCGAGGCGGCATTTCGGGGCAGTGCGGCCACGTTCGAGGTCATCGTCGTGGACGATGGCTCGGTCGACAGCACGTGGACGGTGCTCGGGGCGCTCGCCGAGCGCTACCCGTTCCTCCGCCGCGTGCAGCACCGGCGACGGCGGGGCATCGCCGACGCGCTCCGCACCGGGTACTTGCACGCGCGCGGCGACGTGTTGGTGTTCTACCCGGCGGATCTCCAATACAAGCCCGAGGATATTCCGCGCCTCGTCGCGCCGATTCTCGCGGGCGAGTCGGACATGGTCACGGGGTTCAAGCAAGGCAAGTATGAGAAGGCGTTCGTCTCTAGCGTCTACAACTGGCTGAGCCGCTCGCTGTTCGAGGTGCCGGTGCGGGACCTGAATTCCGTGAAGGCGTACCGGCGCGCGATCATGGAACAGCTGCCGGTGCGTCCGGACTGGCATCGCTACATGATCGTGATCGCGGCGGCGCAGGGGTTCACGGTCACGGAGATCCCGATCCCGCTCTATCCGCGGAACGCGGGCCACTCCAAGTTCGGCCGCTCGCGCATCCTCGTGGGCGTGCTCGACATGCTCTCGGTCTGGTTCGAGCTCCGGTTCGGCCGCAAGCCGCTGCTGCTCTTCGGCCTCCTCGGCGCGCTCCTGTTCTCTCTCGGCGTGCTCACGGGCATCGTCGCGCTCCTGATGCGGTTCGTGATTCCACCGTATCAGGGATTCCGCCCGCTGCTCAACCTGATTGAAGTCTGTCTCATTCTCGGATTCCTGTCGTTCGCCACCGGGCTCCTCGGCGAGCAGATCGCCGGGCAACGCGCCGAGTTGCGCGAGCTCCGGCGCGAGCTGGAATTTCGGGACCGCAACGACGGCTGACGCAGCGCGGCGACTGACGCCGCGCTGACGCTCCACATACACGGTGGTCCTTTCCGCGTTGCGGCGCGTTTTTCGGCGCGCCTATCATTGTAGAGACGGAGGATGACCCATGGAAGACTATTCGCACCTGAGCGAAGAAGAGGCCGCCCGTATGGACGCCGAGGATCGCGCCAACGATCCGGACGATGGCGTTCGACTACGACGAAATCTTCGCAGAAATTCGAGGCCGAGAAACGCGGCGAAGGCCCGCCGTCGATTCGCATCCAGTCCCCGGAACAGCTCACTGCACTCTTGACGCAATGGACGGACGAAGCGGTGGCAAGAGTGCGGGGACGCAATGGCCGCAAGGATTGATGTCAAATCGAGAGTGTATCGGGACATCGATGCACTCATGTGGTCCGTGGCGAGACACCCGCGAGGGCAACCCGATGCGCGGCGACACGATATCGATGCGGCTATCGACGTGATCGCGGACACTCCGATGCTCTCGCCCATTGGCGCAAGGCGCCGTCGTACGCGCATCGACCTTCGTCGACGCAACGTTCGTCAGTTCGCGATACTGTACCACTACGAACCGCCATCGCCCACCGACCCCGACGGGGTCGTGTCGATCCGGGCGGTGCGACATGCACGGGTCGCCAACGTCTTTCGCGGCGTCTACGAGATTCCCGTCCTGCGCTACGGCATCACACGAAATCCGATGGCCGCGCCAGGCCACGGGTTACCACCGCGCGTGGATCGGAGCACTTGGGACAGAGCCTCCGGCGTTTAATGCGGTGCAGGCGCCGCTCAAACCGGCGCGTGACGCCGAGCCACGTGCGCGCGAGCTGGAAGGAGATGCCCGCGCGTTTGATCGCGCGGCGTGAGCGGGGAGGCGCGGCCCGCGCGGTGATGCGCGATGCGGCTGCTCGAGATCGGTGGAGAAGCCGAGGTAGTGGCGGGCGTGGTAGTATGGTCTGTCGAAGTGCAGCAGGTACACCGTGCCGTACTTCGACCATCGTTGCGGTGTCGTCGTCGTATCCTCCGTGTCAGGCCCCTCATCTATCCTGACACGTCAGACGCCCCCGAGGATCAATTTCTCGGCAAACGAATTCCGTAACGACCGAGGAAGAGCGCCAACTCTTCGGTGAGTGGCGAGCCCGCCTCGCTCCGGGAGCGCCCGGCCAGATCCAGCCAGTACGCCCCGCGGCGCCGCAGCTCCTGCCGGGCCCCGTCATCGAGCGCCACCTCGCTCAAGACCGTATCGCCCGCCGCCGCCAGGGACGTGACGGCCATGGCGTCGTCGGCCCGCACCCACAGGAGCCGCCACGTCTTGGCGAGCGTATAGGTCCGGAACGGCGGCGTCTCCGCGATGCGGACTTCTTTGTACGCCGCGAACCGGTCGAACTCCGACACGATCGTGCGCACCAACTCCACCTTTTCCTCGGCGCTCACCGCGCGGGGAAACGCCGGTGCCGAGCGGATGACCTTGGCGGGCGTTCCCACGGCCAGGCTGCACGGCGGAATGCTGCCCGCCACCAGCGAGTTCGCGCCGATCACCGAGCCATCGCCGATCGTCGATCCCGGCATGACGAACACGCGCCAGGGGAGCCAGACACTCTTGCCGAGCGTGACCCCCTCGTACGTCGCCTGATACCCGTCCAGCACGTTGAGCCAGGCCCCGTGCGTGAAGATCAGGCAGTGGCCGCCGATCCCGGTATCGTCGCCAATGATGACCGGCTTGGTCGCGTTGATGTTCGCCAGCTGCAGCACGATCGTCCGCGAGCCCAGGGAGAAACGGGATTCCGGCAGCGTCGGCCCGCCGACGTAGACCTGTTCCCGAATCCGCGCGTCCTCGCCCAACTCGATCCGCTCGCACGACACATAGCTCATCGTGCCGACGCTCGAATGTCTCCCGATCGTGATGGACCGTCCCTGGACGATCGCCAGGAGACCAATCTCGACGTGATCGCCGAGCTCCACGTCGCGGCCCACGACTACGCCGCCGAACGCGATCTTGACCCCGCGTCCGATCCGATAGTGTAAAAAAGTGCGATAGGCCCAGACCTTGATCGGGCTGGGCATCCAGCCGAACAGCGCCAGATGCCGGAGCGGGAGCCGGGACGACGGGATGAGCGTCTTCGCCATGTTCAGGCGGATAGTACTTGGTTCGTAGCACGTCCGCCTAGGTGTGTATATTCCCCACGTGCTGCGACTCTCGCCGGCCGCGGCGGGCCTAGCCCCGGGCCTCTCGCCCGAAGAGCGCTTCGCGCTCGACATCCTTGTCGACCAGTCCCGTCTCCTCCGGGTCGAGGATGCCACCGCCGACGTCGTGACCCTCGACGTGGCCGAGTCGGCACACGCCCCGAACCTCGCGGGCTGGGCCGCCGGCGCCTGGGGCTACACCGTCACCAGCGGCGTCGTGACCATCGCGCACATGGGCGTTGCGCCACGTCGCGACCATCGCCGGAGGCGCCGAGCAGGCCGCGACCGCACGCGACCGCCACGGCCGGGTGCCGTCGTCCGCCAATCCCTTGGTCGCCGCCGGCCTCGAACGGCGCCCGGTGGTGACCGAGGCGGCCACGGCCCTACGGATTGCCGTCACGCACGCCGCCGAGCGGCGCGCCGTCGGCATCATCGCCCCGTGGCCCAACGGCTCCCGATGGGCCGCGGCCGTCACCCACGATGTCGACGTCGTCGCCGGCTGGCCCCTCTTCACGGCCCTCCGCGTCGCCGAGCTCCTCACCAAGGGTCAGGGAAAGCGCGCCGCGCGCGCGACCCTAGCCGCCGCCACCGCCGCATTCGGCGATCCGGCGTGGGAGGGATCCGCCGATGTGTTGGCCCGCGAAGGCCGCCGGAGCGTCGTGTCGACCTGGTTCTTCCTCTGCGGCACCCCGACGCTGGCCACGTGGCGCGCCGGCGATCTCACCTACCGGCCCGAGTCACCGGCCGTCCGGCGTCTCCTCGATGCCGTCCTCGCCGCCGGCGGCGAGATCGGGTTGCACGGCAGCTTCGCCACCTATGACGACGACACCGGTGATCGATTCGCCGGCCAACGAGAGCGCTTGGCCACACTGGCGGCGCGTCCGGTGACCGGCGTGCGCCAGCACTATCTCCGTCTCCGCCCCGAAGCCACGCCGCGCGCGATGCACGCGGGGGGATTCCGCTACGACGCCACCTATGGCTTCGCCGACCGCAACGGCTTTCGTCTGGGCAGCGCCAATGTCGTGCCGGCGTTGGGCGCCGCGATCGACGAAGTCCCGCTGGTCTGGATGGACCGCGCCTTGAGCAAGTACCGCGGCATCGAAGATCCCAACGCGTGGATCGACGACGCCGCATCGCTCGCCGCCGCCGCCCGTGCCGTCGACGGCCTGTGGGTCGGCCTCTGGCATTGCAACCTGACACCGGCCCTCGGCTACCCCGGCGCGCCCGACGCCTATGAGCGGCTGCTCGCCCTCATTACGGCCGAACGCCCGTGGATCGCGACCATGGATCGCATCGTCAGCTGGCGCCGCGCCCGGCGCGCCGTGCGAGCGACCACCGTCGCCCCAGACGGCCGCTGCGTCCTGACCGACCACACGATCGTCCTCGAACGCTAGGGCTGCGCGAGGCTCTGGTACACCGCCGCGAACTGCTCGACAATGTGCGGCCAACTAAAGCGCTCGACGATCAGCTGCCGCCCCGCTTCACCGAGCCGCGCCGTGAGCGCGCGGTCGTCGATCAGTCGGGCCAGCGCGCCCGCCAACGACGCCGCGTCGTTCGGCGGGACCAGCAGTCCCGTGACCTCGTGCTCCACGATGTCCGTAATGCCCCCGAGCGCTGTGGTGACTACCGGCACGTGGTAGCTCATGGCCTCGAGGAGCACCATGCCCAGCCCCTCGGTATCCCCGCGCTCATCGACCACCGCCGGTAACGCGAACGCCGTCGCCGATGCATAAGCATCGTGCAGCTCCCCGGGCGTGACCCAGCCCCGGAAGGCGATGGCCGGCGCCCGCGCGCTGGCGCGGGCGCGCGCCTCGAGCGCCGGCCGGTCCGGCCCATCGCCGATGATGACCAGCCGCGCGTTGATCGTCTCCGGCAGGAGCCCCATGGCATCGATGAGATATCCCACGCCTTTGCGCTCGACGAGGCGCCCGACGAAGAGAATCGTTGCTGCCGCCGGCAAAGCCGGCGTATCCGCGGCCGGCGTCTCCGCCGGCATCTCCACGGCGTACGGGATGATCTCCACCGGGACACCGGGCGCCAGACGCTCCACCTCGCGCGCCGTGCTCGTCGAGATCGCGATCACGCGGTCCGCCGTCATGATCGCCCGGCGCAGAAATCCCCGCAGCGCCGGCAACCGCCGGTTGACCCATCGGAGCTCGATCGAGTAGAACTGCATGATGAGCCGAGTGCGGCGCCGGGCCAGTCGCGCCACCCAGCCGAAGAGCGCGTGGGGCAGGGGCCAGTGCACGTGCACGATGTCGTATCGCTCACGCCGCTGCAGGCGCCACATCGCGATCGAACCGAACAGCAGGTAGAACGCCGGCAACATCGTATAGAAGAGGGACCGCCGCATACGGTCCGGCGCCGACTCCTCGTGCGTCAGGTTCTCCCACCGCGCGAAGAAGTAGCGGAAGCGATGGATCGGGATGCCATCGAGCGTCGCGTTGCCGCCGCCGCGGTAGGCCGACGTGAAGACGTCGATATCGTATCCCACCGCGCGGAGCCGGCGTATAGTCTCGGCCAGCCATTTGACGGTCGGGTCGTCGGCGTCCCGGGGAAAGGCCGTCGAAACCACGAGGATGCGCACGCGGCAAAGTTGGGGGACCGGCTCACACGCCGCAACGCGATTGGACGATAGCGCGTTACGGGAATTATACTTCCCGACCATCATGGACAGTGCCGTGCGCCCGGGAGGGCGAGCAGGTCGGTCGCGGATGCTCCTGCCCGTGCTCCAGGCGGTCGCGCTGGCGGCAGCCGTGGTGTTTCTTGCACGGATGACGCGCTCCTATTGGGGCACCGTCACCAGCGTCCCCATCACGCTGGCGTGGGGACCGCTGGCGCTGGCCTCCCTTGTGTGGTACGTGAGCTTCGTCCAGCTCGTGCAGTCCTGGTCGTCGAGCCTCACGTGGTGGGGATGGCACGTGCAATGGTATGAAGGGCTCCGGATGTTCTTCTTCTCCAACCTCGCGCGCTACATCCCCGGCGGTATCTGGCAGTTCGCCGGTCTCGCCGCGCTGGCCGCCAATGTCGGCGCGTCGCCCGTTGCGGCGTCGGCTGCGGTGTTGCTGCTCCAGCTCGTGTTGCTGATTACCGGGTTCCTGCTCACCCTCGGCGCGACGCCCGATGCCCTCGGGCCCTGGGCCTCGGCTCTCGGCACCCATGCCCGGGCCATCGTCGGCGGTGTCGCCGCGATCGTGCTCGTCTTCGGTTTCCCGCGCGCACTCCCGTGGGTCCGCACGCGCGCCGAGCGGTTGCTCAAGCGCGCGGTACCACTGCCGATCCCGCCGCTCGGGCCGTGGATCGTCTACTGCGCCCGCTGCGCGGTCGCGTGGGCAGGGTACGGGATCTCATTCTGGATGTTTTGCCACAGTATCCTCGGGCCCTCCGTCCCCGGCGTCTGGTTCACCTCCAGCGCCTATGTCGCGAGCTACCTGATCGGACTCTTGGCGGTGTTCGCGCCCGGCGGGATCATCGTGCGGGAAGCCGCCCTCGTCATCGCGTTGCGCGGCGAGCTCGGGCCGGAGCGCGCCCTCCTCGTCGCCGTCGGATCGCGCCTCTGGTTGATCGCCCTGGAGGTGCTCGGCGCGTTGGTGCTGATGGGCATCGACCGCGTCGCCGCGAGTCGGCGGCGGACACTCTCACCGCGTACATGACCACTTCCAAGACCGCGAACGCGACCGTACGGGCGCCCGTCGCCACGCCTCCGTATCCCGCGGCCGTGGCCGCCGCGGTGTACGCGTTGGCGACACTGGCCCTCATGTATCCCGCCCTCACCGGGCGCTTTCTGGTCAATCCGATGAGCGACATGCTCGTCGGTGCCACCTATCGCACCTTCGGTGGGGAGTGGCTGCGGCAGACCGGACATTTCGCGCAGTGGGACACCTATCTCCTGGGCGGCATCCCGTTCATGAACGGGCAGCACGGCGACATGTTCTATCCCGTCCTGCTCTTCCGCACGCTCTTTCCGATCAATGTCGCGATCAACCTGTCGTTCGCGTCGCACATCTTTCTGGCCGGGCTCTTCGCGTATTGCTTCCTGAGGGCCTATGGCCTCTCGTTCTACCCGGCCCTGACCGGCGGCGCCGGCTACATGTTGTGCGGACAGATCGCGTCCCTGGTATCGCCGGGACACGACGGCAAGCTGTACGTGAGCGCGCTCGCCCCGTTGCTCCTCTGGATGCTCGTGCGCGGCATGCGCGATGGACGAAACTGGGCGTGGGGCGTCATCGCCATCACCACCGCACTCTGCATCCTGTCGCCGCACGTGCAAATGACGTACTACCTCGGCGTGCTGGCGATCGGGTTCACGTTCTATCTGGCATTTCAGAAAGGGGAGGGGGCCCTCGAGCCCGCGACCCGCTGGCGCCGGCTGATCGCGGCCGGTCTCGCGGCCGGGCTGGGGCTGGCGTTGGCCGCGGTCGCACTCTTTCCGCTGTTCGGCTATCTCCCCGTGTCGCCGCGCGGCGGCCAGGGGCGGGGATACGAGTACGCCACATCGTGGGCCATGGCGCCGGAGGAGCTCCTCAACGGGTACCTCCCGCAGTTCTCCGGCGTGCTGGAGAAGTATTGGGGGCAGAACCCCTTCAAGCTGCACAGCGACTATCTCGGCGCCGCGCTCCTCATGCTGAGCGGGGCCGCCGTGGGGACGAAGCGGCGGTCGTTCGCGTGGTTCTGGGTCGCCTCCATCGTCCTGGCGCTCTTGGTCAGCTTCGGCGGTCACACGCCGTTCTACCATCTCTGGTATCTCCTCCCGATGATGAAGCAGGTGCGCGCTCCCGCGCAGATGTTCTTCATCGTGTGCCTGGCCGTGTCGGTCCTCGCGGCCTTGGGCGTGGAGCGTCTGCTCGACCAGGCCGTGCCCCGCCGCTACTGGATCTGGTGGGGCGCGGCGGCCGGGCTCGTGGCCCTCATTGCCACGGCAGGCGGATTCGAGGCCCTGGGGCAAGCCCTGGCCATGCCGGGGCGCAGCGAGGCCGTCGCCGAGAATGCGTCGGCCGTGTTGTTGGGCGCATGGCGGTCGTTCGCCGTCATCGCCCTGGCCGTGCTCTTGGTGCTCGCCTGGTACGCCGGCCGTGTTCCGGCCGCCGCGATGGCGTGGGGCCTCGTGGCCATCGTCCTCGTCGACGAGTGGAGCGCGGCGCGTCCCTTCTTCAAGTTCTCGGCGCCGGCGTCGGAGCTGTACCGGGTCGACCCCGCGACCGACTACTTGATGCATCTCAAGGAGCCCGGGCGCACGGTCGCATTGCCGCTCAGCGACTCCACGATCGCGGGCGATCCGCTGTTCGACGGCGATGCCCTGATGTTGCACCGCGTGCGGACAGTGACCGGGCACGAAGCCGACGAGCCCCAATCGTGGGTCGACCTGGCCGGTGGCAAATCTCCGGCGCCGCCGCGGCGGATCACCGATCCCAACTTCCGGCGCCTGGCCAACGTGAAGTACTGGCTCACGAACGTCGACTTGCCCGCCGTCGTGCCCCAACTCGGCGACCTCAAAGTCACCAAGCTG
Source organism: uncultured Gemmatimonadales bacterium (assembly GCA_963701965.1). GTDB lineage: Bacteria > Gemmatimonadota > Gemmatimonadetes > Gemmatimonadales > Gemmatimonadaceae > DASRDS01. The sequence continues at coordinate 5,056,520 of OY969695.1, forward strand.
GTCGGCCCGGTGCCGGACGCGGTGGGGAATGCCCTGCGCCTGTACGCGATCGATGAGAGCAACCCGCCCGCCTGGCTCGCGCCGGTCGTCGTGAAGGCCGAGCCGCCGCAGATCCTGGCGACGGTGCTCGACGGGCGGTTCGATCCCCGGACTGCGGCGCTGTTCGACACGACGTTGCATGCCAATGGCGTGGCACTCACGACGCCTCCGGCGCCGCTCGACATCCCGGTGACCGTGCCGCGCTACGACAACGGTCACATCACCGTGCAGCTCGGCGCGCCGGCGCCGGCCGGATCCGCGCTCGTGGTCTCCGAGAACTACTATCACGGGTGGGAGGCGACCGTCGACGGGAAACCCGCCGCAACTGCCCGCGCCGACTACACGTTCATCGGCGTGCCGCTGCCCGCGGGCGCCCGGACCGTGGATCTCACGTTCCACGACCTCGATTTCGCCAAGGGCGTGAAGGTGACGTTGCTGGCCATCCTCGTAACGGCGGGGTGGATGGTCGGCGGGATAGTGGTCGATCGGCGACGGGCGCGGACGGCCGGATCGAACGCGGCGGGACCAAGCCCGGCGAGTCCGCGTGGCTGAACGGTCACTCATCATCCTTCCGACCTACAACGAGCGCGAGAACCTGCAGCGTCTCGTGCCCTGTGTTCTGGGGCAGGACCCCACGTTCGACATTCTGGTGGTCGACGACGGGTCGCCCGACGGGACGGGCGAAGTCGCCGACGCCATCGCGGCGGAAGAGCCCCGGGTGCACGTGCTGCATCGGGCCGGGAAGATGGGACTGGGGACCGCCTACATCGCCGGGTTTCGGTGGGCGTTGGCGCGGGACTACGCCTACGTGTTCGAGATGGACGCTGATTTCTCGCACGATCCGGCGCACCTGGCTGACTTTCGCCGGCGGATCACCGAGGCGGACATCGTCCTCGGCTCGCGCTACAACCGGGGGCGGGTCACCGTCGTCAACTGGCCGATGTCGCGGCTCCTCTTGAGCTATGCGGCCAATCTGTACGTGCGCTGGGTGACGCGACTGCCGTTGGACGATGCCACCGGCGGCTTCAAGTGCTTTCGGCGGGAGTTGCTGGAGCGGATGGACCTCGACGCCGTGCGGTCCAACGGCTACGCCTTCCAAATCGAGATGAGTTATCGGGCGTGGAAGCGCGGGTGTCGCATCGTGGAGATCCCTATCGTGTTCGTGGACCGGGCTGACGGCGTCAGCAAAATGTCGCCGCGGATCGTGCGGGAAGCGATCTGGATGGTCTGGCGGCTCCGCTGGTGGTCGCTGACGCGTCGGCTGTGATGAGCGGGACCAATGGCGCCGGGACCGTCGCGGTGGGTCAGCCGTTCTACAAACTGACGGGGTCGGGGAACGACTTCGTCTTTTTCGACGAGCGGACGGAGCCGGCGGGCGGGCGCTGGACTGCGAGCGCGGTCCGGGCGTTGTGCGCCCGGGGCACTGGGGTCGGCGCGGACGGCGTGGTGTGGCTGGAGCCGGGCGAGGGGGCGGCGGATCTCCGGATCCGGTACGTCAACGCCGACGGGTCGCCAGCGGCCCTCTGTGGCAACGCCACCTTGTGCACGGTACGGCTCTCGGCCCTGCTCGGCGGGCCGGCCGAGATCGCCATTGGGACCGACGCGGGTATCGTGGCCGGCCGCCTTCGGGAGGACGACCCCGAGATCGATCTCGATCGGGTGACCGGGCTGGTGCCCGACATCGCCGTGTCGCGGCCGCCGGTGGCCCACCGGATCGGCTATGCCGTCGTAGGGGTGCCGCACCTCGTCGTGCTGGTGGATGACGTCGCGGCGGTAGACGTGATGCGGGTTGGCGGGGCGTTGCGGCGCGATCCGGCCGTGGGACCGGCGGGGGCCAATGTGAATTTTGTCGGGCCAGCGGACGGCGGCGGCCTCCGGATGCGGACGTTCGAGCGCGGGGTGGAGGGGGAGACTCTGGCCTGCGGGACCGGAGCGGTGGCGACGGCCGCGCTTTTGGTGCAGTGGGGATTGGCGCTGAGTCCGGTGCCGTTGCTGACCCCATCGGGGTCAGTGCTAACGGTGCGGTTGGCGCAGCGTGGGGGGACCTTGGCGCCATCCCTGAGCGGCGAGGGGCGATTGGTGTACCGGGGGTTTTTGTCGGGTCAGCTCCCCTAAGGAAAGCTACTTACGCAAAGGAAAGTTACCACGCCCATGATTCTTTTCCACATCGAGGCACTGTGGCTAACATCTTATAGAACTGCCAGTTACGGCCTTGATCTCCCGCGACATCTGACTTAGTTTTCCACGCGTATCCACACGGGGCAGTGGAGCGTGGACCTCGCGGGTCAACCAGCGCAAACAGGGCATTCCACCCACCGGACGCTCGACGATCCCATCGTCAAAGCGGCTGTGGAAAACGTCCGCCGACACGTGGCGTCCCTCTCGGCCAGCGAGATCGTCCAGCTGGTCCTTTATCCCGAGTCACTCGCCGCCTGGTCGGCCCGCGCCCGGGTCGACGAGTCCCAGGTCGCCAATCTCTTTCGGCGCCACCGCACGTACACGCGCCTCCGCCAGCTCCTGGCCGAGCGACTCGGCGTCCCGTTCCTCGTGCTCGCCCACCTGATCGACGCCGCTCCCACCGTCCCCGCGGCGCGGCGCCCGGCCGCCCACGCCGCGATCCTGGCCGCCGCCGGCCTGCCGTCGATCGAGGACCGTCCGCCCATCGACTGGCGCACGCCGCCCTATCCCTCCTATCGGGAAGGGCACAACCCCCTCGAGCTCCTGGCCGCGGCCCATTTCGCGGTCACGGCACCGACAATGCCGGCCTCCCGCATCGTCGGCCTCGCCCTCTGGCCCGAGTCCCTGGCCGGCTTCGCGACCCGCTCACGCCGGTTCTCCCTCGGCGCGCTCCTGACGGCCTTGAGCGGGCTCCGTGGGTCGGACGTGATCGAGGCCGCCTTGGCGCAGCGCTTGGGCGTGCGCCGATCCGCCTTGGACCAGTTCATCGGCGCCGAGAAAGCGCCGAACGCCGCGACGCCAGCATAAGAGCAGTGGAGAGATGGTCATGCGGCAGTGCTCAGATCCGTCAGAGCAGCTCATGTGGTTTCTCCACAATCCACATCGCCCTGTAGTTTACATAATGCCTATTATACGGAGTTATACTTAGCCCTAGATGCCCCCGCACAACGAGACCCCAGAGCCTGGCGATCATTCGTCGCAGGCGGCCTGCTGTACCGAGACGCCGGAGACGAATGATCGCCAGGCGACGCCGGCCGCACCCCGCCGCCAATGCCCCGTACTCACTAAGTCCCATTCGCCGCGCCATCGGCCGGTGGTAACTTGCCGGGTCCGCTACCGTCCTGTTGTCTCCCAGGAGCCGCCTAGATGCGCCCGTCCCTCCGCGCCGTGCTCGCCGCACTCAGCCTCCTCGCGTGCCGCCCGCACGACGCCGAACGCGCGGCGGCCAACCCACCGGCCGGTGCCACCACCGTCCCGGTGTTCACCGTCGTCGCCAAGGACTTCAGCTTCGACGCGCCCGCCGACGTACCCGCCGGGATCACCACGATCCGCCTGATCAACCAAGGCCTGGCCATGCACCACGTGGTGCTCATGCGCCTCGCCAACGGCAAGACCGTCGCCGACCTCGCCGCCAGCATGAAGCACCCGGGCCCCCTACCGACCTGGGCAGTCTCGGTCGGCGGTCCAAACGCCCCAGTCCCCGGCGGCACCTCGGAGGCCACACTCCTGCTGGAGCCGGGCAGCTACGTCCTGCTCTGCGTCATCCCCAGCGCCGACCAAATCCCGCACTTCGCCAAGGGCATGGTGAGCCCGCTGACGGTCACCGCCAGCGCGACCTCGGCGCCCGCCCCCGCCACGGAACCACCCGCCGACCTGACGCTCACCCTGACCGACTACGCGTTCGCATTCTCGACGCCGGTCACGGGAGGCGCGCACACAGTCCGCGTCGAAAACCGCGCCACGCAGGACCACGAGGCATTCCTCGTCCGGCTGGCGCCGGGCAAGACGGCCGCCGACCTCGTCGCCTGGATCGACAAGCAGGCCGGCCCCCCGCCCGCCGAGCCGCTGGGCGGCCTCACCGCCCTCGCCGCCGGCTCCCACGTCTACTTCACGCAGAATTTCACCCCAGGCCACTACGCCCTGCTGTGCTTCGTCCCCAATGCCAAGGACGGGAAAGCCCACGTCGCCCACGGCATGACGTCGGAGTTCACGATCAGCTGAGCGCCCCGCTGAGGCCGCGGCGCTATTTGATCGTCTCCCAACTCCCGGTGATGTCCACCGGCCAGTCGTCGGGTCGCTCCTCTTCCGGCGTATGCGGCCGGTACATGATGACCTTGGCCCGCTCCAGCGTGATCAACCCGCCGTCGATCATCTGATCGAGCTCCGGGAGAATGGCCATGATCTTCTCCTCGGTCTCCACACACTCGACGATGATGGGAAGATCGAACGACAGGTATTCCATCCGATCCGTGTGCAGCACCGCGCTGGCCCCGAATCCCGTCACCCCACGAAACGCCGTCGCCCCCGCGTAGCGGCGCTCCCGGAGCAGCTCGACGATCGCCTGGTAGAGCGGCTTGCCCTGATACTTGTCGCGCTCCCCAATGTGCACGCGCAGCAGCACCCGCTCGCCTTTCAGCCCGTGCATGTCCCCCTCCGCGGTCAGACGGTCGTGCTCCTTGCACCTTAACCAGAAGGTTGCGGCGACACCAGCAGCGGCTATACTAAACCGTATGGTTTACTCCCAGACGGCGCTCGACCGCACCTTCGCCGCCCTCGCCGACCCCACCCGGCGCGCGATTCTGGCCCGCCTCGCCACCGGCAACATCACGATCAGTGACGTCGCCCGACCGTTCCGGATGTCGCTCCCCGCGGTCTCCAAGCACCTCCGCGTCCTGGAGCGCGCCGGCCTGGCGACGATCCATCGCGACGGGCGCGTCCGGCGATGCCGGTTCGTCGCCGACCCGCTCCGCAACGCCGCCGAGTGGGTGGAGCAATACCGCGCGTTTTGGGACCAGCACCTCGATCAGCTCGCCCACTTCCTGGCCGCACCCACCACACCGGAGGACGCCTCATGGCCACCACCACCGACACCCCCACGATCCAGCTCGAAGTCCGGCGCGTCTTCGCCGCGCCGCCCGAGCAAGTCTTCGACGCGTGGACGACGCCGGAAGAGTTGAAGCGCTTTCACGCCCCGGGATCTCTGACCTGCACCGTCGCCGAGGTCGACGCGCGCGTCGGCGGACGGTTGCGCATCGTCATGCAAAAGGCGGACGGCACCGAGCATCGCGCCACTGGGATCTACCGCACCGTCGACCGGCCGCGCACCCTGTCGCTCACGTGGCGGTGGGACCACGATCCGCTGGAGACCCTGATCACGATCGAGTTTCGGCCCAAGGGGACGGGCACGGAGCTCGTCTTCACGCACGTCGGATTCGACACGGTGGAGAGCCGGGACTCCCACCGGAGTGGCTGGACGGGGATCCTCGACAAGCTCTCCAGCGTGACGTGACCCGGACGCTGGCGGGCACATGCCAGGTGGTATATACTGGGTATATACCACCGACCAGCGCCCAATGACTCGCCACCGTCCGAAGACCACGATCCGCACGAGTTCCGCACCCGCTCGTCCGGCCGCGTCGCCGCCAATCGCCTCCGGACCGACCCGCGCGCGGTTGTTCACGAACGGCCGCTCCCAAGCGGTGCGTCTCCCTAAGGCGTTCCGATTCCCTGGCTCGGAGGTCCTGATCCGGCGCGGTGACGGAGACACGGTCGTCCTCGAGCCGGTCCCTCAGAGCACCTGGCCGGACCACTATTGGGAGACGATCGACGAGCTCGCAGACGATCTCGCCCTCGGCCGTGTACCGCCGATCGGCGGGCGTCTGCTCGACGTCGACCTCGAAGAGGACTGAGTGGGAGCGACTTGGCTGCTGGACACGAACGCCATCATTTACTCGGTCAGCGGGCGGCCGCCTCGCGTGCGGGCCGAGCTTCGGCGCCGGAGCCCAACCGACGTGGCCGTCTCCAGCATCACCGTGGCCGAGCTCTGGTACGGCGCTGCCAAACACGCCGACCCTGACCGAAAGCGCGGCGCGTGGATCCGCGTACTCGCGCCGTACGAGATCCTCCCGTTCGACCGGGCGGCGGCCGAGGAGCACGCCGACATCCGATTTGCGCTCCGCCATAACCCGATCGGCGAACGGGATCTTTTCATCGCCGCGATCGCACGCGCCAACGGTCTCACGTTGGTGACGCACAACACGCGCGAATTCAAGCGCGTTCCCCACCTCGCCGTCGCAGACTGGGCCGAGTAGCTAGCGCACGACGTCGAGCGTCCCGCGGCGAATGCGCGCCACCAGAAACGCGCGCCCCGCGGGATCGCCCGTCGGCAGGAAGTAGTGCGGCCCCGTGACACCGGCATAGGCGTGGGTCGCATCGAGCCCCGCGAGATAGCGCCGGACCCCGGCGCGGGTGGGCGCCGCCGCCACCGCGGCCGCCAGGAGCCGCATCGCGTCGTAGGCCAACGCCGCGTCCTCCTCGGGCGCGATGTGATAGCGCGCGGTATACGCCTCGCTGAACCGCCGCACCTCGGGCCGCGCATCGCTGTGCGTGAACGGCACGGCAATGTAGGCCCCGTCGCTCCCCGCCGTATCCGCGTTGATGCCCGACCACCCGTCGCCGCCGATGAACGCCGCCGCCATGCGCTGCCGCCGCGCCTCGCGGAGAATCGCCAATCCCGACGGCGAGAGACCGGCGACGAACACGACATTGGGCGAGAGCCCGCGGAGATACGTGACGTACGCTTCGTACGAGCGCGCCTCGGGATCGATGGGGAGACTGGCGATGATCGTGCCGCCCGACGTCCCGCCGAAATGCTGCCGGAACGTGCCGCTCACTCCGCGCCCGTAGGCATCGTTCTCGTACAACACCGCCGCGCGCTTGGCGCCCAGCACGGTGCGCGCGAACTGGGCGATGGTCACGCCATTCACCGAATCGCTGCTGATGTTCCGAAACACCCAGGGCGACAGCCCCGTGAGATCGGCCGTGGTCGCCCACGGTGAGACCACCGGCAACCGGCCATCGTAGATGCGCGCCGCGGCCACCATGGCGTTGGAGTTCATGTGCCCCACGACGCCCAGCACCGCAGGGTCGGCGATCAGCGATTCGGCCGCGGCGACCGCGCCGGCACCGCTGGCACTGTCATCGAGCCATCGAATGGTGAGTGGCCGCCCGGCGATCCCGCCCGCCGCGTTGATCTCGGCCGCCGCCATCTCGATGCCGCGGCGACCGTTGATCACATAGTCGAGATGCCAGGGCGCGGCGGCGGCGAGCACCACCGGCGTGGTGTCGCGCTGGCAACCAGCCGCGACACCGACGAGCGCGAGCGCCAATCCCGACGTCGCAATGCGCACGCCAGATGACGCACGAAACCTATGTCATGCAACGGCGCGACCGGTCTCCATCCGCTCAGTCAACACGCGGTCGATCGAGAAGGCGCCGCCGCCATAGATCATGACGATGAGCGCCAGGCCCAGGGCCAACAGATGGAACTCGAAGCCCTCCCCTTTCTGGTTGCCGGCCCAGTTCATGAAAAAGCCGTTGGCGAAGTTCAGCATGTACGCGGCCACGATCATGTTGCACGCGACGCCAAACGCGGCCACGCGGCCAAAGAGACCCAGGAGCAGGCCGAGAGAGCCCAAGCCCTCGGCGAGGATCGCCAGCACGGCGAACAACGTCGGGATATGCATCACGTCCGTGAAGAAATGCATCGTGCCGCCGAATCCGGGCCCGCCGAACCAGCCAAACAACTTTTGCATCCCGTGCGGAAAGATCATGATGCCGAGCGCCAACCGGGCGATCGTCGGGGAAAAGCTATCGTCCGTCGCGATCAGGGATTGCAGCATGACACACTCCTAGCGGGAAGGCGTGAGATAGCGCGCGGGAATCTCCAGACCGGGACGCTCGGCCTCCCAATAGATCGTCACGACGTACCAGCGCGTCCCATCGTTGAAGAGCTGAAAGCTGTTGATGCCGCGCGCGAATGGCGTGGCATCTCCCGGCGCATGACGCGACGCGTAGGCGCTGAAGACCTGCGTCACCGAGCCAAAGGTCTCCGCGGTCCGCCCGATCTCGGTCTCGTAGAATGGCATCTTGTCGAACGCGGGGCTGACGCGCGCCACGTACTGCTGCGGGGTCATGGCGTTGACGTGCGGCGCGCTTCCGTCCTTGGGGTGCGCCGTCGGGATGAGCCGCGCACCCGGCGCGAACAGCGAGTAGAACCGGGGCCAATCGCGCGGACCAGCCGGTCCCGAGATCGAGGCGTAGATGGCGTGCATGATGGCGTCCATAGACGCCACATCTTCGGGCTTGGCCGCGGGCGTGGTCGTGTCGGACGGCGCCGCGGTCTGGGCCCGGCCCGGCGCGGCAAGGGCGGCCAACGAGCCGGCCAACGCGCCGAGCGTCACGAACGATCTGAGAAGTCGAGTCATGCGGCAACAATGGGCGCACCCATCGATCTCCGCAAGGCAACCGTGCTACTGCGGCGCGGGAACGTCTGCTTCGAACTCGGCGCCGCTCAGCGCGGGATTGGTGGCGACGGCGCGATAGCCGTTGCCCTCGCCCGGCATGATCACGATGACGGTACCGCGCGACGGCTTGAACGGCGCGAGATCGGCGACCGCGTACGCGTACGCATGGTGGGCCGTGTAATACGTCGCCTCGGCCTTCTTGAGCTGCACGAGATCCTGCGCCATCGCCGCGGCGATCGCCTTCGACGTCGAATCGTTGAGCCCGAGATCCAGCGCACCGCGCGGGAGCGGCGTCCCCTGTTGCGCGGCGAGTGGGCGCGCGCCGCCCACGACGAGCACGACCGGCACGACCGCGACGAGCGCGGCGCGCACGGCGGCTACTTCGCTGGGCGAGCCGTCAACTCGCCGATGCGCAAGTGGGCCTCCCCCGCTTCGGGGCGGGTATCGTCCTTCGCCAGATCGCGCCACAACGTCAGCGCGTTCGCCGTATCGGCGCCCGTTGTGTAGGCACGCGCGGCCATCGCCTTATAGCGCGCCTTGTCTCCCGTGTACGGCGACAAGTCGGCCGCCTGCCGGTAGTGGGCAGCCGCATCGCGGTACTTGCCCTGTTCCGCGTAGCCGTCCCCCTGCAGCGCCTCGACGCCCGGCGCGAACGGCGCCGATCCTCCCGCACGCGGCGCCTTGACCAACACCGCGACGCCTTCAGCGAACTTCTGCTGCTGGTAATACGTCTCGGCCAGCAGCATCGCCGCCTGCGTCGCCGCCGGGGTCCCGGCGTAGCGGGTGAGCAGGCGCTTGAGATCGGTCTGGGCGAGCGGGATGTTGCCCGCCGCCAATGACCGCTGCGGTGCCAACAATTGTTCGTCGGCGTGCCGGAGCTGTTGCGCGGACGAGTAGCGATAGAGCCAGAGCAATCCGATAATGGCGACGAGCACGAGGCCGCCGATACTGACCTCGCGCGTATGAACGCGGGCCCACTCGGTGAGGGACTCGGTCCGATCTTCCAGGCTCGGCCGGCTAGCGGACATGGCCGCGGCGGGAGTCATTCGATGACGGGAAGCGTGGGGTGAACATCAGGGTGGAACTGTGCAAAATACGGGTCACCCGCCGGCGGGGCTAGTCGCGCGCGGGAGTCGTCTCCCGGACTTCATCCCAGGAGACCTCATAGCGGCACACCGCGCCGCCGCGGGCCCGGCACTCTGTCTCCGCCATCTTGACCCCGGTCGCGCCGCACATCTCCAGCGCGCGCCGATGCCACCCGACGATCGTGAGACAGTCCGGGCGGCTGTACGCTTGGGCGTCGTACGTCGTCAACACGGCCGAGCGGGCCCCGGTACTCTCGTACTCGCGGCGACCGGTTTCGTAGTAGATGCGATAGATCGCGGGGGCGTTTCGGAGAAAAGCGTGCGGATCGCCGTAGCGTAGAAATCCCTTGTGCACCGTCATGAGATTCCGCTCCGCCGAGGCGGCGCCGAGCTTCTCGAAGAACTGCGTGTTGCCGCGGGCCAGGACCGCGACGATGGCCGCGTCGAGACGCTCGCCGAGGTCGAACGGGTACCACGTGATCGGGAGGATGACGCGGAGCGCGGCCTGGTCCTCCACGCTCAAACTGGCGACCACCTTCGCGGCGGATCCGGCGCCGAAGTTCTCGTCGAGAAACGCCATCCGCGACCTGAGAACGGTCCCCTTGACCTGCTGCACCGATCGTCTCCTATGCCTGCTCGTGGGCTCGCTGAAAGACCGCGTACAGGTGATGCGCCTCGTGCACGAGAAAGAACTCGAACCAGAGCGCGAGGGACAGTGACCCGAACGCCGTGTGTATCGCTGGACGAGCGAGCTGGCTTGGAGACAACCCCATGGCCACGATGATCAGTTCCTCCCGGCGCTCGCGCATCCGGCTCACGATCTTTAGCACCGGCAGTTGGCACCACCCGTCGAACTCGGGGTCGTCATCGGCCCGGTAGCGCTCGAGCACCGGCGCCTCTTCCCGCAAAATGCGCTCGAGCCGATACAGAAAGAGCTCGTGGTAGCGCCCCAGGTGGGCCAGGTTCTGCCGCGCCGACCATTTGCCGGACGGCCGGTGGTCGAGCTGCGCCGCGTTCACGCCGTCCAGTATCGCGTCCAGGCTGTCGAGCTGCGTCGCCAGCCGCCGAATCCAAGAGGGCTGTTCGTCGATCATCGCTCCCAATCGCGTGAGGGGTGATCCCTGATCCCGCCCGTACGCCCGGGACCTAGGGTACACGAGCGCCTGACGGCCGACAACTCCATTAGTTTATCAGCCAGCCGTTGGGCTCGCTATAGCCTGGGCGCGCAGTGCCCCCGGGGTGACTCGAACACCCGGCCAACGGTTTAGGAACGAGATGCCCTAGGGTACAGGAGCGCCCAGGAGCGGACAATCTTCCGTCGGAATGTCCACTCTTGGGCGCCTATGTCTTCTCGTGTCCTTTCGCGTTCGACGCGACAGGAGACGCGACAAATCATCGTTCCTCGGCGCTGCCTTCCCAGATCCTCCACTTTCCCAATTCAGCCAGACGGTCTCTCAACTCGGCGTAGCCCGTACGACCTAGGTAGCGCGAGTAAACGTCGCGGTCAGGGCCCATCCGTCGACGAGCAGGTCGACGTGCTGCAGCAGCGTCTCCAGCCACGCGGTGAGCGCCTGATGCTCAGCCGTGTCGGCGGAGACGACCAATCGAAACGCTCCAGGCGTCGAGGCCTATCGACGCCTGGGGTTCGCACTGGGTGGCTTTGACCTCACGCTCTACGCGGGCACACCGGCGCGCGACGAGTTCGCGCTCAAACTGTCGCGCGCAGGCCGGACGTAACCGTGTCTAGTTGGCCGGGAGATACGAGTCGATGAACTTCCCCAGCGAATCGGCCGCCGGCGGATCGAGGTTCGCCAGGACGACAACGACGTAGCCACTCGCTGGGTAGATGGAAAGACGGCCGTTCTGTCCCGGCGCGCCGCCGCTGTGACCGATCCGGTGCGCGCCGCTCGGCAGCGTCAGATCGCCCAGGCCAAAGGCCCACTTCACTCCCGGGAGCGTCGTCTCGACTTTGCCGGTCATGGCTATGGTGGTATAGTGCGCATTGAGCAGGCGATTGGCAGTGAGCGCGGTCGCAAATCGGAAGAAGTCGCCGACGGTCGAATAACCGCCGCCGGCCGACGTGCCGCGATCGGGGAGCATGCCGGCGGCCGAGCTCAGCGGGCCGGTGGGCTGGGTTCCGGGGCCGCCTCGCGTGTACGGGACCGAGAGGCCCGGGACGTTCACTTCGTAATCGCCGGTCGCGTGCATGCCGGCGGGCGCAAAGATGTGATCCTGGACGTAGGCGTCGTAGCTTTGGCCGCTCACGACTTCGATGACGCGGCCGAGGAGCATGTAACCGTAATTGCTGTACGCCCATTTGCTGCCGGGCGGGAAGTCGAGTCCGCGAGAGCCCAAGAGTGCGATGTAGTCGCGGATATAGTGCAGGTCTTGCTGGTGGGCATCGAACTCTGGGCCGAAGATGTCGCCGGTGCCGCCAGTGTGGGTGAGGAGTTGGTAGATTGTGACCTTGGCGACGTCGTGGTTCGGGTAGTCGGTCAGGTATTTCCCGAGCGGGTCGTCGAGGTTGATCTTGCCGGCTTGGACGAGTTGGGTGATGGCGATACCGGTGAACATTTTCGCCATCGAGCCGAAGCGGAATTTCGTGTCGAGCGTGTTGGGTATTTCCTTTTCGCGATCAGCATAGCCGCACGCGGCTTGGAAGAGGGGTTTGCCGTCTTTGGCGATGAGGACGGCGCCCGAAAAGCTGCTGTCGGCGGCTCGGCGCGCGAGCTCCGTCTTGATCGCGGCGATCGGCGGCTGCCCGTTGGCGATGGTCGTCGCACAGGCGAAGAACAGGAGGAGCTGTCTCATGCTTGATTGGAGGCGCGTGTGGCGCAGAGGGTTGTCGTCCTGAATGATCGAGCGCAGGACGGAAGACCTCTGGCAAACCATGCGCCAGGGCTCGCGACTTGTACAAGTGCTTGTCGTGTCACGGGTTGCCACTGCACCGCACCGACGTATGAGTTCAGTTCCGAGACAGGGAGTGCGATAACGGACAGTTAGCGGACATTCGCATAGCACTGCGCAGCCTCCGCGCGGCGCCGGTGCTCGCAGCGACGATCGTGGCGACGCTGGCGATCGCCATCGGTGGCAATACGCGCATCTTCTCCGTCGTCGACGGCGTGCTGCTAAAGCAGCTCCCTTTCGGCAATGCCGATCGGCTGGTGACGATCACCGCTCGCCAGCCGGGCGGCGACCGGAGTGTGTCAGCGATGGATTTCACGGATTACCGCCGGCACATCTCGCTGCTCGACGGGTGGGCGGTGTGGCGGCGCCGGGACGTCGCGCTCACCGGATCGGGCGAGCCCGAGCGGATCGTGGAGGCGGAGGCTGGCCGGCGCGATCGTGCGGGTTGGTGACTGAAACAATTCCGCTGTTCTCGGTCGCCACACTGAAGACCGATCCGACTCCGGTCTCGAACATTCTCATCGGCGAGCGTGGCCAAGAACCGCTCGGCCTCAGGATGCAAGCATACTTGTCTTGCCGGCGCGAGCGTTCCGATGCTTGCCGCTTCGAGCGCTCCTTCATGTCCTGCGAGTTGATGCGTGGCATTATCGTACCCTCAGTGTTGAATTGTGCTTCAGGTGTGATGACAACGTACGGGGTGCAAGGCCGACGTCGACGTATTGTTTTGAGTGGCGTTTGACGACTCAATGCCACGCGCGGCAGCACCGTGTCGTAGACCTGCAACAAAGGCCTGTGGTGGTGGTGCGCGACTAGCGAAAGCCTGGCAACGCGACGATCACGTCGTTCCTGCCCGAGTTCATGAAGCGGTGGACCAACGAGGGCGGCCGCGACGGTCGGCCGCGCTCTGAGCGCGAGATCGCCGAGCTTCAGGACGTGAAGTTGTACCGCGCCGAGCAGTTCTTCGAAGACACGCCGCTCTCTAAGATCACGCGGGCACTCGTGATCGACTGGTCACACCGCCTGCTGTCGGATCCGGGGCCAACGCGTCGCGCAGTCGAGGCAGAAGAGACGGACCGACCCAAGGGCTTGTCGAAGCGCTCGGCCAAGCACCACGTCGCCGCGCTGCACAACCTGTTCGAGCACGCGATCGAAGCCGGCCTACTGCCCGAGGGGCACAACCCTGTCACCGGATCACGAAGCGCTTGCGGGTCGAGAAGCAGAAGCCGAAGTGGCTCACTCCAGCGGACGCGATTCGCTTCGTCAAGGCAGCGAAGGCCGAGGGCGCGGACTTCTACGCCCAGGTCATGACGATGTTCTTCACCGGCGCTCGGCTCGGCGAGGTGCTTGGGCTGCGCGTCGAAGACGTTCGCCTCGAGGAGAACGAGGTCCACGTGTACGCGAACGAGCACCGTCGCGTGAAGAACGCGTCGAGCGACCGCGCGACGCCACTGTGGCCGAGGTTGAAGGACGTACTCGTGGAGTGGATCGGTGACCGCGACGACGGCTTGCTGTTCGCAGACGCCGAAGGTCACAAGCGGAAGTACATCCACCGGCAAGCGTGGGCGCGGGTGTGCAAGAAGACCGGCTTGAAGTTGAATCCGCACGGTGCACGGCACACGTACATCTCGCAGCGGCGGCAGTGCCTCGACGGCGGAAAGCCTGTGAGCGACAGCACTGTCGCCGAAGAGGTCGGGCACACGACGACCGACCAGATCGAGAAGACCTACGGTCACGTCGCGAAGGTGCGTGTGCGCGTCGAGGGGTTCGATTATGAGACTACTTTGCGACAAGTCAGCACCGCCGGCGAGGCTGCTGACTGATCTAAGCCGTTACTTCTCATCTGCTTAGAAGTGCCCCCGGGGTGACTCGAACACCCGGCCAACGGTTTAGGAAACCGCTGCTCTATCCACCTGAGCTACGGGGGCAAGATTCCGTGCAGTCGCAATTTACAGCCGTCCAACTACGGTTGCATCACTGGACGCAGTCGCGCATGCCGGTGGTGTTGTCGTCGTAGCAGAGGCGACGCAGGGCGAATTGGTTGTCCCCGACGCGCGGGAGTTGCGCGTCGAAGGTGATGGTGAGACGCGTGCCGCCACGGAAGAAGGAGAAGCGTCCGCGCGCTTCGCAGCCGCCGTCACCGCAGTTCATGGTGTCGATGTGCGCGCTGCCCGGGTGATATTGATCCATAGCCCAGCCTTCGGACCACTGGATGAATTTGTCGTTGATGCGGGCTTCCGTGTCCGTCTGATCCGGGCCTGATTGGGCCGACGGGCCCTGCGGCGTCGAGGCGACGTCACCGTCGTATACGAGCCCCACCCCCCGACATTGGTCGATCGTCTCGCGGACGTACTGCGGATCGTGCACCATCTTCTTCAGTTCCAGCGTATCGGTGGGGCCGTGAGTCGGCACGATCAATCCGAGCTGCTCGGCCGTGCGGCGAGCGAACAGATAGGATTTCTCGGAGCCCAGTACGCGAAAGTGCTCCCGGCGCTCGTCGCCGGCATTTTTCGCGAAAATCTCCTCCACCTCGTTCGCGGCAGTGCAGACCATTGCGAGGCGATAGCCTTCCAACGTTTGAGGGGGCAGCAGCGAGTCCCACCTGAAGAACTCGCGTTCGGATGCGTTGGCGGCATCTTGAGCCCGCGCGACGCCGGCGAGTACGCACAACGAGAGCAATGCAATGGCGGGTATTCTCACGTGCCAAGGCTAGCCGTTTGGGCTCAACTAGACCGGCAGAGCTACGCGCACAACGTTGTCCCGCCGCCACTTACGTGACGCCGTTGAACCAGTACAGCGCCTCAGGCCTGGCCACCGTCCACCCCGATGTTACGCCTTCCCAACTGGCGCGTCTCCCGGCTTGTTGAAAGCCTGTTGATAACTTGTGGACTTCGAGCGGGGTGGCCTATGTGGTACGCGCCAGTGGGACGGTTCACGATGATGCACGACGACGCGACGATGATCATCCGGACGAGCGACGGGACGGAATATGCGTTCGGCCGCGAGCCCGGCGAAACGGCGCCCGAATGGGAACATTCGGGCGCTGGCCACCGTCGAACGGTCCGTGCGCCGGCCGGCGGCGATCCCGATGCCCTGCCTCTGCGTGTCCTGGGGATAGCTGGGAACGGCACCGCGAGCGGTCAGCGCCGCTCGAACGTCCTGTCCTGCGACAGCCCAGGGATCGCTAGCGTACCGTCGATCCGGGCGGCCGTGACGAATCGGCCGCTGAAGCCCGAGTCGACGGTGATGGTGTTGAAGAGGAGGAGGACCGTGCCGCCGGAGACAGTGCCGCGCACGGGGAACGTCGTGACGGCGCCGGCCGCGGAGTCGACACCGCTGCCGGTGACCGACTGATCGGGATGCGAGACCAGCATCAGCGTCATCCGGTCGGCGCCCATCGTGCTCGTCCACATGCCCGACAATGGATGCGTCGGCTCCGTCGGATTGGCACAGGCACCGGCGGCCGCAACCGCGCCCATTGCCAGCACCGCCAACCCCAACCGCGCCGATCGTCCGAGGCGTCTCCGCATACTAGTACGTACGCCGCGAAGCTCACCTCCGTTCCATTACCAGTCCGGTTCGTGCGACGGCCGGGGCGGATTGCGTGTTTGCGGACCTTGCAGTTCCTGCCCGCTGACTTGAGCCCGTTCGATGGCGTCCAGCAATTGTCGCGCGTGCGTTTCGGTAATCTCGGGAACGGCGTCGCCACCGCCGCGCGGACCGAGCCCGCCGCCGGGCGTGGCCCCCGCCCCGGTCTGGGGCGTGCCCGCATACCCGGACTTGGTGAGATTCCCCCCGCCCCAGTCGGCCGCATTGCGGTGCCGCGACATTGACGAGTGGTCGGTCGCGTCGTCCAGCCGCCGCAGCGCGACTTCGAGATTCCACTTGGCGTCGATGTCGCCCGGGTCGCGCACCAGCGCCTCCTCGTACGACTCCACCGCGGCGCGCAGCGCCATCCGCTTGCTCGTGTGATCGATCGAGGCCCGCGCCTGCCAGATATACGTATTCCCGAGATTGTAGTACGCGCGCGCGGCCAGCCGCGCATCGGCGCCCAGCGCGGCGTGCAACGACTGCGCGGCGGCGTCGAACCGGCCCAGCCGATATTGTGTGGTCCCCAGATCGTAACTCAGGAGCGGCACCGCGTTGCCCGTATGACGCACCACCGGTTGGCGGAGCAGCCCTTGAAACGCGTCGGCCGCCTCATGCCATTGCCGCACCGCGTACAACCGGGCCGCGCGCTGGCGCCCGATGACGAGCCCGATGCGCCCGGCGCCCGCGCGCGCGGCGACACCGGCGGCGAGCACGATCGCCGCGACGAGCACGAAGAACGCATCGCATCGCGCGGCGCACCACCCGTGCCGAGTCCGCGGGCGCCCCACGCCCGGCAGCGACGGCAGCAACCACGCGAGGAGCGCGGCGCCGAGCGGCCACTGATAGCGATCCGGCGCGACCGCGCGGGCGTGGCCGGCGATCGCACGCGGCGGGAGTTGCGCGATCGACGCCACCACCGGCGCGACGCTCGCCGAGCCCGACCACCGCACCGCGACCCCGCCGGTGCGCCGGGCGATGTCCGACAGATTCGTCTCCATGAGCCGCGTGATGACCACGCGCCCCGCCCAATCGGTATGCGGTCGCACCTGCCCTGACGCATCGCGCTCGTCGATCGTGGTGCCCGCCGCCGTGCCCACGCCCACCGCGAACGTGCGGAGCCCGGCCGCCTGCAGCGTTCGGATCGAACCCTCGAGCTTCCCTTCGTTGTCCTCGCCGTCGGACAGGATCACCAGCGCCGTCGACGCCGGCGTCCCATCCTCGCGCGCGACCCGCGCCGCGACGCCCACCGCCGCCTCGATGTCCGTCGCCAAATCCGGCACATTGCTCGGCGACGCCGCGTCCAGGAACTGCTCCCACGTCGCGCGGTCGGCGGTGGCCGGCAGTTGGCGGAATCCGCTGCCCGCGAACACGAGCAGGCCCACGCGGTCGTTGGGCAACGCCCGGGCGATCGCGCGCGCGGCGTCCTTGGCCGCCGCCAGAGCGCGACGGCGCGACATTGCCGGCCAGCATCGAGCGCGAGAGGTCGAGCAGGAAGAGGACGTCCGCCCCCTCGCGCGCCACGGCCCGCGGCGTGGCGCCGCGCGCATCCTGCGGCCGCGCCAGCGCCACGACGCCGAACACGAGGCCCGCGATACCGAGCGCCGAGCGCGTGAGGCGCTGGCGCCGGGTCGGCAGCGCCGAGATCGGCGCCAAGAGCCGCGACTCGCCAAACGTCGCCAACGTCGTCCGCCACTGCCGCTCGCGCCGCACCGCGGCGGCCAGCGCCAGTGGCACTAGCGGCACCAGCAGCGCGAGCACCCATGGCGCGCCGAAGGAAAGGGTCACGGCACCCCCTTGAGCAGCGTGGCCCGCAGCGCCCACGCGCCAATGAACAGCACGCAGGCCGTGACGACGGGCACCCAGAACCATTCGTGGTACGTCAGAACCTGGCGCAGATGCAGATCGGTACGCTCCAGCCGGTCGATGTCCTCGATGGCGCCGCGCAGGCCGGCGTCATCCGTGGCCCGGTAGTAGCGCCCGCCGCTCGTCGTCGCGATGCGCTTGAGCAGCAACTCTTCGACACTGGTCAGCGACGATGGCGCTTCGCCCATGCTGGCCGGCGCGCCCATGGAGTCGACCGCCGCTTCGGTACCGTGCAACGTGTTGGCGCTGACCCCTACGGCATACACGCGGATGCCGAGCGCGCGGGCGATAGCGGCGGCGGTCAACGGATCGGGCATGCCCGCGTTGTTGCCGCCGTCCGTCACCAGCACGATCACCCCCGCCCCGCGCGGCAGATCCTTGAGGTGCCGCTCGGCCATCGCCAGCGCCGTCCCGATCGCCGTCCCGTCCGGCAAAAGCCCAATGTCGGCGCGCTCCAGCAGGGCGAGGATGACCGCGTCGTCCGGCGTCAACGGCGCCTGTGTGAAGGCCCGCCCGGCGAACAGCACGAGCCCCTGAAAGTCGTCCGGCCGCCGGCGCACGAAGTCGGCGAGCACGCGCTTGGCCGCGTCGAGCCGGTTGCCGGCGCGGGAACCGAGATCGCGGGCCTTCATGCTGCTCGAGATGTCGAGCGCGAACATCACGTTCCGGCCGTGCAACGTCGTCGTGCGCACGTCGCCATTGGTGCGGGGGCGCGCCAATCCGAGGACGAGGAGCGCCAGCGCCACCGTGCGCAGCCAGGACGGGAGCTGCGCCCAACGCGCGCGCCCGGTGGCACCGCGGCGTGCATCCACGGCCAAGAGCGGGAGCGCGAGCCAACCCGAGGGATGGCGGGCGCCGATCGCGTCCCCGAGGACGAGGAGGAGCAGCAGCAGGGCGATCGGGTCAGCGAGATGCATGGAAGTCCCGCCAGGCCGCCAGGACGGCGCGCGCCTGCCCCGTGTAGGCGCCGGCCGCCTCGGCACTGGGACGTACTCCGGCAAATTTCACGCGATCGGCGTCGCCGAGGAACGACCGGAGGGCCGCGCCGCCGCCGTTGTTCGCTATGGCGTCGGGCATCGCCCGCAGAATCTCCGGCGTCGTGCGCTCGAGCGCCGGAATGGCATGGGCCGACTCCAGATACCCGCGGACCACGTCGGCCACCTGGGCGTAGAGGCGATCGATGGATCCTCGCGACCATCCCGCGCGCTCGATGTCGGCGAGCCGGTCCAGCGCCACGTCGTACGCCGAGAGCGGCCGGGTGGCGGCCTCCACGGCGGCGGCCGCTATCAACGCGCGCCGGCGCGCCGCCCGCCCCAGACGCCAGACGAGCGCGCTGCCCGCGAGCACGACGACCGCAACGGCGAACACGGCCACGGTGGCCGGCGTCAGCCACGGCCGGTCGACGTCGCGCACGTCGCGCAGCGTGGCGTTCCCGACCGGCAGCACCGGATGAATCAGGAGCGGGAGCGGCGCGCTGGTCGCGGTGTCGGCCCCGGCCGCCGTCCGATAGGCGATAGCGAACGCGGGCACGGTCTGCGAGTCCGGCCGAAAGAACGCGACCCGCACCCGTCCCACGACGACGCCACCGTCGATGCGCAGGCTGTCCACCGACAGGACGCGGACGCCGTCCGGAAGGGTGTCCCGCATGCGGGGGACCCGATCGATCAGGACGGCGCCGCGCGGCAGCGCGCCGGTGATTCGCACGTCTATGGGATCGCCGACCGTGCGCGGCGCGGCGGTCACCTGCGCGCGGAGCGTGACCGGGCCGCCGCTCACGTCTATCGGATCGCCGACCGTGCGCGGCGCAGCGGTGACCTGGGCGCGGAGCGTGACCCCGCCGCCGGTCTGGATCACGTCAGTGCAACTGCCGCCGCTCGCGGCGCCGAAAGAACGCCACGAGCGGCCCGACGTAGCCGCGCCCGGTCTCCAGCCGGATGAGATCGACGCCGCGGCGTTGGAGTGTCTGCCGCACCTGGGCGTCGAACCGCGCGCCGCGGGCGGCGTACTCGGCGCGCACGGCAGCGCTCCCCGTGTCCAGCGTCTGCCACCGCCCCGACTCCGGATCGCGCACGGTCACCAATCCCACCGCGGGCAACTCGCGCTCCCGCGGATCGACGAGCTGCACGGCGATTGTGTCGTGGCGCCGCGCCGCGATGGCCAGCTCCCGGCGCACACCGTCCGCGGGCGCCATCCAGTCGGAGACGAGGAACAGCACGGCGCGGCGATGCAGCACGCGATTGACGTAGGCCAGCGCGGCGGCCAGATCGGTGCCGCGCCCCGTGGGCCGGAACGCGACCAGCTCGCGTAACACGCGGCGCACGTGGCGCCGCCCTTTGGCCGGCGCCACGTACTGTTCCACGCGGTCGGTGAAGAACGCCGCGCCCACGCGGTCGTTGTTCCGCGCCGCGGCCAGGGCCAGCACGGCGCACACCTCGGCGCCGAGCCGGTCCTTGGGGCGAAGACGACTGCCGAACGCCGCCGACGCGCTGCGGTCGATGAGCAGCAGCACCGTGAGCTCGCGCTCTTCGACGTACCGCCGCACGTAGGCCGACGATGAGCGCGCCGTCACCGTCCAGTCGATGGTGCGGACATCGTCCCCGAATTGGTATTCGCGGACATCGGCGAACTCGACGCCCCGCCCTTTGAAGACACTGCCGTACTGACCGGCCAGGACATTGCGCACGAGCCGGCGACTGCCCAGCTCCAATCGGCGCACGTCCTCGCCCACGTCGGTCATGGCACCGGCAGGATGTCGAGCACGCGTTGCACCACCTCGTCGGTCGTCACCCGCTCGGCGTCGGCCTCGTACGTCAACCCGATGCGATGCCGCAGGACGTCGGGCGCGACGAACTTGATGTCCGCGGGGGCCACCCACCCGCGTCCCTCCAGAAATGCGCGCGCCTTGGCCGCGCGCACCAGCGCGATCGACGCGCGCGGACTCGCGCCGTACTCGACCAGGGGTTCGAGCGCCGCCAGTCCGGCGGGCGCCGGCGCGCGCGTGGTGCGGACAATGTCGAGGGCGTAATCGCGGGCCCGCGGGTCGAGATAGATGCGGTCGACGACGCGCCGCGCCCGCAGCACGCGGGCCGCATCGATCACCGGCCGGATGACGGGCGGCGCGCCGCTGGTCATGCGGTCCAGCATGGTGCTCTCGTCATCGCGCGCGGGATAGCGGACCACGAGCTTCATCATGAACCGGTCGACCTGCGCTTCGGGGAGCGGATAGGTCCCTTCGTGCTCGATGGGGTTCTGCGTGGCCAGCACCAGAAAGGGCTCATCGAGCGGGAACGTCTGCCCACCGATCGTCACCTGCTTTTCCTGCATCGCTTCCAGGAGCGCGCTCTGCACCTTGGCCGGCGCCCGATTGATCTCGTCGGCCAGCACGATGTGGGCGAAGATCGGGCCGCGTTGCACGGAGAACTCGCCCGTGCGCTGATTGTAGATCATCGTGCCGACGACGTCCGCCGGCAGCAGGTCCGGCGTGAACTGGACGCGGCGAAAGGTGCAGTCGACTGCCGCCGCCAGGGCGCGCACGGCCAACGTCTTGGCCAGGCCGGGCAACCCCTCGAGCAAGAGGTGCCCGTCCGCCAGGAGTCCGAGCAACAAACCATCGAGCAGGTGCTGTTGCCCTATGACCGCACGCCCGAGCTCGGCCTCCACCTCGGCGACGAACGCGTTCTCGGCGCGTACCACCGCATCGAGGGCATCGAGCTCAGCCGGATCGCGCGGATGAGTGACGATGACATTGGTCATCGTCGGAGTATAGCCGTCAGTACGTGAGGAGCGCGCTGGCCTTTCGTGCGCCCAAAGCCGCGCGCCCGTTGAGGAACGACAGGGCGATGAGGAAGCTCAGGCCGACGATGTGGACGCCGAGACGCTCCAGAAGCTGGCACGTGGCGGCGGCCGTGCCGCCGGTGGCCAACACGTCATCGACGATCAGGACGCGCGGGGGCGGCTCGTAGGTCTCGCGATGGATCTCCAGCACGCCGCTGCCGTACTCCAGGGCGTACTCGATCCGCTCCGTCGCGAAGGGGAGTTTCCCGGCCTTGCGCACGGGGATGAAGCCGGCGTTGAGGGCCTGGGCGACAGGCGCGCCAAAGATGAAACCGCGCGCTTCCACGGCGACCACGTGGGTGACGTGGGCCTCGGCGAACGGCGCCGCCAGCGCGTCGGTCGCCCGGCGAAACGCCGCGGCGTCGGCGAGGAGCGGCGTGATGTCCTTGAACACGATCCCCGGTGTGGGGAAATCGGGGATGTCGCGCACGTACGCGCGCAGATCGGTGTCAATGGCGGTCACTCGTGCACCACGGCAAAGGGACGTGGAAGGGATGGACTGACGGATGCTATCGCCTCGGTGGCCTCTGTGCCCTCGACGGGCTCCACGGCATCAACGCGGGCGTGCTTTGGCCCGCGGCGCACCGCGGCGAGAAACTGGTCCGTGGCGGCGGCGTCGCCGGACACCAGGAGCTCGACGCTGCCGTCCGACCGGTTGCGAACCCAGCCGGCGAGACCTAGGGCGTCGGCGCGTTCCCGAACGAACCAGCGGAACCCGACGCCCTGCACGCGGCCGACGACGCGGACGTGGTGCACGGGCACACCGGCAATCTAGCCTCGGACGCCGAGGAGTGCCGACAACGCGGCGGCGAGAGCGGCGGCGAGCGCCGGATCGTCATCGACGTGCGGGACCGCGCCCGGGACCACGAGCTCGCCGCGACGGATCCGCCCGGCCACCGTCTCGAGCGCCGCGGCGACCAGACGATTGCCCGCTTCGGGCTGCGTCGGGAGCAACACGGGCGTCGTCGTCGGCCGCACAGCCGCGACGCGGAGGGGAGGCTCGGCACTCACCCACGGCGGGGTGATGCGGCGATTGATGACCGGCGTCGGGTCGGACGGGCCAACCATCGCGGGCGGAGGCGGCGTGCGGCGCGGCGGGGCGTACACGGGGAGTGGCGTCTCAGCAACCGCGTCCCCAAACAACGCCTCCTCGGCACTCACCCCGGGGACGCTCGACCACGTGTTGTAGGTCGGCGTCTCGTGCACCGCGTAGGTCTCGAGCTCCGGCTCCGTCGCCAGCGGCTCGGCCGCCAACGGCTCGGCTGCCAACGGCTCGGCTGCCAACGGCTCGGCAACCAGCGGCCCGGGCTCGGGTTCAACTACGGGCTCGGGTTCGACCACGGGTTCGGGTGCGACAGCGACGGGTTCGGGCTCGAACGTCTCGGGAGCGGCCGACGCCGCGACCGACGCCCAACTCGGGGCTTCGTCATCCTCTGGGACCGCATAGGGCACGTCGGTCACCGCCTCGGCAACCGCCTCATACGCCGCGATCGCGTCGTGCTGAGGGATCGTCTCCTGCTCCACTGGCGGCGGCGCCACCTCCTCCTCGTGGACATCGGCGACAGCCGTCGGCAGCGCCACGGGTGCGCCGTACGCCGCGCGCACGCTACCGGGCTTCGGTCCACCGTAGCGGATCGGCCCAAACGGCGGCAGCGTCACCCGCCCACTCATGAGGTCACCGCGGAGCGCGGGTCGCGCGCCAGCGACCACCGGCTTCACAAACGGCTTGAGAGCCGGCCGCGCAACCTGTTGAAAGGACGGACTTTCTGTTCCCGACATCGCGCATTCCCCTTAGGTCTCGTCACCCGGGCCAACCGTACTTGCCTAGGAGCGGGACGAACCGCACGGGCGCAATGTCACGGCGGTCGAGGGCGTCACCCCGCCGCGTGCCTACAATGAGGGTCTGCTCTTCCCGGCCTCCGACCGGCGCCAGGATGCGCCCGCCCTCGGCCAGCTGCTCGAACAACGGCCGCGGCACGTCCGGCGCGGCCGCGCTCACGAGGATGGCGTCATACGGGGAGTACTCGCGCCACCCGAACGTGCCGTCGCCCAAGAGCAGCGAGATATTCCGCGCGCCGACCAGCCGGATGACCTCGCGCGCCCGATCGAGAAGCGCCGGCACGCGCTCGACGGAAAAGACCTGCGCGGCGAGATGCGAGAGGAGCACAGTCTGATAGCCCGAGCCCGTGCCGATCTCCAGGACCCGCTCGTGCCCCGTGAGCCGCAGCTCACTCAGATAGCGGGCATGCACGGACGGCTGCGACACGGTCTGCGCGTTCCCGATCGGCAGCGCCGAGTCTTCGTAGGCCCGGTGCTGCACGCCGGTGGGGACGAACAAGTGCCGCGGCGTCAGATCGAACGCCCGCAGCACGGCCAGATCCGTGATCCCTTTTTCACGGAGCGCCTCGACCAGGCGCCGCCGCGGTCCCCGAAACGGCGCCTCGGCGCCGCTCACGGCTCCCGCCACCACGTGGGCGCCGACGCCAGCATGTCGAAATGCGTGAGGTCGAGATGCAGCGGCGTGACCGAGATAAACCCATCGCGCACCGCCTGGTAGTCGGAATCCGCCCCGCCCGTCCAGGCCATGGTGCCCCCGCCAATCCAGAAGACCTCTTTCCCCCAGGGGTCCTTCATGCGCCGGATCGAATCCCGGAACACCCGGCGCCCGAGGCGCGTGAGCCGCGCGCCTTTGATCTCGCCGCTGGGCAGCGGCGGCAAGTTGATGTTGAGCAGCGTGTCTTTCGGCAGGTCCAGCGACAGCACGTGCCCCAGGAGCCCGCGCACGGCGTCGATCTGCGACGCGATCAGCGTGGCGTCAGTCCCGTGATCGCCGCCGGCGAACGACAGCGCGATCGACGGGAGGCCCAGCGCCAGCCCTTCCATCGCCGCGGCCACCGTGCCGGAATACAGCACGTCCTCGCCCATGTTCTGCCCGTGATTCACACCGCTCAGCACGAAATCCGGCGGCTCCGGCATCAGCGCTTCCAGCGCCAGCATGACGCAGTCGGTCGGCGTCCCGTCGACCTGGTAGCGCCGCTCGCCGCGGGGTTTGACGCGCAGCGGGTGGTGCATGGTCAGCGCGTGGCTGGTCGCGCTCTGCTCCCGATCGGGCGCCACCACGGTGACTTCGCCCAACGGCTCGGCCGCCCGTACGAGGCAGTCGAGTCCCAGCGCCAGGAAGCCATCGTCGTTCGTGCATAGCAGTCGCACTAGGGGCCGTGGGCTGATTCGTCGGCCAGCAACCCGACAATGGCCTCGAGCTCGTGCTCCATCGTCTCCAGCGTCTCATGGTCGAGCGCGGCCCGCGCCGCGGTCCGGAGCTCGCCCGACTTCCGGTGCTCGTCGACTTTCCGGCGGGCGCCGTCGATCGTGTACTTCTCGGTATAGAGGAGATGCTTGACGAGCAGAATCAGCTCGACTTCGCGCCGCTGGTACACGCGGTTCCCCGACCGGTTCTTGGCCGGGCTCAGGAATCGAAACTGGCTTTCCCAGTACCGCAGCACGTGCGGCTTGAGGTCCGTCAGCGCGCACACGTCCCCAATCGAGAAGAACTGTCGGACCGGCTCGGACGGCATCAATCCGCCTCGGCGCGCAACTCGCGCTCCATGAGAGTTGAGATGGCTTCCCGCGCCGGTCGCCCATCGAACAGGACGCCGTGCACGGCCCGCACGATTGGCATATCGACTCCGGCCCGCCGGGCCAACGCGTGGGCGCTCCGCGCCGTCACCACGCCCTCGGCCACCGTGTCACGGCCCGCCTGCGCTTCGGCCAAGGTCGCGCCCTGCCCGATGGCCACGCCCAGCGCGCGGTTGCGGCTCAACGCACCCGTGCACGTCAGCACCAGGTCCCCCAGCCCCGCGAGCCCCGCGAACGTGGCCGGCTGCGCGCCCAGCGCCACGCCGAGGCGCGTCATCTCGGCGAGTCCGCGCGTGATCAACGCCGCGCGGGAATTGAACCCGAGTCCCAGCCCCTCGCAGATCCCTGTCGCCACCGCCATCACGTTCTTGAGCGCGCCCCCCAGCTCGACGCCGGGCACGTCGTCGTGGGTGTACACCCGGAACTCCGCCGAGGAGAGCGCGCGCTGCACCGCGGCGGCGATGCCCGAATCCGTGGCCGCGGCGACGATAGCCGTCGGCTGCCGCGCCGCGACCTCGGCGGCGAAGCTGGGCCCCGAGAGCGCCACGACCGGCCGGCCGCTCAACTCCGCCGACACCACGGACGTCATGAGCTCCAGAGTCTCCGCCTCGATCCCTTTGCTGGCCACCGCGATCGCGGCGTCCCGCCCGACGGCCGACGCCGACGCGCGCACGATCGTGCGGAGGTACTCCGAGGGGACCGCGTACAGCACCAGCTTGGCGCCGCGCACGGCTTCGGGCACGTCGCCCGTCGCCCGGACCGGCGTCGCCAGCCGCACGCCGGCGAGAAAGCGGCGGTTCTCCTGCGTTTCCCGGATGGAGGCCACGACATCGGGCTCACGGGCCCAAAGCTGCACACAGTGGCCGTTCCGCGCGAGCAGATCCGCCAGCGCCGTGCCCCAGGCGCCGGCGCCAATCACGGCGCAGGCCCCAGCCTGGGCGTCCGTCACACCCCGCCCGCCCCCGCGTCCGGCGGGTCGTGGTCGACCTTGTCGGGTGGTTTGCGGTCAATGCGCGGCTCGTTCCCCCGTCGCAAGCGCCGGATGTTGCCCCGGTGCGTGAACAGGATGAACAACGCCACGGCCAGCGAAAACCAAAACACCGGGGTCGCGCCCCGCCCGATCAACACCATGATCGGCAGCAGGCCCGAGGCCATGAGCGACCCCAGGGACACGTACTTCGTGATCAAGACGACGAGGAGGAAAACGGCCAGCACGTCGGTCGTCTGGTGGGGCAACAGTCCGAGAAAGACGCCGGCCGCCGTGGCGACGCCTTTGCCGCCGCCCTGTCCCAACAGGAAGATCGGCCGCGTGTGCCCCACGATCGCCGCCAACCCGAACGCGATCTGCCAGATCTGGTGCTGGTTGGGATCTGCCGGCGTCGAGAACAGAATGACGGGGAGGGCGCCCTTTGCCGCGTCGAGCGCGAAGACCAAAAAGAAGAACGGCCATCCCATCACGCGCGCCAGATTCGTCGCGCCGAGGTTCCCCGACCCGTGCTGTCGGAGATCGATCCCGCCGAACACGCGTCCCACGAGATACGCGAACGGCACCGAGCCAATGAGATAGGCGATCGCCACACCGACCGCCGGCGGAAATGGAACGGCAGGCTCACGCCGCCTTCCCCCGCATGATCACCCGCAACGGGCTACCCGTGAACCCCCACGCGGCGCGGAAACCGTTGTGGAGATACCGGACGTAATGCTCCTGCACGAGCTCGGGATGGTTGCCGAACACCGCGATGGTCGGAGGCGCGACCTCGACTTGCGTCGCGTAATTGAGGCGCACGTCCCGACCCGCCGCTTGCGGCGGCTGTCGCCGGGCGAGCAGCTCTTTCAGCGTCTCGTTCACTTGCAATGTGGGAATCCGCTTGTGCCACTGCTCATCGACTTGCAGCGCCGTGTCGAGAATCCGCGTCACGCGCTGGCCAGTAGTCGCCGACGTGAAGATGAAGGGCACGAACCCCAGGTAGGGGGCCTTCTCGGCACACTCCTTCTCGAAATGCGCCGCGGTCTTGTCGCCCTTTTCCTTGAGATCCCATTTGTTCACGACGATCATCAGGCCGCGCCCGGCTTCCCAGGCCAGCGCCGCGATCTTGAGATCCTGGACGTGCAGGCCTTCCGTCGCATCGAGGACCAGTACGCAGACCTGGGCGCGCTCAATGGCGCGGCGCGTCCGCAGCGCCGAGTAGAACTCGATCCCATCGTCGACCCTCGATTGCCGGCGGAGACCCGCCGTATCGACGAACACCATCGGGTGACCATGATAGGTGAGCGGCGCATCGATCGCGTCGCGCGTCGTGCCAGCCTCTTCCGATACGACGAGACGATCTTCCCCCAGCAACCTATTGACGATCGAAGACTTCCCGACGTTGGGCCGCCCGATCACCGCGACCCGCAGGGCCGTGGTCTCCTCGACGGCGCTCTCGGGAATGCGAGCCACCACGGCGTCCAACAGGTCGCCCGACCCCTTGCCGTTGTTCGCCGAAACGGGCAACGGGTCGCCGGCGCCGAGATCGTAGAGCTCGTAGAACTCGGTCGATGCCGGATCGTCGACTTTGTTGGCGACGAGGAGCCAGGGCCGGCGCGATGACCGCAGGACATCGGCGATCCGGCGGTCGCTCGGCGTCGGGCCGGTCTTGGCGTCCACGACAAAGAGCAGGAGGTCGGCCTCCTCGATCGCCTGCGATACCTGGCGCCGGATCTCGACATCCATCGGCAAATTCGGATCATCGACCAGCCCGCCCGTGTCGACGAGCCAAAACGCATGTCCCGCCCACTCGGCCCGCGCGAAATGGCGATCCCGCGTGGTACCCGGCTCGTCGCTCACGATCGCGGAGTGGCCGCCGACGATGCGGTTGAACAACGCCGACTTGCCGACGTTCGGCCGCCCGATCAAGGCCACCGTGGGCGTGCTCATGCGGCGGCTCCGAGGACATCAATGAAGTCGTACGAGGGCTCGACGGGCATCGGCAGCGACGCGCGCACATCCTCGAACACCGCGTCATCGAGAAAGACGCCCCGGTCGTTGATCGTCTCGGCCGGGATCAGGGCCAGGTCGAGGTCGACCCGCGCCGACAACGCGCGCGTGATATCCGCGCCGACCAGGAGCCCCGCCGTCGTCGTCGTAGGACCGAACAGGCTGTTCTCGACCGGAATGAGCTCGAACGTTGCCCCGGTGGCCGAGCGCAGGCGATCCAGAAGCTCGGGCATCAGCGGCGCCATCGACGTGCCGGTCACGACGCCAATGCGCCGGCCATCGAGTCGGGGCAGCTCCGCCGCGCCCCGACGCACCCGTTGGCGCAACAGCGCCACGGAGCCGACGCCGTTCTCGACTTGTTCGAACTCCCCATAGTGGCTCGCGGCCGGCAAAGGGACGTCGGCCAGAAGATACAACTCATCGGAGCCGAAGACCCACGGAGTCTCGCGCTCGTGACGCCCCCGCTTCACCCACGGCGCGATCTGCGCCAAGAGGTCGCGCGCCATGGTCCGGTCCATCGATCGCCCCGTGTAGAGATGCGAGAACTGCGTCAGGCCCACGGGCACAATGGCGACCGACAGGACGGCCTCGCCGAGGGACCACAAGTCGGTGAGGGATGCCTCGAGCACCGCGCCGTCGTTGAGCCCCGGCACGATGACCATCTGGCTGTGAAACGCGATCCCGCCCGCGGCCAGCGTCCGCAGCTGGGCGACGATGTCGGGGACTTTCGGGTTGTTCAACAACACCTTGCGGGCCTCGTGCGGCGTCGCGTGCACCGAGACGTAGAGCGGCGACAGCCGGTACTCGAGGATGCGCCGCACATCCCGCTCGCGCACGTTCGACAACGTGGCGAAATTCCCGTACGCAAACGACAGCCGATAGTCGTCATCGCGCAGGTACAGCGGCCGCCGCAGGCCTTCCGGCAATCCCTCGATGAAGCAGAACTCGCACCGGTTGGCGCACTGCCGCACGGTCGGCGGTTCCAGCTCGACCCCCAGGGATTCCCCATCGGGCCGCTCGATTTCGTAGACGATGGTCTCGTCGCCGGAACGCGCCTCGATCTCCAACGCGTCCTCGGCCGTCAAGAACTCCCAGTCCAGAAAGTCCGCGAGCGCGCGCCCGTTGACCGACACCAACTCGGTCCCCGGCCCGAGTCCAACCGACTCGGCGATACTGCCCGGCGCGACGCGCGCCACGCGAACCATGACCGCCCCTAGTCCAGGGGAGCGTACTTGTACGCCGCGATGCCGGGAGCCGACACCGTGAAGTCGAACGGCTGCGACGCGCCCGCCGGCACCTGGACGGGCACATCCTGACTCGCCACGACCTGCCCCGTCTTGTCGAGCATCTGGAATTTGATCGTTTCCGACTTGGGCGCCGTCCCGTTGTTCTGCACCGTGCCGGAGACATTCACCTTGTCCCCATCCTTCGCAAACTTCGTGACCTTGAGGACGACCGGCAGGCTCTTGCCCTTGTTGAAGTAGAGCATCGTCGAGTCGGAATCGGCTTTCCGCGCCGGCAGCAATTTCTCGCCCTTCTCGCCATTGGCCCGCACTTGGTACGCGCCGGCCAGCAGCTTCCAGTTGTCGCCGTTGTTCGGATCGATGTCCACGAGCCGGCGCGCCAGCGGGAAGAGCTTGTCTGTCTGCTTGCTGTTGAAGTACCCCGCCGCGACATAGTAGAGCGCGTCGCGGTAGTACGGGTTCAGGGTCAATCCGGCATTGAACAACTTGGTCGCGTCCGAGTCCCGATTGGCACGCGAGGCCGCCACGCCTGCCTGGAACAGCTGGAGATCGGTGTACTTGGACGGATTGGTGATCATGTCATTGAAGGCCGCCACGACCGCGGCGGTATCTCCCGACGCCTGCTGGGCCCGCGTCAGCGCGCCCTTGGCGTCGGTATCGTTCGGATTCATGGCCAGGTACTGCGTCCACGCGTCCGCGGCCTGCTTCCCAAAGTCCTTCTTCTGGTCACCCGTCGCCTGATCGGCCTGCAGCTGCAGCACGATGCCCAGGTTGTAGAGCGCGCTCTGTTTCGGCTTCGTATAGAGCGTGTCCGTACCGGCGACTTCGACCGCTTTGCGGAAGTTGGCGACGGTGGCGGCGTTGTCCTTCTGCTTGAGCGCGATCGAAGCCAGAAGATTGTAGGCTTCGGGGCGCACGGGGTCGATCTGGGCCGCCCGCTCGGCGAATCCCTTGGCCGAATCCAGCGCATTCGCCTGAAGGGCCCGCGCGCTGCTGTTGTAGAGCGGGACGAATCCTTGCTCCCGAATGCTATTGGCCACCGCCACGCACGCCGGCTTTTGGGTCGCCAGCAACGTCAGCAGCGTATCCGCGGCCGCCAGCGGGTCGACGGCCACGGACGGGTTGTCCTTGAACCCGTACGTATCGCGCGGCGCCGACGTGGGCGCGCCCGGCCGCGTGCCCAGGTTGATCAGCCCCTGGGAGATGACGTAGGCCCGTCCGGTCGGATTGGGGTTCTTGAAGCCGGGGGCCGAGAGCGCGCCAATGGCCTGTTTCCAGTCCTTGCCCTGCTCCGCCGTGTCCGTCTTGGCGTCAGTGGCCTTCTTCATGTACAGCTGCGCCGAGAACATCTCGGCGGGGCTGTTCACATCGATCTCGCACCCCGGCTTGTCCCCACTTTTTTTGTCTTTGTCTTTCTGGGCGAGGGCAAGAGACGGGATCGCGATCAAGCACGCAACTCCGCACGCGATTACACAGCGCATCGAGTGGCTCCTGGGCATTAGGATGGGTCGGCGGCGGCGCGCCGAGCGGCCTCCGCCGCGAGGGAAAATATATCGCGCACCGGTCGGCCTGTCGCCTCCGCGACACGGTGCACGTCACTATGCTCCGGCTTGGCGCGGGTCGCGCCATCGGGCAATGTGGCGATCTTGACGGCGATCCGGTGTCCATCGACATCCACGGACACCGTGTGGCGCGGGAGGGCGCTCCGTTCCACGGCGGTACGGCGACAACCGAGTGTGGTACTCTCCGCGAGCAAGAGTGTTTCCAGCCGGTCGGCCACGGGGGGATGCGCGAGAATCTCGATACGCGTCCCGGGCCGGCCTTTCTTCATGATCGTCGGGATCAACACCACATCGGCCGCGCCGGCGGCACGCAACGCATCGGCGAGCTCCGCAATGTATTCACCCGTCATGTCATCGAGATCGGCCGTCAACGTGATCAACGATTCGCGCGACAGACCGGACGAGACTGGTTCAGCAATAATGATGCGCAGAGCGTTCGCCCGGCCCGAAAATTCCTTGGTGCCGGCGCCGAATCCGCTCCGCAACGGCGTATAGGTCGGTGGCGGCGCGCCCAGCGACAGCACATGAACAAGCGCCGCGCCCGTCGGGGTCACCAACTCGCCGGAATCGGCCGGCCCTGGACGCACGGTGTGGCCTTCCAGGAGCTTGAGCGTCGCCGGAGCTGGCACGGGCAACTCTCCGTGCGCGGCATGCACGGTCCCGTCGCCCAGGGAGATCGGGCCGTTGTAGACCGCGGTCACGCCGAGGAGATGCATCCCCCAGATCGACCCCAGGACGTCGAGAATCGCATCCACCGCGCCGACTTCGTGCAAGTGCACGCGCTCAATGGTGACGCCGTGCATCTCCGCCTCGACCGTGGCAATCCCGAGAAACGCGGCGTCCGCCCTGACCCGCACCGCCTCGGGCGCGCCCGATTCGGCGAGGACCCGACGGATCTGGCTGACGTGGCGCCCGTGCGGTTGCGCGGGGATGTCGAAGTCGACCTTGATGCACGACAGATCGCCCCGCCGCACGGCGCGGATGTCGACCC
The DNA here is from genome assembly GCA_963701965.1 of uncultured Gemmatimonadales bacterium. GTDB lineage: Bacteria > Gemmatimonadota > Gemmatimonadetes > Gemmatimonadales > Gemmatimonadaceae > DASRDS01. The sequence continues at coordinate 5,088,729 of OY969695.1, forward strand.
CGACGCCATCGAGTCCCACGCGCGCCGGGAGCGCGCGTAGCCAATCGGGGTCGAGGCCACAGGCGATGAGCGCGCCCAAGGTCATGTCGCCGGAAATACCGCTGAAGGGATCCAGGATCGCGATGGGCATGATCTACGGGCTGGGGACCGGTGCCAGGGCATCGAGCAGTTTGCGCGCCGAGGCGGCCGTGAACCCGGGCACCGCCGCAATCTGTTCGACATTGGCCTCGCGAACACCCTGCAGGCTCCCAAACACCTTGAGGAGCGCGCGGCGCTTGACCGGTCCGATGCCGGGGATGGTGAGGAGCGCCGATGTGACCGTGCGCGTCGTCCGGCGCTTCCGCTGAAACGTCAGCGCGAACCGGTGGGCCTCATCGCGCGCCTGCTGCAGGAGCCGGAGACCCGGGGACCGGCGCGACAGCCGAATGGGCTCGCCGCGCCCGGGCATGAAGATCTCCTCCTCCCGTTTGGCGAGACTGACGGTGGTCAGGGCGCCGAGCCCCAACGACGCCAGCGCGTCGACCGCCGCGTGGAGTTGGCCTTTTCCGCCGTCGATGACCACGAGATCAGGCAACGGCCGGTTCTCGGCGAGCCGCCGGGTGAAGTAGCGCTGGACGACTTCCCCCATCGACGCGAAGTCGTCGATCCCCTCCACCGTGGCGATCTTGTACTTGCGATACTCGGCGCGCCGGGGGCGGCCGTTCTCGAACCACACGAGCGACGCCACCGTGTCGGTGCCCTGCGCGTGCGAGATGTCGAAGCACACGATCGCCCGCGGGAGATGCACCAGTCCGAGCTCGCGCTGGAGATCATACACCGGCTCGCCGGCCCGCACGTCGGATTCCTCCGCCGCCAGCTTGAACTCCTCCAGCAAATGGCGCGCGTTCTGCTCGGCCAGCGCCACCAGCTCGCGCTTGGGCCCACGCTGCGGGACGAGCACCCGCGTCCCCGTCAGGGACTGCTCCAGCGCATCCCGATCCTCGAAGTCGAACGGCACGAGCAATTCGCCGGCGCGCTCGGGACTGACGGCATAGCTCCGCGCCAGATACGCGGACAGCACCGCGGTGTCCGGCTCGTCTTCGATGTTCGACAGCAGGCGATGATCGCGGGCCAGGAGCTTGCCGCTCCGAATGCGCATCACCGCCACGCTGGCGTCCTCGCCGTCGCGCGCGTAGCCCACGACGTCGCGGTCCCCGCCCTCGACCTCCATCACGACGGTCGGCTCCTCCAGACGCTCGAGCTTCGCCAGCATGTCGCGCAGCTCGGCGGCGCGCTCGTAGTCGAGCGCCCCCGCCGCCTGGTCCATCCGCGCCCGCACGCGCCGCACGACTTCGCGCGCGTTGCCGTCGAGGAAGATCAAGACCTCGTCGATCATGGCCCGGTACTCGTCCTGGGACTGGGCCATGATGCAGGGGGCCTTGCAGCGCTTGATGTAGTAGTCGAGACACGGCCGTTCGGGCATCTCGCGCGGCATGTCGTACCGGCACGAACGCACCGTGAAGATCTGCTTCACGACGTTGAGGGCCCGCCGCATCTTCCCCACGTCCGTGTACGGTCCAAAGTACCGCCCGCCGTCGTTTTCCAGCCGGCGGATCACGAAGACGCGCGGAAACGCCTCTTGGACGGTGACCTTGATGTACGGGTACGACTTGTCGTCGCGGAGCGCGATGTTGAACCGCGGGCGGTACTCCTTGATGAGATTCGCCTCGAGGATGAGCGCGTGCGCTTCCGTCGGCACGACGATCGTGTCGAGGTCACTCACCTGGCGCACCAGGTGGAGCGTTTTGACGCTCGCCGCGTGGTCCGCGGTGAAATAGCTCCGCACGCGCGACCGCAGGCGCTTGGCCTTTCCCACGTACAGGACGCCCCCTTCCGCATCGCGGAAGAGGTAGACGCCCGGAGACTCGGGGAGATGGGGCACCTTGCCGGCGATCGCGGCTGGCATTCCGTCCATAACCCCTAAATCTACATACGGTTGACCTCAGAAGGAGCCGCGGGACCCCTTCGGCGCGACCCTTAGAGGGCCGCGATGGCCGCCAGGCAGATCTTCCCCGCGGCCTGCGTCCAATCGGGGACCGCGAACCCGTCAGCCGGGAGTACGTTGATCACTTCGCAGAAGTGGGGTCCTTTCAGGACGTCGATCCACTCCATGCTGCCGTTGTGCACGCGGGCGCGGTCCCCGACGCCGGCCAGTGGCGCGTACCCCTTGGCCGACGCGTCGGTGAAGCGCTTCTCGGGAGCATCCGACGTGATGACGGTCAGTTGGTACGGGGCACTGGCAAACACACACGCGAAGTACCCGGGCTCCCCGGTGTGCATGACGTCGGTCGAGGGATCGTCCGCAGACTTGACCGTCAGCCGGCTTTTCACCAGGGCCTGAACAGCCGGAAGGAGCGCGGCACAGTATTGCGCCGCGGGCTTGGGCGGGGTGACGACACCGCCGAGGATGAGAACAGCCGAAGCAATGAGAGACATGCCGCACAGTGCGGCCGGTCGCGTCTTCGCGACGTCTCTTTATCGTCGCTTCGTCAGGATGCGCAGGAGTTGCGCCGATTCGGGCACGCCGGCGGCCCGGGTGACGCCGAGGTAGGTCAGGCCGTAGAGCGGGAGGATGATCGTGGCGCGGAGGAAAGCGTGCGCCTCCGGCATCAGCGTCGCGGCGCCGTAGGCGCCAGCGGCGCAGACCAGTGCCGCGGCCCAAAGGCCGATCACCCGGCGGGCAACCAGGCCCGTGTGGCCGATGCGCGGGGTGATACCGCGGCGCAGAAGAAAGAACTCCACCCATCCCGCGATCCCCGCCGATGCCGTGAGGCCCGCCATGCCCCACCGGTGGTCGACCCCGAGCCAACGCGGCAGCGCGAAGGCGAAGAGCGCGCCGAGCGCGGTCGTGAGCACCACGCGTACGATGGCGTAGCGCAGCGGCGTGCGCGTGTCGCGGAGCGCGTAGTAGGTCGAGGAATAGAGTCGCCCCAAGGTCGAGGCCAACAACCCCACCGCCGAACCCGCGAGCGCGCGCCAGACCCAGAGCGTGTCGCCCGCCGTGAATCGCCCGGACCGAAAGATGCCGCCCAAGACGTCGCCCAGGACGAGAAACGCGACGGCCGATGGGATCACGAAGAACGCGATCCGGGCCAGACCCGCGTTGAGTCGCGCGCGTAAAGCGGCGCCGATGGCGTCCGCGTCGCCCGTGGTACGCGACATTGCGGGCAGCTCGGCCGCCGACACCGACATCCCGAAGAGACTCACGGGGAGCGTGTACAGCATCTGCGAGTATGTCAGCAGTGCCACGGAACCTATGGGCAGCCAGCTGGCCAAGAACTGATCGATGTAGGCGCTCAGCTGCACGATGCCGCGGGCCAGGAACGTGGGGCCGAAATTGCGGACGACCGTCTGGACGTCGGCGTTCTTCCGGTCGAACCGCACGCGCACGTGGGGCGCGACGCGAAAGACCGTGGGGAGCTGCACCACGAACTGCGCGGCGCTGGCGACGACCGAGCCCCAGGCGAACAGCACGGCCAGATGCTCGACCGGCACGCGTCCGCCGGCCGCGATCAACGTCGCGACGATGATCGCGTTGTACAGCGCGGGCGACGCATACGACAGCAGAAACTTGTGATGGCTGTTGAGCACTCCCAGGCACCATGCCGAGAGCACGAGGAAGCCGGCGCCGGGGAAGAAAATGCGCACGAGGACGATCGTGAGTGCCCGGCGCTCGCCCTCGAATCCGGGCGCGATCGCCGCGATGATGAGGGGCGTAGCCAGGACACCGAGCAGCACCAGGATCGCCACGACGAGCGCCAACAGCGCGGCGATCGCGCCGGCGACGCGGTCCGCCTCGCGCCGGTCGCCGCGGGCCAGGAGGTTCGCGTACACCGGGATGAACGACGCGGACATCGCGCCTTCCCCGAACAGATTCTGCAGCAGGTTGGGGATGCGAAACGCGGCCTGGACGGCGTCGGCGGCGGGGAGACTTCCGAAGAAGTGCGCGAAGACCTGGCTGCGCACGAGTCCGGTGAGCCGGCTCAGGAGGATGCCGAGCGCGACCAGCGAGGCCGCGCGTCCAGTGCTCGGGGTGTCTGGGGTCGCGGCCTCAGCCGACAAGGGAATCCGCGTGCTGCCGGGCCGCCAGGCGCATCGCGTCGAGCAGCGCCGGCCCATAGCGCGCGAGAAGCGGCGTGAAGTTGAGCGCGCGTTCCTGGGGCACGCCGTTCGGATACAGGGCGCCGCGGACGGTAGCCAGCTCGGCCATAGCCTCGTGCTCCACGCGCTTGGCCCGGGCCCCGAGGCGGCGCTCCAAACGGTCCAGCTTGAACGCCATCGAGCGGAGCGCCCCCTGAAAGGGTGGCGGCGGCATGTCCAGCGGACGCGCCGCGCCCTCAACGCGCTCCATACCGGCCGCCAGGGCGGCGCGCAGGTCACCAAACGCCGCCGGTAGGCCTTGCGGCAGGGCCGCGCGCGCCAGGCGCCGCTCGGGCTCGTGCGGGTCTCGGAAGTCGTCGGCCTGGGCGTTCCGGCGCCGGAGCAGCCGGCCGACGTGTGGCTCGATGAGGGTCCCTGACCACCGCGGCACGGCGAGCGGCACTGGGAGCCCCAACGCCTCGGCGACCGGGCCCACCTGGGCGAAATACGCCATCTCTCCCGGACCCGCCATGTAAGCGACGGTTGGCAGAATGGCGGACTCGACTATGGGCCGCAACAGCACGTTCGGTCCGAGTGCGTCGGCGGTCGCCGTGCCCGCGCTCGCGCGGGCCTGCACCAGCGGGACGCGCCGCTTCGTGGATCCCTCGTAGGCAAAGACCAGCGAGAGACCTTTCACATCGGCGACCTGCGGCGAGAAGCCGGCGTCCGTGATCGCCGCCGATCGCGCGGCCAGCGCGCCCGCAATCTCCGGCGCGCGCTCCAGCGCGGCGCGCAGCGTGGGAAACGCCGCGCGGCGCACGGCCGCGTGCGAGGCGTCGAGCACCGCGATACCCAGCGGCTCCAGCACACGCCGCAGAAGTGCGAGATAGGCGCCGCCCGAGGTCGCGCCCTGACGATAGGCATCGGTGACCGCGGCGAGCGCCTCGGGATACACCGCCGCCCCGGTCGCCGCCGTCAGGCGCGCCAACGCATCGCTCAGATCGCCGAGCGGCACCGCACCCAGGATCGTGCCGTCGGGCGCCGTGCCGGGCGCCGAGAGCTCCGTGGCGCCCCCTGGGACGGAGATCCACGTCGCGCGCGCTTCGCGCTGGTCGCTGTCGTCCGTCGCCGCCCAGAAGACCGGCGCGACCGGAATCCCGCAGCACGCCTGGAGCGCGTCGGCGAGCGCCAGCGCGCTCACCGCCTTGGACCACGTGTAGATCGGGCCGCCGAAGAGCCCGGGCTGCTGGCCCGTGGTGACCAGCACACCGGCCGCCGCGGCGCGGCGCAGGCGCGCGGCGGCTTCGCCGTGCGCGTCGAATGCCGGCCACAGGGCGTCCAGCCATTCGTCCTGGCGCGACACCCGGTTGACGCGGGCCAGCCAGGCCGCGGGCGTCGTGGGCGTCTCCGGGTACCAGGCCCGCACCGCGCCGACGCCCGCGAGGAGATCGCGCACGAGCGGCGAGCCGCCGAGCGCATTGGTACGAACGTCAACGGCTTCGGGTGGTGCGGCCACGCTCATTTGTGATAGGGCTCGCCGCGCACGATCGTCCCGGCGCGGTACAGTTGCTCGGCCAACACGACGCGCGCTAATTCGTGCGGCAAGGTCCACGAGGCCAGCGACAGCCGGGTGCGCGCCCCGGACACGATCGACTCGGCCAACCCGAACGCACCGCCGATGACGAACGCCAAGTCGCGCGCCCGCTCGCGCGCGCCCTGCAGCCACCGCGCGAACTGCGCGGAAGACATCCGCTCGCCGTCCTCGGCGCAGGCGACGACGTCGACACCATCGCCCACCGCGGCCGCCAGCCGCTCGCCTTCGCGGGCGATGACGGCGGCCGGCGCGATCCCCCGCGCCGGCTCCTCGCGGACCTCCCGCACTTCGAGCGGCCAATACCGCGCCGCTCGAACTTCATAGTCAGCGATCGCCCCCGCCAGCGCCCGGTTGCGAGGCGCACCGACCGCGGCGATCAGGATACGCATAAGGGTTATTGGCGCTCGGCCAAGCCGAGCGCTGTCCAACCGATAGGCATTTATGCCGTAGCGAAGCTACGCATAAATGCCACGGAGCTTGTGCACCGTCGAGACCCGGCTGATCGCCAGCATGTAGGCGGCCGTGCGCATGTTGACCTTGTGCTGCTTCGACAGCCCGAGAACGTCCTTGAAGCTCCGCGTCATGATGTCGCGCAGCCGGTCGTTCACGGACTCTTCGGACCAGAAATACCCGCCGCGGTCCTGGACCCACTCGAAGTAGGAGACGGTGACCCCGCCCGCGTTGGCCAGGATGTCAGGGACGACGAACACGCCCTTGTCGTCCAGGATGGCATCGGCGCCGGCGGTGGTCGGGCCGTTCGCGCCTTCGCAGATGATCTTGGCGCGAATCTTCGACGCGTTCTTGCTGGTGATCACGTTCTCCAGGGCCGCCGGCACGAGCACGTCCACGTCCAGCGTCAGCAGCTCCTCGCTCGTGATGCTCTCGCCCTTGGTGTAGCCTTCGAGCGTCTTGTGCTCCTTCACGTAGCGAATGGCGTCCGCGACATCGATGCCCTTGGCGTTGTGGATGCAGCCCGTGCGGTCGCCGATCGCCGTGATGCTACACCCTTCGCGCTGCAGCATGTCGGCGGCGACGGAGCCGACGTTCCCAAAGCCTTGGATGGCGACGGTCGTGCCGGCCACCGGCATGCCGAGATGCTTGAGCGCTTCCTTCGTCACGATCATGCACCCGCGCCCCGTGGCTTCGCGGCGACCCAGCGACCCGCCCATCTCGATCGGCTTGCCGGTGACGACGGCGGTCACCGTGTGACCCATGCGCATCGAGTACGTGTCCATGACCCAGGCCATCACGCGCTCGTTGGTGTTGACATCGGGCGCCGGCACGTCGGAGTCGGGACCGAGCGTCTGAATGATCCCGGCGGTATAGCGCCGCGTGACGCGCTCCAGCTCGCCGACGCTCATCTTGAGCGGGTCGCACACCACACCGCCTTTCGAGCCGCCGAACGGGATACTCACGACCGCGCACTTCCACGTCATCCAGGCCGCCAGGGCCTTCACTTCCTCCAACGTCACCTGCATGTCGAAGCGGATCCCGCCTTTGGCGGGGCCGCGCGCGGTGTTGTACAGCACGCGGAAACCGGTGAATACCTCCACCTCGCCCGAGTCCATCATCACCGGGATCGAGACAATGATCTGCTTTTCGGGATTGCGGAGCACCTTGTAGAGGCCAGGCTCCAGGTCGAGCAACTCGGCGGCGCGGTCGAAGCGGGACATCATCGCCTCGAACGGATTCTCCTCGTTGAGGAAGCGATCCTTGTCCGGCCGGACGATTTTGTGGGTGGGCAGTCGAAGGTCGGTGGCCATTATCGTCGAAGTGGGGTGAAGTCTGGAGTTACGGGGCCGCAGCGAATATGGACGCGGACACAGCCTCTCGCCCGCGATCCAGCTCGACCCGCTGTGAAACATACCATATGGGCTCAGCGGCGCGAGGCCACAGCCATGCCAACTTGACAGCGTCCTTCAGCGTGCAGACGACCGGCGCACCGGCGGCGGCACGGACGAGTGATTCGGCGTCGGTGGCCGTGAACGCATGATGGTCGCGAAAGGGATGCGGGACGACGCGGACGCCCGCCGCCGCGAGCTGCCCGAAGAACGCGCCCGGCGCGCCGATCCCCGCGACCGCGTGCACGGTCTCGCCCCGCAACGCGTCCAGTGGGCGCCGTCCACCCTCGAGCGTCGACAACGCGCCGAGACTGAGCGTCGCGATCGCGATCGGTGCGCGGATCCCAATGCCGGCCAGCATCGCGCATATCCCCTCGGCTTCTTCGAGACCCACGGCCTTGCGGGTGACAAGGACCGCGGTCGCGCGTGATAGCGCGGCGAGGGGCTCGCGCCATGGGCCCGCTGGCAAGAGGCGCCGATGGGGCGACCAGGCATCGGCGCTGACCAACACCACGTCGGCGCGACGGGCGACCTGGCAATGTTGAAACGCGTCATCGAGGACCGCGACGTCGGCGCCGTCCCGCGCGGCGCGGGCAATGCCGCGCGCGCGGTCGGGATCGCCAATGACCGGAATGCCGGGCGTGAGCAGACGATGCACCGCAACTTCATCGCCGCCGGAATAGCCGCGGAGGACAATGGCGGGGTGCGCCCCGCGGGCGATGAGCTCCCGCGCGATCCATGAGGCGACCGGCGTCTTCCCCGTGCCGCCGACCGTGAGGTTGCCGACACTGATGGCGGGAATCGCGGGCGTGGTGACGGGAAGCACTCCCGACGCATAGAGCGCCTGACGGAGCGCGATCGCTCCCCGATACGCGCCCGCAGCCGGCGCCAATGCGGCGCGCCCGGCGCGCGCGAAGACATCATCGCTGTCCCAGAGGCGCATCAGCCGAGTGCGACCTCGGCGCGGCGCGTCAGCGCCTCCAGTGCGACACCGATCGCCGGCGCCTGCTCCGCCGCCTCGCGGGCCGTCGGGCCGTCGATGGTAATCGACTGATAGGCAAGCGTCAGCCGGGCAAACGGCTTGGGGATCATGAACCGATCCCAGCTTCGGAGACGCCACGCCCGGTCCACGGCGACGGCGATCAAGATGACCGGGGCCCCGCCCTCGAACGCCATGATCGCCGCGCCGGGCGCGAAGCGGAATGCCGGGCCGCGCGGACCGTCGGGCGTGATGCCGAGATCGCCGCCGGCGCGCACGACGTCGATGAGCGCGCGGAGGGCGCCGGACGCGTGGCGCGACGTGGAGCCGCGGACGACGGGACACCCGAACGCGCGCACGACGCGCGCGATGATCTCGCCATCGCAATGCGAGCTGGCGAGGAGCGTCACGTTCTCGTTGCGATGGCAGTACAGGAGCGGGAGCATCGAGCCATGCCAGAACGCGAACACGATCGGCCGGCGCGCCGCCCGGCACTCGGCGACGAGGGCATCGTCGATCCGCCGCACGCGCCACGTGGGGCCCAGCAGCCGGATGGCGACGATGCCAATGGCGACGACGAGGCGATCGCGCCACCGCAGGCGCGTCCCGCGCGATGAGCGTTCGGACGACGGCGCGGTCACACCAGCGCGCTGATCATATCGGCCACCCGGCCGGCGGCGCCCGGACTGCCCAGCGTCGATCGGACGCGCGCCAGATCGGCCACGGCCCGTTGGTGCGCGGGCGATACCGGGTCGAGTAATGGCGCCAGCGCATCGGCCATCGCCACCGGTTGCACCGCGTCTTGCACGAACTCCCGGGCGACGACCTGCCCGGCCACCACGTTCACCAGCCCGATCGCGGGGATGGTGACCACGCGCCGCGCGATCTGGTAGGTGAGCGGACTGGTGCGATACGCCACGATGAGCGGGCATCCCGTGACCGCGGCCTCCAGCGTCGTCGTCCCGCTCTTGCACAGCGCCGCCGTCGCCGCGCGAAACAACGTCGTCGACGGCGCGCGGCTCAACGGGAAGGGGCAGCGCGCCGGATCGATCGCCACGTTGGGCGCATGGCTCACGATGACCGCGAGATCGGGGATGCGGTCGCGGAGCGCGAGGGCCGTGGCGGTGAACGCGCCGAGCAGACGGTCGACCTCCTGGGCCCGACTGCCGGGGAACATCGCCAGCACCGGACCGTCGCCGGCGATCCCCAACTCGGCGCGCGCGGCGGCCCGATCGGGGAGAGTGGCCGCGCGATCGAGCAACGGATGACCCACGAACGTCGCGTCGATGCCATGCGCGCGCAGCAGCGGCTCCTCGAACGGCAGGATCACGGCGGCTTTCGTGATGGTGCGCGCCATCGTCTTCAAGCGCCCGGCGCGGGACGCCCACACCTGCGGCGTGATGAAATAGAGCACGGGAACCCGCGCGCGCTTCGCGCGCTCGGCGAGACGCAGGTTGAAACCGCCATAGTCGACGCAGACGAGCAGCGCCGCGTTCCGGAGGCGGGCCTCCAGCGTTCTCAAGAGCGCGAGATGCCGCGGGAGATGGCGCACGATCTCGGCGAATCCCATCACGGCCCGCGACGCGGTGTCCTCGAGGAGATCGACGCCGGCGCTCCGCATCCGGGCGCCGCCGATGCCGGTCAGCCGGAGATCGGGGCGGCGTTGACCGAGGCAGGCCGCGACGGCCGCGGCGTTGGCGTCCCCGGACGGATCCCCGACCGAGAACAGGATCTCACGCACCGCGACGACCTGGGCCCGCCGTCAATGTCGGAAGCGTGCGCTCGATCTCGCGCACGATGCGGAGCGCGATTGCCAGCGCGTCGCGTCCCTCCTCGCCGGTGACGGGCGCGGGATGCTCGCCGCGCACCGCCCCGGCGAAACTCTCCAGCTCGAGCTTGAGCGGTTCGGCCTCGGGCGCCGTCAGCGGGACGCGCTCGACGAACGCTTCGATCGCCAACGGGGCGGCGGCCAGCGTGGCCAGGTCGACGTCGCGCCGCAACCGATAGAACTCCCCGGTGCCCTGCGCCAAGTCGAGCGAGAAGTATCCGCTCGGCTGAAAGATGCGCAGCTTGCGCAACCGCTCCCGCGACACGCGGCTCGCCGTGATGTTGGCGACGGCCCCGGTGGCGAACTCCAACCGCGCGTTCGCGATGTCGACCGACGGCGTCAGGAGGGGCACCCCCACAGCCTGCACGTCATCGACTTTGGCTTGCACCAGCGTGGCGATCAAGTCGATGTCGTGGATCATGAGATCGAGCACGACCGCGACCTCCGACCCGCGCGGATTGAACGGCGCCAACCGGTCGCTTTCGATGAAGCGCGGATCGTTCACGTACGGGAGCGCCGCGCGGATGGCGCGGTTGAATCGCTCGATGTGCCCCGTCTGAATGATGGCCCCGTTCGCCCGGGCCAGGGCCAGCAGCTCGTCGGCTTCCTCGACGGTCGCCGTCAGCGGCTTTTCCACGAGCAGGTGGCGGCCCCGCGCCAGCGCGGCGCGCGCCACTTCGAAGTGCGCCGGCGTGGGGACCACGATCGTGAGGGCGTCGACCACATCAATGAGCGCCGTCACGGACGAAAACGCCGTGACCCCGAGCTCGCGGGCCACGATCGCCGACCGGTCGGCGTCAATGTCGTAGAATCCGACGAACTCGATGCCCTCGAGCTCGCGGAGCAACCGCACGTGATGGTAGCCCAGCGCGCCCGCCCCAATGACGCCCACGCGGGGCGCCGAGGGGGCCGTCACGTCGTGATTCCGCGCTGACTGCTGGCGCGCATGAACGCCAGCAGCTCCCGCACCTCCGGCAGCGGCTCGAGCTCCGACTCGGCCCGTTCCAGCGCCTGCGACAGATTGAGATCGGACCGGAACAGCAACCGGTAGGCGCGCTTGAGCTCCCGCATTGCCTCGTCGGAGAACTTCGCCCGGCGCAGCCCCACCGAGTTGAGACCGGCGAGCTTCATCGGATTGCCGACGGCCAGTACGAACGGCGGCACGTCCTGCGGCACGCGCGAGGACCCGCCGATGTACGCGTGACGCCCGATGCGCGTGAACTGGTGCACGGTGCACAGCCCGGAGACCGCGGCCCGGTCCTCGACGGTCACGTGTCCGGCGAACTGCGTGCCGTTGGAGAGGATCACGCCATTCCCCACGTGACAGTCATGAGCCAGGTGCACGTAGGACATGATGAGACACCCCGCGCCGACCGTCGTCTTGCCCGACTGGGCGGTCCCGCGGTTGATCGTCGAGTACTCGCGGATGACGGTGCCCGCGCCGATCTCGACATACGTCTCTTCGCCGCCGTACTTGAGGTCCTGCGGATCGCCGCCCAGGATCGAGCCGATCCCCACTTTGACGTTGGCCGCCAATGTCACGTTCTTTTCCAGCACGGCCCGTGGCGCCAGTATCGCCCCATCGCCAATGACGCAGCGTTCGCCCACGATCGCGTACGGGCCGATCGTCACGGCATCGCCGATCCGCGCGTCGTCGTGTACGATCGCCGTCGGATGGATCACGGTGCGCTCTGAGCTAATAGCGGTCATGCATCGCGCACCATCGCCGCCATGTCCGCCTCGGCGACTATATGGCCATCGACTTTCGCGATCCCCCGCATCTTGCACACCGGACCCCGAATTTGGACCATCTCCAGCTCCAGGCGTAGTTGATCGCCGGGCTTCACCGGCCGGCGCCACTTCACGTTGTCCAGGGAGATGAAATAGACCACCTTCCGATCGTACGGCTCGCCGACCATGCCCATCAACAACATGCCGCCGGTCTGCGCCATCGCCTCAATGATCAGCACCCCGGGCATAATGGGATGCCCCGGGAAATGCCCCTGAAAAAAAGGCTCGTTGATGGTGACGTTCTTGATCCCCACAACGCGTTTTCCCGGTTCGATCTCGAGGATGCGATCCACGAGGAGAAACGGATAGCGGTGCGCCAGGACCTTCATGATCTCTTCGATCGGCATGCCGTGCTGCGTCACGCGTTCCCTCCCCTGGGCGGCTACGGCGACTTTGACCAGTTCGCGGACGAGGGTGACGGTTCCCCGATGACTCGGCCGAATCGCCACCACGCGCGCGCGCACCCGCCGGCCGGCGAGCGCCAGATCGCCTAAACAATCCATCGCCTTGTGCCGAACGAATTCGTCCGGCCATCGCAACCCGTCGCTGACGACGCCCGCGGCGTCGAGGACGACGGCATTCGCCATTGAAGCGCCCTGGATCAAACCCTTGGCCCGGAGCGCCTCGACTTCGTGCATGAACCCGAACGTGCGGGCCGCCGCCAGTTCGCGGCCGAACGTGTCCGGCGTGATCGCGTACGTGCCCGACTGACGGCCGATGACCGGATGCGCGAAATCGATCGTGACCTCCAGCCGCAGGTCGCTCGACGGGTGCGCCTCATAGACCGAGTCCCCATCGATCACCCGCACGGACTCGGCCAGATCTAAATACTCGGGCGCCACCTCCGCCGCCGCCACCCCTGCCCCGGTGAGCGCCTCGAAGAACGGCGCCGCGCTCCCGTCCATGACGGGCGGCTCGGGTCCGTCGACGTCGATGAAGATGTCGTCGATCTCGGCGGCCGTCACGGCGGCCAGCACGTGCTCCACCGTGTGCAGCTCCACGCCGTTCCGCCCGAGCTGGGTGCGGCGCTCGGTGAGCTCGGCGTGCTCGATCCGCGCGGGGATCGCCGGCGAACCGGGAAGATCGACGCGCCGGAATACGACGCCGTTGAGCGGTGGCGCGGGACGGAACGTCAGACGGCTGGCGACGCCCAAATGCAGGCCGATGCCGGAAAGCGACGCGGGCCGGGCAATGGTGCGCCGGCGCGTGGTGACGGTCACGGACGCTTCTCCTCTTCCGCGAGCAGCCGCTCCAGGAGCTTCATGTACTTGGGCAGCTGGTGCATGGCGGCGTAGGCGCGCAACGACTCGAGATGGGGACGCGCCGGGTAACCCGAATAGGTCTGGCCTCCGGCGAGGCTTCCCATCGCACCCGCCTGACCGCCCAACCGGGCGCCGGCGCCCATCGTCATGTGGCCGACGATCGCGGATTGGCCGGCCATGACGCAACCGTCTTCGAGTCGCGTGGAACCCCCAATGCCTGACTGGCCCAACAGCAGGCACAGTCGTCCCACGCGGACGTTATGCGAGATGTGCACCAGGTTGTCGATTTTGGTGCCGGCGCCAATGACGGTGTCGTCAATACTGCCGCGATCGATCGCCGTGTTGGCGCCAATCTCCACGTCGTCCTCGATCAAGCATCGCCCTACGTGAGGAATCTTCGCGTGCACGCCATCGCGGAACACGTAGCCGAACCCGTCGCTCCCGATCACGGTGCCGCTATGCACGGCCACCCGGCGGCCGAGTCGGGACCCGCTGTAGACCGTGACGCAGGGGAAGAGCCGCGAGTCGGCACCGATCTCGACCCCGGCGCCGACGACGCAGTGGGAGCCGATCCAGACGCCGGCGGCCAGGGTGACGCCCTCGCCAATGACGGCGTACGCGTCAATGGTGACGTCAGGCGAAAGCTGGGCACCGCGGCCGATGCGCGCGGTGACGTCGATACCCGGCCGACGCTCCGGCGCGACGTAGAATCGCGGGATCAGCGTCAGCATCGCGTCGTGGGGACTCTTCACGATCACGCGGACCGGCGGACCCGGGGCCGGCGCCAGGTCCGGCGCCACGAGGGTCACGCCGGCCTCCGACCGGGCAAACTGCGCGCTGTATTTCGAGTTCGCGAAGAAGCTCAAGTCCGAGGGTCCGGCGCGCTCCAGCGGCGCGAGCCCAAGGACGGTGGTCTGCGGATCGCCGACGAGCGTGCCCCCGACGGCGGCGGCCACCTCCGCCGCCGTCATACCGGACACCGGGTGTGTCAATTACCCGGAGGGCTCTTCGGGCGCGTCACGCCGGACGGCGACGGCGGCGCGCCGCGCGGCGTCGTCGTCGCGGGCGCCGGCGTGGCGGGAGTCGTCGTGCCCGACGCGACCGGCATCGCGCGCAGGCGCGAGATCACTTGGTCGGTGACGTCGAGGTTCCGATCATAGGCCACGACGGCACCGCCCGCGTTCGGCGAGAAGTCCATCACCATCGTGTACTGGCCCTCGGCGCGCACCTGCTCGATGACCTTGTGGATGCGGTCGAGAATCGGCTGCACCAACTCGCTCTGCCGCTGCTGGGCGTGCTGCTCGAGCTGCTGCTGGCGCTGCTGGAACGCGGCCTGCTTGTCGCGGATCGTCTGCGTGCGGGTGGTCTTGTCCGCCTGACTCAAGGTCGGCTCCGCTTTGCTGAAATCCGAGATCAGCCCCGAAATGGAGTCGCCCATCGCCTTTTCCTGGGCGCGCACGTCGTCCATTTCCTTGTTGAATTGCTGCTCGGCCTCGGCACGTCCGGGGACCGACCCGAAGATGCGTTGACCATCGACGAACGCGACTTTGGTTTGTGCCTGCGCCGTTGTGCTTCCGAGAACGAGCGCGGTGGCGAGCGCCAGGGCGCCGGTGAGAGTTCGCATAATGACTCCGAGAGTTTAGAAAATGTTGCCCAGCCGGAAGTGCGTCTGCCAGCCTGGATTCGGACGGCCCAACGCGTCCAGCTTGTCGAATCCATAGGCCTCGTCGAGCCCGAGTGGTCCGAGAGGGGTGACAATGGAAATCCCGATCCCCGCGCCCTTGAAGAGTCGCGTAGGATCGAAATCCCGTGGGCCGGCCCACAGGTTGCCGGCATCTAAAAATACATCCAGATAGATCGACGAGTTCATCCGGAGACCCATCTCCGTGGTCGTCGTCATGAACGTGTTGCCGAAGGACGCCGCGGTGGCGTTGAAGGTGCTCGTACCAGTGAGGAAGCCCTGCGGCGTAATGGAGAACTCGGGGTAGCCCCGAAGCATCTCGCCGTACTGCACGCCGCCCATGGCAAACGCCTGGGAGTAGAAGAAGGGGCCGGTTGACCCGAAGACCGTACCCAACCGGATCTTCTCGCCGAACACGATCTTGATGGGCGCCGACCCGATTTCGTTGGCGCCGAACGTGGCCAGGGTGGCGTAGCCTCGGAGCTCTCCGATGGCTCGCTGGTAGTGCGCCGTCCCGCCCAGAATACCGCCGTCGAAATCGACGGACAGGGTCTGCATGCCGCCGGACGACGGGAACGGCATATCGCCCCGGTTATCATGACTCACCGACAGGCTGACGACGGACCGGATACAGCCCCGACACTCGTTGGCGATCGCGCCGAGCAGGGATGTGGTATCCCCCGTATATCGAATCGACTCCAGACCGTACGACGCGAACAACCGCGTGTAAAGGCTGTGGGGGACCGGGAATCCCAACTGGACGTTGCCACCCGTGGTGATCGACTCGCCCAGCGCGCCGATCGTGTATTGCGACTGCGAGTGGTAGGCCGTGAACTGCCCGGAGATACGGGGGCCGAACAGGGTCGGGTCCGTGTACGTCGCCGTCAGGTTGTTGATGTAGCGGCCGAATTGCCACTGGATCGAGCCTTTCTTGCACTCGCCAAAGAGGTTCGGTTGATCGAGGCCAATGAACCCTCCAACCCCTGTGCCCTGCCCGGTCGACGCGCCGAAATTGACGTTACCGGTGCGCTTCTCCTTGACGTGAAAGATCAGGTCGACGTCGCCCTGGTCACCGGCCGGCCTGGTATCCGGCGGCGGGATCGGCGTGTCGAAGAAGCCGAGGTTGCCGAGGTTCTGGTAGCTCTGAATGAGCCGCTCCTGGCTGAACACGCCGCCCGGGATGATGACGAGGGCGTCCCGGATGCAGCTCTCGGTCGTATAGTCGTTGCCGATGATCTCGATGCGGTTGACGATGGCCGGGGACTTCTCCTCGATGAGCCATTGGAGGTTCACGATCGGCTGTGAGTCCTTGCTCACCGCGCGGTCGGCGACCGGGCGGATCGAGGCGTAGATGTACCCTTCGTTGCTGTAAGCCGTGCGCAACTTCGTGGTCGCGTCGTCCCAGCGGGCGCGGTTGAACACGTCGCTGGGCACGCTCTTCTTCCCGAGGAAGACGTGCCCCAAGCTCTGCGCGAACGTCGGGCCCTGGCGCCGGAAGGGATAAAATCGATCGATCTCGTCGGTCGAGAAGCGACGATTCCCGATTACGTCGAAGGACCCGACTTTGTACTGGGGGCCTTCCTTCAGGGTCATGGACACCAGCGCCTTTCCGCGCTCGCGGTCGACGACCAATGTGTCCTTGACGACCTGAAAGTCAATGTAGCCCTGGCTGGCGTAGAGGTCGGGAATGCGCTCGGCGAGATCGGAGGCGAAATCGTCTTCGTTGAACTCGCCCTTCCGGAAGAAGAGGAACCCTTCCGGCTTGGTCTTCATGGCGCCGACGACTTCGCCGGGCTTGAGATCTTTCGCGCCTTCGACCATCACGCCGGACACGGCGAGCCGGCGGCCCTCATCAATATGGAACGTGAGGTTGACCTTGTCCTTCTCGATCGCGGTGTCGACCGTCACCCTGGCCAGGTAGTAGCCGCTGGCCTCGTAGAGCGAGTCGATGCGCGAGAGCGCGCGGGAGACCAGACCCGGGTCGATCGGCTTGGTCGACGCGAGATCGATCTTGTCGCGCACGGCCTTGGCGCTGACGTGCAATGCGCCGAGCACCGTAAAGGTCCCGAGCACCGGCCGCTCCTTCACCGACACCGTCAGCACCGAGCGGTTGGTCGAGCTCAGCGCGCACGCGATTTGCACGTCATCGAACTGACCGGTACCAAAGAGCGCCTTCACGCCCTCCTGCAGTTGCCGTGCGTTGAGCGGCGCCCCCGCGAGGATCCCCATCGACGAACGAATGGTCGCCTCGTCGACCCGGGTGTTGCCCGAGACGACGATCGAGTCCGGCTTCGCACATCGTCCGGAGATATCCTGCGCAAAGACGCGCCCGCCCGCCGCCATTGCGGCGAGCACGACGCATAGCAAGTAACGCATGGGCCAAAATATACACGGGAGGGGCCCAAAGGTACCGTCAAGATTCGACATCCCGTGGATGGCCCTCCGTGTATGTCTATTTGAAGCGATTGGGCCTTTGGCCCAATCGCACCCGTGCGGCTCGCACCTAGAGCCAGCCTGAACCAACAGCCTTGGGGGTACCAACAGCCTTGGGGGTGAGGTTGTACGCAGAACCCCTGGGACTCCGAGGGACCGGCGCGTCGGCACGGTAGCATCGGAGCAAAAAAGAAGCGCCTTCCCCGAAGGGGAGGCGCTTCCCTGTCCTACTGAGACTTGGGGCTAGGCTTTGGCGGGCGTGGCGACGATGAACTGGAGCTTCGTGCCGTCCGGCGCGATGTCGACCTCGATCTCATCGCCCTTCGCGAACTCGGCGAGGAGGATCTTCTCCGACAACGGGTCCTCGATGAACCGCTGGATCGCCCTCTTGAGCGGCCGCGCCCCAAAGCTCTCGTCATACCCATGCTTGACGAGAAACTCCGATCCCGCCGGCGTGAGGCGGACGAGCGCCTGGGCGAACCGCCGCAGCAGGAGCGGCCCATCGCGACGCTCTTACTTCGGCGCCCGGGAGACCGCAGCGAAAGTGCCGAACACGCCCTCGACGTCGTCGGTGAAATGCTGCGAGCCGCTTGTTGTAGACACTGGCGGGGCGAGCGGTTAATGATCGGGATGATCGGCAGGTCGGTCATCGCCACCGCCTGCACCTTGTTGAAGATCTCGCGCCGCTTGGCCGCATTGCCCTCGACCTGCGCCGCCTCGAGCAGTGCGTCCATCTCGGCGCTGGTGTAGCCCGAGCCGTTGGAATACGGCACGCCCTTCTTGATGTTCTTCGACCAGAAGACGCGCTGCACGCCGATCGTCGGATCGGGCATGGTGAAGATGCCGTACGACGTGGTCTGGTAGGCGTTTGTCGGTCCAGATCCTGCGCTGGTAGGTCGCCGCGTCGCTGAGGCGGAGCTCGACGTCGATGCCGATCACCTTCATCGCCTGCTTGAAGTACTCCCCCGAAGCGCCGGTACTCCTCGGAGCCGTTCGCCGGGTCGTGGCTCATCTTGAAGCGGATGCCGTTCTGCCTGGCGGGGGAAGCCCGGCCTGGGTTCGAGCAGCTCCTCGGCGCGGCTTCGTGTTGAACGCGTACTTGGGCACATTGTCGGTGTCGACTCGGGCTGCTTGACCGAGATCGGCCCGGTGGCCGCGGTGCGCATAGCCGAACCAGGTGTTCCTGGCGACGAAGTCGCGGGTCGATCGCGTGGGCGATCGCCTGGCGCACCCGCACGTCCTTGAACTGCGGGTCGCGATGTGAACTCGAGGTAGTACATCGCCCCGAACATCGAGTAGCCCTCGGTCGTGACAGTCGAGGCTCGGCAGCGCGTCGATGCGCTTCAGGTCGGCGAGGCGGCACCGGGTCGCCGCCGCTGACGTCGAGCTCACCCGTCTCGAGGGCGACGGCGCGCGCGCCGGCGTCGGATCAAGCGGACGATCAGGGCGTCGAAGTGCGGCTGGCCCTTGACCCAGTAGTCCGGGTTCTTGACGAGGCGGATAAACTTGCCGCGCTGCCACTCGGCGAACTTGAACGGGCCGGTGCCGACCGGCGCATTGAGCTGCGGGCTCGTGGTCGGGTCGCCCTTCTCGTAGAGGTGCTTGGGCAGGATCGGTGACTCCGATGCCGAGAGCGCCACCATCATGTACGCCGACGGCTTGGAGAGCTTGTAACACCGCGGTCAGCTTGTCGGGCGTCTCGACGCTTCTCGAGGTTGGCAAAGGTCGCACGGCCGCGCGGATGGTGCTTCTTGAGGACTTCCTCGAAGGTGTACTTCACGTCGGCCGAGGTGAACGGCGCGCCGTCGTGCCACTTCACGCTGTCGCGCAGCTTGAAGGTGACGGTGGCGCGCGTCGTCGGAGACCGTCCACGCGGTCGCGAGCGCCGGCGTCGGGATCGGAGCTTGCGGTCGTAGGCGACGAGGCCGTCCATGATCTTCGCGGAGATCTGCTGGACCATCTGCGCGCTGTTGAACGCGGTCACGAGCGACGGCGGCTCGGGCGTAAGCGCCCAGCGGAGCGTTCCGCCCGCGTCGCCCTGCGCCTCGGCCGCGCCGGCCCATCCCGCCAGGGCCGCCAGGCCGCTTGCCTGCAAACCCAGGCCGATGCTGGCGCCTCCAAGGAGCTTCACTCGATCCCGGTAGCTGAGCTTCATGTCTGGTCCTTGGTGCGCCGGATGCGCGGGTGCCGGAGGGAAGGGAAAGTCAGATCGCGGCGACGACCTGGATCGAAACCTTGTACGCGCGGGTGCGAAGCTTGGCGACGACGTACTGGCAGCCCGGCGGTCGTGCCACGGCACCCAGGCGTCCCAACGCGTGTTGACCTCGTCGAAGTGGCGGCTGTCGCTGCAGTAGACCGTGGCGGTCAGGAGCTTGCGCTTGCTCGTGCCGCAGCGCGCAAGCACCGCGTCGAGCTTGTCGAGCACGCTCTGCGTCTGCTCGGCGACGGTGGCGAGGCCGTCGTCGGGCACCTGGGCGGCGATGTACGCGGTGCGGTCGTGGATCACCGCGTCGCTCGAGCTGCGGTCGAGCGGCTCGCGCTTCAGCGGCGCACGCGCGGCGGATGCCTTTCGGGTCGCTTCCACGGCGCAGCCCTACAGCGCGGCGGTGACCTGGATCGCCACCAGGTGCCGCTGGGTGATGAGCTTGGCCTCGATCGGCGTACGCGTCGGCAGGGCGTTCGGGTCGACCCGGCTGTCCCGGACCGTCGTTCACCGCGTCGAAGTCGCGCATGTCGGCGAAGACGATGGTCGCGGTGAGGAGCTTGCTCTTGTCGGTGCCGCAAAGCTTCAGCGTGTCGTCGATCTGGGCCAGGATCATCCGCGTCTGCTCGGCAGCGGTGGGGCCCGGATCCTTGGCGACGTTGCCGGCGAGGTAGGCGGTATTGCCGTGGATCACGGCCTTGCTGTAGCGGGTGCCCGATCCGACGTACTTCACTTCCATGGTGGCTGTTTCCTTGTATCAGAACTACGGAACGACGATTCTGAATGCTGGCACGACAACGAATTCTCTGTCAAGCTATCGACCATGATCGCTGTCCTTCCCGGCGTCTTCCGCCGCCACGACCCCACCGCAGCGCCGGCGCCCGTCCTCGTCGACGTCTCTCGCAGCGGCCGCGAGTACCCGCCCGAGTTCCGCTCGCCGCTGCCGTTCAGCGAGGTGCACGACAACGTCTCGATGTACGTCGAGGACTTCTGCGCCGCCGCACCCGAGTTGGGCGCGACGCTGCTGTACGCGTGCTTCCCGAACACCTTCATCGACACTAACCGCAGCGCCGCCGACGTCGACGAGAGCCTGATCGAAGGCAAGTGGCCCGGCCCGATCGCTCAGAGCGACTTCACGCAGCGCGGCCTCGGCCTGATCAAGCGCCTCTCGCGCTATGGCACGCAGATGCAGGAGCGAAAGCTCACGGTCGCCGAGTTGCAGGATCGGCTCGCCACGTACCACGAGCCCTATCACCAGGAACTCGCTCGCATCCTCGCCGGCATGCGCGCGGCGTCGGGCGGCGATCCAGCTCAGCTTCCACTGCATGTCCGCGATCGGCGCGCCGACGCACGCCGACCCGGGCCAGCCGCGCGCCGACTTCAACATCGGCGACATCCGCGGAACGACCTGCACTCCCGAGTTGTTCGAGCTCGTCGCGCGGACTCTGCAAGACCTCGGCCACACGGTGAGCCGGAACTTTCCCTACTACGGCGGCGAGCTGACGCGGCGCCATTCCAACCTCGCCAGCCGCACCGAGAGCGTGTTCATCGAGATCAACAAGCGTCAGTTCATCGACACGAAGAAGTTTAAGAAGACTGAGGGCTTTCCCGCGATCAAGGCGTCGGTCGAAGCCCTGATTCGACGCGTCGTCGAGCACGCGCGGGCGAGCACCGCTTGAGCGCCACGCGCCACCCGAAATTCGAATTGCGGACAGCAGCGATTCCCGATAAAGTTAATTGCTTGGAACGTCGTTCCAAATATTAGAACAACCAGCTCGGCTTAAACCAGGAGCAGATCCCGCCATGCCTAAGGCCAAAGGTCTCAAGGAAGTCTCCTACTTCGACATCATCGGGGGAGGCCAGGTCACGATCCAGGGCAACTACTGCTACGTCGCCCACATGGACGCGCCGGCGGGCACGTCGATCCTCGACATTAGCGACCCGAAGCATCCAAGCAGGTCGCGCACATCCCGATCCCGCCGGGCGTGCACACGCACAAGGTGCGAGTCGAGAACGACCTGATGGTGGTGAACTGGGAATGCCCGCCTCCGTACATCTTCGACGACAGCTTCCAGGGCGGCATGCTCGTCTACGACGTGTCCAATCCCGCCAAGCCAAAGGAGCTGTGCTTCTGGAAGTCGGCCGGCGCGGGCGTGCACCGGTTCGACTTCGACGGCCGCTACGCCTACATCACGCCGACGGTAGAGGGTTACCATCTCAACATCGCGATGATCCTGGACCTCAAGGATCCGACGAAGCCCGAGGAAGTGGGCCGCTGGTGGATGCCCGGACAGTGGGTGGCTGGAGGCGAGACGCCCGACGAGGGCTATCGCCTGACCTGGTGCCACCACATCTTGCGCCGCGGCAACCGCCTCTACGTCGCGTATTGGCACGCCGGGATGGTGATCCTCGACATCGAGGACATGTCCAAGCCCAAGCTCGTCTCGCGGCTTCAGTACAGCCCGGCGTTCAGCCATCCGACGCATACCGTGCTGCCGATGCCGTTCGATGTCGCGGGACGCAAGATCGCTATCGTCGCCGACGAGGACGTGCGAAGCTGCGCCCCTCGCCGCCCGCCTTCATGTGGATCGTCGACATCACTGACGAGAAGCAGCCGGTGCCGATCTCAACCTACCAGATCGAGGGCCTCGAGAACCGCAACATGCCCGAGTTCTCGGGCTGCCACGAGCCCGCCGAGCAGGTCTACTCGACCGAGATCCCGGTCGCGTGGTTCGAATTCGGCCTGCGCCTTGTCGACGTGAAGAACCCGCACGCGCCCAAAGAGGTCGGCTACTTCGTCCCAGACACTCCGTCGGGCTTCGACCGACCGCAGACGAACGATGTCTTTCTGACGAAGGAAGGGCTGATGTACGTGATCGATCGCAACCGCGGCCTGCACATCCTCGAGCGCGCGTAGGGCGATGGACCCGGCAGAGAAGCTTCCCGTAACCGTGCTCACCGGCTTCCTCGGCGCGGGCAAGACGACGCTGCTCAACCGCATCCTCACCGGCATCACGGCAAGCGCTCGCGGTCATCGAGAACGAGTTCGGCGAGATCGGCATCGACAACAGCTCATCGTCGAGACCGACGAGGAGATCTTCGAGATGAACAACGGCTGCATCTGCTGCACCGTGCGCGGCGACCTGATCCGCATCTCGGCGAGCTCTAGCGCCAGCCGGCGCGCTTCGACGCGATCGTCATCGAGACCACCGGCCTCGCCAACCCGGTGCCGGTGGCGCAGACCTTCTTGATCGACGAGGGGTCGCGCGAAGACGCGGCTCGACGCCATCGTCACCGTCGTCGATGCGAAGCACGTCGCCCTGCAGCTGAGGACAGCCGCGAGGCGAGCGAGCAGATCGCCTTCGCCGACGTCATGCTGCTCAACAAGACCGACCTTGTGTCGCCCGCCGAACTCGCCGAGGTCGAGGCGGTGATCCGCGCGGTGAATCCCTACGCGGAGATCCACCGGACCGAGCGCTCGGCGATAGCCTCGACCGCGTCCTCGACCGCGGCGTGTTCGACCTGCAGCGGGCGCTGCGTCTCGAGCCCGACCTGCTCGAGCCGGAGGCGGCGCACGACCACGAGCATCACGAGTGCGACGAGGGCTGCAGTCACGAGCACCACCACCACCCTCACGCGGGGCACTACGACGGCAAGCCTTCGCCGGTGCACGATGTGACAGTCGGCTCGATCTCGCTGCGCACCGGCGAGCTCGATCCCGGCAAGTTCTTTCCCTGGATCCACGCGCTGACGCAGGCGCGCGGCCCGAGCATCCTGCGCATGAAGGGCATCCTCGCCTTTCGCGACGAGCCTCGCCGATATGCGGGCAGGGGGTGCACATGATCGTCGAGGGCGATCACCAGCGCCGCTGGAAGGTGACGAGAAGCGCGAGAGCCGGCTCGTCTTCATCGGCCGCGAGCTCGACCGCGACGCAATCGCGCAGGGTCTCGACGCTTGCCTCGCCGAGGAAACGCGGTGCTGAGCGATTTCCGCAGCCACTGCCTCTTCGCGGCGTTCATCGGCGAGCTGCCGTTATTCGCCCTCGCCGACGGAACGGTGCGGCGGCCCGGCGCCGAGGTCGATTGCATCCAGGTCCATGCCGCGGCGTCGCTCGCCGCCGCGCGGGTCGCCGGCGAGGACGCGCTGCACACCAGTGGCGAGGACGGCCGGGTCTGCCGCACCGAGGCGAGCGGCGCTTGCCGCGAGGTCGGCGCAGTGCCGCGCAAATGGATCACGTCGCTCGGGCAGAGCAGGGGCCGGCTGGCGTATGCGTCGGGGAAGACGGTGTGGCTGCAGTCCTCCGCAGGCGATCGGCAGCTTCAGCACCAGCGCGGGGTTAAAGGCATCGCCTTCTCGCCCGACGGCAGCCGCCTCGCGGTCGCGCAGCAGGACTGCGTCAGCGTCCACGACACGGAAGCCACGAGCGCGCCGCTCGAGCTGGCGTGGAACGACATTCACATCGCGTCGACGTTTTCGCCCGATGGCCGGTTTCTCGTGATCGCGTCGCAGAGCTCCTTCCTGCACGGCTGGCGCCTCGCCGATCGCAAGCACTTCCGCATGCTCGGCTACCGGGCGCGGGTCGCCGACTGGGCCTGGTCCTCGGACGCGCGCTCCTGGCCACCTCGGGTGCGTCGGCGGCGATTGTCTGGCCGTTCGACGGCGACGACGGGCCGATGACGCGCAACGCGGTCGAGGTCGCGCCGCGCCCCGGGCGAACGGTCACCGCCGTCGCCTGGAAGACCGGGACGCGGCGGCTCGCGATCGGCTGGGACGACGGCTGCGTGCAGGTCGCCGCGGCCGACGAGCCGATCTCGGTGCGGCCGCTGCGCGAAGGCGGGCGTGGAGCGATCACGTCGATTTCGTGGCACCCCGACGGCACCCGTCTCGCCTTCGGCAGCGCCGCCGGCGAGTGCGGCGCGACCCGGGCGGACGCATGAGCGCCGCGGTGCAAGAGGACGCTGGCGCCGACGAGCTGCCGGCAGGCATCGACAAGACGGTCGTGAAGAGCCTCGGCGTGCTCGAACGACTCATCGAGCACGGAAGCCCGACGAGAGTCACCGAGCTCGCCCTGTCGATGCGGCTGCAGAAAAGCAACGTGCACCGCATCCTATCGACGCTGCGCTTCATGGGCTACGTGCGGAGCAACCCCGACAGCAGTTACGAGCCGACGCTGCGGGTGTGGGAGCTCGGCCAGCGCATCCACGCCCAAATGGACCTGCCGGCCGCGGCGCGGCCGCACCTGAAGCGGCTGGTGCGGGAGACCGACGAGACCTCTCATCTCGCCGTCTTCGACGGCCGCGAGGTGGTCTACGTCGAGACGATCGAGACGGCGAACCCGGTGCGCGCGCACACGCCGCTCGGCGGTCGCGCGCCGGCATACTGCACCGCGTCGGGCAAGGCCCTGCTGTGCGGTCAGCCCCTGTCGGTCATCAGGGACGTCGCCAGGCAGAGCGTGCGTCACACGCCCTCGACGCTCAGGAAGCACGACGACCTGGTGCAAGCGCTGAAGCAGGCGCGCGAGCGCGGTTATGCGACCAACATCGGCGAGTTCCGCCCCAACGTCGCTGGCATCGCCGCGCCCGTGACGAACCGGCGCGGCGAGGTCGTTGCCGCGGTCGGCATCGCCGGCCCGCTCGACCGCCTTCGGCTGGCGCGCATCCGCCAACTCGCGCCGGCAGTAATCGCTGTCGCGAGGGACATCTCCGCCGCCCTCGGCGCGGAAATCAGTCACTAGGACCTGCGATGTGTGGCTTCAGCGTCATCGACAACATCTACCGCCCGTACGTCCCGCCCGCGGACGAAGTGGTGAGGCGAACGCGCGAGAACAAGGCGCCCGCGATGCCCGGCGAGCGCGTCCCCGAAGCGAGCTGGGCATTGTTCTTCGGTGCCTCGTGCGCGCCGATCTCGCCTGACCAGTTCCGCCGCATGTTCCACGGCGCGGCGCGCCGCCGTGACCTGGCTCGCCGTGCAGTCGTCGACCCGGCTGCGTCCGCCGCCGCCCAGCGCCTTCCGCTGCGTTCCCGATTGAACGTGGCATCCCTACCTGCAGCACTTCCTCCAGCAAGGACATCGTCACCATGCAAGTCCGCAAGCTCCTGACGCGTTCCATCGCGGCCGCCGGCGTCGCTCTGGTCGCGCTCGCCCCGGCGGCGGCGCAGACCGCCTTTCCGTCGAAGCCGGTCTCGATCGTCGTGGCCTTTCCGCCGGGAGGCGGTGCCGACCTGCTCGGGCGGCTGCTCGCGAAGAAGTACCAGGAAGCCTGGGGCCAGACCGTGATCGTGCTCAACCGTCCGGGCGCGGCGGGCCTGATCGGCGCCAAAGAAGTGGGCCGTGCGCCGCCCGACGGCCACACGCTGCTCGTCGGCGCGAGCGGCGCGGTCATGTCGGCCAACGAGGCAGAGCTCGCCCCGGTGGCGCTGCTGAGCACGCCGCCATACATCGTCGCGGTCAACGCGACGCTGCCCGTCAACACGCTGCGCGAGCTCGGGGTAGCCAAGGCGCGGCCCGACGGATCGGTATCGTTCGCGTCGTCCGGCGCGGGGTCGGCGTCGCATCTCGCCGGCGAGCAGTTCCAGGCGCTGACGCAGACGAAGCTGACGCACGTGCCGTACAAGGGCCAGGGTCAGGCGGTGCAGGACCTCGTCGGCGGGCAGGTGACGGTGATGTTCGGGCCGCCGCCGGCGCTGCTGCCGCACATCAAGTCCGGGAAGCTCCGTGCGCTCGCGGTGACCGACACGCACCGCTCGCCACTCTTCAACGACATCCCTACCAGCGCCGAGGCGGGCGTACCGGGGCTCGAGGCGCGCGCCTGGTACGGCATCTTCGCGCCAGCAGGCCGCCGCGGTGATCGCCAAGATCAATACCGACACAATCAAGGCGCTCTCGGCGCCCGACGTGACCCAGACGCTCGCCCTGCAGGGCGCGACGCCGGCGGGCGGCGATCCGGCGACCTTCGCGGCCTTCCTGAAGACGGACATTGCCACCACCGAAGACCTGATGAAGAAGGCCGGCATTCCGCTGCAGCCGTGACGAAGCTTCGAGCGAAAGAAGGAACGACGCGATGATCTACGAGCTCAGGACCTACCAGGCCGGCGGCGGCCGCATGGCCGAGATGGCGAAGGTGATGGCGAGCGACTGCACGGCCATCCTCCAGCGCGCCAAGGTGCCGCGTCCGCTCGGCGCCTGGCACGCGGTCGTCGGACCGCGCCTGCCCGCGTTCGTCTGGATCCTCGCTTGGGGCCTCGCTCGACGAGCGCAACGCCGCCTGGGCCGCGTTCGGTGCCGACACCGAGTGGCAGCGAGTACGCGCCGCGAGGCATCGCCAAGACAGAGCTGACCGCTCGCGTCGATGTCCAGTTCATGGCCGCGTGGCCCGAGCCGGCGCTGGCGGAGGAGGCCGACCTCGCACCGCCGGGCGGCGTCTGCCTGCTCGTGCTGCAGCGGGTGCACGCGGGGCAGGGCGGCGCGGCGCGGCAAGCGTTCCTCGCCACGGACCGCGCGGCGATCGAGGAGGCCGGGGGCAGGCTTCGAGGCCGCCTTCGACCTGCTGCCGACGACCTTCCCGTCATCGCAGCGATCGTGCGCTGGCCCGACGCGGCCGTGTGCGTCGCGGGCATGTCGACATACAACTCGCGTCTGAACGTGCACGCGGCGCGCGCCGCCGAGCGCGAGAGGCTCGGCTTCGACCTGTTCGGCGCGTCCGACCGCTTTCTGATGGTGAGCTCGTTGCCCTTCGGCACGATTTAGCCGGTGCCCTAGGAGCCGCGGCGCCGTAGACAGCGCTTGCTCAATCTCGTGAGACCGCAACGACCGCGCATCGAGAACCGGGCGGGTGTGCGCGGACTCTCGAACTCTTGCCAACGTAGCCAAAACGTAGCCAATCGAGTAACCCGAACGCTCTGCCAGACACCTCAACGCTCCTCATTTGCCACCGTGCGCACGTCCGTAGCCGGGTGGCCAGGGAGGGTAGGGAGCGCCTCTTAATCCGTAGGTCGAGTGTTCGAGTCACTCAGGGCCCACCAGTAATGACGACGGCTAGCCGGTTAGCACCTGCTAGCCGTTTGTCTTTACGTAGCCAAAACGTAGCTACGTTCGACTCCGTAACGCT